>JADJCS010000001.1 GCA_016703105.1 Flavobacteriales bacterium
GGGTTCTACAGTTCTGTGGGCGGCAACACCTTGCTTACGGTCGATTCGGTCCCGGGAGGTCATATTCCTGGACCGGGGCGGCGTCGAGGGGCAGGGATTCCATCCAGGTTTTCAAGAAGGGACCATCACGGTCACTGCTACAGCGGATCCCGCTTGTGGATCCGCGACGGCTTCGGAGTTCATCGCCATGGTAACCTTCGCCTCGGATACGATCGTGGGACCGGAAACCGTGTTGGTGAACGAAACTGTTACCTACTCGATAAACCCCGTTCCCGGTGCGTCATACCTCTGGGCGGATCCCTTGGGCTGGGCCGTGAGTGGCCTGGATAGCAATGCGGTGCAGTTGGCCGTCGACACTCCACCCTTCGTGTGGGTGGAACTATGCGTCACGGTTTCGTTCTTGGATTGCGATTCCACATACTGTGACAGCATTTGGGTAAATGGTACAGTGGTCACGCTAGAGCCGGATCCAAGCTCTGGTTGGTTCGCTATACATCCCAACCCATCATCTGGAGTATTCACATTGAGCGCACCCACGAGTTGGAAACTAGCGGTCGAGTATACGGTGTTCGATGCGCTTGGAGGCAGGTGTCCGAACTGGAGCGCGCTCCAGGGGCAGGCGGTCGATCGATCTGTCGCATCTGGCGAGCGGGCACTACACCCTACGTTGGTCAAATGATGGCGCGTGGGCAGGAACGACTGGTTATCCAACGGTGATACTCCCTCCGCATAGAGTCCAGCATATGGGTGCTTTCAGTGCGGTGCTGCCGGTCACTCTTTTCCTAGGACTGGCGCTTTTGCCTAAGGCGCTTCATGCCCAAGAATGGAGCCTTGAAACGCTCGAACCCGGAGGTTTTCCTAGGGGCTATAGCCTAACCGATGATCAACGGGGTGATCTCATTGTGGTTGGCCAAAAAATGGGCGTGATGGACAGCGCACTTGTCACGCGTTGCCAGTCGAGTGGCGTGACCTGGTCAAGAATACTATACGACAATAGCGGTCTTTGGCCTCGAACGGAGCTCTACAAGGTGATGACGGCCAGCAATGGGGATATCATAGCCGTCGGGCACGAGATGGTCAACTTGATCTACCATTGTCTCATCGCCCGCCTTGATCCCAACGGAAATCTCCTTTGGAGCACGTCCGTTACCACGGACAATGACTACCACACTTTCGCAGGTGTATGCGAGTCGGCAACAGGAGACATCTACGCAGTGGGTTGGACTGGTCCTTCGAACCAAAGCAATGAGGTGATCGCGAAGTTCGACGCTGCCGGGAATCTGTCGTGGTTCCGTGAGTTGGATATCCCCGGCAGCCAGCTCGCCCGGTGTCCGGTCATGCAAGGGGACAGTTTGATAGTGGTTAGCTGTTCCATTCAAGGCGGCTCTGACCTTGTGGTGATGCGCTTTGACGCTATGGGCAATCTGTTGTACCGCCGCACTGTAGGCACTGGGAATAACGAATTACCAGTGAGCGATCTGCCTGACAGTACGGGCGGGTATGTGGCCTCCTACCTGAAGAACAATGATCTAGCAGGGATAATTCGCTTCGATGGCGCCCTAGCCCCGACTGGGCCCGCGTTGATTGTGGAGCCCAGCCGCTCTCTCAACAATCCTGGGTGGTATGATCTGGTACGCCGGCGATTCCTCCTGCGTGATAGCGGGCCAAGCGTCGGATGGTTTCCAGGGCTTCGCAATAGCGCTGCGCGTCTCGTTGTCCACGGGTGCGATCATTTGGGAAAGGTCCTTCACGACATCGGCGTTCGTTTCGGACTGTTTTCCATCAACCGCACCAGGTGCTATCGCTCTTGTCAGCCCTGCCACGGGGCTGAATGCGAACGGCAGTTACCCGGTTAACATGAATCTGATCGCTGTCGCAACCGGGTTGGACTTTAGCGGTGGTGCTTGTGTGCCCCTCGAACCTTTTGTCGCTACAACATCCTGGGAGAGCCTCAGCATGCAGGATCATATCGTCACTGTGCTCTCCCCTCCGACCACGATACGCAATGCCATTCCCATCAATACGCGGACTTTGCTCGTCGATGCATGCACCAGTATCCCTCTTCCGGTGGAATTGACCCACTTTGAGGGCAACGTGTTAGGCACTACGATCGTGCTGGACTGGTCCACAGCCTCGGAGAACAACAATGAGCGTTACGAGATCGAACGAAGCGACGACGGTTCCGCATGGCACTGGATGGCTGCTCTTTCTGGACAAGGCTCATCCTTTAGTGAACATCGTTATCAATGGGTAGACCAGGAGCCCATTATTGGTATCAACTATTACCGCCTGCGTCAAGTTGATGATAACGGAAGTATCGAACTATCACATGCTGTCGCGGTCGAATACGCTCCTTCACAGTGGTCTCGTCTCCTCATTGGTCAGAACCCAGTGGTATCGGGCCAAGTGATCTATGTACGTGAACTTGCGACCCTGCATGATGTTATGGGTCGGAAGTTGCTCGGTCCTGCCATGAGGTTCACAGCACCGTCTACTCCGGGCACCTATTTGCTTCATGCCATTGACCGCGTCGAGGTCTTCTGCGTGCAGTAGAGAAGTCCTATGCTCTAGTAACAATGCGAGCGCGGGCAAGTGCAGGAAGGGAGCCGTCCACCCGTGGCCAACGGATTCAAGCCGAAGGCCAGTGTCTCCAAAGCTCGTAGGAGGGGTAGTTCCTCGCGGTACGGCCAGAATGCCCAAGAACCAATGGGCTCCGCCCACCTTCTTGTCCAGTGTCCTATCCGTCTAAAGCAGCTAGTGGCTCGCAGCTAGTGGCTTGCAGCCAGCAGCCAGCAGCCAAAGGCCCGCTGCCCACCGTGTCCACCTGTCCACCCGGCCAAGAACCTTCACCGCCAGCAGCCAGCAGCCAACAGCCAACAGCCAACAGCCAACAGCCAAGCTTGTAGCCAGCAGCCTGCAGCCCCCAAAAGCAACGAACCCCGGACACCAAAGTCCAGGGCTCGTTAGCAGCGGCGCGGTTTGCCCTATGCAGCCACCGGCACAGGCGTTTGTGGAGCGTCCCCGCTACCCGTCCCCAGATCGATCACGATCCGGGCGTTCTGGTAATCGCGGTAGAAGTCCGAGTTCGAAAAAGCGAACTGCTCCATCAGCGCGTCAAGCCGCTTCGTCAGCAACTTGTTCGTGTCGCGCATCAAGGTCTTCAGTTCGGCTGTCGCGCCCTTGCGCAGTGCGATCGCGTTCTGCGGCGCCACAATGGCGGCCACGTAATTGTCGATCGCGGTTTGCAGGGCGGTAAGCGTAGCGGGCGTGATGCTGTAGTCCGCCAGGTTCGCCACCACCTCGTTGGCAGCGGTATGGATCCCCTGGCAGTGCTGCGCTATCACCGAATCGCGGTGACGCAGCAAGCTGCCACGGCTCACGTCCATCTTGCCTAACAACACACTGTCCCCGATCACGGTCGCGTAAGCACGTACGCCCCCGGCCACCAAGATCGTCTGGTTCAACATCGCGGTCTCGCACTCCTCTTTCACCTTCGCGAAACCTCGGATATCGATCACTTGGCGTTCAATGCAACCCTCCACGGCACCAATGTTCGTGTCGAGCTCTTGAGCGGCGTCCGCTACTGCGGGTTTCGCCGTCCACACACTTTCGTTCAACGTCAACGTCCTCTGCGTGGCGTAGAACATCGTCATCTGGTTTTCTTGTCTCTTGTCCATCGTGTCTGTCTTTAAGTGGTTTGTGTTTTGGCTTGCGCCGCTGGCCACTTCAACGCCACGATGGGGCGCGCATGTTCCATCCGATCTACCGAACCCCTGTTCATAATGTGTTCACACATATGCGTTTTACAAATGGATATGATATACTTTACACATATCATAGGAATGATATTGTACAGCAATGGATTTTGCAAGTGCCCTCTGGAAATGCCATAAGCGGCGCCCGTCGTGTGACGGAACGTTCGCCCCGGCGCATGCGCACGCCGGTCATTCCCACCTGCGAAGGCCAGATGGATCAGTAAATACCAGTACCAGGAACTATGGATAGATAAACACGGAGCGGGGCGAAGATGCGGATTATTCTATTCTCAGTTGTTCTCGTGCGATCGGGAGCGCACGTCCGGTACGCAGCGTCTGAGCGGCGGTCGATGGCCTCTGTTAAGGTGCCATACACCGCTGCGATGCGGCGTGTCGCCTCGGCAGGGCTGCAGGTCCCTTCTGCACGTTCACCGTCGGCCTCTGCGGCGTTCCGTACCGCCAATGTGCGCGTGCAGGTCCCCTCTGCACGGCCGCGCACGGCCTCTGCAATGCCGCCGACGCCCTCGGTTCGATCGTAGACGGCCTATGTACAAGCGCGGCCTGTCAATATTTCCGTGTAGCACGCCTATGTTCAGCAGCAGGTCGCCTCTGCGAAGCAGCGGAACCGCTTCGCGTCTCGCACTATCCCATTTGCAAGTGTGTCAAGGGCGTTCGCAGCCGCTGTAAACGGCTTCGCGATCCGAACAACGCCCTTCGCGATGGCAACAATGCCGTTTTCATTCTCGCCGCCCGCGTATGCAGTTCCGTCGCACCCCTTCGCAATGCGACCGAGCGCATTTGCGCCGCCCCCAACCGCCTTTGCGCACCCTCCGATCGCGCTCGCGATCCCACCGCCTGCCATTGTTTCAGGTCGCCCCGGTTCCCGTTCGCGGATCCCTTAACGCCCCACCATGCCGGTCCGGTCCATCCCGGTCCCGTCCCCGCAGGGTCACTCGAAGAGGACCCTGCGGAACGGGAGCAAAGGCAGGATCCTCATGGCTGTGACCCTTTAGGATATGCTCTCGAAAGCCGGTCGTTATAACTAAAGTTCTATTGCGCCCTTTTTGGTGCCGCCCAACCTTGCGCGCCCATCCCGGTCCACTGATCGAGCCATGCGCAGCCCTCTTCTCCTCGCCGTTCTCCTCTTCAGCGCCACGGGCCCTGTGGCCTTGGGCCAGAGCCTTGGCACGCGGGCGGTGGTGCCCGCTGGTGGTGCGGGCGAGGGCGGCGGAACAAGTCTTGGTTGGACGCTCGGCCAACCGGCCAGCGCCACCTATGCGGGCGGTGGTGCGGTGGTAACGGCGGGCGTGCAGCAACCCGAAGGCATACTTCTTACGCTGAACATCAGTGCGCTGCTGGATGGCCCCCTACGTGCCCGCCGCTTCGCTCATGCACGACAGCCTGCGCACGCGCGGGTTGTTGCCTGTGAACGAGCCCTTCACCGCCCTCGGTCATCCACCGGTGGGTTTGCAGAACGGAAGCGCGCTCGGTGCGTCCGCCTTGCTGCACACCGGCCCCAATGCGGTGGTGGACTGGGTGTTCCTTGAACTGCGCGGCGCGGACGACAACGGCCGGATCGACGCAGCGCGAGCCGCCGTGGTGCAACGCGATGGCGACGTGGTGGACATGGACGGCCTGTCGCCGGTACGCATCACCGCGCTGCCCGGCAATTACCACATCGCCCTGCTGCACCGCAACCACCTGCCGGTAATGACCCTGGCCCCCGTGGCCCTGGGCGGAGGTCCGAACACGCTGGACCTCACCGATGGCAGCACGGCCCTGCATGTGCCCAATGCGCAGCGCGTGCGCAGCGGGGTGCGCCTGCTGTGGGTGGGCGACGTGAACCACAACGGTGCGGTGAAGTACGCCGGATCCAACAACGACCGCGACCCCATCCTCATCGCCGTAGGCGGCACCGTGCCCACCGCCACAGTGAACGGTTACCTGCCCACCGATGTGAACCTGGACGGCCGGGTGCGCTACGCTGGCAGTGCGAACGACCGCGACCCCGTGCTCCAGACCATCGGCGGCAATGTGCCCACGGCCGTGCGCTCCCAACCTCTTCCCTGAACTGAACCGACCATGCGCCTTTCCACCCTCCTCACCACCGCCTTGCTCTGCGGCCGCCTCGTCGCCCAGGTGCCGCAGGCCTTCGATTTCCAGGGCGTGGCCCGCGATGCCAGCGGCAATGTGCTGAGCGCGCAACCTGTGAGCGTGCGGTTGAGCGTACACAGCGGTACGGCCGGTGGCCCTATCGCCTATCAGGAAACGCACGCCATCAGCACCAATGCCTTCGGCTTGTTCAGCGTGGCGGTGGGGCAGGGGAGCACCACGCAAGGTGTCTTCGCCGATGTGGCCTGGGGTGCGGCTGCGCACTTCCTGCACGTGGAACTGGATGCGAGCGGTGGCAGCAACTACTTGGACATGGGCACTACCCAACTGCTCAGCGTGCCCTACGCGCTGCATGCGGGTGGCGTGGATTGTCCCACGGTGAGCATGCTGGGCGATACGCTGAAGCAGGCCAACGGCTGCTTTGTGATCATACCGGGCCTGAGCGCTGCGAACGGCGGATGCCTGGACCTGGACCAGGACGGCTTCTACGACCGGCCGGGCTGCAACACGCAGGTGGATTGCAACGACAATGCGGGCTTCATCAACCCCGGTGCGTTCGAAGAGTGCGCCACGGAAGTGGATGAGGATTGCAACGGCATCGTGGACGACAACCCTAACGAAGCCGCCTGGTACGCCTGGCACCCGGATGCGGACGGCGACAGCTACGGCAATGCGGCCATCACCATCAATGCCTGCGCACGGCCGCCCGGCCATGTGCTGAACGACGACGATTGCGACGACAGCAACGCGAACATCTTCCCCGGCAACGGTTGTAGCACCTTTTGCACGCCTGCGGAGGTCGCCTGGGTGGACGCCAACTTCATCTTCTACAAGGAGTCGCTCATGTCGGCCTTCAGCACCTGCATCTTCGAGCCGAGCCCGGAGAGCTGCATCCAGTTCACGCTGGAGGGAATGGGCATACCACTGAGCCAGGAATGCAACACCTGCGGCATCGGTTGGGTGAACTGCTTGCAGCAGGAGTGCCTTACGGCATGCGTCGTGAGCTCCGAGTCCTGCGAAGCCTGCATGCTCTCCGCAGGATGCACGGCCAACATGCTGTTGTGCTTCGGCCTGGTGGACGCCGATGGCGACGGTGTGCCTGCGGGGTCCGATTGCAACGACAACAATGCGGCCATCCATCCGGGCGCTCCGGAGATCTGTGACACGATCGACAACGACTGCGACGGGCAGATCGACGAGGGCAACGTGTGCAACCCTTGTCCGGACGACGATGCCGATGGCTTTACGACCTGCGATGGCGATTGTGACGACAGCGATGAGAACGTGAACCCCGATGCCACGGAGATGTGTGATGGGATCGACAACAACTGCGATGGGCAGGTGGATGAGGACTGCGCCGGAACGGAATGCGGCTTCTTCAACGGCACCTTCCAAGGCACATGTGATGGCAGTGAGATGTGCGTGAACGGCTTCTGTGTGCCGTGTACAGATAACGATGCCGATGGCTTCACCACCTGCCAGGGTGATTGCGACGACAACAACCTCAACATCAATCCCGGCGCTGTGGAAGTCTGCGATGGATCGGACAACGACTGCAATGGGACCACGGATGAAGGCTGCGCGCCCGAGGTCTGCGACGGCATCGACAACGACGGCGATGGCCTCACCGATGCGGCTGACCCGAGCCTTATTCTGGTTCCCTGCGAGAACCAGATCGGCGTGTGCAACAGCGTGCAGAAGTCCAGCAACCTGTGCGTGGGCGGCACCTGGCTCACCTGTGCCACTTCGGATTATACCATCGGCTCACCTGCCTACGAAGCCACGGAGACCAGCTGCGATACGCAGGACAACGATTGCGACGGACAGGTGGACGAGGACAATGTGTGCGACCCTTGTTCCGGTCCGGACGTCTGCAGCATCAACGGCGAGTGTTTCACCAGCGGCCAAGCGAACCCCCTGGCGTACCGCCAGGTATGCGATCCGTTCCAATCAACCACGAGTTGGTCGTTCCGACCGTTCGGTACGGTATGCATCCAAGGCACTGCTTGCACGTTCGATTCCTTCTGCGATGGCTTGGGTGAGTGCGCCGCTACGGTGCATAAACCAGCCGGTACAGCATGCGATGATGGCGACCCGAACACCAGCAACGATGTCTGCAATGGTGCAGGCACCTGCGCCGGAACACCCTGCACGGACAACGATGCGGACGGCTTCACCACCTGCCAGGGTGATTGCAACGACAACAACGCAAACATCAACCCCGGCGCTGTGGAACTCTGCAACAGCCTGGATGATGATTGCGACGGACAGGTGGATGAGGGAGGGGTGTGCCCCTGAGCACCGGTGAGGTTTCCGTCCGGAAGTGGTTCTGTGCTTCGGTCCCGACGTTGTAGAGCCGTTCATTGAAGCCACCGGTCGCCTTGTAGGAGGGGGCTAAGGCTTGATATGCCGAACCATACACCCCCCTCGGCGTATGAACGCCCCATGCAAAGCCCGAACCTCTCCGCGCGTGGTTACTTCCTCGCACTGGTCGCCTTGTGCGGTGCGTTCGGCGCTTTCGCCCAGATCGGGCCGAACAACCCGGCAGCCGCCACGTACGACCCGGCGATCGGCGTGAACCCCTGGGCCAACCCGGGCAACGTTTTCACAAGCAACGATGCCCGCGCCACTGTGGCCACCAAAGGAAGCTCGAACCTGCTTACAGCCACGGACTTCGGTTTCAGCCTGAGCGGTGCGTACAACGTGACCGGTATCCAGCTCGATGTGGAGCGGAGCACCCTGGGCCCGGTGGACGTTTCCCTGCTCGATGGCTGGTCCAGCGGCCTCACCAAGACCGTCTCCGCCGGTACCGACCGTTGCCTGGTGGTGATCCACGCGGCCGAGAACGGCACCACGCACCAGGATATCACCGCCATGACCTATGGCGGCCGTAGCATGACGCCGATCAGCGAAGTGACGACCGGCGGCGGAGCCACCTTTTCCGCTCACGTGGAGGCCTGGATCCTGCTGGATGCCGAACTGACGTTGGCCGGTTCCACCACCATTGTCCCTACCTATGAACCCGGCGCGACCTTGACCGAGTATTGCCCCACCTTTTCCGCCGCCGTGTTCCAGAATGTGGATCAAGTGATGCCTGTATCCGCTTCCGTCACTTCGGGTGGCACGGGTAACACCAACCCGCACCAGCTCGGTTCCGCCCTCGCCACCTTGGAAGGCAGCATGGCCGTGAACGCGGTGATGACCGGCAACTTCACGAACCCGGCGGTGGCGATCGGTGGCACCAACACCTATACCATCAACAGCGGCTATACCGAAGGCACGGACATCTACTTCGCGAACGCATCGATGCCTACTTCCGGCGGTTGCTTGCAAACGGCGCACAAGTCGATCGCAACGGCCGGTACCGAGCAGCCGTCCTGCACCTTCGCCGGCGATGTGAACCGCCACGCGATGCTGGCCTTCACGTTGCAACGTCCACGTGAAGTGGATCAACTGGTACATCTGCTGAAGGCCGGATCGCTCGTGGGGAACAACCTGGCCTCCGGCACCCCGTGGCCGACCAGCGACGCCACTGCCACCTACGGCGGCCCGACCGAGCTATGGGGGCAGACCTGGAACCCGGCCGATATCAACGCGAACAACTTCGGTGTGGCGCTGTCCGCCTTGGTGCAGAACGGCACCGCACGCGTGGACCATGTGACGATCACCGTGTTCACCGTATCCAACCTCCCCATCGAGCTGCTCGACTTCCGCGCCACGCCGCAGGGGGACGTGGTGCAGCTGGATTGGGTGACGGCGACCGAACATGACAACGACCACTTCCTGGTGCAGCGCAGCCGCGATGGCGTCACTTTCGAGGATATCGAAAGTGTGGAAGGTGCAGGCAATTCGCTGAGCACGCTGTACTACAACACGCGCGACATGCATCCGCTGAACGGCACTTCTTACTACCGTTTGAAGCAGGTGGATACCGATGGCGCCACCACCTCTTCCGATGTGGTGTCCGTCTCCCGTGGAACGGGGAACGCAGCGGTCTATCCTAATCCCAGCACGGGCGTATTCACCATCTACGATGTTTCCCTACGGAACGGCCAGGTAGCGGTCTACTCGGAGGACATGCGCCTGGTGCGCACCCATATCACCACCGGGAGCGACGTCCAGATCCATCTGGAAGACCTCCCCGATGGCACCTACGTGCTGATGATGCGTTCCGGCGATGAGGTGCGCACCGAGCGCGTGATGAAGGTGTCGCGGTCGCGATAGGAGCTGTGGTCGGTTGACAGTTGTTAGTTGTCAGTCGCGCTGCTGAGCGGTTCCCCTCACACGGTGCTGTTCATGATGACGGCCTGGCACGGATCGGCGATCCCGCGTGCCGCTCCACCTTTGTACTCAACTTCTCGCTATGACTTTGATCCGTTCCATCTCCGGCATTCGCGGCACCATCGGTGGTGCGCCGGGCGAAGGCCTTTCGCCACTCGATGTGGTCTGCTATACCGCGGCGTTTGGCATGTTGATGCGCGAGCGTTCCGGCAAGGCCACGCCGAAACTGGTGTTGGGCCGCGATGCAAGGCTCAGCGGCTCGATGGTCGCGGATCTGGTGCGCGGGACTTTGGTGGGGCTGGGCTTCGAGGTGATCGATCTGGGGCTGGCCACTACACCTACGGTGGAGATGGCGGTGCCGGGCGAAGGAGCTGATGCCGGCATCATCCTCACCGCCAGCCACAACCCAAAACAGTGGAACGCGCTGAAGTTGCTCAATAGCAAAGGCGAGTTCATCAGCGCGGCGGATGGGGCGGAAGTGCTGCGGATCGCTGAGACAGATGCCTACCGCTTCGCCGAAGTGGATCAGCTCGGTTCCGTGCGGACCGACAACACTTGGACGAAGAAGCACATCGACGCGATCCTTCAATTGGATCTGGTGGATGCCAAAGCCATCGCCGCGCGGAAGTTCAAGGTGGTGGTGGATGCGGTGAACAGCGTGGGCGGCGTCGCCGTGCCACAGTTACTTGAGGCGCTCGGGGTGGAGGTGGTGACATTGTACTGCGAGCCCACGGGCCACTTCCCGCACAACCCCGAGCCCCTGCCTGAGCACCTCACCGACCTGATCGCCGAGGTGACGAAGCACAAGGCCCATCTCGGCATCAGCGTGGATCACGACGTGGATCGCTTGGCGCTGGTGTGCGAGGACGGCAGCCTCTTCGGTGAGGAGTATACCCTGGTGGCCTGCGCCGATCATGTGCTCGCGCACCGCCCGGGCGATACGGTGAGCAATTTGAGCAGCACCCGCGCCCTGAACGATGTGGCCGAGCGCCACGGCCGCAAGCGCCACGCCAGCGCGGTGGGCGAGGTGAACGTGGTGGAACTGATGCGCCAGGTACACGCGCCCATCGGCGGCGAAGGCAACGGCGGTGTGATCCTGAGCGAACTACACTACGGCCGCGATGCGCTCGTGGGCATCGCCCTCTTCCTCACGCTGCTCGCCAAGCGCGGTGGCACCTGTTCGGAGCTACGCCGCAGCTATCCGGACTACTTCATCAGTAAGAACAAGATCGCCCTTGAGCCCGGCATGGACGTGCAAGGCATCGTGGACGCCATGCAGGCCCGACATGCTTCCAAACCCCATAGCATGGTGGACGGTCTGCGGATCGAGTTCGGGAACACTTGGGTGCATTTGCGCCGGAGCAATACAGAACCAATAATCCGGGTTTATGCCGAAGCACCCACCATGGAACAGGCGGATGGCCTGGCGCAACGGATCCTGAGCGAGTTGGGTGAGCTGTCCGCCGTGGCGGCCAAGTCCCGGTAACTTCGCGGCCCGCTGATGCCTTAGGCACATGACCAAGATCTACCTCGACAACGCCGCCACCACCCCCCTCGACCCCGAGGTGTTCGACGCCATGGTGCCCTACATGAAGGAGCACTTCGGCAACCCCAGCGCCATCCATGGCTTCGGGCGCAGGACCCGCGCGGCGATCGAACAGGCACGGCGCAGTGTGGTTTCCGCGTTGCTGAACTGCACGCCCAGCGAGATCATCTTCACCAGTGGTGGCACCGAGGCGGATAACATGGCCTTGGAATGCAGTGTGCGCGACCTCGGGGTGAAGCACATCATCTCCAGCCGCATCGAACACCATGCGGTGGAACTGACGGCCGAAGCCATCGGTCACGACGGCGGCGCCCAGGTACACTGGGTGCGCCTGCATGCGGATGGGCAGCCCGACCTCGCGCACCTGGAGGAGTTGCTGAAGGCCACACAAGGCCAGGGCGTGTTGGTGAGCTTGATGCATGCGAACAACGAGCTTGGTACGCGTATCGACTTGACCGCGGTAGGCGGTCTTTGTCGACGTTACGGCGCGCTGTTCCACAGCGACACGGTGCAGACGATGGGCCACTACCGCTTCGATATGGAGAAGCTCCCGGTGGACCTACTGACCTGCGCGGCGCACAAATTCCACGGTCCCAAGGGCATCGGCTTCCTCTACATGCGCAATGGGGTGGGGCTGAAGCCACTGATCTTGGGCGGCTCGCAGGAACGCAACATGCGGGCAGGCACCGAGAACCTCTATGGCATCGTAGGTCTGGCCAAGGCCATGGAAGTGGCCTACCGCGATCTGGACGAGCACATCCACCACGTGAGCGGCCTGAAGGCGCACATGAAACAACGGTTGAAGGCGGAGATCCCCGGTGTGAGCTTCAACGGCGACAGTGGTCCGGAGAGCCTCTACACGGTGCTCAGTGTCAATTTTCCGGAAGATGGGAAGAGCGAGATGCTCCTGTACAACCTGGACATCGAGGGAGTGGCCTGCAGCGGAGGCAGCGCATGCAGCAGCGGCAGCAACAAGGGCAGCCATGTGATGGCCGCGCTCTATCCGGATCAAACGGGCGCCAACCTCCGGTTCTCCTTCAGCCGGTACACCACGAAGGACGAGATCGATCGCACTTTGGAAGTGCTGAAGCGCGTGTTCGAGCCGGTGATCGCCGGTGCGCGCGTGAAGGCCTGAGGCCTAAATGTGGTTCTCCTGCGCTGCGCGCCGGGCCACCGGCGGCGGGGGCATGGTGCCGAAGACATAGTCCCAGAACGGGGAGCTTACCCCGAACGCACCCTCATGCCCCACGAAGTGGTGGATGTTGTGGTGCTTCCAGATCACGTTCAAGAAGTTCTTGGGCGGGCGGTGGATGTGGATGGCGTAGTGCGCCAGCAGATAGGTGGCGTAGCCCACCATGAAGCCGCCACCGAAGGCCCAGCCGAACTCCCCGAGCAGGGCCCGGAAAATGCTCAGAAACACCACCGCCAGCAGCACCGACATTAAAGGCGGAAGGGCAAGGCGCTTTTTGTCCCGGGGATGATCGTGGTGGATGCCGTGGAACACGTATTGGATCCGCGAGCGCTTCGGGCTATCCGCGCTCATGTGGTAGAAATAGCGGTGTACCAGGTATTCGATCAAGGTGAAGAAGAACGCCCCTGCTACGAAGACCCCTACGGCACCGAGGACGGGGAGGCCCAACCGCACGATGCCATAAACCAGCGCCGCAGCACCACTGCCGTAGAACAACGTGAGCGGAATGGCGATATGGGTGCGGGTAAGTGCCTCCAGCACCGGGTTCTGGAACACCCTACCGCTATCCGAAATACTTCCTGTGGCCATCCTCCGCGTTTTCGCGCGCAAAGGTAGGAGGTGCGTTCAATGGCCGTTGCTGACCTCCGTCAACTACTCCCATACGCCGGTTCAAAACACAGGGAGACGGAGTTGATCATACCGGAGCCCAGTGGGGCGCGTCCCATCGGGGAACACATTCCAGCGGATCTGGATCCTCTTACTGGCGGGATATTCTGCACCGCCAAGCCGCCAGGAACGCTGCGGGGCCCGCCACGCCGGATAGGCAGGCGTACGTATGGGATCGGCCGTCGATACGATCCGTTGCGTGCTCGTTGCGCCCGTGGCGGCGTGGCGGTGGAAACCAACTCCCACGTTTGTCGTGGTCAGTGCCCTGGCGAACAATGGCCCCAATGACCTGACCGCATACATTTGCGGCCCTCGGGCGCTTAGCTCAGCTGGTTCAGAGCACTACCTCGACAAGGTAGGGGTCGCTGGTTCGAATCCTGCAGTGCCCACCGGGCCGCCGTTGTCCCGATGTATCGGGACGAAGGCGGCCTTTTCTTTCGCATCACACCACTTCATGAAGCCATCCGTCATTTTCGCCGTTCTCGGAGCCCTCGCCGTTATTGCCGTGCTCATGCACCGCATGAACACCCTGGAAAAGCGTCTCACCGTCCTCGCGAACAGCAAGGGCGCGCAGCCCATCGCTGCGGCCGCCCCGGCCACACCGGAGGTGGAAGTGGCCGTGTTCATGGCGCGGATCCAAAGCCATGCACGCAAGCTCTGGGCGGCGGGCAGCGCAGGGAACCTTCCGCTGGCGGAATTCTACCGCCATGAACTGAAAGAGGAGATGGAAGCCGTGGCCGACGGCAACATCATCGACGGTACCGTGCCGGTGAGCACCTACATGAAGACCTATGGGATCACCGCGATCGACGCGCTGAAGCAGCAGTTGAAGGACGACGGCTTGAAGGATTTCGGCAACCGCTACGCCGCGCTCATCAGCAATTGCAACAGCTGCCACACCGCTACCGGCCATCCCTATCTGGTCATGCAGGCGCCGACCTCCATGCCGTTCGACGACCAGCTGTTCGCGCCAGCACATTGACGGACGCCCCACCTAGCCCGGCGGCCTCTGCACAGTGGGGTATCTGCGAAGCAAGCCACAGCATGCCAATGACGAACGACATGTTCGGAACCGTCCAGAACGCTTACTTTGCAGGCCCTCCCCGATCCTGCCCGGACCGAAGGGTTCCATGCCATCAAATGGCCGATCGGCCACACACCCTATACCTACTATGAACAAGGTTCTCCGTTCCGCGCTCCCGGCCGCACTTCTTCTGGCCGCCAACTTCGTTCTCGCCCAAGGCGACCTGGACGACAAGGACCGCAAAGCGCTTCGTGAGAAGGCCGCCGCCACGGTCGATTCCACGAAGATCTGGACCAAGGGCGGGATCTTCCAGTTGAACTTCACGCAGGTGCAGCTGGTGAACTGGTCCGCGGGTGGCCTCAGCTCGCTCAGCGGCATCGCGCAGGTGAACGCGTTCGCCAACAAGCGCAAGGGCAAGATCGCCTGGGATAATTCGATCGCCCTGGCATATGGTCTCCTCGCTCAGGAAGGCAAGCGCAGCTTCAAGAGCGACGACCGTTTCGAATTGAATTCCCGCTATGGCTACCAGATCGGCAGCAGTGCGTGGTATGCCAGTGCCATGCTCCAGTTCCGAAGCCAGTTCACCGAAGGCTTCAATGCCACGAACGACACGGTGAAGATCTCCAACCTGTTGGCGCCGGGCTACCTGCTCTTTGGCCTCGGTGCGGACTACAAGCCGAACGACAAGTTCAGCCTCTACATCTCACCGGCCACCGTGAAGATGACCTTCGTGATGGACCAGGACCTGGCGGATGCGGGTGCTTTTGGAGTGGACCCCGCCGTGTATGAGTTGGACAGCCTGGGCCTTCCCGGGCGACGCACAACCCCGGGCGAGACCAGCCTCTTCCAGTTCGGTGCCTTCCTCAACGCCACCTACCAGACCCCGGTGGCTAAGAACATCAGCTTCATGACGCGCCTGGACCTCTTCAGCAACTACCTGAAGGAACCCAGCAACATCGACGTGAACTGGGAGATGCTTTGGACCTTCAAAGTGAACGATTGGTTCGCCGCCACGCTGAACACGATGTTGATCTACGACCACGACATCGACATCGCTCGGGTGGAGGACAATACCCCCAAGTTCGGCCCCACCACGCAGTTCCGCGAAACGCTCGGCGTGGGTCTGAACTTCAAGTTCTGATCGCTCCCCTTGGCGCCTGTTCGGGGAAGGTCTTCGCGACCCCGGAGCAAGTCCGGGGTGAAACGTGGATGAGAGTTGCACTTGGCGGGCCGAGCCCGCCAAGTGCAACTCTTCATCGTTCTGTATATCCCGGGCTTGACCCGGGATCGCGAAGGGCCCCTTTCTTTCCTAGGGGGCGAAACGCCACGGCGACGTGATCGGCTCGTACAGTCCGAAGAGCACCGGATCACCTTCGCGCCAGCGCAACTCCATGCCGTGCAGGCGCACCTTGCCGCTCTTGCGGTTGAAGGCGTAGGTGCGCAGCCGCAGGTTGCGATGCGCGAGCGCACCGCGCGTAAAGGGCACAGCAGCGACCAGTGTTCCTCGCGATCCAACCGTAATGGCACAAGTGCGTGCGGACATCGAGCGGTAGAAGTGGATCGTATCACGTCCGGCCCCAATGGTGCTATGCAGTTCGAGCACGAGTTCCAGATCGAGGGCGGGCTCGTCGAGCACGGTGGCGTCCAGCAGCACTTCGAGCACATCGTTCGGTGCACGTACGGTATAGAGCGGTGCTTCGTAGAGCATACCGTATTCGCGGCCGCTCAGGTCCCAGCCTTCTTCAGCGATGCTGTCGCTGGCCGCACGTGGTGCGTCCACATTCCAACCGGTGGTCGGTGTTCCGGGGACCGTGTAAGAGGTCCAAGCGGTGTGATCCGTGATCCCTTCGCCCTGTCGAACGAAACGCATCACCTGACCTTCCACCAGATCGGCACGTTCCACCAGCGCCGGATGCGTGCGCTGGATCAAGGCGGGTAATTCGCGGTCAGTGGAGTGGAAGAAGCCCAGGACGATGGTATCCGGTCTCTCCTGCGCGATACGAGCGAGGAGGTCAGAAGCACCACTCAATTCCCGCAGGCGGATGTAGTGTCCTTTGACTGATGCGAAGCGCGGTTCGTGCTCCAGGAAGTCAAGCACTTCGGGCGGTGCGTCCAATGCGACCAGTGTTTTGCCGCCAGCGCCTTGTGCGTTCACTGCGGCTTGGAGGAACGCTTCGTACTTGGAGTTCAGGAAGGTGCGGTCGTGCATCCGCTCGGTGAACAGCGTGAAGGTGGCCACAATGGCCAGGGCAACGGCAATGGAAAGCGGAATGATGGGCCGCGTGAACTTCAGTCCACCCAGCAACGCGAGCAGGAGAAAGGGGAAGGAAAAAAGCAGCACGGAATGCTGAAGTACCGGAGCGCGCCAGATGGAATAGAGATAGCCCAACGCTGCGGGAACGACCGCCCAGAGCAGCAGGAGCGGGACGATCGGCCAAGTGCCTTTCAGATCTTTCCAATAGCCGGTGAGCGAGAACACGACGACCAGGCCCACCACTGCGGCCAAGATCACCGAGCAATGCAACACCCACCACAAATGGTCGCCGAACCAATCAGGACCTGGTGTTGCCAGCCATTCCTGCAATCCACCCAGCCCGAGCTGATGCGTGATGATGGGAACGTTCGGCAGGTAGGCCAGTACCGCGATGCCGCAGGTGATCAAGAAGGCTTTCCATTGGCCGCGTTGCAACAGGAAAAGGCCGCTACCCATGATCAGGAAGGCAACCAGCAATGCGAAGTGGTGCGTGTACGCGCTGAGCACTGCTGCGGCACCCGCCCAAACGAGGTTGCGCATCTTGCCCCACGCGATGTAGCGGCCCCACTGGTCGGCGAGCAGGGCGATGGTAAACGCCCCGAACGCGTAAGGCCGCGCGATCTGCCCGTACAGCACTTCGAACTGGAGCGTGGCGAGCAATGCAGTGAGCGCAAGGGCCGCTGCCGCAGAAGTCCATAGCAATGCGAAGCGGTAGAGGAAGAAGATCGCCGCCAGAGACAGAAGCATGAAAGGCAGCTTCACTGCTCCTTCGGACACTCCGAAAGCGCGCGCCCACAGCCATTCGAAGACCTGCACGCCGGGTGGATGCGTGTCCAGTTCCACCACCCCGCGCGAAATGGTCTCGCCCAGGCTCGGGTAGATCCGCACCAATGCACTGACCTCGTCGTGCATGAAGGGGATATGCGGCCAGCCCAAGAAACGCAGTACCGCCGCCCACAGCAGTAGGGCCAGGAAACCGATGCGCGCCCAAGCGGGGCCTGGCAGTAGGGCCCTGTCCGCCTCCTGCAACCGCGTACGCCAGGAGATCGGGTCAGCCTTCACGGTCAAGGTCGCGTTGCACGTCGCGCTGCTTGATGCTCTCCCGCTTGTCATAGAGCTTCTTGCCCTTCGCCAGCGAGATATCCAGCTTGGCGAACCCGTTCTGGGCGATGAACAGCCGCACCGGGATGATGGTGATACCCGTGTCCTTGATCTTCTTCTTCAGCTTGGCCAGTTCGGTGTGCTTCAGCAGCAGCTTGCGGTCGCGGTGGATCTCATGCACGAAATGCACGTTCGTACCGTACTGGTTGATCTGCATGTTGCGGATGAAGAGTTCATCGCCGGTGAAGGCGCAGAACGCCTCGCCGATGCTCGCTCCGCCCGCCCGGATGCTCTTGATCTCCGAGCCCGTGAGCACGATGCCACAGGTGTAGCTATCGAGCAAATGGTACTCGAAGCCCGCGCGGCGGTTCTTGACCTCGATGGTGGGGGCGGACATGCGGCCGCGAAGCTAGGATGGCAGGCGTACTGATCCACTCGGGTGGCACCCGCTACTTGCCCAAAGCACTACGGCCCGTGTTTCTTGCTCACCTTCCTACTCGTATGGCGCACTTGCACCACCAACACCAGCGTGCCCTCGACCTTGAATACAACACGGTATTTCAGGCGATGCAACTGCGCATGCCGGAAGGGCTCCTTTCGCACCTGGAAGCCGTAGGGATTTGACCGAATTTGTGCGTAGCACTCGGTCAAAGCCTGGATGAAACGTTCTCCCGACCCCTTCCTTTCACCTTCTCGATAGGCATAGATCTTAGATGCGTCCTTGGTAACGCTGGGAGCTATCTCCAAGATGTACCTCATTCCTTGCCACCGTTGCGGATCAGCCGGATGGACTCTTCTTCGGTGTGGAACTTCACCTCACCCCGGTCCCGCTTTGCAAGTTCCTCTTCGAAGGCCGCGTATTCCGCTTCGCTGATCTCGTCCTCCTCGTCGAGCGATTCGGGGATCTCCTTCTTGAAGAAGGTGGCCACACGTTGCAAGGTCCCCTCGTCCCAGACCGACATCAGGCGTTGGATCAACTCCAGTTTCGTTGCTGCGATGTCCATGATTGCCATGTTACTGCTGTAAAGTTAAGGTGGGGCCGTCCTGTTATCTCGCGCTGGACACGGCCTATTGTTCGAGCAACAGGTTGATGAGACCCGGTACCTGCTTTTCGGGCCGCGGGTAGTCATGCATTCCCGAGGTGTTCCCCTGGCTCACCACTTCGATCACACAGTTGCCCTGCCTATCGAAGACATAGATCTTCAGGACGTGCATGTACCGCCTGAAGTCCCACGACCAATAGTCCTTGTAGGTGATCGTGTAGGCATCCTCGGGGACCGATCCACCGGAACCATTGATCGTACACCCCACGTTCTTCTTTCCGAGCTCCGCGCAGATCAACGAATCGATCCTATAGATGGGCGGCACTGTCCGTAGCACGAATCCATCGATCTGGTCATGCAGAGGATAGACCGACGCAGGAAAGATGTACGACCCGGTGCTGGGCACAACGATCATGCTGCGCACCTCCGCCCCATGGAAGTTCGAAGGGCCTACCACCAATAGCTTGGTCTTGCAGGAGATCGATACCAGGATCAGCAACGAGGCTAGAACGCGGTGCGATCGCATGATCCTATTGAGGCAAATGATCAGGCTGGTCAGCGGGAAGTAGGGTAGTGGATCGTGTTCGGCACGAGAGGACGGCTCTCCTCCCTCACTTTCCACGCGCGCCTAACTCCCACGTCAGATATGAGGGAACATGCCTTGATCACCTGTTCTTATTGAACAATTTGTGAATGAACACGTTCGGCCCAGGCTTGATGAATACTCCATCGGAGATCGGATGGTCATTCGACAGGTGTTCAAATCTGAAGTCATGGAATATGAAGTTGATCTCATAGTGCTCAGTCTCTAGCTTGATCGCATACATAGGTCGTTGGCAGATCTCGGTCATCTCTTTGGCTTTCGCACTGTCTGGATCGTATGAGAAACCTGGATACGCAATTGTGAACCCTTGACCCCACCAATAGGCGTTCTCCTTGCCGATCCCTTCGGGCTTTGTAAGACTGTCGTCCCAGGAACGTCGCAACAGATCTGGCGAAGCAGGGTCCGCGAATTTGTGCCTGTACGTGAGATCGAAACAGTGTGTAAAGAGGAGCTTGAATCGCCCTGTGTGCTCTTTTGTGCCGGACTCCACAATGAAGAAGTAGTCACGCTTGTGATCTTCGAACCCATGGTGGAGTATTGGGATATCGAAAAGTCCGATTCGCTTCAAAGAGGCGATGGGTATGTCTTTGATCTCTTTCATGATGGATGCTGCAATGAATGAGGGTTGAATATACCATCGGCCGATGTCTGGCTGCAACCCCGCAGGATCAACGCTGGCATCTTCCATCACTTCTCGTATCGATAGTGCCCTATGATCCGATAACTGAACAAGCAGTCTTCCAGCACCTGCCCGGCGCCGATGTTATGGACCATCAACCGCCGTCGCCCGTCCGCGGATCTTCTCCTGGACACAATGCCGATATGGGTGATGCCGCCACTCAGGTTCCAGCAAACGATGTCGCCCGGCTGATAGTCATTCGGATCCTCGGACATGCCCAGGACCGTCCCATGCCGGGAGAAGAACGTCATCAGATTGGGGACCCGCCGGTGGTCGATGTTCTTGTCTGGGCTGGAGAGCCCCCAGTTCCTCGGGTAACTGCCGAAGTTGTTCTTCATGTCCTCGTGGACTTCCTTCTGCAGGTCGATCCCGAGTTTTCGGTAGGCCCGGATCACCACATCGGTGCAGACGCCCTTGTTGGCGGGCACATCGCCGTTCGGATAGGCGATCTGGAAATAGGAAGGGTCGTACTCGACCACTTGCCCTGTCAGAACGAGTGCGGAATCGGCGAGCCTGTCGCGGAAGCTCGTTTGACCGGTCGCAGAGCCTGCGCTGAGAACGATCACAGCCAGGAGTACGATGCGCAAGAGCATCCTATGGATCCGGGAGCTCTCGCGGGCTGTGGGTCGGGCCGATCGGGCGGACATGTTCTGAGAACTCAGCACCAAGCGCTTAAAGTATCTCCGGTGCAGGTTGGATATAGGTTGACAACCTACCGCACGATCAACACGGGCGCCTTCACCCGATGCCGCACGGCCTTACGCCGAGCGCGAACTATCCCAGCGCCACGTCCAGGATCATCATCACGATGAAGCCCCCGATGAAGCCGAGCGTGGCCAGGTCGGTATAGCGGTCCTGCTGGGTTTCGGGGATCACTTCCTCCACCACTACGTAGATCATTGCGCCAGCGGCGAAGGCCAGCGCGTAGGGGAGGAAGCTCTGCATGTGGATCACGGCCACGGCCCCGAGCACGCCGAAGACGGGTTCGACGATGGCGCTCAACTGGCCGTACCAGAAGCTGCGGAATTTGCTGAGGCCCTGGCGCCGCAAGGGCATGCTCACCGCGAAGCCCTCCGGGAAATTCTGCAGGCCGATGCCGATGGCCAGGGCCACCGCTGCGCCGATGCTGGCTTCCGGCATACCGGCCGCCACACCACCGAACAGCACGCCCACGGCCAGACCTTCCGGGATGTTGTGCAGCGTGATGGCCAGGACCAACAGCGTGGTACGGTGCCACTTCGTGGAGGGCCCTTCGGTGCGATCGGGATCGAAGTTGATGTGCAGGTGGGGCAGGGCCTTGTCCAGCCCGAATAGGAAGAGGGCCCCGGCGGCGAAGCCGATGGCCGGTGCAAGCCACGGGATGTTGCCCATGCGCTCGCTCATCTCGATGCTCGGCGCCAGCAGGCTCCAGAAGCTCGCGGCCACCATCACACCGCCGGTGAAACCGAGCATGGCATCGAGCCATTTGCGCGAGGCGTTGCCGAAGAAAAACACGAGCGATGAACCCGCGGCGGTTACGAACCATGTGAAGGTGGTGGCCACGAAGGCGGCGAGGATGGGGTCGATCGAGGAGAACCAGTCGAGAATGGTCTGCATTTCAGTTCGATTCTACTTGTAGATGATGGCTCACGTCTTTGCTTAAGCTGAAGGCAGCTCCGCTCTTGGGCTTTACATCCATGCTGCCGTCGAAGGCATGCAGTTCCTGCACGGTGAGCACGCTACCGATGCGTAGTCCCTTGGAGTCCAGCAGCCGCAGCAGTCCATCGGTGGTCTCGCTCACAGCTGCGATGCGTACGGTGTCGCCCGTGGTGCAGGTGTCGAGGCGTTTGGTCTTGCGCACGCGCAGTTTGCCTTGCCGGTCCGGGATGGGATCGCCGTGCGGATCGAAGCGGGGATTGCCCAGGTAGTCGTCCAGCCGGTCGACGAGTTTGGGGCTCGAGATGTGCTCCAGTTGCTCGGCCACCTCATGCACCTCGTCCCAGCCGAAGCTGAGGCGTTCCACGAGGAAGGTCTCCCACAACCGGTGCTTGCGCACAAGCGTGAGCGCATGCGCGGTGCCTTTCGCCGTGAGCTTCGCGCCGTAGTAGGGTTCGTGCTTGAGAAAACCCTTCTCGGCGAGCTTCTTCAGCATGTCCGTCACGCTGCTGGCTTTGGTGTTCAGGCGGGCGGCGATGTCCTTGGTGAAAGCGCTCTCCCCGTCCTGGAGCAGGGCGTACACGGCCTTCAGATGGTCTTCTTCGCTGCGGGTCAGGGTCACCATCGGGGCGAAAGTAGAATAAATATTAGACGAGACTAATAATCGGATTACTTTCGCCGTCCGATGTACCGATGGTCCGCTCTCTGCTGTGCGATGTTGCCGCTTTTGCTCACCGCCCAGCCGGGGACCGTGCATGGCCGGGTCGCGGATACGCAAGGGCCGCTGCCGTTCGTCGGCATCGTACTGAAGGACGGTTCACAGGCCACGGCATCTGATGCGGACGGCCGTTTCACGCTGACCGATGTGCCTGCAGGGCCGGGCCGGCTGGTCGTTTCGGCGATGGGTATGGCCACTCGTGAATTGTCCTTTACGCTCCCTCCCGGTGGGACCAAGGACCTGGGCACCATTATCCTCGATGCCGCCTACGAGGAGCTTGAAGAGGTGGTGGTGACCGGGACCATGCGGGAAGTGAGCCGCAGTGAAAGCCCGGTGCCGGTGGAGGTGATCACTTCCGCGTTGTTCCGCCGGAATCCTAGCCCGGCGCTCTTCGATGCGGTGGGCATGGTGAACGGTGTTCGGCCCCAGATCAATTGCAGCGTTTGTAACACGGGCGACATCCACATCAACGGTATGGAAGGCCCGTACACCATGGTGTTGATCGATGGCATGCCCATCGTGAGCGGCCTCAGCACCGTGTACGGCCTCAGCGGCATCCCCAATAGCCTGGTCGAGCGCGTGGAGGTGGTGAAGGGCCCTGGGTCGGCGCTCTACGGGAGTGAGGCCATGGGCGGGATCATCAACGTGATCACCAAAGACCCTGTGCTCGCCCCGCGGTTCAGTGCGGACCTGTTCGGCACCACGTGGAACGAATGGAACGGTGATCTGGGGCTGGGTATGGGCAAAGGACGGGCGCGCGACCTGCTCGGGGTGAACATCTTCCGCTACAACGACCCGCGCGATCGCAATGCCGACGGCTTCACCGACGTCACCCTGCAAGAGCGCATCAGCATCTTCAATAAGTTCGATCTGCAGCGAGCGGATCATCGCCTGGCCAGTCTTGCCGCGCGGTATGTAACAGAGGACCGGTGGGGTGGCCAGATGGAATGGACGGAAGCGGACAAAGGCAGTGATAAGATCTACGGCGAGAGCATCCATACCGAGCGGTGGGAGTTGATCGGCCAGTACCAGTTACCGCTGCGGGAGCGTGTGATCACCCAGTTCTCCTTCAACAGCCATCAGCAGGACAGTTGGTACGGCACTATGCCTTACCGCGCCGATCAACGCGTGTTCTTCGCACAGGCCCACTGGGCGCGTGCCGTGGGCGCCCGGCACGATCTGTTGCTCGGGGCGGCCTACCGCCACACCTGGTATGATGACAACACCGTGGCCACTGCGACCGCTGCACAGCGTATTCCGTTGCCGGGACTATTCGTACAGGATGAATGGGCCTTGGCCGATGTACACAAGCTGTTGCTTGGCTACCGCGTGGACCACGACCGCGCGCATGGCCTGGTTCACTCCCCGCGCCTTGCCTACAAATGGGCGCCGAATGGGCGATGGGCCGTGCGGGCCAGCTTCGGCACGGGTTACCGGGTGGTGAACCTCTTTACCGAGGACCACGCGGCGCTCACCGGCGCGCGGCAGGTGGTGATCGCCGAGGAATTGAAGCCCGAGCGCTCCACGAACGCCACGCTCAACCTGGTGCGGAAGTGGCCCGCCGAGAAGCGCTTCTTCGGCATCGACCTGTCGTTGTTCCATACCCGCTTTTCCAACCGCATCCTACCGGACTACCAATTGGACCCGAACCTGATCGTGTACGACAACCTGCACGGCTTCGGCATCTCACAAGGCGCTAGCCTGAATTTGGAAGCGCGCATCGGCAAGGGCTTACGGGGCATGGCTGGAGTGACCTGGATGGATGTGTACACCAAGGAGCGCGATCCCGAAGGACGCATGCAGCGCCAGGACCAGTACTTCGCACCGGCGTGGTCGGGTACGTTCACCTTGAGCCAGACCGTGGGGCAGCACTGGACCATCGACCTGACCGGCCAGTGGTCCGGGCCCATGCGCCTGCCGGTGCTGCCCAACGACTATCGCTCAGAGTTATCACCCACCTATGCGCTGGTGAATCTCCAAGTGAAGCGTGCTTTCGGTCGGCGCTTCGAACTGTACGGCGGTGTGAAGAACCTGCTCGACTTCGTTCCCAGCGATCCGTTGATGCGGCCGTTCGACCCCTTCGACCACCAGGCGGACGACCCGGTTTCCAACCCCTACGGATACACGTTCGATACATCATACATGTACGCACCGCTCCAAGGTGCGCGGGGATTTCTTGGGTTGCGCTTCACCCTTGCGGAGTGAGCCGGGGATCACGGGTATTTTCGCCCCCCGATGTACGGCCTCCTTCGCCCGTTGCTCTTCCTGCTTTCGCCGGAGCGCGCCCATGCCGTTACGTTCGCTTTGCTGGAGGCGGTGCGGGGCATCCCCGGAATGCTTCGGCTGGTTGGTACGAGACCGGTGAACAAGGGCGCCGCGGTGGAGGTCATGGGGCTTCAGTTCCCTTCACCCGTAGGTCTGGCCGCTGGGATGGACAAGGATGCGAAGCATGTGGAGGCCATGGCCGCCATCGGCTTCGGCTTCGTGGAGATCGGCACCTTGACCCCGTTGCCGCAGCCTGGCAACGAGCGTCCGCGCCTCTTCCGGCTTCCTGCGGACCACGCGCTGATCAATCGGATGGGCTTCAACAACGGCGGCGTGCATGCCGCAGTGGAAAGACTAGAACGCCGGAAGCCCGGGATCATCGTCGGAGGGAACATCGGCAAGAACAAGGCGACACCCAATGAACAAGCCATCGAGGACTACGTGAAGTGTTTCGAAGCGCTCCACCCGGTCGTGGACTATTTCGTGGTGAACGTGAGCTCGCCGAACACCCCCGGTTTGCGCGCCTTGCAGGACAAAGGCCCCTTGCTGGAGATCCTCGTTCGCCTTGTCGCGATCGACCGACATCTGACAACTAACAACCATCAACCAAAACCCATCCTCCTCAAGATCGCGCCGGACCTCACGAACGAGCAGTTGGACGACATCGTTTCCGTGGTGAAGGAGAGCGATATCCAAGGCGTCGTGGCCACGAACACGACCATCTCGCGCGATGGATTGCTCACACCGAAGGAAGATGTGGCTGCGATGGGTGCCGGCGGCGTGAGCGGTGCGCCGGTGCGGGCCCGGAGCACCGAGGTGGTGCGGTACCTGCGCGATCGCTTGCCGAAGCCGTGCGTGATCATCGGTGTGGGCGGGATCGATAGTGCCGATGCAGCGATGGAGAAGATCCATGCGGGTGCGGATCTGGTGCAGGTCTACACCGGACTGATCTATGAAGGCCCGGCGGTGGTATCGCGGATCAACGAAGCCTATGCGACATGGAGAAGCCGTTTGTGAAACTGGTCGAGTGCCCGCGCGACGCCATGCAAGGCATCGTGCCCTTCATTCCAACGGAGGTGAAGGTGCGTTACTTGAATACCTTGCTACAGGTCGGCTTTGATACCATCGATATCGGCAGTTTCGTGAGCCCCAAAGCGATCCCACAACTCGCCGACACGGCCGAGGTGCTCGCGCGGATCGACACCACCGGCTCGCGCAGCAAATTACTGGTGATCGTGGCCAACGAACGGGGCGCGGAGGAAGCGGTGAAGCAGGCCGGCGTGAGTTATCTGGGCTATCCGTTCAGCATCAGTGAGACCTTCCAACAGCGCAACACCAACACCAGCATCGAAGGATCGTGGGCCCGCACCGCGCGTATCGCGGAACTCTGCCGGGCGAACGGCAAGGAGTTCGTGGTGTACATCAGCATGGCCTTCGGCAATCCGTATGGCGACCCCTGGAACGCGGAGGTGGCCTTGCACTGGGTGGATCGGCTTGTGAGGGAGCTCGGTGTCTCGATCATCGCGTTGAGCGATACCGTGGGCGTGGCGCGGCCAGAGGATATCACTTCCATGTTCACTGCGTTGATCCCCGCGCTACCCCAAGCGGAGTTCGGTGCGCATCTCCATTGCACCCCCGCCAACTGGAAAGCGAAAACGGATGCCGCCTGGCAGGCAGGCTGCCGCCGCTTCGATGGTGCCATCAAAGGCTACGGCGGCTGCCCGATGGCGGAAGATGAGCTCGTGGGCAATCTCCAGATGGAACTATTTGTGCAGGAATTGGAGGGGAGGGGTGTGCGGACGGGGTTGGATCTGGGCGCGCTGGATCGCGCGGTAAGAGACTCTGCTGGAGTGTTTCCTTCGGGGCGGAGGCGGGGGGGGGGATGTCTCACCGGAGGCGGGAGACACGGGGATCAATTCACAATGCCTTGATGCCTTGCTGAGCAGGGGAGCCCAAGTGATCAGCAGTCCCACTCGCAGGTCCATCAGCTTCAGAATAGGTGAGCACTTGTTTGTAGTGAACGGCTGCCAGCTGTTCCACGGACTTTAGTTCAACTACAACACAGCCCTCTACCAGAAGGTCGATCCTCAGACCATCTTCGAATCGAACCCCTTCGTAGGTGAAGACCACGCTCTTCTCTCGCCCGACCTTCAGTCCGCGCTTTACGAGACGCAATGTGAGCAGCGCGGAATACACCGACTCAAGCAGCCCTGGACCAGGTCCGGGGCTGGAAGGCCTCATCGAGAATGATCCCTGTTAGCTCCTCATGCTGCTCCATTTCACGCTGCTCTTGTATTCTCCGTGCCCCCGTGGCTCCGTGTGAGCCTCAAGCCATTCTCAGTTCCAGGACGGTGATCTCCGGTGGCATACCCACCCGGCCAGGGAAACCAATGAAACCGAAGCCCCGGTTCACGTAGAGCTGTTGATCGCCCTCTTGGTACAGACCAGCCCAGTGCTTGTATACCCATTGGGCCGGGCTGTACGTCTGCCCACCGAGTTTCACGCCGAGTTGGGCGCCATGCGTGTGCCCGCTCAAGGTGAGGTCAACGCCGGTGCCCCACACCTGCATTTCCCAATGCGTGGGATCATGGCTCATTAGAATGCGATAGGGGTAGCTATCGCTGCCACGCAGTGTTTTCGCCAGGTCGCCGTATTGCTGGAACCCACGGCCCCAGTTCTGCACACCAAGAAGTCCGATGTGATCGCCGCTGCGCTCCAGTGGAAGGTGTTCATCCAGCAACAGCCGGAAGCCCATATCCGCGTGTATGGTCTTCAGTCGTTGCAGGTTGCGGGCTTTTGAGGCCGGATCATCCCAACGGGCATAGTCGCTGTAGTCGTGGTTGCCAAGGATGCTGAACTTGCCCATGGGTGCGTTCAGTCCACGAAGCACGTCTATGAAACCCTCCGCTTCATCCGCGTAGTCGTTCACCAGGTCGCCGGTGAAGAGGATGAGATCCGGTTTTTCGGCATTGATCAGATCCACACCTTTCTGTACGATCGAACGGTCCGATCCATAGCTACCCAAGTGCAGATCGCTGATCTGCACGATGCGAAGCCCGTGGAACGAAGCCGGAAGCCGGGAGGAGTTCACCGGTATGTGGGCCACCTTGAAGTTCCGCCGCCCCTTCGTGATCCCGTACAACACACCGATGAAGGGCACCGCGGAAACCAAGAGCCCTGCCTGGCTCAGAAAGGCGGCACGAGAAAGCGTCTCCCCGGAAGCCTCGCCCCCAGGAGTCACCTTCCACCAGCCCCAGCGAAAAAGGTGGAAAAGGTCATCCAATCCATGGAAAAGGATGATCACCACTTTGGGCAGGAAAAAGAGCAGGAACAACGCCGCCAGCGAGAACATGAAGCTGTGGTTGCGTGTGCCCCGGAGGTCCTGCAAGCTGATCGCCACCCAGACCAGCAATGCGATCATGCCAATGCTCAGCGCCCAATAGGAGAGCCGCACGATCCGCCTACCGCCCTGCGACCAGCTGGAGATGGCGGCATTGATGCCTTTGTATGCGTAGAGGTCAATGAGCACAAGGACCAAGAGGAAGATAGAGAAGCCGATGAGGCCGCGGGTGGTCATAGGGTCGGAGAGGGGCTGAGGGATGTTCGAGGGTCGTGTCAAAGGTGGAGCTTGACCTCGCTGTTAAGGAGGTGATCCCATGAACGGCTGTGGCTGGTGAACGACGGCCAGTTTTCAGCCCACTGCTATGGCTTGCGGTACACTTCGCTCCAGGCATCTCCTGAACTGAACCGGGCCATACGGACCATGTCAAGTTTCTCACGTTGGGCCTGCAGTTCTGAATGAGTGGCGTGTGTGAACAATGCGTATGAACTGCGTTCGTCCAGTGTCTGGGACACGTTCTTGAAGGCAGGTGCGCCCTTTAGATAGCCCGCTTCCGGGTCGGTCATGTAAATACCCTCGAGGAAAGAGGCATAGATCGCCTCATCTTGAAGGCCCAACGCTTTGCAATGATCAATGGCCTGTTGCTCCACCTGGATGTCGTCGCGATAACTCAGCCTGTTGTCGCCGACCTTCTCGCTTGTCCGTAACTGCATCCCGGTAAGAACAATGGTCAGTCCAGCCGTCGCCGCAAAAGCACACGGATGGTAGTTCCGAAGCGCGCTATGCACAAAAGCAAGCGTGCATAGGGCGATGAGCGGGATCAAGCAGACCAAATAGCGTTCAGTGAAAAAGTTGATCGCCGAGAAGACAACCATACCCCCGAAGACCAGCGTGCCGATACCGAGGAAGGCACCCCGCTTCGGTTCTACTTGGGCGTATGGCCGTTGGATCAGTACATGCACCAGTGCCACACATGCAGGGATCGCGACCAATGCCCAGAGCGGAGGTAGTGGCCATCGGTTGAAGAGCACCTTGACCGCCGCCACATACGCCAGTACGACCAGCGCGGCCCTGACTAACCGGATGCCCCCCCAGGCCAAGGGTGCGATCAAACCGAAGAGGTAAGTGCCCCACACCCTTCCTTGATCTTCCATCAGATCGGAGTAGATGTACTTCACAGTATACAGGAACTGTGTCAGGTCCCAGTTCATCAGCCCGAGATGCTCAGGATAGAAGAACCAGCCGTAGGTGAAGCGTTGGTATAGGTAGAAAGTTGAGCCGGTGAATAGGGGCAAGGGAGCGAGGTAGTACCAGGACTTCGCGCGAGCGGGCGACTTGGGCCGCAGCAGTTGCCAGATTATGATCGCCAGCACGATAATGGCTCCGGTCTCCTTCACCCAAAGCGTGCACGTACCAAGGACCACATAGGCCAGCGCCCGTCCCTGCACGTAACAATGGATGGTGCCCAAGGCGAAAAGAGCGAGCATCACTTCAGGCAACAACAGCCCGCTTTGCGCCAGGAATGTCTCGTTCATCAGCACGAGCGCTGTCGCCGCCAGGCCCACTTGCTCCGACCCGAGTTGGCGGCCAACCCAATAGATCAGAACCAGCAGAACGGTGGCGACGAACAAAGCGAAGCCATGAAGGCTTACTGGCGCTGTGCCGAAGAACATGCTCCAGCAACTTGCCAAAAAATGGAAGAGCAAGGGATGGCCGCGCGAAAGATCCGTTCCGATACTTCCCGGCAACAGGCTCGGCCCATGGTTGTGCATGGCCCGAACCGCAGGAGCGTACACCCAGCATTCATCCCAATAGAAGGGAAGTGGCAGGTAGGCCCACTTGATAGCAACGAAGGCGATCAGCAGGACGGCGAGCCCCACGCGCTCCCAGCGTCTTCGCAGCATGGATGAAAGGGAAGGGGAGAGCACGACGATCGGGGTGGGGCGAATCTCGGAAGAAGCGATCATGTCGGGATCCGTCACGCCGAAGGCTCCATGGTGGTGCGAGCACCCCTAGCTTTGGCGTGACCGATGCAGTGCATGAGACTGAGGTATGGCTGGCTCTTAATGGTACTGTTCGCTGCGAGCAGTGAAGGTCAAGTCACCTGGCGACGAACGTATGGTGGCACCGGCAGCGATGTCGCGCGGAGCGTGGAGCAGACTGCTGATGGTGGCTATTTGGTCGCAGGCTCCACCGGCAGCTTTGGCAATGGTGCAGGCGATATGTACGTGGTGCGCACGGACGCCCTTGGTGAGCCCTTGTGGACGCATGTCTATGGTGGAATAGGGGTGGAGCAGGGAGTGGCTTGTCGTGAACTTGCCGATGGATACGTCCTTGCCGGTTCCACTTCGCTGGGTGTACATGGCGGCTATGACATGGTGCTGGTGCGGACCGATGTGAACGGCGAACCGCTCTGGACTAAGAATTACGGAACGGCGGAATGGGACCTGTGCTATGCGCTGGACGTATTGCCTGATGGCTTCATCCTTGGCGGACTGAGCTACGGGGCAGGTCAACCCTCCGGCTCCGCCTATGCGGTCCGCACCGATCTGAACGGCGATACCATCTGGACCCAAGCCTTCGGAGGACCGCTTGGGACCGAGTGCGCTGGTATTCGGGCCACTAGCGATGGTGGCTTCATTGTGGTGGGTTCCATGGCGACGGCGAACGGCCTGACCGATGGCTTCTTCACCAAATTGGACAGCGACGGTTATGAGGCGTGGACCACGCCGATCGGCGGCGACAGCGCTGACTATCTCGTCGATGTGCATGAAGCGCCCAATGGTGAATTCGTAGGGAGTGGTGGGACGCACAGCCATAGTGACTTCATGCAGATCCTGCTCGCTAATGTGCTACCTGCTGGCCAGTGGAATTGGGAACGGTATTTCGGAAGTGGGGCGGATGCCGGGGCCACCGCCATTTGCGCAGACCACGATGGTGGCTTCGTGATCACCGGTTACAACACGCTGAACCTGGGCGCGCGGGATATCATCCTCACGACCACCTATCCCAATGGCGATTTCCAGTTCGGCAACAATTACGGCGATGGGGAACCTGCCGATGGATACGCGATCAATACCACGAGCGATGGTGGCTACGTGGTGGCCGGTTGGGCGGAGAATTATGGTCCTGGGTTGCGCGCGATGTATGTGGTAAAGACCGACTCCACCGGGCAAACCGCTTCATTGGATGTGGACGTCTTCTCGGACCCGCTCCCGGTCCTATCGCAGGAGGAAATGCAGAAAATCGTGCTATATCCTGACCCGGTCGCGTCCCTTTCACCGGTCACCGTTCATGGGCTGCCACCAGGCCACACATGGGAGGTCCGCATGAGCGACATGAACGGACGCGCGGTCTTCAACACCTCAATGCGCAGCGATAATTCGCTGTTCGTACTACCGGCGATGGCGACAGGGCTCTATGCCGTCCTGCTCAGGGCCGCCGGCATCGAGCATCGACTGCGCCTCTGCGTTGCGGCCCAACCTTGACCGCTTGGAAGGCACCCCCCGATCGGCCACCTTCGCCATCCCTTTCCTTTTTCCATGAAGCACCTGCTGCGATCCTTCGCGCTCCTGTTCCTGCTGGCTTCGGCCCTGACCCAGGCCCAGAAGACCTATTCGTTCGAAAGTGTTCCCGGCGATCCGCTGGAGGCACGCATCTACACGCTGGAGAATGGCCTCCAGGTCTACCTCTCACGCAATATTGACGCGCCTCGGGTGCAGACGAACATCGCCACCCGTGCGGGCAGCAAGAACGACCCCGCCGATGCCACGGGCCTGGCCCACTATCTGGAGCACATGCTCTTCAAGGGAACCAGCCATATCGGCACGGCCGATTGGGCCAAGGAGAGCGCGGTGCTTCAGCAGATCAGCGATGCCTATGAGCAGCGCCGCAAGACGAACGATGACGCCGAGCGCGACCGTATCTACCACCGCATCGACAGCCTGAGCACGGTGGCGGCCAGCTTCTGCGTACCCAACGAATACGCGGCCATGACGAAGAGCATCGGCGCGCGCGGTACGAACGCCTATACCAGCACGGAGCGCACCGTTTACATCAACGACATCCCCAGCGACGAACTGGAAAAATGGATGCGCATCGAGAGCGAGCGCTTCCAGGAATGCGTGTTACGGCTGTTCCACACCGAGCTAGAAACGGTGTACGAGGAGTTCAACCGGGGCCAGGACAACGACGGGCGGACGGCCTATGCGAAGAAGAACGCACTGCTCTACCCGAACCATCCGTACGGCACGCAGACCACCATTGGCACGGGCGAACACCTGAAGAACCCCAGCATGGTGAAGATCCAGGAGTACTTCAAGGCCTGGTACGCACCCAACAACATGGCGGTGATCCTTGCCGGGGACATCGACTACGACAGAACCATCGCTTTGGTGGACCGCTATTTCGGCGGCTGGAAGCGCAAGGAGGTCCCGTCGTTCTCCTTCAAGCCGGAAGTGCCCATTGCGGCACCGGTTGCCGCCGAGGTGTTCGGTCCCGCTGCTGAATGGGTGGACCTGGCCTGGCGCTTCGATGGGTACAGCAAGGAGGATGGCCTAATGCTGCAACTGATCGATGGCATCCTGAACAATGGAAAGGCGGGCATTCTTGACCTCAACCTGATCCAAGCCCAAAAGGTGCTCGATGCGCACAGTAGCGCCGGCGTCCAGACGGACTATTCAGCATTCGAAATGCATGGCGAACCAAAGCAGGGGCAGACGCTGGACCAGGTGCGCGACCTGCTGCTCGACCAACTGGAGGCCCTGAAGCGCGGTGAGTTCGACGACTGGCTGATCGAAGCCGTGGTGGATAACAAGCGCCAGGAGCAGATCCGCTTCTGGAACGAGAACAACGGTCTTCGCACCGCCGCCATGACGGACGCCTTCATTCTGCGGAAGCAGTGGAAGGACGTGGTGGGCCAATACGACCGCATGGCCGCCATCACCAAGCCACAGGTGATCGATTTCGCGAAGAAGAACTTCGGCTCGAACTACGTGTGCATCTATAAGCGCACCGGGGAGAACAAGGAGGCCTACAAGGTGACCAAGCCGAGCATCACGGCCATCGACATCAAACGCGATGGCAAGAGCGCCTGGCGCGTCGAGTGGGAGAAGATGCCCAGCGCCGCCATGGTCCCGGAGTTCGTGGAATACAGCAAGGCGATCGACCAGCAGAGCCTGCAGCACAGCATCCCCCTGGCCTGCGTGAAGAACCCCACGAACGACCTCTTCAGCCTGCGCTACATCCTGGATATGGGCACCAACCACGACCGGGCGTTGAAGGTCGCCGTGGAATATCTCCCGTACCTCGGAACGAGCAAGCTCAGCCCGGTCGACCTTAAGAAGGAGCTCTTCAAGCTCGGCCTGTCCCTGGAGGTTTTCGCGAGCGAGGATCGGGCCTACGTTACCCTGAGCGGCCTGGAGAAGAACCTGGAAAGGGGAGTGGACCTGCTGGAGCAGGTGCTGGCCGATGCCCAGAAGAACGATGAGGCATTGAAGGGCTTGGTGGCCGATATCCGCAAGAACCGCCAGGACCAGTTGAAGAACAAGAACGCGCTTCTGGGCGGTGCACTTTTCAGCCAGGCGCGGTACGGTGCGCTATCGCCGTTCAATGATGTGCTTTCCAACGACGAGCTCGCCGCGCTGGACGGGGCCGCCCTCGTTCAACGTATCCACGACCTCATGTCCTATCCGCACAAGGTGTTCTACTACGGACGCAAGGCGCCAAGTGAGGTCGCGGCCCTGCTGAACGCGAAACACAAGACACCGGCTGCTCCGAAAGCGATCCCCGCGCCCAAGGTCTATCCCGAACTACCCACCACAGCGAACAAGGTGCTCTTCGCCGAGTACGACATGGTGCAGACCGAGATGATCCTGGCCAGCAAGGCCGGGCCGTTCGACGTGGAGAAACTCCCTTATGCATCGCTTTTCAGCGAGTATTTCGGCAGCGGCCTCAGCAGCATCGTGTTCCAGGAGATCCGGGAGGAAAAAGCCCTGGCCTATGGGGCCAATGCCAGCTATACCAGCCCGGCGAAGAAGGAGGACGCGCACTACGTCCGGGCCTTCATCGGCACGCAGGCCGACAAGCTGAACGATGCGGTGGCCGCCATGCTCGTGCTGATGAACGATATGCCCATGGCCAGCGCGCCGTTCGAAGGCTCCAAAACCAGCGCGCTGAAAGTGATCGCCAGCACGCGCATCACCAAGGAGAACATCTACTGGACCTGGGACGCCGCCCAACGCCGTGGCCTTGACCACGATGTGCGCAAGACCAGCTACGAGCGGATCCCCGCCATCACCATCGAGGACATGAAAGCCTTCTTCGACGAGGAGATCAAAGGCCGGCCGTACACCTTTTGCGTGATCGGCAAAGAGGCGGGAATGGATCTGAACGTGCTCGAAGATCTCGGCCCGCTGAAGAAGCTGACGAAGAAGGACCTGTTCGGATACGATGAGGAAACCCCGTAGCGTCGACCCTCAGGTTCGACCGCACGATCCCAACGCACCGATGGACACGTGCGTTTTCACCCTCGATGTGGAGGACTGGTTCCACATTCTGGACCTGCCTTCCACGCCGCCATTGGAGCAATGGGGTCCGCTACAGAGCGATGTGGAAAGGAACACCCGGCGCATGCTGGCGATCTTCCGTCAACACCAGGTGAAGTGTACCCTCTTCTTCCTCGCCTGGGTGGCCGAACGCTGGCCGCATCTTGTGCGCGAGGCCGTGGCCGATGGGCATGAGATCGCCAGCCATGGCTATGCGCATGAGTTGGTATACACGATCACCGAGCAACGCTTCTTCGACGACATCCGCAAGGCGAAGGATATCATCGAACGTGCTGGTGGGGTGGAGGTGAAAGGCTACCGATGCCCGGGCTTCAGCGTAACAGTGGAGACACCTTGGTTCTTCGATCGCGTGCGGGAGGCTGGGTACGTCTATGACAGCAGCGTGTTCCCGGGGAACAGAGGACATGGCGGCCTGCCATCCGCCAAGCCCGTTCCCCATGTCATCGCTACGCGGCATGGGGATCTTGTGGAATTCCCGATCTCCCTGGCGGCCACGCTGGGACGGCCGATGTACTTCTTCGGCGGGGGCTATCTCCGCTTCTTCCCGTATTGGCTCGTGCGGCGCAAGGTGAAGGAGGTGTTGGCCGAACAACGCCCGGTGGTGTTCTACCTGCATCCCCGCGAGATCGACCCGGACCAACCCCGGCTGCCGATGAGCGCCAAACGCAACTTCATGACCTACGTGGGCCTCGCCACCACCGAACCGAAGATGCACCGCCTCTTCAACGACTTCCGCTTCACCACCTTCGCGGAGTTGTTGTCTCAGGTGAAGTAGCACGGCTGCCTCTTTCTTTCTTCTTTCGCCTTCCGCCTTCAACCTTTACCCTTCCTTTCCCCAGGCCGTGAAAAAGGTTCTTTTCCTCTACACCGAACTGGCCCCCTACTTCCTGGCCTGCATCGAGCGGTTGGTGAAGGACCACGATGTGGAGGTGCATATCGTCCGCTGGCCGGTGAACAAAGAGGCTCCCTTCGCGCTGAGATTCCCGGACCGGGTCCATGTTTATGATCGGAACGCGTACGATGAGCTTCCGCTCTTCCGGTTGGTGCATTCCATCAACCCGGATATCGTGTTCGCGAGCGGATGGATCGACAAGGGTTATCTGAAGATCTGCCGGTCCTTACGTGCCGCAGGCAAACCTACCGTGATGTGCAGCGATACCGCCTGGCGTGGAGGACTGCGCCAATGGGCTGCTGTTGGAACCTCACGTTTCTGGCTGCGGCGCACCTTCAGCCATGCCTGGGTGACCGGTGAAGCGCAAGCGCTCTACGCGCGGTTCCTGGGCTTTCCTCCGTACGCGATCAAGCGGGGGTTCTACTCCGCCGATGTGGAGCGTTTCGCACCGCTCGCTGAACGTTTCGAACCCGCCAAGCGGGCGAAGTTCCCGCACCGTTTCCTCTGCGTGGCGCGCTACATCCCGACCAAGGGCCATCAGACCATCTGCGACGCTTTCGCGGAAGTGTGCGATGCGGGACAGGCGGGCGATTGGGAGCTTTGGTTCATCGGGACCGGCGAATTGGAGGACGCGGTGAAGAACTCCACGTGCGGCAAACACCCGCGGATCAAGCACATCGGCTTCGTGCAGGCCGAAGAGATGCACAGCTACCTGGAACACACCGGCGTGTTCATTCTGGCCAGCACTTATGAGCCGTGGGGTGTTGTGGTCCACGAACACGCCGTGGCCGGGTTCCCCTTGATCCTAAGCGATGCCGTAGGCGCTGCCGAACGTTTCCTGAAAGAGAACCACAACGGCCTGCGCTTCACCGCCGGTGACAAAGAGAGCCTGAAGGCGACCTTCCGGAAGTTCGTGGCCATGAGCGATGATGAACTGCGTCGGATGGGTTTCGCCAGCACCGAGTTGGGCAGGAACTGGAGCCCCAAAGAGTGGGCATCCGTAGTGATGGAACTGATCCACGACCGCCGTGCCTAAGCCCACGGTGCTCGTGTTCATCGATTGGTACCTGCCCGGTTACAAGGCCGGCGGGCCGATACGCAGCGTGGCCAATCTGGTGGATCATTTGCGCGACCGCATCGACTTCCATATTGTGACCACGGATACCGACTACACCGAGCGAACGCCCTACGCCGACGTCACGCCGGATCGATGGACCACGCTGCCGGGCGGCGAGAAGGTGTGGTACGCGTCGCGCGCTGGGATCTCGGTGAAAGTGTGGAAAGAGTTACTGGCCCGGGAGGATTGGCATACGGTGTACATCAATGGCATGTATTCGCGCTGGTTCAGCATCGAACCGCTGCGGCTGTTGCGCGGATCGAAGCAACGGAGGGTGGTCGCTGTGCGTGGTATGCTCGCCAGCTGTATGATGAAGCACGGAGCGTTGAAGAAGCGCGTCTTCCTCGCTGCCATGAGACTGCTTGGGGCATACCGGGGCGTGGAGTTCCAGGCCACCAATGCGGAGGAGGTGCAGGACGTTAGGAAATTGATCTCCGCGGATGCGCCGGTGCATTTGGTGCCGAACCTGGGGCGTAGGTCGGTCGCTGCCGCACCGCCATCGCGTGCGAAGAAGCCGGGTGAGCTTAAGCTGCTCAGCGTCGCCCGCGTCGCGGTGGAGAAGAACACGCTCTTCGCGATCCAATGCCTTCGTGATCTGACCGGAGACATCGCTTTTGACCTGTTCGGCCCGATCTATGACCAAGGGTATTGGGCCCAATGCCAGCAGGCCATCGCTGCGCTTCCCGCGAACGTCCGTGTCAACTACAAGGGCGTGATCCCCTCGGAGCAAGTGCCCGAACTCTTCGGGAATTACCATGCGCTCTTCATGCCCAGCCAGGGCGAGAATTTTGGGCATACCATGGCCGAGGCGCTGGCCACCGGGCTGCCCTTGCTTATCAGCGATCGAACACCGTGGCGCGGATTGGAAGCGGCCCGGGCCGGATGGGATCTCTCCTTGGAGGATGGAACAGCCTGGCGCACGAAGCTCATGGAACTGGTCGCCATGGATCAAGCCACCCTGGCCACTTGGTGTGAAGGCGCGTTCGCACTGGGCAAGCGATCTTTGACCGATCCTGAGCCCGTCGAAAAGAGCTTCGCGCTCCTCACCGGACAATGACCCGCCCCACCGTCGACCTCAGCCGCTTCGACAACTCCGATTTCCCCAAGGGGGCCGGAGCCATCAAGCGCACGCTCTGGTACTTCACCAACGCGGTGTTCTTTCTCAACCCCTGTTTCCCATTCCGCTCCGTGAAGCCTGCCTTGCTGCGGTTGTTCGGCGCTCAGGTGGGGAAGGGGGTGGTGATCCATCCCGGCGTGAACATCAAGTTCCCCTGGAAGCTCACGATCGGTGACCATTGCTGGATCGGCCAGCGCGCCTGGCTGGACAATATCGATCAGCTCACCCTGCAGAACCATGTGGTGATCAGCCAGGGGGCCATGATCGTTCAAGGGAGTCATGATTACAAAAAGCCACATTATCCTACATTAAGTGGCCCAGTGTTGCTCGAAAGCGGCAGTTGGGTGGGAGCGGGGGCCATCGTCACGCTGGGTGTGACGCTCAAGAGCCATAGTGTGCTGGCCGCAGGAAGTGTGGCGACGAAGGACCTCGAGCCCTACATGATCTATCAGGGGAATCCAGCACAGCCTGTCCGGGAAAGGGTGATCGACCCGGGTGCGCCTTCACCGGGAGTTTCGGTGGCCGAGGCATGAAGATCTCCGTGATCACCGTCTGCTTCAACGCAGCGGAACACATCGATGAGACCCTGCGCAGCGTGGTGATGCAGGACCACGGCCCGGTGGAGCATATCGTGATCGACGGCGGCAGTACTGACGGTACGCAGGAAAGGATCGGTCGCTACCGCGAAGTGATCGCGCATTTCGTCACCGAGCCGGACAAGGGTGTGTACGACGCCATGAACAAGGGCCTCCGGCTAGCCACAGGCGAAGTGATCGCCTTCGTGAACGCCGGTGATATGATCGCCCACCGCAGCTGTCTGAGCGAAATGGCCGCCGAATTCGCCAAGGGCGATGCTGACGCGATCTATGGGGACGCATACATGGTGGACCCGAAGGATATCCGCAAGGTGAAGCGCTTCTGGAAGGGCGGCGTGTACAAGCGCGAAGCCTTTCGCAGCGGTTGGATGCCACCGCACCTGGGTACTTATATCCGCAAGGAGGTCTACGATCGTTTCGGGCATTTCCGCGATGATCTGCGCGTGAGCGCGGATTACGAGTTGATGTTCCGCTTCATGTACAAGCACCGCATCCGGGTGCGCTACGTGCCGAACGTTTTGGTGCGTTTCCGGCTGGGTGGAGTGAGCAACCGATCGCTGGCCCACGTTTGGCGGGCGAATGTCGAGGTCTACAAGGCGTGGGGGATGAACGGAGAGCGCGTTTCTCCATTGATCGTACTGGCCAAACCGCTGCGCAAGCTGGCCCAGTACTTTCGGGCCCGATGAAGAAGGTCCTGGTGATCCACTACTCCCAGACCGGCCAGCTCTCCGGCCTGTTGGACAGCATTGTTCGTCCCTTGGAGGAGGCCGGGATCCAGGTGGACCGCCTCGCTTTGCGGCCTGTCACGCCCTATCCCTTCCCATGGACGCGCCTCACCTTCTTCAATGCCTTCCCTGAATCCGTAGGGCGCGACCCGATCCCTTTGCAACCCTTCGAGATACCACCCGATGGCCCGTACGACCTGGTGATCCTGGGCTACACCATCTGGTTCCTCAACCCTTCCATCCCCTTCAACAGTTTTCTCAAGCATCCTGACGCGGCAGCGTACATAACGGACCGCCCAGTGCTCACGGTGATCGGGGTTCGCAATATGTGGGTGATGGCCCAGGAATACACTCGGCGCGCCGTCGCTTCGCTGGGTGGGCGCATGGTGGGCCACATCACCGTGGTGGATCGCAGCAACAACCTGGTGAGCGTGATCACCATCATCCGCTGGATGTTCTGGGGCAAGCGTGATCCGTTCTTCATCTTCCCAGCCGCGGGTATCCGCCAGGAAGATGTCGATGCCAGCAGCCGCTTCGGCCGGACGATCGCGAAACACGTCGAAACGGGTACAATTGACCGGGTGCAGCCCGATCTGCTGCGCGAGGGCGCCATCAAGATCAAGCCCTCGCTGCTCATGCTGGAGAAGCGGGCCCTCTTCATTTTTCCCAAGTACCGGGCGTATATCCTGGGCAAGGTCCACAAGGATCCCGCCAGCCGCCTGCGTCGCGTCAAGGTGTTCAGCGTGGTGCTCACCGTGGGCGTTTTCATACTCGGTCCGCTCACCAACCTTACCACGGCCTTGGTGTCCCTGGTGAAGCGACGCGAGCTGCAGGAGGAAGTGGAGCGCCTTTCGAAGTACGGATAGACTCCCGGACCGCGTCGGCTTCCGTCGTGAACAGGCGATCTTTGCACCCTACGCCGGGCCGTCTACTTTTGCCGGTCCTTTCCAGGGAAAGAACGCCATCGCTTTGCACGACGTCTATATCACCCGCACCTCCGGTTTCCTTCCGAACGAGCCCGTCTCCAATGCGGAGATGACCGACTTCATTGGCAAGATCGATGGCAAGCCGTCCCGTGCGGCGACCATTGTGTTGCGCAACAACGGCATCGTGCAGCGCTACTATGCGCTGGACAAGCAGGGGCGGATGACGCACACCAACGCGCAAATAGCCGCCGCAGCGGTGCGCGGCCTCACCGGCGATGGGGTGGAAATGAAGGACCTGGAGGTGCTCGCCTGCGGGACTTCCTCCCCGGACCAATTCCTCCCCAGCCACGCCTCGCAGGTGCATGGTGAACTGGACCATCCCATCGAGATCATTTCCACCGCGGGTTCCTGTTGCACCGGCATGCATGCCCTGAAGTATGCCCACATGAGCGTGGCTTCAGGCAATTCACGGAACGCCGTAGCCGTGGGCAGCGAGGCGCTCAGTGCCATGATGGTGGCCCGCAACTTTGAGGGCGAGACCGAACGCTACCGGCAACTGGAGCAGGATCCCATCATCGGTTTCGAGAAGGAGTTCCTCCGCTGGATGCTCTCCGATGGCGCGGCCGCCGTGCTCTTGGAAACCAAACCCCGCAACGAGGGTTCGCTGAAGATGGACTGGGTGGTGAGCCGCTCCTTCGCCAATGAATTGGACGTATGCATGTATTCCGGCGCGGACAAGGACGCCGAGGGCCGCACACAGGGCTGGAAGACCTATGAACCGGCAGACCTCGCCGGCAAGTCCATCTTCACCATCAAGCAGGATGTGAAACTGCTCGGCAAGAACATCGTGCCCGTGGGCGTGACCTACCTGCGTGAAACGTTCGAGAGCAAGGGCCTGGACCCGAAGGACATCGACCACATGCTGGTACACCTTTCCTCCATGTTCTTCAAGGACAAGGTGCATGACGAGATGTATGCCCAGGGGATCGGCGTTCCCATGGAGAAGTGGTTCATCAACCTGCCGCAAATGGGCAATGTGGGTGCCGCGTCCATCTTCATCATGCTTTGGGACCTGATGCGCCAGGGCAAGGTGAAGAAAGGGGAGAAGATCCTGCTGATGGTGCCGGAAAGCGCGCGGTTCAGTTATTCGTTCGCGCTGCTTACAGCAGTGTAGACCGGTTCCGAGTTGCGGGTTGAGCGGGTTACTTTTGCACCCCTTCCGTGCCCTCCCGGGCAGGATGTCTCCCCACGATGAAGAAGGACGAGGTCCCGCAGGACGATGCCAACATGCTGGAAGGCAAGTTCAAGGTGGTGAAGTACGCTCTGAACGAGAAAGGCGAGTTCGAGAAAGTACCCAGCGTGGGCTGGGAGCCGGAGAACGTGGCCTTGAGCCAGGCCTGGGATGTGATCAACGAGAAGGTGGAAGCCGCTCGCCAGCAAGTGCTGAAAGGTGGGGCGAGCCCATTGCTCTTCCACATGGAGAAGAACATGATGGACATCGCTCTGCTCGCCAAATACATGGGCCTTCCAACCGGCAAGGTGAAACGGCACCTGGAGCCGGATGGGTTCGCCCAGCTCGATACGATCCTGCTCACACAATACGCTGAGGTTCTGCTGATCACCGTGGAGGAGTTGAAGCGCGTGCCCGCATGATCCGGCCCGACGTAACGATCCCGTTCGATCACCAACAGAGCGCCCATTGCGAAACGGGCGTGATCTCCAATCTCATGCGGTTCCATGGCCTGCCCGTGAGCGAGCCCATGGCTTTTGGGATCGGCTCCGGGCTGTTCTATAGCCACATGCCTTTTTTGAAGATGAACGGCATTCCGGTCACCAGCTACCGCATTCTGCCCGGCTGGATCTTCGGGAGGTTCACCAAGAAGCTCGGCATCGCCATCAAGCGGATGAAATTCCGCGACCCAAAGGCCGCGATGGACGAACTCGACCGCGTGCTGGCCCAGGGGCTGCCGGTGGGCATGCTCACCAGCGTGTTCTACCTGCCGTACCTGCCCAAGGCCTTCCGCTTCCACTTCAATGGGCACAACATCGTTGTGTTCGGGAAGGAAGGGGATGAGTACCTGGTGAGCGATCCCGTGATGGACGGCACCACGCGCATCCACCGCACCGCGTTGATCCGCGCCCGTTTCGCCAAGGGCATGCCCAATATCAAGGGCAGCATGTACTACCCGACCAGCGTGCCCACCGACGCGGACATCCGCAAGGCGGCGATCCGCGGTCTGCGCCGCACGGCGCGTGATATGAGCAACACCCCGCTGCCCATGTTCGGTACGAAGGGCATCGGCTATCTCGCGGGCAAACTGCGGAAGTACGAACAGAAGCTGGGCGAGCGCGACGCACGCCTCGCCTTGGGCAATTTGATCCGCATGCAGGAGGAGATCGGTACCGGCGGTGCAGGCTTCCGCTTCATCTTCGCGGCCTTCTTGATGGAAACCGCCAACCTGCTGGACCGCCCCGACCTGCGTGCCCATGCCCTCACCATGAACCGCATCGGCGACCTCTGGCGCGATTTCGCCTACGAGGCCGGCCGCCTGTGCAAGGGCAGCGCAGAGGCGCACATCACCTTTCCTTACCTGGCAGACAAGCTGGAAGCCATCGGAAAGGAGGAAACCGCCTTCTTCAAGGAACTTCACGCGGTGAGCAAGACCTTATGAGCGTCCCTGTGATCCGTGTGCAAGGGCTGGTGAAGCATTACCGCAACGCGGATGCACCGGCCGTGAACGGTATGGACCTCGAGGTGATGCCCGGCGAATTCCTCGGGCTCCTCGGACCCAACGGCGCGGGCAAGACCACCATCATCTCGATCATCACCGGCGTGCGCCAACCCACATCCGGCACGGTTTCCATACAAGGCATTCCCATTACGCGCGACGCCCATGAGGTGCATCGCATCATCGGCTACGTGCCCCAGGACATCGCCCTGTACGAAGCGCTCACAGCGCGGGAGAACCTCACCTTCTTCGGCGAGCTCGTGGGTCTATCCGGCCAGCGGTTGCGCCAGCGGTCGGACGAGTTGCTGGAAAGGACCGGTCTGCTGGCCCGCGCCGGGGAGCGCGTGAAGGATTGGAGCGGAGGTATGAAGCGCCGCTTGAATTTGATCGTGGCCTTGTTGCATGAACCGGCCATCCTCTTCCTGGACGAGCCCACGGTGGGTATCGATGTGCAGAGCCGCGCCGCGATCTGGGAACTGCTCCACGAGATCAACGCGACGGGCACCACCGTGGTCTACACCTCGCACCACTTGGAGGAAGCCGAGCGCCTCTGTAGCCGCGTGGTGATCATCGACAACGGCCGCGCGGTGGGCGAGGTGAGCGATCCGCAAGCCCACAAAGGCCACTTGGAAGAAACGTTCCTGCGAATGACCGGGCGCGGTTTGCGCGATTGACCATGCTGCGCCGCATCATCGCCCATATCCGCAAAGAACTGCTGCTGCTGGTGCGCGACCGCGCCGGCCTCGCACTTCTCTATGTGATGCCCATCGTGCTGGTGAGCATCATGGCCGTAGTGCAGGATGCGCCGTTCCGCGATTTCGCGGATAAACAAGTGAAGGTGCTCTTCCGCGACCTGGATGGTGGGGTTGTGGGTGAGAAGGTCCGGGCCGGAATGGACATAGCCGGGAGCTGTACCATCACCGACGCCGGCACCTTGAGCGAGGAGGGGATCAAGGAGGAAGTGCGGAAGGGCCATCATCAGGTGGCCGTGATCGTGCCCGCCGGGGCCAGTAAGGTGCTCCTGGACCGCTCCGCGCATGCCATGGATGGGCTCTTCGGCCCAGATCACCGGGGATAGCGTAGCTCCGGTCGAACCGGACAGCGCCTTTGTGCGCATGATCGTGGACCCCACGGTGAAACATGCCTTCCGCGAAGCTCTCTCGGGGCGCATTGATCAGGATCCTCGCCGGGCTCAGTTCCGAGCAATTGCTCGTGGATATGCACGCGCGCATGGAAGCCATCACCGGCGACACCTTGGAACCGTTGAAGATGATGGCTCCCTTCATCGGGGTTGACAGGCGCTTGGCGGCGGGGAGACCAGCGGTGTGCTGATCGCCTCGGACAGCACCCAGCACAATGTGCCGGCCTGGACCATCTTCGCCATGTTCTTCACCGTCGTAATGCTGGCGGGCAACATGGTGAAGGAGCGGAACTCCGGCTGCATGGCCCGCCTTCTCACCATGCCGGGTGGCGTAGCGGAGCGCATCCTCGGGCGCGCGGTCGCCTACTTGTTCATTTGCGTGACCCAGCTCGGCGTGCTGCTGGCCATGGGACATTGGGTGTTACCGGTCTGGGGCTTACCCGCATTGGTGCTCGGCCCTGCGAAGGACCTTGCACTTTTGCTGCTGGCGGCGGTGTTCATCAGTGGAGCGGCCACTTCGTTCGGTGTGTTGGTGGGTTCTTTCGCGCGCACCCAGCAGCAATCAGCGATCCTGGGCTCTTCGGTGGTGGTGATCATGTCCGCCATCGGCGGCATCTGGGTGCCGTTGTACATCATGCCCCAAGGCATGCAGATGATCGGGCGTTTCTCACCCCTCAACTGGTCCATGGAAGCCTTCAATGTGATCCTGCTCCGCCAGGGTGATCTGGGCGAGTTGGTGCTCTACCTGCTGCCGCTCGCGGGCTTCTCGGTCCTGTGTTTGGCGATCACCGTCGTTGCCGAACGGATAGCTTCGTCCAACTGACCATGGCAGGCGAGGTGGTGATCACCGGCTTGGGTGTGATCTCCGCCCTCGGCCGCAACACACAGGAGAACCTGGACGCCCTGCTCGCGGAGCGCTCCGGTATCGGGCCCATCACCGTGTTGGACACCCGCCATCGCGGTTCCATTCTCGTCGCTGAGGTGCCTTTTACCGACGATGCGTTGGGTGCCCTTGCCGCACCGAAGAGCCTGCGCGGTTGGACCCGCACCGCATTGCTGGGCCTTACGGCTGTTCGGGAAGCGTTGCAGCAGGCCGGGCTCGATCCCGCCACCACCCGCACCGGACTTATCTCCGCCACCACCGCTGGTGGCATCGACAAGACAGAACCCATTTACGACCACTATTTCCTTCCGGTGATCCCGCCCGATTCCGCGCAGTACCTCGGCACGCACGATCCCGGCGATCATTCCGAGCGCATCGCCGCCGAACTCGGTTTCCATGATCTGGTCACCACCATCAGCACGGCGTGCTCCTCCTCCGCGAACGCATTGATCTTCGGGGCCCGCCTCATCCGCAATGGCCTGCTCGACGCTGCCGTGGTAGGCGGCGCCGATGCACTGTGCAAATTCACGGTGAACGGCTTCAACAGTTTGATGATCCTGGACAAGGAGCCTTGTCGGCCGTTCGACCGTGATCGCGCCGGACTGAATCTTGGCGAAGCCGGGGCCTACCTGGTACTCGAATCCGCGGCCCATGCGGCGCGGCGCGGTGCGAAGGCGCTCGCCAAAGTGTCTGGGTACGCGAATACCAACGAGGCCTTCCATGCCACGGCTTCCGCACCGGACGGAGCGGGCGCCTTGAAGGCCATGGAACAGGCGCTCCGCTCCGCTGGCCTGCGCCGCAGGAGGTGAGCTACGTCAACGTGCATGGCACCGGCACGGCCAACAACGATGCTTCCGAGGGTACCGCATTGATCCGTTTGTTCGGGGATGGAATGCCGCCGTTCAGCAGCACCAAGTCCTTCACCGGCCATACGCTCGGGGCGGCGGGCGCGGTGGAAGCCATCTACTCGGTGCTCGCCATCCAGCACGGTGTGCTTTATGCCAACCTGCGGTTCACGACGCCCATCGAAGAGGCACCGTTGACGCCCGTGCTCCATACCCAACGTGGCGTTGTGTTGCAGCATGTGCTCAGCAGTTCGTTCGGCTTCGGCGGCAACAACACTTCGCTGGTGATCAGCGCCCCATGAAGCGGCCGGTCCATATCGTCGGCGCTTCCGCCATCGGCCCGCAACCGGTGTTCGATACGGATCGCCTGACGGAGGTCGCGGGATACGATAGACATCCGATCAAAGCCATCCTGCCCGATCTCAAGCGCTATATCGACCCGGTGCGCGGCCGCCGCATGGAAAAGGTCGCGCGCATCGGCATCGGCACCGCTTTGAACGCGTTGGACCGCGCAGGGAAGCGCGAACCGGAGGCGGTGATCGTAGGCACTGGCCTGGGTTGCATGGAAAGCACGGAGCGCTTCTTCGTACCGCTGCTGCACAACCACGAAGAGGTGCCGAACCCCACGGCGTTCATCCAAAGCACCCACAACAACGTCGCCGGTCAGATCGCGCTGTCCACCGGGTGTACAGGCTACAACTTCACCTACTTGCATCGGGGTCTTTCCTTTACCAGCGCCTTGTTGGACGGTTTTATGCACGTGGGGGCGGAAGGTCGGCGCAATGTGCTCGTGGGAGGGGCGGAATCGATCACGCCGGATTACTACACGGTGCAAAAGCGCACCGGGCTTTGGAAAGAGCCCGATGTGCCATCGCTTTCCGTGCTATCGAGCGCGACCACCGGTGCGCTCTGCGGTGAAGGTGCCGCGTTCTTCGTGCTGGACGATCGACCCGGCGATGGGCCGGACGTGCGCCTCGCCGACCTGGATATCACCTACCGCGGCCCGGCGGATGGTCTCCCGGCCCGAGTATCGACTTTTCTGGAACGCAATGGGCTCGCTGCTGGGGATGTCGACCTGCTGATGCTGGGCTACAACGGCGATGCGGTACAGGACCGTGCCTACCATCCGGTGTTGGCGTTGTTCCCCACGGCCACCATGGCCGCGTTCAAGCACCTCAGCGGCGAGTACTGCACGGCCAATGCCTTCGGCACATGGCTCTCTTGGTCCGCACTGGTCTCGGGTACGTTACCCAAAGAGGCCGTGCTGCGCGAACACGCATCACCGTTCAGGCGCGCGTTGTTCGTGGATCATTTCCAACTGAAGGACTTCAGCCTGGTGTGTGATGCGCGATGCCTCGCCCGAATTGAACCCTTGCCACGGGAATTGTTACCTGATGCGTCAATTGGAGGTGACCAAACAGAAGGCGGATGCCCCCTTTGAGCAGTTGAGCTTCCGTCCTCAACCTTCCGAGCACCAAACCCTGGTGATCTGGCCACCGGTTCTCGCGTGGGACGTACGCCGCTTTCCTGCCTTTGACGAAGCGGTTCTGATCGGCACGCGCGCCCTGACCGATCCAGTGCCCTGGGTTTAGATCCTTCCTGTTCGTGCTGGACGCCTCGCGTCCGGCGCGGTCCACGTCGGATCTCAAACCAACCAGATGAAACATCTCTTCCTGGCAGGGGTGCTGTTATGCACTTCCCTGCCCACTTGGGCCTGTGATGTCTGCGGGATCTTCCTCGGCATCCAGCCCAATGATCGCTCGACCTCGTTCGGGCTTTATTACCGGTTCCGGCACTTGGAAGGTGATCTGGGTGGCATCTCGCTGCTCAAGCACGGCGGAGGTCACTCGGGAGAAGCTGCTGCGGCACCGAGCCATTATGCCGAGCAGTACCAGGTTCTGGAAGCGCGAGCGGATATCTGGTTCACCCAGCGGTTTGCCCTCATGGCCTCGGTGCCCGTGGTGAACAACTACCAGAGCGTGGACGGTTATGCCACCGCCGATGTCTATGGCATTGGTGATCCGTTCGTCCTCGGCCGGTTCGTAGTAGCGAACACGCGCTGTCTTACGGACGCCCCACGCACGGTCCATCGCGTCACGTTGGGGGTGGGGGTGAAATTCCCGCTGGGTCGCACGGATATGGAATTCGCTGAAGCTTCCGTACCACACGACCTACAACCGGGCACCGGCACGTGGGACGCCCTGGCTTCCGCGGAGTACATGGTGCGCCGCAACAAGGTGGGTGGATCGCTGGCCGTTTTCGGCCGCTACAATGGCAGTGACAGGAATGCGTACCAACTGGGCCATGGCTTGAGCACCACGGCCGAGGCGTTCTACCAGGTCCCGCTCGGATCGTTCACGTGGGCGCCCTCCCTGGGCGGCTATGTCGAGCATACGGGAATGGACCAAAGTGATGGGACCGTCGTGCAGGGCACGGGTTCCACCACGCTCTTCACCCACGCGGGATCCCGCGTGTGGTGGCGCAATTGGATGCTTTCGGTGAACCACCAACTTGCCGTGGCGCGTTCCACAGGCGAATGGATGGTGCCGAACCGCCAACGCGTGATCGTAGGGATCACATACAACCTCATCAGAAAAACCAACACCCCATGAATTCCAAGACCCTGGCCCTTGTGGCCGCATTGACCGCGATCGTTCCCGGCTGTAAGAAGGACGACCCAGCCCCCCCTTCGGGTGGTAACCCTGCTCCGACGACCGCCAACGTGGAACTCGAGATCGAGTTCTTCAATGGTGCGAACCCCTATGCACTGACCGATGTGCTAACGGACAGCGCGGGCAACGAGGTGCGTTTCGACAAGCTTCGCTTCTTCATTTCCAACGCCCATCTGTTCGATGATGCCATGAACGAGATCGCGCACTACGAAGACGTCTACATGCTGGCCGATGCATCGACCCAGGCCGTGACCTATGACCTCGGTACGGTCAGCGCTGGTCACATCCATGAGATCGGCATGAACATCGGACTGGACAGCGCGACCAACCACACCGATCCCACCACCTTCACCGAAGCGCCGCTGAACGATGCTACCATGCACTGGTTCTGGAACCCCGCCTTGGGCTACAAGTTCATGGAACTGAACGGCTACGTGGACAGCAATGGCGACAACGTGGTCGATGCCACGGACGCAGCGGTGGAGTACCACATCGCCACGGATGCCCTGCTGGGCGAGGCCGAATTCAATGTGCACCAGGATGTGGCCGGTGGCACTACGTTGACCATCGCCATTCATGTGGATCTCGCGCACCTGGCCGCGCAGATCGACCTGGGAACGAACCCACAATCGCATACCACGGACTTCCCGGCCCTAGCCGTGCGTATGCGTGATGCGCTGATCGGTTCGATGGAATTGCACTGACCGGACCTGGATCCGTGAACAGGAAGGGCCCCGCCGATCAGCGGGGCCCTTCACCTTTCAACCAAACCCAATTCTCAACGCGCCACCTGGAACCGCTCGTTGGTCACGCGGCGTTCATCCGCGGTGCGCAAGGTGTAAGTGCCCACAGGCCACGCGCTCACGTCCAGATCATGCGAGCGTTGTTCGCTCACCTGGCCCCAGGCGATCGAGCGGCCGTTCACATCGATCACGGACCAGATGCCGCGTGCGGTGCCAGGCCACTGGAAGCGCACCCGCTGCGAAGCGGGCACAGGTGAAACGCGTACTTCCGAGCCAACTTCCATAACTGGTATACCCGTGGCAAGGAAGCCCTCGGATGCGATCTGGCAGGGCAGGCCATAGTCGACCGATAGCGTATACAGCCCGGGCGTGCTCGCATCGATGCACGAAGTGTCGCTTCCGGCGATCGGCTGGCCGTTGAGGTACCACTGATAGCTATTGCCGGCGGGGTAGGCGCAGAGTTCGTTGCCGTTCGGCACGATATCCGGTTGGACCATGGGCTGGAAGATCGCTTGGATCGTCACCCCGAGTTGTTGCGCGAAATTCGGGCAGATGCTCGGCGCTCCGCTCACCGAATAGGAACCTGTTCCGGTCACGATCAGTGTGCTCTGATCGGCACCGGGGATGGGAAGGCCGTTGTCGGTCCACTGGATAAGCGTGTCATAGGGCTGCATCAAGGTTAGTAGGAGAGTATCGCCATCGCAGAAGAGCAGCTCGCCATCGAGCCCCATGCCCTGTGCTGTATCTCCGCCGTGCAACACAGCAGGTAGGAGGAACACCCAGCTATCCACGAGCACGGCCGGCGACGCTTCCGAACATCCGTCATCCGTTGCTATCACATGGAAGCTGGAACCGGCGTCCTGCGCGGCGGATATGCCTATCGTTTGCGCGATGGCCCCGGGGATCACCAACCCATCCTTGAACCACTGATAGCTGTCATACGCTTGCGTGGTGAGGATCGTGCTCTCATCCGGGCAGAGGATCTGGCCGCTCCAGAGCACCGTGGGGTCGAATGTGCATTGCGCGGCCAGGTTCAAACCGACAAGTGCCGCGGTAAGGGTAAGAGGTGTTCTCATGAAAGGTCGTCGTTCGATCAATAGACAGGTCTAGGACGACTTGTGCTGCCCGAAAGTGACAGCTGTTCCAAGAACGGTCCCCGTGGAGGATGTGCGGCTAGCGGCCAGCGCTCGGCACCATCACTCTTGTGGATATCGGCGATCCGCCCATCCAGACCCGCACCGGGTAGACCCCTGCGGCTTTTCCGCGCAGATCGATCCGGGCCACGTTGGTCCGGATACTTTCGACGAGGATCAGGATCCCGCGAGCGTCCCAAAGCTCGATGCGTTCCAGAACCGCATCCTGCGCCGAAGTGATCGTCAACTCGCCGTCGGTCATCGTCAGTTGTATCGATGCGGGCGTTTCCTCTGGGATGGCGTTCGTGCCTTCCGTGCATGACCCCAGCAAGGTGAAAGCGATCGTGGTCGTGTCGATCAGGTGGGCCTGCAATGTTGGCGAGTTCCACGCCGAGCTACCTATGCCGAAATAGAGGTGGTCCGCATCGGCCCATGGGGGATCGATCACGATGCTGTAGTTCCCAGGCGCAACGCAGGCGGAATCGCTGACATAGGTGTGCGTGCTGTCCAGGTGGAAGCTGCCAGCGGCCACGGTGGTTCCAACGCTGTCCTCCAGGTGCCATGCGATATCGGCCGGGTCCACATCGGCGTTGTTGGTGAACAGGAAGGGCCGTAACGGAAGGCATGGAACAGCGGGGCAGAGGTCGAACGTCACATCGAAGGTGCATTCCAAGGTGGTGTTGAAGCCGGTCCAGAGCTCGATGGTGCCGGTGGTTGGTCCGATGGGGATGGCGGCGCCGCCCACAAAGGGCAGCACGATGGTTTGGTCGTTCGTGAGAGCGAACAAGTTGGCCTCGTCGAAGGCGAGTGTGTCATTGTTGGCGTCGTACACAATGAGGGAAGGGTAGGACCAGGCGATCGGACCGCTGTTCAACAGCCGGACCTCGATCAAGGAATCATAGAACGCCGAGTAGGACACCGACGCGATGCTGAGATCGGCGCATGTCTGGCTAGCGGCGCCCACTGCGTTCGCAGCGATGATCGACGTGACGAAGATCCGCAGGTTGTGGATGTCTTTCATGGTAAGCGGGTTTACAGGCCAAAGGTCCTGATGCCGTGTGCTGGCAGCAATGGACGGACCCGGCTAGCGCTGGTACTTTTCCCGGATGTGGGTGCGGTATTCCACAGGCGTCAGCCCCGTCGCCTTTTTGAACACCCGATTGAAGTAGGCCGGGTCCTCCAAATGGAGGGCGTGGCTCACCTCCTTCACGCTCAGGTCGGCATGGAGCAGCAGCCGCTTGGCCTCCAGCATCAGCCTGTCCTGGATCACTTCACTGGCACTTCGGCCAAGCCTTTTGCGCACCCGATCGCTCAAATGGTCCGCACTGATGGCAAGGGCACCGGCGTAGTGGGCCACTTGGCGGTGTTCCAGATGTTCGCGTTCCACCATCCGCAGGAAGAGACGCACGGGATCGGCGGCCCCAAGGGCGGGCATATCCGGCGGCAATGCCGCCCGGCGCCAGGCGGCGCATTTCAATAAAAGGATGCCCAAGAAACCTTGCACAGCGCGGTCCATGGGCCCGGCGGGCGCCATCAATTCGCGTTCAACCGCACCGACGAGTTCAGCGGCCTCGGTGAACTGTGCGGCGCTGATCGGGAAGGCGGGCGCTGCGGTGGCCACATGGAACAGGTCGTTGAGGTCCGCATGCTGTTCGGCGCTCAGTCCGCCCTCTTCCGTGAACATGATCACAAGGCCTTGGGTGTCGCGCGAACGGTCCAGTTGATGTACTTGCCCGGGAGCGACCAGATGCATGCACGGCGTCTCGATCACCACGGTCTCCAGATCGATCATGTGCGTGCCCGATCCCCGTGCGAAGAAGAAAAGCTCGTGGAAGGTGTGCCGATGCACCGTGCTCTTCACGGCCGAGGTCTTCGGCTCGATGCGCTCCACCCGCGTGGGCATGGCCTGCGCGCCGCCAAGGCGATGGGTGGGTATGGCGGGATCGGTCATCAGGCGGTGAATATCGGCGCTGACCGGGTTCAAGGCAGGGCGAATAACCCTGTCACCCTAAGACACCTGATGATCGGTCGGCGACGCTCAGCTCTTCACCGGCACCCGCACCGCCGAGAAGGCCCGCTGCTGCACCGAATAGCTGTGGCCCTTGGAGATGATGTGCACCTTCATCCCCTCGATGCTGAAGGGTTCGCCTTCTTCCACGTCGGCGTAGTCGCTGTAGCTGATCTCGTGGCCATCGAAGATCATCACCTGGCCGCTGCCGATGGTCTCCAGCATGTCGGCGTCGGTGATCACCACGCCGGTGTCCTCGCCCAGGCCGATGCCGATCGCCGCCGGGTTCGCCGCCACGGCCTGGCTCAGGCGGCTGAAGCGGCCGCGCTCCACGAAGTGGCTGTCGATGATCACGTCGTGTATCAAGGAGGCGCCAGTGGTCATTTTCACCCCGCCCTTCACCAGACCGCTGCTGCTGTGGCCCTGGTAGATCATGGTGCTGCTCATGCACATGGCGCCCGCGCTGGTGCCGGCGATCACGAAGCCCGCCTCCTCCTCATAGCGGCGTTTCATCAATTGTAGGAAGGCCGTACCCCCGAAAATGGTGGTTAACCGGAGCTGGTTCCCCCCGCTCATCATTACGCCATCGGCCCTGGCCAAACGCTTGATCATGTCCGGCTTCACATCGCCGCGCTCGCGGATGTCGAGGACGTCGACCTCTTCAGCCCCAACCTACCAAAGGCTTCAATGTAGTTGGCCCCGACCTCCACCGGGATGCTGCTCGCGCTGGTGATCACCGCGAGGCGGCTGCTGGTGCCCCCGATCTCGTCCACTACCCGTTTCAGGATGCTTTCTTCGATGAAGCTGCCTTGGAAGACCTTGGCGTGGTGTCCGGCTTCCGGTTCCTTGCCCTTGTCCTCGTTACCGCCGATGGCGATGAGCTTGCCCTTTGGGATCATGCTTGGTATTTACCCCCGCCCCCTGCCAGCACCCACCGGGTAACGGCCGAGCGAAAGTAGAAGGATGGCGGGAACCTGTCCGCCAAGAGCCCGTTCGTCATCAACAGGGTTTTCAATAGCCAGGGAGCTTTCACCGCCACGGCGCAGCGGACGCCAAGGACCCGAAGCGCTACGGCCTTGCCCCATTACGTGGGGGAACCGTTGCGTTCGTTGCGCCGTGGCGGGGATCTGGGCGTTGCCATCTATCTTCCGCCTCCAAGCCCTCTTACCCATGCGCATCCTCGAACTCAAGGCCATGCGTGGCCCCAACTACTGGTCGGTGAAACGCCACCACCTCATCGTGATGCGCCTGGACATCGAGGACTTGGAGCAGAAGCCCACGGACAAGATCCCCGGGTTCTATGAGCGCATCGTCGCGCTCCTGCCCAGCATGTACACACATCGTTGTAGCGAAGACCACGAGGGCGGCTTCTTCGAGCGCGTGAAGCGGGGCACCTGGATGGGCCATGTGATCGAGCACATCGCGCTGGAGATCCAAACCCTGTCCGGCATGGACACGGGTTTCGGCCGCACGCGCAGTACGCGGGACAATGGCATTTACAACGTGGTGTTCAGTTATGTGGAGGAACCCGTGGGCATGTACGCGGCCAAAGCCGCCGTGCGTATCGCCGAGGCTTTGATCAGTGGCGAGAAGTACGACCTGGCGGACGACCTCCAGAAGATGCGCGAGCTGCGCGAAGAGTCGCGGCTCGGGCCTTCCACGGCGAGCATTGTGCATGAAGCGGTGAGCCGGGGAATTCCCTACTTGCGCCTGAACGGACAGAGCCTTGTGCAACTCGGGCACGGCATCCACCAGCAGCGGATCCGCGCTACGATCACCAGCAAAACCAGCAACATCGGGGTGGATATCGCCGGTGACAAAGAGGAGACCAAGCAACTGCTCGAGAGCTATGAGATCCCGGTGCCTAAAGGCCGTGTGGTCCGCAGTGAAGAAGGCCTCGAGGCCGCACTGGATTCCGTCGGTTTCCCGTGCGTGATCAAGCCCATCGGCGGCAACCATGGTCGCGGTGCCACCATTGGCATCAAGTCTTTGGAAGAAGCGAGAGTCGCGCTGGCCAAGGCGAAGGAGATCAGCCGAAGCGCGATCGTGGAACGCTATATCACCGGCCTCGATCACCGCTTGCTCGTCATCAACCACCGCTTCATCTGCGCGGCGAAACGCACACCGGCCTGCGTGGTGGGCGACGGCAAGAGCACCATCGCCCAACTCGCCGATGAAGTGAACAAGGACCCGCGACGCGGCTTTGGGCACGAGAACGTGCTTACGCGCATCGACATCGATGACCATACGCTGAAGCTGATCGGCATCAAGGGGCTCACGCCCGAAAGCGTGCCTGCGAAAGGGGCGACGATCTACCTGAAAGCCACGGCCAACCTGAGCACCGGCGGAACTGCAGATGACGTTACCGAAATGGTCCACCCTTTCAACGTCTTTCTTGCGGAACGCATCAGCCGCATCATCGACCTGGACATCTGCGGCATCGACATCATGACGGACGACATCAGCCTACCACTGAACGAGAGCGGCGGGGCTGTGCTGGAAGTGAACGCTGCTCCCGGCTTCCGCATGCACCTGGATCCCACCGGTGGCATCGGTCGCAACGTAGCGGAGCCGGTGGTGGATATGCTTTTCCCGCCGGGCACGCCGAGCCGCATTCCGATCATCGCGATCACTGGCACCAACGGAAAGACAACGACCACGCGCCTCACCAGTCATCTCATGCGCAGCGTGGGCTACAAAGTGGGCATGACGTGCAGTGATGGCGTGTACATCATGAACCGCCTGCTGATGACCGGTGATTGTACCGGACCCAGCAGCGCGCAATTCGTGTTGAAGGAGCCCGTGGTGGACATGGCCGTGCTGGAAACGGCGCGCGGTGGCCTGGTGCGCAGCGGCCTCGGATTCGAGCATTGCGATGTGGCCATCGTCACCAATGTGGCCGCTGATCACTTGGGCTTGAAGGATATCCATACGCTCGAGGACCTTGCTCATGTGAAGAGTACCGTGCCGCGCAGCGTGCGCCGCGACGGCTACGCGATCCTCAACGCCGATGACGAACTGGTGATGGCCATGCGCAAGCAGTGCGATTGCAAGATCGCCCTGTTCAGCCTGGACGAGAACAACCGGATCGTACGCCAGCACTGCAAGCTGGGTGGCCTCGCCGCGATCTACGAGAACGGCTTCGTCACCATCAGCAAGGGCGAGTGGAAGTTGCGTATCGAGAAAGCGGTGAACATCCCGCTCACTTACGGAGGAAAGGCCGTCTTCAACATCCAGAACGTGCTGCCTGCGGTGCTAGCCGCCTACGTGCAAGGCGTAAAAGTGGAAGAGCTGCGTGAAGCCCTTGCCACCTTCGTTCCATCCGCTGCGCAGACACCGGGCCGCTTGAACCTGTTCCAGTTCAAGAAGTTCCAGGTGGTGGTGGACTACGCCCACAACCCGCACGGCTTCGAGGCGCTCGGTAAGTTCCTCAGCAAGATCCCGGATAGCCCGAAGGTGGGCGTGATCGCTGGCGTCGGCGACCGCCGCGACGAGGACACCGTGAACCTCGGCCGCCTCAGCGCGCAGATGTTCGACGAGATCATCATCCGCCAGGACCGCAACCTGCGCGGCAAGACCGACGACGAGATCATCGCGCTCATGGTGAAGGGCATCAAGGAGGTGGATCCCAACAAGCCCTACATCATCATCAAGAAGGAGGAAGAAGCCATCCGCCACGCCATCAGCACCGCCAAACCCGGCAGCTTCCTCACGCTCTGCAGCGATGTGGTGCCCGATGCGCTCGCCCTTGTGCTGAAGCTGAAGGAGGAGGATGAGAAGGTGGAGTTCAGCAAGGAGGATATCCCGAATAGGAACAAGGAGTTGGTGGGGTAATCGGTCTGACTAAGGGATGGATTTGAATTGCTATGGTATATGATCAGGTTTATCCGGAGTTGACCAATTGGTTCACCCTCGTGGCCATGAGTCTCCTTATTGTCGGGCCGGTTTTACTGTTGCGCACCATAGCCGTGATGAAGCGGAATGAAGATTCAGATCTGGCTTGCAACTCTCAGATTGGGTTTCCTCATGGGCGAAAGCCGTTGCGGGCTATTTGGTGGTGGCAGGGCTTGGCTATTGGCTCGTCATAATAGCTTTCGCGGCATTCCTGACAACGATGAATGCCTTTGACAAGGGGCTGTTTGAGCGCCCTGAAGGCAGCGTTCTTGCCGATCGTATTTTCATAGGACTTACGATGGTATTGTTCGCCATAGCCTTGGGTTTTGCTTGGAGGATTTTACCTGAGAAGAGCAAGTCGTCCGTTAATGATCAATTCGACCAATGATTTAGACAATATTTGGTGTCTCACGTCTGTGGTCATGAAGCTGTTTGGAAGCATGCGAGCAAAGCGATGACAATGAGCCAGGTCTTGGACATTCTTCGTGAGGTTAAGTCGAACATCCAGGTGTGCGACGATACGAGCACCATGGACCATGAGTTTAGTCGTGCCATCCGGTGTGTCGAGCAGGTGAAATCCGCTCTGCTTGCGAGACCAAGCGGAACCAGCTAGAGCTATTTCTGGGGGCATGCGTTAGACTGCGACTCGTGAAGGCGCGGATGTTGCGTTCAGAACGCAACTCAAGGAATAGCCGAGCGAATCAAGATGCAAGGGGCGGGCTTCTGATCCAGTTTCTGAAGGGCACAAATGGTGCGCGACTTGAGCCCGGTTTGCGCGCACTGGTACTCCCCTCCGCGGGCGCGAATCTGCCATCCGTGCCATTTGAAATGAGTTCACAAGCTGCCGCTCAGCGTTTCACAAGGTCCGCACGAACGCGGCCGGGGTCATCACCGGGATGCGCGAGCGCTTGTAGCCGGCCGTATCGCGGGTGATGATGATATCGGCCTTAGCACCTTCCGCAGCAGCACCTTGTAGGTCGTCTTCGAAGTCCATGCCTGCGGAGGACAGTGCATGGTCGAGTTGCCGGTCGTTCATTGGGACGATGGTCACCACGACCCGCAACGCGGACAAGTCGCGCTTTGCCTTTTCGTTCCCGGCCACCTTTCGCATGAGGTAGAAGATGTTCGCGAAGCTCAGCGGGGTCATCAACAGCTCGATCCCTCCTTCTGCTGCGCGTTCGAATATTTCCTTGGCATCGCCGAAGAAAGGCTCCCGGCGTGCCATCAGGTCAATAGCAACGTTCGTATCCAGGAAGACCTTCATTTCAGACCGTTGTACTTCTCGGTCAGGTATTCCTCGCGGGCTTTCTTGTAGTCGAAGTCCTTCGGCAACTTGATGATACCGATCAAGCGCTGTACATCGGGGTGCGACTTCTTCCGCCGCACAGGCTTCTTCCGCGAGACCTTTCCGAGGGTGGCCTGAATGAACTGCTCGAACATGCGGCTGAGGCTCGTATCGTTCTCCGCCGCGTATTCCTTGGCTTCCTCTATGGTGCCTTTATCCAGCAGGAGGGTGAGCTTGGCTTTCATACGTGCAAATGTATGATCGTTCGTACGTATGCCAGATGAGCGTTGTTCCTGTAGCCCGTCGTCATACTGTACCGTCACCGTTGCACTGCGTGACACTCGCGCCCCGGGATCGTGGAGGCCATTCCCCAACTCTGCGGCTCAGGTGGCCGCGATCAACCTAGTTACCAGGCCTTGTCCTGCTTCGTCTCAACGCGCAACGCACGGTTCGCGGTGCGCCGCTTGCGGTAGGTAGGGCATGTCTACCGACAAACACTTCAACGAGCAAGCTGGCATGCCCGAGCCCCTCGAGGATCACCAGCCTACCGACATGCCCGCGACCCGGACGATGTTCGTGGTGCTGGCCATTGTGGCGTTCCTGGGCCTGGTCGTGCTGGCCACGCTCCAGTTCTCGGATTGAGCCCTGCCAATGGCAAAGGCCCCGCGTGAGCAGGGCCTTTGAACGGTGCTTGGAACGTGGTCAGCCTACTTCGCAGGCTCGGCCACGATGGCCTGGCGCTTCTCCTGGATGCGGGCGCTCTTGCCGCGACGCTCGCGCAGGTAGAAGATGCGTGCACGACGCACATCACCGCGTTTGTTCACGTCGATCTTGTCGATGAAAGGGGAGGCCACCGGGAAGATCCGCTCCACGCCGATGTTGCCGCTCATTTTGCGTACGGTGAAGGTGGCGGTGCTGCCGCTGCCTTTGCGCTGGATCACCACGCCCTGGAACTGCTGGATCCGCTCTTTGTTACCCTCCACGATCTTGTAGTGAACCGTGATGGTATCACCGGCCTTGAACTCGCCGAAAGTCTTCAGCGGAGCCCACTCCTTTTCCAGTTGTTTCATCTTATCCATGGCGCTCAGCGACTTATGCGGGACCTTCCCGCGTTCGGGGCCGCAATATTAAGCAAGTTTTACGAGCCGTGGAAGGCCTACCCGTCACCGGGCAAAATGCCGCCCGCACTGGCCTCCTCGTCCAATAGTCCAGGACGGCGTTCCCGGGTGCGTTCCAGCGCTTGTTGGTGGCGCCATTCAGCGATCCGCGCCTCATGGCCGCTCGTCAGGATCTCGGGCACGATCCACCCGTTGTATTCAGCCGGGCGGGAGTAGGCCGGTGGGGCCACAAGTCCATCCTGGAAGCTATCGCTCAGAGCACTGGTCTCGTCGTTCAGCACGCCGGGTATCAAACGGATCAGCGCATCACTAAGGACCGCCGCCGCCAGCTCGCCGCCGCTCAAAACGTAATTGCCAATGCTCACCTCTCGATCGACCAGGTGTTGGCGCACCCGCTCGTCCACGCCCTTGTAATGCCCGCAGAGGAGGATCAGGTTGCGGTGCGTGCTCAACTGGTTCGCCAGGGGTTGATCGAGCAGTTCGCCGTCCGGGCTCAGGTAGATCACTTCATCATACGTGCGCTCGCTCTTCAACTGCCGGATCGCGCGATCGATCGGTTCCACTTGCAGCACCATGCCCGCACCCCCGCCAAAGGCGTAGTCATCGATCTTCTTGTGCTTGTCCGTGCTCCAGTCGCGCAGGTCGTGCGCGACGACCTCCACCAGGCCCTTTTTCTGGGCGCGCTGCAGAATGCTCTCCGCGAACCAGCTATCCAACAGGCGCGGCAGGGCGGTGAGGATATCGATGCGTAAGCGGACCATGACGGGCCGAAGTTCGGGCACTTGGTGGTTCAGAAGCAGGCCTCCAACGAGATCTGTGCGGTCTGGCCCCGGCCGTCCTTCCCGAACGCGGTGGCGAGATTGGGCAGTACCAAGCCCAGGCGCGCTGGGCCCATTTCGAACGCTGCCCGCAGTCCGGCCCTGACATCGCCAAAGCCGCCGTATTGCGCGGAGAGTCCAAGGAAATGCCTGCCGAGGTGCTTTCCAGCTTCGAGGTGGTACAATGGGAAGTAGCCCGGCAGGTAGCGCTGCGAAAGGGTGAAGGCCCAACACCAACCAGCGCGCCACTCCATGTCGTAGCGCAATGCGGCGCGATAGGGGAGAACGCGCCAGTACGCGCCTCGCTCAAAGCTCAGTCCGAGCGTATCCTGGAGGGTCCCTTCCCCGAGGATCGCACCGTCGAGATCGAGAATGTTGTCGACCTCCAAGCCTTCGTAACTGTAACTGGTGTCTGGTTGCGTGCGCAGAGATGCGCTGTTCCAACTGACAAGGCCCAGATCCTCCACACTTGCGGTGAGCCTGTTCCTAACGCGAGAGCCGTTCTCCGGCCCCAGGGCATAACCGTATGAGAAGCTCAGTGCGCAGCCCGATCCGTTCCAGGTGCGCATATCGCTGCCGTTCACTGCGGTATCGCTTTGTAGATAATCCCCATGCAAGCGCACGTCCAGTCGGCGGCCATCGGGAGCGGTGTAGAGTGTCGCATCCTCCAACTCCACTGCGTTCAGCGATTGTCCCTTCACAAGGTCCAGGCGGACGTGATCGCCTGTGCGGCCCCAATACAAGCCCATGACCAAGGGTTTGGAATTGTTGCCGCTCGTAGGCCGAACCGCTCAGATCCGCCGTGCGGTCCTCGTAGGCGGCGTTGCCGAAGAAAGTGAGGTCGTACACATCCGGCCGGAAGCGCATGCCCCCCTGGTCCTGATGCGATGCTGAAACCGACCATTGGAGGCCCGGTTGGTGGAATATGCTATCCCCGCGATCACCGTCGCGCGCACCTGGAAGACCTGCCCCAAACGGTTCATGCCGCTGAGCGCATCGCTCGAACGTTGACGCAGTTCGCGTTCCAAATAGCCCCCGTTCACCAGACCGAGCAGGAGTTCGTTGTAGATGGCGTTCGCGTCCATTTCGTAGCCCCCTTTGGCAATGATCCTTGTGCAGGACGAAGTATCCCGCGGGAAGAGGTCCGTACGCTCCTGGCCGGCGGCCAGCAGAGGTAGCAAGAACCAGTACGAAGGACGCGTGCCAACGGCTACTCATCGCCGTTCACCAGATAGTGGGTCCCCGAGGTCACTTGCAGATCCATCGTGTACGAAGCCAGCAAGGGCAGATGCTCCGTTTGATCGGCGGTATTGAAGACCGTGCTGAGGCGGATCCGTGCATCCGTGTAGAGCAGGTCCACTTGGTCCTCGGTGAGTGTCGCAACGCATCGTGAAAGGACGGGCGTATGCACCAGATCGTTCGCGCCCACGAGCCCAGCTTCCACAAGGCCGATGACCGGGATGATGGCGAGCAGGTTGCCGTCCATGTCCACGATCTCCATCCGCATTCCAGCGCTGAAGGGGAATCCGTTCGTCGCGAAAAGTCGCAGGTCGCCGCTCAGGATCGCGTGTCCTTCGGCGGATCCAGGAAGCTCCGGAACTAGGGTGTTCTGAAGGGTGAGGTCGGTCGCGATCAACCGGAGGGGGATCTCCACTTCCAACTGGGCGGAAAGGGCGCTTTCGTAGTATAGAAAGTCGTGCCCGTTGCTGATGTCGCCCAAGGGGTTCACTTCCAGTTCCGCAGCATAGCTGAGTTGATCGGGCAGGTTCTCCACGAACGCGTCTATGTTGCTGTTGTTCCCATCGAGGGTGGTCTGCCATACGCTCGGTTGGAACGAGCCGCCCAGGTCTTGTGCGCGGTTCAGATTGATCGGGTTGCCTACGATCGTATGGGTCAGCGGCACGGAAGCGCCGGTGTGCGTGTTGATCGAGGTGAGCGAATTGATCCGGATCCTGCCGTCCACGCCGATGCCGTTCAATACCTTGATCCGGGCCGTGACCTGTTCCAGGTCCAGTATACCACTGGTGATCCCGGCGAACACGTCCACCGAGGTGGTGTCCGGACCCACCTCCAAATTGCGTTGTCCGAAGTAACCTTCGGCATATTGCGGTATTAGGCCGATGTAGGAGGCGAAGGCGATCACGCTATCCTGGCTGGTTACTTGTGCTCCATTCCCGTTCGGGTCCAGTTGCACGTTGAATTGTGTCGAAAGCGAATTCACCTGGTCCAGGTCGGGTCCGCGCAGATCGAACTGGTGGGCCGATAGATCGCGCACGATCAGGCCGACGGTAGGAGAAAGTGGCGTGCCCGGCCCAACGGGTTGCACGATGGAGACCGGCTGGCCGAGATAGGTCGCGCCGGGCAGTAGGAAGGTGCTGATGACCGTGCTGGCGACCATATTGGTGAGCGAAACGTCCAGTTCACCGCTGCGTAGGTACAAGGTGCGTAGCTGCACGTCGTCCACATCCAATGTGGAGGTACCGGTTTGGGAGACCACGGTGGACCCTGCGGCGAAATTCACCGGACCGGGGATCGGCAGGCCGTAGCGATAGGCGATCGAGGTATCCGGCACGTTGAATACCGTATCCAGCCGCAGGCCGAACAGTTCCGAGCGGTATAGGAGGATGAGCGATCCGTCCTGAGCGGTCTCCAGCAAGGAATCGGCGATCACATCTTCCAGCGTGAAGGTGGTGGTGATGAGGGGGGCTAGAAGATCCACATCCCACGCGGCCTTCTTCGGCTCCTTGGCACAACCGGTGAATAAAACTGCGGCCAGAATGATCCCGAGGGAGGCAACCCCGATCCATGCACGTGCGTTCTTCATAGGGCGGCTAATTTAGCCCTGTCGCGCCCAGCGGCTGTTGTTCGATCCAGTGCATCGCTTATGTTATCGACACGTGGTTTCATAGTTCCTTGGTTGCTTTCCGCCACCGTGATGTACGGTCTATCGTACGTATGGCATGGTATAGCATTGACCGATCTCCAGGAACTCAAGATCCCGCTAGGCTTGTATCTGGGCTTGGCCGCATTGGTGTATTTGATCATTGGGTTCGCCATCACCAGCTTGGTCCATTTTTCGATCCAGCACGAATGGATCTCCTTGAAACGAGCGTTCCCATTGATGAGCTTCGCTACGGGCGGGGCCTTCGGGTTCGTCGTGTTCCTGCTGGTCTATATACTGGGCATGTCGTTCGTGGAGCATGGGGCCATGCATGCTGCGGTGGACGCCATCTGGCAAATGGTGGAACAAGGCATTGGCGGTGTCATGGTGAGCTTCGGTATCATCTACGACCTGCACCGCCAGTTCATGGAATCCGAAAAGGCGCGTTGAGCCGCTAGGACCGAGCGGCAGTTCCCTATGCGTACTTCCCCTTCCAGACCGCGCGGATCAATGCGGCCCATTTCTGTTCCCTGGCATTGTCGCCAGGAGCATAGAGCCTGGTACCGGCGAGCTTCTCCGGCAGGAATTCCTGGTCGCTCACGTGACCTGGATGCCCGTGACTGTATTGGTATTCCTTTCCATAGCCCAGATCTTTCATCAGTTTGGTCGGGGCGTTGCGCAAATGGAGAGGAACGGGTAGGTCCCCGGTCTTTTGCACTGCGGCCATGGCGGCCCCGATGGCGGCATAGGCGCTGTTGCTCTTTGGAGCGCACGCCAGGTAGATCGCACATTGGCTGAGTATGATGCGGCTCTCCGGCCAACCGATCATTTGGGCGGCGTGCATGCTGGTGGTGGCCATGAGCAGTGCGTTGGGGTCCGCGTTGCCGATGTCCTCGCTGGCCAGGATCACCATGCGTCGCGCGATGAAGATCGGGTCTTCGCCACCCTCCACCATGCGCGCCAGCCAATACACCGCAGCGTTCGGATCGCTTCCCCGCATGCTTTTGATGAAGGCGCTCACGATGTCGTAGTGCTGTTCGCCCTGCTTGTCGTACCGCGCCGCATTGCTCTGGACCACCTGCATGACCAATGCGTCGGTGATGATCACAACGCCATCGCCTGAGGCTTTGACACAGAGTTCGAAGGTGTTCAACAGCCGCCGCGCATCACCGCCGCTGGCGCGCATCAATGCATCGGTCTCTCTCAGTTCTATCGTGCGTGCCTTCAACTGCTCGTCCTCACGCATGGCGCGTGTCAACAGGTCCATCAAATGCTCTTCCGCCAGGGGACGGAGCACGTAGACCTGACAACGTGATAGCAGCGCTCCGATCACCTCGAAGCTCGGGTTCTCGGTGGTCGCACCGATCAACGTGATCGTGCCCCGTTCCACCGCCCCAAGCAAGCTGTCCTGTTGCGCCTTGCTGAAGCGATGGATCTCGTCGATGAAGAGCACCGCGCTCCGCGCGAACAATCCTTTACCGCCGGCCTGTTCGATCACCTCACGCACGTCCTTCACGCCGCTGCTGATGGCGCTCAAGGTGAAAAAGGGCCGCTGCAAACGTTCCGCGATCAAGCGCGCCAGCGTCGTCTTACCCACCCCTGGAGGGCCCCAAAGGATCATGCTCGGGAGCATCCCGCCCGCAAGCGCCTTACGAAGGATCCCCTCCGGCCCGACGAGATGTTCCTGCCCCACGACGGTGTCCAGGTCGCGTGGGCGCATGCGCTCGGCCAGGGGCGTGGCTTCCATGGCCGCGAAGGTAGCGGCGCGCTTCCGCCATCAACGCCGAAGCCCCTCCGCACGGGAGGGGCTTCGGTCCTGGATCTCGTAGCAGGGTCAGCGCGTCAACACCAGGCGACCTTGGGCCACACGGCCGTTCAGGGTCAGTCGGTATTGGTACACGCCTCCTTTCAGACCATCCGCGTTCAGTTCGCGCTGGTAGTTTGTACCAGCGACCACGCTGCTGTTCATCAGTTCGTTCACGCGGCGGCCTTGCAGGTCGACCACTTCGAGCACGGCCTGGCCGTCCTGGTCGGCCGTGAAACGCAAGGTGGTCAGCTCGCGGAAGGGGTTCGGGGCGGCCGTCACGATCAGGGCATCGGATAGGCTCTTCTCGCCCAGCTTCCCGCCGAGCACCGTGATCTCCTGCGTCATGCTCGTGGTATTCCCGCAGTCGTCGGTGGCCGTGAGGATGCGGATGATCACAAAGCCTTTCTCACAATCCTTCGAGGCTTGCGACTCATCCAGCGTCACTTCCACATCAGTATCGCAGTTGTCGATCGCTTTGCAGATCTCCGCCTCGGGGATCTGATCGCACGATACCGTGACGTTCGCTAACACGCAGGTGAAGACGGGTGCTGTGGTATCCACGATGGAGATCGTCTGTTCGGCCACGGCGGTGTTCCCGCATGCGTCCGTAGCGCTCCAGGTGCGGATGATGGTCCGTTCGTTCGGGCAATCACCCTTCGTCTCCGTTTCATTCAGCTCGACTTTGATCTCGGTGGAGCAGAGGTCCGTGGCCGACACTTCAGGCGCATCCGGAACAACTTGATCACACTCCAGCGTCAGGTTGCCCGGAACTCCGTTCAACACGGGGGCCTGTGTGTCCACCACCGTTATCGTCTGTGTGGCGGTCGCGGTGTTGCCACAGTCATCGGTCGCGCTCCACGTGCGCACCAGTTGGTAGTTGCCCGCGCAGTCGCCAGCGATGTACTCCGTGCTAGCGATGACCTCAGGTGCGCCTTTGCAGCCGTCCAAGGAGGTCACAACAGGGGCTTCATCCGAGAGTTCACCGCATGCTACGGTGATGTCCGCAGGAACACCGATCAGCTCAGGCGCCTGGGTGTCTACCACCGTAATGGTCTGGATGCATGTCTCGCTGTTGCCGTCGCTATCGGTGGCCCACCAGGTGCGGGTCAGGATGTAAGGGCAGGTGCCGCTCCACTGATCGGTCCAACCCACCACCACTTCAGGGCAGTCCGGGTCCTTCCGGAAGATCGGCGCTCCAATGTCCATCGGGTGCAGGGTACTGCCGCATTCGATCGTTACGTCAGGTCCACACTCCACGATGAGTTTATCGCATTTGTCATCGCAATCCTGGGCGACGAGCACCTCAACAGTAGCGGTACAACCGTTCGGAGACGTTACGGTCAAGATGTATGTGCCCACCTCGCTCACCACGGGATCCTCATCCATTGAGTTGAACCCGTTGGGCCCGCTCCAGCTGAAGCTGTTGCCTTGGGTCGAAGAACCATCCAACTGCAACGTGCCGGTGATGCAATCCAGGAAGCCGCCTTCAGCTCCAATGGATGGTGCACCGAATTCGCCGGTCACTTCGGCCTGCGCCACGCTGGTGCAACCGTTGGTGCTGGTGACAGTGAGCACGTAGGTGCCCGCTGCGCTGACGATGGGGTTCTGATCACCGCTGGTGAAGCCGTTGGGCCCGGTCCATGCGAAGTCGCCGTTGCCGCTACCGCTGAGCATCACGCTGCTAATGGTGCAGGTGAGTTCACCACCGCTGGCTTGTGCGCCGGGCACTTCATCGTCCAGGGTCACTTCGGCTTGCGCCACGCTGGTGCAGCCGTTGGTGCCGGTGACGGTGAGTTCGTAGATGCCAGGGCACTCACCACAGGGTTCTGATCACCGCTGGTGAAGCCGTTGGGCCCGGTCCATGCGAAGTCGCCGTTGCCGCTACCGTTGAGCATCACGCTGCTAATGGTGCAGGTGAGTTCACCACCGCTGGCTTGTGCGCCGGGCACTTCATCGTCCAGGGTCACTTCGGCCTGCGCCACGCTGGTGCAACCGTTGGTGCCGGTGACGGTGAGTTCGTAGATGCCAGGGGCACTCACCACAGGGTTCTGATCCCCGCTGGTGAAGCCGTTGGGCCCGGTCCATGCGAAGTCGCCGTTGCCGCTACCGTTGAGCATCACGCTGCTGATGGTGCAGGTGAGTTCACCACCGCTGGCTTGTGCGCCGGGCACCTCATCGTCCAGGGTCACTTCGGCCTGCGCCACGCTGGTGCAACCGTTGGTGCCGGTGACAGTGAGCACGTAGGTGCCAGGGGCACTCACCACAGGGTTCTGGTCACCACTGGTGAAGCCGTTGGGCCCGGTCCATGCGAAGTCGCCGTTGCCGCTACCGCTGAGCATCACGCTGCTGGTGTTGCAGTTCAGTTCGCCGCCGCTGGCTTGTGCGCCGGGCACTTCATCGTCCAGGGTCACTTCGGCTTGCGCCACGCTGGTGCAACCGTTGGTGCCGGTGACGGTGAGTTCGTAGATGCCAGGGGCACTCACCACAGGGTTCTGGTCACCACTGGTGAAGCCGTTGGGCCCGGTCCATGCGAAGTCGCCGTTGCCGCTACCGTTGAGCATCACGCTGCTAATGGTGCAGGTGAGTTCACCACCGCTGGCTTGTGCGCCGGGCACCTCATCGTCCAGGGTCACTTCGGCTTGCGCCACGCTGGTGCAACCGTTGGTGCCGGTGACGGTGAGTTCGTAGATGCCAGGGGCACTCACCACAGGGTTCTGATCACCGCTGGTGAAGCCGTTGGGCCCGGTCCATGCGAAGTCGCCGTTGCCGCTACCGCTGAGCATCACGCTGCTGGTGTTGCAGTTCAGTTCGCCGCCGCTGGCTTGTGCGCCGGGCACCTCATCGTCCAGGGTCACTTCGGCTTGCGCCACGCTGGTGCAACCGTTGGTGCCGGTGACGGTGAGTTCGTAGATGCCAGGGGCACTCACCACAGGGTTCTGATCACCGCTGGTGAAGCCGTTGGGCCCGGTCCATGCGAAGTCGCCGTTGCCGCTACCGTTGAGCATCACGCTGCTAATGGTGCAGGTGAGTTCACCACCGCTGGCTTGTGCGCCGGGCACTTCATCGTCCAGGGTCACTTCGGCCTGCGCCACGCTGGTGCAGCCGTTGGTGCCGGTGACGGTGAGTTCGTAGATGCCCGCTGCGCTGACGATAGGGTTCTGGTCCCCACTGGTGAAGCCGTTGGGCCCGGTCCATGCGAAGTCGCCGTTGCCGCTACCGTTGAGCATCACGCTGCTAATGGTGCAGGTGAGTTCACCACCGCTGGCTTGTGCGCCGGGCACTTCATCGTCCAGGGTCACTTCGGCCTGCGCCACGCTGGTGCAGCCGTTGGTGCCGGTGACAGTGAGCACGTAGGTGCCTGGGGCACTCACCACAGGGTTCTGATCACCGCTGGTGAAGCCGTTGGGCCCGGTCCATGCGAAGTCGCCGTTGCCGCTACCGTTGAGCATCACGCTGCTGGTGTTGCAGTTCAGTTCGCCGCCGCTGGCTTGTGCGCCGGGCACTTCATCGTCCAGGGTCACTTCGGCCTGCGCCACGCTGGTGCAACCGTTGGTGCCGGTGACGGTGAGTTCGTAGATGCCAGGGGCACTCACCACAGGGTTCTGGTCCCCGCTGGTGAAGCCGTTGGGCCCGGTCCAGGCGAAGGTGCCGTTACCGCTGCCGGTGAGCATCACGCTGCTGGTGTTGCAGTTGAGCACACCGCCGCTGGCTTGTGCGCCGGGCACTTCATCGTCCAGGGTCACTTCGGCCTGCGCCACGCTGGTGCAACCGTTGGTGCCGGTGACGGTGAGTTCGTAGATGCCAGGGGCACTCACCACAGGGTTCTGATCACCGCTGGTGAAGCCGTTGGGCCCGGTCCATGCGAAGTCGCCGTTGCCGCTACCGCTGAGCATCACGCTGCTGGTGTTGCAGTTGAGCACACCGCCGCTGGCTTGTGCGCCGGGCACTTCCACATCTTCGCCCACCGATGCGTCCGCGGTCTCGCTACAGCCATTGGTTGGGTTGGAAACCGTCAGTATATAGGTGCCCGGGAGGGTTGCGATCGGATCCTCATCGCCGCTGGTGAAGTTGTTCGGACCTGTCCAGGAGAAGTTCACACCTGGCGTGCTGCTCTCGCCATCCAGTTGGATACCGTTCGGGGTGAGGCAGGTCAAGGTTCCACCGGTCGCGCTGGCGTTCGGAACATCCTGGTCGAGGATCACGTCGACGTTGTCCGATGTTGTACAGCCGTTCACGCTGGTCGCGGTAAGGGTGTAGATGCCAGGTTCGGTCACGAGTGGATCTTCATCCGTGCTGGTAAAGCCGTTAGGACCGGTCCACGACACGGAGAACCCAACAGGATCCAAAGTGGCTTGCAATGTGGCGCTCGGTTCGGTGCAGGTAAGGGTGGCACCGACAAGCGTGATCTCCGGAACATCATTGCCCAAGGTCACGAAGGCGTTCGCGCTGTTCACACATCCGTTCAAGCTGGTGGCGGTCAGCGTGTACATGCCGAGGTCGCTCACGATAGCATCTTCATCCTGGCTGATGAAGCCGTTCGGACCCGCCCAGTTGATCGTAGCCCCAACGGGCGTGACGGTGGCCTGGATCGTTGTGCTGGCCGCGTCGCAAGGAAGCACCGCGTCCATTACCTCCACCATAGGTACATCGGTGCCGAGGGTGACGAAGGCGTTCGCATTGTTCGTGCAGCCGTTCGGTCCCGTGGCGGTCAACGTGTACATACCCAGGTCGCTCACTACAGCATCTTCGTCCGGGCTGGAGAAACCGTTCGGACCGGTCCAGCTCAACGTGGAACCGATCGGCGTCACGGTCGCTTGGATCGTGGTGTTCACATCATTGCAACCCAGCACCGCGTCGATCGCGGTAACGACCGGAACATCATTGTCCAGTGTGACCTCCGTATTGTCGCTGGCGGAGCAGCCGTTCGAGGGGTCCGTTACGGTGAGCGAGTAGATGCCAGCTTCAGTGACCAATGGGTCCTCATCGCTACTGCTGAACCCGTTCGGGCCGGTCCATAGGAAGGACACGCCTTGGGTGGTGCTGCCACCGTTCAGGTTACCGGAAGCGGTGGTGCAGTTCAGGACCACGTCATCTCCTGCGCCCACATGGGGTGTGATCGTGTTGACACTTACCTCCACTTGGTCGGTAGCGCTGCATCCGTTCTGACCGGTGATCAGCAGTGTATAGGTGCCTGCGGCGTTCACCGTGGGGTTCGCTGTTCCGGCATCGGAGACGATCCCAGGACCGCTCCATGCGAACACGGCGCCTGGCGTAGTGGAGGATCCGTTCAGTTGGATCGCCGGACCCGTGGTGCAGGTAATCGTAGTATCTGCGCCCGCATTGGCATCGGCGGCCAGGCTGCTACCGATCTGGAAGGGGATGACCACACTGCACTGGTTGAAATCGGTCACGGTCACACTGTAAGGACCGGCCGCAAGGTTGCTCACGTTCGCACCGACCGCGCCGGTGCTCCAGAGGAAGCCATAGCCAGGTGTTCCACCGCTTCCCGTCACGCTCGCACTACCGTTGCTGTTGCCGCAGGTGGTGTTCGTGGGGTTCACATCGCCACCAACAGCGGTAGGCTCACCGACTACGAAGTTGCCGACCGCGGTACAGCCATTGGCATCGGTTACCGTCACACTATACGGGCCTGCGCCAAGTCCGGTCGCCGTCTGGCCGGTTTGGCCGTTGCTCCAGAGATAGTCGAAGGGTGCCGTGCCGTCCGCCGTGGCCGTGATGCTGCCTGTCGCGGCACCGTTGCAGGCCGCGTCGGTCACGTCCCCGATCACGCTCATGATGCGCACCGTTACAACCTGGTCCGCAGCGCCGGCGAGGACGCAGGCGTCACCGCCGATGATGCGGCGGATGAAGGTCTTCTGGTTCAATACCCCGATCTCGGCACCGGTGAGGTTCTGCCCGTTGGATCCCACGATGTCTGCCCAGTTCACGCTGTCCGTGCTGATCTGCCACTGGAAAGTGGCCGCTGGCGGGAAGGCCGGGTAGGCCGAAGCCGTGTTGTTGCGTACAATGGTCGGCAGCACGTAGCTCGGCTGTGATCCGGTGATGTCGCCCGGGATGCTGCCCGCGCAGATCGCCGTGCCGAGGTAGTTGATGGTGTTGCCCAGCAGGTCGGGCGGGTTTGCCCACACTACGAGGCCCGGCTCATAGCGACTGGTCGGGCTGGTCTTCGTGGTGTTCAAGGAACCCTGCGTGAGCGGGATGTTGTTGCTCTGAGCGGTGACGATGGTGTAGATGCGGCAATCGTTGAACTTGATACCGCGCTCGCCCACTGGATCGTAATCATCGTTCGTTCCCCCGTAGTAGGTGCTGAATTCCAACGCGCTCAGGTCGCTCTCCAGTTTGAAGAACACCTTGTCGTTGCTCCCGTTGTTGGTGGTCTGCAGCGGCACTTCCGGCGAAGCGCTCACCGGGAAGTTGGTGCTGTTGGAATAGCCGAACACAAAGACGTCGTTGTTGAGGTCTGTGTTCAGGCCCATCATGTTCACCTCATTGCTCGTACCGCCCACGTAGGTGCCGGCGATGAATGTCTGGTCGATGTCCATACGCGCGACGTAGAAGTCGTTGCTGCCGTTGTGCGAAATGTCATGCACCCCGCTCGCCGAAACGTTCGCCGCGTTCAAGCCTTCCGTCACGCCACCGAAGTAGAGTTCCGTGCGCGTGGTGTTGAACTCCATGCACAACAGGTTCGCGTCATCGTTCGCATCGCTGGAGAAGTACGAAGACCATGTGGTGGCCGCCGTGGCGCCGTTCAACCGTTGCAGGAAGCCCGCGGAAGTTCCGCCGCGCGTGGCCTGCCGGGGGCTCACGGTGGGGAAGTTCGTGCTGCTGGTATTTCCGCCCACGAACAGGTCGCCGCTGATGGGGTTGTGGAGCATGATGCTCGCACGGTCGCCGCTGCCGCCGCCGTAGTTGCGCATCCATACCAGCGCGCTCAGGTCCTGGTTGATACGGAAGACGAACGCATCGCTCCCGCCGTTGTTGGTGTTGCTCGCTCCGCTCCCCGCGTTCAGCGTGAGCAAATTGGTGCTGGTGGTGCTGCCGCATACGAACACATCGCCGTTCGGGGCGGTGCGCACGTCGAAGTTGTCATCGGCTCCGTTACCACCCACCACGGCGGCCTTGATGGACTGGCCGTCCTGGGTGATCTTCAGCACGAATACGTCGATACCCGACTGGGACTGCTGGTCGAGGCTGCTGCCCGTGAAGGCGCTGCCGCCGATGAGGGGGAAGTTTGTGCTGCTGGTCTGGCCCGTGATGTACAGGTTGCCGTCGGGCCCCTGTTCCATCGCGTACGGGTTGTCGTCACCGCTACCACCGATGTACGTCTGCCACACTCGTTGGCCTTGGCCGCCCACCGTGGCCGGTTCCACGTATTTGCCCACGATCGTCTCCAGGTTGCCGTTCGCCGTAACGTCGAAGGCCCCCACGGTGATGTTGTCCGTGGTGCCTACCACGCGCGCCACGATGTAGATCGCGCCGTCGGTGGGGTCCACCCAGATGGCGTGGCCGTGGTTGTCGCCCGAGCTGTTGGTGTTCACCCAGGTGCTCCAGCGCATGGCGATCGGGTCGATCACCAAGGGCTGGGACTTGTCGTACTCGCCGAGCGTGAAGCCCAGCACATTGCTACCGCTCACGCGATAGCCGGCCTTCACCGCCTTCTCGCGGCCACCGATACGCTGGTAGACCACCGGAGCCGGATAGGTCATCTCGCCGAGACTGGTCGGCACCACGAGCTCGCCCTTGTCGTTCACACGAAGGTCTTCGATCCCCTTGAACTCGATGGCGATGGCGCGGGGGTCGCTGTTCGGCGCGCACACCACGTCGTATTCCAACGAGCCGTCGGCCGCCGGGTAGTAGCGCACGTCGATGCCGCGGTACACGCCGGTGTACCACACCTCCTGGTACGTGCGCACGTTGTGCGCCTCCTTACCGCCGAGGAAGTAGTTGTTCACCTCGCTGTGCGCGTCCTTGCTCTCGATGCGCATGGAAGGCAGCGCGTTCTGGAAGTGCAGCATCCAGCCGTGGCCCTTCTCGTTCCACAGCAACGGACGCATTGGTTTGCCATCGTGCATCTCCTGCTCGATGCGCATGCCTTCGTCCAGTCGCGCCTGCACAGCCGCCGGGTCGTATGCCTTCATCAGCATGCCGTCGCGGGTGGCCAGCGCTTGGCCTAGGGGGAAGTCCGCCTTGAACAGTACCGCCGCGTTCATCTGGCCTTTGTTCTCGGTGAACTCAATGCGCTGATCGTAGCGATGCAGCAACTGATCCAGTTCACCTTGATGACCGTTGTGGCCTGCCGCAGTGTTCGGCGGCATGTGCGGTCGTGCCGCAAGTGCCAGTGGCATCAAAGCCAGAAGCACTATCCCCGGCATCGCCAGGCGGGCTTTCCTTCGGGTATTCCTCCGTTTCATGTTCCGTTGGATTGGGTTCGTTCCAGTTGCCGGACCTGGTTGGATCCGGTCGTTCGCCAGTTCTAGTGGAAGAGGACCAGGGTTACCCCGATCAGGATCAGACCCCATAGCTCCAGGTCCGCGAAGTCGCGGCTCAATGACCGGAAGTGGGTGGCGTATTGCGCCCTAAGACGTCCTTGCCCAAGTTGGTTCCTCATTGTGCTCTTCTGGGGGTGTCCAAGTAGCCCACGGAGCGATCGGAAGAACGATTGAACGGGGACAAAACAACGGCGGCGGCCTAGGTCTTGTCAAGTATTGGTCGAATGGTTACGTCGTTTCGTCGATGTATTGGGCTATGCGAGCGTGCATTTCGAAGGTTCCTCCGATCGTCGATGAATGGCTCGTCGAGCAGTGATACAACCGACCAAATGCTTCAGTTGTTGAAAACTTCCTGCCGGTTTTTTTGGCGATCGGCCTTCTTCGTTGGTTAATTGTCCGCCGAATTCTTGACAGAATATCTGTCGAGTTCGGCAGCTTGGTCAAACCAGCGCGTCAAGTATCGAAGAACAACAACAGCAAAACCACGGAGCACATGGCCATTGAGATCAATAAAGAGAAGCTGAAGGCCCTTCAGCTCACCATGGACAAGATGGAGAAGACCTTCGGGAAGGGGGCCGTGATGAAGATGGGAGATAGCGCCGTCGAACAAGTTGAGGTGATCCCTTCCGGTTCGGTGGGACTGGACCTCGCGTTGGGTGTGGGCGGGTATCCGCGTGGGCGTGTGGTGGAGATCTACGGCCCAGAATCTTCCGGCAAGACCACTTTGGCTATTCATGCCATAGCGGAAGTGCAAAAAAAGGGCGGCATTGCGGCGATGATCGATGCGGAACATGCCTTCGATCGCTCCTATGCCGAAGCCCTCGGTGTGGATACCGAGAACCTATTGATCAGCCAACCGGACAATGGTGAACAAGCGCTGGAGATCGCGGACAACTTGATCCGTTCCGGTGCCATCGATCTGCTCGTGGTGGACAGTGTGGCCGCATTGACCCCTCGTGCGGAGATCGAAGGGGAGATGGGTGATAGCGCTGTGGGCATGCAGGCCCGCCTGATGAGCAAAGCCCTGCGCAAGCTCACCGGCACCATCAGCAAGACCGGCTGCTGCTGCATCTTCATCAACCAATTGCGCGAGAAGATCGGCGTGATGTTCGGCAATCCCGAGACGACCACGGGCGGCAATGCGCTTAAGTTCTACGCCAGTATTCGCCTTGATATCCGCCGTATGACACAGATCAAGGATGGAGAGACCCCGATCGGCAATCGCACCAAGGTGAAAGTGGTGAAGAACAAAGTAGCCCCGCCGTTCCGTAAGGCGGAGTTCGACATCCTCTTCGGAAAGGGCATCAGCAAGACCGGAGAGATCATCGACCTCGGGGTGGAGATGGGGATCATCAAGAAGAGCGGTAGTTGGTTCGCCTATGATGACAACAAATTGGGGCAGGGGCGTGACGCCGTTCGTCAATTGCTCGATGACAACCTGGAGCTCTGTGAACAATTGGAACAGCGTATCAAGGAAGCCATGAGAACGACCGCTGCTGAACCGGCATAGACCCCGTCATCATACCCCACCTACCTTCGAAGCCCCTTCTTGTGAAGGGGCTTCCTCGTTCCACATGCGCCGGACCGCCGCCTTTTTCAGCCTCTTCCTCGTGGGTTGCGACCCACGGCCAGTGTCACCAGAGCTAAGTGGACCGGTGATACCCGGACCTGCCGACAGCACAGCCCTCCGTTTGGCTGAGTTGGACCGCCGGATCGTGGATCGACCCGATGATGCCGATCTCTATGCGGAGCGTGCGCGGTTCTTTCAGTCCCTGGATAGTTCTCGCCGGTCGATCCGGGACTGGGAGCGTGCGTTGGAGTTGGACAGTTCAAACGCCGGTTTCCATTTGGAACTTGGTAGCCTCTACTATACCTCGACTTTGATCGATCGTGCCCGTGCGCAGTTCGAGCGTGCCATCGCCTTGGCACCGGATGATCCAGAGGCCAAGTTGCGCCTGGCCGAGATCGAGTTGGTCGAGCGGCATCACCCGGTGGCGATGAATTTGGTGAACCAAGCCTTGCGGATCGACCCGAACCTCGCGCACGGTTACTACTTAAAAGGCTGGATCCATAAAGAGATGGGCGATACCGCGCTCGCCGTCTCCAGTTTACGTACCGCTATCGAGCAAGAACCAACGTACTACGAAGCGTTCGTTCAATTGGGGATCTTGCACGCGGCGAAGCGGGATCATCTTGCCAAGGAATACTACACCAGTGCTTTGGCGTTGAAACCAAGGAACGTGGAAGCTTGGTACAACTTGGGCATGTATTATCAAGAAAGTGGCCAAGACAGCCTTGCGCTGGAGACCTACGCGCGTATGGTGGAGATCGATAGCCTGAACCCCTTGGCCCCCTTCAATAGTGGCTTCATACGGATGGAGTACCTCGGCGATACACGTGCCGCTGTGAAGGATTTCACCAAAGCGTTGGATCTCAACACCAACTACTACCAGGCCTGGTACAATCGCGGTGTCGCATTGGAGCGATTGGGCTCGCTGGATAGCGCTGCGGCTGACTACCAGGTAGTGTTGGCGATCCGTCCGGATTTCGACCTGGCGGCCGAAGGGCTGCAACGTCTGGCGAGTAAAGGAGCCTATGTCAAGCTCTTGGAAGACCGCAAGCGGAAGTCCTGATCATTACTTGATCTCCACTTCTTTCTGCATGGGGCCGTCGAACGTCCGCAATTGGATGACGTACGTGCCTGCGGGAAGTCCGATCAGGTCGAAGCGTTCGTCGCCCTTTACCGTGCCCGACCGGAACACGGAGCCGCTCGCGTCGATCAGTTCCATGAAGTAGGCGTTCTCGGGGGTGCGAATACGAACCGCATCTTGCTCCAGGTTGGTGATAACCTCGATCCCCCGGTCCCAGTTGCCGGTCTCCGCACTGTTCATGGCCAATTCATCGTCGATCATCTCGGACGCGTCTTGGCCGCGAGCGGCGATGGTTATGGCGCAAAGCACCAGAACGAGGTAGTATCGGTCAAGTCGCATGTTCGATGAGCTAAGAGTGGCCGCTTGTACGCCACTACCACGTCGAAGTTCCCTGGAACTGTTGCGTCAAGGTCGAACTTCCCTCGAACGGACGACCTCACCGGAGGATCCGTAAGGTATCGGGGTGGAGCAGAAGGGAGTCGAACCCTCGACCTCCGCATTGCGAACGCGGCGCTCTGGCCATCTGAGCTACTGCCCCGAAGATGAGCGACGAATTTCGGCGATCTTCTTTTTGGTCCCATCTCGGAGGCGCCTTTCCCGTTCCCCGTAGAAGTGGGCTCTAACTTTGGCCCATGTCCAAACTGCGTTCACTGTTGATCTTCTGCTCATGGTCCAGTGCGTGCACCATCATCGCCCAGCCACCTGCGGGCTACTACGATAGTGCCCAAGGCTTGAACGGACCCGCTCTTCGCACCGCCCTTTACAACATTATTGACGGGCAGTGGGTGGCTTCCAACGCCGGCTTGTGGACCTACTTCCAACAGACCGATGATCGGCCGGATGGCTACGTGTGGGACCTCTACAGCGATGTGCCGGGTGGGACGGCGCCGTATGTTTTCCAGTTCGTGTCCGACCAATGTGGCACGTACAACGGCGAAGGGGATTGTTACAATCGCGAACACACTTTTCCCAAGAGCTGGTTCAACGACGCGCCACCGATGGATACCGATCTGCATCATGTGTATCCCACGGATGCATGGGTGAATCAGCAACATGGGAACTTGCCGTACGGCGAAGTGGGCTCTGCGGATTGGACGAGCCAGAACGGCACGTCGGTCGGTGACAACACATTCCCCGGATACTCTGGAACCGTTTGCGAGCCGATCGATGCTTTCAAGGGAGACCTCGCGCGAACATATTTCTATATGATGACGCGCTACTTGCCCAACATCGGCGGCTGGAGCAGTCCCATGCTTCAAGGCAATGACTTGAGCTCTTGGGCTGAGAACATGCTGTTGGAGTGGCATCTCAATGATCCCGTGAGCACCAAGGAGATCGAGCGTAACAACGCCGTCTTCGCCATCCAGAACAACCGGAACCCCTTCATCGATCAGCCCAATTGGGTGATCAATATCTGGGGGCCTACCGCCGGAATGAGCGAACCTCCATTCCCATCGAACTGGACCGTGACATCAACAGAAGCGGGGTTGGAATTGACCCGTTCCGTTCCATCCTCCGCACACGTACGCGTGCACGATGGCCTTGGCCGCACGTATTGGCAGCGGGATTGGAACTCCGCAAGGCTCACCGTTCCGATGGAGGACCACCACGGACTGCTCCTCGTGGAAGTGCTGGGTGCGGATGGCCGCACGGCGCGCCGGGTGCTCCGGTAGCCGAAATGCACCCGTGTCAATCCTCCCCTTGGGAAAGGCGTGTGCGTCGGCCACCTCGCTCTTCTTTGTTCGACCTCACCACCGGTTTGACGCGCTTCAAGAGGGTGATCTCGGCTTCCGACAGGTGACGCCAGTGTCCCCGGGTAATGTCCTTTTTGGTGAGCCCAGCGAACATCACTCGGTCCAGTTTCACCACCTCGTACCCCAGCGCTTCGAACATGCGGCGTACCACCCGATTACGCCCCATGTGCAGTTTGAGCCCCACTTCACGCTTGGTCTCACCCGCATAGCTCACCTCATCGGCCCGGGCCGGACCATCATCGAGTTGAACGCCGTGGACCAGTCTTTCAAGGTCTTCGGCCGTCACGTTCTTATCCAATGTAGCGTGATAGAGTTTCTCCGCTCCATAGCTCGGGTGGGTGAGCTTCTTCGCCAGGTCCCCATCGTTGGTGAGCAGCAGTACCCCGGTGGTATTGCGGTCCAATCGGCCTACCGGGTACAGGCGTTCGGAGCCTGCTGCGGCGATCAGGTTCATCACCGTCCGGCGTTCTTTCGGATCATCAGTTGTGGTAATGAAGTCCTTGGGTTTGTTCAGCAGCACGTAGCGCTTCTGCTCCATGCTCAGCTTCTGCCCTCCGAAATGGACGATGTCTTCCGGCTTGATGCGTGTACCCAGCTCGGTCACCACCTTGCCGTTCACGGTCACCGCCCCGGAACTGATGAGCACATCGGCCGCTCTCCGGCTACCCACGCCAGCCTGGGCCAGGTAACGGTTCAAACGCACTAATCCTTCATTGGCGGGGTTAGGCAGGGCGAAACGATTGCTACGTTCTCCTCTTCTGAAAGGCTGTCGAGCCCCTGGATCATCCGGCCGGACCCTGTTCACCTGTCGCTCATCCCGCTGGTTCCTGCTGTAGCCGCCGTCTTGACGCGGTCCTCGATCCGTGTTGTATGGGCGTTCGGTCCGTGGACCCCGATCCACGCTTTTGCGTTCGGGAGATCGCCCTCGGTAGCCCCCGGGCCTTTCTTCCCTCGGGGGGGCGCCTCCTTTTGGTCGTGCACCGCGACTTTCGCCAGCCTCGCTGGGCCGGTCACGGCGGTCGGTCGGTCGGTCGGATCTTCCGCCTCCTTTGGGTGGACGGCGGTCGGTACCGGAGCGTTCCGAGGCGCCGTGCGTCGGGCGATCGGCACGTCCCCGGCTTTCGTGAGGCGGTATGCCCGCACTGTCGCGCGAACTCTTGGGTCGTTCTTCTCGATCGCCTTTGCTGGCAGGACGCCGTTCGGCGGGACGGTCTTCGCTGCCTTCCTTTTTACGCCAAGGCGGTACGCTCCCTCCACGTCCTTTGGGTGGTCCAGGTGCCCGTCGTCCAGTATCCGACGATCTTCCGCTGCGCGGCTTGCGGGGTCCGTTATTCCGTGTGCTCATCTGGGGTGGGGTAGAAGGCTTCCTCGATATGTTCCAAGCGCGGGCCCGAGGGGTGGAGCACCACACTGATGATGTCGAAACGAACGTCCAGATCTTCGCCGACCTGGTCAAGGTAGGCTTCGGCGGCCCGTATCAAGCGATGTTGCTTCACCACACCCACGGATTCCTGGGGCAGGCCGTACTCTTCGCTCGCCCTCGTTTTCACCTCCACCACGACCAGCACATCGCCATCGCGTGCCACGATATCCAACTCATCTCGGCCGACCCGCCAGTTGCGCGCAAGGATGGACCACCCCTTGTTCTCCAGGTAGCGGCATGCGGCTTGCTCGCCGTGGGCGCCTTTCCTCAGGTTTGTATCCATGATAACCTCGTGCTGTGCGTAACCTCACCGGCAAGAGCGCGTTCAAGGGGCTAAAATTGGGGAACTTTCGGCCTGTCGGCACCCCTCGATCTGAACGGACACGACCCAACACGATGCAACACATCACGCGCAAGTTGAGCCTGCTGACCCTGGCATGCGGCCTGTTCACCGGCCTCGGTGCCCAGTCTTTCGAGGGGGTCATTGATTTCACCAAGTCCACCGGCCCGGTGGTCACCACCTATCGGTATTTCGTCAAGGGTGAGCATGTGCGGATCGAGGAGATCAGCGCGCGCGGTGAGGTACAGGGTATTATGCTGGTGGATACCCGCGACCGTACGGTCACCGCTTTGAGCCCGGACCGGAAACTCTATATGGACGTTCCGAACATGCGACTACCCAAGGACGTGGAGACCACCACGGAAAAGAGCGGGGAAATGAAGGATCTGGCCGGCTACAAATGCGAGAAGTGGACCGTAAAGAGCCCGAAAGAGGACCGCGTGATCACGTATTGGGTGGCCGCGGATGAATTCAACTTTTTTATCCCGCTCCTGGAGACCTTGAACCGGAAGGATGAACAGGCCGTGTTCTTCCTCGAGATCGAAGGCGCCAAAGGCGTGTTCCCCATGCTTGGTGTGGAGAACAAGATGGACGGCGCTGAGGTGAGCCGACTGGAAGTGACGAAAGTGGTGAAGGGTGCTCAGAAGCCCGCGTTGTTCGAGATCCCCGCGGGTTTCAACAAGTTCGAGCGGAACTAGAACACCTCTGCGCCCCCGAAGCTCAGCGTCGCACCCTCCAGGGTGACGCTGAGTTTCGCTTTTTGGCCCATGATCAGCGCACGGTTGTCCGTAATGTGGCCTGCCGGGAACCCGTAGCAAACTGGATAGGCCACTTCACCGACCGCGGCCGCTACGATCTGTTCAGCGGTCTTGCCGAAGGGGTCGGAGGGGTCCTTATCGCGCATATCTGTCAGGCCACCCACGATCAGGCCCGAGATCCGCCTGAACCAGCCTGCGAGTTCGAGGTTCATCACCATGCGGTCCATATGGTAGAGGAGCTCGTCCAGATCCTCCAGGAACAGGATCTTGCCCAAGGGATCAATGTCGTAAGGCGTGCCGCGCAAGGCGTACAGGAGAGAAAGGTTGCCACCAACCAACTGGCCTTCGCATTCCCCAGGTCGATTGACGGCGGTAGGTTCGGGTCCGAGTTCCCGCGCGTAGATCATCGACAGCGCTTCTCCAAATAGTGCCTTCCGGAGCGTCTCACGGGTGGGACCCGATTTGGCTCCCAAGTTGAATGGCATTTGTGCGTGCAAAGAGGCCACACCCATTTTGTGGAGGGTGTTGTGAAGCACTGTGATGTCGCTGAAACCCACGACCCACTTCGGATTGCTCTGGAATACCGAAAGATCCAGATGCTTGAGCAAGTGCACGGTGCCGTAGCCGCCCCGCGCGCACCAGATCGCCTTCACCTCGGGGTCATCGAACGCGGCTCGCAGATCGGCAGCGCGCTGGCTGGGCGTGCCCGATTGCTGGAAGTGCTTGCGGCCAATGCCATGGCCCAGTTTCACACGCAATCCCCAACTCTCGGCCAAGGCTATCCCATCACGCAATTCATCCGCGTTCGTGGAGCGTGCCGTGGGCACAATGGCGATGGCATCGCCGGGGCGCAATGCGGGGGGAACGATCAGGTCAGCCATGAAGGGTTGCGAAGGTGCGCAGCGCACCCGATATCCACAACGGCCGAGGGGGTACTTTCGCGGTCCGTCCGCCGATGACAAGAAAATACTGAAGCGACCGACCCGTGAAGGAGCCTGCCCGCCATACCGTTACCGCCGCATTGCCCTATGCCAATGGCCCATTGCACATCGGCCATATCGCCGGGGCCTACCTGCCGGCCGATATCTACGTGCGGAGTCTACGCCAGCGTGGCAAAGAGGTGCTCTTCGTGTGTGGAAGCGACGAGCACGGCGCGGCCATTACCATCCGGGCCATGAAGGAAGGCACCTCGCCCCGTGCCATTGTGGACAAGTACCACGCCCTGATGGGCAAGGCCTTCACTGACTTCGGCATCCACTTCGACATCTACCACCGCACCAGCAGCGAACTGCACAGGGAGACCAGTCAGCAGTTCTTCCTGAAGCTATATGACAACGGCGCCTTCAGTGAGCAGGAGGAGCAGCAGTACTACGACGAGGAGGCCAAGCAATTCCTGGCCGATCGCTACATCACGGGCACCTGCCCCAAATGCGGTAATACCGATGCTTACGGCGACCAGTGCGAGAAGTGCGGCAGTGCGCTAAGTCCTAAGGACCTGATCGATCCGCGTAGCACGCTGAGCGGTTCGAAGCCGGTGCTGAAAGGCACCAAGCATTGGTACCTGAAAATGGACGAAGCCCAGCAATGGGTGGAGCAGTGGATCAACACCGGCGTGCTGGACGACAAGCAGCACCACGATCCGAAGGAGTGGAAGGCATCGGTAATTGGCCAGTGCAATAGCTGGTTGAAGGACGGCTTGCGTCCGCGCGCGATGACACGCGACCTCGATTGGGGCGTGCCCGTGCCACTGCCCGGTGCGGAGGGCAAGGTGCTGTACGTATGGCTCGATGCGCCCATCGGCTACATCAGCGCCACCAAGCAGTGGGCGCAGGACAAGGGTGTTGCGTGGGAAAAGTGGTGGAAGGGCGACGATTCACGACTCGTCCATTTCATCGGCAAGGACAACATCGTCTTCCACGCGATCATCTTCCCGATCCTGCTGAAACTCCACGGCGGCTATGTGCTCCCACAGAACGTGCCTGCCAATGAGTTCCTCAACCTGGAGGGCAGGAAGATCAGCACCAGCCGAAACTGGGCGGTTTGGCTGCACGAGTACCTGGAACGTTGGCCCAACCGTCAGGACGAACTGCGCTATTGTCTGGCGACCATTATCCCCGAGCAGAAGGACAGCGAGTTCACCTGGAAGGACTTCCAGGACAAGAACAACAATGAACTCGTCGCGATCATCGGCAATTTCGTGCAGCGCGTGTTCGTGCTCTGCCACAAGTACTACGCAGGCAAGGCACCGGAAGCCGGTGAAGCGACTGTCGATGACCTCGCACTTTGGAGCACCGTGCACGCCAGCATCGAGGACATCGCGCGCGATGTCGACCAGTTCCGCTTCCGCGAAGCACTTCAAGCCGCAATGAACGTCGCACGCGCTGGTAACAAGTACCTCAGCGATAACGAGCCTTGGAAGCTGGAGAAGACCGATCCGGAACGTACGCGCACGATCCTCGCCAATAGCCTGAATGTCACAGCCGTCTTGGCCCTCGCGCTTGAACCATTCCTACCGTTCACGGCTGACCGCTTGCGGAAGATGCTGGGCTTGAGCGAACTCGGATGGAGCGAAGTGTTCCGCAAGGACCTCGTCGGCGCTGGCCAGATATTGAGCCCAGCAGAACATCTCTTCAAACCAATTGATGATGCGGCTATCGCCGCCGAGGTGGACCGACTACATGCCATGGAACCTGCACAACCAGCACCGCCCTTCACGGGTCAGCCGAAACCAGAGAACGCCACCACACCGAAAGCGAACATCGCCTTCGACGATTTCGTGAAGCTCGACCTACGCGTAGGTACCATCACTGCCGCTGAACGTGTGCCCAAGGCCGACAAGCTTTTGAAGCTCACCATTGAGGTGGGCGAAGCCATACCGCGCACCGTGGTCAGCGGTATCGCTGAATACTATGCGCCCGAGCAGCTGACCGGCCAACAGGTGGTGGTGGTCGCCAACTTGGAGCCGCGCAAGATGCGCGGCGTCGAAAGCCAGGGCATGGTGCTGATGGCCGAGGATGCCAGCGGCAAGCTGGTCTTCGTCCAACCCAAGGATGTGATCGCCCCGGGGAGCGAAGTTCGCTAAGACCTATAACGCCAGCGCACAGTTCACTGCTGCTGCTGCGTTGATATTGCCATAGCCCTTGCTGCCGCTGGGAGCATTGGCGAACTGGGCCGTGCTCGTCAGGCAGGTGAGTACCTGAGCCCGCGTGGCGGAGGGTTTCGCGCTCCACACCAAGGCGGCTATGCCGGCCGCTGTTGCGGTCGCCGCACTGCTTCCACCGATGTAGCTCGGGCTGTTCCCACTGGGTGAAAGGGAAAGCGAGTTGCGTGAGCTGTTGCTCGAGCGCTCCATGCAGATCGTGAGGTCCACTTGGGAACCATCGTGACAGCTACCGCATTTGCTGCCGTTCTCTTTGACACCCGTTACCGCGACACATTTGGTGAGCGCGGCAGGGTAGATCACGCCCCACCAGCTTGTCCAACTGAAACTCGTGCCTGCTGCGGCCATGATCATCTTGCCCAAACCATAGGCGTAGTTCACACCATCGGTAAGCACACTGCTGCTGAAAGGTGATCCGATGCTCATGCTGATCACACGCACCGCCGGGTCGTTGCCCATGGCGATCAAGGCGTTCTTCACCGCGGTCTTCTCGCTGCTTTTGTCGAGGATCACATCCTCGCAGGCGCGGATGAATTTGAGGTTGCTCTTGTAGGCCACGCCTGTGGAAGCGCCTGTATTGTTGCGCGCGCCGATGGCCAGGCCGCTCATGCTGTTGCCGTGGGAGCAGGTCGTGTAGGCGGAGGTACCCAACGTCGCGCTGGTCGCGACGGTGCGGCCCACATTGCTATCGCCGTTGTTGAAGTCGCTCCCCAGGAGTGGTTGGCTGGCCGAGATGCCGCCATCGATCACACCGACGGTGACGCCACCACCCTGACTGCTGCTCCAAGCCGCCGGGATGCTGTGGTTATTGAAGTTCCAGGGCAGCTTGGCGTTCGGGCTGATGGTGGTGTAGTCGGAAGCGTTCAGCGCGTAGGTTGAGGGGCTGCAACCCGAGGTGCTCCGGTCATCGCTCGCAATAGCGGGCCAATAGTCCAGCGGTTCCACGTAACGCACGTTGCGCAGGTTGTGTAACATGGTGATCACCCGCTTGTCCGTGATGCGGAGCGTGAGGATCGGCAACACAGGATCGTCCTCCACCAGGATGTCGCGCAACGATACCGGGTTCCGGTTCCCTTCGTTCAGGGTAAGGAGGATCCGCTCTATCAACGCATCGTGTACGGCCTTGAAGGCGCCGAGCGTACATCGATCTTGTGGATCCCATCATCGATGGTCCCGGCGTTGGCTGGTTGGTAGCCAATGGCCACACTGTGGTCATTGTAGAGGGTCGCGCTCCAAAGGGTTCGGATATCCATCCATTCCCACTGGAAGTCATTCCGGGCTTCCAGGACATCGATCACTGCCCGGTCCAGTTGTTCCTGGCTCAAGGGTTCCCCCTCCGGGACGGCGGTAATATCCGCCTTCTCCATGAGCACGGGGCCCTGGCCATCGCTCCCGGGCGCAAGCGCAGGTTCGCGTTGGCAGGAGAGGAGGGCGGTTCCGAACAGCAGGAATAGAGGTAGGGGGGTTCTGGTGCGCATGGGGTGGGGCTTGGAGGCGAAAAGCTAATCGGTCTTTCGATCCCACCAAAAGATCGTTACAGAAGTGTTGAAAATGAGCAAAGGGGCCGGACGGCCCCTTTGCTCGATGTGTGGTCCGGACCGTGGGTCCGAGCTCCTTACTTCACTTTCTCCACCAGTGTCTTGAAGGCATCGGCATCGCTGAAGGCGATCTCGGCCAAGGCCTTGCGGTCCAGACCGATGTTGTGCTTCTTGAGGCCGGCCATGAAGACGCTGTAGCTCATGCCATGGAGGCGGGTGGCCGCGTTGATCCGCTGGATCCACAAGGCGCGGAAGTCCCGCTTCTTGATCCGTCGACCCACATAAGCGTGGGAGAGGCCCTTCTCCACACTGTTCTTGGCGACGGTGTAAACGTTCTTGCGGCGGCCGAAGCTGCCTTTGGCCAGATCGAGGATCTTCTTGCGTCGGGCTCTGCTTGCTACTTTGTTCTTACTGCGTGGCATGTTGCCTTTGGGTTTTTGGGCGTGTGCGTCCCGACTTGTCGGGATCTTTGGTGCGGCACGTCCTGGTTAACGCTACCTATTGCTACCCGGTGCGATCAGGGTTCCTTACTTCAGGAGTTCGAGCACGTTTTTCTCGTCGCGGCTGTGTACCAGACCGATCTTGGCCAGGTTGCGCTTGCGCTTCTTGTGCTTCTTGGTAAGGATGTGGTTGTGGAACGCGTGCTTGCGTTTCACCTTGCCGGTGCCGGTCAGCTTGAACCGCTTCTTGGCGCCGGACTTGGTCTTCATCTTGGGCATGGCCTCTCGTCGTGTTGGTCGTCATTGTGAGGGCGCGAGATCTCGCGCCCGTACGTCATTTCTTTTTCTTAGGGATCAGGAACATGATCATGCGCTTGCCCTCCAATTTGGGCATGCTCTCCACCACGCCCACATCCTCCAGTTCCTGGGCGAACTTCAGCAGCAGGATCTCGCCCCGTTCCTTGAACACGATGGTGCGACCCCGGAAGAACACGAAGGCCTTCACCTTGTGCCCTTCTTGCAGGAATTTCCGCGCGTGGTTCATTTTGAAGTTCAGGTCGTGCTCGTCCGTGTTCGGACCGAAGCGGATCTCCTTCATCTCCACGGTGGCCTGCTTCGCCTTGATCTCCTTCTGCTTCTTCTTCAGGTCGTACAGGAACTTCTTGTACTCGATGATCCTGCAGATGATCGGCGTAGCGTTGGCGCTGATCTCCACCAGGTCCAAACCTTGGTCCTCCGCGATGCGCAGGGCCTGGCTGAACGGAAAGATCCCTTGCTCCACGTTGTCGCCGACAAGGCGCACCTCGTTCACCCCGGTGATCCGGTTGTTGATCCGGTGCGGATCCTCTTTGATGACGCGGCCGCGGAACGGACGCCGGGCGCCGCCGCTGGGGCGCGGACCGCTGGGACGATTGAAGAAGGGAGGACCTGCCACTTACCGATTTTTGGTTCCTGTTGCGTTCACAAGCCGCCGAGCTGTTTCCCTATCCGCTCGCCCACCAGATCGGCGAACGCTTTCGGGGACATGGTGCCCAGGTCACCCTGGCCTTGTTCCCGCACGGATATTGAACCTTCGGCGGCTTCCTTTTCCCCGATAACGAGCATGAACGGCAGTTTGGCCAGCTCCGCATCGCGGATCTTGCGGCCTATCTTTTCGTTCCGTTCGTCAACGGAGGCGCGAATATCGGAATCTTTCAGATCCCCAGCGACTTGCCGCGCCACGTCGATGTACTTGTCGCTGATCGGGAGCACGATGGCCTGCTCCGGGGTCAGCCACAGGGGGAAGCGCCCGGCGGTATGCTCGATCAGCACCGCGATGAACCGCTCCAGGCTGCCGAAGGGGGCACGGTGGATCATCACCGGGCGGTGTTTGGCGTTGTCGCTGCCCACATACTCCAGTTCGAAGCGCTCCGGCAGGTTGTAATCCACCTGGATGGTGCCTAGCTGCCACTTCCGCCCGAGGGCGTCCTTCACCATGAAGTCCAGCTTGGGGCCATAGAACGCCGCTTCGCCATACTCCACCACCGTTTTCAGACCCTTGGCCGAAGCCGCATCGATGATGGCCTGCTCGGCCTTGTTCCAGTTCTCGTCGCTGCCGATGTACTTGCTGCGGTCCTCCTTGTCGCGCAGGGAGATCTGGGCCTCGTAATTCTCGAAGTTCAAGGCCTTGAAGACCAGCAACACCAGGTCGATCACCTTGATGAACTCCTCCTTCACCTGGTCGGCCCGGCAGAAGAGGTGGGCATCGTCCTGGGTAAAGCCACGGACGCGGGTAAGGCCATGCAGCTCGCCGCTCTGCTCGTAGCGGTACACGGTCCCGAATTCCGCGTAGCGGATCGGCAGGTCCTTGTAGCTGCGCGGCCGGCTGGCGTAGATCTCGCAATGGTGCGGACAGTTCATGGGTTTCAGCATGAACTCCTCGCCCTCCTGGGGAGTGCTTATCGGCCGGAAGCTGTCCTTGCCGTACTTCTCCCAGTGCCCGCTAGTGACGTAGAGCTGCTTGCCGCCGATGTGGGGCGTGGCCACCTGCTCGTAGCCATCGCGTTCCTGGGCGGTCTTCATGAAGTTGATCAACCGCTCACGCAGGGCCGTGCCCTTCGGTAGCCAGAGCGGAAGCCCAGCGCCCACCTTTTCGCTGAAGGTGAACAGGTCCAGTTCCTTGCCCAGCTTGCGGTGGTCGCGCTTCTTGGCCTCCTCCAGCATCAGCAGATACTCCTCCAGTTCCTTCTGCTTGGGGAAGGTGATGGCATAGAGGCGGGTGAGTTGCTTGCGCTTCTCATCCCCTCGCCAATAGGCTCCGGCCACGCTCAACACCTTCATCGCCTTGATGCCCGAGGTGTCCGGGATATGCGGCCCACGGCACAGGTCCGTGAAATTGCCTTGGGTATAGAAGGTGATCTGCCCGTCCTGCAGGCCGTCGATCAGCTCCAGTTTGTACTCGTCGCCTTTCTCGGTGAAGTAGTTGATGGCGTCCGCCTTGCTCACCTCCTTGCGGTCGAACGTGAGCTTCTTTGACACCAACTCTTTGAACTTGGCCTGGATGGCCGCGAAATCCCCCTCGCCAATGCTCCGTTCACCGAAGTCCACGTCATAGTAGAAGCCGTTCTCGATCGGCGGTCCGATGCCGAATTTGGTCCCGGGATAGAGCGCCTCCAGGGCTTCCGCCATGACGTGGGCGGAGGAGTGCCACATCGTGGCCTTGCCTTCCAGATCGTTCCAGGTGAGGAGTTGCAACGTGCAATCGCCCGGCAACGGCCGATTGGCGTCGCGCACTTCACCGTTCACTTTGGCACTGAGCACGTTGCGGGCAAGGCCTTCGCTGATGCTCTTGGCTACGTCCATGGCGCTCGCACCTTGGTCGTAGGTCCGGACGGAACCGTCCGGAAGGGTCACATGGATGCTCATCGTTTCGCGCGCCCTGCCCTACAACGGCACTGGCAACGGGGGCGCGAAGATAATCGGGTGGGCTGATGCCGTACGTATACCCAGCCCGATTCAGATATAGCCCTTCAGCTAGATTGCGGTTCGGGCCCAGCAGAGGCCGCGCTCGGCCTGCTTTCCAACATGCGGTACGTCGGCCTCCGATTGGCGTCGCCCTATGCCGGAGGTGTTGATTGCCTGGTAGCTTATCCGATACAGGCTGCTCAGGCTTCTTCGGCCGAAAAAAAATCTCAGGCGAGCACGTGGAGTAGCTCTTGGGTCGCGCTAACCCAGGCCCAGTGTGCCTCTTCGGCGGATGGCCCTTGCGGAGAGAAATTCCAAGGGGCGCGGCATGCTGGTCGCGATCGCCCGGCGTAACGCTTTCACACAACGGCGGTGTGCGGATTGCGCGCTCACCATTTCAGCCATGCGCAAGACTGATCGCTTTGGGTATCATCGGCACTTGCATTGACCAATCCGGGCGTTCAGCAATTCAAGGAGATGGACCTAACAGAGCTGCGCATTACCGAAACGCTGCCGCGACTTTACGTGAATGGGGGCCTCGACGACGATGGAGCCGTGTGCCGTTCTCCGTGGATACCTAGCAAATCCGGATCCAACTGGCGCGATGGCAAGCAACCTTCAGAGGAGCGCAGCCATATTGGGCATAGCATCCAATCTCATTGCAGGCCGTCGTTCTCGAATACAAGCTGGATGCTACATACATACGTGAAGGCGAACGGGGCGAACTGGCTGCATGCATCCTGCCTGATTATGCACTACGGAGATGCGTTCCCGCCCGCCGAAGAGCCGGTCGTAATCCCCAAGAACACCAACAGCGAACCTTGAGCGTATTCGACCGCGGTACGGATCATCAGTTGAAACGCCAGGCCGACAACCTGATGCTTGGAACGCAAGCGGAACATTCAAGAGTCAAGCCTGCTGGTGTGGTGAAAACGAAGAGCCAGGATTCCCAGCTACAGGTTAGAGACAGTAAATCACCAGCGTCTCATCCATGCTCGCATCACCGCGTTCACGGGCTTGCACCAGGTCCTGGCAGGCTTCATCGCGACGGTCCAGCGCGATCAAGGCGATCGCGCGGCTGCCGTAGGCCATGGTCAGGTCGGGGTCCAACAGAAGGGCTTTGCTGAGATCGGCCACGGCGGCTTCCTGGGCGCCCAATTTGCTCTGGGCGATGCCCCGGTTGCAATAGGCTTTGGCGGCATGCGGCTCACGTTCCACCAGATCCGTATAGACCGTAAGCGCGGTTTCGTAATTCCCCAAGGCCATGTGTACCTGACCGAGATCGAAACGCGCGTGAACGCCGATGGCGTGCTCCGGCTGCTCGGCGATGATGACCCCGAGATCCGTCTCCGCTTCTTCGTAGCGCCCTGCATGGATATAGGCTTCCGCCCTTTTCAGCCGGATGTTGTGGTCTTTGGGCGTGAGCAGCAGAGCGCGATCCAGGTCGTGCAAGGCGCCCACGGCGTCGCCGAGGGCATCGCGGCTGATGCCCCGGTAGTACCACGCGCGGGCCTGATCCGGCTTTTGGGCGATCACCCCGGTGAAAATGGTCACTGCTTGTTGGTGCTGTTCTTCACGAACTGCGGCGAGGCCGTCCAGGAAAGGATCGCTCTCCAGTTGGGCCAGCATCGCCGTGGGAGCGAGGGCCAGAAGGATCATCGTCGGTTGGCGCATGGCGCCGTTCAACGCGGGCTTGCCGGGCGGGGTTTCGGGATCAACCGGGCGGCGTGGAAAGAAGGGCTTCGCGTGCCGGTCAAGGCCTTTTCGGGGGCCTAGGTTTGCACCATGGTGCTGAACAGCGAACCCATCCAAGAGGATCTTGGACTCCTTTCCCATTCGCCGAGGTGTTCTGCGCCGCCCTCGTGGTCTTGGGTCTGTGGACCCGCGCTGCCTTGATCCCCCTGATCATCGGCATGGCCGTGATCGTGTTCATGCTGAAGAGCGGCGATCCTTTCGGGGAAAAGGAAATGCCCGCCGTCTATCTGGCCATGTACGTGGTGCTGCTCTTCACCGGGAGCGGCCGTTACAGCATCGATCGGATCAAATTCCAGTAGCTTTTAGCTGACCGCGCCAGCGTTCTCCTGGGCGATGGCGATCGCCTCGCGCAGCATCTTCTCCGTCACCGCTGACAGTTCCACGAAGGTGGCTCCGTGTTCGCCCCATTTGTTCGGCACGGGAAAGAAGACCTTCGGATGCCGCCCGTGCAGATCCGCCTGTTGCTCCACGGTGAGCATCAGCACGGCCCTTTGCTCTTCGATCCACAGGGTCATGAAGATCTTGCTCGGCTTGCCTTTCGCCGTTCGGCCGCGATAAGCCCCTTTGCCGAAGTGGTCGTGTTCGGTCACTCCCTCCAAGGAGAGCACCAGATCTCGGGCGGTAGCACTGGTCATCGTGCCAAGGTACTGGTGCGTTCGTGCCGTTGAAGTCTACGCAGGAACCTTGCGCGTCGCCATCGCCGTCCGCACGGCCGGTGCCACCTTGGTCGCGTACAGTTCAATGCACCGCAGCATTTTGTCGTGCGGCATATTGCCCACGCTGAACTGTAGGCTGAACCGCGTGAAGCCGAAGAGCCCATACTCCATCAGGATCTTCTCGATCACGGTGTCGGCATCGCCGAGGAGCATCGCCCCCTGCGGTGAGCGCTCGAAGTCGAATTGCGGACGGCCCACTGGCCCCCAGCCGCGTTCGCGGCCTATGCGCCCCATGGTCTCCACGTAGGCGGGATAGACCAGGTCGGCGGCTTCGGCGTTCGTATCCGCGATGAAGCCATGTGAGCCGATGGCCAATTGGAGTTTGGCCGGATCATGGCCTGCCTTGGCCCACACCTGCTTGTACAGATCGGTGAACGGTTTGAAGCGCGCGGGTTCACCGCCGATGATGGCGAGCGTGAGCGGCAAGCCTAGGGTCGCTGCGCGGACCACGCTCTCCGGTGTCCCGCCTACGGCGATCCAAACCGGCAGGGGCGTTTGTACAGGTCGTGGGTACACCACCCGGTCCTCAATGGAGGCCCGGTGTTTCCCTTTCCATGTGATGCGCTCACCGTCGCGCAACTTCAGCAACAATTGAAGATGCTCCGTGAAGAGTTCATCATAATCCTTCAGGTCGTAACCGAAGAGCGGAAAGGATTCGGTGAAGGACCCGCGACCGGCCATGATCTCCGCACGGCCTCCAGAGAGCAGGTCTAGCGTGGCGTACTGCTGGAAAACGCGTACCGGATCCTCGGAACTGAGCACCGTCACAGCACTCGTCAGCCGGATGCGCTTGGTGCGTGCGGCCGCTGCCGCCAGCACCACGGCGGGGGCGGAGGCGATGAAGTCCGGGCGGTGGTGCTCTCCGATGCCGAACACATCCAGCCCGAGCCGGTCCGCCAGTTCGACCTCCTCGAGCAGGTTCCGGTAACGTTCCTGCGCGGTGATGCTTTTTCCCGTGCGCGGGTCAGGGCTGTGGTCGACGAAGGAATAGATGCCGAGTTCCATGGATGGAAGTGAGAGGCCTGTGAGGGGGCAAAGATCGGTCGGTGATCGTTGGTGGCTGAGGGAACCTGTAACGTCCGTATGAATGCCCGATCCTGCGACGACGAACGTGGGTCGGCTGTGGAAGGGGCCTTGTCCCACGATCATGAGGAGCACCGGCTGCGACCCCGCCGGGGTCGGTCCTTCGCTGCTGTTGGTCTGCTAAATGCTGTGACCCCTTCGGGGTCTGTGCCAGGTCGGGCGACTTCTCGACCTCGAAGGGGTCGCAGCATTTGGAATGGATCGGTCGAGGCTGTTCGACCCCGGCGGGGTCGCAGCCGGTGTTGGCATTCGCTCCGGTCAGCATTCGTTGGGTTGGAGCTTCACGAAGCCGTGATAGCTTGCTCACCGATGCGCAGAACGTTCACTCTCTTCGCCGCCGCCTTTTCGGCTGTAGCGCTTTGCCAGTCGCCCACGCCGACCGATACTTCGGCAAAGCACTTCGTTTTTGGTGAAGTGCGGCAGTTACGCTCAGTGGCGCTGGGACAAGATCGCGTACTGAATATCTATCTCCCGGACGGCTACCGCGATACCACGGCGACCTATCCGGTGATCTATGTTCTGGACGGCTCGGCGAACGAGGACTTTCCGCATATCGCCGGCCTCGTGCAGTACATGAACATGTATGAGCTGCTTTTTAAGTCTATCGTGGTGGGTATTGCCAACCTGGGTCCTTCGCGCTACCATGATTTCACGCACCCGACAAAGAGCGATAGCGACCTGGTGTGGCTTCCCACCGGTGGCGGTTCGGCCGCGTTCATCCAGTTCTTGGAGAAGGAGGTGCAACCCTTCGTTGTTCAGCACTATCGTACGAACGGGGTCCGCACGATCATTGGGCAGTCCGCAGGAGGTTTATTAGCGACCGAGATCCTCTTCACGAAGCCCGAGTTGTTCGACAACTACATTCTTGTCAGCCCCAGCCTGTGGTGGGATGACGGTTACCTGGCTGGCAAGGCCGATACATGGGCGAAGGCCAATGGAACCCTGGCCAAGCATGTGTTCGTTGCGATGGCCCACGACGATGATATGATGCAGGACGACGTGAACAAGGTGATCGCCGCGTTCAAGACCAACGCGAAGGAGCCGATGGAATGGCACTACGAGTTCTTCCCGGAGGAGACCCACGCCACGATCCTGCACCGCAGCGTTTATCGCGCGTTCGAGTGGCTGACGAGCGGGAAGTAGCTCTTTATTCCCGTACGATCCGCTGCGCCTTCACCGGCTTTCCATCGATATGCAGCAGGCAGAGATACATGCCCGAGGTCACTTGACGGCCTGAGCCATCCACTCCGTTCCATTGCGTGGTGTAGCGGCCCTGGGCTTTGTCCTCATCCAGCAAGGTCACCAGCACGCGGCCGTTCATATCGGCGATGTGCAAGCTCACGCGCGACCGGCGGAACACATTGAAGTGGATATTGCACAGCTCGCGCATCGGGTTCGGGTGGATCGGCAATAGATCGCCGTCGGTGCCGAAACGGTTCGGTTTGATACCGACATGACCATCCAACACGATATCGAACACACCTTCCTGTTGCCCGCCACCCAACGGGTTCAGGGGGATGATCCGTAGCGCTGCGTCGGGTAGGGAGGCCCATGGATCGGCGGGGATGTAGGGGTCGCCGTCGAAGTAGAGCTGCGTGATCAGCTCGGGGAAACCCACCTTGTTCACCCGGAAGTGGATGTGTTTGGGCCGATACTGGTTCCCGTTCAAATAGGGACCGGGCATGATCGTCTCGAAGGCGTATTGCCCGTTCGCATCGCTGTAGAAGGTGGCGCGCAGGTTGAAGGCAGGAGAGGTGTCGTAGACCGCGGCATCGTTCGCCTGCCAGACCTCGATCATCGTGTTCTCCACCGGGGTTGTGCAATCGCTGCTGAGGACCGTTCCGGAGAGGAACAATCGGTCGCCAGGTTCGCCGGGTTGTGCGACCAATGTGGTGACCGGCGAGCCGGGTAAGTAGTACGGACCGAGAATGTCGTCCGAAGTGGGATCGCAGCCGCCCGCCGGGGCCGCTTCAGGGCGCGCGAAGAGCTGCCCGGGCAGTACGAACGAACCGAAAGTGAACAGCGAACCCGCCTTGATGAACTGGCGGCGATCCAGGGCGCGGAGGCGCTCGTTGAGGGACTTGTTTGTCATGGCGGTCTCCTTAATGGAAGATGAAACGTTGCGTACTGATCGTGTTGCCGTCCCGTGCGCGGATGATGTACAGACCTGGCGCCTGCCCCGTCAGATCGAAGGTCGTCATGGACGAGTTCACAATACGCTGTGCTATGCTCGATCCATGGACATCGAAGAGTTCGATGATGCCAAGTCCTTGCGCGCCGGTGCTGGTGAGATGGAGCAGGTTTCGGATCAGAACACATTGTAGCACGTTGGGCGCGGGCTCCGCGATCGCGTTGTCATCCTCCGCGCATGGGGCGTAGTAGCTGAACGGGAGGTGGCCGCTGGTACTACCGTTGATCAGGACAGTGGGGTTGGGGTACACCTGTGGGTCGCGGAAGAGCTGGCAGTAGAACTCGCCGAAGGGCGACAAGACCGCAGGCTCTATATGAAGCTCGGAGTCACCCGGAGGTAGGCATAGCGTATCGATCCGCTGCCAGGGACCAAGAGTATCGAGCTCGATGGACCCGGATGCCGCCGTGTTGCCGTCGCTGTCCACTACGGACCAATCGATGGTCGCGATCACTGCCGTGTCTGTTTGGTGAACACCCAGATAGAGTTGCGTGCAAGGAAGTGGCGGGCAAAGTTCAATCGCGCTCAGAGGGAGGATGCAGCTCTCCGGCCCCCCGAGTGTCTGATAATGCAGTATCGCTTCGCCGGTGAACGGCGTCTCTGGAAGTGTCATTCCTTGAAAGAGCGGCAGCGTGTGTGTATTTGTGCCCGGTGGCAGGACGAACCAATTGAGCTGTCCGCCGGCGATCGTATCCAGATCGTTGTCAACAAGCTCCATCGAGGGTCCGCTGAACCAAAGCGTATCGTTGTTCGTGAGCACCACTTCGACAGCGGTGCTGTCGAAAGCGGCGTACCACATGTGCTCCACCACAAGATCGCCGCAGGACGCCTGGGCACATAGCCCGGTCGGTGTCGCTAGCGCTAGGCCGCTGACCAATGCGGCATGCCGGGATATAGGGGCTGCGAAGTTCATGGGGCAAAGCTGAACACGACGCGAGCTTCCTACAATGGACGAACCCCGCCGACCCTTGCACTTTTCCGGGCAAGCCCAGCTATGGCGACCCCCGTTGGTCTTTGCGTTAGAATACATTTGAAGGAACAACGAAAGGTCATGGAACACAAGCTACTCATCCACCCCGCGGTCCTCGCGGCCGCGATCACTTTGCTTCCTCTCGGGCTCCGCGCCTTTGATGCGACCGGTTCGCTGGTCTCACAAGGCCTCACCCGCGACTTCATCTACCACGCACCGGGCGTTGCCGTTGCTGAGGACCTGCCGTTGGTTTTCGTGTTCCACGGGCTGGGCAGCACGGCGGCTGAGGTGCAGTACCAGTCCGGCTTCGATGCGGTGGCCGACGCGAACAACTTCGTGGTGGTATATCCGAGTTCGACCCTGATCGGCGGCGATGTGCAATGGAACGTTTACGCGGATGATGTGCCCGGTCACGCAGGAATTGGCGAGCCCACCGCCACCGACGACGTGGTCTTCGTGGATGACCTGATCGATTGGTTCTGCATGAACCATCAGATCGATGCCTCGCGCATCTACGTGACCGGCTTCAGCAATGGCGGCAACTTCTGCTACCTGCTGGCTTTGCAGCGCCCCCAGAAGATAGCCGCGTTCGCGCCGACCTCCGCGAACCTAGTCGGTGAGACCACCTACATGGACGATATGCTGGGCGCGAGTTTCACCCCCGTGGCCATCTACCATGTGCATGGCGATCCGGACTCCGTGGTACCCTACCCGGACGCCGTGCATGACCCCGCTCAATGGACCTGGCCGCTTTCGTCGTTCGGGTCAGGGGACTGCGGTGTCTCGGAATACACCTCCCAGAACATCGTACCGGCGGTTGACCGCTTGACCTGGTGCGATGGTAGCGCGGGCAATGGCAAGCGTGTGGAGCTGATCCGCTGTGCGGGTCTGGATCATGCCTGGGGCGATCTTCCCGGGTACAGCGCGTCGAACGCGATATGGGAGTTCTTCAGCGGCTATACTATCGATGCGCCGCTCTTCACCTGTGCGGTGGGTGTGCAGGAAATGACGTATGGAATTACGCCGCTCACCCTTCAGGCCACGATCGTCGACAATGCTATCGGGTTCTCCCGCGCACTGAGCATGGGCAGCGATGTCCGCGTGATCGATCCGCAGGGCCGCGAGGTACTAAGGCGACAAGGGTTCGCTGGAAGTGGACTTTCGCTCCCTGATCTGGCTCCGGGTTGTTACCGCGTGAACGTCCGTGAGCCAGGTGCGGCGGGTCTCGCACTTCCCATCATCGTGCGCTGAGCGGATATCAGGGATCCGCGCCCATGGCCCGTCGGTCGGTCATCAGCTACCTGAGCTTGGGCACCTGCGCTGCCGGGTTCCGGTGGCCTTGTGCAGTGGGGTGCGTTCCTCCATCGGGTCGAGCTTCTCCATAGTGTTGGTTCTTACGGATCGTGCGATATGACCGCTCAGGCTATTGATGAGCGGAATGGACAGCACCTGCGACCGGACCCGCCGTGGTCGGCTTGGATACCTTCGCGGCCCAGCCGTACCAACCATGAGCGATCACCACAACTGCCCCAACTGCAAGTCCGCCTTCGCCTATCCCACAGGTACGTCTTGGATGTGCCCGGAGTGCGGCCATGAGTGGAACCAGGACGAGGTGGACGCAGAGAACGCCCCTGCCGTGGTGAAGGACGCCAACGGCAACGTGCTGAAGGATGGCGACGATGTGGTGATGGTGAAGGACCTCGCCGTGTAAGGCGCGCCCAAGGCATTGAAGGCCGGCACCAAGGTGCGGAGCATCCGCCTCGTGGAAGGCGACCACAACATCGAGTGCAGGATCGAAGGTTTCGGCGCGATGGCCCTCAAGAGCGAATTCGTGAAGAAGGCCTGAGGTCACCATTCGCAGGGCCATAGTTTCCGGACCGCGCCGATGCTCTCCATACAGCTTCCCACGTTCCCGATAGTCACCACAGAACGGCTGGTGTTGCGCGAACTTCGGCCTTCGGATGCGGAGCAAGTGTTCGCGCTGCGCTCCGATCCGTTGGTGATGCAGCATGTGAACCGACCATTGGCAAAGACCATCGATGACGCCTCGGCGCTGATCGACCTGATCAATTCCATGGTGGCGGCGAGCGATGCTGTGCAATGGGCCATCACGGTGAAAGGCGATGATGTTTTCATCGGCCTTATCGGCTTCTGGCGTATGGAAAAGCAACACCACCTCGCGGAGCTGGGCTACATGCTCGCGCACGAGCATTGGGGCAAGGGCTACATCAGCGAGGCGATCGGTGCCTTGATCCCCTTCGGCTTCAATACGCTCGGCTTACACCGGATAGAGGCCATCACTCGACCGGAGAACGCCGCCTCCATCCGTGCGCTGGAGAAGAACGGATTCGTTCGCGAAGCGCATCTCAAGGAGAACATCTTTTGGAATGGTGTCTTCCACGACTCGCTGCATTTCGGGCGGCTGGCGCGTTAGTGGCGCCTGACCCTTCACGCAGGCTTCTCCACCAACGCATGCTTCTTCAGCAATGCCGCATAGCGTGGGTCGTTCCGCAGCGCATCGAACCGAACGTCGCCCTCCAATCTGGCCACAGTGAAGTAGCCGGGATGGCCCAGGTTGAAGTCGAGTTGCGCGAAGGCCTTGTCGAATTCACCGATCAGCGTATAAGTGACGGCGAGATCGTAGATAGGACAGATGCCATAACCCACATCCTTGGCGTAGGGCAGGAGCTCGGTCGCTTTGAGGCCCATCTCGATGGCGCGCTCCTTCTGGCCTGCACCGGCCAAGGCCATGCCCAATGCGCTGTGGTAGCGCGCATTATCCGGATGGGCAGGCAACTCCTTCTCCAGTAGCACCACGGCCTCTTCATACTTCTTTCGCGCCAAGGCGTGATCCCCTTTGTGCTGATACAGGAAAGCCTCGAACAGGGCTGCAGGCGTCACCTCGGTCTTGCGGATGTCCCAGCCGTCCGGCAACGCGGCGACCCGGGCGAAGGCCGAGTCCAAGTTCCCTTCAGCCACGTTCATGGTGTACATCGTCCAGAAATACCACGGATAGGAATGGTCCACCGAGTTGAACGCCGCGCGCGCTTCGGGGCAGGGGCCTTTCCAAGTGAAATAGCTGATGCCCCTGTATAGGTAAGGCCAATCCTGGTCCGGGGTGAGCATGATCGCACGGTCGGCGGCCGCTATCGCTTCCGGGAAGCGGTGGGCCCATATGAACGCCCATGAAAGATCCGAGAAGACGCGTGCATCCTTCGGGCTGAGCAAGGCGGCTTTTTCGAGCGTGGTGATGCATTCCTCGATCCGCCCTTCGATCATCAGTACGCTCGATCGCGCGATCAGCACCTCCGCATTGTTCGGCAAGCCTTTCTCTGCGATGGACCAATGCTCCATGGCCTTGGCACGATCGCGGAATGCCCAGTTGTAGTAGTCGCCGATGGCGAGATGAACTTCCGGTTGGTCGGGTGCAAGATGAGCGCCTTGTGCGCTGCATGTTCAGCCATCACCTGTCGTGCATCGGTCCGGTCGCTGCGCAGGTAATACACGCGTGCGTGGCAGCGGGCGAGTTCAGCATAGGCGAGTGCGAAGCTGCTGTCGAGTTCCACGGCCTTATCCAATTCCGCGATGGCCTTCAGGGAATTCGCGCCATCGGTGTGCGCTTGGTGAGAGAAGAACCGTCCTTTCAAATAGGCTTGATACGCATCCACGTTCTTGGTCGGCACCGCGGCGAGCTGAGTGACATCCTCGGGTGTGAGTTTGCGCTTGAGCATCTCGGCGATCGCGGTTGCGATCTCGCGCTGGATGTTGAACAGGTCGGCGACCGGGCGGTCGTAGCTCTCCGCCCAGAGGTGTGCGTCGGTGGCCACGTCGATGAGCTGTGCGGTGATCCGTAGTTGATCGCCCGCGCGTTGCACGCTGCCTTCGAGGATGCTGCCCACGCTGAGTTGCGCCCCGATCTCCTTGATCGAGAGCGTATCGCCCTTGAACTTCATGCAGGTGGTACGCGAGATCACGTGCAGGTCCTTGATCTTGGCCAGCTGGGTGATGATGTCCTCGGTGAGCCCATCACTGAAGAACTCGTGATCGGGATCGCTGCTCATGTGCACGAGCGGGAGAACGGCGATAGAGGCCGGCTTCGGTGCCGCTTTCATGACCGGTATCGCGGCCGTCCTGCCCCATAGCGCCCATCCAACCACCAGCACGATCGCCAGACCGGCCACCCCGAACAACAGTCGCTTGCGGTTGGCGGCTGGCGTTTTGGTATCGACCGCCTTCGGCGGGGCTTCGGAGAACACGCCATCAACCGCCACTTCATGGATATCGATCGGACGGCTCACGTTCTTCAGTTGCATCTGCTGCACGAAGCGCGTGGTGATGTCGTCCTTGTTGCGAATGGCGCTGCACACCGCATCGGAGATGAAGATGGCCCCCGGCCTTCCGGCCGACTCGATCCGCGCAGCGATGTTCACGCCATCGCCGAAGACATCATCGTTCTCGAAAACGACCTCGTCCAGGTGGATGCCGATGCGCAGGTTGAGATCGGGGTCTTCCTTCAACGCCTGTTGCATCGCCACCGCGCATCGCACCGCATCGCTGGCGTTGCTGAAACTGGCCATGGTACCGTCGCCCAGTTCCTTGATGAAGCGGCCGTTGTACCGCTCGATCAAGGGTTTCTGCACCTCGCGGTTGCGGACGAGCACAGCGAGGGCCTTCTGCTCACTCGCTCCCATCAACCGGGTGTACCCCGCGATGTCGGTGAACATGATGGCGGCAAGCCTGCGGTCCTGGGGCATGGGTGGGTAAGATAGCCTGTGTTCCCCACGTTCATCATCACCGGCAGTGCGCATCACCCACCATCTTTGCTCAACAACGAAAAGCCATGGCGAAAGCAGAACTCAAGACCAAGGTGAACGAAGCCAGCGTCGACGCCTTCATCGACAAGCAGCCTGAAGCTGTGGCCGCGGATTGCCGCACGATCATGAAGCTGATGAAGAAGGCCACGGGCGAGGAGCCGAAGATGTGGGGTGCCAGCATCGTGGGCTTCGGGCGCTATGCGTACGAGGGTGCGAGCGGGCGTTCGGGCGAATGGATGATCACCGGTTTCAGTCCGCGCAAAACGAACCTGACCATTTACGTCATGATGGGCTTCGAGAAGGAAGCGGCCCTGATGAAGAAGTTGGGCAAGCACACCACGGGCAAGAGCTGCTTGTATATCAAGAAGCTTGCTGATATCGATATGAAGCTGCTGGAAGAGCTGGTCGTGAAGGGCGTGAAGGCGATGGCGAAGACGAGGATCACGTAGGGGTGATACCGATATTCGTTCATGCCTCGCGAATTGCCGCAACGTGCCAGCATCCGATGGCAGGGATACGATTACGCCAACGTCGGCGCGTATTACCTGACCATCTCCACGCAGGACCGGTTGCACCTGTTCGGACGGATCGCGGATGGCGTGATGCACCGATCGCCCATCGGCGAATTGGCGCAACGTTGTTGGGATGCGATACCGGACCACATGCCGCACGCGGATGTCGGCGAATTCGTGGTGATGCCGAACCATGTGCATGGGATCGTGGTGATACGGGAACGTGTGGTGGACGCGCGTGGGGTTGTGCGCGGCCGTGCGTTGGACGTAGGGGCGCGTCATGACGCGCCCGATACGACAACAGATGCGCCCGATACGACAACAGATGCGCCCGATACGACAACGGACGCGCCCGCCATTGGTGCGATGGATGTGCACGACAATACCGACGATCCATCGGGAACAACGCCTGATGATCCCAGAATCGGAATGCCCGGCGGTGATCCCGACACGGCCGACGCACATGGCCAACACACACGGGCGCGTCATGACGCGCCCCTGCGGGATCCGCGGAAACCGCCGGGCATCCCGCGTGGTGCGTTGGGACAAATTGTGGCGTCGTACAAATCCGCCGTTACGCGCATGGCGTACCGCGATGGGTTGTTGCCCCACGGCACACCCGTATGGCAACGCAATTATTGGGACCGCGTCATCCGCGATGACGCCGAAAACGAACGCATTGCGGATTACATCCGCGACAACCCCGCCAATTGGAAAGGGGACCGGTTCAACCGGTGATCCGCATTTCGCGTTAGGGACAGCAGTGGAAAGCCCGGAGGCCGCCATCCGGCGGACGAGGACTTGCAACGAATGGCCCGTCGGCGAGTCTTCGAGCCGGAACGTCCAAAGAATCAGAATGGATAGTTGACTGGGGTCCAGGAACCGCCGCCACTCACGCCGTGATAGACATCGGCCTCCTGGTAGTTGTACACACCTTCGATGAACAAGACTCGCTGTCCAAATCGATCGCCCGGCAAGAAGGGATTCTGTCCGAACTGCCCTATTGCTAGAACATACACAGCAGCACAAGCGTCAACCACGTTCTTTAGCGTCGCATGATGCGCATTCCGTTCGTTATCGTGCTTCACCTTGTTGTACGCGTCATACCATGACAAGGACGTTGTCGGGCTTGATGCTGTCCAACCTCGAAAGGGATAAATGAGCGGATAGCCAGCAACGTCAACGAGCTTCACTGAGTAATCGCTTAACCCGGTCGCTGATTCAATTTTGACGTAGTCATTCGTCGTCCAACGTCCGCTGGTCGGATATCCGTTCGCGTGGAGGATCCCAGACCAGGCAGTTTCCACTTCAGAGCAGGCAACAAAAAGCAGCCGCTGCAGGGAGGGGCCATAGACATTGTCGTGATGTGTGCCGGGTTCGATGAATTGGAATACTCTCTCCAATTCCGAACACAATGCGACCACGGACCGTCCGCAGCGATTGTAGGAAGGCTGATCGACACCCTCGCAAAGCGGTGGATGGTCACCGCCATTACGCCAGATTCGTCGGTAGTATGTCCCTTGCGCTGCTGGTACCATCGGCTCATGTCTGCAACACCCCCATATTGAACTCCCGCGTCGCCGGCGCTTGGCTTGCCGCCTCTATCCCCAACGAGATCCACGTCCTTGTCTCCAGCGGATCGATCACCGCATCCAGCCAAAGGCGGCTTGCGGCATAGTACGGGCTGATCGTCTCCTCGTACTTGCTGCGGATCCTGTTCAGCAGTTCGGCTTCCTTCTCGGGGGTGATGGTCTCACCCTTGCCTTTCAGCGCGGCCACTTCGATCTGGAGCATCACCTTGCTGGCCTGCTCGCCGCCCATCACGGCCACTTGCGCGCTGGGCCAGCCCACGATGAGGCGCGGGTCGTAGGCCTTGCCGCACATGGCGTAGTTGCCGGCGCCGTAGCTGTTGCCGATGATGATGGTGAACTTGGGCACCACGCTGTTGCTCACGGCGTTCACCAGTTTCGCGCCGTCCTTGATGATGCCGCCGTGCTCGCTGCGGCTGCCCACCATGAAGCCGGTGACGTCCTGCAGGAAGACCAGCGGGATGTTCTTCTGGTTGCAGTTGGCGATGAAGCGCGTGGCCTTGTCGGCGCTGTCGCTGTAGATGACGCCGCCGAACTGCATCTCGCCCTTCTTGCTCTTCACCACCTTGCGCTGGTTGGCCACAATGCCCACGGCCCAGCCATCGATGCGGGCGTAGGCGGTGATGATGCTCTGGCCGTAGCCTTCCTTGTATTCGGTGTACTCGCTGTCGTCCACCAGTCGCGCGATCACCTCGCGCATGTCGTAGGGCTTGGCGCGCTCGGTGGGGATGAGGCCGTAGATCTCCTTCGGGTCGGTCTTCGGTGCCTGTGACTTCTCGCGGCTGAAGCCCGCATCCTTCGGCTTGCCCAGCTTGTCCACGATGGCACGGATCTTCTTGAGGCAATCCGCATCGTCCTTGCACTTGTAGTCGGTCACACCGCTGATCTCGCTGTGCGTGGTGGCGCCGCCGAGCGTCTCGTTGTCGATGTCCTCACCGATGGCGGCTTTTACCAGGTAGCTGCCGGCGAGGAAGATGCTGCCGGTCTTCTCCACGATGAGGGCCTCGTCGCTCATGATGGGCAGGTAGGCGCCGCCCGCCACGCAGCTGCCCATGATGGCGGCGATCTGCGTGACGCCCATGGAGCTCATCACCGCGTTGTTGCGAAAAATCCGGCCGAAGTGCTCCTTGTCGGGGAAGATCTCGTCCTGCATGGGCAGGTACACGCCCGCGCTGTCCACCAGGTAGATGATGGGCAGGCGGTTCTCGATGGCGATCTCCTGTGCGCGCAGGTTCTTCTTGCCCGTCATGGGGAACCACGCGCCGGCCTTCACGGTAGCGTCATTCGCTACAACTATGCACTGCCGCTTGCTCACGTAGCCGATCACCACCACCACGCCGGCGCAGGGCGCACCGCCGTGTTCCTTGTACATGCCATCGGCCGCGAAGGCACCGATCTCGATGCGTTGGCTCTTGGGGTCCAGCAGCGCGTCGATGCGCTCGCGGGCGGTCATCTTGCCTTTCTCCTTGTGCGCAGCGATCTTCTTTTCGCCGCCACCGAGATGGATCTTCTCCAACCGCTCCTTCAGCGCGCGCACGGCGAGCTTGTTGTGGTCCTCGGACTTCGCTGCTTCGATGTCGATCGGCATGGATCAGAAGATCAGATGATCAGACGATCAGACGATCGGCTGCTGGGCGAAGATCGGGAGAGGTGTTCAATTGTCTGATCTTCTGATCAGCTCATTATCTGATCGCACTATTGTATGTTCGTCGTGTGACCGTTCCCACCCCCACCGCGCGCTTCACCTCCATCGACCTGCTGCGTGGGTTGGTGATGGTGATCATGGCACTGGACCATGTCCGTGACTATTTCCATGCGGACGCCTTCGTCTTCAAGCCAGAGGACCTTGAGGCCACCACGGTGCCGATCTTCCTCACGCGTTGGATCACCCACTATTGCGCGCCGGTCTTCGTGTTCCTGGCAGGTACCTCGGCGTGGATCATCCACCAACGCAAGAGCACAGCGGAACTTACCAGCTTCCTCATCAAGCGTGGTATCTGGTTGATCATCGTGGAGATCGTGATCATCAAGGTGGCTTGGACGTTCAACCCGCTGGCGCCGCGCTTCGGTCTTGCGGTGATCTGGGCGATCGGGGTGAGCATGTTGGCGCTGGCCGCGCTGATCCAACTCCCTTTCCGCGCGATCCTCATCACCGGGCTCGTGCTGGTCTTCGGGCACAATGCGCTGGACGGGATCAATTTCGATGGCGCGTGGTGGTGGAAGATGTTGCACGAACGGGGTAAGGTGGATCTGGGCGGTATTACCGTGATGTTCGCGTATCCCTTGCTCCCTTGGATCGGCACCATCGCCCTGGGCTATTGTTTCGGCACCTTGTACAGCAAAGGGTATGCACCCGAAATGCGACGGCGGCTGTTGGCGCGACTGGGTTTTGCAACCACCTTGCTCTTCATCGCCTTGCGTTTGGTGAACGCATACGGCGACCCATTGCCGTGGTCCGATCGGTCATCGCCGGCCTTCACGGTGCTATCCTTCCTCAACGTGAACAAGTACCCGCCCAGCCTGCTCTACCTGCTCATGACCTTGGGACCGGCGTTCCTGTTCCTGGCGTGGTCGGAGAAACTGCGCGGAAGGCTGGCGTCGGCGCTCATCGTCTTCGGCCGCGTACCGTTCTTTTACTACATCCTGCACCTGTACCTGATCCACGGCCTTGCCTTGGTGGCTGCTGAATTGACGGGCTTCGGCTGGCTAAGCATGATCCTGGACACCACGGTGAACAGTTCGCCACAGCTAAATGGATATGGCTTTTCCCTGCCGGTGGTGTACCTGGTCTGGATAGGTGTGGTGCTTGCGCTCTACCCGCTGTGCGCGTGGTTCAGTAAAGTGAAAAGCAACAACCGCCAGCATTGGTGGTTGAGCTACTTGTGATCCGATCGTTCGGGCGTAGGTCGCCCAACCGCAGCTTGTTGAGTCCTGGTTCTTGTTGAATTCGATGTCCTGGGCCATTCGGGATCGGAGATCTGGCGATCAGCAGATCCGCTTCTGGGTGAAGGTGGTGCAGGGCGTTCAATTGTCGGTTCGGCGTCCGGCATCCTATTACATTGCTGTGCGTCTTTGGAACGATGAGCTTCAACCGAACGATCGCCGGGCTTATCGGCTTCTGCATGGCTGCCGCCATGCCCGCGCAGCTGCCACCGGAGCTACTGTGGCAAAGCACCCGAGGAGGGTCCGCGAGCGACTTCGCTGAGGACATCCAGCTCACTGCGGACGGTGGTTATATCGTCGGAGGCGGGAGTGCTTCCGGCAACGGGGATGTTACAGGCCCCCACGGCCATTTCGACGCATGGATCGTCCGGCTGGATCCGAACGGCGGGCTCCTATGGCAACGCACCTTAGGCGGAACTGGAGAGGACTATTGCCGGTCCATTCAACAGACCCCCGACAGCGGGTTCATCTTCATCGGGGAAACCCACTCGAACAATGGCGATGTATCGGGCAACCATGGCTTCGTGGATGTGTGGGTGGTGAAGCTGGACGCCTCGGGCGATATGGAATGGCAGCACCCGTACGGTGGCAGCGGCAATGACTACGGCAATGACATCCGGAACACCCCCGATGGAGGCTACGTTTTCACCGGGTACACCGCTTCCAATAATGGTGACGTGGGCACCTACCTCGGCGTGTACGATATGTGGGTGGTGAAACTGGACAGCGCAGGCCGGATCGAATGGGAACATTCCTACGGTGGCAGCGACGGAGATCAAGGCCAGGCGATCGAACAAACGGTAGACGGTGGTTATGTGGTTACGGGAGCTACGCGATCCAACGATGGTGACGTGACCGGACAGCATGGTGAGAAGGACTTCTGGACGATCAAGATCGACGGTCTGGGCGCACTGCAGTGGCAGAGCACGCTGGGCGGTTCGGACTACGAAGTCGCGTACGGCCTTGAACTGAGCCCGGATGGCGGCTATGTGGTGGCCGGGAGCTCGGGATCCATCGACGGCGATGTGGTGGGGAACCACGGCTGGAGCACCGATTATTGGGTGGTGAAGTATGACGATACCGGTGCGGTCGTTTGGCAGAGCACGCTGGGCGGATCGGGCACTGAAATAGCACACGACATCAGCGTCACGCCCGATGGGGGCTATTTGTTGGTGGGCATGGGTGATTCGTTCGATGGCGACAAGCCCGACAGCCTGGGCCTGACGGATTGCTGGGTGGTGAAACTGGATGATGCCGGTGCGCTACAATGGCAAAAGACCATGGGAGGAAGCGGCATCGATGCGTTCCGCAGTGTGATCGTGCTCGACAGCCTTACCTACGTGGCGGGCGGATTATCGTCATCCAATGACTACGACGTGACCGGAGGGCACGGAAGCAATGACTTCTGGGTGGTTAAGCTGGGGCCGTTGTCCACCTCACTGGAGCAACTGGACCGCCCTTCGTTCAGGGTGTATCCGAACCCTGCTCATGATAGGGTGATGATCCATATCCCAGATGACGACCCATCGGCAACTATCGAGGTGATCGATGTGACGGGCCAAATCGTAAGTCGCGTGGGTGGGCCGGTGGATGCGTCGATAACGATCGATCTGTACGGCTTCGGAAAAGGCGTGTACGTCGTTCGCTTGACCAAGCGAGAAGGCAGCTTTTCGCAACGGTTGGTCGTTCAGTGAGGAATGGCCCTGCTCGTCATTTGATGCTCCGAGGTCGGACTTTTCGGTCATGCTGAACGCGCCCCTACCGTTGCAAACGCGTGCCGCGCAAATAGGGGCGGGGTTTTCACCGCCAGGATGCCAGGTGAAGGTGCGCAGCGGAAAACTCACGTGGTGTTCCCGATGCGTCTGTGGCGACGTGGCGGTGGGTCTTCAGATCTTCTTCACCCGCACCGCGTTCATGCCCTTCTGGCCGCGCTCCAATTCGAATTTCACCTTGGTGCCTTCGCTCACCTCGTCGAGCAACCCGCTCACGTGTACGAAGAACCGCTCCTGGGTGCCGTCCTCCTTGATGAAGCCGAAGCCTTTGGAGGTATCGAAGAAATCCACCTTGCCCACTCGTTCCGCGCTGACCTCATCGGCTGCGGTCCGCTTGGGGACGCCGAGTTCGATCTCTGAGGCGTCGATGATGATCTTCTGCTTGGTGGGGTCGGGAGGGGTGGTCGTGATCCTACCGTTCTCGTCCACATAGGCCATCATGTTCTCCAATCCGCCACCGGGGGCGTTGGCCTTCCGCTCCTCCTTTTTCCGCTTCTTCTCTTCCTGCTTCTGCTGCCGCTTCTTCTCTTTCTCGCGCTTCTCGAATGTTGCCATGGATGGTGTTCAGGCCCGAAAGGTAGCCCATGTTACGCTAGCCCTGTAATAGGCACCTCCATGGCCGGGTTATCGATACGCCACGACGTTGGCGCCGTTCACCAAGTACACGGCATTGTCGAAGCCATCCACCTCGTACATGGGTGTCTTATCGTTACCGAGCGGTATGGTCTCGCCGAGTGAACCGTCGCTCTTGCTCACCCGCATCAACACGAATTCGCGCTTGCCCGCATCGCTGAGGATGTACTGCACGTCGTTCGTGCTCGCTGTGGCCTTGAACCGTGCGTTCGCGCGTGCGATGAACTGCTTGGTATAGTCCAGGGCCATCCCGGTTGCGTCCCCATAGATCGTCGACAGTTGGCCGGTTATCTCCTTGCCCGCGGCGGATCCGGCATCGGTGACCTGGATGTTCTGGCTCACCGCCCCAAACGCGGCGCTCGTATAGCCGAAAGCGGCCGTGTAGTAAGCGGCGCGCACAGCGTTCGCATAGAGCAAGGCGCGGGTGAGGCCGCTTTCCCGCGGTGCCGGGAAGTACTTCTTGTATTTCAGGCTGCCGTCCTTCCCGAACATCGCGATGTTCTGGTCGCTGCTCACCACGATGCCACCGGCCAAAAGTTCTACATGGCTGGCGCTCTCGTTGCCCTCGAATTCGAGCGGGGCGTTGCTGAGCGGGCTGGCCGTTCCCACGCCAATGGGCAGGCGATGGAGCAGGTGGTCCTTGTTGTTGAAGAGGAAGACCTCCCCCTCTCCGACAGCCACGGTGCCGGCGCCCCCCTTGAAGGGCTTGCCCAATTTGGATACACCGGTGCTGAGATCCACGACATCCGCTTCCTCGCTACTGGCGATCAATAGCGCTCCGGGCATTTCGGTCACGCTCTGGATCGCGCCGCCCAGCTTCACCTTTTTCGCCCATAGTTCCGTTCCTGTACCGTCCACCAACATGGCCACGCCGTCCTTCCCGCCCGATGTGAGCAAGGTCTTCCCGTTCATTTCTACGGCGCCGCTCAAAGGGCCGCTCACGCTGATGCCTTTGCCGTTCTTGCCCCAAAGGCCGTTGCCCGTCCCGTAGTCGAGCATGTCCGCGCTGTTCTTGTCACCGGCACCCACCAGCAAGCCTTGCTTCAAGGGTACCACGGTCCCCAACTGTTGCTGGAGCTGCAATGGTTGTGCCCAGGCGTAGCTGCCATCCGCGATGCGGAAGGCGTTGAAGAAGCTGGTGTAGGTGATGGTGACGGTCTTCTTCCCCTGGGCATCGGTCTTTTCGGACTGTTTGGTCTGCTGCAGGCCCATGAAGCAGAGGTCCGGGGCGTGCGGCGTGGTAACGAACACTCCCTGCGTTTGCGCAGCGGGTCCGCTCAAATTCGCGCCGCCTTTGTCCAACGCGCTCATCAGGCCGGCCATGCTCGCGAACTTGGGATCGGGGCTTTGTTTCCAGAGCTCCACGCCCGTATTGGCGTCCAACTTGTAGGCGAAGAAGAGCGTGCTCACCAGGATGGCATCCTTGCCAGCACTGGAGCAGGAAGTGAGCTTGCTGAAGGCGTCGTCCTTGGTCCAGCGCACCTGGCCGGTACCCATGTCCACGCAGGCCATCACGGCGGTCTTGTCAGCACGCTGACCCACAAGAACGATCGCATTGTTGGCATAGAGGAAGTACTTGCTGGCGATGTGCCCTATCCCACTCGCGGTGCTGTTGAAAAGAACCGTTCCGCCGAAAGGTTCCAGGATCACCAGCTGGTCCGCCGCCCCTGCCGGTGCCACAGCGATGAAGGGAGTGTTCGCGATCTCCTCATATCCGCTTTCCGGCGCGTTGGCCAGTTCCTTCAAGGTCCAGGTGATCGATCCCGTGGCTGGGTCGAGGCCCTTCAGGCCTTCGCTGGTACAGACCAGGAGGTTGCCGGTGCTGGTGGTCCGCATCCATACGATGCTGCTTCCAGCGCTGGTTTGCCAGGCAGGTGAAGCTTGGCCGATGCTTGAAAGGGCTGGCATGAGAAGAGCGATCACTAATGCCAGTTGGAGGGGGAGCATTCTCGTCATGAGTATCGGGGTTGAGTTCGGCCTTTGACAATGACCATGCCGGTAGCGGGATCACGCGTGGCACTGAATGAGCAAGCCAAGGTATACCCGTCCGGAACCAAAGTGTCATCTAGTGCATGATACGGGTCGCGACCAATTCCCGGATCGCACCAGCCAACGCTCCCGGTTGTTCCTCATGAACGAAGTGTCCTGCGGTCGGGAAGGTGCGTACTGAGGCATTTGGAAGTGCGGTCCGCCATCGTTCCAATAGATCGGGCGGGAAGAACCGGTCCTTCATGCCCCATGCGATCAACGCGGGAATATTCTTCAACCGGTGGATGCGTTCCCATTGTGCGTCCCAGAAGGGACCAGCGTTCGCGATCTGCTGCACGCAAGCGAATGTGGCCGCACGCGAAGCCGCATCGGGCAAGGCGTTCTTGTAGTGCGCATGAGCGCTCTTCGTGAGCCGGGACCTCTCGCCATACGCCGAAGGCATCATTACGTTCACGCTGAAACCGAGGTGCAGGTATAAGAAGCGGCCGAACCACGAATTCATTATGGCCGATGGTCGCCTGAAGCGTTCGTCAGCCATCAGGTCCCACATCCATGTGTTGTAGAGGACGATGCCTTTCACGTTCGTTGGATGCTCCAACGCATGCTGCAAGCCGATACCACCCCCGAAGTCAGTGACCACAAGGGTGATATCGACCAACCCGAGATGTTCGATGAAGCGCTGCAAGCGGCGTGCATGTGCCGCGACCGTGTAGTCGGAACCCACAGGTTTGTCGCTCAGTCCGAATCCCAGGTGATCGATCGAAACGCAGCGGTGTTCTGCGCGTAAAGCCTTGATCAAATGCCGGAACCCGAAGCTCTGATCAGGTGTGCCATGAACGAAGAGGAGGACAGGGCCCTGGCCTTCATCCACGTAGTGGATCCGGCCATCACCGTGATCGAAACAGCGGCTGGTGAACGGAAATTCCGATCGGTCCAGCCAAGGTGGTGGGATGATCATGCCGCGAAGGTCCGATCGCGATCCCGCAGGACCACTTGATCTTCATCAAGAACGATCAGACCTTTTTCATGGCAAGAATGCTACGCGCTTCCGGCCCACAGTTGCATAGCAGGTCGACGATGCTCAAGCGCCCCACGAAGCCGAACCGATCAGCGAAGACCTGCGGATAGGGGGGAACCTCTGCGATGGTCGGCGGTAGTGGTTTCTTGGGGTGGAAGGTGGAGCGCAGATCGGCGTAAGTGTCCGTTGTTGGTGGTCGGTTGTCTGTAGCAACGGTCGTGGGACCGACAACTGCCAGCGCAGAACCGGCAACGTATTCCTCCGAAACGATGACTTCGGTCGTCAATCCAAGCCACTTCATCCCCAACCGCATCGTGGCGAGGTCGAGTTCCACCAGACGCTCGTATTTCTTTAGGACGATCGCTTCGATCTCATCGACGTAGTGAATGAACCAGGGTGTTTGGCCATAGGCGCTGCGAATGGCGTGCAAATGCTGCTGCGGCCACGTTTCGGCGTAGCTCAGGCCGACGGAGCGCATCGGCATCTTCGTTCCGCTGATCCGGGTGATGGGCACCTGTAGGTCTTGCTGGCCGTTGGGCCCGAGTATGCTGGTGCGCGTGCGGTAGCTCTGCCGCTCGTAGTGCTCGCCGATGTCGACGACCACGCGCGGGTGCTGTGCGAGCAGACGGTAGTGCTCAACACTGCCGAAGTAGAAGGCCGATAGGAGCGGGGTCACAGCATGCGAAGATGGGGAGGTAGCTTCGCTGGCATGAAATACATGTTCGCCTTTGGGGGCAGCGCGTTGCTCTTCGCGGCCTGTTCCGCTCCCTCCGGAAAGGCGGGTACCGCCGATCAGGATAGCACGGTCGTTCGCCCAAACACGGCCCTCGTGGCTGCCAACTGGCCGGGCTATTACTCGGATACCCTGCCTTGCGCCGACTGCCCGGGCATCGAGACCAGGCTCTGGGTCCGCAGGGACAGTACGTTCGTGCTGCAGCAGTTCTACCTCGATCGGGACACGGTCCCCTGGGGTACCATCGGGCAATGGCATGTCGTCAACGGCTTGCTCACGGTGGGATACACCGGCGACAAGCCCGAGTTCTACCGTTACACCGAAGAAGGCTTGTTGACCGTGGATGAGATGGGCCAGGCCTTCGAGACCGAGCTGGACTATTCTCTGGACAAACTCGCGGACGAGATCGGTGATGCCATCCCGCGCATGCGGCTCGTGGGCACATTCATCTACATGGCCGATGCACAAAGCTTCCAACCGTGCGGTTCGAAGTTTAACTGGCCCTGCGTGGGCGGCATGGACATAGGGGAGGAGGAAGGCGAGCCGCTCGTGAAGTTCACCAACGTGGATCTGCAGCGCGCTTACCGAAAGGCGGTGAAGAAGGGCGGTGATCCCTGGGTGGTGGAAGTGATATGCACTCTGGGCATGGGCCCGGCGATGGAAGGAGATGGGGCGGATGAATACGTGTACATCGAGCAGGTGGAGCGGACGATGGAACGCTGCCCGTGATCACTTGCCAATACAGAACTTTCCGAAGATGCTCCCCAGCAGATCATCTGGCGTGATGCGCCCCGTGATCTCTCCGAGATGATGCTGCGCACGGCGCAGATCGGTGGCCAGGAGCTCGCCGCTGAGGCCTTTGGTCAGGGCCAGCCGCGCATCATGCAAGGCTTGTCGGGCGTGGCCCAGGGCTTCCACATGGCGCACGTTGGTGACCACGATGCCGCCATCGCCTTCCCCGCTGATGCGGGACGAAGACGGCTGCAAGGCTTGTACGTGTTCAATGAAGGCGTCCTTCAATTCGCCGATGCCGGTTCCGTGCTTCGCGCTGATGTGCATGACAGCGCTTCCGGCGTGGGCCCCGGGCAGATCGATCTTGTTCAGCACGGGGATCAGCTGGGGGCCTTCGCCGATGCGCTCGCGCAGCAAGGTGGCCTGCGTACGGAAGGCGCCCTCGTTCATCACCGAGGCATCGCCGAGGTAGACCACGATGCTCGCCTCGCGCGCCTTTTTGTAGCTGCGTTCGATGCCGAGCTTCTCGATGGTGTCCTCGGTGTTCCGCAGGCCCGCCGTGTCTATGAAGCGGAACAGCACACCGCCGATGGTGATGGTCTCTTCCACCGTGTCACGTGTGGTGCCGGGGATCTCGCTCACAATGGCGCGGTCCTCCTGTAGCAAGGTGTTCAGCAAGGTGCTCTTACCGCTGTTCGGCGCACCGATGATGGCGACCGGCACGCCCTGCTTCACCGCGTTACCATAGCGGAAGCTATTGATGAGGTCCGAGCAGATGGTGATCAGTTCGTTCAACAATTCGAGCAGGTCGTCGCGCCTGGCGAATTCCACGTCCTCCTCCCCGAAGTCGAGTTCCAGTTCGATCAACGCGCAGAAGTCGATGAGCTTCTGCCGGAGACCTTCCATCCGCTCGCTGTATCCCCCGCGCAATTGTTGCAGGGCGAGCCGGTGCGCGGCCGCGCTCTGGCTGGCTATCAGGTCGGCTACCGCCTCGGCCTGGCTCAGGTCCAGTTTGCGGTTCAGGAAGGCACGCTGGGTGAACTCACCCGGCCTTGCACTGCGACACCCTTGAGCGATGAGCGCGCTGAGCAGGCGCTGTTGCACATAGGGTGAGCCATGGATGCCGATCTCCACCACGTCTTCGCCCGTGTAGGAGGAGGGGCTTTTGAACCAGGTGATCAAGCCCTCGTCGATGTCGCCTTCCTCATCACGCAGTTTCGACAAGTACGCGGTGCGTGCGCCGGCGTTGCTCGATAGGTCGGAGCAACGGCGCGTGATCATTAGCGCTTCCGGGCCGCTGACGCGGATCAACGCGATGGCCCCGACACCGGGCGGTGTGCTCAATGCGCAGATGGTATCCGGTTCGTACACGCGGTGAATTTGGGCGATCTTCGGCGCTCCATGTCAACCGCGGTAAAGAAGGCCTACGATTCGTTGGAATACCCCACGGTGGTGGTAGTGGGAGGGGGCTTCGCGGGCCTGGAGCTGATCAAGGGGCTCGAAGGGCGACCGTACAAAGTCCTCTTGCTCGACAAGCACAATCACCACTGCTTCCAGCCACTGCTCTATCAAGTGGCCACTGCCAGCCTTAGCGCGGACAGCATAGCGCATCCCTTCCGCCGCACCGTGGCGCCGATGCCCAACGTGGCCTTCCGAATGACCAGGGTCACGGCTGTGGATCCCGCGCGGAAGGTCGTGCTGAGCGAGCAGGGCGAGTTCAAATATGATATCCTGGTGCTCGCCACCGGCAGCGAAACGAACTTCTTCGGCATGAAGGACCTCGAGCGCGAGGCCATGCAACTGAAGAGCATCGGGCAGGCGCTCGATATCCGCAGCGACTTCTTGCAGGACTTCGAGGCCGCGCTCTATCTGCAGGACGAGCACGCGCAGAAACGCCAGCTCAACTTCACCATTGTGGGCGGTGGGCCAACGGGTGTCGAACTGGCCGGCGCATTGGCCGAGATCCGCAACACGATCCTCAAGCGTGAGTACCGCGAGCTGGACAGTGGACGCATGCGCATCGTGCTCATCGACAGCAACGAGCGGGTGCTGAAGAATTTCTCTGAGAAAAGCAGCGCCCACGCGCTCGAATATCTGCAAGGCATGGGTGTGGAGGTAATGCTCCGTGGCCGCGTAACGAGCTACAATGGTGAGACCATCACCTTCAAGGATGGCAGCACCATGGACAGCAGCACGGTGATCTGGGCCGCTGGAGTGAAGGGTTCGATCATCCCCGGACTGGAAGCTGCTGTGGACCCCAAAGCGAACCGCTATAAAGTGGACCGCTTCAACAAACTACAGGGCATCGCCGATGTTTATGCGTTGGGTGATGTGGCCTTCATGCAGGAGGGAAATTGGGAGTACGGTCATCCACAAGTGGCACCGGCCGCGATCCAACAGGCCGAACTGCTGGTGCGCAACCTGATCAACCAGGCGGAAGGTCGGCCGATGAAGGAATTCACCTACGTGGACAAGGGCAGTATGGCCACCATCGGTCGCTTCAAAGCCGTGGTGGACGCGGGCCAGTTGCATTTGGGCGGATGGATCGCCTGGCTCGGTTGGATGTTCGTGCACTTGATGGCGCTCGTGGGCTATCGCAACCGCCTGCAAGTGCTCATGGGCTGGGCATGGAAGTACATCAGCTGGAAGAACACCATCCGGCTCATCATCCGGCCTTACGTGCGGAAGAGCTCCGTAGCGGCCGGAGCGCCCTAGCCTGCCGATCGGAAACGCCTTCGCGGCCTGCCCGATACCTTCGTCCGCTCACCCGCGCATTTTGGACCGTCGTCTCCTCATTTTATGGCTCACCATTTTCGTGGACCTCATCGGGTTCACCTTGTTCATTCCCGTGGTGCCCTATTTCGCGGCGCAGGTGGGTGTAAGTGACACCATGGTGATGATCTCCATCGCCGTGTTCAGCCTCATGGTCTTCCTGTGTTCGCCGATCTGGGGTTCCATGAGCGACCGCTTGGGCCGACGACCGGTGATCATGTGGTCCATTGTGATCAGCGCGGTGAGTTATGTGATCTTCGCCCACGCCAATGGGCTGATCCTGCTCTTCGTTTCGCGGATCCTCACCGGCATCGGCTCGGGGAATATCGCTGCGGCCCAGGCCTATGTGAGCGATATCACACCGCCCCAGGATCGCGCCAAACGCATCGGGCTGATCGTGGGTGCTTCCTTCGGCCTGGCATTCGCGTTCGGACCGGCGCTCGGTGGGTTCATCTACAGCCATTACGGGCTGATGGCCGTGGGCTACTTCGCGGCGGGATTGTGCGTGCTGAATTTCTTGGGCGTGGTCTTCGTGCTGCCGGAATCGCTCAAGGTCAAGGATCCATCACGCCCCATCAACTTCAGGCCGATCGCCAGCACTTTCGCCTCGCTGAAGGATCCCCGCTTCCGGGACATCTTCCTGATCGGTTTCGTCTACATTACCGCGTTCAGCATGATGAACGTGAGCATGGCCTTCTTGTGGGAGCAGAAGTACGGCCTTGACGTGGACCATGTGGGTCTAATGTTCTCGCTGGTGGGTGTATGCTCCGCGATCGCACAAGGAGGCCTGGTCGGTGTGTTCCAACGCTGGATAGGCGAAAGACGCATGATGATCTGGGGTTGCGTTCTGGTGGGCTTCGGCCTAGCCGCGATCCCGCTCGTTCCGCACAAAGGCTTCGTCTGGTTCAGTTTGGGTCCGATCATCCTGCTTTCGGTGGGCAATGCGTGCCTCAATCCCAGCTTGGTCTCCATTCTGAGCCGCAAGAGCGATCCCCATGAATTAGGGGAGGTGATGGGGCAGAACCAGGGCTTCAGTTCGCTCGCGCGCATCGTGGGACCGTTGATGGCGGGCCCGCTTTACGCCGCCGGCATGGAATTGCCGTTCTGGGTCGGAGGTGCCATCATGCTGGGCACGCTGGCACTCGTCTTTCACTACCTCCGCAACGCTTATACACCTCCTCCGATCGCTGTCATTCCCAACCGGTCTTAGTTTCGCGCCCGCTTCCATCCTTCCGCATGGCGGGTCTCAGCGCCGACGTCACGGACAACTGACAACTGACAACCGACAACCGACCTACCGCATGAGCGTACTCGTCAATAAGCAGAGCAAGGTCCTGGTTCAGGGCTTCACAGGCAGCGAAGGCACTTTCCACGCTGAACAAATGATCGAGTACGGAACGCAGGTAGTGGGCGGGGTCACTCCCGGGAAAGGTGGACAGAAGCACCTGGACCGTCCTGTGTTCGAAACGATGAGCGAAGCGGTGAAGGTCACCGGAGCGGATGTCAGCATCATTTTCGTTCCGCCCGCCTTTGCGGCGGACGCGATCATGGAGGCGGCAGAGGCCGGCATCAAGGTGATCGTATGCATCACCGAGGGGATCCCGGTAAAGGACATGGTAGCTGCCCGCGAATACATCCGTGGTAAGAACTGCACGCTCATCGGCCCCAACTGCCCAGGCGTGATCACCGCCGATGAATGCAAAGTGGGCATCATGCCCGGCTTCGTGTTCAAGAAAGGGAAGGTGGGGATCGTGTCGAAGTCGGGCACACTCACTTATGAAGCCGCGGACCAAGTGGTGAAAGCAGGGCTCGGCATCACCACGGCCATCGGCATAGGTGGCGATCCGATCATCGGCACCACGACGCTTGAAGCGATCCAACTCTTCGCCAACGACAAGGAGACCGAGGCCATCGTGATGATCGGCGAGATAGGCGGGGACCTCGAGATCCGCGCGGCGGAATGGATAAAGACCAATTGCAAGAAGCCTGTGGTCGGCTTCATCGCCGGCGTTACCGCCCCCAAGGGCAGGACCATGGGTCACGCCGGCGCCATCGTGAGCGGCGCGGACGAGAGCGCGGAGGCCAAGAAAAAGGTAATGCGCGAATGCGGCATCCACGTGGTGGATAGCCCCGCTACCATCGGGGCGAAGGTGAAGGAGGTGCTCGGGTAGACCGCGAGCTATTTCCACCACTCGGCGCGCTCTATCGCCAGCGCGCGCTCACGAGGGCCGGCGTAGAAGTACGCATCTAGGTAGCTCTGCCACCCGTTCGGGGCATATTTCTCATCAGGGCCGAATTCTCCAGCCCCTCCATCCAGCGCTTCTGCGTTCGGTATGCGAGAGTCACCCCAGTTGCAGCGTTTGACCAAGTCGCCCTTACTGGAGGTCCAAGTACCTACGAATTGGTTGTTGCAATAACCGTCAGCAACGTCTTCAATGTCATCATATCTGATCCCTCCCTTCGCATCGATGTAGAAGTAGGAAACGAACGTTCCTTGAAGTGTTCCGGAGTGTCTTTGGACCGGATCTTCCAGGAAACGATAGGTGCCCCCGACGAGGTATTGTCCCTGGACAGCGCTATCGGCATAGGCTTCGTCGACCCCGGAGGAAGTGCTGGCGTAGCGCCGGATATTGGTGATGGAGAGTTCGCCTTGGAACTCACAGATGTTGTGCTTCACCATGTCCTTTCCATACACCCTATGCAGAAGAGGCTCGGACGGGTCCTTGATGACCGACAGCATCTTGATACGCAACCGCTGATAGTCGTCGCCAATGAACCCGAACACCTTCCAATTGACCGCTGTGGTCCAAAGTGTAGAGAAGTCCTTAGACCGCAAAGAGTCCTTGAACTCGACAGGTAAGATCTCGGCTGTTGTAAGGGACTTGGCCAGGAACTCCGAAGCTTCATTTTGCTGAGCCCGGGGCTCGAATGCCATGAGCATTATCCCAACAACAACGAACGAGCGCATGGCGCCAAGATAAAGTAGCATTGACCTCAGGGCATGGACTAGAGCGTCCAGCGAATAGGGGCCGTCTACTTCAACTTCTTGCAACGCTTCTCCAACGCCCCTTCAGCGAGTATGGCCCTGATCTCCGTAGGGATGTCCTTGAAGGCGGTGCGCGGGCCACAATCGCAGAGTTCCACCAGGGGATCGTTGTCCGCGATCATCGCGGTCATGTCCGCCAAGGCAGGAGCCTGATCGAGCGCGGCGTAGTCCGCGTAGCTCATCTTCAGAAAGGCCGTGTTCAGCCCGATACCACGCTTGTCCAGCAGATAGCCTTTGCCCAGGTCCTGTGGCACGGAAAGACCATCCGCGCCCTGAAGATCCTTCGGGTGCGGATAGGCCACGATCTTGCTGCGGTCGGCGGAGAGTGTCACGGGCACCAGCTCACGATAGTCCCCTTTGGTGCGATAGACCAGCACATGCGGAATATCCGCAGCGCCGGAGCTGGCCTCGGATGCGGGGTCCAAGACTTCTTTCTTGGACCCGCATCCGGCCAATGCCATCGTGAGGAGCACGATCGGCCAGTGCTTCATCGAGCCACTACGATCTGCTGCGTGCGCACCGCTTCATCGGTCACGATCCGAAGGATGTAGGACCCTTCCGATACGGAAGCGATGTTCAGCTCGCTCCAGCCGTTCCGGCTGGTCGGCATCGCTTCGACCTGGATCACCGCGCCACGCGCATCGATGAACTCCATGGCGCGCACGGGGCCGGTGATCGAGGAAAGGTCCACGATCAACCTATCCTGGGCAGGGTTGGGGAACACCGCGATCCCTGCGGGACCACCGGTCTCTTCCAAGCCCACGTTCGGCGCGCGCACCAGGTCCAATTGCAGCAAGTAAGTGCCGGTTTCGCCCGCGAAATACGGAGCCACATGGAAGGTGACGGTGCCACCACCCGGTACCGTGATCGGACCGGGCATCACATCGTCATAGGCCGCCGACCAGGTCGAGCCATCGGTGGAGTAGGACCAAAGCGCATCCGCGGAGTAGCTGTTCCCATTGTCGCTGTCGTACGAATCATGCGCGCGGGCAGTGATGGAGTAGTCGTACCCGCCAGGAAGCACCACCTTGTAGAAGTCAAGGTCGGTGGTGACGTGCAGGTTGGATCCCGTGGTGTTCGTGCTGGCGCTGTTGCCAGCGAAATTCACCGGGAGCGCATAGGCCTGTGCTGCGCCATTGTTCGCTTCGTATTGGTCCGGATTGAGGGTCGCGCCCGTCACCGTAACGAAGATCGGGTTGGAGAAATAGCTCGAGCCGGTGAGAAGCCAGTCCGTGCCGTTCGTAGTGTGCTGCGCCGCGAGCAGATACGTGCCAGGAGGGATCGTGACCGGCACCGGCCCGAAGGTGAGGTACGGTGGGTTGTAGGTGTAGCCGGGCGGCAAACCGTTGTTCTCGCTAAAATAGCCGATGTCCTGCGCCCAAGTGCCATCCAGATTGTACAGCGCCACCCCGTATTGTCCGATGAAGGTGTTGACACCATCATTGACCACGTTCAGATTGACGGTGACCTGACCACCCTGCGTGAGCGTGGTGCCCGGCGTGACCACCATGCTCGAGTTCATCTCGATATTACTCCAATTGATCACCGTGACCTGGGTGAAGTTCGTGTACGCCCCATTGTTGGCCACCAGGACCCATTCACCTCCGGTGGGCCTATAGAACACACCGACATAGTAGGTGCCTGGCACCATGCTGAAAAGACCCGCCGTGGTGAAGGTCAGGTCATTGTTGTAGACGTTCCCTGCGTTCAGCGTGAATCCGCTAAGGGTCTCGACATAGCCGTAGAAATTGTTCTGGCTGTCGAACGCCGCTGCGCAATAGTCACCGGCGAAATTGTTGGTGCCGTTGTTCAGGATATTGGTCGCTACACTGAAGCCCTGACCGTAGTAGATGGTGCTCAACGAAGGCGTTACGAAATTGTAGAGGCGCATGTCGAAGGTGGGGTTACCACCGCCACCTGTGCCGGGTGTGATGCCGAAAATGGCCTCCTGGCCGCTGTTGTAACCACCCGATCCGCCGCCGGTCCCGGTAGAGCCCGGATTCAGGGCGCCCACTTCGAAATAGCCGTTCGCCTGTCCTCCCCAACCCCAATTGAAATGGAAGAAGTCATTGTTGTCGTAGCCGTCGGTCACGAAGCAGTGACCTCCGCCGGTCCCGAAGCCCGCGTAAAGCACAGGCCGGGAAGCGTCCAGATCGGCTTTCAGCATGCTGATCCACTGTGCTTCTGAGTAGTTCGCACGTGGCACGCCCTGCATGCTGGCATCGTAGCCGAAGTAGTTCTTGAGGGCGTACTCCGAATTGTGGTTGGTGCCCGGGCTGTGCGACTCGATCATCCAGGCCCCGCTCACTTGAGGGCTGTAATCCATATCCACGCCCACGCCGCAGTGGTACATCAAGGTGGCCACGGCCGTGTTCGGGGAACTGACCACGTTGGGCATCGACGACCAGTCATAGGTGGTGGCGCCGAAATTGGCTGAGAGGGTGCCGTATTGCGCTTCGTTGTAAGAATGGAAACCGCTACCCTGCGCAGGGTGGTTGTGGTATTTCATGACCTGTGCCATGGCCGTGGCCACACAACCCGTCACCGAGCCGCCTGGGCAGAGCGCGTTGACGTGCGGCTGTTGGTCCCACAGGGTGGTCATCAGCGGGTTCACCGCCCGTTCACCTGCCCGGCTTGTGGGCGTGCCAGCCACCAACTCCTGCCAGGACTGAGCCACTTCAGGCACGGCTTGGGCGCCGTTGATCACCGCGTCGCGGATCTCCGATCGGTAGCCCTCGAACCACTTCGCCACATGCACCGGCATTGTGGCGCTCGGGAAAGGCAGTTCCGTGGAATAGGCGAGGATCGGCTTGACCGCGTCATCCCCGGCTACGACCACGAATCCCTGGCCGTCCACATCGTACACCCGGTAGAACACCGCAGCTGGGGAGTTCCCGGTGGCTGGGTCACCTACGCTTTGGACCAACACGAGGTCCTCCTGTCGCAAGCCGGTGAAGGCGCTCCCCCGATCCGACATGAAATGCTGTGCGACCGTACGTGTGACCGCTTCCGGTACCTGGACCGCATTAACGGAGGAGAACCCGCAAAGCGCCAGTGCGAGGAGAACGGCGCTGCGCGTGGCATGCCCTTGGATCGACGTGTAAATGGATCTTCTCATGGTGAATGGTCTTGGTGGAAGTGTCTGTTCGTGGGTGTACTTGCCGTTGGAGCGGTCTTTGGATCAGTACAATAGTACCAAGGAGGTATGGGCGAAGCAATCCCGAGTTTTCGGGAAGGCCAGGGTGCTCCTAAGAAAGAGTGGTAGGTCCACTCACTACCTCTTCGGGCCCGCTGAACGCACCATTCCGATCACGCCCCCCGCTCTTCCTCGCAGCTCTGGAGGCCACAGGGGATGATGCAACCAAAGAGTTCAGGCAAGGGAGTGAGGCCACCTTAGTATTTCCCTTTCTCTTTTTCCCTCTTCAGGCTGTCGATCCGATCCTGGTCGGGCGCATTGTGCTTGGGCGCTTCCCGGCGCGTTGTGCTGTCCCCCGGAGCGCTGCCACCTTGGGCTTCACCGCTTCCGGTGCTCTTCTGGCCACAGCAACCGAACACGAATATCGCGGCGAGCGCGCTACTCAATAACCAGCTTCTCATGGGCGACGGTATTGTTGTTGGAAGCGATGGTCAGAACGTACTGCCCCGTGGCGAGTTGTTCCCGGTTGAACATCAACTTGTTCTCCCCGAGCGCGGGCGTACCTTCATATAGCAGCTTCACCAAAGCACCGTTTGCGTCCATCAAACGGATGGTATGCACAGCGCGATCGGTCACCTGGAAGGTCAGGTTGAAGAGGTCCACGGCCGGTGAAGGGTAAACGTTCATGGTCGTTGGGGCACCGGTCGGCCCGTTCACAGCGCTGGGGCCTCCGCCCACCTGCGCGATCCAGGTCTTCCAAGTGTTGTTCAAGGTTCCCTGTACATCCGCGCCGTAGCAGGCCGCCAACCACACTTCGGCTTCCGCTCCGTTGTGCTTCCTGGCCATCCCGGTGTAGTCGCCCCAGCGGTCTTCGCCCTGCATGAAATCCACGTAGGTCTCTCCGGCTTTAACCAAGGTGTTCTGGCCCCATTGCATGTTGGCATCACAGTTCACCACGTTCACCTCGGGGAAGACCTGCGATGAACTGGCCAGGAAGGCCACCATCACGTTCGGGTCGCTAGTAGACGTGGCGAAGGACGTGAGTTGCGGGTAGGAAACGTCGATGACACCGGGCGCGCCGTAGGTGGTCTGTGTCGGGGACATGTTGCCCACGTCGATCCGGGTGTAAAGAAGGCCGTTCCACCCCTGGCCCACATCGCCGTGATGGATGCAATGCAACTTGCCGTCCAGGTAGAAGGCGCCCATGATCCGGCAATCACCATTGTCAAGCAGGTCGCTCGTCCCGGGCATCTGCGCGTCCGCTGCGGGTCCGTATTGGGCAACGCTCACCGTGTAGGCGTTCAATGCGGGGTTCCCGCCCATGTCGGCCGTAAGGTCCCAAACCACGTAGCGGTTCTCGCCGCCGCTCGCGTTGCTCACCATAAGCACCCCGGGACCGTAGTTGCCGGATTGCCCCCAACTCGCCGGAACAAGGGTGAACGCACCGATATCGGATTGCAAGTTGTACCAGTACTGCCAGTTCAGGTTCTGGTTGTTGTAGCCGGAGTTCTTGTCGATCTGGAGGAGGATGGCCGATTGGAACTGGTTGTTACCGCTGGTGAACAGGTTGCCGGTGAGGTAAACTTCGTTGTTGCTCACGCCGATGCACGGATAGTCGAACCAGCAGTTGTTGTTGAGCACGTTGCCCGCCAGTTGATAGATGTTCCAGCCATTGTTCGGGTTGTTCGTCTGGCTGAAACACAGCAGCAGTTTCGAACTGGCGGCGTCCGATCCGTGCAACACCACCATGAAGAAGCGATCCGAGCCGCTGTCGTAGAGCACTTTGGGGTCATAGATGTTCGCGTTCAAGCCTTGGCCGGCGAAGAAGTCGTTCCAGAACGCGCCGAAACTAGCCGTGCCGTCGGTGCCGTAGTAGAGGATCCCATCGTTGTTCGTGCTCACGATCCAGCCGCTGTTGCTGATCGCCATGCTGTTGTCAGGAGGGGTCTGCTGCGTGCTCCAGTTCGCCTCGAAACTGCTGCCGATCTCCGGGGTGATGGCTTTCGGGGAACCTTGTTCGAACGCAGGTTTGCCGCTGGTGGCCGAGGCCAGCTTCGCGGCGAGCTTCGCATCCTTGATGGCGTTGACCTCAGGCAGGCCATGGTTCCGGGCGCTCATGCGCACCACCTTGGTACCCCACGCGGTCGTGACATCGGAATTCAGGACGGTGCCCGCCAGCGGTGTGGTGAGCACGGAGGATCGCATCGCATTACCTGTCGCGTAGGGCCGCTCAACGCTCTGCACCGGGAGCGATGGTCGAGCATGTTGCGCTTGAACTGCGACCAACACAAGGAAACTGGCGAAGCAAAGTGGGCTGCGCAGTGGTCGGGGTAAGGAACGGTTCATGGTACAAGGTTGGTTCCCCCAAAGATCGAACGCCTGAACGGATCCCACAACAAGCCTGCCCCCCCGAATTTTCGGGATAGCCCATGCGATTTGGGGTATTCCCGGCTTTCTCGGACCATCCGGTAGCTGAGCATACATTCGCCACAGCTCTCGATCAGGGGCTATTCATCATGGCACTACTCCAAGACAAGGTCGCCCTCATCACCGGCGGTTCGCGCGGGATCGGCAAGGGTATCGTAGAACGATTCGTTCAGGAGGGCGCCGATGTGGCGTTCACCTTTGTGAGCAATGCGGAGAAGGCCAATGCCCTGGCCGCTGAACTCGCCGTGAGCGGCCAAAAGGTGATGGCCATCCAAAGCGATGCCGCCGATATGACCGCGGCCCAGGCCGCCGTCGATCAGGTGGTGGGCGCTTGGGGCCGGCTGGACGTGCTGGTGAACAATGCGGGGATCACCAAGGACCAATTGCTGATGCGCATGAGCGAGGCGGATTTCGACACCGTGGTGGCCACGAACCTCAAGAGCGTCTTCAACATGACCAAAGCGGTGATGAAGACCATGCTCAAGCAACGCAGTGGTAGCATCATTAATATGAGCAGCGTGGTGGGGGTGAAGGGGAACGCTGGCCAGGCCAATTACGCAGCGAGCAAGGCGGGCATCATCGGCTTCACAAAGAGCGTCGCACTGGAGCTCGGCAGCCGTAACATCCGGAGCAATGCCGTCGCTCCGGGCTTCATCGAAACGGAAATGACCGCTGTGCTCGACCCCAAAGTGGTGGAACAATGGCGCGAAGGCATCCCCTTGAAGCGCGGAGGCACACCGCTTGACGTGGCCAACGCCTGCGTGTTCCTCGGCAGTGACCTCAGCGCCTACATCACCGGGCAAACGCTGCATGTGTGCGGCGGTATGCTCACCTGATGGTCCCATGCTCCGTGCGAAGTAGCGCCACGATGCCGTTGCTTTGCACCCCGTGTCGCTGACCACTCTCTATCCGCTCTGGCTGGCTCCGCTCTGCGTGCTGCTGGGTGTGCTCTATGCCTGGGTGCTCTACCGAAGAGGGGATCCCGCCCTTGGCTGGGGGCGGCCTTTGGTGCTCGTATTGGCCTTGTTGCGATGCCTCGCGGTTTCATTCCTGGCGTTCTTCCTATTGGGCCCCGTGGTGCGCACCTGGGTGCGCGAGGTGCGCAAACCGATCCTGGTGATCGCGCATGATGGCAGCGCCTCCCTGGCCATCATCGGTGACACCGCCGCGTTGAAGAGGACCTATCATCCAGCGCTCGAACAGTTCGCCGCTTCGCTCGCAGAACGCTACGATGTGCGCACCTTCACCTATGGCAATGCCATCTCCGACGGTCTGAACTTCGACCAGAAAGAGAACCGTACGGACCTGGCCCAACTGCTCCGGGACGTGCATGATCGGTTCGCCGGTCCTGATCTGGGCGCTGTGATCCTGGACGGCGACGGCATCGTGAACCGGGGCCGCGATCCGAGGCACGAGGCCGCTCGCCTGGCCGTGGCGGTGCATACCATCGCCTTGGGCGATACCACTGTGCGCCCCGATCTCTTGATCAGGAACGTGGAGGCCAACCGCATCGCCTACCTCGGCAACGAACTTCCCATCCTGGTCCATGTGGAGGCGCACCATCTCGGCGGGAAGCGCAGCCGTGTCAGGGTCACGCAAGGCGAACAAACCCTCGCGGAGAAGGAGCTGATCGTTCATTCGGACCCTTACCAGAACCAGATCCCACTGCTGGTGAAGGCCTCCCGGCCCGGCATTCAACGGTTCAAGATCACCGTGCTGCCGCTTCCCGGGGAATACACCGAACAGAACAACACCGCCGAGGTGGTAGTGCAGGTGCTGGACGATCGTCAGAAAGTGTTGTTGTTGGGTGAAGCCCCCCATCCCGATATGGGCGCCATACGCAAGGCCCTTGAAGGATCGGAGGCTTACGCCGTTACCTCGGCATCGTTCAGTTCGTTCAGCGGTGAGGTGGTGGAATATGACCTGGTCGTGTTCCATCGCCTGCCGTCCATCCGACAGAACGCGGCGGACCTCCTGCAACGCTGCACGCAACGCAACATCCCGGTATTGCACGTGCTCGGTGCGGGCATGGACCTTCAAGCGTTCAATGCCTTGGGGCGGGGGGTGCAAGTGCAGGGCGCACAACGCACTACCACCGATGCGCGGCCCCTGTTCGATCCCGCGTTCAGCCTTTTCCAGGTGGACCCATCCGTAGCACAAGCCTTCGAGCGGTTCCCACCGCTTCAGGTGCCCTTCGGTCAATACCAGCAAGGTGCTGGAGCCGTGGCCCTCTTCAGGCAACGCATCGGCATGGTGCGCACCGAGCAGCCCTTGATCGTGGTGCAGCAGTCGCAGACCGCCGCGCGCAGTGCCACGATCTGTGGGGAAGGGCTCTGGCGTTGGCGATTGGCCGACCAGCAGCAGAACAACACCACCCAGCATTTCGATCTGATGGTGCGCAAACTGGTGCAATTGCTCGCGAACCGTTCCAATGCGGAACGCTTCCGGATCGTACACGAGGATGTGTTCGACGATCAGGCCCCGGTGATCCTGAACGCGGAACTTTACGACCCCGCTTTCGAACTGGTGAACGCTCCGGACGCTTCGCTCACCCTCACGGACGAAAGTGGTGCGCAACTCCCGCTGGCCTTCAGCCGGAGCGGGAAAGGGTACCGCTTGTCCGTCGATGGATTGACCCCGGGCAAGTACACCTATGTTGCCTCCACCACGTTGAGCGGTTCCTCGTTCACTGTGAAAGGGGAGTTCCTGGTCCGACCCGTGCTGCTTGAACAGGCCCGCACCGTCGCCGACCACCGCCTGTTCGCCGATCTCTCCGCGTCAACGGGTGGGATCATGGTAGCGCCGGATGGATTGGCCACGTTGCGCGATACGCTGGACCGCGCCGAGGGCATGGTGTCGCGGTCCTACGCCTATGCCAGCACTTCGGATCTGATCACCCAGAAGTGGCCGTTCTTCGTGCTGCTCGCGCTGCTCGCGCTAGAGTGGTTCCTTCGCCGTCGCAACGGAGCCTACTGAACGGCAGGTTCTTACCCCATGCCCCGTTCAACGCTCGCCAAGGCATTGCTCACCTTGGGGGTGTTGGTGCTTCTCTGCGGAACGCTCTGGTGGATGCGCTTTTCGATCCTGCGGGCCGCCGGGAACTACCTTATGCCAGAGGATCCGCTCCAACAGGTGGATGCGGTGTACGTGCTCGGCGGATCATCGCTGGACCGCGGGCGCGAAGCGGCTCGCGTGATGCACGGAGGTTGGAGCCCAATGGTCTACTTTACCGGTGGTAACATACCTACCGCGCTCGAGTCCATTGGGGTGATGCGCACCGAAGCGGAGGTTTGTTTACAGGCCGCGATACAGGCCGGGCTCCCGCCGGAACAGGGCCACGCATTGCGCGTCGGCACTAGCACCATGGAGGAATCGCAGTTCATCCGGGTGCATGCGAAGGGGCAGGGATACAAGCGGATCCTGGTGATCAGCTCGCGATTCCATCTGCGTCGCATCGGCCGGGTATTTCGTGAACCGTTCGCGCAGGAGGGGATCACAGTGCTTCTGCACGGCGCACCATCGGATCAATTCGATGAGGCGCGTTGGTGGCAATATGAGGAAGGCCTCATCATGCTGAACAACGAGTACGCGAAGTTGCTCTACTACGCCTGGCGCTATTAGCTCAGCGTTGCACGAACAAGCGCGTTACCGCGCGGCCTTGCGGGCTGGTGAGTTGCAAAGTGTAGCCCCCTTCGGCTAAAGGCCCGGGATCGATGGTGATGGTGCCCTGCACTGCGTTGATCGCGCGCTCCATGGCCATGCGTCCGGTCATGTCGAAGAGGCGAAGCGTGCCGCGCTCCACGCCACCCGGCCATGCTATGGTGAAGCTGCCGTTGCTGGGGTTCGGCCATACGCGCAATGCGGTCAATGGGCCCAACTCCGGAACGTTCGTGCCTACGATGCAGAAACTCACGCTGTCCACATCACCGAATTGGCCGTCGCTTTCCGCGATCAGCAGGCTGTCGCCATCCAGGACCACGAGGTTGCCATCGCCATAGTCGCAACAGATCCCGTCCCCGGCCACATCGTGGATCACAATGCGATAGCAGCCATCGCCCAGGCAGTATTCGTGGATCAGCGGAACACCGCCAGTGCCGTTCTGGTAGGGGCCGCCTTCGTCGAGCAAGGCTCCTCCATCCGTCGTGAGTTCCCAGGTGGTCTCGCTGCCCCATTCGTCCAGCGTGAGCACCACGCTAACGGTCTGCGCGGGCGATGCGGTGAGAAATTCATCGAAGGTGGCATCGTTCGCTGGGTTGCCATCCACCTGGCCGTTCGGTTGGCTGCTGCCTACCACCAGGGTGTGCGGGCCGTTGCCCACCGGGATGGTCCCGAGCGGCACGTTCATCGTCTGGCCAGAGAGCAAGGTGCCCGCCCACGGTTGCGGCAATAAGGGCACCGCATCGAGCACAAGGTTCAGCGTTACGGACGTCATGACGGCCGTCCCATTGTTCTTGAGTGTGATGTACGGGGTGATGCTGTCCACGCCGCAGCTCTGGTCGGGGATATCGTAGATCGCCGTCACCGCAGCATCGTAGGTGGGTGGGGTGATGCCGTTCGGATCATAACCGTCCAGCGTTCCACCGCAGGTGCCGAGCCATTGTTCGAGCAAGGGCCACGAGAGGTCGAAGCGGCCGTAGTAGTCATCCACACTGTTGGCGCAGTTCGCGGCACCGCCGAAGAGTTGGCCGACAAGCCGCCCGTCCTCGTTCCAAAGCCCACTTCCACTGCTACCCGGTTCGGTGGTGCCGGTATCCCAGGTCTGGATATGCCAGCACTCCGCCACTGGGTTCCCGAACTGCCCTTGCAACGGCGGGTCCAGGTCCCGACTGATCTTTTTGATGTCCCCCTTGGGGTGGTGGATCCCCACGGTACTATCCGGGAAAGCACCAGTGTTGTCCCAGCCAGAGTAGAACACATTAAAGGTGTCCGGTGGCGCGGCGCTCAATTCCAGGAAAGCCATATCGGTGCCGGGGTCGCTTGTGAGCAAGGTGGAACCCGAAACGGTTTGGTTGTCCGGTGCATTGGTTGTAGGGGTACAATCCGGGCTGTCCCAGTTGAAGACGAAGACCCAGTTGGCCACACTTCCGCTCACACAATGGTTCGCCGTGAGGAAGTAAGGGTGCCCGTCCTCCGCGCAGTTGTTCAGCAACTGGCCGGTGCAGCTCCCGCCGCCGGCGAGGATCAGCGCCACCGAGCGGATCTGGTCGCGCCATAGGTCGCCGTCCGGGCAGATCACGTTGATGTTGCAACTGCCACTATCCCCGAAAGCCTTTGCCTGGCTGAATGGATCGCGGTAGCAATGGACCACTTCGCCAATGGTCAAATGGCCCTGGCCCGCCACGGCCGCAGGTTCTTGGTACTCCACGATCACGCGGGATCCAGACAGAGGTGCCACGCCCATGCTGGTGCCTCCGCCATTGCTGGCAGCGGTGTACCCACCCTCGGAAGTTCGGGTCGATCCCATCATGGATGAACACCCGCCCCTTCTGGAAGCCGATAGTCCGTGAACGTGATGCCGATCGCCATCGCCTCCGGGCATTCAATGGCCAATTGCCAGATCCGCACACCCCCTGGGCCGATATGCCAAGTGCCGTGCGTCTCCATGCTGAACTGGGTCGGGTGTACCACGCCGAAACGGGCGGGTCCCACGTGGCCGTTGGCCGCATTGGTTTCGTCCTCATCCATGAGCGCTTGGGCGTCCACCACGGGAAGCGTCATGATCTGGGGATCCTGCAAACCATACTTGGGTGCCGACATTCCGAAGGGACGCCCGCCGAAGGACAGTTGCGCTTCGGCAGGGAGCAGGGTGCCCAGGAGGATCAACAAGGAAAGAAAGCGCAGGGATGGAAGCATGCGTGGTGGTCTTGCTAGCACCAAGACGTTGGCAAGGGCCGGAACGTTGGCAGGCGCAAGTTAATCCCTTCGCTGGGGCACCTATTTCCGTGATCATCGCACCTTCGCCCCACCATGCTGGGCCTCCAACTAGCCACCGATCCCCATTGGACCGAACTGGTCCGCCGCGACCTCGCCGAAGTACTCACTGACCATGCCTGGTGCGAGCAGAAGGCCGCGAGCAACGCCATCAGCATGGTGGTGCGCTACCCGGAGCTAAGCGAATTGGTGAAGGAACTCACGCGGATCGCGCAGGAGGAGATCACCCACTTCGGCCAGGTACATGCGCATATCGTGGCGCGGGGCTGGGTGCTGGGACCCGAGCGCAAGGACCATTACGTGAACGAACTACTCGCCTTTGTGCGCAAGGATGGCGGCCGCGAGGAACGCCTGGTGGACCGCCTGCTCTTCAGCGCGATGATCGAAGCACGCAGTTGCGAGCGCTTCAAGCTGCTGAGCGAAGAGGCCGACGACGCCGAGCTTCGCGCCTTCTACCGCGATCTGATGGTGAGCGAGGCCGGGCACTACACCACCTTCATCGGCTTCGCCCGCAAGTATGGCGGTGCTGTGGACGTGGATGCCCGCTGGAAGGAATTCCTCGCCTACGAGGCCGGTGTGATCGCACGCTACGGGAAGGCGCCCACCATGCACGGGTGAACGCCAGGCTTTGATCCCGAACTTCGCGCCATGGGCCACGAGATCACCGCCGAGATCATCTCCATTGGCGATGAGCTGTTGATCGGGCAGACCATCAATACCAATGCCGGCTGGATGGGCGAGCGGCTGGGCTTGATCGGCATCCGTCCCAAACGTGTGCGCGTGATCGGCGACGACCGCCAGGAGATCCTCGATGTGCTGGCCAGCGCGGAATGTGACGTGGTGCTGATCACCGGGGGGCTCGGTCCCACCAAGGATGACATCACCAAGCACACGCTGTGCGAGTTCTTCAGCACCCGCCTGGTGCGCCATGCTAACATTGAAGCGCGCATCGTGACCTTTTTCGAGAACCTCGGCCGTGATCCATTGGAGGTGAACCGTGCGCAGGCGGATCTGCCTGAAGCGTGCATTGTGGTCCCCAATGATCGGGGCACGGCCAGCGGCATGTGGTTCAACCGGCCCAGGACCGGTGCCACGGACCAGGTGTTTGTGAGCATGCCAGGCGTTCCGTACGAGATGAAAGCGATGATGGACATCACCGTGCTGCCGATGCTACAGGAGCATTTTCAGCCGCCGTCCATTGTGCATCGCACCATCCTCACCACCGGATTGGGTGAAAGCCATCTGGCCCATCGCATCGCGGCCTGGGAGGACAGCCTTGCGGTGGAAGGTATCAAGCTGGCCTATTTGCCGAGCCCAGGCATCGTGAAGCTGCGCCTGAGCACGTATGCGGGCCAGGAAGCCGCCGAGGCACAAAGCCGCGTGGACCGCAAAGCGACCGAACTCTATGGTCTCGTCCCGGAACTGATCTTCGGAGAAGGCGAAGAGAAACTGGAGCAGGTGGTGGGCCGCTGGCTGAAGGAACGCGCACAGACCTTGAGCACCGCCGAGAGTTGCACCGGCGGCTATGTGAGCCATTTGATCACCGGGATCCCCGGCAGTTCCGCTTATTTCATCGGTGGTGTGGTGAGCTATGCCAACGCGGTGAAAATGGAAGAGCTCGGGATCCCAGCCGGTATGCTCGAACTGAACGGTGCGGTGAGCCAGCCGGTGGTGGAGAAGATGGCCTTGGGAGTGCGCGAAGCATTGAAGACCGATTGGAGCATCGCCTTGAGCGGGGTAGCCGGCCCCGAGGGAGGTACTCCTGAAAAACCCGTCGGCACGGTCTGGCTGGCGGTGGCCGGTCCGGGAGGTGTGCGCTCCGTGTTGGGGCACTTCCCCGGTTCCCGTGATCTGGTCATCAAGCGAAGTGCCATCGCAGCGCTGAACCTGTTACGTCAGGGGTTGTTGGCCACCACGGCTGAACCAGCAAGGCCCTAGCGTGGCCTATCCGGGCTTCCGTGCCACCACGGAATAGCCCAAGGCATAGGTCTCCTGGGTGCGCTCCCGGTTACGGCGGATCCAGCCTGTCAATTCCACTGATCTCGCCAACAAGCGGAACACGCGGTTCGAGAAGCTGCCGCTCATGATCTTGTTCAACGTATCCATCAGCACATCGGCCTGGCCACCGTACGGCTCGATGTGGATCACCTCCAACCCGGCGCCTTGGCACAGATCCTCCAGTGCGAACCGTGTGGGGTGGTAGTATTCGTGCGGGTACTCGCAGAGCCAATAGACGAACGGAGCGGTGATCACCACCTTGCCACCCGGTTTCAGCACCCGGCCGATCTCCTGCACCACTTCCCACGGCCGGCGCATGTGGGCCAGTACATCGGTAAGTAGCACCGAATCGAAGGAATTGTCCGGGAAGGGCAGGGGATCGTTCAGGTCCACCACCTGATCCAGCAGCTGCGCCACATGCGGGTCCTGTCGACGGTCCACGCAGGTACTTGCCGTGGTCCGATCGGCGTACAGTTCGTAGTATGGGACCGGTCCGCAGCCCATATCCAGCACATGGCCGCTGATGTGTGCCTGTATAAGGGGGATGTATTTTCGGGTCTGTAGCTCCGTACTGTATCCGGATCCCCCGAAGATGCCCGCATGGTTCACCTCGAACGAACCCGTGCGTCGGTTGCGGACCAGGCGTGTGGGCTTCCAGAGTTCCGGGTTGCGCATTGCACGGAAATGCTCGACGAATGGATCGCTGGGGCGGACGAAGGGGGCGGCGAAAGGTAGGGGATGGCGAAGCTCGGTTCTTGTTCCTCAGGGTCTTCTCGTCCCTTTCGGGTCAGGTCCGGATCTTCGGACGGGTTCAACGATGTTCATTCCCCTGAGGTTCACGGCTTGAAAGGGACTCCGGAACCGGGTGCCACGTAGCGCGTCGGGCCCAAGACAATTTACCTACATTTGCCGCCCGCAATACCGAACCGCCATGTCAAAGGTCTGCCAGATCACCGGCAAGCATGTCATCACCGGCCACCAGGTGAGCCACTCGAACGTGAAGACGAACCGCACGTTCGCCCCCAATCTTCAGGACAAGAGGTATTTCCTTCCCGAGGAGAAAAAGTGGGTGACCCTCCGCGTGAGCGCCAACGGTATGCGCACCATCGACAAGATCGGCTTGTCCGAAGCCCTGAAGCGCGCCAAAGCCAAGGGTTATTACAAAGCTTGATCATCGAACACGCAACACGCTGAGCCATGGCCAAGAAAGGGAACCGCGTACAGGTGATCCTGGAGTGTACCGAGCACAAGACCTCGGGCCAACCCGGCACCTCCCGGTACATTACCACCAAGAACCGCAAGAACACCACCGAGCGGATGGAGTTGAAGAAATACAACCCCATTCTCCGGAAGATGACCGTTCACAAAGAGATCAAGTAAGCCGCGCCTTCGCGTCTTCACCAACCATCCAACCGAGCGCTAAGGCGCGTGAGACATGGCAAAGAAAGTAGTCGCATCCTTGAAGAAGGCGGACGCCAAGGTGTTCACCAAAGTGATCCGCATGGTCCGGAACGGTAAGACCGGAGGCTATCAGTTCCAGGAGATGGTGATGCCCGCCGAGGAGGCGGACAAGTTCCTGGCGCAGAAGAAGTGATCCGCACAACGCGGAGTTCCGGAAAGGCTTTCCGAGCGGTCGGGAGGCCTTTTCGTTTATCCTGACGGATCTATGGCGCTATTCGGCATTTTCGGCAAGGATCCAGCGGCCAAAGCAGCGGCGGACGGTTCCGCGCCCCTGGAGCAAGGTCTGGAGCGTTCCCGGGGCGGGCTGTTCGCCAAGCTCTCGCGTATCGTGGCGGGCAAGAGCAAGGTGGACGATGCCGTGCTGGATGACCTGGAAGAAGCTCTGGTGAGCAGCGATGTAGGGGTGGAGACAACCCTCACCATCATCGAGCGGATCCAAACCCGGGTGGCCCGCGACAAGTATGTGGGCACCGCCGAATTGAACGGCATCCTACGTGCCGAGGTGGCCGCGTTGATGAAGGACCCGCAGCCCATCGACCTGTCGACGAAGCCCTATGTGATCATGGTGGTCGGCGTGAACGGCGTAGGCAAAACCACCACCATTGGCAAACTGGCGCATCGGTTCCATGCGGCAGGTCATAGCGTGATGCTCGGGGCGGCGGATACCTTCCGTGCGGCCGCTGTGGACCAACTCCGGATCTGGAGCGAGCGCGTAGGCGTGCCCTTGGTGAGCCAGGGCATGAACGCCGATCCGGCCGCAGTGGCCTTCGATACGGTGGAGAGCGCTAAGGCGAAAGGCACGGACATCGTGATCATCGACACCGCAGGGCGCTTGCACAACAAGATCAACCTCATGAACGAGCTCACCAAGGTGCGCAACGTGATGCGCAAGGTGGTGCCCGATGCCCCCCACGAGGTGCTGCTCGTGCTCGATGCCAGCACGGGCCAGAACGCCATTGAACAAGCCCGCCAGTTCACCGCGGCCACCGAGGTCACCGCACTTGCGCTCACGAAATTGGATGGCACAGCGAAGGGCGGTGTAGCGATCGGGATCAGCCACCAGTTCCAGATCCCCATCCGGTACCTCGGCGTAGGCGAAGGCATCGAAGACCTCATGCCCTTCGATCGCACCGCCTTCGTAGAGGCTCTCTTCAAAGGGAACTGACCGAGCTTCCCGTGAAAGCCAAGACCCTCAAGAAGACCAAGGTGAACGTGGTCACCATGGGCTGCTCGAAGAACACCTTCGACAGTGAGGTGATGATGGCCCAGCTCAAGGCCAACGGTATCGCCGTGGACCATGAGAGCGATAGTGGCGAGCACAACGTGGTGGTGATCAATACCTGCGGCTTCATCGACAACGCCAAGCAGGAGAGTATCGATACCATCCTGCGCTATGCCAAGGCCAAGGACGCAGGGCTGGTGGAAAAGGTCTACGTGACCGGCTGCCTCAGCCAGCGCTATGCGCCTGAGCTGAAGGACGAGATCCCGCAGGTGGATGCCTGGTTCGGCACGCGCGATCTGCCCCGGTTGCTCAAGACGCTGAAGGCGGATTACAAACACGAGCTGGTCGGCGAGCGCTTGCTCACCACGCCGGCGCATTTCGCCTACTTCAAGATCAGCGAAGGCTGCGATCGTAAATGCAGCTTCTGCGCCATACCCCTCATGCGCGGCAAGCATGTTAGCACGCCGATCGACCAGCTCGTCACCAACGCGAAGGGCCTTGCGGCCCAAGGGGTGAAGGAGTTGATCCTGATCGCGCAGGACCTCACCTACTATGGCCTGGACATCTACAAAAAGCGCAACCTGAGCGAACTGCTCGCGCAGCTCAGTGACGTGGAGGGCATCGACTGGATCCGCTTGCACTACGCCTTCCCGAGCGGGTTCCCCATGGATATACTCGAGGTGATGAAGGAGCGGAGCAACATCTGCAACTACCTCGACATGCCATTACAGCACGGCAGTACGCGCATGCTTACGCGTATGCGTCGCGGCATCACGCAGGAGAAGACCGAAGCTCTGGTCGATACGATCCGAAGCGCCGTGCCGGGCATCGCGATCCGCACCACGCTTATCGCCGGTTTCCCCGGGGAAACACAGGAAGACCACGAGGATGGCCTGCGTTGGATCGAGCGGATGCGTTTCGATCGCCTCGGCTGTTTCACCTATAGCCACGAAGAGGACACCCACGCGCACACCTTCGAGGACGATGTGTCCGCCGAGGTGAAGGAGCAGCGGGCGCAGGAGATGATGGAAGCGCAGGGCAGCATCAGCCTCGAACTGAACGAAGCCAAGGTGGGCAAGACCTACCGCGTGTTGGTGGATAAAGCCGAATCCGGTCACTACGTCGCGCGCACCGAGCACGATTCACCGGAGGTGGACAATGAGGTGTTGATCCCCACCTCTGCCGGACACCTGAGGATCGGCGATTTCGCCGAAGTGCGCATCACCGAAGCGAACGAGCACGATCTGCGGGCGGTGCCGGTCTGATCGGGATCGATCAAGGCAATTGCGCCGTGCGCACCGCGGTAGGCACCGTGCCACCGATGTTCACCAGTTGCGGATCGCGATCGTTCGAAACGCCGGCATATTTCACCTGGCCGTTCAAGTTCACGTCCTCCTGCCGATAGCCTGTGGCGATGGCGGTCGGGACAGTGCCGCCTATGCGCACAAGGATGGGGTCGCGGTCGTTGTTGCTTCCGGCGTACTTCAGTTGTCCGTTGAAGTTCACATCCCCGGCCCAGAGCATCATCCGTCCGCCAACGTTCTTCCGCGCATTGGTGCCGTAGGTGAGCGTGGTGGTGGATGTGAGATCGATCGTGGTGTTCACATGCGAAAGTGGGAGCGCCGTCGCGGTCATTGCGCCCAAGTGGTTCCGATGCCGTAGCGCGACATGATAATTGCCCGGTGGCACACGCATTTCCACCAATGAACCACCGTCGAGATCGACCACTTGACCGTCCGAACGGATCAGCGCGGCCCGGCTGGACGCGATCGTGCCGGGCGATCCTTCCGAACGCAGTTCGAGTACCACCCAATCCACGATCGCAGTGGTGCCGGTGGTCGTGAGCACCGAAGGCGCTATGGTCGCCCCGGCCGTGCTGTTCACGAACCCATAACCCAACGCGGTATAAGGCTCCTGCAAGGGGATCGTGCCCAGGCTGCGCTGGAAGTCGTTCATGCGCAGGGTGACGTTGTTCCATGGACCTTCGAGCCAGGCTTTCACCGAAACGAAGACGGAAACGTTGTTGCCCGTGTTCACCCGAGTGATGCGGTTGCGTCCGATGCCGCTGAGTTCCGTGAACCAACCGCCTACATAAAGGCGATCGACATCCAAAGCCATCGCTTTGATAGTGGAGTTGGCAGGAGCATGTCCGTTCTGATAGGACAGGTCCAGTGTTCCTTGCTCGGAAAAGCGGCGTATACCGGCTGTGGAGGGCACGCCGGGGATACTGCCTCCGTTGAGCAGACTGCCGTCCGCCGCGATGGCGATCGGCCCCCAGAGCCCATTACTTCCGGTATCAAAGCTGGTATCCAAGCTTCCGTCCGGAAGCAATTGTGCCACGCGTGCCCTGGGGGTGCCCTGGTAATTCGTGAACCTGCCGGAGACCACGATCCGCCCATCCGGGCGTAGGGCGATGTGTTCCACCTCTTGATCGAAACCGCTCCCGGGGATGAAGCTGGGGTCAAATGTTCCGTCGGGCATGAGCCGTGCGATGCGGCCAAGCACGGTGCCCGTGCCTTGGAGCAGGGTGAAGTCACCGGCGATCAGCACGCGACCGTCAGGCTGAACCGCCATGCAGAGGATGTCCCCGTTCTGTGCGACTTGGGTGGTGAAGCTGGGGTCTGCCGTGCCATCCGCCAATAGCCGGACCACCTTCTTCAAGGACGGCCATATGAACGAACCGCAGACCAGCGCGCGGTTATCTGGCAGCACCACAAGATCCTTCACGTTCTCCCCCCAATCGGAAGTGAAGTGGGATTGGAACGTTTGATCCCAGGTCCCATCCGTGTTCAAAAGCACCAAGTTGTAGCGGGTTGATTGGTCCGCGCGGAAAGATCCACCGATCAGATACTTCCCATCCGGCCGTTGCCGCATGGTAACAGGGCCCACATTAGTCAAATTGATGAGGCGCAATGCGCTCGAAAAAGTGGGGTCGACGGAACCATCCCGGAGCAACCGGGCGAGACCGACCCGTTCCTCGCCGTTGTATCTGTTGAACACGCCACCGATCAACGCGCCGCCATTGGCAAGCGGCAGCACAGCGGTCACCGGATAGTTCGCTGCATTGTTCACGTAGCTGGGGTCCGGAGCCCCGTTCGCGAGCAGGCGCATCATGTACGTACAGGGGATCCCGTTCCAGTACCGGAACAGGCCGCCAACCACCAAGCGCCCCGCACCGTCATAGGTCACGTCACGGATCGTATCATCCGGTCCGGTGCCGATATCGAAGGAGGTATCCAGGGCGCCGTGGGCGAACAGCCGTGCCATACCCGCCTTGGTCGATCCATTCACCTGCGTGAAGTCGCCGATCAGGTCGACCTTGCCGTCCGAACGGAGCTGGATGCGTCGCACGGATCCATTGCATCCGCTACCGGGATCGAAGCCGGTGTCCACCGAGCCGTTCACGTTCAGCCGGGCGATGCGGTTGCGCGGTGTTCCGTTCACATCGGTGAAGTCCCCGGCCATTAGGATCTTTCCGTCCGGCTGCAGCGCGATGGCCCGCACCACCCCATTGGGTCCGGTACCGGCCATGTTCCATGTGGCGTCCGTGCTATTGGCGATCTGGTCGAAGCGCACGATCCGGTTCGAGCCATCGAATTGGGTAAAGGCCCCCGCTGCGATCACCAGGCCGCTCGGTTCAACGGCCAGGGCATGGACCTCCCCATTGAGGTTGGCGAGGAACTGGTTGCCCAACGAGCCGTTGCTGTTCAACCGGAGGATGCGGAACTTGGTGTATGGGCCATAGGTGGTGAACGCGCCGCCAACGATAAACGTCCCGTCCTGCTTCATCGCGATGCAGTTCACCGCATCATTGAATATGAAGGCGGAATTGGGGTTATAAGTGATGTCCAAGGTCCCATCGGCGTTCAGGCGTCTTACCTCATGCGTGCTGCTCGATTCGAAATAGGGTCCGAAAACGCCGCCGAACAGGAACCTGCCATCCACTTGTCTCACTGCCGTTCGCAAGACACCATCTCCAGCATTCAGGTAGTTTGTGCGCGTGCCGGCCTGGTCACAGGCAGTGCCTATCGCCAGGATCCCGCTGAGATCACCTCCATAGCCTAGCCCTCCGGCGGCCATGTATCCACCGCCGGGCAGACCCAGCATATCCTCAACCCCATGATCACCCATCGGGGCGGAGCCGCAGCCGTCTCCGATCCCATATCCCTGGTCCTGCGGGTTGAAGCTCAGATCGATCGAGCCGTTCTGGCCCACGCTGCGCGTTGCTACGCTGGTGCAAAGCAGCAGGGGTAGTATAAGGCGAAGGTGTCGCATGCCGGGGTGAACTGCAAGGTAGACGAAGGAGGGTTGCCTTGGAGGTCTCCAACACGCCTACCGCATCAACGCGGAGAAGTAGTTTGTCAGCAACAGCCGCTGCTCTTCCGTTAGGCGGGCATCGCCATGCGTCCAGGTGTAGCTGGGCAGCGGCATCTCTTCTTCACCGACCATCTCCACCGCTTCTTCGGCCCAGTGCGCCCGTTTTTCCCCGCTCACACGGCCCCATGCGGAAACATCGAAGTGCTCCCGGCTTTCGTTGATGTGGCCCTGCATCCACCAGTTCACGGGGGTGATGTTCATGTACCACGGGTAGCGCGGCTGGCCACTGTGGCAGTCGTAGCAAGCCACCCGCAGCAGATGCTCCACTTCAGCCGAAGGCTTGGTCAATGCGATCAGATCGGCGGCGGGATCCAACGGTTCTTCAGTGCGCGCGGGACGGATGGATTGAGCGATCACCAATACCCCCAACAAGATCAATACGGCCTTTCGTAGCATGGTCACAAAATACGTCATGGCTTCGCGCCGCGATCACTAGGATCGCCGGAACCGGCCGGTCCGCTCAGTTGTTGCTGTAGTTCAATTCCGCCCAATCCGTTCCGTTCCAAACGAGCATGATCGTATCGCCGACACCGAGCGGCCGGGCTGCGCTCGCATTGGTATTGTTCGTCGCCGCATTGTCATCCACCTCGAAGGCGCCCGTGGTCACACATTCCAACAGGAGCAATTGTCCCCGAACGAGCCCATCGCTCAAAGTGATCGTGCGCGCCGTGGAGGTGGCGCTGGTGCTGCTCAGTCGGATGTAACCCCGATCGCCCACGGTGATGAGTTGATTGTCGGCTGCGACGCTCGTCACCGTGCCATCATCGCGTATCGACAAAGCGCCGAGCATATCCACGGTGGTGAGCGGGGTGGTCATGCCAATACCCACGTTCACTGCGGAAGCGCCCGTTGCACCGAGCACCAAACTGTTCGAGGCACCTGCTATCGCATCGGCACCGATGGCGATCGCGTTCGTGAGTGCCGCCGCCGCCACATCGGCATTGTTCCCGAGCACCACGTTATTGCTTCCTGTGGTGTTGGTGTTGCCGGCGTCCTGACCGATGAACGTGTTGTCGGTCCCCGTCGAGTTCACATCACCGGCGCCCGACCCGACGAAGGTGCTACCGCTACCTGTGTTCGCGAGCCCTGTTCCGAAGCCGATGAACGTACCGTCGTTGCCTGCAACGTTGGCTGTACCAGCGTTCGTTCCCATGTAGGTGTTCTGTGCTCCTGTGGTATTCGAATCTCCGCTCCTGCTTCCTACGAATGTGTTATCGGATGCCGTGTTCACGCTGCCACTGTTGTGGCCGAGGAAGGTGTTGTCGCTGCCAACCACGTTGCTGGTCCCCGCTTGGTCACCGAGGAAGGCATTATTGTTTCCGGTGGTATTCAGACGACCCGCATTGCCCCCAACGAAGGTGTTCCCGGATACCGTGGTCACGTTCCCTGCGAAAGAGCCAACGAATACGCTTGCCGAAACCGTAAGGGCTGCGGAACCTGCCTCGCGACCGATGAACACGTTCTGGCTGCCGGACGTGGTGGAGCTGCCCGCGCTGAAACCGACGAAGGTGTTGCCATTTCCGGCAGTGTTCTGCGAGCCGGACTGGGAGCCCAAGAACGTATTGAGGCCACCAGTCATCACCCCCAAGCCTCCAGCTAAATACCCGAATAATGCATTGTTGCTTGCGGATGCGAAACGCCCTGCACTGGATCCAACATACGTACTGAAGAAAGACGTGGTCATAGCAGCACCCGCATTCGCTCCCACGTAGGTATTGTCGTCACCATCGGTATTGGCGGCACCTGCGCTCGCGCCGATCGCGGTGACCCTGGCCGCCAACGTCGTCACAGCCGCGCCAGCACTGAGGCCATAGCTCACCAGGGCGGTCGCCGTGTTGCCTACTTGACCGGAAAACGCGTTGCCGGTGCGGAAGCGTAGCGGCTGTGCATCGGTGGTGCCCACGAAGTTGGTGGCCGGATTGGTGCCCGCGTTGCCCAATAGTCCCCACGCGTTGGTGGCTGCCGCGCCCAATGTCTGCCAGCTCGCTGTGCCGTTCGCATCGCTCACCATCACCCGGTTCGCGGCTTGGTTGCCATCCACCATGCGGATGTTGCCCACCACGTGCAAGCGCTCCACCGGGGCGGTGGTGCCAATGCCCACCAAACTGGTGCTGGTCGAGCCATTGATACCGTTCACGCTGCCGAGCACCAGTCCGTTGTTCACGTCCACACGGCTGGCGCGCCCGATCGCCGTGGCGTTGGTGAGGTTGTTGGCGTTCACCGCTGCGCCATTGCCGACGAGTGTGTTCTGTGTGCCCGTGGCATTGGTGCTGCCGGCGCTGGTGCCGATGAAGGTGTTCTGCCCACCTGTTGATGTAGCCGCGCCGCTCTGGGTTCCTAGGAAGGTGTTGCCACCTCCGGTGCTGTTCCCGTTGCCGGCGAAGGAACCGATCATCACGTTGTTGTTGGCGGTGTTGCCGATACCCGCGCCGTTGCCGATGAGAATGTTGTCTGAACCGGTGGTTCCATTTCCACCGGCAAGCCTGCCGATGTACACGTTCTGCTGGCCGTTCACATTGGCTGCGCCCGCGCTCGTGCCCACGTACGTGTTGTTGGCGCTGGTCACGTTGGCTGCGCCTGCGTTGTTCCCTAAGAACGTGTTGCTTCCACCGGTGATATTGGCCAAGCCCGCGCTATTGCCAACGAAGGTGTTCCCCGTGCCTACGTTGTTCGGTCCCGCCAAAAGGCCATAGCTGACGAATTGGCTTGCCACCACGGGCAGGTTCCCGGCGAATTGGTTCGCCGTGCGGAAACGCAGCGCCTGTGCATCGGTGGTACCGATGAAGTTGGTGGCCGGGTTGGTGCCCGCGTTGCCGGTAAGGGTCCAAGCCAGCCCACTGGCCACGGTAAGGGGATCGGTCCAGGTCGCGGTTCCGTTCGCATTGCTTACCATCACCCGGCCGATAGCTTGGTTGCCATCCACCATGCGGATGCTGCCTACCACATGCAGGCGGTCCAGCGCGTTCAGCGTACCCATGCCCACATTGCCGTTCGGCTTGATGCGGAGTGCATCACCTGCTGCGGAGCTGAAGTTCGCGGCCAACGCCAACCCGAAATCGCCATTGCCCGCGAGGCCGAAGGACACGTTGTTCCCGTTCACGGAATTGGAGAAGGTCACATTCGTGGAGGAAGCTGCTTCGGCCACCTCCAACCGCATGGTCGCATTTATGTTAGGTCCGAGCGGGGCGAAGCGCACATGCAAACTGTTGCCCGGAGCAGTGGTGTTCACACCGAAGTTCCCTGCGGCCGAAATGCGCGCCCGTTCCAGGTTGCCGGTGCGGAAGACCAAGGCCTGCGCATCGGTGGTGCCTACGAAGTGGGTGGCCGGGTTCGTGCCCGCGTTGCCCACCAAGCCCCAACCACTGCCTGCGGGAGCTTGCCAACTCGCAACCCCATTGACATCGCTCGTAAGTACGCGGCCAACAGCTTGGTTGCCATCCTCCATGCGGATGTTGCCCACTACGTGCAGGCGTTGGGCAGGGGCGGTGGTGCCGATGCCCACGTTCGCGCTTACGGACGAACCGTTCACGCCGTTGATGCTGCCCAACACCACGCTATTGCTCTGCGTGGCGAGTGCGCGGTTGCCGACCGCAGTGGCATTGGTGAGCGCATTGCTCACATTGGCGGAAAACCCGATGGCCGTGTTCTCGGTGCCCGTGGAGTTCGACCCACCGCTCGCGGCGCCTACGAACGTATTGCCCGCACCCGTGCTATTGGCATTGCCCGCCGTGGCACCCAGGAAGGTGTTCAAACTGCCCCCGGATACTATGCCAGCGTTGGTCCCGTAAAAGGCGTTCAAGGTGGCATGATCCAGCAGGCCGGCTTGGGTGTTGTTCGTCCTGAAACGGAGCAAGGCGTTGTCGCTGGTTCCGATGTAGTTCACTGAGGGGTTGGTCCCAGAGTTCCCTGTCAGGTCCCATGCGTTCACGGTGTTACCCGCCGGATTGGCCCATGATCCGTTACCAAGAGCGTCAGCGATCATGATCATGCCTGCACCAGCCCCCGTGGTCATTTGGAAGTTGGTAACGCGGGCCTTACCGACCACATCCAAGCGTTCGGTGGGAGCGGTGGTGCCTATGCCTACGTTGGTGCTGGCGGGTGCGGCGTTCACCCCAACGATGCTGCCCAGTACCAAGCTATTGGGCTGGGTCGCTTGCGCGTAGGCTCCGAGCGCCGTGGCGTTCGAGAGGCCGTTGCTCACCGAGGATTGGAAACCGATCGCCGTGTTCTCGGACCCCACGCTGGCGGCGACCCCAGCGCCAGCCCCCAAGTAGGTGTTCGCCGACCCAGCGGTGTTCGCCACACCAGCTTGACCACCGATGAAGGTGTTGGCGGTACCCGTGTTCCCCACGCCGGTGTTGGTGCCGAAGAAGGAGTTGAGGCTGGCGAACTCCAGCCGGCCCGCGGGTTGGTTGTTCACCCGGAACACCAAGGGTTGGTTGTTCAGGGTGCCGATGAAATCCGTGGCCGCGATAGTGTTGCCCGTAAGGGTCCAACCGGCTGCTGCCGAACTGAGCAGCGCGCGCCAGATCGCTCCATCGAAATACTCGAACTGGTTGGTGGTGGTGTTGAATACCAGCAAGCTGGTAGCGGGAGTCACGATGGCGTTCCGCTGCACCGTTGTCATTCGGGGGATCAGCAAGCCGCGCTTGGTGCCGGGTATCGCGCTCACATCAATGTCCAGCATGGCGCTGGTATTGGGCGTGGCGCCGTTAGCGTTTATGCCGATGTTCTGCGCGGCGAGCCGGGCGGAAGGGACCAAAAGCAAGGCAGCGAATAACCAGGAACGCATAGGGCAGGGGCTATGCCCCAAAGCTCCCCCCTTGCCTTGGTCGGGGCAATAGAACGAAGGTTGACGATCGGCCGCTTGCGACCTGCCTCAAAATGGTCTATGTCATCGGATCTTGGCAGATGCTTCGGCCGGGTTGGACCCGCCCCTTGATCGTGCCTACTAACGATAACATCGTGAGTGGAACGCTCAATTATCGCTGTAGTTGAGTTCGAGCCAATCATTACCGTTCCACAGGAGCATGATCGTATCGCTGATCGCCAACGCTCGGTCCAGGCTCACGTCGGTGTTGTTGGCTGCGTTATCGGCGATCTCGAACGCTCCCGCCGTAACCGCTTCGATCAACAGGAGTTGACCGGTGATCAATCCATCGGTCAAGGTTATTGTGCGTGCAGCGGCTACGGCCGAATTGCTTGACAATTGCACGTAGCCTCGGTTGCCTACCACGACCACTTGGTTGTCCGCGGTCACGTTCGTGATGGTGCCGTTGTTTCGAATGGCCAATGCGCCCAGCACATCCAATGTTGTTTGAGGTGTGCTGACACTAAGTCCTGTATTGCCGTTCTTCAAGATCACGAGGGCATCGGAACGTTCGGCCGCATCAACTGTGAAGTTGTTGTTAGCGTCAATGGCATTGCCAACAGCCAAAATGCGTGTGTTGGTAAATCCTGTCCCGAATGAAGTACTCGAGCCGACGGGTGATGGGCCAGGGGTGGCACCAATACCGAGGACCGTTTCGCCGAATGAAAATGCCGTGTTCATAAAGCCCATGGCAGTGGAACGGCTTCCCGCTGCTGTTGTCTGATCACCCATCGCGGTGGACGTGTTTCCCGATGCAGTAGTACCGTTGCCCATGGCGGTGGAGATTTGCCCCGATGCAGTAGTACCGCCTCCGATGGCTGTGGATATTGCCCCCGATGCGGTTGAAAAGGCGCCTAGGGCAGTTGATTCTGATCCGGATGCGGTTGTTGATTGACCCATGGCTACTGACGCCGTGCCGATGTTGGCGTCATCCCATTGTGTGAAAGCGCTTCCAGCCCGGAATGCGCCTTTTCTCGGGTTCCAAACCATGCGTACGCCTGAGCCAGAAGGAGCCAATGCCCCACTCCCGATGGTACCCGTACTCACCAAACCATCCGTGCCATTGATCAGTACCGCTCCCGCATCGGCGGTAATGGTTCGGCCAGCGCCAGCCCCACCGAAGTCGTAGGATTGGTCCAGGGTTCCGCTGGTGCCCGCGCCCGGTGCCGTCCACGTTCCTGTACCGTTCGCATCGCTCACCAGCACACGCCCTGCGGCTTGGTTGCCATCCACCATGCGGATGTTGCCTGTTACATGCAGCGGGTCCAGCGGGGCGGGCGTGCCAATGCCCACATTCCCTGTGGGGTCTATCACCACCGCATTATTGGTGATCCCAGTGCTGTAGTTGTTGGAGGTGCCCAGGTACATGAAGGAACCTGTATTGGTCTCTTGGAGATAGATGCCTGCCTTGGGCCGCGTTGCATTGTTGTTGGTTGTGTTCCAGAACAACCCGGGGGTGTACGAACCTGCGGTGAAGTTGGTGGTGATGAGCAGGCCCGCGCTGAGCAAGCTCTGCGTAAACTGTGTCTGGGTGGCATTGGCAGGCGTTTCCAACTGCAACCGCGCCACCGGTGCGCTCACACCATGGCCCGCATTGCCGTTCTTCAGGATCACGAGGGCGTCGGAGCGCTCGGCGGCTTCCACAATACCGTTGCTATTGGCATCGATCGCATTGCCTACCACCAGGAGACGGTCGGTGGCGTTGGCCGTTCGGAACTGGGTGTTGCCGTTCAGGCTTGGTACGTAGGTGGTGGAACCAATACCAAGAACCGTCTCTCCGAAGGAAGGGGCGGTGTTGGCGAGCCCCATTGCGGTCGCCGCAGCTCCGGATGCCACGTTCACGGTGCCCATGGCGGTGGAACCAACCCCCGTTGCAATGTTGTTTGAACCCATGGCGAATGAATTCTGGCCAGACGCGATCGTGCTAATTCCACCGGCAAAAGAGCCCACCCCGATGTTCGCATCATTCCACTGGGTTCCGAGAACCGATCCAGCCCTGAAAGCGGATTTGTTCGGGCTCCACACCATGCGTGTTCCCGCACCAGCCGGAGCCAGCGCCCCGCTACCTGGTGTCCCTGTACTCACCAAGCCGTCTGTGCCATTGATCGGTCACCGCCCCGGCATCGGCAGTGATGGTGCGTCCGGCACCGGCACCGCCGAAGTCGTAGGCGCCATCTAGGGTGGTTCCTGCACCACTTGGGGTCTGCCAGGTCGCCGTTCCGTTCGCATCGCTGGTGAGCACGCGGCCCAGCGCTTGATTCCCATCCACCATGCGGATGTTGCCTACCACATGCAAGCGGTCCAACGGCGCGGTGGTGCCGATGCCCACCAGGCTGGTGCTTGTCGCGGCGTTGATGCCGTTCACGCTGCCGAGGACCAGTCCGTCGTTCACATCCACCCGGCTACCGCGCCCGATCGCCGTGGCGTTCGTCAGGTTGTTGGCGTTCAACGCGGCGCCGTTACCGATCAAGGTGTTCTGCGTGCCCGTGATGTTCGTGCTGCCTGCACTGGTGCCAATGAAAGTGTTCTGCCCACCCGTGGTGGTGGCTTGCCCGCTTTGCGTGCCGAGGAAGGTGTTGCCGCCGCCCGTGCTGTTGGCGTTTCCGGAGAAGGCCCCGACCATTACGTTGTTGTTCGCGGTATTGAAAAGGCCTGCGGCATTTCCGATCAGGATGTTGTCCGATCCTGTGGCGCCATTGCCTCCCGCAAGTCGGCCGATGTACACGTTCTGCTGGCCGGTGGTGTTGGACTGGCCTGCGCCCATGCCCACGTAGGTGTTGTTGCTGGTCGTGGTGTTCGCCGCACCCGCGCCCTGGCCTAGGAAAGTGTTGTTGGCGCCGGTGGTGTTCACCACCCCGGCACTCCCGCCTACGAAGGTGTTGGAAAGCCCGGTGTTCGCGGGTCCGGCGTTCAGGCCCAAACTCACCAAGCCGGTCGGGGTGTTGGAAATGTTCCCCGCGAACGTGTTCGCTGTGCGGAAACGCAACGCCTGCGCATCGGTGGTGCCCACAAAGTTGGTGGCCGGGTTGGTGCCTGCGTTCCCCGTAAGGGTCCAGGCCAGCCCTGTGGCCACGGCGAGGGGATCCACCCAAGTGGCAGTGCCGTTCGCATTGCTCACCATCACGCGCCCCACGGCCTGGTTGCCATCCACCATGCGGATGTTGCCTACCACATGCAGGCGGTCGGCCGGTGTACTGCTGCCGATGCCGGTGTTGCCGTTCTTGAGCACAACAAGGGCATCGGAGCGTTCGGCCCCGTCAACTATGAAGTCATTATCGACATCGATCGAGTTACCCACAACCAACAACCGGTCAGTTGCATTGGCAGCACGCCATTGGGTGGCTCCATTCAAAGTTGGGGTATAGAAGGTGGCACCGATGCCTAGGACTGTTTCGCCAATGGACGGGGCCGTATTATCAAGCCCCATTGCCGTAGAGATTCTTCCAGAGGCGATCGTATTGCGACCCATCGCGGTTGATTGATCTCCGCTTGCGATTGAAAAGTCACCCATAGCGGTTGATTCTAATCCGCTGGCAGTAGTATGATTGCCCATTGCCGTTGATCTTCCTGCGCTGGCAACAGAGGAGTTGCCCAATGCCGTTGAATGAGATCCAGATGCCCTGGTTTCCGTGCCAAAAGCGGTTGAACCAAGCCCTATGTTGGCAGGGTCCCACTCAGTGCCGGTCGCAGCTCCTGCGCGGAATGCGTTTTTTCTCGGATTCCAAACCATCCTGATCCCTGCACCGCTGGGGGCAACAGCTCCGATGCCCGTGGTTCCTGTAGAGACAAGACCATCGGTGCCATCGATCGTCACCGCACCGGCATCTGCCGTGATCGTGCGCCCCACACCAGCGCCACCGAAATCGTAGGCTTGATCCAGGGTGCCACCTCCCACAAAAGGAACCCATGTGGCCCCATCGAAGTATTCGAAACGGGCGGCGGTGGTGTTGAAGACGAGCAAGCTGGTTGCCGGCGTGGGGATCGCGTTGCGCTCCGCTGTCGTAACCCTTGGGATCAGCAGACCTTTTTTGGCACCCACGAGAGCGCTTACATCGATATCCAGGATGGCGCTGGTGTTGGGCGTGGCCCCGTTGGCGTTGATGCCGATGTTCTGCGCGGCGAGCCGGGCGGAGGGGACCAACAGGAGGGCGGCGAGTATCCAGGAACGCATTGGGCTTGGGCTATGGCCCAAAGCTCCCCGAAAACCGAGGACGGCGCAATAGGACAAAGGTTGACGATCGGCGCTTAGGAACCTGACCCGGAAAGCGGTATAGCTATCGCCCGAAATACCGGTTCACGGCTTCCGTTCGGTTCTGCACGTGCATCTTGTCATAGATGCGATGGATGTGCTGCTTGATGGTGCCTACGGTGATACCAAGCCGTTCCCCGATCTCCTTGTAGAGCAATCCTTCCGCAAGCAAAGCCAGTACTTCGTTCTCCCGGGCGCTCAGCAATTCGCTGCCATTGCTCAGTTCCTGCTTCGCCGGGCGAATGTGCGTGACCACGCGGCGCGCCACATGGGCGCTCATGGGACTTCCTCCTGTGCTCAACTCGCGCACCGCGTCCAGGATCTGGTCCGGCGTACTGCTTTTCAGGATATAGCCGTTCGCACCGGCCTTCAACGCTTCGAACACGCGGTGGTCGTCGTCATGCACGGTGTACATCAGGAACTGTGTGGACCTGCAACGCTGGCTCATCTGGCGCACGCAATCGATACCGCTCTGTCCCGGCAGGTTGATATCCATGATCACCACGTCAGGGCAAGTTTCACCGAGCCGCATCAGGGCATCCTCCGCAGTGCTATGGATGGTGAAGGCTTCCATGCCTTCCTCGAAGATGAACAACGAACGGAGCGTTTCCCGGATGCTGCTGTCATCCTCCACGATGCTCACCTTGATGGGCGTTGTGTTCATGGAGCGAAAGTCTTGGTGTTCGGTCGATGCGGCAATAGAACCTTGGTTAGGGGTGCGGGCCGATAGGTACGTGGAACCGGATGCTCGCCCCTTGCTCCCCGTTCATGGACAAGGTGCCGCCGAGCGAGGTGATGCGTTTGCGCATGTTCCGCAAACCATTGCCTACCGCGTTCTCCGATCCTTTGGGCAAGCCGATGCCATTGTCGCTCAATTCCACCTGTAGTCCATCGGACCAGCGCATCTCCAAACGCACGGTGGTGGCTTGCGCGTGCTTCACCGTGTTGTGCAGGGCTTCCTTCACCACCAGGAACATATTGCGGCGCTGTTCGCTGCTCAAGCGGGCATCGGGCCAGGGTCCCTGCGTTTCCACGGTGATGGCGAGAGTGTTCTGGTCGCAGTAGGTGCGGGCGTAATTGGAGGCGTACACCACGAGGTCCTCGATGCTGGTCTGGTCCGCGTTCATGGTCCAAATGATCTGGCGCATGCTGCCGATGAGGTCCCCGGCGGTGTTCGCGAGCGAACCGAGCTGCTCCCGTTTCAACGGATCCTTCTCCACCCGCAGCGCCATCTCGCTGCGCAGTTTCAGGGCACTGAGCCCGGCGCCCAGGTCGTCGTGCATATCGCTGGCGATGCGCACCCGTTCCTGTAGAACGGCCTGTTCCTGTTGGAAAGCTTCTCGCTGCTTGCGAAGTCGTCCTAGGAGATAGACGCGGAAGGTCACAAAGAGCATCACCGCGATGGCCGCGATCACGAGGGCCCGGAACCACCAGGTGGCCCAGAAGGGTGGGAGGACGACCACATCGACCACGGCGGGTACCGCGCTCCAATCCACGCCGTTCGCACTTGCCTGTACTTCGATACGGTGATCGCCCGTAGGCAGGTCGAACAGATCGATGCGCTGGGACGCACCCAACATCGCCCAGGCGGCGTTGCTCTTCGCCAGTCGGTAGCGGAACAAGGGGCGGGTGCTCGGGTCCGTTCCGACCGCGCCAAGCTCCAGTGTGAGCGCCTTGCGGTCGGCCGCGAGCTGCAGCTTATCGGCGGACGGCAGGCTGAAGTATACGTCGTCATTGATGCGGTACGAGGTGATCAAGGCGGATGGTACTTCCACAAGATCCTTCTCCTTCGAAGGGGTGTGGTAGACGATGTATTTCCCAATGCCGAAGGCTATCCGCCCATTGGGAAGAACCGCTGCTCCACCTGTTAGGGAAAGAGGATCAAGCCCATCCGGAAGGGCGAAGCGCTGAAAGCCGTGCGCACCGTTCAGCCGTCGCGCTATCCCTTGGTCGGTGATCGCCCAGAGCGTGCTGTCCCGGTCGAAGAAGAGCTTCGAGATACGCACGCCGGGTAGCCCGTTGCGGCGGTTCAAGAAGTGGGAACTGTCGTTCACCGGGTCGTACACCACGATGCCTTCCTCATGGGTCCCCATCCAAATGGTACCATCGGGTGCTTCCGCGATACACCTTACCACTCCGCCGAGGTTACCGCCGGACCGGTCGCGTATGGACCGGAACTGACCGTTCTCCAGACAGGCAAGTCCACCACCATCGTTCATCCCCAGCCAGCACCTTCCCTTGCTGTCGCGCAACCAAGCGAGCATCATGGGGCCCGGCAGTTTGCCGTTCGGGCCGTTCAAAGTATCAACACGGGCCCAGTGGCCGGTAGCGGGATAGCCATGATAAAGCCCCCGATTCCAGGTCCCCACCCACACATCATCTTCTTCGCCAGGTACAATGAACGTGAACGGTGTGCCCTTCTTCCTCCTCGGTATGGCGCGTTCGATGGTCTCGTCCGCGATGAGGCTGAGCGGAAACAGTCGCAGCTGCGCGGGAAGGAAGTAGGTGGCCACTCCAAATCGGCCATTGCCGAGGGGGGAGATACCATTGATACTGTTGGCGACCGTCACGTCATCGTCTTGGTCGATCACACCGCTGATCAGGACCTGGCTGCTGGTCCCACTTCGTTGATCGAGCACGAAGACGCCGCTCCCCAGCGTGCCTATGACCAGGGTATCGCGACCTACCGGGAGCAGATCATTGACAAAGTGCTCGTTATCCGGCAAAGCCACCACTTGCATGGTTCGGCTCGCTGCGCGAAGCACCGCCAGACCTGCTTTGGTGGCGAACCAGCGTTCTCCAGCGCGTGAGCGCATTGTGGCCGTTACTTGACCCGAACGCAGTGCCGCTGGGACGATGAAGGACGGAACGGCCTCCCGCCACGGTGATCCCGGATCGCGGTAGAACAGGCGATGTGTCCATACAGAGACCCAATGGCGGCCGTCGGGGTCCACGTCCTGCCATTGCATGGTGAAATCGTTCCGCGATCCGAGGAGGGAATCGAGCACCGTGTGCGAACCAGTAGGCAGGTGCCACCCGAGCAAGGCGAACCCCCGTTCATCAAAGCACCAAAGTGTATCGCGGCCTTGAAGGGTAGGAGAGGAAATGAACCGATCGTCGAACCAGGGTTGTTGCTCTCCAGCGTTGCGATGGTCCGTCCAGTGGTCGGTGGTCACGTCCCAGAACGAGAGTCCCTTCATGGAGGCAGCCCACATGCCGTTGCGGTGCGCGTCCCACAATAGTGCTCCATGCACACGCACCTTACCGGGGGGGGCTTCTCCGGAACGTTCTTCGTTCATTTCATGGAATGCACAGGACCGTGGATCGAAGCGGTAGAGACCATGTTCGCTCACCACCCAGATCAAAGTGTCGCCGACGCACAGCACCTGCAGCATGCGATTGGCCAGATGGACCGCGTTCCCCGTAGCCGCGACACGGTATGAGGTGAAGTTCCCGCGTACAGGGTCATAACGCGAGAGCCCGGCCATCGTGGCCATCCAGAGCCGTCCTTGATCGTCCTCGGTCAACCAGTTCACTTGGTCGTGAGCGAGACTGGTACTGTCGTTGCGATCGTGGTGGAACAACCGAACGCGTGTGCCTTCCATACGTGCAAGACCATTGCCTGTCCCCGCCCAAATGAACCCGAGCCGGTCTTCGAACACGCTGTACACCTCGTCCCCAGGTAATCCATCCGCGGTGGAGATATGATCGAAGAGCGGTGCGGGCTGCGCGAGCAGACCGAGGGGAATGAACAGAACAAGGACCGCACCTATCGCCAACCGCATCCTCCGCAAAATAGGGGATACCACTTCAGCCGGCCCGTTGGTCGCATCAGCGCTCGGTGATCAGATCGACGATCAGCGCGCAATGACGATGCGTGTCCGCAGCGCTGGCCCCTCCTCGGTGGGTAGCACCAACACATACGTGCCGACCGGAGCTTCGGTGCGGATCCGCAGGCCGCTGTGGAACGGATCGGCCTGTACGCGAAGTTCCGCACCGTCCATGGCCAGCAGGCGCACCCCCCGAGCGACCAGATGCGCCTTGGATCGAACGGTGAACTCTCCGGCACTGGGGTCGGGGTGGACGTTGAGCGTTCCCTCCGCTTCAACATCGCGCAGCGCAACTCCGGTCACCTGTGCGGCTCGGCCAGCGCTCAACGTTCCGAAAGTGCCACTTGGACCGTTCTCGTTCTTCAATGCACGCACCATGTAGAAGCTGGAACCTGGGAAAGGCGAGGGATCGAGAAAGGTCGTGTCCGCAACAGGTGAGGACGTGACCCGCTCGAACTGCGCTTGGGCGGGTGTGCGGCGATACACATGGTAGCCGTCCACGGGATCCAGCGATGGGGTCCAATCGACCCGCACACCATTGGCTACCGGGACCGCGAGCGGCACACCGGCCGGCTTCACAGGGAACAGCGTCAGCGTTGGATCGCCCATCAACGCCAGGTGGATCCCTCGTCCCATGCGGAAAGCATGTGCGAAGTCGGAGTTCTGTGAACGTCGTACGGCCTCGCCGATGGTTCCTCCCAGACCCATGGAATGGAACTGCATCTCCTCGAACCCCCAAACCGTTCCCAGCATGGTGCCGCTGGCCAGCACGCTCCGCATGAAGTTGTCCGGTGTGTCCCAGTCCGCGAAGTATGATCCTACCAAGTGGGCGAAGGTGCCCAACAAGGGGGTGGAGGCCAAATTGGCGGAAGTGCCCACACCTACGGCGCCGGTGAAAGTGCCCGGCCCTGAAGCGTGCGCCCAAAGATGTGGGCTGGTCGCGAGCGTACTGATGAGATCACCGGGCTGGACCCGGTTCCCCCCGAACATCGGTATGCAACTGCGGTACATGCTCGCCTCCAGATCGAGGGCCGTGAAATTGGCATCCACCACCGCGGAGCGCACCAACGGCAACTCGCCGATCCTGAACGCATGATCGCGATCGAGGTAGCTCCGCAACAACTCGGTCTCCGTAGCGGTGAAGACCGGCAGCGCGGAAAAGTCGATGCGCCCCATGATCAGGTCGACGTCGCTGGGAAGCACGGACTGATCGAAGCGACCGTCGCCGATCAGATTGTGGTTGCGCACGGGCACGTTGCCGGGGGACCAGGTGAGTGCATTGTCCGTCCAGGGGCCGTCCAATTCAGCGTAATAGAGGTCGGAAGGATAAGCGCCTCGGTGGTCCAGGTGACCGTCGGGCATCACCCGGCCGGAATAGGCCACAGGCAGATCGCCCACCAACAACAGCGCATGCAGATCGGGCAACGTGTCGTGCGCTACCTGGATCGCGTTCTTCAGAGCTGTTGGTGGCGTTGTGGCGTCCACATCCATGCGCACCACTTGCCAACCTTCGAGGTAGAGGTCTTCTTCCAAGCGCGCCAATTCCACGGCCAGGGGAGCAGCCTGCTGATCGTCCACCAAGAGGAGCAGCGCGCCGGGTTCGTCGATCGGCTCTACGGCGATCCCGGACGTGATCGTCCCGAACTGTGGATGTGCGTAGGGTCCGCCGCTCGCCAGCGTGTTGCCTTGGTCATCGGTGAGTTGCCAGGTGATATCGCCGGGCACATGGTCGGGGTCGATCCGTATGATCACTGGCGTACAAGGCGCGGTGCCGCACACGATGAAGGAGGTCTGTTCCGTGGCTCCGAACGCTCCGCCGGAGGCCTGGACCTGGTCGCAGGCCGAAAGCCTCCAGCTCCCATGGCTGTTGCTGCAGCAAAGCCCATCGCTCTCCACGTCCTGGATGCTGAACGTGACCTCGGTACCGGGAGGCACGCAGGTGGTGTCCAGCACAGGGAACAGAAGGGAGCGCGCCACACCGTACTCGTATACCTCGCCGATGGTCACGGCCGTGTCGTTCCATTCTGTGGCGTTGCCGGGAAGCACCATCCTAAGGGTCCAACTCGTATCCGCGACTTGTTTGCGGAACACCTTGTGGAAAGGTGTACCGGCCAGTCCCGGCCAGTTCAACGTGATGGTCGGCGGTGCATTGGTTACGATGGCAGTGAGCGGTACGGCCTCGATCGGAACCTGCGCTATCAATGCGGTGATCCATAGCGGAAGGATCAGCAGGCATGCCGCTTTAGCCACTACCGGTGATCGCCGTGCGCTCATCTTTCGCCGCCGGGTCTATATTCCATCTGGGCAAGTCGTTCCACGTTTCCGATCACCGCTTTTCCAATTCCAAGACGACAGCCATGGCATTGCGGTCCGCCGGGCCAGTGGCGCTGATGGTTCCGCCATCGGTGAAGCGCACATCCGTGCTCAGTTCATCGCCCAACACCGCTTGGAGCTTCGCGGCCATTCCCTTGGCCGGGCTGGCCTTCATTTGCTCGTTCAGCTTCGGGTAATCGATCGGTTGGTTGAAGATCAACACGGCGATCACATCCATTGTTCCCAGCTCATCCGCCTCGAGGCTCTGGTCGCTGGGGAAAAGGCGTGTGCCGGTGATGCCGCAATAGGGGGAGTGCTTTTCGGTGTAGGGAAAGAGTACGTAGGTGCTTCCATCGGTCTCTTCGCCGAAGACGTATGTGTAGCACTCGGCATTGTTGGTCACTTCCACCTTGAAGCGCGTGCCCTTGGTAATGGGTTCCACGCTGCGGAAGATGTTCGCACCGGCATTGCGCAGGTGGATGTTCTCACCGGTCGCTTTCCCGTCCTTGTCCACCAGCGCGAACCCGAAGCGGATATCGAACCGGCTGGGTTTTACATCCACGCCGTCGCCTTGCGGATAGACCGCATAGGCCTCCTTGGCAAAATGATCGAAGTTGGCGTACGACACCCACGCCAGACCGTTCTTTCCCCAGCCAGGCCCCCAGCTGTTCATGATCTGGAACCCCCCAGCATCCGAACCGAACTTGAAATCATCATATCCGATCACACACATGGCGTGCCCCCCGAAGCCGGACATGCTGTAGTCGCTTTGGCGCGGGATCCACTCTTCCCGGCCCTCCATCTCCTGCATGAAACTGCCGCCCACCATCATACCGATCACTACGGGTGAGCCTTGCGCGAGCTGCTGTTTCATGGCGAGCATATCCGTGCGCTGTTCGTCGGCGCCGAGCGTGAGGCGTTGGAACCCCTTGATCCGGAATTCCTGCGCCTGCTGTTTCTCCTGCGCGGTGGGTTGTTTGCTGCAGCTCTCGTCCGTGTAGGCGAATCGGCTGTAAGGCAGAACACCACCGGCCAGCATGTTCTCCATGGCGCGATAGATATAGCTGCCCTGGCAATCGCTGCCATCGATCTTGATCTGGTTGTACAGATAGCTCGGGCTGAAGGCTTTCATAGACCTCCGCTTGATCGTACAACTTGGGATCGAAGTTGGCCCCGGTCGCCAAGCCTGCCAGTTGGCTTACGATGTTGCCGCCACCACCGCCAGCACAGCCCTTCATGCCGCCCATGAAGTAGAAGATCCCGAATCCCACGGCGAGGATCAGCATCAGTTTCGGCTTCTTGATCAAGAAGCCCAGTAGCATCGGCACCAGACTGCCGAGTCCGCCGCCCATGCCACCACCGCCGCCACCGCGAGGAGGTGTGGAAGAGGAGCGGCGCGGTCCCGGATCATCGGGGGTCATTCGGATCGGCATGGGAAAGTGCTCTGTTAGTGAGGTACGGTTCAGCGCGAAAGCGGCAACGCGATCATTGCTTCACAATGCGCAGTTGGGCGGAACCGTCCTCGCTGGTGATGCGTACGTGATAGAGGCCGTTCGCCTCGTGGCCAAGGTCGAGGTCCAGGCGGGTGTCGCCATGCACTTCCACCTGGCGCCGCTGCACGGAACGGCCACGGGCATCCCGCACCTCGATCGTGGCAGGGCCTTGCAGCCCCGAGGTGGTGATATGTACGATGCCGTTGGTGGGGTTCGGGAATGCGGCCAGGGTCGCGGGAGCGAGCAATTCGTCCTGCCCGACCAGCGCACCTATTGTGAACGGCCAATGGATCTTGCGGCCGAACTCGGCCTCGAAATTCTTCAGGATCGTACCCGTAGTGCGGCGCAAGCGGAAGAACCCGGAACCAGCCGCCGGATCGGCCCAGTAGGAGAGGCCATCGTTCCCATTGTCCAGGAACTCGATCGTGTAACAGCCCGCGAAAAGCGCCATGGTGTCGCTGTAGGTGGTGTTCGCCGTGTGGCTGTTCCGGCCGAAGACCACGTTGCCGTAGACATCCCGGATGGTGAGCGAGTTCTCTTGCGGACGGTTGTTGGTCTTGTAGTTCACGATGAAATTCTCGGCGTACACCGTTGGCATGGTGAAGGTGGTGCGGTAACTGTCGTTCGCTGCGTGCTGATCGGCGGCGCCGTTCGCTGCAGCGATGCCCACGGTGAAAACGTTCGCTGAGTCACCCAGCCAGAAGCCCGCGTCATTGATCGGTAACAGCACATCGACCTGCTCCATATGCTTGAGCAGACCGGTCCAGGTCCAGCTTTGGGGGGCGCCGCCGCTCACACCATAGGTGAAGTTGACGCTTGTGAGGTCTTGGGCACCGGCGTTGCGCAACACCAGGAGTGGATCGTAACAGATCGGGTTATCACGCCGGTGGTAGTCCACGTTGCTCGGGCGCTTGACCTCCACGATCTCGGCATCCAATTGATGCGCGGCGGCACCATACTCGAAGAGATCCATGTTCACCACGTAGTTGCCACCGCCCATGCCCTGGTTGTTCGCGGGCACTGGCGTGATGCGATAATCCAGTTGGGCTGTTCCACCTCCGCTCAACCCGGGAAGTTCCACGCTGTGGTCCTTCACGACATCTCCCGGGCACCAGCCCTCACGGCTACCCAGCCAGGTGCCGCCTTGTGGATAGACCGGGTTCAAAGCGCAATCGTTCTCCTGCCAGATGTGCCAGGCGTCCAGTTGCGCTCCGTTCAGATCGAGGTAGTGGGTGTTGTCCTTCCACTCGCAGCAGTGCGGGTACTCTCCATTATTGCTGTTGTGCCCATGGCCCGTGAGCCGTGTGCGCAAACTCCATTGGCTGGCGGTGGGATCCAATTGCACTTGCACTTCAGGCAAGGCCACGTCGTTGTCGAGATCCGCATAGCTGCGGCTGGTGAGCCCTCCCCAAGGACGCTGGTGGTTCACCACCGTGCGTGGTGGCGTGCCCTCGATCATCTCGAACTCCCAGATCGATGAGCTCCTGCTGATTGCCAGCGCTCAACTCTACACTATCGTGCAACAACCATTGATAATCGGTCACGTCATAGGTCCAACGGAAACCTTGCGGACCCAACGAAAGCCCAATGCCGTAGGGCGTGATGTAACGGCCGATCTCGAAGTCCTTCACCACTTCGTACGGCGCTCCGAAGTAGTCGAGCGTATCGTTCACGTCGGTGGTGCTGGATGCGAGCGATGAGTCGATCGCAGCGCCGTCAGGGCCGTAGGTGTAGATCGTACCGCCTGACCATGCGAACACCGTATCGAACGCCGTGGTGCTGTTGCCGGTCACTTCGAAGTACTCCTCGGTGAGCAGGGGTAGGGGCTCCTGGCGCTCCAGCAGCAAGGTGTCCAACACGCTGGTATAGTCGCCTTGTACGAAGGTGAGGTCCGGTCGCGTGGCGATGGGTTGCGCGGTGAACGTGATGTCCGGTGCATCGCGATAGGCACGTTGCACCGTGCCCATGGGCCATGCTCCGTAGAGACCATCGGCACTGTTCATGAGCACATGCTCGTTCGGTAGTTCGTCGCAGTGGAACGTGTAGAGCAGATCGGCGGCGTACGGATGGGTACCGTCCACGGCCCGGTCCTTCCAAGCCGCGATCGTTGCCGCGTCCACCTCCGCGTTGAACACATTGATCTCGTCCAGGAGCCCTGGATAAGGATATTCCCCGTCGCGGCCGCTGGCGAAGCGGAACTCGCTGATGCCCGACAATGGCTTGGTCTTGCCCGTGCCGGAATGCCACAGGACGCCGTTCAGGTAGATCTTCATCTGACCTGTCGCGGTGTTCTTCATGAAGGCCCAATGGTTCCATTGTCCTTCCGCTTCAGCGGGGGTGGTGGCCTTGTCGATCCGGTCGAAGCCGCCTCCATCGTTGCCGGCATCCCAGTAAACGCGTCCATCGCTCCAGGGTAGGTGCACGTTCAGGATGCGACGGTCCTGTGCATCGACCGCTTCGAAAATGGTGCTGTTCACGGTCGGGATGATCGTATCGCCTTTCACCCAGAACATCACTGTGATCGCGGTCCCCAAGTTGTCCATGGGGGTCGCGTCCAGCGCGATGAAGTCGTTGCCCACCGTGAGATATCCATCCCGGCCGATCGCCTGCAATGCCATCCCCGGTGCGCTCTGGCTGGAAAGGACACCGGGCACGTTCCCTCCAGCGGGCCTGGATGCGGCGAGATCCACCAGTACGTTCGAGATACCGTCCCAAGCGAAGGCTTCAGAGAGCACGAAGACCTGTTCACCGGCAACGAGGCCGAGCGAAGTGGGAGGTACTTCATGCACCGTGACAAGTCCGGTCCCATCGAAGGTGCTGAGCGTGGTGGCCGGGGTGTTCTTCATGCGGATGGTGAACCGCGCGAAGGCCCCACTGCCTTGCGCATCGGTGGTAAGCCGTAGCTGGTGGATCGCACCCGGCTGTAGACCGGACGCGGTCAACTCGGATGCGAGGAAGAGGAATTGCGAACGGCTCGTTCCTAACTGCGCTTGAAGAAGTCCGTTGTCCCATGCTCCGCCGCTCCCGACGGTGTGTGAGGTCTCGCTCAGTGTACCAGTGATCGTGCGGCGCGCAGCCTCCAATTGGCGCGTGTGATAGAACGGCACCGGAGCCCGCTCTACGGCAGGAGGGACCGTAGCACCCACCTTGAACAAGGGATGCTGAAGCGCGGTGCTGTCCAGCGCACCCGTATGCTCATGCACGAAGTTGTACGTGAGGTAGTCCCACTCCCCGCAGTTGTACTGGTCCTGTGTGGTTTGCGGATCGCATTTCAAGGTGTGGTGCATCAACACCTTGCGGTAGGTATGCGTGTCGTCCGGGAATTGGAACCAACCGCGCCGCGTGGTGATGCTGTCGTACGTGAGCGTTTGAACACGGGTGGTGTCCTCTTGTGCCTGTAGGGGACCGATCAGGGAGAGCAGGAGCAACGGGGCAAGATGAAGCGAGCGCATCAAGTGGGTTTGGGATGCCGAAAGTAGCCCGATCGTAAGCGCGTTGGGAGCCCCCGTTCCGCTGGACCTCGGCTACCTTCGCCGCTTCCCGACGGATCGGGATGAGACACATGCAGCGCCTCGCTCTGCCCTATTTAGCCACGGGCCAGTTCAAGCCTATCGTGCTGGACTATTTGCAGGACGAGCCCAAGGTCCATCCCTTCCGCGTATGGCCGTTCAACCGCGCCGCGTCAGAGAAGGCGTTGACGGCGCGCCATTTCGATCCCGGCAAGCGGACGATCGTGATCGCCGCGATCCGACGCCAATACGACGGGCTGTCCATACCGCCACAGGTGGAGGAGCACCTTCAGCGCCTCGCCGAACCGGACACCTATACGGTAACGACCGGGCATCAACTCTGCCTTTTTGGTGGCCCGCTGTTCGTTCTCTTCAAGATCTTGAACACGGTGCGCCTGGCCCGCGAACTCTCCACTCCGCAACGCACGGTAGTGCCCGTGTTCTGGATGGCGAGCGAGGACCATGATCTTGCCGAGGTGGACCATGTGTTCCTGCGTTGTACGCTGGTACACTGGCCGGCCGGCGCCACAGGTGCGGTAGGTCGCATACCGTTGTCGATGATCGACGAGGTGGTGTCGCGAGCGATCGCCCTCCTGGGGGATGGATCCGGTGCGGCGGAGATCGCAGGCATCCTGCGTTCGGCTTACCAGGATGGGAAGACCCTGGCGCAGGCCACACGGATCTTCATCGACGGCCTATTCGGCCGTTTCGGCGTGGTGGTGGTGGACGGCGATGATCCCACGCTGAAGCGCCTCTTCGCACCGTTGATGCAGGAGGAATTGTTGAACGAAGTGGTCGCGCGCAGCGTGCATTATGCGGAGCAACAGATGCCCGTGGAGTATGCGCCTCAGGCCCACGCGCGAGGTCAATCTCTTTCATCTCAGCCCTGGGCGACGCGCCCGTTTGGTGCGGGAGGGAGATGGCTTCAGAGCGATGGACGGCGGCCCTGCGTTCAGCACGCAGGAATTATTGGACCACTTGGAGCGCTCTCCGGAAGCGTTCTCGCCGAACGTGCTGCTCCGTCCGTTGTACCAGGAGAGTGTGCTACCCAATACTGCCTACGTGGGCGGTGGGGGGGAGGTGGCGTACTGGTTGCAGTTACGGTGGCTCTTCCAGGCGTTCCAAGTGCCGATGCCCGTGGTATGCCTCCGCACGTCCGCCCTATTTCTACAGGCGGGCACGGAGGAACGGATCAAAGCGCTTGGCCTTGATGTGGAGGATCTTTTCCGGCCCACCCCCGTGGTGGACAAGAAGGTCGCGTTGGCCCTCGCTTCCTTCCCGACCTCATTGGAGAATGAGCGTACGGCGTTGGAGAGGTTCTACCAACACATCGCCGATCGTGCTACGCAGGCCGGGCCTACTTTCCAACGTTCGGTAATGAGCGCGCGCACGCGGGCCGCGCACGGGCTGGATCACTTGGAGCAACGTCTTATCGGCACCGCGAAGAAGGAGCAATCCGTGGCTTTGGGGCGCTACCACAAGTTGCGCGAAGGGATCTTTCCCGGCGGGGTGTTGCAAGAACGGCACGATGGCTTTCTCACGCTTCTGGCGGATCACGGTACCGGAGTGATGGACGAGTTGATCGAAGCGCTCGATCCTTTCGAGAAGAAGTTCTCGGTGTTCGTCGGCTGACGCCTGTTCAGCGCACGAAACGCACAGTGGCTAAGCGGCCACCATCGTTGAGGCGTGCCAGATAGGCTCCGGCGGGGAGCATCCCGGTGGGCAGGGCCATCCGCGGTCCTTCGGTCACGCTCATTTGGATAACAGCACGGCCTGCTGCGTCCAAAATGGTCAGAACGGTCCCGGCAGCGAAGTCGTGCTCCAACCAGACCTGCTCGCCCGAGCCGATCACCGCGAGATGGTTCCCGGCGTTGCCAGCGAAGGTGACCGGCACAGCGCTGCTCACCGTCGACCTGCCATCGAGATCCGTTTGGCGTAGACGGTAGTAGCTCGTGCCTGACCAGGGCGATCCATCGAAGGCTTGGTACGAGAGCGTGGAAAGACTGTTGCCTGCTCCAGGGACCTCGGTCACCTCTTCGAACAACTGGGTGTCCCGACCGCGCTCCACCATGAAGTAGGCGTTGTCCCGCTCGGAGGCCGTGCTCCAATCCAATCGGACACGGTCCAGCTCAGCAGTAGCCGAGAAGGAAAGCAGTTCGATGGGCAAGGGGTTCTGGGTGGTGGTGGAGGCAAGTGTCCAGGGGCTGAACAATGTTTGTTGTACAGCGGTCTCCAAGGTGCCGGCCGTGGTGTTGCCGATGACGTTCGCCTGGCCCTTGTCCTCCCAGATCGCCCCGCTCCAGCGCGCCACCCGCAGATCGGGCAATGCCGTCACGCCGCAGCTCTCCGGATCGTCCCAACTCAACCGCACCGTAGCGTTCGGTGTGCCGGTATCGCGATCGATCGTCCAATACTCGCACTCGGACACATGATGCAATGTGGGCTCGATCGGGGTTCCGTACACCACGGTTGGATCCGCAGCGAAATACTCGACCGTAAAAGCGTCCGTCCCTGATCCGGTGACACCGATGAGCGCTGCCGGGCGCAGGGAATTGCCCTTGCCCACCGGATAGATGAAGTCAGTGGTCCCCAGCTTTGTCATGGGACCGTGCACGAAGCTCAGATCGGTGTATCCCGTCGCCGTGGCAGTTGGGTTAAGTCTGAGACCGGGGGCGCTCATCACCCGGCCTTGCAACAGGTCGATGTTATTGCGGATACCAACGGGGTCGTTCTGCACCAAGTCCCCGGAAGGTTTGTTCACGCGCAACACACCGAAGAAGTCCAGGAAGCCCGTCGTGGTGATGCTCTGGTTGCCGTTCCCATTGAACTCCACGGTGCTCATGAACTCATCGAAGCTCAGATCGTTCGAGAGGTTGTACCAGTCGCCCGCCAGTTGCAGCGTTCCGCCGGGCCCAACGAAGCTCATGTCCAGGAAGCCGCCGGTCTGGATCGTGAGGTCGCCGCTCAGGATGCAGGTGTTCGCAGGCTCCGTGTTCTGGAAGATACCCTCCGGTGTGATGGGGCTTGGACCGATCAAGGTCAGGTTGTTGGCCGTGAAGGTGCTCCCGTTCACCACGTGGATGCCCATGGTGCCGAAACCTGCGGTCCGTTGCACCGTCGCGTCCCCGCTGCAGTTCAAGGTGCTGCCGTTGGTCACGAAAAGGTCCGTGTTCACCGAGTTGGTGGAAACCAGCAGATCATTGCACACCGCGGTTCCGCCGCCGTCCACGAAGCATTGGTTCAAACGGGTCTGGTTGATCTCCACATCGGTGCTGGCGATCGGCACACGGGCATCATCCCAATTGCGGCAATCGAACCAATCCGTGCCCTTCGCACCGGTCCATAGTCCCGGTGTGAAGATGTTGGTCGTGAAGGGCATAATCGGAGCCAGCAACCAATCCGGCGCGATGCCGCTGTAGGTGCCGCAATCGCCCATGCTCGTCCAATTCACCGGATCGTCCACTCGGATGCTCCACTGCCGCTTGCTGGTGGTGGTCTGCGGAACGGTGTACTTGCAATAGTTCGTGGCACCCGTGGGGGCCATGCTGTAGCATTCCATCTGCAGCGGTAGTCCGGAATGCGAGGTGCTGGTCATCAACGGGAGCCATTGCCCGTTCGTGCTGAAGCCGAAAAGTATTTCACCCGAATAGGTCGCGTGGTTCGCGAAACCGGGATTCGTCCAAGTGCCGCCTTGCATGAAGAAGATCTGATCCCCTCCGGCGTTCAGGTTCAAACTGGGAACTCCGTTCAACGAGGAGAAGTTCCACAACCCATCCGGGGACACGGAACTGTGGGTCCCATTGCTGAGGAATCGGAAGGTGATCACCTGACCGGCCGGGATCGTCGGACCGGTGCGCACGGCGCGCAGGGTGCCTTCGGTATCGCCCCAAAGCCCTGGGTTCTCGAAACTGTACCCATTGTCGGTGATGTCCAGGGTGGTGCCCGGGGTGATGTCCTTGAAGCAGAAGAAAGCTCACCTCGTCCTCCGAGCTGTTACCGGTGCAAAGCGCTGCGTTCGCGTTCACGCCCACGATCAGGAGATCCCCGAAGTCGAGCACCGTAGGGGGCGTGTCATCATCCACGATGGTCAGTGTCGCCGCGTTCTGCGGACCGATCGTCATGCCGCCGCTCAGACCGGTGAGGGAGAAGGTGATCAATTCGTCCAGTTCGATCGCCGCATCGTTCACGATGCTCGCCTGGAAGGTCACACTCGAGGCGTTCGCCGGTATGTTCACCGTGATCGTGCCACCACCTCCCGCCGGGTTGGTCACATAGTCCGTGGTGTAGTTCGCGCCTGGACCGTTGATGATGGTGATGGTGGCCGTTTGCGCGGCGGCGGACGTGGGGAATATGTTCAACCCGAATAATTGCACACCACCGCTTTCCAACGCGATGATGCCCAGCGTGGAGAACTGCACGGTGGGAGTGGTGTCGTCATCGGTGATGGTGAGCACGAAGCTGTTGCCCAGCCCGATGGTGATCCCGCCGGTGGTACCGCTGATCACGAAGGTGACCGTCTCCGTGGCTTCGGCGAAAATGTCGTTCACCAGATCCACCGGGAAGGTGGCCGTGGTGGCCCCGGCCGGGATGTTGAGGGTGACGGTGGTCCCCACCGCACCCGGCGTCGTGGTGTAATCCGTGCCATAGCTCGCACCGGCACCGTTGGTTAAGGTCAGGGTTACTGTTCCAGCGGCCGTGGTGGCCGGGTTGAAGGTGAGGTTCACGTTCTGCGTGCCCCCGTTCTCGGCGATGGTCGCCAGGCTTGTGGCGAAGTCCACTGTGGGCAGGCAGATGGGGCCGGGAACGTAGACGTTGTCGAAGAGGGCGGACTCGGTGGCCCCAGTGGCATGGTTCCAGAGGCAGCCCGTGTAGCGCAGGTTCAAACCTGTGTAGGTGGCATCCACCGCGCTGCCGCAAAGTGTGCCGCCGATCGAGGGGTTCGTGGTACCGAAGGTGGCCACCGAAAGGTTCTGTGCGAAGAGGCGCCAGGTGTTCGAGGCCGGGGTGTACACCACGCGGATCCCCAAGTAGTTGGTGCCGATATCATTGAATGGAGCTGCGGCACTGATGATGACTGGGAGATTGATGTTGGCGTTGGCGTCGATCCCATTGTTGTACCGCACCAAACGGATCGGATCCGTAGCCCCGGCTTGGCCGATCACCACCGCATAGCCCTGCCCGAGGGTGAAGTCCAAAGCAGTGCCGCCGAGCACGAACGCCGCTCCATAGTTGCTGCCATCGAACCCCGAAGGATCCGCCCGGCTCTGGCGCACGCAGAACCCCCACGTCATGTCGCAGGTGTTCGTGTTCAGCGTGGTGGTGTAAAGCCCGATGGCATCGCGCCACGCGTAATCACGCCCAGCCGTGGTGCTGCCCAATTCAAGCTGTCCCGTAGCGTTCACTTGGGCGCCACTGAACGCAGTCTCCGTTTCTGTCCAGCCACCACCCACCACCGTGTTCGCGGCCCGGTTGAAGTCGTCCACCAACTGCTGGCCAATGGCCGGGACCGCCATACCCGCGAGCAGCGCGAGCAGGAGGCGGGAGCGGGGCGAGGTCGCCGGGCACATGGTTGTACAAAGGTCGTTCACGTTCCATGCGCGCGCGTTGCACGGACGTGAAGCGATCCACATCATCTTGGTGGTGAAGATAGCGATCCCGTCGCAACACCTATCCGTGCTGATCCTCAGGTCATCACGTCCCGCTGCTTCGAGTTATCCACGATCCATCCACGATCCCGGCGTGGTGCGCATGGATACTTTTGCGGCCCTCCACCAAACCGCCTTCCGCGCGTGCCCGATACCATCCTCGTTCTGGACCATGGGTCCCAGTACACGCAATTGATCGCCCGGCGGGTGCGCGAGCTGAACGTTTACTGCGAGATCCACCCCTTCACGAAAGCGGCCCAATTCGCGGGCGATCCGAACATCAAAGGGGTGATCCTGAGCGGATCCCCGTTCAGTGTGCATGATGAAGGCGCGCCGGATACCGATATCAGCGGCTTCCAAGGCCGTGTTCCCGTCCTGGCCGTGTGCTATGGCGCCCAGTTGCTCGCCCGGCGCGCTGGTGCGCCAGTGATCAGGAGCACAGTGCGGGAGTATGGGCGCGCGCATCTGGACAACATCCATATGCCGGATCCCTTGTTCACCGGCATCCATCCGGGCACGCAGGTCTGGATGAGCCATGGCGACAGTATCACGGATGCCGCAGGGGCGATGGAGGTGATGGCCAGCACGCATGCGGTTCCGGTCGCGGCGTACAGGCTGCGCCACGAACCCACCTTCGCCGTGCAGTTCCACCCGGAGGTTTACCACACCACGGAAGGCCTGCAACTGCTGCGCAATTTCGTGCAAGGCATCTGCGGTTGCGCGGGGGACTGGACACCGGCTTCCTTCGTGGACACCATGGTCGCCGCATTGAAGAAGCAGGTCGGCCAGGACCAGGTGGTGATGGCTCTGAGCGGCGGGGTGGACAGCACCGTGGCCGCCACCTTGCTCCATCGCGCCATCGGCCCGCGCCTGCATTGCATCTTCGTGGATAACGGTCTGCTGCGGAAGAACGAGTACCAGCAGGTGCTCGAGGACTACCGGCACCTGGGCTTGAACATTGCCGGTGTCGACGCCCGTGACAGGTTCTATGCCGCGCTGAAAGGGCTCGATGAACCGGAGGCGAAGCGCAAGGCGATCGGGCGCACCTTCATCGAGGTGTTCGATCTGGAAGCGCACCGCATACAGGATGTCAAATGGCTGGGGCAGGGCACCATCTACCCCGACGTGATCGAAAGCGTGAGCGTACACGGACCCAGTGTCACCATCAAGAGCCACCACAACGTGGGCGGGCTGCCTGCGCACATGAAGATGCAGGTGGTGGAGCCATTGCGATTGTTGTTCAAGGACGAGGTGCGCCGGGTAGGTCGCGAACTCGGTTTGTTGCCGAGCTTGCTCGGTCGCCATCCTTTCCCGGGTCCTGGCTTGGGCATCCGCATCCTGGGCGAAGTGACGGCCGAGAAGGTCGCATTGCTCCAGGAGGTGGACCAGATCTGGGTGCAAGGCTTGCGCGATGCGGGTCACTACGATTCGGTGTGGCAGGCGGGCGCGATCCTGCTGCCCGTGCGCAGCGTAGGGGTGATGGGCGATGAACGCACCTACGAGAACGCCGTGGCCCTGCGGGCGGTGAGCAGTACCGATGGCATGACCGCCGATTGGTGCCACCTGCCGCACGAGTTCATGGCACGGATCTCGAACGCGATCATCAATCAAGTGAAAGGCGTGAACCGCGTGGTGTACGACATCAGCAGTAAACCGCCCGCGACGATCGAATGGGAATGAGCGCTGCCGTCCGTTGGTGTGCCCTGGGGTTCGGGCTGTTGCTGATGCGACCGATCCTGGCGCAGGACGTGCGCGAAGTGGATGGAAAGAAGTGCCGCGCGCATACGGTGGAAGCGGGGCAGACGCTTTTCGCGCTCAGCCGTCACTACGCCGTTCCGGTGGATGCGCTGCTTGCCGCCAACCCTGCTGCCGCATCGGGCCTCAGCATCGGGCAAGTGGTGCTGGTGCCGCTGGCCGCCGTGAACAAGAAAGAACTGCGCACCGCTCCAGCCCTGCAGGCCGGTGAGTTGGTGCATCGGGTAGCCAAAAAGGAAACGCTCTATGGCATCGCGAAGCGGTACGGGGTCGATCTCGCGGATGTAATGGCCCGGAACCCGGAACTCTCCGCGGGCCTTCAGGATGGTGGTACCGTGGTGATCCCGGTGGTGCAGGTGCGTGATGTGTCGGCCGCCACGATCGCTCCGGCCACCAGCTCGGATGCCACAATGCACCTGGTGCAGGTAGGAGAGACCTTGTTCGCGCTGGGCCAACGCTACGGCATGCCTCCGGATTCGATCGTGGCGCACAACGGCGGCTTGCCAGCGGGTTTGAAGGCGGGCCAGTACGTGCGGATCCCGGCACCTCCGAAAGTGGTGGTGGTCGAGCCTGCCGAGACGAAAAAAGCGGAACGCTATCGCATCGGCCTTTTACTTCCGCTCGCGTTGGACGCCAACGACAGTGTTCATAAGGCGGACCCGAACAGAAAGGGACTTTACGAGGTGACCTCGATCGCAGCGCAGTTCCATTGTGGGGTGCGGATGGCGCTTGATTCTCTGGCGGACCAAGGCTTGCGCGCGGAAGTGCTCGTGTATGACCTAGGCGAGGATGCTCGTACCTGGGGGCCTGTGTTGCGCAAGCAGGAGATACGCGATATCGACCTTTTTCTTGGGCCGTTCCATCGTTCGGCCATAGATCAGTTGGCGGCCACCGCGCGAGGTGGGCATATCGTGTGTCCCGTACCCCAAAGCAACAAGCTCATTCTGGGCCATCGTTCGGTGAGCAAGGTGTTGAGCGGTCGGCCCGACCAGCTTCAGCATCTGGCCCGCTACGCCGCGAGCACCTATGCCCGTGAGAACATCGTACTTCTGCGCCCAGATATCCCCTCGGAAAAGGAACTGCAAGCCCAAATGCTGCGCGCACTGCAAGAGGCCTTGCGCGATCGTCCGGACCGCTTGCGCGATAGCGTGCTGGTGGCACGTCCCGGGCAGAAGGACCTCGGCAACCTGACGCAGCGGCTCGATCCACTGCGCGAGAACATCATCATGGTGCCGTCCGAGGATGTGGAGTTCGTGAGCGGGTTGATCACCAAGCTCATCCCCATGCAAGGAAAATTCAGGATCAAGGTCTTCGGGTTGGCCGCATGGAATTCCATGGAAGTGATCGAACCCGGTGATCTGGACAAGTTGCATGTGCATGTGCCCATGGCCACGTTCGTGGACTATGAGGATCCCCGGGTGCAACGTTTCGTGCGGGCTTTTCGCGAGCGGTTCACTGCGGACGCTGGCCCCTATGCCTTCCTGGGGTTCGATATCGCGTACTTCTATGGTACCGCGCTGATGCAGGAAGGCCGCAGCTTCGAGGAGCGGTTCGATGCGGTAGCGACGCAGCCTTTACACATGGGCTTCCGCTTGAAGCGCATGGGCCAGGAGAACGGGTTCGGCAACGAGAGTTCGGTGGTGCTCGAATACCGCGACCTAGGGTTGCATCGCGTTCGCTGAGCCTATCCGCCCTTTCCGTTCGATGGGGCGAACTCCTTCTCCTCGCCGAGGAGATAGCCCCACACACGCAGCCCAGGGACCGCTTCGCAGATCAACTTCAGCATGCCGGTCATCGGGATGGCCACCACCATGCCCACCACACCCCACAGCAGTCCTGCAGCGATCAGCGCCACAATGCTCGCCAATGGATTGATGCTCACACTGCTGCCCACCACCTTTGGTGTGATGAAGTTGTTGTCCAGGAACTGCGATAGCAGGCAAACACCCATCGTCGCCAGCACGTAGCCGAAGGAGTCTTTGGTGATGAAGGCTACCAGGACCGGTATCAAGCTCCCGACCAGGGCCCCCACGTAAGGGATGATGTTCAGCAGGGCCATGATGAAGCCCAGCAGAACGGCATAGGGTAGGCCCAAGGCCAGGAACCCGATGGAATTGAGCGTGCCGAGGATCAACACAACGAGGAGGACACCCCGCAAATAGCTGCGCGAGAGCTCACTTATACGCACCACCATGCCCAACGCATCGGTACCGCGGTCTTTTCCCAATTCCACGAGGAACACCCGGAACTTGTGCTTCAGAAGAAGGAGCAGGAACACGAAGATGGGGATCGGCACGATCGACCCCAGTGTGGAACCCGCCCCGGCGGCCACTTGCATGGCCACGCGTCCACCCGAACCGGCCAGTCCGGCCACTTGGGCGTTGAACCATTTGATCTGGTCGCGTTGCCGGATCTGCACACTGTCCTCCAACCATTGCATGAAGCCGTTCCCCTTTTCGGTCAAAGCCGCCTGCAACGCGGGCAGATCGCCAGCGAACCGCGAAAGTTGCCAACCCATGAAGAAGAACAGGCCCAGGACCGCGAGCACCAGGATCGCGGTCGCGGCCAGCGCACCCGTCCAGCGTGGCATGCCCGCGCGTTCCATGCGCCGGGCCAATGGCAAAAAGAGAAATGTGAAGATCGCGGAGACGAACAACAACAGGATCAAGTTCCGGCCGAAGTACAACACGAGCACCGTGAGGACCAGGGCCAGGAGCGTGAGTACGTACCGGGTCAGCGCATCGGTCTGGGGCATATGCAAAGAAAGGCGCGGCGCGCTCAGGTCCCGGCGCTTTCCTCCGACCGGGCGGCCTGGCGTTCCCGCCAGCGCTGCCGTATGCGCTCCCAGGAACGCTTCACCTCCGTGATCACCCGTGCGGCGCGTTCCCCGGTGGCATAGCGCTCCAACAGCTGGGGTAACACCATACCGGCGATCATGCTCGCGATCCGGGTGGTGGGTGTTTTGCGGCCCATGGCGAGCGCCAGGCCCATCACCTGGCCGATGGTGGCCCGGTCGGGGTGATCATGCCTGTGAGCGTTCTCAGAACCGGCACATGGCCCAGCACTTCACGGATCCCTTCCCCCAGAAGTGCTCGCCGAAATCCAGGCTCGCTCAATTGCGACCAATGGTTCGTGAGGCGCGCTCGTTGCCAGTCGCGTTCGACCAGCAGCCGTTGCTTATCCGCCCGTACTTCGTCCATGCTCGCGAACCGTTCACTCCTCGCCATGGATCGCGTTCAGTAAAAAGAGCGTGATGCGGTCACGGAGCACGGTCCTCCAAAAGAGGTAGAAGAAACCCACGAGCGCCAGGTAGGTGGCACCCGCCAGAAGGAATCCGACCACCGGGTCCTGCAAGCGTTGTCCGAGCCAAAGTCCCCAGGCCACGCTCACCATCAGCACCAAGCCCGCCAAAAGGAGAATGACCACCAACACGAGCACCGCTCCACCGGCGATGCGCCCCCCGCGTTCGCCCACGAGGATCTTCACCCGGTCCCGTTCGGCCCGCGCGTAGCCCAAGCCCGCATCGGCCATATCCCGCAGGAACTCCGCCGGATCGGGTGGCATGCCTCCTTCACCTGCGGGTTCCGGCCCTTTGGCGCTGCTCATGGACCGTTCAGTTCGCGCCGTGCCGGATATGGTCGGCGGCTTGCCTGGCGCGGTGGGTGGTTTCATCGGCCACGTCCTCCACATCGTTCTTCACCCGGCTGGCCAAGTCCCGGCCCTCTTCAAAAAGAAAGCGGATGAAATCGCTCACTTCCTCCTTGGTCATGGAGGCGGTATCCGCCGCCTTCCCCTTGGCCCGGCTCCACTCACTGCGGGCTTTGTCGATCATCTCGTCCAGGTCATCCTTGGCGTCGGCCGCGCCACGCGCCATGCGGTCCCGCGTTTCTTTTCCGCTCCGTGGGGCGAAGAGGATGCCGAGAGTAGCGCCGATCGCGGCGCCTGCCAGGAATCCGAGTACGCCGAAGTTCCGTTCGTTGCTCATGGTTCGGTAGATCTAAGAAAGACCCAACGGCGGATCTTCCCTCGAAAGATAATGCGTGAGGTATCCCGGAAAAGGACGATCGTCAGTCGCCGATCATTTTGCGCTTGGTCACCGCAACCATTTGCGCTCCATAACGAAGGTTCCGAAGGGTAGAACGGAGGCCAACCCCAGGCCCACGATGCGTTCCACATCCCACTTCAACTTGATAAAGAGCGGTATGGCCGCGATCCAGTACCACACGAAGAGCACGCCATGGATCCAGCCCACCACTTTTACCGCCAAGGGCATGTCCGCCATGTACTTCAAAGGCATGGCGATGAAGAGAAGCACCAGGAAACTTACGCCCTCGGCGATGGCAACGGTGCGGAAACGTGCGATGATGGGGTCCATGGTCGTGCGGCAAGGATAAGCGTTCGTTCGGATCACAGCCCTACGGAGATCCCGAAGCCCTGCGGCACTATCATGCGTACGGTCCCCGAGCTCGTCCGGTCCGAGAAATTGCTGCTTTGCTCATAGCGGAAGCCTTCCTGCCACGTGTCGGTGATATGCACCGTGATGGTGTCGCTCTCGGCCCACACGCGATCCGGAACCCCGGAGCGCACCTTGCGGTCGAAAAGGAGAAAGGTGCAGTCCCTCTGCCAGAGCACACGGTAGCGGACCTTCAGCCCGGTGTCCCGATCGTGATCCCATTGGGATACGCCTTGGCGGAAAGTGCGCGATCCGTTCTTCTTTCCCGTGATCGCGGCCTGGCGTTCGTCCACGCGCTCCTCGAATTTGCCGTGGCGGAACAGGTCACAACGAGGGGTAGGAGGGGCCGCCCAAAAAAGAACGACCGCGAAGAGCAGCGATCCTCCGAGCAACGGGATCATGGGCGAGGGAGCGGGAAGTGCAGGCTCAACGGCCGCGCGATCACGCCTTCATCGACGGGATGGTCTCCTTGCTGTATTCGCCCGCTTTGAGCCGCGCGCTTACCGCGACGAAGCTCTTTACGGTGCGCTCCACATCCTCTATAGAATGCGCGGCGGTCGGGATCAGACGCAGCAGCATCTCACCCTTTGGGATGACCGGATACACCACGATACTACAGAAAATGCCATAGTTCTCGCGCAGGTCCACCACCACATGGGTGGCTTCCGGCACGGTGGCCCGCATGTATACCGGGGTAACGCAACTGTTGGTCTTGCCCAGGTCCATGCCTACATCGCGCAATCCTTTTTGCAACGCGCGGGTAATGGTCCACAGTTTCTCATTGAACTCCGGCCGTGTACGCATCATTTCCAAGCGCTTCAGGGCGCCGATCACGATCGGCATCGGCAGGCTCTTGGCGTAGACCTGGCTGCGCATGTTGTAGCGCATGTACATCATTATGTCCGCAGGACCGCTGATGAAACCACCGATGGTGGCCATGGCCTTGGCGAAGGTCCCGAAGTAGACGTCCACCTGGTCATGCACTCCCTGGGCATCGGCCGTGCCACGGCCGGTCTCGCCCAATTGCCCGAAACCGTGCGCGTCGTCCACAAAGAGGCGGAAGTTGTACGTGGATTTGCGCGCTACGATCTCCTTCAACTTGCCTTGGTCACCCGCCATGCCGAACACGCCTTCGGTCATCACCAGGATGCCTCCGCCGGTCTGTGCGACCACTTTGCGCGCGTTCTCTAGCTGCTTGTCGAAGCTGTCCATGTCGTTGTGCTGGAACACGAACCGCTTGCCCATGTGCAGGCGGGCGCCATCGATCATGCAGGCGTGGCATTCGCTGTCGTAAACGAGCACATCGTGCCGGCTCAAGAGCGATTCGATGCAGCTCATGCACCCTTGGTAGCCGAAGTTCAGGAGGTACGTATCCTCCTTTTGCATCAGGTCGCTGAGCTCATTTTCGAGTTGCTCGTGGTACTTGGTCTGTCCGCTCATCATGCGGGCACCCATCGGGTAGGCCATGCCCCAATCACGTGCGGCGTCCGCGTCCACTTTGCGGATCTCGGGGTGGTTGGCGAGGCCCAGATAGTTGTTCAAGCTCCATACCAGCACTTCCTTCCCGCGGAAGGTCATGTGGGGTCCCAATTCGCCCTCCAGTTTCGGGAAACTATAGTAGCCGTGGCTCTCCTTGGCCTGGCGCCCGATGGGGCCGAGGTCCTTGCGGATCTTGTCGAAGATGTCGTTCATAGGGGGGGGGTGGTGGGTACCGTTCGCTCAATGGTCCTGAACAGGTCTACCAGTTGACGTGATGAACCGTTGGGCGAAGGTCGCGGCAAAAATATCCATCCGCACGTGGTGCGGTGCTGACGATGCGCACAAAGCACTGTGGACCATTCAGCTACCTTTGCGCCCTTTCCTGAACGGACCTTGCCGACCGCACCCTTCCCTCGCCGCCTTGCTTTGGGCCTTTTCGCCCTGGCCGCGATGGTGATCCTGGCCGCTTGCAGCGAGTTCAACAAGGCGCTCAAATCGACCGACCTGGACTTCAAACTGAAGACCGCTGAGAAGTTCCATGACACGGGCAAGTTCGACAAGGCCATTCCCTTGCTGGAGGAGTTGGTGGCTCTGACCCGGGGCACCTCCTTGAGCGAGCGGGTGAACTACATGCACGCGAAGAGCTACTTCGGCATGAAGGACTATACCATGTCGGGTTACTACCTGAACAACTTCACGCGCACCTTCCCCACGAGCGCGTACGCTGAGGAATGCGCTTTCCTTTCCGCATACTGCTTCTATAAGAACTCGCCGAACTACGAGTTGGACCAGACCGATACGCGCGCGGCCATTGATGCCATGCAGCTCTTCCTGATCCGCTACCCGACCAGCGAGCTCAAGGATTCCTGCAACACCCTGATCGACGTGTTACGCGCCAAGCTCGAGGTGAAGGAATGGCACAATGCCGAGCAGTACCATACCCTGCGCAACTACAAAGCGGCGGGTGTGGCCTTGGAGAGCTTCCTGCGCAACTGGCCCAATTCCCGGTTCCGGGAGGATGCGCTGTATCTGGCGGCTGAAAGCGGGTTCCTGCTTGCCAATGGCAGCGTGGAAGAGCTGAAGCCCGACCGCATACGCGATGCTATCAAGAGTTGTGATAATTTCGCGGTCGCTTTTCCACAGAGCGACCGGTTGAAGACCGTTGAACAGATGGCCTCGGACCTCCGGGACCAGACGGAAAGCAAGACCAAAGCCAGCACCCCATGAACGCCAAGCACCAGAACGCTGCCAAGAGCACCATTACCCGCGACGTCAACAAGTTGGACAAGGAGATCGGCAACGTCTACGAGACCGTTGTGGTGCTCAGCAAGCGCGCCAACCAGATCGCCGTGACCATCAAGGAGGAACTGGGTGCCAAGTTGGAGGAGTTCGCCAGCAACGGCGAGAACCTGGAGGAGGTGTACGAGAACCGCGAGCAGATCGAGATCAGCAAGCACTACGAGCGTATGCCGAAGCCAGCGGCTATGGCCATCCAGGAGCTCATCGAGGGACGCATCCAGTTCCGCCGTGCGGAGGACGAGCCCGCAGCGCCTTCTGCCCCGGCCGCTCCAGCCACCGTTTAAGCGATCACCCGTCGGGCATGTCCGCGCCCTTGGTACTTCCTCGCCGCGTGGTGCTCGGGGTCAGCGGTGGTATAGCGGCCTATAAAACCGCCTTCCTGGTGAGGGAACTGGTGAAGGCAGGGGCCGACGTGCAGGTGGTGATGACCCCTTCCGCCCACGATTTCATCACGCCGCTCACCCTCAGCACCCTCAGCGGTAAGCCGGTGCTCACCGATCTTTTCGTGCATGACGGCAGCGGCCGCTGGAACGACCATGTGCATTTGGCCCGCTGGGCGGACCTCGTGCTGATCGCCCCGGCCAGCGCCAATACCCTGGCCAAAATGGCCCACGGGGAATGCGACAATCTGCTCCTGGCCGTCTTTCTCAGCGCTACGTGCCCGGTCTTCGTCGCACCAGCGATGGACCTGGAGATGTACCGCGACCGATCCACGCAGCACAATTTGGAGCTCTTGCGCCAACGCGGGGTGGGTACCATCGGACCGGAAGAAGGCGACCTGGCCAGTGGACTGATGGGCCTCGGCCGCATGACGGAACCGGCCGCCATCGTTCGCCAACTCTGCGAGCCACTGCTCGGGGCATCGCCCTTGGGCGGGCCGCAATGTGCTCGTTACCGCAGGGCCGACACAGGAAGCCATTGATCCGGTGCGCTACATCGGCAACCGCAGCAGCGGACGCATGGGTTTCGCCATAGCGGAGGAAGCAGCGCGGCGAGGCGCCCGTGTCCAATTGGTGACCGGTCCGGTGTCGCTGCGCACGGAGGTGCCGGGGATCATCCGCACCGATGTGACCACCGCTGCCGAGATGGCCGCCGTGTGCAAGTCGCTCACGTCCTCTTCGGACGTAGTGATCATGAGCGCTGCCGTGGCCGATTTCCGCCCTGCCGATGCCAGCGCCGGTAAGATCAAGAAGACCGATCAAGCCCCCGTCCTGACCTTGGAGGCCACCGAGGATATCCTCGCGTGGATCGGCGGGCAACGCAGGAAGGGGCAGGTGATCGTCGGCTTCGCGCTGGAGACCAGCGATGGCTTGGCGCACGCACAGAGCAAATTGCAGCGCAAAGGTCTTGACCTCATCGTGTTGAACACGCTGGAGGATGCCGGTGCGGGCTTCGGCCACGACACCAACCGCGTTACCTTCATCGCCCCCGATACCGATCCTGAAGCCCTGCCGTTGATGAGCAAGACCGACGTGGCCCGCGCCTTGTTGGACCGCCTCGAACCCCGCCTCGCGAATGCGTAGATCCCTCTTCCTCGTTCTGTTCGCATTGACCCTTCCTGTGGTCCATGCGCAGGAGTTCAATTGCACAGTGAGCGTTATCGCCCCGCAGATCCAGAGCACACCCAAGCGCATCTGGCAGAGCATGGAGACCGCCATCCGTGAGTTGATGAACGCGCGCCGGTGGACCAATCGCAACTACACCCAGGCCGAGCGCATCGACGTGAACCTTCTGATCACCATCAACGAACAGCAGGGTCTGGACCGTTTCAAGGGTTCTCTCCAGTTGATCTATGCCCGGCCGGTCTTCAACACCGATTACAATAGCCCGGTGATCGACCTGAAGGACGAGGACCTGGAATTCAGCTTTCTGGAGAACACCCAGATCGACTTCAGCCCGGACCGTTTCAGCAATAACCTCTCGCATGTGCTGGGCTTCTATGCCTACTTCATCCTCGGGGTCGATGCCGATACCTATTCGAGCATGGGCGGCAGCGAGTATTACGCCGTGGCGCAGACCATTGTGAACAACGCGCAGAACGCCAGCGAAGCGGGTTGGAAAGCCTTCGAGAACACCAAGAACCGCTACTGGCTGATCGACAACCAGCAGCAGGCCGTGTTCCGCCCATTGCGCGAATGCCTCTACATCTACCACCGCGAAGGCTTCGACCTGATGAGCGGGAAAATGGAGGAGGCGCGCACCAATATCGCCAGTGCCATCGAGAAGTTGCGCACCGTCCACCAGGTGAAGCCATCCTCCTACAACATGCAGGTCTTTTTCCAGGCCAAGGTGAACGAACTAGTGGAACTGTTCAAGCCCGTTCCCGCGCAGGAAAAGACCAAGCTCTTCACCACCTTGCAGATCATCGATCCGGGGCGCATCAGCCAGTACCAGAACATGATGAAGGGGTCCTGAGCCCCAGCGGGGCCGACGCACAGGACAAGCCGATGGCCGCAAGCTCGAGGCCTGAAGCTTTCAGCTCGGAACGCATTGATCCTTCTTCGCATCTTGGCATTGTCGCTTTCGACGGGTTCCCCATCATGCTCCGCCGCCTCTCCATCACCAACTACCTCCTGATCGAGGAATTGGAGCTCGATCTGGGCGAGGGCCTCACCATCATCACCGGAGAGACGGGCAGCGGTAAAAGCATTCTGATCGGCGCCTTGGGATTGGTGTTGGGCGATCGGGCGGACAACGGCCTGGCGCGTGATCCCGCGAAGCGCTGCATCATTGAGATGGAAGCCGACCTGCAAGGACCCGGTATGGAAGCATGGTGCGAGGTGGCCGGTGTGCCTTTCGAGCCTCGCTCCATCATCCGCCGACAGTTGGACCCTGGTGGTCGCTCACGCGCCTTCATCAACGACACGCCTGTGCGCCTGGAGCAATTGCGCGAGCTGGGCGAACGCCTGGTGCATGTGCATAGCCAGCATCAGGCGCAGTTGCTCCACGATCCGCAGTTCCAACTTGGGCTGGTCGATCAGACTGCTGGACACCAGAAGAGCGTGGCGGCCTATCGGATCGATCATAAGGCATGGCAAACCCTGGCTACTGCGCTGGCACAGGCCCAGGAAGAGGAAGCACGCTCCCGCACCGAACAGGATTTTCTGCTGTTCCAGTTGGAGGAACTTGATCAAGCCCACTTGAACGAAGGCGAGCAAGAGGGCCTGGAACTTGAACTGCAACGTGCCGAACATGCTGGCGAGATCCTCGAAGCACTGCAACGCACCGAGACGACCATCACCGGCGAAGAAGGACTGGTAAGCGCTCTGGCCGCTTTGAAGCATCACCTGGCCCGCGTCGCGCGCCATGATCCGGGCGTGAGCGCTCTTCTGGACCGCTTGAACAGCACGGGCATCGAATTGCAGGACATCGCGGATGAAGCGTCGAAGCAGGCGCTGGCCGTGCACCTTGATCCCAAGGAAGCCGACCGCCTGCGCGAGCGGCTTGACCTGCTGTTGCGTCTCCAGCAGAAGCACCGCGTAAAGGAGAACGGCGGCGTCGATCGCCCTGCGCGAAGACTTGCGCACGCGTACCGAGCGTGTTGCCTCGCTCGCGGACAGGATCATGGAAATGGAAGGGGAGGAGCGCATCGCCCATGAGCGCGTGCTTGCGGAGGTGGAGAAGATCAGCGCCGCCCGACGCAAAGCGATGCCCGCTCTGGCTGCGGAGGTCGCCGAGCAATTGCAGAAGCTCGGCATGCCCCATGCCCGATTCACTTTCGACCACAAGACCATCGAGGCCGGCCCGCAAGGCATCGATCGGATCCGCGTCCTCTTCAGCGCCAACAAGGACCGCTCACCCGAAGCCCTGGACAAGGTGGCCAGCGGCGGCGAACTCGGCCGCGTGATGCTCGCCCTCATCAGCCTCAGCGCTGGATCGCTAGGTCTGCCCACCCTGGTCTTCGACGAGATCGACACCGGCGTAAGTGGCGAAGTAGCCGACCGCGTGGGCCTGCTCATGAAGCAGATGGCCCGCCAGCACCAAGTGATCGCCATCACCCACCTGCCGCAGATCGCCAGCAAGGGCGATGCGCATCTGCTCGTCACCAAAGATCACGAGGCCGAAGCCGTGACCAGCACCATACGCCCGCTGAACAGCGAGGAACGTCTGCAGGCCTTGGCGCAAATGCTAAGCGGCAGGAAGACCAGCAAGGCGGCGGTGGAGAATGCGCGGGAATTGTTGAAGAGGAGGTAGCTGCGATCCTGGGTTCATTCTCTTGGACCGGCTCGAAGTTCACAACCACCTTACCTCCGCGACCCGGTCAAGGATCTCTATGGCAGTGCTGTGGAGCGCATCTAGTTCATGGGAGCGACCGGAACGCCTGAACCACACGCCAAGTCCCCCGCACACCGTTTATCTTCACCGCCCAACCGCAGAACATGCCTTCGCGCTGCCTTCGCACCGCAGGGCACCTAAAACACGCTTCGGCGTTCAAAGCATGGCCCACGGACTGTTGCAAGGAAAGCGAGGCATCATCACCGGTGCGCTCAATGAGCAGAGCATCGCCTGGAAGGTGGCCGAGCTGGCCCACGCGGAGGGGGCACGCTTCGTGCTCACCAACGCCCCGGTGGCCATGCGCATGGGCGAGATCAAGAAGCTGGCGGATACCACCAAGGCGCCCGTGATCCCCGCCGACGCCACCAACGATGCCGACCTGGAGAAGCTCTTCACCGAGAGCGTGCAACAACTCGGCGGCCCGGTGGACTTCTTGCTGCACAGCATCGGCATGAGCCCGAACGTGCGCAAGGGCCGCACCTACAGCGATCTGAACTACGAGTGGTACAAGCAGACGCTGGACGTGAGCGCCATGAGTTTGCACCGCATGTTGCAGGCCGCGAACAAAGTGGACGCTATCGCGAAGGGTGGTAGCGTGGTGGCCCTCACGTACATCGCCGCGCAACGTGTGTTCCCCGACTACAACGACATGGCGGATGCCAAGGCGCTGCTCGAGAGCATCACCCGCAGCTGGGGCTATCGCCTGGGCCGCGACAAGAAGATCCGGGTGAACACCGTGAGCCAAAGCCCCACCATGACCACGGCGGGCACGGGCATCAAAGGCTTCGATGGTTTCTTCGGCTTCGCCGATGCTATGAGCCCGCTCGGGAACGCGCCCGCTGAGGCTTGCGCCGAATACTGCCTCGCGCTCTTCAGTGACTACACCCGCTACGTCACCATGCAGAACCTCTTCCACGACGGTGGGTTCAGCACCACGGGGGTGACGCCAGAGGTGATGGCCAAGTTCATGGGGCCGGAAGGGTAGAGGTCCGTCTGCGCCACGATCGGCGACCCACTGGGTCGACGTGCGGCTTATCCGCGTCCATCCATGGTTCTTTCGGGACGGCCCTTCGGCGCCCCGCGCCTGCTATCTTTCCCGGTACAACCCGGAACCATGCGCCATTCCACATCGCTCTTGCTCGGCCTCTCCACGCTCAGCGTTATGGCCCAGACCGAAGGCAGCAACTTCACGGTGAGCGGCACCGGTATAGCCACTACGCTGGTAAGTGACTACCAAAGCATCGGCATCAACCCTGCGAACCTGGGCTTCGACCTTAAGTATGAGGACCCGCGCTTCGCCTTCGGCCTGCTGGAGATGAGCTATTCGGTCTACACGAACGGGGTCACCCGCAAAGTGCTGCGCAAAGACATGCTGCGCGATTTCGACCGCACTTTCACTGGCAACGAACAGGAAATGGCCGCACAGAACTTCACCGATGCCGACCTGGCGGTGAACGCGGATGTGCGGCTCTTCGGCTTCGCCTTCCAACACGATAAGGCCGGCGGCTTCGCGGTGCAAGTGGCCGACCGCTTCCAATGGTCGAGTTTTTTCAATGCTACTACGGCGGAACTCCTTTTCCAAGGAAGGAAAGCGGACTACTTCTCCAATTTGCAACTCAGCGACGGTGGGATCATCGCGAACTCGTCCGGTCTTAGCGAGGACACTCTGGCCATGGTGGTGAGAGGTTTCAACAATGTGGGCGAAGGACGGAACATCAGCCAGTTGATGGACGATACGCGCATCGCGCTGAATTGGACCCGTGAGTACGCGTTCTCGTGGGGACGGCGCATGTTCGTGACCGGCCCCGTGGAATGGCAGGGCGGGATAGGTTTCAGGTATTTGCAAGGTTTCGCGCACATCGACATTGGCGAAAAGGATGGCAAGTGGCAGGGCTTCTCCGCGCTCTCCCCCGTTTTCGATGTGGACTACGGCACTGCGGCCTTGAACAATCCGAGCGCGTTGAATGGTGGCGGCATGAAGCCGGTGGGCAGCGGTTTCAGCGGTGATGTGGGCATCACCGCCGTGGTCAAAGAGGTGCTCAAAGTGGGCGTGGCTGCGACCAACCTAGGTTCCATGACCTGGAACGGCAACGTCTATAAAGCCAAGGACGACACGCTCTATTCGCTGAACAGCCCAGGCTTCACCACCTACAACTTCTTCGATCAAGCGGAGGTGATCACTTCCGATCTCGGCGTATTCGATTGGGATGGGGTGAAAGAGCGGCAGGTGGCCACACCTGGCATGTTGCGCGCCGGGGTGTCGTACATGATCAAAGAGAAGGCGGAAGTGGGCATCGACCTGATCGTTCCGCTCAACGAGGTACCCGGCAACTTGGTGAAGCCCCAATTCTCCATAGGCGGTGAATACTCCCCGGTGAAGTTCATGACCCTGCAGATGGGCGTGATCACCGGCGGCAATTACGACACACGCCTGCCGATGGGCATCCTGTTCCGCATGCCAGGTGGGCTCTGGGAGGGCGGTGTCGCGACGCGCGACATGCTCTCGTACTTCGGACAGAACACACCGACGGTTTCCTTGTGCGTGGGTGTGCTGCGGTTCCGCTTGTAAGCAGGCACTGGCGACACCGCGCCTGGATCCTCACGGAAGCGGTTGGGGGCGATCCACCATCCGTCTAACTTCGGCGGCCATGTTCGCGCGCTTCCCTGGATCGATCGCCCTGCTCCTGTTCGTTGCCGTGCTTGCGGGCGGTAGCGTCCAAGCTCAGAACGGTAAGGCCTTTCTGAAGGAGGCCGAACAGTTCCGGGAGCAACAGAAACTCACCGAGGCACTGGAGAAGTACACCTTCGCCATCCGCACGGACAGTGGTCTTGTCAAGGCCTACCAGGGTCGCGCTGAGGTGTATGTCCTTTTGGAACGAAAAGCGGATGCGGCGAGCGATCTGCGCCGCGTGGCCGCTCTGGACCCGAGCGAACCGGAGCACGCCGCCAAAGCCGCATTGGCCTATTTGGACCTCGGCGATGCCGCACAAGCGCGGATGCTGAGCGACAAAGCCCTGGCCATTTCGCCGAAGAACCTTCCGGCGCTCCAAGCAAGCGTACGTGCCAGCCTGGCTCTGGGCGATCTGGACCGCGCTGCGCGCGATGCCGATGCGGCACTCGCCGTGAAAGGCACCACCGACACCTACTACTTGCATGGATTGGTGCGCATGGCGCAGCACGACTACCGTACCGCGGAAACCGATCTGGAACGTGTGATCGAATGGAACTATCTCTACGAGGACGCCTACGTGGCGCTCGCGGAGGTCCAATTGAAGCTGCACGATGAGTACACCGGACCCACCATGCAACTACGCACCCTGGACAAGGCCGTGGAACGCACCACCACCGCCTTGGAACTGAACCCTCGGAGCACCTCCGCGCTGTTCACGCGAAGCAAAGCCTATGCGCATCAGAAGGAATACGCCAAGGCCATCGACGACATCAGTAAGGTGATCGCGAACGGCCGCACTGACGCCGAGGTCTATTTCCAACGCGCGAGCTACTACCATGGCTATGGCCAGCAGCAGAACGCGGTGAACGACCTGAACCGGGTGCTCCAGGAAAGGCCCAAGGATGTATCGGCGCTGCTGCTCCGCGCCCAATGCCGGGAGGCCAACGTAGACCTCGAAGGCGCGATCGCCGACCTGGACGCCGCCCAGAAAATACTGAGCGAAGACCCCACCACGAACGCCGGTACGCTCCAGGATCTGAAAGTCCGCCGCCAGAAGGCCGCCGATGCGCTCTTCGAAATGAACCGTGAGAGCGATCCCCCGATCATCACCGTGGAGGAACCATACCGCAGCGGCGACAAGGTGCAGGTGAGCGCCGTGCTCGACCGCGTGAAAGTGACCGGCCACGTCCGCGATCGCAACCTGCTGAAAGGGATCCGCGTGAACGGCGTGGAGGCCGAGTTCACCAAGGAGGATAAGGACCCCGAGTTCTATGCGCTGTTGCCCATCTCCGCGAGCACGGAACGGATCGAGGTGGAAGCGGTGGATGTGTATGATAACATCTCCGCCTCCGGCTTCGCGATCGAGCGCACCGAGGGGATCGCTCCCGAGTTGGTGCTGCTGCTACCCACCCCGACCGGCGATCGTCAACTTTCGGTGCAGGCGGGCAAGACCGACATCTTCCTGGAAGGCCGGGCGAAGGATGCCAGTGTGATCCGCGCCATCACCGTGGATGGCGTCAACGCGAGTTTCATTCCCGATACCGCGAGCACGGAGTTCAGCATCAAGTTGCCGATCGAGGGTAAGGAACGTATCACTTTACGCGCGGAGGACCAGTTCGGCAATGCCACCGAACTCTCCTATGCACTGCTGCGCAGAGCGCCGGAACCGGTGGCGGTGGTGACGCCGCCGAAACCTGATCCTGGGAAACCGACCGCCAACCCGATCCCGGCACCGCCCCCGGCGGCCAATTCGGCGACAGGTACCACCTGGGTGATCTTCATCGAGAACACCAATTACAAATACTTCCCGGCACTGCAGGGCCCCACGGGCGATGTGCAGAAGATGCAGAAGGCCTTCTCCAAGTACAACGTGCAGAAGACCATCACGAAGAAGAACTTGAGCAAGGAGCAGACCGAGCGCTTCTTCAACATCGAGTTGCGCGATCTTGTACGCACCAACAAGGTGAACACCATCCTGGTGTGGTACGCCGGGCATGGGCGCGCCTCCGGAGGGAAATCCTACTGGGTTCCGGTGGATGGGCGCAAGGACGATATCTATTCGTTCTACAACTACACCGGGTTGAAAGGATTGATGCAGAACTACAGCGAGAGCGTGAACAACACCTTGGTGGTGAGCGACGCCGCTGGGGCGGATCCCAGCTTCTATGAACTCACGCGCTGAGCGCCCTTTGCGGATCGTTCGCCTCGATACCTTGCGGCGACCAACCTTGGGAATGCTCCGACGATCCGCCCTCCTTGCCGTACTACTGCCACTGCTGGCCCAAGGCCAGCGGTTCTACTTCGAGAACATCGGGGTGCAGGAGAACCTACCCGCACAGAAGGTGAACGCGGTGTTGCAGGATAGCAGCGGCTTGATGTGGATCGGCACCGAGGCTGGTTTGGCCAGTTATGACGGGGTGAACGTCACCCCGTTCAGCAACGGGGGGGATCTAGCGCCCAACGGTGTGCGCTGTTTGTTGCTCGACCGCGACCAACATCTCTGGGTCGGCCATCTGGGTGGGGGGCTGTCCCGCTTCGACGGCCTGCGTTGGCACATGGTACAACTCCAAGGTGTGAAACTTAGCACCGATGTGACGGGGATCACGCAAGACAGTACCGGCGCCATTTGGATCGGCACCTTCGGCGAGGGTGTCCTGCGTTTCAGCCCAGGCGAGGCCGGATCATCACCCACGGCCGAACGCATTGAGGAGGCCCAAGGCGCGAACGCGCAGATCACCGGCGTGGTCCGCTTGCGCGATGGGCGTGTTTGCGTGATCGATGCCACCGGTGCGATCCAGCAATGGAACGCGGCGGCTTCGCGCTTCGAACCCCTGACCGTCCCGGGTGTCACGGACATGCACCAAGTGACGGCGCTCTACCAGGACCGATCCGGAAGTCTTTGGATCGGGACCACGATCGGCGGCGCCTTCCGCCAGGATGCCCGGACGGGCATGGTGGAAGTATTCGACCTGAACCGGGGGTTACCCAGCAGCATTGTCCTCAGCTTCGGTGAGGATGCGGAAGGTCGTATTTGGATCGGCACGTGGGATAGTGGTATTGCGCGCGTCGACGCGCGCGGCGTGCGGCGTTTCACAGCGGGCAACGGTCTGCACGGCAATTCGGTCCGCTGTCTGGCGTCCGATCGCGAAGGGAACATGTTGATCGGCACCACCCACAACGGCATGGATGTGTTCAAGGGTGAACGCTTCCAGAATTTCGGCGAGGACGATGGGTTGATGGACCGCGAAGTATGGAGCGTGGTGGAGGACAAAGAGGGACGTATTTGGTTCGGCACCAGCGGTGGGATCGGCATCCTCGACCCCGACGAGACCAGTACCGCCCGGGTGAAGACCCTGAGCATGCAGCAAGGCAAACTCACCAGTAACCGTGTGCGCAGCTTGCGTATCGACCAACGTGGCCAGATCTGGGTGGGTACCGAGACCGGTGGTCTGCTGGAATTGGAACCTTCGCTCTTTCGGGCCAACGCGCACGAGGAACTCTCCCCATACATACCCGAGCTGAAGGTGACCGCCTTGGAGGTGGGACTACTTGGTGAGATCTGGATAGGCACTTTGCGCGGCCTGGTCCGCATGCTGCCCGGAAGTGGTCAGATACCGATGGTCTATGGGCAAGCCGACGGTCTGGCCAGCGACAATGTGAGCGCGTTGTACCGGGACCCGCACGGTACGCTCTGGGTGGGATGCACCTCCGCTGGCATTGCCCGCATCGACAACGGCATCGCCAAGTCCATTGCGCTGGAGGACCGTTTCACACCCACTTGCTTCGTGGAGGATGCGGAGGGGCGATTGTGGGTGGGGACAGAAGGGCAAGGACTTATGATCCTGAAGGACGACCGGATCGTGGAGCGCCATTCCGTAGCTACAGGTCTTCTCAGCAACAGCGTGCGTTCGATCGCACTGGACGGCCAGGACCATGTTTGGATCGGCACCACCAAGGGGTTGAACAAATGGCGACCCAAAGTGGATGGCTTCCTGTCCTTCACGGACCGCTCCGGTTTCACGGGTATCGAAGCGAAACTGGGCGCGGTATGCCGCACGGAGGGCGGGGACCTTTGGTTCGGCACGGCGAACGGGGCCACGCGGGTACTAGCGGCCAAAGGCGCCGATCGTATGCCGCCACCCTCCGTGGCATTGCGCGAACTGAAAGTGAACTTGGAGGAACGCGTCGCGGAGCCTGACCTGTCCCTGTCGCATACGGAACGCAACCTGCGCTTCACCTATGGGTGCGTCTCGCTCAGTGATCCTGGCGCAGTGCGTTACCAATATCAGCTCAAGGGCTTGGATACGGATTGGCAACCCGTTACCGAAGAGACCACCGCCAGCTATCCTGCACTGCCGCCGGGGGGGTATACCTTCCGGGTGAAGGCCATCAACCGGGCGGGCGTGTGGAGCGAACCGCTGGAGTACGCGTTCTTGATCCATCCACCTTGGTACCGGTCGTGGTGGTTCTATACCCTGCTGGCGTTCACCATCGGTCTGGCGCTCTTCAGCTTCATCAAAGTGCGCGAACGCCAGCTGCGGTTGCGTAACCAGATATTGGAGAAGCGTGTGGAGGAGCGTACCGCTGAGGTGGTGGCGCAGAGCAATGAGATCGAGGGCCAGAAGGTCCGCATCGAGGACTTGCTGCTCAATATCCTGCCCAAGGAGATCAGCGAAGAGCTGAAGGAAAAGGGCAAGGCCACCGCCCGCCGCCATGAGGAGGTGTCGGTGCTCTTCACCGATATGAAAGGGTTCACCAAGGCGGCGGAGAAGATGACCCCGGAGGAACTGGTGAACGAACTGGACGAGTGTTTCATCCACTTCGATGAGATCGTGGGGCGCTACGGCATCGAGAAGATCAAGACCATCGGCGATAGCTACATGTGCGCGGCCGGGGTGCCCACGCGCGATGCCCACCATGCCTGCAAATGCGCGCTTGCGGCTCTGGAGGTGCGCGACCTGATGGAAGCGCAGAGGCAACAACGTGAAGCCCAAGGGAAGGAACCTTGGATCCTGCGTATCGGTGTGCATACCGGACCGGTGGTGGCCGGCGTGGTGGGCCGACGCAAATTCGCGTATGACATTTGGGGCGATACGGTGAACACCGCGAGCCGGATGGAGAGCAGTGGTGAACCGGGCGAGGTGAACATAAGCGGCACTACCTACGCCCTGGTGAAGGACCGGTTCGAGTGCGAGCACCGCGGCCAAGTGGAGGCGAAGAACAAGGGTGCCATCGACATGTACTTCGTGCGACGGATCAAGGAGGGTTGGTGTTCCGATCCGAAAGGCCATCTGCCGAACGAACGCTTCCTCAAGGAGATCGGACTAGCCGTGGCGCAAGATCAGCTCGCGTAGCTCGGCCAGCATCATCGCGGTGGCGCCCCATACCACCTGCCCGGCCAGATCGAAATAGGGGATGGTCGCTTTTCGCCCCAGCACTTGGATGTAGTGTTCCCGGTGTTGGACCACGTCTTCCCGGACCAGATCGGCCAAGGGTACCTCCACCAGCGCCTGCACTTCACGTGGATCCGGACGCACCGGTCCAAGCTCGGCCCGATAGGCCACGAAGGGCGTTACCAGTGATCGGCTGGGCGGGATGTAGACCTGGCTCAGCGCCCCGAGCACCTCGATACCCGAGGGATGCACACCGGTCTCTTCCCCGAATTCGCGCAGGGCGGTGGCTTGCAGATCGGCATCGTGCGCCTCGCGTCGCCCGCCGGGGAAGCTTACCTGCCCACTGTGTACACCATCATATTCCGGCCGCACCATGAGCAACGTGTGCAGCCTTTCTTCCTTGGGAAAGAGAAGCACCAACACGGCGCTCTCCCGTGGCGCTCGGTCCTGTCGCAACGCCGCTTCGATATCGGGTCGCTTATATCCGCTCAATTCCAAAAAGCGATCATGGCCAGGCAACGGTTCCGCCAAGGCCGCACGCAATCCGGCAAGAATTCCGCTCGCCTTCACGCACCGAGCACCTTGGCGAGTTCGGCGGCTTCCTGCTTAAATGTGTGCCGTTCCTTGCCCGCGATCAGGCGCGCGCCCTCCAACGCGCGGTCAAGCTGGTCGCTACATAGCCAACAGAGCACGGTGTACCATTCCGCGGCCTCAGCGTAGTTCTGTCGATCGGCGTTCTCCACGAAGTCCAGTTGCAGTTCGGCGTCGAAAGGCCGACCGGCGCCCAGGTAGCAACTGGCCAGGTACATGCGGATCTGTTCCAGGTTCTGTGCGGACTTCAGTTCTTTCACCAGCAACTCCGCCGCCGTCGCGAACTCGTGATCGGAATACGCCGCCATGGCATCGAGCAAGTTGGCGTTCTCGCTGGTCCGTGGCCGATCACTGATCACATCCGGGTAGGGCTCGAAGAACTCCGCGCACCGTCCGCTCGTGCCGCTCCTTCCGCAGGCCATCAGCGCCAGCAGCACCATCCACATACAACCTTTTCGCATGTTGCGAAGGTATCTACCGTGCCACGCCTTGAAGGGTCCGTTCCCAACGCAACGCATGCCGTTCACTGTCCAAGGAGAGAAGCACGCGCTGCGCTCTACCTACCAGATGGTCGGCCGGCACGAAGCCCCAGTGCCTGGAATCCGCGCTGTTGTGGCGGCTGTCGCCCAGCACGAAGTAGTGGTCCTGCCCGATCACGTAGCGCTCCAAGGGCTCGCTGTCCAGGAGCAAGGTGTTGCCGGCCACTTCCAAGGAGTGTCCCTCATAGCGCGTCATGATCCGGTCGTAGAGCGGGAGCGTGCCCACATTGACATTTACGGTATCGCCTTCAGCTGGGATCCTGATCGGGCCGTACGCGTCGGTGCTCCAAGGTTGAATGGGGCTGAAGGGGAAGAGGTGCCTGGCGGGCTTCAGGCTCAAGCCCATGGGAGCTACTGAGCGCACTTCGGGCAGTGCTTCCACCAGTGCCGCGAGCGACCTGTTAAGAGGCACCTCCAAGTGGTCATCGTTCCGGAGCAGGTAAGCCTCCGGAAGGCCGATGGCATGGGCCACTTGCACCGCATCGGCCCCGGCCTTCAAGCGCACCAGGTAGCGCTGTGTTTGGCCGGGCCAGGGCCCTAGCACCATTCCGTTCACGAACAAATGGCCGTTGCGGATGCGCACGGTATCCCCCGGCAGACCTACGATCCGCTTGACCAGAAGTTGGCGCCGCCCCATGCGCACATCATCCTGTGCTGGATCGCGGAAGACCGCGACGTCCCCGCGTTGGAACCCGGTCCATACGGGCCAGCGCTGTACCGCCACCACATCACCGGGCACCAAGGTGGCGAACATGCTGGTGCTTTGCACGATCACCCAGCGCAACACGAAAGTGTGTACAAGGATCAGCAGCACCATGGCCTGCAGGAAAGCCCGGGTCCAAGAGCTCAGCCCGCGCCAACGTTCCCCCAGTGATCGCATCGGTCCGGACAAAGCTCGCCGATCGCGGTACCGACCCCTTACTTGCGTCCTACCAAGGTGAAGAGACGCTTCCAGCGAATGCCTGTGTAGGGATCCTTGGTGAACCAGATCAGCACCGCCTTGCCCACCACATGGTCATGCGGCACGAAGCCCCAGAAGCGCGCATCCTGCGAGCGGTGGCGGTTGTCGCCCATCAGCCAGAAGTAGTCCTGCTGGAAGGTGTAGCTCGTGGCTTCCTTGCCGTTGATGAGGATCCGTCCACCTTCCACACGCACATCGTTGTGCTCGTACACCCGGATCGCACGCTCGTAGAGCGGAAGGTTGTGCAGGTCCAAGGCAAGGGTCGCGCCCTTCTTCGGGATCCACAGCGGGCCGAAGTTGTCCTCGCTCCAATCATAGTCCGGGTGGTTGGGGAAATAGGGCCATTTGTGGTACGGTGAGGCATAGCCCTTCGGATGGTCCTGGCGCGTCATGTTCACCACGTTGTTGAAGGTCTTCAGTTTGGCCGCGTTCGCCTCGGTGAGCGGGATGCTCACACCGCCGTTCTCACCGGGGGAGAGGTCGTCCGGACTGATGTCGTACTGTTCCTTCAGCATCCGTTCGTTGAACCGGTCCTTCAGTATGAATTCGTAGCCGTACTGCGCCATGCCGGGCAGGTCCTGTTGCTCGCCGTTGATGAATACGAAGCCATGTCGGACTTCGATCGTGTCACCGGCAACAGCAACACAGCGCTTGATGTAGTTCTCCTTCTTGTCCAGCGGCCGCACCAAAATGCCACCGGTCTCCACTTGCCGCACCTGTCCATCCACCATGTTCAACATCTTGAACTTCGGGTCGTGGATCTTGTCGCGACCGTAGTCGCGCACCAGTTGGTAGTAGCTCTGGTTCTGGAAATTGGCCACCACGGTATCGCCCTCGGGGAAGTTGAAGACCACCGCATCACCGCGTTGCGGATCGCCGAAGCCCGGCAGGCGCCGATAGGGTTGCTTGAACCACTCCACGAAGCTGGGCATGCTCGCGGTGAAGGGCATGGTGTGGTGCGTGAAGGGGAAGGTGAGCGGGGTCATCGGCATGCGCGGGCCGTAGCTCAACTTGCTCACGAAGAGATAATCGCCCACCAGCAGGCTCTTCTCCATGGAAGGCGTAGGAATGGTGAAGGCCTCGAAGGTGAAGGTGCGGAACACCGTAGCGACGATCACCGCGAAAAGGATCGCATCGCCCCATTGGCCCAACCGCCCGCGCTTGCGTTGTGCTACAGGAATTGGACCCACGTACGCGTGCTTCGGCGAGAACACCAGCTGCGGGATCTTCACCCATGGCAAGAGCACCATGATCACATGGTCCTTGAAAGTGCGCTCGCTCAGCGTGATACTGATGTTCACGTTCAGGATCAGGAACACGAGCAGATTCACACCCGGCACCAGGAAGAGGAAGATCCACCACCAAGGCTTGCCGCTCAGCTTCAGCCAGATCAACAGGTTGTAGCCTGGTACGAAGCCTTCCCAGGCTGGGCGACCCGCTTTCACGAAGTATTTCCAAAGGCATGCGAACAGCACGCCGATATAGGCGAAGAGGAAGAGGTAAGGGATCATCGGCTGCGAAGGTGCGCAACGGATCGCAGAAGCGCCCGGGACGTTGTATGAACGGGCGATCGTTTACGGGGACGGGACGATGGTGCGAGGTCCGGGTTCAACCCAGCACATCCTCCATGGTGAACAAGCCCTGCCGCTTCTGAACGGGATCCGCGAGCCACTCCGCCGCGAGCACCGCGCCCGTAGAGAAACCGGTCCGCCCGAAGGCCTCGTGGGTGATGATGATCCGGTCGGCCGCGCTGGTCCAACTCACGCTGTGTTTTCCGGGGACTTCACCGGTGCGCTCGCTTTGGATCTCGACAGGGGCAGGGGCAGGAGCGGGGGCATGACCGTCCGTTCGCCCCTGCGCCTGCTCCTGGTCCTTGAGCTTCCACCCCGAATACCGCTGGGTCCGCAGATCGATATCCCGCGCCAGCGTGATCGCTGTGCCGCTGGGAGCGTCGAGCTTGTGGATGTGGTGGATCTCATCGAGATGGACGTTGTACTGCGCCTGTGTATCCATCAACTGCGCCAGCAGACGGTTCACGCGGAAAAAGAGGTTCACCCCGATGCTGAAGTTGCTCGCCCAAAGCACCGAGCCCTTTTTCTCGGCGACAACCTGCTGCACCTCGTGCAAATGATCGTACCAACCCGTGGTGCCCACCACCACCGGCACACCGGCTTCCACGCACAGCCGGATGTTCGCTACCGCATGCTCCGGCCGGCTGAACTCGATGGCCACGTCCATTCCCTTCGGTGAAGAGCCCGCGTTCGCGGCGTGTACTTCCAGGCCGATCGTATGCCCGCGCTGCCGTGCGACCTGTGCAATGGCCTGGCCCATTTTTCCGGTGCCGTAGAGAGCGATGTTCATGGCGTGAAGATGGGTAGCATCCCGCAACCGCAACGAAAGAAGGGGAGCGAACGGATCAGAGCCGAAGCTGGAGCGTCACCCCGAGCGCTCCCTGCGCCGCTATAGGCAGCGAGGGCCGCAGCTCCATCGAAAGATCCTCGCCCACATCGAACCGCACAAAGTGCGCGTCCACGGTAGCATCCACGATATTGAGCACATAGACCAGCCCGATCGCCAGGTAGCTCATGTCCAACCAACGGCGATAGGTATCTGCCACGTCGCGCACCGCCGCTGAACTGAATTCACCGTTGAACTCATCCACCGTGTTCGGGTCGTTATCGACCAGGGCGACGTAGGCGTTCTTGTAGCGATTGTACTGGCGCGTGTTTTCTATCAGGAAATAGGTGCTCACTCCGAAGGCGGCGGCTACGATGGGCACTTTCCAATACTTGCGGTTGTACACCTGGCCCGCGCCCGGGAGAAGCGCGCTATAGAGCGTGGCGCGCCCGGGTTTGTGGCGTTCCTTCCAAGTGAGGACGCGTGCGGTATCCGCAAGCGTGATCGCACTGTCCGATTGCGCCCCGGCGGTCAAGGCGACCGCGAGGCAGCAAGGCAGGAGCAGCGCACGCATGGGCTAGGCGCCCAGCTTGGCCAGGATCGCGGCGAGTTCGTCGGAGGTGCGGAAACCGAGCTCGATGCGGCCCTTGCCTTGGGCGTCCTGCTTCACCACCACCTTCGTGCCGAAGCGTTCGCTCAGCCGTTTCGCGGTCTGTTTGTGCAGAGTGCCGTTCATGCGCGCACCGCCGAGGGAGAGAGAGCCCTTCTTGCTGGAGCGGGCGAGATCCTCCACCTCACGAACGCTCAGCTGGCTTTCCACAATGCGGCGGAACAGATCCACCTGCTGCGCCGGATCGCTCACGGCCAGGAGCGCACGGGCGTGGCCCATGCCCAACTGCCGCTGCCGGATGCCCATCTGCACTTCCGGTGGGAGTTTCAACAGGCGCAGGTAGTTCGTGACCGTAGTGCGGTCCTTGCCCACCTTGGCGCTCAGCGGTTGCTGCGTCAGTTTCACTTCGTCGATGAGGCGTTCGAAGCTGATGGCCACTTCGATCGCGTCCAGGTCTTCGCGCTGGATATTCTCCACCAATGCCATTTCCAACATGGCCTCGTCGTTGGCGATGCGGATGTAGGCAGGGATCTCGGTGAGCCCTGCGGCCTGGCTGGCCCTGTACCGGCGTTCGCCGCTGATGAGCTGGTACTTGTCATAGCCCACCTTGCGCACGGTGACGGGCTGGATCACCCCCAACTCACGGATGCTGTTGCTCAGTTCGGTGAGCGCCTCCGGGCTGAAGTGGGTGCGCGGCTGGAAGGGGTTGGGCTCGATCCAACTGATGGAGATGGAGGCGACGTTGCCCGCCACGCGCTGCGCGCCGAACTCGGGCACGGGGCTGCGTTCGGTGATATCGGTGCCGGAATCCTCCAGCAGGGCGCTCAGGCCACGGCCCAGCCCACGTTTCTTGGTCATTGTTCCTCGGGGATGGCGATGGTGCGCTGGTGTTCAGGGATGCGGGTCATGCTGTTCTTCTGCAGGATCTCGCGCGCCAGGTTCAGGTAGTTCACGGCGCCTTTGCTGCTGGCGTCGTGCATGATGATGGTCTGGCCATGGCTCGGCGCCTCGCCCAGAGCCACATTGCGATGGATCACGGTATCGAACACGAGTTGCTGGAAGTGGGTCTTCACTTCTTCCACCACTTGGTTCGCCAGGCGAAGGCGACTGTCATACATGGTGAGCAACATGCCCTCGATCATCAGCTCGGTGTTGAGCCGTTGCTGCACGATCTTGATGGTGTTCAGCAATTTGCCCAGGCCCTCCAGTGCGAAGTATTCACACTGGACGGGCACGATCACGCTGTCCGCTGCGGTCAATGCGTTTACGGTGACCAGGCCCAGGCTCGGGCTGCAGTCCACAATGATCAGGTCGTACAGGTCGCGCAGCGGATCCAGCACGTTCTTCATCTGCCGCTCCCGATCGGCCATGTCGATCATCTCTATCTCGGCGCCCACCAGGTCGATGTGCCCGGGCAGGATGTCCAGGTTCGGGTTGTCGGTCTGTAGGATCACCTCCTGTGCGGGGGTGTTGTTGATGATGCATTCATAGATGCTGGCCTTCACGGTGCGCGGATCGAAGCCGACGCCGCTGGTGGCGTTCGCCTGCGGGTCGGCGTCCACCAACAAGGTGCGGCGCTCCAGCACGCCGAAGCAGGCGGCCAGGTTGATGGCGGTGGTGGTCTTGCCCACACCGCCTTTCTGGTTCACGATGGTGATGATCTTGGCCATGTGTTCGTGGTGCGTAACGCGATCGGCCAAAGCGTTGGGTCAACGGTTACGACGGGCGCAAAGAAGGGACGTACCGGACCCAAATGCCTGTTGATAAACAGGTGATTTTTGAACAACTCAATGTGGGCGCACCATTCCGATCCGATGGGACCGAAGATCAGATGTCCTTGCGATCGAGATCCTCGAAATCGACGCGGGTGAAGCGGTCCCCGGAGGAGTGGATGTCAGAGGATCCCTCCACTGGACGATGGGTGTCCTGTTGGATATACTCGCCGGAGGCCTTGAGCCGGTCGATCTCCTCGAACGCTTGCTGCAGGCCGTCCATGAACTTCTCGAAGTCCTCCTTGTAGAGGAAGATCTTGTGCTTCTCGTAGCTGGCCGAACCGTCATCGTTCGTGTGCTTCTTGCTCTCCGTGATGGTTAGGAACAGGTCCCGCCCACGGGTGCTCTTCACGTCGAAGAAGTAGGTCCGCTTTCCGGCACGCACCGCTTTCGAGTACACATCCTCACGATCGTCCACCATGACGCAGGGTCGATTTGGGTCTATCAAAGATAGAAGGACCTTCGAGCCCCGCAAGTCTCTACGCCTGAGGCTCAGGCGCGTTGACGGGCCTCCTCCAGCAGTTGCTCTTGGTGGAGTTTGGCATAGGCACCGGCCCTTGCCAGCAGATCCACATGGCGGCCTTCTTCGATAATGCGCCCGTCCTCCAGCACCAGGATGTGGTCCGCGTCCTGCACCGCGCTGATGCGGTGGCTGATGATGATGGTGGTGCGCCCACCCGAACGCGCTTTGCGCAGGTCGCGCAGGATGGCTTCCTCTGTGGCCGTGTCCACCGCGCTCAAGGGGTCGTCCAGGAGCAGTATGCGAGGGGATGTGGCCAGGGCCCTCGCGATGCTCACACGCTGCTTTTGGCCACCGCTCAGCGTCACGCCGCGCTCGCCCAAGAGGGTATCGTAGCCCTTCGGGAACGAGCGGATATTTTCGTCCACCTGTGCGGCACGCGCGGCCTCCGCGATCAGTTCGTGCTCGTGCCGGTCCTTGCCGAAGGCGATGTTGTTGACGATGCTATCACTGAAGAGGAAAACGTCCTGCGGTACGTAGCCGATGCGCTTCCGCAAAGCGGCCAGTTCGAACTGTTGGATCGGGGAACCATCAATGGCGATCGAGCCCTCCGTGGCATCGTAGTGCCGCACGATCAGATCGGCCACGGTGCTCTTGCCGGACCCGGTATGGCCCACGATCGCGAGCGTACCGCCTGCGGGCACATGGAAGCTGACATGGTCCAAGGCCTGTATGCCGGTGTCGGGATAGGTGAAGGAGACGTTCTCGAAACGGATCTCTCCACGTAGGTCATTGGGGGCCAATGTTCCACCGGTGATGGCTGGCTGCTGGTCCAGGAACTCGTTGATGCGTTCCATGCTCGCGCTGGCCTGCTGCACCAAGGAGGTCACCCAACCCACGGAAGCGAAGGGCCAGGTGAGCATGTTCACGTAGATGATGAACTCCGCGATACGCCCGACACTTACCGTGGGGTCACCCGCGATCAACTTGCTGCCGCCGATGAACACCGTGAGCACCGAACTCACTCCAATGAGCAGTTGGATGGCCGGCATGAACAAGGCGTCCACCTTGGCTTGTGCCAGGCTCAGGGTCCGGTAGCGCAGCGAGGACGAACGGAACCGCTCGGAGGCTTGGTGTTCCTGGGCGTACGCCTTCAACACCCGGATCCCGCTGAAGCTCTCCTGGGCCAGTGTGCTCAAAGTGCTCTGTTGCCTCTGCACATCCATGCTCCGACGATTGATCAGGTCGCTCACGCGGTAGATGACCAGGCTCATGAGCGGTAGCGGGAGCAGGGTCCATAGGGTTAGCTCCGCGTTCACGTGCAGCATGAAGCCGATGCACATCACGAAGAGCACCACCAGGTTGATGGTATACATCACCGCAGGTCCGAGGTACATGCGCACTTTGCTCACATCCTCGCTGATGCGGTTCATCAGGTCGCCCGTGCTGCTGCGTTTGTAGAACGCCCGGTCCAGCCGCTGATAATGCTCGTACACCCTGTTCTTCAGATCGTACTCGATAAGGCGGCTCACCACGATGATGGTCTGGCGCATGAAGAACATGAACAGACCCTTCAAGAGCGCGAACACCAGGTAGAGTATCGCCAACAGCAGCGCGCAACCGGTCACGGTGGCCAGGATCGCCTCATCGCTTCCCAATTCGTTCAACCGGCCTTCGAGGTCAAGGCCGGTCCACCCCACCCACATATCCAAGGTGGAGGGGATGGTGATATGCCGCTGGTCCGGTGGAAGGTCCGCCTGGCGAATGCCCGCAGCGATCAGATCCACCGCCTCCCGCACCACCTGCGGGCTGTACACCGCGAAGAGATTGCTCAGGATGATGAAGAGCACGCCGAGGAGCAATCGACCACTGTACTTGGCGAAGTAGGGGTTGAGCTTCAGGAGCGGTCGCATCAGGCGCGGACGATCTTGCTAGTTTTGCGCCGCCTTCCATCGGGCACGCCGGCCGCCAAAGGTAGCCGCGTACCAGAGGAAGGTGTACCGGCGGACCACCGCCTGTGCAGGCCCCGCGAGCAACCACGCCCTTTGAAATGACGGTCATGTCCACCCGCACAAGGACCCACGAGGAAACGGCCGTGATCGGCCGCATGGAACTGCACGACCACGAGGAGGTGCTTTTCTGTTACGATCGTCCAACCGGCTTGCGTGCGATCATCGCGGTGCATGATACCACCCTGGGCCCGGCGCTCGGCGGCACACGCATGTGGCCTTATGCCTCGGAGACCGAAGCGTTGAACGATGTGATGCGCCTGAGCCGCGGCATGACCTACAAGAGCGCGCTGGCCGGTCTCGACCTGGGTGGAGGCAAAGCCGTGATCATCGGCGATGCCCGCACCCAGAAGACCGAGGCGATGTTCCGCCGGTTCGGGCGTTTCGTAGACAGTCTCAACGGTCGCTATATCACCGCCGAAGATGTGGGCATGAGCACCGCCGAGATGGTGAACATCCGCAAGGAGACCCGTCACGTGGCCGGCTTGCCGGAGAGTATGGGGGGGAGTGGCGATCCCAGTCCCGTCACCGCCTTCGGTGTGTTCTGTGGAATGAAGGCGGCCGCCAAGACCGCATACGGAAGTGATGACCTGAGCGGACGCAAAGTGGCTGTTCAGGGCGCGGGCAACGTGGGTCGCTACCTCACGGGATATTTGGTGAAAGAGGGGGCGAAGGTCTTCCTCACCGATATCCACGACGACAAACTCGCCGCCATCAAGGCCGAGCACCCCGCGATCACCATCGTGAAGCCGGACGAGGTCTATGACCTGGACGTGGACATCTATTCCCCCTGTGCATTGGGCGCTACGGTGAACGATAATACATTGACACGATTGAAGTGTTCCGTGATCGCCGGTGCCGCGAACAACCAGCTCGCCGATGAAAGCGTGCATGGCCCCGCGGTGATCGAGAAGGGCATCCTCTACGCACCTGATTTCCTCATCAACGCAGGGGGCATCATCAACTGTGCCTGGGAACGCAAGGGCTATGACCGGGGTGCGGCCATGGCCCAGACCCAGGACATCTACAACACCGCGCTCCGCATCTTCAAAGCGAGCGCCGAAGGCAATATCCCCACTTACCTGGCCGCCAACCAGGCCGCCGAACAACGCGTGCGTAGTATGCACGAGGCCGGCCTGAGCCACTGACCCATGCTGAACCGGCGCTATCTGCGTATCAAGGTATACCAGTCACTTTACGCCTTCTGGCAAAGCGACAGCAATAGCGCCGCTCGTATCGAGAAGGAGCTCTTTCTCAGCATCGAGCGGACGTTCGATCTCTTCGTTTCCCTGCTGCTCACTTTCGGGGAGTTCCGGCGCCTTGCCGAACAACGCATCGAGGACCGCAAGCTGAAACACTTGCCCTCCGCTTCCGACCTCTCCGCCAGCCGGAAATTCGTGGATGGGCCTTTGATCACCGGGATCGCCTCCTCGGCCTTGCTCGAAGCGGAGGCCAACAAGCGCCGCCTGGGCTGGATGGGACAAATGGAGATGTTCCAACGCATCCTCAAGCAGTTCGAATCGGACCCCGCTTACCAAGCTTACATGGCCGAACCCACGCTGGACCCGAAGCGTGAGCAGCAACTCCTGCAGCATCTGTTCCTGGAGCACACGGCACACTTCGAAGAGCTGCACGACATCTACGAGGCCCGCAGCATCTATTGGCTCGAGGACATGGACCTGGCCTGTGCCCTGGTGAAGCGCGTATTGGAAGGATCGCGTGATGTGGCGGCGTTCGACCCGGCGGTGGTGGATGTGCTCCGTGCGCCACAAGAGGAACATGATTTCGTGAGCACGCTCTTCCGCAAGTGTATCGAGCAGGGCCCCGAGCATGAGGAAAGCATCGGCGAGAAAGCCGCGAACTGGGAGGCCGATCGCATCGCGCTGAGCGATATGATCCTGATGAAGATGGCACTCACCGAAGTGCGCGAATTCCCAGAGATACCCGTGAAGGTCACCTTGAACGAGTACATCGAGGTGGCCAAGGCCTACAGCACACCCAAGAGCAAGAACTTCATCAACGGCATCCTCGACAAGCTTTTTGCGGAGATGAAGGCCGATGGCCGAATTCACAAGGTGGGGCGGGGATTGCTGGAAAGCTGATCATGGAACGCGTACGCGATCGACACGCCCGCACCCGGGTCGGCCCACTCTTCCGGTGGCACCTGCTATCGGCCTTCTTGCTCGCATGTCTCGTTCTTCCGGCCTGCCAGCTCACCGACCATACCGAACACGTGGAAGGGGAGGTGACGCCCGCGCTGTTCCCCGATGGTCCGTCCGGATATGCGGAGACGGACAGCGCCGCCCTGCCACGCATGCTCTTCGACAGCACGACGATCGACATGGGCCGTGTTTCGCAAGGGGTGCTGGTGGAACGCACGTTCCACTTCAAGAACACCGGCGGCAATGCGGTGCTCATCGCCGACGTGCGCGGCAGTTGCGGTTGCACCGTGAGCAAGAGTTGGCCCCGCGAACCCGTTCCGCCGGGCGGCACCGGTGCCATTGCGGTTTCCTTTGACAGCGAAGGCCGCGAAGGCCTCCAGGAAAAAACGATCACTGTGGTCGCCAATACACGGCCGTCCACCACGGTGTTGATGTTGCGCGGCGAAGTGATCGCGCCTACCAAGAACCACTGAACCAACCATCCATTCTTAGCGCCCATGCTTCTCAACCTCCCCCTGCAAGCCTCGAATCAAAGCCCCGTGAGCTTCTGGATCATGATGGGCTTGTTGATGGTCGTGTTCTACTTCTTCATGATCCGGCCCCAGCAGAAAAAAGCCAAGGATGCCCGCAAATTCCGTGAGTCCATCCAAAAGGGAACCAAGGTGGTCACCATCGGCGGCCTCCATGGGAGAGTGGTGGAGGTGAGCGACAAGACCGTACTGCTCGAGGTGGATACCAATGTGAAGCTGCGCTTCGAAAAAAGCGCGCTCGCCATGGACAATACCATGCAGCTCACTGAAGAGGTAGCCAAGGCGAGTTCCTGAGACCGCCCGAGCGTGCGCTCCTGGCACGCATCAGCACATGTACACCGTAGGGGTCACCGGCGGAATAGGCAGCGGCAAAAGCCTCGTCTGCCGCATCCTGTCGATCCTCGGGGTGCCCGTGTTCCATGCGGACGAAGAGGCCAAGCGATTGCTTGTGGAGCCCGGTGCCGTGCGGTCGCAAGTGGAGCAAGCCTTTGGAATGGACGCCTATCCCCACGGTGAGTTGGACCGTGCCAAGCTTGCCAAAGTCGTGTTCAACGATGCCGATGCACGCGCACGCCTGAACGCGATCGTACACCCGGCCGTCCGCGAACGTTTCCGTTCTTGGGCCGCAGAACAGAAAGCGGCCTATGTCGTGATGGAAGCGGCCTTGCTCGTGGAGACCGGGGGCGCGAAGCATTTGGACCACCTAGTTGTAGTCTCCGCACCGCAAGAGCTTCGTGTACAGCGCGTGATGGAACGCGATGGCGTGTCGGCTGAACAGGTGAACGCACGCATCTCCGCCCAAGCGCCCGAAGCCGATCTCCTCGCCGCCGCAGGATCCGTGATCGTCAACGATGGCTCGCAACTTCTGCTGCCCCAGGTGCTCGCCCTCCACAAACGTCTCGCTCACGCCATCGCATGATCGAAGCGCGCCCACTTCCGTTGTCGCAAGCTGCGCAGGTGCTCGGTATCCTGAGCATTCCGCTGGCCTTCGCCGGGCAATTGGTCGTGCCCGCGTTCCTGATGGGTGTGATCGCTTTCAGTCTTGGCCGGTGGAACGCGAACAAGGCGCTGAAACAGCCGCATGCCTTCACCGCGCTCAGCGCGAAGAGGTGCCGGCGGGCCCAGCGCACTGGCTTGGTGGGGGCATCCATCGCACTTGTGCTTTGGGTGCTGTATGCGCTCACGATTTTGCCTTAGACCATATGCTTCCGAATACAAGGCAGAAGCGATAGCACACGCTAGTGCATCGCAGTGCCCTGCCAGATTTGGCTCGTAACACTAATGTCGCAGTGCGTTCAGGATGAAAAACAAAATACCAAAGCCCAAAACTCCTACGCAGAATACTACCCATGAAATTGCAGCAACGGCCTGTGCCTTCGCAGCCGAATATGCGGAACGAAGAGTGCTGAAGGAATACTCAAAACGGAAGAAATATGTGACGGCAATATGAGCTATGGCATAGCCGACTATTCCATATAGGTATCCTAACCCGTTCATGCTAACACTACGCATTGACGTGTTTGGAGCTAACAGGAACGCTAGTCCAACGGATAGGATCAGAATGCAGGTAAGAGAAAGCGAATAGGCCGCAACCTGGAATCCTTTCCAGCGTCTGCGGTAGATGCTTCGAACCAAAAACAAGTAGAAAATGTACCGTGCCGTCAAGAATTTCGTCATTGAACATGAACGGTTGCATTCCTCGGGACCACGGTCATTGTCCGAAACTACACGGAAGTCTGCTGATTCCTGAACGCGCTCGTGCACTAGGGGGGCTTCAAGCCCTCAACGCCGTCGGCCACGGCCGGATGGCGCCATGCACGCGCTCCTCACCGTGCGTTTCAATAAAGCGCTCCAGCAGGGCCAGGGTCGCCTTGGCGTCCGGATAGGCGCGGTGCGCGGCGGTGAACGGAATGGCGAAATAGCGGCACAAGCTCCCCAGGTTGTGGTGGGTGAGGTGGGGGAGCAATTGCCGGCTCAAGCGCTCGGTGCAGAGTGTGCTGCGCTGGAACGCATGGCCACAGCGGGCCATTTCCTCGGTGAGGGCGGTCATGTCGTAGCGCGCGTTGTGGGCCACGATCACGCGCCCTTCGGTCAGTGCCAGGATCCAGGGCGCCGCTTGATGGAAGCGAGGTGCACCGCGCAGATTTGAAGACTTGATCCCGGTGAGCTTTTGAACGAAGAAGGGGAGAGGCATTCCGGGATCGATCAAACCATGCCAGCCCTGGAGATCCTCCTCGGTGCCGGGAACGACCACGGCGAGTTCGATGATGCGCGCCAGACGGGGATCACCATCGGTGGTCTCCACATCGACCACCGCGAAAGAGGGGCGCTGCATGGCCGGTTCATACGCTCGGATCGGCCTCTGGTTACGCTTATCCCAACCTCGCTAACTTGCCCGGCGCTGCCATGTTCCGGGTCTTCGCCAACTTCATCTTCCGCCTCATCGGCTGGCGTATCGAGGACCGGTCGCTCCCACGGCCGGACAAGTACATCGTGATCGTCGCACCCCATACCAGCAATTGGGACTTCTTCCTCGGCCTCTTCGCCCGCAGCCTAGCCCACATGGACGATGTGAAGTACCTCGGGAAGAAGGAACTCTTCGGCCCCCCGTTCGGCTGGTTCTTCCGGGCGATGGGTGGCTACCCCGTGGATCGCAGCCAGCGGGGCATGCTGGTGGATCAAGTGGCCGACCTGTTCCGCACGGTGCCCGGGTTCAAGATCGCCATCACCCCGGAAGGCACCCGCAAGCGTGTGGAAACCTGGAAGACCGGCTTCTACCACATCGCGGTGAAGGCCCATGTGCCGATCATCATGGTGGCCTTCGACTATGGCCGAAAATGCGTCGCTTTCGCACCTCCGTTCTGGCCCACAGGTGATCTGGACGTTGACATCGAACACATGAAGGCGCACTTTCGCCCCGTTAAAGGGAAGAACCCGGAGCACGGTGTGCATTGATGGCACTATCCTTGAAAGACGCGACCGACCCACGCCCAACACCTACGCCGGGCTTCGGCGTTCAAAGCATGCGCCACCTGTTCTTCTCCCTTTCCTTGCTCGCCTCGGCCGCAGCTATGGCCCAAACCGATCGTTTCCCACCGCTCACCGGTGAAACATCCGATGGCCGAAAGATCAACCTGCCCGCACCGGGCGCGAAAGGCTACACCCTCGTGGGTCTTGCTTTCAGCCAGAAAGCCTCGCCGTTGCTGGAGGAATGGGCGGAACCGGCCTTCCTGCGTTTCGTGGCCAAGCATGGCTTGTTCGCCGATACTTATGAAGCCGAGGTGTGGTTCATCCCCATGTTCGTGGGCGGCAACAAGGTGGCCTATGAGCCGAGTTTGAAGAAGTTCCGCAAGAGCGCGGACCCCGAGGTGGCCGAGCACGTCCTGTTCTTCCAAGGCGAGATCGCGCCTTACAAACAGGCGCTAGGGATGGAGAACGAGAACATCCCCTACTTCTTCGTGCTCGATGCGGAGGGGCGTATCGTCCATCGCACCGAGGGAACCTACAGCCTGGAGAAGCTCGATGCCATCGAAGAGCGCCTCATGGAATGATCGCGCCGCTATCTTCGCGCCCCGCATGCCCGAGAGGGCTGTCAGCAACCAACACCATGCGAACCGATCTCATGCTTGTCCGCTCCTTCCTACCCTTGATGCTGGCCGCTTGCGGTGCAGCGCCTACGGATGCCGTAACCCAAGGCACCACCTCGCACGATCCCCTTACCACCCCTACTGAAAAGACAATGAGCACCACCCCCGGCGAAGGCCTCTTCGCGAAGTTCACCACCAGCAAAGGCGAGATCGTGATCGCCCTGGAGTTCGAGAAGGCGCCGATGACCGTGGCCAACTTCGTAGGTCTCGCGGAAGGCACGGTGAAGAACACGGCACGTGGACAAGGACAGCCCTACTATGATGGGCTCACTTTCCACCGGGTGATCCCGGATTTCATGATCCAGGGCGGCGACCCAACAGGCACCGGCTCGGGTGGTCCGGGCTATGCCTTTGCGGATGAGATCCATCCCGACCTGAAGCATACGCGCGCTGGCGTGCTGAGCATGGCCAACGCCGGTCCTGCCACCAACGGCAGCCAATTCTTCATTACCCACAAGGAGACCGCCTGGCTCGACGGCAAGCACACCGTGTTCGGATTTGTGACCTCCGGCCAGGATGTGGTGAACGCCATCGCCCAGGGCGACAAGATCATCACCTTGAAGATCGAACGCGTAGGTGATAAGGCGAAGGCCTTCGATGCCACCAAGGTGCTGGAAGCGAACGCCTCCAAGTTCCGCGGCCGCTAGCGCCGGGGCCTTCCCGCACTGGAACCACCGGGGCGACCGCCGGAAGGACGGCCTCCTGGCGACCTTCCGGACCGCCCGCGATCTTTGGATACACGCAGGTCAGGCCGATATTCCGGACCGGGACCGAACCCTTCAGGAAGCGGCATTTTCCGCACCGCGTAGCCGATCAGTTTTTCGATCTGACCGAACTCGCGCATCTCCTTGTCGTTGATGAAGGTGACCGCTTGTCCTTTACGTGCGGCGCGGGCCGTACGGCCAACGCGGTGTACGTAGTCCTCCGGATCGGAAGGCACATCGTAGTTCACGACCATATCGATGTCGTCGATGTCGATGCCCCGGCTCACCACGTTGGTGGCCACCAGAATGCGCAGACGGCGGTTGCGGAAGGAGAGGAGCACGGCCTCGCGTTCGCTTTGCTCGAGATCGCTGTGCATGGCCTCCGCATCGAAGCCGCGCTTCTTCAGGTGACGCGCCAGGTTCTTCACTTCGATCTTGCGCCCGGCGAAAATGATGATGCTTGTGGCCTCGCTCGTCCGCAGCATGTGTTCCAACACAGGTCCCTTCTGCATCTCGGTGACGACGTATGCTTGCTGATCCACGCCTTCGGCGGGTTTGCTCAAGGCGATGCTGATCTCGAAGGGATCTTTCAATATCCGCTTGGTGAGGTCGCGGATCCCCGACGGCATGGTCGCACTGAACAACAGTGTTTGCCTGTCCTCTGGAAGGAAACCGATGATGCGCATGATATCGTCGATGAAGCCCATGTCCATCATGCGGTCCGCTTCATCGAGCACCAAGAAATCCAAGCCTTTCAGTGGCACATAGCCGAGGTTGAGGTGGCTGAGCAACTTTCCGGGTGTAGCGATCACCACCTCCGTGCCACCCACCAGCGCGGCCTTCTGTTGATCGAACGAGGCCGCATCGCTCCCGCCGTAGACCGGTATGGAGGTGATCGGCGTGTAATACGCGATGGCCTGGAGTTGTTGGTCGATCTGCAAGGCGAGTTCCCGGGTAGGCACCACCACCAAGGCCCGGATGCTGCCTTCCACCCGCGGACGGTACCGTTGCACCACGTCCATGATCGGTAGCAGGAAGGCCGCCGTTTTGCCGGTACCGGTCTGTGCGCAGGCGATGAGGTCGCGGCCTTCCAACGCGGCCGGGATGGCCTGCTCTTGTATGGGTGTGGGCTTGTGGATGCCCATGGCAGCTATGCCTTGCAGAAGTTCAGGGTTCAACCCCAATTGGTCAAAGGACATGATCGAGTGTGCAGGCTAGGACGACCGGCCTTTGAGGGGTGCGGCCTTTGGATGAGGCGCGAAGATAGTCCGCTGCTCCCCGGGCTCAGGACGCGCGACGGAGGGCTTGTTCCCCCAGGGGAAATTCCAGCTCGTAGGTGGTGCCGTCGCTGCGGTAGATCCGCAACTGTCCGTTCAACTGGCCGGCCAAGGCCTGCACCAGGTCGTGCCCGAATGTTCCAGAACGGAAGGAGTGTTCGCCCTGGAAGCCCGTCCCATTGTCCGCGTAGCGGAGACGACAAACACCTGGACGCACCAAGGTCATCGCGATGTGGACCTTCCCGGAGACCTGTCCTGGATACGCGTGTTTCACAGAGTTGGTCAGGAGCTCGTTCAGTAAAAGTCCCAAGGGGATGAGCATTTCCACCGGCAACGGACCCACATCGGAATCTACGCTCGCCTCGATGCGATGTTCGGCGCTGAAGCTGCGAAGGACGCTCTCGGCCAGTTTTCGCACATGCTCCAATGTGCTCACATCCTTGAGGTCCGCGCTCCGGTATAGCTGATCGTGTACCATCGCCATGGCCCCCACCCGTCGTTGACAATCCTCCAGGGCTTGCTGCAACCCAGGTGCCTCCAAGTGCGCTGTTTGCAGGCGCAGCAATGTGTTCACGATCTGTAGGTCGTTCTTCACACGATGATGGATCTCGCGCAACATGAGGTCTTTCTCCTCTTCGCTTATCAGGGTTTCCGTGAGCCGTGTGTTCTGGCGCTGCAAAGCGAGGTTCTTTTCGTGGATCTCCTGGCTCTGTTTGTGGATGATCTGGTTCTTCAACCGGATACGGCCCATGGAACGCAGGTTCAGCCGGCCCATGATGCTGAGCGCGACCACCAGGATGCTCAGGACGATCACGAGTATCACCATTGTCTTGTTGCGACGCGCACCGCCGGCGATGACCGCTTCGTTCATCGCGTTCCTTTCGCGAAGCGATCGGTTGTCCCGCTCCTTGTTGTTCAATTGGTACAAGCTCTGCATGCCCGCCAATTGCCTGGCCGTTTGGATGTTCAGCAGGGAATCCTTCAGCGCCATCAACTGTCGTAATTGGCTCAGCGCCTGCCCAGGATCGTCCTGCGCCTCGGCGAGTTGGAAGGCCAATTCGTGATATGCGAGCCGCTGCTCGCGTTCCTGCCGACCCTTCATCACGGCCTTCAAACTATCCATGTGCACGGCTGCCAGACGTAGGTTCCCCAAGCCGATATGGGCTCTTACCAAGTCTTGGCGTAGTTGGATGGTCATGGCGTCGCCCGGAGGCAAGGCCAGGTTGCGTTGCGCTTTGACCAGGTAGGGGAGGGCATCGGCGGAGCGTCCCTGCGCGAGCATCAGTTCTCCGCCGATCAACCACCTCTGTGCCAGGCCCTGCCGGTCGCCGAGCCGGGTGTATATGGAACCGGCCAATTCGCCCTGTTCGTAGGCATTTGCGTACTGCTCGTTCGCGCCGAGGCAATGCATCAAACGCAGGTGCGCGTCCGCCACGCGGCCTGGGTCACCAGCGATCTGAGCGAGTGCCAAGGCCTGCTGGCAGGCTTCCACAGCTTGCTGCGGTTGGCCGATCAGCCGGTACACTTTGCTGAGCCATTGCAGATCATCGGCGATACCGATCTCGTCCTTCAGGGCTTGGCTCACCTCCAGCGCCCGAAGGGTGGTCCCCAAGAGCGCATCATAGGAACTCATTGCCAGTTCGCTCTCCCGCAACGCTTCCAGTACGCGATGCAGCTGCCGTTCATCCTGTCCCTCTTCGGCGAACCCAAGGGCCGAACGTCGGTGCGCGAGGCATTCCGAAGGTCGGCTCATCTCCAAGGTGTTCGAAAGTTCCAAAAGCACTTCCGCCCGTTGACGTGCGTCCGCTACTCCGGTAAGTCGGGCCTGATGACCTTTCTCCTGGCGTGAAGCGAACAGTTCGGTGGAAAGCAACGGGGTGGCCAGCACACAGACCAGAACAATGACCGGAAAATGCCTTCGCATGGCGCCTTGATACGCCGATGGCTCCTCATCGGTTGCGTGAGGCGAGTGCTGCCTAGGTTTGGCCCATGAACGTGCGCGTCGAAGTATGTGCCACCTCCTTCGAGGAGGCCACGACGGCCGAGCGCCTTGGCGTGGATACTGTGGAGATCTGCTCCTGGCTGTCCTGTGGCGGGGTAACACCGGGTCCGGGGCTCGTGCGGGTGTTACGCGAACGGATGCGGATCCCGATACGCGTTCTGGTCCGTTGCCATGGGGGAGGCTTCAACTACTCCGCACCCGAAAAGGACGTGATGCTCGCGGATATGCGGCACCTGTCCGCTGTTCCGGGCTGTGCGGTGGTTTTCGGCGCACTGGATGGGCGTGGCGATCTGGAGGGTGGATTTCTCAGTGCCGTCCTTGATGTCGTCGGAGATAAGGAGCTCACCTTCCATAGAGCCATCGACCAAAGCCGCGACCCGCAGGCCCTGTTGGAGCAACTCGCCGAACTCGGGGTCCCGCGCGTGCTTACCTCCGGTGGCGAAACGCTCGCTGTGAACGGAGCAGCGCGACTTCGGTCCATGCAGCGAGGGGCGGAAGGAAGGCTCCAGCTCGCCATGGCCGGCGGGATCAATGCTAGCAATGTGGTCCAACTTGTCGAAGCGACCGGGATAGCTGAGGTCCACTTCTCAGCGCAAAAGGCCTCCTCCGTTCCCGCTCATCGCACGGCAATGGGCAGCGGCGGTGCATCATTCGCGCCGGAATGCGATGTGGAGAAGATCGAAGGCGTGCTGAACGCATTGGTGAAAGCGGGCTTGCGATGAGGCTGACTTTTGCGGCCGGTGCTTTATTGGCGGTCACTTTCGTCCATGCGCAAGTGGTCCGCATCCCCCTCCATGAGGGTTGGCGGTTCCAAGAAGTAGGCACGCAACACTGGTACGCAGCGGAAGTTCCGGGTGTTCTCCACAAAGACCTATTGCGCCATGGCGATCGCGGATCCTTACGGGGATGCTGATCCGGACAGCGCGCGCTGGGTGGAACACCAGGACTGGATCATGCCAGCACCGTGGAGGCCGATGACGCGCTCTTGTCGCACGAGCATATCGATCTGGTCCTCCACGGGTTGGACGTGTATGCCAGTGTATACCTGAACGATGTGCTTCTGGGCTCCTCGGACAATGCCTTTCGAACTTGGGAGTTCGATGTTCGCGACGAACTGCGTCCGGGTGCCAACGAACTCCGGGTCGTGTTCCGCTCAACGGCGCAGGAGGGTGCTGCACGAATGAAGGAGCATGATGTGCGGCTTCCGGCGGATAACGACGCCGGGTCGCCCAAAGTGAGTCCCTATGTGCGCAAAGCGGCCTTCCAGTTCGGCTGGGACTTTTCACCACGGGTGGTAGGGTGTGGGATCACCGGCCCGGTGGAACTGCGGTGCTGGGACCGTGCCAGGATCGTGGATGTCGATGTTCGTTCCGCGCCGGATCAGGTCAATGCTCGCCAAAGCGCTACCGTGCATCTGGAAGGCTTGATGAACGACGATCTTTCGTTGGTGCTCACTTCAGGGGACGAGCGCGATACCGTGCCGATCACATTCCGTGGAGCGGAGGCATGGATCACCACGGACCTCCCTTCCCGCCCTATCGAACACTGGTGGCCCAACGGTTCCGGGGTACAACCGCTGTTCGATGTCAATATCGAATTGTTGCTTGGCGAACGGGTGATCGACACGGCGAAGAAGCGTATCGGTCTACGCACGATCGAACTTGACCAAGGGTTGGACAGCATCGGCCGTGCTTTCACGTTCGTAGTGAATGGGAAACCCATCTTCATGAAGGGCTGCAACCTCGTTCCACCGGATGCGATCGACCCGAACGCATCGGACAGTGCCTGGGTGGCGCTCGTATCGGCGATGCGCCGAGCACACATGAACATGGTGCGCGTTTGGGCGGGCGGCATCTATCCACCGGATGCGTTCTATGACGCCTGTGATACAGCAGGGATCCTGGTTTGGCAGGACTTGATGTTCGCGAACCCGGTACCCGCTGATACTGACTTTCTAAGCTCGGTAGAGGAGGAAGTGCGCCAGCAGGTGGCTCGGCTTCGGCATCATCCCTGCCTGGCCCTTTGGTGCGGGAACAATGAACTGGAGGTAGCGTGGAAGAACTGGGGGTGGAACAGCACGTACGGGATCCATGGTGTGGATTCCGTGAGGACCGATGAGCAGCAGCACGCCTTCTTCGATGTGTTCCTCCGCGAACTGATAGCGCGATACAGCGATGTCCCGTACACACCGACCTCCGCGCTCAGCAATTGGGGGAGCATCGCCGGTCTTCGCCAAGGTGATCTACACTATTGGGGGGTGTGGCACGCGGACAGCACTTTTGCCTCGTTCGAAGGCAATACCGGGCGCTTCGTAAGCGAATACGGGTTCCAGAGTTATCCGGACAGCGTTCTGCTGGCGCGTTTTTCACCGCCGGATGACCTTTACCTCGGATCCGACGCGCTGCGGCGGAGACAACGCAGCTACCGCACTGACCGGCCGATCCTAGGAGCGATCCGACGGGAACTGGGGTTCCAACCGTCCACTTTGTCCGATCTGATACTTGGGAGCCAACTGGTGCAGGCTTTGGCCTATCGCGAAGCGATCCGTGCCCACCGAAGCGCCCAACCCCGCTGCATGGGAACCCTCTTCTGGCAATTGAACGATGTTTGGCCTGGACCCAGTTGGAGCGTGATGGACCGCTCCGGGGCTTGGAAGCCGGCATTCCATGCGGTCCGTGATGCGTACGCACCGATCGCGGTGGATCTACGCCGATCCAGTGGGGCCCTATGGGTCGATGTATTGGCCGACACTAGCGCGGGGCCCCTCCGCGTAGAGCTTTCTATTTGGCACGCGGACGGCACCTTGTTCAGGCGGACCGACACCACCGCGGTGATCGATCACAGCTTCGTCCATTGGGTGGTGGCGGGCCCGTTGCCCACAGCCGGAATGACGATCGTCCGGGTGCTCCGGGCCGACGGCACCTTGATCGCGCGGAACGCCCGCTGGATAGGAACGCCCCGAGCCGATGGTTTCGACCGACACGGGGTGCGGATACAAGTGCTCGAGCGCTCACGTTCTGGAACGCTGATCGAGTTCTCGTCACCCACTCCGAAAGCGTTCGTTTGGTGGGGACCGGGCACCGACGCCTCCGCCCCGAACGGATTTCCTTTGGAACCTGATCGGCCAGAACGGGTATTCCTGCGAGGACCCATTACCCCGCATCAGGTTCCGGATGTGAGGGCTTGGCCTTGAGGCCGTCGGCTTTTCAACAGCCGACTCGGGATAGAACCGTGCGGGCGAAGCGTCCGGTCAGGGTCAATGTATACCTTCGGCATCAAATGATCCGGCCCAACCGTACCATCGCATGAGACCACTTCGACATTTCACACGTCCCGTACTTACGATCGCCTTCCTCACCGTGGGCGGCGGCGCTTTTGCACAAGGGAACTGCGAGAACTTCTCCTTGTATCCAGGGGTCATCATCCCAGACGCGCTAGGAGCTTTGACGACCATCTCCACATGCAGCTTCGAGTCCGAATACTCACAGGTCACCAACATCATCGCCGGTGCTGCCTATCAATTCACGCATAGCACAGGCGGTTACATCACGGTTCGGCAAGACGTGCCAGGTGGAACGGTGATCGGTCAAGGTTACTCTCCGGTCACGGTCGCCGCCGTCACCGCCGGGGACCTTTTCCCGCACTGGACCATCGACGATGCGTGCAATACGCAAAGCAATTGTATCGTCACCACGGTGCAGCTCTTCTTGAATTGCACTCCGGCTTCAGCGACGTATTCGATCATCGACGACTGCACCACGAACTCCTTCACCATCGAGTTGAACATATTGAGCACGGGTGACGGTGCGATCGTGAACGTGGACCAGATCGTGAACGGGGGGGTTCCAACGACCTTCGCAGGGCAGGGTGTCGGAACAATTATCCTAGGACCGTTCGTGGTAGGTGATCAGGTCGATGTCATCTTGAACCACGAGCTGGATCCGCTGTGCAATGTGTCCTTTTTTGGTCTTGAGTCCACGGGCAATTGCCCGGTCATTTTGACTTGTGGCGGTGTGGAATACAGCGATAGCTATTGCTACACTGGTCCCGAGACCAAGACCTGGTGGTACCAGAATACCGGCACCGAACCGCTGGCACTTCTGTTCTCCAGTGGCTTCGTGGAGTCCAACACGTGGGACCAATTGACCATTTATGATGGACCAAATGACTTCGGAACACCGATCTACACCAATCCGGCCCAGACCACCGATCTGGCAGGTACGCTGGTGATCACCACCGGCCAGAACCTGTTCATGAAACTCGTGTCGGATTTCTCTGTGAGCTGCGACAACCAGATCGGGTGGGAATGGAACTGGACCGTAGGTTGCCTGGACTGCGACGTGCCCGCAGGTACGTTCAATGTGGTGCCCGATTGCATCCACCGCGAGTACAGTTTGGAAGTGAACGTGACCTCCACGGGCGATGCCGCTACGGTGGATCTCATTCTACCAGGCGATACGCTGACCGGCCTCGGGCTCGGTCTCCAAACATTCGGACCGATCCCCATGGACTCCACGGTGAACCTGGGCCTTTACAACGGCGACAACAACCTCTGCCGGATATTCAGCGGGCCTTTGGTGGCCTTTGAGGATAGTTGCATCATCCCGGCTTGCGAGAACGTGAACCAGAACTATTGCTACATGAACGATGATGATGCTTGGTTCGTGTACCAAAGCACCGATCCGAACATCCCGATCAGCATCGATTTCATCCAAGGAGAGCTTCTCGTGGATGACAAGATCGTGATCTACAACGGCCCCTACGACCAATCCGCCGTGCTGTTCAATGGGAACCTTGGTGGCAACTTGGCCGGTTTCTCTATCAATTCGCAGAATCCGGACAACATCCTTACCCTGCGCGTGCAGTCGAATTCCACGGCATCCTGCTTGGATGGCCAGGCGACCTATGACATGTGGTGGGACGTGGGCTGTGGTTTGGTGGGCGTGGATGAAACGACCGGGGAGGGCTTCACCATCTACCCGAATCCCACGAACGGAACGATCACGGTGCAATTGGGAAGCGACGACGTGACCAGCACCTTGGTGCGTTTGCTCGATGTGAGCGGGCGTGAGGTGTACGCTGAAGCGGTGCGTGCCATGAACGGCCGCTCCTTCCAGCTGGACCTGAGCGACCTACAGAGCGGCAACTACTTCCTTCAACTGAACACGGACCAATGGGTGCGGACCCAGGCCGTGCAGGTGGGGCGCTAGCGATCGGTACTTTTCAGGAAGCCCGGCTTTCGAGCCGGGCTTCTTCGTTCCGGTCACTTCCTGCCGATGCTGATCTCATCGAGGAAGACCCAACTCGCCCCCCCTGCGCCCGGATGCCCGGGCGGGCATGGTCCGGCGCTTTTCGCCATGACCTTGACATAGCGCGCCTGCTTCCCGATCGCCTTGGTACTGGAAAGCCGGAGCAGATGCGTGGCCTCATCCTGCCGGGAGATCGCATGCGTGAGTTGTTCGCTGCTCCATTGCCTGCCATTGATGCTCCAGGCAACGTCCACATATTCAGGGAACCAGATCCAGGAACGCGGCTCCTGGAGCATGCCGATCGAGATGCCTCCCAGTTCCACGGTGCTGCCGAGATCGATCGTTGCCAGTACATCCTGTCCTTGGAAGCCCTGCCATTCTCCGGTTCGGAAATCAGATCCACCCTCCAACCCGTCCACGAGCGCCTGGTCGCCACCTGCGGCATACTGCGGTGCGTAGGTGCTTTGAAGGCTCACGGTCCTATCGCCATCGACCCGGTCGAAGCGTGCTTCCACCAATGGGCCGGTCCTTCCGTTGTGGACAACTTGTGCCTGGATCGTTCCGCTCTGGCGTAGCACCAGGCTCTCTGGCGCTTCGCGGAACTGCTTGAGTCCGCCCTCTTTCATGCGATACCGCACTTCGCCGTAAGGAAGCACCTGGGAGAACCGAACGACCAGCGTGTCGCGAAAGGTGCGTGTTGGCGCGCTGATGATGGGAGCTGAAAGGGGGTGATCGGGGCCGTCGGCGAACTCATCGGTAGCAGCACTTGAAGAAGCGCCGCCCGGATGAGGGCCCATGGTGAAATGGAGATGCCCACCCTGCATCAGGCGATCATGGCTCAACTGGCGAAAAACCTCGGGTTCGTGCCCGTTCCACTCCACCAATTCCACGAAACGGGCATGTTCGTTGGGTCGATCGGCCGTGATCAGCAGGTGCTTTCCCTTCGGGAGTGACACTTCCGCGCTGTCGAAGAGGGGCACACCCAGAGTGTATTGCGGGGAACCAGGAGCAATGGGGTAGAAGCCGAGCGCGCTAAGCACGTACCAACTGCTCATCTGGCCGCAGTCCTCGTTCCCGCTCAACCCGTCCGGTGCGTCGTGGTAGTGCTCCTCGCGGATACGTGCGATGAGCGGATCCATGCGTGATGGAGCATCGCTGTGCGCATAGAGATAGGCCATATGGTGGCTGGGCTCGTTGCCGTGGGCATATTGACCGATCAATCCGGTGATATCGGCTTGTTCGCGCCCGGTCGTTCGTGTGTCCGCTGAAAAGAGAGCGTTCAGTCGCGCATGCAAGGCACCGTCACCGCCGGTGATCCCCATATACCGGTCCAGGTGGTGCGGGACGAAGAAGCTGTATTGCCAGGCGTTCGCTTCGGTGTAGTGGAAATTGACCTCGTAGGGGTCGAAGGGTTCGATGAAGCCACCGTTGCGTCTTGGGCGGAAGAAGCGCGTCCCGGGATCGAGGAGGTTCTGCCAGTTGTGTGCGCGTGCATTGAACACTTCAGCAAGGCTGTCGCGGCCCAAGGCTTCGGCCATCTGCGCGATGCACCAATCATCGTAGGCGTATTCCAGTGTTCTGCTCACACTTTCCGCCTGGTCTTCGCTGCTGATGTAGCCCCGGTGACGGTATGCGTTCAACCCGGGCTCATCGCGCATGGCACTTGCGACCATTGCCTCTAGAGCCAGATCTGGATCGAAGCCACGGATCCCTTTCAAGTACGCATCGGTGATCACGCTCGCGCTGTGGTAGCCGATCATGCAATCGGTCTCGTTGCCCCATAGCTCCCACACCGGAAGCCTGCCACCTTGCTGGTAGTGAAGCAGGAAGGTCTTGACGAAGTCGTTCACCCGGTCCGGTTCCAAAATGGTGAGCAGGGGGTGCGTGGCGCGGAAAGTGTCCCACAAACTGAAGACGGTGTACACGTGGTGATCCGCTTTATGGACCTGGCCATCCATCCCACGGTATTGGCCATCTACATCGTTGAACACGTACGGCGCGATCATGCTGTGGTACAACGCGGTGTAGAAGAGCCGCTTCTGCTCCAGAGTACCGCCGCTCACCCGCACCTTGCCCAGCTTTTGGTTCCAAGCGTCCTCGGCTTGCCTGCGCACCGCGTCGAAGTCCCAGCCGGGCACTTCAGCTTCGATGTTCGCCCGCGCGCCTTCGATGCTCACTGCGCTGATGCCGACCTTGACGATCAAGGGTTCTCGGGAGGGTTCGAATTGAAAGCCGGCTTTCGTGAACCGGATGGTGCTATCGATCGGTGCGAGCCGACACAGGCTGAATGATCGCGAAAACTCAATCGCGAAGAACAATTGTTGATCGCGCGCCCAGGACCCACTCCGACGGGAGCCTAGCACCGATCGGTCGCCAACGACCTCGATCCGTTGGTCGATCATGGCGTCCCTATGATCCAAATCAAGAATAACCCAGCCTGCACTCGCATCGTCAAAGCGATAGCGATGAACCCCGACGTGTGGGCTTGCGGTCAGTTCCACCTCAACATCGCCGTCGTTCAAGCGCACCCTGTAGTATCCAGCACTGGCGCTTTCACTTGCATGGTCGAATCGGGAGCGGTATTCCTTGGGCTCGAACAAGAACTGACCGCTCCGTGGCACGAGTAGCACATCGCACAGGTCGGCCACCCCCGTGCCGCTCAAATGGGTATGGCTGAAGCCGTAGATCAGGCTGTCGCTGTGATGGTAGCCACCACAACCATCCCAGTCATTGTAGCCATCGGGGCGGGTGTCCGGGCTCACTTGCACCAGGCCGAAAGGCACGCAGGCCCCTGGGAAGGTGTGGCCGTGGCCTCCGGTTCCAATGAACGGGTTGACCAGATCGCGCGCGATGTTCGGCTGCGCTTCGAGGTTAAGGAAGGGTAGGAGCGCCCCCAGGAAGAGCGCCAAGGCACTGGGACAACGGGAACGAGCAAGCATGTGCCGAATCTAGGAGGGAAGGTCGATGTACCTGGTTACCTGATCCGTCGAACTTCGAGCCGTTGCTCATTTCCACCACCTACATTGGGGACCCAACCTACTATCCATGCGATCGACCCTACTCCTTGGTGCTTTGGTCCTGCTCAATTCCGCGCATGCCCAGATGGAATGTGGCTCGGGCCGTTATACCGACCTGGCCTTCTTCGATAGTGTCACGGTGACCAGTGCCGTCCTCTTTGGGAACAATATTGGCGTGGGAGGCCAGCCGCAGAACTTGTACATGGACGTGTACGAGCCATACGGGGATACTTTGAGCGCCCGACCCGTGGTGCTGGTGGCCTTCGGCGGATCGTTCGTCGCGGGCAGTCGGGCGGATGTCGCCGATGTTTGCGTTCAGTTCGCCAAGCTGGGCTATGTGGCCGTGGCGCCGGATTATCGCGTGGGATTCTTCTTCCCCAACATCGCCACCACCACCCAGGCCGTTATGCGCGGCGCGCACGATATGCGGGGCTGTGTGCGCAATCTCCGCAAAACGGTGGCGGAGGATGCGAACCCCTTCCGCATCGATGTGGATCGGATCATCACGGGCGGTGTTTCGGCCGGGGCGATCTCAGCGCTGCACGCTACCTATTTGGACCAACCTTCGGAGATGCCGGCGGTTCTGGTATCGGATTCCGCCGCACTGGGTGGTATCGAAGGCAACAGTGGCTCGGACGGCTATTCCAGCGACGTGCGCGCGTGCTACAGCCTCAGCGGGGCGATAGGGGATACAAGTTGGATCGTACCCGGCGATCAACCCTTGGTCAGTGTCCACGAAGATGGGGATGAGATCGTACCGTGCTGGACCGAGGAGGTATCGGTGTTCGGTATTCCTACCGGCCTGCTCGCCAGTGGGAGCGGGCACATACACCGGCGTGCGGAACATAACGGCTTGCAACATTGCTTCCTGCTCTATCCGGGCAACGGGCATGTGGGTTATCTCAGCAGCGACCAAGCGACCTCCCTCGGGGTGGTGTTCACCTTCCTGTCCGATGTGGTTTGTGGGAACAGTGGTGGTTGCGGTCTGCAGGAAGCCGCCATTGCCGAAAAACCCGCTCCTTTTCCATTGAACGTATACCCCAATCCGAGCTCGGGTCCGATATTCATCGATGTGCCGGAGAACGGAGGACTTGAACTGCTGGACATCTCGGGGCGTATCGTGCTCGCACGGCCAGTGCGGGCCGGACGGCTGGAACTTGGACTTGAAGCTCTGAACTCAGGACTCTATTACTTCAAGATCCAGGGAGAACACCTCTACACGACCAGGGTCATCGTGCGGAAGTGAAGTACGCTCAGTGGCTGGTGAGCGTAGCGGCTTTCGAGTCCATACCTGCGTTCACGAGCACAGCTTCGGGTTCCGCCCCTCCATAGATGCGGTGGGCGAGTTCCTGTCCGTTCTTGTCATACCGCCTCCACAGACCGGCTTTGCGGCCTTCTTCGAAGGTTCCGGTGCTTTCCAGCTGCCCGCCGGCATGATAGAACTCGAAGGTCCCATGTGCGACTTGGAGCGCCTCATCCAAGTAAGTGCCGGTCATCCGCAAGCTGCCGTTCGCATCGATCACGCGGACGTGATAACGGCCCTGGGCTTGCCAACTGGTGCGGAGGTAGGAGCCGTCCCGTCCATGCACAGGGCGGAATTGGGTATCGACCAATTGGTAGTTTCGGCCGTCCGTCGTAGCACTTGAACGGGACTTTTCCCGGAGTTCGCTGAGCATGACCAGATCGGCAGGCACGGTGTTCATCATTTGAGCTTCGCTCACAGAGGTCAAGGCGGCGACCGCGATCAAGGGTAGGAGGGTTCGGAGGTTCATTGGTGGTGGGGTTGGTGGGTTGGACGGGACGAAAGTGTGCGGAACCTGGACCGCATGGTGAGCGTTACCGAACAACTGGATGCCTCGGAAGAGCAACTGGCGGGATCAGGTCCGCTGTTCTGTTCCTGATGCGAACAGTCCTTGGGCAAAGGCGCGATCTTGATAGGTCTCTCCTGCGGATGCCGTTCATTTGTCCTTCACCCGCATAGGGGGAGGTTGACCGAGGCGATGTAGGAGCGATGAGCATCCCAAGCGTGTAGGAAGCCTTTGAACACGATCGGCACCATGAGCGACCTGCAAAAGTTCACCTCCACCATCATCGAAGGGAACACCTTTCAAGGCGATAGCATCATTCTGGGTGGTGCCTTGCACCAGGGCCAAGTGCCCGCCGGGGCGCAGGTGCGCGTTCCGTTGCGTACGATGAACCGCCATGGCCTGATCAGTGGTGCTACCGGGAGCGGCAAGACCAAGACGCTCCAGGTATTGGCCGAGCAGTTGTCGATGAACGGGGTACCGACGCTGCTGATGGACATCAAAGGCGACCTGAGCGGGATCGCGGCTCCTGGGACGAGCAACGACAAGATCACGGCCCGCCACCAGATGGTGCAAGTGCCTTTCGAACCTCAAGGCATGCCTGTGGAACTGCTCACGTTGAGCGAGCAACCAGGCGCTCGACTGCGTGCTACCGTGAGCGAGTTCGGCCCGGTATTGCTCGGCCGGATCCTGGAACTAAATGACACACAACAGAGCGTGCTCGCCTTGGTCTTCAAGTACTGCGATGACCATGGCTGGGCGCTTTTGGACATCAAGGACCTGCGCCGTGTGCTGCAATTCGTAACGAACGAGGGCAAGGAAGCGATCCGCAAGGAATACGGCCAGGTGAGCCCGGCCACCGTGAACATTATCCTGCGCAAGCTCATCGAAATAGAACAGCAGGGAGCGGGTGAGTTCTTCGGCGAACGCAGTTTCGATGTCGCAGACCTGCTCCAGCAGCGCGATGGTAAAGGGGTCGTACATATCGTACGGCTCACGGACATCCAGGACCGGCCGCGTTTGTTCAGCACCTTCATGCTTTGTTTGCTGGCCGAGATCCATTCCACCTATCCCGAGGTCGGCGATGCGGAGAAACCCAAGTTGGTGCTCTTCATCGATGAGGCGCATTTGATCTTCAAGACCGCGACCAAGCCGCTGTTGGAGCAGATCGAGACCATCATCAAGTTGATCCGATCGAAAGGGGTAGGTGTCTATTTCTGCACGCAAGACCCGAGCGACGTGCCGGAAAGTGTGTTGGGACAGCTTGGATTGAAGGTGCAACACGCTCTCCGTGCTTTCACCGCCAAGGACCGCACCACCATTAAACGCACGGCCGAGAACTACCCCATCACCGAGTTCTATGATACGGAGGAGCTGATCACATCGCTCGGCATTGGCGAAGCCATGGTGACCGCATTGAGCGAGAAGGGTACTCCAACGCCACTCGCCCATACGTTGCTCCGTGCGCCAGTTTCACGGATGGATGTCTTGAGCCCCTTGGAACTGGATGGCCTTGTGGCCCGGAGCGATCTGGCCCGCAAGTACAACGAGGTGATAGATCGGGAGAGCGCTTTTGAGATCTTGGAGAAGAAGCTCAGGGCGGCCGATGATGTTCCGGAGGTCGACCCGCAGCCAAAGAACAAGAAAACGGCGCGCAAGGAACCAAGTGTGATCGAGGGTTTGAGCAAGAACACCCTGGTCCGCCAGGTGGGGAACACGATCGTGCGTGAATTGACCCGAGGTTTGCTCGGGGTGCTCGGTGTGAAGCCGCGTCGGCGGTAGTGCCCTAAGAAGGGGTCAGCTCCTTCGGTTCATGAAGATCATCACGTAGTACATCAGCGTCCCGATCGAACCGATGGCGGCCACCAGATAGGTTCGGGCGGCCCACTTCAGAGCGTCGGCGCTCATGGCATGTTCTCCTGTCGTCACCAGACCGCTCCGCTCCAGCCAGGCCAGCGCGCGGTTGCTCGCATCGTATTCCACAGGCAGCGTGACGACGCTGAACAGTGTGATCAAAGCGAACAAGACGATACCGGCCAGCAAAAGTTGGGGGAACGTATTGATCAACAAGATGCCGCCCAGCAACACCCACTGCACAAAGCGGGATGAGACGCTGACCACTGGCACGAGCTTGCTGCGCATTGTGAGCCACTGGTAGGCAGTAGCGTGTTGCACCGCATGGCCGCATTCGTGGGCGGCCACCGCAGCGGCGGCGGCATTGCGGGCGTGGTAAACACCTTCGCTCAGGTTCACCGTGCGGTTCGCTGGGTCATAGTGGTCGGTGAGTTGCCCGGCCACGCTCACCACCCGGACCGTAGTGATACCATGGTCTTGGAGCATTCGGTCGGCGATCTCCTTGCCGCTCATGCCATTGCTCAAGGGTGTACGGCTGTACTTCTCGAAACGGCTGCGCAACTGTTGTCCCACCAGCCAACTGATCAGCATGATGACGATCCCGATCAAATAAGCTCCTCCCATGGTTTTTGTTCGTTTGGTGCGGCCTTGGATGAGCAGATCTGGTTCCAACCCGGCGTGCGGTCAGAACGTCAGAGCCTGACTCACTCCTTGTCGGCGGCGTCGGCCTTCTCGATCTCCTTGTCCAGGATCTCGTCCATGGCCTTTAATGTCAACTCGTCCACCTTGGCATCGGTCCGCGCCTTTTTCTTCATGAACCGTAGCATGGCGTTCTTTTTGATCTCATACGCCACGTAAACCGTATAGTCCCCAGTTTCTGCGTTGTGGTAGGTCTCTTCGCCCACCTTGCGTAGGTCGGCGAGCTCCGTGTTCATCACTTCGCGCACCAGGCTCTGGAATTTGTCCGCGACATCGGCCGCACCGGCGTTCTCGGTCTGGCCGAGGTACTGGTCCGTTACCGCCCGCATGTTGGTGCCCACTTGCCCGGCCAGCTGGTTCTTGGCGTCGAGATCGGCCTTGCCCCGGGCAATGTTCTGCTTCGCGCTCACCCCTTGGCCAGTGCCCCTGAAGAAGCGGTTGTTGCTCTCATAGGTACTTCCACTGAACGGCTGCTTCACTTTGCTACCAGCCGGGGATGCGCTACCGCATGCGACGAACAGGGAAATGGCGACAAGGAGTGCTGGCGTGCTTCGGATCATAGGAAGGGTGGTCGTAAAAGGGAGTTCAGGTACCCTGCCAAGGTAAAGACCGTGCCACGGCCTGCGTCAACGGGCTTCGCCGATCGGATGCTGTGATGCATCTTTCGGGAAATTCACCGGACCATGAGAGCACTCAAGACGATACTGATCATCCTACTCGCACTAGCGGCCTTGGTCGTTCTACTGTGGCTGATGGGCCCCAAGGATTTCCGGGTGGAGCGTTCCACCGTGGTAAACGCCCCAGCTTCTGCGGTGTATGCCAATATCAGCACCCTGACCGCTATGGACAAATGGGGCCCGTGGAAGGAGATGGAGCATAACATGACCTCGGAGATGTCCGGTAGCCCAGACGGTCAGGTGGGTGCCATCAGCCATTGGAAGAGCGATGAGAGCGAGGGAGAACAGGAGCTGAAGGAACTTGTGCCCAACAAAAGTGTCCGCACCGAGCTCCGGTTCTTATCCCCTTGGGCCACCACGAACGCGGGAACTTTCGACATTGAGGAGATGGGCGACAGTGCTAAGGTGACCTGGGGCATCCAAGGCCAGAACGAATTTATGGGACGTGTGATGGGCGTGTTCATGAACATGGACGAGATGGTGGGGCCGATGTTCGAGAAAGGCTTGAGCAACTTGAAAGCCGTAACCGAAACGGAAGCCGCTGCCCTAGCAACCGAACAGGCCAAAATGGTGGATGGGTTCGAGATCAGCATTGCGGACCGGCCGGCAATGGCTTACTACGGCACGCGAAAGACCGTGAAGTGGAGCGATCTGGAATCTTTCTTCGGCAAGAACTTCGGTGCTGCTTTCGGTGCGGCCAAGGCCGCTGGTGTGGAACCCGGCACCCCGAGCGGGGTATTTTTCGAATGGAACGAAAAGGACCAGACCGCGGACCTGCTCGCCGGTGTTCCGGTGCCAGCCGATTCCAAGGACAAGCTCAAGGGCATGACCTGGTACGAAACGCCCGCAAGCAAGGCCTACACGATCGACTACTACGGTAGCTACGAAGGCACAGGCAAGGCCCATGAGGCCATGGACAAGAAATTGAAAGCCGATGGGGTGGAAATGAACACGAACGTAGTTGAGGAATATGTGACCGATCCCAGCACGGAGCCAGATACCAGCAAGTGGCTCACCAAGGTGGTGTACCTGGTCAAGTAGGCGGTCACGATCCAAATGAGCCCCGATCCGCCACAATGGCTGGATCGGGGCTTTGTCCTAAATGGATGTTGGGAAGTCATCCTGTGCTGATGTGGTAACAAAACCACCCAGCCTAACCTTCGCGGAGCCGCTCCGAATGCCGTTCTCGATCGCCCTGGCCCCGTTCCACCTTCGGTTCAAGCATCCGTTCGGTACCGCGCACGGGGTAAGAACAGGCACAGACTCCGTCTTTGTCCGGGTGTCAAGTGGCCCCCATGTCGGTTATGGCGAAGCCACACTTCCACCATACGTTAAGGAAACGCAAGCTTCTGTCCTTGCTCGACTTCGATCCTTTGAAAAGGAAGAGGTTAGGTCGAACGACCTGATCTCATTTTTCGCGTGGTTGGATGCGGATCTTGCCTTCGGTAAGGCCCCGGCCGCCAGATCCGCGATCTCCATGGCGTTCATAGACCTCGTTTCCAGGCGATCGGCCACACCTGTGGAAGACCTTTTAGGGGTTTCGCAACTGTCCAAGCCTAAGTCCATGGCAACCATCGGTTTGTGCGAGCCGCATGAGGTGGCGGAGAAACTCGATGAGCTCCCAGCGATGACGGTTTTGAAAATAAAACTAGGTGGAAGTCACGATCTAGCTGTTCTTAAGGAAGTTATCGACCTAACTGATCGACGGATATTCCTGGATGCCAATCAAGGTTTATCAAGCGTCTCTGACGCTCTGACCTTGATCCGGCAGGCTGGTGGTGCGGAACGGGTGTTCGGAATGGAACAGCCGTTCTCAGTAGATCGCCCGGACTTAACAGCGGACCTGGCCAGACGCACGCCGGTGACCGTATATGCGGATGAAAGCGTACAGACCCTTAGGGATCTGGATCGGGCGGTCGGGATATTCGGCGGCGTCAATGTCAAATTGATGAAATGCGGCGGGCTGGATCGAGCGTTGCAGGTTATCCACAGGGCCCGGGAGATCGGCATGCGGGTGATGCTGGGGTCCATGAGCGAGAGTTCGCTCGGTTGTGGCGCCATGGCGCGGCTGTCCGGGATGGCGGACCTCTGTGACCTTGATGGACCGTGGTTGCTCGCCAACGACCCGTTCACTGGATTCGACTGGGGGGAGAACGGCTTCAAATGGAAGGAAGGACCGGGCTTGGGTATCGTTCCCGCTGTTCAGCTTCCGTTCGATCCAATTGGCGCATAATTTATATTATGTTAAGTTATATTCGGCTGATATCCTGCCCATAACGCTCGTCTCCGCCCTGGTCCAGCTAGCTGGCAGTGGCGATCTACCTTCGCGGCCGACCGTCCCCTACGTGCTCAAAACCACCGTTCGCTCACTTCTCCGCACGCTCACCCGGATCCCTCTTCGCGGTAGGCATAGGCTTGCCGATCAGGTCGGTCTTTGGGCGGCTTCTGACACTACCGAGGTCATCCGCATCAACGGTGTGCGGATCGAGCTCGATCATCGCGTCCGGCAGCATCGGATGATGTACTACGGGCTCTACGAGGAGAACATCTTCAATTTTCTGCGTCGCTATTTGAAGCCGGGTATGGTCGTATTCGATCCTGGGGCGAACATGGGCTACTTCGCTGCCCAGTGCATCGGGCTGGTGGGTGCCGAAGGCATCGTGCATTCCTTCGAACCTTCGCGCACGGCCAATGCCCAGATGCGTCGGATGAACGACCTGCGGGGGTTCGCTACTTGGAAGCTCTGGGACCTAGCTCTTACCGATCATACCGGGGAGCACACCTTTTATGATACCCCTCGGGTCATGTTACGGGGCTTCGCCTGCTTGGAAGGAACATACGACCCGACCGACAAGATCCCCTATCCGGTACAGGTCACCACATTGGACGCGTTCTGTGCCGAGCAGGATATAGAACGGATCGATTTTCTAAAGCTCGATATCGAAGGTTCGGAGTTGCCCGCGTTGAAGGGCGCTGAACGCCTACTTCAAGAAGGTCGGATCGGTTGCGTGATGGTGGAAACGACCCTCGTAGAACGGACACGGGATCTGACCCAGCAAATAGATGACCTGATGAGGAACGCAGGATTCAGTTCGTTCCACGCTTCCCGGGATGGACGCACAAGGCCGGTGGTTGTGATGACGCACTCCACCTTCCGGGAAGATGTGCTTTGGTTGAAGCGGTGAGCTGCGGTTCGCCCGGCGCCCGCAAAGCGAAGAGCCCCGGCTCCATCCGAGGCTCTTCTCCCTTAACACTCCAACGACCTATTGGCCCAATTTGGCCTTCATGGCCTCGTACTTGACCTGATCGTTGGTCTTGGCATACAGCTTCATCAGCTGCTGGATCGTTTGGACATCGTCCGGCTTGAGCTCGTGTGCCTTCTCGAAGTACGGAACGGCTTTGAGGTACACATCGTCGCACGCGGTCTTGGCCTTGTTATAGGCATCATTGTCCTTGATGTCGTTCGCTTTGCTGTAGCAGGTCGCTGCGCGGTTATTGTACAACACCCCGATGTTGAAGTACGCATCGAAGAATTTCGGGTCGCGCTCCAAGCTCTTCTTATAGTTCTCTTCTGCTAGGTCGGTCCATTTGATCACGTCAGCCTCACCTGGTACAGTACCTTCCTTTGGGTTGGCCTTCGCGTCGTACATGCTCCCCAGGATGGAGTACAGGATCGGGTTCTCCGGATCGGCAGCGATGGCTTCGTTCACGCTCTTCTCGGCTTCTTCGCCCCGGCCGGTTTCCAAGAGGTAGCTCATCTCGTCCAAGATCAGGTCCTTGTTGCCCACATGCTTGGTCCTCCCAGTGCGGGTGGTCGCGATCGCACCATCCAGGTCACCGCTCTTTTTCTGCAAGCTGGCCATGTAGCGGTAGATCTCCGGCTTGTCATAGCCTAACGCCAGGCATTCCTGGTAGCGCTTGATGGCCATCGCCGCGTCCCCTTTGGTCTCATAGGCCAGTGCGCTGTTGAACATGGCATTTGTATCCACTTGTCCGAAGGTCTTCGCGATGCGTTCCGAATTCCCATAGAGGAGGATCGCTTTGTCGTATTCTTTGGCACCGAAGGCATCGTTGCCTTTGTTCAAAGAAGCTGCTTGCAGGGCACCGAGGTTCTGAACGATCTCTGTCTTATAACTGCCCTTGGTATCCAGTTCGTTCGCCTTGATGTAGCTGTCCACCGCGCGTTGCAGTGCTTCCGGGAACTGTGCCTTCAAGGTCTCATCCTTACCCATGGCGATCAGCCGGTAGATATCGCCGCGGTACCGCCAGGTCTTGTCCTTGCCGGCGGTGGTCTCGTTGGTGATCGCCGGCTCGATGAACTCGGCCGCTTTGGCCAGATCCCCATCCTGCAGGTAGTTGTATGCGTTCACCACGTTCGCGTTCTGGGCGCTGATGCCCAGTGCGCACGAAGCGAACAGGAGCGAGAAAAACGTCTTCATGGTTCGGTTCCGTTCCGTCATCGGTTTCATTCTTGCGGGCCCGGGGTATCAACTTCGGTGCCAGGGGGATCATCGCTTGTTCCACCGCTACCGTCCTGGGCCTCCTCCTCTTCGTGCAGTTCACTGTCCACCTTGGCCACGGCCGCAATGCGGTCCTTATCCCGGAGTTCGATGAGGCGCACCCCCTGCGTGGCCCGACCTAGTTCGCGCAAGTCGCTCACGCGGCTGCGAATGGTGATGCCGCTCCGGTTGATGATCATCAGGTGGTCATCGTTCGTAACGTCCTTGATGGCCACTACGCTCCCGGTCTTGTCCGTGATCTGGAGGGTTTTCACACCCTTGCCACCTCGGTTGGTAATGCGGTAGACAGGTTCCCCTTTCTCATCGAGTAAGGGCGTCCGTTTACCGAAGCCTTTCTCGCTCACGACAAGCACTTGGCGCGTGGCTGTATCCGCCTTGTCTATGGTGATCATGCCCACCACTTCATCCTTGCCTTCGAGCAACATGCCACGCACACCGCTCGCCCCACGACCCATGGGCCGCACCCGGTTCTCTTCGAAGTGGACGCATTTTCCGCCCCGGGCCGCCATAAGGATGTGGCAGTTGCCGTTGGTGAGTCGGGCTTCGAGCAACTCGTCGCCGTCGCGGATACCCACGGCGATGATGCCGTTGGCGCGCGGGCGGCTATAGGCCTCGAGCGTGGTCTTCTTGATCACCCCTTTCCTGGTGCAGAGCACCACGAAGTGGCTGTTCAGGTACTCCTCGGTCTTGAGGTCCTTTACATTGATATAGGCGAGCACCTTATCATCGCCTTCGATCTGGATCAGGTTCTGGATCGCGCGGCCTTTGCTCTGGCGGGTGCCTTCGGGGATGTCGTAGACACGCATCCAGAAGCAACGCCCCTTCTGGGTGAAGATGAGGAGGTAATTGTGGTTGGTGGCCACGAAGAGGTGCTCCAGGAAATCCTCATCGCGCGTGGTGGAGCCGCGGCTGCCTACTCCGCCCCTGCCTTGGGTGCGGAATTCGTTCAAGGCTGTACGCTTAATGTAGCCCAAGTGGCTGATGGTGACCACTACCGCCTCGTCCGCGATCAAGTCCTCCATGTTCAGGTCGCTACCACCGGCAAGGATCTGCGTGCGGCGTTTGTCGCCGTACTTCTCCTTGATCTCCAGGGTCTCGTCCTTCACGATCTGGAGGCGGATGCCTTCATCGGCGAGGATCGCCTTCAGGCGATCGATCAACTTCATCAATTCGGCGTGCTCTTCGCGGATCTTATCGCGCTCCAGGCCAGTGAGGCGTTGCAGGCGCATGTCCAGGATCGCTTTCGCCTGGATCTCGCTCAAGCCGAACTCCTTTATCAGGCCATCCTTGGCCTCGTCGGGCGTCTGGCTCGCGCGGATCAAGGAGATCACGGCGTCCAAGTGGTCCAGAGCGATGAGCAGGCCCTCGAGAATGTGCGCGCGCTCCTCGGCTTTCCGCAGGTCGAACTTGGTGCGGCGTACGATCACGTCCAGACGGTGGTCCACGAAGTGACCGATCATCGCCTTCAGGCCGAGCATCATGGGTCGTCCACCCACCAAGGCGATGCTGTTCACGCTGAAGCTGGTCTGCAACGCACTGAACTTGTACAGCTGGTTGAGCACGACCGTGCCCATGGCTTCACGCTTCACATCGTAGGCGATGCGAATGCCGGTGCGGTCGCTGTAATCGTTGACATCACTGATGCCTTCGATCTTCTTGTCGTTCACCAGGTCCGCAACGCCCTTCACCAGCTGAACGGCCTTGTTGGTCTGGAACGGGATCTCGGTACAGATCACCACTTCCTTGCCGCTCTTTTCGTCCTCTTCGATATGGCACTTGGCGCGAAGCACCACTTTGCCCCGGCCTGTTTCATAGGCCTCGCGGATGCCATCCACACCGTAGATCACACCCCCGGTAGGGAAGTCAGGGCCTTTGATGTGTTCCATCAAGCCAGCGACGTCGATGTCCTTGTTCTCGATGTAGGCCGCGATGCCATCGCACACCTCGCTGAGGTTGTGCGGTGGCATGTTGGTGGCCATGCCCACTGCGATACCAGAAGCTCCGTTCACGAGCAGGTTCGGGATCTTCGTCGGCATCACACTGGGCTCTTCCAGCGTATCGTCGAAGTTGGGCCGCATGTCCACCGTCTCCTTGTCCAGATCGGCGAGGACTTCTTCGGCGATCTTCTTGAAACGGGCCTCGGTGTAACGCATCGCCGCAGGACTATCGCCATCGATGCTACCGAAGTTGCCCTGGCCGTCCACCAACGGGTAGCGCAGGCTCCATTCCTGGGCCATGCGCACCATCGCGTCGTAAACGCTGCTGTCGCCGTGTGGGTGGTACTTACCGAGCACCTCACCGACGATCCTCGCGCTCTTCTTGTGGGCCCGGTTGCTAAGTACCCCCAGGTCCTGCATGCCGTAGAGCACGCGGCGATGCACCGGCTTCAATCCGTCGCGCACGTCGGGTAGGGCCCGGCTCACGATCACCGACATCGAATAATCGATGTAGGCGGTGCGCATTTCGTTCTCGATGTTGATCGGGATGATCTTCTCTCCTTCTGCCATGTCTGTCAGTTCGTCACGCTGGCCCGGTCCTTGCGAACGGGGGTCCCCGAAAAGGGAGCCCGAAAGTACATGTCACGCCCCGTTCAGTCCCCCGTTGTTTTTCCACAGGCCGCACACTTCCTTGTGAATAAATGGACGATGGCCGAACAGGACCCCGCGCAAGTCGTTCAATAGCTTGCCCCCGCTGGCCGAGCAGCTATCTTTCGGCTTCCCCACGAAACTCCCGACCACGTAGCACCGCACGAACGCATGGACGCCAAATTCTCCCCCCGCGTGAGGGACGTCATCACCTTCAGCCGCGAGGAGGCTCTTCGCTTGGGGCACAACTATATCGGTATCGAACACATCTTGCTGGGCCTGATCCGCGAAGGGGAAGGCAATGCGGTGAAGATCCTGCACCACCTCGAAGTGGATCTGGACGAACTGCGTAAGGTGGTCGAGGGCGGTATGGAGCCCGCCAGCGCTATGCGACCGCCGGACAAGGACAAGATCACGCTGATCAAGCAGGCCGAGAAGATGCTGAAGATCACCTTCTTGGAGGCCAAGCTCTTCAAGAGCCCCACATCGACACCGAACACTTGCTACTCAGCATTCTGAAGGACGAGGACAACCTGGCTACCCGCACGCTGCACAAGTTCAACGTGGACTATGACAGCGTGAAGAACGAGGTCGATACCATTCTTGCCGGAGGTGGTCCCTCCTCGGAAGTGCCTCGCAAAAGCGGCCCGAAGGCGCAAGGTCCCCAGAGCGCGGACGACGACGATGACGACAGTGGCAATTTCGGTGGCGCGGCCGGTCAGCGGAAGCAAGGCGATAGTAAGAGCAAGACCCCCGTGCTGGACAACTTTGGCCGGGACCTCACCAAATTGGCCGAGGACGGCAAGCTCGACCCGATCGTAGGTCGCGAGAAAGAGATCGAGCGGGTAAGCCAGGTGCTGAGCCGCCGGAAGAAGAACAACCCCGTACTGATCGGAGAACCCGGTGTGGGCAAGAGCGCGATAGCCGAAGGATTGGCCCTTCGCATCATCCAGCGCAAGGTGAGCCGCGTGCTTTTCGGAAAGCGGATCGTGGCATTGGACATCGCCAGCCTGGTGGCCGGCACCAAGTACCGCGGCCAGTTCGAGGAACGCATGAAGGCCGTGATGAACGAGCTGGAGAACAGTCCGGATGTGATCCTCTTCATCGACGAGATCCATACCATCGTAGGTGCGGGCGGTGCGAGCGGAAGTCTCGACGCCAGCAACATGTTCAAGCCCGCCTTGGCACGCGGCGAGATCCAGTGCATCGGCGCCACCACATTGGACGAGTTCCGCCAGTACATCGAGAAGGATGGCGCCTTGGAGCGTCGCTTCCAAAAAGTTCTTGTAGAGCCCACGACGGTCGATGAGACCATCCAGATCCTCAACAACATCAAGGAAAAGTACGAGGACCACCACAACGTGAGCTACACGCCGGAAGCCATAGAGGCCTGTGTGAAGCTGACCAATCGCTATATCACCGACCGGCATCTTCCGGACAAGGCGATCGACGCTTTGGACGAGGCCGGCAGCCGCGTACACATCAGCAATATCGTGGTGCCGAAGAACATCCTGGATGTGGAAGGCCGCATTGAAGAAGTGAAGGAGGAGAAGAACAAGGTGGTGCGCAGCCAGCGCTACGAGGAGGCTGCCAAACTGCGTGACAAGGAGCGGCAGTTGCAGGAGGAGCTGGAGCGCGCCAAAAAGCAATGGGAGGACGAGAGTCGCACCCACCGCACTACCGTAGCCGAAGAGAACGTGGCCGAAGTAGTGGCCATGATGAGCGGCATTCCGGTGACACGCATCGCCGAAAAGGAAAGCGGCAAGCTGCGCCGCATGAAGGAGGAAATGCAGGGCAAGGTGATCGGGCAGGAAGACGCCGTGGGCAAAGTGGTCAAGGCCATTCAGCGCAATCGCGCGGGTCTGAAGGACCCCAACCGCCCGATCGGCTCGTTCATCTTCCTGGGCCCCACCGGCGTGGGCAAAACACAGCTCGCGAAGGAACTCGCCCGGTACCTCTTCGACACCGAGGACGCGCTGATCCGCATCGACATGAGCGAGTACATGGAGAAGTTCTCCGTGAGCCGCTTGATCGGTGCGCCTCCGGGTTACGTGGGCTACGAGGAAGGTGGTCAACTCACCGAGAAAGTGCGCCGCCGTCCCTACTCCATCATCCTGCTGGACGAGATCGAGAAGGCACACCCGGACGTGTTCAACCTGCTGCTACAGGCGCTGGATGATGGTAAGATGACCGATAGCCTCGGCAGGCACATCGACTTCAAGAACTCCATCATCATCATGACCTCGAATATCGGGGCCCGTGACCTGCAGGACTACGGCAAAGGCGTAGGGTTCGGTACCTCGGCCAAGAGCACTGGCCAGGAGGAGACTAACCGGGGCATTGTCGAAAAGGCGCTGCGCAAGGCCTTCGCTCCGGAGTTCCTCAACCGCATCGACGACATCGTGATGTTCAATTCGCTGAAGCGCGAGGACATCCACAAGATCATCGACATCGAACTGGGCTATCTGTACAGCCGTGTCGCCGATCTGGGCTACGATATGAAGCTGACCGATGAGGCGAAGGACTTCCTGGTGGAAAAGGGCTACGACGAGAAGTTCGGTGCCCGCCCGCTGAAGCGCGCCATCCAGAAGTTCATCGAGGACCCCATGGCCGAGGAGATCATCAACCAGGGCGTGGAGGAAGGCGATAAGATCAGCATCGGCCTCAACAAGGAGAAGACCGACGTGGCCATCAAGGTGACCAAGGGCAAAAAGAAGGTGGGTAAGGCCGATCCGGGGGCATTGCCGGGCGGTGAGGCGAAGGAACTACCCCCCGCTCCTGAGCCGCCTGCAGAATAGATCGCACCGTCCAACGAATGGAAAGCCCCGTCCTGGAAATGGACGGGGCTTTTCGTTCCTACGATCACCACTCCCCTGGCCCCTCGTCCTCCGACTTGCTGAAACGCGTGCTGAAGCCGAGCCCCACGGTGAAAAAATCGTAGGGTCCCTCCGGTGCATCGAGCACAAAGCGCGGCGGGAATTCGTCTAGGTTGAAACGGTCAGGCGCCAAGTACGCTTGGTCGCGCTCGTAGCCCAATTGAAGCCCGAACGCCAGGTTATCAGAGGCATGCAGATACAGCCCGAACTGTGCTCCGGTGTGCAAGCCCTGCTCTTTGAAGGTGAACTTGCCGAGATCGCTATTGGACGTGTACCGAAAATCCGAAAGCCCCACCTTGGCCGCCAGTTCGATGAAGGTGCGCTTGCCGGTGTACTTCTCCCATTGCACTTTGCCGAAGTAGGTGGCGCGGAAGATCTCGCCGCTAAGGGTCTGCGGGGCGAACGCCCGTTCCTCGATGCCGAACCAGCACGCTCGTCCGCCGACCCCGAATCCAAGGCCCTTCCATACCGGGTACTGCACACAGGCATCGATACCGCCGATGCTCTCGGTAAGACCGGTGAAGACCGGTATGCCGATGGGTAGTGGAAGGGTCAATGTGCCCTTTGCGGTCAAAGACGGCTCGGGGAAACGCGTTCTCTGGGCGAGAACCAGCGAAGAGATGGCGATACTGAGAAGCAGTGTGCAGGCCCTCATGCTTGCTGCAAACGGAAGCGCCTTACCGTCCGTTGTGTTGGGCTACGAAGCTCCAAATGGTAGAAGCCGTCGGAGCGCCCTTCCAGCGAACGCTCTATCGCATGATCCCCCGGGGCGAGATCCACAGCCTCCCATTCCTGGAGCGGTTGGTGGCTGTTGTCCAACAGCGCCGTGCGGTACTCCTCCCGTCGGGGAACCTGCAACCGCACGACAAGGCGTGGAGGATGATATGCGACCCGCACCTCGCTGAGCTCCGCATGGCGCAGGGCGGGCAGGTCCTTTGCGAACACCTTCCTTCTGAACCGCCTCGCCAGAACCAGCACGAGCACCAGGCTCAAACTGATCGTAAGCACGATCCGCAAGGTCTCCAGGTCGAAGCGCATCGTTCGTGGGGGCTGTTCGGGAGATGGGGGTCAAAGCACGATGATGCCTTCGATCGCCGAGGCGCGATCGTAGCGGTCCACCACGTCATCCGCGTTCATCATCACTTCGGTAACGGTAATGCTCAGGTATTTCCCTCCTTTCGAATAGCGGCGCAGAACCTGTGATTCCGGGGGGAACAAGGCCAGCACCGCGTCGAGGCGGCTCTGCTCCGGCTCGAAAATGAATTTGAACATGTACACCGAAGGCCACTCATGCACCTGGTCCAGACGCTCCTTCAACCGCAGCTTCGTCTCCTCGTTGAGCATGGCGTTACCTTGCAAAGGTAGCCCGCTGCGGGTCGCATGAACTTATCGGCACGCCGCGTGTACAGCATCCTGAACGATACGTGCGCATGAGGTCTCTGAAGTCGATCCAAGTGTCTCTTCCCGCCCTCTTCGGGGTGCTCGGCCTGTTCCACTTGGGTTCGGCGCACGCCCAGGTGGGGCGCACCGACGACGCTGCGACACCTTCTTCCTACAGCAACATGCAAGGTCCCTGGGACGGCAAGGCCTTGGAACAGAACGTGGCGCAGTGGAACACGATCGTGCAGAACCGGCCCGACGATGTCGCCGCGCTCTACTCCTTGTTCCAAAGCGAGCGACAGACCGCGCTTGCCGAAGGGAACGGCCGGTTGAACAGTGCGGCCAAGTCCAAGTTGGAGGCCCGAGCGAAGGACATCGAACAACGCGCCCCCGGCAGTTGGGGCGCCTCGTTGGCCAACTACTACCTACAGTTCCCCGCGGAAACGGCGTTCAGAGCGCTGGGTGAAGCGGAGGCCATCGCACCCGATAGCCCCGAACTGATCGCCCCGCGGATGTCCAAGGCCTTGCGTGATGGGGATCAGGTGGCTTTGGAAAAAGCGGCGGCCGATCTCTATGAACGCGGTCAGGTCGCCCCTGGGCTTTGGCAAGTGGCCGAGGATGTTCTGTCCTCTTTGGAGCAGGATGCCGTGGTGCTGCTCGCGGGTGAGATGGACGCCTACCCCTTGATCACTTTGCAACAGCGGACCGGTGCGCGCCCGGATGTGCTCGCGGTGGATGTTCGGGCCATGGAGGATGCCGCCTATCGCCAGCGGGTTTGGACCGCTGCGAACGGAGCGGGCCCCGCCCCTGCTGCGGGCCCTGGCTGGGCGGGGGCATTGGCCAAAAAAGGCCACAGGCCCGTGTATCTGGGATTGAGCTTGGACCGGACTTGGATCGATCCCTTGCGCGAAGAACTTGTCCTTACGGGACTGGCGTTCCGAATCGGTGATGCCCCCGTTCCTCCGGAGGAATTGGGCCGGCTCTGGAACGCGATGCACCGCACTCCCGAGGCGGGCCCTCTTTCCTGGAACTATCTGTTGCCCGGCAGCGTGCTACTTCGCCACTACCGCGCTATGGAGGATGAAGGCCGGGCCGCGTTCACCGAACAAGAGTTGCGCCGCATAGCAGGCCGGGTAGGCGCCACGAACACGCTCTATCAACTCGGCGTGCTGGAGCACTGAACCATGGGTCTGCTGGGTACCAACCACCGCAGTGCGAGCGATGAGCGCCTAATGGAGCTCGTGGTCCGTGGTGACGAAAAGGCCTTCGTCACGATCTACGACCGCTACCACGGCCGGGTCTTGAACTACTTCCACCGCATGCTGTGGCAGGACCGGCAGCGCTCGCAGGACTTCATGCAGGACCTCTTCACCAAGATCGCCCATAAGCCCACTGCCTACGACGCCTCCCGCCCCTTCAGCACCTGGTTGTTCAGCGTGGCGAACAACATGTGCAAGAACGAATACCGACGCGAAGAAGTGCGGCGCGCGGCCGTTCCGGAACTCCGCCACAACGGGACCGCTGTTTTCGAAGCCAAGGGTGGTGAAGCGGTGGACCGCGAGCACTTCCGCCATCGTCTGGAAGAAGAGCTCGACCGCTTGGACCCTGACCACAAGGCCACCTTTGTGATGCGGTACGAAGAGGATCTGGCCATTAAAGAGATCGCCCTGGCCTTCGGCATCTCGGAAGGCACGGTGAAAAGCCGGTTGTTCTATACCCTTAAGAAGCTGGCCGAACGCCTGAAGGAATTCGGCCCATTGCCCCTGCCCCATCATGGACAAGCGTGAACGATACGATCCCGAAGACCTGGAAAGCCTCTTGAGCGAACGGGCCTTCGATGAATTGCTGGCCGAGGAGCGTGCGTACGTGTTGCGGCACGTGAGCGGTCGCGATGAATACGATGCCATGCGTGCCACGCTGGGCCACCTGCGTGCCCACCCATCGGGTCGCGTGCCGATCGCGGCGGATCCCGAGGTGCGGGACCGGGTGCTCGTGGCGTTCCGGCAGGCGCACAAGCCCCAGTGGCGCATTTGGTTGAACAGCATTTCGCTGTGGATGATCCCCGAGCAGCCCGCTCTGCTTTGGCGACCGGTCCTTGCCTTGGCCACCGTTGCCTTGCTGGTGGTCGCAGGGGTATCCTGGTTCCGTGAGCACGATGGACTGGAGAACGCGGTGGCTGAAGTGAAATTGGAGGTTCCCGAGAAGCCCGCACCGCCCTTAAGAACAGAGAACGGGTCGTCCGTTACCGATGCCAAAGAACCGGACGCGGATCGGCAGGATGCGGAGACCGTAACACCGTCCACGGACCTGCTGAAAGATCAGACGCCGATCCAGGAGGATCTGAACGGAATGGCAGCGCAGGTGGTCACCAAAGCCCTTGAAGCCCCGTCAGCGGCAGAGGCCGTCACCCAGGCAAGTGCTGGTTTTGCGATGGAGGAGGACGACGAGAAGATCGATCCGGAAGCTGGGCAACAGGCCGATATCCAAGTGGCGGAGATCAGCGCGGCCGCGAAGACCGCGACGTTGGAGCGTACCGAGAGTAAAATGCGGGCACGCGCAGCGAAAAGTGACAAGGGAACCGCGGATGACATGACACTTACCGCGAACGCCGACCTGCTCGTACTGCTTCGTGCGGCTTGGTAGCCTCCGGGAGCCCTATTGGACCGCGAACCGCTGGGTGATCGAGAAGTCGCGCGCCTTCACGGTCAGATGGTGCTCCCCTTTCGGGAACAAACCCTTGTCCAGAACCCGCACCAGTTCACCGGTCATGGCCTTTCCCTCTTCGTGGTAGAGGGTCCGGCCGTTCGCATCGATGATGAGCAACTCCACAGGCCCGATGCGGCGATGGTTCTGGATCCGCAATTTGATCAGTCCGGAGCTCCGGGTGCATTCCACGGCCACAGTAGCACCTTCTCCGCCCCCGGCGCCCGCCTGTATGGCTGGGCTGAACAGCAGCAATGCGCAAGCAAGTGCCAAGGTATGTGCCGTTCGGTTCATAACTCAAAGATAGACGGAGGTTCGGATCACTCCTCCCACTTGCGTGCGAACAGGGCCTCCTGGAGCGAATGTCCCTCACCAGTGCTCACCGCGTAAGTGAAGCCGTTATAGAGGCTGTACGCGCCATGCGCGCCATCGGCACGTAGGGCGAGGAAGCCGACCTGGTGGCCGGAAAGCTCCGGGTTGCGGTGCAGGATGCGTTCTATGGCCTGGCGGCAAGCCTCTCCGGGCTCCACACCCTGTCGCATCAGTTCCACTACGGTATGGCTGCCAGCGATGCGGATCACCAATTCACCCGTACCGGTGGCACATGCGGCGCCCACCTCGCCATCAACGAAGAGGCCCGCCCCGATGATGGGACTATCGCCCACCCGGCCGTGGATCTTGTAGGCCATGCCGCTGGTGGTGCAGGATCCGGCCATACGCCCATTTCCGTCCACCGCGATCTGGCCAATGGTGTCGTGGTTCTCCCGGTTCACGATCGGCTTGTACTCGGCTTTCTTCGCCCACTCCTTCCACGCCGCCTGTACCTCGGGTACCTGGATGCGACGCTCCTTGAACCCGTTCTCCCGGGCCCATCGCTCTGCTCCTTCACCTACCAGCAACACATGCGGGGTCCGTTCCATCACGGCACGGGCGATGTGGATGGGATGCTCGAAGTGCTCTATGAACGCCACGCCCCCGGCATGGCCCTCGTGGTCTTGAACACACGCATCCAGCGTTACGTGCCCGTCACGGTCCGGATTTCCGCCCTGGCCTACACTCCGGTTCGTGAGGTCGCTTTCCACGACCGCGACGCCTTCCACTACGGCATCGAGCACGCTCCCCTTTGCTTGTAACACCCCCCAAGCCTTCTGGTTGGCGGCTAGACCATGGTCCCAGGTGCTCAAGATCGCGGTCCCTTGGTACCCGGTGTTGCGACGGGGAGGGCGGCGGAGCCCCTCTTCCATGGAACGGCCGCAGCTAAGGTGCCCACCAGGCCCAGGCGCAGGAATCGTCGGCGTTCTTGGTCCATCGGGCCAAGGTAGAATGAGTTGGTGAGTGGCGGGCGCGCTGGAATAGGTCGCTAACAGGCTTTTTGTGGATGAATAGCCCGCGACCGGTCGACCGGAACGGAACGATCGCTAAGTTTGGGGCACAAAACCATCCGAACGATGAAGCACTCCTACACTATCAACAACCTTTTGGCAGCGTTCGCCTTCGCGGGCCTGTTTTTGGCTCCCGGGCTGAGCAGCGCACAGTGTCTCACATGGGTCAACCCCACTGATTCCTCCGGTTGGAGCGACTTCGTGAGCACGTTCGATGGCGCTCCATGCGCGGACGCGGGAGTGTGCCCCCTTGAAGAGATCAATGGCTTCCAGATCTGGGCAGATGAGGCATACGTAATGACCAACGTTCAAGCCGGTGGTTCATACACCTTCAGCGCTTGCAACGGCGTGGGTGGTACGGCATGGCCGATCTCCTTCACGATCGCTTCACAGGCAGGCACGGTGGATGCGTTCGGTCTCGATGCGGGATCGGTGTGCCAACTCACTTGGACCGCGAGCGAGAGCGGCGTCTATTTCATCATCGTCTCTGAGCAAGGCGCTTGCGGCACCTCTTCGAACCAAGCGGTGGACAATGGCTTCCCAGCCATCACTTGTGTAGCCAGTGCAGCCACGAATTGCGCCACCATCGGTATCGAGGAGATCGCTGCGCAAGGTCCGGTTCTGATCAGCCCGAACCCGACCACCGGTGCGTTCAATGTGACGGTACGCTCTGATGCACGTAGCATCGAGGTGCTCGATCTGAACGGCCGTCGTTTGGAAAGTGTGGTCACTACGCGCACCATGGGAGGTACCTATAGCCTTGACCTCTCCGCCTTCGCTGCTGGCACCTACATGGTGCGCACCGATCTGGGTGGCACGGTGAACACCCAGCGCATCACGTTGATCCGCTGATCACCATCAAGGACGTTTCAAAGGGCCGCCTTCGGGCGGCCCTTTTACGTTCCGAGTAAACGTACTTTGCCGCACGCTTCAAGTACTGCTGCACAGCAGCGCAGATGACCCATCACAGTTCTTCAGCTCGACCGACGACCCATTCCAGGGCCATGGTCGTCCTCACGACGCTCTTTTTCATGTGGGGCTTCATGACGGTGATGAACGACATTTTGGTGCCGCACCTCAAGGCGGTTTTCACGCTGAACTATACCCAGAGTATGCTGGTGCAGTTCTGCTTCTTCGGTGCGTATTTTCTGGGATCGTTAGCCTACTTCCTGGTGTCGCGCAGCTCTGGGGACCCGCTGCAACGGATGGGCTACAAACGGGGGCTCATGGCCGGGCTGTTGTTGAGTGCCCTGGGCAGCGCGCTCTTTGTACCAGCCACCTTTGTGCATAGCTACGCGGCCTATTTGGTGGCCTTGTTCGTGCTCGGGCTAGGGTTCACGCTTCTGCAGATCGCGGCCAATCCCTTCGTGGCCATCATCGGTGCACCTGAGGGCGCGAGCAGCCGGTTGAACCTGGCGCAAGCTTTCAACTCGTTGGGCACGACCCTGGCCCCATTGATCGGAGGTGCGTTGATCTTCGAATTCTTCAAAGGCGATGCGGCCGTGCGTTGGCCGTATGCCTTCTTCGCCGCCCTCTTGCTGTTGCAGGCGCTTTGGATCGCGCTCACCACCTTGCCGGAACCGCCTCACGTACCTGCCGGTACACGGAGCGATGCCTTTCGCCACCCGCAGTTGCGGCGCGGCATGCTGGCCATTTTCTGCTATGTGGGTGCGGAGGTCGCCGTGGGCAGCCTCATCATCAGCTTCTTGGAGTTGGAAAGTGTGCTCGGCCTGCCCGAAACGGCCGCGAAGAATTTTCTCGGGCTCTATTGGGGCGGCGCCATGGTGGGCCGTTTTCTCGGTGCTTTGGCGATGAGCGATCGCTTGGGGGCAGGCCGAAAGGCACCGATGATGCTGGTGCTGGCCTTTGCGCTCTTCGCATTGCTCGGGATCATCAATTGGATCTCTGGCGGCATTGAACCCCGGCACCTCTGGCCGATGGGCGTGTTGATCCTGAGCAACATGGCGGTGTTCCTGATCGCCGGACGCAGACCCGGTGCTGTGTTGGGCGCCTTCGCCCTTTCAGCCGCGGTGCTCGCAGGCGTGGTGATGTTCTCCAGCGGGGCCTGGGCGCTTTGGGCGGTGGTCGCCATCGGGCTCTTCAACTCGATCCAGTGGAGCAACATCTTCACGCTCGCCATCGATGGGTTGGGCGATGATACCGGCCAGGGGAGCAGTTTGCTGGTGATGATGATCGTGGGTGGCGCGTTGGTGCCTCCCTTGCAGGGTGCGCTTATCGATCACTTCCGCTCGGACCAGGGCTTCCATTTCAGTTTCGTCCTTCCGGTCCTGTGCTATGCCTATCTGGCTTGGTACGGTTTCAAAGGCGCACAGCACGCATGATACTCGGGATCGACATCGGAGGCACTTCCACCAAGTTGGGGCTGGTGAAGGGCGATCGCATCCTGGCCACACTACGCATCCCAACAGCAGGCGAAGACGCGCCAGAGCAGCCCGCCGGAAGCGCGTTCGCCGATGCCATTGCCTTGGCCGCACAGGAACTGATGCAGCAGCACGGCCCCGCGCACGCCATCGGTGTCGGCGTGCCCAACGGCAACCCGTTCACCGGCAGCATCGACCGCGCCCCCAACCTGCCCTGGAAGAGCGAAGTGCCCTTGGCACGCATGCTGACCGAACGGCTCGGCCTGCCCTGCTCGTTGGGGAACGATGCGAACGCCGCCGCCTTGGGGGAATGGAAATATGGCGCGGGCATAGGTTGCACCGATCTATTGGTCGTTACTCTCGGCACTGGGCTAGGCAGTGGCTTCATCATTGATGGGGAACTGCTGCTCGGTCCACACGGGAACGCCGGCGAGCTGGGTCACACCATCGCGGTGATGGATGGCCGCCTCTGCACCTGCGGCCGACGCGGTTGTTTGGAAACCTACGTGAGCATCCGGGGCATGCGCGAGACCTACCGCGATCTGGCCGATGATCTTTCGTTGCTGGAACAAGAAGGCGTGCGCCCTATCGCTGAAGCCGCGGAACGCGGTGAGGATGCGGCGGTGCAGACCTTCAAGAGCACCGCGCGTTGGTTGTCCCTGGGCTTGGTGAACGCGGTGGCGTTCTCCGTTCCACAGCGTATAGTTCTCTTTGGAGGGATCGCCCGCAACGGGGCCTTGCTCATGGATCCGCTGAAGCAATACTTCGAGCGCGACCTGTTCTATATCTACCACGGCCAGGTGGAACTGCTCCTGAGCGCGCTCGCGGAGGATGATGCGGGGATCCTGGGTGCGGCCGCATTGACGGCCCAATAGCGTCGCGAGGGCGTTCACGAGGTGCGGACGTTAACGGCCCGCAGCTCCCTTTCCGGCTAGCCAGCCCGTGCTCCAAGCCGCCTGGAAATTGAACCCACCGGTGATGCCATCGATATCGAGGACCTCACCCGCGAAGTGGAGCCCTGGAGCCACGCGGCTCTCCATTGTCGCGGGATCCACATGTTGCAATGCGAGGCCGCCCGCCGTCACGAATTCCTCCTTGAAGGTGGTCTTGCCGCGCGCCTGATAGCGATCATTGGTGAGCACATCCAGCAGGCGGTCCATGCCCTTCCTGCCGAGTTCGCCCAATGGCTTTTCCAGTGGCAGACCAGCCCGCAGCAGGAGATAGCTCCATAAGCGTGCGGGAAGGGTGAAGCACTCCGCGTTCACGATCTGTCGACGGGGATGAGCGTTCGCTTCGACATGCAACAACTCGCGCGCACCCTTCTCTCCCATCTCTCCGAGCCAGTCCACCAGCACGGTGTATTCGTAGCGCGTGTCATGCAAAACCCGAGCCCCGAACGCACTTAGCCGTAGGACCGCTGGTCCGCTCAGGCCCCAATGGGTGATCAACAACGGACCAGTGCTCTCCAACTTGCTCCCAGCGATGCGCAAACGAACGTTCGGAGCTACCACCCCCATCAATTCGCGGATCGGATCACCGGGAAGGTTGAAGGTGAAAAGCGACGGTACCGCAGGGACCACCTCGTGCCCGAACTTCTGGAGCCAGGCCATTCCCTCATCCTTAGGCGAACCGCCCGTGGCCACCACCACGCGATCGGCGTTGATGGTTCCTTCAGGAACACGGAGCGACCAGGTGCCGCCTTTTCGTTCGATCCCAGTGACCGGACACTGCGAACGCGCTTCGACGCCAAAGGAGCGGACGGCCCGCTGCAACGCGTCGATCACCGTGCGCGAATCATCTGTGATCGGGAACATGCGACCATCGGGTTCGATCTTCAACACGACACCCTGTTCAGCGAACCAGGCCACCACCTCTGGTTGTCCCCAGACCGCGAAGACCTTCCGCACAAAAGACCCCCCGCGCGGGTAGTGCCGCGCCAGTTTGCGGGGCTCGGCGCAATGGTGCGTCACATTGCAGCGCCCACCTCCGCTGATGCGCACTTTGGCGAGCCACTTGTCGCTCTTCTCCAGCAACAACACCTCTGCGTCCGGCCTCTGCGTCTTCGCGCTGATGGCGGCCATGTGGCCGGCCGCTCCACCGCCGATCACCACGATACGGAAGGGAGGCTTGTGTCATGGCGGGCGGTGCGCGGATGGAGCGCAAAGATGTACCGTTCGCCGTTTGGCACGCGGCTTGAAAAGGGGGCGCGGCGCCTATGCCACAACGATGAAGAAAACACTGATCGTCCTCGCCCTCACCGGTGCAAGTGCCGCAGCCCAGGGCCAGTTCCAGGTAAACCCTCAGATGGGCCTCACCTACCAGCATCTTTCAAGCGACCAACCCAACGTGGAGTTCCGAGGCGCGGTGGGCTGGCAGCTCGGTGCGGACTTCCGCATCGGCGACCGCGCCTACATCCAGCCGGGTGTGTTCTTCGGCCGGAACACGACCGCGGTAAAGACGTCCCTCAATGACAGCGTACTTGCGGAAGGTGACATCGTACGCACCAACCTGCGGTTGAAAATGCTCGGCGGGTATCGGATCGTGGATACCTACCAGTTCGATCTCCGATTCTTCGCTGGCCCGACCTACGACGTGCTGCTCAGCGTGGACGACAAGGACGATGAGATCGGTTGGAACGAGGGGGACTTCAACAGAGGCTCCTTCAACATCGATGCGGGCCTTGGTTTCGATATGGGTTTGTTCACCCTGGAACCGAGTGTAAGCTTCGGATTGAGCCGCGTGTTCAGCGACAACCCCACGGTGAAGGACATCGGCTCGAAGTACCTCACCTACGGACTCACCGTCGGCCTCAATTTTGGGAACGACGACAAGAACGATTGATCACGAAGATCCGCAAGCGAGAACCCCGGCTGAAAGGCTGGGGTTCTTCGTTTTCAGGAATGCGATCCGCAGAGGGCGCGGAGGGGGCGGGGGGGGGGGGGGGGGAGCACACAGAAAGGCCAGGGGGGGGGAACGGGGGGGGGGGGCGTTTTAACCGCACACTGAGCCCGATACGTCTCTCTAAGGGTCACTCCGGATGATCCCGCCCGATGGCGTCCTTGGCCATGCGCATCTGCTCTTCTTCGGCGGCGATCACCCGTTTCAAACTGTCGCTCACCTCGCGTTGCTCGAAATGGTCCAGATCGGGTTGTCCGGCGTTCACCCAGGCGGTGTACCAATAGCTGCCCACCATCAGTATGCTCGCGTTCATGCGTCGTTCCACCATGCCGCCCATCGCATCCTCATAAGCGGCGGTGTAGTCCCGGCTGTATTGGCGCATGGCGCCTCGTCCGCGATCCTCGAAGACGTATTGCTTATCGTCGTCCCACGCGGCATCCACTTCCAGGTCGATGGCCAGCACACTGTCCACAGCGGCATGGCTGGCGCGTACCGCCTGCCAGGCGGCGTCCAACGGATCGTCAAGGTACATGGCACGTCCCGTCAGGTGATCGTAGCTGTCGGCGCTCAGCTCCGGTATGCGACTTTCCCAGAAGGCATGGATGCCGTGCTGGTTGGTGAGCTGCCCGTTGTAGTTCTCGGTGGTGTGCAGGGGCACATGGGCATCGGCGATGTAGTGGCCGATGTCCGCAGCATGGCGCAGGATCCGATCCACATCACCCCGAAGGAAGGCTTTGGTGAGCCGTTCTTCCATTAGGGCGATGTGCCAGGGAACGATGCCGTAAGACTTCAATGTATCCTCGCTGAATTTGGCGACCGCTTCCGTCCAATGTGCGGGCATCACTGCGAAGGCATCCTGCCCACCGTGCGCGTAGTGATCGATGTCGATGTAGTGCCGTGGTGCTTCTTCGGGGTCGGCATAGCGGCGGCGGTCCGGGTCCACGGCGTGGTCGCTGATGAAATCGATGTGGCGCTTGAAGAAGGGGAACATGGCCGGCGGCAGCGTGAAGCAGGCCATCCGATTGATCCTCTTGTGCCCGTAGAATCCCCAGGAACCAGCTTCCTCCAGCGTAGCGATGGGGCCCAACACCAATGCGGCCACGAGCAACCACGGCGCGACCCGTCGCTCTTTGCCAACGGACCGAACGGATCTCATTGCGCCAGGGCGGGAAGGGACAGGGGCACCAACACGCCTTCCTGCAGCACAGGGATCACCGTGGTGGTGTCCGCCGTCAAGCAGAACTTCACGTCCGGGAGCATTTGCAATTGCTCCACGCGGCGGCGGCGGGGCGCGGCTTTCAGAATGCTGGTGAAATTCTCCCGCGCGGCCATGAAGAGGTATTGCGCGGCGATGCTGCTATCCTCCTCCAGACCGAACTTTCCGCTTTCCAACAGGCGATCCATCACGGCCCCGGCGAAGGTGCTGTCCTCCAGGTTGAACTTGCCTTTCCATCCGGCGCAGAGCAGCAACACGTTGGCGTCCTGCTTCACCAGCCAGTCGCTCAGCGCGGTGAGGTTCAGGAAGGATCCGATCACCAGTTGTTTGGCGTTCTGCGCCAGATTGATGGTGCGCGTTCCGTTCGTGGTGGTCATCACCAGGGTTTTTCCGGCCACTTCCGGACCCCGGAACGCGAGCGGCGAATTGCCGTACTCGAATCCTTCCACCACAGCGCCATCGCGTTCGGCCGCCACGATGTACCCGGAGCGTCCGATGAACTGCCGCGCCTCTTCCACCGTGCTCACCGGAATAATGCGTTCCACGCCATGCGCGAACGCCGTGACCATGGCGCTGGTGGCACGCAGAATGTCGATCACCACCACGATGTCCATCTCCTGTGCGTACAACGCGTATTGATCAGGAAGGAAACAGACCTCCACCCGGTACCGGTAGTCGGGATTGATGGGGCGTGTGCTCATGGGGTCTTGGTAAGGAAGGGCATCGCCACCACCTTGGCGCGGAGGGCCTTGCCACGGACGTCGACGAAGATCTCGCTACCTGGCTTGGCCAAAGCGGCGGGCACGTAGCCCATTCCGACAGCTTTCTGCAACGAGGGGCTCTGTGTGCCGCTGGTCACCACGCCGATAGTGCGCCCTTCGGCGTCCACGATGGTGTGCCCATGCCGGGGGATACCACGATCCACCAACTCCAAGCCCACCAGTTTGCGGGCCGTGCCGTTCTCCTTTTGCGCTTTCAAGGCGGGGGCGTTCACGAAGTCCTTGGTGAATTTAGTGATCCATCCCAATCCCGCTTCAATGGGCGATGTGGTGTCGTCGATGTCGTTGCCGTAGAGGCAGAAGCCCATTTCAAGGCGCAGCGTGTCGCGGGCGGCAAGGCCCGTGGGCTTTATGCCATAGGGTTTACCCGCTTCCATGATGGCGTTCCAGGCTTTCTCCGCGAGCGGGTTGGGCATGTAGACCTCGTAGCCACCGGCGCCGGTGTAGCCCGTGGTGCTGATCAACACGAGCCCCACTCCTTTCATCTCGGCGTACATCGCCGTGTAGTAGGGCATGCTGGCGATGTCCTCTGTAAAGAAGCCTTTGAGCGTATCCACGGCCTTCGGCCCTTGCACCGCAAGCAGGCTCATGTGGTCGCTGATGTTCTCCAGCTTCGCATCGAAGGTGTTGTGCGCGTTGATCCATTCCCAATCCTTCTGGATGTTGCCGGCGTTCACCACAAGCACGTAGTGGGGGTCATCGCCGCGCTCCATGCGGTACACCAGCAGATCGTCCACGATGCCGCCGCCTGACCCGGGCTCCGACCCGGGTTTCGGCAGGCAGGAGTACTGGACCTTGCCCGGGGTCAGCTTGCTCGCGTCGTTACTGGTCACCTTTTGGATCAGGTCCAATGCACCGGGTCCGCGCACGATGAACTCGCCCATGTGGCTCACGTCGAACATGCCGACGTTGGCGCGCACATTGAGGTGCTCATCGTTGACGCCGGTGTACTGCACAGGCATCAGGTAGCCTGCGAAGGGCACCATCTTGGCGCCAAGGTTCTCATGAATGTGGGTCAGCGCGGTGCGCTTCAGGTCGGTCGTGGTTTCCATGCGGGTATCGTTGGTGCGGGGTCGTTCAGTGGGAGGTCTTCTAGGCGCCCACCTTCCCTTCCTTCGCTTGCAGCAGTTGGTTGAACAATGTGAGGTACCGGTCGCGCCAGGCGTTCACCGACCAATGGTCCTCTACGGAGCGGCGTGCGGCGGATCCGATCCGTTGCCGAAGTTCGGCATCCTCGATCAAGCGGCTCACTTTCGCCACCCATTCCTCGGTGGAACTGGCCAGGAAGCCGTTCACCCCGTCGGTGATGATGGTGCCGTTCACCCCTACCGGCGACATGATCGCTGGAATGCCCATGCCCATGTATTGCAGGCCCTTCAGCCCGCACTTGCCGCGTGCCCATTCATCGTCCGGCAGGGGCATGATGCCGATGTCGAAGGCGGCGAGGTCCGCCACTTCGGTGTCCCTCCGCCAGGGCTGGCCCTGGATGCCGAGCGACGGCTCAGAATACGTGCCATCGCCGATCACGCGGATGGTGATGCGGTCGCCGAAGCGCTCCTTCAAGATCCGCAGGGCGGGTAGGGCGTACTGGAAATGCTGGATGGTGGTGATGCTCCCGCTCCAGCCGATGCACACGGGTCCGCCGCCCCTACGCGGCGCGGGTTTGTATTCGTCAGTATCGATGGTCGTTGGCACTACCTCCACCCTTTTGTTGAAGCCGCGGGCATAGTTGGCCAGGTAATCGTTCCCAGCGAAGACCATGTCCGCGAGGGCGATCAGCTTGGCGGTTTTGCCGGCGTCCTTCACCCAGGCCCAGGTGCGGTTGGCATCGCTCACGTTCTGCAGCCAGATGGAATCGTCGAAATCGTAGATCACCTTGGCGGGGCCAGCGGCGAAGGCCCGCTCGAACACGGTGCTGCGCGTCATGAGCGCCTCGCGGCATACGAAGATGATGTCGAACTCCCCCATCCGCGCCACATCCTTCCGCCGCTTTGCGAAGCTGCGCCGCACGAAGCCCAGTTTCTTCAAGACGTTCCCCGGCTTGTAGAAGTAGCGGTCGTCCGCTTCCTCCACCAGATAGCTCAACTCGCTCTGAAAACCATGGGTCGCCAGGTAGTCCCTGTATTGCTCGAAGCGGAACCGCTGGTTGGGGCTGCGCCCCGGGCGGTGGCTGGCTACGAACAGGACCTTCGGCATGCGCGGCCGAAGATAACCGGGGCTAGTAGTATAGCTACCGCGTACCGTTGTCTCGCTATTTTTCGTTCCGGCTCCTACACTCTCGTGCAGCACAAATTTCAAAGAGTAAGGATAGAGGCAGTTCTCCGAATCGTTCGAAGCGGTTTGGGAATGGGGTTCTTGTGCTTCCTGTCAGCTTGCTTTGAGGGAGGAACAGGATCTAAGAGCGGTGAGGCTAGTCATCCCCTCAGTCCAAGCTCCGAGGCAACTGACCGATTAAACAGTGAGCCTTGTTTGGATATCCGGGCTCGTGCCAGCGACCTGATCGAACTGGTGGGAGACTTTGTCAAGGATAGCTTGCAGGTTGTCTGTGATAGCGCCAGCGGAATGGAGATCATCCGGGAGTTGAGAATTGATGAAAATGTGAGTCAGTATTGCTCATACATCGCACAAGAAATCGCGACCAGCGGACCTATTTACAGGTTCAGTCTTCCTGGGGTCACGCGGATCACCTACAAAGACGGCCTAAGCGCTGCGAATTCCTTTGAGCGCCTTGTTGGAGACATTGAAGCGGGAAGGCTTCAAGGGAGGATCAGTCTTAAGACCGGCTGCATGATCATCCTTCAGAGCAATACCCTAGTGCTGATCCATATAAACCTATGCGGCACGGTTGATAAGTATGACGATTTCGTCAAAGTTGTTTCAGATGCCGTGGAGCTGAGCACCGAGTGCTCCGGAGCATTGATGGGATGCGGTCTAGTGAAGGTCGAACGCATTCCGTAGCCGTCGCCCTGGCTCAAGCATCCCGCCAACTCGGTGGCAAGCCCTGCTCGATCTCGATGTTCTCGAAGAGGGCTACTCTTGCGCACCACTCGCCCTGGAGTTCTCCTAACTTTCGGGCATGAACGCGGAGCTGGTGGAGATCAAGCCCGATGTGTGCAACGGGCGTCCGGTGTTGAAAGGTACCCGCATCACGGTGCAATCGGTGCTGGAACTGCTTGCTGCTGGTGACAGCGTCGAGGATGTGCTCCTTGCTTATCCTTCGCTGACGCGTCAGCATGTGCTTGCGAGCATGGAATTCGCGGCCCGCGTGATGGGCAATGGTTTTCGAGCATGCCCCTGGCATGAAAGGCTTGTTGATCGACGAGAACCTGCCACTGCCCACGGCACTTCCCACGTCGTTGCCTGTTACGCACTCCAGGCAACTGGGCAGGCAGCCGAGCGATACGGAGATCTGGGACCATGCGCTCAACAACGACCTAGTGATCGTGACGAAGGATGGCGATTTCGTGCAACGCATCAATATGCAAGGCCCGCCGCCGCGCGTGGTGCATTTGCGCGTGGGTAACATGCGGCGCTCGGCCTTTATCAGTTGGCTCTACAAGCAATGGCCGGGTATTGAAAGCGCCAGTGCCACACACAAGTTGGTGAATGTGTATTCCGATCGAATGGAACTCGTGGCCTAGGGCTGATCGCACGGAGCGGGTAAGCGGTCCAACTATCCTTGTCGTTCGCGCAGCTCTTCAGGTGTTGCGGTCTCAAAGAAGAGTTCAAGCGCCTCGATCAAGTTGGTCCGTGCTTCCTCGATGGTATCTCCCTGGCTGGCGACATCTAACTCCGGGCAGAGCGATACGTAGCCATCGCCTTCACGTTCGATGATCGCGGTGAGTTCCCGGCTGGCTTTCATAGTTTCTGTGGGAGTTGCCCAAAGATAGGGGGTCAGCCACCGGGCTACCCCTCCCGCCAACTCGGCGGCAAGCCCTGCTCGATCTCGATGTTCCCGAACTTCCCGCTTTTGCGCGCACCGGTGCTCTTCGCCCAGGGCGCCATGCGGGCCAGGCCTTCCGCCAACGTGGTTTCGTGGCGCTTGCCGAAGACCTTCTCCACCTTGCTGTGATCGCTGAAGGCGAAGACCACTTCGTTGCGGGCTTCCAGGTGCTTCGCCTCCCCCTTGATGCCCATGGCCTCTTGCACCAGCTTGACGAGCTGGTTCACGGTGTAAGGCGTGTCGGCGCCCACATTGAAGACCTCGCCGTATGCTGAAGGCGTTTCGGCCGCCTTGGCCATGATCGGCGCGATATCGCCGATGTAGCTGAAGGCGCGCTGCTGCTCGCCATCGCCGAAAACGCTCATGGGCTGCCCCTGCATCAGCTGGTTCATGAAGATGCCGATCACGTTCCGGTAGCGGTCGCCGATGTTCTGGTACTCGCCGTAGACGTTGTGCGGGCGGAAGACCACATAGTTCAACCCGAACATGTGGCGCGCGGCGCGCAGGTCCATTTCCACCGCCAGCTTGGCCACGCCGTAGGGATCCTCCGGCACGGGCACCATGTCCTCCCGCATCGGCGGCTTGAGCGCACCGTACACGGCGATGCTGCTGGTGAAGACGAAGCACTTCACCTCATGCCGCACGCTGGCGTTGATCAGGTTGATGCTGCCGATAAGGTTGTTCTGGTAGTTGAAGCGCCGGATGAAATGGCTCAGCCCTTCCGCGGCGTAGGCGGCTAAGTGGTACACATAGGTGAACCGGTGCTCTTCGAAGAGGCGGTCCACCAGCGCGTGATCATTGATCGAACCATGAACGAAAGTGGCCCGGGGATCCACCTGGTCCTGGAAGCCACCGCTCAGATCGTCGAGCGCTACCACGGTGTGGCCCATGGCCAGCAGTTCCTTCACCAGGTGCGCACCCATGAAGCCGGCGCCGCCGGTAACGAGGGAAACAGGCATGTCTTGTCTTTAGGGCCCGCCTTCGTGCCGTTGCGGCGAGCGAGGGCGAATATGCGAATAGACGGCGCACCGATGGAAAGGCTGCCAACAGGTCGACGATCAACGTGGGGAAAAGCGCTTCCTTGGATGTTGCCAGGTATTGAAGACGCTCAATACCGATATCTCTTTCTTGCGGATGGCGAACACCACAACGTATGGGAACCGGTCCAGCGGCAACTGGCGGATATTGCCCTTTACGACCTGCGCTCCGCGGGGAAATCGCGCGATGATCTTCAAGCAACGTTCAACGTCCGCAATGAAGTGACGGTCCCTTCCCACACGTTGCGCACCGTGCCAAGCGATGGCCAATGCCACCTCGCGTTCGGCGCGCTCGCTCAGACGCACCGGCAGGCTCATCCGCGCCGACCTTTCGCCACGCGCTTCTTCACTTCGGCCCAACTGGAAGTGTGCTCCTCTCCGCGCTCGATGCGCTCTAGCTGCGCCTCGAAGCCCGCGATCTGCGCCGCGCTGAAATCCACGGCGCCACGCAGCACCTCCTCCAACGCTTCGAGCTTGCCCGCGTCGGTGGTCTCCAATACCTGCTTGGCCAAAGCGATACGTTTCTCTGCTAGTTTGGACATGGCGGAAGGTTGATGCCCAAAGATACCCAATGTGTCCGGCCGTTTCTGCGGGGATGCGCCATCCTTCCGGGCCACGAGAGGCTGCCGGTGGCCTTCTACCTTCGCCACGCATGAAGGCACCGCGACTCTTCCCGCGCTGGGGCATCCTGGTGATCGACCTGGTGCTCTGCCTGATCGCGCTGGCCGGGGCGTACCAGCTGCGCTTCAACTTCCAGGTTCCGGAGCATGAGGTGGTACTGCTGCTGGAGGTGCTGCCGCTCTTTCTCGGGGTGCGCTTCCTCTCCTTCCTGCTGGCGGGACAGCAACGGGTGATGGTGCGGCATACCAATACCGACGATGCCAAACGGATCTTCTTGACAGTGCTCTATGGTTCGCTCGCGTTCGGGGTGCTGAGCCTGGCGCGGTTCTATTTCCTCGACGGGCTCTACTTCCTGCCCCGGGCGGTGATCATCATCGACTTCATGGGCACGGCCATCCTGCTCATCGCTTCGCGGATCGTGATGAAGTTGCTCTACCTGCGTTCGCGGAGCGCGGGCAAGGACAGCGTGCGGGTGATCATCCACGGTGCGGGCGAGGCGGGGCTGATCACTAAGCGCACCTGGAGCGCGCGGGCTCGGCGAACTATTCCGTGGAGGCGTTCGTGGATGACGATCCCTCCAAGGCAGGCAAGAGCCTGGAAAGTGTGATCATTCACCCCACCAGCAAGCTGAGCAAATTACTGGGCGATGTGCAGCCGGACCAGGTGATCATCGCCATTCAAAAGCCGGATCCAGAGCACCGGCGGCGCGTGGTGGACGCTTGCATGAACGCCAAAGTGCGCGTGCTTACCATCCCGCCGGTAAGCGATTGGATCAACGGGCAGCTGAGCGCTGGACAGATCCGCGAAGTGAACATCGAGGACCTGCTCGGCCGGCAGGTGATCCACTTGGATGAGGGCACTGTGCGCATGCACTTTACCGATCGTCGCGTGTTGGTGACCGGTGCGGCCGGTAGCATCGGCAGCGAACTGGCCCGGCAGCTTGCCACCATGGGCATGGCCCGGCTGGTGCTGTTCGATCAGGCGGAAAGTGCGCTGTACGACCTGGAGATGGAGTTGCGGCGCGCGAAACCGGACCTAGATCTTCACGCCCTGGTAGGCGATGTCCGCGACCCGCGGACCATGGAGACCGTCCTTGCCGCGCAGGCCCCGGAAGTGCTCTTCCACGCCGCCGCGTACAAGCATGTGCCCCTGATGGAGGCCCAGCCCAACGAGGCAGTGCGCACCAACATCGGCGGTACACGCGTGGTCGCGGACCTGGCGGTGAAGCACGGCGTGAAGGAGTTCGTTCTCATCAGCACGGACAAGGCCGTGAACCCCACCAGCGTGATGGGCGCGAGCAAGCGCGTAGCGGAATTGTGCGTGCGTGCGATGCAACGCAACGCCAGCGGGACGCGCTTCGTGACCACACGCTTCGGCAACGTGCTCGGTTCGAGCGGATCGGTGATCCCCTTGTTCCGTCGCCAGATCGCGGCGGGGGGGCCGGTCACAGTCACCGATCCGGAAGTGACCCGCTACTTCATGACGATCCCAGAAGCGTGTCGGCTGGTGCTTGAAGCCGCGACCATGGGGCGCGGTGGCGAGATCTACGTGTTCGATATGGGCGATCCGGTGCGCATCCAGGACCTCGCCGAACGCATGATCCGGCTCAGCGGCAAAGAGCCGGGGATCGATATCGCGATCGTGCATACCGGTCTTCGTCCGGGAGAAAAACGCTACGAGGAGTTGCTTGCTTCCAAGGAGAACACGCTTCCCACGCACCATCCCACCATCCTTATCGGCAAGGACGAAGAGGCGCCCGATGCAGAAGTACAGCGATCGATCGACGCGTTGATCGCTGCAGCGGAACATGAAACCGATGACCAGTTGGTGGCGCGCATGAAGGCCCTTGTGCCGGAGTACCGCAGCAACAATTCGGTCTTCAGCGCGCTGGACAGGACCGCCTGAACTGACCGCATGGCCGGGCTACCTTTGCCCCCCCATCCGCACAAGGCCGGATGACGCTCGAATGGAACCCATGACACGCGACAAGAACCTGGAGATCGCCCGGATCCAACGGGAGATCGGTGACCATATCGGCGCCGGGCCGGACAGCCTGGTCTTCAACTTCGAGAAAGGCGGAGGCGGGCGGACCAAGTTGTACCTGATCACCGTCAATCCCACGCACAACCAAAGCTTCCTCTTCCATGCCACCGAGGGCAGCGACCGGCTGGACGCGCTGCGCGGCATGTTGGAGCATGTGAAGACCTACAAGGAGCGCGAAAGCTCCTTCACCATCCAGTGGGCGGTGCGGGGCGAGAACCACACGCATACCTCCTACTTCCGCGCGAAGAACGTGATGGAGGCGCTGGACAAGCTTTTCTTCGATCGCGACCCGAACAGTATTACGGTGTTCTCGGTGCTCCTGAACCCGATCTCGTGAGCCACGAGCCTCAAGCCACAAGCTTATGGACGTTAACAAGCTTGTGGCTTGAGGCTTGAAGCTCGTGGCTCAAAAGATGAAAGCGCTTATTCCGATACAGATCCGTTTCGCGGACGTGGATATGGCCCGGCATGTACACAACGCGGTCTATCTTCATTGGTTCGAAGCCGCGCGCATGGCCTTGTTGCAACAGGTCATCGGTCCGGATCATGACTGGCGCACCTTCGGCCTGATCCTTGCCCGCAATGAAGTGGACTACCGCATGCCCGTACACCTCACCGATACCATCGAAGCCGAAGCCTGGTGCAGCGCGGTGGGTGGCAAGAGCTTCGACCTCTCCTACCGCATCCATCGCACGGGCCCTTCGAAACCCGGCATCTGTGCCGAAGGGCGCAGCGTGATGGTCTGCTTCAACTACCTCGAAGAACGATCCATTCCGATCCCTGAACCCTGGCGCCAGCGCCTTCAACCCAGTTAGCTCATGACCAAGACCGTATTCTCTTTGATAGTTGCGTTCGTCTGCACCAGTTGCAGCAGCCAGAACCTGCAAGGCGTATTGAACCAAGCGAACCAAGTGCTGAATAGCGGTGGCACCGGCCTGAGCAATGACGAAGTGATCTCCGGCCTCAAGCAAGCGTTGGAAGTAGGTGCCCAGAAGTCTGTGGACTTCGCCGGTAAGGATGGCGGGTTCTGGAACGATGCACGGATCAAGATCCCTTCCCCCGAAGCTGAAAAAGTGAAGACCACCTTGACCGGTATCGGGATGACCAAGCAGGTGGAGGATTTCGAGCGCACCATGAACAAAGCGGCCGAGACCGCGGTGAAAGAGGCCGTTCCCGTTTTCGTGGACGCCATCAAGGGCATGAGCGTACAGGACGGGTTCGCCATCCTGAAAGGCGAAGAGAACGCCGCCACCACCTTCCTGCGCCAGCGCACCGGCGACGTGTTAAGCGGAAAATTCCGCCCGATCGTGGAGAAGGCCACGGACCAGGTGGCGCTCACGAGCTACTGGACCCCGCTCGCCAACGGCTACAATAGCGCGGCCATGTTCACCGGTGGAAAGGCGGTGGACCCGGACCTGAACGCCTACGTGACGGCGAAAGCGATCGATGGGCTCTTCACGCTGATCGCGGAGCAGGAGATGAAGATCCGCAAGGATCCCCTGGCCCGTACCACGGACCTGCTCAAGCGTGTCTTCGGACAACCCTAGAGGGGTATCTCAGAATTACCTTTCGGGCTGCACAAGGACCTTTCACGACCATGCTTCGTTGCTCAACCCTCACATAACCACCGGCTATGCTCGGGTTTCGCGCCTTGCCTGATCGCGAAATGCACCTCGCTCGCTTCCGAAAGCAATTTTTAGATACCATCTAGGCATGCGTTCCACCCGCCCGATCCCACCCGGCACCTTTCTTGAGCCGAGCGAGCTGGTGCTCAACCCGGATGGTTCCGCCTATCATATCGCGCTGCGGCCCGAACAGGTGGGCGATCTGGTCCTTGTCGCCGGAGATCCCGGACGGATCAGGTTGATCAGCGATCAGTTCGAACACGTGGAACTGCGCACCGAGAACCGCGAATTCGTCGCTCATACGGGCAGCTATCACGGGACGAGGATCACGGCCCTGAGCACAGGCATCGGCACGGACAATATCGATATCGTTCTGAACGAACTGGATGCTCTGGTGAACGTGGACCTGGAGCGGCGCACGCCCAGAGGAACGCATCGCTCGTTGCGGATCGTGCGCTTGGGCACTTGTGGTTCGCTGCAACCGGATATACCGGTGGACGCGCGCATCGTGAGCTCCCATGGCCTCGGTTTGGATAATGTCTTGCACTATTACGCGCACGAACAGGATGCCGATGAACGCACGCTGCTTCAGGCGTTCGAGAGCCACACCGCCTGGCCCGATGCCCTGCCCCACCCTTACATAGCGAAGGGTGATCCCGCATTGACCGCGCTACTGGCCGAGGGCAACCACGCAGGCATCACAGCGACCGCAGGCGGCTTTTATGGTCCCCAGGGGCGGCAAGTGCGGCTGGGCACCACGGTGGATGGACTGAACGATCGTTTCACCAGTTTCCGCCTGGGGGATCTGCGCATCGTGAACTACGAAATGGAGACCAGCGCGCTCTACGGTCTCAGTGCCTTGCTGGGCCATCGGGCAGCCACGGTCTGCACCGTGGTGGCGAACCGTTTCCTCAAAAAGTTCAGTGAGGACCACCATGCCGCCGTGAAGCGGATGGTGGGTGAAGTGCTGGAGCGCACCACGGCGTAGGCGATCAACATCGGTCTTGTGAGAACATCGCCGATCTCGCGCGGCGATGGATGGGGCCGCGAATACTTTCGTTGCGCCGCAAGGCTTGCGCAGGCTAGCAGCGATGAGCGAGAACGAGATCCACGCCCTGATCACCTTGATCGACGACCCCGATGAGGGGGTCTATCTCCAGATCCGCGATCGCATCGTTTCCCTGGGCGATCCCGTGATACCCGCCCTGGAGCGCGCTTGGGAGTTCAACGATCTGGGCGACCTCTTCCGCAACCGCATCGAGGATATCCTGCACACCATCCATCTGGACCATGTGGAGACCCGCCTGCGCGCATGGAGCGAGGCCGGTGGGGAGGACCTCCTCGAAGGCGCCTTGATCGTGAGCCGCTATCGCTATACGGACCTGGACGAACAACGCGTAAAGGCCAAGCTGGCCGCGCTCCGCCAGGACATCTGGCTGGAACTCAACGACGGGCTCACCGCCTTCGAGAAGGTGCGCGTGTTCAACCACATCTTCTTCCAAGTGCATGGTTTCAAGGGGAACAAACGCAACTACCACGCCCCGCAGAACAGCTTCATCAACGATGTGGTGGAGTCGCACAAGGGCAATCCGCTCTCGCTCTCCATCATTTACCAGGTAGTAGCCGAGGATCTGGGCCTGCCGCTGCGCGGCGTGAACCTGCCGAACCACTTCGTGCTGGCCTACCTGGAGGAACAGGCCATTGGTGCGGACGAGAAGCAGAACATCCTGTTCTATATCAATCCCTTCAGCCAGGGCGATATCCTCGGTAGGAACGAGATCGATGAGTTCCTGCAAAAGCTGAAGATCAAGCCGAACGAGATGTTCTATCAGCCGTGCTCCAACAAGGACATGATCCGACGGCAACTGAACAATCTGCAGCATTGCTACGAGAAGCAGGGCGATAGCGAACGCGCTGCCGAGCTCCAGCGCCTGCGCGCGGTGTTGGGCGATGCGGGTCCGCCAGTACAGCCTTAGTGGCTGAACAACCGCACGAAGGTCCTCCAGAGGATGCCGAGGTCCATGCCGAAGGAACGGGTCCGGACGTATTCGATCTCCAACGCCAGTTTATCACGCATCACCTCCTCCACGTACGTGCGGTGCGGATCGGACGAACGGGCCAGCAACTCGCTCTCTTCGAAGTACGCCAGGCTGCTCGCGCCGGTGATCCCCGGGCGAACGCTGAGCACCGTTCGTTGCTCCGGGCTGTACAACGCCACGTAGCGCGGCACCTCCGGCCGTGGACCGACAAGGCTCATGTCGCCCACGAGCACGTTCCATAACTGGGGAAGCTCATCGAGCTTGGTCTTACGCAGCACGCGTCCCACACGGGTGATGCGTGGATCATTGCCTCCGATGGTGATCTGCCCCTCCGCCTCACTGCCGGGGCGCATGCTCCGGAATTTCAGAAGTTGGAACGAACGCCCGTTCAGCCCGACACGCTCCTGCCGGAAGAGTGCGCCGCCCGGTGAGCCCATAGCCACGGCCAGAGCAAGGATCAGGAGCAGGGGTAGAACCAAGATCAGGGCTGTGGCCGAGAACACTAGATCGAACAACCGCTTGATCATCCTGTCGCGGATCACCCCATTACTTCGCTCACCGCCGCTTTCACTGCTGCCACTACCTCATCCACCTGTGCATCGGCAAGGTCGTAGTACACCGGCAGACTGATCTCACGGCTGTACTGCTTGTAGGTGTTGGGGAAGTTCTCGATGCGATAGCCTTGGGCCTTGTAGTAGGAGAGCAAAGGCAACGGGATGAAATGAACGTTCACGCTCACTTCGCGTTGCGCGATCGCGGTGATGATAGCATCGCGTTGGGCCTCGGTGACCTCGCGCACCCGAAGCATGTAAAGGTGGTAGCTGCTTTCGCGTTCCGCATCCCGGAACAAGGGCGGCTCGAAACGCGGGTCGGCACCGAACGCGGCGGCGTACCGCTCGCAGATCGCTTTGCGTCTTGGCTGCGTGTCGTTGTCGTAACGATCCAATTCGACCAGACCTATCGCGGCCTGGATGTCGGTCATGTTGCACTTCCATCCCGGGAACTCCACGTCATAGCGCCAGGCGCCGGGCTGCGTTTTGGCCAGGGCGTCCTTGCTCTGGCCATGCAGGCTCATGGTGTTGAAGAACTTGTAGAGTTCCGAATGGTCGAAGGGCTCAGGCAGGCGGAACGCGAGCGCGCCTCCCTCCGAGGTGGTCAGGTTCTTCACCGCATGGAAGCTGAAGCCGGTGATATCCGCCTGCCCTCCTACTTTCTTGCCGCCGTATGTAGCGCCGAAGGAGTGCGCCGCATCGCTCAACACCAATGCACGCCCCAGGAGCATTTGCGGATTGCTTCCGGCCACGCGCAAGTTCACCTTGGGGGTGAAGAAGCCGCAGGTATCCATGGCCACGCGCATCAGCGCATCGATGCGTGCGGGTAGCCCACCGATGTCCACCGGGATGATGCATTTCGTGCGTGGGGTCATGGCCGCGCGCACCGCTTCGGGATCGATGGTGAAGTCATCGAGCACATCCACCATCACCGGCTTGGCGCCCACATGCATGACGATGTTCGCGGTGGCGCAATAGGTATAGGCCGGTACGATCACCTCATCGCCCGGGCCGATGCCGTACCAGCGCAGCACCAATTCGCAGGCATTGGTCCAACTGTTCAGCGCGATCACCCGGTCCACACCGCAGTAGGCGGCAAGCCGCCGTTCGAACTCCTTGGTGCGGGGCCCCGTAGTGATCCATCCACTGCGCAGCGCCTCCTCCACGGCCTTCACGGTGCGATCGTCGATGCGGGGCGGGCTGAAGGGGATCATGCGTGGCCGAAGTTATCCGCCCGCGAGCGGCACAAGCGCCTGCCAGAGGCGATCCGTGATCCGATGGCGATCGAAGCGCTCACGCACGTACCGCGCACCGCTCTCCCCGTGCGCCCTGCGCAAGCTGGGATCATCAAGGTAGCGAAGCACCGAGCGGGCGAGATCCGCGTCATCCTCCGGTACGAACGCCAGACCGGCCCCGCCCTCTTCGATGAACAAGCGCAGGGCCTCCCCTTCCACACCCAGTAGCAGTGGCTTTCCCAGGCCCATGGCCTCGAAGGCCTTGGAGGGTATGGCCCCTTCGAAGAGCTTGTTCCGCCGGAGCGGGACCACGGCCGCATCGCAGGCGGCCACCAACGAAAGGGCCCTGTCGCGTGGCATGGTATCCATGAAACGGACGTTGGTGAGGACCTTCTCCTTCGCGAAGGCCAACAAGCCGGTACGTTCGGGACCATCCCCTGCCAGAAGAAAAAGGACGTTGGGCCTATCACGGATACGCTCGGCGGCGCGGAGCACCACTTCCAATCCTTGGGCATGCCCGAAGATACCCGTGTAGACCACGACGAAGCTGTCCGAAGGGATCCCATATTCCGAGCGGATCGCCGGGGTACTGCGCGCCTTGTCGATCAGGTCGAGGTCCACCCCGTTCGGCACCCAGAGCACGTCCTTCTCCGGACATCGCGCTTTGATGTTGTCCACGATGCCCTGCGTCTGGCCCGTGATCAAAGCGGCACTGCGATAACAGCGCATCTCGAGACGTTCGCTCAACCCGATCGCCAGCGCGTTCGTCACCAAGCCCAGCTGCACGGCGCTTTCGGGCCAAAGATCGCTCACGTTGAACACGAGCTTCGCTCCTTTTGCCCTCGCCAGTAACATGGCGCTGATCCCCAGAAAAAGCGGCGGCGATTCAACCAACAAGACATCGGTTTTGCGCAGGCGGAACAGTCCGTACAACGCCGAGGTGAACACGAACGAGAAATAGTTCAGCAGTCGGGTGAAAAGCCCTTTTCCCTTCGATACGAACAACCACACGCGATGCACATCGAGGCCCTCCATATTCTCGCGGACCACCATGCGGCCGCGGTATCCGCTCTGGATCCGCATGTCCGGATAGTTGGGCATGGCGGTGAGCACGGTGATCTCCGCTCCTTTCATCCGCAAGGCTTTGGCCATGGCGAAGAGCCGGTTCTGCGGTGCGCCGGTCTCCGGCGGGAAGTACTGGGTCAGGAAGATGATCCTCATGCCCCGGTGCGCGATTGCGGTCGATCGGTGAGCAGTGCGGCAAAGAAGACGAAGAAGATCACGCCGGCCTGCACCTCGAGCATGGATTCAACGCTCCAGTTGATCGCCGTAAGGACGAGGAACGCTGCGAACAGATGCTGCCGCCTTCGGAACGCGAACACCAAAGGGACCAACACGGACGCCAACAGGACCAATGCCGCAGGGATGCCTAAAGCCACCGCCGTCTGTAGGAATTGCGAATGGGCGTTCAGGCGATGTTCCAAGGGGTAGGTGTATTGACGGTCGGCATAGGTGCGCACCAGTTCATCCTTTACATCGCCCGTGCCGGAACCTACCCAGGGGTGTTCCGCGATCAGCGCACCGGCCGAGCTCCACACCAATCGCCGCGCGGCACTGCTGTCATGCGCCGTGTCCTCAGTGCCTTGCAGAGCGGCCCAGGCCTCGGTGATCTTCCCGCGCATACCGGCAAAGGAGACCAGGAGCACCGTGAAGAACGCTGCCGTGGACAGTGCGCCCATGAGGAGCCATCGGCGCACGTTCGCTTCCTTCCAACGCACACCCAGCACCTGCGCGGCGAGCAACACCAGGGCCGACCACCCGATCTTGCTCGCACAGAGGACCACCCCCACCACAAGCAGCGCAGGGAGGATCCTGCCTTCGGCGAGATGCGACCAGCGGGACCGGTCCTCCCGCGAAACCGCGAACGCGGACACCGCCAACGCGAACACCGCGTACATGGCCAGGTAACTGGGATGAAGCCAGGGCGAGAAGTAGCTGGAGTAGAAAATGTTCGTGTACGGCAGCCCGTCAGGATAGTGGCCGGTGGCCCGCAAACGCAGTTCCGCTTGGAACAACCACCCGGCCCGGAGCATGAGGAAGAGCATCGTCAATGCGCTGGCCCATAGGAAGCACCGCAAGACCGCCGTTCGGTACCGGCGCCATACATCCGGTGCCCCCATGAACAGGATCGGGATCAGCGCCGCGAGGAGTTTCACCTCCAGATCGAACCAGCCGTGGTTGGAGTTGGTGCTCCATACCATGCCGAGCACATGGATCGCGTACCAGAGAAGCACCCAGGGCAATGGGCTGGACCCATCCAGGGATGCGAAGGGGAGACCGGTGAAAGGCCTTTGCCAGGGCAGCAACGCGATCACCAGCAACACCAGCAGGGCAGGCAGGACATCCGGCCAGAGCGGCATGGCCAAAGCCACCGCGCCAAGGGCTCCCTGGCGCACGCGGTCCAGGATCGAGGCGGGCATGGGGATATCCATCACGCCGGAGCGAGTTGTGCATCGTGGTTCGATGCGGAGCGATAGACAAGTATCCCCAGGGCCGTGAAGCACAGCGATTCCAACACCGCCAGGACGGCGAGATAATCGCCCGGCATGGCGAAGGTGACGAGCCCTGCGAGCAGCACCGCCAGGAAGTAGCACACCTGCCAGATGCTGAACGCCCGGATGCGGCCAAGGGCCGGTAGCAAGGGGGTGAGCGGCATCACCACGAATTGGATCGCGAGCGGCAACGCCAGGATCCGGGCATACTCGCCGGCCACGGTCCACTCTTTCCCGAACACGGACCCGAAGAGCCATGGCCCGCCGATCAACAGCACCGTGGCTATCGCCAGCGCGAGGCCACCGAGCGATCGCACACTTCGCCGGAGGAGGGGAAGCACGGGTACGCCGTCCACCACCGTGCTGCTCGCGCGCTGGGTCCATACCTGCATGAAGGACGTGGCGAAGAAGGTGAGCGGCAGGAAGGTGGTTTGGCGACAGAGATTGAACTGACCGGTCACGTGCTCATCGAACGATCGGGTGAGAAAAAAAACCGGCACGCTGAGCGCTGCGGTGTTCAGCACGGCAGGGAGCGCGTTGTAGAGCGGGAAGCCCTGATACACCTTTGCCGCGTTGCGGATGGAAGGAAGGTCGATGGGGCGAAAGCGGAAACCCTTCGATCGCGCTTGCGCCACACCGATCAGGAAATAAAGCAGCCAGCCCACCACGTAGCCGATGAGCAGGCCATGGCCCCCGGCCCACCATGCCAACGCCAGGGACACCCCTGTGATGCCCGAAGTCTGTACGATCTTGTTGACGCCCATGGCACGGAACGCCTGCTTGCGGATCAACCAGTTGTTGATGGGTTGGAACACGCCCATCAAGGAGATGAGCACGGGTGCCAGAAGCAGGGGTACGATAGCGGCAGCGCCACCGAACAGGACCGCCCACCGATCGCCGAAACCCCAGATCACGGTGGCGAGCGCTACCGATACACCCACCCCTACCAACAAGGCCAGCCTACCCAGCAGGTTGGCCTCCGCGTCGGCCTTGGGCAGCACCACGGTCAATTCATACCGGCCGCACACCAATAAGCTCAGCGGGTTCGCGACCGCGAGCAGGATGGCGAGCGCACCGAACTGCTCGGGTGTATAGAGCCGCGTGAGCACCGGCGCGGCCAGCAACGGGATCACTTGTGCGGTGGCCGTACCACCCAACAGGGTCATCATGTTCCGCGTGAAGGACGTTCCTGTGCCGCTCATGGCCCCTCTCATGGAAGCAGTTGGAAGGTCCTCGCACCGAGCCACCGTAGCAGCAGCACCATCGCCACGAAGGAAAGCGCCGTGGCAAGCGCTGCCCCATGTATCCCGAACAGTGGGATCAATGCGAGATTGAGCACCACGTTGCTCGTGAAGTAGCCCGCGATGAAGATCGTCTGAATACCTGGCCGCCCCAACTGACTGAACAGCATGAGGAAGGGTTGGTAGCCCGCAGTGAGCGCGATACCGGTCGCAAGGATGGCGTACACCGCCCAAACGGTCATCGGCTCATCCGTCATGCCCAGCACCCACATCGCGACCGGGAAGAGCGGGATAGTGAGCAGCACCACGGGTGCGAGGATCCGGAAGAACTTGCGGCGGTTGCGGGCCACCACCTTGTTCAGTATCGATGATCCGCCACGTTGCCAGGCAGCCGTGAGCACGGGGTTGATGTTGTTCCGGAAGAGGACCGGCAATTGCAGCACGCCCTCCGCCACCGTCGCAGCGAAGCTGAACAGGCCTACCATCGCATCGTTCAGGAAGACGCCCAACAGGAACACATCCACCCGAGTGTTCACATCGAGGAGCAGGTTACCGGCTAGCGCCCGATTACCGAAACGGAAGTTCTCCAGCACGGCGATGCGGATCCCCGCGCTGGCCCATGGCATCCAATGCCGCAACGAAACCGGTATGAGCAGGAGGGCCAGAAGGGCTTCCGTCCAGAACAGAACGATAGGGAGCCGCTCCGGGGATGCACCGCGCATGGCCAGGAAGAGCACCGCGCAGAACAGCAGTACGAAGCGCAAGAGCTGGAACAGCGCGAAGAGACGCATGCGCCGAGCACCATTGTGGAAGCTCAGCAACACCTTGTTCCACGAGAAGAACAAGAGACCGGGGACCACGAGCGGGAACGCCGCGGATACGGTCGCGCTATCGAACCACCGGCCCGGCAGATCGCGTCCCAGCCAGGCGATGCCCATCACCACCAGCGAGGATACCGTGGCGAGCAGCATGGAAGCGCTCACCTGGGCATGCACGCTTCGGCCTGCGGCCAGCTCGCGCGGCACAAAAGCCTGCACGGCGAGATGCACCCCGCCCACGGCCAACTGGCTCAGCAGGATGTACACCGCGTAGACCAGGTTGAACGCGCCCAACGCCGCAGCGTCGTAGTAGCGGATGATAAGGAGATTGACGAGCACCCCGAGCACCGCGCTCAGGGCGAAAGCCCCGGCGTTCCAGATCAGGTCCGTGGTGAACTTGCCACTGGGCGGCCGCATCGTTACCGGTTAAAGGTATCCTTCACCCGGTGCAGTGTGTGGCCGTGCGCATCGGTGTAAAGCAGGTCGGTACGCCGGTCCAGAAAGTCCTGGAAAGCCCGCTGGTAGCCGTTGTACTCCTCGGTGGAAAAGATGTAGCGGCAGTGCAGGGAGTCCACCAGGTAGTGGTCCACCTGTTCCTCATCGCGGCCGCGGAAAAGGAAGGGCTTGCCGTCGGCAAGGAACAACTGGTCGCTGCCGCACCAGTAGTATACCCCGGGGCGTTGCGTGACATAATACCAGATAGGCAGATTGTTCACCAGCACCGTATCGGTCGGAGCCACTCCATTCGCCTTGAGCATGCCATCGAGGTCCTGCGGTCCCTGGTCCAACCGCTCCTTCAATGTGCCCGGCTTGGTGTCCGGTGAGGAGAAGGTCGGCTCGGCATGCCAGGTACGTTGCCGGTGCTCCATGGCCAGCACGGTGCTGAAAAAACAGACCGTCGCCATGGCGGCGATGTACCCTGAACGCTCCCGTCCTTCGAAGATCCGCCAGGCCAAAGCGAAGCCCGCCACGGTGAACAGCGGCTGGAGCGTGAGCGCGTAGCGGTAATTGAACCCACCGAAAACACCGATCACCGCAACGGCCAGCCATACGAAGGCCAGGCCGCCGCGCTGCCAGGGCTCGAGCCGCTTCCAGATGAAGATCCCGGCGATCAGCGGCACCAGACACAACGCCCCCATCACCCCGAGGTATTGGAAATTGAAGAAGGTGGCCAGGTAGCCGTTCAACCAAAGCAGCAGCGGCGTGGCGATGCCCCGTGAGAAAAGCGCAGGATCGAGGTCGCCGCGCGCGACCGGCAACCAGCGCAAATGATACAGCGCGGTCAATGCCACCACGGCGAGAAGCAGTGCCCAGGCGATCCTTCGTATGGTGCGGGTGTGCTCCATGGTTCAGAACCAGATCAGGTCCTGGAAGATCCATCCCGTTCCCAGGAACACGTCCGCCACGTAGTGTACGCCGCCCATAAGCAGCATGATGCCTGCCGCGAGAGCTCCCCAGCGCGCGCGCGTATGGGTGGGAACAGAAAGAAGAACGAGCGCCAAGGCCAGCAGCAAGCCACCCAGGATCGCGCCAATGGAATGGATGAAGGTCTGGGCGCCGCACAGCAGTGCGAAGAGCACCAGTCGCTCGCGCGAAGGGCGCTGCAACAAGGCGATGAAGGCCGCGAACGCCACGGTGAAAAAGAAGATCCTGAAGCTGTCCAAATGATACACCGTGATCAAGAACAGGAAACCGATCGGCACCGTCAGCGCGATCCCACCGGCCACGGCCATCCATCGATCCCAGCGGCGGAGCAACGACCATACGAAGGCGATGAGCAGCCAGCCGTACCACATGGTGATACTGCGCACCCAGAGGTCGCTCCTCAGCTCGAACATCCCTCCTACCAGCCCTTCCCACGTGAACAGCAGTGGAAAAGCGAAGCCGTGCAGGCCGACGTAGTAAAAGCCGGAGGTGGCGTCGAAGTGGTGCTTTTGGTAGGTGATGGCGTGGTCCCGTAGGAAGATCCCACCTTGGATCGCATACTCGAGCACGTCGTGATCGATCAGCGGCTTGTTCGCCAGGAAGACGAACGTGATGCATGCGATGAAGGCGCTGCCCAGGAAGAAGAACCACATCGACCGGTCGCCAAGGAGCGGAGGTATGCGCTTCATCAGCACAGCGAGCTGTCCCCAGCCCTTTCCCGCAGACCAGGCCAGCCCAGCGAAGCCCAGCAGCGGCAGCGCGAGCAGGACCGCATTGGGGATCCCATGCCACAAAGCCAGCGCATAGTAAAGGACCAGGCTTACGCCGAAGGGGCCCAGACCGAGCCCAGCGAGCACCAGTGGCCAGGCAGGTAGTCCCAGGCGATCGTTGAAGCGTAAGAACGCAGCGGCCACCGTCGCGCCGAAGAGCCCGTTCGTTACCACGAGCAACAGCACGAAGAGCGCCGCACCGCTCATGCCATCGTGCGGTTGCGATAGAGACGCGGCATGGCATGGATGGCCTTCAATGCACGCTCCATGTCCACCCCGATGGTCTCGAAGTACCATTGCATGCTCTCGAATCGCGGCCGGTTCTCCCGCAACACGGCTTCCAATGCCTCGCTGCGCGTTAGCATGCCTTCGCGGATCTGGTTGCTGCGGAACGTATCGAACTCGGTGAAGCCAGCGACCAGCCCGTACACATAGTTGTAGAAGGCCGCCGTGCCGTCACCGATGCGCCAACTGCTGGTGGTGTCCGGAGAGATCTCCCAGTTGTACTCCTCTTTCAGCGTGCGGTCGAGAGTGCCCTCATCCCAAGGAATATAGTCGAAGAGCAGGAGGTACACCTCCCGCGGTTCCACATAGTAGGCTTTATAGGCGCTGTAGGTATCCGGGATGCTCGCGTTGACATAGCCAGGGTTCGAAACGAAGTTCCGCAGGTAGTAGAGCGGTAGTTGCACCTTGGCCAGTGCGCTCTGCTTGTCGATGCGCTCCTTGTCGAAGTTGGGTTTGATACCCGCGAACCCGGCCTTGAAGTCGGTGTTCTCCAACTTGTTCTCCATCCAGATGTCGCAGTGGATGCCCGTCTGCCGCCGGATGTTGTTCACGTGAACGAGGAAGTGCTTGTCCCCCGCCATGAAGAGGGGTATCATGCCCAGCCGAGGTCGCTTCAGCCAAGCCTCCATGTTCAGACGCACGTTCCGTCGCTTCATCTTGATGTCCGCGCTGATCAGGATGTTCTCCACCCCCAGCTTGCCGGTCATGCGCGCGATGTTGCGCCGCGCCAGGTCGGTGACGAGCCCCCAGTCGTAGGTGAAGGTGAGCGGCCGCATGCCGAACTCCTTCACCAGTAGGTGCAGGCCGTAGCTGCTGTCCCGCCCGCCACTGAAGGCCACGATGCAGTCCTGCTTACCGTCGTGGCGGCGGTATTTCTTCAGCACCTCCTCGAAAGCGGGACGCTTGTCGATCATCAAGCCTTTGGGCCGGTAGCTGTGACAGTAGTTGCACACGCCGGCACCGTCGTAGTTGATGTAGGGGAAGGTTTCGGGCAAGAGGCATTTGCTGCAACGGCGGATGGTGCGCATCACCTCTTCCGGGAATTGGATCAGCGCGCGCAGTCGCCCCTCCGTTCCGGTGTTCATTGCCGGCTTGGCCGGGCGATCGGCCGTGGAATGGTCCTGGATGGCGAACGCATCCACGGGGACGCCTACTGGGCCGGGAGCAGGATCCTTCAAGTGGAAGTGGGTGTTGCCGAGGTCGCGGAGATCGATCAGCCGACCCGTGAAGGGCTCGATCCATTCCACTTCCTTCCCTGCGTAGCGCTCCTTCACGCCATCGCGGTCGCGGAAAGTGCGCGCGATGTATTCCTCCGAAGCGAAGACCAGGGACCCTTGCGCATCATCGATGCAATAGAGCGAACCCGTGTTGGTGGCCAGGAGCACTTGCTTGTGATCGGCCAATAGAATGGCCACGCTGGCCGCACCCTCCATTTCGGCGAACACGCGGCGGATGGCTTCCACGGGCCCCGAGCCTTCCTCCAGGAATAAGCGGAAGAGGGCCGCGAGCACTTCGGTATCCACCTCGGTGCGTCGCTGGATGCGACCGCCATACTTCGCCCAGAGCGCATCCACGTTGGTCACGATCCCGTTGTGGACCATGACGATGCCGTCCTTGATCACCGGCTGGTTGTTCGCGTTCCTTTCCTGCGTGCCATTGGTCACCAGGCGGCTATGGGCTATGACGGCCAGCTCATGGCCTCCGCCTTGGAAGGCCGGTACCAGCGCCTTGTCCAGAAAGGTGCGGTAGGCCGCCGAGCGGATCAGGTCCGTGGCCGGCACATCATCCTTGGTCACATGGATGGTAGCATCCACCGCGTTGCGGATGGCGATGCCGCTGCTCTCCTTGCCCCGCGTTTCACTGAGCACGAAGAGTTCATGAACGGCCTGTTCGGCCGAGGCCTGGTCTAGGCCCGATCCGCTCTTCGCGATGATCCCGAAAATGCCGCACATCGTCAGTCTTCTATGTTGAACCGTACTCCGTAACGACTGAAGAAGTCACGCACATCCTGCCAGCCCCTGGCCGTGGAATGCCGACTCGTGCGGCCCAGGATGTCGAACCAGGACTTCCCCGCTACGGTGAGCGCGGTGCGTTGTTCCTGGGAAAGGGGACCGAGATAGGTGGCTATCCGTTCCGCAGGCAGTTCGTTCATGGCGCGCGCATAACGCACGGAGGCCTCACCATCGTGTATGATCAATGTTCCGTTCGCGTCTTCGACACGCACCTGCCTTTCTCCCTTGAACGCCTGGAACTCGGCGTACTCGGTGAGCATCTTCCGCACCATGCCATCCTTCTCATCGTCCGTGTGCCGCTTGATGTATTGTTCTTCCGTACGCAGCACCTTGGCCGGTGAACCGGCCGCGAGGCTGCGCGCAGGGATATCCTTGGTGATGATGGAACCGGCGCCGATCGTGGCGTACTCACCCACGGTGACGTTGGGCATGACGAACACCCGCCACGGGAACCAAACCCCTTTCTTGATGTGTACCGGCCCGAAGCTCACCGGAAAACCATCGAGTTGCGACTGCCAGGAGCCGTGGGTGAAGATGTAATTGGCGCCGCCGATGCCCACGTCATCCTCGATGGTGATGGGTTCGGTCGGGTTGAGGAAACTGTACGGGAACACTTTGACACGCTTGCCGATGGAAAGGCGCGAGCGCGGCGTAAGCATGCCGCCCACCACCACTTGCTCCATGATGGAACTGTCGTCGCCCACGATCAATTCATTGGTGTCCACAGCTACCATACTATGGATCTTTACGCGCTTGCCCAGTTTCAGCTTGCGCACGTTGATGAAGCTCAGAGGGGCGATGCGGGTATCGTCCCCGATCTCCATCTCCCGCGCTGTGATCACGGACAACAAGCCGAATTTCACGCCCTTCCCGATCCGGGCGCCATTCATGCGGTAGTACAAGCGTTTCAGCGGCGATGGCAATATCCCGACCGTGATCATCTTGCCGATAGGGATGCTCATTTCCGCACGAGGATGACGGCCTGCTTCGCCATATTCGTAACCGAGTCAAGCGCCCATTGCGCGGTGTGGCCGGTTAACGAATCGGTCCAGCGCTCCGGATGAACCTGGAACACGAGTCTGTGATGTGGCCGTACCTTGAAGTAGGTCAAGAATTCTTCACCGGATCCGAAGCTCGCCGCGATCGAGCTCGCTACATGATCCCGGCGATTGGCCCGGCCGGAGGTCCAGTTGCGCCCCGTGTCGTTGATGTAGGCGATGTCCGTGTATTCGATGTCCAGGTAAAGTTCGCCAAGGATCCCGAAGCGGTCCTTCAGGAGCGCATGCCGCACCGGATCGCGCCAGATATCACGGTTGTCAAAGGGCTTCAGCGGCCGGCCATGCATGCAACAGGTGCTCACTTGGGCGACGGTCCGGAGTTTCGCGAGCTTGACCCCGAAGTCCTCGAGCGCGGCGTTCATATCACCGTCGGTATCCGAGAGGTTCTCGTAGTGATAGCCGACCTCATGTCCCAACGCCTCTATGCTCTTTATGATGGTACAATTGAAGGTGTAGGGTACGCGGAAGTAGTAGGACGCGACGAAACCCAGCGCATGTTCCACCTCGGCCATAGCCAGCGCGCGATGGGGCTTTCGGTCAACATCGTGGCGAAGCGCCAGGAACCGCGAAGGCAGCGGCACGCCGATCAATTCCTGGAACGCATGCGAGCGTTCGAAATGCCCCTTGAGGGCGACCAGATACTCGCGATATCGCTGAAGCGTAAAGTCCCGCAACTCTTCCCTCTTATTCAATAATGAGCCTTTCTTGACTTTGTGAACCAGACCACGTGGTCGTCCTCACGGCGTAGACCCCGATGGAGAGTTTCCCTGTGCCGAGTACGATGCGCATCGAACCCACGGGATACCTTCCCGATAGAACAACGCGACCTAGGTTGTCTAAGCAGATGATTTCTTGAATCCCGTTGGACCGATCATCCAGTGCCTCCAGGAACACTTGCGCGGTGGCCGGATTCGGGTACAAGCGCACGCCCGCTCCATCGGCTTCAGGCACTTGACCGCTCTTGACATCACACTCGACCATTGGGATGCATCGTGCGCCGGTTCTCAACTCATATGCATAGCACCAACCGTCCTCGTTCCGGTAGTTGATCAACTCATCCATCGGGCAGCAGGCGTCCGAACGCCAGGTCAGGTCGCCGCTGGCGATCACACTGTGCCGAAGCGCGGACACGAGGTTTCCGTTCGAGGTGATGGGGCCCATCAAGTTGGCTCGATCGAATACGATCAGCTGCCCCTGCGAATTGAACTCCAGGAAATAGAGGTCTCCGTCGGCATAGCTCACCACCACGCATTCTTCGCGCGCATTTCCAGAGTCGAACTGTCCTCCTGCGGCACCCCGCCAGTTCATCGGCCCGCAAGCGTTATAGGAGCCAAGAAGCCCGAACGCCAGTTGTTGCTGATCGTAAGCGTAGACTCGGACAGTGTTGTCCGCATTGTTGGCGAGGATCACTTCGTCCGCCGCGGTCCCCGCCATGTTCGCGGTGGCGATGCACGGAACATCCCCGCTGGTGATCACCTGCTGGGTGATCTGATGCACCAATACCTGCTGGTTGGGGTCGAAATCGTAGACCATCAAAGCTCCATTGTAGGTGGAAAGCACCACTTCGCTATCTCCATCACCATTGATGTCGCCTGCGGCGATGCCGGAAACGTTGACAATGCCCGTCGAGATGGGCACGGAGAACCACTGTGTGCCCCAATTGAACACGAAAATGGTGTGGTCGTAGTTCCGTGCCGCGATGAGTTCGTCACCAAGCTGTCCATCGATATCCCCTGCCGCCAGGCCGATCCAATCCGAAGCGCTTCCGAAAGGGATGGTCTGTCCGTTGGACGTCATGGAGCATTGCTCGTTCTGCTCAAGCCAGTCGTAGAGATAGATATCGCCGTCGAAATCACGAACCGCGGCAATTTCCGGCTCGCCGTCAGCGTCCAAGTCGCCGATCGCCGCGCCGCGCCATTCGCTGGCCATCCCGTGTTCGCCGACCACGATGGGGTCCAGTTCATCCTGGTAGTAGAGGCAGTTCGCGACACCCAAGAGCCAGGTGCCCGATCCTTCCTGGCGTAGGACCGACCGTTTCGTGTGATCTGCTCATCGCCTGCCAGATGTCCTCATCGATCCTGGAGAAGGGATCCACTGTGCCAGCTCTGTGAGGGCATCAGGGTAGTTGAAGTTGTAAGAACCGTAGGTCACGTTCCCGGTGCGGTCTATTCGCTCGAAGTACTGAAGCGGGTGTTCGTAGTGGTTCTTGAACGTCGCCGCTATGTGTGCCATGTCCGTCCCATCGAAGACCACGCTCGTGCCGCCGATCTGGTATGGTAGCACATACTCGTAGCACATGAACGCGAAACTCGAATTCAGGTATGCGTGTCCCCTGTCTTCGGCGGAGGCATAATCACACATGAAAGCCTGCGGATCACAGTAGTTGGCAACATAGCCGGAGGGCCAATAGGGCCAATAAGGCCAGGTATAGTGCGCGTAATTGGGGTCCGAGTGATGTACCATGGACATCCGCAGCGTATTCGCGATGCGGATCGCCTTTTCCTTGTAGTAGGCCTTCCTTGAGGCGTTGGTGGAAGAGGTGGCCATGTACATGGTGAGGTGCACTTTGCCCATGACCGATTGCATGTTCAGCGGAAGGAAACATCCCGGGTGGATGTCCGAGCAGTTCAAGATGTCACACGGATACACATACCCACCGCCGACGACACTGCTGCCATACCACGACGGCAGCGTCTGTACCATGAACTCGTAGTCGTGGATGGAACAGGTTTCGAAGATCCTGGTGTGCAGGTCGTCGGCGATCCACTTGAGCGTTTGCGTATTGTACACCAAGCCGCCGGTATTGGTGGCGTTGACAGTAGCATAGTACGAGGGGTTCAAGCTCACGATGCGGCAGTATTCCGCCAAGGGCCACAGCAGCATGCCCGAAGCATAGACGAAGGCGTATGGTTCGTTGGTGAGGTGTTGGGAAACCCAAGTGGGCTCGACTTGGTGGAGGTAGTTCGCGATGGTGGTACCGCCGATATGCACGTCATCCCGGGCGTTGATGACCTTGTCCGCGTGTGAAATGAATAGCTGGAGGTAGGCTAGGTCATTCGTGCGTTTGTACATCACCAGCAGGGATTCCATGATGTAAGTGTCGTCGACCAGCACCCCGTTCAGGTTGTTGGCTGGAAGGTTCTGGGCGCTCAGTGCGCCGCCGCCGACGGCATCGTCATACGCCAGTTTGAATGTGCTCTGCTGGCCAAAGCCGGACCAGGCGAAAGAAATGGCTAGCGAGAGCGTAGCCGATCTTGTGATCTGAAGGGTCTTCATGGTTGCTAGAGGTTGCTATTTATACAACCGCTCGTTGTCCTGCATGTCCATCCACATGGCGAAAATGAGCGCCTGGAAGCTGCTCGTGGCCAGGAAGAGGAAGGCGATGAGCGGCTCCATGTTCACATGTTCGCCTACGATGAAAGCCTTGATGATCTTGTAGGCATAAGGAATGGTGACCAGGCCCGCGAAGAAGGCGTAGTTGTAGAAGATGAAGAGCGGATGGAAGTCCTTGAAGAGGTACTTGCGCCACAGGCGGATGAAGAAGCTCTTGATCAGCAGGCGGCTCACGCGCGGGATCACCTTGAACACTTTCATCTTGCTCTGCTCGCCCACGCGGTAGATCGGCTTGATCTCCACTTCGCGTAGGGTGCATTGGGCGATGTTCAGCTTCACCAGCATGTCGTTCGGCATGCCGTAGCTGCGGTAGATCTTGTGCAGCTTGATGGCCTGTAGGGCGCGAAGACGAATAGCGGTATAGCCGGTCTGGGTATCGCTCACCCGCCAGTAGCCGCTCGCCAGCTTCGTTAGGATGCTCAGGATGCTGTTGCCGAAGAAGCGTACGCGGGGGATCACCAGCCACGCGCTGCGATGGATCAGCCGGTTGCCCTTCACGTAGTCGATGCCCTCGTCGATCACCGGCAGGCAGATGCTCTCCAACTCGCCGGGGTCCATCTGCCCATCGCCGGCCATCACGGCGGTGCAATCGATCGCGTGGTCCTTGCACCACTTATAGCCGCGGGCGATGCCGGCCCCCACCCCGCCGTTCTTCAGGTTGTTGATCAGAATGATGCGGTCGGTCTCGGGCTGTTCGTTCACCACTTGGCTGGCCACGTAATGGGCCATCTCCCGCTCGCTCTCCTCCTCCAACACGATCTCGGCTTCGTTCCAACGGGTGCGTTCCACCTTCACGGGGACCATGCGTTTTCCAAGTCCCTTGGCGCGGTCCTTCGCGATCAACTCCTTCACCACCTCCGCGGTGCGGTCGGGGCTGTGGTCGTTCACGATCACGATCCGGTCGACGAAGTCGGGCATGGTCTCCACCACGAAGCCGATCTGCGACTCTTCATTGTAACACGGAACGACAACGGCGACGGTTCTGCCTTTGAGCATGCGCAGGGGCCAGACCCTTGGGGCGGCACGGACAAAGATGCCTATTCCGCACATGTCCACGCCGGTTGTTCCACCGGCGGATCCCTCCTGCCGCTCATCCCCTTCTTTACGGGTCGCTTGGGAGTGCCCGTCTATCTTCAGCCCATCGAACTCGAACAGATGGACTTTTTCCAATGGCATTGGTGGGCGGGGCTTGGGCTGGTGCTGTGCATCGCCGAGATCTTCGTGCCGGGTTTCTGGCTCTTGTGCCTGGGTATCGGCTGCATCGGTGGTAGCATCACCGCGGCCGTTCACCTTGGGCCGAGCGCCCAGCTGCTTGCCTTCAGCGCGATGAGTTTGGTGGCCTTCTTCACCATCCGGCCGCTGCTGATGAAACGCATGTGGAAGGACACGGGCGTGCGCACCAACGTGGACGCGCTCGTGGGCCAGCGCGGACGTGTCACGCAGGACTTCGAGCCGGGTCTGCGCCTGGGACGTGTGAGCGCTGCTGGCGACGACTGGCGCGCAGAATGTACCACCGACCGCGCCCTGCGCATCGGCGACCTGGTCGACGTCGTTCGTGTGGAGAGCAACACCCTGATCGTGAAACCCGTGGATCCCGCCTGATCGCGGATCCCGTCACCTCCCTTCCTTTCGTCTTTACCACAACCCTTGCGCACCAACCCCTCGCCCCCATGATCACCTCCGGTACCATCATCCTGATCCTATTCGCCGTCTTCGTGGTCTTCATCATAGCCAAGGGCCTGCGCATTGTGCAGCAAAGCGAGGCCATGGTGATCGAACGTCTGGGCAAATACCAAAAGACCCTGACCGCCGGCATCAACGTGATCATCCCCATCGTGGACAAGCCGCGCGAGATCATCTCCCGCCTCACCCGCGATCTGCCCGATGGCAACAAGTACGTGCAGTTCATCAAGAAGGAGCGCCTCGACCTGCGCGAGACCGTGTTCGATTTCCCCAAGCAGAACGTGATCACCAAGGACAACGTGATGACGGAGATCAATGCGCTGCTCTACTTCCAGATCATGGACCCGGTAAAGGCGATGTACGAGATCGAGAACCTGCCCATGGCCATCGAGAAACTCACCCAGACCACCTTGCGGAACGTGATCGGTGAACTCGACCTGGACGAATGCCTCACCAGCCGCGATACCATCAACATGAAGCTGCGCCAGATCCTGGACGAGGCCAGCAACAAGTGGGGTGTGAAGGTGAACCGCGTCGAACTGCAGGATATCAACCCCCCGCGCGATATCCGCGAGGCGATGGAGAAGCAGATGCGCGCAGAACGCGACAAGCGGGCGCAGATCATCGATGCCGAGGGCAGCAAGCGCGCAGCCGTATTGCAAGCGGAAGGCGTGCAGCAGGCGGAGATCACCACCGCCGAAGGCCAGAAGCAAGGCCAGATCCTGGAGGCCGAGGGCGATGCACAAGCACGCATCCGCCGCGCACAGGGCGAAGCCGAGGCCATCCGACTCGTTTCGCAGGCCATCACCGGCACCAAGGCCGATCCAGCCAACTACCTCATCGCCATGAAGTACCTCGAAACGCTGAAGGAGATGACCAGCGGCCAGGGCAACAAGGTGATCTACATCCCTTACGAGGCCACCGGTGTGCTCAGCAGTGTGGGCGGTATCAAGGATATGCTGGATGCCAACAAGTCGCTGTCGCGGTAGATCCAACGATCAAACAATGGAAGAGGGTCGCTTCGGCGGCCCTTTTTCGTTCAATGGAGGATTCTTGCTACTCGCAGGATATCTTCACTTCATCGCGCGAACAACAGCTGGGCCCACGCAAACGCGAACCGAGGACTATTGAAGACATAAGCATGGACGCATTAGAATGGCTTCAACAATGGTACTTGTCCCAGTGCGACGGCGATTGGGAGCATGACTCCGGGAGAAAGCCAGGGAGACCCACAGAGGACGGGGGGGGAGAAACGGGGTGCGCAGGACCCCGCCGCCCGGGGGGGGGGGGGGGGGGGGGGGCCTTGACCCTCGAAAGGATTACGGTTGAAAGAACTGATGACAATTGGTACCACGCTTGGATTGAGAACAACAAATTGGGGTGGGCCGGGCCGCCCCGAGGAATTTGACAGATTGAGAACCACAAAATTGGGTGGCCCCGCGCCCCCCGGCCTTGGGGAGGTTCGAAGTCTTCAAGAAGTTGACGGAGCGCTAATCGTGGGTCTTCCGAACGTCTTCATCCCATGCCCGCTTACTCCACCCTCTCCGAAGCCGTGAACGATCTTCAGCGGCGCGGCTATACCGATGATCTGCAGCTCGGCGGCCATTGCGTGGTGTGCGATGCGCGCGGGCTCAGCCTGGATCCTGAAGAGTTCCAGATCGATGAGTTCCATCGCTTTGAAGGCAACAGCGATCCCGAGGACCAGAGCATCGTGTACGCGATCAGCTCTGCGAAGCACGGGCTGAAAGGCGTCCTGGTGAACGCCTACGGGCCGGATGCCTCCAGCATGACGCAAGAAATGGTGCGAAAGCTGGCGACGCATTGAGCAGGATCCGCTACGTGCCCGGCGTAACTTCCCAGCCCCTTGTTGAACGACTATGCGCGCACTTTTCCTCGCCCTCCCGATCCTTTGGTCCTCTCTGCTTCTTGGTCAGGCCCCTTCGACCCATGCCCGGGTGAAGGTGCATTTGGACGACCGCACCAATACGCTGGAACGGCTGAGCGGCTTGGGTATCGCCGCAGACCATGGCGCTCATCAACCAGGGCGGTATTTGATCACAGATCTCTCCACGGAGGAGATCGCACTGGCGGAGCAGAACGGTTTCGCGGTGGATGTGTTGATCGAGGATGTGTCGGCCTATTACGTCGCTCGCAATGCAGAGGCGAGAGACAGCGAGCGCGGAGGAGCGGGTCTCTGTTCGGGCATCTACTACCCTACCCCACAGCACTTCGCGTTGGGCGATATGGGCGGTTTCCTCACCTGGCAGCAGATCCAGGACGAACTGGATGAGATGGCCGCGGCTTTCCCGAACCTGATCTCGCCGAAGGTGTCCATCGGTCCGTCGCTACAGGGCCGCCCCATCCATTTCGTGCGCATCTCCGACTCCCCTAGCGTGGACGAGGACGAACCCGAAGTGCTCTACACCGCGCTGCACCATGCACGGGAACCCGTCGGCGCTGCGCAGCTCCTCTTCTTCATGTGGCATTTGCTGGAGAGCTATGGCACCGATGCGGAGGCGACGTATTTGATCGACCATCGGGAACTCTACTTCGTGCCGTGCATCAACCCGGACGGCTATGTATGGAACGAGACTACCGATCCCCTCGGCGGCGGTATGTGGCGGAAGAACCGGAGGGACAATGGCGATGGCACTTTCGGAGTTGACCTGAACAGGAATTATGGTTGGGAATGGGGATTCGACGATTCCGGATCATCTCCTATCGGTGGCTCGGCGACCTATCGCGGTACCGCTCCCTTCTCCGAGCCCGAGATCCAGGTGATGCGTGACTTCTGCGAGGCGCACGCGTTCCGCCATGCGCTCAACAACCACAGCTATGGCGATCTGCTGGTCTATCCTTGGGGCTATGTGCCCTCTTTCTACACGCCTGATTCAGCGCTGTACGCCACGCACGGACAATTGACGGCACGCCGGAACGGCTTTCTCTTCGGTACGTCCGACCAAACGGTGAACTACGTGGTGAACGGCAGTTCCGATGACTGGATGTACGGCGAGCAGCAGACCAAGGGAAAGATCTTCGCTATGACCCCAGAGACCGGAAACGCCTACGATGGCTTCTGGCCGCAGATAGATCGCATCGAGCCGCTTTGCCGTGACAACGTTCCGCAGAACCTGAGCGTGGCCCATTTCGCTGGCGCCTGTGCCCATGTCACGGAGACCGCGCCCCCAGTGCTGCCCACGTTGAACGCCCATATCACTTTCGATGTCCAACGGCTCGGGCTGGATACGGCGACCTTCACCGTGAGCCTGACACCCTTGGAGAACGTGATCGGCACAGCGCCACCCAAGGTCTTCACAGGGATGGGAATGCTGGAGATGCGAACGGATTCGATCGGGCTCGCACTGGATCCCGCGGTGGTGGATGGCAGCCCGGTGCGGGTGGTGCTCAGCGCGAGCAATGGGCTCTTCGCTTTCCACGACACGATCACCAAATTCTACGGAACCCCCACCGTGGTGCTGGCGGACAATGGCAACGACATTTCGAACTGGGCGGGTGGATCCTGGGATACGAGCACGGATGTTTGGTTCTCGCCCCCCGCATCGTACACAGATTCACCCTTCGGCAACTACAGCGACTTCACCGATGCGGACATGACGTTGGATGACCCGATCGATCTCACGGGAGCTACCTCGGCCACGCTCACCTTCATGGCGCTATGGAACATTGAGGCCGAATTGGACTACGCCCAGGTTTCGGCTTCAACCGATGGGATCAGCTGGACACCCCTATGCGGCCGGTTCACCCATCCGGGCTCCGAATTCCAAGTGGAGGGCGAACCTATCTATGAAGGGGAAACAGGCCACCTGGGTGGCGGAGGAGATGAGCTTGAACGGTTTCCTCGGTCAGAACACGCGGCTCCGTTTCCACTTGGTTTCGAACGATGCCATCACGCGGGACGGCTTCCATGTGGATGATCTGAAGGTCACCATCACCGGAGAAGGGCCCACGTCGATCAACACATCCGTTGCCGAGCCCGGCCTGCTTGCGGTCCACCCCAGCCCGGCGGACGACTGGACGGTCGTCCATTTCGCGCACAGTGCTGCTGCGAACGACGGGATGCTCATGATCCATGATCCACGAGGTGCGATCGTGCGGGCGATCGTGATCAAGGGTGGTGAAGGCCGTGTTATCCTAGACACCTCGGTCCTGTCTCCTGGGGTGTATCAGATCTCCTTGTTCACGGAAGAAATTCGCACCCGGTCAAGCAAGCTGGTGGTCGTGCATCGCTGATCGGCCAACTACTATGAACCCCTTGCTGGACGAGGCTTCTTGAACCTTCTCGGGATCTTCCCGTACATTTGGCCGCCCTGAGGAATTCAGGGCAGGCCCCAAGCGCCCAGTATTCAGGTCCGCATCCCTTGCGGAATTCCGAAGTCCAGGCGCCATCCCCAGCGGATCATTGCACGCCGGACCCGATCGACGGGGCTTCCAAACCACACATTCAAAGGTGTGTTCAGGGACAATGGCCTGAACGTACCATAACTATCCCGCGCCGGGGATCATCGGCGCATACCCATGGAACGAATTACGTTCAACGACCTGGGGCTCATCGAGCCCATTTTGAAAGCCCTTCAAGAGGAAGGCTACACCGAGCCTACGCCGATCCAGGCGCAGGCCATTCCGCATCTGATCAAAGGCCGCGACCTCCTGGGTTGCGCGCAGACCGGGACCGGAAAAACCGCCGCCTTCGCCATCCCCATTCTGCAAGAACTGCATGAGAAAGGACCGCAGGCGAAGCGTGCGATCCGCACACTGATCCTGACCCCCACCCGGGAATTGGCCATCCAGATCGGCGAGAGCTTCGCCGCTTACGGCCGCAACCTGCAGGTGCGGCACACCGTGATCTTCGGTGGTGTGGGCCAGAAGCCGCAGACCGACGCGCTGCAACGCGGCGTGGATATCGTGGTGGCCACCCCCGGCCGCCTGCTGGACCTGATGGGCCAGGGCTACGTTCACTTGAACGGGCTTGAGATCTTCGTCCTCGACGAGGCCGACCGCATGCTGGACATGGGCTTCATCCACGATGTGAAGAAGGTGATCGCCAAGCTGCCGCAGAAGCGCCAGACGCTCTTCTTCAGCGCCACCATGCCGCCAGAGATCGCCAAGCTGGCGAACAGCATTCTCACCGATCCGATCAAAGTGGAAGTGGCGCCGCAGAGCACCACCGCCGAGACCATCGACCAGCACTTGTTCTATGTTGACCGCACGGACAAGAACAAGTTGTTGGTCCACCTGTTGCAAGGCGACACCATCCGGGAGGCGCTCATTTTTACCCGTACCAAGCACGGCGCGAACAAGGTGGCCAAGATCCTCACGCAGTCCGGTTTCGCGGCCGAGGCCATCCATGGCAACAAGAGCCAGACCGCACGCCAGGCGGCGCTCAAGAATTTCAAAGAAGGAAAGCTCCGTGCTTTGGTAGCCACCGATATCGCCGCACGCGGCATCGACATCGATGGGCTGACGCATGTGATCAACTTTGACATCCCGAACATTCCCGAGACCTATGTACACCGCATTGGCCGCACGGGCCGCGCGGGTGCTTCGGGCAAGGCCCTCTCCTTCTGTGATCACGAGGAAAAGGAATTCCTGCGTGACATCACCCGATTGATCAAGCGGGATATCCCTGTGGTTTCCGAACATCCCTTCGTCATGACCGGTGGTCCTAAGAAGGCCGAACCCGAGATCCGCGAGCCGCGCCAACCGCGCGGGCCAGGACGTGCTCAAGGGCAGCGCCGTGATGAACGCTCCCCGCGCAATGGTCAGCGTCATCCCGGACAGGACAACGGTCGACGTCACGGTACACCGGGACGCACTGACCAGCGACCCGCCCGTCAAGGTGATCGCCCTTCGCAGCCACAGCGTGCCGCGCAAGAACAGCAGCGTCCCCAACGCGATGATCGCGCGCGGGACCAACGTCCGCGTGAACAACGCCCGCAGGGAGAACGCCAGGCGCCGCGCCCGGCAGAGCGTCAGCCTACGTCCGCGGAACGCGCCCCGCGACCGCAAGAAGATCGTGGAGGATCCGGCCGCAAGCCGGACTATGCGGCCTTGACCAAGGAGCTCTTCGGCGAACTCGAGGGCAAGCCCAACGACAAGAAGAGCGATCAACCCAAAAAAGAAGGCGAAGGCAAGAAGAAGAAATGGTTCGGCTTGGGTGGCCGCTAGGATCAACACATCATAGAGCGCGAAAGGCCGGATGAGCGATCATCCGGCCTTTCGCGCCTCAAGCCGCGCCATATCAGGCCGACACAGGTTTCGTCCGGGTCTTGAGCTCCGCTTGGAGCTGGCGGCTGGTCTTGGAACTGCCGTCGTGGCTCCAACCCGGAGGGCCGAAGATGTACATCAACTTCGCCTTCAGCGTAGGCGCACGCTTCACGTCCTTCCAGATCTCCTGGAACTCGAACAGGTTGTGCGTGATCGGGCTCCGGCTTCCGGGATCATGACTGATGCCGTACTTCGGTTCTACGCCATTGATCGGATCCTGCCAGGTCCCATAGAGGCGGTCCCAGATGGTGAGGATCCCGCCGTGGTTACGGTCAAGGTACTCCGTGTTACTACTGTGGTGTACCACATGCACATACGGCGTGTTGAACACCTTCTCATACCATGGCATGGACGGTACCAACTGGCTGTGGAGGAAGAACTGGTAGAACGAGTTGATGATGAGGCAGGTGGCGATCATGATCGGTTCGAAGCCCAACAAGGGCATCCAAAGCCAGTAAACCGGCTTGAAGAGCGCGATGAACCACCCGTTGCGGATGCTCACCGTAAGATTGAACATCTTTCCGGAGTGGTGCGGCAGGTGCGCGGCCCAGAGAATACGCACGTTGTGCGCGATGCGATGGTGCCAATAGAAATTGTGGTCGTCCAACACCAAACAGATCACCCAAGTATACCATGCCCAGCCCAGGCTCGAATAGCCCAGGACGTCTTCCCGGAACGGTGCGGCCCAGGCGAACAGGAACAGGTAGAGCGAGATCTCGAACACATTGGCGATCACTTTGATCAAGGTCGCGACCGAACCCATCACAAAGCCGGCCCAGCTCTCCTTGAGGTCGAACAATTCTTTCGCGCGGAAATATTCCAGCACGATGAGGAGGACGAAGACGGGGTACACATAGCGGGCTCCGATGGCCTCGATGGGCAGTTCGGGCAGTTGCCGCTTCATATCGAGCCAGGCGTCGATCAGGTTGAAGTCCATCGTGGGCAGTGGGCGGTTTTGGTAGGCCGTGGAGGTGCGAAGGCCACAAATCTACCCGGAAGGAGCCGTTGGATAGTGAGGATGATCAGTCCCTTCACATCCCATCTTTGTCGCATGCGCATCCTGACAGTTCTGCTTTCGATGTCCACCTCGGTGATCGCTGCCCAAGATCCCGTCAATGGCCCGATGGTAGGCCATTGTGATATGCTGGAAGCCACGATCTGGCTACAGTGCAAGGGCCCTTGCACCGCGCAGTTGGAATATTGGAAGGAAGGCCGACCGGATAGTTTGTTGCGCACCCCACTGCAGGCATCTTCCGCAGATCGGGCCCATGCCATGGACTTCCGCATGGACCAGGTAGTGCCGGCAACCACCTATGAGTACCGAGTGGTGCTGGACGACAAGCCCTTGGATCTGGGTGAGCCTCTCCGCTTCCGCACGCAACCACTTTGGAAGTTCCGCAACGACCCGCCCGACTTCACCATGGCCACAGGATCCTGCACCTATGTGAACGAGCCGGCGTACGATCGGCCGGGTAAACCCTACGGAGCAGGTTATGGGATCTTCGATGCGATCGCCGCGAAGCGACCAGACCTCATGCTCTGGCTTGGGGACAACATCTACCTGCGCGAACCGGATTGGGGATCACGGACCGGTTTCCTTCATCGTTACACGCACACACGGTCCCTGCCTGAGATACAGCACCTTTTGCGCAGCACCGCGAACTACGCCATTTGGGACGACCACGACTTCGGACCCAATGATGCCGATGGCAGCTTCGTGAACGCGGCTTTTGCGAAGGAGACGTTCGATCTGTTCTGGCCGAACCCGGGATGTGGCATACCCGAAGCTCCACGTGGTATCACCACGGCCTTCAGCCATGCGGATGTGGACTTCTTTCTGCTCGACGACCGCACCTACCGGATCCCGCCGGATGTGGTCAGTTCCACCCCTACATTGTTAGGTGGACCGCAACAGGATTGGTTGATCCGTGCCCTCAAGTACAGCGATGCCAGTTTCAAGGTGGTGGCGCTCGGAGGTCAGTTCTTGAGTACCGCGAGCGTCTTCGAGAACTATGCGACCTTCCCCGCCGAACGGCAGCAGTTGATCGACCGCATCGAGCAGGAAGGGATCACCGGGGTGGTCTTCCTTACGGGGGATCGCCACTTCACCGAATTGAGCCACCTGGTGCTCCCGAACGGCGCCTGGATCCTGGACCTCACCAGTTCGCCGCTCACCTCAGGTCCCTATGCAACCAAAGAAGAGAACGCTCTTCGGGTGCCTGGAACCCTGGTCACGGAGCGCGGTTTTGCCACCTTGTCCTTTTCGGGACCCAAGGCCCAACGCGTGTTGACCGTTCGCGCCCACAACGCGAAAGGCGAGCAACTCTGGGAACACGTGTTCCAGCAGCCTACGAAATAGGGTCCGGGGATCCGCAACGGTCAGCCGCGCAGTTTGTCGAGCGCCTCGTTCACGGACCGGGCTTCTTCCGTGCTGATACGCCCGGTATACTCCTTCATCAGGGGTTGGATCAACTGGTCCACTTCCTGCAGAAGAGAAAGGCCATTGCGGGTGATGCTCACGTAGATCACCCGGCGGTCCGAGTCGCATCGAACGCGCTCCACCAGGTTCTTCGCGATCAGCTTATCGGTGAGGCGCGTGGCGTTCGGGGCCCGGTCCAACATACGGTCCTTCACCTGTTGCATGTTCATCCGGTCCTTGGCCCCGCGGAGTATCCGCAAGATATTGTACTGTGCCAAGCTGAGACCATGTTTGGCCAGGATGTGCGCATGCGTGCCCTTGAACCAGTTGCCGGTGAAAAGCACATTGAGCACCGCCTTCTGTTGTTCGCTTTCGAACCGACTGACCAGTTCCTCCTCGATGCGGGCCATGCGACGAAAGTAGCGCCCTGCATGGCGCCTGGCTTAATTGGAAGACATATCCACGGTCCGCTCCATTATTTTCGCCCTCCTACACACTCATCATGGAACTACGCTCCGCGTTGATCATCGGTCTCCTGCCTCTCATCGCGATCGCCTGCGAGAACGGAGCGTCGTCAAGCTCTTCGAGTACCTCCGGGACCGATGCCCCGAACACTCCCTCTGCGGACGAGTCGAGTTGGCGCCAGCCGGCCACGTTATTTTCCGTGCTTCCCATGATCCCCGGCAGCACGGTGGCGAATATCATGGCAGGCGACGGATACTATGCCTTTGAACTATTGAAGGCCGGTGCCGCGAAAGTGATCGCCATCGATCCGGACGAAGGCAATGTGGAGCGCATCCGCGCAAAAGCCGAATCGCTCGGCTTCGGCAAGGATAAATTGGAGGTCCGGCATGCACCGTTGGGAACTACCGGTCTGCAGAACGGGGAAGCGGATCTGGCGTTGTGTGTCCATTCCTATCCCAACCTGCCCGACCGGATCAATTACTTGAGGAAGGTGCGTACCGCCTTGAAAAGCCCGGCTCCACTCGTACTGGTAGACTTCAATCCCGCGGATTCGCCAGTGGGCCCGCCGCTGGATCAGCGATGGAGCGACCAGCAAGTAATGGATGAAATGGAACTGGTGGGAGCCACGGACATTGGAGCCTACTCCAAGAAGCTCCCCTATCAGTGGATCGTGATCGCCCTGGACTTCGTGGAGATCCCGGACGGTCCGGGGGATGAGGTCGCCCCTGGTTGAGCGAAGCGATCGGCCTTTTTCGATCTGGGAAGGGATCCTTCACTGGATCGACCGTGGTCCTGCCCCACGGGCCTTGAGCACACTGATCTACCGCGCGTGCGCCATCCATTGGTTGTGCGCGGATCGGCCGACAGTGGTCGGCATTGATCACTGGGTCGATGTGGAGTACAAAAAGAAGAAGGGAGAGGCTCGCCTCTCCCTTCCAGATCCCATCGGGTGTTCCTTATTCCCAGAACACCACTTTGAACTCTACGCGGCGGTTCTTGGCACGACCGGCCGAGGTAGCGTTGTCATCCACAGGCGTGGTCTCACCATGGCCCATGCTCTTCACGCGGCTCGCTTCCACGCCTTTGTCCTCCAAGTACTTCTCCACGGCTGCAGCGCGGTCCTCGGAGAGTTTCTGGTTCTTGCCGTCGTCCCCTTGGCTGTCCGTGTGGCCGTGGATCTCCAGGTTGTAGCTGGGGTTCTCCTTCATCACGGCTACCACCTGGTCAAGGATCGAATTGCTCGTCTTCTTGATCACGCTCTTGCCGCTCTCGAACTGGATACCGTTGAGGGCCTTTTCGAAGAGTTTCTTGGTCTCCTCCTTCAGTTCGGGGCAGCCTTTCATAGCGGCCACACCAGCTACATCCGGGCAGCGGTCGACATTGTCCGTGATGCCATCACCATCGCGATCCGGGCAACCTTGCTTGTCCGCAGGGCCTGCCAGATCGGGGCAAGCGTCCAGTTTATCGGCGATACCATCACCGTCGCGGTCCGGGCAACCACCCAAATTCGCCAAGCCCGCTTCATTGGGGCACTGATCGTCCTTGTCAGGAATACCATCGGCATCCGTATCGGGTTCGGGATGGATGGAAAGGCTTACGCCATCCACGAAATAATACGCGCGCTGGTTGTCCCCACCTTCGATGGCTTTGGCGTTCTCCATTCCTGCGGAAGGGAACGCGCCTACGATGATGAACTTTTCCGTTCCGTCCGCAACGAAGCTGCCCGTCACTTCCGTCCAGTTCGCCTTGTCAGCCACTTGTTGGCTGGTGCTCACTTGGGGTTTTTCGGTGAGAAAATGACGGTGGTTGTACTCCAGTTTTACCGGGGAGCAGTAAGCACCGATCCCGCTCACAGTGCGATCGCTGGTCCCGGCCAGTTTTACGCGGATCAGAACGTCGTACTCCTGACCTGCGGTCAAGGGTGAAGCCAGTTCGGTCTGGAGGTACTCGCTGTACTGTTGATAAGCCGGACGGAATGGGCTCTCATCATGGTTCAAGAAGCGTTTCACCCGGTTCGGGCGCTGGTCGTCCTTGTATGCTACGAACCCGGCGTAACGTTCTCCTTCGAAGGCTGCTGTGCTTCCAAGGTCATTGTCCGGCGCCCCCACGTAGCAGGCGTCTTTGTTGAACACGTCCACCGAGCCGGCGTTCGCGTTGGACCAACCCGTGGCGCGATCCAGTTGGTCCCAGGTAGTGACCGGTTTGGTGGTCTCCTCGAAACCGGGATTCTTGACCAGGTTAGGCCCAGCCTGCGCGATGGCCCCCACGGACAGTATCGCTGCTCCGAACAGAACGGGGTATTTCAGCTTCATGATGATGTGTTTTGGTAGCGCCCCGGTGCACGGTCCCAATAGGGATCACCGTTCAGGCGCGCCAAAGGTAAACGCCCCGGCCGGATGGCGATCCACCTCCTGCACGAGCTATCAACGGACCTACGTTCACGATCCGCAAGTATCTGACCAGCAAAGCGTTCGAGCCTGCCTCTGCCTGGTCAGGCTCGAGCGGCGCCAAGAGCCTCTGTCAGCGCTTCAACCGATCGGCGAACACCTTGCGGAACTTGTCCAGCTTGGGACGTATCACCATCTGGCAATAGCCCTGCTCTCCGTTCAAGGCATAGTAGTTCTGGTGGTAGTCCTCCGCTGGATAGAAGGTGTCCGCCGCAGTGATCTCGGTAGTGATCGGGGCGCGGAAGGCGCCGCTTGCATCGAGTTCGGCCTTGTACTTCTCAGCGATCTGGCGCTGCGTTTCGTTGTGATAGAAGATCGCAGAACGGTATTGTGTGCCCACATCGGCTCCCTGCCGGTTGAGCGTGGTGGGGTCGTGGGTCTGCCAGAAAACCTCTAGCAGTTCGTCCAGTTCGAGTGCGGCGGGATCGAAGATGATCCGCGCCACCTCCGCATGCCCGGTGTTCCCGGTGCATACTTCACGATAGCTGGGGTTCTTCACATGCCCCCCCATGTACCCGGAGGTGACCGAATGAACACCCTTCAGTTCCACAAATACCGCCTCTACACACCAGAAGCAGCCAGCTCCGAGCGTGATCGTATCGGGTCGCGCGGGTATTGAGGTGTCGATCTCCATAGATTGAGCGGTGGTTTGCGGATCGGATGACTGGGACGGGACGCTTTGGCAAGCGAACAATGATCCTGCGGAAATTACCAATAGAGAGATGGTGCGCACTTGGTTCGGTGGATCAGGTGGGAATGTTCGGGGTCATCCAGACTATCGGCCCTATCCTCAGGATCTTTTGCCCGCCCCGCCCTTGACGCTGGTCGCTTCCTTTCGCAATTCCTTACCGATGCGTTCCACTACCCCCACTACAAGCGCATTCCCCATGAAGAAGGCACGCCAGGTATCGGACACTCCTTTGGTGTGATCATCCGGGAACATGTTCAGACGCTCCAGTTCGATCGGTGTCAATCTGCGGTATCGTCCACTCGGGGTGCGCACTACATGCTTGAACCGCGAAGGCGCGGACCCTCCTTCTCCGGTCACTATCGTACGACTTGGCCGGTCCAGCGCGTCGGGGAAGACCATGGCACCCTCTGAGTAGTGGTAGCGATGACCGCTGGCCCTGACCGTGCGTGGTTCGCTTTTGGATCCTTTAAGATATTTCCATCGGCCAAGGTCCTTCTTGCGGATGAAGAACTCTGTAGGAACATCCTCTTCTCGCTGGAGGACATCCCGGAGGGTCATCGGTTCCACCTTATCAGCGGCGATCGCCTTGCCGGTGAACACATGGCCCTGTACCATGATACCGGCGTTGCGGAACGGCGTGGCCTTCTGGTCCTTACCGAAGGTCCGTGATAAGGTGTCCAGGTTCTCCGCGATGCTGAACTGTACCAGGTCTTCGCCGGTCACAGAGCACGGCAGGGCACGGGCCAACGTCCCTTCACGGCTCAGCCAATCTGCCGGAGTGGCCTTGCACGCAGCCTTGTACTTGGGGGTTCCGCGATGATAGCCGACGATAAAGACCCGTCGGCGCCTTTGGGGCATACCATGTTCCGCTGCGTTTATGACCCGCCACTCGACAGCGTAACCGAGCAGGTCGAGCGATCGCAGCATCACTGCCAGATCTCTACCCCGCTGTCCCACTGGGGATCCCAGCAAGCGATCCACGTTCTCCAGCACCAAGTAGGCGGGTGGCGCCTTGGCCCCGGACAGCAGCCGGTGGATCTGCCACCAAAGCACTCCTTTCTTTCCGACCAGGCCCTTTGAATTCTTCAGCGTGCTGGCGACCGAATAGTCCTGACAAGGGAAGCCGCCCACCAGCACATCGCATTCAGGGACGTCCTCCACCGCCACCTCGGCGATATCCTTGTTCTCGAAGTGTGCCTTGCCGAACCGGGCCGTGTATACCTCGGCCGCGTGCTGGCGTTTCCGGCCAGGCTCCCATTGATCGCTGAACACGACGCGGAACCCGCCTGCACGTTCCAGCCCGAGCCTGAACCCCCCTACCCCGGCGAACAGTTCCACTACGCGCAAAGGTGGCGTCGCGCTTGAGGGCCGCTTGGTCATGGGGGCCAAATATCGGTGGACGGAGGAGTGCTGCGACGGCGGCAGTGTCGAAATGAAAAGCCCCGGCGACCCGGGGCCTTGAGCGGGAAACGGGACTCGGACCCGCGACCCTCAGCTTGGGAAGCTGATGCTCTACCAACTGAGCTACTCCCGCTTATGGCGGCGAAGATAATGGCGCGACCGATCGACCAGAGGGCGCTATGATCGGTAGCTTAACCTAATATTGACGGAACCTTTATCCCCCCCACCCCAACCCCCACTTGCTTTGCAGCCAACTGAAGGGAATATGGCCAGTGTGCAAGCACCCAAGGTGCTATTGGTGGACGACGAACCCGACATTCTGGAACTGCTGCGCTACAATCTGGAACGAGAAGGCTATCGCGTACTGACCGCGCCCAATGGCAAGGATGCCCTGCGGCTGGCCAAATCGGAACGCCCCGACCTGATCGTGCTCGACATTATGATGCCGGGTATGGACGGTGTTGAAGTATGCATGCAGTTGCGGTCGCTCCCCGAGTTCAAGCAAACGTTGATCACGTTCCTCACAGCACGCGGTGAGGACTACAGCCAGATCGCCGGATTCGAGGCCGGCGCGGACGACTACATCACCAAACCAGTGCGGCCGAAGGTCTTCGTAAGCAAGGTGAAGGCGCTCTTGAAACGCAGCACCAGCGACCGACCCGAAGGCATGATGCTCGAGTCCAATGGCATTCGCGTAGATCTCGAGAAGGTGATGGTCTACAAGGGTGCCGAGGAGATGCAGCTACCCAAGAAAGAGTTCGAGTTGTTGGTACTGTTGATGAGCAAGCCGGGCAAGGTGTATAAGCGGGACGAGATCTACTCGCATATCTGGGGCAATGAGCTTTTCGTCGGTGACCGCACCATTGATGTGCACATCCGTAAGCTGCGCGAGAAGATCGGCGAAGAACGCATCAAGACGATCAAGGGTATCGGCTACAAGTTCGACGCCTGATCCCGGCATTGCCCGGGGCCTCTATATTTGCCGCCCTTGCCGCACAAGACAGTGGCGGAGAAATGAGCTTCGGGGTGTGGCTCAGCCCGGTTAGAGCGCTTGGTTCGGGACCAAGAGGTCGGAGGTTCGAATCCTCTCACCCCGACCAGGTCACAGGCCCTGGCGACGAAGTCGCTGGGGCTTTTTCATCCACGGCCGAGCCATGCGCAGCATGAGCGAGGACGGGCATGAAAAAGTCGTGAGCGAAGCGAGCGGGGCTTCCGATCTGAAGCCCCCCCCCTCCGAGGATAGCCCGCCTCGGGCCATCCGCGAAGCTGAACGTGATCTTGCATCAACTTGGGCTCGACGGGCATGAAAAAGTCATGAGCGAAAAGAGCGGGGCTTCCGATCTGAAGCCGCCCCCTCCGCAGATAGCCCGCCTCGGGCCATCCGCGAAGCTCAATGCGATCACGTCCGGCACTTGGGAACAAGCCCTAAAAAAGCCGTGAGCGCAGCGAGCAGGGCTTCCGATCTGAAGCCCCCCCCCTCCGCAGATAGCCCGCCTCGGGCCATTCGCGAAGCTGAACGCGATCTTCTCGGCCTTGGTCCAGCGCAAAACAAGACGGCTTGGGTATGGATCAGGTGTTAAGAACTGTGAATCAAGAAGGTTGGCTTGGCATCGAAGCTGTCCCACCCCGAAGCCCTACATCGTTGACATTTAGCCACTGGGCCGCCATCCCTATCCTGGCCAGGTCCGACCGTTCGTCGAAAATCACCGCTTCGGGCAACCCCGACAGGCATCCCTCGTACGGCACTCTACGTCTTCTTTATGGAACTGGATCATGTCACGCGCCTACAAGATCTCCCTTATCCTCAAAAGCCGCAGCAGCCTGCCGGTCTACAAGGACTTGGCGACCCTCACCGAAAGGGAGTTGGATGAGCAGGTCGTCGCGATGATCCGTCGCATGCGCAGCAATGAAAGTGCGGTGATCGCTCGGATGGTTCTCCGGCAGCCCACCTTCAGTTTGAACTGACCGCCATAGTTCCTGCCCCCCACGAGGGTTGCTCCTTGCACTGTTCGTTGTTGACGGATGCGTTGGGCGTAAGGCGGATACACAGCGCCGGATCCTATATTTGCGCCGTATCAGAACGACCATGGCAGACCACCACGAAGGCCATTTCCCGGAAGAGGCCGAAGAGAACGAGATCGGCGGCCCCGTGCTGCTCGCACTGCTGATCTTTGGGACGATCGTCCTTCTGATCTGGGCTGCCAGTTAGGCTGTCGCCAGGTCACCAGAACGGGCTAGGTACTCGTCCCTCCGGACGAGCATGTACCAGTTCTCCCCCAGTTCCAAGTATCCGTGTTCGAAGCAGAACACGTAGGTGTTGCCCACCTTCGTTCGGTGCGTGTTGCTGTGGTACATGAAGTTGTACCCGCGCTCCACGAGCTTGTCCCGATGCACCCGCGTTTTCCCTTCAGGGCCGGTGTTCAGCTCGGACAAGATGCGCCGGTTGCGCTTCAAGGCGTTCACCACATTGCGCACATAGTTTATCGGTGCGTTGTTCGCCTGGTAGTGGTACTTGTTGCGGCATGCATCGGAACAGAACCTCTTGTCCGTTCGGCCGGCGATCTTCTCTCCGCATTCCAGGCAGACCTTCTCGGCGACAGCAGGCATGAACCGAAAGTAATAACTCGGGGCTGATCTACCCTCGCATCAGCGAATTCGTTCATTGGCGCGGCGCAAGTGATCGCCCTATATCTCCCAAAGAGTCCCCGTGCGGAACACCGTGCCTTTGAAAAACGCCACCCCCTTACCGGCCTGATCGGTGATCGTGATCTGATAGGTCGCGAACCGCGTGGAGCGATTGAGCTCCTCGCTCGTGGCTGTGAGAACATCGCCGGCCTGTACCGGGCGGGTATGGGTGATGGAGGTCTCCACGCTCACCGCTTGGATCCCGTGGGAGTTGGACGCAAAGGCTAGGGCACTGTCCGCCAAGCTGTATGTGATGCCGCCGTGGGCGATGGCGAAGCCGTTCATCATTTCCTCCCGCACCACCATGCGCAACACACAACGACCCGGTACCACTTCCACCCGCTCGATCCCCAGCCAGATGCTGAAGGGGTCGTGGTCATACATGCGGGCCACCACGCGCTCGGCCAGTTGCTGGGGGTCCATGCGCCGAAGGTAGCCGTCCGACCCAGCCGGGAGCATGATGGTCACGCCAAAGCGTTGTGATGCATCTTCGCACTCCATTCCCCGGATATGGCCAATGCCGCTTACCTCGTCGATGCCATCCGTACGCCGATCGGGTCCTTCGCCGGTATCCTAGCGCCAGTGCGGGCGGACGACCTCGCCGCACATGTGCTCAGGGCGCTATTGGAGCGCCATCCCAAGTTGGATCCCGCCGCGATCGAGGATGTGATCCTGGGTTGTGCCAACCAAGCTGGCGAGGACAATCGCAACGTCGCACGCATGGCCTTGCTGCTCGCCGGGCTTCCAGTTTCGGTTCCGGGTGAAACGGTGAACCGTCTCTGCGCCAGTGGTATGAGCGCCGTTAACCAGGCCGCTCGGGCTATCGCAGCCGACCAAGGTGATCTCTTCATCGCGGGCGGGGTCGAGAACATGTCGCGCGGTCCCTGGGTGATGAGCAAGACCAGCACCCCGTATGGCCGGGATGCTCAACTCTTCGATAGCAGTTTCGGCTGGCGCTTCATCAATCCCGCCATGAAGGAGCGCTACGGTGTGGACGCCATGGGCGAGACCGCGGAAAATCTGCTCGAGACCAACGCCATCAGCCGGGAGGACCAGGACCGGTTCGCTCTCTGGAGCCAGCAGAAGGCCGCCGCTGCGCAGGGCAACGGCCGGTTGGCGCAGGAGATCACCCCCGTGCCCATTCCCCAGCGCAAGGGCGATCCCGTGCTTTTCGCCAAGGATGAGTTCGCGAAGCCCGCGACCACCTTCGAAGCGCTTGCCGGATTGAAGCCGGCCTTCCGGAAGAACGGCAGCGTGACCGCCGGCAACAGCAGCGGCTTGAACGACGGTGCGGCCGCGGCGCTGATCGCCAGCGAGCTAGGGCTGAAGGACCATGGCCTGAAGCCCCTGGCCCGGATCGTGACCGGGGCTGCAGTGGGCGTCGAACCGCGCATCATGGGGATCGGACCGGTACACGCGACGAAACTGGCCTTGAAGCGCGCCGGACTGACGCTGGAGCAAATGGACGTGATCGAACTGAACGAAGCATTCGCCGCTCAAGTGCTGAGTTGCACGAGGAGCTTGGGGTTGGCTGACAACGATCCCCGTATCAACCCGAACGGCGGCGCTATCGCCTTGGGGCATCCACTGGGAATGAGCGGCACACGCCTTATCCAAACGGCCGCGCTCCAATTGCAAGCTGACCAAGGCCGATATGCCCTCTGTACCATGTGTATCGGTGTAGGTCAAGGATATGCCGTAGTCCTCGAACGGGCCTGATCGCCTTCGTCAAGCCCCAAGGTTAATTTCACCCTCCCAAGCCGCCTTCCCCTCAATGAAACGAGCCCTTCCGATCCTCGCTCTGTTGCTCCCCGGCCTACTCGCACAGGTGCCGCTAGCCGCCCAGGCCGTAAAGGTGCGCACCAAGGTGAAGGCCGACCTCCGGCAGCGGATGGATGATCAAACACATTTGATATCGCTCGTAAAAGGTGATGAAGGCGCCCTGGTAGGTATGAAAGTGCCAGCGCGTATAACGGCGTTGGGTGGGGTGCCGCAAGGCGACATGCCCTGGTCCCTCGTCACCTACAGCCGTGAGACGCTGGGGCCGATCAAGAATGCTCCGTATAAGATGGTGTATGGGGAAACACCCATTGCCATAGAAGGGCTCGCGCGCTTCCAGAAAAAGCTCTGGATCTTCGGCAGCAAGCTTCTTCCCGAGATATCCAGCGTACTGCTGCTCCGACAGGAGATGAATCCCCGCAGCTTGATCGGCGTGAAGGGTGCCCAGGACTTCCTTACGATCTCTTACGACCGTTTCTTAAAGGGCCCCGAATGGTTCGCGAACAATACGGCAGTGGGCTTCCGAAGCCAATTGAGCACGGACAGCACTCGCCTGATGCTACAGTTGGACCCCACCACCACCACCAAGGCAGGCGCCCCACACATGAGCATTGTGGTGAACAAGGACTTCAGCCTTTACTGGACCGGGATACTCCAGCCCGACGCCAGCGCCCGCGAAGTGGCGGTGATGAACACGTTGTTGGACGAAAAGGGCACGGTATGGCATCTGGTCAAACTGGTCACCGATCCTGCACCGAAGGTGAAAGGCCAGATCGGTTACGCGTTCAGCGTATTCCGTCTTGACAGTATGGGGCAGCAGGTAGTGTCGTTGGATCTACCTGGCAGCGACTACGTGCAGGATGCACGCTTGGAGCTGCGGAAGAGCGGAGATCTGGTGGTGGCAGGCATCTATAGTGATCCGGACCTGCGCCGCGACCAAGCCAAAGGCATATTCTTCACCACTCTGGACCGCGGAACCCTTGCTTGGGGCCCCTTCAAGACAAATGATCTGAAAGTGAACATGGTGGGTGAGAAGAAGGAACTCCAGGTCGATATCGGCGTGCAGGATATGCAGGTGTTCAGCGATGGCGGTATCGCGTTGCTTGCCGACGAGAACGCACTGCGCACTGCGCAGTCCAAGAACTTCGCGAACCAACCCATCACTCGGGAGAGTTACGTGAACCGAGATCTACACATCGTTCGTCTGGACCCGAGCGGCGAACCGCTCTGGTACACCCTGGTGGACCGCGAGATGAGCCTGGAGAGCCCGGAGGGCGGCCGCTCCAAAGCACTTGTCCAGGCCGATCAATTGTACGTTCTGCTGAACGATGATCTGAAGAACGAAGAACGCCGCAAACTTGGCGAGGCAGTGCCCGTGATGGAAGGCGGCGGCGAGGCCATGATCCTGGAGTTCAAACCGGACGGGACCACCAAATCAAGACAGGCCTATCCCGATGATTATCTAGTTCTGCGGCCCGGCCAGCAATGGCGCATCGCACCGAACGAGATCGCCTTCACAGGCTGCCTCAAACTCGACGGCAATTCACCCACCTTCCCGGTTTCCGTGCAGTTCGAGCAGGAAGCCAAGAAGTAAACCCATCGATCCATGATCGCCCCTACCGAACAGATCAACCTCTACATCTCCGAGCAGGACGAATGGAAGCGGAAGCTCTTGGTACGCCTTCGGCAGCTGGTACACCACACGGATGCCCGGATCGAGGAAACCTGGCGCTGGAACAGCCCGCACTTTGACATGGACGGGATCATGTTGGGCCTGCACGGTCACAAAACCTTCGTTAGCGTGTGGTTCCACAAAGGCGCCCTGGTGAAGGACCCGAAGAAGCTCTTCGAGGCACTGGAAAAAGGCGAGGACAAGGGCATCCGTGCGTACAAACTCCACGAAGGAGAGAGCATCGATGAGAAAGGCTTCGTCGACCTGCTGAAACAGGCGATCAAGCTGAACGAGCAAGGCGTGAAGCTCCAGGATGCCAAACCGGTGAGGAAGGCCCTGGAGGTGCCGGAGGAACTGGAGGCCGTGCTACACAAGGACGAACAAGCCTGGGATCATTGGGAGCATTTCTCCTACAGCTGCAAGAAGGAATATGTGGAGTGGATCACCGACGCCAAACAGGACGAAACCCGCAAACGGCGGGTGGCACAGGCCTACCAAATGATCCGCGAAGGGAAGACCAAGAACGACAAGTACCAGGTGCATTGACCCGGATCACCCTGAAAGAAAAAGCCCCTCGGAGATCCGAGGGGCTTTCCGTTGGAGGGAACGCGCTTACTCAGCAGCAGGCTTGTCCTGTTCGGTAGTCGGCTTGTCGTGACGCGCGTAGCGCTTCTTGAACTTATCCACGCGGCCGGCGGTGTCGATCAACATCATCTTACCCGTATAGAACGGATGCGAGGTGTTGCTGATATCCAGCTTCACCAGTGGGTATTCGGTGCCATCCTCCCACTTGATGGTGTCCTTGGTGGACGTGCAACTCTTGCACAGGAACATGTGTTCGTTGCTCATGTCCTTGAACACGACCAAACGATAGTTGTTGGGGTGGATACCGTCCTTCATGGCGTATGCTTTGACCGGCCCATTTCGGGCTTCGGGGCCGCAAATGTAATCGGTCGAACGGATATGGCCAAGCCGGGGCCGGATGCAATGATCTGACCCTATCGCCGTAGGATAGGCGGACCGTCCACATCTTTGCACCCCTTGAACCCACGCTCCCTCCTCTTCCTGGCCCTTCTCGGGTCCGCATTTCTGGTCACGGGCTGCCGCAAAGACCTCCAATTCACGGAAGATGGCGTCACGCTTGAGTTCAGCACGGAGCAGGTCCTCTTCGATACCGTCTTTTCGCAGCTCACCACCTCGGTGACCAAGCGGTTCGTGGCGCGCAACCCGAACACGCAGGGCGTGAAGGTCGATATCGCCTTGGTGGGCGGTTCCCCTTCCCCTTTCCGCATCAACGTGGACGGGGTGTCCGGAGAAACCTTCGAGGATGTGGAGATCGCGGGCAAGGACAGCGTCTTCATTTTCGTCGAAGTGTTGCCTGGTGCCACGGGGGTGAACACCCCTTTTGTGATCGAGGACCAGATCCGGTTCAACACCAACGGGACCGAACAGGAGGTGCTGTTGCAGGTGTGGGGGGCAGGATGTGCTGAAGTATCCCAATGCCGATGCGCCGATCCAGAACATCCAGGGCCTTCCACCCTTCTGCTACATCGCGGGCGGCTATGATAACAATGGCGTGCAGATCTGCGGGGAGAACGTGGTTTGGACCGCCGAGAAGCCCATACTGCTGATGAACTATGCCGTGGTGGATTCGTGCAATTCGTTGACCATTGAGGCGGGCGCCAGGATCTATGTACACAATGGTGCTGGTCTTTGGGTTTACAAATACGGGCGGCTCACGGCAGCGGGCGAGCAGGAGCAAAAGATCATTTTCCAAGGGGACCGGCTGGAGCCTGCCTACCAAGGGTTGCCCGGGCAATGGGACCGCATCTGGATCAACGAAGGCGAAGCCGGCGCGGACAACACGCTGGAGAACGTCATCATCCGCAATGCCCTGATCGGCATTCAGTGCGAGACGTTTCCCTCCGACCCCCTGGCTCCCACCAGTGCGGCCAAGCTGATCCTGAACAACGTGGCCATCCGCAACTGCTCGGCCGCCGGGATCCTAAGTCGCAACTACCGCATCACAAGCAATAACCTGCTTGTGGCCGATGCCGGGCAATATTGCGTTGCCTTGACCGGCGGCGGCGAATACTTCTTCAACCACACCACCATCGCGAACTACTGGTCCTTTGATGTACGGGAGGAACCAGCATTCATCATGACCAATACCTACGGGGATATCAATGGCAACATCCAGGTGCGGGACATCACGGCGAGCACCTTCCAGAACGGTATCATCTACGGCAGCAATACCAATGAATTCCTGGTGGATGTGGACGAGGCGGCCACCACGGATTATTTCTTCAACCGCTTCCTGTTCCGCACCGATCAAAGCACGAGTGATGCGATCCACTTTGGCGACCAGAGCTTCATCATCCGCAACCAGGACCCGGCCTTCGCCGACGCCAACAACGCCGACTTCCATTTGACCTCGTCCTCGATCTCTGCCATCAATAAGGGGGTCATCAGCACGAACGAGGCTTTCTCCGACCTGGATGGAGTGTTCCGCGGTGACGGGCAGCCTGACCTCGGTTGCTACGAGTTCGAGTAGTTGCCCCAGTTATAGTTCCAGCAGGAAGGCGAGCGTGTCGACGCCGTCCGCATAGTCCTCTGGCCCCGGCTGCTGTGCTGTCCCGAAGGGGAGATAGGCGTGGCCAACTATGCACTGGATCGAGTTCGCCTCGGCATCGAGTCGCGCCTTCAGTTCGAGGCCTTCAGAATAGCGCTCCACATAGAGCACCGAGACAGGACTCGCAAGCGCTGCGGTCTCCTTGACGATCAGGAACCCATTCTCCAGAAAAGGCTCGCGATCCAAGAGCCAAAGCGCCCGGTAGTAGTCGTAGTTATTGGCGTACTTGCCATGCAGCACGATGTCCTTCCAAGGGAACAGCGCCCGGAAAACACGGTCGAGGTCGAAGTGCTGCGGGATGAAAAGCTTGCTCACATTGCGGCACCCCAGACCGAAGTAACGGAACACATCTTCGCTCAGCGCGGCCAGTTCAGCATCGGTCTCCGACCCATCGAGTACCGACACGCTCACCCGGCTCTTGCGCACGATGCGTGGCACATGTGCGAAGTAGTGCTCGAAGTACCGCGCGGTGTTGTTGCTCCCCGTTGCGATCACAGCATCCACCGTTCCCAGGCGCCCCTCCACGAGTTCGACCCGGGCATGCAATTCGGGTGAAAAACGCTGGAGCAACTCGACCACTCCGGCCGTAAGACCGGCGTCCTGCCTGGAGCATTTCACTCGAGCGCGATGTCCACTCAACAAAGTGCAGAGCAGATCATGGAAACCAACGAGCGGAACGTTCCCGGCGAGGATCCAAGCCGACGGTTCGCGGCGATCGGTCTTCGCCGAGTTTCGGGTAGGTGGCCAACCAGTGATCCATCCGCTCGGCATCGAGCAAATGTGCCAGGCCGAGGAGGGCGTGGCGTACTTCTCCTTCCGTGTACCAGCCGTTCAGGTGGTGCGCACCGGCGATCGTCCGGTCGAACTGGAGGTATTCCGCCTCGTTCAGCCCGCAAGCGTGCCCTGGCCACGGAGCCTTTGAACCGAACAGCGCCAACACGCGGCCCAATTGCACGAACGTGCTAGTGCGATCCTTCAGGTCCATCGGCTGCTGCGTGGACCACGTTCCTATACCAGCCTTGGTCACGGTCTATATTTGCGGCCGTCTTTCGAAGGCGGACAAAAGTAGCCCACGCACCATGGCCATCACGATCACGGAGGAATGCATCAACTGCGGTGCGTGCGAACCGGAATGTCCGAACAACGCCATTTACGAAGGCGGTGCGGAGTGGCGTTTGGCCGACGGGACGAATTTGCACGGCCCACAGACCACGCCGACCGGCAACAGCTACGATGCGGATGCCGCCAACACTCCGAAGGCAATGGATGTCTACTTCATTGTGAGCGACAAGTGTACCGAGTGCCAGGGGTTCCATGATGAGCCCCAATGCGCCGCGGTCTGTCCCGTGGATTGCTGTGTGGACGATCCCGATCACCGGGAAACGAAGGAGCAGCTCCTGGCCAAGAAGGAGTTCATGCACCTGTGATCCATCTGGAGTAATTCGGCTGGTCCTTTCGGCGTTCGTGCCATGATGCGCATCTGCCTCCTTCTGTTCGTTGTCGGCCTGGCATTTCCGGCCAGCGCGCAGGATGCGCTTGGTTCGGATGGCGGCAACGCCACGCTCACTGCGCACCTGGGGGTTCTAGCGAAGGCGACGTCCCCGGCACAACAGGACAGCGCCAGTGGGCGGGTGAAGACCACTTTGCGCAAGATGCTGGAGGCGGATGATGCCTTCACGCACACGTTCGCTGGGGTGCCAATGAGCCGCATTGACGCAGCGGACAACAAGTTCCGCCTGTTCACTTGGAACCTGCCCCGGCCGGATGGTAGCCATAGGTTCGAGGGTATGCTCCTCGTGCAGGACAAGAAGCGCCGCGTGGTCTACGAACTGCGGGATATGACCGAGAAGATCACGAGTCCCGAAGTGCCGGAGCTGGGGCCGGATAATTGGTACGGGGCGCTCTACTACGATGCGGTGGTGGTAACTAAGGGTGGCAAGACCTACTACACGCTGCTAGGCTGGAAGGGTTTCAGCCGGACCGAGACGCGTAAAGTGATCGAAGTACTGAGCTTCCGTGGCTCGGAGCCCCGGTTCGGCGCCGGGCTTTTCGCAACGTCGCCTCCGGTCGATGCGCCTTCACGCCCCACGAGCAGCAAGATCAAGCCGAACCGTCGGGTATTCGGGTATTCGTTCCAAGCGAGCATGAGCCTGAAGCTGGATCCAAGCGAACAACGCATCGTGTTCGACCATCTGAGCCCCACCAAGCCCGAGCTCGCCGGGCAACCGGCCTTCAATGGTCCGGACCTGAGCTACGATGCCTATCGCTGGGAAAAGGGCCAATGGCTCTTCCAGCGCGATGTGGACGCCCGCGATCTGGATATGACCAAGCCTTGGAACGCGCCGCCTAAGGACCGATCCAAGTTCTAACCCGGCGGGGCGCTACCTTTCCCAAAGGATGCGCCACCTCCACCTAGCTGCCATCGCGTGCCTTGGGGCCTTAGCGCCTTGTGGTGCGCAGGATCCCGTATGGAGCCCCGACGTGGCCAACATCATCTATGACCATTGCGCTTCGTGCCACCACCAGGGCGGGATCGGTCCCTTTAGCTTGATGAGCAATGCCGACGTGGTGGCGAACGGGATCGTGGTCGCCGAAGCCGTGCAAACCAGGCACATGCCGCCGTGGCCCGCCGATCCCGACTACCGGCACTTCGCGCACGAGAACGTGTTGACGCAGGGTGAGATCGACGCCGTGGTGGATTGGGTGAATTTCGGCGCGCCGTTCGGTGATCCGTTGCTGGAGCCCGATCCTCCGGAATTCCTGCCGGGCGGCTCGTTGCTCGATACCATCGACTTCCAAGTGGCCATTCCGCCATACACCCTGCAGTACAACACGGACGAGTACCGCTGGTTCGTGATCGAGAACCCCTTTCCCACCACCGTCTATGTGAACGCGATCGAGGTCTTCTCCGGGCTGGATGCCGTTGTACACCACGCTGACATCTCCTACGACAACACAGGGGCCTCTCTCGCCAACGACCTGCTGGACCCATTGCCGGGTTTCAATGGCAACACCGGATCACCCACCTACAGTTTCTACATGAACGCATGGCAACCGGGTGGTAACGTTGTGCGCTATCCACCGCAATGGGGGATCGCGGTACCGCCCAACGCGGACTTCGTGATCGAGATACACTATGGCCCCGGTGCCCAAGGCCTCGTCGATTCCACGGTAATGAACCTGGAGTTCGTGACCGGTGGTGGCGTAAGGCCGGTGAGCGTGGGATGGCTGCTGAACACAGGCAACATGACGGATGGCCCCTTGGAGATCCCGGCCAACACCGTGCAGACCTTCCACCAGGAACGGACAGTGACCGCGAACACCTCCTTCGTGTCCATCTGCCCGCACATGCACCATGTGGGTGTGTCCTACAAGGTTTGGTTCGAATATGCAGGTGATACTGTTCCGCTGATCGATATCCCACAATGGGACTTCCACTGGCAGCGCTACTACACTTTCCAACAAGTGCAGGTGATACCGCCCGGGGCGGTTATCAAGAGCGAGGCCGTGTACGACAACACGATCTTTAATCCCGACAACCCGCACAACCCGCCGCAGAACATGTACAGCGGGAGTACCACGGACAGTGAGATGTTCCTGAGCTATTTCATCTGGGCCAACTACCAACCGGGCGATGAGGATATCGTGATGGATAGCACCCTGCTCGTGACCACCCCTGAACAGATCCCCAGTGACGACGGGCTCACGGTATTCCCCAATCCGACGAACGGTATGGTGTATCTCGCCCCCCCATCGGATATGATCGGACCTTCCCAACTGAACGTCTTGGACGCTGCTGGGCGGGTGGTGTTATCCAGCGCGCCGCGCGTAGCCGGTAATGAGCTTCTGCTACGCCAGGATCTGAGCAGCCTTCCTCCAGGCGTTTATATGCTTGAGTTCTGGAACGGCTCCAGGCGATGGACGCAGCGTGTAGTGCGTTGGTAACACAGCTGGTCGGCCCTGGAGGGTTCTTCGGAGCGGCCCTACCTTTGCGCCGTCCAACGCGCAACGCATGATCACCGCCGTCAAACCCAAGGTCCACAATTACAGCGCCGGGCCTTGCATCCTTCCTCAGGAAGTACTGGAACAAGCCGCTCAGGCGGTGCTCGATTTCGAAGGGAGCGGCCTGAGCATCCTCGAGATCAGTCATCGGAGCAAGCCCTTCGAAGCGGTGATGGTGAAGGCCCAAAGCCTTGTGAAGGAATTGCTCAGCGCACCGGAGAATTACCAGGTGGTCTTTCTGGGTGGCGGTGCCAGTTTGGGGTTCCACATGGTGCCCCTGAACTACATGAAGATCGGCGGCAAAGCGGCCTATGCGAACACCGGTGAGTGGGCCAGCCGTGCGGTGAAGGAGAGCAAACTGGTCGGTGAGACCTTGGTGGTCGCCAGCAGCGAGGACAAGAACTTCAATTACATCCCCAAGGGGTTCACGATCCCTGCCGACGCGGACTACTTCCACTTCACCAGCAACAACACCATTTTCGGTACGCAGTACAAACAGTTCCCCAAGAGCCCAGTGCCGCTGATCTGCGACATGAGCAGCGACATCTTCAGTCGGCCGGTGAACGTGGCCGACTTCGCGCTCATTTATGGTGGTGCCCAGAAGAACATGGGACCGGCGGGTGCCACGGTGTACCTCATGGATCCCGAAAAGCTCGGCCATACGGGTCGTAAGCTCAGCCCCATGCTGGACTTGAAGAACCACGCCAGCAAGGAGAGTATGTACAACACGCCGCCGGTCTATGCCGTGTACGTGAGCATGCTCACCATGGAGTGGATGAAGAGAATGGGAGGTGTGGCCGCCATGGAAAAGCGAAATGCCGCCAAGGCCAAGCTCTTATATGATGCCATCGATCGCCTCCCTATCTTCAAAGGCACCACCGCTGTGGAGGACCGCAGTGTGATGAACCCCACGTTCGTGCTCGCCGATCCGGCGCTCGAACCCGCCTTCGATGCACTCTGGAAAGAAGCGAACATCAGCGGGATACGCGGCCACCGCAGTGTGGGGGGCTATCGCGCCAGCATGTACAATGCGCTCTCGATCGAGAGCGTGCAAGTGCTCGTGGATGTGATGGAGGATTTCGCGAAAAAGAACGGTTGACCCTATGCGTGTACACGCCAACGACGGCCTAAGCGCCACCGCCAAGGAACGCCTCACCCAGGCAGGGTTCCAAGTCAGTACCGACCATGTACCACAGGACCTGCTAGCCCAGCGATTGAAGCAGGAGCGTGTGGACGTGCTGCTCGTGCGTAGCGCCACCCAGGCCCGCAAGGAGTTGATCGATGCCTGCCCGAACCTGAAGTTGATCGGTCGTGGCGGCGTGGGCATGGATAATATCGATGTCGCCTATGCCAAGGAACGTGGTCTTTCCGTGATCAATACGCCCGCATCCTCTTCCATATCGGTGGCCGAGCTGGTGATGGCCCATCTCTTCGGAATGATGCGTGGCCTACCCCAGGCGAACCGTCGCATGCCGGTCGAAGGCCTCGATAACTTCAAGGATCTTAAGAAGGAATATGAGAAGGGCGGTGAGGTGCGTGGCCGCACATTGGGCGTCATTGGGTTCGGAAGGATCGGCCAGTGGACGGCGAAATATGCGCTGGGTTGCGGTATGCGGGTGATCTACGCGGACCACCATTGCTCGCTGTCCTTGGTGGCTCTGCAGCTTGGGGACCATTTGGTCGACGTGCCAGTGGACAAAGTCGACATCGATGAACTGCTCCTGCGATCGGATGCGATCAGTTTGCACGTTCCTGCCCAGAAAGATGGACGCCCAGTGCTTGGCGCTGAAGAGCTGGCACGTGTCAAGCCAGGTGTGGTGATCGTGAACACCGCTCGTGGCGGAAGCATCGACGAGGACGCCTTGATCGCGGCTTTGAACGACGGACGGGTGAAGGCGGCCGCCTTGGATGTCTTCGTGGGGGAACCCAAGCCTCGAGCCGACCTGCTGGTGCATCCGAAGCTGAGCCTGAGCCCGCATATCGGCGCGGCCACCGCCGAAGCCCAATGCCGGATCGGCGATGAGCTCGCCGATCTGATCATCGCCTTCCGCGCCAAAGTGACAGCGGATCAGGAATGATCCGCCTGCGTCCTTTTCGCGCTTGGCGGCCGGTGCCGGACAAAGCGCACTTGGTGGCAAGCCGCAGTTATGTGAGTTATTCCGAGGAGAAGATGCGGGAGAAGCTTATCGGCAACCCTTACTCCTTCCTCCATGTTATCCACCCGGACCACGGCAAGGACGAACACCTCAGCCGACAGCAGCGCTTCGGCAATGTGCGCCGGAAGTGGAACGAATTCGTGGGCCACGGCTGGTACCTCCGCGATAGTGAGCCCTGTATCGATCTCTACGAGCAAAGTCGGCAGGGTCTGCTCTCCCGTGGGATCGTCGCTTCCGTGAGCGTGGGCGATTATCGTGGCGGCAAGGTGAAGGTGCATGAACACACCCTCCAAGTACGTGAAGAGCTCTTCAAGGAGTATCTCCAAACCACTGGAATAAATGCCGAGCCCGTGCTTCTCGCGGCCCCGGGAGCCCAACCGTTCGATGAAGCGCTGCGTTCGGTATGGACCACACGGCCGATCTATGATTTCAGTACCACGGACATGGTGCGCCACCGCGTGTGGGCGATCAGCGATCCCGTTGTCATCCGCGCCGTTGAGGCGGAGTTCAAGGAGATCCCTGCCCTGTACATCGCCGACGGCCATCACCGCTTGGCGAGCAGCGCGAGACTGGCCGAGAGTTCGGGCGCTTTCGCGGAGGACCCCAAGGCCTGGTGCCTGGCTTTCATCGTGCCCCAGGAGCATCTCCATATCCGGAACTTCGATCGAGCGGTGACCTCCTTGGGCGGCATGGATACCGATGAATTCCTGGAAGCCCTCTCCAGGGTGGGTCGATTGTACCCGCTCGGTGAGATGCCATCCGACCCGCCGGCCAGCGGATGCGTACAGGTCTGCTCGCGCAAAGGCTGGTACACCTTGGAATTGCCGCGTCCGGGGGGGGATGTATCCCCGTCGGACCGGCTGGATGCTTCGGTATTGAGCGATGCCGTTCTGGATCCGGTGCTCGGTATCCATGATCTGCGCACGGACCCCCATGTGAAGTTCGTGCCGGGTACCCTTGGACCACGTGAGTTGGAACGCATGGTGAAGGCCGGCGAAGCCGCAGCGGCCTTCCACCTCCGCCCCGTGAGCTTTGCCGAAATGAAGGGGGTTGCCGATGGTGGGTGCTGCATGCCGCCCAAGAGCACCTATATCGAACCGAAACTGCGCAGCGGTTTGCTGATCTATTCACTGGAGGAAGCCTGATGGATCCGATCGCCCTCGCACGCAACTACGCGGCGGTGAAGGCGTCGCTCCCGCTGCACATTTCCCTCGTTGCCGTGAGCAAGACGCGCACCGTGGAAGAGATCCAGGCGCTTTATGATCTAGGGCATCGCGACTTCGGCGAGAATTATCCGCAGGAGCTGAAGGAGAAGCAACCCCTATTGCCGGGCGACATCCGCTGGCACTTCATCGGGCACCTCCAACGGAACAAGGTCAAGTACATCCTGCCATTCGTCCACTTGGTGCATAGCGTGGACAGCGAGAGCCTTCTGGATGAATTACAGAAGCGCGCATCAACGCTGGGTCGGACCTTGGACATCCTGCTCCAGGTGCATATCGCCCAGGAGGAGACGAAACACGGCTTCTCTCCCGGGGAGTTGGAGGATCTGCTGACACGGTGGGAGCTTGTGCAACGCGACCACATTCGGGTCCGCGGGTTGATGGGGATGGCCTCGCTCACGGAGGATCAAAACCGGATCCGTTCGGAGATGGATGGATTGTTCACCATTTTCCGAACGGTGCGGGAAAAGGGAACCTTCGACCCCGTAACGTTCTCGATCCTGAGCATGGGCATGAGCGGCGACGTGGAAGTCGCGGTGGCTGCGGGGAGTACCTTGGTTCGCATCGGTACCGCCATTTTCGGTGCTCGTCGTGGATAAGCGCGTCCTTATCGCAGGCAACCCCTTCCCTTCCCCCCGTCTTCCTTTATATCTTCGGGACCTGCTCCAGACCGGCATGATACGATCTGCTACGCTCTTTGTGGGTTCCTTGTTGTTCGCGGTCGCTACTAGCGGCCAACGCAACGTGGAGATCGGCCTGGCACAGGGGGTTACCACCTACTTCGGCGACTTGGGCAACGAGGAAGGGGCGATCCAATGGGGCAGCATCCGGCCCGGCATGGCCGTCACCTTCCGCGATTTTCTTACCAACCGGAAGCGCTACATCACCCGCGCGGTGACCATGGAGGGACGGTTCAGCTGGCACCGTATCGGTTACAACGAAGCGGATCCCGTGGGCGGGTTGAGTGGCATGGACCTCCGTAATTATCGCCGTGGGCTCAACTTCCGCACCGATCTGTACGGACTTAGTGTACACGCCGTGCTGAACGCCTACCGCGAGCCTTATCAGCCGCTCTTCAAGCAGAAGTTCTTCGCCTATTTCTACATCGGCCTCGGCGTCTTCTATGGTCGCCCGAAGGCCGATCTCTTCCGTGGCGAGGTGGACCCCGCCAACCGGTACTACTTCTGGGAGGATGGAACTGTGCGGAACGCGCCTCGTGGAACGCCCGAGAGCGACGCAGCTGTCATCGAACAGGATGGTAAGCCGGAGACCGACCTTTTCAGTTGGATCACCGAAGGAAGCACCGCTGCAGGGGAAGGCACCGTGATCGATCGCTTGAGCCCCTGGCATATCGGCATACCTATGGGTATGGGTGTGCGCTACATGGTCACGCGGAAACTGTCGATCGGAATGGAGTTCTCTTACTACTCCTTCTTTACGGACCAGTTGGATGGCGTGAGCGACCGGTATGCCTCTTACACGGAACTCGAGGATGTGTACTCCGGTGATGTGCGTGCCGAAGAGCTGGCGCGCTACATCAGCGACCCGACCGGTTGGGGTACCACTGGGGAGATCGATGATCCGCGCACGAGCGTTCGTGGCAATCCCGCTCTGCCCGACGGTTTCAGCTACCTGAACTTGGAAGTGAGCTACAAATTCAAGCGCGGTCCCGGGCGCAGCAGCTTCATTACGTTCTGACCGCCATAACCTGTCCCCTACCGACGAACGGCTCCGCAGGGAGCCGTTCGTGTTCAACACCACTTATGGAGCCTGGTCGCTGACGATGATCACTTGTCAATGACACAACTGTCCCGACCTTCGCGCCAGAATGGTACAGCTCGGTACGATCACCGATCCGGTCTATGTGCAGCCTCTGAAGTGGAGTGCGACCGACCGTTTCTTTCTGAAGCTTATCCGGGACGAACGCGATCTGCCGTTCGCTCACCTCTCGATCCGGATCACGCTCACCTTGATACCGCTCGGGGTGCTGCTCTTCCTACCCTTCGTGCAGGGCTGGTGGTGGGCGCTGGCAGCGGTGGCCTACCAATGGTTGAACAATGCCACTTTCAAGGGCCCCTTCGGCCTCATGCTGCACTGCACCAGCCATCGCCCGCTGTTCAAGAAAGAATACGAGTACCTGAACCATTACATCCCCTGGGTGCTGGCACCCTTCTTCGGCCACTCCCCGGAGACCTATTTCGCCCACCACATCGGCATGCACCACGCCGAGAACAATTTGGAGGACGACGATAGCACCACGATGCCCTACCAGCGCGATTCCATTCTCGGCTTCTCCCACTACTTCGGTCGCTTCCTGTTCGCAGGCATCTACCACTTGGCCGCGTACTTCTTCATGAAGAAACGCAAGCGCTTGATGTACCGTAGCGTACGGGGCGAACTGCTGTTCATAGCCCTCTGCACCGCGCTCTGCTTCGTGGACTGGGCCGCCACCGTGGTGGTGTTCATCATTCCGTTCGTGCTCTTCCGCCTTATCTCCATGATGGGCAACTGGGCGCAGCACGCCTTCCTCAAGGCGGAGGACCCCGCCAACTCGTACTGGAACAGCATCACCTGCATCAATACCAAGTACAACCATAAGTGCTGGAACGATGGTTACCACATCAGCCATCATATCAAGGCCGGCATGCACTACACGGAGCATCCGGGTTTCTTCAAGAAGACCCTCGCGGACTACATCAAGCATGATGCGATAGTGTTCGACGGGATCCACTTCCTCCACGTGTTCGCATGGCTCATGCTGAAGCGGTACGACCTGCTCGCCCGCCACTACGTGAACCTGAGCGGCCACTACCGCAACGACGAGGAGGTGGCGGCGATGTTGCGTTCCCGCACCGTCCCCATCCCTTTTGCCAGCGCCGCTGTTGTAGCTGCTTGAGCCATGGCCGAAGCCCCTTCCCTAGACCAAGTTTTCGCTGCACTGTTGAGCGCCGATGACGCGAAGGTGCTCGGTGCGCTACCCGCCATAGAGCAGCGCGGTGACGCCCGCTCCATACGACCCTTGTTGCACGCCCTCGCCGGCGCGCGCGATACCGTCGTAAGGCAGCGCATCACCGGAATGCTTTATGAAGTGAAGGTGAAGGACGCCGCAGCTGAACTATTGGCCGCGCTCGATGTACCCGATCTGGAGCCCGTTCGAACCACGATCCTGGCCACTTTCTGGAACGCTGGTCTCGATGTGCGCGAGCATCTGGACGTGTTCGTATCCACCGCAATTGCGGGCACTGCGGATGAGTGTTTCGAGTGCCTCACCGTGGTGGAGAACCAGGAGATCTGGCCCGAGCGCGCCGTACGCACCAGCATCACCCGCTTGCGGAACGCCGCCAGCGCTGAAGCGGACGAATACAAGGTTGCCATGCTGCGGAACATGCAGCAAGTGCTCGAAGAGCGGCTTGGGCTCGGCCAGGCCCATGAGTAACCTGACGAAGACCGACTTTCAATTCCTGACGGAAGGCCTTGTAGATGTCCGGTCTTTGTGCCATTTTCGGGTCGTTCATCACACCGCTTACGTCATGAAGACCATTTTTTCCGTTGCGCTCACGCTCGCTTCAGCTTCTGTGGGCTCTGCTCAAACGTTGCTCGTTCAAGTGAAACCAGCTGGCTCCGACCTATGGGGCTATGCCAACAACAAGGGTGAAATGGTGGTCCCGCCCACCTACAAGAGTTGTTTCCGGTTCACGGAAAGCGGCTATGCGGCTGTGAACGACCCGGTTACGAAGAAGGGAGGCTTCATCGACACGAAAGGGCAGCGACTACAGACCGAGGTGAGCGACTTCGAACTGATCGGGGGCTTGTTCCAAACCGACGTACAGGGCTTCGCCTGCGGCCTGGCGCCAGTGAAGGTGAGCGAGCAATGGGGTTTCATGAACACCGAAGGCAAGCTGGTTGTACCCGCCAAGTACGACAAGGTGGATGCCTTCGATGGCTGCCACACCGTGGTGGAGATCGCCAAGAAGAAATACATCCTCAGCTCGGACGGTAAAGAGGCGCCGATCGCGGACGCGAACGTGGTGGACGTGAAGAGTTTTGTGGAAGGCCTCGCGCCGTTCGTTACCGCGGACAAGAAGCACGGTTTCATGGATGGCGACCAGAAGGTGGTGATCCCCGCTCAGTACATGGGGGTCGGGTACTTCAGCGACGGCCTGGCCTGGGCCAAGGACGCGGGCAAAAGGGTCGGCTTCATCGACAAGACCGGCCGGTGGGTGATCGAACCCAAGTTCGACGCGGCCACCGACTTCGATCCCGTGAGCGGCATGGCCCGGGTGAAATCTGGTGAGGAAACGTTCTTCGTGGATAAAAGCGGGAATGCGATGCGCGTGACCGGAGCTACCGGCCTCGAACCCTTCCGCGACGGCCTGGCCGAAGGCAAACGTGGCGAACTAGTAGGCTTCATCGATAAGACCGGGGCCTGGGCGATCGAACCCAAGTTCCAAGGTGCCCGCAAGTTCAAGAACGGCCACTGCGCAGTGAAGCAAGGCGAGCTCTGGGGCATGATCGATAAGACCGGCGCCTGGGTACTGGAGCCGAAGTACGATGGGATCAAGGATATGGAGTTGGTGAAATAGCCGACACGCAGCAAATGCGCCGTGCCCGTAGGCGCAGTGATCAACCGAGGTAAGCCTCCAAAGCCCGCTGTACACGGCTTTCCGCATCGCCCGCAGGCGCTGATCGGAACCGCTGCCCAGTGATCCGCTCAAAGAGCTCGATATAACGATCGCTCACGCTTTGCACGAAGGCGTCGTCCATGGTGGGTACCGCCTGCCCTTCCTTGCCCATGAAATGGTTCGCGATCAACCATTCGCGTACGAACTCCTTGCTCAACTGCTTCTGCCGCTCGCCATTCGCCTGGCGTTCCTCGTACCCATCGCGGTAGAAGTAGCGGGAGCTGTCGGGCGTATGGATCTCATCGATCAGTAGGATGCGTCCATCCTTGCGGCCGAACTCGTACTTGGTGTCCACGAGAATGAGGCCGCGTTCGTTCGCCAAAGCCTGGCCTTTGGCGAAAAGGCCGAGGGCATAACGGCACATGGTCTCCCACTCCCCCGGCGTGCATAGTCCGCGGCGCAGGATCTCATCGGGCGTAATGTCCTCGTCGTGGCCCGCGTCGGCCTTGGTGCTCGGGGTGATGATGGGCTGCGGAAAAGCGTCGCTCTCGCGCAGGCCTTCGGGCATGGGCGCACCACAGAGCACGCGATGGCCCGCGCTGTATTGCCGCCAGGCATGGCCACTGAGGTAGCCGCGCACCACCATCTCCACTTTCACCGGATCGCAGCGATGCCCAATGATCATTTGCGGGTCCGGCATGGCAACCGCCCAGTTCGGTGCGATGTGCGCCGTGGCGTTCAGCATGTGCCAACTGAGCTGGCTGAGCACCTGCCCCTTGTGCGGGATGCCACGCGGAAGCACCACGTCGAACGCGCTGATGCGATCGCTGGCCAGGAGGATCATCCGTCCATCGGCCAATGTGTACACGTCGCGCACTTTACCGCGATACACGCCGGTGATCAGCGGGTGCTTCAGGTCCGATCGCAGAAGGGTCGCGGGTCATGTTCATGGGCGTTCGCTCTCGTCGCGCGTGCCTTCGATCTCCCGGAAGGCACGAAGCACCTTGGTCACGAGTTCGTGGCGGATCACATCCTTCTCATCCAGTTCGATGATAGCGATGCCCTCCACCCCTTTCAGGAAGTTGATCCCGGTCTTCAGACCCGAGGGCGTTTGGCGCGGTAGATCGACTTGGGTCAGGTCGCCGGTGATAACGAACTTGGCGCTGCGCCCCATGCGCGTAAGGAACATCTTGAGCTGGGGTAGCGTCGCGTTCTGCGCTTCATCCAGGATCACGAAGGCGTGGTCCAAGGTGCGGCCGCGCATGAATGCCAGAGGTGCGATCTGGATGACCCCGCCTTCCATGTGCTCCGCCAAACGCGCCGCCGGTATCATGTCTTTCAGCGCGTCATACAGTGGTTGCAAGTACGGATCGAGCTTCTCGCGCAGATCGCCCGGCAGGAAACCCAGATTCTCCCCCGCTTCCACGGCCGGACGCGTGAGGATGATCCTGCGGACCTGCTTTTCCTTCAACGCCTTAACCGCAAGGGCGACCGCAGTATATGTTTTTCCGGTACCCGCCGGGCCTACCGCGAATACCATGTCGTGGGTGCCCACGGCCTCCACCAAGCGCTGCTGGTTGCGCGTGCGCGCTTTCACGCGCAGGCCGGCGTTCCCGTGTACGAGCACTTCGCCTTCGTCCGCCGGTGGTTCCGTATCCGGTGCGCCGCCCATGATATCGTCCAGCACCTTGCGCGGCAGTTCATTGTAACGGGCCACGTGCTCGACCAGCTGGTCAAAGCGTTCCGCGAAGAGGTTCACGTCCTCGTCGGCACCCATCACCTTCAACGTGTCGCCCCGGGCCACCAGGTTGAGCTTCGGGAAATAGGTTCGGATGATGCGCAGGTGCTGGTCGTTGGCACCAAGAACGGCGATGGGATCCACCGCAGTGACCTGTATCGTGAGTTCGCCCACTGGCTCTGTTCCGCTTTGCGGAAGACCGCCGCTAAGGTTCCGCAGCGCTCTTACATTTGACCGGCCGAAGGTAGCCGTTGCTCTTTTTCAAGGACCACCTCACCGGCGCACGCGCCATGGCGATCATCACCCTCACCACGGACATGGGCCTGAAGGACCACTACGTCGCGGTGGTGAAAGGCAGCATCCTGGGTCTGTTCCCGCAGGCGGTGATCGTGGACGTATCGCACCAGATCACGCCTTTCGACAATGCACAAGCCGCGTTCGTGCTGCGCAACGCCTATCCCGCGTTCCCGAAAGGCACCGTGCACCTGATCGGCGTGAACCCGGGCGCGGACGCACAGACCCCTCATTTGGTGGTTATGCACGACGGGCACTGGTTCGTCGGGGCGGACAATGGCATTTTCAGCCTGCTGTTCGATGGCAAGCCGCAGACCTTGCACGCATTGCGTATGGTGAGCGAACCCGGCGATGCGGCCTTCCCTGTAAAGGGCGTGCTCGCGCGTGCTGCCTGCCACCTGGCCCAAGGTGGTGCGGTGGAAGCCATCGCCGAACCCACCACGGTTTTCCGGCAGCAACTCGGCTTCATCCCGGCCATGGACCACGAGAGCATCCGCGGTGTGGTGGTGCATGTGGACACTTACGGCAACGTGGTCACCAACATCCACCGCGACCAGTTCGTGGCCTTGGTGAAGGACCACCCCTTCCGCATCACTTTCGGCCGCTCGCAGTACGATATAGCTGTACTTAACCAGACCTACGACGAGGTGCCGCAGGGCGAGCGCGTCGCGCTCTTCGGAGCGAGCGGTATGTTGGAGATCGCGGTGAACAAAGGCGTGGAAGGCAGCGGCGGTGGTGCATCGCGGCTCTTCGGGCTGCATGTACAGGATCCGGTCCGCGTGGAACTCCGTGGCCAGCGCGCCCTGGCCTCATGATCGTCCGGCTGGTGCGCATGACCTTTCTGGAAGAAGGCACGGCGCGGTTCCAAGAACTCTTCGAGGGCTGGCGGCATCGCATCATCTCATCACCCGGTTGTTTGCATCTGGAGCTTCTTCATGACGTCAGCGATCCGCAGGTGTTCTTCACCTACAGCGTCTGGCGTTCGGCAGAAGATCTGGAACGCTACCGTCGCTCCGACGTATTCGCCCAAGTATGGCCCACCGTGAAGGCGATGTTCGCCGCTCCGGCCCAGGCCTGGTCCTGCCACCGCCCGCATACGATGGACGCCCTACCTTCCGCCCCATGATGCGTACGTCTTCCCTCCTGCTCGCGCTGGTCTCCACCTGGCCTGCGCTGGCCCAGACCAGTGCCGATCTGCTCCTTTCCGCACAAGCGGCTTATGAAGCCGGGTCCCTGGATAGCGCCTTGGTGCGCGTGGAGCAGGCCATTGATGCTGATAAAAGCTCCGCAGGCGCGTACAAGCTGCGAGGCGACATCCGCCAGCGCAACCAGCAGTTGGAACTCGCCTTGATCGACTACAAGGAGAGCGAGATCCTGGATCCGAACAACCCACGCTTGTACGTGAGCCGCTCCGCCGCGCGGATAACCGAAGGCAACGTGAAGGGCGCCCTGCGCGATCTTGAAAAGGCCATCGAGCTCGATCCGACCGATGCGGACGCCTACTACAATCGGGCTTGTGCCCATTACTTGTTGCAGAACGACCAGGCGACCTTGAAGGATGCGGAGAAAGCCCTCAAGCTGAAGGATGACCACGCCGACGCCTTGTTCCTGAGCGGTGTGGCGCGCGGTGCCATGTTCAACGAAGAGGCGGGGCTGGAGCAGATCCGGCGCGCTTTGCTGCTCAAGCCGGAGATCCCGGGAGGGCTGTTCAGCGCGGCGATCCTGTTGTACGAGATGAAGCGCTATGAAGAAGCGATCGACGCCTTCGGGGAGGTACTGGCCAAGGATACGGCCGAGTTGGACCTTCGGGACGCGCATTTCTATCGCGGTGACTGCTATTACGAGTTGAAGAAGAAGGAAGAGGCCTGCGCGGATTGGCGCCAGAGCGCAGCCTTGGGCGATAAGGACTCGGTGTTCATCGTGAAGAACTACTGCGATACCGACCAGGACAAGATCCCCAAGAAGCCCGTGCGGAAGCGCCGGCGAAGCGTGGTCTCGTTCTAAGAGCCTGTTCGATCGGGCGCCGTTCCCTGCGCCACGCCGCCGATAGCTGGCAGGTTACCCAAGTCGGCTGGGATCGGATCTTATCTTCGCCCGCCTTGCAAAGCCGTTATCGCGGCCAGGGGCGATCTTCCATGCGCGCATTGATCATCAAGGAGGTCCGCGGGTTCGTGGGCTCGCTGATCGGTCATATCGTGATCCTCGTCTTCCTGCTGATCACCGGTCTCTTCCTCTGGGTGTTCCCGGATGGCCTGCTCGATCTGGGCTATGCCGACCTGGCCCCTTTGTTCCAATTGGCCCCATGGGTATTCCTCTTCCTGGTGCCCGCTGTTACGATGCGGAGCTTCAGCGAGGAACGTCGCAATCGCACCATCGAACTACTGCTCACGCGCCCGCTCAGCGAAGGATCCATCGTCTTCGCGAAGTATCTGGCCGCGGTGCTCCTCGTTCTTATGGCCTTGACCCCCACGTTGATCTATGTGTGGAGCATATCCCAATTGGCCGTGCCCAAGGGCAACATCGATGAAGGAGGTACCTTGGGCTCCTATCTGGGCCTCTTCTTCCTAGGCGCTTGTTTCACGGCAGTGGGCACCTTCGCTTCCTCCATTACGGAGAACCAGATCGTGGCCTTCCTCGTCGCCGTGTTCCTCTGCTTCTGCTTGTTCATGGGATTCGATCTGATGGCCTCTTTCGACGCGTTCGGCGCGCTTGAGGGGCCGATCAAAGCGGTAGGGATCCAGGACCACTACCGGTCCGTGAGCCGGGGCGTGGTGGACCTCCGCGATGTGCTCTACTTCCTTGGAGTTGTGGCGATCTTCCTGCTCGCGACACGCACCGTGCTCCAAAGCCGCAAATGGTAGCGCCAGACCGATGAAGAACCGATCGCGCGACTTGATCGAGCTGCTAGCGGGCTTGGGCATCGTGCTTCTGGTGGTCTACATCGGCAGCTTTATCCGCTTGCGGGCCGATCTGACAAGCGAGCAGCGCTACACGCTGAAGCCGGAGACGCACGAGCTGATCGAGACCCTCGACGATGCGGTGTTCGTGAAGGTCTACCTCGCTGGTGACCTACCCGCCGATCTGCGCCGCCTCTCGCAAGCGACGCGCGAACTGCTCGACGAGATGCGTGTCCCCGCGCCGCAAAAGCTGCAGTACACGTTCGTGGACCCCAGTGCGGACCCCAACGACAAGGAGCGCAAGAAGATCTATGCCGAACTGGAACAACAGGGGTTGCAGTACAGCAGCATCCGCATTCGTGAGAAGGATGGGTTCAGCGAGAAGATCGTCTTCCCCGGTGCATTGGTCACCTACAAGGGCAGAACGCTCCCGTTGCAACTCCTGAAGACCCAACTGCGCACCCCGGACGCGGATATGGTGAACAGGTCGATCAACAATCTTGAATTCGAACTGAGCAGCATGATCCGGCAGCTCACGCGCACCGACCGTCCCAAAGTGGCTTTCCTCGAAGGTCACGGTGAACTGGCGCCGATCCATGTGCAGGACATCACCGGGCTGCTGAACGAGCAGTACGACGTGAGCCGTGTGCGCATCGACGGTCAGTTGAACAGCTTGAGCGATCGGCCCTTAGGCACGAGGTTCCGGGTGAACAGGTACGACGCGCTGGTGGTGGCCAAGCCGGACAGCGCTTTCCCGCAGAAGGACCAATATGTGATCGATCAGTTCATCATGAACGGAGGCAAAGTGCTCTGGCTCCTGGACGTGATGAACGCGAACCTGGACAGCTTGCGCACCCAACAGTTCAGCATGGCCACGGCCATGGAGCTCGGCCTGGATGAGATGCTCTTCGCCTATGGCGTGCGGATCAACAAGGACCTGCTGCTGGACAAGAACTGCGCGCCGATCGAGATCTACACCACCCCCTATGGCAACCAGCGCAAGCTGGAGCGCTTCCCTTGGTACTTCGAGCCTGTGCTCGTTCCGCAAAGCGGTCACCCGGTGGTGAGCAATATCGATCCGGTGCATACGCGTTTCGTGAGCAGCATGGACACCATCGGCACCGATAGTGTGCGAAAGACCGTCCTGCTCACCACCAGCCCTTACAATCGGGTGTTCAAGAACCCCGCTCGCATCGCATTGAACGTGGTGGAACTGGACCTCGGTCTTGGCAAGGGCGGAACACCCGCGCCAGTGGCCGTGCTGCTCGAGGGCCCGTTCCGCTCAGCGTTCGCGGATCGCCTAGCGCCGAACTTTCTGGCGCAGGACAATATGGGATACCGCGAACAGGGGCGCCCTACCGCCCAGATCGTGATCAGCGATGGGGATGTGATCGCCAACCGGGTGGATCCCGCCAAGGGCATGTACTTCATGCTCGGTTTCGATCGCTACGCTGGAGCGAAGATCTACGGCAATCGTGAGCTGATGATGAACGCCATGAACTACCTGCTCGACGACAAAGGCCTAATCAGCCTGCGCTCCCGAACCATCACCCTGCGGCAGTTGGATCCAGCGCGCACCAGCAGCGAGCGCACGTTCTGGCAGATCCTCAACGTGGCCTTACCGGGCTTGCTGAGCGTTCTGGCCGGGCTGGCCTTCCACCTGCTGCGCCGAAGGACCTACGCCCGCACCGCATGAAACGACTTCTCTGGATCCTTCTGGTGCTCGCGTTGCTGGGCGCGCTGGCCTGGTGGCTCCATGTCCGCGATACCGGTTCCACCCTGAGCGAACCTCTTACCGACTTCGCCATCGCCGATACGGCCGCGGTGGATCGGATCTTCATCGCCGAACCGGATGGCCGTGCCGTGGATCTGCGACGGAACGCGGACGGTATATGGACCGTGAACGGAATTTCCGAGGCGAACCAATACCAGGTCAGACTGCTTCTGAAAACGTTCTACCGGGCGGAGGTCCGCGCGCCGGTGCCCAAGTCCGCAGAGGCGAACGTGCTTCGTATCATGGCCAGCCAGGTGAAGAAGGTCGAGATCTATCAAGGCGGAGATCAGCCCCAGAAGGTGTGGTACGTGGGCCATAGCACCAAGGACCATGTGGGCACCTACATGGTGCTGGAGAAGCCTGGGACGGGTCGCTCGAACGTACCCTTCGTGATGGGGATGAGCGGGTTCACGGGCTTCCTGAGTTCCCGCTTCCATGCCGATCTGGACGCTTGGCGTAGCACCGTGGTCTTCGCATACCCTTCCATGGACGCCATCGCCGAAGTGCGGGTGGATAACACCGCCGATCCCGCGAACAGTTATATCCTCCGAACGAAGCCCAACAGCCCGTGGGAACTGCTCGACGGTTCGGGTACCGAAGTACCTATGGATACAGCCCGGGCGAACAGCGTGCTCGCTCAGGTCCGATCGATGAATTTCGAACTCGTCGAACGCACCCTCAGCCCCGCCCAGTGCGACTCGGTGCGAAAGAGCCAGCCCTTGTACCGACTTACCGTTACGGACCGCGCAGGTTCCATCCGCACGGTGCCCATCTTTCGCAAGGCACCGTACGCTGGACAACGTGACATGGAGGGCGCGCTTCTGGAAACTGATAGGGATCGGTTACACGCCGCTTTGGATGATACCACCTTGGTGGTCGTGCAACAGCTCACCTTCGACCGGGTTCTGCTACCTCTGTCCGCCCTGCGGAAATAGGCCGGGATCTGTGGAAAAAGGCCCGTCCGTGTTGAAAAAACACGGCCCAAGCCCGTTGCGCCCCCGGCTATATTTGCGCCGCTCGTCACTTTCCGCCTAAGGATCGGGCTGGCAGAACCCCCAACCATCCGACCGATGTCCGAAGCCACTGTCACCGTTGAGGCTGCGGCCAAAGCGCAACCCACATCCCGTACAGGCATGAAATTCATCCTTTCCAGCACCGCGCTGCTCAAACAGTTGCAGATGCTCCAGGGCGTACTGGCCAGCAGCAACACCCTGCCCATCCTCGACAATTTCCTGTTCGAGGTGGACGGAAAGCAACTCACCCTCACCGCCAGTGACCTGGAGACCACCATGACCGCCACGATGGCGGTGGAGGCCAAGGACAAAGGCAGTGTGGCCATCCCCGCCCGCCTGCTGCTGGACACGCTCAAAGCGTTCCCCGAGCAGCCGCTCACCTTCAGCATCGATAACAAGCACTTCGGTATTGAGATCATCAGCGACCAGGGCAAGTACAAGATGACCGGCTTCAGCGGAGCGGAGTTCCCGAAGAGCCCCGTGCTGGACAGCCCGAGCAAGTTCGCATTGCCCGCTGGCACCCTGGCCACGGCCATCAATAAGACCATTTTCGCCACCGGTAGCGATGACCTCCGCCCCGTGATGAGCGGTATCTTCTTTGAACTGGCCGAAGAGGGCGTGCGTTTCGTGGCCACCGATGCGCACAAATTGGTCCGCTACATGCGCACCGATGTGAAGGCCGACAAGGCCGCCAGCTTCATCGTGCCCAAGAAGCCGCTGAACCTGGTAAAGAACGTGCTTGCTGGCACCAATGCCGAAGTATCGGTGAGCTACAACGAGAACAACGCCTCGTTCACTTTCGACAATCTGGTGCTCGTTTGCCGCCTGATCGATGGAAAGTACCCGAACTACGAAGCGGTGATCCCCAAGAAGAACCCGAACAAGCTCACCATCGATCGGGCCACCTTCCTGAGCTCCATCCGACGGGTAAGCATCTTCAGCAACAAGACCACCCACCAAGTGCGCCTCACCATCAGTGGGAGCCAGTTGGCCATCAGCGCGGAGGACCTCGATTTCGCCAACGAGGCGAACGAGAAGCTCACCTGCAGCTACGAAGGCGAAGACATGACCATCGGATTCAATTCCCGTTTTTTGATGGACATGCTGAACAACCTGGAGTGTGAGCATGTGGTGCTTGAGATGAGCGCTCCCAACCGGGCCGGGATCCTTTTGCCCGGTGATGCCGGCGAGGTGGGCGAGGATGTGCTGATGCTCGTGATGCCCGTAATGCTGAACAACTAGATGAAGCGGCACGGCTTCGCAGTGCTCGCCCTGGCAGTGCTCTTCAATTCGAACAAGTGCGCCGATGGGAAAGGAGGCGTTGCATCGGAAATGACCTCCCTCTATGGCACCAGGTGGTTGGTAACCGCCTTGGATGGCCAAGCGATCCCCCTGGCCGAAGGTGCCGAACAACCTTGGCTACAGATGGACCCAGATAAGAGGTCGATCAGCGGTTTCGGTGGATGCAACAGCCTAATGGGAGGCTTCGAGCACGAAGGCAGCACGATCCGCTTTCCCAATTTGGGCAGCACGAAGATGTATTGTCCCACTTCGGCCGAACTGGAAGGCAAGGTGCTCACCGCGCTCCGCAATACGGACGCGTTCAAGTTGGATGGTGAGGTGCTCCACCTGCTGCATGCGGGCAAGGAGGTGGCTGCCCTAAACAAAGCGAAGTAGCGCCTCTCGCGGCTAGAGAATGGGTCTGTTGTCGGACCAAGCGCTGTCCGTCCGGTCCGGATCCAGGGGTTGTCGGCCTTCGTAGAGTTTCCGCTTCAAGGCGAGTTCATCGTCCGACGCCTCGTCACCCGGGTCGGCGTGGTACACGATGCGAATAGCCGCGCCTTGCTGCGTGGTTGATGAGTGGTCCAACGGGTCGGTGTCATCATCATCGAGAAGCACGATGTCCGCGTCGTTCAAATACGCGGGTTCCACGTTCCTGTAGAACCAGGCCAGAACAACACCCGCGACCCCCCCCCACAAATGGCTTTCCCAACTCATTCGCGGAACGATGGGGAGCAATCCCCAGATGAGCCCCCCGTACATGAAAACGACCAACAGTGCGATCGCCATCAGCGCACGTCGCTTGCGGAACAACCCACTGAAGAACAAGAAGGCGGCAAGGCCATAGATCACGCCGCTGGCGCCGATATGCCGATCCCCGCGGGCGCTGATCCAAACCCAGGTCCCGGCGAATAGCCAGATGCCCACCAGGACGCGCCAGGCCACGCGCGGATAGAAGTAGAGCAGGCACCAACCCAGCACCAGGATCGGCAGTGAGTTGTTGAAGAGGTGTTCGTAGTCCCCATGGATCAAGGGCGAAGTGAAGATGCCGACGATCCCGCTCGCCTCGCGCGGGAGGACCCCCAATCGGTACAAAGGCAATCCATACGCTTCGCCCATGAGGTGGACGAGCCAGAGCAATAGGATCGCCAATGCGGGGAACACGGCCGCGCTCCACATACGGCGCCGTTGCGGGTCGACCGGTACTTCTGATGCGGGTCCCATGATCGATCGAAGATCGCGGACCCGGGCGAACTCCCCTCCCGCTTCCCTTTCTTTGCACTGCCATGAGCAAGAACCGTGACATCCGCCGCTGGGCTGCCATCCTGGCCGTGATGGGCCTTCTGGCTCCTATCATCATCGCCAGTTCCGTGGCGCGGACCGAGCCAAGCCCACCGGCCGTCCAACAAGGGTTGAAACCCGCCAGCGAACTCGCGCTGCTGATGCGGGAGATGACCGCGTTCACCGACAGTACTCGGCTTCGCTTGGGCCGCAGCGAAGACCTGCTCCCGTATCCGGCTCATTTCGATCGGATGCATACCGCCATCCCGACCGATGGCAAGCTGGATATCGACCATGCTGCGTTCGATGCTTTTGCTGATCACTATCTCGCGCAGCTCAAAGGGTTGTATGATGCGCCGAAGACGGATCGTCAGCAGGTGTTCAACGGCACAGTGCAAGCCTGCGCGAACTGCCATGCCTCTGCCTGCCCGGGTCCATTGGTGCGGATCAAGAAGCTCTATGTGCCGATGGACCTGGCGCCTTCGGCCAAATGAACCTTTCGCGCGGACGAGCGTCCTAGGACCGATGCGAAGTGCTCTTCTCCTCCCCCTGGCTGCGGGACTTTCCTTCAGCTTGAACGTCTCCGCACAGAGCCTCTACTTCCCACCGAACGGAAGCAGCGCATGGGATACGCTATCCCCGGCCAGTTTGGGGTGGTGCCCCGATCGGATCGACAGCCTGATCGACTTCGTGGGTTCGCGGAACACGAAGGCCTTCCTGATCCTGAAAGATGGCCGCATCGTGATCGAACATTACTACGGCGCCTTCACGCAGGACAGTCTGTGGTATTGGGCTTCCGCAGGGAAGACGCTCGCCTCCATGCTTACCGGCATCGCCCAGGAAGAAGGCTTCCTGGATATCAATGATGCCACGAGCCAATACTTGGGTACGGGTTGGACGAGCGCCACTCCCGGGCAGGAAGCGCAGATCACCGTGCTGAACCAATTGACGATGACCTCCGGCCTCGATGACGGTGTGGCCGATGTGGATTGCACTTTACCGAGTTGCCTGGAATATCTCGCCGATCCCGGCGACCGATGGGCCTACCACAACGCGCCGTACACCCTGCTCGATCAAGTGATCTCGGGCGCTACGGGAACGACGTTCAGCAGCTACTTCAATACCCGCATCCGGAACCCGATCGGTATGGAGGGCTTCTGGTTCCCCAGTGGATATAACAACGTTTATGGAAGCAAGGCGCGCAGCATGGCCCGCTTCGGTCTGCTCGTACTGAACGAAGGGGTCTGGAACGCGGATACGATCCTGAACGACGCGGCCTACTTCACCGCGACGACCACGCCATCGCAATCATTGAACGAGAGCTACGGCTACCTCTGGTGGCTGAACGGACAAAGCAGTTTCATGGTGCCGGGCCTGCAATTCGTTTTTCCGGGGATGATCATGCCCGACGCTCCTGCGGACATGATCAGCGCGTTGGGTAAGAACGACCAGCTGCTGAACGTGGTGCCGAGCCAGGGCCTTGTCGTCGTGCGCATGGGAAACCCTGCGGACAGCACGTTGTTGGTCCCCATCTCGTTCAATAACCAGGTCTGGCAATTGATCAATGCACTGCCCTGCTCCACTGCGGTGGATGAGGCTTCGTTCCAAGCGGACCAAGTGGTGGCCTATCCGCAACCTTGCGAGGACCGAGTGGATCTACGCGGGGTGAACGATATCCTCCGCATTGAAGCCGTCGCGGCCGATGGTCGTGTGTTCCATCCAGCCTGGGATGGCACCACGGTCTTCGTGAACGGCCTTCCCCCAGGTGTTCATATGCTGCGCGTCAGTTCGACAGAAGGTGAGCGCACGATGCGCATCGTCAAGCGTTGATATCAACGTACTGCCATCACAGAAGTGATCTTCCCGCCCGGCGTGCGATGCCCGCCCGCGTAGAAGGCACCGACCTTCACGCCTGTGTTCAGCAGGAAGCTCGTCATGTCGGGAAAGCGCTGCGTGCCGGAAGCGCGCAATACCAAGCGGGCTGTCGCTTCCGCGTCGTTCCCAGCGCGATGATGCACCAAGGGGATGCCGTTGCGAAAGCATAGCGTCTTCAGATCGTACTTGGGAAAGCCGGGCCAGACCTTCTTCGCCATGCTCACGCTGCAGAAGTATTGGAAGGTGGGATGACCGAACCCATGACTGGCCAGCGTGCTGCGCAGCACGCCCATATCGAAGCTCGCATTGTGCGCGACCACGGTGGCGCCTTCAAGCAAGCCCGCCACCTCGTGCCAGATCCCCTCCCAGCGCGGTGCGTTGGCCACATGCTCCGGCCGGATCCCATGTACCGCCACGTTCCATGGGCTGAACGAGGGCCAGTACCGCGGCTTCGATCAACCAGTTGCGCACTTCTCGCACCTCCCCCCGCGCACGATCGCGATGCCCAACTCACAGGGGCTATCGGCCTGTGGTGTGGCGGTTTCGAAGTCGAGGGCTAGGAAGTTCATTGGCGTCAAATTTAGGCGCCATGGCGGCCCGCATATCAGCGCGGGTCGTCGTAGAGCGCCTCTCTATCTTCGTGCTATGCGGTGTCCATGGTATTTGCCTGTTCTCGCCATATTCACGGGTTGCAAGTCCTACACGATCACGCCTGAAAGTTTTCGTGAGCAGTTGACCCAAGCACCAACTGAACTGGTCACGACCAGCGGCCCCTACGGTTATCACCGCACTTACGAAGCGAAGAGCATTCACAAGATCCGCTGCCTCGACAAGAACGGAACGCAAGTGGAACTGACGAATGGGCCTGCGATAGAAACACGGATCACCCTGTCCAATGGAAAGAGAAGGGCGATGTACTTCGACAACCTCGTTTTGAGGAACGATACACTTATCGGACGTCCTTCCCGGTTCATCCCATCACTCAAGTTCACAATGCCGTTTGCTGAGATCACGAAGATCGAGGTGCAGAACGGAGGCAAGGACTTTCAGTACGAGTGATATCTCACAGCTTCACCACCTCCGCATCCGCCAACGCGCCATAGATCTTCTTCGCGGTGGCCTCGCTCACGTTCACGAGCGGGAGGCGCAAGGTGCTTCCACAGATCCCCAAGGTTTTCAGAGCTTCCTTGATACCTGCCGGATTGCCCTCCGTGAAGATGTAGCTCATGAACTCGAGCAGCTTGAAATGCTCGGCGCGCGCCGCAACCAGGTCTCCGGTCATGGCGGCATGCACCAACGTACTGAACTCCTGTGGCAGGGCATTGCCTACCACACTGATCACGCCATCGCCACCGAGCGCGAGGATCGGAAGCGTGAGCGCATCGTCGCCGCTGATCACCAGGAAGTCCTTCGGTCGATGCTTCAGGATGGTCGCGATCTGGTCCAAATTGCCACTGGCCTCTTTCACGCCGACGATGTTCTTGAAGTCGCGGGCAAGGCGCAGGGTGGTCTCCGCCAGCATATTACTGCTGGTGCGGCCGGGCACATTGTACAGGATGATGGGTCGCAGACTGGCTTGCGCCAATGCTTTGTAGTGCTGGTAGATCCCTTCCTGCGTGGGCTTGTTGTAGTAAGGGCTAACGCTCAGGATCCCGTCCACGTCGCTCAGATCGTACTCCTCCAGTTGGCGCACGACCTCCGCCGTATGGTTGCCACCCACTCCCAGGACCAAGGGCAGGCGATGACGCAGCAGTTCGATCACCGCGGCGAGCAGTTGCTTCTTCTCTTCGGCGGAGAGGGTGACGCTCTCGCCGGTGGTGCCCATCAGCACCACGTAGTCCACTTCACCCGCGATCTGGTGTTCCAGCAGGCGCTCGAGGCCCGCGTAGTCGATGTTGCCCTTCTCCAGGAAGGGGGTGACCAGGGCCACACCCAGGCCACGGAATCGTTCGTCCATTTTTTTAGCGCTAATTGAGCGAAGGTTGATGCGCCCGGTTGATCATCAATAGATAATGGTCCACCTGGGTGATGAGCTGCGGCAGGCTTTGCGAACCGGCCATGTCGATCATCATGTCGAGGAAGTGCCTGTTGGACTCTCCGAAGCGGCCGACCTTGAAACGGGCCCGGCTCTTCGCCAGTATGTATTGTACCGGCAGGACATCCTCCATCGTAAGATCGATCAGCACCTCGTGCTCCTCGGTGATGAAGTTGTTCACCGTGTTCCCACCCGGGATCCTATACCAATTGAGGTCCTTCTGGCAGAAGGCGTCGAAGTGCAGCTTCGGGGCCATATAGTGAGGAGTGCTCTTCTCATCCACGAAACCCAGCGCCATGATCTTGTGGATCCCGAGGTCCTCCTTGATCTTCTTCACGTAGTTGCGCACCTGTTGATAGGAGGCTTCATCCTTGGCGTGGAATATGATCCCCACTTTGGCGGCGGACGCCAGATTGCGCGCCACCGGGCGGCGTTCTTGCGCAGCTTCGCGAACCAGCCGTCGGCGGCCCATCCAATCCTTGATACGATCCAGCAGTTTCATTTCTTTCCGATCATGCGCATGAACTCCTTCTCATCGATCACCGCTACACCCAGGTCATCGGCCTTGGCGCGCTTCGCAGGTCCCATGTCCGCCCCGGCCAGCACAAAGTTGGTCTTCTTGGAGATGGAACCCGACACTTTTCCGCCATGGCTCTCAATGGCCTGCTTGATGCCGTCGCGGCTGAAGTTCTCAAAAACGCCTGAGACCACGAAGGTGAGCTCTTTCAATTGATCCCCGGCCGCAACGGCGGCCGCTTCCACCTCGAACCGCAAGCCGGCGGCGCGGAGCCGTTCAACCGTGGCCCGGTTCTGTGGTGCGGCGAGGAAGGCATGCATGCTTTCGGCCACCACTTCTCCCACTTCTTCGATCGCGGTCATCTCTTCTTTGGACATGTTCAGGAGCCGGTCCATGCTCCCTGCTGAACGGGCGATCTTCCTGGCGATGGTCTCGCCCACATGTCGGATGCCCAATGCGAACAGCACCCGGTCGAAAGGGACAGCTCGACTTGCGGCTATTCCATCGATCACGCTCTGTGCGCTTTTCTCGCCCCAACCCTTGCCCAAGCCCAGCAACTGCTCCTTGTGCAGGTCATACAGATCCGCGATGCCTTGTATCAGTCCGGCTTTCAGCAAAACCTCGATCGTTTCGCCACCAAGACCCTCGATGTCCATCGCCTTGCGACCCACGAAATGCTCAATGCGTCGGGCGATCTGCGGTGGGCAGCCGTTCTCGTTCGGGCAGTAGTGCTGCGCTTCGCCTTCCAAGCGGACCAGTGATGTGCCGCAATCGGGGCAACGCTCCGGGAAGATCACCGGGTCCGCGTCGGGGGGCCTGGAAGCCACCTCCACCCCTACCACTTGGGGAATGATCTCACCGGCTTTTTCCACTCGCACTGTATCCCCGATGTGGAGACCCAAGCGCGCGACCTGGTCGGCATTGAAGAGCGAGGCGCGTTTCACCGTGGTGCCGCTCAGTTGCACGGGCGTCAGCTCGGCGACCGGGGTGATGGCACCTGTCCTGCCCACTTGGTAGCTCACGGCGTTCAACCGCGTGAGCGCCTGTTCCGCCTGGAACTTGTAGGCGATGGCCCAGCGCGGGCTCTTGGCCGTCATACCGAGCTCCTCTTGGATATGGCGGTCGTCCACTTTGATCACCACACCATCCGTGGCCATCTCCAAGGCATGCCGATGGGTGTCCCAATGATCGATGAAGGCCATGATCCCCTCCACGCTTTCGGCCTTCTCGATGAAACGCTTCGCCGGATCCGGGGTCTTGAACCCCCAGCGATGCGCTTGTTCGATCATCGCGAAGTGGCTGCGCGTTGCGAGTTGCTCGCTCTGCACACCATAGATGAAGTTGTCCAAGCCACGGCGGGCCACCTCCTTGGGGTCCTGGAGCTTTAATGTTCCAGCCGCCGTGTTCCTCGGATTGGCGTAGAGTTCCTCCCCAGCCTCTGCGCGCATGGCGTTCAACTTCTCGAAGCGGCGGCGGGTGAAAATGATCTCGCCGCGGACCTCCAACTCGGCTGGGAGATCATCGCCCTTCAATACCAATGGAATGGAACGTACGGTACGCACGTTCGCCGTGATCACCTCCCCCTTCTCCCCATCGCCACGCGTTACGGCCTGATGCAAGCGCCCATTGATGTAAGAAAGACTGATAGCCACCCCATCGTACTTCAGCTCCATAACGAAAGTGACCTGGCCGATGGCTTTCTCCACGCGGGCCACGAACTCGGCCACATCCTCCCGGCTGTAAGAATTGGAAAGCGACAGCATGGGGTACCGGTGCGCCACTACCGGGAAATTCTTCGCGATATCCCCGCCTACCCGTTGTGTGGGACTGTTGGGGTCCGCCAGATCCGGAAACCGGGTCTCCAGTTCGGTGAGTTCCCTCAGCAGCGCATCGTAAGCTTGATCGGTGATCTCCGGCCGGGCCGCCACATAGTAAAGGTGGTTGTGGCGATCGATCTCCGCGCTCAATGCGCGGATCCGGCGTTCGGCTTCAGCGTGCTCCATGGACAATGACCCTTCCTTCACTTCTACATCGCAAAACAACAGCATCGGCAGCGCTCCGCGATGCGTTCCGTTTCAACGCACCGCATGAACGAACCGCTCCTTTCCGCTCAGGTCCAACAGCACTTCAGCCTTCGCGAACCCAAAGCTGATAAGGACCTCCAACACCGGTAGTGCCTGGTCGTGGTGGGTCTCGAACCAAAGCGCTCCTCCGGACCGCAGTGACCCGAACGCCCACGTTCCGATCGCACGGAAGAAGCACAGCGGCTCGTCATCCGGCACGAAGAGCGCCAGGTGCGGTTCATGATCCAGCACCTCGGCCGCCAGCGAATCGGTAAGCCCCACCGGCACATAGGGAGGATTGCTCACGATCAGGTCAAAAGATCCTTGCGGGAAGCCGTCGTTCAATGCATCACCAAGTTCCCATTGCACTTGGATCCCGGTTCTCTTGCCATTGGTCATGGCGACCACGAGCGCTCCTTGGTCGCTGTCGGTGGCGACCACATCGGCCCGTGGAAAGCTGTTCTTCAGCGCGAGGGCGATGCAACCGCTCCCGGTGCCGATGTCCGCGATACGCGAAGGCACGATGCCGGACCGCACGATGCGATCCACCATTTCTTCGGTCTCGGGGCGCGGGATCAGCACACGTTTGTCCACTTGTAATCTCAGCCCGTGGAAGTGTACTTCGCCCAGGACGTACTGAAGCGGTTCGCCGGCGACCAGGCGCTTCAAAGGGAGATAGACTTTGAGCAGTTCACTTTCGCTCATCGACTCGAAGCGCTTCACTACCAGTTGCGCCGCATCCCATCCCATACGCTCTTGGAACACACTGCGCAGGATGGCCCGCACCTCTTCTTCCGGGTAGCGTGCGGCCAATTGTGTACGGTACTCATCCACTACGCTCAGTACACGGTTGTCGGCCAGTTTCATGCGGCCACGAAGGTAAACGGGCCTTGGGCCATCGTTCCTGCCACCATCTTTGCCGTCCCTATGGACGGCGCCACTTGGATGCATCGTTGCCTGCGACTTGCCGCGTTGGGGTCCGGATCCGCAGCGCCGAACCCAATGGTGGGAGCCGTGCTCGTGCAACAGGATCGGATCCTCGCCGAAGGCTGGCACCGCGCCTCAGGAGGACCACATGCGGAAGTGGAGTGCCTGCGCGCTTTTGGTGATGGATCCGTTCCGGACGATGCCGTGCTCTTCGTCAACCTGGAGCCTTGTACGCATCATGGGCGAACTCCGCCTTGTGTCGATCTTCTCTTGGAACGCGGCGTCAAGCATGTGGTGATCGCCCAACTCGATCCCTTCCCTGAAGTGAACGGGCGCGGTATCGAACGGTTGCGGCAGGCCGGGGTCACGGTTTCGTTGGGGATCGAGGAGGCGCAAGCGCGCTGGTTGAACCGCCGGTTCCTAGGATCGGTGGGGGCCGGCCGACCGTATATCGTGCTGAAGTGGGCGCGCTCCCAGGATGGTTTCCTGGACCGCCATCCCCGATCCTCACGTGTCGTGCAACGCATCTCTTCACCGGACACCGATGTGCTCGTGCATAGATGGCGAACGGAAGAACAGGCCATCCTGGTCGGAAGCCGCACGGTGCTGAACGATGACCCGCAACTCACGGCGCGGCTTTGTTCGGGGCGCCAACCGCTGCGTGTAGTGCTCGATCGGAAGGGCATCACACCGCCGGGGTCCATGGTGTATAGCAACGCTGCGCCCAGCCTGTTGTTCACACATGAAGTGCGGGCCGATGTTCTGGTGGAGCAGGTGACATTGCCCATGGCTTCAGACCCTTTGCCCGGGATGATGGACGAATTGCATCGGCGAGGGATCCGCTCCGTACTGGTGGAAGGGGGCGCTGAATTGCTCGGCCATTTCGTCCGCTCCGGACTTTGGGACGAGGCACGTGTGATCACCGGGGAGATGCTCTGTGCGCAGGGTACCGCAGCTCCTGTTCTTCCTGGTTCTCCGCATCGATCATGGCTGTCAGGTAACGACCGCATCGATCTCCATATCAACCACCGTCCCATCTCGAAGTTGGGCATGATCCCCGATCCCACATGGCCCTGGTGATCATCGCGGCGGTCTTCCTTTCGCTCCTCTTTCTGCTCTTCAAGGTCTTCGATCGGCGGCGGATCCCGTTGCTGCCCGCCATTATAGTGAACTATGTCGTGGCAACGGTTTGCGGTTCAGTGATCGCGCCACCCTGGCGGGCCGACGACCTTTCTCCCCTGCTGTTGCCGAGCGCCTTGTTGGGTGTGCTCTTCATCGTGCTGTTCTACCTCATGGCGGTGAGTACACAACGCGTAGGCGTTGCGGCTACTTCCGTGGCGAGCAAGATGAGCTTGGTGCTCACGGTGCTGGTGCTGGTTATCGTGGAAGGGGAGCTGCCCGGGGCGCTCGTGTCCATGGGGATCGCGCTCGCCATCGCGGGGGTGATATGTACCACCTGGAGCGAAGGTGTGGCCCGGGTGCGCGGTGCATGGGTGCTGCCGCTTGTGCTGTTCGCAGGGAACGCAGCGGTGGATCTGTTGCTGGCATGGACACAACAGAATGTGGTCACCCCCGCCACAGAGGCTGTCTTCCCCACGCTCACCTTCGCTGTGGCCGGTACGATCGGTGCGGTACGCGTCCTTGCCTCGAAGCAGCGTACGTCGTTCACGGATCCAGGGGTCTTGATCGGAGGCACGGTGCTCGGGGTGGCGAACTTCACTTCCGTCTACTTCGTGGTACGTTCTCTCGCGCAGAGCGGCTTGCCCGCGAGCAGTGTCTTCCCGCTGATCAACATCGGTGTGATCCTTCTCGGCGCGGGGTTCTCTGCGGCGTTGTTCCGGGAGCGCCTGAGCAAGCTGAACCTTCTCGGCATCGCAGCCGCGGTGATCGCTCTTGTGTGCATCCTCGCCGGTCAGGCATGAGCGACGATCGCTACATCACGCTCGCGCGAAGGAGCGAAGGTGTCCTTCGTGAGAAGGCGAGCAAGTTCATAGGTATCGCCTTCCCGATCGCGCACGAGGAAGAGTTCAAGGCGATCCTCGGAACGATCGGGCGCGAGCATCACAGCGCGCGACATTTATGCTACGCCTGGGTACTCGGTACGGTTGGCGAGCGGTTCCGTTCCTCGGACGCCGGCGAACCAGCGGGCACGGCCGGCAAGCCCATCCTTCGTCAGCTGCGGACACATTCCCTCACGTACGCCGCCGTGGTGGTGGTGCGCTACTTCGGCGGAACGCTCCTGGGGAAAGCAGGGCTCCTGCATGCGTATGGCGAAGCGGCACGCCTGGCGCTGCAGGACAACGATCCCATAGAAGAGGTTCTGTTCGATCCCTTCAGCGTGCGGTGCGCGCATCACCAAGTGGAGCCGCTAAGGTCGTTCCTCATGTCCTTGGAAGCGAACGTGATCGAAGCCCGCTATGAGGAGACGTGCGTGCTGAACGTCGCTGTTCCGAAGCGATCGCGCGCGCACTTCCTGGCACACTGCGAACGCTACGCCCTTGTGGTGGATGATCAGGGACCGAAGTAAGGCGCGAACGCACGCACCAGGTGCTCCGGCGGGCGACATGGCCGCCCCGTTGCACGATCAACGAACACCAGGGTGATCGTCGCTTCGGTGAGCAGTTCACCCTTTTCGGAGAACACCTCGTTGCGGAACGTGATGCGTGCTCCGGGCTTCGCCGGGATCGTAGTGCGCACGTTGAGCAGATCATCATAATGTGCGGGTGCATGGTAGCGCACATGCATCTCACGAACGGGCAAAAACACGCCCTCGTCCTCCAGCGCACGATACGAAAATCCCAGCGCTCGCAAGGCTTCCACGCGGCCTACCTCGAAGTACTCGGCATAATCCCCATAGTACACGAAGCCCATGCGATCGGTCTCTCCGTAGCGCACACGTATCCGCGTCTCATGCTCGAACATCGGTGGCAAAGTACGGCGCCATCATCACCTTGCTCCGTGCGGTTCGGTCATCGTACCTTTCATGCGATCACACCACGCGGGAACAACGACCCCCACACGTTCGCACCAAATGTCCCGACCCGTTCCGAAGTCGTCCATGTCACGATCATTCCCGCGTGCGGCGAACCGCCCCGCTGTCATGACCACCCTGCGCAGTACCTTCTACAACCCGCGCCAAACAACGATTTCAGAAGCGTCACTGCGGAACGATGCGCATGTGAAATATTTCCTTGCCGACAAGTTCGCGCCGAGTTTTTTTTTCACTTTCTTCGGTCCATATTTGTCGCCCGGTCACGCAGAATCCTTTGTCATCAATGGTTCCAGCGAGATCGATACTCGGACAAAAAAGTTTTCAGACCCCACCACCCTTCCATGAAGAAAGACCACGAGAAGATCTGGGAACGGTGCCTGGAGGTGATCAAGGACAACGTGAGCCCGCAGAGTTTCAAGACCTGGTTCGAACCGATCAAGGCCTTGAGATTGCAGGATCATGTCCTCACCATCCAAGTGCCCTCGCAGTTCTTTTACGAATGGTTGGAGGAGCACTACATCGGTTTGTTGAAGAAGATCATCCGCAAGGAACTGGGTACGGAAGGTCGCCTGGAATACTCCATCATCATGGAGAACGGTTTCCAGAGCGCCCATCCCTACACAGTGAAAGTGCCAACGAGCAATGCGCGCGAGGTGAAGAACCCCGCCGTGGCACTTCCGATCGATCTGGCCAGCAGTCCGATCAAGAACCCCTTCATCATTCCCGGCCTGCGCAAGATCAAGGTCGAGAGCCACTTGAACGCGAACTACTCCTTCGACAATTTCATCGAAGGGGATTGCAACCGGCTCGCGCGTAGTGCTGGCTATGCGGTGGCGCAAAAACCCGGGGGTACCGCGTTCAATCCTTTGCTCGTCTACGGTGGGGTCGGTCTTGGCAAGACGCACCTGATCCACGCCATAGGCATCGAGATCAAGAAGAACCATCCGGACAAAACGATCCTGTATGTTCCTGCGGAGAAGTTCACACAACAGTTCATCGAGGCGGTGAAGAACAACACCGTGAACGACTTCAGCCAGTTCTATCAGATGATGGACGTGCTGATCATCGACGACGTGCAATTCCTCGCCGGCAAGGAGAAGACGCAAGACGTGTTCTTCCATGTGTTCAACCACTTGCACCAAAGTGGCAAGCAGTTGGTGATCACCAGCGACAAGGCGCCCGTGGAGATGCAGGGCATGGAGCAGCGCCTCCTCTCCCGTTTCAAATGGGGCCTGAGCGCCGATCTGCAGACACCGGCCCTGGAGACGCGCATCGCCATACTGCAGAAGAAGATGTACGCGGAAGGCATCGACCTGCCGAACGAAGTGGTCGAATACCTGGCCTACAGCATCACTACGAACATCCGCGAACTGGAAGGTGCCATGATCAGTCTCATCGCGCAGAGCTCGCTGAACAAGAAGGCCGTGACGCTCGATCTCGCGAAGCAGATGATCGACAAGTTCGTGAAGAACACGGCGCGCGAGGTGAGCATCGACTACATCCAGAAGGTGGTGTGCGACTACTTCGATCTGCCGATCGAACTGTTGAAGAGCAAGACACGCAAACGCGAGGTGGTGCAGGCCCGCCAGATCGCGATGTACTTCGCCAAGAAAATGACCAAGAGCTCACTCGCGAGCATCGGCGCACACTGCGGCGGGAAGGACCATGCGACCGTGTTGCATGCCTGCCGCACCGTGAACAACCTGCAAGAAACGGACAAGCAGGTCCGTGGTGATCTGGAGGATCTGGAGAAGAAGCTCAGCATACATTGACCCCGACCCGATGGACATGGAAAGGACCCGCGAGGGTCCTTTCTCTTTCCGCACCTTCGCACTGATGAAGATCCTGATGGTGTGCCTTGGTAACATCTGCCGATCGCCCATGGCGGAAGGCGTGCTTCGCGAACTTGCCAGGAAGCAAGGCTTGGACGTTCGGACGGACTCGGCGGGTACAGGTGGCTATCATGTGGGCGAAGCCCCGGATCAACGCGCACAAACCGCGATGCTCCGCCAGCACATCGACATCAGCGACCTGCGGGCACGTCAGTTCGAGGCGGCCGACTTCCATCGCTTCGACCTCTTGCTGGCCATGGATGCCCATAACCTGCGCGACATGCAAAGGCTCGCGCCAGACGTCGCGCTCGCAGGGAAGGCCAGGCTTATCATGGACTATGCTCCGGCCCACCCCATGCGCGAGGTACCCGACCCGTACTATGGGGACGACGAAGGCTTCCGTAAGGTGTACGACATGATCCATGAGGCGTGCGAAAACCTGATCAACGATGTCCGTGGCTGAGGGGTATGGTACATTATACCTGATGCCCGTGTGGTTGGGTGACCACGGCGGTACGGAGCAGATACCCTCGGAGAACATCGTGCTGGCGACCCGCATCGATCTCTGGTTCTGCGAGCATGAGCGGACCGCACGCCACATGCTCCGCCGCATGGTTCCGCTGATCGAACTCCCGCGGATGGAGATGCACCGGTTGGACAAGGACAGCAGCGCGACAGAAGTGAGCGGCCTGCTCGGCATGATGAAGAACGGCCGCGACGCCGCCATCGTCAGCGAAGCAGGCATGCCGGGCATTGCCGACCCAGGTGCGCAGTTGGTGGCGGCTGCGCATGTTGCGGGCGTGCGGGTCGTTCCATTGATCGGGCCGAGCTCCCTGTTCCTCGCGCTCGCTGCCTCCGGATCGAACGGGCAGCATTTCACGTTCCATGGTTACTTGCCTGTAAAGCCGCCCGAACGGAAACAAGCCATCAAGCGGATCGAGCAGGACGCGATCCGCACAGGGGCCGCGCAGATCTTCATTGAAACACCTTACCGCAACGACACGCTGCTCGGAGATCTCCTCACCACCTGCGCTCCGAGCACTTCGTTGACCATCGCGATCGACCTAACACAGCCCAGAGCTAGTGTCCGCACCCTGGAGATCGTGCGGTGGAAAAAGGAGAAGCCCGAGCTTGGCAAACGGCCGGCGGTCTTCATCCTGAGCGCCGGATCGCGCTGATCACTCTCCCGGAATGATGCAAGGGAGCGCCTCTGTGCTTCCGCTCTCGTGCCGTGCCCCGGACTTTCGCTTGCCCTTACAGAACGGACTTCGCGCGAGCGTGATGCGCACTCGGAAATAGAGATCCGCTCCGCTCACATTGGGGCGCGTGAGGAACGGAAGGATATGATCGGAACCGATGAGCACATCGCTGAAACGCAACATGAGCCCCACGGAAGGACGCGAAAAGCCGTACTCGTGGACGACGATCGGAACCGAAGCCTCGAACCATCGGGTGTCGAAGCGCGGCGTGATGGCGATGCTGTTCGGTCGGCGAAGACGCGTACCATGTCGTGAGCTGATCTGCTGCACGAGATCGCAGGCCACATAGACGCGATCGATCACGCGCTGATCGTACTGCATCGCGACGGCGGTCGGATTGCCTATGTTGAACCTGTCCTCACGTTCCCAGTTCACCACGGTACCGAGAAGGCTGTCCAAACCCTCCGCACCATCCAAATCGACGGCGTCGTGGTCAGCGATGATCGTGGAGCCCATTTCCACATGGCCGCCGATGGCTCCCTTGAAGTAGTTGCCACCCAGATCAAGGAGCGACAGACCGATCCGGTACCGGTAGGGCATGGGCCTGCAACCGGTGGAGGCATGATGCGGCAGGTAGCGGTCCACTTCCTCCATGGTGCGCTCGTACTGAACGCCGAGATCCGCACCCCAGCCGCGGCCGGCATTGGAAGCTGGAGAAGAGTAGCCGAAACTGCCGCCCAACTCATGGATCGTGGCGCGTGCGGTATCATGCACTGTATAGTCCAACACGTCCAACGCGAGAGCACCGCCGAAATGCGCCTGTTGGTACCGCAATGAAGCCCCGGCGCTGATCAAGGCGAACCCCTCGCTCCAAAGGATCCGCGCGTACGACACATTCACTTCCGACCAGGCCGCTGTCAATGCACGCGTGCCTTCGTCCCGATAGCGGACGCCATGTTGCGGATCGTATCCGAGCCCGTGGAAAATGAAACGGCCCAACTCAGGCGAGATACCGCTCAGTGAGGTAAGGCTACGCGCGCGTACGCCAGCACTCACGGTGCCTTTCCCCAGTGAAAGACTGAACGCCGGACCCGCTAGCTGGGCCAGAACGGAACCTCGCTTCACATCCGAACGCAACGAACCACGCAATACAATATCCCCGGATGTGCCGCTCATTCCATCGCGCACCTCTCCCACAAGCGTGTGGTCCTTCCCCGACAAAGCGACGAGGTTGTTCCACACAAAAAGATCCGCCCCGATCAGGCGGATGCTTGCATACGGCCACTGACCAGCGAGGCGTGCAGGGTTCAGGGCGGCCGCGTCAACCCCTGCATAGTTGCCATGGGCCATGCCGAACTGCTCCTGCCCGTGCGCGGAGAACACGCACGCCAGAACGCACAACGCAGCACCCATGGAACGCATAAGGAGGCTCTTACGGCAACATGCCCGCCAAGTTCTACGAGGCCTCCGATCGCCTGTTGAGGTCGCGGTGCAATTTCTCCACCGCTACACGGTAATGGACCGGGGAATAGGGCGGCAATGATCCCCCAACGCCGCGCGCGCCGAAAGCCAGGGACGAAGGGATCACGAACGCGCCGGAGCATCCGGCCTTCAATAAGCTGACGGCCACCGCCAGGCCCTCGATCACTTGGTCGGGGTCCCCCACGCGGTAAGTGAGCGGCTGCCCGCTGCGCTCCGTGTCGTCGAATATGCGGCCGTCCTCCAAAGAGCGTCCCTCGTAGTGGATCGTGATCAAGTCACCCTGTCGTATGCTGTCACCCCCGACCGGACCGCTGTCGATCCAATAATAGAGAGCGCTCGTGCCCCAGCGTTGCCATGGCGCGGTCGCGGTATCGAGGAAGGCCTGCACAAGACGCGCTTCGTACCTCTCCGGATCGGCTTTGCGGCGTGCCTCTCTTCGCTCGGCTTGTGCCTGGACGGTGAGCAACGAGCGAGCGGTCAACTCGATCCGGACCATGACCGTATCATTGTCCGCTGGGTCCGCCTCGGGGACCAGTATGGACCAAGGGATCAAGGCCGATCGCGTGATCACGCTCATGCTATCCCCCACATGCGATCGTGGCAGCACCGCTTGGAACATCGCCATTCCCAGATCATCCACAGCGTACCACCGTTCACTGCTCATCAATGACCCCGTCTCCTCCTCCCATCGGCTCGCACGCCAGCGGAGCAGAACGCTATCCCCCGAAGTTGGCGTGGTCTCTTCATCGCCGACCTTGAGGAGCTTCACATACACATCGTTGGAGATGCTCTTGTAGCCTGGGTATGCAGACCGATCGCACGCGACCAGCGTGGACAGGAGGATCAGGACGGCCGCCTGCCGGTTCATCGGTCCGGAACTTCCAGCGCGACCAGGCCGATGTGGTACACGATCGTGCTCCGCATCGGTACCTGGTCCAGATCGCCGATCAGACCATAGGCCCGGTGTGAAGCGAGGATGAGCAGGGCGCTGTCGCCCGGCGACAGATGCTGGATGCCCTCATGAAGGCCGCTCTCCACATCGTCCATTTCGATGAGGAAGCGCTCCGGAGCGTCCTTGGCCGAGGTGGCGCAGACCTTTCCGTTCAACAGTTCCATGCGGAAATTCACAACGGCCCATTGTCCTGGCCTTGCCGTATCGCCCGGAAGATCACGGACCAATTGATGGTATACCCCCGACCCCGTGGATCGTGGACGTAACCGGTGCCTGCGGATGTAGTTGTCGATATCACCCGACTCGATGTGGCTGGCCTGTTTGTTCTCTTCGATGTACGCGGGGCCCTGCTCAGGGCTGGTGCTGGTGATCACGGCGGGTGGCCCTTCGCTTTGGCAGGCCCCGAGCAAAATGATCCATAAACAGGTCCACCAAGGCACGTTCATTCCGGGTGCGCGGCGATGAAGGACGGAAGCAGTTCCATGAACCGGGCCACCACCTCGGGAAGTGGTGCCGTGCTTTGGCCCCCAGCCGCGTTGGCATGGCCGCCGCCGTCGAAATGGGCCGACAAGAATCGATCCACAGGTAGCAAGCCTTTGGATCGCATGCTGATCTTCACGCGGTCCGGTCGTTCCATGAAAAAAGCCGCGAGGCGCACCCCTTTGACCGAAAGCCCGTAGTTCACGAACCCTTCCGTATCCCCCGGCTCGAACCGGTAGCGACCCAGGTCCTGCTCGCTCAGCACGATCACCGCCGTGCCGAACTGTGGGTAGATGGTCATCCGCTGCGCAAGGGTGAAGCCGAGCAGCTTCAACCGTTGTTCGCTGTTCCCGTCGAACACAGCGCTGAACACGTGGTCGGGCACAGCGCCTTTCTCCATCAGCGCTGCAGCGACGCGCAAGGTGTGGGGGGTGGTGGAGGTATAGCGGAAAGATCCGGAATCCGTCATGATACCGGTGTAGAGGCAGGTGGCGACACCCTGATCGATGTGGTCCCCAGCTTTCAATGCGACGAGGATATCGTACACCATCTGGCAGGTCGCGCAGGAAGCCGTATCCGAGAACATGATCTGGGCGAGGGCGTCGGGCCGTTGGTGGTGATCGATCAGCACCTTGAACGGTGCGGCCCGCAAACTCTCTTCCAACACACCCACCCGGTCCGGCCGGTTGAAGTCCAGGCAAAAGAGGACCTCGGCGGACCGCACGATGGCCTTGGCTTGCTCCGGATGTGCATCCGCTGCGACCGCGCTCCCATACCCCGGCATCCAATGCAAGAAGGAGGCTGGTGTGTTCGGGAGGACCACCTGTGCCGTATGCCCGAGGGCCTGCAAAGCTTTCATCAACCCGAGTGACGACCCCATGGCATCACCATCCGGATTGTAATGCGTGACAATGGCACAGCTCCGCGGGGAACTGAGCAGATCGCGCAATTGGAGCAGCGCGGAGCTATCCGCTGGCAGGAATGACATCGAAGGTGCGCAAAGGTATCCGCACCGGTAAGGATCAGAACCCCAGGTTCGGTGTGGGCATGTGTTCTATCAAAATACCGACACAACCGATGTCCAGATCCTTGGACCGGCCCTTCGGCTCGGCGACGCCGGGAGCCATCACTTCGATCACCAGTCGTTTCGTGGCCGTGCATGAGAATTCGATGCTCTGCACCAGGTCATGTTCGGTATTGTCCCAAAGCACCTTGCGTTCGTCCTTGAATATCCCCTTGGTCTGTGTCTTGTCATGTATCGCGCCGGTCGTATTGCCTTCGGCGTCCTGCTGCTCGGTCTTGGTCACCACACCTTGCTGGGCCTCTTCGGGCACACGGATCTTCTCCACCAACCGTGCGACCACATGGTCGCCGATCACCTTCTCGTCGTAGCAGAACGAGACACGGTAGTCCTGACCGCGGTAAACGATGATGTTGAGCTCCGTAGGCGTACCCACTTGCACACTCGCGCTCTTGCTTTGTCCATTGATGGAAAAGCGGGCGTCCGTCGAGCGTTCGCAATTGAACGTGTGGTAATCGGCGCAACGGTCCTGCGCCACTGCGCCCAAGCTCAACATGGCGGCCAGTAAGGTCGCACCTCCGATCCTATGCTTCATGCCGTTCATGCGTTCGGGCGTACTACGGCCTGTCCTTCGGGACGGACCAGTTCATCGCGCAAGGCTTCCACCGCGCGCTCCAATTCAGTGTACTTCTCCTTGGTGAGGGACACGGTGACGTCGTCCCCAAGGACCATACGACCGCTGCTGGACGTTCCTTGATGGGCCGACCGGCGGACGTTCACTTGGTCGTAGATGTCACGGATCTCCACAAGACGGGCCTTGACCACCGTCGCGGTGCTGTCCTCGCCAAGCGCATCCATCATTTCGATCAGATGTTCCAGGCTGAACTTCTGCTCGGCCACGCGGGCTACCAGCGGATCTTGCGGATCGAAGTTGCGGATCTGGTGCATCACCAAGTGCATGCTCTCGACCCAACCGCCAGCGAGCACCAGAGCCAAGGTGGGCCCCAGGTCCTCGTCCTGGAGCTTCGCGTAAGCTTTGTGGTAGGCGTCGTTACTGATGAACTCCAGAGAGTCGCCCCGGGAGAGGTTGGCTTCAAGGCGAACGAAATCATCCTCCGTGAACGCATTTGTGAGGCCCAGCTGTTCCCCGAGCTTCTTCACCGTGAGGTAGTACCGCACCACTTCCACGTTCAACTTGAAGGAGCTGGCATAGATAAGGTCTGTGGAATAAACCCCGAAGTTGAAGGCCCGGCCGGTGAGCGAAACATAGCGATCGGCATTGGTGGTGGGGTTCAGCAAGCGCTTTTGCCCATCGCCGGCCATCTCGCGGATGAGCGCGAACAGCTCGTTCGGGGTGGGCATTTGGTACAACGCTTCCGCCGGAGCGGTGTTCTCGTCCGAGATCACCAGTCGTTCGGCGCCTTTGGCCGCGTCCGTTTCTGGTGCGCCCCCGCAGGCGCAGAGGAGCACGGAAAGCGCTCCGGTCAGGATGAATGGTCGGTTCATGGGATGGTCCGCACGCAGAAGACGACCAACGGGCGCCGCCATCTCGGATACGTGGTGCGAAGGAAGGTGGTTCATTTGGCGCGCCCGATCGTGTGCGCACCTATTTTTGCGCCGCTTTTTCAACAACACCACTTATGGCAGGCACGCGCACTTTCACAATGATCAAACCTGAGGCGGTCGCCGCAGGGCACGCAGGCAAGATCATCGACATGCTCATCAGCAACGGTTTTCGCATCGTGGCGCTGAAGTACACCCGTCTCTCGCACAAGGAGGCCGGCACCTTCTATGAGGTGCACAAGGAGCGTCCTTTCTATGGCGAACTCGTCGATTACATGGCCAGTGGGCCCATCTTCGCGGCTATCCTTGAAAAGTCGAACGCGGTGGAGGATTTCCGCAGCCTCATCGGCGCCACGGACCCCGCCAACGCCGCCGACGGCACCATCCGCAAGAACTTCGCGGAAAGCAAGGCGAAGAACGCCGTGCATGGCAGCGATAGCGACGAGAACGCAGCCCTCGAGGGTGCCTTCTTCTTCAGCTCCCGGGAACAGTTCTAGCGCCCGTTCAGGCGATGGTGACGGACCGCACCACGGCACGTCCGCTCCGTTCGTTGAGCAGCTCGATCAGTCGCTCCTTCATATAGCTGAGCTCCTGCCGCAGGGGTGCATTGTCCACCCGGACATGCAGATGACCGCGCTTGAGGCGCACCTCCACGGTATGCCGGGCGATCGGCCCACCGGCCACTTCGTCCCACCAACTGGCGATGTCCAGTTCATCGAGCTTCTCCCGAAGCCCGTACGCATCGATCATGTCGCCCAAGGCATCACCGAGCGACCGTTCGTTCGAAGGTCTCCGCATGGATGGGTTTTTCGTGCGACAGGTGGAAGAAGCGTATGTCCAGGTCCAGGCCGTCGAGGGCCTTGTGGAGCCGGGTGGCATCGGTATCGGTGATAAGCACCTGCCCGAAACGCCCGCCGCTGAGCAGTTCCAACAGGTGGCGCATCCGCTGTGGGTCGATCTTGTCGAAGATATCGTCCAACATCAGCACGGGCTTGCGGCCGGTACGCTCGGTGGTAAGGTCGAACTGGGCAAGCTTCAGGGCGATCAAAAAGGTCTTCTGTTGACCTTGCGAACCGAAGCGCTTGAGCGGACGGCCTTCTATGGAGAATAACAGATCATCCTTGTGGACCCCGGCCGTGGTGTGTTGCGCGGAGCGGTCCCGATCCCAACTTTCCTTTAGCACAGCTTCCATCCCACGCTCGCCCACGGCCGATCGGTAGGTGAGCGCCACGGTTTCCGGGCCATTGCTGATACCACGATAGTGTGACTCCACCAAGGGTTTCAATTCGATCAGGAAGGCTTCACGCACGGCATGCACAACGGTTCCGTGCCGAACGAGTTGCTCATCCCACGGCTCCAAAGCCGCGAGCGATCCCCCACCCTGCTCCGCGAAACGCTTCAGCATCACATTGCGCTGAACGAGGGATCGGTTGTACCGCAACAAAGCGTCCAGGTACCCCCGGTCGAACTGGGCGATGAGCCCATCCAGGAAGCGCCGACGCAGTTCGGAGCCTTCGAGCACCAATTGACCATCGTACGGTGTGATCATCACCGCAGGCCATCGGCCGACATGGTCGGCCAGTCGGTCGTACTCCTTGCGGTCGCGTTGGAACACCTTCCGATGGCCCCGTCGCACACTGCACGCCAGTTCCACCCCATCCGTATCGCTCGACAATCGGCCCTTCACCAGGAACATCTCCTCACCGTGCAGGATGTTGTTCTGATCCAACGGGTCGAAGTAGCTCTTGCACAGCGCCAGGTAGTGCACCGCGTCAAGAAGGTTGGTCTTGCCGACCCCGTTCGGGCCTACGAAGCAGTTCACCTCCGGTCCCAGATGCAGTTCCGCCTCCCTGTGGTTGCGGAAGTGCAGCAGGTTCAGGCGTTCCAGGCGGACATCCATGCGGTGGCCAAAGATAGCCGTACCACCACCCCTTCCCAGCCCTCATCACGCAGCCTTTCGGGCGGGCGCCGAAGGTTCCGTTGAAAGGTCTACTTTTGCGCCGCTTTTATAGAGAAAAGTCAGCGATCATGGCCACCAAGACCACGCACCCGGAACAGGGTGAGAAAGACCTCGATATCGGCCAGGCCTATTCCCGGGCCGAGCTCTTCCTGGAGAAGAACAAGCAGGCCGTTACCTACGGTGTCGTGGGTCTGCTGGTGGTGGTGGGTGGGCTTCTGGGCTATAAGAAGTTCTACGCCGAGCCGCGCGCCAAAGAAGCCAACGACCTGATCTGGAAGGCCCAGTACTACTTCGAGATCGATTCACTCGACCTGGCCATCAACGGGGACGGTAATTACTTCGGCTTCCAGTATCTCGCGGACGAGTACGGCAGCACCCCGGCCGGCGAGCTCGCTCATTTCTATCTGGGCACCTGCTACCTCCGGAAGGGTGACTCTGAATCGGCGGTGTCCTACTACCAGGACGCTGATGTGGACGATCCTGTGCTCGAGGCGATGGCAGCCGGAGGCATCGGCGACGCCTATGTGGAACTGGGCAAGACCGCGGAAGCGATCGGGCAGTTCGAAAAGGCCGCAGGGGTGTCACACAATGAGTTCACAACCCCGATGTTCCTGATGAAAGCCGGTATCCTGCATCAGCAGGGCGGTGATTGGAAGAACGCTGCCAAGGCCTTCCGCAAGATCGCCACCGACTTCCCCACTTCGGCGGACGCCAACCTGGCCAAGAAATACGCCGCCCGCGCGGAAGCGATGGCCGGTTGATCCTGGCGATGGCCACTTCGGAGCATCCACTTTCCTCGTACGACCCGACCGGCGTCCCCTCAGGCGCCGGTCGTCGTTTCGTGTTGGTGGTGAGCGAGTGGAACCGCGCCATTACGGATGCCATGCGTTCGGGGGCGCATGATACGCTGCTGCGCCATGGGGCCCGTCCCGAAGACCTGCATGAGGTTTGGGTGCCCGGAAGTTTCGAATTGCCATTGGGTGCACGCCTGGCCATTGAAGGGTTGCAACCACACGCTGTGATCTGTATCGGTAGCGTGGTTCGGGGCGAAACACCGCACTTCGACTATGTCTGCCAGGCCACGGCACAGGGCATTATGCAGGTGAATTTGGGCAGCGGTGTGCCGGTGATCTTCTGTGTACTTACCGACGATACCCTTCAACAGGCCCAAGACCGTAGCGGTGGTAAGCATGGCAACAAGGGCGTGGACAGCGCGGTGGCCGCCTTGAAAATGGCCGAGCTTCGGCATACCCTCAGCCCATAGCCTTCATTCCCACGCGCTGGCTGTCGGCGCGGTTTTCTCGCGATATTCGTTCCATGGACCAGCAGCTCAAAGAAGCCTTTGTGGGCGGCAAGAAGATCAGCCCCAAGCTACCCGAGGGGAAGAAGAACTTCCTGATCGACATCGACGGCACCATCTGCGAGGACATCCCGAACGAGGAACCGGAGCGCATGAGCGATGCGACGATCTTCGAAGGTGCATTGGAGATCTGCAATGGCTGGTATAGCGAAGGGCACATCATCACCTTCTTCACCAGCCGAACGGAGGCGCATCGCGAAGTGACCACCGCCTGGCTGGACCAGCATGGCTTCCGCTACCACGCCATACTCTTCGGCAAACCGCGCGGGGGCAACTACCACTGGATCGACAACCATATCGTACGAGCCACCCGCTACACGGGCAAGTTCACCGAACTGGTGGAAAGACAGGCCACGATCGAAGTGTTCGGAGAATAGGCCGCACCATCAGCGCTGGCAGGCCTTCAATGTGTTCAGCAGCAGGCTGGTGATCGTCATGGGTCCCACTCCGCCAGGCACCGGGGCGATCCAGGAGCATTTCGGTGCCACCTCGTCGAACTTCACATCGCCTACCAATCGGAAACCGCTCTTGCGTGCGGCATCGGCGATACGGTGGATGCCCACGTCCACCACCACCGCGCCGTCCTTCACCATGTCCGCGGTCACGAACTCGGGCTTACCGAGGGCCGCGATAAGGATATCGGCCTGGCGCGTAAGGGTCGGCAGATCCTTGGTGCGACTGTGAGCGAGCGTCACAGTGCAATTGCCGGGGTAGGCATTGCGGCTCATCAAAATGCTCATAGGCGTGCCCACGATGTGGCTGCGGCCGATCACCACACAATGTTTACCGGCCGTTTCCACGTGGTAGTGCCGAAGGAGCTCGACGATACCGCTCGGGGTGGCCGGCAGGAAACCGGGTAGACCGAGCACCATCCGCCCGATGTTCTCCGGGTGGAAGCCATCGACATCCTTGTCCGGTGTGATCGCCAGGGTCACCTTGTCCGCATCGATATGTTCCGGGAGCGGCAGTTGCACGATGAACCCATCCAACTCCTTGTCCTTGTTCAATTGCTTCACCCGATGGAGCAGGTCGTCCTCGGTAGTGGTCTCCGGCAGGGTGATCAATGAACTGCGAAAGCCGACCTCCTCGCATGCTTTCACCTTGGCCTCCACATAGGTGCGGCTTGCGCCGTCGTTGCCTACCAGCACTGCGGCCAGGTGTGGCCCCCTACCCCGTCCGGATCGCACTTCCAGCGCCCCTTTCGCGATCTCAGCGCGCAGGGCATCGCCGCACCGCTTGCCGTCCAGTAGTTGATAGGTCGCCACGTCGGGGTTCCTGGTCCGTTGCGGGCTGAAGATACCGGAACGCCGCGCTATTGGAAGCCCCGAGCCTTCAACCCGGTGATATGCGCAAGGTGATGGCCGCTATGCCAGACATACAGCTCCAGCGCCTCCGCCAGGCTTATCTCGCGCTGCTGCTCCGGGTGAACGAACACGCGGTCCCACTCCGCGGTGGACATGCCACGCATAAGCAACACCCATCGTGCGTGGGTACCCGATACGATCGCGAGCGACGGTTCGAGCGGCATCGTTCGTGCATCGATGTGCTCCGCCCACAGGGCTTCCTTGTAAGGCTTGATCACCGGTTTTTCCTCTGTTAATGCCAGCTTGAAACGGTGCCGCGTCTGGCTATGGCTGTCAGCGATGTGGTGCACCAGTTGCCGAACCGTCCAACCGCCAGGGCGGTATGGTGTGTCCAGGTGCCGATCGCTGAGACCCTGCACTTCTGCACGCAGCTTTTCCGGAAAGGCCTCGATGATGGCGATGCACGTGGCGATCCGATCCGGTGTCCCGGCCCTGGTGCCGCGGACGAACTTGCCAGTGGGGTACTTGAGAAGTTCGAGGCTTTCGTGCGACATGCGTGGAACTCGGATGCGGCCACCAAGATGCGACATCGCGCATGATCGCGCCGGAACAGCGCAGGGCCCGATCAGCGCGTAATGCGTGCCCGTCGCACCGTCAACGCATCGCCTACTTGGATGTGCAATTGGTAGACACCGCCAGCGGTGTTCCCGGCCTGCATGGTGTAGACACCCGTACCGGGCGTCGCTTGATCATCCAACGGTACGGCCCGACCCAGGGCATCGAGCAATGTGAACTTCGGTTCCTGTGAAGGTGGCACCGCGAACCGCACCTGAAAGGAGCCCGTGCTCGGGTTCGGAAAGAGGAGCATATCCTCGTACCCATACCGTTCCAGGTTTATCGCCACCACGTCCGAAAGTGTGGACGTTCCATCGATATCGGTCTGGCGCAGGCGGTAGTAGTACACCTGGGGCTCGAGGCCGTCGTCGTTCGTCCAGTACTCCGTGAGCGAGTTACTGTTCCCGATCGCGTCCACTTCGGCCACCTGCTGCCAGTTGCTCGCGTCCTCGGACCGTTCGACCGTGAAATGGTCGTTGGAATGTTCTGAAGCGGTGGCCCATCGCAGGTGTACGCTGGAGGCATCGATGGCCGTTGCCTCGAACGATAGCAGTTCGATCGGCAGGGGTGTGCTCCCGAGGTTCGCGGTGCCGAGGGTGAAGCGTCTCCCGTTCTGTAGAGCGGAGGAATTGCTGAACCGATAGAGCGTGCCGCTCACGAAGGTCGCGCCGCTGATCGGCGTCTCATCGGCGAAAAGCCCATCACCGTCCGTGTCGACCAACAACCGCAGATCACTCGCTGTGACGGATCCCAGCCCGGCAAGATCGAAGGTCATATCCACGCTGCCCACGTTCACCGAGCTCCCGCTGGCATCCACCTCGTTCACTCGCCACACGCGTGCCCAGCGGCCTTGAACACCAGTGGGCAGGTCGCCCACGCCGAACGTTCCCAAACCGCCATTGTCATGACCCCAGATCAGGAACTCGTCATCACTCAGTCCCGAGTATCCCGCTTTGCTGATCTGGACGATCCCTGAACCACGTGAATCTGTCTGCATGTTTGAACTGTTCACGCGCCCTATGCCGGCCACATCATGGTCATAGTTCCCGTTCCCCACGTTGTCCTGCACAAAAATGTCGCCGGAAGACAACGTGCGGGCATATTTCGCTCCGAGGTAATTGTTCACGATGAGCCGCTGGGCGCTGTTCAGCGGTGCGTTGAAGGCGACCACTTCGGCGATGTCACCATCCACGTTCCTGCCGGTGGTGGTGCGCTCATTGGCGATGTAGAGCGGAAGGTTGTTCACCTTCGGAGTCTTGTTCTCGTTGTCAGTGATGATGTTGCCCGCGTTCTTGTACACGTCGCGGCCCACAGCCGCAGAGTAGCTGTACTCGAAGATGTCGAAGGTGCCGGTGACCACCTGCCCCCCGACCGAACTGGGGAAGGTCCGCGTATTGTCCGAGTATTTCGTGGGGGTGTGGATGTTCCCATCCGAGTAACTGAGCATCTCGTAGTTCTCGTCGCTATCGTCCCCCTTCACCATCCAGGCGTTGTGGTTCTTCTGCACATCGGCCGTCACCACGATGAAGAAGTGCCACTGGGTCAGATCGATCGTCGCATGGTCGGTCACCCACAACTGGTCGTCGGTACCGTCGAAGTCGAGCGAGGGATAGTTGTTCACTGAACCGACCACGAACGTGGGTGTCGCCGTGGGAATAGTGCCCGGGAGCAGCGCATGGTTGTTGTTCCCGCTCTGGTCGTTCCATTGGGACACCGCGCCGCTGCTTTGGGTGACACCGGCATCGGCACGGAGCCAGAGCACGTTGCTGGCGCTGGTCCCTACGCCCCCGGGCCCCGTCTGCGCAACGCAGTTGAGCGCGGAACAAAGGATCGGCACTAGGATGGACGCACGCATGGACAAGGATCTTGCGGGCCCTCCTACGCGGATGCGATGAACGGGGTTATGCGGCCGCCAAGCGCATTGCCCCCCCGACCCACACCAAAGGGCCCGAACTCCGGATGTACCCTGGCCGTTATGGCCTTCTGACGGCGTATTTCAGCAGGAACTCCTCCCCGTCAAGCACCTCGGTATCCGCGAAGTGGAAGTCCTTCTTGTCGTAGGTCACGATGCACATGCACTTGGCATCCAAGGCGGAGTAATACTGCATGCCATCCTCCAGATCTTCCACCCGCTTGTTGGCGAGGGCGCGCTTGGCGGTCGACGCATCGATCGTGGTTAGTTTGAGCTTCTCCGCCAGCAGACCGGCCTTCTTCTTGGCCACCCGCTTGCCGCCCTTCTTCTCCGCGAAATACGCCCCGATGGCCAAACACAGCGGTGAAGTGTACACCTCGAAGCGTTTGTCATCCGCAAGGCTCAGTACCCGGGCGCAGGCGCTGAAACGCGGGTACTCGTTGCAGAGCACCGTCACCAGCACGTTGGCATCGAGGAAGATCCGCTTGGGGGGCATAAGGAAGTGAACCTCAATTCATTTCTTACCGCAAAGGGCACAAAGCACACGAAGTAATGCAGGTCAAACCCTTTGTGCTCTTAGTGTTCTTTGCGGTATGGATCACTTGCGGCGACGGCTCGCCAGGTAATCCTTCTTCACGCTCTGAGCCGCGTTCTTGCGCACGTAGGTCGCTTCGCCTTCGGCCACTTGGCTCACCCAATCGCTCACGGGCAGCTCATCAAGGCTGCGGTAGCGCTTGTCGGTCACCTTGCTGAGCATGAACTCCACCAAGCGCGACAGGCTGATGTTGTTCGCCTCGGCGAAGACCTTGGCCCGCTCGGCCACGCCTTGATCGAAACTGAGGGTGAGCTTGGTGTCCATGGCGATGTGGTTTGTACGGCAAATGTACGCACTCAATACGTATGAACACTCCCCCGCGATCGTCATCCCGGAGGCTGGGGCGATCGCAGATCGCGGGACCCGGCCATCCGGGATCTCATAAACGTCTTGTACGAGATCCCGGATGCGATGGTGCCCGATCCTTCGGATCGCCATCGCTCCGGGATGACGTTCGGGTGGGGAAGCGCTTACCTCCCAGTCCCCGATCTGGGATCTGCGATCATCATCTTCGTCTTGTCCCCCATCATCCATGATCTTCCGCGGTCCCTTGAACTGCGATCAGTTTGTTCACTGCGTCGATAGCGCGGTGGATCGCCCACCAACCCAGACATGACCGAGGGGAAAAGCATAGGCCTTTGTGGTCTTACCCATGAAGTCCACATCCGAGGAAGCGTAACCACCGCTCTTCAACCGTCGCAACAGCTTCTGCCGATGCACGTGTAAGCCTTCACTTCCATCCGGTTGAACGGCATCGAAATCCGACTCGAAATAGAAATGCTCATGCAAATGGGTCTTCCATTCAAACCCCGCCAGTCGCTCTTCCAACCCGAAGTAGCGCTTCGTTGGAATGGCCACCTCCTTGCTCGCTGGAGTAAATGTCTTTCGATAGTGATCGTGAGCCTGCCCCCACGCACAAACGACTTGTGATCGCATGAAGTGCGGTTCGAATAGCCACACCTTCAAGTAGTACGGTTGCTCAGACTCCGCGAGCTGAACATTCCAGCTTTCGTAGATATCCAGAAGTGCCGCGAGCATCTCAGTCCGGTGTCCCTTCTTCGGCTGTTCAGTAGCGAACAGATTGCCCCAAGGCTCCAGCCAGAGCTTCACATAGCACGTCTTGTGATGGTCCGGCCTTGTCGAATCTCGAAGAGACTTGGGATTGAGGAACAGGTTGGCTTGGCGCCATCGCTCAATTGAGCGGCTTCTCCTACGCAGTCCACGGATCTTAGGCATGCGACAACGAAATGATCAGCGCCTCATCCCCTGCATTTGCTGCATCTGATGCATCATCGCCTTCATCTTCGTCTTGTCGCCCATCATCTTCATCATCTTCCGCATCTCTTCGAACTGCTTCATCAGCTTGTTCACTTCTTCGATGCCGCGGCCGCTGCCTTTCGCCAGTCGCGCGCGTCGCGTGCCGTTGATCACCGATGGGTTCTTCCGCTCATCGGGCGTCATGCTCTTGATGATCGCCTCGATGCCCTTGAAAGCGTCGTCGGGGATGTCGATGTTCTTCATCGCCTTGCCCACGCCGGGGATCATGCCCATGAGGTCCTTCATGTTCCCCATCTTTTTGATCTGGCCGATCTGCTCCAGGAAATCGTCGAAGCCGAACTGGTCCTTCGCGATCTTCTTGTTCAGCTCGCGTGCGGCCTTCTCGTCGAACTGCTCCTGCGCGCGTTCCACCAGGCTCACCACATCGCCCATGCCGAGGATGCGGCCGGCCATCCGGTCCGGGTGAAACTCGTCCAGCGCCTCCATCTTCTCGCCGGTGCCGATGAACTTGATCGGCTTGTCGACCACACTGCGGATCGATAGCGCCGCACCGCCGCGCGCATCGCCGTCGAGCTTGGTGAGCACCACGCCGTCGATGTTCAGGCGTTCGTTGAAGGCCTTGGCGGTGTTCACCGCGTCCTGACCGGTCATGGCGTCCACCACGAAGAGCGTCTCCTGCGGGTTGATCGCCTTCTTGATCGCGGCGATCTCGTCCATCATCTTCTCATCGATCGCCAGGCGGCCGGCGGTGTCGATGATCACGGCCGTGAAGCCGTGCTGCTTGGCGTGCGCGATCGCGTTTTTGGCGATGCTCACGGGATCCTTGTTCTCGCGCTCGCTGTATACCTCGATCTCCAGCTGCTTGCCCAGCGTCTCCAACTGGTCGATGGCCGCCGGGCGGTACACGTCGGCAGCGGTGAGCAGCACACGCTTGCCCTTTTTGCGGATGTAGTTGGCCAGCTTGCCGCTGAAGGTGGTCTTGCCCGAGCCCTGCAAGCCGCTCATGAGCACCACCGTGGGGTTGCCGCCCAGGTTGATGCCCGCGCTCTGCCCGCCCATCAGTTCGGCCAGCTCATCGTGCGTGATCTTGGTGAGCAACTGGCCGGGGCTCACCGTGGTGAGCACGTTCTGGCCCAGCGCCTTGGCTTTCACGCGGTCGGTGAAATCCTTCGCCGTCTTGAAGTTCACGTCGGCATCCAGCAGCGCGCGGCGGATCTCCTTGGTGGTCTCCGCTACGTTGATCTCCGTGATCTGCCCCTGGCCCTTCAGGACCTTGAAGGCGCGCTCCAGCTTGTCGCTTAAGTTCTCGAACATGTTTTGGGAATGAGAACCGCGAAGGTAGAGGTGTAGGTTCTTTGGGCGTTCCGGCTCGAAGACTCGCCGTCGGGCCATCCGCTCGTAGTCCTCGCCGCCCTCGTTCCTCGGTCGGCTGTGGGCTACCCGCTTCTGTCCCTAACGCGAAATGCAGCCTTCGTCCAAGATCTGTGGAAATCTTGGCGGTCAAGAATTGCTGGGCAGGCAGAAGCCCGACCTAAACTTGAAGTCATCAACTCCAACGTCATGCTTGAGATCAAGGAAAGCCTCGCCAAGAAGGCGCTGTTCAATGAGGTGGTCAACCTCCGCGTCAGCAAAAACGGTGAACTACTGTTCAATGGTCCCCTCGTAAGGAACAGGCGTTCACTTTGTGTGCTCCTCGACATTATCCACTACGAGGATGGGTTCGCCTACAAGCACAACTGCTACTTGAGTGTGGGCGAGAACCTCCAATGGCCTTTTTCAATGGGGTAACGCCAAGGACAAGAGCTTCGATGAAGGCTTGATCAGAGATCTCGCAACCAAGGGCATCGGCCCTGACGAGAACGGTGTCTTTCCTGCGTTGAAGATCGAGTTGAGGGAGATCTACGATTGAGGAAGAGCATCAACGACGAAGGCATCACGAACAACCCCGACCATGGGAACGAATACCACGCTTGTCAATGAACCCGAGAGCGTGCAGCGGCTCCTCACCGAACAGCCGAATCGTTGGGAGTACTTGCTCGCTTCTGAACTTCTCAAAGTCAGGATGTCGGATGTGAACACGAGGTATAGGGAGATCAAAGCACAAAGCACTTCCGCTGAGAAAATTGAGCGAAGCCTTGATGACTTCCTTGCATGGGTGGTGTCGAGTACACAGATGTTCGAACCAATCGTTGGGCGTGTGGAAACGTTGCTCGGCGTTGACGTTCAAAGAGCGCTTGGTCCTCCGGGCGTCGATGCAGACCTCTCCGAGTTACGCGCAGTGGCCGAACGGGTAAAGATCCTTTGTCAAGAGTTGCTCTCTTGGGAAGCCGAGGCCGCCACAATTCAACCGCCGATCGAGTTCGAAGGTGCCGTGGAAATCCTTCAAGGATGGCCAAAGGTCTTCTTGGACACCATCAACGAGTTCGTCAGCAAATGGGAGTACGGCTTCAGTCAGCCGCCGAATGCCGATGGAAAGCTCGCTGTCTCAATCAATCTTACGATCAACCCTCCACCTCGCTTCGGTGAACTTCGGGAGATGATCAAGAAGCAAGAAGAGCGCATCAAACTCCGATTGAACAGTCTTGAAGCGCTTGCCCAGGACCCACACAGATCAAAAGGCACCGGCGACTTGCACAATCGGCTCGGATATGAGGTGGTGGTTGAACGGCTCACCGCTTTGACCTTCACCGCCATAGACTTCGAAACAGCCAACGAGCAGCGGAACAGTATCTGCGCTATTGGAGTCGTGCAAGTGCGGAATGGCACCATCACAAAGACATGGAAGCAGTTTATTCAACCGCCAGAGCTCCGTGTGTCCGAAATCAACCAATCAGTTCACCGCATCCGCTATGAGGATCTAGTGAACGCCCCAACCTTTCCGGAGATCTGGAATGATTTGAAAGCGATGATCGAGAACTGTGTTGTTGCTGCGCACAATGCAGAGTTCGACATGAACGTGCTCAAACAGACCTTGGATCTTTACGGACTGGAAGAGCCGAGCATTCGGACACTATGCACACTGAAGTTGTCTCAGGTCGCCTTCCCGCAACTCGATGACTACCGTCTTGCCGATGTGACCAAGTACCTGGGGCTTGAATTCAGACACCACTCGTGCGATGAGGATGCCCGCGTTTGCGCCGAGATCGCCATACAGGCGATTCCTCGCGTTTCCTTGAAGAAGCTCGACTTGGATGATACCGACTTGACACGCAGTTTGTTCAAAGCCGCATCGAAGACAAAGGTCAGCGGCTTCTCAGATGTGTTCGCGGACAAGCGCATTGACAGTGATCTTTTGAAGCCGCAACTCGAAGGCGCTGACCCGAACCATCCATTCTACGGAAGGCGCTTGGTGTTCACTGGAGATATTCGCGCGATGCAACGCAGCGTGGCGGCCGAAATGGTTCGAGCTCTCGGAGCGGACATCAACACAAGCATCAGCAAGAAAACGCAGATCGTCGTAATCGGCGATGGTGCCGGTCCATCGAAGCTCAGGAAAATTGAAGAGCTACAAGATCAAGGTGTCGATATCCGCATCATCTACGAAGAGGAGTTCTTGCAGATCCTCGGGTAGCCCCAAAACATTGGCGCGAGCGTTAGGCCATGCGTTAGCCTCGTACGCTGAGGACCGTTCCCTCGTGCCAGCAGTACTCCCATCCGGCCGGTCATTGCGAGGAGGAACGACGAAGCAACCGGCCATGCGTTCGCCTGAATTCGGCAGGTAAACGCGTGAGCTATCGTAGCGCACCTCGCAGCGTGTGGCTATCTCGGAGTGTTCAAGGACGGTAGGCACGCCATATCCTCTCCCACCACCTCTCTATCTTTGGGCATCCCCGATGAATCGAGGTGAAAACATGCTCGACTGGCACCAGCATATCGCAGCGGATCCGCAGGTGATGTACGGCAAACCGTGCATCAAGGGCACGCGCATTCCCGTGGACCTGATCCTGGACAAGCTCGCCGCCGGCCAGACCATCGAGGACCTGGTTGAAGGATACCCGCAGCTCACGCGAGAGAGCATCCAAGCCTGCCTGCAGTTCGGCGCGGATTCGGTGCGCAACGACATCGACCTCCCCTTCGCTTCCTGACCGCCCATGCGTTTCGTGGCCGATGAATGCCTCGATGGCCGCATCATCAAGCGCCTCATGGCAGATGGCCACGATCTTGTTGTGGTGCGCTCCGACCTTACCGGTCGCGCTGATGCCGACGTGCTGCGCATCGCACAAGAACGCGATGCCTTGCTGATCACTGAGGACAAGGACTTCGGTGAGCTTGTGTTCCGGCTGAGTGCCATACACGCGGGCGTTGTGCTTGTGCGCATGCACGGTATCTCCGGAGCCGACCAAGCCATACTCGTCTCACAAGCTGTTCGTGAGCGCGGCGATGAACTCCGGCGCGCCTTCACGGTGATCACGGAGAAGCGTCTGCGGATCCGCAAGGGATGACCGTTGTACGGACTGGTTGTCCGTGAACAGCTTCCGCTCTTGCTTTGCACCTTCCTCCCATGGACGCGCCCATCTCATCGCCCCGCAATGACCACGAGTGGGAACAGGCCCTCGGCTTGCTGAAGCAGGTGTATGTGGGTGAGGGCTACACGAGCAGCGATCGCGCCGAGGCGTTCATGCGCCGCGCGACGTTCGAAGAGGGTGGTGATCTGCTGTTGGCACACGGGGCTGCCGGCGCGGTGGTCGGAGTGGTGCTGCATCTCCATACCAACGGTCCGCTCGGTCAGGTAGCGCGTGATGGCGAAGCGGAATTCCGAATGCTGGCCGTGGCACCTGAAGCGCGGGGCAAGCGGATCGGCGAGGCGTTGGTGCGGGCCTGTATCGAACGGGCCATGAACGATGGAGCCAGGGCCGTGGTGCTTTGGTCGCAACCAACCATGCCTGCAGCGCATCGCCTATACGAACGCCTGGGCTTCGTGCGCGCCCCGGAGCGCGATCAAGAGGATGTGCGCGGGTTCACTAGGCTGGTGTTCCGGAAATCCCTGGGGTGCTCATGAGGGCATACTCATAGGTCCGCCCGTCTACAGGTACATTCACCCGCATGGCCAAGGACCCCTTCCTCGATCCTGCGAACCCACCAGACGACAAGGCGTTAGGCGCCCGCATCGGCGAGGCATTCACCGTGGTGAAAGCCGCCGTGGAGGCCTGCGACACGGGCAAGGCGCGCATCACCTTCGCTTGGAAGTTCAGCAAAACCAGCGGCTGGTATGTGACCTGCGATCGAGGGAGCAAGCGGTTGTTCTATCTCTTCCCCAAGCCGGGCGACTTCCTACTGCGTATGGTCTTCAGTGTGAAAGGGGTGGCCGCCCTGGGCGCAGCGGATGGAATTCCGCCTACCGTGAGCGCACAACTGGCCGATCCGAAAAAATACCCGGAGGGCACGTTGGTGGATCTTACAAAAGTCGCGGCGAGCACTGCGGTGCTCACCACCTTGTTGATGATCAAGTTGACCGCTTAGCGGCGCGGTGAGCATCCCGCACTTTCACCATCCTTCAGATCCCTCCGCCGTTCGGCCCATGGGCCAACAACGATCGACGGTTCGGCGCTTTGTTCGCAGTATGAAGGCCATTTTTTGTGAGAGCTACGGCGCTCCGGAACAGTTGCGGTCGCGCGATGTGCCAGTGCCTATCCCCAAAGACCGCCAGGTGCTGGTGCGCGTGCATGCCACGACTGTGAACGACTACGATTGGAGCATGGTGATCGGTAGACCGCACATCTATCGGCTGTTCTTCGGCATCTTCCGGCCACGACGGCCCATACCGGGGATGGAACTCGCGGGCAAGGTGGTGGCGCTGGGCCCGAACGCTACGCGCTGGCGAGTGGGCGATGCGGTGTATGGCGATACATCGAATGGTGGCTTGGGCACCTTCGCGGAGTTCGCTGCCGTACCGGAAGATGAATTGCGGCGAATGCCTGAAGGGCTTTCGTTCGTGGAGGCCGCCGCCATTCCGCACGCGTTGGAACTGGCCTACCAGGCCGTGGTGGAGATCGGCAAGTTGAAGGACGGTGAGCGCGTGCTGATCAACGGCGCTGGCGGTGGCGTGGGAACCTTCGCGCTTCAATTGGCCAAGCGGCAGGGCTGCACGGTGTGGGGCGTGGACACCGGCGAAAAGTTGCAGGCCATGACGGCGATGGGCTTCGACCGCGTGATCGACTACAAGCAGCTGGACTTCACGCAACTCGGTGAGCGTTTCGATCTGGTGGTGGACACGAAGACCACACGCTCCGCCGGAGGGTTGGCGCGTGCATTGACACCGGCTGGACGCTACGTGACCGTGGGCGGTGATCCGGGCCGGTTGATCGCGTTGTTGTTCGCGCGGTGGTTCGGTCGGCGCAACATGCGCATCGTAGCGCTGAAGTCGAACAAGAACCAGGATGCGCTGGCGCCGTTACTGAGCGGTGGTGCATTGAAGGCGGTGATCGACGGGCCTTACGCCTTCCACGAATTGCCGCGCTTGATCCGCCGCTTCGGCGAGGGCTTGCATACGGGCAAGGTGGTGGTGCGGGTGTCTGAAGAGCAGTGAACCATCTCCTCATAGCCCGTGATCAGCGGCGCGAACGCATTGGTTTCCATTTCCGGCCGGTCGGCTCTGTTGGCCAGGGCGTTGGCTGCGGTCGAGTAGCGTGCAAGGCGTTCCGGGATCGGGCCACGTCATCCTCCGCGTCCGTGGTCTTACATTGCATGGAACTCCACTGAACCATGGGCACCCTCACCCGATATGCTTTCGCGCTTGGGGTGATCACCCTGTCGAGCCAGTTGCTTTCCGCGCAGCAGCCTTGGGATTGGGGTTTCGGACACGCGGGCCACATATGGGACATCGCCACGGATGCGGATGGATACTCCTATGTCGTGGGCCACGCCTATGACACGGTCGGCTTCATGGGGGTCCAAACCGATCCAGGCGGTGGCTTCCTGGCCAAGGTCTCACCCACCGGGTCCATGATCTGGACACAAACCTTCACGAACGCTATTTTTCTCGAGATCGAATTGAAGAACGACCTGCTCTACGCCACGGGCGAAGGCGAGACCAACGTGGTTGTGGGATCCCATTCGTTCTTCGTCGATCCGGGCCAGGGGTGGGCCTGTCTGGTCGCATCGTTCGATACCACCGGAAATGACCTCTGGGTGAACTGCCTGCGATCGCCGGAGGACATATCCGCGAACGATCTGGACGTGAACGATGCGGGGGAGCTGTTCATCGCAGGTACTGGCAGAGAAGCCATCTACACCAACACGGACACCCTCTATCTCAATTCACCCTGGGCCCAGGTCCTGATCCTGAAGTACGCCCCGGGTGGTAGCGTCGAATGGATCACTACCGCAGGCTGTATTTCGTCCGAAACGTTCGCGACAGGCATCGCTTGCGACGAACTGGGCGCGGCCTATATCACGGGATCAGCCTACGATGGGATGTTCGTTGATTGCGACTCCTTGGAGTTCGGACCGTTCACCATGCCGAGTACGTCCTCCTTTTTCCTCACCAAGGTGGATGGAGCCGGGGATTTCGTCTGGTTGAGACACGCCTTCGGCGCGATGGCCACGGATGTCGAATACCTCGGAGGGAACGCCGTGGCGGTGATCGGCAACTTCAGCGACAGCACTAACGCGGTGGGAACCTCCACGCTGCTCTCGCAAACCACGGACATGTTCATGGGTTCGTTCGATCTGGACGGAGTACCCGGTTGGTCGTACCGGTCCGAGGCCGCGAACGACCCCGCGCTCTGCGGGGGACGCACGCTGGATCGGTCGCCGGACGGCGGCTTGTTCGCGTTGAGCAGTGGTTCCGGATCGATCTTGTTCGATGGAACCACGGTCAACACCACCGGGCACGGGGTGCAGGTGAGCAAGTTCGCCGTGGATGGAACGCGGCAGTGGACCGCCGTAATGGAAGGCCATCCGGACACGAACTGGTTCAGTCACTACGGTGGCCTTGCCTCCGATCAGGAGGGCCGGGCTTACGTAGCGGGTTGCTTCAATTCGGGCACACCGTCCGCCTGGCTCACTTTGGGAACCTATTCAGTAACCGGTACGCTGAACGGCTTCTCCCTCTATGTCGCACGAACAAACGACATCACCGAAGGCCTTCCGGAAGCCGCCTTGCCCGACTTCAGCATCTACCCTAACCCTACGTCGGGGATTATCCGCGTGGAAGGCATCACCGCTAACGCACAGGTGACCTTTACTGATGCGCGTGGGAGGGTTGTGGTGCCTTCTCGTATCGCGAAAGGGTTGTTCGATATGAACGGGATGGACGACGGGATGTACATGATCCGGATACGTGATGGGGCGCACGACGGCATTGGGCGGGTGGTCGTGATGCGCTGAGTCAACCAAACTAGGTTCAATCTCCTGCAGGGTTTCCGTCTCGGGACCCTGAGGAACCGCCCCACTCGTCCGCGTTTGCAACGCGGATGCTAGCCCGAAGCGGACGGCACCGTGAAGCGGCTGACCTATATCGAGGGGAGAGGATGGAGGGGGTGCGGATCAAGTGAGATCCACTTCAGCGGATCCTTCCCCCCAGCAACTTGGCCGGTGCCCTCAGCGGTTTCTTGTCGCGCAGGAACACCCATTCCTCCGCGGTGCTTTCCTCCGGAGCGAACTTGTATCCATCGCCCGTGTATGCCTTGATCTTCTCCGGCTCCAAAAGACGGTGCTGGATGATGTGGCGCGCCATGGCGCCGCGCTGTTGCTTTGCGAAGACCATCACCACGCCATAGCCCCGAGGCCCTTTGTCCTTGAAGACCGGCGTGATGACCCTGGCCGCGAGCTTCTCCACGTTCACAACCTTGAAGTATTCGCTCGATGCGAGGTTGATCACCGCGCTGCCTCCCGCTGCCTTCAGGTCCTTCTTCAGTAGTTCGGTGATGCGATCGCTCCAATAAGCGTAGAGGTCCTTCGTGCGGCCTACGCCGAAGGGCGTGCCCATCATCAAACGATAATCCTGCATCAGATCGAGCGGACGCAGCACGCCATACAGCCCGCTAAGGATGCGCAGATGGTGCTGCGCGAAAGCCAGGTCGCTGGAACTGAGCGTGCGCGCTTCGAGCCCGCGGTACACTTCACCGTTGAAAGTGAAGACCGCAGGCCGCGCGTTCTGGGACGTGAAGGGCGGCTTCCACTTTTCGTAGCGTTCGCGGTTCAGCTCGCCGAGCTTGGGGCTGAGATCCATGAGCGATGAGAGCTTCTTCGCGCTGAGCGTCTTCAACTTGGCCACGAGCGGCTTGGTGTGCTCCAACAGTACAGGTTGCGTGGTGCTGGCGACCGTCGGCGTCTCTTTCGCCAGATCCTTTGCAGGGGACAGAAGTACGATCATCGGGGAAAGTTAGAACCGCCATACGGTGTGGAGTTGGTTCGCGTGCGGTGAGGTGTCGCCGTTCGTCACGCGCCTTGGAACGAAGCGCCGCCGTGAGCGAACTTGGCAGCATGCGGAATCTGAAGTACTTCGTCCGGCCCTTTGTGGTGCTGCTCTGCATGCTACACGGCCGACACATCCACGCGCAGCATGACATGCGCTATCTCGTCGGTGATCGGCACTTCAACATCTGGAGCACCCCCGACATCAGCGCACCACCGGCGCTCACCGGAACATTGCATCTTGAGAGCGGGCTTGACAGCGCCTTGGCGTTGGTGGGACGGGTGGTGTTGAACGATGGCCCCAGCACGCAAGGCGGCAACTTCACCCGGGAGCTGATCGCTTTCGACGCGTTCACCAAGTTGTACACCCGGACCATCGCAACGAACACAGGCAGCCACTACGTCTTCACGTCCACCGGATGGCTTGGGGGCAAGCTCAAATGGACCGGTAGCCAGCACGCAGGAACTGACGCCGTTGAACTGCGTGAAGAGATCGAACGCACCGGTCCTGATCGCTTCAACGCGGTCTTTACCGCAAGGACGGCAAGGAGTGGGTGGTGCGGACCACGGAGAAGCTGGAACGCATCAAGGTTGAGGCGCCGAGGGACACGCCTCACGATAAGCGCCAGGCAAGTCCCGCGAGAATGCCAACGAGGATGATGCCGTAGATGTGTTTGTTGTACTTGGCCAGCCAGAGCGGCAAGTAGATATCGAAGTTGGGTAGCTGCGAACTGGAGTAGCGACGGGCGACCAGGGTGAGCGGGCAGGCCATCTTAAAGAGGACCAGGACCAGGCACTCCACGCCGATCACCGCCAGCCCGATCCACATCCAGAGGTCGATGCGGTCCACAAGGACGGCATAGAGCACGTAAAAGATCACCACGTTCATGAAAACCCACACGGCGGTGTGGAAGAGCTTGATCGCGATGAGCTTGTCCTGATCCCCGGCACGCGAAGACCTTGGCAGCAGCACCACGGCCAGCACGATCACCCACAGGAGGAAGACACCGATGTTCACCCGTTCGAAGACACCGATCCAGGGCGTAGGTCCATTCACATCGAGTGCCGGCGCCTCCTCGCTGGTGAGCGCACCGAACGTGGCGAGCATCACCATGGTGAAGATGGTATAGATGCGAAAGGCTTTTCCGAGCGCCGCCGCCCCGAAGCCCATGGCCAGCATCATAAGCAGGACCGTGAAGCTGGTGAAGATGATGTGCATCGTATCGCTCCAGGTGCCGCCGCCTGCTGCAAGCACTTCGCGCAAGTGCATGGGAAAGAGCGGCCAGGCAAGTCCAGTAATGCCGTAGGCGACCAAGAAGCCACCAGCGATACGCAAGCGCCGGTTCCCCGGCACCGCAACGCGCACGCCCCAGCCGAAGGCTGCCGTAAGCAGCGTATAAACGAAGCCCCATGGAACCCATAGCGCGCGGGTCGGTGCACCAACAGCGGATAGTTCGCTCACCGTCATGGTGCGCGAGCTATAGTCCTCCCACTGCCCGGCGATGAAGACGTTCATTGCCATATAGAGCACTGAGGAAAGAATTCCGCAGATAAGGAGGAGCTTGGTGCGCATCACTCTGGCAGAAGACCACGCAGTTCCGCCATCCCCCACGGCGCGAGGAAAGTGAGTATGGGCACCGCGACCCAGACACGGCCCTTGAGGATGTTGTAGTCGGCGAGCATCTCCCTCCAACTGTGATGGCCAACGAAATACCCCACGCCGAATTCGAAGGCGAGCGTCATGAACAGCCAGGCGGTGCCGATGGTGATGACTTGCCGCACCGTGGTGGGTGCCATCCACGGTATGGTGGACCAGGTGATGCCGAGGATGATGGCGCACAGCAGCGCGGTGCTGATCACGTGGCCGACGGCCTCATCGGTAAGAGGGATGATCGCTTTCACCCGAAAGGCCCCGTTGGCGATGGCGCCGACCATGAAAAGCGACCAGATAAGAAGGACTTTCCACCACATGGCAGGAGGAGGTTGGTGCGAAGATGTAGCGATGGAAAGATCGGGTCCCTGAGGAATGTCAGTACGCTGAGGATGCGCTGAACACGGGAAGTGATGCCGATCCGCCATCTTTACCTGCCATGCAGCAGGTCGATGAACGCATCGATGCTTGGATCCGGGGTGTTGCTACGCCAGGGATGGCATACGTGCATTTCGATGGCACGAAGGTGATCATCGAGCGCTATGCGGGGCTGGCCGATATCCCGACGCAACGGCCCGTGGATGCCCGCACGAGCTTCCACGGATTCTCCGTGACCAAGACGCTGACCTCGTTGGTCGTGGTACAACTGGCACAGGCGGGCCGCGTGGATCTCGACGCGCCAGTGCGCGCCTACTTGCCCACCATGCCTTACGCCGGGGACATCAGCGTTCGGCACCTCCTCACCCACACCGGCGGGCTGCCGAACCCACTACCGCTGGAATGGGTGCACTCCCCTGCGGATGATGGGAGCTTCGACAGTGATGGGTTCTTCGCTGCGGTTTTTTCGAAGCATGCGAAGGTCCGCTCGGCCCCCGGCGAACGCTTCGCCTATTCGAACCTTGGCTATGTGCTGCTCGGCCAGTTGATCGAGCGCGTAACAGGATCATCCTTCAAGGATGTGATCCGGCACGCGGTGCTGCGTCCCGCCGGTATCACCGAACGGGAACTGGGCTTCACGTGGCCCGCTGACAACATGCACGCGACCGGCTATTTGCGGGCGCCCTCCCTTCTCTCCCTCCTGCTGCCGTTCATCTTCAACACCCGACGCCACTTGGGCGTGCGCACGGGCCGTTGGCGCGGCTTCAAGCCCTTCCTATTGAACGGTGCCGCCTACGGTGGCAGCTTGGGATCGGCCGTGGGCTACCGCAAGTACCTGCAAGCCCTGCTGGCGGATGGCGGGCTCGTTGCCCCCACATGGCGCGAACAACTCTTCACCGAAGGCATCACCACCAGCGGCAAGCGTACCGGCATGGCGATGGGATGGTTCACGGGCAGCTTGAACGCGCATCCTTTTGTTTCGCATGCCGGAGGCGGTGGTGGGTATTACGCGGAGATACGGCTGTATCCAAAGCTGGGGCGCGGCAGTGTGGCGCTCTTCAACCGGACCGGCCTCCGGGATGAGCGCTTGCTGGACCAACTGGATAGGCATCTGGTACCACGGTGATCGTGGGACGCGTCCTAACTTTCACACACCATCAAGATCCCTCCCAATGGAACGAAAGGAATTCCTGCATCGCGGCATCTTCGGAACGGCCCTGGCCTTCATCGGTAGCGCTTTGTCCAATACGGCGAAAGCGGTGGAAACCCTCGCGGGCGCTGGCCAGCGCGGCGTGGAGGGCGTGCTCTCCCCCACCAACACGCACATGGTGGGCAACGGCTTCAAGGTGATGAACTACTTCCCCAATGGGAAGGGCTTCGAGGAGCGCATGAGCCCCTTCTTTCTGCTGGACTTCAACGCGGAGGTGAATTTCCCGCCCAGCGACATCTCACAAGGCGTCGGCGTGCATCCGCACCGCGGCATCGAAACCATCACCTTCGCCTACAAGGGCAGCGTGGAGCACCACGACAGCAAAGGCAATCACGGTATCATCCACCCCGGCGATGTGCAATGGATGACGGCGGGCGGCGGCGTGCTGCACAAGGAATACCACGAGCAGACCTTCAACCGCACCGGTGGCGCCTTCGAGATGTTGCAGCTATGGATCAACCTGCCGAAGAAGCACAAGATGGTGCCCGCGAAATACCAGAGCATCGCGCACACCAAGAAGCCCAAGGTCACGCTGCCCAAAGGGGCAGGCACAGTTCACGTCGTTGCCGGTGAGTACGAAGGCGTGAAAGGTATCGCCAGCGCATACTCACCCATCCACATGTACGACATGCACTTGAACGCAGGCGCCGAGGTGAGCTTCCAATTGCCCGCGAACTACAACTCAGGCATCCTGGTGGTGGATGGCGGGATCTTAGTGAACGGTACGGCCGCACCCGAGAACCACTACGTGCAATTGAAGAACGAAGGCGGATCGATCCGTATACAAGCGGAGCGCAGGTGCATCCTGCTTGTGTTGAGCGGAGAGCCATTGAACGAAGCCTACGTGAACTACGGTCCCTTCGTGATGAACACCGAGGAGGAGATACGTGAGGCGATAGAGGATTACAAGGCTGGAAAATTCGGGTTCCTGGAGGATTGACGGCTCAACCTGACCACCTCTGCACGCGTGCCTATGGTGGCTAGGGTATCTGGTGGTGCGAGGGTCCCGGTGCGCATGGCCAGTTGTTTCTCGTGGGAAATTGCCGGGCGTGGTCCCGTACGAAAGTCATCTTTGGATAGCCGCGACGGATCGTCCTGCCAAATACCGACATGTTCGTACGGAACTTGGTATCCGACAGGCCTATTCGTTCCGAGAAGGTGGCCAAGCGTGTCCGGCCGGTGCAAGGTGGCGCATAGTTCGATCGGCGATTCCGTGACAACATCGAAGCCCCCCGAGTGGCGGAGGGCTTCGATGGATGGCCGGAGGAGGATCAGCGCACGACCACGAGCCTTTGGACCACGCTTTCACCGCCGCGCTCTACGCGCACCATGTAAAGGCCTTCGGCTCGGTCACTGACGTCGAGCACGAGGTTCGTGCCTCCCTCGATCGCAGCTACGTTCCATGATCCCACCAAACGGCCGGTGCCGTCCAACAGCTCCACTGCGGAAGGGACATCCGCCGGGGGTAGCACGATCGTCACCAAGGTGCTCGCCGGATTCGGATGGATACCGATGAGGGCAGTGTCATCGTTCCCGTCCAGGCCGCCCTCTACCATGCCTTCCAGACCTTGCATGCTGAACGGCGTTCCGCTGATCTGAACTGTGAGCGTATAGCACTGCGAAGTATTGAACGCGCCGTTCGCGCCGTTCACCCGCACGCGGTAGTTGGTGCTCACCGTGCTCGTATTGTACACCACCTGGTCATTGGCCGTGCCTGAATTGAGCGAGGAAGCCAATAAAGAGCTGCTCCGGTAGAGGCGCAAGTTGTAATCGGCCGGAAGTCCGGTCAGGGTCACCTTGATGTTCCTCTGGCCGCTGGTATTGCTGAAGCGGAACCAGTCCAGATCGGTGCCGCTACTGATCAGTGCGGTGAGCGTAACGTTCGATGCGATCTGCTTCGGCGTAACGCCGTTCGGTTCATACGCATCAGTGCATGTGCCGCCCGTCGTGGTGAACGATGCCAAGGGAGCATTTGCCGACGAGCCGCTCGCGCAAACGGCGAGTACTTGGAAGTGATAGGCCGTGCTTGGCGTAAGACCGTTCAACTGATAGCTTGTGGAGGTCGACCCGGTCACCGTGGTGTAGACGCTCCCGGCGGTCGGCTTCCATTGCAGAGTATAGGTCGACGCACCCGCAACACTTCCCCAGGACAAGGCGGCCGACGTAGCGGTGACGCTGCCTGCGACAAGGCCGGAGGGCGCTGCACATGCCGGTGGTGTTGTACCACACCCGCTCCCTAGACAGGAGGCCCCGTTCACGTTGTTCGTGATCAAGGTCGTGGGCTGGGGCCCGAAGCCATTGCTGAACTTGATCCCCGCGCTGGTGAGGTGGCAATAGCTCATGATGGTCCCTCCCACGCTCGACGAAGGCACGGGACCGGCCGCACAACTTCCCTCGGAGTAGCCAGCTGCCGGCCCGCAACCATCGATCGCGGTGTTGTTGCCGTTCCAAGCGCACGCATGTGTGTGCTTCGATCCCAACAGGTGGCCTTGCTCGTGCGTTACCACTTCCACGCTCCAACTGTACGAAGGCACGTTCGAGTATGTGCTATTGATATCGCTATAGGCCATTCTGTAACGCGTTTGGCCGTTGCAAATCGTGTTGACATAGGCCACACCACCGCCGCCAACGTAGCCGAGCAGATGTGCCAGGTCCCCGCTGAAACTGGTCCGGTAGTCCCCGAACTGACCGAGCAGACCACCTGTCGTGGTCGCGGTGTACGGGCTCGGTACATCCCACACGAAGACCTGGTGCAAGGCGACCGTGATACCGTCGTTCGCATAGAGCGTTGCGCTCTGATTGAAAAGCCCGGTGACGTACGTCGTGGCGAGCGCCACGCTGCCCTTGCCTAGAAAAATGTCATGGTTCACCTCCCAGTAAAAGCGCACGCACTTCAACGTTTTGGGGCCGCCCTGCAACTGTTCTTCGGTGTAGGGTAGGCCATCATCCACCGTGCCGCACGAAGGCGCTGCGGCATCGCGAAGATCTTCGCGGCGATAGAGCACATGTGTTGCGTTGTTCGATCCTTGGAGCCTACCGAGCACAAGATCGCCGGCATCACCACTGATCATACCCATCACCTCGCCTTCAAACACGCTGATGGCCACCACTGAGCCTGGCACACCGCGTTGCATGCCACGATAGTGAACGCCTGCGGGTGTGCTGGCCTCTGTGCCGGTACTTGCCTGTATCACTGAGAACTCGTCCGTGGTGATGGAGGCGCGTTCGAGGTCGAGTGCGATCGTGGTACCCTCGAAAGGCAGGTAGAGCGCCATTTGGGCGGGCTGGTCGCGCATGACGGCTTCGACGTCGGCGGGGCGCAGTTGCAGGACGGTGGCTTCGGCGATCGCATCATCCCAAAGTGCATCCGTAGTGGTGGATCGTACTGCTTCGGTAAAGAGCGTCGTCCCTTGGAAGGAGCCACCGGCGCTACGCAAGGCCTCAATTCGTTGAGCCACCTGTCCGTGCTCTGACTGGGCGAACCCCGATGCCGTGATGGACCCGAAGGCCATGATGGTGAATATGTGTCGCATACGTTCGATGAAGTTGTGTTCAGGTGCTGTTCCGGCGGGCGAAACTATCCGAACCAACCCCCTTCCCTACGTTCGCGATCTCTTCCCGCCATTGCTATTCGACGAACGCGGATCGTTCCCGGCCCGAGCGGATCCATCGGCCTCTGGCGTGAGCAAGAAGAACGGCGCCATGGCGATGTCGCCTTGCCGCCAAAAGCATGCGTGATGCTACGCGGAACCCTTGACCTTGGACCTGTCGCCCATCACTGCTTGGGCGCTGGGCCCACCTTGCGGGTCAGCCGGAACTCCATGGGCCGGTCAGCGTCCGTCGTTCCGGCGATCCATGCTTTCAGGCCGTCCCTTCCCTCTAACTGATAGCCGATCCGTTTCGGGAAGTCGTGTTCCTTGTTCTCAAAGGTCCAGGTATCCGGTTCAGCGCTCACACGCGTAAAGCAGGTCACGCTTTTCCCACCCGGTGAGGCGAGATAAAGCCAGTGCCCCGCGAAGGAGATGATGCGCAATTGTTCTTGTCCCACCTCCTTCTCCCCCGACCAGGTGGTGCTCCTGCCCTCGAAGGTGTTCGCGTCCACTTGGCGCCATTCTTCCACATAGCGATCGCCTCCAACGGTCCCCTCCCAAATGCCCGTCAGGCGCAGGGGCCAGCCATCAGCGGGCGTCTGGGCGAAGCAGGTAACAGCGCAGAGGGTCGCATAGACGGCCCCGGCGATCCGAATGACGGGAAGAAATACCATGATCATGGATAGGTTTTTTTGACGGACTGCGGCGGCAAAGGAAGGCTCCGCAGCCCAAACCAGCGCGGAACGTTTAGCAGATGTGGTCGGAGCCCAACTAATGGAGGCGCGCCCTCCGCATAACATTCCCACACTTTCGCACTTTCTGGGATCTTGGAGCCGTGTAACACCCCATTTTTGCGCCTTCTCAAATTCCGAGCGAGCATGTGGCGGCCGATCTTCTATACGCTTCTCCCCTTCCTGTTGATCCGATGCGGCACCGCGGACGGGAAAGTCCCCTCCGGCGAAGAGGCCACCGTAGACCCCAAAGCATGTCCGACCCCGGTGGAGGTGCCGACAAGCAACTTGAAGCTCGCCCAAGTGATGCAGCAGATCCTTGATGGCGCGATGAAGAATCCGGAGAACGCCTTCCTGAACAGCATGCGCGCCGAGAATTTCGGACAATTGGCGGCGCAGCAAACCAACCCCGGAGAACGGATGAAGTACCTGACCTACCAGGGTTGGGAACTGATCAACTCGGGCAAGAACCGGGAGGGTATCGCCATTTGCGAGGAGGTGGTCAATGGAATGCTCGACGGCCGCTTCAATTACCCGCCGGATTCACGCAATAAGATCCTACACCTGCTGGCTTTGGGCTACCTCCGGCTGGGGGAAAGGACCAACTGCCAGATGAACCACAACAGTGAATCCTGCATCCTCCCGATCAGCGAAAAGGCGCAGCACAAACTGGAGGAAGGTTCGCGCAAGGCGATCGGCATGTATACCCGGATCCTTCAGGAATTTCCGGATGATCTGAGCGCGCGTTGGTTGATCAACGTGGCGTACATGACCTTGGGAGAATATCCCGAACAGGTCCCTCCGGCCTGGTTGATCCCCCCTTCCGCTTTTGAAGGTGCCAAAGACTTCCCTCGCTTCCACGATATCGCCATGGACCTTGGCCTTGAGCACGGAATGAACACCCTGGCAGGCGGTGTCTGCATGGAGGACTTCAACAAGGATGGTCACCTCGACCTGCTCACTTCCTCCTGGGCCCTTAACCAGCACATGCGCCTGTTCATCAACAAGGGGGATGGCTCCTTCGAGGAGACCACCGACCAGGCGGGCATCGCTGGTATCACCGGAGGCTTGAACATGGTGCATGCGGACTATGACAACGACGGGAACACCGATGTCCTCGTCCTTCGCGGGGCATGGATGAACAATCTTCCGCAGCCGAACTCGCTTTTACGGAACAATGGGAACGGCACCTTCGAAGATGTCACTGAGCGGGCGGGCTTGTTCATGCTCAACAACACCCAGGCCGGCCAATGGGGCGATTTCGACAACGATGGTTTCCTAGATCTTTTCATCGGCCAGGAAGCCCGGTCGAACCCGCTCCTGCCCTGCCAGCTGTTCCATAACAATGGGGACGGCACGTTCACCGACCAGGCCGCAGCCGCCGGTGTGAACGTCATCGGCATCATGAAAGGGGCTGCCATGGGGGACGTGACCAACGATGGCCTCCTCGACATCTATGTCTCCAACATGGGCGGACCGAACAATTTGTTCATCAACCAGGGCCCCAACGCCCAAGGCCAATGGACTTTCATCGACCGCGGTGAAGAGGCCGGGGTTACCAAACCCATCGATTCCTTCCCCACTTGGATGTTCGACTTCGACAACGATGGCTGGTTGGACATTTTCTGCTCCACGTACGACACGAAGACGCGTGGGGACTATTCCGCTGAGGTGGCTGCCGGCTATCTCGGAATACCCCTCAAGGCCGAGATCCCCCGCCTCTACAGGAACAACCGCGACGGCACGTTCACCGATGTGACCGCAAAGGCCGGGCTGGCTTTGCCCTTGTTCACGATGGGGTGCAACTTCGGGGACCTGGACAATGATGGCTTCCCCGACTTCTACCTGGCCACCGGAGAGCCTGAATTGCGGTCCATCATCCCCAACCGCATGTTCCGCAACAACGGCCGTGGTGGCTTCGATGATGTGACCACCGCCGGCGGTTTTGGCAATCTGCAGAAAGGGCACGCTGTCGCTTTCGGCGATATGGACCACGATGGGGATCAGGACATTTTCAGCGTGCTCGGCGGCGCGTATGAGGGGGATGGTTACCAAAAGGCATTTTTCGAGAACCCGGGTATGGGTAATCATTGGGTCACGCTCCAGTTGCAGGGCACCAGCAGTCCCAAAAGCGCGATCCACGCAAGGATCCGTGTGACCGTAAGCGGAACAGCCGGGAAGCGCGACATCTATGCCATGGTGAGCACAGGCGCCAGTTTTGGTAGCGAATCGCTTCAACAGGAGATCGGACTCGGACGTGCCGAACGTATCGACCAGGTCGAGGTCACCTGGCCCGGGAACCGTGGGAAGCAGGTCTTTACCGGTTTGTCCATGGACAAGACCTACAGCATCGTGGAAGGCCAGCCCACAGCGGCCGATGTCACCCTCCCGGCTTTCTTATGGAAGCGTGGTGGTGGCACCCATGAGCACACTGCCGAGCACCACTAGAGAGGATCCCGCCGGGTGGTCCCGGTCCTAGGCGGCGGGCCGAAAGGTCCGTTCCCCAAGCGCTTCGTTGCGTCCATCGAAGGGTTTCTACATTCCGTCGAGATCTTGCGCCGTCCGTCGAGCCCAACCGTAGCACCGTGTGAAGAACCAGGTGCACATGGGCCACAATTACCAGTTCCAGAGGACAAGTAACCGATACCGTATTTCCTGGGCGGTCCCCCTGTTGATGCTGGGACTTTCGGCGAAGGCCACCCACATCAGCGGCGGCGAGATCTACTACGACTGTCTGGGCAACAACCAGTACGAGGTCACCCTGATCGTCTACCGCGACTGTTTCGGGGTGCAACTCGACAATCAGGTCACCGTTGACTTCCAAAGCCCATGCGATACACTGAGCGTGACGCTGAACACCCCCCAGCCCGTCGAGCTTTCCCAACTCTGCGGTCTGCAACTGCCCAACAGCACCTGCAACGGCGGTAACCTGCCCGGCATCGAACAGTACACGTACACCACGGTGGTCACCCTGCCCCCGTGTGACAGTTGGACCCTGAGTTGGGTGGGCCGGAACCGCAATGCGGCCGTGGCGAACCTGGTGGATCCCGACGATCATGCGATGTATATCGCGACTACCCTGAACAACGTCGTTGACCCCTGCGATAACTCGACCGAGTTCACCAACATCGCCAGTCCCTACGTCTGCCTGAACTATCCGGTGACATACAGCTATGGTGCCTTCGACGTTGATGGAGATTCCTTGAGCTATGCACTGGTAGGTGCGTTGGACGAGTTCGGTGTGCCCATCCTCTACGTACCGCCTTACACCGGTCTGGAGCCGATCTCCGGGATCACCCTGGACCCCTTGACGGGCCTGTTGAGTTTTACGCCCTACCTCGCGGGGAATTGGGTGGTGGTGGTGGAAGTGAGCGCTTGGGACAGCAGGGAACCTCATCGGTACCGTGATGCGCGATATGCAGTTCATCGCCTACCCCTGTACCAACGTACCGCCCGATGCGGCCACCGGAACGGTGGTCGGCACTACGGGCACGGCCGTACAGACCGGACCGAACAGTGTGGACGTCTGCGAGTCGGGTGATTTCTGCTTCAACTTCCAGATCAGTGACCTGAACGCGAACAACATCTTGACCGCCACCAGCAACGTGGGCCAGAACCTACCAGGCGCCACGTTCACGTACACGGGCACGAACCCCATCACATGTACGGTGTGCTGGACGGGGTCCATGGGCACGGCCGGCTTTTACCCTTTCATCGTCACGGTGAACGATGGCGCTTGCCCGATCCCGGCGTTCCAGACGTACGTCTACGGCATCACCGTGCTACCCGGCATGTTCATCGACATCGTTGCGGTGGATGAGAGCTGTGCGGGCACCGATGATGGTAGCGTGAGCGTGAGTGTGATCTCCGGCACCGCCCCGTACGGCTATAGCTGGTCCAACCTCCCGGATACCACCGCAGTGGTGAACGTGGGTGCTGGCACGTACACCGTGGTCGCCTCGGACGCGAGCGGATGTGTTTCCGCACCGGCCACCGCAGTGGTGAACGCTCAAGCACAGCCCAACGCGGCCAACGCAGGACCTGACCTGCTCGGGTGCCTCGATCAGCTTCCGGTACAATTGAACGGAACTGTGACCAATGCGACCGGAGGTGTTTGGAGCGGCGGTGCGGGGACCTTCCTGGGTGCTGGCCTCAGCGTGACCTATCAGCCCACGGCCGCAGAACTGGCGGCAGGGAGCGTGGATCTCCTGCTCACCACCACCGGCAATCCGCTTTGCGCCGCTGATGTGGACACGGTGCATGTCCTGTTGAGCGATGACCTGCTCAACGCTTCTGTGAGCGGCACGGACGCGCTCTGCAATGGATCAGCCGGCGGCACCGCGAGCTACCAACCCACGATCCCTGGAGTGAGTTATCAATGGAACGCCCCTGGTGCCCCGACCACGTCGCAGATCGGTGGTCTGCCCGCTGGGAATTACAGCGTGACCGCGACCGATGCGGCAGGGTGTAGCGTGACCCTCCCCGTCACGATCGGTCAACCGGCCGCGCTCACCCTCGCCTCACTCACCGCTACGGATGAAACCTGCGCCGGACTGAACAACGGTTCGGTGACCGCTGTTGCCTCGGGCGGAACGGGCCCCTACGCCTACGCTTGGAGCAATGGGGGAACCACGTCCTCCATCACCGTGGGCGCGGGTTCGTGGACCGTTCTGGTCACCGATGCGAACGGATGTGCTCCAGTGAGCGGCACAGCGACGGTGAACGCGCTGGCACAACCCAACAGCGCCAATGCAGGCCCCGACCTGATCGGGTGCATGGACGAACTGCCGCTGGATCTGAGCGGCACGGTGCAGAACGCAACAGGTGGTCAATGGAGCGGTGGAACGGGTACTTGGACCGGTACTGGCCTCAACGTACAGTACACCCCCACCGTGCCCGAGATCCAGACCGGCTCTTTGCTGCTCTTCCTCACCACCACAGGAAATACGAATTGTGCTGCGGATGTGGATAGCGTGGTCGTGCAATTGTCCAACAGCTTCCTCGGAGCGCAGATCACCAGCACCCCAGCGGATTGCTTTTCCACCGCGACCGGCTCGGCGACCTTCCTGCCGATCACATCGGGCCTCTCCTACCACTGGAACGATCCCAGCGGTCAGATCTCCAACCCTGCGGTGGGCTTGGGTTCTGGCACCTATACGGTAACGGTCACGGACCCATTGGGCTGTGACACGAGCATGTCGGTCACCATCGCACAACCCACCGCGCTACAAGCCAGCTTGACACAGAGCGCCGATCCGCTCTGCGCCGCTTCGGCCAATGGCTGGGCCACCGTTCAGGCCAGCGGAGGCACCCCGGGGTATACCTACCAATGGGATGCGGCCGCGAACAATCAGTTGGGGCCCACCGCGAGCGGACTTCCCGCAGGGAACTTCTCGGTCACGGCCACCGATGCGAACGGCTGTACCGTGCAACTGTCCACTACGCTGGGTGCGCCGCCCCCGATCATGCTCAGCGCCCAAGTGCCCGACACCGTTTGCGTGAACGCGCCAACACTGCTGAGCGCGCAAGCCGCTGGGGGTACGGGCAACCTGATGATAAGCTGGGGCGGGATCGGTACAGGAACAAGCATCACCCACAGCTTCGCGACCAACCAGGTCGTGGTGGTGACCGTAGTGGATGCCGTGGGTTGCAGTGGTCCGGTGCTCACCTTTCCGGTCACCGTGCTCAACCTCCCCGCAGCACAATTGTTGACATCGGGAGATGCGGTCGTATGCCCGGGAGACACCGCCATCGTGAGCGCGCAGGTGCAAGGCTATCCGGCCAATGTGCAGCTCTGGTGGCCACAACTCGGACAATTCGGAACAGGACCGTTCAGCGTTCCAGTGCCCGCCGACATGACCTTGGATGTGGTGGCCACGGACGCATGCGGCAACACCCTGAGCCAGGTGCTCCAACTCCAGGTCGATGAGCCTCCCCAATTCGTGCTTCCACCGCTTTTCGCTGAAGGATGCGCGCCCCTCACCGTGCAATTCCCGGATACCATTGTGGACGGGACCTTCACCTACCTCTGGACCTTCGGCGACGGCGCCAGTTCCGTGACCGAAGCGCCCATGCACACCTTCCAAGCGGGTACCTGGAACGTGGGGCTCACGGTGACCACTGCCCTCGGCTGCAGCAGCAGCGCCCCAGCGCCTGGCGTGGTGATCGCGTACGCCCCTCCCACGGCAGCCTTCACGGCGAGCCCTTGGATCACCGATGCGGACAATGCCCTCATCACTTTCACCGATCAGAGCACCGGTGCGATCATCGACCATGCCTGGGACTTCGGCGACGGTGGGGTCAGCGATCAACAGCACCCCTCGCACGCGTTCATCGATGCGGACGACTTCCAAGTGATGCTCGTGGTGACGGACATCCATGGTTGCACGGACACCGCCGCGCATGTGGTACGGATCACTCCGGTCTATGATGTGACCATCCCGAACGGTTTCACTCCCGATCCCGTAGGAGGGAACGGAGGATACTATGATGATGAGGATCTCAGCAACAACGTCTTCTACCCCTTCGCCCGCTTTGTCGAGGATTTCCGCATGCGGATCTACAACCGGTGGGGCGAACTCATCTTCGAAAGCCTTGACATCCGCCAAGGGTGGGACGGTTACTACCGCGGCCAACTCAGCCCCCAGGACGTGTATGTCTACCAGGTCTGGTTGCGCTTCGTGGATGGCCAGGAATCGCAGCAAGTGGGCGACATCACCCTCTTCCGCTAAACGTCCATGAGGATATCGCTACGCACCCTGTTCCAGGTCATCTTGCTCGCGCCCTGTCTGGCGCGCGGACAGGACCCTCAGTTGACGCAATCCTTCGCGGCGCCGATGTACTTGAACCCTGCGCTCACCGGCAATACGCAGCAGGACCGGATCGTCGCGAACTATAGGAACCAGTGGAGCAGCGCGGTGGTGAACGCCTTCCAGACGTATGCCTGCAGCTATGATCACCGCGCCGCCAAGCTGAACAGTGGCTTTGGTTTGATGGCCATGCGCGATCGCGCCGGCGTCAACGGCCTGAGCTTCACCCAGGTCTCGTTCAACTATAGCTACGAGGCGCGCATCAACCGGAAGAGCGCTTTTCGTGCCGGGCTGCGCATGGCCTACACGAACCGTGGATTGGATCCGAACAACACGCTCTTCGCCGACCAGGTGATCCGTGACAACGCCCCCACGAGCATCGAAGCGAGGATGGTGGAGCGCGTGAACTACTTCGATGTAGGCATCGGTGGCATGTACTACAACGAACGCTTCTGGGCAGGGATCAGCGCGAGCCACTTGAACCGTCCCCAGCAAAGCCTGTTCACCGATGGGGACGCGCGTTTACCGGTCCGCACGAGCGTGCATACCGGATACCGTTTCCCGCTGGACAACCAGCGCATGATGTACAGCCACACGATCGGCACCTTCGCGGCGCTTTACAAAACGCAGGATAAGTGGGACCAGTTCGACATCGGTTTCTACGTGGACCACGAGCAGCTGATCGGCGGGATCTGGTACCGTGGCATTCCCGGGCTGAAAGCCTACCAACCGGGCTACCCGAACAGCGATGCCGTGAGTTTGATGGTGGGCTATGACACGCCGATGCAACTGCGCATCGTGTACAGCTATGATGTTACCGTGAGCATGCTCACCATGGCCAGCGGGGGGGCGCACGAGATCAGTCTCACGTACGAATGGCCCCGCAAGGTGAAGTCGCGCAAGCATAAGATCGTGCCCTGCCCGAAGTTCTGAGCCGGGACATTTCACCGCAGAGACGCGGAGGTGCAGAGGAACGCAGAGTTCAGCGGTTCACATCCGCTCGGGCACCTCAATGCCCAGGCACCACATCGCCCGCTTCGTCGCAGCGGCCGTGGCAGCGCTCAACCCGATGCGGAATTGGCGCTTGGCGGGGTCCTCTTCCTTCATGACCGGCACCCTCTGATAGAAGGTGTTGTACGCCTGCACCAATTCATACGTATGGTTGGCGATCGATGAGGGATCCAGGCGCGTGGCGGCCTCTTGGAGCACCGCCGGAAGGTGATGGAGAAGTTTGAGCACCGAGCGTTCCTCGGGGAGTAGTTCATGTTCGTCCGTTGTCGGCTGTCCTTCGGTCACTGACAACTGAGAACTGACAACCGGCAACTCCGCCTCCGCCTTTCTCAGCAAACTTCTGATCCGCGCATAGGTATACTGAATGAACGGCCCCGTATGCCCTTGCAGGTCGATGCTCGCGGCGGGGTCGAAGAGCATCTGCTTCTTTGGGTCCACCTTCAAGAGGAAATACTTGAGCGCGGCCAGGCCGACCATCTCATAGAGTTCCGTCTTCTCTTGTTCGCTCACCGCATCGAGCTTGCTGAGCTGATCGCCCGTGGCGCGCGCTTCGCCGACCATTTCTTCGATCAGGTCATCCGCATCGACCACCGTCCCTTCACGGCTCTTCATCTTTCCGCTGGGCAAGTCCACCATGCCATAGCTCAGGTGGAAGAGCTCGTTGGCCCAGGGGAAGCCGAGCTTCTTCAGGATCAGGAACAGCACCTTGAAGTGGTAGTCCTGCTCGTTGCCCACAGTGTAGATCAGGCGGGAAAGGCCGGGGTGATCCTCGAAACGCTTGATGGCCGTGCCGATGTCCTGCGTCATGTAGACACTGGTGCCATCGCGGCGAAGGAGCACCTTCTCGTCGAGGCCCTCAGCGGTATTGTCCACCCAAACGGCGCCGTCTTTCTCGTAGAACACGCCCTTCTTCAGGCCTTCGAGCACATCGTTCTTGCCGAGCACGTAGGTCTGGCTCTCGTAGTAAGTTTGTCGAACTCCACCCCATGCGGGCATAGCTGGCGTTGAATCCTGCATAGACCCAGCCGTTCATCTTCTCCCAAAGCGCGCGCACTTCGGGATCGTTCGCTTCCCACTTGCGCAGCATCTCCTGCGCTTCAAGCATCAAAGGAGCCAGTTTCTCGGCCTGCTCCCTGGAGATCGTCTCGGCACGCACATTCGGGTGCAGCGGTGTGGAGATGGTCGTGGCGCCGTTCTCAATGATCTCCTCCACCTGGACCTTGTACCGTTTGTCGAACTCCACGTAGTATTTGCCCACGAGCTTATCGCCCTTCAGGCCGCTGCTCTCAGGCGTTTCGCCATTGCCGAACTTCTGCCAGGCCAGCATGCTCTTGCAGATGTGGATGCCGCGATCGTTGATCACCTGTGCCTTGATCACTTCATGACCGGCCGCTTGAAGGATGCGGCTCACACTATGCCCGAGGAAGTTGTTCCGCAAATGGCCCAGGTGCAAGGGCTTGTTCGTGTTCGGCGAACTGTACTCCACCATCACCTTGCGGCCGCTCGATGGGAACTGAAGGATGTCCTTCTCCCGCGCTTCTTGAAGAAAGCCGAGCCAGTAGCGATCGGCGATCACGAGGTTGAGGAAGCCCTTGACCACGTTGAAGCGCTCCACGACCTCCACGTTCGCTGGAGATGCTCCCCGATCGCCTGGGCCGTGGGCTCCGGGCCCTTGCCGCTCTGCCCCGACTTGTCGGCGGTCTGCTTGAGGAAGGGGAACACGTTGATCGTCACATCCCCTTCGAACTCGGGCCGTGTTGTCTGGAACGCGATGCGCTCCGCCGCGACCTCGGCATTGAAGACGGATGCGAACGCTTGCTGAACAGCGGGAACGAGCAGCGCTTGGAGACGGTCTTGGAACATGGAGGCGCAAAGGAAACAGTTGTCAGTTGTCAGATGTCAGTTGTCGGTTGTCCATCAAAGCCGGGTACCCGACAACTGCGCCTTGCTCAAGAAGTTCTCCGCCAGCATGCACCGCACGCTACCACCACCGACGCGCTCTATTGTGGGTACCGCCACCGGCACCAACTGGCCGTGCTTCTCCAGCGCGATACGTTGATCCGGCCGCAGGGCGGCGAATGCGGTCTCGGAGAGGAAAATGAACATGCCCTTCACGGAACGCAGTTGCAGCATGTTTCCTACGAAGGCGTGCATCTGCTCCAGCGATATCGGGATGATCTCCTTGTTCGCACGCTCCAACTCGGTGCGCACGTCGTCACGATCCACGGGATAGGGCATGGCCTCGAGGCAGACCGCTGCGAACGCCTCACCGATGCTCATCAGCACGTTCGTGTGGTAGACCGGCTGGCCCGTCAGCGTCCCGTCCATCGTGGCCAGGAACGGGACCTGGTGCCCGAGCAGGGTGCCGCACCAGAGGTTCAATGCGCGTTCCGTGGTGCGTGGTGAGAGGGCCGCGTAAGCCACATTGCGCACTCGATCCAGCACCAGGCTGCCCGTGCCTTCCAGAAAGCGGTCGTCGTTCTCAAGCACGCTCAGGTCCACCAGGCGCCGCACCTTGCAGCCCTCGCGGACCAAGACCTCATCGAAGGCACGATCGCGTTCCGCACGACGGCTCGGCGTACACATCGGGTAAAGCACCACGGTGCCATCGGCGTGGGTGCTGAACCAGTTGTTCGGGAATACCGCGTTCGGCGCGGCCGGATCCACGGGATCGAGCACCGTGGTGGCGATACCGCAGTTCCGCAGCGCCATCAGGAGCGCATCGAACTCCTCTTCCGCCTGCTTCCGGATCTCCGGATCATCGACGAGTTGTTGGAACCCATTGCTCTCCGCTGTCTCCGGATCGAACCCGAAGCCTGTGGGCCGGATGAGGATGACGCCGGATGCGACCTGGCTCATGTGCTCGGGCGCGCCGCGCGCTCAGCGGTTCCGGAGAATGGGATAGAGCGGCTCCAACACCCCCAGCACCGATTCGGCCATGGCGTTGTTGGTGTCGAGCGCGGGGTTGATCTCGACCACATCGAGGGTCGCGGTCTTGGGATCGGTGCAGAAGCCGGTGAGTAGTTCGCGCGCTTCGTCCAGGGTGATGCCGTTCGGTACCGGGGTCCCGGTCCCTACGGAGATCGAAGGATCCAAACTGTCCACATCGAAGCTGACGTGGATGCGTTCACAGGCCGTGAGGTAGGCGAGCGTTTCCCGCACGACGCCGCTGGCGCCTTTGGCGCGCAACTGTTCCACGGTGATCACTTTGATCCGAAGCTCATCGATGATGGCCTGCTCCTCGGGCTCGTAGTCGCGCAGGGCGATGAAGACCAGATCACTAGGGACGAGCTTGGGGCCGTTCACGCCGATCTTCCGCAGGCGGTCCCACACATCCATGGTGAACACGCGAGGACGATTGCGGCCTTTCTTCTCCAAGTGCATCAGCAGCGCCAGCGGCATGCCGTGAACATTGCCACTGGGCGTGGTCCAGGGCGAATGCAGGTCGGCGTGGGCATCGATCCAGATCACCCCGAGCCGTTCGTTCGGGTAGGCCATCTTGGTGCCTGACACCGAGCCGATGGCAATGCTGTGGTCCCCTCCCACCACGATCGGAAAGGTGTTGTTCCGCAGGTAGCGGTAAACCTCGTAGGCCAGATCGCTCTCGAAGCGGATCAATCCGTCGATGTGGTGGGCGCTAGGGGAGCTATCGTCCTCGTAAAGCACGTCGTTCTCGTCCCGGAGGATGCTCTCCTCGGCATGCCCGAACAGTTCGCTGCCCAATTTCCACGCCGCCACCCGAAGGGCCGCCATGCCCATACTGGCTCCGCGCTTGCCCGCCCCGATCTCAGAGGCGGCTTCGATCAATCGTAGTTCCATAAATGCCCTTCTTACCGGACGGCCAAGGTACGGAGGCCCCTTTCCAGGCCCCGGAACCCTGGGTACGACCTGCCCGTAGGAAGGCCACCTGTCATTGCTTCAGATCGACCGATGGACCACAAGGACACCACGACTACCGCTGTGCTGCTTGCCGTTGCCCTTCTGGGCAACGGCTGCGGCCAGGGGCTACTGCAAGAGCATGTGGCCGAGGGGGTTATAGAGTACGCCCTCACCTTCCCGGACTACGACCCTGACGGGCTGATGGCGGGCATGCTCCCGGAAAAAACCACGCTCACCTTCGGCAGTGGCATGCAGATGGCCGAACTGAGCGCTGGCATGGGGGTGTTCCGCACCTCCATCGTTACGGACAACGAGCAGAAGGAAATGGACTACCAGCTCAGCGTGCTGAGCAAGAAGCTGGTGAGCCACATGGGCCAGCGCGACATCCTGAGCTTCAACAAGGAAAAGCCGGCGGTTACCTTTCTGTACACCGGCGAACTCGACACCATCGCCGGCTATCCGTGCAAGAAAGCCGTGGCGCTCTTCGGCAGCATCGACCGCCCCGAGATCGAGGTGTGGTACACCGACCGTATCCGCATCGAAGACCCCAACTGGTTCAGCCCGTTCCGCGAGATCCCTGGGGTACTGCTGCGGTATGAAATGATCCAGTACGGCATGCGTATGCGCCTGGAGGCCACCACCGTGATACCCGGCCCGGTGGAACCCACCAAGTTCGCTTTGAAGGAGGGCTACCAGAAGGTGTCCCCTGATGTGCTCCACGGCGAGCTCGAAGAGGTGCTCTCCTCCTTCAGTCTCTGAGGTTCACAACCTGCGGCGGTTTTCCCTAAAGCACTGTTGATAATAGCGGCCCGGTGAGGGCCGTTGTTGCTGAGCCCCCCCGATACTTTTATCGGGTCCGCGCGCAAGCCTGCTCGGGCACCGCATCCATTGGCCAGCGAACGCAAGAACAAGGTCCGCGAAACGGACGAAGTGGAGGAAGCGCCCAAGCGTTCCCCAAGGCGCAATGCTCCCAAGGAAGCCAGTGAAGGCTTTCTCCCCAAGGTGAAGGCCTTTGTGCGCGATGGCCGCACCCACAAGGTGGTGGGCCTGATGCTGGTGCTTGGCGCGGGCTACCTGCTGGTCGCTTTCGTCTCCTATCTCTTCACTTGGAAGTTGGACCAGGACCTCACCAACCGATCATGGGGCGTGTTGCTGAGCCGCGAGGTGCAGGCCGAGAACTGGCTGGGCAAATTGGGCGCACTGCTCTCCCACCGCTTCATCCGCACCTGGTTCGGGATCGCCTCGTTCGCCTTTGTGCTGTGGAGCTTCCTCGGTGGTATGCGCATTCTGCTGGGCACGTGGTTGCTACCTTTCAAGCGCACCCTTACCTGGACCGCCCTCACGCTGCTCTGGCTGCCGGCCGCGCTCGGCTTCGTGTTCCGCAGCGGTGATCTCGCCTTCCTGGGCGGCGCCGTGGGCTATACGATCAACGGACATCTCACCGGGCTGATCGGCAACTTCGGCACCGGGGCCTTGCTGCTCTTCAGCCTCGGCGCGGTGCTGACGGTGGTGTTCGATCCTTCCTTCGAGTGGCTCGGAAAGCTCCTTCAGAAGAAGGCGCCTGCGGCTGAGGCTGTGGAAGAGGTGGTCGAAGAGCCGGTGGTGAAATCGAATCGCGCGAAACGCGAAATGGAAGAAACCGCAGCCGCTGAAGTGCCGGTCGTTCCCGCTCCTACCCCATCGATGGAGTTGGAGGTGGAGCCTGCTGTGGTGGAGCCGATGATGGCCGAGGCCTTGCGCGACCCCGGGTCGGAGCCCGGGGTGACAGACGACATTTATGAAGAAACCGAGGAAGAAGAAGTCGGCCTCGAACTAGAAATGGGTGATAGTGCTGTCGAGGAAGTGCTTCTCGACCCCATCCTCGCGGCTGTGCCTATGTCTGTCGACGGTATGAGCGTAGAAGCGCCCAAGGAGGAGAAGCTCTTGAGCGAGGACCAGATCGAGGAGAAGCTGAAGGAGTTCGGTGAGTATGATCCCACATTGGATCTGAGCAGCTACGAGCTTCCGCCGATCGACCTGCTCGTGGACCATGGCACCGGCGAACTGACGGTGACCAAGGAAGAGCTCGAGGCGAACAAGGACCGCATCGTGGAGACGCTCGGCCATTACAACATCGGCATCGACAAGATCAAGGCGACGATCGGGCCGACCGTGACGCTCTACGAGATCATCCCGCAGGCGGGGGTGCGCATCAGCAAGATCAAGAACCTGGAGGACGACATCGCCCTGAGCCTCGCCGCGCTCGGCATCCGCATCATCGCGCCCATCCCCGGCAAGGGCACCATCGGTATCGAAGTGCCGAACAGCAAGCCGCAGGTGGTGGGTATGCGCGCGGTGATCGCCAGCGAGAAATTCCAGAACAGCACCGCCGACCTGCCCATCGTGCTGGGCAAGACGATCACCAACGAGACCTTCGTTACCGACCTCACCAAGATGCCCCACCTGCTGATGGCCGGTGCCACGGGCCAGGGCAAATCGGTGGGCTTGAACGCGATCCTTGTCAGCCTGCTTTACAAGAAGCACCCGAGCCAGATCAAGTTCGTGCTGGTGGATCCGAAGAAGGTGGAGCTCACCCTCTTCAATAAGATCGAGCGGCACTTCCTCGCCAAGTTGCCCGGCGACAGCGACGCCATCATCACCGATACCAAGAAGGTGGTGGCCACGCTGAACAGCTTGTGCATCGAAATGGACGAGCGCTACGAGCTGCTGAAGGACGCACAGGTGCGCAATATCAAGGAGTACAATACCAAGTTCATCCAGCGCCGCCTGAACCCGGAGAACGGCCACCGCTACCTCCCCTACATCGTGCTGGTGGTGGATGAGTTCGCCGACCTGATCATGACGGCCGGCCGCGAGGTGGAGACCCCGATCGCCCGCCTGGCCCAGCTCGCCCGCGCCATCGGCATCCACCTGATCATCGCCACGCAGCGGCCGAGCGTGAACATCATCACCGGTACGATCAAGGCCAACTTCCCGGCGCGTATCGCCTTCCGCGTGACGAGCAAGATCGACAGCCGCACCATCCTCGACACCGGCGGCGCCGACCAGCTGATAGGCCGCGGCGATATGCTGCTGAGCACCGGCAACGAACTGATCCGCATCCAATGCGCCTTCGTCGACACGCCGGAGGTGGACAAGATCACCGAGTTCATCGGCAACCAGCGCGGCTATCCCGATGCCCTGCTCCTACCCGAGCCCCCGATGGAGGAAGGCGAAGGCGGTGTAGACCTGGACGATGGCGAGCGCGACAGCATGTTCGAAGAAGCCGCCCGCCTGGTGGTGCAAACGCAGCAGGGCTCCACTTCGCTCATCCAACGCAAGCTGAAGCTGGGCTATAACCGCGCCGGCCGCATTGTGGACCAACTGGAAGCCGCCGGCATTCTCGGTGGATTCGAAGGCAGCAAGGCGCGCCGCGTGATGATCCCCAATGAGCAGGCCTTGCATGCGCACCTGAACGCGGGTGTGCCGGCGGGTGCTGGACCGGGGATGGGGGGATTCTGAGGACACCAGACCGTGCCTGTTTAACTTGCGATCATCTTCCTTCCCATGGGCAAGCTGGCTAACAAACCGACCAAGCGCACAACAGTGCGCAAGAGCACACCGAAGCGTCCCAAACGGGCGTTGCCCGATGTGCGGAAGTTCAGCGGTGCTGTTCCGGGTATGGCGGAATGGGCCTTGGAGGAAGTGAGGCGTATGCGCGATGAGTGGTGAGCGGATCCTCGCGGACACCAACATCCTCATCCGGATGTTCTCGGGTGAGAAGATGGTGGTCGACTTCCTGAGCGGTGCCGACATCCATGTTTCGTTCATCACCGAGATCGAACTGCTCGCAACTTCGCGCATAACCGATGCACAAGCGCGGAAGATCCGGGCGTTCCTGGACCAATGCCTGATCATTGGTGCGGAACAGGAGGTGCGCTCCTATGCTATCGACTTCCGCAAACAGACCGGACTGAAGTTGCCCGACTGCATCATTGCCGCCACCGGCGCTTACTTGAACATGCCTCTGGTGACCGGTGACAAGCACTTCGACAAGCTGGAGGATGAGATCGCGTTGTTCCGGTTGTGATCACAGCTACGAGCGCGGGGCCCGAGGCGGGAGACCCGGAAGTGGGTTGATCCTCGGTGGATCCGAGGGCAGCAAGGCGCGCCGCGTGATGATCCCCAATGAGCAGGCCTTGCATGCGCACCTGAACGCAGGTGAGACGGCGGGTGCTGGGCCGGGGATGGGGGGATTCTGATCTGCCCACTATTGAGAAGGGCTCGCAGTGGGGGAGCTCCTGAACGCAGTTCGATCAAGACGGGGTAGTTTTGGGATGGAACGATCGTGTTGCTCCCCTATCTATGAAACATGCACTTGGAGCCGGGGCTTGCGTCATGTGGGGCCTACTGTCCTACACACCAGGCCTTGCACAGAACCTAGTGCAGAATGGGAGTTTTGAAGTTCATACAGGCCCGTGCAACCTCGGAGCACCGAACGGCGACTTCAACGACAATGTCGTAGGATGGTATACCACGGGACCACATCCTTTCCATGGATATCCAACCGTTGATATTTTTTGCGGCCAACCGAACTATTCATTTTGCACCCCTGGTCCTCCTCTCATCGGTTCCGACGGCACCGTCTATGCAGGGTTCCATACAAGGGTTGTGGCACCTCCTTACAATGAATCCATCTATCATCCACTAAGTACACCGCTGGTCGAAGGCCAGATCTATACGTTGTCCTTAGACCTGGTGACCTGTCAAAACGGGCTTTTCGCTGGCAGCGATGACTTTCACGTCTATTCCAATGTCGATTCCATACTTCCGATCGCCCGACAGATATCCCCTCGGTCCAATTGCTGGGGACCATTCCGAACAATACGATCAGCCAAAGCCAGTGGCAGACGCATACGTTCACTTTCGTCGCTCCGGCCGACTGCAATGTGCTGGTCTTCTCGGGAACGTGCGCTGGCACCCCCACCGAGTCATATTACTACATGGACAACGTCATTCTCGAAAATGCGTGCATGGTCACACTGGGGAACGATGTGGTCTTGTGCGATGGAGACAGCACGACGTTGGTGGCTTCCGGGCCGGCTGGAACCTATCTATGGAGCGATGGCTCCACGGTTCCAACCCTCGCTGTCGGAGCGCCTGGTACTTACTGGGTGCAGGTAACCTCCATTGGCTGCGGCCTACTTACGGACACCGTAACGATCGCCTACACCGCCCCTCCACTGCCCGACCTGGGTAACGACACGACGCTGTGCATAGGGGAGATATTGATCCTGCGTTGCCACACCGAACGCCACCTATCTGTGGTACGATGGTTCCACATCGTCCACGGCCAACGTAGCCGATCCAGGGATCTATTGGGTGGAAGTGAACGTGGGGAATTGCAGTGCGGTAGACACCATCCAAGTGAACTACACTACACCCGGCCTGGTCGATCTGCCCAGCGATACCACGCTTTGCGATGGGGACTTGTTGACCTTCGATGTGACCGCTCCGAACGCGACCTATTTGTGGAGCGATAACTCGACAAGTCCCATTCTGGAGGTCGACGAGCCGGGGATCTATTGGATAGAGCTCACAGTGAGCGGTTGCAGCGCAAGCGATACGATCAATGTCGCTAGCGATCCCTTGGCTGCGCTCGATCTTGGGAACGACACCACGCTTTGCGAGGGTAACAGCGTGGTCCTGGAGGTGGCGATCCCCGGCGCGACCTACCTGTGGCAGGATGGGACCATAGGCCCCGTTGCGACCATCACCCAACCGGGAAGCTATTGGATCGAAGCCACCTTGGCGAATTGTGTTGCAGTGGATACGATCAATGTGGAATACCAGTCGTTCGCACCGTTCGTTTGGCCCGATGACACCACGCTCTGTCAAGGAGAGACGTCGCTACTTGACGCCTCGACCTTGAACGCGACCTACCTCTGGAGCGACAATTCAACGAACGCCACGTTAGAGGTCGCACAGCAGGGAACCTATTGGGTGCAGGTGACCGTGGATCATTGTAGCGCGAGCGACACCGTCCATATCCACATCGAACCAGCGCCTTCGATCGATCTGGGTAGCGACCAGACCCTTTGTGAGGGCGACACCTTGGTGTTGAACGCAATGACCCCCAATGCAACCTACCTCTGGAGCACGGCAGCCACCGAAGGCATGATCCTGGTGGATCAACCGGGGATCTATTGGGTGAACGCCCTTGTGAATGAATGCTGGGTATCGGACACCGTGGTGATCTCAGACGACGGGTGCATACCGATACTGGTGATACCGAATGTTTTCTCCCCGAATGGGGACGGGGCCAATGACCAGTTGGTTCCGATCACAAGCGAGGGGATCCAGATGTTCCATATGGTGATCTATAACCGATTGGGAGTTCCGGTGTTCGAGACCGATAATCCATTGATCGACTGGACTGGGGCGGATGCTTCGGACGGGACTTATTACTGGGTGGCCGAATACACTGACAACAAGGGATCCGGAAGCAGACAGAGCGGGCATTTGACGCTGCTGCGATAATTAGAGCCGGATCAAATCCGCGTTGCGAACGCCCTCGAACTGGTGCAAGACTTCCGCATGCGGTGGCCGGTGTTGGCCAGGCGGGCGTCTTGTGCCGCGTTCCTTGGATCCGTGTGCAAGGGCCAGGGCTCCGTGGAGGATCCCTGTTCGCTATGGGCACCGGGCCCCTACTTCTACACAGTACCGGATGGAAACACTTGCGCTATTTTAGGGGCGATGACCGCTGAACACCTGCTCCTTGATACGAACATACACGTGTAGCACAGGATATCTTGCCCATACCGTCAGCTATATGAGGTACATGCGCAGCCTAACGACGACCTGCCTGACCCTCACAGCGATCCCGCGCTGGCGCAAGCGCAAAGCCTGCCTTCCGGGATCTGCTTGAACCTCGATCAATTGAAAGCACGCGCCCCGGCAGCAAAAGCAACGCTCAATGTGACGCGCCGGTCATCCGGGGATATCGTTATGATGGGAGGGAACGACTACCGCCTTGAGGGGATCGGTGATACGCTAGAGACGAAGTATCTGAAGCGGGACGTGTATGCGTATGCCAGCAACGATTCGCTCTTCTTGAATTGTTTCCATCAGAAGCTGGGGCCATGGTACGCGTTGGCCCTGTGCCAGGGCGAGTTCCTGGTCTACCGAGCAGCCATTACCACACCCTACGCTTGGATGGGGGGCGCCGTCGGTGGCGCGATCGCGGCCGGAAACCGCCAACTCTATGTCCTAAGCCTCCGCACCGGCAATACCCGGCCACTCAACAAGGAATACGTTATCGCTCGTTTGGAGGATCGGGGAATGACCGAGTTGCTTAGCGCTTACACTGCGGAAGGGCAGCAGGACTCCGTGGAGGTGCTGCTGCGGTACGTTGAGTTGCTGAACGCCGATCTTGCGGCTGGCGCAGGCGGGTCCGGCCCATAAACTGGCGCAAGACTTTCGCGTGCGAAGGCCGGTGTTAGGCGGGGCGCCTACGCCAAAGCGCTTCGGCGACGGCGCGCGGGCGTCTTGCATCGCCTTCGCGAAGCTTTCGGCCTAGCGAGGTGCCGCGTTCCTTATATCTGTGGGTAAGGGCCACATGCCGGCCACAAGCCACAGGCTTCAAGCCGCAAGCTTGATCAATGCTTCGCCAACGGGGAGCTTACACGGATCAAAAAGGTGGGCGGAGCCCATTGGTCAGTAGGCAGTAGGCAGGGGCAGTGGGCAGGCGTGGGATCTTGGTCTATGGTCGTTGGTCCTAGGTCGTAGGCGGAGGATGGCTGTCCGATGTCTTATGTCCTAAGCTTCGAACTTTTGATGCGGCCACAACCACCAAGCTCCCTCCGTTTATGAGGTACCTTCACTGGATCGGCCAGATCCGTGACCTCATGAAAGCACAACTACTCGCCTATTGCATGCTCACAGGTTTGCTGGTGAAAGCACAGTGGCAAGCCACCAACAACCCGAACACGCAGATCCAATGCATTGCTGCTGAAGGAAGCACTGTGCTGATCGGAACTGGGGGTGGTGGCGTGTATGTCTCTACCGACAATGCCGACACGTGGTCTTCGCCGAGCGATTGTTGTAGTGATTTCGTCCTCCCCTACATCTGGTGTACGGCGATCGAGGGGTCGGAATTCTACGCAGGTACAACGAGTGGCTTGTACCGATCCGTGGATGGTGGTGCGACATGGGATCCGATCAACAATGGCCTTACGGGAGCGGATACGATGGTATCGGCGATACTCCGTGATGATACGACGCTTTTCGCAGCGCTACAGAGCGGCGTGTTCCGCTCATTCGACAATGGAGCGAACTGGACGAACGCGAGCGTTGGGTTTACCGGCAATGCACGCGCGCTGGCCCGGCACGGGGCGTATCTCTTCGCCGGCAGCGCGGGTGCAGGTGTGTTCCGCTCACTGGACAATGGAGACAACTGGGCAGCTGCAAGCGTCGGGTTGACCAACGGGGTCGTGAACGACTTCCAGTCCGTGGGAGCGGACCTTTTTGTTGCCACCAACGAGGGTGTATTCCGCTCTACGGACAACGGAGATACCTGGACGGCTGTGAACAGCGGCATCCTCACCCTGACCATCTGGGACCTGCTCCTCGTGAACGGCCACCTCTACGCCGCCTCGATGGGCGGTGGCATCTATGTGTCCACCGACAATGGCGCAAGTTGGAGCACTGATAACGCTGGTTTGACCTACACCTCCATGAGTTCTTTGGCCGCGGGCGATACGTACATGTATACCGGGGTCGCGGCCATGGGTGATGTGTTCCGCCATGCCCTGCCAGCCGTCGGGTTGGACGAAGGTGTGAGTGGATCGCTCATACGGGTGTATCCTACCCTGACCACGGGAGAGGTGATCATCGAGGACAAAGCCACGCCGGCGATGGATCGCACGGTTTGCGTGATCGACGCGCTGGGGCGAACGTTGAAGACTATCCGTATCGGTTACGCACAGCGAGCGTCACTGTACTTAGATGGTACTGCCGGTCCATACAACCTGGAGATACGCTCGGCGGATAGACGTGTTGCGAGCTACCGTGTGGTGAAACAGTAGCCCCCGATCTGGCGCAAGACTTCCGCGCGCGAGGGCCGGTGTTGGGCAGGCCGCCTACGCCAAAGCGCTTCGGCGACGGCGCGCGGGCGTCTTGCATCGCCTTCGCGAAGCCTTCGGCGGAGCGAGGTGCCGCGATACTTGGGACTGTGTTCAAGGACCAGGGCTACGTGGAAGTCTCCTGTCTTCCGAGCCTAACTCGGGTTCTCGGAAGTACACGGAGCAAAAAGGTGGGCGGAGCCCATGGGTTGTTTGGTAGCGTGGTTGTGATGGCCAAAAGCTCCAAGCCTTAAGCTTTGAATGCGGGCTTAGAGGCACAAGCTGCCAGCTCTTGAATCGCCATAAGCCTCTTGCTGCAGGCCACAAGTTTGATAACCCGGGCTTGCCCCCCTCCGTAAAACACGGCCGATAACGCATGAGACGCCATGATCCGCTCCAACATGACCCCTGTGCAGGTGGCTTCGGCCGCCCGCAAGGACGTGGGGCAAGTGCTGCGGCATGCGACGGAGAAGCACAGTGACCTGGAGCGCCTCTGCACCAAACTGGGGAAGGACAAGCAGGAGGTAAGAAGCGGGTGCTTCACTTCACAGAAAGGTTTGCAATGGGTGTACGTGGCGGCCGCGAACCAGGGCCGTGTGCGGATCTATCCGCTCGTTTGGTGGGCGACCAGGAAAGGCACCTGCGCGATGCAGATCGATGCCGAGGGCCCCGCGGCTTTCTTCCAGGAACATGTGATGCACCGCTACATCAAGCGCTACCTGCGCGGCGGAACGTTGTTCAACGCCCTACGTGAGTTCCACCGGTACAATTACGAGAAGGCGAGCCAGCCCTGCGATTACAAAGGCGACCGCGAAAGCTATACGGCGGTGATCGACGATGGCTACGTGGCCGGCGAGTATTTGAAGGATGATGCGATCGTGCATTACCGCACGTACTACGACATGCCCATGGGCGAGAGGCGTTTCGGTTACTTACGCCCTTCACTCGACTGGCGACAGTTGATGGCCACGATCGACTTTGAACGCGTGGCCCGTCGCGACACGCCGCATTTCGCCTGGGGGCGCGGGTATTTGATGCGGGCGGAAATGGGGATGGCGGCGTAGCCGGTCATCGTTAGCGGTGAAGTCACTTTAGTCCGCAGGGTCCTGCGGACGGTGAGCCTACGGGGACTTCGAGATCCCGACCAGGCTCTAAGACCGGGACAAATCCCATCTTCGGCGCAGCATCCAGTCCGACCTATGACACCGTTCCTGCGCTGTTCGATCGCCTCGCTCCTTTTCCCCATGGCCTCGATGCCGGGCGTGTTCGCACAGGATGAGGCGCGCGGGTTCAAGCCGATGTGGGAGGTTGGAGATAGCCGCACCACGACCACTACGCGTCAGGCGCAGGAAGTGAAGTACGGCCTGGTGGAAGAGGATACGACCTATATGACCAGTTCCACGATAGAAGTGGCTGGTATGGATCCGAACGCGTATGCCTTGGAGGTGCGCTACACCAACGTGGCCTTACAGGCGGTGGCTGCCTTCTATGACGGCCTCGGGGAGGAACTGAAGGCCTACCAGGACCTCGTGCTCGCGTACCATGCGGACAAGAAAACCGGAGCAGCGGAGCTACAGAACTGGAAGGAGGCGCAGGCTTTCATGGACCGCAGCTTCATAGCGATCAGCCGGGTGATGGAGAAGCAGGGGCCGGAGGCTTCGCGTACCGCGGAGCGGGCGTTCGCGCCTTTGAAGAGCGTGTTCGCGAGCAAGGAGAGCATCGAGGCGTACATGGAGAGCCAGGTCGGGTTCCTTTTCTTCCCTTTTGGCAAGACGTTCACACCGGGGGACACGCTGCGGATGGAGGAATGGGCCGAGAACCCGTTCAACCCGGAGGATAGCGTTGCGCGGACGACGCTGGCCTGGCTGGTGGACGCCGACGGCCCTGGAGGCCTGTGCGAGGTTCATTCGACGGTGCTCCTCGATCTGACCGCTTACAAGGAGGGTGTGAAGTCCACGATGCGGAAGGCGGGCGGTTCGGTCAAGGAGATCGATGGGATCGACTTCGATGCCACGAACAGCATGGTGATCACATTCGACGAGATCACGACCTGGCCGACCAAAGTGGTCCAGAAGGGGAACGTGGTGGCCAGCGATGCCAAAGGGCGAAAGGAGAAGTCGGTGGTGACGACGACGGTGTTGAACCAGCCATGAGTTACGCGGGCAATACTCACTCTGGCCTGCTCTTCTTCCCCTCCAGTTCCTTGATCACCCTCGCCGCATTGCTGTTGTTGGGGTCCATGGCGAAGGACTTCTTGTAGTTGACCAAGGCCAGCTCCTCTTCGCCGTTCTTCAGGCACGCCTCCGCATAGCTGTCGTACACGTTGGAGCTCGTGGGATAGAGGTGCATGTTGACGTAGAAGATGTCCCGGGCCAGCACGGTCTTGCCTGTTGCCATGAGGCTGTAGCCGAAGTCGTTGAGCCGACCCTCATGTACCGCCTCATCCTCTGGGGCCGCTGACTTGAGTGTGCGATAGGCTGCGACCGCTTCGTCCGGCTTGCCCGCCAGCACGAACTCGAAGGGGATGTGCTCCTCATCGGTCATGCGCGGATAACCGTTCTCCACGCTGCCATCGTTCTCGTTCAATCGCAGCATTCTCGCGGCGCTATCCCCTACCGCTTGCTTGAACTGGATGGGGCGGGCATCCTCGCGGCTGATGAAGGTGCTGTCCGAGATGCGGAAGATCTCGACCGCTTCATCTTCCATGGTCTGCTTGAACAGGCGCGTGCCCTTGTGCGATACGGTCACGAACGCATCGCTGCCGGTGCGGTAGCGCCCGCTCACTTTTTGCAAGGAGGCGATATCGTTTTCCAATTTGGTGTAGGTGGGGATATAGCCCTCCCAGTCGTACGCCCGAGCCACGGAGCGGATCAACTCCCGTAGAAGTCCGGTTGATTGGCGTTGATCAGAACCACGACGCCGTAGCCCTTATCACGGTGCGCCATGAACTGGGCGCAAAAGCCCTCGTCCCATCCGCCGTGCTCGAAGTAGGGCTCGCCTTGGAGGGTCTGGAGGAACACGCCCACACCCGCGTCCGGGCCTTTGTATTCGTTGAGCATCATCGCGGCCGATGCCTTCGAAAGCACGGCACCCTTCTCCCCTTTGTAGGTGCGTTGCAGGTCGATGACGTACTTGGCGAGGTCCTCGGCGGTGGTCCACAGACCGGCGGCGGCCATTTCCGGATAGGTGTGCCGCTTTCCCTTCGTCATGGAACCATCGGGCACGTAACCGGTGGCGGCCATCTTCAAGCGTCCCCCAGTGAGCGGTTGTTCGTAGGTGCTGCGGGTCATGCCCAATGGGCGCAACACGAGTTCGTCCATGATATCCGGGAAAGCAGCGCCTTTCGCATCCATCATCAGCTGTTGCATGATGCAATAGCCTCCACCGGAATAGCGAAAGCCTTCACCGGGCAGCTTGTCCACTACGATGGGCGGTGAGTTGGCGGGCGCTTCGCCGCTCAGGACCTGCGTGATCGTGGGTACCGGAAGGTCGGGGCTGTAGCCCAGGAAGCCATGCACGGTGGTACCCGCCATGTGGCCCAGCAACAGTTTCGGGGTGACCTTCTGTTCTTGGGTGAATTCGTTCTCCGGCAGTTCCCACGAGCGCAATTGGGTGTTCACGTCCGTGTCCAAACCGATGAGGCCCAGCTCTGCCAGCTTCAGTGCGCCATACGTGGCTACAGGCTTGCTGATGGAGCCCGCCTGAAAAAGCGTGGTATCGGTCACCGGCTGCTTGGTCTCCTTGTCCATCACGCCATAGCTCTTCACCCAGGCGATCTTGTTGTCCTTGATCACCGCGATGCTCACACCTGGCACACCGTAGTGCGCCATGCGCTCCTCGATGGTCCACAACGAGTCCCCTTCGAGATAGACCCTGTGGCCCAGTCCGGTCTCGACTTTTTGGATCAGGTCCTTGCCATCCTCCACCGGGGCCGGGTTGGCACATGAGAAGAGCAAGCCGAACGACAGAAAATGAAATAGTGCGTTCCTCATTGTGAGCTTTCGATGCAGGGTTGGACCAAGTAATACGCGCTGGTAAGGTCGTGTTTGCTTCCACAGATACCATCGCTAGATGTGGGGCCTGGGGTGTACTGTTCGATCCCGGGCACTTACTTCGGGCCGTGGAACTCGTTCGCCGCACCATTGAACGCTACGTGCCGTTGCGTGACACTGAATGGCAGCGCATCGCGCCGCATTGGACGGAGCATGCCTTCAGCCGGGGTGCGTTCGTGAGCGCGGTAGGGCAAGTGGAACAGCGCTTCTACATCGTGAAGAGCGGCGTGCAGCGCCTGTCCTTTCCGCACGATGGGCAGGATATCTGCGTCGGCTTCGCCTACGATGGGAGTTGGAGCGGGGACTATGCCTCCTTCGTCACACGCAAGCCAGGCCAATTCGATGTAGTGGCCATCACCGACAGCGTGCTGCTGGGTATCCGCCATGAAGACCTTCAACGGCTCTACTCTGAACTGCCCATCATGGAGCGCTTCGGGCGCTTGATCATGGAGGAACTACTTGTGGGCCGTGGAACCCGGGAGATCGAACAATTGAGCCTGAGCGCGGAGGATCGCTATGATCGTCTGGTGGCCCGCAGCCCGCATCTCTTGCAGCTGGTCCCGCAGAAGGACATCGCCAGTTATTTGCGCATGACACCGGAGACCTTCAGCCGGTTGCGGCGGAAGCGTTGAGCCGTTCTTGATCCATATCAAGTGGACGTGGCCCTGCCATGTGATCCCTTTGCCGCATGAACACAACCCAATTGATCGATGACCTGAGCGCGGTGCTCCGCGCGCAGATCGCCCGGGCGAAGGAGATCCAGAAAATGCCCGCGGACGTCCTCCTGCGCCGCCCCGCTCCGGACCAATGGAACACAGTGGAGGTCTTCGAACACATGAACTTGAGCAGCGGGGTCTACCTCAAGGGATTGAAAGATGTGTTCGTACGGCGGGCCACCGCGGTAAAGCCGAACGCAGCGTTCCGTCCGGGCCTGTTGGGCAACTACTTCACCAAGGGCATGCTCCCGAAACCCGACGGGCGGATCGCCTTGCGCATGAAGACGATGAAGATGTTCGATCCGCCGAGGAACCAGGGCGCATCGTCGGAGAGCATCGCGCGGTTCATCACCCTGTGCGAAGCCTTCCTGCAACTGCTTGAAAAGGCCCGTACCACCGACCTGAACGCGATGAAGGTGCCGAGCTCCCTGGGGCCGATCATCCGGTTCAAAGCCGGTGATGCGTTCCGGTTCCCCATCGCGCACCAGCAGCGGCACTTCCTGCAGATCGAGCGCGCGTTAGGACGTGGGGTGCAAGCGCCTACGAGCGCAGGGTGAGCTAAGATCCGGATCGACGAATTGGAGCTTCAAGATCTCCCCGCTCGCGGTGAGCCGTGTGTGGTGGCGGTCGCCGGTATGCCCGACGGAAGGAGATGACATGGCGGTGGTGCGCTATTTGAGAGCAACGAAAGTGATACCCCGTGCATGGAACTTCTGGATATCCTCATCGCCCTGCTCACCCTGATCACGCTCGAGGTGGTGCTGGGCATCGACAATGTGATCTTCATCTCTATTCTGGCGGATCGCCTGCCGGAAGAGCAACGGGACCGCCTGAGGCGCCTGGGACTCGCGCTGGCCATGGTGATCCGGCTTGGGTTGCTGGCGCTGGTGGCCTGGATCATGAAGCTGGATACGGATCTTTTCACCCTCGTCGGCCGGGGCTTCAGCGGCAAGGACATCATCCTGTTCTTGGGCGGAGGATTCCTGTTGGTGAAGGCCACGCGGGAGATCTACCACATGACAGAGCAGGCGAAGCAGGGCGCACCGGCCGCCTCCTTCAGAACCTTTGGGGCCGCGCTGGTGCAAGTGCTCGTGCTGGACATGGTGTTCTCCGTCGATTCGATCATCACCGCGGTGGGGATGGTGGATGAACTATGGATGATGTATGTGGCGGTGGTGGTAACGGTGGTCATCATGCTCATCGCTTCGAAACCGATCGCGACGTTCATCACCGACCATCCGTCCTTCAAAGTGCTGGCTCTGGCGTTCCTTATGGTGATCGGTGTGGCACTGGTGGCCGAGGGCATGGGGCAACACCTCCCCAAAGGCTACATCTATGGACCGATGGCCTTCGCCTTTTTCGTGGATGTGTTGCAGATGCGGGTGTTGCGGGGAGACCCGAAGGATAAGACGGGCGGAAGAGCCGCCCGGCAGAGATCCAGCGGGACGGGCCCGTGATCGAAATTCCTTTTCAACTCCACCACACCGATCGGCACTGTCGACGGTCGTTCGGCGCTGGTGGCGCTCTACCCGAACCTTGCGAAGGAGCTGTTGCGCGTCCGCATAGCGGAAAGATGCTCTAAAATGCGAAGCCCCCTGGATCGGGGGCTTCGTGCATAGCGAATGAGTACCTCTCTACTTCTCCCCTTCCGTCGCCGCCTTCATGCCATCCTCGATCATCTTGTAGAACTCGTCGATCTTGGGCAGGATCACGATGCGCGTGCGGCGGTTGGCGGACTTGTGTTCGGGTGTATCGTTCGGCACCAAGGGCACGAACTCACTACGGCCTCCTGCGGTGATCCGCGATGGGGCCACGCCCAGTTCGGTGGTGAACACGCGCGTGATCGCCGTGGCGCGCAGCACGCTAAGGTCCCAATTGTCCTTTACGCAATCCTTGGCGATGGGCACATCGTCCGTGTGGCCTTCGATCAGCACGTCCATTTCGGGTTTGTCGTTCACCACGGTGGCGACTTTGGCCAGCACATCCTTGGCCCTGGGGCTGATCTCCGTGCTGCCGCTTTTGAAGAGCATCTTGTCACTGAGCGAAATGAAGACCACGCTCTTCTCCACGTTCACGGTCACGTCCGTATCGTTCAAGTTGCCCAGCGAGCTCTTCAGGCTGATGACCAACGCCAACGTCACGGAGTCCTTCTTGGTCAGAGCGTCCTGCATCCTGCGGATCTGTAGATCTTTCTCACGGATGTTCTCCAGGGACTTCTCCAGGTTCTCGGCCTCCTTGGCGCTCAGCGTAGCCATATTCCCCACGTTGTTCAGCAAGGCGGCGTTGGTGGTGCTCATCTCGTTCACCCGCTCTTGCAAGTGTTGGTTGCTGGACTCCAGCCCGGCAATCCGGGTGTTCAATGCGTTCTTGTCGCTCTCGCAAGCGCTCAACGCCCGGTTCGCCTCATCCAGCTTGTTGTGCAGGGTCTGGTTCGAGGCCTGGATGGCGACGTATTTCTTCTTCGAGACGCATGACGCGAGAAGAACGATAAGGGCGAACGAGAAGAGTACGGTGCGTTTCATGGAAGTGATCGGTTGTGGTAGCCGCTTCGAAGATAGCCAGGTGAATAGTGTGCCATGTTCGTTCAGTGCGATCCACCTGCCCGTTCGGGCAAGTTCCTACCCATCGCTCAGTTTTTTTCCTCGATCTCCAGGCTCATCTCTTTCCCCGTGCTGTCCTGCATCTCCACCTTCACTTCCATTTTGTCGCCCACACGGTTCACGTTCACCGTGCCGCCGGGGATGCTGATGGTGGTGTCACCCTGGAAATCGGAGCCCTCCAACCCTTTCACGATGGCATGGACGCCGTGGTCCTTGCCGCCATGGCCGCCCTTGCAACAGGCGCCCATGCCTTCCCCTCCGTGCGCACATGCCGCAGCACCATGCCCGCCTTTGCAGCACGATCCCTTGCCTTCGCTGCCATGGGCGCACGCCGCAGCGCCTTGGCCACAGCTCATTTCGTTCCCACAGCCACCGCGATGGCAACTACCGCCCCCGCACATGCGGCAGCACAAGCAGCAAATGACAAAGCCCAGTGCGAAAGAGAGCAAGCTGAAGAGGAGGATCTTGGACCAGTTGGTGTTCATGGAGGTAAAGGTAGTCGCGCGGTCGGAAGGGGGTTCGCATGAACCGAACACGAGGCGCCGTGTACCGCTTGGGCAAAACCCTTCCCATGCCTTCGCCGACCTCTTTCCTTCCTCTCGCCGCATTGATCCTCCACCTGCCCGCGTTCGCCCAGGTTTCAGGCAACCTGTGGTACGACGAGAACACGCGCATCTTCTTCCAACAGGCGGAACAGCCCGTGAAAGCCACGGTGCAAGGCAATATGTTGGTACTCGAGGTGAACGCCATGATGAACGCGCGGGCGGACAGCTATATGGCCATCTTCCACCTGAGCCAGGTGGGCCAGAGCGCCGAGGAAGCGGACAGCCTGATGACCACCCGTATCGATGGCCTGCTCGATCGCATGAAGCGCGAGAAGCTGAAGGTGGACGACGTGTTCGTGGACATGCTGAGCTTCGTTCCCGTGTTCGAGTATGAGACCTTGCGCAAGGGCTTCAGCAAGCACTACCAGGAGATCCCGGCGGGTTTTGAGATCCAGAAGAACATCCACATCCGTTTCAGCGACCCGCGCATTCTGGACCGGCTGGTGACCGCCGCCGCCAAGGAGGAGATCTACGACCTGGTGAAGATGGACTACTATGTGGGTGACCAGGCCGCGTGCTATGACACGCTGCGGACCGTGGCCATGCGCGCGATGCAGAAGAAACTGGACGCGTTCGGCAAATTGGGCGTGGAGATCGAAGACAGCCATCGCACCGCGGCGGAGAAGAACGGTGCGTACTTCCCTCTGGAGCGATACACCGCCTACAAGGCGCATAGCAGCATGAGCTTGAACAGCCGCCGCAAAGGCCAGGTGGCGAACGATATCCGCAAGCCCAGCACGCTTTTCTACAACAAGGTGCCCTACAGCCAGTTCGACATCGTGCTGCGGCCGGAGATCACCGAACCGCCGGTGCAATACACCTACAACCTCACGCTGCAGTGCCAGCTACCGCCCGCCTTCCCGGCGAAGGAGGTGAAGGAACTGGTGAAGTATGTATGGATCACGGACAAGGGGGATATGCGGGAGTTGAACCTGCCTTGATCGATCCGTCAGAGACCGGTGATAGATCCATTTCAACAAAGGCATCTCACCGGTGGGTGATGCGATGGTCGGATCAAGGACTGACCTTCTCCTTCGGGCGATCGGAATTCAGGTCGAACAACGAATACTGAACCCCGAACCTGGCGCGGTCGAGCCTTCCACGCGTCGAATTCAATTGGCTGGTTCCTGTGAGGTCCATATCATAGGTTCCAACAATCGTCCAATGTTCACTCACCTTGTACGCGGCACCTAAGGTCACACGCATGGTTAGCAACACCCCGGGTGGTTCACCATGGAGGACCGTTTTTTCGGCCCGTACAACCTCCACGTACGTACCGTTCACTATTTCATGGTATGGCACGTACCGCTCCAGTTCGTAGCGATGCTCCAATGTGAACCCAAATCCCTGACCGAAAATAAGATCGAATTTGGGTACCAGTCTGACCAACATCGTAAGCGGAACGTCCAAGCGCTGCACAGCCATGCGAACCGTTCCATAGCTCCCTCCCCAATATGCATAGTCCGATGATGCAATGGATGTTCCTCGGTCGTATGCGAACAGAATACCGGAGCTGAAACGAAAACTGTTCGATCGATTCGTGCTGAACCACAACCCGCCTGAAACGCCCCAATCCGCCTGAGGTCGACTGGGCGGCTTCGTGCCCAAGTTCGACGTTGTTTGATAGCGCATGGTCAGGCGCTCGATCGAGCCGAACAGACACGGCCCCCAATCAACCTGCGCTTTCACAGCGATCATCATGCCTATCGCCAAGATCACCAACGGGATCCTCATGTGCTTTGTAGATGCGTTGTACGATCCATCCAGGTGCTCTTTGCCAAGGTAGATCAACCTAGCGAATTGACCAGGACCAAGGTCTTGCGGAACCACGGACCGGGGGGACAGCGGACAAGAAGATGGTGACCCTGCGCCGACAGTAGTTTCGCCGGATGGACGTCAACGCCGCCTTCGAAGCCAACCGTGTTCTCTGGAACGCACGGACGCCGCACCACCTCGCTTCACGCATGTACGACGTGGAGAGCTTTGTGGCCGGTCGGAACTCTTTGACGGCACTTGAACTCGAACTGCTCGGCGATGTAGCTGGCAAGCGGATCCTTCACCTGCAATGCCATTTCGGCCAGGATACGCTTTCCTTGGCGCGCATGGGCGCGCAGGTGACCGGCCTCGACATTTCCGATGTGGCCATTGCCGAAGCGAAGAAGATGACGGAACGCTGCGGGCTGCAAGCGGAATGGATCCTGAGCAATGTGATCGATCACCGGCCGGAGCTCGATGGCTTGTTCGACATCGTCTTCACCAGCTACGGTACCATCGGCTGGTTACCGGATCTTGGACCCTGGGCCGCGAACATCCAGCGCTACCTGAAACCCGGCGGACGACTCGTCTTCGTGGAGTTCCACCCGGTGATGTGGATGTTCGACAACGGATTCACGCGTATCGCGTACTCGTACTTCAATGATGAACTGATAAAGGAAGAAGAGGAAGGCACCTACGCGGAGCGCACGGCGGGGATCAAGCTACCCACCTACTCCTGGAACCACCCCCTCGGTGACGTGCTCGGCACCTTGCTGGGCAAGGGCCTTCAGTTGGAGCGCTTCGCGGAACTTGACGGCTCGCCCCATGATTGCTTCCTCAACTCGATCACCGGTGCCGACGGCATGCACCGGATAAAAGGCATGGAGGGCAAGCTGCCGATGGTGTATGGACTGAAAGCGGTACTGCCAGAGTAGCCGTCTTCCACACCCACCTGTTCGCGGAGCGCGATCGCGGGGATCGAAGGCGAGGGCGGCGCTGCCCTTCTTTGTCCTATCGTCCGCATCGGGCGATGAACCATGGCCCTTAGCCGCTTCTGGACCTTCATCCTCATCCTCAGCATCACCTACGTTCTGGTGATGTTGGGCTTGGGCCGCCAGTACAGCCTGGGCAGTTTGGTGAACGGCAAACAAGGGGATGCTCTGGTAGTGGCGGAGAGCGATACGCTCGCCCTGGCGGGAACGCTGTTGCTTTCTGAGATACGCGCGGCCGGTGAAGCAGGCTTGCAACGCGGCGATACGCTTTACACGCTGAACGGCACCGGCGTGGTGAAGACCAGTGTGGGCAAGCAAGGCGCCGATGGCCTCTTTCAGACCTGCCGCAATACCATTACGGATCTTTGGCTTCCTCTGATCGGCTACCTCACTTTCTTCTGTGGCCTGCTGAACCTGCTGATCGATTCGCGCGCCATGGAGAAAGTGGCCCGCTTCCTCTCCCCTGTCTTCCACCGGGTGTTCCCCGATCTGCGAAAGGACCACCCCGCCTACGGCTTCATGACCTTGAACTTCGCAGCGAACTTTCTCGGCCTTGACAGCGCCGCCACGCCCTTCGGCCTGAAGGCCATGGAGAGCATGCAGGAGGACAACGCGACGAAGGACCGCGCGACGAACAGCCAGATCATGTTCCTCTGCCTGCACGCGGCGGGACTTACGCTCCTGCCTACGAGCATCATCGGCTACCGCGCGGCGCAGGGCGCGGCCAACCCGGCCGACATCATGATCCCGTGCATCATCACGTCGTTCATCGGCACGCTCGCTGCGTTGTTCATGGTGGCAGCGAAGCAACGGATCAACCTTTTCAACCTGCCTGTGATGATCGGCGTGCTGGGCATAAGCGCGTTGATCGGTGGGTTGATGGCCTATATCGGCGCGCTCACCGGGGTGGCCAAATTCCACTTCACCGACAACTTGAGCAATGGGATGTTGCTCACCATCATCGGGCTCATCGTCGCCTACGCTTTCCTCGTGGAGAAGTACTTCACGGCAAAGGGCACGAACATGTTCGAGAGCTTCGTGCACGGCGCCAAGGACGGGTTCACCACCGGCCTGCGCGTGCTGCCCTATATGCTCGCGATGCTCGCCGCGCTCAGCATCTTCCGCAACAGCGGCTTGATGGGTCTGGTGATGGAGGGGTTCTCATTCGTGCTGGCCGCGGTGGGTGTGGACCAGGCGGTGATCGATGCCGTGCCCGTGGCTTTGATGCGCCCCTTCAGCGCTGGCGGCTCGCGCGGGTTCATGCTCGATGCCATGAAGACCTACGGTCCGGACAGCCTCACCGGTCAACTCAGTTGCCTTTTCCAAGGTGCCGCTGAAACCACCTTCTACGTGGTCGCTCTTTACTTCGGAAGTGTCAATGTAAAGGACAGCAGATACACCTTGGGCATCATGCTGCTCGCCGATCTGGTCTGCGTGATCGCCGCCGTGTTCGTGTGCCGGTTGTATTTCTGATCTGCCTGTTGTCGGTTGACAGTGGACAGTTGTTGGTCGGTACTGACAACTGTCAACCGACAACTGACCACTCCCCGCCCCGAATGATTTTCTTTGCGCCCCCGATCAAGAACGGTGTCAGATGGCCAAGTCGGACAAGTACGCAGAACACAAGATCGCCCGCAGGCGTTCGAAGATCCACGGCAACGGCGTTTTCGCCATCGCCCCCATCCGCAAGGGGGAGTTCATTGTGCGGTACAAAGGCAAAGTGGTCACGCATGAAGAGGCGGACAAGCAGCGCGGAGGCGATGTGGGCAGCGGGCATACCTTCCTGTTCACGCTGAACGAGACGTACCTGATCGACGCCAACCGGGGGGGCAACGTGGCGCGCTGGCTCAACTGCAGCTGCGACCCCAACTGCGTGGCTTTCGTACACGACGATGACAGCGGGGACCCGAAAAAGGAAAAGGTGATCATCGAAGCCCTTCGGGCCATCAAACCCGGAGAGGAACTGACCTATGACTACGGTATCGTACTGGAAGAACGCTACACCAAGGTGCTGAAGGACATATGGGCGTGCAAATGCGGTTCGCCCAAGTGTACCGGGACGATGCTCCGGACAAAGGGCTAGCCGAGCCTTTGGCATGGCGCTTGCCAGCGCGGCCCAGTACTTTCACACCCCCATGAGAACCCTCCTCCCATTACTCGCCGCTGGCCTGCTCCTCGTTAACACGGCCGCAGCCCAGGACGACCCCAAGAGCAAGGCCGTGCTCGACAAGCTGGTGGCCAAGAGCAAGGGCTACACCAGTTTCGAGGCCGACTTCGCCAGCCGCCTGTACAACAAGAGCAGCAAGTTGGATGTGAAGCAGGACGGCACCATGAAGGTGAAGGGCAAGAAGTTCCGCCTGCAGTTGGACAAGAACACCGTGATCAACGACGGCGCCACCATGTGGACCTACAACAAGGAGGCCAACGAAGTGTCCATCAACGACCCCAAGGAGATGGACCAGGAGCTGGATCCAAGCAAGCTTTTCACCATGTACGAGACCGGTTTCAAGAGCCAGTTCGTATCTGAAGGCCCCGATGCTTCCGGCACCGTGATGCAAGTGCTGAAGTTGTTCCCCATCGACCCTGCTAAGAAGCCTTACCACACCGTGGTAATGACCGTGGACAAGGCCAAATTGGAGCCTAAGAGCATCCAAGTGAACTACAAGGACGGCAACGAAGTGACCTACACCTTGAAGCGCTTCGCTCCGAACGTGGAACTGGCGGACGGCCTGTTCACCTTCGACAAGGCCAAGTATCCGGGTGTGGAGGTGAACGACCTGCGTTAGTTTCTGCCCCTGATCAGGCCTACGGAGTTCATTGCCTCCGCTCCCCGCCACGGAATTGTCTTTAACTGGCCGAGGAACACGATCGGCTAGCGCCTTTGTTGCCGAGGCGGCGGAACGGTTTTGCGACGTTCGATCTCGAAAAGCACCTTGGGGTCCACTGCGTGTTCCGGTCCTGCTTCGGCCGGCGGCACCCAGCGCTCCGGGTGCGCGAGGTCCGGATCGATCACGGACAGGTCCTCTTCCGGCGCGAAATAGTACCGGAACGGCCGCCCATTGTGGCTGATGATGGTTTCGCTGGTGACGCGCACCTTCTTCATGCCACGGCGATGCATCTCTTCCTTCATCCACCGGGCGAAGCGTATAGTGGCGCGCGGATCATATGCGGTAAGCCCCGTTTGCACGTTGTTGATGAACCGTGTGAGTTCAATGGGCCGCTTGATCCCCGCATCATCGTCCCGGACGAAAAAGGCGATCTGCTGCGGGTTGCGGGTGCTGATCTTCATACGCCAGCTGAACCGCTGGCCGATGGTGCTCCAATCCACATCACCGGGTAGCAGCACCCAACGCAGCGGAAAGAGCAGTTGGAAAGCCAGATAGACCGCCAGGACCGATGTGACGAGCGGTCGCCAGCGGCGATCCTCCACTGTGGGGGTCTCTTGCTTGCGTCCACGGCCCGCATCCTTCTTGTCCCCGAAGAACCGGGCGATCTCCTCCGGATCGAAGAAGAGGATGGTGGCGGCCATCATGAAGAAGGGGAACACCCCGATATCGTCGAAGAGGAAGTGGTTGGCGACGTTGAAGAAGATCACCAAGGGCAAAGCGTACATACGCGTTCGTTTCCACCACAGCAGCGGGCCGATGAACAGGTCGAAGAGAACACCCCCATAAGTGAACAACCAGAGTATAGGGGTACTGGTGAGAAAGTCCTCCATGGCGTTCCCTCTGGCGGCGGCATCAAGTGCCGAGCGCATGGGCTCCATACGCCCCAGCCAATCGGCGTTCAGCTTCGCGATACCCCCATAGAAATAGACGATCACTATTTGGGCGCGCAGGATCAGCCAGCACCAACGGGGCGCGCCCTCTACGCGCATGCGCTTTTTGAACAACAGCCGATCGATGCTCCAGGCACGGTTGGCAGGCGACAGACAAAGCAGGAAAGAGACCAGCACGAACAGGTAGAAGTGGTTGTTGAAGTTCGCCCGGTCGAGCAGGAGGATATACAAGTAGGCGACCAGGAAGTAGGCAATGGCGAAGCGGTACAGCAGACCCGCCGCGATCATCAACGCCGCTATCCCTAGTCCGCCTAGGATGAAGTCCATCGACCCCTTTCCCATGGGACGTATCCATTCCAACCCTTCGTAGGGGAAGAGCAGCTTGGGCCCCACCAGGCCCATATCCACCAGGTTGATGTTCAGGTAGAAGCCGATCTCGTAGAAGAACAGTCCGCCGACGAGCATGCGGAAAACGGCCAACGCACGCGCGTCGGTATGGGCATGGAGGTGTTCCCACCACTGCGATAGTGATCTGCTCATCTCGGTTGTGCCAAGTGCTCACAAGATGCGCGATCCTCCCGGACCGGAACGAATAGCCACCTTTGCGCCGTGGAAAAAACCACCCATCTCACCGCTTCCGCCGTTCTAGGACACACCCCTTACCGAACGCAAGTCAGCTTACGCGGACACACCCTGGTGGCGGACGAACCTCTCGACAAAGGCGGGCAGGATGAGGGTCCTCGCCCCCACGAACTGCTCTGTGCCTCCCTTGCCTCCTGCACGTTGATCACCGTGCGGATGTACGCGGACAGGAAAGGCTGGGCGTTGCGTTCGCTCTCCGTGGAGGTGGAACTCGACCGGACCGCCCTTCAAGCCTCGATCGATACGCGCATCCGCATGCGCCTTCGCGCCGAGGGCGACCTGGATGACTCCCAGCGTGCACGTTTGGTCCAGATCGCTCAACTCTGCCCGGTGCATAAGACCTTACAGCATCCCATCCATATCGAAACCACGCTTGCGGCATGAGCGACAAGGAGCACGCTTACAGTAATGGCGAGGTCAGCATCGTTTGGAGACCGGGTCTTTGCATCCATTCCGCCAAATGCTGGCATGGCCTTCCGGAAGTTTTCAAACCCGGCACGCGACCTTGGATCACGCCGCAAGGCATTTCCACGCAGCGGATCATCGGCCAAGTGGCCCAGTGTCCTAGCGGCGCTCTGAGCATTCGCAACGATGCCGGAACAGAACGTGCGACCCTGGGCGGGACCATCGCCGTGGAGGTGACCCACAAGGGTCCTCTCTTAGTGAAGGGCACCGTGGACATCCGGCATACGGATGGGCGCTTGGAGCGCAAGGACACCCAGTGCGCGCTGTGCCGTTGCGGTCATTCGGCGAACAAACCTTATTGCGATGGGTCGCATCGCAGAACAGGCTTCGAGGGCTGAATGGACCGGCACGCTTATTTGCACCGCATCGGGCTGCGCCGATCACCAGCGCCGGATGTCGAAGGCTTGAGGGTGCTCCATCGCGCTCATCTGCAGAATGTCCCTTTCGAGAATCTGCACATCCGTGCAAGGATCCCCATCGAATTGCAGCCGGACCGGCTCTACGACAAGATCGTGCGCCAACGCCGGGGTGGGTTCTGCTATGAATTGAACGGTTTGTTCGCTGTTCTGCTCGAGGAGCTCGGCTTTCGCTTGGACCGCATCCAAGGGCAGGTGTATGAGGCACGTCGTCAACGCTTCGGGCCACCTTTCGATCACATGGCCTTGCTGGTCCATGTCGAGGGCGAGCGTTATCTGGCGGACGTAGGCTTCGGTGACCTCTTCCTTGAGCCCCTGCCTCTGCTACTGGGCCGGAAATTCCCCGATGGAGGAAGGACCTTTACGCTGGACGAGGACGAGGATGGGCATGTCGTGCTCCGACGTGCGAACGGACGCTCCGCCTCACCCATGTACCGGTTCAGCACCGCACCCCACGCCCTGGAGGATTTCACTGGCATGTGCCGCCACCATCAAACCTCGCCCCACAGCCATTTTACCCAGCGCACAGTATGCACCATGGCCTTGCCCGAAGGGCGCGTCACGCTGACGGATCAACGGACGATCATGACCCACCAAAGTCGCCGGGAGGAGCACAGTATCGAAGGTGATGGCTTCCGTTCCGCATTGTGGGACCATTTCGGAATGACACCGCCGGAGGCCCTGCACTAAGCCCACCACAGCCACCCCTACATTTGCCGCCCCACATACGGCCCCCATGGAACTTGTCCAGGAATTCTGGTTCTTCATCACCCATCTGAACATCACCCTGCCCGCCTTCATCGGCGAACACGGGAACCTGGTGTACGCGCTCTTGTTCGCGATCATCTTCATCGAGACCGGCCTCGTCATCATGCCCTTCCTGCCCGGCGATTCCCTTCTTTTCGTGGCCGGGTCCCTTGCGGCGGGCGCCAACCCTTCGCTGGACCTGGGCTTGCTCTTCGGTCTGCTGTTCCTGGCGGCCGTGCTAGGCGACAACATCAACTATTGGGTCGGGCGTTTCTTTGGCGCACGCGTGGTGAAATGGCGCACGTTCGGGCGCGACCTCGTGCAGCAAAAGCACCTGGACAAGACCCACGCCTACTTCGAAAAGTACGGCGTGAAGACGATCATCATCGCCCGTTTCGTACCCATCGTGCGCACCATTACCCCGTTCGTAGCGGGCATCGGGGCCATGAGCTACCGGCGGAAATTCCTTCCCTACGACATTTTCGGTGGCGCCATTTGGATCGGTCTCCTCTTGCTCGCCGGATACCTTTTCGGTACCCATCCCTTCGTACAGAAGCACTACGAAACGGTGATACTCGCGATCATCTTCCTGTCGGTCCTGCCCATGCTTGTGGAGACCAGACGGGAATGGTTCGGTCCAGCCACTGTCAAGGCGCAATAGATCCCACGAGCAGCCCGTTGCTGAACCCGTGCAGCGCTTCGGATTGATCGGCCACCCGCTCGGCCACAGCTTCAGCAAGGCTTTCTTCGCGGAGAAGTTCCAGCGCGAAGGGCGCGATGACCACCGCTACGACCTCTTCGACCTGGCGGACCTGCGCGAACTACCCCAACTCCTGAAGGAGACGCCGGGACTCCGTGGCCTCAACGTGACCATTCCGCACAAGGAAGCCATCATCCCCTACCTGCATGAGCTGGATCCCGTAGCCACGAGCGTGGGTGCGGTGAACACCATCACCATACAGGATGGGCGACTGAAGGGATACAACACGGACATTGATGGTTTCCGTGCGTTGATCGCGCCTTTCGTTGCGCAATGGACGGCCCGTGGCGAGGGCACACGACCGCGGGCCTTGGTGCTTGGCACAGGTGGTGCCAGCCGCGCGGTGGCCTATGTTCTCCGTGAACTCGGCATACGCTTCCGCTTGGTGTCCCGGAGCCGGGAACGTGGCGACCTCACTTGGGCGCAAGTGGACCGGACCGTGATCAGCGTTTGTCCGCTCATCATCAATACCACACCCCTTGGCATGGTGCCCGATGTGGAGGGAGCACCACCCCTTCCTTACGAGGCGATCACGGCGCGTCACACCCTCGTCGACCTGATCTACAACCCTGAAATGACGCGCTTTCTGGAGCGGGGAAGCAACGCCGGTGCGAACGTCGCGAACGGGCATGGCATGCTTACCGTACAGGCCGAGGCCGCATGGGCCTTGTGGAACGCATGACCGCGGTCCTGTCTATCGCGTACAGGCCCTGATCACCATCACGGTGACACAGAAAAGGAAGAGCAGAATGCTGATGCGGTTGATGCCGTGCATGAACCGCACACTGCTGTTCGGATCGGCTTTGCCGAAAAGGGTGCGCGGGTCCAGGTAGTAGAACACACGTTTCAGGAACATGGCGTGAAGGTAGTGGCAGCCGAAGATGCGGAGCGTTGATCGCTCTTCCGCTGCTCTTCAGCTTCCACCGCGCCTCGGGGAGCCGGTACCTTTGCGCACGACCCCATCGATGCCCTTCCAACTCATCTCCGAATTCCAACCCACGGGTGATCAACCTGAGGCCATTCGCCAGTTGGTCGCGGGAGTGCGCGCTGGCATGCCCTACCAAACGCTGCTCGGGGTGACCGGTTCTGGAAAGACCTTCACCGTGGCGAACATGATCGCACAACTGGACCGGCCCACGCTGATCCTGAGCCATAACAAGACCCTCGCCGCCCAACTCTATGGTGAGTTCAAGCACTTCTTCCCGCACGACCGGGTCGAGTACTTCGTGAGCTACTACGACTATTACCAGCCGGAAGCCTATCTGCCGACCAGCAACACATACATCGAGAAGGACCTGTCCATCAATCAGGAGATCGAGAAACTCCGTCTGAGCACCACCAGCGCGCTCCTCAGCGGCAGGCGCAATGTGATCGTCGTGGCGAGCGTCAGTTGCATCTATGGCATCGGCAACCCTTCGGAGTTCCACAAGAGCGTGGTGAACTTGCAAGTGGGCCAGAAGGTGAGCCGGAACAAGTTGCTCCTCCAACTCGTGGAAGCCCTGTACAGCCGTCGTGACATCGAACCCACGCGGGGCAACTTCCGGGTGCGCGGCGATGCCGTCGATGTGTTCCTCGCCTATGCGGATGAAGGACTGCGCATCCATTTCTGGGGGGACGAGATCGAACGGCTTGAACGCTTCGATCTGCAAGCCAATCGGGCGATCGAGACCGTGGCCAGCGCCACGGTATACCCGGCGAACATCTTTGTTACCAGCCGCGAGACGATGAACATGGCCCTGGACGCCATACGTGCGGACAGCGCCAAGCAGGTGGAGTTCTTCCATACCATCGGCAAGCACTTGGAAGCGAAACGTCTCGAGGAACGCACGCTGTACGACCTCGAGATGATGAAGGAACTTGGCTACTGTAGCGGGATCGAGAACTACAGCCGCTATTTCGACCAACGCCAGCCCGGGCAGCGCCCGTTCTGCCTGATGGACTACTTCCCCGAGGACTTCCTGATGGTGATCGACGAGAGCCATGCGACCCTTCCTCAGGTATCGGCCATGTTCGGTGGGGACCGTAGCCGAAAGAAGAACTTGGTGGAATACGGCTTCCGCCTGCCCAGTGCAATGGACAATCGCCCCCTGAAATTCGAGGAGTTCGAGGCTCTGGCCGGTCAAACCATCTATGTGAGCGCCACGCCCGCGGACCATGAGCTGCAACGCAGTGAGGGCATCGTGGTGGAGCAGGTGGTGCGCCCGACCGGTCTACTGGACCCGCCGATCGAGGTACGTCCGAGCCGTGATCAGATCGACGACCTGCTGCACGAAGTGCGCCTGCGCGAGCAACGCGACGAACGTGTGTTGGTGACCACCCTGACCAAACGGATGGCCGAAGAACTCAGCGCTTTCCTCGCCAAGAACGGCGTGAAATGCAAGTACATCCACAGCGAAGTGGAAACCCTCGACCGGATCGAGATCCTGCGCCAACTCCGGCTCGGGCTCTTCGATGTATTGGTGGGCGTTAACCTGCTCCGCGAAGGATTGGACCTGCCCGAAGTGAGCTTGGTGGCCGTCATCGATGCCGATAAAGAGGGGTTCCTCCGGAGCGATCGCTCCTTGACCCAGACCGCGGGCCGCGCCGCCCGCAACGTGAACGGGTTGGTGATCTTCTACGCCGATAAGATCACTGACAGCATGCGCCGGACCATGGAGGAAACGGATCGGCGGCGCGTTAAACAGATGACATACAACACGGAACATGGCATCACACCGACGCAGATCAAACGGGACCGCCAGGACGTGATGCGGCAGACGAGCGTGCTGGAGGACAGTGACCGGCCCACCCCCAGAGCCTATCTGGAACCGGAGACTTTGAGCCTCGCCGCCGACCCCGTGATGAAGTATATGACCGCCGACCAATTGGAGAACAACTGCAACGTGTTGGAGACCGAGATGCGTCGTGCGTCCAAGGAACAGGACTTCATCTCCGCAGCCCAGTTACGGGACGAACTCTTCGCCATGCGCAAGTTGCTCGATGAACGGCAGAAGGCCTCCAACACCCCCTGAAAACTTGCCATTGCTGGCGTTCTTCGCACAACTAAATTTAACCCGTTGCGCACATCTGCCGTCCCACCCCACCCAGGAATGGACGCAGGCCATTGAACCCCAACCAGAAGCATTTACCAATGAACGTACTGTACTCCGCACTGTCCGTCGCGACCGTCATCACGGCGCTCTCCCCCGCCTTCGCACAGCTCGATCCCGCCGGTGAACCCCTCGGCTACCACCGCATCGATCATGGCTTGCCCCACGCACCGGTGCGCGTCATGCCACCCGTGGATGTTCCTGCCCTGATGGCCGAAGACGAGGCCCGCATCGCTGCGGGTATCAAAGGTCCATGGCGTTTCGGCTTCGACCATGCTACGGACCTGAGCATGGAGAACAGCGGGGTGTGGAGCGTACTTTCCAACGGGGATCGGGTGTGGCAACTTGGCATCGAATGCCCAGGGGCCTACAGCATCAACTTCGAGTTCCATACCTACCAGGTACCGGAAGGCGCTAGGGTCTTCGTATACAATACCATGAGCGAGCACTACGGCCCCTATACAGCTGCGACCAATGGCGGCCGTCCCTCCATGGGTGTAGGTCAATTGGGCGGGGACCGGATCACCATCGAATACTATGAGCCTGCTGCCCTGGCCGGTGCGGGCGCATTGCGCATTGGCCAAGTGACACACGCCTACCGCGATGTGCTGGGGTTGACCAAGGGTTTGAACGATAGTGGGCCATGCAACAACAACGTGATCTGCCCCGAGGGCGACCCTTGGCGCGACCAGATCCGTTCCGTAGCAATGATCACCGCTGGCGGCGGTCTGTGTACCGGCCAGCTCGTCAACAACTGCGCTCAGGACAGCACGCCATATTTCCTTACCGCGAACCATTGCGTGAACGGGGGGAGCGTAAGCAACTGGGTCTTCCGCTTCCGCTGGGAAAGCCCCACTTGTACACCCACCGCGAACACGACGGGACTGCCGAAGAACGTCAATGGTTCCACCCTGTTGGTGACCAATCCGGGCTCTGATATGGCCCTTTTGGAACTGAACTCTCGACCACAAACCGGCTGGAACACCTTCTACACGGGCTGGGATAAGAGCACCACCGCCGCGACCAGCGTTACCGCGATCCATCACCCTGCGGGCGATATCAAGAAGATCTCGTTCGAAGAGCAACCGGTCAGCTCCCAGAATTACGGAGGTGCCCAATGCTGGCGTGTAGCAGCCTGGGATGACGGCACTACCGAAGGCGGATCTTCCGGGAGTGGTCTATGGAACCAGAACGGCTTGCTCGTGGGCCAACTTTTCGGTGGCCAAGCGAACTGCACCACGAACATCAACGACTACTATGGAAAATTCAACGTTAGCTACCCTTTCCTACAGCAGTATTTGGGCAACTGCGGCAATACGCTCGAGGGTCTGAATTATGTCGCCGCCGGTATGGCCGATCGCGTTGGTTCGCCCAACGCCTTCACCATTTTCCCCAACCCGACCGCAGGCGCCTTCACCATTTCATGGGCAGGCACGGTGCAAGGCGCTGCCGCACTCATGGTGCTGGACCCGGTGGGTCGTGTGGTGGTGTCCCGGAGCACCTCTGCTGTCGGCGAGCGTTTCGTCCTCGATCTGAGCGACCAGGCGGACGGGCTCTACTTGATCGAATTGCGGCAGGGACAGCAACGCTCGGTGCAGCGGCTCGTACTACAGCGCTGATCATTGGACAACCGGGTCTTGCCGGGATGATGGTTGAACGTGGACGTCCGGTCTGGATACACCCTTGCCTTCCGATAGCCCACCAGCACAGATGCACCCTAGTGCCACATCGCTTTGGTGGCAGATCACGCGGTCTTGAGCACTCCACGGGTGAACTAGGACTCCTTTCGACGAACATGGAGCAGACCGAATGCCTTACGGCGCCTGACTAGATCCGCGACAAGGGAATCTATCGGGGCCAACGTGCTCGAGGCGGGTGCGGGGTATTGCCGACCCGAGCAACCTTGACCGCGAGCGTACCAAGCTATTGACGAACCTCACAAGAGGAGAGCTCGTATCGAGGTTAGTGAAGGAGATGCACTGGCACCGAAGATCCAGCCGAACGCTCTCCCACCGTTGGTCGTCCTTGAATGCGAACGCGAACGCCTCCGACAAGTCGGAGGCGTTCGCTCACTTATGTGGTAAGGTCGAAGCCCGATCAAACCCTATCCAACTCCATGACCTTCGTCCACGCCTTCACGAAGTCCTTCACGAACTTCTCCTTGGCATCGGCCTGCGCATACACTTCTGCAAGCGCGCGCAACTGTGAGTTGGAACCGAAGATCAGATCCACACGCGTGCCGGTCCATTTGCGGTCGCCGTTCTTGCGGTCGTGCGATCCGTAGATGCCTTCTTCACCGGACTTCGGTGCCCATGCGTGCCCCATGTCGAGCAGGTTCACGAAGAAGTCGTTGGTGAGCTGGCCCAGGCGATCGGTGAAGACACCGTGCCTGCTACCACCCGCGTTGGCACCGAGCACACGCAAGCCACCGACGAGCACGGTCATCTCCGGCGCGCTCAGCCTGAGCAGCTGCGCGCGATCGATGAGCATTTCTTCAGCAGGCACGCTGTAGGTCTTCTTCTGGTAGTTGCGGAAGCCATCGGCTTGCGGCTCCATCACGGCGAAGCTCTCCACATCGGTCTGCTCTTGTGAAGCGTCCATGCGGCCGGGCGTGAAGGGCACCGAAACGTTGTGGCCAGCATCCTTGGCGGCTTTCTCAACAGCGGCGCAACCGCCGAGTACGATCAGATCGGCGAGCGATACTTTCCTACCGGCTGCGCTGAATTCCTTCTGGATCTTCTCCAACGCACCGAGAACGTTGCCGAGCTGGGCAGGGTTGTTCACCTCCCAGAATTTCTGTGGAGCTAGCCGAACACGCGCACCGTTCGCGCCGCCGCGCTTGTCGCTACCGCGGAAAGTCGAAGCCGAGGCCCATGCGGTGGATACGAGTTCGGGCACGCTCAACCCGGACGCAAGGATCTTGCTCTTCAATGCAGTGATATCCGCAGCGTCGATGAGTTTGTGGTCAACGGCTGGGATCGGATCCTGCCAGATCAAGTCTTCGTTCGGCACTTCAGGGCCGAGGTAGAGGCTCTTCGGTCCCATGTCGCGGTGCGTGAGTTTGAACCACGCGCGTGCAAAGGCATCCGCGAAGGCCTGCGGATCTTGGTGGAAACGACGTGAGATCTTCTCGTAGATCGGGTCGAAGCGCAGGGAGAGATCCGCTGTGGTCATCATCGGTGGGTGCTTCTTGCTCTTGTCGTGCGCGTCCGGGATCATGTGCTCCGGCCTGCAATCCTTGGCTACCCATTGGTGCCCACCGGCAGGGCTCTTGGTCAGTTCCCATTCGTAACCGAAGAGCATGTCGAAATAGCCATTGTCCCAAGTGGTCGGGTTCGGCTTCCACGCGCCCTCCAGCCCGCTCGTGATGGCATCACCGCCTTTGCCACTGCCATGCTTACTGAGCCAGCCAAAGCCCTGCGCTTCGATGGGAGCGCCTTCCGGTTCAACACCAACAAGCGCAGCATCGCCCGCGCCGTGCATCTTGCCGAAGGTGTGACCACCCGCCGTCAGAGCCACGGTCTCTTCGTCGTTCATGGCCATGCGCTTGAAGGTTTCGCGCACATCGCGGCCGCTGGCCACGGGGTCGGGGTTGCCGTCCGGACCTTGCGGGTTCACATAGATGAGGCCCATCTGCACAGCCGCAAGCGGGTTCTCCAATTCGCGCGCACCGGAGTAGCGGCTGTTGGCCTTGTCGCTCGTGGCGAGCCACTCGGTCTCAGCGCCCCAGTAGATATCCTCCTCAGGCTGCCAGATGTCCGAACGGCCACCGCCGAAACCGAAGGTCTTGAAGCCCATGGACTCGAGCGCCACATTGCCGGCCAGGATCATGAGGTCGGCCCAGGAGATGCTGTTGCCGTACTTCTGCTTGATGGGCCACAACAGGCGGCGCGCCTTGTCGAGGTTGCCGTTATCGGGCCAGCTGTTCAGCGGTGCGAAGCGTTGGTTGCCGGTGCCGCCGCCGCCGCGACCATCAGCCGTGCGATAGGTACCCGCTGCATGCCAAGCCATGCGGATCATCAGGCCGCCGTAATGTCCCCAGTCGGCGGGCCACCAGTCCTGCGAGTCGATCATCAACGTCGTGAGGTCCGCTTTCAGCGCCTTGTAGTCGAGCTTCTTGAAGGCCTCCGCGTAGTTGAAGTCCGGGTCCATCGGGTTCGAGGCCGGAGCATGTTGGTGCAGGATGCCGAGGTTGAGGTTGTTGGGCCACCACTCGCGGTTACCCATGCCGCGGCCCGCGACCGGGTTACGCATGGCGCCGTGGATGACGGGGCATTTGCCTGCGCCGTTGGTGGGTTGACCGGCTTCGAGGCTGGCGCCGTGTTGAGGGTTCTTGTCCATGGTCTTGCTTGTCAGTTGTTCGTTGAGCCGCTTTCCGCGAGGGCTCGTGCGCTGATGGCGAAAGTGGTAGAAGGAGGCCGAAGCTATCCTGATGTTCATCATCGACCAAATTGATAGTTTCGATGGTTCTATAGAGCGATCCAATGACCCTGCAACAACTCCAGTACGTAGTAGCGCTCGACGACCACCGCCATTTTGTGCGCGCGGCAGCGGCCTGTTTCGTCACCCAACCGACCTTGACCATGCAAGTGCGAAAGCTTGAAGAGGAATTGCGGGTCTCCCTGTTCGACCGACGTGTTCAGCCTGTTCGGCCCACGGCGATAGGAGCACACCTCATCGCGCAATCCCGCGTCGTACTGCGGGAAGCCGCCCAGCTGAACGCGCTGATCGGGGAACTCCACAGTGGCATCGGCGGCCTCTACCGTGTAGGCGTTATTCCGACACTTGCGCCTTACCTCGTACCGCTGTTCCTTCCTGGGTTCGCCAAGGCGCACCCCGATGTGAAGCTGGTGATCGATGAGCGCAAGACGAGCCGGATCATCAAGGGATTGCGACGAGGCGAGATCGATCTAGGTATTCTCGTCACACCGGTTGACCTACCGGATATCGAAGAGGTCGCGCTGTTCAGGGAACCTTTCCTGGCCTATCTGCCTGAAGGGCACCCCTTGCGAAAACGCCGTCGTGTGCAGCGATCCGATCTGCGCGAGCAGGCGCTTTGGGTACTGAGCGAAGGCCATTGCTTCCGTGAGCAGACCTTGAGCCTATGCGATCGGCCGAGCGCAGGCGGACATGACAATGTGCTGTACGAGAGCGGCAGCATCGAAACCTTGAAGCAACTCGTGCGCAGCGGTAGTGGGATGACACTGGTGCCGGAGCTGAGCGTGACCCCGGACGATCCGCATGTCCGCCGTTTCAATACCCCCGAGCCGGTTCGCGAGGTGAGCTTGGTGATGCGAAGACCTTTCGTACGACGCAAGTTGATCGGCGCGTTCGCCGCAGCGATCCACGCCTCCCTGCCCGAACACTTATGCGGCGGTTCCCTGCGCGCAGGCCGTGCGCTGCCCATCGCGCGCTAATGCGCAGCATGCTCTACTCCTCCCCGACCAGGTAAAGCTTCTCGTCGTCGGCACCGTTCACCGCGATGGATGTTACCGCGAGGGTCATGTCCATCGCCCCCTTCTGGATGATGAGGTGCGGGAACAGGAGCCCTTTCACCTCCCGGTAATCCTTGGTGTCGCTGGTAATGGTGAGGGTTCCTTTCTCGGTGGCCTTCATTTCCTCGCGGCGCAACTTCAAGCCGCGCTCCACACTGTAGTACTCATGGAAGACGGTACCCATATCCGTCATCATGGTGAGTTTGTATGCGGGTCCGCCGTCCACCACATCGATGCCAGCAAGTGTCATACGGCCGAGCTTGAAATAGTTGAGCTCCGGGAACGGGGCAGCGCTGTTCTGTAGCTCTTCGAGCTCCATTTCGATGATCTCGTGCTCCCCGTCCATTCCGCTCCGCTTCGCCCGGATGCCATCGCATGCCACGCGCTGTAAGAGCATTTCCCCACTTCGCATCTCCATGGCGTACTTGTTCGGTAGCGCGTTCCATTGGGTGATGGTCACTGGCATCCCCATCGTGGTGGTCCCCATCACCTGCTTCAAACTACGAACTCCTTGCGCGGCCTCGCGCCCCCCGATCGCTTTGAAGTAGGCCTCGAGCACGGTTTCCGCTGTCACTCCGGCAGGCACGGGTTGAAGCCGCTCCCGGTAGAGATCCCCGTTCTCGTCATACTGGACCAAGGTCCCCTCGAAGCTAAGAGGGACCAGTTTGTTGCCGAGCACATCCTTGTCACCCACGACGAGAATGGTGGCGTTGTCCGGAAGAAGGAAGCGTTCCGCCGCGGCCAGCACGCCCGCCGCGCTTATCGTATCCAACCGCTTCAAGTAGGTGGTGTAGTGGTCTTCCGGCAACTGGTTCAAGTACGTGTTCAGCGCGAACCGGGCCACGGTGCGTGGGTCCTCGAGCGATCGCGCGAAACTGCCGGCCATGAAGCTCTTGGCCAGCTCCAATTCATCCGCTTTCACTTTACCGAGCCGCATGTTCTCCAACTCGAAGATCATTTCGGTGAGCGCACTGTCCGTAACCCCTGTTCGCACGCTCGCGCCCGCATTGAAATTGCCGCAATAGCGATCGCTCTCCAAGGAACTGTACGCTCCATAGGTGTAACCCTTGTCCTCGCGGAGGTTCTGCATCAAGCGTGCGTTGAAGACCCCGCCCCCCAGAATGGTGTTCATCACCTGACCGGCCAATGCCATGGGGTCGTTGGGCTTCAGGTCCAACGGGAACTGTATGCGTACCACGGACTGCGGTGCTCCGGGGCGGTCCACGATCACCACGCGGCGCACGCGGTACGCCCCGGGTGCCTTGGTGGGCCCAAGCACCGTGCCCAAGCCTTCCACTACTTCCTGGCCATCCCCGTTCTTCGTCACCGCGAAAGGCGATCCTTTCCAACTCCCAAAGGCCTTCTCGGCCAGTTGTCGGGCCTCCTGCTCGGTAATGTCACCGACGAACACGATGAAGCCCTTCGAGGGTTGGAAAAAACGCTGATAGTAAGCCCTTAGATGTTTGCTCTCGATGGCGTTCACGGACTTTTCCGTGGCCACCTCCCCATAGGGATAACCCTTGTTGAACGTCAGCACCCGACCCACGAGCTCGGCGATGGCGTCGGGGTCGTCCTTGCGGCCCTGGATGTTGCTCAACGTGCGTTTGCGCGCTTTCTCGAACTCTTCATCCGGGAACTTCGCATCGAGGGTCACGTCTTGCACAAGCCCGAAGAGGGTGCTGAAGTTCTTCTTCAAGCAGCTCGCATAGATACCGTCGCTCGCCCCCGAGAGGTCGGCCCCCAGTCGGTCGACCGCCTCATCGATCTCTTCCTTGGTCCTTTGGCCGGTGCCGGACGTCAGCAGTTCGCCAACCATGTCGATATACCCGGCCTTGTCGCCTTGCATCACCGGTTCGATGTCGAACTTCACCTGGACGCTCACCAGAGGTTGCTTGTGGTTCTCGACCACAATCACGCGCATGCCGTTCGCGAGCAGAAAGGTCTCATGCGCCCCGATGTTGACGTCAGGTGCGGGTGAGGGCTTGGGCGGTTTGGTGCGGTCGATCTGTGCGTTCATCAGGGCCGGAAAAAGGAAGGCGATCAGGAAGGCGATGGCGCCGAACCAGCGAGGTCCGAAGGAAGGTCGACGGTTCATTTCGGTTGCGCGCTTTTCGGGAGATAATGCAGCACTACACGGCTCTCGGGGTTGAAGTACTCCTTCGCAACGCGCTGCAGGTCGGCCGTTGTCACCGCGAGGTACTTGCCCAACTCCTTGTTCACCTGCGCCGCGTTCCCGAAGAAAGTATACGCATTGGCCAGGTTGGAGGCCACTCCGCTCATGCGGCTATTGTCGCGAATATTTTCGGATTCGATCTGTGCCTTCAGCTTCTCCAACTCGTCCTCGGGCACCATCACGTCGCGAACCTTGGCGAACTCCGCGTCCATGGCCGCCTCCAGGTCCATGGCGTCCACTCCCATGTTCGCGACAGCGAAGGCGATGGCCAGTCCGGGGTGCTCGAAGGGAAGACTGAAGGCCCCCACATAAACCGCCTTCTGATCCCGGTCCTTGACCTGTTTGTTCAACCGTGAACTGTTGCCATTGCTTAAAAGCCGGTTCAGCATTTCCACAGCGTAGAAATCCTCGGTACCATAGGCCGGAATGCGATACGCCTGGACCACGGCCGGAAGTTGGATCTGATCATAGACCACATCGCGTTTCTCCCCTTTCAGCGGCGGTTCGTTCATCTCTGTTCGGGTGATGGCGCCACCCTTCGGGATGCCGGCGAAGTACTTCTCCACCTGCTTGCGGGTTTTGGCGGGGTCAAGATCCCCGGCTATGACAAGCACGGCGTTGTTGGGGACATAGTAGGTCTTATAGAAGGCCACGTAGTCCTGCTCGCTCGCCGCGTTCAGGTCCTCCATGAAGCCGATGGTCGGCCACTTGTACGGATGCACTTCGTAGGCGCGATCGAGCACTTCGATGAGGATGCTACCGTAAGGCTGGTTCTCGTACCTCTGGCGGCGCTCCTCCTTCACGACCTCGCGCTGCGTTTCGATCCCCTTCTGGTCCACGCGCGCGTGCAACATCCGCTCGCTCTCCAGCCATAGGCCCAGTTCCAGTTGATTGCTTGGCAGCACCTCGTAGTAGTAGGTGCGGTCACCGGTGGTGTTCGCATTGAGCACCCCTCCCGCTTTCTCCACGTATTTACTGAACTCCCCACGCGCGATGTTGTTGGATCCCTCGAAGAGCAGGTGTTCGAAAAAGTGCGCGAATCCGCGCCGGTCCGCCCGTTCGTCCTTGCTGCCCACATGGTACATCACGCTCACGGTAACGATCGGCGTCCCATGGTCCTCATGCAGGATGACGTGCAGGCCGTTATCCAGATCGAACTCGGTATAAGCGATCGCGCGCTGCTGCGCGGGAGCGGCCACGGTGGTCATCATAGCGCAGAGGGTGGGTATCAGGGTTCTCATGCCAAAGCGGCTGGAAAGGAGCGCAAATCTAGCAGGTTCGCACACCCCGCTGGAGCCCCGCCGCCGTGGTAAATTTGTGCGATGACCGCCCTTCCCCGCTTACCTCTCCCACTGCGGTGGCGGGCCTTGCGTTACGCGGTCTCATTGATCGGGCCTGCACTCGGCTTCCTCAGCCTGAGCGGTGATGGCTGGACGTGCTGGGCATTCCCGATCTATGCCTTCGGGTTCGTTCCGCTGCGCGAACTGCTCGCTGATCCGGATCATCGCAACCTCACCAGCGCCGAAGAGGAGATGATAGGCCGCGACCGGCTCTTTGACCTGCTGCTCTACCTCATGGTGCCCATCGTATGGGGGTTGCTCGCCTATTTCCTCTGGCGGACCGCCCAACCCGGCCAGCCGTGGGTGGATGTTCTGGGACGCATCCTCAGCATGGGTATCGTATTGGGCGTTTATGGGATCAACGTTGGGCACGAGTTGGGGCATCGTTCCAAAGGCTGGGAACGCGATCTGGCGCGTGTGCTACTCACCTCGTCGCTCTATGCCCATTTCATCATCGAACACAACCGTGGCCACCATCGGCGTGTGGCCACCATCGAGGATCCCGCCTCCGCGCGTTTCGGCGAACCGATCTACGCTTTCTGGCCGCGCACGATCGTGGACGGTTTTCGCTCGGCCTGGCGACTGGAACGTGAGCGGCTGGCCCGGGAGGGGCGCACGACCTGGGACCCTCGCAACGAAATGCTCCGGGGGTGCCTTGTGGAGGTGGCTTTGGTGCTCGGGGTCGGTTCCTTGTTCGGCGGGTGGGTGTTAGTGGCCTATATCGCGGCGGCTCTGATCGGTATCCTCCTGCTTGAAACGGTTAACTACATCGAACACTACGGTTTGGGTCGCGTTCTGGATGCAAAAGGCAGGCCTGTGCGGGTAGCGCACGTACACTCCTGGAACAGCGACCATCCACTCGGCCGTCTCATGTTGTTCGAACTCACCCGGCACAGCGATCATCATTACAGGGCGAGCAGGAAATACCAGACGCTTCGATCGATCCCCGATAGCCCGCAAATGCCCACGGGCTACCCGGGCATGATGCTCCTCTCTCTTTTGCCCCCGTTGTGGTTCCGAGTGATGCATCCACGTATCGATGCGCTGGTGGCCTCACATGGAGGGCTGGTGAAGATCGCGGAGGGTGCTTGAAGCCACAAGGCGGAGCACGATCACCTTGTGACGACGGCTATCTTGCCGCCATGTCCAACGCCTGGATCGCGATCAGCGAACAACTACCGCGAGATGGACAGCGTGTGCTCTGCTGGGTACCAGGGCATCAGGTCTACTTGCCAGGAAAGACGGGGACAATGGATCTGCGCGAAGCGGTGATCCTACGCTTCCAGCAGGACTACTTCCTGAAGAACCCGAGCAAGACGGGACAGGCCACAAGCGCACACTTTTGGGCCGGTGAAGGCACGAGTAATCAGTTCTTCGAAGCGGTCACCCATTGGCAGCCGCTTCCCGATGCGCCGTGATCAACGATCGCCGGTCGGCATGATCTCGAGCAGGTCCACCTCGAAGATCAATGCGCTGTTCAATGGAAGTTCACCTCCCGGGCCTTTGGAATTGCCATAGGCCAGCCCGGAAGGGATGTAGAACTTGTAGCGCGAACCTGCCGCCATCAATTGCAAGCCCTCGGTCCAACCGGGGATCACTTGTCCTACACCGAACGTAGCAGGCTCACCACGCTTGTAGGAGCTATCGAATTCTTTGCCATCGATCAGCGTGCCGCGGTAGTTCACCTTCACCATATCAGCCGCTGTCGGCTTAGGACCGGTGCCCGCCTGGAGCACTTCGTACTGAAGGCCGCTCGCGGTGGTCTGCACCCCGGCCTTCTTTCCGTTCTCGGTCAACCAGGCCTCCCCTTTGCGCAAGTTCTCCTCACCTTCCAACTGCTCGCGGGCCATGATCTTCTTCTGTGCCTCCATCATATAGGCCTGCACGAGGGTGCGGACGTTCTCTACGCTGATGCGCTCCGCGCTGTCCAGTCCGTCCTGGATACCCATGGCCATTGCGTCCACGTTCAACGAATCCAGACCACCCATCTTCATGTTGTGCCCGATATCCGTGCCTATACCATAGCTCACGGAGTCGATCTTGCTCTTCAACGGGGTGTTCCGGCCTTTTTGCCCGGTGACCTCGTTGGAGCATGCGGTGATGAGCATCGCGGCGAGCGCGATCAAGAAGGAGCGGATGAACATGATCGTAGTTTGGGGCCGCGAAGATAACCGTTACCGGATACGACGCTAGTCCCCTAACAGAGTGCGTATCTTCCTATTGAAACGGACGAACCGGGCGAGGTCGCTATGGTGACCCTTGGGGAACCCGATCAATTCGCGTTGCCGATCGCTGGGTATACAGGAATACAGTCGTAGTGCGCTGGAAAAAGGCACCACCGCGTCCTTCTCGCCGTGGAAGATGTAGATCGGACATTGCACGTCCGTTATCCGCTCACAATTGTCGAAAGTGTACCGCAAGAGAAGACCGTAGGGCAACCAACGGAAGTAATGGCGCGCAGCGTCGATGAGGCGCGCGAAGGGTGCCTCCAACAAAAGTAGTTTGGGGCGACCTCGACCAGCGGTGGGAATGGCGAGGGCACAGCCCAACGACCGCCCGTACAGTACGATCTCCGTTTCCGGCATTTCCTTGCACAGCTCCGCATACCAAGTCCAGGCATCCGCTAGCAACGCTGCTTCGCTGAGCTTGCCACGGCTCTTGCCGTACCCCCGGGGGTCCGGCATCAGCACCGCCCATCCCAGCCGGGTGAACCGCGGCGCACGTCGGCCCCAACGGCGAAGTGTGCCCGTGTTGCCGTGGAAGTAAAGCACCACGCCTTTTGTGATCCCCTCTTCCGGCGGAAAATAGAGGGCGTGCAATCGTGTCCGGTCATCGGCCTCGACGAAACGTTCCTCGAAAGGGAACTGGAACTTGAACCGATACCCATCGGAAAGGTCGTTCCGAACGAAGATCAGGCGCTCTTGAAGGAGATAGTAGGAAGCACAAACCCCCGCGTAAACAAGGACCACTATCCCCACAACCGATAGTCCGAACTCCATGATGCAAAGGTACCGGAGAGCTCAGAGGCTGTAAGCCGCCGGGGGTGCGGGATATCCGGGCGGATCAGCCTTCGAGGCGAAGGCCGCTCTCACGTCCCACCTCACTCACCGGCAGAGGCGAGGGCCTCGGTCTCATATACCTCCTTGGTGCAGCTATCGCCGTTCTTGAAATAGAACACGCCACCCCATTTGTGTGCGATGCGTCTGAACTCCGTGATCAACCCGGCCTGCTCCAGCCGGATGAGCGTGACCACCTTATTGGTCTCCACGATCAGCTCTTCCTGTCGTACCACTTCGGGCACGCTCACCTGGAGTTCGGGCCGAGCTTCTTCTCCGGCCGCCGCAACGATCGAGCGTCGCCCGTCGCTTCCCTCAACGACTTGGGCACTTATGCTGTTGCGGAGCGGCTTAGGCGGCGGCGGCGGCTTGGGTTTCTCTTCCTTGGCCATCACGGGCGCAGGTGGCTTTGGTGGCGGGGCCTCCTCTTTTTTTGGTTGAGCGATCTTGCGGGCCTCCTCAGCCTGCCGCGCTTCTGCCGCCTTGCGTTCCTCCTCGGCTTGGCGGACCTCAGCGGCCTTGCGTTCCTCCTCCTGCTTCGCGAACACCGCGGCTTGTTTGGCGGCTTCGGCATCGGCCTTGGCCTTCGCTTTGGCGGTTTCAGCCGCTTGCTTCTCCAGTTCCTTGTTCTTCTCCTCCTCTTCCTTCTGTTTCTCGACCACTTGCTCCATCACCTCCTGGAGCTGCGATTGGATGCTCTTCGTATAGTCCGTGTCGTAGTTGAAATCGTCCATCTCCGGTTCATACCGGATGATCCCCACGGGTTGATTGAACATCACGATGTTCACGTCGTCGTATTGCTTGAACAGGGACACCGCGAACTCGAAGGGCGCGAACCCGTTCGACACGGCTTCGGCCGGTGCCTTGGTTTCGAACACCAGTTTCTTGGTCACGAAACCATCCTTCTCGAAGCTCATCACGTAGCTCGCGTTGAAGTCCAGGTCCACGACGAACTTGCTGAGCCCGCTGTTCACAGTGCGGTCCTTCTCGCCGTTCTTGTAGATCACCATCCGCGTGTTCTCCAAGCCGCCGCCTTCCACCTTCACGCGGCCGGTGATGGTGAATTTGCGTTGGGCGAGCACGGGACCGCAGACCAACAGGACCAGGGGAAGCAAACAGTATGCTGGACGGAAGAGGGTCATGGTGCGATGCGCGGGCGATGGAACTTGCGCGACCCGTCTACGTAACAGGCCCGCATCAAGTTGCCCTTCCCCATGCGGACCTGGACCACCCCTCTCCTGCTGATCGCGGTCATTTCATCCACGGCCCAAGACCAGCGGCAACAGCTATTGACGGAACTGAACACGCTCTATCGGGGTGACGTGAAGTTCCGGATCGACAAGGAGGAGCGCTTGGTAGCGGACTTCTTTGATGCCAGTGGTCACTTCCGCCAGGATGCGGTGTACATTGAGTTCTTGGACAGCGCTGGTTTCCGGTTCAATGCCGAGGAGAACGCCGTGGTTATGAAATGCAATGCCGCGAACGCCAACTGCATCGAAAAGGAGATCTTCAAACTGAACGTGATCCGTCATACGGGCCGCAGCAACTTCCCGGTACCAGCGGGCGATGGCGATGGGCGGAAGGCCATCAGCGTCTTGGGACGGCTGGTGGGGTCGGCACAAGCGGACATCGCACGCGTCGCCGCCGAAACCCATGCACGACCCATGCGTAAGAAGTGAACGCTTCCACATCCACCATGTCACGCATCCTTTCCACCGTGCTTTTGGGCCTTTCGCTGAGCAATGGGCGCGCCCAGGACCTTGCCCTAGCCACCAGCGGTGACAAGGCCCTGGAGGAGACCTACACCAAAGGGGAACAGGCCTATCAGCGCGGTGCGTACGAGGAGGCCATCGCCCTGTTCAGCGATGTGCTGAAGCAAGACCCGGAGCACTTGAACGCTTACCTGCAACGCGGCTTCTGCCAAAGCCTCACCAAACAGTACGAGAAGGCGATCGCGGACTTCAGTGCAGTGATCGCCCGTAAACCCGACCACCTCTGGGCCTATACCAGCCGCGGTAGCGCGTACACCAAGTTGCAGCGATACGACAAGGCGATCATGGACTTCGACCTGGTGATCGGTCTCGACCCGAAGAACGAGGAGGCGTTCAATAACCGGGGCTGGGCCCGCAAAGCGAGCGGAGATGCCCCCGGTGCCTGCAAGGACTGGCGTACTTCCCAACGGATGGGCAACGCCGAAGCCCGCATCATCCTTACCAACAACCGCTGCAAATGAACCTCCGATCCCTGCTGCTCCTCCTGGCCTGGGCCGTCGCACCCTTCATCGCACATGCACAGAACGCCAACGATTGCGTGTCGAAGGTCGCTTCCTCCTGGGGCCAGCCCTGTGAGAAATGCGAATTCTACAAGGAAGGCTACAAGCGCGATCATTCCGGCAACTACCAGATCGAACTGGAGAACACCTGTAGGGACCTCATCGAGGTGAAGGTGGCCATGCAGGAAAAAAGCGGCACCTGGCGCACATTTCCAGTAAAAGCACTGATGCCCCAGGAGAAAATGATCGCCTTCGCATGCCAAGGCACGGGTAAGTACCTCTACTGGGCCCGTCGCGTGAACGATACAGAGGTACTCCTCCCCTCGGACCATGAGATCCTAACCTCTTACGCCGGTCGCTGAGCACAATTACCACCACCGCTTCGTAAAGACCTGCCCAAGGCAGGTCTTTCTCTTTCCACCGGCCGTTGTTTGCATCACCCCGGTCCCGGGCGCTCGCAGCGAACGGCCACGCCTAGCTTCGCCTCTCCGATCCCTGTTCCGTGCCATGGCAACGAAGCTGCTCCATATAGACCGCACCGAAACATCACCGCAGATCGATATCGACATGGAGCACGGCGTGATGGAGTTCGTAGGCCGTTCCCTACCGGCGAATTCAGAGCAATTCTACTCCCGCGTGTACCGCTGGCTGGATGAGTATCTCCGGATCCCGCGCGCCGAGACCACGGTGAACATGAAGCTCGACTACCTGGACACCAGCTCGTCCAAACACCTGTACAACATCTTCGACCGACTGAACACCGTGAACGAACGCGGACAAGCCGTGCTCGTGAATTGGCACTTCGAGACCGGCGATGATGAGATGGCCGAGACCGGTAAGGACTACGAGCGCTTCTTCAATATGGACTTCCGCTTCATCGAGGTGGAGGAGATGTTCTGAGGAACTCAGTTGCTGGTCGTCAGTTCCCGGTTCTCCGGCGAAGCCGCGTCGGAAAGCAGGTACATGTTGCCCGGCCCGGTAGGAGTAGGCGGTCGGTACACTGTCACCACCGTCAATTGAGACCGTACAACATGGAACTCTTGCCGGCTACAGCAGGTCGTTCGCCAAGTTGGCCAGCGCGCTGCGCTCGCCTTTCTCCAGGGTGATGTGCGCGAAAATGGGATCACCCTTGGCCTTGTCGATAAGGTAGCTCAGTCCATTGCTCTCCGAATCCAGGAAGGGTGAGTCGATCTGGTGAACATCACCCGTGAAAACGATCTTGGTGCCTTCGCCCGCCCTGCTGATCACGGTCTTCACTTCGAGCGGGGTAAGGTTCTGCGCCTCGTCCACGATGAAGAAAATATTGCTGAGGCTGCGGCCCCGGATGTACGCCAGCGGAGCGATCGCGATCTTCTCGTTCTCCAGCATCTCATCGATCCGCTTGGGCGTGTTGTCATGCTTCTCGAACTGGCCCTTGATCAATTTCAGGTTGTCCCAAAGCGGTTGCATGTAGGGGTCCAACTTGCTCTGGATATCACCGGGCAGATAGCCGATGTCCTTGTTGCTCAGGGGTACCACCGGACGCGTGACATAGATCTGCCGGTAAAGCCTGCGCTGCTCCAGCGCACAAGCCAGTGCGAGCAACGTTTTTCCCGTTCCCGCCGCGCCTTGCAGAGTGACCAGCTTTATCTCCGGATCCATCATCGCGCTCATGGCCAACGCCTGCTCGGCGTTCTTGGGACCAATGCCGAATACGCTGTGCTTCTCCACACGGTCGACTTGGGCCGTGCGCGGATCGAACTTGGCCAGTATGCTCTTCTTTTTGTGCTTGAGGATGAAAAAGTGATTGCCCGTCGGGCGGCCGATGCCCAAGTCTTCCACGGGCATGCTGCCCCGTTCGAACAATTGGTCGATGAGGGATTCGTTCAGATCGTCCACCACCGTTCGCCCGGTGTACAGATTATCCTGCACATCCTTCACCCGGCCGGTGAGGTAGTCCTCGGCGATGATATTGAGGCTTTTGGCCTTCAGACGCAGGGCGATGTCCTTCGTCACCAGCACCACTTTGCGGTCCTTGTTCTGCCGCTGCAAGGTGAGCGCAGCGTTCAGGATCTGGTGATCGTTCTTTCCGTCGGCGAAGACCTTCGTGGCATCCACCCCGTTAAGGTCGTGTTTGGCCACGACCTTGAACTTGCCCTTCGTGGGTCCGTTCAGTGGGATCCAATCCGTGAGCAGGTCGCGCTGCGCCACCCCGTCCAAATGGCGGATGAATTCGCGCGCTTCGAAATTGATGGTGTCGTTGCCTTTTTTGAACGTATCGAGTTCTTCAAGTACCTGAATGGGAATGGCCACATCATGCTCCTGGAAGCATTCGATGGCCGAGTGATCGTAGAGGATCACGGAGGTATCCAGTACGAAGATCTTGCGGTCTTTTTTCTTCATTCGATCAAGGAACGTTGCTTGCCAAATGTATCCGCAGTGTATGGGGGGAAATGGGGATACGGGACGCGCACTTATCCACGATCGATCGTGGTCATGGTCGATCCCACCGCCGCATCGAACAGTGCCGAATGAAACAGGGGCCGACCGGTGAGGTGGCCCCTGTTCCCGTGGTGTGAGGCCTTGACCCCGCATTCACGCCAACTCCGCTCCTCCTGTCCTGTTCCCGGTTCCCGCTCGCGCGAGTTGGGCACATGACCGATCGAACTTCGGGTGTGGCTGGCACACCTTCCGTAGAACCCCTTGACCTCTTACCAGGTGCGTTCCATCCGAGGATGGACCGTCAGGGCCCCATGTCACGATCGTGGTCAGAACGGCTTGGTGCATCGAAAGTACCAGCACACTTGACGACCTCCAAAAAGATGGTCCGTGCCTTATGCACATCTTCTGCACATCACTGCTCAACAACGGTGGATCAGCGCGTGACAAGCACCCGGGCCATTGCGCAACGGTCACCCGCACTTACCCGAACCGCATAGGCGCCGGGTGCCAAATGATCGACCCGTAGTTCCTCCCGGGAACCTCGTATCACGTCGCGGAGCACCGTGGCCCCGGTCGCGTCCAACAACTCCAGCATTCCCGGGGCGTAGGCTGCGCCCTGCATCTCCACGATCAGGCCACGTCCGTCGAACCGGACGAGGATCTCAGCAGGAGCGTGAAGTTCCCCCACACCAGTGCAAGGATCCACCACCACGGCGAGCTGCGCATCATCATCCGGGCAGGGGGCAACACCGTTCACGATATAGGTATAGAGCCCCGGGAGGCTGGCCCCTGGATCAAAGATGCCAGGGAACGGGTCGTTCGACGGGTCGGTCCAGACACCGGTGGCATCCGGAGTGCCGGAAAGCAGGGTGAAAAGATCGACGAGAGGGTCGTTCTCGCAGAGAGTGACCGTTCCGCCCAAGCCTGCGGAGACCGCCAGATTCACGGTCAAACCAAGCGTCGAGGTATCGTTAAGACAGGGCGCATTGCCGTATACGACATAGATCAGTTCGTACGGACCAGCGATCACTGGCGATGTAACGAGCGGCGTGTTCCCGTCCCAAAAGAGGCCGGTGAGGTCGCCTCCAAGAACGAAATTGAAAAGATTCTGTGGACTGTCCGAGCAGGTGGCTGCGGTGTTGTCCTGGCCCGCATTGGCCACGTCCACCAGCGTGATGCACACCTGGGAGCTTTCCACAGGGCAGCCCACGCTGCAGTTCGCCATGTAGGTATAGCATCCCGCGCCGTTCGCGGCCGAATCGAACTGCCCGGTGAAAGGCACGCCATTGGGCGTGGTCCATGTACCGCAGGAATCCGGCGTACCGCCTAGCAGATCCAGCAGATCGTAGATACCGGTGTTCTTGCAGAGCGCGATCGTGGCATCGCTGCCGGCATCATTGCCGGACGAGATCGTAATGTCCACGCCATTATCCGCGCTGATGGTGGCGGGCGCACTCCCGGTGATCCGGATACGATACCCCGTGCCGGGGGCCTGTCCGACAGGAATGGTACAAGTGAACGGTGTCGCAGTGGTCGCCGCCACACTACCGATCACCACAGGAGCCGAGAAACTTCCCGATGCATCGGACATTTCCGCAGCGAAGACATTACCGGGCCCCCAGGTACCTGTGACCGTATAAGGTACGCTGATGATCGACCCTGCACATACCGCCACTGGAGAAACCGTGCCGATCGAGATGTCGTTAGGTGCGGTACCTGCGGCGCTCAGGATCAACTCATCCACAGCGAAACCGGGGTCGGCCGCGCCTAGCAACGATGTACCGTTCACGAAGCGGAGACCGAAACGCAACGAGGGCTGGTTGTCGAAAGCGGCCATGGTGATGGTCTGCTGGACCCAGTTGGTCTGGTTCCGGTATTGCGAGATCGGTGTGCTGATCAGGTTCCAGGCAGCGCCGCTGTTGGTGCTGTAGTATACCTCACCATAGTTCTGCGTTCCACCGTTGCACAGCCACCAGAACGTGAGCGAAACCCCCGTTTCTCCTGCGGTGCTCACGTCGGTGTTCATGGCGGCGAAATGGTTCCCGGGATCGGTGCAGAATCCGTCCGCAGCGCCGAACGAGCAACAGAGGATGCCATCGGCCGCCGCCTCGGTGCTGGCCGTGTGCATGTAGTTCCCGTTGGGGGTGGTGATCCCGACCGGTTGCGAAGCCGTGCTCGGGACAGTGAACGCGAGCGGGAAACCCAAGCACTCCACATCACCGTTGCCGCCTGCGTATACCGCATTGATGAGCCAGGTATTGGCTCCATTGCTGATCGAACCCACGTCCGTAGTGTTCAGCGTGAAGACAGGGGTACTCTCGAAATCCTCAGTGAACAAAACGGTCTGCGCTGAGATGTTCGTACTGAGAAGGATGGCCAGGGTCGCGTAGTAGAGTTTCATGGGATGGGGCTTGACGGGCAAATTAGGGAACCTTGGGAACAGAAGAGCCCCGAACTGGTCGGGGCCCTCTCTTGATCGGGGGTGGGGATCAACGCACTGCTACAGGAGTTCTGCCCAGGCTCGATCCACTGCTATCGCGCAGTACCAATACATAGATCCCGTCCTTCGCCGCACCCAGATCCAGGCGCAAAGTGCGCTGGCCTTGGGGGAACGGAACGTCCAGGATCGTGCGGCCGGTGCCGTCCACAAGTTCGGCGCGCAAGGTGCCGGAAAGATGGTCATCGCGGTCTATGAACAACGCGACCTGTGCGGGTTGAGGATAGACCCTGAACCCGTTCGGGGGCGTTTCCAACAACCCATCGCCCACGAAATTGAGCGTATCGGAGGTCAATGTGCAGGGACCTGCGTAGGTCGCGACCACATGCACGACACCGTTCGACGCTGGGCTGAACGTCTGAGCGGTTTCACCGGACACCAACACGCCGTTCAAGTACCATTGGTAGGTCAATGCCAATGTGCTCTCCACGGTGTTCCCGTTTTGGGTCAGCGATGGCGGGTCCATGGGGCATTTGTCCACGATCTTCTTCACCTGGCCATTGCTGGTATTGCCCGCGAAGAGCTCGCCGTTCACATCCTCCGCGATGACGACATAGCCTTGCGAACCGGAATTCAGCCCCAGTTCATCGATCCAGCCTCCCGAACCATCGGGGCGAATAACCCAGAACTCGCCCGCACAGTAGTCCGTGTAGATGTACCGTCCGTACAGATGCGGCCATACCGTGCCGCGGTAGACCCTCCCGCCGATGGAGCTGCACCAGGTGCCGCCCGTGGCCACGTTCTCATGCGTAGTGACCGGAAATTCATAGTTGGACATGCCTTGGCAACCCTGTGTATTGAAAGGGGTATCGCCCTCATAGCACCGCCACCCGAAATTGGGGCCACTGTTATCGCCGGCAGGCCAGAAGTCCACTTCTTCCCAGGCGTTCTGTCCTACATCACCCATCCAAAGATCGCCCGTTAGGGCATCGAAACCGAAGCGGTAAGGGTTGCGCACCCCGCTCGCCCAACGTCAAGGCGGATGATATCGCCCAGCGGATCGGTGAGGTCTTGGGCATTGTCTTGTGGATCACCTCCGCTCCCTCCATCGCCAAAACCCACATACAGCAGGCCGTCCGGCCCAAAATCGAGATCACCACCGTTGTGATTGGTGAAGGGTTGGGGCCAGGTGTAGAGGATCTCCTCGCTCGCCGCATCCGCTGAATCCGGATCATTGCTGACCCGGAACCGCGATACCCGACTGGTGCCGGGACCGCTGTCCGCGATGTAGTAGACATAGAAGTAGCCATTGTTCGTGTAATCGGGATCGAACGCGAGACCCAGAAGGCCCTGCTCGCCGCCAATACTGTTCACACTATCCTGGATATCCAGGAACGGATCCACGATCACCTGCATACTGTCACTGATGATCCGGATGATGCCCTGCCGCTGCACGGCGAAGAGCCTGCTGTCCCCTGCATGCGTCAGATCGACCACGTTGGACAATCCGTTGGCCCAATTCACCAGCTTCAACTGTACCGGATCCTGTGCCCGCACGCCAAGCACGGTCAGAAGCAACGCTCCCGTCAGGCACTTTCTCATCTTGCTCATGTTCGTTTTCTAAGGGGGGCGAAAATACCGCAGGGGCTTCTTCTTCCGCATACGCTTCGATGGACAACGAGCAACGGTGCCCGCAGCGCTTGGGTGTGTGCGGTGCCAGCGCTGTCGAAGAACGGCCACCATGGTCGGCCTACTTTTGCCGCCCATGTCCCTCGAGCAAGAGATCCAACGGCGTCACACCTTCGCCATCATCAGCCACCCCGACGCGGGCAAGACCACGCTGACAGAGAAATTCCTGCTCTATGGCGGAGCCATACAGACCGCCGGGGCGGTGAAGAGCAACAAGATCCGCAAGGGGGCCACCAGCGATTTCATGGAGATCGAGCGCCAGCGCGGCATTTCGGTGAGCACCAGCGTAATGACCTTCCAGTACGCGGACAAACTCATCAACCTATTGGACACACCCGGCCACCGTGATTTCGCCGAGGACACCTACCGCACCCTCACAGCTGTGGACAGTGTCATACTGGTCGTGGATTGTGTGAAAGGTGTTGAGGCGCAGACCCGCCGGTTGATGGAGGTATGCCGGATGCGCAACACCCCCGTCATGGTCTTCATAAACAAGCTGGACCTGGAGGGTCGCGATCCGTTCGACCTGTTGGATGAATTGGAGAAGGAACTCGATATCCGGGTGACGCCGTTGAGCTGGCCCATCGGTATCGGCGCCACCTTCCAAGGGGTGTACGATCTGTACGACAAGGACCTTCGGCTCTTTGAGGAAGTGAAGACCAAAGTGGAACGTTCCGCGGTGCATATCGATGATCTGAAGGACCCCCGTCTGGACCAGCAGCTTGGAGAGGCCGCAGCGGAGCAGTTGCGTCATGATGTGGAACTTGTAGATGGTGTGTACGGCGCGTTGGACCTGGCCCGGTACCGCTCCGGCTCCACCGCCCCGGTGTTCTTCGGGAGCGCTTTCAATAATTTCGGAGTGAAGGAAGTGCTGGACACTTTCGTGCGCATCGCACCCACCCCAGGACCGCGTCCCACAGACCGGGGTGAAGTACGACCGGAGGACCCGAAATTCAGCGGTTTTGTGTTCAAGATCCACGCGAACCTGGATCCGAACCACCGCGATCGTATCGCGTTCCTTCGGGTGTGCAGCGGACGTTTTGCCCGCAACACCTACTACCATCATGTGCGCTTGGAAAAACCGGTGCGCTTCGCCAACCCCACCACCTTCATGGCGGCTACGAAAACGATCGTGGAAGAAGCCTGGCCCGGGGATGTGATCGGCCTCTTCGACACCGGCAACTTCAAGATCGGCGATACCCTCACGGAGGGGGCCGACTTCCAGTTCCGTGGCATACCAGCGTTCTCTCCCGAACTGTTCCGCGAATTGGTGAACAACGATCCCATGCGCAGTAAACAGTTGGAGAAGGGGATCCGCCAACTCACGGATGAAGGTGTGGCGCAACTGTTCACCCAACAACCCGGGAACAAGAAGATAGTGGGCTGTGTGGGCGATCTCCAGTTCGACGTGATCCGCTATCGGCTCGAGCATGAATACAATGCCGTATGCAGCTTCCAATTGATACAGGCCTACAAGGCCTGCTGGCTCACCAGCGAAGATGCGGGAGCGCTCCAGCGTTTCATTCAAATGAAGACGCTGCAGATCGTACAGGACAAGGACGGGAATCCGGTCTTCATGGCCCCCAGTGCCTACATGTTGGACCTGGAGAAACGGAACTTCCCCGAGATCACGTTCCACACCACCAGCGAGTTCAAGACGGCCGTAACCACCTGAAATGAGGAAGGCCGCCCCAAGGCGGCCTTCCTTCTCAGGATCGTTCAGAGCCTTACTTATTGGCCTCCTGCCATTTGGCCAATTGGTCCGGAGTAAGGATGGTGGCTAGTCGCTTCTCCACGTGGTCATCCATGTTCGCGTATTGCGCTGGCATGTCCGCTTCCTTCACTTCCGCAGGCTGCCCCTCGAAGCGTTGCTCAATGGCTTGATGGTAGCGTTCCACTTGCAGATAGGCTTCGTTGACCTCGGCTGTTTGCGCGTCGGTCAGCGTCACTGTCTTATGGACCACCGCAGTGCGCTCGGCGGCCTTGGCGGTCATTTGCGGAGTATCCCGCACTGCGACCTGGCTTTCCTGTGCGGTAAGAGCCAGTGCGACAAAAACGAAGGAAAGGGTTAGTATGCTCTTGCGCATGTCCTTGGGTGTGAGGTGGTCAAAGATACACTGCCCGGTAGACGAACGAAACCTCGAAGCGTTGCCTTGCCCACACCCTTCCGTGGGATCCCGTCAACGGCCCAATGTTTGCAAAACCGGCGCTTCGCCGTCCCCCGCCCGTCTAATTTTGGCCGCTATGAACCCTGTTCAGGCTTGCTGCCTCCCGCTTCTGTTCTCCTTTGCGACGACTCTTTCCGCCCAGGAGCAACGGCGTCTTGAGTTCCGCCTTACCGGCGCGGAGAACGATACGGTCTACCTGGCCAATTACTACGGCAACCGCCTCTTTTATACGGATACGGCCATGGCCAATGCCAAGGGAGAGGTTGTCTTCGCCCGGGAGAAGGGGTACAAGGCAGGGGTATACGCCGTGGTGGTGGATGGCCCCAAGTACTTCGAATTCATCGTGAACGAACCTACGGTCCGCTTGGAAACGAAGACCTCCGACCTGATGGGTGCCATGGTGGTGCAGAAGTCCGACGAGAACACGCTCTTCTTTGACTACATCCGCTTCCTGAACGCACGGAAGAAGGAGGGCGATAGTTTACGCACGGTGATGGACCGCATCACTGACCCCATCGCCAAGGGCCCTGCGAAAGCCCGTCTAGAACAACTGGATGGCGAAGTAAAGAAGTACCAAGCCGATCTGGTGACCGCTCACCCACAGAGCTTGGTGACCATCATCGTGCGAATGAGCATGCCCGTGGAACTGGAGAAACCACGCCTTGCGAACGGAAAGGTGGATAGCGTCGCGGCCTACTATCAGTACCGTGCCCACTTCTGGGACCACGTGGACCTTTCCGACGAGCGGATCTTGAACATGCCCGTGTTCCAGAACAAGTTCGAAGAGTACATCGGGACCGTCGTTCCGCAGATCCCGGACACGATCAATGCCCTGGCGGACGATCTGGTCGGTAAACTGGGGCCCAGCAAGGAACTCTTCCGCTTCGTGGTACATGGCATCACGTACAAGTACGAGACCAGCGACATCATGGGCATGGACGCCGTCTTCGTTCACATGGCGCAGACCTATTACTGTCCCAAGGCAGGGGCCGAGAGCAAGGCCTTCTGGATGAGCGCGGAAAAACTCGACAAGCTTTGCGAACGTGCCCGCAAGAACGCCCCGATCATCATCGGCGCCAGGGCCCAGGAGATCATCCTCACGGATACCACCGAGACCAATTGGATCAGTTCGCACAAGCTCCCGAACGACTACCTGCTGGTGGTTTTTTGGGATCCCCACTGCGGACATTGCAAAAAGGAACTTCCAGCCATTTATTCGGCGTACCGGGATACGTTACGCCCAATGGGCATCGAGGTCATGGCCGTGGCCAAAGCCACCGATAGCACCTTGTTCAAGGATTGGAAAGCGTTCATCCGTGAGAACCATTTGGACTGGGTGAACGTGGGCCTCACCCCTGCTGTTTATGCCGAGGCCAAAGCCGATCCCCTGAAGTACATTCCGAAGCTCACCACGCTTCAAAGCCTCAATTACGCGGATACCTGGGATGTTTACGCCACGCCGAAATTCTTCCTCTTGGGTCCCGACCGGAAGATCGTGGGCAAACAACTCAACCCCAAGCAGGTGGCCGATCTAGTGGAACGGTTGCGTGAGCGGAGCGCCGCCCCAAAACCCTAACCGGGCTATTCGCCCTCGGTACCGTTGGTCCAGATCATCTCTGTTATGCTCTGGCCATTGCGGAAATAGAAGGTTCCCCACTTGGCGATCACCTTGCTGTATTCGTCCGCTTTGTTGCCATCGACCACGACACGTCGAACGATCACTTTGTTACCCTCGGTGTAGCTCTCTTCCGTGACCCCCTGAGGGTATTCGGTGGCGAGCTTCGAACGATTGTAGTCCGTGAAATCCTTCGGCTCGTTCAGCGATGTGTTCGAAATGCGTTCCTGCGCGGCCAGCCGCTGATCGGTGGACCGCTGCGATAGGTGCGCATCGCGACGTTGAAGCACATCCTTAGTTTCGGTCACTTGCTCGCGGTTGCCCTGCGCAAGTTCATCCCCACGCACTTTCAGAGCTTCCTGCCCCTCGGCCACGGCCACTACTTCGGACCGGGCTTGCGAGTTGCGTGCCAACCCTTGCTGGCTGTCCCGCGCGAGTTTTTCCCGCACCTGTTCGGCCGCCGTCAGTTGCGCTTGCACTTGTTCGGCATGCAGGTCGTGCCGGGTCTGGTTCGAGGCCGCTAGCTGGTCGCGCAACGCGTCTCCCGAGGCTTGGCTCGCGCCGCGGAGTTGAGAGGACCTGGCTTGGCGTTGGCGTTCGATCTCCGCCAGTTCATCCTGATAGGCCTTAAGCTTTTCGGCGTTCTCGATCCGTTGCGCTTCGCTGCCATGATAGAGCTCATCCGTGCTCTCCGCGATACGCTGCTTCCCGGCCACATTCTCCTCCATCCGTTTCCACGCTTCAGCTTGGTTGTTCACTTCCTCTTCGGAAAGATCACGGCGCAGTTTTTTGATCCGCTCGTACTTCTCCGCCTCTTCCCGAGCCTTCGCCTCACGCATGAAACGTTCCGCTTCCTCCTCCTTGCGGATGTCGATCGTATTGCTGGGCTTCTTGATGACCACAGGTTTGGGCTCCTCCTTCTTCGCGGCAAGTTCAGCCTCCCGGCGGCGGCGTTCTTCCTCTTCGGCCATCAAGCGGTCGATCTCACCGATGCGTTCATCGGGATAGGTTTCATCCGGCTTGATGTCCAGCGCTTGGGCGTACAGGCCTCTGGCTTCAGGATAGCTCTTGGCGGTGAAGGCAAGGTCTGCCTCGGTGATGGTCTTGCGGTAACGCTCGGCCAAAGAACGCGAGTCCTCGGTACGCCGACGCTCCTCCTCAGCAGCGAGACGCGCGGCCTCCGCGTCAGCGGCTTCCTTCCGCTTACGCTCTTCGTCCAGGCGACGCTTCTCTTCCGCCAAACGATCGGCCTCGGACATCGCCTTGGCCCGATCGGCGAGCAGTTGTTCGATCATGGCAAGTCGGTCCTTCGGATATTGTTCCTCGGGCTTAACGGTTAGCGCCTCGGTGTACTTGTCACGGGCTCGATCGAACTCCTCCCCATCGAAGGCCAGATCCGCAGTAGCGATAAGGTCTCGATAGCGACGCTCGAGCGCATCAGCTTCGGCCTTCAGGCGATCGCGTTCGGCCGCATCCTTATCGGCGGCCGCTCTTTCCGCCGCAGCGCGCTCCGCAGCTAGACGGTCGGCTTCAGCTTGGGCCGCCAGATCACCCAGGAGTTTTCCGATCTCGGCGATCCTGTCTTTGGGGTACTGCTCATCCGCCTTCACGCCGAGCGCTTCTGTGTATGCCGTGCGGGCATCCTCGTACTTGCTCGCTGTGAAGGCCTTGTCCGCCTTTAGGATCAAAGCCAGGTAACGGGCTTCGAGCTCCTGCTTCTCACGCTCCAACAGTTCTTTCTCCGCTTTGTCCTTTGCCGCCGCGTCCATGCGGCCCTCTATGTCGGCGATACGCGCGGCGGGATGCGCTTCCCCCGGTTTCAGGGTCAGTGCATCCTTGTAATCGTTCAACGCGGGCGACCATTTTTCGGTGTCATAGGCTTTGTCGGCACGGGCGATCAGGTCATTGTACTTCGCGTCGAGCTCCGCCCGTTTGCGCTCTTCCTCCGCCTTGCGCGCCAGTTCTGCCAGCGCGGCATCGATCTCCACGATCCGGTCCTTGGGATAGCGCTCTTCCACCTTGACCGAAGCGGCCTCGGAATATTTCGCGCGTGCCGTCTGGTAGTCCTTCTTTTCCAACAACGCGTCCGCGGCTTCGATCAATGCGTTGTACTTCGCCTCAAGTTCCTGGCGCTTGCGCTCCTCCTCGGCCTTGGCTGCCAGTTCGGCGATGCGCCTATCGATGGCCACAAGCTGGTCCTTGGGGTACTTCTCGGTCGGCTTTAAGCCGATGGCCTCATTGTACTTCGCCTTGGCCTCGTCGAACTTGTCGCCTTGGAAGGCGGCGTCGGCAGTGGCGATGACGGCCTGGTACTTCTCATTGAGCTCCTTCTGTTTACGCGCCTCCTCTTCTTTGGCCGCTAGCTCCGCCAACTTCTTGTCGATGGCTGCGAGTTGGTCCTTGGGGTACTTCTCGTCCTTCTTGAGGGCGATGGCTTCATTGTAACCTGCCTTCGCATCATCGTACTTGGCCGCATTGAAGGCCGCGTCAGCGGCTGCGACAGCCGCGTCATACTTGGCCTGTAGCTCTTTGGCCAGCTTTTCCTCTTCGGCTATTTTGGCTAGTTCGGCGAGTTTCGCTTCAATGGCCGTCAATTGGTCCTTGGGGTACTTCTCCTCGGGCTTAAGGCCCAAGGCGTCGGTATATTTGGTCTTGGCCTGGTCGTAGTTGGCCGCTTTGAACGCGGCATCCGCAGCGGCGATAACCGCGGTATACTGTGCGTCCAGTTCCTTTTTCTTCTTCTCGTCCTCGGCCTTCTTCGCCAGTTCGGCGAGTTTGGCGTCGATCGCGGCCAATTGGTCCTTCGGGTACTTCTCCTCGGGCTTTAGGCCGGTGGCATCGGGGTAGCGCGCTTTGGCTTCATCGTACTTCTCGCCTTTGAAGGCGGCATCCCCCGCCTTGATCGCGGCATCGTACTTCTCCGCGAGTTCCTTCGCCAACCGTTCCTCTTCGGCCTTCTTCGCCAGGTCGGCGAGAAGCACATCGATCTCTTTGACCTTCTGCTTCGGATAGGCCTCTTCCTCCTTCACGCCAAGCGCAGCGTTGTATTTGCCCTTGGCGTTCTCGTACTCCTTCTTGGCGAAGAGCGCATCGGCTTCCTTGATGAACGCCGCGTACTCGGCTTCGCGCTTCTTGTTCCCCTCTTGATCGCCGAGGCGCATCTGCGCATCGCTCAGTTTCGCGGTCGCCACGGGATCACCTGCCTTCAAGCCCAAAGCCCCGGTGAAGGATTCGACGGCCTTTTTGAAGTCGGCCGCGGTCATGGCGGCATCGCCAGCCGCCATGAGCTTGGCAAAGTCGGCGTCCGCCCCTGCTTCACGGCGCTTCTTGTCCTCGTACTCTTTCATCAACCGCGCGATCTCGCTGCGGATCTGTTCCGTGTATTGCAGATCCCAGGTGACCTCGCTGCTCGTCGGATCGAACTTGGCCTTGCCGATGGGCTGTTGCAGGACACTGAAATCGATGCCGGGCAACTCCGAAAAGAGGGTCATCTCGATGTTCATCCCGTGGCCTCCCACACGCTCTTCCTCAGGAATGTTCCGGGTGTCGATCGTGATGTTCTTGCTCACGATCCCCGTCTTCACATACATGATCTTGTAGTCCGCCCCGTAGTCCAGGTTGAACTCGTATTTGCCGCTCGCGTTGGTGACCACCTCGGTGAGCTTCGCGCCGTTCTTGTACACGGCCACGGCCACCCCGTCCAGCTTCTTGGCGCTGGTGTAATCCTTCACCGTGCCATAGACATAGACGTTGTCCACCTGGGCGGAAAGACCGCACCCAAGCCCGATGAACAGGGCACACAGCAGTATCTGCCAGCCCCTAACTTGCCTCCCGCGTCCTAGCTGCATTGTCCGGCTCATTCTCTCCCGTGAAAGACCTCGCAAAGTACGACTTCCGGCCCCAGCAGGTTGCGCACCGGGGCGTGTTCCCATCCACACCGCGTCGTGCATAGCATTTGGGAACAGCGCAGTTTCCTCGCCCGGCCGGACTTGGCCGTGGTGGGTGCTGGCCTGGTGGGGCTCTTCGCAGCGTTGCACGCCAAGCGGCTCCATCCGGGATGGAAAGTAGTGGTGCTGGAGCGCGGACCCCATCCCAGCGGTGCGAGTGTCCGCAATGCGGGATTCGCCTGTTTCGGGAGCCCCAGCGAGTTGCTGGCCGATATCGCCGATGAAGGAGAGGCCGCTGCCTTGCATCGCGTCGAAGAACGGTGGAAGGGCCTGCTGGAACTGCGCGCCGAGTTGGGCGATGCGGCCATAGGCTTCGAACCGAGCGGTGGGCATGAGATATACGGGGTGAACGACCCGCTGTACAACCAGGTCGCCGAAGGGTTCGATCGGCTGAACGTCTTGCTGGCCGATATCACCGGTCCTGGAACCTACCGATGGCTGCCCGGCGGACCCGCGCGCTTCGGACTGGCGCGCACCGCCCACCTGGTGCGTACCGACCTGGAAGGCCCTGTGGATACGGGCCGACTGATGCGCAGCCTGCTGGCGAAGGTGAGCGAAGCGGGGGTGGATGTGCATTTCGGACAGGACGTGCAGCGGATGGAGAACGCCGCTGAAGGCGTGGACCTTGTGCTAGCTGACGGCACCGCCCTTCGCACCCGGCAAGTGCTGGTGGCCACGAACGGGTATGTGCGCCAGCTTTTACCTGACCTCGACATCGAACCAGCGCGCGGACAAGTGCTTCTTACAGAGCCTGTTCCCGGCCTGAAGCTCAAGGGCACATTCCACGCTCACGAGGGTTATTTCTACTTCCGCGACTATGAGGGACGGGTGCTGCTCGGCGGCGGAAGGCACTTGGACAGAGCGGTTGAGCGAACCTGGAAGGATGGCAATACGCCATTGATCATGGAAGCATTGGAAAACCTGCTGCGCGCCACCATCCTGCCAGACCAAAACGTGGCGATCGCGCACCACTGGAGCGGGGTGATGGGCTTCCGGACCCAAGGCAAGGAGCCTTTGGTGGCTCGCGTGGCACCGAACGTGGTGGTAGCCGCTGGGCTGAGCGGCATGGGCGTGGCGATCGGGGTGCGGGTGGCGCGGAGGGCGGTCAGGCTGATCCGCGAATAGGGCGCGCAGAACGCAAAAGGGCCGCTCGCGCGACCCTTCAGAGCCTCCCGCCGGATTTGAACCGGCGACCTGCTCATTACGAATGAGCTGCTCTACCGCTGAGCTAGGGAGGCCAATGCCCCCCGACCGGGTCGGGGGGGCGCAAATGTAGGAGCTTGATCCGCTCGCTCCTCAGGACCTAATACTTCACGATCCTTGCAGCGGGCAGGCCAGGAACTTGCACACTGTAAACACCCGGTTCAAAGGCGCTGAGGTCGAGTTGCACGGTGTTGCTAACCGCTGTGATGTTCAGCACTTCGCGGCCTGCGGCATCCAGCACTCGCACCGGGCCAACGCTGCGCAGCGGCATGCTGACGGTGACGCGATCGCTAGCCGGGACGGGGAAGACCGATAGCGCGCTTTGTTGAGCGTGTTCTGATGTGGCTGTGCTGGTGCGTACATCCAGACAGAGCCGGCCAGCGCTGACGCCAATGGCGGTGCTGCTGAGTTCGGTACCGTCGTATTCCAACATATGGAGTGTGCCGGTGCTGACGAAGTCCGTGGTGGTGGCGTACATCACATTGTTCAGCGGGTCGTTGAGCAGGCTGTACGGGAAGAGCGTGGTGGCAAGGGTATCCAGGATATTCTCCGTGGTGATGTCATAGCGGGCCATGCGGCTCAGCGCGTATTCGTTGTAGACCACCTTGTCCGCAACCAGTTCGCTGGCACCGCAACCGGAGTTCTCGGTGATGTCCTCCGTGAAGGCGAACGCCCCCGCCGTGGTGACCTTGCTGATGGAACTGCCACTGAAATCCTTGTTGCAGAGCACGTAGAGGTCCTGGCCGGCGACCATGATGTTCTCCGGGTTGATGCCGTTCGGGCCGAGGTCCACTTCGTTCACGTACGTGCCGCTTGGCAGGTCCACAATGCCTAAGAGCCCGACCATGTTGCCGAAGTCGAAGGCGTTGCCCACGGCGAGGTAGGCCTTGTCCCCCACCACTTCCACATCCTCCGCGCTGTAAAGGAGACCGTCGGTTGGGTCGATGCTGTAGAGCAGATCGAGGGTGGCCATTTCGCGCACTTCGAAGTAGTGGGCCAATCCGCCCAACTCGCCGCGCGTGATAAGGACTTGATCGTTCCACAGGGCGATCTTCCGGATGCCCGGAACAGCGGCCTGATCCAGCAAGGTGTAGGTATCGGCGTCGTACTTGAGCAGGGCGCCATCGGCGGCGACGTAAACGGCACTGTTGGCCAGGTCCACATCGCTGGCAAAGCGCTGGCCGGCGATGGTGGCCACGGTTTGGTAGATGCCCGTGGCGGGGTCGTAGCTACCGAGGCTGACGGGGACCTCCTGGGTTTGCGTGTTCATGTTGAAATAGCCCTCGTTGAGCACGAACACTTGATGCACGTATGATTGGGCGGTGGCCTGTGCCACCAAGCCGCAGGTGGCGGCGAAGAGAAGAGAACGGTACATGGGAGAGAGGTTTTTTGGTGCCGCGTTCACCGCGCGGCGGTTTCGTGAAACCTCCGGGCAAAAGCGATGGCTACCGCAAGCCACCGTGCCTTTGTCCCGAAGGCCGATACTATTGCGTGCTGGCAGGTCTTCTGGCTCATCCCTATCCACCGCGCCTTCCCGTTCCATTGGTGGAACAGTGGCTATTGCGGTGGCGTTGAGGATCTACAGCTGCGGGAACAGCTCCCGGGTTGGACGGGATTCCCTTTTCATTCCCGACGGATCGGGAAACCTTCACGCGGCGCCAAATGTAGCAGGCTATCTTGGCCGGGCATGACCACGCCAGCTTATGACCTGCGGCCGTTGGATCTTTCCGCGGAAGGACTGGCGCAGGTGAACACTTTGCTCCGGCTGGTTTTCCCGCATGCGACCCACTACTCGGAAGCCCTGCTGCGCTGGCAGTATGTGGACAACCCGGATGGCCTTGCCGTGGGCTACAACGCTTGGGCTGGTGAGGAATTGGCAGCGCACTATGTGACGATCCCTATGCGCGCGCTTGTCCACGGGCGCGAAGAACGGGGCTTGCTGTCGCTCAATACGGCGACGGCACCGACACACCAGGGGAAGGGCCTGTTCACCCGACTGGCGGAAGCCACCTACCGTGCTGGAGCAGAGCAAGGGTTCGGCTTTGTGGTGGGCGTGGCCAACGCGAACAGCACGCATGGCTTTACGAAGAAGTTGGGATTCCAATTGGTATCGCCTTTGCGCGCGATGGTCGGGATAGGATCGCTTCCGCTGCGGCCGGATGACGGCAATGTTCAGTTCGCGCCCATGCACAGCGAAGCGAAGCTGCACTGGCGCACCGTGCATCCAGCGCATGTGTACACGTTGGCGGCACAGCCGCACATGTGGACTGTGCTGAGCCCGAAACGGATGAAAGGCGCTCGCTTCGTGCTGGCCACAGGGTTGGGTGGCGCACCAAGGCTTGTCCTTCGCAAGGAGAAAGCTCCGGCACTGAAGGCGTGGATCGGTCTTGATCCCTCGATGGCGTGGACCTCATCCGCATACCTGAACGTGCCCATGCGCTTGCGGCCTTCACCACTCAACATGATCTTCAAGGACCTGAGCGGTGCAGCCCGCAAGCTGGACGCTAGCAAAGTGCGCATGGAGGCGATCGACTTCGACGTGCTCTGACGCTGCACCGCGCGGATCGATCGAACGGTGACGAAAAAGGGGCTGGCGTCGAACGGGGAGTTTTGTGGGGGGGGGAGGTGGGGGTTGGGGGGGGGGCGTGGTGGGGGGTGGGGTGGGGGGGGAGGGGGGAGTGCAAGGATGCGAACCATTCCGTTCACATGTTGTTTACAACACATCGAGGAGCACCTACATTTGGCGCCTTCCGAACGGAACACATGGAGCTATCGACCAAGGCAGAGCAAGAGATGGAGCAGAACGAGCGGTCTTACACGGTGTACAAGAACGGGGAGCGGTTCAGCTTTTGTCCGCATGAGGATCTGAACCTTCCCAAGTCGTATGAGGAAGTGCTGGCTCGTTTCAAGCGCCTGCAAGGCGACAAGGCCTGGGAGGTGTTGAACTGACCCTGGCCCCGACCCGCTCGCAAAGCGCCCTGCCCTTTCGGCAGGGCGCTTTGCTTTTCTCCCGTCCGTGGTTTTACCTTCAACACGTTCTTTTCCGTGCTACCCTACCCCCCAACGAGCCATGAACACCTTCGATGCGAAACACATCAAGAACGTGGCCCTCCTGGGCAGCCATGGTGCAGGCAAGACGACGCTTGCGGAAACCATGCTGTTCGAGGCGGGCTTGATCACACGCCGAGGACGTGTGGAGGATGGCAATACCGTGAGCGACCATACCGACCTCGAACATGAACGGGGGGGCTCGGTGTACGCTGCGTGCATGCACACCGAATGGCGCAACTTCAAGATCAACATCATCGATACCCCTGGTCTCGACGACCTGGTGGGTGAAACGATCCCGGCGCTGCGCATCGCGGACACCTGCCTTTTGCTGCTGAACGCCCACCACGGTGTGGAGGTGGGCACCGACTTGGTGTGGGAGCAAATGCAGCGCTTCGACCGGCCGGTGCTCATCGGTATCAATCAGTTGGATCATGCGAACGCCGATTTCGATGCCACCCTGGCCCAGGCCCAGGATCATTTCGGCCCAGCGGTAACAGTGATGCAATACCCCGTAGAACAGGGCGAAGGCTTCCATCGCATCATCGATCTGTTGAAGATGACGATGTACGTGTTCAAGGATGCTGGCGGTAAACCCGAGAAGCAGCCCATCCCGGAGAGTGAAAAGGAGCGCGCTGATGCGTTGCACAAAGTGCTGGTGGAGAAGGCTGCGGAGAACGATGAGACCCTGATGGAACACTACTTCGAGAAGGGCGAACTGGACGAGGACGAAATGCGCCTGGGTTTGAAGCTGGGCATGATGAAGCGCACCGTGTTCCCGGTATTCTGCTTGAGCGCCTTGCGCAACATGGGCAGCGGGCGCCTGATGGGCTTCATCGATAACGTGGCGCCGAGCGCAGTGGAAATGCCCCCCTCCCCGCTCGCCGATGGACGCGAACTGCCCTGCCGTGCGGATGGGCCGCCGGTGCTGTTCACTTTTAAGACGATCCTGGAACCCCGCACGGGCTGGATCACGCTCTTCAAGGTGATGAGCGGCGAGGTGAAGGCCGGCACCGACCTGGTGAACGACAACACGGGCGCAAGCGAGAGGATCGGGCAATTGTTCATCGTGGAGGGCAAGGAGCGGAAACCCGTGGATAGCCTTGCCGCAGGCGATATCGGCGCCACACTTAAATTAAAGGACACGGCGACCGCGCACACCCTTCATGCTCCGAACCAGGCCATACGCTTGGTGCCGATCGAATTCCCCGCACCACGCTTGCGTGTTACCGTTCGCGCCAAAGACGGAAAGCTGGAAGAAAAGCTTCATGCGGCCTTGTTGGAAATGCACAAAGAGGATCCGACCATAGTGCTCGAATACCTCCGCGAAAGCGCCCAACAGGTGCTGGGTGTTCAAGGCGAGCTGCACTTGAACCTGGTGAAGTGGAAGCTCGATCATCATTACAAGGTGGAAGCCGAATTCGGGTCGCCCAAGGTCCCTTACCGAGAAACGATCCGGTGCTCGGCAGAGGCCTCCTACCGCCACAAGAAGCAGACGGGCGGTGCCGGCCAGTTCGGCGAAGTGCATCTGCGGATAGAGCCATACATGGAAGGAATGCCAGAACCGACGGGCGTCAGTCTTCGGGGCAAGGAGATCCATCCCCTGCCCACAGGCGGCTCCTTGGTTTTCTACAACTGTATCGTCGGCGGTGTGATCGACAACAAGTTCATGCCGAGCATTCTAAAGGGTATCATGGAGAAGATGAACAAAGGACCCCTGACGGGATCTCCGGCACGCGACATCCGTGTGATGGTGTACGATGGAAAGATGCACCCGGTGGACAGCAACGACATCAGTTTCAAGATCGCCGGCCTAATGGCCTTCAAGGACGCGTTCACCCAGGCGGACCCACTGCTCATGGAGCCGATCCACGAGATCGCTGTGCGCGTGCCCGAGGACTTGATGGGTGATGTGATGACCGATCTTCAAGGCCGACGTAGCGTGATCATGGGTATCGAGTCCGAAGGTCGTTCGCAAGTGATCCGCGCGCACACGCCGCTGGCGGAACTGGACCGGTACAGCACCACCTTGCGAAGTCTCACCCAAGGACGCGGTACCTATACGGAGGTGTTCCACGCCTACCAGCCCGTGCCTCAGGAACTTCAGCACCGGTTGATCGGTCAGCACAAGGAAGAGGCCGTCGAAGCCTGACCTGTATGCACCCGATCGCGCGTGAAAGCCCGGCGATACCGGGCTTTCACATTTGGTGCGTGGATGGATCCTGCGAACTTTGTGGACCCTAGAAGATCCTTCGCATGGCAGTGGAAAAGGTGGATGTGATCGTGATCGGCGCAGGACCGAGCGGATGTGTGGCCGCAGCGCACCTGGCCCGACAAGGCCGCAAGGTGCTCGTGCTGGAAAAGCAGGTCTTTCCGCGCCTCGTGGTCGGCGAAAGCCTTCTTCCGCGCAGCATGGCGCATTGGGAGGAGACGGGCCTGTTACCAGCGCTCGAAGCACAGAACTATGCCCCGAAATTGGGCGCGCGTTTCGTGCGCGGTGCAGAACTCATCGACCTGCGTTTCGGCGAGAACTTCACGCAAGGGTGGACGCGCACCTGGCAGGCGCCACGGGCCCATTTCGACAAGACCGCCGCCGATGCCACCGCCGCCCAAGGTGTGGATATCCGCTATGGCATAAGCGCGGAACGCGTTGATCTCGAAGCTGACGAGCGTGTGATCGTGCAGGCACGCGACGCCAACGGCGACCACTCCTTCCAAGCCCGATACCTCATCGACAGCAGCGGTTACGGGGGCACCTTGGTGAAATTGCTCGGGCTGCGCGACGACAAATGGCCCAACCCGCGCATGGCCGCATACACCCACGTTCGGGAACGTGACCGCGACAGTTGGAGAGATGCCATGCAGATCACGTTCGAAGTGATGGCCGTTGACCTTTGGTTCTGGGTGATCCCGTTCTCAGATGGTACCACCTCGGTCGGCTTCGTGGGGGATCCGCGCCACTTCGATCCGTTCACGCCAGGTCGACCTGTCGCCGAAGCTTTCACTGAAATGGTCCTGCGCTCCGAGAATTTCCGGGAACGGTTCCAAGATCAGGCCCCACTTTGGGAGCCTCATGTGATCCGCGACTACAGCCACTACAACGAAAAATTGTACGGCCGCAATTACGTGCTCACGGGCAACTGCGCCGGATTCCTGGACCCTGTGTTCTCGAGCGGCGTGATGCTCGCCACGGAGAGCGGCCTGCTCGCGGCCAAGCTGGTGGAACGGATCCTACAGGGCGATGCGGTGGATTGGGAAAAGGAGTATAGTGAGCACATCCGTCACGGTGCGGCCGTGTTCCGCAGTTACATCGAGGGTTGGTACAACGGTGACTTGCAGACCATCTTCTTCAGTCCAACTATGGAGCCCCGTGTCAAGGAACAGATCGTCTCGGTGTTGGCCGGCTATGTGTGGGACATGCAAAACCCGTTCGTGAAACGGCATGACCGCATCCTTTCCCAATTGGCTTCGTTGATCAAAGCGGGGAATGGTGCGACCGTCGTCGCACCCTGAGCGCCGTTAATTTTTTCCTCGCTTTGCCTTGGGCATGGGCACCGGAGCCTCGTTCTCCTTCCTGTCGTTAGAGGGGTCCATATCCGCCAGGCGACCGGCACTGAAGAGCTCGACTTTCGTCCAGACACCCGGCACGCGCAACGTGTAAGTTGGATCCGGCCAGGACCAGGGGCGTGCGCTATTGAACGAGAAGTGCTCACTGCCTGCGGGTTTCGCTCCACGCATGAGAGAAAGCGGGATGCTGATCACGGTGCTGTCGCCTTTGGCATCGGTCAATTTCACATCCACCGGCATCACCATAGCACCCAATCGCCGAAGACGGATCTGTGTGCTATCTCCGGCACTGACCAGGGTATCCACACCATAATCCGTGACCCGCGTGGTATTTATCCATTCGTCGAAGTACCAATCCAATTCCAGGCCGCTCGCTTTTTCCATGCTCCGCTCCAGATCCACCGGCATCGGGTGTTTGAACCGGCAAGCATCGAAGTACCGCAAGAGACCTTGCCGCATGGTGGTATCACCGATCACGTACCCGAGTTGCTGAAGGAACATTTCGCCCTTGCTGTAGGCCGTGATACCATAGGCGCGATTGGTCTCAAAATGATCGCCGTGGACGCTCATGGGTTCGTGTTCAGGCATCGCCATCAGCGCGCGATAACCTTCATATGCGCTGGCGTGCGGATCCGCAGTGCCGCCAAATAAGTGCTGCATCACTTTCGACCCAGCATATTCCGTGAACCCCTCGTCCATCCAGGGGAAATGGCCTTCGTCGCTCGCCAGTACGCCATAGTACCAACTATGCACGCTTTCATGCACGCTCACGCCCACCAAACTCCCCAGCTTCCGTTTACCGGTGATCAGAGTAAGCATGGGGTATTCCATGCCGCCGTCCCCGCCCTGTGCGATGGTGTATTCGGACCAGGGGTAGCGGCCGAACTGTTCGGACATGAACTGGAATGACCGCACCATGTGCGCCGGTAGTTGTTCCCATTCTGCGCGAAGTTCCGGGGTGTCCTGAAAGAAGAAGCGCAACAAGGGACCGTTGGGGACCTGCGCGGTGATCTGGGCGAATTCCTGATCGGCGACCCAGGCCACGTCATGCACGCTATCCGCTCTAAAATGCCACTGGGTGCGGCCGTCGCCCCCTCGCACGCGAGCCTGTTCGGGCGCATACCCATGTCCGACCTCCTCGGGGTTCTGCAATACGCCGGTAGCCGCAACGGTGTACGAACTGTCAAGAGAGATCTCCAGGTTATAGTTGCCCCATTCCCCGTAGAACTCACGACCCACATAGGGCTCGGCATGCCATCCACGCGCATCGTAGGCGGCCACCTTGGGGTACCACTGGGCCATGCTATAGGCCACCCCTTCCACATTATTGCGCCCCGATCGCCGAACCTGTACAGGCACTTGACCACTGAACAGCAATTCGACCTCACCAGTACTACCCGGAGGAATGGCGCTGGCCAATCGAGCACGCAGAACCGTGCCCAAATGCTCCAATCGCACGGCCTTTCCGGCTTGTGTCATGCTGCCAACGCGCAGTTCGCCTTGCTCCTCCGGCGCGAGCGCCGCGATCCGCGAGCCCACCCGCGGATCCGGATCCGAGATGGTGCGTGATCGCACGTCCATTTCGCTGCCCGGCCTGAACGCGTTGAAGTAGAGGTGGAACCAAAGTTCCTGGATGGTGTCCGGACTGTTGTTGGTATAGCGCAGGCTCTCGGTGCCCGTGAAACGATGGGTCTGAACGTCCAGGTCCACCGTCAGCGCTACTTGGATCCACTGCTGCCAGCGGTCGCACTGGCCCATGGTCGGAGAAGAAGAAAGTAAAGCGGCGGCGGATGCGGCCACGTAAAAGGAACGGGCAAAGGTCATGGGGCAAAGATGGTATCCCGCCCGATGCCCCGTTCGCGTGCCCGGTGATAACCAGCGCGATCCGGGGCGAACGCTCAGGACAGGAGGCGCTGGCGCAACGCGAACTCCAACTGCCGGTTCGATTCGAGCAATTGCTGAGTGTAGGCGGTGCGATCCCGTTCAGCGCGAACTTCCGAGAAGGCCGCGTTGACGAGATGGCGCACCTGGTCCGGGTCCCATGGTTTGGTGATGTAGTTGATGACCCCGCCCTGATTGATGGCATCGACCAGAGCCTGTAGATCGGAATAGCCGGTAAGAAGCATGCGACGCACCTGCGGAAAGTGGTCGCGCACCAGCCTCAATAACTCACTACCGGTGGTGCCTGGCATGCGTTGATCGGTGATCAGTACATCCACCCCCCGGTTGGAGAGGAAAAGCCAAGCTTCCTCCATTCCCGAGGCGGTCATCACATCGAACTCCTTTCTGAAGGCGGCATGGAACGCCTGGCGGTTGCCTGCGTCGTCATCCACGAACAGGACCCGGGGGATATCGGTGCGGCCGTCGATGTCAAGTATGCGTGCGGACATGGAACTGGCGCTGCGTGGGGGTTGCAACGGACTTTAGCTACGCGAGCTGAACCGTAGAGGTTACGCATCAAAGACCGGATTGTTGAAAAATTGTTCATAATCCAACGATTTTTAGCTTTGAACCGCCAAGCACTCTTTGGCACCGCTCCGGTACGAACTCTTCAGGAACAATGGACAAGGTCCTCGACGCGCTGAAGCGTGGGGAGAAGGGTTATGTGCATCAGCACATACCGCTCTTCTTCCGCCTTGCCCTGCCTGACGACCGCAAAGCCCTGGCAACCCTGCTCGCCGAGCAGCCGCTGCTCCAAGTCCACGATACCCTGCTGAGCCAACTGGCCGAATTGGTCCGGGCGCTGGATCCGTCCAAGCGGTTCACCAAGGAAAGTCTGCGGGAGGCTGCGCTGGCCCATTTGGGCAGGACCGCCTCCGAGGAATACGGCGTCTGGGTCTACTACCCATGGAGCCAACGCCTGGTGCATCTATTGGACGAGGAGGAATTCACCCGTGTGCGCACGGACCGGAACCGAAACAAGATCACAAGGGACGAACAGAACACCCTAGCCGCCAAACGGATCGGCGTGATCGGGCTCTCGGTGGGGCAATCGGTCTGTCTCACCATGGCCTTGGAGCGAAGCTTCGGGGAGTTGCGCATCGCCGACCACGATCATCTGGACCTGAGCAACCTGAACCGCCTCCGCAGTGGGGTGCATCGACTCGGCTTGGCCAAAACAGTGAACGTGGCCCAGGAGATCGCGGAGATCGACCCCTTTCTCCGTGTGACCTGCTTCCACGAAGGGATCAACGCGGACAACATCGATGGTTTCCTGACCCAAGGCGGAAGGCTCGATGTGTTGGTGGAGGAATGCGATAGTGTGGACATCAAGATCCTCGCTCGCCAGCGCGCCAAAGCCCACGGTATACCCGTGGTGATGGATACCAGCGACCGGGGCATGATCGATGTGGAACGGTTCGACATCGACCCCACGCGGCCGATCATGCACGGATCGGTGGAGCACCTCGACCTGGACCTCGCCGCCAAGGCGCGCACCATCGAGGAGAAGCTTCCGTTCGTGATCCCAATGATGGGCCTCGATAAGTTGAGCGGTCGCATGAAGGCCAGCATGCTCGAGATCGAGAGCAGCGTAACCACCTGGCCACAGCTAGCCACCAGCGTGGTGATGGGTGGCGCTGCCGTGGGCGACGTCTGCCGGAGGATCTTGCTCGATCAACATAAGGAAAGTGGACGTTGGTTCCTTGACCTGGAATACTTGATCCCTTGTGCAGTGGGAACGAGCGTAGAGCGCGCCGGGCCTCGACCGACCCCTGAACCACTGTCGGGCCTGGAAATGGAGCGTATCCGGGAACGGTGCATAGAGATCCTCCACACCACCGAGCCTCTTTCATTGACGCACGCACGGGCGATCGCGGAGGCAGGTGCGTTGGCGCCATCCGGCGGCAACGATCAACCGTGGCGTTTCTACTACGATGGATCGGCCCTGTTGCTCTTTCATGATACCGCGATAAGCCATTCCGAACTCGATGGTGCCGACCTTGTGCCGACCATCGGGCTGGGGGGCTGTCTGGAAAATATGCTGCTCAAAGCGCGATCCCTTGGGATCAATTTGCGGCCTGACCTCTATCCCCTGAAGGACGAACCCCGTCTCGTGGCCATTTTGGCGGCCGGTCGCCCGGATACCGTGTTGGTCGATCCGTTGGCAGGGATGATCGCCGAGCGATGCACGAACCGACGCATGCCTTCCCAGATCGCGATCGCTCCCGCTGACCTGGCCGCATTGGTCGATGCAGGTAGCGCCATCTCAGGGTGTGCTGTGCAGGTCCTGAGTTCGAAGGATGATCTCGACAGTATCGCGGAGTTGGTGGGAATGGCCGAACGTATCCGGATCCTGAACCCGATCGGTCATGAAGAGTTGTTCCGCCGCGAGGTGAGGTGGACCAAGGAGGAAGCGCAACGCACCCGCGATGGCCTTGATCTGGACACTTTTGAAATGAGCCTGGCACAGCGCACTGCATTGGGCGTGGCCGCCGACAGGGAAGCGATCGGACTGGTGCGGTCATGGAAGGGTGGAATGGGCTTTACGCGCATCTCCGGCGATGCCATCCGAGCATCGAGCTCGGTGGTTCTGATCAGCGGTGCTGACGCCGGAGCGACCAACGCACTTCATGGCGGCCGGTGCATGCAACGCGTATGGCTCGCCGCAACGAGCCTTGGGCTAGCTGTACATCCCATCTCCGCCCCCATCCTTCTGGCGCACCACGTTCGGTTCGGTGGAGGTCATGGACTGGACCAGGAGGAGCAACGCGGGATCCTGGACTGCTTTCAGCGTATGCGGCAACTATTCCCCAAGGCCGCTGGCGAGCCGCTCTTCCTGATGCGCCTAGCACATGCGGATCCGCCCTCCGCGCGTAGCTTGCGCAGGCCTTTGGAGGCGATGTTCGCTCAACGTGGATCACAAAGCGTTCGACCATGAAGGACACACTGCACCTGATCGCTTTCAAAGCCCCCGACAGACCGGACCTGTGCGCTGAATTCCTGCATCAGCACGAACTGGTCCTCGCAGAGTTGGGGATCCCTCTGGTCGTCAAAGCCGACGAGTCGTGGATCCATGATCCGTTCTGTTATGTGATCGTGGCTACCCACCCCACGGAGGGGATGGTCGGAGGCATCCGCTTGCAGCTCGATCACAACCCCGAGCGCAGCCTTCCACTGGCAGCATCCCTGTCCAGCCTCGCGCCGGATATCCACGCTGTGCTGGATCAATTGCGGCCCTTCGGGAATGGCGAGGTATGTGGCCTTTGGAGCGCGAGCCGCTATGCGAACCGTGGGGTCACTGTTCTCTTGAGTTTGGCGGTCACGACCATCGCTCCGATGGTCGGCGCGAACCGATTGGTTTGTTTTGTGGGGCATCACACCAAACGCCACCCGGAAAGGAACGGGTTCGTTGCGATGACAGGCATTGGCGATCGCGGCGTGTTCGATTACCCCACTTCGGAGTTCCGGTCCGTTGTTATGGTGAACCCGGATACCATTCTGCTGCCGTATGCGGACCACGATCACCGGAAAGCGATCTACAGCTTGCGGCTTCGGCCGGACCAAACGCGGGAGGAACAACCGGCGCGCCTGCAACTCGAGGTCCGTTATGATCTGATCGTCGCGGCCGGGGTCATCGATCTCGTCGCGTACCGAATGATCTCCGAAGAGCGGTTGCGGTATACCGGCTAGCGCCACGAGGCCCGCAACCTCCGGCCCATGGGGAACGTAGGAGCGGCCGATGAAAGCTCTCCGCGCGTGCGCTACCGCCCTCTTGCTCGGGTGGTGCGCCGCTTCGTATTCCATTGGCTCCGGTCCGGTGGCCTTCCATGATCACCAGCGTCGTCTTCCCATCGGACAAAGCCTGGAGATCTTCGCGGACAGCACAGGCTCCATGGCCTTGGAAGATGTCATCCGCGTCGATCGCTTTGAAGCCCTCGGCATGGAGGTCCCCAATTTGGGCGTGAGCGGCTCCACCTTCTGGGTGAGGACATTGGTGCGGAACCAGAGTTCCTATGACCATGTCGTTCTATCCTTGGAGTATGCGGAGATCGATGCGCTCGACCTGTATCTTTCTATGGATGGGAGGATCGAGCGGTTGGCACGAAAGGTCAATCCGTACCTGCCGCAATGCGCGCTGGCGCAGACCCGGAGTTCGCCTTCGACCTTCCCATTCCGAAAGGGAGTTCCGGAGAGGTCTTCATGCGCATACAGAGCACCAAGCAGCTCCAGCTTCCTATCGTGCTCCGCACGCCGCAGGAACTTACCGCGAACCGCTCGCGCCGGAACCTGATCCTCGGCGTCTACATCGGCATCATGCTGGTGATGGCGCTTTACAACCTCTTCATCTTCTTCTCGATCCGGGACAAGAGCTACTTGTACTACGTCCTGTACATCCTTAGCGTGACCTCCACGCAACTGGCGTTCACCGGTATCGGTCCGTTCTACCTGTGGCCCGGCAACACCTGGCTCTCTACTTCAGCAACGGTGATCCTCACCCTATGCACCGCAACGCTGGGCTTCGAGTTCGCCAGACAGTTCATCCACACCCGACGGCACACCCCTCTTTTGCATCGCATTGGTCCGGTATTCTATATCCTCTTTGCCGGTTGCATCTTCCTACAGCAGTCGGGACAGGCCGTGATCGCCTACCAAATGGCGCAGGGCCTCTCAGGGATCTCGGCCCTCTACGTGCTGGCTATGGCGTTCCTGGCTTGGCGACGCGGCTCGCGACAGGCTTTCTTCTTCCTTATGGCCTGGAGCGCGTTCCTCATCGGTGTGGTCGTCTTCGTGGTGAAAGACCTTGGCGCACTTCCTTACAACGATCTCACGACCTACACGATGCCGATCGGTTCGGCGATCGAGTGTGTGCTACTGAGCTTCGGTCTCGCCGATCGCATCAACATCCTCCGGCGCGAAAAGGAACAGTCCCAGGCCGAAGCATTGCGCATATCGTTGGAGAACGAACGGATCATCCGCGAGCAGAACGCCATGCTGGAGGTGAAGGTGACCGAGCGGACCGTCGCCTTGCAGGAAAGCAACGATCATCTCAAGCGCACACAGACCCAACTCGTGAACGCGGAGAAGATGGCCTCCCTCGGTCAACTCACTGCGGGCATCGCGCACGAGATCAATAATCCGGTGAACTTCATCTCCAGCAATATCCCACCCCTGCGCAGGGACATCGGTGATGTGCTGGAAGTGCTCGCCGAGTATCGAGAGCGGGGATCGAAGATCGATGACCCTTCGCTGGCGGAACTGCGCGCCAAGGAGAAGAGCCTTGACCTGGATGGTTCCATCACGGAACTCGATGCCATCATCCGAAGCATCGAGGAGGGCGCAGGCCGAACGGCCGAGATCGTACGCGGTCTTCGGAACTTCAGCAGGCTCGACGAGGACGACCTGAAACTGGCCGATCTCAACGAAGGCATCCAGAGCACGTTGCTCGTTCTCGCGCCGCAGCTAAAGGAACGTGTACGGATCGATCTGGACCTGGCGGCTCTTCCCGCGGTGGAATGCCACCCCGGCAAACTGAACCAGGTGTTCATGAACATATTGAACAACGCCGTGCAGGCTATCCTGGGGCAGCAACGCTCGGATGAGGGCCGCGTGCAAGTATGTTCCCGTGTGGTCGGCGACCAGGTGGTCATCAGCATTTCGGACGATGGACCAGGCATCCCACCGAGCGTGATCGGTAAGGTGTTCGATCCCTTTTTCACCACAAAGGACGTGGGAGAAGGCACCGGTCTGGGACTTTCCATCGCCTTCAGCATTGTGGAGAAACACCACGGCAAGATCACTGTGGATAGTGTTCCGGGCGCTGGTGCCGCTTTCCATGTGACCCTACCCCTAGTGCAAACCAACGAGGCCCGCAAACGCGCCTGATCGATGAACAAGGAACGGATCAAAGTGCTCTACCTCGATGATGAGGAGGGGAACCTCGTCGCCTTTCGAGCCAATTTCCGCCGCGATCTGGACGTCTTCACGGCGACCACCGCTGAGGAGGCCCTCGCCCTCCTCGATCGGGAGCACATTCCCGTGGTGATCTCCGATCAGCGCATGCCATTGGTCACGGGGGTCGATTTCCTCGCCCAAGTGAAGCAGCGTCATCCGAACACCATCCGGATGCTCCTGACCGGCTATGCCGACATACAGGCCGTGATCGATGCGGTGAACAAAGGCCGCATATACGCTTACGTGACCAAGCCGTGGGATGCGAGCGACCTTCTCTTGCGCATTCAGCAGGCCAACGAGGTGTACGGTCTGCGAGCGGACCGCGAGCGCATGTTCCGGCGCTACGAACAGGTGTTCGCTTCGTCCGGCGATCCGATCGTGATCGTGGACGAAAAAGGCGCGATCCACGAGGCGAATCCGGCGACAGAGAAGCTGTTCGGGATCGATCGCGCGCGGATCCTGGCCCTTCATATGAACGATCTGCTGGAGGAACCGGGATCCCTGCGGCGTTCACTTTCCGGCAGACGCCGTGGACGCGCTTTCCAGAACGTGGACCTTACCCTACGCACTCCTTCCGGCCATACGGTGGACGGGCTGCTCACGATCAACTATCTCGGCCTGAGCGATGCTGGCGACCGCTTGTTCCAAGCGATCATCAAGGACATCACGGATCGGCGACAAGAGGAACAACGGCTGGTGAAACTGAACGCGGACCTTGACCGCCGTGTGGCCGTGCGCACCCGTCAGCTACTGGAGGCCCTGGAAGACCTGGGCTCCTTCTCCTATACGGTGGCCCATGACCTGCGCTCCCCTTTGAAGAACATACTCGCCCTGAGCGAACTGGTGAAGGAACAGAGCGCGAAGAGCGACCCGGCCCAACAAGAGGTCACCGAACGCATCCACCGCGGAGCCTCGCGCATGATCGACCTTGTAGATGACCTGCTCCGATTCTCCCAGAGCAACAACCGCGAACTGCAATGCGGCGAGGTGCGGTTGCGACCGTTGGTACAAGAGGTGATCGACGAGATCCCCAACGCCGCGCACAACCCCGCTCTGAAGAATTCAGTACCCGAAGGAACTTTGGTCCATGCCGACGCCGCCATGCTGAAAGTGGTTCTGGTGAACCTTCTCTCCAATGCTGTGAAGTTCACCCGGCAGGTGGAAAACCCCGCGATCGAGGTGGGCAGCGAAGCCGAGGAAGGACGCATGCGGTTCTGGGTGCGGGACAATGGAGTGGGCTTCGATAGCACCGGCAGCAAGGCCGTGTTCGGGGCGTTCAAACGCATGCACCGGGCCGATCAATTCGAAGGCAGCGGCATCGGGCTCGCTATTGTGCAGCGCGTGATCAACAAGCACGGCGGCGATGTATGGGCGGACAGTACGGTGGGTAAAGGCACCACCATCACCGTCCAACTACCGGACAGCGCCCCCGAGCAACGCCAACTTCTTTTCGCTTCCTAGGCTCCGCTACGGCTGGACCAACCGGAGCTTGAGGCCGGGTAGCTCATCGATCACGATCGAGTAGACACCGCTCGTTAATCGGTGCGTGGCGATCTCCAAACGATCGGACATCGACGAGATCCGCTCCGATCGCGCAACTCGTCCCGCAGCGTCCAATATCGAGATCCGGTAGCTGCCCGGGGCCATGCCGACCAATATCACTTCTTCCCCATTGGAGGGATTCGGGACCAGTTGCAACTGGGTCGCCTGAGGTGAGCTCACCGACGTGGCAATGAACGTATACACGCCTTGCGGATCGGCCCCGTGCGCCAAACCTGTAATGCTCGGCGTGTTCGCGTCAAGCGTGACGATATAGTAGCTCAACATGGGTAGACCCGGGTGGTCCACCAGGATCCTGTAAGTACCGTAGAGTACGTTCTGGAACTGGAACACGCCGTTCGCATCGGTGCGAACATAACCGGCGAGTGTCGCGCCAGGCCAATGCTCCAGGGCGATGCCTTGGTCGGGCCACGGGTCTCCAGGACCTTCGCTGCGAACAATGCCCAGATCGCCCAGATAGCCTTCCAGATAGCCCGTTCCGTTCAGGTTGCCAATACTCACCAATTGGATGTCCGCTACCATGGTGGTATCGCAGAGCGAATGCACTACATCGGCGTAACCCCAGTAGTAGGTGCTCGTGTGGTAGCTGGTGGCCGTTCCGGGGTAAAGCCCGGCGTCCGGGATGGCGCGCACCAGGTATTGGCCGATGGGTTGTGCCGCGAACGCATAGTCCCCACCTGCACCAACGGCGATGGAATCGATGCGTACCGACCCGGTGGCATTGAGACCGTACTCATAGAGCTCCACACCTCCGCCGGTGACAGCCGCGCCAAGTGTGTCGTTGACCGTTCCGCTGATCTCCATATTGCCCGCCGGGCAGTTCACCACCCACATCTGCAGGTCGCGATGGCTGCGGCCCACAACCACGCCGTTGCGCCATTCCTCCACTGCATAGGCTACCACATAGGCTCCTAACGTGCTCGGGGTGGCACAATGATTACCGGTGTTGGGATCCAGCGCATGACCAGTGGTGGATGGGAACGGATCAATGCTGCTGTACCCAGGCAGGTATGCCAGCGGCGCGCCAAGCGCTCCCAAGGGAGTCGTCATGGAATACACGAGCGAATCACCATCGGGGTCATAGCTCGTGTTTGCGACACAGACGGGAGTGTTCGCACACACGAATGGTCCAGTGAGTTCTTGGAAAATCGGCGAAGAGTTTCCCGGTTGGTTCAGGTTGTCCAAAGAAGCTGTGATCAATAAATCCTGTGTATCAGCATCGACCAAATTCAAGATCGCGGCGTTCCGGCAGCACAGTGCCCAAGAGAATGTCCAGTCCGCACAAGGCGTAAGTGTGATCGTGTCGCGGAAATAAAGAAGGTCGGCGCCCGGGAATCCCCCCCCCTGGCATGTGGTCAACAACCCGTTACAGTTAGAGGTCAACTCCAGCGTATCCGCCTGGGCCAAAGTGGCAGTACCGATCCCACAACTCGATGTGTATTGCACGGCCATGGAGGTGAAGCCCCCCCCCACCTGGCAATCTCGCCATACCGTCAGGCGTAGCACATATTCGTTGCCGCCCAGCCAGGAGTAGGTGAGTTCAGCCCCCATCATGTGTGTGGCCCTAACGGGTGCTGCGTGCAACAACGCCGCGAACGTGGCAATGGCCGTTAGAGAGCGGACGAGCGTAGTGAAGCGCATGGGTTCTGGAGTCATGCCCGTAAAGTAAACGGAACCCCGGAACATGCTCAGGACCGCAACCCTGTAACCCTTGCGATCCAAGATCCGTAGCAAGACCCACCCCAACATCGGAACACCAGGCCCGCACCAAGCATACCCTACGAACCATGCGACACATTGTACTAGCCACCGGTATCCTGCTCTGCCTTACCGAGGTAGCACAGGCCCAAGCGAAAAAAGGGAAGTTGGTCGATCGTCGCGATCAAGCCGAAGGGTGGTACCTGCCCATCCATGGCCAGGTGATGGTGGATGGCAAGGCCGTCGACGGGTATTCGGTCGAACTCTGGAAAGGCGATGAACGCCTCGGAGATGTGGCGGTCCAGAAGAAGGGGGATTTCCGCCTGGACCTGGATATCGACAACAGCTTCTTGATCCGGGTGACGAAAGAGGGATACGAGGACAAACTCGTGCTTATCGACACCAGCCTTCCCCCTGACCTGGTGACCTATCCGGACTACGAGTGCTACGTGAACCTTATCCCGCGCGGTAAGACCCAGGGCGTGGATCCCTTCTACACGGATTTCCCTTCCGCGATCGTGCGCTACAGCGTTGATATGGGCGGATTCTATCACAGCGAGCACTACCTCGAACACATCCAGACGAAAGTGGCGGGTTACGCCCAGGCCAGTTTCTGATCCAACGGAACTCTTCCCGCCTTACAAAACGAACCAAACAAGGCAGGGAAGAACGAGAAGGCGGGCCCGTAAGCCCGCCTTTCCTCGTTCTTGGCACTGTCACTTCCTCAGTGCTGATCGTAGTCGATCACCACACGCGCGCTGCGGGGATGCGTCTGGCAGGTGAGCACGTAGCCATCGGCCACCTCTTCGTCGGTGAGCGCGTAGTTCATCTCCATCTCCACCTGGCCCTCAAGGACACGCGCCTTGCAGGTGCAACACACAGCACCTTTACAGGCATAAGGCACGTCCAGCCCGGCATCGATCGCCACTTCCAGGACCGGGTCACCTTTAGAGCCCATATGTAGCGTATGGCGGCGCCCGTCCAGCACGATCTCCACCTCCGCCTGGCCGTTGAAAGCCGTGCTCGTAGCGTGAGACACCTCCTTTTTCGCTTCGGTGGTCACCGGGCTGGTGAACAGTTCGATGTGTATCTGCTTCTTGTCGATGCGTTGTTTCTCCAACGCCTCGCTCACGCTCACCATCATCTGCTCCGGTCCACAGATGAAGAACTCCTTCCGCAAGTCATCGTTCACGAAACGCTGCAGTAGTTGTGCGGCCTTGTCGGCGGTGATCCTTCCATTGAAGAGCGGATCGGAGTTCCGGCCCTGGCTCAATACATGATGAACGGTCAATCGGCTACCGTGTTCGCGGACCAACTCGTCCAGGCGCTCGCGGAAAATGATCCGGTCCGTATCCGTATTGCCATAGAACAGTGTGAAGCGGCTCTTGGGTTCCGCCCGCAGTACCGAGGTCAAGATGCTCAGGATCGGTGTGATCCCGCTGCCGGCCGCGAAGGCCACGAAATGGCGCTCTATGCTCGCATCGAAAGGGGTGTGGAAGTGGCCCATCGGCGGCATGACCTCCAGTTTGTCGCCCACCTTCATCCCCGCCACGAGCCTGTTGGATGCCCGCCCCAGTGCCACCCGCTTCACCGCGATACGGATGCTCGCCTCCTCGAACGGACTGCTGCAGATGGAATAGGAACGGCGCAACTCCTCCCCGTTCACGGTCAACTTCACGGTGAGGTACTGGCCAGCAAGAAAGGTGAACTCCTTCCTCAGCTCGGGTGGCACTCGGAGCGCGACGGATACGGCGTCGGCGGTCTCCTGCTTCACATCAATGACCTCCAAGAAGTGGAACCTGGACATGTTGAACGGCTTCGTTTCAGGCGGCGAAAGTAGCTCTTCACCTCGCCCCCTCGCGATGTTCGAGCACCCCACGCGGCCATCGCCTACCCGCGACCTGAGCAAGATCAGCCTTCGTGCGACACGTTCCGGAGTATTTTCGCCCACCAACCGCTCTAGCCGATGTCGGACACGACCAAACGCGAAGCACTCTTCCAGGCGAAAGTCGATTCTGAGCAGAAGATCGAGCCGAAGGACTGGATGCCGGAGAAGTACCGCAAGAACCTGATCCGCCAGATCAGCCAGCACGCGCACAGCGAGGTGGTGGGCATGCTGCCCGAAGGCAACTGGATCAGCCGCGCCCCCAGCCTGAAACGCAAGGCCATCCTGCTGGCGAAAGTGCAGGACGAGGCAGGTCACGGCCTCTACCTGTACAGCGCCGCCGAAACCCTCGGCACCAGCCGGGAGCAGACCATCGACGACCTGCTGAGCGGCAAGGCCAAGTACAGCAGCATCTTCAACTACCCCACCCTCACTTGGGCCGACATCGGCGCCGTGGGCTGGTTGGTGGACGGTGCCGCCATCATGAACCAGGTGATGCTGTGCCGCACGAGCTACGGACCCTACGCTCGTGCCATGGTGCGCATCTGCAAGGAGGAGAGCTTCCACCAGCGCCAGGGCTACGAGATCATGGCCGTGCTGGCCAAGGGATCGCCCGAGCAGAAGGAGATGGCGCAGGACGCCCTGAACCGGTGGTGGTGGCCCAGCCTGATGATGTTCGGCCCCACCGACGCCAACAGCCCGCACAGCGCCGAGAGCATGAAGTGGAAGATCAAGCGCCAGAGCAACGACGAACTGCGCCAGACCTTCATCGACCGCACGGTGCAGCAGGCGGAAGTGATCGGCCTCACCATACCCGACCCGGACCTGAAGTGGAACGAGGCCACCCAGCACTACGACTGGGGCGCGATCGACTGGGCCGAATTCAATAGCGTGGTGGCCGGCAACGGTCCCTGCAATAAAGAGCGGCTCGCCGCACGCAACAAAGCGCACAACGACGGTGCCTGGGTGCGCGAAGCAGCCATGGCGTACGCGGCGAAAAAGGCAGAACGGAAAGCAGCCTAACCTGGATCGAAGCACCCGTAACGTCGACCCAATCGGTCGACCTTGAACGCACCGGAACAATGAGCGACAATCCCAACAACTGGCCTCTCTGGGAGGTATTCATCCAGAGCAAACGCGGGCTCGACCACAAGCATGTGGGCAGCCTGCACGCCGCAGATCCACAGATGGCGATCGAGAACGCACGCGATGTCTACACGCGCCGCCAGGAGGGCCAGAGCATTTGGGTAGTGCCCGCCGCCGCCATCAGCGCCAGCCAGCCGGACGATGCCGCCATGCTCTTCGACCCCGCCGACGACAAGACCTACCGGCACCCGACCTTCTACACCATGCCCGAGGGCGCGAAGTACATCTAGTACGGGCCGATAATGAGCAACGAAGCCCTCTTCACCTACACCCTCCGCCTAGCGGACGACCTGCTGATCCTGAGCCACCGCTTGGGCGAATGGTGCGGCCATGGCCCTGTGCTGGAGGAGGACATCGCCCTCACCAACCGCGCGCTGGACCACATCGGCGAGGCCCGCAACCTGCTCACCTACGCCGGTGAAGTGGAAGGCAAGGGACGCACCGAGGACGACCTCGCCTTCCTACGCAACGAGCGGCAGTTCCTCAACACCAAGTTGGTGGAGCAGCCCAACGGAGACTATGCGCACACCATCGTGCGGAGCTTCCTCTTCGACGCGTACCACCTGCCCCTGGCCGAGGCCCTGCTCAAGAGCAGCGATGCCCAGCTGGCCGCCATCGCCGGCAAGGCCGTGAAGGAGGCCCAGTATCACCTACGCCACAGCAACGACTGGCTGATCCGTTTCGGCGACGGCACGGAGGAAAGTCACCAGCGTGCGCAAATTGCCCTCGACAACCTCTGGACCTTCACCGGCGACCTGTTCACGCAGGACGAAGTGCACCAGGCCATGGTGAAGGCGGGCGTCGCTCCGGACCTTACGAAGATCAAAGCGACCTTCGACGCCACCGTGGACAAGGTGCTGAGCGAAGCCACTTTGAAGCGCCCGGTCGACGGCTTCATGGCCAGCGGTGGCCGCCAAGGCAAGCACGGCGAACAGCTCGGATTCATCCTGGCCGAGATGCAATACCTGCAACGGGCGTACCCCGGGGCAACGTGGTAGCCTATCATATGGCGGAGCGGTGTCCGCCGGCCATGATGATCAGAGGTTTTATGATCTCCGGTTTCCTCGTGGCGATGGCCTGCACCACCCAACCATCCCTACCGACGGGCTCGGCATCGGCTTCTTCGGCAACGGTGGACCTAGACACGGAAAGTACTTCCGCATCCATTGACCAATATCTCGCAGAGGAATTCGTCGACAGCCTGAAGGTCGGAAGGTCTAGGCTGAATAGCGTCATGCTGAAACAGGTCAGGACAACTGACAGTGTATACGTCCAACTCGTTTTCCGCTCGAAGGAAAAAGAGCGTGGGTGGATCGGAACAACTCGACCTGGTTGAAAGATGGGATCTCCGGGCTTCATGCTGAATTGGCGGACTTCAACAATGATGGCTACAAGGATGTGACCTTCATTTCAGCGACCGCGGCACGAGGGGCGAACGAGGTCAGAAGGCTCTTCATCTATGACCCTCTAAGTGATCAACTGAGGTTCATCACGAACTCCATGAACTATCCGAACCTTCGGTACAATCCAAAGCTGAAGTGCATTGACGGCTTTCGGGTGTACGGGGGAAGCTCGACCGATTTCCTGAGACTGCAAGGGGACAGTCTCTTCATGTTCGCAACAGTGGACCTCGGCGAAGGAGTTGTCGTCACGACTTACGATGCCGACCCGAAAGGTCAGGTCATTCACCAGGATGCGACATACGAGGGTGGTTACATTCGATTCGACAATTACTCTCCTCTCGAGGTCTTGGAAGGAGATTGGTGAGAATGAACGAGCCGACAATGATCACCAAAGCCCGCATTCTGGAGCTGCTGGACAACGTCAAGGATCCGGAGATCCCGGTGATCAACGTGCTGGAGCTGGGTGTGGTGCGCACTGTGGAGGTGGAGCCCAACGGCAAGGCCATCATCACCATCACCCCCACCTACACCGGCTGCCCGGCCATGGACGTGATGGCGGCCGACATCAAGAAGGAACTGCTGGACGCCGGTGTGCCTGAGGTCGAGGTGAAGCTCACCCTCTCCCCCGCCTGGAGCACCGACTGGATCACAGACGAGGGCAAACGCAAGCTGAAGGAATACGGCATCGCGCCGCCGGAAAAGACCGCCGACATCCGTGCATTGAGAGGCGCTGCGCCCGTGGTGGAATGCCCGCAGTGCGGCTCAAAGGATACGGTGATGCTCAGCGCCTTCGGATCAACGGCGTGCAAGGCGCTGTGGAAGTGCAAGAACTGCCTGGAGCCGTTCGATCAGTTCAAGTGTTTGTGACCTCAAACGAACGCACCAGAATCCCGTGGACAGCGCTTATATTCTGACAATGCCACCTTCGCCGCCCTTTTCTTCTCGACCGTGATGATAGGCTATGGTCAATCAGACACCAGCGCCTTCATGAACCAGAATCAGTGGCCCAAATCGTATCAGAGTGCGCGATATCCCACAAAGGCGATCGAGGCAGGCATTGAAGGAACCGTTTTAGGTAGCCTTTGGGATGTCGACACGCTTTGTCGAGGGATGCCGAACAAGAGAATTGCCAGGGATCGATACGGTTGAGTGACGAATGCGCTAAAGGTGATATCAACGGACAAAATCGAGCTTGATCGATGCAAGCGAACAAGTTCGCATGTCATCCAGAGAACGATGCAGGTGCCGGTTCGCTTCATGCTGGGGCGCTGTCCTGCGTCAGCCATGGTGTCTTGAGGTTATCTCGCTCATCTCTATCCTTGTCCCATGCAACTATCGAAGATCCTCTTCTCCGTCACCGACGGCGTCGCCACCATCACCCTCAATCGCCCCGACAAGCTCAACAGCTTCGACCGGGAGATGGCCTTGGAGACCATCGACGCGCTGGACAAGGCGAAGGATGATGCGAGCGTGCGCGCGGTTCTACTCACCGGTGAGGGGCGGGCTTTTTGCGCCGGGCAAGATCTTGCTGAAGCGATCGCACCGGGCACCAAGATCGAGGACATCCTCACCACGCAGTACAATCCGATCGTACGGCGCATCCGTGCATTGCCAAAGCCGGTGGTCGCTGCGGTGAACGGCGTGGCGGCGGGCGCTGGCGCCAACATCGCCTACGCCTGCGACCTCACCCTCGCGGCCGAAAGCGCCAATTTCATCCAGAGCTTTATCAATATCGGCTTGATCCCGGACAGCGGGGGCACATTCTCGTTACCGCGGCTCGTAGGCATGCAACGCGCCTTCGGCCAGATGATCTTCGCGCCCAAGGTCAGCGCCAAGGAAGCCGAAGCCCAAGGCATGATCTGGAAGGCCGTGCCCGACGCCGAACTGATGAACGAGGCTATCGCCCTCGCGAAAAAACTAGCCGCCATGCCCACCAAGGCCATCGCGCTCACCAAGGATGCCCTCAACCGTTCCATGACCAATTCCATGGACGCGCAACTGGATGTCGAGAACGAGTTGCAAACGATCGCCGGGCGCAGCCATGACTACAACGAAGGAGTAAAGGCCTTCCTGGAGAAGCGGAAGCCGGTTTTCACGGGCGAGTAGGTCTGATCGACGCTCCCGCAGCGTCGCCCCACCGGGTCGACCGCAACGAACGATCTTCGCCCTATGGACGCAACAATGAAAGTCGGCGTGATCGGTGCCGGCACCATGGGTAGCGGTATCGCGCAAGTAGCCGCTCAGGCTGGCCATGTCTGCTTTCTCTATGACAGCCGCAGCGATGCCGTGGATCGCGCGAGCGACGCGCTCAAAGCCATGATCCACAAGCTGGTCGAAAAGGGCAAGTTCACTGCGGAAGAAGGAGCGGGCATCATCGGCCGCGTCAAGCCCGCGCACGATCTGAAGGACCTGTCGGGCTGCGGACTGGTGATCGAGGCGATCATCGAGGATCTTCAGGTGAAGAGGAAGCTCTTCGCTGAACTGGAACCCCTTCTTTCGGCAGACGGGATCCTCGCAACCAACACATCCTCGCTGTCCGTTACCGCGATCGGAGCGGCATGTACCAAGCCGGAGCGCGTGGTCGGCTTGCACTTCTTCAACCCGGCTCCCCTCCTGCCGTTGGTGGAAGTGGTTCCGGGGCTCGCGACAAGCGCGGAGAACCGTGAAAGATCCGCCGCCCTGATGACCGCCTGGGGCAAGACACCCGTCGTGTGCAAAGACACGCCGGGCTTCATCGTGAACCGAGTGGCTCGACCTTTCTATGGCGAGAGCATCCGCATCTACGAGGAAGGCATCGCCGACATGCCGACCATCGATCACGCCATGAAGAGCGTCGGCGGTTTCAAGATGGGTCCGTTCGAACTGATGGATCTGATCGGCAATGACATCAACTTCACCGTGACCAGAACCGTGTGGGAGAGCTTCTTCTATGATCCGCGATATAAGCCGAGCTTCACACAGCAGCGCCAGGTGGAGGCAGGATGGCTGGGGCGCAAAACACGTCGCGGCTACTACGCCTATGATGAGAAAGGGCAAATGGTCGCCGGTCAACCGACCACCAGCAACCAACAACTTCTTGAGGGCATCTGCTGGCGCGTGCTTGTGATGTTGATCAACGAAGCCGCAGATGCCTTGCACTTTGGCATTGCCTCGCGCGAGGACATCGATCTGGCCATGACCAAGGGTGTCAACTATCCCAAGGGCTTGCTACGCTGGGCGGATGAGATGGGCTTGGGCAAGTGCCTGTCCACTTTGGAAGGCCTTCAAGCTGAGTATGGCGAGGACCGCTACCGTCCCAGCCCTCTCCTGCGGCGCATGGTGCGCGAAGGCCGAGCCTTCTATTGACCCGTTCTGCTACCTGGGATCCCCGTCTGAATTGGGAATTTATTCTCCCTGGAAGATTTATTTCCTTCCTTTGCGCTCCGAAAACGAACAAGACCCAATTCATGAACCTCAAGATCGCTACGGCCGCCTCCATGGCTGCCCTGTTGCTGGTGGCCTGTGGCCCCAGTGCTGAAGAACAAGCCGCCGCCCGCGAAAAGGCCGTGGCCGATAGCCTGGCCGCATTGGCCAGCATGGAAATGACCTACACTGTGGACCCTGCCGCTAGCAAGGTGGTTTGGGCCGGCACCATGCTCGGCATTAAGACCCACACGGGCAGCTTGAACTTCATCGACGGCACGGTGCTCACCAAAGGCCCCAGTGTCACCGGTGGCAACTTCACGGTGGATATGAAGAACTATGCACTGACCGATACCAACTATGCTCCGGACGGATCGGATAAAGGCACCCGCGCCATGTTGATGGGCCACCTTTCCAGCCCGGATTTCTTCAATGTGGACAGCTTCCCCACGGCTACACTAAAGATCAACAGCGTGACCGGGAACACCGCTACCGCTGACCTGACGGTCCGCGGCAAGACGCATGGCGAGAACATCACCGACATCGTGGTGACCCCTAATGCTGATGGTACGGTGAAAGTAAGCGGCAAACTCACCTTCGATCGTCAGAAGTACGGCGTTGCCTGGAGCAGTGGCTCGAAGGACGCCGTGCTCAACGACAATATTGAAACGACTGTGGAGATCACCGCGAAAGCGGCGAAGTGATCCACCTTGGTGAAAGAACAGGAAAGGCGGCCCATGGCCGCCTTTCCTGTTCTTGGTCGATCCGGTCTACTTCCGCATGGCAGCGGCCAGCCATGCGTTGAAGGGGCACATGGCCTGGTAATGGTCCATGAGCACCTCCATCAGCTTGGCATCCGCGACCAGTTTCGCAGGCAGTTCCGCGCCGACGTAGAACTGCTTGTTCGCGATCAACGGTTCCTTGGCCATCATGGCCTTGAACTCAGGTGCCAGCACCTTGTTGACCTCGCCCTTCACCGTCCCGAACAAGGTGGTGAACGCCTTTCCCTCGATCGCTTTTCGAAAGCCCTTGCCATCGCGCAGGATGGCCGTCCGGATCTTCTCCAATTGATCCTTCTCCGGCTGGTAAGCGCCGCCGTAGAATTTCACGCTCTCCGGTCCCAATTCGAAGTAGATGCCAGGTGTTGCGTGGTCCTTCCGCCCTGCGGGTGATATGATCGCCGAGGTGTTCAGCTTGTAAGGCGTCTTGTCCTTGCTGAACCGTATATCCTTATTGATCCGGAAGATGGCCTCCTTGGGGCCTATCGTGATGGTCTTGTCGTGCTTGGCGATCCGCTTGATCACTTCCGAGGTGAAGGCCTCGAAGGGTTTCTTCACGCTCTCCTCGTAACGTTTCCGGTTCGCATCGAACCATTCCTTGTTGTTGTTCTTCGCGAGGTCCTTGAAGAAGCCGTTGAAGTCGTTGGTGAACCAGGCCATCCTATCAGTATTTTGTGCGGAAGTTAGCCGCCTCGCCCATGTCCCCTGCTCGCTCCGCCACCGATCCCCAACTCTTCGCCCCATTGCATGTCGTCGTGGTGGAAGGTCCCATCGGCAAGGTGCACATCGAGAGCGACGGGCTGGTGATCACCCGGGTCTCCTTCGAGAACCTGCGGGGAAGCCGGGCCAAACAACCCAAATTGCTGGGCACGGCAGCGAAGCAAATGGACCAGTACTTCGCGGGCAAACGCAAGCGCTTCGATCTCCCCCTTCAACGCCTGGGCACAAGGTTCCAACGCTTGGTGTGGGATGCGATCGACGATATCCCGTATGGCAAGACCCGCACCTACCAGGCCATAGGTGAAAAGATCGGTGGGCTCGCGTTGGCCCGCACGGTGGGCCATGCCTGCGGGAGCAATCCACTGCCGATCCTGCTCCCATGCCATCGGGTGATCGCCAGCGATGGATTGCTCACCGGCTACGTGGGCGGGCTGTGGCGCAAACGCTGGATGTTACAGCATGAAGGCGCGCTGCCCAAGGACCTCTTCACCGCCGACCGCTGATCCGTTAACGATCTTTTGATCCGCTCAACGAAAGGTCGCACCTTGGCCGGATAATTTCGCCGACCATCGAAGGGCATGGACATCCGTATCGAGGACCTCTCCAAACACTACGGCCCGCAAGCCGCCGTGGACGGCATCGGCTTCACGGTGAACACGGGCGAAGTGCTCGGGTTCCTGGGCCCCAATGGTGCGGGAAAGACCACCACAATGAAGATGATCTGTGGGCTCGTGGCCCCGGATCAAGGCACCATCCGCGTGGGTGGCCACTCCGTAGCGGAGGAACCCCAGATCGTGCGCCGCCACATCGGTTACCTGCCGGAGAACAATCCACTGTACGAGGACATGCCTGTGCTCGATCACCTGCGCTTCAGTGCGAAGGTGCAGGGCGTGCCCGAAGGACGCATCCAGGAACGCATCGCCGAAATGGTGCGCGTGTGCGGGCTGGACGCAGAAAAGCACAAGCGTGTGGGTGAATTGAGCAAGGGCTACCGCCAGCGCGTTGGTCTCGCGCAGGCCATGGTGCATGATCCAGAGGTATTGATCCTGGACGAACCCACCACAGGCCTGGACCCGAACCAGATCGTGGAGATCCGCGAGCTGATCAAGGAGGTGGGCCGTGCCAAGACCGTGATCTTCAGCACGCACATCCTGCCGGAAGTGGAGGCCACCTGCGATCGCATCATGATCATCAGCAAGGGGCGGATCGTGGCGCATGGATCACCGTCCGACCTCCGCCGACAGGCGCAAGGGCGGGTGGTCCTCAACGTGCGGGTCGAGGAGGTCGATGCATCGCTCGTGCGCTCCGCTTTGTCCGGTCTTCCCGGTGTTGACCTCGTGGAAACGATCGCGCAAGGCGGGTTCAGCCTGCAATGCGCGCCTGACATGCCCGTGGCGCGCTCCGTTTCCGCTTTGTGCGCGGCGAGGCATTGGCCGCTCACGGAACTGCATTCGCCCGGCACCCGGCTCGAGGACATCTTCCGCGATCTCACTCTCAACTGACCTTCGCCGTGGGAAAGACCTGGACCATCGCCCGCAAGGAGCTCGCCTCCTTCTTCGACTCATTGATGGCCTATATCCTTCTCGTGGTGTTCCTCGGCATCAGCGGGTTCTTCACCTGGTGGTATGGCGCCGATGTGTTCATGGCCGGACAAGCGGAACTCACGTCGTTCTTCAGTATCGCCTACTGGACGCTCTTCTTCTTCATTCCCGCACTCACCATGCGCACCCTGGCTGAAGAGCGTCGCACCGGCACATTGGACCTCCTGCTCACCAAATCCATTACCGATCGGCAGGTGGTCCTGGGGAAGTTCATCGCGAACCTGGTCCTAATCGCGCTCGCTTTGCTGTGTACCCTTCCCTACTACGTCACTATCGTCAGCATCGGCGATGTGGACCATGGTGCCGTGCTCTGCGGCTATCTCGCGCTCCTGATGATGAGCGCTTCCTACATCGGCTTGGGCATCCTCGCCAGTAGCCTTACCCAGAACCAACTCGTGGCCTTCTTGATCGCCCTGCTGATCGGCACTTGCTTCCACCTGCTCTTCGGGGTGGTGGCGAGCGCGCCACAGGCGCAGTAGGCGAAGTGCTCGGTTTCCTGGGCATGGGCACACACTTCGATTCCATGTCACGCGGTGTGGTGGACAGCCGCGATGTGATCTATTTCCTCAGCCTCACCTTGGCCGGCCTCATGGGCGCGGAACTGCGCCTGGCAAAACGTGGGTTGAAATGATCGCGAAGCCATGAGGACCACCGGACAGATCACCCGCTTCGCTTTGTTGTTCGCTGTGGCGCTCGTGCTGGTGAACGTGGTGGGGTCACGGCTCCATGTCCGCCTCGATCTTACCAGCGATGGCCGCTACACCCTCAGCAAGGCCACGCTCGATTTGCTCAAGGAGCTGCCTGAGGCCGTGACCGTGACAGGATACTTCACCAAAGACCTGCCGCCTGACCTGGCCGCCGCGCGCGACGAGTTCAAGGACCTGCTGGTGGAATACGCCTCGCGCTCCGACGGCAATGTGGTGTTCGAAATGATCGATCCCGCCGATGCCGACAGCCTGGAAGAGCAGGCGCTCCAGAACGCGATCCGGCCGCTGCTCGTGAACACACGCGAAAAGGACAAGGCCGAACAGATCAAAGCCTTCATGGGTGCCGTGGTGCGTATGGGCGAGCTGAAAGCCGTGATCCCCGTGGTGCAGCCCTCCTCCCCGATGGAATGGGAGCTGAGCTCGCGCATCAAAGAAGTGAGCGTAACGGAGAAACCTACCGTCGGCATCGTGCAAGGCCACGGCGAACCCTCCACGAACGCCTTGGGCGAAATGGCGCTCGGGCTCAGCGCGCTCTACAATATCGAGCCCACCGCCATCTACGACACGTTCCCGATCCACGGACGGTTCAACACCCTCCTCTTCGTCGATCCGAAGGACACGATCTCCGACCTGCAATTGCAACGGCTGGAAGAGTTCATGGGGAAGGGACACGGCGTGGTGATCGCCCTGAGCGCCACGGAAAGCGACCTGCAACGTTCCCCGATAGTGACCCCCCGGCCGAACAGCTTCACACCGTGGCTCCTGCGGCATGGTGTGGTGTTGGGCGATGCCTTGGTGGCGGACGCCCAATGTGGGCAGGTGCAGGTGATGCAGCAACGCGGTTTTTTCAACGTGCAGACCGCGATCGCCTTCCCCTACTTCCCCTTGGTGACGAACTTCGGCGAACATCCCGTCACTTCAGGCCTCGAAGCAGTGGTGATGCAATTCGCCACTCCGCTCGGAAGCACCGGCGACAGCACCTACCGGATCACGCCGTTGCTCAGCACCTCCCCGAAGAGCGCGCTACTGAGCACACCCTTGCAACTCGACATCCAGAAGCAATGGACGGACGCCGACTTCACCGCAGGACCACAAACCCTCGCGGTGGCTGTGGAAGGTCCATTCGGCAATGGCGGTGGTGCGCGTATGGTGGTGATGAGCAACGGCAACTTCGCGGTGAACGGCGAAGGCCAGGGCGGCCAGTTGAACCCGGACAACGTGAACCTGTTGGTGAACGCCGTGGATTGGGTGAGCGACCAGACCGGATTGATCGAGCTACGCGGCAAAGGCGTCGACTACCGCCCGCTCGACGAGTTGACCGATGCGCGCCGCAGTGGCCTAAAGTGGCTGAACCTCCTGTTGCCCATCGCATTGGTCGTTCTCTACGGACTGTTCCGCATGCAATGGCGCCGCGGCCAACGCCGCGCTCGAATGGCACCCGGTCATGTCGCGTAGCTCCGGAACACGCACGCTGCTGATCATCGTGGCCGCGTTGGCCGCGCTCTACTTCGTGTCCTCGCGATGGGGGGCGAACAGCAAGCAACGCAGTTTCCGCGATCAGGTGATTACGCTGGACACCGCAGCGCTCACCAGCTTCTCGCTCCATCCCGCCAAACTCGCGCATGCGGAACTGCGCTTCGAACGCACAGCGGATGGATGGACCGTGACGCACGACGGGGCGGTGCATCTCGCCGATACGGCCGATGTACATGCCCTGCTCGGTGGTCTGGCCCGTGCCCGTGCGCATCGTTTCACCGGCTATTGGGATCGGCTCGCTACCCGGTACGATCTCACGGACAGTCTCGCGGACCGCGCGGTCTTCCGGCTGCGCGATGGATCCGAGCGGCAAGTGCTCTTCGGTCGTGGCCAACCTGCGGAAGACGGCTCCGGCATGCTCTCCACGATCAATGTCGTTGGCGAGAACGAGGTGTTCTCGGTGAAGGGTACGATGAGCGAAATGGCCGACCAGGACCTCGTGGCCTGGCGGCCCACCCGTTTGATGGCCGGCCGTCCTGCGGATATCCAACGCGTGTCCTTCCAGTACAGCATGGACACCGCCTACGTGCTGGAGCGCGCAGGGAACACCTGGCTCGTGGATCGGGACACGGCCGACCAAAGCAAGGTGGACAAGTTCCTGGCCGATATCACCAACGCGAAGGCACAGACCTTCGCGGACACAATGAACATCGTCGGCCGCGCGCCGGATTACAGCATGCGCGTGGAGTTCGCCGATGGTCGCCCTCCTGTCGAGGTACACGTGACCATGGCCTGGACCGGATTGGTGGTGACCACCACCTTGGACCCGGGAAGCCAGATGCGCTTCGATCCTGCGCGTGAACTGCCGCGTATGTTCAAAACGCGGCCGTATTTTCTTCCGTGATCGGCACCCTGCTTAGCGGATCAACTACTGCGATGAACACCGCATCGTTCATGGTAGGAAGCGATCGGTCGTTGCGGTAGGGCTTGCTACCGGGATCTTTGACGCTGGTGCTTCGCCCGCGTCGCACCTAGCTTTCTATGCGCGCCATCCGGATGCTCTCCCAACCCGACGATAGCACGTGCGGCCCTACCGCGCTGCAGGCGGTCTATGCCCATTTCGGCATGGAGCTGCCGCTGGAGCAGGTGATCCGGGAGGTACACTTCCTGGAGGATGGCGGTACACTGGCGGTTTTCCTCGGTCTACATGCCTTGAAACAGGGCTTCAAAGCGCGGATCCATAGCTACAACCTGCGCGTGTTCGACCCCACCTGGGCCGACCTGCCCGCGGAAACACTGCGCAAGAAGCTGGTGGCACAAACGCGCTTCAAGGACAGTAAAAAGCTGCATTCCGCTTGCCTCGCCTATGCGCGCTTCCTGAAGATGGGCGGGGAGATCCGCTTCGACGATCCCGCGCCTGATTTGCTGCGGGGCTACCTGGATGCCGATCTGCCGATCCTTACCGGCCTGAGCGCAACCTATCTCTACGGAAGCAAACGCGAGATAAGCAATGCCCACGGCCAGAGCATATTCGATGATCTGCGTGGCAAACCGATGGGGCATTTCGTGGTGCTCAGTGGCATGGAGGGCAAAACGGTGTTCGTGGCCGATCCCTACCAGGGCAATCCCTTCAGCAAGGATGGCCACTACCCCGTTCACGTAGGACGGCTGATCAATTCGATCATGCTCGGCATCGTGACCTACGATGCGAACATGCTGATCCTCTCTCCCAAACGGCTGCCTGAACCCGTGATCAAGGTGCGGCCCAAGCTCGCTTCCAACCCCGCCCGTAGCGTATGAGAAAGATCATCGTGGTGCGCGAGCCCAAGGAGTTCAACCTGGGCGTGAAGGGCGTGGAAGTGGTGTCCAGCAAGGACTACCTCACCGACCCGCGATACGCGGCACTGAGCAACGTGCGCATCTTCAACCTGGCGCGGAGCTACAGTTACCAGAGCCGCGGTTACTACGTGAGCTTGCTCGCTGAAGCGCGCGGGCAAAAGGTGATCCCGGACGCGAAGAGCATCCTCGATCTGCGTTCACCCCGCTTGGTGAAAGTGCTCTCGCGTGATCTGCAAGGGATCATCCAGCAACACCTCGCGCACAAGGAAAAGGACCAGTTCGAACTGAGCATCTACTTCGGCCGCAACGTGAACCGGAAGTACGATCGGCTCGCCCATGAATTGTACAAGGTGTTCCGTTCCCCGCTCCTTCGCGCACGTTTCGCCAAGACCGCCGATGAGTGGGAACTGCGCGCGATACGGCCCATCCCGTACAACGACATTCCAGAGGAGCATCTTCCCTTCGTGAAGCGCTTCGCCCAGGAGTACTTCACCAAGAAGCGCCATGACCGCGCCCGGGAGGACCGCAGTAGTTACGACCTCGCCATTCTGGTGAACACGGAGGACAAGGCCGCGCCCTCGAACAAACGGGCCATCGTGAAGTTCCGTCAGGCCGCCGAGCGCATGGGTTTCGCGGTGGACATCATCGGCCCGAACGATATCGACCGTGTGGCCGAATACGATGCGCTGTTGATCCGTGAGAACACCCACGTGGATGACCATACCTACCGCTTCGCGCGGAAAGCGCAGAAGGAAGGGCTCGCCGTGATGGACGCACCGGACGCCATTCTGAAGTGCAACAACAAAGTGTTCCTGGCCGAGGTGATGATCGCGCACGATGTGCCCACGCCCCGAACCATGATCGTACACAGCGAGAACAGGCAGGAAGTGGCCGCGCGCCTGGGCATGCCAGTCGTGCTAAAACTACCTGACAGCACCTTCAGCATCGGCGTGACCAAGGCCAAGACCCCGGAGGAACTCGAACTGAAGCTGGACGAACTGCTCGCGGAAAGCGACCTCGCCATCGCGCAGGAGTACATGCCCAGCGATTTCGACTGGCGCATCGGTGTGCTGGACGGAAAGCCGCTGTACGCGTGCAAGTACTTCATGGCGCGCGGCCACTGGCAGATCTACAACTGGGGAAGCGATACCAAGAAGCACCAGACCGGCGACTTCGCGACCATGCCGGTGGACGAGGCGCCCAAATCCATCGTGGACGCCGCGGTGAAAGCGGTGCTCGCCATCGTGGGCGATCGTGGCCTCTTCGGCGTCGACGTGAAGGAACACGATGGCAAACCCTATGTGATCGAGGTGAACGAATGTCCCAACATCGACCATGGCGTGGAGGACGTGGTGCTGGGGGACGCGCTCTACGAAGCCATCATCGGTTCCCTGAAACGCAGCATTGAACGGAAGATAGGGATCGTCCCGCGCCTTACACCGACCAGACCATGAGCACAAAGACCACCTACAAGCTCTTCGAGGTGACCGGTATCGAACTGGAATACATGGTGGTGGAACGGGGCACCCTGAAAGTGCTGCCCATCGTGGACAAGCTCTTTGAGGATGTGACGGGCAAGATCACCAGCGACGTGGACCGCGGCGATGTGGAATGGAGCAATGAGCTCGTGAGCCATGTGGTGGAACTGAAGACCGCCAAGCCCACCAAACGCATCCCCTCCTTCCGGAAGAAGTTCGCCAGTGAAGTGCAGGCCATCAATGCCGTGCTCGCGAAGCGCAACGCGATGCTGCTGCCCACGGCCGCGCACCCGCTTATGGACCCATTCACGGAAACGGTGATCTGGCCCCACGATCACAACGAGGTCTACGCGCTTTACAATCGCATCTTCGACTGCCGTGGCCACGGCTGGAGCAATTTGCAGAGCACACACCTCAACTTACCCTTCGCAACGGACGAGGAGTTCAGCAAGCTGCACGCGGCAGTGCGCCTGGTGCTGCCACTTATCCCGGCGCTCAGTGCCAGTTCTCCGATCCTCGACGGCAAGGTCACCGGCTATTTGGATAGCCGCATGGAGGCCTATCTGCATCACCAGGAGCGGCTTCCGCAACTGATGGGCTCCTTGATCCCTGAAGCGGTGTTCACCCAGGAGGACTACTACCGCGAGATCTTCGGTCCCATCGGCAAGGCCCTCGCTCCTTTCGATCCGGAGAACGTGATGGACCACCATTTCGCCAACTCGCGCGGTGCCATCGCTCGCTTCGATCGCGGTGCCATTGAACTGCGCGTTATAGACATCCAGGAGTGTCCCAATGCGGATCTGGCGATCGCGGAACTGATCGTAGCTCTCACCCGGGCCATGACCAAGGGCCGCTGGACGAGCACCTACTTGCAGCGTGCCTGGAGCGAGACGGATCTACTGGCCATCTTCAAACAGGTGATCAGGGATGCTGATAAGGCCGAGATCATCGACCGGGACTTCCTGGTGATGTTCGGTGTGATGAAGGAAGAACGCATGACCGCACAACGATTGTGGGAGCACATCGTCCAGGAACTGCGGAGCGAACTGAGCGAAGGCGCCCAAGAGGTCATCTCCCACATACTTCAGCATGGCTGCCTTGCCCGGCGTATTCTGGGCCGAACGGGGGCATCGCCCACTGAAGACACCGTGCGCAAGGTCTACACGGAGATCGCGGAATGCTTGCAGCACGATCGGCTCTTCGTGTGAACAACGGACATATATTCAATACGAACGCCCCGACCATTGGCCGGGGCGTTCGCGCAAGATGGTCGGTCCGATCAACGCACCACGGAAAAGCGTCGCTCGTCGCGACCACGGTCGGTGATCACTTGCAGGACGTAGGAGCCAGCGCTGTACGCGGAGAGGTCCACGGTCATCCGTTCCTGACCGATCATGTTGACCGGAGAAGGACGGTCCACCGTGCGTCCGGCGAGATCCAGCACCCGCATGTCCACTACGCGCGCGCCACGCAGCTCCATGCCCACGTTCAACACGTCGCTCGCAGGATCCGGATAGATCCGTAGCTCAAGATCGAGCGCGCTCTCAGCGATACCATCCACATCCACCTCATCCCAAAGTTGAATGTCGTCCACCGCGGCTTCCACAATGCTCGCTCCGTCGAGATACTCTCCGGTACGCACACTGTCCGAGGCTACGAAACGCACTTGCACGGTGCTGTTCGGCGCCACATAGTCCGACACCCGGAAAGCTCCTCTGCGCCAGCTGGGATCGCTGATGCGGGTAGTCTCCACCGGCACCCATGTACTTCCATCGTTGGTGACCTCCACCTGCCACCAATCGGCGGTGGGATTGGGGCCGGTGAACGGATCGTTGATGTACCACCGCCAGTAGGAAATGATAGGTGTGGTGCGATCCGTCAGGTCCAACGGGGCGCTGCGCAAAGTGGTCCTCCCGCCATCCACATCGCGTGATCCGAAATCGGACAGTGGGCCGCTCGCATTGCCTGTCAAAAAGCAGGAACTGCCCCCGGGAGTGTGCTGCGCATCGGTTTGAACCAGGCCGAACAGAAAGTCCGGAGCTACATAGGAGGGTATCGGCGCGCCATCGACCCAATCGCCGGAGGTCGCGTTGTCGCCCGCCACGCCGGTCTGCCAACTACCCAACTGATGCAGGTTATCCTCATCCTCAGTGGCTTCAAGCTGGCATCCCACCAACGTGAAATACGGCAAGTTGGGATCGGCATCGAGCGCACCTGGAGGAAGGACGCCTGTAACGTGCTGGAAGATGTCCAGCATGGCAATGCAATAGCTGATCACTGTGCCGCGCGGCTGGGCGGGGATCAGGCCGTGGTAGTCGTTGCCACCCAGATCGACCATGGGCAGTAAGGTCCAGTTGATCTCGTCATTGATGCGGTAGTAGAGCTGCACTTCATCGATGTACTGGATGAAGTCGAGATCCAGGATCAGTTGGGCGCTCAGGTCGATCGGCGATGCATGGGACGCACTGAGCAGATTGTCGTGCAGAAGTTGCGAGTTGCTCAACAGTGTGATGCCATGGATAGCGAAAGCCTCCACGATACCCGAGGCGTTGGGCGTGCCGTTGGTAAGGTCACCATCCGTATCGTCCGCCTGGAGCACATCGAGCAATACATCACGGAACGCCTGGCCTTCGTTGCCGTTCACGGCAGTGGCCTGTAGGCCAGGGAAAGCTTCGGCGAAAAGTGTCATCGTGAGGTTGATATCGCTCCCGAGGAGCATGTGGGTGTCCCACCAAGCACCTGCGATGATCTCGCCATCGGCATGCACCTCGCCCACGATGTCGGCGGGATAGACTTTCGGATCCTGGTCATATCGCCGGATGTAGTCGTTGGGGTCGAGCAGGGAACTTCCATCGGCCAGGATGGGATCCTGGGTGATAGTGAACGCCCAGAGATCCGCGTAGCCTTCGTTCATGGCCCCGTTCGTGAAATCGCTGCTCAGAATGCCGTAGAACTTGTCGTTGATGGCATGGCCGTACTCGTGGTATACCACCTCGGCGACTTGCGCATAGCTCTGGCACCCCCCGCCTTCCTCATAAAAATTTATGGAACCACCGTCGTAGAAGGCGTTGCAGGTACCTGCCACGTCCACGTTGGTGAGCAGCGAAAAATCCATTCCCACGAAAGTGGGCAACCAGGTGTTGACATGTTCGTGGATCACGTTCACATGATGGTATGCGCTGAGTTCACGGGTGTTGGATCCGCTGTCAAAGGAGATCGCGTTCGCACCCTCCTGCAGGGTGGTCACGAAGGAGGGTGTGGACCCGTTCGTTTCCACTCTGCTCCAGCGGCCATCCAAGAAGAAGGTGGCACTGATGGGACCGCCCAGGCCTGTGTTGAGGTATCCCGACGGATCAAGGTATTGGGCCACACCGTTCACCACTACGCGCAGGTTGGCAAGTGGTTCCAGCGTAGCGGGTATAAAGGGATTCTGTGTGAAGACGGTGCTGCTCCCAGTTATCTCAGCACCTGCCGAGGCGGGCGGGGCATGGTGCATTACACGGTTCTGCCGGTAGAGCAATTGGCCGGTGTTGGCATCCACCCAGCACTCCCAACGAGCAGGCGTCCCATTCTCCGTGGTAGCCACCTCGACCACACGCACCAAGTGGTGCTCCACTCCGCGGTATAGCGGAACTGGGAGCACCCGGAGCTGAGGCGACACCACCACGCTCCCGATGTTAGTGAGACCTGCGGAAGCGCTCGCGATCGAGGCCGCATCACCCTGAGCAGGGTTGAGCGAAATGCCGATGGAGGCATACGCGTCAAGGCCAAAGGCGATCACGCGACCCTGCAAGTCCAGTTTCACCATCACCCTGCCGGTCAGCACCGGTAGCCCATTGTGGACCTGTATGAAATGGACGTAGGTGTGTTTCTGCGTGGGATAGACAGCGCTCACGGACAATTGGTCCATGGGGAGCGGGTACATGGCCAGCTCGTTCTGCAGGAATTGGGTCGCGCGTGAAACGGGATCGGAGCCAACGGTGGGAATGGGTTCCCCGAACGCGCGGTGCGGCATCCCGTTCGCCGTATTGAATTCCGCCCACCAAGTGCCGTGGGCGGCCAGAAAACCGCGCCATTGGGGTCGTTGGCGGAGCTCTGACTGCCAAACGACATCCACGGTCGTGAGCTCGGGTCGCAAATAAGTCACCGCCGCATCCTGGCGATGACCGTGGAAGGCCGTGACCACCTGAGCGGACACGAGGAGACTGGTAGTGATGAAAAGGGTTCGGAGCGACATGCCGCGCGGGGTTGAAGGGCCAAGGTCGGGCTCATTGGGCGATCGTCCAACCACTATTCCACACGTGGCAGCGGCCTTCGAACGTCTGGCAGCTCTATCTGAAGCCCGTCCCATGCCAACCCTATCCCTTCGGGCAGACGTGGTTGCACTTCGGCGTGGAGGCCCATTTGATGGCTGATATGCGTGAAATAGGCTTCTCGCGGGCGTAGTTCCGCCACCAGTGCCAGGGCTTCCCCCAAGTCGAGGTGGGAATAGTGCGGCTTGGCCCGAAGCGCGTTCAATACCAGTACGTCGGTCCCCTTGATCTTCTCCTTTTCCGCTCCGCTGATGGTCTTCGCGTCCGTGATGTAGGTGAAGCCGCCGATCCGGAAACCGAGCACCGGCATATTGAGGTGCATCACTTCGATCGGGATCACATGGATGTCCCCCACGCTGAAAGGAGCGCGATCGATGAGCCGCATATCGTATTCCGGCACGCCCGGGTACTTCCTCGCCTCGAAAGCGTAGCTGAACACCCTGCGCACCGCTTGTTGCGTAGGTGCATCGGCATAAATAGGCACGGCTTTGGGCGGCTCATGCGCGAAGCTCACCGCCCGCAGATCGTCCATCCCACTGATGTGGTCCATGTGCTCGTGTGTCAGCAATACGGCATCTATATCCACGATACCCGCGCGCAGGAACTGCTGCCGCAGGTCGGGGCCCGCATCGATCAGGATCCTTTGGCCGCGGGTTTCCACCAGCACGGACACCCGAAGGCGGGCATCGCGGGGATCGGTGCTGCGGCACACCGCGCAGTTACACGCGACCATGGGAACGCCTTGACTGGTGCCTGTGCCGAGGAAGGTGACGCGCATGGTAAGAGGGCGAAAGTAGGTTCGGCTACCTTCGCAGCTGTTCAGGACGGGACCTGAATACGTGCGTCCACCGCTGCTCCGCTCAGCCAGGTGGCCCAGGAGAGGTGGCAGAGCGGTCGAATGCGGCGGTCTTGAAAACCGCTTTGCCCGCAAGGGCAACGGGGGTTCGAATCCCTCCCTCTCCGCCAAGCGGTCCGCGCCTGGTCGGTGCCATGTACGAAGCGCGGATCCGACCACTTCACCCGTTCGCCCCGATCGCCTCTTTGAACGGTCCTCCCCGAACGAGCAACGGAGATCGTTCCCCTTGTTCGCGCGCTATCTTTGGGTTCATGGCATCCCTTCGCGTCCCATCGACCATAACACTTGTGTTCCTCGTTGCCTTGGCTTCGGCACAGCGACTGCCTGAAGCCATCGTGGAGACCAAGGTTTTTCATCACCCGGTATCTGGACCTTACGTGGAGGTGAACACCGCCATTCTTGGAGCCAGCGTGGCGCATGACCAGGCTGTGGGTTTGGACCAGGCGAAAGTGGAGTTGCTCGTCATCGTGGAGAAGGATGCCGCGATAGTGGACTTTCGGAAGGTGGAGGTCCTTGGCCCACCGCGCACGGGCGAAATAGCTCCCGATTTTCTCCACTCGGAGACCTTCGCATTGCCGTCCGGAGAATACAGCCTCGAGGTCCAGGTGCGCGACTTGAACGGGTCCGACACGGCCTTCGTGCAGAAGCGCGTGCTCGCCATCGGTGCGATAAGCGCACCACCTGTGTTCTCCGACATCCTGCTCATCGCGTCCGCCGGCCCCGCGCGTGAAGGAATGACTACGCACAACGGCCAGTACATGGAACCCTACATAGGCACCTACTTCCCCCGCGAGATGCCCCGGCTGGACCTGTACACGGAGTTGTATGGTATGGACCGGGCGGTGGGCCCGGATAGCCTGTATCTGCTGAGTTACCAGCTCGAAGTGCATGGTACGGGCACTGTCGTTGGCAATTTCCGCAACAGCGTTCGATTGAAAGCCCGACCGGTCGAACCGGTCCTTGGCGGGTTCGATCTGGCGGCGCTCACTTCCGGTAACTACGTGCTCAAAGTGGAAGCGCGTGATCGGAACGGCCAACTCCTCGCTACGCAAGACCTCTTCGTTCAGCGGAACAATCCCATGAACTACGACCTCGCGCAGCTCGACGCGCTGGCCATGGGGAACACGTTCGCTGACCGCATCACGGAACCGGATACGCTCGTGGAGTTCGTCCGCTGTTTGGTGCCCATAGCGGACGACTTGGAGCGGAAGATCATCATGGACCGCACACGCGACCATGATGCGGACCTCTCCAGACGCTTCCTCTACAGCTTCTGGTTCAACCGGAATTCGGCCGATCCTGAAGGGTCTTGGGTGAGCTACCGCGATGAAGTAGCACGCGTGAACCGCATGTACGGCACCCGCATCAAGCGAGGCTACGAGACGGATCGAGGCCGGGTCCACCTGAAGTATGGTGCGCCCAATACCGTGACGGACCGCTCCAATGAGATGGACGCATACCCCTATCAGATCTGGCACTATTACCGCGCCGGACGCTACACGGACCGCCGTTTCGTCTTCTACCTGCCCGATCTGGTGACCAACGACTATGAGTTGTTGCACTCGGAAGTACCGGGAGAGGTCAACAATCCCCGATGGAACTTGATGGTGCATTCCCGCAACACTCCACAGAACAATGTGCAGAGCACCGGGGTGAACTCGATGAGCGGGGAGCGCGCCAACGATCTGTTCGCCATTCCACGTTGAGGCCTTCGTTCCGGGGTCCATCTTTGCGCTTCGTTGATGGCCATGGGAACGATCGCGGTGGTGGTATTGAACTGGAACGGTGAGGTGTGGCTTCGACGCTTCCTGCCGGAAGTGGTTCGTTGCACACCAGGCGCCCGCATCGTGCTGGCGGACAATGGCAGTTCGGACGGATCCGTCGCCTGGGCGGTGGCTGCTCTACCTGCCGTAAAGATCCTGCGCCTGCCCACCAACCTGGGGTTCGCAGGGGGGTACAACGCTGCGCTGGCCCAATTGGACAGCGACTACTTCGTGCTGCTCAATTCGGATGTGGAAGTGCGTCCAGGTTGGTTGGAGGGATTACAGGAACTGTTGGACCGCAACCCCGATATGGCGGCCTGCCAGCCGAAGGTGCTGGCACAGCGCGATCCGTCCCGGTTCGAACATGCGGGCGCGGCAGGCGGATTCATAGACCGCAACGGCTATCCTTTCTGCCGTGGTCGCATCTTCGAACTCACCGAGGAGGACCATGGGCAATACGATGATGAGCGCGACGTGTTCTGGGCCACAGGGGCCTGCTTGATGGTAAGGCGCGAAGCTTTCCGGGCTGTGGGCGGCTTCGATGCCTCGCTCTTCGCGCATATGGAGGAGATCGACCTGTGCTGGCGCTTACGGCGCCGGGGTTGGCGGATAGGGTACACGAGCGCTTCGGTGGTGTACCACGTGGGTGGAGGGTCCCTGGGGTACGGAAGCCCGCGGAAAACCTACCTGAACTTCCGCAATAGCCTTATCGTGCTTACGAAGAACCTACGCGACAAGCATGTGCTGTACCGGATCCTGCGGAGGATCCTCCTGGATGGCTTCGCGGGTTGGAAGTTCCTGTTCGAAGGCCATGCGGCCCATACCTGGCAGGTGGCACGTGCGCATAGACATTACCTGCGACGCCTCCCCGCTCTCCTGCGCGAACGCAGGCGCTTGATCGGTGAGGAGAAGGATCCGGACCTCACCGGGGCTTATCGGCGCAGTATCGCCTACGATCGCTTCATTCTAGGCCAGCAAAAATTCTCGGACCTGGACCGTGGGGCCTTCGTGCAGCGCACCGATCACGGGCGAACCCGGCGTAGCAAATGATCCACCGCCAACCGATACCCTTCCAGCCCGAACCCTGTGATGACGCCCGCGCACACCGCGCCGGTCAACGTGTGGTGCCGGAAGTCCTCCCGGCCGTGGATATTGCTGATATGCACCTCCACGACGGGCAAGTTGAGCACCGCAATGGTATCGCGCAAGGCCACGCTCGTATGTGAATAGCCCGCAGCGTTCAGTATGATCGCGTCCTGGTCCTGCGGCGCTGCTCGCATCCGCGCCACCAGTTCCCCTTCCACGTTCGACTGGGCATAGCTGAACGCTATCCCCGGGTATGCGGTCCGCACCTCGTTAAGAAAGTCCTCGAACGAGCGGTTGCCGTAGATGTGGGGTTCACGCGTGCCGAGCAGGTCCAGGTTGGGGCCATTGAGGATCAGGATACGGAACATGGGGCAAAGATGGGTATGCGGACATGGTGTACGGTTGAGATGAACACCGCCGCGTTCGCAGTTGGCCATACCTACGGACCTTGGCCAAGCGCAGCGTTCGCAGTTTTGAGGCATGACCTGGGACCGCGCCATCGCCGACCTGCGCATCCACCTGAAGCTCGAGCGCTCATTGAGCGATCGCACGGTGGAAGCGTACCTACGCGACGTCGGCAAACTGCGCCGCTATGCCGAGGCCCAACAGCCTGTGTTGCTTCCGGAGCGGGTGCAGCTCGACGACCTACAGGCCTTTGTCACCACAGTTGCCAAGCAAGGCGCCGCAGCCACGAGCCAAGCTCGATTGTTGAGCGCTGTGCGTTCGCTCTTCCGCGGGTTACGGCGCGATAAGGTGATCGAAGGTGATCCCACCGAACTATTGGAGAGCCCACGCACGGGACGGACGCTGCCCACCTTCCTCAGCGTAAAGGAGATCGATGACCTGGTGGGAGCTATAGACATGAGCGCCCGGCTCGCGCATCGCGACCGCGCGATGATCGAAACCCTCTATGGATGCGGCCTCCGCGTGAGCGAACTCTGCGGCCTTCGCCTGTCCTGGCTGCATTTCGCCGATGGCTTCATACGCGTGGTGGGTAAAGGCGACAAGGAACGGCTGGTACCCATCGGGCCCGATGCGATCAAGCGGATCGTGCGCTATCGCGACGAGGAACGTGTGCATCTTCCGGTACAACGCGGCGCTGTGGACCTGCTTTTCCTCAATGCGCGCGGCTCCGGTCTCTCCCGCGTCTCTGTGTTCAACTTGGTGAAACGTCTGGCCACCAAAGCGGGGATCCGCAAGACGATCAGCCCACACACCTTCCGGCACAGTTTCGCCACGCACCTGGTGGAAGGAGGCGCCGATCTGCGCGCCGTGCAAGAAATGCTTGGTCACGCGAGCATTACAACCACCGAGATCTATACGCACCTTGACCGCGAGTATCTGCGCAGCAACATCATGCGCTTCCACCCGCGTGCAAAACGGGCTTAGCTCCTCAACTGTCGTTGCGGGCCAGGGGCTGCCGACCGGTCAGTATCCTTTCATACGCGGCCATCAGGGTAGTGATCTCCGGCCGGATGCGTTCGTCGTAGCCTTCATCCCAGCTTAGCCGCCCGTTCAACGGGTCGAACTTCGCAATGCCCATGGGCAGATCGAAGAGGGACAGATCCAGTTCCGGTAGGCGCTCCAGCATGGTCATCTCAATAAAGACCTCTTTCACGCTGTGGTCGCCCTGCCACTCGGGGCCATGGGTACTAACGGTGTAGCACTTGCTGACATGCCCGGGAAGGGCGAAACGGATCACGTAGTCCGCATTGTTGTCCAAGAGCACTTCATAGCGACCGTTGGCAGTTGTTGCCAGCGTACGCAACTTCTCGCCGTTCTTGTAAATGCGGACGGATGCATCCGCCAACGGCGATGCCGTGGCCTTGTCCGTGACCACTCCGACAAGGCGGAGATGGGCTGCTGAAGCCGGGGTTGCGACCGTGCAGAGCAGTGCGGCGATCGCCTGGGTGAGCATCGTTCTCATCGCATGTGCCAGCGCTTTGGTGGCCCCGGCAGGGCGGCGAAACTAGAAGAGGCCCGATCGGGATCAAAGTCGGATCATGGCCTTTTCGATGTGATCGATCAACAGGCACTTGTGGAGAACCCCGGTGGTCGGAACGAACAAGGGCGACCCTTCGGCCGCCCTTGTTCAAGACCTCGTTCGAGGATCAGCGCACGATCACACGCTGTTCGGTGCTCGCGCTCCTAGTCGTGACCCGCACCATGTACGCGCCCGGTAGCAACGCCGCGTCGGCGCCGATCAGTACGTTGGTTCCTTGATGCAGCATCTGTCGCTGCTGACGGACCAAGCGTCCCGTGGCATCGAGCAGATCGACGGTGGCCATCGTGCTCGCATCTGCCCAGATAAGGTTCACAACCCCATTGGTCGGGTTCGGGTACAAAGACCACGACAGGCCTTCGGTCAGCTGAACGCCGGTGCCGAGATCCCCGGTAAGACAGATGGTGAAGTCCCCGCCCACACCGAAATCCGTGTTCGAGTAAACCCGTACTGTGTAACTGGTGAACGTGGTCACCGTCAACACGATGGGTGCCGTGGGCGTGATCGCACAAGCCAGTTCCGCTCCGCTGCATCCATCGCTCACAACCACCACCCAATCCGTCATCGTGCCCTCGTCGAAGTTGACCGTGATCGTGGAATACGGTCCGGAATTGAAGATGTACCACACATCGAGCAACTCCGTGCCAACGCCGGTGCTGTCACAACTCGGTGTTCCGCCGTCCTGTGTGGCCAGAGCGTTGTTCCCCGCTGTCGCGTTCGCCGGACATTCCGCGGGGGTCCATACCGGAAGTGCCGTTACGTTGGTACAATCGTCGTTCGCCGGTGCGCTTCCGCAGGCGGTCGCCGTGGCCAGGATCGTGTAGTTGCCCTGGTTGTTCGCGTTGCCGAACACCGGCACATAGTAGGTGCCGGCGGGCAGGCTGGCGAAAAGGATCGTGGCATTGCTGTCCACGCATGTCACGAAATCCGCCGCCGTAGCGAAGACGAGCTGGTCGGCGGGACAGGTCTGGGCCAGTACCACCCATACTGTCGCGAACTCTGGTGTCGTACCACAATAGCTCAGTGTCACGTTCGCGCAAGTGGTCGTGGTGAAGGCGTGCCATACGGTGGTGGTGTCCGGGGCGACATCCAGGCCGCTGCCCACTACGGCATCATTGGTACTGGTGGCACCCACATTGGTCCCGGTGAAAGTGAGCTGGCCGCCCACATTGAGCGCGCCCGGCACCACATTGAAACACTGGTCGTTCGGGGGTGGATTACCGCCTCCGCACGCAGTGGCCGTTGCAATAATGCTGTAGGCTCCTTGCGTGCTTGCATCGCCATAGACCGGCACGTAGTAAGTGCCTGCGGGCAGGTTGGCGAAGGTGATGGTCGCATTGCCGCTCGCGCAGGTGGTGAATTCCGTGGTGGTCGCTAGGATGATCTGGTTGGCCGGGCAGGTTTGTGTCAATACGACCCAGACCGTTCCGAACGGTGGCGTTGTGGTACAATAGCTCAGGGTCACGTTCGCACAGGTGGTGGTGGTAAAGGCGTGCCACACCGTGGTGGTATCGCCGGTCACATCCAACGCCGACCCTCCTACCGCATCGTTGGTGCTGGTGGAGCCCACGTTGTTGCCAGTGAAGGTGAGTTGGCCACCCACGTTCAAAGCAAGGGGCACCACATTGAAGCACTGATCGTTCGCAGGAGGGTTGCCGCCGCCGAAAACGCAGATATCGAAACTTGTAGTGGCCGGAATAGCGCTGTAATAGTGATAGACCCGGACGTAGTAAGTCTGGCCTACTTGAAGCCCGGTAGCGGAGATCACCTCCACGCCACCGATCAACGTAACGTCCGCACAGCCCACGTTAACGGTTGCGCCGCAGCTGCCGGAGAGTAATTCCACCACGGCGTCCAAAGAATCAGATCCCGCGACACGCACAGTGAGGTTCGCAGCCGTCGCCACGAACCGGAACCACACATCATCATTCGCGTCACCGGTGAAGGTGCTGCAAAGGATAGCCGGAAGCGACTGGGTGGCATTCGCCACGTTGCCCACCACGGACTGGCAGGAAGTGTTCACTCCGAGCAGGACCGCTCCCGCGCAATTGTCATTGGCTGGCGGCGGTGGCGTGCCGAACACGCAAATGGTGAACTCGGGCGTAGGGGCAGCACCGGTGAAATAGTCGTACACGCGGACGTAATAGGTGACTCCTACGCTGAGACCTGGAGCGACGATCTGCTCCACCCCACCATCAAGGGTCACATCCGCACATGAAACGCTGGTTCCATTGCACGCTCCTGAGCGCAGTTCCACCACCGCATCGAATTGCGCCGCGCCATCCACCACGATGGTCGCCGAAGCGGCCGTAGCAACGAACTGGAACCAGACATCATCGTCCGCGTCGCCTGTTGCGCCGCTGCACGTCGATGCGGCCACACTCTGCGTCGCGCCTGTGTTATTCACGGAAAGAGGCGTACAGGTGGCACTCATGGTGAGCGTGGTGGCGCCAGCGCAATCATCGTTGGCAGGACCGCCCTGGCGGTCAGCGGCGATAGGTCCTGGAGGGCGGTGTCCTTTGTTCGGGACCATCGTCTTCACATGCTGCGAATTCGATGCTGGTGCCGAACGAGCGAATGCCGGGTACGGGCTCGTCGCCTTCGACATGGTCGTCTTTGGTGCCTGTGCGGTGCCGCCGCGTTGTGCGAGCACGGCCATGGGTAGCAATAGTGCGCTCCCGATCATCAGGCGCATCGCGTAGTATCCTCTCATGTTCTTTCAGAGTTTGGGAACGAAACTAACCGTGCGTAACACTGCGGCCACAGTGCCTGAGGAAAGGATCGAACAACTTAGCGTGAAACGCTGAACGCCTTGCGCGCCAGCACCTCGCCGAGATCGTTCCGAGCCATCAGCTCGTAGACGCCAACTGCCCAGCCGGAGACCGGAACAACGGTCCGATCCCGGACCGGACCACCTTCACCCGACCGCCAGATCACCCGGCCGTCCGCGCTGGTCACTTCCAGATCGACAAGGTCTTCGGCCCCCGCCCATTCCACCGTGAGCGTATTGGCCGCCGGGACGGGATACACGCGCAACGCGTTCGGTGCGTTCGCGGCGCCATCGGCTACGGCGGAGATGAACTGGCCCTTGCCGAACGCATAGTGTCCCATCAACAGGGAGTCGAGCAGAATATACCCCGAACGATTGGTGAGCGGGCCGGTCATCACGGTCTGATGCGGATAGGCGCTCCATGGTGTCCCGGCATCCGGCCGATAGAGCAGAACGGCATCTTGTTCAGTGGTATAGTAGAGGTCGTAATCGAATTGGTCCGCGTTCAAGGCGGTGTAGTTCAATCGGGCGTGCAGGTCCGTTCCGGGGGGCCAGATCCCATCCACCACCCAGTAATGCGTGCTGCTGATCTGGTCCACTTCGGCATCCAGGAGATCCGCATCCGGGGCGGACCAGATATGGTCCACGCGGAAGAGCGCTGAGTCGAGCAGGGTATCCTCATACAGCCGGAAGTCCACCCGGGGCAATGTGGTAGTGAACGTCTCGCCCGGCCGGAGAATGAACTCATGGTCCATGCGGGCCTGGTTCAACCGGTTGTAGCCGTTGATCACGGCCATGCGCGGTTCGAAGGGCGCGGTCAAAGTGAGGCTCGTGAACTCCCCTCCTGCTGTTACCAGGTGCTCCTGCCGTTGCCAGTCCTCCCCGATCAACGTGAGGTCCAGCGGTACTTCATCATGGAAAGTGGAGGTTCCGCTCAGCCCCTGCCGAAGGACCAGGTCGACCTCCCATTCGTTGCCTTGCTGCACCGCATCGAGATCATGCAACACGAACACCGAGAAGCCCGGCGCGAAGACCCACGCGTCGAAGAACGGATCGAGATCTGCGCCCGAGACGAGCTCGAGGGCATCGCGGAACGCGTTCGCATCCACCGCGCTGTCCGCGAACTGTTGTTGAACACCCTGCATGGTCTGGCGAAATAGGCTGTCGCCCAGATAGCCCCGCAGGTTGTGCAGTACCGCCGCCCCTTTGTAGTAGGTGTGATGCCCGTAGATGTAGGGGTCGGGCATGGGGGACAAAGGCTGGAAGCCCCCGTCCTGCACATGACTGTTCTTCAACACATCGAACTGGTTGTTCTTCACCGCGTTCACGAAGGCTTCGGTGCCGCCGAGCCATTCTTCCACCAGATGCCCGGTGTACTCCGCAGGCCCTTCTTTGATCCACATATCGTTGTGGACGTACGGCGTTACCGCATCACCCCACCAGTGGTGCCCCAGCTCGTGGCTGAACAACGCGCGGTTGTCGGCGATGGGTTGTGAGGTCATGAAATCCGGGTAGGCCACATTGGTCGGGATCTCCAAGGCCCCATCGGTGGTAAGAACATAGCCCACGCGCCCCCAAGCGTAAGGTCCGTACCAATGCTCGCAAGCATCGATCGCCGCGCCCAGATCACCGAAGCGTGCCACCATGCCGGGTAGTTGGCCCGCTTTCGCCGAGAGGCGTACCGGAACGTTCCCGTACGCGCCGACATGCACATAGTCGCTATCCACATAAGCGGCCACCGCCACAGCTGAGATATGCGTTGGGATGTCGTACGGCAGATCGAAGGAGCGCACCACCGTGTCCCCGGCCAGGGCGAGTTCGCCCATGAAGTCCCCCTGTCCGTGCAGCCGGTACGTACCCGCGCTCTTCACATGGTAGGTATAGGTCGCCCGTTCCACGAACGAATCGAAGCAGGGGTACCACACCTTGCCGAAGTTGGGTGGTATCGTGCTGATCCCAATGCCCAGATTATAGATGTACCCGCTTTCGAAATAGAACCCGCCCCATTGGCTGTCCCGATGCGGATGACCGCGGTAATGAACGGTCACATCGCGTTGCTCACCGATCAGTGGTGCCGTTCCCAACTCAACGCGAAGAAAGTCGCCTGACTGGGAAAAGGACAATGCACTTCCGGCGCTGATCACGGAGTCGACCACCAGATCCTTCAGGTCGAACCGTATGAAGGTCTGCCCGGCCATTTTCGCCGTGAAGGTGATCGTGGTAGCGGCCGTGATCTGCTGCGCTCCCACCTGGGTCACGTCCAGTGCGATATCGTAGTGCAGGATGTCGAAGGTGTCGCTGCGGGCGATGGTCTCATCGATCTGTGCGCGCTCGGCGGCGGTCAACACCGGGGCTGCGCCCTGCCGGTCGCGGAAATAGTGACAGCCATACCGGTAGGGTTGGGCCTCGCACCACGTGTTCACCAGAACGAGCAGGATGACCGGAAGGAAGCGACGAATGGAACGCATGCGGGTGGGACGTGTGGATGGATCCGAAGCTACGCCAAGCATCCCTGTCCGCGGCATTTCCGTTCTCATCGTAGCTCAAGGCGCAGGGCCAGGTGCCGCTCCAGGACCGCTCCCATGCTGCGGCAGCGCCCCATCTCCACATCGCGATGGAAGATGGACAGTTCCCGCGCGAGCATGGTCACATGCTCCTCGGTGGAGACCACATCGTCCTTCATCACGGCGATCAGCGCTTCGATCTGCGACTGGGCCAGCAGATAGCGTTTGCGCAGGAGGGCGCGTTCCTCGTTACTGTATTGAGCGGCCGTCTCGTAGGAGATATACTGTTGCGCGAACTCCACGAAGGGCAGGTTCTCCTTGTAGAACTGGGGCAGATAGATGCGGTGCCGCCCATCGTAGCTCTGTTGATCGAAGTCGATGGAGCGCAGCCGGTACTGCACCTGGTCGAAGTCCTGGATCACGTCCACCACGAAGTTGTACGCGCGCATATCGCCGAGCAACCGGGCGAAGCACCGTTCGTTGAACTTCACGAACTCCTTGCTGAGCCGCACGGGGCTGAGGTGCGCACCGTAGCGTTCCGGCTCCTGCATGAAGGTATCGCCGGGTACGCCGATGATGTGCTCCTCCACCAACGTATCGCGGTGCACCATGTAGTTGATCTTGTTCGGGCTCAACAGGTGCTCCAGTTCCAGGCCGTACACGCGCGATGCATCGGCCTTCTTGATGTAGTAGTAGTCGTGGTTGTCATTGATCTGGTTGAGGATCTTGATGCGGAACGGCTGGCTGTTGCCATAAGCGCAGAAATCGATGCTCGCTACTTTCAAATAGTCGATGCGGCGCCCGTCCGCCGCCACCATCTGGTAGAGGTCCACCAACTGTTCGTGCAGCTCGGCCTGGTCCTGGGGACGAAGGAGCACCGTGGTCCAAAGGGTGGGTCGACCCGCGGCATCCACCTGGGGCATCAGGCCGTCGTGGCGGAGGAGTTCGGCGTAGCCGATCGGCAGTGGTGCCGCACGTCCATGTGCGTCCAGGTAGCCCCTTAGCGCATCGGTGACGGGGTAGCTCGGCTTCTTGATCCGGATCTCATTGAACTGCTGGGCCTCCATGGATGGGTGCAAAGGTGCGATCCCGTCCCTACCTTACCCTGCGGAACGTTCCGCCATACCGCTCCCTCCCCCATCGGCCGAGTTGCCCACTTCGTCGAATTGCCCAACCCCTCGCGAGCGCACGCCGTTAACGTTGTCCGGAACCGAACGCTTATGGACCAAACACCGTCGCCTACCACTCCCGTAGGACCGCGCAAAACGAGGGCACGGGTCCTCATTGTGGAGGACGAGGCCTTGGTGCGGAGGGACCTTCAGCGCAGCCTGGAGGAATTGGGCTATGAGGTCGAAGGGTTCACCGATCGGGGAGAAGAGGCGGTGAACATGGCTTGGGAACTGCGTCCGGATATCGTGTTGATGGATATCATGCTGAAAGGCGACGTGAGCGGCATCGATGCGGCGAAGGAGATCCGACAAACCACCGGTGTTCCGGTCATCTTCCTCACCGCGTATTCCGAGGACAGCACGTTGAACCGGGCCAAAGTGGCCGAACCGTTCGGCTATCTGGTGAAGCCATTCAATGTGCATGCGCTGCATTCGCTCATCGAAATGGCCGTTTACAAGGGTGGACGCGAAGCGGAGATCGTGCGGGAGAAAGCCGAGCTGGTACGCGCCATGGCACCGGGTGAGAAGAACGACTACCTCTACGTGAAGAACCGTGATCGCGCCACCCGTCTGGCCATTTCGGACATCCATCATGTGGAGGCCATGAAGGACTATGCCGCCTTCCATGTGCGGGATAAGCGGTACGTGGTCCATGGCTCCATGCAGTCCTTCGAGGAACTGCTTCCTGCCCGCGATTTCATGCGGGTGCATCGCTCCTACATCGTTCGGCTGGACAAGATCCAATCCATCGAGAACGGCCATATCACCGTGGAGCATGGGCGCGCTCCCATCCCCATCGGGCAGACCTATTTGCGCAAGCTGCTCGACCGGATCGATCCGGTGTGAGCAAGGCTCAACGAACTTCCTCGGCGACCGCGCCGACGAAGCGGTCCACTTCCTGCTCCGTGTTGTAATAGTGTACCGAAGCGCGCACCATGCCTGTGATCCCGCGAGGTTCCAGGTCCAGACGTGCGAGCTCCAGGCTCACCAGGGAGATGTTCATGCGGTGCTCGTGCAAGGCGAGCTTCAGGTTCTCCAATGAGGGCACCTCCACCGTGAAGGTGACAATGGCGCTTCGCTGTTCCCCTTGATCCCGGACCTTGACGCCGGGCACTTGATCCAATCCTTGGCGCAAACGATCGGCCAGCAGAGCGTTGCGCGCTGCGATGGCATCGAGACCCCAGCCCAGCGCATGTTCCACTGCGGCGCCAAGACCCAACTTGTTCGCCACGCTGCTCTCGAAGCCTTCGAACCGCCGTGCATCGGGCCTCCATTGGAAGGTGCGCATGTCGGTCCATTGTGCACTGTATGCGTCCATGAACGGCGGCTCCAACTTTTCCAGCAGAGAGCGCCGTACATAGAGGAAACCCGTACCCCTGGGCCCGCGCAAGTACTTGCGGCCAGTGGCCGATAGAAGATCGCACCCGATCCGGTCCACATCCAACGGAAGCTGGCCCACGGATTGGCAGGCATCCAGGAGATAGATCGCGTTCGATCCGCGCACGGCAGCGCCCACCACTTCGATCGGGTTGATCAATCCGCCACTGGAAGGAACATGGGTGATGGCGACGAGCTTCACGCGCTCATCCAACATTCCCTTCAGCGCAGCCACGTCGATCTGGCCCTTGGCATCGTCCGGCACGACTTCCACGGTACAACCCGTCGCACGCTGGAGTTTCAACATGGCGAGCCAATTGCCGCCGTACTCCGCATGGCCCGTCAGGACCCGATCACCAGGACCTAAGCGCAGTGCAAGTAGGGCCATATCCCAGGCGCGCGTAGCACTTTCCGCGAACGACACTTCCTCCTTCGTGCAGTGGAGCAATTGCGCCACTGAGGTGTACACACCCTCGATCCGTTCATGCATCGCGAACGCGGCTTCGTACCCACCCGTGCGGGCCTCAAGATCCAGCTGGTCCTTCACCGCCGCGATCACGGGATCGGGCATCAAGCTGGCGCCCGCGTTGTTGAAGTGCAGAACATGCGCGCAACCCGGGGTGAGCTTGCGCGCTAGTGGAACATCGATCGGGGTCATCGTCGGTCGGCTGCTGGAGGAGAACTTCGTGCTGTTCAAAGGTGAGCGATCGATCGTGAGGATCCCAGCACTGGATGTTCTCCTACTTCCACGGAAGATCAGAAAACACCGACCTTGATCGTCAGCGCCGCGTTGATCCCATGCAGGGCATCCTTCGCCGTCGCAGGAAGTTCCATGTCCGACGTGAGCCGATAGGACCCACCCAGCCCCAACCGCAGGTAGCGGGTCACGTTAAGCTCAATGTCGATCCCCGGTTCGACCACGAAGAAGGCCTGGCTGTCGTCCACATAGGAGAGCGAGTCGCTCCACAGCGTCGGCGGCGTGACACGTTGGTACGTGCATCCCCCCGCACCGATCAGCACCGGAAGGCTCACATGCACCGGGCTCTTGTATGCGATGATGGGTTCCAGCAGCAATCCTCCGTAGCCCATTTCGAACTGACTGGGTTGAAGGATGATCTGACCACTCTGCTGAAGGTATGTGTCATAGGCGGGGTTCTTCACTTCAGTGACCAGCCCATAGCCGGCCAAGCCCATGCTGAAGCGGTGGTTGATGAGCCAGCCCGCTTTGAACCCGACCAGCAATGCCTCCTGATCGAGCATGCGCGTGTAGACCGCCGAGGGTCCGCCCCAACCACCGTGCTTGATGGTGCGGGCGCCACCGAACAGGGTGTGCATATCGCTGCTATCGCGTTGCGCCAGCGCGGGCTGGATGAGGGGAAGAACGGCTGCGAAGAGCAGCGCGCGAAGGGCTGAAGGGATGGTGATGTTGCGTGTCATACCGCTATGACAACGAACCATACTGTCCACCCCCACGACCTGTAGGGAAAAGTTCGGGGACCGCTTCGATCGGCTACCGCGAAAGCAGTTCGTAGGACCCGGCTAGCTCCCGGCCGGTGGCGTCCATCACCCTCACCTCGTACCTGCCCGCACTGAGGCCCTCCGGCAAACGCACCACGTCCGGCCCATCCTCCTGCGTGAACACCAGCCTGCCCATGGGATCGTATACACGTATGGAGGTCGCCCGGAACGACGGCGGCAGTTGCCACTGGAATGTTCCCTGGCCCGGTGATGGGAAGAACAAAAGACCGGAGGGCGCGGTCGGTTCTGTCAGTGCGGTCGGTTGATCGCACAACAGGGTTTCGTTCGAGAAGCTACCAACGGCCAAAGCGCTGTCGTTGATCACGGGTGCGATCGGTACCACGTTCGCCGTGAACGAACTGGTACCCGAGGCCTGGGGTGCGATCGCCGGGACGACCGGATGCACTTCGCACCCATTGACCAGGTCGTTGTCGGCGCCCACCAGGTACAGGTCATCCGCGGGTGCATCCCGGCTCCCCATCAACAGGCGCGCGTCGGGACCCACTCGGCTACTATGGTAGAAACGACTTGGCTGGTACACGCTGGTGTCCCCATACAATGCGGCGTTGATCAGCGTGCCGCTGGGTGCCACACGCATCACCATGGGGTACGGGGCCCCAAGGGTCGCGAACGAGCCGGAACTTCCCACCATCACCAGTTCGTTCACCTGGCTATCATACTGCACCATGTTCGGTTCATCGAACTGAGAGCCTCCATAGGTGCGCGCCCAGTTCACCGTTCCACTGCTATCGATGTCCACGATGTAATAGTCCGTGCTGCCTGCGCCGAACTTGTCCGTGTAGCCGGCCAACTGGATGTTCGCCATGGATCCCACACGGATGAACTGGAAGCTCGAACGCTCCACGAAGCCCGGAGGATAGTTATAGTACTTGCCCCAGAGGAAGTCACCTGCGGCGTTCAGCTTGCACACGAAAGGCAGTACCAGCTCGAAGCTGAAGATCACCGACCCGCTCAAGAGAATGTCACCTCCGGGCAGTTCCCGTACACACTCGATCGTTTCCCCCAGCGGCATCTGGTATTGCTGGATCCAGAGCGGCGTTCCGGTGGAATCGGTGCGCATCACGAACGAATGGAAGCTGCCGCCACCGTCATACGTCTTACCCGCGATCAGCAGGTCGCTCGCACCTACGGGCGTCATCGCCTCGGCATAGATCTCCTGGCCGGGCAGGATGTAGTTCTTCTGCCAGACGAAGTTCAGCGCGGTGTCCACTTTGATGAGGAAGGCGGTGAACGTGTGGAGCGCGCTGGTGTCGATGGCACGCGTGTAACCGGTCACGTAGTAATGCTTGTCGGTCTGCACCACCTCCTTGGCCACATCATGGTAGCCCTGGCCTCCCGCATCGCCGATGGTGAGGTTCTGCACGATGTCACCCGCGCCGTTCACGCGCAAGAGGAGGATGTCCGCATCGCCCAGCGGCCCGATGAGGGCATTGCTCGCAAAAACGCACGCGCCCTGGTCCGGGGCCAATTGTGCGGCGCGCGCTATGGCATCGATGGAGAACAAGGGGGCGGCCACCACCTTCTCGAACGAACTGGTCTGCGCCAACGCCGTGACAGGCAGAAGAGCGGCAGAAAGGATGACGGTATAGAGACCTTTCATGGCGAACGGGACTTTCACGAAGGGATGCAGAAGATACCTGGAACGATGCCTCCATCGGGACGGATCGTTCGGGGCGGGATGATCGATGGGGTATGCATGCACGATGAGCACTTCCGACGTTCGGTTTACTTTCAGGTCCTCAGAACCTGGACCATGAGCACCGTTGCACATCCCCTTCCAATCCTCCTGGTAGCGCTGATCACCGCTTGCAGCGACGCACCGTCACCTGCGACCCTTCCCGTCGCCAAGGACCCACTGGGTTGCGGACCCGTGCTCACCGATGACAAGGCGTGGTACTCCTCCGGCGAACGCCAACCGCTCTTCGCCGGACTGGATGGCCTCCACTACCCCATCACTACCAAGAGCGACAGTGCCCAGCGCTACTTCGATCAGGGGTTGGTGTTGGCCTACGGTTTCAACCATGCGGAGGCGGCCCGCTCCTTCTGGGAGGCCGCGCGCATCGACAGCACCTGCGCGATGGCCTGGTGGGGTTTCGCCTACGTGCTCGGCCCCAACTACAACGCCGGCATGGAGCCGGACAGTTATGCGCGCGCCTATGAGGCCGTCGGCAAAGCACAAGGCTTGAGCGCGGCCTGCACAGAGAAGGAGAAAGGGCTCATCGCGGCGATGGCGCTCCGCTACTCGGCGGAAGCCCCGGATGACCGCAGCGCATTGGACAAAGCCTATTGCGAAGCCCTGCGCGCGCTCACTGCGAAGCACCCGGATGATGCCGATATCGCCGCGATGTTCGCCGAATCACTGATGGACCAGCATCCCTGGGACCTCTGGGAAAAGGACGGGAAGGAGAAACCCTGGACACCGGAGATCATCGCCGCATTGGAGCGCAGCATGAAAAATTTCCCCACCCACTTCGGCGCGCACCACCTCTACATCCATGCCGTGGAAGCCTCGCGAACGCCCGATCGTGCGCTGCCCAGCGCGGCGTTCCTTGAGAACGCAGTGCCAGGGTCCGGACATCTCACGCATATGCCCTCGCATATCTATATCCGCACGGGTCGGTACCACGAAGGCGTGCTCGCCAACCAGCGCTCCGTAGCGGTGGATAGTGGATACACGGCGATGTGCCACGCGGCGGGCGCCTATCCTCTCGCCTATTTCCCGCACAACATCCACTTTCTCTCGGCGTGCGCCACCATGGAGGGGAATAGTGCGGTGGCCTGGCGAAGCGCCCTGGACCTGCGCGCGCACCTGGCCAGCGAACTCTTCAATGATCCCGGTTGGAGCACGCTACAGCACTATCACGGCTTCCCCTACTTCGTCGCGGTGAAGCTGGGCCTTTGGGACGAACTCGCCTCGGAACCGCGCCCGGACAGCACATGGAAGTATGCTACCGCCCTCTGGCACTATGGCCAAAGCCGCTTGAGCTTGCATAGTGGCGATCTCGCCTCCGGTCGGCAGCACCTGGCCGATCTAAAGGTCCTCGCTGCCGACAGTGCCGTGAGCACCGTCCTCGTCTGGGGCATCAACTCCGCCCCGATGATCCTGGCCGTTGGGATCGAGTTGCTTGAAGGCGAACTGCTGCTGGCCGAAGGCAAGGAGGATGAAGGCATCGCGCATCTCAACGCGGCCGTCGTAGCCGAGGATGCGCTTCAGTACCAGGAACCACCAGACTGGGCCTTCCCGGCAAGGCATGAGTTGGGTGAAGCGCTTCTAAAAGCGAAGCGCTATGCTGAAGCAGAAGCCATTTTCCGCGCGGATCTGATCAACTGGCCAGAGAACGGCTTCGCGCTTGACGGCCTGAAGAAGGCCTTGGCAGGTGCTGGCAAGAATGCTGAAGCGGACGCGCTCACCGAGCGTATCAGCCGGGCATTAGCACATGCCGATCGAAGCGCCGCATTGTAGTGCGACGATCGATGCAGGAAGTTCGTTGAGGTAGAAGAAAGATCCGACCGCCTACTTCTTCTTGGCCTTTGGCGTGTAGGCTTTCTTGGTCGCCGCTTTGGCCGGTGCCACGGCAGGAGCCGCGACCGGGGCCTTCTTCGCCACGGGCGGTTTGGCGGCCTCGGCCTTTTTGATGGCCGCTGCCTTCGCGTTGGTCGCTGCGGTGAGCTTGGCGGTCGCGGCTTTGCGCCGGGCGCGCGTGTTGCTCGACTTGGCCAACGTGATCCCCGTTCCACCCTTCGGTTTGCGGCGGCGTGCTCTCTTGGTCGTCATGTTCCTAGGTTTGGCACAAGCTAGGTCCTTTCCCGCTCTCGACGATCACCGTGGATCCGCGCACCAACCAGAAGCGGATCTATCTTTCACCATGACACGCAAAGGCGCACCCATGCCCTGGGGCTATCGCATCCTGGCCATTCTTCTCGCACTGCTGTTCATCGGTTGGATGATCATGGTCCTGCGTTGATGCGCATCAAGGGTTCCTAGCCACACCATCATGTCCTCGGCCATACAGCGCGCGCGTGATCAGTTGTTCATCGCGCTCGCCGTAGTCGCGCTGCTCTATGTGGGTCGGTCCGTCCTGGTGCCCTTGGCTTACGGTCTCCTCACCGCCATGGTCCTCTACCCGGCCGTGTCGCGCATGGAACGTAATGGTGTGCCCCGCGCCTTGGCCATCGCGCTGGGCCTTTTGGCGGTCATGCTCCTGTTCTCAGGCATCGGGTACCTGTTGTTGTGGGAGACCAGCCTTTTCTTGAAAGACCTCCCTGCCCTCAGCGCAAAAGCGCAGATCGACGCAGGCACACTCAAGGAATGGATCACCCGTGTGCTCGGTCTTTCCAAGGCGGACCAAGCGGGCTGGGCCTCGGGGCTGCTCGGCCATCTGCCTGACGGTCTGGGGCCGCTCTTCATCAAGAGCGCGGATGCGGTTTTCGGCATGGCCTTCGGTCTCTTCATCATACCGGTGCTCACGGCGATACTGCTCTACGACCGGCGGATCATGCTGAGCGCTTTGGTGGCCTTCGTGACCCCGGAGCTCAAGGCCCGCATGCCGTCCATTTTGCAGCGCAGTGTTCAACGCTTCGCATCGTTCATTCTGGGCATGGTGAAGGTCTATGTGGTGGTCGGCGTGCTCAACAGCATCGGGCTCCTGCTTCTGGGGGTCCCGAACGCGATCCTGTTCGGGATGCTTACGGCCGTGATGACCATAGTCCCTTACGTGGGCATCATCCTCAGCGCTTTGCTCCCGATCTCGGTCGCCTGGCTGGATACGGGCAACGTTTGGGTCCCGATCGGCGTGGTGGCTGTTTTCGCCGTAGTGCAATACCTGGAGGCCAACTTGATCTTTCCACGCGTGGTGGGTTCCCAACTTGGGCTGAACACGCTCGCGTCCATCTTGCTCGTGCTCGCCGGTGCGATCCTCTGGGGTGTTTCCGGGATGGTGCTACTGCTGCCGTATATGTCCATCCTGATGATCATCGCGGAGGATATCCCCGGTTGGCGACCCTTCGCACTGCTGCTCGGAAAGGGAACAAATGAGGCGACGGGGCCTCCTGCCAAGCCGTGATCAAGCGAAGTGATCTTCGAGCGAAGCACCGCTCGATCCTCCATAGCGGTCCTGCGCCTGGGTGGAAAATGAACGGCGGAGCGCCGTTGCGCTCCGCCGTTGCCATCGATCGTCTTCGGCCCGCTTTGGGCTTTCAGCCGATCCGGACCTCCTTGCCCTTCTTCTCGGGCACGGCTTTCATCTTCGGGACGGACAGTTTCAGAACGCCGTCCACATAGGTGGCCTTCACCTGGTCGCCGTCCGCGTTCTCCGGCAGTTGGAACGAGCGCTGGAACGAGCGATAGTTGAACTCGCGCCGCATGTATCCGTTCTTCTCACCCTCCGTTTCCTTCTTAATCTCGGAGGCCACCGTGAGCACGCCATCGGTCACGTTCACCTTCAGATCCTCTTTCTTGTAGCCCGGCACGGCCAGTTCCAGATCGAAGGACTTGCCTGTATCCTTCACATTCACCGCCGGTAGACCGCCATTGCGAAAGAAGGGTGCGTTGAAGACCCGGGAAGGCCGGGCCCAGAAGTCGTTGTTCAGCAGGGAACCGGGGAATTCGAAGTCGTTGTCATCGAGCAGCGACGGTAGCACGGTGGAGGGAGCGAGCAGCGTTGACATGGTAGTTGGGGGTTTTGGTCGTGTCATCCGACTTGGATGACGGTACGAACCAACAACATCTGGCAGCGCACCGCACTGACCCGTATCAACCGCCGGGCTGACCTTCATCAAGTGATCCGTGGCGCGGTCCGGATCATTGATCGCCATTGGGCCGGCCGGGGTCAGGGGAACAGTTCCAACTGCCCCTCTGGTGGGCGCTGGAACAACTGCGTGTTCATCGCTGGCATGGTACGTCCTCTGAACGCCCGATCATGGCTGACCCGAAAAAGCTGATGCACGGAGCGCGCGAACTCACCCTCCCCTTTCATGCGGCGGCCGAAGTGGGAGTCGTTCATGGTACCTCCGTGCATCTCGCTCACCTGGGCGATCACCTTGGACGCGCGGTCAGGAAAATGCTCATGGACCCAATTATCGAAAACGTGCTTCACCGCGCCGTTGGTGCGCACGATCGTATAGCCAGCGCCTAGTGCACCCGCATCCGCAGCGGCCTGTAGGAGGGCGGGGATCTCATGCTCGTTCAGCGCTGGGATGATCGGTGCCGTCATCACCATGGTCGGCACGCCTGCTTGGGTCAGGGCTTCGATCGTGCGGACCCGATTCGCACCAGTGCTTGTGCGGGGCTCCATCACGCGGCGCAGGTCCTCGTTCAAAGTGGTAAGGCTGATCGCGACGGACGCCAGACCCATGGATGCCATTTCGCTCAGCAGGTCAAGGTCACGGAGGATCAACGCGTTCTTGGTGATCATGGCCACCGGCTGCCGGAACGCCAAGCATACTGCCAGCATACGCCGCGTGATCCCCTCCTTCCTTTCCACCGGCTGGTAGCAGTCCGTGTTGCCTGAGAACATGATCGGTTCGGGCACCCACTTGCGGTCCATGAAGGTTTTGCGCAACACCTCGGGCGCGTTGCGCTTCATGATGATCACCCGCTCGAAATCCAGCCCGGCGCTATAGCCCCAATATTCATGCGTGGGGCGGGCATAGCAGTAGGCACATCCGTGCTCGCAACCCTGGTACGGGTTCATGCTCCAGTTCATCCGCAGATCCGGCGAGTTCACCTTGTTCACGATGGTCTTCGCGTTCTCCACCACGTAGCGCGTGCGCCGGTCCTCTTCCTCCACTTCATCGATCCCCTCCCAATGCACGATGCCATAACTGTGCTTCAAGAACCGATTGGCCACTTGCGTAGCCGCCCCCCTTCCCTTGATCGGTTTTCCGTCGGTCGGCATGGGGATAAGATAGCGGCTCCGCCATTGCGCTCCAGGGATCAATCTTTGCAAGCGACAACCGTTGAACGCTCCTCCTTATCTCTGTCCCCAAGAAGCGCGCGCGATGACCCCAAAAGCACCCTACCTCAAGTGGCTCCACGAAGTTGAACTCAGCGACATCCCCACCGTGGGCGGCAAGAACGCCAGCCTCGGGGAGATGATCCAGCACTTGGGCAAGCTCGGTGTCACGGTGCCCGGAGGTTTCGTGGTGACGGTGGCGAGCTATGAGGCTTTCATCGCGCACAACGTGCTCGACCAGAAGATCCGCGATATCGTGGCCAAGCTGGACGTGGACGATGTGGAGAACATTCGCCGTACCGGACTCGCTGTGCGCACGCTGGTGAAGAACGGCAAGTTCCCGGAGGAGATCTGGAAAGGAATCCTGGCGCGTTACGATGAGATGAGCCTGCAGTACGGCCAGGAAGCCACCGACGTGGCCGTGCGTTCATCCGCCACTGCGGAAGACCTGCCCGATGCCTCCTTCGCCGGACAGCAGGAGACCTTCCTCAACATCCGCGGCCACCAGGACCTGATCAGCGCGGTGCGCAACTGCTTCGCCTCGCTCTTCACCGACCGCGCCATCGTGTACCGCGAAAGCCTCGGCTACGACCACTTCCAAGTGGGCCTCAGTGTGGGCATCCAGAAGATGGTGCGGTCCGACGTGGGCAGCAGCGGCGTGGCCTTTTCGTTGGATACCGAAAGTGGGTTCAAGGATGTGGTGCTGATCAACGGCAGTTATGGCCTAGGAGAAATGGTGGTGCAAGGCGCTGTGAGCCCGGACGAGTTCCTGGTGTTCAAGCCCACGCTCAACGAAGGCTTCAGCAGCATCATCGAGAAGAAGCTCGGCAACAAGGACCGCAAGATGGTCTATGGTGGTGAGCCCGGTAAACCCACCTCCATCATCCCCATCGAACGCGCGCAACGCCACCGCTTCTGCATCAGTGACGATCAGGCGCTGGAGATCGCCCGCAGTGTGACGGCGATCGAGAAGTACTACAGCGACAAGAAGGGCCACTGGTGCCCCATGGACGTGGAGTGGGCCGTGGACGGACTCACCAAGCAGCTCTTCATCGTGCAAGCGCGGCCCGAGACCATCCACAGCCGCAAGGCCACGGATCGCGTGGTGGAATACAAGATCAACAAGCCCGCTGACACCAAGACCATCACCACGGGCATCGCCATCGGCGACCGCATCGGTAGCGGCAAGGTCCGCATCCTCTTCAGTCTCGATGGACGCGGCGGCGATACCGACGGCAAGGACTTCCAGAAGGGCGATGTGCTCGTTACTGACATGACCGATCCCGACTGGGAGCCGATCATGAAGAAGGCCAGCGCCATCATCACCAACAAAGGCGGCCGGACCTGCCACGCGGCGATCGTGGCGCGCGAAATGGGCGTGCCCGCCATCGTGGGCTGCGGCAATGCCACCGACCTGCTCGATACCGGCATGGAAGTAACCGCCAGTTGCTGCGAAGGCGACACCGGCATCATCTACAGCGGCATCATCCCCTTCCAGAAGGAGGAAACCATGCTCGCCGACATGCCGGAGACGAAGACGCCGATCATGCTGAACGTGGCGAGCCCGGACCTCGCCTTCAAGTTCGCGCACCTGCCGAACGCCGGTGTGGGCCTTGCCCGCGAGGAGTTCATCATCAACAACTACATCCAGGCGCACCCGCTCGCGCTGCTGCAACACAAGGAACTCGGCGACCACACCCTAAGCGGCAAGATCAGCTACCTGATCAACGGCTACGAGGATGAGGAGACCTTCTTCGTGAAGCGCCTCAGCTACGGCATCGCCAAGATCGCGGCGGCCTTCTACCCCAACAAGGTGATCGTGCGCTTCAGCGACTTCAAGAGCAACGAGTACAAGAACCTGCTGGGAGGCGAGCATTTCGAACCCAACGAGGAGAACCCGATGATCGGCTGGCGCGGCGCTTCCCGCTACTACAGCGAGGCCTACAAGGAAGCCTTCGGTCTGGAGTGCAAGGCCATCCGCCGCGTGCGCGAGAAGATGGGCCTGAAGAACGTGGTGGTCATGATCCCCTTCTGCCGCACGGTGGAAGAACTGAAAAAGGTGAAAGGTGTGATGGAGGAATACGGCCTGATCCGGGGCAAGGAGGGCTTGGAGCTCTACCTCATGGCCGAAGTGCCCAGCAACATCATTCTCGCCGAGGAGTTCGCAAAGTACATCGATGGCTTCTCCATCGGCAGCAACGACCTCACTCAGCTCACCCTTGGCCTCGACCGCGACAGCGCGCTCGTATCACACCTCTACGACGAGCGCAACGAAGCCGTGAAAGGCATGCTCCGTATGCTCATTACCAGCGCCAAGAAGACCAAGACCAAGGTGGGCATCTGCGGCCAGGGACCTTCTGACTTCCCTGACTTCGCGCAGTTCCTTGTGGAACTGGGGATCGACTCTATCAGCGTTACGCCGGATTCGTTGTTGAAGACGAAGCGCGCCATTGCGGAAGTGGAGAAGGCGATGGCGGGGAAGAACGGGGAGGCCGTTCGCGCCTAACCCTCCACTAACCGTCATCCCGGAGCCCGGAGGCCGCGAAGCGGCAGGATCCGGGCATCCGGGATCTCGCACCGCACACCGGTAATGAGATCCCGGATGCGAGGGTCCCGCGATCTGCGATCGCCCCCGCTCCAGGATGAGGATAGGGCGTGAACCCACCACCCGTCATCCCGGAGCCCGGAGGCCGCGAAGCGGCAGGTTCCGGGCATCCGGGATCTCGCACGGACCCTTGATGTGAGATCCCAGATACACGATCAGTGGTAGGAGATCCCGGATGCGAGGGTCCCGCGATCTGCGATCGCCCTCGCTCCGGGATGACGACGTGGGGTTGACGGATAGTTTCGCTGTGTGAACCGATCGTGGGTCTACATAATGACCAACAAGCGCCACAATGTGCTGTACGTGGGCGTGACCAGCGACCTTGAGACCCGTGTGCTGGAGCACAAAAAGGGTGTACACCCTGAAGCGTTCACGGCCCGGTACCGCTGCCACAAGCTCGTCTGGTTCCAAGAGTTCGACGACATTGAGGTGGCCATCGCCCAGGAAAAGCGCGTAAAGCGATGGCGTCGTGACTGGAAGAACGAGGCGATCGCGGAACTGAACCCTGAATGGAGGGACTTGAGCGAGGGTTGGTACGATCAGAAGGATCTAGAATGAATGCCAAGTGCCCCTGACTTTGCGCAGCTATTGGTAGAACGGAGGATCGATCGCATCAGCGTAACACCGAAACGTCATCCCGGAGCCCGGAGGCCGCGAAGCGGCAGGATCCGGGCATCCGGGATCTCGCACGGATCCTTGCTGTAAGATCCCGGATCTACGATCTGTTTGGAGATCCCGGATGCGAGGGTCCCGCGATCTTCGATCGCCCTCGCTTCGGGATGACGATGGGGCCTTCGGAGAGCGTGAACCGGATCGTGGTCCCTGCACCTTTCTCGCTTTCGGCGGCTACCTCACCGCCGTGCGCTTCCACGAACGATCGCACGATCGCGAGCCCAAGTCCGGTGCTGTCCTTGCGGGCTGGATCGCCCTCGCCTTTCTCGAACACCTCCTCCAACCGACCCTCGGCGATGCCGCTCCCGGTGTCCGTTACCCAGCATTCGACCACACCGGTGGCCTCCACCGTGCGCGCGCCGATGCTGATCTCGCCTCCAGGAGAATAGGTGACCGCATTGCTGATCAGGTTCTGGAACACGCGGCGCAGGAGGTTCGCGTCGGCGAAGACCAACTGATCGAAAGGCACGCTGTTCTTAACGCGTATGCCGTCCGCCTCGGCCAACGGCTTCATGGCCTGTATGGTTGTTTCCACATGCGGCCACAGATCGAAGGTGCGCCGCTGCAACTTCAGCCCCTCCTCCGTTCCCGCGTTGGCGTTCTCTTCCATCACCTTGGCCACCAAGGCTTCCAACTGGCCCACATTGCGATGCAGGGACTTGATCCAGGGCGCCTGTAGTTCGGCATCGGGCTGCTCGCCCGGCGGAACCTCCAGCAAGCTGGCCGCCATGGAGATCGCCGTGAGCGGATTGCGCAGGTCGTGCGCCACGAACGCCAGGTATTCCTCACGGCGCTTCTTCACTTCCAGAGCGGTTTGCTCGGCATGCGTCTTTACGGCCAAGCCGATCGCTTCATCCAGCACGCGGTTCAGGATGTGGAACGCCCTGCCCCCCATCATCAAGTCGTGCTCCAAAGCCAGATCATGCACGCAGCCGCGCAGGATATTGTACTCCGACACCACCTCGGTAAGGTCGAAGCCATCCTCGAACCGTTGGATGCCATGTTCGGGCGGCGAGCCATCGCGCAATGTCTCCGAGATGTTTTCGTCCGAGGGTTGCTCCAACGCTTGGGCCAACTCCTCCAGCAGTGTGGGTATGTGGTCGTTCAGTGTGGGGATGTCCAGACCCGCCGCTGAAGGGAGCTCCCGCACCTGATCGCGCCATGTTTTCAGCAACGCTTCCTTCTGCTGCCGGATCAGTGCGGCCAGTTTACTGATCACCAGGGTCGACATATACCCGCCTATGGGGGCGAAAGCTACCACTACCGGCCTGCACGGGGCCACGGCGCGAACCTAACTTGGAGGGTATTGGCCCAGACGTAGCGGCGAACGCCTTCCGCGCTTAGCCCGGCACGGATAGAACCCCAGGGCCCTGGATCGATCCGGTACTTGGGACGATCCTGGCCCCCATACCTCACCGCTTCACCAATCGTTGCCCGCCCACGCGCCCATCGGACGCCACTACTTCCACCAGGTAGCTGCCTGCGGCCAGTGCGCTGATATCCACGCTGGCGTTGCCCGGCATCAACGGCTGCTCCAGCACGATGCGGCCGTCCATGGCACGGATGCGCATGCGCACCACTTGCATGGTGCCGAGCACAGTGATGCGGTCGTGCGCGGGATTGGGCACTACGCGCAGCGCATCCGCGGTCGTGGAGGGGACAATGCTTGTGGTCATCTCCGTCACCACCACCGCATCGGGTGCACGTATCGGCGGATTGAAATCGAAGAAGATGTCCGCGTTGTTGGTGATCACCATGTTCGGCACCACAGGCGGTACCAGCCGGATGCGGAAGCTCGTGAGGCCATGGCTCAGCGCTTCGTTCGTGGTGCTGTCAGGCAGCAGGATGTCCGCGAACGTCCAGTGCACCGCGCGGTCCGTGAGGAAGTCGACGGTGAAGGGATGCGAGGTAGCCCCTGCTCGAAGGTGCCCATGTCCACTGCGGCCGGAAGTGTGTCCGACACTACCACTGTGAAGGCCGTATCCGTGCCCGTGTTCTGGAAATGGATGGTGTACTGCAGCCATTCGTCGGTGCCGATGATGTATTGGGTGTTGCTCTGTCCGCTGCTCGTGCGCACCTCTCTCACGTTGGGGTCGTAGCTGCCCGTTACTGTGCGCTGCACCTCGTCCGTGTTGTTTGCCAGTGTGCTTTCCGTGAGGGTATTGCTCACGCTGAAGTTGCTGTACAACACGGTGCCCAAGGGTGTACCAGCCGGCACCTTCAAAAGGACATGGCATACCGTACTACCGAAGCTCCCGTATGCCGGAAGGTCCCAGGTGATGGTGTTGCCCGAAACGTTCGTCGGCACGGGCGTGGCGCTCAGGTAGGTCAATGCCGCATCGAAAGTGCAGACCACCGTCACCGGACCGCTCACCTGCGGTGTGGGGTTGCTCACATACGCATGGAGCCCATAGTCGAAGCCCGGCTCGTGGAGCAGTGGCAGCACGGTCCGCGCGTAGGTCTTGTTCGCCGCCAACTTCACCATGGCCTTCACGGCATGGTCCCGTGTGAACACGGATCCCTTGTCCACGGCGGCCATCACTTTGGGCAATGCCGCGACGACCGCTTTGGGCCGCGTATCCGCGATCGCGTCCACCGCGCACATGGCGCCCCACACCATCCGGTTGTCCTTGCTGGCAAGGAGCCCCACGAAGACGCCAAGGTGCGTGGCGATCAACTCCGAGCGCCGGGCGCCCACCTCGTACAGCACTTTGATGGCATCGTTGCGCACCGCTTTATCCTTCCCAGTAAGCACGGCTACGAGATCCGATACCCCCTTGGCATCGCGCTTCTTCACGATCACCTCTGCCAGCGCGCTGTTGGGCTGCTCATCGTTCCGGCCATAGGCCGATGCCAACTCCTCCAATACGCGCATGGGTTGTCCGCTTGCGTCAAAGATGCTGATCCCTCCCCTTCCCTATCGCGGTAGCGATCAGCCCTGGCCAGGGAACAACCGCGAAAGGGCGTCCATGGAATCGCACCAACCACCGATATGCGAATCGCGGGAAGCCTCGGTGGCGAGCCCGGTCTGGCGGAACTCGAGACGGGTGCGTCCCTTCTCGTCGTGGAGGGTGACCTCCACACGCGTCTGGTGGCGTGGCGGGTTCACATCCACCACCGGGCGGTCCCACTGATGCGTTAGCACGATGCGCTCGATCGGCGAAACCTCGATGTAGGTGCCGTAAGCGAGATAGTCCAGTCCATCCGGCGCGCGCATGGTCACCTTCCATTCGCCACCGGTGCGTACGTCGGCTTCGGCCTTCGTGGTGGTGAAAGCGGCGCAGCCGAACCAGTTCGCAAGCATCGCAGGGGTGGTCCAGGCCTTCCACACCAGTTCACGCGGTGCTTCGAACACCCGGGTGATGCGGATCTCATCAGCGGCCGGGGTCGTAACGTTGTTCCTGGTGCGTTGGACGGCAAGGGTTTCCATAAGGGGCGAAGATACCCGCCCGCTCCGCTGACCTACTTGCTCCTCTCCACCTCCATCTTCAGTCCGGCCAGACCTGTCTCGAAATCTTTGCCGATCATCTTGTCCATGTTCATGAACAAGCCGAAGAGCTTGCCCATAAAGAGGTTCGGCCCGTCCATGGTCCAGCGCACTTTGGTGGCATTGCCTTGCGGGGTGAAATGGAAGTGCGTGATGCAGTCGCTCTTGAACGGCCGCACGAAACGCAGATCGATCTTCACACCGCTGTTGCCCGCTTCGAGCACTTCCATGGTGCCTTCGCCGGCCTTGTTATTGCCGACCCAGCCGTACTTGGCGCCCACACCGCTCTGTGCGCCGCTGTGGTCGCGCTTCATGTTCGGGTCCAGCTTGTCCCAAGGGCTCCAAGCCATCCACCTGTGGAGGTCAGCGATGTGCGGAAGGATCTTCTCCGGTGGAGCATTGACCACCGTGATGCGTTCGTAATGCACAGTGTTGGGCTTCATGGCCGCCGCGATGAGGAGGATGACGAGGATGGACGCTAGGCCGAGAAGGATGTACAGGAGCATGGTGTGGGTGTTGTCAGTTGTTGGCGGTTGTGTGCAGTGATAGCCGCTTGTGATGTAGCCAATAGGCCACGAGCAGCACCGCGATGAACAGGAACATCGGGGCCCAAACGCTGACCGGATCACTGATCGCCCAGAAGGAGATCACCGCGGCGACCAGATCGATGAAAAGGCCGAAGTACGCCCACTCTTTCACGCGCGCAGGGATCATAGGCATCAGGATGGCGATCGCGCCCAGGATCTTGGCCACGGAGATCATCTGGATGAAGTAGAGCGGGTAGCCCATCTTGACATGCAGGTAATCCACGGCCTGCTCGTTCAGGGTTAGACCCCCGATGCTGGAGAAGATCATGAAGGCGCTGAAGAGCGCGGTGATGATCCAGTAGGCGATGTTGAGTTCCTTCATTGCTGTTCGGCGTTGGGGCGCGTCATGGCGCGCCCGTACAGGAGGTTTTCAAGTTTGTCCAGGTTCTCTTCGTTCGCGGCTTTGATAATTGCGCGGATAAGCGTCAGTTCTGCGGCGGTGCTGAAACGCATGGTCCATTCGATACGGGTACCGCCATCAACTTCGGTCAAAGTCACCATGGCTTTGTAGAAGTGCATCTCCTTCAAGTGGTCGAACTCCAGGTAGCCTGGCGCCTCGATCTGCTTGAAAACGCAGGTGTTGTTGAAGTCCATCGCGTTCGGCCCGTGCATGGTGAACTCCCACAGGCCTTCAGGTCTCAACTCGAAGCGATGGAAGGTGTTGGTGAATCCGTTCGGTCCCCACCCGCGCGCGAGCTGCGTGGGATCGGTCCAGACAAGGAAGACCCGCTCGCGTGGGGCGGCGATGATCCGCGTGGTGCGCACTTCGCGGTCGATCATGGATCCGGTACTCATTTCTTCTTCGCTGCCTTCTTCCGTGCGGCCTTCTTCATCTTCACAGGCCACCGCACTTCGATCGCCGCCACCTTGGCCTTCACGATGTCCTTCACCAGCGAAGCGGGCAACGGCTTCTCGGGCGTGAACTGGATGGTGCCCTTGCTCACCGTGAAGTCCTTCAGTCGTTCCTTGAAGCCAACAGGCACGGAACCATACAGCGCAACGTGGTTCTTCGCCGCGCCCATGTATACCAGCGGGTGCCCATTGTACTTGAAGGCGGGCAGCCCATAGCCGAAGTGTTCTTCAGTGCCGGGCGCGGCAGCGAGGATCCGCTTGCGCAGTGCTCCCAAGGCCTTGCGCTGATCGGGTGGAAGTTGCTTCAGGTACTCATCCGTGTTCGTCGGTTTCTTCGGCAAGTCGCGCATGGTCTTACTCGTTATTGTGGAATTCAGTCCGGTAACTTTCAACTTCTTACGAAGGACTGGCAGCGTCGCTGGCCCGAAGCCGTGCAACTCCAAGAGCTCCTTCTCGGTCCGTTCGGCCAATTCCTTCAGCGTGATGATCCCCGCATGCTCCAACGCCCTTCGCGCCGGTGCTGCAAGATCCGCCATCCAGCCATCCTGCGGCGCTCGTGCAGCCTCGCATTGCGGACAAGTCGGGCAGTCGCTGGTTTTGTTGAAACGGTGTCCGTTCGTGCAAGTGCGTAGTGGCATGTGGTAACGAGGTGCCGATCACTGCACGTGTTTCGGATCCATCCAGAACACTTCCCAGATGTGGCCATCCAGATCGTTGAAGCTCCGGGCGAACATGAAGCCGTGGTCCTCTGCGGGACGGCACTCGGTGGCACCACCGGCAAGTGCTCTGTTGTACATGGCATCCACCGCTTCGCGACTATCCACGGACAAGGCCAGGAGCACTTCGGTATGCTTCGTGGGATCGGCCGCGGACTTTCCCTCTGGCAAGAACCGTTGGATGCTCGAAGATGTGTGCAGCATGCAGTAGATGGTTTCGCTGATCACCAAACAGGCCGCGTCCTCATTGGTGAATTGCATGTTGAAACTCCAGCCGAGCTTTTTGAAGAAGGACATGCTGGTGGCAAGGGCTTTCACTTGCATGTTGACGAAGATCTGGGTGTGCATCGCGTCGTATGTTGGTTGGGTTGTTGGCAGGCTTGGGTCGAGGGGCTCAACAGGATGTTGCGGTGCTATCCTGCGGAGCAGTGATCGGTTCTATGGGCGCAGGTTCCAGGCCTGGCAGCACCTTGTTCATCCGCGCGAATCCTTCCTCGTACTTGTCGCCGATCATCTTGTCCATGTCCATGAACATGCACATGATCTTGCTGAAGAAATTGTGGTCGCTGCTGGTGCGTTCGGTCAACTTGGTGCCGCCTTCGGTCGGTTCGAGCAACAACTCCGCGATAGCCTTCCCCTCGAACGGCTCGATGAACGATAGGTCCACTTTCACGTATTCGTTCGGCTTGCTTTCCAGGATGGTCATCCGGCCTTCACCCATGTCACTGTTGCCTTTCCAGTGGAAGTTCGCGCCCACGCCGCTCTCCGTTTCGTTGTAGGTGTACGCGGCGTTCGGATCCGAATCGCCCCAGGCATTGAACTGCTGCCACTTTTCGAAGTTGTTCACGTGCTCGAACACGACTTCGGGCGGTGCTGCGATGGTGGCGCTGCGCTCAACCGTGTAGCCGTCCGGCTGGAAGCGCGAAACGATGATGATGCCGACAATGACGACGGCCAGGCCAATGAGTAGCTTCTTGATCATGGTGGAATGGGTGTTCGGTTCGGGTTAGTTGTTTTCTTGGGCGACGGTGAAGGCGATCAGACGGTCGAGCGTTTCGTTCCAGCCGAGCGCGTGCTCCTCGCAATGGACCACCGAGGCGAACGTGGTCTGGTTCAACGTGAGCAGCATGGTGGTTCCGCGTTGTTCGAAGGTGATCTCCACCACCGTGTCGCACCAGATATCTCCTTCACCGTCCTCGCGCAACCAGGTGAAGACAAGGCGCGACGGTGCGTTGATGTGCGTGTACTCGCCGCGCACCCAATGGTCGCTGCCATCCGGTGCGCGCATGCAGAACCGGTATTTCCCTCCCACACGGAAGTCCTGCTCGCAATAGGGCAGGGTGAAATCGTTCGGGCCCCACCAGCGAACGAGGTGCTTGGGATGGCTCCATGCTTCGAAGACCAGTTCGCGCGGCGCATTGATCATGCGCGAGAGCACGAGCGTGCGCTGGTCTGTGTCTGTTACTGCAAGGTTGTTCGTGTCCTGTTGGTCTATTGAAAGGGTGGCCATGGTCAAGTCGTTTTGGTCAATCGACGATCGCGCCGGAGGTGAGGTTCGCGATGGCGCCTGTCGTGGCACCAGCACGATCGGAAGCGAGGAAGGCCGCGTCTTCGGCCACTTCATTCAAGGTTGGTAGACGCCCGAGCAAGGTTCCGGTACGCGCGCTTTCGGCGAGCATGGCCTCGGCCGTGGTCCCCTGTTGAAGGGCAACAAGTGCGAAGACCTCGCCGGCATAAGAGGTTGGCAAGGCTTCCGGTATGGCGTGGGATCGCAAACAGACCACGCGCACTTCATGCATACCGAGTTCACCCGCAAGGATCCGTGAGAAACCCTCTACTGCTGCGCAGGTAACACCATAGCCGAGGAAGCCCGATGCGCTCATCCGCGAACCGGGCGTGGAAAGCGTGAGGATGACCCCACTGCGTTGCTTCACCATGTGCCGTGCAGCAGCTTGAGCGGTGATGAAGTTGCTGCGGACAAACCCCTCGACCGGTGTATAGAGATCGTCCAGACTTTGGTCGAGGAATGCTTTCCCTTGGATGTGCATGACGCCAATGGCGTTCATCTCGATATCGATGCGCCCGCTCCTTTGGCACACACCATCGGCATGTTCCTGAACGGCGCGTTCATCAAGAGCATCCAGTTGTTCGAGCTCCGCTTTGCCCCCTCTGCTCCTAATGTCCTCGGCAACTACTTCCAATTTGGATCGTGTACGACCGGTGAGGTATACCGTAGCCCCTTCACGCGCGAAGACGCGGGCCACGGCCCCACCGATGGATCCAGCACCTCCGTGGATGATCGCGATCTTGTTCTTCAGCAGCATCGGGTGGGTCGTTTGTTCATGTGGTTCATTGCTCCTATGGTCATCGGCTTTGGTGGACCACTTCCGCTGCCGTCGAATGGTGAATGCGTCGAACATCCGCTCGTACACTGCGCGCTTCCAGCCAGGCCAAGCCACCCACGAAGAGCACTTCAACCAACAGATGCAAAGTGCCCAGCGCGCTCAGTTCACTAGTCTTGTTGAAGAGCAAGCCCATGCAGAAGAGGGCGTAGAGCGCATTCGCGATGATGAGCGTCCAAACCGGTATGGGCCGATAGGCTTTGAGCAGTGTGATCGTCCCTGAGAAAGCGCCGTAGCATAGCCCAACGATCCCCAACCGCCCGAACCACTCCACTGAAAGACCCGAAAGCGGCGACCAGACCTCCCGACCGAAGTACAGGACAAGTCCCGCCGTGATGCCAGCGATGGCATCCGTTCGGATCAGGGTAGGGAGAGACCAGGTCATGGGCGTTTGACTTTGGCTTTTGGTCGGTGGGCGAGATCCCGCGCCCTTACGACATCCCGCTTCTTCGCCCGCTTCGCGATCATCGGTCGCTTGATGTCGCGCAGCACATCCTTACCCACCCATCGTTCGGTCACGTTCGTGCTCGTTGCGAGGTCCTCAGCGAGATCCATTACCGTTGCGTGCATTTCAGAGCTCGTGTTCGCCAAGCCGCGCAAGGCCCAGCTCACGCCCTTCTTCACGAAGTTGCGTTCATCGCTAGCGGCTCTATTCACCAGCGGCAGGAACTTCTTGAGAGCCTTGGGATCTTTATCGTTGCGGTGAAGGCTCAAGCACGCTAGCAGCGCGAACGCCGCGCGCTTGATGAACTCCTGTTCGCTCTTGGCCCAGATGGGAACCTTGTCCCACGCGTGCGGCACTTGATCCCACAGCTTGAAACAGGCCGTGTCGCAGATGGCCCAGTTGTCAAAATCCTTGCACCAGGCATCCATCTCTTTCGGGGTCACCTGCAACGGATCGGCGATCATCGTGGCCACCAAACGCGCCTCGTACCAGCCGGTCTTCCATAGTTGCTGTGCCAGTTGGTGATCCGTGCCGATCGCCTTCGAAACCTTCTGCATATCGGCCATGCGCATGCCCCAAGCCTTGTTCGTGTGGATGCCGAAGCGCTTGCCCATGTCCTCGCGCACACGCGAACTGCCCAGGCTTTCCAGCCAGGTCATCACCGATCGCAGGTCGGTAGCGGTCGCCGCTTTGGTTTGGGCCTTCTTTGCCATGATGCTGTCTTCTCCGTGCCTCCGTGTCTCCATGTGAGCCTCGTTACTCGCCCACGATCCAGTTCAGCTCCGTGCGGTAGTCCTTCGGGTCCTCTACCTCGTTCGGATTGTTCAGGTAGCACTCCCAGAAGCGGCCGGTCTCGCCGTGACCGTTCGCGCGCACCCACTTCTGTAACGCTGGCCACGCCTGCGCTAATCCTTCGTAGGGTCCTTGATAAACGCTGCGCACGACGCGTGCAGCAGGCAACTTGCTGTTGACCATGCGTCCTTCAGGCTTGATCGCTTTCGCAACCGGAAATCCGATCTCAAAGTCGAAGGTGTCGCTGGGTCGCCGGTGATGGTAGGAGAACATCGGCCCGGCTGGTTTCATGCCTTGCGCGTCGAGGACGCTGAGGATCTCCTGGATCGCAGGGTCCATGTACTTGGGCATGTCGCGGCCAGGGACCACGAGCGGGATCGCGGCGGTGATGACTTCTTTGGTGGTGATGAGTTCGGGTGTGGTCATCATGGTGTTGGGGCGCGAGATCTCGCGCCCTTATTTGGTTAGACGAGTTGTATCCACGCGCTCACGATGGCCTGCAGCGCTTGTTGTCTCGCAGTGATGTCCTTGCCGTCCTTGAAGACGATCTGGCCGCGATCGTTGCCGAGCCACTTGATCATGCCCGCCGGATCCGGAATGCGATCCTTCACCACGATACTCTTGGCCTTCGCACCAGCATGCAGGATCACCATGGGTTCCTTCACGTGTTTCGGGCCGTTCAGCGTAGCGAACCAGTCAGCGGTCCGGAAACTGGCCGTGTTCCATTTCACACCTTCCACGATCGACCTGTCAGCAGCGAGGATGATCTCGCGTAGCTGGTCGATCTCCTTGCGCAACGGGTGCTTGTGGGCATCGAGGAGTTCGGAAACGGCCGTATCGAAGCGGTTCGCCATGGTACTTCAGTGCTTCGCGTTGAGGAAGTTGTCCAGGTGATCGTAACTGGCATCCAGGCCACTGGCCATCGGTCCGGCCAGCACACCATCGCGCGCCTTCGTGCTCTCATATTCAACCACTAGCGACATGAGCGTCACGCCGTTCTCTTCGGTCAGTGTGCCCGTATTCGTCGCTTCGCCTTCGTACCAGGCATCGTCGAATTGCTCGGTGGTCTTCAGCAGCGATGGCGGATCCACGTCCAGCACGGTGCCGCCCATGCCCATTTCGCGACCGTCGGCATTGGTCCAAACCCAGCGGTATCGGCCACCGACACGCAGGTCCATCTCACTGGTGGTCATCGTCCATCCCGGCGGGCCATGAAGCCATTGGCTTACCATTTCAGCTTGGCTCATCGCAGCAAAGACCAGCTCACGCGGGGCCTTGAAGCTGCGCGTGATCAGGATAGCGCGTTCACCATGCGGTGTGATCTTGACCTTGGTACTCATGCTCTTGTGATCGTTGCGAATGACTTGTGTGACTTGCTTCAGTTCACACCTGTGCTTCAGCGTACGCCTTGAACCGATCGAGGATCGCCTGCCAGCCGCCTTTCTGCATCTCCACGCTGTTCTGTGTTTCGGCATCGAATGATTCCACCACGCGTGTGCCGTCGTTCTCCGGCGAGAACAGGATCTCGCAAGTGCGTCCATCCCCCATGGTGCAGGCGATGCGCTTGTGCGGTTGCACGTCATCGTAAACACCTTCGAAGTCGAAGCTGAAGCTGCCGTCGCGTGCGGCCATGGTCGAGGAGAACTTTCCGCCGGTGCGCGCGTCGTTCGTGGCTTTGGGGCAATGCCAATCATCGCTGGCAGCGCACCATTGCGTGATGTGCGCGGGTTCGGTCCAGATCTTCCAAACGTGGGCAACTGGTTTGTTCACCAGTGCGGAAATGGTGATGCGGGTGATGGTGCTCATCAGGTTGAGGTTTTTCGTCGTGGTTGGGGCGGGAACTCATGCGGCCGCACTAATCTTCAATGGCTTCGATGCCTTGTTCTTTCAGCCGTTGCAAATTGGCCTTCATGGCTTGGAGTTGTTCGGGCGCGTGGCCTTTCCAGTCCTTCACTTCGCCCACGACGCGCAACGCCTCTTTCGTGCGGTACGACTTGGTGGGATTGCCAGGGAACTTCTTGTCCGTCAAGTTCGGATCATCTTCGAAAGCCGCCGTTGGTTCCACGATGTAGATGCGTCCGCGGCCTTCGCCCAAGGCCAGTTCAGCGCCCCAGGTCGCGGCATCCAGCGTAGCGGTGAAGTACGCATACTCCGCCTTGTTGCGTTGCCCGTAGTTGGAGTTGAAGCCCGGCTCGATGAGCGCGTCCATCGGCAGTTCGGCCTTGGTTCCGTGGTAGAACGTCCGGTTGACGAACAGTTCATCCAACTGGTCCATGCCCTGCGTGAAGCCTTCCTTGAAGCCCATTTGAACGATCTGTTCAAGGTCTTCCGGAGTCTGGAAATGCAGTATGATGCGGACCAGCGTGCGGTCAGCGGTCTCGTTGAAATGACCTTCCCACCGCACCTTGGGCTTGGTGCTGTTCGCCACGCCATGCTCGTCGCAGAACGCATCGCTTCCGGAGAAGAACGACTTCGGCCGTACGGTCTCGTAATCGAAGAAGCACCAATGCCGGTCGCCTTCCTGGCCTTGCATGTAGTAGAGCCAGCGGCCGCCCTCGCGGAATTCCAGCGACTTGATCACGCATTGGTAGGGCTTCGGTGCCCACCATTTGCAGAGGATATCCGCTTCGGTCCACGCGGCCCAAACGGGATCCAATGGTGCGTTGAAGGAGCGCTCCACGGTGATCGTGCGTGCGTCCTTCTGCACGATGAAGTTGAAGATGCCTGCCTTGCTCATGATCTCTGTGACAAGTATTCGTCCAAGCGAGCGAGTGTCTGGTGGCCGCCTTCGATCGCGCCGTACTTCTCCACCACCAGGTCGCGCGCTTCCTTCGTGGGAAAGAGGTTCCGCAGGGTGATCAGCGTGCCACCATCGGTCTCTATGAACGTGATGGTGGCTTCGAACAACGTGTAGTTCTCCCAGTCGCCGTGATCGTGTACCATCCGCTCCACGGGAGTGATCTCTTTGTACACCACCGTGTTGGGGAAGACGGTGCCATCCGGACCGGTCATGGTGAATTTCCAATGCCCACCCACCCTGAAATCCATGGAGATGGTCTTGGTCACGAAGCCGTTCGGACCGTACCAATGCGCCAGGTGTTCGGGATCGCTCCACGCCTCGAAGACAAGCGCACGCGGTGCCTTAACGGTGCGTGTGATGATGATCTCGCGATCGGTGCCGGTCGTTGTGCTCATGGCTTCTTCTTGGTCTTGGCCTTTTTGGTTGTAGCCACTTTGCTTTCAGCGGACTTGGCTTGTAGTTCCATCAAGTAGGCGTCGAGCCGGTCGAAGCGTTCTTCCCACATCTGCCGGTACTGTTCGATCCAAGCATCGGCTTCGCGCAGCGGCTCGGCCTTCAGTTCGCAGGGGCGCCATTGGGCTTCCTTGCCACGCGCGATGAGTTGCGCCCGTTCCAGCACTTTCAGATGCTTGCTCACTGCGGGCAGGCTCATCGCGAAAGGCGCGGCGAGCTCGTTCACCGTGGCCGCACCGGTGGAAAGCCGCGCCAGTATGGCCCGCCGTGTGGGGTCGGCGAGGGCGGAGAAGGTGAGCGACAATCGATCGGAGGTGAGCATAACTTCACAAACGTATTAAACCTTTTGGTTAAATACAAATGGCGTCATCATTCTCAATTACCATCGCGCCGTCCAATTCCACCAGCGATCATAAAGTCGGCCAGGATGCATTGCCCCCGAACTTCGCGGCATGGATCGCCATTGGTTCGTTCTCTTCCTCCTGTCGTTCGCACCGCTTCCCATCTGGAGCCAGGACTATGTGACACCGGACCAGTTCGCGTTCACGGTGGATACCGATCTGGTGTACGGCGTGGACACCAACTACCTCGGGTCAGTGGATACCCTCCGTCTGGATCTTTACAAACCCATCGGGAACTCGGATCCGCGTCGTCCGCTCCTGGTGATGGTGCATGGTGGCAGTTGGTTGGGCGGTTGCAAGAACGACCCCGCCGGTATCGTACCGATGTTGCAACAGTTCGTGAAGCGCGGCTACGTAGTTGCGAGCGTGAACTACAGGCTCGGATGGCACAAGGACGACTTTGTTCCAGGACCCGTGGCCGGTTTCGGCATCACACCATGGCCCGAGGCCTACCGATCGTTCTATGCGTTGGACAGTGCGGAGATCAAACGCGCCATCTTCCGGGGCATGCAGGATGTGAAAGGGGCCATCCGCTGGCTGAAGGCCCGTGCCCAACAGGACAGCACCTGCGTCGACAAGGTGATGGTCGGCGGAGAAAGTGCAGGGGCGTTCATCGCTCTCGCCACAGCGTTTTTGAACGCCCCATCGGAGAAACCAACCGCGTGCGCTGCCTTGCCCGATGCCCCATCTCCATATGGCCAGGTGTTGAACGCGACCGCCTTCGAGTGCGACTATCAGGCGTTCCCGGTCGATCCCGGCATGTTGGTGCGTCCTGATCTCGGCCCTGTGGAAGGCGTTCTGAACATGAACGGATATGACGCCAGCGTGCGCGGTGTAGCCTCGTTCTACGGCGGAGTTCCCTGGGAGGCGTTCGACCTGGATTGGCTGCAAGGCCCGGATACCCCAGCGGTCTATCTCTACCATCAAACCTGCGACGGGGTCGTCATGCACGGCAAGGGCAAACCGATGAGCACCCTTAGCGCCAACTGCAACTTGGGAGCGTATCCGTGGCACTACAACTACCCGGACATGTATGGCAGCGGCGCCATCAAAGCCTCTTTCGATGCGATGATCGCTCCGCCTGAACACACCACCGACTTCGAGTTCTGTGTTCCCTTCGACCCGAACCTATCGTTGATCGAGTGCCCTCGGTACGCCAACAACGGCAGCTATCATTTTACGAACGACCATGCACTTCGCGCCACCCACCTCGCCACGTTCCTCGAGCCCTTGGCGAGTGATCCGGGATCGTGCCTGAACACCTCCTTGCGGAACGGGCCGAAGGATACCCCTCCCCGCCTCTTTCCACAGCCGGCCAATGAGGTCGTCTTCCTCACGGTTCCATCACCCGTGCAGAAGGTATCGTTCGTCGATGGTCAGGGAAGGCCTTGCAAAGAGGTCCTCAGCCCGGCCAGCGGGATCGATGTGCATGATCTGCCATCCGGTCCGTACCTGATCATGGTCACAATGGGCTCGGAGGTGCGATCCGTGCCTTGCATGATCGCACATTGACACAACGCTGGCGCCCAGGCCTACATTCGGCGCGTGCCACGACCCCTTCCATGTGCTGAATTCCTGGCCAGCGATGCGCCGATCATCGATGTGCGATCACCCAAGGAATTCGCTCAAGGCCACATCCCCGGGGCCCAGAGCCTTCCCCTGTTCACCGATGAGGAACGCGCGGTGGTCGGGACATTGTACAAACAACAAGGTCGGGATGTCGCGGTCCTCGAAGGTCTTCGCATCGTTGGACCCAAGCTCGCGGACCTGGTCCAGCAAGCGCGGATAACTTCGCCTGGCGGTAGGGTGCGCGTGCATTGTTGGCGCGGGGGAGAGCGTAGTGCGAGCATGGCTTGGTTACTGGACAAGGCCGGCTTCGCGGAAGTATTCACCTTGAAAGGCGGATACAAGGCTTTCCGGCACCATGTGCTGGAAAGCTTCACCGCCGATCGCCATCTATGTGTGCTCGGAGGATACACCGGAACAGGCAAGACCGCCACGCTGGAGTACCTGCGGGACCTCGGCGAGCAGGTCATCGACCTCGAAGCGATCGCGCACCACAAGGGATCTTCCTTCGGGGCCATGGGCGAATTACCGCAACCCAGCACAGAGCACTTCGAGAACGTTCTCTGGTCGGCGCTTCGATCCATCGACCCGCAGCGCCCTTGTTGGGTGGAGGATGAGAGCCCCACGATCGGCCGCGTGAAGGTCCCGGACGCGTTCTTCGCACGTATGCGCGCTGCCCACCTTTTCTTCGCGGAAATGCCGCTTGAAGAACGGGCCGACAGGCTGGTGGAGGACTATGGTCAATACCCTCGAGCACTGCTGGCCGAAGCGGTCCAAAGGATCCGGAAGCGGCTTGGTCCTCAACACTGCAAAGCCGCGTTGGAGGCCTTGGTGGACGGTGATCTGCGTATCGTGGCACTGATCAGCCTTCTCTACTACGACAAGACGTACGCGCACGGTGCCGCGCAACGCGATCCTCAACGGGTTACGCGACTACCTGCCTCACAGGGCGATCTTCGCGGCCTCGCCCAACGCTTGAAGGACCATGCCGCTTCCACTCCCGCCCACCGTTGATCCGATCCGCCTTACCCGCTACAGCCATGGTGCCGGTTGTGGATGCAAGATCGCGCCGGCGGTCCTCGATACGATCCTCAAGAGCGACCTCGGCATCTTCCCCGACCCCCACCTTCTGGTAGGCTACGGAACAAAGGATGATGCCGCTGTATACGACATCGGCCAGGGCCGTGCACTGATCTCCACGGTCGATTTCTTCAGCCCCATCGTGGACGATGCTTTCGACTTCGGGCTGATCGCCGCTACCAACGCCCTGAGCGACGTGTATGCGATGGGCGGGCGGCCGTTGCTCGCTGTCGCCGTGCTCGGATGGCCGGTGGACAAACTAGCGCCGGAGCTGGCGGCCCGGGTGGTGGAGGGTGGGCGAAAGGCCTGCCATGATGCGGGCATCGCCCTCGCGGGTGGACATAGCATCGATGCACCCGAACCCTTTTTCGGCTTGGCGGTGACCGGTGAAGCCCCGATCGCCCATATCAAGCGCAATGACACAGCTCGCCCCGGTGATGCGCTCTGGCTCACGAAACCCCTCGGGGTCGGGATCCTGACGACCGCGTTGAAGCGGGACATCCTCCGATCGGAGCATGCCAAGATCGCCACCGAGTTGATGTGTCAGAGCAATCAGGTCGGCACCGCACTTGGCGCTATCCCGGATATCACCGCGATGACCGACATCACCGGGTTCGGGTTGCTGGGCCACCTGCTCGAAATGTGCGAGGGGAGCTGCACATGCGCCCAACTCGATTTCATGTCGGTGCCGGTCGTTCCCGAAGCGCATACCTACCTGGCCCTTGGGGCCTACCCGGACGGGTCGTTCCGGAATTGGAAGAGCTATTCGAACAAGGTGGAGGGGGCCGGAAGCATGGACCGGATGATGATCCTTAGCGATCCACAGACCAGCGGCGGACTCTTGATAGCGACCAGCCCCGATCTGTCCCTTGAGTTGGGTTCCATCATGCAAAGGATGGGAGCGCGAGCGCGAAGGATCGGAACGATGCTACCCTTTTCGGATGGTCCACGCATACGCGTGGAATAGAACCTGGCACGACCGCAAAAGCGCGATGAACGAGCGGCACCAAACCAAGGATCGCCGCAAATGTGGCAAGCACGCTGGTAGAACTCCATAGCTTCGCACTGTACCGTGCTCCGGTATATCACCCAAATTATTCGCAGAATGCCAAAGAAGAGATTCACGGAAAAGGACATCGAACAATTGCTTGGTCACTATCGCTCGGAACGACGCCGTTTGGTGTTCCAATTGGATGCCGTCCGCAAGTCGATCAAGGACCTGCGAAGCATTAAAACCACCGGCTCTTCCAGTGCAGTTGCTCCGGTGAAGCGGGGTCCCGGTCGGCCGCGCAAGACCGATGGACCGGTGCGTCGTGGACGCAAACCGGGTCGCAAGAAGAAGCGCACCATCAAGGAAGGTGGCTACCGTTTGAACCCGTGGGACCAGAACGTGATCGCGTCGATCCAGAACTCCGGACGGCTTCTCACCAAGCAGGAATTGCTGGCCAACTTGAAGAAATGGGCCGCCAAGAACGAACGTTCCGTTCCGGCTTCTGAAGTGGAGGCTCGCCTGACACGTGTGCTCCAGAAACTCAGCGGAAAGCGCGGCGTGCTCGGCACACACCGCACGGGCCTACAGCGCGGCTACCATTACGGTATGAAGGAGTGGTTCTTCAATACTAGCGGCCGCCTGCGCCGCCAACACCTGGAGCGCTTGGTGCTCAAGAAGTGATATCACCTGACCAGCGACGGGACGGCCGCAATAGCCGTCCCGCCGTCATTCCTGTGATCCGGGATCCATCCGGCTCCGCTGTGCTACTTTCGGAGGATCACAGGTGGCGCCCACTCTTTCGCGCCTCGGGTCCCGAGATCCCTTTCACATGAGCCTGCACACCTCGTTTCGAAGTCCTTTAGCCCTGGCTGCCGCATGGTCCCTTTGCGGCGCGGTCTGCATGCCCACGATGCGGGGAGGTGATCCGGACCTCGCTGGCATCATCCTGCCAAAGGGGTTCTCCATCAGCGTTTACGCGGACAGCGTGACCAATGCCAGGGCCATGTGCTGGGGAGCGCGGGGCACCTTGTTCGTGGGCAGCAAAGAGGAAGGCGTGGTGCATGCCTTACGCGATGATGATGGCGATGGTCGAGCGGAGAAACACTGGACGGTGGACCGGAACCTCCAAATGCCCGTTGGCGTCGCATTCCATGACGGCGACCTTTATGTCTCCGCCGTGAGCAGCATACTTCGGTACCCGGACATCGAAGCACACCTAGAAGCCCCCCCGGAGCCGGTCGTGGTCACCGACGCGTTCCCCTCGGAAACGCATCACGGCTGGAAATTCATCGCGTTCGGACCGGACGGAAAGCTCTACGTACCGGTAGGCGCCCCCTGCAACAATTGCCTGAGCGACGATCCCATCTATGCCTCCATATCGCGGATCAATGCGGACGGCACCGGGCCGGAGATCGTCGCCAATGGCGTGCGCAATACCGTGGGATTCGATTGGCATCCCACCACCGGAGAACTTTGGTTCACAGAGAACGGTCGGGACTGGCTGGGCGACGACACTCCCGATTGTGAACTGGACCGCGTAACCACGATCGGGCAGCATTTCGGATATCCCTTCTGCCATGCGGGAACGATCCCCGACCCTGAATTCGGAAAGCAACGTGCGTGTTCCGACTTCGTTGCGCCGGTCGCCGAGCTCGGACCGCATGTGGCTCCCCTTGGCATGCGTTTCTACACGGGATCCATGTTCCCGGAGGAATATCACAATGCCATTTTCATTGCGGAGCATGGTAGCTGGAACCGGAGCACGCCGATCGGTTATCGTATCGCGGTGGCATATCCACAACCAGATGGCACTGCGCGCACCGAGGTGTTCGCCGAAGGCTGGTTGAAAGGCGCACGCGCCTGGGGGCGGCCCGTGGATGTGCTCGTGGCCCCGGATGGCAGTTTGCTCGTGAGCGACGATGCGGCTGACATGATCTACCGCATCACCTATTCCGGGCAATAGCGCTGGCAGGCAACGAGTGCTTCTTTCGGAAGGGCCTTCGATCCAGCCAGGGGCGATGGGAGAACGATGCGCGGAACAAGGGGTGGTAGACGACCACCGCCGTCCCTGTGCCGACCAGCGCACCGGCTAGCACATCTTCGGTGAAATGCTGGGAGAGGTATACGCGTGAAAAGGCCAGGATGCAAGCAAGCAAAGCCCAGGCCCATCCGGTCCGACGCTGACCATCTATCACCGCCAACGCCAAGCACATGCTGAACGCTGCTGTGGCATGGCCGGACGGAAAACTGAAGTGGTGGTGCATGGTGACCCCATCCACCAGATACAGGTCGGTGCTCGAGGCGAGCAGATGCACAGGACGATCATGGTCAGCGAACGCGATCCGTTTGAGCCCTTGTACGAAGATGGCGCTCAGTCCGGTGCTCACCCCCACCATCAGAAAAGACCGCCACGTCCCGAACACGAGGAGGAGCAACGACAGCGTGGTTGGCACCAGGCCATCCCCCAAGTGCGTGGTATACTTGAAGAGCGCATCCGCCCATGGTGCATGTACTTTGTTGATGGTCGCATGCAGGGCGCACTGGTCCGTCATGGCCACGGCCATCACGGCGGGGACACCCATGAGCAGGCCGATCAGGATGAACATACCTACGTTATGATCCCGCCGCACCGACCAAAAGTAGACTTAGTGCCAGGTCTATCTTTCGGCATGCGACGTTCTATGTGCTTCGTTCTGTTCCTGGTGTGGCTGTGCTGTATCACGGTGAGGTCCCAGCCTTCGTTCACCACGGCGACCGGCGGCTTTCGCGGGGAATTCGGTGTCGGCAGCGTTCCTCAAGGCAGCGCCCAGATCGTGGCCGCCGCGATCTGGGATGCCACTTCTGGTCCTCGTTGTGGACTCTTCGTTCACGATGTCAACGGGACGGTGACCGCCACGATCGATCTCGCCCTGTCCGGACGTGTGTTCGTTCAAACTTTCGTTCCTTCCAGTGGCGGCGGTGGCTACCTCGCGGGGAGCGTGATCCCGGATGGTGAGGATGAGCACGACATTTTGTTGGTCCGCATCAATGCCGCGAACAATGTGGAATGGACAAGCACCGCGCATGCGCCGGACGACCAACAGATATTCGCGGTGACTGAACTGGCGACCGGTGGGGTGATGGCAACCGGTGTGGATAACGCTTCGGGCTCGCACGACGTGATGACGTTGCGAATGGATGGAGGCGGCAATCTGATCTGGTCCAGCGTTCAGGGCGGCCCCCTCGATGAGGAAGGCTTGGGAATAGCGGCCGACGGGCTTGGGGCGATGATCACAGGACGTCAGCTGAATTTCGGCGACGAGACGGACGCCTTGCTGTATCGGTACGACCTCTCCGGGAACCTGGAATGGCAAAGCGGTTTCGGTGGTATCAAGGATGACCTCGGCCACGCGATCATCGAACGTGGCGACGGGACTTTCGTGATGGCCGGTGCTACGAACAGCTATGGCATGCTCGACCATCTGCTCCGGCGCAAAAGGAACATCTGGTTGATCGGCTTGGAGAGCGATGGGGATACGCTGTGGACCCGCGCCCTGGGCGACACCCTCATGGACAGGGAAGCGTTCGCCCTTGCAGAGACGCCCACCGGTGACCTCCTCGTGGTGGGAGAACGCGGCCTGGGCCGGGCCACCGATGCCTTGGCCATCCGGACCACGAGCACGGGCGATACGCTTTGGGAACACGTCTATGATACAGGAGACCAGGACCGTCTGGTCCATGTGCGCGTGGATCCAGGAGGCTTCCGCGCCAGTGGTCGTACGTTCGGGAGCAGTGCGCAACAGGTCCTGTTCCTACGACGCGACAACCTGGGCCAATGATCGACGATCGATCGTTCATGATCGGCAATGACCTTACCGCGATCGTGGTATTGGCTCAGCCTGTGGTACGATGGCACATTTGCGGAGAACCCTTCGCCATGTCCACGATCGGAAAACGTTACGCCCAGCGCACGGGTGATCAATCGATCACCAAGGTGCTCGACCACCGCACAAGATCCTTACTGAACGCCGTGTTGCGCGAGCAGCGAGGCAAGGCGCTCGATGCCTACCTCATGGCACGACCGGGAAAGGCGTTCTCGCGCCCCTGTTGAACCGTGGTCAAGGAAGCTGTTGCGCCCGCGTCGCGGTCGGCACAGTACCACCAATGTTGATGAGGATCGGGTCGCGATCATTGTTGCTTCCGGCGTACTTCACCACACCATCCAAGGTCACGTCAGCAGGGAGATACCCATTGACCGTCGCGGTCGGCACCATGCCACCGATCCCCACGAGGATCGGGTCACGATCGTTCGAGCCACCGGCGTACTTCAACGATGCATCCGGGACCACGTTCCCGGCCCAAAGCGCGCGCTTACCGTTGGACAGCACTGCACGTGCGTCCGTTCCATAGGTGGCTGTGGTGGTCAACGTCAGATCCACCAGCTTCTGGTTCTTGTTCAGCAGGGTACTGGCGAAGGTCATCGCGCCGAAGTGGTTGCGGTGTCGAACGGCGACGTAGTAGTTGTCCGTCGCAACGTTGAAGAGCAGACGCGGATATCCGTTCGTTCCCACGACATCACCATCGCGCTGTAGCAATGCGCTCTTGGTAGCTACGATGGTGGACGGGTTGTTCTTGTTCCGCAATTCCACAAGCACCCAATCCACGACCGCGTTAGCGCCGGTCACTGCAAGGAGCGATCCCGGGACGGTTTCCCCTCCCCCGCCGCCCACTTGGGTGTATCCCAATGCGGTGAAGGGTTCGATGGCGGGCACCAGGCTGCTGCTGCGCAACGCATCACGCATCAAGTTGGCCTGACCATCGAACGCTCCCTGCAGGTTCACCCGCAGATTAACACTTGGTACACAATCCTGCCACCGGGCGAGATTGGCTCCCGGAACAATGGTGAGGGTCGAGTTCGAGGGGCGTTCCCAGCGCAAGGTCATGTGGTCCGATCCGCTACCCTCCTTCTGTATCATTTCCACATAGTAATAGGCGCCTGCTTGCATTTGGATGTTCCCGCTTCGTTGTGTCGGGTACTTGGTGTACTCCGTGTTGCCTGTGGATCCCGGGACCTCGCAGGTGTACTGCTTGAACGCCGGGTCAGCGTTCGGGCTCAGGTACAGCACAGAAGCGTCGTCGCTGGTAATGGTGAAATGGTAGATACCCGTCTCGGGTGCGATGATGTATCCATGCATCCGGGTGCCGTAGTTGTTGGCAGTGTTCGCAGGCCCTTGGAACATTGTCGGGAACGTGGTGCTCGTCGGATTGTCCGGATAGTTGGGGCTGCTGGTGAGGTTGATGACGGCGGAACCACTTATTCCTGACCAAAAATCCCGGCGCACACTACCCAGCGCTCCCACGCATTGTGGTGGATCCAACGTGAGCACGGTGATCAACCGTTGCACGGTCCCGGTCAAGCCATCGTTGTCCGTTACCGTAAGGGTCACATAGTGCTCACCCGTAGCGGTGAAATTATGGGCGGGGGTCGGTCCCGTTGCGGTCCCACCATCACCGAAATCCCACGCATAGCTCACAATGGAACCCGGATCGTACGAGGTGCTGCCATCGAACTGCACATTGAGCGGTCCGAGGCCGAAGGATACGTTCGACAAGATCAACGCGGTGGGCGCTATGGCGTAGCATCGGGGATAGAGATAGTTCACATCCGAAGTGGCCAACCCACCAGCATCCGTCACCGTGAGCTTGATCTCGTAGAAATAGTCCTGTCCGTCGCAGCCCACGCCACTTATCAGGGTGGAGGTGACCGGTGCGGCATTGGCAGGCTCCGGATGGACGTGGGTGTTGTGGTGCAGGATGGTGCGCCATGCATAGGTGAGTTGCCCCGGTCCGTGCTCCAGGTCCGAAACCGCTGCGCTGAGCACGAACGTGGTGTCGATCCCATGCGGGTAGTAGCTGCCGTCCGCGAAGCTGTTGATGTTGACCGACGGTGGCGTGTTGTTCACGCTCACCAGCAACGTGGTTTGGTTCGTCTGGAGGTTGCCGTCCGTTACGGTCAAGGTCACTGTGTAGCTGGTGAGGACGTTTGGGTTCGGGCTGAAAAGATGCGCTGGGTTCTGGGCCGTGCTGGTCTGCCCGTCGCCGAAGTTCCAGAGGTAGGTGATGGCGCTGTTCTCCGGATCATAGGATCCCGCACCATTGAACTGCACGTTGAGCGGTCCAGGACCATACTGCACGTTCTGCGAGGCCACCGCTACCGGTGGCAGGTTCACCGCTTGGGAGTAGCAGATGCGGCGTAGTTCATTGCTATCGTAGCGGACGTAGTAAAGGCATCCTTCAGGCCCCTCGCCCATCCAGATCACCGCCCCCATGTTGCTCCCGAAGTCATGCACGGAGACCGGCGCATCCTGGCTATTGAAATTGAACCTCCTGATCCATGCTCCGGGATAGTCACCGTGGAAATACACGTTCTGATAGCCCGCCGGCCAGCCCGTACCGCTGAGCCAGGTTCCGCCAATGGCCGCGAAGCCACCGAACATTGGGCCGGGTACCGGGGATCCCACGGCATTGAGATCGATGGTCGCGGCAACGCCAGCACTGAAAATGCCGGTGCGGGCCCTGTTCACACCATGCTGCCAATCGATGGCGGGGCGCGCATGGAAGAAGTGCGGGACGGTGTTGGGGATCTGCTGGCTGCCGTCGCAAGGGTTCGGGTGACCGTTCAAATGGATCGGCGTATCCTGCTTCAACAGGTCCTTGAAGTTGAAGAAGTCCACCGTGCAGGAGGTGCCGTTGAACAAGGGGTTCGGCGCGTCGAAGTTCTTGCCGGCAGTAGCCTGGTAGTTCGGCATAGGCTCCAATCCTTCCATCAGCGGCCAACCGAAGTTCATTCCTCCTTCGTAGCAAACGTTCAGTTCCTCCCATTGATCCCATCCGACGTCACCGATGTACACCGTACCAGGATCACCCACAGCCGGATCCGTGCTGCCGGTGCCCGGGCGCAAGGCCGCGCGGAACGGGTTGCGCAGACCCAGGGCCCACACGCGGGACTTAGGTGCGCGGGGCTGCGCCGGATCATAGAACGGATTGCTCGGCACTCCATTCCCTGTCGCGGGATCGATCCGAAGGAGTTTTCCATTGTGGCAGTTCACCATTTGGGCGCGCAGAGCGCCAACGTTCTCGTTGGGCCGGATAATGCTATCCGCAAGGGCCGTGATGTAATAGGTCTCTGGTGCACTGCCAACATCCGCGGAGTTGTAGCTCGCACCATCGCCCACCGTGGCCAGGAGCGTTCCGTCGGTCCCGAATAACAGGGTCCCGGTGCTATGCGATTCATGCAACTCCGGAATGCCTGTCTTCTTTGTCTCGCCAACCAGGACCAGACGCGTGCCGTAGTTCACGGTATTGAACGTTGGACCGGTCGCGGTATAGCGCGTGATGCGCATGATGGTCGCCGAGTAATACTCGTTCACGCCCGTGAAATAGGTGCCCCCAGGTATTCCAAAGTTCATCAGGTGGTGGCGGTCCACCATGTACATCAGGTAGATGTAGCCGTTCACTAAGAAATTCGGGTCCAACGCGAAGCCAAGGCACCCATGGTCCCGCCAATCCCCAACCTCGCCGGTGCCGGTGGTGTGGCTGAGATCGATGAGCGGCTGGGCTAACCGGATCCCGTTCTCCACGATCCAAACCTTCCCCGCCTTCTCCCAAACGTACATGCGATCGTTCGCATCCCAGACCGCTCCCTGCGGTGCGTTCCAACCGCCCATGGACACCACATCGTTGAAGCCCGCAGGCACTTGAGCACGGACGCTTTCGGTTCCGGCCGCAACGGCTATGGCACAGGTGAGCCATGTGAACGAACGGCCAGATAACAGGCCAAGGAGTGATAGCTTCATGGAGGGGGAAGTATCGACCAGTTGCCGATATTAGCCGACGAAAATAACTCCAAGAGGTATAGACTGTCAATGCTGCGGAAAAGGACATGGATAAGGGCACTGTTCGGGTGATCGTTCAAGGTCACGTTCAAGGGGTCGGGTACCGCCAGCATGCCCGGGACATGGCTGTGGCGCTGGGACTTGCGGGGCGTGTCCGGAACATGCCGAACGGCTCGGTGGAAGCGGAGGTTGAGGGCGACGAGAAGCGGATCCATGACTTCGTGGCTTGGTGCCGCCTGGGACCGACGCAAGCACGCGTTGACCAGGTCAGCACGGAACCTATTCCCTTTCGCGGTTACAACAGGTTCGAGGTCGATCGTTGATCGGCCGTGACATTTGGCCAAGGCACCTGGCTACCTTCGCGGCCGTTTTAACGGAACCATGCATCGCTCGCTATTCTTCCTCCCCTTGTTCGCGCTGGCTTGCGAACCTCCTGCCTCCTCCAGCGAAGAGGTATTGTCCAAGGACACCGTGCCAGCGGCACCCTCCCTGATCGTACCGGGAGAGGACCATTTCAAGAGCCTGAAGCAACTCACTTTCGGAGGCGACAATGCGGAGGCGTATTGGAGCTTCGGCGGTGATCGTCTTGTGTTCCAGGTCACCAATGCCGCCTGGGGCGATAGCTGTGATCAGATCCGGCACTTCAACCCGTTCGATGACGATCTGAAAGCAGCCGCGCCCACCAAACTGAGCACGCTGGGCGGCCGCACCACCTGCAGCTATTTTCTACCAGGTGACAGCCTGGTGCTGTTCGCCAGTACCCATGAGGATGGTTCCCAGTGCCCCCCAGTTCCTGAGCGAAAGCCCGGCGGAAAATACGTGTGGCCGATCTATTCCACTTTCGACATTTACTTGAGCGACCTGCAAGGAACGATCCGCCGGAAGCTCACGGACACCAGAGGCTATGACGCCGAAGCGACCGTCTCCCCCAAGGGCGATCGCATTGTTTTCACCAGCATGCGCGATGGCGACATGGAGTTGTATACCATGAACATCGATGGAACGGAGGTGAAGCGCATCACCAACACGTTGGGCTACGACGGCGGTGCCTTTTTCAGTCCCGATGGCACCCAATTGGTGTGGCGTGCCAGCCGACCCGCCACCCCGGAACAAGTCGCTGAGTACAAAGACCTGTTGAAGCAGGGGCTCGTACAACCTACGGAGATGGAACTGTTCATCGCGAACGCGGACGGCAGCGATGCACGGCAGATAACGAAGATGGGCAAGGCCAACTGGGCACCCTATTGGCACCCCTCCGGCAAGAAGATCATCTTCGCGAGCAACCACGCCACCGAGCGTGGCTTCCCGTTCACGTTGTACCTGATCAATACGGACGGTACCGGGTTGGAACAGGTGAGCGGAAGCGACACCTTCGATGCCTTCCCCGTGTTCAGCAAGGACGGACGTTACCTGGTCTTCAGCAGCAACCGCAACAACGGCGGCACCCACGATACGAACCTCTTCCTAGCCGAGTGGCAGGATTGATCAGCCATCTTCGTGCCCATGGTTGAGGGCGACCCGCCACTACGACCCGCATGGAGGGAGCGGTTGGCCACCCGTTGGGGTGTATCGCCCGGGCGCGTACTGGTTATCCTTGCCGTGTTCGCATGTACCGGCTTTTCGGTGATGTTCCTGAAACGCCCCGTCGTGGGCGCCATCACCGGCGGGGAGCAGAGCACACTGTTCACCGTGATCTATTATGTGCTGATCCTGCCGATCTACAACCTGTTGTTGCTTGTTTACGGTTTCCTGTTCGGGCAGTTCAAGTTCTTCTGGGAGTTCGAGAAGCGTTTCTTTCGAAGGCTCTTCCGCCGTCATTGATCAAATAGCCGCACCACACGGGCCACCTCCCGCCGTGTGCTCTTCTTCAATTGGCATTCCCACACGGTCAATACGCGCCAGCCCTCCTTCCGGAGTTCGCGCAACTTACGGTGGTCGCGTGCTTGGTTGGTGCTGAGCTTGTTCTTCCACCATCTACCATTGCTCTTGGGCATGCTGCGCGCGCAGTGTGGGCACATATGCCAGAAGCAACCATGCACGAAGACCGCGACTTTGCGCTTGGGCCAGGCGATATCAGGCCGACCGGGGGCCTTCTTCCAATTCAGCCTGTAGCCCCGGATGCCTTCGGCGCTGAGGGCGGCGCGCATCATCCGCTCCGGGCCCGTATCCCGGCCACGGATGCGGCTCATTGTAGCGCTCGTGCGCTCATCCTTCGGGATAGGCGCCCGGCCGTCGCGCAGGTAGACCTTGTTCATGCGACCGCGAAGTTCATCGACCGCGCGGGAAGGTGGAACTTAGCACCGCAATGAACTGGATCGTGCTCCTGCTCGCGGGTCTTTTCGAAGTCGGCTTCGCCACCTGTCTGGGTAAGGCGAAGGAGTCCTCTGGCACAGCGGCCTTCTGGTGGATGGTCGGCTTCTTCGTGAGCCTGTCGATCAGCATGTATCTCCTCTATCTGGCCACCCGTTCGCTGCCCATCGGTACAGCCTACGCCGTGTGGACAGGTATCGGGGCCGTGGGCACCACGCTCGTGGGCATCTTTCTTTTCAAAGAATCCGCAGACCTCTGGCGCATCGTTTTTCTCAGCACGCTCATCGCTAGTTTGATCGGCCTGAAACTGGTTTCGCACTAGGCCCGGTTGATCGAAACCGTCGGGCACCGCGCGCGCCCGTTACCCAGAACCACATCTTCGCCGCCACGCCTTCGCCCCAAAGGCTGCGGCGGACAGAGCATGAAGATCGCCATCATCGGATGCGGCAACATGGGTACCGCATACGCGCGCAGTTTCCGCAAATACGGCCTGGCGCGACGCGATGAGCTACTTCTGGTGGCCCGAAGTGAACGACGACGCGAGCAACTCGATCCGTTGGGAACGTTGAGCACCGAGATCGGTCCGAAGATCGGCGGATGTGATCTGGTGATAGTCGCGGTGAAACCGCAGGACTTCACCTCTATCGCCGCGCCGCTGGCCGGTGTTCTAGGGCCGGAACAGGTGGTGCTGTCGATCATGGCGGGGATCACCTTGCAACGGCTCGCGGAAAGCTTGAAGCACCCCACGGTAGTGCGCGCCATGCCCAACGCGCCAGCGCAGATAGGCATGGGCATCACCGCGTACACCACAGGTACGGAGTTGACAATGCGCCAAACGCTGCAGGTGGAGCAATTGCTCAACAGCACCGGTCGTGCCATGCATCTGGCTGATGAGGCCTTGCTCGATCCGGTCACCGCGCTCAGCGGCAGTGGCCCCGCCTATTTCTTCGAGATCGTTCGGACCATGGTCGACAGCGGTATCCGACTCGGGCTGGAACCCCATGTGGCCAGCGCCTTGGTGAAGCAGACCATGCTCGGGAGCTACCACTTGATGGAACACGCGGACCGCACGCCGGAAGAATTGATCAAAGCGGTGATGAGCAAAGGGGGCACCACCGAGGCCGCGTTCAAGGTGCTCGCTTCGGAAGATATGAGCGGAGCACTGTACCGTGCGATCGCTGCCGCCAGCGGCCGGGCACAGGAACTATCCGCGAGTTGATCGCTTACTGGACGGTGATCTCCGTCCGTCGGTTCAGTGCGCGACCCTCGTCCGTTCCATTACTGGCCATCGGACGGGTTTCACCGTACCCTTGGATGAGACACGCGCGGCATCGATCCCATACCCGGTGAGGAACTTGGCCACCGCGCTCGCGCGATCTTCGCTGAGCTTCTGGTTATCTGCGTCGGCGCCCACGTCATCGGTGTGACCGCCCACTTCGATCCGCATGGTGGGGTTGGCTTTCATCAGCCGCAGCAACTTGTCGAGTTCCGTGTTACTGGTGGGTAACAGATCCGAACTGGCGGTATTGAAGAAGATGTTCCGCAGCGTGATGGTCTCCCCACTTGTGATCGGGCTCAACGGGACTTCCAACGTCTGCGGCTTGCCATCGGCGGACACCGCAACACTATAGTTCTGGCTGAAGAACAGGTAACCCTCGGAGGAGGCGTTCAAACCGTACTCCCTTCCCGTTGGCAAACAGACCAGAAATTCGCCGTTGCTGGGATCGCTGTAGGCCGCCGTAGCGAGCTTCCCGGTACTTAGATCATAGAGTTCCACATCCGCCTCCACGGGCTTGCCAGTGCTCTTGTCCGTGACCACGCCACGGATGTAACTGACCGCGGCCGGCCGCGCCTCCGGATACAGTTCGAAACCGTACAGGTCGAGATCTCCCTGCCCCCCGGCCCGATCGCTCGCGAAATAGGCGATGCGCCCATCGGCGCTCACGAGCAAACTGTTCTCATCACCACCGGTGTTGATAGGATAACCAAGGTTCAACGCAGGACCCCAGGTCCCGTCATCCTGCATGCGGCTCACATAGATGTCCAGGCCCCCGAACGCGGGATGCCCGTTGCTGCTGAAGTAGAGCGTGCGCCCGTCCGGATGGATCTGCACGCTCTCCTCCTGGAACGGCGTGTTGATCGCCGATCCCAGTTTCTCCGGTGCGCTGAAGGAACCATCTTCCTGAAGCCGCGTCACGTAGATATCCATGTCCTTCAGCCCGTCCTGTGCCTGGGTTCCCCGCACGTAATAGAGGGTGCGGCCATCGCTGGCCAGACTGGGCTGGCTTTCCCAATTGCGCGAATTCACCGGTGGGCCCAAGTTCTCCGGTGGGCTCCATCGGTTCCCAATGCGTCGGCTGATGAAGAGATCGCAACTGCCGAGCCCTTTCCGCCCCGCGCCATATTCCCCTTCCATACCCGCACATGCGGTGAAGATGATGAAGCGGCCATCGGGGGAAAGGGTGCCAGCTCCTTCGTTCGCTGGTGTCACCACGCCACCGACAGGTCGGCCAGTGGTCCATTCGCCCTTCTCATCGCGCGTGCTCACGTAAAAATCCTCCTGATGTCCCCAAGGTGACGCGGCATCCGGCAGATCGCGCGTGTAGAGCAAAGTCCGATCGTCCGCCGTGATGCACGGATAGTATTCCGCATTGGCCGAGTTCACCGCAGGGCCCAGGTTCTTGGGGTCGAAAGGCACCGGATGCTTGATGGCTTCCGCCGCGAAGGCGCAGTTGTCCACCCCCAGGCGAGCCCGACGCCGCCGCACCGGCTCCTCCTCGAGTTCCAAGTACGCCTTGTAGTGCTGTTCCGCAGCGGTGAAGTCCTGATTGCGGAACTCGATATCGGCGAGGTGTAGGTAGGCGTTGGGGAAATAGCGCGGTGAAATGACCAGCGCTTCGCGGTAGTACTTCATGGCCTCCGCATCGTTCCCGCGCAGGTCGTTCAACTCGGCCAGGGCGAAACGGGGCTCCACGAAACGATCGTCGAAGGCGGCCGCCTTTTTCAGATCGGCTTCCGCAGCGTCCCATTTGCGCGCGTGCATATGTTCCAGTCCGTCCTGATAGAGCTTGATAGCCTTGGTCTCCTTGGTGGTGTAACTGCCGGGTTGCGCTTGGACCGTGGACAGTTGTCCGCTGATGGTTGTCAGTACTCCCACCATCAACAGCCGCAATGACGGCGCTACGGACAACCGACAACCGACAACGGACAACTGCGGGACCAGCTTGGAAAAGAGGCTCACGGAATGTTCAGGTATTTGTGGGTCTGTAGGGAGATCCGCCAACGGGGATGGGCCTTCACATGTGCGGTGATCAAGGGCATCATCGCTTCGCGTTTGTCCCACTCGGGTTGCAAGTAGAGCGCACACTTCAAAGGAACAGTGGCCGCGTGTTGTTCCGCCCACAGAAGATCGTGGCTGTTGAAGACCACCACCTTCAACTCATGGGCTTCGGCCGCGACAGCGGGCAATGGAGCTTTGAATTTTTTCGGGCTGAAGCAGATATGATGCCAGTCGCCGCTCAGTGGGTGGGCACCGCTGGTCTCCAGGTGCGTGCGAAATCCGGCCGCTCGTAGCGCATTGGTGAGGGGTGTCAGGTCATGCATCAAAGGCTCGCCTCCTGTTACCACCACGATGCGGGCCGGGTGCCGGGCCGCTTCGGCCACGATATCCGCAATGGCCAACACCGGGTGAAGCGAGGCCTCCCAGCTCTCTTTCACATCGCACCACGCACACCCCACATCACAACCGGCCAAGCGGATGAAATATGCCGCCTGTCCGCTGAAGAGCCCTTCCCCTTGCACGGTGTAGAACGCCTCCATCACCGGCAGGCCGATGCCTTGGGCGCGATCATCGATCTGTGTGGGAGGGGTGTCAGGAGCGTTCACGACGGCACAAAAAAAGCCCATACGTGCCACGTTCAAGGAACCCATGTGTATCACATAGGCGGGATCGCGATGATGGCTTCCGTAATCCTCGTGTCCCCGAAGGGATCCCTACCGAAGTAGGGCTGAGGCCCGCCGTACACCACCGAGGGTGCGATCCCTGATGGAAATTGTTGGTTCCGATGAACAGTTGGCCTGTATGGGCTTCGCGTTGACGAACGGCCAGGGGCCGAACGATGCTTGCTTCACAGGGTGTGGTAAAGAACAGCGTGGTACGAATGTAGAACGCGGATATCGGAATGCAAGCGGCCGGTTGAAAAATCGTCACGGTTGATCGCGAAGGATGGCGCCTATCGCGGACGACCCCACTCCCGCTCCTACGCATCGCCTTTCTGCCCCACGAAATGGTCCTCCTTGTCCTCGAACAGGATGTTGAAGGTGGTGAGGCTTCCATAGCAGCGCGTGATGTACTGCTGCAATTCCACCTTGTCCGCTTCGCTGAGGGCGGCATGGGCGTTGATCTTTTGCTCCAGCACGCGGAAACGGTCGCGGATCATGACCACCTTGTGGAAGAAGTCGTCGATGGGGACTTCTTTGCTCTTCAGAGAGGGGTCCTTCGGCCGCATCTCCAACATGCCGCCTTCGTACTTGCGGGCCATCTCGACGGGACGCTGGGGCTGTTGCATTTCCTCGAGCACCTCGCGGAGGGAATCCTTCACATGTTCTAAGTCCAGCGGTTCCTGGCCGATCTCCACGCCGGGTGCGATGGTCACCAAGCCCTCGAAACTGCGGCTGATGGGCTGTTCGCCGTGCTCCTTGAAGAACACATGCACGATGCGCGCGTCCATTTCATAGACCACCCCCACGCCCATGGTGGGATGCTTCACGCGCGCGCCGATACTGATGTCGTAGAGTTCCATGGAATACGGGGATCTGTTGTCAGTTGTTGGTTGTCGGTCGTCAGCTTGTCGGTCGGCCTGCCACGGCTGCTAGGACGGCAAGCGTTCCGGGGCTGGCACCGGGGTGAAATCACTGAGTTTGTTGAGGTCCAGGCGCATGCTGCCGTTCCGGGCGCTGAAGGCGCGCACATAGCGGCCGCCCCACACGATCTCGTCGAAACGGAACGAGCGGCGGGTGATCACCTGCTGCATGTATCCTTCATCGATGCCTTTGAGCACCAGGATCACTTCCGCGCGGCGCTGCACCAAGTCATCATAGCCCACGCCGGCCAGCGGACTGTCGGGGCCGATCGGATGCACGAGCGTCCAGCTCAGCGGCATGAAGCTCACTTTGTCCAACTGCAGTTTCAGGTTGTAGTAGTTCAGCCGTTCGCCCTGCTCGTCCACATCGGCCATCACGAGCATGAGGCGGGCTTCCATCTCCATCAGCAATGTGGTACGCCGGTTGGCCATGCGCATCTGCAGGCTCCATCCTTCTTTGAACGGTGCGATGAGCGCCCTGGCGCTATAGGCGATGCGTGCGGTGGGCCGCGCGAACCGGGCGTAGATCACCGCGCTGATCAACGAGAAGCCAAGGATCCCGAAGACGCCTTCCACCGCCGCCAGCAACCAAGTGGCCGGGCTGTTCGGGTACAATGATCCGTAGCCCACGGTGGTGAGCGTTTGCACGCTCATGCCAATGGCGCTCATCCACTTCGTACTCCACGAGTTCAGATCCGCATTGCCCAAATACTGCACGCCGATCAGCATGTAGAGCGACCCGAAGATCAGGTTCATGCCCAGATAACCCAGCACGAACGTGAGCACCAGCCGCCCCACGGGCATGGTGGCCAACGCCACGAACCCTTCGCGAAGACCGCTCGCCCGGCCTATCCGGTCCACCCGGAAGTTGCCGTCGTGGGCCACCAAGCGATCGAGCGGTCGCTCGAAGTTGGTGCCAATGCCCGGATCCTCGGTGCGTTCCGCGCGGATCTTGAACGGCATGGAGGGAAGGGTAGCCTTCATACGGTTGAATGGAAGTGCGAAGGTCGGCGCGCTCCGTCAATTCCCGACCACGCGGCACACTGGATAGCGACGATATCCCGGTTCCATATAAGGAGAACGCTCGAAGACGAACGCGAGCTGCGCCAAGGCGTCCTTCGCGAATTCCGGATCGGCGGCCCGCTTCGCCTCGAGCTCGGCCTTCAACGCGGGATCCTTCGCGAGCAGGTGCGTAGCGACATCCTCGAACACGTAATCGCTGAACCACTCCTTCTGCTGGAGCACACTGTCGAAAAAGCCCCAGGCGAAGTAGCTGTCCGGTGCCTCCGGCTCCAGCACCGCCATGACGAAACGGTCCGTAGCGCGATCCATCGGCACCAGCAGATCGCCAGCCCGTGCGGTGATCGTCGTACGCTCCGCATGCACCGCCACATCCCGATGGAGATAATGGCCCTCGAACGGCTCGCGCACCGTGTTCATCGTGCCGATGCGATACACTTCCACCTCCAGCAGCGTATCGCGTTCCACGCGCTGGAACGTGATGCCGTTCAATGCCAGGCGCTGCGAAACTTCCCGCCACGCTTGGGGGATCAAGTACGCCTTTGGCTTGGTCCGCGTGGTGCCCGGCGTGTAGCTGTCCATCCAGGGCACCTCCAGATCAACAGGACGGGTGCGATCATAGTACAGACGAGAAAGCCCTGTAACCGCGCTGGGGCGCTGCTCCGCGCGGTAGCCCTTGAACGGTAGACGTTCCACCTTTGTGGTGTCCAAGGTCCAGCGCAGCGGAAGCTCTTTCAATTGTGTGGTGCGGGTCTTCGCTCGGTCTCGGATCTCCTTCAACTCTTGACCGTGCTCGTCCATCACCACCAGCGTACCGAGCATGAGTTGGAAAGTGGCGTTCACTCGATCGGCATAGGGCTTCAGCATGTGGCTCTCGGCCATCAGACCAATGGTGTTGAAGAGCGCGGTGTAGCCCGTGGTGTAGCGTGGCGTATCGAAGAAGGCGACAAGACCTTGCTCAGGCGTACGGTCCACCGTCTCGAAATAGGGACACATCGCGATCCTCTTGCGGTCCATCCACTTGTAAAGGCCAGGCACCAGGGTCCCGTCCAAGTACGCCGCCACCTCGGGATCCAATTTCGCCGGGTGGGTGGTGAGCAATTCCATCACATATTGATGGTCCGCCCCATTGCTCACATGCGTATCGATGAAGATGTCCGGGTCCCAGCGCCGAAGTACTTGCAACAAGGTCTGCGTGTTGCGTGAATCGACCTTCACGAGGTCACGATTGAGATCGAGGTTGCGCGCGTTCGCCCGCTGTCCATGCACACGCGGACCGTTCTGGTCCACGCGGAAGGTGGTATCGCGCACCAAGGCACCGCTCACGTTGTAAACGGGAACGATGCACACCACCGTGTTCACGGTGAGGCCCATCAACTGGTCGCTCTCCAACAACGCCTGGGCGAGCAGCAAACTCGCATCGATGCCGTCCGGCTCGCCGGGATGGATGCCGTTATTGATGAAGAGCACGCGTTTGCCGCGTGCCTTCAAGCTGTCGGGGCCGAACACGCCGCCATCGGAGATCACGAAAAGGTGGATGGGCGAACCGCCATCGTCCTTGCCGATCTCGAAAAGTTTGGCACCGCGATGCCGTTCGTCCAGATCGCGATAGCGTGCGATCACCTGTTCCCAGGTAGGCGTGGTGTCGCCTTGGAAGGTCCAGGCTTGGGCCGCAGCGATAGTGCACCAGAGAGAGCAGGCGATGGCGAACGCGCCCCCTTGGATCTTCCACAGCCTCATCGTACGATGCGTTGGATCAACGGACGACGATCGGTCGCCAGTCCAGCACGCCATTGCGTTCAACACCGACCGGGTAGATACCCGAGGCCCATCCTTCGGTAGCGATATGGATCCGCACGGCGGATGGATAGCGCTTGTCCAGGACCACACGTCCCTGCATATCCAACACGCGCACGGCGATGGCCTGCGCCTCACCCTCCTGTTCGATCACGAACCCCGAAGCCGCCTCAGTTGGATTCGGGGTGATGCTGAAACCTGGATCCGTGGCTGCGGCCTCGGGCACGTCCACCGTTCCGGTGATGGTGGTATCGATGTTCACCACTACTCCGAAAGCCGGTCCCCAACCGCCGTCATCGTCCTGCGCGCGCATCCAGAGCACATGCACACCGTTGTCCACAGGAACAGGGATAGCGCCGCCCTTTATGGCTTCAAATGCCTGATCGAAGTTGCCATCCGAAGCGAGCATAGGCGTTCCTGCGCCGGGTCCAGGATCGGCATCCACCCAGTACTCGGCCGCACCCACATGGATGTCCGGAAAACTCACGGCCCCTTGTAGCACTTCCACCACTACTTGGAAAGCTCCGCTCCAGTTGGCATCGACATCCCGCACACGCATGTGCAACACATGAAGACCGGGCGCAGGCAAACTGTTGATGTCCGCACCCACGGCCTCCAAGGCCTCTTCATAGTTCCCATCAAAGGCCAGCAATGGCGAGCCGTTCCCTTCACCGGGATCGGTATCCCAGAAGTATTCGCCCTCGGCCACGTGGATGTCCGGGAAGCTCACGCTCCCTTGCAGAATTTCGAGTACCGTGCTGAACACGGGGCCCCATCCCCCATCCTCGTCCAGGATGCGGATGCTAAGCTCGTGCAAGCCCGGGGATGGCAGCGTTGCTGTTTGCACCAGCACTTGTTCCACCACTTGGCCAAAGGTGCCGTCCACCGCCACGAGCGGTGAGCCGTTGCCAACGCCTGGGTCGGTATCCCAGAAATACTCCGCTGACGTGATGCCCAATTGGGCGTGGCCGATGGCGCCCCACAGGACGGCACCGGCGAAAAGGATCGCGCGCATGTGCATGGTGCGGCGGATCAACGATCGAAGGCGGTCGCCTTCACGCTAAGCGTGGAGCCACTGCGCACATTGAACGGATGGCCGGTGAGATGGACCCGCGCCGCACCCGTGTGCAACGGATGGAAGTTGGTCTGGGTGTAGCTGCCGCCGTAGGCGCCGGCATCGCCGGTGCTCAGGTCGAGATCGCTCAGCACCACGGCAGGGTTGCCCCCGTCGACACACGCCGGGGCGTTGCTGAGCGTGCCATCCACGTACAGCGTGATGGGTTGGTTGGTGGTGTTGTTGGACTCGAAGGTGAACCCTGCGGAGATCGGGTAGGTCATGCCGGATACCACATGGTTGAAATAAACGTTCACCTGTCCGTTGTTCCCGCTGTCCTTATTGATGCCCCGGTTGTCGCCGCTCCAGGTGGTGGTCACCACGTTGTTCATCAACTCCCACACGCTGCCCGCATTGGTGTTCGCCACATCGATCCCGTAGGTGGTGAACTGACCGGTATAGGCCACCACCGTGTTGTTCCAAACCAGGTTCTGCGTACCGCCGATATGGCCTTGTTCGATCTGTATGCCCATCCAGCCGTGTTGCACATAATTGTTTCGAATGTGAACGATCTGATTGTCCCCGCTGAACCGGATGGCCTCGTAGCTCACGCGGCCTTTCACCTGGTTACCGACAATGGCACACGTGTCCAACGCCCCTGCGGCCGTATTGCCCGTCACGTTGATGGTTTCGTCGGTGATCAATGATCCATCCACATAGCAACCGACCACATTGCCGTAGGCGATGGCGATCGTGCCGTTCAGGAGGGTACACCCTACCACGTCGGTGGTGTTGGCGTTGGAGGAACACGCGATGGATCCGTTCACGAAGTAGCTATCCAGGATCCGGATCCGTGTGCCTCGAGTGGTTCCACCTCCGGGCCCACTGATGCCGCCGGCCGTGTTGCGCATGCTGATGATGGTAACCTCGCGCCCTGTGGCCCCGGGAATGGTGTAGGTGCCTTGCACGTAGAAGAAGTCGTCGTTGGAGTAACTGAGGAACTGCAGGTTCTTGCCCACGGTGACATCCTCGATCCAAGGAATATTACCCGCCCGGTTCTTTACGATGATCCGGTCGCCATCCACCGCAGCGGTCACGGCGGCATTGATGCTGGCGTAGGCGGGTGGCTGCCCGAATTCCTCTACAATGCGGTCCGTGGCCAGTGCCGGAAAGGCGAGTACGAAGGATGCTAGTGCGGCGAAGTGTTTCATGCGTGGATCGCGCTTGATGCGATCCCGCGAAAGTAGCGGCGCGAACGGATCAGCCTTGCACCACTTCCTCCTCGAAGGGGGCGATAGTGCGCTCCTGCTCTTCCTCCACCGGCTTCGTCGCTTCGATCACCACGGGCTGCGGCTCCCGCACGGCCTGGGCGAAGAGCTGTTCTTCGTCCGTAAGGCAGAGCAAGAGGGTAAGGGTTTGTACAGGCCACATGGTGTTTCCTTTTGAAGCGACGCAAAAGTGACGCCGGGCCGCTTCCGATGTCAAGACGAATGATCACATTTCTTCGATGAATACCTATTGACTTTCGACGAAGTATAGTACTATGCTCTTCGGGGCCGTCGGCGCCGTTCCGCATCTTCGCGCCGTGCGCCACCTCTGCTCTCTGCTGTTCGTGACCACGCTGGTTCCATGCGTAATGCAGGGCCAGATCGCGCATGGGCCCCGAGTCGGGGTGGGCATGGCCACGATCAATGCGGGCCAGTTCTTCCGGTGGACCGGGCTGCCCAAGTTCGGCCTGATCGCGGGCTACAGCTTCGATATGATCATGTCCGATCAAATGAGCCTGATGCTGGAGCCGATGTATGTGGGCAAGGGCAGCTTTGTACAAGCCGCGCAATACCGCCAGACCACGCGCACCACCCTGCATTACGTGGAGGTACCCATCGTGCTGAAGATCTCCGTGAACAAGAACCCGCAAGGTCTCTTCCTCGGCGGTGGGATCATCCCCGGCTATCTGATCCGCGGCACGGAAAGGATCACGCAGGACGGCCAGGAACTCATCGATCGACCCATCAGCGAGGAAAACCTGCGCCGCACGCAGTTCAGTCTATGCCTCGGGCTGGGTTTCGAGAAAGGGCCCCTTGAAATGGAGTTGCGCGGCGAGAACAGCGTAACACCGTTCGATCCCGTGATCCGTAGGCAGAACCTGCTCTTCGGCCTGCACGTTACCTTCCGCTTCCGGCCCAAGCCGGAGGAAGAAGAGAAGGAAGATGCGGAGGAGGACTACTTCAACGAGAAGTGAGCGGAGCCGGCTATTGGGCCGCGGACAGTTCAACACCGCTTGGTCCGTCAAGCGATCTTCGCAGATACGAAGGATCAGACCTTCGTCCGAACCTTGCCCCATTCCTTCACCTGCCAGGTGACCCTTCCCGTGGCGAGGTGGTTGCCGCTCTTGTCGTGTACTTCCACTGTGCTGGTGTAGTCCACGGCTTCATTGCTCTCTAGCGGCCGCACTACCTGTTCTGCGATCTCCGCTGCGGTCGGTACGCACTTCGCCATCGCCTCCTGCTTCGCCTGGTAGTGGTACTCCATGTGCAAGCTGCGCATGATCAAACGGTACTTCTTGGGGTCGAGCTTCTCCAATACCGAGAGCCCGCTGCACATTTCCGCCGCAGTGGCGAGCGCACAGGCGTGGATGCCATTGATATGGTTGCGATTGATGCGCCAGTTGGGGATCCGCACGCTGATGCCACCTTCAGTCAACGGAAGCACTTTGAACCCATGCGGCCGATTGAACGGCACGGCCCAGGGAAGGACAAGATCGAGCCACCACCGCGAAAAAGCGGAATTACGGGCGTTGGTGAGAAGGCGGGGGAGATCCATCTATGGAAGAAAGGGAAAAGGAGAAAGGTTGAAGGGTCAAGAGTCAAGAATGAGGCTATCGTCTAGGACTTCGTTGTTCGGCGGTTTTGACCGAGGTGGTGAAGATGGCTACGAGCTCCTTGGCTTCTTGAAGCGCTCTCTCGACGAGTGAAGTATCGGAATGCAACTCGGCCCCACGGATGATGCGCAAGCAGACGTGGGATTCCTTCATCTCCTTCAACACGATCTTCAGCTTGTGCGTGAAGTCGCGGTGCGTCTCTCCTCCTTGTGATTCGCCGTAGTTCAAAGCTGCCGACCCTCCAGATCGCAATAGTTGGCCAGAGTAGTACTTCCCTACTGGTGTCATCGGCATCCGCTCCGTGAGCTTCACCACCATGATCGCGAAGTGCTCCAGTCGTTCTTGAAGGTCCTTCTTCGGTGGTTCGTGTTGTTCCATGACCGGTTCTTCAGGCTTGTGTCTTTCCCCTTCAACCTTATGCCTTTCTCCTTCTCAGGCCTTCGCTAGGATCGCCGCGATATCCGGCCGGAAGTACAGTTCGCTCTTAAGCACCTTCCCGTCATCCCGATAGATCGGCTTGCCGTTCGCGTCGAGCTTGCTCATGTTGCTGCGTTGGATCTCCCGGAACACTTCATCGATCTTGTGCTCAAGTCCGTGTTTCAGCAGTGTGCCGCAGAGGATGTAGAGGATATCGCCCAACGCATCGGCCACCTCCACCAGGTCCCCGCGTAGCGCGGCATCGAGGTATTCCTCGTTCTCTTCGCGGATCAACTTGTAGCGCAATAAGGCATCGCGATCGCCGATGGCGCCCGTTGGTGCTTGTGCGTTGGGAATACCGAAGGCATCGTGGAAGGTGCGGACGTGCGCGATGGCCTCGGAAAGAGCGAGCGGGGTGTTGTGTTGGGACATGCTCCGAATGTAGCGGTCATGCTCCTTTGGACAGGGCCGAACGGTTAACACTCTTTAACTGCGGTCCATCACAGGGCCTGCATGCACCCGGCCAATTTTGCATCGCACCTTTGCGCTCCTTTCAACGACCCCTCCATATGGATCAGACCACTGCGGAAACGTCCGCCGTCACTTCCGAGAGCATCCGCCAACTGAACGACCGCATCCAGCACGCCAGCGCCTTCGTGGACCTGGTGGAGCAGGAGATGGGAAAGGTGATCGTGGGCCAGAAGGACATGGTGCTGAAGCTCCTTGTCGCCTTGCTCGCCGATGGCCATATCCTCTTGGAAGGCGTGCCCGGCCTGGCCAAGACGATGAGCGTGAAAGCCCTGGCCCGCACCATTGCGGTAGGCTTCAGCAGGATCCAGTTCACACCGGATCTGCTGCCCGCGGATCTGATCGGCACCCTCATCTACAGCCAGCGCAGCGAGGAATTCACCGTGAAGAAGGGACCCATATTCAGCAACTTCATCCTGGCGGACGAGATCAACCGGGCACCGGCCAAAGTGCAAAGCGCGCTCTTGGAGGCCATGCAAGAACGCCAGGTCACCATCGGGGCACAGACCTTCAAGCTACCTGAGCCTTTCCTGGTGCTGGCCACCATGAACCCCATCGAGCAAGAAGGCACCTATCCCCTGCCCGAAGCACAGACCGATCGCTTCATGCTGAAAGTGATCCTGGACTATCCCCGCAAAGAGGAGGAGAAGCTCATCATCCGTCAGAACGTGCGCCCCGGGGTCCAGCCCGAACCCCAACAGGTGGTGAGTTCGCAAGAGATCCTCGCTGCCCGGCAACTGGTGCGCGAAGTGTACATGGACGAAAAGATCGAGCACTACATCGTGGACATCGTGCATGCTACGCGCAAACCGGATCAGCATAAGCTGGGCGACCTGGTGAGCTTGATCGGCTTCGGCGGTAGCCCGCGCGCCAGCATTTACATGGCCCATGCCGCCAAGGCCTATGCCTTCATCAAACGCCGGGGCTATGTGATCCCTGAGGATGTGCGCGCCGTTTGTCCGGATGTGTTGCGCCATCGCATCGGGCTCACCTACGAAGCGGAGGCGGAGAACATCAGCGTACAGGAGATCATCGATCGCGTACTGAACACGGTAGAGGTTCCCTGAAGAAGGAACAGGTGCAGGGGCAGGAGCAAATTGATCCTTGCGTCTGCCCTTGCCCCTGCGCCTGCCCTTGAAGATGAACACCGCCCAACACACCAAGGACCTTCTGAAGAAGGTGCGCCTGATCGAGCTGAAGACGCGCGGTCTGAGCGATCACATTTTCAGCGGTGAGTACCACAGTGCCTTCAAGGGGCGCGGCATGGCCTTCAGCGAGGTGCGGGAATACACGCCGGGCGATGAGGTACGCACCATCGACTGGAACGTGACGGCCCGCTTCGGGCACCCTTTTGTGAAGGTGTTCGAAGAGGAGCGTGAACTCACGGTCGTGCTGGTGGCCGACGTGAGCGGATCGGGTGATTTCGGCACCACGGCACAGACGAAGCGCGAGCTGATCACCGAGGTGTGCGCCACACTCGCCTTCAGTGCGATCAAGAACAACGACAAAGTGGGATTGATCCTGTTCTCCGATCAGGTGGAGCTGTTCATCCCGCCCAAAAAAGGCCGCAGTCACATCCTTCGCCTGGTGCGCGAACTTCTCGAGTTCCGTCCGGCCCATCGCGGCACCGACATCGCCGAAGCCCTTCGTTACCTCAACAGTGTGATCAAGAAGCGCAGCATCGCCTTCCTCATCAGCGACCTGATGGGGCAGGGCTATGATGACGCACTGAAGATCGCCAACCGCCGGCACGATCTGGTGGTATTGCGCACCGGCGATCCTGGAGAAGGGGAGTTGCCGAACATCGGCTTGGTGCCCTTCGATGATCCCGAGACCGGCCGCACCACTTGGGTGGACACGGGCAGCAAACGCGTGCGCACCGCCTACCGCGCCGAGGCATTGAAGCACCAAGCCCGCACGCGTGCCTTGCTGCGCCGCTCCGGGATCGACCATGCGGTGATCAGTACACGCGACGGCTACGTCCGCGCGCTCATGGACCTCTTCCGCCAACGCGACAGACGATGATGCGCCGAGCGCTCCTCCTTCTCTGCCTGTCCGCGTCGGTCATCGCGCACGGGCAAGGCCCGACGGCCACCGCGGTGCTGGACACGACGGTGATCCGCCTGGGTGAGCAGGTGAAGCTGGATCTCGAGGTGGTCTATCGCGTTGATCAGGGCAGCCCCGGTGTCGTGATCTGGCCCTCACTCGAAGACACGCTGACCAAGCAGGTCGAGGTGGTTTGGGACGGCGGCGTGGACACTGCCCTGGTGGACGCGGCGAAAGATCCTTACCTGTTCGCGCAGCGTAGGCACCTGGTGGTGACCGCATGGGACAGCGGCTTTTGGGCGATCCCACCTTTCCGCTTCGTCGTCGCGGCCGACACCATCGAGACGGCGCCTTTGCTCCTGGAGGTCCGCACCCTGCCTGTGGATACCGCGCAGGCATACCGCGACATCAAAGACATCTATGATGTGCCGTTCAGCTGGCGGCACTGGCTGCGCGAGAATTGGCCTTACCTCGCGGGCGGCGTCGCGATCCTGGCGCTACTGCTCTTCATCGTGTGGCGGGTGCGCAAGTACAGGAACAGAGCTGTGATCGCCGCACCCGAGGCCCCTCCCGTACCGCTGCACCAACGGGTCATCGAAGCGCTGCGCGCCGTGGAGCAGCAACGACTCTGGCAACAGGGCGAAGTGAAAGCACACCACAGCGCGGTAACGGATCTGCTTCGCGGCTACATCGAAGAACGCTACCAGGTGCCTGCCCTGGAACGAACCACGGATGAACTGGTCCAGGCCTTGAAATTGTCCGCCATGGGTGCCGCGCACCGCGAACAGATCACCAACCTGCTGCGCCTGGCCGATCTGGTGAAGTTCGCGAAGCTCTCCCCCGCCCCGCTGGAGAACGAGCAGATGATCCCCACGGCCATACGCCTGGTGCAGGAAACCACCGAGGCCATGGCGGCCCAACCCGTACCCGATGCGCCGCGATCGTGATCTGATCGAAAGCCTGATTTGGTGCGCACTGGCGATCGGTGTGGTGGCAACGGTGCTGTTCCTTTTCCTTCCCCGGTTCGAACTCGCGCGTCCTGAGCTGCGCTGGTTGTTGCTGATCCTGCCGCTGCTCGCCGCATGGTATGTATGGCGTCGACGCGCACAGCGTCCGCGCATCACCCTCAGCACGGCCCACGTTTTCGCCCATCTGCGCACGGGTCTGCTCACGCACCTGCGCCATGTACCCTTCGCGGCCTCCCTGCTCGGGCTCGGCCTTCTGCTCATGGCCCTGGCTCGGCCGCAGCTGCGTGACGATTGGCAGGACGTGGAGACCGAAGGCATCGACATCGTGATCGCCGTCGACATCAGCGCGAGCATGTTGGCGCGCGATTTCAAGCCGGACCGGTTGGAGGCCTCGAAACTGGTCGCCATGCGCTTCATCGACGAGCGACCGAACGACCGCATCGGGCTCGTTGTATACGAAGGCGAGGCCTTCACCCAGTGCCCGCTCACCACGGACCATAACGTACTGAAGGACCTGTTCAAAGAGGCCCGTTCGGGGCTGATCCAAGGCGGCACCGCCGTGGGCATGGGTTTGGCCACTGCTGTGAACCGCTTGCGGGATAGCGATGCGCGCAGCAAGGTGGTCATCCTGCTCACCGATGGGGTGAACAATGCGGGCACCGTGCATCCGCTCGATGCGGCGCAGATAGCGTTGGAAATGGGCGTACGCGTCTATACCATCGGTGTCGGCACACGCGGTAAGGCGCTTTCCCCTGTGGCCATCTACCCGAACGGACAGTACAAATACGATATGGTGGATGTGGAGATCGACGACGCCATGCTCGAGAAAGTGGCCGGGACCACGGGTGGCAAGTACTTCCGCGCTACGAACGAACGTGCCCTGGCGGACATCTACCGCGAGATCGACAAGTTGGAGAAGACCCGCATCAAAGTGACCGAGCACAGCCGACGGCACGAGGAGTACTTCCCCTTGGTCCTGGCCGGAGGCTGTCTCCTTTTCTTCGCGTTCGTTCTGGACCGCAATATCCTTCGCGCTACGCCATGAGCCAACCTCGCCTTCGCATCTGGCCAGCCTTGCTCTTCGCGTTGGGGCTTGAGGTGCTTTTCGCCGTGTTGCTCGCCTTGGTCTGGTTCGGCGCGTTGCGCGAGCAGGCGGCGTTCCGGTTCGCGAAGCCCATGGTGCTCTGGGGGCTGACCATCGGGCCGGTGATGCTCGCGCTGTTCACCATCGATCTCTTCCGTCGGAAGCGAGCGATGCGTCGCTTCGCCGAAGCGGGCACGCTCCTACGCATGGTCCCCGGCGTCAGCTTCGGGCTCTCCACCGCGCGCTTCATCGCGTTGCGCTATGGGCTGGCCTTCGTGGTGCTGGCGCTGGCCGGTCCACAGTTCGGGACACGCATCGAAGAAGTGAAGGCCGAGGGTGTGGATGTGGTGGTAGCCCTCGACGTGAGCAACAGCATGCTCTGCGAAGACCTTCGTCCCAGCCGCATGGAAGTGGCCGGCCGGGCGCTGGCGCAGCTAGTGGACAAATTGCACGGGGACCGGCTCGGGATCGTTGTCTTTGCCGGTGAGGCTTTCGTGCAACTTCCTTTGACAGCGGACAAGAGCGCGGCCAAGTTGTTCCTCAGCAGTATCGGGCCGGACATGGTGCCCACACAGGGTACCGCCATCGGCGCCGCGATCGACCTTGCCCAGAATTCCTTCGAAAAGGACAAGCCGGGCGGCAAGACGATCATCGTGATCACCGATGGCGAGAACCACGAGGACGATGCCGAAGGTGCGGCGCGCAAAGCGGCGGAAGCGGGGATACTGGTGCATACCATCGGCATGGGGACACCGCAGGGCGGCCCGCTGCCCATCAAACAGCGCGGGCAGATGATGGGGTTCCGCAAGGACAAGCAGGGCAACCCGGTGGTCAGCCGTTTGAACGAACAGATGTTGCAGCTGATCGCTGCCGAAGGGAAAGGCGCCTATGTGCGCGCTACGGAAGCCTCCACCGGGATCACCGAACTTGTGGACGAACTCCGTCAAATGGACCGCTCAGAGATCGGCACTTACCGGTTCGCCGGACATGAGGACCGCTTTCAGATCCCGCTGGCGATCGGATGCGTGCTCCTCCTGTTCGCTCTCGCATTGCCCGAACGAGGCCGCGTGCGCTCCTTGGTGAACCTCATCCCACAAGCGAAATGAAGCTCACCCCGCTCTTCGTCTTGTTGCTGCTCGCCCTCTGCGGCACACGCACATCATTCGCCCAGAAAGCGGAGGACGCCTTGCGCAAGGGCAACGAATACTACCGCAAAGGCGACCATGTGGCGGCCGGACAAGCCTATCAGCAGGCGAACACGGCGGACCCGAACGATATGCGGGCCACGTTCAACCTAGGCGATGCCGAATACAAGCAAGGCAAGTTCCCTGAAGCGCAGCAGCAGTTCGAGCAGAGCGCACTGCGGTCCAAGGACCCCGTAGAACAAGCCCGCGCCTATCACAACATCGGGAATTCATGGCTGGGCCAGAAGAAACCCGAAGAGGCGATCAAGGCCTATCGGGAAGCCTTGCGCCGTGACCCGAGCGACGAGGATACGCGCTACAACCTGGCATACGCACAACGCATGTTGCAGCAACAACAGCAGCAACAGAACGATCAGAATAAGGACGAGAACAAGGACGACGAAAAGAAGGACGAGCAACAGGAGAAGAAAGATCAAGAGAAACAGGAGGAGCAGGAAAAGAAAGACCAGGAACAGAAGCAAGACCAAGAGCAGAAGCAGGATCAACAGAAGGAAGGCGATCCCCAACAGGCCCAGCAAATGAGCAAGCAGGACGCCGAACGCATCCTGGACGCCCTGGACAGGCAGGAACAGAAAGTACAGGAAAAGGTGCGGGAGAAACAGCGCGTTGGAGTGCGGGTACCCGCCGAAAAGGATTGGTGAGATGAACCGCTTGGCACGCCTCCTTCTCTTCCTTGCCGCGCTCTGGGGCACTTCGGTCTATGCCCAGGAGATCGCCTTCGATGCCAAGGTGGACCGCACCGCGTTCGCTGTGGGTGAGAGCATCCGTCTGACGCTCAGCCTCACCAACGCGCAAGGCAACATCGCTCATCCCGATCTGGGCGGCCTTTCTGTGGTGCAAGGGCCTTTCGAGAGCAGCAGCTTCAATATGATCAACGGCCGCGCGTCGAGCACCATTACGCGTACCTACATGCTCACAGCCACCGCCCCTGGGGACTATACGATCGGGGCCGCGACAGCGCGCGTAGCAGGTGGAACGATCAGCACCAAACCGATCAAGGTGCATGTGGACAAAGGCAGCGGTGCCACCAGCGACCGCTCGTTGAACGAGGGCCAGAAGCGCGACCGCGACCTCTTCGTCACCATCGGGCTCAGCAAGGAAAAGGTGTACGTCGGCGAGCAGGTGGTGGCGACCTACACCCTCTACTCCCGCTATCCGAACCTGGAGCTCAGCGACTACGACCTGCCCGCCCTGAACGGCTTCTGGGCCGAGGAGATCGACATCGGCGAGACCAATTGGCAGGAAGGACTGCGCACCGTCAATGGCTTGCAGTACCGGGTGGCGGTATTGAAGAAGCAATTGCTCTTCCCGCAGCGCAGCGGCACATTGAAGATCGAGCCGTTGCGCATCTCGTGCATGGTGAACCGCTCCTTCTTCAATCGCGGTAGCAAGGTGGAGACCCAGAGCAATACCGTCGCTGTGGAAGCGCTGCCTTTGCCTGGATCGGCGCCACAAGGTTTCAGTGGGGCCGTGGGCGATCTACGCTTCGAGGCACGCACCGATCGGCAGAGCGTGAAAGCGAACGAGGCGATCGAACTCACGCTCACGATCACAGGCACGGCCAATTTGAAATTGGTGGAAGCACCCGTGATCGAGCTCCCCCCGGATGTGGAGCACTACGACCCGAAGCTGATCGATCGTATCAGCATGACCGGTGCGGGAATGAACGGCAGTCGAGCGTTCCAGTACCTGCTCATCCCCCGGCATGAGGGCGACTTCTCCTTCGGTCCTTTCGCGTTCTCCTATTTCGATGTGGCGCAGGGCGCGTACCGCACGTTGAGCGCAAGGCCGATCCTGGTGAAAGTGGAACCCGGCACCGGCGGCGGGGCAGCCAGCATAGCGCGCCCCAGCAAGACCGATGTGCAAGTGCTCGATCAGGACATCCGCTTCCTGCGCACCGGCGACCCGCAGCTCCGTCCCAAGGACCGCTTCTTGTTCGGATCGTGGGCCTATGCCATGGGCATGGGTACACCCGCGTTGGCGTTGCTGCTCTTCGGGATCTGGCGCAGAAGGAGCGCCGCGCGCTCGGCGGATATCGACGGCACACGCCGCCGCAAGGCGGAACGCATCGCACGCAAGCGGATGAAGCAGGCGCATGAAGCGCTGCAACGCAACGAGCGCGAACCCTTCTACGCCGCCATGACCAAGGCCCTGCAAGGCTATCTCGCCGACCGCTTCGCCCTGGGTGTGGCGGAAATGGATGAAAGTACTTTGGTCGAACGCATGTCCCCCGCCGCCGGAGGCGAAGCCCTCGCCAGGGAGGCCACCGCCCTGATCGCCACCTGCGAGATGGCCCGCTTCGCTCCGCTCGAGGACCGGCCGCGCCAGCAACTCTACGACCAGGCCGTGGATCCGATCCAACGCATCGAACGCTCCTGAGCCCCGATAAGACGGGATGAAACACATGCGTAGCACCCTCCTCCTGCTCACCCTTGCGCTCCGTGTTGGAACCGGGGTCGCCATGGACCGGCCCGATGCCGATCGATCGATGGAATTGGCGCGCACCGCCTACACCGATGGCGACCACGCCAAGGCCCTCGCGTTGTTCGATAGCGTCGCCCACGAATGGAACTCGGCGGCTCTTCAACTCGCGATCGGCAATTGCCATTTCAAACTGAACGATGTGCCCCGCGCCATCCTGCACTATGAGCGCGCTCTCTTGCTTGAGCCTGGTGCTGAAGATGTGAAGGCCAACCTCGAACTGGCCCGCCAGCGCACCGTGGACCGCGTACACGAACTGCCGCGCTTCTCCCTGGGATCTTCCTGGGAACGATGGGTGGGTGGCAGCGACGTGGACCAATGGGCGCGGCGATCGCTCTGGCTCTGGAGCCTTACCGTACTGTTCTGCATGATCGCTCTCCTCATGCGCGGCATCCTGAGGATCGTGGGACTTTCCCTTACGGGGCTTTCGTTGGCCGCGACGTTGCTGGCCGTGTTCCTCGCCGCCGGAAGGACCGCCCAGGTGCGCGATACCGCAGGGGCCATTGTACTGCAACCCCGCATCGAAGTGACCAGCGAACCACGCGCCGGTTCCACCACCCTCTTCATGCTGCATGCCGGCACCAAAGTGGAACTCAGAAAGACCGAAGCCGGCTGGTGCGAAGTGGCCCTGGCCAACGGCAACCTTGGTTGGATGCCGGCCAACGCACTGGAGAAGATCTGACCGGGTACCTCGATCGATGATCGCCAAATGAAAGAGGCGCGGCTTCCGGCCGCGCCTCTTTTGGGATCGGTTCAACTCGGCCTTACGGCACTTGCGCCGCTTTCGTGGCCGTGGGCACGCTGCCACCAATGGTCACAAGGATCACATCGCGATCGTTCGCGCTACCCACATATTTCACTGTGCCATCCATGTTCACGTCCTCCGCGCGGTAGCCGCTGATGGTGTTCGTGGGCACGGTGGATCCGATGGCGACCAACATGGGATCACGGTCGTTGTTGCTACCCGCATAGCTCACCACATGATTGCGCGTCACATCTCCCGGCCAAAGCGCGCGGTAGCCGTTGTTCACTTGCATGCCGTTCGTACCGTATAGGCCCACTGCGGGGATCGAGAAGTCCATCACCTGGTTCACTTGCGATATCGCGCTGCTGGTCATGGCCGGGAGGTGGTTGCGATGGCGTACCACCAAGTACTTGCCGATGGTGGTGGTGCTGAACGCGACCTGCGTTCCCGTACCACTGGCATCCACAACGGTCCCATCCGCCCGCAGCAGCGCTGCGCGTCGCTCGGCCACCGTGTAGGTCGCATCCGCATTACGCAGTTCCAATACCACCCAGTCCACAACGGTCTGGTTCCCGGTGGCGTTCCATACCGAACTGGCTGCTGTTGCACCGGTGTTCGCGACCGTGATGCCAAGTGCGGTATATGGTTCCGCTTGTGGCACAAGACCGGTGGCCTTCAACGACGTGGCCATGATGCCCGTGGTCCAGTTCATAGGTCCGGACAGGAAAAGCTTGGTGCCGACCGTGCCGGATCCACCCGTGCCACCAGTGGCGCTCGTGCGGTACACGACCTTGGAGGTGTACGGCTGCAAGTTGACCGTGGTGCCCTGCACCGCTCCGGTCACATCCTTCCAAGTGCCGGTAAGGGAGTAGTTCTGCGCGGTGGCTTGATCGTTCACCAACAACACATGGTCCAACAGGGGATCCACGGGCGTGACGGTGACGCGATGCACGGACACATTGTCGAGGTAGTAGGTCGGTTCGGTATACTGGTTCACGAAACGCACATACGCTTGATCGGTGAGGGCGCTTTGGAAGTAATACTCCAGATCCCGCCTCTCCGGACCGATGGCGAAAGCACGTTCGGCCACTACACCCTGGTTGGTCTGCTGGCTCGCACCCTTCGAGCCCGCCTCGAACTGCCCTTGCGCGGGCGCCTGCACGCTGAATTTGATACGATACCACTGCCCATTGGTCACCTGGAACGTATTGGGGTTCTGCACGCTGAACTCATTGTACACCGAGTTGTTGGGCAGATAAGCCTTTAGGCAGCCGTTATCCAGGAAGCTGGTGTTGTGCGTGGAGGTGGCGTTCGTGGGCCAGCCGCCCCAGCCGGTCACGTTGCTGTTGAAGGTGCCGTTCACCACCAGGTCGCTGCTTAGTTCGCTCGCGGTGGCGTATTCGTTCTGGCGCAAAGGGCTCCGCGAGGATCCTGCGTCCTCCCCGCGGTCCACCTGCCAGCGCTCCAGACTGTAGTACTTGCGGATGCCGGCGAAGGTGTTGAACTGCTCGATGCTCAGTTCGTTATAGGGGTTATAGAAGTAGTTGTTGCTGAAGGTGCCGTAGTCCACGAAATTGTTCGAGTAAACGTGTAGCTGGCTCATGCAGAACTGCTCACGCGTCAGGCAGTACATGGTGTTACCCGAGTAGATCGTGTTGAACACCGGCACATGGAAGGGTGCTGTCGCTCCCACCCCATTGTAGTTGCTGAAGTCGGAAATGGACAGCTGCGATCCATTGTTGTAGAGCACGTTGTTCTTCACCTGGTTCCCGGAACTCGTCATGGTGTGGTCCACATGGATGCCACTGCTCGCACAATTGGCCACGGTGTTCCCGTCCACGGTGGTGTTCTTGATGCTGATGTTGCCGAAGTAGATGCCGTGGCAGATCGGAAAGTTGCTCGTATGCTCCGGGGCGATGCTCTCAATGTTCCCGACCATGTCCATCACCACGTTCTTGCGTATGATCAGTCCATCCGCGTTGTCGATGGCGATACCTCCGCCGTCATTGAGGGTGGCCAATGCCTCCCGCACCACATTGCGCTCGACAAGGGTGTTCTGTTCCACCACCATGCCGATATAGCCGATGTTCGTCAAGCGGTTGTCCGCATAGGTCATGTTGGAGCCCACGCTCCGGATACCGAAGTAGCCCCAGTTGTTCTCCCCCAGGCCCGGTATCAAAGCGATGTCGTCGAGCGTGGAGAAGGTGAACGAGCTGTTGCTATCCTGCAGATATACTCCGGTGCCGTAGGTCCGGGCGATCGTGAGATGATGGAAGCTCTCGTCGTTGCCCGTGCTCATGATCGCCTGGTACGTATCGCTCATGGTGCAATAGGCCACTTCCAGGTTGTAGGTCCCGCTCAAGCGGAGCGATGCTTCGATCTGGTGCTTCATGGCGATGTTCTCCACGCGCCAGTTGTTGCGCTGCCAGCCGAAGTACACCCCGAAATCCTGCACAGCGGCTTCCACCAGTACGCTGCTCGGGTTCGCGTTGTTCGGGCACCAGAGGTACAACTGCCCTGCTTCCCAATACCATTCGCCGGGGGCGTCCAACAGGCTCAGTTTGTTGCAGAGGAAATAACCCCATTGCTGCGCGCCCATGCTGTTGCCCGTGCTGGTGTGCGTGAGCGTAGTGCCTGTGTGCGCGGATACACGCGCGGTGTCGTAGCTCCAGTTGGTGGTGCGGATCACCGCACGGGCACCGGTGAAATAACCGCTACCCTGCGTAAGTGCGGCGTCCACGATGCTCGTGCTGGCCGCCACGTCCGTGCGCAACCAGCCGGTGTTCGGGTAGCGGGCCAGCGTTTGCATCGCACCGTTCACATACACGTACTTCACTTTCGAAGACACCGGGGCCTTCCAGATGTTACCGCTATGCACCGTCCAGCCCGTCGCGGCCACGCTGCCACTGATGATCGGAGCGGCTCCCGTGCCGTACGCTCCGAGCACCATTGGGTTACCTGCTACGCCGTTGTCCGGGATGGTCACTTTTCCACGATAGACACCGCCCCGTTGGAACAGGATCTGGTCGCCCGGGTTAAGTGCAGTGCCGATCTGGTTCACCCGGGTAATGGTCTTCCAGGGCGTCGTGCTGGAAGTGCCGGTGTTGGTGTCGCTGCCGGTGGGCGAAACGTAATAGGTGACCGCGGAGAGGGCGCTGGGCAGGAGAAGGGACATGCACAGGGCGAGGGTGGAGAGCAGGTTCCGCATAGGTCGTTCCGGTTTTCGTGGCGCGAAAATGGTCACCACAGGGCCTCTGAACGCGGGTTTCCCCCTCTACGGCGCTAACATTTCGACCAGCCCCACCCCTGGCCCGTCCGGCGGGGGCACAAGCCGACGAAAACCCGGCCGCCGGGGCCTATGAAAGACCGGTGGATCAGGGACGTTTCTTGCTCGACGCAACCACTGGTCGGTGCAACCCGCAAGCGCCCACTGGCGAGCGTGTTCGGGGAACTATGGCTTTGGCGACCCCGGTAGGAATCGAACCTACGACCGGCTGCTTAGAAGGCAGCTGCTCTATCCACTGAGCTACGGGGCCAGAAGACCACAAAGGTGTTCAACAAGTGGGACCTGTGACCGTCCCGCCAAGACAGAGGGATGCTCTATCCACTGAGCTACTGGCCTTTGCCAAGACGAAAGATGGTCCTGAAAGCAGAACGCCGCCCGAAGGCGGCGTTCTCACTTGTCGGGGCGGTGTGATTCGAACACACGACCCCCTGCTCCCAAAGCAGGTACGCTAACCGGACTGCGCTACGCCCCGAACTTTATCAAAGAAGGACCGCCACCGGCGCCCCTGGATCCCTCGTCACTGCCAACACCATCGATCACAGACCGCCCTTCGGCGGCTGCGTGCGGAGAGGGGGGGATTCGAACCCCCGGTACAGAATAACCCGTACGGCAGTTTAGCAAACTACTGGTTTAAGCCACTCACCCACCTCTCCGGAACGATCGAAAGAACGACCCCGGCTCGGCACCGGGGCGGCAAAGATAGAAGGAGGTTCCGAACCAACGAGCCCGTGGGGTTGACGCCGCTACCTTTGCGCCCCTATCCACGAAAAAAACACCGTCCATGTCCCGCGAAGTCGTCATCGTTTCCGCAGTGCGCACCCCGATCGGCAGTTTTGGCGGCTCGCTCGCCGAGGTTTCCGCCACGCAGCTTGGCGCCACCGCCGTGAAGGCCGCCGTGGAACGCGCAGGGGTTTCCCCTGAGGCGGTGAACGAGGTGATCATGGGCAGCGTGCTCCAGGCCAACCTGGGCCAGGCCCCTGCTCGCCAGGCGGCCAAATTCGCCGGGTTGCCGAACGAAGTGGCCTGCACCACGGTGAACAAGGTGTGCGCCAGCGGCATGAAGGCGATCATGATGGCGACGCAGGATATCGCCCTCGGCGACGCGGAGGTGGTGGTGGCCGGCGGCATGGAGAACATGAGCCGCACTCCCTTCTACCTGGAACAAGCGCGCTATGGCTATCGCTTCGGCAATGGCCAGCTCATTGATGGCATCGGCAGGGACGGACTTACGGACGTCTACCACCAGACGGCGATGGGCGTGAGCGCGGATAACACGGCCAAAGAGCACAAGATCACCCGCGAGGAGCAGGACGCCTTTGCCATCGAGAGCTACAAGCGTAGCGCGGCGGCCTGGGCGGCCGGCAAGTTCAAGGATGAAGTGGTACCGGTAACGGTGCAGACCCGCAAAGGCGATGTGGTCGTCAGCGAGGATGAAGAGTATAAGAACGTCAACTTCGAGAAGCTGCCAGCGCTGAAGCCCGTGTTCAGCAAGGACGGTACGGTGACGGCAGCGAACGCCAGCACGATCAACGATGGTGCCGCGGCCCTGGTGCTGATGAGCGCGGACAAGGCGAAGGCCCTTGGCCTGAAGCCGATCGCCAAAGTGTTGAGCTACGCGGATGCTGAGCAGGCCCCCGAGTGGTTCACCACCACGCCCGCGAAGGCGCTGCCCCGTGCGGTGGAGAAGGCCGGACTCAAGATGAGCGACATCGCCTACTTCGAACTGAACGAAGCGTTCTCGGTGGTGGGCATCGCGAACACTAGGCTTATGAACCTCGACCCGGCGAAGGTGAACGTACACGGCGGCGCCGTATCGCTAGGCCATCCGCTGGGTTGCAGCGGTGCGCGCATTGTGGTCACCTTGATCAATGTGCTGAAGCAGAACGGCGCGAAGTACGGCGCGGCGGGCATCTGCAATGGCGGCGGCGGTGCCAGCGCCATCGTGATCGAAGCGCTTTGATCGCACAGTTGTCAGTTGATGGTTGTCCGCAGCTCAAGCACGAATGCCCACTGACAACTAGCAACTGACAACCGACAACTGCTACTGCCCATGGACCACGTCATCTGCCCTCTTTCCATCGTGCCGGTGCGCAAGGAGCCGAGCGACCGCGCCGAGATGACCTCGCAATGGCTCTTCGGCGAAACGGCGGAGGTGCTCGATCGCACGGAGAAGTGGAGCCGCCTCCAGTTCGACCATGATGGCTACGAAGGATGGGTGGACAACAAGCAGATCGCGGAGTGCACCACGCCCAACTTCGATCCGGACCTGCGGGTGATCGATCTTACTTCCATCGTCGACCTCGGCGATCGCCAGGTGCTTTTGCCATACGGTGCGGTCCTCCCCTTCTATCAGCAAGGCAGCATTCTCTGGCAGGATCGCCGCGTGCCGGTGAACGCGGTGACCAATGTGAGTGCCGACGGCGAACGCGCTGACCTCATCGACGCCTACATGCATCCCTTCCTCGGTGCGCCCTATCTCTGGGGCGGCCGCACCCCCACCGGCGTGGATTGCAGCGGCCTCACCCAGATGCTCTTCATGCTCATGGGCATCTACCTCCCACGCGATGCCTACCAGCAGGCCGAAGAAGGCGATCCGGTGGAACTAGTGGATCTGGCCGAGCCCGGCGATCTCGCCTTCTTCGACAATGCCGAGGGCCGCATCACGCACGTCGGCATCGTGCTTCCCGAGCGGCGCATCCTGCACGCCAGCGGACGTGTGCGCATCGATGCGCTGGACCAGGAGGGCATCTTCGATGCGGAGCAAGGGAAGTACTCGCACAAACTGCGGCTGGTGAAGCGGGTGCTTTAGCTGACACAGTGACCTTTTCGAGGTGGCCCTGCGACCTTAGCGCCCGATTTCTTGGAGTCGCTCGATAGCAAACGTGTCTCCTTGGGCAGCGGCTTTTTCGTACCAGTATCGAGCAAGGTCTATGTCCTGTGCGATACCAGGGAACGAGCTTTCGTAGATGTAGCCCAAGGTCGATTGGGAATCCCTCTGGCCTTTCGTTGCAGCCACTTGGAAATAGTAAGCCGCCTTGACGGGGTCCGCTTCGGCACCAACACCCACTAGGTGCATCTCGCCGAGGTAGTACGTAGCCATATGATCCCCAGCGATGGAACGCTTCACATAATGATCGAAAACATGACCGATCGGAAGCCATTGATGGGTCAATTTGCTCTCGGTGCTGTCGGTGAGCGTAATGACGACTGTCTCGGACACGTCAGTGATCGTGTAAAGGCTATCTGCGAGAATGTTCCGAACCTCAGAGCTCCCTTTGGAATTGTCCATGCAATAGGCCTGCAGTAGATCGATATAGTTTCCATCACCCTTTATGAACAACGTATCACAACTGCCTATCGAGTTGTCTATCACATTACGGTGGGACAACCGGATACGGTTGCCATCGCCTTCGACAATGACCACATCACGGCTGCTCTGATCATGGAAGAAAGTGTTCAGATATTCGAGGACGACTTCATTGTCACTGCCCTTGAAGATGATCTGATCTCCATTGTCCATTGAACCACTTGCGAACGCACCGACCTGAATGACGCGATTGTCGCCACCCTGATGAGCAGATGGTACGGGCTTGGTTGTGTTGCACGCAGCCAGCAGCACAATCGCCAAGTACGTGAAATGTCCTTCCATGTTCACGTCACAACGCGGGCGGTCTACGGCAAATTTCACACTCGCCCGCGTTTCTAACGCGGGAGCACCACAATACAGAAGGCCGCCGGTCTTCACCGGCGGCCTTCTGCGTTCGTCGTTCTCAGAACCGCAACGTGTACTGCAACACCGGCAACATCGCCAGTTGCGGCACATCCTTGATCGTCCCCGTGCGGCTGTCGAAGTAGTGATAGACGGCCGTCTGGTTGTTCAGCACATTCAGGACATCTGCCTTGATCTCGTGGCTCACCTTGGGTCGCGCGGCGCGGAAGGCGAGCACCACATCCAGCTTGTGAACGGCATCTCCCTTCTCGCTCCACACGGGGCTGCCATCCACTTGCGTTCCGGCCAGGCGGCTGGCTTCTAGGTCGATGGGCGTGGCGTACTGTCCGCCCAGGATCGAGTACCGGAATCCGGTGGTGAGCACACGGTCCTTGCCGCTCTTGCCGAGCTGCCATTCCTTGCCCGCGAGCGCGTTCGCCACGGTGCCCATGTTGAAGCGTGAGTTGCGCCACACGCCATCCATCGCCTTGTTGCGCGCATCGCTCAAGGAGGCCGTGACCAGGAAGTGATAACCGCGCGTGAAGTACTTCTCCACGGCCACTTCAAGCCCGTAGTTGCGGCCCCGGCCTTCATTCACGAGGTCCTTGGTCGTGAACCATTCGGTGCTGTTGCTCAAACTGAAGGAACTGGTGGGGTCGTTCTCCACCGGCACGTTGAAATGATGCTGGTAGTAGGCTTCCGCTTTCACCTGGATGTCCTCGGTGAGCATGTGCTCGTAGCCCACGACGAAGTGCGCGGCTTTCGACAGGCCGAGGTCCTTGTTCGGTTGGTAGGTGTTGCCTTGGGCATCCGTGCCCTGGGCCAGGTAGGTCATCACGGATTCCGTCTTCGCATGAAGGCCGGCACCGGCGGTGATGGCGCGGCCGGGTTTCATTTGGTAGCGGAGACCGAGACGCGGTTCCACGCTCGTGGCACCGTTCAAGGCGAAGTGCAGCACGTGTACACCGCTGGTCATGGTCCATTGCTCGTTCCAGCGCCACCGCCAGCTGCTGAAGGCCTGCAAGGTGGTGGCCTCGCCATGCGCTTCGAGCTGACGCTCCATACGGTTCGCCTCATCGCTCCAGCTATCCACCAGCATCTGGTACTGGTCCACGGAGACAATGATGCCCGAGCGCAGCTTGTGCTTGCTGTTCAACCGGTTGTTCAGGGTGCTGCTAAAACGCGTGGTCCACTTGCCCAGCGCGCTCTGCTCCCGCAGGGCCAATGGGACCTCGCCCGGGGCATCGGTCTGGTGGTAGTCGAAGTCGCTGCCGTTGCCGCTCACCGAGAGGCTGCTTTGGATGTAGCTGTTCTCGCCCAGGGTGCGCAGATGGGTAAGACCGACGACACCCATGCGCGAGCGGTAGTCGTTCTCGGCGAAGAGCGTGTCACCGACCTCGCTCCGCTCCTCCTGATGGATCGTGCTTTGGCCGCCCAAACCAAAGAGCGAAAAGCTCCCGGCCCTTCCGGCGGGCAACTTCAATTTGAACGCGCCATCCGTATAGTTGGGCACGCCCTGGTAGTCCACGATGCCGGCTTGATCGAGCAAGCTGAGGGTGCTGTAGCGGAAGTTCGCCAGGTAGGAGCCGCCGCGTAGCCCGGGCATCGGCCCTTCGGCGGTGAGGTCGGTGCCCAGCACACCTGCCTTCAAGGTGTACTCGCGCTCGGTGTCGTTGCCGTCGCGCAGCTTCATGTCGAACACGGCGCTCAACGCGTTGCCATACTCCGGGGCGAAGGCGCCGGTGTAGAACTCGGAATCATCCAGCATGTCGCTGTTCAGCACGTTGATGGGACCGCCGGTGCTGCCCTCTTCACTGAAGTGGTTGGGGTTCGGGATCTCCATTCCTTCCAGGCGCCACAATACGCCCTTCGACGAATTGCCTCGCGCGATGATCGTGTTATCACCCGTGGCATCACCGGCCACGCCGGGGAAGGCGCTCACCATGCGGGCCGGATCATTGATGCCGCCCGCGATGCGTGAGGTTTCCTCCACACCGATCTTCCTACCGCTCACGGAGACCATATCGTTGCGCAGGTCTTCACGCTTCCTATCTCCATGCACGGTGACCTCCTGCCCCATCACCACGGCGCTGAGAAGGTTCACGTTCACCACCAACTCCCGGCCGGAGGTGAGCAACAAGTTGGAGAGCTTCTGCTCCTCGAAGCCCATCATCTGGATCACCAGATCGATGCGGCCCGTGGGCACCTTTGGGATCACGAAGCGGCCTTCTTCATCGGCCGTGGCCGCGAGCAAAGGCTGTGACCCGACCACCACGATCGCCGCACCATACAGCGGCTGGCGGGTGTCCTGGTCGAGGACGGTACCCCGTATGGTCTGGCTGGTGACTTGAGCAAGGAGCGGCGCTGCGAGGGTCAGCAGGAAAAGGGAAAGAGAAAGGCGGAATGCGGTCGTCTTCATCGGGTTAGGGGAATGTGGACTTTGCGGCATCGGACGACCAGCTCTTCCCCATTGTTACAGCCCCGTTCGCTGAATTTGGTGGGCGGTGGATGGAGTGGACGAGTGGACGATCCGTGGTCATGGATCCGGTTTCCACTAGGACAATGGAGGGCCGGAATACCCCCACGCTCCGTTCCAAAAAAATTCAGAAGTACACACCGACCGCCAGGCGGCCCCCCACCCAACCTTTCAGCAGGAGGGCATCCTGGGCTTCCTCGAAGAGGGTGTAGGGTGCGATGCCGCTCCTGTACGCACCGGTCTCGGCATCCCGCCAATCGGTGAACAGCACGTTGAACGAGGGTCCTGCGGAAATGATGAGGCGGCGCTTGATCACGTAGCCATAGGTGAGGCTGATGCGGCCCACGATGTTGATGGCGTCGATCCACTCCACCTGTTCGTTCACATGCTCGGCGAACCACTCGATGTTGCCACGATGCCTCCCGCGATAGCCCACTTCGGTACCGGAACCATAGCCGAACCCCCAGCGACCTGAGCTATCCACCGCCGGGCTATACGTGAACAGGTTGTAGAAGCGAGGTGTGCCGGTACGTGCCGCGATGGTGAGTGGAAGAACCTCCGTGACGTGCAGGTCCACGCGATGGTATCCGCGCAAAGCGATGCTCAGCAAACCAACACTGTTGCCCGAGATGGTGTCGCTCAGATTCACCAGTCCCACCTGTCCTCCGACACATTTTCGGGCCACGTTCAGCGATCCCACCTGCCCCCCGCGTACCTCCCCGATGCATGCGTTGATGCCGAAGCCCACCTGTCCCCCGCTCACCGTGCGCGCATAGTTCGCGAGGAAGCCGACCTGTCCTCCGCCCACGTCGCCCAAGGCTACGTTCGTTCCGAAGGAGAACTGCGTGCTGCTCACGTTCCTGCCATAGTTCGCCAGACCGCTGATCTGGGCTTTGCGCACATCGCCAAGAGCCGCGTTGATCCCACCAGAGACCTGGGTTCCATCGCACGAACGCGTGGTGAGATTGGCCAGGCCGCTGATCTGGGTGCCTTGCATGCCGCCCTTCACCACGTTCAACGCACCGGCCAGTTGCATGCCGCTCAGCGTATCCCACACCACGTTCCCGAGCCCTCCGATCTGCGCGCCGTTCAGGGACCGCATCGTGTGGTTGATCGCTCCCGCTAGCTGAAGTCCTTTGGTATGCCCGCCGACCAGGTTCGCGGCACCGGCCATTTGCACGCCGCGCACATCGCGCCGCACCATGTTCACCGCGCCACCTGCCTCGAACCCGTTCACACCGCCCACATATCCGGCGACGATGTTCAACGAGATCCTGCTCGTTGTCGCACCGCTGAGCTTGCCGCTCGTTCCCACCGTGGGGACAAGGGAAAGTTGGATGAAGCGCTTCTCCTGGGCGAGGTTGTTCGCTTGCTGCTGCACGCTCGATGGCACCAGAAGCCGTGTAACACCAAGGTCATCCACCGAAGCACACAGCGCGCTGTGGCAGGGCTCCAACCTTTCGAGATGATCACGGGGCCGCAAGGTCACGGTGCCCACATGACCATCGCGACCAACGAATACCACCGTGTCGTGGTAGGCCACCCGAGCGATGAGCAGCGGCGTGCGCTCCCGGCGACCGGAGACGCGCATGCGGTAGGATCCATCCGCAGCAGTGATACCCGCGTACCGCTCGTTCACCTCACGTATCGACGCTTGCGCAATGGGCCGACCGGTGTTACGATCTCTAAGCGCCCCCGTGATCTCGAACACATCCTTCGCCTGCCGCGCTTCGAGGATGATGACGTGGTCGCCGCTCTCCTTCAGCGTGCGGGCGCCGCCGATCAGATCGCGCAACGCCGCTTCCGCAGTGCCGGTGGCATCGATCGACACCAGACTATCGCCCGGAAGAATGGCCGCGTTGTACGAGAGTTTGAAGCCCCCGTCGCGCGCTACCATCGCCAGCGCTTCGTTCAACCGACGCGCAGGACAGCGTTAGAAGGATCCTCTCAGCACCCATTGCCGCTCAGCAGGTACTCCCCGGCCGCGGGTGAAGAAACACGCAACCCAAAAGTTTCGGCCACGACACGCAGCACCAGATCGATGGGTTCGTTCTCGAAGGTGGCGGTCAATCGGCACCGTTCCATTGCGTCGTTCTCCAGTCCGATGCGCACATGATAAAGGGCGCTGAGCTGCTGGACGACCTCGGCAAGTGGCGTTCCGCTGAACATCAGGATGCGATCGCCCCAGATCTCGATGCTCGGTGCCTCCACCTTCCGCAGTTGCCTGGTCCGCTCGTTGAACTCCGCATGTTCACCGGCCACCAAGTCCACTTGCCGCCCATCGGCGGACACGCGCACTTTGCCGTGACGCACCCGGGTAAGAAGGGTGGACGAAGTGTCGTAGGCGGAGACCGTGAACGCCGTCCCCAGCACCGTGACCGACAGCCCATCGGCCTCGACCACGAAGGGGTGTTGCGGATCAGGGGTCACTTCGAAATAGGCCTGTCCCTCGAGTTCAACGCGGCGTTCAGCGCCCATCGCTACGCGGATGCGGCTGCCGCGGCTCAACACGACATGGCTGCTATCATCCAGCACCACGGACGTGCTTGTCCCCTCGGACGCGTATTGCTGTGCTTCGGGTGTCGACCACCAGCGCACGGCCAGGAAAACGCCGGTTACGAGCGCGGCTGCCGCAGCGATCCGCAACCAGGGAACCGCGCGCCCTCGAGCGATGGGGATCACCTTGGCACCGGAACCCTCTTCGGCGATCCGGGTCGCGAGCTTGGACCATGCGGCATCCACATCGACGGAAGCCGGGTGCGGATCGGGAACGGCCAAGTCCCATGCAGCACGCATGGCGGCAAGTTCGCGCGCATGCTCCGGCGCCGAAGCGGCCCAGCGCTCCACCGCCTGGATCCCCTCCGGTCTCGCTTCACCGGCGGTGTACCGTGCCAGCAGGTCGCTATCGATATGTTCCGCTCCGTTCAAGGTCTCTCCTTACATGACATACTGCACCAACAATACCCCCATCATCCCCCTAAACTCCTGAACCAAGTCCACAAGGATGCAGCAACGATCAGCAGCGGAAGCAGGTCTGCCAAGTCCTCCCGCAAGGTCTTCAGCGCCCTCCCGATCTGGTTCTCCACCGTTTTCACCGACAAGCCCAGGCGATCGGCGATCTCCTGGTACTTCAAACCATCGTGCCTGCTCAAGAGGAAGATCTTCCGCCTCTCCTCCGGCAAGGCCTCGATCGCGGCTTGGATGCGCGCGCCGCGCTCCATACCCTCCAACGGGTCGGCGGTTTCGACCGCATGGTCGTCGTGCTCGGTGAGCGCGCGCAGTCTGCCTTGTTGCTTCACCGCATTGAGGCAACGGTTACGCACCGCGGTGAAGAGGTAAGACTTGAGCGAGGTGGTGATGGACGTGCGTTCGCGGTCCTGCCACAATCGGTAGAAGAGATCCTGCACCAGCTCTTCCGCAGAAGCACCATCGCGCACATACTGCCGCGCGAAAGCGCACAACGGCCGATAGTGCTCCCTGAACACGAGCTCGAAGGCTCCGTGGTCCCCTGCGGCGATGCGTGCGAAGTCCAAGGTCGGGAAGACGGGCGGGCAAGTTAGCGCGCGGTGCGGATGCGCTCTAGTGTACCACCTGGATCGTCCCGCTCCTGCTCACGATCTCCACGGTGGGATGCGTCATCTCGAAGGTGTAAAAGTAGGTGCCATCGGCCACGGGTTCGCCGGTCGTTCCATGGCGGCCGTTCCATACCACATGCGCTCCGTCCAATTCCGCCACGCGCTGTCCCCAGCGGTTGAAGATCCGCATGCCGATGCTCCATCCCGCCGGTGCGGTCAGGTCCACCGCATCGTTCGAGCCATCGCCATTGGGGCTGAAGATGTTCGGGATGATCAGCTCGCATAGCTCGAAGACCACTTGCATGGTGCCGCCTGCCAAGCAGCCGTCCGGGCCCACCGCCTGCACGGAGTAGTAGCCGTCCGCGAATACCATGATAGCCGTCGCCGTATCCCCCGTGCTCCAAACCACCTCGGTGTAACCTTCGCCCAATGTGAGCACCAGCGCCCCCCCCAAGCAGGCCGTCTGCGTAGCGAAGTCGATGATCGCGGCGCCCGATACTTGCAGCAACGCTGAGTCGGCTGCGCTCAGGCACCCGTTCACTTCGAGCACGCAACTGTAGAACCCGGCATCGCTGATCTCGAGCGGATCCAGAATGAGCGGTGTGCCGGTAACGATCCCGTTCGGTGTGGACCATGTGAACGTCGCGCCGTTCGGTCCGCTCGCGTTCAGCAGCAAGGTCTGGCCCAGGCATCCGTTCCACGGTCCATCCAGGATCGGCGGATCCGGCTCCGGGGTCGTAGTGACGTACACCACTTGCGGCGCGCTCGGGCAACCGTTCTCGTTCTGGCTAACGAATACCGAATCGATCGGTGGTGACGGCACCATCGTGATCGTGGAGCCCGTGCCCAACGTGTCCTGCAGCGATGGATCGTCGAACCAGGTGATGGTCCCGTTGCCTTGGGCATTCAATGTGGCTTGCTGGCCCACACATACCTGCACATCCGCGAAGGCCGGTGGGTCGCTCGCCTGCCGCACCAACACTTCCACGGGATCGGACACCGCGGTACACCCACTTTCATCGGTGACCGTGGCCGTGTAGATGCCCGTGGTCCCCACCACTACGCTATCGCCTTGCAGGCCGCCCGGTGACCATTCCGTGGCACCGCCCTGCGGAACTACTTGCAATAGCACGCTATCGCCGGGACATAAGACTTGCTGGCCGGTGGTCAGCAGGATCGCTTCCACATCGCTCTCGGTGATGTTGGCGATAAGGAAGGTGGTGATGGCGCATGAGGTGACCTGCACAATGTATTGTCCCGGCTGGTAAACCACCTGCACCAGGTCGTTCCCGCTGAGCGGGGCCTGCCACGCGATGTTGGTGATCACCGAACCATTGACCTGCAACAGGGTACTGTCCGATGCGTCGCAGAGCACCGCATCGGGGATGAGGTTGAGGTAGGGCGTTTGGTAGGGCAACACCTTGACCGCTACTGACTGGACGAAGCAGCCTTCGGGCATTGTGACCTCCACGTAGTACAACCCGGGCTCATCCGCATAGGCGAAGCTGCCCGTGTCCGGTAGTTGCCCATTCGGTCCGAACCAAGTGTAGGTGCCGAAGACATCCGTGTAGAGCATCACTGAATCGTTGGGGCATATCACTTCGGGGATGACGAACACGTTGGGCTCGGGTGGTTCCGTTACAAACGACTCCAACATAAGATCGGCTGCACAGCCATTGCTATCTATCGCTGTGACCTGGACCCCATAATAGCCGGGTATTTGGATCTGGGCTGAATCGCCCAAGATCTGAAGGAACTGACCGCCTATCCACAAGTAGGAAACACAAGTCGGACAGTCCACCACGATCCACATCGAGTCGTTGGGGCAGATGAACGGTGGGATCATAAACTCGGCATCGGGTGGCGCAGGATCGGCGAAAGTGATATACACACTGTCGGTGAACTGGAAGATCAGACTGTCATCGCAGGGATGATTCACCAAGTAGAGATCCATCACGAAGACGAACCAGCCGCTGTTCGCAGGTGGGTAGATCTCTCCTTCCTGATCGCCTGTTCCGATCAGCGTGTCGGAAAACAAGTTCATGGCGTTCATGAACCCAGTGAGCCCATCCACCCAAGTCCATGGTTGGCCGTTCAACGTCCAATCGTTCTCTAGTTCGAACTGTAGAAGACCTAGACCGCAAAGCACCAACGTGTCGTTCTGATCCAGGTCCTGCGGGAAGATGATGTCCATGTCCAGGTCCACTGGAGGTATAGGCGTATTGGGCACCAGTATCGTAAAGAACTTGTTGTATGTCACACATCCATTGGCCCCGATGTGCCAATACGTCCAGGTGCCTGTGGTATCAACGTATATCGCTGTGCTGTACATGGGCACGCTGTCAGTTCCAGTCCAGTACGCGGTAGGATCAGCGGGAACATTATTGCACCAGAGAAGGACGGAATCACCTTCGCAGATCGGAATGGCCGTGGGGTGCGGCCCCGGGGAGTTGAAGTACATTCCCGTGCCATCACTGAGCAGCGGGTGTTTCGGGATACGGGATGATGGTCACATCCACTTCATCGTACAGGCTCATGCAGCCGTTCACGAAGTCCACGGTCAAGGAAACAATAGCCGAGGACGATATGGTGACAGAATCGGTGAACTCGCCTGTGGACCAATGCTTGATCGTTTCCGGCCCAATGTCATGGGTACTTCCGGTAAGCCAGGGCGTGACGGAAAAGGTCGTATCGAACGACATCAAAATGGGGCCGCAGTGGGTCGTATCCGTCGGGCAGGTCAAGGCCATATGATCTGACCAGGGATAGGTACTGCCCGGCCCGATGCAGAGCCCGCCGATCCCACGGTCACAGCTACTTCCGCTGCGCTCCCATATATCATAGGGAGTGCGGCCCCGCACATAGCCTTTGGCGATGAACCCATCGCGCAGGCCCCACGCGATATCTCCCGCGTAATTGCCGTAGTGGGGATCACCGCAGTAGCCGGGTGGTTGTGGCGAAACATCCAAACCGCCTGGCATAAATAGCTCCGCCAACAGATCACCATTCGACGGATAGATGATCAATCCACTGAATGATCCACAGAACAGCACATGCCCATCGCTCTTCGCGGCGATCCGCCCCGCGCGCTTCTCCCCGCGCCCACCGATCTGCTGCGCTTCAAGGAAGTCCAGGTCGCTGTAGCGGTGCTTGCTGATGAAAATGTCCTGCATCCCCACCGCCAGGAACAACCCATCATCATAGAGATCCGAAAGTCCTGTGAACTGGCATTCAAAATCGCCGAGCACGATCAACGTGTCCGCGACATTGGCCAGCGATGTGGGATCAACGTCCGAATCGGAAGGCATCACGGTCGCTGCCTCGAAGGTGCCCTGCACATCCGCACGGAGCAGGAAGTAGCTGTCCTGCGCGAAGCTGCTGACCTGATCGGGGTTGCCGTCCTCGAAGGACATGACACCACGCACTGAGCCCAGCAGCACGAGATCATCCGGTGCGCGCCACAGCAGATCTCGACCTTGGTTCAAGATCCCACCACCGCTGCGCCGGAACCATTGTTCGTTGCCAGCCGCGTCCAGCTTCATCAGGAAGATCGCATCGCTCCATGTGTTGGCGTGCGGAAGATCGAAGGTGATGGTGTCGCTGAACTGGCCGGTGGCGTAGATGGCTCCGCTCGCATCGTGCGTGATCGCCACGGCGGCGTCATCGCGCGGGGCTACGCCTTGCTTGTTCCAGAGCGGCGTGCCATCGGGCGCCATCGCACTAATGAACACATCGGTGCCGGGGAGCTGGGTGAAGGGATCGATCGTGCTGATCAACGAAGCCCCATTGAATGTGAACGCGTCGCGGAACTCCCCCGTCACCACGATCTGCCCGCCGCCGCTCACGGAAACATCCGCCGGGCGATCGAAGCCCGTGAGCCCTCCCCCGCTCTTGATCCATTGCTGCGATCCATCCGCGGCGTTCAACTGGCACACGAAGAGATCCACCGAGCCACCTTGCGAGATGAGCGTCTCGCCTTGGAAATCGGCCGTGGCCATGAACTGACCGATCACGGTCAGGGTGTTGTTCGGTCCAAGGGTCAGACGCAGCCCACGATCCAGTCCTGTTCCCCCGCCTTGCTGCCACCAGACCAAAGCACCAGATGCGTCCAGTTTTGCCGCGAAGAAGTCGGTGCCACCCACCGCGAAGAACGACTGACCATTATAAAGCGCCGTGGCACTGAACTCACGCGTGATGTAGGTCGCACCTGTACCATCCACAACCAGATCGGACACGTGGTCAATGCCCGTAGAGCGGACCACTTGGGACCAATAGGTCTGAGCATGCGATACGCTCGCGATCAGCGAGCCAGCCACCAAGGCCAGCGACCTGAACGAACGTGGAGCGACCATGCCCGAAGGTAGGGTGCTCCTGCCTTGGGCTGCCGACGGAGCTTCCTGTCACTCTTTCGTGCGGCCGCTCCCCTTAGGTGCCGATACGGCATGATCCAAGACCCACGTGTGCCATTCCAGCAGGAACGCCACCTCGGACCCTCCTTTGAGCGATGCGGACCGCGCCGATCGCAGATGATCGATGCTACCTATATCATGGACCTGAACAAATTCACTATCCGCTCACAACAGGCGATCCAGCAAGCCCAGACCATCGCCAGTGGTCTCGGCCAACAGATGCTGGAGAACGGCCACTTGCTGAAGGGCATCCTGGAGGTCGACGCCGACGTGACGCCATTCCTCCTGAAAAAATTGAACGTGAACCTGCTCGTCATGCAACAGGCGCTCGACCGGATAGTGGGCAGCTATCCGAAAGTGAGCGGTGGGCAGATCTCCCTCTCCCGTCACGCCAACGACGCGCTCACCAAAGGCCCAAGCGGCCTTGAAGGAGTTCGGTGATGAGTACACCAGCGTGGAACACATGCTCATCGGCATCCTCGATAGCGGTGACACGGTGTCGCAATTGCTGAAGGACAACGGTGTGAACAAGAAGGACTTGGTTGCGGCCATCAAAGACTTACGCAAGGGAGCCAAAGTGACCAGCCAGAGCCAGGAGGAGACCTACAACGCGCTGAACAAGTACGCGAAGAACCTCAACCAGCTCGCCAAGGACAACAAGTTGGATCCCGTGATCGGCCGCGACGAGGAGATCCGTCGCGTACTGCAGATCCTCAGCCGCCGCACGAAGAACAATCCAATACTGATCGGTGAGCCGGGCGTGGGCAAAACCGCCATCGCCGAAGGCATCGCGCAACGCATCGTGAGCGGTGACATTCCCGAGGACCTCGCGAGCAAGCAGGTCTACAGCCTCGACATGGGCGCCTTGATCGCCGGTGCCAAGTACAAGGGCGAGTTCGAGGAGCGCCTGAAATCCGTGGTGAAGGAGGTGATCGGCGCGGAAGGGAACATCATCCTCTTCATCGACGAGATCCATACCCTGGTCGGCGCGGGCGGTGGCGAGGGTGCCATGGACGCCGCCAACATATTGAAGCCCGCCCTGGCACGCGGTGAACTGCGCAGTATCGGTGCGACCACGCTCAATGAGTACCAGAAGTATTTCGAAAAGGACAAAGCCCTGGAGCGTCGCTTCCAGAAGGTGATGGTGGACGAGCCCAACCGCGAGGACGCCATCTCCATTCTGCGTGGCCTGAAGGAAAAGTACGAGAGCCACCACAAGGTGCTGATCAAGGACGCCGCGATCATCGCCGCCGTGGAGCTGAGCACGCGCTACATCGCCGATCGTTTCCTACCGGACAAGGCCATCGACCTCATCGACGAGGCCGCCAGCAAACTGCGCATGGAGATCAACTCGAAGCCCGAGGAACTGGACGAGATCGACCGCCGCGTGATGCAGTTGGAGATCGAGCGCGAGGCCATCAAACGCGAGCACGATGAGGTGAAGCTGGCCCAGATCAACAAGGAACTCGCCGAACTGGGTGGAAAAAGGGACGGATTGAAAGCCCGCTGGGAGAGCGAACGCCAGCTGGTGGAACGCATCAACAGCGCCAAAGACAAGATCGAGGAACTCAAGCACGAGGCTTCACAGGCCGAGCGTGAAGGCGATTTCGGCAAAGTGGCCGAGATCCGTTACGGCCGCGTTCAAGAGACCGAGAAGGAACTCGCAGCCGCCAAGAGCGATCTCACCCTGATGCAGGCCGACAGCAAAATGATCAAGGAAGAAGTGGACGTGGAAGAGATCGCCGCCGTGGTGAGCCGTTGGACCGGGGTGCCCGTGACGCGCATGCTCGAAGCGGAACGCACCAAGTTCCTGAAACTGGAGGACGAACTGCACAAGCGCGTCATCGGCCAGGACGAGGCCGTGCATGCCGTGGCCGACGCTGTGCGACGCAGTCGTGCCGGCATGGGTGACGAGAAGCGTCCCATAGGCTCGTTCATATTCCTGGGGACCACCGGTGTCGGTAAGACCGAACTGGCGAAGGCTTTGAGCGAGGTCCTCTTCAATGATGAGAGCGCCATGACCCGTATCGATATGAGCGAGTACCAGGAACGCCACAGCGTTTCCCGGCTCGTGGGTGCGCCTCCCGGCTATGTGGGCTACGATGAGGGCGGACAACTCACCGAAGCGGTGCGCCGCAAACCCTATAGCGTGGTATTGCTCGACGAGATCGAGAAGGCCCACCCCGACGTGTGGAACATCCTCCTGCAGGTGCTGGACGATGGCCGACTCACCGACAACAAGGGTCGCGTGGTGAACTTCAAGAACACCATCGTCATCATGACGAGCAACATCGGTTCGCACATCATCCAGGAGAACTTCGAGAACCTCAAGGACAAGGACATCGACGCTGTGGTGGAGAAGACCCAGCGGGAGGTGATGGACCTGCTGCGCAAGACGGTTCGCCCCGAGTTCCTCAACCGGATCGACGAGACCATCATGTTCCGGCCGCTGAGCCACGCCGACGTGCGCGAGATCGTGAAGCTGCAGTTGCACATGCTGCTGGCCAAGCTGGAGGAGAAGGACATCCACCTACTACCCAGCGAGGAGTTGATCGCACACATCTCCACCACCGGCTTCGATCCGCAGTTCGGCGCGCGCCCCATCAAGCGCATGATCCAGAAGGAACTGCTCAACGAACTGAGCCGCCAGATCATCGCCGGGTCGCTGGAGACCGGCCGACCGCAGGTGATCGATGTCTTCGATGGGAAGATCGTGCTGAGGAAGCCGATCGATGAGCAAGAGAAGAACGGACACGCGGGAAAAGGAAAGAAGTCGAAGGCCGGGGTGTAGGGAGGGGACCGTGCGCAAGTCCGCTGTGGGTCCGTCCATTCGGTCCAGTCCCGAATTGCTCCTCGCGCGATCGTTCGTTCGATCGTGAAAAAACGTTCCGTCCCTTTCGCGTCTGGATCATGCAGGTCGTCTAGCTTGCCCCCGGCTTAAGACAAGTATCGGAATGACCATCGCTTCACAACTGGACGACCTGACCACCGCCCTGCGCCGCACCCGCGGCCGACTTCTGGCCCCGCTCGATCACCGTCAACACCAACTCCCCACCGATCCCGAAGTGTTCGTGGACGATGTGCTCCACTACGTGATGGACCAATGGGCGGAGGACCTGCGCGAAGAAGGGCACATACTACAACAGGACCTGGGCTGGAAGGACGAGGCGAACCACTACCCGCGCTATGAATTGCGCATGGCCGGAGGCGAACCCTTGCACATGTCCTTCACCGGCGACTATCCGCGCTCGCTCTATCTCACCTTCTCCAAGGCCTTTCGGCGCAATGACCAGTTCAGCGATGCCAAACAGGTACAGGTACAGCTACGGGTCAGCACCGATCCGAACATCTTGCTGCATGGGTTGCTGGAAGGCTTGCGCAACGTGGGAAAGCCCTGAATATTTCCGGGACGGAGATCCCTCGCGCGCCTCTCTCCGCTCCGCATTCCCGATGGTGCCATGAAGATCCTGTACTTGACCCGCCACGCCAAGAGCAGTTGGGACGAGGCGCTGCTGAGCGATCATGATCGGCCCCTCAATGCGCGCGGACTTCGTGATGCGCCGCTCATGGCCCGAAAATTCGCCGAGCGCGGCGAACCGCTCGACATCTTGATCAGCAGCACCGCCACGCGCGCCTGGGCCACCGCGTCGTTCTTCGCGCAGGCACTGGCTGTTCCACTGGACACCGTGCGCACCGAGCCGCTCGCCTACCTCGCTCACGCGGCGACCCTCCTCGGTCTGGTCAACAACTTTCCCGATACCGCCGACCGCGTCATGCTCTTCGGTCACAACCCGGGCCTCAGCACGTTCTGCGCTGACCTCTGCGAGAACGCCCCGGGGGAATTGATCACCTGCCACACCGTTCGTATCGACCTGTTCGTAGACCAATGGGCGCACGTCTCCATGGGCTCAGGCATCGTACGCTGGCACGACGATCCCAAACGGCATCCATCGGCGTAGTGGATCTTCCTTCGCGTCGACCTGATCACTGAACACCGGCCCGCGATCAGACCACCGGCACCATCCAACCGTAGGGATCCGCGATGCGGCCGCGGCGGATCCCATCGAGCACCTCGCCGATGCGATTGGCCACGGCACGTTCCCCAATGGCAGGAAGTTCGAACGTCTCCTCGCCGAAGGCCATGGTACTGATGTGAGCGATGGTCGCGGCCGTGCCTGCGCCGAACGCCGAACGCAAGGTGCCATTGCGCGCGGCCGCCAACACCTCGTCCACCGGAACACGGCGCTCTTCCACCGGTACCCCTTCATCCTTCGCGATGCGGATAATGCTGTCGCGCGTAACACCCCGAAGAATGGTGCCGTCCAACGAAGGGGTCACTAATGTGCCGTCGATATTGAAGAACACGTTCATCGTGCCGCTCTCTTCGATGTACCGGTGTTCCAACCCATCGGTCCACACCAGTTGGTGATAGCCCTTGTCCTGTCCGAGCTTCGCGGGATAGAGCCCACCGGCGTAATTACCGCCGCACTTCGTTTCTCCGGTCCCCCCAGGAAAGGCACGGCTGTACTGTGTCTCGATCTTCACGCGCACAGGCTCCGCATAGTACTGCCGAACCGGACAGGTGAATATGATGAACCGATAGCCTTCGCTCGGCTTCACACCGATGTACTCATCGCTAGCGAACATGAAGGGGCGGATGTAGAGCGCTCCCTCTTCGTCCGTGGGCAGCCACCCACCGTCGGTGCGTACAAGTTCGATCAATGCCTCGAGGAACAGGTCCTCCGGAACGCCCGGCATGCACATGCGGTGCGCGCTGCGGTTCATCCGTGCGATATTCTCCTGCGGGCGGAACAGGTTGATCCCACCCGAAGCGGAACGATAGGCCTTGAGCCCCTCAAAAATGGTCTGACTATAGTGCAGCACAAGTGTCGCCGGGCTCATCGTAAGATCGGCGAACGGTGTTATGCGCGCTTCCGTCCACTGGTTCCCGTCATAGTCCATCACGAACATATGGTCGCTGAACACGCGTCCGAACTTCACGTTCGCCAGATCGGTATCGCCCAGCCGCGACCGCTCGGTGCGATGCATGGCTATCTTTTGCCCGGTAGTGATCATGGAGGGGAAGCCTTTGCGTCCAAATGTAACCATAGCACCTTCGCAGGAACAGCGTGTTCCGCGCAGTGCTGAAGCAATGGATATCCACGAGGTGCTGAAGAAGCACTGGGGATACACCTCCTTCCGCCCCATGCAGGAAGCGGTGATCCGGGCCGTACTGGCCGATAAGGATACGCTGGCCCTGCTGCCTACCGGCGGTGGCAAAAGCGTGTGTTACCAGGTGCCGGCGCTCGCGCGTGGCGGACTGTGCATCGTCGTTTCCCCGCTCATCGCGCTGATGCGGGATCAAGTGTTGCAAGCGCGCGCGCGAGGGATCACGGCCAAAGCGGTCATGTCCGGGATGGCCCGCTACGAAGTGGAGTCGACGTTGGAGGAAGCCGCACTGGGCCATGTATCCCTGTTGTACGTCGCACCTGAACGCATCGCGTCCGATCTCTTCCGTGCGCGCCTGCCGCGTATGCCCGTAACCCTTATCGCTGTGGATGAGGCCCATTGTGTTTCGCAATGGGGCTATGACTTCCGCCCATCGTACATGCGGATCCCGGAACTGCGTGAAGTCTTCCCGGAGGTACCCATCATCGCCCTCACGGCGACGGCGACCACGGATGTGGCGCAGGACATTCAGGCCCGCCTTGGATTCCGGAAGCGCAACTTGTTCCGAGCAGCGTTCCAGCGCCCGGAACTGACCTTCTGGGTCTCAACCGGGGAGGACAAACTGGGGCGGTTGTTCCGGATCCTCGACGCCTTGCCCGGCAGTGGGATCGTGTATGTGCGCGATCGCCGAGGCACCTTGGACCTTGCGCGTACCATGGTGTCCCAAGGGGTCACGGCGGCCGCTTACCACGCAGGCCTGCCCCACGCGGAACGCGAACGGGTCCAGAACGAATGGTTGTCCGGTAAGCTCCGCTATGTGGTGGCTACCAATGCGTTCGGAATGGGTATCGACAAACCCGATGTGCGCTGCGTGATCCACATGGCGCCTCCGCCGGATCTGGAGAGCTACTACCAGGAGGCCGGGCGTGCCGGACGTGATGGACGTCCGGCGCATGCGTTCCTCTTACTCGATGAAGGCGACCCGGAACGCATGTTGGAACGCGTCCGTGGCGGCTTCCCTACCATGGAGCAGGTGCGCAAGACCTATCAGGCGTTCGCCGATGCGCACCGCATCGCCCTTGGGTCAGGCGAGTTCGAGGCCTACGCGTTGGACCTACGCGACCTGGCCCGACGAGCGGCACTGGCACCGACCATTGTGATGAACGCGTTGAAAGCCTTGGAACTGGATGGAACCATCGCGTTGTCGGAGGGGATCCACGCCCCTTCGCGCGTCCATCTTGTTTGCGACGCACGCACCGTACATGCATTACGCGTGAACGATGCCAAGCGTGGACCCTTGCTCGAAACATTGCTCCGCCTCCAAGGCGGTTTGTTCGATTCACCCGCTTCGATCGATGAGGAACGTATTTCCCAGTTGCTCCAATGGAGCGTGGACCAGGTACGCAAGACCCTTATGGACCTTCGACGGATGGATGTGCTCACCTACCATGCCCGCAATGATGCGCCTTTGGTCACCCTGCTTGTGCCCCGACGGGACGCTCATCGTCTCACGCTCGACCCCCGATCGCTCGCCGACCGGGAGAAGCGCGCCATCGATCGCGCGAACGCCATGATCGCCTATTGTGCCCCGACCAACGCCTGCCGCGAAGGCCATCTGCTCCGTTACTTCGGTGAGGCCGTTACGAGGACTTGCGGCAGATGCGATCGCTGCACCCGTCGCGAGCGTTCGGAGCGTAGCAACGATCCGGGGATCGACCCATCGGACATCGAACTGCTCCGATGGGAGGCCGACCATCGCATACCATCGTAGCCGGACCGATCATGTTGCTGCCCCGCTCGTTCTACCTGCGCGATGACGTGGTTACCATCGCGCGTGATCTTCTGGGCATGACCTTGCACACCTGCATCGGTGGCGAGCATGTCTCCGCCACCATCACGGAAACCGAAGCCTACGCAGGGGTCGGTGACAGAGCCTCGCACGCCCATGGTGGGCGACGGACCGCTCGCAACGCAACGATGTACGCGGAGGGCGGATGCGCTTATGTGTACATATGCTACGGGATCCACCACCTTCTGAATATCGTTACCCATCGGCAGGAGGTTCCTCATGCCGTGCTTATCCGTGGTGTGCGCGCGATCGAAGGCGCAGAGGTCATGGACCGCAGACGGGGCCGTGCCGCTGCGGCCACCGACGGGCCAGGAACGGCCGCACAGGCCATGGGGGTCCGTCGTGCGCATGATGGCGAGGATCTTCTTGGACCGACGATCTGGATAGACGACGACGGCCTTCGATACGATGCCGGGGCTATTGCGTGCGGTCCGCGCATCGGTGTCGGCTATGCCGGGCCGGATGCGCTCCTTCCCTATCGCTTCGTTCTTCGCAAGGGTTCCTGACCTTCGCACCTGTGAACGGACCACGCGTCGTATTCATGGGAACACCCGCCTTCGCGGCGGCATCGCTGAACGCGCTCCACAATGCCGGCTTCGAGATCGCGGCTGTGGTCACTGCTCCCGACCGACCCGCTGGCCGAGGCAGAATACTTCGATCCTCGGCAGTGAAGGAACTGGCCCTGCAACTCGGCCTACCGATACTCCAGCCGGAAAGGCTCAAGGACCCTGCCTTCATCGCATCGTTGCGTGCCATGAGCGCCGATCTATTCGTTGTCGTTGCATTTCGCATGCTCCCGGAAGTGGTTTGGGCGATGCCGGCCTTGGGCACTATGAACCTCCATGCTTCGCTCCTTCCCTCCTACCGAGGTGCGGCGCCGATCAATTGGGCGATCATTCGCGGTGAAGTAGGGACCGGGATCAGCACCTTCCTTATCCGTGCGGAGATCGACACCGGCGATATCCTCCTTCAAGAACAGTGTCCCATTGGACCGGATGACACGGCCGGAGAACTCCATGACCGGTTGATGCTGTCCGGTGCTCGGTTGGTGGTGCGCACGGTGCGCGAGTTGTTCGACGGGTCCTTGACGCCCGCCCCCCAGCGTGTGATGGCCGACCAGGCCACGTTACCCACCGCACCGAAACTCACACCGGCGAATTGCCGGATCCAATGGGACCGTTCAGCGAAGCATGTCCATGATCACGTGCGGGGACTCAGTCCATCACCGGCCGCCTGGACGGAGATCATCCGTGAGGGAAGACCCCCGATGCACTTCAAGGTGCTCCGAACGCGCTTGGTCGATGAACGGACCACACTGCCGCCAGGCGCCGTCGAACAGCGCGGATCTTCATTGTATGTGGCATGTGTTGAAGGCCTGGTGGAACTGCTCGAAGTACAACCAGAGGGCAAGCGCCGCATGAGAGCGCAAGAATGGTTGACCGGTTCGCGCGATGTGTTCCGTTTCACATGAGGACCGATCCCGGAACGACCCGAATCGTTGATTCAACGCTTGGTCCGGAACCGACTTTGAGGCTTGCGCTGAAACCCTTGCTAGCAGCGGGATGCAGGAGCAGTTATCAACAAAACCCCTGATTTTTCAACATTTTCCGAAGGTTGCCCCGGAAACCCTTGACAGGCGCGGCTCTCAGAATACATTTGCTCCGGGTCGACCAGACCTGTAAACAACCAAACACCTCAACACATGGGACTGAACAAAGCTGAACTGATCGAATCGATCGCCGCTGAAGCGAAGATCTCCAAGGCCGATGCAAAGCGCGCCCTGGATGCTTTCGTGACCAACACCACCAAGGCTCTGAGAAAGGGCGAGCGCGTGGCCCTCGTAGGCTTCGGAACGTTCTCCATCTCCAAGCGTGCCGCTCGCAAAGGCCGCAACCCCCAAACGGGCAAGGAGATCAAGATCGCGGCCAAGAAGGTCGTGAAGTTCAAGGCCGGTGCCGACCTGAGCAACAAAGTGAAGTAAGCACCACCGACGATATCGGAAAGGTCCCTTCTCGGAGGGACCTTTCCTTTTCTCCCCCATGGACGATCACACCTTGTACGAGCGGTTGAGCGCGTTCATCACTCCCGCGCGGCGCGCGCTGTTCGATCGCATCGCACCGGAACGCACCGCGCACATCACCGTGGTATTGGAGGATGTATTCCAATCGCACAATGCGAGCGCCGTGCTGCGCACCTGCGATCTGCTCGGCGTGCAACATGTGCATGCCATCAGTACACGCAACCGCTTCGCCACGAACCCCGAGATCGCCCTCGGTAGTGAGAAGTGGATCACCCTGCACCACCATGCGGGACCCGATGCGGTGCCCTCCGCGGTGGAGGCATTGCGCGCGAAAGGGTACCGGTTGATCGCCACGCTCCCGAGCGCTGATGCGCATGCCCCCGAAGACCTTCCTCTCGATGTACCTCTCGCGTTCTGCTTCGGCACAGAACTCGAAGGGCTCAGCGATGATCTCGCCACGCGTTGCGATGCGGCGATGCGCATTCCGATGTACGGCTTCACCGAGAGCTACAACATCTCCGTCGCTGCGGGCATCGCGCTATACACGGTGATGCGCAGATTGCGTTCGAGCTCGGTCGCACATCGTCTCGACGAGGAGGAGGTGCTTCAGCTGAAACTACGCTGGCTCCGCACATCGGTACACGATGCCGCATCGATAGAACGTCGCATCATCGAGGACGATGTTCGCGCCAATGTCCGCGGAGAGCGCGGCCCATCAGAGCTGCGATAGATGATCGTGCAAGCATCATCACGATGCGCGATCACTGGATCCGTCCTCCTTCGACACATCGCGATCCTCTCCGTCGCATGATCCTCGCGTCGTGGTTCTCAACACGCTTGCGTTGAGAAGTGAAACACTGTGCGACAAGATCACGTTAGACCGCGCGGGTACTTTTGACACGAACCCTTAACACTCCAAACAATGGGAAAAGGTGATATGAAAACGAAGAAAGGAAAACGTACTGCGGGTAGCCGCGGCAAGAGCCGTCCGAGCAAGCGCAAGACGGCAGTAGCTTCCGCGAAGAAGGCCACTGCGAAGAAAGCAGCGAAGAAGGCCGCTCCGAAAAAAGCAGCGAAGAAGGCTGTGAAGAAGGCAGCCCCGAAGAAGGCCGCCAAGAAGGCCGCCAAGAAGAAGTAAGCGGACCGCTACAGAAGCAAAGACCCCCGACGATGTCGGGGGTCTTCTGCTTTCCGGCCTGTCGTGATCGACCTTAGGGCTGCAACCGAACGCAGCTCCACGTTCCGTCCTTGAAGTGCTCGAACGCCAGACGATCATGCATCCGATCCGGTCGTCCCTGCCAGAACTCCATGCGCACAGCGCGCACGCGCACTCCTCCCCAATGCAGAGGTCGCGGCACTTCGGGGATCTCCTTGAAGCGTTCCTCCCAACGTTGATACCGCTCGTCGATCTGCGAACGGCCATCGGCCGCGCGGCTCTGATCACTGGCCCATGCGCCGATGCGGCTTTCGCGCGGGCGTGTTGCGAAGTATGCGTCGCTCTCCTCCGGGGTGAGCCTTTCCGTCTTGCCTTCGATCCTTATCTGCCGCTCATGTAGCGGCCAGAAGAAAGTGAGCGCCGCACGGGCATCGCGCTCCAGATCCATCGCCTTCCGACTGTTGTAGTTCGTATAGAACACGAAGCCTTGCGTATCGAACGCGCGTAGGAGAACGATGCGACAACTGATGCTGAAGGATCCGGCTGTCGCCAACGCCATCGCATGCGGCTCGGGTAGTTCGTCCTCCTCCGCATCACGCAACCATCGATCGAACAAAGCGATCGGGTCCTGGCCCGCCTCCTTCTCCAGCAATTCGGTCTTGCTGTAATCCTTCCGGTGTTCCACCTTGCGCGTCATGGATGTTCCTTTGTTCGCGCCGAAGATATCCGTTGCCTGCGGCAGAACGGCCATTGATGTCCCTATCTCACCGCAGCGATCGGGATCCTCAGTATCTTCATCCAACAGGTGGTACCGCCCATGAGCCGCGACATACTCGAACTCAATCCCCAAAGCCAGGTAGGGCCGGGCCGCGGCCGATTGCTCGTGAGCGAACCGTATCTGCCGGACCCCTACTTCCGCCGGACCGTAGTGCTGCTCTGTGAGCACAACCATGAAGGATCCTTCGGCTTCGTATTGAACCGCTTCCTGGAGATGGACATCGGGGACCTGATGGAGAACATGCCGCCGATCCGAACACGCATCAGTATCGGTGGCCCGGTGCAAAGTGGCAACCTATACTATCTGCACACCTTCGGTGCGCGGGTCGAAGGCAGCCTGGAAGTTGTGGATGGCGTGCATATGGGCGGCGACTTCGAACAATTGCGGTCGTTGCTCGCCACCGATCCCAAGCTCGCCCGCCATGTGCGTTTTTTCGTTGGTTACTCCGGATGGGGTGAAAAGCAGTTGGACAAAGAACTGAACGAGCGATCCTGGCTCGTAGGACGCGCGGATAAACGGCATGTGATGAACACCACCTTGAAGGACCTTTGGGGGGATACCCTCCGATCCATGGGAAAGGCCTACGCGCCGCTGGCGAATTTTCCGGACGACCCGGCGCTCAACTGAGCACGCTCCGCACCAGCAGTTCCACCAGCGCCTTTGACGTACGATGGGTGTACCGCTTCGTGCGGTAGGTGGATACCCATTGCGGCCCCTTGCTCGCATTGGTAAAGAACAGTTCGTCCGCCGCCAGCAGGTTCTGCGGGTTGAGCGAACATTCATACACTTTGATGCCGTTGGCGAGGGCGAGGTTGATGATCTGCATGCGCATGATGCCACCCAGACAACCATCCGCGAGCGATGGTGTGTAGAGCACGCCATTGCTGACGATGAAAAGATTCCCGGTGCTGCTCTCAATGATGTTGCCACGGTCGTTCTGGAGCAGGCAATCGTCCAGCCCCCGCGCTTCGCACCAGAGGGAGGCCAGCACATAGTATTGGCAGTTCAAGGTCTTGTGTACCGCCAAGGCGTTGACCGGCTTGCGCATCTCCGGGTAGATGTCCACCGTAAGGCCGCGCTCGTTCAGCGTGTAGGTCTCCTGATCCACCGGTACCACTTCGATGGCGTAACCACCACGGTGCGAAGTAGGCCTGTAAAAGCCTCCGGCGTCCCGGTAGATCGTCAAGCGGCAACGGCCGCTGAGCACCCCGTTGCGCTCGGAAAGCCGAACGATCGCGTGTTCGGCACCATCCCTATCGAACCCGGCCGGTAGGTCGATGCGGAGCAAGGCGCAACACTCCACCAACCGCGCCCAGTGCGCGTCCATGAAACACGGGCGGCCCCGCAACACGCGGATGCTCTCGAACAGTCCGTCACCATAGTGGAAGGCCCTGTTGTCCAAGGTGATCACCGGTTTATCGGCCGGCATCAAGGCGCCATTGAGGTCCACGAACCGGTCCATCGTATCAGAGGATCGCCACGGAGGTTAACGCGGATCGCAACGAGGAGTTCGCGGCCACCAGAACACCACGCACGCCAACGGCGCGTGCTGCTTCAAGATCCCGGTCACGATCACCCACCATGACGCTCCCAGCAGCGTCGATCCCGAAGCGGGCGATGGCCCGCTCCAAAAGAAGGCTACCTGGCTTGCGGCAAAGACAACGACCTCCTGATGGATGATGCGGGCAGTAGTAGATCGCGTCCAAGCGGGTGCCGTGCTGGTGGAGATGGTGGTGAAGATAACGATGCAGCACTTCCACATCGGCATGCGTATAGAGGCCGAGGCCAATGCCGCTCTGATTGCTGATGACCACGCATAGGTAGCCGAGTTCCTTCAGATCCGCGATGGCCCCTGATACGTCCGGCAGCACTTCGAAATCGTCCAACTTCCAGGTATGCTCCCCTCGTTCCCGATTGATCACCCCGTCGCGATCGAGGAACACGGCTTTGTGCGATGCGATCATGGGAGCAGCGCGATGAGCTCAGTGAAAAGGCGGGGGACGAGTTCTGGTTCCAAGAGCGCGGTGAAGATCAGTCCATGTACCGCACCCATCAGGTGAGCATCATGCGCCACCCCACTGCCACCCCGCTTGTGCTGGTACCATTCATAGATCAGGTAGAGCGCACCGAACACAATGGCAGGCATCCGCACCGGTAGCAGAAAGATACCCACCGGCGCGGTGGGCATGATGAGTATGTGGGAGAAAAGGACAGCGGAGACCGCGCCGGAAGCACCTACACTGCGATAGCTGGGATCGAAGCGATGACGGTTATAGGACGGCAGGGCGGCCGCACAGGCAGCGGTCACATACAGGAATAGGAAGACCCACGGCCCCGGAACGCCGCTCATAGCCGACAAGTGCGTCTCGGTCGCAGGTCCGAAGCCGTACAGCACGAACATGTTCACCAAGAGATGGGCCCAATCCACGTGGATCAGCGCATGGGTGAGCGCACGCCACCACTCTTTGCGCGCATGCACCACGAAGGGCTCGAAGGCCAGCTGGTCGAAAAAAGTCCTGTTGTTGAAGGCCGCGATGGACACCGCCACGGTGAGCAACAGAATGATCCACGTAGCGCTCATGCCTCTGCCGCCGTTACGAAGATGTTGGCGACGGTGCGAAACTAGGTCGCGCAGCGTCCGGCCAGGTCATCCCCGGTAAGTCGTCAATAGGTATGGTCGCGCAGTATCCGCCAGCCCTGCGGGGTCCTTGCCCAAAACAAAGAGAACCCACCGGCCACGGTATCCCTCGACCGATGGAGCTTCCAGGTGCCGGTACACCACGCATGGTCATACCCTGCGGGCAGCACTTCCCCAATGCCGAACTCGAGATCGCCCATGGCCTGCCGATCCGGATAGGTCCGCAGGTACCGTGCAGTGACCGAATCACGTCCGCAAGTGCTCCCCTTCGCAGAAATGAAGCACACCTTCTCGTCGTAGCCGACCATGAAACCAGGAATGTTCCCCCGGTCCCAGGCTTGTTCCTGCTGGAGCATCACCTCCCTCACCGCCGCTTCGCCGTCCCATCCTTCAGTATGACCGCATCCGACGACCGTCAGGCCGAACCCCAGCACAACTACCGCGTGCATGAAGGAACAGGCAGAGGAGGGCATACCCAAGGACAAGGCCGCTTATTGAGCGGCCTTTGTAGCGCGAGAGAGACTTGAACTCTCGACCTCATGATTATGAATCATGCGCTCTAACCAGCTGAGCTACCGCGCCAAGAACCCTTCCGGAGCGGGGCTCCGCCAAAGGGGCGGCAAATATAGCAGGACGGCTCCACAGCCTTAACGCACCATTCACTTGCATGGGAACTTGAAACCGCTACCTTGCCGCGGCCCATGGCCAAGCAACACAAGCCCGCTCGAAAGGCGGCCCCATCCCGCACTGGACGCGGCCAAGCGGGAAAGACCACCAAGTCCCGAAGCAAGGGTGCGAAGGCGCCGCCCAAGGTCTCGGTCAAGAAGAAGGTCACGAAGAAAGCAGCGGGACCGAAAAGCCAAAGCACGAAAAAAGGTGCGGGGCCAGCCCGGAGCAAGGCCGTACCAGCTAAAAAGGGGAAGTCCCTGAGAGTGGTCCCTCCTACAAAGCAGAGATCCGGCCAGGCGAAGCCGGTGAAGGTGGCTAGAAAAAAGACCCCGCCGCGCGCAGTGGCGAAGCCGGCCCGCCCCGCACCAAAAGTGGCCGCGAAAAAGCCCGTGAAGAAGGGCGAGACCAGCGTGAAAAAGACGAGCGCTCCAACGACAAAGCCCGTCGTCCTAAAAAAAGCCGCTGTGAAGGGCATCGCAGCCGCGCAAACGCCGCCGGCCACAACTGGAGCAAAGGTCCTGCTGGATCGCACACCCATTGTCGCAAAGCCCCCTGCCCCCGCAGTTACCAAAGCAACGGAGAACGCGGAAAAGCCCCCAGCAAGCGCATCGAAGAAGAAGGCCCCCAGCCCACCCAGCGGCCAACCCATCCAAGCGGTGATGATGGGGTTGGAGCAGAGCGCCGCTCCGGCCAAAGCGATGAAGCGGGCATTGAAGGAACGATTCGTCGTGGAATTCCCCGTGCGGAGCACACCGCATGTGCTCTACGAATTGATCAGTACACCGAGCGGTTTCAGCGAGTGGTTCTGCGATGATGTCGACGCGCGCGGCGATGAGCATGTGTTCTTCTGGGGCGCCGAGCAACAAAAGGCGCTCTGTATCGGCCGCAAGGCGGGCGAACTCATCCGTTTCCGGTGGATGGAGGACGAGGATCCCGGCGCGTTCTTCGAATTGCGCATCCGCGTGGACGACATGACCAACGATGTGGCTTTGGTGGTGACCGACCACGCCTGGCCCAAAGACGTGGAGGGCGCGCGCCAACTCTGGACCTCCCAGGTGGCACAATTGGTGCGTGTGATCGGCGCCTGAGCCGGTACCTTCGCTTCTCGCACTTGCTTTGGGGAAGGGTCCCCGGCCTTTCGCGCCCGATGAAGAGGCTTCACCGTCTGGTCCTTTCCGCCTACGTCGGCCCCTTGGTGGTCACGTTCGTCATCGTGCTCTTCATCCTCAGCATGCAGTTCCTGTGGAAGTACGTGGACGACCTGATGGGCAAGGGGCTTCCGTGGTACACGCTGACCGAACTGATGATCTATGCGACGGCCAGCTTCGTACCGCTCGCGCTTCCGCTGGCCGTGCTCCTCAGCTCGATCATGACGCTCGGAGGTCTCGGAGAGAACAGTGAACTCACCCCGATGCGTTCCGCCGGGCTCCATCTCTTCCGTATTCTACTGCCGCTCCTGCTCCTTGTCGTGGCCCTGAGCGGGTTCTCCTTTTTCTTCAGCAACAACATCCTGCCGATCGCGAACTTGAAGATGCAGAGTTTGCTCTGGGATGTGACACGCAAGAAACCGGCCATGAACCTGCAGCCCGGTGTCTTCTACAACGGGATCGATGGCTTGAGCATCCGTGTGCGGAACAAGGACCAGGAAAGCGGTACCCTCGAGGATGTGCTGATCTATGACCATCGGGATCCCTTCCAAGGCAACCGCACGGTGGTGCGTGCGCGCACCGGGAGCATGCAGCGGAGCACCGACGGGAACTCCCTGCTGCTCACGTTGCATGACGGGCACTTCTACGACGCGCGTGATCCGGCAGGAAAGCCGCGGCACGATCAAGCCCTCGTCCACGGCACCTTCGAGACCGACGTGGTACGCATGGACCTGAGCGGACTCGGCCTGAACCGCACGGACGAGGACCTTTTCAAGGACCACTACAAGATGCTCACCATCGGGCAGTTGGCTAAGCAGGAGGATACCCTGCGCATCAAGCTGGCCTTGCGCATCAACGGTCAACAGCACCACTTGCGCAATACCTCCTGGATCACCCGGGATAGCGTCACCGTGAGCGGACCCGGCGAAGCGCAGGACCAAGCGGTGTACCTCGCCACGCTCGGACCCGAGGACCGTGCGAGCGTGTACGATCAAGCCATCGCGATGGCACGCAGCACTTTGCAATACCTGGAACGCACCGTGACGGAGCGCTCGGCCGCACGCGAGCAGATCACCCGATTCCAGGTGGAGTGGCACCGCAAACCGATGCTCGCATTCGCGTGCATCATCTTCTTCTTCATCGGGGCGCCCCTCGGCGCTATCATCCGGAAAGGTGGCATGGGATTGCCCACCGTGTTCGCGATCGTGTTCTTCCTGATCTTCCATATCGTATCGTTCAGCACCGAGAAGTTGGTGATCTCCGACAAGCTCGGCCCCTGGCCGGGCATGTGGGTGAGCAGCCTGGTACTCCTGCCCATCGGGCTTTTCCTGACCTGGAAGGCCACAACGGACAGTCCTCTGTTCGATCGCGATGCGTATTATCGCGGCTGGGTCCGCTTTACGGCCCGATGGCGCCCGGCGCACAATGCGGATCCTCCAACTGTGCCATAAGCCTCCCTACCCGCCCATTGATGGCGGCAGCAAGGCCATGCACAACCTGACCCGTGGCCTGCTCGCGAGCGGCCATGCGGTTAAGGTCCTCTGTATCCGCACTCCGAAGCACCCTCTGGATCCCGCGGACCTTCCAGCTGCTTATGTAAAGGCCACGCGGATCGAAAGCAGCTATGTGGACACGTCCTTGAACGCCGTGGACGCTTTCACCGACCTGATCACCGCGGACAATTACAACATCAGCCGGTTCTTCTCACCGGATATGGACATCCTGTTGATCCGTACGTTGAGCTCCGAAGCGTTCGATGTGGTCCTGCTCGAGAGCCTGTTCATGACGCCCTACATCGCCACCATCCGGCGGTATTCCAAAGCGCCGATCGTTCTGCGCTCGCACAATCTCGAGCATGTGATCCAGGAGCGGATCGCGAGCGGAGAACGCAACATCATCAAGCGTCCGTACCGGCGCTTTCTCGCACGTCAGCTGAAAGAATACGAGATGGCGGTGATGGACCGCGTGGACGGCGTGGCGGCGATCAGCCCGGCGGATGCCGAACACTTCGCGGCCCATGGCAAGCGCACGCGGATCACCACGATCCCCTTCGGTGTCGCGCCGGAGGAATACGCGGTGGCCCCACCCACTGATCGCGCGCCTGTCTTCTTCCATTTAGGCAGCATGGACTGGTTGCCGAACATCGAAGGGATCCGCTGGTTGTTGGAGCAGGTGTGGCCCAAGGTGATCAAGCGCCACCCCAAGGCACGTCTGCACCTCGCCGGCAACCAGATGCCCAAGGACCTGTTGGCACTGGACGTCGACGGCCTGCAGGTGAAGGGCCGGGTAAAGAACGCCAACGACTACATGGCGCAACGGCAAGTGATGTTGGTACCCTTGTTCAGTGCGGGCGGTATGCGCGTGAAGATCGTCGAGGGTATGGCATTGGGCAAGTGCGTGATCAGCACCCCTATGGGTGCCGAGGGCATCCAAGTGACGGATGGCAAGGACATCCTGCTCGCCCGGAACACCGCGGAATTCGTTGATCGCATGGAGCGCGTCCTGACCGAACCCGATCTGGCCTTGCGCATCGGAACGCATGCCCGCAAGCTGATCGAGAACCGCTACAGCGACAAACGCATCGTGAACGACCTGGTCGCGTTCTTTCGCACAGTGTCCAAGGCATGAAGTTGTTCGTGCTGCTCTCCCGCGTTCCTTTTCCGTTGGAGAAGGGGGACAAATTGCGCGCCTACCACCTGGTGAAGCGTCTCGCGGCCCGGCATGAGGTCTATCTGTGCTGCCTGACGGACCAACCGATCATTGACGACCATCTCGCCCATCTGCGCACGTTCTGCCATCATCTTGAGGTGATCCCGCTTCCCCGATGGCGCATCATCTGGAAGCTGGCCACTGCCGTTTTCTCGCGCCTTCCCTATCAAGTGGCCTATTTCCACCATCGGGCGGCCCAGCGCAAGGTCGATGCCGCCATCGCACGCTTCCGTCCGGACCATGTGCTCTGCCAGTTGGTGCGGACCAGTGAATACGTGCGCCGCCACCTGCAGCTGCCGAAGACCCTTGATTATATGGATACCCTGAGCAAGGGAATGGAACGGCGCACCGAAACGGCCATTGCCTTGTTCCGTCCTCTCCTCCTGGCGGAGACCAGACGGTTGATCACGTACGAGAACCTCATGTTCGATCTGTTCGACAACCGCATCATCATCTCGAAACAGGACCGGGATTACGTGTACCATCCCCATCGGGACCAAATGGCGGTGATCCCGAACGGGGTGGACACCGACCACTTCAACCCCATGCCCGGCGAGAAGAAGTACGATCTGCTCTTCACGGGGAACATGAACTACCCGCCGAACATCGACAGTGTGATCTACCTGGTGAACAAGGTGCTCCCTCTGGTGCGTGCGGAAAGGCCGGACATCACCCTCCTGATCAGCGGGGTCGATCCCAGCCCGCGCATCCGTGAGCTCGCGGAACGCGATCCGCAAGTGGTCGTGTCCGGTTGGGTCAAGGACATCCGTGTGTCCTATGCCTCGGCCCGGATCTTCGTGGCACCCATGCAGATAGGCACGGGCCTCCAGAATAAATTGCTCGAGGCCATGGCCATGGGGCTGCCTTGCATCACCTCCTCCCTGGCGAACAACGCGGTGGGTGCGCCGCCGGGCCAGGCGATACTGATCGGCCACACACCGACCGATTATGCGGTCCATATCCTGCGCCTGCTCGAGCATCCCGAGGAACGCGAAATGCTGGCGGCGAACGGGCTGCGGTTCGTGCGCTCCCATTTCGATTGGGCCACCGCCGCCGACGCCCTGGACCGCCTGATCACCGGGCACCCCGGGCCTGTGGAAAGCCCTGGCCATCGCGCGATCGGCTAACTTCGCGGCCGCTGGAAAGCGCGTGGTGCGCGCTGTCACGAACGCATGAAGAAGATCCTGGACCCCATTGAAGAGGCCATCGCGGAGATCCGCGCGGGCAAAGTGGTGATCGTCGTGGACGACGAGGACCGTGAGAACGAGGGCGACTTCATCACTGCAGCACGCAATGCCACACCGGAAGTGGTGAACTTCATGGCCACCCATGGCCGCGGCCTCATCTGCGCTCCGCTCACCGAAGACCGCTGCAAGGAACTCGACCTGGACATGATGGTCGAGGACAACACCGCCGTGCATGGGACCCCCTTCACCGTGAGCATCGATCTGAAAGGCCACGGCACCACCACTGGCATCAGCGCCAGCGATCGTAGCAAGACCATCATCGCCCTCATCGATCCCACCACCCGCCCGCACGACCTGGGAAGACCCGGGCACATCTTCCCACTGAAGGCCCGCGACGGCGGTGTGCTGCGACGCACGGGCCATACCGAAGCCACCATCGACCTCGCCCGCCTGGCCGGTTGCGAACCCGCAGGCGTGCTGGTGGAAGTGCTGAACGAGGACGGCACCATGGCCCGCCTGCCGCAGTTGCGCGCCATCGCCGACCGCTTCGGTCTGAAGCTCGTGAGCATCGAAGACCTGGTGGCCTACCGCATGCGCACCGAATCGCTCATCGAGCGACAGGTGCAAGTGAAACTGCCTACCGAGCACGGTGATTTCGACCTGATCGCCTACCGACAGACCACCACGGGTGAAGAGCACCTGGCCCTTGTGAAAGGCACGTGGACAAAAGACGACCCCGTGATGGTGCGCGTGCATTCCTCCTGCGTGACGGGTGACATTTTCGGCAGCCATCGTTGCGATTGTGGCGCGCAGCTGCATGCCGCCATGGAACTGGTGGAGCTCGACGGCCGTGGTGTGGTCCTTTACATGCAACAAGAAGGACGCGGTATCGGATTGATCAACAAGCTGAAGGCCTACGCGTTGCAAGAACAGGGCCTGGACACCGTAGAGGCGAACCTGCAACTCGGCTTCGACATGGACGCACGGGACTACGGGGTCGGTGCACAGATCCTGCACGATCTCGGCGTACGCAAAATGCGCCTGCTCACCAACAATCCCAAGAAGCGGACGGGATTGATCGGGTACGGGCTTGAGATCGTAGAGAACCTGCCGATCGAGATCCCGGCGAACGCGCACAACGCGCACTACCTCCTGACCAAGAAGCTGAAGCTGGGCCACGAGTTGAAGCTCCCGGCCGCGCGAACGAAAGAGGGCGCTTGAGCCGTCCTTCCCGGTGATCCTTCAAGGAGACGTGACGTTCACCGGCGCAGGTGGTCTTTCCTTCTTGGACCGGAGCGAGCCCTTCAGACGTCGCCAAAGTTCGCCCACGGTATTGAATTCAATGCGATAGGCCAGGCCCGCACCTTGGGTGGTGGCCGCCTGGTCCACCTGGTTCAGGTTGCGATCATTGCTCTGGCTGAACGCCTTGAAACGGAACCGCCCGTTATCGGTGATCAGGTACTCGGCCATGAAGTCGCCCACCAACGCGTTGCTCTGTTGGCTCGAGGTGGAACCGTACTGAACACCCACGTTGGTGCTCAACACCAAGCGTTCGTTGAAGAGCTGGGTGCTCACGGCCACCTCCAGTTCATCCTGGGTGAGGTCGTCGCCGGGCCGGTAGTTGAAGCCCAGGTCGACATCGTTGCTGAGCCGGTTCAGCCAGTTGCTCACCTGGTTGCTGAGCAGTTCGCTCCCTGAACTGCTCACCACGTTGCCCCTGGTCGCGGTGCTGTTGTTGGCCAATCCTAAACGGTCCACCGGAAGGAAGCGGTTCAATACGATGAGCGAGAACACCTGCCGGTTCAACTCATCGGGATCGCTCACCAAGCTGTTCACTTGGGTGCGCACCCCTTCATCCACCGATGGCAACCGGATGTCGAAACCGATATCGGGGTTCACCAAGCGGTCCGTCAAGTGCATGATCACCTCCACCGGTACGCGCTTCAGCAGCGCGTCCGACCGCTCCGCGGGAATGATGTCGATCAAAGGGGCGCGCAGCTTGTACAACGCGTTGACGTTGAGTTGGGCATCGAGGGGATCGCCGAACCAGGTGATATGACCTCCCGGCTCCACCTCAAAGCGCTTGTTCACCACGTTCCGCAATGTGAACAAGTAGCTCCCCGTGGTGAGTTCGACATCGCCCCACATGGCCAGATCACCCGCCGGGGTCACTTCCATGGTCACGTTCCCCTGCCCGCTGCCTTCGAGGATGTCACCGACCGTGGGGTCGAAGATCAACTCGAACCGTGCATCGGGGGTCACCTCCACGTTCATGTCCAACCGTACCCCGCTCAGATCGACCGGTGCGGCCAGGGTGTCGGGGTCCAGTGTGCCCGCATGGAAGCGTACGTAGTCGATCCCGCCCACGTCCTTCCCGCTGCCCAACGGTAGCCCGATCACCGTTCCCTTGTCTGTGCGCCCATCGAAGGTCACCTCCAAGTTGCCCTGATATCCGCTCACTTGCACATCGCCGGTAGCGTACACCTTCCCATAGAAGAGCTCATTGTCCAATGAGGTGGTGTTCAAGCACAGGAAACGGTCGACCTCCAGGGTCACATCATAATCCCACTTGCTGAAGCCCTTATGATTGATGGTGCCGGTGGCTTTGGCCAGGTGGCCTTCCTGGTCCTTCAATGGGACCAGGTCCAACCAGAACGCGTCAGGCAGCACTCGCACCTCATCGGTGAAACTGTAGAACGTGTTGAGGTAGTCGATCCGCAGACCCGCGTCCTTCAGAAGGGCGGTGCCCTCCACCTGGGGCTCACTCAACATCCCGCCCACATGGATGGTTCCGGATAGCTCGCCCTTTATATCGCTCACTCCTTCCGGCAAGTACGGGTCGATGAAGGCCAAGTCGAGATCGTCGAGGAGCAGGTTCAGGTCGAGTTGTTCGCGATCGCGGCCGGGAGCGATCCTGCCGGTGAACTCGAGCGCGCGCAGCGTATCGCGTTGCACCGTGCCGTTCACGTCCATCTCGCGACGCCCATCGTGCCAAGAGGCGGCGAACTTGATGTCGCCCACCGGCTTGTCGGCCACACGCAAGGAATCCAGGCAGATGTAACTCAGCAGGTAGGGCTCACCGAAGGCATCGAAGAGGCGCCCATCGCCGCTCACCGTCCCGTGCAAAGAGGGCCCGGCATAGAAAGGCCGGAGATGATCGAGCCGCACGCCATCCAATAGGAAGCCGATCGCTTTCTCCGGGTCCTTGGAGAGTATGCCTTCGATCTCAACACGTTCTTCGCCGTTCCGCATCCGAAGCGAGTCGACCAGAAGTTCATCGTTCGCATAGTGCAGCCGGGTGGTGCCCTGGCTCTTCCAACTGCCAAGCCCGAAATGGAGCTCGGAGGGAAGGAGGTCGATCTCCACATCGGTCGGGCCGTTCACCAGGCCGCGCAGATCCAGCTTCCCATGGGTACCGCCCGATGAGCCTCCCCAACCCATGGTGAGGATCACTTCGTCCTGATAGGCTTTACCGGTGATGTCGATACCCGTGAGGTACGTGCTGTCCGTAAGGTGCTGTCGATCGCTGCGGGCACTGAAGGCCAGTACATCCAGGGTTTTGTCGAGGAATAAAGTGACCGAATCGCCCTTGATGGCGCCATAGGTGAAATGGGGCAGCACCGCGCCAAGTGAAAGGTCGAAGGTGCGTGAATCGAAACCGCCCTCGAAGGTGGCCCCTGCACCTGCGGACAGTCCTGGCACAAGGCGGTTCAGCAGACTATCGATGGCCTTCAGTTCGATGTTGAAATCGAAATACTGCTCCTCCTGCACATACTCCACTTGCTCGCTCAGCGCGGGGAATACGCTGAAGACCACGTTCCGGAAAGCCTCGGGGAGGAGCGTAGGCAGGAAGATACCTCGCACATGGGCGTCGGCCATGGACGAACGAAGCGTGAGCACCGGTTGTCCGTCGCTCCGACCGCTCGAGACCTCCGCATCACCGAGTTCCAGCAGGCCCTTATCATCGCAGTAGGTGAGGTCTTTCACGGAGAGCGTGCCCTTGAGCGAATCCGGGGCGAGCTCCCCGCGCGCGTCGATCGAGAAACTCACTTCGCCCAAATGTTGCTTGGGCAGCACGCGTAGCCCGAAGAGATCGGCGTGGCGGACCGCTGCGGTGAAATCCACCTTCGGCCAGCGCCCCCGCAGGTCGGCCAGGCCATCGAAGGTCAACTGTAGGTAGGGATCATCGCATTCCAAATGGCCATTGAACAGGTCGCGTTGCAACCGGCCGTTCACTGTGATCCCGCTCACCGCCTGGCCGTTCAATGTGAGCAGGGGGACCATCCCTTCGAGATCCGCTTGCATGCCGGCGAAGTTCCTACCACGTGCGTTCACCTTCAGGTCGCAGGCCATGGTGCCGAGCGTTGCGTCACCGATCAGTGGCCCCAGGTCGAATCCTTCCGAGGCCAGCGCACCGTGGAAGGCGAAGATGCGCGAGACGGTATCGCGTTCGTACGACATGTCCGTGGACAAGGCACCGATCGCGGTGGACGCACTGCCGTATGCCGTGAAGGACGTGAAGAAGCCTGTGAAATTGCCCCGGAAGCTCATGGTGCCCAGGGCGGCCAACTCCTCGGGCAACTCCAACCTGCCGCCCTCCGTGAACGGTGCTGTAGGCAAGGTCCGCAGATCGGCGAGATCTGTGCGGAGTTGTTCCACATCGAGCACGATGAAGGTGTTCGCGAGTTCGGGCAGACCGCTCAGTTCGACCGCCCCCTCGAAGCGGGTCCGATCCCCGTACCATAGGCTCACCTTTCTCCCCTTCAACTCGGCGATGGGCCCGCGGAACTCACCCTTGGCCATGACTTCGAGGTCCATACCCTCCAGTTCGGAAGCGAAGAACGCGATGTCGCTGAACCGCACTTTGGAGCTGTCCAACTCGACCTTCAAGCGCACCTTCTGCAGGAAGTCGCTGTGATCGTCCCAACTGGTGGAGAGCAATCGCACGTCCGCGCGCACATCCGATCCCGGGGTCCGCAGCCGCAATCCGTCCACCAAGATGCCGTGGGGGCTGACGATCGCATCACCGCTGAAATGCTCGCACACCAACCCGCTGCGCTCGCGGAAGCGGACCTCCTCCAGAACCGCGCTGATGCTATCCTCGATCACCAGTAGATCATGACCCTCCACCACCGCATCGCGCACCTCGATATGATCGAAGTCCACACCGAACGGCAGCACCGGCTCGTTCGCATCGTGATGGGTGAATGCGAAGTCATGGATCTTGAACCGGTCGCACTGGATCACCCAAGGGGCTCCTCCGGCCGCCGTATCTGAACCGCCGAACGAGGCGATCCATTGGGTGAAATTGCTCGTGCTGTCCCCCAGCGCTTGCGCCAGGTACCAGCGCGCTCCGTCCAGTTCAAGTTCGTGCACATGGACCCGGTGCCGCTCCAGATCCACGCGCCAACGGACCAGTTTGAGCGAACGCGCGGCGATCAAGGTATCGCCTCGCATGTCACAGAGCATCACCTCGTTCAGCCGCACCCCGTCAAAGAGGGTCACCTCCACCTCACCCACTGTCATACATGCAAGGCCGCGATCGGCGAGGTACGCGCTGAGACGATGAGCAAGCCAGGTTTGAACGGTCGCCAAGCGTAGCAAGAGCACCGATGTGACCGCGAACACGATCAATAGAAGGAGCAACCACGTGAGCCAGCGCAGCACGCGACGTATCCAACGAGCGATCGGGACGGTGGCCAGGGGACGTAGTTTTGCCCGATGTGTTCAAAACCCGGGCCTGGATGGCGAAAGTAGCGGACGGCCAGCGGCCTCCCGATGGACCCGTCCGTATCCTCGGCATTGAGAGTTCGTGCGATGAGACCGCTGCGGCCGTGCTCGAGGACGGCCGTGTTCTGAGCCAGGTGGTGGCCGGACAGCCTGTACATGAGGCCTGGGGAGGTGTAGTTCCGGAACTCGCTTCCCGCGCCCATCAGGAACACATCGTACCTGTGGTACAAGCCACTCTTCAACAGGCAGGAATACGTAAGGAAGATCTGCATGCGGTGGCCTACACCGAGGGCCCTGGCCTGATCGGGGCGCTGCTCGTAGGCACCAGTTACGCGCGATCGTTCGCACAGGCCCTCGGACTTCCCTTGCTGGCCGTGGACCACATGCGGGGTCATGTGCTCGCGCACTTCATCCGGGACGACGAGCCGCGACCAATACCCACATTCCCTTTTCTCAACCTTACGGTGAGCGGTGGTCACACGCTGATAGTGCTCGTACGCTCCCCTTTGGAGATGTCCGCCATTGGCACCACCCTGGACGATGCCGCGGGCGAGGCCTTCGACAAGGGAGCCAAGTTGATGGGACTGCCCTATCCCGGTGGCCCTTTGATCGACCGGTACGCGGTGCTGGGTGACCCCCTGCGCTTTACTTTGCCGATGCCACAGGTACGGGACCTTGACATGAGCTTCAGCGGTACCAAATCCGCATTCCGGACCGTGGTGGCGCGCCTCCAACGATCGGGCGAGGCGCTGCACGGCTCTACGCTGCACGACCTCTGCGCCTCGCTACAGGCGGCGATCGTGCAACAATTGCTGACCAAGCTCCAGCTGGCATCGGAACGCACCGGCATCCCATGTATCGGCCTTTCCGGCGGGGTGGCCGCGAACAGCGGCTTGCGGAGAAAGCTCACTGAACTGGCTGACCGCAAAGGCTGGGAGATCTTCCTACCACCCCTCGCCTATTGCACCGACAATGCCGCCATGATCGCCATGGCGGGTCATTTTCAGTACGCCGCAGGCCAATTCGCTGCTTTGGACGCAGTTCCGCGCGCCCGCATCCCACAGTGCTGACCGTTCGGCTTTCGCCTTCCAGCTACCTTTGTGCCACATGCGTGCGATCCACTGGCTCTGTTCGGGCCTGGGCCTTGGGTCCTTGCTACCGCTCGCGGCGCAGGATGTGGACCGCCTGATCGCGGAGGGCGATAGTTTGGTGGCGGTGGAACGGTACCAGAAAGCCCTGGACCGTTTGGATCAGGCCGTATCCCTCCAACCCTCTGCCCACACCTATACGGCGCGCGCCCGTGCTTGGTACGCGATGGATCGAGTGGACCGCTTCCTGCTCGATGTGGAACAAGCGTTGAAGACCGACAGCACACACCCCGAAGCCAACTACCAGCGTGCCCTCTATGCCCTGCGCGGAGAAGACTATCGCGGGGCGGAACGCTATAGTGACAGAGGGTTGCGGAATGGTGCCCAGGGGATCATCAATGCGCAACTTCTGCTCGTGCGCGGCGAAGCCAACGCGGAGCTTCACCGCGAAGAACAGGCCATCACCGATCTGCGCGCTGGTTTGGAAAAGCTCCCGGACGACCTGGACGCCAATCGGGCCCTAGCGCGTACGCTCGACGCCCATGGGGATCACGAAGGATCGCTCAAGGTCGTCGAGCACCTCTGTACCCTGGAACCGAAGAACGTGGGCCACTGGACCAATCGCGGCTATGAGTTGATCCGGTTGGAACGGTGGGAGAGTTCGCTCGAGATGTTCGACAGAGCCCTGGAACTGGACCGCGATGAACCTGTTGCTTTGAGCAACCGCGCTTATGCCCTGATGAAGTTGGGGCGGAACGACGAGGCCATCCGGGATGTGGAGCGCAGCCTCCGGTTCTATCCTGCGAACTCGTTCGCTCTGCGCACCCGAGCGTTGCTCCGCTTGCGTAAGGGCGAGTTGGAAAAAGGCTGCGCGGACCTATCCCTCGCCCGCATCCTCGGTGGCGTGGAGGATGTGGACGCGCTGATCCAGGAGCACTGCGGGAACGTGCCCAACAAGCGTTGAGGCCCGTTACCGGATCACCAGCGGCAATGTCGTCCGCTTGCCGGAATCCGCTTTTACCAGCACCAAGTAAGTGCCGGCCGCAAGCGCGGTCTCCATCTTCAGACCCGGCGAGACCGCGCGTTGCGTAGGGAGCAGCACACGGCCTTGCAGATCGACCACCTCCACAAGGGCGGCGCCTTCCGGAATGGAGACCGTGAAGGTTCCATGCGTAGGATTCGGCCACAACGCGATCCCGGAACCGTTCCGTTCAGGCACGCTCGCGAAACCAGTGGCCACGACTTCGAATAGGTCCAATCCCCCTTCCACGAGGTGGCCGGGTTGGTTGTCCGCTGCGGAGACGATCAACCGCATCGAGGTGCTGGGTATTAGATAGTCCTCTATCACGAATTGGGAGGCGACCCAGGCGGAAGCACTTGTCGTCACGGTCTCCAGCACAACGGTATCCGTTCCGTTCGTTAGGGATACCACCAACTGATCGTTCGGCCCACCCTGACCACCGTCATTGAAGAACCACCGCTCATAGCGTACTGCGGGAAGGATCAACCCCGTAGGATCGAAGACCGGTGAACTGAGCACAGTGGCCCCATCATCCACATCGTCGTCGCCCGCACCGCCTCCGCCGTTGCCGGTCACGTAGGCATGTGCTCCGCAATCGGAAGTAGCATCGGCTTCCGGGTTGCACGCATCACCTTGATAGTCGGTACCGACCGGCAGCGCGCGTTCCCAATCGCCGCTGCTACTGGTGGTGGCCTCGCTCCATCCGAAATCGAGGACGAAGTCATCGTAATAGCCGCTGTCCAAAAGCAGTTGGAGAGGAGGCGTGTTATCGTCGATCACCTGGCCTGTGGCGCACGTGGTACGCCAACCCCATTGCCCGGCCGTGATCGTATAGCTGTCCGCGAACACCGCAGGAAGGGTGAACGCGCCATTGGCATCGGCCGTGGCGGTATAGGTGAGCATCGTGCCTTCGGCCATGACCTGCGCATTGGGCACCGGTGCAAGGGTGCCGCTTTCCAGCACCACACCTTCCAAAACAAAAGGGACCATCGGGTCGAGTTCGACATCGAGAACGGTCACCTGCCCGTTCTGCAGCACGATACCCGCAGCCGTGGTGGGGAAGTAGCCCGGCGCCTGCACCAGCACATCATAGGTTCCGGCCTGGTAGTGCCCCGTGGCATAGAGACCATCGAACGTAGTGGTGTCGTTGACCTGAAGCCCTACGATCTCCACAGAAGCACTGTTCACAGGAAGCGCGGTCTGCGCATCGGTGACGATGCCCTCCAACCAGCACGCGGACACATAGGTCGGCCCAAGAATGAACAGCCCTTCCTGGATATCGGAGATCACCAAACGGCCCGAAGGGAAGAAGGGATACACTCCCCAGGCTCCATTGAAACCACCTCCTGTAAGGGGGGAGGTGTCGTAGTGGCCGGTCTCCACCATGTTCCATGGGTGGGTGGCATCGTAGATGGCGACCCCATAGGTGTAGTAGCTGGTTACGACGAAATCGTTCAACCAATAGGTGTTGTGGGGGATCGCGTCCGACCCCGGCTCGCTCTGCAAGCGATCCACCTCCTGGATATCGCCAGGGTCGCTCACATCATAGGCCCCTACGAACGCGCCGTCGCGTTCATCGGTGGTGAAAAGGTATTGTCCGCTATCGTCCAACCAGGTATTGTGCGTGAAGTTGTTCGGCGTGGTCTGCGTGCCGAGCAACACCGGGTTGGCGGGATCGCTCACATCCACCATGCTGAAGAAGCCATCGTAGATATGGCCCGCATACATGGTGTCACCGCGTGCGTAACTATCGTGGATGTACCATTGATCGAACTCCCCTACCTCCACGGGCGCCATGGGATCCTGGGTCAGGTCGTAGAAGATCACGCCCCCATTGCCACGGTTGGTGCCGTGCAAGTACAACAGGCCGTTCTCATCGATGAACAGGGAATGCGCTGTGAGCCATCCGTTCCCGTTGAAGACCGTGGTGGGCAGCACGTTGCTGAGCGGCAATGGGCCCAGGTCCACAATGGTGAGCCCCAGTTCCGCCTCGGTGGTCATATAGGCATGGTCACCATAGGTCTTGATCTCCCGCCAGATGCTGTTGGGCCCGGGGGTGAAGAAGACCTCCACCGGGTTCGCCGGATCGGTGATGTCCACCACGGAAAGCCCTCCGGAGTTGGGCACATTGTCATCGCCGTTCACACCGATCAGCGCGTACTCGTTGCCTAACTCGTCCGTGTACCCCCAGATGTTGCTGAGATCGCTGTTCCGTGCGGCCTGATAATCGTATTGGCCCAGTAGGGTGATGTTCAACTGCGCGACCGAAGGCCGGACAAGCGCGGAAAAGAGGAAAAGGGCAAGGATCGATCGCATGGGTTCGCTCAAAGGTGGCCGAATGTAGGGGGATCCAGCGCCGCACCGACGGATCCTCGCATCACCTTCCTGGTGCCCGTGGGACTGCTATCGGCGGGTTCGACCGGACCAGCAAGGACCTCGTTATCTTGCCCGACCCGCAAGTCCGAACCTGATCTTCGCGACCAGCCCTACTTCCATGAGCGACATTCTATGCCCCACCGACCTCAGCGACCTGGGCCGGACGGCCTTGGCCCATGCGCGTCAATTCGCTGACCGCACACGATCCTCCGTTACCCTGTTGCATGTGCGCGATAGCACGGAACGCAAGGGGCCGCGTGCGGAGGAAGTAGAGGCCATGCTGAAGGCTGATATATCGGGTGCGACCGGCGCGTGCCCTGTGAACATCAAGTTGCGCGATGGTAACTTCCTGAAGGAAATACAGAAGGAAGCGGCGGAAGCACATACTATCATGGTGGCCGGCACCTATGGGCCGAGGGGATTGCGCCAAAACCTCTTCGGCGCCGATATCCTCAAGCTCGTTAGACACATCCCCATCCCGAGTTGGATCATGCAGGCCTCCAGCCAGGTTCGTTCCGTGGACCGCCTAGTGATGCCCGTCGCAGGACACGCCGACATCACCGGACTGCTTTCGGCCACCACCTTGCTCGCGCGCACTTTTGGCAGCGAAGTGCATGTGTTCCAACTCATGCGCCCTGGAGAATCACCTTCGGACCAACTGCTTCAGAACAAGCTCAAGATGTTGCACTATCTAGCGGAGAACGGGATCGCACATCGGGAGGTCAACGAACCCAGCGTGGTTTATTCCATCGGCTTCGCGGAACAGACGATCCAGTATGCCCGCAAGGTGGACGCTCAAGGCATCGCGATCATGGCCACCGCCTCGGACGACTACCGCTACATCGCTGACGCGGAGAAAGAGCGGTTGCTGATGAACGACGCCGGGCTACCTGTGCTTTGTAGTTGTTGAGAGCGGGGAAAAGATCCCACAATACAGTTCCCCGATCCCAGGGCTGGCGCATGTTAATTTCGCGCTCCGCTCTAAGCGCCATGCGCATCGCTTTTACCCTTTTCGCGCTCGTCCTGTTCTCGCGTGGCTATGCCCAATTCGGTGGGCTCCAACCGGTAGATACGATCGCCGTGGATGCCCTGTTGGTCGCTGATCTCGATAGTGATGGCGATGGTGATCTGCTGGCCACTACCCCACATGGAATGATCCGCTACCGCAACCTGGACGGCTCCGGGGATCTTGGTGCGGCGGAGATCCTGTTGAGCATCGGTATGGGGGATCATGTGATCGCCGCCTGCGCCGACCTCGACGGAGATGGGGACAACGACATCCTCTTCGGTCGCGCATCGGATAGTTCGCTCTACTGTATGACGAACGTTGATGGGCTCGGGAACTTCGCAGCACCATTTTTGGTAGCCGCACTCCCGGCACCCATGCTGCCGCCAGGCTCGCGAAGCGTACATGCGGCGGACATTACCGGCGATGGGCTTCCAGAGGCTATCGCGGCCTGCGCGGGATCGTCCAACGCGTTCTGGTGCGCAGGCCTCGGTGGCACCTTCGGCCCACTACAGACCATACCTTCCCTGCTAGGCGGCCCTATAGGGTATATGGACGTGGCCGATCTGGACGGCGACGTCACGCTCGATCTGTTGCTCTACGATCCGCAAGGAGAATTCGTGATCGCGAGCAATACGGCCGGTGATGGGTCGATCTGGGACGCAACCGTGATCGCGCAGACCCCGCTCGATGTGCTTCGCGGTCCGGATCTGATCGATGTGGACACCGATGGCGACCTCGATATCGGACTGCACGGGTCCATGGTTGGTACCTTGCGGAACGGAACCGCACAAGGCTTGCCATGGCCGTCCTTTTCACTCGATGTGCTGTGCGAACAACCCGAAGCGGGTGAAGGGGCGTACGGCCACATCGGGTGCGGGTCGTCGGCCTCTGTGGTCCATTTTACGTCGGACACGATAGCCACTACGCGGTGGCGCCACTTCGATCCCACATTGAACACCTTGGGACCGTCCCTCGCACTTCCTTATGTGGCGCCTGGCGAGCGAGCACTTCTACGTGACCTGGATGGGGATGGCCTCGACGACCTGTTCGTTATCTCCGCGGATCAGTTCGGTTGGTATAGATGTGAGCTTCCGACCAGCGCCCCTGCCTACTCGATCACGTTCCCTCCGCTCGATACGTTGTGCCAGTTCGGCGGTGACTATCTCCTGCCCTATACCGCACCGCCAGGTGGAGCATGGTCCGGCCCATGGATCATTGACGATTCGTTCCATGCCGGATCGGCCTGGGCCGGGAGCTATCCGATCGTCTACCAAGTGCAGGACAGCTCCCTCTGCCCAGTGGCGGATGGCACCACGCTCCACGTGATCGAAATGCCCATCATCACAGCGTCTGAGCCAGGACCGTGGAACTGCCCCACAGGTCCGGTGCAATTCAGCGCGGCGCCGTCGAACGGGCTCTGGTTCGGTCCCGTGGACGGCTTCGGTCTGTTGGATATCGATACGCGGCCATTCGTCGGTGAATTGGTCTTTGTACATGTGGATGCCACCGGGGCGAGTTGTGCGAGCGTAGGCCAGGTGATCGAGGTGTGGGACATCGCGCCGATGACCTTTCTGATCGATACCGCGATGTGTGTGAACGATGCTCCACAGACCTTGGTCCTTTCCGGTCCTTCCCCCGGATATGTCACGCTCGCGGGTGAGTTGGACAATGTCGTCTATGTGCAACCGAACGTGGCCACCGCGCAGTTCGATCCTTCACAAGGTGTTGGTACTTATTCCATACAGGCCCTTGCCTCCGGCGGGGATGTCTGTCCCGACTCCATCTGGACCACGATCACCGTGTTCGCGCTGCCCGAATTGTCGCTCACTCCGTTCGACACGCTTTGCAGCAGCTCCGGTCCCTACACCTTGGACCATGGTTCACCTGCGGGAGGCACCTGGAGCGGTTTCGGGGTGTTCGGCGATGTGTTCGAAGTAGGTACGCCCCAGTTCGGTAACTACATCCTCTCGTATGCTTACACTGACACACTCGGATGTACGGCGAACGCTTCTCAGGTGATCACCGCCATCAGCAGGCCGTCGATCTTCGGCCCGGAGGACAGCACGGTTTATTGCACCGATAGCGGCCCTGCGGGTTATTCGGCCAGCCCGGCCAGTGGGATCTGGAGCGCCCCTCTCGATCCCAGTTCCGGAATATTGAATCCCGCTGGCGTTCAACCCATACCCTTCCAAGGCGTGGCGCAATACATCTATACCGATCCCACGGGAGGCGATTGCGTGAGCGATCCACTGGCCTTTTTCGTGCTGGCCGCACCGGTGGTCACCTTCGAGATTCCATTGGACCTGCTGTTCACGAACAGCCCGCCCATCATCCTCTCCGGCGGGCTTCCGCTCGGCGGTGTGTACACGATCGATGGCCTACCTGTCACGCAGTTCGATCCCGCACTTGAAGGTCCGGGTGTGTTCGACGTGTACTATACCGCTAGCGTTGGCCCCTGCAGCAAGAGCGTAGCGGATACCCTGCTGGTGCTTCTGGACAATGCCGTTGAAGAGCATGCTTCGGGTGCGTACCGCGTGTGGCCCAACCCGGCGACGAACGACCTATTCATCATGAGCGATCTCCCGGCTACGGGTGAGTTTTGTATCGCCGATGTGATGGGCCGCGTTGTATTGGAACACGACGTGGACCGCTGGCCCATGCATTTGGATGTTTCGGTGCTCGCCCCGGGCCATTATTCGTTGCTCCTGGGCGATGGTACGATCGCGAGGGTGCTCCCGTTGGTGGTTAGGCGCTGAACGGTCCGATCGCTCGCCGCGAGGCCTTTCGGATCCCCGCGCTACATTCATGGTCCCTTATCCGACCACTATGAACTCCATGTGCTTTCGTGCCGCCCTGATCCTGCAATTCGTCGCCTCCAGCGCATGGGCGCAGTTCGGTCCCATCCAGCCGGTCGAAAATGGCATCGCGGAGATCCAGGAGGTGCTCACTGCGGATCTTGATCTGGACGGCGATCAGGACATCGTGGTACTCGCCGATCTGGGCAGTTCGTTGCTACGGATCGAGAACCTCGACGGCTTGGGGGCGTTCGGTCCACCCCAGGTGATCCGAAGTGGAATGGCCGGCTATTCCGAAGTGGCATTGACCGACCTGAACGGCGATCTCTATCCCGACCTGGCGATCAGCACAGGATCGGACAGCCTGGTGTTCTGGAAGCCCAACCTCGGCAACGGCTTCTTCGGTGCGGATGTGCCCACCACCCTGGCGGCCATCGCGCTGCCGTCCGGCTTCGGTGCATTGATCTGTGCGAACATCACCGGGGATACGCTGCCTGAGATCATCATCACGAGTGGTGACAGCCTGCTCTGGGCGATCAACTCCACCAATGGCTTCGTTGATCGAGGCGGGATCCCCCGAGATGCCGGGACCTTCTGCCCCGTGCTCCAGGCGGGCGATCTCGACCTGGACGGAGATATGGACCTGATCGCCGTGCAGAGCGAACTCACCGTCTTCGAGAACAACGATGGGCTTGGTACCAACTGGCTCACCACCGCTTTCCCAAGCACCATCGGCTGGACGAGCGGCAAGAACATGCAACTGCTCGACGCTGATGGCGATGGTGACTTGGACCTCCTTGGCCAGGACCACCAGACCCGGTGGGTCCGTAACTACCATGTGGAAGGCCAACCCTGGCCCTCTTTCGTGGGCGAGCAGTTCGAACCCATCCATCTCTCCTTGAACAGCGGTACGGCTGGTCATCTCGGCTGTGGTGGCACCATCGATCTTGTATGGAGGAACTTGGGATCGGGCGTGCGATGGACCAGTTTCGATCCCATCGCGAACGCGTTCGCACCGCCCATCGCCTTACCGGACCTGCCGCAAGGCCATCGCTTCCACATCGCCGACCTGAACGGCGATACGCGCAACGATCTGATCATCGCTCACAACGATTCCATTTCGTGGTACGCCAATGGGCTCTCACTCACGGATACCATTTCACTTGTCGCACCGGATATTCTATGCGCCAACGGCGGAAGCATCTATTTGCCTCTCCACACACCGATCGATGGTGGGATATGGACCGGGCCGAACGTGTCGAACGAACTCTTCAATACAGGTGGGCTGGATGGTGGAACGTACATCTTGACCTACACTGTGATCGACACCACGGGGTGCCCGCTCTCGGGCGCCATGGACGTGGTACTGATCGATGCTCCTACGATCTCCACCGTCGATCCGCTACTCGACCCGCAGTGTCCTGGGGACCAGATCCAGTTCATCGCGTCGCCAGGTGGAGAATGGTACGGAGCGGCTGATGTGAACGGCTACTTGTACACCGGATGCGATGCCCGGCCCCTGTTCGGCGAAGTGATCCTCCTGTACACCGATCAAACGGAAGGACAATGCAGTGCCTCGCTCGACTTGAACATTCTACCATGCGGTGGTCTCGCCTTCGGCGGGCCGAGCGTGCTGTGCGAAGACGGCCCGCAACAAGTGATCACGGCGCAAACCGCCACCTTCGGCAGCGTAACCATGGATGGCCCGCTCGACTCGGTGGTATTTATGCCACCCGCATCGGTATACGGCTACTTCGATCCAGGGCAAGGCCCCGGGTTCTATACGATCACCGCCGCAGGTGGTGGTCCAGGCGAATGTGTCGCGTACGACACGCTCGTGGTGGAAGTGCTTCCCGCCATCACCGGGTTGTTCCTCGAACCGTTCGATACGCTGTGCGTGACCGCCGAGCAATACGCGCTGGACCAGGCAAGTCTGCCGGATGGTTTATGGAGCGGGCCCGGCGTGGATACCGATCTGAACACCTTCACTCCCCCGGGCGTCGGCGACTTCACTCTCACCTATGCTGTGTTCAACAAGTTCTGCGGGGCGTATGCATCCCAACCGATCTCGGTGATAGCCGAGGTGGCGATCGATCCACAGCTCAACGGTCTGATCTGTACCAGTGATCCACCTGTGCAACTCACAGCGGTGCCGAGCGGCGTGGTCTGGGATCCACCGGTCACAACGAACGGTGTGTTCGATCCGGGCACCGTGCCCTTGAACACGCAAGTGATCGCGTGTACCTATACCGATGTGACCGGAGCGGTCTGCCCCGGGCTGGTGACGGGCTTCACAATGGGCGCCCCGGCATCCGTTTCGTGGAACGTGACGGATACCACCTATTGCGTGGGCGATACCGTTCTCCTCGTTGCGTTCGGGCCGATCGGCTATACCTATTTCTCTGGCGGAGGCATTGTGGAAGAGCTCACGTTCGGTTGCACGTTCGCGGGTCCGGTGCCCGGTGTGTACGAATTGATCGTGGGTGCACAGAGCCCGGGCGAATGCGCCAACGCGGATACCCTGCTGGTGCTCGTGGGCGATACCGCTCCGATCGTGGAAGGCCCTCTCCTGCTTCCGTTCTGCGCAGGGGATGGTCAATCACCGATCGCGCTGCCGGACGGTGTGCCGACAGGGGGTACTTGGTCAGGTCCTGGAGTGGCCAATGGATCCCTGGATGCGGGTTCCATCGGTGCGGGATCGTTCACGCTCTCCTATTCCGCGAGCGAGCCCGAGTTCGGCTGCTCCGCTTCGGCCGATGTGGAGATCCAGGTCTACGACACGGTCCTCGTCTTCGCCGGGCTCGGCGATCTACTGTTCTGCTCGGATGATGCGAGCGCCCTATTCAGCGCGCAACCGGAAGGAGGCACATGGTCAGCGCCGGTCGGGTTCGATGGCTTCTTCGATCCGGCCTCTGTGCCGGTGGGCAACTACGCGCTCCAGTACATCTGGACCGGCCAGGGAGGCTGTACGCTCGTCAACGCGCCGCGATCGCTCCTTGTGGCCGACCCGGTGGTACCTACGATCTTCTTGAACGGCACGCCTGCTGAAAGTGGAACGCTGTGCCCCACGGACTTCCCAGCGGTCTTCACGGCTACGCCCACGTTCGGCTCGTGGGGCGGCACGATGCCCACCTCCAACGACACGCTGATCATAGAGGTTTGGCAGTTCCCTCCAGGCACTCCCCTTTCCATCATCGCTCTGGCATCACCCCTCCTGGACTGTCCGAGCCTTTCATCGGTAGACTACGTGGTGGACCTGTGTACATCGATCACGCCGACCGAAGGAGCACATGCCTTCACCTTGCGTCCGAACCCGGCGTCGGACCATGTCATGATCGAAGGCCCGTCAGGCGAACGCATGGATGTTCGGTTGATCGATGCGTTGGGGCGCACGCTAGAAGCCGCGCGAAGCACGTTCATGCCGCATTCCCTGGATGTGCATGCACTAGCTCCGGGCAGCTATCTGGTACACATCGATCGGATGGGTGGCACGGAAGTGCTCCGGCTCGTGGTGCGCTGATCGCGATCGCCGCACCGCGCGGACGCTATTGGATCCGGTAGTCGTCCTCCTTCGATCGCGTCAGGCGGTACGCCTGCCCTTTGCATTTGCCTTTACTGCTGTTCCCACTGCACGTCACGTACACTTCGGAACGGATCGTACACTCCGGATCGCAGCAGATCTCCACGCGGTTCAGCATGCGCTTGGCCTGCCCCGTCGGCCGCATCGGTACGATGGAACTGTCCGCTGGCACGGTGTACTTCACGCCGACCTCATCGAGCACATCGCCCGGACACGCGGAACCCTGCCGCCAGAAGCAAAGCACAGAGACTTCGCGATCGAGGGTGTTGGTGAGGGATTGTGCCAACAGTGGTGCGGTGATCGCACAGACCGCAAGAGACAGAAGGCCGCGCAGCACGATGCTCGTCATGGTTCGTTGGATAGGCCATCGAAGTTAACCCACACCGAATGATCGGTTGGCTAATCCAACCCCAACGTGATCTGCTTGCCCGGTTCGTAGCCGATCATCGGATCCTCCGGTGATCGCTCCACGTCCTGTGCGGCCTGGTCGCGGCGGAACTGCTTCATCGGCGATTCCTCCAAGCCCTCCTCTTCGGGCGCGTCCAAGTTGCCGACCTCCTCATCGGTGATGAGCATGCCCTGCACTTCCTCCAACTCCGGCGTCATGGGAATGAACATCGGGTCCAGCAATTCGAGGTCCTTCACCTTGAAGGGTGTGAGCCGATTGCCGAGCGCCTTGACGCCCTTGACCGCTATGAAGGCCTCCATATCGACCTCCTCATTGGGACGATCGTTGCTGCGCTTGTCGAAAGCCACCTTCACCCGGGGATGACCCACTAAGCTGTGCAGCGCGAGTTTGCTTTCGGGATGTTCGGTGATGAACGTGACGGGATCCTTCGCGGGTTCCACCAGGAAGCGCTTCACCTGGTATTGCTGCTTCTCCCCTTCCCAATACACGGCGCTGATCACCGCCTTCGGATCCCACTTCACCACGGTGATGGTCTCGTCAGGAAAGTGGGTGCTGAGCGCGAAGGGTAGCAACTGGTACTGCCCGGTGGAGAGCACCACCAGGATCCGATCCTCACCGGCGAAGCGGCCGAGGTAGCGGCCATGGCCCGTATCGTTCAGGCGGCGCACCGTTTCATCGAACCAGATCGGGATGGCGCCCAGCGTGGATCCGCCCCGTTCCTTCTGCGTGATCTTGCTAACCAGGTGGCGCGTGAGCAGGTTGCCCTTGCTGCCCCTTCCCTTCACACTGAGCTGCGCGAAGTCGATATCGAACTTGCTCTTGCGCAAATTGGGACGCGGACGCAACTGCACCTGCACTACTTCGGCGGCCCCATCGGGGTTGGCGGTGAAGTACTCCACCCTAGAACCAGGAGCACCTCCCGTGAGGTCGTATTCCTTGTCGCGTGTGATGCCCGTTACCGCGAACCGCTTCATGTAGTAGGCGCCCTTCGGCCCGTCCTGATAGATCAGGTGGTAGATGGTGCGCTCGTCGTTCTTCTTCCATACACCGACATGGAGGAAATCCTTGCCGATGAATTTCTTGTCCGCCACTTTGGTGACGATCATGGTGCCATTGGCGCGGAACACGATGATATCGTCGATCTCGCTACACTCGTCCACGAACTCGAAGTTGCGCAGGCTCCAACCCATGAAGCCCTCCGCTCGGTCCACGTAGAGCTTGCGGTTCGCCACGGCCACTTTGGTGGCCACGATGGTGTCGAACGTGCGCAGTTCGGTCTTGCGCTCGCGGCCAGTGCCGAACTTCTTCTTCAACTCCTTGAAGTAGTCCACCGCATGGTCCACCAAGTGGTCCAGCTTGTGCTGCACGGTGGCCAGGTTGTCCTCCAGGCTACGGATATGCTCATCGGCCTGGAACGCGTCGAACTTGCTGATACGCTTGATGCGGATCTCGGTGAGGCGCACCACATCCTCGTCGGTCACTTCGCGGCGTAGGTCCTTCACATGGGGCTTGAGGCCGCGATGAATGAAGTCCATGACCTGCTCCCAGGTTTCGGCCTCCTCGATCTTGCGGTACACCTTCTTCTCGATGAAAATGCGCTCCAGGCTGGCGAAGTGCCATTGCTCCTCCAGCTCGCTCCGTTTGATCGTGAGCTCCAGCTTCAGCAGACGCAGGGTGTTCTCCGTGCTGATGCGCAACAGCTCTGCCACGCCCACGAAACGGGGTTTGTCGTTCTCGATCACCACCGCGTTCGGCGCGATGCTCAGCTCACAATCAGTGAAGGCATAGAGCGCATCGATGGTGTTGTCCGGCGATACGCCCGCAGCGAGGTGGATGGCGATCTCGACGTTCTCGGCCGTGTTGTCCTCGATGTGGCGCACCTTGATCTTGCCCTTGTCGTTGGCCTTGATGATGCTCTCGATCAGGCTGGCGGTGGTGGTGCCGTAGGGGATCTCGGAGATGATCAGCGTCTTGTTGTCCTCCTTGCGGATGCGGGCCCGCGCGCGCACGCGCCCACCGCGCTCGCCTTCGTTGTAGTTGCTCACGTCGGCCAGACCGGCCGTGGGGAAATCGGGCAGCAGTTCGAAGGAGCGTTTGCGCAGCACCGCGATGCTGGCATCGATCAATTCGTTGAAGTTGTGCGGCAGCACCTTGCAGCTCAGGCCCACGGCGATGCCCTCGCCACCTTGCGCAAGCAGCAATGGGAACTTCACCGGCAGGAAGACCGGCTCCTTGTTGCGCCCGTCGTAGCTGAGCTGCCACTCGGTGGTCTTGGGGTTGAAAACGACCTCGTTGGCGAACTTGCTGAGGCGCGCTTCGATGTAACGTGGCGCGGCGGCGCTATCACCGGTGAGGGTGTTGCCCCAGTTGCCCTGGCAGTCGATCAGCAGGTCCTTCTGCCCCAGTTGCACCAACGCATCGCCGATGCTGGCATCGCCATGCGGATGGTATTGCATGGTATGCCCGATGATGTTGGCCACCTTGTTGTAGCGGCCATCATCCAGGTCGTTCATGGCATGCAGGATCCTGCGCTGCACCGGCTTCAATCCATCGTAGAGCGCGGGCACGGCGCGCTCCAGGATCACGTAGCTGGCATAGTCCAGGAACCAGTTGCGGTACATGCCGCTCACCGAGAACGCGCCGCCGGTGGCGGGCACCCCGCTCTGCTTGTCGGTATGGCCGTTGATCCCGGGCTCTTCGTGCCCGTTGGTCCCGTTCATCTCTTCGTGTACGTCGCTCATCACAGGGGGCCGCAGATCGTTTCCGCGCGGCCATAGCTCAAGTTATTGGAAAGGCGGAGTTCCAGGCAGACATCGCCTGTTCCGAATTGGACCGTGTCACGTTGGTACCGTAGCACGTCGCTACCTACTGGGACCTGACCAACGAGGTCCTCGTCGCCGGTGACAAGATCCCGCACCTTCACCTGGTAGCTGGTGTTTTCCAGGAAGAGCGCACTGTTCACGCGGAAGACAACGTATTGCGCCGTGCCCCCCGGGGGGACGGGTTGAGCTTCGTTCACCACTTCCTCAAAGGAGAAGATGGCCGCACCGCTATAGTCCGCATCGAAGGGGTTGTTGGGCGTCAAGCGCTGGCAGGACGTCCCCGGAGGATGTCACGAGGTCCTGGTACCGCAGGGTCCGTCGACGCAGCGGACCCGCCAAGAAGAAGCAGGCTGAGCAGGGTATTCCTCATCGCAGTGGAAGTGTTAAGCCCGCCAACCAGGTGCCGTGCCCATCCGCGGAGGGCACCCACACCAAGCCATCGAAGCGCACGCGCTCTTTGTCGTCGAAGGTGGGTGCTGGTGCATTGCCTGCGCGCAGGTAAGACCAGATCGTGCCTGCGGCGGCCAGCGCGAAGACACTTCCGGAGATGATCAGCATGGTGTTCGCCTTCTGGAAGTCGTCCTGATGTTCGGGAATGCTCTGGTACTTCAGTTCGGCGATCTCCGCCGGATCGGCGCTCGTTCGGTAGAGTTCTTCATCCGTATCCAACTGCTTTCCGGCCTTGGCGTATTTCAAATAGGCGGCGAGGGTCCACGCCCCGGCACCCACTGTGACGACCGTGGGCAGTGCCTTCTGTAACACGAGCCGCCCCCGGAATTTGCGCAGTTCCTCTTCATGCGCCCGGTACTCGGGCGAGAACGGTAACCGGATCAGGAGTTCGCGCGTGCTCCCGCCGCGCACGTAGACGGTGGTGTCCACGATGGTGCGGGTGGGCGCCCAGATCTGCAGACGATGGTTCCCTTCCAGCAGGTCCAACTCACGCGACTGCATCCGGTGCTTGCCGTCGAGCACGAAAGCGAAATCGTGGCCGGGATCCACCATGAGCCGCAGTTTGCCGGTGGACTGCGCACTGGCAGACGAGCACAGGAGCACACAGGCACATGCCCTCATGCTGATGCCGATGAAGTTCTTCCGCGTACTCATACCTCCGCCTCCACTTCGTTCTCCGCCAATTTGCGCGCGATGCTCTTCACCAAGGGCTCCGGCTTTTCGTGTACCAGGTCCTTCTCCACCTTCAAGTTCGTGATGATGAAGTCCTGGCGATCGGGCGTGTTCTTGCCCATGTAGAAATCGAGCAGGTCGTGTACGGGCACGTCCTTGGTGATCATCACCGGTTCCAGGCGGATGTCCTGGCCGATGAAGTGCTTGAACTCATCGGGGCTGATCTCGCCGAGCCCCTTGAACCTCGTGATCTCCGCGCTCTTGCCCAGCTTGTGTACCGCCCGCTGGCGTTCTTCTTCGCTGTAACAATAGAAGGTCTCCTTCTTGTTCCGCACGCGGAAGAGCGGCGTTTGCAGGATGTAGAGGTGATCGTTCTTCACCAGGTCCGGAAAGAACTGCAGGAAGAAGGTCATCAGCAGCAGCCGGATGTGCATGCCGTCCACGTCGGCATCGGTGGCGATCACGATACGGTTGTAGCGCAGGCCGTCCATACCGTCCTCGATGTCCAGCGCGGCCTGGATCAGGTTGAACTCCTCGTTCTCGTACACCACCTTCTTGGTGAGGCCATGGCTGTTCAGCGGTTTGCCCTTCAGGCTGAAGACCGCCTGCAGGTTCACGTCGCGGCTTTTGGTGATGCTTCCGCTGGCGCTGTCGCCCTCGGTGATGAAGAGGGTGCTCTCCATCTTGCGCGGATCGTTCTTCGGATCGCTGAGGTGGATACGGCAGTCGCGCAGTTTCTTGTTGTGCAGGCTCGCCTTCTTCGCCCGCTCCCGGGCCAGTTTGCGGATGCCGCTCAGTTCCTTCCGCTCGCGCTCGCTCTCCAGGATCTTGCTCTGCAGTGCGTTGGTGGTCTCCGGGTTCTTGTGCAGGAAGTTGTCCAGCTTCGTGGCGAGGAAATCACCGACGAAGGAGCGCATGCTCTGGCCGCCGGGCTCGATCTCCAAGGAACCCAGCTTCGTTTTGGTCTGGCTCTCGAACACCGGTTCGATCACCTTCACGCTCACCGCCGCCACGATGCCTGTGCGCACGTCGCCCGCCTCCCAGTCCTTCTTGAAGTAGTCCTTGATCACCTTCGCCACCGCCTCGCGGAAGGCGCCCTGGTGCGTACCGCCCTGCGTGGTGTGCTGGCCGTTCACGAAGCTGTAGTACTCCTCGCCGTAGTGGTTGGCGTGGGTCATGGCCACTTCGATGTCGTCGCCCACCAGATGGATGATCGGGTACAGCGGCTCGCCGTCCATCTTGGTGGTGAGCAGGTCCAGCAGGCCGTTCTTGCTCTGGAACTTCTGGCCGTTGTAGTGAATGGTGAGGCCGGTGTTCAGGTAGCAGTAGTTCCACAACAGCCGCTCGATGTGCTGGTCGCGGTACTGGAAGCTGCGGAACATCTGCTCGTCCGGTTCGAAGATCACGCGGGTGCCATTGGGCTCGTCGCTCTTCTCCAGCTTCAGGTCCTTGCGCAGCACGCCGCGATCGAACTCGGCGCGCTTCAGCTGCCCTTCGCGCACGCTCTCGATCTTGAAGTAGCTGCTCAGCGCGTTCACCGCCTTGGTACCCACACCGTTCAGGCCCACGCTCTTCTTGAAGGCCTTGCTGTCGTACTTGGCGCCGGTATTGATCTTGCTCACCACATCGATCACCTTGCCCAGCGGCACGCCCCGGCCATAGTCGCGCACTTCCACGCGCGCACCTTCGATCTTTATCTCCACGCGCTTGCCGTGGCCCATCACGTACTCGTCGATGCAGTTGTCCAGCACCTCCTTCAGCAGGATGTAGATGCCATCATCGAAGCTGCTGCCATCACCCAATTTGCCGATGTACATGCCCGGCCGCAGCCGGATATGCTCTTTCCAGTCGAGGGACCGGATATGCTCTTCACTGTAGTTCGTCTCGCTCATGATCGTATCGAGTACACCGCCACGTCGCCACGGCGCAACGGGCACACAACGCCTCCATGGGGCCCTGTAGTGGGTCCGTACAAACGCATTTTTCTCAGCACTGGCAAGGGTTCCCTGAAGTCGGAGCGAATGTAGCCACCTCGGGCAGGTTCACGGCCCGCCGGTTGGATCGGGGTTTTCAACGATCCGGAGGAGTTTTCAACAGATGGCCGCCACCCAAGTTCTCGCCCGACCAGAAGGCTACCGCCTGAACGTCCGCCACTTGCTCAGCCCCTTCCACCACTTGCTCGTTCGCGCCACGCACACGGGCCGCACCGCGCCACTTTCATCCCGACATGGACCGCGACGCGATCACCACCCTTCGCACCTGGCTCTGGAGCCTCCTCCCCCAATGGGAACAGGAAGGCATGCGGATCCACGGAACCCTGCTGGCGGCGGAAGAGCACGCCACGATCACCATCACCTGGAGCCGCTTGGGATCGGGAGAGCACCGGGTGCGCATCGCCAGCGATGGGAGCTTCCGCATCAACGCACCGGCACGGGGGATCCTGCGCATCCGGATCATAAGCACCCAGCGTCTCGGCCGCACCGTGGAGGTAGACGCTCGCGGCCTAAGCGACCTGGGAAGAAGGATCCTCGCGCGGAAGGCCATCGAACTGGACATCGATCCCACGATGGCCCCCGAACGCCCCTTCCACCTGCCTTTCCATGCGCTGCTCTATCCCATGGAGGACACCGGGATCCTGATCCGGATCTGGGACGATCCCCGCCCAGCGACCGATCCGGCCTCCGACCACCCTGCGCTGTTGAACACGTTCGTGTAGCGCGGGATCCGACCGGGCGCGCTCTGTTCCCGGGAGCGGCCCATGGGAATGGTGATCTTGCGACCGATGTGTGCGATCCCCCACTTCTTGCGGCGATCCCCGGCACTGGCCGGAGCCCTGGCCTACGCCCTGTGCGGCCACGCCCAAACGCCCTACCTGGACAGCCTGTGGACCTTGTGGAAGGATACCAGCAACCACGATACCGTGCGTTTGCGCGCCATGCACCTCATCGCGTGGGATGGCTACCTCTTCACCCAGCCGGACAGCGCCTACTACTTCGCCCAGTTGGAATACGACCTGGCCGAGCGCAAGGGGCTCAAGAAGGAGATGGCCAATGCACTGAACGTGCAAGGCATCACCTACCAGGACCAGGGTGATCTCGCCCGCTCCATCGACCATTACATGCGCAGCCTCGCCCTCCAAGAGGAGATCGGCAACAAGCGGGGGATCGCGAACGCTTTGGGCAACATCGGCACCATCTACTCGCAACAGAAGGACCTCCACAACTCCATCATCTACTACACGCGCTGCCTGGCCATGCAAGAGGAGATCGCCGACGAAAGAGGGATATCGTTCTCGCTGGGCAACATCGGCAACGGGTACTACGAAATGGGCGACAAGGCCAAGGCGATGGAGTTCTTTACGCGGAGCCTGGCGCTGAAGGAGAAGCTGAACGACGAACGGGGCGTGGCCCTGACGCTGGGCAATATCGCCGGGTACCACTACAGCTTGAAGGACTACGCACGCGCGCTGGACCTCTACCAGCGCAGCCTGGCCCTCCATGAGAAGCTGGGGAACGGCATCGGCATCTCGACCGCGCTGACCAGCATCGGCAAGATATACCTGGAACAACAGGACCATCCCGATGCGATCGCCTTCGGTTCCCGCGCGCTCACCCTGGCGCAGGAAGCGAGCAACATGCACGGCATCGAGGAAGCGGCCAACCTGCTCTACACGGCCTACAAGGCGACCGGTAACAACGCGCAAGCATTGAAGATGCACGAACTGTATATCGAGACGCGCGACCGGGTGAACAGCGAAACGAACCAACGCGAGGTGATGCGCCAGGAATACAAATACGCTTACGAGAAGGAAGCCCTGGCCGATAGCCTGCAACACGCCGCAGCGTTAGTGCAGGTGGAGAACGAGAGGACCATTGAACAACTGCGCGCGGACCGCAACCGTAACCGAGCGCTGGCCACCGGCGGTGGTGCGCTCCTCCTGCTCGCCGGCGGTGGCGCCTGGTTCTACACCGACCGCAAGCGCCGCCATGAACGCTTCGAGAAGGAGGCCGCCACGTTGGAGACACAGGCCCTACGCAGCCAGATGAACCCCCACTTCATCTTCAACGCGCTCAACTCCATCGGCGCCTATGTGCAACGCAACGACGCGGACAATGCCATCAGCTACCTCACCAAATTCGCCCGCGTAATGCGCAGCGTGCTGGAGAACAGCCGCCATAGCCAGGTGCCTTTGCAGGACGATCTGGACACGCTGCGCGGCTATATGGAACTGGAGCGCAAGCGCATGCAGGAGAAGTTCGATTTCACCATCACGGTGGATCCGGACATCGATCCGGAGACCATCATGGTGCCGCCCCTGGTGGTGCAGCCCTTCGTGGAGAACGCCATCTGGCACGGCATGGCCGGCAAGGAAGGCAAGGGCCACATCACCTTGAAGGTGAGCAAACACGGCGAACAGCTCCGCTGGACCATTGAGGACAATGGCTCGGGAAGACATGCGAAGAAGGCCCCCGCGACACCGCCCACTGCCGGCGAGCCTGTGAAGAAGACCTCCCTGGGCACCACCATTACCCGCAGCCGCTTGGACCTGGTGCAGAAGCAACATGGCGGCCAGGCCGGCTTCCGCTATGAGGACCGCGCCGAAGGCACCCGCGTGGTAGTGGATATGCCGGTGATCAGGGATTGAGTGTGTCGTGCATCCGGCACGATATACGCAACTCCGAATACGCCTACCCCACCGGCCCTATCGGCACCTCCGGATCCCTCCGCCCCTTCAGGCGGTACCCGAACCACAGCCGCGCCACCTTGGGCCAGGCCTGTCCATCCCGCGGTTCGGTGATCAACGCGCCGGTGGAGATCTGTACTTCCAGACCAAGCACCAAGCCGTCCTTCAGCACATGCGTAAAGCCGATCAGCGCCCCGGGCTGCACCGGCCGTATCCGCGCCACGCTCAGATCGCGCGAGTACGCCTCCTCGCTCGTGGTGGCACCCGTGGTGGTCATCGTGCCCTTCTCGCTGCGCGTGGCTCCGAGCACGAAACCCAAGGCCGCGCCCACCTGCACATGGGTTCCTTCCGTCAAGTAGAACTCCGCCTGCAAAGGCACCTGCATCAAGTCCAAGGTGGTGCGCAGTTTCCCGCGCATATGGTATTCGCTCAGCCCCTCCAGGGGATCATCGTTGTAACCGCTCACCTCGATCCCCTCGCTGATCAACCGCCGCTCCAGAAAAAGCCCCGTGCGGAACCGCGCGCCGAACGGACGGCCCATGCCGAGAAAGGCCCCGATCTGGTAGCCCACGCCACCCCCATCCTCCAGCGTGGAATCCCGCAGGGTGAAGGCGTACGTATCCACGATGCGGGTGCCCGTGGCGAAGCTGTAAGCGGGGCCACCGGCAACATCCAGGTAGTAGCTGGAGGATTGGGCGGCCGACCACTGGACCTGGGTGAACAAGAGGAAGAGGTACAGCGCTTCGCGTCGCATCACGAGTTGAAAAGTAGGCGTGCGTTCGATCAGGAAGTGACCGCGTTCCGAGAAGCGGTTGACTAACAACGCTTCGCGTCGTTGTGTAGTGCGCAAAGCACACCGCGAAGTCGCCGCAACTGCGGCAGTGCGATCACAGGAACCACGGATACACACGGATGAGCGGGCGACCCGCGCGAGCAATGGGTATAGATCCGCGTCCATCCGTGTCGATCCGCGGTTCAACTTCTTGTAAGCTGGGCGCCCCAGGCCCACCTCAGCACTCCTCCTTCACCGGCCCGCTCAAAGCAGCGGTCTCATGCCGCGTGCCGGGCGTGTGGTAGAGGAATTGCAAAAAGCTGTCCCGCTCCCAGCGTTGCTTCCCCAAGAGCCGCCGCTCGTAGGGATCGTAGATCCCGAAACCATTCACTAAAGGCACTGCGTCCATATCCGCCGCTGCCTCTGAATTCGTGGGCACCACAACCGCCGCGCTCAGCACGGCTTGCCCCGAAGGTGGGGCGGTGCGCGCGCATGAAATGGACAAGAGCGTACAGAGAACGAGCAACGGGTAGAATGGCTGGGTTCTCATATGCTTTGGTGCTACGTTCGGGTAAAGGTAGGTGGCCGCATAGCTGAAGCGGGTGGGCAGGATGGAAGGTTGCGGGTGTGGTTTGCCAAGGACTAGTGGACTAATGAACTGAGCGGTTCCTCGTCCCTTCCGCCACGGATGAAACCCTGCAATCGAAAGCAAAGTTGGTCGCGCTAGGCGATAATGTTCTCGGCATCATCCCATCCAACCAACCATGATCCCTGGCCCCCTATTGCTCAATAACAAAGCCCTGGTCTTGACGACCTCGCCTCCGGTCGCTCCGTCCTTCCGATCAACATTTTCCTATTTTTCACATCTAGTCCTCCACCGCAACTTCATCCGATGCAGCACCAAGCCCTCTTCATCATCGCCGGTATTCTTGGCCTCGCATGCTTCATCACTCTCTACATCGCGCGGAAGTGGCCGAGTTCCTGGCGCTATGGCCTGCTGCTCGCGGGCAATGCGCTGCTCATCGCGGCGGTCTACTTCGATCCATGGTGGCATATCGAGGAGAAAGGATCCCGCAAGGATATGTTCATGTTCATCCTCATCAATGCGATACTGATACCGAGGATCAGAAGAGACGAGCAGACAGCGCAAGAAGCGGCCATAGGGATCCCTGCCTCTGCTACGGTAAAGGCCGAAGTTCTTCCAAGGGCCGTCATGATACCCCTTGTGATCACTGCGATGTTCTTCGTCTGGTCCATAACGGAATACCAAAGCGTACTGCGCATAGTGGCATTGGGCGGCTTGCTCACCATTGTGGGAGTGACCATTTACACGCATCGGTCAAAGGGCAAGCCCACGCACAACTCGCTCGTGGCAATGGCTTGGATCGTGATGGGGATCGCCGCGGTGGTGCGCTTCGGCCACTCGCCTTGGTTTTCCTCGCTCTTCTCGAACCAATGACGCATCAAGGAACATATGAATAGCTACTCCTTCCTCTTCGTCGTCGCCGGTCTGCTGGGGATCTTCTGCTTTGGCATTGCTTATCTCGTCTAGGCCTGGCCCAGGCGCTGGCGATATGGCATACTGTTTCTAGGCCATGTCCTGCTGGTCGTTTCTGGATACTTCATGGGCTGGTTGGAACGAGATCCAACGAACATGGTCTGGCTGCTCTTAGCGGATTCTTTCGTCATTCCATGGATCTGGCGCAAACCTCAGCGTGAAACCCTTGCTAACGACCACAAACCTCAACCCAGAGATCCATGACCACCAAAGACAACATCAGGCGCGAATTGGACCGCTTCGGCTACAACTATGCGGAACGCGACCAAGAGCTCGAAGTGAGGCTCGGGTTCAACCTAACTACGACGATCGACCTCTCGCAGGAAGGCAGGGTATTGCTAACAGACCGGCTGCAGGGTTGGAACCTGCTCACCGGGTTGGTGCCCACCAAGGATGTTGGCCGGGCGATACGGCACACATGGATCCTCAATGGGGTCGTCTTCTTGTTCGCGATCTTCCTTCTGAGCGCCACCATCGAGGGACCGCGGACCACCCTGCTTCATGTGATCCTGGTCCAACTGATAGTGATGGTCAACGTTGTTTGGACCCTATCGGCGACGATCTTCTACCTGGTGAAAGCCGAGGGCTTCCGGCAGACCGTTATGGCGTGGATGAAGGATTGAAATCTGCGGACCAAGGCCTTAATGACCAAACACCACTTGAACTGGCCGTTCACGGGCGTTGTGATCGTGGGGTTGTTGTGGGCGCACCGCAGTGGGTGGTTCGGGTGATCCGTTAGTCCATTCCGCAGCAGAACCCTAACTCTCAACTAGTTGCCGTGCAGTGGTCGAAAGGCAGGGTTCGACCCGCAGGTCGATGGCACCACTCAGAGCGCACCCGCGTTCACTCCTTCCTGAAAAGCATACGCCCGGACCACCTCCCGAATAAGGCCATACAGTACGATCACCAAGATCAAGTACGAGAAAACAACCCTCATCCTTCGGTCACCACGTCTATTGGATAGACCATGGGCGGCGAAGGCCACCAGCAATAGTTTCAATGGAAGGGCAGTGCCGTGCGGGGTTCCCGGTCCATGATTGGCGATCGCGTTCTCTGCGATGACCGCCGCTGATCCAAGCACTTCCACGATCACAAAGACCGCCCCCAGCGTAACGCACAGCAGCAACTTCCAGAGCTGCTACAAACGTGGCGACTTCGTCCCCGAAAGCAAACAAGGCGTTGACCAGGAAAGCAGCGCACTCCTTAGCGCTGAAGGCCGGGAGCGCCGAAGAACCTGAAGACAAAGCAAACGTTACATTTCACCTATGCCGTTCAGGGTGCTGCGTGTTTGTGGGGTCATTTTATTCGGCGCTGCTCCGTTATGGTATGCGGTCGCCCAAGGCTCTGGAGTTCCGCTTCTCGACCCTGAGGCGCTTGATGATCATACGGCCGAATTGCGTGGTATTGGCAGCACGCCAGGTATTGAATTGATCGAGGATCATGCGATCCGTTTCATTGCGGGAGATGATCCACGATACAGCGGAAGGAACTTTGATGACAACGATTGGCCCTTAGTCCGGTTTGACAGCTTGGCGGATACCTCGACCGCCTCGGTGTGGTGGCTTCGTTATCACCTGTACACCCGGCAGGAACTACGAAGAGTCCCGGTACAACTGAGCGCCATCGGACGCGATGCTCGACGTTTACCTGAACGGAGAACAATGCCTGCACGTTGCCCGTCCCGGCGGAAACGATGATGGAATGATCCTCCGATCGCTCACGGGTGTACGTTTCGCCTGTGACGGTAAGCCTGAGATCCTCGCGGTCCGGGTGTCCCGAACATCCGTGCACAGGTTGAGAGTGCCGAACCTGTCGCTGCTGTCCATCAGTTCAGATGGTATCCGGCACAGCAACATCCTGCACAATGGCCTTTTCATCGGCGTCAACCTAATCATCTGCCTGCTGGCATTGATGGTTTGGTTTTGCAGGAACGCCAGGACAGGACTTGGTTAATGCTCGCAGCCATCGCCTTCATAGCCTCGTTGGGCGCCTTCGCGTCATTGCTCGACGAGGTCGTCCTGGGTATCGATATATCGTCAGCTATTGCCCTCAACTTGTTCATCGGTTTTGTGCCCTGGTACTTTTACCTCATTGTGCTGGTATTGCGCAGGCTACGAGGCGAATCCGGTGGTCGCCGTGAGAAGGCCTTCTTGATCAGCACTTCGTTGGTGTTCACATTGTTGGTCGCCGCTCTGGTGAACCGTCAGTTCATGGGCGCTGACGGGATCGTGATCCATGACGCGCTCAGTACAAGGCAGCCGGTGAAACTGGTTCTCGTGGCCGTTTTCATCCTGACCTTGATCGTGTTCTTCTTGGGGGCAATAGTCGAAGTGGTGCGTACGGGGATCCGACTGCTCCGGGCGAAAGGCTATCAGCGATGGGTTGGTGGTGGAGCCATTCTGGCGATATTGATCGGTGGAGCGCTGGAGATGATCAATGGCGTGCAGCACGGCACTCACCATTCTTGGTTAGGAAGGATCTCCGAGTACTTCTCCAATCTCGGCATACCGGTTTCTATAGCGATCTACCTAGCCATACGCTCGGCACACCACAGCAAGGCGGTGTCCCGCCAGCGCGATGATCTGGACCGTGAGGTCCAGGAGCGCACCGCCGACCTGAGCCGTGAGAAGCAGCGCAGCGATGACCTGTTGCTGAACATCCTTCCAGAGGAAGTGGCGGAGGAGTTGAAGAACACTGGAGCGGCGCAAGCCAAGCAATTCGACACCGCCACTATCCTCTTTACCGACTTCAAAGGCTTCACGCAACTGAGCGAGCAGGTCACGCCAGCGGAACTTGTTGCGGAACTGAACACCTGCTTCAAGTCCTTCGACCATATCATCACCGCGCGCGGCATCGAGAAGATCAAGACCATCGGCGATGCGTACATGGCGGCAGGCGGCCTGCCGGATCCGGCGAGCTCCTCGCCTGCGGATGTCGTGTTCGCCGCGCTGGAGATGCAGGAGTTCATGAAGCATCACAAGGCCGAACGGCAGGCGGTCGGCAAGCCCTTCTTCGAAATGCGCGTCGGCATCCACAGCGGCCCGGTAGTGGCGGGCATCGTGGGCGTGAAGAAGTTCCAATACGACATCTGGGGCGATACCGTGAACACGGCGAGCCGCATGGAGAGCAGCGGGGAGGTTGGTCAAGTGAATATCAGCGAAGCGACCTATGGGCTCGTGAAGAATGAGCCGGGCTTGTCTTTCGCCCCGCGTGGGAAGGTGCAGGCGAAGGGGAAAGGTGAGATGGAGATGTTCTTCGTTGTGTAGGCTTCCCTAAGATCGGTCCGATCGTAACTGGAGGTTGGCTGCGCGGCTTTTGCGCGCAGCGATCGGCAAGGGGCTACTTTCAACCTCACTGTAGCCATGAGAAAGTCGAAGTTTTCAGAGCATCGATCATTGCGATACTGAAGCAACACGAGGCGGCGAAGGTCGCGGACATCTGTAGGGAGCATACCATCAGCGCGGCCACCTTCCACAACTGGAAGGCCCGTTATGGGGGCATGGAACCTAGCCAGCTCAAACGGGTAAAGGAGCTCGAGGAAGAGCTCAGCCGCCTCAAGCGCATGTACACCGAGTTGAGCATGGAGAACGACGCCATGAAGGCGGTGATCCAAAGAAGTGGGGCGCCTGACGAGAAACGGGAGATCGTACAGGCGTTGAACGGCAGATGATGAGCCAGCGCAAAGCCAGCCACATTGTGCGGATCCGCAGCACGGCCAGGTACACCAAACGACCGGCCGATGATAGCATGTTGATAGCAGCCCTGACCGAGCTCACACAGAAGCATCCGGCCATCGGGTTCTGGCAATGCCATCACCGCTTGCGGATGAAGGGTGTGCTGATCGATCACAAACGCCTTTACCGCGTGTACACCAGCATGCCGAACATCCGTCGCCGGGCAAGAAGCGCTTGCCTGCGCGCGTGAAACAAGCTTTGTTCCGGCCCGCAACACCCGACCAAGTCTACAGCATCGACGCACGCACGCTATGGGATGGCAGGACCTATCGGCTGCTGAACGTGATCGACGACTACAACCGCGAGGTATTGGCCATCGAAGTGGACACTTCATTGCAGGCCCTGCGCGTGATCGCGTACTGGAGATCGATGTCCGTACGACCCTTGCCCAAGATGATCCGTGGACAACGGCCCGGAGTTCGTCAGCCACAAGCTTTGATCAATGGTGCAGGATAACGGTATCACCCTGGCTACACACAGCCCGGCAAACCAACACAGAACGCCTACGTGGAACGCTTCAACGGCCATGCGTCGCGAACTGCTCAGTGCCTATGTGTTCCGCACCTTGGACGACAGGAGAAGGCCGAAGAATGGATGGGACGATTACAACAATCACAGACCTCACAGCGCTCGGCTACCATCGCCGCGCAAACTCAACCATGAACAGCCCTTTGGAACCTCCAGTTATGATCGGACCGAAAACAAGGGAAGCCTACAGTTGAACTGTGACAGACCATCATCCATTGGCACTTCCTGATCCCTCGCCCACTAACCCTCCCGATGTGGCGCACCGCTTGCCCCATCTAGAGAAACCGGTTGTTACATCAGCGCACCACCAGAATGCGCACCCACGGATAAGCAATACTCTATGCCGGAGGGAGCCGGTTCGTTTCCCCATCGCCCACACCGCTCACTTCCCACTGTTCCGATAGACCTTGTAGGATGGCTTGGCCATCCGATACCCCGCACCCGGGTAAACGTCCTTGGATTGTTTGAAATCGGAGATCCAGATACTGCCGTTCCAAATGGCCATGTGGCCGGAGGCGCTTCCCTTTAGTTTACCCTCCCCATCTGGATCGGCGAAACTCTCGATCACCACTACGTCGCCTTTTTCATAGGTGCCCGTGTCGGTGTTCTGATCCATGACCATGGTAAAGCCCTGGGCTTCGAGCCCACCACCGCAGCTACGCGCATGCACACAGTCAATGGCCGCCAAGCCACCCGCTACAAGGGCTTTCTTAACGTAGCCCGCACACTTCTTCTGCGAAGTGGCGAAGGCATTGTCCTCCGCGTGCTTTACCGCGTCTGTCGCGCTCCAGGCCATGCGTTCTAGTAGGTGTAACGGATGATTTCTTCTCCAGAAGTAAGACTATGGACCACGGTCACCTATTGACAATCCGCAAAAGGTTCAAGTACTCCTTCCACACTTGCTCGGACTTTTCCTTGCTGTTCCAGTTCTTGTCCTTCACGGCTTTCTCGAGGCTTGTAATTGTCGCTTGTTCAATGGGCTTCGTTGGAGGAATTCCGTACCCCTTTGCAAGGTTCTTCAAACCCGAATTCACTTGCTCCCGGATGATGTCCAAGGTCGCCTTCGATCGAGCTATCGCGTCTTCACAAGCCTTTCTCGCTTCAGCCTGGCGTGATCCTCAGAGCTGGCCGCGGGCCTCGCTTCATCTGCTTGCTTATCGCCAGCGCCTTTAGCGCCCGCCCCTCCCGCTCCTCCTTCACTCGAAGTTTTCTCGAGCTTCTCCATTGCATCCGCAATGTCCACCAGAGTGTTCCTGAATTGGTCCAACAACTTCTTTGAAGTTCGGCTTAGCGAGTCTGGATCGAGGTCACCATCGGAATCAGCGTAGCGCGACAATAATTTGCTGCTGCTGCTTTTGGTATCTCCGATATAAGCTGCGAGCATCTCGATCTCTTGGGGCATCTTATTGTTCTTATAAGCCAGCAGATCCTGTTCGCATGCGGCAACCATGCGACCCAAACTATCCGCGTAAGTGACCGCAGCTTTTCTAAGTGAATCAGTGGTGACCAAAGAAGAGGATAAACTGTCGATGCTGCTCTGCCGCAGGGATATGCGACTGCCCAAATAGGACCATGATGTGGAAGCGATCAAGACACTGAGAAGTCCCACCAGGATGGAGAAGGTGATGACCGTCTTCTTGATCACGGGTTGGTTCTGAGGGGTCATGGTGACAGGATCTTAGTAGTGTATCAACCTCCAATGAGCACGGTGGGGCAACCCATCACGATGCTGCCGCCATGGGCCGTGGTATCTCCCATCCGCGCAGCGGGCTTACCACCGATGAGGACCGTGGCAGAGCCCAGGGCGATCGTATCAGGCGGACCGACGCAGGTACATGGGGTCCCTGCCGAGGCCGCTGGCGCACCACCGACCAGTACCGTGGCGCACCCGGCGGAAGCACAGGCCCGCCCACATGGGGCTTAGGTCCATCGCTCATCGGACAAACATGGTTGTCGCCCACACGGGCCGCAGGTTTGCTCATCGGTCAGCGTACGTCAACGTTCCCATTCCACAGGAGGTACGGGTGGTTTCGGCGGTTTCGGGAGGGGGATAAGCGGTGCGCTCTCGACATTCGGCGCCACTTCGCGTTGTACCACTTCGAAGCGTTCCAGTTCTCCCAACTGTCCGTAGACATCCCTGGCGTAGGCCAGGAACCGGGAAGCGGCCGCAAGCGAACCCGCCATGTCCCAGTGGACATGGTCCATTTGCGCGAGCTCCTTCCCTGCTGGATCCATGGCACGGATCGGCGAAGCCCAATTCCCGATGCCTTCGACGTGTTTCATCAGGTCGCGGCGATCGCGGACCGTTCCCAATACACTCAATGCCAAGCGCCAGTTCGACGTCGCCCGGACCAGGTCCATGGGCCGATCCATGCCAATAATGGTGTGCGCGGATCCTTGTGCACGCGAGCAGGCTGTGTTGTCCCCAATGGATATAGCAATGGTTCGGGAACATGTACTGCAGTTCCCGATGTCGGCCGTACAGTTTATCGAGCACACGCGTACTGCCCTGCCCGATCAGGTCAAGCGTCGAACTCAGGTCGCGTCGCAACGCCTCCAGCCCAGGGAAGGGCGCGATGAACAACGCGGGTGGGACATATTCCTTGCTGCGCTCCGGTCTTCCTTGCGAGGTGACGAATTTGCCTATGGGCAGCATGGCGCTCATCAACGCGCTCTGGTTGAACTTCTCCGTGGCCACCACTTCCAAGGATACACGTGGGGCGATGCGCAGCTGCCGGGGCGGTTCGCCCTCCCACGGGCCGTGGCCGATGGGTTGATCGGGGTGGACCATGGCGACGAGATAAAACCCCTTCCCTTCGTAAGGACCCTGAAGCCAGGTATGCAGGTCGCAAGAAACCTGCTGCTCCTGGCTCGCGAGCAATTCGATCCGGGAACCATCCCTGCAAACGGCGCGACATGTCACCAACCGCACCGTGTCGCCCTCCACTTCCATTTGGGCGGGCTCCAACAACCCGAAATGCGCATCCGACAACGCCAAAGCCGTGACGTCGCGCAGATGGTCCTTCACCGCATGGTCTTGGGCAATGAAGTCATCCTTGGTGATGCGCATGCCATCGACCCAGTTGACGAAATAGCTGGTGATCCGCTTCAGCATGATCGATCAGGGCTTGTTCTCCTTGGCTTTTGTGCGCGCCAGCATCTCTTCGCGCACCGCCTCCAGCGGCTCCAGGACCGTATCGCGAACAACAATCAGGGTATCCCCAGCGCGAAGGCCGGTCTGGTGGACCGTGCGCATCGGGTCCACCTGCGACCAGGTCGGAGACCTCGCTTCTGCCGGTGGAAGTGCCAGCCCCAGACAAAGGTTCGGCCCGTATCCTCCCGGTAGTAAGTATCCGGCTCCTGTGCAAAATAGGTGTGAAGTATCCAGCGGTAGACCCGTTCCACCCTTACGTTGGGGTCGAAGGGGACCTCCTTGATACGTGCGGCCTTGCCTTCCTCAAAAACCACACGTACGTTCACCTTGGGCAACCGCTCGTCGGGTTCGTAGATGAAGAGATCGTCCAGAATGGGGAACCACGGGCGGTAGACCGGAACGGGAATGACGGCCCATGCATCGAAGGCCTTGATCCAAAGGAACGGGACAAGAAATGTGAGCAGCGCGGGTATGTAACGGACCACCCGCCACGGTTCATTTCCGCCATGGGGCAGGATCTGTGCAACGAGCAAACCGCTGACACCCGCAAGCACGAGAAGCAGCGTGAACCAAAAGTGCTTCCAATCCCAGGCCCTATCCCTCACCGGCCATGCTAGAATCGGTGCTCTACCCGCGCGCGGGTAGAAGAGCAACACGTGAGCGATCCCGAGCATCAAGGCGGCCACTTGCATCAATAGGAAATCGATGGCGGAAGGGTTCTTCCCCAGAAACCAATGAACCAAGTAGCCGATGATCGCGAAATAGGGTGCGGAACTAACGCATAGAGCAAGCTAGGCTGGTCCACGGCCCGGCCCTTCTTCTTGAGGAAGGCCACGATACCAACGCCCAGCGCCGCGAACGCTCCAAGGAACCACGCGCTGAGGTCGGTTGGCGGGTTCGTGGTCATCGTCAGAGGCGGGTGTTCATTGCAAGTATACCGGGCCGCGAGGCATCGTCGAGCACCAGTTCCTGGTCCTCTTCACGAACTAATAGCCGCACACTAGCCTCCAAGTGGACAGGCAGCAGGTACTCCATGCACGCTTCGATGGCACGATCGAGCTTAAGGCGGTGCTCGCGGCCGGACAACTTAACTGCCGGGATGCCCTGGATCTCCACCTCCAACGAGGGCCAGCCGTCGTGGAAATGGTCACCCAATGCCACAGCACCCAATGCGGCGCCGCCTAAAGTTGCCGCCGCTGTGCCTTCGATGCGCGCGGACCGCGGGGCCACAAGCGCGATCTTGACAGGGTAACCTATGACGAAACTGAAGCACGCCTCCCTAATGGAAAGATCGTTCGATCCGGCATGGGCGTGCGGCAGCACCAACAACAGTGCCTTGCGCGTCCGGACGTCCAGGTCGTCAGGTATGGACCAGAGGTCGGCCCACATCTCGTCCACCCCACCCGCGCTGTCCAATGCACTATCCACTTCCGCAGAGACCATGGCCATGCGTATCCGGAACAGTTCCTGCTCGAAGGGTTGGAAGAACTCCCTGGCCCTTTGGGCGTGACGGTCCTCCGCCGCGTTCCGCTTGATGGCGCGGCCCGATCCGGCCTCGTGGAACAAAGCTTCCGGCAAACCATCATAGATCCCTTCCCGCCGAGCTTCCAGCAGGAGCACAGGCTCTGTAGTCCCCCGATCATGTGGCACGCCGGATCGGACCACATCGCGACGATGGCTCCGGCCATGCTGCCCCAAGCTGCGTAGGAACACATCATCCGGAGAGACCTTCCGATCGCGTACCAGCAAGGCTGCCCAAACCTCGGCCAGGAGGTCAAGCTCCGGCAAGGGACCGATGGTGTGGGCAATATCGCTCATGCGGCGGTTTCGTAGCGCACATGCACTGGTAACAGTCCTTGCATTCTTCGGGACAACACGTTCCGCACGTGTTCCACTACTCCGTTCCACTGGCGGTCCTCCGCGTCATCACCACCAGTGACCCGGAGGAGCACCGCAAGGGTCCGCTGGAAACCATCGCCCTCTCCAGGACCGAGTTGGATCTTACGCCCGATCTCCAGTTCGACCCGGTGCTGCAAATGGTCCGGAATGGCGCTCAAGCAAATGGTACGCACCGCGTGCATGGTGGGCATCGCCTGACCACCATCGCCAAGTACACCGCGCAATCTCTCCCCTAACGACGCGGAGCGAGGGGTATCCTCTCCCGCACAGGGTACGGTCATGGTACGTGCATCACCCAAGTACGCTCCCGCATCCAACCGAAGACCCTTGTAGGCTGGGATGCGATGCGCCATAGCGCCGTTCGTGGTCCAATAATCCACATGCACGTTGCCCGCCGGAGGTTCACTGAAGAGCAGGTAGGTCGGAGGGAACGGCGGCCGCTTATGTCTGTTGCGGTATTCCTCCAACCACTCCCGCACCCGGGATAGACCCTCGGCGAGTTCAGTTTCGCTCAGCGCGGCGAACGCCGCATGGTCGTTCCGGACGGTGTGGAGAAGATCCAGCAATCGCTCGTACGCTTCACGTTCGTCGATCCGTTCCATACCACCCCTGCGAACGGCATAGGTCATAGTGCGGCGATCCGGCGGGTTCGCGGTGCGGCGTTCGTGCGCAACGGTGCGGCCGGCCATGTCCACTACTTCATCCACAGCCCAGAATTGGACGTCCTCCCCGTGTGGAAGGGAAACGAGTCCTGAATGCCCTGCGCTGCGCTCCTGGAGTTGCCGTTCGATCGCAGGAAAGCAATTGATAGCAGCGTTGATCCGGGTCAAGGCGCCACCGTTCGCCGATGAAGGCCAACGCATTCGTAGCCATACCAGTTCAGCGCCGACCTCTTCCTCGATCTCCTGCCCGAACAGGGCCCTGAACCGCTCGGGCAGAGCGGTCGGGACCTGCAAGGCTTTCGGAGCTTTTCGTGGTGGAACGATCGTGATGAACTTGTGCTGGTAATAAGCTAGCACCTCCGATTCGAGCGATCGCACGGGATCCGCGATCCGTTCGAAGATCGGGCCTCTCTCTTTGCGCGGCCGTATCCCCGGAACGGTGGTACACACCTCCTCCCCGATGTGGAAGGTGCAACGCGGCAAATGGGTCAATAACCCAGGTTCGTCCGGGTCTCCGGGTGGTAGCGTGAAGAACAACGGAAGTCCAGCGACTGGATCTACGGGCTCCTTCAGTTCCAGGCCGAGCCAGACATCAAGAGCGTGCAGCGGCGCACCTTCGGCGGTCGCCAAGGTGCGTCGCATTCCGGTGCGGACATCGGGGCCATAGAGCTTGTCAGCGAGCAGCACATACTTGATACCCCCGACGTGGAGACGGAACTCATCCGATGGTGTGAACGAGAAGTTCTTTCCGACCCGGTCATGCACGTCCATGGCATGCGAGGCCGAGAGCGTGGTTCTGGTCCGGTGGGTCCAAGTCTGTGCGTCCAATGGCCGCCCATGTAACACGGCATGGGCTGGATAGGGCATCGTGAGTTCAGCGGGCAGCAATGCCTGGACCGCTATCTCCAGCAACCGCTTTTATGCTCCATCACATCCTGTTGCACGGCGAACACCTCCTGGGCGAACTGCAAAAAGCAGATCGATGACCGGGTCCAGCCTATCGGGGGAGACGCTCTCCACCCCCCAAAGCAACTCTGCTGTGCGGCGCATGTCCTCCTTGATGTGGGAGGGGTCCCGGCGCAGGTACTTTGCGGTGCGGTCCATGGTCCAGGTCAACTCATGCGGATGGGATCCGTCAAGATCGTGCGCGCGAAGCGGAACGGTCTGCCTCCCGGTACCATATTGGCGGAAATGGTCAGCGATAAGTCGTTCCGGTCGGAACGCGTCGTTTTGATATCCACCTCCACGCCGGTCAGTCGAGGCTCGTTCTTCACCACTGCGTTGCGCACATCCTCTTTGAACTGGGCGAGCCAGGCTTCGCCCCGGACGCGTTCGGCCAGGTGATGCCAAATCCGGCAACCGTATTCGGGATTTCCCGGCGATGCACCGGGTGTGGTGCGTAGGATAACGGAAAGATGCTCCGCGATCGCTTGCTCCAAATTGGGCTGCCGGGGATGCTCCCTCCCGGAGAGGAGCTCATCCGGCCGGAACGGAAGGGAGAAAAAGCTGTGGGCCATAGCGATCAGTTCAACTTGATGAAGCCACCTTTTACCGTCACCATTGCGCTACCCTCCAACTTCAGCTCGGTATCGCTCTTGATGCCACCGCTGGTGGTTTTCACGTCCAACGTCTTGCACTTGATCTCGATCGTGCTCGCGTCGAGCGTCAACTTACCATCGGTCTTCAGAACTATGGTGGGCTCGGCGCCCAATGTGAGGGTCACTTCGTTCTTGCCGTCCTTGTTGCGGACCTGGATGGATTCCTTGCCCGCCTTATCACTGATGATGATCTCATTGCCGCTCTTGGTGCGATAAGCCTTCACCTCGTTCTTCGGCGTGGCCCAAGCGCTGTCCGGCTTCGCTTTACCGTGGTACAAACTGCCCGTTACCACAGGCATCTCCGGATCGCCGAATTCGAAGTCCACCAGCACCTCCTCGTCCACTTCGGGAATGTGGTACTGCCCGCTGGAGCCGGACGCGTGCGCCGACGTCACGCGGATCCAGGGAGATAGTTCGGGCGTTCCCCGCTGCCACAGGAACTGCACTTTGACCCGGCCCATTTTATCCGGATCACCGACCTCCTTCACCACGGCCACCTGCGCTTCGCCCAACACCGTTCCCGATCCAGCGAAACTGGGCACCATATCACTGTCCGCAGGGATGGCCTCGAACTGGTTCTGATAGTTCCCATGACCGCTGGACGGGGAAATGCCCATTGATCAGGAACCGCCCGTAATCGATGGTGCCGCCTTTGGTCCCGATCAGGAGGCGCTCACCTTCACGTACTTGCCCACACCCAGCCGTGTATTGTCGCTTACTCCGCGAAGCACGACCGTATCCGTGGCCACCGCGACGCGTTGCGCCCTTAGCCGTTGTTTCACTTCGGACCGATCGGCCGCATTGCCGAGGTACTCCACGGAACCGTTCTTGAACATGCCCTTGGAGGCCTGACCTGCGGGCGTGCCATAGGTGGTGCTATCCACCGCGACCGTTCCGGCGTCACCATCGGTGGCTTTCAGGATCTCGTTCTTCGCATAGGCGTAATGCTGCAATTCCATGTTACCCCGGCGCACCGATAGGCCGATATCGAAGCTGAACAAATTGGACCCGAACGTGAGCGATTCATCCGAACCGCCCCCGTCCGGCTTGCCGAAATACAAGGCGGTGCCGTCGTAGTAGAACCACTCACCAAAGCGCGCGGCAAGGCGGGCGATGAACCGGAAGACGCTCTCGTCGTATTGCACCACATAGGCAGCTTCGCCGTGTAGTCGGCCTTCACCTTAAGCCCGTGGGCCTTGGCTTGCAGGGGCGTACAGAGTTGTTGTACGATCTGGTCCAAGGACCGGTCCGTAAAGGAGCGCGTGATCCGCATATCATCCAAGAGCGCGGTAGGGCTCTTCCCACACACGGTGAGCTCGGGCGTGTCCTCCCTGGCTTCGGCCGAAGCCCGACCCCATGGAGACACCTTCGAAGGAGAGGTCGTTCGCATCGGGCTTTTCCGGGGCGAAGTTGACCTTGAGGGTCACCTTTTTACCCAGGAACTTCCGCGCCGCATCGGTGAACGTGGCGGACTGAGCATCCTTCAATGTGAGCCTGAACTCGAACGTGTGGTGCCCATCCATGCGTTGCACCAAGCCGATGTGGCTGATGGTATCCTCCACCTTCTGGCCTTCGACAAGGATGGTGCAATCGACTTTGCGGGACATAAGGCTTCGATCAAGTTCGGCACAGGGTGACGGCGGCACCTCCGGAGGTCGCTAGCAGCCCCCGGAACCCGCTCAAAGGGCGACCGGACCTACTTGTCCGGATACGACTCGTGCTTGGCGTCGCCGATCTCGAGCTTGCGGGCGCTTACCACCACGTTCTCGATCATCGGCTTGCTATCCGTGGAGTTGAAGCTCTCTGAATAGCCTACACAGTGCGCATCGGTGAATTTGATGGACTTCAGCAGGTTG
>JADJCS010000002.1 GCA_016703105.1 Flavobacteriales bacterium
AGATGCTGGGTGCTTAGAGCACGCTCACACGTTGCTGGTAGACGCGGTCGTTCACGGCACTCACCATATGAGCACCAGCGCCCAGGCCGTCCATGTCCGAGAATGGTGTTGAATACGCTACCGCTGTTCTCCTTGTCGAAGGCCAACACGCGCTTGCCGCGGAATCTGCCGAACGTCAGGAGGGTGATGCGCTGGGTATCGTCGGTGATACCACCGCGTCGGCACGTTCACCTGACCTTGACCGTCGCGTACCGGGTTGGGCCATACCTGCAGATCGAAGACGGTGGTGGCTTCCATTAGGCGCAGGGTCTGGCCAGGGTGTTGTCGTCTCCCACCTGGTCGGGCCCGCAGTAACCGCTCCACTGGCCGGCTACGGAAGCTCGCGGTCGTCCATCGTGGGTGCTACCGTTCACCAAAGGTGAAGTTGGTCAGGTTCAGCACCGGCGCGTAAACGACGGTGATGATAGGTGTGCCGGGGGCAGGAGCGCGGAGGCAAGTTCAGTCCATCGGGATCGGTCGGCCGTTCTGGAAGCGGAAGCAGTACTGGGTAGCACCCTGTACGGGTTGTGCCAGATCTTATCGGATCGCGGACAACTTGGTCGCACCGCAGCTATGCGCGGGTGCGCCGTTATCGTCCATAATCCGGTACCGCCAGGCACCAGCGGCGGGTCGATACCCATTTCGCAACCCGTGCCGTACTTGTCGGTGCTGTAGTTGCCGAACGGAGCCAGTCGGCCCCGCACGCGGCAAATACACCTCACCAGGAGCGGCGGGAAGGGTTTTGCATCTCACCGAACTTCACTCCAGTTGACTCGGCGGGGTCGGCGGCTGTAGCCTTCGTCCGGACGCAGGAACTGGAACTGGTGATTGGTGACGCCCGGTAGGAGCTTTCCTGATACGCCTTGCTCTGCAGGTTGTTGGGTGAAGATGCCGCACTCGCTGAGCTGGGGCTCGGTCGGGCCTCGCAGGCAGGCAGAACGGATGGCCGTTGGTGGCACCAAGCTCATCGGGCTCACGGTCGGGCTGGAGGTGCCGTCCACCGTTCCGTCGAAGTCATCACCCAACAGGAGTGCCGCCGCCAGTGGTGCGCGGTTTCCAAGAACCGTTCCCGTTGCCGGTCTGGCTCAGACCATCTCCCAGGAAGTCGAAGAGGAAGAAGTTGAAGCAGGTTCCGTTCAACGTGCTTAGGCAGAGTTCCGTAGCTACGGTAGTGTTCGGAGTGGGATACGCCGGCGACACACCTACCAATTGGATTGCCCTGGATCGTGAGATGCACGAATCGACTAGCTCGGGTCGTTATCCGTGGCGATCTCTACCACTGGGTCTCCACCGGTGATATCCACATCCAGTTCGACCTCCGCCTTGCTGTTTCGTCGGGATCTCACCCGTCTGTCGGCGGGCGAACTGGTGCTCACATTGAACACGTGGTTTCCATACGGAGCTACGAAGCTCGGCAGGCTCACCACTTCGGTTCCCAGGAAAGGCAGGTTGCCCGTCCAGTTGTAGGTGAAGGGTCCGGTAAGACCGTCGAGATCATACGTGATCGTCACGCTGGTCAAGGGGTTCTCGCCGTAATTCTTCAGCACCACTTCCGGAGAAATTGTCGAGGTGCACACCAGGCCTGATGGAGCGTTCACCGCAGTGATACCCGCATCGTCCATACCGGGGTGTTCCAGCAACACACTGAAGGTTCCTTCGAAGCCGGCATCGCCCTGGTTGTGGAGGTAGAGCAGGTAGTTGGTGTTGGTGGCTAGGCTGGGCAGCAGCAGGTAATCACCATCCCCGTTTATCACGCAACCTGCGTCAGTGATGCCTTGCAGACCGTTGCAACCACCGCTATACAGCGTATAGTTCTGGAGGTGGACGTCAGCAGGTTGTCCTGATCGAAGGTATTGAGCGTAACGTAGTGGATGGTATTATCACCACTGTTGAAGCTGTACCACATCCCTTGGTTGTTCGCCAACTGCGAGCACGAGGTGAACGGATCGTTCTGTGCGCAGCTGTTGTCACCCGCCGTAGGTACGCCAGGAGAGAAGGTCTCATTGTCGGTCAGGTAGGTTGTGAGACCCGCGGCAGTGCCACACATGTCGTTCGCAGGAGGCAGGCAAGGCGCACCGCAACCCATGGCGATCTCGAACTGGCCATCGAGGAGCGGTGTAGCGCTGGGCACCACGATCGAATAGGTCACGCCGGCCTGGCCGTAGAACTCCAGCTGGCTGCGGTCCGTGCACGAACCACCCTTATCATCGGCCATCGCGACGCAGGAGAGCGTACCGCAAGTGCCACTGTACACATCCACGCGGGTGTCGAACGCAGTTCCTGCACCGCAGGTGCTAACCACCACGTTCTCATTCACCACCGGGGTGTAGCTGTACCACAGCGCGCCACCCGATCCCGGACTGTTCGGGAAGGGGCATGCGTTCGCCGGCAGTGATGGGAACTGGTTGCTCGTGTTGCCGATCCAGATGTCGTTGCCCACCATCGGGGTCGCCGTGGCGCATGTCAGGTTGGTCGGGCAGGGGTTCGTGGGCGCGGTGGCCGTCACGTTGATCCGGTAGGGACCCACCATGTCCAGCGACAGGGACCAGAGCACCGGGTAGTAGTAGAAGCCCGGTGACAGATCCTCGAAGTAGATGGTCGGGTTGCCGTCCACGCAGGCCGTGAAATCGTAGGACTGCGAGTTGATGAACAGCGTGCCGCAATCCCCGTACATGTTCAACGAACCGTACTGGAAGCTGGCCGTGCCGCAATAGCTGATCTGCACATTGGCGCACTGGGTGAGTTCGAAGGCCTTCCATTCCCAACCCGTAGCGTCTGCGTAGGGGTTCGGGGAAATGCCATCCTGTGGCTCGCAGTCCAGATCGCCGGTGAACACCACCGGCGGATTGCCGATGGCGATCTGGTTGGCAGATGGGCTCTGGTTCACGCTCAACCCGCTAGGATCAGGCGTGCAGGGGGCGAAGGACAGTTCCCAATTGAAACCTGCCGGGTTCCAGAAGTCATCCCACTCGATGTATACCTGCTGGCCGGACGAAAGGAACACGGTGGCATCGCTCGCGAAAGCGGAACCGCCGCCGCCCCAGGTGCAATCATCGTCACCGGATCCGTACGCTCAGGCTTCCGCAAATTACCGCTATGGATGGTAAGGCGGTGTCGTTGCTACCCATGTTCACCGCACCGCATGCAGAGGCGGTCACGATCCCATCGCTGGGAGCGGTGTGGCTGAACCAACGAGCGTTCGTAGCACCAACGCCGCCCGGATGGGCATTGCTCGCGCCATTGCCGCAATCGATCTCGCCCGTAGTGTTCACGCCGATCACTGCCGTCACTGCATCAGCGCAGGTGCCATTGCACACGCTGAAGGCGATGGGACCGACCCAGGTGCTCGTACCACCGACGCCGCAATTGGCCTGTACATAGGCCTCATACAACACACCGGGGCTCAACGGGCCGACCCTGCACGAAGGGAGTACCGCTTACCGGGACAAGGGTACCGGTGCCTTGGGCGAACCCGGCAACACCCCATTCCACGTTCCAGCTGGTTTCTTACGCAGCCTGCTACCCAGCTCAAGTCCGCAGTGGAACCGCTGGCGTTGCCGGCCAAGAAGCCGCTAGGAGCTGGGCAGGGTGGCGGAGGCGTCACCGTCACGTCATAATCTTCCGTTTCGCCCCAGCCATATGTGGCGCACGGGTCGATGGTGTTCGCTGCGGTGCTCCAGACCTCACGTACCCGCATCCGCTTAACCCCGGTGTGGGGTTGCAGGGCAAGGTGAGCGGGAAAACCACCGAGCCGAACGCTGTATTCACCGGGCCTCCAGCCCACGCGTTCGCTAGGCGTTTCGAACACACCGTTCTCGTTGAAGTCGATCCACACCGCGATGTTCTGACCGGTGAAACTGCCGATCGTTATTTCGATCTGGTAGGTGGTCGCCGCCTGCAAACTGGCCGTGTAGTTGGGCTGTCCAGTATAGTAGGTGTAGGAGATGTTCGGGCTCGTGGCTGTACCGGTATTGTTCAGCAACGTCGTTCCCAGGATCTCGACCTCGCTGATCGAAGTCACCCGATGCGATGCCGGTGCTGTAGGTCGGAATGCACACGCAGCTCGACGCGGAACCCATCTCAACCAGTACGGATGTGCTCGTTCCGCTGCCATTACCAGCGCACAACACCACGCAACGGTAGTAGGTATCGCTGCTTTGGGTGGTCGTCCACACCGAACTGTTCGGCGAACCAACCGCAGGTGTGAAGGAGAAGTTATCCGAAGAGGTCTCCCCACTGGTAGCTCACACCGATGCCCGACGTCAAATTCTGCAGGCTGAGCGTGAAGTTCTCGTTCGCGCACACTTCCGCGTCCGTAGTCAGGGTATTGCCGGAACAGGCACACGCCGGTGCAAGGCACTGGCTGTTCAGGTTAATGCCTGAAGTCCAGCACCGACCCTCAAAGGAATGACGCACAGGGGTTCGAGGCGACGTACCGGCTTCCTGATGCATTACGCGCATGCGTCACTATCCGCGGCGCTTGTGGGTCCCACACCGGCGGTGCAATAGCACGTCATGAAGTTCGACATAGCCACCGAGATCGGCGTTGAAGAAGCCGTGCCGCCGCCAATGCTCGTGCAAGTCACGTCAGCATAGTACATCGACGCCACCGTTTGGGAAGTAGTGAGCGTCGGTGTGTTGCCACCCGTAGGGGAATAGGTCACGCCACCGTCGGTGCTCACGTACCACTGGTAGTCGTTCCCGCTGGTGATGGGCTGATTTTGCAGGCCCAAGGTGAAACTCGCGGTCGGGCAGATCGTTGCCGGACCGGTGGTGTTGCCCGGCGCAGGTGTGCCAGCACATGCGGCAGCGGGGGCGATGGTGATGCAATACTCTTCCGTTTCACCACTACCCATGGCCAGGCAGGCGTCGCCCGAACCGTTCGGGTTGCCCGCTCCACGGCTACGTACGCGCATGCGGATCTCGCCAAGAACGCCCGTTACTGGAACGTTCACCAGGATCGAACCACTGTAGGCATTGATGCAAGGCTGGTACCACTCAGCGGGCGTAAGGTTCGCATCGCCGTCCCAGTCGAACCATACCGAGAGAATGGCCCCGGTATAGATGTTATCATTAAAGCACGTAACGGACGGTATAGGGATTGCCCTGCACCAACGTGGTGGTGGCACCTGAACGAAGCGGGTCGGGTCGCCAATTGGACAAGAGCCCGTGAAAGTTGCTCAACGTGTTCAAATTGACGCTCTCGATGCACGCGCCACCCGCATTGGTAGGTGCGCAGAAAACTCCACACAGGCAGGCCGAACCCATGCCGACCGAGATCGGCGTTGAAGATGTGGTGCCGCCACCGATCGACGAACAGGTCACGTCGGCATAATACATGGATGGCACCGTCTGCGAGGTCGTAAGCGAGGGGAGTTAGAGCCCGTCGGTGAATACGTCACTCCACCATTGTGCTGACGTACCACTGGTAATTGACACCCCAGAACCCAAGGTCGCATTCTGCAGGCCCAGGTTGAAGTTCACTGCGGAACATGCAGTGGTCGGAAGTCGTATTGCCTGGGGTGGGTACTCCAGCACAAGCCGAACCTGCGTTTGATCCGAACGAGGTAGTCCTCCGTCGCCCCAAGTGGCGCTGCCACCGGAAGGCTCCTCCCCACACCTGGGCTGCCTGCGTAAGTGCAACGAACGCGCATGCGCGTAGTACCAATCACCGCGAGTCCAGGAACGTTGAACGTTCCACTGTAGGTAGCCGGATTAGTGCCGGCATAACCGTTGAACAGGTTCTCATCCGTCGTGAACGTACCGTCCTGGTTGAAATCGATCCAAGCTGCTGCGCTCTCGAGATCACCGCCAATGCTAACGAGTATGGCTGGTTGACATCGCCGGCGGTCAGTGTGCCGGTCGGGGTGTTGAAGAAGCTGTACCCATTTGGAACCGCTCAAGTTGTCGCAGGTGCTGCTGCGGTTGATACCGGCGATCGTGACGTTGCTTACGTAATCGATGCCACAACCGGTGCTCAACGGAGGAATGCAGTAGCTCGCACATGCTCCAAAAGGCCCATGCCCACCGTGATAGGTGTGCTGCTGGTCGTGTTGCCGAGGCACGTTACATCGGCGTAGTACATCGTGCTCTGCGTCTGGGTGGCCGAATAGGTAGATGCGTTCGGGCCCACGGGAGCATAAGTGACCCCACCGTTGGTGCTGGCGTACCACTGGTAGGTGACGCCGGAACCAATAGTGGCGTTCTGTAGGCCAAGGTTGAAGGGCACGCCGGAGCATGCAGTTGCCGGACCGGTCGTATTCCCTGGGGCAGGGGTGCCGCTGCATCCACCGCCCCTTGAACGTTCACCGTATAGTCTTCGGCTTCGCCATAGGTAATGGAGAGGCAGGGGTTCTGGGATGTGTTGTTGTAGGCGATCATCACCCGCATGCGCGTGTTGCCCAGCGTTGCCCCACCCGGTACGCTGATGGGCAGCGTGTGCGGGCCGGCCGAACTGGTCGAAACCGCCAACACATACACCTCACCCGCATCGTTCAATACCAGGTTCTGGTTCCAATCAATGAACACCCACACGTAGTCAAGTGCATCCGGGTCGATCGTGACGGAGATCGTGTTCGAAGCTCCTTGTGTTACGGTCGCTGTTTGGGCCGTGTAGTTCACCGCCTCCGATCGTTCCTGCGCTCGTATTGTTGATACCCGCGTAGGTCACGTTCGTGATGAACTCATAGGTCACGTTCGTGAAATTCGAGTTGCAGTACTGCGCAGTGGCGGCTGTAGCGAACAGCGTGAACACTGTCATCAGCACAGCCAGCTTCCGCCACCAAGGCGTTCGCCCAGGTGGTATGGTCGAGTAGGGTCGACAATTCATGTGTTGAGGGTTTTGGTTTGGGAGGGAAGGCGGTGACGGAGGGCCACCGTCGGGTATCTATGGTTGTGAGAACGACCTTTCCTGCCGTTCAGAAAGGAGCTTGTTCGGCGATCCAAATGTCTAGTGCGCAATGTGAGGAACTTGTGAAACATCCGCAGGGATTTATTTTTTCTACACTGGAGGCAACCCCCTGTCCTGGTCACGTACTGCACGATACTAGGACCAGAACACTTCAGGTTGGGTATATTCTTCAGTCTGTGTCGAACCGTTTTGCGTCAGATCGTCAATACTATTCCATTGAACGGTGTAATGCAAGTGTAAAAAGTTATTCACACCAAGCAACCGATCCGCTCCATAAGCGACAGTCAACAGGTCGGTCCTGAATGTACAGCTCACTGCGGTCTAGATCATCGTTCCATGGCGATCCGGGATGATGTTCCCAAGGTTCTTCGAAGCGCAGATGTGTCGGACTTAACGGGAGAGGGTCGTTGAACCACTCTTGGGCTCAGTACTGGCCGTTTTGGTTTTGGTTGAGCCTTTTTCAGAAGGTGCTGGGCTCTGGCCGCGCACGCCTCCCGGTTCTGCGGTCTCCATAGAGAATGGAAGTTTGCCATTCTTAAGGGCCTTCGTCAATTTTTCTCTCTGTTCGGGATCAAGAGCTCGAACGAGGGTTTGGTAAGTCGCGGCTTGTTGCATATCCAGCCTGGCCGTTTCCCTTCGGATCGTTTCGCGCTGTTCAAAAACGGCTGTTTCGTGTTGTGTGAGCATCATGCGGCACTCCTCAACTTGTTCCGGGCGCAGTTGCAACAACGCGTCCAGCCGGATCGATCCGCTTCCACATAGTGCGCAGGAGTGAGTGCGGGGGAGCGCTGGATCTTGCGCGTTCGATATGTGCTGTAGGCCGAGAAGCAGGCCAGCGACGGCCACTGTGCGGATCAACATAGTTCGGTAGGGTTTGGTTGGGCCCAAGATAGCAATCACGTATGCTCAGAACAACCTTTATCGGAACGCGCTTTCTAGATGAACTTGCCAGGTTCCTGGTGCGTGGCGGAAAGCTGTGCTCCGCTTGCATCGGAAAGCTTTGAGATAGTGACGGCCATATTGAAAGATCCGCAGGCTCCCGGTGGGCAGGCGACGCCCCCCGCGCTGCTCCGTGGTGGTTCGGTCTACGGCGATCCTCAAGACCCGGGTGTGGAAAACCAGGCATGTATTGGCGTCGGTCGGTCCATTCGGGATCCTTACCTTGCGCCATGGAACCACCAAGCGGTTCCACACCAACGCATGAAACACTTCAACTTTACCGCCACCTTCAAAGTACTGGTGATCGCGGTCGTGCCGATCGCTCCGAAGCTGGTATCCGCGCAGATAGGTCCTATCGGCACGATCGATAACAATACGGCTAACGTCACCGTGTTCCCACCGCCCTTCAGCCTGGAGATCAACATACAGGACCAATCCCCAACCCCGGACGTTCAGGTGTTCTTCACACGATGCAGGGGCGTGTTGGTTCAGCAAGATCGCGTTCCTGCTATGAACCCTTGAACGTACGCACGAGCGGCATCGCCCTGGCACGTACCAAATGGTTATTCGTGACGACAATATGAACCAGCTGTTCACCAAGAAGGTGGTCAAGACCCAGGCATCAACGCGACACTAACGTCCATCTGTTGGAACTGAAAGGGGCTGTCTCAGCGAGGCAGCCCCTTTCGTTTCGGATATCCGGGCGCAGCGTCGATCCCGGATATGCGATCTCGGGTAGTCCGAAGCGTTCTCAGCTTCGCTCTAGTTTCTCAGTACGAACGGTCCATCGATCACTTCTTCTCGTCCTTCAGTTCCTCGAGGGTTGTCCCACACTCTCCGTTAGGTTCCAATCCGCCCTTAGGGCTCAGCTTTCGGGCGGGGGTTGTTGTGCATCATCTTCTTTCCCGCGTGGCTACTTGAAACGGTGGCGCAGATATCCACCACTTTAGAAAGGTCTACCCATTTACCTGCGCTTTGCTAGATGCTTCGGGATGCTCCAGTAGAGATCACCACACTTTCGATCGTGTGGGGTACAGCAGAGTTGGAACCCCAATGCAGAAGGCATGGGTCTTTGGAAGCCTCGATAAGGCGGCGAGGTCTTAATAGGGCCGCCCGAGGGGCGGCCTTGCTTATGAGGTTGGCAGGGTGCTTAGAGCACGCTGACGCGTTGTTGATAGACACGGTCGTTGACCGTAACGCTCACCATGTAGACACCGGCGGCCATGCCGTCCATGTCGAGAATGGTGTTGAAGACGCTACCGCTGTTCTCCTTGTCAAAGGCCATCACGCGCTTGCCGTAGATGTCGAACACGTCCAGGGTGACGCGTTGGGTCTCTTCGGTGAGACCACCATCAGCACGTTCACCTGTCCATCACGCACGGGTTGGGCCATACCGCAGATCGCTGCTGGCACTGGCTTCCATTGCACGCTGGCTTTGGCCTGGGGTGTTGTCGATCTCCACTTGGCAGATCGGACCGCAGTAGCCGCTCCACTGGCCGCCTACCAGGACCTCGATCGTCACGTTGTAAGTGCTGCCGTCCACCAAGGTGAAGTTGGTCCAGTTCAGCACCAGCGCATAAGAGGCGACGGTGATGATACGTGTTCCAGGAGCAGGGGCTGGGGATGACCAGGACCAGGTCCATCAGGATCGATCAGGGCCGTTCTGGAAGCGGAAGCGGTACTGGGTCCCACCCACCACAGGTTGCGCCCAGATCTTGGCCGATCCACCAAAGACCTTGATCACGCCACAGCTATGTGCAGGTGCGCCGATGTCGTCCACCAGTCCGGTGCAACCGGGCACCAGGTTCGGGTCGATACCCATTTCGCAACCCGTGCCATACTTGTCGGTGCTGTAGTTGCCGAATGGAGCCTGGTCGGCCCTGACACGGCAGAAGTACACCTCACCAGGCTGTAGGGGAAGGTCTGTACCTCACCGAACTTCACCCAGTTGCGCGGCACGGAGATCTGGCGGCTGTAGCCTTCGTCCGGACGCAGGAACTGGAACGGGTAGTTGGTGACGCCAGCGATGGCTTTGCAGTACACCTTGTTCTGCAGGTTGTTGGTGAAGATACCGCATTCGGAGGGCAGCGGCTGGGTCGGACCAGCCGGCAGGCAGAACGGATGGCCGTTGGTGTACCATGTGCTCAGCGGGCTCACGGTCGGGCTGAAGATGCCGTCCACCGTGCCGTCGAAGTTGTCGCGCATCAGGTCCGCGCCGCTTTCCGTGCGGAGCCTCCAATAGCCATTGCCATTGCCGGTCTGGCTCAAACCATCTCCCAGGAAGTCGAAGAGGAAGAAGCTGAAGCAGCTACCGTTCAAGGTGCTCAGGCAAAGCTCGCTCGGCGCCAGCACATTGGGCATACCGTAGACTGGCGAAACGCCCACCAACTGGTTGCCCTGGTCAGCATCTGCCAGATCAACTGGCTCGGATCGTTGTCCGTGAAGATCTCCACGAACACGGTCTCCCCGGTGACGTTCACATCGAGCTCGGCGAAGGCGTCGTTGTCCGGGATCTGATCGGGCACACCGTTGGGCAGGCTGGTGGACACATTGAAGGTGTGGTTGCCATACGGAGCGATGAAGCTCGGCAGCGAAACCTCCTCGCTGGCCAGGTAGGGCAGCGTGCCGGTCCATACGTAGGAGAAGGGTCCGGTAACCCCATCCAGGTCGTAGGTGATGGTCACACTGGTCAGCGTGTTCTCGCCGAAGTTGGTGAGGATCACTTTGGGCTCCATCAAAGAGGTGCAGACCAGACCCACAGGAGCGTTCACGCCGGTGATGCCCGCGTCATCCATACCGGGGTGTTCCACCATCAGGTCGAAGGTCCCTTCGAAGCCAGCATCACCCGGATTGTCACGTACAACAGGTAGTTGGTGGAAGGCGTCAGCGCGGGCATGAGCACATCGGTACCGTCGCCATTGATCACGCAACCCGCGTCGGTCACACCTGCAAGCCATTGCAACCACCGCTGTACAGCGTGTAGTTCATGGTGGTGGAGGAGAGGCCGGGGTTCTGGTCGAAGGTCTCCAGCGTGAGGTAGTGGATGGTGTTCGTACCGCTGTTGAAGCTGTACCACATCCCCTGGTTGTTGGCGAGCAACGAGCAGGAGGTGAACGGATCGTTCTGCGCGCAGGTATTATCACCGGGTGTGACCACACCGCCCATTGCTCAGGTAGCTGGTGATGGCGACCGCGCCACTGCAGGCGTCGTTCACCGGTGGTATGCGAAGCCGCATTGCACCCGATGGCGATCTCGAACTGGCCATCGATGAACGGCGTGGCGCTGTGTACCACCAAGTAATAGGTAACACCCGCGAGACCATAGAACTCCAACTGACTGCGCGTGGTGCAGGAGCCGCCTTTGTCATCCGCGAGGGTCAGGCAGCTGAGCGTTCCGCAGGTGCCGGTGTAAACGTCCAGTCGGGTATCGAACAGGTGCTCGCACCGCAAGTGCTCACGATCACGTTCTCGTCCTGCACCGGGGTGCACGAATACCAGAACGAACCGCCGGATACCGGGCTGTTCGGGAAGGGGCAGGCGTTCACCGGTAGGGTCGGGAACTGGTTGTTCGTATTGCCCAAGGATCACGTTGCAGCCATAGGGATGGCCGTCGCGCAGGTGTTGTTCGCGGGGCACGGGGTGGTTGGGGTGCTCGCGATCACGTTCAGCGTGTACGGTCCACTGGCACGACGGGCATCCCACAGCACCGGGTAGTAATAGTCCCCAGGAGCGAGGTTCTCGAACAGGATGGTCGCGTTCGGCGCGCATGCGGTGAAGTTGAAGCTCTGCGAGTTCACGAAGATGCTTCCGCAGTCACCGTACATATTGAGCGAACGATCCCGGACAAAGGCGAGCCGCAGTAGTTGATCGTCACGTTCGCGCACTGGGTGAGTTGAAACTCTCCCATACCCAACCGCTCACATCCTCATCCACACCATCCCAGAAACGGATGTTCTCCAAGGTGCCATCCTTGGTCGCGCAATCCCGCGTTCCGTTGAAGATCAACGGTGCACCGATGCTCAACGGACTGGCCGCGGGGTTCTCGTTCGCGCAGAGATCGTTCGCGGGCGGTGTGCAGGCGGTGAATTGCAGGTCCCAGGCATGCCCGGTACCGAGCGAACGGTCGTCCCACTCGATATAGAAGGTCTGCCCGGCCCCTCCAGCAAAGGTCACATCGGAGGCGAAGTTGGGCGCGGTGCATCCATCGTCATCACCGAGTAAGGCACCAGCGACCCACAGACGCCCTCATGGATCGTCACGAAGGTGTTCGTCGTTGGTGGTGTTCGGTGGGTGCATGAACTGACACGCACTCCCGTCGGCCGGCAGGGTATAGGTCCACCACCGGCGTTGCTCGGGTCGTACCGTTCACCAGCGCTTCGGTCGGGCTACCACAGGTGATCGGGCCGTTGGAGTTGTGCCTACCACCGCCACGTTCGGGAACGCGCATGTACCCTGGCAGCAATCGAAGAAGCTGCCCAGCTCCACGTTGCACAAGGTGTTGCCGGGGTGTACCAAAGTGAGGGTCACGGGTGTGCCGTTCGGGAAGGGTCCGACCGAGTAAACGCCTGCGACCACATCGTTCTCTTCGATACCGTTGATGTTGCTCACGATGTCCACCGTGCCGCCACTGCCCGCATCGGTGATGTCCACGCTCACACTGTATTGGGCGTTCGAACAATCATTCACGACCATTGCGGTAGCGACAGGATAGGTGCAATCCAAGCAGAGTACTTCCCAAACCCACGGATCGTAGTTGGCGCTTGTCGCACAACTCACGCTTCCATCAGAAGTAAGGGTCATGTAGAGCGCGTTCCCTGTGGCGGTCACGTCCACAGCGAAGAAATCCGGATCGGTGTTGAGGATCGCACTACCCGCTGGACCCAGGTTACCTGTGTTCGCGGGGTTGGCGAAGAGGATGGGGTAGGTGTTGTCCGGTCCATCATAGATGGTCAGGTCGTCCAATGGGTTGGTTTCGAGCGTGCCCCGGATGAACTCCAATTTCAAGGTACCAGCACCGTCGCTCTGATAGAGCCAGCTTTGGTTGTCGTTCGCTACGTAGCAATAGTTGCTCTGCACGGCAGGATCGCCGCAGGTGATGCAATTCACGCCACCGGAATCGTAGTCGCCCAGGTCCAGGCCGCAATCGCCATCCTGGTTGTGGACCACCCGTACGGAAACAACATCCGCTGCACCGGCCACGATCTGGCAGATGCCCGGGGCATTGAGCACGCAACCGGACGCATAGGCTCCGCCGTTCAGGGCGTATTCCACCGTAACGTTCGTCGCGTCACCCAAGGAGGTCACATCGACATCAAGGGTAAGGGTTCCCGTGTTGCAATCCGGCACCACGGAGGTGACGGTCGCCACTGGGTCGAAGCACAGCGGGGTGGGTCGCACGCAGAAGTAGTCGAAAGCCATGTCACTGGTTCCACCCGTGCCGGCGACACCACGCACGCGATACCGTACCGAGGTCCCGCTGTAGGCGTGGTCGAGGAACGGGGTGAGGAACCAACCCTGGCCTTGATTGCCGCTCAACGACCAGAGGTTGGTCCAGTTGTTCGACATGGCGGGGTCCTCCACGTCAATGGCCAGCGTACCCATTGTAGCGCCGAACATGTTGTACGCCATGCGCGCACGGATCGTGGGGTTCGAGAACACGGACACATCGAAGATCGGCGAGAGCGCCTCGATCGTCTGGCCCGCGCAGGATCCGCTTTCCATGTACACATAGTTGCCGGTGGCAGTACCGGGCACGTAATCCGGTTGACCGGTGGTGCCCGTGCCGGGGCCTGTGTTCAAGGAGGAGGTGCCACCCTCATCCACCGACCATTGGCCGGTGCCGTCCGTGGTGGAGTTCTGCCAACCTACCGGATCCATTGAAGTGCTGGTGCACGCCAGGACCGCTACGCAGGTGGTGGGTACGCACAAGTTGGCCGCCTCGAAATCCTCGCAATACGGGTAGGTGGAAACGATGGGTGGGCAGGCGCTGGTGAAGGCTACCCAAGTCCAGGTCGCAGGTCGCGTCGTTCTCGTGGCGCACGAATAGGTTCACCGTACTGGTGTTCGGATACGGCCCCATCACATAGGGCGTTGGACTGGCACCCACATCGTCATGCTCCACCGACCCGGGCACGCTCTCCAGGTCCACCGTGGCGCCGTCGCCGGTACTGTTCACCGTCACCTCCACGGTGAACGAACCGGTGAAGCAATTTTCCACGAGCACTGCGCTCACGCTCGGTTGCACGCAGTTCAAACAGATCACTTCCCACTCCCAAGGGTCATACGTGGTGGTGGTACCGCATTGCACGCTCGTATCCGAGGTGAGATGCATGAATAGGCTGGGTCCGGAGGCGGTCACATCCACCGAGAAGAAGTCCGGGTCGGTGCTCAGGATCGCGCTGCCGGGGGGGCCAAGGTTGCCGGTGTTGGCCGGATTGGCGAAGAGGATGGGTAGGTATTGTCCGGTCCATCATAGATGGTGAGGACATCCAATGCCGGCTGGATTCGATGGTGCCCCGGTTGAACTTCAACTTCAGTGTGCCACCGCCAGTCGCCACGTAATGCCAGCTCTGTCGTCGTTCGCGGCGTAGCAGTAGTTCTCGACTAGCGCGGATCGCCGCAGGTGATGCACGTGAGGTCCTCCACGGCATAGTCCCAGGTCGACATTGCACACGTTATCCTGGTCATGTACCACCTGCACATTCACCACATCGGTAACGTTCAGCCGGTAATCGAGCAGGGGCCCGGGGCGACCAGGTTGCAGGCGGTAGAGTATGGCCCCGCGTTCGCCGAGTATTGCACGGTTACGCTCGTGGCATCGCCCAAACTGGTCACGTTCACATCAATGCTCATGGTGTTCGTGAGGCAGTTCGGCGTTACTGCGGTGATCGAAGCGATGGGCGCCGTGCAAAGCGGACCTTCGCTCACGCAGAAGTAGTCGAAGGCCATATCGCTGGTGAAATCAGATCCCGAAAGACCGCGCACACGGTAGCGCACATGCGTTCCAGAAAAAACATGGTCCAGAGTGGGCGTTAGGAACCAGCCCTGACCTTGGTCGCCGCTCAATGTCCAAAGGGTCGTCCACGTTCCAGAAAGGGCGGGGTCCTCGATGTCGATCGACATGGTACCCATTGTCGCCCCGAACATGTTATAGGCCATCTGGGCCCGCACGTTCGGGTTCGCGAAGGAGGAAATGTCGAATACCGGCGAAAGCACAATGGCCTCCACGCCATTGCAAGGGACACCTGATTCGATGTACAGGTAGTTCCCAGTTATGGTTCCAGGGAAATAGTCTGACTGACCTGAGGAAGCGCCTGTTCCGGGACCCGTACCCGTGGAAGTTGTGCCGCCCTCATCAACCGACCACTGCGCCATGCCATCGTCGGTCGCGTTCTCCCAAAGGACGGGATCCAGCGCGGTAGCTGTACAGGCGAGCACGGCTAGGCAGGTGGAAGGAACACAAAGTGTCGCGCTCTCGAAGTCCTCGCAATAGGGGAAGGTGCTTACCACGGGTGGGCAGCTGCTCACGTACGATCCAAGGTTGATATCGCAAAGTGCGTCGGTAGCGTGCGTGACGGAAACCATGACCGTACTGCCGGAGGGGAAGGGCCCGATGGAATGGATCCCCAAGCCGAATGGGCCATCGCTTACCGGTCCGTTACCATCGTCGTAGGTGATGCCGACAGAAGCACCATTACCCAGGCCGGTCACGTCCACATCGATCGTGAAATTGTTGTTCGGTGGAACGCAGTTGTCCACAACACTAGCGGTAGCAGTGGGTTGGCTGCAAGCAGCCGGGTTGAACTCGAACGCCCCAGGGTCTGGCGCCGCCCCTAGGGGACGTGCCGCTCCCGTGTAGTCCAGAGGTACCACAACGCCTGGATCGCCGATATCATTGATCGCACCGGACAAGGGTGTCAGGTTCCCGCCGACCGGATCCTGGTAGATGGGGTCGGCATCCGAGGAATTCTGGTCGTACGCGTTCGCGTTGCTGGCCTGCCAATCGGCAAGGGTCGCATATCCTAACGAATTGGCGAAGGCCACCTGGTTCGTCGTGCCGCCGGTGGACGTCATGCGCAGCACGTTGTGATCGGTGCTGAAGGTGGTGCCTGCCGTCAAGAAGTACAAGCAACGCTTGATCCCCGTGCCGGAGCGGCTGATGTCGATGATATTGTTGAAGTACTGCAAGCCGGAGGCAGCGGTTGTCTGGTACACCCCGTAGGTCGCTCCTGTGGCGGTGATCTGGTCGTCCATCAGGATCGTGTTATGGAAGTACCAAGTGTTGTCACTGCCGGTGTTGTACATCCCATACAACGTGCTGCTGTTGTTCAGATCGTAGGCGATGTTGTTCTGGAAGACGTTCTCAGAACCCGGAATGGGATCGGAGGTGGTCACATAGTACATGTAGGCAGCAGTGGCTCCACCCACATTATGCACGGCGTTGCCATCCACGGTAGTGTTGCTGCATCCGCTGAGGTACACACCATAGAACGTGGTGGTGACCGTGATCCCCGGACGGCTGATATCATTTCCTTGAACGAGACAGTCCGCTTGGTTCCCCATGTAGATCTGGTAGCTGTAGCCGTTCAGGAGCTCGTTGTTCAGCACCTGGTTGCCTACGGCCGGGGAAGCCGCGCTGGTGCCGTTCAGACGCAGTTTGTAGGTGCCGCTCGCCCCAAGGATGGTGTTGTTCGAGAAGGTGCAGTTGTTGGCATTGTCACCTGTTCCGGTCGCGGTGGTCAGCGAACTGGACGAAATGATCCCGCCGTAATTCGCTGACGTGGTGGCGTCCGGATTGATGATCGTGCAATTGCTGATCGTGTTATTGTCCGCCTGATTGGTAAGATGAACGCCGAACCCGTAGGTCCCGCCGTCCACATCGATCACCAGGTCATCGATGGTCACAAAGTCGGCCCCGTCAGCAGGATCGCCGCCCGACCTCCCGTAACGCTCGGAGAGTGTTCCAGCGTTTCGCCATTGCCATTGAAGGTGATCGTGTTGACCGAACTGGCGCCGATGATCTGAGGCAGGATCAACCGATCGACATAGGGCCCACTTCCCGGGGCCACGTTGAACACGACCGGCCCGTTGACACCGCATCCGAGCAAGGCCGCCGCTTCGCTGAAGCTCAACAAGTCTCCTCCGCCCCCGGCATCGATCGTATATGTGCCGCTCACACCAGCGGTCACTGGTAGATGGAATTCCGCGGTCTGGTCGGATAGCGTGGATGGTGTACAAGTGACCACGCACACATAGTAGGTGTCGCTTGTCACAGGCCCGGTATTCACGGTCGTACCAGAGCCGACGAACGTGGTGTATGGACCACCAGGGGTGAGGCTGGAGTACCATTCACGGGTGATGCCCGTGCCCACCGTACTGCCGACGACCTGCAGGTCGGTTGAGGCGCCGCTGCATACGAACGAAGGACCGCTGATAGCGCCTGCCGTGGGCATGCCGACGCAAGCGGCGGCAGGCATGAAGGTGATGCTACCGGTGAACCAGCGCGGGGTGTTGCCCGCGTTGGCGTTGGACCCACCGTACCCCACATTGGCACTTGCGATCTGATGGTCGCCGAGAAGAAGCGTAACCCCTGAGTTGGTGAAGGTGCTCGGTGCGGGAACCGGCGTTGCGCCGCTGTACCGGATCCCAAGGCTGCCTTCGAGCACAAAGCGGACCGTGGTGCCGTTCGGTATCAGGTAGGTCATCCCTGTGATCGTGGGGTAATAACCGTTCGCTGGAACAGCGAGACCCGTTCCGGTACCTACCACGGTCCACGTCGGTCCTCCGATAGGGAAGTAGGTACCCGAAAGGGAGGATGTACTGGCCCACAACGTGGTGTTGGTACCGTTCTGCGCGGTCTGCCAGTAGGACTCAATGTCGGTCAGGAGGATATCCGCACCAGAAGCGTTCTGCACCGCGAAGGTGACCGCACCGACGGCACCTACGCCGTTACCACCGGTATAGTTGGTCCCGCCGATCGTGCTAATGGTCTGCCTGCGCAGACCGAACGGAACGAACAGTGCAAAAAGGACGACCAAAGGCAGGAGCTTGGCGCAGAAGGCCCGCAAAGAAGTGCGCGCAAAGGGTGTCCTGGTGATGGTAGGGTAGGAAAGGCTCATCGAGGATCAGGTTTGAAAGTGGGGGAAGCGAATTTGAGAGATCCGTGAACGAGGGCGATCAACAAGTTATCAACAGTGTAATGCGTGTTGGTTCGGTCAGCTTTCCTAGGATAGCCGTTCACCCCTGTGCCCGAGGGCCTCGGGTGCGCTGGGAGGCGGCTCCCATAGGTCCCGTTCCACCTTTACCGGTGGGGGTCTCGACCTCGAGGCTCTGACAAGGGCCCGAACGGTGCGCATTGCCGGGGTCGCGGTGGCCGTCCTGAACCCCGCGCATCAGAATACGTACGACGGCCATGCGCTCACAAGCCCTACCCTGCCGTTACCTGGTCCTGGTCACCCTGGCGTTCGCCCTGGGGAGCTACGGCCAGGATGGCGATGGACTTCTCGCAGCGGACGACTTCGTGATCGACACCGCGCTCCTGGAAGATCCTACGGCGACGATCGCCGGGTACGAGCAGTACAGTGCGTTGCTCGGTGGCGATTCCGTACGCCACTGTAACGGATTTCCATGTATCGGTTGGGTGGAGGACCACCATCCGGCAGGGGCCCTCAAGCACCGCGGGTACTACGATGCCGGACGTCTCGTCCTCTACAAGAACTATCACGCGGACGGTACCTTGGAACGCGACTTCAAGGCCCTTGACAATGTGCGCTGTGTGCTCCGTACCTACCACGCGAACGGGGCTCTTTCCTCTGAGACCCGCTATGTGGACGGCGTTGCCTTGAGCTACGAGGACCACTACAGGAACGGGCAGCTACGCTATGAGGAACAGAAACACCGGAGCGGGGCCTATTACGAACGCATGAACATCCACGCCCCGGATGGGAAACCTATAAGCACCATGGAACTGGTGGATCGCAAGCGATCCGAGTTCCTTTTGCGCGAGTACCACCCGAACGGCAGGCTCCGGTCAGAGGGCCGCGCCCGGTACAACGCCCAGCGCATGGATACGCAACGCGTTGGTAGTTGGGCGTACTTCGACACGGAGGGCCGGAGCGCCGGCGGGGAAGAATACGTGGACGGTAAAGTGCATGCGAGCACCACGAGCCCGCAGGGACATGGGCAGCGCGAAGTAGCAAGGTCGCGACCAGCAGAACGCGAAAGCCCCGTTCCATCGAACGGGGCTTTCGCTCTTCCTACCTGCGGACCGGCTGCCGGTGATGCGGCCGTCCTACTTCTTTTCGTCCTTCACCTCTTCGAAGTCCACATCGGTCACTTCGCTGTCGTTTCCGGTGTTGGTGGTGTTCTGCTGGGCACCGCCGTTGGCCTGGGCTTGTTGCGCTGCGGCGTACATCTCCTGACTGGCGGCTTGGAACACCGCGTTCAATTCGCCCATCATCTTCTCCACGGCCACGAGGTCCTGCGCCTTGTGCGCGTCCTTGAGCCGCCCGAGCGCGTCTTCGATCGGCTTCTTCTTGTCCGCAGGGATCTTGTCCCCGAACTCGCCAAGCTGCTTCTCGGTCTGGAAGATCAAGCTGTCCGCAGCGTTCAGCTTATCGGCCATTTCGCGGGCTTGCTTGTCCGCATCGGCATTGGCCTCCGCTTCCTTGCGCATTTTCTCGATGTCGTCCTTGCTCAGGCCACTGCTGGCTTCGATCCGGATGCTCTGCTCTTTGCCGGTGGCCTTGTCCTTCGCCCCGACGTGGAGAATGCCGTTGGCGTCGATGTCGAAGGTCACTTCGATCTGCGGCGTTCCGCGCGGCGCGGGTGGAATGCCGTCCAGGTGGAAGCGGCCGATGGTGCGGTTCCCGTTGGCCATGGGGCGCTCGCCTTGGAGCACATGGATCTCCACGCTGGGCTGGCTGTCGCTGGCCGTGCTGAACGTTTCGCTCTTCTTGGTCGGGATGGTGGTGTTGGCCTCGATCAATTTGGTCATCACACCGCCCATGGTCTCGATGCCCAGGCTCAGCGGTGTCACATCCAGCAACAGCACGTCCTTCACCTCGCCGGTGAGCACACCACCTTGGATGGCAGCGCCTACGGCCACCACCTCGTCCGGGTTCACTCCTTTGCTGGGTTCTTTTCCGCCGAAGAACTTCTTCACGGCTTCCTGACCGCCGGGATGCGGGTACTGCCACCCACCAGGATCACTTCATCGATGTCCGCGATCTTGAGACCGGCGTTCTTCAACGCGCTTTCGCAAGGCGCGATAGTGCGTTTGATCAGGCTGTCCGCGAGTTGCTCGAACTTGGCCCGTGTTAGGCTGCGCACCAAGTGCTTCGGAATGCCGTTCACCGGCATGATGTAGGGAAGGTTGATCTCACTGCTCGTGGTGGAACTGAGTTCGATCTTGGCCTTCTCGGCAGCGTCTTTCAAGCGCTGCAGCGCCATGGGGTCCTTGCGCAGGTCCAACCCTTCGTCGTTCTTGAACTCGTCCGCCAGCCAGTCGATGATCACTTGGTCGAAGTCATCGCCGCCCAGGTGCGTATCGCCGTCGGTGCTCTTCACCTCGAAGACGCCATCGCCCAGTTCGAGCACGCTGACATCGTGGGTACCGCCACCGCAGTCGAACACCACGATCTTCTGGTCCTTGTGTTTCTTATCCAGACCGTAGGCGAGGGCTGCCGCAGTAGGCTCGTTGATGATCCGACGCACTTTCAAACCGGCGATCTCGCCAGCCTCCTTGGTGGCCTGTCGTTGCGCATCGTTGAAGTAGGCCGGGACGGTGATCACCGCTTCGGTCACCGTGGTGCCGAGATAATCCTCGGCGGTCTTCTTCATCTTCTGCAGGATCATGGCGCTGATCTCCTGCGGGGTGTACTCCCGGTCGTTGATCGCCACGCGAGGCATGCTGTTCGCGCCGCGCACCACTTTGTAGGGGACCCGTGCGATCTCCTTCGCATCCTCCTCATAGGTATTGCCCATGAAGCGTTTGATGGAGAAAATGGTGTTGGTGGGGTTCGCGATCGCCTGCCGCTTGGCCGGGTCGCCCACTTTCCGTTCGCCACCTTCCACGAAAGCCACTACGCTCGGGGTGGTGCGCTTGCCTTCGCTGTTGGCGATGACCACCGGTTCGTTGCCCTCCATTACGGCGACACAACTGTTGGTGGTTCCCAGGTCGATACCGATGATCTTGCTCATGCTATTGGGTTCGTTCGGCCCCGCCCTTGTCAAGGCCTATGCCATCACCTCCGGAATGGCGGAATCCTGACAGCTACGGTCAGGGAAGCAACGATGTTGGGTAGAGCACCTCTGACAGATCGACAGATCGTCAGTTGCAGACGACGTCCGGATCGGTCACCCAAGGAGCGGGGTCCACGCAGAAATTCAAATCCCCCAGGCCGGAGGTTGCAGCGCCCTCCACCAGTTCCACATAGGTATCAGGCCCAAGGCGGATGTGGCGCGAAGTCTGGAAGTGACGGCTGGCGAAAAGTCCATAGCCGTTGGTGATGTTGGTATATTCCGGGCGTTCTTCCACGATCCCGCTGATCGGTTCGGTCAATCGCAGGTACGTGGTCAGTTCGATGTCCGCGACTTCGAATTCGATGTCCAGTCCGCGGAAGATCCTGCGGTTGATGGAAGCGTCGTTCTCCATCATACTCACCAGTGTCTCGAAGAACGTGAGCCCGTTCACCGGAAGTTGCAATTCCTCGTTCCCGCTAACGCTACTGCTCGTAGTGGTGCCGATCTTATACCGGTAGTTCTCCTCACGTATGTCCCCGTTGCCACGGTCCTCGGCGTAGCGCACCCGGAAGAACACGTCGAACCGCTTGCCGTCGGCGCCGCTGCGGTACTTCATATCGATCACCTTGTACTCACCGCCCTGGAAAAGATTCAGCCTGTTAGTGCCGTTCTCCGAAAGGAACCCAGAGACGTAGGAGATGTTGTTGACTACGGGTGTGGTCGCTTCGATCGTGCTTCCCTTCACCCGAACGACCACTTTGTAGGAGTGGTCCTGGTCAAGCGACGCATCGAAGTAGTACATCTTGTGCAGGGGCGAATTGAAGATGCCTGGGTCACGCGGCATCAACGTATCGATCAAGGGGTACTGTGCGCCGTTGTCAATGTCCTCCACGTACCGATCTTGCTGCGGAAGGGACTCGTCCGTGTATTCGGAACTATCAGGCACCAAGGCGTACACCAGTGCGTCGCCATCGCCCAGGAAGGCTTTGTTGATCTTCAGGTAATGGCGTGTCTGTTCGTTCACACCGTCGTTCGCGTTTTTGGAGATCAGGCCGTACACGACGGTAATGTCCTGGTAGGGCGCTGTCAACTCCAGATCGGTGCTGCAGCCACCGAGAAAAATACACGTAGTAAGTATTGCGAGCGCGCGAGGGAGCAGCATGATCTTGCTGGGGGGGCAAAGATAGACGCGTCCGGGTGGCGCGTGCCAATGATACGAGGAGCGGTGTACTGGACCAGCCAGCGGCCTATGGCGATCGTTAGCTTTGGCCGCGTATCACAGCCCATGGCCCAGAACGAACAAAAGGACGCTCGTCGCATCACCACGCATGTGTTGCAGGAAATGAAGGCGGGCGGCCAACCGATCGCCATGCTCACGGCGTACGATTTTTCGCTGGCAGGCCTGGTGGACAGTGCCGGGGTGGATGTGATCCTGGTAGGCGACAGTGCCAGCAACGTGATGGCCGGGCACGAAACGACGCTGCCCATCACGCTCGATCAAATGATCTACCACGCCAGCAGTGTGGTGCGCGCGGTGCAGCGCGCCCTGGTGGTGGTGGACCTGCCCTTTGGCACCTATCAAGGCAACACGAAAGGGGCGCTGAACTCCGCCATCCGGATCATGAAGGAAAGCGGTGCCCACGCCGTGAAGCTGGAAGGTGGAAGAGAGGTATTGGGTTCGGTGGAGCGCATCCTCTCGGCCGGGATCCCGGTCATGGGTCATTTGGGTCCCACGCCGCAGAGCATTTACAAGTTCGGTACCTACGTCGTCCGTGCCCGGGAGGAAGCCGAAGCGCAGCGTCTTCGCGAAGACGCGGTGTTGCTCGAAAAGGCGGGATGCTTCGCCATTGTGTTGGAGAAGATCCCGGCCAGTTTGGCGGCGGAGGTGGCGCGGAGCGTACATGTGCCGGTGATCGGCATCGGCGCGGGCGGTGGTGTGGACGGTCAGGTCCTGGTCCTGCATGACATGCTCGGGATCAACCAGACCTTCAATCCGCGTTTTCTGCGGCGCTATGCCGACCTGCACAAAGTGATCACCGAAGCGGTGTCCGCCTATCTCCGCGATGTTCGTTCGCGCGATTTTCCGAGTGACGACGAGCAATACTGACGATACGCAGGCCTTGCCCGTGCTTTGGGAGGAGGCGGGCTTGGTCGCCATCCGAAAACCGGGTGGAATGCCGACACAACCGGATCAGCGTGCGGATCTGGATGCGCTCAGTATCGCACAGCGGATGTACGCGGCAGCGGATATCGGCCTGATACATCGGCTCGATCGCCCCGTGAGCGGTGCGCTGCTCTTTGCGCTCAACGCGATCGCGCTCGCCGCCATGAACGCGTTGTTCCGTGAACGGCAGGTCCGTAAAACCTATCTGGCCATCGTCGAAGGGGTTACCCCGGCGACCTTCACGTTGGAACACCGCCTCGAACAGGATGCGCGTTCGCGGAAAGCACGTGTGGGCCCGAACGGGCAGATCGCTAGGCTCCGGGGAAGGAGGCTGGCGGAAGGGGATCACTATTCATTGATCGAGATCGAACCTGACACCGGACTATTCCATCAGATCCGCGCTCAGTTGGCCGCGCAGGGCACCCCGATCAAGGGGGACGTGAAGTACGGCGCACGACGAGGGGAGAAGGACCGCTCCATCGCATTGCACGCGCATACCCTATCCTTCCGACACCCTGTCACGGGAACGCCCGTGTTGGTCACGGCCCCGCCACCCATCGTTCCGGTATGGTCCTCCTTGCTCGGGCTGTCGTCTCGTCGCGCCGAGAAGGATGGTGAGGACCCCGTTCCCGGCGGGTGAACGCAGGAGTTGGTGTCGTGGCTCTTCGCCCGAGCGTGACGCCGAACGCAGGGTATGGGATCAGATCGGGTCCACGTCCGCGATCATCCGCACGCGTCCATGCGCTTCCGAGGTGCGTAGATCCTCGAAGGCAGCGCGCACTTCATCCTTCTCCGAAGCATGGTGTCCCCGACCCAACTTCACGAGGACATTACGGATATGGAGGTCGCGCACCCAGGCCACTCCGGGTACTTCAGGGCCTAGGACGCGATCGTTGAAATGAAGGCGCAGGCGCTCCACAAGTGCTTGGGCGGCGTCAGCGACGCGTTGTTCATCGCGATGTTTCAGTGTGAAGCGCACCAACCTGGAGAACGGCGGATAGAAATGCGCATGGCGATGCTCCAACTCACGGGTATAGAAACCATCGACATCGTGTCCCATCACGAAACCAAGCACAGGATGCGCAATGTCGAAGGCCTGCACGAGCACCTCGCCGGGGTCGGTCCTGCGCCCACTGCGTCCTGCCACTTGGGCCATTAATTGGAAAGCGCGTTCGTGCGCTCTGAACTCCGGATACCGCAACAGTTGGTCGGCGCTGAGAATGCCTACCAAAGTGACCCGTTCCATGTCCAACCCTTTGGTCACCATCTGGGTGCCGACAAGCACATCGATCGCGCCTTCGGCGAAATCGGAGAGGAGCTTTTCCAAGGCGTGCTTGCCACGTGCGGTGTCCTGATCGAGGCGTGCTATGCGCATCTCTGGAAAGTGAACGGCCAGTTCCTCCTCAATGCGTTCCGTGCCGAGCCCGATCATGCGCAACCTACGGCTGTCGCAACTCGGACACGCGGTGGGGGGGGTATACACACGCCCGCAGTAATGGCAACGCAGGCTATGGTCACGCTTGTGGTAGGTGAGGCTCACATCGCAATGATCGCACGAAGGCACATGGGCGCACTGCTCACATTGCCAAACCGGTGCATAGCCGCGGCGGTTCTGGAACAGGATCACCTGGTCTTTGCGCTTCACCGTGCGTTCGATCGCTTCCAACAGCTCGGGCGCGAAGTGTCCGCGCATCCGCTTGCGCTTATGGGCTTCGCGCAGGTCGAGCGTGCGTACGGCGGGCAACACACTTCGGCCGAAGCGCTCATCGAGCCTTACCCAACCATATTTCCCCTGACGCGCATTGTGCGCGCTCTCCATGGAGGGTGTGGCGGAGCCGAGCACCACATGTGCGTCACAGATCCCGGCCAGCACAAGGCTCATATCCCGCGCGTTATAGCGCGGCGCGGGGTCCTGTTGTTTGTAGGAGGGGTCGTGCTCCTCATCGACGATGATGAGCTTGAGGTGTAGGAAAGGCAGGAACAGTGCCGACCGTGCGCCCACTACGATCGGGTATGCCTCGGGTCGCTCCATTAATCCCATCCATAGCTCCGTGCGTTGACGTGCCGTTAGACGGGAATGGAAGACGGCGACCTGTTCGCCGAAACGCGCCTTGAGCCGTGTGATGAGCGTGGAGGTCAATGCGATCTCCGGAAGGAGATAGAGCACCTGGCCACCTGCCTGAACGACCGCATCGATCATATGCGCGTAGACCTCTGTTTTACCCGACCCCGTGACCCCTTGTAGGAGTGTGCATCGGTGGGTGAGGAAACTGGTCCGAAGAGCCGTCAAAGCGCTGTTCTGCGCTGGGGAGAGTATCGGCATGACCCGCGGGTTGGGACCGATAGGAGGCGCATCGACAGGTCCTTCCGTCAACTGCAGCAAACCCTTGCGCGCCAACCCATCCACGATAGCGCGCGTGGCATCCGCCGCTTTCAGCAAGCGGGCTAGAAGAACAGTGGAGGGATCATCGCTCAACCAACGTCCTAGTTCGATCCCCTTCATCAACACCGCGAGCTGTTTGGGGGCGCGTTGCAACCGGTCGAACCACGCGTGGAGCGCGCTCTCGCTGGTGGCGTCCGGTGTGAGCGCGACCCGAACCTCCACCCGGGGGCGGTACTTCTGCCGGAGTTCCTCTTCGAGCCCGATGGCCCCTTGTTCCAAGAGCTCCTTCACCACGCGCAATGGGTCCTGCACTTGCAGTAGGTCCCCCGCTTCGGCCAGTGTGATCGCTGGCTGTTTCTCCAAAGCGGCGAGCAAGAGGGCGAGGCGTGGTGTACGGGCGGAGTGTTCCGCGGTGAGGTCCGTTGCGGTGATCCGTGTACTGCTCGTGAGCACAAGGGGGCCCGGCATCGCGGTGAGCATGACCTCCCCAAGTCCGCACAGGTAGTGGTCCGCCATTCGCTGCCAGAACTCCAGTTGTTGGGGACTTATCACAGGCCGATGGTCCAACGAACTGAGCGCTGTGCGCACCGCGCGTTGCTCCGGATGTTGTTGATGCGTGCGAAGCACCATGGCGGCATAGAGCTTTCTGCCGGAGCCGAACGGTACCACGATGCGCACCCCAGGCACCACGTCCAAGCCTTCAGGCAAGGCGTATGTGAAGACGCCCGGCACGGCCACCGGAATGATCACATCAGCGAATTGCGGCATCAAGCCACAAGTTTAGACCGGAGCGCGGCTGTGAACCCATGAATAGCGGATCAACGGGCAGACCGCGCGTGCGACGGGATGTAACTTGCGCGTCCATGAGGATGTTGCTCTCCGGACTCATTGGACTGCTCGTTGGTTACGCGGTCCCTGTTCGAGCGCAATTGGTCCTCACCAATACCCAGACCCCCACCCAACTCGTCCAGAACGTGTTGTTGGGCGCGGGCGTATCCGTGAGCAATATCACCTTCAACGGGACCCCGGGGAACACGGTCAGTAGTCAAGCTGGCGAATTCAACAGTACCAATGCGAACGTGGGGATCGCTGCGGGTGTGATCCTGGCCACAGGGGGGATCTCGAACGCGCTAGGTCCGAACAACAGCGGTAGTTCCTCTGTACCGGTCACGGGAATGAGCGTTCAGGACCCGGACCTACTTCTGCTCGCGCAGCAAAGCCAACCCACCATTCAGGACGTCAACGATTGCGCGGTATTGGAGTTCGACTTCGTGCCGACCGGTGATTCCCTTAAGTTCAACTTCGTCTTCGGCTCCGAGGAGTACCTAGAGTTCGTGAACAGCATCAATGACGCTTTCGGATTCTTCCTCAGTGGTCCTGGCATCATCGGGCCGTACAGTAATAATGCGATCAATATCGCACTGATCCCAGGCACCACCGATCCTGTGACGATCAATACCGTGAACGACGTGGTGAACCCACAGTTCTACGTGGACAATGGCAACGGCGTAACACCGCCTTACAGCACAAGCCCGACGTATGTTCAGTATGACGGGCTCACAACCGTCATGACAGCGCTCGCTCAAGTGATCTGTGGGGAGACCTACCATATCAAGATAGTCGTAGGCGATGCGAACGACACGGTCTGGGATTCAGCGGTATTCCTCGAAGCGGGTAGTTTCCAGAGCAACCAGATCTCGATCGTTGGTGAGGTCGTCTCAGGTGGTATCGACAGTCTTTTTTATGAAGGTTGTGGGACCGCCTCGCTTTACCTCGTGCGCGGTGGTTTGTTGCTTGACAGTGATACCGTGGAGATCCTCCTGGGCGGTTCGGCCACCGAACTGACCGACTACACGAACGTACCTGCGGAAGTGATCTTCCTTCCAGGTCAGGATTCGATCAACATCCAGTTCTCCGCGATCTTGGATGGCTTGATCGAAGGACAGGAGAACATCCTCCTGATGGTGATCAATGAGACCGGGTGTGGGGGGGATACCGTCATCATGGAGATCTTCATTGAGGAAGCCCCACCGATCGATGTGGTCATGAGCAACGACGTGACCGTGCAATGCACCGACAGCACATTGATCAGCGCGGTGGTCACCGGAGGCTTCGGTAACTACACGCTCGATTGGGACCAAGGCGTGCCGGATGGACAGCTCAGCGGGTGGGTAACCCCAGGTCAGACAACGACCTATGTGCTCACTGTTACGGATGATTGTGGTGTGCTCACGGAAAGCGATGCGGTCACGATCACGGTTCCCATCATGCAGCCGCTCACAGTGACCGTGCAATCCGATGTGACGGTGTACTGCCCGGAAACCTCGGTCCAATTGTTCGCGCAAGTGCAAGGAGGGACCCCCGGATATAGCTATCAGTGGACCGGAAATCTCGGGATCGGGTCCACTGTGCAGGTGGCCCCTGCGACCACGCAAAGCTGGTCAGTGACCGTCACGGATATCTGCGGGCGGGATACGAGCGACCTGGTGACGGTGACTGTGGACTACGACTCGGTGCGTGTTGTGATCGCGCCGGATACGATAGTCTGTTACGGGGATACGGCCACACTGCGCGCGGTCACCGAGTTCGGGCTACAGCCGTACGCCTATGATTGGTTCCCCGGAGGGTCGGCGGATACCCTTGCTGTATTCCCGGAGTCCAATACGCACTACGAATTAACCGTCACCGACGCCTGCGGTATCAGTGACCATGATGTCGCGGGTGTCGGGGTCAATATGCCGCTCGCCGCCTTCTGGTGGAGTGGGAGCACTTGGGTGAACAACTTCCCGATATCGTTCATGGACCAGTCCTTTGGGGCTACTTCGTGGTGGTGGGATTTCGGTGTGCACGGGCTCGAGAGCACCGAACAGTACCCATTGACCACCTTTCCTGATCCCGGCACCTACTCGGTCGAGCTTCTGATCTCGGATACGTTGGGTTGCCTCGATTCCATTTCGCGCACCATCGTCGTCGATCCTGAATTTGAGCTATACATCCCCAATAGCTTCACTCCCGATGGAGATGGGTTCAATGAGACCTGGCAGGTGGCAGGCATCGGCGTAAAGGAGTTCTGGATCCGGTTGCACGATCGGTGGGGTGCTACCATCTTCCAATCATCCGATATCGCCACGGCTTGGGACGGCACGCTCAATGGCACCCCGCTTCCTGCCGGTGTGTATGTCTATCGTTATCGCGTAAAGGCTATTGAGGGTGAGGTCCAGGAGCGCATGGGGCACGTCACTTTGCTCCGATAGCTCGTTGCCGCTCGCGCAAGGGGTGGTACGTTCGTTGCCCAGGCAACATTTCGGCGGCCCGATCGGTCATTTGTTCGGAACACGTTCTGAACTATGCCCACCTCCAACACGAAGATCACTAGAACAGACCGAGCTTCGCTGTACGATCTCCGCACTCCCCGTTGGGACAAGTACTATCGGGCTACACGGAAGTCCATCAAATTCCCGCGCTACTACAAGAAGGCCTTGAACTGGTAAGGCCGTTTCTTGCACAGTGACTTCGGCGAACATCTCATCGGTTCCGTGCAGGGCTCGAGACTATCCCCTTTGTTCCTGTTGATAAGTGGGTCGAACCGCCCCCGGGGCTCCTCATGAGGGCCTTTACTTTCGTCCCGGTCCGCGCCTGTGCGGTCTACCTGTTCGCATGTCATCCCATCAACTTCTACCCACTGCGGTGGCCCTCGTGCTCCTCGCTGGCGTCACCGCTTGTGGTGGTGGCCCGAGCGGGTCACAAACGGTGACCCATGCCGATACACTGACCACGGCACCTTCCGACGGAGGTGGGGTGGTCAACATTGGAGGCAAGCTCTTCAGTATTCCCTCCCCGGTCCAGACCGCGCTCATGATCCGGAGCACAGGCGCCGAGTACCAGCGGGATATCGTCCTGGACCGTGCCAAGGCGGACGGGCTGACCTCCAAGGTCGGTCGGGCCTTGGCCATGGGATTGTATGGCGCTGACCTGGCCTATACCACTATCCACAAGGACGGGCAAAGCGCGCTGGCTACGCTGCAGACCATTGAGCAGTTGGGGGCGCGCCTGGAACTTGGCAATGCGTTCGATAAGTCCCTGCTGGACCGGTTCAAGGAGAACATGAACAATCAGGATAGCCTGCTCCGGTTGAGCGGTGAGGCTTTCAGGGCTTCGGATCAGTACCTGAAGACCAATGACCGGGGCGATGTCTCAAGCCTGATCCTCGCTGGTGGGTGGCTTGGTTCCTTGCACATCGCACTTCGCCATACCGAGGGCAAGGGCAGCGAGAAAGTGGCACAACGTGTCGGGGAGCAGCGACGTGCGCTGGGCGACCTCATCGCGTTGATCGAAGCGAACGATAGAGAGAAGCAGTGCGATGCGCTTTGCGCGGATCTGAGGACCTTGAAACAGGCCTTCGATGCGATCAAGAGCACATATCAGTTCGAGAAACCGGTGACCGATGTGGCGGCCCGGACCACTTTCATCAATGGAGCTTCGTCCGTAACGGTCACGCCAGAACAATTGACGGCCATTGCTCAGCAAGTGGAGACCTTGCGCACCAAGTACCTGATCTGACCATGAGGACCCCTCTATCCGCAACCGCGCTGCCCGCGCTCTTCCTGCTTTTCGGAGCTCCTGCGGTCGCACAGTGCGACACCATCGCTACGCTCTGCAGCAAGCATATCACCTCCTCCTACATTCCTGACGGACAGTTCTACCGTGCCCTTTTGCAGGGTGATGAGGTGGCGGAGTTCGGGCTCACTCTTTTCGGGGGGACCACCTATCGTGTGGCGGCCTGTAGCGGATTGAGCGACGGCAACCTGATCTTCTCCGTATACGATACCGCACCGGAGCGGAACCTGCTGTTCACCAATCGCGAGCATGCGAACGGGCCTTACTGGGACCTGGTGATCGCCAACTCGATCGATGTGATGATCGAGGCCCAATTGGATCCCTCCAAAGCGGGCTCCGGATGCGCGGTGATGCTGATCGGCTTCAAGCAATAGCAACGCCCCGGGTCGCTCCTGGAACTTTCGGACATCCCTCCCGTAAAGAGGGATGTTCTTCTTTCCGGCCTGCCGGACGGGAAATTCCATGAGCGAAAAGATCCTCAAAGCACTGCTCCAGCTCTTCGCGATCATCGCGAAGGCCGATCCGGGCGGGCAGGCCGGCCGCCTCGGTGGTCGCGCGATCCTGGAACGGTTCCTCCGCCAGCAATTCACCGCCGAACAGGCGGCCGGACATTTGGCCACCTTCGATGCTCACGTCACCGCCTTCCATAGCACTGGTGGTGAGAGCCGGAAGGACGCAAGCGCACTTCGCTCAACTCCGTGAAGGTGTTGAAGATCTGCATGCAGGTGAACGAGGAGCTGAACCAGCGTCAGAAGTTCGTTGTGCTGGTCCATCTGCTCGAGTTCATCCATTCGGGCGGTGTGGCCGAGCAGGAGGACGAGTTCGTGAGCACGGTTGCCGAGACCTTCAATATCGGCCAAGAGGAGTTCCAACGGTGTGAGGCCTTTGTGGAGCAGAACGCGGCCACCCGTGAGGATGTCGCCCACCTTCTCTACATCGACGCCGCACCAGCGCCTGCCCTTACCCACGCACGGCACTTGCACGCCCACATCCATGGTGAGCTCCGCGTTCTGCACCTGCCCACGGTGAACCTCTATGTGATGCGGTACTTGGGTGATGATCGCGTATTGCTCAATGGTCAGCCTATGGGCAACGAGCATCACTATGTGCTTTCCAATGGTAGTTCGATCCGCCCGCCTAACGGCCAGCCGATCTACTACAGTGACATTCTCGGTAGTTTCATGCAAGGCCGCGGCAAGGAGCCCATCGTGTTCAAGGCGGAGGGGATCACGTATGCGTTCCCCAACGGCCGTGTGGGCCTGCACGATCTCGAATTGGCGGAGACTTCAGGCAAGCTCGTAGGGATCATGGGCGGCAGCGGCAGCGGCAAAAGCACACTGCTGAACGTGTTGAACGGGAACTTGCGGCCCAGCACCGGTCGCGTAACCATCAATGGCATCGATGTCCACCGTGAAGCGGAGCGCATACGGGGAGTGATCGGCCATGTGAGCCAGGACGATCTGTTGATCGAGGAGCTCTCGGTCTATCAGAACCTCTTTTATAATGCCAAGCTCTGCTTTGGCGGCCTTTCCGATGACCGGATCGGTGAACGCGTTCTGAAACTCCTGCAACAGCTCGGGCTTTACGAGACCAAGGACCTGAAGGTGGGTAACCCGCTCGACAAAACCATCAGCGGTGGACAGCGCAAACGCCTGAACATAGCGCTGGAGCTGATCCGCGAGCCGAGCGTTCTTTTCGTGGATGAACCGACCAGTGGTCTGAGTTCCCGTGATTCGGAGAATATCATGGACCTGTTGAAGGAGCTCGCTCTTAAAGGCAGGATCGTTTTCGTGGTCATCCATCAACCTTCGTCGGATATCTTCAAGCTGTTCGATCGTTTGCTCCTTGTCGATCAGGAAGGATACCCCGTGTATTATGGCGATCCCGTAGACGCGGTGGTCTACTTCAAGCGGGTTACGGGGCAGGTGAACAGCGATGTAGGACAGTGCCGCAGCTGCGGAAACGTGAACCCGGAGCAGATCTTCAACATCCTTGAAGCCAAGTTGGTGGACGAGTACGGCATGGAAACCGACCAGCGCCGCATCGGGCCGGAGGCCTGGAACGAGGTGTTCCGTGCACAGATGGAGGGGCAGATGGCCCAAGTCCCCGAAAGCCATAGCGTGCCCAAGAGCACCTTCAAGGCTCCGGGATGGTTGGTGCAGCTCAGTGTCTTCTTCAAACGCGACAGCCTCGCCAAACTGGCCAACCGGCAGTATGTGCTGATCAACTTACTGGAGGCACCGGTGCTCGCGTTCGTGATGACCTTCTTTCTGCGCTACCATGGCGTTGGAAAGGCGGGTGCGGCGGAATACGTGTACCGCACCAACGACAATATCCCGCAGTACCTCTTCATCGCCGTGATCGTGTCCTTGTTCCTGGGCATGACGGTCGCGGCCGAAGAGATCATCCGCGATCGGAAGATCCTACAACGGGAAAAATTCCTGTCGCTGAGCCGCAACAGTTACCTGCTCAGTAAGGTCGCGATCCTCTTTCTGATCTCGGCCATACAGGCGCTTCTTTTTGTGCTTGTAGGGAATGCGGTACTTGGGATAACGGACATGACCGCAGTGCATTGGGCGTTGCTTTTCAGCACCGCCTGCTTCGCCAATGTGCTCGGCCTGAACGTGAGTGCGAGCTTCAATAGCGCGAAGGTGATCTACATCATCATCCCCATGCTCATCATCCCGCAGCTCCTCTTCAGTGGGATCATCGTCCGGTTCGACAAGCTCCACCCCTGGTTCTCCTCGGAGCGTAGTGTCCCGTGGATCGGGAACATCATGGCCAGCCGTTGGGCCTACGAGGGTCTTGCGGTCACACAATACCAGGACAACGCGTACGAGCGGCTGTTCTATTCCTTCGACCAGCGGATGAAGACCGCGAACTGGAAGAAGGACCTGTGGATCAGCGAGCTGCAGCATCGAAGTGCTGCGGCGCGACGCGCGCTGGGCGATCCGGAACGCGCATTGGAACTGCGGGGCGACCTGGAACTTCTGCGCCACGAAATGGAACGGGAGAACGAGCGCGTCCAAGGGCTTGATTTCGTCGCATCTTCACAACTTACCGCCGATGGCGTGACACCTTCGGTGTTGGACGAAGTGGACAACGCCCTGGAGACCCTTACCTCGCACTACCGGCGCGTTTACAAGCAAGCCGAGCAGGAGAAGGAGAAACGTATCGCGGAGCTGACCTCCACACCCGAAGCGCGTCAGGCCTACTTCGCGTTGCTGGATGCGCATCGCAATGAGAGCCTGGCGGAGTTCGTCACGAACAAGAACGACGTGAACGTGATCACCGAGGAGGACGGCGAATTGGTGCAAAAGAGCGATCCGATCTATTTGGAACCCCGCGCTCCCGGGTTCTTCGATGCCCATTTCTACGCCCCATCGAAGCGAATTCTCGGGTTCGGGATCCCGACCTTCTGGGGCAATCTCCTGGTCCTTTGGGGCATGTCCTTGGCCCTGATGATAGCGCTCCGGCTGGAGGTCTTCCATGCACTGATCGAGCGCCTTTCGGCACTTCGTGGGCGACATTGATCCCCATTCGTGCCAAAAGGAAAAGCCCCACAGGGCGGGGCTTTCTGGTTCCAGTTCGAGCGCACTTCAGTGGCCGTCCACCTCCTCGATCTGGATCATCTTGAACGGGATATTGATGATGGCCTGGTAGTCCTCACCGGCTTCGAGCATGTCCTCATCATCCTCTTCGTAGTGCCAGTTCACCACCACCTCATTGCCGCTGGTGCGCACTACTTCCAATTTCTTGAACAGGTCCAGGATGCACTTGCTACTACTGGTATTGAAGTACTCAAGCTGAATGTGCAGCACGGTGGAGGGCCGGGGTTCGCGGGCATAGCGGTCCACCCAGGTGATCAAAGGCTTGTAATAGTCGATGGAATTCTCCGGGATCGACCGTCCCTTGAGTTCCAAACGACCGGTAGTGGGGTCGAAGTGCACGTGCGGGGTCTTAGGTGTTCCTTCGAGCAGCAGGGCTTCCATGGTGCGGTTCAATTGGTCACGTTCACGTTCAAGCTGAAGAATGCGCTTTCCGTATCGAACGGCACGAAGCCGTATTCCAGTTTTTGGCCGCTCTTGCGTGCTATATCGATGATCCCAAGTCCGCCACCGCCGCTCGAGGTATAACGCCCGTTCGCCAGTGTTTCCTGATAGAACCCACGCAGTTCCTCAGGTGCCATGGCATTGATCCGGTCCAGATGGTCTTTCAGCAGGTGCACGTCCTTGTCGGCTACGAAGTTGCCTGTCAGCACACTGTATCCTTTGTCATGGTGCATGATCATCACCACCCCATGGGCGATGTTCGTCGCGGTGCCTTCCACATCGGCCAGCCTGAGGCGTGTGTTGTGATGGTAGAGGTTTTGTAGACATTCCATTGCGACGTTGAACACTCGTTTGCGCATGCGCGCATCGGGTTCAAGTACGCTCATCTTACGTTCGACGAGGCCCAACAACGCGCTCACGAGCTCCTCGCTCAGGTCACCCTTGAACGAGAGCATGACACGCCGCCGCTCCAGTTCATCATAAAGGTCGTAGATCCTGTCAAGCATGGTGCCGGGCACAAGGCCGCTGGTAGCAAAAGAAGGGGTGGACCGGCCTCAGCGCAGGTGCCGGATCGCGGAGTTATTCACGGAATTGTCAACCCGACGACCTGTTCTCCAGCATGGAGTTCGACCCGGCCATCGCATCCTTGGCCGTGGTCCATGCGCCGTTCGATGGCATCCTCTACTGTGAAGGTCTCCTCTCCCTTTGTGATCCATGCACAGTCCACATCGAGTTCCAGCCCCGCAACGGCGACCGTACCATAGGCGCGGCCGTTGTGATCCTTTCCGACCAGGTCGAACAGCACGCTGTACCTATCGCTCTGGACCACACTGTCCAATGGAGCGTTCAGCAACGAGTAGGAAACGACCCCCCGGAAACGTTCGCTCCAGGCCCCCGAGGAATGGACGAACGAACTATCGAGATGTACCGTTGAGGTTGTCACGTTCTGTGCCTCGACCGTTGCACCGAAGCGGAAGTGCCCTAATCCCAGGTCAAGGTCCGCAGCGCTGAAACCGCTGACCATGGCCTGCCCGGCGATGGTCGTATCATAGTGTACCACGATGGCCCCGTTCCGCTGAACGCCGTCCAAACCAAGGCAGCCCTGAGAAAAGAAACGTAGGAAAGCGGTTACGGGGCCGTTCATCGGGAATGCTGCGGTGTCTCCGGTTATGCTGTCCAGCGCGATGCATGGGACCTCTCCGGTGGGGCTCCACCTTCCTGGGCCGAGCCGGAGGCTTTGCAAGTGCGCGAACAACGGGAGGATCCCCTTTTCCGCGACGGCATGGTCGATCATCATCACAACGTCCGCTTGAGTGACTTCCTCTTCGTCCTTGCGGCAACCGCTTATCACCGTTGCCAGTAAAAAGACCAGAATTCCGGAGCGGGACATTTCGTGTAGCGCATCCGCTGAACGGTTGCTGGATGCACGGCGAAAGTAGCACGGTCCGGTGCGTACTTTCGCAGGCCTTTTCAAGGATGGCTTGGTATAAGCACTGGTTCGGCACCCGATACTACAAGTTGCTTTATGGCCATCGCGACGAGGAGGATGCGCGCGATTGGGTGGAGGCGATCCTGCGTGCATGGTCGTTGCACCCGGGGAGCCGGGTCCTCGACCTGGCCTGCGGAAGGGGGAGGCATGTGCGCTGGCTCCTGGCGGCCGGCATGGAGGCGACCGGCATCGACATTTCAGAGGCGAGCATCGCAGAAGCCAGATCCTTGATGCCGGGCGTGGATCTGCGCGTGCAGGACATGCGCGAGCCTTTCGCGGTGGAGCGGTATGATGCGGTGGTGTGTCTGTTCACCAGCTTAGGATACTTCGACACCATCGAGGACGATCGAAAGGTCTTCGCTGCCGTGGCAGGAGCCTTGAAACCGGGTGGTCGGTTCGTGCTGGATTTCATGAACAGCCCGCTGGTGCTCCGCGATCTGGTGAAGCATGAGGAACTGGAACGTGAAGGGGTGTTCTTTCGGATCGATCGCAGGTTGGAGAGCGGTGTGCTCGTGAAGTGCGTGATCGTGCGGGACGGGGATGTGGAACATCATTTCGAGGAACGCGTGCAGGCGCTTACGCCGCGCGAACTGGAACTCATGGCGCGGGAAGCCGGCCTGGTGATCGAAGACCGCACGGATGGGCCGGACCTCAAACCGTTCGATGCTCGACTGTCGCAGCGGTTCGTGCTGTGGACCCGGAAACCCTTGGCATGATCACCGCCGTTGCCATAGCCTTCTTCGTGGTTCCGCTCGCAGCGGGCGCGCTGGTCCGCACCATACGGCCGGACGCCCGATGGCTCCGGCTGCTCCTTTCGTTCAGTGGATCGTTCCTCTTGGGGGTGGTATTCCTGCACATGCTTCCTGAATTATATGCTGTGGCAGGGATCGGCATAGGTCTGTGGGTGTTGTCCGGCTTTTTGCTGCAAGTGGTGCTCGAATTCTTCAGTCATGGGATAGAACATGGGCATATGCATGTGCATGCGGCACCTGGCAAAGTACTTCCGTTCGTCACCTTGCTCAGCCTATGCGCCCATTCGTTCACGGAGGGCATGCCCTTCGCGGATCCGAACGTGGCCGGCGATCTTTATTTTCTCACCGGGGTGCTCCTTCACAAAATGCCCATGGCCATTGCGCTCGCTGCGGTGCTGCAACGTTCCGGTGCGGGTAACGCTCGAAGCTGGTCCCTGCTTGTGATCTTCGCATTGGCCGCGCCGTTCGGGATCCTCGTGGGGTCCTTGGCGGGAAAGGGTATCGGTGCGGCGTTCCTGGATGACATGTTGGCTCTTGCGATAGGCATGCTCCTGCACATCAGCACCACGATCATCTTCGAGAGCGCACCCGAGCATCGCTTCAACGCGGCACGGTTCGTAGCCGTGATAGTAGGTGCGGCGTTGGCGGCCTTCTTGCTGGTCGGGCACACGCACGCCTAGCCACGATGTGAGGCGGCGGTCGCGCGACATCGAGGGAGCCTGGACCCCCTTCCTCGGATCGTTCCACTAGCGGACAATAGTGGGTCGTGGATCGCGTTCCTTATTTAACTTTGCACTACAAAGTACTTTGCAAATGACGCAGAACGATCAACTCGCCGAGCTTGCGCACATCCGTGGGCTGATGGACCGAAGCACGCGATTTCTCAGTCTGAGCGGCCTCAGTGGTGTGGTCGCTAGCGCGATCTAGATTGCTGGGGTGACGCTCGCACGCTATCATATCACGCAGGGCCTGGCACCCGATGCCGATGTGCTCACCTACGGAACGGAGCGCGGCTATTCACCGGTGGACGACCTGCGCCTTACGCTGATCATGGATGCCGCCGTGGTGCTGTGCATGGCCCTGCTCGGCGCGTTCTGGTTCACTTGGCGGCGCAGCCGCCGGACCGGCCAGTATCTGTGGGATGCCAGCGCCCGCCGTCTGATGGTCAATTTGTTCGTTCCGCTGGGCGTGGGAGGGGTCTTCTGCCTGGCGCTGTTCTATTACGGCTTACCCGGATTGGTGGCACCGGCCACGCTAATGTTCTATGGTCTCGCGCTTTTCAGTGCCAGCAAATACACACTTGACGAGATCCGTTGGTTGGGTGTGAGCGAACTCGTGCTCGGGGTGGTCGCCCTGTTCTGGCTGGATGCCGCGCTGCTCTTCTGGGCCCTCGGCTTCGGAGTGCTCCACATCTTCTATGGAGGCTTGATGTATCTGCGTTACGAACGCGATTCGAGGGAGAACGTATGATCGAGCGGCTCAATAAGGCCTTTGAAAGCCGTGTGCGCCTGGGCATCATGGCGGTGCTCGTAGTGAACGAGTGGGTGGACCACGCCCGCTTGAAGGAGTTGCTGAACGTAACGGACGGCAACCTCGCGAGCCACCTGGCTGCCTTGGAGGAGCTGAAGTACGTGCAGGTGCGCAAACGCTTCATTGGGAAGCGTCCCAATACGAGCTACCGTTCCTCCGTTACCGGCGCGAGCGCCTTCCGCGCTCACCTGGAGGCCATTGAACGATTGATCCCCAAAACCTGATCCATGTCCACCATAGTGACGATCCCCACCACGCGCAAATCCTTGCTGCCGCTGATCACCGTTGTGGGAGGCACGGCGATCTTCGACCTCCTCTTCTGGGAGCGGTTACCGGGCCTGAACTTCGCGCTGTTCAACCTGGTCATCGCTGGTTTTCTCTTGCAACGGTATACGTGGGCAGGCTTGTCCACGTCGGCACGATGGTCGCTGCTCGCTGCAGTTGTGGCGGGGGCCATGGTCTTCGTCCACGACACCATCATCGCCATCTTCGCTTCGATCGTTACGCTGGCTGCGGCGGCGGCTTACGCGCATGAGCCACGGTTGCGGTCGTTGTTCTTCGCCGGGCTACAGAGCGGGGCGAACTTCATGGTCACACCCGTGATCGCCGTGACCCAGCTGGATCGTCTGGCGCCTCCAAGCGGTGCGCCGCGTAGTGGGTTGCGGTGGATGAAACTCGGTGTCTTACCGGTAGCGGTCTTGCTGCTTTTCACGCAGCTCTACCGCGCCGGGAACCCTAAGTTCGATGCGCTCACCGCAGGCTTCATGAACGGGCTGTTCGAGGTTTTCGAGGACTTCTTCGCTGAGATCTTCACCGCGCATGCGTTGTTCATGGTGTTCGGCGCTGTCCTTTGTGGGGCGCTTCTTCTTCGACTGGCCCCGGAAGCGTTGGTGCGCATGGAGCAAGGCTGGAAGGACGCGCTCGTACGCACTCGTACGCGCCGTCCGCATTGGCTGGCCCCGCTGTCCATGGATCCACTGGAACGCGAACGGCGGATGGGTATGATCCTCTTGGTGGCCGTGAACCTGCTGCTCGCCGTGGTCAACGTGATCGACATCGACTGGGTGTGGTTCGGTTTCGAAGTGCCGCGTGATTTCAGCTTGAAACAATTCGTGCACGAGGGCACGTGGATGTTGATAATCAGTATGCTCTTGAGCATGCTCCTGCTGATGTATCTCTTCCGCCGGAACCAGAATTTCTATTGGCGCAGCAAGGGATTGAAGGTGTTGGCCATCGCGTGGGTGGTGCAGAACATCATTCTTGGGATCTCGGTCTTCCTGCGCAACTACCACTACATCTCGTTCCATGGATTGGCCTACAAGCGCATCGGGGTGATCGTCTTCCTGGCATTGGTGCTGGTGGGATTGATCACGTTGTACATCAAGATCAGGGATCGGAAAAGTCTCTTCTATCTGGCGCGCGTGAACGGCTGGGCCGCGCTCATCGCGCTAGTGGGCCTTTCCACGGTGGATTGGGACAGCGCCATCGTGCGCTACAACCTCGGGCACTGGAACCAGGGCGAGATCGACGTGGACAATTACCTCGACATGAGCGACAAGGTGCTGCCACTGCTGTATGCCGACATCGACAAGGTCGGAACGCAGATGGCCAAGCACCGACAGAACTCCGTTCGCTGGGTGGACAATCTGGACATCGATGACTTTCGCCGCCAGTTGGATGCGAAGCGCGACCGCTTCAACAAGCGCTACGCGGATGCCCATTGGCAGGAGAGCAGTCTGGCCGATCACCGGACGGCGCGCGGGTTGGCCGCACTGCACGAGTCGATGGCACAGTAACGATGGACCGCACGAACCAAGCGTTCACTTCTTAATGGATAGGAGGAAGTTCAACGAACTGTGTAGGGCGATGGTGTTACTGGGGCTCGCCTTGATCGCGGCGTTCTCGCCGGATGCTTACCTGCCCATGCTGGCACGTGCCTTCATGGTACCTGGTGCAGCACTATTCGCGGGGCTCGCAGTGATCGCAACCTTGGGTAGGAGATGGTGGATCGCGCAAAGCGCAACGGCGGGTTGCGTATTGATGGCGCTGCAGGTCCCCTCGCCGTCGGCCTTGCCCTTAGGGGCCGTGAACGGGCCGGGGTTCCGGGTGTTCCACATGAACGTACTGCGGCCGAACACCGCGTTCCATGAGGTCATCGCACAAGCACTGGCCAGCGATGCCGATGTGATCTCCGTGCAGGAGGTGGGGACCGAATGGGCGCTTGTCTTGAGCAGAGACCTTCACTCGTGCTACCCGTATGCCCACATCGAACCACGCTCGAACTGTTATGGTATCGCACTGTTCAGCAAGATCCCATTCACCGGTGTTCGGACCATTACCCTGCAAGGCACGCCGTTCATTGAAGCGCTCCTGGTGGTGAGCGATCGTAAAGTGCGCCTGTTGGCCGTGCATGCGACCTCACCGACGAGTTATGATCACTTCCGTAGGCGCAACGAGCAATTGTGCGGCCTCGGGGAATATCTCGCGGGGCAGGATACGCCGACCATCGTAGTGGGCGATCTCAATACAGTACCCTGGGATCGTGCGTTCCGACGCTTCTGTGCGCGGACAGGTTTGCGGTCCACCACGCCCACGTTCCAGCGGACATGGCCTGCGATCGGGCCTTTCGCGTTGATCCCACTGGATCACCTGTTGGTATCGCCAGGTCTCGCATCCGTATCGTTGCGCACCGTGGAGGTCCCAGGTAGCGACCATCGCGGTCTTTTGGCCGATCTCAGGATCATCGCCGATGCGTGCTGACATGCGTCGGACCTTCTTTCTGATGGCGTTGTTCTTCATAGCCATGGCCTTCCTGGAAAGCGCTGTCGTCGTGTACCTACGTGCTCTTTACTATCCTCAAGGCTTCGATTTCCCACTTGTGCCCATGGATCGGACGCTGGTGCGAACGGAGGTTGGACGTGAGATAGCGACGGTGATCATGCTGCTTATTCCGGGAGCGCTTGTGACCCCATCGCGGTTGGAACGCTTCGCATGGTTCTGCTTCGGTTTTGGCATCTGGGACATCTTCTACTACGTCTGGCTGAAGGTGCTGATCGATTGGCCTGCTTCGTTCACGACCCCCGATCTGTTGTTCCTGGTTCCCGTGCCGTGGGTTGGGCCGGTTTGGTGTCCGTGCATCATTTCGCTTGGACTTATCGCGCTGGCGGTGGTCATCCTTTCCGCGAGGGAGGCGCGTCCTAGTGGTCGTCTCCCGGTGTTGGGCTGGTGCCTGTTGTGTTCGGGTGCTTTGTTGATGATCGCTTCGTTCGTTCTGGAACCGTGGCGTGCGATCCGGGGGCCTGCTGGGAGCACCATCCTCTTCGATGCCGAGCGATCCCTGGCCTTGCTGCATGGGTTTCGGCCTGAAGTATTTCCCCTCGGCCTGTTCCTTGCTGGCGTGGGTCTTTCAGGGGCCGGACTTCTGTGGACCTCGGTACGCATGCGTTGAACCTGGGTTGCCTCCCGTTCTTTCGCGCTGCTGTTGATAATTCCGGAACCATCCACACGCAACCGCGTACAAGCGATGCGTCTTGCCTATGGAACCCAGATCCAAAATGGTCTACGAAGCCCGCATCTTCCTGCGCCTTGGGGTATTGTCCTTCCTCGGGTTCGTGTTCTACTATGCGCACCTCTTTTTTGGGTTGCTCGACAACGACCTCCTGTTCAAGGCGCTGGCCATTACCTTCCTGCTGGCCACCATCCCCTTGCCGATCATAGCGTTGAACAACAAGAAGCTCTTTCCGGAACTTCGTTCCAGTGGGAAAACGATGCTGGCGTTGGCCTCCATGCTTCTGTTGGTGCATCACTTCCTGATGACCTTCATCTTCGTGCTCTTCTTACGTAGCGGGGGAGTGTTCTGAGAAGCCCTGAGCTTACGGCCATCCGGTCACCTCGTCCATCCTCGTTCCTTTAGTGCGGATCTTGCGCTCCACCGCTCTGCTCTATTCCTCGATCTGATCACTCCAGATCAGATGCGTTTTTCGATAGCATGTAACATCTGGAGCAGGTCACGCGTTGAATTCCTTGTCAGCCCCGTAAGGCTGTTCTCACATCACGGCCCCGTAAGGCCGCACACGCATCCCCGATGAGCGAGGAAGAGACGCCTTGAGGCAGAAGAAACCTCGACCGGCCCGTAAGCCGGCGTTGGGAAAAGAACGAAGCGCGCCCCGTAAGGCGCGCTTCCTCTTTTTCGTGGGAAGGAGGGCGGACCTCCGATCAACTCTTCTGGTTCTCATACTGGAGCGGGACTTCGAATTCCTGGCTCCGGCACAAGGCCATCACCGCCTGGAGGTCATCGAACTTCTTCCCGTTCACGCGGATGATGTCGTCCATGATCTGCGGTTGCACCTTCAGCCCGCTGTCCTTGATGGCCTTCACGATCTTCTTCGCTTTCTCGCGCTCGATGCCCTGCTGCACTTTGATGGTCTTGATCACCACTTTGCCGCTGGGCTGTGGTTCCGCGCTGAGGTCAAAGGCTTTCACGTCGATGTGTTGCTTGGTGCTCCGCTCCAGGACGATCTTCTCGATCGCGTCCAACTTCATCGTGTCCTCGGTGGTCAGTTTGATGCTGAGGGCTTTCTTGTCCAGTTCGATCGTGCTGTTGCTACCGCGCAGATCGTAGCGGGTCTCCACCTCCCGCTTCGCGGTGTTCACGGCGTTGTCCAACATTTGGAGGTCGATCTTGCTCACGATGTCGAAGCTTGCCATGACGTATTGCGATGATGGCCGAAAGTACGTTCACGAACGGTCTCAGAGGCGCAAGGAGAACCCCACTAACGGCACGCCGAGGATGAAGAAGTCGGAAAGGTCCTTGTTGTTCGCGAAGGCGATGTCGAAGGCCATCTTCCGATGGGTGAACCGCACACCGTAGGAAAATACGCGGTACTCGCGACCAACGAAAGGGAGTTGCCAGTTCTCCGTAAGCACGCAGACCAGGTCCGTGATATGCCAAAGGCCGCTGAGCCCCAAAAGCGGGCCAGTGGTGAGCGCACCGTTCTCCACTCCCCAACCCACCGTGGTGGTTATGTGCAACAGTTCTCCTCCGAACGTGCCCTGGGCCGCCAACAGCCCTATGGTGAGCGGAACAGGTTCCGTGTTCTCGAACGGGATCGAAGCGGTTATCCTGGCGCCCATGGCGAATCCTCCCAGATAAACATGGCTACGGGCCAAACGGGCCCCGCCATTGATGCGCAGATGCACGATAGGGCCACCGCTTTTGGTAGCGATGCTGCTGATCAAAGAGCCGACCTGGAGCCCTCCACCGATCGTGAGACCAGTGAACGGTGCATAGTAGGCGGAGTGCATCAGGATGCTCACGTTCTGATAGTAACCGCCGCCGCCTTCGATCGGGATCGCTGACGGCCCGAACACATAGTGCCCATCATGCACCGTAGGTCCACTGGTGCGATTGCGAAGTTTGCGGAACGTCTGGCCCGGCCGCTCGCCCACGAGCGACCAACGCGCGTCCGTGCGATGCTCACCCGATCGCAAGGGACGAGGACGTGCGATAGCCTTGGCTTGGACCAAGGGCGCGCTCAAGATCATCACGATCACCGACCAGAGCGGCAGAAAGACCCGTCGATGCCTCCTCTCAGGTCGCGTCGGGAACAGTAGGCAATGCGTCATGCGGGAGCTCTGGGACCTAGACGCAGCTTTCAGAAAAGGTTTCCCGCCACACCCAAAGTTCGCTGAGGTGAAGGCACGACCAGGTGGGGCTAAAATATCAACTCGATGTGTGTGGACCGTCGTAAAAGCGGAACGCGGGCCCTTGGCCCGCGTTCCGCTTTGGTTTCTGTCCGCTTCACTTGTTCACCATCACCTTGAAAGAGGTACGGCCTCCGTCCTGGAAGTTCATCACGAACTGGTAGGTGCCTGCGCTAAGGTCGGTCACGTCCAGTGCCAAGGATCCACCGCTGAGGGCCACGCGGCGTTCTTCGATCAACTTGCCACCAAGGTCCAGGATCCGCAGGTCAGCGGTGCCGCTGAGACCCGGCAATGGTACTCGGATCCGGTCCTGGGTCGGGTTCGGGTATGGGCTCACCTCGACCGTGTTCAGTTCGTCCATGCCAATGTTCCCTGCTGGGATCATGGCCACACCGAGCGCTGTAGTGACGTCCGTGCCGAAGCCGACATTGTACCAGGTTCCGTCGTCCTCGATCAACGACACCGGCTGGTCGTACAATGTGGTGTGCTCATCATAGTCGTGCTGGGCATCGAAGCCGACGAAGACGATCGGGTCCGCGGTGTACACGCAGAACAGGTAGCGCTGGTTGTCCGCAAGGACCACTGGGGATTGCATCGGAATGAAGATCACCTCCCCCTGTTGGTCCGAGGTATAGAAGTACTCACCTGCGGCCGTGGTCACTTCGATCAGGTCATATGCGGTGGGGAAATTCGGATCGCTCAGACCGGTGAACTGATCCAACCATTCATAGACCCGTACTCCAAGGAAAGCGCCATCCAAGGTGGTATCGGTGGCTGTGGTCGCGGAAGTGTAGATGCCGGTAGCCGCCATACGGCTGGCATTGGGATCGCGGAAGTGGGTGCATGTCTGGAAGCCGTCCAGGTCATCCCCAGGGCGGTAGTGCGCATTGGGCACGGGCTGGTTCGGGATACCCGCCATTGGCGCATAGCTCAACACGGAATCCACCTGGAACGAGAACATCGATGTATCGTCCGCCGTGAAATCGTCCGGTATCGAGGATCCGATGATGTAGGAGACCTCGTAGGGTACGTCCGTGTAGCTGCTTTGTGAAAATGCGGGCAGCGCAATGAACAAGCTGTCACCGGCTACGATGGCCGTGGGTGCGCTGGTCTGGTTGTAGATCTCTGTACCACCCTGGGTCACAATGCCCCTCAGCGTCACATCACTTTGATCGACCGTGCCGAAGTTGTGGACATACACGCCCAGTTCCACACTGAACTCGGTGGCATCCTGCGAGACCAACGCGGGGCGGCCCATGCTGGGTCCTACCAGTACGTCCGCTTTGTAGGCCCCGAGACTGTATTCATAGAAGCCATTGATAGCGCCCAAGAAGGCGACCACTGGAGTGCCTGCATCCAATTCCGCACGGATCGCGGCACCGTCGTCCTGGCCGACCATCACCACGGGAATGGTCACCGTGGCCCCGTCCACGCCGGCACCCATTGCGACCGGTGCGCCGGGGATGTTGTTCACGATGATCACGGCTACGGCTCCAGCGTTCTGTGCGTTCAACGATTTTGTACCGAACTCACAGGATCCTCGATAGAGCAAGGCGATCTTACCGGTGAGGTCGTTCACCAGCGGACCGCAGGCGAGGGTATCCGCAGCGGTGCCATCATCCACCAAAGCCACCGTATCGGTGACCGCATTGAGCGGATCGTTCATATCCGGCCCACCCCAACCGGTCGTGGCCAGGGTATGGACGTAGTTACCGGCTACGTTGCCCGGTTCGTTCACGTAGAGGATCACCTGCGCCTGCGCGGCACATGCAGCGATCCCCAAGATCATGGAGAGTAAAGTTTTCTTCATCATCGAGCAGGGTTGAGCGGTTAGTGCCACGTCCGAGGCACGCGGGCCTCAGCGCAAGGCTTGTAAAGGAATGACAAGTTTAAGGGATAGTCCGTTCATCTGTTCATCCCCGATGCTGCCGCTTGTCCCGAGCTGATTAAAGGCGCCTCTATGGTCTCGTGCTTGCGCGCCTCGGGTGGACGCCCGTTGCCTCAAGAGCCAAGCCATCCTTTTGAAGGGGCTCGCGAGCGGTCAAAGTTCCTCGACGGCATGGTACACATGACCAACTGTTCCGTTCCAAGCAGTGATCACTCGATCACTGCGGCCTGCGGATAGCGTTCCTTCCAGAAGGCGAAGGCTTTCATGCTCTTCAGGAGTACCGTGGTGCGTGCGTCCAGTCGCACTTTGATATGCTTGGTCCCCTCTTTCAATGGGGGTTGGCTCAAGATCAATGTCTTCTTCCTACTGCTCATGCTCGCGCCCTCAGCGATGTTCGTGCCGGGATACCCGCCCGTAGCAAAGTAGGTCCCTTTTACCGACGCATAGGACCCAGGGGCGCAAAGAAGCAGCGAATGGCAGGCGGTACGACCTTTCCGGCCGATCTGGCACGGCCGGGTCGTAAGCCAACGCGAAGGACGTAGCCGCAGGAGGGTCAGATCCTTGCCTGGTAGGTGTACAATTCGAAGTAGCGTCCTTGGCGAGCGATCAATTCGGTGTGCGTGCCACGCTCGGCGATAAGTCCCTGTTCGATCACCAGGATCTCAGTTGCCTGCCGGATGGTGCTCAAACGGTGGGCGATCACGAAGGTGGTGCGGTCTTTCACCAAAGCGTTCAGGCTCCGTTGTATCAAGGCTTCGCTTTCGGTATCCAGGTTGCTGGTGGCCTCGTCCAGGATAAGGATCTTCGGATCCGCCAACATGGCCCGGGCAATAGCGACCCGTTGCCGCTGGCCTCCGCTCAGCTTCACCCCACGTTCGCCGATCACCGTGTCGAGCCCCAGTTCGAAGCGGTCAGTGAATTCGTTCACGTAGGCGGCATCCACCGCCCGACGCAGTTGCTCCTGGCTTGCTTGAGGTCTGGGGAACAGGATGTTCTCCCGGATCGTGCCCTCGAAAAGGAAATCATCCTGTAGGACCACCCCCAGATGCTGCCGGTAACTCCCAAGGCCCACGCGCGACAGGTCATGGCCATCGATGGTAACGGTACCGGAGGTCGGGTTAAGGAAACTAGCTGCCAATCCCGCGATGGTGCTCTTTCCACTGCCTGAAGTGCCGACCAGGGCGATCACAGAGCCAGCAGGCGCCTTGAAACTGATCCCGTGGAGCACATCTTTTCCTTCCGCGTATGCGAACTGGACATCCCGGAATTCGATGTCGCCCTTCACTCGATCCAATCGGATAGGACGATCTTCCTCCACGTCCTCCGGCCGCATGTTCATTATCTCCTCGGTCCGGTCCAAGCCCGCAAAGGCTTCTGTGAGCTGGCTACCGATATTGCTCATCTGCACGATCGGCGCGATCATGAAACCCAGGTACAGCGTGAACGAGAGGAACTCCCCCAGGGTAAGGTCCCCATGGATGATCTGGTAGCCACCGATGCCCATGATCCCGGTGCTCGCCAAGCCCAGGAGGAAGGTGGATGAACTCGTGATAAGGGCGGTAGCGGTGAGGCTTTCCTTCACGTTCTGGAAGAGGCGTTCCACGCCGCCCTCGAAACTCCGGTTCTCCTGCTCCTCCGCATTGAACCCTTTGATCACCCGCACGCCGTTCAGGGTTTCGGTAAGGCGACCGGTGACCTCTGCATTGATCACCCCGCGTGTTCTGAAAATGGGGCGGATCCGGGCGAAGGCCTTCATAGCGATGAAAGCGAAGATCCCTACGGGCACTAGGGTATAGATCGTCATCAACGGACTGATGCGGAGGAGAAGGAACAGGGAGATCACCGCTGTGAGCGTGCCGCCGACCAATTGGACCAAGCCCGTGCCGACCAGGTTGCGCACGCCTTCGACATCGGTCATGATCCGGCTCACAAGCGCACCGCTCTTTGTGTTGTCGAAGTAGCTGATCGGCAGTGAGAGCACTTTGCGTTGCACCTCCGCGCGCAGCTTGCTGATGAGTAGCTGGGCCTCCACGCTCAGAAGCTTCGTGAGCAGAAAGGACGTTACGCTCTGGACGAGGATCGACAGCACCACTGCGATCAACAAGGTTCGCAGCATGTTCAAGTCCTTGTTCACGATCACATCATCGATCAAGTACTTGGTGGCTCCGGGAAGCACCAAACTCGCGATGCGGCTCACCGCGATGAGCAGCAGGCCGACGAGCACATGCCTGCGGCGTGGCCAGATGAACTGCCAGAACGCCTTGCGCCATGACATTCGCGTTCCGCTTTTCGGCAGAGCGGCTTTGTCGGCCTTCATGCGGGAACGGGTGACATCAGGGGTCCGCTCAGCGCGGGAGGAGGGGAATTTGCGGGGTTCCAATTGCGGCTTGGCGGTGCGTGTGAGGCATCTTGGGCAAGCCCCGGGCCATCTGGTGCGTGACGGACGGATCGGCAGGGCTCCATCCATCGCGGCGACTTTTCCCTTCGAGCCTTCTTGATGGAGAATGAGCATGCGGTGAGAGGCAAATGTGCGCTATGCCCGGGCCTCATAACCCAAGTGGACCGCACAGTGCATAGCGGTCCATGATCTTTGCGGACCTTGCGCCCGCGCCACACGCTCATCGCTGCGGCGCTCTCGTTATGCGAATGCGCGTCAACAAGCTGCTGGACAGCGCCCAAATACCGGACAACGGCGGTGAGTTGCGCTTCTACCAGCGCGGCGATGAATACAGCATCGAGGTGGTGGGCATCAGCGGTGAGCTGATGACTACCGCGATCCATGGATCGGAGGATGCGCTGGCCGAACTTGCGCTGAGACGGTTGAAGCAACCGCTCACGGCGCGCGTGCTGATCGGCGGTTTGGGCATGGGCTTCACCCTTGCCGCAGCGCTGAAGCATACCGGTCCGAAAGCCGAGATCGTCGTGGCGGAGCTGGTGCCCGAAGTGGTGAAGTGGAACGAAGGACCATTGGGCGCGCGGGCTGGTGATCCCATGCGCGATCCGCGCGCGGTCGTGCATGTTTCGGATGTGCTGGAACTGATCCGCAAGGAAAAGGCGGGCTACGATGCCATCCTGCTCGATACCGACAATGGCCCTGAAGGGCTCACCCAACCAGCCAATAACCGCCTCTATTCGCATCGTGGTTTGCATGCTGCCTTCGCGGCGCTACGTCCGCATGGCGTGCTGGCGGTCTGGTCCACGCATCCGGACGCACCCTTCACCAAGCGCCTGGGCATGGCGGGCTTCAAGGTGGAGGAGATCGCCGTGCATGCGCATGGCACCAAGGGAACGCGCCACCATCTCTGGTTCGCTACGCGTGGTGCGGAGGAACGCAAACGGTCCGTCTCGCGCACGTTCAGTGTGTGACCGAAGGGCATATCCGCGCAGCGGTTCTGCGGATCTTTTGTAACATCAGCATCCCGTTCCGACGTGGCGGCTACGGATCATACAACCGCGAACCTCCTGATACCTCCGACCACATGCAACGCATCATTACCTCCGCGCTTTTCATCGCGCTCAGCACTGGGCTCTACGCACAGGCCGTTTTCACCTCCAGCGGCGCCTTCGTGGTACCCGCAGGGGTCAATATCATCACAGTGGAATTGTTCGGCCCGGGTGGAAATGGGGGCACCAATGGTGGCGGCGGCGGCGGAGGGGGTGGGTATGCGGCAAGCAACTTCAACGTCGCCCCGGGTGCGTCGTATTCCATTTTCATCGGTACCGGCGGTAGTGGTCTGGCGAGCATCGCAGGTGGGCTCGGTATGCTCGCCAATGCGGGCGCCAATGGCGGTAACGTGAGCAATCCCAATATCGGCGGTGGTGGTGCGGGTGGCACCGGCCTCGGTGGGCAAGTGAACAGGACCGGTGGCGCGGGCGGCGGTGGATACTACACCTACTTCGGCGGCGGCGGTGGTGGAGCGGCGGGTTTGAACAACGGTGGCGGGGGTGGAAATACGATCGTTTACAACGGCAACTGCCTCACACCCGGAGGCGCTGCCGGTATTGGGGGTGGCGGCGCCGCTGGTGATGGCGGTAAAGGCGCCGGTTTCACGGATATTGGCTGCACCGTGACCGATCCCGGTGCTGATGGTGCGGGCTATGGCGGCGGCGGCGGTGGTGGGAATGGCATTGGATCGCCCGGAGGCATTGGAAGCGATGGTTACTGCATCATTACCTGGAGCGGGGCCACTGGCATTGGCGACATCACCAGCGACGCGGCCTACGGGGTGCTTGCTAATCCGTTCACCGACCGCATCGTTCTCCGCGCACCACGAGGCACCGAGCAATATGAACTATGGGACGCGAGCGGACGGGAGGTTTGGAGCGGTGCCAACATCGAAGCGCAGGATCTTTCCCATCTCAGTTCCAGCACTTACGTCTTGAAGGTGATCGATGGGGATGCGATGCGGACGATCAGATTGGTCAAGTGAAGCCGCACTGTGCGCTTCGAACGGTTTGCACCACCCAATTCTTGAGCGCAAGGCGGTTGGCCAAGGGCGAACCTACCGGTCACCCCGGCTTGTTGAGCAACCCCAAGGCAGCGGCGGTGTCAGGAATGCACTATCGCAGTTTGTCGCATGCGCTGGCGAACGGTAGAACATTTATTTCGGTAGCGGGCTTCCCACGGCTACGTTACAATCGTGGCCCGGCTGACCATGCGGTGGGTTCATGCCGGGCGGCGTGGGACCCGGTGCGGTCGCGGGTGCTCCACTGATAGGTGCGGTGTTGATCACCGGGTTCGAAGGGGAGATGCCTGTAGCGCCAACAGCAGGTGCTGAAGAGAGCGATGCGCCCACCGCGATCTCACATCGATGACCGGGCTGTCCGTGCGGTGGGTTGGGGTCCAGTACGGCTGTGTTCGGGGCGGATGGCGCCAGCTGCACAGGCGTCGTATTCGGCGCGGTCACCGTGGAAGTGGTCGCTCGTTCATCCGTCGCTTGTGGGCCTTCTTCTCCGCCACAAGCGGTGAGCAGGAGCACAACGGCGAAGCTGGAGACGCGGATGCTGTGGGTCAAATAGTTGGACATGGTTCTTGCGAGGATCAATGAGGAGGCCGGCTGAATGTATGGAAAGGGATCCGCGGTGGGCGGGAAGCGTTACTCGGCTTGGTTGTCGCGATCGTCGATCGGGTAATGGATGATCCCCCTTAATGCCTGAAGTGCACGAAGAGCCGCCCGAAGTTGTCGCGGTCCTTGTCGATGCGGTGGTACATCTTCTTGATGTGCGGCTGCTGAAGGAAGCGGATCACCTTCTTCTTCAATTGCCCACTGCCTTTGCCAGGAATGATCTCCACCATGGGGATCCGCTTGTCCACGGCTTCTTGCATGATCTCGTTCAAGGCGCGGTCGATATCCTCCCCCTTGTTGAAGATGTCGTGGAGGTCGAGTTTCAGCTTGGACATTTTAGAGCCTGTTCAAATGCAACCTCCCGATCGCCTCCACCTGCTTGGCATTCACCTCCGCCTTCTTCGCGAAGGTCTTCCACTTATTCACACCCGCTTTCACTTCGTCGATGATCGCCTCGGCCTTCTTGATGTTCATCTCCTTCGCCACCGCCAGCAGATCAGCGCGCGTGATGTCGAGCCGCTTGCCGTTGATGCTCAATTGGTGCTGTTTCAACCATTGACTGCCGGGGTTGTACGCGAAAGTCACGTCGTACGCGGGGGAGAGGTGCCACTCGCCCTGCGGGTCCATCAGGAAGGAGATGTTCTTCGTGTGGTCATCGTGGTTGCGCGCGATGGCGTTGAAGCACATGCGGCGGAACAACTGCGCAGCGGCAGGGTAGGGCAGGCCCAGTTGCCGCATCACCCCGAACGCCACCTCGTAGCTGTGGGCCAGCGGATCGTTGTAGTCAAGGTGCGCGATGCCGCAGAGCGTGGCCATGTGCAGCTTATGCACGATGCCTTTGGCGTCGAGCACCCGGTCGAAGCGCTGCGTAAGGAAGTGCGCGCGGCCGTGCTCTTCCAGCAATCGACACGGCATCATCTCCACACCGCACGCGACGGCCATCAGGTGGTAGGCGTATTCGATCCGTCCGAAACCTTTCGGATCACGCAGCTCATCGGAAGTCACGCCATCGAACTTGATCAGGCAATAGGTAAAGCCCTCCAGCCCTTCGATCTGGCCGCTACGCACCTCGCCGGTCTTCGCATTGAAGGCAACGATCGCCTTCGCCCGCGCGCCGCCCGCCGAGGTGCCCACCTGGATGATGTCGCGCAGCGCCTCCTCCTTGCCCTTCGACTTGCGCGTCACGAATTGCTTGCGCGTGTCCAGCACCTGGCTCGCCATTCCGACCAATTCCTCCACTTCCAGCGACTCGCCCGGTGCCTCCAGCTCGTGGTGTGCCGGCTCGAATTCCAACGCGCCCATGCCGCGCACGCCGGTGTAGCACAGCCGCTCCACGGGGTTCGCCGTGCCCGGCTGCCGGCCCTGGCTCGTCAACCACGCGTTCATCAGTTGGTCGCCGAAACGGTCGGGCAGGCTGTCCGCCAGCAGGCCCGGCAGCCCGCGGAAGGTCTCGTCGCGCAAATTGCCGAAGGCGAAGACGTGCTCGCCACCGTTCGCCTCGCGCAACGGCATCATCAGCGGGGCCACATCGAGCGGGCCGCGTGAGAACGTGCGGTCGTACTGGAACTCCGCGCGGTGCTGCTGGTCGTTCCACACCACCAGGCCCACGGGCTTGCCCCACAGTTTTACCGTTGCGTGGGTTACCATGTGCTCTTCGGCTTGGGCGGGATCACATCGGGCTTCTTGCGCCCCGCGCGTTTGCGTTGCTTCTTCAGGTACTGGGTCCTGTGCCTCCACCAGCATGTAGGGCGTGGGCTGCGGCTCCTGGTGGAAGGCATCCAGCAGCTCCAGGCGGTCCATGGCGCGCAGCACCTGCACCACGGTTTGCAACGTGGCGGCACGACCGGCCTCCAACTTCACCACGGTGGTGCGGTCCAAGCCCGCGCGCTCGGCCACCTCGGCCTGGCTCTGGTTGCGCTCCAGCCGCATGCGCCGCAGCTCTTTGCCCAGTTGCGCCACCACGGCGGCATCGCTCATGAGCTTCCAATTGATGTTGCTTGCAGCCATCGTAAATGGTGTTTCAGTTCAATAACGCAGCTTTCACGCCACAAGTATACGCATTCCCACAAAGCGCGTTACATCACAACGATGCCCCGTAGCATCATACTGTGAACAAATGGCAAACAATGATGCGTTTGAGCATCTTGTGGCACGTGTCACACTGAGCGGAGTCGAAGTGTGGGCGTGCCCCGGCTCAAAAGCAGCCGGGTCCGGCTTTCCGCTGCAAGTCCGCGCCCTGATTACAGGGCTTGCGGGCTTTCCGCTTCAATCCGTCACGCGAAATGCGAGAACCTACAAAGCCATTAGAACTACGCCAAGAATTGGATCCGACCCTGAAGGGGGCGCAGCAGCTTCGGTCACAGCTTGAAGACTACCGGCAATACCATTTTGGTAGACACTGCTTGCTCGCCGTTCATTCCCGGAGACCATGATGGCATCATGTTGATCACCCGTAGGACTTCCGCGTCGAGATTCCTCGATTCCTTGACGCTGCGTTTGATAACGGCCTCTTTGACCATGCCGCTCTTGTCGACTACGAACTCAACATACACCTTGCCCTCGATTTTGTGCTCGCTCTCCCAGGCAGGATAAGTCATGTGTTCTCGCATGAAAGCGAACAAGCTGTCCTGTCCCCCAGGGAACTCCGGCATGATGTCGGGAAGACTGTGTGCATGGGTTCCATGGTACGTTGTGGTATCGTCAAGTATGAGATCACCCACAACAGCGGTAAAATCAACCGGGGTGTCAGACTTGCGCTCAGTGCGTTGTGGCTGCGTGGTTGTATCACCATCGGCCTCCGCTAGATTCTGCGCCGCTTCCAATAGTGCAGTATCACCTCCGATGAATGATTGATCATGTTGTTCTTGAGGCTCTGATGTGCCACATCCCGATATCGAGATGCCGCTTACAGCGATCAGATAGAAGGCGAGGTTTGATGAACGCTTCGTCTTGAGGCTTCTCCAAATGCAAACCTCAACGAATTCATGGTATGCGTCGATTTGATCCTGACGCACTCGACCGCATACAGACCGCCCTTTGTTGTTCAGCAGGTACTGCATCAGGTCTTCCTTCGACCTGCCCGTGAAATCCACTACGTCCTTTTCGCACTTGAAGCAATGCCGACCGATTACGCCTACGCGCATATTCTCCCATCGTGCGGGACACGAGAACCTGAGTTTGGGATCCATCGCCTTGGATTTGATTGATGAACGCGATTCGGACTACGATCGGTGCCCAAGCGCCTCAATGATCCCCTTCGCCGCCACCGGTATCCGCGTCCCCGGGCCGTACACATCAAAACACCCGGCCTGCTTGAGGAAGTCGTAGTCGTTCGGCGGGATCACACCACCAGCCACCACGAGGATGTCGGGGCGCTTGTAGGTCTCGCGCAGTTCTTTGATCACCTCGGGTACCAAGGTCTTGTGGCCACCGGCGAGGCTGCTGATGCCCAGTACGTGCACGTCGTTCTCGATGGCCTGCTTTGCCACTTCCTGCGGCGTTTGGAACAGCGGACCGATGTCCACATCGAAGCCGATGTCGGCGAAGCTGGTGGCGATCACCTTGGCGCCGCGGTCGTGCCCGTCCTGGCCCATCTTGGCCACGAGGATGCGCGGTCGACGGCCTTCCGCTTTGGCGAATTCATCGGCGAGGCGCATGGCCTCCTTCATCTCGGGGTCTTGCATGCTTTCCGCTGAGTAAACACCGCTGATGCTGCGGATGGTGGCGCTGTAACGGCCGAAGGCTTTTTCGAGGGCATCGCTGATCTCGCCCAAAGTGGCGCGATGGCGGGCGGCTGTCACGGCGAGTTCCAGCAGATTCTCTGAACCCTTCGCGGCGCGTGTCAGTGCGGCCAACGATGCGGCGACATGTCCTTCGTCGCGCAGGTCCTTGATGATGCGTAAGCGTTCCACTTGAGACTCGCGTACGGAACTATTGTCCACTTCCAGCAATTCCATCTTCGTTTCATCCTCCGTCACGAAAGCGTTCACGCCGATGATCTTGTCCTTGCCGGTATCGATGCGGGCCTGGCGTTTCGCGGCGGCTTCCTCGATGCGCATCTTCGGCAGACCGGTCTCGATGGCCTTGCTCATGCCGCCGAGTTCTTCCACTTCCTTGATGCGCGCCCAAGCCTTGTGGACCAGCTCGTGCGTGAGGCTTTCCACGTAGTAGCTGCCGCCGAGCGGATCGATGAACTTGGTGATGCCGCTGTTCTTCTGCAGGTAGAGCTGCGTGTCGCGCGCGATCTTGGCGCTGAAGTCGGTGGGCAGCGCGATGGCCTCGTCCAGCGAGTTGGTGTGCAGCGATTGCGTTCCGCCGAGCACGGCAGCCAGCGCTTCCACCGTGGTGCGCGCGATGTTGTTGAACGGATCCTGCGCGGTGAGGCTCCAGCCGCTGGTCTGGCAGTGGGTGCGCAACGCGAGGCTCTTCTTGTCCGTCGCGCCGACCTCGTGCAACATCTTCGCCCAGAGCATGCGGGCGGCGCGCATCTTGGCGACTTCCATGAAAAGGTCCATACCGATGCCCCAGAAGAAGCTGAGGCGACCGGCGAACTCATCCACCTTCATGCCTGCGGCGATACCCGTGCGCACGTACTCGATGCCATCGGCCAGCGTGTAGGCGAGTTCCAGATCCGCAGGCGCACCGGCCTCGTGCATGTGGTAGCCGCTGATGCTGATGCTGTTGAACTTGGGCATCTTCTTCGCGCAGTAGCTGAAGATGTCGCCCACGATGCGCATGCTCGGCCCCGGCGGATAGATGTAGGTGTTGCGCACCATGAACTCCTTGAGGATGTCGTTCTGGATGGTGCCTTGCAACTGCTCCGAGCGCACGCCCTGCTCCTCCGCCGCCACAATGAAGAAGGCCATGATGGGCAGCACGGCGCCGTTCATGGTCATGCTCACGCTCATCTTGTCCAGCGGAATGCTGTCGAAGAGGATCTTCATGTCCTCCACGCTGCTGATGGCCACACCGGCCTTGCCCACATCGCCTTTCACGCGCGGGTGGTCGCTGTCGTAGCCGCGGTGCGTGGCGAGGTCGAAGGCGACGCTCAATCCCATCTGCCCGGCGGCAAGGTTGCGGCGGTAGAAGGCGTTGCTTGCTTCGGCGGTACTGAATCCAGCGTATTGGCGGATGGTCCATGGCCGGATGGTGTACATGCTGCCGTAGGGACCGCGCAGGTAGGGCGGGATGCCGGCGGCGTAGTTCAAATGCTCCATCCCGTCGAGGTCCACGCGGGTGTAGTAGGATTTGAGGGGGATCTCTTCTCTGTTGGGAATGCTGGCCGCTGGCTGTTGGCTGCTGGCTATTGGCCGATCGCTGCTGGCTGCTGGCTGGTCGGCGCTTTCCCGGTTGGTCAGCGCCTTGGCGATCGTGGTGGTGAGTTCCTCAACGGTGTAACTGCCACCCAGTGGATCGGCCACGCGATCAAGGAATGCTTCATCGCGCAGCAGATTGTGAATGTTACGGACGACCCTTCGCGCAAGCATGTCGCCTTCGGGAAGTTCGGGCGTTGGAATGGTGAGCCCATCGCAGCCGCCGGTGATCGCGCTGATGGCTTGGAGAGTGGCGCGGATCGCATGATCATATGGGGAAGCGGCGTCGGGCGGATATTGTACCATGCATTGCACCCAGGCATTGCACGAACAGGTATGCGTGGGAGAGAAGCTCGCGATGATGTTGGCCCAGGCTTCGCGGAACGCACGGATACGTACCGATTCCACCAACAGGTCGTCGCCTACATGCAGACGGAATTGGATACGTGCAGCGGCATCATCAATGGGCCAGCCTTCGTCCAGCAGGCGTTGAAGGAGCAGTTTTCCACGATCGAGCACCGAGCGTAAACCCGTGATCACGTCCGCATCCCCCGGCAGTCGTTCGTCGCTCACCTCGAACAAACGCACGAGCGGATAGCCTTTCACCAGCATGTGCAAATCGCTCAGATCCGCATCCTGCGGAAGTCCCACGCACAGACTGAGTCGTTCGGAAGGCACCAGTTGCCTTTGCGCCTCCGAAAGCAACCACTTCAGTGCGGGCACCGAGCCGCTCCGGATCTGAAGATCGATCGCCTCGAGAAGTACGTCTTTCAGCACCTCCGGGAGAGCGTTCACAGTGCCATGCAGCTCCAGGCCATCGCAACCGGCCATCAATCCATGGAGCAGCAGGTCGTTCGCTTGGGGGGCGGTTGCGTTCACCGGAACTGTGTTACGCCACGGGTTTCCATTCCGCTTGTTACCCCTGCGGAAGCTCGATGGTTCAGTGGCCCCGCCAACATGGAAGGGCGCCAGCTCGATCCCTTCACTCAGCCGTATGTTCAGCGTGGCTGGGTCGGACCCCTTCAACTCCTTCTTAATGATCGCTTCCCAGGTGGCGGCGTCCAGCGCGGGGAAGGCATCCAACAACTTGTTGTCCATCGCAACGAAGATCGCGTAAGCAGCTCCAGCCGGACACATTGATCGGGCATGTATTTTCGCCGACCATCCCCAAAGCCATGGTCATAGCCAAGAACTCCGTCGTCTCCTTCCACTACACATTGAACGATGCCGATGGCACCCTGCTGGATACCAGTGCTGGCAAAGACGCCTTCACCTACTTGCAAGGCGCGGGGCAGATCGTTCCGGGCCTGGAAGCCGAGATGGAGGGAAAAAAGGCGGGCGACCATATGCAGGTGGCCATTGAACCAGCGCAGGGCTACGGCGAGATCGATCCGCAACTCTTGCAGCGCGTGCCTGCGGACCGCTTCGGCGACCAGAAGGTCGAGGAGGGCATGCAGTTCCAAACCCCGGATCACCAGGTATGGTCGGTCACCGAGGTGAAGGATGGCGAAGTTGTGCTGAACGGGAACCACCCGCTCGCTGGGGTGACGTTGCACTTCAGCGTGGAGATCACCGAGGTGCGCAGCGCCACTGCCGATGAGATCGCCCATGGCCACGTGCATGGTCCAGGTGGGCACCACCATTGAGCGCCCTGCGCATCTTTGCCCCATGCCGGGGGTTTTGATCGTCGATGACGAAGAACAGCTACGCAAGCTGCTCGCACGGACCATCCATTTGGAGGGTTACGAGGTTAGCGAAGCTGGTACCGGTGCTCAGGCTCTTCAACGGTTAAGGACCAAACGTTTCGAGGTGGTCCTGTGCGATGTGAAGCTGCCGGATGCCAGCGGCGTGGAACTCACCAAGGCGATCAAGTCGCAACAACCTGATACGGAGGTCATCATTTTCACCGCCTTCGGGAACATCGGTGATGCGGTGAAGGCCATGCAGAACGGCGCCTTTCAGTATTTGGTAAAGGGTGACGACAACGACAAGCTGATCCCCACGGTAAGCAAGGCTTCAGAGAAGGCACTTGCCCAACGACAGGTGGAGAAGTCCGTGAACGCGGATCCATTCGGTATGATCACTGGCCGCACCCCGGCGATCAAGCAAGCGGTCGGGCTGGCGCGCAAGGTGGCGCCTACAGATACCACGGTGCTGCTCACCGGCGCGACCGGCACGGGCAAGGAGGTATTCGCGAACGCGATCCATGCTGCCAGCACACGCGTCGGCAAGCCGATGCTCGCGGTGAACTGCAGCGCCTTCGGTAACGAACTGCTTGATAGCGAGCTCTTCGGTCACGTGGCCGGTGCCTTCACCGGTGCCGCCAAGGACAAGAAGGGACTGATCGAAGCGGCGCGGGGCGGCACGCTCTTCCTCGATGAAGTGGGCGAGCTCAGTCCTGCCATGCAGGCCAAGTTGCTGCGCGTGTTGGAGACCGGCGATTTCCTGCGCGTGGGCGACACGGTACCCCACCAGGCCGATGCGCGCATCATCGCCGCCACGCACCGCGACTTGCAGCGCGAGAGCGCCGAGGGACGATTCCGGCAGGACCTCTACTACCGCCTTGCCGCGTTCACGCTGCGCATTCCCGCACTCGTCGAGCGCAAAGCCGATATCCCCCTGTTGGCACAGGTCTTCATCGCGCGGTTCGCCGGCAGGTTGAAGAAGCCCATCACAGGCATGGACGACAGCGTGAAGGAGCGGCTGCTGGCGCACACCTGGCCCGGCCACGTTCGTGAGCTCAGAAATGTGATCGAGCGCGCATGCATCCTCTGCGATGGCCCGATGCTCGACCTGGCCTCTCTACCCTTGGAACTGCAAGGGGAACCGGAACAGAAAATGGGTGCGATCTACGAGCTGGAGCAAGTGGAACGCGAGCACATCCGGCGGGTGCTGACTCACACTGGTGGCAACAAGACCCTCGCAGCGGAACTGCTGGGGATCGGCCTCACCACGCTGTATGCCAAGGTGAAGCGGTTCGATCTCTGACCCTTTCCATTCCTGCACCCCACCCTTCCATTTCGGCAGGGTAGCATCTCGCCGATCCTTCAGGTCCGTTCGCTCCTGACCCCTGTTAGCCGGGCCTTCGCGTCCTTTCACCTGCTTGGTGGCACCCGCTTCGCCAGCGGCGCGGCATGGTCATCACCACGATCCTCTTTTTGCTGGCCGTCGGCCTGCTGTGCTTCTGGCTCTTCTTCCGCTGCACCAAGTGGTTCGAAAACATCTGACACCATGTTCACCGCCCTTCTGATCATCTGCATCGCCGTGTTCGCCTACCTGTTGCACGTGCTGGTGAAACCCGAGAAATACTGAAAAGCATGTACCGCAAAGAACACAAGGCGCACGAAGGGGTTCCGCTCGCCGGGCTTTGTGCACTTCGTGCCCTTTGCGGTAGAAAGAACAAAAGACCATGAACACTGAACTGCTTGGCGTCATTGCCACTTATGGGCTCACGCTCCTGCTGGCCATTCCTTTGGGGCGCTATATCGCCCGTGTGTACAAGGGGGAGAAGCACTGGAGCGACTTCTTCCTTCCCGTGGAACGCGCCATCTACCGGCTCTCCGGAGTGGACGCCACCAAGGAAATGACCTGGAAGCAGCACCTGAAGGCGCTGCTTACCATAAACCTGGTCTGGTTCGTCTATGGCTTCTTCGCCCTGCTCTTCCAGGACAAGTTGCCGTTGAACCCCGATGGCAACGCCGGACAGACACCTGACCTGGCTTTCAACACAGTGATCAGCTTCGTGGTGAACTGCAACCTGCAGCACTACAGCGGCGAGAGCGGCCTCACCTACTTCACCCAGCTCTTCGTGGTGATGTACTTCCAGTTCGTGAGCGCCGCCACCGGCATGGCCGCACTGGCCACCCTCTTCGTCGGGCTCCGCGAGCGCACCACGCAGACCTTGGGCAACTTCTGGATGTTCTTCACCCGGAGCATCACGCGCATCCTGATCCCGCTTTCTCTCCTGGTCGCCTTCATCCTGGTGGTGCGCGGCACACCGATGACCTTCGATGGCCGCAGCACGGTAACTACGCTGGAAGGCGCCGAACAACAGATCACGCAAGGTCCCGCTGCAGGCATGATCGCCATCAAACAATTGGGCACCAACGGTGGCGGCTTCTTCGGCGTGAACAGCGCGCACCCGTTGGAGAACCCGGACTATCTCACCAACATGGTGGAGAACATCAGCATCCTGCTGATCCCCATCGCACTGGTCTTCGCACTTGGCTTCTACTTGAAGAATCGCAGGCTTGCATGGACCGTGTTCGGCGTGATGACCACGGGCTTCATCCTCTTCGTCGCGGGCTCGATCACAGCCGAACGCAACGGGAATACGGAGATCGCGGCCATGGGGATCGCACAACCCATGGGCAGCATGGAAGGCAAGGAGATCCGTCTGGGTGCGGATGCCTCCGCGATGTGGGGCATCAGCACCACGGTGACCAGCAACGGCAGCGTGAACGCCATGCACGACAGCATGACGCCGTTGAGCGGCACGTTGCAGATGCTCGACATGATGGTCAACAGCTTCTATGGCGGCGTGGGCGTGGGCTTTCTCAACTACTTCATTTTCATCATCATCGGCGTCTTCATCGCCGGTCTGATGGTGGGCCGCACACCGGAATTCCTCGGGCGCAAGGTGGAAGCGCGTGAAGTGAAGATCGCCACGATAATCGCACTGCTGCATCCCTTCCTCATCCTGGTGGCCACTGCCATCGCGAGCTACACGAACACGCACCACGGTGATGCCGCCTGGACCGTGCAGCCAGCGAACTGGTTGAACAATCCCGGCCCGCACGGCTTCAGCGAGATGCTGTACGAGAACACCAGCTCCGCAGCGAACAACGGCAGCGGTTTCGAAGGACTGGGCGACAACAACTTCTTCTGGAACTTCGTGACCGGCCTGGTGCTGATCCTCGCGCGTTACCTCCCGATCATCGGCCCACTGGCGATCGTGGGACTGCTGGCCGCCAAGAAGGTGATCCCCGCCGGCGGTGGCACCCTGCGCACGGATACGGGCACCTTCGGTGGGCTGACGTTCGCGCTCATCCTCATCCTGGCGGCCCTCAGCTTCTTCCCCGCACTGGCCTTGGGCCCATTGGCGGAATACTTCGGCATGGCCCATTGATCCCGAACTACCATGAGCACAAAGACCACATCCCTATTCCCCCGCGAACTGGTGCGTGAAGCGTTCACGCAGAGCTTCGTGAAGCTTGCCCCGCGCACGATGCTGCGCAACCCGGTGATGTTCACCGTGGAGATCGGCACGCTCATCATGCTGCTCGTAACGCTGTACACGGCGTTCAGCAGCGATGGCTCCCAGGGCAGCTTCGGCTACAACCTGACCGTCTTCCTGGTCCTGTTCGTCACGCTGCTCTTCGCGAATTTCGCCGAGGCCATCGCCGAGGCGCGCGGCAAGGCACAGGCGGCGTCGCTGCGGAAGCTCCGCGCCGATACACCCGCCAGGCTCAAACTCGCCGACGGAAGTCTCAAGACCATCCGCAGCAGTGAACTGCGCAAGGGCGACACGTTCTTCTGCGAAGCGGGCGACGCGATCCCTACGGATGGCGAGATCGTGCAAGGGCTCGCGAGCATCGACGAGAGCGCCATCACCGGCGAGAGCGCACCCGTGATCCGCGAAGCGGGTGGCGACCGCAGCAGCGTGACCGGCGGCACGCGCGTGTTGAGCGACCGCATCACCGTGAAGGTGACCGGCGAACCCGGCACCAGCTTCCTGGATCGCATGATCGCGCTGGTGGAAGGTGCCAGCCGCCAGAAGACACCGAACGAGATCGCGCTCACCATCCTGCTCGCGGGCTTCACGCTCGTGTTCCTCATCGTGTGCGTGACGTTGAAGCCATTCGCCGACTACGCGAACACGACCATCACCATCGCCTCGTTCATCAGCCTGTTCGTGTGTTTGATACCCACGACGATCGGTGGGTTGTTGAGCGCCATCGGCATCGCCGGCATGGACCGCGCGTTGCAGGCCAACGTGATCACCAAGAGCGGCCGTGCTGTGGAAACGGCGGGTGACGTGGACGTGCTGTTGCTGGACAAGACCGGCACCATCACCATCGGCAACCGCAAGGCCACCGCGTTCCATCCAGCGCCCGGCATCGACAAGAGCGCGTTCATCAAGACCTGTGCTCGCGTCGCTGGCGGATGAAACCCCGAAGGCAAGAGCATCCTGGAACTGGCCGGGGCCGATGTGACCAAGGGACCATCCCTGGATGGCGCGGAACTGATCAAGTTCACCGCGGAGACCAGGAGCAGTGGCGTGGACCTGCCCAACGGCCACCGCATCCGCAAGGGCGCGCAGGATGCGATGCGCAAGCTGCCGGAGAGGCCGGGAACACCTTTCCCGCACGAAGTCGACGCCGAAGTGAAGCGCATCGCGGCCAACGGTGGAACGCCGCTCGTGGTGTCGGAGAACGACCGGGTGATCGGCACGATCGAACTGCAGGACATCATCAAACCCGGCATCAGCGAGCGTTTCGAGCGCCTGCGGAAAATGGGCGTGAAAACCGTGATGGTCACCGGCGACAATCCGCTTACTGCGAAGTTCATCGCTGAGAAAGCCGGTGTGGACGACTTCATCGCCGAAGCGACACCTGAGGACAAGATGGCCTACATCAAGAAGGAACAGCAGACCGGACGACTGGTCGCCATGATGGGTGACGGCACGAACGATGCGCCAGCACTTGCACAAGCTGATGTCGGCGTAGCCATGAACAGCGGCACCCAGGCCGCCAAGGAAGCCGGCAACATGGTGGACCTGGACAACGACCCGACCAAGCTCATCGAGATCGTGGAGATCGGCAAGCAGCTGCTGATGACGCGCGGCACGCTCACCACCTTCAGCATCGCCAACGACGTGGCCAAGTACTTCGCCATCGTGCCCGCGCTCTTCATGGTGAGCATCCCCGCCCTGGGTGCGCTGAACATCATGAACCTGTACAGTGCCGAAAGCGCGATCCTCAGCGCTGTGATCTTCAACGCGATCATCATCCCGCTGCTGATCCCCCTTGCGCTACGTGGTGTCGCTTACCGGCCCATCGGCGCCAGCGCCATCCTGCGCCGCAACCTATTGATCTACGGCCTCGGCGGCGTGATCGTGCCCTTCATCGGCATCAAGCTTATCGACCTTGCCATCGCTCCATTCTTCTAAGCCATGAAAACCTACCTCACTCCCGCCCTCCGCATGACCGCCGTGATGCTGGTCCTGTGCTGCGGCATCTACACCCTGATCGTATGGGGCTTCGCTGGCATCGCTGCCCCACAAGGCGGTGAAGCCGTGCTGATCGAGCGCGATGGAAAGCCCGTCGGGGCGTCGCTCGTCGGCCAGCTCTTCACCAGCGACGGTTATTTCCAAGGCCGCCCCAGCGCTATCGACTACAACGCATCGGGTAGCAGCGGCAGCAACAAGGGTCCCAGCAACCCGGACTACCTGGCCACCGTGCAGGCGCGCATCGACACCTTCCTGGTGCACAACCCGGGTGTGCGAAGAGCGAGATCCCTAGCGAACTGGTCACCGCCAGTGGAAGTGGGCTGGACCCGCACTTGAGCGTGCAGGCTGCAAGGGTGCAGGCGAAACGCATCGCCGCAGTCCGAGGCGTGGAAGAACCAGTCATCATGGATCTCATAAACGACAACACCAACGGACCTTTGCTCGGCCTGTTCGGTACGACCACCATCAACGTGCTTGAACTCAACCTGGCGCTCGACGCCGCAACGGAATGAAACGCCTTCTTCCTTACTGCCTGCATTGGGCCTCGCCTTTTCCACCAACGCGCAGAAGCTGGACAGTGCCATCACTCTGAGCGCATACGCCGAAGCCTACTACAGCTTCGACATGGCGCAGCCCGACAACCACCTTCGTCCGGGCTTCTTCTACAGCTTCAACCGCCACAATGAGGTGAACCTGAACATGGGCATGATCAAGCTCGCCTATGCGAAGAACAATGTGCGGGGCAACCTCGCGCTCATGGCCGGGACTTATCCGCAGTACAACCTTGCCGCTGAGCCCGAGCTGCTGCGCAGTGTGTTCGAAGCGAACGCGGGGGTGAAGCTGAGCAAGAAGAAGGAACTCTGGCTTGATGCGGGCATCATGCCGAGCCACATCGGCTTCGAGAGCGCCATCGGCAAGGACTGCTGGAACCTCACGCGCAGCATGCTTGCCGACAATACACCCTACTATGAAGCCGGTGCACGTCTCAGCTACACCAGTCCCAGCGGCAAGTGGTACGCAAGCGGCCTGCTCTTGAACGGCTGGCAGCGCATCGCAAGGGTCGACGGCAACAACACGCCCGCATTCGGAACGCAGCTCACCTTCAAACCGAACGGCACCACCACCATCAACTGGAGCACCTTCGTGGGCAACGACAAACCCGACACCCTGAGCCAAATGCGCATCTTCAACAACCTGTATGCGCAGTTCCAATTGACCGATCGGTTGGGCATGATCCTTGGCTGTGACATCGGTATGGAGGATGCGGCAAGCGGCGACAGCACGAACATCTTTATCACACCGATCGTTATCCCTCGCTTCAAGATCAACGACAAGACTTTCATCGCGGCGCGCTGGGAGCTTTACCAGGACGAGGACGGGTGATCATCGCCACCGGCACGCCGAACGGCTTCAACACGATGGGTTATTCACTGAACTTCGACCATGGGTCTCGCCGAACGTGCTATGGCGCGTGGAAGCCAGAATGCTGCAGAGCGAAGACAAGATCTTCGCCGACGCCGACGGCAAGGCAACGGAAGGCAATACCTTTTTCACGACAAGTCTCGCCATCGCACTACCGTGATCGCCTCGGACGGCACTGACCCTCTGCTTCGGCCGGCTTCCCAACGGGGCCGGCTGAAGGTCTACATCGGCATGAGCGCTGGTGTGGGCAAGACGTACCGCATGCTGGAGGAAGTGCGCGGTATGCTGGAAGATGGCGTGAACGTGCAGATCGGTTTCGTGGAGACCCACCGGCGGGAGGAAACACATGCCCTGCTCGAAGGTCTGCCGGTCATTCCCCGCCGCGAGGTCTTCTATAAGGGCAAACGGCTGGAAGAGTTCGACCTGAACGCCACACTGCTGCTGCATCCGGAATGGGTGGTGGTGGATGAATTGGCCCACACCAACGTGCCAGGCAGCAAGCATCCCAAACGGTACCAGGACGTGCTCGAGCTGCTCGACAACGGGATCAACGTGATCACCGCCGTGAACATCCAGCACATCGAGAGCATCAACGATGAGGTCCAACGCATCACCGGCGTAGAGGTCACCGAGCGTGTACCGGACAGCTTCCTGCAAAAGGCCGACGAGGTGGTGAACATCGACCTCACCGCGGGCGACCTGATCGCACGGCTGAAAGAGGGCAAGATCTACGACAAGGCCAAGGTCGAGACTGCTTTACGGAACTTCTTCCAGCCGGAGAAGATCCTGCAATTGCGTGAACTCGCGCTGAAGGAAGTGGCAGGACAGGTGGAGCGGAAGGTGGAGCAGGAAGTGGAGAAACCGAAGCAGTTACGACACGAGCATTTCCTCGCCCTCATCAGCACCAACGCCGACGTCGCCCGCAAGATCATCCGCAAAACAGCGCGCCTGGCCAACTACTACCACAGCGATTGGAGCGTGCTCTACGTGCAGACGCCTGCCGAAGCACTGGACCGCATCCCGCTGGACAAGCAGCGGCACCTCATCAATAACTTCAAGCTGGCCACTGAGCTCGGCGGCGAGGTGATCCAGGCGCAGGCTGGTGGGACGAAACCCGGGATCGGCTTCCTTCCAGCGAAGATCCTCAATTTGGAGCGGGCCGACATCACCGAGGCCATCCTGCAGGTGGTGAAGGAGAAACGCGTCACCACCATGTGCATCGGCAAGCCGCACATCAGCATCTGGCAGGTGATCCTGCGCACCAACACGTTCAGCCGATTGCTGTCGGCGCTCTCCGAAAACGACGTTGATCTGGTGATCCTGTCATGAAGACCAAGACCCGCCTGCTCCTCTCGCTAGGAGCCTTGACCTTCTTGGTCTTCGTACTTGCCGGTGTGGGCATCGCCTCCATCAACCAGCTTCGCGGAGAAGGCGGTCACGTGCTCCGGGCCAACTACATGAGCCTGGCCTACATGGAGGACATGCTCGCAGCGCTCGAAGAGGCACCTCAGACCGGCATACCGCGAGCAAAGGAGCAACTGGCGCTCCAACAGGCCAACATTACGGAGGTTGGCGAACTGGAAGCCACCACATCCCTTGCCGCCGCACTTGCAGCCTGGGAAGCTTCCGGACAGGATAGCTTAGTGACAAGGACACTGACCGCTCGGATACGCAGTATTCTCGAACTGAATCGGGATGCTATCGTGCGCAAGGCCGCGCAGGCTGAGGAACGGGGGGACAAGGCCGTGGTCTGGATCACCCTCACAGGCACGTTGTGCGCGCTGGTCGCCCTGTCCATGTTGTTCGGCATGGCCGAGTTCCTGAGCGCTCCGATCCGCGCGCTGACCGCTGGTATCGACCGTGTGGCCCAGGGCAACTACCGCGAACGCATCATCCTGGACCGCAAGGACGAATTCGGGCACATGGCCGAACGCTTCAATGCCATGGCGATCGAGCTGGAACGTTGGGAGAACAGCAGCCTTGCGCGGATCATGGAGGAGAAGGCCCGCGCGGAAGCGGTCATCAATTCCTTGCAGGACGCCAGTATCGGCGTGGACGATAAGGGCAGGGTGCTGTTCATTAACAGGCAGGCGGTGGAACTGCTCGGTCTGCAGGATATGGAGGAGACCACCGGCCGATCCGCATCGGAGATCGCCAAAGGGAACGACCTGTTGCGCTTCGTTCTGGAAGGTAGAGGATCCGAGCCCTTCAAAGTGGTGTTGGCCGGGAAGGAGAATTACTTCGTCAGGGGGTCCAATGAGATCCTAGGTCCCGAAGGACCGTTAGGAACTGTTCATACCATGCGGAATATCACGCCCCACAAGGAGTTGGATGCTGCGAAGACCACTTTCATCGCTACCGTGAGCCATGAATTGAAAACCCCGATCGCGTCCATCTTGATGAGCACCGCTCTGCTGCGTGATGTGCGCATCGGTCCGATGAACGAGGAACAACGCCAATTGACCACGAACGTTCACAGGGACGCGGAGCGATTGCTTCGGATCACCAGCGAGCTTCTCAACCTGACCCAGGTGGAATCAGGTCATGTGCAGATGCGTCTCAACGATGAGCCGGTGGAGGCCATCGTCAACTACGCTTTGGACGCTAACCGAAGCGCTGCGGAGGCCGGGAACATCCTGATCACCGCCACCATACCATCCACGATCGGGAAGGTGCGGGCCGATGGCGAGAAGGCCGCTTGGACGCTCAATAACTTTTTGAGCAATGCCGTGCGCTACTCCGATCCAGGGGGCGCCGTTGCGATCACGGTCGCGCGCATTGGGAAGGAGGTTGAGTTCACTGTCCAGGACCATGGCCCGGGGATCGACCCGCAGTACGTCGACCGGGTTTTCGATCGCTACTTCCGGATCCCCGGCAGTTTGGCCGACGGCACCGGATTGGGCCTGGCCATCGGCAAGGAGTTCGTGGAGGCCATGGGAGGACGGATCGGAGTACGGAGCGAACCTCGCAAGGGCAGTCGCTTTTGGTTCACCTTGCCGGCCGCTGCCGATCAGAGTTGATCCTTCTCCGGCACCAGCACGAAGATGTCTTCGTTGTCGCGCTTCATCAGGTAACGCTCACGGGCGAACTTCTCCAGCAACTGCTTGTCGCTGGTAAGCTGTTCCAGGTGCTCCCGTGTTATCAGGATCTGTTCCTGGTACCAGGTCTGCTCGGTGTGCATTTTGGCCAACTGACGGCGCAACTTAAAGGTGGTCCACAGATCGTACTCGTCGAAAACCGCGATCCAGGCCAGCAGCACAAGGGCTGCCGCGCTGTAGCGGTTGCGCAGGCGATCGGGGATGCGGGACAGGAGCTTTTTCACCGGTACGAAGGTGGGTGAACAGGGAACGGCCGCCGACCGCCGATCCGTGTCCCTATCAACGATCGATCGTGAGTGGATCCAGAGCTGGTGGCCGGAATTACCCTAGGAACGGATACCGATGGTCCGTCGGCGGCACGAAGGTCTCCTTGATGGTGCGTGGGCTCACCCAGCGGATGAGGTTCAGGTAGCTGCCGGCCTTGTCGTTCGTACCGCTGCCCCGCGCTCCGCCGAAGGGTTGCTGGCCCACCACCGCACCTGTCGGCTTGTCGTTGATGTAGAAGTTGCCGGCGCTGTGCCGCAGCACGTTCGTAGCTTGCACGATGCTCTCCCGATCGTTGCTGATAACCGCACCGGTCAGCGCGTATTCCCCAGTGGCATCCACCAATTTCAGGGTGTCCATCCAGCGGTTCGAACTGTATACATAGATGGTGAGCACCGGTCCGAATATCTCCTCGCACATAGTGGTGCTCTTCGGGTCCTTCGTCACGGCGACCGTGGGCTCAATGAAGTAGCCGGTCTTCTTGTCGTACTTGCCACCCGCGATGATCTGGATGTTCTTCTTGTCCTTCTTCAAGCCGTCGATGTACCCACTGATCTTGTCGAAGCTCTTCTCGTCGATCACCGCGCCAATGAAGTTCGAGAAGTCGCGCGGGTCGCCCATCTTCATGTCGGCGAGGTCGGCGAGGAGTTCCTTCTTCACCTGTGGCCAGATGTTCTCCGGGATGTAGGCCCGGCTCGCGGCGCTGCACTTCTGCCCTTGGAACTCGAACGCTCCACGCGAAAGCGCCGTGGCCACCACTTTCGGATCGGCGCTGGGGTGCGCGATCACGAAGTCCTTCCCCCCGGTCTCGCCCACTATACGCGGATAGCTGCGGTACATCGGCAGGTTGTTGCCGATGGTCTGCCATATGTGGCGGAACACCTTGGTGCTACCGGTGAAGTGGATACCCGCGAAGTCCTTGTGCTTGAAGATCACTTCGCCAGCCACGGGGCCGTCCACATGGATCAAGTTGATCACGCCCGGTGGAAGCCCTGCCGCGTTGAACACTTCCATCAGCACCTGCGCGCTGTAGCACTGGGTGTCCGCGCATTTCCATACCACCGTGTTACCCATCAGCGCGCAACTGGCTGGCAGATTACCTGCGATGGCGGTGAAGTTGAACGGTGTGAGCGCGAAGACGAAGCCCTCGAGCGCCCGGTATTCCAGCCGGTTCCAAATGCCCGGCGAGCTGATGGGTTGGTCCCGATGGATCTGCTGGGCGTACGCGACGTTGAAGCGCAGGAAGTCGATCAATTCACACGCGGCATCGATCTCGGCCTGGTAACAGTTCTTCCCCTGGCCCAGCATGGTGGCCGCATTGATACTGGCACGGTATGGACCGGCGAGCAGGTCGGCGGCTTTCAGGAAGATGGCCGCGCGTTCTTCGAAGGGCATGTTCTCCCAATCGCGCTTGGCCTTCAGCGCTGCATCAATGGCGGCGCGCACATGTTTCGCCTCGCCGAAGTGCGCTGCGCCCAGGTTGTGCGCATGCTTATGCGGCGGGCTCATTTTCCGCAGGTCGCTGCTCGTTATCGCATGCCCGGCGATCCACATGGGCGCATCGATCCGTGCGCGCAGCCGACGGTCGAGTTCGGTCTGCAGCGCGGCGCGCTCAACTGTGTTCGGGGCGTAGGAAAGGACCGGTTCGTTCTTTGGCGGGGGAACGTTGAAGTTGCTCATGTGCTCATCGTGGGTTCGTCCATATGCACTTACCCATTGTGCCCCTTTGGCGTAAGCGGACGTGGGCGAATTTACCTGCTAGTCCACATCGACGCCCGCTTCCTCCGCCTCGTAGCGGGTGCGGGTCACGTTCAGGTCAGTGATCAGGCCATCTTTGAGGCTGTATACCCAGCCATGCACCTGGACCTTGCGCTTCTTGGTCCATGCATCGCGGAGCACGGTGGTGCGGCTGAGATCGTAGACCTGCTCGGCCACGTTGAGCTCCACCAGGCGGTCGAAACGCTCCTTTTCGTCGGCGATCATGTCCAGGTCGGCATGGTGGATGCGGGCCACGTCGCGAATATGTCGTACCCAGCTGGCGGCGGCCCCGCCGAACTCGGGGCCCATGGCCGCCTTCACGCCACCGCAACCGTAGTGGCCGCAAACGATGACATGGTCGATGCCGAGCACATTGACGCCGTAGTCCACCACGCTCAGCAGGTTCATGTCCGTATGCACGACCACGTTGGCGATGTTGCGGTGGATGAAGATGTCGCCGGGCATGGTGCCCGTGATCTGGTTGGGCGGCACGCGGCTGTCGCTACAGCCGATCCAGAGGAAAAAGGGGTTCTGGTGCTGGGCGAGTTCCTCGAAAAGCTCCGGGTTCTCCTTGAGCATCTTCTCGCTCCAGTCCTTGTTACGGCCCAGGAGGATCTTGTGCAGGTCCGCTTTGATATCGAGCATGTGTGTCGTTCGTGTCAGTTCGTGGAATTTGGCTCCGGCGTGGTCGCGCCCGGAACGTCGCTTTAGTTGGATCGGTAAGGGTACGGATCAAATTTGACGGACCCCGTGGTCACATCATAGATGCCGCCCACGATGCCGATGGATCCGTCCGCGTGCATCTCCTTGAGGACCGGGCTGCGCTCCGTGATCTGCTCTACGGCCAGCTGGACATTGCGGTGGGCCACGGCCTCCACGAACTCCGAATTCGTGCTCTTGCGTTCCCCGGTGACATGGGTATCGTCCACCGCTGGACGGATCTTGTTGAGCAGGGCCGTGAGATTGCCGATGCGCACATCATCGCATGCTCCTTTGATCGCACCGCAGCGTGTATGGCCGAGCACGACGATCAGCTTGGCGCCCGCGAACTTGCACGCGAACTCCATACTGCCCAGGATGTCCTCGTTCACACAGTTCCCTGCGATGCGTACGCTGAAGATGTCGCCTAGGCCCTGGTCGAAGACCAGTTCGGCACTCGTCCTGCTGTCGATACAGCTGAGGATGATCGCGAAGGGATGCTGGCCTTCACTGGTCTCGTTCACCTGGCTGAGCAGATCACGGTTGGATTTCAGGTTGTTCACGAAGCGCTTGTTCCCTTCGATCAGGATCTCCAGCGCTTTCGCCGGTGTCAGTTTGTCCTGGGTTTCCTTGGTCTGTGTTCTCATCGGTATTCGGTATGTTCAGTTGTTCGGGTTTGCCGTTGAAGGGTCAGTTCGTGGCGTTATTTTGATGATCCCCGATGCTCTGGGCCTTACATCAGGGAACACGCGAGACACTTGCGGGGTTCGGATCACGTGTGGGCGTTCGCTCAGGTGATGGGTGTCCGGGATGCGCCGTATCAGTTCCCGCGAACGATCCGTCTGGCCGCGCGGATCACACCTGCAGTGAGCACTTTCGTGCCCTTTTGTGGTCTATCGGTGGCAGATCAGTTCGATGTTGACCCCTCTGTCCTTGCTCCTGACCATCTCTTCTTCGATGATCTCCATGACGTCGGCGTCCAGGTTCACCGTCCGGCCAGCGTCGATCACCACCCTTGCCCCATCAGGCAGGTTGGCCAGTGTGCGCTGGATGCTGGCCTTGTTGAAGAAAGTGACCTCCTCGCTCAGTTCGATCCGGAGGGGCTTGGCGGGGTCGGTCACATCCCCATCGAAATGGAAAGGGGTGAGATAACTGTTGCGCAGCACGATGAAGATGCCGACCACCATGCCGAGGGAAACGCCTTTCAGCAGGTCCATGAAGACCACTCCGAGCACGGTGACCATGAAAGGCAGGAATTGCACCCAGCCCTTTTTCCACATGCTCGCGAAAAGTGCTGGCTTCGCCAGTTTGAAACCCACGGTGAAGAGGATGGCAGCCAGGCTCGCCAATGGGATCATCTCCATGATCGAAGGGATCAAGAGCACGCAAAGAAGGATCCACAGGCCATGCAGGATCGCGCTCAACCTGGTCTTCGCACCGCTTTGTAGGTTGGCCGAGCTCCGCACGATCACCTGTGTGATCGGCAGCCCACCGATGAGCCCGCTCGCGATGTTGCCGATGCCCTGGGCCCGCAGTTCCTTGTCGGTGGGCGTGATGCGTTTTTCCGGATCGAGCTTATCCGTGGCCTCTACGCTGAGAAGTGTTTCAAGGCTCGCGACCAACGCCATGGTACCGGCCGTTAACCACACCTTCCAGTTCAGGATCATCGAGAAGTCCGGCAGGGTAAAGGCTGAGAAGCCTGCGCTCAGATCGGGGAGGTCCACATAGTGCTCCGCATCGAGGCCATGGTGGCCGAAGCCTCCCTGAAGACCGCCGATCACGATACCTGCTACCACGGCGAGCAGCGGGCCGGGTATCCGCGACAATACGCTCGAGCGTTTCACCCAAGCCATCTCCCAGACCAGCAGGATGGCGAGGCAGACCACCGAGGTAAGGACGGCTCCCGGTGTGATGTAGTCCACGAAGTTCGAGAGCTCGCTCAAAGTGGTCTGGTTGTCCGGTTGAATGAACGATTCATCACCTTCAAAATCCTTGTCGTATCCGAACGCATGCGGGATCTGCTTCAGGATGATGATGATACCGATCCCGCTGAGCATGCCCTTGATCACGCTGTTCGGGAAATAGTACGCGATCACTCCCGCGCGCACCACGCCGAGCAGTATCTGCATGCCACCGGCCAGTACCACGGCCACCAGAAAAGCTTCATAGGATCCCAGATCGACAATGGCCGCCGCAACCAAGGCCGCAAGACCCGCAGCGGGGCCGCTCACGCCCAATTGCGATCCGCTGGTAGCACCCACGATCACACCACCGAACACTCCCGCGATCAGTCCAGCGATCGGAGGGGCACCGCTGGCAAGGGCGATACCCAGGCACAGGGGCACGGCGACCAGGAACACCACCAGGGAGGCAGGCAGGTCCTTGCGCCATTCAGAGAAGATGTTCATTGCGTTCATGGGATGGTGAGTTCAGAGAGCGAGGACCGGACCCGTTCGGCCGCAGGCCCCGCCCAGGTAATAGCGATGTTCGGCACCAAGCCGAGGATGATCAGGAACGCGACAAAGATGCCCAGGGACCAGCGCTCGCGGTCCAGGGCATCGGGGATCTTCGCGGCATGGTGCGGGAGCCTGCCGTGGAAGAGCAAGTAGTATGTGCGCAAGAGATGGATCGCGTTCAGTGCCGTTGCCAGTGGCAAGGTGACCCCGAGCAGTGGAAAGCGTTCCAACGCGCCGTGGAAGAGGAGATCCTCTGCGATGAAGCCGAGCGTTCCAGGAAGGCCGATGAGCGCAAGACCGAAGATCAGGAAGAAAACCGCTAATCGCGGAGCGGGCGCCCCCAGGCCGAGGTGATCGCGGGGGTCAAACGCGAAGGTGGTGCGGGCCTCCAACGCGCGCAACACCGCCACGATCCCGGTCGAGGCCACGCTCAGCGCCAGCCAGAGCAACATGGCCCCGGCGATCGCCTTGATGTCACCCGACGCCAGACCCGCCAGCACACTGGCCGACACGCTCACGAGCACGTAGGCGATCACCCGGCGGGGTTTGCGTTCGGCGAAGGCTCGAACTCCCGCGATCAGGGAGGCAAGGCAGGCCAGCACGCAAATGACCTCCAGCACAGGTGTCGCGATCGCCAGCGGGAGGAGTGTTTTGGAACGGGCCACCAGCAAAAGCGCCAGCTGTCCGTTGAACAACAGGGTGATCCGCAATAGTGGCCCATGCTCGAACGCGCCGATCAACCAACCGTGCAAGGGGAAGAGCCCATGTCGGAGCGCCACGGCAAGAACGAACAAGGCGGCAAGCGCCCAGTGTACCGCTTCGGTAGCGGGTGCGATCATTGGAAGCAATGCGAGCAGCGTCATCGCTGTGCATGCAACGATCACCTGGCCCTTTATCGATCGATGTGCCCCGACCTCGTCCCAAGTACCGACCAGAAGCGGCGCGCAGCAGATCCACCACCCTGCGGCCAGGACGAGCGGATGAGCGGCCACATAGGCCATCATGGTGCCGGACCCGATCAGCAGGAACGCGCCCAAGGCCTCAGGGCGCGTGCGCACACGCGAAGAGATCCATACGTTCACCAACATCAGTGCGCCCAGCAACGCCATCGGGACGGCCGCGATCGGATCCCCGGCGAACCAAGGGAACCAGGGGTCGCGAACCAGCACATCGGTCGATCCCATCACGGTCCATGCCGAGGCGAAAAGACAGGCGAACGCAAGGCCTGTGCTACCCACTGCCACGCTGCGTGCGCTGCGCAGCCCGATCTTGCGTGAGAGCAGGATCGCCGCGCCGGTCGCCAGGGCCAGCCAACCTATGGTAAGAAATGGGAAGTTCATCTGTGCCATGTTCCCTCAACTTACAGCGCGTTCGAGGACCGGCGTGGTGCGGGGCTTTGGAAGGGGTTCCGCCAAGCGCGGGCCGCGCTCGAAGACCGCCAGCATCTTCGCGATGCGCATTACCGGGGCGACCACGAAGCGGTCCATGAACGCATCGTAATGGCCCGCCGCCATGCCGAACCGGTACAACCAGTACCGCGCGCCCATTGGCAACAGGGCGAACAAGGGATCCGCAGGCCGCAGTTGGCCCCCCGCGGCCGCGTGCAGCTTGTGGTGATCATGCAGCAACGACGGCGCCCGGAGGAACTGCATCGTGCGCAGCATCGCGTGACCAACGATGTGCAACAGCGCGAGACCTGTCCAGCCCAGACCGATCTCGACGAAGATCAAACCCACTTGGGTTTGCGCGGCGTACGCGAGCGATGTCTTCGCATCCGGCCGGGTGCGTTGTGCCACTGTGGCGACAAGGGCTGTCGCCAGCCCTGCACCGATCACAAGGGCCGTGGCGACCTCCGAAGCGGCGATCAGGGGCTGAACACGGAGAAGGAGATATGCGCCCGCATGCACGGAGATCGCGCCATAGAACACCGCGCTTGAAGGTGTGGGCCCTTCCATCGCACGGGCCAGCCAACCGAAGAAGGGGCCCTGCGCCGATTTGCCGCACGCCCCGACCAATAGAAGCACCACGATCCAAGCCGCTTCCGAGCCCGTGCCCGAAAGCATATCGCTCCATTTCGCGCCACCGAACCAATGGTGCGCCAGAACAGTGGCGATCACGATCTGCAGATCCGCCAGGCGGTAGGCCGCGAAAACCCGCACGGCATTGCGCAGTGGATCACGCCGGTATTGGAAGAAACCCACCAGCAATACGGAGCTCAATCCCACCAGCTCCCATCCGCCGAACAACAGGTCCAGCGATGCGGATAGGAAGAGCACCAGCGCACCGAACGTGAAAAGGTTGAGCAGCAGAAAGAAGCGGAAGAAGCCTGGGTCCCTGTGCATGTACCGCGCGGAAAAGGAGGCCACGATCCCAGCCAGCCCCACGGTGAGCGCGGCCATGGTAAGGGAAACACGGTCGATCAGGAACGCGATCGGAATACCGAAATCACCGAGCGTGAACCAGCGTCCGCGGTCCACTAGGAGATGGTCGCTGTCCGATCGCCAAAGTGCGAAGGCGAGGTAGCCAAGGATCAGGCCCAAGGCCACATGCAGCACCAACGTAATGCGTGCGAGCATGCGCTCGGTCGGCTGGTGGTCGAGCAACCAACCGGTGGCGAGCGCCAGGAAGAGGCAGCCCGGTGCGGCGATCAGCGCAACGGTAAGTGGGGGCAAAAGGAGCTCCATCATGCGATCGCGTGTTCTGGGCTTCCGATGCGGGCCACAGGCAGGTGCTCCATCCTTCCCTCATAGTATGTGCGCGATGAAGGGCTGTGCGGCAATCCTTCATCCTCCCCGCTCAGCTTTTCGAACACACCGTCGCGGAAGACCACGATCACGCCGGTGACAGGATCGATGGTCGAGAGACGGATCCATCGGTTCATCACGAACTCCTTCAGTTCCGGGTTCGCCATAATGATGGGGAGCAACCGTTCGGGCGTGGTCTCCACCACAAACAGGATGCGCACCGGTTCGTGTATCTCCACCATTTGCCAGGGAAGACCGGTGCGCAGATCCCCTTGGTAGCCGTTCATCACGCCCACAAGGCCGGTCACGTTGTGCGGCAACTTCGTTCCGCATCCGTAGCCTTCATTGTCCACAAAGCTGAAGTAGTATTCCAGGCTGATGCCGCCGCACACGGGGATCACCGCACCGAGCACACCGGCCAGCGCTTTGTTCTCCGGGTCGCAGGCTTCATCGTAGCTCACTAGGAACGCGCGCCTGTCGAAGAAAAGGCCCCGCGTCGTCGCGCGCTTTCCTACAATGCACACCGCGTTGGTGCAATGGCCGTATTCGGGACGCGGCTCAGCGAGGTGTTCCGCGCGACCCTGCACATGGCGCAGACCTTCCGACGTACTGATGCGGGTTCCAGCCGCTTCGAACCGTCGTGCGCGCTCATGCGCGCTCATCGCCCGGGCTTTGTCGAGTGACATGCGAACGCGGTGGATGTCCTCCCTATGTGTCTCCGGCGACCGATCGAGGTCATAGAGATCCACGTCATCGTTGCTTGTGTCGTGGTAGCCACCGATGAACCAAGTGTCTTCGGGGATGATGATCCCACGCTCGCGGAGCAAGGCACGCACCTCGGGCACGTTCGCCATGGCCGCGAAGAGCCGCCCGTTCGGGCCACCCCGGCTTCCACCGCACGCACCGCAATCATGCGCGGATTCGTGCGGATTGTTGAGGCTTGTGGACCCGTGGCCCATCACCACGACCAAACGCGCCATGTTCGAGCGGAGGCCCACCGTGCCCAGCAGACCTCCCACGCGGTCGGCCATCTCCGTCACGGTGAAGCCCTCCGATCGACCGGTCGCCGGATCTTTCGCTCCCGGTTCTTCGCGATGAAAGGCCAGTTCCGTCATGGGCTGCGGCACCAAGGCATGCGCTGTGCGGTCGCGCATTTTGCCCCAGGTTAAAGGACGAAGGATCCATAACAACAGGGGTACGACCGCCGTGGCCCCTGTGATCGCGGTGCCGAACCAACCACCCAGGAGCGAGCGCGACGCCATACGGTGCTCATGTGCGAAACGGGCCCAAAGACGGCGCAGCCTCTGTCGCTCCTCCGCGAGCGTTCTATCGCGCTTTTGCGGTCTCTCATGCACCTGGTGCATGGGCTTCACCACAACAGGGCACAAGGCCAGCGCGTGCGCCTCATCATGTCCGGTAAAGTTGATCGCGCAACCGAAGAAGCCCGCCGCCCCGTACGTACGAACTTCGGGATCCACTTCCTCCAACGCCCTGCGCACCGATTCCTCGCGCTCATCGATGCAGAAGAAAACCTCCGCTGCGTAGCGATCACGCAACCGCATCAAGGGAGGTAACTGGCGATGGTGCGCCAGGGGCAGAAGTACCATACGTTCATGCCTGCGTTCGTATGCGAGGTGCCATACCCGGCGCCGTTCCATGTCATCGAATCGTTCGATCTCATCGCAGAGGCGGTCATAGTCCTCTTGCCGCAGCGCGCGTAGCGACGAACTCGAAAGACCGAGCAGCTGGGCTGCGTCGAAGAGGTGTGCTTCGCGTTCCAGGGGGACCGGAGCAGGAGCCGGGATGTGGATCGATCGCCAGGAACGCGTGTCGCCCATCGCATTGCGCACCGCAGCTACCAACAGGGTGAGACGAACGGCGAGGAATTCCATCAGCGAGCAACGCACACGTTCATGCACGGCCAGTTCCGGTTCTCCTTCCAGCTTTCGTATCAGACCTGCCCACCCCGGAAGAGCAAGGAGCTCGGCTACGATGAACGCTTCCGTGTCGCGTTCATCGATACCGAGCGCTTGCAAGGCGTCGAGCACCGTATCCTCGGCGTTGAGTTTCCTGCGCGTCTGCTGACTTAAGGTGGCACCGATCCCTTCAAGGCCCACAGGCGCCAACGCCACGCGCTGCCCCATGATCAGGCGCGTGGCATGCATCAGTCCCTCGTAACGAGAGGGCATGCTCCAATGCGCCACGCCCTGGTCCAGATAAGTGCTCACCAAGCTGATGAGCACCGGGTGGATGATCGCGTCGAGGTCGATCCCCTTGCTCGACAGTACCGCGTTCTTCGGGCGTTGGAACTTGGAACCCTCCACCAGTTGAAGCGGGCGTGCGCGCGACACGCAAACCTCCCACATGGTGCGCGGATCGTCGTTCGCCAGCGATGCGCGGGCTTCGGCCGGGAGGTCGTTCCGGAAAGAACGCGACCAGCCCCCCTCGCCCAGGAGCCATTCGATGCGCTGGCCCTCTACCGCCCGAAGACCCGGCACCAACATCACGTAGCGCAACCGTCGCCGGTCCAAAAGGCCCGGTACCACGTTCGCGTTCTCCTCTTGCTCAAGGACCGCGATCAGGTCCTCTTCCCGAACGCGGCCCCTGGCCAACTCGGAGCGGTAAGCCTGTTCTTGCATGAAGGGTTCCGTACCGAAGAGTTCGGCGGCCTTCACCACGGCTTCTTCGAAGGGCAGGTGCTGGAAGGCGTGGAGCGTGTTGTGGTGGATGAACACACCGATCGGGCCTTGAATGGGCAGATAATGCGCGGCATGATCCACCGCCTGCCGCAAGGCTTCGCGGCCAAGGGGAGAGGGGGCTGCCGCTTCCCCTCCTTCACGGGGGGAGAGGGCATGCGAAGGAATTCCTTTGAAGGATGTGGACATGCGAAGGAAGGGATGCACCGGACCCGGTGACGCTATGAGGCCGTAGGACACACCGGGTCCGTGGAATGCCGAGGCGCTCGTAGAAAAGGGAACAGGGCGAATGCCCTTCTTAACCCCGCTTCGGGGGCGGCACCAGAACGCGCCGTTCACCATGCGGAAGGGCTTCCTCCGCAGGGCTTGGCCAGCCGGTGCGACGGGCGCCGGGCGGCGTTACGCCACCACCCGTCCCGTCCATCGTACAAGTATGCTTCACCTCTTCCTCCGCTGTAGGCACCTGTGTGGTTTCGACCACTTCCTCGAGCAACGCGTTCGTCGCGTTGATCGAAGCGGGGAGGAGGAACAACGCCGCCGACATGACCACCGAACAGAACGCCCATAGCAGCCCTTGCGAGCGGGCACCGGACTTCGTGGTGGTCGAGATGGCGAACATGCGGGGGCGAAAATACGGTGTGCCGCTCGCGCCGTGCAATGGTTATCGAAGTTTAACGATGCCCATCAATTGGACAGGTAGGGATAGCTCAGAACGAACGCGGGTACTTCCACTTGGAACACCGCGTTGGTGGCCAGATCGCGCATGGTGTAGATGCCGGCCATGCGTCCCAATCCGCTGCTCAGATCACACTGGCTGCTGTAGGTGAACCGTTCGCCCGGGGCGAGCACCGGGGTTTCGCCCACTACGCCCGGACCTTCCACCTGTCTTGTGGTCGCCAGACTATCCCAGATATGCCAGTGCCGCCGCATGAGCTGCACGGTTCGCCGACCCTCGTTCGCGATGGTGATGCGGTATACGAACATGTAGCGACCTTGCTTGGTGTCGCTGTGCTCCGATGCGAAGCGCACCCGCACGCTCACCCGGATCCCGTTCGTTACCGCCGTCGTCATGTCCGCTGCAAGATCAACGCATATACCGGGGCGAAGGTTGTGCTCTTTCCGGTAACGTTAGTTTCGCCCACCTTATCGATCCATCATGCGTATCCCGCTCTCTTCTCTCGCGCTGCTTCCGTTGCTCGCGTGCTCCCAGTACAACGGCCCGGAAAGCGTGGAGTACGATCCCGCGGGCGATCGCTACTTCGTGAGCAATACCAGCGATGGTACCATCAAGCAGCGCGATCAGATCGGCACGGTTACACCCTTCGCCAGCGTGAGCCCATCCCCCTACGGATTGGAGATCCTCGGCGATACGCTCTATGCCTGCAGCGGGGGCAGCGTGAAAGGGTACCTGCTCAGCACCGGAGCCTTGGTCTCCAATTTGAATTTGGGTGGCGCCTTCCTCAACGGCATCACCACGGATGGCACCTACCTCTATGTCACCGATTTCAGTGACGAGAAGATCTTCCGGGTTGATCCCGCAACGAACACTTTCATCACCTGGGTGGCCAATACGAACGGTACACCGAACGGCATCGCCTACGATGCCACCCACGACCTGCTCGCCGTCGCGTTCTGGGGCAACAACGCTGCGGTGAAGACCTACGCGCGCAACACCGCGGTATTGGGTTGGTCCACCAACACCGGCGTAGGCAGCATCGATGGCATCGCCGTGGATTGCCTTGGCGGCTATCTCATCGCTTCCTGGAGCCCGGACCGCATCACGCGCTTCGAGCCGCTGGTGCTTACGCCCACGTTCGTGGACCTGCAAGTGCCGGGCCTCAACAACCCTGCGGATATCGATTTCGACGCGGTACATGATCTCGTGTGCATCCCCAACTCCGGCGCGAACACGGTCACCTTGCATTCGGTGTCCTGCATCACCGCAGTGCCCGAAATGAACGGATCGGCAGCCGTCGTGGTGTCGCCCAACCCCACCGATGGGCCGCTTTGGTTGAAGGGGACTTCGAGCACCGATCTTCCTTACACGCTGACCGACGCCACCGGGCGCACGGTGCGTAGCGGGACCTGGAGAACCGCTGCGCCGTTGGACCTGGGGTCCCTTGTTCCTGGCGTCTATCAGCTCACCATCACCATGGATGGTGGGACCGCGATCACGCGGCAGGTGGTCCGGCGGTAGAGCTGCCACCTAGAGCACACGTCTCTACTTCTCGCTTGCCAACAGCGGTGTACAACCGGTTCAGAACCGGTGCATAACCAAACGTTAAAAAGCTTGCACCACCACTTGTGCAGGGCAATACGTTTGTTCCACTATGCGACCGTTCGCTTATCACCTGGAACGATCCGATCGCGCGCCCACGGCCCACGGCCCACGGCCCACGGCCCACGGCCCACGGCCCACGGCCCACGGCCCACGGCCCACGGCCCACGGCCCACGGCCCACAGGAGGGTCTGATCGGCCAAGGTCGCGCTTCCTCGCCTTCGAAATTCCCGGTGGTTGCACTGGACCCGCTTGCATGCATGTGGCCGCATTCCCATGGACCTAAAAACCTACGGCCAAGAAAACGCTCTACCTCGCTTACAAAGTGGTGCCTTGGTTGCTCACCGGGTTTTTCGCAACTTGGCATATGCTCCGGCCAAGCGCGCCACCAAGAAATTCGGTCGCTCACGCCGGCGATATCCGTACCTCCGCGTCTCCGTGTGAGACTACTGTAAGCGCACCGAGCGATCCCTGCATCGACCAAAGCGCACCGCCCTCCTGGGTTTGCAGCGACGTGGAGGAGCACAGGCTTGAACGTCTGGACCACGGGGCTTCCTCGCCAGGGCCGCACGTGTACTTCGGGCACAACCGCAAAGAGGAGCGGCATGAGCTGCTGCAACTGAACGGAGTGCGCCTGCGCCCTTGGCAGAACATGGATGCGGAGTGCTTGCATGAGGTTATGTTATCCGCCAGCGAGGCAGCTCAGGTAGAACCTGATCAACAGCGCGTGCTTGCCCACCTGCACGCGAGCTTGGAACTGCCAGCCGAGCCACATGCAGCGAAGGAGTCCGAAGCGACTTACAGCATACGCGCGGCGGCCCTTAGCGATGCCGATAATGACATGCGGGAAGGGCTGATGCGAAGAGTGGACAACGCCGCTTACTCCCGTGCGGAATTCGTAGTGCCCAACGGTACCGTAGAGCCTGCCATTCTATTCACTGACCCGGCGTTGAATAGTCCCTCGATCAACTGGGATTCGCTGGAGCAGGCATACCGGCGTGCGAAGTTGATGGAGCTGGCCCAACTGATCGATAGCTTAGTGAAGGCCAATACCACCCGAATACCTTGAAATAGAAGCCCCCACTGCTAGAACAGCGAGGGCCTCGGTCGCTCATGTCCCACCAACCCACGGTAATAGGTGAACGAAACAGAGCAGCGCAAATGTAAGGCGCTCCCCAAGGCCCGCACAGGCAGCGCCGCACCGTGCATACACGGTCTTGCCTTGGAGCATTGCCGCCACCCGCGACGGACAATGCCTTGAAAGGAGCGGATGAGGACCGGGCCATGCTACCCCGGTCAATACGAACTGAACGAATGATGGAATACATCACGAACAACAGGTGGTTTGGTAGGAGCATGGGCTTTGTGCTGAGCTGTTTGTTGTGCGTGGCCGCCCTCCGCTGTGAAGCGCAGGTGAACTTGGTTCCGAACCACAGCTTCGAGGTGCCTGATTCCTGCCCCGGAACGCATACTTTCCTTACTGAAGGGGAAGGGCCTCTGCACTGGTTCTCCGGTGGTGGTACACCAGACTACTACCAAAGCTGTGTGCCATCGCCGAATGAGGCATCAGTGCCGCAAAGTGACTTCGCCTTCCAGTATCCTCAGGATGGTGAGAATTACATTGGGCTGGTAACATATGAAGCCAACATCGGAGGTGGTCGCGAGTATGCCATGGTGCAGTTGACCGCACCATTAGTCCAAGGTCAAACCTACACCGTGAGCTTGTATGCCAACGCGGCCTGGAACGGTACGGACAGCCTTTACCCACAGCACTACATCGCCTCTAGTCACATCGGGGCCTTGTTCACCATGCAACCCCGGCCGTGGACCAGCAATGACCCTTGGCCGTTGGCTACGGGCAGCGCCCATGTCTGGCACCCTTGGATCATAGCCGATACAGTGAACTGGATCCTGGTGAGCGGCAGCTTCGTGGCGGACAGTGCCTACCAGTACTTGATGGTGGGGAACCACTTCAACAATGTCGTAACCGACACCATTTCATTAGGTTCATCCATTCAGTTGCCCAAAGCGTACACGTTGATCGATAATGTATGTGTGTCGCAAGGGTTCGAAGGCTGTCCTACGGTAAATGGTGTGGAAGCCCATGGGGATAGTGAAGTGCTCTTGTTCCCCAACCCGACTGTCGATGAATTGGTTGTGATGGGCTTGAGGCAGTATGCCGTGGGTACCATCCACGATGCCACGGGTCGCCTGATGTGGGGTGGGCGCATTGAGCCGGGAAGCTGGAAACTGGATGTGAAGTCATGGGCACGGGGCAATTATGTGCTGAGATTCAGCACGGGAGATGATCGTCGTTCGTTCAAGTTCGTGTTGATCGAGTAGTGGAAGTCCGGTCTTTCAGTGGATCAATAACCTTGAAAGACCATGAGAACCTGTAGAACAGTACGGCCACTGACAGTGGTGGTCGGGCTGCTTGCCACGTATGTTGGGCAAGCGCAAGTGAGCACCCTAGGTAACAATGCAACTTTTGGAGACTACGTCGGCTGCGACAACACCTCGCCGTTCCCGTTGCGGATCATGCAGAATGATAACCACGAGATCGAGTTGTGGACGGACACCATCCAGCGGGTCGAATTGAACCAGACCACGAGCTACGTAGTGAACCCGGCACAAAGCGCGAAAACCGCGGATGGTTGGACCTTGATCAGCCCGGACATTGCGCAGTTCTTCACCAACGGAGCACCAGGGCCTTACAGTTTGCTGCACCTGGCGGCGGCGGATGACAACGCGCAACTGGGCAGCGATCGGGAATGGATGGATGTGGGGATCACGATCACGGGCAATGGGGACCATGGCTATCTAGGCCAAAAAGCCAACGGCTTGGACCGCACGGACATGATCGCTCATTGGAGCGACAATCCGGCCACGTTCTATGGGCCGGATCGCTACCGCTGGATCTTCACCAGTGGCTATAATGGCAGCAATGCCACCGGGGCACAGAGCGATGAAGGGCTGGAAGCGATGCGCATATTCCCGGTGAGCAATGACGAGTGCTTCATCGGCATGGGCGACTGGTTCGCGGCGAACGTGGCTGACCCGACCATTACCGAACCAGAAGAGCGGCTGGATGTGGTGGATGGCCGTGTGCGTATACGGCAGCTACCCAACGAGGCCGAAATGGACACCGTGGAGAAAGTAGTTGTGGTGAACGAGGATGGCGTGCTGGGCTGGCAGTGGGAATCGAACATCAACGGAACGGGTGGCACTAGCTGCGATTGGGAACTAAGCACTGGAGCGGATAAGATGTGGACCGCCTTCGAGCCGATCGGTACCAATGGCGGCTGCCCGGAGATGGATTGGCAAGTATGCATCGGCACAGACGCCCCAGCCTCCGCCTACAAGGTCACCGTTGTGAGCGACCGAGAGGAGAGCAGACGGCCATCTGGTATCAGCGTGAGCGTGAAAGGTCGGGACGATGAAACAAGCACAGGGATCGAAGTGGATGTCGACCCGCAAACGGCGGATGTGAACCTGAACAGTGGTGGGGCAGACATACGGGCCCGCAACGGAGCAGGCGCGACCTATGGTGTTGATGCCTACGGCATTTTGGAGAATTCCGTGACAGGGGTTGATGTGCAAGGTGTGCGGGGCACAGCACAAGTAGGATCAGGTTCCACTGCAGATGAGGCCACGGGAGTGTACGCCGAATCGGAAGCGAGCGGTTACGTGGGCGTCGGATGGGGCCTTTCGGCAAAGGCCACAGGAGCGGATCGGAACCGTGGCGTGGAAAGTTATGCAGTGGCCGGTGCGAACACGAGTAGAAACCACGGGATCATCACTACGGCGGATGCGAATAGTTACGGTGTGGAGAACATTGGAATACTCACCGTCGCATACGATGGGAGCGGTGATAACTCAACCACGAGCAATATCGGGATCTACGCAGCGTCTGTGGCGCTGGATACGCTTGCGGACGACTACGCGGTCTGGGCTCAGGGCAACGTATGGATCAGCGGCTATGGCTGGATCAATGGCGGCACGCCGATCCTGAGCGATGCCAACTTGAAGACCAACCCCCAACCCCTGGATGCGACCTCTGCGAACAATGTGCTTGGTGCCTTAGCGCCGCAGAGCTACCAATACTTGCAGCAGTTCGACTACTTGGGTGTGCCTAGTGGAACACAACTGGGCCTGATGGCCCAAGAGGTGCAACAGGTATTCCCACAAGCCGTGGCCTCCACGATCGTGCCAGCGCAATACGACAGCGCCGGGGTAATTACCCATGCTGCTATGACCGTATTCGGCATCGACTACGAGAAATTCGTACCTCTACTCATCGCGGGGTATCAAGGGCAACAAGCGACCATCGCCCAGATGCAGGACCAAATGGCCACCATGCAACAAGACCTCGCGGCCTGCTGCGCCAACCGCAACGGCACGGACCAGCGCACCATGGATAGCGGTGCCGCACAGCCCGCGTTGCGCACCAGCGATGCCGGCGACCAGCGCCTCACCATCACCCCGAACCCCTTCAGCGAGAGCACGGTGATCGGCTACACGCTGCCGAAGGCCGGCATGGTGAGCCTGCAGGTGAGCGATGCGAGCGGCAAGTCGCTGTTCAACCTCTTCGAGGGCCAGCAGATGGAAGGCACGCAGCGCTACGATTGGAACACCAGCTTCCTGGCGCCGGGTGTGTACCATGTCACCCTGTTGGTGGATGGCGCACCTTTGGTGAGGAAGGCGGTGAAGGTGGCGCGGTAAGCCTTCGCGTCATATCGAAATGGAACGGCCCGAGCATTGCTCGGGCCGTTCTGTGTTCTCAACGAATGGAAACCACCCCAACCCCTATTTCTATGGCATTTGCAAGGGGTGTTTGAAACGCGTGTAGGGGATGCCGCTCTCCAATACGGCCCAGAGGTGGTGTACGATCTTGGCGCGCACGGCATTGAGCGCGGTCATAGGTGCTTTTCCTTGTGCGAGCTTACGTTGATAGTAGGTCTGGAGGTCACCGGGGACTTTCACTGCGTTGAGCGCGGCCATGTGAAAGAGCGACTTGAGGTACTGGTTGGCCTTTTCTGATACTCCTGTGCGTCCCCGGATGCTTGTACCGGAGCTATAGTCATAAGGTGCCAAGCCCGCATAGCAGACCAGTTGCCGTGGATCGGTGAAGCGCGTGAAGCCACGAGTGACCACCAGCAGCTCACCGGACAGCACCGGCCCGATGCCTGTTACGGACATGGCCAGGTCGCGCTTGAGGGAAAGCTGTGGGTCGCTGGTCAAGAAGGCCTCGACCTGCTTCTCCACATAGGCGATCGAACGCGTCAAGGCGGCGATCATATTATCGCTGCATCGCTTGAAGCACGCTTTGGCGCGCCCTTGCATGGCTTTGAGCTGATCGCCTTGTTGCATACGGTACTTGGCGCGCTCGCGCACGAACTGGTCACGCGCGGCCAGCAGATCTTTCAACTCCTGCAAATGCAAGAAGGTCTCATCCAGAAAACGCGCCTTGTCACCGAAGCGCAGAGCGTATTGCGCAATGCGCCGCGCATCCACCTGGTCGCTCTTGCCACGGGTCATGCCCAGGCTGTTCTTGATGTCCGCCGGATGTGCCAGCCACACCGGCACACCCATGGCCAACATGGTCTTGATCGCCTCGAAGCTGTAGGGCCCGGTAGGTTCCAGACACACCAGCATACGGGCACCAGAGCATTGGCCCTTGATCCAACTTCGAAGAAGCTTGCGCAGGCAGCTAGCCTTGTTACTGATGTGTGCCTCTTGCAGGACCTTCCCATCTTGATCGAGCAGCGCCAGGTCCAGGTGCAGCTTACTCACATCGATCCCGATCACCTTCATCATCGTTTACTTTGTGGTTAGACCAAGATCCCTGGAGGGGCCGAGCAATGGCGTCCGACGCTTCAGAACTTTAACAGGCCCGCAGCCTCGATTTCTATATGAGCCCAGGACACCAGGAAGCCACAGGTCCCAATAGGGGCATAGGCCCGCAGCCTATCCTTACGACGGTTCACCTGTAGCCTCCCTCGGTTCCCTTCGGAGATCAGTTAGCATCGGCAAGTATGCATGACTTACCTGGTGCAATCCTAAAGTCCTTGCGCACGGCGATCGAGCGATCGATCGCTAGGAGGGGTGTTGAGCGCGTGCATCACCCGTCCCGTCGGCTGTTCAAGAATTTCACACCCACCAGCTTATCGCAGCGCTGCGCGAAATCGCGCAGGTAGACCAGCACCACGTAGTCGTTCTCGGTTTGGAAGTGGCTGCCTTCGAGCGTGGTGAGGTCGGGTTTGTCCGCACCGTTGGGCAGCACGGCGAAGACATAGTCGTAGAAGCCCTGCTTCAAGGGTGCGCGCAGCATGTAGCGGCGTTCGTTCGGCATCCATTGCATGCGTAGTTCCTTGCGGCATTCGAAGTCGGTGAAGCCGCCCAGTGCGTACACCTCCGCGTTCGCCACGGGTGCGTCGAGCGGAAGGCTGAAGGTGACGTTCACATAATCCGCGCCCAGCGGATCGCCGTCCACATAGTCGTTGCGCACCAAGAAGCGGCCATTGATGTCGGGCTGGTCCAGGTACACACGGATATGCCGGGCGGGGTTGAGCGCCAGCAGTGCTTCCATGAGTTCCGGCCCGGTGGTGATGGAACTGACGTTGATCGTCGGGAAGCGAAGGTCCTTCAGATCGAAGTTGCGGAACTCATTGCCCGCGAGGAATTGCGCCTCCGGCGGATGGTCGTAGATGAGTTCATCGTTGCGGATGAACTTCGGCTTGAGACCGCTGCGCGCATCGCTCCAGTTCATATTCTGGAGCACCACCACCTTCAGGTCGCTGAAGGGATCCGCGACGGTGATCCCCGAATGCCGGATGGTGAGGTCGATCTGATGCGCGATGTCGCGCACGGCCACATCGCGGCTGGCCACCACACGCGCTTGGATGGCGACCCGTTGCTCTGCCACAAGGAAGCGGCGCGTAAGTACCAGGTCCTCTTCATCGCCGTCTCGGAACACTTTCAGGATGTAGTTGCCCGATAGGGTGGGGCGCATCATCGCGTTCGGCACGGTGACGCTGTAGTGGAAGAAGTTCTGATAGGTGTTGTAGCTCTGCCGGGGAGCCGCGATCAGATCGGTGAAGCCGCCCACGATGTACTGCCCCTTCGCCAGATCGCTGGGGGTCCAGTCCGCGTTGCAATGTTCGAGGGTGTAGGAGAGGCTCTGGGTGGTTGGGCGCAGGTCATCGAAACGTAGTTCGAGCTGGTCGGTGCTGCCCAGTTCCAGGATCGGTGCGCTCAACTCAAAACCCACCTTGTACAGTTGCACGGTACGTACCAACGGGTCATACACATGGTCCGCGTACCGAATGACCGAAGGCGTGTAGTAGTCCGTGGCATCCTCGGCCAAATGGCCGGCGCTGGCGCAGGCCAAAGAGCAACAGAGCGGAAGAAGGGTGGGAAGAAGACGGCGTTGCGGCACGGATGGACGGAGCGGTCCAAGGTATCCACTTTCGGTGGCGGCCCCGGCAGTGGTCGCATTGGGATGCCTAGCGAAGCGGCCTATGGGATCTTACCTTTCGGTCCCTGGAACCAACTTCCATGTTCTGTCGAAGTAGCTCTCGATCGGTCCTTCTGGTCGCGCTTCTGGTATGTGTGATCGCCGCCTCCGCGCAAAGCGATGAAGTTGCCCCGAGCGATACCGCACGCTACCGCATCGTGCTCGACGATCAGAGTCTCCTCACTGGTGTGATCGACGGTTCGGACGCGGGTGTGATGCGGATCCGCACCGATGCCATGGGCATCGTGAGTATACCCATGAGGCGGATCGTGCGCATGGAACGGATCGAAGCCGGTCCCTCCGCACCGGAAGATACGCGGGGTGGAGAAGTACCCCGGGCCACGCGACCCGCCAGACGCATCCTGCCTTCCCCGCATCCTCCACTGTTACCGCCGCCCCTTCCGCTCCCTCACTTGGATGACCAAAAGCCGAAAGGAGAGGACCGCTGGTTCCGTGAACGGCATGCGGGCCGCTATTTCGCTGGACCCGCCGCATTCCCGTTGAAGGCAGGTGAAGGATACTACCGGAATACCTGCTTCGTGCTCCAGTCCGCCGCTGTGGGTGTAACAGACCACATCGCCGTGTCCGGCGGGTTCGAGCTCCTTTCGCTCGCAGGCTTCTCCAGGCAGGCTCCCGGTTTCCATTTGGGTGCCAAGGCCGCATGGAAGCTGCATCGGTATGTCCATTTCGGGCTTTCGGCGGCGTACACAAATACCCCTACCGAGTACAGGTTCTTCGACCGCTACGCCAACTATGACCCGGTGATCCGTGAAGGGAATGCGGCCGCCTTCGGAATGGTCACCATAGGAACTGACCGCTATCACGGCACCCTTGGTGGCGGCGTGCGCTACCACGAATGGAAGGGGCTTGAAGAAACTCCGAGCTTCTCGCTAGGGCTCGCGGCCCGTGTGATCCCCAAACTGTGGGTGATCGGTGAAACGTGGCTTGTGGGGGAGGAGGAGTCCTTCACGCCGTGGTGGTCCATGGGGGTGCGTTTCGCCTCGCGCGCGGTCGCTGTGGACTTTGGCGTTGTGAACAATGAAGCCTGGTACAAGGATGTTTTCGTGGGCGTGCCGATGGTGAGTTGTTGCATCAACTTCGGTCACCGTTGGGCAAAGGCGCTTTAGGTCGGCGACAAGCAGCGACCCACCACGCGCGTCGGGCTCCAACATGCGATCTGACCATTGTCCAACCCTACCGGTTCAGCTTCGCGGATGGCCCGAGACGGGCTATCCCTTTATGGGGGAGGCTTCAATGATCGCCGCCTTCGCTTCGCTCAGCGGCTTCTGCGTTCAGGCGCTCGCTCAAGCTTTGCAAAGTGATCGTGTCGTGGACCGGTTCAGCTTCGCGGATGGCCCGAGACGGGCTATCCCTTTATGGGGGAGGCTTCAATGATCGCCGCCTTCGCTTCGCTCAGCGGCTTCTGCGTTCAGGCGCTCGCTCAAGCTCTGCTTGGCTCGCTTCTGAACGCAGAAGCCGCCTCCCTTCGGGGGCGGCGTTCTATTGGCGGAGAGGGAGGGGATTCCGAACCCCCGGTACCCTTGCGAGTACTTCTGTTTTCGAGACAGACCCATTCGACCACTCTGGCACCTCTCCAAGGGTGATCCACACCACAGTGCGGATGAAAGGGCGGCAAAGATAGATGTGAGCTCTACGAACAAGCACCGCGTGATGTACGTTGTCCCTCTAACCTTAATTCCCATGCGCCGAACCCTACTTTTCTCCTTGCTGTTTCCCGCAGCGCTGCCTGCGCAACCTTTTGCCGTGGGGGAACGCTCGGTGGACTTCATCGATACCGGTCGCAACCGCACCATCCCTTGCGAGATCTACCACCCGGCGGATGTGGCAGGAACGAATGTTCCCCTCGCACTGGGCGTATTCCCAGTGCTGGTGATGGGGCATGGTTTCGTCATGACCACACAAGCCTATACCAACTTCGCGGAGGACCTCGTTCCGCGCGGTTACATTCTGTTACTGCCGACAACGGAAGGCGGTTTCGCCCCTGACCACGCGGAGTTCGGTCTGGATCTGGCCTTCATCGCCCAAGCCATGCAACTCGCCAACAACGACGGAGCATCGCCTTTCTTCCAGCAGGTGGCACCCGCCACCGCCTTAATGGGCCATTCCATGGGAGGCGGGGCTTCTTTCCTCGGCGCGGATGGGAATGCGGGTATTCAGACGCTCGTGAACTTCGCGGCAGCGGAGACCAATCCTTCCGCCATAGCCGCTGCCGCCAACGTGCAGGTGCCTACGTTGCTTTTCGCGGCCAGCGAGGATTGCGTAACACCGATCGCGGGTCACCAGCAACCGATGTATGATGCGCTCAACGTGCCGTGTCGGGCCCTGATCACCGTGACCGGTGGCGGACATTGCTACTTCGCGGAGAGCAACTTCAACTGCACGTTCGGGGAGTTCACGTGCAACCCGGACCTGACCATCTCGCGTGAGGACCAACAGGATGTGGTGGCCGATCTCGCTGGTCTGTGGCTCGACCACTTCTTGAAGGGGGATGCGATCGCCTTCGGAGCCTTCCAGGATTCCTTGAGCACATCCATGCGCATCACCGCGCAAAGTTCCTGTCTGAGCACCTCGGTCCCCGAGGCCATCGGGTCGCGGCCCAGCGTGTTCCCAACGCCCGCGGACGGGCAGATCAAGGTGGAGGGCATCGATGTGGCGCGGGTGAAGGGGGTCGTGGATGCGGTCGGACGTTCATATTCGTTCCGATCGATCGACCTGGGTGATGCGGGAATCATCGTTCCCACCGCGCACTTGCCCAATGGTGTGTACCACTTGGTGTTGGACGAAAGTGGAGGGATGCGTTCGGTGCGTTTCGCGGTGCTGCACGCTAGCCCGTAAGTTCGCTGGCTGTGGCACGGGGGTACCGTGCGATCCCATGCGGTGGCTGATAGTGATCTGGTGCTCGGTATGTGCCGCAGGGCTACTGGCCCAGAGCGGTGGAATGCTACGCTCGCAACGATCGGTGGTGAGCTTCGTGAGCGACGCACCCATGGAACGGATAAGCGCCCAGCTCACCAGCGCGAAGGGGATAGTCGACCCGATCGAGCGCACGTTCGTCGTACAGATCCCGATGACGGATTTCGAAGGTTTCAACAGCCCGCTGCAACGCGAACATTTTCGTGAGAACTACTTGGAGACCGAGCGCTATCCGACCGCTGTTTTCAAGGGACGCATCATAGAGAGCGTGGATATCACCGTGCCCGGTAGCTATGCGGTACGTGCCAAGGGAGCGTTCATGCTGCATGGGGTCGAACGGGAACGGATCATTGAATGCCTTGTGGTCGTTGCCAAGGAGGGCGTGCGTGTCACATCCGGCTTTGAGGTCTTGCTGGAGGACCATGCGATACGGGTGCCGCGGGTGGTGCAACAGAAGATAGCTCCGGAGGTACGCATCGAGGTCGATATGCTGTTCGAACGAATGGCCGCGGCACCATGAGGTACCGGTGGTGGTCCGGTCTGTGCGTTTTGACGGCGACCACCGTTCTTGCTCAGTATCCTTATACACGTGCGTTCCAGTTGCAGGATGGCAACACGCGCCCAGATGCCCGCCTGGTAGCGGTGGATGCGCAGGGGATCATTTGGGTGGGCGGTGACGCCGGGCTCTTTCGCACGGATGGCGACCATACCCGCGCGGCCGCTAAGGACATTCGCATCGCAGTGACCGCGCTTACCGTGGCGGATCGTGGTGTGATAGCTGCTTTCGCCAACGGCCTTTTGGTACGTGCAGAGGGGCTCCAGCTCGATACCCTGCGTTCGGATACCAGTTGGCGCCGAACTCCGGTCCGTGCTCTTTGCGAGGACCCTGCCGGGACCATCTGGATCGGCACTTACGGCAACGGCCTATACCGCTTGGGATCGGATCCTGCGAAGGCACTGGCCAGGGTCGACGGTCTTCTGGATGATCACGTGAACGCGCTGTGCCCGCTCCCCAGTGGGGGCATTGCGGCCGCGACCGATCTGGGTATCGCCTTGTTCGATGCTCATGGACGGGTAACGCGTTATATGCGCGAAGAGGAGGGGGCGACCGACAATCTGGTGCTCGCATTGACCTGCGGGGACGACGGGCATTTGTGGGCCGGCACGGACCGCAGAGGTGTTTTTCATTTCGATCCTGCGGAAGTATCCCCCCCCCGAGTGCATGTGCTGGACAGTACGTGGTCCTTCGGACCGGTGAGCGGTCTGCATGTGGGCGGCGGCCTTTCCTGGGTGGCGACACGGGGCCATGGTGTGCGTGTCTACGATCCGCGTGAACGATCCGGCTGTTATGCCCCTCAATCGGAGCGGCAGGGGCTCGGCGCGCGTGTGATGGCCTTGAGCGCTGGAAGCGATGGTGCGGCATGGTGGTGCGATGGCAGTTCCAGTCTGTTCCGTTCGGATGCGAACGTGCTTTTCGTACCCCAGCACGAAGGCGTGGACCTGCGGCATGTGACCGCCCTATGCAGCGGGCCGGACGGACGCATCCACTTCGCTGTGGGCGCACGCATCTATGGGCATGCCGCTGCCTTCGCAGATGCTGAGCGGCTCGCGCTGCTCGAGCTCGATCTGCCCGCAGAGGTGCCCATCGTATCGCTCCATGCCGACAGTGCGGGTGATCTCTGGGCGGGGACCATGGGCCGTGGAGTGTTCAGGATCCGGCCGAACGGGGCCATCGAGCAGTTCCAGGAAGGGGATGGCTTGGCGAACGACAACGTGCTGCGCATCCGCTCGCGGGCCGGAGAGGTTTGGATGGCCACCCTTGGAGGGATCGCGACCTGGAGCGCAGCGGATGGGTTCGCGCGCCCAGCGATACCGGGCAACGGGTTCCTCTATGATGTGCTGCCTCTGCCTCAAGGCGGTGCCCTGGCGGCCTCGGATGGTAGTGGCCTTATCCTTCTGCCGGGTGGGGGAGGAGCGGGCGTTGCGGTGGGCGACAGTGCAGGCTCTCGCCCAAGCACCTATTATTCACTAACGCTCGACGAAAAGGGACAGGCATGGGCCTGTGGCCCTGGGACCGGACTCTGTCGGCTCAGCGAGGATCGTCTGCGTTGTACCGGTGCCGATCATACCGTCCTACGCTCCGAAGTGCTTGGTATCGCCACCTACCAGGGTAGGATCGTGGCATTCGCGAAGAACGGTCTGCTCGCGTTGGAGCCCGGCTCCGACCGGATCACGGACCTGGGCCGCGTATTCGGTCTCGAAGGAGTGTCAGGAGAGCTCAATGCTTTATGCACGGACCTGCGCGGGGGGCTTTGGTTCGCTTCCACGGATGGCTTGGTGCGCATTACCCCCCCCACCGAGACGCTGAGCGCATTGACACCGGTGGTGTTGATCGGCTGGAGTTATGGCCAGGAACCGCTCGACCTCCGGCCTGGATCACATCTGGGCTATGATCAGAACTTCCTCACGTTCCACTTCGCCGCCGCATCCTCGCCTGCACCGGATCTGGTCCGATTCCAATTCCGGTTGGCCGGTTTTGACGGCGGTATCCTCAGTACACGCGAACGCGAGATCACCTATTCACGGCTCCCTCCCGGCGACTATGAGTTCCAAGTGCGGGCGAGCGTGGGGGACAACGAGCCGGGGGATGTATGGACCTCTTTCCGCTTCACCATCGATGCACCATGGTGGCGCAGACCCTGGGCCGTGACCCTTGGGGTTGTCGCGCTCAGTCTTGCGTTCTTCGGTTTCATTCGTATGCGCGAAGAGCGCCTGCGTATGCGCGATCGTATGGAGAAGGAGCGGGCGAGCTTTCAACTGGAGGCGGTGCGAAGCCAGGTGAACCCGCATTTCCTTTTCAACAGCTTCAACACCTTGATCGCGCTCATCGAAGAGGACCCTGCCAAGGCCGTCCGACAGGTGGAGGATCTCAGCACCTTCTTCCGCAACATCCTGCAGGTGCGCGACAAGGACTTGATCCCCTTGGGGGACGAACTCCGGCTTGTGGATACCTACTTCGGCTTGGAGCAACGCCGGTTCGGGGATCGGATCCAGTTGGTCGTGGATGCCGGTCCCGACGCCATCTTGTGTTCTGTGGTCCCCCTCACCCTGCAACTCTTGGTGGAGAACGCGTTGAAGCACAACATCGCCACAAGCGCCGAACCCTTGGTCGTTCGCGTGTCCGCGCATGGGCAGGTGCTCGAGGTGCGCAACCCGCTGCGGCCGCGTGTGGCCGAGGTGCGCTCCACCGCCTATGGGTTGGATAGCATCCGCCAACGCTACGCGGCCCTCACGGACCGTCCCGTCGAGGTGCTCCAGGAGACCGGCGACTTCGTGGTGCGGATACCTTTGATCACATCGCAGCCATGAACGTACTGATCATTGAGGATGAACCAGCCGCCGCGCAGCGGATGCGCAAACTACTGGCGGAGGTCGATCCCACCATCCGCGTTCTCAACGTATTGGAGACGGTGGCGGAGAGCGTGGCCTGGTTCGAGCAGCATGACCCCCCGGATATCGCTTTCTTCGATATCCGGTTGGCGGATGGCGATTCCTTCGAGATCTTCGGCCGCACCGAGGTGACCTGCCCGGTCGTGTTCACCACGGCCTTTGACGAGCATGCCCTCCAGGCCTTCCGGGTGAACGCCGTGGATTATCTGCTCAAGCCGGTGAAACTGGAGGAGCTCGCGGCGGCCGTCGAGCGATGCCGCGCTCTACGCGTAGTGCGCGATCATGCCTCTTTGCGCCCGGGTCCGAGCGCTGCGGAAGTACCAACAGCGTTCATCAAGCGCTTCTTGATCCGTTATGGCGACCACTTCAGGGTGGTTGAACCGAACGATATCGCCTACATCTTCTCCCAGGAGAAGAACACCTTTTTGCGGACCATGGAGGGCCGGGACCTGCCCTTGGACGAGAGCCTGGACCGTCTGGAGAAACAGCTCGATCCAGAGAAATTCTACCGCATCAACAGGCAGGCCATCATCCACCTGCAGTGCATCAAGGAACTATTGGCCTACAGCAAGAGCCGGGTCAAGGTGATGATGAACCCGCCTTTCGGGCAGGATGCCGTGGTGAGCAGTGAGCGCTCGGCGGATTTCAAACGCTGGCTCTCGGGCCAGTAGCGTCCGTTCCGTCGGTCGTTCTTCCCGTCCCGTCCGGTCGAACTCCCGCGATGCGCAGGTGCGGTGATACGTTCGCACCCGGATCATAAGCCAATGGTACACACCCTCACTATGGAGTTACCCGAAGATTGCGCGCCCAACTCGTCTTGGAGGGCGGAGCATGGTCTGGTAAAGGCGCAGGTTACCGCTGGCATGAACGCTTCGAACGGTCTTTCCCATACGGATCTGAGCATGCTCTTGGGATGCGATCCACACGATGTGCTCGGGCGCGTTCTGGAGCTGAACCATTTGGCCCATTACCATAACAGTTTGAACGCTGTCGAGATCGCCGCTCTTGTCGAGGAATTGCGGAGGGCCTCCGCACCTGGGCCGGATGGCTCCATGTCCCGGATCAACAGCCGCAGGTCATGAGCGGACGATCACGCCGCTCCATCAGGAAGGGGCCGAACGCTTCTGGACCTGGACCTATATTTGGAGCACACGGTCGTATGTCCTCACTGAAACACTCCCACCTCGGTCTATCCCCAAAGCGGGAGCGAACGGTCACTTTCGCCATTACCGCGCTCTTCGTGCTGGCGATCCTCCTGATACTGGCGCTACCTGCGTGTAAGCATGAACCGCTGGTCGTGCCGCAGGATGATACCGCCGGTGGGCCTGGTCCCCAAGTACCTGTACCCTGCGATAGCGGGACGGTGTACTTCCAACAACAGATCCTGCCTTTGCTCATATCCAGCTGCGGGGTACCCAGCGAAACGGGCAACTGCCATTTCGAGGCGAACGACGAGAACGATTGGATCGATCTGATGAGCTATGGGTCCCTTGTCCAGAGCGGGATCATCCAGAACGGCGATCTTGTCGAAGCCATCAATGAGACCGACCCGGACAAGATCATGCCAAGACCCGGCTTCGGTACGCTCTCCGATGACCAGATCGAACAGATCGAACTGTGGATCGCGCAAGGCTATCAGAACAACTCGTGCGCGAACTTCTGTGACACTACAGCGGTGGTGACCTATTCGGGCGTCATTCAACCCATCATCCAACAGAAGTGTTTGAACTGTCACAGCGGCGCCAACCCCCAGGGAAGCCTGAATTTCAGCACTTGGGCGGTGGTTTCCGCGAAAGCGCTGGACGGATCCCTGCCTGATGCGATCCAGCACGCCAATGGCGCGATCGCCATGCCCCCGTTCGGGGCGCAATTACCCCAATGCGAGATCGATCACTTCCTTACATGGATCCAGCAAGGAGCACCCAACAATTGATGCCGGTGAAGATCCTTCGGACATTTCCTTTCGCGATCGCGTTGTTCTCTGGTGGATGTTACTATGACATCGAGGAGGAACTCTATCCGGACAGCTTCTGCGATACGGAGAACGTGACCTGGACCGCCGATGTACAACCCCTCATCTCGAGCAGTTGTGCTATTTCCGGATGCCATGTGAGCGGTGCACAAACCCCGGACCTAAGCACGTATGCCGCCGTGAAGGTCGCGGCGGATGCGGGTGCCATCCTTGCGAGGGCGATCAATGCGGATCCTTCGCCCATGCCACCTACCGGTCTTTTACCCAACTGCGATCGGCAGGCGCTCAAAGCTTGGCTTGAAGCGGGTGCTCCTAATAATTGATCCCATGCGACGCGCTTTCCTCATCATTGTGGTCCTGGTAGCCGTTGGCGCGGGTTGGTACGGTTGGACCGAATACAACCGTACCGCCGAGGACACAGCCGATCTGGACGCGGCCGAGACCCTGGACCCCGCTGCATTGCTCCAAGCGTTCACTGCGGATGAGAACGCGGCGAACGCACGCTTCAATGGAAAGGTGCTGGAGGTGCATGGTGAGGTGCGTGCCGTGAACGCACCGGAGAACGGGCTCGTGGATGTGGTTTTGGAAACGGGCGATCCCTTGGCCGGGGTGGTCTGCCAGTTCGCCCAAGCCGACCTGCCGAACAACGTGGTGGCCGGGGCCCCCGTCCGTATCAAGGGCCTCTGCACCGGGCTATTGATGGACGTAGTGCTACAGCGATGCGCCCTTGTGGAATGAACCTTGCAACGACCGAACAAAGACCCTCGAAACATGACGAAGCACCTGATCCTTGCCGCCCTTTTCGCGGCCCCGCTTACCCTGGCCGCCCAAGAGCGTTACGCCACCCGCACCGGCCACATCTCCTTCCACTCGGACACCCCAATGGAGAAGATCGAAGCCCACAACCACAAATCCACGAGCGTGCTCGATGCCTCCACCGGCGCGGTCGAGTTCGCCGTGCTCATGAAAGGGTTCGAGTTCGATAAGGCGCTCATGCAGGAACACTTCAATGAGAACTACGTCGAGAGCGATAAGTTCCCGAAGGCCGGTTTCAAGGGTAAGTTCAACGGGCTCACCGCCGATGACCTCAAGAAGGCCGGTACCAAGGAAGTGACCGCCGAAGGCGAAATGTCCATGCATGGAGTGACCAAGCCGGTGACCATCAAAGGCACCTTCACCATGGAGCCCACCGGCGCCGTCAAGGCATCGAGCACCTTCACGATCAAACCAGAGGATTACAACATCACCATCCCGGGGATGGTGCGCGACAACATCGCCAAGGAGATCACCATCAAGGTCCAGATGGATTATGTGAAGATGTGATCCTGCGCACGCGAGGTTCCTTCCGTGCCTTGAACGGCCGGGGCCTTTGTGACCCCGGCCGTTCTCTTTACCATCAGTCAATCCAGCACAATGTTCCGATCCACGTTCACACTCATAGCCGCACTGGCCTGCACGCCGGTTCTCCTGGCCCAGGATGACCTGTTGGACCTTTTGGGCGAAGAGGAGAAGACCAAGGAATTCACCACGGCCAGCTTCAAAACCTCGCGCGTTATCAATGGGCACAGCTTGGAGAACACCGCCCATGGTGTGCTCGATTTCAAGATCAACCACCGGTTCGGGTTCCTGAACGGGGGGCTGTACGAATGGTTCGGCCTGGACCAGGCATGGGTGCGCCTCGGGTTCGAATACGGCATTACCGACCGGCTGCAGATAGGTATCGGGCGGAGCAGCTTCCAGAAGTACGTGGATGGCTTCGCCAAGTACAAGATCCTGCGGCAGTGCGAGAGCGGTTGCGGCATGCCCTTGACACTTTCTCTTGTTGCCTCCAGCAACGTGACCACCCTACGCAGTTCGGAGGTGCCCTGGTACAGCGAGGGACGGGAGGACTACTTCACCCACCGCATGGCGTATTCGTTCCAAATGCTCATCGGTCGGAAGTTCAGCGATGCGCTCACACTCCAGTTGATGCCCGGCGTGGTGCATCGCAACCTGGTGCGGACCGTGGCCGAAAAGAACGATGTCATGAACATCGGCGCTGCGGGCCGGGTGAAGCTCACCAAGCGACTCGCGCTGAACGCGGAATATTTCTACGTACTGCCCGGCCAGACCATGGCGGCGGAGGTGCCGACCGACCGGATGGACGACCCCAATCCGGGGTACAAGAACTCCTTGTCCATCGGCTTCGACATCGAGACGGGGGGACACGTCTTCCAACTGCACTTCACGAACAGCACTGCGATGAACGAGCGTGGTTACATCACAGAGACCACCGGCGATTGGCTGAAGGGTGACATCCACTTCGGGTTCAACGTGTCGCGTGTCTTCACCGTGTACCGCCCAAAGCCGAAGGTGGTAGAGTAGAGCGTATCTTAAAAATGCCCTTCGGGCTGCGCTCGGGTCTTCCGCGCCCATGCTTCGTTGCCGGAACCCTCACAGAGCACCCGACTATGCTCGGTTCCGGCGCCTCGCCTGAACGCGAGATCCCTCTCGCTCGCTTACGAAAGCAATTTTGAGATACGCTCTAGTGACCACCGGCATCCTGATGGACGGGATCGCGGAAGCGCCCCTAAGAAGAGCGCGGCACCTAGTGGCCGTGGTTCTCCGCAGTAGGTTGCGGCTTTGAGGAATCCACCAACCAGTATCCCAGGAAGATCAGTGTGATGGTGGCCACGAAACTGAGCAGCCCGGTGATGTTATCCACCCCTTGCGTGTTGAGTATCGATGGGCCGAACGGGAGCGCGAAAGCAAGGAGCCAGCAGGCCAGACCGATGAGTTTCCGTGTGTTCATGGGAGCATGTTCTCGGGCTTCAAAGTAAGCACCTTCCTCGCATACGTTGTTCGGCAGGTTCTTTGCAACTTGGCAGCCCCAAAACAAAAACTACGATGCAACGCACCCTTTCGCTAGTGTTGGTGGCCTGCCTGGCGACCACCGCCATGGCCCAGAAGCTCCTGGTCAAGAGCGGTAGCTTCAAGGACCTCAAGTCCGAGAAGGAACTCGACCTGGAGTTCACCTTCGATAACATGACGGTCGGCAAATTCGCCGAGGCGGATTATATCGCCAAGAAGAAAACCGAGTACAACGACAAGGAACCCGGCCGTGGCGAGAAGTTCGAGCAAAGCTGGATCGCTGACCGCGAGTCCCGCTTCGCACCGAAGTTCGAAGTGCTGTTCAATGATGATGGTAGCCCCATCAAAGGCCTGCGCGGCACCACGGGAGCCAAATACACGCTGGTGGTGCATACCACCCGCACCGAACCGGGATGGAACATCGGTATATCGAAGCAGCCAGCCTACATCGACGTGGAGTACATCCTGAAGGAGAAGGCCACCGGCACCGTGGTGGCGAACGCCGTCATGCTCGGCATCCCTGGATCACAGTTCGGAGGCTATGATTATGATACCGGCACACGCTTGGCCGAGAGCTACGCCAAAGCGGCCAAGGAGTTGCGCAAGTGGCTCGTGAAGAACGTCTTCGGGTAATAACCCATAGAGAAGAAAGGGAAGGGGCGGCCACTATGGCCGCCCCTTCCCTTTGGCTGGTACTAAGATGATCACATCCGCTTGGCGAGCCAACGGTGCAGTTCGTCCTTCAATTCCTTGTAGAGCTTTTCGAAGGTCTCGACGCGGTCGCGCAGCTCACCGTGGTCGGAGAAAAGGCGGTGGTCAATGGCCACCGGGCGCTCCTTGCTCTCCTTTTCCAGGATGTTCTCGTGCTGCTTGATATCATGCCGCAGTTCGTCGATCACCTCGCGCTCGCGGATGTACCGGTTCTGGAAGTGTTCCAGTTCGGCCATCACCTCACCGGTGGTGTTGCGCTTCACGATGTCCTCCAACCGATGCTCGAAGATGCCGATCTCATCCTTGTAGAACCGAAGTCGGTTGATCCATTCCAGGTGGTCGAAGTGTAGATCGCTCAGGTGGCGTTTCGGTGAGGCTTGGGTGGCAGTGCTCATGGGTGGGTGATTTCGCGGTATGAATGTCGGGTATCCGGGCCGAAAAGCAAAGCGGCCAGTGCCGCACTTTAAGCGGCACCGATCACTTGCGGTCCTTCACCGCCATAAAATCGCGCTTGGTGGCGCCGGTATAGATCTGGCGCGGGCGGCCGATGGGTTCCTTGTTCTCCACCATCTCTTTCCATTGGGCGATCCAACCCGGCAGGCGGCCCAAGGCGAACATCACGGTGAACATGCGCGTGGGGATGCCGATGGCGCGGTAGATGATGCCGCTGTAGAAATCGACGTTGGGGTAAAGTTTGCGTTCGATGAAGTAGTCGTCCTTCAAGGCGATCTCCTCGAGGGCGCGGGCGATGTCCAACACCGGATCGTTCACCCCCATCTTGCGGAGTACGTCATCGCAACTGCGCTTGATGATCTGGGCACGGGGATCGAAGTTCTTGTAGACCCGGTGACCGAAGCCGAAGAGACGGAAGGGATCGTTCTTGTCCTTGGCCTTATCCACCCACTTCTGGATATCGCCACCATCGTTCCGGATGGTCTCGAGCATCTCGATCACTTCCTGGTTCGCCCCGCCATGCAGCGGTCCCCAGAGGGCGGCGATGCCCGCGCTCACAGCGCTGTACAGGTTGGCCTGGCTGCTACCCACCATGCGCACGGTGCTGGCGCTGCAATTCTGTTCGTGGTCGGCATGCAGGATGAGCAACTTGTTCAGCGCATCGCTTACCACGGGGTCCACCTCGTACTCCTCCGTGGGCAGCCCGAACATCATGTGCAGGAAATTGTCCACGTAGCTCAGCTTGTTGCTGGGGTACATATACGGATGGCCCAGGTTGTTCTTGTAGCTGATGGCCGCCAGCGTGGGCATTTTGGCGATGAGCCGGAAGATGGTCCGTTCGATATCGCGTTGCGGCCGGTTGGGGTCCTGGCTCTTGGGGTAGAAGGTGCTCAGCGAGTTGATCATCGCCGAGAGGATGCCCATGGGGTGGGCATTGCTCGGGAAGAACTCGAAGAAGTGCTTCATATCCTCGTGTACCAGCGAGTGGTAGCGGATATTGCCTTCGAACTCGTCCAACTGTTTCCGGTTGGGGAGGTCACCGAAGAGCAGGAGGTAGGCCACTTCGAGGAAGGTGGCTTTTTCGGCCAATTGGTCGATCGGATATCCCCGGTATTGCAGGATGCCCTCCTCGCCGTCCAGGAAGGTGATGGCGCTCATGGTGGCGCCCGTGTTCTTGTAGCCCAGGTCAAGCGTGATGTAGCCGCTGGCATCGCGCAGCTTGCTGATGTCGATCGCTTTTTCGCCCTCCGATCCCATCACCACAGGGAATTCGTAGGTCTTGCCATCCAGGATGATCTGTGCTTTCTCGCTCATCGCCTCGCCTGTGGTTGAATGGTTGCGCCGTGTTTTTTCAGCGGCCGCTAAGGTAGCAAAGAACGGTCCCGGATCGGGTGGATCCACGCGTGGATCCGAAAGAGAAAAGGCGCCCTCGCGAGGCGCCCTTTCATGCTCGGTCGAGGATCATGATCACTCCTGGTGCGGCGGTCTCGTTTTGTTCTTCTGAGCGTCCTTCTCCGCTTTCTTCGCGGCTTTCCGCTCTTCCCGCAGGGCTTCCAACTTGGTCCATTGGGCCGGGTTGAGCACTTTCTTCAACGCGGCGTCCCGCTCGTCCTTCAACACCTTCATTTTGGGGCGCTGCTCCTCTTTGGGAAGCCCGAGGACCTTGAGGTCTTTGGCTTTTTTCGCGAAAATCTTGTGGATCGCGTTCACCTGTGCGGGTTGATCCCCCGTGAGCCCGAGTTGATCGGTGAGCCCTTCGAGGCCTTGGTCAGTGTGGTCCCCTCCCGTCTTCGCGGCATTGGTCTTGTCCTGTGCGGCCATGGGGGCGGTGCTCAGGCACGCGGTGGCAAGGGCGATGGAAAGGAAGATCTGTTTCATTGTTCGGTCGTTCGGCGATCGCTTCCAGTGCAAGGAATTCACATTTTCTGCGGTGCGAAAGTAGGTCGCTTGCTCGGTCAGCGATCGCACCGGTCCGAGATGGGACGAGCCTGTGATCGGCCGGACCCTCCTTCAGCCGTGCTCTTCCTACCTTGGCTTCATGCGCTACGCTACGCTCCTCCCACTATTGTGGTTATCGGTCTTTGGACGGGCCAATACCTACCATGTGACCACCACAGGCAACGATGGGGCTTCCGGCCTTTCGCTGGCCGCGGCCTGGGCCACACCCCAGCACGGGGCCGATGTTGCTGTGGCGGGTGATACCGTGCTGGTGCATGCCGGCGGCTTTCCAGGGTTCGCCGTGATGGACCATAGTGGCACGGCGAGCGCGCCGATCGTGTTCCTGGGCACCGGCGGAACGGTGAGCATCACTTCCCCGTGCAGCTACAACAACGTGGATGGGATCAATGTCGAGGGCGTGGATTGGATCGTGATCGATGGCTTCACCGTGAACGACATGCCGCGCACCGGCATCCGCACCGTGCTCACCGATCACGTCACCATCCGTTACAATAGCTGCGCGAACAATTTCAAATGGGGCATTCTCACGGGTTTCGCCGAGCATGTGATCATCGAGCACAACACATGCAGTGGCAGCGAGGATGAGCACGGGATCTACTTCGGCAACAGCGCCGATGATCCGATCATCCGGTACAATCACTGCTTCGACAACTACGCCAACGGCATACACATGAACGGGGATGCGAGCCTTGGGGGGGATGGGACCATCAGCAACGCCCAGGTCTATGGCAATGTGATCCACGGGAACGGCGAGGGTGGTGGTAGCGGCATCAACTGCGATGGGGTGGTGAACTCCGTGTTCTTCAATAACCTGCTGTTCGACAACCACGCGAGCGGGATAAGCCTCTACCAGATCGATGGCGGCGTGCCGAGCACGGGGAACAAGGTGTTCAATAACACGATCATCAACGCCACCGACGCGCGTTGGTGCGTGAACATCACCGATGCCTGCACGGGCAATCAGGTGCTGAACAACATCCTCATCAATCAGCACCCTTCACGCGGCAGTATCGTGATCGCCGATGATGCGCTCAGCGGCTTCGTGAGCGATCACAATCTGGTGGTGGAGCGGTTGTCCCCCGATGGTGACAATACGATCCTGGACCTTGCGGATTGGCAGGCGTTGGGCTACGATGCCAATTCCCAAGTGGCCGATCCGCTCACCAGCTTGTTCCTCGATGCCCCGGGTGGTGACTTCCATGCGTTCGACGTGCAGAGCCAGCAGGTGGATGCCGGAACCGCCGCAGTGCTTCCTGTAGTAGCTGTCGACCTGAGCCTGGTGCCTCGCCCCCAGGGCCTCGCGTTCGACATCGGCTGTTTTGAATTCGGCCAAAGTGCGTCCATCGCTCAACCTGCGGGTGAGGGGAGTGCCGTGGTGATGTGTGCTCAGGGGTCGATCTGCTTGATCGGTGCGCCCGCCGGGGCGATCCTCAAGGTGTTCGATGCGGCTGGTCGTTCGATCGCCGTGCTGCGCACAACCTCCGAAGGTGCGCACCTGGCGGATGTTCCACCCGCATCGGTTTTGTACTATCGGTTGGAGGACCGCACTGGGCGCATCCTGGTGCGCGGCGCCTTGCTCCAGCCCTGAACGGAAAGCCGATCCTCTGTCGCACGCCTACTTTCGGGCCTTCATGCTCGAAGGGGTACCGATGCGCTTGCCTTTGGTGTTCATTGCGGCCACGGTCACCTGCGGCCTCTTCCTTATGCTCGCATCACCGCGGCGGCGCGTCTTGCTAGTGCTCTGTGGCGGGTGGATGGCCCTTCAGGCCGCATTGGCGATACCGGGGTTCTATACGGTTACCAACACGCTTCCTCCGCGCATGGCGCTCGCCATTGGACCGCCGCTCGTCGCCATCGTGGCGATGTTCGCCACCCTCGGCGGCCGTGCATGGATGGACACGCTCGATGTGCGAACGCTCACTTGGCTCCATGTCGTACGTGTTCCTGTGGAGTGGGGATTGCACGCGCTTTTTGCCCAGGGCTTGGTCCCGGAGCTTATGACCTATGAGGGCCGGAACTTCGATATCCTTTCTGGGTTGAGCGCTCCTATCGTGGCATGGCTCGCTTTCCGGAAGGGCGGTTTGGACCGCACGCTGCTCTTGGTTTGGAACCTGGTGTGCATGGGCCTTCTGATCAATATCGTTTTCTATGGGATCCTCTCCGTTCCCACGCCCCTGCAGCAGTTCGGATCCGAGCAACCCAATGTGGGCCTGCTCTATTTCCCGTTCATCTGGCTACCTGCCTTCATTGTGCCGATCGTGTTGTTCGCACATGCCGTAGTTCTGCGGCGGATGCTCCTTCACGGTCGCTGAGGCGGTGTTCGTGCGGACCTTCAAGCGGCTAGTCGCCTATAACCGAAGCCTTCAGGCGCGAATACACCGCTGAATCGAGGAACTCGCCGTTCCAGTAGTAGTTCTCTTTGAAAAGGCCTTCGCGCACGAAGCCATGGCGTTCGAGCAACTTGTTGGAGGCCGTATTGCGGGGATCCGTCACCGCTTCGATGCTGTGGAACCCGAACCGCGCGAAGCCACACGCCACGGCCGCTTCCAACGCTTCACTCATGAGCCCCCGGCCCCAATGATCGGGCGACAGCATGTAGCCGATCTCGCCCCGATAGTGCTCCTTCTTCAACCGGTAGTAGCCGATGGTACCGATCAACTCACCACTTCCTTTCAAGGTGATGGCCCAGGTGATGCCGGCGGTGTCGATCCGGTCCTGCGCGATCACCTCGATCAGCTTCAAGGTCTCCTCCAACGTGGTGTGGCGCGGTCGGCCGATGTGCGCCATTACGCGCTCGTTGGAGCGCATGGCGAAGAGCGCCGGCGCATCTTGCGCGTGGAGTTCCCGCAGTTGCAGCCGCTCTGTCGCGAGCAAGGGGAATTCGGTGAGGTCGATCTCAAGCATTCGGTAGGGAAAGAAGGAAGGTGCGCACAGCGGAATTGAACGCGCTCGGGTTCTCCACATTGCTGAGGTGCGCAGCTCCAGGGATCACAACGAGTTGGCTATGCGGGATCGCCGCATGCATCACTTCGCTCGTGGGCAGGGGCATCAGCGTGTCCTCCGCGCCGGTGATGATCAGTGTGGGTATGTGGATGGTCCGCAGCCAGGCAGAACGATCCGGGCGGAGCGCCATGCCCCGCGCAGCAGCGGCCACGGCGCGCGGATCCTGGCGCGCCATCATCGCTTCCACTTCGCGGGCGAGCGGAGGCCTTTCCACAACTGTCCTCTCGGACACCACCTTGGGCAACATCGCCCGGGCGATCACGTCCATGCCCTTGCTCAATGCATCGCTCGCCGTCGCATGGCGCGCCGCCTTGCCCTCCTCCGTGTCGCCGTTCGACCGGGTATTGCACAGGATCATGGCCCGCACCCGCTCCGGCCATTTGGCCATGAACGCCATCGCGACGTAGCCGCCCATGGAAAGGCCACAGAGCACCACCTGGTCGATGCGCTGTGCATCGAGCATCGCCGCAAGATCCGCCGCGTATGCCTCCATGGTGACCGCCTCCGGCACCTCAGTATCTCTTCCGAAGCCGCGCAGATCAGGGGCGAGCACATCCGCTACATCGCTGAACGCACCGCGTTGCGCATCCCAAAGTGTGTGGTCATGCGGAAAGCCGTGGATAAGCAGGAGCGTAGGGCGCGTCGTCATTTGGGGGCTGCCGAAGGTAGTGGCGATGCCGACCAGGGTCCGACCTTTGACCTTTGAACAGACACCACATGCGCGCCCTGATCTTCTGTACGATCGCAATGTCCCTGCGGATGAGCGCCACGGAATATGTGGTCCCACCCGGGAACGTTGCCGCGTTCTTCGCGGAACTGCCGGCGGATGCCACCTATCTCTCTTTTTCCGCGGCGGCGGAGTACCGCTGCAACGGAGACATCGTGCTTCCACCACGACCGCTGCTCGTGATCGATGGCAAAGGGTGTACGTTGATGCTCGGGCCCGAGTCCAGAGGGTTCACCTGTGTTGTGCCCGATCAGAAGGCGGCGACCGCCCGGCTCTCCTCGCGCTATGTGATCAAGGATTTCGCATCCATTGAAGGCGGGCGGAAGGCGATCGATCTGCAAGCGACGCTCGGTAGCGTGGTGAGCGACTGCAAGTTGATCCGCCAAACCGAAACCGCTGTGGACCTGCGCTTCTGTTTGATGGCGCGTTTGGAGCGCGTGTTCGTCACCAACCCGACCGGGAAGGGGATCGTGTTGCGCCAAGGCGACTGGCCCGGCGCCACCGCCTTCAACAGCCAGAGCAACAGCAGCGTTCTGGAACAATGCCGAGTGTACTGCGCGAACGGGACCACCCAGGCTTTCACGGTGCTGAACAGCGGTGGTGTGCGCATGAACGATTGCGTGAGCGAAGGCGCTCCGTGCGATCACGATCTCTTCCTGTCGGCCGTGATCGATGGGGACGAAGGGGGCATGGCCTCCAACACCGTGGTGAAGTCCTTCATGCTCTCCAATTTCCATGTGGAGCATGCGGCACGCATCGCCTCGATCCATGTGAACATGCCCTCCAAGGCCAGCGTCCACATCTCCAATGTTTACTGGAACGGTATGCAGAAGGCTCCGGTGATCCTTTATATGATGGGACAACTCACCCTTTCGGACATTGGATGGTGGCATGAGAGCTTTCGCATCCAGACCGGCCTGAGCGCTCCACGGATCAATATAGAACGCTGCCATAGCGAACTCGACGTCGGCGATCCGAAGCAGAACACGAAACGAAGAGCGGGCGTGCTTCAGCTTTTACCGAGCTTGCCGGACACCACGCAACTCAAACTGAACTACGTGCGGGTGCGGGATCGATCGTTCTAGGCTTCACCAGGGGACCCCACCACGCGGACCTCAAAGCCATCCAGCGTAACCACCTGCCCTGCGCGGATCTTACAGGTCTTTCGCAACTCCACCGCGCCGTCCACGCTCACCAGTCCTTGCGCGACCAGTTGCTTGCCCTCACCGCCGCTGTTACACGCGCCCACCAGCTTCAACAGCTGGTTCAGTTCAATGTGATCGCCGCGTAGTTCGAATTCGGTGGTTGCCATGGTCGGTGGGGTGCGTCAGGATGGGTTATCCGAATAGCCGGTCGGGAGCCCGTCGATGCTGTGCATGTTCTTCTCACGACGATACGCCTTCACGCCAACGGTTCCTTTCTTTTCCGCCCAGGTGATCAGCTGAGCGCGTTCCTCTTGGAAGGTGTACATCGGAACGCCGAAACCACACGAGGTTTGCACGCTTTCGATATCGGCGATGATGAGTTGCCGCTCGCCCGGTAGGTGTGGACCGAAATAGGGGCGCAGGCCTTCCCATTCCGGATCGGACGGAAGCACCGATCGGCCGGTCGCGTAAAGACGTAGGATCATCGGTGCACCTTCGAACGCACAGAACATGAAGGTCGCCCTGCCGTTCTCCCGCAGGTGTGCGGCGGTCTCATTGCCGCTCCCGGTCAGATCGAGGTAACCCACTTGTGTCGGGCCCAATACGCGGAACGTGTCCATCCCCTTCGGGCTGAGGTTCACACGCCCTTGGTGCGGGGCGGTACCGACGAAGAAGAGGCGCTGCTCCGCGATGAACGCGATGAGCCCTTCAGTGAGCGCGGGGAGGAGCTTGGCCATGGATGCCAGTGGGCCGCAAAGATCATATCACGGCCGATGCGGGTGGTAGTGTGAAGTGGCCTCCGTCCAAGCACCTTAATCTAGGGCAGGAACTCATCGTTCCGCTTGCGGTAGCGGACCAACGCCATGCCCAATTGGCAACACCCAGGCCAATGAACAGCCCTGAGCGGAGGTTGCCTAGCACCCAGCCGATCCCCATGCCGATGAAGAAACATCCCGCACAGATCAGTCCGCCGATCTCTGCGGTGTGATCTCCTTCTGTGCGCATAGGCGAAGGGGGATTTGTTGTCCAAGATAGCCAGGCCCCCCCGACCTACGGCATAAGGGAAGCATCATCGAGGTCCGACCCGCCGGTCCCGTCCGTCCTCCTGCCCACTTCGTCCGGTCCGCTGGGGATGCTGGAGGGATGCGGATATAGTTTCGGGATACACTAACACGATCGCCCCATGAACACCGTTCCGATGAACAACTCGATCGACCGCAAGCTGATCCGTTCCAGCATCGCGATCTTCCTTGTCTCACTGCTCTCGCTCATGATCCTTTTACCCTCCTGTAGCAAGGATGATAGTGTGTCCCCCTCCTCAAGTTCTTCCGGAGTGGATGATCATGGGAGCGGTGGGCACGGCGCGGACGACCCGCAATAAGGGTCCTTGGGCCAGGCCCACTAACCGTGGTATACCCGCGAGGCGATGATGGCGCCTCCCTCCACTTCCAGCACTTCGCCCACACGCAGATCCTCTTCGTTCTCCACGTGGCGGATGTACTCCATGAACACCTGGTCGTCATCGGCGGTGAGCTTCACCACTTCGTAGCGCAAGCTCGGTAAGCGATCGAAGGCATCGCGCCACCAGGTGCGCAAGGCCTCCTTGCCCCGGATCAGTCCTTCGGTCTCCGGGTGCCGCACTTTCAGCTTGGGGCTGAAGTGCTGCGCGTCCTCCGCGTACAGGCTGAGCAAAGCCTCCAGATCATGGGCATTGAATGCGGCGAACCAGCGGTTGGCGATGGTGCGGTTGGTGGTGGCGGACATGGATCGGTTCGCGGATACTATGGGCGTGACGACCGCGAAGATGGGAAGCGAAGGACATCACTTTTAGCATCCATTAACAACGGCCTACTTGCCGTCCTGTTTTCTTGCCTTTCAAAGTGATCCCATGCGTCTTTCGACCGTGCTCTCCTTGGTGCTCTTCTCCGCCTTCCTGGCATGTTCCAACGATGCACCGGAGACGGTGGCGGCGGACCCGCCTGTCGATCCGCTCATTGCCCGGATCGACAGCTTCATGCAGCGCAACCAACGCGCTGGTTTCGCCGGTAGCTTGCTCGTAGTGCGCGATGGCACACCAGTGATCGACAAGGGCTACGGCCTTCGTGACCGCGAGCAGAACCTGCCGAACACGCCGACCACGGTACACGCGATCGGCTCCATCACCAAGCAGTTCACCGCTGCCTGCATCCTGAAGTTGCAGGAGCAAGGCAAGTTGGATGTGAAGGATCAGATGAGCAAATACATCGCGAACGTGCCCGCGGACAAGGCCACCATCACCCTGCACCACCTGCTCACGCACTCCGCTGGCTTTCCGGGCGCCATCGGAGATGACAATGAGCCCATCGACGGGGCGGACTTCACCAAGCTAGCCATGAAGACTCCCTTGGAGTTCCCACCTGGTACCGGTTACGAATACTCGAACGTGGGCTACAGCTTGCTGGGTATCATCGTGGAGATCGTGAGCGGCGTGGGTTACGAGCGCTACTTGCACGATGCATTGCTCGCCCCCGGCGGCATCTCGCATACCGGCTACAGGATCCCCGACTGGGGCAAAGAGGAACTGGCCATCGGCTACCGCAAGGACGGCACGCGTTGGGGCACCATGCTCGATCACCCCCTCGTGAACGGCGGGCCGGGCTGGCACCTTCGTGCCAATGGCGGCCTGTTGAGCACCACGCACGACATGTACGATTGGGTTCGGGCGCTGGCCACGAACAAGGTGCTCTCGAAGCCCTTGACGGACCTGATGTTCGCTCCACATGTCTTGGAAGGAGAAGGTGCCGAGTCCCACTACGGCTTCGGTTGGGCCATTTTCAACACACAGCGGGACACCCGGCTCATCACGCACAACGGAGGCAACGGGATCCAGTTCGCCGATGTGCTGTGGTATGCCGACGAGGACCTCACCGTTGTGCTGATGAGCAATGCCAACAAGCGCGGCATGCAGGATATCGCCTGGCACATTGGACGCATGTGCTTCGATCCCTCCTTTGAACCGCCGGTGCCGCAGGACGCGAAGATGCTGGATGGCCCACCTGCCGGACCCGTTGGCGATCGCATGAAGGCCCTTTCTACGATCATCGGAAGCACCGGGGACGATGCCCAACTGACCGCTTGGTTGAAAGAGAATCTCGGTCCAGGATTCTTTGAGGGCTTTCCGTTGGAGCGCCATCTCACCGTCTTCGCACAGCTGCGGAAGGATATCGGCCCGAACGCGATCGAGTCTGTGCAGCAGACCGGTCCTGAGGAGTACGAGGTGAAGTTGCGCTCGCAAGGCGATCAGGGCCTGTTCCGCATCATGATGCAGCTTCGCCCGAGCGATGCGCGGATCGCGGGATTAAGTGTGGAGAAGGAGTAGTGGATAGCGCTAGGCCTCCGTGCCATGCGCTGGCCTGCTACTTTCACCAAGGCCATTCTACTTGATGGTGAAAGCCTTGTGCCCTTTGCTCGCCGATGTGGTGAGATCCTTCTTCATCGGCAACTACTTCTACGGCCTGTGCGCAGTAGCGCTGTCCGCGGAGGCCAGCTTGCAGCAGCGCTTCCCGCTGAACCACTGGCTCTATTATGCGGGGCTCTTTCTATGCACGGTCGTGTTCTACACCCATGCGTACTTAGGGCACGGCGCGATCGAGTCCAGTGATATGCGGGTTCGTTGGTACGCTCGCAACCACAAGCTGGTAGGGATCACCCAGATCCTATGGACCGTGTTGATCATCTGGATCGCGTGGGCGCTCTTGCGCAGCGTGCCTGATGCGGTGCGTTCGCTTTCAAGGGGCGATGCCACGTTGGCATTGCTCTTCCCGATCACGGGGCTGGCTTATTACGGCTCAGGTGCTGTCGGCCTGCGTCGTGTGGGCTGGCTGAAACCCTTCGTGATCGCATTTGTTTGGGCAGGGGTGGTCACCATCTATCCGGTGCTCTTCCACCAAGTGGCGCGAGGAGGAGGTTACGCGTTCACCTTCACCGGGCTGCTGCTCTTCCTCAAGAATTTCATGTTCTTCGGCATGCTCGCCATCCTGTTCGATATCAAGGACCATGCGGCTGATCATCGCGGATCCCTGTACACCTTCATCGTGCAACGCGGACTGCGGAGCACGCTCTTCCGGCTGGTCATCCCGCTCAGCGCGCTCGGGCTGGGCACCTTCGTGATCTATGGGGCCAGCCACGGTTTCAGTCCTTTCAAGATCCTGCTGAACACGCTGCCTTTCCCCTTGGTCTTCGCCGTGGCCTATTCCCTGCGCCGACGGCGGTCCATCATGTACTACCTGGTGGTGGTGGATGGGCTACTGCTGGTGAAGGCGATCTGTGGTGGCATCGCCATGCGTTTCTTTTGATCAAAAGAGGCGCTCGAGCGCGGGTTCCTTTCCCCGATCCGGGTATTGAATTCCACGTTCCCTTGGAACGCGGTGTGCAGTATCATCCGCCCGGAACGCCCGTCCAATGCGGGGCAGCGTGGTATCTCGGCCGTTGGTACGCAGGTTGTCCTGTGTGGTGCGAACCCCAAACAACAGATCCCAATGAGAAACACCCTTTTTGCCCTTGGTCTGGCCCTTGCCGCCACCGCCAGCGCACAAACACCCGTTACTACGCCCACCAAGACCGATCACGGTCACGACTGTGTGATGACCACTTCGGACGCCGGTTGGGCCAACCTCAAGTTGAACGCGGACCAATCGAAGCGGGTGCAGGAGATCCAAGCGGCCTGCAAGCAGGAATGTGCTGTGGCCATGAAGGACAAGGGCACCATGGACCGCGCTTCGATGGAAAAGCATGAAGGCGAGATCAAAGCCGTGCTCACCGCGGAGCAATATGCGCAGTGGGTGGCTTATTGCAAAGACCAGCCCGTGAAGTCGGATATGAAGATGGAGAAGTCCGATATGAGGAACTGATCCCCTGTCACGCTGCTCCCGGCGAGGGAAGTGGCGCGACGATCAGGAGCCCTGCCGCAAGGCGGGGCTTCTGCGTTCCCAGGTCAACGCTCAATTACCATCACCGCTCCTCGCAACGTGCGCTCTGCGGAAGAAAACTCCAACACATAGCGGCCGGGGGCAATGAGCGGCGGCAGTTCGATGATGCAAGGGTGCGTTCCAGGTGAGGTGCTTATGAGGTCGCTCGCAAGCACGCGGCGCCCATCACTGCTATGCAAAGTGCACTTCACGCGTGTGTTCCCCTCGTGTTCGAATTCTACCATAACGTGGTCGGTAGCGGGAGTGGGGTAGATGCGCAGGGAAGTGGAGGTCATTTCAACAGGAACGCTGGTCGAGATGTCGTTCACGTAACGCGCATAGGCCGTCGATGTCAATCCTCCGGTGCCGCTGCCCCCGAGCACAATAGCGCCGCTCGGCGCCAAGGCCATCGCATAGGCACGGTCGTACGACCCACTCACATCGGTGTACACCTGGCCGCCGCCTGCGAAGCTGGCGTCGAAGCTGCCGTCGTTCAGCAGCCGGTAGAGGAAGAAGTCGTTGTTCGCTGGGATCCCGGGCTCCGCGCGGAAACCCGCCACCAGGAGTTTGTCGTCCGGCTGCGCGATGATGCTCCAGGCCTGTCCCCATTGAGGGGCGGTAAAGGGCAGGAGCACCAGGCCACCGGTGCCGAAGGCGAGGTGCGGATCGCCGTTCGGTTCGAAAAGGGCCACGGCGGGTTCGTCGTCCAACCCTTGGAAACTGCGATAGCCGCACGCCGCGATCCGGCCATCGGCCAGCACGCTCACGCCGCGCATCATTTCGGTGTCCCCCCGGCCGATCCAGGTGGCAACACCCCGGTCCGAAAGGGGATCGAGCACCCTCCGGCGGAAGCGCGCCAGCATCCAGTCGGAATCTCCGTCCAGCCGGTATCCGCCCGCGAACACCGATCCATCTGGGTTCAAGTGAAGACACATTCCGGTGCTGAAACCAACGCCTGTAAGCGCCACGCCGCTCACGCCAAAGGAAGGGTCAGGATCCATCCGCCGTGAAGCGTGCGCACACCAAGCCGTTCGCGCTTTCCTCGCCTACGATCACCAAGCGGTCGTCGGCCGTTACGCCCAGCGACCACGCCGCTTGGAACGCCGGACCGCCGTTCAGGTCGGAAGAAGTGATCCCTCCGTTCCCGAAGGTGGTATCGAGGGTGCCATCCGCCAGGTAGCGCACCAGGATCACGTTGCCATCGAGCGAGAGATCGTAGGCCAACCCGGCCACCACGATCTTGCCGGTGTTTTGCAAGCCCACGGCGTAGGCCCGATAGCTATGGTCAATGGCGCCTGTGGTGACCAAGCCACCAGAACCGAAGCTCACGTCCGGCGTGCCATCGGGCATAAGCCGTTGTACCAGGATGGTGGAGGTGTTGCCATCATCCACCCATCCCGCACCTACGGTCTTGCCATCGGGCTGCACGGTCACTGCGCTCAATCGGTCGTCCCAAGACATCACTCCACAGGCCATCGCCGAAGCTCAGATCAGGGTGCCCGCCCGACGCTTGATGGCCGAAGAGGACGAAGAGAAGGAGGGTAGCGTTCCGCATGGTTGGGAGGTTGATGCGACGTTGAAGGTCGCCGTTGCTCCACCCGAAAACAAGTGCGGTGTTACGGCCCGTTCGTGGACCCCACCCACGGACGTTCAAGACCCGGCCGGGCGGTCCTTCAGCAGGAAGTACCCGTAACATCCTGCCATGACGGACCGGATGCCGATGGACACCCAGGCGATGGGGTTCAACAGGCCTTGGATGGTCCAGTACGAATCGAAGACCACAGTGAACACGAGGTAGAAAGCGGTGCCGATGAGCACCGCGCGCATCGCCCGGGACTCTGCGCTGTCCCGCGCCAAGTAGTTGATAAGACCGAAGGCGAACACGATCCCGCTCAGCCCCACCATCATCATTGGAGCGTTCGGCCCCGGTTCGCTGAAGATGATCCGGCTGGCGAAGCTCTGGAAGAACAGAAAGAAGGCACCGAAGGCCATGTGGAACCAGGCCATCGCCAGCATGAAAGCGCGCCGTGTCATGGCCGGGTGCGGATGGCTCAGTTCATTCCGTCCGTGGGCCGCCAAAGTGAACTCCTTCGGTGGGGGGGACGAGGTTCTGCGGGTCGATGTACTTGCGGACGAACGCGTCGATCTCGTGACGTTCCATCTCGGGGAACGCTGCGTAGGCCTTTTCCTGGAGACGCAGGATCGCGGCGGTCACATCCCTCTTCCTCACCTTCCCGCTGCGCGCATCGCCCAGCCGGTGGTCCTTCAGTTCCAGGTTCTGCAACCAGTTCATCACCGCATCATGCGCGGAGGTGTCCGGATAGCCCATTGCGCGCGATAGGGATCAGGCTATCACCACATCCGTGGGGGGGGCGGGATCCACTTTTTTGCGCGCGGGCATGCGGTCGGCGGCCCGGTTGAAGGTCCATTCGTAGTGCCCACCACTGCGGGGCATGGCTTTACACTGGGGGATCAGGTTCAGCATGTTCGCTTTCACCAGTTTGCGCAGGAACAGGCGGAAGTGGAGGCCACGTTCAATATCCCGCTCCACCAGCTTGCGGTCCGCCAGCATGCCATAGAGATCTTCGCTCCGCACGTTCACGGTACGGTGGTTCTCCAGGTGTTCCTGGATGGCCTTGCTGATGCGCAGGGCTTGTTGGATCTCGGCAGGGGTGAGGGGCATGACACAAAGGTCGCTCTTTCCCTCGCGATCGGTGCCAAGAAAGCGACAGGACCTACTGGTCTCCCAGCGGAACCGCGGAAAACGATCGATCTAGCGGGCGCTGAGATGGCGCTGTTCCAACGAGGGGTACGCATCGGCCGTGGCGCCGTTGCCTGTGGCCACGAAGCGCACCAACCCGTAAAGGCCGATCACGAAGACCATAGGCACGAGCACATAGCGCACCAAGCGGTCGCTGAGGTCCGATCGGCGCGGCCGTGCGGGGGAGAGGTGGGTGGTCTGTGCCATACGTGGTGGGCGTTCGGTTGAGCGGAGGTCCACTAAAAAAGGTGCTTGTGGCACTGCACCAAGGTTCCAAGGTTCACGAACGCGCGATCCGCACCAGGAAACGGATCACCAAGCACGTCCGTCGGCAGGTCTCAGAGCCTGTTCAAGATCTCTTCACAGGCGTTCCCCGGCCTCTATTCCGCTCATGCTCCACCGGAAAATGTTCCACTACGCGAAAATATTCCGGCAAACCCTGAGCAAAAAAATAGTCTCGGAGCCCATCCTGCAAGAGATCTTGAACAGGCTCTCAGCCCTCTTCGTAGAGACGCAGGCGTTCATGCATGGCGCGCATGTCGCTCTGCAACCGCTCCACGCGTTCCAGGAGATGGCTGATGGCTTCTATACCCTCCAGGTTGATGTCCATCTCGTAGTGCATGCGCGCCAGCTTCTCGATGTGCGGCAGTACCTCCGGAGCCACGAACGATCGGTCCTGCACTACGGTTATCTGGAGGAGACCGCGTTCGTGCAGGGCATGCACGAAGGCTATCTCCACGCCTTGGTGCGAGCAGAACAACTCCAGGGAGATCAATTCCTCGGTGGTCATGGCTGGGAATTTTGGAGTTCGCGGAGGAGTTCACGTTGCCGTTCGCTCAGGCCGGTGGGCAACTTCACGTTCAGCGTCACGATCATATCGCCATGCACGCCCTCCTGCTTGTACACCGGGAAACCCTTGCCTTTCAAGCGCACTTTCGTCCCGTTCTGGGTCTCTGGTTTTACAGAGAGCTTCACACTCCCTTCCAGCGTTCCTAGCGTGATCTCTCCGCCTAAGAGGGCAGTGAACAGGTCCACGTCCATGGCGGTATGCAGGTCGTTGCCCACGCGTTTGAACCGCGGATGGTCGGCGATGCGGAAGGTGATGTAGAGATCGCCGTGGGGGCCCCCGTTCACGCCTGGGCCGCCATGTCCCGGTATCTTGATGGTCTGTCCGTTCTCCACACCTGCGGGCACTGTGATGCGGATCTGTTTCCCGTTCACCGTGAGCATCTGCTTGTGCGTGTGCAATGCCTGCACCAGGTCCAGGTTCGATCCCGCTTGATAGTCCTGCCCGCGGAATTTCACCTGCCGACCCCCACCGCCACCGAACATGGAACCGAAGAGGTCGGAGTAGTCCTCTCCGCTGCCGCCCTCGAAAGGCGACCCACCGCCTCTACCTGAAGACCGGCCGGCCGAGGCTTGCGCCTTGCGCGCCTGCTCGTATTCCTCCCCGTGCTTCCAATGCTCTCCGTACGCATCGTACTTCTTGCGGTTCTCAGGATCGCTCAATACCTCATGTGCTTCGTTGATCTCCTGGAACTTCCGTTTCGCCTCGCTGTCGTTCGGGTTCAGGTCCGGATGGTATTTGCGCGCCAGTTTGCGGTACGCCGCCTTGATCGCATCGGCGGTGGCGTTGCGCTCCAGTCCCAGTATTTTGTAGAAGTCGGTCGCCATGGAAGCACCGAAGGTACCCACACGGTCATGAGGAGAAGAGGTGCATCACGCACGTATCATGCTGGCAGGTAAAGCGCCCAGGTGAAGCAGCGCTCCTCGGGTGGTGACACGTCATTGGGCCGTGCAGAATGCCCGTTCGTCTGATCCCACCAAGCCGATCCAGGGGATCCCTCTACGTTCGCGGCCCGTTACGCCAAGGATGCCATGAGTACTGCCGCACATACCAGCACCACTCGCCGCAATTGGGCCGTGGTGGCCGCCATCGGCATGGGGGCATTGGGGATCGGCCTGCTCTTCCTGGCCGTCTGGCTTTGATCGGCAAAGAGGCCGAACCTAGGCAGCGGAATGGGATGACCCGGTATCTTCGAATTTCATGATCCTTCGTTGGCCCCCTAGGTTGGTACTAGGTCTTCTTGTTGCGCTATGCTGCAGCGGATGTGAAAAGGATCCGCCGTCCGCTCCACCGGCCCCAAGTTCTCAGGCGGACCCCTCCGATATACTCTACATCGACCCCGAACCTGATCCCTTTACCACCGGCCCCTGGTGGGGGCATGTGATCGTTGACATCGACCAGGATTCCGTGCCGGATATCGAACTACGGGTGTTGAATGAAGATGACACAACGACCCCATGGCCTGATGCGCTCTGGGGAACCATGGTCATTAGCGTCCATGACAGCGTCGATGTCTCCATCGGCACGCTCGATCAAGGATGGTCGCTCCTTTCCGCAGGGGATACCATTGATGAGGATCTGTTCTGGGCTCAGGCGTTCACCTTGCACAGCCAGATCCCGGCTTACAGTAACACGTGGTCTGGTTTCTCCGACGGCTTTATCGGGGTGCGCAAGCGCGGCGAACACATGAACTATGGATGGATCTCGGTCCATTCCGGTGTTGACGACATCGCCTACAAGGAAAGCGGCTTCGAACGCACACCTGATCGGGCGATCCTAACCGGGGATACAGGGCAGTAGGTCTTCCCAGGAACGGAGCTACCCGATCCCTTTCCCATAGAACGCACGCAGCCGCGCCGGGATGGTGCGCTTCATGCGCTCGGCGAGGCGCTCCATTTCGTCCGGTGCGCTCATCTCCTGGCGCAGTTTCTCCAGCCAACGCAGTGTGGTGCCGTCATGCACGGCGATGGGTACGCCTTCGCGATAGAGAATGCGATCGGTATAGCGCGTGGCCACGCGTTCGCCATTGGTGATCACACCGGTGAGGTTGAGCGGATCGGCGGCGCTGAGGACGACGAAGCCTTCATCACCCATCACCGTTCGTCGGCCACCTGCTGCCGGATCGCCTTGTGCTTTGTGTTGTGCGCGCAAGAGAGGTATGGCGTTGGGCAAGGCGAATTGCTCGCCCCATACGCCGCTCACGAAACGGCCGCCGCGCAATTCGCCACGGTCTTCCAGTCTACGCAGCACCTTGAGCAGATCGCGCCAGGGCGGTGCGCAACGTTCGCGTTGCACCAGTTTGCGGAATATGACGCCGTAGCGCAGGAGCAGGATGTGGGCGATGGCTTCCAGATGCTCCAAGCGTTCGGTGGAACGCGGAGCTCCATGATCCGTCGCGCGACCTTCCGGGAACAGCCACCAACGGCCCGCTTGTTCCAAACTGAAGGGGAGGTTGCTACCCCGGCGCGAACGCCGCTCCTTGAGGGCGGAACGTTTGGCCGTGGGAATGAGCAGAGCGCGAAGGCCCGTGAACCCATCCGCGCTCACGCGGCCTTTGGCCACCAACTCCGCGAGGCCTTGCTCCACATAGGACGGGAGCAGGTTGCAATACTTGGTAAGGTCGTGATAGAAGAGCGCGCCGCGTTGTTGCAATTGTTCGAGCACTTGCTGTGCCTCGTGGCCCAATTCTTCATCCGGTGCGGGGGTGCCGAGGAAGAGCGGCAGGTCTTCGCGCAAGCAGATGCTCAACGATGAATTGCGCAGCGATGCGGGCGCTCCTGCTTCACCGGAGTAGGGGGTGAGCTTGCCCCAGGCGATCTGTCCGCTGAAGCAGAGCTGGTCCATCCACTCGGGTGCGTAGTTGCCGAGCCGCGCGGGAAGGATCTCGCTCTCCCAGGCCACGGCAGGTGCCTCTGCGCCCTGCATTTTCTCGATCACCGCGCGTAACGCCTGTGCGCCTTCGGGCTGGTTCTCCGTGCCTATGCCATGCCAGGTGAAGAGGAAGCGCATGAAGGCGGCAGGGGAGACGGGCTCCACCTCGCGGCGCAACTTCTGTAGCGTGTACTTGTGAATGCGCGCGAGCAAACGCCGTTCGCACCATTGCTCTTCGTCCACATCGGGATCGTAATGCCCGCGGAAGAGCATGCCGTCCAACTCCAAGCGGATCATGGCCTGCTCGATCGCGCTGGCCTCCCTGTCCGAAGCGTTGTGAGATATCGGCAATGGTCGCGGGACCTTCCACTTCCATGCGGCCGCGTAACAGATCGGCGAGCGGGTTCTCCAGGAGTGCGCCGCACGGAGAGCATCGGTCAACGCAACAATGGGCTCGTATGTAGCACCGGGGTAGACGTCGAGGATCTGTGGGAGACGTTCGAGGGCGACCCACAAGCGCACGCCCGCTTCAAGCTTCAAGCCACTAGCCACAAGCTTGCCCGCGTTCAAGCTTGCGGCTTGGGGCTTGTGGCCTGCGGCTTCGAGTATGATCGCTCGTCCTTGCTGCTTCAACTGTTCAAAGAAGAATCCCCATCCGTTCGCCGCTCCCTCTTCTGCCGTGATCAGCCCGCATTGCGAAAGCACATCGTAGAGTTCATCGGCATCGCTGGCCTGGGGCCACGCTTCTTCGCGCACCATCCGCACGGCGGCGCCGTCCAGTTTGCCAAGGTCTTTCGCGGTGGCGGGATCGAGTGTGTGGCGCACACGGATCGCACGGGTACGACGTTCCTCCAGAGGCGCGGGATCGAGGAAGGCATAGGGCTTCGCGTTGATGATCTCGTGGCTGAAGGGCGAGGGTTCGCGCAGGTCTTTGCACACCAGCTCCACTTCCTTGCTGATGATCCGCGCGATCACACCTTCCAGCTCCTCGATGTCCATCGCCTCGGTGAGACAGTCGTGGATGGTCTGTTGTACCAATGGATGCTCGGGCACTTCGCGTTCGCCGACGATGTTCTCCAAACAGGCGAGCTGGTCGGGGAAAACGAGTGCGACGAGGTCCTCGCTCGCCATACGTTGCAGTTGCGGCGGCACGCGCTTGTCGAACCAGCGCCGCTGCACGGCCAGGGCGCGCGTAGCGTTCCACCGCCAGCGGGTGCCGAACATGGGTGCATCAAGCAATGCTTGCACGAGGATCTCGCGCACGGTATGCGCCTGGAGGTATTTCCAGACATCTTCCATCGCGAAGCTGTGCGTGCTGCCCAGGGAGAGGATGATGGCGTCCTCCGTGGCGGCGGCCTGCAGTTCGAAGTTGAAGTTGCGGCAGAAGCGCTTGCGCAAAGCGAGACCCCAGCCCCGGTTCATCCGCGCGCCGAAGGGAGCATGGATCACCAGGTGCATGTCGCCCGCCTCGTCGAAGAAGCGTTCCATCACGAGGCGTTCGCGGGTGGGCATCACGCCCAGAGAGACCTGCGCGGCGGCGAGGTAGTCCACCGTTTGGTCGGCGACGAGTTCGCCGACGCCCACTTCGCGCACCAGCCATTGCACGGCTTCCTCTTTCCAGTGTTCGTTCTCGCCGAGATCCTCCGGAAGTGTGCCGAGACGATCGCTCACTTCCTGGTGCAAGCGCGAAACGGCTTCGCTCAATTCCTTGGTGCGGCCGGGTGCTTCGCCCAGCCAGAAGGGGAGTGAAGGTGGCTGGCCTTCGGCGTCCACGACGCGCACTTTGCTATCGCTCACGCCCAGGATGCGCCAGGTGCTGTTGCCGAGTTGGAACACGTCGCCTTCCATGCTCTCGATGGCGAAGTCCTCGTTCAGCGAACCGACGTAGACGTTCTCGGGCTCGGCGATCACGTCGTAGTCGAAGAGATCGGGGATGGCGCCGCCGCCGATCATCGCCATCTGCCGCGCGCCTTTCCGCGCCCGCAAACGACCGGTGATGATGTCGCGGTGGATATGCGCCCCGCGTTTGCCGCGCCGCGTGGTGAAACCATCGGCGAGCATCTTCACCACCTCGTCGAAGGTCTTGCGGTCCAACGAGCGGAAGGGATAGGAGCCGAGCATCACGCCATAGAGCTCCTGCTCGCTGATCTCGTCGCAGGCTACCTCGGCGATCATCTGCTGCGCGAGGATGTCGATCGGCCGTTCGGGCATCACAATGGCATCGAGTTCGCTGCGCCGCACGGCATCAAAGAGGGCGACGCTCTCCACCATCTCGTCGCGCGAAAGCGGGAACAAGCGTCCCTTCGGCAAGCCGCCTACTTGGTGACCACTGCGCCCCACGCGCTGCAAGAAAGCCGCAATGCTGAAGGTGTTCCCGATCTGGCAGACCAGGTCCACGTCGCCGATGTCGATGCCCAGTTCCAACGAAGCGGTAGCGACGAGCGCTTTGTAGCGGCCCTCTTTCAAATTGGTCTCCGCCTCGAAGCGTTGTTCCTTGCTCAAACTGCCGTGGTGGGCGCCCACCTTGTCATCGCCCAGCCGTTCGCGCAGATTGAAGGCCAGCCGCTCGCACATGCGGCGCTGGTTCACGAAGATCAAAGTGGTCTTGTGTTGTTCGATCAGTGTCACGAGCTTCTCGTACACTTCGCCCCAGACCTCGTTGGCCATCACCGCGCCGAGTGGGCTCTGCGGCAGTTCGATGGCCAGGTCCATCTTCCGCTTGTGCCCCGCGTCGATGATCACGCAATCCACCACGCCCGTCATCCCGGAGTCGGGGCGATGCAGAGCATCGGGGACCCCGGCATCCGGGATCTCCTTCGCGTTGGTGGATATCCCGTTCGATATCCCGGATGGGCGGGTCCCGTCCCGACGCGTCGGGACCCCACCCTCCGGGATGACGCTCGGGGTGTAATTGATATGCTTGTTTCCCACCAGAAAACGCGCGACCAACTCCACCGGCTTCTGCGTCGCGCTGAGGCCGATACGCTTGGCGGGACGCGTGAGCAGATGGTCCAAGCGTTCCAACGACAAGCTGAGGTGTGACCCCCGCTTGTCTCCGATCATCGCGTGTACCTCATCGATGATCACCGTGCGCACACTGCTCAGCATGCGGCGCCCACTTACGCTGGTGAGCAGCACATAGAGCGATTCCGGCGTGGTGACCAGAATGTGCGGCGGCTTATCGCGCATGCTGGTGCGCTGCTGCTGCGTGGTGTCACCCGTGCGCACCATGACGCGGATCTCCGTTTCCGGCAGGCCTTGTTCCTTTAGTACTGCACGGATGCCGCGCAACGGTCCTTGCAGGTTCTTCTCGATGTCGTTGCTCAATGCCTTCAGCGGGGAGATGTAGAGCACGCTGGTGCGGTCCTCCAGGCGGCCGTCCAATCCTTCGCGCACCAACTCATCAATGGCCCAGAGGAAAGCCGTGAGCGTTTTGCCACTTCCCGTGGGTGCGGCCACCAGCACGTTCTTCCCGCTGGCGATCGCGGGCCAGGCCTTTGCCTGCACCGGCGTGGCGCTCGGAAATGAACGCTCGAACCAGGTGCGGACGGCGGGATGGAAATCGTGCAGCGGCATGGGGTGCAAAGGTCCGGTGGCTGACAGGGATCCTGACGATCGGGGGAAGACAAGATAGTGGGGCGACCGGATGACAGCAGATCCATTCCCTCCTGTTCGGCGGAACGCTCTGCCGAAGGTGTAAGGGGGGGTGGTTTCGATCCGGGTTCATGAACGTAGGCTTGGAACCCACCCCCAGCCCCTCCCTGTGTAATGCGTTCGAGCGATCGCTGGGAGGGGAGTTGATCGCGGGTGTTGTTCGGCGGAAAAAACCCGGCGTTCGCGCTCGGGTGGGCCCCCGGCCGGACCCGGTGTTGCTAATGCGGGTGCGCCACCGATCGCATGCTCAAGGCACTACCGTGCGCCTTGTTTCGAAAGCGCCATTGCCCGTTATCACCACCGCGTAGGCGCCTGCGGTCGCAGGCAATGCACCGCTCCATTCGGTGGAACCATTCAGTGCTTGCTGAAGCACCAGGCGGCCTTGTGTATCGAACACGCGCAACAGGCGCGCTCCGGACGGGAGACCGACGAGGCGCAGCTGGCCATCCTCTACCGGGTTCGGTTGAACTCGAAAGCCTGAGGCGGGAGATGGTACCGTAATGCCCGTGAAGAGGTCGCCACCATGGATGCGCGCGATCTTGTTGCGGCCCGCACCATCCCATGCGCTGAACGTGCCCCCTACAATGATGTTCCCATCGGGCTGCAAGGCCACCGCATAGCCCCCCGCGTTGGGTTGATCCATGTTCGTGGTGAACAGGGAATCGCACGAGCCATCGGGGTGCATGCGCAGCAGCCCTGTACCCAGGCCGGCGCAGGTGGGCACGGAGCTGCCGCCTATGAGCAAGCGTCCATCGGGCATTACTTCGAGGTCGGCGATGGTCGAATTTCCAGCGCCACCGGGCATGAAGTTGAAGGAAGGATCCAATGTGCCATCCGTCAGCAGGCGCATGCCGCCCGGTACGCTAACGCCATTGTATACGGACATGCCGATCACCACCATCCGGTCGTCGGCCAGGGCCTCCACATCCTTGGCGTTACCCAGGAGGCCTGCACCGATCGCATAGCTGGCATCGAAGGTGCCATCCGTGTTCAGCCGTGCGATACGTACCGCGGGGTTACCGCTGTGCGCGGTGAAACCACCAATGCACACCACACGCCCATCGCTTTGCAGGGCCATGCGCGATACCGCCGCATTGAAGGCCACCGTGCACTGGAACGTGGTATCGACCGCACCGTTGGGCAGCAAGCGGATGATGTAGCCGCAAGGAGTGCCGTTGTACACAGTGAAGTTGCCCCCCACCAGGATCTTCCCATCCGGCTGTAGCTCCAGTTCCGCGATCACCGTGGAGCCACCCACCCCGCGCGTGAAAGTGGTATCCACCGCACCATCGGGCAGCAGGCGTGCCAGCACGGTGGCACTGACGCCCCCTACTCGCACGCGGCCCGCCACTAGGATCCGACCATCGGGCTGTAGCACCAGCTTACGGATCTCGTCGAACGCGTTACCGTACTCGATGCCCGAATGGAAATCCGGATCGGAGGTGCCATCGGGTAATGTGCGGAAGACACTATGCTCCTCGTTGCCGTTGTAGCCGTGAACGCGGCCAGCTCCAAGCACCTTGCCGTCGGGCTGCACCGCTACATCGTAGAGGTAGCCCAGCACACCATGGCCAGGGTTGAAGAGCGGATCGGGCGTGCCGTCCGCGAAGAGGTGAGCCACCCCGGTCGCTGCGCGGCCACCGACATGCAGGAAATGGCCCACGGCGAAGAAAGCGCCTGAGGGTTCCAGCAACAGTTCGCTCACGCGGGCATCGCCCATCACCGTGTAGTGGCCCCCAAGGCCTCCGGGGCTGAAGGAGGGATCGACCACGCCGCTGGTCTGCAGGCGCACCAGGTCCAGGTATTCCACGCCGTTGTAGGTGGTGAAGCCCCCGCCCGCGATCACCTGGCCATCCGGCTGGATCACCAACCGGTGCACATCGCTGTTGAACCCTGTGCCGGTGATGTAGCTGGCATCAAGCGCACCATTCGATTGCAAACGCATGATGCGGCCCACGCTCACACCACCGTATTGGACGAACCAGCCGCCCGTTACGTAGCGCCCATCGCTCTGACGCACCGTGCAGAAAGGGACACCGGCAATGGTCTGTGGAACGAAGGACCCATCGAGCGTGCCGTCGCTGTTCAGCCGGGCGAAGCTGCCGCTCGTGATGCCATTGTAGGTATAGAAGCCTCCACTGCATAAGATCTTGCCGTCGGTTTGGAGGAGTATGTGGTTCACCTTCTGGCTGCTGGGTGGCTGGAAACCCGCACCCGTGGCGAACGCGGGATCCACCGTGCCATCCACCAGCAGGCGCACGATGCCGCCCTGCGGTGCCCCGTTCAGCATGTCGAAATCACCTGCCGCGATGATCTTCCCATCGGCTTGCAGCGCCAACGAACGCACCAGGTCATCGAAACCACTGCCTACATCGAAAGTGGTGTCGCGCGTGCCATTGGGCATCAGCCGCATGAGGTTGCCCACCGTGTCCCCATCGAACACGAGGAAGTTGCCGCCCACCAGCACACGGCCGTCGGCTTGCAATGCCATGCTGTTCACAGTACCGTACGGAATGCCGATCGTGGTTTGGAAGGTGGTATCGATCAGGCCATCGCTGTTCAGGCGCGCCAGCGAACGCGTCGGCGTGCCATTGTACGTATCGAAGTAACCCCCGATGATCACCTTGCCATCGGGCTGCCGCACGGCCGCGTCCACATGACCGCCCGCGCCATAGCCGATGTACAGGCCAGGGTCGGCGGAGTTGAAGGTCAGGTCCAACGCACCAGGCAATTGTGCCAGCAGCAAGGATGGGATCGCAGCAAGGGCGAAGGACAGGCGGTAATGCGGAGAGAGCTTCATGTGGCAAGAGGCTATCACTAAGTCGGACCGGCGCCCACTTGGTTGCCGTGTGAGCCTGAAGGAACAGTATGCGTCCGTATGGCGAATGTTAGAGCGATCGGGAATAGGAGCGGGGCTCACTCCAGGATCACCTTCGCGAAGCGGCTCGGTGCGCCATTGCTGGTGCGTAGCTCGGCCACGTAGGCGCCCCGCGCCAGCGATGTTACATCGATCGCCGTCCGACCAGCCGAAAGGCGCTGGGTAAACACCCGTGCACCGGTCAGATCGAAGAGATGGATCTCGGTGTTCACTTCCACCTGCACGTGCAGCGTTCCCCCAGCGGGCATGGGCATCAGCTGAAAATATTGCGGGTTCGCGTTCTCTAGCACCTCGTTCCCGAAGTCCAGGGCGTACACGCGCACATGGCCGGCATTGGATCCGTTGCCGTCGTTCCACTGCGCACCGATGGCGAGGCGGTCTCCCGCTGTGTTGAGAGCGATAGCGGAACCGCAGTAGTCGTTCGGAGCTTCGCCGAAGATGATGGGCCCCGTTTGTACCCAGGCGCCGTTCACTTCGGTGTATACACTTACCTCGCCGTTCTGGGTGGTATCGCTGGGCTTGTGCGTGGCGCCGATGGCCACCCGGCTGCCATCAGCGAGCAATGCAACACTCCGGCCGAACCAGGCACTATCCACCGGACCATCGATGTCCGCGCCCACCTGGGTCCACACGCCACCGCTCTCATCGAATACGCGCACATGACCCGCATCGATCCCATTGCCATCATTGAAAGATCCGCCGATGGCCATACGCGTGCCGTTCGCTGAAAGGGAGATCGCGAAGCCGAAGTCGTCGTAGATGCCCTCGGGCTGGAGATCCGAGCCGATCTGCGACCAGATGCCACCTACTTCACCGAAGACGCGGACACCTCCGGAGACATCGGTCGCCACACGCTGGCCATCCGCGGAAAGGACCACCTTTCTCCCCATCGTCGCGTTGGGGGCACCGCCCTTGATGTCCGCGCCCACTTGTACCCATACTCCAGCACTGTCCGTGAACACGCGCACATGCCCGGCTTGCGATCCACTGCCGTCGTTCAATTGAGCACCCAACGCCACCCGCATGCCATCCGCCGATAGTGACGTTCCCTGGCCACACCAATCCGTGGTCCCTTCGCCATCGATGTCAGCCCCACCTGGGTCCAAACACCGCCGATCTCATCGAACACGCGCACATGCCCGGCGTCCGTTCCGTTGGCATTGTTGTTCCTCGGTGCGCCGATGGCCACGCGCGTGCCATCCGCCGAAAGCGAAGCAATACCGGCCGCATCGCCCGCAGCTTCGCCATCGATATCGGCACCTACCTGGGTCCAGATACCTCCGATGTCCTCGTACACGCGCACATGGCCGGCCGCGATGCCGTTGCCGGAATTGCTGCCCGCGCCGATCGCCAGGCGCATACCGTCCGCAGAGTATGAGACAATACCGCCGGATCCGTCATAAGCTGCCTCACCGTCGATGTCCGCGCCGATCTGGGTGAAGGTCTGGGCATGGAGGTGTGCGCGGATCGCCATTGCGAGCAAGGCCGGAAGAGCCAGGAGAGACTTGTTCATGTGCGGTCAACCAGAAAGGGGTCTTACAAGGATAGCCATCCTCGCGCATCTTGGGCGCATGGCCCAGCATGCGTGGAAACATGCCACCACCTATCTTCGGAACATGCAGCGCTCCAGCACGACACTTCTTTTTTCGACGCTTTGCTCCGCCATTTTCGCACAGCACAGTGAACTCATGCAGAACACCATGTCCCAAGCCACCGCCGCTACGGAGGAAGTGGTCATTCATCCCGTACACCACTCGGCGTTGGCGTTGGAATGGAAGGGCCATACGATCCTCGTGGACCCGCACAATGGGGCGGAGCGCTTCAAGCAATTCGCGAGCCCCGTGGTGATCTTGATCACCGACATCCATGAGGATCACATGGACCCCGCCACGCTTGGCGCTCTGGACCTTAGCATCACCCGGATCGTGGCCCCACGCTCGGTGGTGGACGCATTACCGATCGAAGTGAGCAAGCACTGCACCGTCCTTGCCAACGGTGAGCGTGCGGAGATCGCTGGCATCGGCATCGAGGCCGTCCCGATGTACAACATGCCCGATCCAAACGACCCGCGCCACCCGAAGGGACGGGGCAACGGCTATGTGATCACGTTGGGAGAGGAGCGCATCTACATCTCCGGCGATACGGAGGACATCCCCGAAATGCGCGCGTTGAAGAACATCGGCGTGGCCTTTGTGTGCATGAACCTGCCTTACACGATGACCGTGGACCAGGCCGCCAGTGGTGTGCTCGCCTTCAAGCCGCGCGTGGTGTACCCGTACCACTATCGTGGCAAGGATGGTTTGAGCGACGTGGCTCGCTTCAAGCAATTGGTACACGCGGGTGATCCCACGATCGAGGTGCGCCTGGAGGATTGGTACGCCCCGTGATCCAGGCGGCGTACCGGTGCGTTCAGCACTTCCCCAACAGCATCCACACGATCACGAAGACCAGGACGGTGCCGAAGCAACCGCCTCCCCATTTGTAGGCGGCACCACCGGCCAGCAGGCCGCGGAAGAAGTTGTTCATGGCAGTGGGTTTGGGGTGAAGATAGGTTCCCGGTGCGAGAACCCCGGCGCTGAAGGACCTGACCGGTCAACGTGTTGGCCTTTGGACAGAGGGCGATCCCTGCTCGATCGCTCAAGGATTGTTCACCAGCCAGTCCTTCACCATTTGCAGGTGCTTCTGTTTCACCGGCTCGCGGATGGCGCGGCTCAGTTCGGTGAAGTAGGTATGCTGGGTCATGAACCGCACCTGTAGTTCGTTCCAATCGCGCTCGTCCTTCACTACACCATAGTGTAGGAACTCCCAGTACAAGGTGGTGCCGATGCGGAAGAAATCCGATCGGCCGAGGTAGTCCAGATCCGCATCGCACAGGATCTTGCTCAAATGGTTCTGCGGTTGCTGGGGCACTTTGGTGGCCATAACCATGGTACACACCCGCTCGATCTGCTCTGCACTGTACCCGAATCGAGGCAGTGCTTCGCGGGCCAACTCGCAGCCCACCTTCTCGTGTTCGTGGTCCGAGACCAAAAAGCCGGAATCGTGATAGAGCGCCGCCGTGCGGATCGGATCGAGGTCTTCCCCTTCAATATCCTCCTGCACCGCTGCGGCCACTACGGAACGGTAGACATCCAGCGTGTGGCTGAAACTGTGGTAGGTGCGTTCTTTGGGCAGCCCATGGCGGAGCTTCCCAAGGATGTACATCTCGGCGGCGGGTTGGTCCATGGTAGGGCGGGCAAGATAGGAGTGTATGTCCGTTCGGGACGGTGATGCTCTATGATCGAAACCGTACATTGAACCGTTCTTCGCACCCGCCCCAATACCTCCTCCATGACACGCTCGTTGCTTATCACGTCTCTTTTCACGCTGCTCATCGGAGGTTCTGTCCATGCGCAATACACCGTTCCGGACTCGGCCTTCGCGGCCCGGTTGAGCTTCCTGGTGCCATCGGCCATGAACGGTGCCGTGCTCGATACCTTGGATCCGAGCGTGCAAAGCTTGAACTACATGAACGTGGCGAACGCCTGGATCTATGACCTGGACGGCATCCAATACTTCACCGGCCTGCAGTACCTGGTGTGCAGCGGGAACTACCTCACCACCATGCCGCCTCTACCCGATGCCATCACGCAATTGGAATGCGAAGGGAACGATCTGGTGAGCTTCGCGTCTCTGCCCAATGCGCTTGTACGCCTCTACTGTTGGGACAATCAACTCGTCAGCCTGCCTGCGCTGCCCGCCACATTGTCCTGGCTTCTCTGTTACGAAAATGCCTTGACCAGCTTGCCCGCGTTGCCCAATTCCATTACGCAGATCGCATGCAATGACAATGCGCTCACCGGCCTTCCTACGCTCCCCCTCTCGCTGGAAACACTGCTCTGCCGGAACAATCCACTGCTTTCCACCATGCCGGCCCTTCCGGCGAGCCTTTACAATTTGTCGTGCGACAACAACGGACTTTCCACATTGCCCGCATTGCCTGCGGCATTGGCGCAGTTGTCGTGCAACGGGAACGCGTTGACGGCGCTCCCTGCTTTACCCTCGTCCTTGATCCAATTGCAATGCGACAACAACGACCTCACCGCGTTGCCCACCCTCCCCTCCGCGTTGCGGAACCTGCATTGCGCACAGAACCAGCTCACCTCACTTCCCGTGTTGCCGGCCTCCCTGCGCTACCTTGTTTGTTGGGGCAACTTGCTCGCTGGTTTGCCTGCCTTGCCCAACGCGCTGAACCGCTTGGAATGTGAGAACAACCCGATCGGTGCATTGCCCACTTTGCCGGACTCGCTCACCTTCCTCTACGCATCGAACAATGGCCTGACCACGCTGCCGACCTTGCCGGACACGCTCCAAACGATCTTCTGCTTCAACAACCAGCTCACGAGCCTTCCGCCGCTGAACCCGGCTCTGACATTGCTTAACTGCAACCAGAACCAGCTCACGGCACTGCCGGATCTGCCCAACGGGTTGCTCTACTTGCAGTGCCATACGAACCCGATCGACTGCCTGCCACTGTTGCCGAATTCGGCGACCGGCATCGTTTGCCATACCACCAACATTACCTGCTTGCCCAACGTTCCTGTGGCCTACAGTGCGATCTCCAGCGATCTTGGCTTTCCGCTCACGGTGTGCAACGTGCTCTCTCCCTGCCCCTTTGGTGATGAAGCCATCACCGGAAGTGTGTTCACCGATGCCAACGGGAACGGTGTGAAGGAGGTGGGCGAAGCGGCTTTCACCAATGCGATCGTCGAAGCACAGCCCGGCAGCTACCTCACCGCCCCCGATGCCGCAGGTAACTACGTGTTGCCCATCGACACCGGCAGCTTCGTGCTGGATGGGCAGGATGTGCTTTATCACACGCGCACCACGGCCCCCGAGAACATCACCTTGACCGCCTTGCAGGTCGACCCTTTGAACGACATCGGTTACCAAGCCGTTCCCGGTATCTACGATCTGGTGGCGCACCTCACCACCATGCCCGCGCGGCCGGGCTTCGACAACAACGTGTACATCACCGTGGAGAACATCGGCACGGAAAGCACCGTGGCATCTGTCGATCTCACCTTCGACAATGCACAGACCTGGGTGGGCAGTGGTATCGTACCGGATACACAGGTGGGCAATAACGCCACCTGGTCGCCCACGATCACACCGGGCAGCGCATGGGGCATCGCGGTAGCGCTGAACACCGATGCCGGTGTGGTGATCGGAACGCCGCTAGCGCACACGTTCTTGGCGACACCAAGCGTCCAGGATACCACGCCTTTGGACAACTCGATCGCCTGGTCGGGGTTCGTGGTCGGTGCCGTGGACCCCAACGACAAGCTGGTGGTCCCCCAGGTGATGACACCCGCACAGGTGCAGGCCGGTGAGCCGTTGGAATACACCATCCGGTTCCAGAACACGGGCACATTCCCCGCCACCCGCGTGATCATCACCGATACGCTCAGCAGCGATCTGCTTTGGAACAGCATGGACCTCGTGAGCAGTTCCCATACCACGGAGTGGTACATCCACCAAGGCGTGCTTCATTTCGTGATGGATCCGATCTTTCTGCCCGATAGCGTGAGCGACGAACCGAACAGCCACGGCTACGTGAAGTTCCGCATGACACCAGTGGCCACGCTCGTCAACGGCGCGCAGATCGAGAACGTCGCCAACATCTACTTCGACTACAACGAGGCGGTGGTCACTGCCCCGGCCGTGTTCACTGTGGATCAAACCGTGGGGATGACAGCGCAAGCCGACAAGGGGATACTGCTGTACCCGAACCCTGCCCACGACCAACTCAACGTGCGGGTGGACGCACCCGGTGACCTGCTCGAGGTGCGTTCGTCGGATGGCCGCTTGCTCAAAGCGCAGCGTGTTATGAGCACCCATGTCGTCTTGAACATCAGCGACCATGCCCGAGGCTCGTATGTGATCAGCATCGAACAGGCATCGGGAGCAAGGGTCGTGCGGCACTTTGTGAAGCTGTAGTGTTATTTAGGTCGCGATCCGGTCCCAGCGCGCTGGGCCGTTCCGCTGTTCGGGGCGGTCGGTCGGCATCCATCGGATATCCTCGGTGGATGGCATGATGCGCTTGATCCCATGGTCGATGGGCCGGATCGATGTGTTGTGCTCCGGTCCGGCTTGATGATGGCGGGTCAGGGAATGACTTCGGTCATCCATTTCAAAGTGAGCGGCCCTTACGTTCGTGGGATACCGAACGACCATGAGAACGCGGATCGAACAGCACGGACCCAACAATGCGGTGTATGGCTTGGGCCTTATCGGGGCGATGATCTACTTCATCTCCCACGCCACCGGTTTCTGGATGGGTTTCGTTGGCTTCTTGAAAGCGTTCGTATGGCCCGCGTTCCTGGTGTATGAGGCGCTGAAGACGCTGGGCGTGTAGTGCGCTCGTGTGCGAAAATTCGAGAAACGCCGATCCCGATCCGGATGCCTTCGTAGGATGCGGCCCGCGGGGATCTATTTGGTGGAGGTCCGATCGGCCCAGCGGCGACGGGTGCTTCGTGCCGTGAAGCAGTGATCCGCCGTTCGCGCCATGCTTCCTGATAAGACCCTGCGAGGAAGTGCGGTGTACAGATCACTCACCTTTGCTCACCAGGAACTTTTTCCAGTGGATCGTTCCACTTGCTGTTGTGATACGAGCGACATAGGCACCGTCGGCCAGCAGGGCGATCTCCGATAGTACGATCGTCCTTCCCATTCGGCTGTGCAGTACTTCCATACCGAGCTCGTTGAGGATCCGCAGGTCGCTTTGATCACCGCCGTTCTCCGGCAATGTGATCGTCAGTTCACTTTGTGCGGGGTTGGGATAGGTCAGGATGAAGGGGTCATCCTCCAGTGCTGGCGCGATACCGGTGGCGTTCGACAAGGACGCGTATGCGGTATTCCCATCATGGCCCAGATTGATCCTCGACCCGTGGGGCGAAGGCTCGTTCACATAGGCGGACGCCGGATCCCCGGCATCGATGGCCGGGCTGTGCATGCCATCGGTCACCCAGCTTTGACTTTGTGGGTCGTACCGCCCGATCGTGGAGCGCAGATGGAAGTCACCGTTCGCGGTGTCGGCGAACAAGGGGTCTCCCTGGAAGTTGCCTTGACCAGCCACCGGCTCCTCGCTCAGCGTATACGTCACGGTGAGGCTGCTACCGCCGGTCACATGGAAGTCATCGCCGTTCCCATAAAAGATGCAGTTGATGGCTGTGGCGAACGAGCTCACATCCACAAAGACCGCATTGCCACCCAGCCCGCCGGTCGCATGGTTGTTGGCGATGGTGCAATTGGTGAGGTACACGTACGATGAACCCGGACCGCCATAGTCGGCCGCGACCGCCGCACCTTCAAGGGAGGTACTGTTGTTGTAGATGAGGTCGTGGTCCATGTAGAGGATCCCGCCTTCGTCCACGAACACGGCGCCACCGTAGGAGGGGCAGTAGTTATTCCTGATCACGTTGCCGGACATGTGCGCGGTGCCCAGGATCAATACACCGCCGCCCCAGCCATAGCTGTTCTGTAGTTGGTTCCCTGCGATGATGTTGTTGCGGATCTCCGCGTGGCCGCCGAGGTATACACCCGCGCAATGGTCATCATAGCCCGTGTTGTTCTCGATCAGGTTGCCTTGCACCAGGAGACTATCCCCGGTGCCCGAATTCCCGGAGATACCGGCACCTCGTCCCCCGTGGTTGTTGCGGATCACGTTGTTCAGCAGTTGGTGTCCATTGCCATGCACGAGGACCCCTGCACCCAAGCTGGTCTCTCCGATCTGTCCGTTGTTCTCTACGATGCAATCGCTGATGGTCACGTTCTCCACAGGCGGCCAGGAGATCAGCGCATCGCACACGATGCCTTTCATGCTGTTGGTCACCGTGAGGTTCGAGATCACCAAGGAGAACGGGTCGAAGTCGAAGCGGGTAAGCACCACACCGATGCTATCTGGTCCACCGCTGATCACCGTTAACGCCGCATCCGAAGTAGGGGCAAGGAAATCCCCACCCAGACCGGCGTCATAGTCCGTTGAACTGGCACCTGTGTAGCCGCCCCAAACCACCAAGGACTTCCCCAGATTGTCCGTGGGCCCATAGGTGCCGGCGGCCACCTTGATCGTATCGTTCAAGGCCGCGTTCATGATCGCCGCCTGCACGCTGCGGTAGGGGTATTGCGCGGTTCCGTTCTGTGTGGCGGACAGATTGCTGTCATCCACGTGGAGCACTTGTGCGTGCAGGAAGACCGGTAGAAGTAAGAATGCGCAGGGCAGTAGCGAACGGCGGCGGTCCAAGTTCTGGTTCATGGCGATCGGGTTGATGGGATCGGACGGCCGCAAGGCTAGCCACCAGGGTCATGGTAAGCCATGGGTCATCGCGTAAGTGGAGGGTTGGGTTGAGCGGGTGGTGATCGTGGTCCAGCGAAAGCCGGAACGTTTACCTTCAATAGCTGGAAAGAACCGAATGATCCAATGCCAAAACGAATGAGGGACCATTGCATAGTAAAGATCGTCCTCGCGGGCTTGTGCTTGACACTCGCGTGGAACTCTCCATTGCGAGCACAGACTGTGGTGCAACGGACGCTGGATATGGATCTGATCAACACGCAGTCCTTTCAGCTTCACGTTGTACGGACCACCGATGGGGGTACCGCCCTCCACGTCATGATCAACCAGCAGGATGTGATCGTGAAGTATGATGCCGCGCTCGATCCGCTATGGGCATCGACCGTCCCGACCCATGCACTGGGTGCAGGGGAGAACGGCGGCGTATTGGCCGCCGACCAGACCGGGTGGTATTCCGCTTTTCCTGACACGGAGATCGTGTTTGTGGACGTGCATAAGCTTGATGCTTCAGGGGCCACGGAATGGTCCCGGGAAATAGGCGTTCATGTCAACGATGATGCTTACCAGGCCAATATTGGCCCGGGCATCTGGTCCGATGCGGCGGGGAACAGCTTTTTAACGCTGTCTTATGTCGGAGGCGACAGTTATGTGTTCAGCTTGGATGCGCTAGGAACTCCCCGTTGGACAACGCGCTTGGGTGGCCATTGGCTCGAACATCTTCTGCCTGATGGGAACGGGGGATGTTATGCGCTAGGCCGTTCTACCTGGGGCGGTGCGGATCCCTTCTGCGTCGCGCATCTGGACGGAACAGGGCAGCCGCTCTACTTCCGAACCGTGGACTATCCTCTGCAATACTTGATCCAGCCAAAGAACATGCAGCTTGTAGGCGCTGATCTGGTACTGTTCATAGACCATCAAGGCCCAGCTTCAATGCTTAAGCTCGATCCTGCGGGCACGCCGATGACGTGTGACTTGTATGTGCTCGATCCTCCTGCTCCGGTGAACACGCCGTTCGGGATCTTCGGCGGCAACGTGATGAACAATGGGGAGATCCTGCTGGTGGGGAGATATGCTGGCCTCGATACGAAGACGGCCACGTTCCGCCTCACCGCGGCTGGACTCCCGCTGGCGGGGCTTTCTTTCAATACCCAAACCTTGAACAACTGGCGGCGTGGCTTCGTGTTCTATAAGATGGCTACGGCCGCGGATGAGGTGACGGTGATCGGAGAACGGTTCGAAGAGGATCTGTTGTTCCAGCAGGATATCCACCATGCTTTCCTATGGCACCTCCCTTCCGATCTAAGCACCGCCTGTGGAGCGGTACCGGTCACGTTCGCGCACCAATCCCTTCCCGTGGCGCAGCTGGATGTGGTCGCTCTAGCGGACTTCGGTAGCAACGTGGCTACTTCGAACGCGGCGTCGACCGCTCCCGTGCCCCATGCGACCATCGCATCGAACGATTTTTGTGTGTTGCTGAGCGCCACGGATATCGCCGCCGAAGGGACCGACCAACTCTTCACCCTATCAGGACAAGTCCTTTTGCAGGCGTGCGTTCACCGTCAACATCAAGGAGGATGTGGCATTGTCCATTTTGGATCCCGCTGGGCGCAGCATATTAACCCTCGATGCGGCCAAAGGCCGGTTCGAGGGAACTTCCACTGATACATGGGGAGCCGGTATGTATCTGGTCCATGCACGCTCGGACAGGGGTAAGAGCCAGGCCATGAGGTTCCTGCTCGTGCGCTGAACCAGCGGCTCAGTGCAAGCGGTGGAGCGGATCCATCGCTTTACGACTCCCACCCGATCGCCAGCACCTCCAATTCCTGCTGCGTTGATCCTAGCACCACAGTGACGCATTCACCCACCCGCTTACCCATCAGCGCGCGCGATATCGGTGCGGTGAAGGCGAAGCGTTGTTCGGCCACGGATGCCTCGTCGACACCGACGACCGTGAAGCTGCGCTCCATTCCCTGCTGTGGACCACTGCGATAGGCGACCTTGACCAGCACACCAAAGCGAACGTCCGCAGGTGGTTCAGAACCCTGCTCCACCGGCCGCGCGGTGACAATGCGCTCGTTCAATAGCGCGAGGCGGCCATCGATCTCCGCTTTGGCGCGGCGGCGTTCATCATCGCTGCCCGGTGCATTGGCCCGCGCTTGTTCGAGTTGCGTGCGCTCCTCCAGGAGCAGGCGCATGCCGCGTGGGGTCACGTGGTTCGTCGCACCATCGGGCAGGGGCGCGCGCGGTGGTATGAAGGGCGCCTCCTCCTGGTCGTCCTCTTTCACGAAGCCACGGCTCATGGGGCAAAGGTGGAATGAAGCAGGCGGTCAGCTCGCGTTCAGCTGCCCGTGCGCGCGATCTCCTGGAGCTGTTCCTCCAGCCAGGCCCGCGCCTCGGGTTCATTGTCGGTGATGCGTACGCGGTGCAGCTGCGGGAAGTAGGAGAAGTAGATCTTCACCAGCATCTGGAACATGTTGGCGTGGCATACCACCGCAGTGGCCATGATCAGTCCCTCCGAACGGTCCTGCCCGGCATGGTCAGCGTTCATGGCCTGTAGCTGGAAGTCGACATCCTCCTGAATGATGGAGAGGGTGGCGTAAGGGTGCGCGCCCATCATTTCGCGACGCGCCAGTTGCGTTTCCGCGATCTGGGGGAGTGCGAAAAGGCATCCGGCGTTATAGTGGATCTCCAGCAGATCGGGACGCACACGCACGAGCCGTGCGATCGTGGTGCGGCGTTCGATGGGTTCTACGGTCATGGTAGCGGGGTGTACACAAAGATGGCACGTACATCGGTTCGGAACACGCGGGCCGATCGATGCTCCCGAGGTCGGCCCGCGCGGTCGCTCCTGGAGATCAACGACAACTTCCGCTGCGGTCCGCCGCACTTCCAGACCTCACCGGCTTTCCAGATCGATCACCCGGAAAAAGTCACGGTCGAAGATCCGGAAGTAGATGGCTGCTGGATACCAGTGGTAGTATGGCCAGAACTTGCGGAGCGAATTTTGCTCGGTGGTATAAGCGGTCATGGCCGCCTTCTTGCGCGATGCGAACGGTACGATATTCACCTGTACGTCCGGCGTGGGCATGCCCTTGCAAGCATAGATCTCCTTGGCCTGCTGGTACACCTCCAGGTCGCCCATGATGTTCCCGGCCAGGGAGGCGGGAAAGACCGGTTGGTAGATCCTCTTCACCGGAAAATCAGGGTCGTTCTTGTGCGACCTGCAATAGGCCAACACCAACTTGCTCACTAACACATGTTCGGGGTTCCCATAACCGCCGATGCTATCGTCCAGGGTGAAGATCACGGAGGGACGATGTTCCTCGATGTAACGGCCGATGCGTTCTTCCAACGGGCCGACAAGGAATTCATCGGCGAAGGATGCGACGGGTATGGGCATGTACGGCTCTTCGAGCATCATGTCCTTGCGGTAATTGAGATCGACCGGATCGACCCCCGCGAATCCCTGGATGTCCGCCACGTGCTGTAAGCACAGTTTGCGCACCGGGTTCTTCGCGCTGTCCTTCTTGAAATACAGCCCTCCCTGCTGGTAGAAGCACATCTCCCGCACGCGCCAGCCGTTGTCGCACAGCATGCTCAGCGTTCCCGAAGTGCCCACCATGTCATCGTCGTGCGCCACGATCACCAATGCGCTGCGGTTCGGCTCGCGGAGCAGATGATCATCCTCCGGGTAGGTCTCCACCGCGGCCAGGGTCGACAAATAGTACAGGTGGCAGCCGAGGCCCAGCGCTAGTACCGCCAGCGACCAAAGTGCGATGCGTGCGAAGCGTTTCATCCGCGATCGGTTCGAACGATGATGGAATGCACATGCCCGTTCCCGATCCTGCGGGAATGAACATCCGTCCAAAATAGTCGATCCAGCGCGTACGGTGCCTTCGGTCGCGATCGTTCACCTTCGTCCCACGTGCCGCTGCTCCCTTCGCATCTCCTCTTGGTGCTCCTGGCACTGCTTGGTGCATCGCGCGGCGAGGTATACGGGCAAGAACTGGTGGTGAACGGCGGCCTGGAGTCCTTCAAGCGATGCCCCACGGGCCCGGCGGTGAAGCGCTTGAAGGTGGATGGAAAGGTGAAGGCCGCCCAAGGCGATCCGGACCTGTATGCGACGTGCAGCGGGTCCTTCGGGGTACCGGCCAACTGGAGCGGCCAGCAAGCCGCCTGGGAGGGGGAAGCCTACGCGGGTCTGTTGCTCACCACCGACATGCCGAACGAATGCGGCATGCGCGAGTATCTCCAGTTCGCTTTGAAGGCACCCTTGGAAAGCGGCCGTCGCTATCGCCTCACCTTCCATGTGAGCCCCTCCGAACATTCCGGTTACGTGACCGATCGCGTAGCTGCGCTCTTCACCGAAGAGGACCAAGCGGCCAAGGGTCTTTCGCCAGCCCTGCGGGAACGGGCCGACGTGGAGAATGCACATGGCCGTCTGCTGAGCGATACCGCCGGATGGACCACCATCACCGGCATCCACAATGCGCGCGGCGGCGAACGCTTCGTGCTGATCGGCAACTTCCACACATGCAATTCCAGCACACGCATCCGCATGGACGGTAGCAAGAAGGCCTCCATGGAGCGCAAGGCCGAGGCCCGCATGGACCCCGATAAGCGCAGGGGGGCGTGGCGCGAATGGATGTCCCGCGCGGCCTATGTGTACCTCGATGGTGTTTCCCTGGTGCCCGACAGCACCTCGCCGGAGCGCATCAACGTGCTCACGCCCGAACTGGCCTGCCCAGTGGAAGTGCCAGAAGCCACCGGCCCCGAGCTGATCCCTGACCCGGGCTTCGATCGCAACCTGCACCCCACGCCCGATAGTTGGCGGAACGCTTCGGATGGCACACCGGATCTGTACGACGGCGAGACCGGGCTCTACCTCTATTCGGACGGGTACACGGACAACCGCGAGTACATCCGCATCCCCTTGGCCGATACGCTCAGCCCTTGCTCCACGTACCGCGTGTCCCTCGATGTGCGCCTGAACCCCACCTATGCTTTCGCGGTGGATGCCATCGGCGTGGCCGTTACGGATACGTTCGGCACGCGGCGGGATCGGTTGCGCATCGACCTGCCGTGGGCCTGGCGCTCACCACCCGGCGCGCTTATGGCACAGAGCGGTCGATCGATGACGCTTTGCGGCACCTTCACGCCAGCGGTCTGCGCGCGGCATTTGCTCGTGGGCAACTTCGGTCCGGACAGCGCCACCACTATCGTGCAAGTGGGTACCGATGGCGATGGTCCCTTCGCTTACAGCTTCGTGGACAACATCCACCTCGCCGCCGTCGCCTCCGTTCCCGGTTGTGTGGATCCATGCCCTGCTGCGGTACACGGAGTGGTGGGCAGCAACACGAACACGTTCGAATGGCCCGACCACATCATCCTTCATTTCGATAGTGACAGCGACCTGCCCTTGGAGGTGGATGCCGGAGCTCTGGACCGCCTGGCCGCCACCTTGAACGCGGATCGCAGCATGTCCCTCCACATCACCGGGCACGCGGATGGCTCCGGAACACCGGCCCGCAACCGAATGCTCGCACAAGCCCGCGCCGACCGGCTTCGCGACCTGCTCGTGCAACGTGGCGCACCACCTGCGTCGATCATCACTTACACCCAAGGCAGCGACCGGCCGATCGCGGACAACGCCAATCCGGAAGGCCGCGCGATGAACAGGAGGGTGGAGGTGGAGGTGCGGCGGTGAAATGATCTGTGCTTGGCCGCGATCAGGTGAGCGCGACGCGAACGTCCGGGAATTCACGGGATAAGGGGGAAGCATCTCCCCACACGCCGATGAAGGACGGCCCGGCGGAATGTGAACGCTCTGAATGAACTCAGGCCTACCATAGCTTCGGTCTCCTCAGCGGGTCGCGGTGGCCTGGCGTTTGTGTGTTCCAAAGCATGACAACACATACAAAGAAGCAGTTCGGGGTGTGGATGGATCAGCATCATGCGATCGTTACAGGCCGGAAGGGTCCGGAAAATGACGACTTCATGATCCTGGGCCATGTGAAGAACGCGGGCGCACAGCGGAATTCCAATGAGAACGCGGCGAACCATGAGGAGATCGCCTTAACGCGTAAGTTCTTCAAGGAGATCGCCGCGATCATGCCCAACGTGGATGAGGTGCATGTGACCGGGCCTGGTCAGGTGCAAGAGCAGTTCATCCATTTCCTTTCGGAAACCCCGCAGTACAAGCACACCGCGTGTACCGAAAGCACCTCCAACAAGATGGATGATGAGAAGTTGGTGGCCTTCATCGGAAAACAGTTCAACGGATAGGGCGACGTAGATCGCGCCACACGGGAAGGCGCTTGGGACCGAAGGGTGGAGGTGGAGGTGCGGCGGTGATCCTTCTGAGGCCGTGGATCCATGATCGCCCGACTGCTTGCCGGGTGTTGTGCTCCTTTGGGCCCGAGGCCCGCCTATCCGGTGCGAGGGGCTGGAGGCGCTATGCGCTCAACCACTTGCGATCACAAGCGTGGTTCGGGTAGAAACCGACGCCATACCACATCGGGTGTTCGCGACGCGATCGCGCTAGAGCACCACCAGCTTCCCCTTCTGCAGCAGGTGCCCGCCGTCGTTCAAGGTGAAGAAATAGGTACCGCTCCGCACCAGCGTGCGATCGAACGCGATCTGCCCCGGCGATAGGACGATGCGATCCATTTCGCGCCAGGCCACATCATGGATGGTGAACACCAGCGGGCCACTGCCGGCAACGAAGCCTTGGAAGTGGAACGTTCCCGTGCTCGGGTTCGGGAAGCACGACAAGGATCCCACTGCTTCGGGACCGTTCATTCCCGCGTTGCTGCACACACCGGGGATGTTCGCATCGAGCCAATCAAGCCGCTGTGCGATCCAAGCCTTCAGCGTATCGAGTTCGGCGGCGTAGGTGATCGCGCAGGCGTTCACTTCCGGCGCGGGGCCGCTCACCCCAAGGATGGGCCATTTCTGGAAGTGCCGCGCCTGTGCGTTCTGCACGAGCAAGCCGACGCTGTCGATGTAGGCGAAGAGGTTCGCTGTGTCCAGCACGTTGGTGCGGTAGTCATCATAGGCGCAGCGCAGTTCGTTGTTGAAGGTGCTGTCCTGCAACAGGCGCACATACCAGCCGCAGGAGTAATTATCGGTGAAGCAGTCGTTGATCAGATGCGCCCAGCCGGAACCATCCGTTGCTTCGAAGATGGAGCAGCTCGCGATGTTCTTCCATGCCCAATCGAAATCCCAGACCGGCCCCGCCTTCAGCTTACCGCCATTGCTGTTCTTGTCTTTGTGGAAGAACACGCTCTTCTTGAAGCCGTCGTTGTTGCGCGACACCTCGTTCACCAGGAAGTAGTCGATGAACGACTTCACATCCATGTGCTTGCGGTAGCCCACCGAGGTATCGGCGAAGTCCACACTATAGAGCGCTGTTTCCAAACTGTCCACATACTCCGCGATGTAGCTGCGCTGCGGCTGGGTGATCGTGTCCGGTTGCGGATAGTAGTAGATGAAATGCACATCGAACGTGGGATGGTCGATCGGGGTGTAGTTGCTCTCGAAGCTGTTGTTCGCGTCCCAATAGTTCTGCGTGAGGATGTAGCCGCCGGTCAGGTCATCGCCGCTGTTCTCCGATCCGGTGAGCGTGGCGATGTCCACCCGTCCATTGTCACGCTTGATCTTCTCGCCGAACACATAGATCCCCTTGTACGAACTGTCGATGAGCACTTCGCACAGGTGCATGCGCGGCGCGTACTGGCCCATTCCTTCGGCGATAGCGGACGCCAGCTGGTTCCGGATCAGCGAGCGATCGTTGAAGTTCGATAGCAACACCCAGTCGTTCTCGCTGGGCATGCCGAGGAGCGATACGTTGAGGTTCGCACCGAGCGAGTCGCGCGTTTCGAATCCGTAGGGCCGCTGCGGATAGCCTGCGGATGATGCTCCGCGGATCTCGATGCCGATGTGGCCGTTGTATACGTTCGCGGGATCGGTAACGTAGGTGAGGTTTCCCGGCCCGTTGTACTTGATCTCCATCAACGCATCGATCTTCGGATCGTCGACGATGGTCTGGCCCAGCGTGTTGATCATCACGATGGGCAACTCGGAACTTTCGAGTGTTACGGTGCCGGGGTCGGTAACGCAGAGCTCGAAAGCACCGGTGCCACCCCCGTAGCCGAAGGCTTGGATCCAGAGCGTGTCACCCAACGGAAGTTCACTGGCCAGCATCAAGGAAAAGTAGCCGGGGCCGCTGTCGTCGTCGCAGCCGGCGGGCGATAGGTTGAAGTGATCGGGACCGGTCCACAATGCGATCCCCGTGTCGTTCAAGCCTCCCGTATCCGCTGTGGACACGACCACGTTCCCCGAAGAAGGAACGGGCAGAGCGAACCAGATATCACCGCCCTGGTAACTGGCGCAACCCGGATCGATGCCCGTGCCGGGTACGAGGCTGTTATCCGCGAGCACACAATCGGACGTATCGATCGGAAGTGCGGCACTGGGCATGGTGCCAGGCGCCGGTACCTGTGTGCAATCGCCGGTGCCGGTGTAGACCGATCCCGTCGCTGGCGTCGGCCCATCCGCGAACACTATGTTGCCCCACTGGTCGAAGAGCATATAGCTGTTCTCATTCTCATAGTCCAGCGGGGTGTAGATCAACTCCAGGGCATCGCCATTGCAGACCTGGAAGGTTGTGTCGCTTCCTGGACCCGTTGCGGCGAACGGCCCGATCGGCGAACCGTTGATGAGCACTTGAAGAGATCCGCCGTTCCAGCCATCGCCGTAGCTGTCGTCCATCATCAGGATGTGGTCGCAGCATTGCGCGCATGCCGGTGAAATGCCGGCGAACGAAATGGAAGTGACAAGCACCGCACCGATCTCTCTCCGCATGCTGCTAACATAGGCATTGGCGGCCACGGCTATGTAGGGACACAGGGCTATCGCATAGGCGTTCCTGGCGTTGATCGGTGCTACAGGTGATGGAACGTCCCTGATGGCTTGGTTTGACGATCATTTCGGGCGCTTGCCAACGCGTTGGCCAGGCATAAGCCGCGCCGACTATCTTTCGATCCATGAGCGAAGACCTACGGCGATCTCTGCGGCGCTGGATGGCGTCGTGCCATCTGATCGCTCTGTGTGCGGGCCTTGCGGCACAGCAGGAAACGCAACCGTTCGCCACCGGAGCGGCCTACCCCGATCGTGAGTCGTTGTTGAACATACCGACCGAACGGCCCTTCAATCCCCCAAATGGCGTCAAGCTGCCAGCCCGGTTCGACCTTGCCTCTTGGTTCCCGGAGGCCGGTGCACAGGGAGATCGGAACAGTTGTACGGGCTGGGCCGTTGGCTATGCCCTTCGCTCCTACCAGGAGAACCGCCTGAACCGCGTGGACCCGGAACGGGATACTTCAGGGACCGTCGCGTTCTCACCCGCGTTCGTCTACAACTACACGATGCAGTACCTGAGCAAGGGGGACTGCGACCAGGGGACGGACCTTTTAGACGCGCTCACCGTGGCGGTGGATAACGGCGTTTGTCGTTGGAGCACACTGCCCTACGATAGCGCGCTCACCGCCTGCCAGGACAGCATCCCGCTCCAAGCGCTCTCCGAAGCGAACAAGCACCGCATGCGCGATCCTCTGGGTCTCGAGCTCGACAACAGGGTGCAATGGAAGCACCATCTGTTCGCGGGTCAGCCCATCGTTGTCGCGATGAGCATCGATCGGTCGTTCATGACCTTGGGTCTCGAAGCGGCCGCGTCGGGAAAGGAGTTCGTGTGGGCCGGGCCGGACACGCTGGACCCTGACCTGCTCATCGTGGGCCACGCGCTGATCTGCGCGGGGTATGACGATGCGGACAGCACCTACCTGGTGCTCAACTCCTGGGGTACGGATTGGGGGAGGAACGGATGGTGCCGCATTCCCTACCACGTCATGGCCGAATGGTGCTACGGCGCCTATGTCGCCGAGGCCGCGGCCCCATCGGAACCGGAGCGTACGCCCTGCCTGCCGGCGGATGATCGGATGGATTCGGGCACCGTGCTCAACGAGAGCTTCAAGGAAGGCCAGCACCAGGAGTTCGAGGGCCTCCGGCTCTCCTGCCGTGATGTAAGCGATGACCTACATACGGTGACGGTGGATGTGGATGGCATGGCCTACGGGGCGGAGGTCCATCGCAGGCTCACCTTCCGCCGCGGTCAACCTGTCGATTTCCATTTGCTCGACTGCAAGTGGACCTTCACAATGCGGCCCTACGGTCTGTTCGTCAACCGGTCCAACCCTCGGGTCCGCTTCCGGTTGGAGAAAGCGCACCCCTCCGAGGACATGCACATCCAAGGCATCCTGGACCGCGTGGACCTGCACAAGCGATGGTGAACTCGCTGCGTCCTCGGTACTAGGGCATGCGCTCCACGAACCACATCTCCAGCATCCCCTTGCCTTTGGCCTCCACCGCCCCACGCGGAACGAAGCGGAGATCGGGCTCGTCCTTCACGCGCTCGTACGTGGCTCTGCTGATGTTCACGCGGCCCGGTGAGCCGCTGCTTTCCATGCGACTGGCCGTGTTCACCGTATCACCACAGATATCATAGGCGAACTTCTTCACGCCAACGATGCCGGCGATCACCGGTCCGGTGTGGAGGCCGAGGCGCATCTCGAAGAAGAGCCGGCCTTCGGCTTGACGGCGGGCCTTGTAGTCGGCCATGAAGTCCTGCATCGCCAACGCGGCCCGCACCACCTCCGCCGGGCGGCCGTGCGCCGGGATCGGAAGCCCGCCGGCGGCCATGTACGCGTCACCGATGGTCTTGATCTTCTCGATGCCGTGTTGCTCCATGATGGCATCGAAACCCTTGAAGCAGTGGTCGATCTCGGCCACCAGCTCCGCAGCGGTCAATCGCTCGCTCAGGACGGTGAAGCCCTTGAAATCCGAGAACAGGATCGTGGCCACCTCGAACTCCTTGACATCCGCGTAGCCCTTCTGTTTCAGCTCGGCGGCCACTTCCTCTGGCAGGATGTTGTGCAACAGGGCCTCACTGATGTCCTTCTCCTTGCGGATGGCGGTGCGTGAGCGGTGCACGAAACGAAGGCGGCTCCATAGGGCGATGGCGCTCAGCAGCACCATTATGCCGGCGAAGAGGTAGAGGTTGCGCGTCCGGCGGAGCTGTTCCTGGTCCAGTGCGGCCTCCAGGTTGGCCGCGCGCAGGGCCACGTTGTCCCGTTCTTTCTTCTCGGTCTCGTACTTCTCGCGCATCTCAGCCACCGCCTTGATCCGGTCGTTGTCCAGGATGCTGTCGTGGAGCCGCAGGTAGCGATCGAGCTGGTCGAATGCATCGTCCCGCGGTGTGCGCGCACGCAGGATATGGGCGAGACCATGGGTGGCATCGGCTTCGCCCTGAACGAAGCCGGATGTGCGGGCCAAGGCGATGGCCGAGTCCTGGTAGGCGATGGCCTTATCGAGGTTGCCAAGATCCTTGTGGATGGATCCCAGGTTCTGATAGCAGCGCACCAGTTGATCGGAGAAGCCACCAACGCGCAATAGGTCTAGCACCTCTTCATAGTTCCTGCGGGCGGCTTCACGATCGCCCGTCATGGCATGGATCGTGGCCGTATTGAGCAAGGCGTTGGTCATGTTCTCCATAGAGGCATGCGCGCGCGCATCGTCATAGGCGCTGCGGAACAGGATCATGGCCTCCTCCAAGCGGCCCATGCTGGCTACCGCGATGCCGTGGTTGCACCGCAGCTCGCTCAAGTCCATCCCCTTCAGTGGTCCTGCATCCGTAAGGCCGTAGGCCAGCGTGCAGACCGAGTCCACGCGCATGAACTCGCCGAGGCTGAGCTGCACGTTCGTCAAGCACCGGTAGTAGTCCTTCTGCACGGACGGCGGGCAGGTCGCTATCCGCGCGAACCGGTCATCGAGGAAGAGCGCGGCGGCCGAGTCAACGGACCCGAGCCGGTCCAGGTAGTTGGCCAGCAGCGATCGGACGTGCAGCGCCTTGCAGGGGTCGCCCGCTTGCTCCAGCGTGAACGCGACGCGCTTGGCCAGTTCGGCCGCGCGGCGTGCATCATCCTGCATGTGCCCGGCGAGTTGCTCCAGCAAACTATCCGCCCAAGCGAGCTCCCTCGGGGTCTGCGCGATGCCAAGGTGCATGTACGCACTGAGCACGACGAGGAGCCCCATCCGAAGGACCATCATGGCGGAAAGATGCCTGTGCAACTGCTCCTGCGCCTAGGCCCGGCCCTCGGTCGTGGGGGGGCGCTTGAACGCGGCACCGCCACCACTGGTTGATTTAGAGAAGGTGTACACCGTGCCCGTGGTCTGGCCCGCAGCCACCAGTTGCATGACCATGATAACGTTACCGGCCCGGGTGGTCTTCATATTATTACCGGTATCCACGGTGTACACCACATTCGTCGGGTTCCGGTTGCTCCCGCTGGTGGTGATAATGATCTGGGTCCTGTCCGCGCTCAAGGCGCAGGTGAAGAACGCCGGGTCCAGGTTCACGGTGAACTGCACCTGCGTGTCGGAACCGGAGACCAGCCCATTGATCGCGAGCGTTGCCGTATTCGGTGTGGCCGTAAATCGGACCGAGGTGTCCAGACCTCTGGTGTTACCGGCCTGTAAGGAGCTGAGGGGCATGGTGTGGTGGGTTAGGTAGGGTGAATGTAGCCGGATCCCGCGGAAGTGCAAGGACCCGCAGCCGGTGCGCGAGCGGATGCTGTTCACTCGCCAGTGCCTCGATCCCATCGTGCCGGCCCGCGCCGGTCGGTGTGATCATCCGTGTTGACGCTCGGCCATTTGCCGAGCGTCGGGCGATCAGTTTGGGCCTCCGGCCCGCCTATCCGGTTCGACGGGCCAGAGGCCCTATGCACTCACGCACTCGCGACACCGGGTCAAGCCCGGAGAGGGCCACGCGAGCGCGGACCGGAGATGGGCGAATTGTTCATCAACATGCGCCCTTTGTTCATCATCATGCGCTCTTTGTTCATCAATATGTGCCGCATGATCATCATCATGAGCCACATGTTCATCATCATTTGCCCTTTGATCATCATCATCTTGTAAGAGCCCCCAATAACAGGTACGGTTGTAAGAAGAGACAACCACCTAAACTTGGGAAGCATGAGAAAGAGCAAGTTCACCGAGACGCAGATCGTATCGATCCTGCGCGAGCATGAGGCGGGCAAGAAGGCCGCAGACCTGTGCCGGGAGCACGGGGTTAGCCAACCCACCTTCTACCAATGGAAGAGCAGGTACGGCGGGCTTGAGCCCAACCAGCTCAAGGAACTCAAGGACTTGAAGGCTGAGCACGCGCGTCTCAAGCGGCTCTACGCTGAGGCGTGCATGGACCGCGAAGCGCTGAAGGACCTGCTATCGGGAAAGCTCTAGGCCCTGCCGCCAAGCGCGAGTGCGTGCACAAACTGGTCGAACAGCGCCAGATGAGTGTGCGGCGGGCCTGCAAGCTGATAAAGCTCAGTGGATCGGTGCTGCGCTACCTACACCGGCGCCAACTGGACCATGCCACCATGGACCGCTTGCGTGCCTTGGCCACAAGCACCCGCGTTGGGGCATGCGGAAGATGCATGCCAAGCTGCGCATGGAAGGGTTGTTATCAACCGTAAACGCACCCGGCGACTCTACCGCATCCTTGGGTTGCACCTGCGCCGCAAGATGAAGCACCGCCTGCCCGCGCGTGTGAAGGGAGCCGATGGTGCCTGCCGATCGCGCCGAACATCACCTGGAGCATGGACTTCATGCACGATACCCTGGCCAATGGCCGCAAGTACCGCACCTTCAACATCATCGATGATCACAACCGCGAAGCCACAGACTCACCGTGGACACCTCCATCAGCAGCCACCGCGTGGTGCGCCAGCTCGAACAACTGGTCCAGTGGCCGGGGTAAGCCCGAGGCGGCGGGGGCACCGCGTGGACAATGGCCCGGAGGTTCATTGCGCAGGCCTGCTGGTGCAAAGAGCGCGGCATCCCCCGGCCGCCCCCCCCAGTGCCCCCCCGGGGCCCGGCGGCCCCTTCACCGCGCTTCAACCCACCTATCGCGAGGAGGTGCTCGATGCCACCCTCTTCGGGGGGGGGGGGGGGGCGCCCGCGCGCGTTCCTGTTGAAACGTGGACAGCTCCCCAACGCATGACCCACGCTGCCGACCTGCCCACCTTCCAACAGGACGGCGTCACAACACCACCAACGACTCAATTAGCTTTACAAAAGACCGCGCCTGAAATGGGGGCTCTTACACATGCCCATCCCCCAAGGCCAAGTGCAGCAAGGACAATCTCACTACTGGTCATTATGAGTGCTCGTATTTGCAAGCTCCAAAAACTACATCGAGCATCCGCGCTCGTGCTCCTCACTCCCTCACCATCCCCACCACCACGTCCTCAACGCCGGTCTTGCTCATCGTCGTCAGAGGGTCAAGTCAGGATCGATCCACCAGGTAAAGGGTCGTACGAATGTATCGAAGGTGCGCAACGGCCAGGGCGGCAGTTCCTGCTCAAGCGTCTTGTCGCCTTCTTCGTGCTGGGTCACATTGCCGGTCCTCACCTGCATGCGGTGCGCGAGGAAGTCGAGACTTCGCGCTACGCCGTCGCCAGTGGGACTGTCGTAGGAAATGGCTTCCGCGCCGATGAGTTCAAAGCCCGTGTTGCTGTATCGGAACGTGTAGGTGCGACTGAAGCGCCAGCCGCTCCCACCGTAGAAATACAACAGGAGCTTCCCGTCCTCCACGTGTACCCCTTCGAACGGGTCGAAGTAGCCGCCTTCATTGGAGCGCAGGATGAAGCGGTCGTTCTGCAGCCCGAGCTGGTATCCATCGACAGTCCCGAACAGAACGGCCAGCGTGCGTGGCGGTGCCGGCGAGGATTCCGAGCCCATTCCCATGGTGTCGCCCAGCAGGGTGTCGCGGCATTGGAGCACCAGTACCGCATCATCGCGTTGGTCCTTGTTCAGGTCGCCGAACGCGGTATCGATCGCCAGCCAGCGCTCAGGAACGAAGGCGCCGATGGAACTGCCGGAGGAGGGCAGTTGTGGCAGCCCGGTCTGTGCGAAGGCGAGCGCACAATTGGCAAGCAGTAAAGCGGTGCAACTCCGGCGCATGGTCAGGCGAACCTCCTCACTTCGCGCGAGCGTCCGCGCTCGTGCGCTTGCCTTTGGTTGCCGGCTTTCTGGCCGTGATCCGTCGCAGCGCTTCTTGTTGTGCGCTGTCGCGGATGAAGCCACGCAGGGAAAGGTCTTCATCCAGCGTGTCCCAATTGATGCCGATCCCACCGCCGATCAATCGCCATTTCTTCAGTTGGGCGTCGGTCGCCTTCTTCAGGCGTTCGAAATCGGACAGGCGCGCTTGGAGCACATCGCCACTGTTCAATATGATCGCCAGGAGGTCCAGGTCCTTGTACGGATGCACGTCCGCGATGCGGAGGCCCTCGCGTAGGATCATCGCTTCGATAACGTCCATGCCCTTACCGGCCCTGACCGCCGAAGTACCGTTCCCACGCTTGGAGGAGCTCATGCGGGATCGGGAAAGTCCAATTGTCCCAGCACTTCATTCAGCGGCTTCCGGATCGAGAGGATCTCGAATGTGGGCTTGATCCCGGCTTCCTGAAGTCGCGCATACTTCTTTTTGCACTCCTCGTCCGCGGTCAGAAAGTGGCTGATCTCCGTTGTGGTGTCAGCTTGCGCGAAGAGCTTCGTGTCATTGGCAACTATTACGCGCTCACCCGGTGCTGCCTGCTGCCCGCGGAAGGCGGCCCTGAAGGCCCCGGCGCGCACGGCATGGTCCACATTGAAGGGCAACATGTTCAGGTACTTCATAGGGAGCTGGTCAACACGACCGCCAACACAGAATTCCGCCACGACTATCGTGGAGAGGTACATGGGCAACTTGCGGTCAAGCAGGTGCTGGAAGTAGCTGTCGGCATTCCGGAACAGCGGGTCCGATTCGTTCAAGAACCGGAGGAAGAAACTGGTATCCAGCAGTGCTCCCTTAAGCATCGGCACCACGGATCTCGTTCAGCCAGGCGTCCGGGTCAATGCCCTTGATCCATGGCGATGCCTTCTTTCGGAGCTGGTCGAAGTATGCTTTGTCGAACCGGGCCTGATGGTCGATCAGTTCAACGAACTGGACGGAATTGCGGTCCACCTCTCCGGTGGACATGTTCTGTTTGCCAAGCACACGCAGCCCATAGGGCTTGTAGATGATGCTCTCTTTCAGTTCCGCGATCGTCTTTTTCGGTGTCTGTACAATGAACACGCCCTTGCCCGGGACCGCGACATGGATGTTGGCCTTTTCTTTCCCTCCGGCGTCGATCACTTCGCCGTACAGGTAGAGTTCAACCTCCACCCAAACATCATCCGTTCGCTTGAACATGGTTCCGCGGTCCACCAACAGCTCAGCGGCATCCGGCAGTCCTGTGGACAAGGTGAACGCCCAACCTTTCTTGATCGCTTCGTCCTGAATGGCTTCGATCGCTGAAGCCGTGCGCACCTCCAGGAAGTCGATGCTCTGTTGCTGCCGCACCTGTCCAAGTACCGCGTTGAACGCGATCACCGTTTGCATGCTGGTGGTGAAGATGTTCTTCACCGAACCCTCCTCATTGCGGTAGCCGATCGTTGGTCGGTCCTTTCTTTCGCCGGGGAACAGGAGGTCCTCAACACGTCCCAACAGATCCTTGAGTTCGCGGATGTCGAAGGACTCCGGCGTCAGTTTCAACGTGCCGTTCTGGCCGTCAATACGGATCTCTATCGTACCGGTCTTTTCCACAGTTCAAAAGTAACAGACCCTTGGTCGTGCCTTCGTTGTGTAGTGATTCTTGTCCTATGCGCTGTGTGTATTCACGCAACCGCCTAGACCTCACTCTTTCACCATCCCCACCACCTTCTCCACCACATCCTCCACGCTGGGCTTGCTGAAGTAATCGCCATCCGATCCATACGCGGGGCGATGTGCTTTGGCGGTGAGGGTGCTGGGCGCGGCATCCAGCCAGCGGTAGCCGTTCTGCACTTCGAGGATCTCGCGGAGGATGAAGGCGCTGGCGCCGCCGGGCACGTCCTCGTCCACCACGAGGAGGCGGCTGGTCTTCTTCAGGCTCTCCACGATGCGGTGCTCGCGGTCGAAGGGGAGGAGGGTGCGCACGTCGATCATCTCCACGGAGATCCCGAGGGCGGCGAGTTCATCGGCGGCCTTGAGGCAGAGGTTGAAGGTGCTGCCGTAGCTCACGAGCGTGAGGTCATCGCCTTCGCGCACCACTTCGGGGATGCCGATGGGCACGGTGAATTCGCCGAGGTTGCTGGGCAGGCGCTCTTTGCTGCGGTAACCGTTCAGGCATTCGATCACCAGGGCGGGATCATCGCTTTGAAGCAATGTGTTGTACATGCCTGCGGCCTGCTGCATGTTGCGCGGCACGCAGACCACCAGGCCGCGCGCGGCATTGATGATCATACCCATCGGGCTGCCGCTGTGCCATACCCCTTCCAGCCGATGCCCGCGCGTGCGGATGATGAGCGGCGCCTTCTGCCCGCCCTTGGTGCGCCATTGCATGGTGGCGAGATCGTCGCTGATGCCCTGGATGCAATAGAGCAGATAATCGAGGTATTGGATCTCCGCCACGGGACGCAGCCCACGCAGCGCCATGCCGAGGCCCTGGCCCAGGATCGTCGCTTCGCGGATGCCGACATCGCTAACGCGCAGTTCACCGAAGCGGGCCTGCATGCCTTCCATGCCCTGGTTCACGTCGCCGATCTTGCCGGTGTCCTCACCGAAGGTCAAGAGCAGCGGTTCCTTCTCGAAGAGCGCGGCGAAGTTGTCGCGGATGATGATGCGGCCATCGACCTGCTCATCGCCGCTGTACTCTACAGGCACTTCGCGCACCTTCAAACAACTCTTCGCGCTCTGGCTATAGAGGTGGCTGCCGTAGCGGTCGGCATTGGCGGACATCGCAGTGGCGAGCCAGTCGGTGAGGGGCTGGCGCGCGATGGGATCGGCGCTGCGGCCGATGAGCAAGGCCTTGCGCGCGGCGCTCACCACTTCCTTGCGACCGGGTGTCATCTCAGCGCGGAGCTCGCTCGCCAGCTGGGCGATGGCAGCGGTCCGTTCCTCCGAACCGTGGCGCGCGGCGGCGAGCGCTTCGATCATGAAGGCCACATCGTTCAGCTCCGTCTTGATCTCGCTTTGGAACGCGTTCCAGGCGGCTTTCTGGGCGGCGCGCGCATCGGCCTTCGCCTGGTGTTCGATGACTTCGAGCTCTTCATTGCTCGCGATCGCGGTGCCACCGGGCTTGAAGTTCAGGATCCATTCGCGGAAGCGGTAGAGGCAATCGCCGGTCTTGTACCACTCCAGCAGTTCCTTGCTCTTGTAGCGCTCATGGCTCCCGCTGGTGCTGTGGCCCTGCGGCTGCGTGATCTCCTCCACATGGATCAGGCAGGGCACGTGCTCTTCGCGGCAACGCGCGATGGCTTCTTCGTAGGTCTTGTTCAGCCCGGCATAGTCCCAGCCCTTGGTCTTGTAGATGCGGATGCCGTTGGTGCCTTCCTCTTTTTGGAAGCCTTGCAGTAATGTGCTGATGCTGCCCTTGGTGGTCTGGTAGTCCCGACTCACGCTGATGCCCCAGCCGTCGTCCCACACGCTCATGGCCATGGGCACTTGCAGCACACCGGCGGCGTTCATGGTCTCCCAGAAGTGGCCTTCGCTGGTGCTCGCATCGCCGATGGTGCCGAAGGCGACCTCATCGCCCTTATCGCTCAAATGCGTGTAGCTGTGCAGCGCAGGGTTGTTGCGGAACATCTTGCTCGCTTGGGCGAGACCCAGGAGGCGCGGCATCTGGCCGGCGGTGGGGCTGATGTCCGGTGAAGAGTTGTACTGCTGCGCGAGGTCCTTCCATTCGCCGTGCTCATCCAGCGAGCGCGTGGCGAAGTGCCCGTTCATGCTGCGGCCCGCGCTGCTGGGATCGGCGTGTACGTCGGCATGGGCGTAGAGCTGCGCGAACCATTGCTGCACGGTGAGCTCGCCGATGGCGAACATGAAGGTCATGTCGCGGTAGTAGCCGCTGCGCCAGTCGCCCGGGCGGAACTGCTTGGCCATGGCCACTTGCGCGAGTTCCTTGCCGTCGCCGAAGATCCCGAATTTGGCTTTGCCCCCCAGCACTTCCTTGCGGCCGATCAAACTGGCTTCGCGGCTCAGCACCACCAACGCGTAGTCGTGCAGGATCTCCTGCTTCACCTCATCGAGGGTCATCTGTACGTCGGTGGTGTCGGCTTTGGCGCGGGACATGGCGGATCGCTACGCCGCGAAGGTAGGAGCGGAGCCCGACCTATCGAAACACCGGCGATCGCATGCAACGGGAGGTACCACGGATACACGCGGATGAACACGGATATGCCAACCTATGCGGATCGAACAATAGGAACGCATCCGTGTCCATCCGCGTCCATCCGCGGTTCGAATTCTTGCGCGATGGGCACCCTTTAGGCGCTTAGCCCCTATAGCCTCCTCGGCGGAACAGTCTTCGCGCATGTATGGCGACCTTCGTACCGCATGAGCGCAGAGACGGATAGGGGTAACCATGGCGCATTGCGCGCGCGCATCGGTCGTATCATCCATGATTCGGACACGCCGGCCGGCCGGCACTTCGATGTGTGGTTGATCTGGGCCATTCTGTTCAGCATCGGCCTGGTGATGTTGGAAAGCGTGGATGCCGTGGAGGTGCGCTTCGGCACGGCGTTGCGCGTGATGGAATGGATCATAACCATCCTTTTCAGCATCGAGTACGTGCTGCGTCTGTGGACCTCGAAACGGCCCCTGCGTTGGGCGGTGAGTTTTTATGGCGTCATCGATCTGCTCGCTGTGCTACCCACTTACGCCAGTGTGTTCCTGCCCGGCGCACAAGCCGTGGTGGTGCTGCGCGGGCTGCGGTTGCTGCGGATCTTCAGGATCCTCAAGTTGTTCAACTACGTGCATGAGGCGCGCGTGCTTTTGGTCTCGCTCGCCGCCAGCCGCCACCGCATCATCGTGTTCATGCTGGCGGTGCTCGCCCTGGTCACGGTGTTCGGCACGGTGATGTATTTGGTGGAACCGAAGGAGGCGGGTTTCACCAGCATACCGCGCAGCATCTACTGGGCGATCGTTACGCTCACCACCGTGGGCTACGGCGATATCGCCCCGGTCACGGGTCTGGGGCAGGTGATCGCGTCGGGCATCATGATCCTCGGTTACGCGATCATCGCGATCCCCACGGGCATCGTCACTGTGGAGATGGCGCGGCAATCGCGCAATGCACGGAATGTTGTCTGCGGGCAATGTGGTGCGAAGGACCATTCGGACGATGCGCGGTACTGCCGGGCCTGCGGCGGCGCGCTCTAGCGGCGGACTTCGGCGTTCATCCCATATCCACACCGCTCCGTCGAAAAGGGCCGTAGTTAGGCGTGGTTGAACATCCTTCAACGGTTCCATTCTTGCGTGATTTGCGGCATGCTCCGATCCAAAGTATCCGTTGTATCCATCCTCGCCCTGGAGGCCATCGCCCAGATCCCGCAGGGCGGTAGCCCGTTCGGATGGGGTCAAAGATCCCGTTCATCATCCGCGCTGCCTTCGGTGGTGTTGGACGCGCTCCCCACGGAGTCACGGGCCACGGTGGATACCTCGGCGGTGTTCCGGATCGGAACGCAACGCTGGTTCCAAGCCGATGTGCTCGCCGAAGGACTGTGGGACACGCTGCCCGGAGAACTGGTGCGTTGTCGTTTCGCTGTGAAGAGCGTCGGCGCAGCGATGGTCGCGCTCCAGTTCGATGTGTTCGATCCGGTGCCCGATATGGGGATTTACATCTACGATAAGTCCCGCACCACTTTCATCGGCGGCTTCACCGAGGCGAACGAAATGCCCGATGGCACCCTCGCCACCGCGTTGCTACCTGGAAGCGAGGTGGTGATCGAAGTGATCATGCCCGTGGGAACCACCGGCGGCGCGCTGCATCTGGCGAGCCTCACGCATGCCTTCCTCGACCCGTTCAAAGGAACTGAGGAAGGAGTGGCGAAGGATTACGACCCGGGCTACCAGAGCGCCGCTTGCCACAACAACATCAACTGCGCGGTAGGTGCCGATTGGCAACAGGTGAAACGATCCACGGCGATGTTCATCCGCCCCGATGGTGCCACCTGCACGGGCACATTGATCAACAACACCCAGAACAACGGCACTCCGTATTTCCTCACCGCCAACCACTGCTACCAACCCAACGAATCCAGCTGGGTGTTCTACTTCAACTACGAATCCACGGGCTGCGTCGGCACCTCGGGATCCACCGCACAGAGCCTAACGGGCGCCACGCTGAAGGCCAACGACTACTACGACGACTTCGCGTTGATGCAGTTGAACAGCGTGCCCCCGGCGAGCTACCAGCCTTACTATTCCGGTTGGGACCGCACAGGCGCCACGCCCACGAAGGCCACGACCCTTTCGCATCCCTCTTCCGATGTGAAGAAGATCACCTTCGATAACAACCCGCCCACCAGCTACACCGATGCCAATACCACCTACTGGCGCACCTACTGGGACAGCGGCATCATCCAGGCCGGTTCCAGCGGCGCTCCGCTCTTCGATCAGAACAAGCGCCTCGTGGGCGTGGTCACCACAGGCAACGTCAACGCCACCTGCAGCAACATGACCACCGCCTGGACCGGCTCACCGAAGCTCACGCAGAGTTGGGACGGCACCGCCGCCAGCACACGTTTGCGCGACTGGCTCGATCCGGCCAACACCACCACCGTGCTCGATGGCTACGAGCCCAGTGGGACGCCGCCCGCCGGTGTGAAGGTGAAGTTGAAAGTAATGCTGGAAGGACCGTACGTTTCCGGTACCGGCCTCATGAACGGGACGCTGCGCAGCTCCGGGCTCGTTCCTCTGGCCCAGCCTTACACGGCTTTGGGTTATGCCCACGTGAACGGCGGTGGGAGCGAGGTGACCACGAGCACCGTGCTGAACATCACCGGTAGTGCGAGCGTGGTGGATTGGGTGGTAGTCGAACTGCGCAATAAGAACAACAGCGCCACGGTGCTCGCTTCACGCTGCGCGCTCCTGCTGCGTAACGGAACCATTGTGGATCCCAGCGGAACCGGGGATGTGAGCTTCCCGCTCGCCGCGGACAACTACTTCATCGCCGTACAACACCGCAACCACCTGGGCATTATGACGGCCTCCGCGCAAGCGCTCAGCAGCACGGCCACGCTGAAGGATCTCACCAACGCCTCCGTCGGCCTCTACGGCTGCACCAGCGTTGTGAAGAACATCGGTGGTGTGCGCTGCATGTTCGCTGGTGATGCCAACTTCAGCAACATGGTGAAGTATGCCGGCAGCAGCAACGACCGCGATCCCATCCTTACGCGCATCGGTGGCCTGGTACCTACCAACTCGGTGAGCGGCTACTACATCGAAGACCTCAACATGGACGGCGTGGTGCGCTACGCCGGCACGGCGAACGATCGCGATGTGATCCTCAATAACGTAGGCGGCACTTCGCCGAACAACACGGTGACGGGGCAGGTGCCTTGAACGGGAGCAGGGGCAGGGGCAGGAGCAAGTGACGTTTATTGCGCCTGCCCCTGCCCCTGCCACCTGCTTTCTGCCCCTGCCAACTGGTGATCGTTGATCGACAGATCGAAGCTTTCTGGCGACGAATGAGCTGAACGGCTAGTTTCGTGTGTGCTAACCCGTACACGATGAGAGCTATCGCTTGTTCGTTGCTGTGTTTGGGGATGGGGTGGGGGGCAGATTGCGTTGCGCAGCAGCCCGGGGAGTTGGATACGACGTTCGCGGATCAGGGAAAACTCGTGATCACGACGCTGGGGCCCGTCACGGATATCCAGGTTGATGATCTGGGCAGGATCTACGCGCTTTCCTCGAGCAATGGTGTTTGGGCTTTGATGCGGCTGTCCTCGTCAGGCGAACTCGATACCAACTTTGCCGACCAGGGCATATTGTCGTCTACGACGGCTCTTATCAGGGTCTTGGTTCAGAGCGACCGGCGATTGATCCTACTGAGCGGTCAGGGGGGCGCTGGAGTTATCCGCCGATTTGATGAGAACGGTGCTCCTGACACCACCTATGCTACGTTAGGTCAGTTCGTCCTGCCTCCGGCGACTTCGATCCATGACGGTGACCTTCTTGCGAACGATGAACTATTGATCTGCGGAGATTCCGCGACGACGTGGTCCAGCGTGTATCGCGCCTTCGTGATCCGCTTGGATATGGACGGGAATCTGGATACTGGATTCGCCGATGACGGTTGGTTGATCACGAGCGGGTTCGCGAATGCTTGTACAGGAACGACATGGGAAGGCATCGAGGTGCGGGATATGGGCGATGGTGGTTTCGTTGCCGTCAAATACTCGGAGACGATCGAGCAGTGCACCCCCAACCCGGACATGGCCAAGCTCCGGTTCAGTGTTCATGACGCGAACGGGGTTGAGGTGAGCGGATTCAATACCATGTTCAATCCATTTGGGATAAGCGTTACTCCTTATTCCATTTCCGTTGAGCCTGGGCAGGGGTTCGATCTGGCTTACGGTTGGGAGGGAGAACCCGTATTGCGCCACAGCACCGTCGACTGTCAGTGGACGTCTTTGTGTGCTCCTTGTCTTTTCTTTCAGGGAGCGACCAGTATCGGTCGAACCTGTCACGACCAGCAATCCCATTGGTTCCTCCCGACCCAGGATCAGTCCAAATTCAAAGTATACCGGGTGATGCCTGGAACGCTCGGCGGCGATTGCGACTGGGGGACTTCCGGTATGGTTGTCACGGAATTCTCTCCAGGAGGCTCCGGAAGAGCGCGAGTGGCACGCGTTCAACCGGATGGCAGGTTGCTAGCCGGAGGACATGCCTCGCAGGCGAACCTTCAGGTTTTCGCGCTCGCCCGCTACCACAATATCCCCGATCCCCGCGCCAAGCTCGATCTGAAGCTTTTCCTCGGCGGCCCGATGGACACGAACACGGGCCTGATGCACGACAGCCTGCGAGCCCAAGGCCTTCTGCCTTTGCAACAGCCTTACCTAGACTCGACTTTCCAAAGTGTGAACGGTGTAGGAGCGGGCATCACGTCGGTGAGCGTTTTGAACGAAACAGGTGCGGAAGCCGCGGTGGATTGGGTCTGGTTGGAATTGCTTGACGCCGCGGACACCGCCACCGTCGTCGCCACGCGCACGGGTCTGCTGTGGCGTAACGGAAAGGTGACCAGCCCGATCAACCACGATCCGATCGACTTCAGCGTAGGCGCGGGTAGCTACTTCCTGCGGGTGCGCCACCGCAACCACTTGGGTGTGACGCTGAGCGATCCCATCGCTATGAGCGATTCCGTCGTTTCTGTGGACCTGAGCGATCCGAACACGAACACCTTCGGCACCGATGCACAGAAGGAAGTGAACGGCGTGCGCGTGCTCTGGCCCGGCGATGTACACCACGATGGCCTGGTGCGCTATGCCGGCGCCATGAACGACCGCGATGCGGTGTTGGTGTCCATAGGCGGTACGCCGCCCACCGCTACCGCGACCGGCTACAAGGACGCGGACGTGAACATGGACGGTATTGTGAAGTACGCCGGTGCGGACAACGATAGGGATGTGATCCTGCAGAGCATTGGTGGGGGATATCCTACGGCGGTGCGGTTCGAGCAAAGGCCATAGTAGGGGAGCAGCCACAGACCGCGTTGCAAGAGGTCTATCCGCCGATGACGCAGATGGCACAGATGAAGGCCGTGCGAAGTACCGCATTGCCAAGAGCAAGTGGGCTCCATCTGCGTCATCTGCGCCATCTGCGGATGTATTCATCCCGCATGGTGATCTTGCGATCAAACCAAGGATGCCCCCGGAAGTCCTTCCCCTCCAACCACCACACATGCTCCGCTCTTCCTTACTGTTCCTCTTTGCGATCAGCACCCTGGCCCAGGCCCAACTGAACCCGGCGATCACCAGTTGGGTGATCAATCCCGGAGGTGAGACGGGCTACAACGGGATCCCCTCCAATGTGCTGGAAGTGGTCTACTCAGCGGACTTCGTCTATGTCGGTTGCACCGGGATCCCGGGCTATTCCATCGGTCCTTGGAGCAACAACCCGAACGATGCGGGCGACCAGGACTGGGAGTTCAAGATCACCTTGGACCCGGTGCAGAACACCGGTGCACCGGTGAATACACCGCTCGGCCATATCGGGGTGTGGACCAATGGTGTCACGATCTTCAATCCGAGGGACGCGATGAGCTACCAGATGCAGAACATCTGGCACCAGAACGCTTTCTATTTCGAAGGCGCGGGCTTCGATGCGTGTTTGGGCCATCCGAACCAGCAGATGGAATACCATACACACATCAATCCCACCTGCCTTTACGATGATGCGGACAGCCTGCAGCATTCGCCCATCATCGGCTTCGCGTTCGATGGTTTTCCGGTCTATGGCGCCTACGGCTATGCGAACACGGATGGCACCGGTGGCATTGTACGCATGCGCAGCAGCTACCAGGAGCGCGCCATCACCGATCGCACTACGCTCCCCGATGGCACCGTGCTGAACGCGAACCAGTACGGCCCCGCGATCGGAGGGCAGTACCCCATGGGCGCGTATGTCGAGGACCATGAGTTCATCCAAGGCTCCGGAGATCTGGACGAGCACAATGGCCGTTTCTGTGTCACACCGGAGTATCCGAACGGGATCTACGCCTACTTCGTCACCATTGATGCGGACCTGCAACCGGTCTATCCTTACGTGCTCGGCCCGGCTTACTATGGCACGGTGCTCCCCGGCAATACCGGACCGGGCAGCGGCCACAACAGCATCGACGAAGCGGTGACGGTGTACGATCCGTTCACCGGTGTGGAGGAGGCAGGCACCTCGCTGGACCTGCGGGCCTATCCCAATCCCGCGAGCGAACACCTGGTGATCGATGGGCTGGAGGGCAGAAGCGCGCAACTGACCATGACCGATGCGCGTGGCGCCGTGGTGATGAACGAGCGGGTGCCCGAGGGAATGGAACAATGGACGATCTATCTTCAGCGGCTTTCGAGAGGCAACTACCTGGTGATGCTCACCGGGGATGGGATCCAATGGAGCCGATCGATCGTGCTGCGATGATGAAGCATATCCTATTCATGAGCGCCGCTCTTCTCCTATCGGGAGTGACAATGGCGCAGCCGACCATGGGGCTGACACAATACGCTCCCGTTGTCGGGGAGGACTACGTTCTGTTCTCCCCGCTTCCCAGCACGCAGACCTACTTGATCGACCGCTGCGGCAATGAGGTGAAGCAATGGACCGGCTCGGCCAACCCGGGTACGATCGCGCAATTGCTCCCGGATGGTTCCTTACTGCGCGCATCCAACATTCCGAACCCCGTGTTCACCGGTGGGGGCCGGGGAGGGCTGCTGGAACGATACGATTGGGACGGTAACCCGCTATGGAGCTACACGCTGAGCAACGACAGCCTGTGCCAGCACCACGACGTCGCGCTGCTCCCGAACGGGAACATGCTCGTGATCGTGTGGGATGGCCGCGACAGTTCGGATGCGGTGGCGCATGGCAAGGACCCCGCCCTTACCAACCCCATGCTATGGAGCGAGCGCATCCTGGAACTCGAACCCGTGGGTACCGACTCGGTGAACGTGGTCTGGGAATGGAGGCTATGGGACCATTTGGTGCAGGACTTCGACAGCATGCTGCCTGGCTATGGTGTGGTGCGCGATCATCCGGAGCTGGTGGACATCAACTTCGTTCAAGGCCCACCGAACAGCGCGGACTGGATCCACATGAACTCGGTCTCCTACAACGAGGCACTGGATCAAGTGGTGTTGAGCTCGCACAGCCTGGACGAGATCTGGATCATCGATCACAGCACCACCACGAGCGAAGCCGCGGGCCATACCGGTGGTGTCGTAGGTCGCGGTGGTGATCTGTTGTACCGCTGGGGGAACCCGCAAGGCTACGGCCGGGGCTCAATGGCCGATCAAGTGTTCTTCGGTCAGCATCATGCCTCCTGGCTTCCGCCCGGTCATCCGCACGAAGGAAAGATCCTGGTGTTCAACAACGGGCTGGGCAGGCCCGGCGACGAATACAGCAGCTTGGAGATCATCGCCCCGCCGCTGCAACTGGACGGCTCGTACGCGATCGCTCCTGATACGGCGTTCGCTCCCGTGGTCCAGGATTGGATCTGGACCGCACCTGTGCCCACCGACTTCTACGCGCACAATGTCAGCGGTGTATATCCCATAGGCGATAATTATCTGGTGACCGATGGACCCGATGGGCTGTTCTTCCAGATCGACGGGTCGGAGAGCGTGATATGGCGCTACATAAATCCCGTGAACGCCCAAGGGCCGATGACCCAGGGCAACACGCCGACCGGTAACAATGTGTTCCGTGGTATTCCCTATGCCTCCGATTTCCCAGGGTTCATCGGGCATACGCTCATCGCGGGCGCTCCCGTCGAATTGGATCCGCTCGTTCCATCGCTTTGCGCTACCACCGCGATCACGACGGAGATCAACGGTGACACCTATGTCTATCCGAATCCGGCGAGCGATCACTTGATGATCGATGGTCTGGATGGTAGCGTCGTGGAGATCTCCGTTGCGAACGCGCTAGGCTCCGTGTTCCGCCGCGAACGTATCCCGAGTGGTACGGAAAAGTGGTCGCTCGACCTGCTGGGGATCGCGCCCGGTATGTACGTGATCACGTGCACCGGCGACAAGCAATGGAGCCAACGGATCGTGGTACGCTGACCAAACCGACCTTTGGGCGCTTTTGCCCATGGTCCGCGATCCTGTTCCACCTACCCGCCTGAAGGTCTACCTGGCCTTCGCGGCGATCTACCTGATCTGGGGTAGCACCTACTTCTTCATCCGCGAAGCGCTGGACGGCTTTCCACCGTTCATGCTCGGTGGCTTGCGCTTTTTGGTCGCCGCGTTGCTGATGTTCGCATGGTGCCTGGTCACGGGGCAGAGCATCCGGCCGGGGAAGGACCTGCGCAATGCGGCGATCACCGGCATCCTGTTGTGCTTCGTAGGTAACGGCGCCGTGGTCTGGGTGGAACAGTCGATCCCGAGCAGCGTGGTGGCGATCGTGATCGCGGTGGCCCCGCTCTCATTTATTCTGTTGGACAAACCCCAGTGGCGCGTGAACTTTCGGAGCTTCCCCACCTTGCTCGGTGTGGTCGCCGGTTTTGCCGGGGTACTGCTGTTGTTCAGTGAAAAGATCGCCGCGCAATGGGCGGCCACCGAGGTGACACCGGAGTTCTCGGCCATGTTCATCCTGCTGCTGGGCATCATCGGTTGGCCAGCGGGATCGATCTATGCGAAGTACCATCCGGCTTCCATTCCGAACCTGGTGAACAGCGGCTGGCAGATGTTCATCGGCGCGTTGTGCTTCCTGCTGGCCAGCACCGCGCGAGGGGAGTGGTCCGTGGTGGAATGGGCCACCATACCGATGAACGCGTGGCTCTCGTTGCTCTACCTCATCCTCTTCGGATCCATCATCGGCTTCAGCGCCTATGTATGGTTGCTGCAGGTGCGGCCCGCGACCCAGGTGAGCACGTACGCCTACGTGAACCCCGTGGTGGCAGTGCTCCTCGGCGTGTTCGTAGGGCAGGAGGTGATCGGCTGGCGTGAACTCGCTGGATTGGTAGTGATACTAGGCGGGGTATTGTTGATCAATCTCGCTAAGTACCGCCTGCCAGGCCGAGCGAGTTGATCCCTATTGCTCGAACACCAGCGACTCCGACTTGGCGCCGAGCGTAAGGAGCATCGCGTTGATGTCCCTCACGAAGTCGTCCGGGCCGCATACATAGAAGTGCTGGTCGAAGTTCTGCACCAGGGTGATCAGCGTATCGCGATCGATACGGCGTTCATGGAAACCGATCACATGCTGCCGGGTGAAGACCTTCAGGAACCGCTTGCCGAGCAGTTTGGTGAACTCATCATCCAGGATCACATCATCGGCCGTCCGGTTGGAGACCAGGAGCGTGTTGCCGCGCAGCTGCTTCTTCTCGTGCAGGTGGCGCAGGATGGCGATGAAGGGCGTGACCCCCGCGCCACCGGCGATGAAGAAGCCAGGACCCTTGTACTGGATCGCGCCGAACACATCGTGCAACAGCAGTTCATCGCCGGTGTGCAGCAGGCCCAATTGCTTGGTCACGCCATCATGCTTCTCGTAGATCTTGATGATCAGTTCCAGCCGCTTCGCGCCGGGCAAGCTGGTGAATGTGAAGGGGCGCCGCTGTTCCTCCCATCCCGGCTTGTTGATCGCCACGTCCGCCGCCTGGCCCGGCTCGAAAGCATAACCTGCGGGCCGTTCGAGCGTGAACCGTTTCACGTTCGGGGTGATGAACTCGGTGTGCAGGATGGAGACCTTGTGCTTTGCCATGGGTGTGGGATGGTGAGCGGTCGGCGAAAGTGCTGCGCTTTAGTCGTCCAGGAACCGCGCCCGCTGTGCGGGGGTGGGCACCATGCAACTGTCCGTTCGTCCGAACCAGCGGTAGCGATGGCGTGCCACCAGGTCGTACACAGCATCCCGTACGAAGCGCGGTACGATGATCAGTCCGTACGCCAATGGCCACAGGCCCCGCATGTCCCGCGCGATGTGCAATGCGGCGGAAGAACGCAGGTGCACCTTGCCGTGGCGGAGATAGATCAGCGTGCGCATGGACTCTTTCTCCAGTGCGAAGTCGTTCATCACCGCGCGACCGGTCGCTCCCTGAAGTGTGGCGAAATGGAAGCGACCGCGGGGATCACGCGCGATCAGGAACCGCACAACACCGTTGCACAGGTTGCATACACCATCGAAGAGCACGAGGTGCTCTGGCATGGGGTGCGGAGGTACGGCCATGGCGGTCCGAAGGTCCGAAGAGAAAACCGCGTCCGGTGCTAAGGGGTCCCACCACGTGCGCCCTCCACCATACGGAGCATATGGTCGGAGATGCTGTCCGGATAGTAGAACGGACCGCAGACATGGCACTGATCGATGGGAAGGAAGGTCTTGGGTTCGTTCGCGGCGCCGAAAAGCCGCTCGCCCATTGCGGAGGGGATCGTGGCGTCCTCGCGGCTGTGGACCACCAGCACGGGTTTGTGGAACTCGGCGATGGACCGCTTCGCGCTGTACATCTCCCGCGTCATCCAACGCGCGAAAAAGCCCAGCTTGGCCAGCGCCACGGCGACATCGTCGTGCGAGGAGAACGCCCCCTCGACCACCAGCGCATCGATCAGGTCCTGATGCTCCGCGGCCACACAGGGTGCCAGGTGTCCGCCCAGCGATTGGCCATAGAGGATCAAGGCGCCCAAGTCCTCTCCGGTACCACGCAGGTATTTCAGCGCGGCGATGCCGTCCTCCTTCACATGTCGCCGTGTCGCCTTACCCTCTGAGAACCCGTAACCGCTATAGTCCGGGATGAGGACGCTGTAGCCGCGCTCCACGAAAGGGAGCATCATGGAGTAGTTCGTGGTCACGTTGCCGCTGTTGCCATGGAAGAACAGGAGCGTGGCACCATTGCTCGCGGCAGCGAGCGGCGTGATGTACCAGGCGTGCAGCATATGGCCGCGTTCGTTGGGGAAGAAGCGGCTGGTGATCGCATAGCCCATGTCCAGCACTTCCCCCTGCTCGTTCCTGAAGGTGGGCTGATGCAGCGGGTCCAATTCGACCTGGATAACCACTTTTTTGGTGTGGTCCTTCACGGTCGCTGTGGAGGCCGTGGCCGGTATCGGTTCCGGGGAAAGGAACAGGCCGTTGAAGGCGCATGCTTGGAGCAAGGTCGCGCACGTCGCCACGAGGATCATCCGAAAAAGGTCGTGCGCCGTGCACATCACTTCGCAGCGAGCACCCCGCAGAGATGCCACAGCAGCCGCGCTCCGACGTTGGCGTCCCAGTCGCCGTGCGCCCCGGGTGAAACTTCGACGAGATCGAAACCGATGATCTTTTTCCCACTGGCGGCGAGGCGCGAGAGGAGGTACGTGGCTTCCTCGAAGGCTAGTCCGCCGGGCACGGGGGTGCCGGTGTGCGGGCAAAGGGTGGGATCGAGCCCGTCGATATCGAAGCTGATATGCACTTTTTCGGGCAGGCCCGCGATGATCGCATCGCATTGCTCGCGCCACGTGATGCCCTCGAACTGTTGCCGACGGATGTCCGCGCTGCGCACCACTTTCACGCGGCCCTTCGACGCCAGGAACACGTCGTTCTCTTCAGCGCAGAAGTCGCGAATACCCACTTGCACCACCGTTGTGATCGGCTTCAGCTCGAGCGCGTTGTACATGATGCTCGCATGGCTGAAAGTGAAGCCCTCGTATGCATTGCGCAGGTCCATGTGCGCATCGATGTGCAGAACGCCGAACTGCTTGTGACGCTTGGCCAAGGCGCGGTAGAAGCCGAGCGGTGTGCTATGGTCCCCACCGATCAACCCCACCAGCTTGCCGCCATCCAGCAATTCCCCAGTACGCTCCTCCACCCATTCGTTCATCACCGCACATTCCTCGTTCACCAGATCGAGGGCTTTTTTCGCCTGCGCGAACTCCTTCTTCGAGCCGCCTTCAGTGAGCATGGTGATCACCTTGTGCGCCTCCTTCTTCAGGGCTTTGCTCTGTTGCAACAAGGCCTTCGGAATTTCGTCCATTGCTATGCCCCGCTTCCATAAGGCGGGGAACTCCGGATGGAAGAGGTCCACCTGGAAACTCGCGTTGAAGATGGCCTCGGGCCCCCTGCTGGTGCCGCCGCCGTAGCTGGTGGTCACCTCCCAGGGAACGGGCACCAGAACGATGTCGGCCTCTTCACAGGTGAAGGGTAGACCGTACATCTGCGCGTTGGCGTCGCCCGGGCTGCTCGGGTCGAACGACTTGATCTTGGAGGCTTTGCTCATGGTACGGTACGCGCATGTGGTCACACGCGGATGGGCCGCGAAGTTCGGTGCTATCGAGCGACTTCCTTGGCACCTTTTTACGCCCGCATGATCAACATGCTCGGTGCTTGCGAAAGCCAGGTGGCTTCGCTCTGCACGGCGCGTTTCCAGCTATCGAGGCCGATCAGCATGAACTCCTGGTCCTTGAGCGGGCTGCCGCCATCGATCGGTCCGTTCCGCACCTCCATGCTGCCGTGCTCCGCACGTTGCATGCTCTCCACGATGTTGCGCAATTCCGGGTTCTGCTGGAAGACGTTGGCCAGATCGAGCAGGGTGATCCGCGCGCCCTGGTTCAGCTGGAGCTTCTGCGCATAGGTGAGCAGGAAGCTATCGCCCAGACCGAAGAGCGGTATGACCACGTTCTGCATGCGCTCGAGACCCTTGTCGACGTAAATACCCACCGGGATGCGGGTCTCCTTGACGATCTGACGCACGCGGTCCTCGAACTCGGCTTGTTCGAAAAGGCGTTCCCGGCCCGTGAGCGTGCCGATCAAACGTTCCGGATCGATGATCCGGCTGGTGAGCCCTACCAGACGGCCCAGCAAGGTGCCCTCGTAGATGCTCCGGCCCACGCCCACGATCATCAGGTCGAAGTTGCCCGTGTTGGCGATGCCGATCAGCTCCTTGTCGATATCCGTGCTGGGCTTGAAGATCACTTCCAAGGGGACCTTTGCCTCTTTCTGCTCCTTCCGGATGGCGCGGAAACTATCGCGTTCGCGTTCGGCCAGATTGTACTGGTTCACTTCGCTGCTGGGCGTGAGGTGCAACGCGACCACGCTGGCGTTCTCGTTCCGTTTCAGGAAGGCGTGGGCCACACGTACCATGTTGCGCCCGCGCTCCGGATCGCCGAAGGGGACCAGTATCCTGAAGCGTCGCGCTTCCTCCGCGACCAGCGCATCGGGCTTTGTGGCGCTCGGAAAGAGCCGATCGATCAGGGTGAGCGTTGGACCCGTCATGAAGGTGGTGACCAACGCCATGATCACCAGCATCGCGAAGATCTCCGGGCTCAATACACCGAGGTCGTAGCCGATGTTGAGGACGATCAGTTCCATCAAGCCGCGGGTGTTCATCAGGGCACCCAGGATCATGCTTTCGCGCCATGACTGGCCGACGAACCGCGCGGCCAGCGCGCTCCCCAGGAATTTGCCGGTGACGGCCACGGCGAGGATCGCGAAGCACCATTTCCACAGTTCGAAGCTGTTGAGCAGACCGATCTCGGTGCGCAAGCCGGTGTACACGAAGAACAAGGGTAGCAGCAGCACCACCGCCAGGTCCTCCACCTTTTCGATGAAGATGCTGCGGAACCGTTGGTTCACGGGCATGATCACCCCGGCCATGAACGCTCCGAACAACGCGTGGATGCCAATGACCTCGGTGGTGTAGGCGGAGCAGAGCAGGATGACCACGAACACCGCGACAATGGGCTTGCTCAGACTTTCGCGGTCGGCGTACACATCCCCCAACTTCCGGAGGAACGGACGGACCAGGCGCACCATCAGGATCACGTAAGCTAAGGCCATCAGTACGGTGTACACGCTGCTCACGATGCTGCCGGCCTTCACGATCGCGATCACCACGGCCAGGATGCACCAGGCGGTGATGTCATCCGCAGCGGCGCAGGTGATGGCCAATGCACCCAACCGCGTTCGCTGCAGCCCACGTTCCTGCACGATGCGCGCCAGCACGGGGAACGCCGTGATGCTCATCGCGATGCCCAGGAAAAGCGCGAACGAAAGGAACTGCACACCACCGGGCGCGAAGCCCGTGTACATGAAGTAGGCAAGACCGAACCCGAGCGAGAAGGGGAAGATGATGCTGGCATGGCTCACCACTATTGCGTCCTGCGCCCTGTTGCGCAGCACGCCGAGGTCCAGTTCCATGCCAACGACGAACATGAAAAGGATGAGGCCGATCTGGCTCAGTACGTGCAGGTTCCCGAGCGATCCCGGGGGGAAAAGGAACTCGGAGTAGGCAGGGAAATGGTCCGCCAGAAAGGAAGGCCCAAGGAAGATGCCCGCCGCGATCTCGCCCACCACGCTGGGCAAGCCGATCTTCTGGCAAAGGAACCCGAAGACACGCGCCGTAACGATGATGGTGAGGATCTGCAACAGCAGGATCGCCAACGGATGCGTAAGGTTCTCCTTGTAGGTCTCCTTGAAATTGCTCCAATACCCTTGGTCCACCGGCTTGTTCAGCAGCTCTACTTTGATGTCCTGCAACCCGATGCCCTGGCCAACTATCACGTACATCAGCGCGAGGCAACACGCGATGGTGAGCACGTAAAAGATCCAATTGCGGGCGCGGAACATGACGGGGCGCAAGATAGAACCGCGTGCTTGCCGTCATTGGTCCGGTACGTGAACCCCTGGTTATCCAAAGCACGCCGCCCCGTCCTCACATGGAGAACGGGGCGACCCCATGTCCTGACGGACGACCCCTCGTTGCCGTAGGAACAGGTGCTTCGATCAGATCTTGTGCAGCAGGATGGTCATCAGGCTGGGCATGCTGTAAGCGTGGTCGGCGCCGGTGGTGCGCGCGTCCGCTTCGGGCTTCTCGGTGGGTGCCGCCTCGGGTGCTTCCGGGGCGGGGGCGAGCGCAGGAGGGGCGAGATCATCGGGTACTTGTTCGGGGCGCACGCTTCCGCTCAAGCCACCGGAGGTCATCGTCCAGGTGCGGCCCACCATGTCGCGGTCATAGGTATTGGTCACGTTGTCCACATCATCGAGCAGGGGGCCGATGCCGGGGTTGAAGTGGACGGCCCGACCTACCGGCACCTGCACGGTGAAGCGCACCCGTTGCCCGCGGATCTTGTCCGCACGGGGGAAGTTCACCCAAGGCGAGAAGCGCAATAGCGAATCCGTTTGCTGCACGTTGCAGGTGATCCGGCCGGAGCGCGCCAGGGATGATTTCATGGAGCGGGCCTGGGAGTTGCGCTCCATTAGAAGATGGTAGAGGGAGTCGGGGCTCGGGACCACATCCAGTTCGGCATAGCCGAGATGAACGCTGTCTTTCGTGGTCACCAGGTTCTCGATGTCCCATTCCACATAGCCCTTATCGAAGGCCACGGTCCATTCGCCGTCCTCACCTTCCTGTTCCAGGCTGCTCAAGTACAGCGTTTGGCCCAGCGGCTGAACGGGCTGGATCTCGGTGTGCAAGGGCTGGTCGCACTTGAAATCCTTGGCGAGGCTCAGGCCGATGTACAGCCCCATGAACAGCGCGATGATCCAGATCACAGAGAGGGTCCAACCCAGCCATTGCGGGACACCCACGTTCAGCAGCAGGCGCAGGCCACCCATGAAGAGACCGATGGTCGGGATCAGGCCGAGCAGCACGATCACCAGTCCGGCGGCGAACGCGTGCCAGTGGGAGTCGAAAAGCAGTTCACCCAATTCGAAGAAACCGGTCCCGTTCCAACCGTTCAGGCTGTGGTAACTGAAGGTGCTCGCGCCGACCAGGCCGCCGATCAAGGCTATGCCAAGAACGATCCCCAGCATGATCATGAAGATGCCGATCACTTTGCCGATGAGCCCAAAGGCTTCGTTCGCGAACCCTTTCGCATTGTATGCGGCCTTGTTCGCGTAGCTTCGAGCCTCCGGACCGCGCCATTTTTTGCCCAGTTCATCGGCTTCCCTGGCCACTTGTTCGGCGCCGGCCTTTACACGTTCAGTGCCTTCCTCGAACACGCGCCTGATGTTCTCCACGGTGACCGGCTCGCCGCGCATTTGCAGTTTCTCCGCCGGCGTGGTGGCTCGGGGTACGAGGATCCACAGCAGGAGGTAGAGGAAGATGGGCGTGCCCCAGCCGAGGCAGATGAACACGATGAAGGCGATACGGAGCCAAAGCGCTTCGGTGCCGAAGTAGGCCGCCGATCCGCTCAGCACGCCGCCCACCCAACTGTCCTCGGTATCGCGCATCAAGCGCCGCTGACCAGCGGTGTTCTTGGTCCCGGGGTTCGCACCACTGGCCTCGGTCTGACCGGCCGTATCGCGGTCTTCGCCCACATAATCCTCCGGCTGGCCCATGGTAGCGATCACATGGTCCACATCGTCGATCGTGACCACCTGGCGTCCCACCAGCCGCTCGGTGAAGAGCTCGGCGATGCGCGACTCGATGTCGGCCATGATCTCGTCGCGCCCTTCGCTTCCGCTGAATTGGGCCCGGACGGTGTCCAGATAGCGCTGTAGTTTGGCATAGGCGTCCTCCTCGATGTGGAACACCGTGCCACTGATGTTGGCGGTAAGGGTCTTTTTCATCGTTGTGCGTTCCTGCGGGTGGTCTTCTTAACGGCCTGTGAAAGCTCGTCCCAGGTCTGGTCGAGCTCGGTGAGGAATTTGTCGCCCACGGTGGTGAGGCGGTAGTATTTGCGCGGTGGGCCGGAGCGTGATTCCTCCCACCGGTAGGTGAGCAGGCCCGCGTCCTTCAGCCGCGTGAGCAGTGGGTACAGCGTGCCTTCCACCACGATCAACTTCGCGTCCTTCAGCTTCGCGATGATGTCCGAGGGATACAGCTCGCCCTGGGCCAGTACTGAGAGTATGCAGTACTCCAGCACGCCCTTGCGCATCTGCGCTTTCGTGTTCTCGACGTTCATTGCTGGCGGTGCCTTGTAGTTTGACGTGCCAAAGATATGGGCGAACTTTAGTACTGTGCAACACAAAGTACTGTTTGTGATGAACGGCACCCCCAACGGGACGGGTGGTCCGCGAGCCTGGCAGCCTGGTGCAAAGGGCTTCGTCTACTTTTGGCCGTGACCCGCCCCATGATCCTCTGGACCGCGCTCGCACTCCTGTTCCTTCTGCTCGCAGGCGTGGCTTGGGCTTTGGGTCAATGGTCCTTCGCGGCCTCCAAGGCGTATGTGGATGGTTTGGCACCGGATGGTTCCGTGGAAACCTGGGATATGGCGTTCCATCGCCGGGTGCAGGGGAACCTGCGGTGGCTGGCGGCGCTTCTCGCCGGCCTGGGCCTGGCCGTGGCAGGGGGACAGCGGTTACTGGCGAGCTCACTTCGGCCGGAGCGAGCGGGATGGTCCGGTTTCATGGCCGATGTGCGCTCGGGGATCCGGAAGGTGAACGCGCGTACATCGGGCACGCACAAGCGTGTGGTCTGGGCGCTGATCCTTGCCGGTGCGGCATTGCGGATCTGGCAGATGCGCCAACCCGTGATCTATGACGAGGCCTTCACCTATACCTACTATGCCACCCGCCCGCTTTCGGTGATCATTTCGGATTACAGCTATCCCAACAACCAGGTCTTCCACACCCTGTTGGTGAAGCTGTCCACTTCCCTGTTCGGGGCGCACCTCTGGAGCCTGCGCTTACCGGCCCTCATCGCGGGGATCCTGGCCCTGCCGCTGAGCTACCTCTTCGCACGGATCACCTTCAACCGGTACATCGCCATGATCATGCTGGCGCTGGTGGCCAGCTGTGGTTCGCTCATCGAGTACAGTGCGCTCGGGCGTGGGTACAGCATTACCTGGTGTTGCATGATCGTTTCCTGGATCATCGGCCGCCACCTTACCAAGACCAACAATGGCGTGAGCGCTGTGCTCCTGGCCGTGGTATTGGCCGTTGGCATGTGGACGGTGACTTCCACGCTCTACATCGCGGCGGCCACCTATATATGGTTGTTCCTTCAGCTCATACTGCGCTATGGATCGACGCTCGGCACACGCATGTACCGGTTCATCCTTTCGGTGGTGCTCTTCCTGGTGTGTACGGTGCTGTTCTATCTGCCGGTGATCGTGGTGCATGGACTGGGCCAACTGTTCCACCATCCCACCATGGGGGACAATACCTGGGAGGTCTTCTCGGCCACCCACCACGAGCGTAGCCTGGATCTGTGGGTGTACTTCACGGAAACGTCCGCTGCGTGGATCGCATTTGCCGGCTTGGCGGCCATCACATACGCCGCTTACATCAGTAGTAAGTATCGGATGCTCATCGTCGCAACAGCGCTGGGAGCTATTCCCATCGTCATCGCCCAAAGCCTGGTGGCCCCGCCCCGCGTTTGGATCTACACGCTTTTCGTAATGCACCTGGGTTCGGCCATCGGCCTGTTCTATCTTCTGAAGCTGCTGCAGGACACCGGGCTCAAGAGCTTTGGGAAACGCTTCCGCACGGTGCTCACCAGCCTGTTGATCTTCGTGGGCATGGGCTGGCTGGGCATGCGGGGCATCCGCGACCGTATCGACCGTTTCCCCGAGGCCGCTTTGGCCGCGGATCATTTCAAGAACGTGCTTGTGAGCGGCGACCGTGTGTTCACCGATTTCCCGTGGGAAGCCCCGCTGGAGTTCCACTTCATGGCGGCCAGGATCCCACGCGAACTATTGTACACGAAGCCATCGCCCCGTTCGGCGCTCTATGTGATGGTGGGACCTGCCGCCGGGCAAACACCGGAGAGCGTTCTGTCGCACCACGAACTCACCCTGGACTCCGTAACCGTTCCGGATAAGGTGATGGATTGGAAACGATTGGAGATCTTCGCGGCCCGACTGCGTTAGGGGCGGATGATCCCCGGCCGACCCGAAAGGATCAAGAAAGGAACATGTACGGGCCGATGATCATCGGCCCCAACACGAACTCACATGGCAGAAGAAGGCAGACAGATCATTTTCAATATGGTGAAGGTGGGCAAGACCCTGCCTTCGGGGAAAAAGATCCTCAACGACATCTATCTCGGCTTCTACTACGGGGCCAAGATCGGGATCCTCGGTCTCAACGGCAGCGGTAAGTCCACCCTGATGCGGATCATCGCCGGCAAGGAGAAGAGCTTCGAAGGCGATGTGATGCTCAGCCCTGGCTATACGATCGGGCATCTGGAGCAAGAGCCCGAACTCGACGAGACCAAGACCGTGATCGAGATCGTCCGCGAAGGCGTGCAGCCTGTCATGGACCTGCTGAAGGAATATGAGGACGTGAACAACAAGTTCGCCGACGAGGAGATCCTGAACGATCCGGACAAGATGGACAAGCTCATCGCTCGTCAGGCGGTGTTGCAGGACAAGATCGAAGCGACCGGTGCCTGGGAGATCGATCAGAAGCTGGACATCGCGATGGATGCCTTGCGGTGTCCCGACCCGGACCAGAAGATCAACGTACTGAGCGGTGGCGAACGCCGCCGCGTGGCCCTGTGCCGCCTGCTTCTGCAAGCGCCGGACATCCTCCTCCTCGACGAACCGACCAACCACTTGGACGCCGAGAGCGTGGCCTGGCTGGAGCACCACCTGGCGGACTACAAAGGCACCGTGATCGCCATCACCCACGACCGTTACTTCCTGGACAACGTGGCGGGCTGGATCCTGGAGCTCGATCGCGGCGAAGGCATCCCCTTACAAGGGCAACTACACCAACTGGCTGGAGCAAAAGACCGCTCGTCTGGCCCAGGAGGAAAAGACAGAGAGCAAGCGCGCCCGCGTGCTGAAGCAGGAATTGGAATGGGTGCGCAGCAACGCCAAGGCCCGCCGTACCAAGAGCAAGGCCCGCCTGCAGAACTACGAGAAGATGCAGGGCGAGAGCGTGAAGGAGAAGGAGGCCAAGTTGGAGATCTATATCCCCAACGGCCAGCGTCTCGGCGACAAGGTGATCGAGTTCAAGAACGTGAGCAAGGGCTTCGGCGATCGCGTGCTCTTCGAGAACGTGAGCTTCTCCTGCCACCTGCCGGTATCATCGGGATCATCGGCCCGAACGGTGCTGGGAAGTCCATCATGTTCCGCATGATCATGGGCGACGAGAAACCCGATGCGGGCACCGTCACCCTCGGCGATACCGTACAACTCGCCTACGTGGATCAGAGCCACAAGGACCTGGTGCCCGACCGCACCGTGTGGGAGGTGCTGAGCAACGCACAGGAACAGATGCTTATCGGCGGCACGCTGGTGAACAGCCGTGCCTACCTCGCACGTTTCAACTTCACAGGCCCGGACCAGAACAAGAAGGTGGGCGTGCTCTCCGGTGGGGAGCGCAACCGCCTGCACCTGGCCATGACGCTGAAGAACGGCAGCAACGTGCTACTGCTTGACGAACCGACCAACGACCTGGACGTGAACACGCTCCGTGCGCTGGAAGAAGGCATCGAGGACTACAGTGGCTGCGCCGTGATCATCAGCCACGACCGCTGGTTCATGGACCGCGTGTGTACGCACATCCTCGCCTTCGAAGGCGACAGCCAGGTCTACTGGTTCGAGGGCGGCTTCAGCGAGTATGAAGAGAACCACAAGAAGCGGGTGGGGGATATCATCCCGCACAGGTTGAAGTACAAGAAGTTGGTTAGGGGCTGAATTGCCTATTCCCAGATTGCGGGTTGGGGCGACTTGGTTTCCACTAGGAACCGTCGATCGTTAGATCAGCGGCTGCTAGAGACCCGTTTGAAACACGTCTACAGCACTTATCTTGACCCTTGGGACGGGCGATATGTTCCTCCTTCCCAATATCATCGCTAAGGTTGCATATCTACTTGGTGCTGACGCAAGTGCATAAGGGCTGCCAGTTGTGAGTCAGATGGCTGAACGTATGGAGGATCAGGTTGGTTGGATACGAGCCAATCGCTCTTGTGTTCCTGACGAGGACATGGGCAAGACCAATATGAACCTGCGTTACGACAATGTTCTCGACGCTTATCTGTCAGAGCTGGAGCATGGGTCGTTCCGTCCAACCTTTTTCACAATGGCGAAGTTCCGGCGGAATTCGCGTGAGCGATTGAAGCGGAAAGCCCAAAGGCTGGTAATCCGGCGAGGCCTTCGCGGAAAGCACGACAACCCGGAGGTCATAACCAGAACGCCGCAAGGCCTTCGTTCCCGAAGCCCCTGCGGCGTTCATCGTTCGTCTTACGCCCTCACCACACGAAGCGCTTCACTTGCCGCGCATCGCCGTGGTGCACTTGCACGGTGTAAGCGCCGCGTGCGAAGTCGAGCATCGGCAGGTCCGTGCGGTCGGCGGTGATGCGGCCGGTGGCCAGTGTACGGCCGGTGGCATCGAGGAGCAAATAGCTGTTGCCGATGAGGGAGGCATCGGTGAGCAGTTTTACGCCATCGGTGGTGGGCAGCAGGCGCAGGTCGGCGATGATCGCGGTTAGCACGCCGGTGCTCGTTTCGATGTACACGGTATAGTCCTCGGTCTCTCCATAGCTCGCATCCAGGCAAGCATTGCTCATGGGGCTGGTTGCGCAGCGCACGCGCATGCGCGTGCTGCCAAGCGTGGTGCCGGGCGGCACGGTGAAGGGCAGGTCGTTCGTGCCGAACGGATCTACGATGCCGATCCAGCCCAGTGACTCACCGGCATCATCGAAGTCGTTGTCGTTGTTGTAGTCGATCCACGCGGAGTAGGTGTCGCCAGCGTACTCTCCACCTGTGATCGTAAGGGTTGCAGGTTGGCCCACGATCAGTGTGGTGCTTTGCGCCGTGTAGTCCTGGTAGGCCACACCGAACGCGCTGCCGGTGCCGGTGTTCTGGATCGTGCCCAGTTGCACGCCATCGATGAAGTCGCCATCGGTGGTCCATTGGTTCATGAACGGAATGCACGGTCCGTTGGGGTCTTCCACGACGACCAACCAATCGAAGAGCTGGCCATAGGGCTGATCATCACACGGATCAATCAACGGGAAGTTGGCATCGTCGTTGGCGCGCAGGCGCATGAAGTGCTGGCCCGGCAGGCAGTTGGGCGGCAACGGGTAGACCATCGTGATGGGTTCACCAGCGACCGCACTGGTGTAGATGAGGGGTTCTTCGTTCGTGTCGAAGAAATCGCCATCGTCGTTCATGTCCATGCTCAGCCGATAGGTCTCGGGAGCGTAGGACCCTGCTATGAAGCTGATGGTGATGGAACTGCCTGCGTCGTGGTGGTACGGCATGGCACTCCACGCTATGTAGTAGGGGAAATCCGTTTGCGCCGCATAGGCATCACCTTCTATCGTCATGTCGGTGAAGCCATCGCCGAGCTGTGTGCCATAGCCCTGCAATGGCAGGCAGGGCCAGCCCTCGCTATCCACGGAGAGGGTGAAGTCCACCGCGCTGCCGAAGTCGCTGGGATCGCATGCGCCCACGTTCGCATCGGTGTGCGCCACACGCATGCGCGCATAGCCCACGTAATAGTAGTCCGGGGTAATGTCGAAGGTCACTTGTGCGAAGCCCGTGCCCACCGGCAGGCTGCCGATCAGTTCGAAGCCATTGCCCCAGTCGACCCATGCGCTGAGGTAGCCTGACGCGGACGATCCGCCGAACATCGTGAGGGTGCTCGTAGCGCCCGACTGCAAATGCGCGCCAATATTGGTGGCATCGGTGTACCCGCTTGGAGCTGGGACCGGTCCGTAGGACATACCGGCCAATTGTACTTCGCTCACGTAGTGGCCCTGGTTCGCTTGTGCGCCGTAGAGTGGGATGCAGGGTGAGCCATCCTGGATCACGATCGTGTAGTCCTCGGTTTCGCCCCAGAGGTATGACCCGCACGCATCGTAGGCGCCCTCACCGGATATGCACAGCACCCGCATGGTGGTATAGCCGCTGGGCGCATCGGCCGGTATCGTCACATCCAATGTGGTGGTCTGTACCCCGAAACCAGTTGCGTAGGTTCCGGCCAGCTCCTCATTCGGCTCATAGGTGAAGTCGTGGTCCAAGTCCACCCAGATCGCATACACATCATATTGGGCGGTGGTTCCGGACGTGATGGTAGCGGTATAGGTGCTACCGGGAACCACGGAGGCGATGAGACCAGGCCCGCCATACCGGAAGTCGCTGTACGCAATGCCATCCTGGGCACCGGACCCGCTATTGTTGATCGTGCCGAACACGAAGCCATCGATGTAGTCCCCACCGTTGGTGCCGTACGCATACACCGGAATGCACGGCGCGCCATCGTCGATGATCACGGTGTAGTCCTCTGTCTCGCCATAGACGAATGTTCCGCACGCATCGGTGGGATCCTCGTTGTAAGTGCATATCACACGCATTCGTGTGTATCCGGTGTGCGCGTCGGGGGGGATCGGTACCTGGAGCTGGAGCACCTCACCTGCGGAATTGGTGGTGCCGGTCGCGAGCTTTTCAGCCAGGCTGAATACGCCGTCCTGGTCAAGGTCCACCCATACTGTATAATACTCGCTGAAGTTGCCGTCGGACGAGCCGGACACGATCTCCATGGGATAAGAGGAGCCGGGAGCAACGGAAGTGATGAAGTTGGGCCCGGCCAACAGGCCGCTGTACGGCGATACGGTAGTACCCCCCGAGCTGGTGTTTTCGATGTTGCCGAATGTGACACCGTCGATGTAGTCGCCAGAGTTCGTACCGACCGTATAGAGCGGAATGCACGGCGCGCCATCGTCGATCACCACGGTGTAGTCCTCGGTTTCTCCGATGACCATTACGCCGCAAGGGTCATTTGCGTCATCTCCAATGCTGGTGCACAACACGCGCATGCCCGTGTAGCCACGTTGCGCGTCGGCAGGTATTGTTATGGACAAGGTGACGCTCGCCGTATCGTCTTCGACCAACTGGTAGGCCAGTTGCTCGGTGGGGCCGTAGACATGATCACGGTCAAGATCGACCCAGATCGCATATTGGGTGAGTTCCGAGGCGGGGCCGAGGAAGATGGTGGCCGAGTTGGTTGAACCCGGAACGACGGTAGTTATGCTGTTGAGGCCGGTGTTGGTGTAATCCGCATATCCGGGAAGAGCGGTGGGGCCGGTCCCCAGGTTGTTGATCGTACCCAGGACGAAGCCATCGATGTAGGTACCGGAGCCTCCACCAATACCAGAGTATGTGGGTTGGCAATAGGTCTGGGCGGACGAGGTCAATGACTGCAACAAACAACCGAGGAGGAGAATGCGGAGAGACGTTTTCATAGGTCGGGGATCTTAGTTTCCAGCGATGGAATTCGACGGTACAAACGAACTCCGCGCGGAGGCGGGCAACAATCCTTGCGTCCAATGAACCGGCGGCTCGGCGGCATCATTGGGTCCAATGATTCCCGCTGCTGCACTTATGGCTAAGTTTCCCGAAGAAGTCATGCGCGCGTCCCCCTTGCTGAACGGACTGTTGGCCCTGATCACGGGCCTTGGCGCGGTGCCCACCACCGCACAGGAAGCTGTGCGCCCCACGGCGTTGCCGGTGGAATGGATCACCGTGGACGATGGCCTGCCGCAGGGCATGGTGCGCGCCATCCTGCAGGACCGCACCGGCTACCTGTGGTTCGCCACCAAGGACGGCCTGGCGCGCAGTGATGGCTATGGCTACACGGTCTTCCGACACGACGCGCGCGACAGCGCGAGCATTTGCGCCAACCACATCAGCGCCTTGTACGAGGACCGCGCGGGAGACCTTTGGATCGGAACGGATGCGGGCGCCGTGGACCGTTACGAGCCGCGCACCGGCGCTTTCGTGCATGTGCTGCGCTCGGATGCGACCACACCGGGCATCTCGCGGGCCGTGCGCCAATTCGCTGAAGACCGCGCCGGTAACGTGCTGGTGCTCGCTGCGGATGGAAGCGTGACGCGCACGGTGAAGGGAGGAGCTGCGAAGCGCGTGGCGGAACACATCACGGCCATGGCCGTTGCACCGGACGGCGCGTTGTGGACGCTCACCTCGGATGCATTGGAGATCACCGCATTCGGTGATGGATCGGGCGTGCGAGTGGAACGAGTCGCATTGCCCGCTTGGTCGGGTGTTGGCGCGCTGATCGCCGATACGATGGGCAAGCGCATGATCATGGTGCGTGAGCGGAGCGTGGTGCGCTTCGATCCCGTCACGCGTGTCGCCACCGATACCATCGCGATCCACGCCGTTGGCGGCGAACTGGCCACCTGTTTACTGGATGGGGATAAGCTCTGGCTCGGCTTCGTCGGTGACGTCCTTGCCACACGCCTTTCGCTCACGGACGGTAGCGAAGAGCGCATCGCCTTCACCGAAGTGAACGGTGGTTCATTGCCGGGCGGTTCGCTCGTGAACGCTTTCGCGAAGGACCGCAGCGGCAACCTGTGGGTGGGCACCACGGGCTACGGCGTGCTGTTGCATCGCGCGCTGGCCGGGCGCTTCCACCGGCTCTTGCAAGGCTCCAGTCCCTGGTTGGTGAAGGCCGACCGCGAGGGTCGTTGGATCGTGGTTTCATCGGACATGCTGTGGGTGAACGCACCGGACGGTGACGTGCGGCCTATTGCTTTCAAGGAAGCGTTGCGCCCGACCGGTCGCGGTCCGAGCTGGTCCGCCATCCAACGCGATGCACAAGGGGCCTGGTGGGCGTGCGTGACGCTGGCGAACAATACGCTGTTGCGATACGGCCCTGCGCCAAGCGATGGGCTTCAGGCGGTGACCTTGGGAACACAGGAAGATCCCTTGATGCTGATCACCTGCGACAGTCCGGACCTTTGGATCCTCGCGAGCGCTTCACCGGGCCAACCTGCCGATCGGATCCTGCGCTTCGATCCCATCGCGCAACGGATCACCGCACGCTACGTGTTGCCCTTCGCGCTGCTGGAAACGGACTATCGCGCGGTCTCGGCCTTGCACTTCGGCGCCGATGGTTCGCTCTGGCTGGGCACGCGGCAAGGCGTGCTTGAATGGCGAGCACAGCGATGGACCGTACACAAACCTGTTCCCGGCGATCCCCACTCGCTGCCCAGTGAACGCATCTTCTCCTTGTGCGCCGATCCGGACTCGGCGGATGCGGTGCTTTGGCTGGGAACGGAAGACGCGGGACTCGTGCGGATGGACATGCGCAGCGGTCGGTGCCGCACCTTCGATGTGAGCAAGGGCCTGCCGAACAACACGGTCTACGCCATGCTCGCCGATGCGCACCGCAACCTCTGGATCAGCACCAACGGGGGCCTCTGTCGCTTCGACCCGCGCACACACGCCCTGCGCACCTATTCGCGCAACGACGGCATCGCCGGTACCGAGTTCAATCGCTACAGCGCAGCGATCGGCCACGACGGACGTTTCTATTTCGCAGGAACGAACGGCATCACCTGGTTCGATCCGAACACCATGTACGGCGATGCGGCGCCGTCCGCGACGGGTGATCACCGGCCTGGCACTGGCCAACACACCCGTGCGTTGGAAGGCTGCGCGGAACGGGGATGACAAGGGCTTCGTCATCCCGTCCCCACCGGATCACCTGCCCAGTCTCTCGCTGCCGTATGCCGAGCGCTCCCTCACGATTTCCTTCGCGTGCATGGACCACTCGGTGCCGCAGAAGAACCGCTTCCGCTATCAGCTCGAAGGCTTCCACACCGATTGGGTGGAGGCGGGCACGGCCCACGAGGCCACCTTCACGAACCTGGATCCGGGTACCTGCACCTTCCGCGTGCAAGGCCGCAACAGCGCCGATGTGTGGGATGAGCGCGGCGCGTCGCTGGAGCTGATCATCGCACCGCCGTGGTGGGGCACCTGGTGGTTCCGTGGTGCGTTGCTGTTGCTGCTCGGCGGTGGGCTCTACGCCTTCTACCGCTACCGGCTTGCGCAGGCCATGAAGGTGGTGGCCGTGCGCGAGCGCATCGCCCGCGACCTGCACGACGAGATCGGTTCCACGCTCAGCAGCGTGTCGCTCTACAGCTCCGTGGCGCAGAAGAAGGTGGCGCAGAAGGCGCCCGAGGCCAACGAACTGCTGGCGCGCATCAGCGAGAGCACCACGCAGGTGCTGGAGTCCATCAACGACATCGTGTGGGCCGTGAACGCCGACAACGACGACATGGAGCACTTGGTGAAGCGCATGATCGACCACGCTGTGCGTATGACCGAGACGCGCGGATGCGTGCTGCACTTCGATCATGATCCGGCCTTGCGTTCGCTTCCGCTGGACATGGCCGCGCGCAAGAACCTGTACCTCGTGTTCAAGGAAGCCGTGAACAACGCGGTGAAGTACAGCGGCTGCACCGAATTGAGCGTGACGCTCGTTCGGGAACGCGGGCAGATCGTGTTGCGCATCACCGACGATGGCAAAGGATTCGATACCCAGCATGTGCAGAGCACCAGCGGCGGCGGCAACGGCCTGCCCAACATGCGGAAGCGCGCGGCTGAGCTCGGTGCCACCTTGAGCATCACATCCGCTGAAGGGAAGGGCACGGCGATCGAGCTTCTCTTCGTGCCCGATGGTCGCGCGAAATCATTGGATGCAATGACCGAAGCGCCCCCAGCGACGGAATAGTTTTGCCCCATCAGACCGCACCGATGAGCATCCGCGTAGCCGTATTCGATGATAACGCCAAGCGCCGCGAAGGGCTGCAGATGCTCATCGACAGCACGGACAACATGACCTGCGTGGGCGCCTGGCCCGATTGCCGCGAGGTGGTGCGACATGTCATGGAGACCAAACCCGACGTGGTGCTCATGGACATCGACATGCCGCACGTGGACGGCATCGAGGGCGTTACGCTCATCCGCAAGCAGTTCAAGGACGTGAAGATCCTGATGCAGACCGTGCTGGAGGACAATGCGCGCATCTTTTCTTCGATCCTCGCCGGCGCGGACGGCTACCTGCTGAAGCAGACGCAACCGGGCAAGCTCATCGAAGGCATCGTGGAAGTGACCCAGGGCGGTGCGCCCATGACGCCGGTGATCGCCGCGAAGGTGCTGAAGCTCTTCGCGCAGCGTGGCTCCAACAGCAAGACCATCGACTTCCAACTCAGCGAACGCGAACTGGAGATCCTGAAGTTGCTGGCCGAGGGCTACAGCTACAAGATCATCGCCGCGCGATGCAACATCAGCTACGCCACGGTGAACACGCATGTGAGCCACATCTACGAGAAGCTGCAGGTGAAGGGCGTGGCCAGTGCGGTGAACCTGGCGGTGCGGGAGGGGTTGATCTAGTTAAGCTCATCACCCCAACACCCACCACGCCGCCGTGAGCGCATGGCCCACCAGGCACAACGTCGTTCGTCATCCAGCGCGAGCCGGTGATCTTGTGTGTTCCCGCATCGCGTAGTCTATCTCCATCATAGCACTTCATTTGGAGGAGTGCCTCCAGCTGTACGCGGCTGATCACAAGCTCGAATAACGAAGAACCCGTTGATGAGCCGGGATTCGTTGTTGAGTTCATCGTTCAGCAGCAGTGAATGGAGAACCACTTTGCACGGGTCTGATCACAACGGCCACTGCCGCTGCACCAGGAAGAAGACCACCACCAGCAGGATCGCGGTGAGCGGTCCGCCCACGCGCAGGAAGTCCGTGAAGCGGTAGCGGCCCGGCGTGTACACGAGCACGCACGACGGTTCGAACGGGGTGATGAGCGAGATGGAGGCGGAGAGCATCACGGCCATGCCGAAGGTGACCGGCGATACATCCATGGCCGTCGCTGCGCTGATGGCGATGGGCAGCACCACAAGGGCCGCAGCGGCATTGCTCATGGGTTGGGTGAGCAGCACCGTGAGCACCATGAAACCGGCCAGGGTGCCTTGCACGCCCATCGGCGCGCAGAGCTTCACCACCCAGGAACTGAGGAATTGGTCCGCACCGCTGTTCACCATGGCGGTGCCCATGGCCGTCATGCCACCGATCAGGATGATCAATCGCCAGTCGATGGCGGTATAGGCACGCATGCTATCGGTAATGCGCAGCAGCACCGTGGCGAGCGCCGCGCAGAGGAAGGCGATGGCCAGGGGCACCAGTCCGGTGGTGCTCAGCATGATGGCCGTTAGAAAGAGGCCGATGGAGATGTAGCCCTTTCGAACGCGTTTCGGGTCGGTGGTGAACTTCTCCAGCGAGATCAGGTTGTGCTGGTCGTTGAGCTCATGCAGGGCTTCGGGTGGACCTTGCACCAGCAGTACATCGCCCACGCGCAAGCGCACCTTGCCGATGTGGCTGGACAAGCGCGATCCCGCGCGGTGTACAGCGGCCACGGCCAAGCCGTACCGGTCCAGGAACCGGGCTTGAGCGATGGTGCTGCCCACGAGGCGTGAGCTGGACGGGATCAGCACTTCGGTCAACAGCACGTCCTCGTTCTTACCGTTCCCGGCCATCAGTTCATCGGCCAGGATCTCGATGCCGGCCTTGTCCTTCACCGCCAGCAGGGTGTCCACATCGCCTTGCACCAGCACCACGTCGCCCTCCTTGTAGCGCATGCCCCGGGTACCGAACAACTGGTGGTCGTTGCGCTTCACGGAAAGCACTTCGAAGCCGCTGGCCGTGAGTTCCGAGGCGCCCACGGGCTTGTCGATCAAGCTGCTGCCTTCCAGCACGCGGATCTCGCTGGTGTACAGTCGGCCCGCGTTGGCGACTCCGGCATCGGGCGCTTCGCGTACAGGCGTGAGCCACCGGCCCAAGGTCATCATGTACACCAGGGTAACGGCCACGAGCACCAGTCCGATCCCGAAGAAATCGAACATACCGATGGTGGCGATGCCGTGCTGCTCCAGGTAGGCCGATACCACGATGTTGGTGCTGGTGCCGATCACGGTGCAGGTGCCGCCCACGATGCTGGAGAAGGCCAAGGCCATGAGCAACTTGCTCGCGGGGAGCTTGGACTTTTTGGCCAACGCCAGTACCGGTGGTATCAGCAATGCGGTGAGCGTGGTGTTGTTCATGAACGCGCTCATGATCGCCGTGAACGGCAGTAGCCAGAGCATGAGGCCCATGATCTTGGCCGGCTTTGAACGGCTCAACCGGTTCGCCACTTCATCCAACACCCCGGACGTTTCCACGGCATTGGTGATCACGTAGATGGAAGCGAGCATGACGATGAAGTCCGTGCCGAAGGCCGCGAAGGCTTCTCCGGTGGTGAGGATGCCGGTGAGCACGAGTACCACCAGCAGCAGGCCCGTTACCACATCCACACCGATGCGCTCGGTGCTGAAGAGGACGATGGCGGCCACGAGCAGACCGAGGACCAGTGCGATCGCCATGGAGCTCAGCTCGGGGTTTCCACCTTGGGCAATGCGATACCGGCCCGGTAGAAATGGTCCAGTTGCCGCCGCAGCGTATGGTAGCGGTAGAGGCCGACCACGATGAAGATCCCGCAGAGCACCAAGGAGAACTTTCCCGCCCAGCGCAGATCGCCATACCCTTCCAGTTGCAGCAATGCGATGCCGCCGATCAACAGGTACAGCGCCGAACGGATGTAGCTGAGCAAGGTGCGTTCGTTAGCCAACCGCGTGCGTACCAGCGCCAGGTGATCGCGCAGGATCAGTTCATCGGTGTTCTTGAAATCGCGATCACCCAAGAGGAGACTTTGCAGCGCGGTGGAAGTGAAAAGGGTGGAACGTATGGATGCCATAAGTCGGCCGCTGCCCGTGGGAAGTTCGGTTCGCGGGTCCCAAGGTACCTGCTTATCGTGCCTTCACGTCGAACACGCGGGCTGGTGATCTCTGCGCTCCAAGGATCGGCGCATCCTGCATCGCGCGTTCAGCGCCATCCAGGAACTCGCGCAGGCTTCTCAGGTGCAGGTCCAAGGCCTTCTCCCCGCCTTCAACTCGCGCGGGACGTTCATGCCCGCGCTTATCAAGGCCACCTCACTGCACATGCAGCACCGTATGCCAGCGTTCCGTTCCGCTGTGTACTTCCAACACATAGGCGCCCGAAGCGCAGCCTGCCACGGAAAGCGCCGCCGCTCCAGGACCGTTGTGGGTTGATCGGGCGATGCTCCTCCCGCTCGGATCGAGCAGTTGAACGTGCATGGGCCCGAACACGTCCTTTGGCCGCGCAACGAACACCTGGTCGGTGGCCGGGTTCGGGAAGATCAGCAGGTCATCAGCATGTACCTCGGCGATCCCGGAGAGGTCGATCACCGTGAAGACGGCCGGCTCTGTGACCACGGGCAGGTTGTAGTCGAAGAAGATGTTGGCGCTGTTGTGTACTTGTTCGCCGGGCAGCAGGGTGGCCGACGGGCGGATGGAGAAGGTGACGAAACCATTGCTGCCGCTTTGATCGCTGGCGCTGTCCGGCAGGTTGATCGGATCGAAAGTGAACCGGAGCACACCGTCCACGAGAACCCAGGTGCAGACATGGCTGCTCGCAGTGACGGCTAGGCTATTGTGCACCAGATCGCTGCTCAATGCATCGGTGATCACTACGCGTTCGGCCGGGTAGGTCCCGGTATTTTGGAAACGGATGGTATAGGTCAAGCGCTCGCCGGCCGCGACGTCCGCAGGGAGCATCGCCTCGGGCACCACGCGCTTGTCGTTGGGATCGTAGCTGCCCACCACAGAGTCCGTCAGGTTGAAGACGTTATCGAGCGGGGTGCCGTCGGTGGCGATCGGTTCGGCAGTGGCGGTATGGTCGATCGGCGTGCCCAGCGCCACGGCGCTATCGGTGTGCAGGGTGATGGCGAACACTGCGGATCCGCCCAGGGGCAGCGGCGCTACGGACCAGGTGGCCGTGTTTCCGGTCAGCGTACCCGGTGCAGGTGTCGCGTTCACCCAGCTTTGATCCGCATCGAAAGTGAAGCTCACTGTTCCGCCATGGGGCACCGTTCCTACGTTCGTGCATTGTACCCATACCTCGTTCTCGAAGCCAGGCCGCGCGGGTGTGGTGGTGATCGTGGTCACCAGATCCTCCACGTTCGGCTGGAGCACCACGCCGAAATCATTGAGCGAGTCCACGTCGGTGAGGTTCAGCAGTGCCGCTGTGTGCGACGCGGGGACGATGGAGACCACGTAGGGATTCGTGGATGCAGCCGTCAGCGTGTGCACCACGGCATCGAGCGGTAAGTCGAAGTAGCCCGAGGCATCGCCGGCGGTCAGGCTGTTCTGCGGGGACTCCTGCACCATCACGTAGGGGGCCGGAGGCTCTCCCGCATCGCGCTGACCGTTCGCGTTCAGGTCGTGGTAAATGTGTCCGGTGGCGAGCGGGTTCACCAGAGCGCAGGCGCTGTTCAAGGGTGTGCAGAGCGGCAGGTTCTGGTTCATGTCCCACCATGGCGTGTAGTTCGGTATGCACGAAATAGAGCCACCTTCCTGGTAAAGTATCCGGAAGTAATTCGGCAGATGGGGAAGGCAGGTGAGGTTCGGGCAGTCGATCACGGCCACCGAATCGAGGTTCGGTGACAGCACTGTTGGCAGGGTAGAGATCGTGAGCATGGAATCCAGACCCAATTCAGACACCTGTGCGAAAAGCGTATCGGGAATGCTGGTCCAGAGCGGTAGTTCCTTAAGTTCCAGAAAATAGGGTGAAAGCACAGGTACCGGCAGGGGCAACAGAGGAAGTTCACGCAGGAAAAGCGCGGTCGTGGATGCTGGGAGGTCGAGCGGCTGGTTGAACAGGGGCAGATCTTCAAGCAGCAGGTAGCTGAAGTCGTTCGGCAGGCCGCCGATCATATCCGTGACCAGAGGCAGATCGAGGAGTTCGATGTTCCTCAGGTCGGGTGGTGCCGTGGTGGGCAGCCCTGTTAGTGAGGGAAGATGACGGCACCACAGGTATTGCAGGTCTGCCGGCAGGGCGACGGGTAATGTGGAGAATGTGGGCATATCCTCGAGCGTGAGGTAGCGCACGCTGGAGGGCAGCGTGGGGAGGCTGGTCACTTGAGGGAGCGATCGCAGCCTTACCGACATCCATGCGCCGGACAATGCCGGCAGGCTGGTGAGGGTGGGGAGATCGTAGAGGTTGATCTGCGAATTGAAGCCACCGTTGGAGGCGAGCGGGGGTAGGGAACTGAGCAGCGGCAGGTTGCTGAGGTCCAGGAATTGGAATGGCTGTAGGAACGGAGGCAGGGTGGTAAGCGCAGGGCAATCGAAGATCTCCACCTGGTTGATCACAGCGGGAAGCACCGGGAGGGTAGTGCCGGGATAGTCGTGGAGGAACAGTGTTTCCATGCTGGCCGGGAACGCGGGCAGCACGGGGCTTCTCGCGCCGGCCGTGTAACTTACGCTGATCTCGTTGTCCTGTTCATATTGGATCCCGGTGAGGTCGCTGGGGTCCCACGTGATGTCGATGTCTGCCGCCAGAGGGTAGGGCGGCGTTTGCTGCATCGTCCACGCCGTGTCCATGTACCCGTTCACATCCACGCAACCCGGTACCTGGCCGTTCAGCCAGGTGCGTGTGTTCACGTCAGGGATATAGATGGTCTGGGCGCTGCTCGTTAATGGCAAGAGGGCAAGCAGCCCGCCCAAGGACAGAAGGATCCGATAGTTGGCGGTGAACATCTTTCGTGGTGGTTCGGGTAGATCGGTGACTAGACGCACGGATGCGCGAAGAGCAGCCTCGTGCGCTTCCGCATGGTCCCCGCAACATTGGCCTGCGTTCAAGCCGATTGGGGATCATTTAGGCGCAGGTACCGCTCCCGTCCGCTTTTTGGAGTTGCCCTGCGACAGCGGCGACATCATCCCGCACCGGTTGAAGTACAAGAAGTTGGTGAGGTGATTAGAAGATCAGACGATCAGAAAATGAAGAGCCCGGAGATGAGCCGGGCTTTTTCATGTGGCCGTTGTCAGTATGACTACGGTCGAATGAGTTGGATATAGCCGGACTTGACCACCGGACTCTGGTCGGGATCGCTCGGGGTCAGCGTGTAGAAGTAAACGCCATCCGGAAGCTCATGGCCTTGTTCGTCCTTGCCGAACCATCGTGAAATCCTCGGGTCCGCACGATAGACCTCGTTACCCCAACGGTTGAAAATGCTGGCCTGAACATACGGTGCATCCGGACCGAACCCCCAACTATCGTTCTCGTTGTCACCGTTGGGGGTGATCACGTTGGGGATCGTTGCGTCCGATGTACTGTTAGGGCAGATGAGCGCATCCACTACGGCCGTACCTATCACCAAGCAGCCCATGGGGTCGTACCCATGCACCGTATAAGTTCCTGGCTCTGCTACCACGGTTGAGGCCGAAGTATCGCCTGTACTCCAGATCCAATTCGAATAAGGTCCGCTGGCGGTGAGCACCAAGCTCGCACCTATACAGATAGTGGTATCCAAGCCGAGAGCGATCGTATCCGCTGCGGTGAGTTCCACGATCACCACAGCGGATGTGTCGAAACAGCCGAACGGATCAGCGACCACGAGTTGATAGAGACCCGCTTCATCCACCGTGATGCTGGTAGATAGGGTATCGTGCGGGCTCCAGATATAGACCGCTTGACCTGGAACACCGACAAGTTCGAAGGTCTGGCCCTCACAACCGATGAAAGGACCGGGGTCGACGATCTCTGCCATGGGATCCCCGCCGACGATATACAGTGTGAGCGTTTGTGTGTCCCCACAACTGGTTACGCTACAACTGTAAATACCCGGTTCGTCGATCATTTGGAGCGTGTCACTTCCAGAAAGAGGTGCGTTCCAGACGATGGAACCCGGATCGCTCGTCTCTACTTCGACGGAGACGCTTTCGCCAGGGCAAAGCACATGGTCTGGCTCCACCAGCAAGTACGGTGAACTAAATGGGGCAAGGGTGACCGGACCGTTGGAAACCACGCATCCGTTCGGTTCGGTCATGGTCAGGTAGTAGTCGCCGAATTCGTGCACGTAAAGGGCGGCTGTGTCCTGGCCGAATGCTCCCAACGGGCCGGTCCATTGGATGTCCGTGCCTTGGGTCGAGGTGAATAGCAAAGCACTGTCGCCTGGACAGATGGTCGTGGGCAGGAGTCCAAGATATGGCATGGGCGGCGCGGAGACCTGATAATAATTGGTCGCGTAGCAGGTGACGCCGTTTTCGGTATGGTAGGCTCCGATCACCAAGCCTCCGGGTTCCGTACACCAGGCACTATCCCCATTCGCACTGGTCAGCAACCCAGCAGACCAGGAAATGGAATCACATGTGGTACAGCTTGCAACGAGCAGTAGCGTATCCCCAGCGCAGATGTAAGGCGGTACAATGGCGGTAACGGTCGGTTCTTCCACCACATGCACGAAGACACTGTCCTGGAACTGGAACACGGCGCTCTCGGAACCACATGGCCCGTTGTTGATCTCGATCTCCATGGACAGATCGACCCATCCAGTAACATCGCCCGGAACTCCCCACGGCATAGGTTCGTTCGGATCGATGCCGTTCTCAGCGCCACAAGAACTCGCGATCCAGTATAGATCCTCGTTCAGGGTGATCGGTTGTCCGTTCTGTGTCCATATCGCGATCAAATACCCGCCGACGCAAGGCTCCGGACAGGTGACCAGCGTGTCGCCATCGAACAGAGAGTCATTGGGCAGATAGAGCTGATAAGAGAAGCCATCCACAGGGTCCAAGAAACCTGCTTCAGGCATGTTCACCGTAATACCGTTCATCGTCCGGCAACCAGCGGGCCCGATGAGCTCAACTATGTACCCCCCGGACTGCGCTATGAAGATGCTATCATTCACGATGGTGTCGGTCTGTCCCACTTGGTACCACTGGCAGATGTAGCCCGATGGGATGTTCGGCGACCATGCCCAGAACGGAGAGCATGTAGTGATCGTGTAAGGGTAGTCAGCATTGGTGTTCACCACGATGTTGTCCGAGACCAGGGGCCACTCACACTCATTGATCACGAAAACGGAATCTGTCCACGACCAACAACCGTTCACCGTGTTCACGGTACATGTCGACCACCCATCCGGTGGTGAGATGTGTGCTGTTGTTTCGCCATTCGACCAAAGGAAATCGAGGTCTGGGGCGATACAGAGCGAGATATCTCCATTCGAATAGCTGGACCAAGCCATCGCGGCGGGGCTTTGATACTCATTGAAAGGAGGAACCATCGAGATCTCCTCGCAGAAACAGTTGAGTAGCGTATCGGTGCATGGGTCAGCCGCGTTGGAGTAGCTCGTTATGCAGAGAGGGAGCCGTTCCCCGGAACAAGGTGCTCCAGAACCAATGGGGTTCCAAAAGTCATAGGGCCTGCGGCCGGGGACAAGGGCCTTCGCGAGTATGCCGTCCCGTTCGCCCAGGGAGTACATCGCCATAAAGGCCGCATCGTTCAGATCGCCGCAATCGTCGTAAGCCCAAAGGTGGAAGGTGAGTCCTGCACCGGCACCGCACCCACCATAGTTGCAATAGTCCCCGATCAAGCCGATCGCCGAAGGGAAGATCAACCTACCCTCGAATGTGCTTGAGAACAGCAGCGCGCCATCAGAGGTCGAGGCGATGGACCCTGCCTGCTTGGCCCATTGCCCCCCGATCTGTTGCCCTTCCCGCAGTTGCAAGCCATTGAAGGCATGTTTTGCGATGAACAGATCCTCTGGTCCCGTGGCCATGAAAAGACCATCGGCATTGTAGTGTGCGGTCAGATCCGAGAACTGGCATCGGAAGGTGCCGAGAACGGCCACGGTATCCGCTCGCTGATCGATCGCCTGGGCGGAGACTGGACTGTCCGAACCGAGCACGCTATGGGCCACGTGCTCCCCGGCGGTGTCCACCTGGAGCAGGAAGTAGGCGTAATCATCCTGGGCATGGATCACATCGGTGGAACCGTCCAGGTAGTACATGTTCCCGCGCACATCGCCGCATAGTAGCAGTTGGCCGGTGCTGGTTAAAAGCATATCGTTCACCACATCCACGACCCCGCCTCCACACGTGCGGAACCAGACCTCGTTCCCCAAGGGGTCCAACTTCATCAGGAAGATGGCGTTCACCATCGCGTTCGCATGCACCGCGTCGAAAGTGATGGTGTCGCTGAATTGGCCGCAGACATAGAGGTTGTTCTGAGCATCGCTCACCACATCCACCGCTTTATCCGTGAATTCAGCCGCTCCATGCTTCAGCCAGAGTGGGGCCCCGGCGGCAGAGTAGCCAGCAATGAACACATCGGTACCGAGTTGTTGAAGGAGTGGGTCGAACATGCTGGTGATCGTGCCTCCGTCGAATACGGCCGTGCCTGAGAACTCACCCACCATCGTGATATTCCCGTTCGGGGAAATGCTCAGTCCGTTCGGCCTTTCCGTGCCATCATTCGAACCACCTGTGCGCACCCACAGTGCATCGCCTGTGGCCGGGTCAAGCTTGGCCAGGAACGCGTTCCAGGTATTATTGCTGCCTGGTACGGATGTTCCGAACAGGTCCGCCGGCCCCATGTATTGTCCAGTGACCGCCAGCGACCCGTCGATACCGAGCGCGAGCTTCCAGCACCTGTCTATCGTAGGGCCTCCGGCCCGCTTCATCCATTCCAAGTCCCCGGTCGGGCTCAGTTTCGCGACGAAACCATCGGATGCTCCGGCCGAGTTCAACGGTTGACCATCGACCTCCATGCCTGCCGTGAACTCACCGGCAACGTAGATGTGATCATCGGGCCCCACGACCACATCATGAACGCCATCACCGCCGAGGCCTCCGAATTTCTGCACCCAATATTCTTGGGCGCAGACCTCCTTCTGGATGCTGAAAGCCAGGATCGAACAGTACAGGAGGAACTTTGAGAAGTGCATCGCGGTTGGCGAGGACTATTAAGGCGCTAGCGACATCAGACCAATTTGCTCCGCAACCCCTTCACCCGCAGGTCGAAGGCTTTCTCTTCCACGGGCAGGCAGACCTGTGCGAAGAGTTCCATGTGCTCCGGGATGTGTTCCGCAGACCGGTTCGTCCGCAGGTCGAAGTGTACGAAGCTCATCCAGCAGAGCGCCTTCAGTACCTTCTTCTCCTTGTCCCACATCTGCATCTCCACTTCAACATGCTTCGGGCTGTAGGTGATGAGCTGTGAGGAGATCACCACTTTCTCCATGAGGATGGCCGGGCGCAGGTAGGCGATCTGGCTGGTGCTCACCACCCAAGTGCGGCCGGTGGTATTGGCGATGCCGTAGAGATCGAAGTCGTATGCTTCCAGCAGGTGGTCCTCGCGGGCGTTCAGGAAGTAGTCCGTGTAGCGACCGTTGTTCAGGTGGTTGAACGGGTCGCAGTCCTGGAAGCGGATAGTGGCGGTGGTTTCCGGGGTTTTTGGTAGTGCACTCATCGTGGAGGTGAAGGTAGCCGTACGGTCTTCCGCCACTTGCTCACCCACCCCCGCCACTTGCTCGCTGGAACTTCCGAAGCGTAGGGGGCGTAGGCAGTTTCGTCCCGGCAATAGCGCCACCCCCAGCACCTCCGGTCATGAAGAACCTTCTCCTCCTCGCCTTCGCTTCCCTCGCCTTCGGAACGGCTTCGGCCCAGACCTATCCCCTGGAGCTGATCGTCTTCTACCAGCGCGCCGCTTCGGACTATCAACTGGCCGCCCTGCGCTGCCCGGAGCAGGACGCCTGCTACCGCGAGCACGCGGCTTTCAATGCGTGCATGGCCGACCAACTGGCCGAAGGACGGATCGCCGATTGCCAGGCGCCAAGCTGTGCCCTGCGTCCCTGCGAGCTGCCCATCGGCCTGGAGCCGAGCGCGCGGGTATCCGGAATGTCCATGGAACCGCTTACGCTCCATCAACCTCGGATCGGGGAATAGGGACTCGCGTTGCGAACACGCGGGACCTCCTTGCCGGGAGGTCTTGTCGTGCATGCGGTATCCGGCACGCGTTGCTCTCGGACGTGTATATCCGCCCCGGTTTCTGGCGGATCGGAACGCACCGATCGCCCACCAACACCCGTAATGTTGTGCAGCGAAGCGTCCCTGGAGACGGGGACAAGTTCTGGTCGGCGGACCGCCCAAGGGCACAGCCCGGGCGGTTCGCTGTTTTTGGGATGGTCTCGTAGCTTCACCTGCTGAAAACCCATCGCATGAAGAAGCTTCTACCCTCCGCTGCCTTCTCCCTTTTCGCACTGGCCGGCCAGGCCCAGCTCACCATCACTGACAGCCTCACCATCGGCTCCATCACCACCCTGCTGGAGGGGATCGGGGTCACGGTGAGCAACGTGACCGTGAACTGCCCGGAGCGCGCCATGGGTCATTTCGTCGGCACCTCGGAATTGTCCATCACCGAAGGGCTCGTGCTGACCACCGGGGGCGCTGATCTCGTCGCAGGACCGGTCGCCAACTTCGCGAGCGACTATCTGGGTACCCCGGGGGATGCGGACCTGGACAACGCGCTGGGCATGGGCGGCATAACCTATGAGGCCTGCGTGTTGGAGTTCGATTGCGTGCCGCAGGGGGACACCTTGCTCTTCAACTTCTCCTTCGGCAGCGAGGAGTACCAGGAGTTCGTGGGTTCGGCCTTCAACGATGTATTTGGCATCTATTTGAGCGGCCCGGGCTTCGGCACTCCCACCAACGTGGCGGCGATCCCAGGCGGAACCGTGGTGTCCATCAACAACGTGAACAACCAATTGAACAGCGGGTACTACCACGACAATGAGGGCATTCCCGGGTATTATGTCGCCTACGACGGCTTCACCACCAACCTTACCGTATTCGCTGTAGTGCAGCCATTGCAGCCTTACCACTTCAAAGTCGCCATCGCAGACGTCGCTGACGGCGCATTGGACAGCGGCGTGTTCCTCGAGGCCTTCAGCTTCCGCAGCCCGATGCTTACCACCGGCTTGAACGAAGCGTCCCTGCCTTCCTTGCAACTGTTCCGCCGGGGCGATGAGCTGTTCATGGTGGTGCCTCCCGAAACCGCCCACGGCCAGCACGTTCTCGTGTTCGATGCCGCCGGTCACCTGGTGCAGCGCACGATGGTGCAAGGCACCGGCGTCTCCATCGACATCGCCGGACTGGACGCTGGTATGTACGTGGTGAAGGTGCAGGACAGCACGCTTCCTGCGGTGCGCTTCGTGAAGGAATAGCCCACCCGAAGGCTAAAGGCTGAAGGGGAGAGGTTGAAGGGAAAAGAAAGAGGGTGCCGTCAGGCTTTCCTCTTCGGCCTTCAACCTTTCCCCATTTCTCTGGAGTTCTATCCGCGCTTACGCCGCAGTTCCTGAACGTCGAGCAAGTCCTTCGGCCTTGCGGACCGCAGCTTGCTCGCGATCAGATCGTCGTAGTTGAGCACGCGGTAGTGTGCCACGGGTGTGCCAGCCAACTCTGCCCCCCGCAAGCGAGTGCACCGGGGGTGAGGGTTCGGTGGAAACGTTCTGCTCGAGAAAGGGGGGCTCGTCGGAGGGGATAAGGGTCGGGGGCCGGGAGTTCCGGCGCCCGGCCTAACCATGTCCTGTGCCGCGCAGGAGAGCACCTCGTCAACGAACTGCATCGGTCTTCTTGTGGACCACGAAATTGTCCGGTACCGCGCGAACTTCGAACGGGTCCTTGCCTCGGTCGGCGAAACTGCGGAAGAACCACTCGACGCGCTCGCTCGGTGAGAGGGCCAGAAAGGCTTGCTCTCTGCGCAGGTTGCTTTCCTCCTTGCTTTCGAATCGGATGCGTGGGTCCATGTGCCGCCTGTTCCCAAAGATAAGGGCGCTCCGGAGGTGCTCTATAGGACTAGTCCACACGAAGGCAAAAGGCTGAAAGGGAAAGGTGGAAGAGGAATGAAAGAGGGTGCCGTCAGGCTTTCCTCTTCACCCTTCCACCTTTCCCCTTTTCCCTGTGCTCTGCTCCATGCCCGCTACTTTCGCCCTCCGCATGGCCCAGAAGCCCTCCATCCCCAAAGGCACGCGCGACTTCTCCCCGCAGGAGATGCTGCGCCGCAAGTACATCTTCAGCACCATCGAACGGGTCTTTCAGAAGTACGGCTTCCTACCGCTGGAGACCCCCGCCATGGAGAACCTGGAGACGCTTACCGGCAAGTATGGCGAGGAGGGTGATCGCTTGATCTTCAAGATCCTGAACAGCGGTGATGCATGGAAAGAAGTAAGCGATGACACGAAAGCGAAGCTGAAGGCAGGGGAGGAGGTACACCCCGGAAAGCTGGCTGGCGAGTTGGCGGAGAAAGCACTGCGGTACGATCTCACCGTGCCCTTTGCGCGTTACGTGGTTCAGCATCAGAACGAGATCACTTTTCCCTTCAAGCGTTATCAGATGCAGCCGGTGTGGCGTGCGGATCGCCCGCAGAAGGGGCGGTTCCGCGAGTTCTACCAGTGCGATGCGGATGTGATCGGGAGCACGAGCCTGCTGAACGAGATCGAACTGGTGCAGCTCGTGGATGATGTCTTCACCGGCCTTGGTCTTCAAGTGGTGGTCAAGATTGACGACCGGAAAGTGCTGAGCGGGTGCGAGGTGAGCGGCCAACCAGAAAAGGTGGTCGATATCGTGACGGCGATCGACAAGTTGGACAAGATCGGGCGGGAGAAGGTGGAGGAGGAGATGCGTACAAAAGGTGTTTCCGATGAAGCGATCAAGGGCATCGCGCCGTTGTTCGAGTTGAAAGGAACCTGGCACGAACAACGCCCGATACTCCAGAATTGGTTGACCAACTCGACCATCGCACAGCAAGGCTTGAAGGACCTCGCGTTAACGTTCGATGCTGTTGGAGCATTGAAGTCAGCGACGTTGGAGTTCGATCCCACCCTCGCCCGCGGCCTCGACTACTACACCGGCGCCATCTTCGAAGTGAAATCGCTCGAAGGCACGATGCCCGGCAGCATCTGCGGGGGCGGCCGATACGATGATCTCACCGGCGTATTCGGCCTGAAAGGCATGAGCGGTGTGGGCATCAGCTTCGGCGCGGACCGCATCTACGACGTGCTGCTGGAGACGAACAAGTTCCCGGCGGAACTAGGTGGTAGCACCAAGTTGCTCTTCGCCAACTTCGGCGAGAAGGAAGCGATGCATTGCTTGAAGTTGCTGCGAACGGTGCGCGAGGCGGGCATTGCTGCAGAGCTGTATCCGGATGCCGTGAAAATGGCCAAGCAGTTCAAGTACGCCGACGACAAGAACATCGCCTTCGTGGCCATCATCGGTGAGAACGAATTGAAGCAAGGCATCGTGACCATCAAGGACATGAAGACCGGCGAGCAGCGGGCAGTGAAGCAAGAGGAACTGTTGTCGGTTGTTGGTTGATGGTTGTCCGTCGCACCATGCCACCGCAACGTTTCCCCAGCCAGCCTGACAACAGACAACCATCAACAGGCCACTGACAACCGACAACCGACAACCGGAATGCGCCCCCATCCCATCGGCACCCTCGGCCTCACCCTCACGGAACTGGACGCCATCCTCCGCGATCGCCAGCCCATCGCCCTGAGCAAGGAGGCCCAGGCCGCGATCAAGAAGAGCCACACCTACCTGCGCGATCGCCTGAAGAAGAGCGATGCGCCGATCTACGGCGTGAACACGGGCTTCGGGGCATTGCACAATACCTCCATCGCCAAGGGCGATCTGGCCCAGCTCCAGAAGAACCTGGTGATGAGCCACGCCTGCGGCAGCGGCGATCCCGTGCCTGCCGAGATCGTGCGCGCCATGCTGGTGCTGAAAGTGCAGAACATGGCTTTCGGGCACAGTGCTGTGGCGCCGGCCACTGTGCAACGGCTCGTGGACATGTACAATGCCGATGTGCTGCCGGTGGTCTACGAACGCGGTTCGCTCGGCGCCAGTGGCGATCTGGCCCCGCTCGCGCACCTCAGTTTGCCTTTGATCGGCCTCGGCGAAGTGGTGCTGAAGGGCAAGCGCATGAAAGCAGCCGCCGCGTTGAAGCAACTCGGTTGGAAGCCGATCGACCTCGGTCCGAAGGAAGGACTCGCCCTGCTGAACGGCACGCAGTTCATGAACGCCTATGCGGCCCTGCTCACCTTGAAGGCGACGCGCCTGGCCCAGCTCGCCGATGAGATCGCCGCGCTTTCGCTGGACGCCTATGATGGGCGCATCGAGCCTTTCCATCCCTCCGTCCACGCCGTGCGGCCGCATCCCGGCCAGGCTGTGGTCGCGGGGCACATGCGCGAACTCCTGCACGGCAGTGCGTTGATCGCCCGCAAGAAGGAACACGTGCAGGACCCGTATTCCTTCCGCTGCATCCCGCAAGTGCATGGCGCTTCGCGCGATGCCATCGCCTATGTCGAACGCGTGGTGGAACGCGAGCTCGAGGCAGTGACGGACAATCCCACCGTCTTCGATGACGAGGACCTGGTGATCAGCGCGGGCAATTTCCATGGACAGCCGCTGGCCCTGGCGCTCGACTTTCTGGCGATCGCCGTGGCCGAACTAGGCAGCATCAGCGAGCGGCGTACCTACAAGTTGATCGGCGGCCAACGTGGATTGCCTGCCTTTCTGGTCGCGAAGCCCGGCCTCAACAGCGGCTTCATGATCCCGCAGTACACCGCTGCCTCGCTCGTAAGTGCGAACAAGCAGCGTTGCATGCCCAACAGCGTGGACACCATCGACAGCAGCAACGGCCAGGAGGATCATGTGAGCATGGGCGCTGCCGCAGCGATCAAGACCTGGGCCGTGGTACACGATGTGGAGCGCATCCTCGCCATTGAGTTGTTCACCGCTGCACAGGCACTGGAGTTCCGCCGCCCGGCGAAAAGCTCCAAGCGCGTCGAGTCGCTCTACACCGACTTCCGGAAGCACGTCCCATTTCTCCGTGCCGATGCGGTGATGCACGACCACATGGAGGCGGCGCTGGCGTTCGTGCGAAGTAGGTAACGGGGCCTGCTGGCTAATTTCCGGTCTCGACCAGGCGCCGGAGGCTACCTTGCGGTCGTGGAACCTTCCTGACGTTGCGTCTCATCGGGGACGTTGTCGGCTGTGCATTGGTCCGCAGGTAGGCCATGGGCAATTCGAGACGCGGCATTCCATGAGGAGGACCGCGGGGGGGGGGGGCGGGGGGTCGGGGTGCGGAGGGGCCCCTGGGTCCACGACGTTTACGGCGGACGGGACCGACTTGTCTGTTTTTCCGGCTACCAGTTCGGGATTTACTGGTGTAGGAACCTGGGGGGCGGCATGTTCGACACCCTGTACACCTTACCGATACGCTCGGGGCCGGCCCCGTCCTGGCCGATGATATCGATGGGGACGGTGATAGCGACGTTCTCTGGAGGACCTTTGCCCCATCCAAGGTTCATGGATCGCTCAACATCGGGGGCGGCGTTTTCCTTGATCTCGTGATGATGCTGGATCGGGTCGCGGGCCTGACCGGTGCTGTTTGACGGGCCCCCTTTGTTTTGGGCTCCACTCGAGACGTAAAACCGTGGGCGGCGATGCCAATGCTGACGGTATGAAGGATGTGCTCTTGAGCACTCAGGGACCCTATGTGATCCGGTGGTATCTGAACGATGGCGCAGGTGATCTGGGGCCTGCGTTCATTGTGGATACGCTGATCACTGCGGTGACTGGTCTCGGATCGGACATGAACGGAACGGGATGTGCTCAGCGGTATCAATGGCAGGCCATGGATCGGCGGCACCTGGTCTTGTTTACGAGCGCGCGGATAGGATCGATGACCGGCCAGGGTGCGTCGATGACTTCGAAGTGATGGATGTGGATGGCGATGGGTCAGAGGATCTTGTTACGCTGTGTCGGAACGACTTTAGCCTCGCTTGGTACAAAGGCAGTGGGCACGGGTCCTTCCTACACACTGGGGTGGGAACGTATGGATCAGGCTGACGTGGACCTTGATGGCACGCTGGATCTGCTCTATTTCAACAAATTTCCTGGGGACGCGGCGGTCATGATCGCGAAGAACAATGGCATCGGTTCAGGATTTCATGCGGCAGTGCGCAACACTTCCATCCCGGATCCGGTCGTTCATGCGATGTTCGCCAACGTGAACAGCGATGGCTATCCAGATATCCTGCTCGTCCTCTACAATTCCAGCTCGCTCTACTGGATGCGGAACAATGGCAGCGGTTCGTTCCTTGCCGCGCTTCCGCTGTACGCCACACCGTCCAACCTAGGGCGCGTGGTGCCGATGCGACGGCACGGCGATCGATCGGTCTCCCGAACGGGCCGCTCTGGGGGGGGGGCTTCACGGGGTCGCCGGATCTCGACTCGATTGCAATGCCGATGGCTGGAGGGACATCGCGATCGTCTCCGTTACGGATGGGCACGTTCGTTCCTTTCAGAGCATGGGCTCCGCAGGGCTCGCGCCTGGCGTTACGGTCGACAATACCCTGAGTTCGCCGGATCGCGTGGTCGCCTTGCATCTCGACGCGAACGCTGACCAGGATCTACTGGCCTATGCGAGCAATTCGTGGACGATGCGTTACTACCAGAACAGGGCAAGTCCTCGCCTGGTGTCGCGAGCATCTCCACGGATTCGCTGGGTCGGACAACGCGCTGGGACATTGTGGTTTACGACGCTGCCGAGGGTGAACTCCTTTGGCTCGAGAACCGGATGGACGAAGTAGGAATATCGGATCCTGTGGATGCGGTCGGCCCCTTCATTTTCCCAACGCCGTTCATTGATCAGCTAGTGGTCTCGTTAGGCCATCAGGGGGCCGTGCGAGCCCGACTCTATTCGATCCTCGGTGTGGAGTTGGATCAAGCACGCTGCTCCCCATGTGAGAGCGTATCGTTCACAGGCTCACGGCTTGTGCGGGATCGCGAGGGCCTGCCCGTGCGGCAGGTCGTCACCAAGGTGAATTAGTTTCCGATGGACATCTACCTCATCCCAGGCCTCGCCTCGGACCATCGCCTTTTCGAGAGGCTGGAGTTGCCGGGACATACCCTGCATTGCCTTGAATGGCACCGCATGCCGGAACGTTCCACCATCGAACGCTTCGCCCGGGCGCTCGCAACGAAGGTGGATGTAAGCCGCCCGCACGCATTGGTGGGGGTGAGCATGGGCGGCATGGTGGCGCAGGAAATGGCCGCGCTCACCAAGCCCAGCAAAGTGGTCATCATCTCCAGTTGGAAGGGCCGGGCGGAGATGCCCTGGAACATCAGGGCTTCGCAAGAGATCGGCCAGGCCATGCTCAACACCTTCCCCGCCCGCGACCTGCGCGTGATGATCGATGCCATCGTGCATTGGGATGGACCACCTGCGCCGATCCCCGGCCTCGTGCATATCCACGGCGATAAGGACCGCTTGATGCCGATCTCCCTGATCCGCGGTGCGCGTGTGATCCACGGGGGCACGCACTTCATGGTCTACGCCAAGGGCAAGGAGGTCTCCGCAGCGGTGATGGATGCGCTGCGCGAAGGCTGATCACTGGTTGCTCAAGCGGAAGGAGATCGGGAGTTGGTAGGAGACGCGCACTGCCTCTCCCCGGTGACGGCCGGGTTTCCAGCGGCCCATCCGCTTCACCACGCGCACAGCTTCCGCATCGAGGGTCCGGCTCACACCGCTCAGTACGGTGATCTCCGTCACGTTGCCCTCTTCGTCCACCACGAAGCCGAGCACCACGCGACCCTGGCGCCGCGCCTCCCGATCGATCTCAGGATAACGCACCGTGCGACCGAGATAGGCGTAGAGGGCTTTCAAGCCACCGGGATATTCCGGTGCGAACTCGGCTTCGTTCATACCCATGGTTCCCTTCGTCTTTACCGGGCTGCTCCCACCACCACCGCCGGGCGGAAGCACGGGTGTCTTGGCCGCATGACCTAACGTGTCGAGGTTCGGCCCGAGGTCCTTGGTCCGTGCGGTAGTGTCTACGGGGGCAGCCGCACTATCCACGGCGATGGGCGGAAGGTCCGACGGGTTGGGTTTGGCACCGGTGCTAGCTGCCTTGGGCTTGACCACAGGCAGGTCCGGCTTCACTGCGGAAGGCACCACGAAGTCCTTCAGTTCAACGATGATCGCGCGGTCCGCAGGCGGGCGGCTGATCTCCTGAGGCCCATACCACAAGCGCGGCAGGGTGAACACGAGGCTGGCAAGCCCCAAGGCGATCAACGCGGAGAGGCCGAGCACGCGGTGATGTTCCCGCCGTAGCCGGTACGCACCATAGGCGCGGTTCCGCTCCGCGAACACCAGATCATTGCGGACCGGGGAGAGCACATCGCTCCAATCGGAGCCCACGAAGGCGAAGCCGATGAGCAGAGCCAGGGCAACAAGGGCGAGGAGCAGCATGGCGAAGGGATTTGTAGGTGGAACGGAGGGTGATCATCCATCCGTACACGCCAGCCTGCCGATCGGTTCGATCGATATACCGGTCCGGCCCCTCAGTTCTTCAGGAAGCGCACGATCCGCATGCCGTCGCCCGAGCGCAGTAGGAGCATGCACATACCCGGTGCCGCACTGTTCAGGTCCACTTCCAATGTACCCGCCGCATGTATGAAGCCGAGCGGGGTGGTCCTGCCGAGCGCATCGATCAGTTCCACGGAGGAAGGGGGTTCGTGCAGGTCGATCCAGATCCTGTCCTGGACAGGGTTCGGGCGGAAGGCCGGTCGCTCGGTGGGCAGGCCGACCCCGATGGCCGTGCTCAGGGATATGATCTCGATCGCATCGAAGTTCGCATGCAATGCGCCGCCCGAAGCGGCCCCAGCCGCGATCAGTACGAAAAGACTGTCCGAACTCGGAAAAACACCATCCCAGTAGAAGGGATCCTCATGATAGGTCCATACCGTGTCGTAGTCCCCTTCGCCCCAGGGGGTGGTGAGGGAAGGGGCGGAGCCCACGGAGTAGTACGCCACTTTCACGGTGGCCGGTGGACCGTTGCCACCGTGCCCCTTGGTCCAATAGCTCAGGGTGGAGCTACCCGGTGTCAACCACGGAATGTCTTGCACTAAGTCGTACGTGACAACGCAGAGGCATTGGTTATCGAATGGATCCTCCGCAGTCACGTCCACGCTCCAAATTCCGGTGCCGCCCGGCACATCCAACGAACTCTGCGGATCACTGCACGGGCACACCGGCGTCCAACCGGAGAGATCCGGGTCATTGGCCGCGTTCTCGAAGCTGCCGTTGTATACCTGCGCAGTCCCTAGGAGCCCGATCAGCACAGCCATCGCCAGCAGGAGTGGTCTCGTCATCGGCCCCAGGTTTCGAGGGTAGACGCGCCCTCACCATCTTCGTTGCCTTGAACAACCTCCATGGAAGATCTCTTCACGCTCAGTGCGCTCGTCAGTTTGCTCACCCTCACCGTGCTGGAGGTGGTGCTGGGCATCGACAACGTCATCTTCGTCAGCATCATCCTGGGCCGCATCCCGGAAGGACAACGCCTGCGGGCACGCCGCATCTGGATGGTGGGTGGCATCCTGCTCCGTTCCGGCCTGTTGCTGGGCCTGGGCTGGCTGGTGAAGAACGGGGAGAACGAACTCTTCCGGATCCTGGACTATCCGTTCAACATCCGCAATTTGATCATGTTCTTCGGAGGGCTCTTCCTGCTCTACAAGGCGGTGAAGGAGATCCACCACAAGCTGGAAGGCGAGGCGGACCGCACCGGAACGGCCTCGACGCCCAAGGCCTTTTCCGCCATGATCATCCAGATCCTCCTGGTGGATGCCGTCTTCTCCTTCGATAGCATCGTGACCGCCATTGGGCTGGCGGACCATGTGGAGATCATGATCACCGCCGTGGTGATCGCCATGGTGGTGATGTTCTTCTTCGCCAACGCGATCAGCAAGTTCATCGAGAAGCACCCTGCCTTGAAGATGCTCGCCCTTTCGTTCCTCGTCATGGTCGGCTTCATGCTCTTCTTCGAAGGGCTTGAGCCCATCCACCACAGCGAGATCCCCAAGGGCTATGCCTATGTGGCCATGGCCTTCAGCTTCGGTGTCGAACTGCTGAACATGCGCGCGCGGAAGCATGTGGTGAAGCTGAACAGGTAACGGCGTACGGTCGGGCACGCTACGTCCACGCAGGGTCACCGTTTTCGGGACCCTGCGGAAGATCGCCTAAGATCCGCAACCTTCAATGCATGTGATGGGTGGGGTACACCAGGATGGTCGATCCGATGAGGCACGGGAGGACGCCCTACAACGCGCAGCCTAGCGCGCGGCTAATTCCCGTGTAGGCTTCCCTTGTTTTCGGTCCGATCATAACTGGAGGTTCCAAAGGGCTGTTCATGGTTGAGTTTGCGCCGGTGATCGGTAGCCGAGCGCTTTGTGAGGTCTGTGATTGTTGTAATCGTCCATCCATTCTTCGGCCTTCTCCCGTACTTCGTCCAAGGTGCGGAACACATAGGCACTGAGCAGTTCGCGACGCATGCTGCCGTTGAAGCGTTCCACGTAGGCGTTCTGTGTTGGTTTGCCGGGCTGTATGTAGGCCAGGGTGATACCGTTATCCCTGCACCATTGATCGAAGCTTGTGGCTGACGAACTCCGGGCCGTTGTCCACGCGGATCATCTTGGGCAAGGGTCGTACGGACTTGATCCTCTCCAGTACGCGGATCACGCGCAGGGCCGGCAATGAAGTGTCCACTTCGATGGCCAATACCTCGCGGTTGTAGTCGTCGATCACGTTCAGCAGCCGATAGGTCCTGCCATCCCATAGCGTGTCGTGCATGAAGTCGATGCTGTAGACTTGGTCGGGTGTTGCGGGCCGGAACAAAGCTTGTTTCACGCGCGCAGGCAAGCGCTTCTTTGCCCGGCGACGGATGTTCAAGTGCATGCTGGTGTACACGCGGTAAAGGCGTTTGTGATTGATCAGCACACCCTTCATCCGCAAGCGGTGATGGCATTGCCAGAACCCGATGGCCGGATGCTTCTGTGTGAGCTCGGTCAGGGCTGCTATCAACATGCTATCATCGGCCGGTCGTTTGGTGTACCTGGCCGTGCTGCGGGGGATCCGCACAATGTGGCTGGCTTTGCGCTGGCTCATCATCTGCTCGTTCAACGCCTGTACGATCTCCCGTTTCTCGTCAGGCGCCCCACTTCTTTTGGATCACCGCCTTCATGGCGTCGTTCTCCATGCTCAACTCGGTGTACATGCGCTTGAGGCGGCTGAGCTCTTCCTCGAGCTCCTTTACCCGTTTGAGCTGGCTAGGTTCCATGCCCCCCATAACGGGCCTTCCAGTTGTGGAAGGTGGCCGCGCTGATGGTATGCTCCCTACAGATGTCCGCGACCTTCAAGCCGCTCTCGTGTTGCTTCAGTATCGCAATGATCTGATGCTCTGAAAACTTCGACTTTCTCATGGCTACAGTGAGGTTGAAAGTAGCCCCTTGCCGATCGCTGCGCGCAAAAGCCGCGCAGCCAACCTCCAGTTACGATCGGACCGATCTTAGGGAAGCCTACACTCGGAGATAGTCCACGAATCTCGTTAAGTGCGTTGAAGTCGGTCTCAGCAATCTCCTCTTCGAATGCTAAGTAGTACCGGACAAAATCGGAGCCGGAAATATCTGCTGCACTTCCAGATTGAAAATTGCCTTCGGCAAGAATTCTTGCCGCGAACAACAAGCACGTGTTTCTGTTGAAGAGAGAAGCACCGTGATGATGTGCTCCTTTCCGAGAAAGAAGGGAAGTAATTCGGTGATACTCAAACCCAAATTGAGGGTATAGACCTCGAATGACTGCGCTTTCGTCCTCGACACTCATGGAGGTGTCTCCCTTCATGCGGGACACGAGGTAGGCGAGGTATTGGAGTGCTCCTACGGCCGGTAGATTCTCGACGGAAGTGTATTTCAGATCAGGAGCGCTGCCAAAGACGTCCCTATAGCTGGGTGTGGAGTGAAAGAGTTTCATTATGACACTATGCCCACCCTGTTATAGGTGTAGCACACGGCACACCTTTTCAAAGCCTACTGCTGCCCTGCCCCAAAAACGTACTGCACCATGTTCGCGCCCATCTGCAGCGCCTTGGTGCGGATGGCCTCGCTGTCGCCGTGTACCTCGGGATCCTCCCAGCCATCGCCCAGGTCGCATTCCAGGTCGTAGAAGCAGACCAGGCGGCCTTCCCACAAAAGCCCGAGGCCCTGGGGGGGCTTGTCATCATGCTCATGCACTTTGGGCAGGCCGTTGGCGAAGTCGAACTTCTGGTGGTAGATGGGGTGCGCGAAAGGCAAGGGCACGAACTCCAGTTCGGGGAAGACGCGCTGCATCATAGGGCGGATGAAGGGATCGAGGCCGTAGTTATCGCTGATGTGCAGAAAGCCACCGCCGATGAGGTAGTTGCGCAGGTTCTCCGCTTCCGCCGGGCTGAACACGATGTTGCCGTGCCCGGTGATGTGTACCAATGGATAGGTGAAGAGGTCCGGGCTGCCGGGTTCCACGGTGGGCACGTCCGGGTTCATCAGGGTGCCGAGCTGCGCGTTGCAGAACTTCACCAAGTTGGGCAAGCTGGTGGGGTTGGCGTACCAATCGCCGCCGCCGTTGTACTTGAGCAAGGCGATGCTGTAGGTGTTCTGCGCGAAGGTGGTGAGGCGCCCAAGCAAAGCGGCGACCAGTACGAGCAAGGAAAGGCGGATGTGCATTGGGGGCGAAGTTACCGCGAAGGCGTGCCGCCCTTTTGCCGCGCGAGGCTCATCCAGGTGCAGGCCGCCAGGGCGGCGGTCTCCGTGCGCAGGCGCGCTTCGCCCAGCCCGATGGCCTGGAAGCCATGGGCCCACATCGTCTTCGCTTCTTCCGCGGTGAAGTCGCCTTCCGGGCCGATGAGCACGAGGGCGTCCGAGCCCGGCGTGTAGACCTGCATTAACGGGACGGGTGCTCCTTCGCACCAGCCGAAGTAGCGTTGGGCTGGCAGGATCTGCTTGATCAAATCGTTCAAGGTGGTCGGCTCATCCACCTGCGGCAGCCAGGCCCGCTGGCTCTGCTTCATGGCGCTGAGCACCACTTTCTGCAAGCGGTCCAGCCGCAACTTGCTGCGTTCGGTGCGTTCGGTGAGCAGCGGTGTGATCCTGTCCACGCCGATCTCGGTGGCCTTTTCCACGAACCACTCAGTGCGCTCCATCTGCTTGGTGGGCGCCACGGCGAGGTGGATAGTTCCGTGTGTGGGTGCGGGATGCAGGACCCGCGATCGCACCACGGCGCTCGCCGCATGTTTGCCCACCGCATCGAGCACGGCTTCGGCCACGGTGCCGCGCCCATCCACCAGCACGACGGCATCGCCTTCGCGCAAACGCAACACGCGCAAGGCATGACCCGCTTCTTCTTCGCTAAGCTCCACGCGGTCCGCCGTGAGATCGGGGCAGTAGAAACGATGCTTCATCGTGTGCGCATGGGAGAACGGTCCAGGCGATGCATGCCTACCAGAACGAGCAGCGTGACGAACACGAACGCGAGTGCGGAGGTTTGCGGGCTCATGCCGAAGGAGACGGGGATCTGCATATCGGTCCAGGCGCCGTCGCGCAATTTCGGGATCAGGATCTCTTCGATCGGTCGCTTCACTTCCGTGGGGAAGGAATACCAGACGGTGTTCTTGGCGATGAAGGCGATGCCGATGCCCAGGGCACTGAGCAACACAAAGGGCCAGCGCATCCACCGGTGTTCCGCCACCAAGGGCAGCCCGCGATATGCCAACAGCACCGCCGCTGCGGAAAGATGCCGTGGGCCAATGGCCCAGCCGCCCCACCACATCGCGTAGCTGGCGATGAGGAGGAAGGAGAGCAGACAGGGGATCAAGATCTCGGCGTTCGTCCGCAAGCCATGCGTGCGCAGAGCGAGCACGAGCGCCGACACCACCAACAGCATGACGGGCATGTACACGAAGAGGCCGCGATAGGTGCTGAAGGTGAGCCCCCACAGCGAAGTGAGGGTGGGATGCGCCATGCCGAAGCTGTCGTGCATGAAGGTGTAGTTCGCCTCATGCTGGTAACCCACGGAGAGCGGATCGCCGGTGAGGATCGCGTTGTAGGCGAGCATCAGCACCAGCAGGGGCAGTCCGCCCATCGTGAAGCGAAGCACATGCTGGACGGAGACCTTTCGATCCGCAGCGCTGAAGAAGATCCAAACCGCCCACGCCAAAGGGAAGAGCGCGAGCGGATACTCGCAGAGCACGGCGCAACCGCAGAGGGCCCCGGCCACGAAATGCCGCTCGCCTTCCAGCGCGATGAAGGCCAACAACAGGAAGAGCGCTCCCAAAAGATGCGCGTTGAAGCTGCCGCTGTAAACGAACAGGAAGGAGCCGAGGAAGGGAAGCGCGGCGAGCAGGGCAGGGGAGAAGGCGCTTGTGCTGGAACGGATCCGCAACCAGCACAGCGTGATGATCAAGGCGAGGGGAACGCTTCCGCAGAAGAAGCCGCCGAGCATCAACAGTTTGTCGGTCAACAGTCCGTGCTCGCCGGGACCGAGGACGCCGAAGGCCACGAGCGGCGCGTAGACGGGGATCATCAACAGCGCGGGCAAGGGGGCTTTGTCCGAATAGTAGTGGCCATCGATCAAGGCCTTGTCGCCGGTGAGTTCATGGTAGGCATCGATGCGCAAGGTGCCCTGCTCCACCACGGCGGCCACCATGGCGGCGCGGCTCACGGTGTTGGCGTTGAGGCCGCGGTCCAGATGCCAGCTGCAGAGCAGCAGGGCGCAGAGGAAGAACAGCACAATGCGCCCACGGCTCAACGGTTCCGCGTCGGCAGTGCGCTCGTTGACCGCTACGGTCATGGCAGGTTCAAATTGCCCATCGGCGCGAAGGTGGGTGATCGCCCGGGGAACCTCGAAAGACTTTCAACAAGCCCTTGCGGGATCCGCGGATCCGCCTAGCTTGCCCTTACAATCCATCGCCATGCTACGCTCGCTCATCCTCGCAATGCCCTACCTGTTCGCCTTGGGTGCGTTCTCCCAGTCCGTCACGCCAGTGGTCATCTCCGGCTGCGGCGGCGGTTCTGTAGTGCCTGGTGTGGGTTCCGTGCAATTCACCGTGGGTGAACCGGCGATCACCAGCGCCACCAACGGCACGAACATGTTGACGCAAGGTTTCCACCAAGGTGCCTTCGTGCGCGTGCGGCTCAACATCAAAGCCTTTCTCCAAGGGCCTTGGACGGTCAGTACACCGCCCATGACGGACGGCTTGCGCACCGGTGGATGGATCCCGGCCGCGGAGCCCTACACCGCGTTGGGCTATCCGGCGGTAGCTGGCGCCGGTGGTGAAACGGTGGCACCGGCCGTGCTGGCTGTTACCGGCGCCAACGCCATTGTGGACTGGGTGTACCTGCAATTGCGCGACAAGAACACCAATACCCTCGTAGTGGCTTCCTGCCGTGCGTTGATCCAACGGGATGGCGATATCGTCGCCACCGATGGCGTTTCGCCCGTCACTTTTTACCGGCCTTCGGACAATTACTTCCTCAGTGTCCAACACCGCAACCACCTCAGCATCCTCACGCTCAATTCCATCGCGCTCACCAATACGCCGGTGAGCGTGAACCTGACCAACGGCACCGTGGCCACCTACGGAACGAACGCGCAACGCATCAGCGGTGCCGCACGCATGCTCTGGGCCGGCGATGTCACGGACAACGAAGTGATCAAGTACGCGGGCAGCGCGAACGATCGCGATCCCATCCTTACGCTTATCGGCGGCAGCGTGCCCACGGCCACCACCACGGGCTACCATCCGCAGGATGTCACCCTCGACGGCACAGTTAAATACGCCGGTTCCAACAACGACCGCGACGTGATCCTCCAGAACATCGGCGGCAGTGTACCTACCGCTACGCGCAATGCCCAGATGCCCTGATCCCATTCCAAGCACCACCACACCACCAACACCATACCCCATGTTCCGCAAGTCTTCTTTTTCGATCCTCGCCTTGTTCCTGCCCTTGCTTGCCCTGGCGCAACCCACGCATCCATTCCTTGGAACGAACTACCAGGCCGTGGTGCGCAACGCGAGTGGCGACCCGCTGCCCAACCAGTCGGTCGGTGTGCAGTTCACCGTCACGTTTGGCTTGGCGTTCGCTTACCAAGAGACCCAGACCCTATCCACCGACGGGCAAGGCGTGCTTTCAGCCATCATCGGGAACGGAACTCCTGTGGGCGGACAGTTCCCCACGTTCAGCCAGATCGAATGGTACAGTGCTACGCTCTATGGCTTGCTCGTGGCGATCGATCCGACCGGGGGCACGAACTACACCATCAATGCAAATCAGCCGTTCCGTTGCGTGCCTTTCTCCGCGTTATCGCGACAGGCGCTCATGCTATCGGATAGCGCCTGGGTGGCCGAACCTTTCCAGACCCGCGTGTGGTCGGACTCCAACTACGATGTGGGCATCGGTACGCAAACGCCCCAGGCGAAATTGCATGTGGCGGGCAACGTGCGCATCGCTGATGGTACACAGGCCGCTGGAAGGGTGCTGACCTCGGACGTGGACGGTGATGCCACCTGGTCCACCGTGGTGAGCGCGGGCAACTATACGGCGACATGGACAAGTACGGGCGGCTTTACGAGCGCCCCGACCGCTCCCAGTTGCAGCTACAGCAGGGTGGGTAACGTGGTGCATGTGGTCTGCCGCTTCGGAGGGGCTGGTCCCACCTATTCCGCGGGTACCAATACCGCTACGCTCACGGTCCCCCCCGGGCTGCCCATCGCCTCACCACCGAACGGTGATCTGGTGAGCGGCACCTTCATCAGTGACCACTACCGCAACGGAGCGCAGACCTCTGTGGGGATCGTCGCCAACAATACAGCGACCACTGTTTTCTTGAAGATGAACGGATCGAGCGCGGGGGTCGCTGGATCCTATTGCGACTTCACCTACCGGACCAGCGCCCCCTGATCCGGCCAACGCTCCACCTACCCAACCGAACACCAAGATGACCGGCCGGATGGACGACCCATAGCCCTGGATCCAGTCCTGGCCTGGATTTGAACTTTTCACCTTTCAATTCCTTCAGCCATGCGTTCCTTCTCGCTCCTCGTTCCGATGGTCTTCGCGACGTTCGCCCTGGCCCAGTCACCACAGTCCTTCAACTACCAAGGTGTGGCTCGCGATGCGGTGGGGGAGCCGCTGAGCGGCCAGGCGATCGGCGTGGAGTTCCGGTTGCGATCCGGGTCCGCTTTGGGGCCGGTGGCCTACTCGGAAACGCACGGCGCAACCACCGATATGTTCGGGCTCTTCACGTTGCACGTGGGCGAAGGAACGCCGGGAACGGGCACCTTCAGCGCGATCGACTGGAGGAGCGGGCCGTACTACCTGGAGATCGGTCTGGACCTGAGCGCGAGCGGCATTTACATCAGCTTCGGCACGCAGCAATTACTCAGCGTACCCTATGCCTTGCATGCGGGCAGTAGCGGTGATCTGCCCCCTGGTACCGAGGTGGGACAGATCATGCATTGGGACGGCGGCGCCTGGGTGGCGGACAGCGGTTTGTACGTGCATGACAAGCGATTCGGGATCGGGATCACCACCCCGGAATGCCCCTTGGGCATCAAAGGTGAGCCCGGCCAAGATGATGCGATGATCTCCTTCCATTCGGAGGACGATTCGCAGAAATGGAACATCAACCTCAACCCGACCGGCGGCGACATGCATGGCTTCTCCATCGATGATGCGAGCTCCGGCCTATCACAGAGCCGCCTGTTCATCGCCGATTCCACGGGCCATGTGGGCATCGGTGATACCGTTCCCGAAGCGCCGCTCGCCATCAAGTCGCGGAACATCCTGAAAACCTACTTCGAGACCGGCGATATACCAACCCAGGACAACTTCGGGATCAGCACGGATAGTACGGGCTTTGACATCGGGCAGGGCATTCCCGGAAGCATGACGAGCCGCCTGTTCATCGATGCCTCCACCGGGAATGTGGGCGTTGGAACCACAACGCCCACGGAGAAATACTTCATCCACGCCATCCATGCTGGCGAGCGCACCGGGCTGGGCCTGCGCAATGGGGCCGTCGCGGCCAATGCGGGCTGGGTGATCGCCCATGTGGACGATGCGGCCCCGCAACGGGCAGGGGCCTTCGCGTTGTTGGAGAAGGACGGCATCGCGGACAGCGAACGCATCACGGTGCTGCCGGGCGGCAATGTCGGGATCAACGAGCTGATGCCCTTCGCCACGCTGCATGTGAGCCGGGACCCTGCCGATCCTTCATCCCTGGCAGGTCTGCAAGAGAACACCGGGATCGTCGTGGTCGGTCCGATCACCGAAAACATCGCCTTCGACTACAAGGGGATCCAAGCACGCCACCTCCTTGCTGGTTCGACTTCCGTCCAAGGCACATCCGGCCTGCATCTGCAGCGCCTTGGGGGCGACCTCATCATTCACGGGGACGATGCCGTGCTCTCCAATCAAGTTACGGTGAGCAGCGATGGGAAGATCGGCGTAGGCAAGACCGCTACGGAGAAACTGGAGATCAACGGTGCCATCGTGGTGGGGAACACCGACAACGTCGCTCCTTCATCGGGCACGATCCGTTGGAACTCCGCGACGGATGACCTCGAAGGCTTTACGGGCACCGCTTGGAGCAGCTTGACGGGTGGTGGTTGGGAGAAGGTGGACAACACCGATGACATAGTTGCGAGCGGGGACCATCCGAAAGTGGGCATCGGCACGGCCGCGCCCATGGCCGCGTTGCACGTGAGCGAGGTGGAGGCCACGACCGGTAGCAGCACGGCGGTGGTGATCGAGAGCCAGGCCACCACCTCCAGCACCAGTGCTGCTGACACCCGCATCGGCTTGCGGATATCCACTTTGGGGGAGTGGAGCAGCAACGCCGGTGCGAAGTCCGCTTCGCTGATGGTAACGGCAACTCCTGGAGGAAGCAGCGCGTTGCACGCGAACGCTGCGGCCGTTCTTGGCGGTAACGTGGTCATAGGCGACCTCACAGGTGACCAGATGGTAGGCACCGGTGGGTCCAACGTGCTCGCGATCCAGAACGGATCGCCACCGGCCGATGGGCTCAGTGGCGGACCGGGATCCAACGGCGCCATCCAGTTCTACTCCGCGGATCTATCCGGCGTTTCCACCATCCACGTCATGAACGGCAATGGTGACGTGATCAAACTCTACAAAGAAGCGCCGATCACTCCGGCAGAGAACCTCCCTGTGGACGGCATTTACGATCCTTCGGAAGCGATCGTGATCGAGAACATGCGCACCCGCATCACAGAACTGGAGAACGTGTTGAAGGCGCTCGGCCTTCTTACGCCTTGATCGTTCGGTACGGGAACGAACGGCTCACTTCGTCTTCTCGAAGTCGAGCTTGTAAAAGTGGAAGTCAGGGCTGTGCAGGTCCACTTTGAAGCCGGTCACCTTGTGGTCGGCATCGAAGCGGAAGGTGATGTAGCCCGGTTCCAGGAAAGGGTCCGCATGGTTCCACTTCCACGTGTCGTAGTGCCAATGCTCCAGGCTGCCAGTGAATATCTCCTTCGCTGGAGCGAACGATAGGCTGGGCTGCCCGTTCATCACGGCGATCGTGGCTTCGCCATAGACCTTGTCGGCAAAGGTGCCGGCGAGCGATGCGGCATCGGCAGTAGGCTTGGTCCCCTTCGCGCGGGCAGCGATCCGGTCCGCCACACGCTTGGCGTCCTCCGCTTTTCCCACTTCACCACCCTTGATCATTCGCGCGGTCGGGTCGGCCTTGCCGTCGCTCAAGTAGCTGTTCAGGATCTTGCTTGTCACAGCGAAGACGCTTGAGGTCTCCTCATTCCCCAAGGCGATCACGGCCAGGTCCTTTTCCGGTACCACCGCGTGGTTGAGGATGAAGCCCGGCATGCCGCCGCTGTGGGTGATGATCTTCGATCCGTACTGGTCGTTGGTGAACCAACCCATGGCGGTGCCATTGAAATGCCGCCCTGCGGTGTTGCCTTCGGGACCTACCTCATTGCTCAACTGCGGTGTGGTGAGGGTGGTCCAACTTTCCTTGGAGAGGAAGGGCTTGCCAGCGACCTGCCCTTCGTTCATCCACATGGCGTCCCATTTGGCGAGATCCGTCACCGTGCTCATCACACCGCATGCGCCATCGGCTCCTTGGAGCGACTGGTAGGCCATGCTCTTCTGTGGGGCCTTCGGGTCCTGCCCTTTGCGGACGTGCGGCATCGCCACATTCTGCATGGCGGCCAAGTCGGCGGTCTCCACGCGGCTGCGATCCATTCCAAGGGGTTGGAAGATGCGCGTGGTGAGGAATTGGTCCCAGGTCATGCCGCTCACGGCCTCGATCACCTGCGCGGCCGCGATGAACATCAGGTTGCTGTATCCGAACTCGTTCCGGAACTCATAGGAGAAAGGCTCCTTCGCATGGCGTTCGAGGATCTCGCGCTGGCTCAGGTCCGTGCCGTACCAAAGCAGGTCGCCATCGAAGGTGATCCACCCGCTGCGGTGGCACAGCAGGTCGCGCACCATGAAGTGCTCGGTGACGAAAGGGTTCGGTGTGCTGAACCACGGCAGATGCTTGCGCACGGGATCATCGAAGCTCAACTTGCCCTCGTCCACCAGGAGCCCGATGGCGCAAGCCGTGAAAGCCTTGCTGATGCTGGCACAATAGAACACGCTGTTCGGCGTGACCGGATCCGACTTCGCCAGGTCCAGTTTGCCATAACCCTTGCTCCAGATCAATTGTCCATCCTTCACGATGCCCACAGCGAGGCCGGGCTGGTCAAAGGCTTGCACGCTGCGCGCGATGTAGGCATCAAGCGAATCGAGGTTCGGCTGGGCCCAGGTACAAAGCCCCAAAGCGAGCGCGGGGAGAATGGCGGTGGATCGAAAGTGGTTCATGGGTTCGTTGCGAGGGAGCCAAAGGTGCGAAAGCCCTGGGTATGCCGGTGATCGGTCCAGTGTGAACTTCACGTTCCGGCACCAGAGGGCATCTCAGGATCACGGTTGTCCGGGGAACTGTGACGCGACCCCGGCTCAGGGCCGGGGTGATATCAGTGTGGGAAGCCTCGTACAGCGGGCAAGGCCCGCTGTACGAGGCTTCCATGAAGTCTGTCAATCCGCCCCGGGCTTTTGACCTGGGGTTGACCCGGGATCGCGGCAGGTTGACCAGCACACTGAGAAAGTCCTGTACGCAAGCCCTCTTGACCCCTAGCGCGCTGAAACCCTCACGCATCTTGGACTCCACGATACCGGTCAGATATTCCCGGGACACCAATGATCTCAGAATTGCTTTTGGAAGCGAGGGAGGTGTATTTCGCGACCAGGCAAGGCGCGAAACCCGTGGATAGCCGGTAGCTATCTAAGGGTTGAGCAACGCGGTATGGTCGTGAAAGATTCTCGCGCAGCCCGAAGGGTGATTCTGAGTTACCCTCTGGCTACCTTCGATCGAAACATCCTCCCATGCTGCCGCTGCGCTCCTTCCTCCTCACCGCCGCATCGCTCACGATCCTGGGCGTGATGGCGCAAACACCACCACGTATCTGGAACATCAAGACCGTGCTCCCCACTGGGGTCACGCTGGATGTGAAGGCCTTCGACAAGGCCGGCAAGCAATATGATGTGAAGGCGCTGGAGAACGGCGATACGCACGTGATGGACGTGAAGGCCATCGATGGCGCGACGATGCTGCCGATCAAGGTCCTGGTGAGCACCGATGCCTTTCTTCCGGTGAAGGCGATCGCCGCGGATGGCACGTTGCTCGACGTGAAGGCGCTCGATGCGAACGGCGAACGGTTGGATGTGAAGGGTGTGGCACAGGCCGGGCATTTGTACCATATCAAAGCGATCGGCCCGGACCGCGCGCTCTATGGCGTGAAGGCGATCAGTCCCACCGGCCAGATGCGCGATATCAAGGGCGTGCAAGTGGATCCCGAAGAGGTCGAAGCGGTTGTACAAGGTGTGAAGGTCGCCGCCCATGTGAAAGCGCTACCACACGCCACCGATAGCGACGGTGATCCGATCTGGAACGTGAAATGCGTTCAGCCGGACGGTCACGTTTTAGGGATCAAGGCGGTGGACAAGACCGGGGCGCTCCACGATGTGAAGGCCTTTTTATCCAATGGGGATGCGACCGTGCTGGACATCAAGGCGCTCATCCAGGGCGAACAGTTGCCTGTGAAGGTCCTTGTGAGCGGTGATGCGCTTTCACCGGTGAAGGCGATCGGCAAGGACGGCACCATCTACGCTATCAAGGCGATCACTGCGGACGGCGCGAAGCTCGATGTGAAAGGAGCGAGCCGCAGCGGGAACGTCTACAACATCAAAGCGATCTCGGCCAACGGCGAGCAGATGGCCGTGAAGGCGATCTCGCCCCACGGCCTGTTCTATGATGTGAAAGGGGTGAAGTTCACCGCGGACGACAAAGAGATGGACCTGAACGGCGCGGCTGTTCGCGCCCATGTGAAAGCGTTGCCGCAGGTGGAGTAAGACTCAGTCACCCGAGGAGTAGGAGACCTCATCCTTCTCTTCTTCTTTCTTGGCGCCTTTCAATTCGGTGGTGGCGTCCACGCCTTCCACTACTTCGAGGTTGATGCCGTCGCTGAGGCCGGTCTTGATCCAGGTCTTCTTCCACTCTTCTCCGTTCTTCACGTGCACGAAGGCGCTGTCGCCCTGTTTGTTGAACTCCACAATGCTCTCGGGCACCGTGAGCACACTGTCGCGGCGGTCCAGTACGATATCGGCATTGGCGCTGTAGCCGCTGCGCAGGCGTTCGCCTTCCTTCAGTTTCACCGCTGCGCGGATCTCGAACTGGATGGCGCCGTTCTCTTCCACGCCCTTGGGCGCGATGTATTCCAACTCGGCGTCCCACCGGGCGTTCTCGATCGCGCCCACCGTAAGCACCACCGGCATGCCCAATTTCACCTTGCCCACTTCGCTCTCGTCCACCTTGCCCTGGAAGATCAGGTCGCCCATGTCGGCGATGCTGGCGATGGTGGTGCCTTCGTTGAAGTTGTTGCGCTCGATCACGCTGTTGCCCTCCTTCACCGGCACGTCCAGCACCATGCCGTCGATGGTGCTGCGCACCACGGTGTTGCCCGCGCTGTTATTGCTGATGCCGTCGCGCACCACCTTCAAGGCCTCCTCGGCGGCGTTGAGCTCCTGCTTCGCGTTCCGCAGGGCGATGTCGTAGCCCTGCATTTCACTCGCACTTATCACGCCTTTATCGGCGAGGGGCTTGTTGCGATCGAAGGTCATCTGCGCGTTGCCTACGTTGATGTTCGCGCCGCTCACACGTTGCTCGGCACTGCTCAGCGAGAGCATGTCCGGCACGATCTGGATCTTGGCGAGCGGATCGCCCTTCTTCACCTGTTCACCCGCCTCGACGTAGAGCTCGCGGATGATGCCGCTCACCACCGGCTTGATCAGGATCTCCTTGCGCGGCACGATGCTGCCATTGGCCACGGTCTTTTTCACCACGTTCGCTTTTTTGGCCTTCTCGGCGTTGAAGACGTCCGGTTTGCTCGCGCTCTTCTCATAGAGGAACCACATGGTCCAAACGAAGAGCGCGGCCAGGCCGATGAAGAGGAGGTATTTGAGGATGCGTTTCATTGCAACGGTTTTCGATCTGTTATTCAGCTCTCAAGGCATCAACTGCTTTGATGGCCAGGGCGCGGCGCGCTGGCAATAGCCCTGCGAGCAATCCGCTCACGATGAGCACGGCGAAGGCCACCAGCGCGACCTTGATATCGACGCCGGGGTTCTTGAAGAAATCCCCATCACCGGCCACGGCACGGGTGCCTTCCAGCACACCCACACCCGCGAGCAGCCCGAAGTAGCCCGCGATGAAGGTGAGGGAGAGGGCCTCGGCGACGATCTGCTTGGTGATATCCCGCGGCGTGGCGCCGATGCTGCGGCGGATGCCGATCTCCTTCGTGCGTTCCTTGATGTTCACCAGCATGATGTTGCCGATGCCGATCGCGCCGGCGATCAGCGTGAGCAGGCCCACGCTCCAGCTCAGGCCGGAGATCGCCAGGAAGAGGCCGCTCATCTTGCCGTACATGTCCTGCATGTTCCACGACCCGAAAGCGTTCTCATCGGTGGGATCCACCTTGTGCTTGCGGGCCATGAGCGCTTTGATGTCCTTCTCGATGCGCGCCACATCCTCACCCGGTTCGGCGATGATGCTGAACCAATGCACTTCGTTCAGGCTGTTGAAGGCCTTTTGGAAGGTGGTGAACGGCACGTAGATCTTCGCGTCGGGATTGTCGCCCATCTCGGCGCTGCTCTTCTTCTGGCTGATGCCGATCACCTGGAAGTAGACCCCATTGATCTTGATGTACTTGCCCATGGGATCCACCTTGTCGAAGAGCTGGTCCACGACCTTCTGGCCGATCACCGCGACCTTCCGCTCATCCTTCAGGTCCATGGTGTTGAGGAAGCGTCCTTGTGGCAGGCGGATTGATTCCACCTGGATCACCTCGGGTTCCGAGCCGTAGATGCTGAAGGCGCCGATCTTGTTGCCGTAGGACACGTTGTTGCCGCCCTGCCAGCCGCCGAGTTGCAGTTGCGGCGAGCACACCGAGATCCCCCGCACGTTGTCGCGGATCAGCCCGATGTCCTCATTGTCGAAGCGGAACCGCCGGCCGCGTTGGAAACCCGCGTAGGGCTTCGTGGTGGGCATGGTCCATACGAAGCAGCTGTTGGTGGCGAACCCCTCGAAGCCGCCGAGCACCGCATTGCTCAGGCCGTTACCCATGCCCAGCATCACCACGAGCATGAAGATGCCCCAGCCCACACCGAACATGGTGAGGAAGCTGCGCAACTTGCGTCGGCTCAAAGCCATCCAGATCTCTTCCCAGAACGCGCGGTCGAACATGGCTTATTCGTCGCGTAATGCTTCAATGGGACGGATAGCGGCGGCTTGACGTGCGGGAAAGAGCCCGGCGAGCCCACCGGCGATCACCAACGCGGTGAGGGCGTAGAGGGCCACCTCGATCTTGATCGTGGGATCGCGGAAGAACTCGCTGCCGGGTATTACCGAGGCCAGACCTTCCAGGAGCAGGACGCCCAGGAACAGGCCCAGCCAACCGGCCAGCCCCGTTACGAATATCGATTCGAGCAGGATCTGCCCCACCACGTCGGCGGGTCGCGCCCCGAGGGCCTTGCGGATGCCGATCTCCTTGGTGCGGTCCTTCACCGTGATGATCATGATGTTGCTGATGCCCACGATGCCCGCGATCAAGCTGCCGATGCCCACGAACCACAAGAAGGCCGTGATGCCTCCGAAGATGGTGCCCACGGTCTTCACGTTCTCTACGTTGTTGTTCACCCAGAGCGCCCGATCGTCGGTGGGATCGAAGTCATGCCGACGGGCGAGGGTATGCACCGCGCGCTCCTTGGCGATGTTAGCGCCCACGATGCTGTTGTCCGCGAAGCTGAACATGATCTCGTCCACATAGCTTTTCGCGTTGAAGACCTTCTGCGCCGCGTTCAGGGGGATGAACACGGGACTGCGTTCCATCATATTGTGACCGCCGCTCTCGAACTCGTACTGACCAACGACCAGGAAGGGTACCCCGTTCACGTTGATCCATTTGTCCAACGCGTCCTCCTCCTTGAAGAGTTCCTTGCGGCAGTCCTCGGCGATCACGATCACCTTGCGGTCCATCTCTTCGTCCACTTCGTTGATGAAGCGGCCTTTGACGATCTTCTGATGCTCCAACTGCTGGTTCTCCGGCTGTATGCCACGGATGCTGAAGCTGCCGTAGTTCATACCGTATTGCAATTGGCTTTCACCGCGCCACACGCGGAACTTTCCGCTGATGTGCTCGATCCCGGGTATCGCGTTGCGCAAGGCCTCGATGTCCTCCTCGGTGAGTTGGATCGCGCGGTTCGCCGGAAGGCCCTTCCACGGTTTGCTCGTTTCCCCGCCGTAAAGCTCGATGCTGTTGGTGGCGGTGTTCTTGAAGTTGTACTCGAAGCCGTTCCGCAATCCCGCGCCCGCACCGAGGAGCACGATGAGCATGAAGATCCCCCAGAACACGGCGAACCCCGTGAGCACCGTCCGCAATTTGTTCTTGCCGATGCTGTCGAAGATCTCGCGCCACTTCTCAAGGTCGAACATCGGCGACACTTGGTATGTGGCCTTCCCCATGCACCGGCCCGGGGTTGGCGGTGGAACTCTCGATCAAACCATCCTTCAGCCGTATGATGCGCTGTGTGGCGGCCGCCACATCATGCTCGTGCGTGACGATCACCACCGTGAGCCCGAGGTCGCGGTTCACCCGTTTCAGCAGGTCCATCACCTCCACGCTCGTGGCACTGTCCAGCGCGCCGGTGGGCTCGTCGGCCAGGATGATCTTCGGGCTGCTCACCAGCGCGCGGGCGATGGCGACACGTTGTTTCTGGCCGCCGCTCAGCTCGTTGGGCATGTGGTGCGCCCACTCCTTGATACCCACGTTCGCCAACATGGCAAGGGCCTGTTCGTTGCGTTTCTTCCGCGGAACGCCCTGGTAGTAGAGCGGTAGTGCCACGTTCTCCATCGCGTTCTTGAAGCTGATCAGATTGAAGCTTTGGAAGACGAAGCCGATGTACTTGCTGCGCAATTCCGCCGAGCGCGTTTCGGTGAGGTGATCGATGGCGATGCCGTCCAGCGTGTAGGTCCCGCTGTCCGGTACGTCCAGGATGCCGATCACGTTCAGCAAGGTGCTCTTGCCGCTGCCGCTGGATCCCATGATGCTCACCAGTTCGCCCTTGCCGATGTGCAGATCGATCCCTTTCAGCACTTGCAGGATGTTCGCCCCCATGCGGTAGGACTTGCGGATGTTCTTCAGTTCGAGCATGGGCTGTAAAGGCGCTCCTGGAACGAGCGGAACGGTCCCGAAAGTACCGGACACCGGCCCATCACTTCTGGGCCATACACGAACGGTGACGAACGGGGAGGAGCGGTGGCGATCAGCACCGCAGCGAGGCTACACAGCTCGTCACCAAAGGACCACGATGAACGTCCGAGCCGGGAGGTGTCCGCTCCGGGGCGCCAGAACAGCGCTGTACCAGCCGCTGGGGAGCGTGGGTAGGGAGAAGCTCCCATCGCCGGTCACCGGCTCGCTCAGCACCGCTTTCCCGCTCGCATCAAGCACGGAAAGGTCCGCTTGAGCGGTGTTCCCGCGGACATGGATGGCCATGTCATGGAAGGAGATGGATGGCGCGGTGCTCACGATCTCATTGACCCCGATCGTGCCGTCGTTCGAACCGAAGGTGAGCACATCATAGTATTCCACAGCATTGTTGCTGATCAAGGCCCCCGGATCGTTCCCGGTGCATGAACCGGAGGGCGTGCTCAAGGCGCCCTGCCAGGACGTACCGTCCCATGCGGAAACCACCAGGGTCGCGCAATCCGTGATCCCGCTGGCCGCAGCATCTTCCCAGAACAGTTCCACGCGCGCATCGTCCGTGGTGCCGGCACGTGCGAGGCTCCAATGTTCGATAGCGTTCACAGATACCAGGCCGGGCCCGATCGAGGTGGTGTTGGTGTACGGCGAGTCGAAGAACTCCGCGGTGAACTCGGTATCCTGATCGTTGATGCCACGGATGCCGATACGACGCCATTGCCCGGCCTTGCCGACCGGAAAAACGAAGGCGTCGTTGCCTACCTTCCTCATCGGGCCGTCCACATGGCTCGTGGCCGACCCGGTCGTGGAGCTCGATCCGTGCAGAAGCGTGAGGAGATCGTTCGATCCGGTGTGCAGCAGGCCATTGTCAAGGGTAAGCGGGCCAGCGACTGTGGAAGGGCCGGAAAGACTTGCTCCACCTCCTGTGTTATCCACGCGAAGTCCGTGGAATCCCGTACTGCTCACCGTCTGGAGGGCACTTCCAACGAACGCCACCGTGTTCACATCGGGATCGAATGTCCCGAGGTTGATCCAATCCCCGGCCACTGCTATCTCCGCCGGATCGGTATGCTGCAATAGGGCGCCTGGAGCGATACTGATATGCTGGAAGCGATAGCTGCCTGTACCACGCAATTCCGCCTGCTGGTCGAAGGATACAGCGCCCCCTGTGGCAAGAAAGACACCGTCGTTGCTGAACACCATATCGTCATCCACATGGAAAGCGCCGCCTGTTTGAACGATGCTATCGCTCGCATGGGCCATATCGATCCCTGGTCCGTTTGTGGTGAAGGTGCCGCCATGGATCTCCACATGCAGGTCCACGGTGCTGCCTGTGGTATTCACCAGGCTGCCGTCCACCTGAACGTTACCGCTGTTCAGGACGATCCGTCCGCGGCCTCCGCCCGGTGTCGCTCCGAACCACAGGACATCGCCATTGACGTTGAGGGAGCCGCCGTTCATTTCATAACGCGGAAAGGAGACCCCGACCTCGCAGTCGAATCCGAATTCCCCGGTGGCGTTCACCGTACCACCGTTCTGCACTATGCGGCTCGGTGCGGTGCCATCATCGCCCAGCGCCAGTACTGACAAAGTGTTCACCGTTCCATTGTTCAGCGTGACCTGGCCACCGGTTTCCGCAATGAGGCGATCGGTGGTGAGCGTGCCCGCTGTCATGGTCGCTTCCGCACCGTCGCTCACGATAAGCCTGTTGTCCACCGAGAGGTTGGCCGCGATAGCAAGCAGCGCCCCGTTCTGCACGTACATGCGATCCGGTGTGAACACAGAAGCGCTTCCGATCAAGGGCGATGTCTGCGCACCGCTATAGGCCAGTGGGTCGATGGTAATGTCCTCGCCATCGAGCGGCCATTGGTCCCAGTTGCCGGGGTTGTTCCAATCGCTGTTGATGGCGCCCGTCCAGTTCTGGGCGGTGGAGGGGCAGGCCAGGGCGAAGAGGATGGCCAGGGAGAAAGTGGTGCGGATGCGCATGGAATGGGGTCAGTGCTGTACGACGAAGCGCACTGCGCCACCATCGATTGTTCGTAGGAGATAGGTCCCGTTCGTGAAGCCAGAAACATCGAGCCCGCTGCTGGCATCGTTCAGCGTACCGCTCATGATCGTTCGACCGGAAACGTCATGGATGTCGAATCCGAGATCGGGCGGGTGGTGCGCTGATATCGGCACGATAAGATGGTCGGTGGCGGGCACAGGGAATGGTTGGATCACCCTTGCCTCCGAAACATCAGCAAGTCCCGTACTGAGGTCGTCGATGTAGCGCGTCACGGTCATCGACCCATACCCGAGCACATAGAGCGCGCTGTCCTTTCCGAGCACACAAGCCACGCCTTCGTACCCGAAATAGGGATCGGTATGTACCCACTCCTGTACACCATTGCTGTACTTCAAGGTCACATACTGCCGGTATTGGCCTTGGTAGAGGGGGCCACCTTTCCCGGTCACGTACACATCTCCGTTGTCCCTTGCGGCTACCCAGCCCGGTATCTCATCGTTGGAGAGCATCGCGTTGTAGGTCGCGTTCCACAGCATTGAGCCGCTCAGGTCCGTCTGGAAGGTCGTCCAATCCATATAGCCGCCGGCTTGCGGAACGGTCCACCCGATCACGGTGATGCGTCCGTTCACCAGTGTCATGCGCGACGGCTGGTCCGTGCCATTGAAGTCGTACACGAACTGCGTCGTGGAATCACCGGCCGCATCGAACTGCTTGATCACTACGTCGCGCCCGCTGAGCGGCGCGATGAGATCCGGAAAGGAAGTGAGAACGTAGGTGTTCAACGCATCGTCCACTTCGACATCTTGCGCACCGTAGCCTGCGACCAGATGGCTCCAGAGGAAATTGCCGGATGTATCCCACGAAGCCACCGCGCCATGCACAGCGCCGATACCAGTTCCTACAAGTACTAGACGATCATCCTTCAGTCGCATGGAGGTGAGGTTGATGGCGATCGGTGAAGTCTCCATCACATGAAAGGTCTCGTTCCCGTTGGGGTCGTACTTGATCAGGTGGAATCCACTCGGCTGCAATCCGGCCACGGCCAGGTACAGATCTCCGTTCGCATCCGCGGCGCAGCGTGTGTGTACCCCGAAGATGAACGCAGGCCCTATCGTACGTCGCCAATGCAAGTTCCCAAGCTGGTCGTACTTCAACACGATGACCGAATCGGTATAGATGTCGGTGGTGCCGGTGTACATATTGCCGGTCACGTAGATGTCGTTCGTGCTGGAGGTCGTCACCCAGGTTGGTGTCTCCCACAACCACTGTATGCCCGTGGAATCCACTCGTTCCCACAACAGGATCCCGTCCTTGTCGTACTTCTGGGTGAAGATGTGTGCCGCACCAAAATAGCTGGGGCGGGTGCCCACCACCACCACGTTGTCCGATGTGTCACGCGCGGCCATCACACCGTTCTTGTAGGTGTCCGCTGCTGGATGCGACCAGTCAATGGTGTACTGCGCGTGAAGAGCTTGGGCGAGCAGGAGGGCAGAAATAAGCCCGAATGAGTTGCGCATGCGGAGCGGATGGGTTGTGATAAACCTAGGGGGGGCGGGTCCTACTGACCCTGTCAAAGGCGATGTGACCGGATGAACGGGTGACGAAGCAGGCTTCCCCCCGGCCAGCGAAGCACTTTGGAGCAGCGCGCCGTTCGGGTCGTACTTCGCAACGAAGCCATCGTATGGTCCTGTGGACGGAATGTTCATGGTGCCGGATCTAGGGCTGAAATCGCACGTCCCGTCGAAGTTGCCGACCAGGATGGTGTTGCCTTGGCTGTCCAAAGCCATATCACCGACGCGATCCCAAGCCGTGCCTTTTGATGTCGGCGATATAGGCGGGCTGGGCACTTGCATCGGTCCAACCCCGCGACGTTGTCATTTCGAAGACGAAGAGCCTTGTATTCATGGATCTGGGTTCAAGTGGGTCAACGCAACAGGGTGACATGCCCCGTCACCTTGGAGCGGCCTGTGCCACATTGCGCGTGGTAGCTGAGCGTGTAGATGTAGATATCCTCTTTGGGTTCAGCGCCATGGTAGGTGCCATCCCATATGGGTAGGTCACTGGAGAAAACCTCCTCCCCCCATCGGTTGAGGATGCGCAAGCTGATCTCTTCCGCCGCACCCACAGCAGCGAACACATCGTTGATGCCATCGCCGTTGGGCGTGAAGGCGTTCGGTACGTAGAGGCCGTCGTTCGCATCCACATACATGACCTCGATCGCTCCGGCGAACGGACAACCATCCGTAGAGTTCCCGGCGTAGGTGTAGGTTCCGCTCTCGTTCAATACGACCGTCGCGGAGGTCGATCCATTCCACCAGACAATGTCCTGTGATCCCGGTGGCAAGGAGAGGGCGATGCTTTCCCCAGGGCAGAGGGGATCGGGGTCCGGAACGGACGGTAGTGTGGCCTCGGCCACTGTGATCGTGTCCGTGCCCAAGCAACCGTTCAGCGAAACATCCACCCACCAAAGGCCGGGACCTACTTCAATGCTCGACGCGTTGGCGCCAGAACTCCAGACATAGGTCGCTCCGACCGGACCCGCTGTAAGCAGGACCTCCGTTCCGGGGCACGCTACCGTATCCGGACCGAGATCCACGGCGAGCCCTGAACCTACCTGCACTTGCTCAGTGGCCTGGTCGGTGCCCCCGCATAACGTATCCGTGGCAGTGAGCGTGATGGTATATGATCCGGCGTTCGGATAGGTGTGCGTCGTGAGCATACCGGTCCCAGCTGTCCCATCGCCCAGGCTCCATTCCACGAGCAGGTTATCCCCCGTGGCGCTCGCTGTGATGGCTACGCTCAGGTCCGTGCAGGTTCCAGCGGGAACCGCGCTCAGTGTAACGGTGACACCACCGGCACCACCAATCACCACTTCTTGCTGTACGGTATCGCTCGGCACGCACGCGTTCGGGTCCATGGCGATCAATGTCACCGTGTAGGTACCTGGTTGCGTGTAGGTATGCGTGGGTTCGAAGAGGGCGCTTGTAGCGGTGTTGTCGCCGAAGTCCCAGGTCCACGATGTACCTCCACCGGTGTTGTCGAAAGTGAATTCGGTCGGCGCGCACGGAGCGGACGCCGTAGCCGTGAATTGCGCGGACAGGCCATTGCCCGCTGTTCCAAGCTCCATCTTGAACACGACCACGTCATAGCTGGTGGCGGGCGTAGTGCTCCATGCGTTCGGCGTGGTGGCATAGGTGCCGGGCCATCCGTCCTCACATCCGGCTTGGTAGAGAATGCCTTCTGGCGTGAAGCGGCTCATGCCTGCATCCAGATGCTCGCCTTGCAGACCGAAGTTCGTTCCGAAGAGATGTGCTGATACGTCCACATCATACAGGCCGACATAGAAGCCACCGGGGTCGGTCTGGAGGGCATCCGCAGTGAGCGGCCCATCGGGGTAGTAGCCGGAGATGTACACCTTCCCGCAGGCATCCACCAAGAAGGAGTTCGGTGACATTCCTTCCGCGACGCGGGTCATCAGGTCCAAGCTGTTCAAGTCCGGCGAGAACCGCGCGATCAGTATGCTTCCCGTTGCTGTGGAGAATGTTCCGGCAGGTTGCACGGTGATCGGTGAGGGATGTTGCCCAAGGACATAGATCCTTCCTTGCGGATCGATATCAACACGTTGCAACAGATCGAAGTCGGCGCCGCCCAAGTAGGTCGCACCCGCGATCGCGGTGCCATCGTTCACCAAATGCGCAATGAATCCGTCGTGCGATCCCGCGAAGGAGGGTTGGTAACCCGTTCCGCCGAAGGGCATTCCATTGTCCGCCGCGCTTCCCACCACATAGACACCACCGGTGCCATCCAGGTGCAAGCCACTTGCTACATCATGATAGATGCCGCCCATGCGGGTGCTCCAAAGCAATGCGCTCGCATCGTAGTTCAATTTGAACACCACCGCGTCCTGCATGCCACCATCAACGGTCTGCACAGCGTTCGGGCTTACCGGAAAATCAGGAGAGCTGGAGGTATTGCACACGTAGATATCGCCTGCCGCATCCAGGATCACCTCACCCATGACGTGATCGCCCAGGTTCGCCTGTAAGCCGTTCCACCCATCATCATCGACGCCGCCCACGTATGTGCTGCCGATCAACGTGCTGCCATCGGGGCTCAAGCGGCTCACTACAATATCCCGGTAGATGAAGCCACCGCCCCACGAATCATCGAACGCGTTCGGTGTGCAGGGGTAGTTGTCCGAATTGCTTGTTCCCATGATCACGAGCGTGCCGTCCGTGTCCTCGATCATGCTCGCGGGCGTATCGTTGCCATTGCCACCGAGGTAAGTGGCCCACAGGCGGTTCGAGCCGTCAGCGTTCAGCTTGCTGATGGCGATGCTGTATGGTCCGCCGGGGAAGTTGAGTTGGAACGCGCCCGGGGTGGTGGGATAACCTTGATCGAAGCAATGCGCACCGGTGAAAATGGAGCCGTCGGCACTGTAGGTGGCGCTGCCCCCGTAGTTCTCCGTCAAGCCCAGATCGCCGGTGCCGGAGTAGGTGGCGGCGAGCACTACGGGATCGATCACGATCGCGCGTTGTGCGTCCACCGGACCGTCGAAAATGAAGCCGACCGTGTTGCCGTTGAGTACATATCGGCATGGTATTGTCTCCCGCGTCCCATCGGCGTAAAAGGCTACCGGTGCGGCTTCTGTGATATTCCCGACCGAGGTCCCGATGATCAAGGAGCCTGTCGCATCGATGCGCATGGCATCGGGTCCGCTGTATGCGAAGCGGATCAACTCCACATCCAGTGATCGCTCCAGCAACAGGTCGTATTTGAAGGAAGCTCCCTCGATGCGCATCACCAGGTCGACGCCGGGCCAGAGGTCCGCGTTGAGCGCGCGTGCGAATACCGGCACATGTCCGGCCCACTTCGAAGGATCATTTCCGAGCAAGAAGTTCAGATGCTCCGTTCCGCGCTGAACACCCTGCCAACGCGCGTTCGGATCCGCTCCTACAAAATCCACGTGCCACGCGTGGCCCCGCACGGTGAAGGCTTTCATCGCCTCATCGTCCAAGTGCATGAAGTCATGCAAGCGGTGCGATGCATCCGGCTCCATTTGCGACCAGGTGATGCCGCTCGCTTCAAGGTACACGCCGAGCATGCTGCCTGCGCGGTACTGCACGGCGGTCGGCCACTGGCCGTCGTTGCGCACGAAAACACCGCGTTCCGGCGCGCCGCCCACGCTGCGCGCGACCGACAATATCACCGTGGTGATCAGTAGGGCGGTTCTGTGCATTGAAGCGGACATGATGTCAATGAGCGCTCAATGGTCCACCACCAAACGTGCCGTGCTGACCATCGACCCGGTTCGAGCGCGCAGGTGGTACACACCGCTGGGCCAAGTGCTCACATCCATCATCCCGGAACTGAGGACCTGGGGCATTCGTTGCCCGTGGGCGTTGTATATGCTGATGTCCGTTCCAGCGGGGACCCCACCGATCTTTACCCGGTCGTGCGCCGGGTTAGGCAGCAAGAACAGTGCGCCCGCGCTGAACTCCCTCACTTCGGTGCTGAGTTGGTTGAACGTGTCGTTCAACTTCGCGAGGAACAGGTTCGGATCCGCGCAGCAGGACACGAAATTCCAATTGAGCCAAGACGACGACCCCCAAGTTGAACCGGTGAGGAAGAACGTGCTGTCATTGGCGAGCGCCAGGCCGAACCCCACATCATCCGATCCGCCGCCCATGCGCTCAGCATAGATGATCTGCCCGTTCGCATCGTAGCGCGCGATGAAGCAGTGCGCGCTCTGGCTGACGATATCGACTTGGATCCCGTCGAACTCCGCGTAGGGGATGTTCCCCCCGAGCAGCCCGGTGATCACCGTGTTGCCCTGCCCATCGGCGATGATGTCGAAGGCCTCGTCGTTCTGTTCGCTTCCGCCGCGCCGCAACCATTGCACGACGCCGTTGGGGTCCAGTTTCGCGGTGAAGACCTCATCGTCGTAGAACGTATGGCCGATGAAGGTGTGCGCGCCGAAGGTCACCGTATCGCCGCTGCATTCCCCCGTGATGTAGTTGTTCTCAGCCGCGTCGATCGCCAGGCCTTCGAGCCAAGAACCATAGGTGGTGTTGTTTCCACCGCCCGCTGTGATCCACTGGGCGGTCAGCGCATCGTCGAGTTTCAGGATGAAGGTGCTGGATGTGGGCGCGTTTACGCTGGAACCGTCCAACTGCAATTCCCCCCAGAAGCCACCACCTACGTAGATGTTCCCGGTGATCGGCGCGACCTCCACGGCCGTTGCCTGTTGGCTGTTGGCGCTGTCGGCGAGTTGCACCAGGTCGGTGAGCGTTCCATCGGGCAGGTAGCGGGCAAGCACGCCCTTGTTCGCGTTCGAGATGATCGTCTGTCCGTCGAACACGTTGGTGCCATCCGCGGAACCCACGGCCACGATGCGCCCCTGGTCGTCGATGTCGAGGTCGTTGAAGCGCGCGCCATAAGGTGCGCCCCCGCCGTGGCGCATCCATTGGAAATTCCCGTTCAAGTCGTACTTCACCAGGAAGGCATGCAGGCTGTTGCCGTTGTAGGTGAACGAATCGGTGCCGAAGTACACCGTGGGGTTCGCGAACTGCGTGCGCATCAGACCGCAGGCATACACCGCATTGTCGGCAGTGGAGACTTTCACTGCGGTCTCCTGGATGTCCACGAAGCCCGGACCACCGAAGGTGCGCACCCATTGCACGGCGCCTGCCATGTCGTACTTCGCTACGCAGCCATCCTGGTGCGCATTCACAGGAAGACCGGAGAATTGGCTGTCGATGGAAAGGTGGCCGAGCACGTAGGAGTTGCCGTCCGTATCCACATCCACGGCATCGCCCCGCTCGTGAGCGGAGAACGGTGTGGAGCCGGCATCGCGCATCCATGCGATGGATTGGGCGTTCGACCGTGTGATGAGCAGGGGAACTATGAGTGCGAGGAGAGTGGGTCTCATGGCTTCAATGTTGGACCGTGAACCGCGCGGTGTGGACCGCGCTACCATTATCGGTCCGGACGAAGTAGACGCCTTCGTTCCAATGCCCGACATCGATCCCTTGGGGTGACCGGGCGGCGTATACGCGTTCACCCAGTGCGTTGAAGACCTCGATGGATGTGTCGGGATCGATGTGGCTGATGCGTAGACGCGACGAAACCGGGTTCGGGAACACGATGGGGCCACCCTTCCCCGCAGGATCTTCCTTCATCCCCACCGCGTTCCCGTATTGCACCGTTATGTACTTCGAAGCGTTCGCGGCCGAATGGGTCGTTCCACATACGATCACATCACTTGCGGTATTTACACCGATGGCGTTGAAGCGGTCGTTGAAACCTGCCGCGCCTGCGTAAGGGATGGCCCATGCAAGGCTGCCCGTCATATCGTACTTCACTATAAGACCGTCGGTGGTAAGACCGCCCGGCGCGGTGGAATACCCGGCAATGAGAAGATCGTTCTCATGGTCCAGTGTTACCGAAGTGGGCCAGGCACCGAGGCCCGCCGGGCCGGGATAGGCCGCTTCCCAGAGCAAGGAACCGGCATCATAGAGTCGGGTCGCGATCGTGTGCCGGAGTTGACCATTGATGAGTTCGAGGCTGTGCCCCACGACGATCACCTGCCCGTTCGAAAGTTCACGCACCGCTACCGCCTCATCGTTGCCCGGTCCGCTGCCGTCGTACACGCCGCTCCACAGTTCTGTGCCTGCTGCGCCGCGGGCCCCCACGGCCATGTCCATGTCGCCCGCGCCTTGGACCGTGCCGCATACGATCACACCGCCAGCGTCCGTGGTGGCGATGCCGATCGCGCGATCGTTCATGCCGGGTGCTTCCAAACTCTTGTCCCAAAGGCGTGTGCCATCCGCTCCGAAGCGCGCCACGGATAGATCGATGGCCCCGTTCCCGTTCAGGTTCCACCAGTCACCGCCCACGTAGATATTACCGTTCGGCGAAATGGCCATACAGGTGGCGTGCTCATCCGCACTGCTCACCGCGAAGTCGTTCCCCCAAAGCCGCTCGCCCGAGCTATCCGTCTTCATCACGTATTGATCGTAGCCCATGCCGGAGGTGCTGGTGATGTATCCGGTGAGGTAGACGTCCCCTTGATCGTCCACCGCCAGCGCAGCGCCCTCATCGGGCACATCGGCTTGGTCGTACTGCTCATAGTTCTTCTTCCACAGCCGGCCGGACGCGTTGTACTTGATCAGCGCGAAGTCGCCATTGTTGTTGGCCAGGGTGCCGCCAACGTACACGTGGCCATCGGGGGGCGATGGCCAGGGCTACACCCTTGTTCTCCGCGGATTGTGATGGTCCGTACGGATGATCGATCCAGAGCTGCGTTCCGTTCGGTGCATAGCGCACGGTGGTGATGGTGCCTTGAGGAGCGATGTTCGCGCTGGAACCGGTCACATAGATGCTGTTGTCGGGAGCCACCACCAGGCCCCGGGCCTCGTCGATGCCGGGCAGGCTGCCGTCCACGAAGGCTTCCCATGCCAGCGGGGGCGCTTGAGCGAACGCGGTGCTCGTGGTGAGTAGACCGATAACGAGCGCATGCGATGCGGGTCGAAGTGACGCCATGGTTCAGTGGGTATTGTGAAGTATGGTAAGATGACCGGTGAGCGGTTCCACGAGCCCATCGGCCACCACCTCGTAGAAGTAGGTGCCATCGCTCACATCCTGGCCATCCCAACTATTGCGGTAATCACTGGCCTCGTAGACGATCTGCCCCCAACGGTTGAAGATGCGGACCGTGTTGGTGAGGTGTTCGATCCCGGTGATCTCGAACCGATCGTTCGCGCCGTCACCGTTCGGACTGAAGACGTTCGGCACAATGATGCCGCACGGTGCTATCACAGCGATCGCGACGCTGCCCGTATTGCCACAGGCATCGGTTATGGTCACTTCATAGAGGGCGGCTTCGTCCAGCACGCTGATGGTCGGCATGGTGGAACCGGTGCTCCACACGTACTCCAGTGGTCCGGAACCACCGGTCACCGTCGCTTGCAATGTGAGCGAACTACCGCTGCATTCGGAGATCACATCTTCGGCCGACACTAGGAGCGGCTCGGCGTCCACGATCTGGAGTACGGCGCAGGCGGTATCACCGCTGCAGGATCCCTGGAGCACCACGCAAACCACCAGATCCTCGGTGTCCTCCGCTTCCTGGTCACCGGTGATGCCCAGGCCGATGGTCACCGCGTTCTGACCGTCGGGGATGGTGACCGAGGTCGGAAGTCCGGTCACATCCGTGCCTGAGCTCGCTGTGCCGCTCGTGGTAAGGGGCAGGACCAGATCCCCGGCGCTCGTGCTTCGCGTGATGGTGACCCAGGCGCTGTCACACCCTTCGGTGACGCTATCACTACCGCTGGAGGTGGTGAAGGAGACCCCCACGCCACCGGTGGAGGTGAAGGATCCGCCGGTGATGAACACCCCGCTGTCCCAGTTGGGATCGCCCACATCGCCGATGGCCATCTTGATGTGGTAGGTCTGTCCGCACTGCACTGCCGCTTCGGCGCGTAAGCCCCGTGTGAACCCATCGAACTGGAAGTAGTATGGATCGTTGCTGTAGGGCGTGGCGAACCCATCGCCGTTATCCTGGTAGTAGTTCTGGTTCGTGAAGTCGTTGATGGTGTTGACGCTGACATAGGAGAACGTACCCGGCACCACGGCCAGGTTGATGGCATCGTTCTGGAACGGCCCGAAGATGCCCGGCCCACTGAGAAAGAAACCAAAGGCATCGTTGTAGCCGGCGTTCACCCATTCCAGGTATTCCTCGGAAGCGAAGGAATAGGCGAACGAGATGGAATCGCCCTGCGGAACAAAGTCGAATTCCAGTATCGCAACGTCCATGCACATGTCGTCGGCCACATTGTCCAGGTCCTCATCGCTGGTGAAATTGCCCAACACTTCCACCTGCGCACCGCCATCGTTATTGGGCCCGGCCGCTACGGTGATGCCACCCGTACACATCACCAGGCCGCTGTCGATGCCAAGCACACAGTCGCTGCCATTGAAGTAGCCCATCTGTTCCTGGAGCTGGTTGCCCGGGGCTCCATTGAACTGGACGTTGCTGATCGTTACGCCGGGACCGAGCAGGACATTCTGCACCAGGTCCTGTGGGCTGATGCTTCCATTGGTCACCAGTTGACATTGACCGGCAAGGCCCATCAGGAGCAAGGGAAGGACAACGGATCGAAGGGAGCGTTTCATCGTGGGTCGGATCGTCCGGAACAAGGCTATCCACCCGTGCCGCCATGTCCCTTTTCCAAATGGATGGAACGGGAGGAATGCCCGACGTGATGGATATCATGGCGAACGAACCGACCGTCACATTGAACCCTTCTTTACATTCGATGTCCTCAATTTGCGAACCCATGAAACGTACCGGTGTGCTCTTCGCGCTATTCCTCGCCGCATCGGCTGGCGCACAGACCTACGACATCCCACCTGTGCCAAACAATGAACCCCTGAGCGATGCCATAGGTTTTTGGGAGAACCTGGGGCAGGTGAAAAGCACGGCCGAAGATCCACAACCAGATGTGACCTTTTATTCTCAGGGCGCCGTGCCCCGTGCCTTCATGCGCACCGGCGGCCAGGTCAGTTTTGTGCTCGGGCGGCACGATACGCTGACCACCACGCCGGACACACTCCACCGGCTTGACATGTCGCCAACGGGTGAAATGGCGCAGGAAGCCGACCCCGTAGGCGAGATGATCCGCACCTATCACGAGAACTATTACCTGCCTTGGACCGGCGGCGGCGTGGAGGAGGTCCGTGGATACAATTATGTGGTGTATGAAGATTGGATCACCGGCATCGACCTACTCTTCTTCAGCGGCCGGGCCGGGCAGAAGATGGCTTTCGTGTGCCATCCCGGCAGCGATCCGGAGGTGAACCTCCAAGTGCAGTTCGATGGCTACGATCAGATGCATGTGGAACCCGACGGCACCCTGCAACTCTTGTTCGGTGATCAGTGGGTGGAACTGCGCGAGGCAGTTGCGTACCAGTACGATGCCAACGACGACATCGACCTGCTGAACTGGACCGCAGAGTACGATGCCAACACCAGCCTGGGCATTACAAAGTTCACCTTCAGTAGCTATGATCCCGATCTACCCTTGGTGCTGTTGATCGGCCCGCCACCCCTGGGCGGCGGCGGCCCCACTACCCCGGGCCTGTGCTGGAGCACCTACTTCGGTGCCGACCAGCGCGATGATGTGCAGCGTAGCTGCACCGATGCGGCCAACAACTACTACGTCGCAGGTTCCACCTCCAGCGATTTCCTGATTTTTCCGGAGGCGCCTGGTACAGAGTTCTATGCCAACGCGGGCGGTTTGGTATCCTTCGTTTACAAAGTGGACCAAAACGATGTATCCGCATGGCGTGTGTTCTATGGCGGCCAGGGAAACGAGAATACCGTTCCCGGGGGCCTTCTGGTGAAGGAGGGTGCCGAGCCCATGGTATACATGGCAGGCACCACGAATGCCACGACACTGGATGTCTTATCGGCAGGTACCGCCTACTACGATGGTGCGAGCACGTCAAGTCTGAACAAGGGCTTCATCGCAAAGTTCTCTGTTGCCTTAGGCGAGAGGTTCTGGTCAACGTATTTTGGCGAGACCGACCTTCTGATCAACGGGATGGCCCTGGGCGATCAGGACCGTATCTACCTGTGCGGACGAGGCGAGGGCTCCTTGCCGGTCGTCCAGGATACACCGCCTACAGGATCCTTGAACCGGCCCTATGGCGGCGGGCAGGACGGCTTCGGCGCCATGCTGAACGCCGATGACCGCCTGCAATGGATCAGTTGGTTCGATGGCGAAGCGGACGACGCTGCTTTCGAGGTGGTTACCCACGAGAATAAAGTTGTGTTCGCTGGCATTACCGAAAGCTCTGATTTCTACACGTATGATGGCGGTTCGGTCGCATGGGATCACGCCTTCAGCGGGAATTGGGCGATGCCTGGGTGGCTGAACTTGACCTGGACTGCGTACCGCAATGGATCAGCTGCTATGGTGCGGACCAATCGCAGAACTTCTCGACCATCACCCTGGGGCGCAATGCGCTGGCGATCGATCCCATTACCGGTGATGTGATCATCGCGGGTTACGTGTTATGGGACGGATTGAACATCGTCCCGGGACCTGGTTGGTTCGACTACACCAGCGCGGTCCTCCAATTGAACGGTTTCGTTGCGCGCTTTAGCCATGGCGCTCGTGAGTTGATCTGGAGCAGCTACATCAGCGGCAGCGAAATGGTGGATATCCAATGCGCCTATGTGGATCCTCTGGGCAACCTCTTCCTGGCAGGCCGCACGCGCGATCTGAACCTGCAATTGCCATCGCAGCCGGGTATCTACCATACGGACATCATGCAGCAGGATCTTTTCAGCGGTTTCCCGGAGAACAGCGATGCCTTCCTGCTCTGCTTCGCACCCGGCAATTGGCTGGCCTACGGCAGTTACTTCGGCGGCAACGCCGGGAATAGCCATGAGTACATCTTCAGCATCCTGCGCCGGAACGGGAATATCTACACGGCCGGCTACACCAGCAAGCCCGATGGCTTGCCGCTCACCTACTTCCCGCTGCACGATACCAACGTGCCCGGCGTGTATTTCCAGGAATTCTATGGCGACGCCACCACGACCTTCACCAGCGACGGGTTCATAGCGGTCTTCTGTGCCGATGTCCTCACGGGCATTGAAGTGTTCGCCGACGATGGGCCGGCGGGCGTGGCTTGGGAAACGGACGAGGGTGCGCTTATGCTGGCTGGACTTCCGCGCGGGCGCTTCGAGGGAAGCCTCCATGATGCGGCAGGCCGGGCGATCGTATCGTTCCAGGCGATCTCCGCTGGTGGAGGCTTGCCGTCAAGGATCCCAATACCACCGCTGGCTGAGGGCCTGTATGTGGTGAGTTTGCCGGAGGCCGGTTGGTTCGCCCGCTTTGTTCACACGCGCTGAACAGAACCAGATGGGTCGTCGCTGGACTTGGGCCGCTCTCGCCTGCGGTATTGCGGCATCTCTTGGTGCAAGCGCTCAGTATTGGGCGCCCGCCGGTATTCCTTTGCCTGTGAATAATCAACTCCATCAGATCTACACGGATACCGTGGGAGACGCGGTCTATTTTTGCGGGAGGCCGGTAGGGATCGATTCTCTAGGGCAGTGCTACAAGTTGGTTGCTCGAACTCCCGATGGCTGGGAGTTAATGGGCCGCTTTTTGGGCGATATTCGTTCCTGTACCGCTTGGGGGGACACTTTGGTCGTGGCCGCCACATACAAGGCGAACATGGGTGGTGATAGTATTCCGTACATCGTTGCATACTACGATCAGGCATGGCATCCGTTCGGCGCGTTCGATGAAGCAGTTACACGATTGCGCACATTCGGGACAGAGCTTTACGCGGTTGGCGTTTTTGTCGAAGCCGACGGCCACCTATGCTATGGTCTGGCCAGAAGACAGGGTGGCCAATGGGTGAACGTTGGGGATTTTCCGAATGACGGTGATGGTCAACTTGTTGGGGATGTTACCCAATGGAATGGCCAGTTGGTGGCTACAGGACAGATATCGGCTCCAGAAGGCAATGATGTGTTCATTTTCGATGGAAGCTCCTGGAGCCAATTGGGCCAAGGCATCTTAGGTTCCTTCGGTTACGGCAAGCGCTTAGCGGTATATAACGGTGATCTTTATGTGGGCGGGGGCATCGGCATCGGGGTGGGTAATCCCGGCCATGCCATTTTGCGCTACGACGGCAGCCAGTTAGTGGCGGTCGGTGACACGGGCCTGCTTGTTCTTCCGGGTTGGTACGGGAACAATGGCGGCGTGGAAGACATGATGGTGCATGATGGCGAACTGTTCGTGTGCGGGGCGTTCAACTATGCGGACGGGGTAAACAGCCGCGCGGTGGCGCGATGGAATGGCACTCACTGGTGCGCCGTAGGTGGAGAGCCGCAAACGGTTGTCATGACCTTAGGTTTCTACCACGATACGCTCTACATCAATTGCCCCGGCACCTTCGATGGGGTGGCGATGAACTATGTGGCCAAGTTCACCGCACCGGCCTACGTGGACAGTTGTTCATCGCCAGTGGGCGTAGATGAGTTGCCTCGTTCAGCGGGCGAGGATGCGTTATCCGCATGGCTAGATGCGGATGGCGTGTTGGTCATTAAGGGGCTGCCAACTGGTGAGCACCGGATCAGGGTTTACGATGCCTGGGGCCGCGTGGTGGCTGATGAACAGCTAACCAGTGTTCATGCTACCCCTTCTTACATGAAGTTGCCACGGTTATCGACCGGGACCTATTCCGTGCATTGTCCGCACGATGGTCGTCGCGCCAGGTTTGCCTCGGTTCGCTGATCAGCACCAACCGCGCCACTTCGTAGCATCCTTGTTGATCGGTGGTATCCGGGCCAATGGTCCGCGCGGATCAAATTCTACCTTGCCCGCTTCAGATCGACATGGAATTCGTCACGACCGTATCGCCTATTGAGATCCTTGAACGCCACTTCGGCTACAAGAGCTTCCGTCCGCTCCAGCAGGAAGTGATCGAGCATGTGCTCGGCGGGAAGGATGCTGTGGTGCTCATGCCCACGGGTGGGGGCAAAAGCCTCTGTTATCAGATCCCTGCGCTCGCCATGGACGGGCTCACCGTGGTGATCTCGCCCTTGATCGCCCTGATGAAGGACCAGGTCCAAGCGCTACAGGGCAACGGCGTTCCGGCGGCCTTCCTCAACAGTTCGTTGGAACTCATTGAAGAGCGCTCGATCCACCAACAACTTCGCGGCGGGGCGCTGAAGTTGCTCTATGTATCACCCGAGCGTCTCTTCCAGCAAGGGTTCCTCGACAGCCTTGGCGAGTTGAACGTGCGTTTGTTCGCCGTCGACGAAGCACATTGCATCAGCAGTTGGGGCCACTCGTTCCGGCCTGAGTACAAGCAACTGGATGTACTGAAGCGCCGCTTTCCCCAGGTGCCGGTGATCGCCCTTACGGCCACGGCGGATAGGACGGTACGCCACGAGATCGGTCGGCATTTAGGGCTGCATGCCCCGCGCACGTTCATCAGCAGTTTCGATCGGCCCAACCTCTCGCTCGCGGTATTGCCCGGACAGGACCGCTGGAAGGCGATCGAACGCATTATGGGCCGGCACGCGGGCCATTGTGGTATCATCTACTGCAACAGTCGCGCAGGAGCGGAAAAGCTCGCCGCGAAGTTGCAGGGCATCGGGATCAAAGCCGCGTACTACCACGCCAAACTCGAGGCGGGTGAACGCAGCCGCGTGCAAGACGACTTCCTTCAAGGCAAGCTCCATGTGATCTGCGCCACCATCGCCTTCGGCATGGGCATCGACAAGGCGGATGTACGCTTCGTGATCCACTATAACCTGCCCGGCACGGTGGAAGGTTACTACCAGGAGATCGGCCGGGCGGGCCGCGATGGGCTTCCTGCGGAGACCATCCTTTTCTACAGCTATGCCGATGTGCAGACGCACATGCACTTCGCGGAGGAGATCGAGGACCCCAGGTACAAAGAGGTCGTCATCGCGAAGTTGGAGCGCATGAAGGAGTACGCCGAGGCCCAGGTGTGCCGCAGGACCATTCTGCTGAGCTACTTCAGCGAGGAGGTGGCGCAACCATGCGGGAACTGCGATGTGTGCAAGGACCCTCCGAAGTTCTTCGATGGTACCGTGCTGGCCCAGAAAGCGCTGAGCGCTGTGGTGCGGAGCAAGGAGCAACTTTCCCTGAGCGTCCTGGTGGACGTGCTCAAAGGCACGCACAGCGCCGAAGTGGGAGAGAAGGGCTGGCAACGGATCAAAACCTTTGGCGCAGGGCACGATACCACCGCCTTCGCTTGGATCATGTTCATTCAACAGTTCATCCAGCATGGCCTGTTGGAGATCGACTACCCGGACCACCACCACCTCAAGATCACGCGCGTCGGCGAGGCGGTGCTTCGCGGAGAACGCCCCGCACGGTTGGTGAGCCCCGAAACGATCAAGGAGCGTCAGGAACGTTCCAAACGGACCAAGGTGCCGGATGTGCTGGAACCCGTTGGAGCAACCGCCGACCTGCTCACTGAACTCAAGACCTTACGCCGGACGATCGCCGCCGAAATGAAGAAGCCGGCCTACATTATTTTCAGCGATGCTTCGCTGATCGATATGGCCAACAAGGCACCGCGCAGCCTTTATGAGTTCCGCTTGGTGAACGGTGTCGGGGACCACAAGGCGGGCCTCTATGCCGATCGGTTCCTGCAGGTGATCAAGGGTTGGTCGGAAGTCAGGACGAGCGGCTGATCCGGCTGTACCACCGACTTCTATTTTTGCCCTCGACCAGCGTGCTGGCTTCGGGCCGACGATCGGAACGGTGTTTGCCTGAGCGCGCTCCACTTGAACGAAAAAACCATGCGAACCATTCTTCTCCCTGCGGCCCTCGGCCTTTCATTGCTTGCCCCTGCCCAAAAAACGGACCCCAAGCATACCAATTACTACAAGGTTCCGCCGCCGATCGAGACACCCGAGATGCTCGTGGAGTTCAAGGACCCCGTGGCCCAAATGGCGATGTGCAAGGTCCGCGTTCAGTTCACCAACAAAACGCCGGACTACCTCCTCATTAACGCCTCTGAGATCAAATTCACCATTGCAGGAAACAGCTATTCGCCCAAGGACCGGGACTTCTTGATCAAGCCCAACGACAACATCTCCCGCACCTTGGAAGTCACGGGATCGGATCTCCATGCCGATGCGTTCACGCTCGATTTCGGTGGACTGAGCCGTGTGCCTCGGGCGGGAAAGGCAGCCACATTGGACGATTTCGACCTGCCGGCTTCCCAGAACACGGTGGGGTCCGGCCCTTTCCAGTTGAATCTGCTCAACCTTGAGAAGACCACCGCGAAGACCGTGGCCAAGTTCAAAGTGACCTACACTGGCGACAAGATCGCCTTGATCGATCCCAGCCAGGTCGCGGTGAAGATCGAATCCGGCCAGCAGTTCGCGAACGCGGCCAGCAAGAGCAAGGAGATCATGCTTTCCCGGGGCGAGGAGGACACTTTCAATGTGATCGCGGAGATCCCGGGCAAGATCGTGGACATGCAATTCGCCAATATGAAACTGGTCTGGAACAAGGCCTTCGTGGAAACGAGCGCGGTCCCGTTCCGAGCGGGTGGGGCGTCGTTCACATTGGACCCCGGACTGACGCAGGGCAAGAACTAGTTGACCCCGCTACCGGTTCTGGAGAAGGCCGTTCGGTTCACCCCGCGCGGCCTTCTGGGCTCTTCGATCGGCTCCTGGCCGCGGTGAGCGCGGTGTTGGAAAAGGAAAAGGCCATCCGAAGATGACCTTTTTGCGGACCGGACGGGACTCGAACCCGCGACCTCCGCCGTGACAGGGCGGCATTCTAACCAGCTGAACTACCAGTCCGTTCAGCTCCAGTTCCCACCGGAGCGGCTGCAAATGTAGCTGCAAGCGGAGAATGTGCAAACGGGACGAATGGAGAATATGAGAAAGCCTTAGTACAGGCGGGAGCGCTTGGTGAGGAATTCCAGCAGCAGGGGCTCGAAACCCGCGTTGATGTCCGCTTCCACCAGATCGATGCGGTATTGGCCGCACTTCAATTTGAGCCGATGCCAGCGTTCGGCCACCGCGGACTTGTAGGCTTCCCGCACTTCGGCCGGGTGCGCCTTCACTTGGGCACCGGTCTCCACGTCCACGAAGGTGTATGGGCGGTCCTGGAGGTCGAGGTCCAGTTCGCGCTTGCGATCCACCACATGGAAGAGGATGATGTCGTGTTTGTTGAACCGCAAATGCTGGAGGGCATCGAAGACCTCGGCCTCACGATCGTCACTGTCCAACATATCGCTGAGCACGACCACCAAGCTGCGCCGATGGGCCCGCTGCGCGATGTGGTTCAGGGCGTCCACCACGCTGGTGGTGCGGCCACGCGCGGGCGCGTTCTGGCCGAGCAAGGCCTCCAGGTGGCCCATGAGATGGCGGAGATGCACGGCGTTGCTGCGCGCTTCCTCCGCTACGAGCACTTTCTCGCTGAAGGTGGTGAGGCCTACGGCATCGCGCTGCTTTCGCAGAAGTTGGATGAACGAAGCCGCCGCATGCACCGCGAATTCCACCTTGTTGAACTCCTTGACGTCTTCTTTCGCTGGGAAGTACATCGAACTGCTTGCGTCCACCACCAAGTGGCAGCGCAAATTGGTCTCCTCCTCGTACCGCTTCACGAAGAGCTTATCCGTGCGGGCATAGAGCTTCCAGTCGATGTGCCGGGTGCTTTCGCCGGAATTGTAAGCTCGATGCTCCGCGAACTCCACACTGAAGCCATGGAAAGGGCTCTTGTGCAGACCGGCCAGGAAGCCCTCCACCACCTGGCGGGCCTTGAACTCGAGCGCGCTAAGGGCTTGGATGGATCGCTGTTCGATAGGCATGGGCGCGCAAAGCTAGCGCAAGCCATCACGGGCCGACCGAAGGAATAGGAACGGAAAAGGCCCCACAACCGGGGCCCTTCCTATTGCGATGCGCGTGTGCGCTAGGCGAGTTGCCCTTCGAGCTTCTGTGTGAGTTGGGCCTTCGGCACAGCGCCCACGCTGCGGTCCACCACCTCGCCGTTCTTGAAGAACAGGATCGTGGGGATACTGCGGATGCCGTACTTCATGCTGACCTGGGCATTATTGTCCACGTTCAGCTTGCCGATCACGGCCTTGCCGTCATACTCCTTGCTCAGTTCCTCCACCACGGGGCCCACCATGCGGCAGGGTCCGCACCATTCCGCCCAGAAGTCGACGAGTACGGGCTTGTCGCTCTTCAGGACGAGTTCTTCGAAGTTGCTATCGGTCAGTTCAAGTGCCATGGTCAGTGGGTCGCTTACCGCGCCCTTTGTTGGTTGCGTTTTCTCTTCGTGGCGTTCGGTCCGCAATATGGTTGGATCCCTGGTTCGATCCGCAAGGACCGGCTCCAACTTTCTCACGTTGTTCGGTGCGCAAAGGTACCCCAGTGCGTCAATTTTCTTGCCATGGAAACTATTCTGACGATCAGTCAGTGCAGCCGCAGGCTCCCAAGCTTGGAGGAAATGGATCGGCTAGCTTAAGCTCCAACTCACCTGGGCCAGCCCGTCCAACCCACGGATCAGGTCCTCGCTCACCGTCACGCTCAAACCTTTGCTAGGCGCCTCCACCACCATGTTCTCGTGCGGACTGGCGATCTGGAAGCTCACCTTGCATTTGCCGGGTGAGGAGCGCAGCAGCAGTCCAAGCTCGCGGGCCAGATCGTCGTCCACGCGCTCGGCCTCCAGCTTCAGGTTCAATTTGGTGATGTACTTCTCGCGCACATCGCTCAACAGGTCCATGCTGCTGATCTTGAACTCCATCTGGCCCTCGTCGCGCCCCCAGGTGCGTTCCGCAGCGCGGCCTTTCACGAAGAGCAACGTGCCCTGTTGCAGGTAGAGCTTGTACTTCATGTAGTCCTCGCTGAAGAGCATGAAGTCGTGCGATCCCGCATGGTCTTCCAAGGAGAAGCTGCCGAAGGGCTTGCCGCTTTTGGCGATGCGGTGCTCGGCCTTGGTCACGATCCCGGCGAAGGAGACATCCCGACCGGCGAGCGCCTTCAGATCCGTGAGTTGTACGAGCGTGTTGTGGCAGAGGTGCTTGATCTCCAACCGGTGATCGTCCAGCGGATGTCCGCTCAGGTAGAAGCCGATCACTTCCTTTTCGTAGTGCAATTTCTCCAATGCGCTCCATCCTTCGATCTGCGGAAGGGTGGGTTCGGGGATCCCCGCGCCTTCGGTGCCCAGGTCGAACATGTTCACCTGCGAGGAGTCCTCACCGTCCTGATGTTGCTGGCCATAACGGGCCAATGTTTCCATGAAGGTCGGCCTGCCTTCACCCGCACTGTGGAAGAAGACCGCGCGTTGCACCTTCAATGAATCGAAGGCGCCAGCGTATGCTAAACTCTCCAGGGCTTTGCGGTTCGCGGCCCGAAGGCTCACTCGGCGCATCAGGTCGAACACCGTGATGAACGGTCCGTCTTTTTCGCGTTCCTGCACGATGGTCTCCACCGCGCCTTCGCCCACACCTTTTACCGCGCCCAATCCGCAGCGGATCTGCCCCGCCTTGTTCACGCTGAACTGGAACTGGCTCTCGTTCACATCCGGCCCGAGCACCTTGATGCCCATGCGGCGGCATTCCTCCATGAAGAAGGTGACCTTGTCGATGCTGCTCTGCGAATGCGTGAGCACCGCCGCCATGAACTCGCTCGGGTAGTTCGCCTTCAACCAGGCGGTCTGGTAGGCGACGAAGGCGTAACAGGTGCTGTGTGATTTGTTGAAGGCGTACTGCGCGAAGGCCTCCCAGTCGGTCCACACCTTGGCGCACACTTTCGCTTCGAGGCCATTGGCGGAGGTTCCCTCCAGGAACTTGCCCTTCATCTTGTCCAGCGTGGCGCGGTCCTTCTTGCCCATCGCCTTACGCAACACGTCGGCGTCGCCTTTGCTGAAACCGGCGAGTTTCTGGCTGAGCAACATCACCTGTTCCTGGTAGACCGTGATGCCATAGGTCTCCTTCAGCAACTCCTCCATCTCCGGCAGGTCGTAGCTGATCTTCTCCAAACCGTGCTTGCGCCGGATGAAGCTGGGGATGTATTCCAGCGGGCCGGGCCGGTACAGCGCGTTCATGGCGATGAGGTCGCCGAATTTGTCCGCCTTCAGTTCGCGCAGGTACTTCTGCATGCCCACGCTCTCGAACTGGAACGTGCCGTTCGTCTCGGCACGCTGGTAGAGCGCGTAGGTCTTCGCGTCATCGAGCGGAATGGCGTCGATGTCGATCCGGATCCCGTGGTTCGCGTCGATCATGCGCAGCGCATCGCGGATGATGGTGAGCGTCTTGAGCCCCAGGAAGTCCATCTTGATCACGCCCGCGTCCTCGATCACCTTGCCATCGTACTGTGTGATGTAGAGCTGGCTCTCCTTGCTCACGCACACCGGGATGATCTCCGTGAGATCACTGGGCGCGATGATGATGCCCGCCGCATGGATGCCCACACCGCGCACGCTGCCTTCCACCTTTTCGGCTTCGCGCAGCACGTCGGCGGTGAGCTCGCCGCTTTCCAAGATCTCGCGTAACTGCTTCACGTTGGCGATCTCGTCCGCGCCGAGGTTCTCTTTCGCTTTCAAGCTGCCTTCACCTTCCAGCGGCGCACGGAGCACGCGGCCCAGTTCGATGCCGGGGCGTTCCGGGACCAACTTCGCCAGGCGATCGGCCTCCTGGAGCGGGAGGTCCATTACGCGGCTCACGTCGCGGATGCTGCTCTTGGCCGCCATGCCGCCGTAGGTCACGATCTGCGCCACCTGGTTGCGGCCGTACTTCTCCACCACGTAGTCGATCACTTTCTGCCGGCCTTCGTCGTCAAAGTCGGTGTCGATATCGGGCATGCTCTTGCGGTCCGGGTTCAGGAACCGCTCGAAGAGCAGGTCGTACTTGATCGGGTCGATGTTGGTGATGCCCGTGCAATACGCCACCACGCTTCCGGCCGCGCTACCCCGGCCCGGACCGATCAGCACACCGATGTCGCGGCCGTGGTTGATGAAGTCCTGCGTGATGAGGAAGTAGCCGCTGAAGCCCATCGTGCGGATGGTGAACAGCTCGAAGTCGATGCGCTCCTTGATCTTCGGATCCAAACTTTCGATGCCTCCCACGAGCCCGCGCTCTATACCGTCGCTGGCCACTGGCTGCTGGCCGCTCGCCACTGGCCGCTCACCACTGGCCAGATAGCGCCGGATGGCGCCTTGATACGTGAGGTGCTTCAGGTATTCATCCTGATCGGCGAAGCCCTCGGGGATCTGGAAGTTGGGGAGGAGGATGTCCTTCTTCAACTTCAGCGGCTCGATCTTGTCGACGATCAAGTTCGTGTTGTCCAGCGCCTCGGGCAGGTCGCTGAACACCGTGCTCATCTGCGCGGTGGTCTTGAAGAAGAACTCATCGTTGTAGAAGGCGAAGCGCTTGCCCTTGGAGCCTTCCTCATCGCCGTCATCCGCCTTCGGCGTGCTCTGCTTCTCGCCGGTGTTGATGCACAACAGGATGTCGTGCGCGTTGCTGTCCGCTTGGTCGACGTAGTGGCTGTCATTGCTGGCGATGATGGGCACATTGTACTTGGCCGCCCACTGCACCAGCACCGCGTTCACCTTGTCCTGCTCGGGGATGCCGTGGCGCTGCAGTTCGATGTAGTAGTCTTCCCCGAAGAGATCGAGCCACCACTTGAACTCCGCCTCACCGGCCGCTTCGCCCTTGCGCAGAATGATACGCGGCACGCTCGCGCCCAGGCAACAGGTGGTGGCGATCAGCCCCTCGTGGTATTTCAGCACCAGCTCCTTGTCGATGCGCGGATACTTGCTGTAGAAGCCGTCGATATAGCCCAGCGAACAGAGCTTGCTCAGGTTCTTGTAGCCCTGCGCGTTCTTCGCGAGCAACAGTTGGTGGAAGCGTTGGTCGCGGTCCTCGCGCGTGAAGACCTTCTTGTGCCGGTCCTCCACCAGGTAGAACTCGCAACCGACGATCGGCTTCACCTTCGGCGTACCGTCCTCGTGCTTATGCTTGCCCGCTTCCGCCACGAACTTGAACACCCCGAACATGTTGCCATGGTCCGTGATGGCCAGCGCGGGCTGCCCATCGGCAGCGGCCTTCTTGTACAGGGCGGGAATGGCGGCAGCGCCGTCGAGCAAACTGAATTGGGTGTGGACGTGGAGGTGGGAGAACTTCATAAGACGATGGCGGAGCGGGGCACGAAGTTATCCTCGGAGAAGGGTGTTGATCGGTCCAGTTATTCACAGCCGATCGGACTTGGTCAGCGCATCACCCATCATAGACCATCATAGAACTTCCGCACGTCCATGGTGAGCTTTTCCAGTTCCGCTTTGATCGCGTACATCATGTGACCACCCTGGTAGTAGCTCATGGTGATGTTGTCCCGGAACTCCTCGTGGAGGAACATGTGGTCCACGGTGTATTCGGTCGCGAAGTAGGGCGTGGCGAGGTCGTAGTAGCCGTTGCAGATGAGGACACGCAGGCGCGGGTTCTTGTGGATCGCCATGCGTAGCGTCTCGGCATTGTTGAGGAAGCGGTTCTGATCCGCGCCGTAGCTCCACGGATGCACCTTGCCCGTGAGGATCTCGTACACCTTGTCGCTGTTCTTGTAGTTGAGGGTGGTGCGCAGATGGTCGTTGATGGCTACCGTGTATGGGCCGAATACAGTGAGGTTGTAGCTGGGGTCGAAATCGTAGCCCTGGCCACCGTCGGTGCGGTCGATGCCTTTGATGGTGCCATCGAAGCGTCCGATGGTCCGGCTATCGCTTCGCAGTAATTCCTTGGCGAAGATCCCGGTGCTGATCCGGTAGTTGTTCCGCGCGATCACCCCTTTGTCGATCCCGATATATCCGCTCAAGCGGAGCGCCATGGCATCGCGCTCCTCCTTGTTGGTACGGTCGCCCTTCATCAAGAAGAGCGTGTACTCGTTCAGTGCGAAGCGCTCCACTTCGTCCAGCAATGCGGTTTGAGTGGGATAGCGGACCTTGTCGAGCTTGCCGTGGTAGTGCGCCGCAGCGGCGAAGCTGGGGAGGAAGAGGGAATAGGGCAGGTCGTTGCCTTCGTTCCCCCAAAGCGTTTGGAAATTCATCACGGCGGAGACCAGCACGATGCCGTTGAGGTACATGCCGTGGCGGTCCTGCAAGTAACCCGATAGCCCAGCGGCCCGCGTGGTGCCATAGCTCTCGCCGGCCAGGAACTTCGGGGAGGACCAACGACCATGCTCGGAGATGTACTTGTGTATGAAGTCGCCGACGCTATGGAGGTCCTCCGAATAACCGGTGAACTCCTTCTTGTCCACGTCCTCGGCCGGACGGCTGTAGCCGGTCTCGATCGGGTCGATGAACACCAGGTCGGTGCGATCGAGCCACGAGAAGGTGTTGTCCACGGTGGTGTAGGGTGGTCCTTTGCTCGTGCCGTCATCTTCCATTACCACGCGCTTCGGCCCCAGCGCCCCCATGTGCAGCCACACCGAACTGGAACCCGGTCCTCCGTTGAAAGCGAAAGTGATCGGACGCTTGGACGGATCGCTCACCTGGTCGCGCGTGTAGGCGATGTAGAAGTTGTGCGATCGTTTCACGCCTTTTTCATCCAGCAGGACCAGGTGACCAACGGTGGCTGTATAGGCGATGCGGTCGCCATTGATGATGATGCTGTGCTTGGTGACGCTCGTCTCCGGATACGCATAGACCACCTTGCTCTCCGGCTTCGCTTTCTCCTTCTCTTTTTCCTTCTCCTGGGCGCAAGCGATGGAGGGTATGCCCAGTATCACTAGTGCTGCCAGGACGTGCTGAACGGTGCGCATGCAGGCAATGCTAGGTATTGCATCATCGGTACACAAACGGAACAGGCCGGACCGGTTGAAGATCCACGAGCGACGTTCTGAGGCAGCTTGTGCTTCCAGCGACGGGGCTGGAGGATCCATGGAACTACACGCGAGCGCTGCCTTTGTTGCGCATCTTCACACCGCGCCGCCGCAACGGCTGGTGCCCAGAACCATGGACCAACGCCCACCTCTTCCACCCTTCACCGAAGCCACCGCCCGCGAGAAGATCCAAATGGCGGAGGACGCCTGGAACAGCAAAGATCCCGAACGCGTGGCCAAGGCCTACACGCCCGATAGCGAGTGGCGCAACCGTTCGGAGTTCATCACCGGGCGCGATGAGATCATCACCTTCCTGAAGCGTAAGTGGGCGAAGGAGCTGGACTACAAGCTGAAGAAGGACTACTGGGCCCACGGTGACGACCGTATCGCCGTGCGGTTCGAGTACGAATGGCACGACGAGCAAGGCAACTGGTTCCGCAGCTACGGCAATGAGAATTGGGAGTTCGATGCGAACGGCCTGATGCGGAAGCGCTACGCGAGCATCAACGATGTGCCGATCCGCGAAAAGGACCGGTGGATCTAGCCTTCCTCGCCGATCCGGACGAGTTCGTTCACCGTCCGCCAATTGCGCGTGGTGGCCCGCACCTTCAGCTTGCTCTCGAACCAGAGGTTGTTGAGCTTGCTGTTGCCGTATCCGTCCGGGCAGTGGACGTAGACCTCTCGGCCGTGGAGCGCGAAACTGTCGTTTCCGCAGGTGGTCCCGGTGATCTTCTCCGCTTCTGCTTGCTTCGGTGCTTCAGCCAGGAAAGTCACATGTAGCTTGTCCAGTTCGATGCCTTTGTGTTTGAGGTAGGGGTTTGCCTTGGTCACTGCTTTCAGCTCTTCCATCGATCGCACAAGTACGGGTACCTCGTAGTCGTACTTCTTCTTGATCGCCGCCTCCACCTTTCCAGCGAAGGCGGTCGGGTCGATCTTGCCGCCCTCGAAGATCACGTTGCCGCTTTGGATGTAGGTGCGCACGTTTCCACACTTCAGTCCTTCGAAGAGTTCTTTCAACTCCTTCATCGGCAGCGGGCGTGCGCCGCTCACGTTGATGCCGCGCAGGATGGCAATGTGGGTGCTCATGTGTTTCATCCCGACTTGTTTGGGGCGATCGCTCAAAGGAAAGCACCGTGACCCGACGGTCGGAAACTCTACTTTCGGTCATGCCCATCTTCGAGGTGCACCCCGACATCGCTCAGGCGCGGACCCTCGCGGCCGAGTTCTACACAAGCCCGCAGCACTTTGAGGCCGCGAAGGAAAGGATCTTCGCTCCGAGTTGGCAGTACGTCGGTCACATGGACGAGCTGATCGAGAACGGTTCGGCGTTGCCGATCACACTATTGGAGAACTGTCTCGACGAACCACTGGTGCTTGTGCGGGATGCTGAGGCGCGAATACGATGCCTTTCCAATGTATGCACGCACCGGGGCAATATCCTGGTGAATTCGCCTTGCCGCGTGGACAAGTTGCGCTGTCGCTACCACGGCCGACAGTTCCGTTTGGACGGCCGCTTCGCGAGTATGCCTGAGTTCTCAGGCGTAAAAGACTTTCCCAGTGCCGCGGACGACCTGTGCGAGCTGCCTTTGCACCAATGGGGCAAATTGCTCTTCGCCGGTCTGGAACGGGCTCCTGCCGATGCTTTTCCGCCCATGGAGCAACGCATGCAGTGGTCGCCGATGGATCAGCTCGTCTTCCGCCCCGATCTTTCCACCGATCACGTGGTACACGCCAACTGGGCGCTGTACGTGGAGAACTACCTCGAAGGCTTCCACATTCCCTTCGTACACCCTGCGCTGAACGCCGTGCTCGACTTCAGTGACTATACCACGGAGCTCTATTCACGATCCAGCCTTCAACTGGGCATCGCGACGAAGGACGAACTCTGCTTCGATATTCCGCCCGGGCATCCGGACCACGGCAAGAAGGTGGCCGCGTACTATTGGTGGGTCTTCCCGAACCTGATGTTCAACTTCTATCCCTGGGGACTTTCCTTGAACATTGTTCAGCCACAAGGCGTGAGCCTTACCAAGGTGTCATTCCTCGCGTTCGTACGCGATGAGAGCAAGTTGGGCAAGGGGGCCGGCGCGGGGCTGGTCCAGGTGGAAAAGGAGGATGAGCAAGTGGTGGAGGCCGTACAACGCGGTATCCGTTCACGCCACTACACGCATGGCCGCTATTCGGTAACCCGTGAGCAGGGTACCCACCATTTCCACCGGCTCATCGCTGCGGCCATGGGCTGAGGCGATCTACTCGGCGCGGCAGATCGGATCGTGGCGTACGGGGAAGTTCACCGAGTTCGCGATGAAGCACCACTTGTTGGCGAGTGCATGGAGTTCGTTGGCCTTCGCGATCATGCTTGCTTCGCGCACGGTCACTTCGGGATGCAGCACCACTTCGATGAAGCGGCCGCTCGCATCCTCGAAGGTCTCCATGCTGCCTGTGGCGTGGTCGATGTAGCCCGTGACGACCACGCCGTTCACCACGCAAGCATGGAGGTAGCTCAGCATGTGGCAGGCGCTCAGGGCCGCAACAAGAAGTTCCTCCGGGTTGTGGCGCGAAGCGTCACCACGAAAGGCCGGATCGGCGGATCCGAACAGATCCACCTTGTTGGCGATGCGAATGACGTGATCGCGCTTGTAGTTCCGATAGCCGTCGGTGCCCGTCCCGAGGTTGCCGGTCCATTCCATCGTCAGGGCATACTGATGTTGCATCGCCATGGGGCGAAGTTGCGGCACAGCCGGATACCTTCACGCCATGTCCGTGATCACCCGCTTCTACACCGCCTTTGCGCAACGCGACTGGGCTACGATGGGCGCCTGTTACCACGACCAGGCCCGCTTCGGTGATCCAGCTTTTCCCGACCTGGACGCCGCAGGGGTCCGTGCGATGTGGAAGATGCTCGTGACAGGTGGGAAGGACCTGCGCATCATCTTCACGGTGCTTGAGGAGAACACCTCGGGTGGCAAAGCGCATTGGGACGCCTACTACACCTTCAGCAAGACCGGACGGAAGGTGCATAACAGCATCACCGCTACGTTCACCTTCAAGGACGGGCTGATACTGACGCACCAGGATCACTTCGACTTCTGGCGCTGGAGCCGGCAGGCGCTGGGGATATCCGGACTTCTCCTCGGTTGGACACTAATGCTCCGGAAGAAGGTGCAGGGGGTCGCGGCGGGGTCGCTACGATCGTTCCGCGCCAAAGAGGGCGCTTGAGCGATCTAGTCTAGTATTTAACGAACCGCGCAGGCGCCACGGATCCATCCACTTGCAGCAGGTAGGTTCCTGGCTGAAGGGTCGCGATATCGATGGCGGAGGCGAAGGCTTGCAGGCGAATGATCCGCCCCTGTGCATCGCGGATCGTGATCGAAGTTCCATGTCGTGCTTCGCCGCGTAGGGTAATGCGGTCTTCCGCAGGGTTCGGGTGAACGGACCATGTGTCCTCATTGCGGAGCTCGGCAAGCCCCACATCCGGTGCGATGCTCCATCCAATGTCCGCCAGCATCCCGATGCAGATCGGGCCAGGCCAATGGTTCGCATCACCCGGTGAACTGAACGGTGTCATCAGTTCATTGGGGTTGCTGTTCGGGTACGTGCTTTCATTCAGGTGGACACAACTGCTGCCCAGTGCGAACGTGCTTGGAGAATAGATACGAACGGTTGCTCCACCGCTCGCCTGTAGACCTTCGGGTCCGTTCCAGCGCAATTGGTTGCTAGTGAAGAAGGACCCGAGCGGTGCGGAAGGGTTGGGCACATCCACCCTCCTCCCTTGCGTGGATGCTTGCAGGAAACGCTCGCACATCCCGGGCATCGTCTCCCGTCCCGGCCAGGGGAAGCTCGTCATCAGCGGGAATAAGTCCGCCATTTCCTATAGACCCAAGGAACCCTCGGTGCCGATTTTCTTGGCCAATCCCACGAAGCCGAGCCCATGCCCCAATTCATGCAAGGCCACACTCACGAGATCGTGTTGTCCGCCGCCGGGGTTGCCATCCAGGCCGGTGTACCAATCGATGTTGATCTCATCATTGTTCAGGAATACATCGATGTCGTTCTCACCCGGGTTCAGTTCCGATCCGGTGATCGAATTGGCGAGCGCGGTGGCATACCAAGTGGCGGCTACTGGAGCACTGATGAAATCCTTCCGCCCGTTCGGGAAGGTGATGCCGAGCGTGCCTGCACCGAGCGGGAACCAAGCCACCCGCACTTTGATCGGCACATCCGAAACGAGGATCCCCGCCCAGATATCCGCCGCGTGCTCCACGGCGGCATTGGCCTGTGCGTCGGGCGGTGTGCCGATGAAGGTGATGTCGAACGTGGTGGCTTTCGTCGTCGTCCCATGCAGGATGACGATCAATGCAATGGCACGAAGGAACGATCGAAGCATAGCGCAAGATAGCCGACGCGGTGGGCAGAGGGGATTATTCCTACCCGTATCCCGGCTGCTATGTCAACAGATCTTCACGAAGCGCGCGGATACGGAACCGCCATCCTGATACGAGGCCCGGATCACATACGGGCCTTCCGGTAATGCGCTGATATCGAGGGAGGATCCGGCCCTTCCGGCCCGGACCGGCGCGATGAGCACGACCTGTCCGCGCACATCCAGAACTTCCAGACGCACTGGATCCGATGTTCCGCCCAAGTGGTCAATGATCAAAAGATCCTGCGCCGGATTCGGATGCATGCGCAGCTCTAGCGCCCTAGCGGCGGATGGTGCGTTGATCCCCGTGTTGAGGCATCCCGGTGCGTAGAAGCTTGACAGCATACGCACATAGGCCGCTTGCGTGTAGATACCGATCTCGGTCACCGTCCAGGAATTGATGGGCCAGTTGGTGTTGAAGTCCTTCCAGGATTTCTGCGCGGGCTGGTTCTTGGGCGGTTCTATGCTTTCAGCGATGCACAGTGCATTGTTCTGCACGCTCCCGCAATTGTTCGGGCAGCACGCGTCCCAATCGTAGGTGGGGTTCGGACCACCGGGTACAAAGCCCGGTGCGGGGCCGTAGGTGCTCACGCCTGCTTCATCCCACAAGGCACTGCCATCGGTGAACCAGCCATGGTAGATGCTGTTCACAGAGCGCTCCGCTCCGAACGCACCCATGTTGGTGAGGTAGACCGTGTTGTTCGGGTTCACGCCATGGAAGTAGTGGACGAAACCTGCTGCGGCCTTTTCGTAGTTCGCGGCGTTCGCGCCGTCCAGCCCGTACGTGTTCATGGTGTTGAACATGTTGGCTTGATGGCCCTTGGTGGTATTGCTGCCCCAGGTGTAGTTATTGGTGGCGAGGTAGGCACCGTAGGCATCAGTGGCGTCGGTGTAAGCTGGAAGATTATCCGCGTTGTTGGCGCTCAGCGATGATGCGTACGCATCCTGGATGGCGTCGAGCACCGCCGGTGTGGGTGCCGCACAGTTGGCGTAGTAGAGAAGCATGTCCTGATCGGCCGCTTCAAAGGGGTAGGCATAGCTCCATTGCAACAAGTGCGCATCGGTATAGTGCGCATCGAAGTAGGTACGGTAGCCGGTGTTACCCGTAGTGGCATAGAGGTAGAGCGCAGCGGAAAGGTGCCGCATGTCCGTATCGTAAGTGCCCAGTTCGGGATCGGGGTTCACCAAGCCGGCGTTCGTGCTGAAGACGTTCGGGTTCGCCGCGGCCCAGTCGTAGCTCGCGATAGCGGCATCACGAAGGGTTTGGGCATAGGTGGTTTGTCCAACGGCCTCGAACTGGATGCTGGCGAGCGCGCACACGGCGGCTGTGGAGTAGGTGGCCGAGGTGCTCGGGCCGGAATGGCGACGCACGTTCACATCCACGCTCGGCGGACTGATGCTCCCGGAGGAGGAAGTGGTCACCGCCACTTTCCCGATCACCGAGCCATCCGGCAGGCGCATGCGGAGGAGCCAGTCGAGTTCGTATTTCACTTCATCCAGCAGATCGGGAATGCCGTTGCCGCTCTCGGGAATGCCGGAATCATCACCCCACACGCCGGGGTTCTCCCAGTAGGCAAGGAGCAGGTCGCTGAGCACGCCATAGGTCCAGTTCACATACTTGTTGTGGTCCCCGGCATCGTGCCAGCAGCCGTGCAGGTCGCGTTCGTTAGCAGGCAACGGGTTGGTCACCAGACGGCAGTTCAGGTCCTGGTCCGTGCCCACATGGCAGAGTGCAGGATCGCTCCACCCGGCTCCGGCGTACGCCGCCGGTTTGTCCGTCCCGCACCGTTGGTAGTAGAAGGCGCGCAGTGCAGTGGTCAGCACATCGGCGTATACACAATCGTCGATCTCGAAACGGTGCGAACGTGTATTGTTCGCGGGATCGTGCACGTAGTAGCTGCCAGCGGTGGTCGCCGTGCTGAAGTCGAACCACCAGACGACGTCGCCGCTTTGTTCGTGCTGCTGGCCACCGTTCCAGGGCGAGGCCGCCGCGCTGACGACCAGCGCGTTCGAACCCCATTCGCGTAGTTCGAGTGACGGGCCTGACGCGTAATTTTCCGCTGCGTTGTAGCCGACCTGCGGATCGCTGATCACGGCGATCTTCTCATCGCCGGTGCGGTAGCCGAATTGGTCCACCGCGATGCGATCGGTTTGGGTGCCGAGTTGGGCCGAAAGCCCGAAGGAGAGGCAAAAGAGAATGGGGGAGAAGAGCGTTCTCATGCTGATCGGGGTAATGTCCAATGGAAGATCGCACCGTGGGCTGCGCGATGTCCAAGGTACTTCGACCGAAGGCTCGGTGGAGCGGATGCCGGGTCGCTTCCGGATCGATGTCTCGTTATCGCTGTGCTCAACTGACCGGCGGGTAGATGAGCGGATAGGATCACATCACGGGATCGACCTCAGTTCAATAAGGGCAGCCTTGTCGGCCTTGCGCACATCCACATACCAGTTTCGGTCGATCTGTACGCGGGCTTTCTTGCCGACCGGGATGGCTTCTGCTTGCCATCGTTGCCCTGGCGTGCAGCGTAGCGTTTTACCACCCACCTCGAGCGCTACCTCCGTCGCGAAGCCATCGATGCAGTTCGTCCAGCGCGTGTAGAGCTTCTTCTTGTGCACACCCCACTCGAGGACGGGTACCTGGGTGGTGCGCAAATATTGATCGAACAATTTGCTCAGATCGCGCTTGCAGAACATGCTGAAAAAGCTCTCCACTTCAGCGCTTGTCACCGTGCTGTGATAAAAGCGCTTGTTCATCTCCAATAGCATTGCCTTGAAGACACTATCGCCCACGATATGCCGGATCGTATGCAGCATGCTGGCGCTCTTGTGGTACATGTCGCCGCTGCCTTCCTGGTTCACGCCGTACGGGCCGATGATCGGGATGTCGTTGTGGATGTTCTTCCGGCAGCCGATCACATAGTCATTGCCCGCCTCTTCGCCCTGCTGGCACTGGGTGAATATGGTTTCGCTGTAATTCGTGAAGCCTTCATGCACCCACATGTCGGCGATATCGGCGGTGGTGATGCTGTTGCCGAACCACTCGTGCCCGCTCTCATGGACGATGATGAAGTCCCATTCCAAACCGCGCCCGGTGCCGCTGAGATCGCTACCGAGGTAGCCGTTCAAATACTTGTTGCCATACGCCACTGCGCTCTGGTGCTCCATGCCCAAATGCGGCGATTCCACCAGCTTGTAGCCATCCTCGTAGAACGGGTAAGGGCCGAACCACTCCTCGAAGCAGCGCAGCATGGAAGGCACTTGTTTGAAGTGTTCACGCGCCTTCGTTTCGTTCGCCGCCAGCACCCAGTAGTCGCAGTCCAATTTGCCCTGGGTGCCCTCGTACACTTCGCCGAAGTGCGCGTACTTCCCGATGTAGGGGATCAGGTTGTAGGAGTTGATCGGGTTGGTCACGGCCCAGATCCAAGTGGTTCGGTGGCGGGACTCGGTCAATTTTTCGCGGAGCCTACCGTTGCCGATGGCTTGTAGTGTGTCCGGCACGGTGATCCACAAGGCTGCGCTGTCCGGCTCATCGCTCTGGTGGTCCTTGCACGGGTACCACACGCTCGCTCCCAGGCCCTGACACGCCACGCTCATCCACGGGTTCCCCTGTTCGTCCGTCTTCCAGATCCAACCACCATCCCATGGCGGGCGCTTCGCCGCGCGCGGAACACCGTGGTAGTAGACCGTGATCGACGAGACATCCCCAGCCTTCATCGCGGTGGGTAGGTCCACCCAAACCACATTCCCCTCCCGGGTGGTGTGTACGGCTTGTTCGGAGATCAGGAAGGCACCATCGCGGTAAACCGCCGCGCTCTCCGTTATGCTATCGACCACCAACGGCTCCTGCAGGTCTATCTGCATCCGCTGCCCCTTCGCGACCGCGGTGAACGAGATGGTGGTCAACCCTTCGATCGAATGGTTCGTGAAGTCCGGCGCCACATGCACGTCGTAATGCGTTACATCCCACCAAGCCCGTTCAGGTCCGATGCTGCCGCGCAGGGTATCGGCGCGGGTATACACGCCGTGCGCGTTGAACACCAATTGGGCATGGAGCAACGAGGGTAGAAATGGGATCAGGAGGGCGAGGCGAACGGAGCGGAAGGAAGGCATGCGCCGAAAAGGTAGGAGGAAGTGCGTGCCGCCATCCATCGGCAGGGACCGATCGCGCGAAGCGTGCCGAGGGCGAGTGGATCGGATCCCGTGAAAGGCACGGGAAAACGGCCTGCTACCCGCGCTCCCTTCCCACACGTTTATCCCGCGCCAGATGAGGGTCTCCTCCGTTCGGAACCTGTTGATACGAGCTTCAGACTTCCGGTTGAAAACTAAATGCGCGAAAACAAGAACACTTCGAAGCACCGTGACAGTAGGTTTGGTTCAACGGCTGAAGAAAGGGTGGCTTGAACGAACCGAAGGCGAACAATGGCTTACGCTGCACGAATGCTATGCTCCATCACCATAAGTTCTTGTGTCTTCTCTGCTTTGGGGCAGAACCCAGACAGTAAGCGCATCGACCATTGGTACTTCGGCTATGGCGCCGGGCTTGACTTCAGCAGCGGTACCGCCGTGGCCGATACCAATGGCGCCATGCACGTGTGGAAGGGCAATACCACCATGAGCGACAAGGAGGGAAACCTGCTCTTCTATAGCGATGGCCGCCATGTGTGGAACGCCCAGCACGATTCCATGCCCAATGGTGATATCTGGGGCATTCCACCCGGTGTATTCCCCACGGATTGTGCGATCTCTATACCCAAGCCGGGCGACGACAACATCTACTACATCTTCACCAGCGACGGTACGAAAATGAGCCAGCAGAACGGGTTACAGTATCACATCGTGGATATGAGCCTACAGGGCGGCCTGGGCGATGTGGTGCAGAAGAACATACCGCTCCACAGCCCGGTGACCGAACAGCTCTGCGCGGTACGCCATGGTAACAACTGCGACTACTGGCTGATCACTCACGAGAAGCACACGGCGAATTACCTCGCCTTCCACATTAGCGGGCTGGGTGTGGATCCCATTCCGGTGGTCTCGACAAATGGGGTGAGCAATCTGCCATGGGCGCAGAATAGCGCGGAGTATACAGGTGCCATCATCCTAAAGGCCGCAACCCAAGGAGACAAACTCGCGTCAATTACAAATAGGCGTTGGCAGAACACAGGGCTAAGCGATCAGGTCCAGTTGAGCAGTTTCGATACTCAGACCGGATCGGTCTCCAATTCGTTCATCATCGAGCTGGATTCCACCTTCTCCGGATCGTGTTTCTCCCCTAACGGCCAGATCTTCTATGTCGAGCATGGGTCCTACACAGTTGAGCTCGATCAATTCGATGTGAGCCAGTTCGATTCGGTTGCGGTGAACAACTCTAGGTTCAATCTGCGGACTAGCTCGGTACGCACGTTCGCGACCGATCTGGCGTGCGCCAATGATGGAAAGATCTATGGTACACAACCATGGGGTTACGTACTGAATATTGATAGCATTCCAGTGATCAATCAACCTGACGTTTGGGGGACTGGGTGCATGATTGAAGAATGGGCGGTGGGTTTGAACGGCCGGTTCTCACAATTCGCAATTCCGGAGACTGTCTTCGATTTCTCGGCGCCATCGGCGCCGGATCATTGCTGGGCAGAGATTGCTATGCTCCCGGACCTTGCTGAACTCAGACTTTGCGTGGATGGCGATCTACTTTTTTTGGACCTGGGTGGTGGGCGTATTTACGAAACACTTCAAGCTAGCATCGTCGATGCGTGTGGCAGGCGTTTTTGTTCGGAGCGGATCATTCCGACGGCAACCACCAGAACAAGCTTCTCTATTACCGGTCTTTCCCCAGGCCTCTACCTATTACGTCTTTCCGGCGCCAGCGGCTACCATACCAGTCGGTCTTTCGTCAAGCCTCAATAACCCAATACCATGAAAAAGAAGAGAATTGGACTGATTGGAACACTCTTCTGTGCCATGTGGTTGACCATCGCCACTGTGCAGGCCCAAACGATTACCCAAGGTGCAGCCGGTAGCGTGTTCCAACAATTGGACAATAGCTTCGTCAATCCACAGGACTGGACGCGCTCGCTTGGCGTGGGGTACTTCTGGCCCAATGGAGCCGTACCCGAGAGCTTCCTCCATGTGGACAGCCGGTTCAGCGTGTTGCCTATGAATGGTTCCATCGCCAGCCTGAGCGAGACCTTCCGCACCAGGGTTGCCGCAGGCCAGAACCAGTTCTGGCGAATGGAACGCGGGCAGTTGGAGATAGGCAATCTCTACCACGGCAACCCCGGCAATGCCTTCCAGATAAAAGCCATGCAAGCCGATGGCAATTTGTGGTTGCGCAATTCGGTGGACAATGGGTTCCGGATCCATTTCGATGGTGCTTTCAACCTGAACACCTTTAACGGCGATCGTGTGGGCTTCGCATCCCTTGGCAGCCAACCGGGCATGAACGCTTTTAGCACCCCTGCGCCATGGACGCGGTTACACCTGGCGCATGAGCAACCCGGTGCCAACTTGCCGGAATTCGGTTACCGAGGCTGGGAACGCAACGGCATCGCCCTTACCGGACAGAGCGACTTTGCCTACATCGGGCAGAAGTACCACATGGGTGCCAGCGGCGATGGGCCGGAAGAAGATGACAACACGGACTTGGTGATCGCCGTGGGTGATGAAGGGCTGCCCGAACAGGACGCGAGCACACACAACAATATTTCCTTCCGCTTTCTGGGCGCCAATGGAGTGGATGGTTCCGCAGGCACCATCGAAGGTTTGGAGATGATGCGCTTGCGGCCCTACCGCGCGACGGCGAACGCTCCGATAATCGGCCGAGTGGGCGTGGGCGACTTCGTGAACAATGCCACCCTGCCAGAAGAAAGCCTCGACATACTGGAAGGCAAGGTGCGCGTGCGCGATCTGCCTACCGACCCGCTTAGCACGAGCGAGGAGGTGGTAACGGTGAACATGACGAACGGTAACTTAGAACACCGGCCCTTGGGCGCACTGCCCGATAACTGCGAATGGAAACAGGTGATCGGAACTGCCTACGCGGACGACGTCTACACGGGCATCGGCACTTTTTCCGGCTGCCCGGATAGGGACAATAGTGTTGGCATCGGTACCGCCCTTGCAGATGCGAAATTGCATGTGGCCGGCGATGTTCTTGCCGATCCCATTCCTCGCAAAGCGATACTTGCCGTGTTGAAGGGTGATGCCACCTCGAATTGGAACAATGCGATCGAATCATCGATCACGCCAAGTGGATCCAGTGGAGCTTATTTCTCCGGGTTGACCGCCCAGAGCTACAACGCCATCACGCTCAATGCAGGGGTTGTTGGCCGTGCGTTCAACAACACCGGTCTCACGGTGGCTGAGATGAACGGTGTTCGCGCTGAGGCGGAGGCCACGAACGGCTCGGTTACCAATGCCTACGGGATCTTCGCCAATTCGCGCAAGCAATTGGCCGGGAGTATTACCAACAACCACGGCGGTCGTTTCTGGGCGCAAGGAGGTGGAAGTGTTGTTGGCGCTCTTGTCACAGCCGAACTGGGGAGCACATTGAACATCGGTGTGAATTCCTTCGCTACATCCGCGCCGACGTCAACAGCTGTGCAGGGAAACGCTTCCTGTAGCGGTATCGCAAGTTCTTTGGTCGCGGGCGGTCGGTTCACTGGCACAAGCAGCGTAGCAGGCACGGTTTGGGGCGGGCGGCTGGTAGGTAGCGGCAATTCGGCGACGGCGAACATCTATGGTGCGGAGTGCCAAGGGATCGGCGGGGGTGCAGGTAGTGTGTATGGCGTTAGGGCTTCGGCGCTCGGAGGGGCCTTCAACTACGGGCTCTATGCAAGTGTGGCCGATACCTCTGCGAACAATTGGGCCGGGTTTCTGGTGGGAAAGCTCCGGGTTAGCAGCAACGTACATGCGTTCGGTTACTACAGTCTATCGGATGCGAGCCTGAAGACGAACGTGCAGGAGCTCCAGAACGCGGGTGGCATTATCGCCCAACTCAACCCATACACCTATGAGTTCCTGCCGAGCACCCACCCGAATTTGATGCCGCCAAGTGGGCCGCAACTCGGCCTGATCGCCCAGGAATTGGAGGATGTGTTACCCCAATTGGTGGTTTCTGTAACCGACCCAGCTGTTGTGGACAGTGCCGGAGTGGAGATAGCCCCAGCCGTAACGTACAAAGCGGTGAACTACGTCTGTCTGATCCCTGTGCTGATCGCAAATGCCAAGGAGCAACAGGTCACCATCAGTTCGTTGCAAGATCAGGTGGCCTCCATGCAACAGGACCTTGCCGCCTGCTGCGCGAGCCAGGGCACGGATGATCAGCGTTCCATGAGCACTGCCGCAAGTATGGATGTGAAGCACACCGATCTCTTCATCATCCCCAACCCGGTGGCGGACCTCACGCAGTTGCGCTACACCATCGCTACGCCCGGTCGCACGCGCTTGGAAGTTGCCGATGGCCAAGGAAAGCGGCTCGAAATTCTGGAAGAAGCGGTGCGCGAAGTGGGCATGTTCGAATATGGTTGGAACACACAGGATCTAGCACCTGGAACCTACCACTGCACCCTGTTCGTGAACAACACGTTCGTGGTGAAGAAGGCGGTGAAGGTGGGTGCGCGGTAAAGAGAAAACGTTCCTAGGCGAAGCCCGGACCACAGGTTCGGGCTTCGTTTTTTACAAACCCCACCGTTCCAACCGATGCCAATTCGGCCCCGGGAACCGAATCCCGATGGCAAAGCGCGCCCAGGCCTGCATGAGGCTGAGTTGAACGGCTTCCGAAGCCATGCCCGAATGCACCAGAACGTTCATGGTAAGCGCGGTGTACCAGCGATCCCCATTGAAACCGGCCCCCATGCGAATGGCGAGCGACCCGCCGGGAGTTGTGTGATCCGTTCCCACCCCTTCCGCGCTCTGCAGACGCAGGAATTGCACGGAGAACCCGGGCACCACCGCCGCGTTGATGAAGCCTTTCTTCCAGAACGAGAACGTGTGCGTGTAGCCGATGTTGGTGCCGACTATCCACCGCCGCAACTCGGTGAACCGCGCTTCCGAAGGGAACGTGTCCAACAGGGCGAACGGCACTAAACTGCTATCGGCGCGGATGCGCGTGTTCCAGATGGAAGCGCCCGCGATCAAGGTTCCAGCACTGCGTTTCTGGCGTTCCATCTGGTAGAGCGTCGCGTTCTGGCTGTACCTGCGCTTGAAGTTGAACGCGTAGTCGAAGGTGCCCACGAAGTGACGGTCCTCCAGATCACGACGCACGATGAGCGGATCCGTGCCATCCGAGCCGGGAACGATCTCCCGTGTGTTCTCCAGGTAGAAGCCGCTGTGTTCGCTCCAGCCCAGGCGTGCCCATATGCGCCTGCCCGTCATGCCCAGACCGAAGCCGCGTGAAGTAGTTTTCCCCAGCGCAGGGTCTGGAGCATCCAACAAGGGCACCCCGAAGGTGAATTCCGCGCTCAGCCATTTGTAGTTCAACCCGAAGCCGTACCGCTCGGCGTTGTTGGTGGTGTATGCGAGTTCGTGCCCATTGGTGTCGGAGAGGTCGATCGACGCATCGGCGTAGGCGGTCACCAGGCTAACCACCACGTTGTTGCGGTAGCTCTTCACGTAGGACGTGTCGTATTTGGGCGGAGTGGTGGTATCCTCCAGCAGGAGCACACGCACGCGTTCGTGTACCTGGCCCTGGGCCACGATCCCGCTGAGCAGGAACAAGGAGCAAGCGATCCACTTCATAGTGAAGTGGTGCAAGCTAGAAATGCGGGCCTATCTCCTCGCTACCGTTGAAGGACAAGCCGGCCGGCGCCCTGAACGCCCCCGCTCAAGCGGTATTGATAGCTGCCTGGGGCCAGGTCCTTCGCTTCGATCACGAACCGTCCGGAACCTGCCGCATCCGCGATCCGCAGTACCGCACGCCCCTGCAGATCCACCAGTTCCAATAGAACGGCTTTACCGGAAGTGGGTGGATAGCTGACCAAGGTCTGTTCGCTGAACGGGTTCGGGAATACGCGGATCACTTGGTCCAAGGCCACTTCGCTCAACCCCGTGCTCGTCACACACTCGTTCTCCAGGTAGTTGAGGTTGTTGTGGTAGTTCTCGTTCACCACGTCGATCACTTCCTGGATGCAGATCAGCGGCTCCGGGTTCATGAAGTGAACGCGGCAAAGGGGCTTATACAGCGGCCCGCGCTCGATGAGCGAATCCACCGCGCTGAGGCACATCAGGTGGCCGGTGCCGAAGGCGAACTGCGGGACCGCTGGATACGCGATCGGATCGTACAGGCTCTCCACATTGGTGATCTGCACACCGCTCAATAGCAGCTCATAACCGAGGATCTTGCGGTTCGGGTTCTTCACATGGATGTCCAGCGTGTTGTTCACCAGATCCACCGCACCGATCGAAAAGGTGACCGAATCGAAGGGGTTGATGATCTCGATGAAGGGGAAGCTGCAATGGTCGTGTACCGCGTTGCTGTCCGGCGGGTGATTGTAGGTGTTCCAGTAATCGCAGTAGGCCATCAGCGCGGCGTCCGTAACGGTGAGGTTCCCATCCTGGTCGATGTCATTGCAGGGCATTGGTGTTAAGTCGTTGCCCAGGATCCCGTTCACATATTCCCACACATCGCTCGTGTTCTGTTGGCTGTTCAGGTCCAGGTCGCCGATCAAGGCGGTGCCGCCACAATTGCCTTCGCAATCCAATTGCGCACTTCCATAGATCTCGCCGAGACAGTCCACGTAGGGTTCGCAGGTGGTGTCGATGGTGATGGCCAGGGTTGGGGTGCGATCAATGAAAATGCAGACCTGCGCCCAGTTGTTGTAGAGGTTGCTCTCCACGCGTCCCAGAGCGTCCGGATCATTGTCCCAGTTGGTGCGCACCACCAGCGTGTAGGTGCCTTCGGGCACGCCGGTGATGTCCAACCAATTGCAGCTCGTACCGCTTCCATAAACATCGGCGCAGCCTGCGCTGATGCCCATGTTGCCGCATCCGTACTGCCAGGTACCACCACCACTGCAATCGATATCCATCACGCAGAAGCCGTTCTTGAAACCGATGGCCAGTTCCTGTCCCTGGTCGTCGTACAGCAAATACTCCGCGTAGCCCTTGTAGTGGGTATGGCCATGGCAGTTCTGTAGTTCGAACTGGTCCGGGTTCTGGCCCGGCGTGCCGATGTAGTAATCCGCATCGCCGATGTTGGCGATCCGGGTCGTGAAGGCGATCACTTCCCGCGCACCGAAGCCGGTAAGACAGCCTTCGGCGATGTAACAATCGCCCTGGCCCACGGTCACGGTGTTCAAATTCAAGGAATTCTGCACGCCCTGCTGGTCCACGGTAAGATCCGGTGCCTGCGGGCAAAGCGGGTCGCCCCAAGGAATGCAGCTCCCATCGTCCTGCGCGGCGAGCGGGTTGTAGTTGCAGGAGCCCGGATCGGTGCAACCGATGATCGGACCGCCGTAACTGAGGGACCATGCGATCACCTGCCCGTCGCAGTCGGTGCCTGTTCCGCCAATGCGGATCCACACCTGTTGGCCGGCGCCAAGGCTCGGGGTCATTTCCGCTTGAAGACCGCAGCCGCCATCCGCGAAGTACATGGTGCCTACCGGGCCGTCATCGAATACCAGGCCGGTGCAATGGTCGTAGACATAGATGCGCGTGTCGCAGGTGGACAGGCCGCAGGTGGTGATCAGGTAGTAGCCGGAGAGGGTAGGGGTGAAGCTGTACCAAGTGTCGGCATCCGGCGCTGTGTGACCTCCTTCGATGATCGGTAACGGATTGCCGCAACTGAATCCCGGCGGACAGTTGATCTCAGTGACCTGGGTATAGGTGTAGTTGTTGTTGTAGAGGTCCCCACCACTGGCCACGGTCACGCCATCCAGGGTTACGCTGTAACCGCCGGTTCCGGTGATCCCATCGCCGTAAGAATCGTGCATGGTGAAGAGCAAACAGGTCCCGGTGGGCACGCAGGTCGTAGCGTTCACCGAAGTGCCGCTGGCCAGGATCGTCCCGCCATTGGTCTGCACGTCCCAGGTGATCTCGTTCGGCCACGCGTCCGGTACGATGGTCACCACGAGTTCGCTCTCACCGGGCGGGCAGCCCCCGCCAGAAGCGGCCTGTGCGGAACTGTACGTGAGGAGCGCGAGGACAAGGAGCAGGGTTGTGGTGCGAAGCATGGTCGTGGTGGGTCGTTCTTAGGACGAACGAATATCGCGTTAGGCCGCCTGATAGCGCATACGACCGGGCGAAAGATCAATTAATGATCACCTCGTCCAGGAACAGCCAAGCGGGTTCCCCAGCGCCAGGCTGCCCGACAGGAATAGCCTTCCAGGCGTGAACGATGTACCGCACATAGCGCGCTTTGCAAGGTTTCACCACGGCGACCTCGCGGCGCCCCTCGCCTTTTTTCATCGGAGCGTCTCCTTGCTTCTCGAAGGTGAGGCCATCCAGGCTGGTGGAGATCTCGATGGCCTCCGGCGGATGGATCCATGAACTGGGCTCGTTCAGCGCACCAAGGCCCAGGAAACGCAGATCTTGAGCGCTGTCCAGATCCACGGTTATCGTGACCTCCCCGCCGCGCCAGCCCAGCCATTCGTGGTTCACGCGGCGCGCCCCTGCGGTGATGCCGTTCACCAGGGTGAAGGCGCCTCCATCCGCGTACTTCTCGCTCGGCGCGCGGTCAAGGGTGATGTTCCGGGCCGTCGCTTTGCTATAGAGTATCCGGCGGGACACCATGCGCCCTTGCTCATTACCATGGATGTCCTTGCAAAGGGCACGGATGGTGAGATTGTTCTTCGCGATGATGGGACCCGTGTAGGGCACGCCTTCCAAACTCCGCGCGTCCAGCACGAACGGTTGACCTTCACAGGGACATTCCATCGATACCATTACCTCGCCGGGGTTGGCGCCTGGGGCCAGATGCAACACCGGGTCGAACATGCTTTGCGCGGCATTGATCCTCAACCTTTCCAACGCAGGGAATTCGGCTTTCAACCGGCGGAGGAAGTCCGCTTCGTTCCGGGAGGCGGCGGGGCTCCAGAGCACTTCGCTCAATGCGAGGGCACGCGGCACGGCCATGTATTCCAAATGATCCTCTGTCAGGATGTACTCCGTCCACACGTTCCCTTGGGCACCCAGGATGTACTTCGATTCCTCGGCGTTCAGCTCCGCGGGGATCGGTTCGTAGCTGTAGGTTTTCTGCAACGGCGTGTAGCCGCCGATGGCCAGCGGCTCGTTGGCGGGATCGCCTTGGTAGTGATCGAAATAGCAATGACTGCCCGGGCTCATTACCGCATAGTGGCCGGCTTTCGCCGAAGCGATGCCGCCCTCGGTGCCGCGCCAGCTCATCACAGCCGCGTTCGGCGCCAGGCCCCCTTCCAGGATCTCATCCCAGCCGATGATCTTGCGGCCCTTGCTGTTCACGAACTTTTCAATGCGGCGAATGAAGTAGGACTGGAGTTCGTGCTCATCCTTCAATCCCTCCTGTTGCATCAAAGCCTGGCAATGCGGGCATTCGTGCCAGCGCTCTTTGGGACATTCATCCCCGCCGATATGGATGTAGGGCGAAGGGAATAGCCCGATCACTTCGTCCAGCACGTTCTCCAAAAAGATGAAGGTCTCTTCCTTCGGGCAGAAGACATCGGGGAATACCCCCCAGCCTCTTTCCACCGAGAAAGGCCCACGCGTGCAACTCAGTTCTGGATAGGCGGCCAGCGCCGCGAGCGCATGCCCTGGCATTTCGATCTCGGGCACCACAGCGATGTGGCGCGCCGCCGCGTACGCCACAACATCGCGGATCTCCTCCTGCGTGTAGAAGCCGCCATAGCGCAACGTATCGAAGGTCTGCGCGCTGTATGGACCCACCTGGCTGCCTTTCCGCCAGGCACCCACTTCAGTGAGCTTCGGGTACTTCTTGATCTCGATGCGCCAGCCCTGGTCGTCCGTCAGGTGCCAGTGGAAGGTGTTCAGCTTGTACCGCGCTAGTAGATCGATGTAGCTCTTCACGAAGGACACCAGGAAGAAGTGCCGGACCACGTCCAGGTGCATGCCGCGCCACGCGAAACGCGGGTGGTCGCTGATGCGCAGGCAGGGGAGGCGCATGTCGCCTACACCACCTTCCAGCAATTGGATCAAGGTGCGCGTTCCCCGGAACAGCCCTTCCTCTGTAGGTGCCTTGATCAGGATCCGGTCCTTTTCCACCGTGAGCCAGTAGGTCTCGGGCGGTAGGATGGTGTCCGGTTGGAACAGGGATAGTTCAATATCAAGTGCCTTCTCGCATTTCACTGCGGACTTCGGGTGCAGCGAGTCCAATTCTGCTTGAAGTAGATCGCCGAGAGCCTTCGTCACGCCGTGGCCGCGCGTCACGCTCCAGGGGCACTTCAGTGCACATTCGCCCTGGAGTTGTTCGATCTCCACGGGCAGCGGAATGAGCGAAGGGATGGTCAGCGCGCTTTGCGCGCCCAACGCTTGGGCCAGGCCCAAAAAAAGGAAGGGAAGAACTCGCGGAACGAAGGGGAAGGCGCCCATCTAGTGTTGGGCGGGCGCCGCTTCCTCCTTGGCCGGGGCTTCGAGCAGGACCACTTCCAGCTTGCGAACCCCATACTTGGCCTTCAACTCCAAGCGGTGCTGCTCGCCCTCTTCGCGCGTGGCGAATCGCATCACATCCACATCGGCGGCCGCTTTCAGTTCTTCGTGCTCCTTCTTCACTTGGGCGAGCAGTTGCGGGGTGGTGAACATCTCCGTGGTGGCGAACACCGGCGTGAGATAGACCACCGGCCCGTTCCGCCAGTTGCCGATGGCCATGGCGAAGATCTCTTTCTGGGCATGGGCGCTGAAGGCGCAGAGGAAACCGAGGAGGAGCAGTAAGCGGCGCATGGGGTAGTGTTTGGTCCGCAAAGATGGTCGTGCCCGGCCGCCCGGCAAACACGGCGCTTAACCGATCTTCGCACCATGAGCTTGTCCTCCCACAAAACGATCCCCGAAGGCGCTACTCTTGTGGACGTCCGGACCCCGGCCGAATATGCCGCGGGCCATATTGAAGGCTCCCTGAGCATCCCTTTGGACACCGTGCCCCAGGCATTGGAGCGGTTCCGGTCCCTCCAGGGACCCGTGGTGCTGATCTGCCTTTCGGGCAACCGCAGTGGGCAAGCCGCCCAATGGCTTCAGGCCCAAGGACTGCGCAACGTGGAGAACGGAGGGAGCTGGTTGAGCTACCGCGATGAGCCCGTGTAGGGTATTCTGTTACATTTGCGGCCCCTTCGAGCAAGGGGACTAAATCCAACAGCGACATGCCAACTCGCATCCGCCTTCAGCGTAAAGGCAAAAAAGGCCGCCCCTACTATCACATCGTAGTGGCCGACAAGCGCAGCCCGCGCGACGGGAAGTTCATCGAGCAGATCGGTGCTTACGACCCCAACCACAACCCCGCTTTCATCGAGGTGAACATGGACAAGGCGATGGACTGGCTCCAGAAAGGTGCCCAGCCCAGCGATACCTGCCGTGCCATCCTTAGCTACAAGGGGCTGTTGTACAAGAACCACCTCGCCGGAGGTGTAAAAAAGGGTGCCTTCACCCAGGAGGAGGCAGATCGCCGCTTCGACATCTGGAGCAACGAGAAGACCAGCAAGGTGGAAGCCAAGCGTACCAAGGTGGCCACCACCGCCGAGGGCGAAATGAAAGCCCGCCTGGCCGACGAGACCAAGAAGGCCGCGAAAATGGCCGCCGCCCTTAGCGCCAAGCTGGCCGCTGCGGAACCGGTCGCAGCACCTGTTGCCGAAGTTGAAGCTCCTGCTGAGGTGGAAGCTCCACCCGTGGCCGAGGCACCTGCCGCTGAAGCACCTCCTGCTGAGGCACCTGTTACTGAGGCACCTGCTGCCGAGGCTCCTGCCGCCACCGAAGACGAGAAGCCTGCGGCCGAGTAAGATCCAAGCACATCGAGCAAGCCCGCGTTCCGGTTGGAGCGCGGGCTTTGTTCTTGGCCTTGATCGGGTTGCTGCTCACCGGTTATCTTCACCCACATGGACCGCGACAGCCTGCACCGCTTGGGCAAGTTGGGCAAGCCGTGGGGGCACCTCGGCGATCTCACCTTGCAGTTGCAAGGCATCGAGGCCGATGAGTTGAACGGTACAGGCGCGCTCTTCGTGGACATCGAAGGCCAGATGGTGCCCTTCTTTTACACCGCCATCCAGGAGAAGGGCCGCACAGGCACCTTGATCAAGTTCGAGGAGATCGATGATCCGCAAGCAGCCTCGGTGCTGGTGGGTCGCGAGATCTTCGCGCCACCGGGCCACTATGCTGACGCCAGCGATGAGAGTTGGGACCCGGATGAGATGATCGGCGTCGTGGTGAAGGATGAGGAACACGGTGAACTGGGCGAAGTGATCGGGATCGAGGGCACGGACGATAACCCCATCATGGTGGTGTTGCACGGCGAACACGAAGTGCTGATCCCACTCGTGGATGAGATGGTGCTGGATATGGACCTCGAACAGCGCACCATGACCATCCGCACGCCGGAAGGGTTGATCGACCTGAACAAGAGCGCTGGTTGATAGTTGTCAGTGCGCAGTTCCCAGCTATCGGTTCTTGGTGATCGGCGCTTGGCTCCCGAACATCCCTTGCGGATCGATCGCACGACCCACAACTGACAACCGCCACCCCAAGTGCCCAAAGCCGAGTTCCGTTTCAAGCAGTTCACCGTTCGGCAGGAACGTTGCTCCATGAAGGTGAGCACCGATGGCGTGCTCTTCGGCGCCTGGGTGGACTACGCAGGTGCGACGCGTATCCTCGATATCGGTACGGGCACCGGGCTGTTGGCACTGATCTCGGCGCAACGCAATGCGCAGGCACGTATCGATGCTCTGGAGATCGATGACGATGCGGCAGCGCAGGCAGCGGAGAACATGGCCGCAAGCCCATGGGCCGATAGGGTCCGCGTGCATCGGGCGGATGCCCGCCGCGTTCATGCGGGTGACCCTTATGATCTGATCCTGTGCAATCCTCCTTACTATTCGGGCTATTCCACTTCACCGGATGCCCGCATCGGCCTGGCCAAGCACAGCGGCGAACTCACTTTTCCCCAACTGATCGCTGCGGTGGAAAAGCACTTGGCGCCCGATGGTCGGCTGGCGGTGATCATTCCCGCGAACCGGGAGGAACAATTCCTTCCGGAGGCCGGGCGCATCGGGCTTGCTCCATCACGGCGTTGCCTTGTGCGTTACGTGTCGCACCGGCCGCCTAAGCGGGTGCTTCTGGAACTTGATAGGGGCGGCGCGACGACCTTGGAGAGCGAAATGACCATCGAGGCCACGGGGCCGTTCGACTACACGCCGGAGTACCGGGCGTTGATCGGCGATCTTATGCTGAACTTCTGATCCTGCTCAGGCCTCCACCTCCTCTTCCCGGAACGTCACGCCGTGCTCTTCCAACTCGTCGAGTATGGGATCGTAGATCTCCGGGAGCAAGGGCAGCAGGACGCCGCGCCCGCTGATCCGCCCGTTGAGGACCGCCTTCGCTGCCATGGCCACCGGAAGACCAACCGTACGCGCCATCGCGGTGTGTATCTGGTCCTGCCCCAACACGACCAGTGAGGCCTGAAGTTCCTGGTGCAGATCGTCCACCGTGTACCGGAACCGATGCCACATCACCACCATGTCCTTGTCGTTGGGCTCCAGCTTCCATTTCGCTTCCAGAAGATGCTGAAGCGTTGCGGCGGGGCTGAGGCCCGATACGCCGATGCGTTGTTTGCTGAACAACCCGAGATCGTCCAGTTTGGCTAGTTCCTCGCCCTTCAGATCCAGGCCCAGGTAGTGGGCCAAATTGCTGCGCGTATCCCGCTCCACGTCGTGCGGGAGAAAAGCGTCGATGAAATCCTCCCAAGTGGCGTGGGGCCGAAGTTCCAGGGGGAAACTGTCGTCCGTGCAACCCAGTTGCACGAAGGCATCCCATGCGCTACAGAAACCGGCCTTGCGCAGCGTTCCGCGAAGCAGAGTGGGGATCTCTCCCAATCCGTAGTGCTTGCGGTACTTCAATGAATCGCGGTTCACGTACCCATCGAACTCGCCGAAACCCGGCACTGAGACGCGCACGGTTTGTTGGAAAAGGCGATGGTACGGCAGGTACTTGTACTCGCCGTCCTTGATGTAGCGCGCCATGCCGCCCTGCCCGGCGATAACCACGTTTCGCGGGTTCCAGGTGAACTTGTAGCCCCAGGGGTTCGTGTCGCTCTCCGGAGCGATCAAACCGCCGCAATAGCTCTCGAAGGCTTCCATGCGGCCGCCTTCCCTGCGGATGCGGTCCAAGATGCGCATCGCGCTCATGTGGTCGATGCCCGGGTCCAGCCCAAGTTCGTTCAAGAAGATCAGTCCAGCGGCTTTCACTTCCCCGTCCAAAGCCCAGAGTGCGTCGGGCACATAAGAGGGTGTGATCACATGTTTTTTCAGCCGCAGGCAATCCTTCACCACATCCATGTGCATGAAGGCGGGCAGCATGCTGATCACCAGATCGTGCTTCGCGATCAACGCGGCGCGTTCTTCCAGGACGCTCGCATCGGCCTGCACCGCTATAGCGGCACCGGCCCTGGCCTTTACCAATTGTTGGGCATGTCCCAGATCTCGGTCCGCCACCGTCACGCGCCACTGCTCCTTCGGGGCATGGTCGATCAAGTAACCGATCAACGCGGAAGAGGAGCGCCCAGCGCCAAGGATGAGGATTCCGCGCATGACTGTTTCAGCAGGGCTTTGTCCGGCCTCGACAAAGATGCGCAGCCTTCCTTTGGCACAGCCCTTGCCTTCGGCGGTCGCAACCTATTTTCGCGAACCCGCATCACCATGCTTCAACACTACACCCTCCTGCTAGCTTCCTCGCTCGCCTTCGGCCCCTTGGCCGCACAGACCACGGACCTGGTCTTTTTCAGCGACGACGGCCTCAAGTTCACCCTGCTGGTGGACGGAGACCAGAAGAACGCCAAACCCGCCTCGCGCGTGGTGGCCTCCGGTATCCGCAACGAGCAGCCCATGCTGATCATCAATTTCGAGGACCCGGGGGTCGCGCCGATCAAGAAGGCCGGTTACTTCCCCTTGGGCATGGAATACACCATGATGATCACTACGAACAAGAAGGGGGAGAAGGTGATCAGGGCCACCGGTCAGGCCGCACTTGGGAACTCCGGTGCCTTGGTGATCGATGAAAAGCCCCGACCTACGGAATTCCGGGACGACAACCCCGCTGTACTGGAGAACCCATCCGGTACCACCGGTTCGACGGTGATCGTGACCGAACAAACCATCCAGCCTTTGGATGGGGAGCATGTACATATGAACGTCGACATGAACGGTGTCGGGGTGAATATGAACGTGAACGTGACGGGAACCACTTCCGCGACGAGCACGACCACTACGACCACAACCACAACCACATACGTTGTGGACGAAAGCCCCAACACAACCGCCACCCGCCCGCCCGCGCCTGAACCCGAACCCGAACCGGAGGTGTACTACATGCCCGGCTACACGGGCCGCATCGGCTGCCCTTGGCCGATGAGCCCTTCAGAATTCGCGGACGCGAAGACCAGCATTGGATCGAAGAGCTTCGAGGATACCAAAATGAGCATGGCCAAACAGGTGGTGAGCGATCGCTGTGTCACCGTCGACCAGGTGAAAGGGGTGATGCAGCTTTTCAGCTTCGAGGAGAGCAAACTGGACTTCGCCAAGTTCGCGTACGACCATACCTACGACCTCAGCAACTACTACAAGCTGAACGATGCGTTCACCTTCGAGAGTTCGGTGGACGACCTGAGCACTTTCCTCCGCGATCGTTGATCCCACGCATCGTACATCACCATGTCACGCATTTTCTCCTTTGCCATTCTGGGGGTCACGGTGCTTCTCGTCGCATGCAGCGGCGCTAAGAGCTATGCCAAAAAGGGGAGAAGCTGGATGAAGCCGGTCTATACGCGGAAGCGGCGGATATGTACCTACAGGCGCTGCAGCGCGACCAGCGGAACGTGGAAGCCAAGATCGGGCTGAAGAAGGCCGGGCAGCAGGTGCTCAGCGACAAACTCGGTGAGTTTTTCCGGACGCTCAATGCCGGCGGAGAGAAGGGTGCGGCCGTGGAGGGTTACCTCGCCGCCAAGGCCTACGCGGACAAAGCGGCGCGCTTGGGCGTGGGTTTGGCCATTCCGGAACACTACCGAACGGACTTCGAGCGGGTGAAGGGGGAATACCTCGTCGAACTTTATACCACCGGCCAGAAGCAATTGGAGAAGCAGGAGTTCAAAGCGGCCGAGGCCACCTTCGCGCGTATCGCCGCGCTGGAGCCCAGCTACAAGGATGCCACCAGCTTGCAGAACATCGCCTACCTGGAACCACTGTACCGGGCAGGCAAGGACCACCTCGCGTCCGGCCAGTACCGGCAAGCCTACGAGGAATTGAGCCGCGTAGTGACCAAGGACGCCTCGTTCAAGGACGCTTCCACGCTCCGACAGGAGGCTCTGAGCAAGGGCCAGTGCAGCATCGCTGTGCTTCCCTTCACGAGCACTTCCAAACGCACGGACCTCGCAGCCAAACTACAGGCGTATTCCATCGCGGGGCTCACCGGTTCGGGCGATCCTTTTGTGAAAGTGGTGGATCGCGAGAACATCGAGCGCATACTCGAAGAACAGCGCCTGGGTCTCAGCGGCGTGGTGGATGAACAGACCGCCGTGCGCGTGGGCAATTTGATCGGGGCGCAAGCCGTGCTTATGGGTACCGTGCTCGACTACCGGGAAGAGCCGGGAAAACCCCGCGTGAGCGCCAAGGATGGGTTCGAAACCTACCAGGTGCGACAGAAGAACCCCGAGACCGGCGAATTCTATCTGGTGACGAAGTACAAACAGGTGCGCTATATCGAGAACTATCAGGAGAACAAGGTGGTGGCCTCGGTGAGCTATAAGCTGGTGAGCCTGGAGACGGGTGAAGTGCTGATGAGCAAGGTGGTGGACGCCACGGAGAACGACCATATCTACTATGCCACCTATGACGGGAACAAGGACGCACTGGTACCGCGCGGTGCCAATGGTATCGCGGATGCGAGTGATCATGGCCGCCGCGAGCTGCGTACCCTGTTGAACGCACCACGCGAGATGCGCTCGGTCGCCGTCCTGAGCAGCGAGGTGTTGCGCAAGGCTGGTGAGACCATGGCCAACCAGGTGCAGCAGGACCTGGCCTCCAAGCTCCCGTGATGCGCGGCGCGCTTCTCATTTCCATCGCACTTGTCGTGGGTTGTAAGACCACGCGACCCACAGCAGTGACACCGCCACCGCCCACTGTCGAACGGCCATCCTGGGTGGATAGCCGACCGGTGACCGGTGCCTACTACGTGGGCATCGGGGTGGCTCCGAAGAGCAGCCCCGATCCGCTCGAGTCCGCGAAGAAGAACGCGCTCAATGACCTGGCCAGTGAGATCAGCGTGACCGTCGAGGGCAACAGTCTGCTGTATACCCTTGACTCACGAAGCCACTTCAGCGAGAACTATACGAGCACCGTGCGAACGCGGACCAGTGAGCAGCTCGAAGGCTTCGAACTCGTGGATAGCTGGGACAGTGGAACGGAGCATTGGACCTACTACCGACTGAGCAAGGCTGAGCATGCGCGCATCAAGGCGGAACGGAAGCGGAAGGCCTTCGATCAAGCTATCGACCTGCACACGCGCTCGGCGACGGCGCTCGCGGGCGGCGACCTACGCTCCGCCTTCGATCAAGATCTGCGCGCGTTGTTGGCCATCCGTGATCATTGGGGCGAGGCCGATCAAGTGGAGCTGGAAGGCCGAACCGTGAACCTGGCGAACGAATTGTACACCGACCTGCAACGCTTGATCGCGGATGTACGGCTCGGCCTGCTCCCCGAACGGTGCGAGCTGACCTATGCGGACCACTTCCGGCGCGAGCTTCTCATCAGCGCCCGGTTCCAGCGCGCAGGTTCGACCCGCGACCTTGCGCAGCTTCCGCTCATGATCTCGTTCCCAGGATCGTCTGGCATGGTCCACGCGCAGAAGAACACCGATCCGGATGGGCAAGCGCGCGTCACTGTGGAACGCATCGACCTTGCGTCGACCACCAAGGAGGTGGTGGTCCGGCTGGATATGGAGGACCTGGTGAACGCTGACCTGGATCCGGTGGTCGTGAAGCCCCTGCTTGCGGGGCTCGCAGCACCAGAGGCGCGTGCGCTCATCGATGTGCGCATGCCCAAGGTGTTCTTGCGCGTCACGGAGAACAATTTCGGAAAGCCCGCCGGAGCGGGGGGCGTGTCCGTGGCGCTGCGCGAGGAGTTGGGCCTGCGTGGCTTCCGATTCGTTGAACGGGAAAGCGAAAGCGATATGGTGATGAAGTTGGACGCTGATACTCGCGAGGGCGGCACGGCGAGCGGCTTCTTCACCGCCTATCTCGACGTCACCATCTCTTATCTGGACCGCCGCACCGGTGACCTGATCTACCAGGGCGGTAAACAGGGGCTCAAGGGCGTGCAGCTCACGTACGAGAAGGCCGGTCTGGAGGCCTATAAGAAGGGAGCACAGGACCTCCGCAACGAGCTTGTGCCCGCTTTGCTCAATGCTGTGTTGTAGGAACGGCGAGCGATGTCGAAGTTTGGCACACCATTGGAAAGCACCCGCACCACGAACCGAACACGAAGAACCACATGACCTCTTTTACTCCATCCCGCACCCTCACGGTCCTGCTTGCTGCCGTGTTGCTTTCCGGTGGTATCGCCGCCTGCAAGAGCAAGAAAAAGGCCGCTGAGGCCGCTGTGAAACCGCCGGACAATGAGGTGGAGGTCACCGTGCTGTGCTCCGGGCCGGAGTATTTCACGAGCAAGGAGTTCTTCCGCGCCAACGCGGTAGGCGAAAGCATGGACCAACAGACCGCCAAGAGCAAATCCTTGAACGCGGCCCGCGGGCAGCTCGCTGCGGACATCAGCACGGCCGTGAAACGTGTGGTGGACAACTACGTGAACAGCCGTGAGTTCAACAACAAGGAGGAGATCGAGGAACGCTTCGAAGGACTTACTCGCGAGGTGACGGACCAGAAGCTCAACGGCACCCGCACCATCTGCGAAAAACTCACCAAGACCCCGCAGAACACCTATAAGAGCTATCTCGCGATCGAGCTGAGCGCGCAGGATCTCCTCAGCGCGTACAATGAACGTCTGAGCCAGGATGAACGCCTGAAGATCGACTACGATTACGAGAAGTTCAAGGAGACCTTCGACAAGGAGATGGAGAAACTGAAGAACGGCCAGTAACCCACCTCCACCAACGGATCGAGCCCCCGGCGACCCCGGGGGCTTTTTCGTTGCCACCTTTGGCCCATGGATCGGACCATGACCATCTGGGGTGCGGGTAGCTTGATGATTGCGGTGGGTCTGGGCGCTTTTGGGGCGCATGGCTTGAAGTCCTACGTCACCCCGGACGCCTTGGGGCAATGGAAGACCGGGGTGGAGTACCAGTTCTATCATGGTTTGGGCCTTTTGCTCCTGGCACGGCTCGGAACGGAACTATCCCCGCGCATGGTCCGCCTTGCCGGATCGCTGTTCGTTGCGGGGATCATTTGTTTTTCCGGCTCTCTCTATCTGTTGAGCACCCGCGTTCCGATGGGTACGGAAGGGTTGACGCCCTTCCTGGGGCCTATCACGCCCTTGGGCGGGCTCTGCTTCCTGTCCGGTTGGGCCGTGCTGCTCGCCGCTGCCGTGGGCCAGGGGAGGCGGAACTAGGCGCACCATCCCGGTTCCGCTACTTTTGCGGCCTATTTCAACCCCAAGGACATGAACGAGTTCGGCAAGCGACCGAAGAACGCGAACCTCTCCACGATCGGCCTCGACCGCGTGGGTGATGCCTATTGGAACCTCGAACCCGCCGAACTGGTGGAGCATGTGATCGTGAACGGCGAGGGCGTCTTCGCCGATAGTGGCGCCCTGGCCATCGATACCGGTGAGTTCACGGGCCGCAGCCCCAAGGACAAGTTCTGCGTGAACGACGACAAGACCAAGGACACCGTGTGGTGGGGTGATGTGAACATCGCCTTCGACCCGGCGAAGTTCAATGCGCTGTACGACAAGATGTGCGCCTACCTGATGAACCGGGACGTCTATGTGAAGGACGCGTTCGCCTGTGCCGATCCGACCTATCGCTTGAAACTCCGGGTGGTGGCCGAACACCCCTGGAGCGCGTTGTTCGCCGGGAACATGTTCCTGCGTCCCACCGCTGAAGAGATCGAAGGTTTCGAGCCCGAATGGCATGTGGTGTGCGCTCCTGGTTTCACCGCCGATCCCGCCAAGGATGGCACACGCCAGCACAATTTCGCCATCATCAGCTTCACCCGGAAGATGATCATCATCGGGGGTACGGGCTATACCGGCGAGATCAAGAAAGGCATCTTCACGGTGCTCAATTACGTGCTACCCCAAGAACGCGGGGTACTTAGCATGCACTGTAGCGCCAATATCGGAGAGGCCGGTGATACCGCCGTGTTCTTCGGTTTGAGCGGCACCGGGAAGACGACCTTGAGCGCCGATCCGGACCGTCGACTCATCGGCGATGACGAGCATGGTTGGAGCGAAGAGGGCGTGTTCAATTTCGAAGGTGGATGTTATGCCAAGTGCATCGACCTCACTGCGGAGAAGGAGCCCCAGATCTGGGACGCCATCAAATTCGGTGCTTTGTTGGAGAACATCGTTTTCCACGAGGGTACCACGAAGGTGGACTTCAGCGATGGCACCAAGACGGAGAATACCCGCGTCAGCTATCCGATCCATCACATCGAGAACATCGCCGTACCGAGCGTCGGCGGTCATCCGAAGAACATCTTCTTCCTTACCTGCGACGCCTACGGTGTGCTTCCACCGATCAGCCGCCTCACTGCTGGCCAGGCCATGTACTGGTTCATCAGTGGCTATACCGCGAAGGTGGCGGGAACGGAAGCGGGTATCACCGAACCCAAGACGGTGTTCAGCGCTTGTTTCGGAGCGCCCTTCCTGCCCTTGCATCCCACCAAGTACGCGGCCATGTTGGGTGAGAAGATGAAGCAGCACGACGTGCGCATCTGGTTGGTGAACACCGGCTGGAGCGGTGGCGCCTATGGCACCGGTGAACGCATGAAACTGAAGTTCACCCGGGCGATGATCACCGCCGCCCTGCGCGGTGAACTGGATGCGGCGGAGTACAAGCAGCACGCGGTGTTCGGGGTGGACCACCCGGTAAACTGCCCGAACGTGCCCGCTGAGATCCTCGACCCGCGCAATACGTGGAAGGACAAGAACGCTTATGACCAGCAGGCCGACAAGCTGGCAAAAGCCTTCAATGACAACTTCAACAAGTACAAGGACGGCGCTTCGGAGGAGATCCTCGCGGCCGCACCGCGCACCGCGGTCAAAGCGTGATAGTATTCAATCTGAGCGGAGGCCTCGTTCCTATAAGGAACGGGGCCTTTCGCTTAACCCCTGCGCATCGGCCGACCCCCGCTGCGATCGGCCCTAAATTCGCAGCCCGTTCGGAAAGGATCATGAGCATGCGGAGCGCGCGTTGGGTGGTGGTGGTGGCGATGGCTTGGGCCGTGGCGGATCTCCATGCACAGTTCGACGCGTTCGGGGAGAGGATCTATCCGGAACGCCTGCAGGAGGATGTAGAGCTCCTGCGTACCACGTTGCACGAGGCCCATGCCGATCCCTACCGGTCGATCGCCAAGGCCGCATTGGACCGCGTGATCGACAATGTGCTCCGTTCCGTGCGCACGCCGATGAACGCCGCTGAATTCGCCGATGTGCTCCAACCGGTGGTGAACGCCATCGGTGATGCGCACACGCGAATACGTCTGCCCGACGCTATGGAAGAACGCATCCGGCACGAGGCCCCGTTGCTGCCTCTTTCGGTTCGCGTGCTGGAGGGTGAGCTCTATGTGGCGGAAGAGCTCAAAGGGTTCCGGTCCATTCCTTCCGGCAGCTTGGTGATCTCGATCAATGGCCGTTCTGGGGGGTCCATCGTCGATTCGCTCGTGCAATTCACGGTATCCGATGGCGCCAACAGGGTCTTCCGGGAGCGGATGCTGGAGAAGGATCTCCCGTACCTGCTCTATCGCCATATCGATCGCTCGAACGCCTTCCAGATCGCGTATCGAGCACCGTCCGGAAAAGTGGAGACCAAGCAGATCTTCGCGTTGACCGGAGAAGAAACGACGGCCTCGTTCCGACCGGCGGAGGAGACCATGCAGCCATGGCACGCGCGACACTATGCCGAACACCACACCACATGGCTTACGTTGGGGTCGTTCCACACGGACAGTCTTCTGAACGCAGGTATCCGGCCGGAGCGCTTCGTGGAAGAGATGCGTCGCGACCTCCGGCAGAACCGTGCGCGCGTCCTTGTCGTGGATGTGCGCGGTGCCTCGGGCAGTGAATTGGCGATCGCTGAACTGGTCCATTCGATCTACGCGCTCAAGCCGTACCGTGTGGTGCAGGATATGTTGGTGCGCAGAACGGCGCCACCCACGCACTATGCGTACTGTGATCCATTGGACGAATTCTATTCCTCCATTGAGACCAACTATCCGTCCACCTCATCGGATGAGCACAGCCTTCGCCCGGACGATGATCGCTTGGAGCGATTGGAGCCGGACGAAGGTGCCTTCGATGGCAAAGTCTACGTGGTGGCCGATGGTGCGACCTGTGAAGCTGCGGCATCGGTGGTGATGATGGCCAAGCGCCATGGACGGGGAAGCACTGTAGGGGAGGAAGTGGGCACCAATGCGATCAGCGCTTGTGGCGGTCGCGTGTTGCGCCTGCACGCACCGAACTCCAAATTGGTTTTCGAAGTCCCGTTGGTGCGGTACGTCTTCGATGGGTCGCCCAAAGGTCCGTCGGACCATGGTGATCTGCCCGATCACCAGATCGGGCCGAACCCCCGGGCGCTCGCCTCCGGAAAGGACGCCGTGAAGGAAGCCTTGCTGGAGATGATCATGGAGCTGCAGTGAGGTTCGCGATCGCTTGCGCCGCCGCCCTCGCGTTCGCCGGTTGCGTAACGCCTGACACCGCGGACGATCTTGGAGGGAACGAAGGCCCCTGGCTGCCGATACCCTTGAAGCGGGCTTCGCATTTCCAGCTCTGGCAACGAGGCCGGGATCGCGCAGCGCTGGTGCTGGGACCTGGTGGCGACCTAGACACCATTGGACGATTCCTGATCACGGATGGGGAGGCGCCTTCCAGAATGCCCTGGGGTGGCGGGTATGCGGTGCTCCCGGCGACCGATCCCCGTGCGGTTATTCTAAGCACCACGAGCGTTCCCTTCGTTGACGCGCTGAACGCGGTAGGCAACATACTCGCGTGCGCTTGGTCGGAACGATCACGTTCCCCGGCTTTCCATGAAGCGTTGACGGCAGGCCGCCTTGTGGCCGTGACCCAAAGCACCGAAGCACGACGGGAGCAACTGATCGCGCTCTCGCCGGACCTTGTGCTCGACCATCCCTTCGGCCATACCCTGCCTCCCAAAGATCTCGCCGGCACGTGGGTCCCGGTTTGCGAATACCTGGAAGAGCACCCCCTGGCCCGGACCGAATGGATCCGCTTCTTCGGTGTGCTCTTCGGTCAAGAGAAGAGGGCGGACAGTGCGTATTCCGTGATCGAACGGCGCTATGAAAGGATGGTCGCTACCGTCGTTCCAAGCACAGAGCGTCCCAAGGTGTTCTTCGGCAGCGCATGGCAAGGCGCTTGGAGCGTGCCGTCGGGTAACAGTTATATGGCCCGTTTGATCGATGATGCCGGAGCTGACTATCTCTACGCAGAGCATTCCTCCATGGGTAACTTGGACCTCCATGTGGAAACGGTGATGGCCGATGCCCATCGCGCGGATCATTGGGGCATGATCGTCGAGGTACCGGACCTCCGCTCGCTGAGGCAACTTCCGGGCTTGGAAGAGCGGCTCTCCCGGGCTCCCGTGATGGCACAGGGACATCTGTTCGTGGCCAACAGTGCGGAAGCGGACCTCTTCGGATCGGCGCTTTTGGAACCGGATGTCGCGTTGGCGGACCTGATCGCCATCTTCCATCCAGAGCTTCTTCCGGAGCACGCACCGGTCTACTATCGGCCGCTGTTTCAGTAGGAAATGCCGAGACGGCGGTACAGATCGGCCATCAACCAGGCCGGGCCGATCATGAGGAACTGGAGGTCCTTCAGGAAGCTGGGCTTTTTGCCCTCCACTTTGTGCCCATAGAACTGGCCGATCCAAGCGAGCGTGAAGAGCACGGCGCAAATGGCCCATAGTGGCCAGGGCGCCTGATCGATGAGCACTTTCGAAAGCCAAAGGCAGAAATAGCTCCACACCGCCATGCCGACCATCAAGGGCAACGAGCGGGGGAGATAGAACCCGATCAACGCTGCCCCGACCACTGCTTTGGCCCAGGGGATCCGGCCGATCCCGGGTAGCGCGTGCGGAGGAATGCTGGCCAGGAACCCCACCACGCAGAAGTAGATCACTGGAACGCAGATCCAATGGATCGCCTTGTTCACAGGGTTCCGGTGGCTCTCCCCATATTCTTCGAGCCATGCGTGGATACTACGCTGTGCCATGATCGAGGTAGCGTTCCGTGAGGATGCGGGCATGGTGGAGCGTATGCCCGGCAATGGTCCAACCTAGAGCACGCACACTTATCCGGTTCCCGTTCGCGATGCCGGTGCGTAGAAGCATCTCACCGTCCATGCTGACGAAGAGTTCGAGGGTGGCATGGTGTACTGCGCCATATTCGGCCTGCAGATCGGCAAGTGTGCGGCGCTCGCAGCGTGCAGCGGGCGCGTAGTCGTTCTCCTCGAACCCGGGCAAGGGGGTGGCATCGTTCCGTGCGAACCGCAAGGCGCGGTAGGCGAAGATCCGCTCGGCATCGATCACATGCTGCACCACTTCCTTCACGCTCCATTTGCCCGGTGCATAGCGGTGTTCCTCCTGTTCCGGGCGAACACGTTCCATCGCGGCGCGCAGTGTTTTCGCCGCGAGCAGCAGCCCTTCGAACAAACTGTTCCCGCCCACCTGCGCGACATAGCGTTGGTAGAAGGTGGGGATCTCAGCGGGATCCGGTATGCCGGTGACGATCATGGCTGAAGCATGGTGCGAACTGAAATGGTGCGTTCTGCTGTGACCAGCTGGACCACATAACTACCGGCCGGAAGACCAGCGGGTGAAATGAACGATGTGCTACCCGCACCGAATCGAACCTGTTGTTCCAAAATGATCCGACCGCTCAGATCCGAATAACGGAGCATGCCGGTGCCCGGGGCATCGGTTCCCAAGCACACGGTACCATCCTCGCGGCCGGTAAGGGTCATCGCGCTGACGGTGTGGGGTTGCGATGGGACGCCGGTCACCGTTCGTGCATAGGACAGATCGAAAACGAGCGGAAGATGATCGCTCATGTAGTAGAGGGCACGCAACACCGAGTAGGGCGTTTGCAACGGGCTGCAATCGGTGATGTTGTCGTTGAGGCAGGTGCCTGAATTGCCTAACGGGCGATAGCTGCCCGGGACCAGTTGCGATCCATTGGTACCATCCATCAATGCATCGCTGAACAAGCCTATATCGAAACGATCGTCCAGCCCCCCCCCAGCGCCCTCGCCATACAAGGGGCTGCTGCGCGTGCTCTGCGTATGGTGTTCGGCCATCGCTCCGTTCGCGTTCCATTGCACGGGAAGCGTGAGCGGATCGCGCAAGGTGAGGGGAGCGCCAGTGGCGGTGAGCACCGTGTAAGCGCCTTCAGCGGCACTGTAAATGTTCATGTCACCGGCCACGACCACGTTCGATCCCGGTGGAAGGGTGATGAGGTCGTCGATCAACACTTCGGCCATCTGTTGGCGGTCGTATTCGTTCACCGCGCCCTGGCTTGCCTTGAAATGCACGGCGTAGATCGTCATGAAGGTGGTGTCCATGGTCTGGGCCAGGTCCACATCGTTCATGTACAAGGTGAAAACGTTGATGTCGCGCACACTGGTGGTCAGCGTTCGCTGCTGCTTCAAGGTGAACTGTTCATGGTCGTAGAACAGTGTCTGCATCAGCTTGTAGGGCGAATTGGGATCGCTGATCTGGACCACGAACGCAGCGCGGCTGAAGCGCGTGGTGCCATTTACGTTCAGGGCCTCTGTCAGCACTAGATCGGCCCCTGCCTCGGTCAGCATTTCTTCGGTGATCAGCAGGTCCACCGGATGGTACGCGATGATCTTCGCCAACGTATCCTGCCGGTTCACCGGTATGGGATCCGGAAAGGCCAGCAGATTGTACACCATCACACGGAAGGTGGTTTGTGCCGAACCGGTGATCGCTAATGCACAGAGAACGACAAGGGCCGAATGGCGCATGTGCTCAAAAGTAACGGGCTAGTCCACCGGGGAAGCGAAAAGGCCGATCACCTCTTTCGCCCGCAACATCCAGCATCGAACGAACTCGATCGACCTTCCTGCCGAACATCCGGGATCATCCAATGCGAGGATGCCGACGGCCACGCCTGGGCCGCAGGCTGTGCGAAAGGCCCCCCAGGTCCGGCGCGCGTGTACGCCCAGCGTCACCACATCACACGTATCCAGCTGTTGCGCGGTAGCATAGTGTGCGAAGCGCTGTGCGGCGGCGTTCGTTCTTCCATTGTAATGCTGTCCCGCAGGCAGGATGGTCGCGTCCGAGGGGTCCATCCCCATGGAGATGAGCAGCTGTGCCGCTTGGCCGGCATGGTCCCTGGCAGCTGGTCGGGATGCTCCAGTGCGGTCGGCGATCCACAAACTGTCCGCCACGATGTGCAATGATCGGCCGTTCACCTGCCACCCGCCCACGAACAGGGCATCGGTTCCGGCAGCCGTGAGATACGCCGCGCTGTCCGCTCCAAATCGCCAGGTGTGCAGCCCCGACCCGCTGACATCGGCGCGAACATCGATCGGTTCGGCTGTGGCCACACCGCTCTTGATCAAGACGTGATCGCGATGCAAGGTCCAGGGTACCCCGGGAAGCCCAGCGACGCGCACTACTATTTCGGTGGTACCGCCCGCATCGAGCGTGGCCATCAATGCTTCGTCCGCCCGGAGATGATGACTGACCGGCCGGACCGTTCCTGTGATGACCATATGATCGTACCGCCCGTTCCCGAAAACCTCCAGTGCGTTGCGCAAAGAGGCTTCAGGCATCCAGCCCTCCACGACCAAGGTCCCACGGCCATAGGGTCGCTTCACTGCGAGGAAGGGTCCGCTCGCCGCGATGCCGATGATGACCAGCGCGGCCATCGTGACGATCGCGAAAAGGATCTTCCGGACCCGCCCCATCGATCAATCACCTTCCAGTGAAGCCAGCAATTCTTGCAGTTCCGCGCGTGCCTTGCGATCACCGGAGACGATGCACTGCAACTTACCGGCTTCGCAGGTGTGGATGGCCTCGCTGTTGCGTCCCACGTCGGCGAGCATTAAGGCCAACTGGTAGTAGGAAGCCACATGGTCCGGCCTGTCCCGGAGCAGCTTTTCCAGTGCTTCGATCGCGGGTCCCATTTCCCCCTTGCGCTTCAGTTCCAGCGCGATCGCGTACCGCAGGAACACATCCCCTGGCTCTTCGGCGAGCATGCCACGCAGTTGATCCAGGCGCTCGGCGCTCATCCTTGTAGTGGATGTTGGGCCCATTCCTTTCGTAGGTCTTCCGCAGGCGCGATGCGAACGAAACGGCCTTGATCGAGCTCTGCGATGCGGTCCGCCAGGTGGTAGGCATCCTCGCGGTCATGCGTTACGACGATGGCACCCGTGCCGTGGGCGCGGAGGATCTGCAAGACCTCCGTGCGGACCTGCTGGCGTGTGCGGCGGTCCAGGTCGCTGAAGGGTTCGTCCATGAGCAGCAGGCGCGGCCGTAACACCAGCGAACGGGCGATGGCCACGCGTTGTTGCTGGCCCCCACTGAGTTGGTGCGGGTAGCGATCGCCCAAGCCGTTGAGTCCTACGGACGCCAACTCATCGGCCACCCGCTTGACGCGTTCGGCCTTGGGTACCCGGTACAGCCCGAACCCGATATTGCCCTTCACCGTGAGATGGGGGAACAATGCGTGTCCTTGGAAAACCATGCCCACCGGACGTTCCTCCGGGGCCATGAACTCGGCTTCGTCCTGGAGCAGGGCGCCATCGAGCACGACGCGGCCGCGCTGCGCCAGGTCCAGCCCGGCGATGCACCGCAAAAGGGTGGTCTTTCCACTACCGCTGGCGCCCACCACCACGAGCACTTCGTTCACGGGCATGGTGAAGGAAACGCCGCTGAGCACAGCTTTGCCACCGGTATGGGCGAAGTGCAGATCGGAAACGCTCAGCAGTGGGTGGCTCATCCCTCGGATCGCGCCAGTTGACGGTCCAGGAACAGCAACGGCGGCAGCACGCAAAGTACGATGAGCAGCGCTGGTGCTGCCGCTTCACGGAGTTGTTCGATCCGGGCCATCTCGAATACGCGGGTGCTGAGCGTATTGAAGTTGAACGGACGCAGGATCAGGGTGAGTGGAAGTTCTTTCACCACATCGATCGCCACCAGCATGGCCGCGGCCAATATCGCCGGACGCAGTTGCGGCAGGTTGACACGAAGGAAGATCCGGCCCGGGGAAGCGCCCAACATGCGCGCGGCATCGTCCACGTTGCTGTGTTGCCGGGTGAGCGATCCTTGCAAGGGTTGCACAGCGACGGCCAGAAAGCGGACCGTGAAGGCGTAGAGCAATAGACCGATCGTGCCGATGAGGGTGAAGGACAGTCCGGCCTGCCTGTCGATAGTGCCCGCCGCGGTCATCACGCCCACCGCGATCACCGCACCCGGCACGGCATACCCCAGGGTGGCGGCGCGTACCAGGCCGTGCGTCCAGCTTTTTCGCTCATGCCGAAGGATGAACACCAGGAACAACGCGATGAGCAGGGTCAGGAAGGCCGCCCCAGTCGCGATCCCGAGCGTGTTCCGCAGCGCGATCAGGTCGATGGCCCAGGTGTCCGTTCGGTCGATGGTGAACGCGTCCAGTAGCAGTTTTCCGGCTGGCAGGAGGAAGCCTGAGACAAGCACCAGGAGACACCAGATCGTGGCCAACGCCGCGCGCTTGCCGGTAAGCCGCTGACGGACCATGGGCACTGCGTCCGTAGCCTGCTGGCGGTGGATCCTGCTACGTCGTTCCCACCAAAGGAGCAACACGACAAGGAGGAGAAGGAGGATGGCCACGCGCAATGCACTACCCAGGTCGGAGAGCCCGGTCCAGCTTCGGAACACCGCCGTGGTAAGCGTGCGGATGCCATAGTACTTCACAGCCCCGTAGTCGTTCAACGTCTCCATGGCTACTAGCACAGCGCCACCCACGATCGCCGGGCGTGCCAGAGGAACGGCCACGCGCAAAAAGCGCCTGCTGCCACGGGCACCAAGCATCCGTGCGGCCTCCAATTGTTCGCGTAATCCACTCGCGAAAACCGCGCGTGCCGGTAGGTAGACATAGGGGAAGAGGACCAACGCCATGACCACGATGAGGCCAGGAAGACCCACGATGTCCGGGCGAAAGCCGGAAAGGTCGTGTACCCACAAGCTGATCGTGCCGGTCGCTCCGAACAGTGAAGCGTAGGTATACGCGCTGATATAGGTGGGAAGCGCCAGGGGCAGTACAAGCATCCACCGCATCGCACCGCGCAGTGGGAAGGAATAGGCCGCTACGAGCCATGCGCTCAGGACACCGATCACCACGGTTAATAGCACGGTCCCGCCCAAGAGCAAGATGGTTTCCAGGAGGTGCATCGGTAGCACGTCCCGGTAAACATGGGACCATTCGGGCGCGGGCGCATGGAACGGTGCGGTCACCACCACCACCATGGGTGCCAATATCGCGACCACCAGCGCCCCAATGAACCAAGGAAGAAGACCTTGGGGGGGCTTTGCCATCGAGATCGCGAGGTTCACCGCCAGCCGGCTTTGTCGAAGAGCTTCACGGCCGTGGCGTTGTTCAGACCCAATTGCGCAAGGTCCAGCGTGTCCGGTGTGAGTTCGCCGAAACGCTGCAGGACATCCGCCACGGCGACACCTGGGCGTACAGGGTATTCTTTGTTGCCTTCGGCGAAAAGGCGTTGTGCTTCTTCGCCCACGAGGAATTCAAGCAAAGCGATCGCTTCGGCCAGGTGTTTGGCGCTCTTGGCCACCCCGGCCCCGCTCACGTTCACATGGGTGCCGTAGGGTCCCATATGGGGGAAAGCCACGGCGAGGTTCTCCCGCGCTTTGGCCTTTTCGGGTTCGCTGCTGCTCATCAATTTGCCCACGTAGTAAGAGTTCGCGATGGCCACATCGCCGATCCCTTCGGCTACAGCGAGGAGTTGGTCGGTATCGCTGCCTTTTGGCGTACGCGCCATGTTCACGGTGATTCCTGTGGCCCATGCCAGCGCCGTCTCTGTGCCGAAGTGCGCCACCATCGCTGCCAAGAGACTTTGGTTGTAGAGGTTCTCCGCGGAGCGCACCAGCACCCGCCCTTTCCATTCCGGGCGCACCAGGTCGTTGTAGTCGGTCAATTGTTCCGGCCGCACCTTGTTCTTGTTGTAGACGAATACCCTCGCCCGCATGGTGAGACCGAACCAATGGCCATCGGGATCGCGCAGGAACGGGGGAATGTTCCGTTCCAACTCGGCGCTTCGTATCGGCTGAAGTAATCCGCGCATACGCGCCTGGCCCAGGCGACCCGCATCACTTGTGATGAGCAGGTCGCACGGACTGTTGGCACCTTCCTGTTCCATTCGTGTCAGTACCTCATCATCGTCCGCCATCACAAGGTTCACGCGGATGCCCGTCGCTGCGGTGAACGCCTTGAAAAGTTGGGCGTCCGTATCGTAGTGTCGATGGCTGTAAACGTTCACTTCCTTCGCGGGTGTGTCATCCGTGGGGGCCGCTCCAGGGGTACCGCAGGCGGACAGAAATGGAAGGAGCAGAAGGAGGGGGCGCATAAGTCCGGTCAGCGGTAGTTACGGGGAAGGGCAGCGAAGGTACCGGGGCCGGTCAGCTCCGGAAATAGCATGATCGTGGTATACCCACTAGCTCGTTGCCGCTGCCATGGAACAAGCAGGACCGTTCTTCCGTATGCCGCCTGATGTTCCGCCATTTGCATCCGTTCACCGCTATGGGCCTGTTGCTCGCCCTGGTGGCACCTTTGTTCTTCGCCATGGGGATGCACCCCGTGGGTGTGGTTCTCGTGGTGCTGGCCTTCGGTTTCACAGCCATTGAGTTCAAGAAGTACACGAGCGGGTTCCAGTTCGTGATGCTGGTGGGTACGGCCACTTTTCTGGGGATCGCGCTGGATATGCGTTGGGGTGAATGGCCTTGGCTGACCGCTTCGATGCTCCTTGCCAGTACGGCCATGGTAGTGCGCCAAGCCGGGATGCAACATCTTACTTATGTCAACTGGCTTTGGCTGGATTCTGGTCTTGCCTTGGTCTCGGCCCTGCTCTATGTCTTCGCGATCGCGGGATCATCCTTCCAATGGGACCTCTGGCTACCCCCTTTGTTGCCGATCGGTTGCGCCGTGTTCCTCACCTTGAGCTATCTCCAGGATGCCTTCCACATGCGCAAGCATATGCGCTTCGGGTACCGCGTGCAGTTGGGCAAGCCCGCGCCAGAATTCGAACTCAGGGATCAGGACGGGAACCTGGTGAGGCTCTCGGACTTTCGTGGGAAGCACCCGCTGCTGCTCATTTTCGTTCGAGGCGATTGGTGCCCCGGCTGCCACATGATGTTGCGGACCTATGAGCGGAACCGTGAACGCTTCCTGGAAAAAGGGGTGCATGTGTTGGGGATCGGCCCGGACAACATCGCGGTGAACAACGACATGGCGAAGCGCATCGGCGTGGGCTATCGCATGCTCTCGGACGATACACAACTCGTGAGCGGTCAGTACGGCGTGGTATACAGCAACCCGGCCATTGAGCTCACGGTGGACTACAGGGAAGGCATCCCTCTGCCGGCCTCCTTCCTGGTCGATGTCCACGGCATGGTCCGATACGCCTCACGGCCGGACCGTGTGGGTGAGTTCCTGAACCCGGAGCTGATCTTCAATGTGCTCAACGAATTGCCTGCGGAGGGCACCCTGGCATGGACCTCAGCGTAGGCCTCGTCTTCGGCGCTCTGCCGGTCCTGTTGCTGGGCGCGTCGGTGGGACTTTCCCATGCCTACAATCGGCTGAGCCTGCGCCATGCCCGCAGTGAACGCGACCGGGATAGCTACCTCGAGGTGCTCGAAGGCAGCAACGATGCGCTCTTCGTGATCAATTTCGTGAACGGCCGCATTTACCAGGCCAATGAGCAGGCCGCCGCGCTGCTCGGCTACACCAAGATCGAGCTCGCTGCGCGCACGATCTTCGATCTGCATCCCCCGGAACACCTGCACCTCAGTGCGCAACGCATCGCCGAGGCGTGGGAGAGCAAAGGATTGGTCTACGAGGACATCCCGCTCCGAACAGCGCGCGGAGAGCTGATCGCCGTGGAGTGCAGCACGCGCGTAACCACCTATCGCGGGGATCCAGCTATCATCCTCTTCGCACGGGATATCCGAACCCGCCTTGAACTGCAACGGCGCGTGGCCGATCAGCAGGCATTGGTCCGGCAGCAGAACACAGAACTGCTTTCCAGCATCCGCTATGCGCAACGCATCCAGCGTGCGGTGCTGCCCGAGGCGGAGGACCTCACGCGGCTGTTCCCTGACTCGTTCGTGATGTTCCGTCCACGTGATATCGTTAGCGGCGACCTGTACTGGTTCGCCCAGCAGGACGGGCGCTACATCGTGACCGCTGCTGATTGCACAGGCCATGGCGTGCCTGGGGCGTTGTTGAGCTTGATAGGTGCATCGCTCTTCCATGAAATGGTAGTGGAGAAGCGGATGACGGACCCAGGGGCCATCCTTGACGGTGCGCGCGATGGCATGATACAGGCGCTGAGCAAGCACGATGGCGCCGGAGATCATCGCGACGGAATGAACGCGTGCCTCGTTTCCATCGACATGGAGTCCTTGATGCTGGATCATGCCGGGGCCTTCGGTCCGCTCTACCTCGTGCGGGGCCAGGAGTTGGTCGAGGTGAAGGGCGATCGCATGCCCATCGGGTTCGAGGAAGGGGAGATGCGGAACTTTACCACCACCCGCGTGCCTTTGATGCGGGGGGATCGGATCTTCCTTTTCAGCGATGGCCTGGCCGATCAGTTCGGTGGCGAGCGGGGAAAGAAGTTGAAAGCCTCCGGTCTGAAGCAATGGCTGATCGAGACCTCGGCGCTACCGATCGATGACGTGTACCAGGCGATGAGCGATCGCTTCCGCAGTTGGAAGGGAGAAATGGACCAGGTCGATGATGTGCTGTTGATCGGCATACAGATCTGACCTATCAGGTCGCCTCGTTCAGTCTTTCCGGGCCTTGTCCGCACTGCGCTCAATATCTGGTGGAGCGACATACTCCCAAGTGCCATCCCTCCGCAGCCAGGTCATCTGGCGCTTCGCATAGTTCCGCGTGTGTTGTTGGATAAGGGTGATGGCTTCTTGCAACGCGGTGCGCCCATCGAAATGATCGAAGAGTTCCTTATAGCCCACGGTGTTCAACGCGTTCAGATGACGGTAGGGCAGGAGCGCGCGCGCTTCTTCCAGAAGCCCCTGTTCCATCATGCGCGCCACGCGCTGGTCGATGCGCGCGTAAAGATCCTCGCGCGGCACCTCCAAGGCGAGTTTCACAGTGCGCCATGGACGTGCCTTCGGGGTCCTGGCGTGGTATGCGCTGAACGGTGTGCCCGTGGCGAGACAGACCTCCAAGGCTCGTAGCACCCTTTGCGGGTTCTGCCGATCGATCGTCGCATGCGCCGCAGGGTCGAGCGTCGCGAGTTGGGCCACCAGCGCGGGAAGACCCTCCGCTTCCATACGCTGGAGCAGGTTGCGCCTCAATTCAGGGTCCGACGGTGGCAGAGGATCCAATCCGGTCAGCAAGGCATCGATGTACAGCCCCGAACCACCTACGAGGATCGCGGTGCCATAGCGGTGAAGAAGGTCCAACACCACCGGCAGGGCGGCGCGCTCATAGGCCCCGGCGCTCATGCTTTCATGTAGATCGAGTTGACCGATGAAGTGGTGCTTCACACCCATCATCTCCTCCGGAGTTGGTAACGCCGCACCGATCCGCAACTGGTGGTAGAACTGCCGCGCGTCGGCGCTGATCACCTCGGTGCCGAGATGCTGGGCGAGCTGAACGGCCACGGTCGTTTTGCCCACAGCCGTGGGGCCGCCCACCACGATCAGCGTGCCCAACGGCGCGGTCATCAGTGGTATTCGTCCGGAAGTTCCTCGTGCCCGCTCAAGCCGTCGTCCTCGCTATCGTTGCCGTGGTGGTCCTCATCCTCGTGGCCCATCCCCTCATCCGGATCGTAGACCTCGGTAGCCTCCTCCGTATAGTTCTCATCGTCCGCAGGCGGCATCAACGCCGCGTCCATACGGCTGTTCTCGGCCGGTGCCTTGCCCATGGACATCACCACCTCCGGATATTTCTTGCCTTTTTCCGGCTCGTGCACACCGATGAGCTCGATCATGAACATCCACATATGCAGGAAGTCGTAGGCATAGATGAAGCGCTGCTTGGTGCTGCGGAGGTGGTCGCTGATCAATACCTCTTCCATCAATGCTGGCGGGGTATCGCCATCTTCGCCGAACCCCAGATCCGCCAAGGGGATCTCCGGACCCTTGCCCCATTCCTCGTCGCTTACATAGAAACAGGCCATCTCTTCGCCCTCGAAACCGAAGGCCTTCTTGATGGCAGTGTGGAACTGCTTGAAATTCTGTTCGCTCTGGATCTCGATGTCCCGGAACGCTTCACTTGGATCGTCGAGCAGAACGCGGAAGCGATAGATGCGCATGGGCTCAAAGGGCAGTAGGCAGGGGAAATGAGAGGCGCAAGGGCAGGACCAGGGGCAAGCGATTTCAGCTAGCGAAACTAGCTATCGTGCTTCGATCGAAGATCGCGGGGTGTCGAACCGGGCTATTGCCCCTGTTCCTGCCCCTGTTCGCGCGCCTTGTCTTCGGTGATGACCGGTGTCGCGCCAAGCTTCTGGCCCGTCTCCAGCATCAACTGCCAGGCTTGTTTTCGGTCGTTCTGGATGGCACCATCGAGGATCGCGTCCTTGATCACCGTCTTGATGTCGCCGATCAACTTGCACGGCGGAACGCCGAAAGCGCGCATCACGTCCTCGCCGGTGATGGGCGGCTGGAAGTTACGCACGCGGTCTTTTTCCTCCACCTCGGCCAACTTCCGCATCACCACTTCGTAGTTGCGCAGGTAACGCTCCTTCTTCTTCTCGTTCTTGCTGGTGATATCCGCCTGGCAGAGGATCATCAGTGCATCGATGTCGTCGCCGGCATCGAAGAGCATGCGACGTACCGCGCTATCGGTCACTTCCTCCTTGGTGAGGGAGATGGGCCGGAGGTGCAAGGCCACCAGGTTCTGTACGAAACGCATCTTCTCGTCCAAAGGGAGTTTCATCCGGCGGAAGATCGTGGGCACCATGCGTGCGCCCTTGTCCTCGTGGCCGTGGAAGGTCCAGCCGGTGCCTTGCACGAAGCGTTTGGTGCGCGGCTTGGCGATGTCGTGCAGAATGGCCGCCCAACGCAGCCACAGGTCGTTGCTTTTGGCGCAGACGTTGTCCAGCACCTGCAGCGTGTGGTGAAAATTGTCTTTATGCCCGATGCCGTAGCGTTCTTCGGCGCCCTGCAGTTCCACCATCTCAGGGAAGAACTCGGCGAGCAACCCACTTTCCAAGAGCAGCTTGAAACCGATGCTCGGCGCGGGCGTGGCGATGATCTTGTTCAGTTCGGTATGGATCCGCTCGGCGCTGATGATCTCCAGCCGCTTGGCGTTCCGCTGGATCGCCTCGAAGGTCACCGGATCGATGGTGAAGCCCAACTGGTTGGCGAAGCGGATGGCGCGCAACATGCGCAACGGGTCATCGCTGAAGGTGATGTCCGGATCCAGCGGCGTGCGGATCAGCCCTTGGTCCAAGTGCAGGATGCCGCCGAAAGGATCCACCAGCGCTCCCATGCGGCCAGCATTGAGCGAGATCGCCAGCGCATTGATGGTGAAGTCACGCCGCTCCTGATCGTCTTGGATGCTGCCGGCCTCCACCTCCGGCTTCCGGCTGTTGCGGCTGTAGCTCTCCTTGCGCGCGCCGACGAACTCCACCTGCATTGGTCCTCCCGAGCCTGTCGAGGGATCGTCCAGCATGAACATCGCCGTCCCGAAATTCTTGAAGACGTGTACAGGGCCCACTTTCAGGCGCGCGGCCGTGGCCTCCGCGAACGCGATGCCGTCACCTTCCACCACGAAGTCGATGTCCTTGCACGGCCGCCCCAGGATCCGATCGCGCACATAGCCGCCGATCGCGAAGGCCGAGATCTTCTGCTTCGCTGCTTCTTGCGCCACGGCCGCGAACAACGGCTCGTCCACCACGCCATCCAAGCGGGCAGGGTCGACGGTGAGGGTGGAAGTGCGCATGGACGGTGCGAACGGAAAAGGGCGGCAAAAATAGGGCGATGCTCAGGAACGTACCGCCGCCGTTGTAATGGTTAGGGCGCATCGAAAGTGCCCCTTCGGACAAGCCGCGTACCCATGCAACCCGCATGGCCGGCAATCCAGCTTTTCCAATGTTTCCACGATGCGGCCGTTAGGATGCAATGGCCCGAAGCCGAAGGCTGGCACGGTGCTGCAGAAGATCACCGTCACCGGTGCGTTCATGGCGCTAGCGATGTGCAGGGGGGCGCTGTCGTTCACGTAGTTCATTGCAGCGCCTTGCATCAGCGCAGCGGTGCCCAGGAGGGACAGCTTGCCCGCGAGCACGGTTCCGCGACCTGCCTCTTTCGCGATACGCTCGCACAAGGCGACATCGCCCGGCGCACCGATCAGCAGCACTTGTCGGTCCTGAGGGAAGGTCTTGATCAACTGGATCCATTTCTCTGCACGCCATTGCTTGGTGAACCAGGCCGAGGCCGGAGCAATGCACACGTAGCCGCCGGTCACATATGCCTTCACCTCCTCGCGGGCTTTAGAGGTGGGGTAGAGCTTGGGCAACGGCCGTGCTCCATCCGTCAGGTGCATGATCAGTGCGTTGAGGCGATCCACTTCATGGCGGCCATCGCCGATCACATGCTTCACCCGGTGATCGAAGAGGAAGCTCAGCGGGTTCTTGTCGTAGCCGATCTTCTCGTTGCCGCGGGCCAGCCCTGTCATCAAGCCCGTGCTGAAGAAGCGCTGGGCATTGATGATGTGGTCGTATTCGGTCTTGCGCAAAGCTCCGATGAGCTTGAACAAAGCGCGGGTCTTGCCTTGCCGTTTATCCCAAACGTGCAGTTCATGCAGGAAAGGATGGCCCTCAAAAAGCCCCTCGTTGCCTTTTCGTACCACAAGGTCGATCGCCGCATCGGGGAAGAAGGCGTGCAGCTTCTCCAGGATCGCCGTCACCAGCACGGCATCGCCCAGAAAGGCGGTCTGGATGACGAGGAACCGCTTCATCACTCGGTCAAGGTGAGCAGGACCTTGTCGATCCGGTTGCCGTCCATGTCCATGACCTCGCCCATGAAGTGTTCGTCCTGGATGGTGTCGCCCGCCACGGGCAGCCGTTCCAGCTTGCTAAGGAAATACCCGCCGATGGTGGCGTAGGCGGCGGTGTTCTCTTCGATCAAGGTCCGCCCGATATGTTGGTTCAGATCGCCGATCAACACCTGGCCGCCGACGAGCCAGGAGCCATCATCGCGTTTCACGATCTCCGGAGCACCGTCCTCGTCCTCGTCGGGCAGATCACCCATGATGGCCTCGGTCCAGATCGTGCAGGGTGACCATGCCCTTCAGTTGCCCGTGCTCGTCGATCACCAACGCCGCGTACTGCTTGTTCTTTTGAACCGGCCCAGGATGGTGAAGGCGGGCGCGCTTTGCGGCACGTAGATCGGCGGGCGCACCACATCGCCCAATTTGAAACCGGGCTTGTTCATCTCATCCAGCAGATCGCGGATGGAGAGGGTGCCCATCACATCATCGATGTTCCCGCGGCATACCGGGAACTTGCTGTGGTAGCTCGCCTTCACCTGGGCGATGATCGCGTCCAACGGTTGCGTGCTATCGATCCATTCCAGATCGTTGCGGTGGGTCATCAGCGTTTTGGCCACATGATCGCTGAAGCGGAAGAGGTTCTGGTGGGCCTCGCTCTCCTGCTTGTCCAGCACACCTTCCAAATTGGCGGTGCGGATGATGGCGCGCAATTCCTCCTCGCTCAATTTCGCTTCGGTGCTTTCCTTGATGGGAAGGATCTTCACGATCAGCGCGGTGGAAACGGAAAGCAGCTTCACCAGCGGGAAGGTGATGTTGGTGAAGATCTTGATGATGGGAGCGGTGAACAGCGCGATCCGTTCAGGGTCGTTCATGGCGATGCTCTTCGGGACCAGTTCGCCCACCACAATGGTGAAGTAGGTGATGCCGCCGATCACGATCACGAGAGCGATATCCTTGGTGTAGGGCGCCAATGCGGGCCAACGCCCGAGCGCCGCGACCATGTCGTCGGTGAGCGTGGCCCCACCGTATGCCCCGGCGATGATCCCGATGAGCGTGATGCCCACCTGCACGGAGCTGAGGAAATTCTCCGGGTTCGCGAGCAGCTTCAGGATGGTCTTCGCGCGTGTGCTGCCCTGGTCCGCGAGCGCCTGTATGCGGCTCTCTTTCACCGAAACGAGCGCGATCTCGCTGAGCGAGAAGAACCCGTTGAGCAAGGTGAGCAGACCGATGATGAGGATCTCCATGCGCTAGACGGCCACGCTGTGTTCGCGCAGGGCGTCGTTCAGGGAGGTCTTGCGGTCGGTACTGTCCTTGCGCTGCCCGATGATCAAAGCGCAGGGCACGCCGAACTCGCCGGCCGCGAACTTCTTCGTGGTCGTACCTGGTATCACCACGGAACGTGGTGGAACGAACCCCTTCATTTCCCGTGGCTCCGGGCCGGTGACGTCGATGATGCGTGTGCTCGCCGTGAGCACCACGTTCGCGCCCAGAACGGCCTCGCGGCCCACGCGCACGCCTTCCACCACAATGGCGCGGGAACCGATGAAGGCACCGTCCTCGATGATCACCGGCGCGGCCTGCACCGGCTCCAGCACGCCGCCGATGCCCACGCCGCCGCTGAGGTGGACGTGCTTGCCGATCTGCGCGCAACTCCCCACCGTGGCCCAGGTGTCCACCATGGTGCCTTCATCCACATAAGCGCCGATGTTCACGTAGCTGGGCATGAGGATGGTGCCAGGGGCGAGGTAGGCCCCGTACCGGGCTACCGCATGGGGCACCACCCGCACGCCGAGCTTCGCATAGCCGCGCTTCAATTCCATTTTGTCGTGGAATTCCAGCGGCCCGGCTTCCAGGGTGCGCATGCCACGCGTGGGGAAATAGAGGATCACGGCTTTCTTCACCCAGTCGTTCACCCGCCATTCGCCATTTTCCGGATCGGCCACGCGCAATTCGCCTTTGTCGAGCAGGTCGATCACATGTTCGATCGCCTCCACCGTGCGCCGCTCCTTCAGCAGCGCCCGGTCGTCCCATGCCTTTTCGATCTCGTCGCGCATCGTGACAAAGATGGGGACAGCGGCCGGTGCCGGGCCCAACCCACCGATCGCCACCGGGCGGACCGCAATGCCCGACCTTCGCACCCATGCCCCGGGTCCTAGCCATCGATCATGGTGCAAAACGCACCGGCCTGGCCGTTACCGACCCCGGACGGATCATCGCCAGCGCGCTCGACACGGTGGAAACGGCCGGGTTGATGGACTACCTGCACCGCTATCTGGCCAAAGAGGCGGTGGATGGTTTCGTAGTGGGCCTCCCGACACATTTGGATGGTCGCCCCACGGATGCCACCGCAGGAGCGCTGGTCTTGGTGGATCGCTTGAAGAGGACTTTTCCAGCGCAGTGGGTGGAGACGGTGGACGAGCGCTTCACCAGCACCATGGCCCAGCAAACGTTGATGGCCAGCGGGAAAGGGCGCATGGCGCGCCGGGACAAAGGCCAGTTGGACCGCATCAGTGCGACGATCATCCTGCAGGGGTGGATGGAGCGCAGGGGCAATAGGCAAGGGCAATAGGCAGTTGGCAGCAGGCAGCGCGCAGTACGCCCCTTGCTCCTGCCCCTGCCAAGTACTCCTGCAAGCTGCCAAATGGCAGCGCCCTCTACATTTGCCGCCCCGGCGCCGCGCAAAGCCCGGCAGCGAGCTCATGATCCTTCCCATCCGGGCCTATGGCGATCCCGTCCTGAAGAAAGTGGCCAAAGACATCGAGCCGGACCATCTCGGCCTGAAGCAGTTGATCGCGGACATGTTCGAGACGATGTATGCCGCCAACGGGGTGGGACTTGCCGCGCCGCAAGTAGGGCAGAGCATCCGCCTCTTCATCGTGGACGCTTCGCCTTTCGCGGAGGATGAGGAAGGCAAGCCGACCGATGACGCGCACTTGAAGGACTTCAAGCGGGTGTTCATCAACCCTTACATCGTGGAGGAGGAAGGGGACGAATGGGCGTTCGAGGAAGGCTGCCTCAGCATCCCCAATATCCGCGAGGATGTCACGCGGCCGCCGCGCATCGTGCTCCAGTACCAGGACGAGAAATTCAAGGAACACGAGGAGGAGTTCGATGGTTTCGCCGCACGAGTGATCCAGCACGAGCACGACCACCTGGACGGCATCCTCTTCACCGACCATTTAACGCCTTTGCGACGCACCCTGCTGAAGGGGAAACTGCGCGACATCAGCATGGGCAAGACCGAAGCGAAGTACAAAATGCGGTTCCCCAAATGACCCACAGGACCATGATGAGACAATTCGTAGTACCGATGGCGCTCGCCGCGCTGGTGGCGTGCGGTGGTGCCAAGGAGGACGCCCCGAAAAAGGACGATGGTGTGATGCCCGCTGCCGAAATGGTCGGTCGGATCCGTGCGATGGAGGACACGTTGTTCGCCGATAGCCTCTTCAACAGGCGCGGCGCCCAGACGTTGTTGGATGTTTACAAAGCCTTCGCAAAGGCCCACCCGCTGGATACCATGGCTCCGGAATATCTCTTCCGCGCAGCGGGCATGGCCAAAGGTTTGGGCCAACCGCAGGAATCGATCCAATACTACGATCGTATCATCAAGGACTACGGACATTGGCGCCGCCTTGCGGATACGTATTACCTCCGCGCCTTCACCATTGACAGTGATCTTGGAGAGAAGGGCCGTGCCAAGACCGCCTATGAGGAAGTGATCGCCAAATTCCCGGACCACCGTTTCGCAAAGGACGCACGGGCCATGATCGACAATCTCCAGTACACGGACGAGGAGTTGATCGAACGGTTCAAGAAGATGAACGCGGAGGCCGAAGCGAAGAAGTGAGCTAGGCCATCTGTTCCTGCAAGGCAGCAGAGAGCATTCGTTGGCCGTTCCGGAGGATACCCAGCGGCCGACCTGTAAGTGGCTGCCCAATGAAGGGCGAGTTCTTCGAACGGCTCACCAGGTCGTCCTGCGTGCAGAGCCATTGTACCTCCGGATCGAACAGGGTGATCTCTACCGGGCTGCCCTCGATGATATGCGGTACCGGTAGTCCCAGCACTTTGCGCGGGCCATGGCTTAAGCGTTCCACCAAGCGACGCAGGCTCAGTCGGCCCTTCAGCGCGGTGTTCGCCACCGCGAAGCTGGTCTCCAGCCCGATCGCACCGAACGCGGCCTGTGCGAACTCCACGCGCTTGTGTTCCACGTCCTCGGGCCGATGATCGCTCACGATGCTGTCGATGGTCCCGTCCTTCACGCCTTCGCGCAAGGCTTCGATATGCTCGGGATCACGCAGTGGCGGAAGCACTTTGTACAACGTATCGAACCCGCGCAGGCAGCCGTCATCCAGCAACAGGTGGTGCGCCGCGACCGCGGCTGTGATCGAGAGCCCATCCTGCTTGGCCTTGCGCACCAGCGCCACACCTTCCGCGGTGCTCACTGTGGTGATGTGCATGCGCGATCCGGTATAAGCGAGCAAGGCGATGTCGCGCGCCAGTTGCACCTCCTCGGCCAAAGCCGGAATGCCTCGAAAGCCAAGCCTTGCGCTCATCGGGCTCTCATGCATCTGTCCGCCCTGCGCCAGGTCAGCGTCCTGCGGGAACACCATCACCACGCCTTTGAAGGGCAGCACATACTGCAAGGCGAGCATCAGCAGGCGTGCGTTCCGCAGGGCGTGCTGATCATCGCTGAAAGCCACGGCACCGGCCTGCTTCAGGTCGAAGAGTTCGGCCAGTTGCTGGCCCTGCAGTCCCTTGGTCAGGGCGCCGATGGGCAGCACCCTTACGGCATGTCCAGCGCCTTTTCGAAGCAGGTGCTCTATCCCCGCACGCGCATCGATCACCGGCTGGGTGGATGGCAGTACGGCCACGGCGGTGAACCCTCCGGCCGCAGCGGCATCCAAGCCGTTCAAAAGCCCTTGTTTGTATTCTTCGCCCGGGTCGCGGAAGTGCGCTTGCAGATCCACCCAGCCCGGGGAAGCATGCAGCCCCGGGACCTTGATCTCCTTTGCGGTGCCTTTCGGGATGCGTTGGCCGACGCGGGCGATCTTCCCATCCTGCACCAGCAGGTCCACCTCGGTGCCATGTGCCGGCCCCCCGGGGTCCACCACCTGGATCTGGCGTAGCAGGGTCGCGCTCATCGCTTCGTCCGGATCAGGACCACCTCGGCCGCCAGGAAGAGCAGCGCCACCAGGATGAACCAAGGCCAGAGCTTCCGTCCGCGGTCCAGATCGTCCAAACTTAGCGAAACACCGCCGGGTGCCATGTCAGCTACCCTATAGGCTGAAAGGCCAGCTTGCTCCAGTCGTTCGCGCAGTTCCTGGGGTGGGATCAGGTCGCGGCTCGACTCTTTTCGATCATGCACCAAGGCCAACATCGCGAGGGTATCCCGGCCGCTGGTGATGGCATAGGGACCTGCTGGCAGATCCTCGCCCTCCAGCATCAACCCCAGACCAGTTGCTGACCGGCGTGTTTCGGCCAGCAGATCGGTCCCCTCCGGACCGAGCAATCGGAAACCTTGCTCGCCGGGCGCCTCCAAACCGTTCAGCGGCACAAGTCCCTCCGATCCGATGACGTGGTAGAGACCGCCCGAGTTCCTGCTCGACTCGGCCATACGCAACAAGCTCGTTACGAAGAGCGCATGACGGATGAAAAGGCCACCTGCGGGATCGAGCGGCGCTGCTCCGACGAACACCTGTCCTTGTTGAAGCCCATGGCGCGTCAGGAATGGTGCGCCGTCCTGCAAACGCAGCAAGACCTCCGAACCGGCACGCGGTGACCAGCGATACCGCTGTTGAACGGTGGGTAGATCCACGTTCCGGGGAAGTTCGCTGAACACCTCACGATAGAAGGGAAGTTCCAGGTCGATCCGGGCGACTTTGGTGGTCGCTGTATCCTTGCTGCCGTACTGGCCGGCATTGAGTTGGCCGAGCAGTTCGTTGTAGGCTTCCAGGCCGCCTTCGTGCGGCGGGAACACCGCCAATGCCCCGCCTCCTTCCACCAAGGTGTTGAGTTGTTGGGCGAGCCCGCTCGGGATCTCGGTGGTGCCGTTCAGCACTACCAGATCGGCCTCTTCCAATTGCTTCGGGTCGACGGAGCGGAGATCGCGTTGTTCGGTGACGTAGCCGCTGTCGCTGCGGAACACGGCGCTCAATGCGCGATCGCCTTCCGGCAAAGCACCGCCGATGATGAGCACCCTCAGCGTGCCGGTCACGCGGTAAGCGATGGTGAGCGCGTCATCGAACACGATGGGCGCATCGCTGATCGACACTTCGCCCCAATGCGGCCCGGCCGGTAGCTGCGTGAAGCGCAGCGCAGTATCCACCGAAGCACCCCCGCCAGCACCGAAACTGCCCTGAGCGCGTTGCGAACCATTGATCGTAAGCCGGAACGGGACGTTCTGGAGGTCTTCCGTCCCATGGTTCGTTATCCGCACATGCAGGACCTCCGCTGCACCAGGCCGGCGCACAGGGTTGTCGAACCACGCGGAATCCACGCTGAGGTCGGCCGCGTCCGTGGGCTGGAGCGGAACTATCAGCACAGGCTCCAGGGTATCGTTCAACCAGTTCTCCACATCGGTGGTATAGCGCTGCAGGTCGGTGAACAGAACCAGCCGCCGGCCCTGCGCGTCACTGCGCACAAGCGCTTCCCGCTGACGTTTCATCACATGCGACAGGGGGCGGGAGAAAGGGCCGGTCTCCGCTTGGGCCGCTATCTCATTGGCTTCCTCCTTGCCTAGGAGCAATTGCTGGCGGCCTTCGAACCTTCCCGTGAGCACTTGGAAGCGATCGGTGGGCGTGTGGCTGCCGATCAGGTCCTGCGCACCTTTCCTCGCCTGGTCCATGAGGCGTCCGCCGCTGTTCTGCCCATCCATGCTGTAGCTGTCGTCAATGAACACGGAAACGGCCTGCTTCCCCGCCACGGCCGTGCGCCCATCCTGCTTCAAGACCGGTTGCGCGAAGGCGATCACCAGTGCCGTAAGGGCGGCCAAGCGGCAAAGCAGTACGGCCCAATGCCGCACCTTTTTCACGCTGCGCGTCTGCCGGGTCACTTCCTGGAGCAACCGCACATCAGGGAAGTCGAGGCGCTTGAACCGGCGTAGCTGGAACAAGTGGATCAGAACAGGGATGGCCAGCGCGAGAAGCGCCCACAGGAAGGTGGGGGAGAGAAAGGTCATCCGGTCGATCCGCTGAGTTCAGGGCCCTGGACTCCGGGCGGGCGCAAAGATGCGGCGAAGCGATGGGCCTTCGATGGTCCACCTCCCCCTGGTTTCCAATGATCCAACATCCCGAAGCAGCGCCATTGGTCCATGAGGATGTGCCTTTTGGCGACAGTTCCTGGTAACTCATCGACAAGGTGCTGCGTAACAGCCGCGCAAAGACGCTCTGGATATGGTCACTTCCCGCACGCTCCGTACCGCTGCATTACCTGCTCTCCTCTTGGTTTTTCCTGCGGTCGCCCAATTCGTTGGTGGTCACGAGTTCACTGTGGAAGGACCGAACAGCATGGAGCTGATCGACCTTGACAACGATGGTGATGCGGACCTGGTGTTGGGCACTCGCAACGGTATGCTCGTGCATGCCAACCAGGGCGGAACTTTCGCGGCGGGCACACTTTGGAACGCCACCGATGTGGTGGTGCATGGTGTGGATATCGACCAGGATGGATACGTCGATCTGGTTGGATGCGATGAACTGGGCAATGCGATCCAGTGGTACCGCAACATGGGCACCTTCGGACCCGGGCTGCCGCAAGTGGTGGCGAACGGTCGTATCGCGAAAGCGATCACCTCCGGGGATATCGATGGGGACGGGGATCCGGACCTGCTGTTCACCCTGATGGACGGCGCTTTGGAATGGATGGAGAACATGGATGGCCAGGGCACTTTCGGTCCAGGAGCTGTGATCGTGCAAGGCCTTTACACCGATCGCGCGGAACTGGGCGATGTGGACGGCGATGGCGATCTGGATGTTTCCTGGAGCGACCGCGATACCAAGACCTTGCGTTGGAGCGAGAACACGGGTGGCGGAGCGTTCGGGACCGCTGCTTCCCTTTCCATGTCCGGTATCGGGACGGTACGGGACCTCGACAATGATGGCCTCTTGGACCTGGTAGTGGCGAAGCAACTGGACGGTTCGGTGCAATGGCAGCGCGGCCTCCCGAACGGGTTCGATGCACCGGTAGCGATCGGCACACCCTGGGCCACCTCCGAGCTCGTGCTCGCCCAAGACCTCGATCTGGACGGTGATCTGGACCTCGCGATCGCCTCCAGCGACCTGGACGAACTGGCCTGGTACGAGCACCTGGACGGATCGGGCACCTTCGGACCGCGTCAGACCATCACGATCGGTATCCAGGACCCGCACCTGCTCATGGCCGGCGACATCGACGGAGATGGCGATGCGGAACTCTTCACCGCTTCGTATGGGCAGTACCGCGTCATTTACTTCGACAACCTGGCCATCGCGGGCAACAGTATCGTGGGCCGTGTGTTCAACGACCTGAACGCCGACGGCATCTTCAATGGTAACGACCACGGCCTCTACAATTACCGCGTGGAGGCCACTGACGTAGCAGCGCGGTTCACCAATCACAGTGGCATGTACAGTTTCAGTGTCATCCCTGGGCCCTACGCGGTGTGGCTGCCCGCCGTTGCCGGTTGGAGCTTCACCACCCCCGACCTGTACAACGTGGACGTAACGAGCTTCGGAAATACCGCACTGGAACGCGATTTCGGTTTGCACGCCGATCAAAGCTCCGTGAGCATCGCTCCCGAATTGGTGCCCGGCGATATCCGATGCCATGAAGTGGTGCCGTATTGGATCAGCGTCGCCAACACGGGCAGCGAGGCCGCGGATCTGCATGTGAGCCTGTATCTCGATGCGCTTTCCACTTATCAGGGTGCGATACCTGCGGCCAGCGAACCGATGAACGGCGTTCCCCAATGGACCTTTCTGAACGTTCCACCGTCGCACCAGCGCCTGGTCCAGGTGTTCGTGGAAATGCCGGACGACACCCATGTGGGTGAGGTGTTGACCGACTCGGTGGTGGTGAACACGCAGGTGAACGGACAGAACTACACCGCTTCGGCCCTGGTGAGCCCCACCGTGCTATGTGCGGTTGACCCCAACGACAAGCAGGCCTTCCCAGTAGGCGTCGGTGCCGATCATCTGACCGAAATGGGGACCGAGCTCGTTTATACCATCCGTTTCCAGAACACGGGGAACATCCCGGCGATGCGTGTGCGGATCGAGGACGTTCTGGAGACCGACCTGGACCTGGGATCGTTGCGTCTGATCGCCAATAGTCATCTGGTCAGCGTGGAACTGCAGGACGATGGTGTCCTGATCTTCGACCATGAGGATATCAACCTGCCCGACAGTGCTTCCGACCCCTTGGGCAGCCAGGGCTTCGTGCGCTTCGCGGTGCGGCACCGCCAGGAGGCGACCGAGGGGACCGTACTCAACAATACGGCCGCCATCTTCTTCGATCTGAACGCACCGGTGATCACCAATACCACTTGGAACACCCTTTCCTACGGTGCAGTGAACGTTCCGGGACCGGAACACGGAACGCCCGCCGGCCTCTTCGTATTTCCGAACCCGGCACAGAACGATGTGGCCGTGGACCTGAACGCCGGGTTCACCGGACGGATCCAGGTCTCGTTGTTCGATGCGGAAGGCAGCGAAGTGCGCCACTTGGTCCGCCGGTCCAGCACGGTAGTGATCGATCGCGATGGGCTTGATGCCGGCATCTACTTCTTGCGTGCCACGGATGAGGCGGGCGCCTTGCGCACAGCCCGCGTTGTGTTCGAGCGCTGATCCAACGATCTTGGACCATGACCCGGTGCGCAAGCTTGCGAACCGGGTCATGGTCTTTCCGGCACTTCCTTCCGTAGCTGGGCGTGACGGGTCCGCGATCAGTAACCCCATGGTGCGGACTTCGTACTAGGGCCCTGAAAACCACCACCATGCGCTTCGCTATTCGTACCGCTCTGCTCACACTGCTGGTGCCTGCTATGTGCAAGGCCCAGTTCGGGCCGCAGTCCTCGCTCTACATCGAAGGACCGATCACCGTGCAGCTGGCCGATCTGGATGCGGATAGCGACAACGACCTTCTGGTGGGCACACGAGGCGGCCCCATGGTCTTCACCAATCCCGATGGTCTGGGCGCCTTCTCCGTCCCGGAACCACAGATCTCCACGGAACATGTGGTTTGTCTAGCGGTGGATGTGAACGGTGACGATCGCAGCGACCTTGTTGCGAGCAAGAAGCAGCAGTTCATCGGTATCGATGTATTCATCCGGAACGGTTCGGGCTACGAAGCGCCGGTGAACATCTCATCGACCATCAACGCCGACATCATCCGGGCGGCCGACCTGGATGGCGATAGTGACATGGACCTGGCCCTAGTGCTTTCCAATGGCGATATCGTTGTCTCCTACAACACCGATGGGGCGGGCACCTTTGGCGCTTTCCAGACCGTGGCTCCCAACTGGGGCGCCCATACGCTGCAGTTCGCCGACATCGATGAGGACAATGATCGGGACCTGGTCTGGTCCTACTTCCCAACCTCCAGCATCAATTGGAGCGAGAATATCGGTGGCTCGTTCGGGCCTGTGCAAACCTTCTGTGCCTATGGTGCAGGCGGTGTCTACGACATGGACGGCGATGGCCTCTTCGATGCCCTGTACTCCAACACGGGGACCGGTGCGATAGAATGGCGGTCACGGCACGGTGGTGTACTTACCAGCGCACAAGCCGTGGCCATCCCCTGGGGACAAGTGGATATTCTCGGGGCGGAGGACCTTGATGGGGACGGTGACCTCGACGCGTTCTGGTCCAGCACAGTGGTGGACCACCAAGGTTGGGCGGAGAACACCAACGGTCTCGGGGCCTTCGGGGCGGTGCAGATCATCTCTTCCCAAGTCGCCGCGATGAGCGCACTGGCCACCGCTGATATGGATGGCGATGGGGATCAGGACCTCTTCCATCTTTCCACCAGTGCCAACTCGGTCCTTTGGAACGAGAACCTTGCGGCGGCCGGTGCAGGGATCGTGGGCCGCGTTTTCAACGACCGGAACGGGGATGGGATATTCAATGGGAACGATCATGGCGTGGAAGGTGCGTTGGTGGAAGTGCCCGGTTCCTTTGGCGTGCTCACCAACCACAGCGGCATTTACCGGATCGACGCGCCTGCCGGTAGCTATACGGTCGAACTGGCGGGCATGGCCCAATGGAGTTCTACCACAAGCTCCTCGCTGAGCGTTGCCGTGCCCAATGGCGGATCGGCACAAGGCGTTGATTTCGGTGTGGAGGCCGGCACTCCGACCTTCAATGTGCTCCCCATGATCGCCAGTGCGGAAACCCGTTGCGGATACTGGGTCAACTATTGGATCGCGGCCACGAACACCGGTAACCAGATCGCCGATCTCACGCTGGCCCTTGCGCTGGACGATCTATCGAGCGTAGGCGATGCCAGCCCGCTCGCGGACTCCATCATCAATGACACCGCATATTGGACCGTTCTCAATGTCGCCCCCTCGCAAACGCGGGTGATACCGCTCTCAGCGATGATGGCCGACGTCAGCCACATGGGCGATACGCTCCATGATCATTTGCAAGCGACCCTATCAACGGCCGGTATCCCCAAAGTGACCAACACGGCGGATCAGTACCCGATCCTCGTCAGTTCCTACGATCCGAACGACAAGCTCGTGATGCCTGCCGGCCAAGGGGAGGAGCACATCACCGCGATGGATGAGAAGTTGACCTACACCATCCGCTTCCAGAACACCGGCAACGCAACAGCCTTGGACGTCGTGCTCGCCGACACGATCCATCCTTCATTGGACATGACGTCCTTCGAAATGCGGGGAACGAGCCATCCCTGCATCGTCACTTTGGGCCCCGGTCATATCGTCCACTTCCGGTTCGACGGGATCATGCTACCGGATAGCACGTCCAATTTTCTGGGCAGCCAGGGCTTTGTGCGATTCGCATTCTCGCCGTTCAGCGGCCTGCCGGAAGGGGAAGTGATCGAGAACACCGCCGCCATCTATTTCGACAACAACCCGCCGGTGATCACCAATACCGCCTTCAACACCATGAGCTACGGCCTGGTAGGCGCGGAGGAGTTGCCCTTCAAGACCGAAGGGTTCGCGCTCTTCCCGAATCCAGCGCAGCATGCGGTCACACTGCAGGTGGATGCCGCTCGCGATGGCACCCATCAGGCGTTCCTCTATGATGCCACCGGCCGTCCTGTCCGCTTCTGGATGGTGCGCCCCGGGGTGATGCAGGATCTCCCGCTGGGCGGGCTGAACGATGGCATGTACACCTTGCGCGTGCTGGCGATGGAAGGCGGTTACGATCGCGCGCAGCGGTTGATCATCGCGCGCTGACCCCAAGGCCGAACAAGGCGATATCGTATTTCACCGGATCGGTGGGATCGAACTCGCGCAACCGTTGGGTGAGCTCCTCCACGCTCTTCCAGTCGTCTTGAGCGCGTTGAAGCAACCCGAACGCACGGGCGACACGACCGGTATGCACATCCAACGGCACCATTAGGTCGGCGGGGCGAATACGGCGCCATAGTCCTAGGTCCACACCGCGGTCGGCCGGGCGCACCATCCAGCGTAAGAACATGTTGATGCGCTTGGCGTTGCTTCCACGCGATGGATCGGCCACATGCTTGCGCGTGCGTCGTTGATGTGCCGGTTCGAAGAAGCGCTCCTTGAACAAGGGGATGCTTTCGGCCGCGCACCAGGGAGCCCCCTCTCCGCTGTTGCCGGGAAAGAACGCGCTCTCCAATCCGCCATGTGCCGTGTACACATGCCGCAAACCGGTCACGAAGTGCAACAGGTCCGCACTGTTGAAGGTGCGGTGAACGAAGCCATCGAGCCTAGTTAGTTCATCCTCCGAGGCGTTCATCACGAAATCGTGCGGGGCCTCGTCCATCAAGCGCACCAGCTTGCGCGCGTTGGTGATGATGGTCGGTCGTTGCCCCCAAGCGATCGTGGCGGTGAGGAAGCCGATCACCTCCGCATCCTCGCGCCTGTCGAAGCCTTTGGGGATCTGGATCGGGTCGTTCGCTACGAACGCCGGGCGGGCGTACCGCTCGTAGGCCTCGTCCAAGATCCCCTTGAGTTCCTCCCTGCTCGCCTTCATCGGCGCAAAGGAACCGCTCACGACGCTCGCCGGCGATCAGCGCTTGAACATGCGCACCTGCCATCCCAGCCCACCGGTGAGCAGGACCTCGTTCAGTGCGAGCGGCCCTTCCGGTGCATTCGGGTATTGCGCATGGGAATAGCCCACGTTGACGAAGAAGTGCAAGTACTTCCAAACGTAGAGCGTGGCTTTGCCGGAGAACGTTGCGTTGGGCAGGACCTTCAAAGGTGTTCGACCCGTCTCGGAGGCGGTGGGCTCCAATTGCGTGAGCGACACGCCGGGCATGAACCCGAGCGCGAGATCGGCGCGGCCCCGCGTCAAGTGGTAGTGCGGCCCGAAGGATACCCGACTGTTCTGCTTCAGCGGAGCATCGTCCTCTTGGGCGTCCACATACCAGGCCGCCGAACCGCAAAGGCTGATGTGATCATCGAGGAAGTAGTGTACATCGCCGGTCACGTAGATGTTGGCGACCGGGAGGTGCAGCATGTAGCCCGGGCCGATACTGGCTGAGGCGGTGAGCAGGCCGCGCGAGGCGAACGGTTCCGCCCGTTGCGCGAAGACCAGGAGGCCCATGCCGACCCCGATCATGGAAGCGGTTGTCCTTACCATAGGTCGAAGAGTTTGTAGTTGAAGCTGAGATGGAACAACAGATGGCCTTCCAGATCGCTGCCGACCTCCTCGTGGAATTCCACTTCCCCTTCATGTTGATCGGCGTGGATGTCCGCTCCGAGGTGGATCATGTATTGGCTCACGAGCGATAGGTCGCTCCGCTCGCTAAGGTTGATGTGCGCGCCGATGCCGGCCTGCACCGCCGAACTCCATCGCTCCGCCCGGATCGACGGATCCTCATTGGCTTTCTGGAGCGATCGATCGAAACAATGGCCGGCGAGCACGTAGGGCTGGAACAACCGCTGTTCTTGTCCAGGTTCGAGCACATAGAAGAGCACGCTCCAACCAATGTGCAGGTCCTCGCGGTGCGCGAAGTCGCCGATGTTCCCGCTCAAGTAGTCGAAGAACCAATCGGTGTTCACACGATCGGCGAGCTGCACACGCAACTGACCTCCTACGCCTGTGCCGGTATTGTTCCATTCGCCGTGGTTGAACGCGCTGATGGAACTGCGTACGCCGAGGGAGATGATCCCCCCGCGATGGTTGTGTATGCCCAGCGATTGGCCGAAAAGAGCCGATGGCAGGAGCGCACTGAGAAGCAACGACCTTGTTCTGGTGGACATGGGCGATGGCCTTTCAGCATCAACGGACCCTCATGCGAAAGTGTTGCGTTCCCAATGCACCGCAGAGGCGCGGGGACGAGGAGTTCCCAGAAGAAGCGATCACTGCGGATCGAGCAGCAGAAGACCTCAGCGCCCTTTGCGTCTCCGCGTCTCTGCGGTGGAATTCAATGACCCACCATCAGCGCGGCATGCTCGGCATCTCCATCACGCTGTAGCCATCGAGGCTGAAGAGCGCTTCATCCACCGAGCCCATCTGCAGGTCGTGGACGGTGATGTTCATTTTCTCGCTCGCTTCCTTTTTGGTCCACACCATCTCCAAAGCCATCCCACCGATGTCCTTCAGACCCTGCCATTGGTCCAGGTCCTTGTCGCCGCTGATCTGCCGCATGGCCTTGGCCACATCCAGCTTCACATCTTCGGCCACCCAGGCTTCCCAGTTCCCCTTGGAGTTGGATCCGAGGTACTTCCTGCAGCCATGTCCCTCGATCGTCTTCATCGCATCCGTGCGTTCGAAGGTGGACTTTTCGGGTTCTGCGGTCGCACCGGCCTTTGTCATCTTCATCATGCGCATCTTCATCGCGGGGCGCTTCTCGCCATCGCTCACCATCACGTAGTTCCACTTACCGCGCAGGTCGTAGAGCATGCGCATGGGCTCGGGCTGCTCGCCCATCTTCATCTCCACGGACATCTTGTCGTCCTTCAAAGCATAGCGCGCGCTCAACTGCTCGCCTTTCGTTGCTCCGTTCTTGAAGATCTCGATCTCCATCCGGAAGCTGCCAGTGAAGTCCAACGGCTCGTACGGATCGTTGTTCGGTTCCATGGTGATGCCCTGCGGCTGCATGTGCGCGCGCATCAGCTGTTCGTAGTCCTGGGCGCTGGATGCCGAGCTGAACGCGAAAAGGAGAAGGGCGATGAGGTTCCGCATGATGGGGGAGGTGTTCATTCTTGTGGAAGAAGCGGGCGGATCATCTCCGCCCACTTGAAGTAACCTGCTGCCGTCAGATGAACGCCGTCGTAGGTCAGCGCTTCATCAATGATATCGCCGGAGGCGAAGGTGGGGTAGAGATCCACATAGGCCAGGTCGCGTTCGGCTGCGAGGCGTACCAGCACTTCGTTGCATCGCCTTACATCCGGATCCATGCCCGCATCCATTGTAGGCAAGAGCGATTGCAGCACGATGCGCGCTTCAGGGAACGTGGTGTGCAGGGTGTCCAGAAGGTCGGTCATGCTCGCCTCGAAGCTGTCCACCGGGATCCGTTGGAACAGATCATTGATCCCCGCCTGAACGAAGATCATTGATGGGGCTGGTCCGCATGAACCGATCGCCCTTGCCAGAACTTGTGCGGAAGTGCTCGAGCTCACGCCCCGGTTCACGACGGGAAGCCCGGGGAATATCTCGTGAAGAGGGAAGTACTCGGTGTGGCTATCGCCGAGGAAGATGATCGCGTTGCTGTCCGGTCGCATGCGCATGAAGAGTTCGGTGCGGGAGTTCTGCCGGTCCAACGCTGTTGGTTTTACCGGGCGTGGGCGGTTCACATACCATAGCGCACCCGCGATGTTGAACAATACCAACATCACCAACAGCGTTGTGACCGTGCGGAAGGCGCGGCGCGAAGGTCCCGGTCCGTCGGTGGACATGCTTGGTTCGCCCTAGCGATAAGCGAAGGCGATGGGGCCAAGGTAGAGAAGGTCGGAACCGTGGATCGCTCGGACCTACGGCAACGTCGCCACCCGCGTAGCGGTGGGCACACTACCGCCGATATTGTTCAGGATCGGGTCGCGATCGTTGCTGCTGCCGGCGTATTTCACCTGCCCGTTCATATTCACGTCCTCGCGCCAATAGCCGCTTACCGTTGCGGTGGGCACCGTGCCTCCGATGCGGGTGAGGATCGGGTCGCGATCGTTGTTGCCTCCCGCGTATTTCACCGTCCCATCGAAGGTGATGTCGCCAGCGATCAAGACCATCACACCGCTCACGTTCTTGTGTGCATCGTTGTCATGGACCTGGGTGCCGGGCAAGGTGAGATCAACTGAAGCGATCGCATCGCCATAGACGATAGGCGTGGAAGAGGAGAGCATCACGGGCAAGTGGTTGCGCGGTCTCACCGCCACGCTATAACTCCCTGGCGCAAGACCCGCGAAACCCACGGTGCTCACGCCATCCAGATCCACCACATCGCCATCGCGTTGCAAGAGCACGGCGCGCGATGCTGCGATCGTGCTCGGTGTGGCAGCAGGCCGCATCTCCACCAGCACCCAGTCGGTGATCGCATTGTTGCCGGTGATGGAAAGCACGCTGGTAGGGATCGTCGCACCGGGTACATAGGTTGCTCCCGAATAGCCCATTGACGTGAAAGGTTCGGTTAGCGGGAAGGACGGGAGCGTACGCAAGGCGTCGCTCATCAACCCGCTGGGCTCATCATATGGTCCTTGCAGGAAGACCTTCACGGCCGCGCGCGCGACGGGGGCGATCGTCACTACGTAATCTTCCGTTTCGCCATACTGGTAATTGGCGCAGGAACTGTTCGGAGCGATGGGTGAATAGTAGCTCGAACGGAAACGCATGCCGGTGATGCCGGTCAAAGCGGTGATCGGTATGGTAGCGGTCCCGTTGTAGAACCATGGTTGCATCCCATCCGCATCCGTGAGTGCGATGAATTCGCTCGCTTCGTAAGTGCCGGAGTGGTCGTAGTCGATCCAACCGGCCGCGTATTGGTCTCCATTGGGGATCACGGAAACGGTAACAGCCACGTTGTCCAATTGCGAAACACCGGCTGCGGGTAACGAGCCCGTGTAATCCGAGTACGTGCCCCCGCTGTTGCAAGTGCTGGTGTTGTTGATCGGTGTGGCAGCGGAGGTGAAGGTCACGTTCGTGATGTGATCTATAGCACAACTACTCCCTGTGGTGGTTCCTACGCAGCCACAGTCATAGAAAGGGCTCATCCCCACGAGCAGTGGAGTGGATGTACCCGTTCCACCGCCCGGGCATGTTACCTGAGCGCGATAATACAGTGGTGTCGTCTGACTTGTCGTCTGGGTGGAAGCGGTGCCGAGGTTCGTGAGGTTCACCGTGAACGCCGCGTCCGATGCGCTTTGCCACTGGTAGGTGACTCCCGTACCTGGCGTCAGGTTCTGGAGGGCAAGATCGAAGTTCACTCCGGGACAGGCCGTAGCAGGTCCTGTCGGATTGCCGGGCGCAGGAAGACCTGAGCATGGTACACCGGTTCCGGTGAAGCGAACGTAAGGTTTGGTAGTATTCGTAACATCGGTATCGAAAATGCAGGCGGAAATAACACCATGATCAAGCTGGTAGTGTCGCGAAGCACCGGCAGCAAGTCCCGTCTTGGCCTGCACACCACCATAAGGAGTGGTGTACGGGTTTGCCGGTCCCGTACAGATCTCCACGACGAGGTTCGAGGTGCCGTCCCATGTGAAAGCAGCGTCGAACGTGATGTCATTGAAACCGGTCGCGACCGCATAAGTGAAGGCGTTCTTCACGGTAGAGGTCGCATCTGCGTTGTGCGCTGCCGAGTTGGTGGCCGCGGTGTGCCCCATCTTGATCGTGTAGTTCGCAAGGGAAGACGACGACTCGGTCACGTTCCAAGCGAGCCTACTGATCACACACCCACTGGGCATTCCAGCAGCCGTCAACTCCGCGGCCGTATACACGACCTGATACCGTAGAGAGTTGTAGTATCGGTTGATAGGGTCCGCAGAGACACTGTTGGTGTTCCCGGCCGCACCACCTGCGGGCACGACGTTGTATTGAACTTGTGCCATGCCTGCCGTTCCGAGCAGCACGAGCGCTGCACCGAGTAAGCCGGTCTTTAGCCAAGCCCACGTTCGCCACAGGGATGGTGTCGAGGAGTTGCGACAATTCATGTTTGAGGGTTTTGGTTGTGTCAACCTATTCCAAGACAAGGTATAGCGGTGCGCGCTTTCGCCGTTGGCTAGTGCGCTGTACAGCGGCCTGGCATTAGGGTATATGGTGAGGCCTCTCAGATCCCGGCGCTCGGGTGTTTTCCGAGTGCCGCATGCTCTCTGTCCTCCAGCCATCCGGTGTGCCTCTCATCCTCGAACATCTTCAATGGACTCTCCGGATGTGCGCTGCTCCAAATATAGTGCTCAGGTAAAGTGACCAACCCTTCATTGACGGGATTGTTATTGTTGTGGATGTACTCCACTTTTCTGGTCGAACATCGCCGCATGGCTGATCTCGATCGGATGCATGGACTTTTGCCAGAACATCAGATCCTGGTTTTGCACGGTTTCCAGTGCGGCCTTCCTGAGAAATCGCATCAACCATTCCCTGCGGCTCTCACCGGGTTCGTTGGCGATCAATTCCAAGAGACGCTTGGCGGTGAAGCTATTGAAGGGCCTCAGTGGAACTCAGATCACCCCATCCTATCACCAGCTTCCCGTCGGCCATGTCCGCGAGTTCCTCGTTGTGCCATGATCACGGCAACGTCGCCACCCGCATAGCGGTCGGCACACTGCCGCCGATGCTGTTCAGTACGCGATCACGATCGTTGCTGCTGCCGGCGTACTTCACTACGCCGTCCAGGTTCACATCCTCGAGCCAGTAGCCGCTAACTGTCGCAGTGGGAACCGTGCCGCCGATGCGGGTGAGGATCGGATCGCGGTCGTTATTGCCCCCGGCGTATTTTACAGAATGATCGAAGGTGACATCGCCGGCCGCGAGCACCATCACACCGCTCACGTTCTTTGCGTGCATCGTTGTCGTAGACCTGGGCGCCGGGCAAGGTGAAGTCCACTGAAGCGATCGCATCGCCATAGGCGATAGGCGTGGAGGAGGAGAGCATCACGGGCAAGTGGTTGCGCGGTCTCACCGCCACGCTATAACTCCCTGGCGCAAGACCCGCGAAGCCGACGGTCGAAACGCCATCGAGATCCACCCCATCGCCATCACGCTGTAACAGTACGGCGCGTGCTGCCGCGATCGTGCTCGGCGATGCGGCCGGGCGCATTTCGATGAGCAGCCAATCGACGATCGCGTTGTTGCCTGTGACAGCAAGCAGGCTGGAAGGGATCGTTGCTCCGGGCGCATAGGCGGCGTGCGAATAACCCATCGAGGTGAAAGGTTCCGTCAGCGGGAAGGAGGGGAGGGTGCGAAGCGCGTCGTTCATCATTCCGCCGGCGTACGGGCCATCGAGCATCAAACGGACGCTCGTGCGCGAAGTGCCATGGATGCGCGCGATACGGTTGCGGCCAACACCGTTGTAGTTGGTAAACCATCCGCCGGCGATGATCCTCCCGTCAGGTCGTAGGGCCAGGGAAAAGATGTACTCATCAGCGGCTGTCCCGGTATTGAAACTCAGGTCCAAGCTTCCATCCGCGTTCAGACGCGCAAGACGCTTGCAGCTGACGCCATTGTAGCTCGTAAACCATCCGCCGATCAAGATCTTCCCATCGGGTTGGTGAACGATCGACCTAGGCCAGCCGCCGGATGTTCCGGTCCCTGGATCGAAAGTGGGATCCACCGTGCCATCCGCGTTCAAGCGGGCAATGCACATACGAGGGACCCCACTAAAGGTGGAGAAGGCACCGCCCACCATCACCTTCCCATCCGGCTGTAGATCCGCGCAGTAGACCGCGGAGAACGCCTCCCCCGGTCCTGGATCGAAAGTGGGGTCCAAGCTGCCATCGGCGTTCAAGCGGGCAACACGGCCGCGCGTGACACCATTGAAACTGGCAAAACGCCCGCCGATAATGATCTTACCGTTGGGTTGGATGCGTACGGAATAGACGATCTGGTCCGTTCCGGTACCCGGGTTGAATCCGGGGTCCAAGCTACCGTCAGCGTTCAAGCGGGCTATGTTGTTGGCGGGGGTGCCATTGTATTGATTGAACTGTCCTGCGATGATGATCTTTCCGTCAGCCTGGAGGGCCATCGCCTCAACACGTATGCCCACTCCTGCCCCAACCCCCGTTCCAGGATCAAAACCAGTGTCCAAGCTTCCATCGCCGTTCAGGCGGGCGATGCGATTCCGGGAGGTGTTGTTATAGAAACTGAATTCCCCGCCAATGAGGATCTTCCCATCTGGTTGAACGATGGTGCTAAAAACACCGCCACTGACCAGATCGGTCCCGGTTCCGGTGTTGAAACCGGTGTCCAAACCGCCATCTGGATGGAGGCGGGCAATGTGCCTGCAGCGTGTCTCATTGTACCATGTGAAATAGCCTCCGATGATGATCTTTCCATCGGATTGTAGGCTGACGGTACTGACTGCCGCGTCCGCTTCATTGCTGGGGTTGAATGTGAGGTCTAAGCTGCCATTCGTGTTCAAACGGGCGACGCCATTGCGGCCAGTCTGTTCTTTTGTGAACTCTCCACCGATAATGATCTTTCCATCAGGTTGGAGCGCTATACAGTGAACATTCGGGTAGGTTCCGAGCCCAGGGTCGAAACCGGCGTCTAAACCGCCATCGGTGTTCAAGCGCGCGATGTAGTTGCGATTGGTCCCGTTGAATGCCGTGAACGATCCGGCAATGATGACCTTTCCATCTGGTCGTAGCGCCATGGAAAGTACCGTGCCGTTCGCCCCTGTTCCGATGTCAAAACCAGTGTCCAAAGTGCCGTTCGCGTTCAACCGTGCCACGCGTGCGCGCGCCATACCATTGTAGCTGCCGAAAAGTCCACCGATGGTCACCTTCCCGGCAGCGTCGAGCGCCATACAATTCACTTGATCGTTCGCCCCGGTTCCCGGGTTGAAGGTGAGATCAAGGCTACCATTCGTGTTCAGGCGGGCGATGCGGTTGCGAGAGCTACCGTTGTAACTGGTAAAGGATCCGCAGGTAATGATCTTTCCGTCGGCTTGTAATAATGTAGAGTATACCGTGCTGTTCGCGCCGATCCCGGGGTTGAAGCCCGTGTCCAAACTCCCGTCCGTGTTCAAGCGTGCCACGCGGTTACGTCCCGTGCCGTTGTAATTGGTGAAATCACCCCCGATGATGATCTTCCCATCCGGCTGGAGGGTGATGGAATGCACAGGATTGTTCGCTCCGGTTCCAGGGTTAAATCCGATATCCAGGCTGCCATCGGCGTTCAACCGGGCGATAGAGTTGCGTCCAATGCCATCGTAGCTGGTAAAGCTCCCTCCGATGATGATCTTCCCATCGGATTGCATGGCGGTCGTTCGGACTACGGCGTCCGCTCCTGCACCGGGGGTGAAACCAGTGTCCAGCACTCCATCAGGGCTCAAGCGTGCGACCCGGATGCGGTTGCTGTTGTTTACGCTGTTGTATTTGACGAAATCCCCCCCCACAATGACCTTGCCGTCCGATTGAAGGGTGGTGGACCAGACACCCGGTACTGCCCCGTCCCCAGAGCCGAAGCCGATGTCCCCCGGATTGAACGTGGGATCGATCGCTCCGTCCTGCGCCCAAAGCGCTTTGGCCGCACATATCAGTACCGCGCATAGGAGGATCTTCTTCAAAAGGGGCATGGGCGTGGTTCGTGCAAGGTAGACGAACGGCTATCCCAGTGGCTGCCTTGCGGCTTCACACGGGTCAGATCACCCCGTCCTTGATCACCAACCGGCGATCGGCCATTTCCGCCAGTTCTTCGTTGTGCGTCACGATCACGAAGGTTTGGCTCAGTTCTGTGCGCAGATCGAAGAAGAGCTGGTGCAGTTCGCGGGCGTGGGCGGAGTCCAGATTGCCGGAGGGCTCGTCGGCGAGGATCACATCGGGTGCGTTGAAGAGCGCGCGTGCCACGGCCACGCGTTGTTGCTCACCGCCGCTGAGTTGAGCGGGCTTGTGCTCTTTGCGCGCGGCCACGTTCAAGCGGGTGAGAAGTTCTACAGCTCTGGGCGCGCAGGTGCTCCGGCTCTTGCCGGCGATCAGCCCGGGCATCATCACGTTCTCCAACGCGCTGAACTCCGGCAGCAAATGGTGGAACTGGAACACGAAGCCGATATGCTTGTTCCGGAAGGCGGAAAGCGCATTGGTGCCGAGCTGCGCGATGTCCGTACCGCCGATGTTCAGTTGGCCTTGGTCCGCGTGTTCCAAAGTGCCCAGGATCTGCAGCAACGTGGTTTTCCCCGCGCCGCTGGCACCGACGATGCTCACGACCTCGCCCTTCGCCACATGCAGCTCCACGCCCTTCAACACGTCCAGGTCGCCGAAACGTTTGCGGATGCCGATGGCGTGGATCATGGCTGTAAAGAAAGGGAAGAGTTGTGCCCTGGCCGAGATGGCCCATCGGGTGCCGACCGGCCCGGGCAGCTACATTCGCGCCGTCATCCCACGATCCTCCCCGCATGAACCTCCACGAGTACCAAGGCAAGAGCATCCTCCAGAAATTCGGTGTTACCATCCAACGCGGCATCGTGGCCTACAACGCCGACGAAGCGGTGGACGCAGCCAAACGCCTGAGCCAGGAGACCGGCACCAAATGGTGGGTGGTGAAGGCGCAGATCCACGCGGGTGGCCGTGGCAAAGGCGGTGGCGTGAAGGTGGCCAAGAACTACGACGAGGTGCGCGAGAAGAGCGATGCCATTATCGGCATGATGCTGAAGAGCCCGCAGACGCCGCCGCAAGGGAAGAAGGTACACAAGGTGCTCATCGCCGAGGACGTGTATTATCCCGGTGCGAGCGAAACGAAGGAGTACTACATGAGCGTGTTGCTGGATCGCGCCAGCGGCAAGAACGTCATCGTTTACAGCACCGAAGGCGGCATGGACATCGAAGAGGTGGCCGAACACCACGGTGAGAAGATCCTGAAGGAGTTCGTGGACCCGCGCGTCGGACTGCGTCCCTTCCAGTGCAACAAGATCGCAACGGCGCTCGGTGTTACAGGTGCCGCGAAAAAGAGCATGGTGAAATTCATCGCCGACCTCTACCGCGCGTACGAAGGCTGTGATGCGGCGATGTTCGAGATCAATCCGGTGCTGAAAACCAGCGACGACAAGGTGATCGCCGTGGACGCCAAGGTGCGCCTCGATGGCAACGCGCTCTATCGCCACCCGGACTATGCGGAGATGCGCGACAAGACGGAGGAGGATCCCATCGAAGTGGAAGCCGGTGAGGCGGGCCTCAACTACGTGAAGCTCGACGGCAATGTGGGCTGCATGGTGAACGGCGCTGGTCTTGCCATGGCCACCATGGACATCATCAAACTCAGTGGCGGCGAGCCAGCGAACTTCCTCGATGTAGGCGGCACGGCCGATGCGGCGCGCGTGGAGAAAGGCTTTCGCATCATCCTGAAGGATCCCAGCGTGAAGGCTATCCTAGTCAACATCTTCGGCGGCATCGTGCGCTGCGATCGCGTAGCGCAAGGGGTGATCGACGCCTACCAGAGCATCGGCGACATCAAGGTGCCGATCATCGTTCGCTTGCAAGGCACCAACGCCGTGGAGGCGAAGGAGCTGATCGACAAGAGCGGGTTGAAGGTGCTGAGCGCGGTGGCGCTGCAAGAAGCGGCGGATCGGGTGAAGGAGGTGCTGGCTTGAGCCATCCCTGATCGGCAGGTATTTGGGCTCATGACGATCACTCCCGCGCCCCTTTCCCGTCATACATGAACGTACGAACTCGGTCCGCGTCCCCCACCAGCCACAGCAGGTCGTCCTGCTGAAGGACGAGCGCGCTCTCGGGGTTCGGGATCCGCTGTCCCTGCCGTTCGATGCCGGTGACGAGGGCGGAGCCTTCCTCCCGGATCCCGCTTGCACGGATGGTGCGTTCGATGAGCGGGGAGCGCGGCAGGATCCGGTACTTCACTAGTTGCATCTCGCAACGTTCGGGTGTGGAGTTGCCGCTTTCCGGAGGCTCTTCGGCGAGGGCGCGGTTCGCGGTGGCGAGCTGTTCGTCGGTGCCGATGAGCACCAGGTTGTCTCCGGGCAGCAGGCGTTCGTCACGCGTGGGTACCGGGATGGTCCGCTCGCCGCGCTCGATCAAGGCCACGTTCACACCGTAGCGTTCGCGCAGGGCCAGTTCCTGTAGCGTGCGCCCCACGGCGACCGATGAGGCCGGCACTTCCAGTTCGGCCAGGTGCATGTCCCACGGCGCCAGCTCGGGCCGTTGCCGCCGTTGCTCGCGTTGGTGGAAGTTCAGGAGGAAGTGCTTCTCCAGGCGCTGGTAGAAGCGGTGCAACCGGCTCCGGAAGATCACCACGGCCAGCACCGTGAAAAGCAGCGCAGCTAGGAAAGCCAGTCCGGTTCCGAAGAACTGGTTGACCAGAAGGGCCAGCAGCATCACCGCAACGAGCACCCGCACCGCCTCAATGGCCACCAGCGGGCCGCGCAGCTCGCGCTTGTTGAGCCACAGGTGCCGGTACGCACCGCGCTGGATCCGACGGAAGGACATCGCCCAGAGCACAGGGATGACCAGCAGCAGGGTCACCAAGCCGGCCAGGAAGCTGCCGTCGAGCCAGCCGATGCCCGGATCGAGCAGGGCGGGTAGGTGCCGCTGGCCCACGATGATCACCGCCACCGAGACCGAGGAGAACACCAGCAGGTTAAGGCCGTAGGCACGCAGCAGGTGCCGCCAGTCGCTGGTCACCTTCACCTGTTGGGTTTGCCGGCTGTACCGCTCAATGGCACCCAACCATGCGGAGGGCAGCGTGCGCTCCAGCAGCGCTGCCACAGCCCCGGAGGAACGGATCATGTACGGTGTGATGAAGGTGGTGAGCACGCTGACGGCCACGGCGATGGGGTAGAGCCTGTTGCTCGTTACCCCCAACGTGAGGCCGAGGGTGGCGATGATGAAGGAGAACTCGCCGATCTGCGAAAGGCTCATGCCGGCCTGTACGGAGCGCTTCAAGGGATTCCCCGCGAGCAGGGCGCCCATCGCGCTGCTCAGGGGCTGGCCCAGCATGGTGATGAGGCTGATGAGTAGCACCGGCCGCCATTCCTCCGACAGCACCACCGGGTCGATGAGCATGCCCACGGATACGAAAAAGATGGCGCCGAAGAGGTCCTTCACCGGCTTGGTGAGGTGCTCGATGCGCTCCGCGAAGACGGTCTCGGCCAGCACCGATCCCATGACGAAGGCCCCAAGTGCCGCGCTGAACCCGGCGGCCACAGCCAGGTAGGCCATGGTGAGGCATAAAGCGATAGCCACCACCAGCAGGGTCTCATCGTTCATCAACCGGCGCGTCCGGTTCAGCAGGGTGGGGATCAAGAAGATGCCGCCCCCGAACCACAGCATCAGATAGAACAGCAGCTTGCCCAGCTCCCAGAGCAACTGTCCGCCCTCGAACTGCCGGCTAACTGAAAGGGTGCTCAGCAGCACCAGCAGCAGGATCGCCACCAGGTCCTCGATCACCAGCGCACCCACCACCAGGGCTGCGAAGGCCTGCGTCTTCACCCCCAGCTCGTCGAAGGCCCGCACGATGATGGTGGTGGAACTGATGGACAGGATCCCGCCCAGGAACATGCTGTCCATGCCGCTCCAGCCCAGGGCCTGCCCGGTGGCGTAACCGGCGCCCAGCATGAACAACACCGTGGTGAGAGCGGTGACGGCCGCGGATCCCCCCACCTTGATCAGCCGCTTGAAGCTGAACTCCATTCCCAGGCTGAAGAGCAGGAAAATGACCCCGATCTCCGACCAGGTGCGGATGTTCCCTTCGTCCATCACCGTGGGCATGAAGTCCACGTGGGGTCCCACCAGGAAGCCCGCCACGATGTATCCCAGTACGAGGGGCTGCTTGATCCACTTGAACACCAAGGTGGTCACAGCGGCCACGGACAGGATGAGTCCGAGGTCGGTGATCAAGGGTGGAAGGTGGCTCATGGCGCGAAAGGTCCGGTTCCGAAGATACCCGCGTCACGTCGATGCGCATCTTCGCGGTCCACGCACCACCCATGAACATCCTCCTCCTCCACGGTGCCCTCGGCACCAAACGCCAAATGGCCAACCTGGCAGATAGCCTGGACCACGCCACCTGCCGAAGCATCACCTTCACCGGGCATGGCGAGAGCGAGATCCCACAGCAGGGCTTGAACTTCGAGCTCTTCCTGCGCGACGTGGACCTCGCCTTGGAGAAGGTGAACGGCCCCGTCCACCTCGTGGGCTACAGCATGGGCGGCTACGTAGCCTTGTTGTGGGCCGCGGCCCATCCGCACCGGGTGGCGAGCGTGTGCGCGATCGGGAGCAAGCTCATCTGGAGCTCGGAGGGTTTGCAGCAGGAGTTGAAGAAGATGGATCCCGCTGCGATGGAGGAGAAGGTGCCTGAGTTCGCCATGGGTTTGGCCGCCACCCACGGTATTGACCGTTGGAAACAGCTCGTAACGGCCACCGCCGCTGAGATGACGCGTATCGCGGGAATGCCACTGCTCACGGACGAGGTGCTCGCCAAGATCGAATGCCCGGTGTTGCTCGCCGTAGGTGATCAGGATACTACCGCGATCCCGGAGGATATGCTGGCCGTATCGCGCAAGCTGAAGGATGCGGGCGTATTGGTGATCCCCCGTACCCGGCATCCCTTTGAGGACATCGACCTGGATCTGCTGATCACGCAGCTCACCCGGTTCTGGGAAAGTACCGCGGAAGAGGATTGATCCTTCCGGTCGCTGCCAGGACCATCGGGTCAAGATCCCTTTGCTGGCAGTATCCTGCCGCCAAGACGCCAAGAACGCTGCGGGCTCCGCTGCCTGGTGGAATTGGCCCTAGCGATCCGTTGCCTGCCCATTGCGTCCGCGGCGTTGTTGCGGTGGAGAACAGGGATTGGGCGCTTGTACTGCCCGTCCCTGACCCAAGATCCCGACAAGCCTTCGCATCTTCGCGCTCCGCCCAGCGGACCCAGAGCATGACGAAGATCCGACCCATTACAAAGCTGCTGATCGCCAACCGTGGCGAGATCGCCTTGCGCGTGATGCGCTCTGCCCGGGAGATGGGGATCCGCACGGTGGCGGTGTATTCCGAAGCGGACCGCAATGCGCCTTTCGTGCGCTTCGCCGATGAGGCGGTGTGCATCGGCCCGGCCGCGAGCAAAGAGAGCTACCTGGTGATCGACAAACTGGTCGCTGTCTGCAAGGACCTGAAGGTGGATGCCGTGCATCCGGGCTATGGCTTCTTGAGCGAGAACGGTGCGTTCGCGCAGGCGTTGGAAAAGGCCGGTGTGATCTTCGTAGGCCCTACGCCGCACGCCATGAAGGTGATGGGCGATAAACTCGCCGCCAAGGAAGCGGTGAAGGGCCACGGTGTCCCCCTCGTGCCGGGCACCGAGGGCGCAGTGAGCGGGCTGGACGAGGCCATCCGTGTGGCGAAGACCATCACCTTTCCCATCCTGATCAAAGCGGCGGCCGGTGGTGGTGGCAAGGGCATGCGCATTGTGGAGGACGAAAGCGGGTTGGAAGAGGGATTGGAGCGCGCCATCAGCGAGGCGAAGAACGCCTTCGGCGATGGCAGTGTGTTCATTGAGAAGTATGTGACCGGGCCGCGGCATATCGAAGTGCAGGTGATGGCCGATACGCATGGCAACACCTGCTACCTCTTCGAACGCGAGTGCAGCATCCAACGCCGTCACCAGAAAGTGGTGGAGGAGGCCCCCAGCGCAGTGCTTACCCCCGCGTTGCGGAAGCGAATGGGCGAAGCGGCGGTGAACGTGGCGAAGAGCGTGGACTATGTCGGCGCGGGTACGGTGGAATTCCTCCTCGACGAAAGCGGTGCGTTCTATTTCATGGAGATGAACACGCGGCTCCAGGTGGAACATCCGGTCACAGAGATGATCACCGGGCTCGATCTGGTGAAGCTGCAGATCCGCGTGGCGGAAGGAGAGAGCCTGCCCTTCAAGCAGGAGGACCTGCGGATCGACGGCCATGCCATCGAGGTGCGCGTCTACGCCGAGGACCCGGCGAACAATTTCCTCCCGGATATCGGCACACTCAGCACCTACCGGCCTCCGCAAGGACCCGGAGTGCGGGTGGACGATGGCTTTGAAGAGGGGATGACCATCCCGATCCACTACGACCCCATGATCGCCAAGTTGATCGTACACGGGGCCACGCGCGATGAGGCGATCGCGCGCATGCAGCGGGCTATCGAGGACTACGCGATAAGCGGCGTGGAGACCACCCTGCCTTTCTGCCATTATGTGATGGGCCACGAGAGCTTCCGCAGCGGCAAGTACGACACGCATTTCGTGCGGGACCATTGGAACCCCGAGGTGCTGCTGGGCCAGGAGCCCACAGAGGCCTTGGCCGCTGCGCTGGTCGCGGCCAGTATGCAAGAAGAAAGGTCCGGGGAGTTGGTCCCTCAAGAGGCGGCGCAAGGAGGCCTATCCCCCTGGAAACTAAAGCGTCGCTAGGCGGGTATAAGGCCCGGATGGCCCGACCTTTGCGTAGCGCCAACGCCTGATCCCCGGGCGACGAATGTTCCAACGTAGCCTTATAGCATCCCTGTTCTTCGCTATGGCGGCCACGGCTCTCGCACAGCCGGAGAGCCTGTACCCCTTTATCACCGTTCGTGTGGAGGAAGGCGACACAATGCCCACCATCCTCATGCCCGAGAAGCGGATCGAGGGCTACATGAGCGCCAAGGCCCGGCGGCAGGCACAGCGCTACGATAAGCTGATGCGCAACGTGATCAAGGTGTACCCGTACGCGCGCGTCAGTGCCCAGCTCCTGGACCAGTATTCCTCGGAACTCGCCTCGATTCAGAAGGAACGCGACCGGGATATCTACTTCAAGATCGCCGAGGCCGAATTGCGGGCTGAGTTCGAGGGGGACATCACCGATATGACCATCAGCCAGGGTCGTGTGCTCATCAAGTTGATAGATAGGCAGACCGGCCGCACCAGCTACGATCTGGTGGCGCAGCTGCGTGGTGGCTTCGAAGCCTTGATCTGGCAGGGTGTGGCCAAGTTGTTCGGCAATGACCTGAAGGATGATTATGACGCGTTGGGCGAGGATGCGATGATCGAATCCATTGTGCAGCGCATCGAGAACGGAGAATTGGTGGTCGCGGATCGCGGCGTACGCACCGCGAAGGCCCAGGCCCGGTTGGAAAAACGGAAGGCGAAGTTGTACAAGCGCCAGGGGCTTCCGCTTCCCAGCACGTCGATGAATTGACGTTCCTCAAGATCTATTTTTCCTGCTCATCTCCTCATAGAGGGAACGGACCTTTTCCATTTCCTTTTGGCTGTCCGCCCGATCGAGCACAGTGCGATAAGCGCTCTCCACATCGGGGCGAAGAGTTCCGTGTAGCACCGCTTCCATCGTTCCTGCCAGCGAGGCGGCCGTCCACTCCTTGAACTGCACGATGCCCGCGCCGAACAGGTCCTCATCGTACCGCAAGGGAGGAAGGATCACGGGAACCTTGCAAAGCATCGCCTCCAACGCGGAGACCGGTGAGCCGTCCGAGATGGGTGTCATGGCCACCAACGCGGCCCGCTTGTACATCTGGAACATCGTGGGCTGATCCACATGGTCCAACCACAGGGTCCGCCCCTTCGAGCGATCGATGAGGCGCTGCACGTCCTGCACGTAGTCTCTGTATGATGAACTGCGATCCACGAAGACGAAAAGATGGTCGCGCAAAATGTTCTCCGGCAGCAGATCGATAGCGGCCAGCGCCAGCTCATGCTGATAGATGGGGCGCATGGAGCGTGGGAACAGCACGTAGCGTTGCCCGTTGAGATCCTGGAGTTGATGCGCGGTGGTGTCCTCGAGGATCCGTTGCACTGGCACGCCGGTCCGCACCAGTTCGATCGCCTTCTGCGGATCACCGCTCAATTCCTTCACTGCGGTGCTTTGTCGGGTGGAGGTGCAGGTCACCTGGTCCACTTGGCGAAGGGCTTTCCAGTAGCACCATGCCACCGATCGGTCCAGCAAGCTCTTCCGCTGGTAGAACGCGGGAATGGTCTTGAGCACGTCCGTGCCGCGCGTAGTGAGCAGAATGGGGACCGCGAGCGTTCGCCGGAAGAAGGCCCAGAGCGCGTTGGGCTCCGCGTACATCATGTGGAACACGTCGATCCCGTTCGCGCGGATGAGACGCGCCAGTTCCTTCGCCGTGCTCCAGGTCTGGCCGAATCTGAGGATCGAAAAATCCTCCACTTGCGCTATGATCCGGATCCCGTTCGTCCGTTCGAACGCACGGAGCTTCTCGACCCCCATCTGCGCGGCATGATGCTTCCGAACGAGGAGGTGGCAGGTGTGCCCCACCGAGAGATAGGACATCCATTTGACGTCGTGTACGGAGCCTGGATCGGCCAGAAAAAGGATGTTCATCGTTCCTCCGCTCAATTGGCTCGGGACCTAGCCCAGAGGTGGAAGACGTACAGCGCCCACAAGCGGTTCGCATGATCCTCGCCTGCACAATGGCGCTGGAGGAGCTTCGTGATGAAGGCATAATCCAACGGGACCACGCCTTGCCGCTGTGTCAGTACCACTTCGTGGAAGCGATCCTTGAGCTCCTTTCGGAACCAACCGCCGATCGGAACCGCGAAGCCCATCTTGTTGCGATGGATCAGTCCTTCGGGCAGGTATTTGGTCGCGAGCGTCTTCAACACCGACTTCGTTCCGAAGGGCTTGAACAACTGCACGTCGTTGAGCGAGCAGGCGAATTCGGCTAGGTGCCGATCCAGGAAAGGGGAGCGCATCTCCAGGGATGCGTACATCGTGGCGCGGTCCACCTTCACGATGTAGTCGTTCACCAAGCGCGTATCCATTGATGCGCGAAGCAAGTGCTTCAGTGTGGAGGTGGACGTGGCCTCATGAGCGGCCCACACATCCGCGTGGTGCGTCTGTACTGCGGTGGTCGCTTCCTCGTTCCCTAGGAAAAGTGCTGCGAGATCCGCCGTGGTGAATCCCATATTGCGATCCAACAGCATGTGCGCGGGCCCGTTCGCGGCTTTCAACAGATCGGCGAGGAACTCCAATTGGTAGATAGGAGCGAGCCGCTTCAACACATCCACCATCGGTGCTGACCAAGCCATGCCACGCACTTGGTCGATCTTACTGGCGAAGTAGTGGCCGTAGTACCCCGCGAAGAGCTCGTCGCCGCCATCGCCGCCGCAGACCACCTTCTCCGTCGCCGAGATCTTCTTCGCGATGAGGTAGGAGGGGATCATGGATACATCGGCGAATGGCTCGCCGTACTCCAGGATGAGCGCCTCCGCGTCCTCCATGTCCTCCGCTCTCAAAATGATCTCGTGGTGATCCGTGCCATAGCGTTCGGCCACTTGGCGTGCGAACGGCAATTCGTTGAAACGCGGATCTTCAAAACCCACGGAGTAGGTCGCGATCGGTTTGGAACTGAGCTGCGCCATCTTGGCCGTCACCAGCGAGGAATCTAGGCCACCGCTTAGCTGTGCGGCCACGTTCACATCGGCCACCAACCGCTTTGCAACAGCAGCGGTGAGGAGTTCATCAGCGCGATCCACGATCTCCACTGGATCCAGCGAACATCCGTTCTCCGCGGAGAGATGCCAATAGCGCGAAAGTTGCACTGTTCCGTTGCCCGAGAAACGAAGGCAGGTCGCAGGAGGCACCTTGTGTATATCCTGCCAGATGGTGCGGGGATCCGGGGTGGTGAGCTCGCCGAAAAAGTAGCCCAAGCTGAAAAGGTCGATCCGTTTCGGGATCTCTGGAACAACATCGAAGGAACGGATGTCCGAGCTGAACCAGAGCCGAGGCCCACGATGCGCGTAGTAGAGCGGCTTTTTCCCGAAGCGGTCCCGGGCCAGGATGAGCTCGCGTTCCTTCCGATCATAGAGCGCGAAGGCGAACATGCCGTCGATCTTCTCCAGAAGCGTGTCGATGCCCCAGATCTCCGTACCGAGCAGCAGCACTTCCGTATCGGAGTTCGTGCGGAACCGCGTGCCCTGGGCCTGCAATTCCTGCTTCAATGCGCGGTAGTTGTAGATCTCGCCGTTGAAGACGATCACCGAACGTTGGTCCGGTCCGTACATCGGCTGGTTCCCCAACGGGGATAGATCGATGATGCTGAGGCGGCGATGCGCCATTTGTACCGCTACGCCATCGAACTGCTCGGAACATTCACCGGATGCGTCAGGACCTCGAAAACGGAGCGGATCGGCGAAACGCTGGAGAAGGTCGCCGGTGAACGCGAGGGCTCCCTGTAGGTCAATGGCTCCGGCGATCCCGCACATAGGTGAGAAGAAGGTCGTGAAGGTATTCCTTCACCATCCCGATGCGTTCGGTACGCGGACGTGTGTCACAGGACCAATTCCATCACATGGTCGTCCATCACATAGCCCTGGCCGATGTCGATCACCTCATCGCGCTTGATGCGGAAGCCACGGTGCTGGTAGAAGGCGACCGCTGGGTTGCGTTTGTTCACGTTCAATTCCAGCGAATCTGCACCGCCGGTTCGGCCTCAGCGATCACACGGGCGAGAAGCACCTTGCCCGCCCCCGTACCCTGGGTGCTGGGCAGCACATATAGCTTGTTCAAGTGTGCGACGCCCGACCTGCCGGTACCGCGGTGTGTAACTGGCAAAACCCACCGCTCCCTCCGCTGTTTCCAACATCAAGAAGCGTTGGTCCTTTTCCGTCATAGGCAGTGCGTAGCGCCTCCGTGCTGTAGAAAAGATCCAGCATGTAGGCGAGTTGCTCCTTGCCCAGGATATGCGGATAGTAGGCCACAGGCCAGGTGGCCTGTGCGATGGTTGGATCGCGGGGGCGGCCGGGGCGGGGGGGGGGGGGGGGGATGTCGGCATGAACGCGGCGGGGAAAACCGTCGGGGGGGGGGCGGGGAGGAAGGGGAAGGGGGGGGGGGGGGGCGAAGGAAGACACGCCGGGCCACCGGGCATCGGGGCGACAACAGCGGGCACACGCTGCTACTTTTTGAAAGTGGAAGCTACCACCAGGTCCTTGCTGCCCGTCGTATAAGTGTAGAAACCTTCGCCGCTCTTGAGCCCCAGCTTGCCGGCGGCGACCATTTGCACCAGCAGGGGGCAGGGGGCGTACTTCGGATTGCCGAAGCCGTCGTGCAGCACGCGCAGGATGGCCAGGCATGTGTCGAGACCGATGAAATCCGCCAGTTGCAAGGGGCCCATCGGGTGTGCCATGCCGAGTTTCATCACCGTGTCGATCTCGGCCACGCCGCCCACGCCTTGGAACAGCGTTTCGATCGCTTCGTTGATCATCGGCATCAGGATGCGGTTGCTCACAAAGCCTGCGTAGTCATGTACTTCTACGGGCACTTTGCCGATGGCCGTGCTGAGGTCCATGATGGACTCGGTCACCGCATCGCTGGTGTTGTAGCCGCGGATCACTTCCACCAACTTCATCACAGGCACGGGGTTCATGAAGTGCATGCCGATCACGTTCGCGGGCCGTGCCGTGACCGCTGCGATGCGGGTGATGCTGATGCTGCTTGTGTTGGTGGCCAGGATGCAGCCCGCCGGTGCGCGCGCATCGATATCCTTGAAGATCCGCAGCTTCAGGTCCACGTTCTCCGTGGCGGCCTCCACCACCAGGTCGGCTTGCTTCACGCCAGCGGCGGTGTCTGAGGTGGTGGTGATACGCCCAAGCGAGGCGGCCTTCGCTTCGGCCGTCAAGGTACCCTTGGCCACCTGGCGGTCCAGGTTCTTGGCGATGGTGCTGAGCGCCTGATCCAGGTTGGGCTGTTGGAGATCGATCAACGTGACCGGATGGCCGTTCTGTGCGAAAACGTGTGCGATGCCGTTGCCCATCTGGCCGGCACCGATGACGGAAATGTTCATTGTGATCGGATAGTGGTGGCAATGTAGGGGCGAAGATCCTCGGCCTCTATTTACCGTCCCCCTTCAGGATGATGAGGATGGTGTACGCCAGGATCTTCAGGTCCACAGCGATGCTCATGTTCTCGATGTACAGGATGTCGTACTTGAGGCGGCGCACCATCTGGTCCACGTTCTCCGCATAACCGAACTTCACTTGTCCCCAACTGGTGATGCCGGGCCGCACTTTGTGCAAGTGCCGATAGTGAGGGGCCATTTCGGTGATGCGGTCGATGAAGAATTGCCGCTCCGGGCGAGGGCCTACCAGGCTCATATCGCCCTTCAGCACGTTCCAGAACTGCGGAAGTTCGTCCATCCGCGTGCGGCGCAGAAAGCGACCGACCGGGGTGATGCGCGGATCGGTGGTACTGCTCAGTTGCGGACCGCTCTCCTCGGCACGTTCCATCATGCTCCTGAACTTGATGATCTTGAACGGTTGCCCATACCGTCCCACGCGCTCCTGTCGGAAGAACACAGGTCCGGGGCCGGATAACTTCACCAGCAAAGCGATCAACAGCATGACCGGGAAGAGCATCATAAGCGCCAGCCCGCTCAACACGATATCCATCAGCCGTTTGATGGCGAATTGCCACGAGGGCATGATCTGCGGGTTCACCTCGATGAGCGGTGCCCCGAAGATGCTGGTCATTTTCACCGAACCCGATAGGATATCGTACATGTCCGGGATGATCTTGATCCGGAGGTTGGAGCCCTCCAGCTCGTTGATGATCCGGCTGATGTGCTCGTGCTCACTGCTCTCCACCGCGATGATCGCTTCCTCCACCGCGTGCTTCTCGATCACCGCGCGGAGGTCGTGCCATTTGCCCAAACGAGGCAGACCGGAGGTGGCCAACTGCTGATCACCGCCGTTCACGTTCACGAAACCTACGAAGCGATTGCCGGGGCTCTTTGCCATGGCGGCGATCTCCTGGTGGATGGCCACCGCCCGTTCGTTCCCCCCGACCAGCACGGTGTTGAAGCCGATCCTTCGATCATGCACCATCCGTACGGTGCGACTGGTGAGCAGGAAGCGCGCGAGGAAGGTGAGCCCGAAGTGGAGGATGAAGAGCGCAAGGAAGGACCGGTAATAGTACTTCGGCTCGGCTACCTCGTCATCCAACAGCAACACGAAGAAGATCACCACCACCCCGATCACGCTGATGAGCAAGGTCTGGCCCAATTCCTTGGTACGGTAGCGCCGGAAGATGTCGGTGTACCCTCCGATCACAGTGTACAGGCCGAGCCAGAAAAGCGGGATGAGAACAAGACCGATGGCGAAGTTCCGGTCAAGTTCCACGGGCACCTTGTAACCGAACGTGATCGGCTCCAAGTAGGCCTTGCGGTAAAGATAGAAGAGCGTCCAAGCGAGGGCTGCGGAGCACAGATCGGCCAGTACATAGTAGAATACCTGTCTGCGGCGGTCCATGCGCTCAAGTCAACGATGTACCAGTTTCAGGTCGTCCAGGAAGACCCGCCCACTGCTCGATCCGTCGACCAGGTCCAGTTGAAGGTAGAAGCGTTCGTTGGAGGCGCCGGGAACGCTCATCAATTCGCTGAGGTCGACATAGACTTTGTTCCAGGGCATACCTCCATCGGAGCGGAGCGTGGGGCTTAGGTACAGGTAGGGTACATCAATGGTGTTCGTACTTCCTGATGGGGTATACAGCACGCCGATCAATAGGCGGTGATCGCTCCGGTAATCCAGTTCGAGGAACGCCGGAGCACCGATGTTGAAGGGGTCGGTGGTGAACATGCGCACGAACGGCCGGTCCGTTGTGACCATCAGTTCGCCACTGGTGGCCCCGCCCAATACGGTATCCTGGCCATGCACCAGGTTCAGGGTGGTATCACTGTCGTCGCTCCGGGAGAATTTGTGGCCCGCGCTCTCGAAGTCCTCGGTCCAAAAAAGGCTGTTGTCGAAGTAGGTGAATCCCGGTGCGACCGTCGTGGTATTCTGCTCCACCAAGGTCATTTCGCCGCTCCAGGTGGCGTAGAAGGGATATTGGATCCTATCGTCCCGGAAGCCGTTCCGTCGCACCCCAGCGATCAACTTCACGTTCACCGCACCGCTGGTCAGCACCGGCACCCGTGAACCGCTTTCCCAAACTCCGACCGGTTTGTCGTTCACGAACACCCACAGGTCCGTGATGTTCTGGGAGTTGCTCCCCTGAACGTTCGGGTCGGTTTGAACGGCGGGCGTCCCTAATTGCAAGTACGAAGGCACTGCATCGCCCCTCTTGCAGGATGCGAAAAGGGCGACCAAAACCGGCGCGTACCTCAGAGCGCGGAGCATTTGTATCGCGATGTCAACGGTACTTCTTAGACTCATAGTATGTGAGGCCCCCCTTGTCCGGCCTGTACCACACGACCTGACATGCTGGCGAGGATAGCATGGGCCACTTCCAAGGTGGCATACCCCTCTTGCGCGGTCACTTCGGGGGTGAGGTCGTTCATCACGCACCGCGCGAAAGCGCGAAGTTCTTCCCGGATGGCGTTCACGATCGGCACTTCGGGTTTTTCGAAGCTGATGGCCCGTTTGCCGCGATCACTTCCAAGGTCAAGCGTGATGGCGAACGGGTCTGGATCGCCTGTAACGGGCTCCATGCGCACGATCTCGGTCTCCTTGGTCAACATATCCACGGCGATATAGGCATCGCGTTGGAAGAACCGCATCTTGCGCATGTTCTTCAAGCTGATCCGGCTGGCGGTGAGGTTGGCCACGCAGCCGTTGGCGAACAGGATGCGGGCGTTCGCGATATCCGGCGAATCGCTCACTACTGCCACCCCGCTCGCATGGATGCTCTCCACGGGGCTCTTCACCACGTGGAGCACCAGATCTATGTCATGCACCATCAGATCGAGGATCACCGGTACGTCAGTGCCACGCGGATTGAACTGGGCCAGGCGATGGGCTTCGATGAACATGGGATCGCGAAGGCTGGGTGCGGCTGCCCGGAAGGCGGGATTGAAACGCTCCACATAGCCCACTTGCACTTTCAGTCCGCTCCGCTGGGCGCGTTCCACCAGATCACGACCTTCTTCCAAGGTATTGGTGAGGGGCTTCTCTATGAAGACGTGCTTACCTGCCGCCAGGGCCTGTATTGCGAGATGGTAATGGGACAGGGTAGGGGTCACGATATCGACGAGGTCGCATGCGTCGATCAAAGCGCGTACGGTCGGTAGCGCGGGCACCCCATGTTCCAATGCCGCTTGTGCCGCCTTTTCAAGGTCCGGGTCGTGGAATCCGATCAATTCCAAGTCCGGCACCTGAAGGGCTTGCTGCATATGGATCCTGCCAAGATGGCCGGCTCCCAACACCCCGATCCGCTTCCGTTGCTCCGCCATGTGGATGCCCTTCCAGAGGAAAAGGCGGCCAAAAATAGAGGGATAGAGGCCTGGTCTACCTTTGTGTCCGATGTCCGGTCCTGGTGATGACTACCGCAGCAAAGGGGCTCGCCGCCAGCTAGTGGCCCTCTTGGAACGAAAGGGGATCAATGCACCGGCGGTTCTGAGGGCGATCTCGGAGGTGCCCCGGCACCTCTTCATCGATGATACAGCGCTCCACCAGCACGCCTACGAGGACAAGGCCTTTCCCATAGGTTGCGGGCAAACCATCTCACAGCCGTACACGGTCGCATTCCAGACCCAGCTTTTGGAGGTGCGGAAAGGGGACAAAGTGCTCGAGATCGGAACGGGTAGCGGTTATCAGACAGCCGTGCTGTGCGCGCTAGGGGCGAAGGTGCGGAGCATCGAGCGCCATAAACCGCTGTTCCTTCGAACAAAGGAGCGTCTGCAACATCTCGGGTATAAGGCGGAATTGATGTACGGCGATGGCTTCGCGGGTGCGCCTTCGTTCGCGCCGTTCGACGGATCCTGGTCACTTGCGGCGCGCCTTTTATTCCACCTGCGCTGGTCGATCAACTACGTCCTGGCGGGCTGCTGGTGATCCCCGTGGGCGAGGGGAGGTTCAACGTATGTGCCGGATGATCAATGGTTTGGATGGACGCCTGAGCCAAGAGGACCACGGCGATTTCCGCTTTGTGCCCATGTTAGCTGCCAAGCAATGAGCCCGAGTGGCTTGATGATGTGAATGCGCCGATTATCTTCGCCCCGGTTTTTACGGATAGGGTAGCGAACAGCGCCGATGAAGGTCCCCAGCCAATCGATGGATCAACAATTTGTTGTTGAGATCGTAGTCGGATGTTCATAGATTTGCCGCGCTCAGAATCTACCTTTGTCCGGTAAGAGCCTTTGCAAACCAGAGAAGCACTCGTAAAACCAAAACGAACGTCATGAGAAAGACTGTACTGTTCGCCGTAGCTATCTCCGCTGCTACGGCCGTGACCGCCCAAACGGGTGAGATCACGTCCAATCGGGGAGAGAATTGGTTGTCGCAGGATGGTGATTGGGGATTGATCTTCGATGCGACCCCCCTCATCAACTATGCTGGCAACTTGTTCAACGGTACCACCGGCAACGGTGGGGCTGCGCTGAACAACTACTTCGGCAGCAACAACAGCAAGGGTTCCAATGTGGTCATCGGAGCTAAGAAGCTGGTGAACGCCAACACCGCTTATCGCGGTATGTTGCGTATTGGTTTCGGTAACGACAAGAGCGTTGAGTACGTCTCCAGCGCGACAGCGCCTGCCACCGATAGCTTGGCTTTCGTGGAGGACGTGACCAAGGCAAGCTTCCTGGCTATCGACCTCGGTTTCGGTCTCGAGAAGCGTGTAGGTAGCACCCGCGTAGTGGGTGTCTACGGGGCCATGTTCAATGTGGGCTTCGGCAACAGCAAGCGCAAGTTCGAATACGGCAATGCGCTCACTTTCGACAATCAGGGCACGCAGGTGACCGAGTCGAAGGACGGTAGCACTTTGAAGATCGGGTTGGCCGCTTTCGGCGGTGTGGAATGGTTCTGCGCTCCGAAAGTTTCCCTCAGCGGCGAGTACACATGGGGCTTCGCGTTCAGCAGCACGGGCGCTGGCGAAAGCACCAAGGACACCTTCGTTGTTGACGGGGCTGGCACGGGCGGAAGCGTCGTGAGCACCACGAACGAGGGCACCCGGAACGACGGTATCGCGGATAAGAGCAGTTCCTTCGGTATCGACACCGGCGTGACCGGTGCGCGTATCGGCCTGAACTTCTACTTCCAGTAGAGGAGTTATTCTCTGGATGGAAAGCCCCCGGCGACGGGGGCTTTCTTTTTTTCCACCCCGTCCTACCTTGCCCGCATGTTACCAGTGCTCAGCGCTGAACAGCTCCGGCGGCTCGACGCATGGACCATCGCGCACGAGCCGATCACTTCGATCGAGCTCATGGAACGAGCGGCTATCCGATGCGTGGAGTGGCTCGGGGCGCATCGTGGTGAATTGTTCGCGGATGCCGCGACCAAGGAACAGCGTTATCTGATCCTGGTAGGGCCAGGGAACAATGGTGGAGATGGTCTGGCCATGGCGCGTATCCTAAGTGCGGCTGGTCATCCAGTACGGGTATGTCAACCTTTTGAACAACTCGAACTGTCGTATGACAATGCGATGAACCTCAGCAGAATGGCAGATGTCAGTATTAGTGTTGTCAGCTCTTCCCCGGCGGGTGGGCCGCCACAGGTCTGTCCCGGTGAAATAGTCATCGATGCGCTCTTTGGTACGGGCCTATCGCGGCCATTGGAAGGTGACCAACGGCGCTTTGTTCAGCGGTTGAACGAACAGAAGGCCAAGGTGATCGCGATCGACCTGCCCTCGGGTCTCTTTCCGGAAGACAATGCGAGGAATGATATGGAGGGGGTGGTTCGAGCTACATGGACGTTGACCTTCCAGCTACCGAAACTCGCTTTTTTTTTATCGGACAGTATGTCCTTCGTTGGATCATGGAACGTCTTGGATATAGGGCTGGACGAAGGCTTCATCGCAGAGCAGAACAGCCCTTATCTGGTCCCGGTTCCAAAGGACCTTCGCGACCTTCTGCCGCCTCGACCAGCCCATGCTCACAAGGGCAACTTCGGGCATGCCTTGTTGATGACCGGGGGACGCGGTATGCTCGGTGCCGCGGTGATGGCCGCACGTGCGGCGGCAAGGAGCGGCGTAGGACGGTTGAGCGTGCATTTGCCCGGCAACGGTCGCAGTGTCTTGCAGACCGCAGTGCCCGAGGCGATGGTGAGAGCGGACCAGGACCCCGATGAACTTAGTGAACTTCAGGATCTGAAGCGCTATAGCGCGGTGGGAATTGGACCTGGCATTGGTACAGGTCCAAGGGCCACGAAGTGCTTGAAAACCTTGATCCAAACCGCTCATGTCCCGCTTGTGATCGATGCGGACGCACTGAACATTCTGGCGGAGCAACCTACCTGGGCCGCTTTCCTCCCCTCAGGTAGCGTGCTGACCCCACATCCGGGCGAAGCCGATCGCCTCTTTGGTCCCTCGCGATCTTTATTTGAGCGCTTGCAGAAAGCACGGGACTTCGCACGGAAGCAGCAGGTCGTCGTGGTCCTCAAGGGTGCTTGCACGGCAACTTGTGCTCCTGATGGCCGTGTGTTCTTCAACCTCACGGGAAATACCGGGATGGCGAAGGGGGGCAGTGGGGACGTGCTGACCGGGCTACTAACCGGTTTGATGGCGCAAGGGATGGCACCTTTGAGCGCAGCGCTGCTGGGTGTCCACCTACACGGTTCGGCCGGGGACCATGCTGCCGCTGAGTTGGGGCAGGACGCCATGACGGCGAACGACCTACCGAATTTTCTCTCCGCAGCTTTTCGTGCCTTGCGCGGTCATTGAAGAATGGACGGATCGCCAGCGCCTTTGCGCACCAGGATCGGATCTCCGCTGCTCACATCGATAACCGTGCTCGCCGTGAGACCTCCCATCCCAGCGTCGATCACCAGGTCCACTTGTGTGCCGAGGTGTTCCGCTATGCGCTCTGGATCGGTGGTATAGTCCACCACACGGTCCGGATCATGCACGGACGCGGCGACCAGCGGATGGCCCATTGCGGCCACCAAGGCTAGTGGGATCGGATGGTCCGGCACCCGGATACCCACGGTCCTTCGATTCGTCTGGAACAGCTTGGGTACTTCGCCGTTCGCCGCTACAATGAACGTGTAGGCGCCAGGCAGGGCCCGCTTCAACAGTCGGAATACCGATGTGTCCAGCGGCTTTGCGTAGCGTGTGGCCTGCGCGATGTCCGCACATATCAGAGAAAGTTCCGCCTTTTGCGGCTTCACCCCTTTCAATCGGGCTATCGCCTCCATAGCGCGTGCATGGTGCGGACTGCAGATGAACGCGTAGACCGTATCCGTTGGGCAAACTACGATCGCCCCTTGGCCTAGCTGCTCCGCGATCATTTCGATCTTCCGCGGCTCAGGGTCCACTGGGTGTACCGAAAGAATCATGTTCAGCCCGCCTTTGCCGTGGCTTTGGCCGCCTTTTGGTGGTCCGCAAGGAACTTATCGAGCCCAGCGGTGGTGAGCGGATGGTCGAACAAGGCCAGGATCGCGCTCAACGGGCAGGTGGCCACATCCGCGCCCACTTCAGCGCACTGGATGATGTGCATGGGATGCCTTATGCTCGCAGCCAGGATCTCGGTGTCCATGCCGTAATTGTCATAGATGGTCCGGATCTGCTCGATCAAGCCTACGCCATCGGTGCTCACGTCATCCAAACGACCGATGAAAGGTGATACATAGGTAGCTCCTGCTTTGGCCGCCAGCAGGGCTTGACCAGCGCTGAACACCAACGTGCAGTTGGTTTTTATGCCTTTCGCTGTGAAGTACTTGATCGCTTTCACACCGTCGCGGATCATCGGCACTTTCACCACTATGTTGGGATGTAAGGCCGCGAGTTGTTCGCCTTCCTTCACAATACCGGCATAGTCCGTGGCGATCACTTCCGCGCTCACATCCCCGTTCACAATGGCGCAGATATCCAAATAGTGCTGTACCACCCGCTCCGGGCCACTGATCCCTTCCTTCGCCATTAGCGAAGGGTTGGTGGTCACGCCGTCCAATACGCCGAGGTCCTGCGCTTCGCGGATCTGGCTAAGGCTCGCGGTGTCAATGAAGAATTTCATGCGGCGAAGGTATCAACGCGGCGTTCCTAGGCACAGCCTCGCGGTGGTCAGGTTTGGCGAGGAGCCCGCAGCGGGTTATTCGTAGTGTTTGGTCACCATCCTTTCGAAGGTGTGCCCGGGAAGTAGTTTCTTGGCCAGGACAGAGAGTTTCTGCACCCCTTGGGCCACGCGATACACGGTTTTTGGGCGGGGATCCGCTATGATGCGGACGATCACGGCTGAAAATTCCGCCGGGTCCCGGCTGTAGTGCAGACTTCCACCAAGCACTTCCATGGCCTTCGCGTAACGCTCGCGGTAAGCCGGGCCGATCAGTTCCGGGCGGAGCCGGGAATCCGCGATACCGGTGCGGAACTCGCCGGGTTGAACGGTCACCACCCGGATACCGAAGGGCTTCACCTCCACGCGCATCGCTTCGGTCCAACGATCCAATGCGGCCTTGCTTGCGCTGTAGAACCCCCTGTAGGGCAACCCGAAATTCGCCGCGATGCTGCTGATCTGGATAATGGTCCCCTGTTTTCGCTCCCGCATACCAGGAAGTACCGCCCGGCATACGCGGTGCGCGCCGAGCACATTGATGTTGAGCAAGCGCAGGGCCATATCCGGGTCCACATCTTCCACAGCACCCTGGATCCCTAGCCCGGCGTTGTTCACCACGACGTCGATCCGGCCTTCGCGCTGTAGGATCTCCGCCACGGCTTTGTCCACACTTGCACTGTCGCTGATGTCCATGGCGACCAAGTGGTATCCGGAAGGATCTTGGCCGGGGTTCCGGCCGGTGCCGTACACGCGATGGCCCAAGGCGGAGAGTCGCTCACAGATCGCCTTTCCCAAGCCACTGGATCCCCCGGTGACGAGCACAACTTGTACGTATCCGCCGCGCGCCATGTGCCTAAACCTCCACATTACGGCCCTCACGCCGCTGTGGTAGGTGTAAAAAGTTGGGGCAAGCTGATCCCATCGCACCGCTGCGACCGCTTACCCTTGCTTCCTTCCGGACCTGGGGGATTCAGCGGGAGCTGGTCGTAGGAGACTTGCCCCGCGCCAAAGGTAGCCCATGAAGGCTTTGCGCGTGCCTAGCTAGGTGATGGGCGGGTCCCTCCGCGTTCCGCGTGCGGGCAATGCGCACTTTTGCACCTCATGGACCTGTCCGTCGTTGTCCCCCTGCTCAATGAATCCGGATCGCTGCCGCATCTCGTGGCCAAGTTGCATGCGGTGCTCGGAACCATGGGGGTGCGGTATGAAGTGATCCTGGTGGACGACGGGAGCCATGACGGTTCTTGGGAGGTGATCCGCGCATCGGCCGTGGCCGATGCGCGCGTGAAAGGCATCCGTTTGGGCCGCAATTATGGCAAGAGCCCGGCGCTCAGTGAGGGCTTCAAGGCGGCCCAGGGTGGCGTGGTGATCACCATGGACGCCGATCTTCAGGACGACCCTGACGAGATCCCCGACCTGTACCGGATGATCATGGAGGAGGGCTTCGATCTAGTGAGCGGCTGGAAGAGAGAGCGGCACGATCCGCTGAGCAAAACCATCCCTACCAAGCTGTTCAACTGGGCCACGCGCCGCGTGAGCGGGGTGATGCTCCATGATTTCAACTGCGGACTGAAGGCCTATCGGCGTGAAGTGGTGAAGGCGATCGAAGTGTATGGAGAGATGCACCGGTACATCCCGTACATGGCGCACAAGGAAGGATTCCGGCGGATCGGAGAAAAGGTCGTGAAGCACCATCCCCGGCGTTTCGGGCGCACCAAGTTCGGCTTGGACCGTTTCATCAATGGGTTCCTGGACCTGATGACCATCTGGTTCGTCTTCCGCTTCGGGCGCAAGCCGATGCACTTCTTCGGCGCCTTGGGTACGCTCATGTTCCTGCTCGGCTTTGGAGCAACCGCCTGGCTCGTGGGTGAGAAGCTGTACCATGTGTTGAATCATCATGCCGCACCTTTGGTGGCAGACAGAGCCTTGTTCTATGTAGCCTTGGTCGCGATGATCATCGGCGTGCAACTCTTCACCACTGGCTTCGTGGCCGAACTGGTCTCCCGGAACCATCCCGATCGCAGTACCTACCGGGTAAGCGAGCGGCTCGGACTTTGATCCCGAGCGTTTTGGTCTTGCGTTCGTCCACGCATCGCGCGCCGATCCGGTTCTTGCTTGTGCTGGGGTTGCTTCTGCCGTATGTGTGGCTTGCTATCCAAGTGCATCCGTTCGGAGATGATTGGAGCTATGCCGTTTTGAGCGAACGATATCCGCTGTGGCCCCGTCTGCTGCAGGAGTACCGGGACATCAATGGCCGTTTTTCATCGAACGTGCTTTTGCTTTGCCATCCGATGGCGCTCGGCCTGCCGTCCGGCCTCCTCGTCTATCGCGCCGTACCGGTCGTGCTCCTGCTTCTTTTGCTCGCGGGCAGCTATGCCTTGCTTCGCGCAGGCTTTCGAGGTGCGTTCGGGCGATCGGAGACTTCTTTGGCAGCGGCTTTGCTGGTGGTGATGTTCGTTCACGGCCTACCGGACTTGAGCGAAGGCCTCTATTGGTACACAGGGGCCGTTACCTACTTGTTGCCCTGCGCGGCCTCATTGTTCGTATGTGCCGCCATGATGATCCTCCGCAGGACCAATGGCAAGCGCTGGCGCCGCCCGTTGTTCGCGCTTGCTGCGGTGCTCCTGGTGTTCATCGCCTTGAGTTGCGAACTGCACATGGTCCTTGCGATCATGTTCACAGCAACTTTCCTCTACACGTGTTCGGTGCGCTCGCAAAGGCTCGAGGCAGTGCCGGTCATGTTGCTCCTCATCGCCTTGGGTTGTGGTGTACTGATGTTCCTTTCTCCGGGCAATTTCCTACGCGCACTCAACTATCCCCAGCGCGGTGAAGTGCTCCGTACCCTTGGGTATGGTGCGCTCCAGTCTTTCCGTTTCATGGTGCTTTGGGTAGCCTCCCCTTTATTGTTGTCCGCATCTGTTCTTTGGGTGGAAGTGGATCGCCGGTACAATGTCCTTGCACAGTTGGTACCCTTCGGCAGGAATTTGCTGGTCGCATCCGTGGTCGTTGTGTTCGTGATCATGGCGCTGCCGTATTGGACCACCGGAATCCTCGGCCAGCATCGCACGGTGAACGTTGCTTGGTTCTACTTCCTCCCTGCCTATTTGGTGCTGATCGCGCTTGGCTACAGGAAAATTCTCGGCACCACGGGATGGACCTGGATACAAGGGCCCTTGGTAAGGCGGGCGGCTATCCTCACCGCGATCATCGCTCTGCTGTTCACCGGGAATACGGGGCGCGTGCTCAGTGATCTCGCCTCTGGCAGGGCTCGGACCTACGATGACGCCATGCACCGGCGATATGCGATGGTCACCTCTGCCATCCGATCCGGGCGTGACACATTGGTGCTGGCTCCACCTGCTCGGATGCCTGCGAGTTTGCGCATCCTCGATGCCGGCCCGGACCCGGAACACTGGGCCAATCGCTACTTGGTGCGGTACTTCGGTGGGGAGGAGATGCGGCTTATCGTCCGGCACCCGGACCCAGCGGAAGCCCCGTAGTCCTGCATCAATCTTCCGGCGCCGTCATGGACGCTCCCATCCTTCTGAGCGGCAACCGTTTCGGGTCGCCGATGAGCAGAGGCACATGTTCCACTACCGTGTCCGTGTGGTCGAGACCGAACGCGTTCTGATCGCTCAGGGCGAAGCGCTTCACTAGGAAGTAGGTGTCCAATAGCCATTCATCCTGGAAGTTCAGTTCGTTCTCCACGCTCAGGAAGCGCTCCAGGATCACATAGCGGATATCCGCATCGAAGTCGTGCCGTTTCAGGCTCTCGTATTTGCTGCTGAAGTCGAGTTCGCGGCATTCCGCCAGGTCTTGCACGATGCGCTTGAAGATCATATTGATCCTCGGTTGCACCCGGAATCCCAGGTCCAGGTCCACGCGGATGATCTTATCGTCCACCAGTTCGTTCACCCGATAGTCCATCGTATAGGGCTCATCGGTCCAGTTCACATGCACGAACCAGTAGATGTCCGCCCGTTTCGGCCTTCTGCGCAGGATCGAATCGAGCACCTTCCGTTCCACATGTCGCGCGTCGTTCGCCTTGGTCAGATAGACCAGATGCGTCGCGAATTTTGGTACGTCGCGGTCGCGGCTCAGGTCGATGATGGCTTGGGCACTGTCCGTAAGGGGCTTGAAGTCGAGAAAACGGTTGGTGAGTTTGCGGGCCCGGTACCACATCAACATCATGTTCACCAGTCCGATCACTACCAGGAAGAAGGATAGCCGGTGCAGGATCTTCACGCTGTTCGCGGTGAAATAGGCCAGTTCCACTGTGGCGAAGACCGCGAGCACCAGAAAGACGAGCCCTATGGGCCAACGCCGAACATATCGCAACCAAAGCCCCATGAGCACCGTGGTCATCGCCATCGCCAGGGAGATGAAGAAGCCGTAGATCGCCTCCATCTCACCGCTTTCGCGGAAGCTCAGCATGATCCCGACACAGCCCGCCCAAAGCAACCAATTCACACTGGGGATATAGATCTGCCCGCGCACGTCGCTGGGGAACTTGATGGCCACACGCGGCCAGAAGTTCATTGAGACGGCCTCGCTGATCAACGTGAACGAGCCAGTGATCAGGGCTTGGCTGGCGATGATCGCCGCGAAGGTGGCGATAATGACACCTGGCACCAGGAACCAGCCGGGCATCAAAGCATAGAACGGATTGACACCGCTCAAGGTGCTCGTGCCGTTGTGAAGTAACCAGGCACCCTGACCCATATAGTTGATCACGAGCGCGGTCTTCACAAAGATCCAGCTGGTCTGGATGTTCTTCCGGCCGCAATGCCCCAGATCGCTGTACAGCGCTTCGGCGCCGGTAGTGCAGAGGAACACCGCTCCCAAAAGCCAGAAGCCGCTCGGGTAGTTCACCAGTAGATCGATGGCGTAGTGCGGGCTCAGGGCACGCAGAACATCGGGGTAGTGGCCTACCTGCACGATGCCGAGCACGAAAAGCATCGCGAACCAGACCAGCATGATCGGTCCGAACGTGCTGCCTACCACCTTGGTCCCAAAGCGCTGGAAGAAGAAAATGAGCGAGAGGATCGCGATAACGATACCGACCGTTAGATCTCCACCAGGGGTGAACATATCTTCCAACCCCGGCACACCGGCCAGACCTTCGATCGCTGAACTGACCGAGATGGGGGGGGTGATGATGCCATCGGCCAGCAACGTGGCCGCTCCTATCGTGGCGGGAACGAACACCCAAGGCGCATAGCGCCGCACAAGAGCGTACAGGGAAAAGATGCCGCCTTCCCCTTTGTTGTCCGCTCGGAGGGTGAGCAGAATGTACTTGAAGGTGGTCTGTATCGTCAGCGTCCAGAACACGCAACTGATGCCGCCCAAAACCAGCTGTTCGTCGATCGCCCGATCGCCGATGATGGCCTTCATCACATAGAGCGGTGATGTGCCGATGTCGCCGTAAATGATCCCGAGTGCTACCAGGAGACCAGCGGAACTGAGCCGGTGGTTGCGATGTGAAGAGCTCATGACCGCGAGGGCGCCAAAAGTACCGTCTTCACAAGAGCTCGCCACATATTCGGAGAGGGGGCGCTTTCTCTGGTGGAAGTGAGTGGGCCCGGTTCCTAAGGAAGCTCTTCGCGTGGTGACGTCGTGTCCGTCACAACCTCCACGAAAAGTTCACCGGCCAGCTTCGCATCGTGGCCATAGATATCATCCCGGAAGTGGAGATACCCAAGTCCATCCACCCAGGCGGTGAAGTAGCCGATCACCACCGGTAATTTTGGACGGATGGGGACACCGAGCTCGGTCCTGCGGTGCATCGCCTCGTCGATCTTCTCCGATGTCCAGGTCGTGTCGTTACGCAACAGGTATTGGGCCAGACGCTTCGGATCGCTCAACCGGATGCATCCGTGGCTGAGCGCTCTTTTCTCCCGCGCGAAAGCGCCTTTGCTCGGTGTGTCGTGGAAATAGATGCTGAAGGTGTTCGGGAACAGGAATTTCACCAGCCCCAGCGCATTGCTGGGACCGGGTTGTTGCATGATCCTCGGCAGGGTGCTGCTGCCGCCGGTGATCGTCATGTTCTTGGATGCCAGATAACCCGGGTCCATTCGCAGGGCAGGCAGGATCTCGTTCCGTACAATGCTCGCAGGTACCGACCAGGTTGGGCTGAACACGATCCGGGAAAGGGAATCACTGAAGATCAACGTGCTCGTGGCCTGGGCACCCACGACCACATCCATGGCCCAGACCTCCGTATCGGCTTCGATCACATGGAGCCGGAACTCCGGGATGTTCACGAGGAGCATGTTCGGCGAAGGCCGCTCCGGCACCCAGCGCAAGCGCTCCATGTTCACTAGCAGTGTGCGGATACGCTGGGCAATGGGAATGTTGATCTGTTCGATGAAGCCTTTGCCGACCACACCATCAGAAAGCAACCCGTGGCGCAATTGGAATCGTCGCACCGCTCGCTCCAGAGCGCTGTCCAATGCGAAGGGGGGGGCGCCAGGTGCCAAGTCGGACCACGCGAGATCGCCCAACAGGGCGAGCCGTGTCCGCAAGGGGAGCACAAGACTGTCCACATCACCGGGCTCCAACTTGCGCCGTTCGCCCAGATCGAGATGCGGGAGACGATCCATCCATTGGAGGCGGTGAAGTCCGGAAAGCTGCGCTTTCAACAGCGCGTATTGCGGATGGAGCGGTTCAATGGGAGAGAGGTCCATGCGGCCGGCCACCAACGAATCGATCAGTTGGTCCAGATCCTTCTTTCTCCGAGGGATGAACCATTCCAATTCGCGAAGGTCCCGCTGTATCAGACCGCTGTACTTGCGATCGCCGAATCGGAAGAACTGGGCTGTGAGCGATAGTTCGACGTGCCGGATAAACGTCTCGGTCAGGGGTATGGTGTCCAGTGGGTCAGAAATGCGTTCCACCAGCTGGTGCAAGGCGTCGTGCCCGAACGCGTTGCCCAGCATGCTGTCGTTGGCGGTCACCAGGTTCATGAACGTGCCAGCGGCGGAAGAGAGCGAGTCGTTCAAGAACCACGCGTATTGGCCCCCGCGGCGCTTATAGAACTTGATGATCGAGGCCGAGTCGTTGTGGTATTCGGGGTGCTCCTCAAGGAATTGGAACAGCTCCAGTGTGTCCAGGGTGCGTACCGTGTATTTCTCGGCCGATTCGAAGACCGCGTTGACGGTCCGCGCCTGTTGCGCCTCTGTGGGCTTCGGCGGCGTGGGGCGGGAACACCCAACCGTGCCAAGGACACAAACGATCAGCGCGGTCTGTCGGTGGCGGCGGACCTGCCTGATCACGGCGAACGGTGTCTCAACGATGATGGACGTAGAGCAGCCCTCCGTCACCCAAGAGTTGCACCATGTTGGTCATCTGCTCCTTCGGCACGGCCGGACAGCCCCAGCTGCGCCCCAGCCGTCCGTGCGCGGCGATGAACTCTTCGCTCACATAGTCCGCGCCATGCATGATGATCTCGCGTGCAAGTGCCTGGTCGTTCACTCCATGGTCCAATCCGTGCAGGAGCAAGGCCTGCCCATGTTTCGGGCTGACGATCTGCGCGCCCACGCGATAGAGGCCCAAACTCGTTTGGTGCGAGCCTTCCCTATTGCTGAAGTGTTCGGCCATCAGGTCGCCCGTGCCCTGGCCGTGCGCGACCAAGGTGCGCATCACCACCACACGTGCGTCGAGGTCGATCACGGTAAGGCGTGGCTCGGTGCTGGGCCGGGTCATGTCCGCGATGGCCAACATGCGGCCACCTGTCTTTCGGTCTTTTACGGCGTTGTACACCGCGCTGAACTCCTCTTGCGCCATGTCATCCGCCAGTCCAAGATCCATGTAGAGCAGGTCTGCTTCGCTAAGCGCCGGGTTCGAACTCAGCGGCACCGCTGCGGCCAAAGCTTCCACTGGGGTGGCGGATACGAACAGGGCCAGAAGTGTGGGGATAAGTACCATCGGTCGCTTTACTGGGCGTGAATCTAACGATCGCTCGATGCCGATCCGTTCAACGATCGAGCTTCTGGTCGGTTACGATGAGCGGCCGGTCACTTAACGCGATCGACGAGACGCTCAAAGGACTCGGTGAACGTGCTCCATTGGTAGCGCTTCCGAGCGTCGCGAAGCCCCGGTCGCATGTCGATCCGCTCTCGCAAAAAGCGGATCACACGGTCCGCCAAGGCGGCCTTGTTCCCTGCGGGCACCACATGGCCGGTCCGTCCTTCGATCACCACTTCGGCCAGTCCGCCCACATCGGTTACGATACACGGCAGTTCGAAATGATGCGCGATCTGCACGATGCCGCTCTGTGTAGCGCTGCGGTATGGAAGCACCAAAACCTCCGAAGCACTGAAGAAGGTCGCGATCCGTTCGCTCGCGATGTACCCGAGATGCAGGTGTATCCGGTCGGCGGTTCCGCTCGTCCTTGCCTGCTCTCGCAGTTCGGCTTCGCCATGATAACATTCACCGGCCACTACCAAATGCACGTCCGGATCAGCAGCAGCGATCTTCGGGAAGGCTTCGAGCAATTGGTCCAGCCCTTTGTAGGGACGGATGAAGCCAAAGAAGAGCAGGACCCGTGCCCCTGGCGGTAGACCTAGTTCAGTTCGCGCCTGGACCGGGTCCATCGCCGCTCCGAACCGATCGTATATGGGATGTGGCGAGCAGGTCACCGGAAGCGCGGGATAGGCTTGTCGGACCTGCGCCTCTACGACCGAAGAAAGTACCATGCACCCGTCCGCCACGCGGAAAGCCAGACGTCGCAAAAGTGTTTCGCCCAGGCGTTGTTCATGTGGAATGAAATTATCGACCAGGTAGATCACCTTCGGCCGCCGACCACGCTTCACCAAGCGAACAATAGACCAATAACAAGGGGCGAAGAACCCGATCCAATAGCGAAGAATGACAACGTCGGGTGCTTGACGACGGATCCGCTTCGCGGTACGGAACCAGGAGATCGGTCCTATGGAATCCACCAGAGGTTCGGCTTCGACAGCAGGCGTTCCGATCGGCGCGCCTTCCTCCTTCTGTGTGCGTCCGGGGAAGAGCAGGGCCGGGTATTGCCGGGTAAAGGTGATGGCTCTTACTTGATGACCACGTGCGAGCAACTCCTCTGCGAAGCGGTCGTTGAAATGCGCGATGCCCCCCCGGAAGGGTGGGAAAGTGCTCAAGAACGTGATCCGCACTGTTGCTCTGCTTCGGCACAAAGATGGCGGAAGCTGGCACGCCCGTCACCCGATCCTCGCCGCAGGCCAGGACCCTACCTTTGCGGGCTATCCATGCGACACCTTTTCGTACTCCTTTTCGGGCTGAGCGCCGTTTTCGCGGAGGCGCAACCCACGGCCAATTCCATCGACGCCAAGGGACTGAAGCAAGGGGTCTGGAGCCGCACCTGGGCGGACAGCGAGCAGGTGCGCTACACCGGTCAGTTCAAGGATGACAGGCCGGTGGGCCGGTTTACCTACTTCAGCACAGAAGGACTCGTGGAGAGCATTGTGGACCATTATCCGGACGGTTCAGGCGCCCACGCCCGTCATTTCCATCCGAACGGTCGAATTATGGCCGAGGGACGCTATGTAGGGCAGGCCAAAGACAGTATCTGGGTCTACTTGGACGATATCGGTATCCGTCGCACCCAGGAGCACTGGAATAAAGGCCACAAGCACGGGGAGCAGGTCTCCTACTTCGAGGATGGCACGATCTCCGAGCGGATCACTTTCGCGAACGGTGAGCAAGAAGGTGTTCATGAGCAGTTCTTCCCGGGCGGCCAACTGAAGCATCGCGGCATTTATGCGAATGGTGCCGGTGATGGAACAATGACCTGGTATTATCCCGATGGCAAGAAGGAGGTGGAAGGCCGGATGGTGACCGGTGAGCGCGATGGTATCTGGTACCACTTCAATTCCGACGGTAGTGTGCGGATCCAGATGGTGTACGATCACGGTATTTATATGAAGGACAAAAAGGAGAACGGTGTCTTCAAGGAGTACTGCGAAGACGAGCAACTGCGCAGCGAACACACCTGGAAGCAAGGGAAGCTCAATGGTCCGTTCACCGAGTACTACTGCAACGGGACCTGGGTGGACGAACCTCTTCCTGTCGACCAGTTCGGAACCGGGCAAGGTGAGACCCAACGCGTACTAAAGGGTCAGTGGAAGAAGCGTGAAGGCACCTACCGCAATGGCGTGCTCCATGGCTTGGTGATCGACTACGGTGAGACCGGCAGCGCCAAGAGCAGAGTGGAATACGTCGACGGAACTCCACTGACCACATCGCCATGAGCAAGCACGGGCGTGTACTGGTGGCCATGAGCGGCGGGGTGGATAGTTCCGTGACCGCCCTCATGATGCACGAACAGGGCTACGAGGTGATCGGTGTCACCATGAAGACCTGGGACTATGCCGCTGCCGGTGGTGGCAAGCGCCTCACCGGTTGCTGTGACCTGGACAGCATCCACGATGCACGGAACCTTGCGGTCACGCTCGGGTTCAACCACATCATTCTGGACATCCGGGATGAGTTCGGGGACGCCATCATCGGGAACTTCGTGGGTGAGTACATGGCCGGGCGTACGCCGAACCCATGTGTGCTCTGCAATACCTTCATCAAGTGGGACGCTTTGCTTAAAAGGGCCGATATGCTCGATTGCGAGCTGATCGCCACAGGACACTACGCGAAAGTGCGGGATGAGCTAGGACGTTGGGTCGTGTCGAAAGGCCTTGACCCCGGGAAGGACCAGAGCTACGTGCTTTGGGGATTGACCCAGGAGAGTCTGGCGCGCACGCGTTTTCCCATCGGGGGCTTCCATAAGCGGGAGATCCGCCAACGCGCCGTGGACAGCGGTTTTCCTGAGTTGGCGAAGAAGAGCGAGAGCTATGAGATCTGCTTCATCCCGGATAACGACTACCGGGGCTTTCTGAAGCGTAAAGAACCCGAAGCCACCGCGAAACTGGCCCAGGGGAGGTTGGTGAGCACCCACGGGGAGGTTCTCGGTGAGCACGATGGCTATCCGTTCTTCACCATCGGACAACGCAAGGGACTGGGCATCGCCGTGGGTGAACCGCTCTATGTCACGGAGATCGTCCCGGAGACCAATACCGTGGTCCTAGGGGCCAAGGAGGACCTGGTGCGCACCACCATGCGGGTACGCCGCCCGAACTTCCAGAAGATCCCTGCGTTGCAAGGCGAGATCCACGCCGTGACCAAGATCCGCTATAAGGACAAAGGCACTCCCAGCTCTCTCACCATGGACGGCGAGCGCGTAGCGGTGGAATTTCTTGCCCCGGTGGCAGGCATCGCACCCGGGCAGAGCGCCGTCTTCTATGATGGGGAGGATGTGCTCGGAGGTGGGTTCATCGATCGCGGATGATGCGCAACGAGAAACATATACGCCTGGGGCTCTTTGCCACCTTGTGCCTGGCGATCCTAGCAGGATGTAAAAAGGACGACCCGATCGTGGTCGACATGGGCTATGGCTACTTCCCCACAGAGGTGGGACGCTGGATCGAATACCGGGTGGACTCCTCATGGATCAATGAGGAGAACAATACATCGGGGTCGCGCAGTTACCGTCTGCGCGAGGTGATCGGTTCCGCCTACATCGACCCCGCAGGTCGTCAGGCACAGCGCATAGAGCGATCCGTCTGGGACAGCCTTGGCGGCTTTTGGCGCATACGTGATGTATGGACCCAAACACGCAACGCCGCCGCCGCCGAACGCACCGAAGAGGACCGCCGCTACTTGAAGTTGTCGTTCGCGGTGAAGGCGGATGAGCGCTGGAACCTGAACGTGTACAACAACCAGGAAGATCTGGAGGTCGGCTTTGAGGAGGTGCACGTTCCATGGAGCATGAACAGCTTATCGTTCGATAGCACGGTCGTTGTCGCGAGCGACTATCCCAACAACTTTGTGGATACCTTGATCTATCGGGAACGCTATGCCAAGCACATCGGTTTGATCGAACGTTCGGTCGACAGTTCTGAGACCCAGAACGGGTTGACGGAAGGAACCTATTTCCGTCAGGTGATCCTCGCCTATGGGCAATGATCGCCTGCTGCGGTTCGTGCGCGTCGCGCTGATCTACTTAAGCGTACCGCTCCGTTCGTTCTACGCGCAGACCGCTCCGGGCACGTACCTCATTGAATTCACGGACAAGAACGGAACACCGTATTCACTTAACCAGCCGGAAGCCTATCTCAGCCCCCGTGCGCTGGACCGGCGCGCCCGCCAAAGCATCGCCGTGGATCCCACCGACCTGCCCGTGGACCCCGCCTATGTGAGCGCTTTGCTCGCCGCAGGGAACATCCAATTAGTGGGCACAAGCCGGTGGCAGAACAGCGCTACCATCCGCACTACCGACACGCTGGCCTTGGACACGCTGGCACAGCTGCCCTTCGTTCAGAATTTGCGCTGCCTGCACGATGGAACGGTACGACCCGGTCGTGTGCGGTCGAAATGGCCGGAGGAGTTACGCAACAGCGTGGATGCTCCCTATGAGCAGCACTATGGCAGGGGCTTTCGGCAGCTATCCATGATCAACGGCCACCTGTTGCACGAGGCGGGTGCTCGTGGCGAAGGGATCCTGTTGGGCATTTTGGACAGTGGCTTCGACAACGCCGACATCCTTCCCGCTTTCGCACCCTTGCGCGCCCGGAACGGCATCGTGCTCACGGCGGATCTCGTGACCGGGGATGGGAACGTGTACCAGGACCACTGGCATGGACGGTCCGTGCTGTCCATCATAGTCGCCCAGCTACCGGGTGAACTCGTCGGTGCTGCGCCGAACGTGAACGTTGCGTTAGTACGCACCGAGGATGCCGCCACGGAATACATCGTTGAGGAGGACAACTGGGTGCGCGGGGCGGAGATCCTTGACAGCCTGGGATGCGATGTGCTCAACACTTCGCTGGGCTACACCCAGTTCGACGACAGCACGCAGGACCATTCGGCGACCGATCTCGACGGTCTTACCACCCGCATCAGCATTGCTTCGGGTATGGCGGCCAAGAAGGGGATGATCGTGGTGAACAGCGCGGGCAACAGCGGACAGAGCGATTGGTACCGCATCAGTGCTCCGGCCGATGCTCTCGGTATTCTGGCGGTAGGGGCTGTCGGCAGCCTTCGCGAAAGTGCGCCGTTCAGCGGGCATGGCCCCAGTGCGGATGGGCGTGTGAAGCCAGACGTATGCGCGATGGGGTGGGGCACGACCGGTCTGGACATCGATGGTATCCACATCGCCGCCATCAATGGCACTTCTTTCAGCGCGCCACTGGTGGCGGGCGGGGTCGCCTGTCTCTGGCAGTTGCACCCCGATCGGAGCGCTGCCGATGTGATGGCTGCTGTGCGTGGGAGCGCTTCCCACCATGCCCATCCCGACGTGGACTTCGGGTATGGCATACCCGATCTGTGGCGCGCGCACCTCTTGCTCGATGGCGATGATCGTACCGACCTTACCGAAGTGGAGTTCTATAACGTAATGCCTGTGCCCTTCGCCGACCACTTCGAAGTGGAGTTGTTCACGGGCGCCGAAGACCTGCTCCAAGTCGACCTGTTCGATATGCTGGGTCGCCCTGTTTGGGCGATCCAGGAACATCTTGACAACCGGACGTACCAGCGCATTTGGATCGCCGACGCGCGATTGGCGAACTTGGCCGCAGGGCCTTACGTGCTGCGTTTGCGTATGGGCGATCGGACCCAGCAGCGTCATGTGCTCAAGTCGTTGCGTTGACCGGTGTCCTGCGCGCACTTTTCCCTCACCACCGACCTGCTGTTGTCCGCGTATCGGCGCGGCATTTTTCCCATGGCCGATGATGCAGGCCGCATTACCTGGCACGATCCAGACCCCCGGGCCGTTTTTGATCTGGAGCGCCTCACCATTCCTTCCCGACTCGCCCGATACGTGCGGGCCAACGGCTTCGCGTTCCGCATCGATATGGCTTTTGGCGCCGTGATCCGCGGATGTGCCGAGCGCGAACCGCGATGGATCAGCGAAGAGATGATCCACGTTTACTCCGAACTGCATCGGCTTGGGCATGCGCATTCCGTGGAGGTATGGAACGGAGGATCGCTCCTGGGGGGGATCTACGGTATCGCGATCCGTGGGGCTTTCTTCGGTGAGAGTATGTTCAGCTGTGCGCCGAACGCCAGCAAGGCCGCTTTTTTCCACTTGGCCGCGCATCTCCGCTCGCGCGGGTTCATCCTGTTCGATACCCAATACCTGAACGCCCATACCGCATCGCTCGGCGCATTTGAGATCCCCCGCCAGCGGTTCCGTGCCGAACTGATGGCTGCGCTGGAGCTTTCCGCGGAGTTTTGAGCTGGCCATCAACTGAACGATCCGGGAGATCCGGTCGCCTACCCCATTTTTGTACGGTTCTTGTCACGTCCTACCCAACCGTCAGCCATGCGCTCCATTCTGGTCCTCGCCCTATCTCTTTATACCGCACCACTACGGGCGCAGGCCGATGTGTTGACGGAGATCACCCTTCCCGCCAAGATCACCACAGGAACGCTCATGCTCGCCCTCTGCACCGACACGAACACTTTCGCCGAGGAATTCGGTGGAGCATTGCGCAAAGTGGAGGCCTCGGGCCCAATGGTACAGGTGCGTTTCGAGAACCTGGCACCAGGGAAGTACGCCCTCAAGGCATTTCTCGACCAGAACGGGAACGGTAAGTTGGACCTTTCGCCAAAAGGGTTTCCGCAGGAGCCCTTTGGATTCAGTAACAACGCCTTCGGTCGTCCGGGGCCTGCGCTGTTCAACAAGGCCGCATTCCCAGTGGGTGGGGAGGATGTGGTGGTGAAGATCAGGCTGAAGGGTTAGTCCTCAGCCACGTTCGTTCCGGACCGTCGCAGTGCGTATCTCTTGACGTTCCGCCAGGTACTTCTGATAACCATCGCTGAACTGCACCCGCTGATCGATCACATCGTTCCAGCGGCCCATCAATGACACCAATACCTCACAGGCTTCGCGCAAACCATGCTCACCCCCGCTGAAGCGGGTGAGGAGGTCCGCATCGCCCTTTTTGGTGATGTAGTTCTCCAACATGGGTGCCGCCAGGCGCCGCAGCTGTATCCGGAACCCACATTGGCGGGCCACCGCCAGGTCCAATACGTCATCGAAAAAGAACGCCACCTGCTTGGCCTCCAACCCGTGCCTGGAAAGGAACTGGGTGAAGGCGTCCGGCTTATTGTTGAACCCCATGTAGATCTGGTCCAGGTGCTCGCGTGCAGCGAACCGCTCTGCCAGTGGGTTCTGCTGGCCGGTGATGATCGCGGTAGGGGGCATTTGCTTGTTGGCTATCCACAAGGCGAAGCGCAACAAATTCACCCCCATGCTGTCCACTTCGCTGAACGGGCTGCCGCCTTGCGCGTCCTTCCAACCATCGTTGAACACGCCGTCCCAATCGAAGACCAGCGCTCGGATGCCGTGCAGTTGCCGCGCCAACATGTCCGGCGGCCGCAGGAAGCGGGTTCCGAGCGCGCCGAAGATCTTTAGGTGGTCCATGGTTCAGTAGATCGTTCGGCGCCCGCTTCGTCAATTCGTGCTCGTCCGTAGGGTCGCGCCGTCGTCCAAGAGTTCATGCTGGCACGAACAACGGCCGACCGGGTCCCTGATGGCTCAACCGGCGATGGCCTTTAACAGATCCTGGACATCGAGCATGCCAAGTTGCTTGCCGCCCTCACTTACACTGATCGTGTCCACCTGTTTGGCCTTGAAAAGTTTCTGCGCTTCATCCAACAAGGCCTCCGGGCCCACAGTGATCGGTTCGCTGAAGGAAAGGGCGCTGAGTTTCTTCGCAAGGAATTTGTTGCCTTCCTTCTCTATGCCCCTGCGCAACCCACCGTCAGTGAACACGCCCTTGTTCTTGCCCTTCGCATCCACCACCATCACGGCTCCGAAGCCGTGCTTGGTCATTTCCACCAGCGCCTCGCTCACGGTGGCACTATCCTTTACCACGGGGTTGCTGCGCGAGAGGATGTCCTTCACCTTCATGGTGATCAAGCGCGTGTGCTCGTAGAACTGCTGCGTACCCAATTGGGTCATGTGGTTGTCCGTGAGTTGCTTCATCAGCTTCCAAGGCACGGTAATGGTGTGTACGCCGATGTTCACGGCGTTCCGCACGTGCTCCACGGTCCGCACACTGCTGAACATGATCTTGCTGTCGTAGCCGTAGTAATTCACCGCTTCCACGCACTGCTGGACGAGGCTCAGCGCATCGTGCCCCTGGTCCTGTAAACGGCCCACGAGCGGGCATACGTAGGTAGCACCGGCCTGCATGGCCATGTAGGCCTGTTGCAAGGTGTACACCAGGTGAACGTTCACCATGATGCCCTCGTTGCGTAGCATCCGGCACGCCCGCAGCCCTTCGAGCGAGACGGGGATCTTGAAGACCGTGGTCTCCTTCTTCAACCCCATTTTCAATTGGCGCTTCGCTTCTTTCACCACCTCCTCAGCGGTTCCTCCAAGTGCTTCCACTTGCAGAATGGGCACCTTTTTCGCCAGGTCCAGGATCATCTTGTCGATGTTCGTGACCCCGCCCCGGTGCATGAAGGTGGGCGTGGTGGTGAGGCCGGTGAGAAAGCCCAGCTTGAAGGCCTCGTCGATCTCGGTGATATCGGCGCTGTCGAGGTAGAGTTCCATGGTGTGTGAAGTACCGCAAGGTGCGCAAAGAGCACGAAGGAATGCGGGGGGTTAAGCGTTAACGGGTTGGTGACGGTACGCCACTTCGACCGCGTGCAGGTCGAGCAATGGTTTCAGGAATTCTTCGAGATCGTACACGCAGAGCTGGCTGGCCGCATCGCACAGGGCTTTGCTCGGATCAGGATGGGTCTCGATGAAGACGCCATCCACGCCGGCGGCAACACCAGCGCGCGCGATGGTGGGCATCACGTCGCGGTTCCCGCCTTTCGGGTCGGCACTGGGGATACCGTACTTCCGGATGCTGTGCGTGATATCGAACACCAATGGATAGCCTGTCTTGCGCAAGTGATAGAAGGCGCGCGGATCCACCACCAGATCGTTGTAGCCAAAGGTGTAGCCGCGCTCGGTGAGGATGATCTTGCTGTTGCCCACGCTCTCGCACTTCTTCGCGGGATTGATCATGTTCTCCGGTGCAAGGAACTGCCCGTGCTTGATGTTCACCACAGCGCCGGTCTTCGCGGTCTCGGTCACCAGGGTGGTTTGCATGCAGAGGTAGGCGGGGATCTGGATCACATCGCACACTTCGGCGATCGCTTTCGCCTGGCCGGGATAGTGGATGTCCGTGAGGATCGGGAATCCGAAGTCCTTCTTGATCCGTGCCAGCATCTTCAATCCTTCCTCCAGGCCCGGGCCTTGGTAGAAGTCAACGCTGCTCCGGTTGTCCTTGGTGAAACTGCTCTTGTAGATCACGGGCACCTTCAGCCGTTCGCTCACCTCCTGGAGCTTTTCGGCGGTGCGCAGCATCACGCTTTCCTCTTCCACAACGCAAGGGCCGGAGATGAGAAAGAGCGGATCCGCTCCGCACGCGATGGTGCCTACTGGGACGATCTTGGTCATGACATGGGCTGGGGTCAACGGCGAAGGCGCGAAGTTAGCCCTACTTCCTCTGGTCGAAGGCCCGTGCTCAAAGCACCTCCAGGTGCAACATGCGCTTGCCATCCAGGAAGCCTTCCAACTTGTCGCCGCTTGCGATCGGACCAACCCCTGCTGGAGTTCCGGTAAAGAGCAGGTCCCCGGGTTCGAAGGTGATGAAACGGGACACATGGGCGATCAGCTCATGCACGGGAAAGATCATGTCGCGCGTGCGCCCGCGTTGTACAAGTGTGCCGTTGCGTAGCAGTTCCATTTGGAACCCTTGCAAGTTGGTGGCACTGGTCATCGGCAGGTGAACCTCGCCGATCACCGCTGAATCATCGAACGCCTTGGCCTTCTCCCAAGGCAGACCTTTCGCCTTCAGGTCGTTCTGTACCTCACGCGCTGTGAGATCGAGGCCCAGGGTATAGGAACTGATGAGCCCGGGTGCCATGGCCGCTGGAATATCCTTCGCGTACCCATCGATCACGCAGACCAATTCCAATTCGTGATGTATGGTGCCTAGGTTCTGCGGTAATTTCAAGGGGCGACCGGGATGCGCGATCGCGGTGAAGGGCTTCAGGAAGAAAACGGGTTCATCCGGCATCGCGTTGCCGAGCTCCTTGGCGTGCTCCCCGTAGTTGCGCCCGATACAAATGCACTTCATCCGGTTCCTGTCAAAGTGGGATCAAACGTCGGTATGCGCGAGGCTGCTGCGCATGACGTGTAGCGTGCTCGCGGGCAGTTCGGCCTTGGTCATCAGCCATTGCAGGTAGCCCGGATCGTTGCGGCCGATGCTCTCCAGGGTCCAGCCTTTGTATTTGCCGAAAGAGAGGCAGATATGCCCGTTGTTGTCGAACGCCAGTTTGCCGCCTGCGTCAGGACTGCGTTGCCGATCACCGCTCATCTCCCCGAGCGCGTCCACATCGGTGGGCAGATCGGCGTAGCGTTCCAGTTGGGCCAGCAGCACATCCGCCGTCGCTTCGACATCGGCGAGGGCATTGTGCGCTCCGGCATGGTCGCGATCGCAATAGAACTTGAGCGCGGCGGAAAGGTTGCGCGGTTCCATGCGGTGGTAGATGCGTTGCACGTCCACGATCCGCGTCGCGGCCGTGTCCAAGGCATGGCCCACGCGGAAAAGCTCTTCGGCCAGGAACGGCACGTCGAACCGGATACAATTGAAACCAGCGAGGTCGCAGCCTGCCAGGTGCTCCAGCACGGTGGCGGCAACTTGTTCAAGATCGGGGGCATCGGTCACATCCGCATCGGTGATCCCATGCACTTCCGTTGCTTCTGCCGGAATGGGCATGCCCGGGTGCACCAGTGTTTTGTAGGCGGCACGGGTGCCATCCAAGGCGAGGCGCACCACCCCGATCTGCACGATGCGGTCCTTGCCGATCCTGATGCCTGTGGTCTCCAGGTCGAAGAAGGCGAGGGGGCGATGAAGTTGCAGGCGCATACGACCGAGGTCCGTGCTTAACGACCTTGGTTCCAAAGATGCCTATGAAAAAGCCCCCCGCGCGCCGGGGGGCTTTCAAGTTCTTCACAGTCCGGCGGTTCAGCGCGTCTTCAGTTTCACATACTGGAATTTACCGTACTTCTCGGTGTTGATGAAGTCACCCCGATAGGCCGGTCCTTGTACCAGTGAGTTCACGGCCTCGAGTAGGATCAGGTCCGGGTTCTTGCCCCGTTCCTTGATCGCCTCGATCAATCGCGTACGTGCGTCCTCCATACGCTTGCTGCTCAGGTTCTCGTTCGTCCCGAAGGTCTTGGTAGGGACGTTCGAGGCGCTGGCTTCGATCACCACGTTGGCCTTGCCGTTCTTATCGATCAGACCTACTACCGTGTCGATGAAGTCTTTCCAATCCTTCTCGGCCTGGTCGATATCCTTCATGTTGTACGCGTAGTATTTGGCGTACTCGTCAGCGTAGGAGGCATCGGGCATCACGTGGGTCTTGCCCTTTTCCTTCAATTGCGCGTCGGTCAGGTAGTCCTCCTTTTTGGTGGGCTCGCCTTTCTCCTTCGCGCCCGGCGGCGAGCCTTTGGGGAGGTCCACGATGCTCGCCGGACCGGTGATGCTCACCGGGTTCAGGTAGATCTCCTTGTTGATCTCTTGGTAGGCGGTCTCGCATTCCACGTAGATATCCTCGGTGTGGATGGTCTTGTCGTCCACCCGGTAGTCCAGATTGTACTCTTTGCACGGGGGCAGGATCACCACATACACACCATCGCGCTGGCGGGGCTTGTAAGCCTTCACTTCGCCGGTGCTCTTGTCCGTCACGTAGAGGATGGTACTTGGCGGCAATGTGGTGCCCGGTGGCGGGATGATGAAGCCCTTGAGCACCGTGAGCCCTTCGGCTTCCATGTCCTCCGGCAGGTCAACGAAGTAGATGTCCTTCTCGCCGTAGCCCCCGATCTGATCGCTGCTGAAATAACCACGGCGACCATCCGCAGTGGTCACGAAGAAGGCATCGTCATCGACGGTATTGAGCGGGTAGCCCATGTTCTGCGGCGCGCTCCACGTGCCGTCCTCCTGTAGTTCGGTAGTGAAGATGTCGAAGCCACCCATGCTGTTGTGCCCTTTGGAGGCGAAGAACATGGTGCGCGCGTTCGGATGGATGAACACAGCGTCCTCGTCATAGGCGGTATTGACCGGTGCACCGATGCTTTGGGCTTTGCTCCATTCCCCGTTGGGCAGTTTCACCACACGGTAGATGTCGCGTCCGCCCGCACCGCCGCTCCTATCGCTCACGAAATAGAGCGTGTTGCCGTCCGCGGTAATGGCCGCGTGGGTTTCCCAGCTCTTGGTGTTCACGTCGCTTCCGATCAGCACCGGGTCGCTCCACAATTCACCCACCAAGCGGCTCTCGTACAGGTTGCCGTCACCTCCGTCGTCCTTGTATATGAACAGGGTTTGCCCGTCGGCCGAAACGTTCACCGAGGCAAGGTGTCCGGCTTCGACAGGGTTGATGTTGATGAGCTCGGGCGCCTGCCAGTTGCCTTCCCGGTCCTTGTAGGTCACATAGATGTTCTCATAGGGCAGGCCCGCCACAATGTCGATGATCCCCGAGTTGGAGCTGTCCGGACGGATCCGTCGGCTGGTGAAGAACAACGCGTTCCCGTCCACCGAGAGAACGGGGCTGAAGTCCGGATGGTCGTTGTTCACCACCTGTCCGACGTTGCTCACTTGGTAGGGCTTGGGCGCGGCGATCAGCGCGCGTGCGTTCGTGGTTTGCTGGATCCCACGCGTGGCCGCAGGGGCCAGATCGTGGTTCTTGTCCGCTTCAGCGAGGAATTTTTGGTAGTACTGGTCGGCTTTGTCGAAATCGCCGTTCAGGTGGTAGGCGCGGCCGAGGTAGTAGTCCACTTCCGCAGGTGCGTTGGTCTCCTTGGGGTCGAACGGATCGTACCCGGCGGTATTGAAGCCCCCATACCCGGCACTGCGTTGTTCGGAAGCCTTGGACAAGAAAGGCAGGGCCTTTTGCTTCTGGTTGTATGAATGGAAAAAGCAATAACCTGCCTTGTAGTTGAGATTGGCGTTGGTGGGCTGGTCCTTGGCCAGCTGATCCCAGATCTCGGCGCTCTGATTGAAAAGCTTCTCCTCCATCAGCTTGTTGGCCTCTTCGAACCTCCAGAGGAACGAGGTATTGTCCCCTTGCGCTTGGGCCGAAAGCGAACAGCCGATCAGGCCTGCGGTGAAAAGAGCAGCGTAGCCGTTTGTCATTGCTTGACGAATTCGATGGTTCCGATCTTGGTGTGCGGCGAAATGTAGCCAATTTCCACCCCGCGCTCGGGGGAGTTCAATACTCTGCGTCCAGTGGCCAATTCTCGAGGATATCGGCCACGCGCCGAACGAACTTCCCGCCCAGGGCTCCATCCACCACCCGATGGTCGTAGCTGTGGCTCAGGAACATCATGTGGCGTATGGCGATCACATCGCCCGTGGGTGTCTCGATCACCGCGGGTTTCTTGCGGATGGCGCCGGTGGCCATGATCGCGACCTGGGGTTGGTTGATGATGGGGGTCCCGAGCACATTACCGAAGGTGCCCACGTTGGTCACCGTGTATGTGCCGCCGCTGATCTCGTCGGGGTTCAACTTGCCTTGGCGGGCCCGGTTCGCGAGATCGTTCACCGCCTTGGCCAGACCGACCAGGTTGAGGCGGTCGGCATTGCGGACCACCGGCACGATCAAGTTGCCCGAGGGCAGGGCCGCGGCCATTCCGATGTTGATATCCTTCTTTTTGACTATCGTTTGTCCATCGACCTGGACGTTGATCATCGGCATCTCCTTGATCGCTTGGGCAACGGCCATGAGGAAGATCGGGGTGAATGTGATCTTCTCTCCCTCGCGCTTCTCGAAGGCGGCTTTCACTTTTTCCCGCCACAGCACCAAATTGGTCACATCCGCTTCCACGAAGCTGGTGACGTGAGGGCTCACGTGCTTGCTCATCACCATGTGGTCGGCGATCAGCTTGCGCATGCGGTCCATCTCGATCAGTTCGTCACCTTGGGCCGGTGTGACCTTGGGGCCGCGAGCGGTGCTGGCGATGGGCCGGCTGTCCCCGCAGGAGATGTCGTGGACGCGGGTGTCGGAGTGCCCGTGGTCTGGGCACCCCGGCTCGGCAGGTAACCCAGGATGTCCTTCTTGGTCACCCGCCCCCCCTCGCCACTACCATGGATGGCTTCCAACTCCGCCATGCTCACCCCTTCGCTGTGTGCGATGTTGCGCACCAACGGACTGTAGAATTTTCCGGTCGGGCCGTTCTTGCTCACCAGAGCGGCCGGAGCAGGAGCGTTCGCCACGACCGGGGCGGGTTTGGATGTGCCATTGCTGGGGGTAGCGACCGCGGCCGGTGCTGGTGCGGAAGAGGAGGCACCAAGTTCGGAACCGATGATCGCGATGGGTTGTCCCACCTTCACCACATCCCCTTCGTTCACCGAGCGCTTCACAAGGATGCCATCGAACGGGGCGGGCACTTCACTGTCCACCTTGTCGGTGGCGATCTCTACGATCGGTTCATCGGCTTTCACCGGATCGCCCTCGTTCTTGAGCCACTTGATGATGGTGGCCTCGGCCACACTTTCGCCCATCTTGGGCAGGAGGATCTCGTTCTGGGCCATGGGATCGGTGGCCAAAAGTAACCACGCGCCTCTCCGCTCGGTCGTTCGGCCGGGATCAGGTGCCCGACCCCAGCAAGGATAGTCCCCGGCCGATGAGCCCCAGGTCCTCCAAAGCATGGTAGTCCTTCGCGTACGTAAGGTTGATGCGCTCCACCACCAAGGGGTCCGGCCGAAGCCCGCGAGCGGTCACCGGGTCCAGCACGCCAGGGCGGAGGGCCGGAAGTTTCATGCTGCGCGCACCAGCGTGGTGGAACGCAACCCAAGTGCGCCGGCCAAAAAGAACATCGAACAAATTGCGGACGTAGGTACCGCGCCGCTCTACGAACCAGATGTTCAGCGGGAGCGTTATCAAAAGGACCGCCGAACTGATCAGGTCCACGAGCCGCTTGTTGCGACGGGCGCTCGGACTGTCCACCGCGTGGGCTTCGAGCACCATCAGGTCGTTCAGGCTCTCGATGCTGCTCGGGCCAATGATGAACTCGCGGCCCGGTTGGGCGATCTTGAACATGGTCCCGGTGCGGCTGAGCAAGGCCATCAGTTCCACTATCCGTCCCCAGCCCAGGTCCTTGGCGCAGAACACCACTTCGTCGATCCCCTGCTTTCGGATCTCCTTACGCAATCGCGCTGGCCCTTCGTTCCCTTCCACCTCTTGCGGATGGAAATGGATCTGCCGACCCAATCCGAAATGGGTCTGCCACAGCAGCGCCATGGCATGATCGGCCTCCTCCAGACTTCCTATGGTGAGGATCCTTCGCCGGTCCAACGAACGCCAACCGTAACTGCGTACGCCGAGCAGGTGCAAGCCCAGCCGACCGACCAGGGATACCAAAGCGGCCGCCCCGGTGAACAGGAGCAGGTGCCCCAGCGTGACGGCGTTCATTTGGGCGTGGGTAAGGAGCACGGTGGCCAGAAGCCCGAAGAAAAGCGCTCCGCTGAAGGCCTTGCTGGGCCGCACCGGTCGGTCATAGGCTCCGATCACGCCGTTACAAACCACCAGCAGAAGCGGCAACGTGATCAGGGTGGTACGGAACGGAAAGATGAAACCCGGATCGAGCTGGTGGCGCGTGATCAACAGGCAGGCGACCAGACCAGTGACATCGAGCAACGGAAGCAATGCCCGGCGCAGAAAGCGCGTCACAATGGCGCCGGCGGCGCTCAGGTAGATGGCCCCCCGGATCAACCATGCGAAGAGGTCAGGCCCCTTGCGCGTGAAGTGTTTCTGGGCGAAAATGGCCATGGCATTGTAGAACACGAACACGTAGTTCACGCTGCTCTTCTTCGTGCTTTCGCCCTTGTAGTGGAGGATGCGCGCCTCGGGGAAGTAGTAGTTGTCGTACCCACCGAGCGTGATCCGGTAGCTCAGGTCGATGTCCTCCCCGTACATGAAGAAACTCTCGTCGAGCAGGCCCACCTCGTCCAGGGTTTTCTTCCGCAGGAACATACATGCACCGGAAAGTATCTCGATGCGCGCGGTGTCGTTCTCCGCCAGGTGTCCCAGATGGTAACGCCCGAACACGCGGCTGCGTGGGAACATGCGTGCCAGTCCGATGATCTTATAGAACGCCACGGAGGGGGTGGGCAGGCCACGTTTGCTCTCGGGCAGAAAGCGCCCTGTGCCGTCCACCATCTTCACACCCAGGCCACCGGCTTTTGGGTGCGCGTCCATGAAGGCGATCACTTTGTGGAAGACATCCTCGCCAACGACGGTATCCGGATTGAGCAGCAGCACATATTCCCCCTGCGCCAAGCGGATCGCCTGGTTGTTCGCCCGGCTGAAGCCGACGTTCTCCGCATTGGCGATGAGCTTCACCCCGGGGTAGCTGTCGCGCACCAGTTCCACGCTGCCATCGGTGCTCAGGTTGTCCACCACGAAAACCTCCCCGCTGATGTCCTTCATGGCCTCCAGCACCGCGCGCAAGCACTGGTCCAGGTAGGCCCGGACGTTGTAGTTGACGATGATGACGGAGAGCTTCACGGGGGGGGCAGTTCTCAGTTCTCAGTTCTCAGTTGTCGGTTGACAGTTGATGGTTGTCTGTGCGTTTTGGGGTGAGCTACGGACAACTAGCAACCAACAACTATCTCCTCACACTTTGCTCGTATGGTTTCCGGTCCGCGATGCTGCGGCCCAATGTAAGCTCGTCCACATGTTCCAGATCCCCGCCCACACTGATGCCACGCGCGATCATGCTCACGGCTACGCCGCGTTCGTGCAAACGTTTGTTCAGGTAGAAACAGGTGGTGTCTCCTTCCAATGTGGCGCTCAGTGCCAGCACCGCTTCGCGCACCTCTCCGCCGTCAGCGCGCTCCAGCAAGCGGCCAATGCGTAGATCCTCGGGCCCGATGCCGTCCATGGGGCTGATAACCCCACCGAGAACATGGTAAAGGCCCTTGAACTGCCGCGTGTTCTCGATCGCGATCACGTCGCGGATGTCCTCCACCACGCAGATCAGCCCGCGGTCGCGCGCTTTGTCGCTACAAATGCCGCATACCGGCTGGTCGCTGATGTTGCAACAGTCCTGGCAGTAGCGCACTTCCTCGCGCAGCTTGCGCACGGCTTCCGCGAAGCGCTGCACGGCGGTGGTGTCGCGGCGCAGCAGGTCCAACGCCATGCGCATGGCCGTGCGCCGACCGATACCCGGCAACGTGGCCAGTTGATCCACAGCGTTCTCCAAGAGAGTGGAAGAGAGGGCCATGCGGCAAAGGAACGGCAGCCCGTGACTTGTGCGGCCTTGAACCCGCGAGTACGCGATCCTATCGCACGAAGCGCACGGTCATCGGTTCCCCGTTCAGCCAGAGGCGTAGACTGTAGGCACCGTGATCGGGTAGTGCGGGTAACACCAGATGTTGTTCGCCCTGCGCCATGTGTTGTGTGGTACCGACCAGAAGTTGACACCCGCTGGCGTCATGGATCTCGGCATGCACTACTGCATCGGCGACCAAGCTGAAGTTTAGGACGGTCGACGCATCATCCGCAAAGACGTATACCCCGGTCGCCCGTTGCATCTCGGGCACGCCGACGGCGTCCACGATCTCCACATTGTAGTCCTCCATCTCGCCGTGGTAGCCGAACGGATCAGGCGGCAGATCACACGGTGTGGGCAAGGTGTGGAAGCCGTGGCTGCACATCTTGGCCGTGACGCGCATCCGCGTGTCGCCCGTGGCCACGCTGTTGGGAATGGTGATCTGGCCGTTGTACACGGGTCCGGAAAGATGATCCACCGAGAGCAATGTTTCGCCCACGTCGTCCAACTGGCCGTCGTGGTTGAAGTCCACCCAGATCCGCAGGTTCATGTGCGGGCTGATCTGTTCGTCGATGGTGAAGGCGATCGTGACCGGATAGGTGCCGCCTTTTTGCAACACCGTGCTCAGGCCGGTGTTCACATAGCTGTTGTAAGGATAGTCCTCGATGTCCGCGCTCGTGCGGTCGATGGTGTTGCAGACCACCTGCGTGATGCCCGGCATGGTCGGCGCGTACGGCACCGCAGTGGTGGGTACACACCATTGCGCTTCGACGGTGGGTGCGAGTAGCAGAAGGGGTAGGAGGTGTATTTGTGTGGCCATGGCCGTTGGGTTTGCTCCGAGGACTTACCCGTGCGCACCGATGGTTGTACCCGCTGGGATGGTCGGTGCGGGACACAGGGAACGGCCGTGATGGGCGTGGGAACGGTGGGATGAAAGGGGAGGAGCCGAGACGACCCACGAGCCAACTGACATCCGCCAACGGACAACTCTTAGTGGGGGATCTCCGCAAAGAGGCCACAGACCCCTTCCTTCGCGACCATGAGCTCCACCCTGCTCCTCAGCATCGTCCTGGCGTACTTCCTTTTGCTGCTGGGCATTGCGTGGTACACCGGGCGTGGCACAAGCGGCCATGCCTTCTTCACTGGGGACCGCAAGAGCCTGTGGTGGGTGGTGGCCTTCGGCATGATCGGCACCAGCCTCAGCGGGGTCACCTTCATCAGCGTGCCCGGTTGGGTGAAGAGCAACCACTGGAGCTACTTGCAGGTGGTGGTCGGTTATGTGATCGGTTATTGGGTAGTGGCCGGTGTGTTGCTGCCGCTCTACTACCGCATGCAGCTCACCAGCATCTATGGCTACCTGCGCCACCGCTTCGGCATGCACAGCTACCGCACCGGTGCCTCGTTCTTCCTGCTGAGCCGCACGCTGGGCGCCACCATCCGCATCTATCTCGTGTTGAACGTGCTGCAACTCGCCGTGGTGCAGGAGTTGGGGATCCCGTTCTGGGTCACCACCGCGATCATCCTACTGATGATCGTGCTATACACCTTCCAAGGTGGTGTGAAGACGATCGTGTGGACCGACACGCTGCAGACACTCTTCATGCTGGCCGCGCTGGTAGGTGCCGTGGTCTACATCGTTCAGCAACCCGGCCTGGCGGATTGGACCACGCAATTGGGCACGAGCGGCATGACCACCGTTTGGAATTTCGATTGGCGCAGCGATGGCTTCTTCCTGAAGCAAGTGCTCAGCGGCGCCTTCATCACCATTGCCATGACGGGCCTGGACCAGGAGATGATGCAGAAGAACCTGAGCGTGCGCAACGTGGGCGATGCCCAGAAGAACATGCGCGTGTTCAGCGTGATCCTGCTCGGCGTGAACATGCTCTTCCTGCTGCTTGGGACGTTGCTCTATCTCTACGCCGATCACTTGGCGCTAACACTTCCGGCCAAAAGCGACGATCTCTTTCCTATGATGGCCTTGGAGGTCTTCCCGCCTTGGCTGGGTCTGCTCTTCATCATCGGATTGATCAGCGCCTTGTTCCCCAGCGCGGATGGAGCGCTCACGGCGCTTACCGCGAGCACATGCATCGATCTGATCGGCCTCGGCGAGCGCGGTTGGGACGAGGCGCGCCAGACCCGTGTGCGCAAGACCGTCCACCTCTCGATCGCCGTGGTCTTCTTCGGCTGCGTGATGTACTTCCATTGGCTGCAGAGCGGCACCGTGCTCAAGACGCTACTTGATATCGCAGGATACACCTATGGCCCGCTGCTGGGGCTCTATGCCTACGGCCTGCTGATGAAGGAACATCCGCAGGAACGCTGGGTGCCGGTCGTATGCGTGCTCGCGCCGGTGCTCACGTTCGTGATCAAGACCTGGTCGCCGGAACTGTTGTTCGGCTACCAGATGGGATTTGAAACGCTGATCGTGAATGGGCTGCTGACGTTCGTGGGGTTGCGGGTGATATCGAGATCCGCGCAGGCGGCATAGCTCCGTTCGGTCGACCCGCTGGGTCGACCGAACGGGATGTCTGTGGCGAACGCTGCGGCCACCGACAACGGTCAACCGACCGCTAATCCTGCCGCTGCCAATTCCGCTCGATCACCTCCAACAGTTCATCGTGGATGGCGCGGTTGGTGGCCACGATCTCCTCATCGAAGACCGGATCTTTGCTCGGTGCGAAACCGCTGACACGTCCGCCCGCTTCGCGGACCAGAAGGACACCGGCGGCCACATCCCAACTGTTGAGGCCATATTCGTAGAACGCTTCGAAGCGCCCGCAGGCCACGTAGGCAAGATCCGCAGCCGCGCTGCCCAAGCGGCGGATGCCGCGTGTGCGGTGCATCAATTCGCGCAGCAGGTCCATGTATTCGGCTTCGTAACCGAAGTCGTCGTACGGGAAGCCGGTGGCGAGCAGGCTTTCCTGGAGCTCCTTTCTCGCAGATACTTGGATGCGTGCACCATTGAGGTAGGCGCCTCCGCCTTGCCATGCGGTGAAGCGCTCCTTGCGCGTCACTTCCAGCACCACGCCGAGCAGGGGTTCGGTGCCGTCCACCAGGGCGATGCTGATGCAGTAGCACGGGACGCCGTGTACGAAGTTGGTGGTGCCGTCCAGCGGGTCGATCACCCAATTGAGGCGCTCGGCGCGATCGCCGCTGCCTTCTTCGGCGATGAATCCCGCTTCGGGTACTAGCTTCTCCAAGGCTTCCACGATGCGGTCCTCGGCGGTGTGGTCCACATGGGTCACCAGATTGTTGGCGCTCTTGGTGCTCACCCCGGCCTCGGTGAACTTGGGCGCTTCCTCCCGGATGAAGGCCGCCACGTCAATGCAGATCGCTTCGACCTGTTCAGTGAGCTTCTTGAGGTCCATGGGAGTTGGGTTTTCTGCGGATCCAGATCAGGCCCGCGACGCCGGCGAGGATCAACATCGCCGCGATCACTTCCGCCTGCGTGATATTGCCGATCAGCTTTTCGTTCACGCGATCTTTTCGATCAGAAAGCGCTCGATACCGTTCAGCAGCAGGAAGAGGAAGAAGATGCTTCCCGCAGGACGCAGTCGCTTGCGCAGCGCCCAGAGCACGCCGAAGAGCAGCAGACAGGCGATGGTTTCGTAGAGAGGAGTGGGGAAGACGGGCTCCGGCAACACCCTGCAATAGCCGGGGAAGCAAGTGCCCTCGAGGATATCGATGCCTACACCGTTCACATTGTTCGGGTAGGTGTAAGACCATAGCCAATCCGGCATCCAGCTTGGGGCTGGCTTCAGGTTCACAATACCCCAATCGCCATCGCCGCTCACCTGGCAACCGATCCGCCCGACAGCGTAGGCGAGCATGACACCCGGTGCGGCCGCATCCGCTCCCTCCAAGGCGGGCATGCCGTGGCGCACGAAATAGCGGATCACCATGGCTCCGGCGCAGATCAGGCCGCCGTACATCGTCAGCCCGCTGAAGAAGCCCGCACCGCTCGGGTTCTGGATCATGTCCATGAACTCATCCGGATTCTCCAGCCAGTGGAAGATCTTGGCGCCGATCAATCCCCAGAGCGCGGCGATGAGCGTGATGTTGCCCGCGTGCTCCGAGGGCATGATGCGCACCTCTTCCACACGAGGCGTCTCGAGTTTCTGCTTCTCCTTCTCACGCCAACGCAACCAGGTCAGGAAAGCACCGACGGCCAGGCCGCCGAAGAAGCTCCCCTTCCCGCTCAGGAGAAATCCCTGTGTATCGGCGAGGGCGGCGTTCGGATCGAGCAATAGAAAAACGCCCTTCCAGCCCAAGAGGAAGCCCAGCGCACCGGTGCTCACAAGGTCCAATAGGCTCGCGGGTGCGCCCACCGTCACCTTGCGCATGCTCGGCTTCAACAAGCCCAGGGTTTGCTTCCTGCGCAGTTCCATGGAGAGCGTCCAGCTCGCCAGGAGGAAGGCCACCGCCACGAAGAATCCGAAGCTGTTCAGGAACTTCAGAAAGGGAAGGTCAAGACCCATGAGGTCCAGCAGGGCGTGGTAGAGGGTGGGATACATCAGGTTGCAGTGGCCAGTTCGTAGTTGGCAGTTGGCGGTATCGATACGGTCCGGCTGGAACCGAGCACATGTCCGTCGCCATCGATCTTCTCCAACCCGATGGGCACGATCGTGTTGATCATGTCCGGATCGAAGGACATGGACACCCGCAGATAGTTGTCCGTGAAGCCGAGCATGCGTCCCTCGTGTTCCTCCGCTTCGAACAGCACCGGACGGGTGGTGCCGAGATGACTCTCATAGAAAGCGCGCTGCAACTTGCTGCTCAGGAAGCGCAATTGTTTGGTGCGCTCGCGCCGCACGTCCATCGGCACGCTGTCGTCCATGCGGACGGCGGTGGTGTTGGCGCGCTCGCTGTACGTGAAGACATGGAGATAGTCCACGGGGATCGACCGCAGGAATTCATGTGTCTTCGTGAACTCGTCGTCGGTCTCGCCCGGCGTGCCTGTGATGACGTCAACGCCGATGCACGCATGCGGCATCCGGTCTTTGATCCGCGCGACGCGCTCGGCGTACAATGCAGTATCGTACCGTCGGCGCATACGCTGAAGGATCACATCGCTGCCGCTCTGCAAAGGCATGTGGAAGTGCGGAGCGAACCGATCACTCCCGGCCACGAAGTCGATGATGGCATCGTTGCACAGGTTCGGTTCGATGCTGCTGATCCTGAAGCGTTCGATCGCCTTCGCCCGATCCAAGACTTCGATCAGTTGAAGGAAATTCTGATCGTGCTGGCGGCCGAAGTCTCCTGTGTTCACACCCGTGAGCACGATCTCCTTCACGCCACTGGCGGCGATCGCTTTGGCCTGTGCCACGGTCTCGGCGATCGTCGCGCTCCGGCTGCGCCCGCGGGCGAGCGGTATGGTGCAGAAGCTGCAGAAATAGTCGCAGCCGTCCTGCACTTTCAGGAAGGTGCGCGTTCGCGCGCCCACCGAAGCTTCAGCGGAGGAGGGGTCACCAGCGTTCCAACTCGGAACGAAGTGCTTCAGATCCTTGATGGGGGAGTAGTGCTCTTCCTTTTCCGGGTGAAGGATGCGCGAGATCCCGTTCAATGTACGCGGCGAGGTCGAACTTCTCGCTCGCGCCGAGCACCAGATCCACACCAGGGATGGCCGCGATCTCTTCCGGCTTCAGTTGGGCATAGCAGCCCACTACGGCGATGAACGCCTCTGGATTGATCGCCTGGAAACGGCGCACATGACGACGGCATTCCTTGTCCGCGTTCTCCGTCACACTGCAGGTGTTCAGCACGAAGACATCCGGACGGTCCTCGACCTTCACACGCGCATAGCCGGCTTCTTCCAGCGAACGGGCCAGGGTGCTGGTCTCGCTGAAGTTGAGCTTGCAGCCCAGGGTGTGGAAAGCGGCGGTGCGTGCGGAACCCATTTGTGCAGGGGCAGGGCCAGGAGCAGGAGGCAATTGCGCCTGCTCCTGCGCCTGATCGGGACCGCGAAAGTACCTATCGGGCCTTTGGGGGCTTAGAGGCCTTGCTGTTCAGGGTGTTGTGGCCCTTATTCCTTCACGAACCGCGCTGTCAGTCGCTGCCCTTTTGCGCCTTCCACCGAAAGCAGATAGACGCCCGGTACGAGGCCCTGCGTCCCGACGTCCAAACGGTTGCTAAGCGGGCTGATGTTCGGTGAACGCACTAGTCTACCATCCGAGCTGAGGATATCGACACGACGCATCACAAAGCCTTCCGGCAGCTGTGCGATCAGCACTTCACGCACCGGCACCGGATAGATCAGGATCTCGTTGGTGTTCAGTTCGGGCAGCGAGGTAGGCATGCTGATCATCACCACGGCATCCGGCGTGCGGATCGGTGGATTGAAATCGAAGAAGATGTCCGCGTTGTTGGTGATCGTCGTACCCAACACAAGGCCGTCATCGGGCTGTATGCGGAAGCTCACCAAGCCATGGCTCAGCGCCTCGTTCACGTTGCTGTCCGGCAGAAGAATGTTGTTGAACGTGAAACGCAGGATGCCATCGCCACCGAATTCGTACGTGTAAGGGTGTGAAGCGGATAGGATGTTCAGCGTGCCAGTGCTCAACTCGGCTGGCAGCGTATCGGTGACCACCACAGTGAAGGCGGTATCGGTGCCGGTATTCTGGAATCGGATGGTATAGTCCAGCCACTCATCGATGCTGGGGTAGAACTCCGCATCGTTCAAGCCGCTGCTGGTGCGGACGAGTTTGTCGTTGGGGTCGTAGGCGCCGGAAATGGTGTCTGTGAAGGAATAAACATTGTTCGTGGTTGAGGCTTCCGCGCTGTCCTGTGAAACGGCCACGACATAGGTGATGGGAGTGCCCAAAAGAAGAGGGTCGGCAGGCGTTGTAACAGTTGCCTGGAACAAGGTCGATCCGAAGCCTGCAAGTGGAGCTCGGTTGCTCCAAGTGACCGTATTCCCAACAACGCTGGTGGCAGGCGGATCCGTCCATATCGGGGTAAGGGGTGCTGGGACCGTCAAGACCACATCGATGCTATCACTGGGCCACATGGCCAGATCGGTGATGCTGATGAACAGAGGAGTTGTGAAGCCAGGTCGGGCGGGGGCAGCGCTGAGCGATGGGGTCAGGTCGGTCATCGTCAGTGTGGCATCGCACCCTGTTGTCATGGCAAAGTCCCAGCTCTTCAGAGTCGTGGTCAAAGCGGTATAATAAGCCGATGCTGGGTTCACGGTGCTCGAAATAGGCGAACTGGTAGGCACGGTCCCAGGGGTCATTCCGCAGACCAGATCCGCCACATCCGTGGCATGCACGATCCGCACTGCAGGCGATGCGGTGCCTTGCATCACATCACACAATTGCTTCACCAGGACCAAGCCACCGTTCGTTCGAGAAAGGGAGGTCGGACAATCCGGGTCATGATGCCAGCTTTCGAGGGGCGCACCGCTGCCATCCAAGTGGAGGAGCATATCCTTGTTCAGCCAAAGCAGTTCCCCTTGATCCAATTCAACGAGGGATTCCTGAAGCCACGTAATGCTACCAGGGAGGTTATCATAAGTGCGTGCCCAAACCAGCGTACCGGTGGGATCGATCCGCACCAATGCCGGGGTCTGGTAGAACAAAAGATCACCGTTCGACAATTCCTGAACATAGGCCATTTCAGAATGGTCCAGCCCGTCGAAAGAGAACCCGGATTGGAACACTCCGGAAGGGTCGAAATGATTGTACGTGAACCCAACGCCGTTGCTCATCAAAATATGGGTGCCACCATCCGAGGCCTCGCATGTGTGCGCTGTCCAGAACGGAAAGGTCCTCGCGTAACTGTGAACGTTGATCGGTTGCCCTTGTGGATCGATATGCACCTGACGGACGCTCATCGTGTCGAGCCCTTGGGCTATCACATCCATGCGGAAGTCGCCTGAGCCAAGTTCCACGACCCGTAGCGGGTTCTCCCAATGTTGCCAATCGAGCGAGCTTCCGTGGACCATGAACAAACGGGACCATTCGGTGCATCCGGAGGCGTCCAGTTTGGTGGCGAATTGATTGAAGTAGTAATTGTTCACGCCATTGACCTTGTGCAAAACGTCGCCGTAAGCGAGCAACCCTCCGTCGGAGGTGCCGATGGTCCAAATGGGCTGCAACCGAGCGTCCGGGTCGGAAGGGGTCAGTATCCGTTGCCAGAGCATGTCCCCGTTCAGATCCGCCTTAGACAATAAAAGGCTGTTCTCGCTCGCCAATTGGGTCAAAATGACGCCTGCCACGATCCCGTCGTTCACGGCTTCGGCCCCCCTAATAAATCCGGGGACGACCGCGGAGTCAAGTCCGAGGTCGGTCTCCACGCATTGGGCATGGGCGTTGATCGCGAAGGCTACAAGCATAAGGGTGAAGATCTGTTTCATAGGGCGCGTGGTTGGAGCGATCGCAAGCTAGCCCGCCTTGCCGCGGATCGTTGATCCGCACCTCGGAAATCACCACTACTGGGGAGGGTGTGGTCTTGAAGGCCATTTGGTTGATGAGGAGGAGGTTCCGCATCGCAAGGAGCCGAACTTATCCGGTGCCTTGCCGCTCCCGCCTAGGCGAAGCCCGATCGTCCATGCCAAGCGGCGCCGCGTGCTTTACCTTCGAATGCACCAACACTTCAGCGCCATGCGCAACGCACTTCTTGCAGCCCTGCTCTTCGCCTCGCTCAACGGCTCAGCGAAGAAGTTGATCGTCGTGGTACACACGCAGGATGCTTTGGTGCGCGAATTCCGGTGTGCGTGTTCGGAACGCGTCGAGCCTGGCGACCGCCCCACCCAGCGCGTAGTGCGCATACCCGGGCGCGTTACCTGGCACACGGTGGGTGGTGTCGAACCGATCACCTTGCTCACACAGCACACCGATGGCTCGGGCGTTGTGGAGGTCGTGGTCATGGATGCGGTCGGTGCGATCGCAATTGGTTATGGGGTGATCGAAACCGTGCGGACCCAGCAGATGATGTCATGCCCGCCCACGCTGGTCGTACCACCCGCAGCATGTCCGAACAATGCTCCAAGTGTAGCACTGCGGAAAGAGGTAGCCATCGGCGCCGGATCACCTCGCCCACGCATGGACGTTCTGCTGAAGCGTGAGCCTTTCGGCGAGGGTGGAGGAGAACGCCCCCGCCCCAGTGAACGGATCGTCCGCACAGAGCGCGGAGGAGCGGGCGGAGGTTCGGGTTCCCCCAAGACCACAGCGGTCCAGCGCCCCTTGGTAGGCCGTTAGTGGGCGCTTGCGATCGGCCGTGCTGAGGTCGCGGGTGATCGGATCCATGCTGAAGATCAATGGGTTGGGCCGGGGCGATAGGCCATTCGTCGCTATTTGTCAATAGGCTATGGCAACCCTCTTGAAAGAATAGCGTCTAAAGGATGCGTTACAGAAAAACATGGGCACCCTCCGCGCTCCCTCCGGCAACCGCTCCCAGTTGATCATGACCGGCAGCATCGTTTCGGCCGTTCTCTCACTGGCTTCGTTCCTCCTGGCCTTCGCCATATTCTGACCGTTCCGCGGGCCTATCTTGGCCGCATGCGTGCCGCGCTCCTGCTGCTTACCCAGGTGATCGGGTTCGTCGCGTCCGCGCAAGTCACTGAACGGTCGTTGTTATGGCGGATCCGCCCGGCGGAAGGCGCATCGGCATCCTACCTCTACGGCACCGTACACAGCCGCGATGCTCGGGCGTACCGGGGGAACGATTCGCTTTGGGCCGCATTCGGACAATGCCCCCGTGTGGTGGGCGAACTGGACCTCAGCGCCGCAATGGAGGGAGCGGGTGATCTGGTAACCTCCATGATGATGCCCGCAGGCACCAATTTGGAGGACCTCTACCGCAAGAAGGACTTCGCCCAAGTTGAGGCAGCCTTGAAGGAGCACCTCGGTGTGGTGGCGTTCACCACGGATCATCTTAAGCCGTTCTGGTCCATGGCCCTGCTTTCGGAGGCCACTATGCACAGCGATAGCATTCTCGTCCTGGACGATTATCTACAGAAGCGGGCCCAATCCGATGGCAAGGAAGTGCTGGGCCTGGAAACGGTGGCCGAACAAATGGCCGCCATCCAAGCCATCCCTCTGAAGGAACAGGCCCAAATGCTGCTCGACATGGTGCAGCACGATCTCTATCGCGCGCAGATGGAGCAAATGATGGAGGCCTATGCTGCCCAGGACCTGCAAAAGGTGATGGAGGTGGCCGAAGCGGGCGGTATTCCGCAGAGTTTGGACAAGGGCCTTCTACAGGATCGCAACGTGCGGATGGTGGCGGGTATGGACGAGCTGATGCGTTCGGGGCCGCCTTGTTTCTTCGCTGTGGGTGCGGCCCACTTGCCCGGTGAACGCGGTCTTCTGGCACAACTGCGCGAGAAGGGGTTCCTGGTCTATGCGGTCGCGCCGGTCCCTCAGTAGGGTCACGAAGCGGTCGTACTATGGCTTTTTGAAAGCCATTTCGGTCACGATCGGGCGGTGGTCGCTCAACCTATCGGGCAGCGTGCGGAAGTTCCAGCTCATCAGCTCCGGCGCGTGCAAGATGTGATCGATGCGGAAACTGGGGAAGGCGCCGATGTAGGTGTGCCCCACGCCGCGTCCGCTTTCAATGAAGGCATCGGTGAGCCCCTCGGCGAGGTAGGCGTAACTGTAGCTCATCGGGGTGTCGTTCATATCCCCACAGTAAAGCACCGGGTGCGGGCTTCTGGCCATGTGGGCCTTGATCATGCGCACTTCGTCCGCCCGGCGAATAAAGGCGTTGCGAAGTAGGTTCATGATCCGCAAGCCTCCGCGGCGAAGGCTATCGCTGTGGGTATCGGTATCCAGATCCTTCATGAACCGGTAGTCCCGATCCCCGAAACGGATACTGGCCAGGTGTGCGTTGTAAACACGGATCGTATCCTTCTCGACGCGGATATCCGTCCAGATGCACAGGTTGTTCAGTTCGTCCGGGAAGGAGATGCTGCCTTTGTCCACAATGGGGTAAGAGGAGAATGTGGCGATGCCGAAATGGTGCCCGCGTTTAGTGTGGTGCGTGTATTCCTCGTGGCAGCCGGAGTAGCCGAAGCTTCGCATCAGGGTATCCTTCGTGTCGAAGAAGCCATCGTCCGCTTTGAAGAATTCCTGCGTGCAGAGGATGTCAGCGTTCTCGAAGGCGATCACGTCAAAGATCTCGTTGCGCGTCTGGGCATTGTTGTTCCAGTTGTACAGGTCGAACAGTCGTACGTTGTAGGACATCACTTTGAAAGATGCCCCTGCGGCATCCGTTGGTGCGGTGCTGTGGCCGAGCAGCTGGAAGTACTCGCCGACATGCCCCCAGCCCAGTGCTATCGCCAGGGCCGATACCAGCATCCGCTTCGGGCGGAACAAGCCCCACCAGATGAGGAAGAACGCATGGAAGGGAAGCACGAAGGGATAGGCCATCCCGAAAAAGGCGAGCGGCCACAGTTTCTGTGGGTCCACCGATGTGCAAGCATAGGCCAGCAGCACCATCAGTGCCATGGACAGGTTGAGCCACCAGAGGGGGAGATGCCAGCGCGACGGCCGGGGTTTCGGCAGGGCTTCAGCGGTCATTGCTGGCGCGGAACAGGAAGTCCTTCTCCTCCTTGCTCAAACTGTCGTACCCACTGCGGCTGATCTTGTCCAGGATGGTGTCCACGCGGGCCTGGCGATCGCGTTTGTGCTCGGCGATCCGGTCGGCCATGACGCTCACGCGCTCTTTACGATGTGCCACTTTCAACCGCCGCACGCGCGAGCCGGAGAGCAGGTCCCAGGTGCGCTCCCAAAATGAAACGAAGGCCAGAGACCAGTCGCGCCCACGCCGCAGTTGCACTGCGGCCAGATAGCCGTACAGTGCGCCACCGAGGTGAGCGATGTGGCCCCCGCTGTTGCCGCCCTGTCGTACGCTGATCAGATCGATCACGATGTAGATCAACGCGATCCATTTCAACCGCACCGCACCGAAGATGATCATGTGTACGACCATATCCGGACGGTAGGCCGCGATTCCGATGAACACACCCATTACCGCAGCTGAAGCACCAAGAATGGTGCTCCCCTCCGCGAAGCGCTGGAAGGGCGGGAACAGGTTGTAGCTGATGACATAGAGCGCCAATCCGAAGAAACCGCCCAACAGGTAGTTGCCCACCAGACGCTTGGGCCCCAACAGGTCCAGGAACAGGCGCCCGGCGAACCAGAGCATCAGCATATTGAACAGGATGTGGAACAGGTCCCAGTGCGCGAACATGTACGTGAGCACCGTCCATGGCCGCACCAGGAGCGTAGGAAGATGGCTGGTGCTCATCAACCACTGCGCTACGTTCGGCCCTTGGTTGCCGGAAAGGAAGAAGATGAGATCGACCAGACGCAACGCGAGGAACACGCCCACATTGATCAGGATCAGGCGCACGAGCACGCCGCCCGTACGCCATTGAACCGCGAGTTCATCCTTCAAAGCCATCCTCTTCTCCGTTCGCGTGGTGCGACCGTACAAAGGTCGCGCCCTAAAAGCAATGTGGAAAGGACGGACAGGGAAGCGGCTTCAGTGCGCGGTTTTTGGCGCGCGGTGGACAGAAGCGGCAGGCACCGGTGTGGGAAGATCGTCATCGCCAACTGACACCTGCCAACTGCCTGCTGCCATTACCCGCTCACGGCTGGCTCAGCCCCACAAACTTCCGCTCCCTCGCCAATGCCGGATGAGGAAGAAGCCGAAAAGCATGCCGCCGAGGTGCGCGAAGTGCGCGACGTTGTCACCCTGGCTCTGCTTCAAACCCATATAGAGCTCCAGCAGGCCATAGATCACGACGAAGTACTTCGCCTTGATAGGGATCGGGAGCAACAGAAGGAAGATCTCCTGGTTCGGGAACATCATCCCGAAAGCGAGCAGTATACCGAAGACCGCTCCGCTGGCCCCGATGATCGTGCCTTGGTAATCGTAGAAGAGCTGGGCGAGCGTGGCCTCCGGCACTTGGTGAGCCATGGCGATCTCGGTCAGTGCATTGTTCGCCTCCTCGAGGGTAGGCAGCTTGGTGGCGTCCTTTACCTCTTGAACATCGGCGCCATAGGCGGCCACCGCTCTTTCGTCGCCTATCACTTCGTAGGCGTTCACCCCGGTATGGAGCGCGGCCGCACCCAGGCCGCAGACGAGGTAGTAGGTAATGAAGCGTTTCGATCCGAGCGCGCGTTCCACCGGCCCACCGAACATGAACAGACCGAACATATTGGTGAAGATGTGCCCGATGTCGCCATGCATGAACATGTGCGAAAGGATCTGCCACGGCCGGAAGTGCGGCGATCCCAGGTAGTACATGCCCAACTGGCTGTCCAGCAGGTTGCGGCCCAGTTCATCCGTGCCGAAGCTCATCTTGGCCAGGAAGAAGAGGCCATTGATGATGAGCAGGTTCTTCACCACCGGGGGCAGAAGCCCGCCCATGCCCGATCCAATTCCGTTCATCCGCGTTCGAAACGTTGGGCCAGTTCGTCCAGGCCGTAGGTGATCAATGTGGGTTTGCCGCTGGGTGTGTAGTAGGGCATCTCGCAGGCGAATAGCCGGTCGATCAAGTCGTGCATCTGCGGCGGGCTCAAGGTCTCGTCCGGCCGCATCGATATGCTCCGCGCCATGCTTCGCGCGAGCGCCGCGTGCCGTTCCAGTTTCAGCGCACCGCGCTCCGTGTGCAATTGCTCAATGAGCTGTTCGAGCACCCGTTCGGGATCGTCCTGCGCTGACCCCACCGGCATGCCACATACGGTGAGGGTGCGTCCACCGAAAACCTGCAGGTCCAACCCGAGCGCGCGCAGTTCGGGTAGAAGGTCCTCGACCAGGGCCCAGTCCGCTGCGCTCAATTCCACGTTGCGGGGGAAGAGTTCGGCCTGGCTCGGTCCGTTGCCCAGCTCCAACTGCTTCAGTGCGCGTTCGTAGCCGATGCGTTCCAGCGCGCGGCTGCGGTCGATCACCACGAAGCCATGGCGCAATTGCGCGATGATGTAGCTGCCGTGGAGTTGGAACACAGGCCGGGGGCCGGGCTCGCCATCCAATTCGCGCATCGGCACCACGTGGTCCGGGGTCGGAACAGGTGCTCCGGAGAGCTCGGGCATCGCAGGTCCCCTGTCACGAAGATCGAAGAGCTGTTGCCAGCCCGTTACCGCATGACGAACTCCCAGGTCCTGTGGCCGCCAAGGCTGTATGGGAGCAGGAGCGGGCATCGGCTGTACGGATGCACCGCTGAAAGCCGCGATCATCGCCGGCTCGGGTTCGAAGTCAAGGCTCGGCGAAATGTTGAAGCGGCCCAAGGCCCTGCGCACCGCGGCATGCACGATAGCGTAAACCGTGCGGTCGTCGCGGAACTTGATCTCCGTTTTGGTGGGGTGGATGTTGATGTCGATCTGCGAAGGGTCCAGTTCCAGGAAAAGGAACCACGAGGGATAGCTGTCGCGCCCTACCAGTTCGTCGAACGCGGTGCGCACGGCGTGTTCCAGGTAGGAGCTCCGGATGAAGCGGCGATTGACGAAGAAGTACTGCTCGCCCCGGCTGCGCTTGGCGAACTCCGGCTTGCCGATATAGCCTTGCACGCGCACGAAGTCCGTGGCTTCTTCCACAGGTACGAGGCGTTCGTCGTACCGACGGCCGTAAAGGTGGACCACGCGTTGGCGCAGGGCAGCGGCTTCGCTCGCGTCATCGGCAGCACCCGGCATGCGGAACAGTTCCTCCTCGTTGTGCAGGACTTGGAACGCGGTACCCGGATGCGCCAACGCCACGCGTTGGAACTCTTCCAACACATGCTTCAGTTCAACCGCATCGCTCTTCAGGAATTGGCGACGTGCGGGCACGTTATAGAACAGGTTGCGCACAGTGATCGCGGTGCCGGCCGGGGCGGCCACGATCTCCTGCGCGCGCACCTGGCTGCCTTCCATCACGATACGCGTGCCCAGATCATCGGCGTGCGATCGGGTCCGCAATTCCACTTGCGCGATCGCCGCGATGCTCGCCAGCGCCTCGCCACGGAAGCCCATGGTACGCAATGCGAGCAGGTCATCCGCCGCGCGGATCTTGCTCGTGGCGTGCCGCTCGAAGCACAACCGGGCATCGTTCATGCCCATGCCCGCGCCATCATCGCTCACCTGGATCAGCGCACGACCGGCTTCCTTCAGAACCAAGGTGATGTGCGTCGCCTTCGCGTCCACACTGTTCTCCAGCAACTCCTTCACCACCGAGGCGGGACGTTGCACCACTTCCCCCGCCGCGATCTGGTTGGCCACGTGGTCGGGCAGCAGCCGGATCAGATCGCTCATCGGATGGGAGAGGGCAGGGAGGCAATAGGTCAAGGTCAAAGGTAGCGCGAGCCACCGATGGCGAAGGTGCGTAGGAAATGATCCGCGCAACCACCGCGTTGGTGTTGAAAACCGACCCTTCCTCCGGCGGTGGCACGGTGCTCGCACGGGTAGTTTTGACCGCCCTCCATGAACAAAGTCCTCCTTTCCGCGCTGGTCGCCGCCTCGGCGCTTCTCAGTACCGGCGGAACACCACCCCAGCGCACGCCACCCGCCTTCCTGAACGATGGCATCGACTGGGCCGATTCGGTGATGTCCACGCTCAGCTCCCGTGACCGCATCGCGCAGTTGATGATGGTCGCCGCGTACAGCAACAAGGATGCGAAGCATGTCGCGGAAGTGGAAGCACTGGTCCGCGACCAGGGCGTAGGAGGCCTCATCTTCTTCCAAGGAGGCCCCGTCCGGCAGGCCAACTTGACCAATCGCTTCCAGGATCTGTCCAATGTGCCGTTGCTAATCGGCATGGACCTGGAATGGGGCCTGGCCATGCGCCTGGATAGCACCATGCGCTTCCCGAAGCAGATGACGTTAGGGGCGATGCGCAACGACACGCTGATCGAGACCATGGGGCGCGAGATCGCCCGGCAGATGCAGCGGCTGGGTGTGCATGTGAGCTTCTCGCCCGTCGCGGATGTGAACAACAACCCCGCGAACCCGGTGATCAACGACCGCAGTTTCGGCGAGGACCGCGAGAACGTGACGCGCAAGTGCATCGCTTATATGCGCGGCCTGCAGGCCGGTGGGGTCATCGCCACCGCCAAGCACTTCCCGGGACATGGTGACACAGACACTGATTCGCACACATCGCTCCCGATCATCGCCCACACACGCGGCCGCTTGGATTCGCTCGAACTCTATCCTTTCCAACGACTGATGGAAGAAGGCCTCGCGGCGATCATGGTGGCCCACCTCGAAGTGCCCGCGCTCGACACGAACCCCGGCATGCCCAGCACGCTGAGTAAACCCGTGGTGATGGATCTTCTCGAGCGTGAACTCGGTTTCCAAGGGCTGGTATTCACCGATGCATTGAACATGAAGGGTGTCGCCAACGCCGACAAGCCCGGCGAGATCGAACTGCGTGCCCTGCTCGCGGGCAACGACATGCTGCTCTTTCCGCAGGATCCCGTGAAAGCCATCGACCGCATCCAGCAAGCGGTGGATAGCGGCATCGTACCGCAGGCGATGGTGGACCACAAATGCTTGAAGGTGCTCCGCGCCAAGCATTGGGCCGGTCTGCAACAAAAGCGCCGCATTGAACCCATGGGCATCGTCGCGGACCTTAATACGCCACAGGCCAAGCAACTGCGACGTGCGCTCTACGCCGATGCCATCACCGTGCTGCGCGATCGTAACAACGTGCTCCCGGTAAAGGATCCTGGATCCATGCGCATCGCGGCTCTAGCCTTAGGGGACACTGCGGGCAATGCCTTCCACCGTTCCCTTGGTCGCTATGCGAACATCACCACCATCGGGGTGCCGAAGGAGTTGCATCGCGACAGCCTGAACGCGCTGCTCACTTTGCTGGAGGGGCATGATCTGGTGATCGCCTCTGTACACCGCACCAGCTTCCGGGCCGACAAAGAGTTCGGTGTGCCCGACCGCGTGTTCGAAGTGCTGCAAGCCGTGCAGCGCCAGCACTCCACCGCGCTCGCCTTCTTCGGCAATCCCTATCGACTTACGCGTGCCTACGGTGCCAGCGAGCTGGATGCATTGGTGGTGGGCTACGAGGACGATGCAGATATGCACGACCTGATGGCGCAGGCTTTTTTTGGAGCCAACGACGTGAGCGGGCGACTGCCTGTTACCCCTTCCTCACAATTCGAAATGGGCCAAGGGATCGCATGGACCGCGCTCGATCGTGTCCGCTACATCCTGCCCGAGGCGATCGGGGTGCGGACCGCGGATCTTGAAAGCATCGATGGTATTGTCCAGGAGGCGATCAACAAAATGGCTTTTCCGGGTTGCCAAGTGCTGGTAGCGGTGGATGGGGACGTGATCTGGGACAAGGCCTACGGCAAGCCGACCTACGATGCTTCGCGTAATACCCGCACCGATGACCTCTACGATCTGGCAAGCATCACCAAAGTGGCGGCCACCACCCTCAGCGTGATGAAGTTGGTGGATGAAGGCCGCATCGACCTGAACAAGGACCTGGGCACCTACCTGCCTGAATTGAACGATCGACACGAGGACTATGCCCGTCTTGGTCTGCGTGATATCCTAACGCACCAAGCCCGGCTGAAGGATTGGGTGCCTTTCTACACGCATTTGATCGCGGACAAGAAGCCCCGTCCCGGTGTTGTGGCGGACAAACCGGACAGTGTTCACACCCAGCGGATCGCGGAGCGCACTTACATCAACGCGGCGTACCATGACAGTGTGTTGTATTGGATCCTGGCCACGCCACTGAACCCGGTAAAAGAATACAAGTACAGTGACTTGGGATTGATGCTGATGCAGCAGGTCGTGGAGCGCGTGACCTCCACCACGCTCGATCGCTATGTGGACAGCGTTTTCTATCACCCCATGGGTTTGGGCCGCATGGGCTACCGCCCGATGGAACGTTTTCCGCGGTGGCGGATGATCCCCACCGAGTACGATGCCGAGTTCCGTCAGCAACAGGTGTGGGGCGATGTACACGATCCTGGTGCGGCGCTGCTCGGAGGTGTGGCGGGCCATGCGGGGCTCTTCAGCAATGCCAGCGACCTCTTCGCCATCATGCAACTCTTGGTCGACAAAGGCACATTCGCTGGCAAGCGCTATTTGAGCGATGCGGTGGTATCCGAATTCACGAAGTGCCAGGCTTGCGGGCCAACGCCAGCCGCCAAGGAGAACCGGCGCGGCCTGGGCTTCGACAAGCCCGTGCGTGGCAAGGGCGGTCCCACTTGCGAGTGTGTGAGTTATGCCAGCTTCGGCCATACCGGCTTCACTGGCACCATGGCCTGGGCCGATCCCGAGCAACACATCGTCTACATCTTCCTCAGCAACCGCATCTATCCCACAGCGGATAACAAGGCTCTTACCCAGTTGAACGTCAGAACGAGGATCCAGGAAGTGGTGCACGAAGCGGTGGGGGTGAGGGCGCCTTGAACGGCGGTCTATCCCCGGAACGACAGCTACACCATCCGGCTTGAACTATTGCGGGACTCGCTTTGGCCTGATCCGCTCGTTATCCAACTGAAGCATATCGTACCTGTACTGCTTGCTGACGTTCGAGACCATGCCGAAAAGCAGGCTCAACGTGAACGGCTGTCCGGTCATTTCCACCGTATCGCTAAGGGTCAAGTCCACCCAATGGTATTTGGATTGAAGACCTACGCACCAGCGCTCATTCACGTAGTGCCGATATTCCAGACCTACGTTCAGGTCCAGCGATATCGCCACGGCGGCGCCCAGGTCATCTTCTTCGTTCTCCTTCAATGCGGTGAAAGCGTCATAGCCGATCCCACTCAGCACCTGTAGTTCATTTGCCTTTGGCGGAACTAGGTCCCGGCCCACTTCACCCCCAAAGTGATATCCAAAAAACTGGCTCGTTCTCTCTGTGCCCACTGCACCGCTGCTGCGCTGCGCTTCATACGGCTCTGCGGATGATCCGAACCGAAAGGCGCCGAGGGCGGCGAAATTCCAACGCCGCATCTTCACCCCGTAGCGAAGGCCCAGTTCAGGATGCGAGCCCAGAACCGCAAGCGGGCCAATGGGCATCCATGCCCCGAGTATCACGCCATAATGGGTTTCCGATAACTCCTTTGCCGAAGCCACCTCGGCCGCGAAATTATGGGCGAGCATTGTTCCCGTGTGTGCGCCTTGCTGGAGTTTCGGAAAGAGACTTTCCGGGTCCGGGCCCATGAATTCCACTAGGTCCTGGGCCAAAGGATCGGGCGGTCGTCTTTCGCGCAACCGTCCGCTCCAGGCGTAGATCTGTTCGTCCAGGTCATCCCCAACCGGTTCTTCCCCGTACCCGAAGATCCAGTAGCATCCACCCCGATGGACTGGTAGGTCTCCGGCAGCGCGGCGCCGGCGCAGATCGGCCAAATGATCGACCAGGTCCGCGGAATAGGAGCTGTCCGAGAAATCGCCTCGTTCAATTGCGAGCAGAACGGACACAACGTCTGAAATACCGCTATTTCCGCAACGCTGGATCCAATAGTCAAGGACCAAAGCGGTAGAGTCGTGTTCCTGGCTACGAAGGGTGCCTGCCAGCACCTCGCGGGCGTTCCTTTCGATATCGCAGCACGACGGTATACGGCGAAGCATCATCGAATCCAAGCCGCTTTGAGCCTGAATCAACTGGACGAACCCACCGCCCAAGCATGCTAGGAGGAATAGTCGATACCTGATCACTGAACAAAGATGGCGAAGCACGAGGCGCGGTCTTCTCCGTTGCTCGTTCAGCCACGCAGCCATGGAATACCGCTCCTGAGGCAGGCCCGCTATCTTCACCCCCGCATGCAGGCGGTCCCCATTCTGGACAGCAAGGCCTTCGGGCTCACGGTCAACCGCCTTTGCTATCAGCTTATCGAGGACCACGACGACCTGCGTAACACGGTGCTGCTGGGCATGCAGCCGCGGGGGGTCCTGCTGGCGCGAAGGATTCGCCGTGAACTGGGCCGCATCCTTGCGCACGATGAGTTCCTCTATGGCGAGTTGGACATCACCTTCCATCGCGACGATTTCCGGCAGCGGACGCTTGCTCCAAGCACGACCCAACTGGACCTAAGCTTGGAAGAACGCAAAGTGGTGCTGATCGACGACGTGCTCTACACAGGCCGTAGCATCCGCGCAGGGCTGGACGCCCTGTTGAGCTTCGGGCGGCCGAGCGCCGTGCAGTTGCTCGTGCTGGTGGACCGCCGCTTCGAGCGGGAACTGCCCATCGCTCCGGACTATGTGGGGCGCTGGGTGGATAGTATTGCCGGCCAGCGCGTGAGCGTGGAATGGAAGGAGGCCGAGGGGAAGGACCAGGTGCTCCTGCTCACGAGCGGTGCGGCGGATGAGCGCGAGAACGCTGCGAAGGATACCGGGCATAAACCCACACCCACCCGCAAATGAGCCCGAACATACCCCGATCGGGCCAAGGCGGGCAAAGCGACCAGCTGAGCACCGACCACCTGTTGGGGATCCCGGACCTCACTTTGCAGGACATAGAGCTGATCTTCCGGACAGCGGACAGCTTCAAGGAGGTGCTGGCGCGCCCGATCAAGAAAGTCCCTTCGCTGCGCGATATCACCATCGCCAACCTCTTCTTCGAGAACAGCACCCGCACACGCATCAGCTTCGAACTGGCGGAGAAGCGCCTGAGCGCCGACGTGGTGAACTTCTCCAGTTCCTCCAGCAGCGTGAAGAAGGGCGAGACCCTGATCGACACGGTGAACAACATCCTGGCCATGAAGGTGGACATGGTGGTGATGCGCCATCCCGACCCCGGGGCAGCCGTGTTCCTGAGCAAGCATGTGGACGCCCGGATCGTGAACGCCGGTGATGGCACGCATGAGCACCCCACCCAGGCCTTGCTGGACGCGTACAGCATCCGCGAAAAGTTGGGCAGCGTGAAAGGGAAGCGTGTAGTGATCGTGGGCGATATCCTGCACAGCCGTGTGGCCATCAGCAATATCCATTGCCTGCATAAGCTGGGGGCGGAGGTGATGCTCTGCGGGCCACCGACGCTGATGCCGCGCCATGTGGCCAGCCTTGGGGTGAAAGTAGAACACGACCTGGATAAGGCCCTGGCCTGGTGCGATGTGGCCAATATGCTGCGCATCCAGTTGGAGCGGCAGGGTGGGGACGGTTTGGCGCTTTTCCCCAGCCTTCGGGAGTACGCCATGCTCTACGGCCTGGATGGTGACCGCTACCGCCGTTCGGGCAAGGACCTGGTGATCATGCACCCGGGCCCCATCAATCGCGGGGTCGAAGTGACCAGCGAAGTGGCCGACCACGCCAACAGTATCATCCTCGACCAGGTCCACAACGGGGTGGCCATCCGCATGGCGGTGCTCTACCTGCTGGCCGCAAGGATCCCACGGGACAATTGAACCGGTGGCTATATTTGGGCCGAACGCCTGAGCGAGCACCATGAACTTCACCATCGAGGACAAAGGCAAGTACACATTGGTAGCCTCCAACGTGGACAAGCTGGACACCACCTGTGCGCCGGAGCTGAAGAGCGAACTGGTGTACCTGAACAAGACCGGTGTCCGCAACATCATCATCGACCTGAAGGCCACACGCTACTGCGATTCCAGTGGGCTGAGCGCCTTGTTGGTCGCCAACCGCCTCTGCCGCAGCGTGAACGGTTTGCTGGTGGTCTGCGGTTTGCAGGAGCCCGTTCAGAAACTCGTACAGATCTCACAACTGGAGAGCGTGCTCTCCATCACCCCGTCGCTGAACGAAGCCATCGACCTGCTCTTCATGGAGGAGATCGAGAAGGACGTGAAGAAGGACGAATGAACCGCAACCAGGACGCATGAAACAACTCGTACTCACGCTCGCCGCCGCCGCCCTTACCACCGCCGCAGCGGCCCAGTGTACCCCGGACCCACTTTATGCCGACAGCGTTTTCGGCGTATGGCCGGATACCCTCGAGAACTTCAAACCGGGCATGGTCAATGTGTTCTACAGCGACACGCTCAATTTGATCATTCCCACGGACGCCAACTCCCTCGATCCGAACATCCCTGTGGGCACGGCCACATTGGACTCTGTCCAGCTCCTCAACATCGTGGGGCTGCCTCCGGGTCTTGTGAAGAACTGCAATTCGCAGACCTCGGCGCCATGCACTTACTTGGGTGGCGTGCTCGGCTGTGGATTGATCGAAGGCACACCGACCCAGGAAGGGACTTTCCCGCTCGTGATGGAGGTAACGGTGTTCGCCACCACCATTCTAGGGACCATTCCGTTCGACACGGCCTTCTACGGCTACAAGATCGTCGTCGGCCCCAACACGGTCGATATCGCGGAGAACAGCCTTGGCTTGAGCGGTGTGCGCAACATGCCGAACCCGTTCACTGAACGCACAACCATCGAGTACCAGCTGGGCGAAGCGAGCATGGTGAACATCCGTGTCTTCAACCTCGTGGGTGCGGAATTGCGTTCCACACGCGTGGCCGGCAAACCGGGGAGCAACCGCTACGTGTTCAACGCGAGCGGCCTCGAGGACGGTATCTACCTCTACAAGGTGGAAGCTGGGAAGCACAGTTTCACGGGCCGTATGGTCGTCTATCGTTGATCGCCCATCACCCCTTGCGAAGCCCCGCGCCGGTCCTCCGGAACGGGGCTTCGTCGTTCACAAAGACCCTCGCGCGGTCCGACGGGTGATCTTAAGCTACCCTCTACACCCATGCGTTTCGAACTGACCCCGCTGGGGACCGGTGCGGCCCTCCCGGCCCGCGGACGCTCGCCCAGCGCGCAGGTGGTCAACGCCAATGAGGACCTCTATCTGATCGACTGCGGGGAGGGTACACAGGAACGCCTCCGCATGGCCGGTTTCAATTTCCAGCGCATTGGCCATCTTTTCATCAGCCACTTGCATGGCGACCACTACCTGGGCGTTATGGGCTTGATCAGCACGATGCATTTACTGGGGCGTGATCGCGAGTTGCATATCCATGCCCCGCAGGAGCTGAAAGCCATCATCGATATTCAGCTCCAGGCCTCCGGCACATGGTTGCGATATCCGTTACGTTTCCATCCGACCCGTGCCGAAAGCGGTGCATTGGTCTGGTCAGATGCCCATGTGCAAGTGACCGCGCTCGCGTTGAAGCACCGGTTGCCCACTACCGGATTCCTCTTTCGTCAACAACCGGCCCCGCGCACGCTGCGAAAGGAGACCGTGCATTTGATCCCGCATTTCCGGCGTAGCGCCATCAAAGCAGGGGAGGATCTGGTGTGCTATGATGGCACCGTGGTCCCTAACGCTGACCTCACGTTGGATCCGCCACTCCCGCTGAGCTACGCCTATTGCTCGGATACGGCATACAACCCCGACCTGGTCCCTCACCTGAACGGCGTGGATGTGCTCTACCACGAAGCCACGTTCACCGAGCATCTTGCCCCCCGGGCACGCGAGACGATGCACAGTACCGCACGCCAGGCCGCTACGATAGCGCGCGATGCCGGGGTCGGTCAATTGTTGCTCGGCCACTTCTCCTCGCGCTACAAGGATGTGGCGCAGTTGCTGGAGGAAGCGGTCACGATCTTCCCGGATACCCTTACGGCGGAGGAAGGGCGCACGTATAATATCGGCCGACCGATCGTGCAGAACTCGTGATCGCCCGATCCGGATCCGCCGATACCTTCGTCTCACTTTAGAACGATTCTAAACAAATAGGGAGGATGCGGGTGAAGACATTGTTGGCCGACCAGGCCGATCTCTCGTTGATCGGATTGCGCACCATTCTGTGCGCCGTTCCACGTGTGGACCTTGTAGGAGAAGTACGCTCCGCAGCGGCGCTGTACGCAAGTTTGGAGGAACTGCGACCGGACGTGGTGCTGATCGACCACACCGCTGATGGGTTCGGGGCCGAGGCCATCCGCGAAGGGTTGCGCCATAGCCGTCGCACCCGCTTCATAGCGATCACGCACGATCCTTCCGGTCCCGCGCTCACCAATGCGCTGCGCGCTGGCGTTACCAGTTACATCCGAAAGGATTGCGAGCAGCAGGAGATCATCGATGCGGTGCTGGATACGGCCGACGGTTCCAAGTTCTTCTGTGGAAAGGTGCTGGCCGTATTGGATCGCAGCGCTGCGGAATTGGACCGGCTCGCCCAGGCCGGGTCGAACTGTGCGCCCATCACGTTGAGCGCGCGCGAATGCCAGATCATCAGCCTTATCGCCGATGGGCTTTCCTACACCCGCATCGCGGACCAACTCGGTTTGAGCGCGCATACGGTCACCACGCACCGCCGCAACCTCATGCAGAAACTCGGTGTGAACAGCACGGCCGCCGTGGTGATGTACGCAGTGAAGCATGGCCTCACCACCCCGAACAAGTACCTGTTCAATCCGCCCTCGTAATTTCCACGTATGAGCGGGCTGTTGCTGGCGGATATCGGGGGGTCCTCATCCCGTTGGGCGGTGTTGACGGACGATACCACCACGGTCCTTACCGCTGCGGGTGCCTGGCCTGGCTTCAACCCGGCCACAGGCAGCGGTGAGGAGTTGGTGCGGACCCTGAAAGCGGAACGGAGCGCGTTCGTGGGTTTGGAGCGTGCCCATCTTTATGCGGCTGGTTGTGGCACACCGGAACGTGCGATGTTGCTTCTAACCGCTCTTCAACCATCACTTCCCGGCACGCACATCGAGGTCCACAGCGACCTGCTGGCTGCTGCGCGTGCGCTTTGGGGCCAGGAGCCCGGTGCGGCGATGATCCTTGGTACGGGGATGAACGCAGGCCTGTATGATGGAGCATCCCTCACACGCACATTGCCTTCCCTCGGCTACATATTGGGCGATGAGGGCAGCGGCGCTGACCTGGGTCGTTGCCTCTTCCGAGATGCGTTCCGGGACCACATGCCCCCGGAGGTCCGTGAAGCTGTGTTCGGTGCTGAGGGACCCGATCTCCCCAGCACCATTCGCGGTATCTATCGTTCCGCATTCCCGGCCAAAGCGTTGGCGGAACCTGTGGCGCGGCTCGCCGAGCATCTTGATCGATCCTACGTGCAGCGGCTCCTGGCCGATCGGTTCACCCTGTTGGCCGAGGAGTTGAAGCGAACGCTTGGATCGGTGGAGGTACGTGCTACCGGATCCGTGGCGTTCGGCTTCAGGAAGGAACTCACATACGCGCTCCAGGGAGAAGGCCTGCGCCTCACCCAGGTCGAGCGTGATCCTCTGGAAGGCTTGGTGCGGTACTACCGCGCAACGCGCTGAGCCACCTCCGCAGGCGCGCCTGCCCCCGCTGCCGTGAGCTGCTGCAAAAGGAGGAAGGCCGCTTGGTTCTCTTCGCTCCACAGTGTGCGTTGTACCTGGCGCTTTTCCACCGCGGTAAGGTGCCAGCTCAGTGAGATCTCGTCACTTTCGTCATGCCGCAGCTGTAGGTCGATCACATCGATCGGGAAATCCGCCCAGCCACTCACTTGCTGGAGCATCAGGTCATAATCCTGATCCTGTACCCGCACGAAATTGCCGAAAACGTTACGGGCCGGATCCAGCAAACGGCTTATGAAGGATCCGCTGATAGGCTGTACATCAAGTTCCTTCTGCTTGTCGCGCATTTGAACGAGAACCACACCGGACGTGTTCCGCGCGATCCAATCACGGTGGGCGAGCAGGAAGGTGCATAGGGTACGGAACCCGTAGTTGTCCCGGATCCCGGCATCCATCACGCGCATTGGCGGGTCGCTGGGTAGGCTCACCACAGGCGTGATGTAGGGAAAGGTGGCGCTCATGCGCAACGCACTGGTGAGCTTCAAGGAGGAAGCGTCCTGCCCGGCGAACATCCGCTGGAACTCAATGGCTTCCGGTTGCGGTGAGTGCCGCATTCGCTCCACGGGCTGATCGGTGGTGAGGTGCGCCACGGGCAAGGGGCTGATCAGCAGCCGCCGACCGTCGTTGATCGAGGTGGGGGCCAGCATCAGCATCGGCGTGCGCGCATCGCGTTCGGCCTCTTCGAGGTCCTTGAGGCGTACATCCAGGACCTGCCCGGTATTCTCGTTCAGCCGTTGCTCGAAGACATAGCCCCGATCGCGCGTGTACAGCCGTGAGCCATCGCTTACACGCTGATACCGGACGAACATGTCGTTGGTGACGAGGGTGAACGCGACGGGGTTCAGGATATCCCGGCACATGTTGCCAGCATGGACCGCATCCGTTGTAGGTGGAGTTCCCGTGGTGGGTGCATCCAGCGCGACCTGGCGGAAGTATGCAGCCCCGATGGCTCCTCCCGACGAACCGGTGATGAGCGCGGTCCGGCGCATCAATCCGCCGTTCAGCAAACTGTCAGCGTGCTGCATGCAGAGATAGGTCCAGAGCATGCTGCGCAATCCCCCGCCGCTGGTGCTCAGGATCACCATGCGGGGAAGGCTGTCCCGCGTGGCGTTCTCGTTGTGCGAGCGCCAACGGTCGAGCACGCCCTCCATCGCTTGTTTGTCCAGTGCGGCACGAACGGTGTCGTAGGCCAGCGCGGCCAGTGCAGGACGATCGTACCGCGCCGGTGGGGCCTGATAGTCCAACCCATAGGCTTGGTTGTCATAGAGAAAACTCTCCGTGCGATAGCTCAACAGGTTCAATCCCACGACAAGGCCGATCACCACGCTGAGCGTCCAGCCCTTCAGCCAGCTGTACAGGGCGCTGAGCACCATCAGCAACATGGTGAACAGGAGAAAGGCGCTCGCTCCGGTAGGGATCTCGAAGGCTTGCAGGCCCGCAAAGGCACCCAGCGCCACGAAGCTCACCACCATGATCACCTCGAAGATCGATCCGTTGATGTGGTTCTGCCAAAGCACGCTGCGCAGCAGGTCCTTGTCGTAGTGGTGGCTGCTGCGTGCGAGCGCGATCCGGAAGGAGGGCAGGAGGTAGGTCTCCACATGCCATTTGCGTGTGCGTTGTTCACGGCGCAACCAGCGCGTTGCCTTGCGTTGCTCGGAACGCATCGGCGGGATGGGTGGCATCGGGCCGGGCAGGTCAACCTGCGGGGCTTCAGGACGGTACTCCTCGGCCCGGCCACCGGTCATCTTAGTGATGTCCGTGTTCGTGCGCGTGAAGTACAACAAGCTGATCAATTGGAAAACGGAGATCCCCACGACGAACGAGAACAGGTTGAATGCCACTTCCCCTGCGGGCAGCAGTTCCTTGAACAACTGCACACGCGCCGAGCAATAGAGGTAGGTGAGGGAGAACGCCACTGGGATGATGGCGTTATTGATATTGAACTTGAGGAAGGGCCGGCTCAACGTGGCGATGAACGGGAACCGGTACGCATGCATGATGTAGCTGTACAGGTTGAACCCTGTGATGAACGCGCCCAAGGCGAAACCGGTGAGCAAGTAGCCCCAGGGGCCCACGGTGCCGAAGTACTCCGGGTACAGGAACAGGTAGGGGATCCCGTACTTGTTCCCCATACTCTGGGTGATGTAGGCCCAGAGCACCAACCAGAAGAGCAGCAACAGGTGGTTCTTCTTTCCATGCAGCACGAGAAGCTGCAAGGGGAAGAAGTAGATCAGCCTCTTCCAGACCTGGGCGAACGTTCTGCGGTGTACGATGCGCTGAAGGTAGCGGACCATGCCCTTCCTACGCGCGCACACGTACTTCTGTTGTGCGCACCCTGAAGTGCTTTTCTGCGTAAGGTGCCTTGCCGGAGGATCAAACCTTCGCGAGGGTGGCGGCCATCACCTCCGCTTCGATCCTTTCGGCCTCGGCTTTCAAGCGCTCTGCTTTCGCGAGCACATCCTTCTTCCACGCTTCATCGTCCAGCCCCGCGCAATTGATGCGCACGTTCAGGTAGGCGCCCAGTGCCCCGGTGCGCGCGCACATCGCACCCACGCCAGCATCGCTGACGCTGGCTTTGAGGCCGATCTCCGCCATCCGGGCCATCACGGTCATACTCGCCACGCACACCTCCAGGGTGCGCAGGGGGACCATGATCGCTCCTTTGGTGGCTTCTCGCAGGGCCGACTTCCGCTCCTCTTTCTGGTCGGGCGTCTCCTTGGGAAGTTGCATCGCCTGTAGGATGCGGTCGAAGGAGCGGGTGTCCTCGTCCACGAGGCGGAGCAGTTCATTGCGGTAGGCTTCCCCCTTCACGGCCCATTGGCTGAATTCCTCCCAGCGCTCGTCCCAACCACGCTTGTGGGCGCTAAGGTTCGCCACCATGGTGCCGAGTGCTGCCCCGAGGGCGCCCACATAGGCCGCCACACTACCACCGCCAGGGGCAGGGCTCTCCGCGGCCGTTTCCTCGCTGAAACGCAGCAGGTCCATGCGCACCAGGCGTTCTTCCTTGGGGTCGGCCAATAGATATTCGATCACGCGTTTCTGGGGATCGAAGGGGGTCAGATCGTCCAGCCCCAGCGACTTGACGGCGATCTTGATCTTCTCGCGTTCGCTGATCCCCAGGCTGCGCTCCTGCCGCTTCAAGAAAAAGTCGGCGGCATCCAAAAGCGACTGCTTCGGCACCAGCCCGACCAATTCACTTCCCGTGACGCGGATGCCCCGCTCCGCAGAGCTCTTGCACGCCTCATCGAAAGCGATGTGCATCGGGGTCACGTCCAGGTCGGTGAGGTTGAGCGAGAGTTGGGCGATGCCGTACTCCTCGATGAACCAGCCGATGCCTTTCACCGCTTTGAGCTTGCCTGGGACCTTCTTCGGCTCGCCGTTGGCGTCCAGGATGGATTTTCCAGTGAGCGGATCGCCATCGCGCAATACCCGGCCCGCTTCGCGAATGTCGAAGGCGATCGCGTTCGCACGCCGCGTGCTCGTGCTGTTGAGGTTCACATTGTAGGCGACCAGCAACTTGCGCGCACCGATGGCCACGGCGCCGCTGCGGGCCACGCTCTCTGTGAACGCCGCCGGACCATGATCGGGTTTCCAGGCGGGGTCCACCAGCTTCTTGGACAAGCCTTCATACTCGCCCGCACGGTTGTTCGCCAGGTTGCGGCGCTTCTCCTCGCTGGCTGCGAACTCGTACCGGTACACGGGAATGCCCAACTCTTTGCCCACCCGTTCGGCCAGTTTCTTCGCATAGGGCACCACTTCGTCCATGGTGATACCGCTGATGGGCACCAACGGACATACATCCGTCGCGCCGAAGCGCGGGTGCTCGCCCTTGTGCGCGCGCATGTCGATCAGCTCCTGCGCCTTCTTCATCAACCGGAACGCCGCTTCGATCACCGCTTCGGGTTCGCCCACGAACGTGATCACCGTGCGGTTGGTGGCCTGTCCGGGATCAACGTCCAATAGGCGCACGCCTTCCACGGTCTCCACCACGGCAGCGATGGCATCGATCTTCGCACGGTCGCGGCCCTCGCTGATGTTGGGGACGCATTCGATGAGTTGGCGGGGCATGGGCTTGTGTTGAGGGCGCCAAAGCTAATTGGGCACCCACCTACCTTCGGATCCGTTGCATGAAGTGCGCTCTGTTCATCCTGGTCGTGCTGCCGTCGCTTCTAAGCGCACAACCAGACTATGCGCCGTCCTCGAAACCTCCTCGACCATCGGTTGCCCCGTTATCCCCGGCACGCTGGTCCATTGGAGCGGATCTTCTCGGACCGGCCTCCGCACTTTGGATCGCTGATAGCCAGCAGGAGGTCGTTCGGCTGGGTTTCGCGATGCATCGCTGGGTGCGTGATAACAACGCACTGCGTGCCGGATATTCGTTCACTCGGTTCACTTGGGAGATCCCGTACGCCCCTCCCGTGATCGACAGTGTCCAGGAAAGCGGGACCGACAGTTATCGTGATCAAGTGCATGCCTTGCGACTTGGAGTGGTGTCGATGAAACGCGACCGCCGCTTTTCCCCGGTCGTCGGACTCTCGCTCGTGCTTTCTGCGGATGAGGTCTACCGAAGCCGGTCGGCCGAGGCGCAGCGCCTGGATTCCGTGGTCAACGGGATCGCGTTCTTTTCGGACCTACAGGGCTATGAAGCCCCTTCGGAGGGTTATCGGCAGGACTGGTGGGGTGAGTTTGGCGTGGAGGGGGCGTTGGGCTTGTCGTATCGGCTCTCGAGCCATTTGGAGATCGAAGGTCGTCTGGGTCTTTGGGTGCGGTGGCGTGCGATGCTATCGAACTCGGGAGAGGATCCGGAACCTGATCCAGGACCAGCCGGTGAAGCGATCCGCTTGGGCCTGGTGTATCCCGCAATTTTTCTGCACTACGCGTGGTAGCTAAGGTTGCGAAGCCAGCAGGACGCTCACAATGTTGTTGAGCATGTGCAGGCCTATCGGCAACCAGAGCGAGCCGCTACGAGAACGCGCGTAGCCGAGCACCACACCGAGCACCAGGACCATCAACATGATGGGTATCGTGTACTGCATATGCAGCAAAGCGAACGCGCCGGCGGTAATGGCTACGCCCATGTGTTCATCGGTCACCTGCCGCAAGGTGCCGAAGAACAGTCCGCGCAACATGGCCTCCTCGAAGATGGCGGGCAGGATACCGATGCCCAAGAGGAGCAACCACGGCTTGGTGCTGGAGGCGACCACCTGCGCCATGTAGTCCGTGGTGAACCACTGCGGCAACAAATAGCCCACCACCTCCAGAACGCCCGCCACCGCCAGGAAAATTCCCAGCCACCGCCACAGCGCTTTGCGGCCCGGAGCACGCAGGCCGAGGAACCGGGCAAGGTGCTGCCCCACCCATTGGCGGCAAAGCAGCAAGAGCATTGCCAGCCCCGCGATACCGCTCCAGAGCGAGGCCGAAGCCACCGCATCGCCATGGGTGCTGTAGGTACGCATGGCCTCCAACAATTCCGGCGAGGCCAGCAGGTCGGGCAGTGCAAGGTTCTTCAAACCCGGCGTCATCTGCCGGCAATAGGCGATGAAGACCGCCGTTTGCACCAGGAAGAACGTACACAACACAATGAGGAAGATGCCCATGCCCCGTGCGAAACGCAGGCCGGGCGGCAGCGACAGTTCGGGGTCGAGGTGGTCCTCAGGCAAGGGCCGCTCCGGCCCGGACAGGTTCTCCATCGATGATCACGGTGTCGATATGGTCGCTCCCGAAGGCGTAAGGCAGATAGGAAAGCGAGGGTACTTCCTTGGTGAGAATGAAACTCGCTCGCTTGCCAACGGTGAGACTTCCCAATTCGTGGCCCAGGTCCATGGCGGCTGAAGCGTTGAGCGTCGCGGCGTTCAGGGCTTCTTCGGGCAACATGCGCAACTGGATGCAGGCCAGCGAAAGGACCAGGTTCATATTGCCACTGGGCGTGCTTCCCGGATTGTGATCGCTCGCTAGCGCGACGGCGGTCCCAGCGTCGATCAACGCGCGCGCAGGGGCGTAGGGGATCCGTAGAAAGAACGAGCAGGAGGGGAGCAGGGTGGGGATGGTGGCAGGAGCAAGGGCAAGGGCCGCGATATCGCTGTTCTCCATCACCTCCAAATGATCCACGCTCAAGGCGCCGGCCTTCACGGCGGCGGGGATCGCCCCCAGGCTGGTGAACTGGTTCACATGCACTTTGCCACGTAGGTCGTACTTCGCGCCGGCCTCTAGCACGCGCGTCATTTCTTCCACGGTGAAGTAGTTCGTTTCGCAGAACACATCCACGAAATCCGCCAAGCCCTCGGCCGCGGCCTGTGGAATGAGTTCATCGGTGATCATCCGCACATAGCCCGCGCGGTCCTGCGCGAACTCCGGCGGCAACGCATGCGCGGCCAGGAGTGTGGCCTTGATCCGCAATGGCAGCGCTTCACGCAAGCGGCGCACCACGCGCAGCATCTTCAATTCACTTTCGAGGCTGAGTCCGTAGCCGCTCTTGATCTCCACCGCCACCGTGCCCTGCCGCATCATTTCGTCCAACCGGGCCTTGGCTTGAACGAAGAGGTCCTCCTCGCTCATCTCGCGTAGCCGCAAAGCGCTGTTCAGGATGCCGCCGCCCTTGGCTGCGATGTCCTGGTAGCTCATCCCTTTGATCCGGTCCACGAACTCGCCATCGCGCGGTGCGGCGAAGACGGTGTGCGTGTGCGGATCGCACCAACCCGGTAGCACATAGCGACCGCTGGCGTCGATCACCTTGAGGTCCTTCCATTCGCTGATCCCGGGCCAGTCCGCCATGGTGCCTAAAGCTTCGATGCGCCCATCGCGGGCCAGCAGCCAGCCGTGCTCGATCATGGGGAGCTGCGCCATAGCGGCGCCCGCCACTCGCGTAGTGCCAGGGGTATGGGTGCCCACGAGGGCTTTCGCGTTCTTGATCAGGAGCCGGGACATGTGGGAGCGACCGCGAAGTACCGGATCTTCCGCATACCGCGAAGGATACCTTGCACTGCGCACCTTTGCGCCGCGGAATTGTTCCCTCCTGTTATCGACCCCCATGCGCATCGGCATCGTTTGCTATCCCACCTTCGGCGGTTCCGGCGTGGTGGCCACTGAACTGGGCATCGCCCTGGCCGAGAAGGGCCATACGGTGCACTTCATCACCTACGACCGGCCCGTACGCCTGCGCGACGTGGAAGGGCGCGTGTTCTACCACGAAGTGCGCGTGAGCGACTATCCGTTGTTCGATTATCCGCCCTACGAGTTGGTGTTGAGCAGCAAATTGGTGGACGTCGCCGAGAACGAGGGGTTGGATCTGGTGCATGTGCATTACGCTATTCCGCACGCGAGCGCGGCCTGGATGGCACAACAGATCTTGGCCTCGCGCGGACGCCGCCTGCCTTTCATCACCACCCTGCACGGCACGGACATCACACTGGTGGGTCGCGATCCCAGCTTCGAGCCGGTGATCACCTTCAGCATCGAACGCAGTGATGGCGTGACCGCTGTTTCGGAGAGCCTCCGGAAGGATACCTACAAACATTTCCCTGTGAAGCGGGACATCGATGTGATCCCCAACTTCGTGTGCATCGATCAATATCCACAACAGCCCGATCCTGTCATTCGGAAGCGCTATGCGCCGAACGGTGAACTGCTCCTGGTGCATACGTCAAACTTCCGACCGGTAAAACGTGTGGAGGATGTGGTGAGTGTTTTCCAGAAGGTGCGGGAACATCTGCCTGTGCGGTTGCTGATGATCGGTGACGGACCGGAGCGGCAGCTTGTTGAGACCCACTGCCGGCAGCATGGCGCTTGCAGCGATGTCCTCTTCCTGGGTAAGATCACCCGACCGGAGGATGTGTTGGGTAGTTGCGACCTCTTCCTACTTACCTCCGAGAGCGAGAGCTTCGGTCTGGCCGCGCTGGAGGCCATGGCCTGTGGTGTTCCCGTCGTGAGCACCGACACGGGTGGTACCCCGGAGGTGAACACACACGGTGTGAGCGGTCTGTTGAGCCCGGTAGGGGACGTGGATCGCATGGCGGCGAACGCCATCACCATTCTCCAGGATGCGCAGAGCCGTGCTCGCTTCCGCCAAGGTGCCCTGGCCCGGGCCGCGGAATTCGATGTGGCCAAGGTGCTGCCGCGCTATGAGGCCTTGTATGCAGACGTGATGAAGAACAGCAAGGGTTGATGGACTACCTGAGCGCGCGGGTGAGCGTGCAGCGCGACGGTGCGCACACTTCGATCGTGATCAGCCCGCGACTTTCGGCGGTCAAACAGACTTTGCTCGTTAGTTGGACAACGGCATGGACGCTCTGCGGCGCGTACATCCTCTTTGAGTTGCTTCGGATGCCGAGCGGCGATCAACGCACGTTCACACTGACGTTCATCGCCTTTTGGACCTACTTCGAGATACGCCTGCTGCGCGTGCTCGCCTGGCGCCTGAAGGGCTTCGAACTGATCCGTGTGAAGGAGGGGGGTGATCACGATCAAGAACAGCGTGCTGGGCTATGGCCGCGCGCACGAGTTCTTTATCGAGAACGTCCAGAGCCTCGGTCCGCTCACCATCGACCCCTCGTCCTGGACCTGGCAGCTGAACGATTCGTTCTGGGTGATGGGCGGTGAACGTTTGGGCTTCGAGCACTTGGGGAAACGGGTGGTCTTCGGCAAGGGCTTATCCGATACAGAGATGACCGATCTGTTGCGCACACTGAAGGAAGCGCTGAAGCGGCCCCATCGGGACCTGAGGGATCAGTAGGGTTCGATCGAAAACACGTTGCCGCGTAACCGCGCGGTCGAACGACCATCGATGCTGCTCTCCAGCCGCATCGCGTGGGCGATGGGGGAGTTCAACGCTTCGCGTACCGTGTTCACTTGGCCGGCCGGCACACCGGCACGAGCAAGTGCTTCCAGAAGTTCGGGGCGCGATCGTTCTCGAACGGCCGCACCGAGCGGATCGGCCAGTATGGTCCTGTTCCGCACGCGCTCCGCGTTACGTGCGAACCTTGGATCGAAGACGAGGTCGGCCGTGCCGAGCGTGGCGCAGAGAGCGCTGAACTGCGCATCACTGCCCACCGCCAGAATGATCATGCCGCCGTCAGCACAGCGGAACGTTTCGCCATAGGGGGCGATGTTGGGGTGTAAGGTGCCCAGCGGGCGCGGATCGTGATCGGCCATCAGCAAGTTGCTCGCCTGGTTGATCAGGCCAGCGAGCGCGGCTTCTTCCAAGCACACCTGCACGAACGAGCCGCGACCGGTGCGTTCCCGTTGCCAAAGCGCGAGCAGGATCCCCTCCTTCAACTGATGCGCCGCCAGCACGTCGATCAATGCGATGGGGAGCTTGGCCAGCTGGTCGGGTCCGTTCCCGGTCATGCAGATGTAACCGGTCTCGGCTTGGAGCACCACATCGAAGGCGGGGCGGGTGGGTTGTTGGGCGAAGCCTTTGATGTGCCCGTGGACCAGGGTCGGGTTGAGCGCCCGAACGCGTGCGCGATCCAGTCCCAATTTCATCGCATCGTCCTCGAGATGGTTCGAGATCAGCACATCTGCTTCGCGCAATAACGCATCCAGTTCGATGCGGCCTTCCGGGCTGGCTAGGTCCACCAAGAGGTGCTCCTTGCCCCAGTTCACACTGCTGAAATAGGCACTGACAGGGCTCTTCGGGTCTTCCTCCGGTAGCTTCCATTTGCGCGTCACATCGCCTCCGGTGCGCTTGTTCTCCAGCTTCATCACCCGCGCGCCCAATTCGGCGAAGCACATTCCCACGCTTGGGCCGGCCAACACGGAAGCGGTTTCGACAACGAGAAGTTCAGCCGCAGGGGTGCCCATTCATGTGAAGACCCATCGCGCGGAATGCGGATGGGTCTTTCGCTTGGTGCCCAGGACTGGACTCGAACCAGCACAGCCTTTCGGCCACTACCCCCTCAAAGTAGCGTGTCTACCAATTTCACCACCTGGGCATTGGATACTCCGCACAAGGGAGCCTTGGACGGGCGGCAAATATAGTAGGATGCGGATCATCCGGTGACCATTAGAAAAGGGGGCCACTGGCCCCCTTTTCTATCGCGTAAATGATCGGTCAATGCCTCAATGAGGCTCTCACTTTGACGACTTTCTTCGTCCACAGGGGTTCCATGAACTCATCGTAGACCTGCAGCACATAGGTCCCATCGTTCAGCGTACTCGTATTGATCGTCATTATTTGAGCATAGGGTACGGTCTCGCTCTGGGCGATCACACCGTTGGAGCGCACCAAGTAGATCCGACAAAGCGCGGTTCCGGGATTCGGAACTTCGACGGACAGTTGGGTGGTGAAAGGATTGGGATAAGCATGCGGTGTGCTATTGCTCGTGATGGTGCCGATCGGGAAGATCTGGGCGGACATGAGCGCTGGGGAGCCCAGCACAAGGGTCATCAACACCGCCTTGGCGATGGTTTGAAAGTTGAGCTGTTTCATGCGTTGGGTGTGGAACGGATTGTATGCCCCACGGCGAAAGGTACTGCATCCGATCAACAATTCAGCAAGATCTGTAGGGACTCTTCTCAACACCCCACGGAGGGACTTGGTGGTTTTAGGGCTGTGCGCTCCGTTATGCTCCCTGTGAACGCGAAAAAATCGCGGATCTATTGTGACATTGGCGGGGGGGGCATCGCCCAACAGCGCTCGATCGAACTGTGCGGGGAGGCGTATCGCCCCGGCTGTTGAAAAAGGGAAAAGCCAGCGCATTCGCACTGGCTTTCGTGACTCCGCTGGGGCTCGAACCCAGGACCCCGACATTAAAAGTGTCGTGCTCTACCAACTGAGCTACAGAGTCTTCCACCAGGAAGGTGACCCGGTTAAGAGGCTGCAAATGTAACGTCCGTGCCGATCCGTGCAAGATGACCGAACCTACTTCTCGATGATGGGGCGCCGTTCGAAAGGCAGCGAGCGATCGAAGAGGTAGCGGTACGTGGCCATGGTGCGGTAGTTCACAGCGTCCAGGCTGACGCACACCTTGATCATGCGCGGGTTGAAGTCCCCGATCCAGGTAAGGATGGTGTCGCGGTAGAGACCTGCCTCCACGATCTTCTCGGCGAACACGATCATCGCTCCCTCCAGCCCCTTGCCTTGGTAGGGTTTGGCCACGCCGAACACGATACCCGTCATCGTTTTCACCGTGCCCCGCCATTTGTGCCACAGGAACTTCAGCTTGCCGATCCAGTTCAGGTCGCCGTTCACATGGCGGAAGATCTCGTTCAGCTCCGGCACGCTGATGTAAAAGGCCACGGGTACCTTCTTGTGTTCCACGAAGATCAGAATGCGCGGGTCCATCACCGGTTCCATCGCCTTGATGATCTTGAGCGCTGCGGCCCGTTCCATAGGCTTAAAGTTCTCATGGTCCACCCAGCCCGCGTTATACACGGTCATGAAATCGTCCGCGAGCTGCTCCACGCTCCGGCCTCGCGCGTCGCGGATCAGATAGTCAGGATCGTTCTTCATCTGGTTGAACTTCCGGTGGAAGATGGGCTGGGCCTTCACTTCCATGCTGCGCTTGAAGAACAGCTGCTTGTAGTACAACCGGAACCCATAGGTCTCCAGCAATGCCGGGTAGTAGGGTGGGTTGTAGTTGACGCCGTAGATGGGCGGATCGGTGAAGTTCTCGATCAAAGCTCCCCAATACATGTTCTTCTCCCCGAAATTGATGGGGCCGTCCATGGCCTGCATGCCTTCCTGCTTCAAGCGATCGCGGGCGGCGTCCAGCAGCATGTTCGCCACGGCCTGGTCGTTCACACATTCGAAAAAACCCATGCCGCCCGTGGGTTGTGCCTCCGTATGTGCGGTCTTGGGGTTGATGAACGCCGCGACGCGCCCGACCGGTGTGCCGTTCGCATCGTACACCACCCAGCGCCACGCCTGGCCACCCTGAAAGAGCTTGTTCCGGGCCGGGTCGAAGACTTTCTCGACGTCCTGCTTGAGGTGGGGGATCCAATTGGGATCCTGGCGATCGATGCTCCCCGGCAGGCGCATCCAGTCGCGTAGGCTGCTGGCGTCATTTACCAGGACGAGCTTCATCCGATCACGGTTGGTCGGCCGCGAAGGTGCGCATTGTCGGGCCATCCGGTCGATCGGGATGCGCACCTTCGCACCATGCTGATCTCGCTCACCGGGTACATGTGCAGCGGAAAATCGCGTGTGGGTCGCGCTTTGGCCCAGCGGCTGGAAGTGCCGTTCCATGATCTGGATCGCTTGCTCGAAGAACGCATAGGCGGACCGATCACGCCTTTTTTCCTTCGTGAGGGGGAGGCCGCCTTTCGTGCGCTTGAAGCAGAGGTGCTGTTGCGCACCGTGGCGCATGCGAAAGGGATCTTGGCCACAGGAGGTGGAACACTTGTCGATCCCATACTGATGTCCCGGGCGCGAGTGGCCGGTCCTGTCGTATTGCTCGAGGTGCCTTTTGAAGTGCTTGTTCAACGGATCCTTAAGGCGGGTCGGGATCGGCCGTTGTACTTCGGTGCCGACGAGGCGACCGTTCGATCACGGACGGAAGCGCTCCTCCAGGAACGAATGGCCGGGTATGATCGCGCAACCCATCGCGTGGATGGCGATGGTGATCCGGACGAAGTGGTGGATCGGATCCTGTCGGCCTTAGGACCGCTTCAGGAGATGTGAACGCTGTCGCGCTTGCCGAGTTCCACGGTGATGTGCTCCTGGAGCGTGGTGCTCAGCGTGAGGCCTACAATGTCCGCGCGGATGGGAAAGGTGCGGTGCCTTCGATCCACGAGCACTACGGTATTGAACCGCTTCAGTGGCACTTGGACCAAGTGCGCAGCGGCATACATCAGTGTGCGGCCGCTCATGAGCACGTCGTCCACCAGCACGACCACCTGTCCGGTCAGTTCCTTCAATTGACACGAAAGCTGCACGGCGCGAGAGAGCGGGGCGTCTTTGTCGATGTTGAGTTCCACCAGTTCCACCTGCAAGGTCGTGATGGCGCCCAGCAATTGCTTGAGCCGTTTGGCCAGTTCCATACCCCGTCCCGCGATACCCACCATCACTAAGCCCTTTTCGCGATGGTGTTCCTCATGCAACTGGTGCGCGATGCGTTCCAGCTTGCGCTTCACTTGATCATGGTCCAGGACGGTGGTGCGGGTCGGGCTCATGGCGCGGCGGAAAGGTAGGGATCACCTGCCCCGCGTTGTTTTGCGGGCAACGCTCCGGCGCCTGATCAACGCACTTTCGCTGCCGCCTTCTGCTTGCCGTGCATCAGGCTGTCCAGATAGCGGCTGCCGGTGTATTTCACGATCCGGTCGAAAAGCTCCACCGTGGGTGGTTCCAGACGGCGAAAGCGGATGCATGAACGACCGCGGTCGTAGGCCCGCAGATCATTGTGGAACGCGTTGAGCAGATCATGGTGCATCACGTAGAGCGCCATGAAGTTCTTCTGGCTCGCAACCGCACAGAACGCATTGCCGTCCAAGTGATAGGTGGGCATGCCGAAGCTCAGGTCCTCCGTCACCTTGGGCCACGCCGTTCGGATCACATTGCGGATCTCCAGTAGCGCCTCACGCCGGTCCTTGGGAAGCGAAGCGAAGTATGCTTCGGGATCGGCCGCAGAGATCTTCATGGTGCGTGGAAGGGGCGTGAAGTTCGCATTTCGCAGCGATCGACAATGCCGGGTCGCATCTTATTCGGCTGGAGCACGCAGAGCCCGCACCCAGAGCTCACGTCCGGCGCGCGGGGCGATCGAATTGTAGCACGGGTCGAGTTGGACGTCCGGGAAACACTTCCTGAACAGAGGTAGATAGGCCTCCCGGTCACCACCGAAAGGAGGACGGTCCTCGTTCAGCGGATCGTTGAAGAGCAGACCGACCAGACGACCACCCGGACGGAGCAACGCATGCATGTGCGCGACATAGCGTTCGCGGAGCGCAGGATCCAATGCGCAGAAGAAGGTCTGCTCAATGATGCGATCGTACAGGCCTTCGTGCGCGAAGAAGTCGCCTACATGCAAGTGCTCTTTCGGGAACTCCGGACATCGGGCGAGCAGGTCGATGAAAGGCGCATCGGTGAGGTCGATCACATGCACATCCGTGAAGCCCGCGCGGTGAAGGTACTCCGCTTCGTACGAGCGACCACCGCCCGGGATCAGGATCGCCAACCCCTTGTCCGCTAGTTCATCGAAGTACTCTTTCAGCGGTGTGGTCACAGCGCCCACATCCCAACCGGTCTCCTGGCCGGTATAGCGGGTCTCCCAATACGTGCGGTCCAGTTCCATCCTTCAATCCATCAGGGCGAACCGGAACATCATGCTCCGCTGACGTGTACGGACCGACGCCGCTTCGGGGGTGTCATACTGTTCCTTTCCTTCGAGCATCATGAAGAACTCCGCCAGTCCCATTTCCTTTTCCACCGGCTCGTGCGCGCTCAGCAGTTTGCCCAGCTTGCGGCCCGCCAGCGTCGCGATGGATCGAGCGCGCGATTCCGCCATACGATAGAGGCTTGCCATCAGTTGTTCTCCTGCGTCTTCTGGGGTGTCGAACTGCCAGCCCACCACGTTCCCGTTCAAACCGGGCCGGCCGCGCATCAGCTCCACCAATCGCGTTAGTTCGGCTTTATCCTTCGCGGCGATGCGCAACGTGGCCGCCTGTGGTTGATCGTACGCGGAGAGGGTGAAGTTGTCCTCCGCTCCGGATGCTCGCCGCACATTGAACCCTTTCGCCTGGATCTCCTTCTCCAATTTGCCCAACTCCTTGGTCACGCGCTCGCTTTGCTCGCGCTGGTACTTCTCCCAATCGGTGTTGTCGTCGTAGCCCGCATCCATGCCTGGATCGGACCAGGTCAATTCGTAATCGAGTTGCTTGATGCGCAGCGGAACGGTATCCGTCACAATAAGCTCTATGTATTGGTCGGTGAGGGTCTGGGCGCTGAGCGTGGTGGCGATCAGACAAGCGGAGAGGAAGGCTGTGCGCATCAAGGGTGAGGGTGGGGATGGCAAAGTAATGTGCCGACAAGAGCTTCAAGGCTTTGCATCCGATGGTCTGTTCCGCTCCTGCAAGCGCACCACGTTCTCCACATGATAGGTGTGGGGGAACATGTCCACCGGTTGGACGTGCGTGATGCGGTACTGGTCCTTCAAGAGCGCAAGGTCACGTGCTTGCGTAGCGGAATTGCAGCTCACATACACGATCACCGGCGGGGCGAGTTCACGGATCCGCGCCACCACGTCCTCATGCATACCCGCGCGCGGGGGATCGGTGATCAGCACATCGGGTCGCCCATGGCGTGCGATGAACTCATCGTTCAACAGGTCTTTCAGGTCGCCTGCCTCGAAGGTCACGTTGCTGATGCCGTTCAGCGCGGCATTGCGTTCGGCGTCCGCCACGGCTTCGGGCACTATCTCCGCTCCGATCACTTCGGCACAATGACGCGCCAGGAAAAGGGAGATGCTTCCGGCTCCACAGTAGAGGTCGTACACTTTCTCCTTGCCCGTGAGCCTTGCGAGCGATCGCACCAGTTCATACAGGTGCTGGGTCTGTTCCGGATTGGTCTGGAAGAAGCTCTTCGCCCCGATGCGGAACCGCAGGTTCGGGTGTCCGTCATCCTGCAATTCCTCGATCACATGGTCCGCGCCGTGGAAGGTGTGGATATCCAGGTCCCAGATCGTGTCGTTCTTCTTCGGATTGATCGTCCACAGCAGTGATGTGATGGCGGGGAACGCATCATGCACAGCGGTTAGCAGTAGCTGCTGTGCTTCGGGATGGTCCTCCCCGAAAGCGATCAGCACCATGCACTCGCCCGTGATGGTGGTGCGCACCATCACCGTGCGCAACCAACCTCGATGGTTCCGAATATCGTAGAAACCCGGGCCGTTCGATCCAGCATGCCTGCGGATGAAATTGCGGACGCTGTCGCTGGGCTCGGGTTGTAAATGGCATTCATCCACTTGCAGCACCTTGTCAAAACCGCCCGGCACATGGAAGCCTAGCGCGTTCCGATCGGTGATCTCGCCCATGGTCCGTAGTTCTTCGGACGTGAACCAGCGGAAGGCGCTCGCCGTGTACTCCAGTTTGTTGCGATAGTGTGTGGTCCTCTGCGCTGCGAGGATCGGCGACACCGGAGGTAGTTCAAGCCCGCCGAGGCGGACCAGATGGTCAACCACTTCCTGCTGCTTGTAGGCCAGCTGTTTCTGGTAGGAGAGGTCCTGCCACTTGCAGCCACCGCAAAGCCCGAAGTGCTTGCAGAAGGCATCGACGCGATCGGGTGAGCGTTCCACGATCCGCACCGCGGTGGCTTCCGCCCATTTGCTTTTTTTCTTGGTGATGCGCAGATCAGCGACATCGCCCGGCACCGCTCCGCTGATGAAGATCACCAAGCCGTCCCGTTTCGCGATCGCCTTTCCGTTGGCCCCATAGCCGGTCACCGGCACGGCTTCCCAAACGGGCAGCGGTTTCTTCGAGCGAGACATCGACCTAGGCGCGAGGCTTGCCGAACACCACACTTTCTTCGGCGTGTGGCGTGAAATGGCCGAAGTAGAATTCGTAGTCCAAGCCGAGCGAGGCGATGAACTGGGGCACGGTCCAGAAGTCGCTCAGGTCGTGGTACACGCAGATCGCGATCTTCGGTTCGAACCGCTGAATGGTCTGGCGAGCGCCTTCCAATGCCTGCATCTCGGCACCTTCGATATCCATCTTGATGAAGTCGATGCGCGCGGTGCCGGTGCGTGTCACCATATCATCGATGGTCAAGGTCTTCACCGCCTTGGCGTCCGGCGCTTTCGGTTCGGGAGACACGGTGGTGCCGGGCCCGGTGCCGCTGATGAAGAGGTCCGCGTCGCTCACCGACCAGACCGGGTTCCGTGCAACGGTGATGCGCTGGGCAATGTCCGGGTTGAGGGCCAGGTTCTGCTCGAAGACCGCGAGGTTGTCCGGCATGAACTCAAACGAGATCACCCGGCCGGTGGGGCCCACGAGGTGCGCGAAATAGAGCGCACTATCGCCCCAGCAACCGCCTGCGTCGATCGCCACATCGCCGGGTTCCGCTTCTACTGCGCCTTTCACCAAAGGGTACCGGTATTGCTGTTGTTGGTACAAGGCTTCCAAACCCACCGGCCCGCCGAAGAGTTTGACAGGAAAACCAATGCCGTTCAGGTCGTACTGGTGGATCGAGCGGCCACCCGGTCCCGTGCTCGTGGTCGGGCTTCCCTGTTGCATCCGTTCCAATGCTTCGATCCGCGCCCAATGCGTGGGGTTGTTGTTCGGGAGCATCACATGCCTATGACCCAACGCACGGTATGCGAGCACTTGCACGAGGAGGTTCTTCGATGCTTCATCCGCGAGATGATCGTACAACCAGGACATGCCTTCCACCCATCCCTCCTTGTGGTCGAAGCCGACACCGGCCAGGTGTTGCACGCGCTTCTCACGCATCCAGCCGAACCGCGCCGCCGTTAGGTCCATGGCATGGCTCAACTTGGTTCTGAGATTCCGGGCGATCGGCCTCTCTGCCCCGAAACGGCGCCGGTCGAAGTTGTCCGCGTGGTCGTTCTTCAAGTTCGCGACCACCGTGGCGAGATAGTGCTGGATGAACGACTTCGCCATGGAAAGGGGGGCGAAAGTAGGGATCCATGCCCGAAGGGCTTCGGGTGTCCGCACGGCTGAAGGGGCTTGTCGCCCACGCTTGTGGTGAGAAGCTGTTGCGCTCATCGGCGGGCAGGCAATGCTTACACGGAGCCACGGAGCGCTCTCCTTGGAAGAGGGGTTGGGGTGAGGGCGCATTCTCCGCGCCTCCGTGGCTCAGTGTGAGCTTTTGTCCGAGTGAACGATGCAAGCCCCGATCGCTCAAAGACGCGCCCGTAGTGCCTTCATATCCACCTTGCCGCTGGTGGTGAAGGGCACCTCGTCGATGAAGTGCAGCCGCGTGGGCACCATGTATTCCGGCAACATTTCGGCACAACGCGCCAGGATCATTTCCTTTTCCTCGCGATGCGCTTCAGGCAGAAACGCTTCAATGCCCAGCGCGATGCCCTCGCGCACCGGATGAGCGAGGGGATAGGCGAAGGCCGCACCGCTCGCAGCTTTCAAGGCATGCGCGACCTCCTGGAGCTCGATGCGGTGTCCGCGCACTTTCACCTGATCATCCGTGCGGGCCACGAAGAAAAGATCCCCGTCGGCATCGCGTTCCACGATGTCGCCGGTGCGGTAGTAGGTCTGATCCCCACGTGTCACGAACGCGGCTTCGGTGCGCTCGGCATTGCGCCAGTAGCCATCCGTTACTTGAGGACCGCCTAGCAAGAGTTCGCCGATATTGGCTTCGTGTCCGTCGGCATCCAGCACAGCGCAACTTGATCCTGGGAACACCTGGCCAATGCTCAAGATCCCATGGCGTGACTTGGGTCGCGCCGGGTCCAGGTCATATTCTGCGATCGCGATGGTCGCTTCGGTGGGGCCGTAGAGGTTCACCACGCGGCCGTTCGGTGTGGCTTGCGCCCATTTCACAGCAAGCTCCGCCGGCAAAGGCTCCCCACAAAACGCGCTGATGCGCAACGAAGGGAAGGCGCCCGGTTTCAATTGCCGCATGCGTTCCATCAGCATCGCGGTGCTCGGCACGCTGAACCATTGCGTCAAGGCATGCTCCCGAATGAATCGCGCCGGGGCCATCAGCTCTTCACGTGGGATCACATGCAACGCTGCTCCTGCGGACCAGCACAGGAACAGATCGTGTACGCTCAGGTCGAAGGTGAGCTCGAAGGTCTGCGAGAAGCGGTCCTCGGCTGTGGGTGCGAAACGCTCGCGCAGATGCTCCACGTAGGCGATCACATTGCGGTGACGGATGGGCACGCCCTTCGGCACGCCCGTGCTGCCGGAGGTGAACAGCATATAGGCATGATCGCCAACTACCGGCGTCTCGCTGCTTGCATCCGTTGCGGGAACGCAGCCCTCGGGCAGTGGGCCAGGATCAGCACCCGGGGTGCCGATCACCACCACTTTGGGAGGAACAGGCAGCTCACGCCCCAGCTGGATCGCGGCCGCCGCGTGGGGCTCATCGGCGATGATCACATCGAGCTCCGCCAATGCGGCAATGCGTGCCAGACGTTCCGTCGGCTGGTGCGGGTCCAACGGCACGTAGGCCTTGCCGGCCCGCAGAATGCCGAGAACACCCGCATAGGCCCCGAAACTGCGGTAGGCGAAGAGGCCCACGAACGGACCCCGTCCCGCCGAGCCCTGCACCGATGCGGAAACCGAGCGGGCTCCTTCCTGAAGTTCTCGATAGTTGAACGTCCTGTTCGCGACCACCAGCGCCACCGCATCTGGTGTTCTATCGCAGGCGCGCTGGGCATACCCCCACAGTTGATCAGGCTTCATCAGGCCGCTGTTCGATAGCGGGGACGAAGATGGCACCGATCAGCAGAGCGGGCGGTTCACTTCTTCTTCTTGTACGCCCCGCTGCGCCATGCCTGGAGGAATTGTGCCCAAGCGACCGGGTTGAACAGGTTGACGGTGGGCATGCCGCCTTGCTGATAGAGCTTGGTGTTGTCCAAGGCCATCTGGTAGGTGAAACTCGTGTAGGCGTCCGGCGGCAGGTTCTCCATGCGTTGCAGCATTTCCGCCGAACTCAGGTTCTTCATGGCGATCTGCTCATCGTTATCCGCCAGGTCCAGGTTCAGGAAGGCATCGCGGAATTGCTCTTTGCTCGGCCATGGGTAGACCGACAGTTCTGCCAGTTGCACTGTATCGGCATACAACTGGTGGATCATGCTGTACTTGCGTTCCTCCAGGTCCATGGGAATAGTGAACTGCGAGCGCTTGAAGCCCACGGCCGAAAAGATGATGGTATCGCCCTCCTGCGCCACAAAACTGAAGTAGCCGTAAACATCGCTGATGGTCCCCCGATAGCTGTGCTTGATGAGGATATTGGTGAAGGGGACGGGGGTCAGGCTGTCCCCGCTCACCACCACGCCGCTGAACTGGATCAGCTCGCGATCGTTCATGGCCACCTGGGCCTGGGTGGAAATGAACAAGGTCGCGACGAGGAGCAGGAGGAGGTAACGCATGTGGGGCAAAGGTAGGAGCGGCCCCGGGCAAGGACCGTTCCACGTGAAGTCCCCTCCTGTTCGGCATTTAGCGTTAGCGGACTTACGCAGGCCGAGCAGCGGCCGAGGAAGCGCTCCGCCGAACGTCTAAGGAGGGGCGTAGGGGTGGTTTCGGTCTGGTTTTCAGAATGCGGCTTGGAACCCACCCCTTTATCCCCTCCCTATGTATCCGCAGCGAGTGATCGCTGCTGGGGAGGGGAGTTCCCCGTGCGTGGATCGCTGCTCAGGAGGGGAGTTGAACATCATCGTAGCTTGCCCATCCCATATCAATCCCATGCGAACACCCTTACTCTTCAGTTCCCTCCTCGCTCCCTGCCTCCTCCAAGCCCAGATCACCCTCGGGCCCGCCGACGTGCCCTCGGCAGGGGACACCATGCGCTACTGGAACGCCGCGCTCGCAACCTTCGATGATGCGGATACCGGCCCCGGCCATGTGTGGGATTTCAGCACCCTGGTCGGCCTGGACGAAGCGGCCGACACTGCCGTCACCGTTGGCTCCACGCCCTTGCTCTATCAGTTCTTCTTCAACAACGGGCTGCTTTATCCGGACCACGACGCGAACTATGCCGTGAAGGGCACGGACCTGGACTTCCAGCAACTCACGCTCACCGACCTGTACGACTATTTCAAGGTGGACGCCGATGGCTTCGACAACGTGGGCTTCGGGGCGAACATCAACGGTATTCCCGCTTCGGTGCAGCGGTTGCCGGTGGACCATATCTACCGCTTCCCGCTCGACTATGGCAACATGGATACCTCCAGCAGTAATTGGGAGATCACAGTGCCCACGCTGCTATTCTTCTCCCAGGCCCAGACCCGCTTCAACGAGGTGGATGGCTGGGGCACGCTCTACCTGCCGGAGGATACCGTCGACGTGCTGCGCGTGCGTTCCACTTTGCAGCGCACGGACAGCGTCTACATCGATCAGTTCGGCATTGGCTTCAGCCTACCAGAGCCGGAGACCGTGGAGTACAAATGGCTCGCCGTGGGCCGGGACTTCCCTGTGCTCCAGGTGAACGTGACCGGCGGCATTCCCGTGCTGGTGCGATTCCAATCGCAAACGGAGCCGCTTTCCACGGGCATTGCGCAAGAGGAACGGACGGACGGCGCGATCTATCCGAACCCGGCCACCGATGTGGTTTATGTCCAGGTGCCGGAAGGCGTGCATGGGCAGCTAGGCCTCTTCGATGCGCAGGGGCGGGAGGTACGGCGCGTGGGCCAGGTGAACGCGGGTGTGCGTGTGGCCGTGGATGTGAGCGAACTGGCGGCGGGGCGGTATGCGTTGCGTGTGGCTGGGGCTGATTGGAACGTTGGGGTGGTGGTGCGGTAGCAGAGGAGGTTGCACGTGCATCATGAATCACAAAGTCTTCATCATATATGGGCGAGACTCACAGGCCCACGTTGAGTTGGTTAAATACGTTAAGTGTTTGGGCCTGGCGAACATCCCATTTGAAAGAGTGGCAGCAGAGTTGGGCACCTCCGCATTCGTCGCTGATATCGTGCTCAAGGGTATCTCTCAGGCGGATGTAGTCTTGGCACTCTTCACGCCAGACGAACAAGCGGTTCTATACGGTCCTGACGGCAAGTACCACGGACATGAGGAGGGCAATAGTCGATGGCAAGCGCGACCGAATGTTCTCTTCGAGGCTGGTGTCGCATATGGGACAAAAAAGACAAAACGATTCTACTCACATTGGGTGTAGATGTCAAGCTATTCTCCGATGTTTCAGGAGTATACGTCATGAATCTCGCAACCGATGCGGCAAAAACTGTCCTAAAGGAAAAAATAGAAACCGCACTTGATACGAAGCTCAGCGTTCCTGATAAATGGTTGTTGCCGTCTAAGTCCGGGAACTTTAAGCAATGCCTTAGGCGTCGATGGAAGCATTTTGATGAACTAGTTGAGATGGAGGCTGAGCTGCGGCAGAAGAAACTCTCCAAGACTCACGGGACAAGCTTCCTGGATCTACTGCATCGAATGATTTATGCAAATCCAGGTCATGACTGGACACGAACCAAGGTGCGAGACTTAATGACCTTGTGCGAAGCGGAGGGTGGGAGGTCGGCTGCCAATCGAGCATACTGGGCCTACTTCGAAGTGGGTCTTGTTCGATTCTATGATGTTGAGGCAGACCAATGGTTTACGAACGAAGGCGAGGCTTGGGAAGAATGCGTTGATTATGCGGAAATGACAGAACGCGGGAAGCGATTCTTGCACAAGTTGGCACTGACATTACCACCGGCGAAGTCCATTCCAAAGGGTAGAACAACCTCATCGGTAGCTAAGAGCTCGCTTAAGCAAATCGATTTGGAAGAGTATTTCCCGGGTATTTGGGAGAGCGAGTATAAGTTGAGTGGTGTCAACGGTCGTGATCCTGTAGTTGAGATTAAGAACGGGATTGAGTACTACTCCTTGGGTAAGCACCACTTCAACCTTGAGGATATCCGCATAGACGAGAAGAAGAAGAAGCTATTCTTTACTAAGCGTCGCGTGAATAGCAGCGATGAAGACATTGCGGTTAACGAACTTGACATTATTGAGCGGGGTCAACTCTACAAGGGCTTTGAGAATGGTACAATACCCGTCAAGTACTACCGCGTAGATGGTCAATGAACTCCGCGCGACTCGGTTAACGCCACCCCACCGCGAACCCCAGATCATCCGTCTGCACCTGGTCCACCGCCAGCGACCAAGCGCGATGGTGCGCGAAGCGATCCTGGACGCCGAAGACCGCCACATGCAGTCCTTGGGAGCGCGCATGGCGCACGGAGAGTTCGTTCGCAGCGCCGATGGGGACGGTGATGCCACCGTACCGGTGTTCCAGCGCGGTGGGCATCGCCTCCTCCATGCGGTCCGCATAGTAGCACACGCGAACATCGCTGACACGTTCCCGCACGCGGTCGAGGAATTCCGTGGAGCGGCACTCGACATATACCCGGCCTTGCAGGTGATGGGCTTGCACCGTGCGACCTAAGGATGCCGCGAACGAATCGAGATAGGTGCTCCATTCGCCCGCTGCGAAGAGCTTGCAGTCCAGTATGAACAAGCGCGCACCCGAGGTGTCCGTGGAAAGAAGTGTCGTCAATGGCGCAAGACCTAGGCTGGCCAGTTCTTCAGCGGATCGCGCGTTCACGAAACCAGAGGTGCCCGGTTCGGGCTTCACGAATTGCGGGTGGAAGCAGAAGAGTTGCCCATCCGAGGAGAGTTGAACGTCCAGTTCCACGCCATCAGCGCCCAGCGCCCACGCCTCTTTCACCCCAGCGAGCGAATTCAAAGGGGAAGCGCCGCCTTCGCCAGCGCCGCCGTGCCCGACGATCAAAGGGGCAGGCCCGTCCGGGCGCGTGCAACCCAACGTGGTGGTGATCCCGAAGAGAAGCGCGATACGGGAGGTGCGGCTCACCGCTCGAAGGTATACGAGGCGCTTTTGCGGTTGCCGCGCTCGTCCGTTACCTCGACCACCAGAGAACGCTTCCCCTTGCCCTCGGAGAACTTGTCGAAGGTGTGCGTGAGGATCTTGGTCTTCGGCTCGTAGCTCAGTAGGATCCATTTCCCATCCAGGGTGGCGCTCCACTTGTCGAGACCGGTGAGGTCGTCCTGCACCTTCAGTCGGAAGCTGGCGCGGCCGGCCATGCTCGTGCGGATGTCCAACGGCGTGAGGGTAGGAGGCACGGTATCCACCCGCGTCATGAAGGTGCCGAAGGCCTTGGTGCGCGCCGTCACCCAGCCGTCCTTCCAAGTGCCACCGATCGGTGCGGTACGGCCCTTTCCGTCGCGCTTCACCACAACGGCTTTGGACTGCAAGGCGGGCGCGAGCGATGCCATGCGGATGCTCACTTCCGCCGGAAGGTGCAAAGGCACCGCGTCCGAAAGCACGCGGTACTCAGGTCCCAAGGCAGCGGACTTGCCCGGCAGGCTGTCAAAGCGGATGGGCTCGTCATCGTACAACGCGTTGGCCGGAAAGGAGAAGCGGAAGTCTGGCCGCGCCAGCAGATTATCGCGGTCCCAGCGGAAGGTATTCACGCTATCAGGCCGACCCTCCCATAGCACCGCTTCCGCCACCGTGGCGCCTCGGAGCTGAAAGGTCAGTTCCGAGCGGTTGTCGTTGGCGTCGGTCACCACGATGCGCACCTTATACAACTGGCCCGGGATCGGGGTGAAGGTGCCTGCGCCGCCGCCATCCGCTGAGTACAGGTCGCTGCGATCGTTCGGCTGGCGGTAGCAGCGGTGGTAGTGCATGTCCGCCTGGCGGAACAAGGCATGGTCCATGTGCGCGTTCACATAGCGCTGCTTGTCGAAGTCGACCTCGTTCAGGTGGACCTCGAAGTGCGGCTTCTCATCGATCAACACGGCGATCTTCCGCACTCCGCAGGTGTTGGAGGTGCCATCGTAGAAATCCACTGCATGCACGGCGATCCCGACCGGGCCGAACACCGCTGGGACAACCCCCGGCTGCAAACCGTAGCCATCGCCGTTCGCGTCGGTGGCGAAGCCTTTCGCCGTACCTGGATAGGGTTGGCAGCGACTTTGCGGGGCGGTGGGATAGATGCGCAGCCCCCGGATCACCGGTGGGCGGCTGTCGGCCATCTCAAGGCCCAAGGTTTCGGGGTCCAATGCATGCTGATCCTTGCTCCGGCGCACCTCATAGTGCAGGTGCGGGGCGGAGGATCCGCCGGTGTTCCCGCTCCAAGCGACCACCTCTCCGGCTTTCACCGGCAAGGATCCGGCGGCGGGGGTGAGGTCTACGGTCTGGTTCTGGGCCGAATACTGGGCCTCCAACACCTGTTCGGCGATCTCGGGGGCAAAGGCCCGCAGGTGCCCGTACACGGTCGTAAGTCCTTCAGGATGGTCGATGTACAGGGCCAGGCCATAGCCCCACGGGCTCACCCGGATGCGTGATACGTGACCATCGGCCACCGCGCGAACGGGGATGCCCTCCGCGCCGTTCGTTTTCAGGTCCACCCCGGAATGGAAATGGTCCGATCGTGGCTCCATAAAGTTGCCGGAGGGCAACATCGGGATGTCCATAGGTGCCAGCGGAGCGCTCCTGAAGGAAGGTGTCTGAGCGGCCGCATTGGTGCTGCACAACATGCAGAAGATCAATTGTCTATGATCGATCATCGATAGTTCTGGATGAGGCAGTGCATGGCCGCGGTGCGGGCTCCGGCCCAAACCTATCCGCACTCCACCGGCGCGCATGGTGATCGGAGGTGCGGCCATCAACAAGCTGAGGTTCAAACATCCCTGGGGACCCGATCGGCCAGTGGGCTATATTTGGCCTCGGACCACGGAAATATCCTTCCCCGGCCCATGAGCGAACAGGCGGAGCGGCTTCGAGCAGTGTACTTACGGGTCGAAGCCCTTCTTCAACAACGCAACGACCTGCGTGCCCAACTGGACCGCATCGGCACCGCCGAGCGGCAACAGGGCCAACGGTCGGCGGTATTGGAGGCCCGCGTCGCCGAGCTGGAGAAGGAGAACGAGGTCCTCCGGACATCCAAACCCGCTAACGGGGGCGAGGATGCACAAGGAACGAAGCAACGGATCGATGAACTGGTGAACGAGATAGATCGCTGCCTGATGTTGTTGGACGACCAGGTGGCGGTGCCTTGAACATGGAAGAGCATTCGATCAGAATAGAGATCGCCGGACGGGCGTACCCGCTCAACATCCACGCGGATGAAGAGGGGAACATCCGCCAGGCGGCCCAGGAGATCAACGAGAGCATCACCCGGTTGCGCACGCACTACCCACTCACCGACAAGCAGGACCTGCTGGCCATGGCCGCGTTGGAAGTAAGTGTGCGTGCCTTGAACGGCACGGTGGCCCAGGAACAAGCGGCCGCGGTGGCCGAACTGGACCGGCTCGAAGAACTTCTCCAGGCCGCATCACCGGGCTGATCGCGCTTCGTACCTCGCTCGCGGAGGACGTGGTCCACGAAAAACAACGTGGACATGGACATACTATCACTAGTGATCGGGCTGCTGGGTGGCCTCGTCGGAGGCGGGATCGCCGTTTACGCCGTGATCAACGGCGTGCAACGCAAACGCCGTGATTCCATTCTGAAGGACGCCGAGGCCCAGGCCGAAGCCTTGAAGAAGGAGAAACTCGTGCAGGCCAAGGAGAAGTTCCTACAGATGAAGGAGGAGCATGAGCGCGAAGTGCGCGAGAGCGATAAAAAGGTGCAACAGAACGTGGAGCGCGCCAAGCAACGCGAACAACAGTTGAGCCGACAGCAGCAGGACCTGGCCAACAAAGAGAAACAGGTGGACCAGCTCAAGCAAGAGCTCAGCCAAAAGGTGGAAGGGCTGGCCCGGCGGAAGGAGGAGACCGATAAGATGCACGCCAAGCAGGTGAACCTGCTGGAGAACATCAGCGGACTGAACGCCGAGGAGGCCAAGAAGCAGCTCGTGGATTCCCTGAAGGACGAGGCCCGCACCGCGGCGATGTCCACCATCAAAGACATCACCGAGGAAGCCAAGCTCACCGCCAACAAGGAAGCCAAGCGGATCGTGATCCAGACCATCCAGCGGGTGGCCACCGAACACGCCGTGGAGAACTCCGTGAGCGTGTTCCACATCGAGAACGATGAGCACAAGGGCCGCATCATCGGCCGGGAGGGCAGGAACATCCGCACGCTCGAGGAGGCCACCGGGGTGGAGATCATCGTGGACGACACGCCAGGCGCCATCATCCTGAGCTGTTTCGATGCGGTGCGCCGCGAGATCGCGCGCCTGGCCCTGCACCAGTTGGTGAAAGATGGCCGCATCCATCCGGCCCGTATCGAGGAGATCGTGGCCAAGACCAAGAAGCACCTGGAGGAGGAGATCATGGAAGTGGGCAAACGCACCTGCATCGATATGGGCATCCATGGCCTGCACATCGAGCTCATCCGCATGGTAGGCCGCATGAAATACCGCAGCTCCTACGGCCAGAACCTGCTCCAGCACAGCCGCGAGGTGGCCAATTTGAGCGCCATCATGGCCGCCGAGCTGGGCCTCAATCCCAAGTCGGCCAAGCGCGCAGGCCTCCTGCACGATATCGGCAAAGCGCCCGCTGAAGAGCCCGAACTGCCCCACGCCATCCTGGGCATGAAGCTGGCGGAGAAATTCGGTGAGAAGCCCGACGTGTGCAACGCCATCGGGGCGCACCACGACGAGATCGAGATGACCACGTTGATGAGCCCCATCGTGCAAGCCTGCGATGCCATCAGCGGTGCCCGTCCTGGAGCACGACGTGAGGCCACCGAAGCCTATATCCAACGCCTCAAGGACCTGGAAAGCCTGGCCATGAGCTACAACGGCGTCACGAAGGCCTTCGCGATCCAGGCCGGCCGCGAATTGCGGGTGATGGTGGAGAGCGAGAGGATCACGGATGCACAGAGCGATGAGCTGAGCATGAGCATCGCCGACAGGATCATGAACGAGATGACCTATCCGGGCCAGGTGAAGATCACGGTGATCCGCGAGAAGCGCTCGGTGGCGGTGGCGAAATGACCTTTTGCGAACGAACGGACGGAGAGGCGGCGGGTGCCGCCTCTTTTCTTTGAGGCATGGCTTCCGAAGACCATTTGGACCTGATCTTCCAATGGGAGGTGCGCACCTGGTCGCGTGCGTTCCCGCTTTGGCGGAAGAGGCTTCAGGGTATAGCGGCACGGGGCGGTCGTGCCTTGGCGCTGGGCGAACGGGACGGAGGTCTGAGCTTGATGCTCGCCGAGCACGGGTTCAATACGGTTTGTAGCGATCTGCGAGGACCCACGGACAAGGCCCGGATCCTTCACAAGGCCATGGGGCAGGACCATGCGATAGCCTATGCGATCATCGACGCCACCGCCATCGCCGAACCGGACGCGCAATTCGACGTGGTGGTGTTCAAGAGCATGCTGGGGGCGCTTTCCACCAAGGAGCGCCAGGCACAGGCTCTGCGGGAGATGCACCGCGTGCTCAAACCGGGCGGTGTGCTCCTCTTCGCGGAGAATCTGGGCGGCACGCGCATCCACCGATGGTTGCGCGGCCGCTTTACGAACTGGGCGGGCTATTGGCGCTACCTGGACCGAAAGGACGATCTGGACCTGTTCGCGCCCTTCGTCCACGTCCATGTGGAGAGCACCGGTTTCCTCGCTGCGCTGGGAAGGACCGAACGGCAGCGTGATCTGCTCGCCCGGCTGGACGCTGTGCTGTGCCCGCTGCTGCCGTCGAACTGGCATACGGTGCTGTTCGGCGCGGCGACCAAAGCCGCACTGTTGAAAACTGCGGACCAACCAGGCTCCGGCGGCTAGGTGCCCCGATAGCTTTGGTGCGCTGATGGCGATCACTCCCGATACCGGCTCATCCGCCCGCCTTAAAGTCCTCGTGACGGGCGGTGCCGGCTTCATCGGATCGCACCTGTGCGAGGCACTGCTCGGCGCGGGTCATTCGGTGCGTTGCCTCGACAGCTTCATCACCGGCAAGCGCGCCAACATCGCCCACCTGGACGGCCGGGGGAAGTTCACCGTATTGGAAGGCGACATCCGCGACCTCGAGGTCTGCAAAAAGGCCACGCAGGGGATGGATGCGGTGCTCCATCTGGCCGCTCTGGGCTCCGTGCCCCGTTCCATAGACGACCCGCTGGCGAGCGAGGCCGCCAACTTGGGAGGTTTCCTCAATTTGTTGGAGGCTTGCCGATACGCCCGTATCCGGCGGTTCGTATACGCCAGCAGCAGCAGCGTCTACGGGGACAGCCCAGCCTCTCCGAAGCGCGAAGGCCAGGAAGGGAAGCCGCTATCGCCCTACGCGGTGACCAAAGCGATGAACGAGGTCTATGCGGATCTCTACCACCGCCTCTTCGTGATCGAGTCCATCGGCCTGCGGTTCTTCAATGTGTTCGGCGAGCGCCAGGATCCTCAGGGGGCCTATGCCGCTGCGATCCCACGGTTCGTCACCAGCCTGCTCCGTCATGAGCCACCCGAAGTGCATGGCGATGGTCACCAAACGAGGGACTTCACCTACGTGGGCAACGCGGTGGCTGCCATGTTGGCGGGCTTGCATTGCACCGACGAACGTGCCTTTGGCCATGTGTTCAACATCGCCTATGGACAGAGCACCGATGTGTTGCAGCTGATCGATCGCATCAAGTTGGAGCTGGTCAAGCACGATCCGCAGGTGGCCACCGTTCCTGTGAACCACATCGCGGATCGGCCGGGTGACGTGCGCGCTTCGCTGGCGGACATCGGCCGCGCCCACGAGATCCTGGGCTATCGTCCTGCCTTCGACCTATCCGCCGGGCTCCAGCGTGCGGTGCCTTGGTACGTGGCCAACTGGGGATAGGTGGGCCGTGTGAGGGTAATTCCTCAGTGTGGATCGCCCTTGCCGAGGCGGATGGACCAGGAGACGTTCACGGAGTAATTGGCGAAGGCCGCATCGCCATGCACGATCTGCCCGGTGGTCGAGGCAGCGGTGTTCTCCTTGTCCGTCACGCTTTGTGTGCGGTTGCGGTAGAGGGCGATCGGAACGCTCACGTTCACGTCGTGCCGTCCACGCATCCAATCCAAACCGGGCTCGACAGCATAGATATAGCCAGGTCGCCGGAAACCTTTACTTCCTCCCACCAGATCCTCCACCGGAATGCCCTCTACGCGACCGCCGCAGAACACGTTGATCCCGAGCTTGCGGCTCATGTTCCAGTTAAGTCCCAAGCGGGCCATATACTGGTCGGCAACGCTCATGATCCGTTCGTTCGCGCGGGAGCGATAGGTCAGGGTACCGTTCGTTTCCATCGGATTGATCAAATAGAAGGCGTTCATATACCCGTACACCGGCCCGAACAATTTCAGGTAGCCCTGCATCTCCAAGGTGTAGCCCAGGCCCCCATCGCCGAGCTGGATGCTCTGGTCCACGGGCTGGTACTGTCCCCAGGGATTGCTCGCTGAGTTCGGCAGCGTATCCGTCCCTTCGTTATAGAAGAAGTCCTGTGCATTGAAGTTGCCTGTCGGGAGCTTGATCCCTACACCCAATTGCAGGTTGCCTTTGGAAACGCTGTCAGGGTTCCACATCCAGCGATTGAAAGTGATCCGTATGTCGCCGATCCCCGCGGAGCGCGTGCTGTACCGGCCCTTGCCACCGTGCTCGTAGAGTGAAGAGCGCGTATTGTAGCTGTAGGGCAGAATGAAGGTGATCCCTTGCCGTTTCGTGAAATTGTAGGTGAGCCCGACGTTCACTTGGTTCGTCCAATTGTAAACGGCCGTCTTCTGCTCCTGGCGCGCTTCGTTCTCCTCGGTCCCGGAGAAGTGCCGATAGCTCTCGAAGTAGCGGTAGTTCGCTGCGATGGCCCAACCACTTCCCAAGACGTTCCCATTGCTGAACGCGTTCGGATTGCAGGCCGTGAAGCTTCGGATGGCCACGCAGCCTTGGGCGCTGGCAGCAACAGAAGCTGAGAGGAGCAGAAGGGCGAGGAAGGCGCGCAGTGGTACTGACATGATCTTGAATTGAGGTAGGCAAGATGTTCAAGACATCCTCACGATAGGTCCAATTTGCGCGGATGCATGGATGCACAATGTGGATCACCCCTTCGGTCGTGTCTAAGTGCCTCGAAAGGACCACCTATTTTCGGCCATGCCATGCTGAGCAAACGCGCCAAGTACGCTTTGAACGCCTTGGTCGAACTGGCCAGAGCGCGGGGCGAAGGCCCGCTCAGTGCGGCCATCATCGCGGAGCGCGCCGGGGTGCCAAGGAAGTTCCTGGAGGCCATTCTGGTGGAACTCCGCAATGCCGGGATCGTGAGCAGCCGCAAGGGGCGGGGAGGCGGCCATGTGCTCGGCAAGGCCCCCGCCGACGTCCACATGGCGGAGATCCTGCGGCTCTTCGATGGGGCCATCGGCCTGCTACCATGCGTCACGCATCAGTTCTACGCACGCTGTGAGGAATGCCGGGATGAGGCCGTCTGTGGGATCCGGGACGTGTTCATGGAGGTGCGGCAGGCCAGCGTCGAACTGCTCAAGAAAGCCACCCTGGCCGAGGTGCTCGCGCGCGAGCAGCGTTCGCGGAAGCGCCGGTCCTAAGCTCGGGGCACCATAATCCTACTGGATCAATAGGATTTGTTACTTCGCCGTTCGGCGCTTCTATCCGCACACCCTCCGCATGAGCCCCCATGAATGGATCGTCTTGGCCACCATTGTCGGTGCGCTGATCCTGTTCATTTCCGAGAAGCTCAGCATCGACCTGGTCGCGCTGCTGATACTGATGGTGCTGGTGGGCAGCGGAGTGATCACCCCGAAGGAGGCCCTGAACGGGTTCAGTGACCAGGCGACCATCACGGTGGCTTTCATGTTCGTGCTGAGCGCGGCCTTATTGCGCACCGGGGCGGTGAGCACCATCGGGCCCAAGCTCTCGGTGCTGTTCCGCACGAACCCGGTCGTCGGCATGCTCGTGTTCACCGTGGTGGTGGCCCTGCTCGGTGCGTTCGTGAACAATACCCCGGTGGTGGCGCTCATGATGCCTGTGGTGGTGCAGATGGCCCATACCAGCGGCCTGGCGCCCAGCAAGCTGTTGATCCCGTTGAGCTATGCCACCATCGTGGGCGGGGTGGTCACCTTGCTTGGCACCAGCACCAACATCGTGGTGAGCGGTGTGCTGACAACGCTCGGTATGGAAGGCCTCGGCATGTTCGATCAAACCCCGCTCGGCCTCATTTTCATGGTGGTTGGTGTGTTGTACCTGGCCTTCATCGGTCGCCGTTTGCTGCCCGATCGCCGACAGGCCAAGGACCTTGGCGACAAGTTCAGCATGCGCGGGTACGTCACCGAGATCCAGATCTTGAAAGGTGCCCAAGCCGTGGGCCAGAGCATCATGGACAGTACCCTGGTGAAGGAACTCGATATGGATATCATCGAGATCCGCCGGAAGGAACAGCGGTTCACGCTGCCCAGTGGCGACATGATGCTCGAAGAAGGTGATGTGCTCAAGGTGCGCTGTGACCTGGACCGTATTCGCGCACTGAAGGACCGCGCCCATATCTCCGTTGAGCCTACGTTGCGACTCGCGAACGACGACCTGCGCAAGCGCGGAACCACGCTGGTGGAACTGGTCATCACCGCGAGCAGCGAACTGGAGGGGAAGGTGCTGGGTGAGGCGGACCTGATCCGCAAGTACCGCGCTGTGCCCCTGGCCGTGCGCCACCGCGAGGATGTGGTCCATGAGCGTCTCCATGACGTCGTGCTGCGCGCCGGGGACGTGATCCTGGCCGAAGTGCGCAGTCACTATGTCGCCACGCTGAAAAAGCTCGAAGGCACCCAGGAGAGCCCGTTCGTGATCTTGACCGAGCAGGAGGGTGTCGCCATCTTCCAGCGCAAGCGGTTCGCCCTGGTGGCCGTGGTCCTCCTCGCCGTGGTCGTCCTTTCCTCCATGGAGGTGGTCCCCATCGCCATCGCCACACTGGGTGCGGTGGTGCTGCTTGTGCTGTTGCGCATGCTCAGCATGAAGGACGTCTACGAATCCATTGAATGGCGCATCGTGTTCCTTCTGGCGGGCACCCTGAGCCTGGGTGTGGCCATGCAGAAGTGCGGATTGGCGGGCCGGCTCGCCTCCGGGCTGGTGGAGGTGATGGGACCGTTCGGCCCGCGCTGGGTGATCTGCGGACTCTACCTCATTACCCTTGTCCTTACCGAGCTGATGAGCAACACCGCCACCGCCGCACTGGTGACACCCATCGCCGTGGCCACAGCGCATACACTGGGTCTGAGCCCCATGCCGTTCATCATGGCCGTGGTGTTCGCCGCATCGCTCGGGTTCATGACGCCCTTCGGCTACCAAACCAATGCGATGATCTACGGGGTGGGCCAGTACAGGAGCATCGACTTTCTGCGCGTTGGCGCGCCGCTCAGCATCCTCTTCTGGATACTTTCCACTTGGCTGATCCCGGAGCTCTATCCGTTCTGAGCCCCAACGCCGAAGTTCGAACGGTCGTCAGGACAATTGGTCCAAGCGCAAAAAAACCTCCCAGTAGCGCTCTTTGGTCATCTCCTCGTAGTGGATCTGGAAGTAGCGGGTCTGCATCGTCTGTGCCTGGCACAAGAGGATCAGCAGGAACAGGACCGCATGCGCTGCGATCCGTGGCGCCGTCTTCCGGATCGCACCGAGGCCCACGCCCAGCAGGATCCCGAACAGCGCCAGGTACTCCACATACGGCCGCCCACTGAAGCTGCCTCCGTACCACCAGCTCCACCAGGCCGAAAAGAAGTAGGTGATCAACAGGAAGAACGCGGCCCACGTGATCGCCTCGAACAAGTTCCTTCCAGCGAGCACCCATAGGCCCCGACGGTGGCCAGCAAGAGTATCGGGGTGTACAGGAAAAGCCCCTTCTTGTAGCTGAAGAGGATATCGAGCATATGCGGATCCAGCCAGTTGAACCATTCCTCTTCGTAGGAATAGATGAAAAAGCTACCCGTGCCCAGCTTGTAAAGGACCAACTGGATCGACACCACAAGGGCGCAGAGCACCGAAGCCACCAATGCATGGCGCCAATGGCTGAACGCCTGCCGTAGTCCGTTCCAAAGCGCGCTGGTGGAACCTGCGAGGAAAGGCCAGCTTGCCAGGATCAGACCATTGATCGGCCGAATGAGCACGATGAACCCGAGGAGCACTCCCAACACCACGAGGCGGCCACCGCTGGGCGCGCGGAAGTAGCCATGGGAGAGGTAGAGGAACAGCGTGCAATAGAGGAAGGACCAGACGTGCGACATACCCGGAGCCACCAGGATGTAGTAGAACAGATGCGTGCCGAAGGCCATGGCGATCAACGTCACGGCCCGCGCACGTTCCGGAACCCCGTAGGCCCGCAGCAATTTATCCAGCACCCACAGACCGAGTAGCGCGTGCACAATGGCGCCGATGTGCAGGAACACGATGTAGAGCCGTGAATAGCCGTCGGCATCCCCGCCCGTCGCCTTGGTGATGGTATGGGCCGCCAGAAAGAAGGGCGCTTGGGCCACCGCCATGCCGCAGTAGTACTTGTTCACCGAAACACCATTGAACAGGATCCGGTACTCGTAAAGCAGATCGGGGTTGTAGTACTTGCCCCGGTCCATTTGCTCGAAGAAGCCGAACTGGAGATCGTGGTAGATGAAGACCGCCGGGAGATACGCGTAGTATCCCTTCGCGTCCGATTGAAGCACCGTGCGGTAGTTCTCGCCCCCCCAGTAAACGTTGGAACAGACCCAGGCCAGCACGATGCCCATGCCTGAGAGCGTAAGCTCCACAAGGTTCGGCTTGCGCAGTGTGATCATTCCTGGTTCCTGAGCGCCCAATGTAGTTCAGCGGCTGGGGCCGCTTTGGAGACTTAGGGGTCAAGTATGCGAGCCTCGCCACAAGAGGATGCGCTTATCATCCCCTGCGGTAATCAGGGCGCCGCAGGACCAGATCGCTGCGTTCACACTATGCGTGTGCCCACCCAGGGGTCGGTCCAAACGGGCCAATGCGTCGAAGGTGGATGCATCCCATAGTTTGGCGGTCTTGTCCCGGCTCGTCGTAGCGCACAAGTGGCCCTCCTCGCTGAACGCGATGGTGTAGATACTCCCCCGGTGGGCAGGGAACGCGAGCGATGGGGTGAACGCATCGTCCGATCTCCAGAGGCGGATGTGGCCATCCTTGCCACCGCTCACGAGCGCTGGCTTTCCCGGATGCCAGGCCACGCTGGTGGAGCCACCCGCATGGGCGGAGAGCGTGAACAGCTCATTGAACAAGGTGCTTTCAAGGACCCGGACGGTACCGTCGCCGCAGGCCACCGCGATCGATCCGCCATCCGCGCTCAGGGCGATATCGCGCAGCTTTTCCTCGCAGAGCGGGATCTGGCGTTGCAATGCGATCCGTGCGAATGAAGGAGAAAGGGGAGAGGTTGAAGGAGAAAGAGGCAAGCCTGAAGGACCAGGCGGTCGCCCCGGCCTTTCTTCCTCCTTCAACCTTCCCCCTTGAACCTTTTCCCTTTCTGTCCCTACGGATCCCCAAACACTCAATGTTCCATCTCCCCCGGCACAGGCCATCCGTTCCCCGGGTAGTTCCACGATCCGGAACACACCCTTCTTATGCACTTCGAACAAGTGGATCTCCTTCCGACTTACCAGATCCACCACATGAAGGCCACCGCCTTCGGTGCCGATGAACAACAGCCCCGCCTGGCGCATCACGCCCAGTGCGAAAACGGCCTGCCCGACGTTCACCAGCAACGCCCCGTCCTGCGGCCTATCCTCATGCCATTCCACCACTAGCCCGTCGCCGCTGCCGCTCAGGAAGCTGCCCCCGGCAAGGCCCTGTGCGAGCGCGTATATCGGCCCGCGATGGCCGCTGAAGCTGAGGGTCGGCGCGTAGCGTGCGGACATGGGTGCGGAGACCCTGCTAAGGTGCGCAGTTACGACCTGCCACCATCGATCGGCGGAACAATGCCCCGGCTGCGGATCAGGCTTCGGCCCCGGCCCGGCTCTTGTTCTTCGTCTCCCCCTGCGAACGGTAGCCGAAGAGTCGATTGTCCTTGATCATGTTGTCCACGTAGGGTGGCACAAGATCCTCCCAGCCCTCCTGGCTTTCGCGGATCATGGTGAGGACCTTCTGGCTGAAGATGTGCAGCACGGTGGGGTCGAAGCTCTCGATGTCCACGATGCGCTTGTTGTACAAGAGGAAGTCGTACAGCGGCTTCAGGCGCGGATGGACGGGCATATTGTCCGTGGTCATCAGCACGGCCGCATCGTTCGGCTTGCTCGGGTACACATAGATCTTCAGGTCGCGCGTAAAGAGGATGCCGAAGGCCTCCAGCATGCCACCGTTGAGGTGTCTGTAGTACTTCTCGTCGAACACTTCGATCAGGTTGTTCACCCCCATGATCAGGCCCATGCGGCTCTTGGTGTAGCGGCTGAAGTACTCTACCAGCTTGTAGTACTCCTGGTAGTTGCTGATCAATACCGTCTGCCCCAGGCTGCACAGAATATCGGCGCGATCGATGAAGTCCTTCTCGTCCACACTGCCCGTATCGGCCTGCAGGTTGTTCAAGGTGATCTCGAAGAGCACCTGGAGGTTGTTGCGTTCCACGCGGTTCTCCTTGATGAACATGTTATAACCGTTCATGATCATATCGATGTTCACCTTCGTCACCGGCCGGAAGCTGCCCCGGATGGTGAGGATGTTCTTGCGGTACAGCGCCTCGCTCGCTTGCAGGTTCTGCCCGTCCGGACCGAAGATCACCGCATCGGTGTACCCCCGCTTCACCAATTGGAGGCTCAGCAGCCGGTTGTCCACCTGGGCGAAATCGGGCCCGTTCATCTGGATCATGTCCACCTCCACGACATGTCGGCTCACGTTGTCATAGAGCGCGGTCATGATCTCCTGCGGATCGTGGTGCTTGAACAGGCAACCATAGAGCAGGTTGGTGCCCATGATGCCGATGGACTCCTGCTGCAGGCTGATGTCCGGATCGTGCAGGCGCACATGGACGATCACATCGCTGGTGGGGCGGTCGGGCGCGGTCTGGAAGCGCACGCCGATCCAGCCATGGCCGCTATGCGGCTTCTCCAGCGTGCTGGTGGCTACCGTATTGGCGTACGTGAAGAACTTGGTGGTGGGCCGCTCCTTGCGGTCCAGGCGCTCGATCATCAGGCCGTACTCATGGCGCAGCATGTTCTTCAACCGGCTCTCGCACACGAAGCGGTTGTTCGCCTCCTTGCCATAGATCGCGTTGCTGAAGTCCTTGTCGTACGCGCTCATCGCCTTGGCGATGGTCTGGCTGGCCGCACCAGCCCGGAAGAAGTGCCGCACGGTTTCCTGCCCGGCCCCGATCTCCGCGAAAGTCCCGTAAAGGTCCGGGTCCATGTTGATCTTCCGGGCCTTCTGGCCGGGGCTCAACGGGACATGGCTGCTTTCTTGGTTCATCAACGCCGATGCAAGGTGTGCAAAGGTAGGACGCCACACCCCCCGCGTGGCGCTGCACTTGACGAGCCGTCCTTGGAAAGGTGGCCTGAGCCGCTTGCTATTCGCACCGCAGGGAGCCGTCCACTTCGGCGGCGTAAGCGGTGATCCCGCCGCGCAGGTTCATCAAGTTGGTGAACCCATGCCGTTGGGTGAGCGCCGAGATCACCGCGCTGGAGCGGTTGCCGCTCTTGCAGTGTACCACCACGGGCACATCACGCCGGATCTCCGCCAGGCGGTCCAGCACATCGCCCAGGGGGATCAGGGTCCCGCCGAGGGTGCAGCGCTCCGCCTCGTAAGGCTCGCGCACATCGATCAGCTGGAAGGCCTCGCCGCTTTCCCGCATCCGCTTCAGGTCACCAGGGGAGATCTCTTTCACGACCAAGGGGGATAGAGAACGCGAAAATGGGGAAATGCACCGATCCGGGACGGCGGAAGTGGCCATTGGACTTGTTGCTAGGAAAGCCTTGCTTGCTCGCTCTACTTCGCGCCCACTTCCTTCGGGGCGGGCTCGGTCTTCACTTGGCGAAGTTTCTCGGCCACTTCTTCCGGGAGGTATTGGAAGAAGGTATCGCCGCGCAGGCCCAGGCGCAGGGTCTCCAGGGGGATCACCTCTTCAGCGGGCACGTTGCCCAGGTTCACGTTGGGGCCGATCAGTTTGATGAACCAGACCTGCTGGCTCTTCTGGGGAGCTTCCCAAAGGATGTCCTTGGCCGGTACTTTTTCCAGGATCCGGTTCACCAAGGCGGTGTGCGCATGGCCACTGGGGCGGTAGATCCCCACGTTGCCGCTCTCGCGGGCTTCGGCGATCACCTTCCAGCTACCTGCGGCCAGTTCGGTGTTCATCATGCGCACCCACTTCGCGGGGCTGATCAGAATACCCGTCTCCTTGCTCCCTACCTCGCTCAGCACCGTATGGTCCCTTGCGAGCAGGTTGATGTATTTGCACTTCTCGTCGTGCGGTAGGGTGATGCTGCCGTCGCTCACCTCGGCATGGTCGAGCTTCAGTTCTTTCAGCAGTTTTCGGTACGCTTCGAACATGCCCCGTGCGATGAACGCCTCGAAGAGCGTACCCCCCAGGTAGACGCGCATGTCCGCATCCTTGTACCGCTTCACCTTCTCCTTCAAGTTGGGCATCACGTAGCTGGTGCCGAAGCCCAGCTTCACGATATCCACCAAGTTACCCGAGGTTTCGATCAGGTCGTCCACCTGCCGTAGGCTCAGGCCTTTATCCATCACCATCGTCAGTCCATCCTCCCGCGGTTTCGCGGTGCGGGTGGGGACGTGGGTGAGGCTGAAGTTCATCGCTTGTAAAGCTCGATCCAAGTGCATCACCTGGGGCATCGCACTGGCTTCGGGGTAGTGCTCCAGCAATTGGGAGTGCCCGGAGTGGTCCGCCATCAGCGCTTCCTCCAGATCGAGAAGGGCCGCCTGCTCTTTTCCCGCACGGAGCAAGTAGCTCACCATGCGGTATTTGAAGCGGCTGTTCAGCTTGTGTACCAGTTCGCCGTCGCGCAGTTTGCGCAGCGCGGCTTCCGGTCCTTTCAAATGCAGCATCAGGTCGGCGTGGTCCAGCCAGCCGTCCAGGCTTTCGGGCTCCATGCCGTTCAGCTTTTCGTAGGCCTCCACCGCTTCCGGGAACCGTTCCGCGCGGGCCAGCACATTGCCCAGATAGAACCAACCGTCCCCGCTGTCGGGGGCGATGCGCACGGCGTTCTCCAGATCCTTGATGGCCTCGGGCAATTTGCCTTGGAAATCGCGCACCACGCCGCGGCCGATCCAGGCGTCCACCCAGTTGGGGTCCAAGGCCAGGGCCTGGTCGTAGTGGATGAGCGCCTGTTCGTAGCGCTCCATCTTCTCGTAGCACTCGCCGATGTAGCTGAAGGTGACCGCTTGCGGCCCGTCGATGTTCAACGTCTCCTGGTAGCAGGCGATGGCCGCCTCGAACTCACCGCCTTGCAGCAGGTTGCGGGCTTTGCTGAAATACGCCGAGCTGAACTCCTCCTCGATGGCGAGGCAGAGTTCCAACGCCTGGTTGCTCTCTTCCAACCGGTTCAACTTGGCCAGGGCGTTGCCCAGGTTGTACCACGAAACGAAGCTGTACGGATGCTCGTTGGTGAAATTGCGGAAGAAGACCACGCTCGCTTCGTGCGCCTCGGCCAGGTCGAAGCAGTAGGCCAGTTCATAGAGCACGGCCTCGTTCTCCGGGTTCACGTCCAGGGCCTTCTTCAAGCACACGATCGCCTCGTCGAACTGTTCGCAGTTCTCGTGCTCGAAGGCGAGGTCGAGGTAGATGTCGTCCAATCCTTCATCCGCCAGCTCCAGCGCCTTGCGGTAGTGCTCGATGGCTTTGCGGTAATTGCGCAGCTGGCTATGGATGCTCGCCTTGTGCAGGTGAACGTCCTCGTTGAACGGCTCCAGCTTCTGGATGCTGTCCAGCACGTCGAGCGCACCGTTCAATTTGCCCAGGCCCCATGAGTACTTGCGCCTCGCAAAAGAGCAGGTCCACCGAACCGGGGTGCTGCTGCCTGGCGTAGTCCAGCACCTGCCGGGCTTTTTTCAGGTCGTTGTTGTCCAGATAGTGCTCAATGATCAGCTCGAACTCTTCCACATCGAAGAAGTAGTGGTCGTTCCGGCTGAGCATGTCCTCGAAGCGTTGCACATACTCAGTGCGGTCGTCTTCGCGGTCGGGCAGGGAGGGGTGGCCTTCGCTCATTCTGGCGGGCTGGGGATGGTCCGCCTTCAAAGGTAGGCCTTTCGCTATGGGCGTGTTCGGGCCAGGGCCGGGTTATGAACAGGGGCGGGAGGGATCGGGAGTGGTGGTTGGTGGTCAGTTGTCGGTGGTCAGGTGTCAGGCAGGGCGGTGCGTTCACCTGGCCCACCACGAAGAAAGGGCCATCCCCTGCGGGACAGCCCTTTCCAGAACTTGTTTCTTGATAACGCGGTCTACTTCACGAACTCTTCGTGCCGAGAACGGTGTTTCCAGCGCGTAGGCTGACAAAGTACACGCCGGCCTCATAGGCGGCCACGTTCATCTCCACACGCTGATCGTTGCCCACGGCGACATTGGCCACGGCGCCGTCCCGGTTGTCGTGCCCTTCGCAGCGCTCAGGTCCACGTTCAGCACATCGGCCACAGGCACAGGATAGAGGCTCACCGAGGAGAGGAGGTCGCCCTCTTCCGCGATACCCACGGCCGCCAGCGTGATGATCTGTTGATGGAGTTCACCATCTGGGCACAGGTGAAGTTCCACATGTCTTCCACGATCTCCCTTGTCACTGGGCGGATCAGGCTTACCGTGGGAAAGCCGAGCGGCCACCATACGCTGCTGGAAAGGCTGAGCGGTGCGGACTCGTTCACCACAGGATAGGAGGTGCCCGTGAGCCAATCGCCCTGGGTGCTGCCGGTCAGGCCCTGTCGGCCATGGTGGTACTGGCGTCCGCTTCGTAGAACAGGATGCGCAGCTGATCGGTGCCGTTCGGGCCGTAGTTGTTGTACAGGTTCTCCAATGCATGGCTCTGGTGCAGGCTCCAGCACGGTCCGCACCACGTGGCGCTGGCATCCACCACCACCACCTTGCCGGCGTTCAGCCAGGAGTAGAGGTGGTGGCTTGCACTGTTGATATCGGTGACCGTGAAATCCGGCGCGGTGCCGAACTGGGCCATGGCGTTCACACTGAAGGCCAGAACGGTAATGGGGAGTAGGGTTCTTTTCATGGTTCGCGTTGTTCCGCGCCCAAGGTACAAGGCTCCATCCCACCGCGTTCTGGATCGAGGGCGCCATTCTCGGAGGGCTAGCAGGACTGAAAACCCTGGATCCTGCCCAAGCTCCTGTGATCTTTCCGACCGGCAGTTACTCCGGTGCCAATTGTGCATTGCAACGCGGTCGGCCTTAGTAGAACGGATCCGCCTTGATACGATAGAGAAAATTGAACATCGGGTCGGGGCGATGATCGGTTTTGAGCAAGCGACGGACATTTCCTTCCGCCCGCCGTACCACACGATCGTTTTCCCGGAGGCCAGGCGATCCAAGATCGCGGGACGAGGCCATCCGGGATCTCTGAACACGATCCGTTCGGAGATCCCGGATGCGATGGTACCGACCCCCGGGTCAAGCCCGGCGCTTCGGCTGTCCCCATCGCTGCGGGATGACGATCGGAGGTTGCGAGCGGCATCTTTGGAGCGACCATCTCGTCTTCAGCCCATGACCTACCTCCGTGCCTTGGCACAACGATCCGTGCTGCTGGGCTTGCTCGCCTTACCGCTCGGCCTTTGCGCACAACCCCCCTTTCTGCACCGCGTAGAGCACCCCACTTGGCCCTCCTTGTGCCGCTTACTGCGGATCACCCCGCTTAACACTGACCAGTGCCGCCTGGCTATCGAGACCAACGTGAACGGGGAGGCATGCGTAGGTCTGGCCACGCTGGCCGCGGATGGAACACTGAGCGATATGAGCTACGTCCCGATGGGGGGCGTGTACGGCACTCCGGTAGTGAACACCACCGACGGAGGCCACCTTTTCGTGCGGGAAGGTATCGACACCAACACCCGTCAAACCGCCCTGCTGAAAACTGATGCGGACGGAGAGGTGGAGTGGATGCGCTTCTTCCCGGACCAATACGGCCGCTTCCTTACGGACGATGACCGCACCTGGGTGGAGAAGGACGGTGGCTACTACGGAATAGGCCACCGCCAGGACGTGCCGGTCACCGATGGATATTCGAGTTACCTGATGCATGTGGATGGCAGCGGCAACTTTCTGGAGGCCTGGAACTACGCCGAGGGCGACGGGTGGAGCGACCTCGGGCGTGCCGTGATCCGAACGCACGCGAACGGATTGACGGCCGTGAGCGTGATGCGGCCCTTTTCCGGCCAGTCCAGTTTCCCCTATATCGCCATACAGCGGTGGAACGCGAGCATGGATCTGGAGTGGAGCAATTGGTACACCTTGGGCAACTACCACAGCGTGCATAGCACCACCCAGACAGCGGACGGCGGCATTGTGATCGCCGGTAGTGTTCGCCTCAGTTTCAATGGGGACTTCCTATCGCTGCTCATGAAGGTGGACACCGCCGGCCAGGTGGCTTGGGCGCGGCTGGGCACTGCGCAACACCCTGTTGCGGTGCGCGTGTTGGAAGGGCAAGATGGCCGGCTCTGGATGGCGGGCAACACGGACTACTTGGGCCTTACAGGCACCGCCTTCGTGGCGGAACTTACCAGCGATGGCCAACTGGTGAACGCCAACGCTCTTACAGGCACCGCCCAGGAGTTCAAGGCCCTCGATCTGGAGCGCGATCCCGCCACAGGGGCCCTGCTGGTGGGCGGCTATTTCTACGCCGCTTCTGTGGCTAACCTGGCCGTGGCCCGGGTGGACACACTGCTCCAAATGAGTTGCACCCCGCAACCCTTCGCATGGACCGATTCGCTCGTGGTGCCGAATATCGTCGGTGCGGGCATCACGCTGCTACCCGATGTGGTGAGCGATACGACGATGACCGGTACGGCCCAGCTCGCCACCTTCAGCGCTACCATCGAATGCTTGAGCACGGCGGTGCCATCGCCATCAACTTCGTCACCAACCACGTGGATCGTGCCCGGTCCGGGCGCGTTGCACATCGCATCCCCCGCCGCTTCAGCCATGCCGTATAGCTGGACCATTGTTGATGTGGCCGGGCGCACGTTGGCCACGGGACGAGCCACTGCGAACACGCAAGCACTGAACACCGGCTTCCAAGGCACTGGCGTGCATCTGCTACTTATCGATCGTGCCGACGGCACAAGGCACGTAGAGCGGTTCTGCCGCTGAAGGGCCCGGGTTCGCGAGGATCCCGTCCCGAGCAGAGCGAAGGGATTCGAGGGTCCGAAGCGATCTTTAATTGGCGCGAGGGCCAGTGCGTGGAAAGACCAGATCCCGCACAGATCCAATGAGATCGCTTCGCGTCGCGGACGAACGCTCGCGACCGCGGTCAATTTCACCGGCCCTTACTTCTACCACCGCCACCTCGCGAGGGCGCACTGCCAGGGGATGACCGCGGCGCCGATGACGGTGCCGATCGCTGTTGCGGCTGCGACCGCTGCGGCGCTGGGCGTGCGGCGGGCGGTTGTGTCCGCTGCTGGCGATACTGGTTCATATCGTTCGTCCGTTGCTCGCCGCGCTGGCGGTCCTGCTGTATGCGTTGCGGGTCGCGCACCACCGGTGGCTGGTTTGTGGGCCGCTCCTGCGGTTTGGTCTGCGGCTGGGTGGGGCGCTCCACAGGCGGTTGCGTGGGCCGTTGCACCGGGGGTTGTTGCGCCGGTTGCGTGCGCGCGGGTTCCGCCTGCGTGCTTGGCGGCACCTTGGTCCAGCGACCATTGGTGTATTGCTGTGTGCCGCCCTCTTCCCGGCGGTACACATTGCCCTGCGCATCGGTGAAGTGGTCGCGCGTCATAGGCTTCACGTTCGGCTGTGTAGTAGGTGTCTTCGTTCCACCGCGTTCCTCCGTGGGGGGCTTTGTTCCCGCCCGGTCCGTCGGCGTGGCGCGCGTGGTGCCGCGGTCCACAATGCTGGGACGCACGCCCGCATCCGCGCGGCTCGCATACAGGTTCGCGGGTCGCATACGGGCCGTTGCATCGCTATTCGCGGCCGTGCCGCTGGCTTCGCTCCTGCGTCCGCCGCTCACATCGCTGCGGTGACCGTAGTAGTGGCCATGCCCCTGTCCATACCCATCGCTGTAATACACCGGCGGGTAATAGCCCCAAGGGCCTCCCCACCAGCCGCAGCCGTAGGGATGGTAGTGACCATAACCACCCCAGGCGGGATAGAACCAGTTGTAGCCCCAGCCCATGCCGTAGCCCCAACCGATCCACGGATCGTAGTACATGTTGAAGCCCCAGGTATACGGCCGCGGACGCCAGTAACCGGGCCACGGCGCATAGTAGTACCCCGTGCCGTAGATCACAGTACCGCCCTGCACATAGCAACCCAGGTAGCCGGGCGTGTAGCCGGTGAACACCACGTTCGGCGTGTAGTCATAGATGTACACGTAGCGCACATTGTAGATCGGGCTGCTCGGTGGTATGGTGTTCACCTCCTCCGGCACCACGGTGCTCACCACCCACGGTCCATCGGGCGTGTCGCCTTCGAACCATACCGCGTTGTCGCACACGTGGTAGCGCCCATCGATGCGCAGCACCGTCGTGCTCGCGTTCACCGCCTGGTAGATGTTCGTTCCGTCCACACGCTCGAAGCGCGGGTCCCCATCATAGGACACCTGCACGGTCGCGGTGCTGCGGTCCACGGAGGCCGTTTGCGGTATGCTCGCATCACGCACCGCTTCGGTCGCGGCCCTCGTCCCTGCGATATGCGCCAATGCGCCGTCCTTCGCGGAGCCTTCTGGGATCTTCGCGAAAGCCGTTGGCAAACGGTCGCTCTCCACGTAGCGCCATGGGCCGCCCTTCAGGTCGCTCGTCGCGAACCAGCGTCCGCTCGCTAGCAGGTAGTAGTCCTGCGTGGTGATGTCCATGAACAGATCATCGCTCGTGTTCGTGGCATAGAGCAGGCCGGTCTCCGGCAGCGGCTGGAACTGCGGGCTGCCCTTCAGGTCCAGCAACTCGGCGGGCACGGTGCTCACCACCACCTCGGGCACCACCACGCTGCCATCGCTGCTCGCGGGTGCCAATTCGGCGGTGGCGTCCACCTGCTTCGCCAGTGCCTGCATGGCGCTGGGTGCGTTGCTCTCCCGCTTCCACGGGCCCTTCACGTCCTTGGAGCGGTACCATAGACCGGAGCCGTACAGATAGTGATCGCCCCCTTTTTCGCGCACCAGGAAGAAGGGCGTGTTCATCACACGCTCAATGGCGTTCCCGCCGTCGCCGTAAACGGGATCACCGCTTTCCGTGGTGGTTCCCTTCACCGGTTCATACACCGGCTCGCCGTCTATGTACACCAGCACGCTGGGCGTTTCGCGGTAGATGATCGCCGGCGGATCGTTCACGTAAGCATCGCTGTGCTGCTGCTCGTTCTCCAAGGCGGAGACGATCCAGTCGATCGCGATCGGCGCCGTATGCTTCGGGATCTCCGCGCTCAGCGTTTCCTTGAAGCGGTTCAGCTCGGCCGTCTCCAACCCCGGCATCCGCGCATCCGTCACGTTGAAGCTGGTCAACTTGCCCATCCGGGATCCGCGGTCCACCTCCAGCGTGCCCTGGCCCCAGATCGCCCCGAACACCGGCTCTTTGTCAGTGGCGCGTTTCAGCGCCACGGCCGCCCGCATGCTCACTCGCGAACCGTCGTACGATTCCGGCTGTGGCGTGAACACCTGCACCTCATCGCCATTGGCGGTGAACACCACCGGCCATTGGTCCTGGGCCTGCGAGGTAATGGAACCGGCCGCCAGCAGGGCCAGCAGACCGAAGCGCACAACGAGGGAATGGGAACGGGTGGGCTGTCTCATTTGTCGGAAGTGAAGGTCTTAACCTCCGGACCATACTATTTGCAAGGACCGTGCCCCACGCGTCATCCACGCCCAACCTCAGCAGCGAACCCTCACTGCGAATGCTAAAGGAGGGGATCAAGGGGTGGTTTCGAATTGTTTTCAGAACGTCGGCTCGGCCCCACGCACTGTCGTGGATGTTCGCCTTCGGATCTATGATCCGGACCACCCCCGAGTTGTGATCCACCTCTTGCGTAAATACTCGCCCGCGTTCACAACGCCCAGGAAGGCATGATCGGTGCTCGGCAAGAACACAGCGCCGTATCTTCAACACCAATAACCCGCCATGGCAACCCTCAACGAGAACAGCGATCCCCTGAGCCCCGCCTATCCTTCTGGCGGCCCGAACGTGGAACCACCGAAGGGCAAGGGTGGCCTGGCCGGCCGGTCCAACATCACGGTGCTGGTCATCATCGGGGTGGTGGTGCTGGCGGCCATGCTCTACCTGGCGCGGGAGAAAGAAGGTACGGCCCCGGCGCCTGCGGCGAAGGAGATCAAGCCGGAGTGAGGTGTAGCGTCTATAAGTCCCCTCATGTGCGGCATTTAGCGGCAGCGGACTTACGCGTTCGCGACTCTACACTTGCTGCGATAGATCCACTGAAGAGGACTGAGCAGGAAGGCAGGTGACCCATCGTTCGCGATAGGAGCGAGTCCTATGAATCCTTATTGGTACCTGTCTTCCACTCCGGGTCGGAGGCTCAGATAGAATTTCAGGCAGTCAGGCCTAATAGAGTCATCACATACGGCCCTTCGCTCAGTCCCTCCAGGATCATTGGTGTAACTCAAAACTACGAGGACATGGACCTATGTATCGGATCGATGTGAGTAAAGCCCACCTGGACCTAGCCTGATGAACGCATCCGGAGCCGTTTTGGGGACCGAGCGGATCACCATGAAAGCAAGGCGATCAGAGCATTGCTGAAGCGATGGCACAAGCAGTTCGGGTGACCAAGGCCAATGCGCTGTTCTGCCTGGAACCTACGGGGCACTATGGGTACCTGCTGGTGGAAGAACTCATGCGGCCGGTCTGCCGACCTGGCTGGCACATCCGCTGGACATCAAGCACAGCATCGGAAGCACACGGGGTAAGAACGATCGGATCGATGCCCAGCGCATTGCCGATTATGCCCGTAGGCACCGACAAAGCCCGATTGCTGGGGCCTGGTTCTTTGCGCATGAACAAGCTCAAGCAGCTGCTTACGTGCCGACGTCAACTGGTGACGGACAAACGCCGCCATCAGGTGAGGATCAAAGACCTGAACCGCCATGTGGACGATCGCTCCGAGCTTTGTTCGATCGTCTGAGCCAAGAGCGGATCGAACAGATCGACACGCAACTGGAGAAGATCGAAGCCGCAATTGTGGACCACATCCATGCCGATCCACGGCTACGCGAGCAGTATGTGCTGCTCCTTAGCGTGGATGGCGTGGGACCCGTATTGGCAGCGCACTCCTGCATGCACCGAAGGCTTTACACGCTTTGCTCCGCCCGCCGCTTAGCCTGTCAGGCTGGTGTGGCTCCCACGAGCACTCTTCGGGCTCCAGCATCCATGGTCGCACACGCGTATCTCCACAAGCCGACCGCGTGCTGAAAACGCTGCTGCATATGGCAGCACTCGGTGTGATAGCTCGTGCTGGTGAGCTCCAGGACTATTACAAACGAAAGCGTGCTGAAGGCAAGGCCCCTATGCTGGTGATCAACGCTGTGCGCTGCAAGATCCTACATCGCCTGTTCGCAGTGGTCCAACGAGGTACCCCATTTGTCCGGACCCCACTTGCACAGGTCATAGAATAAGGATCCCGAGTCTTCGAGGGTCCGAAGCGATCTTTAATTGTGCGCTGGCCCACGTGTCCGCGAACTCGGATCCACGAACAACGGCCAACGAACAACGATGCCCGTTGCCGAACATTCTCCATTTGGGGTTCGCGGCTTAGATCACTACCCTTAATAGACCACCAATCGTTGTGTTCGTTGAACGCCATTTTGCGCCACGCACACCGTATAGAAGCCCTGGTCAAGTTGCGCGACGTCCAACAGCATTGCATCGGTCGCAGTAGCTAGCTCCTGGACCACACGACCGGATGCATCCAAGACCATGATGCGTGCCGGGGCATTGGAGTACAGGCGTACGAGGCATGTTCCGCTCGTTGGGTTCGGGCTCAGATGAAATGATCCTGCTTCTTCCGTTCCGCTTGCCATGCCCACACATATCTCGATAGTGACCTCCACAGTGGTATCGCTCTTGCACGGTGTGCCTGGAACGCTTACGGTGTAGGTCACTAGCACCGTATCGATTCCATAGAGCTGTGGGTCAAACTCACTTGCGGGATCGGAAAGACCATCGTCCGTAATGCTGTACTGTCCTCCCAGCGGTATCCCACCAGTAAGGGCGACTGCGGTCGAGCAGACGGGAAGAACTCGCCGAATGGAAGCGTGAGTGTCACGTCCGGCACCTCTACCACTTCGATCGACTCGGTCAACACCGTGACGCAGCTGTTCGTGTCCGTGACAGTAAAACTGAAAGCGTGCGAGCCGGTTGCGAGCTGGATGGGCTGCACGGTGCCTAGTTCCGTGGCACTTCCGCTGGCCACGCCGCCATAGTCGCCCGGCATATCGGCGAGGATATCACCGGTACTATCGCCTTCGCAGAACTGGAGGCTGGACAGAATGTGCGGATCGGGCGGATCTACCACCGTGACAACTATCGAGTCGTTCGCTGGGCAATCCATCGGCCCTACCGCACTGCCATGGAACACATAGGTGCCTGAGGGTGCCCAGGATAGAAGAAGCCATCCACCAGATAGTTGGCCCAAAAGTGAATGGAGTCCAGGGGGCCGCTCAAGTCCACGCCGCCCATCGCAGGTCCGCTGACCGTCAATTCCAGCGTGTCGCCGTTCGAGCACAAGACCCGATCCGGCCCCATGTTCATGAACAAACAGTTCGGGAGTAGGAATTGGGACGGGTGCTCGAAATCGCAAAAGCCACCGTTCGCAGCGGTGAACGTGTAGCCCAGATAGAAGTAGCTCAGGCGGACATCACAAGACCGATCCACAAAGCCTGTGGAGTCCGCCAGGCCGTACCAAACCCCTGGTGATGGAGAAGCGGCCAGTTGCACAGCTGAAGTATCACAATCGGCCAATAGGTCGCCGCTCACCACCGTGACCGTCGGCGTCGCGATCGCGGTAATCGGCTGGGTCGCGCTCATGGGGCAACCCGTGGCGGTATCCGTAACGGTGTATGTCAGATCGAAGGTGCCGAGGTTCGGGGTATAGGTGTTCGCGGCCACCCCAGCGCCGGACCATGTTCCTCCGGAGGGCACAGCATGACCAAGCGGATAGGGATCTCCATTCATGCAGAGGGTGTCGAAGGGGGTGAGCGAAACTGAATCGAGGAGCTGTTGTGGGAGGATATCGGGGAACCACCAGATCAATGCAGTATCCCGGTCCGCAATGATCAGATCGTTTGAACCATCACCGTTGAGATCGGCGGCGCTTAAGTGGACCGAATTGATTGTATCCATTAGCGCCAATTCCTGGACGAAGGTGCCCAAGAAGTCGGCATAGGCTGACCATTTGATCGAACCACCCCACGGCCAACTATGCCACAGTATGCTGGCCCCACTTCCGCAGCCAAGTGGCCCAGCCCACCAAGTGCCATAGGTAAATGTCTCCTCCTCAACCTCCACATGGTCAAAAGCACCCCATGCACCATCCTCCACAACACGATTGCGAAGCCATTACATCCTGTTGCCCAGCATCTACCAGATCCAAAATCACCGTCGCCATCAACATCGAGCAGCAATGGACCCGTTCCTAAGTCCTGAAATTGCATCCATCCGGTGGCGATCTGCTCCACCGTCCAACTGGTTCCCGTTCCCGTCAGGTCAGGCCCGGCGCTTACGAAGCCGTTCCAATTGATGGACAACTGATCCTCATCGCCATCAAGGTCCAGATCGCCAGCAAGCAACACGGACGATGGAGGGCCTCCGAGATGGAGCACCGAGTCGTGGACAGGAAAGCTTCCCGCATCATTGAAGTAGGTGTGCACGTGGTTCCCAAAAGCCGTGAACAGCACATCTGCCTCCGTGTCACCGTTCATGTCGTGGCACCGTAAGGCACCATTTTCGGCCCATGCGACCTGAGGTGGCATACCGATGGCGAGGATAAGATCGAGATCGCCGTCCCCATCCAAGTCCCCCAGGTCGAACTCATGGAGCGGGTCGTTCACAAATAGCGTATCCACCGGGGCGAAGCTGCCTGCACCGTTCACGTTCTCGCTCCAGATGATCGCGGCGGCATCCCGCATGACGAGATCCAGATCACCATCCCCGTCCAGATCAGCGGACTTCACTTGATGGCTGCCTTCGACAGCAGGACTTCGTTGGTGATGAGTTGGCCAGAACCGAGTGGGCTATGCTTTGAGAAACGATCAAGGAGCCCACAAGAGCAAGATGCGTGGATAGGAATCTCAGGTAGGGCGTTAGAAGCATGAATGTAGGAGGATCGAACCGCTCCACAAGGCTCTGCACATGTTCGGGGCCATTGATCGCGTGGTTGGAGGAGAATGCGGTCCTTCGCCGATCGACGACTAGGTGCGGGTCCCAGCGCCATGTGTCCATTTGGTCCAGCAGTTGATCCACCATCCCTTCGATCATCTGACCCGAACGTTCGATCGGGCTGGTAACAGTGAATTGGACAGGTCACTTTTGGTCCAAGGCCTGCGGGCCATGCCACAAAACCACGGACACCATGAGAACCTCCATCCTCTTCGTCTTCCTGCTCACCATCACCGCCTCTTGGGCGCAATCCGGCCTTGGGGTCAAGGCGGGTGGCAACTACAGCTTCCTATCCATGATGAAGGGCAAAGACTGGCCCTCGAACGCAGCCTTTGACTACGTCAATGATCACGTACTACGAAGGACCCTAGCTTTCAGTTGGGGATATACGGCTCGGATCCAACTTGCGAAATGGTTGGACCTGAGCCCGGAACTCTTTTGCAGCAGGACACTGAACATGGATCGGACCGGTGAAACCAACTACCAGGACCAGGCCGGTAACCACATCAACTGGCGGAGCGAAGCGAGTTCCACCGTGACCATGCGCTATGTGGAGTTACCAGTGCTGCTCGGCTTCAAAATGCCGTTCGGGTTGCGCGTAGAGATGGGACCAGTAGGTTCCGCGATGGTCCATTACTCCTCGGCCTACGAATCGAAGTCCACCTGGTACACCAATGGGGCGTGGACCGGATCCGACGAGGACAAAGACAAGGTCGATGGCGATGCCGAAAAGGGCGGGTTCAATCTCTTCGAATTCGCCGTGGCCGGCGGATTGAACTATGAGCTGCGCAACGGTTTGAACTTCGGCGCGCGCTACCAGCGCGGGCTCACCACCGTAACCGAGGACTCGGACCTGGTTGAGTACTACTACAACTTGGTCCAGCTATCGTTGGGGTTTACGTTCCTGGGGAAACGCGGGGCGGAGTAACTGTGTTGATGTAAGATGCGATAGTGAAAGTATCCGCGAACGAACCAAAATGAGTTTATGATGGCGCCGACCAACCGCAACTCAGCCGCAGCATACGCCAAGCCGGAAAGAACTACGTACGGTGGTGTGGCTCTCTGGTTCGGGGCGCTGATCAACTGGCGGACTCGATTCTCTGCTCAACGATGTTGGCATCATCGCAAATGCGCGGACAGGCCAACGTTACTGTGGCCTCGAACAATCTGCCGCCATACTGCGAGCAGGAGATCATCACACTGGTGGTGACCAGTGGCGTGTGGGCCGGGCAACCCAGCGCAGTGGTCCGTGACCAATGGCACAGATACCTTCACTGGACCCAGCGTTGCGCCCAACTACTGTGAGTTCACAATGCTTTACGGTGTTGGTTGCTGGGATGTGACGGTAACGGTCGCAGGAACCACCTATCCTGTGTTCGTTGACCTTTTCTGTGTGCATCCATTCCCAGTTGCCGGTTTCTCGGTCTCCGACACAACCATTTGCGAAGGAGGTTGCGTGCAGTTCACTGATACAAGTACTCCGGCCGGGCAGATCGATCAATGGTTCTGGACCAACCTGGCTTCGGCGTGTCCGGATTCAGCTGACCTTGCAGTTCCGACTTTCACATGCTGCATCGCTAATTATGGAACGTATTACCCGGAGCTCACCGTGGTCGATGTGAACGGCTGTCCGAGTGACATGGTCAATGGCCCAGCTATCACGGTGAGCGAAGACTATCCCACAGCGGCGTTCAACCCGGTGACCCTATTGGATTGCCCGGTACCGATGGATATAGTACTGAACAGCAGTTCTACAGGAGGCGGTGGGGGATCCATTACGGTCAACTCATGGACACTGGTCGATCTTGGCACTTGGAACACCGTCAGTACCGGCTCCACATCGGGAATGACCTGCACAGGTCTCCCAGCCGGCGATTACGAGGCCTGCTTGACGGTGGAGAACGCGGCAGGATGCAGTGCTGACGTTTGCCACCCCGTTACCCTTTTCACTGAACCCGACCTCGCGATCACCGTATCGCCATCTCCTACTTGTGCCGGTGTCCCGGTCACGTTCTCAGCGCTGGGTACCACACCGGCATCACCCGGTTTGGTGAAATGGGACATCGATTGCAATGGTGTGGATGGTATCGGGATGAACTGGTCGCATGCCTTCCAATTGGCGGGCATATACAACGTGTGCGTGCATATCGAGTACACCACCACATGCTTCAAGGATACCATGTTCATCGTCGAGGTGCTCGCACCGCTCGTGGCCGCATTCACGTCTGGGGACACGACGGTCTGCTTTTCACCCCTGCCGCTCTCCTTCCTCAATGAATCCAGCGGTTTGGGTGTGCTGAGCTATAGCTGGCTGGTGAACTCTGTTCAGCAGGCCACCACCACCGACTTCAATTGGACCTTCAACGCGACAAGCACGGTGGAATTGGCGGTTTCCAACACCATGGGTTGTACCGCCTCCGCAGCCGCGTTGATCACCATCGATCTACCTGACCTGTCCCTGTCGAACATACCGTTCGGCGTATGCGCGGGGATAGTATCGAACCGGAGTTCAACCTGAACATGATCCCGGCACAGGGGTTCATGGACTACTCGTGGGATTTCGACAACAACGGCACCGAGGACAGTGACCTTCCGAACCCCGTTTGGGCCTATCCTTCTGTCAGCGCATCGACCAACTTCACCATTTGCCTGACTATCACCTCAGCCACGGGCTGCACAGTGACCGCCTGCCAGAACATCCTTGTTTCCCCCGCGCTCGACGCCGGCTTTGGACCTGTGCCGCAGCACCTGTGCGCTGGGGTGGGGATCAGCCTCTGTGCGGATAACCCGAACGGCACGAGCTACCAGTGGAGTTTTGGAGATGGAACCGGTACATGGACATCGCCAGGACCATGCATCAACTACACCTACAACGATACGGGCTGCTTCGATGTGACCCTGCTCATTTCCAATCTGGGTTGTACCGCTGATTCAACAGTCACGGACGCCATCTGTATCTGGGGGCCCATCGCGGACTTCTCGGTCATGCAATCGTGCTCGTCTCCTTTCGAAGTGTCCTTTACCAACCTCTCGCTTTTCGACGATAGCCTCTTCTGGGACTTCGGTGATGGCACCACCATGGATGGGGATTCCGCCGCCGATGCTCCGCGATCCATACGCCATCGCACACGTACATAGAAGGGATCCACACGGTCTGTCTGACCGCCGCAGCGGATACCTCTACCTGCCCGCACACGCGCTGTGTGGAGATCTATATCGATGAACCTAGCGCCAACCTCAGCTTCACACCCACGAGCGGCTGCCCTCCGCTTTGTGTCGAGTTCACCACGGACGAACCGTTCAACGTGGCTTGGGAGATCGGCTTCGGGAACGGGGATACGCTCAGTGCCGATGCCACACCCTGTGGTCCTGGTGATGCCATCAGCGACTGCATTACATGGAACGCGATGTTCACCCATGACCAGATCGACTCGGCGTACCGCGTCCCGTTCGCTGGTGGGTTCAACTTTCCTGCATGCGTGAAATATGACACCGCAGGGAGTTATGACATCATGGCCATCGCCACGAACATCAATGGCTGCATAGACACGACCATCTACGACGATGCGGTCGTGGTCAACACGGACCCTGATTTCGCCAGCTTCACTCACACCATCACCAGTGCTTGTGGTCCGTTGTGCATCGACTTCGTTGCGGACAATGTGCTGGGCACTTACCAATGGAGCTACCGTACCTCATTCTTGTCGCCATGGACGAGCTTCGGCGGCAACAGCCCCACACCTTCGCTATGTGTGGCCTTGCCGGTATCCAGCTTGGAAGTGCGGCTTCAAGGCGATATGGGCACCTGTTCGGATACGCAAGTTGTGCCCATTCCCATGCCCTCGCTTGCCGCTTCCGCGTTCAGCATCATTGATGCCACACCTTGTGTGGGGCAGCTGGTGAACTTCGAGGAAACCACGCTGCTTCCGGCCAGCAACTATGCGTGGCTTGTTGAAGCGGATCCAGTACCAGGGACTATCGCCATGGGTCACGCCTTCACCTCGAGCGGCCTCTATGATGTATGCCTCGTGGTGACTGATGCCACGTATGGATGCCAGGATACCCTCTGTCAGATCGTTGAAGCTTACACCCCTGACCCACAATTCGAGTTGAGTCTTAGTCCAGTGGGGTGCAATACCCTTTTTACCGCCTGCGATACGGCAACTCAGCTAGGGAGCACATACACCTATGAATTGCTCTCGATCTATCCTCCTGCGGCGCCTGAGACCTTGTGGGTGAACACTGCTAACCCCTGCGTGAACCAGATGCTGGCACTTGGGGTTTACGATCTTGTGGTTTCGGTTTCTGGTCCTGCAGGTTGGAATGATTGCACCGTGAACGACACCATCCACGATCTACTTGGATTGGGGGATGTGCTCGGACCTTTCACTTGGACCGGTGATACCGTCCGCTGCAAGGACTTCTGTACGACGTTCCAAGTGTTCAATCCCCTCGCTATCGGATATGCCTACCTGTGGGATTTTGGTGATGGCAGTGGCGCGACAGGTACGATCGTTTCCCATTGCTATTCCGACACGGGCACCTTTTGTCCAAGGCTTCAGGTGGTTTTTCCCAACGGCTGTGACCCGCATTTCGAGAGCGATAGCTGCATCGTGGTCTTGCCGTATGACGTGACAGTCGCCTATGATGATAACATCTGCTTTGGAGACAGCTCCTTCGCCGAATTCACACCCGGCAATTTCGCCATCGGCAACATCACCTTCACGCCTGCGAGCGATGTAACAGCCTTGCCTCCGTGGTACTATGCGCTTTCGCCGCCTATCACCCGGACCTACATCGCCACCTCAACCTATGCACAGTGCGAGGACAAGGACACGCTGCATATCGAAGTGCTCCCGCTCCCAGCCTTGATCGCCCAACCCTTCGGCCCTTTCTGCAAGAACGACGGCCAACTCCCCGACCCAGTGGTGCTGCCCTTCGGTCCTCCGGGGATCTCGACCTGGTCGCAGGTCTTGCCGCTGAACACCGGAAGCCTTCTCGGTGTATCACACGCGATCACATATACATACACCGACACACTCGGTTGCACGAACTCGATCGACATCTCCTTCACCGTTAACGATACCACCGCCGTCGCCTTCGACAGTATGCATGTGTGCATCGATGCCCTACCCGTGGACCTGAACGACTTCGTGAGCCTGCCGGGCGATACATTCATGACCAAGTATGGGAACGTATGGGTAACCCTGCCTTCGCTCTTCAGTCCCGCTGCTGTGGTACCACCACCCACAACCGTAGTCACTGTCCCCATTGAATACCACTATACCAATGCCTTCGGATGCACGAGCATCAATGATTCGGTGATGACCGTACACCCTTTGCCGCTGCTCAGTTTCACCGTGCACGACACTTGTGCCCATACTCCCTTGGTGATCGTGAATACCAGCACCATCAACTCAGGAACCGTCCAGAACTGGCTCTGGAACATCACAGGACAACAACCGTTGACCTCGCAACAGGTGGGACCCTTCTCCTACGGTGCGGATACCATCGGTATCCAACTCACAGCGACCTCCGATCGCGGTTGCTCCACCACGCTTGCGGATACCGCTTTGGTACATCCCGTTCCGGCCGCAGGCTTCCTTGTGGAGGACGATTGCCAGTTCGATACGATCCCATACACCAACCTGAGCACCATCGACTGGGCCGAACCGCTCTACTGGGATTGGCGCTTCGAAGATGGCACGAATTCCACGGTACAGAACCCCAGCCATGCCTGGCCGATCTGGGGCAGCTTCATCGACACGCTCATCGTTTCGTCCTCATTCGGTTGCGCGGATACCACGACCCGAGCCATCACGGTACACCCCGCACCCATTCCAGGAATTGCTTTCACGGACACTTGCTTCGCTATCCCCTCTGTGATCAACAGCACATCCACCATACCCCAAGGCACCATCGACCAGCACACCTGGGACCTGGGGGAAGGCGCGCTACAGGTTGGAACGACCGCCCTGCACCAGTATTCAGCTCCGGGGCATTGGCCGATCGAACTCACCGTCGTGTCGGACCAAGGGTGTACAGCGACCGCACTCGACACCATCGAGATATTTCCCCTGCCGCAAGTCGGCTGGCTTGTATCCGATACCGCAATCTGCGTACACGAATGCGTGCAGTTCACCGACGTATCTACGGTCACCGGACCCTATCAGAATGTTGACTGGCAATGGACGGTGAGCAACGGCCATGGACCAAGGACAGGGCACCATCGTGTGTTTCCCGGCAAGTGGTGAATACTCGGTGAGGCTGGTGGTGACCACCGCCAACGGCTGCACGGACAGCCTATCGGTGCCCGCTCAAGTCATCGTACACCCGCAGCCAGTCGCTGGTTTCTTCCCGGATCCCCCACGCACTGGCATCCTTGAACCCGAGATCCAGTTCACGGATACGTCCCAGGGTGCGGTGGCATGGGCCTATGTCTTCGGCGATGGCGACCTCAGCCTCGACCAGCATCCCACGCATCTGTATCCCGACCACGGCACCTATCTCGTGGAATGACGTGACCAGTGAATTCGGCTGCCTCGATACCGCCTACCACCAGGTGATCATCGATCCCGACCTGCTCATCTATGTGCCCAATGCCTTCACACCCGATGGCGATGGCGTGAACGACGTATTCCTGCCCTCCCTCGATGGTTTCGTGGTGCGCGACTACAACCTCACCATCTGGGACCGCTGGGGCCAGCCCATCTTCGAGACAAGGATGAAGGCACATCTGGGACGGCCGGGTCAATGGCACGGGAAGCGTAGTGCAGGATGGGGTGTACGGGTGGCAGATCGAGCTGCGGGCCCAGAGCTTCGTGGGGAACAAGAGGCTGCGCGGGCATGTGTCCGTACTCCGCTGAACTGACCATACACAATGATCCCTACCATGAAGTACATCCTTCCAGCACTGCTGCTTTTCCATTGCATGACCTGGAAGCCCAGGACCAGATCGACGTCGTGCCCTGGACCTGCGCGGACGGCTATGAGGCATACTATGTCAGCATAGCGCCCGATACGGTCCTGGTGCCTTACATGGCATCCTGGACATCCGGTCCACCCGTGCGCACCTTGCTCATCTGCATCACTGGCGACTGTACGAACGCAGGACTGATCACCAACCAGACCCATGATACGCTGGAGATCGGCTGGAGCGGCATGTGGGGATGGTACCTCGAGGACTTTTGGTTGAACCTGCAGATCTTCGACGGTGTCAACTATTCTGTCTCGGACGCGTATTTCACAACCACGGAGAATGCACCGGACACGCTCTCGATCGACGTTCCGACGGTCGTGCAAACCCCAACCGGTGATTCCATCGCCTGGGTGGTGCAGGCCAGCAATTGGGGCATCGTCACCTATTGCCCGGAGTATGTCACGCGCATTCATACAACGGTGACCGACAGCATGACGGAAGCCTTGCTGTACATGGATACCGTCATTCAGACCGGTTCGCTCGGCGTCTTCCCCCATGCCTTTGGGTTCAATTCCGGATACAACGGGCCACCGAGAACCTTGCGGCTGGACTGCCAGATGATGAACGAGGATACCAGCGCAGTGCCCGCCTTTCCACCAAGGCTGATCAAAACCGCAGAACCAGTCTATATCTCCATCGGTGCGCTCTCCACAGGAATGGCGCAGGCAACAGGTACCACCGCCATGGTACTGCCAAACCCCTTCCATGATCAGTTCACCCTGCGAACCTCGGGCCCTGGGCACTACGCTATCATGAACACCAAAGGGATCATTGTTGCTTCGGGCTGGACAGACGGGGAGGTCATGATCCTGGCGCCTTGGGATCCGGGCGTTTACATGCTCACCTTCACCGACGGGGAGGGTCACCGAGCGCTACAGCGCATCGTGTGTATATACTGAGCATCTTTGGGCGTGATTTGATTGTTCCTGGATACTTGGTAGTTTCCGCCGTGAAGTCCATTCCCGGAGGACGAGTTTGTGGCGGAAGGAGGCGTGGGAAACCTCGGTCAAGGGTGAGTAGTATCCAGCCATGAAAGCGCTCAATCGCTTGCTCGTCGCCACCGTTTTGATCTTTACGGCTGCTGCATCAAGTGCCCAAAAACGGGGTCAAGAATTGCTAGACTCCCTGCTGCAAGAACTGCACAAGACCGAGCGCGACACCACCAAGGTGAAACTGCTTTACGATTTGTCTCGTGTCTACTACATCAGCGGTGACTACGAGCGGGCACTGAACTACGTTGATGAATCCAAGCAACTCGCAGAGGAGCTCGAATACAGAAAAGGTGTCGCAGATGCGCTCATGGCCTTAGGTTTATTGTCCCAGGCACGCGGCGATTTTAGCCTAGCGCTCAAGCATCTTTCTGCATCGTTGAAAATGAGGGAAGCGGAGGGCGATAAAACGGCGCTCGTCAAGACATACAACAACATTGGGGGTGTGTACTACAGCCAGAGCGACTACACCGAGGCTCTAAGGAATCACATCGCGGCGCTAAAGATCGGAGAGGAGATCGGTGATCAGAAAGGCATTGCGTATGCGCATGGCAATATCGGCAATGTTTATCACCAACAGCGTAACTACCGCGAGGCACTAAGCCATCACTTTGCCGCATTGAAATTACTTGAGGATAGAGGTTTTGCCGAGCAGATGGGGGCTTATATCAACATTGGCCGCGCATATAACGAACTGGACGAATATTCCGAAGCATTAAGGTATTTGTCGCATAGCTTGGAGATCGCCGTGAGCATTGGTAATAAGAGGCAGATCGCCGAATGCTATGCCGATATCGGGGGGGTGTGCTGGAACAAAGGCGACTACGCTGAGGCTCTAAAGAACCACCTTGCCTCGCTTCGAATAAATGAGGAGATCGGTGATAAGAGCGGTATCGCAACTTGCTGCATCAACATTGCCTACGCTCATCAGAGCTTGAACGACAATGTTGAGGCAAAACGATGGGTTGTAAAGGGATTGATCTTCGCCCATAAGATTGGAAAGAATGCTATGCTCAGTCGAGCGCACAAGGCCTTTTACGCAGTGGCCGGGCAATTGAATGACTACAAGGGGGCCTACGAGCATTACAAATTGCATATCCTACACCGGGATAGTGTGTTCAACGAAAAGAAGAGCAAGGAACTGGTACACGCACAGTTGCAGTACGAATTCGAAAAGGAAGAGGCGGTCGACAGCCTCGCTCAAGCTGTGAGGACCGTTCATTTGGAGAATGAGAATGAGATAGTGCAACTTGAGGCCACCAAGCGCCAGAACACCTCCCGCGCCATAGCAGGTGCGGGCATTCTTATGCTCATCGGTGGCGGCACGGCCTTCACGCTCGATCGCAAACGCCGCAAAGAGAGGCACGCACGCCAAGCCGCGCTGTTGGAGACCCATGCCTGGCGTGCCCAAGTGAACCCCCGGTTCATCCACAGCGCGCTCAATAGTATCCACGAGTACGTGGATGCGAACGATCGGACCCTGGCCTCTAAATTCCTCACCCGCTTCGCCCGGCTGATGCGCGCCGTGCTGGAGAACGCCAAGCAAGAGGAGGTGTCCCTGCGGAGCGATCTCGACGTGCTGCGCGACTATCTGGAATTGGAACAGGCACGCTTGCACGATCGGTTCAGCTATGCGATCGAGTGGTGGATCCCGCCCTGGATCAGGACGACGTGATGGTGCCTCCCATGCTCTTGCAGCCCTTTGTCGAGGATACGATCGGGCAGGGGATCCGTGCAGGAAGGATGGTGCCGGCATCTCACAATCACCATCCACCCACACCAGGGTGGACTGTGCATGGCGGTGGAGGATGATGTCGGTGCGCGGGAAAGTGCTGAGGCATCGGCCACACACACGTTGGACAGTGCGGAAAGGATGGGCACCGGGATCACCCGCTCCCGGCTCCAGCTCCTTGCACAGCAACAGGGCAAGCCCGCCGGTGTGCAAGAGATCAACTCCTCCAATGGCAGGAAGGTGGAAGTGCTGCTCCCCCTGATGACCGCCGCTTGATCCCATGGGCTCGCTGCCGAAGCACACGACCAAAGCCTCACCGGTCATACCGGGACGGCTAGGGGTGCTCTTGCTCCTCCTGCTCGCCTGCTCCGCAGAGATGGTCGCCCAATCATCCGCGATCGATTCCATCCGGCGAGTGATCGCCACCGCGAAGGTGGACACGACCCGTCTCGCGGCCATGATCGCTTTAAGCGAACACATCTATACCGTGGACCCGGACACGAATTCGATCATCTGCCGGGACGTGCTGCACCGCGCGGACGCCGCGTTGAAGAAGTCCGGTCTGGAACCAGAGGAGCGTAGCGCCTTCCTGCGCATTCAAGCCACCGCCGTCAACAACATGGCCGTATCACACTTCATTTTTGGTGAACTCGACAGCGCCCTGAACTGCTTCCAGCGGGCACAGGGGCTGCATGAGGCCAATGGCAGCGCGGCAGGCGCCGCCGATGCGCTGAACAACCAAGGCATCGTGTACGAGGCGCAGGGGAACCATGCGGAACAGCGTCGCTGCCTTTTCAGCGCCCTGCATGCGTATGAGCGCGCGAAGGATCGTGCCAATACCGGCACCGCACTGAACAACATCGGCAACTACTTCGCTGCGCGTGGCCTGCCGGACAGCGCACTTGCGTACTTGGACAGCAGCTTGAAGGTCTTTACCGGGTTGAAGGATCAGCAGGGTATCGCCAACAGCCTGCTCAACATCGGCAGGTTCTTCGAGGAGACGGGTAAACCTGCGGAAGCGCTGGAGCGCTATCTGGAATGTGAACGGATCTACACGGAACAAAGGGACGATCGCAGCCTCGCCGTCAGTTACAACAACATCGCCAGCATTTACAAGGACCAAGGCATCCTGGAGGAGTCGATCGGCTACCTGCACCGGGCGCTGGACATCCACCTCGAACAGGGGGGACAAACTCGGCGAGGCGAACGTGCGGATGAACATCGGCACCGCGCTGGACGACCAGGGCGAGCTGGACATGGCCTTGGAGGAGTTCGATAAGAGCCTCGCCATCTACCGCGGGAGCGGCGACCGGACCGGTGAGGCATTGATCCACGGCCACATCGGCAATGTGTGGAAGAACAAGGGCGACCGACCCAAGGCATTAGAGCACCTCCACGCCAGCCTCGCGATAAGCCGGGGGATCGATAGCCCGGACGAGATCTCCACCGCGCTCTACAAGCTCGGCCACTATCACGAGGACGTGGGTGAATTCGACAGCGCCTTGGCCCATTACGAAGAGTGCCTCGCCGTTGAGCAACGGACCCTGGACAAGGAGTCCGGAAGCGTTCACCCTATATAGCATCGGCGGCCTGAAGCTGAAGCAGGGAAAAGCGGCTGAGGCGGAGCGCTACGCGGAACTTTCACTTGCGATCGCACAGGAGCTGGGGTATCCCGTGAACATTATGCGCGCCACCCAGGTGCTAAATGAGGCTCTGGCGAAACAGGGCAAGTGGGCGCGTGCCCTGGAGATGCTGGAACTGCACCAGCAAATGAAGGACAGTGTGGACAATGCGGAGAACGCGAAGAAGACCGTGCGGCTGCAAATGCGCTACACCTTCGACAAGAAGCAACTGGCCGACAGCCTGGCCCATGCGGCGAAACTGGGGAACTGGAGAACGAGAAGCGCATCGCCACCCCTGGAATCCGAGCAAGCCCGCAACCGGAGTTGGGCCTACGGGCTGGGCGGCCTGCTCTTGGGCGGCGGAGGTGCTGTGTACCGGCTCGATCGAAAGCGACGTCAGGAACGCTTCGAGCGAGAGGCCGCAGTACTGGAGGTGAAAGCGCTCCGGGCGCGCATGAACCCGCACTTCATCTTCAACGCACTGAACAGCATCAATGAATTCGTGGAAGAGAACGAACGGACCCTGGCCAAGGATTACCTATCCCGTTTCGCAGGGCTCATGAACTCCGTGTTGGAGAACAGCCAGCGTGCCGAGGTCCCCCTGGCGAACGACCTGAAGGCCTTGCGCACCTATATGGACCTGGAGCAGCTGCGCATGTCGGGCAAGTTCGACTATACCATCACGGTGGACCCCACCATCGATCAGTACACCACCCTGGTACCGCCTCTCGTCCTCCAACCCTTCGTGGAGAACGCCATCTGGCACGGCATCTCCCCCAAGGAGGGCAAAGGGCACATCACGTTATCGGTGCAGCGGCAAGATACGCGGTTGATGATGACCGTGGAGGATGATGGCGTAGGCAGGAAGCCTTCGGCCGCACAGTCCCCATCGGCTGGCACGGCAAAGACCTCGCTCGGCACCGCGATCACACGCGAGCGCTTGGACATGTTCGGCAAACAACGCCAGGGGCATGCGGGCTTCCGGTACACCGATCTGTTGCACGGCACGCGCGTGGAAGTCGAGATGCCGATCGCGACGGTATGATCTAGGGATCGGGTCAGCCGATCCGATGATGTCACGCATGTACATCCTAATTTCCGGGCATGATCGGCACGGGGCCACATCCATGGAGAGCGGTCCTCTTCTCTGCACTGCTGCCCGTATGGAGCATCACGCTAACCCACGCGCGATCTTCCCAGAACGATCCACAGTCTTCCGCACAGCCTCTGGATACGGCACTCCTGGCGCAACGCTTACAGCAGGTGGACGACATCATGGACGTGGATCCGGACAGTGCCTTCGCGATCCTGCATACGCTACCATCGGTGACCCATGAACCATGGCGCTCCTCGGTACGTGCCCGATCCTACGAGGTGGTGGCGCGTAGGGAACATGCATCTACCCAGCTGCTATCGGCACTGGCCAATTGCGATTCTGCGATCGAGCGGTACATCGCGATAGTTGATCAGCGCTCCGTGGGTAGGGTCACCCATCTCAAAGGCAACGTGCTGGTTACCGCCGGTGACTTCACCGGGGCTTCCGAGGCACTGGAGGAAGCATTGGCCTTCTTCACCATGCGGGATGACATGGTGCAGGTCGCAGGCATCCGGGCTTCCTTGGGTGCGATGCATTACTTCCAACGGCAATTCGAACGCGCGTGGGAACACTACCATGCCAGTCTTGCTCTCTACCAAACCGCCCAGAATGAAAGGGGCCTATCACGTGTATATGGGAAAATGGGGATCCTCGCAGCGGAGGTGGAGGTTCCGAACGGCTTGGAAAGGGCGCGAGCCTATACGGATACAGCGCTCCTGCTAGCCAGCCGGATTGAGGATGCCGTGCATATGTCTCGGATGCACGGGAATCTCGGGCTCATCTCCATGCATTTGAAGGACACCGCCGCTGCGAGATCCCACAATGAAGAAGCCCTGCGCATCGCGCAGGAGTTGGGCGATTCCCTCCTGATCATGCATGCATGGGAGAATCTCGGACAGTTGGCACTGCGGTCCGGAGCGTACACTACCACCTGCGCGAACTGCTCCCTGGTGTACGCGTACGCGCAACGGCACCACATGCTCTCCTTCGCGCGGGACGCCATGCGCTGCATCATGGATGGGCACCGTTTACAAGGCAACTGGCACCTTTCCTTGTTGGCACTGATGCGGTACAATGATCTTCGCGACTCGACCTATGATGCCTCCTCCCGGGAGGAGATCCTCCGGCGCTCGCTGCGAAAGGAGGCAAGCCGCAGGGAATATGCGGATAGTATCGCCCACATAGCCGAGGTGGAACGCTTGCGCAACCAGCGGACGATCGAGAAAATCCGCGCGGATCGTAACCGCGACCGGCTCGCCGTCCTGGGGTTCGGTGCCATCTTTCTCGCAGCGGGCAGCGGCTTGTTCTTCCATGTGGACCGCAGGCGACGACGGGAACGCTTCGAGCGCGATGCCGCCATTCTGGAGACCAAGGCCCTACGCGCCCAGATGAACCCGCACTTCATCTTCAATGCGCTCACCAGCATCGGCGACTTCATCGACGAGAACGAGAAGACCCTGGCCAGGGACTATCTCATGCGCTTCGCTGGCTTGATGCGCGCTGTGCTCGAGAACAGCCGCCACGCGGAGGTGCCGCTCGCCGAGGATCTGAAGGCCCTGCGCACCTACCTCGAACTGGAGCGCCTCCGCATGTCCGACAAGTTCGACTTCACGATCGATGTGGATCTCTCCGTGGACCAGGTGAACACACTCGTGCCCCCGCTCGTCCTGCAACCCTTCATCGAGAACGCCATCTGGCATGGCATCGGCCGGAAGGAGGGCAAGGGGCATATCGCGGTCCGTATCCAACAGCAAGCAGGACATCTGCTCGTGCATGTCGAGGATGATGGTCCCGGCCGCACCGCCGAACAGCGACCGGCCGCACCAGCGGACGATGGTCCGAAAACCTCCCTGGGCACCGCCATCACGCGGTCGCGCCTGGAAGCCGTGGGTCGGCAGCATCAAGGCCGGGCGGGCTTCCACTACGAGGACCTGCCGCAAGGGCTGCGCGTGGTCGTTGTCATGCCG
>JADJCS010000003.1 GCA_016703105.1 Flavobacteriales bacterium
CAGCAGTGTGCTTTTGCCGCTGCCGCTGCCGCCCACGATCCTACGAGCTTGCCTGAAGTCTCCGCCAATTCGAGTATCGTGCAGGCCCACACGGCCGTTGGGAACGCATACGCGATCCTCCGCCTTTGAACACGATGGGCTCCTTGCCGCGGCCTTGCATGAAACTAATACTGAGAATGTCACTGTAGTAGAGATCGGCTGGCCGTTAGGCGGGCGGATCGAACTACCATTGGAGCACATAGTGATGCTCGCCGCTCCAGAGAAGCTGACCATTGAGCAATACGCCATCACCACCCAAGTACCGCATCAGAGGTTCTTCACCTGGGGCAGGTGTGAGACCCGCGGAGCTCAAACATGCATGTGGGCGTGCAAGTGCCGTGGATGGGTGAGGGCAGGCGCTGGTGGGGCGTCGATGTAAAGAAGGTGGGCGACATCCTCACGGGTGGGCGCGTTCTGCTCCACAAAGGCCTCACACCGTTGGAACTCCTTCTTGGCCGATATTGAAGGTCTCGGAAACCGTGCCTACGAACTTCAAAGTCCTCCTTAGTTTCGGCCACACCCGCCTGAATGGATGAATCCGAGCAGATGGACCAGCACAACGAACTTGACGCTGGTTCAGCTCCTCGTTCACCCGCATGCGGCATCTTCAACACCCTGACGGAGTTGAGCGAAGTGCGCTTGCGTCCTTCCGGCTCTCACCACCAGTGCTATGGAAGGCGGTGCACGGGAGCATCGAAGGTAACAACGTCCGGCCGCCTGTCTGGCGGTGAATTGCTGGCGGAGTGGAACCGTTCCATGATCGCGCGACCACCGAGGCCGGCCTGCCTGCTCAGATCGGCCTTCGCGACGCATCGCGAAGAGCTGGAGCAGTGGTTTGATGATTCCTTCGTTCATGGTTCTCTCCGTCCGGCAGGTTTGAAGAAGAACATCCCTCTTTACGGGAGTGGGATGTCTGAAAGTTCCAGGAGCGACCCGGGGCGTTGCTATTGCTTGAAGTCACCAGCATCACCGCGCATCCGGAGCCCGTTTTGAGGATCCAATTGGGCCTCGATCATCACATCCATCGAGCTGGCATCACCAGGTCCCAGGCGTCCGTTCGCATGCTTTCGATTGGCGAACAGCAGGTTCCGCTCCGGTGCGGTGATCGTATACGGAGAAGACCAGGCTGCCGTCGCTCAAATCCGTCAGCAGGCCGCCACACGATAGGTGGTCCCTGAAAAGAAAGGGAGCCCGAACTCCGCCACCTCATCAGCCCTGCAAAAGGGCACGGTAGAACCGTCCGTCAGGAATGTGGGAGGAGGTGATATGCTTGCTGCAGAGCGGTAGCGATGGTGTCGCATCGTGCGGACTGCAGGAGCTCCGAAAAAGCAGGAAGAGCGCGGGCAGCGCGGTTGCGGATAGAGGGGTCCTCGCGGTCGGATCAGGTACTTGGTGCGCAAGGTGTCTACTTGCTGAGCAATGGCCGTCAATTGTTCGGGCGTGACCGTTACGGACGAAGCTCCATTGATGAAAGTGGTCCGGGCCGCCACATCGGTCACCGGTTTCCTCGAACTGATATGTGTCTCGGGTACGTATCGAAGGCCTGCTCTGCTGTCCTCGGATCCGGGCGCAAAGCGCATCGCACTGCTTCTTCCTTTATCGTCTGCTTCCATCAACGCGATGAGGTCGCCCAGCGCACGTCGCTGCTCCCCCTGACACGTTGTGCCACTTTCTCGCCGCCCTTGCCCTCGGTATGGCGAAGTGCGATGTAGCAAGGAACCAAGCCACCCACCAGCGATGAACACGCTTGAGACATCGCCCCGGTCATTGGCTCCTGCGGGCACGGATCCGAAGCCCCGAAAGCTCTCACCGCTCAACCGGAGCAGGCTATCCTGATTGTCTATGTTCTCCTTGAACCGGTCCAGCAGGGATCCATCGAAACGCACCGCCGCAAGTTCCAGGCGCGCCCCCACTGCTCAATGGTCTGCAGCGTAGCCAGCGCGCTTTGCCCGTCCTTGTGGATAGTGGTACAGGCCACAGGTCAGCGCCATAGTTCCCCCATGGCCAAGGCCCCGACTGACCTTGGAGGTCAGCCTGTCTGGGCTCTGGCACGGTCCAGGACGAGATATCCCGCTGGTACTGGGCGCCTGTGCTCCGGATCATGAAGGCGGTCCGGACCGGGAGGGAATACCGAAGAGCTTGCCTTCCAATGTTGACCACCCCACCGTCCGAAGGTGCCGTGGTCAGTGTATCGGCATTGGGTCACCGTTTGTGACCTGCCTTCCGGCCATTCACCACAAGCGGTGACGCCAGCGAGGAGCACGAGGGCCACCCCACCTTTGGGAAGGCGATGGGATGACATGCGAACAGGTAGCTCGCATGGTAGCGCGGACCGGGACGAAAGTAAAGGCCCTCGCGAGGAGCCCCGGGGGGCGGCCTGACCCACTTATCAACAGGAACAAGGGGATAGTCTCGAGCTCCGCACGGAACCGATGAGATGTTCGCCGAAGTCACTGTGCAAGAAACGGCCGTACCAGTTCAAGGCCTTCTTGGTAGGCGGGAATTTGATGGACTTCTTTGCAGCCCGATAGCATTTGTCCCAAACGGGAGTGCGGAGATCGCGTACAGCGAAGCTCGGTCTACTCCCGAGCGCATCTTCGTGTTAAGGGTGGGCATGAATTCAGAACGTGTTCCGAATTGAAATGACCGATCGGGTCGCCGAAATGTTGCCTGGGCAACGAACGTACTACCCCTTGCGCGAGCGGCAACGAGCCATCGGAGCAAAGTGACGTGCCCCATACGGCCCTGGACCTCACCTCAGTCAGCCTTTACGCGATAACGATAGATATACACACCGGCAGGAAGCGGGGTGCCATTGAGCGTGCCGTCCTCGGCCGTGGCGATATCGGATGATTGGAAGATAGTGGCACCTCACCTATCGTGCAACCTGATCCGCAATCCCTTTACGCCGATTTGTACCACCTGCCAGGTCTCATTGAATCCTATCTCCATCGGGAGTGAAGCTATTGGGGATGTGGTTAGCTCAAAATTGCGATCGACGACGATGGTGCGCGAAAATGGAATCGAGGCAACCCAACGTATCCGGAGATCAGAAGCCTCGACCGAGTAGGTGCTTTGACCAGAAAGGTGGTCAATGGGTACTGTTCGGCAACGCCCGAGCCCGTGCACACCGAAATCCCACCACCACGAAGTAGCCCCAAAGGACTGGTCCATGAACGATATCGGGAAGTTGTTCACCCTAGCGCTCCTACCCCACCAAGGCGGCGAGCGGCATATTGATCCCGACACCCGCGACATCATGGTCACTGATACCGCAGGCGTCGGTGACGGTTAATTCGTGGAGCGCGTATTGGACCCGGGGAATACAGCAAGGGTATCCGCCGATCCTCCGGGGAACCAATCATAGGCGTACGGCTGTAGCCTGAACTCGGTGACCGCGCGCAGTGTGGGCCAGATCCCCGTAACAGACCATCGTATCCGGCGTCATCGCCAACACGCACCGAGTGCAGTCCGGCAGTCACCGTCACCAGGTCGCCTGCAACCCGCCCAGCAGATATCCAAAGGGACTATCACTGACCCGCCTTGCGTGGTCGCAGTGGGTTTCAAGCACATTGGACCCGATCCCGAGATTTGGGGTCCACTGATAGCCCTATCCGGGGTCCCTCCTTGCACTTGCGTTGAACAATTGGACCGAGGTTTCCGGGCAGTACACCGTCACATCGGATTGCACGGTCACTGCGAGCGGCTGCATGATGGGAACCGCGATCGTGACCGCATCGCTTTCCGTGAGCACACCACAATCATCCGTAACAGTGAGCATGCACATAGGTCGTTGTCTGACCTGGGGTTACTCCACCCGCTGAGCTGTCCATCCGGCACGCCTTGGTCCCAATCGAGCGTGTAGTTACTGAAGCCTCCTGAGACCACCGCGCTTCTCGGACAATGTGTTGTCGGTGCATTTCGCACGGTCACGTCGTTGCTCTTCATGACTACGGCGACGTGGGTGGGGCTTCCTCAAATGAAAGATCCGCACGATGACGGTATCCCCCACACCGGTCCCATCCATCACCATCAGAGGATGTTCTTCCTGTCCTTCGATCAAGCCATCCAAGACGCGGAGAACTGGATGTCGATCGAATCCTGACCTGGAAGGAAAGATCGCTTCCGCAGGTACGCCCGTGTAGTCGGTCGCTTCTCAGGCCGAAACCGCTCCAGGAGTGATCTCTCCACGGTGGGACTGTCTAGCAACAAAACCACCGCGCACGAGGTAAAGCCGAGGCGGTCCCACAACCTTCATAAAAGACTGTCACCCATACCACCTGAGACGCAGACTTTTCACCAACGCATCGAGATTCCGCCGTTCGGGAAACTACCCGCTTCGAGGAATACCGCTGAATCCCGCACCGTGTCGTTCGCATCGCCTACGACTATCTTGATATGGCAGGGTCTCCATGCATCATCTTGAGCGAGCGCTGTCATGACGGTTGTGAGTCCGTCATACCGAACATATGTCGGGCTTGTGCCCCGCGGCGGCTTTGGTGCGTTGCCATGGTTTCGTCCACGTAGAACTGTGGGTTCACCACGTCGTTCACGGTACTCATCGTCATATGGTCGGTGGTGGGTCGGATCAGTGCGATATCGATTTATTATTACTGTACGGCCCGATGATGCCAGGACCACTGAGGAAGAACTGGGAAAGCGTCATTGATGCTGTTCACGAACTCTAGGTACCCGGAGCCGAAGACGAAGTTGAACTTAAGGGAATCACCGGTCGGCAATGAAGTCGAACCCAATACCGCGCAATCGTTGACGTCCTGAATGGTGGGTTCATTTGCTGCGCGAGCAGAAGTAGGTCCGGGTCCTGAACGCTCATCCCCGTGACCGGTAGAGAGGAACTACCGCTGTTGTTCGACCTAGCGCGCCGGGAGATCCCCTGGTGGGGCTGCGATCACACCCGCAGCGATCCCCACGTTCGCATTGGTACTGTTGAATTCGCCAGCTTGACTACTGACCGTGTTCCCGGGGTCCCGTTGAAGGTGATATTGCTCACGGATACGCCCGCGCCCAACAACACGTTCTGGACGAGTTGCGGGGGGGTCCGGGTATTGGTGAGGACCAATTGCGCCGAACAGGGACCGCGTAACCAACGAGCAACGTCCAATGAGTCCGAGAGCAACATCCTCATGGACGCGCGTTACATCCCGTCGCACGCGCGGTCTGCCCGTCGATCCGCTATTCATGGGTTCACAGCCGCGCTCCGGTCTAAACTTGTGTTTGATGCCGCAATTCGCTGATGCGATCATTCCGGTGGCCGTGCCGGGCGTCTTCTTCACATACGCCTTGCCTGAAGGCTTGACGTGGTGCCCGGGGTGCGCATCGGTACCGTTCGGCTCCGGCAGAAAGCTCTATGCCGCCAGCTGGTGCTTCGCACGCATCAACAACATCCGGAGCAACGCGCGGTGCGCACAGCGCTCAGTTCGTTGACCATCGGCCTGTGATAAGTCCCCAACAACTGAGTTCTGGCAGCGAATGGCGGACCACTACCTGTGCGGACTTGGGAGGTCATGCTCACCGCGATGCCGGGCCCCTTGTGCTCACGAGCAGCAATACCTGATCACCGCAACGGACCCACCGCGGAACACTCCGCCCGTACACCACGCTCGCCCCTCTTGCTCGCCGCTTTGGGAGAAAACAGCCAGCGATCACACTGGCCGAAGCGGGGGACCTACTGCAAGTGCAGGACCCATTGCGCGTGGTGAAGGAGCCTTGAACAAGGGGCCATCGGGCCGAAGAGGAACTCCGGCAGAAGTACTGCCCCGGGTGGAGGTTCGTCGCGCTCACACCGGACGCCACCAGCGAGAGCGCGCTCCACGCGTGGTTCGACCGGTTGCAACGCGCCCCCAAACAGCTCGCGCGGTGTTGATGAAGGGATCGAACCAGGACGTTGGCTGAGCGACGATCCTCCACTGTTCTTCTAGCCCGCTTGCTGAAAGCGGCGGATGCCACGCGCGCTATCGTGGATGGGTTGGCGCGTGCAAGGGTTTGCTGCAGTCGACGGAAGGACCTGTCGATGCGCCTCCTATCGGTCCCAACCCGCGGGTCATGCCGATACCTCCCCAGCGCAGAACAGCGCTTGACGGCTCTTCGGACCAGTTTCACCCACCGATGCACACCTTCCAAGGGGTCACGGGGTCGGGTAAAACAGAGGTCTACGCGCATACGACCGATGCGGTCGTTCAGGCAGGTGGGCCAGGTGCTCTATCTCCTTCCGGAGATCGCATTGACCTCCACGCTCATCACACGGCCTAGGCGCGTTTCGGCGAACAGGTCGCCGTCTTCCATTCCCGTCTAACGGCACGTCAACGCACGGAGCTATGGATGGGATTAATGGAGCGACCCGAGGCATACCCGACGTAGTGGGCGCACGGTCGGCACTGTTCCCCGGTTTTCCTACACCTCAAGCTCATCATCGTCAGTGATGAGGAGCACGACCCCTCCTACAAACAACAGGATCTCGCGCGCCGCGCTATAACGCGCGGGATATGAGCCTTGTGCTGGCCGAACTGTGACGCACATGTGGTGCTCGGCCCGCCACACCCTCCATGGAGAGCGCGCACAATGCGCGTCAGGGGAAATATGGTTGGCAAGGGGCTCGATGAGCGCTTCTCGGCCGAAGTGTGTTGCCCGCCGTACGCACGCTCGACCTGCGCGAAGCCCATAAGCGCAAGCGGATGCGCGACACTTCGCGCCCGAGCTGTTGGAAGCGCATCGAACGCACCGTGAAGCGCAAAGACCAGCGATCCTGTTCCAGAACCGCCGCGGTTATGCACCGGTTTGGCAATGAGCAGGCGCCCATGTGCCTCGTGCGATCATTGCGATGTGAGCCTCACCTACCAAGCGTGACCATAGCCTGCGTTGCCATTACTGCGGGGCGTGTATACCCCCCACCGCGTCCGAGCTGCGACAGCCGTAGGTTGTGCACGATCGGGCTCGGCACGGAACGCATTGAGGAGGAACTGGCCGTTCACTTTCCAGAGATATAATAGCGCCCTCGATCAGACACCGCACGTGGCAAGCACGCCTTGGAAAGCTCCTTCCGATTTCGCCGAAGGCGCGATCGATGTGCTTGTCGGCACCCAGATGGTGACCAAAGGGTTGGACATGGAACGGGTCACTTTGCAGGGCATTCTCAGCGCCGACCAACTGTTGCGGTATCCGGAGTTCAGGAGCGCACGAACGCGCTTCCAATTAATGGCCCCGGTGCAGGATGCAGTGGGCGCAGGACCGACCCCGGCGAGGTGCTCGTGCAGGCCTTCGACATTGCGCATCCTGTGCTTGGTTTCGTGATGGGACACGATGTCGATGGTTTCATACCCGTGAGTTGGAGCATCGCCGCGCATTTCTATCCGCCGTTCTCCAGGTTGGTGCGCTTCACACTGAAACATCGCGATGAACAACGCGTCGCTGACGCCGCCCAAGCACTTGTGGAGCGCCTGCGCCTTCATTTCAACGATCGCGTCCCAGGCCCTGAAGTACCCGGAGTGGCCTGGGTGCGCGACCCTCCATATCCGTAATGTCCTCGTGAAGTTGGGTCGGGGACACCATGCTTCGAGAAGGATGAAGTGCGCGCCGCCTTCGAGGATCTACGCACCTCGGAAGCGCATGGACGCGTGCGGACGATCGCGGACGTGGACCCGATCCGATCCCATACCCCGCGTTCGGCGTCACGCTCAGGCGAAGAGCCACGACACCAACTCCTGCGTTCACCCGCCGGGAACGAGGTCCTCACCATCCTTCTCGGCGCGACGAGACGACAGCCCGAGCGACGAGGACCATACCGGAACGATGGGTGGCGGCCGCGACCAACACGGGCGTTCCCGTGACAGGGTGTCAGAAGGGTAGTGCGCGTGCAATGCGATGGAGCGGTCCTTCTCCCCTCGTCGTGCGCCGTACTTCACGTCCCCTTGATCGGGGGTGCCCTGCGCGGCCAACTGAGCGCGATCTGGATGGAATAGTCCGGTGTCAGGTTCGATCTCGATCAATGAATAGCGATCCCCTTCCGCCAGCCTCCTTCCCCGAGCCTAGCGATCTGCCCGTTCGGGCCCACACGTGCTTTCCGCGAACGCGCATCCTGTTCGAGGCGGTGTTCCAACGTGAAGGTCGCCGGGGTAACCCCCCTTCGACGATGGCCAGATAGGTTTTTACGGACCTGCCGTTCACGGAACAACGCGTTCATGGCGGCGAGCGCGATCGCGTTGAGCGCAAAGAGCAGCGCACCGCTCACGGGGGCGATCGAGCCGATGTATCAGGCCGATATCCTGCCGCCGCGTACATCCGCTGTGCGATACTGAGCGCATCCAAGATCCGCACGCCGATCCGGTTGTGTCGGCATTCCACCGGTTTTCGGATGGCGATCAAGCCCGCCTCCTCCCAAAGCACGGGCAAGGCCTGCGTATCGTCAGATTGCTCGTCGTCACTCAGAAAATCGCGCGAACGAACATCGCGGAGATAGGCGGACACCGCTTCGGTGATCACTTTGTGCGATCGGCATAACGCCGCAGAAAACGCGGATTGAAGGTCTGGTTGATCCCGAGCATGTCATGCAGGACCAGGACCTGACCGTCCACCCACTGCCCGCGCCGATGCCGATCACCGGCACATGTACGCTCTGTGCCACCTCCGCCGCCAAACTGGCCGGGATCTTCTCCAACACAATGGCGAAGCATCTCGCCTTTCGAGCAGCACAGCGTCTTCGCGAAGACGCTGCGCTTCGGCTTCTTCCCGGGCACGTACGACGTAGGTACCGAACTTGTAAATGCTCTGCGGCGTGAGACCCAAATGACCCATGACCGGGATCCCGGCCGAGAGGATGCGCTCCACCGAACCCAATACCTCTCTTCCACCTTCCAGCTTCACGGCGTGGGCACCGCTTTCCTTCATGATCCGGATGGCGGAGTTCAGCGCCCCCTTCGTGTTGCCTTGATAGGTGCCGAAGGGCAGGTCCACCACCACCAGGGCGCGCTGCACCGCGCGCACCACACTGCTGGCGTGGTAGATCATTTGATCGAGCGTGATGGGCAGCGTCGTTTCATGCCCGGCCATCACGTTGCTGGCACTTGTCGCCTACCGTGATCACATCCACCCCGGCACTGTCCACCAGGCCTGCCAGCGAAAATCGTACGCCGTGAGCATGGCGATCGGTTGGCCGCCCGCCTTCATTTCCTGCAACACATGCGTGGTGATGCGACGAGCGTCCTTTTGTTCGTTCTGGGCCATGGGCTGTGATACGCGGCCAAAGCTAACGATCGCCATAGGCCGCTGGCTGGTCCAGTACACCGCTCCTCGTATCATTGGCACGCGCCACCCGGACGCGTCTATCTTTGCCCCCCCATAGCAAGATCATGCTGCTCCCTCGCGCGCTCGCAATACTTACTACGTGTATTTTTCTCGGTGGCTGCAGCACCGATCTGGAGGTGACAGCGCCCTACCAGGACATTACCGTCGTGTACGGCCCGATCTCCAAAACGCGAACGACGGTGTGAACGAACAGACACGCCATTACCTAAGATCAACAAAGCCTTCCTGGGCGATGGCGACGCACTGGTGTACGCCTTGGTGCCTGATAGTTCCGAATACACGGACGAGTCCCTTCCGCAGCAAAGATCGGTACGTGGAGGACATTGACAACGGCGCACAGTACCCTCGATCGATACGTTGATGCCGCGTGACCCAGGCATCTTCAATTCGCCCCTGCACAAGATACTTCCTTCGACGCGTCGCTTGACCAGGACCACTCCTGCCAAAGTGGTCGTTCGGGTGAAGGGAAGCACGATCGAAGCGACCACACCCGTAGTCAACAAATATCTCCTACGTCTCTGGGTTCCTTTCGAGAACGGCACTAACAGGCTGAATCTTTCCAGGGCGGTGAGTACAAGGCGTGATCGATATGAAGTACCGCAGCGGCGCCGACGGCAAGCGGTTCGACGTGTTCTTCCGGGTGCGCTACGCCGAGGACCGTGGCAACGGGGACATACGTGAGGAGAACTACCGGTAGCAAGATCGGCACCACTACGAGCAGTAGCGTTAGCGGGAACGAGGAATTGCAACTTCCGGTGAACGGGCTCACGTTCTTCGAGACCTTGGTGGGTATGATGGAGAACGACGCTTCCATCAACCGCAGGATCTTCCGCGGGGCGGACATAGAGTTCGAAGTCGCGGACATCGAACTGACCACGTACCTGCGATTGACCGAACCGATCAGCGGGATCGTGGAAGAACGCCCGGAATATACCAACATAACCAATGGTTACGGTCTCTTCGCAAGCCGTCACTTCCAAACCTCCCGGAACATCCGTTTGGGCCCCGATACCTACGTGGAACTGGTGGAAGGTGCGCTGACCGCTGGACTCAACTTCTGTGTGGACCCCGCTCTTGGAGTGACCGATCCGGACGTCGTCTGCAACTGACGATCTGTCGATCTGTCAGAGGTGCTCTACCCAACATCGTTGCTTCCCTGACCGTAGCTGTCAGGATTCCGCCATTCCGGAGGTGATGGCATAGGCCTTGACAAGGGCGGGGCCGAACGAACCCAATAGCATGAGCAAGATCATCGGTATCGACCTGGGAACCACCAACAGTTGTGTCGCCGTAATGGAGGGCAACGAACCGGTGGTCATCGCCAACAGCGAAGGCAAGCGCACCACCCCGAGCGTAGTGGCTTTCGTGGAAGGTGGCGAACGGAAAGTGGGCGACCCGGCCAAGCGGCAGGCGATCACGAACCCCACCAACACCATCTTCTCCATCAAACGCTTCATGGGCAATACCTATGAGGAGGATGCGAAGGAGATCGCACGGGTCCCCTACAAAGTGGTGCGCGGCGGGAACAGCATGCCTCGTGTGGCCATTGGCGACCGCGAGTTCACCCCGCAGGAGCATCAGCGCCACGATCCCGCAGAAGATGAAAAAACCGCCGAGGATTACCTCGGCACCACGGTGACCGAAGCGGCGATCACCGTGCCGGCCTACTTCAACGATGCGCAACGACAGGCCACCAGCGAGGCTGGCGAGACGTCCGGTTTGAAAGTGCGTTTGATCATCAACGAGCCTACTGCGGCAGCCCTCGCCTACGGTCTGGATAAGAAACACAAGGACCAGAAGATCGTGGTGTTCGACTGCGGTGGCGGTACCCACGATGTCAGCGTGCTCGAACTGGGCGATGGCGTGTTCGAGGTGAAAAGCACCGACGGCGATACGCACCTCGGCGGCGATGACTTCGACCAAGTGATCATCGACTGGCTGGCGGACGAGTTCAAGAACGACGAAGGGTTGGACCTGCGCAAGGACCCCATGGCGCTGCAGCGCTTGAAAGACGCTGCCGAGAAGGCCAAGATCGAACTCAGTTCCACCACGAGCAGTGAGATCAACCTTCCTACATCATGCCGGTGAACGGCATTCCGAAGCACTGGTGCGCAGCCTAACACGGGCCAAGTTCGAGCAACTCGCGGACAGCCTGATCAAACGCACTATCGCGCCTTGCGAAAGCGCGTTGAAGAACGCCGGTCTCAAGATCGCGGACATCGATGAAGTGATCCTGGTGGGTGGCAGTACCCGCATCCCGGCGGTCCAGGAAGCCGTGAAGAAGTTCTTCGGCGGAAAAGAACCCAGCAAAGGAGTGAACCCGGACGAGGTGGTGGCCGTAGGCGCTGCCATCCAAGGTGGTGTGCTCACCGGCGAGGTGAAGGACGTGCTGTTGCTGGATGTGACACCACTGAGCCTGGGCATCGAGACCATGGGCGGTGTGATGACCAAATTGATCGAGGCCAACACTACGATACCCACCAAGAAGAGCGAGACCTTCAGCACGGCCAGCGACAGTCAGCCCAGTGTGGAGATCCATGTGCTGCAAGGCGAACGCCCTATGGCCAACGGGAACCGCACCATCGGCCGCTTCCACCTGGACGGGATTCCACCCGCCCCGCGCGGAACGCCACAGATCGAAGTGACCTTCGACATCGACGCCAACGGCATTCTCCATGTGGGGGCGAAGGACAAGGCCACCGGTAAGGAACAGAGCATCCGGATCGAGGCGAGCAGCGGCCTCAGCAAGGACGATATCGAGAAGATGCGCAAGGAGGCGGAGGCCAACGCGGATGCCGACAAACAAGCGCGTGAGATGGCCGATAAGCTCAACGCAGCGGACAGCCTGATCTTCCAGACCGAAAAGCAGCTCGGCGAGTTCGGGGACAAGATCCCTGCGGACAAGAAGAAACCGATCGAAGACGCGCTCGGGCGGCTCAAGGACGCGCATAAAGCGCAGGACCTCGTGGCCGTGGAGAAGATGATGGGCGAATTGAACGCGGTGTTCCAAGCCGCCAGTCAGGAGATGTACGCCGCAGCGCAACAAGCCCAGGCCAACGACGGTGCCCAGCAGAATACCGCCAACACCGGTACCGATAGCGAAGTGACCGATGTGGACTTCGAAGAGGTGAAGGACGAAAAGAAGTAGGACGGCCGCATCACCGGCAGCCGGTCCGCAGGCAAGGAATAGCGAAAGCCCCGTTCGATGGAACGGGGCTTTCGCGTTCTGTTGTGGCGACCTTTCTACTTCGCGCTGCCCATGTCCTGCGGGCTCGTGGTGCTCGCATGCACTTTACCGTCCACGTATTCTTCACCGCCAACGCTCCGGCCCTCCGCATCGAAGTATGCCCAACTACCCACGCGTTGCGTATCCATGCGCTGGGCGTTGTACCGGGCGCGGCCCTCGGAGCGGAGCCTGCCGTTCGGGTGGTACTCGCGCAAAAGGAACTCGCTGTGCTTGCGATCCACCAGTTCCATGGTGCTTATGGGCTTCCCATCCGGGGCGTGGATGTTCATGCGTTCGTAATAGGCCCCGCTCCGGTGTTTCTGTTCCTCATAGCGTAGCTGCCCGTTCCTGTAGTGGTCCGCGTAGCCCAAGGCAACGCCGTCCACATAGCGGGTCTCGGAGGAAAGAGCCCCGTTCGCGTGGTAGGTACGGAGCACACAGCGCACATTATCAAAGAGCCTTGAAGTCGCGTTCCAAGGTGCCGTCCGCGTGATAGTTCTTGTAGAGGACGAGACGCCCGGCATCGTAGTACCCGCGGTGCTTGAGGGCTCCTGCCGGATGGTGGTCCTCCACCCAACCGATACAAGGAAATCCGTTACAGTGGCGTACGGAATCACCACCGAGCAACGCACTGTACCGCTCGTACCCGGCGATCGTCGCCGTAGGATCTTCCAGGAGCGCAGTGTCGATCACGAAGTCGTCCGCTGCGAGAAGTCCGTCGTCATCCTGGCCGTAGCTCCCCATGGCGAAAGCCAGGGTGACCAGGACCAGGTAACGGCATGGTAGGGCTTGTAGGCGCATGGCGGTTGTACGTATATCAAAGTGCTGGGGTTCAGGAGCGATCCGGACCCTTCGCCACGCGCACCATGCGAACCCGCGCGCCGCCTGGGCCGCGATCCCCATGGATGAGGTCGAAAAGCGGGACCCAGGGGCCAGCCGACTTCGAACCGCGCCCGTTCGCTCGGCTGCTCGGGTCGCCAAACCAGCTATCCGGGGAAGGCTACCGAACGAACACCTAACGCACTGTTGATAACTTGTCATCCACTTTCGCGAGGAGATCTCTCAATTTCGTTTCCCCCCCTTTCCAAAATCCATCGTCATGAGTCCTTCCTACGCTCCCTCCATCAGGATCCCATCCGCACGCTCCACCGTGCGATCCAGGTTCCTCGCGATCATGTCGCTGATCGTTCTGACCGGTTTTCTGGTTCCGATCGGTCTGATCGGCCAGACCGTTACCTCGAACGGTACACTCTCTTACAATGGTGGCAATGGTGTGGGGGCCGGTGGGGGTATTACGTTCACTGTGGAGAACCTCTCAGGCGGGGATATCCTGATCACGGATCTCGAGGCATACTGGCAGACCGGCCAGAACGGGGTGATCCCCACGTTGCGGGTCAGGAATGTGGGTGCAAGTGGTACTTATACTCCTTTCGTTGCGGGCGATTGGACGACTATCGCGGTCGGTTCGGCGGTCGCCGTTCCTGCGAACGGTTACTACCCAACGTTAGCCGGGATGACTTATTTGTTGCCCAACGGCACCGCAAAGCAGTTCATGCTGGAAGGCAGCAATGGTATTCGGTACAGCGGCACCGGTACTGCGATCACCCCGAACTCCTTCACCACTGCCGGCGTGACCATTTACAATGGTGATTTTCAGATCGCCGGTCTGAATGTCGGGTACGGTGGCCTCGTTTCAGGCACGGGGAATACCCCTCGTTATTTCACAGGGGGGATCACCTTTATGCCCGCCGCCGCTTGCGTCGGAACGCCTACAGCGGGTTCGTCTCCGGCAGTCCGCAAGTGTGTACCGGTGGTTCCACAACATTGGCTTCACAGGTAGCTCGACCGGCACGGGCATCACGCGCAACTGGTTCTCGAGTTTGGTTTCTGGTGGTCCTTACTCCACACCCATAGGCTCCGGGTTCTCCGTGAACAGTGGCGCGATCACCGCCAACACCTACTTCGTGTGCGTGGTCACTTGCACTGAGCCGGGCGGCGGAACCGCCACGACGAGCGAATTCCTTGTCTCACCCGTCGGGGCGAGCGCGGGAGGTACCTACACGATCAACAACACACTGCCCACGGGTGGGAGCAACTTCAACAATTTCACCGATGCGATCAATACGCTGAACGGCCTGGGACTGTGCGGTGCGTTCACCGGACCGTGGGTGTTCAATGTGGTTGCAGGCCAGACCTTCAACGAGAACCCGCCACAGATCACCGCCTCCGGTGATGCGGTGAACACGATCACCTTCCAACGTTCAGGTGTTGGCGCCAACCCGGTGATCACGCCCACGGGAGGAGGGGGTACCACCGATTTCGGACTGGGAATCCGCGGCGGCAATTACATCACTTTCGATGGCATCGACATCAATGGAGGCAACGGGGTGGAGTTCGGCTACTACATCGCCAATTCCAGTGCGACCGTCGCGTCCAACAACAATACCATCCGCAATTGCACCATCGCGCTGGACCGCACCAACACGAACAGCCGGGGCATTATGTGTACCAGCTCCACTACCGGTGGTGGCTTCACGCCTACGGCGGCTTCCGGCAGCAACAGCAACAACGTCTTCTATAACTTCACGATCGAAGATGTCTACGCGGGCATTTTCGTCACTTCCGGTAGTGCGTCGTGGCCGGGCATCGGCAACATCGCTGGCACCACGGGCGGCGGAAATTCCACGATCGGTGCGGCGTATGTGGGGACGCCCCCAGGTGATCTTGGAGGAACGGCCACTGCGACCTGGGGCGTGCAGTTCCTGAACCAGGTCGATGCGCAGATCTTCGATATCACGGTTCAGAACATCATCGGAACGGGCATCAATCGCGGTATCTGGTTCGGAGGCGCTGGAGGTAATTCGGTGGTGCATGGTAACCGTGTCCGTGGCGTCCGCAACACCAGCGGAACGGGAACTTCCGCACAACGCGGTATCGACGTGGGTCAACTGACCACCGGCACCCACAGCTTGCGCGTCTACAACAACTTCGTGAGCGACATCACGGCGGCCCATGCGACCACGGCTACGGCGACACGTGTGGTCCAAGGGATCTTCACCAGCAATGGAGCCGCTGGCATGACCTATGAGATCGACTTCAACAGTGTCGCGCTCGATGGGCTCGGCTCTTCCAGCGCGTCGAACGCCTGCCTGGAGTTCAGCAGCGCCACCAGCGTGAACATTGCCCGGAACAATGCCCTCGCGAATTTCACGGGAGCACAGGCCGGTGCGGCGGTGCATTTCGCCATCCGCACCGCAGGGACCACGACGCTTGGCGCGGCTGGATCACTGAGCGACTACAACAACTTATACGTGGCCAATACCACCAACGGCTTCGTGGGCCAGACCGCGACTGTGAACCACCCGAACATCGCTGCATGGACAGCCGCCCTGTCGGGTACCCCCGGCACGGATGCGAACTCCATCTCGGCCGATCCGATCTACGTGGACAATGCCCTCGACCTGCACGCAAGTGGCCCGGCCATGAACGGCACCGGGCTCCCCGGCGGACTCGCCTGGGTCACCGTGGATATTGATGGGGACGCACGGAACAACCCACCGGACATCGGTGGGGATGAGTTCACACCCGCGAGCTGCTTCCCTCCAACGGATGTCGCCGTGGTGCTCAATACGCCTTCCACCGCAACGATCACCTGGACCAATGTGGCCGCGCTCAACTATGATTGGGAAGTGCGCAGCAGCGGTGCTCCGGGGTCCGGACCTGCCGGGCTGGAGGACAGCGGCAACAACGTGCTGTCCGCTCCGGTGAACCTGACCGGCCTGCCCTCCGCGACGGTCTTCGCGGCCTATGTGCGCTCGAATTGCACCGGCCCCCTTACCAGCAACTGGTCATCGGCGTTCGCGTTCGAAACCCCCAATGTGGTCAGTACCTTCCCGGTCTGCGAGGATTTCGAGAGCGCAACACTG
>JADJCS010000004.1 GCA_016703105.1 Flavobacteriales bacterium
TGGCTCTTTCAATGGACACCACCACAGAGGAGATGTTCGTCTGCTTTCTGGCCCTGGGCCCATTTAGCCGGCCAGAGAGGGGCTGCACGAACCTTTCCACACGCGGGAGATCGCCGCTTGCGTGCGCCGTCCCCTGCCGGAAACGGTAACCGCGCTTAGTCCTTGCCACCCCTCCATCCGCATCACCGCCGTGGTGTTCGCAGTTTCGGGACCATGCACAGTCCTGGCTCCGTTGAATTCGGTGCCTATGCGCGCGATCAATTCCTCGCCGGTGTCCTGTTGTTTGCTCGTACCCGGAGATCGCCTGGGTCTACACATCATGCCTTTCCCCGGCAGCCAGGAGGATGTGGCCACGGACCTGCGGCAGGTGACCATAGCGCACTGGTTGCACAACCATATTCTGGTGGGTACGGCTCACCGGCCTGGCCCTTTGCGGGCGGGGCCGTTCATCTTTACCCTGCGGAACGGCAACTGGGGAAACGGGTCGCCGTGATCTTCCTCCCGCACTTTGCGCGCTGGTGTTCTATGCCTTCAACTTCAAGTTCATGGCGGACAAGATGTTCTACCCGCCGAAAGAGAAGTTGATGCGCGTGTGGTCGCGATCACCGACAGCACGGCCAACCTCGCTCGCGATCGCCATCGAACAGAACGGCGATGCACGTGCCCTACCCCATCGGATGATAGCTACCACCACCAACAGCTTTCGACACGATCGGCGGCGGGTCGGTGTTGGTGACCTATTGCACGGTGTGCAGGACCGACGTCGTGGAAGCCGGTGGTGAACGGCGAGCCTGCGAGACGTTCCGACTGGTCGGCATGGACCATTTCAATGCCATGTTCGAGGACAGCCGCACCGGCTCTTGGTGGCGGCAGGTCAGCGGTGAATGCATCCTGGGACCGCTGAAAGGGCAGCAACTGGAGGAGGTGCCCAGCCAGCAAATGACGCTAGCGGAATTCGCGGTGCACCATCCCAACGGACTCGTGTTCCAACCCGACACCAACTTCACCGAGCGGTACGCGGGACTTGAAGGCTTCGATGATGGTACCATTGAGTCTTCCCTGGAGTATCGCGATACCGCGAGCTGGCAGATGAAGAGTTGGTGTGGTGGGTGTGGTGCATAATGGAGAGGCAAGGGCGTATGATTGGAACGACCTTGAGCGGGAGAGGAAGGTTGTGGATACGCTTGGGGGGGAAGCGATCGTGGTTGTGACAGGGGCTGAAGGATTCTCGGTTAGTCGTTACCCTGGCATTTCGAGCGTATCATACGATTCTCTCTCATCCGTTTGGCCCAAGGAGCTTCCCGCCTACCAGGAATTCTGGCACAGCTGGCGCACCTTCCACCCGAACACCACGCGCTACGAACCGCGCTAAGTAGTTTGGCGGAAAGATCCCGCCATGGCGCACGATCCTCCGAACAGCGCATCGCCGAGGCGCTGGAAGCAGGCGCGAAACCCGAACACAAAAAGATGTTCGGCGGCGTGTGCTTCATGGTGCATGGGAACATGAGCGTGGGCATCACCAACAAAGGCGACTTTATGGTGCGTTTCGATGGTTCACGACATGCGAAAATAAGCAAATGGCCCGGGGCTAAACCGATGACCTTCGGCAAGGGCGACATGAAAGGCTTCCTCTTCGTGGACGCCGATGCTGTGGAGAGCCCGAAGGCCTTGGAGAAGTGGGTGACGATGCTTTAACAGGGCGTCCTGTTGGGCAGCTTGTCCCACCATCTCTTCGGACCGCTCGTGGTGCTTGGCTGTATCGGCGTGCTCGTTTGGATGAGCGCCGAACTGTTCCGAGACGACGCTACTTGCGAAGTCTTCTGTACAGCACGCCTCTAGCTTGGTATGGCGCGGTGTTCCTCGGCGTTTACCATGTCGTGCGGCTGTGCTACTTCATTTCCACACGTTCCATCCACGATCATGCACGAGTCGATGTGGCGCTAACGCCGCTCGAACGCCCATCGCACAACGCTCCTTTCGGTCGCCGATCGCCTCGTTCTTACTGACGGGTACCCGCTCGACCGCCCAATGCCCCGGCTGCCAGACCGACCTCGCCTGCCAGGTGAGCCCGGCCTATCCCACGCTCCGCCCCGCAGCACCGCCTGCCGCCACCGCTGGCGTACTATGAGACCGATCTCACCTTCTGGCTGCCGGCCACCTTCGATGATCCGGGCACGGGCCTCACCGTGGACTTTCTGCAGATGACGATCATCGCATCGCTGGAATTCCGTTCGGCCTGGCCATCGAGACCAGCATGATCCGCTCGGCGTGTACGACCCACAGCAAGCGAATTCGGTTGCGCGCGCATCTGCGGAACTCCGCTCGGTGCCGGCACCTTCCATCGCCATCAGCATTCTCGCCACGGTGGAGTTCAGTGGCTTCGAGGTGGATGTCGGAGACCTTCCCGTGATCCTTACCGTCCTCCCGGGCACGGGCTCAATTTCGGTTTCACCTTCTCGCCTTCGAGCGGCTGCGCCGGTCACCAGCACCTTCGGCCCGCTGATCGCCACGAGGTGGCGCACCGGTCACCTACGATTGGGACTTCGGCAACGGGAACCTCTTCACAGGCGATACTCCGCCGCCACAGACCTTCACCAAGCCGGTGACCACCTGGTCACACTCACCACCTCGATCGGCGGCTACCAACTCGACCAGGTGGAACTGGTGAAGCCGAACGGCAACTGGTGCGGTGATGTGGAAGAGCCGAATATTCCCTCGATCGGATGCACGGGTTCGCCGGATCTACTACGTGATCGCCGATGGGAACGGCGACAGTTACACCTCGTCCACGCAAAGATGATGCGAGCGGTGCCACTTGGAGCGCCCTGGGCGTAACGCTCAGCCAACCGCCCTACTCGATCGCCTTCTTCGACGAGGATCCTGTAGCCAGGATGACGCGCTCGGCACGTACAACCTGACGTTGGGTGTTCCCGGCACTTACCCCTTCAGCATCGCTGGCGGAACGGTGGGTTCACTTGGATATTTCGGAGACAGTGCTTCAAATTTTCCATGATACTGATATCGTGCAGGTGTTCGCCTTGCCCGACATGACATGGACCTACGACAGTCTCTCGCAGACCCTCTGCCTCGGCGATACCGCGCTGGTAAGCGTGACCTGGTTCCTGGACGGTGATACCATCCCGAACGCGACCGGCCTCTGCGTTCAAACCAATGATCCCGGCAGCTACTGGGCCACCGGCACGAACGGTTTCGGGTGCACCGGGCAGAGTGACACGTTGGTGATCGCCCCTCATCACCGTTACGTACGACACAGGCATCGTACACCGACAACGGTTTCGCCACCTACGCTTGGACCTTCAACGGCAACCTGATCGCTGGAGCGGACGGCGCTTTCATCTTCGCGCAGGGTGATGGGAACTATGAGGTGACCATCACAACCGATGATGGCTGCACCGTGAGCGCGGAGTACACGCTCATCTCTACCGGAGTTTCAAGCGAGGCGACGCAAGCCGCACACTTGATCGTGTTCCCCGTACCGAACGAGGGGCACTTCACGGTGCGCGTTTTTGGCGCCACAGAAGGGCAGGCGGAACTGCAGGTGACGGATGTACAAGGACGTGTGCATACCTCACTTCGGCCCTGGCTTGTGGGCGATACCTCCATCGAGATCGATCTTGGCGATGTAGCCCCGGGAACGTATTTGGTGCGACTGGTGGATGTGCGCGGGAACACGCTGGTACGATCAGTGACCGTGTACTGAACCGACCTCTCAGAAACAGGAAAGCCGCGCCCGAAAAGGGACGCGGCTTTCGCATTCCGTCCTAGTGCTCAGGGCAATTGCTGTAACCGCACCGCGGTCGGTATCGTTCCGCCGATGGTCAACAGGATAGGATCACGGTCGTTGGCGCCGCCCGCATACCTCACCTGGCCGTTCAGGTTCACATCTTCCGGCCAATAGCCGTTCACGGTAGCCGTGGGTACCAGCCCGCCGATCCACCAGGATGGGGTCGCGGTCGTTGCACCACCGGCGTATTTCACCTGGCCGTTGAAGGTGACATCACCCGCCCACAAGCTTTGCGACGGAAAGCGCCGGTAACGCTCTTGCGGGCGTTGGTGCCGAAAGTGGTCGTGGCCAACGACGTGAAGTCCACGGTGGTGGGCGAAGCGCCGATCGGGACGCCGTTCAGAGTCATCACCCCAAGGTGGTTGCGGTGGCGCATCACCACGCGATAGGTACCGGCCGCGATGGTGAAGGTGAGCGCAGAGACCCCATCATTGGCCACAACATCGCCATCGCACTGCACAAGCGCTGGTGTGTTCGCGACCACGATCGTAGGTGTGGTATTGTCCCGTAGCTCAACCACCACCCAATCCACGATGGCGTTGCCACCGGTGACCGCAAGCACCGCTGGCGCCACGGTGGGACCGCTGCCATTGTTCCCCAAATAGGCATACCCCAATGCGGTATAAGGCTCCGAGGAAGGGATGTGGCCACCGCTCCGCAAACCATCACCCATCAACCCGGTGTTCGGATTGTACGGCCCATCCAGGAAGGCGCGCGCTCCGACGGTGGGGTTGACAGACCTCCTCCGTGAGTTCTCCACCCACCCGTATTCCCAAGGTCGATGGTGGTGATGGTCAGTCCGCCGCGCCGAGAAGTTGGTAGGAGAGAACGATCAGCGCTTGACCGGAGGTCGCTTCCCGGCCACCGGTGGTGAAGGTCAGCCGGTCCCTGCCAGGGTGAGCGTGCCATTGGTCACGCTGAGGGGATCTCGACATGCTTGCACCCGCATCCACATCCGCCACGGCGATCAATTTCCATTGCCCGCAATAGGGTCAGGCTGTTCTGGTTCGTGGCCTGTGCAGCGGGCACGGTATTCACCAGGGATCGTTCAACGCGGTGCCCGTCATCGGCTTGCTACCCGTAACAGGGCTGCAACTCCATCGCTCACACTGGTGATGATGTTGAAGTTCGTGTTGAAATTCGCGCAGGAACGAAGGTGACACCCGCAAGCAACGTGTTCACGTTGGCGATCGCACCGCTGGCCGTCCACACACCCGCACTGAAGGTGGAGTGACGCGCCGGATGTTGCGGTGCTCAGGCCTGCTGATACGTTCGAGAGCGTCAATGTCGCCGTGGTGGTCGCAGGTCCACATCGCTCACAACGATGTCGTCAGGTTCAACGACGTCCTCCGTGTAGCCGCCGCGCTCAGGTTGGTCGCCGTCGGCGCATCGTTCACCGCGGTGCCGTCATCGGCTCTACCCGTAACGGGAGCGCAACGCCATCGCTCACACTGCTGACGATGTTGAAGTTCATGTTGAAATTCGCCGCAGGAACGAACGTGACACCCGCAAGCAACGTGTTCACGTTGGCGATCGCACCGCTGGCCGTCCATACACCAGCACTGAAGGTGGAGGTGACCGCGCCCGATGTGGCCGTGAATCCCGCTGACACGTTCGACAAGGTCAGTGTTGCTGTGGTCGTCGCATGGTCCACGTCGCTCACAACGATGTTGATGGTTCACCAGTCTCCGTAGCTCTCCGCCGCGCTCAGGTTGGTGGCCGTCGGCGCATCGTTCCCCGCGGTGATGGTGAGGCTCGCCACATCGGTGGCCGTGGAGAAGGCGGTGGTGCCACCGTTGGTCGATGCATCCGCCGTGCTGCCGTTCGTGCCGCTCGTCTGATCCCATGCGCGGAAGGTGATCGCCGTGGCGATGGCGCCGTTGAAGTTGGCAGTGGGCTGGAAGTACAAACGCGAGTTCGCATCCGCAGCAAGCAAGCGGCTCGCCACGCCACTGGGCACACCAAGCGCATTCCAAGCACCGCCATTGTTGATCGAATAGAACCAGGTTCCGTTGGTCGCATCCGCGCCTGATCGCGATACCGGTTATCGCACCGGCATCCGCATCGGTCACGTTATCCATTCCACCTGCTGGTGGGTTGGGGTCACAAGAGCGGACACCAGCGTGCCCACGCGCCCGAAGGAGCGCCGGCATCCTCGTTCTGCGCGGTGAGCGCCGGGCTTGGGACCGTGCTCAAGACCGGCGCTGTGTTCACCGGTGTGGAGAACACGATACCATACTCCTCGACCTGGCCGAACTGGATGGGGGTGGTGCATGACCCGGGTGTCGTGTTCACGAAATCGAGATCACGCGCATCCGGCGCAACACGTCCGGCGTGGGCGCTACCGGGGTGGTGAACGAACCGGAACGAACGTTCAGGCCATTGGCCGGGGCGAAGATCTGCTCTCCCCCATCGACGAAGTCGCCATCGCCATTGTAGTCGATGAAGACACGCACCCACTGGTTGTTGAAGGCGCCTACCGTGACCGAAATGTTGTAGAGCGTATTGGCGCTCAGGACGGTGTTGTCCGAGCAGGTGTAGTCGTTCATGACCGCGCCATCATAGACCGTGGTCTGGTCGATGGTGTTGAGCGTCACGTTGAAGATCCCGATGCCCGAGCGGGGGCCGTTGAACGCGTAACCACGCAGCCAGCGGTCGGTGAGGCATACACAGTGACATAGCCCGTCTTTGTCATGGTGCTCCCCGCTCCGTTCACATTGGACGCCACGAGCGTCACGTTATAAGTGCCCGCAGCGGCGTACGTGATCACTGGGTTCTGCGAGGTCGAGGTGGAGGGCGTGCCGCCGGTGAACGTCCACGACCACGAGGTCGGGGAGAGCAGGGACTGGTCCGTGAACGTGACGCTGCTTCCCGCGCAAATACGCAGCGGACTTCCAGCGAACTCGGACAGCGGCGGACCGGTCACGGTCATTGTTACCGTGTTCGATAGCGCCGGGGACGAGATCACACCGGCCAGGTTCGAGGCGATCTCGCAGTACACCGTGGTTCCGGGCATCAGGTTGTTGCTCTGGTAGGTGGCACCGGCGCCCACGGGCGCGCCGTTGCGGAACCACGTGTAAACAGGTGAGGCGCCACCGTTCACCGGAGTGGGTGTGAAGGTGACGTTCGTGCCATAGGTGATGGTACTGCTGGGCGAGGCCGCGATGGAAACACTGGCCACGTTGCTGGAGATGTAGACCCCGTAATCTTCCACGTCCCCGATGAAGAACGCCGATCCGCAGGTGCGTTCCGTGGCGCTGAGTGTGCCGGCCTCCCCATAGATGCGCATGCGTAACAGCGTGTTGGCAACGGCACCGCCGGGAACGGTCACGTTCGCGTTGAGCGTGGTGGATGTGTTCGCCGGTGTGGAGCCGGTGATCACGCGCTCGCTGGGATCCTCGAACACGCCGTTGTTGTTCCAATCGATGTAGCCGTTGAGCGATTCAGCCGCGCTTCCGCCCGCACGGATGGAGACGGACAGCGGGTAGGTGCCGCCCGCTGCGAGCACGGTGCTGCGGGTGCAGGTGAAGTCCGTGTAGGCCACGTTGTTCGTGAGGTCCGTAGCGTTGGAGATGGTGTTGAAGACCACGTTGTTCACCGTTTGGGCGCAGTTGCACGCGTTGCTGGAGGTGGGTGTGCAAGCGGCCACCGGCGCGGATGCCACCACCACTACGCCGTTCTCGGTGCGCACATAGGTGCCGAGCGTGGTGGTTACGGTGAGCGTAACGCTGTAGATGCCAGGGCTTGTGAGCGTGAAGGTGGGGCGGCGGACAGCGGAGTTGAGGGTGATGATCCCGTTGGTGATGGACCAGGCGAAGGTGATGCCGGGGAATTCAGCGTCGCTCAAATACGTGTTCGGCAGGCAGAGGGACAGGTCTTCCATGGTTACCGTTTGGCCGGTGCCGCACAGCACCGCTGCGGACGCACGGAAGTCCAACTGCGGAGCGCCTGGCGGTACCAGGGACATGTTGCCGTTGGCCGCGAGGTAGGAGCCGCGCTGGCTGGTCATGGCCAGTTGGGCGCGGGTGCGCTGCCCGGTGGTGAACATGTTCACCGCGCATGAGCTGTAGTTCATGTAATTGAAGATGTGCAGGCTTTGGGAGGAGCCGCCATCGCATGAATTGGTACCTGCCGGATTGCAGCTGCTGGGCCGGATGTGCGGTGGGATGTCGCAGACCTGGTCACCGTCCGTGGAGCAGGTGCCATTAGGCGGGCAGGTGGTGCCGTTCACGTCGCCTTCGAACGTGTGGTAGAGGTTGAACGCGTGACCGAGCTCATGGGCGAGCACACTGCCGCTCTGCATGTAAGCGGCCAACATCACCGTGCCGTCGATGGGGGATCCATGGCTGCCCGCGAAAAAGGCATAGCCCGCCACCGGACCGCCGTTGTCGATCTCCGACACCAGCCAGATGTTGTAGTACTGGTTGGGGTCCCAGTTCTTGTAGGCTTTCAGGTCCGCGTCCGGCATGCCGAGCGCTCCATCGTGCGCCACGCCATTGGCCACGTAGCTCGCGTTCCAGGTCATGTCCGTTCGGGTGATGCCCGTGGTGCAGTTGCCCTGCGGATCGCGCACGGCAAGGACGAACTCGATGTTCATGTCCGCGCCTGTCCCCGCACCGGGCGACCCGGCGACTTTGCGCCAGTACTCGTTCGTCAACTTGATCCCGGCCCGGATCTGGTCGTCCGTAATAGCTGTAGCCCCCGTACCGATGTCCATCACATGCACCACCACCGGCACCTTGTAGGTGTTGATGTCGCGCTCGAACAGCGGTGCAGCCTGCTGGGCCAACGCGTTGAAGTCGTTCACTCGCTGACTATACGCTTGGTCGACGAGCATCCTTTCGCGGTGCCCCTCGTCGAACCCGCACCCTAGGATCTGGGCGCTCGTATGTGTGCCAGCCACCAGGGCCGCGACAAGGAGCAGGTACTTCGCGATCGAGGCGGCAGGGTTCATGGGGGAGATCATGCGTGCTGAAAAGGTGAGGTGGTCGTTATCCGCTGGGCATCCGCGATCCAAGCGTTGGGCCGCGGCCAGCCAAAATAGGCAAGTGATCCCATGCGACACCCCTAACCTTCGTTAGGTGTCTTTCGATCTTTTAACAGTCCCAGGTGTATGGTTCAGGGGAAAGGCCCCCTGCCAACCCCCATACCTTTAGCCCACTATGCGCTCGGACCACGACCTTTTGATCAGCAAGCTTGACGCCTTTACGCGCAAGTATTACAAGGACCAGTTGCTCCGTGGTGCCCTATACAGCGTGGGCCTATTGATCCTGGCCTACCTGGTGGCCGCAGGTCTGGAGTACGTGGGCCGCTTCGGCTCCGGCGTGCGCACCGGGCTGTTCTATGGCTACCTGCTCGCTGCGGCGGCCGTGCTGGTGCGCTTCATCGCCATCCCGCTCTTCAAGCTTTTCCGCTTGGGCAAGGTGATCAGCCATGCGGAGGCCGCGCGCATCATCGGCGACCACTTCAGCGAGGTGAAGGACAAACTGCTGAACACCCTACAGCTTCGCGACCAGAGCGCCGTCGACCCCAGGCACCGGGAGTTGATCGAGGCCAGTATCGCGCAACGCAGCCGTGAGCTGGGGCCGGTACCTTTCGCCGCCGCTATCGACCTGCGGCGCAACACGAAGTACCTGCGCTATGCGCTTCCTCCCCTTCTGCTGCTCCTCTTGCTGCTCGTGGCCGCGCCATCGCTGATCACCGGCCCCACGCAACGACTGATCCGCCATGGCAACGAGTTCGTGCCCGAAGCTCCCTTCCGGTTCAAAGTGCTCAATGCCGAACTGATCGTGCCCGAGCAACAGGACTTCGAACTGGAAGTGGCCCTGGAGGGCGATGTAGTGCCGCAATTGGCGGAGGTGATCGTGGATGGGCGTGCCGTACCCCTGGTGAAGGAAGGACCCGCCAAATTCCGCCACCGCTTCCGGAATGTGCAGGAAGCCATCGACTTCACCCTTAGCGCGGAGGGTTTCACCTCACCTTCCTACACCTTGGAGGTCGTTCCCTCCCCCGCGCTGGTGGATGTTTCCTTGACCGTGGAGCCGCCCGCCTATCTGGGCCTCCCTTCCGAAACAGTGCGCAATGCCGGCGACGCTACCGTTCCTGCAGGCTCTCGGGTCACTTGGTCCATCGCTACACGAAGCGCCGAGCGGCTCGACCTGATCTTTGAGGATACCACCTTCGCCCTTGCGCCCAGCGGTAGCGATCGGTTCGTCGCCGTGCGCCGCTTTCTGCAAGGCCGCACCTACCGCATGGTGCCGCGCCATGGCGAGCGCGTGCCCGTGGACCCGCTGAACTACCGCATCGAAGTGGTGCCCGACCTGCATCCTACGATCGAGATCGACGAACAGGTGGACAGTGCCGCCCTCAAGCGCCGCTACTTCCAAGGGCTGGTGGGCGATGACCATGGCTTCACGCGCTTGCAGTTCCACTACCGCTTCATAGCCGGTGGTGACAGCGTGGCACCCGAGCAGCAAGAAGGTGTTCGCGATCTTTCCATCGATCGCAAGAACACGCGACAGGAGTTCTTCCACGAATGGGACGTGTACGACCTGACGATCAATCCGGGCGACCGTATCGAGTACTGGTTCGAAGTGTGGGACAACGATGGTGTGAACGGCGCCAAGCGCACCCGCAGCGCCACCGGCGTGTTCGAGGCGCCCACTTTGGACGATCTCGCCAAAGCGCGCAGCGAACAGAGCGAAGCCATCGCCAGCGACCTGAAGCAAGGCATTAAGGAAGCCCAGGACCTGCAACGCGAGCTGGACAAGTTGCGCCGCGACCTGCTCGACAAAAAGGACCTCGACTGGCAGGACCAGCGCAAGATGCAGGATGTGCTGGACCGGCAGAAGAAGTTGCAGGAAAAGATCGAGCGTACCAGCGAAGACCTGCGCAACAGCCAGCAACAACAGCAGGAGTACCGGCAGATCGACGAGCGCCTGCAAGAGAAGCAACAGCAGGTGCAGGAGCTCTTCGAGAACGTGCTGAGCGAGGAGATGAAGGAGCTCTACCGCAAAGTGCAGGAGATGCTGGACAAGTTGGACAAGGAGAAGCTCCAGGAGCAGATGGAGGAGATGAAGATGAGCCAGGAGGATATCGAGAAGGAATTGGACCGAAGCCTGGAGCTCTTCAAACAGATGGAGGTGGAGCAGAAAGCGGAGGACATCGCCGACAAGCTGGAAAAACTCGGCGAAGAGCAGGAGAAACTGGCGGAAGACACCCAGGAGAACAAAGACCCCCAGGAGGACCTGGAGCAGCGGCAGGATTCCCTGAACAAGGCCTTCGAGGAGGTGCGCAAGGAGATGGACGAGTTGGAGAAGAAGAACGAAGAGTTGGAGAAGCCGCTCGACCTGCCGGACACCGAACAGAAGGAACAGGAGATCCAGGACCAGCAGCAGCAGAGCAGCGAACAACTGGACAAGAAACAGAACCAGAAAGCCAGCGAGAACCAGAAGAAGGCCGCCGAGGAAATGAAGCAGATGGGCTTCCAGATGAAGAGCAGCATGCAGAGCGGCCAGCAGGAACAACAAGAGGAGGACATGGACGCGCTGCGCCAACTGCTCGAGAACATCGTGCAGCTCAGCTTCGATCAGGAGGAGGTGATGGACGGGCTGGCCGAGGTAACCACCAAGGACCCGCGCTTCGGAGAGCTCGGCCGCACCCAGAAGGAACTACGGGACGATGCCAAGGTGATCGAGGATTCGCTCTTCGCCCTAAGCAAGCGCGTGCCCCAGCTCCAGAGCATAGTGAACCGGGAGATGAACGCCGTGAACGGCCACATGGACGAGGCCCTCTCCCACATCGGCGAAGCCCGCGGTAACGAGCGCCACAAAGGCATGGCGGCGGATGATCAACAGCGCGCCATGACCGCCTTGAACAACCTGGCCCTGCTGCTGGACGAAGCCCTGCAGCAGATGCAACAGCAGTCCGCCAGCCAAAAGCCCGGCAGCGGCAGTTGCAATAAACCGGGCGGCAGCGGCAGCGGGCAAGGCAAAAAGCCGAGCATGGCCAAAATGAAAGCCCAGCAGGAAGGCCTGCAGAAGCAGCTCGACGCTATGAAGAAGGCCATGGAGGAGGGCAAGAAGAAAGGGGAGAAGCCCGGCCAACAGAACCCCGGCGGGAATACACCCGGCATGAGCCAACAGCTTGCCCAGCTCGCCGCCCAGCAGGCCGCCATCCGCAAGGAAATGCAGCGTATGGCCCAGGACATGAACAAGGACGGCAGCGGCGCCGGCAACGGGCTGAACAAGCTGGCCGAGCAGATGGAGAAGCAGGAGAAGGATATCGTGAACAAAAACATCACCCCGGAGACCCTCAAACGCCAGCAGGACATCATGGTGCGCCTGCTGGAGGCGGAAAAGGCCGATCGCGAGCGGGAGCTCGACCAGAAGCGCACCAGCAACGAGGGGCGCGATAAACCCGCCGAGGATCCCGCCCGCTTCTTCGAGTACCAGCAGCGCAAAGCCCGCGAAGCGGAACTGTTGCGCACGGTGCCCGCCGGGCTCAAGCCTTACTACCGCGATCGCGTGAACGACTATTTCGGTACTTTTGACCGACCCTGAAAAGGCCGATGACAGCGCTTACCGAGGACGTCCAGTTCACCGAGCGGATCGATTTCGCCAGCAAGGCGGAGAACATCGCGCTGGTCGAGAAGTTGATCGATGACGTGTGCGGCCGCCTGAGCGTACACGAATCGCACTACGGCAATATCCTCATCGCCCTTACCGAGGCGGTGAACAATGCCATCCACCACGGCAACCGCCAGGACCCCTCCAAGCAGGTGACCGTGGGCTACCAGGTGGTGGGCGACCAGGTGCTCTTCATCGTAAAGGACCAGGGGCCGGGCTTCGACCACGACCACCTGCCCGATCCCACCGATCCGCAGAACATCGAAAAGCCGCACGGCCGCGGCGTGTTCCTGATGCGCGCGCTCGCCGACGATATCTCCTTCCGCGACAACGGCGCCACGGTGACCATGGCCTTCAGCCTCGCGGCTGTCAAGGAGTGATGGCACTGCCGGAGCGCATCGCCTTCGTCGTACAGAACGTTCCCAATGCCTTTCGCGACCGCACCGCATTGCGGAAGTGGGTGCATAGCGTGGCCTACGGCCATGGCTCACGCATTGATGCGGTAGCCTTTGTGCTCATGGACGATAAGGCGCTCCTGCACTACAACCGCACCTTCCTCCAGCACGACGACTTCACCGACGTGATCACCTTCCCGGTGGAAAGCAGCAACGGTGTGGCCGGTGATGTGCTCATGAGCTACGACCGCATCCGGGAGAACGCCGCCACCTTCGGCGTAAGCGCACAGCACGAACTGCACCGTGTTATGGTACACGGCCTGCTGCACCTGCTGGGGCACAGCGACAAGACCAAGGCGAAGCGGGATGCGATGCGCGGGCTGGAGGACCGCTGGCTGAAAGAGCTGCGCTGATCCTCATTCCCCACGCATACGCGAGGGCCCCGTGTCTTCGAGGGCCCGAAGCGATCTCTCCCCATCGCGTTCGCGAGCGTCCTCCCGGAGCGATGGCGGCGCGAGCGCCGGGAACCATCGCATCCGGGATCGGCGCGAAGCGATCCCATTGTATCCGCGTAGGCTCACTACCCTCCACGCACCACCCCAAGCACTGATCAAAGATCGCTTCGGCCGTCCCTTCCGGCTCTGCCGTCAGGGCCGAGCCTCTCGAAGGCGGGTTTGGGGAACGTTCTCCCCATTCTCCCGTAGGAAGGCGCCCTCCCTGACCCGGCCCATGCACCTGCTCCTATCGTTCCGTTCTGTTGTGTTCCACGCGATCCTGACCATCGCGTTGCTCGCCTGCGGAGGATCCGTCCTGCGCGCGCAAACCATGACGAACGCCGGTTTCGAGAGCGGCACCGGCGGTTGGAACACCTGCCCGTTGGAGATCAACCCCGCTTCTGTCTATGGCGGGGTTGGGAGTAACCTGGTGGCCGAGGTGGATGGGGACAACGACCCGAACAGCACGGCCGATGACAAGCTCCTGTGCCAGCCCATCAGCGGCTTTACCGTCGGCGCGGTCTATATGCTCGGCTTCGATGCCGCAAGGCGGCAGGGCGGGCCTACGCCCACCACGGTCTCGGTGAACGTACACATGGACAATGTGCTGCTCGGGGTGGTCACGCGCACGGGCACCTGGAGCCTGCTCCGTGAGGAGCTCCAATTCACCGCTACGGCCACTACGCACAACCTGCGCATCACCCCCAATTTCACCGTGTCCTACGGCATGCTGTTCGACAATTTCGCCATCACCCTGGTGAGCGGCCTGCCCGTGGAACTGCTCCGTTTCGATGCACGGCCCGAAGGGGATGCCGTGCGGTTGGAATGGGCCACGGCGAGCGAGACCAATAGCGACCATTTCCAAGTGGAACGCAGCCCGGACGCATTGACCTGGACACCCATCGCCTCGGTGCCTGCGGCGGGCCACAGCCTCACCGAACTGAATTATTCCGTGTACGATACCAAGCCGCTGGCAGGTGCCTCCTACTACCGCCTGAACCAGGTGGACCGCGATGGGACCGAGAACATCTCCGACACGAGAGCCGTGTCCCGCACCGGCGGAACGAGCGCGTTGGCCCTCTGGCCCAATCCCGCCACTGATGTGGCCGAGGTTTGGGTCGGCGACGGGAATACCGACGTGCAGCTACTGAACCAGCTTGGCCAGGTGATGCCTGTGCCCATGGAACGGACGGGTGCGACCCTGCGCTTGCAACTGGCGGCGCTACCTAGCGGGCCTTATTTGGTGCGCATGGCCGGTGGCAGTGCGGCAGTGGCCCACTTGCTCAAGCAATAGCGGCTGAGCTCCCCTCTCACCCGTCATCTCGAGGGTCCCGAGTCTTCGAGGGCCCGAAGCGATCTCCCCCACCGCGTTCGCGAGCGTCCGCTTCGGCGCGAAGCGATCCCCTTGTATCCGCGTAAGCTCAGTGCCCTCCACGCACACCTCCCCTGCACGAATTAAAGATCGCTTCGGACAGATCGTCGCGATGACGTGTTTGGGGTTGTCGGGGATCCTCGCGCGCCGTCGCCGTAGCCAGCTGTGGCGGCGTGCGACCCCCAACCCCTCCCTATGCACAGCGATCGAGAGATCGATCGCAGAACGGGAGTTAATGCGGTCACTCCACCACCCCCATGCTCGGTCCACCGCGGTCGATGACCTTATCCGTTCCGCGCTATTCCCCCGAATTGGGGAGTGCATGCTGATGCACGATCCTTTCTCTTTGAGGTGGAGGAATTCGACAGCGTTCGCGCATTGAACAGCCCCACGATAGCAGGATCCCCAAACCCGAGCCCCCCTGATGCGCACATTGATCAGCACCAGCCTTGCACTTGCGATCGGGGCCGCCTACGGGCAGCCCGGCGCGATCGATCCCAGCTTCGACCCCGGTGCGGGTGTGGATGGCAGCTCTGTAAAGGACATGGCCCTGCAACCCGACGGCAAGATCCTGATCGCAGGATGGTTCGATGAGTACGATGGGGTGATACAACGGAACCTGGCACGGATCAATAGCGACGGCAGTTTGGATACGGGGTTCGATCTTGGTCTCCTTGCGAACTACGTGGACCTCATCGCGCTGCGACCGGATGGGAAGATCGTTTGCACGGGGCCGTTCGGGGATGGCATGGCACGGCTCAACAGCGATGGCAGCATGGACCCGAGTTTCGACTGTGGTACGGGTGCCAACTACTCCATCTATGCCCTAACCCTGCAACCCGATGGCAAGATCTTGATCGGGGGGAATTTCACCAGCTACAATGGCACGGCCAGGGTCGGGATCGCACGGCTCAATAGCGATGGCGATCTGGACACCAGCTTCGATCCCGGTGCGGGTGCGCCGAACGGCCAGTTCGGCCAGTACGGTGGGGTGAGCAGCATCACTGTTCAAGCCGATGGGAAGATCTTGATCGGCGGGAGTTTCATCGAATACGACGGAACGGCGCGGATCCGCGTCGCGCGGCTCCATAGCGACGGCAGCTTGGACACCAGCTTCGACCCTGGTGCCGGCGCGGAGGACGCTGTGGGCAGCATAGCACTACAACCGGACGGGAAGATCGTGATCGCGGGGAGTTTCACCACCTACAACGGAACGTCGCGGATCCGCATCGCGCGCATCAACAGTGATGGCAGCTTGGACACCAGCTTCGATCCCGGCGCCGGCGCGGATGAAGGCATCTATACGCTGGCCCTTCAAACCGATGGGAAAGTGGTGGTGGGCGGGATCTTCGAGCAGTTCGACGGGGAGGATCGGGACCGGATCGCACGGCTCAACGCGGATGGCAGCTTGGACAGCAGCTTCGATCCCGGCTCGGGTGTTTCCGATCAATACTCCAAGGTGTACATACTCGCTCTCCAGCCCGATGGCAAGATCTTGATCGGAGGGATCTTCGATGGCTATGACGGAACGCCACGGAGCCACATCGCGCGGATCATTGGGGGGGGTGGTATCGGCATTGGTGAGGTACCACCACGCACTAACCTCCACGTCGCACCCAACCCGGTTGTGAGTTCGATACAACTCATTGGTATGGAAGGGGCCTATCCGTGGATCATAACCGATACCCAGGGACGCCTGTTGCTGCATGGCACGATCGGAGTTGGCGCGGAGCAAGTGATCGATGCTTCCTCCTTGGCCGCAGGAAACTACGTGCTGGTGGTGTCCCAGGGGGATGCGCGGCGTACGGTGGGCTTCAACAAGTTGTGAGGCCCCCTCCAATGGGAGTGACCGTACCAACGCCGAACGGCCAACACTAGGTTGGCCTTTAGGCTATCCGGAAATAAGCGCGATCACTTCGCCAAGCGCAGCCGCACCCCGGCGGAAATGTGGTAGAAGTTCACCTTCGGGTTGGTGCCGAACTTGTCGCCTTCGAACACATTGCTCATGGCCAGATCATACCCGGCGCGTACAAAGACAAAGCTCACGGAAGCCTCGCCGGCGAAGCCGATGTACCATTGTGCGGTGCGCGTGCTCACGGACAGTTGATCCTGGTCGAGGTCCGCGCTCAGGCCGATCAAGGCGCTGGGGCCTCCCATCAGGCTCACGTTGAAGACGGGGTCGTTCGCCGGGTCCATCAGGTTCACGCCCACCATGATCGGCACGCGTAGACTTTGCGAGGTGTACCGGAATTCCTGCGCCGGAACGTCCAACGCGGTGGCATAGGTGTAATTGAGGTTACGCACCAGGAAGTGCAGGCCGGGTTGAACGAACAGCCGCTTGCCGAGCTTTACGTCCGCGCCGAACTGGTAGCCGCCACGGCCCACCCAGGCCTCATCTCCCCGTTGTTGCACGTTCGAGCCGTTGTATCCGCCGGAGAACAGCACCTCTTGTGCATGCACCGGTGCCGCACCGAGCACTGCCGTGCCGAGGATGAATAGGGAGAGGAAGGTTTTCATGCTTTGCACGCCGAAGCCTCGGCGGTGGTATTGGTTTTCGATCTGGTTCGAACCCTCCTTGGCAAACTGTACGCCGCAGTACACGGCCCCATGGACCTTTGTGGAGGCCAACGTTCGCGATGGCTCTGCGAGCGGACTCTCCGATAGGTTCACGTAGCGGCCAACGCTTCGTTCCGCAAGGCCCCTGCCCAAGGCCGACCGGGGAAAGTGCGCCACGGATCGTGGTGCTATGTCCCGATCGGCCTGCAACGTGCCACCCCGGTGAACCTGCTGTACCGCACCACGGGCGCGAGAAAAGTGGCCACGGACATGCACCTGATGTGTTGGTCCCATTCTTGACCTCCTGGTGCCACAACCAACCACAGAACCATGAACAACAACACTGGCAAAACCGCACTGGCACTCCTTACCGGCCTGGCCGCTGGAGCCGCTCTGGGAATTCTCTTCGCGCCCCGCTCGGGCAAGGAGACACGCGCCGCGATCCGATCGAAGGGCGAGGATATGAAGGAGGATCTGGATGAGCGTATCGAACAGGCCCGCAAGGAATGGAGCAAAGCCAAAGGCAAAATGGCCGATGCCGCTTCCATGACGAAGGATGAGGTGAGTGAGCTGATCCACCACCTGTTCAACAAAGGCAAGCAGACCGCTACCCGCGTGAAAGAGGAGGTGAGCACCGCCGCCAACGAGATGGCCGATAAGGCCAAGCGCACTGCTGAGGAGCAGCAGCGCACGGCCCGTTCCAACTGATCGCACCACCAGGCCCCCATGGAAGCCCCTACCCAACCTGATCTCAGCGATCTGCTGAACGAGGTGAGCGCGGACGCCAAGCAATTCTGGCACGCTCAACGCGACTATACCATTCTGGTCGCGAGCGAAAAAGTCGCCAAGGTCGGGCGCTCCATGGTGGGCGGCGTGATGGCCCTCGCTCTTGTGAGCATCACGGTGCTGATGTTGAGCCTGGCGGCCGCCTACCGCATTGGTGAATTGTTGGAGAGTATAGCGCTCGGGTTCCTCTGTGTCGGCGGTGCCTATCTGGTCCTACTGGCGCTGTTCTTCCTCCTGTGGAAGACCTTGCTGGGGGACAAAGTTCAACTTGGTTTGATCAACGCGCTCCATGACAACGACTGATCGCTTCTCCAGCATGGATGAGGTGCGTGCCCTGCGGGGCCAGCTGAAGATCGTGCGGGATGCGCGCCTGGCGGACCTCGCCACCCATTGGCGTAACATCCAGGATAAAGACTTCCGGCGGGCCTTGCTGATGGACGGCGTGCGGGATCTGTTCCGCAAAGAGAACGGCTCTCCGGGAGCGTTGGGCTATGTTGTAGAAGGCCTGAAGCTCGCCAGCGGTTGGTTGCCCGTGGTGGGTCCATTGCTCGGTCGGCACAAAGGTCTGTTCGGAAGCCGGCTGTTCTGGAGCGGCATGGGCCTGGCCCTTCCGCTCTTGGCGGACAAAGGGCCCAAGGGCGCCCTGAACGCCGTGTGGGATGCCGCACAAAACGGGCTGCGCGCGGTGAAGGGTCTCTTCCACCAGAACGGTGTGAGCAACGAACTTGAATGAGCACGCCGCACCTGGCACCGGGTGCCGCTCCGGAGGCGCGTAGCGCTCCATCCGCCGCATCCCATAAGAAGCGCCGCCTGTGGCGGATCGTGCTGGTCGTGCTCGGTGTGCTCCTCCTGGTGCGCATCGCGCTACCCTATGTGCTTTTGCATTTCGCCAATCAACGTCTCGCCGCATTACCAACCTACCAGGGCCACATCGCCGATCTCGACCTGGCGCTCATCCGCGGCGCGTACAGGATCGAGTCCTTCTATTTGGACAAGAAGGACAGCCTCACACAGGCGCGCACTCCGTTCATGTCCGCGGAGGTGATCGACCTCTCGGTGGAATGGCGCGCATTGTTCGAGGGCGAACTGGTGGGCGAACTGGTGATCGAACATCCTGAACTGCGCTTCACTAAAGATGCCGCCGAACCGGCCGCAGTGCAGAAGGACACCGCCGATCTGCGTTCACTGCTCAACGACTTCATGCCCCTTAGCGTGAACCGCGTGGAGATCAACAACGGCGTGATCCGTTACAAGGATGGGGGTTCGTCCCCTCCCGTGGATGTGCAGGTGGACGCGATCGAAGCACTTGCCTTCAACCTGATCAACACCGCCGACTCCACCACGCTGCTTCCCGCCTCCATTAAGGCCACCGCTCAGGTGTACGGTGGCGATCTGAAATTTACCATGGGTCTGGATCCTCTGGCCAAGACCACGCTCTTCGACATGAACGTGGAACTGGTGCATACGGATCTTACCCGCATCAACGACCTTTTCAAAGCGTACGGGAACTTCGATGTCAACAAGGGCACCTTCGGTCTCTATGCCGAGATGGCCACACGCGATGGCGCTTTCGATGGCTATGTGAAGCCGGTGATCAAGGACCTGGACGTGCTCGGCAAGGACGACCGGGAGGATAACCTGTTCCGCAAACTCTGGGAGGGTATCGTGGGCACCGCAGGGGCGTTGCTCACCAACCCGAAGAAGGATCAAGTGGCCACCAAGGTCACGTTCAAAGGAAGGCTCGACGACCCGAAAGTGGGCACTTGGAGCGCTATCGCCAAGGTGGTCTCCAATGCCTTCATAGAAGCACTGCCACCCGCATTGGATCACGAGATCGACATCGCGACCGTAGGGGAGGAGGGACCCGACGAAAAGAAAGGACTTCTGCAACGCGTGTTCGGCAAGAAGGACAAGAAGTAATACCGTTCCGCAATACAAAAGCGCCCAAAGATGCGCTGCTATTTTTTTCGCAGGACGATACGAGGGCGTCGTTGCGTATCGGGGACTACGGACGACGAGCCCGGAGAACACATGCGGAACAAGGGTCTTCGTCCCGACTTGTCGGGGAGCAAGTAGACCGGATGAATTTGTATGGCGGATCGGTATAAGTTCCCAGCACCCGGCTCAAGCGCCGTCTTCAGGCATCGCAGTGCTATCCACCTTCTCCTTCTTCGTGGCGAGCTCGATCTCCTGGCCCTTCTCCACGATCACTTCGTGCTGCATCACCCGCACCGCGTTCGCGCCGGGGGTGATCGGTCGTCCATGGGTCTCGGCCCATACGTACACGAACTCCGCACCCAGGAAGAAGATCTGCGAGCTGTAGAATGTCCACAGCAAGAGGGAGATCAATCCTGCCGCTGCCCCGAACATGGAGGCGGGATCGGACGCGCTGAAGTAGAGCGCGATCACATACTTGCCCAAACTGAACAGTACGGTGGTGAACAAGGCACCGGGCCATACATCCCGCCATGCCACGCGGGCATCCGGCAGATACTTGAACAGGCTGGCGAACACTGCCGTGGAGATCACCACGGACAAGGCGATGGAAAGGCCGCCGAGCAACACGATGCTCAGCTCCGGGAACGCTCGTTCTATGTTGTCCGAAAAGCCGGCCACCACCGCATTGATCGCGAAACTCACCACCATGAGAAAGCCCAGCCCCAACACGAAAGAGAAGGACAACAGGCGACCCACGATGAAACCCACAACGGAGTTGCGCGGCTTCGGCTTGATCTCCCACATGCGGTTGAGCGAGCTCTTCAGCGCACCGAACACGCCCGATGCGCCAAGTATCAGTGTGATCACCCCCAGCACGGTGGCCAGCCAACCGTGACCGCTTTTGTAGGCATTGCCAAGAATATCCTCCAAAGCCCGCGCGGTATCCGGCCCCACCAGCCCTTGAAGCTCGGCGAACACTTGGCCACGGACCGCGTCGGGACCCGCGATCACACCGGACACGGAGATCACCACCACCAGCAGTGGCACAATGGAGAAGATGGTGTAGTAGGCCAGCGCTGCGCCGAGCTCGAAGGTGTTATCATGCGCGTAGGCCCGGAACATCGCCTTGGTGAAGTTCCATACACTCACCGCTCGGTGCTTTAGTGTCTTCATGTGCGCCGAAGCCTTCAACCGGTTATGCCGGGAACCACACCCGGGGACGGTGCAGGCGCTTGGGGCTGGCGCGCGGGTCGCGTTCGGGCCGGGCGATCCCGTTCCCGCTCGGGGGGCTGGGCGGCTGGTGCTTTCTTCTTCATGTCGATCGGGATCTTCTCCCGAGGAACAGATCGCGTACCCCGGCCCACATTGCAGCGAGGCGGAGACCGAACGCTACCGGACCCGGCCCTCTGACCGAGCGCATGGTTACCGGCTGGGCGCTCCGGAACGGATACCCTGAGAAGCCGATACCCCGCAGTGTAGCGATCATGCCCCAGCGGCTGTAAGGACCACTTTCCCAGTCCGCACCCCGCGCCCTACGCCACAGCGGAAAGCGGGGCGGGGGGCCTGGCGAGGGGCCCATGGAACGCCTTTGGCCGAGCCTGCGGAAAACCACCTACCCATGATGATCACCTCCCCGTTCAACCTGGCCCTGTTCTCCTTCACGGGCTGCCTGCTGCTGGCCAGCTGCGGCACCACCCCCACGGAGCAAAAGGCCGAAACCGATCAAAAACTGGAGAAGATCGAGGACAAGATGATGGACGCTTCCGCCGCGAACACCCAGGCCGCATGGGAGAACGAGCGCACTGTGATCCTCAACGATCTCCGCCAGCTTCGTGACGACATCGACCGGAAGCTCGCCAACACCAATGAGAAGTTGGCCGATACGAAATTGAAGCCGAGCGACCGCAACGACCACGAAGCGTTGAAGACCGAACTCACCCGGGAGAAGAACAAAGTGGAGGACCTGATCGTCAAAGCGGAGAACGCCACCGATGCCACATGGAGCTCCGCGAAGGCGGAGATCGAGACGAGCTCGGAAGAAGTGAAAGGATGGTGGGCCCGCCAGAAGGAGAAGGTCGATAAGAAGACCACCGTGGACAAGGATAACGACGGCCACTAGCGTTGTGCGCACGGCCATCGTCCGGTTGGACGTGCCACTCACGGAACGGCATCCTTCGGGATGCCGTTCCCGTTCTCCACGGGGCCCCACACTATATTCATTGTCCAGCCCACAAGTACGCACCCCCGCAACACGTCCCACATGGAGCTTGCCATCGCCCTTGCCCAAATGGAGATCGCTCCGAGCGATCCGATCAAGAACCTCGAGCGCATGGACCAGCTCGTGCGCAAAGCGAAGAAGCTAGGTGCCCAACTGGTCGTCTTCCCGGAAGATGCCGTGTGCGGTCCGCTGCAAGGGCAACTGGACTTCGTGGTGCATGCCCCGGAATACTTCGCCCATTTCCAAGCGCTCGCGATAGAGCAGACCATCGATATCGTACCGGGCACATGGACCGTGGCGGAGAATGGCTTGTTGTACAACCAGGCGCACTACATCAACGCGGATGGGACGCTCGCAGGCATTTACCGCAAGATCAACCTGTGGGGAACGGAAAAAGCCCGCATCACACCCGGCACGCTCACCTCCGTCTTTCCCACGCGCTTTGGGCGGGTGGGCCTCATCATCTGCTGGGACATCGCCTTTCCGGCGATGTTCGTGGACATGGTGGCGCAGGGCGTGCAACTGGTGATCTCGCCCACCTATTGGTCCTTCACCAAAGGCCAAGATGAACTGGGCGCGGTGTTGGACGACGAGATCCTTTTGATCGACTCGCTCTGTACCACACGCGCCTTCGAGAACAACATCCTGTTCGTTTACTGCAATGCTGCCGGGGAGTTGCCGGACGATGCGGGGGACGCCGTGCTCTCCGGGCGCTCACAGATCACCCATCCGCTCCATAAAGTGGTGTGCAAGGCAGAGGGCAACAAAGAGGAGTTGCTCTTTGCTGAAGTAGCCCTTGATCCCCTTCCAGTGGCCGCACCGCTGCCCGCCTGACGCCTGACGCCTGAAGGCCCGGCGCGCGCTACAAGCATCACTGCACGTCGGTCGGGTCCCAACCACCCGGATACTCCTTCGTTCAGATCCACCACATCACCACCATGCCCAACACGGTGGCCAGGAAGATGGCGCCGAATCCCAAGCCCACCCAATTGCGAAGTGACTTATCGCCGAAGAACACCACGAGGAGGAACTTCATCACGGTGTTCGAAAGTGTCGCCAGCAGCACCGCGGTCATGCCTTGCAGGGTGTCGTCGATGTCGGGCTTCCGTGCGATCGAGAGCGTGATGGCATCCATGTCCGTGGCGCCGAAAACCACGCTCGCCGCGTACAGTCCTTGCGCGCTATAGTGCTCGGAGGCGAGGTCCATGAGCCAGAGCACGGCCATGTACGCCACCGCGAACTGGATGGCCACATGGAAGTTGAGCGGGTTCTTCGTCGCGACCTCCACCGGGGTTTCCTTGCCAGCCCTCCTGTGAATGAGGAACGCAGCGCCGAGGGCCACCAATGTGATGATGGCGACGGGCAGCGCCAGTTGCAAGGCGAGATGCCGGTTCACCACCCAGGTCTCCAACAGGATGCGCGGGTACAGCACCGCCGTGGCCGCGATGATGCTCACCGCGGCGATCACATGCGAGGCGTTCGGATGCTCCCGCGTGCGGCGCGATATGCTGAGCGTAACAGCAGTGCTCGAGACCATGCCGCCCACGATACCAGCGAGCAAGGTGCCTTTGCGCGCACCCAGGATCTTGGCCAGCAGGTAACCCGCCAAGCTGATGCCCGTGACGAGGATCACCATCGTCCAGATCTCGTGCAGGTTCCACACATCGTTGGGACCGAACGGCTCGTCCGGTAGGAAGGGCAGCACCACAGCGGAGATGATGACGAACTGGATGAAAGCGCGGATCTCCTCGGGTGAAAGCGTGGCGATGAAGCTGTGCAGCTTCACCTTCAACGAGAGCAACGACGTGATGACCACCGTGACGATCACCGAAAGAAGGATCTCTCCTTCGAATACCAGGGCACCGATCACAAAAGCGAGTATGCCCGAGAGCTCGGTGGTAATGCCATAGCTCCCGCTCTTCGCGGTCATGATGTACGTGGCGATCACCATCGCGATAAGGCCGAGGAGACCGGTGATGAACACCCAGACGCCGAAGCGTAGCGCGAGGAACGCGCACAGGAAACCGAACAGTGCTATGAAGGTGTACGTGCGCACACCCGCGAACTGTTCCTCCTTGTCCACCACGCGCTTGGCGTACTCGCGTTCCAAGCCGATGAGGAAGCCGAGCGCCAGGCTGATGATCAGCCGCACGAGAATATCCTGGAGTTCCTGGCTCAACGCATCCAACCTAAGGAATTTCCCCGCCTTTGCGGATGACGATCGCCCCGAGGCATGTTGAACACATCATGATACACACCTGCCGAACGTTGATCCCAATGGGCCATGAGGTGATCCAGCCCACTACTGGGGTATACGATCCCCGATTCCTCCGCAGCCCTGTCCCCTGGCATCGTTCAACCGGAAGTGCCGGTCACCAACGCCGCGATGGTGAAGCCCATGAGCAAGAGCGTGAGGAGGATGGCGAACACCGGGATCACGGGTACACGGCCCAGGTGTAAAGGCATGCGGTACGGGCGCGCTAGCTCAGGCAGCCGGAGGCGCAGCATGATCGCCGATAGGTTCACCAGGATGAAGGTGAGGAAGATGCTCACCGTGGCGATGCGCGCCACGATGGCGATATCGCCGATCAGCGCGAAAGCGCTCGTCACCAACGCGATGAACACGAGGGCCGCCACGGGGGTTTTACGGGGGGAAAGACGGCTCAGCCAGCGCATCGAACCCAATTCGCGACCCATGAAGGAGAGCACGCGCGAACTGCCCAGCAGGTTGCTGAGCAAGGTGTTGCTGGTGGAGAACAACGCCGCGATACCCACCACCAACAGGCCAGTGCGGCCCCAGCGTCCTTCCACGATCGCCGCCAACGGAGCTGGTTCGTTGGCGAGCTGCTGCCACGGCATGGCGCTCACCACCAGCATCGCCAGCGCCACGTAGATCAACAGTACGATACCGTTGGAGATGAACAGCGCGCGCGGTATGTTGCGCTCCGGTGCGCGTGTTTCCTCGGCGAGTTTCACGATGTCCTCGAAACCCATGTATGCGAAGAAGCTCAGCGCTGCCGCGAAGAACAGTCCGTTGACGTTCCCATCCGGAAGCGCCAGCAGATCCACCTTGCCCACTTGCGGGAACGCGGCGATGCCCACCGCGACAAGTCCCAGGATCTCCACCACGGTAAGGGCGATGTTCACCGTGCTCGACGCCTGTATGCCCCGGATGTTCACCAACAACAGCAGCCCGATGATGCCCAGCGCGACCGGCAACAGGGGCAGGTGTACGAGTTCCGTGAAGTACCCCGCAAAGCCCAGCGATACGGTGGCCGCACTGATAATACCGTTGAGCGCGATCAAGAGGCCGACCCCTGTCCCCGCCCGTTGTCCAAAAGCCTTCTGTGCGTAGATGTACTCACCGCCGGAACGCGGGAAAGCCGCGCTCAGTTCGGCATAGGAGAACGCGGTGAGGAATGCCGTGAACGAGGCGATGAGAAAGGCCAGCCAGGTGAGGTTGCCCGCTTCGCCCGCCACCTTTCCGATCAACGTATAGATGCCGGCACCGAGAATGGACCCGACGCCGAAAAAGATGACGTGGCCGAGGCCGAGCGATCGCTGAAGGGTGGGCATGGCGATCGCCGGTCAAGCACTATGCGGCACGGGGCCGCGCGGTCCTTACCCTTAAAGAGAGCGATGTGCGCCGCACAATGCCGTGCAGGTCGGATATACCGCGGTCGAGCACTTGTTGCTGTTTCAACCGTTCACTGCGCTCCATGATGGACCGAGCGATCAGGTAACACACGGTGCTCTCCGCGCCCTGGTTCAGGTTCACGCTGTGCTCTTCAAGGCCATCGTAGCAGCCGCCGGAAGCACTGTTGTACATCACCTGGGCCAGGTGATTCCGGCCCAGGAACCACTCGAAGGCCAGATGCATCCTGCGCGCGTGCTCCGGATCGCCGAAGGTGTCGTGGAAGAGCGCGAGCGCGGAGATGGTGTACGCCACATCGATGGGTTGTTCCCCGAAGAGGTCAGGTTCGATGCCGGGCTTCTTCCACGTGCGGTTGGAGATCACGCGCAACATGTCGCCCTTGAACAAGTGGTCCAGCAAGAAGCTGAACGTGGCGACGGCTGTCTCACGGTACGTTGGACGCTGCGTCTCCAGGTAGGCTAGCAGCATCGCCTCTGGAAGCACGGCGTTCCCATAGGTGAGGATCGGTTCGAACCAGTTCCAATCCGGGCTCGTGGTGGCGTTGTAAGTGTCCTGCAGGCGCGCAGCCAACCGGTCGATCAAGACGGTGATCCGCGCGCTGTGCTGGATATGGTTGTAAGCATACAGGCCTTTGATGGTGAAGGCGATCGCACGCGGTGAGGTGGATCCGCCCACCCAGTGCAGGGTTGCCTCGAGAGCGTTCCGGGCACGACGCGCCATGTCCGCAGGGAACATGTACTCGTTCGCCACGCAAACACCCAAGGCCCACAGCGCGCGTCCGTTGCTGTCGTCCAGGTTCTCGCCGTGGTTCTGTTGGGTGAATTCACCATCCGCATCGGCGTAATTCAAGAACGAACCGCCCGGCTGCTGACAGTGGATGATGTAGTCCAGGTAGCGCGAAGCCAACTCGCGTTCGTGATCGCTCCCGCCTTGGTTGCCACCATGTATGCACAGCGCGATCAATGCGCGGGCGTTGTCGTCCAACGTATGTCCCGAACGGACATCGGGCTCGCTGATGTCGCAGAACTGCACCATGCCGATACGGTCTGTCATGCGATGCAGATGGCTCAGGGTGACCGGGGGCCATCGGAACCGGAGCTGTGCGGCGGTATCGGTGCCCCGGACGAAGGTGCGGGCGTGGGCGATGGCCACGTTGTCCCACGCGGTGGCCCGCATCCGGTGCAGGGCGTTGCGACCCATCCGGTCTAGGCGCACGGGGTCCATGAGCAGGTCCACCGTGGCCTGTGCGAGCTGATCGGGGCGCTGGAAGTCGATCAGCACACCGGTACCATCATCGAGCACTTCGGCCGCATGCGGGATGCGTGTGGAGATCACTGGGCAACCGCAGCCCATGGCATAAGCGAACGTTCCGCTCACCGCTTGCGCAGGGTCTTTGGAGGTGAAGAGGTAGATGTCGGTGAGCTGTAGGTGCTCGAGCAGTTCATCCAGTTCCAGGTAGCGGTCCACGAACCGCACGTGGTCCTGTAGTCCGAGATCCTCGACCTTCTGCAGGAGCATCTGGCGGTATTGTTCCCCCTCCTGCCGGACAACTTCGGGATGGGTGCGGCCCAAAACGAGGTACAGCACGTTCGGCACCTGTTGTTTGATGTGGACCAGTGCGTCCAATGCCGTCTCGATGCTCTTGTTGCAGCTGAGCAATCCGAAGGTGGAGAGCACGCGGCGGCTGCGCACGCCATACTTCGCTTTCATCAGTTCCTTGTCCTGCCAGGTCACCACGTGTGTACCATGGGGGATCACTGTGATCTTCTCCGTGGGGATCCCGTATTCCTCGCGGAGGATCCCCGCTGACCTTTGCGTGAGGACGATCACATCCGTGGCGCGCTGGGCCAGTGCGCGGATCATCTCCAGCCGTTCGAGAGAAGGTGAGGGGAGCACCGTGTGGAAGGTGATCGCCACAGGCTTGTTCACCGCCCCCAGGAACTGCAACAGGTAGTTCCCGGCGCCCCCGGGGAACAGCCCGAACTCGTGCTGCACCCAGATCAGGGAAATGCGCGGATCGTTGTCCACCTCCAATGCCAGGCGGATATGATCATCCACGTCGCTGGTGTTCAAGGTGTGTATGACCTCGTCCGGATAGTCGCGTGATATATTCCCATCCTCCAGCGCGCACACGCTGTATCGGAAGGGTCCGTGGAACGTGCGACCGAGCGCGGTCACCAGGTCCTGGGTATAGGTGGCGATGCCACAAACGCGCGGTGGGTAGGACGTGAGGATCAACACGCGATCCGTTGTTGGGGGGTTCATCGGGCGGTCTTCTTCAATTGGGCGAGCAGGGCAGGGAGCTTCACGGATGCGACGGCCACACGCTCGTCGGCGGCGCCGTAGTAGATGTACAGGTCATCATCGAACACCACGGCTCCCGAAGGGAAGACTATGTTCTTCACATAGCCCGTCTTTTCGTAAGGCTCTTGTGGCGAGATCAACGGATGGTCCAGCCGCGCGATCAGCTTGGATGGGTCCTTCAGGTCGAGCAACGCAGCGCAAGCGTGATAGACGAAGCCATGCGGCGTGTCTTCCGCGGAGTGATAGATCAGGAGCCAACCGTCCTCCGTCTCGATGGGGGGCGCTCCGCCACCGATGTGGCTGGATTCATGCAGGAGCGAAGGGTCCATCACGATGTGGCTCCTCAGGTCCATCAGGTAGTGCTCCCAGAACTTCCGGTCCACCTCGGCGGGATCATCGAAGAACACGATCTGGATCCCCGGATGGATGCGGTGCAGCAGCGCGAACTTCCCGTTGATCTTCTTCGGGAAGAACATCAGGTTCTTGTCCCACGCGAGCAGCTTGTCCGCGATCTCCTCGCCGAGTCCGTGCTCCTTCAGCATTTTGTAGTGGAAGAGGTACTTCGGGTTGAGGTCCGGACAGCAGTCGATGAGCTTCTTGAAATCGCGGTAGGTGAACTGCGGGGTGATCACACCGTGTTTGGTGAACGTCCCCAGGTCCTTCGATGTGGCGTATGCGCCCAATGCGTTCGTGCGATCGTAACCCGTGTACGTCAGGTAGTAGGTGTCCTCGATCTTCACGATCCGCGGATCTTCCATGCCTTGCGATTCGTACGCGTGTTCCGGGATGAGCAAGGGCTTCTCCGCGCGCTCCGCGACTTCCAAAGGCCCGTTGAACAGGCAATGTCCTACGGTGGAGTAGTTGCCATGGCGCACCGCACGATAGAACATATGGACATTGTCGCCCACACGGAGACATGCCGGGTTGAGCGCCCCTGCGTTCTCAAAGCCGAGGTCGGTCTTGTCCAGTACCACGCCGTGTCGCTCTATCTTCAGGGTCATTCGCTGCGGAATATCATCGTTCGTTCAAGTATGCGGAGTGGTGTTTTTGCGCGGGAACAGGGATTCGCTCACGCATGGGTCATACGCACCTCATGCATCGGGAAGGATCACCCCGTTAGGCCGGATACTAGGAGCCGCTCCGCTTGATCCGGGGGCGTTTGTTGCCGCGTTCACTGCCCGCCTTCGGGATGTTGCCGGTGGGGTACTGGTGACGTTCACTTTCTATCTGTGAGCCGCGCTGGTCATGCGTAGGGCCGTGCTCGGCTGTTTGCCCGGGATGCGGCTCCGCAGACCTCTGACCCACGGTCATGAGGGCTTGGTGTTTTTTGCTGTCCATGGCATGAAAAGCACAAGGACCGGGCCGGTGCGGCCGCGTACCTTCATGGCCGACGGACGACACGACGAAGCCGATCCATGCGGACCGCGACCTGCGCTTGATGCGGGAACGACTTCGGACCTACGAGTTGGACCAGCCATGACCGAAGGAACGACCACCAAGCACATCGAAGCGATCCATGCGGCAGCGGTTTCCGCACCCGTGGCCCGCGACGGCCGGCACCACATCGAGCTGAAGGTGCGCAACATCAACGCCCTCTTCAACTCCTTGGATCCAGCGCCCTTTCGGGAGAAGGACCTGGACGCGGCGGCAGAAGCCTTCATCGTAGGCTGGGCGGAAGAGTACCCCTTCGGCACACCGCTCAGCTTGCGCGTCCATGTCCAAGAAGCACCCATCGAAGAAGTCACGCCCATGGTGCGTGATGCGGTCCACAACTACTTCGCGTACCGTGGAGGCATCGTGAAGATGGAACTGCGACGGCTGATGAAACAGGGCCGTGTGAGCTTGCTCATCGGCATCGCGTTCCTTTCCACCTGCTTGTTCGTGAAGGCTTACCTGCTGCCGGATACCGGCGGTCCCGCTATGGAAGTGCTCCGCGAAAGTCTCGCCATCGCGGGCTGGGTAGCCATGTGGGAGCCTATGCAGATCTACTTGTACGGCTGGTGGCCGTTGCGCCGGCGTGGAAGCTTGTTCGCCAACCTCGGTCGAATGCCGGTGGAAGTGGTGGTGACAAAGGGGAACGTGGTGGCGGCTCTGTAACGGTTTCGGGCCGTTCGCCGCTCATCTCTCTTTACCGGCGCTCGGTTAAGCCACGGGGTCCCGAGTGCCTCTTGCACTGTTGGCCTCTGTCCGTTACCGCTCTTGGGGTCGCGTCAGGATTGTGACGGGAAAGGACCTTGGAACCGCCAGGGCCGATCGTACGACCAGCACGGGCGAAAGACGCGAGCGCCCTACGGGGATCTTAACGGGGTACCTTGTCGGGGCAGCGATACATACCGCTCCCCTTGCGCCATGAACGAACCCGCCACACCCACGCATCAGCATGTGATCCAACCGGTGTACCAGAAGCTCGCACTCGTCGTGCTGGGCCTGGTCGCGTTCGTTTATGCCCTTGTGCAGGCGCAGCCCATCGTGGTGCCCTTGCTCTTCGCGCTGCTGCTGGCCCTGCTGCTGAACCCGTTGGTGAACTTCCTGGCGCGCCACGGCCTGAACCGCTTGGTGGGCATCACCTTCACCGTGCTGCTGGCCATGTGCTGCGCGGCCGGGCTGTCGTACTTCATCCTCACCCAGGCCGCGCACTTCAGCCAGAGCTTGCCGGGCTTGCAGGAGAAGGTGGGCGCACTGGGCGGGAAAGTGCAAGCATGGTTGCTATCGCACACGGACATGGGGACGAAGACCGTGGACGACGCGATGGCCACGGCGAAGAAGGAGAGCATGACGCAGGGCGGTGCGCTGGTGGGCGGTGCCCTCATCACCATGGGCAGCGTGTTCGCTTTCGCCTTCCTGCTGCCGGTGTTCACCTTCCTCTTCCTCCTCTACAAGCGGCTGCTGCTCAACTTCATCGACCAGTTGTTCAGCCGAAACGAGCAAGGGACCGTACACCACATGTTGCAGGGTGCGAAGGGCGTTGCGCAGAGCTACCTCATCGGCCTGATCCTCCAGGCGGGCATCGTTACGGTGCTCAACTTCATCGGCCTGCTCATCATTGGCGTGCCATACACATTGCTGCTGGCCGTGATCGCCGCCGTGCTCAACCTGATCCCGTACATCGGCATGATCATCGCCACCGTGCTGCCCATGGTGATCGCCCTCGCCACCATGGAACCCAGCGCAGCTTTGTGGGTGCTGGCGCTCTATAGCGCGGTGCAGTTCATCGACAACAACTTCATCGTGCCCAACGTGGTGGCTTCGCGCGTGGAGCTCAATGCGCTGGTGTCCATCATTGTGGTAATGGCAGGTGGCGCGCTCTGGGGCATACCGGGCATGTTCCTGGCCATCCCGCTAACGGCCGTGCTCAAGGTGGCCTGCGATCATGTGCCCGGCCTGAAGCCCTTCGGCTACGTGCTCGGCAGCGACGATGGCACGCCGCGTAAACCACCCCTGCACACGCGCTGGTTCGGGAAGAAGAAGGGGTAAGATCCCTCTTCGCTGCTCGGGTGTTCCGCCAGTCCCTTTGGCATTGCCACTCCTTGAAATAGCGTCTGACCTCCGATCGTCCAGGACCTGAAAAGACCATGGAACCGCAAGGGGCGGGCGCACGCTCTGCACACGCGAAACGCCTTAGCACCGGAGAGGGGGAACCAGGAAGTGGAATACGCCCGTTCTCGGCGTGGTTCTGCCATGCCAAGGAGCGCTGGCGGTCCTTGTTCCGCATGCGACCGACCACCGCACATGAAACTCTACGTACTACTCGCCCATCCGGACAAGGACAGCTTCAACGGCCACTTGGCCGATGCCCTATTGCGAAGGCGCGCGGGCCAAAGGGCACGAGGTGCGGATCCAGCGCTTGGGTGATATGCGCTTCGACCCCATCCTTTGGAAGGGCCTGAAGGTGATCCAACATCTGGAGCCCGACCTGCTGGAAGCGCAACGGAACATCACGTGGTGCGAACGCTGGGTGATCGTCTATCCCATGTGGTGGGGTTCGGTGTCTGCGCTGTTCAAAGGATTCTTGGATCGCACGCTGCATCCCGGTTTCGCCTGCATGTACCACGAGAAGGGTCCTTGGTGGGACAAGCTGCTCAAAGGCCGCTCGGCACACCTCGTCACAACCTGCGATGCCCCTTCGATCTATGCGTGGTGGCAATACCGCAACAGCGATCTGAACGCCGTGAAACAGGCTACGCTGAAGTTCTGTGGAATAGGCCCGGTGAAAGTCACACGCTTCGACAGGATGAAGTTTTCGGATGCGAAGAAGCGCGAACGATGGCTGGACGACTTGGTGAATGGCATCGAGGATGCCAAGGCAGTGCGGCTGTAGCCACCCGCCCAGTCAAGGTATGTACGCTGGGTATGAGACTTCAACTCAACGCACCATTCACGCCGCGGCCGGATACTTCCCGGCGAGCACCAGCATCAACGCTTCGCGTTCGAGGGGCTTCACGAAGTGCGCATTGAACCCTGCCTCCTTCGATCGCTTGCGATCCTCCTCCTGCCCCCAACCGGTCAATGCGATCACCACCATGTCCTTGCCCCAGGGCTGTCGGCGTATGCGGCGGCACACTTCGTAGCCGTTCAGTTTCGGCAGGCCGATATCGAGCAGGATCAAGTGCGGCCGGAACTGTTCCGCCACCTCCAATGCGTCGGGCCCGCTATGGGCGACGCGGGTTTGCTTGCCGTTCAATTGTAGCAGTCGCTCGAGCATCAGCGCTGCATCCACGTTGTCATCCACCACCAGAATGCGTTGAGCGGTCGCGAGGTCGGGACCGCCATCGACCGCCCCGAGCGCGGGCGCAAGGGCCGGGCTTTCCATGATCGCCATGCGCACCACGAAGGTGCTTCCCCGGCCGAGACCGTCGCTGTGTACCTCCACGGTCCCGCCGTGCATCTCCACCATGTTCTTCACCAACGCGAGCCCGATCCCCAAGCCGCTCACCGAGCGCTCCATGGACGTATCCGCCTGCACGAACATCTCGAAAATGCTGGGGAGTTGCGCGGCGGCGATGCCGATCCCGTTGTCCCGGACACTGATCACCACATCCCCGCCCACTACTGCGACCGCGAGCGAAATGCGACCGCCCATGTCGGTGAACTTGCATGCGTTGTTCAGCAGATTTCCCAGCACTTGGATCAGCCGCGTACGGTCGGCGTTCAGGAACACCGGCTCCGGCGGTATGGTCACGGTCAGTTCATGCCCCATGCTCGTGACCAATGGACGTGTGTCCTCCACTGCTTGCTTCACGATGGAGGCCAGATCGATGCGTTGTTTGCGCAGTTCGATCTTGCCCCGGCTGATGCGGCTCACGTCGAGCAGATCATCCACCAGGCGCACCATCTGATCCACCTGCCGTTCCACTATACCGGTGGCAGCTTTGTTGGCCTCGGGGTCATTGGTAAGCTGCATGAGCTGCACGGCGCTTCGGATGGGTGCGAGCGGATTGCGCAACTCGTGCGCGAGCAACGCCAGGAATTCGTTCTTGCGGCGATCGGCTTCGGACATGGCCGCGGCGATCTGGCGCAGCTCGTCCTCCAACCGGCTCCGCTCGGTGATGTCCTCGATGGCCAGCAGGATCAGCGGTGTTTGGTCCGTCGCGCGGATCAGTCGCCGCGCGTTCAACAGCATGGTCTTCTTCCCGATGTGCTCGAACTCATGTTCCACGGAGAAGTCGTTCACCTGGTTCTCCTGCGGGAGCGCTTCTTCCAACAGGCGGCGCAACGCCGGGATATCCCATTGGCGATTGCCCAGATCATAGAGCAAGCGGTTCTCCGTGCCCTCGGGCGTTACGCGGAAGTTCTCGTAGAACGATCGACTGGCGCTCTGCACCCGCAGGTCGGCGTCCAGCACCAACAGCGGTTCGCGCACCGTGGCCACGATGCTCGCGGTGTACTCGTGGATCTCCGTGGCCACCTGGTGCAGCTCGTCCTCCAGCCGTTTCCGTTCGGTGATGTCCTCGATGGCGAGAAGAATGAGCGGAGCTTGATCGGTCGCTTGCACCAGTCGCCGGGCGTTCAGCAGCATGGTCTTCTTCCCGATGTGCTCGAAGACGTGTACCACTTCGAAGCCGTGTACTTCGGTGTGCTGCGGTAGGATCTCCTCCAAGAGCGTGCGCAGTTCGAGGATATCCCATTGGCCGTTGCCCACTTTGTACAACAGGCTGTTGCCGGTCTCGGCAGGTGTCACCTTGAAGGTCTGGTAGAAGGCGCGGTTCACGCGTACCACACGTAGTTCACCGTCCAGGACGAGCAGCGGCTCGCGCACCGTTTCCACAATACTGTCGGCAAAGGTGCGCGCATCTTCCACGTGCCGTTCGGCCTTGGCGATGGCCCGGCTGATGGTCACTGTGGTGACCACGGCGACACCGCAGCCCAAGATCAAGAGCAATGCGGCGATCCATTCGAATTCCCGCGATGTCGTGTCGTTCGTGTTCACCGCATCCGCGCGGATAGCCAAGCTGGCGAGTATGAGCAGGATCGCGAGCACACTGAAGCCGAGCCACAGCTTCTTGGAGGTCGTCACGTTGTTGGGTGCATTTGCTCTTCGGCGAAGCGAGGATGTGCGCGCTCTGAACGCGGTGCGCATCAAAGCACGACCCGCAAAGGCCATTGCAACGGGGCATCATTCCCGGCTTGGTGTTCGCGATCACTTTCCATGGGGTCGGCGGTTCCGCTGGATCCAGCATCGTGCGTGTTCGCAGCATGCGCGCAAGCACTGCGGTTCTCTGCTTGTTGAAGGTGCTCTCCGGCGGTGACCGGCCCCCTATCGGTGAGCAACGCTGCGGGGTGGGGCGCTATCGCCCGCCGGTTCCCCAAAATCGGGCCTTACCTCTCCATGCTGATCCGGCATCGAAAGAACCAAGGATGCTTCGCCGCATCCCGGACGCGGCAGGCTCCTTCTGATCGATCTCCGCAGCCTGTTCTAGTGCGCCAGATACCCGCCGTCCACGTTGTAGTAAGAGCCGGTGACGAACGACGCCTTGTCCGAAGCGAGCCACAGCACCAGTTCCGCGACTTCCTGCGCGGTTCCGAGCCGTTGCATCGGGTGCATGGCGGCTATGCCTTTCAGTTGTTCCGCGTTCAGGTTCTTGTCGAGCAACGGCGTTTGGATGAAACCCGGCCCAACAGCATTCACGCGGATGCCTTGTGTGGCGTACTCGCATGCAGCGGTCTCAGTAAGGCCGATCACACCGTGCTTGGCGGAGGCATACGCGCTGCTCATCGGAAAGCCCACTTTGCCGAGGATGGATGCCATGTTCACGATGGAGCCTCCACCGTTCTTCAGCATGGCCGGTATCTGGTAGCGCATGCCATAGAACACGCCGCTGAGATTGATCGCGATCACCTTGTCCCAGCCGTCGATCGGATAGTCGCCGGTGAGCGCTGAGGGACCGCCGATGCCGGCGTTGTTCACTGCGATATCCAGCCGCCCGAATTTCTTTACCGTATCGCTGACCAGTCGCTCGCATTCGGCGGGTTGGGAGACGTCTGTTTTCACGACCAGTCCCTGGCCGCCTTGCTTTTCGATCAGGGCCAGCACACGCTCCGAACCCGCGTTATCCATATCGGCCAGCACCACGCTGGCGCCATTGGCCGAGAAGAGTTGGGCAACGGCTTCGCCGATGCCGGAGCCTGCGCCGGTCACGAGCGCGATCTTGTTCTTGAGCATGTTGTGGATGGGTATCAACGCATTGAAGGTTAGGTGCACGGAGCAGTTAAGGACTGATGGTCGTCAGGCTTACGCGACGCCTTCGGCAAGCAGCACGTTGTGGTCCTTGGCGATCTCTTGTGTACGCAGCGGTTTCAATGCTGTGCCCCATGCGATCACTTGGTCGAGCATGGTGTGTACTTCCTTCTCGTGCATGGCAGCAGGGGCGAAGGTGCGGGCATCCTTGAAGTCGGTAAAGAGCGAAAGCCCCACCTGGGCGCGCACCGTGGCTACTTGCAGTTCGGCCATGATCAGGCGCAGATGCTCCACTGCGCGCGTGCCGCCGACGGATCCGTAGGCCACGAAGCCTGCGACTTTGTTCACCCACTCCTTGTTCAGGAAGTCGACCGCGTTCTTCAACGCACCGGATGTGCTGTGGTTGTACTCCGGAGTAACGAACACATAACCATCGAATTCCGCGACCTTCGCCGACCACTTCTTCGTGTGGTCCTTCGTGTACTTGCCCAGCATTGGTGATGCGGGTTCGTCCAGCAGTGGCAGGTTGAAATCAAGGAGGTCCAGGAGTTCGAAGTATGCGTCCGTGCGCTGCTTCGCCAAGCCATATACCCACTTGGCAACTGCTTCTCCGTTGCGCCCGGGCCGTGTGCTTCCGAGGACGATAGCGATCTTCAGGGTACTCATGTGCAGCGGGTTTTTTCATACACTGATCCTCAGATCATGGTCCATGGGATCCACCGGTTTTTCCGGGGATCGGTGGTTGCCTCTGTGAGGCGCACTGCATCGGAAATGTCACTGGACGAAACGTTCGCGATATCCTCCGGGCACATTTCTCTTTCTGGGAGAGAACGCCCCGTTCCCGGTCAATGCTTGCCCGATCGATGGTGCGTACGGCTCACGCACGCGCATCAAGAGAGGAGCCTGTCACCGCGTGGCCGTCTTGCTCCGCCGTATCCACTTATACACCTCGAACCAAAGCACAGAAGCGAAGCCCATCGCGGCCGCGATGCCGAGTTGCGGGGCCGATGGTGAAGCCAGGTGAAAGAAGTCGCGGAACACCGGCACGTAGAGCAGCGCACCGAGCAATGCGAGAGTGAGCAGGAGAATGCCACGCAGCAGCCAGTTGCCGTAGCCGAAGGTGCTGAACATGGAATGGGTGAACGAGCGGTTCACCAGCGTGAGGCCGATGTTGGCGAAGACCAAGGCGCTGAACACCATGGCGCGCACCAGCTCTTCTGAATGACCTTGCTGCACCGCCAGTTGATACGTGCCCAACGTACCGAGCGCGATGACCAGTCCTTGCCAGATGCTGATCGAGAGTTCGTTCCACGTGAGGAAGGTGAGACTGAGCGGCCGCGGCTGGCGACGCATGCCGTCCTTCTCCAGCGGTTCGTTCTCGTAAACGATACTGCACGTGGGGCCCATGATCAGCTCCAGGAAGATCACATGCAGCGGCGTGAAGATGTTCGGATAGACCCAGCCGAGGAAGAGCGGCAGGGATACCGTGAGGATGATGGGGATGTGGATGGAGATGATGTACTGGATCGCCTTCTTCAGGTTGCCGTAGATCTTGCGGCCCATCGATACGGCGTCCACCATGTTGCCGAGATCATCGTTGATGAGGATGAGCGATGCCGCTTCCTTGGCGAGCTCGCTGCCGCGCTTGCCCATGGCGATGCCGATGTGCGCGGCCTTCAACGCGGGGCCATCGTTCACGCCGTCGCCGGTCATGGCCACCACATGTCCTTCGGCTTGCAGCGCGTTGATGATGCGCAGTTTCGCTTCGGGGAACATGCGCGTGAAGATGTTGGTCTCCTTCACCGCGCTGCGGAGTGCGGCATCATCGAGCCTCATCATGTCCTCGCCGTTGAGCGTTCTATCGGCGCCACGGAACCCGGTCTGCTTGGCGATGGCCGCCGTGGTGAGCGCAATATCTCCGGTGATGATCTTCACCTCGAGGCCTGCATCATAGAACTGCTGAAAGACCGCACTGATGTTCGCCTTCGGTGGATCATTGAAGGCCACCAGTCCGAGGAAGTCGAGGGTGAACTCCTCCTGGTCTTTCGGATAGGCGTTACCGGCGAGCTGGGCTTCGGCAACGCCGAGCACACGCAGACCTTGGCCTGCCAATGCTTCCACTTGCGCGAGCACCGCCGTCTTCTCCGCATCGCTCAAGGATGACTGTCGCAACACCCGCTCCGGTGCGCCCTTGCACGCGATGATGCGTTCGCCCTTCTCGTTCGCGAAGACGTGCGTCATCATCGGTGGCTTGCCACCCAGCGGATACTCGTGCGCCATGTGGAAGTCAGGGCGGCGGTCGCGTTCCGCGGTCTTCTTGTAGGCTTCGTGCAAGGCCACTTCCATCGGGTCGAAGGGCACCGGCTCGCTGGCCCACATGGCGACTTCGATCACGCGGCGCGCTTCGGTGCCGGACCATGTATCGAGTGCGAGCGTTTCTCCGGTCGCCTGTACAAAGAGTTGCGCCAGCGACATCTTGTTCTCGGTGATCGTACCGGTCTTGTCGGTGCAGATCACAGTGGCCGAACCGAGCGTTTCAACCGTGGTGGAGCGCTTCACGATCACGCCTTGCTTCGCCAATCGCCATGCGCCCAACGCCAGGAACGTGGCGAAGGCAACGGGTATCTCTTCCGGCAAAATGGACATGGCCAACGTGAGGCCGATGAGCAAACTGTCCAGCAACGAACCACTGCGCGCGAACGCCACGGCCCACACGGCCACGAACACGACGACACCGACGATGGCCATGTTGCGCACAAAGCGCGTGATCTGTTGTTGCAGTGGAGTAGGGGGCACTTCGATCGCAGCGAGCGAGGTGCTGATCTTGCCGAGCTGGGTGCCTTTGCCCACGGCGGTAACACGATAGACCGCCAACCCGGAGACCACCTGTGTGCCTTTGCTCACGGTAGCGAGCGCGGCTTCGGTATTGCGCGCCACAGCGAAGGCTTCGCCCGTGAGGATCGACTCGTTCACACTGAAGTCGTTGCCCTGCACGATCACACCATCGGCGGCGAGCAAACTTCCCTCCTCCGCCACGGCATGATCGCCGACCACCACATCTTCCACCGGGACCTTCACCACGGTGTTGTTGCGGATCACTGTCGCCTGCGCCTCACTGAACGCGCGCAAAGCCGATAGTGCCTTCCGGCTTCGCGAATCCTGGTAGATGGAGATCGCCGACACCAGCACGATGGCACCCGCCATGAAGTAGGCCTCGGTGCGCTCACCCAGCGCGAAGTAGATGATACTGGTGGCCAGCAGCAGCAAGAACATCGGTTCCAGCACAGCGCCCTTCACCGCAGGCCAGAACGCTCCGCCGGTTTTGCCATCGATTTTATTGCGCCCGTACCGCGCCCGCGCGGCGATCACTTCCGCCTCGCTGAGACCTTTAAAAGGGAAAGGATTGGCGGGCATGTGCGCTCAAGGTAACCTGCCGCTCACATCAGTGCTTATCCCGGCCACTGGTCGTACGCCGACCCGACAAGGCCCGCATTCTTGCGCCAGCCCTTGCGGCACCCGAGCGAACGTGTGAGCCTGCGGGTCATCCAGCGCCACTCATCCACGGGACGATCCGGCCCCGGTCCGCTCAAGTTCGGCGCGGCCATTGTGGAATGTTCGACCAACCTGGCACAAACACACCTACCTTTCTTCACTCGTTCTTGCTCGTGCTGCTTTCCGGTCCTTTGGTCCGGCCACGGGACCTCCGATCGCGATGAACCTCGCTTCTCCACCATTACGTGACCTGGCCGAAAGGCTGCTGGCAGAGGAACGTGCACCCGGCGAGGGGGACAATGATCCTGCGGTCGCGCGTGTTTGTGGCAAATTGGGCGCCTTGCTTTCCAAACTGGCCGGTGCTGCAGGGTACCGCTCGCTCCTTTCGCGCGCATTGGCACTGGCCCAGGTGGAAGCGCCCGCGTTGAAGACCTTGCATGTGCTGCCCGATGGAAAGCTCATCGGCTTTTATGAAGCGACCGAAGGAACGGACAAGGAAGAGTTCGCGCGCAGTGAAGTGGCGCTCGTCGCCCAGCTGTTGGGCCTCCTCAACACCTTCATCGGCGAACCGCTCACACTGCAACTGGTGAAAGAAGCCTGGCCAGAGATCGTCCTCGACCCCTCTTCAGATAGCCCCAAGACATGACCGCACGCACCAAAGTCGCCATTAACAAACTACCTACCGGCGTTCCGGGCTTGGACCCGATCCTGGGCGGCGGCGTGCCGGAGTTCTCTTTCAACATCATCGCGGGCACGCCGGGTTGCGGCAAGACCACCCTCGCACACCAGATCGCCTTCGCCAATGCGACCGCTGAACGACCAGCGCTCTACTTCACCATACTCGGCGAGCCCGCGCTCAAGATGCTGCGCTACCAGCAGCAGTATGACTTTTACGACGAGAGCAAGATGGGCAGTGCCATCCGCTTCATCAACCTGAGCGAGGTGGTGTTGAACGGGGATTGGGACCAGGTGCTGGATGCCATCGTAAAGGAAGTGGAAGCCGTTAATCCCGCGATCGTGGTGGTGGATTCGTTCCGGAGCCTGGTACGCAAGGGGCTTCCCGAATCCAACGAAATGCAATTGCAAGGCTTCGTGCAGCGGTTGGCCATGCACCTCACCAGCTGGCAGGCCACCACCTTTCTGCTGGGCGAATACTCCGAAACGGAACTCCGCGGTGATCCGGTCTTCACGGTAGCGGACGGGTTGATCTGGCTGCACCAGAGCGTGAACCGCAACAGCATGGTGCGCAAGATGCAAGTGATGAAATGCCGGGGCCAGGAGACGCTGCCGGGGATGCACATCTTCCGCATCACCAACGCAGGCCTGCTCACCTTCCCGCGCATGCTCGGCCTGGGTCCGTTGCAGAACCAGAAGCGTAGCGGTCGCAAGCTCTCCACCGGTATTGCCGAACTGGACACCATGATGGGTGGCGGAATTCCCGAAGGCGACAGCCTTCTCGTGGCTGGGGCCAGTGGCACGGGAAAGTCCATTCTATGCACCCAGTTCATAGCCGAAGGTCTTCGCAACGGAGAAGCGGCGATCATCGCGGTGTTCGAGGAGCGGCCTGCCGAATATGCCAGTCGCGCCGCCTCGTTCGGATTGGACCTCCATGGACCACAGGCCAACGACAAGCTGGAGATCCTTTACCTGCGTCCCCTGGACCTTTCGGTGGATGAAGCGCTCTTTGAGATCATGCAGGCCGTACAACGAGTTGGCGCGAAACGCCTCGTGATCGATTCGCTCGCCGGGTTCGAGCGCGCGCTCGCACCCGATTTCCGGGAAGATTTCGAGGAGTCGCTCTACCGCATGTTCGTGGCGCTCACCGGTCATGGCGTTACCATTATGAGCACGTTGATGCTGGAGGAGTCCTTCGTGAAACCCCCTGCGAGCAGCTACAGCATCTCCTTCCTCACGGACGACATCGTCCGCTTGCGCTATGTGGAGATAGAAGGTGTGATGCGCAAGATCCTCATGGTGTCCAAGATGCGTGGCGGCGACCACAGCAAGGTCATCCGCGAATACACCATTAGCGACCAAGGCATGACGATAAGCACCGAGCTGCTCGACGGATATAGCGGCCTCACATCGGGTTTGCCGGTAAGCACGGAACGGACGGACAAGCCCTAACGAAGCGGACACCATGAGCACGGACATCCCATCCAAATCCGCTACGAAGGCGCTGGACCAGGGTGTTTACCAGGCCGTGATGGACCACGCTCCGTGGCCCATGGTAGAGGTGGAAGGCGCAGCCCATCTGGTACGGTCCGTGAATCCGGCCTTCTGCAAGTTGCTCAACAAGCAGGACCAGGACATCCTGGGCAAGCCGCTGGCGGATCTGGTCCCGCATGACAAGAGCATCCTGCCGCTGCTCGATCGCGTCTCGAGCTCCGGCGAAGCCCAGCCCACGCCGAGGTGGCGCGCGTAGCGCCGCACCCCGATCTTCTGGTCCTACACCTGCTGGCCCATACAGGCAGGCCATGCCCGCCGCACCGGCTTGATGATCCAGGTGACGGAGACCGGTGTGTTCCACCAACAGGCTACGGCCATCAACGAGGCGCTGCTGATCAGCTCCGTGCAGCAACACGAACTCGCCGATGTGGCCGATGGCCTGAACAGGCGATTGACCGAGGTGATCAACGAGCGCGAGCTGGCGCAGAACCTCTTGCGCCGCAACCACGAGACCTTCTTCAACCTGATCGAACATGCCCCGTTCGGCATCTATGTCGTGGATGCACGATCCCGCATCCAGCAGGTGAACGCTGCGGCGCGTGCCGTCTTCGCCCAAGTCGACCCTTTGCTCGGCCGGGACTTTGCCGAAGCTGTACATGTGCTCTGGGGCAATCCCTTCGCGAACGAGGTGATCGCGCGCTTCCGCGACACCCTGCTCACCGGCATACCCTTCGCCAGCAATGATTCCACCAATCAACGGCTCGACATCAAGGCAAGGGAGTCCTACGATTGGAAGATCGAGCGTGTAAACCTGCCCAATGGCGAGTTCGGCGTGGTGTGCTATTTCTATGATATCAGCACCTTGAAGCAGGCGCAGGAATCGCTGCAGGACGCGGACCGTCGCAAGAGCGAATTCCTCGCGACGCTCGCGCATGAGCTTCGCAACCCGCTCGCACCATTGCGCAACGGCTTGGAGTTGCTCGCCATCGCGCCGCACAACCAGGCCACCTGGGACCAGGCCCATGCCATGATGAAACGGCAACTGGACCAGATGGTGCGCCTGATCGATGACCTCATGGACCTGAGCCGCATCACCCGCGGGGTGGTGGAACTCCGCATGGGGACCATCGACCTGCGTACCGTCCTGAACCACGTCGTGGAGTCCAGCCGCGCATTCATCCAACGCCATGACCACACCCTGGTACTGGACCTTCCCACCGAACCCCTGATGGTGGAGGGCGATGACATGCGCCTTAACCAGGTGTTCGGCAACCTATTGAACAACGCCACGAAATACACCGACATGGGCGGTGACATCGCCCTGCATGCGGAACGCATCGCTGACGAGGTGGTGGTAACGGTGACGGACAGTGGCATCGGTATCGCGAAAGATCAATTGACCAAGGTGTTCGACATGTTCGCGCAAGTGTAGCGCACGAGCGATCGCGTGCAAGGTGGCCTGGGCATCGGCCTCAACATCGTGAAACACCTGGTCGGCATGCACAAAGGCCGGATCGAAGTGGCCTCCGAAGGCCTCGGTAAAGGCTCTTGCTTCCGGGTCGTCCTTCCCCTGGTGTCGGTGCGCGCGAAGGTTCCCGCGACCGCTTCAGAAGTCACGACCGCTCCGGTGTTGCCCAGGCGCATTCTGATCGTCGATGACAACGAGGATGCCGCGAACATGATGGCGATGCTGCTGGGAAAACTGGGCCACGAAGTGCTGGTGGCCCATAACGGGGAGCAGGCCGTGGAAATGGGTGGACGCACCGAACCCAATGTGGTACTGATGGACCTGGGCATGCCTGTGATGGACGGCTACAACGCCTGCCAGATGATGCGACGCACCCCCTGGGGTGAACGGGCGGTGATCGTGGCGCTGAGCGGTTGGGGTCAGCCGGAAGATCGCATCAAGACGCAGGGAGCAGGGTTCGACGAGCACTTGGTGAAGCCGATCACCGCAGCGACTTTGCTGGCCATGCTCGCCTCGCTGGAGGAACGCAGGCAACGGAACTGAACCGGTCGGTCGTTGCTTTGGACGCCCTTGTAGTGCGAAACGATATCTCTAAGCCCCTTCATTCTTGGGCCCTTGGGGCGCTGGTGCATCACCGGTCCCATGGGATGCGGCAGGAATTCCCTTTCTGGCGTCCGTTCCTTCCTGCTCCAGCTGCTGCTCAAACTCCTGCACGATACCGGCCTTCTTGCCGGCCATGCCCACCGGATCGTAGAGGTCCGGATCCCTCCCCTCATCGGGCTTGGTGTCGGTCTCCTTGGCGGTATTCCCAATTGATGGAGGAGCCGCTGGCGGAAGGTTCCGCTCCTTGTCCTCTTGCGTTGCCATGGATCGTTGTTTCAAGGATGAGCGACAAACCGTGGTCCAAGATCCAGCACTTGTAGCCTATGCTACGGAACTGGGCCGGTCGGCCTTTGAACGTTACGCGGCGTACTGCAGCTCATAGAGGTTCGTAAGCCCCCTGCGTAGAACACGCATTTCCGAGGGCCCGCGAAGATCGTCGCGTTTCCATACCCGGATGGTCCATCCGTGCTGGTCTTCCGTGCGCCCAATGGGATCGGTGAAGAGGGCATCGCACACCAGATCGTCCACCTCGTGAACATCCACGGGCTTCTCTATCCGCAGTTCGATGTTGTCCATGCTGTCATGCACACTTACGTTGCCCAGTTGATCGAGCAGATGGACGAGTTCCGGAAGGTTGGTGGTGATCATATGGTGGGTATTGCATGCATCGGGCCAGATCGGCGAAGCAGGCACCACGCCCACCGGGGGGGCCCCCGGGGGGGGGGGGGGGGGGAGCCGCCCGCGGACGGGGGGGGGGGGCCCCGGGGCCGCCCCGGGGCCAGGGGGAATGTTCCCGCCTTGTTCGAACTATCCGCGTTCGGCCCAACGATGCGGCCATAATGAACGGGGGACGTTCCCGGCACGCGCGCAGTGGTCCACCGATTGTCGGTATCGCATCAACCCCACGACAAGGGCGACACCGGCACTGCCTCCAAAGCCGGCAGCCCTACCAACAAAACCACCAATGGCAGGAACGGCACGGAGGAAAAAGAGCAACAGAAAGGTGCGGCCTCTTCCACTTCCGCCAAGGCTACGGGTAAGCGTGACGGTGATAAGAACGACCGGAACACCAAGAACAAATAGCACCATGGCACAGAAGAACATGCCCCTCCCCGGCAAGGACAACAACAGCAGGGAACCAACCCCACGGACCGGCGCACCAATGAAACGGGAGATGCGGCCAATGCCGACAGGCAGCCTGGGAAAGCAGATGCGCAAAGGGACACCGCAGGTCCTCAGATGGGCACCCGCCTGGACCGTGGCAATGCTTCGTTCGTACACAACCCAGGTCGTGATATCACAACCGGCGGGTCTGGCGGTGATGGAACCAACCGCGATATGCCCAATTCGGATGCGCCCGATGGTTCTGCGGAGACCGTGCGCGATGCCGAGGACTTGGATGACAACGACCTCCCCGATGACGCGGCGGAAATAGAGGACGAACAAGAAGGCTCCAAAGCCTGAGCGCCATCCTTTTCACACCACTGAGCGAAGGCCCTCTCTTACCGAGCGGGCCTTCGGCATTCCTACAAGGCCATGCGATCACAACGCGTCTCACCTCAACGACTCAAGGCGTGACCCGGATGAAGCCGTTATCGGGCTCCGGCTTCCCGTGGAAGGTTGATAGAACAGGACTGACCAGAGCACCTCGTGCGGGTCAGCCTTGGTGGCGCTTCGCTCCCCAGGTCGCTCATGGTCCCGGTGGTCAGTACCTTGCTCCCACGCGACCCTTTCGTTTCAATGGGCCCGCGTGGCAAGACCCAGAAAGACCTGAAGATCATCCCAGGGGAGCCCGGCGTACCAGCGGTCCACACGTGCGTGGCCGTTTACCGTCGCGCAATGCCACAACCCGGATTTCAACCCGTGCGCGAACGTTCCAGCTGACTCCAGTCGGCCGTTCGCATGATAGAACGAAAAGGCCCCATGCCGGTCGTTCAGCGCGACATCCGAATAGCTGCCCTCCATGCGTAGCTGACCGTTGGCATCGTTCACGCGTACCCCATAGCTACCATCCGCACCACGAACCGTGGTCCGCACCATGGGATCCTTCGCTTTACGTAGCGCGACGGTTTGCATATCGGGACCTACCAGGTCCGGCTTCGAGGGCGCATGTCCCATCGCACCGCTCGCTACGGGAACCACCTGCGCCAGCCCTTGGGCTCGGAGCGAAGTCGACATCATGCTCATGGCGAAAAGGAGAACGGCACCGGGGAGGAACGTATGCGTGGGGTTCATCGGGTCGTGGGTTTGGACACGACCGGCCACCGCCGATCCCGAGCCAACCTCCCCCATGGAGCGATCCCCCTTGATGGCAGGCTCTTCCCGCAGATCCCACTTTACCGGGTGCCGGGCGGTCCTGTCCCAAACACCGCACTATCGCGCATGGGCATCCCCATCCTTCTTCCTTGCCGCGCTGTGCCCGACATCGGGAACGGTCCTGTCGCCATGCGAAGATGTGTGCCGACCAGCACCGGTTCAGCTAACAGGAACGGTTCTTGTCCTGTTGGTCATCTATGTGGGAGCCTCTGGAGAAGATCGATTCGTTGTTGCGCAGGTATGATCGCTTCGCCTACGATCTGCGCGGTGAATGCCGTGTGCTGTATGGCATTGTAGTGGCGTACCGCGCCGCGGACGATGCTTTGACGACCAGCCATTTGCCGCGCGCCATCGCCCGGGCATTAGCGCACGATGGGATCCTGGGAGCTTGGCGCGATCCGGCTACAGAACGGGTGGTCTATGAAAGTTGCAGGCTCTTCACCGACCAGGAGCATGCCTTGCGTTTCGCACGGGCACAAGGGCAATGCTCCGTGCACAACCTGAACCGCATGCTGGAGATCGCCGTGACACCGTCAGCATCGCGATCCATGAACGGGAAGGATGCCACAGCGCTGTTGCCGCAGTTCCCTCGCGGGCTTTGACCGAGGGCTCCTCCGATCGTGGGATCGATCCCACAGTGTGATCGATGGTCCGGACACAACGGGGAGCGCTTTCCACGCTGTCGTACCACGGCGCTGAACGGGCTCTGGGTTGCGCGCTGCCTTCGATCGGCGCTGCCAAGAGATCCTCGCTCGCGGTTGTTCGCACAGTATTGTGGTGCGGCACTTGCCGTGATCCTCCCCAACCATAAAACCCTTCACAATGGCCACTCCCAAGAAAGTCGAAAAGAAGAAAGGTGCTCCTATAGTGCGCATGCATGACGAGGATGATGCGGATCGGATCGGCAACCCCGCCTCGGACGAGATCGACGAGGACCTGACGGCGACCACGGAGGAGGATCCTGGCGTGGACCCGGACGAAAAGGAGTGACCGCCGCGCGGGTCAGAAAGAAAGGGCCGATCCCAAAGAGGTGGCCCCCGTTCCACCTGGTGGTCTGTGACCGTGATCCTCACGAATGATGAACGCACGGCCTTCTGGACCGTGCGTTCATCGATGCTCTGGCTCAGTGCCGAACCGGATCCTTGGTCGTGTGACGATCGATGAGCGCATCGATCTCGTCCTTCGTCTTGCCCAGGCGCTCCTGCAATCGCCCGTGGAGTTCATCCTCCTTCCCTTCCACGTACAGCAGGTCGTTGTCCGTCAGGTCGGCGAATTCCTGCTTCAGCTTTCCTTTCAACTGGTTCCAGTTGCCTTTGATCTTGTCCTTCATGCTGTCCATGGTCATTTCTGTTTAGGGACGTGGCGACACGCACCGTGCCATACCAATTGAAGATCGGGCACCGTGGTGCGTAGTGCCCGATCCTTCGTGCCAATGGGCACCCTCCTCTCCGCGCGGGCCTTTTCCTCCTGATATCCATGCTCCGTTCTCTGTGAATGCCCTACCGCGATCAAGGGAACCGTGTTCCACAGATGCGCCTTCCGCTGGAATGAAATTGGATGTGCCACCGCACCTGTTCTCTTGGGCACGACATACAGCCCACTTCCATGGACCTCCAACTCGAACCCTCCCACCTCTCCTTCTTCGAGCGCAATGTGGCCCAAAAGCGCTGGCACTATGTGCATTTCCATGAGAATGGACCGGAACTCGTGGACGGCATCTGCCGCTTCCTGCATCCCGCGCTGAGGCCCGGGCACGCAGGCATCGTGGTCGCCACACCAGCGCATTTGGCCGGGGTGCGCGAGCGCGCTTCCATCTTCGGCCTGGACCTGGAAGCAGCGGAAGCCAACGGACAATTCGTTCCGCTGGACGCTGAGGAACTGCTCTCCCGGATCATGGTCAATGGCCTGCCCGACCACACGCCATTCCATGTGATCGTACAGGGCCTCTTGCAGAAGACCGCCGAGACGTATCCCTACTTGCACATCTACGGGGAAATGGTCGCGCTTCTATGGCAGAAGGGCAATGAAATGGGAACGCACTTGCTGGAGGAACTATGGAACAACCTCGGACGCATGCGGCCCTTCTCGCTGCTTTGTGGCTACCCCAAGAGCGCTTTCGATTCGGGTGAGCATGCCAACAGTTTCGCCCGCATCTGCAATGCTCATTCGCATGTGAACGCGGCCTAGTGAGCATCATGAGGGAGCGTTCGGCAGCAGCGGGAAAGATCTTCTCCGGATCTGTGGAAATGTTTCCACATTGGCTTTTGCTCTCCCGTCAGTTTAATTCGCTTCCGCTGATCCGGCCCATCCGGAACTGACATGGACACCACATCGATCACCGAGGCGGACCACCCGCCGATGTTGTCCCTCACGGAGACGGCCGCCATGCTGCGCTGCCATCCGAACACGGTGCGCGCATGGGTACGCCAGGGCAAGTTGACCGCGTTCCCATGGGGCCCGAGAAGGTGAACATGTTCCTGAAGGACGACGTGGAGCGCCTGAGGAAACCCTTGGAACGCGCCGGCGTGATCGTGAAGGATGACAAGCACGCGTTCCCCGTGGTGGGCATCGGTGCGTCGGCCGGTGGACTGGATGCGATGTCACGTTTGCTTCAACAGCTCCCGACGGACCTAGGCCTGGCCTACGTGTTCGTAACGCATCAGGAGAAGGACCAGGAGAGGACCCTTTGCGACCTGTTGCGGAAGAAGACAACGATGCCCGTGTTCGTGCTGGAGAACGGGATGAAGCTGGAACCCGATCGCCTATACGTGAACCCCGCGGGCATGCACACGGCGGTGATCAACGGAACCTTCACGCTACAGGTGCCGCGCGGTGTTCACGGACAGGCCAACCGGCCCGTTGATGCATTCTTCACCGCACTGGCGAACGAGTACCAGAACAACGCCATCGGCATCGTGCTTTCGGGCGGCGGCATGGACGGTACCGAAGGCTTGCGTGCGATCAAGGCGGAGGATGGGCTCACGATCGCGCAGGACGGATCGGCGCAGGACAAGGGCATGCCCGAGAGCGCGCAGGAAGCCGGCGTGGTGGATCTAGTGCGCGCACCGGAGGACATCGGACCGGAGCTGGTGCAGCTGATCAAGGAACTGTATCCGGGCGGCAAGGCGCGGATCCCTTCCAAGCACGAGAACGAACTGCGCCGCATTCTGCAGTATGTCTTGGAGCAACGGGGCGTTGATTTCAGTGAATACAAGGAGAGCACCATCCACCGCCGCATCATCCGGCGCATGGTGTTGAGCAAGTGCCGCAAGCTCTCGGAATACTCGGCGCTCTTGCGGGGAATTCCAACAGAGCTCGACACGCTCTATAGCGATCTGCTCATCAACGTCACCAGCTTCTTCCGGGATCCGGCCTTCCACAAGGCGCTCAGCGAGGGCGTATTCCCTGACCTCTTCAAGGAACGATCCGCTACCGATACGCTGCGCATCTGGGTGCCCGCCTGCGCCGGCGGTGAGGAAGTGGTGTCCATCGCCATCACATTGCTGGAGTTCCTCGGCGAGCAGGCCATGAACACCCCGGTCCAGATCTTCGCCACGGACCTCAACGAGCGCACCATTGAGAAGGCGCGTCTCGGCATTTACAAGAAGAGCGCGCTACAGGATATGGCCCCCGAACGCGTGGCCAAGTTCTTCATGCATGTGGACGGTCACTACCAGGTGATCAAGCCGATCCGCGACATGTGCGTGTTCGCGAAGCACGACCTGTTGAAGGATCCGCCCTTCAGTCGCGTGGACCTGATCAGCTGCCAGAACGTGCTGATCTACCTGGAAGGCCCGGCGCAGGGGCGCATCCTCAAGTCGTTCCATTACGCGCTCAAGCCAGCGGGCTTTCTCGTCCTTGGAAAGTCGGAAACGCCCGCGAACGCAGGCGACATCTTCATACAACCCGAGCGCGATCACAAGGTGTACCGCAAGAAACGCAGGGGCAGTGGTCGGCTGGACTTCGACCTGCGATACAAACCTGCTCCTGCGGCGACTTCATCCAACGGATCTGGACCTGCAATGACGCGATTAGCTGGTCCACGTGGCGACCTGGACCGCGAGCTGGAGCAGTTGCTGCTGCACCGGTACGTGCCCGCGAGCGTGCTGGTGAACAAAGACCTGGAGATCGTTCGCTTCCTCGGATCCTCCGCGCCTTTCCTCGGGCCCAGCGCAGGCCGCGCGAGCCTCAGCTTGTTGAAGATGGTGCGTGACGATCTCGCCTTCGAGCTGCGGGCGTTGTTGCACAAAGCGCGAAATGAGAACATTCCCGTGCGCAAGAGCGGCATCCCCATCCGCTTGAACAGCGGCCTACAGGATGTGAGCATCGAAGTGCTGCCTCTGGGCGGCACGCCCGGTCCGCACTTTCTGGTGCTGTTCAAGGAGGAGGGTGTTGCTGTTGCGGCGGACATGCCTGCGGCCAAAGGAGATCCTGGCAAGCGAGCGATCGACGTGCGCGATAAGCGGATCGCCCAGCTCGAACAGGAATTGCGCGAGGCCCGCGAACAGGTGCGGCTGGTGAGCGAGGAGAGCGAGATCACCTTGCAGGAATTGCAAGCCGCCAATGAAGAGGTGGTCTCGAGCAACGAAGAATTGCAGAGCATCAACGAAGAACTCGAGACGAGCAAAGAAGAACTCCAATCCATAAACGAAGAGTTCGCCACGATCAACGAGGAGCTCCAGTCACGCAATGAATGCCTGCTGGAGAGCGAGGAGCGCTACCGCAAACTGATCGACCTGATGCCTGTTGCCGTGTACACCTGCGATACTAGCGGGCATGTGCGCCTGTTCAATGAAGCCGCTGTTCGCCTGTGGGGCCGCACGCCGGTGGTGGGTGAAGCGCTGCGGTACGGATCGGCCAGCATGCGCACCGCAGAGGGCCCACTGGACCGCTGCCCCATGGCCGTGGCCATCAAGGAGGAGCGCGCCATGGCGGACATCGAGGCGGTGGTGGTGCAGCCCAATGGTGAGCAACGTGCTGTTCTGGCCAACCCAACGCCGCTCTACGACCACCATGGGAAGATCAGTGGTGCCATCAATGTGCTGGTGGACATCACCGAGCGGCAGCAGCTCTCCGGCATGCTCGAGCGGAGCCTGAACGAGATCTACATCTTCGACCTGGAGGAGCTGAGGTTCGAGTACGTGAACCACGGCGCCCTGAGCAATCTGGGGTATACACTCGAGCAGATGCGTGCCATGACGCCGGTGGACATCAAGCCCGAATTGGATGTGCGGCAATTCGAAGCGCTGGTGAGGCCTCTTCGCAGCGGTCAAAAGGAAAAGCTCCTGTTCCATACCATACACCGCCGTGCCGATGGAAGTGACTACCCCGTGGAGGTACACCTGCAGATCGTGAACAATGGCCCCAAGCGCTCGTTCATGGCCATGATCCTCGACATCACGGAAAGGAAACTGGATGAAGAGCGCCTGAGGGTGGTAACGAACACCGGAAAACTCGGGATCTGGGATTGGGACATCGAAGCCGACACAATTACCTGGACCGACCCCGTCTATGAAGTACACGGTGTGGTGAAGGGAGCCTTCGAACCGACCATGGCGGGGTATGCCGAACTGATCCACCCCGAAGATCGCGATAGGGTCACCACCGCGATCAAGAAGTCCCTGGAGGAAGATGCTCCATACGAGATCGAATTCCGTGCTAGGAACGCCTCCGGTGTGGTGCACTGGGTGTACACCAGCGGAGTGGTGCTGCGCGCCAATGGCCGACCCGTTCGCATGATGGGTGGAACCATGAACATCACCAGGCGCAAAGAGGCTGAAGAGGCCGCCCGTCGTTTGGCCGCCATCGTGGAAAGCAGCGATGATGCCATCATCTCCAAGGACCTCAACGGGATACTCACCAGTTGGAACAAGGGTGCGGAACGCATGTTCGGCTACACCCCCGAAGAGATCATCGGCAAGCCCAATACGGTGCTGTTCCCGGCCGACCGCCAGGAGGAAGAGAAGCTACTCTTCGAACGACTGAAGCAAGGCGAGCACATTGAGCACTACGAGACCGTGCGCCTGCGCAAGGACGGTACGCCGCTGGATGTCTCCTTGGCATTGTCTCCTTTGAAGAACGATCGAGGTGAGATCGTCGGCGCGTCAAAGACGATCCGGGACGTCACTGAAAGCAAACGTGCGCGTGAAGCCGTACGCGAAAGTGAAGAGCGTTTCCACCTGTTGGCGGACAGCATGGCGCAACTGGCGTGGATCGTGGATGAGACCGGAAAGGCCATCTGGTTCAATCGCCGTTGGTTCGACTACACCGGTCTTGATGCGGAGGGCATCCGCGAGAACGTCGGGCGCAACGTGGTGCATCCGGACCATTCCGAGCGCATGATCGAAGCGCTGCGGCACAGCCTTGCGCAAGGCACGGACTTCGAACTCGTCTTTCCTTTGCGAAGGCACGATGGTGAATACCGCTGGTTCCTTTCGCGCATGCTTCCCGTGCGGAACGAGGCGGGCAAGGTGGTCCGGTGGTTCGGCACCAACACCGATGTCACCGCCGAACTTGCAGCCCGTGAGGAATTGCAACAGAGCGAAGAACGCTTCCGCTTGCTGGCGGACAACATCGGGCAGCTCGCCTGGATGGCCGAGCCCGCCGGTGACATCAACTGGTACAACAAGCGCTGGTTCGAGTACTCCGGTACCACCTTGGAAGAAATGCGCGGCTGGGGCTGGCAGAAGGTCCACCACCCCGATCATGTCGAGGCGGTGACCGCCAAGTTCAAGGCGCACATCGAACAGGAGAAGGATTGGGAAGACACCTTCCCCATCCGCGGTGCGGACGGCCAATACCGCTGGTTCCTCTCCCGCGCCTTCCCCGTGCGCGACGAGCAGGGCAAGGTGGTCCGATGGTTCGGCACCAACACCGATGTCACCGACGAACGTGCAGCGCGTGAGGAACTGCAACAGAGCGAAGAACGCTTCCGCTTGCTTGCTGACAATGTGAAGCAGTTGATCTGGATGGCTCCAGCGGACGGAAGCTCCATGTGGTTCAACAAGCGATGGCATGAGTTCACCGGCATGACCGGCGAGCAGATCCGCATGGATGCGAAGTCGCTCCACCATCCCGATCACTATGATCGCGCGATCAATTCATTGCGGGAGTGCGCCGCCAAGGGAGAGCCATGGGAGGATACCTTCCCGCTGAAGGGGAAGGACGGGAAGTACCATTGGTTCCTGGCCACGGCCATGCCCGTACACAACGCGGAAGGAAAAGTGGTCCGTTGGTTCGGCACCTGCACGGACATCACCACCGCGCGCGAGGCACAGGCGCTGATCTACGAGAACGAGGAACGCTTCCGCATGCTCGCGGACAATATGAGCCAGATGGCCTATGTGGCCGATGCCGACGGCCGCATCACGTGGGTGAACCGCCGCTGGACGGACTACACCGGAATGGGCGTGGAGGAGATGAACGACGGCGGCTGGAGCAAAGCGGTGGATCCAGCCCAGTTCGATGACATGGTCGCTTCCTACACCAGTGCCCAGCAGAAGGGTGATCCGTGGGAATACATTTTCCGCGTGAAGTCCACCACGGGCGAATACCGCTGGTTCCTTTCCCGCTCGGTCCCCATCCATGGTGAGGACGGCAAAGTGGAGCGTTGGTTCGGTACCAATACCGACATCACCGAACAGAAGCTGGCCGAAGAAGCCTTGGAGGAAAGCGCCAAACACAAGGACCACTTCCTCGCCACCCTCGCGCACGAGCTGCGCAACCCGCTCGCTCCATTGAAGAACGGCTTGCAACTGATGGAGCTGGCACCGGACGATCCGGAAATGCTGGAGACCACCCGTGCCATGATGGTGCGCCAGCTCGATCACATGGTGCGCCTGGTGGATGATCTAATGGACCTGAGCCGTATCAGCCGCGGAAAGATCGATCTGGTGAAGGAGCAGGTGCGGCTCGCCGAGGTGATCGGCACCGCCATGGAAACGAGCAAACCACTGATCGACCGGAACGAGCACCAGTTGAACGTGATCCCAGGCACCGAGGCCAACTCATGGTGCATGGCGACCGTGATCGCCTCAACCAAGTCGTATCCAACCTGTTGAACAATGCAGCGAAGTACACTCCGGAAGGAGGACGTATCGATCTGCTCATGCAAAGGGAGAACGATCAGGCGGTCATCCGGGTGAGGGACAATGGGATCGGTATCGAACCCGATGCGATCGGGCGGGTGTTCGACATGTTCGCACAGGTCGACACATCGGGAACAACACGCCAATGGCGGCTTGGGCATCGGGTTGAACGTGGTGCAACGACTGGTGCGCATGCATCACGGCGAAGTGGAAGGCCGCAGCGAAGGCCTGGGCAAAGGCAGCGAGTTCATCGTGCGTCTGCCCTTGGTGGCCACGGTGGAATTGCCGCTGCGAACCGAAGTGGCGAAAGGTGACCCTGTCGCTGTCTCCAAGCGCCGCGTGCTGGTAGTGGACGATAACGAGGACATCGCCCTTTCCATGTCCATGATCCTGAAGAAGATCGGACATACTGTAGCTGTGGCGAACGATGGCGAACACGCCGTGGCCATGGCCGAGTCGTTCCGACCGGATGTGATCCTGATGGACATCGGCATGCCCAGGATGAACGGCTACGAGGCCTGTGCCACGATCCGCAAGACGGAACACGGCAAACGTATCCACATCATCGCCGTTTCCGGCTGGGGCCAGGAGGAGGACCGCAAGAAGTCGCAGGATGCGGGCTTCGATGGGCATGTGGTGAAGCCGATGGAGAAAGCCACATTGGAGCGGGTGATCGCCGAGGCCAAGCCGCACGTGGGAGCCTAGTCAGGAGCGAGGAACCACTTTCACACCTTGTCCGCTGTTGTGGCAGGCCATGCGCGCTGGCGGCACGGTACGCACAGGCCTACGCCCCCGGCGTTCGAGCGCTTCGTTCTTCGCAACTCCGTGGAACACAGACGACCGCGCGTCAGTGATCAGGGAAGCGCTGAACGGCACCGACATTGGCACTGCGTTCGAGCATGTCCGGTGCAAAGCACTGCCATGTCGATCCCGCCACTACGCTCAACCGTCCTCCCGCTCTCGCTCCTCCTTTCGTTCGGTGCGTTCGCTGCCCGCGGTGTGCTGAAGGCCGATGGGATCATCCGCGTGAAGGGGGCCGACCTCCATAGCGCGACGGTGACGGTAGTGCCCGGCAATGCCGCTTCGTACGGGCTACCGGTCGGCTCCAAACACATTACGCTCGACCTGCCACTGGACGATGTGTACCTGATCAGCGTGCAACGTAAGGGTTGCCCCACCAAGGAGGTGTACTTCGATACACGCGTTCCAGTGGAAATGCACGGAACGGAGTTCCAGTTCCCCTTCCAGGTCACCTTGGAAAGCCTGCCCCCTGAGCGCATGTTCGCTTACGAAGGCCCGGTAGGCTTCGTGCGCTACGTGCATGCGCTGAAGGATTTCGGCTACGAGACGCGGTACATCATACGCGTGGAGGAGGAGTTGAAAGAGCGCATGCGGTCGATCCGGGAGACCGGAGTGGATCCGAAGGTGCCAGCGCCGATCGCCTCCGCGATCGTGGTGGACCGCCCCCCGGGCGAACACAACGCGGCACTCGGGGTTGCTGTGGCCATGCAGGAAGGCACCATCGCCCCGATGGTGGGCCGTTTACCCCGCATGGTGCATGTGGTATCGTCGCGGCGCGGAACAGAAGGGAATACGGAAACGCGCGGATCGGACATCGTATCCCCGATATCGCCGGTGATCACGGTCGTGCCCACCGCTACCCTGCCGGCACCGCGACCCCGCAGCGTGGAGGTGACCGCGTTAGCCCCCGTGCGAACCGTTTTGAAGCGCGATGCCGTTCACCTGGGCCATGCACCGGTCGCCCCGGTCCCCGATCAAGGAGGTACACCGAAAGCGGGCGCTCCGCTAGCGAGAGGGGAATTTTCGCGGACCGAGGAACTCATTTCCGAGCCCAGTCGCGTGACCCGCATCGTGCGGTTCACCGAACCGAACGGTGCCGTGCAGGAATACCGCAGGGTCACGCATGCTTTCGGCGCGGTCTACTACTTCCAGGATGACCGCTCCATCACCGAACGTGATTTCGCCGAGGCGATCGCCCGCTGAGATAGGCTGGTACGTTGGCTCCGTCCTGAGACTGCCAAGGCATTGTCGTTGTGCGACACCCCCACACTCAGGGGGGACGACGCGGGGGGAGACAAAAAAGCGGAACACAACGGGGCACAAAAAAAACAGAGCCGGCGGGGAACAAGGAGGGGGGGAAAAAGGGGAGGAGGGGAGGGGGGAAAAGAGTGGCAACCTTGGAAGGCTCGCTACACGCACTGGCAAGCGCCGTTCTGCACGCTGCTTGGAGAGGATGATCGGCACACGATCCGCAAGTGCAAATGACGGTGACCAGCATTCGAACGCTCGGGAACCATCAGAGGAAGGGTCAACGACATCAGCGGGCACTCCGCCCTTCCCTGCCGTCCTTATGATGGGCTTTCCCTTCCCCCTGAGCACACGCCTGTTTCGGGAGGAAAACATTGGCGGGCCACCCTTGCACCGATTGCCCGTAACCCCACCAGATGAGCCCCGCAGCCACACCGCCCGCGCAACGCCTCCGAAGCTTTCACATGGGAGCGCGCCGTGGATGATCCGTGCTCAGCCGTTCACTATTTCACCACCGTTCGGGTGCAACACCTGACCTGTGAAGAACGAACCGTCCGCGCTGGCCAGGAACACATAGCTGGGTGCGATCTCCGACGGTTGCGCCGCGCGCTGCATGGGCGCATCAGAACCGAATTCCGCGACCTTCTTCGGCGGGAAGCTGGAAACGATCAGTGGTGTCCACACCGGACCGGGGGCTACGGCGTTCACGCGGATCCCGCGATCGACCAATGCCGCGGAAAGGGAGCGCGTGAAGGAGACCAATGCGCCTTTGGTGGCCGCATAGTCGATCAGCTGCGCACTTCCGCGATACGCGGTGACAGAGGTGGTCTGGATGATGCACGCTCCGCGTTCCATCACCTTCAACGCCTCCTGAGCCAGGTGGAAACACGCGAATACGTTCACCGCGAAGGTGCGTGTGAGCTGACGTTCGGAAATGGCCCCCAGTTCCTTCTGCGGCGTGTGCATACCCGCATTGTTCACCAGGATATCGAGCTGCCCGAAGCACGCCACGGTCTTGCGCACCGCGCGAACGCATGCCCCGCGCTCCGCGAGGTCGCCGGGCAACAGCAAGCACTCCCGGCCCTGTTCTTCCACCAACCGCTGCGTGGCGCGCGCATCGGTATGCTCCTTCCAATAGGCGATCGCCACGTCACAACCTTCCTGCGCGTACGCCACGGCCACCGCTCTTCCAATCCCGCTATCGCCTCCGGTGATAAGGGCCACCTTCCCCTTGAGGCGGCGATCGGGTTCCGCACGCACCGCGATCGGGAGCGGCCGCATGCGCTTCTCCGACCCCGGTGCCCGCTGTCGCTGCCGTGGCCGCACGGCGCGTTTCTTCCCTCCTTCCTGCATGTTCAGGTGGTTGGTGACCGATCGTGCTTCACTGCGATGCAGGTGGTGGTATGCGGCACCAGAAGCAATCGCTCCTTTGGAATACGTGCACCGCTCACACGGCAAATACCGTAGTTGCCAAGGCGTATGCGCTCCAAAGCGAGGTTGAGTTGCTTGATGAACTTCTGCTGCCGGGTGACCACCAACATCAATTCCTCGCGTTCCAGCGACGAGTTCCCCTCCTCCAGTCCCTTGTGCCCGGCGTACGTGTCCTCTGTTCCATTGGATGCATGATGGGACAGCGACTCCGAGGCCATTCGGAGGCCCTCCTCCGCAACGGAGAGTTTGGCGCGGATGATCGTTCCGAACTCCGCGAGTTCTTCCGCCGTGTAGCGGAACGTTACTGTTCGGTCGTTGCCTAATGTGTTCGTGGTGGTGCGCATGGTTGCTAGCGTTCAGTCGGCGCCAGCATTGCGTATGTTATGCCAAATGGAGTCGATGAGCTACAGAGACTTGTCAGGCACTCGGATCGGGAAAAGATCTCCCCGGCCTGGGGAATGGGTTCGCGGCTTATCAACGGAAGTGTCGCTGGGTCAAGCGTACAAGGCGATCGGCCCATGGGTTGAAAGGACCGTGGGGAAACCCAAACCAAGAACCATGAAAACCTATGCCTTCCTAAGTGTCCTGCTGCTCGGTGGACTCATGTTCACCGCCTGCGCCGATCCTGGCGATGCCACCGAAAAGACGAACGACCAATTGAAAGAGAACCGCACCGAGATCAACGATGCGAAGACCGAGAACGCGGAACAATGGCGCGATGAGCGCACGGAGGCCATCAAGGAATTGCGTGAGCTACGCGCCACGCTGGAGAACCGTCAAATGCGCGAGCAGGAGCGTTTGAACGAAGGCATCAAGGATGCGGAGAAAAAAGCCGAGTGTCAGGCCATCATCGCAGAACTCGGTACCAACATCGCCCGCATCGATGCCTCTCTCGCGAAAATGGAGACCAGCACCGCTACCGATTGGACCAATGTGAAGAGCGAAGCCCGGCAGACCGCTGACGATACCAAAACATGGTGGGAGCGTCAGAAGGAAATGGTCGACAAGAAGACCGATGCCGACAAAGACAAGGACGGTCACTAAGAATTAGGTAGGGCACTTTGGTGGAAGTCCCCTTAACCTGTGGACGGCGGCGGACCACTTCGGTGGTTCGCCGTTCGTTCTACAGAAAGCGTGGTCGATCCACTCTATACAGCCAACAACAATACACCCACTGATGAACGCCCAGACCCCACCGATGATGCGCGCTGACGCTATCCGAGCCGTTGAGCCCGATCCACCGACCACGCCGGATCCGCCGGTGCATGAACCCCCACCCGCTCCTGCGCCGATCGAAGAGCCTGCGCCGGAGAGACCGGGTACAACGCCTTTGCCCGGCACTCCCACCATTACACCCCAGGAGGTTCCCGCCTATCCCGGGCAACCGCTCCAGCCCGGAACCCAGCATCCCGCCGACCCCATCCCGCATCAGCCTGTGGGACAGTTGCAACTGATCGTTGTGAACGGATAGGACGCTTCGCCTTGGGGCAAGGCGGCCCGAATAGAAAGTAGCGTGGCGGCGGTTCCATTCGTCGCACGTACCCGCGACACGCCAAAGACCACGACGCGATCGCATGGATGAATGGCGGAACATACTGCTCGGCGAGGGGCGCACGTGGACCTTCCTGATCGAGTGCCTGGTGCGCACCGTGGTGATGTTCACGGTGATGCTACTCCTGTTCAAGCTCACCGGCAAGAAGGAAGTACGGCAGTTCAGTACGCTCGAACTGATCGTGATCATCGGCCTTGGATCGGCGCTCGGCGATCCCATGATGCACCCGGATGCCCCGCTTCTGCCCGCGATCGTGGTCATTCTGGTGGTGTTGCTCCTCTACCGCGCCATGAACCATTGGACGAACCACGCACCAAGGGTGGGCGAATGGGTGGAGGGTGTTGTGGTGAAGGTGCTCGATAACGGCGTTATCGATCGAAAGGCATTGGACAAGGAAGGTATCTCTGTGGAGGAGTTCTTCGGCGATCTGCGCACCAAGCATGTGGAGCACCTGGGCCAGGTGAAAGCCGCGCATGTGGAGGTAGATGGGGCGATCAGCGTCTTCTTCCATGCGAAGGAGGATGTGCGCCCGGGACTTCCCATCCATGTGGGGTGGGAAGACGCGTTGCGTAGCCGCGCTGAACTACCTGCGGGGTCGGTGAGCTGTGGTCAGTGCGGTTACACCTCCACCAGGCTACCGACCATGTCCTGTGAACACTGCGGTGAAGACCGCTGGGCACCCGCTTCGGTATTCGAACGCGTGGCGTAGATGCTCGGGTCGATCAGGTTTTCCCCTTTCTAACGCTCCGAGGAAGCCGGAAAAGCGCGTGTTGGTTCTTGGGGTCATCGTCCCCCAATACATAACCAAAGGGCTCCAACCCCGGCACACGGTCGAAGATCACCTTCAACATAGCCGTGATGGGGATCGCGAGGAACATGCCCGGAATGCCCCAAAGCGCCCCACCGACCATAACCACGAGTATCGAAACCAAGGCATTAAGCTGGACCCTGGACGCAACCACATTGGGTACGATGAAGTTGTTGTCCAGGAACTGCACGAAAGCATACAATCCCAGCACCCAGAGCGCGGCCGTAGGTTCCAACGTGGCGAGGGCCACCACCATCGGAAGGATCGTGGCGATGATCATACCGACATAGGGGATCAGGTTCAACACGGCACCGATCACTGCGAGCAGCAATGCGTACTCCACCCCGATGAGCATCAATCCGACCCAGTTCAGCACCGTGACAATGGCGGCTTCGAAGATCAGCCCCACCAGGTAGCTCTGCACCACGCCTTTGGTCTGGCCCAATACATCGCTAACGGCGTCCTGTTCGTCCGCGGGGAACAGTTTTGAAATGAAGGTGATCAACAGCCGCTTGTACAGGAGGAGGAGGAAGGTGAATACCGGCAACAGGAAGAAAAATGCGAACAAGGTGCCCACGGTGGTCAAGGTCTGGCCGACGAAGGATCCGCCTTTGGCCATCCCTTCGTCCTTCACCTTCTCCACCGCATCCTTCACTTCGCTGCTCCGCATGTTGAAGACCTGCTGGGCCCAACGCTGTCCATCGCTCATCAGTGCGTCGAGCTTCTCCTTGAGCTGCGGCAGCGTTTCGCTGAAGTGCCCCGCCTGGGTGACGATGAAATATCCGAGCCCCGCCAACGTCACCATCGCCAATAGGACCGAAAGCGCAATGGCCAGGATACGCGGCACACGCATGCGGACCATGAAGTTGACCACCGGGTTCAACAGCATGGCCAGCAATAGCGCGAACAGGACCGGGACGATGATCGGTTCGGCGAAGGATAGCGCATAGAACAATGCGACCAGCCCGAGCATGATAATGCTGAGCTTCTGGTACTGCGGTTGGATGATCTTTCGCTTGTCGGTGGTGGTCGCGTCGGACATGGGATGGTTCTGATCGTTTCGCTATGTGGAGGGGATCATCCGACTTCACCGGTCAACGGGTCGGCCTCGCGCAGCCAGTGCCGGTGCGCTGCGATGGCATTGATGAACGCCGGTGCGACGCTCTTCGCGCCACGACCGGTCACGATCCCGGGTACCGTCTTCTCTTCCGATGCGGTAAGACCCCATACGTCCAACAGGTCCGCCGCGTCGCCCACGCAAACGATCGCTTTGCTGTGGCGGAACGCATCGCTCACAAAGTCCTTGGCATCGGGGAGCTTCATCCAGATGTTCTTTCCACCGACCACGGCCACGGCATCGAAAAGCACCGAGCTGGTTGTCATCAGCCCGTGGTCCACCGACAGTTTGTTCTTACCTAGGCCTAGATCCCGGTTGACGGGAGCGATGATCTTCACCACAGCCCCGTTGCGCTCCAATACCTTCTTCAATTCCGCGGCTTCAACAACGCCCTCATCGGTGACGAGCATCGCCACGCGCCGGGTCTTGATGGATCCCTTGATGGTGTCCTGCATGCTCAACGCGGCGGAGCGTTCCAGCGTCATCGGTTGATCGTATGGTTGCACGCTTTGCGGATCGGTATCCGCAGGTATGCTGTGGTTGAGCGGAAGCTCCACCTCCGGCACTGCGATACCGAACGCTTCGGCCACTCGCTCGGCGAGGTCTGCATCCACATAAGCGAGTTGCCCGATCATACGCTCGCGTACCGCGGGCACTTCCAGCTTGCCGAGTTCGAAGCGCAGCGCGTTGACCAAGTGGTTCTGCTCGTGCACGCTTTGGCTGCGGAAGAACAGCGCGGCCTGGCTGTAGTGATCGTGGAACTTCTCGCTCTTGCCGCGCACCTTCAAACCTTCCACCGGTTCCGGGAACGACGCGAAGCCGCCTTCCTTCATCATCGCCTGGTACGGACAGCCGCCTCCCAGCGTGTTGGGCTCGTAGTTCACGCGCCCGGCATTGATGGCGTGGCGCATGTGGCCATCGCGCTGGTTGTTGTGTACCGGAACGATCGGCCTATTGATCGGCAGCTCATTGAAGTTGGCGCTTCCCAACCGCGAGAGCTGCGTATCGGTGTAGGAGAACAAACGCCCCTGCAACAAAGGGTCGTTGCTGAAGTCGATGCCGGGCACCAAGTGCGCAGGGTGAAAGGCCACCTGTTCGGTCTCCGCGAAGAAATTGTCAGGGTTGCGGTCCAAGGTCATCTTGCCGACACGCTGCACGGGTACCAGTTCTTCCGGGATCAATTTCGTGGGATCCAGCAGGTCGAAGGGGAACTTGTGTTCATCCTTGTCCTCCACGATCTGCACGCCCAGTTCCCATTCGGGGAAGTTACCGCTCTCGATCGCTTCCCACAGGTCGCGCCGGTGGAAGTCCGGATCTTTGCCGTTGATCTTCGTGGCTTCATCCCAAGCCAACGAGTGAACACCGAGCAGGGGTTTCCAATGGAACTTCACGAAGCGGCCTTCCCCCTTCGCGTTCACGAAACGGAAGGTGTGCACGCCGAAGCCTTCCATCATGCGGTAGCTGCGGGGAATGGCCCGATCGCTCATCACCCACATGATCATGTGCATGCTCTCGGGCATCAGCGAGATGAAGTCCCAGAACGTATCGTGCGCGCTCGCCGCCTGTGGCATCTCGTGGTGCGGCTCGGGCTTCACCGCGTGCACCAGGTCGGGGAACTTGATCGCATCCTGGATGAAGAAGACCGGGATGTTGTTGCCCACCAGATCATAGATGCCTTCCTCCGTGTAGAATTTCACCGCGAAGCCGCGCGCGTCGCGAACAGCATCGGCACTGCCGCGTGATCCGGCCACTGTGCTGAAACGGACGAACACGGGCGTGCGGCGGCCAGGATCGTGGAGGAACCCCGCCTTGGTAGCCGCGCTCATGGACTTGTATACCTGGAAGTAGCCATGGGCGCCGGAGCCGCGGGCATGCACCGCTCGTTCGGGAATGCGCTCGTGATCGAAGTGCGTGATCTTCTCACGCAAGAGATGATCCTCCAGCAGCGTGGGCCCGCGCAACCCGGCCTTCAAGCTGTTCTGGTTGTCATTGATCGGTAGACCCTGATTGGACGTGAGGACCTGGTCCGTACCGTCGGTGGTGTCCTTCAATAAGTCAGTGCGCTTTGCGTCCGCAGGGGTTCTGTTCGGTATGTTGGAAGCGCGATCGGAAGAACGTTTGGCCATAGGACGGGGGTTGGTGGGTCAATAATGCCCTGGTGATCCCATGCCGAGTATGAGAACGGGCACCTTTCGTGCAGTAGCTGTGAGGACCAGTGCCAATGCCGAGGTGCTCTCTCCGCACAACGGGGAACTCCTTGCACAACCGTACAGCTCACTTCCCAATGGGCGCGGCATTCTGGAACAAGGCACGCTTTCGTCTTAGCGGAAGTACACGATCAGAGGAACATGAACCACGCGGACAACCAGTACGCCACCTTGAGCGGAGCGGTGGAAGACCTGAAGAAGAAGGGCTATACCGATGAACTGACGCTCACCGAGGAGGGGCTCTTCAACAATGCGCATCCCCTGGAGCCTTCCCAATTCACCATCGAATCCTTCCACCGCTTCGAGGGACCCAGCGACCCGGCCGACATGAGCATCGTTTACGCCATTCGCTCGGAGCGATCCGGTTTGAAGGGTTTGCTCGTAGGCGGCTACGGGGCGAAGGCCAGTGGCTTCATCGATAAGATGGTGAAGCACTTGCCAGCCCATGGGCACGAAGGCAGGGTCCAACCCGTTCAACCGGTTCAGGCGGGGGAGAACCTTAAAGTTTGATCCCATGCGCCCGCTCTGGAAAGGCACCATTGGCTTCGGTCTGGTTTCCATCCCTGTGCGCTTGTTCAGCGCTACGCAGGAGAGCGAGCTCGATCTGGACATGCTCGATAGAAAGGACAAAGCCAGGATCCGTTTCCAACGAGTGAACGAGGACACCGGCAAGGAGGTGCCCTACGAACGCATCGTGCGCGCCTTCGACCTGGAAGGCAAATACATCGTACTGGACGATGATGACCTGAAGAGCGCCTCCGCGGAAAAGAGCGAGGTGATCACCATCCATGACTTCGTGCAAGAGGAAGAGGTGGAGGGCAAATACTTCGAAAAACCCTACTACCTCGAACCCGATAAGGGTGGTGCACGGGCATACGCCTTGTTGCGCGAAGCCTTGCGCAAGAGCGGCAAAGTGGGCATCGCGAGCTTCGTGATGCGCACAAAGGAGCACCCGGCGGTGCTACAGCCGGATGGACCCGTGTTGATCCTTAACCAGCTACGCTACGCGGAAGAAGTCCGCCCCATAGAGGAGCTGAAGTTGCCTAAAGTGGAGAAAGTCGAACCCGCTGAACTGAAGCTCGCCATGCAGTTGATCGATCAAGGCGCGGGCACCTTCGACATCAAACGCTACAAGGACGAGTACACCGCCGCGCTCATGAAAATGATCAAGGCGAAAGCCAAGAGCGGCAAGGGCGCGAAGGTGGTCCCGATGAAGGTGGTCCACAAGAAACCCCAGGAAGACTTGATGGCCGTGCTGAAAGCAAGCCTCGGTTCGAAACGTCGTCCCGATGCATCGGCGACCAAACGGCGCAAGGCCTCGTAAGCCATGGGCTTGGAGAAGTATCGCGCCAAGCGTGATCTGCGGCGCACCCCAGAACCCGATGGCGTAAAGAGCGAACGCAGCAATGACCCGCTGATCTTCGTGGTACAGCGGCACAAAGCCTCGCACCTGCACTACGACTTCCGGCTGGAGATGCGTGGCACCCTGAAGAGCTGGGCCGTGCCCAAAGGCCCATCGATGGCCCCGGCGGACAAGCGTCTCGCGATGATGGTGGAGGACCATCCGTACGACTACAAGGACTTCGCCGGTGTGATCCCCGAAGGCAACTACGGCGCTGGGATCGTGGAGATATGGGACAGCGGTACATACGCTCCCTTGGACCTTCCGGAAGGGAAGGACCCCGAGACCTTCCTCATGCACATGCTGCACAGTGGCTCCATCAAGATCATCCTGAAGGGCAAGAAGCTGAAAGGGGAATTCGCGCTGGTGCGTATGAAGGGCGAGGAGAAGAGCTGGCTGCTGATCAAGCACCGGGATAAGCATGCGGTGGACAGCTACAATAGTGAAGAGCGGACACCGAGGAACTCGCCCATCAACAAAGCCTTGGCGGCCGCTCGAAAGACCCCGAAGGCGAAGAAGAGCGCAGGGCGTTCCAAAGTGGTAAAAGCCCTGGCGCCCTCGGCCATCGCCGAACCCGTGCAGCGCGAACGCTTCTCCGCACGCGGCATTGGCAGTGCGCCCAAGGTGCGCGATGCGACAAAGCCGATGCTCGCTTCGCCGGACGTGAAGCCCTTCGATGATCCGGACTGGCTCTTCGAGATCAAGTGGGACGGTTACCGCGCGATCGCGGAAACCGGCGGCCGCGACCCGCGGCTCTATTCACGCAATGGGCTTTCGTTCCTTGATGCCTATACGGACGTCGCCACGGCGTTGCGGAAGTTCAGGCGGCGCGCGGTGCTTGATGGAGAGGTCGTGGCACTGGATGCCGAGGGCCATCCGGATTTCCAGTTGTTGCAACAGGCCTCCCAGGAACCCGCAACCCATGTGGTGTATTATGTCTTCGACCTGCTGCGACTGGACGGCAAGGACCTCACCCAACTCCCGCTTCTTCAACGCAAGAAGATGCTGCGTACCCTGATCAAGGACGGAGCGTATCTGCGCTATAGCGATCATGTGCATGAGCGCGGGACCGAACTCTTCGCCGCGGCTGTGAAGCAGGACTTGGAAGGCATCATAGGCAAACTCGCCGCGAGCCCCTACGCGAAAGGCGTGCGCAGCAAGAGTTGGGTGAAGATCAAGCACCACCGCACGCAAGAGGTGGTGATCGGTGGCTACACCGCGCCGCGCAACAGCCGCGAACATTTCGGTGCGCTCATTTTGGGCGTGTATGAGAAGGACGAACTCGTCTACGTGGGCCATACGGGTACCGGCTTCGACCAGCGCACGCTAGGTGAACTGATGACGGTGATGAAGCCCCTGGTGCGGAGAACATCCCCCTTCCGTACCGAAGTAGATGCGAACATGCCGCCCGTCTGGGTGAAGCCGCAGCTGGTGTGCAACGTGAAGTTCACCGAGTGGACGCGCGACGGGCAGATGCGCCATCCCGTCTTCCTCGGTCTCCGCGCGGACAAGCGCGCCACTGATGTCACCAAAGAACCCGTCGCCATGAAGACCACTAAGAGCCGGGCGGCGAAAGCAGCACCCAAGCCAACCATAACGAGCACGAAGAAAAGGGCGAGGCGAGGTACGGGAAAAGCACCGAAGGAAGCGCGCGCGAACGAACGCGAGGTGAAGGTGGGCCCCAACACGGTACACCTCACCAACCTGAACAAACTCTATTGGCCCAAGGAGGGCATCACAAAGGGGGATGTGATCGACTACTACGAGCGCATGCATACCGTGATCCTCCCCCACCTGAAGGATCGGCCGCAATCGCTCTTCCGCACACCGAACGGCATCGCCGCGCCGGGCTTCTTCCAGAAGGATGCGGGGGGTACTGCGCCGCCGTGGGTGCCTTCCGTGAAGATCCCATCGGACAGTCGTGGTGGTGGAACCATCGATTACCTGCTGTGCAACGATCCGGGAACCTTGCTCTACATGGCCAACCTGGGCTGCATCGAGATCAACCCATGGAGTTCGCGCAAGCAGCACCTGCTGAAGCCAGACCACCTCGTGCTGGACCTGGACCCGTCCGCAAAGAACACCTTCGACCAGGTGGTGGAAGCTGCCCTTGCCGTGAAGGTGGTGCTGGACCGCATCGGCGCAAAAGGCTACTGCAAGACCTCCGGTTCGAGCGGTTTGCACATCTACATCCCGACCGGCGGCGCATACACCTATACGCAGCTCGCACCCATCGCCAAGAGCATCATGGTCGTGGTACAAAACCTCTTGCCCGGGTCCACCACGTTGGAACGATCGCTCGCGAAGCGCGACCCGAAGAAGATCTACCTGGACCATTTGCAGAACCGGAAAGGCCAGACCATCGCCTCTGTATACAGCATCCGTCCGAAGCCGGGCGCGACCGTGAGCACGCCCTTGAAGTGGAGCGAGGTACGCATCGGTCTGGATCCGAAGGCCTTCACTATTTACACCGTGCCCGAGCGAACGAAGAAACTAGGGGATCTCTTCAAGCCGATGCTTGGTAAGAGCGGCTTCGACCTCCGCAAGGTGACCGCGGCCCTATCGGGCCTGCAGGAGTGATCCGGTCGCGAACGCTCCGGTCCTTGATGGCGAGGATCAATGACGAAGGCCCGGACAATAGGTCCGGGCCGTTCTAGCTATAAGCGATCTCTGGCTGTTTCACTCCAACACCAACACCACCTCCCGTTGCAGCAACCCTCCTTGGGCGTTCAGCACATGTACGAGATACTGACCTGAGGCGATCCCGCGTACATCCACAAAGCCCCCTCGGACCGGTGCATCCAGCGCCATGCGACCCATGGGATCGTACAGGCGTGCGCGGAAAGCAATGGCACCGGGGATCCTCAATCGGTCCACGACGGGGTTCGGATACAGTGGCGCATTGGAAAGAGCGCTCTCGTCCATTCCGATCGTGCTGGGCAAGATCACGATCCTCCCCTTCATGCCCATGTTCACATGGGGTACGCAGACGTAGTACAGGGTGTCCGGAGTTTGCGGCGCCAGCATGTGCTCGGTGGCCTGCGGAAAAACCCCGATGTCCAGTCCGAGCGTCGGATAACCTTGGCCAAGGTTCCAGGTAGTAGCGGAAACCTGTGTGAAGGAATGACCTGCACCTAGGAAGAGGTTTATGCTGTCGCCAACTTCAATGGTGAGCAGGTCCGGTGTGAATTGAAAATCGGTCGCCACCAACGTATGGGTGGTCTGCGCTTGGAGCGAGGTGGAGAGCAACGCGATCAGCAGGGTATGGGTTCTCATGGTTCTGTGTGTTTTGTTGCTTAAGAGCCAAACGCGCGCCACGGGTCCGCACAAGCCTTGGTCCACATGGAAGAAGGTGCCCCCTAGCGGTGTATCGGTCGCCCTTCTTCTCCGGGCGTGCATGTGCGAAGCAGACGGGGAGCGCGCACATACTCCTAAAAGGTTCCCTCCGCGTTGATGTCGCGCGCATCCATGGCGGCACCCCGCGTTCCGAGGATCCCGGTCGCAGGGCGCCGCACATGCGGGATGGTCGATCACACGCAGCGGACGCCGTCGCGATCAATGCTCGACGTGTTCGAAGCGCTTGCGCAGGTCCTTGATCCGCTCCAGGTTGCCCTGTACTACAGCGCGCTGGCTTTGTGCCAAGGCATAGGTCTCAGGGGCCACTTCCTTCTCGACCACTTCATCATACCGCATCAAAAGGAACTCCTCGCCCCGCTCGCACTCGCTCAACACATTGGCGTTCTCGCTTTTGCTCAATGCATCACGCAGGTCCATCCAGGCGCGGTGCAGGTCGCCCTTCAGCGTACCGCCTTCGCGTGGCGTCGCCTCGGGGTCCGCTTTGCGCCGTAACGCCGCGACCGCTTCGATCAAGCTGGTCCGGGTCGTGCTCAAGTGGCGCAGCAGCTCTTTCACATGTCCCGCTTCGGCGCGTTCCGCCGCCTCCGTGTAGCCCTTGCGGCTATCCTCCAACAGATCATGGATGTTGTTCAGTTGGGTCATATCGTCCTTCAGTGCCATGGTAGTTGTGTTTCCTGAAGGATCGCGATCATCGGGCCGAACGGTATACCTTGCACATTTGCGATGGCGTTACGAGCGGATCTTCCCCTAAGTGGGGTAGCCGTTCGACGGTCGGATCCTGATGAACCTTCACATCGTGATGGAGGTAGATTGAGCCATGTCCGGGGCAGCTGTTCCTGCGGGCTCGATCGTTCGCGCTCGCAAAGCACCATTCGGGTAATGCCTCGAGCGGGAATGTGGAAACGAACACACGATCCAGTACGAGTTGTGATACTGGCTCCCCGATCCGGATGGACCGGGCGAGAAGATCAATGCGTTGAGGTCCATGGGTTCCGCTCACGCTTGTGATACAGAGAACGCCGTGGGAGTGATATATGCTTCTTGTTCGTTACAAACACAGATCGACCATGAGCACCAACAAACCATTTCAACCGTTACCTGCCCCTACACCCGAGGAGACACCGCAGCCGGCGCCTTTTGAGCGGCCCAAGCGTCGCTTCCTTCTACCCACATTCCAAGCGCCGAACAGTGTGCGGAAGATCCTGACCGCCGTTGTTCTACTCGGTGCATTGACGACCCAGGCGCAGACCACCCCCAACTCCACGGCCAGGCCACAGTCCGACCAGCAGATGACCAGCCGCGGATGGGGATCGTTCGATGACAATGTCGGCCGGGAGTACAATATCCCCGCGGACCAAATGCAACGGCTGCGCGAGATCGATACCCGCTACCAACCGGAATACGAGGGCCTGGGGAAAGACCCCATGAGCAACCCTGACTTTCGTTCACTGAACGATCGGCGGAATGGCGAGATCCGCAAAGTCCTGACGCCCGAGACGTACGATCGTTGGTACCTCCGTTACAACCCGGCATCCACCAAGCCAGGTGGCCGGCCCGCCCCAGGTGGAACCTCGGAACCGAAGAAGGTCCAGCCGTAACGCGCTCTTCCAAATGCACGGGGGCCGCTCAGTTGAGCGGCTCTTTGCATTGGGAACATGGCGGCATGGGAAATGGATGTATCGGCTCAGAATGGAACAGCATGAACAGGTCGGATCACTTCCGATCAACTACGCGCTCTGGCGGACAAACACGCGTTCCCGAGCGAGGTGATCGTGCGCGTCTTCGATCGAATGGCGCTCGACCATACCAACCCAGTAGCGGGTACGGATCGGATCTTGCGAGAGGCGCGCGAACAGCAGCGGGACCCCATTGATCTGGCCATGGGTAGACCCACAGGGGGATAGCCGGCGCTGGCTACGAAGCGAGGTGATGATGTATCGATCTCCGCATCGCCCTGCGGACCCTCCCTTTGGGCTCGGGCTTGAGTTCACACGCCATCCGCCTGGAGCGCATTTGGTTCCTGATGCCCTCGCCTTCCTGGTTTCCAAGGCCGCCGTGCAAGCAGGATCCATCCAACGGCGAACGCGATATGGATCACACCGTCCGGCAAATACAGCCAGGATACGCGACCTGATAGGGAAGAGAATAGCGCTACCACGCCAAGGACCAAGGAGATCCCGCTGGCCATGATCCGCAAGGTCCGCGCGATGTGGCGGTGGAAGAACGCATCGTGGACGAGAAGCGACCCCAGGACGAGCAGTATCCCTGCAACGCTCCGAACCAGCCATTCATCCCGCTTGTTCCCCGTCACTTCCTCAAAGCTCGCCATGCTCAACAGCGGCCAAAGCGCGCCGACCAGAACATAGGTCCCTTGTGCGAACGCCAACTTGACGCGGGTACGAAGCCGCCGCTCTTCAGCGAAGTGAGGCGAGGTGGATCTCATGGTCTATCTTCCATTCTCGCACGATCGCCGTACGACGAACGACGAGTTGTGATGTTGATCGGATGCGGTGGGAGAGGCTGTCATCAACCTGCTACTTGAACGGGAGCGCGATCAAGCGAACGGTCATTCGCTCTCCAAGCTGGAGAGCGCACGATCCCAATAGTGCGACAAGCCAAGTGTGTTGCCCAATTCCACGCGGCCCATGTTCACCGTAGTGGTGCCGCCATCCGCGAAGGTGATCATCACAATGCCATCGAATGCCCATGCTGGTGATCTCCTCGCCGTCTCCAAGTAGAGATGCATGCGTTGGGCAAGGTCATCCTTGTGCAGTGCCCGCCGTAGGCGTAGCAGGAAAGTGGATGAGCCGTCGCTCCGATCCGCTGTGGTCCTTGCCTGCGCGTAGACCTTGCCATAGTCCGCCACGTTACGCTTCACAAGCTGGCATTTCAACGGCGCACGCTGCTCCACCTGCGCAGGATCCAAGTTGGTGAACCATATCTGGATCGCCCGGATGCGGTCGCTCTGCGCAAGACCCTCACGGGGCCTCAAGTAAACGATCACGAACAGCAAAAGGACAGCGCGTAGGTAGGTGTGCATGGCGAAGAGCATTCTAGGTTCATGCCGCACCCCTGCGTACACGATGTACAAGGAAATGCACGGCTCAGTGGGATGCCGTCTCGTGGAAACCATGCCCCAGAACGCGGAACACTTCCCCATGTGCCGGGTCCTCCGCCGTGATCCAGGCACGACCGCTAGGGGCACGTCCCTTATTGCGAGAACATGAAGCTCAACCCGATGGAACGATCACTGCGCGAACCGTCTTCGCATGTGGGCTGGTGTTGCACACTGACCCACCTTCGACCGCCGCCGTTCCCTGATCGGAGGGGCGGTCGCTTTTAGGGAAATGGCGACAGATCGAAACGCTTGAACTGCAACCGCTGCTGCCCGAAGTTGAACAACAGCCCGCGCAGGTGCCCCGTGGTCTTGAGGTAGTTCAGGATCTGGGTGTCGTCCTTCCGCGTAAGAGCGCGTAGCGCCTTCAGCTCCACCACCAGCGCCTCGTAACAAACGAAGTCGGCACGGAAGGAGCAGGTGAGCATTTTGCCTTTGTAGATCACGGGCACATGCAACTCGCGCATGAAGGGAATGCCCCGCAACACGAACTCCAGAGAAAGCGCCTCCTGATAGACCGGTTCCAGAAAACCCGGGCCCAATTGCTTGTGCACTTCCAAAGCAGCGCCCACCAACGCCTGCGCGCGCGCATCCCACGGGGAGGTTTGGGTACGCTCACTGACGTCTTCCATGGCGATCGCGGTGCCCATAAGATAGGGCGTGATGCGAGGGCAGCACGCGATGATCACGGATACTCCCACCATTTCAGATCGATCGACCAAGAGTGTGCATTCCCCAAGGATCGCTTGGGGAGGATCCACCCCATGGACATCGTACGAAGGGTGGGCTGATACTGCGCGCCGGTGCGGCGATCCGCCACTCGCTCGCGCACGGCAATGGATCTGCGGGAATAACCCCAAACCACTGACCATGCAAAGGGACGGATACCAGCAAAGCCTATGGCAGACCAGCCTACCGGCTGCGACCAACAGCACCGTGGCAATGCCCATCGACATACAGGATGTTGTTGTGGTGGGCGCAGGGATAACGGGCCTGAGCACAGCGCTGGCCTTGCGCAACGCGGGGCGAACCTGTGTGGTGTTGGAAGCGAAGAACATCGGTTTCGGTACCACGGGCGGTACGTCCGCCCACATCAACACCATCCTGGAACTGAGCTACGACCGGATGATCTCAAAATTCGGCGAGGACCAGGCCAAGCTGGTGGCGCGTGGCGCGCTCCAAGCGGTTGACCGCGTAAAGAATTGGGCGGGCCGACATGCGCCCACGTGCCATTGGCTCGAACGCGATGCCTACCTATTCGCGCAGGACGCTTCACAAGCGGAGGAATTGGACAAGATCGTGGAGGGCACGCGGGCGGTTGGCTTGCCTGCCGACTTCGTCGAGCGTATGCCGTTCCCAAAACCCTTTGTGAAAGCCGCCCGCTTTACCGGACAGGCCCAATTCCATCCTACACGGTACATACACGGCTTGGCCGCTGCTTTCAAGACCGCGGGAGGTAACTTGCTGGAAGGCTGCCGGGTCCTGGAGGTGGAGCCAAAAGAGGAAGCGCTGGAGGTCGTCACCGAGCGTGGGATCGTGCGCGCTCGCCACTTGGTCTATGCCACCCACATACCGCCGGGGGTCAATATCCTGCACTTCCGCAATGCTCCCTATCGCAGCTATGTGCTCTCCGCACGGCTCGCGGCCAATGCCGAACCGCCACCTGCTTTAGTGTACGACATGGAGGATCCATATCACTATTACCGAACGGAAGACGTGGACGGGGTCCGGCTGCTCATCGCGGGCGGCTGCGATCATAAAACCGGGCACGAGGAGGACACGACCAAGCGCTTCCAGGAACTCGAAGCCCATGTGCGCTCCCTCTATCCGGTGGAAGCCATCACCCACCAATGGTCCTCCCAATACTTCGAGCCCGCCGATGGTCTACCCTACATCGGGAGGCTTCCCATGGCCGACGAACGCATCCATGTGGCCACAGGGTTCAACGGCAATGGTATCACACTGGGTACGCTGGCCTCCATCGTCCTCACCGATCTGATCACCACGAACAGCAGCCCTTATAAAGAAGTGTTCGATCCCGCACGGGTCAGCCTCATCGCAGGCTTTGGCAACTTCGTGAAGGAGGCCGCCGATGTGGTGGGCCATCTTGTGGCTGCACCATTCCCCGCGAAGGGTATGAAGGAACTCGATGATCTCGCGAAAGGCGACGGACGGGTGGTGCAGCACGAAGGCCGGTCCATCGCCTTGCACCGGGACGAAGCGGGGCTCTTACATGCGGTGGACCCCGCCTGCTCCCACATCAAATGCACGGTGGCATGGAACGGCGCCGAACGCAGTTGGGATTGTCCCTGCCACGGCTCGCGCTTCTCGGTGGATGGCGATGTGCTTACCGCTCCCGCGCGAAAGCCGCTCCAGAGCATGGATGTGGGGAGTTGATGGCCGGACAGACCGGCCATGGAGGGCGTTCCTCCCGTGAAGTGCATCGTGCTGCGGTGTGCCACCTATTCCATCCGTTCCTGCACCAGCGCACGCAACCGCAGGGCATCCGGCGCCGCTGCACCAGCCGCGGAATTATCGAAGATGGTCCATACGGTGCGGCCCGCTTTCAGCAGCACCGTGATCTGTTCGGCCCGCTGCGATAGGAAGTCATCCGTATACGTGGACCAGTACACCCGGGGCGTACCATGGAACCGGAAGTAAGCGAGCGGTGGATGACCGGTGGGCAGGATCTTATCCCTGATCAACGGTGGATCGGCCGCAACCCCGCTGATCTTGGTCTCCTTCAACACCTTCGTCACATCCGCAGCGGCCCAGGAGGGATGGCGCGCCTCCAACACCACCGCGCCTTGGTACGTTTCACGTAACGCACTAAAGAAATCTCCCCTTTCCGCCGACCATGCGAGCGATGGGGGGAGTTGCACCAGCACCGGGCCCAGCTTCTCCCCGAGCGCGGCGACCATTTCAAGGAAGACCTGCGCCGGTCGTACGTCGGTCAAGCGCCGTTCATGCGTAACGCCCCGATGCATTTTCACCGAAAAGCGGAAGTCCTCCGGCACGGTGGCGGCCCATCGTTCGAAGGTTTTGGCCAGGTGGGGACGGTAGAAAACGGAGTTGATCTCCACGGCATTGAACAACTGGGCGTACCGCTCCAGGTGACTCCCCTCCGCAGGAGCCTGGCCGATGGTCTTCGCCACCTGCCAGCCAGCGGTGCCTATATGGAAACGATCCATGCGGTCCACGATCGTTCTGCGCACTTAATGGGCCACGCTCCCGAAAACCTACACCCAGACCATTAGCGGATAGGGGGCTTCCTGTGGTGCGGCGGCCGTTCCACTGTTCCGGGACGATCGTGTGATCCGTTGCCGACGTGCGTTCCTCTTCTTGATACCGTGGGTTGCGGCATGCGATCGGCGAATACCCGTGCATGCGCACCCCTGTTGAGATGAGCACTGAACGCTACCGTGTCGAACTCCGCTTCGATGGGACCTGGATCGCGGTACGTGAAGGATCCACCCGACCCGCCGTGCGCGCGTCCACCTTGGACGAAGCATGTAGAAGGATAGTGGTGATCGCCAAGTGGTGGAACGCACAAGTGGTGGTGCATCACAACGGCACCGAGTATCTGTACGAACCGTGACAGACCTTGAGGGGTTCGTGGTCGCTTAAGACCGTCGGCCCGTGGTTGGAACCACGATCGTGCGCCCTGATACTCACCCTGTAGAAAGGATCTCTCATAGATCACTCTTTGCCATGTGGCCCCAACCGCATGGCCAAGTAAAATACCGTGCAGTGAAAGAAGTTGACGTGTTGGATCGGATGGGAGGTAATGAAGGAGGCCTCTTTCGTCACAAAAGCCAAGCTATCCTGCATGGAAAGCAGTTCGAACTCGAACACAAGCATGGAGAACGAGCACCAAGAGCGCGCCGAACTAATACGTGCGGGCCGATGTCATCAGCCCTGGTGGTGTCCATGCTCTTTCAGCGTTGCACTTTCTTGTATGCGCGGATAAGCGGGCGAATGATGTCATGATCGTTCGTAGAGGGCGCATAACCGAAATACGTGCGGGCCTCCAAGACCAGGGACCGGCCGTGCTCGGTGAGATGCCCTCCGACAGGGGTCGTCAGTGTATGGGTCAACAACTGGTCAATATCCGGGCGTGCGAAAAAGGCCGCCGTGTGCTCCTTGTCCATGTATTTGATCGATCCCATTTCCTGCTCCGCTTTTCATCCTTGCCTGCAACAATTCTTCCACGATCCGCGCCTCCCTCAAGGGTTGGTCTGGTATTCGTTGAGTGGTGCTATCAACGAAGCCATGATCGACCATCTCGACCTCGAGACCGACCAGCATCTGGACGCGGTACACCTGCTCTCCACGTACCGTCCGGTGGTGCTCTTCGTGTACGATGCCACCGACCCCTTCGGAGCCCTCGCGTTCCTTAAGTTCAATAAGGCGTGGGCGATGGTGCGGCCGAACGAGAAGCCATTCTATGTAGTGGATACGGGAAAGTCCAAGGTATTGTACCGCCGTGTGCATCACCGCCATGGCGCGCTGGATCATACCATACAGGTCCTAGTGATCCACTGCGGCCGTTGCGTCTATATGCGATGCGAGGAGGATATCGTAGCTGCGTATATCCGTGAGGCCGTGGAGGCATGCACTGCTGCCGCAGGGGTTGCCGCCACCGCACAGGAGGTGTTGACGCCGACCCGGATCCCAGTGGAGTACACTTACTGAGGTGCGCTCTCGCTCGTTGTGAATTCTTCGGCCCATCTGTGGTAAGGCTTCCACAGTGATCAAACTGGAAGCGGAAAGGAGAACGAGCTCGCGCGATGCGCAATGGTATGGGTGACAACACTTTCAGCCCTACCAGCAGTGGAAGCTCTTCGGTCTGGTCGCGCTTTTGCCTTCGCTGGATCGGACCAGGTGGAAGTTTCGAAAGCGGACCTGCCCGGCCCACTAACCCTCAACACATCTACAATGGCAGAGCGTGAAGACAAGAACAAGGGCAACACCCAAGGTGGCGCCCAAGGCAACACCGGCAATACGCCCGGTAGCAAGCAAGGCATGAACCCCGGCAGCACCCAACAAGGTGGTGCGCAGGGTGAGCGCAACAGCGGCGGTACGCAAGGTGAGCGCGCACAGGGCGGCGCTCAAGGCGATCGCACCCAGGGCAGCCAAGGCGGCACACAAGGTGGTATGCGCAGCGGCGGCGGCCAGGGCGACAGCCAGTCCGGTAAGGAAAGCGGCAACCAGCAAGGGGGCCGTATGAGCGGACAGCGCAGCGACGTCGATAGCCTGGGAACCGACCAAGATCGCGAAGGCGAGCTCGGTGGTGATGCTGGCCGCACCCAAGCCAACCGTGAGAACGACGGCAAACAGGGTGGTAGGACCGGTGGTCAGGAAGGTGGCAGCGAAGGCGGTGCACAGGGCAACCGCTAGAACCCAATGGGACGAACCCGCAGGCGAAGAGCGCCTGCGGGCCAACTCCCGATCCAACACACACAACACCATGGCAACGAAAAAAGACGAGAGCACGGGTCTCATGAAATTGCTGGAGGACCAGCTCGCTGATCTCTACTATGTGGAGAAGCAATTGGTGAAAGCCCTTCCCAAGATGGCGAAGACGGCGACCAACGAAGACCTCCGCACCGCGTTCGAAGAGCACCTGGCGGAGACCGAAACCCAAGTAGGCCGCATCGAGCAGATGTTCGAGGCACTGGGCAAGCCGGCGAAGGCCAAGAAGTGCCCCGCGATCGATGGCATCCTGGAAGAAGGCAAGGAGATCATGGACGAGTTCGCCGATGATGTCGCGTTGGACGCTGGCCTTGTAAGCGCCGCCCAGAAGGTGGAGCACTATGAGATCACTTCCTACGGCAGCATGAAGGCGTGGGCCGAGCAGCTCGGACTGGAGGACCTCGTGGGCCTGATCGACGAAACCCTCGAAGAAGAGAAGGCCGCCGATGAGAAGCTGACCGAGATCGCGGAAGCGGTGGTGAACATCGAGGCCGAGACCGAGGAAGGCGACGAAGAGGAAGAGGAGGTAGAGGAAGGCACGAAGGGCCGCTCCGCTTCCAACGGCAAGAGCGGCAGCTCCAACGGCAACGGAAAGGGCACCAGCTCCAAAGGGGCGAAGCAGGGTGCACGCACCAAGCAAACAGCCTAATACGGACAGCGCGGAACGGGACGCCGACATGCGGCGTTCCGTTCGCTTTCCGAAAAGATCAACCACTATGGAACGCAACCACATCCTTTCACGATCAAGCCAAGCCACCCGGAACCTCCGCTTCAGGGAACGGCTGCGCGTGGACCGCATACGCTCACGCCCGTATCTCGCGGATGAGATCCTCATACCCGCACAACGATGACCTTCTTCATCAAGCGACAGGTGGTACGCATCTCCGCCTACCAACTCACCTGGCTCGTGCCCATCATCGGTGTGCTTTGCATGGGGCTCCTCCTAATGCTATAGGCGGGGTTACTATCCTACTACGGCATGGAAGGTCCATCGCTGGCGCTTGCCCGTGAACAGTTAAGGCCGTTCACGGGCAAGCGCGTTCTGGAGGTCACCGGCAATACCACTATCGCAAAAGAGCGCTTCGATGGCCAGGTCGTGCGGGAGCTCTTCTCGTGGGGCAAACACCTGGTCTTCCAATTCGATGCTTTCGCGCTGAAGGTGCACTTTCTTATGGTCGGCACCTTTGAAGCCGATGTGGACGGCGCTTCGGTCACAGGGGACTATCGAATGGCGCGCACGCCGCGACTGGCCTTCCGCTTCGCGAACGGGAGCATCCGCATGTACAACTGCTCGGTGAAGATCCTGGAGGGGCCGCGCATCAAGCGCTCCTATGACTTCTCTGTGGATGTGCTGGCGCGTTCGTGGGACCCGAAGCAAGCGTTGGACACACTTCGATCCCAAGACAACGAAGAGGTCGCGGACGTGCTTCTGGACCAGGCGATCTTTTCCGGCGTGGGCAACATCATCAAGAACGAAGTGCTCTCGCTGGCGCGCATCCATCCGCAAGCGAAGGTGAAGGACCTCGGTACCGCGAAGCGAAAGGAATTGATCAAGCTCAGCCGGTCGTTCTCCCAACAATTCCTCCGCTGGCGGCGGGTGTTCCAACTGAAGAAGAACTTGAAAGTTCATCAGAAGAGCACCTGTCCGTACTGCAGCAAGAAGCTGTTGCATCCCAAAACGGGCAAGGGCATTCGCCGGAGCCACTATTGCGCTTCCTGCCAGAAGCTCAAGGGCTGATAGACGATCTTACGAGCCGGTAACAAAGCGAAAGCCCCGGTGCATGCACCGGGGCTTTCCATGAAGAAAGGTTGACGTTCAAGGCGTCGAAGCTGGGATGCGGTCCACTTGCTCGGTGTTGCGCGCACTGTCCCGGCCGTTGGCGTCATTGTCGTTCCCGGCCATGGTCGCCCAGATGATCGCCGCTACCACGACGGTCCCTAGCACAACGTACAATACCGTTCTATCCTGGGCCTTGGGTGCAGCTGGTACACCGGGTCCACGGGTTCCTTCAGGAGTGGTTGTGTAAGCCATGGTTCAATCCTTTTCCTTCTTTGAACTGCGGCTGTCGCCCGACCCGCTGCTGCGCGAACCGCCTTTGTTGGAACTGCTCGAGCTACCGCTGGAGCTGCCACCCTTCTTGTTGTTGTCCGAGCCCGAGCTTCCCTTTCCGCCGTTGTTGTTGTCTTTCGTTGCCATGGTGTTATGGGGTTTAGTTTGGAGCTGAGGGGGCAGATCGTACGCCAGCCTGACCTTCCGAACATTCGTGCCTGTTCTGATACATTGCGCAGGTGGGATCGTGAGTTTCCTCCTACGCATTATCCCCTACGTTGTGAAGATCCCTGCTCAAAGTGGCCCGTTCTCGCCGGTCATTGCAGAACGCGGGCGTTGTGTTCACAACTCAAGGTCGGCACAGCCTTCGCCACCACAGGAACGTGAAGCGCACGCTCGGGATCCTCTTTGTGGTGATCGGTCTCCTTGCGGGAGTGGCCGGATCATTGGGCACGCTCCAAAGCCGCATTCGTCCGGATCCCGTTGAGGACGAACAACTGCGGGAGCGTCGCTTCCTCCCTTATGCGGTATGCGGAGCCTGCCTGGCGGTGGGCGCGTGGCTGCTGATCAGCTACCACCGGCGTTCTGGAACGGAGCCGTGGTGACCTGCACGTGGTTGGAGAGGCGATCCTACGAACGCCACACGCGCCCTCTGCCGTAGAGGGCGCGCATGCATTCGATGTGTGTGCAGTGGTCAATCCACCTTCTTCCAAATGGAGCCGCCGAAGATCAGCGAGAGCACCACAAGGGCCAGAAAGATGAAGAAAATGACCTTGGCGATCGAGGCCGCCCCTTCCGCGATACCGGTGAATCCGAAGATACCGGCGATGATCGCGACGATCAGAAAAGTGAGTACCCAGCGTAGCATGATGTGTCGGTTTTGTTCGGTGAAGCCAACGATCGTGCCTAACGGAACCACGTGGGGTTTGGCACGGGGCCGACCGCGTTCCGTGGAAACAAGTTCCTTATCCGGGGCGCATTCACCCCACTGGCCGCGGATCGTACCACCGACCATGACAGCGCTTGCCTGATCGGCCTGAAAGTGGCGACAATGGCCATGCCCATATGAACTCGCCGGAAGTCCCGGGATCTCAGGCGGCGATCCACTCGCATCGAAGGACCGACAATGAAGCATCGCGTAAACGGATCGAACGCCATCGTCCACCTTCGTCAGAAGCGAGGAAAGCGGATCGCCGCGATCCTTCGCGGGTGCGTGGGAACCGCGGTCTTCATCCTCTTCACCAATGATGCGCGCGGTCAGAACGCATTCGATACCACGATCATCCATAGCATCACCATCCAGTTCTCCGAACCGGACTGGGACCATCTGCTCGATTCCATGTCCGCGGCTTACCAGGGTACCGGTGCCAGCGAAGGGCGCTTGATCGCCACGGTGACGATCGATGGCTTCGTGTACGACAGTTGTGGCGTGCGCTACAAGGGCCATAGCACGTACGATCCCTCGGGCGGGAAGAACCCGCTCAACATCGACCTCAACACGGTTATCGCGGGACAGGACCATTTCGGATCGGACAAGATCAAGCTCGCCAACGGTGCGGGCGATCCCTCCATGGTGCGCGAGCTGATGATGTACGAATTGGCCGGGGCCTACATGCACGCTCCGCGCGCCGCATACACGCGCGTGGCGATCAACGGGGACCCGAAAGGCCTTTATGTACACACGGAGGACGTGGGCAACGAGTTCCTTGATGCGCACTTCGGAGGCAGCGATGGTGCGCATGTGAAATGCGACCCCCGCCACCGCGCCCCGTGGAACGTAGGGGTCTCCAACCTGGCTTACCTGCCGGACAGCATGGCCTACGACACCTTGTACGACCTGCGAAGCGACCATGGCTTGGGCGCTCTTCAGGTAGTGTGCTACCAACTGGAGAGCGATCCCTCCACCATCGACCAGCATCTCGATGTGGACCGCGTGCTCTGGTTCCATGCGCTCTCCAACCTGTTCGTACATCTGGACGGCTACTACGCCTTCGCGCACAACTACTACCTGTACCAGCGACCGGGAGGGCGTTGGAGCCCTGTGCTCTGGGACCTGAACATGGCCTTCGGTGGCAGGCCTGCGGACGGCGTGGACCCTACGCCGCTCAGCATGCAGCAGTTGCAGCAGATCGATCCGTTCCACATGGTGCTCTCCCCCGCGATCAGACCACTCATCACCCAGCTCTTGTCACAACCCTTGTATGCCCGCATGTATGCCGCCCACTACCGCACCATCCTCGAAGAGATGGTGAGCAGCGGGCACTACCTCGATCGCGCGGAACATTGGCATGACCTGATCGATGCCGACATGCAGATCGAACCTTATCCGCACTATCCCTATGCTGACTTCCAAGCGAACCTGTACACGGATGTGGGTACACTACTGACGCTCCGACCGGGGATAAGCGCGCTGATGGACGGACGCGCGACCAATCTCGCTACCCGGCCCTACCTCACCGTACCACAGCCCTGGATCGAGCCACCCATCGTGGCCCCACCGGTGCCGGAACCCAACAGCACAGTGACCATCACCGCACTGATCTTCGACGCGCAGGCGGCCTGGCTGGGGCATCGCACCGGAACGCACGCCCCTTTCGGGCGATCGAGCATGTACGATGATGGCACGCACGGGGACCTTGCTCCAGGCGATGGGACCTATACGCGGCAGCTGACCGTGCAGGGCGGGGATCTCCACTACTACATCTATGCGGAGAACGGTGGCACCGGGGTCTTCTCACCCGCCCGCGCCGAACACGAGTTCCATCTCTTGGAAGTACAGAAGGTGATCGTGCTGAACGAAGCGCAAAGTGCGAACGTCACTACGCAAGCCGACCAGGACGGCGAGTTCGATGATTGGGTGGAGTTGTTCAATACGAGCGCTCAACCGGTCGACCTCAGCGGGTATGGGCTCAGTGATGATCCTTCGCAACCGATGAAGTGGACCTTTCCGGACACCATCGTTCCGGCCAACGGGTTCCTGGTGGTCTGGGCCGATGATGATCTTCTGCAGGAAGGCCTGCACGCGAATTTCAAACTCTCCGCATCCGGTGAAGGCCTGTTCCTGAACGGTCCCGACGCAGTTACCCGCGACCAGGTGGAACTCCCGTTGTTGAGCGCCGATGGTTCCTATGGCCGTTACCCGAACGGCGACGGTCCATGGCAAGTGCTCTATCCCACGTGGAACACCTGGAACGGCGGAAGCGTGGCGACCCCCGAAGCCCCTCTCCTTAACGGGCCCAGGCTGTTCCCCACTCCGACATCGGACGCCTGTACGGTTCTGTTCGATGCCTCCGGGCCGCATCAGCTTCGCGTCTACAACGCCATGGGCTCCTTCGTGCGGAGCGTTCAAGGACGGGATGCCCGGCTCACCCTGGACCTCGCGAACGAACCTGTGGGCATCTACCTCGTGGAGGCGGACGGAGTGTGGCTGCGTGCGGTGAAGAGTTCCCCGGCCGGCCGGTGATCACCGGTCAATGGGCACCGGACCAGGTTGGGGAGGATCCTGTGTCGTTCCCTCCGGGGTGTCATCGATCACTTTGTTGTAATCTCCGACCACACCCCAAGTAATGACGAAGAAGAGGATGATCGTGATCAGCACCCAGAACCAAGTGGGGCCGTGATCCGTGGAGGACGTCTGATGGAACGATGGGGAGCGTGCCATGATAGGTCGTGTTGGTCCTATATCCACACAGATCGTGCGCCACGACAAAGCGCCCACGCGGGTCAGCGAACCGTTCAGGGCGGATCAACAAAGCATGCAGCGTGATCGCTGGTGGATGGGGGAGCTCCTGGTGCATGACAGGTTCCGGGCATCCCGTTCCTGTCGGCTTGGGGTCAGCAAATGGCAACGCCCGCACAGGTGCGGGCGTTGCCGTGGAGGATCGGATATCACATCCGAGCATGAGATCTCGATGTTCCCATCGGCTGTGGGATCCGAGATCCGTGGGGTCACACCTTAGAGGCGGGGTTCGCCGCCGCTCGACCAGAGCTCGCCGCTCCGTTAGCGGCGTCGTGAACGCGGTCCTTGGCGGTGTTGACCGTATCCTTCGCCTTGCTGGCCAGGTCGGTGGCGTTCGTACGCAATTTACCTATCAGGTCACCCCCTTCCTCCAACATCTCGGTGAGGCGGTCGCGTAGATCGGAACCTTTACGCTTGAGTTTCTTGCGCGTATCACTTCCCGACGCGGGGGCGAGGAGTACGCCTAGAGCGGCGCCTGCGGCAAGTGCGGCGAGCGCGATGGCAATGGAGCTTCGTGTGGACATGGTTCTATGGGTTGAAATGGTTCGTACTTGATCTGCCAAGCGGCGTGCCGATCAGACTACGATGGTCGACCGGTCGCTTCGTTCCTCCTTCACAGATAGTTCATCGAGCGAACACGGATGGTTCATTGGACATCGCCAAGCTCTCCGCGTTCTGCCGCCTTCTTCATTTTGCTGTTGGCGTAGATGGCGATCTCCACCCGGCGGTTCGCCGCCTTCGCATCCGCGTTCGAGTTATCTCCGATGGGCTGGGATTCACCATACCCCATGGTGCTCGTGCGGCTGGGCCGCACCCCTTTTCCCGCCAGGTAGCGTTCTACGCTTTGCGCGCGGCGGAGCGAAAGGCTTTCGTTGTAGTCATCCGCACCGTCGGCATCGGTGTGGCCTTCGATCAGTACTTCCGTATCGTCGTATTTGTTCAACGTAGAGGCGAGTTCGCCGAGGTTCTTCTGCGCCGTGGCGTTCAGTGTGCTCTGGTCCACCGCGAAGAGCAGTCCGCTATCGAAGGTGATCCGGATGCCCTCTCCTACACGGGTCACGGTGGCGCCTTGCAGATCGTTGCGCAGTTCCTCCGCCTGCTTGTCCATGTGCCTGCCGATCAATGCACCGGTGGTGCCGCCCACCGCCGCTCCTATCAATGCGCCGATCACGGTCCCGTTATCCCCGAACTGGTTCCCGATCACCGCGCCAATGCCCGCACCAGCACCGGTGCCGATGGCCCCCCCTTGCAGGGCCCGGGATGTACCGCAAGAGGAACCGAATAGGAGGCCGCTGAGCGCGAAGGCGGTTAGAGCGGGGATAGAGGTCGTTCGTGGCGTGGTCATGTGTGTTCGAGGTTGTGGGAGTGAGCGCCTGTTCTTCGGTTGCGAAGGGCGACAAGGGAGAATAGGCCAACACCATGCCTTGGATCCCGCGCTGAGCGGATCCTTCTCACATTCATTGCACATCCGTTCAGGGGATGCTCATTCCAATGGTCCAGAGGCGTGGTGTGAATTACCCGATCGTGGCACCTTTCTCACAGTGGTCCCGTTCCCGCACCCGTAGCTGACCGACCAGGGCGCGTAAAGCGCCCCTCTTGCTCGCTTATGTCCCGAGCGCGATGCGGCACGGGATCTTCCAATGCATGGAAGAGGAGCGCCCAGGCATGAACACGACGGCCCTCCTTTTCGCAAGTTCTTAGTCAATCGCTATAACACTATGAGGAGGAAAAATTTGAAGGACACGAAAGGAAAGCGCACATCCGCTCCATCTGAAAAGGGCAAGGCTGTTCGTGACAATGTGCTGGGTAGACGCCCGAGCAAGAGCGACCCTCTTGGAGAACAGCCCGGCACAATAGCGGGGAACCCGGAGCTCGCAATGGTCGAAGGGGGGGATACGGACGGCGCGCGCGCTTCGGCACCACGGAAGAGGTCCTAGCCTTCAGAAGCGACCAATGTGGGGGCGCTACCGATCGAACCGGAAAATAGCGTTGTCCGGGTCGGGCCTTCCCAGGATCCGGTCCCGGATGCTCTCCGCCGCGATCAAGCTGAAGGTGATCCCGTTACCCCCCATGCCCAGCGCGTAGAAACTGTTGCGGTTGCGCGGACCGCGATCGATGTAGGGGAGCCCATCCTTGGTGGCGCCAAAGGTCCCGCACCAAGCGTATTCCCGTTTGAAAGGCAGCTCCGGCATCAGCGAATGCACATCCTCTTCCAGGGCGTTCGCCTTCTTGCCCAGCAGCGCATCGCGGAGAGCGGGTGCGCGGAAGGGGTCATCACGACCACCGACAACGATGCGGCCATCGGTGGTGGTCCGCATATAGAGGTAGGGCTTCGCGGTTTCCCAGATCAACGCATGATCGGGCCATGGCGTTCCCGGGACCGGTTCACTGATCACGGCATACGTGCTGTGCAAACGCATCACGTCCTTGGGCAGCAGATCGCGGCTCTCGTAGCCAGTGGCATACACCAGGTATTTCGCACGGATCATCTGGCCCCGGGCGGTCCGTAGTTCGATCCCCGTTCCATTGTCGCGAAAGTCCACCACCTCGGTGTGTTGGTGGATCCGCGCACCCGCGATCGTGCTTTTCGCATGGAGGGAGTGGGTGAACTGGAACGCGTTCGTCTCGGCGGCGATGGGTGTGCGTAATGCGGCCGGGGCGTCGAAGGGTAGGATCGCACGCACCTCATCGCTTCCTTCATGGAGCTCTGCCGGCAATCCATTGGCGTTGCGCACAGCGCGTTCCTTCACCAAGCCCGCAACGTGCGATCGCTTGCTGGCGTACTGCACGCTCGGTCTCCTGGTGAATTCGAGCATGCCGATCTCTTTCGCGATCACACCAAGTCCTTCAACGGCTCGGGCGCACAGTTGATAGCTGCGAACAGCGTTCTTCTCGCCCACGAGTTCCACAAGCTCGTGCAGCGGCGTATCGATCTCGTATTGCAACAGCGATGTGCTCGCGCATGTGCTGCCGGTACCTATGGCCCGTGCATCCACCACTACGACCGGAATGCCCGCCTGGGTGAGCATGTAGGCGCACAATGCGCCGGTGATCCCACCACCAACGATGACCACATCGGTGCGCACATCCTGTTCCAGTACCGGATAGTCGGGACCCAGACCATTGCGCACCAACCAGAACGGCAAACCGCCATGCAGGTCCATGCGATGCTGTCCGGATGCACCGGCGGTTCGGCTACCTGTCCTCATGGAAGACGTCAAAGCTTTGAGCGCGTCGGGCAGTCTCATGCTCTATGCGATCGAATTCAACTTGGCAAAAGAACGGGCAAAGACAGGATGACCCGCATGGGTGGTGTTCAGGACGTTATGCGGCGAACGATGCGGTCCCTTGCCGGGCAGATCGCGCCCCGATCATGGAGCGGATCGTGGCGGTCCTGGTCAGTCCTTTTTAGAAGACGGGGCATCCTCCTTCCACCCTTTCAGATCGTCCAACATGCCATCACCTACAAGACTGATCCGGCTGTCGTTCAACGAGGGTTGATCCGTACTGAGGATGAACTCCATTTGGTACGAATAGGGCGTGCGTGAAGGGTTCACCAGCAGATCGAAGATGCCTTCGATCATCCGGCCCGGGGCAGCACGCATGGGGAGTGTCAGCACTACGGTGTCCCGGGCGGGCACCTGCACTTCCGCACCGTGGGTGGCCCGCAGCACCTCTTTGCCTTCAAGTTGCGCTGTGATCTCGGTACTCCTCAGCGAGAAGGCCACATTGTTCGGGTTGAACAAAACCACATCGATGGTGAGATCGCTCTTTCCGAAGCCGAACCGCGATACGACCAAATGCCGCATGGCCACCTTGGGCAGCCGGATCGATGGAAGACGCTGCCCCATGCGCACCTGGAAAGGCTTTTCCCGCCAGAACGCGACGGGCACGAAGAAGCTCGCCTCCAGGGCATACTCCACGCTGTCCGCACCCGCCTGTTCCAGTTCCTTGAGCACCTGGAAAAGCCTTTGCGTCCGGACGGTGATCGGCAGCTCGATGCTCACGCTATCGCGCGCGGGCAGGGTGATGGTCTTCGCGTAGGTACTGCGCACCAGCTCCTGCTCGCCGATGAACAGCGCGTACTCCACACTATCCACTGTGATCCTGATCGGAGCGGGTTGATCGATCACTAGACCGACCAGGAGCTTAGTGGCCTCTGGATCCAATCGCTGCACCTGGAGCTGCGCCATGCGCACTCGTGGCGCAAGGAACGAGGCGCCAGCATCCGTGGTGCGGGCATTCTGCCATCGCACCACGATCACGATCAATGCCACTAAAAGGAGGAGCGCCACCACAAGCAGTACGCGTCCCGTCGTTCTCATACGACCGTGCGGGCAAGATCCGGTCCATAGGACAACGGCCCCCGGTCAGCGATCCTGCCGCGCCGATCCTCGCGCAAGGCTTGCGAGCAACAGGACCATCGCAATGAAGAAGACCACTTTCGCGGTGCTCGCCACGCCGCTCGCCGAACCCCCGAAGCCGATCACGGCCGCGAACAGCGCGATCACGAGAAATACGAGCGACCAACGGAGCGTGGACATGGCACGATGTACGGACGGATAACCATGCCGCACACCGTGCGGGAACCCCGATGGCGCCCGGGACCAATGAGCCGCTGGCGTCCTGGGTGGGACCAATAGGAATTCGATGGGGGTCCTTCGCTACGCGACCCGCTCGACCCGGTCCATGACATTCGTAGGGAAGCGCAGAATGAACGTCGTGCCCTTTCCCACCTCACTTTTCACATCCACGGATACTCCGTGGCTATTGAGGATGGTGCGTGAGGTGGTCAACCCGAGCCCCAGCCCACCGGCGCGACCGGAGTAGTACGGCTCGAACAACCGCGCCAATTCCTCGGGCGGAACTCCCCTGCCATTGTCCATGATCTCGATGATCACATCCGCTCCATCGCGGTACGCTTTGAGGAATAGCCGCCCACGATGGGGTTCCATGGCCTCGATCGCGTTCACCGCAAGGTTGGTGAAGGCGAGCTCGACCAGGTCGTGGTCCACCCGCACATCGGGCAGGTCCGTCTCCACCGACACCTCTCCCTTCATGTTCTGAAGGGCCAGACGATCCGCTACCCGTCGCATCACCTTGTTCATCAGATCGGCCACGTGGCAGGGGGCCAGGTCCAATTCGCGCCGTTTGGCGCTCTCCAGCATTTCACTGATCAATTGTCCGATGCGTTGGATGTTGCGCTCCAGGATGCTGATGTAAGGCTCCGCTTCCTCGCGCTGTGCAGCGGGGAGTTCATCGTTCAGTTGCTCCAGCGCGAGGTGCAAATTGGTGAGCGGGTTGCGCACCTCGTGCGCCACCGTACGCGCGATGCGGTCGGTGAGTTCTAGGCGGCTGCTTTCGATCGCTATGGCGTGCGCCCGTTTCTGTGCGGAAATGTCCATGAACATCACCAGCACCCCGTCCAGCAACCGCACCGCATGGATCGAAAGCCATAGGTCCAGGCCTTCCCCCGTGTAATGCTGTTCCGCGCGGAACGCCTGACCGGATTCCACTACTTGCACATAGGCGTCGAACAACCCGGCCGATCGGTTCCCCGGCATTTCCACCAGCAATCGCTTTCCAACCAGTTCCTCCGCTTTCCGATCCAAAAGCCCCTCGCCCGCATCGTTGGTGAACAGCCATTCGAGATCGTCGATGGTGCCCATCGGGCCTCGCACGGCGCGGAAAGACATGATGCCGATCGGGCTCGTATCCAGCACCCGGCGCAAGGAGCGCTCAGCGAACTCACGCGAATGGACCTCGGTGTCCAGGAGCACTGCCTTCTGCTTGATCTCCGCTTCCGCGAGTTGGGCCTGCTTCAGTGTGCGGAAGAGCCGCCAGAACAGCAATGCGGTGGCCATGATCGCCATCACCGCATAGAGGAGCAGCATGAACGGAGTGGACCATCCGAAGGCGCGCTCTTCCTCCAGGAACGCCGCCTGCGAGAGACGCAGGTCGCCCACCATCCGCTGATGGTGATCCCGCAGCACGTCCATTTTCATCTTGGACTCCATGAGCTCATCGCGCACCCGTTGCGCCCGCGCACTGCTATCCGCAGGTCCGATCACCGCCAACCCGGAGAGGTGGTCCAGCATGGCATTGGAAAGAAGCGAGAAGGCCTGTAGCCTGGGTTCCATTCCTGGATCCGTGTTGATCCGTTCCAACTCCGCGATGCACGCTGTGAGCGAGTCGGCCGCTGGGCCATAGGGCGCCAGGAAGGTCGTGTCGTGGGTGAGCAGGTAGCCCCGGCAGCCCGTCTCCGCATCCTTCAGCGCGGACAGCGAGGTCTCCATCAACAGCAGTTCGCGGTTCAAGTGGCGCACCTGCTGCTGCGCTTCCCTATACTTACCGAAGCTCTTATAGGTGAAGTACAGGACACCGAAAAGCAACAGCAAGGTGCCTACGTAAAGCAGCCCCATCAAGCGCAGTTCGCTGGCGCGCGTGGTGTTGGGCCGGTAGGGCATGCCAGGTGCGGGGCTCAAGAAAGAACGGCTCGGCGCTGTGGGCTCACAGCTCGATGCCGAGCAGTTTCAATTTGTTGTACAGCGTTTTGCGATCGATGTTCAGCATGTCCGCCGTGCGCGACTTGTTGAACCCATTGCGCTCCAAGGCCTTCAGAATAGCGTCCTTCTCCGCCGTGCGTGCCACACCGCGCAGGCCGTCGTCCTCTTCGGTGAAGGTGTGCGCTCCGGCGGCCGGGGCCGGGGCCATCGACCGCTCGGAGATCACCTCCGCGGGCAAGGCGCTCATCTGCACCCGCTCGCCGGTGGTGAGCAGCACGGCGCGCTTTATCACGTTGTTGAGCTCGCGTAGGTTGCCGCTCCACGCATGCGCGATCAACCGGTCCAGCACGGCGGGTTCGAAGCCCAGCACATTGCGCCCGAGCCGTTGGTTCGCGCCTTGCAGGAAGTGCTCGGCGAAGGCGGGGATGTCCTCCTTGCGCTGACGGAGCGGGAACAGTTGCAACGAGAACTCGTTGATGCGGTGCATGAGGTCCTCCCGGAAGCGCCCCTCGGTCACGGCCTTATGGAGATCCTCGTTGGTGGCCGCCAGGACACGCACGTCCACGGCGATGTCCTTGTCCGCACCGACCCGTTTGATCCGTCGCTCCTGCAATACCCGCAATAGTTTCACCTGGTTCTCATAGCTCAGGTTGCCCACCTCGTCCAGGAACAAGGTGCCGCCGTCGGCCTGTTCGAAGCTGCCGCGCTTATCCGCCACCGCTCCGGTGAAGGATCCTTTCACATGGCCGAACAACTCGCTGCCCGCGAGGTCTTTGGGCAGCGCACCACAATCGATCGCGACGAACGGTTTGTTGCTGCGGGCGCTGCGGGCATGGATGCGTTTCGCCACATACTCCTTGCCTGTTCCTGTCTCGCCCATGATCAGCACGGTCATATCCGTAGGGGCCACCAGATCGAGGTGCTTCTTGAGATGGTCCGCGTACGGGCCCGTGCCCTCCACGAAATCCTGTGCGGAGGTGCCTGACTGCGCACTGGGCCGCTTACCCGCGGTGTTCGGAACGGTCCCGTTCCCGTGGTGGTCCTGTCCGGACTGGTACGCCTCCTCGATACGCATCAGGATCTCGTCCGGCAGCAAGGGTTTGGCCACATAGTCGAAAGCCCCTTGCCGCATCAGCTCCACCGCGAGACGCACATCGCTGTAACCGGTGATCACGATGGTGCGCGTAGCGGGAGCGTTGTCCCGGATGAACCGCACCATGTCGCCACCATCGGTATCCGGCAGGCGGTAATCGCAGAGCACCACGTCGTAGCGCCCTTTGCCCAACAGCTCACGCGCCGTGGAACCCCGGTAGGTGGTTTCCACGCTGTGGCCTTTTTTGGTGAGGAAGCGCGACAACAACAGACAGATGTCCTGGTCGTCGTCGATCACTAGGATCCTAATAGCGTTCATGGTGGGTGGTATTAACAGATCACTTGCTCGCTCCCGATGGCTGCAAAGCGCTCAGGATGGTACTGCGGTTGAAGGGTTTGGAGACGAAGAGATCCGCACCGCGTTCCACGGCCCGGTCCTTTTCATGGTCCAGGGCGCTGATGGCGATGATGCGTGCCTTGGGATGGCTGCGGCGGATGGAAGGGATCAAACTGTACCCCAACCCATCGGGCAGGTTGATGTCCAGGAAGATCACATCGTACTGGTCCGTTCCCAGCGCCTCCTGCGCACCGGCCAACGAATAGGCCGATCGGCACTTAGCACCGCTCCGCTCCAACATGGTGTGGAGCAGGAAGCAGATCTCCCTTTCGTCGTCCACCAGCAGGACCCTCAACCCCGTTCCGTCGTTCTGCCTGGTGAGTGGTTGCGCCTGCATGATCTTATTCGTGGTTCGAACTCAAAGGCCGCACCGTCGCGGGGGGGCGTCCTGTTCCGGGCCCTTTTTCCACTGCCCTTACCGCACAAGGTACTGAGCCCCCGCCCCATGTCTCGTAATATGCCCTCCAGCACGGGTTTGCCGACATACCGGAAGCCGCTTGCGGAATGTAGCGGTAGTTCCACAAGTTCGGGGCCCCCTCTCCACAGAACGTTCTTGGATGGCGCGCCGGTCCCCACCCCGGTATGGAACGAAAGAACCCGGGCGCACATGGTGCGTCCGGGTCCCTTCTCTTGTTCCGGTACGTCACGGACCGGAACACCTTTGCCTCTTACCTCACCTCTACCACCATGTAACGGCTCAGCTTCCAGAACTGCTCCGGGTCCTTGATCTCCAGGTAGGCCAGCTTGTCATCTTCCTCCACCAAGCGGTAGGATCCTTTCGGGTGATCGGTGACGAGCTTGGCCTTCTCCGCGTTCAGCGGCACCGTATGCAAGGTGCGCACGTCCACTTCCTTGAACTTCGCATGGGTCACATCCTCACGCACTTCGGTGCGCTTGCCGATGCCTATGAGGCCACCTTCTTTGGTCAACACCCCCTGGGTCTCCAGTTCCTTGAAGGTGCCCATGGCCATGTAGGCTTTGTTTATCTCGGTCTCCTGTTGCAGGATCACGGCTTCGCGCTTGGCGATCTCAAGTTCAATGGAGGTGAGTTTTTCGTTCACCTGGGTGATCTGGAAGTCCTTCGCGAGCAGATCGCTCTTCATGAGGGTGATACTACTATCGCGCATGGCGAGCTGCATGTCGAGGACCTTCAAGCGCTTGCGCAGGCCAGAGGCGTCGATCTTGCTCTTGTCCAAACGCTTGGTGAGCTCGGCGATGCGGTCGCGGCTGTCCTGCATCAGTCCGTTGATGAGCTGCAGGTCACGCACAATTCGCTTGCGTTGGTCCAGGCTCAGTTCCGTATCGGCGGCCTTGTCCACAAGCTCCTTCCGCTCGCGGACCAGTTCGAGGTTCTTTTCGATGTCGTCGAAAGAGAGGGTCATGTCGCCGATCAGCGAATCACGCGAACGCAGTTCAGCGGTCAGGCGCAAGTTCTCGGCTTCGGCTTTTTGCCGGGCGATCTCTTCCGGGCTCGGGCCGGTCTGGCAGGCGCCCAGGATCGAGGCAGCGGCAATGAAGAGGAAGGTCCGCGTGGCGGTGCCTTTCCCGAATACTGCGGTGTTTCGCATGGTGCTTCTGTGGTTTCGTGAATATGTTGATGCCGGGGTCCGGAACCGTGCCATCGCCGCGCCGAAGCCCGCATAACCCCCGCCCTTCCTATTGCTCCAGCGCGTTGGCACGAACGACGTGCGGCTGGCACCCTGTGGAACACGCGCCACGAACGTGTGGCGTAACTCCCACGTACTTCCACCCTTGCACCGCACGCGGAACCATTGGCCAGCGCACCTGCGACCATGCCGCTGTGCGTGAACCGGAATGGCCCGGCCATATCGAGGGCGCAGGCATACCTTTCGCTATCGGAGCTTAAACCCCATTGCCATGAGCAACTTGCTTTACATCGTCGCGGTCGTGCTGATCATCGGATGGCTGCTCGGTGTTTTCGTGTACAGCGCCACCGGCCTCATCCACTTGCTGTTGGTGATCGCGTTGATAGCGATCATTCTACGGGTGATCCAGGGGCGAGGGCTCAAGGGCTGAGCAGTGCATCTCCTCCTCGCGCAGGGTCTCCGCCTTCGGAGACCTTGCTAATTGGGCTCTAGCGCAACCCGCCCGCCCGTTCTGCATCCAGCCGAAGCGCCTCGCGCAACAGTGTGCGGATCATGCGCTCATCGGCGGGCATGAGCGCGGTGAGTTCGCGCCAGCACACCTGCTTGCGGTCGCCGCGTTCCAAGTGGCCGGTTCCGCTTTGTAAGAGGTTGCCGTAGGAGAAGCCGAGCCGTACGCCATCGTACGTCTTGCGATTGCCCCAGAGCACGCTGGCGGGCCATAGGAAGCAGATGTCACGGCGCACCTTGTAGAAAGGCACGTTGAAGGAGATGCGCTCTTTCAACTCCGGTGCTTCCTGGAGCAATAGCTCGCGCAATTCACCGGTCAGCGCACGCTCGTCCGGCGGCAGAAAGTCCAGGCACTCTTGCACGGTGGCGAAGCGCAGGCCACCGGCGAGCATGGTGGGGCGAACCTCGGGGCTCTGTGCCTGCCTGTTCGTTGTGGCTGTTCGTTGGCGCACGGTCCGCAAGAAAGCACTTACCCACTTATGCGCGACCGTGTTCCCTGCACAGCGCTTGGACACCTGAAGGCGATCTCAACAGAAGGATCTCCTTCCGGCTACGTGTGGGTCTCGTAAGCCTTTACTCCGTTGCGGAAGACCTTTCGCCGTCGAAGCGGCTATGACGCTCAGGAGGCCAGCTATCGGTTCCGGCGCCGTAGTCTGACTTTGGCGCAGGCGCCGCCTGGTCGCGTAGTTCCTCGTGCTCGCTTCCGAAAGCAATTTTGAGATGCGCTCCTGGAGGTTACCTGTAACCCGAACGGGTTATTTCAGAACGACCCGGAGCGGGTCAGTTTCGCGGATCGTTCAACCACGCACGTCATGGGGTCACCGCGCCTTTCCCTACTCGCCCTACCGCTTCTGTTCAGTTCGGCGCTTTTTGCCCAGCACTATGCGGTCGATACCACCTGGTGGATGACGGACGGCCCGGTGAACGACATCGCGGAAGACACGCTGCACGATCGCGTGGTGCTCGGTGGCGAATTCACCCGGTTGCTACCGCCATACCCAACAGCGCACGGGGGCGTGGTGGATATCAACACAGGGATCATGCGCGATGGCGATGTGCGGCCGGACGATCGCGTGAAATGTGTGCTGTCTGATGGCAGCGGTGGTTGGTATGTGGGCGGCGACTTCCTCAAAGTGGCGGGAAGCTTTAGACAGCACTTGGCCCACCTGCTCGCGGATGGTTCGCTCGCCCCTTGGAACCCCGTGGTGAACGGGGCGGTGAACGCGATGGCCATCAAAGGCGATACCCTGTACTTCGGCGGCAACTTCACGGTGGTGAACGGTCAGTCGAAGTCGAACCTGGCAGCCGTGCGGCTTTCCACCGGCGCCAACGTGGTGTGGGGAACAACCTTGGCCGATGATGTGGTGCGCACCATGGCGATCGATGGCGGAGACCTTTTCGTGGGAGGTGATTTCACCAGCGTTTCCGGCGTTACGCGCAACCGCATCGCGGTGTACAATACGAGCACGCATGTGCTTACCGGTTGGACGGCGACCGTGGGTGGGCCGGTCCATGCGTTCGGGTTCGAAGTGAACGTGGTGATGATCGGTGGCGACTTCACCACCGTGAACGGCCTAGTGCGGAGCCGCTTGGCCCGGTTCGATCGCAATACCGCTGCATTGCAGACCTGGAACCCAGGCCCGAACGGAACGGTGAGGTGCATGGAGGTGAGCGGTGCGAACATCTACATCGGTGGCGACTTCACCATGATCAACGCCAACGAACGGCGCCACCTGGCGCTCGTGCATAGCGGCGGAGGTACGAGCACTACGTGGGTGAACAACACGGACGCACCTGTGCATAGCATGCGACTGGCGACCAACTATCTGCTGCTGGTGGGTGGTGAGTTCGATCGGGTAGCGGGTGATGTACGGCACCGCGCCGCAGCGCTGGGCACGCAGGGCGCTCCCTCACCGTGGTTGCGGTCGTGGGCACCTGCGGGCGATGGCACCGTGCGCTGCATGGATGTGCAAGGCAGCAACGTGTTCCTGGGCGGTGGTTTCGATACGTTGGGGCTTGCGCGAGCCCGTGTCGCCATGCTCGACAATGCCACAGGTGCACCCTTGCCATGGAGCGGCAACTTGAACGGACCTGTGTATACCATTGAGGTAACCCAGGTCCGCACCTACTTCGGCGGGTCCTTTGACTCGGTGCTCACCACGGGCGCCCTGCGCAAGAACCTGGTCTCTTTTGAGAACGGCACCGGCGCACTGGCCACGTGGGCCCCGGAAACAGATGCCTACGTCAGCGACTTGGAAGCGCACGGCGCTTGGATCTACGTCGCTGGGACCTTCGATCAGCTGAGCGGCGTGCCCTGCACCGGCTTCGTTCAGATCGACACCAGCACGGGTGGGGTGGGGCCGATGAACGTGGATGTGAACTACCCACACGCGCTCCACTTGGTCAACGACACGCTCTATCTCGGCGGTTCGTTCAATTCCATAAACGGGGCATCCAGGAATTTCCTGGGGGCGGTCAAGGTCCCGTCCGGCACCCTTACTTCCTTCGCACCGTACGTTTTCGCCTGGGATCACCCCTATGGGGTTTACCGCATAGCACATCAGGATAGCCACTTGTACTTGGCGGGCACGTTCGGTTCGGTCAATGGGGAGTTGCGGCAGAATTTCGCTTGCGTGAACACCGCTGACGGAGCGCTGTTGGACTGGCAGTTCGCCGGGGGCGCGTATTCAGGGCCCATGGTGCCGGGATCGGGAGTGCTCCACATGTTCCCGCTGGCGTCACCCTACAAATTGCGCGCTGTGGATCTTGTGAGCGGGGCCTCCACAGGTGGTTCTCTGGCGGCCAATTCATATGCCAAATGCGTCTTACCGGCCGCAGGCGAAGACCTGCTCATGGGCGGGCTCTTTACCGAGGTGGGTGGCGCGCCCGTCGCCCACTTCGCCAAGGTGGTGGTCTCCATGGAGCCCCAGCTCCGGGTTATTTTGGACGGGCCTTTCGTTGCAGGCGATTCACTGATGCGCGACGATCTGCGCGTGGCCGGGTTGATCCCCAACACAGAACCTTATACCGCGCTGGGCTATACGCACACCGGTGGTGGCGGTGGTGAAGTGGCCTGGGACAGTCTGCTCTTTCCGCTTGGCGGCAACGCGGCCGTGGATTGGGTGCTGCTCGAACTGCGTGATCCGCAGAACCCGGCGACGGTGGTGGCCAGCAAGAGCGCGATCGTGCAGCGCGATGGCGATGTGGTGGATGCCGACGGCACGAACCTGTCCGGGTTCGGACCGGATCCGGAGGGGTCTTATTACCTATCCGTGCGGCACAGGAACCACCTGGGAGTTATGACCGCCACGCCGATCGACCTTTCGCAGCGGCAGCTCATCGACTTCGCTGTGTTCTCGACCGCGACCTATGGGGTGAACGCACGGAAACTGAATGGTGGTCGGAGCACATTATGGAGCGGCGATGTGAACTTCAACGGCCAGGTGAAGTACGCGGGCGGAAGCAATGACCGTGATCCGATCCTGGTGCGCATCGGGGGAACCGTGCCGAACAACACGGTGAACGGCTACTACCAGGAGGACGTGAACATGAACGGAGTCGTGAAGTACGCGGGAAGTGCGAACGATCGCGACCCGATCCTGGTGAACATCGGCGGAATAACGCCCAATGCGGTGCGCAACGCGCAGGTGCCCTGAAGTGCGGTGGTTCCCATTCAGTAGGGTCCTGTTCGATCGACCCTGGGGGGACCTTGAACGTAGGCGGCCGTCAGTGGAACACCGGTACGGCGAGCACCACGATGGCCAGCGATGTGAGCAGCGCGAAGCGCCCCAGCATGATGAGCGTGGGCATGTAGGCTTTGGCGTTGCCTTGCGCCACCTTGTGCCGGTAGTATGAATTGATGCCGGTGAACTCGCCCAGCACGAGCAGCAGCTTGGCGAGCAGCATCGGGTCATCGCCGAGGGCGCGCCAATAGAGCGTCATCAAATAACCGCCGGTGAGCACCAACAGCAACAGACCGTATTGGCCCATGAGCGAGATGGGGAAGGCGCTCGTCATGAACTCGCGGCGCTTTTCCGGATCCATCTTTCCCGCAGCAATACCGAGGAACATGAAGGTGAGCCGACTGCCGAGGCCCATGGCCAAGCCGATAGTGGAGTATGAGCATGGGTTCGCGCATGGGGTGGGGAGGTATAGCGGAGAGTTATCCGATGGCCGAATGTGTGGTTTGGTAACGAAAGTGTAGGCGATGCCAGCAGGTCTTCAAGACGCGGTCACGAAGTACATCTCCATCTCCCCCTTGCCCTTCGCCTGCACTTTTCCGCGCGAGGTGAAGGAGAACTTCCGATCATTCTTCACTAACGCATGGGTGCTTTCGCTGATGTTCACCTGTCCCACCTCGCCGCTGCTCTCCATACGGCTGGCCGTGTTCACAGTATCGCCCCAGATGTCGTACTGGAACTTCTTCACGCCCACGATGCCAGCGACAACGGGACCCGTATGGATACCGACGCGCATTTCGAACGCGGGTTTGTGTTCTGCATCGCGCTCCTTCTTCCGGGCGATCATGAAGGCTTGCATTTCCAACGCGGCATGAACGACGTCCGCAGGCGTGGATGATGCTGGAACAGGCAGACCACCCGCGCACATGTATGCATCGCCGATGGTCTTGATCTTCTCGATGCCGCGCGCGGTGATGATGCCATCGAACGCTTTGAAGCAGGTGTTCAGTTCCTCTACCAGCTCCTGCGGCGACAATGTCTCGCTCGCTTCGGTGAAGCCCTTGAAGTCCGTGAAGAGGATGGTCACTTGATCAAAGTGCTTCGCATCGGCGTGGCCTTTCGCCTTGAGTTCTTCCGCGACCTCCTCCGGCAGAATGTTCAGGAGCAGCTCATCGCTGCGCTTGCGTTCCTTGCTGATGCGGTTGCGCTGGAAGAGGAACACAAGGGCGAACAGGGCCACCAGCAGGAAACCGCCCATGAAGCCGTTGCGCACCAGTTTCTGCTTCTGCAGCTCCACCGCGCTCTCCCGTTCCTTCACCTGCCCTTCATAAGCCGCGATGGAACTGCTGTTGGCTTCGGCTTGTAGCGAATCGTTCAGGCGGATATAGGCCTGGGCCTGGATCGCCGCGTTGGTGGCATCGCCCCGTTCCAGGTACCGTTCGCTCAATTTCTTGCGGTACTTCAGGATCAACGGCATGAAGGACAAACGCACCGCCTCTTTCAATGCGCGTTCCAGGTAATCGTCCGCCAATGGGTCTTGTCCAAGGGCTTTCTGGAACAGGTAGTTGGTGTAGTCCACTTCGCATTCGCCGGCTGTGCTCGAAAGTGGCAGGGGGGTCTCGGCATGGAGCGCGTTCAGCGCATCCACCTCCACGCGTGCGCTATCCAACTCGCCTCTCGCAATGAGCACCATGGCCAACTGGGTCCTGAGGGTCGCCAACCGTAACGGAGTGATCTGGCTCCAGTACGCACTGGAACCGCGAAGGCGCTGGAGCGCCGCGAGCGTATCGCCCCGGGAGAGTTCGATCTCGGCAAGGTTCAGGACGCAGGTCATCGCCTGCTCCACGTTCTTCGCCAGCAGGAACCCGTTCAATGCTTCGTGCAGGAATGGCTCCGCACGCTCGGTGTTGCCCCAGCTCTTGTAGCACCAGCCGATCACGAGGGTTTCGTTGGCCACATTCCGCGGCTCGGTCTTTTCAAAACCTTCGCGTGCCTTCATGTAGTGCTCAATGGCCTGCCCGTATTGCCGGGTGCTCATGAAATAGCCACCGAGCCCGTGCTCGCACATCGCCGCGTTCAGCGCCGGCCCCTTGTGCCGGTAGCGCTCCAAGGCATCGCGATAGAATTCGAACCGCTCCTGCTGAAGGCCAGCCGCGTTGTAGAGGGAACGAATGTATCCGAGCGGCGAACCCATGCCTTGCTCCACACCTGCCGCATCGAGCCGGGCGATGCAATCCTTGTATGCGGCTATGGCTTCCGGGTAGCGCTTCGCTTGCTCATACCGCAGGGCATCGGCCATGGGTGCATAGGCCAGGCCCTTCGGGTAGTGGAGATCGCCAGCGAGGGCAAGCGCCTCTTGCAGCAACCCCTCTCTTGTCGTCATATCCCCTGCGCCAAAGAGGGCGATAGTGATGAGGTGATCGACCCGGTCGGTGGTCCTCCCTTCCGTCTTCACGATCGTGCGCAAGGAATCGATCTGTGGGTTTTGGGCGTTCACAGGAACGCTCGCCCACAGGCACAGGGCCAGCAGGAAGAGGGCGGCGCATCCCCGTGGGGAACCGGTGCTGGGGCGGCTGGGCGGAACGGCGCGCATGGAACACCCCGTGACGGGGCCCTGCAAGATGCGACGCATTCCGCGCATGGCACCCGGTATTTCTACGGGTTCGGCCTAACGGCCCGTTGCACGGCCGGTACGAGTTGCCCCGCTGACCCGGATGTTCGCCTTCGGATCTGTGATCGAGACCACCCGATCAGAGGAATGAACACCCCCCCCACTAGAGGGTGTCGCAAAATCGTTCTTGGAAGCGAGCGAAGAGGATCTCGTGGTCAGACGAGGCGCGAAACCCGCGCATAGCCGGTGGCTATGTGAGGGTTGAGCAACGAAGTATGAGCGCGAAAGACCACTCAGATCCGTCCGATCTACTTGCTCCCCGACAAGTCGGGACGAAGACGCTTCTGCCGCATGCCTTCACCGAGTAGACCATCCCGTTGCCCCCCTACGCAACACTCTCCTCGGTTCGTCCTGCGATAAAATAGCGGCGCATCTTCAGCCTGATCTGAATATCCAAATGGTACAAGGCCATAGGTTGGGCACTAGGGCGGGGAGATCGCGCTCCCTGGTGGTGCAATTCCTAGAGGGTCGGGGTCAAGCGTCCGCTTGCTTCGCCTTCCCCTCGATATGCGCCATGCATTTGGCCACGACCACTTCCGCCACTTTGCGACCCAGCGTCAGGCCTTCCACATTGTCCACTTGAATGTGGTAGCCGCCGAGCACGCGACTGAAACCGGCTTGTTCCGCAGTGCTGCTGAAGGTGGGGAAGTCCAGTGTGATGCTATCGGTGGTGATGCCCGGCTCGGTGAGCCAGCCCGGTAGCAGGCGCACCTGCACACCGTACTTGTCGCTGCCCGTGAAGAGTTCGAGCGCACGCGCACAACCACCGCTCACGGTACTATGGCCGCTGGGGTAGGCTGGGAAAGGCGGGCACAGGAAAAAGTCCGGTGAGTAGGGGCGCCAGTCCTTGCCCTTCATCTTCACCATGCCTTTGTGCGGGCCACCCCAGCCCATGATGTCCTCTTCCGTCATGAGGTGGTGTACCTGCTGGTACGGGCGGCAGTTGTCATAGTAGTATTTCGTTTCCCAACAGGCGATGAAGCAATCCATCGCGGTGGTGGCCACCACGAAGTACATCTTCACGTCCTTGTCCAGATCGTGGTTGTCGCGTAGGCTCACATCCCGTGCGAACAGGAGCCAGTGACCAGCTTGCTGCACGCTGCGGGGCCCATCGCGCATGAACTCCACGAGCGCCTTCTGCTCGTTGGTGAGGGCGGCTTGCAGGGCGACCACTTCGCGCACTTGCGCCTCCAGCAGGGAGTCGCCCATGACCGGCGGGGGCGGGCAGCGGAACTGCGCGGCGCTATCCAATGCGAAGGGGCGTACATGCCCCCAATGCGGGGCCATTGCCGGCGGGGCCCAACGCTTGGTCTCCAGAGTGAAGTACTTGGGCTGCCAGCGGTTGATGTCGTTCATCTTATCCGCTGTGTTCGTCGGCATGTAGTGCGTGTAGTCGCCGTAGAGCGTATCCGCACCGGGGTGATCGCCGAACATGTTGCTGCCATCGTCCCGGCGCGCATCGATCACGGTCTTCGCGGCCAGGTTGCCGATGCCTTGCGGGGTGGTGGGATCCAGGCTGTGATCGGCGGGATCGAAGCCGAACTCCTTCAGCTTGCCAAGGAAGAGCGCGCTATCCGCCGGATACACCGTGCAAAGCACCCGGCACATGGCGTAGCTGATGGCTTTCTCCTTGTTGGCCAGCGTGCGCTCGGCCGCAGGGCGACGCTCCGCTTGGAGATGCACGGGTTCGGCCACGCTGTCGAACCGGCTCCATGCATCGAACTGCGCGATCATGGGCAACGCCAGCATGCGGCTGTTCACCGGAGGCCTGGGTTTGTTGTTCTCGGTATCGTTGGCCGTGCCCTCCAAAGCGACGGAGCCCCAGCGGTAGGCCATGTTCTCCTTGCCTACGGCGCCGCGGTCTGGCGGGGGGGCGGTCAACGAGGGCTCTGGAGCGCTCCCACAAGCGGCAAGAAGAATTGCGAGACCGAGATACGATCGACGAAGCATGGAGGTCCGGGGTTAGTGCGGTAAGGCGCGGGAAGCTAGAGGGGACGTGGATCCCACCTCACCCCGTTATGCGAATGCCATGGAACACAGTGCGGATCCGGCTTCAAGCCGCGCCAAGAGTGGTCTTTACGATCCAGCCGCAGGGCGATCTTGACGCCGCGTTCCGCTGTACAGCTCGTACCGCATGAAACGGCACTCCAGCGGGCCATTGAAGAGCTTGATGCGCGGCTTCGGGGTGAGGTGTACATGCTTGGCCGCTTCCAGGTTGCTCGTGATGAGCCATGCGCTATAGCCCGCCCATTTCTTCTTCAGGGTATCCCCTATCATCTTGTACAGTGCGGTGATGTCCTCGTCCTGGTCCATGCGTTCGCCGTAGGGCGGGTTCAAGATCATCACGCCTCCGCCTTCGGGGGCCTCGAGGTCCGCGAAGGCACTGCGCTTCATCCGGATGCGGTCCTTCAGCCCCGCGCTGGCGATGTTGCTTTCGGCCTTGCGCGCCACATGCGGACTGATCTCGCCGCCGAGGATCAAAGGCCTGTTCGCCTCATCCACTTTGCCCATGGCCTCCTCGCGCACGCTGTGCCAGAGGTAGTCGTCGTAGTCCTGCCAACCCTGGAACCCGAACCGCTCGCGGTAAGTGCCCGGCGGAATGTTGGCTGCCAGCATGGCCGCCTCGATCAGTATGGTGCCGCTGCCGCACATGGGGTCCACCAAATTGCCCTTCCTATCCCAACCCGATAGCAGCACCAGGCCCGCTGCGAGCACCTCGTTGATCGGTGCCAGGTTGGTGAGGTCGCGGTAGCCCCGCTTGTGCAACGAGCCACCGGAACTGTCCAAAGAGACGAGCACCTGCTGCCCATGCACATGCAAGTGGATGCGCAGCGTGGGTTGCTCCAGATCCACCGAAGGGCGCCGGCCCATCTTCTCCCTAAAGCGGTCCACCACCGCATCCTTCGCTTTCAGTGCGAGGAACTGCGAGTGGTTGAAAAGGTCGGAATGCAGCGTGCAGTTGATCGCGAGCGTATCATCCACGTCCATGAACTCCTCCCACTTGATCCGCTTGATCCCGCGATAGAGATCATCCTCATTGCGCACGTCGAACACATCCACCGGCACCAAAATGCGCAGAGCGGTGCGCAAGCAGAGGTTCGCTCGGTACATGCATGCGGCATCGCCGCGGAAACCGACGGCGCGGTTGTGCTTTTCGATGTCCAACGCGCCAATGCCCTCCAGCTCCGCTACGAGCAGATCTTCCAGACCGAACATGGTCTGCGCGGTCATGCGATAGATGGGAGAGGACACCGGCAGCGAAAGTACGTGGGCGGTCCTGGGAGCATGCCTGGGCTATCGGTTCTGAACTCCATGACACGCTGGTTCCGCGGCTTGCGGGTCGATGCCCAGGCTTGCCAATACCTGCTTGTTGGCATGGGGCAGTTTGTGCTAAAGCTCCAAGCCCAGGAAGTGGTGGAAGCTGAGCCGGTCGGTGATCTGGAACTCCGCCGCATCATCGCTCAGGTCGTAGATGCGCCGCAGCACCAGCACCTTCAACATCATCAACCTTGTCGAACGCGGGCGTCCGCCTTTTTTTGGGTCGCTCACTGTGAATTGCGCCTCCACCTGCGCACGGAAGGATCCCCGGTCGATCATCGCCTTCAACCGGGGCAGCGGATCGTTCAGCTGGTCCAGCCGATGGAGCGCGTTCTGCTCATCGAACGAAGGCTAACTATGCGAACAATGAATGGGCCGTTGCTCAGAGGATGTTCCCAAAGCCACGCTTCGCCCTCTATCGGCTACTCGTCAGCGCCACTGGTAAATGCTCACATTGCCGTTCGCGAAGGAGGTCCGCATCGCCTTGTCCAGCACGGGCCGGTAGGTCGTCGCGCAACTATCGCCCACGGCCTCCACCGGGCCGATCACCAACACCGCATCCACAAATCGTTCTTCCGGATCCCGCTCCATGTGGCGCAGCCAGTAGCCCTCGCACATGCGGCCGCCGATCACTTCGCGCAGGCGTTCCGCTTCCGGAGTGCCGCGTGCGTACCAGAGGCCGCCACGTTTGTCCAGCAGCATGCCGTTGTACACCGCGGAGACCTGCGCCCCCGCGTTGTGTAGGATCCAATCGTTGCCGCGATGGGCCACCGCCACCACGCCGCGTTCGGGCAACTGCTGCACCGCGCGCATCAGGTCGTGATGGTATTCCGCGTAGGGCGCCATGCGCCGTTCCAGGAGCAACATCCTTCCCGCATGCACGATCAATGCGAAAGCCGCCAAGGCGAGCGCGATGCGCGAACGCGGCACGTTCACCGCGAACCACAGCGCCAGCAGGAGCAGTGCGAGCCATTGTGCGCGATCGGCCAGGTAGAGCAGATCCGCCATCGGCGTGCGCACCGCGAGCGAACCGATGAGGAGCACCGCCGTGAGCGGAAGCAGAACATCCGAAGTGTTCCATGCACTGCGCCACCGGGCATGGACCGCTAGTGCGATCGCGCAAAGAAGAAACGCACCGTACGCGAGCAACAGCGGCCGCTCGGCCACTTCATCCATCAATAGCAGCGGACGCAACTGCCAGAGATCGCGCCAGGGATCCCTCGTACGCACGGGTTCAAGAGGCACGGAGCGCACCACGGCCAACAATGCTCCCCCCGCAGTGATCGCACCGACCAACAGGAGCAAGGCCCCTTTCCAGAAGTGCCGCGAGCGGATGAACAGGATCCCTTCCTGCGTCGCCACCATGAGCGGCAGCATCAGCAAGGCACTTCGATGCGACCATGCCGCCAGCGCGCACCACAGCAGGAGCATCATCGGAAACGTTCCACCGGTGTGCCGCCATTTGTTCCATCGTGCCCAAGCGAGCAGAACAAAGGCCACGCCCCACAGAAAACCGAAGAAGCCGAGCACCAGCAATTGCCCGAAGCAAAACGAAGGCATCAGCGCCAGGAGATACGGTGAGCCGCCAGTTACCCGCATCCACGCACGACAAGCCAGAAACAGCAGTAAGGCGCTGCTCACCACCAAGCCGCGTTCAGCCGCGGCTGGCCCGAACATCTTCAACAGCGGCAGGGCTACTAGATCTGTTGCGCGCGGCCACACGTTGCTCAGCGCCACATGCACGCCATGGCCGCCCGGTGCTTCACCGAAAGGGCGGTGCCCCAACATGGCAGCATGTTGCACATGCAAGGGGCCGTCCAACGTGAGCACATGGCGGAAACAGAGCGGGGCGAGCACTCCGATAAGGCAAAGTGTGAGCAGCACCTTGTCGGTCCAGGATCTCTCCGTTCCGCCCATGCGGGGCGAAGTTCGAGCATGGCTAAGAGCCGAGCGTTAGCGCGAGAGGATCACACGCAAGGATCCCGCAGCGGTATGCACCTGATACATGCCCGCGGCCAGGTCACGCCCATCCAGGGTGATCATGTTGCCGTCGAGATGAACGGGCACCTGCTGTACAACCCCTTTCATATCCGTAAGCGTGAGGCCTTCTGTAGATGAAAGACCTGTGATATGGATCAACGCGGTGCTGGGGTTCGGGAATGCCGTTACGGCCGCGAGCACTTTCATACGCACGGAGACCGGCGCAGAGAAAGTGCTCGTACCGTCGTAGTCCACTTGTTGCAGGCGATAGTAGGAAGTGCCTGGGAGAGGATACTCGTCGCGATCCGAATAGGTGATCGTGCCCAGGCTATTCCCCGCTCCGGGTACGGTGGCGATCGCCTCCCAATCTTCCGCGTTCCACGAACGCTCCACAACGAAATGATCATTGTCATGTTCACTGGCCGTGGCCCAGGTGAGCAGCACCTCGGGATACGCCGCGGTCGCGGTGAAGTACAGGAGTTCGATGGGGAGAGGCGATTGGATCGTGTTCCCCGTGCCGATATGCCAGCTATTCCCCAGGGCCGCGGTGTTCAATGCGGTGCGGGTCACTTCCAGCGGCACCACGGCGTTCGTGGCCGCCGCGAAGTTGCCGACCACGCTTGTGGCCAGCGATGCATTCAGATCGGTGAGCACGAACGGACTGAAGCCTGTGCCACCGTAGCGCAGCCGTGCCGTGGATCCGTTCACCGCCAAACCGTTCGCAGTGGCGAGGGTCCATGCCGCGTTGGAAACGCCGAGCACCGTGTTCCCCCAACTCGCGTCCAGGTGGTTCGCAGCGATGCTTCCGGAGGTGGTCGGGGAATGGTCCACCGAGAGGGTACCGCCGGTCGTGAGGTTCGCTGTGGAACCGAACCATAGCGGACGGTAGTCGGTGGTGGAAGCGCCCATGGGGAAGAGACCGTTCACGCCACCCAGCGCGATCGCCGTATTGTTCAGCCAGCGGGTGAACGTGCCGCCATAGCACCAGCCGGAGGTGTAGCTCAGTGTGCCCGGCGTGCCCGTGCTGATGCCCAGCGTCACCGTATTGCCGTTCAGATCGACCACGCCACCGTTCATCGTCAAGGTGTTCCGCACGGTCGTCGGAGTGAGGAAGGTGAGCGTGCCGGTATGTCCCATGTTGAGGCGGTAGAACAGCGGAGGTTGCACCGCTTCGCCATTGATCGTCTGATTGGCGCCGTCGAGCACCACCGTGCCACCGCCGACACCGAATTGGATCGCCGTGAGCGTGCCCACCGTGGAAATGTTCTTGGCGTATGTGCTCGCCGTGCCATAGGCGGGGACCAAGGCGCCGGTGCCATGTTGCTGATAACGTGCGATGCCGTTCATGTCATCCGGCACCGAAGCGGCCAGGCGGAAGTACCCCGTTCCGTAGTTGTAGAACGTGTTCGTGGAGTTGGCGTCGAAGGTGTTCCCGCCGGCACAGCTGCTGTTGCCGACGCCTTGCTTGGTGAACGTGTTTGTAGGACCGTTGTAATTGCTGTGCGCCGTGGTCACATGCGAAAGGCCCGTCAGGTCACAGTTCGCATTGAAGGTGGTATAGCTCACTTGCAGGGTATCCGCCTTCAGGTCCACCGGTCCGTTGAAGACGTTCGGGTACGCGGCCCCGCCACAATACACACGCGAGTTGCTGATGCCGAGCAGGCTCTGTTGCAAGGAGCCGGTCTGCGTCACCTTGCGGAAGTGGATGGAGGTCATGCCCTGCACCGTGCCGGGAATGAACTGTCCCGTGGGGCTCACGTTCACTGTCGAGTAACCGGAATTCCCGTAATAGATATCCCCTGTGGAAGTGCTAGCGGATTGCGATTGAACCAGATCGTGGAAGGTCACCACGTTCGCATGTGCGGAATCCGAATCAGCGAAGGTGATGTTACCCGTGAGCGTGACGCGTGCGACCACCGGCCCGTGGAAGGTGGCGCTGGACGTGCCATTGCCGTTCTGGCGGCAAACGAAGACACCGCCGATGGTGGTGGAGGTGATGCGTGTGAGACCGTAGAACGCATTGCCCTGCGAGTTGGCGCCGAGTATGAAATTGTTGTTCGTTCCGCCGAGCGCGTTGGCGCGGAAGGAGGCATCGACGAAGGTGTCCGGCAGGGCCAGGTTGTCGCCCATGCGCCAACGGCTGGCGGTGGCGTCGGCGGTGAAGGTGACGGGACCATGGTAGTAGTTGCCGCCACCGAACACATCGTCCACGTTCAAGGTCTTGGTGAAGAAAGCCGTGCCCCATTGCGTGAAGCCCACGAAGGAGATCCGGCCGCATGTCACGTTCGTGGTCACACCCCGCACATTGTCGCCCATGCGGTAGTTCGTGAAGGTGATGCGGTTCACGTTCGAGGATCCGTCACGGTGAACGCGCCGCCGTTCACGCTGGTGATCATGGTCGCGCCGTTGAAGGCATGCGTCTCCGCACCTGGGCTACCGGTGATCGTGAGCGCATAACCCGCCAGGTCCAGCACACCGTTGGAATGGTCCAGGTCGTTGGTCACGGCCACGTTCGCACCCATGGCGATGGCCGGGCTGGTGCCCGAAGTGTTGGCGATGATCAGATCGAAGAATGTCTCCGAGCCGCTCGATGCGGTGATCTGCTGCGTGCCGATGGCGCCGTTCAGCGTTACCGGGCTGGAATTGCCTTCCACATAGGCATCGCCGGCGCTGCTGGTATTGATCCAGCTCCCTGATACCGCGATCGTGTTCGCGGCGGGGCTCACGTCCAGCACACCGCTTCCGCTGATATGCACGTTGTTGAACTGGAAGGTGCCCCCGTTCAAGGTGGCATTGCCCTGCACGTCGCAAATGGCATTGCACGTCAGCGTTACGCTGGCGATGGTCGCCGAGGCCGCAGCGGGGATCTGCAGGTCGCTCGTGAGCGACAGGATGCCGGTACTACCACCGCCGCCCACCGCCGAGCCGTTCCCTGCGATCAGTTTCGCACCGAAGGCCACCGGCACGTTGGCGGTAAAGAGCAGTGAACCAGTTACGGTCACGTCGCTGTTGAAGGTCCGCGATGCGGCGGTACTGGTGAAGGTCAAACTGCCGCTCACGGTGCTCGCACCGGTAATGGCGATCGTGCAGCCGCTCCACGTGATGGTGGCCCCCACGGCCACGTTCAGGCCATTGTTCACGTTCACTACGCGCGTCGCCCCGTTGCCGGTTATCGCCCCCACGCCGTTGAAGAGCAAGGTGCCGTTCACGGTCAACGTGCGGTTGTTGGTGCTCATGTTCAGCGTGCCGTGTACCATCAGGTTCACGCACGTCGAAGTGGCGTTCAGGTTCACCTGGTCGCCCGCAGCGATCACCACATGGTCCGTGGCCAGGGGCGCAGCGCCACCGGCCCAGCTACCGCCTACGGACCAGTTGCCCCCCCCCGTGCCATTGCTGGTCACGGTTGCTGCCATGACGGCCGTATGGACCACGAGCAGTGCAATAGCGGCTGGCAGACGAAGGAACGCGATGGTGTTCGTCATTGGGTGGGAGCAGGAGCCCCTCCTACGGCAGACTTCGTCGAAGGTTCTCAGGCCTTCGACGTGCTATTCGGCTCACACAACGGCAGTTCAAGGGAAGTTCGGCCTACCTGTAACTTTCCCCCAAGCCCGGCGTCCCACGCACAGAGGCCCCCTTCCTCCCAATGACGCTCGCTGACTATAACGCCGCCGTGGACGCCCACTCCGATGGGATCTTCCGCTTCGCCGTGAAGCACTTGCGCGACCGCGATCTGGCGAAGGATGTGGTGCAGGAAACATACGCCCGCCTTTGGGTGAAAGTGGAAGACGTGGAAACCGCCAAAGCCAAGAGCTACCTGTTCACTACCGCGCACCACATTATGGTGGACGAGGTGCGCAAGGGCGCGCGCAGCGCCCGGATGGAGGAGCACCACGAAGACCTGCAATGGAGCAGCCAGTCGCAGCCGGACCTACAAAAAGTGCTTGACGCCGGCCTGGCGCAGCTGCCTGAGGTGCAGCGCAGCGTGGTGCTGTTGCGCGACCTGGAGGGGAACAGCTACGAGGAGATCGCCGAGCTCACCGGCCTGAACGTGACGCAGGTGAAAGTGTACATCTACCGTGGGCGCACCGCGTTGAAGGAATACATCGGCAAACTGGAACTCGTGCTTTGAACCTGGACCGCAATACCTACGAAGCCTGGCTGCTCGATCGTATCGAGGGCCGGCTCACGCCCGCACAGGAGCAGGCATTGGACGCCTTTTTGGCGGCCAACCCGGACCTGCCCGCGTTCGGTGCCGGCGAAGCCTTGGACCTGGGCGGTGATGCGATCCGTTTCGCCGGGAAGGAAGCCTTGCACCGGGAACTGCCGCCGCGGGGGTTGCCCGAAGCGGACCGCTTGAACGACTTTCTGGTAGCGCTCGGCGAAGGCGACCTGAGCGCTAAACAGGTGCGCGAACTACAGCGCTACCTCTACGAACATCCCGAGGCGAAGCGCGATGCCCGCCTGATGGAATTGGCCCGCGCGGTCACTGGCCCCGGGTTCTCCATGGAGCGCGATGCGCTGCTGCGCACTTTCCCGCCCAGCGGGGTCCCGGACCGCCACCGGCTGAACGACTTTCTGATCGCCGAATTGGAAGGGGACCTGAGCCCTGTGCAGCAAGCCATGCTCGGGGCCTTTATGAAGGCCCATCCGGAACTTGGGCGGGAGCGGAGCCTTGTTGCGGCTACCAAAGTGGCGGCTGGTGTTGAAGTGTATGCGCACAAGGCAGAGCTCCGCAAGCGCGAGGGCAAGGTGATCGGCATGTGGAGCCGTCCCATGGTGGTGCGTTTGGCCGCTGCGGCGAGCATCGCGTTGTTGTTGGGCTTGGGCATCTGGTCTCTGATGCGCGCGCCCCGGCAAGAGCCACAGGTAGCTGAGGTGAAAGAAACGACACCTGGTCAGAAGGCCCCAGAAGGCGTGGTGCAGGAACGGGTTCAAGAGAAGGAGCCCGTGCTATCGCAACCCGAGACCCATTCGCCTGCGGTGGAGCCCCAGCGTTCGAACCAGGAAAGCGTCCCGGAACAACAGGAGAACCCTTCCGCCCCGGAACAGCCGCGGAACCTGCGCGAAGCGGCGCCATCCCTGGCCCATTTGGAACCGGTGCAAGGGGCGCAGGATCCAGCGAACGCCAACCCGGTACAGGTGGAAGAGCAGGCTCCCGCCGCCTCGATCCCAGCCCCCGATGAGTTCCTGGCCGCAGCTTCGGCCAAAGAGGTACCCACGCTCGGAGGCTTGGTGGCGCAACGCATGCGCGGTGCCGTGCTGGACCAGCGCGCCCCGGAGGCCCATGGTTTCCAAGAGGCCGATGCCGTGGCCGCAGTGGATAAGGGGCTGAAGCGCCTTGGCGGCGACGATGCCGGCCTGGCGGTGCAACGCGATGGCCGCCGCCTGAAGCGCTTCGATCTGCGCCTGGGCAATGGGATGGGCATTACAGCCAGCCGGTAAGCGGTTTTCCCTCGATCAACGAACCCACGAACAACGTGGGTTCGTCGCGTTTCATACCGCTCATCCCAGACGCGTAGCCGCTCATCACGAAGGCACGTTCCACCTGTAACTACGGCCGCGCACAGGCCGTCCTATGGCCGAATACCAAACACCAGACACCATGAAAACCCGCATCGCCAAGACCGCCCTGCTTCTGCTCGCCACCGTGTTCACCTTCGGGTACACCCGCGCCGCCGAACCTGTCCGCATCCCCACCCGCAACACCGACGCCCTGGAGCGCGCCGTGGAGCAAGCCCTGAACAAGCACGTTGTGTTCCCCCTGCTGGAGCGCGAGCACAACATGACCGGCGAAGTGTTCGTGAGCTTCGTGGTGAACAAGGAAGGCCGCCTGGAAGTGCTGGAGAGCTTCAGCCAGAACGAGCCCCTGCGCGAGTACGTGCTCGGCAAGCTCGCCAAGATCGACATCGGTGAGAACCCCGATGGCATCTGGAGGACCAGCCGCGTGCGCTTTGTCTTCCGTCCGGAGAAAGCGTAAGCCCTCTTCGGACCTCCACCAGAGGAACGGCGCCCCGCAAGGGGCGCTTTCCGTTCTACATGGTCCGCATTGGGTGGCTGACACCCGTCACGACAAGTCGTGACCGGAACACCAGCGAATGAACTTGCGTTCTCCTTGGCTCCGTGCCTCCGAGTGAGGCCCCCCTGCTCATTTCGATCGCATCGGTGTGCATTCGCGCGTGTCCCTGCGAGGCTTGGCGAAGCAGTGCGGATGGTATTGCCCCGGATGAATTTTCACACACCCTGTAACTCCCGAACGAACAGGCCGTCCTACCCATAGAACCGAAAGACCATGAGAACCCTGATCCCCTTGATCACCGCGTTGACCCTCAGCCTGACCGTCCAGGCGCAGGAGGATACCACCAAGACCGATCAACAGCACAAGCTGGAACTCGGTATCAACAGCAAGAAAGGCGTTTATGCCGAAGTAACAGGTACCCAGGCGGATGCCGATGGGCGCAAGCGCGACACGCTCACCTTCCAACTGAAACACAAGGTGATCACGATCCTTACAGAGGACAAGGAAAGCGATACCACCGCCAGCAGCATCAAGGAGCGGCTTAAGCAAGCGCGCAGGGACCGTCGCAGCACCTTCACCTACTGGACCGGTGTGGAGCTCGGGATGAACAATTACATGAGCCCCAATGGAGGCTTCGACCTACCGAAGGAGGCCGAGTTCATGGCACTGGAGGATGCGAACTCCCGCTTCTTCGCGCTGAACATGTGGGAACAGAAGATCGACTTCGGCAGCCACCATGTGGGCTTGTTCACCGGCCTGGGTCTGGAGTTCGTGAACTACAGGTTGAGCAACAACGTGCAGCTCGCCTACAACAACGATTCCGTCTTCGGTGTGCAAGTGATCTCGCCCGAGTACCGCAAGAACAAATTGCGCGAGATCGGCCTGCGCGTGCCGCTGATGCTGGAGTTCAACACGAAGCGGGCACCGCTGCCGACCGAGGCACAACTGCGCGATGGCAGTTGGAAGAGCAACGACTTCTCCCGCAAGAACAACTTCCATGTCGCCGTTGGCGTGGTGGGTAGCTGGTACTTCGACACCATGTACAAGGTGAAGTACCGCGTGGAAGGCGAGACCGAAAAGGACCGCAGCAAGGGCGACTTCAACCTGCTGAAGTACCGCCTGGCGGCGCGCGCCCAGATCGGCTGGGGGGGGCTCAACCTCTTCGCGGAGTACAGCCTTACCCCGCTCTTCGAGGAGGGCACCGGCCCCGAATTGATCCCGGTGAACGCGGGCATAGCCCTGGTGGGCTTCAATTGATCGATCGCTGGCCGCCGCGAGCGCAACAAGGGGAAAGAGCCATCGGGGAGGCCGGTTCGGGCAGGCCGCGCTAGCGAAAGCTGGGCGCGGCCTGCGTATTTTCGCGCCGCGCTCGCCAAAGCGACCGCCCTGTCGATAGCAAAGGCGAACCCCTCACCGAAGGACCACCACCACCATACACCTACGCCGGGCTTCGGCGCATATCATGGGCCGAGTATTCGAAAAACGCAAACACCGGATCTTCGCACGCAACGCGAAGCTCAGCAAGCTCTTCACCCGCATCGGCAAGGAGATCGCCATGGCCGTGAAGGCCGGCGGGCCGAATCCGGAGACCAATACGCGGCTGCGGATGGCCGTTCAGAACGCGCGCGGCATGAACATGCCCAAGGACAACGTGGACCGCGCCATAAAGAAGGCTGCCGGGGGCGAGGGCGTGGATTTCGCCGAGATCACCTACGAGGGCTACGCGCCGGGTGGCGTGGCCATCTTCATCGACGCGGCCACCAACAACACCACCCGTACGGTGGCCAATGTGCGCAGCTTCTTCAGCAAGTGCGAAGGCACCCTGGGCACCAGCGGCTCGTTGGCCCACGTGTTCGAGCGCAAGGCGGAGTTCGTGGTGGAGAACGCCGCGCTGAAAGGCAAGGATGCCGACGAGTTCGAGATGGAAGCCATCGATGCCGGTGCCGATGATGTGATCCGCGATGAGGAAGGGTTCATCATCCTCGCGCCTTTCACCAGCTTCGGTGCCATGGCGCAGAAGCTCGAGCAACTCGGCGTGGAGACCAAGAGCGCGGAGCTGAAGCGCTTCCCGCTGTCCTTCATCCCCGCCGACCTCACCACTGCCCGAAACGTGATGAAGCTGGTGGATCTGCTGGATGAGGACGACGACGTGAACGCCGTGTACCACAACATGGAGTTGAGCGAAGAGGTGGAGGCGGAACTGGCGAAGGGATAGCCCACTATTCCGCCCTGAAGCGGATGTGGTACTTGGTGCCCTGCGGGCCGCTATCCACAGAGAGCCTTCCATTCATCTGTTCCACCAGGCTCTCGATCAATGATACCCCGAGCGTATTACTTCCTTCTCCGCTGATCTTCTCCTGCGGGATGCCCACACCATCATCGGCATAGAGCAGGTCGAAGGCGCCTTCCGCCGCGCGCTGCACGGTGAGCGAGATGGCTCCGCCGTCACGGCCCTTGAAGGCGTGCTTGAAGGAATTGGTGATCAGCTCGTTCAGCACGAGGCCCAAGGGCACCATCGTGGTGAGGTCGAAGATCAAACCGGGTTCGACCTGCGCGGTGTAACGGATGGTGTCGCGCACATTGTTCAGCTGGATCAGCTCGGCGAAGAGCTCCTTGATGTAGATGCCCAGATCCAGATGGATCAGTTCATCGCCGCGGTAGAGCTTCTCATGGATCAACGCCATGGAAGCCACGCGGCTCTGGCTCTGGTCGAAGACCTCCTGCAAACGCTCATCGTCGATGGTGGCCCGTTGCAGGCGTAGCAGGCTGGCCACCACCTGCAGGTTGTTCTTCACGCGGTGGTGTATCTCCTTGATCAACACATTGATGCGCACGTTGGCCTGCTCCAGCTTCTCCTTTTCCTGGCGTAAGGCCTTCTTCTGTTCGGCGTCCATGGTGCGTGCCGCGCGCAGGTTCTCCTTCATCCGGCTCAGGGCCACCCCGAGCACATCATCGGGTCCACGCACGGGCACGGGCGTATCGTAATTGCCCTTGCCAATGGCCTCGGCGCTGTCGCTCAACGAGCGAACGTTCTCGATCATGCGGTTGAAGGAGCGGGCCATGGTGCCGAACTCATCATCGCTGGTCACCGGCACGGCCACCCGGATGTCGCCTTCGGCGAGCGCGCCCGCCGCTTCGGTGATCTCGCTCACCGTGCGCCGTATGCCGCGCATGATCACGAAAGCCATGATGGCCACTGCGGATACCACCCCGAAGAGCGCGATCAGAACGATGAACAGGCGGGACTCCGCATCGCGGCGGTTGGCATCGGTGGCCTCCACGATGCGGGCAATGGAGATCGCCTCCACATCGTCCAATTTGGCCATGGCCTGATCGCTGTGCTGCTTCCATGCTTCGGCCTCCACGTTGAGGCCGGTGAGGCTGCGCTTTTCCTGCACGGTGCCGATCACCGTGCGCACGAAGTTCACGTCCGGTCCTTGGTAATTTTCGCGGAACGCGGCGAGCACTTCTGCCGGGGCATCGCGCTCGAAAAGGAACAGGCTCGTGGAATAGCGGGCGAGTTGGTCATAGAGCCAGCCGAGGTCGCCTGCTGGCAGCCATCCATTGGTGAAGCCGCGGCCCAGCGAGGTGCGCACGTTCGCCAACGCATCGGTGGAGTTCAACAGGCTGAGGTGGGAATACAGCCGGTCCTTGGTCTCGGGGTCCAGGGCGAGTTTGGCTACGCGGCTCAGATCTTCCAGCACGGCGGTCCGCATCTGCCGGTAGCTCTGGTCGGCATCGCCCAAGGTGATGCGTTGTTCGGATACACGTTGACGCAACAGGCTGATCCCCGTCAGCGCGTTGGCCCCTTGCACCTCCTGGTTCAAGGCCAGCTCGGGATCGTTCAGCCGTTCCGCGGCGGCATCGGTGCGGCTGTATTGCAGTTCCAACCGGGGCTGGTTCACTTGCACCCCGCCCAGGTAGGCGATGCTCTGCGCGTTCTCTTCCTGCAGTTCATGCAGCAGTCCCGCCAATCGATCGATGTTGCGCGCCTGGATGTTGATGTAGCGCAGCACGTCGCGGCGTTTCAGGCTGCCGTCCACCTGCTTGCCGATGAGCAGCACCAAGCCGAGCACGGGAATGCCCAAGGTCACGAGGAACTTGGTGCGGACGGGAAGGTCGGCGAAGCGCCAGGCCATGATGGGGCAAAGTACGCAAGGTGCACCGGGCGGTGGGGCCATCGGCGCCCGTCTAACTTAGCCGCCCTCTTAGAGTTTGTTTGGGATCTCTTGAATGATGGGCTCCGAGACTATTTTTTGCCGAGGCGAAGTCGGAGAATTTTCGCGTAGCGGTGTCTACGGGAACATTCTCCGGCGCAGCATCGGCGGAAAAGAGGCCGGAGAGCGCATTTGAAGAGATCCCGAACAGTCTCTTAAACCGAGAGCCCGATGAGCGATCCGTTCAAGACCCTGGCCGCACGCGAAGAACAAGCCCTGCTGGGCGGTGGTGCCGACCGCATCGCCGCGCAGCACAAGAAGGGCAAGCTCACCGCGCGCGAGCGCGTCGACATGCTGCTGGACGAAGGTTCCTTCCAGGAGATCGGTCAGCTGGTCACGCACCGCAGCACCAATTTCGGTTTGGAGCACCAGGTCTTCCTCGGCGACGGGGTCGTTACCGGCTACGGAACGATCGGTGGGCGGCTCGTCTATGTCTTCAGCCAGGATTTCACCGTGCTGGGCGGATCGCTCGCGGAAGCGCATGCGGAGAAGATCTGCCGCATCATGGATCTCGCCATGCAGAACGGCGCGCCGGTGATCGGCATGAACGACAGCGGCGGCGCGCGCATCCAGGAAGGCGTGGTGAGCCTCGGCGGCTACGCGGACATCTTCTACCGCAACGTGCGCAGCAGCGGCGTGGTGCCGCAGATCAGCGCGATCCTCGGGCCCTGCGCCGGGGGTGCGGTGTATTCACCGGCGCTCACCGATTTCGTGATGATGGTGGAAGGCACCAGCTACATGTTCGTCACCGGCCCCAACGTGGTGAAGACCGTAACGCACGAAGAAGTGACGGCCGAAGAACTGGGCGGCGCAACAACGCACGCATCGAAGAGCGGTGTGGCGCACTTCACCGCGCCGAACGAGTTGGATGCGATACGACAGCTGCGACAACTGGTCGCTTACATGCCGAGCAATTGCGAGGAGGAACCACCCGCTCTTCCCTATACACCCAGTGATGAACGTCGTCCGGAACTCGACACCATCATCCCCGCGAACCCGAACCAGCCGTATGACATCCGGCAGGTGATGAACGCGGTGATCGATCCGGACAGCAGCATGGAAGTGCACACCGAGTACGCTCGCAACATGGTGATCGGCTTCGCGCGCATCGAAGGCCGCACCGTGGGCTGCGTGGCGAACCAGCCGGCGGTGCTCGCCGGTGTGCTCGACATCGATGCCAGCATCAAGGCCGCGCGCTTCGTGCGTTTCTGCGATGCCTTCAACATCCCGCTCGTCGTCTTCGTGGACGTGCCCGGCTTTTTGCCCGGCACTGAGCAGGAGTGGCGCGGCATCATCGATCACGGCGCGAAGCTGCTCTATGCGTTCAGCGAGGCCACGGTACCGCGCATCACCATCATCACGCGCAAGGCATACGGCGGTGCGTACGACGTGATGAACAGCAAGCACATCGGCTGCGACATGAACTACGCCTGGCCCAGCGCGGAGATCGCCGTGATGGGCGCGAAGGGCGCCGCGGAGATCATCTTCAAGAACGAGATCGCCAAGTCGAAGGACCCGCAGAAAAAGTGGCAGGAGAAGGAGGCCGAATACAAGGAACAGTTCGCCAATCCCTACGAGGCGGCCGCACGCGGCTATGTGGATGAAGTGATCCGCCCCAGCGACACGCGCATCAAAGTGATGCACGCCCTGCGCATGCTACGAAACAAGGTGGACAAGCTGCCGCGGAAGAAGCATGGGAATATTCCGTTGTGATGTGATCGGGCAGGGATTACGCATCCGTGCCTTTGGAGGTCACTCCGAAACAGGAGGAGGCGCAAGCAGTTTACCGCAGAAGTTGCACGACCCCCTGAATGGGGCGATCATACATGCGACATGTGTTGGAGTATTGAACGCTACCGGTGTAGAAGTAGACGCCATCGGGGCAGGGGATGGTGGCGTTGTCCTTCTTCCCGTTCCAAAGCAGCGATCGATCGTCAGATCTGAAAACCGGAGCGCCCCAACGGTCGTTGATCGTGATGGACATTTTTTCCATCGGGACCGGGAGCAAGGGGAAGGTCTCGTTCTCGCCATCATTGTTCGGAGTGAAGACGTTAGGAAGGATCCCGCTCCAGGGATCCACATCGACCTCGTCATCGCCGGATAGTACAAGTAGCGTGTCAATGGCCGAACCACACAGCGAGATCACTTCCACGGAATAGGTGCCGGAAGTATCCACAAGGAATGTGGGGCCTGTGCTTCCATCCTGCCAGGAGAAAGACCCATTGATCGTGGTAGGGACAAAAAGGTGGAAGGGCTCGGTCGCACAACTGAAAGTGGTGTCGTTGCCGAGGTCAAGCGTGAGCATCGTGTAGGGCAGTACGTTGTTCGGTAGGCCTTGGTACGAGACCAATGGTACTTGCAATGCGAAACCCGCAGGCGTGAAGCCGCATGCGGCACCCGGCAGGTCGGGATATTCGATCACATCCACGAAGCCCTCGATCTGGTGCGCTACGTAGATGCGGCCATCCGGTCCAAGGCGCAGGTCTCCGTGACCTTGATAGTCGAAGTCGGCGTCAAGGATTGTTCGGATACCGGTAGCTCGATCGATCTGGATCACGCTCGTGGAATCAAAAGGGATATACTGTGTGAAATACAGAAATTGACCGTTCGGCGAGAATTCCATGCTGATCAATACGTTGGGCAGGTCGTATTGCATGAACAGGTCCTGTGCCCCAGAAAGCATGCCGACGGCTGCGTCCACATCGAAGATCTCGGCAATTTGGCAACCGGGTCCAAGATGGAACAGCTCGGTCCCGTCATGCGAAACCTTCAAGAAGCCCGCATCGCAGCCGAGGAACGTGTTCTGACCGACGTGCGAAATGACGGGGATCGTATCCAAGCCTTGCTCGGTAAGAAGATAGGCGTAGAGCGCATCCCCTAGCAAAGCACGGCTGAAGACCCACGCAGCTACACCGTTGCCATGCCTTAGTGCGGTTAATTTTTCCCCCATGGGGTTCGCCAGAAGAACGTTCTTCATACCGGCCACCACATCGCCTAGACCATTGTCGAGGCTCATGTCAATGACAGAGTAGCGGAGTGCGTCGGTGCTTGGGGCGTTCGCGCTGGTGAACAAATAGAAGATGCCACAGTGACCGGGCTGTCCCACTATCAATGCAGCTTGGGTGACGTACTCCTCTCCTAAGAGCCCAGCTCCGTTCGGCATCACTTCATGAGACCGGTTCCACACCTTGATCCCGTCGGAGTAAAAGAGGAGTTCACCTGATGCATCGGATATGGTCGCGGAACCCATGGCAACGTTCATCGCTCCGTTTGTCGCCAGCGGTTGTGCACCATTGAAGTCGATGCCGGCATGCCATCCAAAGAACCAGTTCTGGTCGGCTTGGCCGGAGAGGGCCAAGGTCATCGACACCACGGTTAACAACAAAGGAATCCGATACGGCGAGCGCATGTCTTGGAAATGTAAGATAGGAGGGGACGGTGGCCAAGCTCTCTGGACCAAAGACCCCCACCGTAGCGAGAATGCTGCCCGATCTCGTCAGATCACCCCACCAAGCAACCCCGCGGCGACACCGAGCAACAACACCGCCACCGCGAATTGCACTCCGCGATAGGTGAGCGAGGGCAAAAGCTTGCGTCCCCACCAAGCGCCCGCGAAGGCGGCCAGCACGCAGCCGATGAGCAAGGGCAGTTGGTCAGTAAGCGGCGAGACATCCATGCTCCCCAAATAGAAAGGGATCCGAGTGAAGTCCACAAGCAACGCGATGGCCGTGCCGGTGGCCACATAACCCTCCTTGCTCAAGCCGCCATGCACCAGGAACATGCTGCGCAATGCGCCTTGGTGTCCGCTAAGGCCACCGAAGAACCCGCTCACCAGTCCGCCGAGTGTCTGGACGTGTGCCGGGAAACGGTAGTTGCGCATGGCCGGGGAGAGTTCCAGAAAAGCGAACAACACCATGAGCAAAGCGATGGTGACCTGGAGAGGACCCACGGGATGGTACACGCCATAGTAGAGCGGTTCCAATTTCCCCAGGCGCACGAGGAGCCAGGCGCCCAGCAGCGCTCCCCCGATCGCCGGAAGTCCGAAGCGGAACACCGTAGGGCGGTGTACGTGCTGACGCAACAGGCTGAATTTGAATAAGTTGTTCAGCACATGCACCACGGCGGTGAGGGTGACCGCCACGGGCAGCGGCACGAAGAGCGCGAACGCGGGCAATAACAAGGTGCCCAGGCCGAACCCACTGACGAAGGTGAGCAAGGAGGCCCCGAAGGCGGCCAGCAGGAGCAGGGCGGCGGTTAGCACGGAGCGAACTTACCGCCACGCCGCTTTCCCGATCGGCGAACGCATGGCTACCTTCGTGCGTCTATTCCGCACAACCCCTGACCGATGATCAAGATCGCTGCCCTATCCGCCCTGACCCTGATGGCCTTCACCCCGCATGGAGAACTGAAAGACATGAACATCGGCGATGCCCTGCCGATGGCCGACCACCCCATGATGGACGTGAGCGGCAAGGAGTTCAACCTGAAGCAACTGGCCGCCAAGAACGGCCTGCTCGTGGTCTTCACCTGCAACACCTGCCCGTTCGTGGTGGGCAGCGAAGGCAGCGAAGGTTGGGAGGGCCGCTATCCGGAACTGGGCGTATTCGCCCGGCAGAACGGCGTGGGTCTGGCATTGGTGAACAGCAACGAGGCCAAGCGCGCCATGGGCGATGGCCTGGAGGATATGAAGGCGCACTTCACGGAGAAGAAGTACACCCACTACTACTTGTTGGACAAAGGCCATGCGGTAGCCGATGCTTTTGGCGCGCGCACCACCCCGCATGTGTTCCTCTTCGATAAGGACATGAAGCTCGTTTACAAAGGCGCCATCGACGACAATGTGGAAAGCGCTTCCAAAGTGCAGGTGCCGTACGTGCGCAATGCCATCACCAATTTGGCGGCGGGCAAGCCCATCGATCCGGCCACCACGCGGAACATCGGTTGCAGCATCAAGCGCGTGGAGCATCAGCATTGAACCCGATCGTGCACAACGCACGACGAAGCCGGCCCAACAGGTCGGCTTCGCTGTTGAAAACAAGGGCCGGAGCGCAGCCTGCTTCGTGCGTTCCTTTGCCCGAAAGCGCGCAACGATGAATGTCCTGTTGATCGGTAGCGGTGGCCGCGAGCACGCGCTGGCTTGGAAACTCGCGCAGAGCTCGTTGCTCGATGCCCTCTACATCGCCCCGGGCAACCCCGGCATGAAACGGCATGGCAGGTTGGTGGACCTCGATCTGGAGGATCAGAAAGGGCTTCGCACCTTCCTGCTCGGCAAGAACATCAGCATCGTGGTGGTGGGTCCGGAGGGACCCTTGGTAGATGGTTTGCACGACCGCATCGCGGACGATCCGAAGTTGGCGGGCAAGGTCACAGTGATCGGTCCGCGGAAGATCGGCGCGCAGCTCGAAGGCAGCAAGGACTTCGCGAAAGAGTTCATGTTCCGGCACAACATCCCTACTCCCGCACATCGCACTTTCCGTAAGGGCGAACTGAAGGAAGCCGTGGAACACCTGGAGCGTGTGCGTCCCCCCTACGTATTGAAAGCCGATGGCCTGGCCGCAGGCAAAGGCGTGGTGATCACCGACGACCGGGCCGAGGCGGCGCGCGTGCTGAAGCATATGCTACAGGAAGGCAAATACGGTAGCGCGGGCGACACGGTGGTGATCGAGGACCATTTGAAAGGCATCGAGGTAAGCGCCTTTCTGATCACCGATGGAACCGCTTTCAAGATGTTGCCGGCCGCGAAGGACTACAAGCGCATCGGCGATGGCGACACCGGTCCGAACACCGGAGGTATGGGTGCGGTATCTCCTGTGCCTTTCGCGGATAAGGACTTCATGCAGAAGGTGCACGACCGCATCGCCGCACCCACCGTGCGCGGTCTGGCTGCGGAAGGGATCCCGTACCAGGGCTTCATTTTCATGGGCCTGATGAACGTGAACGGGGAGCCTTATGTGATCGAGTACAACGTGCGTTTGGGCGATCCCGAAGCGGAGGTGATCCTGCCGCGGCTACGGAGCGACCTGCTCGATCTGTTCGAGGGGATCGCGAGCAATACCCTGAGCGAACGCCATGTGGATGTGGATGATCGCACCTGTGTGACCGTGGTGCTGGCCAGCGAGAACTACCCGGGCAAAGTGCCGACAGGGCGACCCATCGTGGGTCTTGACCTGGTGAAGGACGCGCTCGTGTTCCACTCCGGTACAGCGGAAGGTCCCAAAGGCTTGGTGACCGCGGGTGGGCGTGTGGTCGCGGTGACCGCCGTGGGCAAGGATCTGGAACACGCGATCCTGAACACCTACTTACAGACCACGTTGATCGATTTCGAAGGAAAACAGCACCGCCACGACATTGGTCACGACCTGGTACGGCAACCAACCGTGAAGGCAGGGGCGGCCCAGCAAGCCTGAACGATCGATCAGGCGCGGCCGCCGGTCTCTTTCGCCTTGCGGTTGTAGCGCCCTTGCAGCACCAACCAATAGAAGAACCCGAAGGTCAGCACCAGCGTGAAGAGGATGGGGGGCGTCCAGCCGAACGGGGTGAGGAACCAATCAAAGGTGTCCTGGAAGAAATGTCCGAGGCCGAACCAAATGTCGCGCATGGCGGAAGGGCTTAAGTCCGGCCAAAGATAGGATCGTAGCGATAGCCCAGATGCTGGTACGCGCCTACCGAACCCATCAACCCACCTTGCTGCTGGGGCTGTTGGTGCTGGTGCCGGCCCTATGGTCCGGGGTGTTATGGAACGGATCGCCCGCGGAACCGGGACAGCAGATGCTGTTCTACCAGCCGTTCGCTCGCCTTTTCGCGACCGTGCCCTGGAGCGCGGCGCTGATCGGGGCGCTCGTCACGATGGGGCTCGCGGTGCAGGTGGACGCCTTGGCGAACGACCGGGAACTGTTCGAGCGGCGCAACCATTTGGCCGCGCTGCTTTTCCCCATCCTCTTGGCCATCGGGCCCTGGCACATGGCCCCGGACCCGGCATTGCTCGGCATGCCCTTGGTATTGTTCGCGCTGCGCCGAACGTGGGGAACACAGGGACGGGCCCGAGCTCTTGGCGATCTCTTCGATGCAGGGGCGCTTGTGGGTCTGGCGGCGTTGTTCTATGCGCCGTATAGCTTCCTCCTAGTGGTTCTGTGGGCCTCGATCGCGGTGATGCGGCCGTTCGGTTGGCGCGATTACTTGGTACCCGCCTTGGGCATCGGGGTGGTGATGAGCTCCGCTTGGTCCCTCGCCGGTTTATTCGCCCCGGAACGCTGGCATCTTGCGACAACCCTCTCCGTCGTGCGATCGTCCAAGCCGGAAGTCGAACTGTTGCGTGACCGGCTCGCTCCTGCGCTGGTACTGTTGGTCGCGGTGCCGGCGATCCTCTCGTTCGCGCGGCTGTATGGGCGCAGCATCATGCGCGAGAAGAACGCCCGGGCGGCTTATCTCGCCTTCGCCTTCGCCATGGCCCTTTTGCTTGCGCTGCAATGGCTACTGGGTCGGCCCATGGCGGCGGTGCTGGTGGCCAGCCCCCTGGCGATCCTGCTCGCGTACCCGTTGCAAACGACACGGAGGACCTGGGTGGCGGAGGTCGCCGCATACGCCCTGTTGGCCGCAGCACTGGCAGGCCAGTGGACGGGGTGAGCTACTTTTGGCGGCGCATCCCGCGCACTTTCCGCCGGGGGCAGGCAGCATGAAATGTGGGGTCGTCATTTTTCCGGGGTCCAACTGCGATGAGGACATGGTGCATGTGCTCGGCACCATCCTGGGCCGGAAGGTGGAGCGTCTCTGGCACAAGGAACACGACCTGAAGGGCTGCGAACTGATCGTGCTCCCCGGCGGCTTTTCCTACGGGGACTACTTGCGTTCCGGCGCCATCGCCCGGTTCTCACCGATCATGCAGGAGGTGGCCACCCATGCGAAAAAGGGAGGGCTTGTCTTCGGTGTATGCAATGGCTTCCAAGTGCTATGCGAGGCCGGCTTGCTCCCCGGGGCCCTGCTCCACAATGAAGCACAGCGGTTCATATGCCGCAATGTGTACATCGCTACGGCCACCCGTCGTACACCGCTCACCGCTTCGATCCAACGCAAAGTGCTCCGTATCCCCATCGCACATGGTGAGGGCCGGTATTTCGCAGCTACGGACCAGATCAAACGGATCCAGGACAAGGAGCAAGTGCTGTTCCGCTACTGCGATGCCGCCGGGCAAGTGACCTTGGAAGCGAACCCGAACGGAAGCCGGGACAGCATCGCCGGGGTGACCAACGAAGGGCGCAACGTCTTCGGTATGATGCCACACCCCGAGCGCGCAGCCGACGTGCGACTAGGGAACACGGACGGCAAGGCGATCTTCGAGTCGTTGCTGCAGGCCGTTCCGGCCTGACCGGCCTTCCGCGCGGAACAGCGGTTGCACCTGGTTCGCCGTGCCGGCTCTGACGGATACCTCGGGCAGGGTCGCATCTATCCCCTTCCAGCCCGCGAACTCCATGCCTTCTGCTGGCACGGCGCGCCATCGTAACGGTACGTGTTCGAAAGTGCGGAGGACATGTTTGCCCGGGGTGAGCACGATCCCTTCCAGAACCATCGATCCCTCGTGCGCGGACGGGGCGGTGATGCGGATCTCAGTCGCGCGTATGCCAATGTACCTCGCGAGGTCCCGGAGCAGGAACTCCCCGCGCTGCGTAATATGCTCCTTGATCACGGCCTGTGTCTCTTCGGGTAGCGGCACCTCCATCGCGTCCTTCCACCGCTGATGATCGGACATGAGCAGGACGGCATGTGCGCGATACAGACTGTCCGCCAGAGGTAGGGCTTGTGCCTCCGAGAACACCGTGGCGAGCAACGTGCTTAATCGCGCCAGCAGCAGCGGGCGCAGTTCGGGATGTCCGAGCAGCTGGGGCAAATAAGGTGCGGAGGGGAAGTGGCCATCGCAGAGGCGCTCCACGCTCGGATCGTCCGGCGGCGCCCACAGATCCATGTCATAGAGCACCCAGCGCCACCGCCCACCGGGTTGCGCGGGGCGATAGCAACGCATGTTCAAGTCGGCGTCCGCACGGCCTGTCCATAGGTCGAAGCACGCTAGTTCGATCAGGCTCTCCACTTCGATCAGGGCCGCCAGGCTGTCCAGCGGAGCAGCGCGCTCCAACAAGGCCATGGCCTGTTCAAAGTGCGAGCGTCCGCCGCGCACTATGCGTCCTTCCGCACCCTCCACAATGTCAAGCTTTTCCGCTCCGCTCAACTTGCACAACAGTTCCTCGTTCTTGGCGGGCATCGCCCGATAGGCTCCCCAGTAGGCGCCGTTCAAATAGAGCGGCATCGCGGTTCCCGGTTGCACCGCCAGCCGGTCGCCGGCACGATGGACCAATTCAGTGGTGAGCAGGTTGTGCAGCAGGGCGTGCGGCGTGGCATCAGCACGCAGCACAAGGGTGTTCCATGCGGAACTATCGGGAAGTCTCAGTTGCCCCTTGCTGCCCAGGGTGGTGCGGCCGGACACGTTGAAGGACCGTTTCGGGAAACCCCGCGAGCCACTGCCGGAAACGCGTAGAGCCACCGGTCGATCCACTTCGATCTCGCCACTCCGCACCACCAGTTGTGCGGTGCGGGTCCATGCGGGTCCTTCGCGTGCGAAATTGGCTCGGTCGCCTTCCGCGAGCAGGCCGTTCTCCGCATCCCACAATTCCGCGGGATCGATCAGAACGGCAACCCCGACATCATCCATGTTTTTGACCCAGGGAGTTGCCTGCCAGGATAGAAGATCACTACGCGATGCCGACGTACGCAAGACCGCGATCCCAGATGTGTCGATCGGTGCATGGTAGGCTTGCGCCTGTGATCCTTCCGGTGGTGAGCCGTCGGTAGTGTACCGTACCTCGCAGCCCTCACAAGCCTCGATCTCCAGGGCTCCAGGGCGCAATTGGATGGTGGGTGCGGGAGCCCGTGCGTGTACGCGTGGCAGAGCGGAACCCTGCGGTTCGCCGGGTCCAGGTGTTGGGAAAAAGCTCCAGTCCGCCCCGCCGTCCGGCCATCGGCCGACCGAGATCCCGGGCGACACCGCAGGCCAGGTGAAAGCATCGAGCATCCTCGTGCCTCCTGCGGCGAAGAGCAGAAGGCTTCCCCCCGATCCGGATAAGGCGAGCGGGACTGCGGATCGACCGTCGAAAGTGGGGTTCAGCGAGATGAGATGTAGCATGCCGGGAGCGAGCAGGCGTTGGGTATCCAGTTGCGCTCTGTACGGCCCGACCTGGAACACCGTGCCCGCCAATTGGACGGGGTTCGGCCCGCTATTGAAGAGTTCCAACCAACCCCTGGCACCGGAAGGCAGGGGACAAATGGGGCACACTTCGTTCACCAACAACCCCTGACCGCGTACCGGGCAGAAGGCCGATACGGCCAGCGCTATCCACAATGCGATGTGCCTCATTGGCGGCGAAGGTGGTGGCACAACTTGGTCCCGCCCTATTACCTTGCGGTCGACAAAAGAAAGCCATTCATGCTCCGCACCCTTACACTCGTCACCGGCATCGGGTCCTTCGCTTCGTTCTGCTCCGGGCAAGGCCAACTCACCAGTGTCACGTTCAGCCCGAACAACATCTCGGAGTGCAACCTGGTGATGATCACCATCAACGGTAACATTCCCGGTGGTGCATCGCCGCAATCGTTCGGCTACAGCCAAGTTGGTAACACCATTACCATTCCGCTCTTGGTTTCGCCGGGCGGAGGCCCGGCCAGTTTCAGCCAACCGGTAGGACCGTTCGGACCCTACGCGCCCGGTTCCTACACCTTCATCATCCAGATGGATGTGAACGGTACGATCGTGGATACTGAGACAATTGTAAAAGTGGTGACGGCCGGTGTCAATCCGGATGCTGGACAGTTCGGCTCCGACACGGTATGCACCTCCGACCCGAACTTCAACCTGTTCACGCTGCTTACCGGTGCGGATCCAGGCGGGTCCTGGACCGATCCCTTGAACCAGCCGTGCAGCGCGACCTTCGATCCGGGGGTGTCACTGGAGGGGTATTACACCTATTCCATCGAGGTTTTACCACCCTGCACCTCTGCGTACCAGCAGGTTTATGTGCAGTATGTGCCGCAGACGAACGACCCCGGCACGTCAGGCTATGCCAGTGTGTGCCAGGGAGGGGCACCCATTACCCTGTTCTCTTATTTGGGAGGTACGCCCGATCCCGGTGGCCAATGGTCGTTCAATGGGCAGAACCATGGGCCACAGTTCAACCCGCTTGCTGATCAACAAGGGGTCTATACCTACACATTGCCGGGCACCGCACCCTGCCCTACGGTAAGCGCGAGTGTTACGGTAACATTGGAAGTGCCGCCTAGCGCAGGTACCGGCAATACGGTAGAGGTGTGCGAGAACGATTCCATTTTTGCCTTGAGCACGGGGCTTACGGGAACGCCGAACCAATCCGGTACGTGGTATACCGGTCCGTTCATTTTGGGGAGCTACATGGTCGAGATCATCCCTGCGATCAATGGTGGAGGTATCTACACCTACATCGTTACGAGTCCTTTCTGTCCCTCAGATACCGCGTATGTGGAAGTGGTGCTGCTCGACTCCACATCGGTCGATTGTACCGTTGGTATGGAGGAGCGGATGGCGGGGCTCGATCGCTTCGAACTGTTGCCCAACCCCACGGAAGGGATCGTGACCATGGACCTGGGCTCGTCCGATCCATTGGAAGACCTGCGTGTAGAAGTGCTGAACGCCGACGGCCGCATCGCCTATACCACCAATTTGCGCAGCGAAGGCCAGCGCACCCTGCGGCAGGTGCTCGATCTAAGCGAGCTGCGCGCCGGTCTCTACGTGGTGCGCGTGATCAACAGCACGGGCTCCGCATCGCGGCGGTTGGTGTTGCGCTGACAATTGCTTCTCCGATCGCCCCCGTTGTTCTTCGGAACGGCGGGGGCGATGTGTTTTAGAGAGCGGTGCACGCCGTAGGGCGAATGATCTTTGTAGATCGCCGAGAAGCCTGAGCGTTTGAAGTATCTTGACCTCGTGGACCCTGTTCAAGTGCATCGAATTCTAACCGTTAGCGGATGTGTTTGCGCAATGCAGATGCTCTGCCATGGGCAAACGATCACCAGCGTTCAGATCACCCCGAACTACGTTACGGAATGCGACCAGTTCACCATCACCATTGGCGGCAACGTTCCCGGTGGTGCTTCTCCCTATGGATCCACTGTGGTCCAAACCGGGACGACGATCACGGTTGAATTGGTCGTTGGCCAAGGGGGCGGACCAGCGTCCTTCAGCCAGCCCATCCCCCCCGTGGGACCATATCCTGCTGGGTGGTATTCGATCGTGACGAACATGATCATGAACGGGAATCTCGTTGATACACATACCATCAACAAGACTATATACTTTGGCGTGGATCCATTCGCAGGACTCTTTGGGAGCGACACGATCTGTACGGATGCTTCTGGGTTCGACCTGCTCGGCGTGCTGAACGGGTCGCCTGATCCCGATGGCGTATGGACCGGACCGCAGAACCAAAACCATAGCGGTACCTTCTTGCCAGGAACGGACCCGAGTGGATTATACACCTACACGATAAACACATTGGCTCCATGCACCACGGCGGTACAACAAGTATCCATCGTTTACTTCCCGCAGGTGAATGATGCCGGTGTTGCAGACACCTTGGCCTTGTGTGATGATGGTCCCCCGATCATGTTGTTCCAGATCCTGGGCGGCACGCCCGACACAGGAGGGCAGTGGTCCTACAATGGTTTGCCACACGACCAGTTCTTTGTTCCGGGGTCGGACCAGGAGGGTGTATACACCTATTCATTGAGCGGCACCCTGCCTTGTGCCATGGTGAATTCAACGGCAACGGTCTTCGTTGAACCTCCCCTTAGCGCAGGGACCGGGAACATTGTGACGATATGTGATGACGAGACCACGTTCTTTCTTTTCGACGGCATAACCGGTGTTCCGGATACAACGGGTACGTGGTACGATCCCGGAAACGTTGCCCTTGGCGGATGGGACACAGAGATCAACCCCGCATTCATCGGGGCAGGCATGCATCCCTATACCTATGTGGTCAGCGGACCTTACTGCGTGCCGGACACTGCTCTCCTGGGAGTGCATGTGGTGATATGTGACGGCGTTGAGGAACCCACCGCCGCATTCACCCACTTTGACCTGATGCCCAATCCGAGCCGTGGCTTGGTCACGTTGGAGTTGAACCCACCCAACGATGGGGAAGACCTTCAATTGGAGGTGCTGAACACCGACGGCCGCATCGCCTATACCACCAATTTGCGCAGCGAAGGCCAAGGGGCATTGCGCCAACAACTGGACCTGAGCGCTCTACCTGCGGGTCTGTATGTCGTGCGCGTGATCAACAGCACGGGCTCCGCCTCGCGTCGGTTGGTGTTGCGCTGATCGTTGCTTCTCTCGGTCGCCCCCGTTGTTCTTCGGAACGGCGGGGGCGATGTGTTTCAGAGCGCGTTGCGCGTCACCGAATAGCGGTAAGCTACGAGCGCTTTCTGGAGCGGTGTAAGCCGGAGCAGGTCCTTGGCCCACAGCTTCGGCAGCAGCATCTTGTTCAAACGTGCTACCGTGCGGAAGAGGGACTTGGGCAGGTCCATGCTAGTGGTGCTGTAGCTCGCAGACCTCATCCGGCCGTTCCAATTCGATGGTGGCATGCTGCACACCCTGGTGGTGCAGGGCATGGCGTGCTTGCTCCTTCACGCTGCGGAGAAGGTCGGCATCGGTGGTGTCCACCACCAAGTGAACGGTGAGCACCACATAGTTCCCGTCCAGCGACCAGGCATGCTGGTCATGCACATCGCGCACGTTCGGCAGCGCGGTGAGCGCGCTGCGGATGCGTTCCGCATCGACGTGTTCCGGTAGACGCTGCATGAGAATGCCCGTGCCGGCCCGCAGGGTGCGCAGGGCGTTCACCGCGATGAACGCGCTGATGGCCATGCTGAGCAATGGATCGATCACCGCCCAAGCGGTGAAGTACATCGCGACCGCACCCACCAGCACCGCTGCCCAGCCGAGCACATCCTCGAGCAGGTGGAGGTAGGCTCCGCGTTCGTTCAGCGAAGAGCCGCGATGCAGCATCCACGCGGCGGCGCCGTTCATTACCAGGCCGAACACGGCGAGGGCCATCATGCCTTGGGTGTGGGGAAGCGGCGGGTGGAGCAGCCTCGGGATGGCCGCACCGAACACGAGCAACGAACCGAGGAGCAGAACCATGGCGCTGCCCCAGCCTCCCAGCATGCTGTAGCGGGCATAGCCATAACTGTAGTGCGCATCGCGTCCCTTCAAAGCCACGCGTTGCAGATACCACGCGGTGCCTAGGACCAGGCAATCGCCCAGATCATGCAGCGCATCACTGAGCACGGCGAAGCTGTTGGTCCACAGTCCCCCGGCCAGTTCCACCAGGGTGAAGGTCAGGTTGAGGAAGAAGGCCGCGCGCAACGTCCCGGTAGCGGGCGCATGTGGATGGGCATGCCCATGCGCGTGAGCGTGGTGCGACACACCGCGAAAGTACGGCCAGGCTCCACGCCTATCTTTAGCACATGAACGATACGACCACCCCCACCCCCACCCCGAAGCGATCGTTCGGTAGCATGTTGAAACGCACCGCATGGCGCCTGCTGCTCGTAGTGGGGGCGCTACTGATCGCGTGGGTGCTGTTCCTCTACTACGCGAGCTACAGTGAAGGCAGCCGAAGCGGCATGGTGATCAAATTGAGCAAGCGCGGCATGGTGTTCAAGACCTGGGAAGGGCAGATGAACCTGCAGACCTTCGGAGCTGCAGGCGCGGGGACCAGCGCATTGAGCGAGGTGTTCAATTTCAGCGTGGAAACGGGGGAGGATGCGCTCTACCGCGAGCTCGAAGAAGCTTCGTTGAGCGGCGAACGGGTGAACCTGCACTATGTGGAACGTTATGCAAGGCTGCCGTGGCGTGGTGAGACCACCTACTTCGTCACGCATCTGGAGCGCAACGCAACGCCAGCCCAGCCGGATAGTGGGCGTTCGCCATTGGGGCACTGAGCAGGATCGTCAGGTTCGAGGGAACGACGCGACCATGGGTCGGCCGCCGATCCGAGGCTGCTGTGATCCACGTAGCTAGCCATACCCAACCATGCCCCGATCTTTCTCCGCGCTCGCATCCCTCGCTGGAATTTCCCTGCTCACATTCGTCCTCCTGTTCTCCACGTCCGCGTTCGCGCAGGTGGGCCAGGACCCACAGCCGCGCAAGGCACTGGTGGAACAGTTCACAGCGTTGCATTGCGGTAACTGCCCGGCAGGGCATGTCATCTCCAACGCTATCATGACCGCCCATCCGCAGGATGTCGTGGTGGTCGGGTTGCATGCCGGGTCGCTCGCGGTCCCTTCGGCAGGGCAGCCCGACTTCCGTACCATGTGGAGCACGGACCTGCACGATCACTTCAACGTACCCTTCACCCCACTTGCCGTGGTGAACCGTAGGGATCACAACGGGACCGAGCTGCTTTCCAGCGGCGCATGGAGCAGTGCGGTGGATGCGGTGCTTCAGCTACCGGCTCCGGTGAACATCGGCGTCACCAATAGCTTCGACGGCGGCACGCGCGAGCTCACCGTTACAGCGGACCTCTACTACACCGCGAACAGCCCCACAGGCAACGACCGGATCCATGTGCTGATCACGCAGGATCACATTACCGGCTGGCAGACCGATTACGGGGCTGGTGGCAACCAACCGAACTACGATCATCGCCATGTGCTGCGCGCGTACCTCACCCCGCTAGAGGGTGATGAAGTGACAACCACATCCGCGGGCGATGCGGTCATGCGCACTTACTCCTACACGGTGCCGACCGACTGGGACATAGCGCAATGCCGGACCGTGGTATTTGTGAGCGAAGCGGCTTCAGGCAGCACCTATGGGGAGGTGTATCAGGTCGCCTCTGCGGCATCGAACAATGGATCGACCGGGCTAATGGAGGCACAGCTCGCCATGGGCACAGGCGTTCCCTATCCGAACCCGGCGACGACCCACCTCTTCGTTCCGGTGGAAGCAGCAGGGGCCGGTGGACTGCTCGAATTGCGCGATGCGAGTGGCCGCGTGGTGCATGCCGAAAGGCTCGGTATTGCGGGATCGATCGCGGCGGTCGACGTGCAACACCTAGCGCCCGGGATATACACCTACGGAACAGACGGCTACGCGGCGCACCGCTGTATGATAACGCGCTGAGCGCGCAACGTGGAGGCTACGACAGGGGTGGGATCCCGTCGATGATCCGCGTTTCGAGCGCTTCGCTCTGAATGGTGGGGCCTTCGTTGGCACGCCGTTCCAACCAGCGATCGATCATCCGGCTCTGCTTTTGGTACGCCCGGCAAGCGGAACAGATCCGCAAGTGCATCCAGAGACCGACGCGCTCACGCCAATGCAATGCGCGGAACTCGCGCACTTCGATCAGCTCCGTGGCTTTGCGGCAGTGGGTCCCGTGGGAAGAGGTCGCGGCCATGCGGTCAGTGGGATCGTTCGTTCAGGCGGCTTTGGATGCATGCACGCAGTTTGAGCTTCGCGCGATGCAGTTGCTGCCAGTAGTTCGTCTCTGAAAGGCCGAGCGTCTCCTGGATCTTGGCGCTGTCCTTGTTCATGAGATATTTCATTTCCACAGCGCTGCGCCAATGCGGGGGTAGTGCGTCCAGGCAATGCCGCAAGGCACGGTCCAGGCGTTCGTGTTGATCCTCATCGTCGAAGGCGGCTGCTTCCGCAGGGGCATGGGTCCCGTCCCAATGCCCATTGGTGGTGAAGTAGCGGCCGGGCTCTTCGTCGTTGGACAGGTCGATGCCTGACACCGGCTTGCCCTCGCGATAGACGCGACGGTAGTGGTCCGCAAGCTTGTGCTTCAGGATGGCGAAGAGCCAGGTGCGCGGCGAACTATCCCCGGCGAAGCGGTCCATGGTCTCCCATGCGGCGACGAAAGTGAGTTGCACGAGGTCCTCCGCCACGGCCTTCTCCTTCACGCGTGCGCTGGCGTAGCGCAGCAGATCGGCGGTGTGCGCCTTCACCCACATCGCGAAGGTGCGGTGGCGCTGCTCTTTCGCATCGGTGGCGTCCATCCCGGGGCGAAAGCTAGCGCGGGGATCGGTGTTCTATCAACCGACCACAACGCGACCCGTGCGCTTCGCCAGACCTTTCTTGGCCTCGTTCAAGATCTGTATCTCGGTGAGCAGTCCGGTCACTGCTTCGACCGTCTTTTCGGTTCGCAGCAATTCCTGCTTATCGCGGATCATGCGGTCCACACGGCGTTCGCGCAGGATGTCGATACCCTCCTCGAGCGCGTCCAGCAGGATGTCGCGCTCGTGTGTGGTGCTGATGTGATGGCGGTCCTTCCAGTTGGGAGAGAGCAGGTGTCGGTCCGTAAGCAGATCGATGCACAGGTTCCGCCAGTTCTGGTCGTCGTGCGAGGCATAGCGCGTTCCATCCACTGCGGTGCCCAGGTTGCTGGCGTGGCGGTAGTCGATGTAGATCTCCTTGAACAGAGGCTCGTCGAAGAGGATATCGTCCACAGCGAGCATCAGGAAAAGCGTTTCCGCGAGGGTCGTCTCTTCTTCACTGGTGCTGCCATCATCGTTCTGGAAGGGAACAAGGATGCGTTCGTGGCCGTAGTTGAGCAGCATGCGTAGCAGATCGCGCTCCTGCGCCAATGTGCCTGTGGCGGTGGGCTCGGGTTGCGGCGGCGCGAGCTCCGGTGCGACAACTTCCTCTGCGACCCGCTCGCCGCCGATCTGCTTGCGGTACTGCCTGCGCAGCACCTTGTTCATCTCGCTCAACAGCGCCTGCTCGCTCACCTCCAGCAAACGGCTGCATTGCTTGATGTAGAGTTGGCGCAGCACCTGATCGGGGATCTTCGCGATGCTCTCCACGATGTCGTGGATGGCGGCGGCCTTCTTCACCGGGTCGCCTTCGGTATCCGCCACCAGTAGTTCGGTCTTGAAAGCCAGGAAGTCCTTCGCGCTGTCGCGGAGGTAGGCTTCCACTTCAGCGCTCGGGCGGGTGCGCGCGAAGCTGTCCGGATCCTCGCCATCGGGGAACAGCACCACCTTCACGCCGAGCCCTTCGGCGAGGATCAGGTCGATGCCGCGCAAGCTGGCTTTGATGCCGGCGGGATCCCCATCGTAAAGTATGGTGACCTGCTGCGCGTAGCGTTTGATCAGCCGCACCTGGTCCTCTGTGAGGCTGGTGCCGCTGCTGGCCACCACGTTGTGTACGCCCGCTTGGTGCAGGCTGATCACATCGGTGTAGCCCTCCACCAGGCAGCAAATGCCGCTATCGGCGATGGACTTCTTCGCGAAGTGGATGCCGTAGAGCGACCGGCTCTTCACATACAGCGCGCTCTCCGGACTGTTGAAGTACTTCGGGAGTTTCTTGTCGCTCTTCAGCGTACGCGCCCCGAAGGCGATCACCTGGCCGCTGAGGCCATGCACGGGGAAGGTGACGCGCCCCGCGAAAAAATCCCACGCGGTGCCATCCTCGCGCCGTTTGATCCAGCCGGCGCGCTCCAGCAGTTCGGCATCATAGCCCTGCGCGCGCGCAGCGGTCGCGAAAGCCGCGCCCATCTCAGGCACGTAGCCGAGCTGGAAAGTGCGGATGATGTCGTCGCGGAACCCACGCTCATGGAAATAAGCGAGACCGATGCGGCGGCCCTCATCGGTCTCCCAAAGTTGTGCGATGCTCCATTCCGTGGCGAAGCGCTGGATGGCGGCGAGGCTCTCGCGCTCGCTATGCTCAAGTTGTTGTTCCGGGGTGCTCTCCTCTTCCGGCAGGTCGATGTTGTAGCGCTTCGCGAGCCAGCGCACCGCTTCGACGTAGCCCAGATGTTCATGCTTGCGCAGGAAGCCGATCGCATCGCCGCTCTCACCGCATCCGAAGCACTTGTAAATGCCCAGGTGGGGGCTCACGTTGAACGAAGGCGTCTTCTCGTTGTGGAACGGACAGAGGCCGAGGTAGCGGGGACCTTTGCGCTTCAGCGCCACGAACTCGCCCACGACCTCCTCCACGCGGACGGCGTCCTTCACGCGTTGAATGGCATCCGGGGCGATCACAGGGGTCGGGGAAAGGGGATCGAAATTACGCTTGACCGGGCCGATGGCGGGATAGGTCGCGCTTACCGTTCCGCGATCTTATGGCCGGTGCTGTCGTAGACCACGATCTTCAGCAAGGTGCCCTGCTCATCCTGGAACCGCCAGTCGCCCAAGGGCTTGCCGTGATGGTTATCGCCGGTATAGTAAAGAGCGCCGTTCGGATGGAACACCGCCGAAGGTCCATGCGGCTTCCCCTCTTTGTACTCGGTCTGGCTCCGCAGTTTTTCGTCCGGTCCAAAGCTGCGCCAGATCCCGATGCGCTTGCCATCGCGCAGGCCTCCTTGCAAGCGGGTGCCGTCGGGCATGGTCTCGGTGTACTTGCCATTGTCCGGAGAGGAAGAGCTGTCCACCGGCGCAAGTCCTTCGGAGGCCGGTGTGGCAGGAGGTTGATCGCAAGCGACCAAGACCAGAGCGAAGATGAGGAGAGCGGATCTCATTTCTCGCGGTCGACAGTGAGCTGCACCAACCCCTCCAGGGATCGGCGCGCATCATTGTCAGGAAAGGTATGGAGGACCACCAGGGCTTGGTCGCGGTAGTGCAACATGCGTTGCCGGGCATGGGAGATCCCCCCTGCTTCCACGACGCGCTGCACCACGCGCGCCACTTCCTTGGCATCCTGGCGAGTGGCTTTTACGGTGCGTACCATCCAGCGCCGATCGCTTTCCGGCACTTGGTGCAGGGCATGGATCAAGGGGAGGGTGAGCTTGCGTTCCTTGATGTCCAGACCGGTGGGCTTACCAGTGGCGCCTTCCATGCCCCCTCCAGGATAGTCGAACAGGTCGTCTTTGATCTGGAAAGCGATACCGGCGAGTTCGCCGAAGGAGCGCATACGCTCCACTTCATCGGCGGAAGCGCCCCCGGCATGAGCGCCGCTCGCGCAACAGGCGGCGATCAAGCTGGCCGTTTTCTGGCGGATGATGTCGAAGTACACCTCCTCGCTGAAGTTGAGCCCCCGGGCCTTCTCGAGCTGCAACAGCTCGCCCTCGCTCATTTCTTTCACCGCCCGGCTCACTATGCCCAGCAGTTCGAACTGGCGGTTCTCCACGGCGAGCAGCAGGCCCCGGCTCAAGAGGTAATCGCCCACCAGCACGGCGATCTTGTTCTTCCACAAGGCGTTGATGCTGAAGAATCCCCGGCGTAACGGGCTGCCGTCCACCACATCGTCATGCACCAAGGTGGCCGTATGCAACAGCTCGATCAAGCTGGCGGCGGTGAAGCCATTGTCGTTCACCGGTCCGAACAAACGCGCGCTGAGCAAGGTGAACATGGGCCGCATCTGCTTGCCCTTGCGCTTCACGATGTAGTGCATCACGCGGTCCAGCAGCGCCGTGCGGCTCCGCATGGCCTCGCGGAAGCGGGTCTCGAACACCTGCATTTCCTCGGCGATGGGCCGCTGTACCTCGGCAAGAGTGGGCATGCGTCTTCGTTCCGATCCTCTGGGAGGGCGCAAAGATGGCGAACGGGCGTGGGCACCGGGGTGTGTTTCGCCCCCCGGATGCGGGCTGTGCGCGTATGGCGCCTTACTTTCGTCCGGCATGTCCTTCCGCCCCTTACTTCCCTGCTGGCTTCTGGCGCTTTCGATCCTAGGCTGTGCCGCACCCAAAGCACTGGCGCAGGATAAGCCCGTGAAGCAGAAGCCACAGGTGATCCTCTACAAGGACATGGTGAGCGCCCAGTGGGACACGGTGAAGTGCGTGAAGAACGTGATCAAGATCAACCCCCTTCTCTTCTTCCGGGGCGAGATACCCATCCACTACGAACGCGCATTGACGCCGCGCCTGAGCGTGGAGCTGGGACTGGGGTTCACCTGGCGGGACTACTTGAATTTGAATTTCGGCGGCGGTGATGCCGACGACTACGGCGGAGGGACCGACATCATCGCCCGCCCCACGTATCATGTAGGCCTGCGTTGGTACCACCAAGTGGACTTCGAACCCCAAGGCTGGTACAATCAGCTCGAGTTCGCGCACGTGGAGTACGTCAAGAACATCAAGGAGGTCGAGTCCGATGGCAGCATCGGGACAACCAAACACACCGACAAAAAGATCTACAACGACATTCGATTGCTCGCCGGTTGTCAGCTCCTAAGCGCGTCCAGCAATTGGCTGTTCGATATTTACGGGGGGGTCGGCATGCGTAGTCGGGACCTGAACCTGGTGAAGGAGACGCTGGACCTCACCAGCGACCCGATCGACTATATCTACACGGAGGAGGCCAGCAGTGATATCGTGCCGGTGTTCTTCCTGGGGCTCAAGGTGGGACTAGGGTTCTGAGCGCCGCCGCGAGCGGCGGGGAGCGCATTCTCACTTCATCACCCGTTCCCCCTCCTTCAATGCGGGCTCGTTCTTGTTGGCCAACTGTCCGCAGGCGGCATCGATATCGCGGCCGCGGCTTCTTCGGATGCGGGCGATGATCCCCTTCTGGTCGAGGTATTGCTGGAACGCCTCCGCATCCTTGGGGTCGGTTCGGCCAAAGCCACCACCATCGATCGGGTTGTACTCGATCAGGTTCACCTTGGCATGCACGTCGCTGGCATAGCGCACCAGTTCCTGGGCATCGGCCAGTGAATCGTTGAAGCCACGCAGCAGGATATACTCGAAGGTGACGGCTCTGCGGGTTTTGCGGGTGTAATAACGTAACGCATCCTTCAGGTCGCCCAAGGAGTTCTCCTCGTTGATGGGCATGATCCGATCTCGCTTGGCATCGTTCGCGGCATGCAGGCTGAGGGCGAGGTTGAACTTGGCATCATCGTCCGCGAGCTTGCGGATCATCTTGGCGATGCCCGCCGTGCTCACGGTGATGCGGCGCGTGCTCATGCCCAGGCCGTCCTCGGCGCAAATGCGTTCCGCGCTGCGCATCGTATTGGCATAGTTGAGCAATGGCTCGCCCATGCCCATGTACACGATGTTCGTGAGGCCCTGCTTGTAGTACTTCTCCGCCAATGCGTTGATCAGCACCACCTGGTCCACGATCTCCGCCGCGTCGAGGTTGCGGATGCGTTTGAGCTTGCCCGTAGCGCAGAAAGTGCATGAAAGGCTGCATCCGATCTGGCTGCTGATGCACGCGGTGAGCCGGGTAGGCGTTGGGATCAGCACACCCTCCACCACATGGCCGTCCCAGGTGCGAAAGGCGCATTTCACCGTGCCGTCCTCGCTCCGCTGCTCCTCGGCCAATACCAAGGGGCGCAGCAGCAAGCGTTCCGCCAGTTTCGCGCGGAAGGCCTTGGGCAGATCGCTCATGGCGTCCCAGCTATGCGCGTGCTTCTTCCAGAGCCACTCCCAGAGCTGCTTGGCCCGGTAGGGCTTTTCGCCCAGCTCCTCCACGAGCAGGATCACTTCCTCGCGCGCAAGGGTGCGGATGTCGACTAGGCTGGCCATGTGGTAAAGGTCGGCATACCGCATCAGGCGGGAAGCCTGGGATAGAGGTTAGCCGATGAGGAGTTCCGCTACGCGCAGGTCCGATGGCGTGGTCACTTTGATGTTGCGCTCCTCGCCCTCCACCAAGCTCACTTTCAGGCCGAGACGTTCGACCAGCGTTGCTTCATCGGTGAAGGCGGGATCGTAGGGCAGCGCGAAGGCCTTGCGCAAGAGGTCGGCGTGGAAGCATTGGGGCGTTTGCACGGCCAGAAGTTTCGAGCGATCCAGCGCGCGACTGCCCTCGGGAGTGGTCTCGCGTATGCTCGGTACGACGGGCACGACAGGCACCGCCGCACCATGTTCATGCGCGGCGGCGAAGCAACGCGTGATAAGTTCCTTGCTCACCAGCGGACGCACCCCATCATGCACGGCGACGAGCCCATCGCCTTTCACTTTGTCGAGTCCCGCCTTCACGCTGTGGAAGCGCTGTTCGCCACCGGCCACCACCTGGTGTTCGAGCAAGAAGCGGTGGCCCATGCAGAGCGCTTTCCAGATGTCGAAGTGCGCTTCCGGCAGCACGACGATGATCGGCATCGACCTGTCGAAGTGATGGAAGGCCTCGATCGTCCACATCAACAGCGGACGGCCCTTGATCATTTGGAACTGTTTCGGGACCGGCCCGCCCAAGCGTTTGCCGCTACCGCCGGCTACGATGATCGCGGTACGCGACAAGGAAGGGTCTTTCACCGCCACGGCGCAAAGGACGCCAAGGACCCGCCACGTAGTGCAACCGCTTCGTTCGTGGCGTCGTGGCGGTTCAACGCATTAGAGGATGAGCATCGCATCGCCGTACGAGAAGAAGCGGTACTTCTCCTTCATGGCCACCTTGTAAGCGTTCCACACATTGTCATACCCACCGAAGGCGGCCACCTGCATCAACAGGGTGCTTTCGGGCATGTGGAAATTGGTGACCATGCGGTCGGCGATGCTGAAATCGTAGGGCGGGAAGATGAACTTGTTCGTCCACCCGTTGTACGGCTTCATGTGGTTCTCCGTGCTCACGCTGCTCTCGATGGCGCGCATGGTGGTGGTGCCCACACAGCACACCTTCTTCTTGGCGTCCTTCGCCTTGTTCACGATGTTGCAAGCCTCCTGGGTGATGATCACCTGCTCGCTGTCCATCTTGTGCTTGGTGAGGTCCTCCACTTCCACCGGACGGAAAGTGCCCAAGCCGACATGCAACGTGACGTTCGCGAAGTGGATGCCCTTCAGTTCCATCCGCTTCATCAGCTCGCGGCTGAAATGCAGGCCGGCGGTCGGTGCGGCCACAGCGCCCTCGTTCTGGGCGTAGATGGTCTGGTAGCGTTCGGCGTCGCTGGCCTCGGTCTCACGCTTGATGTAGCGCGGCAGCGGCGTTTCGCCCATCTCGGTGATGGCCGTCTTGAACTCTTCGTAGGTTCCGTCGAACAGGAAGCGCAATGTGCGGCCACGGCTCGTGGTGTTGTCGATCACCTCGGCGACGAGCTCATCGTCCTTGCCGAAGTAGAGCTTGTTGCCGATGCGGATCTTGCGGGCGGGATCCACGATCACGTCCCACAGCAGGCTGTCGCGGTTCAGTTCGCGCAGCATGAACACTTCGATCTTGGCGCCGGTCTTCTCCTTGTTGCCCCACATGCGGGCTGGGAACACCTTGGTATCGTTCACGATGAAGGTGTCGCCTTCCTCGAAGTAGTCGATGATGTTCTTGAACTTCTTGTGCTCGATCTTGCCCGTTTTGCGGTCCAGCACCATCAGGCGGCTGCCGTCGCGGTCCTTGGTGGGGTAGAGGGCGATCTGCTCCTTGGGGAGCACGAATTTGAAGGAAGTAAGCTTCATGGTGTGAAGAATGGCTTACGGGCCAGCCGTTTAGGGGCGGCGAAGATAGTGCGATCGTGAAGCCAGCGTTAATTGCACTGACCGTCAGAGAAATAGGTCGATTTTAGCCGCGCGGAGCGATACGTTGGGCCCAAGCCATGGGGTCCAGTGCATCGGCCACATCATAGCGGTCGATGTGCGTGCGCCGCAATGCGCTCAAATAGGCCCCGCAGCCGAGCACCTGGCCAATATCGTGGGCAAGGGTGCGCACATAAGTGCCTTTGCTCACGGTCGTATCGAAGGTGACAAGTGGCCCATCGATGGAAAGCAACTCGAGGCGATGTACAAGCACGCTGGCGAGTTCCATCTCCGCTTCGCGGCCGTCCCGGGCCTTCCAGTAGGCGCGTTCACCCTGGTGGTGCTTGGCCGAATAGATCGGGGGACGCTGTTGCAAAGGGCCGACGAAGCGGGCCAATGCGTTCCGCACGGAGGCTTCGTCCAGATGCGCCCAAGGTTTTTGTTCCACCACCTCGGTCTCAGCATCTTGGCTGGGGGTGATCCCCCCGAGCGTCAGTGTTCCGGTGTAGCGTTTGTCCAAACCGGTCAGTTGGAGCAGGGACTTGGTGCCCCGCCCGAACCCGAGGATCAATAGACCGCTGGCCAGCGGATCGAGCGTGCCGCCATGCCCCACCTTCATTTTGTGCCCGGCCTTGGCGCGCATGGCGCTGCGGATCTTGGCGACCGCATTGAAGCTGGTCCAGGTCACGGGCTTGTCCACCAAGAGAAGGCCACCGGCCTCCAGATCGACGGGCTCGTTCAGCCCCACAGGTGCCGGGATCATCCCACCAGTTGAAGGGGTATGCCCAGCGCGGCCAGCAAGAGGATCAAGCCCCCCACGGCAATGCGGTACCAACCGAAGGCCTTGAACCCGTGCTTCGTCAAATAGGTGATGAACGAACGGATCGCGATGATCGCCACGATGAAGGCCACCACGTTGCCGATGGCGAACACCTGCAAATGTTCCGTGGTGATCGTTCCGCCATCCTTGATGTAATCATAGATGGACTTTACGGTGGCGGCGAACATGGTAGGTACCGCCAGGAAGAAGCTGAACTCGGCCGCATGGGTGCGCGTGAGCCCCTGGCTGGTGCCTCCGATGATGGTGGCGGCCGAGCGGGAGACGCCCGGCACCATCGCCAGACATTGGAAACAGCCGATCAAAAAGGCCTGCTTGAAGTTCACGGTGGTCGGAGAGCGATCCGTTCCGCCCGGCGCCCAACGATCGATGAAAAGGAAGACCACACCACCCACCAGCAGGGCGATGGCCACCACGGTCACGTTCTCCAGCAGGGCATCGATCCGGTCCTTGAACAGCAGGCCAGCGATCACCGCTGGGATAAAGGCCACGAAGAGCTTCAGGTAGAAATCGAAGCTCTGGAAGAAGCGCTTCCAGTAGAGCACCACCACGCTCAGGATCGCCCCGAACTGGATGGCCACGGTGAAGAGTTTTACGAAATCGTCCTGCGCGATGCCCATCAGCGTGGAGCCGATGATCATGTGGCCGGTGCTGCTCACCGGAAGGAATTCAGTAAGGCCCTCGATGATGGCGAGGACGATCGCCTCCAGTGTCGTCATGGAAGGCTAGGTAGCCTAGGCCGACGGCCGCTTCAAGATGGCGTAGGCGATGAAGAGGTAGCCGATCAGGGCCACGATCGGTGCCACAGTGATCCGGCGCACGCTGAAGATCTCCTCGGCATCGAAGACCTTCGGGTCGCCGCTGCCACCGCCGCTCATCAGGATGAAGCCCGCCACCACCACCACCAGGCCGATGATCAGCAACCGGTAGTTGGTCCGGGTGAAGGGCATTTCGTTGTCGTTGTTCGCTGCCATGCTCGTATGCTCAACTCCAGTACAGGTCCTCGGAATTCATGCGAATGTAGCGCCGCACCGCGAACCACGTGCTGGTGAGCGAAAGGACCAGGCCCAGCACCAGCACGCCACCGAAAAGGGCGCCCAGCACAGTGGCATCCGTGAAAGCGAGCAGATCCGGTACGTAACGAAGCACCAGCCGCAGCGCCAGAACCAGCAGGCCGATGGCCAGCACGGAGCTCAGGATCCCCTGCCAGAGGCTCTGCCCGAGGAAAGGTTTCTTGATGAACCAACGCGTGGCGCCCACCAAGTGCATGGTGCGGATCAAGAAGCGCTGGCTGTAAATGGCCAGGCGGATGGTGTTGTTGATCAGCGCCACGGCGATGATCAGCAGCAGCGCACTGAAGCCGAGCACCGCCAGCCCCAGCTTGTTCATGTTGTTCTCGATGTTCCGCACCACCGCGGCGTTGTAGGCCACTTCGTGCGAGCGGCTGTCCTGCTGCAGGTGCTCCACGATCCATTTCAGGCTGTCGGGATGCGCATGGTCCGCGTTCAAACGCAGTTCAATGCTGGCCAATAGCGGATTGCTTCCCAACACACCGAGGAAGTCCTCACCCAAGTCCTGTTTCAACTGCTCGGCGGCCTCATCGGCGGTCACGTAGCGCGTTTCGAGGGTCCAAGGTTCGGTGTCCAGCTCCTTGCGGAACTGCATCACATCCTGCTCCTTCAAGCCGCGCTTCAGGAAGACCTCCACGCGCACGTTCTCCTTGAAGTAGCGTTCCAACGCGCGCGCGTTCAGCACCAGGAAACCCAGCACCCCCAGCATGAAGAGCACGAGCGCGATACCGATCACCGTGCCCGCCGTAGCGGTGCGCACGCGGGTGCGGTAGATGCGGTCCATGGCCATCGGCGGCGAAGGTAGGGGCGGCGATAAACCCACCACAGACCTCCCCGCGCCCGACAACTGACAACCCGTAACTGACAACCGGCCTTCTACTTTCGCACCATGGCCTATGAGCACAAGCGGATCGAGGAGAAGTGGCGCAAGCACTGGAAGGACGCGAAGACCTACCGGGTGGAGAACGACACCGCGAAGCCCAAGTACTACGTGCTCGACATGTTCCCGTATCCCAGCGGTGCCGGTTTGCACGTGGGCCATCCGCTCGGCTACATCGCCAGCGACATCGTTGCGCGCTACAAGCGGCACAGCGGTTTCAACGTGCTGCATCCCATGGGCTACGATTCCTTCGGCCTGCCCGCGGAACAGTATGCCATCCAGACGGGCCAGCATCCCGCGAAGACCACGGAGGTCAACATCGCACGCTATCGCGAACAGTTGGATCGCATCGGCTTCAGCTTCGATTGGAGCCGCGAGGTGCGCACCAGCGATCCCGCCTATTACAAGTGGACGCAGTGGATCTTCCTCCAGCTTTTCGAGAGCTGGTACGACCACGCCGCGCAGAAGGCACGGCCGATCCAGGAATTGGTAGAACGCTTCGAGAAGCATGGTTGGACCGGTGATGATGATAGCGCGATCACCGGTAACGAGGAATTGGATCCGCTCACGCAGTTCAGCCACAGCGACTGGGCGACGTTCAGCGAGAAGCACCAACAGCAGATCCTACTGCGCTTCCGACTGGCTTACTTGAGCGAGGCCTGGGTGAACTGGTGCCCCGCCCTGGGCACCGTCCTCGCCAATGATGAAGTGAAGGACGGCGTGAGCGAGCGCGGCGGACATCCCGTCGAACGCAAGCGCATGCCGCAGTGGAGCATGCGCATCACCGCCTACGCGCAACGCCTGCTCGATGGCTTGAACGATGTCGATTGGAGCGAGAGCATCAAGGAGGCGCAACGCAATTGGATCGGCAGGAGCGAGGGTGCGTTGATCCGCTTTCCAATGGCCGAGCGCAGCGAGGCCATTGAGGTCTTCACGACGAGACCCGACACCATCTTCGGCGTGAGCTTCGTCACGCTCGCACCGGAGCATGAGCTGATCGAGAAGATCACACCGGCGGAGAACCGCGCGGAAGTGATGGCCTACGTCACGCAAGCCAAGAACCGCAGCGAGCGCGAACGCCTCACCGACGTGAAGAAGGTGAGCGGCGTGTTCACCGGAGCGTACGTGAAGCATCCGTTCACGCATCTCGATATCCCGGTCTGGGTGGGCGACTACGTGCTGGGCGGCTATGGCACCGGCGCCGTGATGGCCGTGCCCGCTGGCGATCAGCGCGACTGGAATTTCGCGACGCACTTCAAGATCCCGTTCGTCGCCGTTACGGAGAACTGGGACATCAGCACCGGCGCCGACGAAAGCAAGGAGGCAACGCTCACCAATAGCGTCTTCCTGAACGGATTGAAAGTGGCCGATGCGATCCCGCGCGCGATCGATGAGCTCGAAGCGAAGGGTGTGGGTGAACGTCGGATCAACTTCCGCTTGCGCGATGCCGCCTTTGGTCGCCAGCGCTATTGGGGCGAGCCGATCCCGATCTACTACAAGGACGGTGTGCCTTATGGCGTGGCCGAAGGCGATCTACCCGTGGTACTTCCGGAAGTGGACAAGTTCCTACCAACTGAAGACGGCGAACCACCGCTCGCGCGCGCGACGAACTGGAACTACAAGGGCCTGCCGTATGAGACGACCACCATGCCCGGCTGGGCCGGCAGCAGCTGGTACTTCCTGCGCTACATGGATCCGCAGAACGAAGGCCGCTTCGCCTCACCGGAAGCCATCAACTACTGGCAGCAAGTGGACCTCTACGTGGGCGGCAGCGAGCACGCCACCGGCCACCTGCTCTACTTCCGCTTCTGGACCAAGTTTCTGCACGACCGCGGTTGGCTACCCTTCGATGAGCCGGCGAAGAAGCTGATGAACCAGGGGATGATACAAGGAGTATCAGCAGAACTGTTACGCTGGAAGCCAGAATCTCAGACCACCGGCACTCATCCTGGACTGCGGACTAAGATTTACTGGTCGTACGAGTACTACTTGGCTCTACTACCAGGAAGTGCTAGCGACCAACGCGATTTGTTCAAGCGAAACTATGAGGCCGAAGTGGCTCGCTTCAATCGCGAGCATCCTGCCGAAGCAATCCATGACAGTTCTGCACGGGCCTGGATGAATGCATGGATGATGTCGAGCGATACATTCGAAACGAGTCGTGTTCTTGCTCCGATTGAGAACATCATTCCTGGTTCGGTAGGGACCGTGGATGTTCAGAAGGCTGCAGAAGCACTACCGGAGTTCCGCGATGCCTTCTTCTTCAAGTGGGACAATAGCTTCTTGGCAAACAGGCCGGTCGAGAAGATGTCCAAGTCGAAGTTCAACGTGGTGAACCCCGATGACATCATTGAGAAGTACGGCGCGGACACCTTGCGGTTGTACGAGATGTTCCTCGGCCCCATCGAGCAGAGCAAGCCGTGGGACACGAACGGCATCGAAGGCACCAGCCGCTTCCTGAAGAAATTCTGGAACCTGTTCCACCTTCGGTCGCCGAAGCTTCCGAGCGAAGGCGACGAGGGTGAGATCTTCACGGTGACTGACGAAGCCCCACGAAGCCCGAACTGAAAGTCCTGCACGCCACCCTGAAAAAGGTGACCGAAGACATCGAGAAGATGAGCTTCAACACCAGCGTGAGCCAGTTCATGATCGCCGTGAACGAGCTGGCCGCCCTGAAGTGTACCAAGCGCGCCGTGCTGGAGCCGCTCACCGTTGCGTTGGCACCGTTCGCCCCGCATATCGCCGAGGAATTGTGGAGCCTGCTTGGCCATACGGCCAGTGTGACCGGGGCGCAATGGCCCCAATGGGATGCCCAACACCTGGTCGAGGACAACTTCAGCTACCCGATCAGCTTCAACGGCAAGACCCGTCTGCAACTGGAATTCCCCATTGCACTGAGCAAGGAGGAAGTAGAAGCCGCCGTGCTCGCCAACCCCGAAGTGCAAAGTCGACTGGAGGGCAAGGCCCCGAAGAAAGTGATCGTGGTGCCGAAGCGGATCGTGAATATCGTGGTCTGATGCGGCCGCAAGCCTCTTGCCATAAGCTTGGTACGGTGAACAAGCTTGTGGCTAGAGGCTGGGAGCTTGTAGCGGCCGTTCGGCACCCCATTTGCGTTCCGCAGGCCATGACGCGTCTTTCGTTGGTCTTTGTCGTGGGCTTCTCCGCCTTCGGCCTTGGTTTCGCACAAGCTCCTTCGACCCCGAAAGGGGAGGTGTCCCTACGTACGTTGCAGCACAATGCCTTCCGCGTCGGCGAGAAGCTCACTTACGTGGTACACTACGGCGCCTTGGACGCTGGTGAAGCGGTGATCGAACTACAGGAGAGCGACATCACCATGCAGGGTCGCAAATTGCTCCATGCGAAAGGGGTGGGTCGTAGTCTCGGAGCGTTCAGCTGGTTCTTCAAAGTGGACGACCGCTATGACACCTACTTCGATCGCGACGCGGTGTTCCCCTGGCTCTTTCAGCGGAGCGTGAGCGAAGGCGGCTACGAGTTCACGCAGGACTACACCTACCTACAGAACAAGCGGCAGGTGAAGACCCAGAAGGAAGTGACGCACGATGTGCCACCGCACGTGCAGGACATGCTCAGCGCCTTCTACTTCGCCCGCACCATCGACTTCGGCAGCGCGCAGCCCGGTCAGGAGTACACCATCGATTGCTTCTTCGATGATGAGGTCTGGCCCCTGCGCATGCGCTTCTCGGGCAGGGAGACGATCAAGTTGCGCAACGGCAAATACCGCTGCCTGAAGTTCCAGCCCATCGTGCAGGAAGGCCGCATCTTCGAAACGAACGAGGACCTCAACGTGTGGATCACCGACGACGGCAACCACATTCCCGTGCTCGCGCAGGCCAAGGTGCTCGTAGGTTCCATCAAGATGGAGCTGCACAAATACGAGGGCTTGGTGCACCCCATCGCGAAGGAGTGACCGCCCCGCTTTCCCCGATCACTGGTTGAAATGATCCTTGCCGCCCCGGCGTTCTTATCGGGGCGGTGCTGTTTCTTGCCCTACCATGAGGAAGCTGAGGATGTGGGGCTCGCTCGTCGCGCTCCTGGGGATGGCGTTGGTGATCGTGCTCACGGTGGACCTGACACCGCGTGAGGAGTATTTGCCGGAGCCGGTCGCGGCCGTGGTGGAGGACACGATCCCCGATCCACCCAGCGCCTACGGCATTCCGCTTTCCGGTTTCATTGTAGAACGCGGACGCGTGGGAGCGGGGTCCACCTTCGGTGATCTTCTAGCGCAACATGGTGTGGACTATGCCACCGTGGATAGCCTGGTGCGCCTGGCCGAGGGCACCTTCGATGTCCGGAAGTTGCGCACCGGTCATCCCATCGCCTTCATCTTCACCGATGACGAGCACCGTGAACTGCGCTACTTCGTTTACGAAGCCGACCAGGTGCAGCAGGTGATCTTCGCCACCGCCGATCCGCTCGCGGTGAACACCCACCACAAGTCGATCAAGGAGGAGCACCGCGCCCTCGAAGTGGAGGTGACGGGCGCTCTATACAACGATCTGGCGCGCGCGGGTGTGGACCCGATGCTGAGCATGCAGCTGGCCGAGGTCTTCGCCTGGACGGTGGATTTCTACCGGATCCAGAAGGGGGACAAGTTCACCGTGGTGTTCCTCGAGCGCACGGTTGACGGCGAACGGTACGGAGATCCCGAAGTGCTCGCTGCCCGCTATCGTAGCGGCGACAAAGACAAGGAGGCGTTCCGGTTCACCCAGGAGGAAGCCACCACCTACTTCGATGCCGAGGGCAATAGTTTGCGCAAGGCCTTCCTACAAGCGCCCATCAAGTTCAGTCGGATCTCATCGGGCTTCAGCCGAAAGCGCTTCCACCCGGTGCAGAAGCGGTTCAAGGCACACCTGGGCACGGACTACGCGGCGCCGTACGGCACGCCGATCCTCGCGGTGGGCGATGGGGTGGTGGAAAAAGCCGGACGCACCGCGGGCAACGGCAACTACGTGAAACTCCGACACAACGGCACCTACAGCACGCAATACCTGCACATGCGCAAGATCCTGGTGAAGCAAGGGCAGCGGGTATCGCAGGGCGATGTGCTCGGCGAGGTGGGCAGCACGGGCCTGGCCACCGGACCGCACGTCTGCTTCCGTTTCTGGAAGAACGGCCAGCAAGTGGACCACCGCCGCGAAGAGTTCCCGAGCGCGGAACCGGTCGCGGAGGTGCATCGGGCGCGTTTCGCGCAGGAGCGCGACCGGTTGGTCGAGGCCCTGGCGCAAGCCTCAGGGCGCGCGGATCAGACCGTGGTGTTCTAGCCCTCCGCCAGCCCGCGGATCTCCAGGTACCGGTGAACATGCACGCCCGCTGTAGCGCGGGTTGCCGCACTGAGCAACGCAGCGGCCAGCACTTGGTGCGGCATGGGGTGGTAACTGGCCAAAGGACCGCGCAGCAAGGGGGTCAAGGCGTTCATCACCACGATCCCGGCACGTTCTCCCCGGCGCACCTCTTTCCGTGGGCCGGTGAGTATCGAGGGTTGGAAAATGTACAAGGCGGGAAGGTCAAGCGCTTTTAGTGCCTCTTCCATTTCGCCCTTCACGCGGTTGTAGAAGACGGAAGATCGTGCATCGGCGCCCATAGCGCTGACCACACAGAAGGTCCGCACCCCGTTCGTCTTGGCCCATTGTCCGAGCGCCACCACCAGGTCCTTGTCCACATGGGTGAAGCGCTGCTTGTCACCGCCCACGTTCCGAATGGTGGTGCCCAGGCAGCAGATCACGGCATCCACCGCAGCGGGTCGAAGCGCGGAGAGCAGGTCGTCGGGATCGGGTGCTATCCAAGCCTCCAGCTTCGGATGTGAAGCGGACATGGGCCTCCGCGCGAGCGCATGCACCTTGGTTACCCGGGCGTCCGCGAGCGCTTGAGCAAGGGTTTCGGCGCCGACAAGGCCGGTCGCGCCTGCGAGAAGGAGAGTGACGGCCACGATCAAAAGTATTCGGTGTTTGTTGTTTATATCATAAACAAGTCTATGTTTGCATCATCAAACACCATTTCAATGGAACAAAGCATGACCCCCGCCGAGAGCCTGAAGCTGATCGAGAGCATGATCGGCCAGGCCAAAAGGAGTTTCTCCCGCATGAGCTTCTACTTCCTTCTTTGGGGGGTGTTGCTCATCGCGGCCATGATCGCGGCTTACTTGCTGCGCACGAACGGTTCACCGGCGATGCAGGGGATCCCTTGGGGAGTAGCCGGTGCACTGGGTGGGCTGATCAGCTCCATCCACGGTGCGCGCGAAGGCAGGAAGGAGCAGGTGGCCAATCCGATGGACCGCATCATAGGCTGGGTATGGGCCACCTTCGTGATCACCATGATCATCATGATCGTATGCTCGGTGAAGAACGGGATCGATCCCGGGGCGAACATCACCCTGCTCACCGGCCTACCCACTTTCCTCACGGGGCAGATCATACGCTTCCGGCCCTTGATCCTCGGCGGCATCCTTTTCTGGCTGGCCGGTATCGCCATGCAGTTCACACAGGATGCGGCTATGCTGGTGGGCCTTTACTGCGGTGCGATGTTGCTCGGCTACATCGTTCCCGGGGTACTTCTCAAACGGCAAGAGGATGTCCTTCGCACCGCTTGATCCCATCCTGCACAACCAACTGCGGCTTGCCGTGGTGAGCCTGCTGGTGGGGGTGGAGAGCGCGGAGTTCAATTTCATCCTGGAGAAGACCGGGGCCACGCGGGGGAACCTCAGCGTGCAACTCACCAAGCTGAAGGACGAGGGCTATATCACCATCACCAAAGGTTACCGGGACAACTATCCGCTCACCACCTGCAAGCTTGCTCCCAAGGGGATCAAAGCCTTCGAACAATACGTGAAGGCGATCCAGGACTACTTGAAGCCGTGATCCAGGTGGTGGTCGGGCCGGAGCGATCCTTCGTCGAAGGACCGCACCCCTGACCACCCCTGCCCGTTGAACCGGGCATGTTCTCCGCACCGGGACCTCTCCATCGTTCCATCGCATTCCGCGCCGCTATGCGCGGAATGGCCGTTTGGGCCTTGGTTCTTCTGTCCGGCTGTAAGAAAGAGGTGGAAGTGATCCCTGGGAACCAGGCCCCCGACTATGCGGGCGTGCCGACGGTGGTCACGGAGAACTACGTGAACCGCCTCTTCATCGACCTGCTGGGTCGCGAACCACTGGATGTGGAGATGACCGCGGAAGTGAACGCGCTGGAAAGCGCCTCGCTCTCCATGGCTTCGCGCGAAGCGCTGGTGAGCAAGCTGATGACGAGCACCGCTTACTTGGCGGACGACAGCAGCTACACGAACAAGTACTACATGCGCCAGTACGAGTTGTACAAGGCGCGGTTCCTGGAAGGAGTGAGCGATGAGGTGATCGATGGGTTCATCGGGAACGCGGAACAACAGGCGCTGGCCGATTCCCTCGGAGGGAACACCGCCGGTCTGAACGCTGCCAACAGTGAACTGGGCCGCTTGCGCGCATTGAAGCGCGGTCGTACGGATTACCGCGACCATCTCATCGCCATCACGGAGGTGATGCGGCGCATGGTGCTGAACAGCGTGTACGACGAGATCAACATGAACAGCTTCAACTATGTGAACGCCACGTTCGACAACCTGATGATGCGCTACCCCACCAACGCCGAGTTCGCCACGGGTTATGGCATGGTGGACAGCAACAGCCCCGGGGTCCTCTTCGGGCAGAGCGGCCAGAACAAAGGCGAGTACGCGGCGATCATGGCCGGTAGCATGGGCTCGCTCGAAGGGCTGGTGCGCTGGTGCTACGTGACCTTCATGGGCCGCGAGCCCAACAGCTACGAAACGTACACGGCGATGAACAGCTTCACCCAGGACCTGGACCTGCAGAAGCTGCAACGCACCATCCTCACCACGGACGAATACGCCAACATACCATAAACACCGAACACCAAACACAAACACCATGGAACCGAAGAACCGCACCCTCGTACAAGCGCTGCTGATCGTCGCGATCATCGCAGGCATCCTCCTCACCCGCACCCCAGGCCAGCACACAACGCCTCCTGAGGCGACCGTAGCCGCAATGGCGGAGTGACCCAGGGACCCTCCCGCGCCATGCAACGCCGTCACCTCCTTCTTCCGCTCCTGCTGCTGGCGGCGCTGCCCCAGAGCGCCTGCCGCAAGGAACCGATCTATGAATTGGACCAAGTGGACCTGCGTCCGCCCAGTCCGAACAAGGACCAGGAGAAGACCAATGAAGAGTACGCGGCCATCTTGCACGCCAATCTGTTCCAGACCGCGCTATCCGCGAACGACCTGTTCGAACTGGCGCAGTGCATCGAGAGCATCGGCGATAAGGAGCTGGCGCGGGAGGTGATCATCAGCAACTTCATGAACAAGCCCGGGGTGATCATCCCGAGCGATACCGTGATGCGCGCGGACATCGACGCGTTCGTGCATGGGACCTACAACCGTTTCCTGGTGCGCGACCCTTCCGAGGCCGAGCGCACCTGGTTCCGCAACATGATCGAGGCCGATCCGAACGTGACGCCCGAGCTGGTCTACTTCTCGTTCGCCCTCAGCAACGAGTACCTCTACTACTGAACCCCACGTCCATGGACCGCAGGAAATTCATCCGACAGACCGGTGCCGCAGCGGCGGCGATGTTCGCGGCACCATACATCCTTCCGAGCGGCCGCCTCTTCGCGGCCAGCGGTGGCGGCGTGGCGCAGCATGTGGTCTTCGTGCTCTTCGCGGGCGGCGTGCGCCAGCAAGAGAGCGTGTTGCAACGCTATCTGGCCGATAGCCAGAACGAACCCTATGAGGGCAACGTGATGTACAATCTGCTCAACGGCACACCGCCCGAGATGAAGATCGTGTACGGCACGGGCCTCGGTGGTATCAATCCGATCCCTTCCATACTCGGCCAGACACTGCAGTCTCAGGGCACCTTGTTCCGTGAGATGCGCGCAGTTAGCACGGGCCATTTCGGCGGATTGAACTCGCTGCTCCAAGGAAGCACGGCCGCCACACAAGGCCTCCAACAGAAGCCGCTGAACCCGACCATTTTCGAATACCTGCGGAGACATGCGGGATTACCGGCCACCAAGACCTGGTTCCTGGGCAACAGCATCGGCAACAGTGTGCCGCTGCTCAACTACAGCATCCATCCGAATTACGGTGCGCGCTACGGCGCCAACTTCTTCGCACCGAACGTCACGTTCGGTGCGCTCGGTCAGCAATACCTGGGCGATGCGAAGGTCTATCACCCCGATGAGCAGCTCGCTCCGGTGTATGCCATGAAGGCGTTCCTGGACAACAGCTTCGAGCATATCGTGAACGCGCCCACCGGCATCGGCAATACGGCTGCGGAGAAGGCCGATATCAAGGCCTTCATGGTGGAGATGTTCAACAAAACACAGAACGGCGCCATCGCTCATCCCCCGGTCCATGATGGCGGGGATCTCACCACGGTGGGTTACGCCTGTGAAGTGATGAAGTGGTTCAAGCCCGCGCTCACCGTGGTGAACATGAGCGGCGTGGACGGCTGCCACAGCAGCTTCACCGGTTACCTCGGCGCATTGCACCGCGCGGACCATGCGGTGGGTCACCTATGGAACTACATCCAGACCCAAGTGCCGGAGATGGCGGGTAACACGACGATCATCGCCGTACCGGAATGCGGCCGCAACGACGATCCGAACGCCATCCGCGACGAGAACGATTGGTACTCCTTCGACCACAGCGATGAGAACGCCTACCGCGTGTTCGGCATCATGGCCGGTGCGGGCGTGCAAGGGAACTTGCAGGTCGGTAGCGAGGGTAACCCCATCGGTCTCACCACGGATCTGGTGCCCACCATTGCCGAACTGCTCGGCATCAAGAGCGAAGTGATGGGGGCCGGACTCATCGACCCCGAGGCCATGAGCCTGTTCGATAGGATCTGACATGGAGCGCCTCCTCGCATATGGCTTGCTCGGCGTGCTGTTCTTCAGCGCGTGCAAGAAGGAGGAGAACCCCTTCGATACGATCGAGCATTCGGAGGAGCCCACGGTGTCGCAGCAACTGCCCCTCACCAATTTCGCCGGCCTGCACCAGCGGATCTTCCGCCCCACCTGCGCGGTGAGCGGTTGCCACGATGGCACCTTCGAGCCGGAGTTCCGCACCATCGCCAGCGCATACAACTCGCTGGTGTACCATCCGGTGATCGCCAATGATCCGCAGGAGAGCTTCACCTACCGCGTATTGCCGGGGAGCGCGCAGGCTTCCTTCCTGCACGAAAGGCTCACCGTCTTTGTCGCGAACACGAGCGGCGTGATGCCCTTGGACGTAACGACGGACAGCGACTGGCCCGCCAACGATGATGCGTACATCAGCGCGATCACGGCATGGATCAACAACGGCGCGAAGGACATGTTCGGTCAGGCGCCGACCTTGGGGAACAGACAGCCACAAGCCATCGGATTCCGTGCATTCCCAGCGGGAAACACGAACGCGGCGTATCCGCGCGAGCAGGGTGCCGGGATCCGGCCGATCGAAGTTCCCGCCGCTCAAGTGGACCTCTGGTTCGCGTTCGAGGACGACAGTACCGACGCCTCGGCGTTCACCTACCAGACCTACCAACTGGCGACCGGACCGCTCGCCTTCGGCACGGTGCCAGAGCTGCCGTTGGAGGTCGGCGCGACATGCGTGGGTCCCGACTTCGGAGGGAGTGCAGCGACGTTCACGCATCGCGCGGTGCTGGATCTCAGCGCACAACCGGTGGGCACGCTCTTGCTGGTGCGCGTGCATGTGAACGATGGCGACCATGCCGATCCCGCTGAATTGCCGAACGATGGCAGCAGCTCGGATATGACGGATCTCTTCACCCTGAAGATCGTCCCATGAGAAGCGTTTTGATCCTGGCGATGGCCGCTGCGTTCCTCTCCTGCAAGAAGGAGTCGGTGATGCCAACCACGCCAGAGATCGAGATCGTGTCCGCAAGCCCCACACAAGTGGATGAATTCGCCGAAGGTGTGGTGCTGCGCTTCAGCTACAAGGATGGTGATGGCGATCTGGGCGAAGCGGATCCCGATGCGTACACGCTCTGGGTGAAGGACAGCCGGCTCAATGCAGCCGACGGCTATCACATCCCCCCGCTCGCTCCTCCGGATACTGAAGTGCCCATCCAAGGCGAACTGGAGGTGACGCTCACACCGCTTTTCCTGCTGGGTAGCAGTGGCCAGGAGGTGATGACCTACACCTTCTACATCACCGATCGGGCGGGCAACAAGAGCAACGAACTGGTCACCTCATTGATCACCGTGGTAGCGGATACCACCATCACTCCGTGATCCATGAAGCGCCTCTCTCTGGTCCTCGTGCTTACGGTCTCGTCCGCGGTGAACGCGCAATTGTTGCCCGAGTTCAACATGACGGACACTACGGTAACCATCTGCAAGGGTATCCTGCTGGACAGTGAGGAGGGACCGGGAAGCAATATCTACGGCAACAACGAGGACTTCACCTTCACCATCGACGCGGGTAGCACGATCACGTTGACCTTCGAGCCCACTTTCTGCCTTGAGCAGGGGTTGGACATCCTCACGTTCCACGATGGTCCGAGCATCGCCAGTCCGCAGATCGGGCCGGCCTATACGGGCATTGTCGCTCCTCCGCCGATCGTCGCGAGCAGTGGGCAGCTCACGATCCATTTCGTGAGCGATGAGAACGTCGCCTACTGTGGGTTCGAAGCGCAGTGGACGAGCGTGGCCCTTCCGCCGGTCCCGCCGGTGATGACCGTGCCTGTCGCACCGCTCTGCGCGGTCAACGTGATCAACCTTGCTTTCAGTTATCCGATCCCGTGCGATTCGATCTCACCCGGTGCTTTCGCCATCACGGGTGCGAACTCGCCGGTAGTGACAAGTGCCACGCCCACGAATTGCGTGGGTGGCGAAACGAGCACCATGCAGCTGGGTATCGACCCCGCCTTCGATCGAAACTGCCCGTATGACATCGCCTTCACGATCGGGCTGCGCGACCGTTGCGATTCGCTATGGTACTTCACCATAACCGCGAGCACACAGATCACCACCTGCCCCCTCGGGGTTTTGATGGAGCTTTCAGAGGACACGATCTGCGCGGGATCGTGCACACAGCTCTTCGCCGATGTGCAGGGCTGCCTCACCTACACCTTCGTATGGGACAACGGTATCACAGGTGGCGCCGGTCCGCACAGTGTTTGTCCGACCACCACCACCACCTACAATGTCACGGTGGCGGAGAACGGCACGGGGCAAACCGCCACCGGAAGTGCGACGGTCGTAGTGTTCGATCCCCAGGTAACCGGACCTTCCTCGGCGATCTGCCAATCGGCCGCAGCGTTCGATCTGACCGCCACCCCTCCCGGTGGATCCTGGAGCGGGCCGGGCATTCTGGACACCTTGTTGGGCACGTTGGATCCCGACACCGCAGGGCCCGGAGTTCACACCATCCTCTACACGCTCCCGGGCGGTTGCAGTGAAGCCATCGTGATCACCGTTGATAGCATGGACGCCGGTGTCACCGAGGCGGCCTGCCCCGGAACTGCGCCCTTCCTTTTGGACGAAGCGACACCGTCAGGCGGATCATGGAGCGGTCCGTTCGTTCAACCCAATGGCGTGTTCGACCCGAGCACGGTCGGTAGCTACCTGCTCACCTATGCCGCTGGTGCGTGCATGGACACCGTCACCGTGAACGTCGCCAACATCGTTGCACAGACCTCCTTGGACACGGTTTGCCAGAGCACCTATCCGTTCGACATCGCGGCCTCGCCTTTCGGCGGGCGTTGGTACGGACCCGGCATTGTGGACTCCATCTACGGGACCTTCGATCCGGATGACGCGGGCGGCGGCGACCATGTGATCGACTACGTGCTGCATGGCTGCGACGTGCAGTTCACCATCCATGTGAAGCCCGTGGATATCGGCGACGGCCGCAGTGCATGCCCATCGCAAGGTGTGTTCACGCTGACACCCGCGGCTATTCCCTCCGGCGGAACATGGTTCGGGAACGGGATCGTGGACGGGACCGCGGGCACGTATGATCCCGTTCAAGCGGGCAATGGCTGGGATGAGATCACCTATGCTGCGCTCAATGGTTGTGTGGATACGATCGGGATCCTCGTCGGCTGGACCGAGGTGAATGACGACACGCTCTTCTTCTGTGCAGGAGATGGTGCGTTGGTGTTGGACGAGAACACTACGGGTCGGACGCCATGGGATGGCCTCTGGAGCGGCAGCGGGATCGGAACGAACGGCGACGGTGATCCGGTTTTCGATCCGGTGGTGTCCGGGATCGGCGCCTTCGTGCTGCACTACGACGCGAACACCTGCGGCGATTCCATCCTCGCAGTGGTCCACCCAGCCCAGTTGACCACGAACACGCTCACGTTGTGCAGTCAGGATGCTCCCTTCCTGCTCGAGCAAGTTCCACCGGGAGCGACTTGGTCGGGTGCAGGAACCAGCGCTTCCGGTGTGTTCGATCCGGCGCAGGCGGGTGTGGGAACGTACACGATCCACTATGACACGCCAGCCGGTTGCAGTGATAGCATCGTGGTCACCGTGCTGCTCTTTGAACAGGCCTCGATCAGCGGAGTGGACGATACCTATTGCTCGAACGACGTGGATGTGCTGATCGGCATCTACCCATCGGGCGGTGTGCTCAGCGGCATCAATGACACGGTGTTCAACCCGTCGACACTGGCTGATGGCACCTACACGTTGATCTACTCCAGCGGCAGTGGCAATTGCATGAGCAGCGACACGCTCGTCTTTGTCGATCATCCCGGGCTTGCCACCCAGATCTCCGCCACGAACCTGACCGTTTGTGAAGACGGAGGCAGCACGATCACCGTGAACGTGGTGGATGGCCCGCCGGGATATCCCGTGTTCCACCAATGGAGCGATGGGCTCTTCCCGGTCGCCACGCAAAGCGTAACGCCGGACAGCACGCACACCTATGTCGTTTCCACCACGGATGGTTGCAGCGATCCAGTGATCGACAGCATCACCATCGTTGTTCATCCTCCGTTCCAGGAGAGCTTCTCGTTCAGCGCGCTGCAATGCTATGGTGAGCCAGGGTACATCACAGGTACCATAGCTGGACAAGGTACCTACACCTTCACTTGGGACACTTCGCCGGTCGAGAGCGGTGACAGCATCGTGCTTTCCGCAGGCGCTCTGGTGAACGTGGAAGTGGCCAACGACCAGACCGGTTGCGCGCATGACACGCTCCTACAGGTGCCTAGTTGGCCGGCGATCACCGCGCTCTTCAGTGCGAACCCGGACGAGCCTTGTGTGCCCTTCGAGCAGAGCGATGTCACCTTCATCGACCTGAGCAACAATGCGGTGGACGGCTATTGGGTGATCGATGGCGACACCGTGCCCTATGCCTTCGGTACCGACCCGAACTATGATCTCGGGCATGCGGGATACTACAACGTACAGCTTGTGGTGTGGAACGAAGGCCAATGCACGGACAGCATGCAGCTGGATGTGTGCATCAGCGATAGCGAGGCCATCTTCCTGCCCGATGCCTTCAGTCCGAACGGCGACGGCAGCAACGATGTGCTGTATGTGCGCGGACCAAGCTTGGTGGAGATGGAGTTCGCGCTCTACGATCGCTGGGGCACACAGGTCTTTCGTAGCACGCAAGTGGATCACGGTTGGGATGGGATCACCGACGGGCAGTCCAGCCCGAGCGGGGTCTACCTGTACACCATCAAGGCGCGCACTGCGGAAGGGGACGATATTGAACGAACCGGGAACATCACGCTTGTACGATGAGGGACCACGGCTTCATGATCAAAGGCTTCAAGCTGCGAGCCACTAGCCACAAGCTTCTTCGCGTCGCAGGAGCGCTTGCCGCTTGCGGCTTGTGGCTCGCAGCATTGCCAGACACCCTCTCCGCACAAGATGTCCATTTCTCCCAGTTCTTCACAGCGCCGCTTGTACTGAACCCTGCGAACGCAGGCGATATCGAAGGGGATCAGCGGGCGGCATTGATGCATCGCAGCCAATGGCAAAGTGCGGGAAGCCCTTTCCGCACCTACGCGATGAGTTATGATGTCCCGCTCTTTCGTGGACGGATGCGCGGACGTTACCTCGGCATTGGTGTGCATGGGTTCAGTGACCGCGCGGGGAGCACACGGTTCGGTGATACGCAAGGAAGCCTCAGCATCTCCTACGCATTGCGCAGTGGTGAACGCACATTGCTCGCCTTCGGATTGCAAGGTGGTTACGGACAGCGCAGCGCGGTGCTTAACGGCATGCGATGGGACAGTCAGTACAACGGCGCGGGGTACGATGAGAACCTTCCCACGGGGGAAACGATGGCTAGCAGCACGAGCGGCTTTGTCGATCTCGGTGCGGGCTTCCTCTGGCGCGGCGAGACGAAGGGCGGCATGCAATGGCGCAGCGGGATCGCGGTGATGCACCTGAACGAACCCAGCGTATCGCTCTTCGGCTCTTCGGAAGATCGTTTGTTCCGCCGCTACACCGCGCATGCGGAACTACGGATCACCGGTGATCGATGGACCTGGATGCCGAAACTCTACGTCTCCCAACAAGGTAGCAGCCGTGAGATCATCTTCGGTACGCTGATGCACCGTCGCATCGGGCAGGATTCGCGCTACACCACGGACAAGACCTCGAACGCCTTCCACATCGGGTGTTTCTACCGCTGGAACGATGCCGTGGTGCCCATGGCGCAGTTCGAGTACAAGCGCAAACTGGCGATCGGCCTCAGCTATGATCTGAACGTGAGCAAATTGCGCGCGGCCACGCATATGCGCGGCGGCGCCGAGCTGAGCCTCCAGTGGATCGGAGCGTTCAGCGACAAGAGGCGGGTACTGCCGAACGGGAAGTCGTTCTAGGAGGTCTAGTTCTTCACTTCCATCTCCACCCAATCCCCACCCTCTTTGATCAATGCGATGAGCTCGTCCACTGCGCGTTCGCTGGGCACATTCCGTTTCACGACGTCCTTCTCCTTATAAAGCGTGATGACACCGGGGCCCGTACCCACGTAGCCGTAGTCGGCATCGGCCATCTCGCCGGGGCCGTTCACGATGCAGCCCATGATGCCGATCTTGACACCTTTCAGGTGGCTGGTGCGCGAGCGGATTTTCGCCGTGGTCTCTTGTAGATCGAAGAGCGTACGCCCACAGCTCGGGCAACTGATGTACTCCGTCTTGCTGATGCGCGTGCGCGTGGCCTGCAGGATGCCGAAGGCGGTGCGGTTCACCAGTTCATCGCCGCCGCTCTTCTCCGGGCAGATCATAACGCCGTCACCGAAGCCATCGAGCAGTAGCGCGCCGAGATCGGTGCTGGCGTGCAGCATCAAGTGCTCCGGATCGAGGTTCATGTAGTCGCGCCCGATGATCACCGGCGCTTCGCACTTCGCCTCCATCAATTTGAAGAAGGCGGCACGTTGTTCTGCGTAACCGTGTTCGTTGAAGGTGTCGAGCAGCAGCACGCAGCTATCGTCCTCTTCCAATGCCTCGATCAATTCCGGCGTCAGGTCCTTCAACGTGGCGTAGACGAAGTTGAGCTCGCGATGCACCGGCACGTTGGCCAGCAGATCCTCCGCGGTAACGAGCGGATAGTGGCGGGGCTTGTTCCGGTCCTTCATCCAGGTCGCATGTTCCTGGATCACCCCTAGGGTGCCCGGGATCTCAAAGTCCAGATGATGATCGCCGAGGAAGAGATAGTCGCAGGCCTGGTCGGTGAGGTTCCACTTGTCCAGCGGAACGCTGTAGTGATAGCCCCAGGGGAACAATGTGGCGGGAGTGATCTTGGTCTTGGTGCTCAGGTCGGCGATCACCACGGGCACATGCCTTGCCCCGATGTTCAGCGTTTCGCGCGCATGCCTGCGCGAATGACTGAACGGATCGATGGGCACATGATGGACCTCGGGTATGGGATCGTGACCCCGTCTTGCGGTGTAGCGATCGGCGAGCGCCTTGGCCACCGGGATCTCGGCCTCGGGTTCTTCGGTGAGCGAGACGCGGATCGTATCGCCGAGCCCATCCTCTAGCAATGCACCGATCCCCACGGCGCTCTTCACGCGGCCGTCTTCACCGTCGCCCGCTTCGGTGACGCCCAGGTGCAAGGGATACTGCATGCCTTCTTGGAGCATGTGGTTCACCAGGAGGCGATAAGCCTGCACCATCACCTGCGGATTGCTCGCCTTCATACTCAGCACCACGGCATGGTAGTTCTCCTCGCGGCAGATGCGCAGGAATTCCATGGCGCTCTCCACCATGCCGAGCGGCGTGTCGCCGTAGCGGTTCAGGATGCGGTCGCTCAGCGAACCATGGTTGGTGCCGATGCGCATGGCGGTACCGTGCTCCTTACAAATGCGCACCAGCGGCGTGAAGCGCTCGCGGATACGGTCGAGCTCGTCCTGGTACTGTGCATCGGTGTACTCGCGCACATCGAACTTCTTCTTGTCGGCATAGTTGCCCGGGTTCACGCGCACCTTTTCCACGATGCGCGCCGCGATCTCGGCGGCGTTCGGGGTAAAGTGGATATCCGCGACCAACGGGGTGTTGAACCCGGCCGCACGCAGTTGTTTTTTGATCTCCGCGAGGTTCTCCGCTTCCGTCTTGCTCGGTGCGGTGATGCGCACCAATTCGCAGCCGGCCTCGATCATGCGGATGCTCTGCGCCACCGTGCCCGCGGTATCCATTGTGTCCGTGGTGGTCATGCTCTGCACGCGGATCGGGTGGTCGCCACCGATGCCGATATCGCCGACCGGAACGACCAACGTCCGCCAACGCTCATAGCGTGTGAGCGAAGGACAGTAGGGCGAGGAGGATGCGGTCGTGGTGCTCATGCGGCAATACGGAACGAAGGTAGGAGGGAAGGTCCGTCTTAGCGCCTGTTCACGACCCCTTCGCGTGCGTCCCCCGGCCTCTTTTCCGCTCATGCTTCACCAGAAAAGTTCCCCGTAGACACCGCTACGCGGAACTTTTCCGGCAAACCCTGATCAAAAAATAGTCTCGGGTTCCATCACGCAAGAGATCATGAACAGGCGCTCACGCCGATCAGCTCTTCAGCCGGGTGCGACCATCGACAGGTGCTGTGGCATCCTCGAAGCGCCAACCTCCATTCTCGACCACGGCGCGAAGGATCACCAGGAACCCGCTCTTTTGCGCTTCGGCCGCTTGGAAAAGACCGCTTCCGGCGACTTTGCGTTCGATGAGCTGCTTGGCCTGGGCATTGATGCGGGTATGGTCCGCTGCCGTGAAGTCGTTGAAGCTGCCCTCCTCCAGATCGTAGTAGTCCACGTCGTGGGAAAGCGCGAGCACGTGCGGCTTGCCCATTCCTGTGAACCGCACCGTTCGGCTGGCCTCATCGAACACCAGACCCATTCCCTCCAGATCATAGCCGATGCTCGCCGTCGCCTTCACCCGTAGGATGGCCTTCTTCTGGAAGGGCGAGAACTGCTTCAGCCAATCGAAGGTGGCGTCGGCGTGCGTGTAGGTGTAGAGCTCGCTGAAGTCGCCTTCCACAGTGACCAACTTCATCACCGGGCGGATGCGTTCCAGCAATACGTCGGACGTGATGCGCTCGGTGGGCGGGTCGGGGCGGTAGATCTCGCGCGTGATGAAGAACACGAGCAGGGAGATGCCGAGGAGAAGGAGAAGACCCAGAGAGCGTTTCATTGCGGGGTTAAGCGATGCGAAGATGGGTCCTGTCGGACGAAATGTGCGTGCATGTGCGTCTACTTTCGTGACTTGCGCCGCAGTGGCTCCATACCGCTTCAGGTCTTGTTCCTTTCGCTGGCGATAGGTTGCGGAGTTCCGGACAAGCCATTGCAAGGATTGTTGGAGAGCTCGTTCGAACCGGTCCGTGGAGGCACGGGGATGGTGAATGATCTACTGGGAGCGCGCGCTACCGTTCTTGTCACTCTCGATCCCGAATGCCCTTTCTGCCAGATGTACCTACCGCTGTTGGACAGCCTGGTGGCATTGCCCGCCTACGGGGCGGTACGTATTGTCGCTGTCTTCGCCTCGCCCTACATCCCGCGTGATAGCGCGGCGAAGTTCATGCGTGCGAGCCCGGCAGCGTTCGACGGCATCATGGATCCGGAGTTCGTGTTGTGCAAGGCGCTCGGTGCGCGCGTGACGCCGGAGGTCTTCGTTTTGGATGCCGAAGGCGAATTGGTCTACCATGGCGCGATCGATGACCGCGCGCTGCGGGCCGGGAAAAAGCGCATCCAAGCCACGCGACACTATCTCAGCGATGCGCTGGATGCCGTGCTGCGCGGCGACCGACCGGTGGAGAATGAAGTGACCGCGGTGGGCTGCATCCTGGAGTATGATCCATGAATCTGCGGGTGTGTGCCTGGATGCCGTGCATCTTTGACCGTTGATCTGCGGGGATCGAGTTAGAGAGCATGGAACCCACCCCAACCCTCGCGAGGCTCTGCGAAGCGATCTTTCCGCAGCGATCGAGCGATCGATCGCCAGGAGGGGAGCTGATCCGTTCCAGCTTCTCGTTTCTAGTGGCTTGCATCGTCCTCCTCTTTGGTTGTAGCGAGACCGCCCGTGAAGAAGAGCAGGATGGGATCGACCTTCCCGACACGGTCACGTTCGCCGAACACATCGCGCCGTTACTAGGGGAGAACTGCACGCCTTGCCATCGCCCCGGGCAAGCGGGCCCATTCTCTTTGATCACCTACCAGGATGCACGGCGCAAGGCGAAGACCATCCGCTTGGTCACAGGCAAGCGGTACATGCCGCCATGGCCTGCCGATACTTCCTACAGCCGCTTTCTCGGTGAGCGTGTATTGAGCGAAAGACAGATCGCGCTGATCGCGAAATGGGTAGATCAGGGAACGCTTTCCGGGGATACGCTCACGTTACCGGTCCCGCCCGCGTTCAGTGGCACCTCCTTGCTCGGTGAGCCCGACGCGGTGGTGTGGTTGCCGGACACCTTCCACGTGCCAGGGGATGGCCGTGATCACTTCATGATCGCGAAGGCCCCGTTCGAATTGGAACGCGACACCTTCTTACGCGCCATCGAGTTCGTTCCAGGCAACCGTCGCCTGGTGCATCACATGAACGGAGCGATGGTGAACTATACTGACGGTGCGAAACGCGATGTGTTCGCGAGCCAGGTGAGCTACGTGAACGCCGAGATCGCCTCAGGCCCTGCGGCCTTCAAAACGCTCGCCTTGGAGAACGACGATGGCTCCTGGCCCGCGCTGGTTCCTTCCGCGGTGAACTATCTGCCCGGCATGGCGCCGGTGTTGCCGCCAGCGGGGATCGGCGGTCTCTTCGTGAAGAAGAAGGGCGCCTTCCTGCTGAACTCGTTGCACTACGGTCCTTCTTCGCGGGACACCATGGATCGCTCGCGTTTCAACCTCTGGTTCGCCTCGCAGCCGCCCTCGCGCCCGTTGCAGGAGATCTCCATGGGTAGCAACCATACGCCCATCGAACCGCCGCTTCATCTTGGACCTGGTGAGGTGAGGACTTTTGGCACGAGCTATACGCTCACGCAGGATATCAGCGTGCTCACCGTGAACCCGCACATGCATTTGCTCGGCAAGCAGTTCGTGGCCTTTGCGATCGCTCCTTCTGGGGATACGATCCCGCTCGTGCGCATCAACGACTGGGATTTCCGCTGGCAGTATGCCTACACGTTCCCCAAGCTTCTCCCGCTCACGAAAGGGACGGCGGTGCATGTCACCGGCACTTTCGACAACACCGCGGCCAATCCGAACCAGCCCTTCGATCCGCCGCGCGACGTGACAGGCACAGACAGCCGCTTCATGCGAACCACGGACGAGATGTTCCAGTTCTTCATCACGTACATCGATCACCGACCGGGCGATGAGCACATCTCCCTCTCCACTGATCACTGAGCCTACTCCTTCGTAAAGCGCGCGCTCACGAGCCGGCCATCCTGGCCTTGCAGCGTGAGCACGAACGCTCCGGCGGCAAGGTGGTGCGTGCTGAACTGAAGTTGTCCTTCGCGTACCGGCGGCAATGCCATGCCGAAGCGTCGTCCATCCACACCGGTGGCCCAGGCGCTCGTTGCCTTGAAGCCCGCGGGCGGTACAGCGGTCAAGATGTTCTTCACCGGCACTGGGAACACCTTGAGATGCTCGCGACGAACGACAGGTCGCATGCCCGTATCATCGGTTACGACAACGGTGGCATCCGCGGTATGGATCGGCGTATTGAAGTCGAAGTAGATGTCCGCGGCGTTGCTGATCACCTGTCCGATGGTGAGTGGGGCGTGCGGCCGGATACGGAAACTCACCATGCCGTGGCTTGCCGGTTCATTGGTATTGCTGTCCGGGAGCAGGATGTTCGCGAAGGTGAATGTGAGTATACCGTTGCCAGTGAGGGAGTAAGTGTAGGCGTGGGAGCTGGGACCAGCCTCGAAGGTCGATGCGGAGAGATCCAAGGGCAGGGTGTCACGCACCACCACGGTGAACGCCGTGTCTGTGCCGGTGTTCTGGAATCGGATGGTGTAGAAAAGCACCGAATCGTTGTCGATGTGGTAGAAGTCCGCAGGGGACACGATCTTGTCGTTCGGATCGTAGGCGCCCATGATCACCTGATCGAGGGTGAACGTGTTGTTCGCGAGCGAAACCTCCGTGCTATCCTGTGTTACGGATATTATCGCGGAGATAGGTGTGCCCAGCGCCAGACCGACCGGCACGTTCAATTGCACACTGATACCGAACGCATTGAACCCGGGCAAGCCTGGCTGTGCCGACCACGATACCGTATTGCCGACGACGCTCGTAGGCGCGGGTGTCGCGTTCACAAAGGTCAGCGCGGGATCGAAGGTCATGGTGATATCCAGGTCTCCGGAGGCCAGCCCACCTTCGTTCCCGATGAAGGCATCGTAAGAGAAGTCGAAGCCCGGCCGTGCCCGGCCGCTCGCCATCATCACATCCAGATCAAGCTGCGCGAGTTCCACCGCTTCTCCGAGGGACATGGTCCAGGTCTTCAGGGAATCGATCGCCACGGCGATGGAGTCGTCAGGGGCTTGGGGGCTCGAAGCATAGGTGGTAGTGGTCGAGGAACTGTATTGGCAATCCAGATCGGAAGGTTCCGGGGCGATCACCAACTTGGGCTGCATCGAGATGGGGTCCCCTTCGGTGAGCGCGATCAGCAGCGTGTCGTTCTTGATCGCCACCACGTTCGCTCCTGTCACCGGCACGGTGCTCGTCCATTTCAACAGTGGTGTCCCGTCCGCCGCCAACCAGAAGTTCGGTCCGGCGTGGCGGGAGGCCAGGATCAATTCCCCGTTCGCGAGCTCGAACACGGATGACCCGGCGGTGGTAAAGTTGTCGTAACGCCTACCCCAATCCAACGTACCATCGCTCTGAAGGGACATGGTGAACGGCTCGCCGAGCGCTTGATAGCCGAAGCCGAAGAACCCACCTATTTGGTAACCCCCATTGTTCTTCTTCGAAATGTAGAGTGGGCTCGAGGCGCCGGTGTCGTAGTTGTAGGCCCAGAGCACATTACCGTTCGCATCGGTGCGGACCACGAAGGGCTCATATCCACAGCGGCCTGCGAAACAGAAGGATCCATCGGCTTCGGCCAGGATCGCACCACCTCCTGTTTGCGCGCCGGAGTAGAATGTTCCAAATTCCCCGGAATAACGTTTGTGCCAGAGCGGGAGGCCGGTATCATCCAAACGGACCGCGCTCAAGCCATTGCTGCGTGAAAGCAGCATGATGTAGCCACCGGTGGGCACCGTAGCGATCGTGGAGGTCTCTGACTTATCGAACGTGGATGCGTTCGACTTCATGTAATACCTCGCCCAGGAAACCTCGCCGAGGTCGGTGAGCTTCACCGCGAAATAATTCGGGTAGTACATGGTGTAAGTGGCGTCGTTGTAAACGCGGGTGTAGCCGAACACCAGCATGCCGCCGTCAGCCGTGCTCACCACCTTGCGCGTGCTCAAATGGATCAAGGGGTTGGTGGTGGCCAGGCGCTTGGTCCAGATCACCTGGCCTTGAGGATCGAGCCGGACGGCGAGCACATCGCCCACGTCCACACCTTGCTCCAGCGCTCCGACCATTCCGCCATCGGGCCGCACGTCAATGGACTTCCAACCCGCATTGATGTTCGGGATAAATCCGCAATCGGTCACGCTGCAGTTCTGCGCGGTGCTGGCGAGCGCGAGGCAGGAGAGGAGGAAGGTGGCGAGGTGTTTCATGGGACCCTGGAATGGACGGTCAACCTGTTGTAGTGCAGGATCAAACGTAGCCGGTGAGAACCTCGCCGATGTCCGGGAACAGGCCTGACTTATCAACCGGATGCTCGATCAGCAGCACGCGCTAGCCTTGCGCCAGCGGATCGGGTTCCGTGATGGTGTCCGGATCGCGTCGGCGTTGCAGCCAGCCGTTCACGAAAAGGCAGACAAGGATCAGCGCGATGCCGAGGTAACTGCCGGTACGCATGCGTTCCTCTTCACCCCAGATGAGCAGCGCAATGAGGATGGTGTACACCGGTTCCAGGTTCACCGCGAGCATCACGGTGAAGGGTGTGAGCTGGCGCATCACGGCAATGCCAGCGGCGAAGGCGAAGCTGGTGCAGACCAGGCCGAGGAGCAGTTGATAGATGATATCGCTCGTAGGCATTTCCCACAACGGTGGTGGTAGGCGGTGTTGCCAGGCGAGCCAGATCCCGACGATCACCAGCGCGCTCACCATTTCGTAGAAGCCGATGCGCAATGCGCTGTCCCGTTTCACCAGCACGCCATTGATCACATTGAACCACGCGCTGAGCAATGCGCTCAACACGCTCACCGCGATGCCCAACCGGAATTCCGTCTCCAAGCCGAAGATGAGGAGCAGAGCAGCGATCACGATCAGGCCGAGCACCACTTCGTAGGTGCGGATGCGGCGCTTGAACCAGAAGGGTTCCAGCAGGGCGGTGAACACCGTGCTCGTGCTCAAACAGCCTGCCGCGATGCTCGCGGTGCTGAGCTTGATGGCGCCGTAGAACGTGATCCAGTGCGCGCAGATCACGATGCCCACGAGCAGGTAATTCTTCAGATCCGGTGTGCGGGGCGAAAGGGAGGTCTTCATCCACCACCCTGCGGCCGCAATGCCTCCGAGCGCAATGGCGCAACGCACATACGTGAGCTGGTCCGCAGGTTGCTGGATCAATTTGCCCAGGATCCCGGTGAAGCCCCAGACGAACACGGTGATGTGCAGCAGGATCAGCGCCTGACGTCGGGCCGCAGGCATCGTTCCCTCAGGCCTCGTGCTCATCGTCCACCATGGAGACGCCGCCGCTCACAGCGAACTTCATCACGTCCGCAGCGCGCGCGTCCAGCGGTGTTACGTTCTCGATCGGCACAATGGCGAGGTTGCCGCTCCAGTTGAACGCGTGCGGCATGTACACGGCCACTTTGCCGCTGGTCACACCCAAGTGGGAGAGATCATCCTGTGTGATGAAGCCGATCTTCTCGAAGTCCATGTCCTTGCCCAACCGCACGAGCACTGGCCGATCGAACTTCCGCTTGTTGCCCACGACGGCCTCCATCAAGTCCTTGATCGCGCCATAGAACGTTTTGAGAAATGGGATCCGTTGCAGGATCTCCTCACCCAGTTCGGCCAATGGGTGGAAGAGGATGGTGCTGCCCAACCAGCCGGTCACCGTGATGATGCCGAAGAGGATCAGCAAGCCCAGCCCGGGGATCTCGGTCTTAACAATACCATCGAGGAATGTCAACGATTGCCAGACCGCCCAGAGGATGATGGTGATGGGCACGAGCAACAGCAGGCCGCGCAGGAAGTAGCCCAGGAGACTGCGCCAGAAACGGGGGAGGGGCATGCGGCGAAGGTAAACGCCAGGGGGACAGGGGCAGTTGGTAGGGGCAGGCGCAGGCGCAAGCCGACGTGTACTTGCGCCTGCCCCCGCTCCTGCGCCTATTTCAGACCGTCACGCAGCTTCTTCGGCAACGACGCGCGCACAAGATCATAGCTGTGGTCCGCCAGTTCAACGATCAGCTTCGCCGGAACGCTGCCATCCGTGATCACGGTGTTCCAATGCTGCTTGTTCATGTGGTAACCCGGCGTGATGCCGGGGTAGCGCTCGCGTAGATCGACCGCGCGCTCCGGATCGCACTTCAGGTTCACGCTGGCGAACGTATCGACGTCCATCAGTGCCCAGATCTTGCCCGCGACACGGAAGACCAATACATCGGGCCCGAAAGGCAGATCCTCACTGAAGCCGGGCTTCTTCGCGCAATGCGCGCGGAACACTTCCAATACCATTTCGCAATAAAGGGGCTTTCAGAGATGCGCCGCTATTTTTTCACAGGACGATACGAAGAGGTCGTTGCGTAGCGGGGCTACGGAACGACCTCTTCGGAGAAGGCATGCGGAAAAAGAGCAAGCAGATCGGATGGCCCTTTGTTGCGAAACGGTATAGGGTCATGCGAGCAAGGCGTACAGCACGGGACGGCTTGGTGCGGCGTCGTTCATCAGGTGCGGCAGTTGCAGCTCCAGCAGGAAGTGCCCATCGGGCACGCTCTCGGGAACGAAGATCATTTCGCTGATCGTGCGTGTGGTATCCAGCGAAGCGGGGAAATCCCAGAAGGCGTGGTGCGCCGCCAGCACGCCGCCATCCTCCTCGCGGTCCACGCTGGGAAGGTCTACGAGCAGATGTCGCACCCCGATGCTGCGCAACCAGGCAGCGGCGGTGCTCTGCAGATAGGCGGCGTTCATGTTGCACCAATCGCGCGAACGCTTGTCCGTGCTATTGGGCAGGGTGCGGATCACGAGCGCTTCGCGCGGACGTTCATCCAATGCACTACGCAACTGCTCCAGGGTGATCACCTGATCGGTGCGGCCATCGGGGGCACGGCGTTCTTCCGGGCGCACGCTCACCACTTCGGCGGTGAAGAAGTAGCGATCGAGCATGCCCCCCACGGGTGTGATCGCCGCATCGATATGGCCGACGCTCTCGGTGTGCGTGCCGTGGCCATGCGGATTGATGAAGAGGTTACGGAAGTTCACCGGAGCGCCTTCCTTCACAGCATACACCACCTCGCCGTTGCGCACCGGTTCCATGCGTACGGGATCCACGTACCAGGCGCGTACCTGATCGGGCCCGTTGTGCAGCGGGATGCTCAGATCGATGGGCTTGGCCAGATCGACCTTGAAGCGACGTCCGTGGTGCTCGATCTCCGCGATCATTCGGTGACGAAGAGGTCCATCGCGATGCGGTCCGCGAAGTGGCGCCCTCGTTCGGTCAAAACTAATCGCGCACCATGGCGCTCCAGCATCCCTCGATCGTGGTAACTAACGATCGTGCGCTCATTCACCATGCGCACATCCAAGGGTAACGCATCGAGGTCCACGCCCCACTGGGTGCGGAGACCGGTAAGAAGCAACTCGTTGGTGCGCTGGCTCGGTGTGAGCGTTTCCATTTCGCTGAAGGCTGTTCCTCCTTCGACAGAAACCAAGTAGCGCTGGTTGTTGGACACGTTCCATCGGCGAGCGCTGCCATTGAAGCTGTGCGCCGAAGGGCCGATACCGAGATAGGGGGTGCCGTTCCAGTAGCTCGTGTTGTGCCGGCTGAAATGGCCTTCACGGCCGAAGTTGCTGATCTCGTAATGCGTGAGACTCGCCCTCTTCATGCGCTCCATCAGCCGATCGAACTGCGCGGATTGGGCTTCGTCATCTCCGGGTACGATCAAGCCCTGCTTCACCTGGTGCGCCAGCGCGGTGCGCGGTTCCACAGTGAGGCCGTAAGCGCTGAGATGTGGCATGCCATGATCCAAAGCGATGGAGAGTTGCTCATCCCATTCGGCCAGCGTCATTTCTGGCAAGCCATAGATCAGATCGATCGTCCAGCTGGCGAATCCGGCACGTGCAATGGCGGCGATGCTCTCCAAGGCTTGCGTCGCGGTATGTGCGCGGCCCATCCACTTCAAACGATCCTCCCGAAAGCTCTGAGTACCCAGGCTGATGCGCGTGATGCCCGCCGCTTTCCACGCATCCAGACGTTCCGGTGTGATGTCGTCCGGGTTGGCCTCCAGCGTGATCTCCGCATCGACAACACGGAACAATGCGTGCGCCTGTTGGACGAACGTCGCGATGCGTGCCGGATCGATCAGGCTGGGCGTGCCACCGCCGAAGTAGATCGAGCTGACGCTATCTCCACCCAACTCACCAGCGCGTTCGCCGAGTTCCTTCGACATCGCATTCAGCACCCGGTCCTGCGCGCCCAGTGACGTGCTGAAATGGAAGTCGCAATACGTACAGGCTTTGCGGCAGAATGGGATATGGAAGTAGAGACCGCTCATTGTGCGGGGGCAGGACCAGGGGCAGGAGCAAGAGAACGTTCCTTGCGCCTGCCCCTGCCCCTGCTCCTAAGTATTGTTCAACGTGATCCGGAACGTCGTCCCTTTCCCCGGGGCGCTCTTCTTCACGAAAATGCGCCCGCCGTGGTATTGTTCGATGATCCGCTTGCTGAGCGAAAGTCCCAGACCCCAGCCGCGCTTCTTGGTGGTGAAGCCGGGCTGGAACACCGTGCGTTGCTGTGCCACGGGAATGCCTTTGCCGGTGTCGGTCACATCCACATGCACGGCCCCCGGCTCTTGCTCGATGCTGATGGTGATCGAGCCCGTCCCCTCCATCGCGTCGATGGCGTTGCGGATCAGGTTCTCCAGCACCCAGCTGAACAGCGCGCGGTTCAGGGGCACGAGCAGATCGGTATCGGGTGGTGACTGTACTTCGATCAAGGCCTTGTTCGGCAGGCGTGGACGCAGGTAGAGCACCGTCGCGCGCAGGGTGTGGTAGAGCTTCTCCGGAGTAAGGTCAGGGGCGGAGCCGATCTTACTGAAACGTTCGGTGATCACTTCCAGGCGGTCCACATCCTTGCGCATCTCGTTCAGCGCGGAGGGATCGACGTTCTTGGACTTGAGCAGTTCCATCCAGGCCATCAACGAACTGAGCGGGGTGCCCAACTGGTGCGCGGTCTCTTTGGCCATGCCCACCCACACCTGGTTCTGTTCGGCGTTGCGAAAGATGCTGAAGAGGGCGTAGCTCACCAGCAGGAAGAGCGCGAGGATACCGAGCTGCACATAGGGGAAGTAGCGCAGCTGGGTGATCACCAGCGACTCCTCATAGAAGATGAAGTTGCGCCCCTGTCCGGGCAATTGGATGGCGATAGGTTGGTTGGCCTTCGCCATGCTGGCGATACGCGCTTGCATGGCGGTGCTATCGGCCACGGTCTCCGCATCGATGTTACCGTGCTCGATGATGTGGGTGCGCGTGCTATCAGTATAGATCACCGGCACCGCGGCGGTGCTCATCACCGTTTCGCTGATGAACGAACGGATGATGCCTTCCATCACTTCCTGCAGTTCGCTGAAGACCTTGCTGTCCTTGTAGTAGAGGAATTGCTTCTGGTCCCCGTAGACCGCGATCTCCAGCGGCGGGCGCAATTTGGCCATGGCGTCCAGCTCGGCGCGCAACAGGGCGGTATCCTTGGTGATCGCTTCCGCCAGGTTGCGGTGGAACTTGACATCGCCTTTGGCATCGGTGATGACCACGGGCACCGTGGTGTTGTCGCTCACCACCTTCAGATAGAAGGAGAGATCACTGGCATCGGAGGATCCCACCAGGCGCAGCATGGCCTCGGCCCAGAGCTGCACCTTCTTTCGTTCCTCCTCGCGCAGACGGTCAAAGAGCCTTTCGGTATAGTTCACCAGTTCCGCGCGGTTCTGCACGGCTTCGGCCCAGAGACGCACCTTGCGACGCTCCTCCTGGCGCACCTGGTTCACGATGCGGTTGCTATACCACAGCGAGGCCACCACCATCAGCAACGCCACCAGGGCGAGCACCAGCTTCCAACGTTGCTTGCGCGAGTAGAGGTCCATGGATGCGCCGTGAAGGTCGGGGTTCTTGGGTCCCGTGACAGGCACACGTGGAGTGACGGCGCTCTTCCTTCTTTCTCCTTCCGCCTTTTTCCTTTCCCCTTTCCCCCTAGTCCTCTTCCACCACAATGATCACCGGAGGCGGCGTCCCATCCCGGTCCTTCTTCGGGCGTGCGGGCTCTTTCTCCGGGGCATCGTCCTGTTCCACTTCGAAGTGTACCGAGCCGGGTGCGGCGGAAACGGTGCGCTCGTCATGTGCTCCTTTCTGCGCCGATCCTTCTTTGAACAGGGCTTTCAGTTCTTCCTTCTCCTGCTTCCATTGGCGGCTACGACGCAGTGCGGCCATCTCGGCATCGGTGCTGAACTGCGGATCGCTGGCGCTTCCCTGCATGCGCAGGAAGAGGCGCGGACCGGTGCCATCGTCGGCCACCGCGCCACCCGCATCTTCGCGCTCACCGCTGCGTAGCAGATCGCCCAGGCGGAAATTGAGCCGATGGTCGATGCGGTCATCGAAGCTGTGCGTGCCGCTCAGCTCGATGTCGAGGGCGGTGCTCTTCACCTCCATCAAGGGGATGAACACCTGGCGGTCGCGGATCTCGATGTGGTTCGACAGGGTGGCGAAGCGCACATCGGCCAGTCGCTTCGCGAGTTGATCGGTGTCGATGAGCAACCCGGCCAGTTTCTTCTGCTTCATGTACGCGGCCACCTCCATCAGGGGTGCGTGTCCCTTCAACGCACCGTTGTCGATCACGATGTCGGCGGTGCAGGTCAGCCGGTCCAGATCGAACGCGAGCGCAGGGCTGAGCGGGGCGTGGAAGTCGAGCTCCGCGCGGCCGGTGCCCTGGAGATGCTGATGACCGATGAAGTCCTGTCCGAAATCCTTGAACTCCGCGAAGAGCTGCGCGATATCCATGCCTTGGAGCGAAGCCTGGATGGAGAGGGGATACGCGGTCGCCGAGCGACCGTCGAGGCGCATGCTGCCCTGCACCTGGCCGCTGGCGGTAGCGAACCGCACATGCGAGGCGCTCAGAACGCGGTCCTGCAACGTGACATGACCGGTGATATCCGTGGCGCTGAAGTCGTCGAGCACCAACTCGCCCAGGCTCATCTCCAGGTCCAACGTCAGCCACGCGGGAAGGACCAGCGCGCGGTCGCCCGCTTTGGCGGTGCTGGTGCGGTCCAGCCACCGGGCCAGATCGAGCCGGGCAGCGGATCCGTTCGCCTCGATGGACAGGCGTTGATCGTCCAGGAGGAGATATGGCACGAGTTGATGCAAGGTGCCCTGCAAGCTGATGCGCTCGCCTTGCAGGTCGGCGCTCAGGCTCCGCACCCGGGCATCGTTGCCATCCAAAGCCAGTTCGGCGTCCATGCCGGTGATGCTGGCGTTCAGGCCTTTCAGCTTCAGGGCCGCATTATGCAGGGTAAGGCTGCCACTGGTTTCGAGGTGTTTGAAGTCTTTGGCGGTGAGGTCGTGCAGACGTGGGAGTTTTCCCGCCACATGCAGGTCGGCGGCCAGCTGGCCTTGTGCTTGTTCCAAAGAATCGAGCCGGATGAAATGGAGCAGCTCGGCCAGGTCCATGCGCACGTTCATGGAACCTTTCACATGGGCGTTCTTCCCGCCGCGCAACTGGATGCCGCCGCTCACGTTCCCACTGCCGCTGCGCGCGCGGAGCTCTTTGATGGTAAGCGCCGAGAGTGCGCCGCTCGCTGCCAGGGTCAGGTCCGCCCAGCCTTGGATGTGCGTGAAGGTGGCGCCGCTGTATTGTTCCTTCATGCGGCCATCGCGCACGGCCAGTTGCAGGGCCAGCGTGGGCGGGAGCTCGCCCCCGATGGTGCCGCTGTACCGCACGACCACGTCCGCCTCCCCCTTCAAGGCGTACGGTGCGAGCGGTCGCTTCACGGCACTGGGGAGCAACGCCAACAGCTTGTTCACGTCGGCCTGGTCGCTCGCCGCGCGCAGGTCGAGGAAGATGCCATCGGCCTCGGGCACCACGGCCAGGGTGGTGGTAAGGCGCACGCCCCCCGCGTTCACCTCGCCGTTGATGATGCGGAAGGCTTCGTCCTCAGCGCCGAAGGTCATGGTGAGCAGGACTTCCGCCTCGCGATCGGCCAGCAGGTGATCGGTGCCCTGGGCCCAATCCACCAGGTGGATATGTCCATCGACATGCAATTCGCTCGGGCTCCCGAGGGTGCCCCGCAGGCGCAGATGGTCGCTCGCGCCGGTGACCACAACGCCACTGGCGCCGTGGGTATAGCGCACGTAGAGCTCATCGAACGTCACCTGCCGGAGTGCGAGGGCTTCTTGTTGCGAAGCGATGGTGTCCTTGCCCCAGATGCGGTAGTTGGGCCTGCCCGTGGGATCGTGTGCCGGGTAGGCACGCACATCCACGCCATGGATGCGGTCAATGGTGTAGTCGCCCCGGTAGAGGTCCCACAGGCTGAATTCCAGGTAGAGGTCCCGGGCATAGAGCAGGGTGTCGGCCGGGAGGCTGTCGGCGCGGTCCTCCATCGCCAGCACGTTCTGGAGGCGCAGGCCGGCCTTGGGGAAACGGCGGATGAGGGTAAGGTCCACCTGCCCCACTTTCACCGGGGCCGTGAGTTGTTCGTTCAGCGCGCCGAGCAGGCGGGCCTTCACTTCATCCTCGTAGACCGTAGCGAGTACGACCAGTCCACCGGCGGTTAGGCCCAGCAGCAGGCAAACCCCGAGCAGGGCGCGGCGGAAAAGACGGGACATGAAGCGACGCAAGGTATCCGGGGTGTCTGGCGGCCCGACCGGCTGAACGGTGCGTTCATCCACAGGGGCTTGTTATCCACCGAATAACGTGCCAGCGCGGGCGGCGGTCTGCGGGCCTGCGGAAAAGGTGCATCGGGCTACCTTCGCGCCCGCCGTTGCGGCGGTATCTAGGTGCGCCGGCCCCGACCTCATAGTTCAATGGATAGAATAGGAGTTTCCTAAACTCTTGATCCAGGTTCGACTCCTGGTGAGGTCACCAAGGCCAGCGTGGGGGCGGCCTATCTTTGAGGTCACCATGGAAACGCTGGAAGTGGACATTCTGAACAAGCGGGCCAAGGCGATCCTGGCCGAGCTTGCGGCGCTGGGCCTGATCAGCGTGCGCCCCCAAAAGGTGCGATCGCTTTCCCAGGTGATCGCCGACATTCAACGGAACGCGAAGAAGCTCCCCCCCCTTTCGCAGGAGGAGATCATGGCCGAGGTGAAAGCCGTTCGCAAGAAGAGCCGCAATGCCGCCTCGCGCAAAGCTCAGGTGCGTCGTTGATACCAACGTCTGGGTCAGCGCGTTGCTTTCACCACCCATGATGCGCCTTGCACGCACGCTCGCGGCGCGTCACCGGTTGTTGTTCTCCGTGGAGCAGCTCCGCGAATTCAAGGAGGTGATCGAACGGCCGCGTCTGGCGCGTTACATGACCGGAACGCATCAGCGGGAGTTGGTGGTCGGTATGGCAGCGGATGGAGAACTGGTGCTCGTCATTTCGTCGGTACGGGTATGCCGCGACCCCGACGATGATCACTTGCTCGCACTGTGTAAGGACGGCCAAGCGGATGTGCTGATCACCGGCGACAAAGACCTTCTTGTGCTCGGACACTTCGGCTCGACCCGCATCATTGCGCCTTCGCACTTCCTGGCAGAACACACATGATCCACCACCGCGGCACCCTCATCAGCGAGGATATTTTCGAGAAGCGCTTCGTATGCGACCTGGGTGCGTGCAAAGGCGCGTGCTGCGAGCAGGGCGATAGCGGGGCACCGCTCACTACCGAAGAGGCGAAACTGATCGCGAAGCATATCAAAGCCATCGAGCCGTACATGACCGCGCGCGGCAAGAAGTCCCTGAAGGACCAGGGCTGCACGAGTTTGGTGGATATGGACGGCGAACTAGTAACGCCCCTGGTGCAGGAGTATGCCGAATGCGTGTACGCGAAGAAGGACACCACCGGCACCTGGATGTGCGGCATTGAGCAGGCGTACCGCGATGGCAAGATCCCCTTCAACAAACCGCTGAGCTGCCACCTCTACCCGATCCGCGTGGCGAAGCTGAAGGAGTACGACGGCCTGAACTACGACCGCTGGGACATCTGCGCACCGGCGTGCAGTTGTGGCGCCAAGCTGGATGTGCCGGTGTTCCGCTTTCTGAAGAACGCGTTGACGCGTGCGTACGGTGCGGAGTGGTACGCCGAACTGGAGGTGATCTATCAGGAGTGGTCGAAGGGTCCGCGTCCTGATGTATCGAAGAAGCCCGTGACGCGAAAGCGCGTGAAGTGATCCGGAGCCGCTCCGCACATCGCGTCGATCAAGATCCCGCACCGACCGGTGCTTTCGTCGAGGTGCGTGATCCGTATGCCCATCGCACGGGCTTTTGCGCGGCGACGCAGCGCGGGCCGAGCACGGATCATTGGATCGCGTCGTGATCGGCATGCGGTATCCCGGTAGGGGCGCGTATCGAAGCCTTCACAGATCGTGGAATTCCGTACTGTGTAGGCTGTTGCGGCGTTGTTAAGGGATCGTGAAGATCTTCACTTGCACGGATCGAAGACATCGCCATCCCGCGCCGATCGTAAGGAACCGGGCCGTGTTAAAAACTCCGGGAACATCCGGCCACTTCCCTCTTGTCAATGGCGCTCCGCGGATCCACATTTGTGTCCCGCCGACGATGGCCGATCGCTCGCCCGGGAAACACGAATTCCGATCCCTGAATATCCATAAAGGGTGCCGCCACCCTTCAAGGCTTTGTCGCCCCTAACGAGACCACCGGAACGCCCATGTCCGCCACCCACAAAGAGAACCAGATGAGCCTGGACGTGCCCACCAGCACGCCTGCCAGCAACGAACCCCTGTTGAGCGAGAACAAGGACCGCTTCGTGATCTTCCCCATCCAGCACAGCGACATCTGGAACTTCTACAAGAAGCACGAGGCCAGCTTCTGGACCGCCGAGGAGATCGACCTCAGTCCCGACATGGTGGATTGGGCCACCAAACTGAACGACGACGAGCGCTACTTCATCAAGCATGTGCTCGCCTTCTTCGCCGCCAGCGATGGCATCGTGAACGAGAACCTCGCGGAGAACTTCCTGCACGAGGTGCAGTACACCGAGGCGCGCTTCTTCTACGGCTTCCAGATCGCCATGGAGAACATCCACAGCGAGACCTACAGCCTGCTGATCGATACCCTGATCAAGGATCCGCAGGAGAAGGACAAGCTCTTCCATGCCATCGACACGCTGGACTGCGTGAAGAAGAAGGCCGACTGGGCCATGCAGTGGATCGACAAGGGCGGCTTCGCCGAACGGCTTGTGGCCTTCGCCGCCGTGGAAGGCATCTTCTTCAGCGGCAGCTTCTGCAGCATCTTCTGGCTGAAGAAGCGCGGCCTGATGCCCGGCCTCAGCTTCAGCAATGAGTTGATCAGCCGGGACGAGGGCCTGCACTGCGACTTCGCCTGCCTGCTCTACACCAAACACCTCATCAACAAACTGAACAAGAAGACCGTGGAGAAGATCATCACCGACGCGGTGGAGATCGAGAAGGAGTTCGTGACCGACGCGCTGCCCGTGAACCTGATCGGCATGAACGCCAAGTTGATGCAGCAATACATCGAGTTCGTGGCCGACCGCCTGCTGGTGGAGCTCGGCAACGAGAAGGTCTACAACGCCATGAACCCCTTCGACTTCATGGACATGATCAGCCTGCAAGGCAAGACGAACTTCTTCGAGAAGCGCGTGGGGGAGTACCAGAAGGCCGGGGTGATGAACACGAACAAGGAGGGCAACAAGTTCTCGCTGGACGCGGATTTTTAGAAGGTCCTATGCGGGACTGTCCTATGTCCTATGCGGCTCAGGCCTTTAGCATAGGACTTAGGACCGTCCCGCAGCCTACAGTCCCCCGCAACTAACAGCACCCGGTTGAATAACGATCGAACAACACCCTAACAAAAGCACCGCGCAGGCCCCCATCTTGGAAGCCCTGCTCTGACAGGAAAAACAACCACCGGAACGAAGAGGCGGGAGCCGAAGCGAGCCGGTCCACAAACACAAAAAGCATCGATAGAACATGTATGTAATAAAGCGCGACGGACGCCGGGAGGCAGTGAAGTTCGACAAGATCACTGCCCGTGTTAAGAAGCTCTGCTATGGGCTCGATCCCATTGTGGACGCCACCCAGGTCACCCTCAAGGTGATCGACGGCATCTTCGACGGGGTCACCACCACCGAACTGGACAACCTTACTGCGGAAGTCGCGGCCACCATGACGGTGAAGCACCCGGACTACGCCCAGCTCGCCAGCCGCATCGCGGTGAGCAACCTGCACAAGAACACCAAGAAGTCCTTCAGCGAAGTGATGAAGGACCTCTACAACTATAAGGACCCGAAGACCGGCGAACGCGCCAGCCTGCTGGCGGACGATGTACACCAGATCATCCTGGACAACACCGAGTTGCTGGACAGCGCCATTATCTACGACCGCGACTTCCAGTACGACTTCTTCGGCTTCAAGACCCTGGAGCGCAGCTACCTGCTCCGTCTGCACGGACAGGTGGTGGAGCGCCCGCAGCACATGCTGATGCGTGTGGCCGTGGGCATCCACAAGAACGACCTGGACAGCGCCATCGCCACCTACAACGACCTGAGCGAAGGCTGGTACACGCACGCCACGCCCACGCTCTTCAACGCGGGCACGCCGAAGCCGCAGATGAGCAGCTGCTTCCTCCTTCAACTGAAGGACGACAGCATCAGCGGCATCTACGACACGCTGAAGCAGTGCGCGCAGATCAGCCAGAGCGCCGGCGGCATCGGCCTAAGCGTACACAACCTGCGCGCGAAGGGCAGCTACATCAAAGGCACCAACGGCACCAGCAACGGCATTGTGCCCATGCTGCGCGTGTTCAATGACACGGCCCGTTACGTCGATCAAGGCGGCGGCAAGCGCAAAGGCAGCTTCGCCATCTACCTGGAGCCCTGGCATGCGGACATCGACGACTTCCTGGAGCTGAAGAAGAACCACGGCAAGGAAGAGATGCGCGCCCGCGACCTCTTCTTCGCCCTCTGGATCCCCGACCTCTTTATGAAGCGCGTGGAGCAGAACGGCGACTGGACGCTGATGTGCCCGAACGAGTGCCCGGGCCTCGCCGATAGCTGGGGAGAGAAGTTCGAGGAGCTGTACGAGGGCTACGAGGCCGCCGGCAAGGGCCGCAAGACCATCAAGGCGCAGGACCTCTGGTTCCACATTCTGGAGAGCCAGATCGAAACCGGCACGCCCTACATCCTCTTCAAGGACGCCGCCAACCGCAAGAGCAACCAGCAGAACCTCGGCACCATCAAGAGCAGCAACCTCTGCACCGAGATCATCGAGTACACCAGCGCCGATGAGGTGGCCGTGTGCAACCTGGGCTCCATAGCATTACCCAAGTTCGTGGAGAAGGGCCGCTTCAACCACCAGAAGCTCTTCGAGGTCACCCTGCAGTTGACCAAGAACCTGAACCGGGTGATCGACCAGAACTACTACCCGATCCCCGAGGCGCGCCGCAGCAACATGCGCCACCGCCCCATCGGCATCGGCGTGCAGGGCCTGGCGGACGCCTTCATCCTGATGCGCTATCCCTTCGAGAGCGTCGAAGCGAAAGTGCTGAACCGCGAGATCTTCGAAACCATCTACTACGCCGCCCTCACCGCCAGCAAGGACCTGGCGAAGGAGGAAGGACCGTACGAGACCTACGAGGGCAGCCCCGTGAGCAAAGGCATCCTGCAGTTCGACATGTGGGAAGGCGTGAAGCCCAGCGACCGTTGGGAATGGGACATCCTGCGGGACGAGATCAAGAAGTACGGCGTGCGCAACAGCCTGCTCATGGCCCCCATGCCCACGGCCAGCACCGCGCAGATCCTCGGCAACAACGAGTGCTTCGAGCCTTACACCAGCAACCTCTACACGCGGCGCGTGCTGAGCGGTGAGTTCATCGTGGTGAACAAATACCTGCTGCGCGACCTGGTGAAGCTGGGCCTGTGGAGCGAGGAAGTGAAGAACAAGATCGTGGCCAGCAACGGCAGCGTGCAGCATATCCCGGAGATCCCGCAGAACCTGAAGGAGCTCTACAAGACCGCCTGGGAGATCAGCCAGAAGACCATCATCGACATGGCGGCGGACCGCGGCGCCTACATCTGCCAGAGCCAGAGCCTCAACATCTTCATGGAGAACGTGAACTTCGCGAAGCTCACCAGCATGCACTTCTACAGCTGGAAGGCGGGCCTGAAGACCGGCATGTACTACCTGCGCACCAAGGCCGCCACGGACGCCATCAAGTTCACCCTGGACAAGGCCACCATCCAGAAGACCGCCGCCGCGGAGACCGCCTCGAAGAACGGCGTGGCCGTGGGCACCACGGTAATGCTCGATCCCGTATTGAGCTCGCCCATGGTCACCAGCCGCGAGCACAGCGCGCCCATCCGCCAGGCCAGCACCGTGGAAACCGTGGAGCAGGCCGAAGAGCGCCCGGCTCCCGGCAGCGTGGAAGCCGCCGCTGAGGCGCGCACCATGAGCTCTGATGCCGCCTCACAGATCGCTTGCTCCCTGGATGATCCGGAGGGGTGTGAGATGTGCTCGGGGTAGAAACTCTCGCGAAGATGCGCTTCGAATATGCTTAGGAAATTTGAGCTTCCGCGCCATCTAGAATTGCAGCGCTGTCCCCATTGCTCGGTCGACACCCCGAGCCTAGTGCGGGTCATCGAACCTTTCAGGACAGAGTCTCACGCTGGAGACAATGTCCGGATTTGGGGAGTGTATTCATGCCGTCGTTGTGGTGGAGTAGTTACGGCATTCGCCTCATCTCAACCCACCGGTAATCAAGTTGATGGCATCTTTCCTGGTCGCCAAGAGTTGAGTGGGGACATTCCGGAAAGGGCCAAGAATTTCCTGCAACAGGCAATCGATAGCAAGGCGGCGCCTTCAGGATGTGTTATGCTCTGCGCTAGTGCGGTAGATGCGATGCTCAAGGCAAAGAACTATGTCGAGGGAAATCTCTATTCGCGCATAGACAAGGCTGTTCTAGAGAATGTGATTACCCCTGATATGGCCCAATGGGCCCATGACGTTCGGCTTGACGCCAATGATGAACGTCATGCCGATCACGCTGCGAAGATGCCTACACTGGATGATGCCGAGCGCGTGGTCGATTTCGCTGAAGCCCTTGCAGAGATACTGTTTGTGCTACCTGCAAGGGTGCGGCGTGCGATTGCTCCAAAGCAGCCGGAGGAGGTCGTGACGGCATAGGTGTGGTTACGGCCCCCAGTTGACGCTCGGGTGTTTCCTGAGTGTCAATGCGTCTAGAGCCTCCCGGCCCGTCGCCATCCATGATCGACGGGCCAGAGGCGCTAGCGTGGTCGCGCACTCGGGTGGTCCCGAGCGCGAACAGGAGTGGCCGTGTTAGATACCAATGGGCCGCTTGACTATTTTGGAGGCCCCAAGCGAAGGCGATTATTGCAGGGTGGAACGAATAGGCTATTGAGCAGTAGTGAGGCGACCTGGGATGATGTGCAACACCTAGAACGGAAACAATGAGAACTATCAGCATCGTTTTCTTGGCTTCAGTGACCCTGCTGTTCGCTTCGTGCAACAAGAAGGACGACAGCATCAAACTATTCCCCATCCAGGCAGGTGAGAAATGGGGCTACGTGGACAATAAGGGCCAGTATGCAATCAACGCCCAGTTCAAGGACGCTTACAACTTCTCGGAAGGCCTAGCGCTTGTTCAATCGACCGATGGTAAATATGGGTACATCGGTGAGGATGGAAAGTACGTGATTAACCCGATCTACAAGAACGCCACAGGTTTCTCGGAAGGCCTGGCTTGTGTGGTTATGGAGAATGGCAAACTTCAATTCATCGATAAGGACAACAAGATCCTCTTCACGGCAGATCAGCAGATTTTTGCGGAGGATTCAAAGAAGGACGAGCGAGGGTTAAGGTAAAGGGGAAATGGGGCTTTATGACAAGACCGGAACGATGGTGGTCAGCCCGATTTATGAAGATGCCGGGCACTTTAGCGAAGGGCTTGCACCTGTTGCAAAGAAAGTTGAGGGCAAGGATGACGTGCTGTGGGGATATATTGATGCCAGCGGTGGGGTGGAGATCGATTTTCAATTCGTGGCTGATACGGGAAAGTTTTTCTGTGAACCACAGGAGTTTAGCGAAGGGTTGGCATTCGTCAGTAGCAACGGGAAGGAGTGGGGTTGTATTGATAAGGATGGAAAGTATCAAATCAACCCACAGTTTGAGGGTCGGGATGTGTTTCCATGGTCCAGTCCGTTGCAATTCCGCAACGGACTGGCACTTATATCACAGGGTGGTAATCTCGGCTATATCGATCGTGATGGGAAGTACGCGGTCAACCCTCAGTTCACCGATGCGATGCGATTTGCAGCAAATGGGATGGCCGCCGTGCAAAACTCTGACGAGAAGTGGGGCTTTATCAACATGGAAGGTAAGTACGAGGTCAATCCCCAGTTCGACGGTATTGCAGTTGGCTATTTTGGAGATGTAGCGTTCGTGGAGGTGTCAGATAAGTACGGGATAGTCGACGTACAGGGCCGGTATGTTCTCAATCCACAATTTGACGCAATCAGACTGTATGACCTAAACCAAACTCGGGGTGTGCAAAGCGACTATGTGGACTATGAGGGACTCGCCAAACAACTGTTTGTGAGCTCAAGTAGGACTGAATACTTGGGATACAGCAAGAGCACAACGCTTAGTGATGTGATTGAGGATTATCCAGACTTGCATTTGTCTAGTCTGGACCTATATAAACTTGAGATCGATACACCGAAAGTGGACCTTGGGGAATTCGTTGAGGTGTCCACTATGAGGATTGGATTTGATGGCAAAACATACACGGAAACACCGATGTATAATACTGTTCGGAAGTGGGACTCCTACTACCAAACCTATTACAACGAGCGGGAGTTCGATCGTATGGAGAAGAAGATTCAAAGTACGGTTCCAGTGGCGTGGTTAGGTCATGGACTAGTATTGGATAGAAGTGGCAAGGGGAAAGGAAGGGCATTTGCTGATGCTCTGAAGCAAGAGGCTGCCCATACACTTGGGGTAAGCGAAGTCACTGATCTTGGGGTAGAGAATACGGATTTCAAGGGAATATTCGCTTTGGAGAGTGAAGAGCTGGTTGTGTTCATTCGGTACGATCAGGAGGAGGGCGATGCATCCAATCCGTCATGTTGGATTACGGTGGTGAACAGCTTGTATGACGAACCATTTGAGGAGGTGAAGAATGATATGGTGAGGCGCTTTAAAGAGGAATGATGCGAGTGTTTTTGACATGGAGGATGGTGCCAGGGATTATGGCCTGTCTCCTCGTACAAGACATCACTGCGCAGAAGCTAGGGGACGTCAAGAACAAATATGTCTATGTGGGTATCCCGTATACCGGATTCGCCGAGCTAGCGTCTTTTGGTAAGCAGCGCAGTATGAATTGGTGTTGGGCGGCATGTATCCAGATGGTCTTGAACTACCATGAGATCCCCGTTGCACAAGAGCTGATCGTCCAACGGACGGTAGGCAGGCTGGATGATGTCCCGGCGGATCCCAAGATGATGTTCAAGGCGTTGAATGGGTGGGAGGTGGATGTCCATGGCGTCCACGTACAAGTGAGCAGTAATACCTATTCAACCAGTGCCAAGGAGATTACAGCGTTCGTGACAACGAATAAGCCGCTAATCGTCGGTTTACGCGAGAATGGAGTTGGGATTGGTCATGCCTATGTGCTTATCGGAATGTTCTATGACACGATTCCGGACGGCCTAGGAGATGTCACCTATATGCCACAGAGTGTGTTGTTGATCAATCCTTGGCCCAAAGGCGAAAGCATGGTGGACTTGAGTTGGGAAGAGTTTATGGAGAGACTGATCGTCTGCTTCAAAGTGTGGGTGCATTAGGGCGGATGATTGCTAAGCTAGCCCCTCCGCTAGCGCGAATGTTCCATGCCCCAGAGTTGACCCCCGCTAGCGCGAATGTTCCATGCCGCTGGCGCGGATCTGCGATCCGTGCCAACCGCTAGAGGAGTTCCACGTTCAGCAACGCAGGCATCCCAGCATAGGCCGCAGCACTGGAGTAGGGATAGTGATGCGGCTCGTCCACAAGCCCTTCGATGACCGGGTTCATATGCATATAGTCCAACTTCTGGTCGATCACTGCCGGCGTGCGCAACCAGATGGGATGCAGGTCCTGCTGCCAGAACCGGATGGTGCCGGCGGGCTGCCGAAGCAAGGGCAGCATCCAGTCCCGTCTGCTCTCTTGCAAGTTGACCTCGATGGCTTCGACGATCTTCTTGGCCGTGAACTTCTTGTGGTCGCGCATGATATCCTGAAGCAGCTTCTTAGCCCCGCGCAGGGTGTCCGCCTACTTGCCTCCGCAGTGGTCTTCCGTCTTCGGAGACCCTGCGGCTCGGAGCCGAGATCAGTGCCCTCCCGTAGCTTTGGGCATCCATCGAACCGCCATGAGTTCCGAAGCAATGAAACTGGAGTTGATCCAATGGCTGAGCCAGTTGGACGACAAGGGCTTGCTTTCTTCCCTTCTCCATTTCAAGAAGGCCAACGAAGCAGGCGACTGGTACAATGCCCTCACTGCCGAGCAGAAGGCCGCCATCGCCGAGGGCGAAGCGGATCTGAAGGCAGGCCGCGTGAAGTCCTCCACCGCAGTGTGGAAGAAGTATGGCCGCACCGCGAAAGGTTGAGTGGACCGCACGAGCGGAACGTGACTTGGAAAGGATCCATGCGTTTGTGCTGGAGCAATGGTCGCAACGTGAGGCGGATCGTTTGCTGGACCTGGTCCAGGAGTTCGAGGTGTTGATCTCCCTGTGGCCGAATGGTTTCAAGCGATCGCGACGCAATAAGCATCATCGTCTCGGGTTCGTTCACCGCAACACCACGGCGGTCTATCGCGTGTTCAGAGATCGTGTGGTGATCATCACCATGTTCGACGATCGGTCGAACGCGCCGAGGTGACCTCAACCTTAGCTATTGCGGGTCTTCCATTTCATATCGCGCGGGAGTTAGCCGTGCGAGGCTATGCGTGGCGGAAGGCGTCCTCCCGTGCGTCCAGGAAAGGTCGATCGTTTTGGAACAAGAGGAGGGCTCGCGGGCCTCGCCTAACTCTTGGGCCAGATCAGAGGCCGATCTTCGCAGATCGCCCCCAGTACTCGACCCGCATGGAACCCATGACCTACTTCTATGAGTCGATCGACCGCAACGCCATCTTGGTTCGACCCCGACAGCCCTACATCGATTGGGCGAACAAGGTTTACAACGATGGCCATGCCTTCACGGGGAGAGACGAGTGTAACATTTACCTGGTGCGCGAAAGGGGCAGCAACGAGGAAGTGGAGCGCTGGGTCCGCAAGCACTTCGACGAGTTGTTCGTGAATGAACTCAACGACTGGTGTACCGACGAGGAACGGTGGCCTCCCGGTCGGACCTACAAGATGTTCGCGGATTGGTTCACGGTGGAGGTCCATTCCATGGTGCTTGATGTGGAGGAAGGTCCCATCACCAAAGAGTGAGAGAGGTTGTGCCCGCGTCTGGGAAGATCTCACGTGGATCCGCGCCAGCGAACATCCGCGCTAGCGAGGGGTTTTACTCTTTCAACACGCGTACAACTGCCCTCTTATCATTGCTTGTTATCTCAAGGAGATAGACACCCGCATCGCCTTCAAGGCATATTTCCAACCGGTTGGCCGAGGCGTATGTTTTTCTGAGCGTTTCCTGCCCAAGGATGTTCCTGACAACGACGGTGACATCGGTGTGATCAGACCCCAGATCGACAGCAACCTTCCCTTTGGTCGGATTTGGTGAAACCATGGGTTGCGTTCCGGAGGTGTTATCCAGTATCCCCAATGTGTTGATGATCGAATACACCTGCACTGCGTTGCCCGTTGCCCCAATGGCCAAGGTATTGGCATCGGGCATGCTTACCGACCAGCCGAAATTCCCTCCTTCCTGGGGGGCGATGTCAAGGCCTAACTGAACCCAAGCGCTGCCGTACCAAGCGTACACGCGCACACGACCGTTCAAAGGCACAAAGTTGGCACCAATGGCAATGGTATTGGCATTAGGCATGCTTACCGAGACACCGGATTGATCATCAAATCCCGCTCCGTCGATGTCCATGCCTTTTTGCACCCATGCACTACCGTCCCAGCCATATACCCGCACATGACCAGCCCAAGATCCGTTGCCAGCATTGGCGGGAGTCCCAATGGCCACGGTATTGACATCGGGCATGCTCAGCGACCAGCCTGATCCATCTTGAGCTGCTTCTCCGTCAATATCCGCTCCTTTTTGCACCCATGCACTGCCGCTCCATCCGTACACGCGCACATGGCCGGCATAGTTCGCGCCGCCAGAATTGTTGGTCGCCCCAATAGCTACGGTATTTGCATCGGGCATGCTTAGGGACTTGCCTGATAGATCTCCGGCTGCCTCGCCGTCAATATCCGCTCCTTTCTGCAGCCAGGCGCTACCGTTCCATCCATACACGCGCACATGGCCGGCGTTGCTTCCGTTGCCGTCATTTTGGGAAGCCCCGATGGCCACAGTATTGGCATCGGGCATGCTTAGCGACTTGCCTGAATTATCCGACGTTGCTTCTCCGTCGATGTCCAGACCTTTTTGCATCCATGCAGTGCCGTTCCAACTGTACACCCGCACATGCCCAGCCAAGCTCCCGCCTGTTCCGTTGTTTGGAGCCCCGATGGCCACGGTATTGGCATCGGGCATACTTACACACCAGCCGGATCTATCTCCCGGCGCCTCTCCGTCAATGTCCAACCCTTTTTGTAGCCATCCGCTACCGTTCCAACTGTAGACCCTCACATGGCCGGCATTGTTGAACCCTACATAGTTATGTGGAGCCCCAATGGCGATGGTATAGGCATCGGGCATGCTTACAGACATGTCGATATTATCGCCGGTCAACTCCTCCAGGATGTTCTGGCCTATTTGGACCTGCGCATGCACGGCAATTGGTTCGCAAGCCAGGGCCAGCAGGAGAAAGGGCGTGTGTTTGAGTGTGGTCATTCGCATTTACCGATCTTGTGGTGCGCAAGATATTGGTCCGCTCCTTCGCCCTGGACTAGCGCGGGTTTTGCCCGCTATCCCAACGTCCGCGATGTCCACGCATTCCATCCCCCGCAGGGCCTCCGTCTCGGGACCCTGCGACCACGATCGGAACCGACCGCAGGGTCCCTTCGGAGACCCTGCGTTGGGAGAAAACTCAGGTTTGGAACCCACCCCCTGCCCCTCCTTAAGTAGTGCGATCGAGCGCTCGATCGCGGAGGGGAGTTAAGCCGAGGCGCTAACCCAACGTGCGTGATGTCCACGCATATACCATCTCCGGCCGCCAGGGCACGTGTGGCCCATGCACCATGCGCAGCAGGCGGGCGTGCTCGGTGTACTTGTGTTGTTGTAGGAACTCGAGCGCGGCGGCGTTGCCTTCCGGCAGGGTGACCTGTGCATTGTGCATAAGGTGCCAGCGCAACAGTTCGCAACCGGCGTAGCTGTTCTCCGCCACGATCAGCTCATCCATGAGCAGGGGCATGTAAGTGCCGAGCACGCGGCCCTTGTGCATGAAGACGCGGCTGGCGTAGAAGTGCTCGCTGATCAGTTCGCGGCGGTCCTCGCCGTAGGCCAGCTTGTCCAGGTGCAGCACGCCCATGCTGTGCTGCGGCTCGAAGAGTTCCACTTCATCCAGCGTAGGGGGCTCGCATTTACCACCGGCATAGGTCACGTAGATGCCATCGGCCTTAAAGCCGAGCGCCTCGTAGTGGGCGCGCTGGTCTTCGGTGATCACCACGGAGCACGAGGTGCAGCCGCGTTCGCGCAGTTCGAACACGAGGGCGGTCACCAATTCGGCTTCCAGTTCCGGCCCGCGGAAGCGCGGCATCATGACGCGCTCGCCGATCCAGCCCGTACCGTTGTGTACGATGGCCGTGCCCAGGCCGCTTATCAGCGCCTCGCCGAAAATTCTCTTGATGGCGATAGCGTAAGGCGTGCTGAGGTGCCAGCGCACGCGCCCCTCCAGGGCGTCCAGGTCCGCCGGTTCCAGTTCGACCAGGTCGAACTCGATGTCTTCGAGGGTGAAGGGGGCGATGGTCATATTGCGGAGTTGAATTAAAGCGAAAAGCCCCGGATGCCGAGTCCGGGGCTTTTCAGCTTGAAGAGGAATGATGGTTACGCAGCGACGGCTTCTACGGTGGCGCTCATGAGACCCGCCCCGTTCACGCCAATGGCGTTCACGCGGAAGGCATACAGTTCATGGCTGTCCAGACCGCTGAGCAAATTGCGCGTGCGGGTGGTGCGACCCAAAGAGCTCCAGATGATCTGGCCTTGGGCGTTCAGCACGGCCTTCCACATCTCATAGAAGTGGGCGCCGTGCACGCTGCCCCAGCGGAACTCGATCTCCCCAGCGCCCAGGCCTGTAGTGGCCTTCACGTTCTGGGGTATGCCCACCTTCTCCACGGGTTCGCGGTGGCGGGCGAGCTCGAAGCCGCTGCTTTCGAGTTTGGCGCGATCGCCGTTGCACTCGCTGCGGACATAGTCCGCCTGCGTGCGCAGCATATCACGCGTTTCCAGCACCAAATTGTCACGAAGAATGCGGCTCTGCCGGTCACCATGGGTGGCGGCGGTGATGGCGGCCTCCAAGGCATCGGCCATCGTGTTCATGTTCGCCATACTCACCTTCGGCGTAGGGAAGTTGGCGTTCCCTGTCATGTTCGCGATCACCGTACGGATGAGCGCGAGCAGGGAGACAGGGATCAGTTTGTAAAGAGAGAGCTTGATGTTGAACATGGCTACTGAGGTGTTAGTGTTATGGAGCGCGGAATTGCGTTCCAAGTGGCTGGAACGGAACGGGTCCGGGAGCGGCTTGAAAAATTGTTCGGCGAACAATCAAAAGATCGTGTTCGTGCTCAAGTGCACCCGTTCATGAGCCCTCAAGGAGGCTCACATAAGATCTGCATGGGGCCTTGGTGAGCCCTCAAGGAGGCTCACATAAGATCTGCATGAGGCCTTGGTGAGCCCTCAAGTAGGCCCACATAAGATCTGCATGAGGCCTCGGTGAGCCCTCAAGGAGGCTCACATAAGATCTACATGAGGCCTCGGTGAGCCCTCAAGTAGGCTCACATAAGATCTGCATGAGGCCTCGGTGAGCCCTCAAGTAGGCGCACATCAGATCTGCATGAGGCCTTGGTGCGCCCTCCATGGCACCTTATGCAGATCTAAGTACGACCAGGGTGAGCCCTCCTTTCCCCTCCATGCGACCCGTGTTCTTCGCGCGCGGGTGCTTCGCCAGGAAGCCAGGGGTCTCGTTTGCCGCCACGCACGAGCCAATCAATGGAACAGCGCAGCACGTCGGCGATGCGCGCCAACTCATCGATGAAGATGCGCTTGGCCTTTCCTTTCTCAATATGGTTATAGCGAGCGCGATCCAGAGCAGCCTCATTGGCCACCCAGTATTGCTTGAGGTCCCGCTGTTCCCGGGCCCATGCGATGCGCACGCCAACCCCGTCCATTCGGGATACGAAGATCCGTCCTCCTACCGATCCTTGTAAGGTGAAAAAGACGTGTAGCTGAACGAAAAGCCCCGGGATGAGCGGTTATGGACGTAGGTTATTTGGGCCAAAGTCCTGTGTTCGGGTGGGCCGTTGGCTTTTAGGTGGCCGGAGGCCAGTGGTATGGCGGCTCAAGAGGTCGGCTGGTAGTGCCTCCCCAAACTCTTGCGCGAGGTCCGGGGCGGATCCGGGTCAGAGTAGCTAGGTGCGCGATATATTCGTGCTTCAGCCACACGAACATGATCCTACGCCTGGCAGCACTATTGTTCCTCTTGTCTACCCTCTGCGTTAACGCGCAGGACCCGGTGGGGTTCTTCATCGAGAAGAGCGATACCGTGTGGATGTACGAATCGCGCAGCTCGCAGAGCGGCACGTGTAGCATGACAGCGCAGTTGTTGCGCTACCATGTGAAGGAGGATAAGCGGGAGCGGCAGGTATCCCAAAGCAAGGTCTCCGAGCTGAACTTCGGCGGTCGCAAGTGGATCAACATGTCCATCGCCAGCCTGGGCATGGACCGCCTGCACGAGTTGATCATGGAGAGCGACAAATACATCCTTACGAGCTATTGGGATGGATTCTCCTTCATGTACATCATCGACAAGGATGCCGGGAAATACGTGGTGAAGAAAGAGATGCACTCCTGGCGGGAGGCGAAGGACCGCGAGATGTTCAAGGCGATCAAGAAGTACTTCCCGGAGTGTACAGAAGCACTGGCGGCCATGGAGAAGGGACTGGAAGAAGGCTATGCCACGGAGAACTACAGCAGCATGGACCATGAGGCGGACCGGATGTTCAAGTACGTGAAGAACTATCGTTGTCCCGGGCGCTGAGGTACCCTCAACTAGCGCGTGTCTTCCATGACATATTGCGTGGGAGATAGCCGTGCGGGCCTATGCGTGGTGGAGAGCCGTCCTCCCGTGCGCTAGGAAGGTTTTCCCAAAGGCACAAGAGGCCACCTTCGCTATCGCTTCGGCGACTGAAAGAGAGCTCGCAGAGCCGCGCCTAACGTCGTGTGCCATCGCAAACGAGTGGCATGTTCCCCCGCCCTCACCATGGCTTTACGAACCGGCGGCTGTGGTACACTCCATTCACACCTGATAACGAAACCAAGTACACCCCGGGGTTGAAGGAGCCGATGCTTACTGTGTGCTGCGAGCCCACCATATTCGTTGAGAAGACAGTACTTCCAAGCGCATCGAACAACATCAACTGAGCATTAGCGCTCGGGCCTTCTGTTCGAACGAGAAGTTGGTCCGCCTCTGAGCTCAAGGTCAGTGTGATATCGAACTCATGTGCGCCGGGTTCCATGACAGAGGTCGCGTCCGCGGAGAGCTTAATCAGCCAATAATCCCAAGTGCCATTGTTGCCGCTGACGGCCACATCGTTGGAGGAGGTTCCGCCCGCCATGATGTACCCGCCATCGGCCGTCTGTTGTACGGAAGAGCCCGACTCAGAGTCAGTGCCCCCCCACGTCTTTTGTGACTGAAGAGCACCGGTGCTGGAGATCTTCACCGCCCAGAGATCTAAGAAATTGCCAGGAGTGGAGCCGGTTACATCGCCATTGCTGGAATTCGATTGACCCGTTAGCACATAGCCACCGTCATCCGTTTGATCGACGGATCTGGCAAGATCTCCGCCGTTCCCGCCGAGGCATTTCTGCCATTCCAGCGCACCGCTGGCGGAAAGTTTGGTGACCCAGAAATCATAATTCCCCAACGAACCATGGTGGCCGGTCACATCGCCATCATTCATCGAGAACGACTCGCCGGCCACGATGTAACCGCCATCGGTTGTTTGCTGCACGCAATTCGCATTATCGTTTCCGGTCCCACCGAGCGAGCGCTCCCATTCAATGGTTCCAAAAGAGGATAGTTTGACAACCCAGTAATCCGTGTTGCTGGCAGTGCTGTGGTGACCAGTGACGTCACCGTCCAACGATTCGGAATTGCCCGCCACGATGAATCCGCCATCCGCGGTCTGATCTACGGAACGGGCGACATCATCGTCCGAACCACCAAGTGCTTTCTGCCATTCCAGATCCCCCGCAGGCGAAAGTTTCACCACCCAATAGTCGTCATTGTTCAAAGTGCCATGATGGCCGGTGACATCGCCATCTGTGGACATGGTCGATCCAGCCACCACGTATCCGCCATCGGTGGTCTGTTTGATGTCGTATGCCTTGTCGCCATAGGTGCTGGTACCTCCAAGACATTTTTGCCATTCTAGGTTCCCTGTGCTGGACAGCTTGACCACCCAATAGTCATAGCCGCCGTGAAAGCCTGTCACATCACCGTTGTTCGCCGAAGCCGTGAAGCCCGCCACGATGAATCCATTGTCCGCCGTCTGCCTGACCGCGGTGGCTTGATCCTCCCAATTGCCGCCGAGCGACTTCTCCCACAAGAGGGAACCTGTATCAGAAGTTTTAACGACCCAATAGTCCGTTGCCGCAGTGCCATGATGCCCTGTGATATCCCCATCGGTCGACAAGGACCAGCCCGCCAGGATGTAACCGCCATCTTGGGTCTGCTCCACGCAGTTCGCTTGTTCGTTCTGTGAACCCCCCAAACAGTGCTGCCATTCCAGCGTTGATTGCGCCGAAAGGTGGACTAGGAGCATTGTACAACAGGAGAGAAAAAGGGCACGGCTCATTCGATGCGAGTTTGGTCCAAACATATCCAAGAATCCGACCCATTGAACTGGCGCGAGCCCTCAAATGGCGCAAGTGTTCGGCGCAGGCGGGCTGAGCGAGGGCATGCCGGTCACTTGTGCCTGAAATGCTCATGCGCTCGGACCACCGGACAGTTTGCAACTGGCCCTCAAATGGCGCAAGTGTTCGGCGCGGGCGGGCTGCGCGAGGGCGGGCCGGTCACCTGCCTGAACTGCTCATGCGCTCGGATCACCGGCCAGCTTGCAACTGGCCCACACGGGCGATACGTTGGGCGCAAACGACGATGAAGTCACAGACTTCGGGAGATCCTTCCTTGGCTCATGTGGGCAAGATCGTCTCGGGCACAAGTGATCCCGCGCGAGCTCAAGGCGCTGGAACACTTGCGCCATTTTGAGTTTACAGCACGCTCAGCCGCTGGGTATACACACGGTCGTTCACGGTAACGTTCACGTAGTAAAGGCCGGAGGCCGTTCCCTCATCAAGCTTGAGCACCGCGTTGCCGAGATCGTCACTGTTCGCGAACTGGTCCGCGATCACGCGCTTGCCGAAGGCATCGTACACATCAACACGGATGCGTTCCCGTGTTGCGGAAATGCCAGAGAGGCGTATGTTCACAACACCGTGCTCCACGGGATTGGGCCAGAGCTGCAGGGCATTGTCAGGGCCGCCGGCGTTGGCATCGAGGATACCCGCGTCCACCCCGATGTAGCCCTTAATGATGTACGGGGAGATCGTGGTTTCTGTCGCATTCCCGTCGAACAATCCTCCTACGTACAGGTAATCTCCGCCAACCGCAAGGGCGTAGACCGTCCCGTCCAACCCAGATCCCAGTGGCGACCAACTGCTGCCATCCCATTTGGCGATGAACCAGGCGGGCACCCCGCCGGCGACCGAAAAACCGCCTCCTGCATACAGGTCATTCCCGTTCACTTCAAGGGCGTAGACGATCGAGTTCATCCCAGATCCCAGTGGCGACCAACTGCTGCCATTCCATTTGGCGATGAAGTTGGCGCTGGCCCCGCCTGCGGTTGTGAAAGAGCCTCCCGCATAGAGGTCATTTCCGCTCACCGCAAGGACGTAGACATCCTGACTCATCCCAGATCCTAAGGCCGACCAACTGCTGCCATCCCATTTGGCGATATGGTTGGCGCTACCCCCGCCTGCGGTTGTGAAAGCGCCTCCCGCGTACAGGTTATTTCCGCTCACCGCAAGGGATTCGATTTTGTAGTTCGTTCCAGATCCCAGGGCCGACCAGCTGCTGCCATCCCACTTGGCGATGTGGTTGACGGTGATGCCGGCCCAAGTGAAATCACCTCCCGCGTACAGGACATTTCCGCTCACCGCAAGAGCGATGACCGGCCCGTCCGTCCCAGAACCCAAGGCCGACCAGCTACTTCCATCCCATTTGGCGATATTGTTGACGGAGACCCCGCCGGCGGTGGATATAGAGCCTCCCGCGTACAGGTCATTTCCGATCACGGCAAGGGCACGGGCACCCCCACTTAACCCAGATCCCAAGGCCGACCAGCTACTGCCATCCCATTTGGCCACCCCTCCGATGGCGCTGACCCCATCGATCATGTTGAAGTTGCCACTGACGTACAGATCACCGTTGCCATCTATCACCGAGGCGATCACGCCGCCATTGGTCGCAGGCCAAGGGGCGGTCATGCTGATCCAGTCAGCGTCACTGAAAGTAGGGTCGATGCGCAAGGGATAGGTCGCGCCATCATCGTTCACGCGCACGGCTAGGCGGTCATCCGCCTGCACTTCGAGGGATGCGACGAGCTCCCGGTCTTCTGCGTCGGTGACGAGCAGGCGTCTGTAGGCCAGTTCTCGTCCGGAGGCATCGAGCTTCAGGCTGATGCCCTCCGTGGTCGCGTCGGCCTCCGCACCGCACAAGGCGATCGAGAGCAGCAATTCGCCCTCTCCATCGGGCCGCTCCTGCACCAGGAAGTCCTGGCGGATCCCGTCAGCGCTCACGGAGTATTCCTCCACTACGCCCGGCCGCACGAAGCGGACCAGGTCCTTGTCCCGTACCACCTCACCGGTGGCACGCAAGGGTTTGCTGTTGGCACCGCGCGCCACGGCCACGGCTACCAGCTGCACGCTGCCGCACCGGCCCTCCTCGGTGGAACTTACCATAAGGCCTGCACGCGTTACGTCGGCCGTAAGCTCCTGGAAACCGGATCGCAATCGCGCACCATCGGCAATGGCGGTGATGCCAATAGCCTCGCCGTTATATGTGGCCGTGACTTTGGCGCCGAGCTGCTCGAAGGAATAGCCGCTCGCGGTATCGGGACCGCTCGGCGTATAGTTGTCCTGGAGTACCTGCCCATGGATCGAGGAACTGAGAATACAGAAGGCCAGCGTTGTAAAGATCGATGCTCTCATCGGGGTTGTTTTGTGAGGTGGTTCGGGATGTGGCGTAATACTGGTGGCAGTTAGTGCGCAACCATCACCGTTTCGGTGATCGTACGGCCATCCACCAGCACCACGTGTGCGATGTACAAGCCATTCGTGAGCGTGGAGACGTCGAGGGCGGAATTCGCCTTGGGCGAAAGCATGGTGCTCATTCGCCGGCCTGCCGGGTCGACCAGTTCCAAGCGCGCGATGGGCACCGCACTGCGCACATGCACTTCGGTATGGGCGGGGTTCGGCGCAAGAGAGAAGTCCAGCGGCTGGGGATCCTCGATGCCCAGATCAGCAAGTCCAAGCTTTACCAACCAGAAGTCCTCGTAGTTGGGGCCGTGTACCCCGGAAACATCGCCATCGTGGGAGCCGGTTTGTCCAGCGACCACGTAGACTCCGTCGGTGATCTGTTCTATATCCTGGAGCGCCTCCAGGCCGGAACCGCCAAGACAACGCTGCCATTCCAAGGCACCCAGATCGTCCAATTTCACCAACCAGCCATCGACCATTCCATGGTGGCCGGAAGCATCACCGTCACTTGAACCGACCTGACCCGCGACCAGGTAACCGCCATCCGTAGCTTGTTGAACGGCCAACGCGAAGTCTGCGTCCGTTCCCCCGAGGCACTTCTGCCATTGCATATTGCCAGCACCGTCGAGCTTGACCACCCAGCAGTCACCCGAACCATGGTTGCCGGAAACATCCCAGTCATTCGAAGAGGCAGTGCCTACAAGGATGTAGCCACCGTCCGAGGTCTGGAGAGTGGAGTATGCTTGCTCGGAGCCTGTTCCACCGAGGCATTTCTGCCATTGGATGTTCCCGGTGGCATCGAGTTTCACTACCCAGGCATCATTGTCACCATGACCGCCGAAGACATCCCCATCATTGGACTGCGTAGTACCTGTCGCGATGTATCCACCATCGCTCGTTTGTAGGACCGAGTTTACCCAATCGCCGTTCGTTCCGCCGAGACACTTCTGCCATTCGATATTCCCGGTCGCTCCGAGTTTTACGAGCCAACCGTCTTGTAGACCGTGCCCCCCCGAAGCATCACCATCCAAGGACATGGTTATACCCGCGAGCAGATATCCGCCATCTGTGGTCTGTGAAATGTCTTCCGCCTGATCCCCATTGGTACCACCCAGGCACTTTTGCCATTGGATGCCGCCGCTGGCGTTCAGCTTTACCACCCACGCGTCATACTGGTTGGTACTATGGTTGCCGGATACATCCCCGTCATTGGAATCGGTGATGCCCGCCACGATGTAACCGCCGTCCGAGGTTTGCTGGATGGCAGCAGCCCTATCATAGCGCGTACCGCCGAGAGATCTCTGCCATTGGAGGTCCCCGACGCTATCCACTTTCACCACCCACAAGTCGTACAAGCCGTGGTTCATGGTGACATCCCCATCCCAGGATTCGGTGTACCCTGTGAGCACATAACCCCCATCTGTGGTCGGTTGCATGGCAAACGCCTTTTCCGTGCTCGTGCCACCATAGCATTTCTGCCATTGTATGGCAGGCTGGGCCTGCACGGCGGCGGTGCAAACGATGAGCAGGACAGGGAAGATGTGGTTCATGCTTTTCAAAGTGCGTTCGTGGATGGCGGCCAAGTATAGAGGATTCCCCCATACCAGCTTGGGCGAAGAGGCGCCCTCAAATGGCGCAAGTGTTCGGCGCGGGCGTACATGAGCGAGGGCGGACCGGTCACTTGTGCCTGAATTGCTCATGCGCTCGGATCACCGGCCAGTTTGCAACTGGCCCACACGGACGATACGTTGGGCGAAAGCGACGGTGAAGTCACAGACTTCGGGAGATCCTTCCTTGGCACATGTGGGCTAGATCGTATCGGGCACAAGTGACCCCGCGCGAGCTCAAGGCGCGGGAACACTTGCGCCATTTTGAGGGCCTCTTTGGGTTTTTTACGAACCCTTCCCGGCCGTCCTTTTACGAGGGTGCTGTTTGGTGTGGAAGATGCGCATCACCACGACCTATGATCCCGAACTACGATAGATGACCACAAAGGGAAAGTGCTCCACCGGCGCTTGGCGGAAAGGACCATGGATACGCTGGAACCCTCCCGGCGTCTTCAGGATGTAACCGATACAACGATGCACTTCGAGCAACAGCAGTTCGCCCAATCCGGTCCTTCGGTCCTCGTACCAACGGTAAGCTGCGGCCATATCCTCCCGCGCTCTGGCCCGGAAGATCGGCGAGGAACTCATTTGGTCCTGCTTCGGCGTGCGTGGGCCTTTACCTCGGCCCAAGAATAGTTGCGCCCTTTGCCGGCCGTGAGGTCGGAATGATCTTGATCGAGCTCGGCCTTTTCTTTGGCCGTGAGCCTTACCGGTCCACCCTCGGAGAGCAGGTCATCCACCACGCGCAACTGGTCCGCATCGGTCGAGTCGAGTATGCGCGTGGCCAGGGACAGCTTCAGATCGGTGAGCTTGGTCATCGGTGATCAAATGTACTTCCCGAACCCTCAACTAGCGCGGGTCTTCCATAGCTGTTCGCGCGGGGGTTAGCCGTGCGGGGCTATGCGTGGCGAAGGCGTCCTCCCGTGCGTTCAGGGGGAATAGGGCACGGATCGCGGATCCGCGCCAGCGAACAGCTGCGCTAGCTAAGGTCACACCGCCTGCTCCTCCGCCAGCTTCAAGCAGTCGCACCCGAGTGCCTGATCCACGAGGTCCTTCAGCAGGTGCATATCGTCCTGCGCGCGTGCCCGGCCGGTGCGCTCGAGGTAGACCATGAACGCCAGGCACACAAGGACGAAGGGCACCGCATACAAGCCCCAGGCCGTGTAGTGCAGCATCAGCTGCGCGATGCCGAGGGTGATGCCGGTGAGGCCAACAAGGTGAGGCCGACATAGCCGGCAGTGAAGAGCATCCAGATGCCGGAGGTGGGCCCGATCAGGCAGCGCACCACGGTGCGGCCCTCGGGGGCCTCCTCGAAGTTGATGTCCATTTGCGGCGTCCACGCCTCGGAACCGGTGTGCGGGAAGTTCAGCGTGATGTGGTAGTGCGCGTTCTTGAGCCAGAGCCCACGCGGGTTCTCCTGCCGCAGCCGCTCACTGATGCGATCGGTGATCTCCGCGCCCGCCATGGGCGACTCGAACTTGAAGCGTGGCCGGAAGCCGGGTACTTCCATGCCGTGAAAATAGCGCTAGCTAAGGCATGCAGGTTCCCTCAACTAGCGCGGGTCTTCCATTGCATATCGCGTGGGAGTTAACCGTGCTGGGCTATGCGGTGCGGAAGGCGTCTTCCCGTGCTTAGAGTAGAAATAGGCCACAGACCGCGGATCCGCGCCAGCGAACAGCTGCGCTAGCGAAGGGATCATTGGACCACCACGCGAAGGGCGGTGCTGCTGCCATCTTGCGCCACTACCCGAAGCACATAGAGCCCACGATCCAACAGCCCCCGTTCGATCACCACCTCATGTGAGCCATTGTGTGCGAGCGTGCGTGCGACGCGGCCGTGTACGTCGACCAGTTCGATGCCGCCACGGCTATCCAACGCGGGTGGCAGGACCAATCGAGCCCGGTCCTCCATGGGGTTCGGGGCAAAGAAGGGCGCGTCGCTCGTCACGTATCCGATCGCGTCGATGATGGGGAAATACCCGTACCACTGTATGGGCAGGTAGGTGCCCGGCGCAGCGTGATGGGTGTCTACCACGTCCAGAGATCCGTCGCCATTCATATCCGCAGTGGCAACGATGGGTGATCCAGCAGGGGTTGGGAGCGGTAAAGGACGATACCACTTGCGGTGGACCGAATACGCCGCCGATGTTCGGTAGATAGTGCGTGTTCAGCTGGTTGTGAACGAGCAGGTCGGGGTCGCCATCCGCATCCAGGTCGGCTATCTCCAGACCATGCAGGCAAACAGTGGGCAGCATCGTTTGGCCCAGTGTGAACGCACCCGAGCCATCGTTCAAGTAGACATGCAAACCCTGCTGCGATGCCCAGCACCGGGTGAGCAGGAGGTCCTCGTCCCCATCGCCGTCCACATCCGCATGGCCCAGCGAGCAACCGAATGCTACCGTCGCGATGAGCGTGGGTGTTCCGAACGCGCCATTGCCGTTGTTGGCGGTCCACGTGAGCGATCTTCTTCGGGGATAGCGCTGGCCTTCAGGTGGACAATGTCGCGACGCCGTCGCCATCCACATCGACCGTGGTGTTGCGTAGGGCATTTTGATAGGGCTGGATCTCCAGTGCAAAGCCGTTCGCTCCGGTGTTCCGCAGCCAGGCGATCTGCCCTATGGTCCACAAGGTGATGTCCGTGAGGCCGTCCGCATCCAGGTCGGCGGTGTCGCCGAAAACGGTCCAAATGCCGATGGTGAGGAGCGGGGTGCGCGGACCGAAATGACCGGTCCCATCGTTCATGTACCAGTGCACATCACCCTGTTCAACGAGGCACTGGATGATGTCCTGATCACCGTCCTGGTCCAGGTCCATCAAGATCAGTTCATTGATGATGGTGCCTGGTCCATCGTAGATAGGGAGGTGTGAGATGTGTACCGAGTCCAGGAAAAGCCCTTGGCCGTTATTGAGGAAGCAGACCAGAAGACTGTCCGCTGCGGATCCGGTGACCACATCCGTATCACCATCGCCGTCCATATCGCCCAGCTCGAAGTCGACGGACCCTGTGAGGCTGTCGAAGACGATCACCGGAGGCCCGAACTGCGCCGTAAGGCCGCGGAAGGAGAGGAGCAGGACGAAGCAAAGAAGTGAACGCATGGCGATCGCAGTGAACTTATCTCGTAATGCGATGATGAGGTCATTGCGGAGAAGTAACGCTCAAGGCCCCGATGGTTGCCCCGCGAACGCTCGCTTCGACGTGGGCAGGCCTTTGTTCCGCCGCTGCGTTCGGGGCAACTTCGCCGTTCGTTGCCCGTCTGACCACGAGTGCGGCATGTGCTGGTGCATGTGCCGGAACGGATCCCAGAACGACCCACATGCGCGCAGTGTTCCTGCTCCCCATCGTACTCGCGTTCCTCACGCGTACCCCGTCTTATGCAAGCAGGCACGTTGAATACGGGCTTCAGCGGCGATGGCGTTCTGGTGTGGAGTTATCGCCGTCGTTCGACGTGGCTTCCGGCGTGGTGGTGCAGCCGGACGGGAAGATCGTGGCCACCGGGCGCATCGACAGCGCGGGCATCGATGTGTTCCTCGTGTGCCGCTTGATGCCCGACGGCACCCCCGACCCATCCTTCGGCATTGGTGGCGTGTCCGGCACCTTCCTGGGGAACCATGAGACCTGCCAGGGTTATGACATCGAACTCCAGAGCACAGGTGCCATAGTTGTTGCGGGTATCGGCGTGATCGGCGGCCCCACGAGCACGGGATGGTGCTGGCGCGCTTCCTGACCGATGGAACGTTGGACGCCTCTTTCGGCAATGCCGGGGTGGTGATCACCGATCTGGGCAACGGCCTTGGCCCGCAAACGCCGCAAACCCTGCGCATCATGGCCGACGATCGGATCGTGTTGGCAGGCACCGGCAACGGCGTTCCATTCGTTGCCCGGTTCACGGCCAATGGCGTCCCGGACAACACGTACGGCACCGGTGGCGTGGCGTGGGGTACGGTCGCTGCCAGTGTGGCGCCGATGGCCATGCGCAGCGATGGTTCGGTGGTGGCCGGCGGTTCCTTCGCCAACGGCGAAAGAAGCGTTGTGGTCGCCTTCACCGCAGACGGTCTCCCGGATGCCACGTTCGGGAACGGTGGTGTGGATTCGCTCGATGTCGCACCGGGCCTCGAGAGCATCGATGGTCTCGACCTGCTGCCCGACGGCCGCGTGGCGGTGTGTGGCATCGAGCTTCAGACCGGCCAGCCTGGCCAACCCTTCATCGCCCTATTGGGTGTCAGCGGCGGGCTGGACCCCTCATTCGGGATCAACGGCGTGGTCAATGTGAGCTACCCCGGTGTTCAGACCGCGCAGGCCTCAGACCTGATCGTGTCACCGGATGGCAAGATCCTCGTGTCTGGATACACCCAGTACGCTGATCCTGCGGCAGCCAATGACTTCTTCCTGTACCGCCTCTTGCAGGACGGAACCTTCGACCCCTCGTTCGCTTTGGGCGGACAGGTCTCCACCGATGTGAGCACGAACTACGACGTGGTGCAACACATGGCTCTTGCCCCCAACGGCTCCATCGTGCTGACCGGGTACGCGGCCGATGGCCAGCAGACAGGAGGGGCCTATGCGTGCTACTTGAACGATAGCGGTACCGGGGTGATCAACGCCGCCCCTGCCCAAGGCGTGCTCGCCGCTTTCCCAACCCGGCCATGGACTGTGTAACAGTGGATTTCTCTCTGCGCGAAGCTGGTCGGGTATCGATCGCATTGATCGCTGCCGATGGCCACAGCGGCGAGATCACCGATGCCGGTCCGCACAGCGCGGGAACGCAGCGTTGTACGATACCGCTGCCGGCCGATCTGGCCAGCGGTCCCTACATCGCACGCATCAGCACACCTTTGAACGTTGCACACCACCATTGTGGTGGTCGGCCCGGTGGGGCCATGATGTGGGTCGGCACCAGCACTGGTGCAGCGTGTTCGTTCCACTTCTTGCAAGCAGGTAGGTGGTTGTGGCGAACCATTGGCGCAACAGGCTGACGGTCTCGAACACTTATCGAACCTCCGTTCTCCTCGGGTCTGAGGTTCAGAAAGAACGATCTCCAGGCTTAGAACCTGTTTAGGATCTCTTCAAATGCGCTCTCCGGCCTCTTTTCCGCCGATGCTTCGCCGGAAAATTTTCCCGTAGACACCGCTACGCGAAAATTTTCCGGCTTCGTCTCAACGAAAAATAGTCTCGGAGCCCATCATTCAAGAGATCCCAAACAGGCTCTTAGCGGCCTGCTGGAGTTGTCGAGTTCAAGATGCGTGGCGGTAGCGAACCCTACTCCTTTACCATCGCATGCCCGCTCCAACCCGCATCGCTCAGTATGCGCAGGTGGTAAATGCCGGTGGGTAGGCCATCCAGTTGCACTTCGTAGCGCTGCGCGTTGGCTAGAGAAGTGTGTAAACCGCGGCCCAACCGATCGTGGATCTGGACTTGCCGCAGGCCCGGTGTTTCCACGATGCAATGGTGCCGCGCGGGCACCGGCCACACGCGGACGCCGCTGGTACTGCTGATGGTGGCCGCCTGCGTGGGCAGGCACGCATCGCTGGTGGTGAGCACGGGTGTCACTTGCGTGTAGAGGCTGGTGACATCCTGCCAGAAGTAGTTGAGCACGGTGGTCGTGTAGGCCGTATCCACCGTGGAAGTGATCGGCATAGGCACGAGGCCCACGGGAACCGGATCACAATTCCCAGTGGCCAGATCGGCGCCAGTGCGCAGCACGCCTTGCGCGCTGCCGGAGCCGAAAGGCGAGGGGGCGATCACGCCGGTGAGCACATCGCCATTAGCGGCGGAAAGAACCTCGGTATAGCCCAGGTCCGTGCTTATGTCGGCGAAGAGCACGCTGCCATTGGCATCCACAGCGACGCGGATGCCCGTCCAGATGCCACTTACGCCCGTGAGCAGAAAGGTGTCTGGGTTGAGCAGCACGGCCGACTGGATATCCCACATGAAGGACGGCGGCAGAGTATCCACCAGGTAGTGGGCCCAGAGCGGCGTGCCGGTGGCATCCGTGCGCATAATGAAGGGATGGCCCTCTCCGGGCACCGGGGCATGGTCGCCACCCAGCAACGCGCCACCATCGGGCATTTCGGCGATGCCAGCCACTGAGATGCTGTGCCCACCGGGCATGATGCGCCGCATCCACTGCACGGCACCCGTGCTGTCGGTGCGCGTAAGGTGCATGTCGGTGCCGGGGTCGCCGGCCCAGGTCCACCCTGCTGTGTATGCACCGCCGTCGGCACAACGGCTGCTGGCGCGTATGTCGGTGTTGCGGCCCGGCACCATGAGGGTGTTGGCGGTGAGCTGCAGGTTGTCCGGATGCACCACGGCGAAGCAGGCCTGCATCTCGGCAGCGGGGTACATCCAGAAACTGGCGAGCGCGGTGGTATCGGCCAGAGGAAGCAGCGCCATTACGTTGCCAAAAGCTCCAGGTGGCAGCTCGCGCACGGAGAGCAGGTCCCCCATGGGATCAAGGACCATGGTGAAACCCTCGTTGCTGATGCCGATGCCGGTGCCTCCGACCATCCATCGGCCATCGGCAAGTTCCACCAATGAATAGGGGAACACGATGCTTGGGGGGATGACATCGACCGCGCTGAGCAAGGCGCCGTCCGGATCGAGGCGGATGAAGCGCAAGCGCTCTTCGGGGAAGTCGGACACGCGGCTGAAGAGCACCAGATCGCCGTTGTTCGCTTCGGCCACCTGAACGGGGATGGTCACCGCCAAGTATTCAGCGCTCCAGTAAAGCTTGGTCCAGGGTGCTTGTGCCAGGGCAAGAGCGGCCAAGGCGTAGGTGGAAAATGTACACAGCGCGCGCAGTTGGATCATGTTCACAAGACGGACGGCCCTGCAAAGGTGGCCGCGCTGCCCCCGGCAAGCGCGTGCGTCATTGGAGCAACACGAGAAAGATCAGGCCCATGACCGCCGAAGGTAGAAAGGCCACCACCGCGGCTTGACGGGGGCGGTCCTTGGCCATGAACACGATGCCCACGATCACGCACACCAGCGAAAGCCCGCACAGGCCGCCGGCCCACAGCTGCACGTTGCGCAACTGCTCCGCGCTGGAGTTCGGCATTCCGGCCAGGGTGAAGACCAGCATCAGTAGTGTGGTGCATGCGGTGCAGAGCATGGCAGCGATGGGAAGCAGAGACTTCATTAACGGAAGCTAAGCGAGGCGCGATCAGTAGGCTTCGAAGAGCGGACCATTCACTTGGTCCATGCCCGTGTCAAGTAACTCTGAACGCTTTCCATCCAACGTTCCGGAGGGAACAAATGCAGCACGCCGAACGCGGATAGGAACCATCCCGCAGCCACATATCCTAAATGCGGCACCAGCTTTTCGGGAACCTCAATATCGTCGGGAGCCACATGGTCCACTCACGACCGTCATTTGTCCGGCGGGAGCGAGGACGAACAAAGCCCATCAATGGAGTAGTGGAATGAAGATCCTGTTACCCCACCAATGCCGAACGGAATGGAGGATACGGATGGGCAGGCCTATCACCAGGCATACTACTATCGTCAATGCGGAGATGAGCCCGGCCCACAGAAGCTGAAAGAAGAGGCCAACGATCCCGTCGAACCCCCATTCCGAATCCAGCACGGCAATGACCATATAGGTCGCGAACAGCAAGGCGAAACACATGGCGACCTGTAGAAAAGTACGATGACTCTAAGTGTGAGCTTTACCACGAAGGCAAGGTACGGTCACGAGGGTCGCCGTGTTCGGCAGCGTGGTGGCTGAGCGGAGGCGGGTTGGTCAGTACGGCCAGGGAATACCTACACGTGTCGTGTCGCCGTTCGCAGCGGGTACATCGGCGCAAGCGACCATGGTGCCACCGGGGCACATGTTCCAGTGTATGGGGATGTCGGCAAGGTCACGATCGAAGGCAATGGGACTTTCCAAGGCCACGGACCTTACAGCGACATAGAGCGCACAGGTCCGTTGAACGAGATCGAATTCCAGTGCGTTCTTCGCTGAAGCGGCCATGCGCGCGCTGAGGCCCAGAGGATGTTCTAGTGGCTGCGTGTCCCCGGCGACCTCCGCATCCGGATCGTACATCCATGCGAAGCATGCCGCTATGAGGACCAGAACAAAGAGGCTTGCGAGGCGCATGATCCCAATTTGAGAAGCGTGAAGATCGAACTGAGGATCTGGGTCTTACCGGATCGTAGGATTCTTTAACGTTCGATCGGTCGGGTCGACCCGCTCATTCTCACGAGCAGCATACGCGTGCGCACGGCGCGTACATTCGCTAGGCTGTCCATCAACCCCTTGTGCTCATCGCAATACCCGGACCCCATGAGTTGCCGAAGGATCCCAATCTCGCTGCTCCTGCTCGTTGGCTTTCTTTCCGCGCGAACGGAAGCGAACGGCCAGTGCGATGCGGGCAACATCGGTTGGTTGTCGAAGATGCTTCGCATCAAGCATACGTTCAGCCAGCCCGCGAACATCACCTTCACTACGAAGCCTTCGAGCGTTTACGGATCCCCTTCTTCCTGGTGGTCTATGCCAGTTTTGTGAAAGCGGACGGCAAGCCCTACTTCTATGTGTGGTTGGACCACCAGCGCTACGAGGCGCCTACCGACATCAACCAGGGCGACGCCCTTACGTTCTACCTCACGAACGGGAGCACCGTATCCACCAGCAGCTTGACGAACTATCCGGGGATCAAGGGCCAGAGCTTGGGCTTCTATTCGCTGACAGGCGATGACCTCACCGCCCTGTCCACCACCGTGGTGGATTCCATCGCGGTAGCCACCCATCCCAGAGCTGCTTCGAAAGCACCTACGGCCGAAGTGATGCTCCGCTTTTCTGAAAGGAATAAGCGGCGGATCATGGATTGGTCCGCTTGCCTGAAGGATTAGCGCACCGAAGCACACGGCGATGCTTCTCAATGCAATGTCTCCGGCCGCGCTGGTGAGTGACTCGCACCAGCGTAACGGTGTGGGCTCCCTTATTTAGCGCCCATGCCCCCCGCGCCGCCGCACCGCTCCCTTCAAGCGGAGCGCACGACGAGTACTTTCGCAACCCCACAACACCAACCCGAACAATGCCCATCACCCGCAAAGCGACCGCCATCTGGAAAGGCACTGGCAAAGAAGGATCCGGATCCGTGACCACCACCAGTGGCGTATTGAAGGACACTCCGCATTCGCATCACACACGTTTCGTTAGTGAGGACGGTAAGGCGGGCACCAACCCCGAGGAACTCGTCGCGGCCGCACATGCCAGCTGCTTCACCATGAAGATGAGCTTCGTGCTCAACGCGGCGGGCTTCACAGCGGAGAATTTGGAGTGTACCGCGAACGTGAAAATGGACAAGGTGGGCGATGGCATGGGTGTGGTCGGGATCCATTTGGAGCTGAAAGGCAGCGTACCCGGCATCAGCGCGGAGCAGTTCCAGAGCTGCGCGGAAAATGCGAAGGAGAATTGCCCGATCAGCCAGTTGCTAAAGTCCGTACCGATCACGCTAAGCGCCGCACTGGCCTGAACGCGCGCGCCATGGGGCGACACTGAACGATGCGATGAAAGAGCTGAAGGAGTTCTGGAAGCAGTATTCGCCCTACTTCACGGACATCTGGCAGTACCTGGTGATCATCCTGGTGTTCATCATCGGGGCGATCATCTTCTTGTAGATGTCTTCGCTTGGCAATGCCAAGGAGGGATCCAACGGATCCATGGGACGTTCCCGCCTCTTGCGCGTCACAGCGAAGGCGCTCGGGCTCGCTCTCATCGGCTGGGTGATCCTGATGCAGTCAGGCTGTTTCACCATGCGCACGGCCGATGGGAAATGGGCACGTGAACTGGCGAAGAAGGGGCAGCACCATGCTCCGTTGTTCATCGATGCGAGGAGCAGCACGGGCCGCATGGTGCATGCCGTGGGCATCAGCGTTGCGGACAGCTTGCCCGTGGTCGTGGGCTTGCATGGTTCGCCCGGCTCGGCGGATGCCTTCATGGACTACCTCGCGGATACGATGTTCACCGCCCAGGTGCGCTTTTTAGCGGTGGATAGGCCCGGCTTCGGGTACACGGAATTCGGCCATTCGGAAACATCCCTCTCGGCTCAAGCCTTGGATCTGAAAGCGGCTCTGGAGCGCTTCGCACCCGGCAAGCCCGCCGTGCTCGTGGGTCACTCGCTCGGTGGACCGCTCATTGTCCGCTTCGCGATCGACCATCCCGATCTCGTGCAAGGTTTGGTGATCGTGTCCGGCTCCGTGGATCCTGACCTGGAGCCCCATCCTTGGTGGCAAAAGCCGATCGACCGATGGCCACTGCGTTGGTTGATCCCGCGCAGCATGTGGAGCAGCAACCATGAGATCATCGCACTGGAGGAAGAACTTCGGCGGATGGCCCCGCAATGGTCGGCCATTCAATGCCCGGTGCGCATCGTACATGCCGTGGACGATCGTCTGGTGCCCTTCGCCAACGCGATCTACAGCCGCAAGATGCTGGTCGCAGCGGCTGACGTGCGCCTGGACTCCTTGGGCAGTGGCGGGCATTTCCTACTTTGGAACAACCGCGAAGCAGTGACCCGTGCCGTTCTGGATCTGCTGCGGCACTGAACACAGCGGCGTTCTAGGACTTTCTGGGGATCTGGAGCTGCCGGGACCAGCGAACGATGAACGGGACGAGCACGGCGGTGGGCAATAGCCACACCACGAAGCCCGGGATCCTGGTATCGTTCACGTTCACAACCAGGAAAGCGGTCATGGCGGCGATGTAGCCCCCGATCATGCGCTGCAAATGCACCAACAACCATGTGTTGGCATACTTCATCCGTCCGCGGAAATTGTTGAGGTCGCCATAGACCATCCGCAAGGCGAGGGATCCGAAAACGAGCAACACGACCCCGAACGACCCACCTTGCCAGAGCAGCAAAGCGCCATACCCCAGAAAGGCCAGCCCGAAAACGAGCATACCGATGGTTAGGGACAGATCGACCGACCCTGGCTTTTGGCCTTGGGCCAGTCCCTTCAGGGAGAGATAACGTTGCGCGGTGCCCACCAGGTAGATCGTGAACACCCCGACAATGAAGAGGAAGGCATTGGGGTGGAGCACTGAAAGAAGCAAGGCCGAGGCGCCGACCAGCATCATGCTGTAGAAGAAGATGCGGCCCACCCGCTGGTGGAGGGGGTCCCCTTTCTTGCGCAGGATGTTCACTGTGCCCGCGATGAGCGCTGCGGTGCCAGCCGCGATATGAAGGGGTAGAAAGAGGTCGAAGAGATCCATTCGGGCACCTACCAATGGCCGGGCAAAGTAGCACCGGCGAGAGGTGCTGCGGCCTATCGGGCGAGCTGCTCGGCGCGCTCGCGCTCCACCAGTTGGGCCAGTGGTGCGGTCGGGTCCACGAAGGGGGCAACCATGCGACGGCCTTGGTTGGCGCGATTGGCTTTGGCGGTCTTTTCAGCCTTACTACCCTTGGCAACGGGGGTAGCGAAAGTGTTGGAGGTCAGGGTGGTGAGGGCGACCAGGACGATCAGGGAGCGGAGGGCGTTTCGGAGGTTCATGGCGGTGGTGGTGTGTCGGTGTCGTTACTGAGGGCGAAACAACAGCGATCAGGGCCGGTGGGCTAGCCCCTTCGCGTAGCTGGCGGCATGGGGTGAGCAAGTGGCGGAAGGGGCCAGAAACCCTTCGGGCTTGGCTGCAAAACCCACGGGGCCGCCTCGCCCAAGCGAAACGGCCCCGTGGGACACACCCTGTCCGACCGGCTTAGCGGGCGAGCTGCTCGGCTCGCTCGCGCTCCACCAGTTGGGCCAGTGGTGCGGTCGGGTCCACGAAGGGGGCAACCAAGCGACGGCCTTGGTTGGCGCGATTGGCTTTGGCGGTCTTTTCAGCCTTACTACCCTTGGCAACGGGGGTAGCGAAAGTGTTGGAGGTCAGGGTGGTGAGGGCGACCAGGACGATCAGGGAGCGGAGGGCGTTTCGGAGGTTCATGGCGGTGGGGTGTGTTGTTGTTACCGAGGGCGAAACAACAGGGATCACGGCCGGTGGGCCAGCCCCTTCGCGTAGCTGGCGGCATGGGGTGAGCAAGTGGCGGTTCAAGCGGCTGTGGAGAAAGCTCTACATTGCCTTCAAACCCTCCCTCAAATGCGTTCTATCCGGACCCTCCTGGTCAGCGCCCTCCTGGTAACGACCACCACCTGCATGGCCCAAGGCTTCGCCACACCGTTGGAAGGCACAAGCATCATGATGTCCAAAGAGGTCCATGCCATCCTGCTGGATGGAACTGACCTGGTCGGTACCGTCGGTAGTTGCATGTTGAACATGGGCCAGCTCCAGAGCCTTACCCTGAAGGACGCCGCTGGCGAGAAGCGGAAGCTGAAAGCCGAAGAACTCTCCGAATTGCGCGTTAAGCCCACTAAAATGGACAACATCGGGGCGATGCTCTCCCAACCGAACCTCCAGGCCATGATCACCCAGGATTTCTCCAAGAGCCTGGACCGGGAGTGGTGCTACTTCGTGCAAACCTCGCCTCCCGGCAAGGATAAGAAGGTGATGATGCAACTCTTGAACCCCGGGTTCGACAAGAAGATGAAGGTCTTCGTGGATCCCATGGCGCAGGAAACCGCCTCCGGGGAGGACAAGTCCTACTTCGTGGTGAAGGAAGGGAGCGGGGAAGCGATCAAAGTAAAAAAGGGGAGCTACAGCAAAGAGGCGCTCAAGTCCATCTTCAACGATTGCCAAGTGATGGTGGACAATTACGCCGGCGATAAGATGAAACTGCGCGACTTCGCCGAGCATGTGTTCGTCTTCGAACAGCTTTGCCAGTAGAGGTCATCGTTGTCGATAAAACCCGAAGGGGTCGTTCCGCGCACGGAACGACCCCTTCGGGTTTTGGAACACCCCGACCAACGATCAGCGAGCCAGCATGGCAGCACGTTCGCGCTCTACCAGTTCAGCGAGCGGGGTGGTGGGGTCCACAAAGGCAGCTACCATGCGCCGCTCCTTGTTGGCGTGGGTTGCTTTGGCGGTCTTCTCAGCCTTGTTGCCTTTGGCTACAGGGGCAGCGAAAGTGTTGGAGGTCAGCGTGGTGAGGGCGACCAGGACGATCAGGGAGCGGAGGGCGGCGCGGAGGCTCATGGCGGTGGGGGTGTGTTGTTGTCGTTACTGAGGGCGAAACAACAGCTATCAGGGCCGGTGGGCTAGCCCCTCCGCGTAGCTGGCGGGTACCGATGAGCAAGTGGCGGGAAGCGCCCGGGCGGGCTTGGCTACTGACCCCAGACCCGGTCGATCAGCAGGCGCTGCGCTTCGGTGGTGAGGTGCATGGGATCGCGCCAAAAGGAGCGGTCCTCAGGGAACAGGCCGGGCCGGTCCAGATCGATCGTGGTGCCAATGGCGGCGAGCCGGTCCATATAGGCTTGCCGCAAGGGTTCCAGCCCGGCTTCGGTGTAAATGCGCTGCACGTCGGGATGGGTGGGGTATTCCACAAAGCGCGCTCGGGCGCCTTGGGCTTCGCACCGGTCGGCTATGCGTTGCAGCAGGGCGAAGACGGTGGTATCCAATGAAAAGGAAGAGGCGTTCTCCTGTTCCATTGTAAGTACCCGCTGCCATTGGTCCGGTGGGGTCTGGTCGTACGCGACGCTGTTCGGTGCGATCGCGCTGCGCAGGTTCAACAAGGTGGCTTCGAGCACCCGCCTGTTCGTGAGGTAGAGGAAGGGTTGATCCAGCAAAAAGCGGGGCTCGGTGTAGAGGTCCCAGTCGAAGCCCTTGTTCATGCCGCGGAAGGAAACCTGCACCACCACCTCCTGCAAAGCATAGTCCTCGGAAAGCCCTTCCACGCTGTCGGCATACGTGAACAGATCGGCCACCGTGCGGTAGTTACCACCGGGCACGCCGAGGTTGTAGTAGCGTTGACCGCTCACGGTCTCCAAGTGGTCCAGATCGAAATGGCTTAAGCGCGAATCACCCAGCAGAATGTTCGGATGCGAGGCCTTGGGGAATTCCACCAGCTTCCATAGCAGGTTGCTGAAGGGCATCGTGCGGCCATCGTGGTAGAGGTTCTTGCGTTTCAGATCATCACTTACCGCGTTCGACCATCCGAAGTAGTTGTAAGGATCCACCATCACCACGGCGGCGAACACCAACGCGAAAGGCGCCGCGATCGCCGCGATCCACAGGAAGAACGTGCGCGTGCCCATCTAGAACTGGAAGTAGATGAACTGCGTGGTGTTGTAATAGCTGCCAAAGAAGATGATCGTGCCGACCAATCCTGTGTAAAGCGCCCAGCGTTGCCACGCGGGACGAGCGCCCACCCACATCACAGCTCCCTGGCGAAGATCGATGCGTTGCACCAGTTCCATCACCGCGATGCTGAACAAGGCCAGGTACATCTCACCCTTGCCAACACCCAGGAGCGGCGACCAGAAGGTGAGTGCATCCGTGGTGAAGAACCCACCAAGGCCGGTGAAGAGGTTGCCCACGATGTGGAATGCATCCTGCACGCTGTTCGCCCGGAAGAAGATCCAGGCGAAGTCCACGAGCACGAACGTGGTGAGGACCTGAACGGCGTGGTTGATCCCCGGCACGCGACCAAGCCCCAGCAGCCCGCCCAGCTTCCCGCGCCAGCGCTCGCTCACGATGGCGAAGATCAAATAGAAGCCGTGCAAGCCGCCCCAGATGATGTAGGTCCACGCCGCGCCGTGCCACAGCCCGCTCAGCAGGAACGTGATCATCAGATTGTAGTACCAACGCCACTTCACCACGCGGTTGCCACCCAGGGGGATGTAGACGTAGTCGCGGAACCAACTGCTCAAGCTGATGTGCCAGCGCTTCCAGAACTCGCTCACGTTGGCGCTGTAATAGGGCGTGCGGAAGTTGCGCATCAGGTCGATGCCCAGACATCGTGCGGCACCCAGCGCGATATCGCTGTACCCGCTGAAGTCGCAATAGATCTGCACGGCGAAGAAGAAGGAGGCGAGGATCATCGCCGGACCACTGTGCTGCTCGGGGCTGTTGAACACGTGGTCCACCATCACGGCCACGCGATCGGCGATCATCAACTTCTTGAAGAAGCCCCACGCCATCAATCGCAGGCCGCTCGCCACCGTGGGCGCATGGAAGTCGAAGGAGAGATGCAGTTGTCGCAACAAATTACCGGGCCGCTCGATGGGCCCCGCCACCAATTGCGGGTAGAACATCACGTAGAGCGAGAAGATGCCGATGTGCCGTTCCGCCTTCTGACGGCCGTAGTACACCTCGATCGTGTAGCTCAGACTTTGGAATGTGTGGAAGCTGAGACCGATGGGCAGGATGATGCCCAGCTCAGGGATCTTGTAGTCGGTCCACCCGGTGCCATGCACCAGCGCTTCGATGTTCTCCGTGAGGAAGCCGTAGTACTTGAAGATGGCCAGCACCCCCACATTGGCCACGATGCTCGCGATCAACCAGCGCTTGCGTGTGGCGCCTTGGCTGCGCTCGATCAAGTGGCCGGCGGCATAGTCCACAACGATCGTGAAGGCCAGGATCAGGATGTACACCGGCACGAAGGCCATGTAGAAATAGCAGCTCGCCGCCAGCAGCAGCGGCCAGCGCCAGCGATAGGGCAGCACGTAGTACGCGGTGGTGACCACCACGAAGAAGACCAGGAAAGCGATCGAATTGAAGATCATCGGGCGCCCGTGGTACGCAGGTCGTTCACGCGGTGTTCCCTTTGTGCCTCACTGGATCACGAAGCGGATAGCCTGAGCACTACCGCTTGGTCCGGCGACGTGCAAGGCGTAGATGCCGGGCGACAGCGCTCCGATATCAACCTGCACTGGGAACCGCCGCACCGCTTGTTCCAGGACCACCTTTCCGGTCAGATCCTGGAGGAGGACTTGTGCCCTTTGAATGGCGGATACGTCCAACACCAAGTGCGAAGTACCTGCTGGTGCCGGGTTTGGGAACAGCGTCACTTCCTTCGTCACATTCTCCGCCATGCTCAAGGGCCCCAACTGGCAGATGAGTTGTTGGCATAGCCCGTTGCCGGACCAGACCTGTAGGTTGCACGGCACGCTGCACAGTTCAACGTACACCGTGTCACCGCTCATCCAGAACGGTGGCCAACCCCAAGGGGACTGCCCGCAACCAGCGGGGTCCACGGCATAGGAGAAAGGGGCTGCGCAGGTATCGTACATGGCCGAGGCGGGGCCGAAAGCCCAGAGCCCATCGCATCCGTTCGTGGGTGGTATCGTGTAATACGTGGTCAATGTTCCCTGTGCCTGCCCGAAGAATGCGGAAACAACCAGCACGGTGGTGACGAAGTATCGCAGCAGCGGTCCCATGGGGCGTGAAACTATCCGCAGCGATCGCGCGCGGAGCCGGCATCAACGCTGCGTCATGCACAGGGGCCTGTGCATGGCCCAGGTCCCCCTTAGGGCTTCGCGTTAAGTTGCGCCAGGCAGAAGCGTGTCATCGCTTCGGCACCCTTCTCCCTGAGATGGCTCGAATCCACAAAGAGCGCATCGGGCCAGGACCCTTGGTTCGCGTCCACGATGCGGTGCCCGAGCGGTTCCAACACGGCGCGGAGCCGCGCGAGATGTTTCGCCTGCAGAGCATTGTGTTCGGCTGTGCGCATGCCATCGAGGTAGGCGCATTCCATCAGGATCATTTGCACTTCGTGCTGATGGAGATAGCGGGCGAATTCCGCGAAGGCGGCATAGCGGTCCTCGTCCAATTCGCTTTCGATCGGTGGCGGCAGTTCGAAGCGGCTTCGCGAGATGCGTTCGGGCGGCACGTTCAGTGAGGCGCCCCCATGCGCATCGAAAGCGAGGAACTCATAATTGGCCGCATCCGTGAACCGCACCTTGTTCGCCTCCATCTGCCGGAGGTAATAGGACATGTCCCAATGCAGCACATAGCTCAACGCCTCGTTGTGTGCGCTCATGTAGCTAGCCATGGCGCTGCTGTCCTCACCCAGCACCATAGTGTGCCCTCCACGCTTGAAGTCCATCAGGTTGGTGGAGAGCAATACGATGCGTGGCTTCAACCGGTCCACGAGCAAGGGTCCTACCTCGGACAGTTCCGCCGCGCCTACGCCCCAAGCTCCCGCGTTCAGGTAGCGCACGGCGCCGAAGTGTTCCATCACCGCCTTGGAGTTCAGGTTGTTCAAACTCATGGACGAGCCCAGGCCGAGCACATCGACACCCTCAGGCATGTTCCGTTTCGCGAAGGCGAGCTTCTCGTTCAGAGCGATGTTGTTCGTGACCTTCGGTGCCGGGAAATACGGCTTGTACAGCATGGCGTATGCCACCACCATCGCTGCCGCCGGGAGGGCGAGCAGGAAGCAGCGGAGAGCGAAGCGGAACACCATCGGTCAGAACTGGAAGTAGATGAACTCACCTCCGCCCAGCGGCGCGGTCAGGATGAGGAGGCCGATCAATCCGTAGTAGACGGCCAGGCGGATCGGGCGCGGCAGGATGCCGTCGAGCTGTAATCCATACTGGCGGCTGCGAGCCAGCCATTCCAAGCCGAGCGTGATGAGTATGCCGATCCCGGCCGCCCACAACACCTTCCCACCTCCGAGCGAAGGGCTTTGGAAGAACGACGGGGAGGCGATGGTTCCCAGGATGTCGAAGGCCTGCCCCATGTTCTTCGCGCGGAAAAAGGTCCAGGCGAAGCACGCCAGCAGAAAGGTAAAAAGGACTTGACCAGCTTCACGTAACGTGGGCAACCAGCGGCCCTCGGCCACGATGCCGGTCATCGCATGGTGCTTGTCGCGCAGCAAGAGCGGCAACAGTAGCAGCCCGTTCACCGCGCCCCAGGCCAGGAAGGTCCAGTTGGCACCATGCCAGAAGCCGCTCACCAGGAAGATGATCATGGTATTGCGCACGGTGCGCGCCTTACCGTGGCGACTGCCTCCGAGAGGGATGTAGAGGTAATCGCGGAACCAGGTACTCAGGCTGATGTGCCAGCGGCGCCAGAACTCGGCGATGTCCCGGCTGAAATACGGGTAGGCGAAGTTCCGCATCAGCTCGAAGCCGAAGAGGCGCGCGCAGCCGATGGCGATATCGCTGTAGCCGCTGAAGTCCCCATAGATCTGGAAGGCGAACAGCACGATGGCGAGGGCCAATGTGCTGCCGTCCTGCGTGGCGTGATCGGCGAAAATGGGGTTCACGATCGCCGCGCAATTGTCCGCCACCACCACCTTCTTGAACAGGCCCCAGAGCATCTGGCGCACACCGTCGTAAGCCATGGCCTCGTTGAAGTTGCGCTTCGTACCGAACTGGGGCAGCATGTGGTGCGCGCGCTCGATCGGCCCGGCGAGCAATTGCGGGAAGAAGCTCACGAAGGCGAAGAAGGTGCTGGGGTCCTTCACCGCTGGCAGCTTCCGCCGGTACACGTCGAAGGTGTAGCTGAGACTTTGGAAGGTGTAGAAGCTGATGCCTACCGGGAGCACGATGCCGAGCGGTCGCGCATCGATCGGATGACCGAAGAAGCTGAAGGCGTCCACGAAGCTCAGCAGGAAGAAATCGAAGTATTTGAAGAAGCCGAGCAGCCCGAGGTTGGCGGTAAGGCTCAGCCCCATAAGGAACTTGCGGCGACCGGTATCCTCCGTGCGCGAAAAACCGAGCGCCACTAGATAATCCACACCGGCGGTGAAAAGCCACAAGGCCAGGAAGCGCCAGTCCCACCAACCGTAGAACACGCAACCCGCTGCGATCAGGAACCAGTTGCGCGCCCGCACCGAATTGCGGAAGACCGTCCAATACAGGACGAACACGATCGGCAGAAAGACGGCGAAGTCGATCGAGTTGAAGAGCATGCGAACGGCCTACTACGGCGGCGGACCGGCGAAGTTGCGGAATGGGATCAGAACGCTGTGCGAAGGCTCTCTCAACCCTTGGCGTGCGTTGCGCAGAACGGCGGCGCACGCATCGGAGCGCCCGCCCCTTTACCTTCGTAGCATGGACTGGCGGAAGTACATCACCAGCGATCCGAAGGTGCTGGCGGGAAAGCCCGCCGTAAAGGGCACACGGCTTTCCGTGGAGTTCATCTTGGGCCTTATGGCCAAAGGCTGGACGGAGGAGACGCTCTTGGAGAACTATGAGCGCTTGAAGCCGACCCACATCAAGGCGATCTACGCGTTCATGAGCGAGAACATCGCCGCCGGTCGTTATCCGCATCCTTTAGGGGGTGCGAAATGAGGTTCTTGGTGGATGATGTGTGGCGAACGCTTCGGCCATCCGCTTGCGCATGCTGGGTCACGATGTGGTCCGCGTAGGAACGGATATTCGGATCCCGGATGACGTGGACATTTTGGCCTTGGCTACTTCAGAGCAACGCGTTCTTGTCACCCACGATCAAGACTTTGGCGACCTCGTCTTCAACAAACGCCAGCGCGCCCCTCACGGCGTCATCCTGTTCCGCTACGAACCGTCGGACCCTGAAGCGGTGGCAAAGCGACTCACCAAGATCATCGGTTCCGGCCTATACGAATTCAGTGGCCACATGACGGTGGTGGAGGAGAGCAAGGTGCGGCAGCGCAAGTGCTGAGCGGTCGCACACCAGTGGGAGGATGCGGGGAGCAGATCGCTCGAACCCTTAGCGGTCAATGACCACGGTTCGCACGAGAACCTGTCCGGAACGCAATATGGCTCGCATGGCGTATGGTCCAGGCGCGATGCCTGTCATATCCACCTCGCCTGAATTCCCAGTTGTTGCGACCGTGCGGATCAATGTTCCCTGGATCGTGATCAATTGCAGCTGAAGGATGGGTTCTTTCGCGTTCACAAGCAGTCGCTCACCGGTGTTGACCGGGTTGGGTTGGAGCGAAAGCGCACGAGGCGTTGATGATACTTGCACAAGGCCGGTGCTGACATCATCGTACAGTGCATAGAAAAAATTTGCGGGCGTGCCCACTGCATCGCAGCAGGGTGTGGTGGCGTAGGGGTCGAGATCAAGGCTGTCCCCATTGAAGAAACCACCCAGCGCATAGCGGTCTATGCCGTGGGTCGCGATGTTCGTTACAGCGGAGTAGCTGCTGCTGGACAAGGTGTGCCCGTTCAGGAAGACGCCGTTCCCGTCATAGCGGCACAGGAAGGCATCAGAGTAGGCGCCGGTCCCCTGCAACCAAGGTCCGCCCGGTGCTACCTGTAGGCTGTCATTGTAGAAGCGGCCGCCCAGGAGTATGTCGCCCGAAGCGGTCGAACGGACAGCCACGCCTTCACCAATGTTGTAGCCTGAACTGGACAAGGGCACGAGCCACGCCAACTCACCAGTGGAAGTATACTGGGCTAGGAAGGCTGCGGTATCCGAGAACAGCATTTGGCCGGGGCCAGGGTCGAAGTCCACATCGATCCCCTTGAACCACCCGGCGACCAACACGTTGTTGTGCGCAGTGGTTGCCATGTCGTTGCCGCCCACGCCGAACCCGCTCTGCGGTACACCGATGGCTGTTCCCCATCGGAAAACGCCGACCGCATCATAGCTCGCTATTAGCAAGTACTTCCGTTCGTTCTGTGCATGCACCAGGTATTGGCCGGGACCGGGATCAAGGTCGACGTCTTCACTCCTGATCTCCCCGGTGATGTAGACATTTTCGTCCCCGTCCACGGTCACCCCCAGACCCTTTTCGCCATCCTCCGCCCCGCCGATACGGAAGGCCCAAAGTGCCGCACCTGTTGGGCTGTACTTGGCCAGAAAGGCGTTCTCATCGGTCAGGTCGAAGGAGAACAGTTCATTCGTGCCAGTGCCCGGGTCCATATCGATGCCAAGGTTGTTCCCTGTGCCGAAGGCTCCCGCGATCAACACGTTCCCATCGTTGTCCAGGGTGATCGCGTTGGGGAAGATGTAGGCGAAGAGCGCACCCACATCGAAAGCCCAAAGCAGCTCGCCGGTCGTGTTGAAATGGGCGACGAACATGTTGTTCACCACGCCATTGCCGGTCATCACCACACTTGCCGGTCCGGGGTCGATGTCGAAAGAACCGAAGGAGAAGATCCCGGTGACATAAACCCCACCCATGGTATCGGGTACCAGAGCGGTGATATGTGCGGAGCATGTATCTCCCAGCACATGCGCCCACAGCACCGTACCGTCCGGGCCGTACTTGGCCAGGAACAGATCATAATCCTCCGTGCAGGTCAGGTCCACCGTCCCTGTTCCTGGGTCAATATCGATGGAGCCCTCTCCAAATCCCCCGCCTACGAAGAGATCACCATCCGGGCTGAAGGCGACATCGCCAACGCTTGCTCCGTACGGGGTGCCGCCGCATACGGACCATTGCAGAGGTTGCGCCTGAGCGGCCAGGGCACTGCATACCCAGACGAGATGAACGAACCGGGCTGCGCGAACCGGGCTCATTTGAACGCTGCCAAACCCGTCACCTCCTGCCCGGTGATCAGCAGGTGGATGTCGTGCGTGCCTTCGTAAGTCACCACGCTTTCCAGGTTCATCATGTGGCGCATGATGGGGTATTCGTTGGTGATCCCCATGCCGCCGAGGATCTGGCGGGCTTCGCGGGCGACCGTCAACGCGAGGTGTACGTTGTTGCGCTTGGCCATGCTGATCTGTTGCGTGGTGGCGCGGCCTTCGCTGCGCAGCACACCCAGGCGCCAGGTGAGCAATTGCGCCTTGGTGATCTCGGTGATCATCTCGGCGAGCTTCTTCTGCGTGAGCTGGAAGCCACCGATGGGCTTGCCGAACTGGATACGTTCCTTGCTGTAACGAAGTGCCGTGTCGTAGCACTCCATGGCCACGCCGAGCGTACCCCAGGCGATGCCGTAACGGGCGCTATCCAGGCAGCCGAGCGGCGCGCCGAGGCCGCTCTTGTTCGGGAGCAGGTTGGCCTTCGGCACCTTCACATTGTCGAACACCAGCTCACCGGTAGGGCTGGCACGAAGTGAAAGTTTGCCGTGCGTCGTGGGTGTGGTGAAGCCTTCCATGCCGCGCTCCACAATAAGGCCGTGGATGCGGCCTTCGGTGTTCTCCGCCTTGGCCCACACGATGGCCAGGTCAGCGAAGGGCGAATTGCTGATCCACATCTTGGCGCCGTTCAGCAGGTAGTGGTCGCCCTTGTCCTGGAAGGTGGTGACCATGCCGCCCGGGTTGCTGCCGTGATCGGGCTCGGTGAGGCCGAAGCAGCCGATCTTCTTGCCTTGGACCATGTCGGGCAGCCACTTCTTCTTCTGCTCCTCGCTGCCGTATTTCCAGATGGGGTACATGGCCAGCGAGCCTTGCACGCTGCACAGGCTGCGCAGGCCGCTGTCGCAGCGCTCTATCTCCTGCATGATCAGGCCGTAGCTGATCTGGTCCAGGCCGGGGCCGCCATATTCCGCGGGAACGAAAGGACCGAAGGCACCGATATCCGCCAGGCCGGGAATGATGTCCTTGCTGAACTCCCCCTTCTCGAACCGCTCTTCGATGATCGGCTTCAGGTGCTTGCTCACGTGCTTGCGCGCCGTATCGCGGATCAGTTTCTGTTCCTCGGTGAGCAGTTCGTCCACGAGGTAGTGGTCATGCGCTTGGAACTGGTCGGTCGCCGCTTTGGGGGCAACACCGTTGGTCGTGGGATGGGCCATGGCAGGGGAGGGGAAAGGCGCGGTCCGCGGAAGGCGGATCGGGCGCCAAAAGTAGGAAAGGCCTGTGCCGAGGTCGGGCGTCTACTTTTGCGACCGCATGGGCACCCTTCGTTTCCAAGACCCTTTGAGCGCGGATTGGGTGGCCCTGCTCTTTGTGCTGGTGCTGGCGCAGCTCGCCTGGACCAACGTGACCTCGCCGAAGAAATGGCGCTTGGTGATGGAAGGGGCCTTCCGCACGCGCATCAGCCGGCGCAGTATGCGCGAAGAGATCGATCTACAGGACCGGTCGCTCCTGGGCTTATGGTGGGCGGCATTGGTGGGCGGGGCGCTCTTCATCTATCAGGTATTGGTGCAAAGCACCCTTCTGCCTAATGGGGGCCTGCGCTATCTCGAAGTCTTCTCCCTGCTCGCACTGGTGGCCGTGGCGCAGGTGTTCCTTCAGCGCGCGGTGAGCTTTGTGTTCCGGGGCGACGGCGGCTTGCATGAGTACACCTATTCGCTCGTGCTCAGCTACCTCACCATGGGGCTCTCGCTGTTGCCTGTGTCGGTATTGGTCACTTACCGGCCGGATCAGCGTCCTTGGCTTTTGCTGCTCGGCGTCTCGATCATCGCGCTGGTGGTGGTTCTGCGCTGGGCCAGGGCGGTCCTCATCGGGCGATCCGCCGGGGTGCCTTTCCGGCATATTTTCATCTACCTTTGCGCCGCCGAAATCCTGCCTGTCGTGATCCTTTTGCACGCCCTTCGGGCCAGCGGTCCTCCTAGCGATCCACTTCTCTAATCGTCGCGCGGTTTTGAAGATAAAGTCCATCCTCGTTACCCAGCCTGAGCCGACCGACGTCAAGTCGCCTTATCACGACCTGTCGAAGAAGTGCGCGGTGAAGATCGATTTCCGCCCGTTCATCAAAATTGAGGCGGTGGATGGACAGGAATTCCGCCAGGAGCGGATCAATGTCCTGGACCATTCGGCCATCATCCTCACCAGTCGCAACGCGGTGGACCACTTCTTCCGCATGTGCAAGGAGCTGCGCCTCACCGTGCCGGAGACGATGAAGTACTTCTGCGTGAGCGAATCGGTGGCCTACTATGTGCAGAAGTACATCGTGTACCGCAAGCGCAAGGTCTTCATCGGCAAGAACACCTTCGCGGACCTGCTGGACGTGATCAAGAAGCACAAGGACGAAGTGTACCTGGTGCCTTGTTCGGACATCCAGAAAGCGGAGATCCCAGCATTGCTGGGCAAGGCCGGGGTGAAGTACACCAATGCGGTGTTCTACCGCACCGTGGCCAGCGACCTGAGCGATCTGAAGGACATCAAGTACGATATGCTCGTGTTCTTCAGCCCGGCGGGGATCGAGAGCCTGCACAAGAACTTTCCGAAGTTCGAGCAGAACGGAACGGTGATCGCCGCCTTCGGCCCCACCACGGCGAAGGCCGTTCGCGACGCCGGCCTTCGGTTGGATATCGAAGCCCCACTACCCGAGGCGCCGAGCATGACGGGGGCCATCGAGCTCTACATCAAGAAGCTCGGAAAGAAGAAGTGAGCACTGTTGCGCGAGCCGGGAGGGCGCTCTTTCGTGGAACTACGCATCACACCGCACACCGTCCACGGCAAGGATGTCCACACCGGCACCGATCCGAGCTACCTTCGGTAAGCATGAACGGCTGTGCTCACGCACCGTCCTCCAACGTCTGCAGCGCGAAGGCCGCAGCGTGAACGAGGCCCCGTTCCGCTTGCTCGGCATGATCACCCCCCTGGACACCACAAGCCCCGCCCAGGTCGGCTTCGCGGTGCCCAAGCGCCATATGCCCCACGCTGTGGACCGGAACTTGATGCGCCGACGCATGCGTGAGGCCTACCGACGGAACAAGCACAGGTACTATGCAAGGCTACAGGCGAAGGACATGCAGTGCGCATGGCTTTTCGTGTCGGGCTCACGCGTGGATCTACCCTTCGCCGAAGTGGAGCGTAAAATGATCTCGGCCCTGGAGCGTTGGTTCAAAGCGCATGGATAAGCCGATCGCCATGCTGATGATCGCCTTGGTGAAGCTGTACCAGTACACCCTCTCTCCTTTGCTTCCCGGCGCGTGCCGCTACACACCGAGTTGCAGTGAGTACGGGGTGCAGGCCCTACGGGCGCACGGCGCATGGCGCGGCGGCTGGCTCACCCTTAAGCGCTTTCTATCTTGTCATCCCTGGGGCGGTCACGGCCATGACCCGGTCCCATAAAGTACCCCGACCATGAACATCCGCCGTCCTCTCCGCTGGAAAACCTGGATCATCTCCGGTGCTGTTGTCGTTTCCGGCATGGTAACGGTCGCCGCGGGCGACAACTACTTCGAGATCTCCAAGAACCTGGAGATCTTCACCGAGCTTTACAAGGAGCTCAATGTCTACTACGTCGAGGACACCAAGCCAGGGACCCTGATCAAGACGGGCATCGATGCGATGCTCATCTCGCTCGACCCGTACACCCAGTATATCCCGGAAAGCGATATCGAGGAGTACCGCTTCCAGACCACCGGCCAGTACGGTGGTATCGGCGCGTTGATCAAAAGGAGCAAAGAGGGAGGCATGCAGGTGAGCGAGCCTTACGAAGGCTATCCCGCAGCGAAGTCGGGTATCTGGGCCGGTGATGAGATCCTGGAGGTGGAAGGCCGCAAAGTGGCCGGGATGGACACCGAGGAAGTGAGCAAATTGCTGAAGGGCCAGGCGGGCACGAACGTAAAACTCGTGCTGCGCCGCGATGGCGGTGCGCCGCAGGAGAAGGTGCTCGTGCGGGAGGAGATCAAGATCCCTGACGTGCCCTACAAGGGAATGCTCGACGCCGAGAAGAAGATCGGCTACATCAAGTTGAACAGCTTCACGCAGACCGCAGGCAGCGATGTGCGCGCTGCGCTGAAGGAACTGAAGGAACAGGGCGCCGAAAAGATGGTGCTCGATCTGCGCGGCAACGGCGGTGGCCTGCTGCGTGAAGCGGTGAACATCGTAAACCTCTTCGTGCCGAAGAACGAGCTGGTGGTGGAGACGAAGGGACGCATCGCCGAGTGGGACAAGAGCTACCGCACCCTCAGCGAACCGTTCGACGACACAATGCCTTTGGTCGTGCTCGTGGATGGGGGCTCCGCCAGCGCCAGTGAGATCGTCAGCGGCGCGCTCCAGGACCTTGACCGCGCGGTGATCATCGGCGAGCGCACCTTCGGGAAAGGCCTCGTCCAGCAAACGCGCGATCTGTTCTACAACAGCAAGTTGAAGGTGACCGTGGCGAAGTATTACATCCCCAGCGGCCGCTGCATCCAGAAGCTGGACTATGCCCACCGCGATAGTGCGGGCAAGGCGGTGGAGCGCACGGATACGTCGCTTGTCGCGTTCAAGACCAAGGCCGGCCGCACCGTGTACGATGGTCGAGGTATCTGGCCCGATCGTAAAGTGGAAGAGCCCGAACTCGCCAAGGTGGTCGGTGGTCTCTATGCGGATGACGTGTTCTTCGATTTCGCCACCCAGTACCGTCGCTCGCATGATTCGATCGGGCCGGCGGAGAGCTTCACCATCAGCGAAGCGTTGTACCAGGAGTTCACCCAATTCGCGAAGGGCCGCAGTTTCACCTACGATACGGAGAGCATGGAGGTGTACGCGGAACTCGCCGAGGTGGCGAAGAAGGAACGCTACTACGAGCATGCCCAGGCGGCGTTCGAGACCCTGAAGAAGGAGTTGACCCCTGACCCGGCCGAGGAACTCGTGCTTTTCCGGGCGGACGTCGAGGAGCTTTTGCGCAACGAGATCGTAGCACGTTACCATCTGCAGACCGGTCGCGCGAAGGCCGCTCTCGTTACGGATCCGTACGTAAAGAGCGCATTGCAGGTCTTTGGCGATGGATCGTACGACACGATCCTCAAAGGCCAGTGATCGCGGGCGTGATCCGCAGATGAAGGCGTCGTTGCGCGACAACGCACCGAACTGGGCCCGATGGTCCGGCCACGTCCGGGTCGCGGCCGTGGTGATCACCGCGTTGGTGCTACCCTGGAGCAATGTGCTGGTGAGCAATGCCCAGTTCCTGCTCGTCCTCGCATGGCTGGTGGAAGGCATCGCTTCGGGCGATCTCATGGGGCGCTTTCGTTGGGCGTTCACTTCGCGCTGGTCGCTCGTCTTCCTTGCGTTCCTAGCGTTGCACCTGGTAGGTCTCGCCTGGACCAGCGATCTGGAATGGGGCATGGACCTTTGCCGCATCCTCGCACCTGTGTTGGTGTTCGGGACCATCCTTTCTTCCTCACCACCGTTGGGGCGCGGCGCGCTTTGGTGGGTGCTGCGAGCAGGAGCGTGGAGCGTGGTGCTGAGCACGCTGGTCTGCCTGCTCTTGCGAGGTGACGCATTGGCGAGCGGTGATCATCGGGCGGTATCGATCTTCATCAGCCATGTGCGATTGGGACTGTTGATCGCGTTGGCCGTCCCGATCTTTCTACTCGACCGTGAAGTGCCGCGTTGGGCGCGCGCATTGCAATACTTAGCAGCGGCCTGGGCGGTGACCTTCCTGGTTCTCATCGGCAGCCTCAGCGGCATCTCCGCGCTCGTGGTCGCCTTCATGGTGCTGTGCTGGTGGGCCGTGCGCCGGTTGCGAGCCGTTCCTCGCTGGGGTCTGCGCACGATGGTGGTCGTTGCGCCGCTCACGGCTTTGTTGGTGCTGGCCGGCCTGCTCTGGCCGAGGGCGTCGGCCCCGCTCCGCCAAGAGGATCTCGAAGTCTACGCGCCTAGCGGTGAAGCATACTACCACGACGTGAACGATCCGCAGAAGGAGAACGGACAATACGTGTGGACCTATGTCGCTGGCGAAGAGTTGGAACGGGGCTGGGCACGTCGCAGTCACTTCGACCTCTATGGCAAGGACGAGCGCGGACAACCCCTGCGGGGAACGCTGGTGCGCTATATGGCGAGCATGGGGTTGCGCAAGGATTCGCTCGGCTTGCTCGCACTTACGGACGAGGATGTGAGCCGCATCGAACAGGGCATGCCCAGCGTGCGCACCGGACGACAGAACATACTCCTGGCGCGTATCGACCAACTGCGGATGGAACTGGACCGTTACCGCGCGGTTGGCGATCCCAATGGGCACAGCCTCACCATGCGCATCGAGTTCTGGCGCACCGGTTGGTGGATCGCACGCCAACATCTTTGGACCGGCGTGGGCACCGGCGATACCCGGCCCGCTTTCGCGGAAGCGTATGAAGCGCGGCACAGCCCGCTGAAGCCCGAGTGGCGGCATCGCGCGCACAACGAGTACCTCACGTTGCTGATCAGCTTCGGTGTGTTCGGACTATTGCTGGCCTTGTCTTCATGGATCGCACCGGCCGTCGCACTGCGCGCATACCGCCAGCCGCTGTTCCTCGTGTGGGCCGCCATCTTCCTCGTGTCCTGTCTCACCGAAGACACGGTGGAAACGCAGACGGGCGCCACCTTCTTCGCCTTGTACTATGCCTTGTTCGTGTTCGGCGCGCGCGCGCTCAATGCGGACGTAGCGGCTCCAGCAGCGCGAGAATCCGCTGCGGGGTGATGCGGCGGATGCAATCGCATTTTTTCCCCGCAGCGCAATCCGCGCAGGCTGGATCGACCACCAAGGCGTGCGCATCGCGCCCAATGGGGGCCCAGCGGCCCGGGTGGATCGGGCGGCGCGCTGAATAGAGCCCGACGGCTCGGATGCCGCAGGCCGCGGCGATATGCAGTGGGCCGGTGCTGGCGGCCACCAACGCATGGGAACCGCCGATCAGGCTTATCAGTTCATCGAGCCTCAGCATTCCACCTGCGTCGATCGTCAGCGGGTGAGCAAGGGGCAACACTTCCCGATAGCGCCGCGCTTCCTCCTCCGTGCCCGTGACCACCGTCATGTAATTCCGTTGGTTCAGGAGGCGGGTCAACTCCGCGAAATTGTCCAGACCCCATTCAGCGGCACTTCCCCTGGACCCGGGATGCAGGATGACCGTGCGGTACCCTGGATGGAACCAGTCGCGGAATTGGGCATCGACCGCGGGGCGCATGAAGCCTGAGAGGGAGGCGAGGCTCTCCAGCGACGGGACCTCGTGGATACCCAACGGCGCGAGCAACTTCACGTTCAACTGGGCCTCGTGCAGCTCGCTCTTCCTTCGGCTGAAGGCCACGCGCTCGTTGCAGGTGAGCCAGTGCCACCACCGATGGCTGGTCCCTATGCGCAGTGGTATGCCGGCGGACTTTGCCCAACGCGCAACATCGCCTTGCGGGAACACATGCACCAATGCATCGGCGTGCAACGCGCGGAGCATCGTCACCGGATCACCGGCGGCGAGTTCTTCCAAGGTGATCACATGGTCCACATGGACGCAACGCTCCAGCACCGGTCGGGTGTATCCGCGCCCGATGAAGGTGATGCGCACACCCGGGAACCGTTGCTTCAACAGCCCGGCGAGCGGCAGTGTCAGCATCACGTCGCCGATGCTGTCCGTTCGGCTCAATACGATGTGCTCAGGTGCCTTGGCCACGGTGCAATGCGTTGAGCTTTTCATACTTCATCCGCACTGCCTTCGCGCTCAATGTGGCGATCATCAGTCCCGCGCGTCCGTCGAGGAAGCCGAGTTGGAACCAATAGCCCTGGACAAATTTCGCTACGGGCGAGAGCCAGCGCTTCACCGCACTGGCCCGTTTTCCGGCCGTGAACAGTTTGCGCGCGTGGAGATCGCTGTAACGTTCTATGCGCGACAGATGGTCTTGCACCGTGGGGTAGCTGTAGTGCAAGAGGTCGCCTTGCAGCAGCCTCACGCGCGTACCCGGTTCCAGTTCCAACGTTTCATGCACATGCGCACCGGCCCATTTCGCCTGCGCCTTGGCGAAGAGCCGCACCTTGGTGTCCGGATACCAACCGCCATGCCGCACCCAGGTGCCGCAGTAGTTGGTGAGGCGGTGCATGCTGTACGCACCCGTGAAGCCCCGTTGTTTGGCTCGAAGCAGCGAACCGATCAGTTGCGGGGAAAGCTCCTCGTCCGCGTCCAGCGACAGGATATACGGCTGCGTGGCCTGCGCGTTGGCGAAGTTCTTCTGCTCGCTGTAATCGGTCCATGTGCGTACCACTACGCGTGCACCGTGTCGCTCGGCGATGCCACGTGTATCGTCGGTGCTCTCGGCATCCACAACTATCACCTCGTCCGCCACACCTTTCAGTGCGGTGAGGCAGCGGCCGATGTTGCGCGCTTCGTTGCGGGTGATGATAACAGCGGAGAGGGCCATGGAACGGTTGCGGAAGTTAGCTGTGCCCAACAAGCGGAAAGGCCCGCTCTTCGGCGGGCCCTTCCAGAGTTCAAGATCCTTTGATCAGTGCGCGACCATCACTTTCCCCCTCGCCAGTTCACGGTCCTGCTGCGTGGCGCGGAAGAAATAGAGACCATCCGGCAGCCAGGCGGTGGTGAGGGTGAGGCGGCCATTGGCCGTGCTGCCGCGTTCCACAGTGCGGCCGGAGTTGTCCAGAAGCTCGATCAATACGGTGCCGTTCGCGCCGTGCAGGTCGAAGAACACGACACGGTCCGCCGGATCGGGGAAGTGCGTGAGCGAGGGACCAGCGATGGTCTCGCTCATGCCGGTGTTGGGGTTGACCAGGTTCACACAGTAGTCCTCGGTCTCGCCGAACTCATAAGCGTCCTCGCAGCCGCTAGCCGCGTTGTCATTGTACACCATGATCACGCGCATGCGGGCGTTTCCGGGCAGCGCGTCCAATGGAACGAAGAGGTTCCCGGTCACCGTGGCATCGGACAATGGGGCGGCGAAAACGAGTTCGCCTGTGGTGGTGAAGTCCGCATCATGGTCCCAATCGATCCACACGGTGAAGCCTTCTTCGAACAGGGTACCGGCAAAGCCAGGGCTCAGGCTGATGGCTGTCGAGTCGCCGATGATGAGATCCGTGCCTTCGCTGGTGTAGTCGCCGTAGCCATCATCGCTGATAGTGGTGTTGTTCAGCGTGCCCACCGTCACATTGGCGATCCACTCCTCGCTGGCATCGTCGCTCACCGAAGCGCAGTAGACGTTGTCCAAACAGGCTCCACAGCCCGTGGTGTGGACAAGTATGGTGCTGGACCAATCCGTGGGGACCCCGTTGCACAGTGTGCGCACCTGTACATCATAGTCCGTGCAGGAGTCCAACGGGGTGATCTCCAAGAAAGTGTTGGTGATACCGGGGAAAGAGGTCCAATTGCCGGTACCGCTCACGCTCACTTGCACCTCATAACTGGTGGCGGCCAGCACGGGCGACCAGGTGACATTGGCGATGTTGCTGCCGATGAAGCCGGGCATGAAGTTGTCCGGTGCGGCGCAGCAACCTTCAGTGGTCCAGTTGAAGAGGCCACTGGGATCGCTTGTGATCGAATCGCACTGCACGCTCACCTGGAACTCATAGTCGGTGCAGGGCAGTAGACCGCTGGCGGCGAAGCTCGAATTGATGAGGCCACCTTGGGTGGTCCAGGTGCTATCACCAACAGGGCGATACTCCAAGGTGAAGGGAGTGCCACCGGAGGCGGTCCAACTGAAAAGCACCTCGCCGATGCCGGTGTTGGTGGCGTTCAGGTCGAAGGGAGACGGGCAGGGACCGCAGGCCGCCATGATCGCCATCAAGCTGTTGTTCGAGTTGATGCGTCCTCCAGTGAGCGTATTGCCGGGCAAATTGCCCACTTGCTCGACGCCCTCGAAAAGTTTGTCGCGCACATACAGTGCTCCAGCGGCGGGATCGTTGTAAACGAGGGACATGAGATTGGAGCAAGGCGCGCTGTACAACAGGCCGATCACGCCGGCGGTGAGCGGGCTGGCGAAGCTGGTGCCGCTGGTGCTGCCTGTGCCACCGCCGATGCTCGTGGTCACCACATCAGCACCCGGAGCGCCCACGTCGATGGTGGTGGCCCCGTAGGCGCTGAAGGTGCGCATGTCCATGTTGTTCGTGGCCGTTACGCTCACCATGAAGGGGCTCGGGCAGGCCGTAGGCAGATCACCTTCCACGTCGATGTCAATGGCCTGGTTGGCGGTGGCGCCACAGTTCAGCACGCCTTCCGCACCGAGCGAATCGTACACCGCGCACCACAGAGGCGCATCCGCGGGATCGCCGAAATCGATCCCCCAACTCGCATTGGTGGCCACCACGAAGGCGCCTTTGCTGCCACCGGTCTGGTTGTAGAGGCGGCGCATCATCCACGGGTAGGTATAGCTCTCCACCACTTCGGCCTCGCCGATGCCGTCGCGGGTCACCACCATCATCTTCACGTTCCAGTTGGCGCCGGCCACCGCGATACCGTTGTCGCCTTTCGCGCCGATCATGCCGGCCACCTGCGTGCCGTGACCACCACCGTACACATCGTCATCGTTGCCTTGCGGGTTCCATCCTTGGAAGTCATCGGTGTAGCCGTTCGCGTCGTTGTCGATCCCGTCGTTCGGGATCTCCAGGTGGTTGAACCACGCGTTGCCGATCAGGTCCGGGTGGGGCAGGTCGGAATTCTCGATTATGCACACCACGATGGTATCGCCCGTGGCGGTTAACCCGCCGGTGGTGATATCCCACGCCAGATCGCTATCGATATCGGCATCGTTCGGGTTCACATGGTGCCATTGCGACCCGAAAGTGGGATCGTTCGGGACGATGCGCTCGCTTATCACATGGTTGTTCTGAGCCATTTGCGTGGCCGGGTGGCGTTGCACCGCGTGCAGCAAGGCGCGCTGCGGAAGTGCCGTTTGGTCCGTATGCAATAGCCAGGTACGCATGGGGGCGCTCACCTCTTTCACCACGCGGAGTTGGGTGGGTAGGCCGTCCACCAGGGCGAGGTCTTTCACCAAGGCTTCGGCACTGCGGCCGGGCTGGAGCATCACCAGCACGTCGCCGGGCAGGTAGGCGGCCTCCTGGGCGCGGCTCTCAGCGGTGAAAAGAGCGAGGGCGAGGAGGGGGAGGGATCGCAACAGGTTTTTCATGCGCATGTTCAGGGGCCGCGAAAGTAGGGTGCCTATGTCAGGGGAACGTCACGCAGGCATCAAGAGCCGCGCACGATCGGCGGGAGGGGCTTGGAAGGCTGTGAACACCGAGACGGTTGTCGGTTGGTGGTGCATGGTTGTCCGGCGTGATCAACTCCCCTCCCCAGCAGCGATCGCTCGCTGCGGATACATAGGGAGGGGAAGGGGGTCGCACGCCGCCAAAGCGCTCCGGCGACGGCGCGTGGTTTCCAAGCCGCATTTCCCACAACGTGTTCGCGAGGATCCGCGAGGAAGGAGCGGGCCGAAGCGATCTCCTTTCGCCACCGGCGTATGGATTGAATTCCTCGCCGTCGCGTGAGCGTCTGAGCTCGTTTGTCTCTCACGTCCTTAACCTCAGGCCACAGGAAAAGGAGGCTCGCACCAGTTGTGGGGTTCAATAATTCACCACGATCCGTTGCGCAAGGCTCTTGTCCCCATTGATGAGGCGCACCAGGTAATTGCCTAAAGCAATGCGGTGCAGGGATATGGATTCAGTGGGCGATGTGATCGGTTCGTCGATTACAATGCGCCCGCTCATGTCCAGTAGCGCAAAGTGCATCCCGAGCCAACTATCGTCATGGAAGGACACGATAAGGTGACCGCCTGAAGGGTCTGTCGCGATCAGGACGGATGCATAACCCGCCTCAGGAATCCCAACAAGCGCGTTGCACAATGGATAGGATGGAAGGTGGTTAGGCAGCCCCAGCTCACATTCCAACGGACTTAGGTCGATCGCATGCTCAACGTAGCCGCACGCGGCACCGACCGCATCCGGATAGGGGATCACACTCAGGTGGCTTTTGTTCAACCGATTGATATAGAGCTGGCCATTCGGTCCCAGTTGCAAGGCCCCACCGTGCAAATAATTGATCGGATTGTCGGGGTCGAGGCCCGCGCTGTCCACCACATACCGCGAAGCCATTATCGCAGTGGTGTCGCCGGCCAGCAGATCATACTGCACGGTCATTCGCGGAACATTCGCCGTTTGAAGATAGAGTCGTGAGGAGTTTGGGGAGAACTCTACGCCATAGCCACCTGAGGTTAGGAAGGGTGACCACCTTAGGGTGGCGCTGGCAAGGCCTGTCAGTGGATCGTAATCCATCAAGTAAGCGTTGACGCCATATCCGAATGTTGTGCATAACCTACTGCCATCGGGCGCGATCTTCAGCGAGCCGATATACGAGCTGAGATAGCAGTTGCTGGATGTAATTGGGGGTGGCGGGGGGGAAATCACCGGCGTTGGGTCCACACCCGAAGCGGTAAGCCGGAAGGAGACGATGGCGAGATCACTACAACGCTGGCCCACGACCCAGCGATCCACGCCATTGGCGTGCAGGGTCGCAGAAAGGCGCTCAGTAACGCCAGCAATAAGCGGCACGTTCTTCAACGTGATGTCGCCCAAGCCGCCATCCAGGGTCATATCCACAACTGAATACGAGAGCGGAGTTACGTCATTCTGCGAGGGCACCGTGAAGATGTAGTAGAACTGGCAGTTCGATGGCTTGGGGACGATCAACGCTGATTGCGTGGCTGAGGATTGTCCCAGAAGACCGTAGCCATTCGACATCTGTGAGTTGGTCCTGTTCCACACGGAGACACCATCGGTGTAGAAGAGCAGATCACCATCTGCGTTCGAAATGGACGACGAACCCTCCCCCTGGTTCATGGCGCTGTTGGTGTGTACGACTGGTGCGACGCCGTTGAAGTCGACGGCCACATTGTTGAAATACCACCAGTTGTTCTCTGGTTGCGCGGCACAATCAAACGCAAGGCTTGCCGCTACTACTCGGGCAATGTGCACGAGGTGAATCGTGAAGCGCTTTCTGGACATAGTGGATTTAAAGGTAAGACACACTAAGCACATTAGTTCGCAGTCGGGTGTTTCCCGAGTGCGTGATCCGTTAGGGCCTCTGGCCCGCCACTTCCGAGAGGCCTAAAGCGCCCTACCCGTGCGTAAACACCCGCTTCACCCGCTGGCTGATAGCGGTGAGCGCCTCGTAGGGGATGGTTCCCAGAGCCTTCGCGTAGTCTGACACGGGATGATCGTGGTCGAAGACCACCACACGATCACCCACTGAGCACCGGATGCCTGTCACATCCACCATGCACATATCCATGCAGATCGTTCCGGTGAAGGGTGCGGGCTTCCCATCGATCCACACTTTGCCGACGCCGTTCCCGAGGCGACGGAAGAGACCATCGGCATAACCGATGGGCAGCACGGCAACACGAAGCGGTACGTTCGCGCGGAAACTGCGGCCGTAGCCGATGCTATCACCCGCTGGCACTTCGCGGATCTGCGCGATGGTGGTGATCAGCCGCGCGGCTGGGCGGAGTTTGGCGGTCTCTCTTGCATCCACACCGATCCCATGCAAACCGATGCCGGGCCGCACCAGATCGAAATGCGCCTCCGGGAATCGGGTGATACCGCCGGAGTTCGCCATGTGCCGCAGCGGCCGGTAACCCAGCACCTCGGTGATCCGATCGGCGGCATGCGTGAAGCGTGCGATCTGCTCGCGCGAGAAGGCATCGTGTGCGGGATCTTCGCTCGCTGCGAAATGGCTGAAGAGGGAGGCAATCCGCAGCGGTGCGGCGGATCGCAAGGCAGACAAAAGAGGATCCAACACATCAGCATCGAAGCCGAGACGGTGCATGCCCGTATCGATCTTCAGGTGTACCGGCGGCGCATCGCTGTGCATGCGCGCATGAGCGATGGCCGCTTCCAACGAGCGCGTGTCGTACACCACCGCTTCCAAACGGAATCGATGCAATAGATCGAAAGGCACCGGCTCGGGGTTCATCACCAGGATCGGCATGCGCACACCGTCTTGCCTAAGGGTGATGCCTTCGTCCGCATACGCTACGCCCAACATGTCCACACGTTCAAAGGCGAAGAGACGGGCGAGTTCCGTGGCGCCACTACCGTAGCCGAAGGCCTTGACCATCGCGATGATCCCGACGCCCGCACCCCCCCTCTCCGTGGGTGAGGGGAAGGGGGTGAGGGCTGAACGATAATAGTTCAGATTGTGCCGGATCGCTTCCAGATCGATCTCCAACACGGTACCGTGTGCCTGCTGCTGCCAGCGTTCCACGGCGCGTTCCAATCCGAAGGCGCGGGCGCCCTTCACAAGTAACGCAGCGCCCCGTAGTTCATCCGGTGCGACCCCTTCGAGCAGCGCATCGGTATCAGCGAAGAAGCGTCCTCCCGCGCCGAAGCGATCCGCGTGTGCGGAGATGATCGGACCCACACCATAGAGCCGGGCCACATGCGCGCGACGCAGCATTTGCGCTACCCGATCGTAGAGGCGATCCGCGGCTTCGCCACTTTCGTGGATGTCGCTGAGCACCACCACGCGTTCGCGGTCGGCGGCATGCGCCACCAGATGATCGAGCGCGATGGCGAGCGAAGCGGTGTCGTTGCTGTACGCGTCGTTGATGAGCAGGCTGTTCTGCACGCCTTCCAGCAATTGCAAGCGCATGCTCACCGGGGCGAGATGCGGCATGCGATCCACGAGACGTTCCGGAGGCCAACCTAAGCGGAGCAGGAGTGTGGCACAATGCAGCGCGTTCTCTACAGAGGCCTGATCATCGAAAGGAATGGAGAAGGCGATGTGTCTATCAGCTTGCAGTAGTTGTATCCGTGTTCCTTCCGCGACCCGTTCTTCGCGCAGCACATGCACATAGGAGCTGCCCTCCCGCGACCAGCCGCAGAGTTCCACATGTTGGTCCAAGCCGCGCTCTTTTATCGCATGCTGTACCGTGGCATGATCCGCGCAGTACACCAGCGTACGCACCTCGCGGAAGAGCTCCAGCTTTTCGGAGGCTTTGGCTTGATCGTTCGGGAAGTTCTCGCCGTGCGCGGGCCCGATGTTGGTGAAGATGCCGATCGTCGGCCGAATGATCGGGCGCAAGCGGGCCATTTCGCCGGGCTTGCTGATACCGGCTTCGAAGATCCCGAGCGTGTGCGTGCTCGATAGTTCCCACACGCTGAGGGGCACACCCACCTGGCTGTTCCAACTGCCTGGGCTGCGCGCGATCAGCTCCTCCTCGCGCATCAGTTGCGCGAGCCATTCCTTCACCACCGTTTTGCCATTGCTTCCGGTGATGCCGATCACAGGGCCGTGGAAATGGCCGCGATGCCAGGCCACGATCCGTTGCAGCGCATCGAGCGTGTCCGGTACTGTGATCGTGTTCGCGCGGGAGCGGAGTTCTGCGGACAATGGGGCGCTCACGAGGAAATTGCGGACGCCGCGTTCGATCAGATCCTGGATGTAGCGATGGCCGTCGTGCCGGTCGCCGCGCAGGGCGATGAAAAGTAGATCCGCTAGCGGCAACGCCTTGCGTGAATCAATGGCGAGATGCGCGATCCGTTCGTCTCCGAGCGGGGCGTGTACGGCGCCCCCCGCCGCCTCGGCGAGCGCGCTCAACCGGTGACCATCCGGCATCATGGTGGGCCCTGCTTCCGCTTGGTGAGGACCTCTGGCTGTTCCGCACGGGCCGCTTCAAAACAGCCGCGGCACAGCGGCACGTAGCTGTCGGTCTCGCCGAGGTGGATCAGGTCCTGGCTCGCGTGGGTACGGTGGCTGAAGGTGGCCAACTGACCGCACTGCACACAGATCGCATGCACCTTGGTGACATGTTCCGCCACGGCCATCAGGTGCGGCATGGGACCGAACGGTCTTCCTTGGAAATCCATGTCAAGGCCAGCGGCGATCACACGCACGCCGCTGTTCGCCAGTTGCGTGCAGACGGCGGGAAGTCCGTCATCGAAGAACTGGGCTTCATCGATGCCCACCACGTCGATGTCCGAAGCGAGCAACAATAAATTGCTGCTGTTCGGTACCGGCGTGCTGCGAATGCTGGTGGCGTCATGGCTCACCACGTCGGTGGCGTGGTAGCGGTCGTCCACGCCTGGCTTGAAGATCTCCACGCGTTGTTTGGCGAACTCGGCGCGGCGCAGGCGGCGGATCAGTTCCTCGGTCTTGCCGCTGAACATCGATCCGCAGATCACTTCGATCCAGCCCTTGCTCGGGGTGCGGCTGCGGGTGCGTTCCAGGAACATATCGACGCAGGCCTGTGGATGCTGGATATCCGCGCCGGTTGTGACGCGGCACGAAAATAGGCATCTTCGCATCAGGCCTTTTGGAACGGGCCCGGAGCATGACCATCGACAAGGGATACCGGCGGATCCAGGACCTGGTCCGCGCGCTCGCCGAAGCCGAGCGCGCTTTGGAACAGGGCCGCCTCCAGATCAACGGCCTGGAGCAAGCCTGTGATGATGCCCGGGAGCTGTACGAGCGGCTCGTAGTGCTGCGGCACAAGGCCCGCGAGGGCGAACGCCCACAACCGCCCGCTGCTGCACTGGCGCTGGCCGCAGAGCCTCCTCCGCCGCCGATCGTTCCGCCGTCCTCGGGTCCCACCATCCGATTGGACACCCGCGCGGAGATCCGCCAGACCTCCTTGATCGACGCCATCGAAGAGACCGAAGGCAGCAAGAAGGCCTCGCGGGCGGGAGCCAAAGCCACCGCCAAGTCGGGCAAGCCTGCTGGCGCTGGCGCGGCCCCGCCGCCCTCGATCGCCGAGAAGCTCAGCCATGCCCCGATCAGCGATTTGGGCAAAGCCATCGCGTTAAGCCAGAAATTCTGGTTCGTCGCCGAACTGTTCGGAGGCGACCGTGCGGCGTTCGAGGAGACGGTGAGCGCGATCAACAACTGTCCGGGATCGCCCGAAGCGCGCAAGTTGATGGACGCGCGCATCGCTGTGTTGAAGAAGGCCCCCGCTCCGGAGGCGCTGAAGTCCTTCAACGAGCTGATCGAACGCCGCTTCCGCTGATGCGCCCCGCGGTCCTGTCCCTTCTGCTGCTGTTCGGCACATGCGTGCATGCGCAGGAGACCGCCGCCGTTCTGGCGAACGCACGCAAGTGGATCGATACCCTTGCCTCGCCATCGTTGCATGGTCGTGGGTATGTGAACGGAGGTGACAGCCTGGCTGCGGAACTGATCGCTGCGGAGTTCAAGCCTATGGGCCTGAAGCCTCTGCGGGATAGCTACTTCGAGCCCTTCGCGTTCCCGGTCAACACCTTCCCCGATCGTGTCGCGGTGGAGATCGATGGTCGCGTGTTGCGTCCCGGCATCGACTACTTGGTGGATCCCGCCTCGGGTTCGGCGCAAGGGCGGTTCGACCTCGTACACCTCACGCTCGACGATCTGCTCACCCCGGAACGCCGAGCGATGACCATGGGCGTGATCACGGGCCGTGCCGTGGCGTTGCATCTGCCGGTGATCAAGTCTCCCGATTCGCTGGCGATGCTTCGCGACATTGAGCGCGACCTGCTCCATTATGGCCCCTTGATCCATAAAGCCAACGGCAAGCTCACCTGGAGCGTAGCGAAGGAGGCGCATCCGTTCGCGTCGATCGAGGTCGCTGCGGAGGCATGGAACGATACCGCCGCGTCCATCACCCTCGATGTACACAACGTGTTGCGCAACCACCACGCCCGCAACGTGTGGGGCCTAGTGAAGGGAAAGAGCTCGAAGAAGATGTTGGTGATCACCGCGCACTATGATCACCTGGGGCGCATGGGATCGGAAACGGTTTTTCCGGGTGCGAACGACAATGCCAGCGGCGTGAGCATGCTGCTCAACCTAGCCGCGCACTTCGCGAAGGAACCACCCCGCTATGATGTGCTGTTCATCGCCTTCGCGGGCGAAGAGGCCGGATTGGTCGGATCCGAGTGGTGCGCGGTGGACCGTGCGTTCGACCTTTCCAAAGTGCGGCTGCTGGTCAACTTGGATCTAATGGGCACCGGCGATGAAGGCATCACGGTGGTGAACGCCACTGAGCGAAAGAAGGAGTATGATGCATTGGTGGCCCTCAATACCGCCACGCCGCGACTTGCGCAAGTGAAGGAGCGTGGGCCGGCCTGCAACAGCGATCACTGTCCGTTCGTGAAGCGGGGCGTGCCCGCCATCTTCATCTACACCATGGGCGGCATCACGGCGTACCACGATGTGTTCGACAAGCCGGAGACCCTTCCGCTCACGGACTACGGTGACCTCTACCTCATGCTGGTCGACTTCATCCAAGGCTTGAAGTGAGCACGGGCCGGCTGATCGTGGTGCCGACGCCGATCGGCAACCTGGAGGATATCACCCTACGGGCGAAGCGTATGCTCGGCGAAGCGGATGCGGTGGTGGCGGAGGACACACGCGTGAGCGGACGTCTGTTGCAGCACCTGGGGATCACCAAACCGCTCGTGAGCTTCCACACGGCCAACGAGCATCGCGTGGTGGAGCAACTGGTGCAACGCATGGCGCGTGGCGAAGTGCTGGCGCTCGTGAGCGATGCCGGTACTCCGGGCATCAGCGATCCCGGCTTCCTACTCGTTCGCGCGGCATTACGAGCAGATATCGCCGTGGAATGCCTGCCGGGCCCCACGGCTTTCGTACCGGCGCTGGTGGCAAGCGGTCTGCCGTGCGAGCGGTTCGTCTATGAAGGCTTCCTGCCGGTGAAGAAAGGTCGGCGTACCCGCCTGGAAGAGTTGCGGAACGAATCGCGCACGATCGTGCTGTATGAAAGTCCGCACCGCATCCTGCGCACGCTGAAGGAACTAGCCGAGGTGCTCGGCCACGATCGTGCGGCCAGCGTGTCGCGCGAGCTGAGCAAGTTGTACGAAGAGCATGTTCGTGGTACGCTTGGGGAGCTGGTGGCCCACTTCACCGCCAAGGAGCCACGCGGCGAATTCGTGGTGGTGGTGGCAGGCGCGGAATGAGAACGACGCTGAGATTACCTTCACAGCGCGAGATGCTGATCGGAATGAAAGCGCGTTCGATCTCTGTGGTCCTGGCGTTCATGCTAGCAGGCTGCGCATACGCACAGGCGATCCTTCACCGCACGCTCAGCGAGTACAACAGCAAGACCGGCGAGGCGGTCGGCGATTTCGTGGAGCTCACAGGCGGGATCGGAAGTCCCATCCTGCATTTCAAGAAGGGCGAGGAGAACATCAAGGTTCCCTGCAAGGATATCTGGGGCTTCACCTACAAGGAGGTGCTGTTCCGGATCCATCCCCAAGAAGATGTACCCGTGCGGTTGATGACCAAGGGCGGCATCTGTTACTACGAGAACGGCTACGCGCACCTCCACATGCAGCGCGAGCAGGTGGAAGAGGCCACCTTCCACAAGGGCATGCGGTCCTATGTGAGCAAGGATCTCGAAGGACCCATCGTGCCGGCGATCTTCAGCGCTGATGACACTCGCAGCTTAAGCGCGCGCTTCCGCGCGGAGAATCCGCAGTACGAAAGCCTCTTCCAATGCATCGGCGGCGATGATGACATCGACCGCATCCGCCAGTGCGTGGTGGATTTCGAGGTGATGCTGGAGGGGGAGTGAGAAAGCCCTGGCTATGCTGGGATCGCACCTACCACGAAGAGGTCGTGGTAGGTGGGATCCCAGCACTATTATTCGATCACCAAGCGGCCGCTGGCGATGGTTTCCGCACCGACCATCAACGTGGCGGTGTAGGTGCCGCTGGCCAGGCCGCTCACATCCAGCGACTGTGTACCGCGCCCCCGTATTGGGACCGATCGGATCAGCCGTCCATTGCCATCATGTACCTGTAGCATCGATCCTTTGCGCTCACTGGGTGGGTTGAACCATACCTGCCCGTTGTTAGTGGGTGAAGGCCAGAGCACCAACTCCCGTGTCGCACTGGCAAGGTGTTCCTGCACACCCACGGTGTTCTGGCTGTCGTGGTAGCGTTTACATTGGTTCACCGCAGCGGGACCGAAGAAAGAAGCGGGTGCCACATCCAGCATTTGGAACTGTACATCGCAGGCCAGGCCGGCAGAGTCAGGCCGATCGATCGCGCACAAATAGCTGCTCCGTTGTTCACGTCCTCATAGTGGAAGTAGATACGGCGATCTGGTGCCAACTGAGGTGGGTCAATAGCTCCTGCTCGAGGGGAATGTAGAGCAGCTCGAACACGGAGGTCTTTGAAGCCATGATCGCTGCGGCATCCGGATCGAGCAGGTCGTACTGGTAGATATGATTGAGGCTGTCCGCATCGGTAACGTATAGGTAGCGGTCCATGAAGGAGAACTCGGCGCTTCGGGCCATATCCATCTCGGGTTCAGTGAACAGCCATGTAAGCGCACCGGTCTGGGCATTAAAATCGAAGAGCTGCCAAGTGCCATTGTTCACCATAACTACTCGATCGCCACCGTAACTGAAGCGCAGGTCGCGGGGATAGTAGGCCGACATGGAGAAGACGTTACCGGTGTGCGAGATAACCGGAGCAGAAGCAGGGCCGGTGCTACTGATCGGATAGCAGCGGAACTCATCATTGCCCAAGTGGTGGGCCAGAGCCCAGTAATCGCTGCCGTTGGCATGGGGCGTGGCGGCCAGGATAAAGGCCATGCTATCCTCCAATATTTCGAATTGGGGTGAAAGGATGGCGCCGTTACCTGAATCAGCGGCCATGTCCACGTGCACATAGCCCAACCACTTCACGGCAGGATCCCCCACATTGTTCGTGGACGCGGTGTACACCACATAGTATTGCGACGGATGTTCCGGCCGTGGAAGACCAATGCAGGTACGTGGCTGGTCGATGTTGTCCAATACCCAGTTGCCGTTCAAATAACCTCCGTCGGCGTTACGAAGACCGTTTGAATCGTGGTAGAAGAGCAAGTTGCCTTCCGTATCGCTCATGCTGGCATGGCCATCCAAACCTCCGGCCACTGTGGGACCCTGCAGCAGGGTTGGACCACTGGGGCCGATCAGCGTATGGACGTCGTAGTGCCAAAGCCAGTGTTGGTTCCGTGGTTGTGCGAACCCCGAGACGTAAAGGCAGAACCCAATGAATAGGGTTATCGCGGCTCTCATGGGCAGACCTTAAGAGAGTATCCTGAGATCTCCACATCGCAAGTGCCGCACACATCATAGCAATACCCAGAATAGCTCGCGATACCACCAATATTCACACATTCTGCGCGACAGAGTTCGGGCAGACTCAACACTCCGCCGACATCCGTGTATAGCGCCGTAAGGCAAATGTGGTTTCCAGCAGGAACGGAGCCCGTGACTATTGTATTGGCGGGCAGAAATGTTGTCACCGTCGTGGGATTTGTGCATAAGCAAGGATTTGGAGGTGTATTGGTATCATCCGCAGCATACCTGTATCGCACCCATTTGTCGCAATTGGAGGCATTGTTCCATACAAGTGGCAGCTGGGCGTAGGACGGTAGTGCCAACATCAAAAGCAGAAAAAGGAGCGGAGAACGCTTCAGCGCGCTAGCAATACCGGTTCGACCTAGGATCGAAGAGAAGGGGGGTGGGTAAGATCTCATTTGATTAGGTTTCCCGAAAGCTACCCGTGCATGGTGGAAATGATACCACCAGTTCAAAAGTTTGTTTTCCACCACGATCTCCCCCTGCGTGGTGGATTTCGAGGTGATGCTGGAGGAGGAGTGAGAAGTGTATCGACCTTCGTCCCTCCGCTCGACCGTCATGCAAGCCTGGCTCCTCACATCGCACGGTGATCCGCACAAAGCGTTCGCCTTTCGCGAAGTGCCCGATCCACAATCGAAGTCGCATGAGATCTTGATACGCGTGGAAGGCTTCGGGATCAACTTCGCCGATGTGATGGCGGCGCGTGGGTTGTACCGCGAAGCACCACCGTTGCCGAGCGTTTTGGGCTACGAGGTGGTGGGGCGTGTGGAGCGCGCTGGAGCGGCAGTGCCGGGAGACTTGCTCGGAAAGCGTGTGGTCGCGCTCACGCGCTTCGGTGGCTATGCGCAACTGGCGAAGGCCGATCATCGCGCATGCGCGGTGATCCGCGATGCGATGCCCTTAGGTGTCGCTGCCGCCTTGGCCACGCAAGGCTGCACCGCTTGGTACGCTGCGCGTATCGCTTATCCCTTGCGGAAAGCACAACGCGTATTGGTACACAGCGCGGCGGGTGGTGTGGGCCAACTCCTGGTGCAACTCGCCCTGCATTCCGGTTGCGAGGTGTTCGCCGTAGCGAAGGGGGAGGAGAAGATGACCCATCTGCGTGCGATGGGGGCACAGCATGTGATCGATCGCGGCAAAGGGCCGTATGCGGAGGCGGTCCGTGTAGCGCTGAACGGCGCGAAGCTCGACGTGAGCTTCAACGCGGTGGGCGGGCGCACGTTCGGGCAAGACATGCGCATGATCGGTCCCGGTGGGGCGGTGGTGCTGTTCGGTGGCTCACAGCGCAGCGCGGGGTCTGGCCCATTCGCAACGCTCCGCTTCGTATGGGACATGGGGCTGCTCCTTCCCATCTTCCTTATGATGAAGAGCCGCAGCGTGATCGGCATCAACATGCTGAAGATCGCGGACCATCGACCCTTGCTCGCCGCGGAATGTTTGCACGGTGCGGTGCAAGCCGCTGAACAAGGCATTTTACGGCCGCACGTGCATGCCGTGTTGCCTGCCACGCGATTGGGTGACGCGCATGCCATGCTCGTCTCCGGAACGACACTGGGTAAAGTGGCGCTACAGTGGTAATGCGATCGTGGTCGCGCAGGAGGCGCTCACACGCGCTCGGTTCGGAACCCTGGCACGGCCCGAGAGATCACGAAAGGGTCCGCTCCTTGACCTTGGCCACGAGCCAGGCACGGGCGTCCTTTTCTTGCAGGAACACAGCGGTCTCTTCCTTCCGCTTTGAGCTGCGAAGGCGAGGCGATTGGAATTGCACTTCACACCATGGCCCACCGCATGGTCCATATGCAGCACGTTCAGCTCGAAATCAAGTTCGGGCGGAGCCACGGCCAGCACATCAGGGTTCAGCCCCTGGCCTAAATGGTTCTTCGCATGTACGATCTCGCCGAGCCCCTGCACGTCCAACTTCACCTCTGGCTTGAACTGCACTTCGATCAGTTCCGGGGAGACGAGCCTCATCGTGGCTGACCGGGTGTCGATCAGTTGAGGATCTCCTTTCATGCCGCGAAGGTCGATGTTATGCGCGCATACGGAACGGCTGAGCCTGAAGAACTTGGCATGCACTTACCAACAATTAACAAACCTTACGACAAGCCCTTCGATCAGGGTGCCTCCGCAACTATCGGCAAGCGCAACTACCTTGACGGCTGTGTCGAAGAAGCGGGTGGTGGTGATCGGCGGAGGCCCTGCCGGGCTGATCGCAGCGGACCTATTGGCGGGTACCTGTGAGGTGCATCTCTGCGAAAACGGCCGCACGCTCGGCCGCAAATTTCTGGTGGCTGGCGATGGCGGGCTGAACATCACGCATAGCGCCGTCGGGGAAGATCTTTCGGCGAGGTATACGCCGACGGAGTTCATGCGCGCTCCGTTGCTCGCTTTCGGACCGGTGGAACTACGCGCCTGGTTGGCGGAACGCGGAGTGGACACGTTCATCGGGAGCAGTGGAAGGATCTTTCCCCGGCCGCCTCTGACACCGGCCCAAGTGCTGCGCGCCATTGTGGACAAAGTGGTCGACAAGGGAGTACAGGTCCACTTGCGCCATGCTTTCGCGGGGTTCGATGCGGAGCGGTGTCCGATCGTCGTGTACGAGGGATCGCCGGTGTCGATGGTCGCGGACCACTACCTCTTCGCGTTGGGTGGTGCCTCGTGGCCCAAGACCGGATCGACAGGTGAGTGGCGGCAACAGTTCGAGGGGATCGGGGTCCACACGGTGCACTTCCAAGCCAGCAACTGCGGCGTGGAGGTGGCCTTGCCCGAAGCCGTGCGCATGCATGCGGGCAAGCCGCTGAAGAACGTGCGTGTGAGCGCGGGCGAACTGAGCCAACGGGGCGAGGTGACCATCACCGAACACGGCCTGGAAGGGAACGCGATCTACCCCATTGTGCCTGCACTTAGAGAAGCCATGGCGAACGGCGAAGAGGCTCATCTTCTGATCGACCTGAAACCGGACGTAACGGTCCAGGAGTTGGAACGTCGGCTCGCGGGAGCCGCTTGGAAGGAACGTGTACCGGCCTTGAAATTGGATCGTGCGGCGGTGGCTCTGTTGAAGGCGTTCACTCCCGTTCAGCGGTATGTGGAAGGCGGCTCCCTGGCGGAGGACGTGAAGGCGTTGCGAATACCTGTGATCGGGCTCCGACCGCTCGACGAGGCTATCAGCACTGTGGGCGGGATCGCACTTGCCGAAGTGGCACCAGACCTTTCGCTGATCAAGCACCCCCATTTTTCCGTGGCTGGGGAGATGATCGATCGGGATGCGCCCACTGGAGGCTTCTTATTGCAAGGCGCCTTCAGTACCGGGCATGCGGCCGCCAAAGGAATTTTAGCGCGGCTTGCTGATCGATAGGTCGGATGCGACCGGGCGATCCCGATCACGCTTCGCATTGGCCTGGGCTATCCGAACAACTGCCCGAGCACCTCATCCACACGACCTACCTGCACCACGTCCATGCCTGTCATTGGCACGATGCCCTTGGTGCCACGCGGAATGAAGATCCGCGCGAAGCCCAGTTTGGCGGCTTCGGCGATGCGTTGGTCGGCACGTGTTACCGGCCGGATCTCACCGGTGAGACCCACTTCGCCGGTGAAGCAGACGTCCATGGGAATGGCGATGTCCTCGCTGCTGCTCAGCACGGCCACCACCACGGCAAGGTCGATCGCGGGCTCTTCGATGCGGAAGCCACCGGCGAGGTTGAGGAAGACATCCTTCTGCCCCAAGCGGAAGCCGCAACGTTTCTCCATTACGGCCAGCAGCATGTTCAAGCGGCGCAGATCGAAACCGGTGGAACTGCGTTGCGGAGTGCCATATACCGCACTGCTCACCAGCGCTTGCACTTCGATCAACAAAGGGCGCATGCCTTCCATGGTGGCGGCGACCACCACACCACTGGGCCTTTCCCGCCGATCCCCTAACAATACCTGGCTGGGATCTTCCACCACGATCAGCCCGGTGCCGTGCATTTCGTATATACCCAACTCGTTGGTGCTGCCGAAGCGGTTCTTCAGAGGACGCAATAGACGGTACGCATGATCGCGGTCGCCTTCGAACTGGAGTACGCAGTCCACCATATGTTCCAACACCTTCGGCCCGGCGATGAAGCCATCCTTGGTGATGTGACCGATCAGGACCATCGGAATGTCCGTGGTCTTCGCGAAGCGCATGAGTTCCGCCGTGCATTCGCGCACCTGTCCCACGCTTCCGGGGCTCGCGTCCAACGTGGCGGTGTGCAATGTTTGCACACTGTCGATCACTACCAGAGTGGGCTGTAGCGCCTCGATGTGCTTAAAGATGTTCTGGGTGTTGGTCTCGGTGAGCACGTAACAACCACCGCCCGTGGTTGGCTGCTGCCCGTTCGCGATCGGCTTGAGCGTGTCCGCCTCGAGGCGTTCCGCCCGCATCTTCACTTGGTGCTCACTCTCCTCGCCCGAGACGTACAGGGTGCGCAAGTGCGGATTGCGCAATGCGGTTTGCAGTAGCAAGGTGCTTTTGCCGATCCCCGGTTCGCCACCGATCAAGGTGATGCTGCCGGGCACCAGCCCACCACCGAGCACACGGCTCAACTCGCGGTCGCTCAGCGGGGTGCGTGGTCCATCCTGCGCGGGGATGTCGCCGATGGCGATGGGTTTCGGGTTGCGACCCTTGATGCTCGCTGGCGTACCGCGCTTCTCTTCCACCCGATCGCGCACCTCTTCCACGAGGGTATTCCATTCTCTACAGGAAGGGCATTGCCCCAGCCATTGGGGGAAGCTGGAGCCGCAGCTCTGACAGACGAACTGTGAACGGACCTTGGCCATGGGCCTAGGTGGAAGCGCGGATCTTCGCGAGGAGCGCGGTCGTGGAGAAACCCTCTACGAGGGGCAAGCTATGGACGCTTCCACCTGCGGCTTTCACCAGGTCGGCCCCCACGATCCGTTCGGGGCTCCAGTCGCCGCCCTTCACCAACACATCCGGGCGCACCGAATTGATCAGCTCCAGCGGCGTTTCCTCGTCGAAGATCACTACGGCATCCACGCAGCGCAGCGCGCTCAGCACGGTGGCGCGGCTGTCCTGATCGTTGAGCGGTCGGTCGGTCCCTTTGCCCAGGCGCTTTACGGAAGCGTCGCTATTGAGGCCGATCACCAAACGGTCCCCGAGGGCAGCGGCTTCTTCCAGATAGGTGACATGGCCGCGATGCATCAGGTCGAACACGCCGTTGGTGAATACGATGCGATCACCCTTCACCCGCCAGATGTTAGCGAGACGAGCGATACCGCCCCGATCGGTGATGTGCTGGTTGCGTGGTGCGATGGCTGCGTCGGTGCTCATGGCCGGTTCCGCTTGCGGGCGACCAAAAGTAGCGAGAGCCCACCGAGGGTGATGATCATTACCGTTTGGGCCACCCAAAGCAACCACCCCATGGCCAGCGCATCGGGACGAATAAGACCACCGCCAGCGGGATTGGCCATATATACGCTGACGATCAAGGCGACGAACGCCGGATAGGCGCCGATGCCCCCCTGTACGAGAATGATGCCTACAGAGCCCGCAATAAAGCCCGCCATGATGCCTGCGGCCGGAACTTCCGCAGTGGTGGGCAGGGCGAAGAACCCGATCCAGAACATGGCGACATAGAGCGTCCAGATCAGGAAGGTGTGGAAGAGATAGGGCCCCTTGTGCTTGGTTTGGAAGATCGAACGCACCCCCTCGACGAAGCCGCGGACACCGTCCATGATACGCGCTCTGAGCGCAGGCCGGGTCATAACGAAATAGCCGAACCCGATAGCTCCCACGATCAAAGCGGTCAGGATCAACCAACCCCACGGACCTGACGAGCCATCGGGCGTGCTCGGTCCTCCTTGTTGGGCGCGGAACGCCGCGATCCGGGCCTGGAAGAGGTCGAGTTTGTCGGCTTGGAGAAAAAGGGTGACGGCGGCAATGCCCAGCAGCATGATCATATCCACGGCGCGTTCGGCGAGGATCGTCCCGAAGCCTTTTTCGAAGGGCACCCCTTCGGTACGATAAAGCATGGCCGCTCGACTGGCTTCGCCCGCACGAGGCAGCAGCATGTTCATGAAGTAGCCGCCCATTACAGCGTGATAGCAGTTCCAGAACCCAGGCTGGTAGCCCATGTGATCCAACAAGTACCGCCATCTATAGCCTCGGCTCACATGGCTGAGCCAACCCAGGAAGGTGCTAAGCAGCAGCCAGAAAATATTGGCTTGGCCGAACGCGGTGAATAGTTCCGAGCGCTGCCGTTCGTCCAACTGCCGGTAGAAATACAGCACAAGCCAGATGCCCAAGGCAATGGGCACCAGGATCTTCAAGGTACCCAGCACCGCCTTACGCATCAGCCCTGGACTTTCAGCTTGTTCGTGTGCTCGTCGGGAAAAACGATGGTGGGACGGAAGGCCCGGGCCTCCTCGATGGACATGTGGGCATACGCCACCACGATCACCAGATCACCCACGCTCACGCGGCGGGCGGCAGGACCGTTCAAACAAACCACCCCGGAGCCGCGTTCGCCCTTGATCACGTACGTGTAAAGTCGATCGCCATTATTGACGTTCAGTACCTGCACCTTCTCACCTTCCACCAGCCCGGCGGCATCGATCAGGTCCTCGTCCAGGGTGATGCTTCCAATGTAGTTGATGTCCGCTTCGGTAACACGGACGCGGTGGATCTTGGCACGTAGGACTTCGATGGTCATGGACATGGCCGCAGGCACGAAAGGGCCGCAAAGGTATACGGCGCGCGGGTCAGCGAGGGCGCAGCGTGATGTTGTCTATAAGGCGCACCGGACCTATCTGGGCGGCGATCAGGGCAATGGCACCTTCCATTATCTTGTCCTGGGCTCTCATGGGACGAAATGTCCTCGGATCGGCGATACCCAAGTGATCCAGGCGAACTGCAGGTGCGGCCTGAAGCACCTGGTGTCCGGCCTCCAAGGCACGTCCCACGGTGTGGGCGGAACTTTCGGCCATGGCCTGGAGCGCTTTGAAGAGTACTGGTGCTTGCTCACGGTCTTGCGGTCCAAGCCTTTGGTTCCGGCTGCTCATGGCCAATCCGTCCGGTTCGCGCAATGTCGGGCAAGGGACTATCCGCTCCGGCCAGAGATGTTCGCGGGCCACATGGGCGATGATCGCTAGCTGCTGCCGGTCCTTTTCACCAAAAAATACCTGATCCGGGCGCGTATAATGGAACAAGCGTTCCACGACGTTCACGACCCCTGAAAATGTCCTGGCCGACTGGCCCCTTCCCAATGCGCATCCAGTTCTCCAAGGTCGTACTGGCGGGGATGGAAGTCGGCGAACAGCCTTTCAGCGGAAGGGAGGAAGACCGCATGGCAACCGACTTCTTGCAGCAGCGCCGCGTCCTTCTCCGGTTGCCTGGGGTACTTCGTTAGGTCTTCTTTGTTGTTGAATTTCAGGGGATTGACGAAGATGCTGGCAATAACGTGGTCACATTGGCGAAGCGCTGCGGCCACAAGGGCAAGGTGGCCCTGATGCAATGCGCCCATCGTAGGCACAAAGCCCACAGTAAGGGTCTCCCGTCGCAACGTGGCGCTCCACAGGGCCACATCGGCGGGTTCCTTCAGGATGTGCATGTCCGGAAGCCGGTCGGAAGGTGGGCCAAGCTAGCCGTCAAGGTTGAACTTCCGCCGGAAAGTCTATATTTTTGTGCTCCGATCCCCCCACCTTACCGATGAACTTGAAGAACGCGAAAGTCCTGACCATCGCGCAGTCGATCCATCCCTTTCTGGAGGAGCATGAAATGGCGCTGGCCACCCGTCAGTTGCCGCAGGGCATTCTGGAGAGCGGCAACGAGATCCGGGTGTTCATGCCCAAGTGGGGCAATATCAACGAGCGTCGGCATCAATTGCATGAGGTGATCCGGCTTAGCGGGATGAACCTCATCATCAACGATACGGACCACGCGCTGCTGATCAAAGTCGCCAGTGTACCCAGTGCCCGTATGCAGGTGTACTTCATTGACAACGAAGAGTACTTCAAGAGGAAGAGCACCTGGTTGGACAAGGACGAGGTGTTCCACGCGGATAATGATGAACGCGCGCTGTTCTTCTGCCGTGGTGTATTGGAAACGGTGCGCAAACTAGGCTGGGTACCCGATATCATCCATTGCCACGGTTGGATGACCGCCTTCATCCCGCTCTACGTTCGCCACTTCTTCGCGGATGATCCGCACTTCGAGAACGCCAAGCTGGTGTTCAGTGTGTACGACGAGAAACCGGAGCTTTTGGATAAGGACCTGGCCAAGAAACTGATGCTCGAAGGCTTCTCCAAGGACCTGTTCAAAGGTCTGTCCAAACCAACTACGGACGACCTGTACAAGTTCGCTTTGGAGTTGAGTGATGCGGTGGTGAAGGGTAGCCCCAAGCTGAGCAAAGGCCTAGACACTGCCATAAAAGCGAGCGAGAAACCCGTGCTGGCCTACCCGGCCGCGGAGGCCTTGATCTCCGCCCACGCGGAATTCTACCAGAGCGTACTGGAGGAGGCCTTGGTCTGAGCCCGTTGACCAAACCTCTCCGCTCCATGTACGGCCCTGCTCGGTCCGGCGCTCTCCTGCTTTGGGGCGCGGCACTTCTTCTGTCCAGTTGCAAGAAACCTGAGGACGGGTTGGGCTTGGATATCCTCGACCCGGCCGACACCCTGGGCCTGGCGGTGACCGACACGGCTACGGTACTCGCTTGGACCGCGCGGGAGCCCTCCCTGCGCACCAACAATCTGAGCCGGCTATTGGTCGGGAGTTATGTGGACGCGCGCTTCGGCCCAGTGAAGGCAAGCACGATAACCCAGGTACGGCTGAGCACCAACAACGTTGGGGCCGGGCAGAACAACGACTTCCTGGTCATCGATTCCGTAGTGTTGGCCTTGCAGTTCGATCCCTCCTTGTCGCATTATGGCGACCTCTCCGCGCAGCGTTTCCAGGTTTTCGAACTGGGCGAGAGCCTTTCGGCGGATTCGTCCTACCGCACGGATAGGGCGCCAGTGCTGCAAGGTGAAGATCTGATGCGCGATCACGGATCCCTCATCACACCCCGTCCTGCCGAAGCGGTGGTGGTCGGAGGAGATACTTTGCTGCCACAGTTGCGGCTCTCCCTCGATCCAGCGCTCGGACAGCGCATCCTTGATGCCTTCGGTACCGCGGACCTGGCCGACAACACGGCCTTCCTCAATTTTTTCAAAGGGGTCTATATCACGGTTGACGAGCAAGGCCAACTCCCTTTCCAAGGTGGGGTACTCTACTTCAATATGCCAGCGTCCGCGAGCAAAATGACCTTGTACTACCGCGATCTGGCCGTGCCTGGAGAAGAGGATACACTGGCCTTCGACATGCCGATCAATGAGAACTGCGTTCGCTATACTCGCAGCGAACTGGACCACCAGGGGGCATTAGACCCAGCCTTGCCTCAGGCGCTGGCCGATACGGCGTTGAACCAGGGAACATACGTGCAGGCGCTCGGAGGCCTGCGCACACGATTGGTAATGCCTCACCTGAGCACGTTCTCCGCCGCGGACCTTCAGGCACTGGCGAAGGCGGAGCTCGTCGTGCCCATCGACGGAGTTTGGCCGGAGGGAACGCCGCCGCCCACGAACCTCTTTGTCTTCCGCAAGAACGAGGATGGGGAAGATCTTTTCCTACCCGATCAGTTGGACAATGGTCTCGCCATCGGAGGCGAATTCGACGCTGATGCGGGGGAGTATCGCTTCGCCATTACGCGCTACATGCAGAACGTCTTGAACGGCACTTACGCGAACAGCGGTCTTTCCTTGGTGTCCGGCAACAGCGGGATCTCTGTGAACCGGGCCGCGCTCGCAGGGCCACAGGATCCACAAGGCGGGCTGAGGTTGGTACTTACATTTACCACATACTGAACAGGTCATGTGCGGGATCGTCGCCTATTTGGGAGACAAGGAAGCCTACCCCATTCTGATCAACGGGCTGAAACGCCTGGAATATCGGGGCTACGACAGCGCCGGCGTGGCTTTGCTCACCGGCGGTAAGCTCTTGGTGCATAAGTGCCAGGGCAAGGTGAGCGACCTGGAAGTTTTCACGGAGGGTAAGGTGCTCTCCGGCACGGTGGGTATGGGCCATACGCGTTGGGCAACGCATGGTCCGCCCAATGACATCAACGCCCACCCGCATCAGAGCACGAGCGGCGATCTTGCACTGATCCATAACGGGATCATCGAGAACTATGCGGCCATCAAGGAGGAACTGACGCATCGCGGCCACAAGTTCCGCAGCGATACCGACACGGAGGTACTGGTGCATTTGATCGACGACATCCAGCGGAGCGAACAGGTCGACCTGGCCGAGGCTGTACGCCTGGCGTTGCAGAGTGTGGTGGGAGCGTACGCCATTGTGGTCCTTGACCGGAAGGCGCCGGACACCATGGTGGCCGCCCGAAAGAGCTCGCCGTTGGTGATCGGCATCGGGGAGAACGGCGAGCATTTCATCGCCAGCGATGCCACCCCCATCGTGGAACACACGAAGAACGTGGTGTATTTGGAAGATGGCGAGATCGCCTTGATCGACCGGCACCAAGGTCTGAAGATCCGCAACATCAAGAACCAGGACAAAACCCCGTTCATACAGGAGCTGGAAATGCACCTGGAGACGTTGGAAAAGGGCGGTTACGACCATTTTATGCTCAAGGAGATCCATGAGCAACCGCGGAGCATCCGCGACAGCATGCGTGGCCGCCTCAATCTGGCGAAGGGCGAGGTGGTATTGGGGGGTATCAAGGACTATGAGCAGAAATTCCTGCACGCCAAGCGGATCTTGATCGTGGGATGTGGTACCAGCTGGCATGCCGGATTGGTTGGCGAGTATCTCTTTGAGGAACTGGCCCGGATCCCGGTGGAGGTGGAGTATGCCAGCGAGTTCCGGTACCGCAACCCGATCGTGAGCGAGGAGGATATCGTGATCGCCATCAGCCAGAGCGGTGAAACGGCCGATACCCTGGCGGCCATCGAGTTGGCGAAGGGACGCGGTGCGACGATCATCGGCATTTGCAATGTGGTAAGGAGCAGTATCGCGCGCATCACGCACGCGGGGTCCTACACCCACGCCGGGCCGGAGATCGGCGTGGCCAGTACCAAAGCGTTCACGGCGCAGGTCACGGTGCTCACCCTCATGGCCTTGATGATCGGGCAGAAGAAGGGCACCATTAGCGGCAGCAAGTTTTTCCGGCTCTTGAACGAGTTGGATGCCATCCCGGCCAAAGTGGAGCAAGTGCTCAAAAGCGAGGCCCAGATCAAATACATCGCTGACATCTACAAGGATGCTACCAACGCGCTCTACTTAGGGCGTGGGTTCAGCTTCCCGGTCGCGTTGGAAGGCGCCTTGAAATTGAAAGAGATCAGTTACATCCACGCCGAGGGCTATCCAGCCGCGGAGATGAAACATGGCCCCATCGCATTGATCGACGAGGAGATGCCCGTCTTCGTGATCGCCACCAAAGGTGCCAGCTATGAGAAGGTGGTGAGCAATATCCAAGAGGTGAAGGCGCGCAAAGGCAAGGTGATCGCTATTGTGACCGAAGGCGATACCGTCGTGAAGGGTCTTGCGGATCACGTGATCCCGATACCCGATGCACCCGATGCGCTCGTTCCCCTGCTCAGCGCCATTCCGTTCCAGTTGATCAGCTACCACATCGCCGTTATGCGTGGCTGCAATGTGGATCAACCGCGGAATTTGGCCAAGAGCGTCACGGTGGAGTGAGTTGTCGGGGTGGTCCCGCCCACATGAATACCTGTTCGTTCCTTCGATAGACCGACAGGTCCTTCGTGAAAAGGATATGGCCCAGATCGATCGCGGCCAGAACGCCGAACCCGCCGAAAGTGAGCCCATACACGATGGGCACCTTGGCGCTCGTACCCAGGTAGAGCCGATGCGCTCCGAAAGCCCCGAGCCCGATGGTGAGCAACGAGGCGATCAGTCGCTCTGGTTCCTTATCTGACGAAATGACCCGCGCTACCGGAACAGGGCTCATTGGCCGGTAGGGGCCTCCAACGTTCGCTTGAAGCAGCTGTGCGGTGCAGACAAGCAGCAGCGCAAGGATCGATCCGCGCCCAATAGGCATTAGACCAAAGGTAGCCGTCGCTTAGCGCTCCGATCGAGACGCTCCTCACTTACCGGCCGCGTAGCGACGGGCCACCTCGTTCCAATCCACCACGTTCCACCACGCGGTGATGTAGTCAGGACGTCGATTCTGGTAGTGGAGATAGTAGGCATGTTCCCACACATCGAGCCCCAGGACAGGTGTTCCACCACAGCCCGTGTTGGGCATAAGAGGATTGTCCTGGTTCGGCGTTGAGCAGATCTCCAGCTTGCCGCCCGGATGCACGCACAACCACGCCCAGCCGCTCCCGAAGCGGGTGGCCCCGGCGGCGGCGAACTTCTCCTTGAACGCATCGAAGGACCCAAAGGCCGTGTCGATCGCTTTGGCCAAGTCCCCTTGAGGTGCTCCTCCGCCCTGGGCGCTCATCACGGTCCAAAAGAGGCTATGATTGTAATGGCCTCCACCATTGTTGCGCACCGCCATGTTGTTCATGTCCAGGTCCTTTAGGATGGACTCAATGGACTTACCGTCCAATGGGGTGCCCTCGATGGCCTTGTTCAAGTTGGTCACATAGGCATTGTGGTGTTTTCCGTGGTGGATCTCCATGGTGCGGGCATCCACATGGGGTTCCAGTGCATTGAAGGCATAGGGGAGGGTGGGCAGTTGGAATGGCATTTCCGGAGGTGTCGTTTAAGTATTCGTCGAGATCGTGCCCAAAGATAGGGGCAGCCTTCAGAAGGATTTGGAGGTAATGGATTGGAAGTCATTACATTTGCCGCCACTTTCACCAAAACACCACACGGAAATGATCAAGAAATTCGCTGTGCTCGCCACTATGGCGACGCTGCTCGTCGCTTGCGGCGGCCCCACCCAGGAGGAGATCGAAGCCAAAGCAAAGCATACGGCCGACAGCCTGACCGCCGTTCTGCGCGCCGACAGCATGAAGGCTGCTGAAGCCGCTGCTGCTGCCGCTGCTGCTGCTACGGCTGCCATGGACAGCGCTGCTGCTGTTGTTGACTCCGCTGCCGCCGCAGTGAAGGGCCACTAAGCCGAACGTATCGAGGAACGAAGGGGGCCGCAAGGCCCCCTTTCTTCATTCCAAGGGTCACTGTGCGTCCTGGGTCAGCCGATCGCGGGCGCGCAGGAAGAGGCTGTCGTCGTCCAAAAGCAGACCGTAGTAACCCGGTGCGCCCCAAATATTCCGGGCGATCCCGGCCTTGAGACGACTTCCGATCGCATGCCAACTGCGTTCACGATCCCCGGGCTGTTCTTTGATCCCTTCGCTAGCGGCATAGGTACTTAGTTCGTTGAGCATCTTTTCGTCCACCTGGAACCGATCGCGCAAAGCGGCTGCGTTGCCGAACGCCTCGAATTTCTCCCGATCGCGGTCCGCAAGGTCGAAGGCGAACTGGTTCAGGGCGCCGGAGAAGAACAGTTCGGTGAGGTAACGAGAGCTCTCGGCGGTGTCCGCTGGGACGAATACATCGGGCATGATGCCCCCGCCCCCGAAGACCGTTCGGCCAGCAAGGGTGCGGTAGATCTTGCTGGAGTCGAGGCTGATGCTATCCTTCGAAAGCAGCTCACCGTGATCGAAACGGGCCTCGAACTCCTCATTGTAGTCGATGCCTTCGCCGTAGGGACGCTGGATGCTTCTGCCGCTCGGGGTATAGTAGCGGGCCGTGGTCAATCGTACCGCGCTCTGATCGGGTAACTCCAGATGTTCCTGCACGAGGCCTTTGCCGAAGGAGCGCCGACCTACCACCAGTCCACGGTCGTTGTCCTGCACGGCGCCCGCCAAGATCTCGCTGGCGCTGGCACTGCCTTCATCGATCAGCACGGCCAGAGGCATTTGTTCCAGGAGCCCCTTACTGGTGGCGAGGTAGTCCTGCCGTGGATGGGTCCTTCCCTCCGTGTACACGATCTTCCGGCCATCGGGCAGGAACTCGTCGGCCAGATCGATCGCCGCGTTGAGGTACCCACCGCCATTGCCCCGTAGATCCAACACCAAGCGCCGCATGCCTTTAGCCTTTAGGTCCTCGGCGGCACGCACGAACTCTTCGTGGGTGGTGCGTGCGAAGCGGACCAGCTTGATATAGCCGGTAGCATCGGGGCGCAAAAGGCTCACGGCCACACTGTTGATGGGGATCTTCCCACGCGCGATCCGCACATCGAACGGCTTCGTGTTCCCGCGACGTAGGATGCCCACGGTCACTTCGCTACCACCGGGTCCGCGCAAATGCTCCATCACTTGCTCATTGGTGATGCCCACGCCGGCCATTGCCTTCGTGTTGGCGCTGATGATGCGATCGCCAGCCCGGATCCCGAGCGCCGCACTGGGCCCACCTTCCACGGGGGCGATCACAACCACGGTGTCGTGCTGGATGGCGAATTCCACTCCGATGCCCTCGAAGCTCCCCTCCAAGGGTTCTTGTGCGGCCCGGAGTTCATTGGCGCTGATGTAATAGCTATGCGGATCGAGGTGTTGAAGCAGGTCTTGGATCACTTCATCCACCAATTCCCCTTTGCGCACGCTGTCCACATATTGGCGATCGATCAGATCGATCACCTGGCCGACCTTTTCGCTGGCGGAAGCGCCTTGGGGGAACAGGAAAGTGGGTATCACGGTCCGGCTCTGTTCCATACTGCGGCCTATGAAGAGGCCGGCCACCAGCGCCAGGCTCAGCATCAGCGGCATGAAGGCCGAGAACGGGCGTTTCTCTTTCATAGGCTCAGGCGGGTTCCAAACTGGACAGTGCTACCCCCCCCTTTGCCAGCAGTTCGAGGCCGGAAGGATCCTTGTAGGCGGTGAGGTACACCAGTCGTTTGATGCCGGCCTGCAGGATCAACTTGCTGCACTCTTTGCACGGTGAATGTGTGAGGTACAAGGTGCCGTTACGTGCGTTGTTCGTGCTACGGGCCACCTTCATGATCGCGTTGGCCTCAGCGTGAAGAACGTACCAGAGGGTGGTCCCGTTCGCGTCTTCACAATCATTGGGGAATCCGGTCGGGGTGCCGTTGTACCCATCACTGATGATCATCCCCTCCTTCACGATCAGGGCGCCCACCTTTTTTCGAGTGCAGTGGCTGAGGCGGGCCCATTCCAGGGCCATTTTCATGTAGGCCCGGTCGTATCGTTCCTGCTTGGCGGGGTCGGCGTAGACCAGAGCGTCCTGTTGCATGGGAAGGACCCGAGCGGCTGGGGCCGCGCGCGATCATCTGATCCGTGAAGTACCCAGGGCGGGACTCGAACCCGCACGACTTGCATCACTGGTGTTTGAGACCAGCGCGTCTACCATTCCGCCACCTGGGTAGGTGTCCCTGAAGAAGGGGGTGCGAAAATAGTGGTGCGAGTCCATCGTTGCGTACAAGGTCACAAATCCCCAAAGCGGCGGTCACCATACAACAGCCGGCGAAGACCAGGAAATAGGGAATGCTCATCAGGAAGAGGAGGAGGAGGTCGTCCCCAGGCCGACCATAACACCCTGCGGAGCCAAGCAACAGATAAAGAGCAGACCTAGGCAATTGACGCCGACTACCGGCAGGCCACTCGTCCTGGAAGAACCAACTCTAGCACTGTAACATGAAGAACAAGGAGAATGAATATGATGGTATGCATATGTACCGAGAAGATGAGGTGCTCCCAATAGAACCGCTTGCGGATAGAAGATCCAACAGCAGGAGCACCGCGGCGAAGGGCATCAGAGGAACATTCGGATACGGCATGGCCTTCACCAGGTCGTTCAGAAATTCATCCGTTGAACTTGAATCTTGAGCAGCCAATCGCAGGAATTTCAGGGCTATCCGTTTCTGGAGGCCTTCACTTGTGTTCCCGCGTAAGACGTCCGTTCAAGACCATATCGCCTTGCAGCAAGGCTGTCCAGGACTGTCCGCGATGGCCATCGTCGCAGCGCGTGCGAAACGCTCCGTGGTTAGTTGGTCTCCATCGTTGCCCTGCTCCATCGTCTTTCCCATGCTCACACCAACAGCAGAGCGAAGAAGATCACGCTCGTGAACACATAGAATCGCGCCGGGTGGACATAGCGCGCACGCTTGCCCTCCACAAAGTCCTTCGTCAGTTGACCGGGCTTGGTGAAAAGCACCTTCAACGTGTTCCACAGCTTGGTATCGAAGTGCGTGATGTTCTCCACGAACTCGTACAGGAAGGTCTTGAAGGGAACGCGCAGGTCGTGGTTCTCCTGGCCACAATGCGGACAGAATTCGAACTCCTTGCGGAGATCGGTGCCGCAGTTCGCGCAGGCCGGTGTCTTGTTCCGATGCTTGCGGGCCATCAGGTCCCGAAGATCACAACTGCTTCAACAACTTCCGCAGATCCACCTTCTCGCTCACGATGCGGTCCAGATCGCTGATCGCAACACGCTCCTGCTGCATGGTATCGCGGTCGCGGATCGTCACGGTGTCGTTCGTCATCGTGTCGTAGTCCACGGTGATGCAATACGGCGTGCCGATGGCATCCTGGCGGCGGTAGCGTTTGCCGATGCTGTCCTTCTCGTCGTACTGGCAATTGTGCGAGAGCTTCAGGCCGTCGATGATGGCACGGGCCTTCTCGGGCAATCCATCTTTCTTCACCAAGGGCATCACCGTCACTTTCACCGGCGCGAGCGGAGCGGGAATGCGGAGCACCACGCGGTCCTCGCCGTTCTCCAGTTTCTCTTCTTCGTACGCCGCGCTCAGCACGGCGAGGAACATGCGGTCGAGGCCGATGCTCGTCTCCACCACATACGGCACGTAGCTCTCGTTCGTCTCGGGATCGAAGTACTGCAGCTTGCGACCGCTGTGTTTCTCGTGACTGCTCAGGTCGAAGTCCGTGCGACTGTGGATCCCTTCGAGTTCCTTGAAGCCGAAGGAGAACTTGAACTCAATGTCACAGGCGGCGTTCGCATAGTGCGCGAGCTTGATATGGTCGTGGAAACGGTAGTTCTCCACAGGCATGCCCAGTGCACGATGCCAGGCGATGCGCTTCTCCTTCCAAGCGTTGTACCACTCCATCTCCGTGCCGGGCTTCACGAAGAACTGCATCTCCATCTGTTCGAATTCCCGCATGCGGAAGATGAACTGCCGCGCCACGATCTCGTTGCGGAAGGCTTTGCCCGTTTGCGCGATGCCGAAGGGGATCTTCATCCGTGCGCTCTTCTGCACGTTGAGGAAGTTCACGAAGATGCCCTGCGCTGTTTCAGGACGCAGGTAGATCGTGCTGCTCTCGCCGCTCACGCTGCCGAGCTCGGTGGCGAACATCAAATTGAACTGCCGCACTTCGGTCCAGTTGGCCGTGCCGCTCACCGGGCACTTGATCTCCTCGTCGATGATCAGCTGGCGTACCGCTTCCAGGTCGTTCGCTTCGAGCGCGGTCTTCATTCGTCCCTCCACCGCGTTGATGCGCTCCTGTGCGCGCAACACGTTCGGGTTAGTGGCCCGGAACTGCTCTTCATTGAACGCTTCGCCGAACCTCTTCTTCGCCTTCTCGGTCTCCTTCTCGATCTTGTCCGCGTACTTGGCCATGTGCTCTTCGAGCAATACGTCGGCGCGGTAACGCTTCTTGCTGTCCTTGTTGTCGATAAGCGGATCGTTGAAGGCATCGACGTGACCGCTGGCCTTCCACACGGTGGGGTGCATGAAGATCGCCGCGTCCAAGCCCACGATGTTCTCGTTGAGCTTTGTCATGGCCGCCCACCAGTACTGCCGGATGTTGTTCTTCAACTCGGCGCCGTAAGGGCCGTAGTCGTATGTGGCGCTCAGGCCATCGTAGATCTCGCTGCTGGGGAACACGAAGCCATACTCCTTGGCGTGGCCGATAAGCGTCTTGAGACGGTCTTCCTGATTGCTCATGATGTGGGCGAGCGTCCTGGAAACCTGCGACGTCGCGGCGCAAAGATGGGAACGTTGATCGTAGTATTCTTCGTCGCCTGGTCGGGCATGTTCATGTCCGCGGTCTACCGGCTCGTCCATATCCCTGTGACAGCCCCCGGACTTGCTCGTTTTGGTACGTATGGGGCAGCGAGATGCCATACAATGGCCAAGTTGTTTCCCGTCAACACGGCCGTGTGCGCAACTTGACCTATGTGCCAAGGGAAGCCCGATGGGCAGGCGGGTACTTTCGGCACGGCCGCCCGTGTGCCCACATGCGGCCGTTCGCGGTATGCGCCTCCTCCTGCTGGTCCTGCTCTGCGCCCTCCTGGTGGGAAGCGCACGCGCGCAGCCGCCCAACGATGATTGCGCTGATGCACTTACGCTCTGCGCACAACAACCGCAAGCAGGCAACAACACCGGTGCGGTAGGCCCCACGGGCTTTTGCCCGGCCACAGAGGCGGTGCTGTGGTACACGTTCACGACCAATTCTGTGGGGGGCCTCGCCTCGGTCACGATCAATGGGTTGGACTGCCCGGCGGTGACCGGCATGGACAACGAGATAAGCGTGGTGGTGTTGACCGGCCCCGGCAATTGCGTGCTGGCGGATTTCGACGCGGTGTCCTCCTGCACACAGGACTCGATCGATTTCACAGCGACGACCACTGTCGCCCTGGACCCGAATACCGTCTACTGGGTGTTGGTGAGCGGTGTAGTGGACAACGGCGCCACCATCGCGGCACAATGTGATCTAGAGGTCACCGTGAGCGGACCCGGGGTGGATATCGTGGGTGTGGATTTCACCGCGGGGGAGGATCAGGAGATCGGCGAGGGCGAATACGCCCAACTGGAGGCCACCGGCGGTAGTACCTACTTATGGACACCGAACAGTGGCTTGAGCGGCGATGCGGTGCCCGATCCGATCGCCAATCCGTCGGAGACCACTATTTATGCGGTGACCACACAACTGAACGGGTGTACTTATACCGATACGGTGATCGTGGAGGTGATCCGCCGTATCCAACCGCCGAACACCTTCACCCCGAACGGCGATGACCACAACGACACCTGGACCATCTTCGGCATCTCGGACTACCCGGCCTGCGAGGTGAAGATATTCGACCGTTGGGGCCAGCGTGTCTTCCGCAGCGTGGGTTACAACGAGCCCTGGGACGGCGGCCGCTTGCCCACGGCCACGTACTACTATCACATCATATTGAACACCCGCGAGGGCGGCGGTGGGGCGCCTTACACTGGATCGGTCACCATTGTGCGATGAGGGTCCTGTTCTCCATAGCGATCCTCCTTCTCGCCAACGCGATGCATGGACAGCAAGTGCCGCAGTACACGCAGAACGTGTTCAACTACTTCAGCATCAACCCGGCGGTCGCGGGCAGCAAGGATTGCGTGGATGTGCGCCTCGGTTTCCGTAAGCAGTGGGTCGGCTTCGAGAACGCACCGACGACCGGTTGGGCCAGTGTGCATGCTACCATACGGAACAAGAAGAAGCCTTATGTGACCGGCAAACACGGCATTGGCGGGGCAGTGGAGGCGGACGACACGGGCCCTTTGGGCTACACCCTGGTCCACCTCGCATATGCCTACCACGTTCGATTGAACCGGGGTTACTACATGGCACTAGGCCTCTTCGCCGGGGTGAAGCAGCAGAAGTTCGATGTAGGAAGAGTAACGCTTGCGGACTACAATGACCCTGTGCTGAACAGCAAGGGGAGCACCTTCGTGGTACCCATGATCGCGCCGGGGATGTGGGTCTATAGCAACACATGGTGGCTCGGTCTCAGTGTCCACCAATTGCTGAACAACCGGATGACCGGGATAGGTATCGATTCACGCACCACGGGCCACTACTTCTTGAGCGGTGGTTACCGATGGCGGATCGGCAAGAAGACCTCGGTCACGCCGAGCAGCTTGATCAAACTATCCCCCGGCGCACCGCTGGCTTTCGATGTGAACGCGATGATCGAGTGGGACCGCAAGTTGGGCTTTGGAGTGAGCTACCGCAACCAGGACGCCATAGCCCTCATGATCAAGCTCGGGTTCTTGAAGTTCTTCAGCCTGGGCTATAGCTACGACATCACCACCTCGCCGTTGCGGGTGGCGAGTTCCAATACGCACGAGATCATTCTGGGCATCACGCCCTGCATACCGGTCGACCCCAGCAAGCGCATTGTGCGCTGCCCCATCTTCGAATAGGAACCCATGCCGCACCACCCTCACCACCCCCTCCGTCGCGCGATGTTGATGCTCGCAGCGGTCCTGCTCCCTGCTGCCTTGTGCGCCCAGGTCCTCAAGCATTGGGTAGGTGGTGCCGGTGCCTGGAGCGAAGCCGCGCACTGGTCCTTGAGCCCCGCTGGTCCGGGCGGAGCGGGTATGCCGCGCGCCAACGAGGATGTACTGATCGCCCCCGGAACACCGATCTCCATCACGCTCGACGGCGTTGCGGAATGTCGGGACCTTCGGGTGGATGCGCGCCATGCGGAACTCACCGTGATAGGCGCCGTCGGGAACGATCTCCATATACACGGTGGTTGGGTGATGGCAGGTGAAGTGGATTGGAAGCCGCACGGCCAGATGATGCTGAACGCCCGCAACGCGGCCGTGATCGACCTGCATGGGATCGTACTTCAGAGCGATGTGGTGCTGGAGGGCTCGGGCACCTGGGATCAAATGAGCGCGTTCGTGCAGGCACAGGGAACTTCGTTCGTACTGCGGCGCGGAACGATGCGCACCAACGGTGGGATCGTGCGGGGTGGCCTGTGGCGTGCGGAAGGGAACGGGGCGAAACAACTGGAAGCGCAGGGTTCCATATTCCTGGTTGAGGGGTTCGAGCCGCAAGGCTTCGGGAAAATGGACGACCCCGGAACTGCCACGGTGATGGTCGCAGGGAACGCGCGGCACTGGGACGGTACGCTGATGGGCGAGGAGGAACTGATGCGTTCCGCGGTGAACTGCGGCACCGGAGCGGGCCAGATCCCTTTCACGGTGAACGCCAGTGTACTGAGCAACTACAATGGCTTTGGCGTGAGCTGCAACGGTGTTTGTGATGCCACCGTGACGGTGGTCGCTCAAGGTGGCACAGGCAATTTCGCCTACCAATGGCAGGGTGGGGGCCCTACCACACCGACCTGGGCGAACACCTGCGCTGGCAACAAGTTGGTGATCGTGACGGACGTGGGTCAGAACGTAGGCTGCTTCGCCACGGTGCTGGTTACACCACCCCCACCGCTCGGCGTCATCTTCTTCGGCCTGAACCCACCCACGTGCGCGAGTTCCTGCAATGGCACGGCGGTCACCTTCCCCGGCGGCGGTACCGGATTCGGGTATGTGTACGATTGGAACAACGGAACGGAGAGCGATCCGAACCCCACGCAACTGTGCGCCGGCGTGAACACGCTGGAGCTCACGGATGCCAACAACTGCGTGTTCGATACCACGTTCACGATCGACCTGCTCCCGCTCGATGTACAGTTCCAGTCAGCGGACGCCTCGTGCGCGGGCGATTGCGATGGATCGGCTTCGGTGGTCGTGAGTGGAGGGACACCCGGCTACACTTACAACTGGGAACCTGGCGCACCGGCCGGGGACGGCACTCCGTCGGTTACCGGTCTATGCGCTGGCAACTATACGCTCACGGTGGCCGATGCGAACGGCTGCGACACCACGCTGGCTTTCGCCATCCTGCAGCCACCGCCCATCGTGCCCAACCTCGTTGCAACCTCCTCGACTTGTGCGGACGCATGCACCGGCACGGCGACCTCCAGCCCGGCCGGTGCGCTCGGCCCGTTCACGTTCTTATGGTCCCCCGCACCACCCATCGGTCAAGGGACGAACGCGGCGAGCGGTCTCTGTCCAGGTCCTTGGAGCGTGCTGATCACCGATCAGGCGTCCGGATGCGATACCACCGTTGCGTTCATCATCACCTCACCGCCGCCGATCGTTCCGAACCTCACGACGACCGATGCTACGTGCGCGAATAGTTGCGACGGGACCGCAACCGCAAGCCCGACCGGGGGCGATCCGGGATATACGTTCCTCTGGACCCCGGCGCCCGGCGCGGGCCAAGGCACCCCGAACGCGACGGGGCTTTGCCCGGGTAACTATACGTTATTGATCACCGATGTAGCAGGGTGCGATACACTGGTGCCCTTCACTATCAATGCTCCGCCACCGTTGAACGCGTTGATCACATCACACCGATCAGTTGCGCAGGTGCCTGTGATGGAGCCGCGGATGTCCTCGTATCAGGCGGTGTCCCACCGTATTCGTTCACATGGACGCCCGTTCCGCCGAGCGGGCAAGGAACGCCGAACGTGTCCGACCTGTGTGCGGGTAACTGGTCGGTGTTGATCGCGGATGCCAATGGCTGCGATACCACGATCGCGTTCACATTGACGGAACCTCCGCCACTGGATGTGATCTCTTCGCAAACGAACGTCTCATGCGGTGGCTTTTGCGATGGTACCGCCACGGTTGTCGTGACCGGGGGAACACCTGCTTACACCTACGTCTGGACCCCTGCGCCTGGCGCAGGGCAAGGCACTCCGAACGCCACGGGCCTTTGCGCTGCAGCATATTCCGTGTTGATCACCGATGCGAACGGTTGCACGGTAACGGTTCCGTTCACGATCCTCGACGCGGTCCCCCTGCAGCTATCGCTGAACGTACAGCCCGCGAGCTGCCCAGGCGTATGTGATGGAAGTGCGGGGGTGATCGTTACCGGTGGTGTTCAACCGTACATCTATACGTGGTCACCGGCACCGGGCGGAGGGCAAGGCACGCCGAACGCTACTGGGTCTGTGCCCTGGCCCATACTTGCTCACCGTGGCTGATGCTGTCGGCTGCGATACCACGATCGCGTTCACGATCGATGCGCCTGAAGCGATCCTGCCGAACGAGACGGTGCTGCCTTTGACATGTGCGAATGATTGCAATGGGGCCGTTCTGCTGTCCCCTTCCGGCGGAACCGGCGTGTACACCTACGTATGGACACCCGTTCCGCCGAACGGCCAGGGCCAGGATCAGGCCACTGGTTTGTGCGCCGGCACTTGGAGCGTGACGATCACTTCCGGTGCGTGCGACACCACATTGACCATCGATCTGATCGCACCTCCGCCACTGGATGTGCAACTGGTGATCGACTCCCTGAGCTGCACCGGCGATTGTGACGCGGAGGTGACGGCGAACGTGACCGGCGGCCTGCCCGCTTATGTATATGTGTGGGATCCACCGCCGCCGGTAGGCCAGGGCACACCGACAGCGAGCGGTTATTGCGCGGGCAACTACACGCTTACTGTAACCGATGCCGCGGGATGCGATACGACGATCGCCTTCACCATCATAGATCCGCTGCCACTTGATCTGCAGGTGTTGACCACGGAGGCGAGCTGCGGAGGTGCCTGCGACGGCACTGTCACCGCGACCTTGTTGAACGCGACCGGTCCTGTGGTGTACGATTGGCAGCCCCCTCCCGGCGCAGGTCAGGGTACTCCTGCGGTCTCCGGTCTCTGTCCGGGTGCGTACACAGTGGTTGCTACGGATTCATTGGGTTGTGATGTGAGCGTCTCCTTCACTATTTCGACGCCTTCCGGAATTGTTGCAACGGCCCAGGTCACCCCAGCAACGTGCGCAAGCATTTGTGATGGTGCGATCGACCTCACCGTGACCGGCGGAGTGCCCTCCTACACCTATGCTTGGACGCCGACCCCGCCGCAAGGGGATGGCACAGCGAACGTGTTCGGCCTTTGCGCCGGTGATTGGACGGTAGTGATCAGCGATCAAGCGCAATGTGATACGGTGCTCATCATCAACGTGCCAGCACCACCGGCGATCGCTGCTGTTCTCACTGCAACGAACGAAACCTGCAACGGTCCTTGTGACGGCACGGCCTCGGTCCAGGCGAGTGGTGGGCAGCCCGGGTACACTTTCGTTTGGGCCCCGCAGCCACCGGTGGGCCAGGGAACGGCCAACGCGACCGGCCTTTGCGCGGGCAATTGGGCGGTCACCGTGTCCGACCAAGGTGGTTGCGATACCACCATCACGTTCACGATACTCCCCGAGCAGCCGATCGATCCGGGGCTGGTTTTGGTGGAAGGGATCTGCTACGACGAATGCCAAGGCACCGCCACAGTGAACCCGACCGGAGGATCGGCCCCGTACACCATATTGTGGACGCCCGCTCCGGGTGGAGGTCAAGGCACACCGACCGCTACCGGACTTTGCCAGGGAATTTATACGGTGACCGTGACGGACGCGGTGGGATGTGATACCACCGTGAGCTTCGATGTGGTGAAGCCACCACCTATCGCGCCCAGCCTGAACATCGGCAACGAGACATGCGACGGCCCTTGCACCGGCGCTGCGGCGGTGTTCCCCACAGGTGGCACTGGTAGCACATATACGTTCCTATGGCAACCAGCTCCTGGAGGTGGTCAGGGAACGAACATCGCGACCGGTCTATGCGCGGGCATCACTTATTCGATCACCGTTACGGATTCAGTGGGTTGCGACACCACGGAGACCTTCACGATCCAGCCGTTCGTACCGATCCTTGCGAACATCAGCAGCACACCGGTGACGTGCGCGGGGCAATGCGATGGCACGGCCACGGCAGGCCCCACCGGCGGCGACCCACCTTATGCGTACGCTTGGTCACCCGCACCTGGTGCTGGGCAGGGAACGCCTTTCGTCTCGGGCCTTTGCGCGGGTGTTTATAGCGTCACCATTACGGACTTCTACCTCTGCGATACCACCGTAACGGTGTTGATCACGGGCCCCTCGGCGATCGATCCCGTAGCGTCAGTGGGCATGGTGAGCTGTGCGGGCGCATGTGACGGCGATATCGTGTTGAACCCGACCGGAGGGACCGGCAACTTCCAGTTCCTATGGAACCCTGTACCACCGAACGGCCAAGGCACCAACGCGGCGTTCAACCTCTGTCCGGGCATCTATGCGGTGACGATCACCGATGACAACGGGTGCGATACGACAGCCTCCTTCCTCATTGCGGAACCGGCACCGTTGATCCTGAACACCTTGAGCGTGCCGAGCGAATGCCAGGTATGCATCGGCGAGGCTGCGGCGAACGCTTCCGGAGGCACCTCACCGTACACGTATGCCTGGACCGATCAAGGAGGCAACGCCATAGGTGCCGACAGTGCGCTCTTCAACCTCTGTGCGGGTGTATACACCGTGCTCGTCACGGATGCGGCCGGATGCCAGATCTCAGCGGCTGTGCCGATCACCGATAGCGATGGAGAGGTGCTCACCATCACGGATGGATCGACCACTTGTCCCTCTACTTGCGACGGAGAAGTGAGCGTGCAGTACGTGTGCGGCGATCCACCTTGCACAGTGCTCTGGTTCGATGCGTTCGGAACGGACATCAGCCAACCGATGGACACGGCCTCGAACCTGTGTCCGGGCATGTACCTCGTGGAGGTGACGAACGCTTCAGGCTGCGTGAGCATTGACACGGCCTACGTCGTAGGACCCGCACCCATCGTCGCGAACTTGAGCAGCACACCTGTGACCTGCGCGGGGCAGTGCGATGGGACCGCAACCGTAGGCCCGACGGGTGGTGTTGGTCCGTACACATTCGATTGGACCCCGGACCCGCCCAACTTGGACGGCACCCCGCAAGCCACGGGTCTCTGCGCCGGTGTGTACGATGTACTGATCACCGACCAGCGCGGATGCGATACGTTGGTGGGCGTATTGATCCTCGGGCCACAGCCGATCGCCGCGAACGCCACGGTCGATCCGGTGAGCTGCGCCGGATCCTGCGATGCCAGCATCGTTCTGAACGCACAGGGCGGTAGTGGTACGCTCACCTATTTCTGGAGCCCTGTGCCACCGAACGGGCAGGGCACGATCAGCGCTTTCAACCTGTGTCCCGGCAACTGGGCGGTCACGGTCGCCGATGCGTTCGCGTGCGACAGTACCTTTTCTTTCACCATTGCCGATCCGCCGGCACTCGTGCTTGCAGGTACCAGCACAGAGAGCCAATGCCAGGTGTGCAATGGAACGGTGACAGTGGATATCACTGGGGGAGTGCCCGCCTATCAGATCGCATGGACCGATGCTGGTGGCAATACCATCGGCAATGCACCAACCTTGGCCGGCCTTTGCGCGGGGTTGTACACCGTGACGGTGACGGATGCGAGCGGTTGTAGTGCGCAGTTGTTGGTGCCGGTGGAAGATGCGAACGGGGAGACCCTTGTCACTGCGGACGGACAGACCACCTGTGCGAACACGTGCGATGGACAGGTCAGTGTGCAGTTCATCTGCAATGCGCCGCCTTGCGGGGTGGTATGGGTGAACTCACTGGGCGATACCCTTGGGACCAATACGCTTTCGATCGACAGTTTGTGCAGTGGTGATTACTACGTACTCGTCACCAACGGACCGGGTTGTTTGAGCATCGACACCGCCACGGTCGCACCCGGATCCGCGCTCGTGCCGAACTTGAGCACGACACCGGTGAGTTGTGCGGGTACTTGTGATGGCACTGCGACGGTGGGCCCCACCGGCGGCACCGGGCCGTACACGTTCAACTGGGCCCCGGATCCGATCACAGGCGACGGAACCGCGCAGGCGAGCGGATTGTGCGCTGGCGCGTACGATGTGTTGATCACGGATCAAGGCACGGGGTGCGATACGCTCGTGGGCGTGTTGATCCTGGAGCCGCAACCATTGACGGTGAACGCGACGATCGTCGATGCACCGTGCGCTGGCGTGTGCGCTGGTAGTATCGTGGTGAACGTGCAAGGTGGTACGCCTGCTTACACCTATGCGTGGACACCCGTACCCGCGAACGGTGATAGCACCAATGCCGCCTTCGGCCTTTGCGCGGGCAACTACACGCTCCTTGTTTCGGACGCGAACGGATGCGATATGACACTTACCTACACCGTCGCCGAACCGCTACCGCTGGTCGTGAGCACGACCACCGTACCGAGCGAATGCGGATCATGCATCGGCGAAGCGAGCGCGCAGGTGAGCGGTGGAACAGCGCCCTACAGCTACTTGTGGACGCTCTCGGGCGTTCCGGTGAGCAACGATAGTTCGGTCACCGGTCTGTGCGCGGGATCTTACGTCCTGTTGGTGCAGGATGGCAACGGTTGTCAGGCGCAGCAGGTCTTGGTGCCGATCAGCGATAGCAATGGTGAAGTGCTCACCGTGACCGACGACATCACGAGTTGTCCGGGAGTATGTGATGGCGAGGTAGCAGTGTCCTTCAACTGCAGCGATCCGCCCTGCACGTTGATCTGGACCGATGATCTCGGGATCGATCTGAACGAGCCCGCGAGCGTGGTGGACAGCCTGTGCGTCGGAACCATTTTCGCAGTGGTCACCAATGCCTCGGGTTGCATCAGCATCGAAGCGGCCACGGTCACGGAGCCTCTTCCGATCGTGGCGAACCTGAGCACCTCCCCCGCCTCATGTGCAGGAACTTGCGACGGAGCCGCGACGGTGTCGCCCACGGGTGGCCTTCCGCCCTTCACGTACGATTGGGTCCCGGATCCACCCAATGGCGATGGAACCACGCAAGCCACGGGCCTTTGCGCGGGCAACTACGACCTCCTGATCACCGATTCGCTCGGGTGCTCGTTGCTGCTTGGTGTGCTGATCACCGAACCGCCGCCGGTAACGGCCACCGCTGTGGTGACACCGATCACATGCAACGGAGCTTGCGATGCCACCATCGTGGTGACACCGGCGGGCGGCAATGGTGTGTACACCTATGATTGGACACCGGATCCGCCGAACGGCGATGGCACCAACGCGGCGTTCGATCTATGCGCCGCCACATGGCAAGTGCTGGTCGCGGACAGCAATGGATGCGACACGACCTACTCGTTCACCATCACGGATCCACCGTTGTTCGAAGGTGTGCTCACGACGGTGGACAATCTCTGCTTCGGCGATTGCGTCGGCACCGCGAGCGTTGCGCTCACCGGTGGAATAGCACCATACACGATCGTCTGGACCGACGCGGGTGGCACCGCCATCGCGCAGGACACCGTTGCGATCGGAGCACTTTGCGCGGGCGACTACACCATGACGGCAACGGATTCGAGCGGATGTGTGTTGAGCCTGCCGTTCACCATCACGGAAGGAGCGCCGATCGATCCCGGCTTCACGTTCACCAATGAGACCTGTCTTGGTCCCTGCGATGGTACCGCGACCGTTTCACCTACCGGCGGCGTGGGCGGGTTCAGCTTCTTATGGCAACCGCAACCGGGCACCGGGCAAGGCACTGCTCAGGCCGGTGGTTTGTGTCCCGGGATTTGGAGCGTGCTGATCGCCGATTCCTTGGGATGTGATACCATGGTGAGCTTCACCGTCCTTCCCTTCGCGCCGATACTTCCGAACGCCACGATCACCGACGTACTATGCAACAGCGCATGCAACGGCACCATCATACTGGCGCCTACCGGTGGCTTCGGCAACTACACTTACCTGTGGTCACCTCCACCACCGATCGGGCAGGGTACCGAAGAAGTGAGCGGCCTGTGCGCGGGCGGTTGGACGGTGACCATTACGGACGGTATCGGATGCGATACCACGGTGACCTTCACCATTGTCGAACCGCCTGCGCTCACCGTGCAGATCGACCAAGTGGCACCGGCGAGTTGCAACACGGCCAATGATGGCGCTATCGCGATCACCTTCAGCGGTGGGGTCGGCGGCATCACGGTCGCCTGGGCTGGGCCCAATGGGTTCACCTCCGCGCAGGAGGATCCGACGGGATTGTTCCCTGGTCTCTACACTGTGATCGTGACAGATGCGAACGGTTGCACAGCTACGGCGAACGCCACCGTGGATGCACTTGTGACGGTCCTCGCCGCTGCGGGTTCGGACCAGATCGTATGTGCTGGTGGTGCCATAGTGCTCGATGGCAGTGCGAGCACCGGTTCGGGCACTGTGACCTGGACGGATGCACAGAACAACGTTGTAGGCGACACGCTGATCACCACGCTCAACGGCCTTCCCCCCGGATCCTACGTTTTCACGTTGACCTTGACCGATGGGCTTTGCACATCACAGGACCAAGTGGCGGTGACCGTTCTGGACCTACCTATCGCCGACGCGGGTGCGGACCGTACCATCGTGATCACCCAGGGAACGGCGCTCGGTGGCGATCCGAGCGGTCCGCCGGGTTCCATTTACGTCTGGCAGCCGGATAGTCTTCTCAACGACCCGACCACGGCGAACCCGCTTACCGCGCCGGAGGAGACCACCTGGTTCATTCTCACCGTGACCGCGCCGAACGGTTGCGTGGATGTGGATTCGGTGCTCGTGACCGTGGTTCCGGAGATCGTGATCCCCAGTGGGTTCACTCCGAACGGCGATGGGTGGAACGACACTTGGCAGCTCGATCAGATCGACCAATTCCCAGAAGCGGAAGTGGAGGTTTACAGCCGTTGGGGCGAACTACTGTTCCAGAGCGTGGGCTATAAGACGCCTTGGGACGGCACTTACAACGGTGGGCTCGTTCCTGTAGGCACGTACTACTATGCCATCCGGTTGAACCATCCGGATTTCCCAGACCCGTACACCGGTCCGCTCACCGTGATCCGCTGATCCCATGACCATGCGACACACGCTCCTTCTTCCGCTCTTGCTCCTGGCCATGGTGCCGTTGCGGGCGCAACAGTTGCCGCAGCTCAGCCAATACGTGAGCAACGACTATCTCTACAATCCATCGGTGGCCGGTAGCCGCCCGTGGTTCGAAATGCGCAGCGCCCATCGCTACCAATGGGTGGGGATCCAGGATGCGCCACGGACGTTCATGTTGAGCGCTACTACGCCGATCGGTGCGCGCATGGGCCTAGGGGGCTTCTTGTTCACCGATCATGTGGGTCCTACACGCCGCACCGGCTTCCAACTTACTTACGCCTATCATCTAAGGATCACGGAAGACCTGCGTTTGGCGCTGTCCTTGTCCGGTGGGCTCGTGCAGTTCCTCATCGACGGCTCCAAGATCACCTTCCACGATGGCTACGATCCAGTGATGGACGACCAACTGCGTGGGGACGTGCTGCCCGATGCCACCTTCGCGTTCTTGCTGTACCATCCTAAATTCTGGTTCGGGGCTACGGCGCCACAACTGTTCCAGAACAAGATCTACTTCTTCGACCAGCAGGACCAAAGCCTAAGCCGACTGGAAAGGCACTATTTCGCCACGGGAGGGTACCGCGCAAAGCTCGGTGAGGATCTGAGCCTTGAACCATCATTCCTCGTAAAATACGTCAACCCCGTTCCACCGAAGATCGATCTGAACCTGACCCTGCGTTACAAGGACGTTCTATGGATCGGTGGCGGCTGGCGCTCCAATGATGCGATACCATTAATGGTGGGGTGCTGGGTGAAAAAGATGTTCCAGTTCGGTTACTCCTATGACCTGACAACCACCGGGTTGAGCCAGTACGCCCAAGGCACCCATGAGGTCATGCTGGGCATCACATTCAGCAAGGAGCGCCCAGGTCCGTTGGTCAATTCCGCAGTTCCGGCTCCGGTGACCCCGTGAGCCGACGTCCATAAAGGCCACACGGTCGTAGCCCGCCCGTAGGTTGTCGTTCAGCGGCAATAACCCGGCGAAATGCCTGAAAGTACGGGCTTTCTGCGGCTGCTTCATCGTAAATTGCGCGCCTCTCAAGTAGATAGCGAGGCGAGGTGAGGCACAAACAGCGCAGGAGTGGAATCATCGGGGTGGGTCTAGCATCCGCCCTGCTGCTGCTAAGTCCGGCTCTCCCGATAAAGGCCCAATCGTTCCTGATGTCCGATGCTAGCTGGGAAAGCTGTACGGGGACGTTCTACGACAGCGGTGGGTCTGGAGGGGGGTACGCGAATTCGGAAGACTTCATGGCAACCCTTTGTCCCACCGGTGGTGCGGGCAGCGGACCGGCCACCTCGGTCACCTTTCTGTCCTTCAACGTCCAGCCACTCGATTTGGCAGACGAGCTTGTGATCTATGATGGGACCAGCACTTCCGACCCGATCCTCGCCACGGGAGGTTTCCTGAACGACCTTACCGGGCAGACATTTACTGCCACAAGCCCATCGGGCTGCCTGACCTTTCATTGGACCAGCGACCCCCTGACCACCGATGCGGGATGGGTCGCGGAGATCACCACCGGTCCTGATGCGGGCGCCAACGCAGCGATCAGCATATGTAGCGACGACGCCTCTTTCGATATGACCGCGCAGCTAGGCGGCACGCCCGATGCGGGTGGCCAGTGGACCGCCCCGGGCGGAGCGAACCACGGAAGCATCATTAACCCAGCCACTGACGTGGGCGGCAGCTGGACCTACACGGTAAGCGGGGTAGCTCCTTGTGCCGCTGCTCTTGCTACCTTGACCATTACCAGACAGATCGCCCCGGACGCGGGATCCAGCACCGCAGTGACCCTGTGTGACGACGATGGACCTCTTGACCTGTTCGCCGCTTTGGGCGGAACACCTGATCCAGGAGGAAGTTGGACCGATCCGAACGGTGATCCGTTCGGCAGCATCTTCGATCCTGGAGCGGACGACCCCGGGTTTTACACCTACAGTTTGACCGGTGTTCCTCCATGCACCACCGTGGCAGCTACCGTGGACGTCACAGTGAACCATCAGCCGGTCGCCGGCGTGAGCACCAGCACCACGATCTGCTCGGACGATGTGCCGTTCAGTCTCTTCGCTTTGCTTGGCCCGACCGCGGAGGTTGGTGGTACCTGGGTTGGGCCGGGTGGCCCCCATCCGGATACCTATACGCCGGGCGTTTCACCGGGCGGGCTTTACACCTATACGATCACTGCGTTGTTGCCCTGTGTTACCGCTGCGGCCACGGTGAACGTGACCCAACAGACCGCTCCGGACGCGGGCACCGCCGGAAACAGCACGGTATGCAGCGATGATCCGCCCTTTCTCCTCACGGACGCCCTGAACGGCACCCCGGACCCAGGTGGCCAATGGACCGATCCGGACGGTGATCCTTTCGTCGGCAACACCTTCGATCCGGCGACCGATGAAGAGGGTGAGTGGACCTATACGGTGAGCGGCACCCTTCCCTGTACGAACGCGAACGCGACGTTGACCGTGATCGTTCGTCCCGCACCCGATGCGGGCATTAGTGCATCCGTTACGGTGTGCAGCAACCGCGGCTCCTTTGTGCTCCTGGACTCGTTAGGCGGAACCCCGGACATCAACGGCACCTGGACGGCGCCGCTTGGTGGGGCTTTCAACGGAACCTATATACCGGGCACCAGCGAGCCGGGCATCTATACCTATACGGTCACTGGCCAATCACCCTGTGATCCCGCTCAGTCCACACTAACGGTCAACGAACAGGTAGCACCGAACGCGGGCGACAATGCGACGGTCCTTTTCTGTAGTGATGACGCGAGCGTGGTCCTCTTCAGTTTGTTGGGCGGAACGCCGGACGTTGGCGGCAGTTGGACCGACGGAAACAATGCTCCGCACGGTGCCACCTTCGATCCCGGTGCGGATGACGCAGGTGTGTACACCTATACAGCGCAGGGTTTGCCCCCGTGCGCGGATGCGCTTGCGACCGTATCGATCACGGTCACCGAGGCGCCAGATGCGGGGGTGTCCGCTAGCGTAAGCGTTTGCAGCATCGATCCTCCGTTCAACTTGCTCGACTCCCTGGGCGGCACTCCAGATGCGGGGGGGACTTGGACAGACCCTAACAGTGTGGTGGTGCCCACGGGAGTATTCCAGCCTGGCGTAAGCCAGCAGGGCACCTATACCTACACGGTGACGGGTCAGCCACCGTGTACGGATGCTGTGGCGACAGTGCAAGTAGGGGTCGAAACCTCACCGAGCGCAGGTACCAACGCGACACTTTCCATCTGTAGTGACGCACCGAACGTGGACCTCTTCACTTTGTTGGGAGGAACGCCGGACGCTGGGGGCAACTGGTTCGATCCCAACGCAGCGGCGCATTCGGGGATCTACCAACCCGGAACCCAGATCGGTGGGACATACGTCTATATCGTATCTGGCGATGCGCCTTGCGTGAACGATTCCTCCACCGTTCAGATCACAAGGCAGATCGCACCCCGCGCAGGCACGGATGGCAGCACCACGGTGTGCAGCAATACCGGTCAGTTCACGCTGATCTCGGTCCTTGGCGGCAACCCCATGCTCACCGGTTCCTGGAGCGATCCCAATGGAGTGGCCTTCCCCTCGGGAACCTTCATCCCGGGGGCAAGCCTTCCAGGCATTTATCGGTACGTGGTGGTCGGCACAGCCCCGTGCTCGAACGACACCGCTTTCGCTACGGTGAACGTGCAGACGGCACCTGTGGCAGGTATCAACGGCAACCACACGGTGTGCGGCAATGGTACACCTTTCTCATTGGCCACCTTCCTTGGTGGAACCCCCGATCCAGGTGGCAGCTGGACGGGACCAGGTGTCGCTCCGCACGGCCAGATCTATGATCCGGCCAACGACGTACCTGATGTGTACACTTATACGGTCGCGGGCATTCCACCGTGTGCGAACGCTACCGCGACCGTCGTGGTGCAGGAGGTGGTGCCTCCGAACGCGGGTACCAATGCCACCGTGAGCGTATGCACCACGGCACCAGCTTTTGCATTGATCGATTCACTGAACGGGACCCCGCAGCCCGGTGGCTCATGGACCGGTCCCGGGGGTGCCATGAACGGCACGTTCGTTCCAGGCACAAGTCCTCAAGGCCAGTATACTTATGTGGTTGCCGGAACCCTGCCCTGTGGACCAGCTTCATCCATTGTAACGGTCGTGGTGAACACGGCTCCATCGGCCGGAGGCGATGGGGCGCAGACCGTCTGTGCCAATTCGGGATCGATCGATCTGTTCGGTCTTCTCCAAGGCACTTTCACGGCCGGGGGTGATTGGATCGATGACGACGCATGTGGACAACTGAACGGATCGTTGCTGAACACGAACGGGTTGGCGATCGATAGTTACAATTTCACCTACGCGGTTGACGGCAATGGGCAATGCCCTGCGGACTCGGCCCGGGTCATCATCACCATCGTGCCGCAACTGAACGCAGGTGCGACCACGTTCCAGAACCTCTGCGGCAACGAGTCCGCCTATGTGTTGTTCGCCCATATGAACGGCAACCCCGATCCCGGCGGGGCATGGAGCGACGATGATAACAGCAACGCACTCGCCAACGGCATTTTCAACGCTACACTGGTGAACCCGGGCACCTACGATTTCACCTACCAATTGGATGGTGGTGGCTTCTGCCCGGACGATCAAGCCACCATGACGATCAATGTCGTGGGTGAACCGGATGCTGGGCTGAACAGTGCGATCCTGGTGTGCGGCAATGGGGGGTCCTTCCAGTTGTTCAACGTACTGGGCGGCACACCCGACGGAGGCGGGACCTGGTGGTTCAATAACCTGCCGCATTCACCGAGCTACAACCCGTCGAACGATATGCCGGGCACTTATGAATACCGTGTGGAGGGAGACCCACCGTGCGCTGATTCCATCGCGTATGTGATCGTTTCTGAAGTGACGGAACCCGATGCGGGGATTAATGATGACAGCGCGGTGTGCACCTCGGACGCGCCGTTCGAACTCCTGGATAGCCTGGGCGGTACCCCCGACCCCACCGGTAGCTGGCAGGCACCGAACAGCAGCCCACATTCCGGTCTCTTCGTGCCTGGGGTGGATGTGGCGGGTGCCTATTTGTACAGCGTGCCCGGGACCTTCCCGTGCAATATCGATGTCGCGATACTCACGGTCGGGGTGGATGCGGAACCCGACGCAGGCAGTGATGGCCAGGTAACGGTTTGCTCGAACAGTGGTTCGTTCCTGCTCAGCGATCATCTCGGAGGCACCCCGGACACGGACGGTACGTGGAAGGGCCCCGGAGGAGCACCGCATTCGGTGCTGTTCGATCCGGACGTCGATGTGGAGGGCGATTACACCTACCTCGTACCAGCGAACGCCTCGTGCGATGCGGATAGTTCCATTGTCAGCGTGTTCGTGAACAATGAGGCGAACGCAGGTACCAGTACCAGTGCTGTTGCTTGTCCCGGGGCCGGTTCCGTGCAGTTGTTCCCCCTGCTGGGCGGAGCGGACAATACCGGCGCATGGACCGATCCGCTGGGGGCGGTCCATGGCGGCGTTTTCAATCCATTGGTGGACACACCAGGAGATTACAAGTACAAGGTGATCGGAGTGGCTCCGTGCGGGAACGATTCGGCCATTGTGAACGTGCTGGTGAACGCCCCCGAACGCGGGCACTAGCGTGACGCGCTTGAAATGTTCGTCCGATCCGTGCTTCTCCCTTTTTGCGGAGTTGGGGGGAACACCGGGCGTTATCGGTGCTTCCTGGACAGGCCCGAACAATACGCCGAGCGATGGCATTTTCTGCCCCGGCACGAGCACGCCCGGTGTGTATGTGTACACCGTGTCCGGCGATGCCCCTTGCCCGAACGCCACTGCCACGGTAACCGTTGGTGTCAGTCAGGCGGTGAACGCTGGCGACTATGCCACCACACAGGTATGCAGGCCCGGACCCACGATCAACCTTTTCAATGAGTTAGGCGGTACTCCGCAACCGGGCGGCAATTGGTTGCGTCCCATCACACTTGCCCCGCATTCGGGACTGTTCCTGCCGAACAGTGATGCGGCCGGGCTCTACCGGTATGTCCGCACAGCGGTATCTCCATGCGCGAACGACACGGCTGGTGTTACCGTGGTGCTGAACGAAGCATGGGACGCTGGTGCGAACGGTGTAACGGTGATCTGCGACGATGCACAAGCGTTCGGCTTGATCACGCTGCTGGGTGGAACACCGGACCTGAACGGCACCTGGACGGATCCGGACAATCTTCCTGAGGACGGGCTGTATTTCCCGGTGGACCATGAGCCAGGAGTTTACACCTACACGGTTCCGGCCATTGGCGCATGCGCAGCGGACCAGAGCACGGTAACGGTGATCGAGAACCACGCGCCTTGGGCGGGTGGCGATGGCGCGATCGAACTCTGCAGCGATGCAGGCGATGTGGATCTGTTCACGGTATTGCAGAACACACCCGAGCCGGGCGGTGATTGGTTCGATGCCAACGGGGATCCCTTCTCTGGAGTGTACATACCCGGTTCCTCCGCTCAAGGATCGTTCACGTACGTGCTGCTCGGCAATGCACCTTGCGTTAACGATACAGCCTACGTGGAGGTCTCGGAGAACCCCGCACCGGACGCTGGATTCCTGAACGTGGTGTCGCTCTGTTCCGATGGTCCGGAAGTTCAGTTGATCGGCTTGTTGAATGGAACACCACAGCCCGGTGGCCTATGGACCGGCCCCAATGGTCCGGTGCCCTCCGGTGAGTGGGACCCGACCACGGACACGGGCGGTGCCTATCAATACGTGGTCCTCGGGCTCGCGAGTTGCGGCGACGATTCGGCCACTGTGCAGATCAACAAGGTGATCGCGCCGAACGCTGGAGAGGATGGTGATCTCACGGTGTGCGTGGATGCGACGGGCATCGCACTGATCAATGGATTGAACGGTACACCACAACTTGGTGGTACCTGGACGAACAACAGCAACATCGGGCAGCTCAACAACGGGGTGCTCAATGCCATTGGCGTACTTCCGGGCACATACACTTTCACTTACACCAGGGTCGGCAACGCCCCTTGCACGCCGGCTGCTGCACTGCTCACGCTCACTATCGTACAAGGGCTGGACGCAGGTGCGGATACGACGGTGCAGGTCTGTGAAAGCGAGAACTTCGTTCTGCTCTACCCGCTGCTTGGCGGGGCGCCCCAGGCCGGTGGTGATTGGTTCGACGTCGACGGCTCGGGCGCGATGCTGAACGGGGTCTTCAACGCGGGTCTCGCGGGCGTCGGCACATGGCATTTCGAGTATGTGCTTCAAGCCTCCGCCTCTTGTTTGAGCGACACTTCCGTGCTGACCGTGGAAGTGTTGGAAGGACCGAACGCCGGTTGCGATGGCGGGGTGACGGTATGCGCCAACACAGGCGGTTTCCTGCTCTTGCAGTTCGTGAACTGCTCTCCGGACGCTACTGGCACTTGGACCGATCCAGGAGGCTTCCCGCACGATGGGTCCTTCGACCCCACCACCGATCCGGAAGGAGAGTATGTCTATGAGGTCGCGGGTGTAGGCGACTGCCTGTCCACGCAGAGCATCGTGACCGTGAACGTGGACCCTGCTCCCTTCGCCGGACAAGACACGGTGCTGAGCATTTGCTCCGATGACCTACCGGTCGATCTGAGCGCGCTCTTGATCGGCGAGACACCCAATGGTTCCTGGGTCGGTCCGGGTGGTCCGATGAACGGCTTCTACAATCCAGCGATCCACGGCTCCGGTCCATATTTCTACAACGTGCAAGGCTCTTTGTTCTGCGTCCCGGACCAGGCACAGGTCATGGTTACGGAGAACCTGGCCCCGAACGCGGGCCTCGACAACGCCTTGACCATTTGTTCCAGTGCGGCACCGTTCAATATGCGTGGTGAATTGAGCGGCAATCCCGACCTGGGAGGCACCTGGTATGACGCAGGGGCCGTGGTTCATTCCGAGTTTTTCCAGCCCGCGACCGACGATAGCGGCCCCTATACCTACCTGATACTCGGTCTCGGGGCCTGCGAGAACGATACCGCCGTGTTGACGGTGAACGTGGTGCAAGCCGCCAACGCTGGGAATGGCGACACACTCTCCGTGTGCGCGACCGAAACCGCGCAGAACCTTTTCGAAGCGCTCGTTGGGTACGATACCACGGGTTTCTGGACGGATGATGATGCCACGAACGCATTGACTGACTCGCTCTTCAATGCGACCCTACCCGGTGTGGGCCTTTACCATTTCACCTACACCGTGCCGGGCACCGTGCCCTGCGCCAGCGACGCGATCACCATCGTGGCCGAAGTCTCCTTCGGGATCGATCTGGGGGCGGGTGGTGTGGACACCATTTGCGGCGCTTCACCTTACGATCTTTTCAACTCGCTGCCGATCGGAACGGACACGACCGGCACCTGGACGGACAATTCGGGCACCGGTGAACTGAACGGATCCATCCTCAATGCACCTGCCCTTCCGGTAGGCACCAACTTGCCGTTCACCTATGAGGTGGTCTCGCCCGCGTGCGGCCCTGTTTCGGTGGGGATCTTTATACACATCGGTCCCTATGCCGACCCAGGCACCGACACGACCTTGGCGTTCTGCGATGGGGATCCTGCGGTGAGCCTCTTCGATGTGCTCGGTGGAACACCGGCTGTGGGCGGGACGTGGACCGGTCCGCTCGGTCCGCATGGCAGCACGTTCGATCCGGCGCAGGACGAACCCGGCGCGTACATCTACCTCGTCCCCGGTATCGCTCCTTGTGCGGACAGCAGCGCCACGGTAACCATCAGCCTCAATCAACCGGCCAATGCCGGTGCGGACAGTGCCGTTGTGCTATGCAATACCGCGGACGCCTTCGATCTGTTCACAGCGCTCGCGGGAAGCCCGCAACCAGGGGGCGTCTGGACCGAGCTCAACTCGACAGGCACCGTGACCGGCTCGCTGTTGAACAGTACGCTTCTTACGCCAGGCACCTATGTGTTCCGCTACGATGTGGATGTGCTTGGCTGTGGTCAGGCTTCCGCTCAAGTGACCGTTCAGTTGAAGGAGGGTATCCAGGTCACCGGCTTGGAGAGCACCTGCAATGAGCAGGACCGTACCTATACCGTTGTCTTCACCATTGTTGGAGGCGACCCGGCGAGTTATGTGGTCACAGGTCTGCCCGGTACGTTGAGCACGGTCCCGCCTTATGTGTTCACCAGCGATCCCGTGTTCACGAGCCAGGCTTATTCGCTGCTCGTGAACGATGCCAACAACTGCGCACCACGTGTCATCGAGGGCGTGACGCCATGTGCTTTCGACGACGAGGTCTTCGTACCCGAACTGTTCTCGCCGAACGGTGACGATATCAACGAGACCTTCCAGCTTCCCGGGATCGAAGGTTATCCATCCAACTCGGTGATCATCTTCAACCGATGGGGTGATGAAGTGTTCAAGGGTGCGGGGTACGACAACCGCACCGTGGTGTGGGATGGAACGGCGCAGAAGAGCTTGCTTTCAGGTGCGCTCCCGAGCGGCACCTACTACTACGTGATCGAACTGGGCAATAGCAACGAGCCCATCAAAGGCTATGTCTACTTGAACCGATGAGCAAGCAGTTGACGGTTGTGGGTTGCCGGTCGGCCGCTCGGCGTGCATCGCGGACGATGCATGCGCTCATCGTGACGCTCGGGTTGGCCACGGCCCTGTTGTCGCCGACCGAAGTCCAGGCGCAACAGGACCCTTTGTACAGTCAGTACATGTTCAACACGTTGGCCTTCAACCCTGCTTACGCGGGCAGCGCGGACGTGTTCACGATGATGGCGTTGACGCGGCATCAATGGGTGGGTTTTGAAGGCGCACCAAGCACGCAAACCGTGGCGCTGCATTCGCCGCTGCCGTGGAGCGGGCTCTCGCTCGGCGGCGTGGTACTGCACGATCGCGTCGGACCAGCGCGACAGACCGGTGCGTTCCTGGACATCGCCTACCGCATCCGCACTGGCGAGAAGTCCAGGCTGTCCTTCGGACTGAAGGGGGGCGTCAACTTCTTCCAGGCGGATCTCGCAGGCCTTTCCACCGTGGAGGTCGATCCTTCCACAACGGATCTGAGCAGCAAGGTCCTTCCGAATTTCGGGTTCGGATTGTTCTGGCACGGTCCCCGTTTCTATGTGGGCCTTTCCGCACCGAAACTGTTGGAGAACAAGCTCACCGAAGCCCAGAGCGCGGTGTTGACCACTGCGAAGGAGGACCGGCACTATTTCGCCATCGCCGGTGTGGTGGTGGACCTGGGTCCCGACCTCAAGTTCAAGCCTTCGGTGATGCTGCGGATGGTGGGCGGTGCACCGCTATCGCTGGACGTGAACGCGAATTTCCTGATGCGCGACCGCATCTGGCTGGGGGCGCTGTACCGGTTGGGCAATGCCTTCGGCGTAATGGCGCAATACCAGTTCAACGAGCAGTTCCGCGCTGGCTACGCCTTCGACCTCACCACCACGCGCCTCGGCGCCTACAATGCCGGCACCCATGAGGTAATGCTGAGCTACGACCTGAAGTTCACCAAGGGGCGCACGATCTCGCCGCGCTATTTCTGATGGGTCGGCTGCGCCATATGCTTGTGCTGCTCACCGCGTTGGTGGCGATGCACCGCGGGTACGCACAGGGCGGTGCGCAAGCCCACGTACGCACGGCCGACCAATACTTCCAGCAGATGGCCTTCGCTTTGGCCGTGGATGAATACCGCAAAGCGGCGGACCTGGGGGCGGTGAACGAGCATGTGACCAAGCGTCTCGCAGAGAGCTACATGAAGCTGGGCAATACCGAGGAGGCCGAACGGTGGTACGCGATCGTGGTGAAGTTCCTGAACCGTGAACCGCGCGACCTCTACAACTACGCGCAGGCACTGAAGGGCAATGCGAAGTACGATCAGGCCGAGGAGTGGATGGACAAGTACCTGGCCACACGCCCGCCGGAGGGAGGCCCGCAACGCAGCAACATCAGCAGCTTCGCGCGCAAGTTCAATGACCAGCAGGACCGCTTCCATGTGAAGCCGTTGGGCATCAATACGCACTGGTCCGATTTCGGTGCCGCCTGGTGTGGAAGCGACCAGGTGATCTTCTCCAGCAGCCGCAATGAGCGCGTGGGCATCCAGCGCCGTGCGGCGTGGAACGATCAGCCCTTCCTCGATCTGTACATCGCGCAGCGGGGAGCCGATGGCGGTCTGGACGGGACCGTTCCCCTGGAAGGCCAGGTGAACAGCAAGTTGCACGAAGGGCCTTCGGCATGCACGCCGGACGGGTCCTCCCTGTACTTCACACGGAACAGCGCGGTGAAAGGGCGTAACGGCATCACGCGGCTGGGGATCTACCGGGCCCGGCGCAATGGCACCGATTGGGGCGGAGTGGAACCCTTCCTGTACAACAACAACGAGTGCTCGATGGCGCATCCCGCTTTTTCGCCCGATGGCAAGCGCATGTTCTTCGTGAGCGACATGCCGGGCGGATCCGGTGGCACGGACATTTATGTGTGCAAAGACCTGGGCGGACAGTGGGGTGAGCCCGAGAACCTTGGACCCACGGTGAACACCCCGCACAATGAAGTGACCCCTTCCATGGGCGCTGATGGCACCCTATACTTCAGCAGCGATGGGCATCCGGGTCTTGGTGGCCTGGACGTGTTCGCGGCTACACCGGCCGGTGGCGATCGGTTCACTGCGGCCATCAACGTAGGTGCCCCTGTGAACAGCCCGAAGGATGACCTGGGCTTCATCATCGATGCGCAAGGCAAGCAGGGCTATTTCAGCAGCAACCGCCCCGGCGGGCGGGGCGACGATGACCTCTACGCGTTCACGATGAACTACCCGCTCGAGCAGCGCTACCTATGCACCGGTGTGGTGATCGACGATGAGGTCTCGGCCCCGTTGATCGATGTGACGGTGGAACTCCAGGACATGAAAGGCGGACTACTGGCCACCACGACCACGGATGCGAAGGGTGAGTATTCCTTCGCGGTGCAGAAGGACAAGGAGTACCGTGTGGTGGCGCGCATGAAGGGGCGGTATGACGGGGAGCAGCATCTAAGCACCGAGACCATCGAGAACCAGCAGATCGTCGCACGCGACATCCACCTCGTGCCCGATGCGGGCGTATGGCTGCGCGGCGCTGTGCGCTACAAGGACCGTTTGGGCTTCATCCCGGACATGACCGTCTCCGTGGTGAACCTCACCAGCTTCAACTCGGAAAGCGCCACCACCGGTGAGGGGGGCGATTTCAGTTTCCGTATGCAGGCGAACGAGGAGTTCGAAGTGTTGTTCGAGAAACCAGGCTACTACAGCATGAGCGTACCGGTCTCCACGGTGGGGATCCGTCAGGGTGTGATCGACCTGAACCAGGCACGCGACCTGAGCTTCGAGCCGGTGGAGGTGGGCAAGCCGGTGCGCCTGAAGTTCGTGAAGTGGAGCGACGCGAAGAGCACTGCACTGGAGCCCAATGCGAAGACCGAGTTGGACGGGCTGGCCGAACGGCTGAAGGTCAATCCCGCGCTCGTGGTGGAGATCGCGGTACATAGTGACTCGCAGGGTGATGCCGACGAGCAGATGAAACTCACCCAGAAGCGCGCACAGGTCACCATCGACCTCTTGATCTCCAAGGGCATACCCAAGGACCGCGTCGTGGCGAAGGGCTATGGCGGAACGCGCCTGTTGAACCATTGTGTACCCGGTGTGCAATGCAGCGAGCAGGAGCATGCGGAGAACCGCCGCGTGGAGTACACCGTGCTGGAGGTGCGGCAGTGATGGCGCCCGCAACGAACCCGCACAGGCTACCTTCGATCCATCTCTGAACGCACCATGCTCAAACACGGTCTCTTCCTTCTTCTCTCGCTCGGTTCAAGTTGTGGTCAGGCACAACCCGCCGTCGCGCCCGTGGAATGCACCGTGGCCCAATTCGCGACGAACCTCAAGGAGAAGCCCGGTCAACTGGTGGACGTGCGCACACCGGCGGAACAGGAGGAGGGCATCATCGCAGGCGCCACCATGATCGACTTCAACGCGGGCGGTTTCAAGGAAGCGGCAGCGCAACAGCTCGACAAGAGCAAGCCGGTGTATGTCTACTGTGCCGCAGGCGGGCGTAGCGCACGGGCGAGCAAGCAGCTCGTGGAACTTGGCTTCACGCAGGTGTACGACCTGGTGGGCGGCATGGAGGCCTGGCGCGAGGCCGATCAGCCCGTGGTGCTGCCGTCGAGCACGCCGAAGCGATAGCCTTCATTCTGCCAATGCTCCAAGGCGAGGGGCAATGCATACTTCATGCGCATAGCCGCCTTGGCAGTATCGTGGAACACCACGATGGAGCCCGGTTTCGCATGGTCCACCGCGTTCGCCAAACAGCGTTCGCCGGTGATCTTGGTATCGAAATCGCCGGTGAGCACGTCCCACATCACGATCTTGAACCGGTCCTTCAGCGCGGCGATCTGTTCGCGTGAAATGCGGCCGTAGGGCGGACGGAACAGGGGCGTGGCGGTCTGCAATTGGCAGAGCAGTACGCTTCGCAAATAGGTGAACGTGGGCGTCTTCCAGCCGTTGCAATGGTCCCAGGTGTGGTTGCCGATGCCATGCCCCTCGTCCTTGATCCTACGGAACAGCGTGGCATACCGCGCTGTTTGTGCACCCAAACAGAAGAACGTGGCCTTCGCACCGAATTGCTGGAGCGTGTCCAGCACCCAGGGCGTCACGTTCGGATCGGGGCCATCGTCGAAGGTGAGATAGATCTCCTTCGCCGTGGTGTCCACGCTCCACATAAGCTCCCGGTAGAACGGCTTCAGCAGTTCCGGGGTGCGGGGTAGGTACATCCGGTCAGAACCTGCCCTTCGTGGTGCGGCGGCCTTTGGGGGTCGCGCCTTCCAGCTCCATCATCTTGGCCTCGTAGGCTTGCGCGGCGGCGTCCATGCGGTCCTTCAGGCTGTCGGCGAACTCCTTCTGCCCATAGAGTGCGCGTGCGGTGGTGACCAGGCGGTCCATCACCGCGTGGGCGATGGCCATGTCGTTGCTGATCTTGTCCGCGAACTTCGGCTCCAGGCTCACATACCAGGCCAGGTTCTCCTCCATCACGGTGAACAGGCGCTCGGCGAACTGGTTGGCCTTGGCGGTGTCGCCCGCTTTGTAGTACGATTCGATCACCGGCAGCATGATGCGGTCGAAGGGCACGTTGCGCTCGGGCATTTTTTCCATGGTGAGGTCGAGCACCGCCCGGGCGTCGTCCTTGCGGCCTTCCTCGGTGAGCGCGTCCGCGAGGCTGCTCAGCTGGAGGCGCAGGTTCGTGGTCATCCGCAGTATGTTCTCGTCCAGGTAGATGTCCCCTTCGGACTCCATATTGCCCCACCGGAACTTGTTCATCACGTTGTCGAACATTACGTCGGTGCCAACGCGGCCGTAGAGGTTCGGGTTCTCGTTCTTTGTGTAGATGGGCACCAGGCGGTACGTGAGGCCTTCCAACTGGAAGTAGTTCTGCAGGTTCAGGTAGCTGTCCGGTCCGGTGGTCACCGCGAAATAGATGGGGCGGTCCCAGTTGAAGTTGGCCAGCAGGTCGAGCACCATCAATTGGTTCTTGAGCAGGATCTGCTTGCGCACTTCCCAATCCACGTTGTCCACGATCAACGCGGTGTCCTGCAGTGCCACGGTGCCGTTCTCCACCACATGCGCGCTGTCCACGGGGATGCGGAATTTGTTGGTGGGGAAGTAGGCGTCCTTGGTATTGCGCTGGAAGAGCGGCTGCATGTTCCGGTCGTTGGCCACGAAGTTCATGGCCTGCTTCACATCCACGTACACACCCTTCTCGTTCTGCGAGGGGATCAAGGCCACGATGTCGCGCGTGCCCTGGCGGTACTTCTCCTGCGCCAGGCCGAAGGGCAGGGGCTCGCTGTCGTAGGCTTTGCGGCGCATCTGGTCCGCGTACCAATCCGTGTTCAGCAGGCTGAGGTTCACGATGCGGATATCGGTGCGGATGCCCTCCACCTCCTGGGCGTACCACAGCGGGAAGGTGTCGTTGTCGCCGTTGGTGAAGAGGATCGCGTTCGGTGCGCAACTGTTCAAGTAATCGCTGGCCAGATCGCGGGCAGGCATGCGCGTGCTGCGGTCGTGGTCATCCCATTCCGCGCGCACCATTTGCAAAGGCACGAGCAGGCAGAGCAGAGAAGCCAGTGCGGCAGGGACCGTATCCCCTTTCACCACCTTGCCCAGCACATGGAAAAGGCCGAGCCCCGCGCCGCTCAGCACCGTGAGGTAGAAGATCGAATAGCTCACCGCGTGGTCATCATCCGCCACGGATTCCACCAGATACTTCAGCACACCCAGACCCGCAGCCGCGCCGATGGAGATGAGGATCTCGCGTTGGGTGATCGATCGCGCGGCCTCGAACAGGGCATAGACCCCGAGCCCTATCCATATCGCGAAAGCATAGAAGCTGCCTACGTAGGCATAGTCGCGTTCACGCGGCTGATAGGGTGTCTGGTTCAGGTAGATCACGATCGCCGCCCCGGTGAAGAAGAAGAGCAGCATCACCACAGTCCAGTCGCGCAGGTTGCGCATCAGTTGATAGATCAAGCCGATGGCGCCCAGGAGCAGCGGCAGCAGGTAGAGCTTGTTGAAACCCTTGTTCGCCGTCATGCTCGGCGGAAGCGTTTCTTGGTTACCCAGGCGTTGTGAATCGATCGCTGGGATGCCGGTGAGCCAGTTGCCCTCGATGATGTTGCCGTGGCCCTGGATGTCGTTCTGCCGCCCGGCGAAATTCCAGAGGAAGTAACGCCAGTACATCCAGTTCACCTGGTAGTCCACGAAGAAGCGCAGGTTCTCCCCGAACGTCGGTTTGTAGATGATGGTGGGTTTACCCTCCCGATCGGTGGTGCGGATGGGCGTGCCCTTGAAATTGCTCCAGGACTTGTACTGCTCCACATGGCTGGCCTGCGAACTGTACATGCGCGGGAACACCATGGTGAATTCCGGCTCATAGATCGGTTCCGAGCCCTTGCGCGGATCGGTCATGATGTACGCATGGTCCACCTCGCCGCCTGGGTTGGCATCGGCCCAGTGCTGGGCGGTCCAGCGGTCGTAGAACTGCCCGGCCGTCTTTCCGTCCTTCTTCGCCAGCCAGGTGGCGGTATACACCGGCGTTCCATCGCCGCGCTCGCTGCTCAGCTCGCTATCCCAGAACTGGCCCATCAGCAGGGGGCGGTCGCCGTACTGCTCGCGGTTCAGGTAGCTCACCAGGTTGAACACGTTCTCCGGGTTGTTCTCGTCGATCGGCGGATTGGCCGTGCTGCGGATCACGATCATCGCATAGGTGCTGTACCCCAGGATGATCACCGTGACGCCCAGGATGATGGTGTTGAGCACCACGCGGCCGCTGCGCTGGCTCCACATCAAACCCCAGACTATGAGGGCGATCAGCAGGGCACCGTATACGAAGTTGCCCGTGTTGAAGGGCAGGCCGAAGTCGTTCACGAAGAGCAGCTCGAAGGTGCCCGCCACCTTCACGATGCCCGGGATGATGATCGCCTGGATGGTACCCAGGATCAAGGCGCCGATCACCAGGGTATAGATCACGCCCTTGGTGGTGGTCGTGTACTTCTTGAAGTAGTACACCAGCGCGATGGCCGGTATGCACAGCAGCCCCAGGAGCTGTACTCCGATGCTCAGGCCGATCAGGTAGCAGATCAAAATGAGCCAGCGCGTGTTGTGCGGCTGGTCCGCCTCGCTCTCCCACTTCAGAATGGCCCAGAACACCAGGGCGGTGAAGAGGGACGACATGGAGTACACCTCGGCCTCCACCGCGCTGAACCAGAAGCTATCGCTCCATGTATAGGCCAGTGCCCCCACCACGCCACTACCGATCACGGCGATCAGCTTGCCGGTGGTGAGCTCCTCATCGCCCTTGCGCACAGCCAGTTTCAGTGCCAGGTGGGTGATGCTCCAGAACAGGAAGAGGATGCTGAAGGAACTGCACAGCGCGCTCAGCACGTTCATGGACACCGGCACGTTCTCCGGCGATACGAAAGCGCTGAACACCCGGGCGATCATCATAAAGAGGGGCGCACCGGGCGGGTGGCCCACTTCCAACTTGTTGGCCGTGGCGATGAACTCCCCGCAATCCCAGAAGCTGGCCGTGGGCTCGATGGTGGCGATATAGGTATAGGTGGCCACCAGGAACACGAGCCATCCGGTGACGATGTTCAGCTTCTTGAAGTCCATGCGGGAGAGGAGGGGTCCGGTAAGGTCCGTTCCGGCCAGCCTTCGGCGGAACGGTGGCGAAAATACCGGAATTCCCGGCCCGACCTTGATGCGGCGTTGGGGGGAATGGGCAGAGGCATTACTTTCGCGCCCTGTTCACGGCCACCTGGCCGGTATTGACCGATGGTGTAACTGGCAACACGTCTGATTTTGGTTCAGAAGAGTCCAGGTTCGAGCCCTGGTCGGTCAACAATAGAGCCCCCGACATGTCGGGGGCTTTTTGTTGACCGACTGACAAGTGCGGAGCACTTGTGGCGCTGACAAGCGCCGGGCGAGAAGTTTACCCCGCACAGCCTGCGCGGTAGGCTTGCGCGATGCGGGGAGCCCTGGTCGGTCAACGAGGTAACAAGGATCCAGCGCGAACGGGATCCTTCAGTTTAGGGTGTCCCCGCAGGGTCACCGTCCCGTTGCTCCGATAGAAGGCGGGCCAGAGGCCCTAGTGATCATGACACTCGGCAAACAGCCGAGCGTCAACTCGGGAGTGACCCCGCGGGGACGTTAATCTCAAAGTCCCCGCAGGGTCACCGTCTTCGGGACCCTGCGGTCCCCATACTGACGCGAGCCTCCTTCGTTCGTGCCCTCCCCCAACGCAAAAACCCCGGCCTGCCGCCGGGGTTTTGCATGATCGAAGAACGCGATCGCCTATTCGGCTGCGCGAGCGATGAGCGGCTTGCTCAGGCTGCTTTCACCGGCGGCGCCAGTGGCGGTTACGGCGAACCAGTAGTCCTCCCCGGACTCCAGTCCATCCACATTGAATTTCGCCTTCGTGGTAACACCTGTCGGCACCCAATTGAAGGGGCTGTTGCTGGTGCTCTTGTAGACATTGTACGAACGGTCCCCGTACCTCGCCTCCCACGCCAGCGCAACGCTGCCGGTGGTGGTGGTATAGCGGGCCTTAAGCTCCCGCAGTGAACTGCGCGAGCAGGGTGGCCCTGGCTGATCACCTCGTTGTAGTTGGTCATGAGGGTGGTGGTGTTCGCCCACTGTAAGGGATGGATCGTTGACGGAAGACATGGCCTGGGTGTCGGCCAGGGGTGAAGTGGACCCACCTTCGCGGCAAATAACCGAACGAACATGATGCGACCATACACCTACGTCTTCGCACTACTGGCCCCCGTGGCCTCTTGGGCACAGCCCAACTTGGGCGCCGGTTCCGTGAACCCGGTGCCCGGTGATCAGCTGGAGTACTCCTATGGGGACTTTGCCCAGCCGGGTGCGGGCGGCGCCAACGTCACTTGGGACCAAACCGGGCTCAGCACAAGCAACCCGAACACCTTCAACTATGTGACCGTGGCGAGCACGAGCGTGGCGGCCAGTTTTCCTCAGGCCACTGTGGCGCAGGACGAGGGCAGCGGCGACTACCTCTTTTACCGCGCCACGGCGGACGGTTACTCGGACGATGGTTTCCACCTGACCACCTCCGGCTACACCGGCACCTGTAGCGACCCAAGCTTGCTGGTGGCCTATCCATTGACGTACGGCGGCACCTTCACGGACCAGAGCACGTGCTCCGTTACGGACGGCAATACGACCTGGGCACGCACCACGGATGTGAGCGGCATAGCGGACGGCTGGGGCGATCTGCAATTGTCATGGGGTACGGTGAGCAACGTGTTGCGTGTACGCAACCAGCGCACCATGGTGGACAACCAATTCTCCCCGGCCACCACCACCACCTTCGATGACTACTTCTACTACCGTCCGGGCGTTCACGGCCCGGTGCTGGTGCTGGAGCGCATCACAATTGATTTTGGCGGGTTCATTCTCAGCGATTCAAGCAGCTCGGTGATCGGTGCTGGTGCGATAGGTGTGGAGGAATTGTTACGGCATGACATCGGTATGGAGCTATGGCCCAACCCCGCTACCGATCGTGTGGAGGTGACCTCCGGCCTTGCCGGTGGCCAGGCGGTGGTCATTGATGTGCTGGACCTGCACGGGCAGGTGGTGCGGAACCATGCGCGCAACACCCGTGCGACGGGCCTGCAGCGCGAGGTGATCGATATCGCCGGACTCACTGCTGGTGTTTACCTGGTGCGCATCACGGACGGTACCGGTGCGCTCGGCATGCGGCGTCTGGTGAAGCACTAGCATTGCCCCATGTCCCCGTCTCTCCCGCGTTCGCAAGGATCCGGCTCGGCGGTCCGAAGTGATCTCATTGGATCCGTGCGGACGTTCAACCACCCACACTAAAGATCGCTTGACAGCGCCTCGGGCTTCACCCTCAGCGTTGATCCTCGCGATGACGTGAGGGATAAACGCAAGAACCCCGGCCTGCCGCCGGGGTTCTTGCTCATTGGAGCGCGCTTTAGAGATGCTTACAACGCCATGCAATCCGCATTGAACTGCGCGAGCGTGGTGGCCTGGTAGCTGATCACCTCGTTGTGGTTGGCCACGAGCGTGGTGGGCGTGAAGGAGGAATAGTAAACGCCATTGATCAGTGCCAGCGAGACGATGATCACGTTCTCGCCGATGGGCGCCGAGTAGTTCGGGCCGGTGGCGAAGGTGGAGGCGTTCGCGTCGTATTGGGGTGCGTTCGTCAACGAGTTGATGCTGGGGAACACCGTCCATACGAATGTGTTCTGGTCGTTGTGGTTCGTCGGTACGGTGACGGTGATCGTCGTGAGCGGCACGCCCCAGTTCATGAAGTAGTCGCAATTGATCCAGCCGAGCGAATCGTTGGGGAAGGTGTAGCCCATGCTATCCGCGTTCAACTGTCCTTGCGCGAACGGGTCCCAGAGGATGGTGCCATCGGCATCCACGGTGCCGCTGAACAGTTCCATTTGCGGATCGGGGTTATTGGCCGGTACGAGCACGAAGGAGCCGCCGGGCACCAGCTTCAATGGCTGGCCGTTCTGCGAGGCGGTGAGGCGGAACTGCCCGCCGCTGGTGAGCGGTTTCAATACGCCGTTGTCATAGCCCACGGTCTGCTTGTTGATCAGGAGCATCTTGCCCACGGTCAAAGCCTCCACCAACTTCACGGTTACCTGGCCGCTCACCGCGCCACCACCCTGGGTGCGGAAGGCGTTCGCGATGAAGGTGACCTGCGTGCCATCGCTACCGGTGATGGTGCCGCCCGCGAGCGCGTCCACGAAGAAGCTCTGCTCGGCCGCCGCCAGGTTGTTGGTGAACACGGTGTGCAATGCGTTCTGGGGCCCGTTGCCACCGGAGCCTTTGTGGCACCCGGTGATAACGGCCGAGGCGAGGAGGATGGAACCGCCGATAAGGACGAGGGATCTGCGCATGGGTTCTGTTTGTGGCGTGTGGACGTCGGTGAAAGTACCTAACGTTGCTTCAGTGCCTTTGCGCCAGGCGCACACGCAAGCAACGCGCTACCATGGTCCGCGTCTTCTCATCGTCCATGCGATCCCTCCTCACCTGCCTTGCCACCGGTCTGTGTACTTCCATCATGGCACAGGCGTATTTCAGCAAAACGTATGGCCACGGCCCTTTCCAAGGCGGGGCGGTCACACCCAGCGGGGGGCTTATCCTGAACACGGACAACGGCCTGCGCACCACCGATGCGGAGGGCGTGCCCATCTGGAGCAGGGACTACCTGAATTTCGGCGTGAACGACTTTCAGATCTACGACACCACTTCTTATTGGGCCATCTTCAAGGATGTTGCCCCTTTGGGCACTGCGGGCTATGTAGCGGTGGGCCGCGCATTACCCTCGGTCACCACCTACAGGACGAACCAAGCCCTTGTGGGCGTGTTCGATACGAGCGGTACGCCGCTTTGGGCGGGTACGCACGGCGGGGTGCTGGTCGAAGAATACACGTTCGCCAATGCCGAAGCCACCGGGACGGCACTGATCGGTGGCTGGGATGAGGGACTTGCGAACGTGAGCGGCCTTATGGCCCGGGTAGGGGCAACCTATGCGGGCAACTACTCCGCCAGCGCGTATTGCACTGCCGCGGGTATGTTCACTTTCATCCTCGATGGCGTGCCGCTTGCGAACGGCGACGCGCTTTTCGGTGGGTGTGGGGTGAACGGTGCGGTGGTGATGCGCTCGCCCCCGGGCATGAGCACCAGTTGGTGCCGCAGCTACGCGTTGCCGGACGCGCTCAACTATACCGGCGTGAAGCTCGCCGAAGCACCGGATGGCTCGCTCTACGCCGCTGCGGGACCCCTGAACCAGGGGTTCGCTCTGCTACGCATGGATGCTTCGGGCAACGCGCTCTGGTCGCATGAATACACGATGGGCGTTACCGGCACCCCCACGGGGATCGCCGTGCGGCCCAATGGCAAGGTGCTGGTTACCGGAACCACTTGGATGATGCAGTGCGATAGCCTCGGGGCGATCGACTGGGTGCGCCAGTACGACGGGCACTGGATACGTTCTCTGGAGACCGTGCCGGGCGCGGATGAGCATTATCTGGTGGGGTCCACGTTCTCGGATCTTGGTTGGGTGATGCGCCCGGACACGTCAGGCCTGGTGCTTGGGTGTTCGATCAGCAACCTCAGCGCTTCGTACACGGTGATCAACCCGGTGATCTCGACCAATTGCTCCAACGCTCCGAACGCGTTCGGACCCGGGGACGAGCACCATCACTTTGCGCAAGGGGCCGGTTCATCGAGTTCCGTGGAGTGCTTCAGCACAGGCACTGGATCCATCCCGGACCATATCGGCATCGGCGTTCACCCCAACCCTGCCAACGGTATGTTCTACTTGCGATGTGATTCACCGATAACCGCCGGGGACGTCATCGAACTGCGCGACCTCCACGGCCGCTTGGTGCGCACCTTGCGCGGATTTGGCAGCTACGAAATTTCTATTGTTCGCGGTGATCTACCGGCAGGGATCTATTCGATCCGCGTGCTACAGAACGGTTCGAATTGGCTATCGGCGCGGGTGGTGCTGGAATAGGATCGATGGACCCGCACCGCACCCCAACGATACGTGTGATGGTAAGCCGGATTCGCTCTAGTGATCGAGTTCCCTACGGCATCGCCGTCAACTCAAGCCAAACCGCTACGTCACCGGTTATCGCGTAGTGGATCAACCCGTGCAGCCCAATGGCGACCACGACCGGAAGCAGTACATAACGAACAAGCCGGTCCATCGGGGTCAGCTTTGGAGAGGTCGTGGCCTCCAGGGAGATAGGCTTCTGCATTACAAGTAGGGTATACATCTCTCCGGACGCTACAATAGTGCCGATCATGTGGTGTGCGTGCGCGCGTACCAGACCTCCTGGTGCGTTCCCCGATCTGGGGCGATCTCTCCTCAACTATTCACTCGAACGGGATATGCCGCATCAGCAGCAGCATGTCCCGGTGGTAGAAGGTGGCGTACTCGCGTTCGATGTCCGGGAACTTGCACGGCTCGGGATCGATGTCTGTGCCGTGGCCATCGGTAAGGTTGGCGTATTCGTAGAACACATGGGTGGCGGGGTGCAGGTAGCTCACGCTGGTCTCCACAGCCAGGCTATCGGCACAGCCGCTGAAGGTCCAGGTCATTTTCCACCACACGGCCACGGTGTTGCCGTCGGTATCGAAATAGTACGAGCTGCTCAGTTCCACCCCTTTCGCCGGGCTTTTGAGATATTCGGTTAGGCCCGCGAGCGAACGGTCATCATTGCCGTAAAGCTCATAACGCACTTCGGCATGCTTGGGCACTTGCGAGCCGACCTCCAGCAACAGTGCCTCCTCCATACCGGGCACTTTGATGTACTCGGCGATAATGGGCGCCTGGTTCACCTCGGCCATGCGCGCTTCGATACGCGCGATCACCGCGCTGGTGTCGATGGGCGCATCCTGGGCGTGGAGGGAAAGAACGAAGCAGGAGGAAAGCAGCGGAAGTGGACGCATGACCGGTCAAAGTAAGCGCTGGAACGGGGCTCGGGAATTACCTTGCCTGCGACCTTCGCGCATGGACCCGATCAACCCGTTGCAACGGCTCGCCTTTCGGGGGAAAGGCGTGGACCTCTTCATAGTGCTCATTGTCAACTGGCTGCTCACGATCGTTACGCTCGGCCTCTATTATCCCTGGGCCAAGGTGCGCAAGTTGAAGTACTACTACGAGCACACCGAGCTGGACGGACACCCCTTCCACTTCCATGGCACCGGGCGGGAGATGTTCATCGGCTTCATCAAAGCGGTGGGGCTCTTCGCGGTGCTGGGCGGTGGTGGTTTCGCGCTGTACTACTTCGTGCATCCGTTGTTGTTGCAGGTGGTTCTGGCCGCGGGGGTGATCGCTTTGTTCCCACTGGTGATCCACGGCACCTTCCGCTACCGTATGGGGCGCAGCAGTTGGCGCGGCATCCATTTCGGTTACCGCGGCGAGCTGGGCCCGTTGTACAAGCAATGCCTTACCGATGGCCTGATCACCGTCATCACTTTTGGCTTCTACGCACCGTGGTTCACCATCCATCTGCGCAACTACGTGCTCGGCAACGTACGCTGGGGCAGCTCACGTTTCGAGTACAAGGGGGACGGGCCGGACTACTTCATCCTGAACCTGAAGTGCTACTTCTTTACGCTGTTCACGCTGGGCGGCTATTGGTTCCGCTGGCGGAAGGAGCTGTTCGACTACTACGTGAACAACCTGAGCTGGCACTTGGGCGATGATCGCGTGATCCGCTTCAAGAGCACCGCCACGGGCGCGGGCATGTTCCGTTTGATCATCGGGAACCTCTTCCTGATCCTCCTCACATTGGGCTTCGGTTACGCCTGGGCGGAAGTGCGCACCATGCAATTCGTTACGCGCAATATCGAGTTCATCGGCGATGCGGATCTCGGCAGTGTGGTACAGACCGAGCAAGAGCACAAGCAGGCCTTGGCGGACGAGTTGGGCGACCTGATGGACATCGGCATCTTCCTGTGAGCGACGGCACTGAAGCGGTCCTGTATGACGGCGTGCGCAGCCAGCCGCACGCGGCGCGCATCACCGTGCGCGAGCAGAACGCGTTGCAGGTGGAGTACGACAAGGAGCGCTTCACCTGGCCGCTGGAGCACGAGGGCCTGCAATGGGAACGCTCGCGCGATAGCCTGCGGATCTCCTTCGGTGAATTCCCGCGCCGTGTGATCATCGTGCGCGACCCCATCTTCATCCAGAGCTTCGTGCTGCGCATGCGCTACAGCGGCCGCCAGGGCCTATACGACCGCCTGCTGGCCATCGCGCGGAGTGGCCCGGTGCTCTTCTTCCTCGCGGTGGCGGCGCTGATGGTCGGAGGTTATCTCTGGTTGCTGCCTTGGGCGGCGGAAGGATTGGCGATGGTGCTGCCGCGCACTTTGGACCGCGAACTGGGCGAAGCGGCGTACTCCTCGATGGCGATGACACTGGAAGAGGACACCGCGCGCACCATCGCACTGCAGCAGTTCGGGGATGCGTTGGATCTCAGTGATGAGGACTCGCTCATCTTCCATGTGGTGAAGGACGACCAAGTGAACGCCTTCGCATTGCCCGGCGGACATATCGTGGTGTTCACCGGCATCCTGGACAAGATGGACCAGCCGGGCGAGCTGGCGGCCTTGCTCGCGCATGAAGGCACCCATGTGGCCGAGCGGCACAGCACACGCATGCTGATGCGACAACTCGCCAGCTATGTGTTCATCAGCATGCTGATCGGCGATGCGAGTGCCATCGTGGCCGTGGTGGCCGAGAACGCGGATAACATCCGCAATCTGTCCTACACGCGCGGTCTGGAGGAGGATGCCGACCGGCACGGCATGGAACGATTGCATGCGCGTGGTGTCGATCCGCAGGGCATGGTCGAGTTGCTTAAGTTGCTTAATGAAGAAGCGATGGAGATCCCGCAGGCGATGCAATTCCTGAGCAGCCATCCGCTCACGCAGGACCGTATTTCCACCGCCGAAACTGAGGTAAGCAAGCTTGGCCCTATGGCCGTCGCCCCGCTGGATCTCGTACCGCTGTTCACTGCGGTGCGCGGCAACAAATGAGCGCGACAGCTCAGCGCGCCTCCCACATCCCCGCCTCGATGATCTCCACCCAATGGCGGTCGGGATCGCGGAAGTAGAAGCTGCGATGGCCATGCTTCCAGACGTGATCATGCTCGATCACGATCCCTGCGTCAGCGACGAACGCCCGCCAGGCGTCATAGTGCTCGCGTGACGTTTCGAAGGCGAAGTGCAGTTCGCCTGCACCGAAGTGACGGGGAAGGCCTACTTGTTCACCGGACAGGGCCGCATTGAAGCACAGCAGCACCGAGTTCCCTGCACGGAAGAATGGAACTCCCCCTCTTGCTCCGCGAAGCAGTGAAGACCAAGGGAGCCTTCATAGAACGCCCTGGTCAGCGCTGTATCGGTGACGTAGAGACACGTCTCCTTGATCCCGATGAGCGGCGCGGCGGCCATGAGGTTACCGCACCGCGATCCCCAGTTCCTTCAACTGGGTATCGTCGATCCGGCTCGGCGCATCGATCATCACGTCGCGGCCGGCGTTGTTCTTGGGGAAGGCGATGAACTCGCGGATATCGCTGCGCCCGCCGAACAGGGATACCCAGCGATCGAAGCCGAAGGCCGCGCCACCGTGCGGCGGTGCGCCATATTCGAAAGCATCGAGCAGGAAACCGAACTTGTAGCGTGCGTCCTCATCGGTGAAGCCGAGTACGCGGAACATCGCCTCCTGCATGCTGCGATCGTGGATGCGGATGCTGCCACCACCGATCTCCGTGCCGTTGATCACCAGATCGTAAGCGTTCGCTTTCACCGCGCCGGGATCGCTTTCCAGAAGATGCGCGTGCTCCGGTATCGGCGAAGTGAACGGATGGTGCATCGCATGCCAGCGACCGCTCTCGTCGTCCTTCTCTAACAGCGGAAAATCCACGACCCACAGGGGTTTGAAATTCCAGGGATCTCGCAAGCCGAGCAGGTCGCCCAAATGCAAGCGCAGTTCGTTCATCGCCTTGCGCGTTCTGTTCGCTTCACCGGCCAGGATGCAGATCATATCGCCTTTTCGCATGCCAGTGGCTTCGGCCCACTTCCGCAATTGCTCCGGTGGATAGAACTTGTCCACGGTGCTCTTCATTCCTTCTTCCGCCCAGCGTACGAAAACGATCCCGCTCGCACCGACTTGCGGACGTTTTACGAAGTCGATCAACGCGTCGGTCTGTTTGCGGCTCCAGTTCGCGGTGCCCGTGGGCTTGATCGCCAGTACGAGTTCAGCCTCATCGAAGACCTTGAAGCCATGGCCTTGTACCAACGCGGTCAACTCTACGAACTTCATCTCGAAGCGCAGGTCCGGCTTGTCGCAGCCGTAATCGCGCATGGCTTCATCATAGCTCATGCGCAGGAAGGGCTCGTTGAACTCGCGGCCGAGGATGGCCTTGAACAAGTGCTTAGCCAATCCTTCGAAGGCTTGCAGGATATCCTCGCGTTCCACGAAGGCCATTTCGCAATCGATCTGCGTGAATTCCGGTTGGCGATCGGCGCGCAGGTCCTCGTCGCGGAAGCACTTCACTAACTGGAAGTAGCGGTCGAAGCCCGCCACCATCAGCAGCTGCTTGAAGGTCTGCGGGCTTTGCGGCAGCGCGTAGAACTCGCCCTGGTTCATGCGGCTGGGCACCACGAAATCGCGGGCGCCTTCCGGCGTGCTCTTGATCAACACGGGCGTTTCCACCTCCAGAAAATTCTGTCCGCTGAGGTAGTTACGCACTTCGATCGCCATGCGGTGGCGCAGTTCGATCCCCTTTCGCACCTGGTTGCGGCGGAGGTCGAGGTAGCGGTATTTCGCGCGCAGTTCTTCGCCGCCATCGGTCTCGTCCTCGATGGTGAAGGGTGGCGTCTTCGCGCCGTTCAGCACCTTCATTTCCGAGCAGAAGATCTCGACCTCGCCCGTGGGCATATTGGCGTTCTTGCTCTGACGTTCCACCACTTTGCCGGTCACTTGCACCACGAATTCGCGGCCGAGCGTGCGGGCGGTTTCGCGCAGTGTCGCATCGCTGTCGGTGTTGAAGGTGAGTTGGGTGATCCCGTAGCGATCGCGCAGGTCCACGAAGGTCATGCCACCCAGGTCGCGGGTGCGTTGCACCCAACCGGCGAGGGTAACGGTGGAACCAGCGTCGGCGAGGCGGAGTGCGCCACAGGTATGGGTGCGGAACATGCGGGAGGGGCGGAAGGAGCGCGAATTTAGGCGGATGCCCGAGGTACACGATCCACCGCTCGATCAACCGATGGTAACGGTGCAGGCGTCGTTCGCGCCACCTGGTGCCATCTTAGGGGAAAGTCGACCCATGATCGCACGTCTCCTCTTCCTCTTCCTGGTGGTCAGCCTGCCTTCGCTGAAGGGCACCGCCTGTTCCTGTTTCGGCCCGCCTACGTTCTGCGGTACGCTCGACCCACCTTATCCAAACCCGGAGTGGTGGATCCCGGACGTCGTGGTCCTCGGGGTGAAGGTGGGCGTGTTGGCCCATGGCATGGACGTGCGCATCCTTCAATCGTTCTCCGGCCCGCCACAGGTGGATGACACCATTCGCGTTTGGGGCGACACCGGCCTGCTCTGCCGCATGTACGCCGACACCTGGGAGGTGGGCGATACGGTGATCTGGGGTTTCCGGATCACTGACCAATTGGGTGGGCCGCTGGAGCAGCCTGATGACTATTTGATCTCCGTTTGCGGCACCTACTGGTTGGACTACAGCGCCGGTATCGTAAGCGGGCCGATCATCACGGAGAACGGCGAAACGATGACGCTTGCCGAATTCGAGACCCTGGTGAACGGATGTCTCTCCACCGGTATCCAGGAAGCCGGACCGGGCGATGAACTCACCGTGCGCTATGAAGGGGGGATCCCTGTGATCTCGATGAGCGACGTTCAAGGCCTGGCGCAACTGAGCGTGTGGGATGCTTCCGGACGATGCGTGCGCCGCCGTGGTTGGGATGGTATGCCGATGCCGATCGAAGCCTTGGGCTCCGGTGCCTACCTCGTTCGCGTGGAGCGGGAATTGCGCCAAGCACAGCGGAAAGTGATCGTGCCGTAGAGAGGTCCGGCGCGTTAGGTTTGAGCAACCCTCGAACCATGATCCGGCCCATCAACTCTCCGTTCACCCGTTTCGCGAAGAAGACCTCCACCTATACCGGCAGGCCGATCACCTTCATAGTCGCCGTGCTGGTGATCGTGGTCTGGGCCGTCACCGGACCGATCTTCCAGTTCAGTGATACCTGGCAATTGGTGATCAATACGAGCACCACGATCATCACCTTCTTGATGGTCTTCCTGATCCAGAACACGCAGAACCGGGACACGGAAGCGCTCCAGATCAAACTGGACGAGATCATCCGGTCCATTGAGAAGGCCAACAATGCGTTGTTGGACCTGGAAGAGATGGATGACCAGGAATTGGACCGCATCCGGGAAGGATACGCCGTGCTGGCGCGCAAGGAACGGGAAAGCACAACGGAGTGACCCGTTCATCGTGGGCTGAACCAATGGTCACCGGCAAAGCAGCGGATACCGCTTCGCGGATGTCATTTCGCGGAACTGAGAGACCGATGATGAGAAAAGCGATCGTCCTTCTGGCTGGCACGGCACTGCTACGCACCTCCGCGCTCGCATGCGATTGTGCGATGCAACTCCCATATACCTTCTGCGAAACCCTCTACCCCACCTGGGACACGCCGCATGTGGTTGTGCTCGGTGTGAAGCTGGACGAGGTGTTCTATGGCATGCATGTGAAAGTGCTGGAGGTCTTAGAGGGCAACGTGCTGGTAGGTGATACGCTTACGGTATGGGGCGACAATGGCGCCTTGTGTCGTCACTACGCGGGTACATGGAACGTGGGCGATACGGTCGTCTGGGGTTTCCACGAGACGGACTTCATGGGCAACTTCATCACGGCCGGCTTTCCGCCGGACCTCGAGCAAGCGGGCGACTACCACATCAGCAGTTGTGGGACTTACTGGCTGGGCTTCACCAATGGCATGATCACTGGCCCGATCGCGCCCGGTGTGACGAGCATCTCCGTTCCTGACTTCTGGCCCGCCCTGGCGGCTTGCGCTGCCAACGACATCCCGGAGAACACTACGGAGGACGCGTTGCGCGTGTTCACAGCGGAAGGTGGGCCGTGGTTGTCCATGCGCACAAGCGGCTCTGTTGAACTGCGGGTCTTCGACACGTCCGGTCGTACCATGTTCGAACGGAACTGGAACGGCACCCCGCTACAGTTGAGCACGCCCGCAGGTGTCTATTTCGTGCTGGTGCAAGAAAGGGAGCACATCTGGATGAAAAAGGTGGTAGCGCCTTGAGGCTTCCAACTTCGCTCGTGCAGATCCATTGCTCTCGATCCTCGGCGATTAACAGCAAGGGATCGCCTTGAGCTCAGCCTTGGATCCAGCCTTGATGTACACACATCCTGTACACCACGGACGCGATGAAGAGCACGAAGCCCGCGATCGCCAGATAGTTGTAGGATGCGCGGCCTGTGGAGCGGACGGCCAGTAACCCCACGAGGCCGACGAAAAGTCCAGCCGTACCGACCGATTTGCTCGCATGGCCATCGAGCAGGTCGATCACCAACGCGAGCAATGCCGCAGCCATGGCGAGGATCAGCAACCAAGGACGCTGGGTCCGCACTTCTTCGGATGCGCTCATGCGCCCAAGATAGCCTTGATGCGATCCGCGCTTTGAGAAAGGGTGCCTCGGGCCTCCTGCTCCCGTTCGATCGCCTCGAACTGCCTCCGGAAGATCGGGACGAAGGCGCTTGCCGAAGCTCTTCGCTCGTTGCTCTGGATGATCTCGGGGAACACGGCAGGGTTGTCGATCGCTCACATGCGATAGGGCAGCAAGAGCTTGTTCAGCAACCCGATGTAATGCGGTATCCGCTCCTCCAGTTCAAACCCCGCCGCCAGTGATTCGACGATCCAGCCGCGTGAAATGAGGCTGCAGCAGGCGATGAGGAAATCTTCCTCGTCCGTGGTCAAGGAACGCAGTTCTCCTGCACTCACCAAGGCACGGAGACAGGCGCGAAGACCGGACTGTCGTTTCTCCTGTGTGGCGCGATATAGCGTTCTCACCTTGGGCAGCGCCGAAAGCGACCAGGCCATGCTGAGCAGCAGACCCCGGTAGGCAATGTGGTTGCGCAAGATCCGTTCGAACCGTTCGAGGAACACGTTCAGAGTGCGTATGCCTCCATCGATCCGCACGGCGTCGTTCAATGCGCGCAGTTCAGCGTTCAGTTCCAGCACCAGCGCCTCTTTGTCGGGGAAGTAGTACGTAAGGTGACCCGGCCGCATTGCCAGCGCGCGCGCGATGTCGCGCACGGCCACGTGCTCCACGCCGAGTTTGTTGAAGAGTTGCAGCGCCTTTGTCAGGATGCGCGCCCGTCTATCTTCCCCCTTGACCGTGGTCTTCCGCTTCGCCATATATTTGGACAATGTCCAAAAATATGACGATGCGCTACACCTACCCTCATTCCATCGAGAACGGCCACGGCGAACAGATCACCTTCGTCCAACTGGTGAAGGACCCGGCTGGCGACTGGCTCGAAGTGGAGAACCTGGTACAGCCTGGATCGGGTCCGCCGATGCACGTGCATTTCAAGCAGGCGGAGAGCCTCACGGTGGTAAGCGGCAGGATCGGGGTGCAGGAGTTCGGCAAGGAACCCGTGGAGCACGGGCGCGGATCAACGGTGACGTTCCAAGCGGGCGTTGGACACAAGTTCTGGGCGGCAGGCAGCGAACCCCTCCGATGCAAGGGGTGGATCAAGCCGGCGCACAACGTGGAGTACTTCCTCACGGAACTCTACGCGAGCACCAAGGCCAGCGGGAAGGGCCGCCCGGATGATTTCGACGGTGCGTTCCTCGGCTTGCGGTACAAGAGCGAGTTCGACATTCTTGATGTGCCCGCGTTCGTGCGCAAGGTGATCTTTCCGGTCACGGTGTTCTTCGGCAAGCTCGCGGGCAAACACAAGAAATTCGCGGACGCGCCGGAGCCGGTGCAGTGAAATTCGAAGGGCGCCCATTGGACGCCCTTCGAATGTCTTGTATGGCTCTCGTGCTTATAGAGTTCCTCTATTCTCCTGCTCCCTTTCGATCGCTTCGAACAGCGCCTTGAAGTTGCCTCCCGAAAGATCGGGACGAAGACGCTTGCCGAAGCACTTCGGGCCTCCAGGAGTAAGAGATGCGTTGCTTTTCCAGCGTAACCGGATACCCTACGCTTGTTCGTGTGTTCCGGAATGACGTGTAGTTTCACGGTGTGAAGGTCAGAAGTTGGCTCTTAGTGACCGCGCTCGGTCTGTGCTTTTCGCATGCCCCTGTTCAGGGCCAGAGCCATCACCCCTTGCTCCGTGCGGACGCGAACTGGGATCTTGCGGTGTACGCGTCCGCTACGATCTGTGGCTGGGTCGCAGCAGGTAATTGGTTCATCGCGGGCGACACCGTGATCGGCGGGACCGTATACAAACGTTTCGGTTTCCATCCCATTCTGGATCAGGACGGCCCGCCCTTCTGCCCACCCGGCTACTACGTGGCTCCCGGAACGACCCTAACTAACCTCTGCCTGCGCGAAGACACCATCGCGGGCTTGGTCTTTCAATATGACCACATCCTGCTGGTCGAACGCGTACTGTACGACAACAACCTGGAGGTTGGCGACACCATCCACGACTACTTCGACTTCGACCAGCTTGGCTGGCCACCGACGCCCACGATCGTTGTTTCACTGGACAGTGTGCAGCTCAACGATGGCGAGTTCCATCGGCGATGGGGCTTGTCCACGACACTTTGGGGGGAGATCCTCCACGACTTCATCGAAGGCGTGGGAAGCACGTTTGGTATCACACATGTTGTCCCGCAGTACTACGGTGACGGAGTGCATCTGTGGTGCTACAAGCGCAACGCGGTGGATGTCCTCTGGTCGGTGCATTACTGTCCTTTACCGGGCACCTTGGGGGTGATAGAACCCGATGGGGCCGAGCCTTCACTGAGCATAACACCGTATGGTCTCATCACCTTGAAAGCGATCGAACCTGCCGTGGTCTCGATCCATGCCATGGACGGCAGACTCGTCATGCGACAAATCTTGTCACCCGGTCTTCTATACGCCATCCATCCGGTCCCTCCGGGCGCGTTCACCTACACGCTCAGCGTTTCGGGCAGGCGAGCTGGAGCGGGCAGGTTCGTACTACTGGAATGAGGAAAGGCGCCCCCTTCGGAACGCCTTCCTGATCCTTGGCGGACGTCCTTACAACGTCCCCCGATTCTCCTGCTCCCGCTCGATAGCCTCGAACAGCGCCTTGAAATTCCCCTTGCCGAAGCTCTTCGCACCCTTGCGCTGGATGATCTCGAAGAACATCGTGGGGCGGTCCAGCACCGGCTTGGTGAAGAGCTGCAGCAGGTAGCCCTCGTCGTCGCGGTCCACCAGCACGCCGTGCTGCTTCAGCACCGCCAGGTCCTCGTCGATCTCGCCCACGCGGTCCATCACCGTGTCGTAGTAGCTGGGCGGCACGTAGAGGAACTCCACGCCGCGGTCCTTCAGCGCACCCACCGTCTCGATGATGTTGTTGGTGGCCACCGCGATGTGCTGCACCCCGGCACCGTTGTAGAAGTCGATGTACTCCTCGATCTGGCTCTTCTTCTTGCCCTCGGCCGGCTCGTTGATCGGGAACTTGATGCGGCCGTTGCCGTTGCTCATCACCTTGCTCATCAGCGCGGTGTACTCGGTGCTGATGTCCTTGTCGTCGAAGCTCACCAGCTGCGCGAAGCCCATCACGCGGGCGTAGAAATCCACCCAGGTGTTCATCTCGCCCCAGCCCACGTTGCCCACCATGTGGTCGATGAACTTCAGGCCGGTGGGTGGCGGGTTGTAGTGGCTCTTCCACGGCTTGAAACCGGGCAGGAACGCGCCCTTGTAGTTGTCGCGTTCCACGAAAATGTGGACCGTTTCGCCGTAGGTATGGATCCCGCTGCGCACCACGTAACCGTGCTCATCCTCCTCGCGCACCGGCTCCATGAAGCTCTTCGCGCCACGCTTGGTGGTTTCCTCCCACGCCTTCTTCGCGTCGGGCACCCATAGGGCGATCACCTTCACGCCATCACCATGTCTGCGGATGTGCTCGTTGATCGGGCTCTCCGGCGTCATCGGCGTGGTGAGCACCAGGCGGATCTTGTCCTGCACCAGCACATAGCTAGTGCGGTCCTTCATGCCGGTTTCCAAACCCGCATACGCCAGGCTCTGGAAGCCCCAGGCGGTCTTGTAATAGTGGGCGCTCTGCTTCGCGTTGCCTACGTACAGTTCCACGTGGTCGGTGCCCAACAGGGGCAGGAAGTCCTGTGCATCGGCCATGATCTTCTCCAGGCCGTAGTCGACGTCTTTCAATCCGGTTGCCATTGGTCGTAGTGTTCTGTTGACGTGCGAAGTTCGGGGTTTTTCGAGGGGCGGATGTGTGATGTTGGTCAGCCTGGTTCAAAGCGCTTCGCGTAGCTGCGACAGGGGCACCGCCTCGACCTTGGCTGCCAGCTTCGCCCTGAGCGTACCGGGATACACGAAGTAGAGCTTGTCCAACTTCAGGTCTTCCAATGCCACCTGCATCGATCTCGTGATGGTCGGTGCCGTGGTGCGCTTGATCTCCACGCCGATACGCTTGCCTTTGTGCAGAAAGAACAGGTCCAGCTCCGCACCATTGTGCGTCGCATAATACCAAGCCTCACGGGGCTTGAACGCGCTCAAGACCTCCTCCACCGCGAACCCTTCCCAAGATGCTCCGATGATCGGATGGGTTTGCAGCTGATCCTTCGTTCCGATACCCTCCATGGCGTGCAGCAATCCCGTATCGCGCAGGTACACTTTCGGTGCCTTCACCAAGCGCTTCTTCGTATTGATGAACCAGGGCTGCAGCCGTCGTACCATGTAGGTCTGCTCCAACGCATCCACGTAGTTGCGCGCCGAGGATGCGGAGATACCCAACGCGGTGGACATCTGATCGGCGTTCCACTGCTGGCCGTGGTAGTGCGCGAGCATGCGCCAGAAACGGCGCAGGGCTACCGGCGAAATGCCAAAGCCAAGGTTGCCCAGATCACGCTCCAGGAAGGTGGTGATGAAGTCGTTACGCCAGGCGAGGCTGGCCTCGTTGCTCCGCGCCAGGAACGAACGCGGAAAGCTGCCACGCAGCCAGAGGTTGGCCTGCGCCCGTTCAGGGATCTCCGACGAGTCGAATCCGCGCACCTCGATGATCTCCACACGCCCGGCGAGCGATTCCGATGCCTGCCGCGCCAATTCCGGGGAAGCGCTGCCGAGCACGAGGAAGCGCGCCTGCTTGCGCGAACGGTCCGCGAGCACGCGCAACTGCGGGAACAGGATCGGCTGCCGCTGCGCTTCGTCAAGCACTATGAGGCCCTTGAGGTCCTGTAGCGCCAACGCTGGTTCTGCGAGCTGCTCCGCAGTGCCATGCTGCTCCAGGTCGAAATAGCGACCCGACCCCTCGCTCATGAGCTGTTTGGCCAAGGTGGTCTTGCCGCATTGGCGTGGGCCAACAAGCATGACGATGGGGCTGCGCGAAAGCGCCTTGCGCAAGCGGCCAAGAAGTTCCTCTCTGATGATCATGGCTGAAAATCCACATCAAAGTTGTGGATTTTCATGGATGAAGCAAGCGACTGTCCCGGCCCCTCACGCGAACACCGGCTGCGACCCCTTCAGGGTCGTGGTGGCACGGGGGCGTTCTTCTAATGGCTGTGACCCCTCCGGGATCAGGCCCGGGCCGACCGAAGTCGCAGTTTGCTCAATGCTCACGTGAGAGCTGGGTTCATATTGACCTTTGACAAGATCAGATGACCAAATGACCACCCCATCAACATCTCGCCCCAACCCAATTCCGGCAAACGAGCGACACAAATATCCAGGAGAACTCAAATCAAGGATTGAGGCGATGATCTCCGGACAGTTGGATCATCCATCAATTCAGAAACAACTAGACACTGGCGCATCACAGGTAGTTCTAGACGTTGAGGCCGCAAAACGCGTTCAATGGGCGCTCATGTTCTCCCAACTATGCATGGCGCGCATGTTTATCGGGTTCCTCGGCTACAAGCTTGATGGAACAAACGTGACATCGAAGAACGACAGGGACTGGGGCTATCGTCAGAGTTCTGGCGATTGGACAAAGAAAGAAGCAGAGGACATCAGGGTTGAAGATGTTTGTGGACAAGCTCCGCCGACAACGCTATCTGGGCACGAGGCGCAAATTGCCGAGTGCTTGCTGCTGGCGCACAAGGTTGTTCATCTATCGCACCACGAACCTCATGACCAGGAAGGAGAAGTAGTGCAAACAGGAAAAGTGAATGCTGCAATTCCTCTGGTGATTAAGCTTCTTCAGAAATGGGTGTACAAACCTCTCGGACAGCGGGTCCCGCTCCCTGATGAGTATCGTGAGATTATGGATAAGGCGCTGCCCGGCTGGGAAGCGTGAGGGGTAGAAGCAAGTAACCCTCAGCGAAGCGAGGACTACTGCGGATAGCCCGACCCCGAGGCTTTGCGAGGGGGCACGCCCATACCTCGACTCCGCTCGGTGTGACACGTGCCACTCACTCCAACCACGACTTGTAATACTTCCCATCATCGATCTTCAAGCACTCCTCCGTCACCATCAGGGGCTTGAAGGTATCCACCATCACCGCCAGCTCATCGGTCACCTTTTTGCCGATGGAACGTTCCATGGCTCCTGGGTGCGGACCGTGCGGGATGCCTGCAGGGTGCAGACTGATGTGGCCCGGGCCGATGTCGTTGCGGCTCATGAAGTCGCCATCGACGTAGTACAGCACCTCGTCGCTGTCGATGTTGCTGTGGTTGTAGGGCGCGGGGATCGCTTGCGGGTGGTAATCGTAGAGGCGCGGCACGAAGCTGCACACCACGAAGGCGTCGGTCTCGAAGGTCTGGTGTACGGGCGGCGGCTGGTGTACGCGGCCGGTGATGGGCTCGAAGTCGTGGATACTGAAGGCGTAGGGGTAGTTGTAGCCGTCCCAGCCCACCACGTCGAAGGGGTGGCTGGCGTACACCAGCTCGTGCAGCATGTTCTGCTTCTTCACCTTGATCACGAAGCTGCCCTTCTCGTCGTGCGTTTCCAGTTTCTTCGGACGACGGATGTCGCGCTCGCAGAACGGGCTGTGCTCCAACAATTGGCCGAACCAGTTTCGGTAGCGCTTGGGCGTGTACATGGGGCGGTGGCTCTCCACGATGAAGAGGCGGTTGTCCGCGTCCTTGAACTCCATGGTGTAGATCATCCCACGGGGGATCATCAGGTAATCGCCGTACTTGAAGTCGATGTTGCCCAGGAAAGTGCGCAACGTGCCGCTGCCCTTGTGGACGAAGATCATCTCATCGCAGTCGGCGTTCTTGTAGAAGTAGTCCACGCTCTTGGCCTGCGGTGCGGAGAGCACGATGGCCACATCGCTGTTCACGAGGATGGCCTTGCGTGCGGCCAGATGATCCTTCTCCGGCTTGGTCTTGAAGCCATGCAGTCGCAGTGACCGCAGGTTCTTCTCCACCGCGATCTTGGGCGTAACGTCCATGGGCTTGCGCAGCTCCTTCACCATGGTAGGCCGATGAGTGTGGTAGCTGAGCGTGCTCATGCCGTCGAAGCCCACAGTGCCGAAGAGCTGCTCGTAGAAGAAGCGGTCCTTCCCGTTCTTGAAGACGGTGTGGCGCTTGTGCGGGATCTTGCCGAGGGAGTGGTAGATGGGCATGGCGGTGGTCGGGGGGTAAGGGCCGGAAATTTCAGGCCCTTACCCGACCCGCTGGATGATATTGCTCAGTTCTGGATGAAGCGTGCCGTTGAGCGCGAGAACTTCTTCCTCTTCACGGATCCGGCGGCGCAATCCTTCGGGGTCGTTGATGGCCTTGGTCTTCGTGCTTCGCGTGCTCCGGCCCTTGCGCCATGCGCGTTGCACTTCTTCGGGCAGCAGGTGGATCTCGCGACAGCTCGGCGAGCAGCACTCAGCGTATCTCTCCGCGCACGCTTCGCATTGGACTAGCAAAATGTTACAGGTCACCTCCTGGCAATTGCTGATGCGGTCGTTCTTCGTGCCGCACTGCATGCACGTGCTCACCACATCATCGGTGATGCGCTCCGCCAGCCGCTCATCGAACACAAAGTTCTGGCCCTTGTAGCGGCTTTCCAGTCCTTGTGCTTTGATCTGTCGCGCATAGTCTATGATGCCGCCGTGCAATTGGCCGACGTTCGAGAAGCCATGGTGTTTCAGGTAAGCGCTGGCTTTCTCGCAGCGAATGCCGCCCGTGCAGTACAGCAGGATCTGCGGCGCGGCAATAGGTCGACCCACTGGGTCGACGCTTCGGCGCTCCGCCAACATCTCGACCACCTCATCGATCGCGCCCCGGAACGTATCGGCCTTGGGCAAATACGCTCCGTCGAAGTAGCCGATCGCGCTTTCGTAGTTGTTGCGCATGTCCACCACCAACGCGCCTTCCTCCAGCTTTTGATTGAAGGTAGCGGCGTCAAGGTGCGTTCCGACATTGGTCACGTCGAAGGCATCATCGGCCAGGCCATCGGCCACGATCTTCTTCTTCACTTTGATCGCCAGCTTCAGAAAGCTCTTGCCGTCGTCCTCCACGGCGATCTTCCAAGGGACTCCTTGGAACGCTTGGCGTGAATCGAGCGCGGTCCGGAAATTCTCGAGGTTCGCGGTCGGAAGGCTCACCTGCGCGTTGATGCCCTCTTGCGAGAGGTAGATGCGCCCCAGAACGCCCAGGGACTCCCACTCCTGGTAGATCGTGTTGCGCAGGTCCTCGACATCGGTCAAGCGCACGTACCGATAGAAGGAGAGGGTCGTCCGTTCCACTCCTTCACGCTCGATCCGGGCTCGCAAAAGGTCCGGATGGTGCAGATTCCGGAGCCGGTGGAGATCCATTCCGCGAAGATACGGGGGCATGCAGCGAAGCCCCACCGGGTCCAGGCAAGGCTGCTCCGTAACCTCGTGCTCGTCTTGAAAGGACCATATCCCACCTTACGCATGAGGCATCGCACGGTAATTTCCCTATCCACCCTGGCTTTTCACTTGCTGGCGACCGGTCAGGCGGGTTCGCTCGATACCACGTTCAGCAATGATGGAACGACCACGACCCCCATCGGCACATATGAGATCGGGTACGATTGGGTGATACAGCCCGATGGGGGGATCGTCGGGGTCGGGTATTCCGACACGCAGATCGCTCTGGTAAGATATCTCCCGAATGGATCGCTGGATCCTTCGTTCTCCGGGGATGGCATTGTCATCACAGCTATCTGCACTGATGAGAATCGTGCACAGGCCGTCGCGTTGCAGCCGGATGGGAAGATCGTCATCGCCGGATACACCAGTTCCGCGTTCACACCTTACGAGCATCCCTTTGTAGCCCGCTACTTGCCCGATGGGTCGCTCGATCCGGATTTCGGCAACGCCGGGGCCGTCATCCAGTATGACTGGCAGCATGCGGTTGGTACCGCGATCGCCGTACAGTCGGATGGAAAGATCGTGGTTGCGGGTTACGCGCTGTTCGATGGGTACTTGGTGCTACGCTACGACACCGCCGGGATATTGGATACCACGTTCGGAAGTGGAGGTATCGTCGTCCTGCCCCTTTTCAGCGACTTGCACGGGCCGAGTGGTCTGGAATTGCTGCCGGATGGACGCATGCTCCTGGCCGGCTCGGTCGACAATGGTTTCAACGAAGATCTTTGCGTGATCCGGTTGGGACCGGATGGCGATCTGGATCCTTCCTTCGGCGTGGGTGGCATAACAACGCACCCGATCGGAAACTCGGATGACCAGCTCAACGGTCTGGCCGTGCAACCGGACGGCCGTGCGGTGGTCTGTGGAAGCATGCAGGCAGGTGCCAACTTCTCCTTCGCGCTTGCCCGATATGACACCTTGGGCATGCTCGACCCCACGTTCGATACTGATGGGATCGTGGTGACCGATATCGACCTCGGCCAGGATCTGGCCCTTGACCTGCTTGTTCAACCTGATGGGCGCATCGTCGCCGCCGGTTATTCCGCGCAGGGAGCCACCTATGGGTTCGCTCTTGCCAGATATGAGGTCGACGGCTCCTTGGACAACACCTTCGGCACCAACGGTATCGTGATCACCACGTTCGGCGGCCCGGTCGCATCGGTTTATGGTGTGGCACAGCAGACCGACGGAGCGATCGTCGCCGGGGGAGTTGCTCAAGGCAGCGACTACGACTTCGCCGTTGCGCGCTACCTGGACGCGCTCGCACTTGGCGTTCTCGATGACGTTAACGAGGGTAACTCGTATCTGATCTATCCCAACCCTATTGACGATATCGCGAACCTGACCTACACGCTGACACGGCCCGATCATCTTTCATTGCGCCTGCTCGACCTCGATGGGAAAACGATCATGACGTACCTCGACAATGTTGAGCGCGCTGAGGGAGAGCACCGGGAACAGCTTAACCTGTCCGGTGTCGCTCCTGGACCCTATCTCCTTCAGATGTTGGCAGAACAGCGACTGTTCGCTGTTCGGATCATCAAACGATGAGGGTAGCTGTCGTAGCATCCGAGTCCTTTAGTTTTGGTGCTCATTCAATTAGCGCATGGCGAAGAAGATCCTTGTGATCGGTAGTAGCGGCCAGATCGGTACCGAGTTGGTGGAAGGCCTCAGGGCCCGCTTCGGTAACGATAACGTCGTCGCTTCCGACATCAAGGAGCCACAGGTGAAGATGGACGGCCCCTTCGCCATGGTGGATGCCATGGACCGCCGGGGCATTGAGCGGATCATCGAGAAGTACGGTATCAATGAGGTCTATCTGCTCGCCGCGCTCCTTAGCGCGACCGCCGAGAAAGATCCCGCCTTCGCGTGGAAGCTGAACATGGAAAGCCTTTTCATCGTGCTCGAACTCGCGCGTGAGGGCAAGCTGAAGAAGGTCTACTGGCCGAGCAGCATCGCGGTCTTCGGACCAACGACGCCCAAGCAAGGCACCCCGCAGCACACCATCGCCGAGCCCAGCACCGTGTACGGCATCAGCAAGCAGGCAGGTGAACAATGGTGCGCCTACTACCACAAACGCTACGGCGTGGACGTGCGGAGCATCCGGTATCCGGGTCTGATCGGCTGGAAGAGCACGCCCGGTGGCGGCACCACGGATTATGCGGTGCATATCTTCCATGAGGCCCTGAAGAGCGGCACCTATACCAGCTTCCTGGACCGCGGAACCCAGTTGCCCATGATGTACATGCCCGACGCGATCCGCGCCACGATCGACCTGATGGAGGCGCCGGCCGAAAAGGTCAAGGAACGCACCGGCTACAATCTGGCGGGCTTCAGTTTCGCTCCCGAGGATATCGCCGCGGAGATCCGCCGCCACCTGCCCGCCTTCAAATTGTCCTTTGCCCCGGACCACCGCCAGGCCATCGCGAACAGTTGGCCGCAGAGCATCGACGATAGCGCCGCCCGAGCGGATTGGGGTTGGCGCCCGCAGTACGACCTGAAGGGCATGGTGGAGGACATGGTGCTGAACCTGCGCCGGACAGTGGGCCAGGGCTGAAAGGTGTAAGCCTCCTGCGCAGCAAGCGTAACCCTCGAAGCAGGAGGTCCGTTCAGCGGGCGTCAAGAGAGCCCCGTGGCCATGTTCCGTCCTTCTCGTTCCGCATTCCATAGCATTTCCATCGCGCTGCTGGTGTTCCTCGCCGCACCGCTGGCCCGCGCGCAAGCTTCACCGGTGGTGGTGGATACCTTGAACCGCGTGGATGAGATGGGCCGAAAACAGGGCCTATGGCGGATCGTGGCACCCAAGGAGGACAAGCCGGGCTATAATGATGGACAGGTGATCGAAGAGGGCACCTATTCCAATGGAAAGCGCAGCGGCCTATGGCGCCGGTATTGGCCCAACGGCAAAGTGATGAGCGAGATCACCTACCAGATGGGCCGCCCGCGCGGGGAGTACAAGATCTATTATCCGAGCGGTAAGACCGAGGAACAAGGTTCCTGGGACCTGGACCGCAACATCGGTGGCTTCAAGCGGTACCACACGAACGGCAAGCTCGCTCAGGATTTCGTGTTCGACGCCTATGGCACGCGCGATGGCATGCAGCGTTACTACCACGAGAACGGCCAGCTAGCTGTGGAGGTGAACGTGGCGAAGGGCCAGGAGGACGGCACCCTGAAGCGCTACTATGCCAACGGGGACCTCCAACAAACGGCCGTTTTCGATGGAGGCGTGATCAACGAGGCCAACAGCAAGTACATCAAACCGGTACACCGGGATACCGCTCCGGTGGCTGCCCCGACAGGTAAGCCGGCGCCCGCCGTTGCCACGGACGAACGCCCCAATGCACTCGTTTTCCGCGAGAACGGTTTCAATACGTTGTACGATCGCCAATTGCGCCTCAGCCAGGTGGGCGAGTTCAAGGAAGGCCACCTGTACCAAGGCAAGTACTACCGCTACGACAAGAACGGCAAGCTGGTACGCATCGAGATGTACCAGAACGGCCGCTACGCCGGCGACGGCGTGATCACGGACGAGGACATGCAATAGGCGGCGCGGCCAAGCCCCTGCGGGCGCACATGGAACACCCGCCTACCTTCGCGGGCCGTATCCGCAGCCATGGCCGAGTTGAAGCGAGGACCCTTCTGGATCACCAATACACTGACGCGTAAGAAGGAGGAGTTCCAACCCCTTCGTCCGCCCCACGTGGGCCTTTATGTATGCGGCCCCACGGTATACAGCGATGTCCATCTGGGCAATGTGCGGAGCTTCCTCACTTTCGATGTGCTGTACCGCTGGCTCACGCACCTGGGCTACAAAGTGCGCTATGTGCGCAACATCACCGATGTGGGCCATTTGGTGGACGACATCGACGCAGGAGAGGACAAGATCGCCAAGCGCGCACGTCTCGAGCAGTTGGAGCCCATGGAGATCGTGCAGAAGTACACCAATGGCTTCCACGATGTGATGCGGCTGTTCAACCTGCTGGCGCCGAGCATCGAACCTACCGCCACGGGCCACCTCATCGAACAGATCGAAATGGTGAAGCGGATCATAGCCAACGGCTATGCTTACGAAGCGAACGGCAGCGTCTATTTCGATGTGCCGAAGTTCGCCGCCGCACATCCGTACGGTGAGCTGAGCGGGCGGAGGATCGAGGACCAACTGGCCAACACGCGCGACACCGAGGGCATGGAGGACAAGCGCAGCCCGTTGGACTTCGCGATATGGAAGAAGGCCGAACCAATGCATCTGATGAAGTGGCCCAGTCCCTGGGGTGAGGGCTTTCCCGGGTGGCACCTGGAGTGCAGCGCCATGAGCACCAAGTACCTCGGGCAGACCTTCGACATACATGGCGGGGGCATGGACCTGAAGTTCCCACACCACGAATGCGAGATAGCGCAGAGCGTCGCGGCCGACGGCATCGCTCCGGTGCGTTACTGGATGCACGGGAACATGCTTACGGTGAACGGCCGCAAGATGGCTAAGAGCGAAGGCAACGGCTTTACGCCGGAAGAACTGCTTACCGGCAACCACAAATTATTGGAGAAGGGCTACAGCGCCATGACGGTGCGCTTCTTCATGCTGCAATGCCACTATGCCAGTACGCTCGACTTCAGTAACGCCGCGTTACAGGCGGCGGAGAAAGGACTGGAGCGTCTGATGAAGGCCGTTGAAACCTTAGATGTTCTCAAGGCTGCTCCTTTAGATGAAATTGGTGCGGTGATTCCAGAGCATGTGGGCTTGGAGCAGAATTGCTACAACGCCATGAACGATGACCTCAATACTCCTGTGTTGATCGCGGAGCTATTCGAGGGAGTTCGTATGATCAATTCATGCCATGCAGGAGATATGCCACTACGTCAAGAGAGCATCGACCACATGAAGGCTCTTTTCCGCACCATGGTCTTCGAAGTGCTCGGACTGAAAGCGGAAAGCGTCGCGAAGGATGATGGAGCGTTGGATGGCCTGGTCGGAGAATTCATCCGGATGCGTGCCGAGGCGAAAGCGCGGAAGGACTTCGCGGCAAGCGACCGCGTACGCGACCAGCTCGCACGTTTGGGCATTGTGCTGAAGGACACCAAAGGGGGCACCACATGGGAACGCGCGTGAGCTCAAGGGACTGGAGCAGGGGCAGAAGCAAGCAACGCGCATTGCCCCTGCTCCTGCCCCTGCTCCTTCTCTTCGGTTGTGAGAGCGATCGGCCATCGACGCCTCAGGTCCCGCAGCCCGCGATTCCCGCCCTTCCGCCACCGCCGCCCTTCAATGCGGACAGCGCCTATGCCTTCGTGAAGCAACAAGTGGACTTCGGGCCGCGGGTGCCAGGTTCCGCAGGTCACAAGGCGTGCGCGGATTGGATGGTGACCAAACTCAAGGGCTATGGTGCATCCGTCACGGAGCAGCTCGGTACGGTAAAGGCCTTCAACGGACAGCACCTGCCTTTGCGCAATATCATCGCCAGTTGGGCGCCGGCGAAGAAGGATCGCATCCTGTTGCTTGCGCACTACGATACACGCCCCTTCGCCGACCGGGATGACGAACGCAAGAACGAGCCCATTCTCGGCGCGAACGATGGCGGCAGCGGCGTGGGGATCCTCTTGGAAATTGCACGCCACTTGGGCGCTTCCTCGGACAGTGCGCTGCTCGGAGTGGACATCCTGCTCACCGATGTGGAGGACTATGGCGAGCCCAGCGGGGCCATCACGCCAGAGGAGAACAGCATCGACACCTGGGCGCTGGGCAGCCAATACTGGGTGAAGAACCCGCATGTGCAGGGCTACCTCGCACGGTTCGGGATCCTATTGGACATGTGTGGTGCGCGCGACGCCCGCTTCTACCAGGAGTCGATCAGCATGAAGTACGCGCCCCAGGTCGTGGGCAAATTGTGGAAGGCCGCAGCGGCGATAGGACATGGCGACCGTTTCGTGAACGAAACCCGCTACTTCGTGGGTACGGACGATCACCTGCCCATCAATCAGGTATTACGCATCCCCACGGCGGACATCATCGAGTTCCACGAGGCCAACAAAGCCTTCCACCCCAGCTGGCACACGCATGACGATGACATGGACGTGATCGATGCCACCACGCTCAATGCCGTGGGCCGTACCGTTATGGAGGTGGTTTGGAAGGAGCGCTGAGCGCCCTCAGGCCACTTTCTCGAACACCATCCGGTAGTGCTCGAACACCTCGCGCTCGAACACCTGTAGGTTCGGGGCGATCTGGTACCGGCGGAACCATGCGCGGAAATGCGCGCTCGTCAGGAACTTGGGCACCAAGGTGGCGTAGAGCAGGTACTTCTTGAAGTGGAACTTGTTGAAGGCGGCGGTCCAACGGTGGATGGTCTCGATGTAGTCCAGGCGACCGCTGTCCACATGGATCAGCTTGAAGTGCTCCTTGGCCGGTTCGATCATACCCTCTTTTCCGTAAGGCAGCCAGGACCCGGGGAACACATCGCACACCAGGTCCATCAACTCTTCATTGGTGAACTCGTGCTTCTTCTTCCACACATCCGTCTTGCCGAAGGGGATGTCCTCGAACTTCACCATGTTGGGGCCGAAGACCATGGTCTGGCAATAGAAGCGCCCACCGATCGGTAGCAGGTCCGCCACCTGTTTGAAATAGGCCTTGTAGATCTGTTCCTGCCTGCCGGCCTTGTACTCCTCCACCGAGCAGAGGTGTTCCGGGCTGCCCATGGCGGCCACGGCGTCGAAGGGGCCGAACGTATCCTTCGTGATGGCCTTGGAATCCATGTGATGCACGTTCAGACCGTTCTTGCGGCAGGCATCGGCCTGTCCTTTCGCGAGCACCACGCCGGTCGTTTTGGCGCCAAGGCCATTGCAGAAGTTGATGAAGGCACCCCATCCGCAACCCATGTCCAGCACCTTGGTGCCCTTGCCGATACGAAGGTGTTCGGCGATGAACTTGTGTTTCTTGTCCTGCGCGGCCTCGATGCTCATCGAGAAGTCGCCATCGAAGCGAGCGCCGCTGTAGGCGCCCATCTCGCCGATGCTGAGGCGGAAGATCTCGTCGATGGTGGTGTAGTGGGCATCCAGGTCTTTCTGATCGGCCATAGGGTCGTGATTTGGGCGGGCGAATGTACCCGTTATTCGTTCGATCGGTGATCGACATGGGGGCCAGCTTGTTGCGGAGGGATGCGCTGGTCAACGCTTGGCTGTTAGGTGGGACACTTTCTGATGGCGAGCTTTGATGAGCAGCTCGGGCGAACAGGTTTGGTAGAGGCATATTCTAGCGCGAGGTCGTGTTTCACCCGTGGTCATCGAAGAACACCGTTCCAGCGCCCCAATGGTATCGCTCGCATCGGCCCCTCCTGTTCACGAACGTTGGGTCGGGAAGCTCCTTCACACCTGGCTCTTCGGGCTCATTGTTGTGTTGCCGCTATCGATCCAGGTCTATTCGCCCGGGCCGGATCTGGAGGTGATCCTTCCCAGCGAGCTGCTTATTGCCCTGGCTTGTGTTCATGTGGGGGCAATGGTGGTGTTCAACCCCAAGACCCTGTCGGTCGACAGGCGTTTCCTTTCGCATCCGATCAGTGTTTTGGTGCTGGCATCACTGGGCATCGACCTCGTGGCCACTGCTTTTTCTACGATGCCCCTGGTCTCGGCGAAAGCCGCAGTGGTGAAGGTGGCGCACCTGTTCTTGTTCTACTTCGTTCTCGGCGGTGTGTTCCGATCGATCAAGGTGGCACCGGTCCGATCATTGTGGATCTACAGCTACGTGTTCCTAGCAGTGGTGGTGTATACGGTTCTGATGCAGGCGGGTAAGGGGTTCGATCGCGCCGGTTCCAGCTTCGCGTCCTTCCCGTTCTATGGCGATCATACGATCTATGGAGCGGCGCTGGTTTTCGTGCTGTTCTGGTTCGCCGGGGAAACGGGCCGCTCATGGCAAGAACGGGGGCATGTTGCACGATCCACCATCCTATCGTTGGTCACCCTCGGGTTGGCTATAGCGCTGTACGTTTCCTTCTGCCGGGCGGCCTGGGTCAGTGTGTTCGTGTCCTTGGCAGCATGGGCGGTCTTTACGCTCGGCGGCCGTCTGTGGACTTTTCTCGGTGCAGGTGCCACGGCAGTGGCGGTCGCGATCATTTGGTCGGTGACCCTCGCGCCCGGCCCCGACCGAGCGCCACTGGACTCGAACTCCGATGATGCGGCGGGAAGAGCGAGCCTGCTTTCCCTGGTCAATGTGCGCACCGACCACAGCAACCGCGAGCGCTTGAACCGCTGGAGCTGCGCCTACCGCATGTTCCTGGACAGGCCTTGGACGGGCTTCGGCCCGGGCACCTTCCAGTTCAAGTACACCGACTATCAGCGGCCGGAGGAAATGACCTACACCAGCGTGAAACCGGGCAATTCACCCAAGCGGATCACGCGGGCGTGGAGCTTCACGGACGACGTGTTCGTTCGGGCCAATCCCCAGATCCTCAATTTCAGTGGTGGCACAGCGCACTCGGAGTACCTCCTGGCCCTCTCCGGATCGGGCGTCTTCGCGATGGGGGTGTTCATCGCGCTCTTCGTGTGCTGTTTGCGCACGGGGATCCACCTGCTCGATCAGGGGCCCTCAGGCAGAACGCGCATCGACGCCCTCGTGCTGATGGCCTGCCTGATCGCCTACTTCACCCACGCCCTCTTCAACAACTACCTGGACAACGGCAAGATCGCCTTCCTCTTTTGGACCTCGCTGGCGCTCCTGGCACGCATGGACGTGGAGCGAGCGAGAGACGCCAGCACCTAAGCAGCGGCGTTGATACCCCGGAAATAGTCCTTCACCTCCGAGCCGTGCTTGAACCAGAGGGTGAGGAGCGCCGTAACGAGCAGCATGATCAAAACGGCGAGCGACGCGATGGCTTTGCCGATCTCGAGGTGGGGTATGGTCTCGATATCGAGGATGGCTTTGCGCGCCAAGTGGAGCACAGGGACCTGCTGTTCACGGATCAGGGCGGCGGAGATCTCCAGGTCGCGTCGGGTGGATGCCAGCTCTTCATTGGCCGTAGTGAGTTTCGCAGCGATCTGGGCGAGTTGGAAACCGACCGCGGCGGTCGGGTCCTGCAAGCGTTCGCCACCACTGGTCCGTTCCGTTCGGCGCTCGAACTCCGTTGCGATAGCCACCAGATCGTTGGTCTGTGCCTTTGAGCGTTTCTCCATTTGGTCCATCGCTTCACGGTAGATGGCGCCTTTCCGTTCCAAGGCCGTGAGCGCCTGTGCGCGTGTCAATACCTCCAGTTGCCGAAACACCTCGTTCGCCATGGCCGCCGCTAAGGCGCGATCCGCATCGAGCACGGTGATGGACAGGCTGTTGTCATCGACGAAGCGCGCGGTGACCCGACGCCAGAGCAGGCTGTAGATCCTTTCCTCATGAAGGTCCTTCATGGTATCGATACCGAAATGGCGGTACAGATCGAAGGTCTGGATCAAGTGGTCGTTCATGGCCGTTGATGTGGCCACGTGGAACAGCCGCCGGATATTTCCGGATACCAGTTCCGTAGGGCGGAGGTCGTCCTTGCTCCGCGGGGGCTCGGGATCCACGAAGAAGATCACGGACGAGGAATACAGGACCGGATCCCTGATATAGCGCCCGAAGACCAGCAGTCCGGTGATCACCCCTGCGCCCAGGATCCACAGTTTCTTGCGGCTCAGAAAGCCTAATAACGTGATACGGTGCTGCACGTCGCCATTCATGGCCGGGCCAGGGGCCGCAGTGTGACCGCGTTTTGGCACCGCCTCCGTCAGAAGGTCTTCCATTGGGCTGGCAGCTTGGTGGTGCAGGTCCGGTGCAAGGGGCCGGAGGGGCGATTGGTTCGACGGAATGAGGAACACGAAGATAGCCCCGCGGTCCGGGCAGGTCGCCTCTTTGGACATCCCCACTAATGGTGAAATGCACGCTGCCCCCGTCGGTCCCACCCGCCATGTCAGAAGCCCGACAGGATCTAGCGTGCTTGCGGATCCCATGCCCATTGATGGAGGACTGCCAGTTCGGAGTGAGCGGCTGGTATTTGGCCACGTGGAATTTTCTCCACATGTTAGCTACCTGTTGCAGCGGCCGATCCCAGCGGCCCGGCCCACCGAATGCCCTCATGCAGCCCCTTCTCCGTGGTTGATAGGATCCCCGTCCGGGCGGAACGGCGGCTCTTGAAGGCCACGCTCTGCATCGCGCTATGCGGCATTTTTATGTTCTGGCTTCCTAACGCCTCATCGGCACAATCGCCGCGGTTCAAGCGGTCCACAGTGGGTGCGGCGGGCAGTACATGCACGGTGAACGCCGGATCACATTCCTACTTCGCGCAACAGAGCGTGGGCCAGCGAAGCGTCACGGGTCTGCGGTCTGCGGGCCACCTGGCGCTTTCGCAAGGATTCCTTCAACCCCTTGGGCGTAACACGAACGCGTCCAACTCCTCCACACTGGATGCGGTCCTCTTTCCCAACCCGTTCAGCGCGTTGGTCTCCGTGGCCTTCCGCGAGCCGATCGAGGAGGATCTTGTGGTCGTGGTAAGCGACATGCTTGGCCATGAGGCGTACCGTGCCCGCTTCGGCCCCGTGCAGCGTGTCGACCTCGAACTCAGCAAGCTGGCCACCGGCCCGTACATACTGCGGATCACATCCGGAGAGAAGCACTTCATTGCCCACATCCAAAAGTCCTGACCCATGCACCGGCTCCTGTTCCTTGCTCTCGTGCTGTTCGGCCTCGTGCCCCAAGGTGTTGGCCAGCAGCTGTACATGGAGGTGGGCAAGTCGCGGTCCGCGTTCAATTTTTGGAACTCGGAGGGCGAGGAATTGGATGGATTGGAATCCACCTTGCGGGATTTCGCGGCCATCGGGTTCCGAAAGCACGTCCACAAGAAAGTTCCCCGCCTGCATTACGTTCTGGGCGCCTCCTACAATCGCTATGGCGCGCGCGGGACAAGTTTGGACGAGTACAAGTACTACTACGATTGGGACGCCATCTTCATAGGCACCCACTTCGGCGTGGAGTACGACTTCCTCACCATTCGCGACAAGAGCAAAGCGAACAGGGGGCTCACCTTCTATGCCCGCCTTGCGCTGGCTCCGGAGTTCTTTGTGAAGGGCACCCAGACCATCGACGATCAGGTGGTCGACCTGATGGGGGTGGAGCAGTTCGATTCCCCTTACTTCTTCATGCGGGGCGGAGCAGGGGTCAACTATTGCCTCTCCAACACCGTGGCCATTTTCGCACAATACATGTATGGCAAGGGAGTGCGGTTGTTCGAAGCGAAGCCCGATGACAATGAGACGCTCCACATCATCACCCACCACCTGGGTTTCGGTGTCTTCGTGAACCTTCCACATTGCCGCTATTGTTTCCCCCAGACGAAACCGCGGAAAGGGGGGAGTGGGGGCAGCAAGGGCACCATGAAAAAGTGAAGAAATGATCGCACAGCGCATGAGAACGCTCCTCCTACTCGCCTTCGCACTACTGATGAGCACCGGCCTTCTGGCCCAATCGCACGGGTTGACCTACCAAGCGGTGATCCTTGACAGTGAGAGTAACATCACCGAGATCCCGGGAGCGGATATTCCCGGGGGGAACTACCTGCCGAACAAGGCACTGTCCCTGAAGTTCACCATTTTGAACGAGTTCGGAGGGATCGACTACCAGGAGGAACACTCCACCACCACCGATCTCTATGGGATGATCAGCGTGATCATCGGCGATGGGGCGATGACCAGTGAAAGTCCCGATGTGTTCATGGAGATCAGCTGGGACGGCACCCCGAAGGACCTGCGGGTGGAGGTGAGCATAGCACCACCGAACGGCACGGGCAACTTCGAGTTCTTCAGCCTGGAGAAATTGGTGTTCGTACCCTATGCCTACCACCGCAACATCACGGCAACAGGTACCATGGACATCGATGGGGCCACTACTTTGAACAGCTCGTTGGACGTGACCAACGGAAGCCCCACACACTTGACCGGTGACCTGACAGTGGATGGCAGTACCAACCTGAACAATGGGCTCAATGTGAACAACCAAAGCCCCACCGACCTGAGCGGAACGCTCACGGTGGATGGCGTGACCAACTTGAACAACGGGCTGAACGTGAACAATGGGAGCCCGACCTACCTGAGCGGAACGCTCACGGTGGAAGAGTGCCTATACCTGAACGATTGTCTCGATGTGGACGGCACCACGGACCTGAACAACGGGTTGGACGTGAACAACAACACGCCCACGAACCTGACCGGAACTTTGAACGTCGATGGGGCCGCGGACCTGAACAACACCCTCACGGTGGATGGGGCCACAGACCTGAACAGCACCCTCAATGTGGAGGCGCTGGCCACCATGGAGAGCGACCTGGTGGTCATCGGCAATGCGACCATCGGCGAGGATGTGCGGGTAGGCGCACAAACGGATATGGGCCGCCTGAACGTCAATACGAACGGGTGGAGCAATGTCGCCAGTGTGATCAAAGGCCGCGCTGGCGATCTGGATATCCTTGAAATGACCAGCAGCAATGGCACGGACGTGATGACCGTGGGTGATGATGGTTATGTGGCGATCCACCCCGGCACACAGCAAGTGGTGATCGATGGGCCGGCGAGTGGCGGCGCGAACAACAACACAGGCTCCTATCCACTTTATGTGAGGGGTGCGCAGCAAGGGATCGCGATCAAGCTCAACACGACCGAGGCCCATGAGGGGAACGACTACCTGTACTTCACGGACAACAGCTACATCCGTGGTAGTGTGGCGGGCCAGAACCTCAGTGAACTGCAGACCAGTTTCGACTACATCTGGTTCAATACCATGGCCGCACTGGATGAGGCTTTCATTCTTGCGGAAGGCGTAGCGTGCGGGTTCCAATTGTATGCCGGGGAAGTCGCCGTTATGGCCGCTCAGGGGTTGACCGTCTATTTGCAATGGGCGGAGGCCTTCTATGACATGGAAACGAACGTGGGTGTGGTCTACCAATCCAACTCAGCTGACTATGCCGAGTGGCTGGAGCGCGCGGATCCCGGCACCGACCTACTGCCCGGCACCGTGGTGGGGGTGGTCGGGGGGCGGATCTCCAAGAACACCGACAACGCACAGCAGTTCATGGTGGTCTCCTCCGCCCCGATGGTTTTGGGTAATACGCCACCGAGCGGACGGGAGAAGGACTTCGAAAAGGTGGCGTTCATGGGACAAGTGCCGGTCCGTGTAGTAGGACAAGCTCACATCGGGGATTTTATCGTGGCTTCCGGGCGGAACGATGGCACGGCCCGTGGCGTGGCCCCCGAAGCCATGACATTGGACGATTACGACCACGTGGTAGGCGTGGCGTGGTCCGATGCCATTTTCACCCAAGGGGAGTCCTTGGTGAACACATCGGTCGGCGGCAGTTCGAACCACTTGGTCGCCTCGTTGAAGAAGCAGAAGCAGGAGGTCGACCGGCTCCAAAGTACGCTCGATGGTGTTGTTGCCTACTTGAAGGCAAAGGACCCCGCGTTCGATGCGGGTACCACCGCACCGGCGGGCTCTGCTGCCCAGGCGGCACCCAAGTCGACCTTGACACCTGCATCGACCGCCGTCCCGCGTGATCATAAGTGGATCGAGGGTTTCTTGCGTGAGAACCCGCAGGTGCTCATCGATGTCCTGGAAAGGGCCAAAGCCGAATGTGCGCGACGCGGCATGGACGTGAACGACCCCATCGCCTCCAAGCTCTTCGACAAAGAGGCCTTCATGGCCCGCTTGGCCAAAGTGGACCGACCGATCGTGCGAAAGCCGCCCACCCCCGTGGGGGAGGATGAGAAAGTGCGGCCTGCGAGAAGATAGGCTCGTGTGCTGATCGCGCTTTGGCCAGCGGTGCATTGCGCATCGGGTCACTGAGCGCATGGTCGGGGCTGACATCACGGACCGCTTCCGGTGGGCTGGGCCGATGCGCGCCCAATACAATGCACAACCGGTCATTCGCGGCTCCGCTGCGCTCGTTGCCGCGTTACATTCGAGGCCTATGTCCGTAACTCAAGAAGAAACATCCGGAACCGCGGTCGCCACCACGGATGACAAGCGCCTCTTTCTTCTCGACGCGTTCGCGCTCATCTACCGCGCCTACTTCAGCTTCATCCGCGCCCCTCGCGTGAACAGCAAGGGCTTCAACACCAGCGCGGCCTTCGGATTCACGACGACCTTGTTGGACCTGATCAAGCGCGAGAAGCCCACGCACATCGCCGTGGTCTTCGACACTTCCGCGCCCACCGAGCGCCACGAGACGCTGCTGGACTATAAAGCCAACAGGGAAGAGATGCCCGATGATATCCGCAGCAATCTCGTTTACATCCGCCGCATCATCGAGGCGATGAACATCCCTGTGCTGGAGAGCGATGGCTACGAGGCGGATGATGTGATCGGCACGCTGGCGAAGAAGGCCGAGGTCGAAGGCTACACCACGTACATGGTGACGCCGGACAAGGACTTCGGGCAGCTGGTAACGGACAAGATCATCATGTACAAGCCGGGTCGTGGCGGTGATCCTCCGGAGAAGCTCGGCCCGAAGGAGATCTGCGAGCGCTGGGGCGGGCTCACCAGTCCCGAGCAAGTGAAGGACATCCTCGGCCTCATGGGCGATGCCGTGGACAACATCCCAGGAATACCGGGAATCGGAGAGAAGACCGCGATGAAGTTGGTGCAGCAATTCGGATCGCTGGAAGGCGTGATCGAAGGCGCGGAGCAGTTGAAGGGCAAGCAGAAGGAGAACGTGATCGCCTTCGCGGAGCAGGGCCGCATGAGCAAAATGCTCGCGACCATCAACATCAATGCACCGGTAGAGCTGGACCACGACGCGCTGCACCTCGATCCGCCCGACGCGACCAAAGTGCTCGAGGTCTTCAGCGAACTGGAGTTCAAGAACCTTACAAGCCGCGTGCTCGGGGACCGAACGAACGGAGCCACCGCTCCGGAAGAGAAGGTGACCAAGAAGGGCGCATCGCCAGCAGCGACCGGGCAAGTGGACCTGTTCGGAACGACGGTGGATGCCGATGGCAACGTCGAGCTGAAGGAGTTCGCGAACATCGACACGGTGAAGCACCGCTACTTGCTGGAGGACACGAGCGAAAAAATGTACATGCTGGCGGCCCAGTTGAAGAAGCAGCCACGTTTCTGTTTCGATACCGAGACCACAGGCACCGATGAGCGTACCGCCGAGCTCGTAGGCCTTGCTTTCAGCTGGAAGGCGCACGAAGGCTACTACGTGCCCGTGCCCACCGACCGCGCCGAGGCGCAGCGGATCGTGGACATCTTCAAGCCGATGCTGGAGAACGAGGCCATCGGCAAGGTGGCGCAGAACGCCAAGTACGATATCCGCGTGCTGGCGAACTACGGCGTGGAAGTGAAGGGCCCGCTCTTCGACACGATGATCGCGCACTACCTACTGAAGCCCGATCAGCAGAAGCACGGGATGGACTACTTGAGCGAGGCCTATCTGGGCTATCGACCGGTGAGCATCGAAACGCTCATCGGTGAAAAGGGGAGAGGCAAGGTGCAGAGAAGTATGCGCGATGCGGACATCAATGCCGTGAAGGAGTACAGCGCAGAGGATGCCGACATCACCTGGCAACTCTCCGAGAAGTTCTCGCCGCTGTTGGAGCAGGATGAAGTGACAACGCTCTTCAACGAAGTGGAGATGCCGCTGGTACACGTACTCGCGGACATGGAGACCGAAGGCATCCGCATCGACATCCCCGCTCTGATGCAGTTCAGCGAAGAGCTCGGTGCGGACATCCTCAAGCTCCAGGACGAGATCCACAAGGCCTGCGGCGTTCCGTTCAACATCGACAGCCCCAAGCAGCTTGGTGACGTGCTTTTCGAGACCTTGAAGTTGGGAGGCGACAAGGTGAAGAAGACCGCGAAGACGGGCCAGTACCAGACGAGCGAGGACATCCTACAGGAACTGAGCAACGCGCACCCCGCCATCCCGCTCATCCTCGACTACCGCAGCCTGCGCAAGTTGAAGGGCACTTACGTGGACACATTGCCCGAAGCCGCCGATAGGGACACGCACCGTGTCCACACCAGTTACTTGCAAACGGTGGCCGCCACGGGTCGTCTGGCGAGCAACGACCCCAACTTGCAGAACATCCCGATCCGCACGGAAAAGGGGCGCGAGATCCGTAAGGCCTTCGTTTCGCGCAACGCCGACTACCAGCTGCTCAGTGCCGATTACAGCCAGATCGAGCTGCGCATCATCGCGCACATGAGCGGCGACCACAACATGCAGGAGGCCTTCCGTCACGGGCTGGACATCCACGCGGCCACCGCAGCGAAAGTCTTCAATGTGGACATCGCAGCCGTGACCCGCGACCAGCGCAGCCGGGCCAAGGCCGTCAACTTCGGCATCGCTTACGGGCAAGGCGCCTTCGGGCTTTCGCAGAACCTGGGTATCCCGCGCGCGGAGGCGAAACAGATCATCGACGACTACTTCGCCCAATTCCCCGGGGTACGCAACTACATGGACGAGATGATAGGCTTCTGCAGGGCCAACGGCTACATCAAGACCATGATGGGCCGTCGCCGGTACCTGCCGGATATCACCAGCGCCAACAACACCGTGCGCGCGCAGGCCGAACGCATCGCCATCAACGCACCCATGCAGGGCAGTGCGGCGGACATCATCAAAGTAGCCATGGTCAGCATACACCGGGAGTTGAAGCAGCGCCGCTTAAAGAGCAAGTTGCTGCTACAGGTGCATGATGAACTGGTCTTCGATACGCATAACAGCGAAACGGAAGAGCTGAAAGTGCTGGTGCGTGATCGGATGCAGGGCGCCATGCGATTGGCCGTTCCATTGGTTGTTGACATGGGCGTGGGGAAAAACTGGCTGGAGGCGCACTGAGCGGGGCCCGCCACGGAGGGACCTTTACCCCACACTGGATCCTACCATGGTATCGAACCGATCATCGTGGCCGCTCTTGGCCGGCCTCGTGTTGCTGAGCGCCTGCGGCGGCGGGGAGCCCACCGGGCAGGACACTCTGAACGTCCCCTCCACGGAGGACTCCACGGCCCAGGCCGAGCGGATGAGGAAGACACGCAATATCTTCTACAACATCCCCTCGCCGATGGAAACGGCCGCCCTGCTCAAGAAGGCGGGTGCGGAGTACGACAAGGACATTTTGAACGACGTGCAGAACGTGGACAAGTATACCGCCGCCAGCAAACAGGCCCTGAACCTGGGTATCTATGGCGCGGACCTCAGCTACGCCAGCGTGAACAACCAGACGCAGGAGAGCATGTTCTTCACCAGTTGTGCCAAGAAGTTGGCGGACCGGTTGGGCGTGAGCAACGCCTTTGATGATGCCACGCTCGAGCGCATGGAGAAGAACATGAACAACAGGGACTCCCTGCTCAGCATCATCAGCGAGACATACTGGACCGTGGACGCCTACTTGAAGGAGAATGAGCGGGACAACATCAGTGCCTTGATGATCGCCGGTGGTTGGGTGGAAGGGCTCTACATCGCCACGCAGGTCTCCCGGGTCAAAGCGACGCCAGAGCTCAAGCAACGCATCGCCGAGCAGAAGCTCAGTCTGCACGATCTGTTGGGCCTGATGGAAACCTACGAAGGCACGGATGAGGCGTTGGCCAGCGTGAAAGCCGACCTCACCGCGATCGCGGCGCTCTTCGAAGGAGTGGCCGAGCCAGCTGCGAGCGCGGAAGTGACCCAGGAGAACGGTGTGGCCTTGATCGGCGCTGCCAGTGCCAACACAACATTGAGCGATGACCAGCTCCGGGCCATCACCGAGAAAGCCTCCACGGTCCGCAACGCCTATATCAACTGAGCCCCGCCATGATCTCCGTGCGAACCAACTTCGTCCGTACCGCGCTGGCCGGTGCCCTTTTCCTGTTCGCTGTGGCCGCTCAAGCCCAGTGCCGCAGCTTCGCCAAGAACAAATGCGTGCCGGAGCTGGCCCCCTACAAGTTCAACGAGAGCTTCAATGCCGCGCAACTGGCCCCGGGCGAGGAGGCGGAAGTGAACCTCACCTTCTTCAGCGGGCAGGAGTACCGGGTGATGGTATGCACCCATCCTATCCTCGGGGAGGTGAACTGGAAGTTGATGGACGCGTCCAATAAGATCCTGTTCGAAAGCATGGCGGATGCTCCCAAGCGCTTCTTCGACCTGCGTATGGCCAACACCCAGCAACTCAAGGTGCATGTCTGGGTGCCGAGTAAGCCCAAGACGGACATGGTGCATGTGGGCTGCGTGGCCATCATGGTCGGCTTCAAGGAGTGAGCATGAGCGCTCATCGCTAAGCACGTTGGGTTGCCAAGAACGAAGGATCCCGGCCGCTAGCGGCCGGGATCCTTCGTTGCTGTCGATGCGTGAGCCCCTTGTTGGCTTCCAGCACCGCCTTCCTTTATTCCTTCGTAAAGCGCGTCACTTGCGCCCGGCCGTTCTGATGTAGCACCACCAGATACATGCCCGGCGCGAGGTCGCCGACCGGTAAGCTGATGCGCTTCGCACCAGCGCTCGCATCCATCTCAGGCAAAGCGCCTACCACGCGGCCTTGCGGGTCGCAGATGTCCACAGTGAGGCGACCGCTTTCGCGCAGATCAAGTACCAGGTCAGAAGTATGGCGCACGGGGTTCGGCACTACGGCGATGTTGTTCGTGCTGGTGGTGATCAGCTCCGCGAAACCGACCGGTGTACCATTGATATTGATGTTGTCCAGGAAGAGGTTGTTACCGCCATCGTTCTGGAAAAGGAACTTGAAACGGAAGTTCCCCACGAAGTAGCTACTGCTGATGTTGTTCACAGAGGTTTCGGCCCATTGGGCGTCCTGGGTGGGGGTGAACGCGCTGCTCTGGTCGGCGGAGGTGCTGAGGTTGGTGGCGCCATAGAGCTGTTGACGGAGGCTCCAGTTGTTGCCACAATCGTTGCTCACGTAGAGCCGCAGCAGGTCATTATTATCGGCAGCATGGCGGGCGAACGCGTAGCGGTAGGTGATGGTGATGTCCTGGACATTGCTCATGTCAAAGGTGGGGCTCACCAGTTCATCCTTCTCGTCCACCTCGCTCACATGGTTGTTCAGGCGCACGCTCTTGCTGCTTTGATACCCGGTGGTGGCCACCAACTGGAAGGCGCCGTTGCCCCCGAAGTCGAGGACCGCCCAATCGTTATTGGGCAAGGCCCCGACGTTCTCGAAGCCCTCGGTGAACGGCGTGGCGAAGCCGGGGTTGGGCAGTACGAGGATGTAGTCGACCTCGTCCGTGCTCACGTCCAAAAGTCCGTTGCCCACCGTCAGGCTCACAGGATAGAGGCCTGGGGTGGTGTAAGTGACAACCGGGTTGACATCGGTGCTGGTGGCGGGTGTCCCGCCGGGAAAGGTCCAATCACGCTCGGTCACACCGTGGTAACTCACGTCGGAAAAGACCACCGAAGCACCGGCACAGATCTGGCGCAAGTTGCTGGTGAACGCGGCAGCGCAAAGCACGTCGTTCCCCGTGGTACCCGTCGCGGTCAAATTGCTCTGCTGCCAGAGCTGGTTGCGCTGTGCCGTGCTGGAGTTCAAAGCGGAGAGCATCCGTGTCTTCTGGCCCTCGGTGAACATCTTTGAGCAATAAGAATACTCCATGTAGTTCTCCACATTGTCGAGCGGGGTGGTGCAGGTGTTGCCATTGAGGGCGCAACTGGTCCAACCTTCGGTGGGCGGGGTATCGCTCACATTGTCCGTTTCGCCGCAATTGCCCAGAAGGCCGGGCTCGTTCGTTGGCCCCCAAACGTGCCGGAGATTGATCCAATGACCCACCTCGTGCGTGAGGGTCCGGGAGCGTCCCACGCTGCTGGTGCCAATGCTGCCCGTGTAATCGTGCAGCAGCACAATACCATCCGCGGCAGCGCCCCATCCGCCGTTCACAGAGCCCGGCGTTTGCGTGTAACCGGCAGCACCATCAGCGTACGCGCAGGTCCACACGTTCAGATACTTGTTCCGCGGCCACTGGATCAGATCCTTCATATCCTGTGTGCCATCGTTGGTCAGGGCGCTCACCGTACGGGTGATACCGCTGGTGCATTCTCCGTTGGGGTCCAATTGTGCTAGGCGGAAGGTGATGCCTACGTCGGCCACGATCCCTAGGAATTCCGGGCGCACGTTGTCCCAGTCGGCGTTCAACTTGTTGAAATCGTCGTTGAGCACCCGGATCGCATCGTGTACCTGCGCATCACTGATATTCTCCACCCCATTGTTGTGTATGATATGGAACACGACGGGGATCACATAGGTGTTACCGCCCCGTTCCTCTTCGCTCAATGCGGCATACTGCTGCGTGAACGCCTCCAGGTCGGCTTCGTACTGGACGATGTCGGCCAGCCTATGCGGGTCATTCTGGTGGAGCGGGGCAAGATGCTCCAGGCCATGTGTGGAACACATGAAGGGGGCATTCTGCTGGGCGTTGGTGCTGAGAACGGATGCGACAGCCGCGCAGAGCAGCAGGAAAGAGTAACGGAAGTTCATGGTACAAGAGGGGCCAGTAGGGCGCCCACGAAGATAACCGTTCAGCACCCTGCACGGTTCGCCACGAAGTCCACTTTCCGGCCTTTCCCTTGGGTTCCAAGTAAGGGATCACAAACCTCTGACGATCCCAAGCGCGAAGCGGTCGGTCTGGGCCGTCAGGTGGTCGATCAACAAGGGCTCCCGTATGGATCCCCAGGGCACAACACTGTCTCTGAGCCTGCTCCGGCGAAGGCCTGGGTGCCTCCGCGTCTCCGTGTGAGCCACTTAACCGATCGCCACCCGCAGATCCTCGATCAGATCTTCGGCATCCTCGGTACCCACGCTCAGGCGGATCAGCGTATCGGCCAGGCCGTTCTTCAGCCGCTCCTCGCGGGGGATGCTCGCGTGGGTCATGCTTGCGGGGTGGCCGATCAGACTCTCCACACCGCCCAGGGATTCGGCCAAAGCGAAGAGTTTGGTGTTGGAAAGCACGCGTGTGGCATCCGCCATGTGATCGCCCTTCAGGGTAAAGCTCACCATGCCGCCGAAGCCGCGCATCTGGCGTTTGGCCACATCGTGGTTGGGATGCGTCGGCAAGCCAGGCCAGTAGACCCGCTCCACCTTTGGGTTCGTCAGCAGGTATTCCGCGATGGCTTTACCGTTGGTGCAATGCCGCTCCATACGCAGGTGAAGGGTCTTGATGCCCCGCAGCACAAGAAAACAGTCCATGGGGCCGGGGGTAGCACCGCTGCTGTTCTGCAAAAAGGCCAGGCGCTCGTGCAACGCATCGTCCTTCACCACCAAGGCACCTAGCACCACATCGCTGTGGCCACCCAGATACTTCGTGGCACTGTGCATCACGATGTCCGCACCCAGGTCGAGCGGTGTTTGGAGCGCCGGGCTGGCGAAGGTGTTGTCCACCGCGAGCCAGCAACCCTGCTTGCGGGCCAGCACCGCCAATGCGGCGATGTCGATCACCTTCAGCAAGGGGTTGGTGGGCGTTTCGGCCCAGATCAACTTGGTCTGCGGTGTGATCGCGGCTGCCACGTTCTCCGGATCGCTCATGTCCACGAAGCTGAAGCGGATGCCGAAGCCCTCATAGATCTTGGTGAAGAGGCGGTAGGTGCCGCCGTAGAGATCATTGGTGCTCACGACATGATCGCCGGGCTTCAGCAATTTGACGAGGGTATCAATGCTCGCCATGCCCGTGGCGAAGCACAGACCATGTGTGCCGTTCTCCAGTGTGGCCAGCGCCTTTTGCAACGCGGTACGCGTGGGGTTGTGCGTGCGGCTGTACTCATAGCCCTTGTGATCGCCCGGAGAGGCCTGCACATAGGTGCTGGTCTGGTAGATCGGCGTCATAATGGCGCCGGTGGTGGGGTCGGGCTCTACGCCGGCATGCACGGCCTTGGTGCCGAAACGGTGGCTCATTCGTCAGGTAGTTGGTCCGCTGTGCGGAGGGCGGCGAAGGTAACTTTCAGGCAGAGGGCTTGGCCGTCCGCCGCAACCACCTCGGTAGGATGATCACCCCTATCACCACATACAGGTAGTAGGTGAGCAGCCGCCACACCAGGGCTACGGCACCGATCAATCCCAGGGCAGGCAAGAGGTCTTTGAAGAAACCGGCGAAGGCCAATTCCGCGAAGCCGCTGGCGCCGGGCGTGGGGCTGATGAGCAGGATCACCCACATCACCAATTGGCGGGCGTAGAGCAGCATGTGGTCGCTCACCGGGAAGAAGGCTGCGGCCAGGCAGTTCACTACCAGAAAGCGCGAGGCCCATCCCCACACGGTAGCGGCGAAGCCCTTCGCCCAGTAACTCACGGGGCGTTCCTTGAGGTCCGCCGAGGCGAGCACGAGATCGTGGCCCGTGGCGGCGATGTCCTGCCGCCAGCGGCGCAACGGCTTCCATTGGAAGAGCTTCAGGGTCCAATGCTTGATGGCACGCGGGCGGAAGAACACCGCATACCACACGGCCAGGGTCATAGCGACGATCACCGCGTAGCCGATCCAGAACACCACCATCATGTTCAAACCCCCGAAGGCTTCGTCCAAGTGGGGCGGGAAGAGAGCGGCCATGCCCACAAAGGCGAAGACGAGCGGCACGGTGATGATGTAGAAGAGCTCGTCCAGCATCGCTGTGACCAGCACGATGGCGGTGCTGCGGCCCAGCGCGATCCCTTCGCGTTGCAGGATGAACGCAGCGAACGCGGTGCCGCCCACCACCGATGGTGCGAGGTTGCAGGCGAATTCCCACAGCATCACCGCATTGAAGCTGCTGCGCCAGCCGAGTTGCTTGCTAGTTAGAATGCGGATGCGCACGATATAGCCCAGATCCCGGAAAGCGGTGAATAGTAGAGCGAGCAGCAGCCAGCCGGTGCTGTACCACGTCCATTCGACGCTGGTCAGCGCGTCGCGTGCGATCAGTCGGCGGAAGTCACCGGAGCCATCCGCAGTGGAGGAGAAATCCGCTGGATCGCTGGGATCCACAATGCCGTTGCCGTTGGCATCGTTCCAGGTGAAGCCGCCGTGTCCGTCCGGTGCGGGCTCAAAGCGCGGGGCGCGTAGGTCGCGCACCAGCAGCCAGCCCGCCGCGAGCAAACCGATGAGGATGGGCAGCAAGATCCGCCGCCGGCTGAAACCGGAACGGAAAGCCTTCTCTTTGTCCTGTGCTGGCGGCTCCGCGGTCATCTATGGCCCAATGTAGCTGCCCGCTTGGATCCGTTGGCTCAACCCCGCACACAAGCCCACATCGCGCTCTTTGCGGTCAACCTGATCTACGGGGCCAACTACACCGTGGCCAAGAGCTTGATGCCGGGGGTGATCGGTCCATCAGGTTTCATTTTGGTGCGTGTGGTCGGCGCCAGCCTGCTCTTCTGGGCGCTGATGCCGCTGTACCGTGAGCGGGTGAGTTGGGCGGATGTTCCGCGTCTCTTGCTCTGTGCGGTGCTCGGTGTTGCGCTGAACCAACTGATGTTCTTCCAAGGCCTCATGCGCACGAGCGCCCTGCATGCGAGCTTGATCATGGTCGTAGCTCCGATCCTTGTGCTCGTGTTCGCGGCCGTGCTCATTGGTGAGCGGGTGACCCGCGCCAAGGTGGCGGGTATCCTGTTGGGGGCAACGGGCGCTTCTTTGTTGCTGTGGCTCAGTGCGCAGGGTGGTGATGCGGGGAGCACGCTGCTCGGCGATGTGTGCATACTGATCAACGCCGCGTCCTACGCGCTCTACCTGGTGCTGGTGAAGCCATTGATGCGGAAGTACTCGGCCGTGACCATCATGGCGTGGACCTTTCTTTTCGGGACGGTGATGGTACTTCCGTTCGGTGCGCACGAAACCGCCAAGGTGGATTGGCAGGGCCTGGCGATGGGGCAGTGGATCGCGATCGCCTTTGTGGTGCTCCTGGTCACCTTCGTCGTTTACCTGTTGAACACCTGGGCTCTACGCCGTGTGGAGCCGAGCGTGGTGGGTACCTACATCTACTTGCAACCGGTTATGGCCATCGCGTTCGGGTGGTTGTATCTATGGTTGGGGTGGATGCCAGGTGAAGGGAACGCGCCCACACCGGATCCGGGAATTGCCCATCTGCTAAGTGCGGCGTGCATCTTTTTCGGTGTCCACCTGGTGAACCGAGCGGATCGCCAGGGTTCGACGTGATCGCCGTTAGCGCATGTGCTGCGAGCGGCGCGGCTACCTTTGGCCAAAACGCGGGTATGTTGCGATCGATGACCGGCTTCGGCCGTGCCGAGGGGGCGGTGGGCGAGCGCAAGGTGAGCGTAGAGCTCCGCTCGCTCAACAGCAAGCAGCTCGATCTGCTCGTGAAACTGCCCTCGGCTTATCGGGAGAAGGAAGCCGAATTGCGCGCCTGGCTGGGGGACCGCATCGTGCGGGGCAAGGCGGAACTCTTCGTAGCCCTGGATCGCGCGGCCAACGGAAAGCGCAGCGCCTACGATCCGGAGACCGTCCGGACCCAGTACGCACAACTCAAAGCCCTCGCCGATTCCGTGGCGCCGGGCCACGGCACCGATCTGCTGGGCATCGTGCTGCGCCAGGTGGAACAGACCCCACCGGCCGAAGAGACCGTGGACCCGGCGGAATGGGAAGGGATCCTCGCATTGATCCACCAGGCGGTGGCGGACTTCACCACCTACCGCACCGAAGAAGGGCAGCGCCTGATGGAAGACCTGCGGGCGACCGTCGCGCGCGTCGGCGTGCTGATGGACGAGATCGCGACCTTGGACCAGGGTCGCACGGACAAAGTGCGAGCGCGCCTTCGCACGAAGGTGGAGGAACTTTCCACCACGGTGGATCGCGACCGTTTCGAGCAGGAGCTGACCTACTATCTGGAGAAGTTCGACATCAACGAGGAGAAGGTGCGGCTACGAGCCCATTGTGCCTACTTCCTGGAAACCCTGGCCGCGCCCGATCAACAAGGCCGCAAGCTGGGATTCATATCCCAGGAGATGGGCCGCGAGATGAACACCATCGGTTCCAAGGCCAATGATGCGCCGATCCAAAAGCTGGTGGTGCGCATGAAGGACGATCTGGAGAAGATCAAGGAGCAACTGCTCAACGTGCTCTAACGCATGGCGATCCGCGAGGGCAAATGCGTGATCTGTTCAGCCCCTTCGGGTGCGGGTAAGACCACCATCGTACACTACCTCTTGCGGCACGTTCCGGAACTCTCCTTTTCCGTTTCCGCCACAAGCCGCCCCATGCGCCCGAAGGAGAAGGATGGAGTGGACTACCATTTTTTGAGCCAGGAGGAGTTCGAGGGCCGTATCGCTGCGGATGCCTTCGTGGAATGGGAGGAAGTGTATCCCGGGCGCTACTACGGCACGCTGCGCAGCGAGGTGGAACGGATCTGGGCTTCCGGCAAGGACATCATATTCGATGTGGATGTGGTGGGCGGGCTTCATTTGAAGGAGCGATTCGGTCCGCAGGCGTTGGCGATCTTCATAGAACCTCCTTCACTGGAGGTGCTGGCCGAACGATTGCTACAGCGCGGGACGGAAACCGCGGAGACGCTGCGGGTGCGCGTGGACAAGGCCACACATGAAATGGAGACCGCCGAACGGTTCGATGCGGTAGTGGTGAACCATGATCTGGACCAAGCCTGTGCGGAGGCCCGGGCACTGGTCAGCAACTTCCTTAGGGAATGACCATCGCCTGTCTGTTCGGGACCTTCGATCCCCCGCATAACGGACATCTGAACATCGCGCGCCGGGTTCTGGAGCAAAGCGGCGTTGACCAGGTGTGGTTGGTGATCACCCCGATGAACCCCTTCAAGCAGGACCAGGCTATCAGTGCGAACGATCATCGGGTGGCCATGGTGCGCGCGGCGGTAGAGGACACGGCCGGCATCGAGGTTTCCACCGAGGAGCTCGCGCTGCCCCCCCCGAATTACACCGCCGATACACTGGCCCACTTCCGAACACGTTGGCCGGAACATCGTTTCCGGCTGGTGATGGGGAGTGACAACCTGGCCCAGTTGGATCGCTGGAAGGACGCCGAAGGGATCCTTGAACACCATGGGATCATCGTCTACCCCCGCCCGGGGTACGATCTGCACCGGAACCGGTCCCTGCTCGCGGACCACGTCGGCGTCACCTTTCTTGAAGGACCCGTCATGGACCTGTCCAGCACCCGCATCCGGCAGCGGGTCCGTGAGGGAAAGCCGGTCGACCACTGGGTGGGCTCCCAAGTCGGGGCCTACATCGCGGCGAACGGGCTCTACAAGGACTGAAGGGTGAGGGGGCCACCTGCTGAGCAGCGTGTTGGAGGTGATCGGTGAGCACGTTCACCGCTCGGCTGAAGTCCACCTCGTTCACCACATGCAGGTCGCAATGATGGCGATAGGGTAGAAGAAACTCCCGGTAAGCAGGCATTACATGGTTGTCCCACTGATAGCGCACCTCTTCACTGCCATAGCCCCGCTCCAGTTCATCCCGTCGTAGGCGCCGCTCGAGTTGTGTATCCTCATGCGCCTCGATGAACACGCGCAGATCGAACAGTTCACGCAACGGCGCATGGTGGAGAACGAACAGGCCTTCCACCAGGACGATGGGAGCGGGTGCGATCTCGATCACCGAGGGTTGCTTTTCCTCCTGGTTGAAGGTGTACTCGGTGCGCACGAGCGTATCGCCGGCTACCAGAAGTTGTAGATCGCGCACCAAGGCGTTCAGATCGATGCCCGTGGGGAGATCGAAATTCACCCGGCCGTTGGGATCAACGGCTTGCTGGGACAGTGGTAGATAGTAGTCGTCCTGCGAGATCAGGCATACCGAACCCGGTGGGAGGCGGTCGCGTAGGGCACGTACCAGGCTGGTTTTGCCCGATCCGCTACCTCCAGCGACCCCTACGAGGTACGCGCCCCGATGCATGCGCGCAAAAGTAGCGGTGTGCAGGTTGGTATGGGAGCGCCCTGGCGGAAACCTGGTGATGACCCGTTGAGCTCTGGCACGATGCTTGTTTTCCATCGAACGTTCAACGAACCATCCAAGTCATGAAGATCCGACCGAACCGTGTGGAACGACTGAAGAAGCAGGCCCAGCGCCTGATGCTGGCCGGCGATGTGACGCGTTACATGAACAAACTGCGAGAACTGTACGAACTGCGCCTGGCAACGGGTGGGTTCGCGATCCAGTGAGGAGGTGGTCCGGGGGACCGGGCCACCTTCTGGTTTTGGTGAAAGCGGTGGCGGGGCCTGTGGTGGGCCCCGTCGCCGTTTTCGCCTACGGGGGTGAAGGGTTCGTCCAAAAAGCGTCAGCCGTGGGGATCTTTTTCATGGGTCGGGCGTAGAAGGTCCCCATGACGAAGAAGGACAAGATAGCCTTCATCCGGAGCAGCAAGCGCAAGACGCATGTGTACAATGACCTTCACAGGTTCTCGGACCAGCAGCTCAACGACCTCATTCGTGAGATCGTGCAGGGCCTTGTCAGGGAGAGCGAGATAATCGCCAATGCCTACATGAACGGTTATCGGTAGACAAGCGGATCGGCGTGCGTCCCTAGTGAAGGCTGGAAGCGACAGGTAACCGGGCCCCTGAAATTCAGGGGCCTTGTTACGTCCGGCCGCGCCGCTCAGCTTTCCTACCAAGACCTCAAGGAAAGCGCCAAGGGAAGGGTGTGGCGGTTACTTTCACCATCCTCAACCTCCGTTGCACATGAAACATCTTTCCGCACTCGTGCTCCTGGCCCCGCTCACGGCGATGGGTCAGTCCTTGGTCTCGACCCAACCCCAGAACCGAACGGCCCTCCTGGAGGACTTCACCGGCATCCACTGCCAGTATTGTCCGGAAGGGCATACCGTCGCGGCGGCCATTGAAACCGCCAACCCGGATGAGGTGGTGGTGGTCGGTGTTCACGCGGGCGTTTACGCCACGCCAGGTGTTGGCGAACCGGACTTCCAGACCACCTGGGGCACGGAGATCGACGCTCATTTCACCATCACCGGGTATCCGGCCGGTGTGATCAACCGGCATCTTTTCAATGGTGCGGATGATCTGGGGCGCGGCGCATGGGAGGGAGCGGTGAACGAGGTTCTGGCCATGACCTCCCCCGCCAACCTCGGCATGCAGAGCAGCTTCGACAACGGTACCCGCTTGCTCACTGTGAACGTTGACGTGTACTACACGGATAATAGCCCCGGTGGCAACGACTATATCAGCGTGCTGTTGAAGGAGAGCGATATCATCGGTCCGCAAACCAGCACGGGCGGGAACATCCCGAATTACCAGCACAACCATGTGCTGCGGGCGTATCTCACCCCTGGCACATGGGGCGATGAGGTGACCACCACCACGGCGGGCACCCTGGTCCAACGCACCTATTCGTACACGGTCCCTACAGACTTCGACATCACCAATTGTGAGGTGGTCGCGTTCGTGAGCGAATACCAAGCGGAAGTTTACCAAGCGCGCGAAGTGGTCGCTGAAGGAGGCACCACATTGATCGTAGGTTCGCTTACAGGCCCCCCCGCACCATACGCGGGAGGAAGCTCGGGGAGCACCACGACCTTCGCCAACACCTTCAGCAATGAGCTGGGTGCCTCGGCCGACTACATCTTCACCCTTGCGAGCGCGGATGCCCCGGCTGACTGGACCGCCAGCTTCGATGTCCAGGGCAATACATACACGGGTGCGTCCACGCTTACCGTGAACACGGGTGTGCAGGAGCCGGTAAGCGTGAACATCGTCCCTGGTGCTTCGGTGGCTGTGGCCACGTTCGAACTCACGGTAGCCGCAGTGAGCGAACCCAATGCGCCGATCCTCTCGCAGCTTTATTACGTCATGAGCGGCGTTACGGATCTGGTGGTGAGCAATCCGCTGGCTGAAGCCCATGAGCCCATCTACATGAGCGGCCTCGCGGTTGCCAACCAGGTCGGCCGTGCGAAGACTTCGCGTGACATGTTCGGTGGTTTCGCGGATGCGAGCGCTTTGGGAGGGGTGAACAACCTGTACTTCAACGTAAGTTGGACGTTCCCGAGCCTTACGGACGAGGTGGTGGGTCAATTGGGTGCTTTTCTTGATGGCGGGGGTAACCTGATGATCGCGGGCCAGGACATCGGCTGGGATCAGAGCGGCGATGCCGCGGCCTATGGCACGGCCATCACCCAGGCGTTCTACGAGGACTACATGTACGCCGATTATGTGGCGGATGGGTCCACGAGCAACAGTTCGGTGAACTTCGAGGATGGTGATGTGGTCTTCGGCACGGTCCCCAATTCGAATATCAATGCCGTCTTCGGGGCGAACAGCTATCCCGAGGAGATCACCCCCATCGCACCGACAATGCCTATCCTTCGGTACAATACCCCGACCAAGATCGGTGGACTTCGCGTGGAGACGACCAATTACAAACTGGTCTATTTCGGTGTTGGTCCTGAGCAGATGTCCGACCTCGCTGTAGCGGATAAAATGATCCAGCTAAGCCATGACTGGTTCTACGGAGTTGTAGCTGTGGAAGAAATGGACAACGCGTTCCAAGGAAGTATGTGGCCTGTGCCCACCAGCGACTTGCTGAACGTTCGCATGGACGGAACGATCCAGCACTATGCGGTGGTCGATGCCGCTGGGCGCACGGTGCGCGCCGAGCGCCTCGCCAACCCTGCCGACCGTCTTTCGATCGCGGTCGGCGACCTGCGGGCTGGTCTCTACACATTGCAGGTCACTGTGGAGGACGGGACCCGGACCGCTCGCGCTTTCAGCGTGGTGCGCTAGTCGTTCATTTCGAACGGGCCAGCGGGCCGTGGATCGCTCCACGGCCCGCTGCTTTTAAGGCAGGAACCCTGCGCGCGGCGGCTATCTTGGCAGCATGCGAACGTTGTTGCACGATCCCGCTTATGTGGTGGACCGGCCTGGGCCGTTCGACCTGGCCAGGTTCCCCACGGATGTATCAGGTGAGGAGGACAAGAAGGAATTGAAGGCCCGTGTGGACAAGGACAAGGAGCGGATCATTGAATTGCAGGAACTGCTTTATGCGACCGATTCCCATGCCCTCCTGCTGGTGTTCCAAGCCATGGACGCGTCCGGAAAGGACAGTTGCATTCGCCATGTGCTCAGTGGTTTGGATCCCCAAGGCTCTCAGGTCTGGTCGTTCAAAGCACCGAGCACGGAGGAGCGCGACCACGATTTCCTCTGGCGCCATGCGCGGGCTTTACCCGAGCGTGGCCGCATCGGGATCCACAACCGGAGCCATTATGAGGAGGTCGTGGTCACACGGGTACATCCAGAGTTCGTTCTGGCCCAGCGCATTCCAGGTATCGACCGTGCCGACCGGGTCGACAAGGCCTTTTGGCAACGCCGCTATTCGAGCATTCTCCACTTCGAGGAGCACCTGGCACAAGAGGGTACCGTGATCATGAAATTTTTCCTGCATATGGGCCGCGATGCGCAGAAGCAGCGTTTTCTCGAGCGCATCCATGATCCAGAGAAGCGCTGGAAGTTCAACGCAGGGGACGTGCGGGAACGCGCGCATTGGAAGGCCTATCAGCAGGCCTACTCCGAAGCCATCGGCGCCACCGCCGCGGCGCACGCTCCATGGTACATCGTGCCCGCCGATGAACAGTGGGAGAGCCGCGCCCTGGTGGCGAGGATCATCCGTGAGCGCCTCGAAGCCATGGACCTACGACCACTGAAGCCCAGCGCGGAGCAAGATGCCGCAGCGGCGGAAGCGGAGCGCATATTGAACATGGAACCGAAGGACGCTTAGCTTTAGACCATGACCCCGCCCCGGACCAAGCGCTGGCGTTTGAAGGAAGTCCCCGATGCGGCCGCGGAATCCGCATTGACCACGGACCGTTGCCCGGCATCACTGGCGCGTGTCCTCGCGCAACGAGGCATCCGGGACCCGAAGGAAGCGGCGCGTTTCTTCCGTCCGCACATCGAACAGTTGCACGATCCGTTCTCGATGGCCGACATGCTGAAGGCTGTGGAAAGGATCGAGCATGCCCTCGGCGAAGGAGAGCGCATCATGGTCTATGGGGACTATGATGTGGATGGCACCACCGCAGTGGCCTTGGTCACTTCGTTCCTGTCCCGGTTCTCCGGGCAACTCATTTTCTACATCCCGGACCGCTATTCCGAAGGCTACGGCATTTCGTTCCAAGGGATCGATCACGCGAAGCACGAAGGCGTTACGCTGATCATAGCGTTGGACTGTGGCATCAAGTCGCACGATAAGGTGACCTACGCTTCGGAAAAAGGGATCGACTTCATCATTTGCGATCACCACCGGCCGGACGAAACCCTGCCTGCGGCCGTCGCCGTGCTCGATCCCAAGCGCGATGATTGCCCTTATCCCTTCAAGGAGCTCAGCGGCTGTGGCATCGGCTTCAAACTGATGCAGGGCCTCGCGCAGCGCAACAACATCCCCTTCGCCGAACTGGAACCCCTGCTCGATCTGGTGGCCGTAAGCACCGCGTGCGACATCGTACCGGTTACCGGCGAGAACCGGGTGCTGTCTTACTTCGGGCTCCGGCGACTGAACGAGGAACCGCGTGCCGGTTTCCAGGCCATGCTGGAAATGGCCAATGTGAAGCGGTCCCTCAACGTCACGGATCTGGTCTTCGTGCTGGGACCGCGCATCAATGCCGCAGGTCGCATCGAACATGGAAGGCAGGCCGTGGAACTGCTGCTGGCGCACGACAAGCAGCAGGCTGAGCAGATGAGCGCGCGCATCGACCGTAACAACGTGCAGCGCCAGGACCTGGACAAGGAGATCACGCGTGGCGCGATGGAAATGATCGAGCGCGATGCCTTCCTCCAGAGCGCATGGAGCACCGTCCTGTTCGACGCCACCTGGCACAAAGGCGTGATCGGGATCGTGGCTTCGCGGCTGGTCGATGTGCACTACCGCCCCACTGTGGTGCTCACCGAGAGCAACGGCAAAGCGGCGGATCGGCGCGCAGCGTCAAGGGCTTCGATGTGTACGAAGCGATCAGTGCGTGCGCGGACCTGCTGGAGCAGTTCGGCGGGCATACCTATGCGGCCGGTCTCACCATGCCTCTGGAGAACGTGGAAGCTTTCCGTACGCGCTTCGAGGCCGTAGTGCGCGAACGCCTGGGCGAAGAGCAACGCACCCGCGAGGAAGAAGTGGACGTGGAGATCCCACTATCCGATATCGACGGCCGGTTGATGAAGGTGCTCCAACACATGGCGCCCTACGGACCGGGCAACATGCGCCCGGTGTTCCTTACGCGCGGTGTCAAAGACAAAGGCCGTGCGCGCATCGTGGGGGACAGCCATCTGAAAATGAACCTGATCGATCCGGCCCATCCGCAGCGGGAGATCGATGCCATCGCCTTCCGCCAGGCCGAACACATGGAACTGGTGCGCAGCGGTGGACCGTTCAGCGTGATCTACACCTTGGAGGACAATCTTTGGAACGGTCGCACCACCATCCAGATGAACATCAAGGACATCAAACCAGGTTCGGACGGCCTTTTGGTGAACGAAGGGGAGGGACACCATACCGTGGCGCTTGCCTGATCCTTGAACTTTCGAACACCACCGTTGTCGAACCACCGCAATAGCCGAAACTATGCGTACCTCCTTACTTCTGATAGGCGCCATGATAGGTGCGTCCTCGATCGCCCAGACACCTACATGGAGCGAGGATGTGGCGTGCATCGTCTACTCGCACTGCGCTCCCTGCCATCGCGAAGGAGGTGCCGGTCACTTCAGCCTCACCAGCTTCACGGACGCATACACCTACCGTAACGACATGCGTGATGCCACGCAGTTGCGCTTAATGCCCCCGTGGCCACCCGACCAGGACTACCGCACACTCGCCCACGAGCGCGTCCTTTCACAGGACGAGATCGACATCATCGCCGCCTGGGCGAACGGCGGAGGACCGGAAGGTGATCCCGGGCTCGCTCCACCGCCGCCCACTTTCAGCGGCAACTGGGTTATCGCACAGCCCGACATCACCGCGCGCATGGAGGAATACGTGGTGCCGCCTTCCACGAACGACAACTACCGCGCTTTCGTCCTGCCCATCAACAATCCGGTGAACAGCCACATCACCGGCTTCGAAGTGGTGCCGGGCAACACCGAGATCGTACACCATGTGCTCGTGTTCGCGGATGCTACAGGTCAGGCCCAGGCGCTCGACGATGCGGACCCCGCGCCCGGGTATGCGAGCTTTGGCGGCATCGGTGTTTCGGGTGCGAAGCTGGTGGGGCTCTGGGTGCCGGGTGCGGATCCGGTCTTCACACCGGCCAGTATGGGCATTCCGTTGGAGGCCGGTGCGGACCTCGTGATGCAGGTACACTATCCCGCAGGCAGCAATGCCTTGGTGGACAGCACCCGCATCAACTTGCAATTGAGCCCCGGTGGTTTCATTCGCGACATGGCCATCGACGCGATCTTGGAGCATTTCCTCACTTTGACCGATGGTCCGCTGGTGATCCCCGCCAACACCGTGAAGACCTTCCACAATCAATACACCACCGCGTTCCCGGCCACCATCACCGCCATTGGGCCGCATGCGCACCTCATATGCACTTCCATGAAAGCCTTCGCCGTGGCGCCCGGCAACGACACCATACCGCTCATCGACATCCCCGCGTGGGATTTCCGCTGGCAGGGACTCTACCAGTTCCGCAAGCCGATCTTCCTGCCCGCGAATACCGTGCTCTACGGCGAAGCCACATACGACAATACCGCGAACAACGAGAGCAATCCCAACGATCCCCCGGAACAAGTGACCTTGGGCGAAGCGACCACCGATGAGATGATGCTCTTCTACTTCGGCTGGACCTACGGCTTCCCGATCGATACCACCATTGTAGTGGACATCGATCCGCATCCAGCGCACCATTTGGATTGTGAAACCTCGTTCCCGATCGGGATCCAGGACGTTGTGCTCAAGGACGACGCGCGTTATTGGCCCATCCCTTCGGATGACGTTCTCTATTTCGAATGGAAGAAAGGCCCTGCCGAATTCGTGTTGCGTGACGCTACGGGCCGGTCGGTGTGTGCGTTGCGCGTGACCGACGGTGTGAACGAAGTGGATCTCTCCGCAGTACGCGCTGGCTTGTACCTGGCCGAAGTGCGCGACCGGGAAGGACGCCTGCGATCGCGCACCAAGGTGTTACGGCAATGATCACCGTAGGCGGTGATGAGCATTGGATGCGGCAGGCGCTGCGCGAGGCTGAACGTTCCTTCACCGCCGATGAGGTTCCCGTGGGCGCCGTGGTGGTATGCCAGGAACGCGTGATCGCGCGTGCGCACAACCTCACTGAAAGGCTGAACGATGTGACCGCGCACGCGGAAATGCAATGCCTCACGGCTGCCGCAGAGCACTTGGGGAGCAAGTACCTAATGGACTGCACCATGTACGTTACACTGGAACCGTGTGTGATGTGCGCGGGCGCGTTGCGTTGGGCGCAGCTCGGCAAGTTGGTGTTCGGTGCGTTCGATGAGAAGGCGGGTTATCGCCGCATCGGCAGCACCTTGTTGCATCCGAAGACGCAAGTGACCGGTGGCATCCTGGAGCCCGAATGCGCCGATCTGATGAAGGCGTTCTTTCGGAAGAAGCGGGCGTTGTAAGCAGCGACGGACCGCATTGCATGGTCTTAGTGTAAATACCTCTCATGAGAACATCCGCTACCCTCGCTTTGCTCCTCGGAGCGACCATCAGCAATGCGCAGACTCCGGGCGACACCCTCACCATGGCGTTCGATATTCCTGGGGAGGAACTTGTGCTCGACAGCGTCTACCCTCTGGGATGCTGGCAGGTCGGCACACCAACCAAGCCGGTATTCACAAGTGCATACTCTCCCGGAAGGGCTTTGGTGACCGATACGATGCTGCCCCACCCTTCGAGCATGACGTGTTACGCGGAATTCACGCTGATCACCACCGATCTCCAATATCTGGGACGATCGATCGAGTTCAGGTATTTCCGGGACATGGACACCACTGCTAGGGGCTGGGTGGAAGCGTTCGACCCGTTCCAGTTGACCTGGCATAGGTTCGGGACCTCATGGGATGAGTATTATCAAGTGGGTGATGTGGTCGCGACTGCTTTAGGCCCTGAATTCGTTGGTCAGGATACGAGTTGGCAGTATGCATGGCTAGAATCGCCTTGCGGTGGTGTACTCCAAAGGGAAGCACGTCACGATCGCATGTGGTACGATCCGATCATGCGGGTCAGGTTCGTCTTCGAAAGTCAGGGCAATCCAGATGGCCACGATGGATGGATGATAGATGACGTGCGCGCAAGTGTGAGTTACTGCAGTGGCAGCGTTCGAGAGGGTTCGATTGGCACACCCACGGTGTACCCGGTCCCGACGAGTGGAAGCCTTTGGATCGATCCGCGCACCAACTCCGAATATGTCCTAGACCTCCTGGGTCCGGATGGAAAAGTGGTTGCCCCATCAGCCCGGATCACCGATGGAATTGCTACGATCAACGTCAGCGATCTGGCGGTGGGGATTTATGCTGCGCGTGTCACTGCCGAAGGGTCAACGACCACGCACCGATTCGTGGTTGAGCGCTGATCCCATGTGGGGTATGATCGAAGGCGACGGGTCTTGGGCCTGGCTCGTTCGTGGATAGGACCCCTGTGCAACGGCACGCCCTCACTACCGTTTACATTTGTACCGTTCCAACAGACCGACAACAGAGAACCAAGCACCTATGTATCCACCCGAACTAGTAGCCCCGATGAAGACCGACCTGACCATGGCCGGATTCTCGGAACTCCATACCCCTGATCAAGTGGACAAGGCCCTTTCGCAACCCGGCACCGTACTGTGCATGGTGAACAGCGTGTGCGGCTGCGCCGCTGGTGCTGCCCGCCCCGGTGTGAAGATGAGCTTGCAAGGCGCGAAGCGCCCGGCCAACTTGGTCACCGTGTTCGCGGGTGTGGACACCGACGCGACGAACCAAGCGCGCAAACACTTCCTTCCATATCCGCCTAGCAGCCCGGCTGTCGCCCTCTTCAAGGATGGCAAGCTGGTACACTTCCTGGAGCGCCACCACATCGAAGGCCGCTCGGCCGATATGATCGCCGAGAACCTGATGATGGCATACGACGAGTTCTGCTGATCGATCCCTTACAACGAAGCCCCCCGACATCGTCGAGGGGCTTCGTGCGTGTTGTACCGCTAGGGAAGCTGCTGAGCGCGCGTAGCGGTGGGTACCGAGCCTCCGATGTTCACCAGGATCACGTCCCGATCATTGGAGCCGCCCGCGTACTTCGTCAGGCCGTCCATCGTAGTGTCCTCAGTGCGGTAGCCAGGTACGGTGGCGGTGGGCACGGTGCCACCGATGGCCACGAGGATCGGATCGCGATCGTTGTTGCTTCCGGCGTAGCGCAGAGTGGCATCGGGTTTCGCATTGCCTGTCCAGAGCACCATGGTGCCGTTCACGTCTTTGCGCGCGTTGGTCCCGTAGGTGGCGGTTCCCCCCGTGGTGAAGTCCACGGCCGTGGTGGTCCCGCTCAAAGCGATCGGCGAAGCGGTCATGCACCCGAGGTGGTTGCGGTGCCTGACTGCCACGTAGTAGCTGTTCCCAGTGGCCAGCAGGGAGATCGGCGAAACTCCGTCCTCCGCTACCACATCCCCATCGCGCTGAACGAGGGCCGTGCGCGTCGCTGCGATCATGGCAGGTGTGAACTGGTTGCGCAGCTCCACCAGCACCCAATCGACGATGGCGTTGTCGCCAGATACTGTGGTGATACCGGCTTGCAGCGTTTCGCCACCGCCATCCGAAGCTTGCGTGAACGCGAGACCGGTATACGGTTCCGCGGCCGGGATCCAATTGCCGGTGCGTAGCTGATCGCGCATGCGGCCGGTGTTCGGATCGTAGGGCCCTTCAAGCATCAGCTTCACGGCCAGGCGCAGGCCATTGTTCTCCAAAGAGATGTTGTCCAGATAGAGGCGGTTGCCGTAGTCGTTGATGTTCACGAACCGGATCACCACGGCCTGGCCGTCGTAAGCGCTCAGGTCGATATCGTTCAAGACCCACTGGTTGGCGGCCGTTGGATCGAACGGGTTACCGTTCTGCGGCGCCGTTCCCAAGGCCGCCCCGGCCGCATAGTAGAGCTGGGTCCAGTTCGCTCCGCAGTTGGTGCTGATCTCTACGCGCAGGGCGTCGTCGTAACCGCTGCCGTACGGTGCATACGCGCGGTGGAACCGGAGGCGGGTACCCGCACTCCCGCCGAGGGTGATGACCGGTGTTACCAGACGGTCCTCTTGCCCAGGTGCTTCGTAGTAGTAATTATCCAGGCGCCATGCCCGACCTGCGTTGCCATTGCTGCCTGCGGCGATCGCCACATTGCCCCAAGTGGCCAGGTCATCGGGGTTCTGCAGGCTCCATCCGGCAGGGGCAGCTTGCTGGTTCTCAGCATCTGCCAGCAACGGCACGGAAGTACCGTTATTGCTGACGGTTATGAAGCCCGGGATGGTGCGCGTATTGGTGCCGTTGACATCGGTAACGGTGAGGCTGACAGCGTACGCCCCGGGAGCGGTATAAGACACGATCGGGTTGCGGATCGAGCTCGTGCCGGGTGTTCCCCCGGGAAATGTCCAGGACCAGGTGGCGCCGGATGCGTTCAAGGCGCTGTTGTCCCAAAGCTGCACGTTGGGTGCGAGGCAGGTCACATTGCGCTTGTCCGCGCTGAAGTTGGCGAGCGGCGCGCTCGGTGCTTCGAGGGCGCTCTCCCACACACTGCGATCCGTGCCGTTGCGGATCTTCCCTTCCTTGTAATTGATGAGCAGCCGCGTGCTGTAGATGCGCGCAGGCAGTCCGGCGTTCCACAGCGACCACGCAGGTGCGGCATCGCTGCGGTAGTAAACCGCGCGCCGTGTGCCGATGTACAGCGCACCATTGCTGCCGAGTTGGTGCGTGATGTTGCTCGGCCACTCGTTGTTGAGGCTCGCATCGGTGATGTTCGTCCACGCGCTTCCCCCGTTGGTGCTCTTATACACCACGTAGCCGTTGATGTCCGGATAGTCGCCGTACTGGCTGGTGCGGCACAACCAGATCGTTTGCGGATCGGTGCCGCTCACGGCGAGGTCATAGGGCACCCAGATGTTGCCGTTCAACTGGCCGCTCGATGGTGTGATGTCGGTCCAGTTCGCGCCCGCATCAATGCTGCGCCACACGCGTTTTGTGTCCCACCAACCCAAGTAGGTGCATACGTAGATCGTGTTCGGATCGCTGAAGGCGACCTCCAAACTGGTCACCTTCTCGTTGAAATTGTGCACCTCCACGAACGAGCTGCCGTTGTCGTCGGTGCGCCACAGGCTGTTGCCGTTGCCGAGGTACGCGGTGTTCACCAGGTTGGGGTGCCACACCAGATCGCTGCTTTCGCCGGTGATGTAGCTACCGTTCGGTTGTTTGTCCCAGCCGCTGTTGCCGTTCGCCACCATGCGATCTCCGCTCAGCGTTTTGTAGCCATAGTCGCTCAATGCGCGCCGATCGTACTGCGGGTGTACGAAGCCGCGGATGCCATCACCACCGTCCGTGCATACCCAGCCATTGGTGTACACATTGCCGTCCTTCAGCAGCGTGCCGTTGTGGTAGGTACCGCCGAGCATCACCTGGCTGCCGGTCCATCCGCCTGCGCCGAAGCCCCAGAAGTCCGTGCCCGCGATACCGAACATGCGCCGGTTGAAGGTGACGCCCGCATCGTTGCTGTAGAATATGCCGCCGTCACACGCCGCCCAGATCTCAGCGCCGTAGTAACGGAAGTCGTGGATGTCGGCGTGGATGTAGTCCACTTTGTCGCTGTGGCTCCACTTCGCTGGGCAGGTGAAGGTGACGCCACCATCGGTGCTCACCCAGCGTTGCACGCCGCACACTTGGAGCTTGTTCGCGTTCGCGGGATCGACGTTGAAGGCGAGGTCGTAGTAGTACTGCCCACCATCATCCTGTCCGGCATCGTCCCAACCCATCAGGTTGAAGTTGGTGGGGGAGGGCACGCCACCTGGCCCCGTACCGCAGCATTGGAAGGTCCAGTTCGCGCCGTTGTCAATGCTCTTGTACACGCCGTACAAACCGCTGCCGCCGTTGGCCGCACCGGTACACAAGGCGTACACCGTGTTGGGTGCCGCGGCCGTGACGGCGATCTCCGTGCGCCCCTGCTCATCGGGAGCCACAGGCAAGGGCCAGTTAACGCCGACCTGCGTGAACGACACACCACTGTTCGTGCTGCGCCAGAACTCCGTGCGGTTGCTCACCTGCTTCACGGCATACACCATCGTGGGATCGCCCGGCTTCATCTCCAACTCCTGCCAACTCCCGGTCTGCACTTGCGTGAACGAAGTACCCGCATTGATGCTGCGCCAGAGTCCCTGATCGCTCAGCACGAACAGGATCTGGTTGTTGGTGGGGTGCATCACGATATCGCGGATGCTGTGCGACAGCCCTTGGAAGGTGGCATCGCCGATCGAGTTCCAGGTGGCGCCACCATCGATGGTTCTCCACAGATCGCCCTCGCCTCCGAAGAAAGCAGTGTTCTGCACCGTGTGATCCAATTCGATGCTCACCACCGAACCCACCATCATCGTCTTCGTGGTATTCGTCCAGTTGAGCCCCTTGTCGACGCTCTTCCAAACACCGGCGTTGGCGGTACCCGCGTAGATCAGGTTGGTGTTCACGGCGCTCTGTTCCACCGTGTACACATGCGCGGCACCGGCGGCATAGCTCTTCACCACGGAGCCATGGTCCCAATCGATCGGGCCGATGCAACTCCAATTGGCTGCACGCTGTTGCAGCAGGTCCTCGGTGGCATCCAGGTAGTCGCTTGTGGTTTGCCCGTAAGCCGCCAATTGCGCCGGGTCCTTCGGCACTAAGTCATGGCCCAATTCGCGTTTCCACCGTTTGAAGTACTGCGTGTGGCTGTTCTTCACCAGTGGGTTGCTCGCGTAGTAGGCGTTGTACGCCGCGATCACCGCACCGGGATCCGGGTTGGGCGCGTACATCAGTTGTACCCATTGCGGCAGGTCGCTGCGCTGCGCATTGTACGGTCTGAATGAAAGGTCTTGGGCGTGCAGGCCGAAGGCGCAAACGAGCGGCGCGATGAAGGCAGTGGTTCGGATCATGAGCGATGGATCGGTCAAATATCCCCAAAGCGCGCGAGGCGCGGCCCGATAAGACGCCGGAACATCGGGATCCCACCGGGTGGAACGTCGAACGCCCTGACCGGAGCCAGGGCGTTCGTTCAATTATCGTCGCAGCGCACTTATACCACACCCTGATCCAACATCGCGTCAGCCACTTTCACGAAGCCGGCGATGTTCGCGCCCTTCACGTAGTTCACGTGCTTGCCTTCGGTACCGTGCTTCACGCAAGCCGCGTGGATATTCTTCATGATGTTGTGCAGACGTCCGTCCACTTCCTCGCGGGTCCAGCTGAGGCGCAGACTGTTCTGGCTCATCTCCAAGCCGCTCGTTGCAACACCCCCAGCGTTGCTGGCCTTGCCTGGGGCGAAGAGCACTTTCGCTGCTTCGAATACCGCGATGCCTTCGGGCGTGGTGGGCATATTGGCACCTTCGGCCACATACTTCACACCTTTCTTCACCAGCATCTTGGCGTTGTTGCCGTCCAGTTCGTTCTGCGTGGCGCAGGGCAGTGCCACATCGCACTTGGCCACCACGTCCCACACGCGTGCACCTTTCTTGTAGGTGGCGCCTTTGAACTTCTTCGCGTACTCCTCGATACGGCCGCGCTTCACGTTCTTCAACTCCATCAAGAAAGCCAACTTGGCTTTGTCGATGCCTGCGGGGTCGTAGATGCTGCCGTCGCTGTCCGACGCAGAAACCACTTTCGCGCCGAGCGCCGTGGCCTTCTCGATCGCGTACTGTGCCACGTTGCCGCTGCCGCTCACGGCCACCGTCTTGCCTTTGAAGCTGGTACCGTTGTGCTTCATCATCTCCTCAGCGAAGTAAACGCAGCCGTAGCCTGTTGCTTCCGGACGGATCAGTGAGCCGCCCCACGTGATGCCCTTGCCGGTGAGCACGCCGGTGAATTCGTTCGCCAGGCGCTTGTACTGGCCGAACATGAAGCCGATCTCGCGACCGCCCACGCCGATGTCGCCCGCAGGCACGTCGGTGTCGGGTCCGATGTGGCGGAACAGCTCCGTCATCAGGCTCTGGCAGAAGCGCATCACTTCGCCGTCGCTCTTGCCTTTCGGGTCGAAGTCGCTACCGCCCTTGCCACCGCCCATGGGCAATGTGGTGAGGCTGTTCTTGAACGTCTGTTCGAATCCGAGGAACTTCAGGATGCTGAGGTTCACGCTGGGGTGGAAACGCAAGCCGCCCTTGTAGGGGCCGATCGCGCTGTTGAACTCGATGCGGAAACCGCGGTTCACCTGCGTGTTGCCCTTGTCGTCCACCCAGGGGATGCGGAAGATGATGGTGCGCTCGGGCTCCACCATCCGCTCCAAGAGCATCTTGCCCTTGTACTTAGGGTTCGCCTCGATGAATGGGATCACCATCTCGGCCACTTCATGCACGGCCTGGAGGAATTCCGGCTCGCTGCCGTTACGCTTCTTCACTTCGGCCATGAAGGCGTCAACAGCCTTGTTCGTCTTTGCCATTCTTCGTGCGCCGTAGCGCTTTGTTTGGTTTCCGCTTCGTCGCGACGGCGAAGCTGGGATGTTGGTTGTGCTTTGGTTGAGAACCGCCTACGCCGGAGCTTCGGACGGCTGAAAAGCGGGGGCAAATGTAGCTGGGGGAATAGGACGCGCAAGCTATGCGCGCAACGCGCCAACGGCCAAGTGCTTTTGGCTTAAGCCTCGCTTTCAATTCAGCGCGTAGACCTTGCCCGGAAGGGACCTTACCACCCCATTGAACTCAAGGTTCAATAGCAGGGACGAAGCCCGGTTCTGAGGCAGCTTGCTGTGGTGGCAGAGATCGTCGATGCCCATTTTGCCATGCGCTTTGAGCACCGCCACCAGTGCCTGCTCTTCGGGGAGCAGATCGCTGAAGAGGGCGCCTTGCACCGGCGCTTTCTTCTTCGCGGTGGGAAGCCATTCCATCCGGGTGAGCACATCCTTCGCGCTCGTCACCAAAGCGGCCTTGTTCTGTTGGATGAGTTTGTTGCAACCCTCGCTGCGCGCATCGGTGGGCCGACCGGGGAAGGCGAGCACCTCCCGGTCGTAGCTGTTCGCGATATCAGCAGTGATCAGCGATCCGCCCTTCGGTCCGCTCTCGACCACGATCGTACAATCGCTCAAGCCCGCGATGATGCGGTTGCGCGCGGGGAAATTGCCGGGCGCGAACGTCGATCCACTGGGTAGTTCGCTCACCACGGCCCCCTCCTTCAGCATTTCCTTCGCTGTGGCCGCATGCTCCCCGGGATAGAGCTTGTCCAATCCATGCGCCACGCAGGCGATCGTCGGCAACCCGCTCTTCATCGCCGCACGGTGTGCCACGATGTCGATCCCATAGGCCAGGCCGCTCACGATCGTGGCTCCGGCGTCCTTCAGCCCTTCCACCAGTTCAACACAGAGCCGCTTGCCTTGCTCGGTGGGCGTGCGTGTGCCCACGATGCTCACCATGCGCGCCGCGCCAAGGTCCCCGTTCCCTTTGGCGAACAGGAGTACGGGCGCGTCCTCGGCATGCTTCAGGCGTTGTGGGAAATCGGCATCCAGGTAGAACTGCATCCGCAGCTTGTGCTTGCGCACATAGGCCAGTTCCTTTTCCGCTGCAGCGAGCACTTTGCGGTCGGTGATGGAGGCGATGAGCTTCGCGCCGATCCCCGGGACCTTCTCCAACGTGTTCTTCAGCTTGCGGTCGGTGAAGATCGGATCGACGCCCCCGCAGTAGGCCACCAGGTTCCTCGCGTGTACGGGCCCGATGCCTTTGAGCATGCTCAGCGCGATGCGGTGTATCCAAGTGCTCTCGTCCATAGTGCTCGCCGACACGGAACCCGTCAAGGGTGCTCGGCCCAAGATAACCGCACGATCGATGGTGGATGCGTTGCCGCCGGAGCACCGGAGCCCACTTGGGGGTTTGGTTACTTTCGGCGCACCATGAGGAACCGCTTCGCATTGCTCTCCTTTGGGTTCATCGGCCTGCTGCAGGCCCAACAAGCCACCGTTACCGGCCGGGTCACCGATGCCCTTGCGGGCACCACCCTGATCGGGGTGAACGTGATCGCTGGGCCCGGCTTGGGCACGGCCACCGATGCCGACGGCAACTACCGTTTGACCCTGGACCCGGGTGACCGCACCATCACGTTCAGCTTTCTGGGCTTCATGAGCGAAACGCGCAAGGTCACCCTTGCCGCTGGTCAGCAGGAACAAGTGGATATCAAGCTGAACACGGCCGCCACCCAACTGGACATGGTGGTGGTAACGGCAGGGAAGTTCGAGCAGCGGGTGGGGGAGGTGAGCCAGAGCCTCAGTGTGTTGCGTCCCGAGGTGATCCAGAACAAGAACATCACCAACGTAAGCGAAGTGCTTGCCCAGGTGCCGGGCGTGGTGATCATCGATGAGGATCCGCAGATCCGCGCCAGCAGCGGTTTCAGTTACGGCGCGGGGAGCCGGGTCATGGTCCTGGTGGACGACCTGCCTGTATTGAGCGGTGACATCGGCCGTACCTCGTGGTCTTTGATCCCCACGGAGAACCTGGAGCAGTTGGAAGTGATCAAAGGTGCCTCCTCCGTGCTTTACGGCAGCGCGGCCTTGAGCGGGGTGATCAACGTGCGCACGGCCTATCCGAAGGAAGAGCCCACGACCCGTGTGAACGTGTTCGCGGGCATGTACGATGGGCCCAGGAACAAAGCCGCGAACGTGTACGAGGGCCGCAACCAAGGCATGGCGGGCACCAATTTCTTCCACTCGCAGCGGTTCGGGCAGTGGGATGTGGTGCTGGGGGCGAATTTGGTGTGGGACGAAGGTTTCCTTGGACCTGAATCCGTGGGCAAGGACACGTTGAACCGGGATGACCCCAAGTACAGCGAGCCTGCGGGGTACGATCGCCGGGTGCGCTTGAACGGGGGCGTGCGGTACCGCCACAAGAAGGTGAAAGGCCTGAACTACGGCATCAATGCGAACGCTGTTCGGGCGGAGAACACCAGCGTGTTCATTTGGGATGATTCGGACACGAACATCTATCGCGCGGAGAACGGAACCGTGACCCACACGCGTGGCTTCCAGTATTACGTCGATCCCTACATCAACTATCTGAGCGCTCAGCGCACAAGGCATAGCCTGCGCGGCCGTTACCTCAGTCAGGCTTTTGATAACAGTGGGAACCAAAGCAACGCCAGCCACTTCATCTATGGCGAATACCAGGTGCAGCAACGCCTCGATCTATGGGGCGAAACAGTGCTTACCGGAGGTTTGGTCGGCCAGAGCACACGCTCCTTCGCGGACCTGTACAATGGGAACCCCGATGGCAGCAGTGAGAACATGGCCTTGAACACATCGGCCTACTTGCAGGTGGACAAGAAGTTCTTCAAGGAGCGATTGGTGCTGAGCGGTGGAGTGCGGTATGAGAGCTTCAAGGTGAACGACGATCAGCAGAGCGTGCCAGTATACCGCGCGGGTGCTACGGGGCGAGTAGCGCGCGGCACCTTTTTGCGGGCCAGCTATGGCCAGGGCTACCGGTTCCCCACCATTGGTGAGCGCTATATCAATACGAACGTGGGCCAGTTGAACATCTTCCCCAACCCGGGCCTGAAACCCGAGGAAAGCTGGAACGTGGAAGGCGGCATTAAGCAGGGCTTCAAAGTGGGCGGCTTCACCGGCTACCTGGACCTGGTCGCCTTCCAGCAGGATTTCCAGAACTACATCGAGTTCACCTTCGGGTTCTGGAAGCTGAACCCCCAGGACCTCCTGAGTGGGATCGGTTTCAAGTCGGTCAACACAGGCGGTGCGAGGGTTCGTGGTCTGGAGGCAGAGTTGGCTGGAAAAGGAAAGATCGGCAACGTGGATCTAGCTATTTTGATGGGCTACACTTGGACGAAGCCCGTTTCCACAACTCCGCGCCAGGACTATGCTACACCGGCCGTCACTACCATCCCGGCCTATGATTATGTGAACACCAGCTACGACACCACAGGCTACTTGCTGAAGTTCCGCGTGCAACACCTCTTCCGGGCCGATGTGCAAGCCGAGTACTGGAAGCTCTTCGCCGGGGTGAGCGTTCGTTACAATAGCCATGTGCGTAACATCGACAAGGTCTTCGTCACCTTGGACGAGACCACCAGCGAAGCATCTGCACTGCGCACCGGCGTGGGCGATTGGATGCGCACGCACAAGACCGGCGACACCATCCTGGACGCCCGCATCGGCTTCAAGTTGGGCGAGAACAACCGCATCGCCTTCATCGTGAACAACCTCACGAACCTCACTTACGCCATCCGCCCGCTGAGCGTGGAGTCACCGCGTACGTTCCAGCTCCAGTTGAGCCGTTCCATCTAGAGGCTGTCTCGAAAATGCTTTTGGTAGTGAACGAGAGATATTTTGGGCCCAGGCGTGGCGCGAAGACCGAGCATAGTCGGGTATTCTGTGAGGCTCTTCGCAACAAAGCATGGGCGCGAACGACCCGAGTGCAGCCCGAAGGGTATTTTTGAGATAGCATCTAACTGTGCGCATCCTTGGTGTCATTCCCGCGCGGTACGGTAGCAGTCGCCTGCCAGGCAAGGTGCTGCTCGATATCGGCGGGCGCAGCATGTTGCAGCGCGTTTTTGATCAAGCGGTGTTGAGCCGATATCTTACCGATGTGGTGATCGCCACGGACGACGAGCGCGTGATGCACCATGCCGAAAGCTTCGGCGCGCATGCGGTGATGACCTCGCCCGGCCATCCCAGTGGCACGGACCGTTGCCAGGAGGCGTGGGTGAAGGCTAGGGGCGGCCACGAAGGCGTGGTGAACATCCAGGGCGATGAACCCTTCCTGGACCCGGCACAGATCGATCAGGTCTGTGAAGTGCTACGTGCTGGCATCGCGTCGATAGCCACGCTGGCCAAGGCCATTGTTACCGATGCCGAACTGGATGACCCCGGTGAGGCGCACCTGGTCGTGGACAAGCACATGAACGCATTGTACTTCAGCCGTGCGGCCATTCCCTTCCTGCGGGAACGGGTGGCCGGGGTGCGGCATGTACACTTCCCCTTCCTGAAGCATATCGGCATCTATGGGTATCGACAGGAGGTACTGGCCCAGCTCGTGGCCCTTCGTCCTTCGCCCTTGGAACAGGCCGAGCGGCTCGAGCAATTGCGATGGTTGGAGAACGGCTACCGCATCACCGTGGCGATCACGGACCATGAGAGCTTCTGTGTGGATACGGACGCTGACCTGGAAGAGGCACGCAGGCGGGTTCGGGGGTTGTAATTTGGCGCCGTTCCATGGGCATCGAGCGCGACATCCACGACCTGTTGTACCATCACGATTGCGTGATCGTGCCCCAGTTCGGCGGTTTCCTCACGCATTACCGCCCGGCCCGTCTGGATGAGGCGCGGCAAGTTGTGCATCCTCCGAGCAAGGACCTGAGTTTCAATCGTCATTTGGTGCGCAACGACGGCCTGCTGGCGGACCGCCTGGCGAGGCGGGAGACCATCGCCTTCGATGACGCGGGCGCGCGCATCGCTGGGGAGGTGCGCGGTTGGCGCGAGAAGATGGAACGTGAAGGTCGTTTGGAGATCGGACGTGTCGGCACCTTCTTTACTGATGCGGAGGGCAACCTGCAGTTCGAGCCGGACCGCCGGGTGAACTTTTTGCGCGACGCTTTCGGCCTGCGGCCGGTAAGCGCGATCCCCGTCCCGCGCGCAGCTACCGTCGCCCCGGCCGCCCCGGCGGCGGGCATTGCCCCGGTAGTGCGCACGTTGCGCCCACCCGAGCCGGTCCCTACGGTGAACGCCGGGCACCCTGAAGAAGAAGCGAACGAGCGCCGTATGCCTTGGTTGTGGGCCGCTGCCGGTACTGCGGCGGTGTTGTTCCTCACCGCGGCCTACTTCACCATCCAGGCGAGGCCGGATACCGTACAGTGGAGCGGGCTGGACCTGTTCACGAACGCCCCGGCAGCCCGTTACCGGCCCCAGGCAACGCTACCCACCGCCCAGGTCCCGGACCCCATGGAAGAAATGATGGAACCCGTCGGCGCGGGCATTGTATTCCTCCCGCTCACCGGGGATGTGGAGCACCCTTTACCAGTGGACCTCGGCGACCCCCTTGCCGAAGTCTCCGCAGTGGACAGTACCCATGTCGCCACGCCGGTCGTACCCTCGTCCAATAACCCGAGCGCACCTTCCACCGAAGGCCGCTACCATGTGATCGGCGGCTGCTTCAGTATCAAGGAGAACGCGGACCGGTTCATCGAGGATCAAGTCTCGAAAGGCCATGCCGCCCACCTGATCGATCAGCACCGAGGGCTCTACCGCGTGGCCATCCATAGCTACGCACGCCGCACCGAGGCGATCGAAGCCATGGAGGCCCTCCGACAGGGAGAAGCCGAGGGGGCCTGGCTGCTCGTTCAGTGAGCGTGCGCGCGGAGCCTCCACGAAGCTACTTTTGCGCCCCCTGTTCAATACCCGCCATGCGCTCGTTGGAACTAAAAGCCTGCCACATCGATCTGCTCGAAGGGGATATCGCGCATGTGCATTTCCGCGATGGGCACCTGGTAACGCCCGAAGAGGTCCACCTGATGTTCGAGGCCATCGCTGCGGAACGCGGAGGGCGCAAAGTGCTGCTGCTGGTGAGCGTGGGCGAAGGCACCACCATGACCGGGGAAGCACGCACCTATGCGAGCAGTCCCGAGAGCAATGCGTACGTAGCGGCCGATGCCATCATCGTGCGCGACTTCAGCCATAACCTCGCGGCCAATGTGTTCGTGCGCCATAACAAGCCCACACGCCCGATCCAAATGTTCGGCGACAAGGCGAGCGCGGTAGAATGGTTGACCCAACACCACGACCTGATCGATCCCACATGATGCGCACCGCGTTCGCCTCCATCGCTCTTACGTTGCTGCTGACCAATGCTCAGGCGCAGGTCGTTGTTGAACCGGCGGCCCTCACTCTGCGGCTCGCCAAGTGCGAGGTCACCTGCCTGGCGTTGGCCCCGAAAGGCGATCGGATCCTGATCGGCACCGACAAGGGCGCCGAGCTATGGGATATCCAGAGCGCGAAGAAGGTGCAGACGTTCGTCTACAACGAGGACGGCAGCAGCACCGTGTACCACGCCGCCTTCAATGAGAACGGGGAGTATGTGGTCTTGATCGGCCACAGCGGCAAGCGCGTGGTGGGTGATGTGAAGAACGGTAAGATGGACCGTGTACTGAACACCTACACCTGGCTCCCCGATCCACGGGCCGTGAAAGCCATGGGTTTCGACATGAAGAACTCCACCTTCGACCGCTTCTATCAGCAGATGCAAGCCAAGCACGGGTAGATCACCGCGAGATCGGGAGCGAAAGGGATCGTGGAATTCAGCGACGTGACCGGCCAGGTCGTGCAAACCCTCACCTTCCCGGAGAACAAGGACCAGCACCACAAAGCGCCCTGCCTCTTCATGGATGGGCAGTTCGTGACCGGGACAGATGATGGACGCGTGCTTTTCTACACGTTGAAATGAGCGCGTTGCCCGCCCGTCCGGTCAGCGACAGCCTCTCGGAGACCACCCACTTCGTGTTGCCGAACGACACGAACACGATGGGTAACCTGTTCGGTGGACGCCTGCTGCAATGGCTGGATATCTCCTGCGCCATCGCGGCCCACCGGCACTGCAAGCGCGTGGTGGTGACCGTCGCGGTGAACCACGTGAGCTTCGACCGGCCGATCAAATTGGGCGACCTGGTCACCATCAAGGCCAATGTGAGCCGCGCCTTCGGCACCAGCATGGAAATATGGGCCGATGTGTGGGTGGAGGACCAAGTGACCGGCGCCAAGATCGCGTGCAACAGCGCCATTTACACCTTCGTCGCTGTTGATCAGGCTGGCAGAGCCGTCGCTGTGCCGGAAGTGATACCGGAGACCGAGGAACAACAGAAGCGTTACGATGGTGCCCTACGCCGTCGTCAGCTTCGTTTGATCCTCAGCGGCAAGATGAAGCCCGGCGAGGCCACCGAGCTGAAGGCGTTGTTCGACTAGATCGCGCGCTCTTTCGAGCTGACGGCTTAAAGGCTCTCGTCCAAGGTCGCCCCGTCGAAGAACTCCCCGGTGTTCGAATCCAATGCGCGAAGGCCGAGCGCGTTCAGCAATGCGGCGACGCATGCGGCGCTCTGAACGCCACCATGCACATGCGCCACCATGTAGCGCACCTGCTCGGCATCCTCCATGTGGAGTTGGATGCTCAAGTCGATGTCGTCCGAGTTCACGAAGATCCAGTCGGTATCCTGAAGATCGCCGTTCGGTAGCGCCCGGAGGATCCGCGCCACCACGTCTTCTCGCTCCCCGAGTGGCTTGGGCCGGAAATCCACCGGGATGTCCTTCGCCGAAGCCACATCAGGCAGGTCTTGGATGAAGATGTCCCAACTCATGCTGCGGATACGTTCGCAAGTGTAGCGATGCGCGGAAGATCCTGGCGCTCCATGCACCGGAAATGGCCCTTCGGACAATGACCGAAACCGATCTTGCTACAGGGGCGGCAAGGCAGGTCTAATACTTCGGAGACATGCGCGCGTTCCGGATGCTGCGGGATGTATGGTCCCATGCCGAAAGCGGGAACGGTATTGCCCCAAATACTGACCGTCTGCTTGCCGAACGCGCTCGCGATGTGCATGGACCCGCTGTCGTGCGTGATCACGCTCTTCGCTTGGCGGATCAGAGAGGCGCTGCCGAGGATGGAGTAACGTCCTGTGGCGTCGAACACGCGGCCACCGATGGCATCCGCGATGCGCTGTGCACTGGCACTGTCTTCCGGGCCCCCAATGATCACGATGGGGCCTTGGATCTTGCCCGCGAGTTCGATGAGGCGATGATCCGGGAGGCGCTTGGTGTAGTGCGCTGCACCGATGCAAAGCGCGACATATCCACTGCGATGCACCGGTGGGAGCGAGCCGAGGTCCACCTCTTGATCGGGTGGAATGAAAAGCTCCAAGCCCTTCCTATCGTTGGTCACACCCAAGTTCGCCACGCTGCTCAGATAACGATCGACGATGTGCAGCTTAGGCAGGCGACCCACTTTGAAGTTCACCAGCAGCCACTTCTCGATGTTGAGCTTCGGGAAGCTCTTGGCCTTGACGCCGAGCGCGCGTTTGATGTTCGCCGTGCGCAGGTTGTGATGGAGGTCCACCACATGATCGAACCCTTCCTTCTTCAGTTCGGCGATCAGGGTGCGGAGGTCAGCGTTAAGCACATGCACGCGGTCCACATGCGGGGAATGCGCCACAAGAGGAGCGAATTCCGCCTTGGTGGCGAAGTGGACCTGCGCACCAGGCACCTGTTCCTTCAAGCAACGCAGCACCGGGCTCGTGAGCACGATGTCGCCGATGGAACTGAAGCGGAGGACCAGGATCTTCATGCACGGACCGCAAATGCGTCTTCGCGAAGGTGGCGGGCGGCCAAAAGTAGGCCGGTAAGCAGGACCGATCCCCGGTGCATTTGCCGCCATGGCGGCAACAGTGTTGGCATAAGACCTTCAGGGTTCCTCGGTCCATCCTGTTCCGCGGCGCAACCTTGGCGTCCGTTGCACCGTGGCGGTGAAAACTCCACGATCTTGCGCCGATGTTCGTCGACACCCACGCCCATCTCTACCACACCCAGTTCGATGGCGACCGGGAGGCCATGCTGCAACGCGCGGCGGATGCCGGAGTGACGAAACTCTTCCTTCCGAACGTGGATCACGACAGCATCGCTGCCATGCACGCGCTGGCCGATGCGCATCCTGAGCGCTGCTTCCCGATGATGGGCTTGCATCCGTGCAGTGTGGTCGAACGCAACGACGCCGCGCTCGATGAAGTGGAGAAGCTATTGCGCACCGGACGCTACTGTGCTGTGGGAGAGATCGGTATCGACCTCTATTGGGACAAGACCTGGCTGAAACAGCAGCAGGACACCTTCCGCCGGCAGGTCCGCTGGGCGAAGGAGCTTCGGCTACCGATCGTGATCCACTGCCGCGAGAGCTTCGAAGGAACGATCACCATAGTCGAGGAGGAGAAGGACGAGAACTTGCGAGGCGTCTTCCATTGTTTCAGCGGCACGGCGGAAGAAGGTCGCCGCATCTTGGCTTTGGACGGTTTCTTGCTCGGCATCGGTGGCGTGATCACTTACCCGAAGAGCGGGCTGGCCCAGGTGATGACCGAACTCGGTCCGGAGCGTTGTGTGCTGGAGACGGACGCGCCCTATCTCGCGCCTGTGCCCCATCGCGGTAAGCGGAACGAGAGCAGCTACATTCCTTTGATCGCGGAAGCGCTGGCCCGAGCCACCGACCGCACCCTAGCGGAGATAGCGTCGATCACCGCGATGAACGCCAATACCCTTTTCGGCCAATGAGCCAACCCGCCTCGGTCCTGTTGATCTACACCGGCGGCACCATCGGCATGCTCGCCGATCCGCGCAGCGGCACATTACGGCCGATGGATCTTTCGCATTTGGAGGATCAGGTGCCGGAGTTGGAGCGCGTCAACGTCAGGTTGGAGAGCGTAGCGTTCGAGAAGCCGATCGACAGCAGCGATATGCGGCCGACGGATTGGCTGCGGATCGCGCGGATCATCGGGGACCGGTACGCGGAGTTCGACGGTTTCGTGGTGTTGCACGGTAGCGACACCATGGCTTACACGGCCAGCGCGCTCAGCTTCCTGCTCGAAGGCCTTGGCAAGCCGGTGATCCTTACGGGCTCGCAGCTACCCATCGGCACCATCCGCACGGATGCGAAGGAGAACCTGATCACCGCGATCGAGATCGCCGCAGCACGCGATACACAAGGCGCGCCGATGGTGCCCGAAGTGGCGGTCTACTTCGAGTACAGCCTCTACCGCGGAAATCGTACCGTGAAGGTGCACGCCGAGCGGTTCGAGGCCTTCCGATCCCCGAACTATCCCAAACGGGCAGAGGCGGGCGTGCATTTGCGCTACGCGCAGGGCGCGATCCTTCCACTGCGCCCTGGGCCCCTGCACGTACACGAAAAGATGGACGATCGCGTCGGCGTGATCCGTCTCTTCCCTGGTATCCGGCCCGACTGGATGCGCCATGCCCTCGCCATGCCTGACCTGAAAGCCGTGGTACTTACCACCTTCGGCAGTGGCAATGGTCCTACGGATCCGGACTTCATCGCGGCCTTGCGCGAAGCGCGTGATCGCGGCATCGTGCTGGTGAACGCCACGCAATGCATCGGCGGCCGCGTGGAACAAGGCCGTTACACCACCAGCCAGGCCTTCCAGCAACTCGGTGTGCTGAGCGCTGGTGACATGACCGTGGAAGCAGCCGTGACCAAGCTCATGTTCCTGCTAGGGCAGGGGTTGGGTGGCGAAGAACTGAACGCCAGGTTCGGCGAGGCGCTTTGTGGGGAGCTAAGCCCGGTCTGACGAAGGAACCCCTCTTGCGCGGGCCGATCGGTGAAGGGATTGCCCGAAGCGGGCCATCCCGATGGGGGAGGCTTCAAACCGAAGGCCGCATCGCTGCGCTCTGCACTTTCTTGCTCAACTCAACCGCTCGGAGCAAGCTCCGGCGCCTTCGCTGAACAAGAAAGCCGCCTTTCGGCGGCCTTCGCATTGGCGGAGAGAGAGGGATTCGAACCCCCGTTACCCTTTCGAGTAAACGCACTTTCCAGGCGCGCGCCTTCAACCACTCGGCCATCTCTCCAGATGGGGGCGCGAAAATAGCATACCCCGGCTTGGACGGGGCCATCCCTCTACCTTTGCGGCCCTTCCATGCCCCGCATCGGCCCCATAGACCTCGGCGAATTCCCGCTGCTCCTGGCCCCCATGGAGGATGTGAGCGATCCGCCGTTCCGGGCGCTGTGCAAGCAGCATGGGGCCGATCTGATGTTCACCGAGTTCATCAGCAGCGAGGGGCTCATTCGCCAGGCGGCCAAGGGGATGAAGAAGCTGGACATCTTCGAGCAGGAACGGCCCATCGGCATTCAGCTCTTCGGGGGCAGCGAGGATGCCATGGAGGAAGCCGCGCGGATCGCGGAGGCGGTACGGCCCGACCTGATCGACATCAACTACGGCTGCCCGGTGAACAAGGTGGTGAACAAGGGCGCCGGTGCCTGCTTGTTGCAGGATGTGGACAAGATGGTGCGCCTTACCGACAAGGTGGTGAAGGCCGTGAAGGTGCCCGTGACGGTGAAGACGCGGCTGGGCTGGAACGATCAGACCAAGAACATCATGGAGGTGGCCGAGCGCTTGCAGGATGTCGGCATCCAGGCGCTCAGCATCCACGGACGCACGCGGGCACAGTTGTACAAGGGCCCTGCGGATTGGACGCTGATCGGCGAGGTGAAGAACAACCCGCGCATCCAGATCCCCATCTTCGGCAACGGCGATATCGATAGCCCTGAGAAGGCGGTGGAATACCGCGAGCGCTACGGCGTGGATGGCGTGATGATCGGCCGCGCGAGCATCGGGCATCCGTTCATTTTCCGGGAGATCAAGCATTACATGGCCACGGGCCAGCACCTGGCTCCGCCGACCATCGCCGAGCGTGTGGAAGCGGCACGCACACATCTTCGCAGCTCCATCGCCTGGAAGGGGTTGTACGAAGGCGTGGTGGAAATGCGCCGTCACTACGGTAACTACCTGAAAGGCCTGCCGAACGTGAAGGAGATGCGCCTGCGCTTGTGTACTGAACGGGAACCGGCCGTGCTCGAAGCGCTGCTCGACGAAGTGATCGGCATCTACGCGGCGGAGGCCGCGTGAAGAAAGCGACGGCTCAGTGCTCGTAAGGGCACCGCCGTGGCCACAACGCCGATCACCAGCACGGCGGCGAGCACGAGCACGATATCGCCCACGAGCACCTTCACCGGGTACGATTCGACCACTGAACCGCTGAGCGCGAGCAGTCCGAAGCGCTGTTGCAGCCAGCAGAGCCCAAGACCCAGTGCCAGTCCGATCAGCGCACCGACGCCGACGATCAATACGCCTTCGTAGAGGAAAATGCGGCGCACCAAACGCGCCGGAGCGCCCAAGGCCATCAGCGTGCGCATGTCCGCCTTCTTCTCGATCATCATCATGGTGAGCGAGGCGATGATGTTGAAGCCACCGATCAGCCCGATGAAGCTGAGCACCACGAACGTGAACCATTTTTCGCTGGCGTTCGTGCTGTACATCAGCGCGTTCTTCTGGTAGCGCGTGCGCACGGTCCATTGCGGTCCGATGCGTTCGCGGACCGCGTCAGCGGCGGCGTCCAGATCGGCGTTCGGTGGTAGTTGCACCTCGAGCGCTGTGGCTTCGTGTTCGTAGTGCAACAGCTTTTCCGCCACCGAGAGGGGCATCAGCATGTAGCGCATGTCGAACTCCATGTTGATGCTGAAGGCGCCGCTTACGGCCACCTCGGCCTGTTCGAAGGCGCCGCGCTGGTAGGTGCTCAGTTTCCGGCCGCGCACGGGTGCGCTGATCCGCAAGGGCGTCAGCACGCCATCATCGAGGGGCACGCCCAGATCCACTTTCAATCCGAGGCCGAGCAAGGCGGTGGGGCCCTGCACGCCCTCCATCACCGGTTCGCCGGTGTACATGTGGTCCGGCATGCGGCTCATGGCGAGATATTGCGGCTCCACCGCTTTCAACGTAGCGACCGCCTGTTGCCCGCTGCATTGCAGCAGCACGTTCTCCTCGATCACCCAACTGGCGTTCTCCGCACCGGCTGCGGTTTTCACCGCATCCACGTCCAGGCTGTCGCGAAGTATGGTCTTGCCTTGGGCCGGTGTGATGGTGAGGTCTTGGTCGAACGGACTGTAGATCGAGTCGACCAACTCTCCGATACCGTTCAAGGTGCTCAGCACCACCACCATCGCGCCGGTGACCACCGCCACCACGACGATGCTGATCAGCGTGATCAGGTTGATCGCGTTGGCCTGCCCCGAACGATCGACGCTGCGGCGCTTCGCCAGGAGATAGCGGCGGGCGAATAGAAAGGGGAGGTCCACGGCGTGAAGATCGGGGTGCGCTGCCTAAGTTTGATGGCGCAAGCAGCATGGAACGCTCGATTAGTATTACCAATGGATTCCTCAAACCCTTCCAAGATCGAATTGAGATCATTGCGGGAGATCCATCGGATCGACTGACACGGTGGGCTGAGGAGAATGCGATTCCTCTTAGCCACGGAACAACAGCGTCTTTTTTGTACAGCGATCGCCTGGAACTCCCTGCCTCACTACGAAGTGTACTTCGGCGGTGAAGAATCGGAGGATGAAATAAGGGCCTTGCTGAGTGTTTCTGACTTGCTGAATTGTGGTCGGCTTGTAGTCCTCACTTCAGGCGAGCCTGTGATGCTCACCAAGACGGAAGTGTTCGTTGAGAACTGGTATTCCTTTTGGGCCGCATCGGGCTATATGCAATTGATCGTCCTTTCAGAGGATGGCAGATACTTCATGGAATTCGAGGATATCTCGTTCGTGCTCTATAGCAACTTTAAGATCCGCTGAAATCTCACCCCGATGTCCCATCGGTCGTGCCTTGCTGCAGCACTTGGCGAGCAGATAGCGCCCGGCGAAGAGGAAGGGAGATCCATCGATCGTTCGCTGGCAGTATCACTTCCAAGCCTTCACGATCAGTCCCGTTCCGGTGCGATGGGTCATGGACACATCGAGCCAGTTGAGCACATAGGCGAAAGGGTAGGTAACGAGGTAGTAGAGCGGCAGGATGATGAAGAAGAGCTTGCTGGTGTTCAGCATTAGCAGGGGCCACTTCATGCTGAGCTTCCAGCTGATCTTCCCCGGCGCACCATAGCTGTACCGCGCATCCACTTTGCTGAATCCGTTGCGCAGGCATTTCGCGCGGAGGTCGTCGATGTTGTAGCCGTCGCGCACGTGTTCCTCAATGAAGGAGCCCTCGCTTTCGTCATGCACGTCGCTGCCGCCCTGGTCGCTCGGGGTGCTGATGATCAGCATACCGCCCGGTTTCAGCGAAGTGCTGTAGCAGCGCAAGGCCGCTTCATCCTCCAGGATATGCTCCATTACATCCACGCACACCACCAGGTCGAACGCACCGGGCTTGGTGAACTTGGTGACGTCGCCCACTTCGAACTTCACCTGTGGCCGACCAATGGCTTGGAAGAACGCATTGCAATCCGCGACCTGCTCCTCCTTCACATCGATGGCCGTCACCTGCCATTGCTTCGCGAAGCCACTGAGCCAATAGCTGTATTGGCCATACCCGGCGCCGGCGTCGTAGATGTGGACCGCGTTGCCGACCGAGCGTCGCCACACCCGTAATTCCTTGTGGATATGCCAGGCGCGCAACAACAACAGGTCGAGCAGGCCATAGAACAGTTTCCGCAGCAGCGGGGAACGGTTGAAGACGTTGCCGAGCTGGCGCTTGACCGGATCGTACTGCATCGCCGATGATCAGTGCTTCAGGAGCTTCTCGATCTCCTCCTGGCGGTCGAGCGAATCGTCCACGTAGAACATGAGCTCGGGCACCACACGCAGTTGTTTACCCACTCGTCGGCCCAAGAGCAGTCGCAAGTGCGACGCGTCGTCTCGGATGCGGAGGATCACAGCGTTCTTGTCCTTCACCGGGAAAAGGCTCAAATAGGTCTTCGCCAGGCCCAGATCGGGGCTTACGCGCACACCGGTCACGGTGATCATGCCGCCGGGCAGTAGGCGGTGCCCTTCCTGTTGGAACACCCAGGCCATTTCCTGTTGCAGCAGGCTGTTCACCTTGTTCTGTCGCAAACTGTCCATCGTGGCGCGAAGGTAGGAGGTGGGGTGGGCCGGCCCGCCGTCCTGGCCGCACCGGTAACTTCGCGCGCCCACCGGCCATGCGCAACTTCTTCCGGGTCCTCCGCTTCGCACGCCCGTATCGCGGCTATGCGGTGTTGAACGTGGCGTTCAACTTGGTGAGCACGGTGTTCCATCTGGCCTCGCTGCTGGTGTTCATACCCTTCCTGAACCTCTTGTTCGGGCAGGCACCACCGCCTTCGGCGCGTCCGGTGGTCGGCTGGAGCGCGGAAGGACTCAGCCGGATGCCGGACTATTTCAACTGGCTCATGGGCGGTTATATCGCTGATCATGGACAGGTTGGCGGGCTCATCTTCATCTGCGTCGTTGTGGCGCTGTGCTTCCTGCTGAAGAACCTGTTCCGATACTTCGCGCTCTGGGCCATCGGCATACTACGCAACCGCGCCGTGCGCGATCTGCGCAATACGCTGTACGACAAGGTCCTGGAGCTGCCTTTGCAGTACTACAGCGGGGAGCGTAAGGGCCACATCATCGCGCGCCTCACCAATGATGTGCAGGAGGTGGAGTTCAGCATCATGAACTACATCGAGATGGTGTTCCGCGAGCCGATCACCATTCTGCTCTCGCTGGCGATCATGATCGGCATTTCGCCCACCCTCACGCTGATCGCATTGCTGCTGTTGCCTGTCAGTGGGCTCATCATCGGCCGCATCGGCAAAAGCTTGAAGAAGGAAGGCCTGCGCGCGCAGCGCAAGAGCGCCGACCTGCTGAGCACGGTGGAAGAGACCCTCACGGGTATGCGGGTGATCAAGGCCTTCAACGCGGACGATGCGATGCGGCGCCGTTTCCAACGGGAGAACGACATGCTGAACCGGCTGAACGTGTTCACTCTGCGCCGTCGCGATCTCGCTTCGCCGCTCAGTGAGTTCATGGGCGCGTTGGTGATGGTGACGCTGGTCTACTTCGGGGGCAGCCTTGTGATCGGCAAGGAAGCCTCGCTCACGGGTGGCGAGTTCATCGGCTATATCATTCTCTTCAGCCAGCTGCTCGCGCCTGCGAAGAGCTTCACCACGGGTTATTACTGGATCCGCAAGGGCGGCGCCAGTGCCGAGCGCATCTTCGAATTGCTCGCCGTGGAGAACCGCGTGAAAGAGCGGTCGGACGCGAAGCCCATTGATGGGTTCAAGGACCGCATCGAGTTCCGCGATGTCTCCTTCGCCTACGACGAGCAGCCGGTGTTGAACGGGATCACTTTGGTCGTGCCGAAGGGAAGGAGCGTGGCGTTGGTCGGTACGAGCGGCGGCGGCAAGACCACGCTAGCTGGTCTTCTTCCACGCTTCTTCGACGTCACACAGGGCCAGGTCCTCATCGATGGCCATGACGTGCGTGAGCTGCGGATCAAGGATCTGCGCGCGCTGATGGGCATCGTGACGCAGGACAGCATCCTGTTCAACGACACGGTGGCGAACAACATCGCTTTCGGGAAACCGGGCGTTGCCGAAGCGGATATCCGCCAGGCGGCCACCGTAGCCAACGCCCACGGCTTCATCAGCCAGTTGGAGAACGGCTACCAGACCGGCATCGGTGATGGCGGCAACCGGTTGAGCGGTGGTCAGAAGCAGCGCGTGGCCATCGCCCGCGCGGTGCTGAAGAACCCGCCGATCCTCATTCTCGACGAGGCCACCAGCGCGCTGGACACCGAGAGCGAACGGCTTGTCCAGGACGCGCTCTTCCGCATGATGGAAGGCCGCACCAGCTTGGTGATCGCCCACCGCCTCAGCACCATCCAGCACTGCGACGAGATCTGTGTGCTACAGGCAGGGCGGATCGTGGAGCGCGGCACCCACGCCGAGCTCACCACCCTGGGCGGGGTCTACAAACGGCTGTGCGATATGCAGACGTTCGGGTAAGGGTGGGCGTGGCACTTGGCCGATCGCTCATATTGGCTACATTTGCCGCCGCAAGGCGGTGAAAGAGGAAGAGGGGACCGCCCCTCTTTTTTGTTCTCCACCGGGCAGCAGGGACGGGAATGATCACCGAGCAACAGATGCGGGCCATTGTTCAACATCAACTGGAGGGCACACGCCACTTCCTAGTGGATGTGGAGGTGCGCCCCGGCGATAAGGTGGTGGTGGAGGTCGACGACCCACAGGCCATCACCTTGGAGCAATTGGTGCAACTGAACCGCGCCATCCGCGCCGAATTGGACGCACAGGGCCTGGACTGCGAGCTACAAGTGAGCAGCCCCGGCATGGGCCGTCCCTTCAAGGTCCCTCCGCAGTATGCCAAGCACATCGGCCGGTTGGTGGTGGTGAAGTTGGTCGATGGCCGGACCCTCGAAGGGCGCATGGAGGTGGTGGACCAGGCCGGGTTGCATCTCCGGGAGGTGATCCCGAGCAAAGTCAAAGGCCGTCCGGACAAGATGGACCAAGAGGTAACGGTGTTGCCGTGGGCCTCGATCCATACCACACAAGCAAGCTTAAAGTTCAAATGATCGTGCCATGAGCACCGTGAACCTCATCGAATCCTTCGGGGAATTCAAGGACATCAAGAACATCGACCGGGTGACCATGATGGGCATCCTGGAGGACGTCTTCCGCGGCGTGGTGAAGAAGCGTTTCGGCGAGGAGGCCAACGTGGACATCATCATCAACCCGGACAAGGGCGACCTGGAGATCTGGCTGAACCGCGTGATCGTCGAGGACGGCATGAGCGAGGACGACAACCTGGAGATCGAACTGGCCGAAGCGCGCAAGATCGAGCCCGATTTCGAAGTGGGTGAGGAGGTGAGCCAGGAAGTGAAGATCCTCGACTTCGGCCGCCGCAACATCCTTTCGCTGAAGCAGAACCTCCAGAGCCGGATCATGGAACTGGAGAAGGACCACCTGTACAACAAGTACAAGGAGCGGGTCGGTGAGATCATCACCGGCGAGGTGTACCAGATCTGGAAGCGCGAAACGTTGATCCTGGACGACGAGGGCAATGAGCTGATCATGCCCAAGGACCAGCAGATCAAAGTGGATTTTTTCAAGAAGGGTGACACGGTGCGCGCCGTGGTGTGGAAAGTGGAGATGCGCAACAACACGCCCGTGGTCATCCTCAGCCGCACCGCACCGGAGTTCCTGGAGAAGTTGTTCGAGCAGGAAGTGCCTGAGGTAATGGACGGGCTCATCACCATCAAGCGTATCGTGCGCGAACCCGGGGAGCGTGCCAAGGTCGCTGTGGAGAGCTACGACGACCGCATCGACCCGGTCGGTGCATGCGTGGGCATGAAGGGAAGCCGTATCCATGGTATCGTGCGCGAACTGCGCAACGAGAACATCGATGTGATCAACTGGACCGCCAATGAGCAACTGCTGATCCAACGGGCACTGAGCCCGGCCAAGATCGGCAACATCAAGTTGGATGTGGAGCGCAAACGCGCCGAGGTGTACATGAAGCCCGACCAGGTGGCGCTCGCCATCGGCAAGGGTGGTCACAACATCAAATTGGCGAGCCGTCTAACGGGCTACGACTTGGATGTTTACCGCGAGACCGATGAGGTGACGGATGATGTGGACCTGGAGGAATTCGCGGACGAGATCGAGCATTGGATCATCGACGAGCTGAAAAAAGTAGGATGTGATACGGCGCGCAGCGTACTGGACCTTCCGGTGGAAGAACTGGTGCGTCGCAGCGATCTTGAAGAGGAGACGATCGTGGAAGTGGTAAGGGTCCTGAAAGCCGAACTGGAGGGATGAGCAGCGCCCTTCCGATCGCCCCGAGGGTACGGGCCGATCACGATCGGCCACAATTGAGAACTGAATGAGCGAAGCGACGGAAAAAGGCGCACGACTGAGCAAGGTGGCCCGAGAGTTCAACCTCGGGCTGCACACTGTGGTGGAGTTCCTGGAGAAGAAGGGCCACAAGGTGGAAAGCAACCCGAACACCAAGATCGGGAACGACCTCTATGACCTGCTCATGGCCGAGTTCGGCACGGACAAGGCCATGAAGGAGCAGAGCAAGGCCACGGTGCAACTGCGCCAGGAGCGCGAGACGATCAGCCTGGTGGCAGCGCCGCCGGAGAAGCCTTCCGCCAAGCCCGCCGAAGAGGAGGTCTTGATCCACAACCTACCACCGATCGATGCACCCGCACGTCCGGCGCAGCCTGAGACGATCAAGGCCAAGGTGGACCGGCCCAGTGTGAAGGTGCTGGACAAGATCGATCTGGCACCCAAGAAAAAGGCCGCTCCCGAGGCACCGGTACCGACACCCGCCCCAAGCGCAACACCGCCCGCGCCGCCCGCCGCAGCGGAGCCCGCCCCGCCCGCCGTTCCCGATGCGCCGGTGGAGCCAGAACTCATCCGCGCACGTGCGGAGAAACTCACCGGTCCGAAGACCGTGGGCCGCATCGATCTGCCTGTGGAACGGGAACGCAAGCCCTCGGAGCGCGGCGGTTCCGGTCCGGGCAGCGCCAATGATCGCGGCCGCCGCAAGCGGATCGTGAAACCCGGCCCGGTGAACATAGATCGCGCTGTACAACAGGAACAGCGCACCACACCGCCCAGCGGCCGCCCCGGCGAACTGGACGAGAACGCGGTGAAGAAGAAAGTGAGCGAGACGCTCGCCCGTCTCACCAGCTCGGGCAAGAGCCGGGGCTCCAAAATGCGCAAGGACAAGCGGGCTGAACGCTACCAGCGCCTGGAAGAGGAGCAGGCTGCGCGCGAGCTCGCCGGACGCACACTGAAGGTGACCGAGTTCGTTACCGCGAGCGAACTGGCCTCTATGATGGGCGTGCCGGTCACGGACATCATCAAGGCCTGCTTCAGCCTGGGCCTCATGGTGAGCATCAACCAACGCCTCGATGCCGAGACCCTTTCGGTCATCGCGGATGAATACGGCTTCAAGGTCGAGTTCGTCGGAGCTGACGTGCAGGAGAACATCCCAGTGGACACGGACGATGAGGCGCGGATGGTATCACGCCCCCCGATCGTCACGGTGATGGGTCACGTGGACCATGGCAAGACCTCGTTGCTCGACTATGTGCGCAGTGCCAATGTGGTGGCCGGTGAAGCAGGTGGTATCACCCAGCATATCGGGGCCTATAGCGTAACGCTGAAGAACGGCAAGCACATCACGTTCCTGGATACACCGGGCCACGAGGCTTTTACAGCCATGCGCGCACGGGGTGCCCAGGTCACGGACATCGCCATCATTGTGATCAGCGCGGACGATAGCGTTATGCCACAGACGCGCGAAGCGATCAACCACGCGCAAGCGGCGGGTGTACCGATGGTCTTCGCTTTGAACAAGATCGACAAGGAAGGGGCGGCACCGGACAAGATCCGCGAAGAGCTCAGCCAGATGAACATCCTGGTGGAAGAGTGGGGCGGCAAATTCCAGAGCCAGGAGATCAGCGCAAAAAAAGGCATCGGGATCGAGAACCTCCTGGAGAAGGTGCTCTTGGAGAGCGACATGCTCGATCTAAAAGCCGACCCGGCGAAGCGCGCGAGCGGCGTGGTGATAGAAAGCACCCTGGAGCAAGGCCGTGGCTACGTGACCACCATTCTGGTGGAGGGCGGCACCTTGCGACGGGGAGATATCCTACTGGCCGGCCAGTTCAGTGGTCGTGTGAGGAACATGTTCAACGAACGGGGCGTTCCCGTGCTGGAGGCTGGTCCTTCCGTACCGGTTTCCATCCTGGGTCTGGATGGTGCCCCCAACGCGGGTGATCATTTCCATGTGTTCGAGGATGAACGCGAGGCCCGGCAGATCGCCACGCGCCGCCAGCAACTGCAGCGCGAACAAGGGATCCGCACCCATAAGCACATCACCTTGGACGAGATCGGCCGCCGTTTGGCCATCGGCGATTTCAAGGAGCTCAATATCATCGTGAAAGGCGACGTGGATGGATCGGTGGAAGCCCTAACCGACTCACTGTTGAAACTCAGCACGGAGAAGATCAAGGTCTCCGTGATCCACAAGGCGGTTGGCCCGATCGCGGAGAGCGATGTGCTGCTAGCCACCGCCTCGGATGCCATCATCATCGGGTTCCAAGTGCGGCCCACACCAGGTGCGCGCAAATTGGCCGAAGCCGAGGAGATCGACATCCGTCTCTACTCGATCATCTACGACGCCATCGAAGAGATCAAGCAGGCCATGGAGGGCATGCTGGCTCCGAAAGAGGTGGAAAAGGTGGTGGGCACTGCGGAGGTCCGCGATGTGTTCAAGATCAGCAAGGTGGGCACCGTGGCCGGATGTTTTGTGATCGATGGCAAGATCAAGCGGTCGAACAAGGTGCGCTTGATCCGCGAGGGCATTGTGGTCTACACCGGCGATCTGGCCGACCTCAAGCGCTTCAAGGACGACGTGAAGGAGGTGACGCATGGTTACGAGTGCGGCCTCTCCATCAAGAACTTCAACGACATCAAGGTCGGCGACAACGTCGAGGCGTTCGAGATGGTGGAGGTGAAGCAGACGCTCGATAGCTGAGGGGAATAGTGCGGAGCCACGAGGTTCCGAACAACGAAGGCCGGGATCTATCCCGGCCTTCGTTGTTCGTGTCTCTTCCGCAGTCCCGCTCCCCCGAACGCGGGCCCTAGCACTGACTTGGATCATCTCAAGCCGCCTCTGGCGGACCGAAAGGCGCACCGCGCTGGTTCCCGTAACGACCCATCTCGAACCACTTCCGCTGCGACCCCGTCCGAAAGTGATCTAGAACACGATCTTCTGTCTGCGCAGGCGGGTGCGGTACTTCTTGCTGCGCGACTTGAACTTGTAGATCTTGTAATGCACCTGCGCGCGGATGAAGAGGTATGCGTCGAGGTCGTCAGGGTCGCCGCGCTGCGCGCCGGGCCCGTACCGGAGGCCCTCCGGTTGTGGGTCCGCCAGGAATGCGGCCGCCTCTCCGGAGGGCGAGCCTTCACCACCGTTCGCCTCCGCAATGGCGTCGTTGTCGTAGTACACGTCGCTCACATCGTCGATGTAGTCGGTGAAGGTCTTGGAATACTGTAGCTCGAGACCGAAACTGAGCACCTTGCTCAATTGCTTGCGGATCCCAATGCCCATCGGGATCGCGAAACTGAAGTTCGAGTATTCCTCCGGCCCACCCTCCAAGCCTTGTCCTTCGGTGTGTAGGGGTTTGAGTTCCACCCACGCATTGTTGAACTTGCCCTTCGGGTTGAAGTAACAACCGCCCACACCCGCGAACACATAGAGCCCGATGCGAGAGGACTTTGTTCCCTTCACACCCCGGATATCATACAGGTGGCCGAGCTCTTCCAGGAACGGGTGAACTTCGAGCAAGAACGCGCCCTCGAACAGGTCGGACCGGAAATTCAGGTTTCTGCGCGCACGGGCGGGTTCGTTGGTCAGGTTGTCGTTACCGGCCATCACCCCGTAGGCCAACTGAGTGCGCAGGCTGAGCCGCTCGCGGATATAGTAACGATGCGCGAGAGCGAACGCGGGCCGCGTCTGGCTCAACTCCAAGTCCCAAATGAAGGAGGTGCCGACCTGGTCACGCCCCCCCAGTTCGCCTAGGAAATTCGATGCTCCCAAGCCGATGGAGATCTCGTTGCGATGCGTTTTCCAATAGTCGGTGGTCCGGAAGTATTGAGCGTTCGCCTTGGGTGCATAGCACAAGGCCGCCAGCACGAGCGCGGACCAACACAGAAGGGGACGCCAGGCGACCATCAGCGAAGACCGTTCACGCCACATGGCTGCTCGCTCCGGGCCTTGTGCGCCACTGCTGGCGCGGTCTCCGGGGGCGGGTGTGCATGTGCGCATGAAGGGGCGGCCAAGGTAGGGAACGGACATGGAACAGCCGTCACGGCGTGCTCCCTTCCGAAAGTCGTGGTGGCTCGATCCGGTCCTGCACAACGTAACACCCGGGCTGCTCCTCCCTCAGATCATGTCGGAGCCGTTCGGCGCTGATGCGGTCGCGTAGGTCGCCTACCCGGATCCGGAAATTGGGTGCCAGGTAGCTGAGGTAAGCAGGCACATCGGGATGCTTCAGCAGGAAGGTCTGGCGCGTTTTCACGGCATCCGCTTTCGCACCCAGAAAGATCTGCACCCGATACCCGTCGATCACATGGTCCGATGCAGGGTACTCCTCCAGGAACCTCAGCGCACGCTCATCCCCGGACCATTCGATCGAGGCGGTGTTGGTCTGTGCAAGGAGGGTGCTCCATGGGACCGTACCCACCAACAGGTACCATAGGCTCGAGCGTATCATGCTGCGGCAAAGGTAGGTGGGGGTGCCGTCCCGATGGGCGCATTCGCGGGCTGACATTGGTGTGGATGGCGACCTACGCTGTTTAGAACGATCCTAAATAGTGACGCTTCCATGGCTTAGCCACACCCCACCCGTCCCCGGTACGCTTCGCCGTTTATTTTTGCGCCGCATCTACAGGGCCACCCCTCGCCAAAATCGTCCGGAATGCCGCGTCCAACAAGGATTTCTCCACGTTCCACCGGGCTCTTCCACGCACTGTTCTTCCTGATCCTCATCGTATTCGCGGGGTCGGTTCGCGCCCAAAGCGCTGATGCCGCCCTCTATGGTGCGGGTGAGAAGATCTTCAAAGCCAACTGTCAGAGTTGCCACAAGCCACATGTGAAGCAGGCCACCGGCCCAGCGCTCAAGGATGCGCGTGCGCGCTGGGAAGGTCAGGGCGACATATATGCGTGGGTGCGGAACAGTCAGACGGTGGTGAAGAGCGGCAATGCCTATGCGCAGAAGCTCTTTGGTGAGTGGAACCAAATCATGACGCCGCAGGCTCTTACCAACGAGGAGATCGACGCCGTCCTCTACTATGCGGACAATTTTGTTCCACCCGCACCCAAAGGTGGGGATCAGCCGACACCGGTGGGCGCCCCCGCACCCGAAGCACCGATGTGGCCATGGCTGATCGTGGTCGGGCTGCTGCTCGCAGTGGTCACGCTAAGCTTGGGTGGCGTGCGCAAGAGCCTTACCAGCGCGGTGCGCGAGGCCGAGGGTCAGCGACCCATCGGCGACAGGACCGGGTTACAACGTTTATATCATTGGGCGGGGGACAACAAGATATTCGCGTCGGTGATCGGCCTCTCGCTGGTCACTTGGTTCCTTGTTGCTGCTTGGTATTGGGCGCTCACGATCGGAGTGTATGGCGGCGATACCGTCGAACATTACAAGCCCGAACAGCCGATCCTCTTCAACCACACGCTGCACGCCGGCAAGGCCGATAAGAACAACCTCGCGATAAATTGCCAGTACTGCCACAGCAGTGCGGAGAAAAGCAAGCATGCTGGTATTCCCAGTGCGAACGTCTGTATGAACTGCCACAAGGCGGTAGCGCAAGGCCGCTCGGACGCGGGTACGAAAGAGATCCAGAAGATATACGCGGCGGTGGGTTGGGATCCGGAAAAGCTGGCCTACACGGGCAAGGAGGATCCGATCGAATGGGTGAAAGTGCATAATCTGCCCGATCATGCCTTCTTCAGTCATGCCCAGCATGTGGCCGTAGGTAAATTGGAGTGCCAGGAATGCCATGGCCCCATTGACGAGAAGATGGACGTGGCCGAGCAATGGGCCCCCCTCACCATGGGTTGGTGTATCCAGTGCCACAACGAAAAGGATGTGAAGATGGCCGGCAACGGCTATTACGATGAGTTGATGGTGCGTATGGAAGCGAACGAGAAGCTCGGGCACCGCGAGCTCAAGGAGTATTTGGAGGACGAAAAGATCACCGTGAAGGAGCTTGGCGGCTGGGAGTGCGCCAAGTGTCACTACTAAGAACACCGCGCAGCCGCATGTCGAGCTCGAAGCGTTACTGGCAGGACCTGGCCCAACTGGAGCAGGCCTCTGATGTGATCAAGGGCCGGGAGAACGAGTTCCAGACCCCACTGCCCATCGATGAGATGTTGGCGGATAAAGGCCTCACCGGTTCTACCACCGGTCGCCGCGATTTCCTGAAGTTCCTGGGCTTCGGCGTAGGAGCCGCCGCTTTGGCCGCCTGCGAAACGCCGGTGATCAAGAGCATTCCTTATGTGAACAAACCGGAGGAGATCGTCCCCGGCGTGGCCACTTGGTACGCGAGCACCTACTACGATGGTAGCGACTACGCCAGCATCCTGGTGAAGACGCGCGAAGGCCGACCGATCCACATCATGGGCAACCCACGGTTCGGCATCAACCGCAACCCGAAGTTGAGCGTGGGCGCCGTGAGCGCCCGCATCAATAGCTCCGTATTGGGTCTCTACGATAGCGAGCGTTTGAAAGGGCCCGTGAAGTACGTCGTAGGTGAGAACGGCACTGCGGGCCAGGCTTCCACATGGAGTGAAGCGGACAAGGCCATTATGGCCAAATTGGATGCCGTCGCTACCGGTGACAAGCGCATCGTGCTGCTCACCGGTACCGTGATCAGTCCGAGCACCAAGGCCGCGATCGCGAAGCTACAGGGTAAGTACGCTTCGGCGCCCGCCGCTGAAGGAAGTGTGGCCACCAGCAAGGTGGACCATGTGCAGTACGACGCGATCAGTTACAGCGGTCTCACCAATGCCAATGAGAAGAGCTTCGGCCTGCGCGTTATGCCGAGCTATGACCTGACGAAGGCGGACGTGATCGTGGCCGTGGATTGCGATTTCCTCAGCACCTGGGGTAGCACCACCGAGCACAGTTGGCAGTATACCAGCCGTCGCCGTCCCGAGGATGGGGGCATGAACAAGCACTGGCAGTTCGAAGCGCGAATGAGCAATACCGGAGCGAACGCCGACATGCGTGTAGCTGTCAAGGTGAGCGAGCTGCCCGCGGTAGTGATCGGCCTGCACGACGCGATCGCGAAGAAGGCAGGCGGTGCGACGGTCGGCGGCGGATCGGAGAACGCCTCAGTAGCGCGGGCCGCCGATGAGCTCTGGGCCGCGAAAGGCAAAAGCCTCGTGCTCGCTGGAAGCAATGATGAAGGCGTGCAGACCCTGGTGAACAGCATCAACACCATGCTGGGGAACTACGGAAGCACCATCGACCTGGCCAACCCGACCTACTTCTATCAAGGGGATGATGCGGCGATGGACAAGCTGGTCGCTGACATGAACGCCGGCCGGATCGGTGCGCTACTGATCGCCGATGTCAATCCCGCCTACCAGTTGTCGAACGCCGCCGAATTCCGCACGGGGCTGGGCAAAGTGGACCTGAGCGTCCACATGGGAACGCATGCGGATGAGACCGCGAGCCTCTGCCATTGGAACTGCGCGGACCACCATTTCCTCGAGAGTTGGAACGACCTGATGCCCAAGACGGGCCGTTACGCGCTGGCGCAGCCCACCATTCGGCCGCTGTTCGACACGCGCCAGTGGCAGGAGAGCTTGCTGCGTTGGGCGGGTGATATGGGCAGCTACCACGAGCTGATCCGCAGCACTTGGCGGACGGCGATGTCGAGCCGTACGGATGCCGCCACGATGCCTCCCTTCGAGCGTGTATGGGAGACATCGTTGCACGACGGCGGCTTCGACGCTTACACCGGCACTCCTTCCGCTGTGGTCTTCACTGGCGATGTGAAAGTCGCTGGCGACCTGGCCAAAAAGTCCGCGAGCGTTGCCGGTGAATGGGAACTGGCACTTTACACCAAGGAGAGCATTGGGGATGGTCGCCATGCGAACAATCCATGGCTGCAGGAGTTGCCAGATCCGCTGAGCAAGGTGACCTGGGACAACTACGTGTTGATGGCGCCCGTTGACATGAAGCGCCTTGGCCTGAACATTTACCTGGGTCAAGAACATCCAGCGAGCTTGGTGAAAGTGGCCGCGAACGGTGGGGAGATCGAACTGCCGGTGGTGCCAGCGCCGGGCCAAAAGGCCGGGACCATTTCGATCGCGTTGGGCTATGGCCGTGGCGCGAACGGCGAACGTGTGGGCCGTGCTGCTTGTTTACTAGGGGAAGATGGCCTCGTTGTGCCTGTGGGCCGCAACGCCTATCCCTTCACCAGCCGCGTGAACGGCACCGTGAGCTATGCCGCATTGAGCGCCACGGTGTCGCCTACAGGCGCCACCTACCCAATGGCCCTCACACAAACGCACATGACGGATATGGACCGTCATAGCGCTGTGAAGGAGACCAGTCTTGGCGTATGGGCGAAGCACGATCCCAAGGGCACCTACAACCATCCACATACGATGGCGGTGCATGAGGACGTCAATGAGGATGGTGCGATCGATGCGCGCGACCGCAAGCCGGTGAAGGACTTCGATCTGTGGGAGGAGCATCCTCTGGGCGTGAACCATCGCTGGGGGATGAGCATCGACCTCAATAGCTGCACAGGTTGTGGGGCTTGCATCACCGCCTGCACCAGCGAGAACAACGTGTCCGTGGTCGGCAAGGATGAAGTGCGCCGCAGCCGCGAGATGCACTGGCTGCGACTTGACCGTTATTACAGCTCCGAAATGACCAAGGAGCGCGCGCAAGAAGAGGGCGTGGGCAAGATCGACATGTACCTGCGGATGGAGGTGCCTGAGGAGAACCCCAAAGTGGTGTTCATGCCTATGATGTGCCAGCACTGCAACCACGCGCCGTGCGAAACGGTATGTCCGGTGGCGGCTACCACGCACAGCAACGAAGGCCTGAACATGATGGCCTACAACCGCTGCATCGGCACACGGTACTGTAGTAACAATTGCCCCTACAAAGTGCGCCGCTTCAACTGGTTCAACTACGTAACGGCGAAGTTCGGCGAAGTGAACCCCGCATGGGACGACCTGGGCCGCATGGTGCTGAACCCGGACGTGGTGGTGCGCAGCCGCGGAGTGATCGAGAAGTGCAGCCTCTGCGTCCAGCGGATCCAGGCGGGCAAGCTCGACGCGAAAAAGGCGAGTACTCCCGTCGCCGACGGCGCCATCCAGACCGCTTGTATGGCCGCCTGTGGCAGCGGTGCCATTGTGTTCGGCGATCTGAACGACAGCAAGAGCCGTGTCCGCCAATTGCATGGTGAGGAACGCGCTTATTACGCCTTGGAAGAGATCGGTGTGAAACCCAACGTGAGCTACCTCGCCAAGGTGCGCAACAGCGAGGAGACCGAAGCCCATCACGCCTAAGCAAAACGGAAAGGACCCCATGCATTCCGAATCCGCGATCCGCGAACCGCTCATCCTGGGCCACAAGACCTATCACGATATCACTTCTGATATCGTTGGGCCCATTGAGAACAAGGCCCCACGTGCTTGGTACGTGCTGCTCACCATCAGCAGCCTGATCGCCTTGTACGGCATCGGCTGCATCATGTACCTCATCGGTACCGGTATCGGGGTATGGGGCTTGAACAAGACCGTGGATTGGGCCTGGGATATCACCAACTTCGTTTGGTGGGTGGGCATCGGCCATGCGGGCACGCTCATCAGCGCGGTGCTGCTTTTATTCCGGCAACGTTGGCGCATGGCCATCAACCGCAGCGCCGAGGCCATGACCATTTTCGCGGTGATCATGGCGGCCACCTTCCCGGTGATCCACATGGGCCGGGTTTGGATGGCGTATTGGGTGCTTCCCCTTCCGAACACCTTTGGCTCATTGTGGGTGAACTTCAACAGCCCGCTTCTTTGGGACGTGTTCGCGATCAGCACCTACTTCACGGTGTCGCTGGTGTTCTGGTACATCGGTCTGATCCCCGACTTTGCCACCATACGGGACCGGGTGACCACCAAAGGCATGAAACGCGCCTACAGCATCCTGAGCTTCGGATGGACCGGCAATGCGAAAGCATGGACCCGCTTCGAGGAGGTGAGCTTGGTGCTGGCGGGCATCGCCACCCCGCTGGTATTCTCGGTGCATAGCGTGGTGAGCATGGACTTCGCGACATCGATCATCCCCGGCTGGCACACCACCATCTTCCCACCCTACTTCGTGAGCGGCGCCGTGTTCAGCGGCTTCGCCATGGTGCAGACGCTGCTCCTCGTGATGCGCAAGGTGATGAAGTTGGAGAGCTACATCACCGTGAAGCATGTGGAGTACATGAACATCGTGATCATCGTGACCGGCTCGATCGTGGGCGTCGCGTACATCACCGAACTCTTCATTAGCTGGTACAGCGGCGTGGAGTACGAGAGCTACGCCTTTATCAACCGCGCGACCGGTCCGTATTGGTGGAGCTACTGGGCGATGATGACCTGCAACGTGGTGAGCCCCCAGGTGTTCTGGTTCAAGAAGCTGCGCACCCACTTGGGCTTCACCTTCTTCATGAGCATCATCGTGAACATCGGGATGTGGTTCGAGCGCTTCGTGATCATCGTCACCAGTTTGCACCGCGATTATCTGCCGAGCAGCTGGACCCTGTTCCACCCCAGTTGGGTGGACGTGGGGATCTTCATCGGTACGCTCGGCATCTTTTTCACCCTGTACTTGTTGTTCGCCCGTTTCTTCCCGGTGTTGGCCCTGAACGAGATGAAGAGCATCCTGAAGATCAGTGGCGAGAGCTACAAGCAGCAACAGGCCCAACACCACCATCACTGAGCCCATGGCCAACAAGGTCGTTTACGCGGTCTATGAGGCCCCCGAGGTGCTGAAAAGCGCCGCGCGCAAGCTGGTGACCGCTGGCGTGAAAGTGCGCGATGTGTTCAGCCCGTTCCCCATCCATGGCATCGACCCGATCATCGGGGTGAAGCGCACGCGTCTGGGTATCGCGGCCTTCATGTACGGTATCACGGGCACCAGCCTTGCCCTGCTGGGGTTCTGGTATTTCATGATCCATGACTGGCCCATGAACATCGGTGGCAAACCGAATATGACGCTTTACCAGAACCTGCCCGCGTTCGTGCCGGTGATGTTCGAGTTCACGGTGTTCTGTGCGGCCCACGGCATGGCGCTCACCTACCTGATCCGCAATAAGACCCTGCCCGGTATGCCGGCCCGCAACCCGGACCCGCGCAGCACGGACGACAAGTTCATCATCGAGGTGCGCACGGAGGACAATGCGCAGGGTGGTGATGCGATCGTGGAATTGCTCCGCGGCACCGAAGCCTTGGAGATCAACGAACGCCAATACTGAGCCCCATGCGCATGCAGCCCTTGAGCATCGGAACGGCCCTGACGGTGATGGCCCTCTTCACCGCCTGTGGGGAGCCCAACAGCCCCGGTGTAGAGTACATGCCCGATATGTACCGCAGCCCTTCCATGGAAGCCTACTTGGACTATGGCCAGGACCCGTTCATCTTCGGGGACAGTCTGGCCGAAGCGCAACGGGAGCGTCAAAGCGCTCGACTACCGGTGGCGGGGACGGTGCCGTTCAGCATGGACCCGAGCAAGAAGGAGTTCAACTTTCCGTACCCCTATCCGGCTACTCCCGAGGGCTACGAGCAAGCGGGCTTGGAGTTGAAGAGCCCCATTGCAATGACCCAGCAGGCCGTGGACCAGGGCAAAGTGATCTACACCAAGTTCTGCCTGCACTGCCACGGAGAAAAAGGCGAAGGGGACGGTGCGGTCGTGACGAACGGCAAGTACTCCCAACCACCCAGCTACACAGCCGCACTGAAGGATCTTCCTGAAGGAAAGATCTTCCACAGTTTGGTCTACGGGAAGAACGTGGCCATGGGCAGCCATGCCGGCCAATTGGATAAGGAGGAGCGTTGGCTAGTGACACGTTACGTGCAATACCTGCAGAACGGCGGCAAGATGGACCGTGCGGTCACCGCGCCCGCGGACAGCACCGCCGCCCCCGCGTCGGCCGCCCCCGCAGTCAAGTGAACCACGACGAACCAGGAGCAGCGATGAACTTCACCTTCAGTAAACGGGCCCGCGGCCTCAGCATGGCGCTGATGTTGGTCGGTGCCGTGGCAGCCGTGATCGGCATCCTTGGTGACCACAGCGAGCATCACCAACATTCGTGGGCCAGCTTGTTCGTCAATGGCTTCTTCTTCTTCGGGATCGCCACGGGCACCCTTTTCTTCTATGCCTTGCAGAACGCCACCGAGACCGCTTGGAGCGTAATGGTGAAGCGGATCTATGAGGGCCTTATGAGTTTTCTGCCGATCACGGCCGTGGTGCTGGTGGTCTGTTTCCTCGCGGGTTCTTTCGGCCTCCACCACATCTGGCATTGGATGGACCCCCGCGTTACGGATCCGAACGACCTGGAGCACTTCGACGCCTTGATCGCCGGGAAATCCGCCTTCCTCAACCTGCCCTTCTTCTGGGTGCGCACGCTCGCTTATCTCGGGTGTTTCGTTTTCGGCGCCTGGTGGTTCCGCAAACAGAGCTTGGAAATGGACCAGCTCACGGGCGATACGTTGGTGAAGCGCCACTTGCTCACCTATCGACGCGGGGCCTTGTTCCTGGTGTTCTTCGCGGTGTTCAGCAGTATCCTTTCCTGGGATTGGCTCATGAGCATCGATGCGCACTGGTTCAGCACCTTGTTCGGTTGGTACGTGTTCGCGGGCATGTGGGTGAGCGCCATGGTGTGCGCGGTGGTACTGGTGCTCTATCTCCGCCGCAAGGGATATATGCCCCAGTTGAGCAATAGCCATGTGCATGACATGGGCAAATGGGTGTTCGCCATCAGCTTCTTGTGGAGCTACCTTTGGTTCAGCCAGTTCATGCTGATCTGGTACGCCAATATCCCCGAGGAGGTAACGTGGCACCAAACGAGGATCAATGAGCATCCCTGGCTGCTCTGGGGTATGTTCTTTACCAACTTCGCTGTACCCATGGTGCTGCTCATGAGCCGAGACGCCAAACGCAACCCCCGGTTCCTCATGTTCGTGGGCACTGTGATCTTCATTGGCCACTGGTTGGACGCGATCCAGATCGTGATGCCGGGTGCGGTAGGTCATAATTTCCACGGCGTGGGTCTGTTGGAGGTGGGTATGTTCCTGGCGTTCCTCGGACTGTTGATCCACCGCACGCTCACCACCTTGACCAAGGCACCGCTCACCCCGGTACATCACCCCTTCCTCGAAGAGAGCATCCATCACCAGATCTGACGAACAACTACAGGGACCGAGAGTCTTCTCAATAGGCGAACGATGACGAAGCTGCTGATCATACTGGTCCTGGTGCTGGCCCTCCTGGCCATCGCGCAGCTGGCCCGGGTGTACGAACTCACCTCGCGGTTGCGCGGCAAACGCGAGGAGGATATTTCCCCGGCCGACACGCGTATGAACGCGAACCTGATGTACATCTTCCTGGTGGTCTACTTCGCCTTCTTCGCATGGCTGGCCTGGGCCTATAAGGACAAGATGCTGCCCGTCGCGGCGAGCGAACACGGTGTCGCATTGGACGAACTGCTTAACTTCAACTGGCTCATCCTCATCATCGTCTTCATCATCACGAACGTTGCCCTGTTCTGGTTCGCGGGCAAATACGCCTTCAAGGAGGGAAGAAAGGCGTATTACTACGCGCACAACAACAAATTGGAGTTGGTTTGGACGGTGGTCCCGGCATTGTTCCTCGCGGTGATCATCATCTTCGGGCTGCGGGTCTGGAACGATATCACTACGCCCGCCTCGGCCGAGGCGCTGAAGGTGGAGCTCTATGCCAAGCAGTTCGACTGGACGGCACGCTACCCTGGCGCTGATGGTGCCTTGGGTGCCACCGACTTCCGCTTGATCAACGATGGGAACCCCTTGGGGATAGTCACAAGAGAGAGCGTGGCGATGCGTTTGGGCGAGTTGAAGGCGGAGATCGACGCGATGGACTCCACCATGCACCACGGCATCCTGCCGGATGTCAAGGTGAATGAGCTGGAGGCGCGGATCGCCAAGTTGGAGCGCACCAGCGCGCGCATCGTTAACCTGCGTACCATGATGGAACAGGATATTGCCGAGAAAGGTGAGGCAAGCCCCTATACCCACGGTGCGGACGACGTTGTGATCAAGGAGTTCCACCTGCCCCTGCGGATGGAGGCGGATATCATGGTGCGCAGCCGCGATGTGATCCACAGCGCTTACCTGCCGCACATGCGCGCGCAGATGAACGCCGTACCGGGCATGACCACCCGGATCAAAATGACGCCGACCATCAGCACCGACAGTATGCGAACGGTGACCAAGAACGAGGCCTTCGACTTCATCCTCCTCTGCAACAAGATCTGCGGAGCGAGCCATTACAATATGCAGATGCCCCTCGTGGTCGAGAGCCCGGCCGACTATAAGGCCTGGTATGCTGAAGCGATGAAGAAGCCCTTCCAGCCTTCCGCACTTCCGTTAGCCCCTGCTCCAGCGGTGTCCGACAGCACCGTTGTGGCCGCCGATACCACGGCGGCAATGAAGGTGGACACCACCGCCACCGCGTCTTTGAAGAACTGAACCGTTAAGCCAGCAGGACCATGGGTTCCGTAGCGACCGCCCCCCACAATACCGCCGGACACGCCCACCACGCGGAGCACCACCACGAGGAGAGCTTCGTGTCGAAGTACGTCTTCTCGCATGACCACAAGATGATCAGCAAGCAATTCCTGATCACGGCCATCATCATGGCTTGCGTGGCGGTGATGATGAGCGTGTTCTTCCGCTTGCAATTGGCCTGGCCGGGTGAAGGCTTCGCCATAACCAACTTCTTCCTGGGCGATAAGTGGGCACCCAACGGTGTGCTCGATCCGAACATGTACTTGGGCCTGATCACCATCCATGGAACGATCATGGTGTTTTTCGTGCTCACGGGGGGGCTGAGTGGCACCTTCAGCAACCTGTTGATACCCTTGCAGGTAGGTGCGCGCGACATGGCGAGCGGTTTCCTCAATATGCTGAGCTACTGGTTCTTCTTCGTCAGCAGCGTCTTGATGCTCGCCTCGCTCTACGTGGAAGGTGGTCCGGCGAGCGCGGGTTGGACCGTGTATCCGCCCTTGAGCGCATTACCCCAGTCCATACCCGGTTCGGGCACCGGCATGACCCTCTGGCTGGTGAGCATGGCCCTCTTCATCGCCAGCGCTTTGCTCGGCGGTCTCAACTATGTCGTGACCGTTCTGAACCTGCGTACCAAAGGCATGAAGATGACGCGCATGCCGCTCACGATATGGGCCTTCTTCGTGACCGCTGTGCTGGGTATACTCAGCTTCCCGGTGCTATTGAGCGCGGCATTGCTTCTTTTGTTGGATCGTTCGCTAGGCACCAGTTTCTACTTGAGCGAGATCCACGTCGCTGGCGAAGCGCTCGATCACACCGGCGGTAGTCCGATCCTCTTCCAGCACCTGTTCTGGTTCTTGGGCCATCCCGAAGTGTATATCGTGCTCCTTCCCGCATTGGGAATTACGAGCGAGGTGATCGCGACGAACAGCCGCAAACCCATTTTCGGTTACCGTGCCATGATCGGATCCATTTTGGCGATCGGCTTTCTGAGTTTCATCGTGTGGGGCCATCACATGTTCATCACCGGCATGAACCCCTTCCTCGGATCGGTCTTCGTTTTCACCACTTTGTTGATCGCCATTCCGAGCGCGGTGAAGGTCTTCAACTACATCACCACGCTTTGGCGCGGCAATCTGGTGCTGAGCCCCGCCATGCTCTTCAGCATCGGTCTGGTGGCCACGTTCATCGCCGGTGGTCTCACGGGCATCATTCTGGCGGATAGCGCGCTCGATATCAACGTTCACGACACCTACTTCGTGGTGGCGCACTTCCACATCGTTATGGGTATGAGCGCCATCTTCGGCATGTTCGCTGGTATCTACCATTGGTTCCCGAAGATGTACGGAAAGATGATGAACACGCGGTTGGGCTTCGCGCACTTCTGGCTCACTTTCGTCAGCGCTTTCGGCGTGTTCTTCCCCATGCACTTCATCGGCTTGGCCGGTGCGCCGCGCCGCTACTACAGCTATTCGGAGTTCCCGATGTTCGATGGTGTGGTGGACCTGAACGTGCTGGTCACGGTGTTCGCTGTGATCGGGGCTCTCGCCCAAGTGCTCTTCCTCTACAATTTCTTCTACAGCATCTTCCGCGGCCCGAAGGCGGTGCAGAACCCTTGGCGCGGCAACACCTTGGAATGGACAACGCCTGTGGCGCATATGCACGGGAACTGGCCGGGCCCCATACCTACGGTGCATCGTTGGCCCTACGATTACAGCAAGCCGGGAAAGGCGGAGGATTTCGTTCTCCAGACCGAACCCTTGGCGGAGGACGAGCACGAGGAGCACGGCTAGTCCCATGGTGTGTCAGTCAGGTCCCCCTTTGGCTCGGCTGAAGGGGGACTTACTTTTTCCACCGATGCGTGCATGGTTGCTGGCCGGGATGTTGGTCTCCGGCCTGTGCGCTAGAGCGCAGTTATTGGACAGCATCGGGCTGTTCCTCGGGCAGAAACCGAGGTTGAACTTGGTGGTGGATACGCGCGGCTCGTTCGTCAGCAACCGGCAGGTCACCGTCATGGGTTTGCGGATCGGTCTAGAACATGGCGCGCGGGTGCGGTACGGGATCGGCTACAATTTCCTGCTCACCCAAGTGGAGAGGGAGCGCACCGTGTCTGAAATGGGAGCGGAACGAATAGCGGCTACGAGGCTGCGCCTGGGTTATTTCGCCCCCTACTTCAGCTATTCGTTCTATGTGCGCAAGCGCTGGGAGGTGAGCATACCGGTGCAGGTCGGTGTGGGCAGTGGGTCCTTGATATACCGCGATCTGGACGGGGATCGGCAGAAACTGCAACGCACCACAGTATGGGTCTATGAGCCCTTGATGGTGGTGCAGTACCGCTTCTGGAAGTACGCCTCGTTCCAACTGGGTTGGGGCTACCGGGTCGTGGCACGTAGCAAAGGATTGGACGAGCTGCTTACCGCGCCGATCTATGTGTTGGGTATCCGGGTGTTCACGCGGGAGCTGTGGCAGAACCTCCGTGGTGGCTGATGATCAGGCCTCGCGGGTGGACCCTCCGTTACCTTTGGCACCCGCCATGGCCGAAGCGTTCGATCCCCGCCAGGAACAATACGCCGCCTCCGATAAGGAGTTGGAGCAGGTGCTGCGGCCGCGTCAGTTCGGCGAGTTCGCTGGCCAACGGACAGTGACGGACAATCTAAAGGTGTTCGTGCAAGCCGCTAAACAACGAGGCGAAGCCCTGGACCATGTGCTGTTGCACGGCCCCCCCGGGCTTGGCAAGACCACCCTGGCGAACATCATCGCGCAGGAGATGGGGGTGGGCATCCGCATCACCAGCGGGCCCGTGCTGGACAAACCAGCGGACTTGGCGGGACTGTTGACCAACCTGGAGCCGCACGACGTGCTCTTCATCGACGAGATCCACCGCCTTACCCCCGTGATCGAGGAGTACTTGTACAGCGCCATGGAGGACTACCGCATCGACCTGGTGATCGATGCCGGACCGAACGCGCGCACAGTGCAGATCGCGTTGAACCCCTTCACGTTGGTGGGTGCCACCACGCGCAGCGGCCTGCTCACCGCCCCGTTGCGCGCGCGCTTCGGCATCAACAGCCGTTTGGATTATTACGATGCCATCACCCTCAAGGGCATCATCAAGCGCAGCGCGGGGTTGTTGGGCGTACCCATCGTGGAAGAGGCTGCGGTAGAGATATCGCGTCGCAGCCGGGGCACACCGCGGATCGCCAACGCGCTCCTCCGCCGCGTTCGGGATTTCGCACAGATCCAAGGGGACGGCACCATCACCATTACCATCGCCCAACACGCATTGAAAGCCCTGAACGTGGATGCGCATGGCTTGGATGAAATGGACAACAGGATCCTCGGGGCCATCATCGATAAGTTCGCTGGTGGGCCCGTGGGCCTGAACACCATCGCCACAGCGGTGGGAGAGGAATCAGGTACGATCGAAGAGGTCTATGAACCCTTCCTGATCATGGAGGGCTATCTGCAACGCACCCCTCGGGGGCGACAGGCTACTGAACGGGCATACAAGCATCTGGGACGTGTGCCCAGCGTGCGGCCGGGGAGTTTGTTCGAGTAACGCGTCCATCTCCAAATGATCCGTGAATGAACGGTGACGACCGCGGTACGATCGCTGTGGCACATCCGCTTATCGCGCGGATCTAACTTGCTCGCATGCTGAGCGCCCAGGAGAAGGCCGTGCTGGTGAAGGCGGAAGCCCATCGTCTCGGCTTTCTCGCATGCGGCATCGCACGGGCCGGTTTTCTCGAAGAGGAAGCGCCCCGATTGGAGCATTGGCTGCGGCAGGACAGGCACGGCAGCATGGGCTACATGGAGCGCCACTTCGACCTCCGGTTGGACCCCCGTAAGTTGGTCGAGGGCGCGAAGAGCGTGATCAGCCTGGCATACAACTACCACACACCCGCGCTACAGATCGACCCACAGGCGCCGAAGCTGAGCGCCTATGCATATGGCAGAGACTATCACAAGGTGCTACGCAAGCGTTTGCGACCGCTGATGATCTTCATCACCGAACGATTCGGTGCGGTTAACATGCGGGCGTTCGTGGATAGTGCACCGGTGATGGAGAAGGCTTGGGCGCAGCGTGCTGGTGTTGGGTGGATGGGCAAGAACACCAACGTGATCCGGCAGGGAAAAGGCTCGTTCTTTTTTTTGTGCGAGATCGTGCTTGACCTGGACCTCGCTCCGGATGCACCGGCCACTGACCATTGCGGGACATGCCGTCGCTGCATCGATGCCTGTCCTACGGACGCGATCACGCCCTACGCGGTGGATGGCCGCAAGTGCATCAGTTACGTCACCATCGAACTGAAGGATGCCATTCCGCAAGAGATGAGCGGTAAAATGGCCAACTGGGCCTTCGGTTGTGACATCTGCCAGCAGGTATGTCCATGGAACCGCTTCAGCACGCCGCATGCGGAGCCGGAGTTCCGGCCGAAGCCCGAGGTGATGGGACTATCGGCCTCCGAATGGCACGGCATGACGGAAGTGGTCTTCGACCGTTTGTTCGAGGGCAGTGCGGTGAAACGCACGAAATACAATGGCCTCATGCGGAACTTGCAATTCCTCCAGAACAACGACGATGACCAAGTATCGGCATCTCCCCGAGGAGGCGACCAAGCCTAACACCTAGGCCCGCATCGTCTTTTGGAAGACCTCAAGGATCACATCCCGGTACTGGTGTCCGAAGGTGGCCAGGCACCAGGCTTTCAGCACCAATTGGTCGTGCTGCCCAACCCATCGTCGGGCCTTGACCAGTTCCTTTTTGAAAAGCCTGCGGTCGAAGCTGACCTTCTGCAGGATCTGCTTGCTGAATTCCATCATCTTCCTTCCCTGATCCATCATCACACAAGAGGTTTATCAGACCGGTCCGGTGAAAAACAGGGATGAAGGTAATACGCCGGATCTTGGATCGTACATCCAAGTGGTCGACGGATTATCCACAAACGTCCGGAGGAGCCTGGAAGACAACGGACAAGGGGGTGGATCGGTATGCCGAACGTGGGCCTAGCGGTTGGTTCAAGGCTGGAATTTGCGCTCCTCCACCTGCATCACCTCGTCTGTGGTGGTATTGTAGACATAAGCCACCAAGGCGCAATTGTCCGCGTTCAAGACGTTCGTAAGCGCGACCCCGGAGTAAGGGAAGGTGAGCGTATCGCCGGTTTGCGCGCTGCCCACTACAGCGGGAACCCCCCAAGTGCCGTTCAGGTTGCGGCGTAGCATGTGGCGGTGATCATAGTTCGGCATCTCTGGGGGCACCGAGTCCACATTGATCTGCCAGTCGATCACATGGTCCTCGGTCAATGCGACCACCAAATTGTGGTCACCAGTGACAGGGGAAAGGAGGGCGAGCTTTACCACCGTGCTCACCGTGCCGCCCCCGTAAGAGAGAGTGTCGAACCACAGGTGGAAGGGGGTGGGCTGCCCGATCATGGTGCCGACCGCCGCCCCCCAATCCCCATCGCTGAGCTGTAAAATGTTGTTATAGGCGACACGATTGACCAGGCCGGCGGGCAGAAAGGTGATGTCGAAATGGTCTTCGATAGCAGCCCCTTCCGGTACCGCACGATGATCGCTGTCCAGCACATTATCGCCGATCGGAGCCAGTGGAGCTGCGAAGCCATCAATGCAATGCACGGCCACCACCACCAGGTTCTCACCATGGATAGACTGGAGCAATTGTGCTTGTGCGGCAGCGGCCGGACAATTGTTGCAGCGGTGGCCGGTACAATCCTCAAGCAGCACTTTGCGCACTACTCCCTCGGGCCCGGGGCCACCACCTTGGACGGGTTCATAGGGCATGGTCACCTTGTCACAGGCGGCGAAGCCAACTGCCAGCGGGATCAGAACGTAGAGTAGGGACCGTTTAGCGCGCATGGGTGATCGGTTCAGAACGTGCTGGTAATGGAAACTGTAAGCCCGTTCGCGGCGGGTACCTGGCGACACACCCCGCCTACACAGAAGATCCCAGCGCGCTGTCGGCCGTAGTTCACCTGGAAACGGTTACCACCGCGGATGTAACCCACCGAACCGATGGGGTAGTGCAACCGCTGCGGTGCGACAGGGGTCTTACCATCTTGAAGGAAGGTATCGCTGAAGGTGACGTAGTTGTACTGGTCTTGTGCCGCTAGGAACCAATGTGGACTGAAGGTCAACTCCGCGACGCCGGTTGCCCAGTTGCCTTGGTCCTGCTTGGTGTTAAGGTGTTGGAGTTCGAAACGCAGGGAGGTGCGGTCGTTGAAGTTGTGCAACCCCTCAAGGATGACGATATCCGCATACACAAGGGGCTTGCCCGGTTTGCCTTGGATCACATCAATGTCATACTCCAGATAGAGGTAGCTCAGGGCGAATTCCCAGTTCTCGCTGATGCGTTTGCGCAACTCTACGTTCAGGTCGGTGAAATATTTGCCCTCGAGGCTCATGTCCGCTGCGAAGAGGCTGGACCGATAACCGGTCCGGGTGCTGTCGGTGTTCAGATCGACCGCTGTGGAGTCAAGGCCCATGGCGGTGCATGCGTTCAAGGCGATCTTGGTGCCGTATTTCCCGCCCAAGAGGGAGCCTTTCTTGAATTTGTAGAACACCTCAGCCTGGTAGCTCACTTCGCCGTTCGGTTGGGTGGCGTAGGGGTATAGTGTAGCTGGCAGGTTGTAGGTGTGCTGCTTTGTAAGAGGCACGAGGTAGTTTATGTTCAGATCGAAAGGTGTTGGCGCGTTGCGTTGACTTTGAAAAAACATGTTGTCGTAGGAGTGTGCTCCTAAGCTTACCCCGAGACCCTTGGTGGAGTAAGTGGCGTTCACCAACAGCCCCTGTCCAGGCTTGTAGATGTAGTTGTTCTTGCTGTTGGGGTCATTGATCTTGTTGGCATACTCCGAATAGATGTTCCAATGGGGACTGGTGAAATTGATCCGCCCCGACCAGGCCCCGATGTTCTCCGGGAGAATAAGGCTGAGAACGCTATCGTTCGGGAGTGTGACGAGCTGGGTCTGGGATGCCTGATACTTGCTAACGAAGCTGCCGCCTACGATCAAGTTCCAGGACCGCGTCCATGCGCTATCCAGTTCGCTGATGCTCACTTCGCCATCCACACCGCGCACCAGGCCTTCCCCTTTGGTGGTTCCGTCATCGAAGCCTAACCGCTGCCTGCCGATCACTCCCTTCACGTACACACCTTGAACGGGCTTGTACCTGACCCGCACGCCGTCCATGGCATTGTCCACCCCCAGGTAGCGCTCCTCGTAGCTCCGGAAAATGAGGCCCTGCCCGAACTGCTCATAGAAATTGCCCGCGGTCACTTCCAGGTCGGCCAATTTGTAACTGATGTAGCGATAACCGATGCCTGAGCCCTTGTAGGGTTGGCCTGCCGGATAGCCAAGAAGCGCCGGCTCGTAACTCTCCAAGCGCATCCCTGCTTGAAAATTGCCCATGGAGAAGATCACGTTGCCCCATGCGTTCGCGCCGAATTGCTGCGCAGGCGGTACGGCCCCGATGTCGGGATCGGCATTGTAGTACTGTCCGTCCGCACTGAAGTTTCCGTGTACCTCTGGTGTCGCCTGACCATGTGCCAAGGCGGGCAGCAGCAGGGCTAGAGCCAGGAACGAACGATGGTCCGGTCGCATGCTTACTTGCCAGCGGCTTCTTTCACCTTCTGGTAGAGTTCGTTCTCATCCCCCGGCTCGTAGTTGTTGTGCTGGTAGACGATCTCTCCTTTTCCGTTCACCAAAAAGGTGTGGGGGATGTTGTTCACGTTCATCGCCCTTTTCAGGTCGCCGTTGGGGTCCAGTGCGAATTCGTAGTCCCAATCCTGGCCGTTCACATAGGGTGCGACGCGTGCCATGCTCCGCGCATCGTCGATACTCACAGCGATGAGCTTAACCCCGGTTTCCTTTTGCCAGGTTTCATACTTCTCCGCAATGGCGGTCAATTCCCGTTTGCACGGGGCGCACCACGTTGCCCAGAAGTTGATGATCATCGGGTTACCCCCGTTGCTCCAGGACTTGGTGTCCACTTTCTTACCATCCATGGTTTGAAGGGTCACCGAGGGGATCCGGCTCTGGGCGATGGAGATGGCCGGAGCAAGTGCTATGGCGAGGAGGAATGTTCTCATCGGTGGGGGAAAAGAAAAGGTCAGCGATCCCTTGTGCAAGTAATGCACCAGACCGCTGACCCCGTTCTATTTCGTTACATGGTTACTTGTTCAACGACACTTTGCGGCTTGCACGCAGGCCATCAGCCGTAATGGTAAGCTCATACATGCCGTTGCTCAACGCGCCCATGTCCAATGTCTGGCGTTGTGCGCCAGCGCCGATGCTTTGGTTGACGGACATGACCACTTCGCCCAGAACGTTGCGCACCTGGAAGGTCGCTTGGGTGCTCGCGGCGGTGGTGTAAGCCACATTCACCAGACCATTGCTCGGGTTGGGGAAAACGATGAGGCTGTTGGCCAGGGCGTTCTCTTCGTTCATGCCCACGATACCCACATTGAGCACTTGGGCCTGGAGGATCTCCTTGGTGGTATTGTTCTGCACGAAGGCGACCAAGGTGGTGTTGTTCAGAATGCCCCAGAGGTTATAGTTGCCTTGGGCAGGGCTGCCTTCCACAAAGGTGTGGGAAGCGGTAACCGTCTGGGTGCCGCAAGCGGTCATGTTGGTCAGCGTGGTTCCCTGGGCATTGGGTAACATATTCCGCTGGGCATAGTGGTACTCGTCCTGGCTGGTGGTGGATGCGGCATAGGCATAGAAATCCTCTGTGGCCGCGATGTGCAGTTTGTAGTTCCCGCTGAAGTTGGCGTACGAGGAGACCTCGGCCGTCACGGTCATGTTCATCCCGGCCAAAGAATAGCTCAGGTCGATATCCACGAACGCCGGTATGGTGCCTGCTTCCGTGATCTGGGTGGTGACATCGCCCATGTCGATCCCATCGATCCAACCATCCGGTATGCCGCTCACACCATAGTACGTTTTGCGGGCGTTACCGTCTGGGTTGTAGCTGGGGTCATTGCCCGGTGCGGGCCAGTTCATCTGATATTTCACAGCAGCTACGTTCGATCCGGCCACGTTGGTGTTCAGGCTGTTGAGCAGCGGGTCGAAATCTTCGTTGAAGCTGGCGCAGGGCGGGCAGGTTGAACTGGTGAACTCCTCGATAAGTACGGTACGCTGTACCACTTGGGTCGCCACGCTCACGCTGGCGGTTTCGCTATCGTTGGTCGCGTCATCATCCGCACCTCCACCGTTCACTCCGCTCACCGTTACCATCAGATCGTAGGCGCCCGGGGTGCTTGCGTTCCAAGGGGTGCCGTGTGTGTAGGTGTAGGTAGCGCAGGCAGCGATGGGCGCAGTGATGGTCTGGCTGACGGGGGCACCGCCGTTCACACTGTAGCTCAGGGTGAAAGAAGTGATCGCGGTGGAGCCATAGTTCTTGAGTTGACCGGTGATGGTCTGACTTCCGGCAACGAACACGGGGTCGATCTCGATGGAGATTACGCCTAGGTCGGTCGTGGGCTGGGCCACCACGGTGAAGGAGCCGGTCTCATCATCCGCGAACTCGCCACCCGATAGCGCGACATTGCAACCGTTCATGGTCACCGTGTAACCACCCTCGCCATAAGCGCAGCACATTCCATCACCATAAGAATCCTCGATGGTGAACTCCAAGGTGGTGCCCACGGGTGCGCAGAACGTGACCGGGGTCTGCGGAAAGGCCCCTGCTGAGGTTTGGTTGGCATAGGGCCCCCCCGAACCATAAACAGGGCTGCCACCGGGTCCGGTGATCTCCCAAGTGGTTTCCGAACCATAGGCATCAGTGCTCACCGCTACGGTGATCTCGGATTGACCGACAGGGCATTGAGCACTTGCTCGGCCCAAAGCCATTACGGCCAGGGAAAGGAGTAAAGCCTTCTTCATATTTTCGAGGGTTTTGTTAGTGGACGGGACGGCCGGAAGTAAGGAACGCGAACCGCATTTTTCCGGGAAAGCCAAATGTAGCGGACCATATCCTGCCGCCAAGGGGCTTGTCCCCATCATCTTGGGATCCTAGCCAGCTCGGCAGTGGCCGGGATTGTTTGTTTCCTCACCTACGGAGCAGGACCGCACCGCTACCTTTGGTCCGTCCGGGGGGGTGATGAACAACCCCGGTCCGAACGCAGACCTCATGAAGCAGATCATTACACTTTTCGCCGCCGCCTTGCTCAGTTCCCACAGTTCAGCGCAGTTCGTGATGCTGCACGATACACAAGGGAACATGGTGAACAACCAAACGGTGGTGCATTGGGGCAGTGTCTCCGATGCATTAATGACCGTGCATTTGGAGACCATCTTGGTGAACGGGCCCCAGCGGCCTGTGAACATGCGACGTTATGAAATGGGCGTGGATGCGGGAACGGAGAACTACTTCTGCTGGGGTGTCTGCTACGGCCCTCAACTGGCGGGCGATATGCCCGAATGGAGCGCAGCTGCGCAGCATGCGGTGACACTGACCCCGAACACGCCCGTGAGCAATTTCAGTGGATACCATGTACCCAATGGCATCGCTGGTACCAGCACCTACCGCTTCGTCTGGTATGATGTGGGCAACCCCACCGATACCGCCTGGGTGGATATCCAGTTCCGCACGACTGGGGTGGGCATGGATGAGGCGAACGATACGGTCGTTGCTTTCGGACTGTATCCGAACCCCTCTACCGGCAGTGATGTGCAGCTCCAGTTGGAGGTGAACGGTGCGGTGAACGAATTGAGTCTGAGCGTCTACAACATGCTCGGTGAGCGCGTGCAAGCCCACCCGATACGTGCCAACACGAACCGCATCCTTCTACCCGCTGCGCAACTCACCTCCGGAGTTTATTTCGCCTCGCTGGAGCGCGCAGGTGCCGCAGTGGCCACCAAGCGGTTCGTGGTTACCGCACGTTAGACAACAGTTCTAAAGCCAGCGCGGGCATACCCACGCTGGCTTTTTCCTTCCTATGCTGCAGCCCGGGCATACGCAGCGGAAGTTCAGCAGGATCTATCGCATGCACCGGGCAACCTTCGGGGCGGTAGTGGACGAGCCCGGCAGCGGGGTACACCTGAAGGGATGTGCCCACGATGATCAATCGGTGTGCCTGCGCGACCAATGCGGCGGCTTCGGCGATCAGAGGCACCTCTTCTCCGAACCATACGATATGGGGCCTTAGTTGGGATCCCAGCGCGCATCGATCGCCCAAGCGAAGGTGCGGACCGTTCAAGGGCGTGATGAGAAGGGGATCCCTTGTACTCCTGGCCTTCAGCACTTCACCATGCAAATGCATGACCCGGGTGCTGCCGGCCCGCTCGTGCAGATCATCGATGTTCTGCGTTATTACCTCCACGTCGAAGGTCTGCTCCAATCGGGCGATGGCCCGGTGTGCCGCATTGGGCTGGGCGTTCAACACCTGCGCACGGCGCAGGTCGTAGAACCTGAGGACGAGGCCTGGGTCGCGTCGCCAAGCGTTCGGGGTGGCTACGTCCTCGATCCTATACTCCTCCCATAGGCCAGCGCTATCGCGGAAAGTTCGCAGTCCGCTCTCTGCGCTTACCCCTGCTCCACTGAGCACGACGATCCGTTCCCGGTCCATCCGCCAAAGGTCCGTCCCGGAACGGGTGTGACCATGGTGTATAGTTGGATCCTTCTCCGTTCACAGCCAACCGCTACATTCGCGGTTCTCAAAATCCGCCGCCCATAGCACGACTATTACGCGCAGTCAGTACGAATTAGACCTTTTCGGGCACGGATGATCGAGAGCCTTAGCGGAGAGCTTTTGGACAAATCCCCTGGCCATGCGGTGGTGGAGTGCCACGGGGTGGGCTATTGGGTGCAGATGGTGGCGGGTGCCTACGAGCAATTGCCTGAGCAGGGACGTGTGCGCCTGCACATCCACTATGCGGTGAGCGTGGACGTGCGTAGCGGTCAGAGCGACCACCGGCTCTTCGGGTTCTTGAACACCCAAGAACGGGCGCTCTTCCGGCAATTGATCACAGTGCAAGGGGTGAGCACCACGGTGGGTATGGCGATCCTGGGTGGGCGAAAAGCGGAAGATCTCCGTCAGGCCATCATTACGGGGGACGAGCAGGCCTTGCGAGGGGTGAAAGGCATCGGTCCGAAGCTCGCGCAACGTATTGTGCAAGAGCTCGCTCCCAAGCTGTCCGGCCTGGCGTTCGAATCGGCGGGCTTGCCAGGTGGCAGCCCGGGCAATACCCTCCGGGCCGAGGCGTTATCGGCACTGGTCACGCTGGGCCTGGATCGAACAAAGGCGGATCGTGCCCTGCAAGCGGTACTGAAGGAGCATGGTGAAGAACCGCCCGCCTTGGAAGTGCTGATCAAAAAAGCGCTGAAGAACCTCTGACCCGGCCGTCGTGCGATCCCTCCCGTCCAAGATCCCTTTCTCCGTCGTCCGCCTCCTCCTGCGCACGATGCTGACGATGGTCGTCGTCCTTGCGGCGCCGGAGGCGGTCGAGGCCTCGGACCATGGGATCTTCAACCGCATGGCATTGATCCAACAGGTCGATAGTCCTGAGGTGGAGTTGATCTGGCCTATCCAGGATAACCCCGCCCCTGGGCAGAACGGCGCGCAAGGCGTCGACCTGGAGGCACCTGACAATATCCAGGACGAGGTGATCTATGACCCCGTTACCGGCCAGTACATTTTGCAGAGCACCGTCGGAGATGGCGGCTTCGACTATCGTCCGCCCATGAGCATGAGCCTGGACGAATACCTGCAGTACGACATGGAGAAAGCCATGGAAACGTACTGGCTGGACAAGTCCACCTCCGAAACCGAGCGCGCCACGAAGGGCTTGATCCCGGCGCTCAACGTGAAGGGCGAACTGTTCGATCGGATCTTCGGAGGGAATACGATCGATATCAAACCCCAGGGCAGCGCGGAGATCATCTTCGGGGTGAACATCTCCAAGACCGAGAACCCCCGGATCCCAGTGGATCAGCGGAAGATCACCACGTTCGACTTCGACCAGAAGATCCAGCTGAACCTGACGGGTAACATCGGTGACAAGCTGAAGATCAACACCAGCTACAACACCGAAGCGACCTTCGACTTCGAGAACCAAGTGAAGCTGGACTACACCGGCTATGAGGATGAGATCATCCAGAAGATCGAGGCGGGGAACGTTAGCCTTCCGCTCCAGGGCCAGCTGATCCAAGGCAGCCAGAGCCTGTTCGGTATCAAGACCCAACTGCGTTTTGGGCGGCTCACCGCCACGGCGATATTCAGCCAAGAGAAAGGCCAACGCCGGGAGGTACAGGTGCAGGGCGGTGCGCAGACCAGCAACTTCAACATCAAGGCGGACGAGTACGAGGCCAACAAGTATTATTTCCTGAGCCATTTCTTCCGCGACCAGTACGAGCAGGCATTGCGCACCCTGCCCACGGTGAACAGCCCGGTGCAGATCACCCGGGTGGAGGTCTGGGTCACCAACACACGGTTCGATTTCGCTCAAACACGGAACGTGGTCGCCTTTACCGACCTGGGCGAGAACGCGGACCCTGCGGCGCTCGCAGCGGGCAAGGTGAGCGGCGACCTCAACCCAAGCTTGATCGTAGATGGTCCCGGGATCATACCGGACAACGACCTCGCCAAAGGGGGCAATAAGCTCTACAGCATCATGGCGAACAACGCCAGCGTGCGCAGCTTCACCAATGCGAGCGCGGCACTGCAAGCGCAGGGCTTGATCGCGGCCAGGCATTATGAGAAACTGGAGAGCGCCCGGCTGCTGCTACCCAACGAGTACACGTTGAACGAACGGCTGGGTTTCATCGGCGTGAACCAGAGCCTCAACAACGACGAGGTGCTGGCCGTAGCCTACCAGTTCACCTACAATGGCCAGACCTATCAAGTGGGCGAGTTCAGCACGGACGGGGCCCAAGCCCCCAACGCATTGGTGCTCCGATTGCTCAAGGCCACCATCACCAACCCGCGGCTGCCGCTATGGGATCTGATGATGAAGAACGTTTACTCCTTGGGCGCTTTCCAGGTGAACGCCGAGGATTTCCGCCTGGACCTGATCTATAACAACCCCAGCACAGGGGTCGACCTGAACTACGTGCCACGCGCCCCAATCGATCAGATCCCCCTTGTGCAGGCGCTGGCACTGGACCGTCTTGACCCGCAGAACGCACCGAATCCGGACGGTTGGTTCGATTTCATCGATGGCGCGGCCACCCTCGGGGGTACCATCAATACCCAGAACGGGCGCATCTTCTTCCCGGTGCTGGAGCCCTTCGGCTCCTACTTGGACCAGTTGCTCACGCCCGAGCAGCCTCCATCCGTGCGGGAGTCCATTGTCTTCCAGGTGCTGTACGATAGCACCAAGGTGGCGGCCCAGAACCAGCCGGAGTTGAACCGGTTCAAATTGAAAGGGAGCTACCGTAGCGCGAGCAGTGATGTGATCAGCTTGAACGCCGTGAACATCCCTCAAGGTTCGGTGGTGGTCACAGCCGGTGGCGTGAAGTTGGTCGAGAACCAGGACTACACGGTCGACTATAATCTGGGCCGTGTTAAGATCCTGAACCAAGGCATCCTCGAGAGCGGCACCCCGATCAATATCAGCCTGGAGAGCAATTCGCTCTTCAGCATACAGACCAAGACACTCGCAGGCGCACGATTGGATTACCGCATCAGCAAGGACCTCACCTTGGGAGGTACGATCATGAACCTTTACGAGAGGCCGCTCACCCAGAAGGTGAACGTTGGGGACGAGCCGATCAGCAACACCATTGTGGGCCTGGATGTGAACTGGAGAACAGAGAGCAATTTGATCACCACACTGGTGGACAAACTGCCGTTCTACGCGACCAAGGAGATCAGCTCGGTGAACGCCAGCGCCGAGGCGGCCTATTTGATACCTGGGCATAGCAAGGCCATTGGTAATGCAGGTACCAGCTACATAGACGACTTCGAAGGCAGTGTGAGCACCATCGACCTGCGGACCCAGAGCCTGTGGTTCCATAGCGCCACCCCGCAAGGCGTACCGGACCTGTTCCCGGAAGGGGAGTTCATCAACGATCTGCGCACCGGCTTTCGTCGGGCACAATTGGCGTGGTACGTGATCGACCCGCTCTTCTTCCGCAGCAACAACCTCACGCCAGAGAACATCACCGGGGTCATGCAGAGCGATCACCGGCAACGCGAAGTGCTCGAACTGGAAGTGTTCCCGAACCGGCAACTACAAACCGGCGCACCGGCCAATATCCCCGTGCTTGACCTGGCCTATTATCCTGCGGAACGCGGGCCGTACAACTACAATGCGGATCCCGCTGCGGTGGGATCCGATGGCTTCTTCCTGGATCCGGCCGAGAACTGGGCCGGCATTATGCGCAGGATCACCACCACGGATTTCGAGGCGAGCAATATCGAGATCGTGCAGTTCTGGATGATGGACCCGTTCGCCGAGTCGGCCCTCAACGGCAGCAACGAGGACAGCCAGAACAGCACCGGTGGTGATCTATTCATCGACCTGGGCAACATAAGCGAGGACGTGCTCCGGGATAGTCGTAAGACCTTCGAGAACGGCTTGCCTCCGAACACCACTGGGGGATCGTACAGCACGGGCACTAGTCCGTGGGGTGTGGTACCAACCACCCAGAGCGTAGTGAACGCGTTCGCCATCACGGACCCCAACACCAATCGGTACCAGGATGTGGGGCTGGATGGGCTAAGCAGTCAGGAGGGCGATCCGATCGAGGGACGCACCGAGCAGAATTTCTTCGCGAACTACGTGCAAGCGGTCAGTGCGGTGGTCACCGATGGCAATGCATTGAACAAGATCACGAACGACCCTTCCACGGACAACTACAGATTCTTCCGGGGTGCGGATTATGATGGGCTGGGTGACGTTGGGAACATGCTCTTCCGGTACAAGCAGTTCAACGGGCTGGAGGGCAACAGTGTCACCGACGAGGACAGCCCGGAGGATTATCCCACGCAGGCCAGCACGTTGCCCAGCAGCGAGGATATCAACCAGGACCAGAACCTGGCCGAGAACGAGAGCTATTTCCAGTACAAGGTGAACATCCGCCCGAACGAAATGCAGGTGGGCAATGGTTACATCACCGATAGGGTGTTGGGCACGCACCCCACCAGCGGCAAGCAGGTCTACTGGTACCAGTTCAAAGTGCCGATCCGTCAACCGGACAGGGTGGTGAACGGCATCCAGGATTTCCGGAGCATCCGGTTCATGCGCCTGTTGTTGAACGGATGGCCGCAGGAAGCTGTGCTCCGTTTCGCGCGGCTCGAGTTCGTGCGCGGGGAATGGCGCAAGTACAATTTCAGCCTTGAGACACCTGGGGAGGGTGTCGGGGGGGATCCAGACCTCACCACGTTCGAGACGGCCGCGGTGAACATCGAGGAGAACGGCAACCGCGTACCCATCAATTACGTGGTGCCACCAGGCATCTACCAGGAGGTGGATGTGGCGAGCACCAATTTGCGGAACTTGAACGAACAGAGCTTGCAATTGCGCACCTGCAACCTGCGCGATGGCGATGCGCGCGCCAGCTTCCGGAACGTGAGCTTCGACATCCGCAGCTACAAGAAGATGCGCATGTTCGTGCATGCGGAGGGCAGCGATCCCGGCGATCCGCTCGAATATGGGGACGTCAGCGTTTTCATCCGCCTCGGCAACGATTTCGATGACAACTACTACGAGTACGAAGTGCCGGTGGTGCCCTCGCAGTTGAACAACAACGATCCCGCCAACGTGTGGCCGGAAGCGAACAACATGGTGATCGAGTTCGCCAGCCTGAACGACGTGAAGATCGACCGGAACCGTGTCGGCTTCCCCACCAACAAACGGTACATCAAGTCGGAAGGTGATCGCCGCATCACGGTGAAGGGCAACCCTAACCTCAGCCAGATGCGCACCATCATGATCGGCATCCGGAACCCGAAGAAGAACGGGGTGGAAGCCAATCCATGGGCCGTGGACGATGGTCTGAGCAAGTGCGTGGAGGTATGGGTGAACGAACTGCGCTTGACGGACTTCGACCAGCGCGGCGGCTGGGCGGCCATCGGGCGGGTGAACACCACCCTGGCCGATCTGGGGACATTGAGCGTGGCGGGCAACTACAGCACCCCGTTCTGGGGCAGCATCGACAAGAAGGTGAGCGAGCGCCAGCGCGAGACCAAGTACGGCGTGGACGTCTCGGCCAACCTGGAGATGGGCAAGTTCCTGCCCGAGGCGAGCGGGGTGAAGGTGCCCATGTACGTGGGTTTCAGTGAGCAGATCAGCAATCCGCAGTTCGATCCGCTCAACCCCGACATCGAATGGGAAGATGCCACGCGCAACCTCACCGCTGAGGAACGCAAGGAACGGTTGAAGCAGAGCAGGACCTATACGCGACGGCGCAGCTTGAACTTCACCAACGTGCGCAAGGACCGCACCGGCGGCAAGAAGGAGCGCCTGTGGGATGTGGAGAACCTGGCGTTGAGCTATAGCTATAGCGATCAGGAGTTCCACGACGTGAACACCGAGTTCGACAACGAGGTCACGCACCGCGGTTCGCTGGCCTGGACCCATTCGCCCAAGCCGATCGAAGTGAAGCCGTTCAACAACATCAGCTTGATCAGCAAGAGCAAGTGGTTGAAGCTGGTCAAGGACTTCAACTTCAACCTGGGTTTCAAACAGCTCAGTCTCCGCACCGCCATCGATCGCTCCTACAGCGAGCGACTGATCCGCCCGAACCCCGACATCGCCTCGCTACCGCCGCGCCCGACCTATAACAAGAACTTCAACTGGAACAGCCAGTACGGGTTCCGCTACGAGATCACCAAGAACCTGAAGATCGACTTCAACGCGAACAACAATGCGATCATTGGTGAACCGCCCGGGCGTGTGGACCCGAAAGTGAAGGGCGAATACGAGCTGTGGAAGGACAGCGTGCTCACCAGCATCAGTGAATGGGGTGAGACCACCGGTTACGATCATACCGTGAACATTACCTATAACCTCCCACTGGACAAGCTGCCGATCACGGATTGGATCACCGCCAACACAGCTTACGGGGCCGGCTACCAGTGGGACCGTGCGCCATTTACCCAGGACACCTTGGGCAACGTGATCCAGAACTCACAGAACCTGAGCATCAACGGTCAGTTCAACTTCGTGAACCTCTACAATAAGGTCAAGTACTTGAAGAAGTTGAACGACAAGGGCAAGGCAAGTGGTCGGAGCCAGAGCACCAAAGCCAAACCCGGCGAGAAGGACAAGCCTGCGGACGATAAAGACAAGGACAAGGAGAAAGGGAAGGACGAGAAGAGCAAGATCGACCCACTGGGTAGCGCGGTGCGCCTATTGATGTCCGTGCGCAACGGGAACTTCACCTACAGCCAGAACTCAGGCCTCCTCCTACCCGGTTACAGCCCGCGCACCAACGTGATCGGTATGGACAATTTCACCGCGCCCGGATTCGGTTTCATCCTGGGCCAACAGAACCATGACCTGAGCGGTGCTGTGGTGCGCGACTTCGCCACCCAAGCGGCGAACGAAGGCTGGTTGGTGCAGACGCAGTCCATCTTCTCGCCTTACACGCAAACGCGCACCGAGAACATCAATGCCCGCCTATCGCTGGAGCCGTTCAAGAGCATGCGCATCGAATTGAGCGCGAACCGCGTTTATAGCGAGAACCGCAGCAGCTTCTTCCGGTGGAACGACACGTTGGACACTTATGTGAACGACAGCCCGCGCGAGTTCGGCAACTTCAGTGTGAGCACCATAACCTGGGCCACCGCGTTCGCCAAAGACGATGACAACTTTGTTAGTCCGGTGTTCCTGGAGTTGCTGGCCAATCGGGCGATCATCAGCGAGCGCCTTGGGCAGGCCAATGAGCTGAGCTATTTCGTGGCGGACAGCGGTTACTACTATGGCTATGGCGCAGGGAATCAGGACGTGGTGATCCCTTCCTTCCTGGCGGCCTACACCGGCAAGAGCGCGGCGAAGGTCAAGATCGATCCCTTCAAGCAGATCCCCTTGCCCAACTGGGACGTGACCTACGATGGCCTCTCACGCATGGATCCGTTCAAGAAGTGGTTCCGCACCTTCACCCTGAAACACAGTTATCGCAGCAACTTCAACATCGGCACCTACCAGACCAATTTGTTGTTCGACGAGGAAGGTGGAGCGGTGGACGCAGCGAACAACTTCATCCCCGAGCGGCAGATCAGCGTGGTCACCATCACCGAGGTGATGCGTCCGTTGCTGGGTGCGGATGTGACCCTGCAGAACAGTTTGCTGGCCAAGTTCGAGTACAACCGCGACCGCAACATGAGCCTTAGCACGAGCAACTACCAAGTGACCGAGGTGCGGGGCAAAGAGTTCGTGTTCGGCACCGGCTACCGTTTCAAGAACGTGAAGTTCCCGATCGAGGTGGGTGGCACCCGGCCCAAGAGCGACCTGAACCTACGTGTGGATGTGAGCATCCGGGAGAACAACACCGTGATCCGCAAGATCCAGGAGGGCCAGAACCAGGTCACGGCCGGCCAGAACATCACCAGCATCAAATGCTCCGCGGATTATGTGATCAGCCAACGCCTGAACGTACGGGCCTTCTATGAGCGCGTGGTGAACAAGCCGGTGATCTCCACCTCGTTCCCGAGCGCCAACAGCAACATCGGCATCAGCTTGCGCTTCACCCTTACCCAGTAGTGGGTGGACCGGTCGTACGAGCGGTTCCGCCGCCTACTTTCGCCCTGCGCCCGCGCGTCAACCCACACACAAACCGCATCCAACCACGACCATGAACGTTCCTTCCGACCTCAAGTACACCAAAGACCACGAATGGATCCGCATGGAAGGCGATGAGGCCGTGGTAGGCATCACCGCCTTCGCGCAAGGCGAGCTCGGCGATATCGTGTTCGTGGATATCGGCACGGAAGGTCAAGTGGTGCATGAACACGCGGTGTTCGGGACGGTGGAGGCCGTGAAGACGGTGAGCGACCTGTTCATGCCCATGTCGGGCAAGGTGCTCGCCGTGAACCCCGGACTGGCCGACGATCCCGCTGCGGTGAACAAGGATCCCTATGGTGCTGGCTGGATGGTACGCATCAAGCCAGCCAACAAGGCCGACTACGAGGGTCTGTTGAGCGCTGCCGACTACACGGCCCTGATCGGCCAATAGGCGCATGCTGCGAAGTCTGCGTTGGGCGCTCGCATGGGCGCTCTTCATTCTTGGGCTCTGCTTGATACCCGGCGGCGCGCTCCCGGAATGGACCTGGGTATCGCTGCTCGATCTGGACAAGCTCGTTCACTTGGGCATGTTCCTGGTGCTCGCCGTGCTGTTGGCCGCTGCGTTCAAGGAGCAGGGCCGGCCATCCGCGTTCATTTCCTCTGCCGTGGGGATCGCCATCCTCTATGGCGTGGGGACCGAAGTGTTGCAAGGCATGGAAGCGCTCGGCCGCCGGACGGATGCGGGGGACATGATCGCGAACGCGGTGGGCGCGATCCTGGGTGCGGTGTACGTGCGTGCGCGGACGCGCTACGGGAAGCCTGTTCTCCCTATCCGCCTGCCCTAGAGGATCATTCCTGCGGCGACCGTTTCATTGGTGCCCTCATCGATGAGGATCACGCTGCCCGAGCTCCGGTTGCGCTGGTACTTGTCGAAGTGCAAGGGCACGGTGGTGCGCAGATGCACACGCCCGATATCGTTCATGCGTATGGTGGGATCGCCCTCCGCCTTGTGGAGCGTATTGATGTCCATTCGGTACTTCACCTCTTTCACCATGCAACGGGCATCGCGGGTGGTATGCTTGATGGCGTACTTGCCGCCGGGTTGGAGCGGCCGTTCGTTGAACCAGCAGAGCATCACATCGATGTCCTGACCGGTCTCCGGCATGTTGTTCGGGCTCACGAGCATGTCGCCACGGCTCACATCGATCTCGTCGGTCAGGGTGATCACCACGCTCTGCGGCGCGAAGGCCTCTTCCAGTTCCTGCTCGCCCAAGTGGATGCTCTTGATGGTGCTTTGGAAACCGCTGGGCAACACCTGCACCGGTTCGCCCTTGCGGAACACACCGCCGGTCACGCGTCCGGCGAAGCCGCGGAAGTCATGCCAGGCATCGGTCATGGGGCGCACCACGTACTGCACGGGAAAACGGCGGTCGATGTGGTTGAGGTCGCCCGCGATGTGGATGTTCTCCAGTAGGTACATCAGCGTGGGGCCCTGATACCAGTCCATGCGCTTGCTGCGGTCCACCACGTTGTCGCCCTTCAGCGCACTGATGGGGATGTAGCGGATGTCGCGCACTTCCAATTTGCTGCTGAAATCCTCGAGTTCCTTCTGGATCCGCGTGAAGACCGCCTCATCGAAATCCACAAGATCCATCTTGTTGATACAGAATACGACGTGCGGTATGCCGAGCAGCGACGCGATGAAAGCGTGGCGATTGGTCTGTTCCTGGATCCCCTTGCGCGCGTCCACCAGGATGATGGCCAGGTTCGCGGTGCTCGCACCGGTCACCATGTTGCGCGTGTATTGGATATGCCCGGGCGTATCGGCGATGATGAACTTGCGTTTCGGCGTGGCGAAGTAGCGGTAGGCCACGTCGATGGTGATGCCTTGCTCGCGTTCAGCACGCAGGCCATCGGTGAGCAAGGAGAGGTCCACCTCACCCGTGCCACGCTTGGAGCTGGCCAGCTCCACCGCCTCCATCTGGTCCTCGAAGATCTGCTTGGTGTCGTAAAGCAAGCGCCCGATCAAGGTGCTCTTGCCATCGTCCACGCTGCCCGCTGTGGTGAAGCGCAGCAGGTCCATGTCGAGGTAGCCGTTTGTTACTGGGGCGGGAGATCTTCCACCCTTACCCTGCTCGTTCATCAGAAGTAGCCTTCTTTTTTTCGATCCTCCATCGCTGCCTCGCTCCGCTTGTCATCCATCCTGCTGCCTCGTTCGGTCACGCGCGAAGAAGCCACTTCATCGATGATCTCCTCCAAGGTGCTCGCAGGTGAATCCACCGCGCCGGTGCAGCTCATATCGCCGATGGTGCGGAAGCGCACGCGCATCTGGTACGGTTTCTCCTCCGGCTTCAAACGCATCACCGGTGAGTTCGCGTAGATCACACCGTCCCGTTCGAACACTTCGCGCTCATGGCTGAAGTAGATGCTCGGGATCGGAATACGTTCCAGCAGGATGTACTGCCACACGTCCATCTCCGTCCAGTTGCTGATGGGAAAGGCGCGGAAGTGCTCGCCCGGGCGCTTCTTGCCGTTGTAGATGTTCCATAGTTCCGGCCGCTGCATTTTGGGGTCCCACTGGCCGAACTCGTCGCGGTGGCTGAAGACGCGCTCCTTCGCGCGGGCCTTTTCCTCATCGCGCCGTCCGCCGCCGATCGCGCAGTCGATCTTGTGCTTTTCGATGGTGTCGAGCAGCGTCACAGTTTGCAGTTTGTTACGGCTCGCATAGTAGCCGGTCTCTTCCTGGACGCGGCCCGAATCGATGCTCTCCTGCACGCTGCCCACGATCAGCGTGGCGCCGTGTTCCTTCACCAGGTCATCGCGGAAGATCATCGTCTCCTCGAAGTTGTGGCCTGTGTCCACATGCACTAGGGGGAAGGGCACGCGGCTCGGGAAGAAGGCCTTGCGGGCGAGGTGGAAGCAGACAATACTGTCCTTGCCGCCGCTGAAGAGCAGCGCGGGGCGTTCGAACTGCGCGGCCACTTCGCGCAGGATATGCATGCTCTCGCTCTCGAGTTCTTTCAGGTGTGTAAGCCGGTACGAGTGCATGGGATCAATTCCGCGCGATGCGTTGTTGTACGAAGTTCAAAAGGTCTACCGCGCAGGCTTCCTCGCTGCGATCGGCGGTGCGGATGCGCAGGTCGGGTGCCGCGGGCGCCTCGAACGGTGCGCTGATGCCGGTGAAGTCCTTCAGTGCGCCGCTGCGAGCCTTGGCGTAAAGCCCCTTCACGTCGCGTTGCTCACAAAGCTCCAGCGGTGTGTCCACGAACACCTCGATGAAGTCCGGGTCGCCGATGATCGCTTTGGCTTGCGCGCGGATGGCGATGGTGGGGCTCACGAAGCAGCAGATCACGATGGCCCCATTGTGCGCGAAGAGCTTGGCGATCTCCGCGATCCGCCGAACGTTCTCGGTGCGATCGGCCTCGCTGAAGCCGAGGTTATTGTTGATTCCGGTGCGGACGTTGTCACCGTCCAGCACCACACAATAGCGGCCCGCATCGTGCAGCAGGCGTTCCAAAGCGATGGCGATCGTGCTCTTGCCGCTGCCGCTTAGACCGGTCATCCACACCACGCGGCCGTGCTGGCCCAACAGGGCTTCTTTATCCGTCCGTTGGAGCAACCGGTCCTGGATGGGGTGGAGATGCGGCGTGGTCATCCGTTCAGGGCCGCGAAGGTAGGCGATCGAAGGGGTCCAGGGCCGCGCCTGTAGCGGGCCGCAGGCTAAGGGGCGGAAGGGGCCAGACGGCTGTGGCGGTAACCATAGGCGAAGTAGCAGGCCAGGCCGATCACCAGCCAGATCGCGAACCACTTCCAGTTGCTCACGGCCATGCCGGTGAGCAGGTAACAGCACGAGATCAGCCCGAGCACCGGGATCAAGGACCACTGCTTTCGGAAACTGTACCAAGCCATCACTACGCAGAGCAGGTAGAAGACGATCATCGGAACGACGACATCGCCACCGGTGCGCCCCAGGATGCGATGGAAGTGGTTCGGGTCGAAGGTGACGATGAGCGCCAACGCGATCATGCCCAGTAGGGGCACGATGAACTTCGCGTTGAAGTAGGGGAGGTGGAAGCGCCCGGGTTCGCGCTCCTTGCGAGGCATCAACAGGACCCCGCCGCATACCAATACGAAGGCGAACAAGGTGCCGATGCTGGTGAAGTCGAGGATGAAGTTCTCATCGGTGAAGAAGATCGGGATACCCACGACCAGACCGGTCACGATGGTGCTGAAGCCAGGCGTCTTGTACCTGGGATGGATACTGGCGAAGCGCTTCGGGAGCAGGCCATCGCGGCTCATGCTCATCCAGATGCGCGGCTGGCCCAGTTGGAAGACCAGCATCACGCTGGTCATGGCCACGACGGCAGCGATGCTCACGATGAAGAGCATCCACTTCACGCCGCGGATGGCGAACACTTCAGCGAGCGGATCGCTCACGCCGAGCTGCTTGTAGCCTACCATCCCGGTGAGGACCAGTGCGAGCGCGATGTAGACCGCCGTGCAGACCACGAGGCTGATGATCATACCCTTGGGCAGGTCGCGTTGCGGGTTCTTACTCTCTTCGGCCAGAGTGCTCACGGCATCGAAACCGATGTACGCGAAGAACACCGCGCTCACACCCGCCATCACGCCGCTGAAGCCGTTGGGCATCCAGGGGGTCCAGTTGTCGATGTCCACGTACGCTGCGCCCACGATGATCACCAGGACGATGATGGCGAGTTTCACCACCACCATGATGTTGCTCACGTTGCGGCTCTCCTTCACCCCGGTGTACACCAGCCAGGTGATGAAGGCATTGATGGCGAACGCGGGCAGATCGAAGATGATGCGCAAGCCAGCCAGCATGGGCGCTGTGTTCCATGCCGTCGTGCCTTCGCCCGTTGTTCCACTATCGAAAGCGATGTGGGCGGCTGTATAGTTGATGGTCAACCACTCCGGCATATGTAGGCCCAGGCCATCGAGCAGGTTGGTGAAATATCCGCTCCAGGCGAAGGCGACGTAGATGTTGCCGATGCTGTACTCCATGAGCAGTGCCCAGCCGATGATCCAGGCGAAGAGTTCCCCGAAGCTCACATACGCATAGGTGTACGCACTGCCGCTGACTGGTACACGCGCCGCGAAGTCGGCGTAGCACAACGCGGTGAAGCCGCAAGCCACAGCGCACAGTATGAACAGGAAGACCACGCCCGGACCGCCGTTGAAGCAGGCCGTACCCATGCTGCTGAAGCTGCCCGCGCCGATGATCGCCGCGATGCCGAAGAAGGTGAGGTCGCGCAGCGAGAGGTGCTTGCCAAGACTTTGAGCGCCATGGATCTCGCCTTCGCTGCCCGTGGCGGCACCAATGGGCTTCTTGCGGAAGAGTTGGTTCAGCATGGTGATCACTTCTCCAACATGCCTTCCCACTTGCTCACCACCACGGTGGCCACCGCATTGCCGACCACGTTGGTGGCGCTGCGGCCCATGTCCAGCAGGTGGTCCACACCAAGCAGGAGCAACAGGCCGGCTTCTGGGATGTCGAACATAGCCAGGGTGCCCGCGATCACCACCAGCGAAGCGCGCGGTACGCCCGCGATCCCTTTGCTCGTGACCATCAACACCAGCAGCATGGTGAGTTGTTCGGTCGGACTCAGGTCGATACCGTAGGCCTGTGCGATGAATAGACTGGCGAAGGTCATGTACATCATACTGCCGTCCAGATTGAAGCTGTAGCCCAGCGGCAGGATGAAGCTGACGATGCGGTTCGGGCAGCCGAAACGTTCAAGTTGTTCCAGGGTGCGGGGATAGGCCGCCTCGCTGCTGGCGGTGCTGAACGCGAGCAATAGCGGGTCCTTGATCCGGCCGATCAATGTGCCTGTACGCCGACCGATGATCGCCCAACAGACCAGCAGGAGGATGACCCACAACAACAGCAGACCGAGATAGAACTGCCCGATGAACTTGCCATAGGTGAACAGGATCCCCAGCCCTTTCTGGGAGATCACCGCGGCCATGGCGGCGAACACCGCCACAGGGGCGACGTTCATCACCATGCCGGTCACCTTCAGCATCACATGGCCCAGGCTGTCCATGGCGTTCACGATCGGCGCACCTTTCTCACCCGTGGCGGCACATGCCACACCGAGCAGCAGGGAGAACACGACGATCTGCAGGATCTCGTTGTTGGCCATGGCTTCCACCACGCTCTTGGGGAAGACGTGGGTAACGAACGTCCGCAGGTTGAACTCGTGGTGATCCAATCCAGAGCTGGCGGTCGCTTCGGGGACTGGAAGTCCGAGTGTGATGCCCGGCTCGAACAGGTTCACCAGCAGCATTCCCAAGAGCAGACTCACCATCGAAGCGCTGATGAACCAGAGCAGGGCCCGCCCGCCGATCCGACCTACGGCGTTCAGGTCACCCAGCTTGGCGACGCCCACCACCAGCGTACTCAAAACCAGTGGCGCGATGATCATTTTCACCAGGCGCAGGAAGATGTCGGTGAGGATGGAGATGTTATCGCCGAAGGCTTTGAGGCTGGCCTCGTCCGGAAAGCTGTTGCGGTACAAGGCGCCAGTGGCGATACCGGCCACCATGGCGATGAAGATCCATAGCGTGAGCTTGTTCCCGGAGGTCATCGGCCCAATGTAAGCGGATGGTTCGGCCTAACGAAAAAGGGGGCCGAAGCCCCCTTGATCAGAGTGTCATGTTCCGCACTACTGGACCGGCAAGGTGCAGTCCTTGGTGCCCTCGTCCTTGAGGTTCAACAGCATGTCGTTGCCCGTCTTGGTGTTGCTCGTGCCAGCGTTCAACTCCTTCAGTTTTTCGAACCAGCACTTGGCGGTGCCCTTGTCCGTGGCACTGCTGAAGAAGTAGAACCCGAGGTAGAAATAGGCTTCCTCCAGTTCCACCTTGTACTTCGCTTGTTCTTCGGGTTTCATCTTGCGCACCACCTCCTCATAGAACGGCTTGGCTTGCCAGGTCACTTTATCGGGGTCCATACCTACGTTGGCTCGTGCGCGGTCCAGGTAGCCTTGGAACAAATTGGGTTGTTTCTCGATGTACATGGTCCAGGCACTGTCCGAGATGCTGTACAACTTGGCTTTGTTGGCGGCACTGCCCAGGTAGTAGTAGTCGTTCACTTTGATGCCGCCTGCGGCCATCTTCTCCTGATAGGTGCGGACCTCCATATCGTACAGCTTCGCCTTGCGGAACATGGCCGCCGCTTCCGTGTACAGATCGCCCTTGGTGCGGTCCATGCGCGCGGTGGTCAGATACATCTCGGCCCCGAGGGAATCCAGGTTCCCCGGAGGAAGAGAGGGGCGGATGGTGCTGTCCGCAGCCGCTTGCTTGGAGAGACCGTCATAGATCTTGCCCATCACCTCGTAGTCGGAAGGAATGAGTTTCTCTTGGGGCTGAAGCGCGAAGTACTCCTGCATGGTGGCGTATGCCTTCAGGTTTTCTTCCATGGCACCTTGAGCATAGCCCTCGATACGGGTCAGCGAATTGTCTTTGACCCCTGCGGCCTCCAACGACTGGATCTCTCCCAGGGATTCCGCATGCTTGCCTGTGAGGTAGAGGAACTTGGCGTAGCGCACGCGGGCACTGGTGTTACCCGTGTTCAGTTCAAGGTACTTGTTGTAATCGGCAGTGGCTTTTTCCACGGACTTGGTCATGAAGTGGGCTTCGGCACGGCCGCTGTAAGCCGGGGCGAAGGAGGGGTCCATGGTAATGGCCAGATCGTACTCCGCGATGGCGGCTTCGTAATTCTTCGCGCGGTAGTACATCTCGGCCTTCTTCGCGATGGGGCGTGCGGCGTTCGGCATGAGTTCGGCGGCGCGCTTGTATGCGGCGATGGCATCGCTGGCGTCAAAGGAACCTTTTGCCAGGAGCAGGTCGCCCTTCACCACGTAGCTGTCCGCATCGGTGGGGACCAGGGCCAGCCCTTTGTCCAACATGGTGATCGCGGTGGGGATATCCGGGTTCGGGCCACTGCCATAGGCTTCCGCCACCTCACGGTAGGTAAGTGCTTTCAGTTCTTTGGGGTGTTTGGCGGCCTTGTCCTCGGCCATGGCGATGGCCTTGTTCAATTTGGCTATCGCTTCCTCGCGCTGGGCCTGCGCCTCTTGGAGCTGCGCGCCGGCGGCCGTGGAGGGTACGCCTTTGGCGAAGAGCACCTTGCCCAGGCCCACATGGTTCAGCGGCAGGTTGGGGTTCACGTCGAGGCCCCGTCGATAGCACGCTTCCGCGGAATCTGGCCGGTCGTTGGCCCAGTAATTCTCACCCATGAAGAACCAGGCTTGTCCGTCCGTGGGCGAACCGGCGAGCAGTTTCTTGAAAGAGGCGGTCGCGCTCTCGAACTGCTCGCGGTCCGTCGCTTGGATCGCCTGGTCCAACGTTTGCGCGGAGCTGTGGAAGCTGATGCCAGCGAGCAGGCCGGCGAAAAGGGTCCGTTTCATTGCTATCTGTCTAAGGGGTCACGATCATCACCTCGCGGGCGGGGGTATGTGCGGGTGCAAGGCCTTGTTTCAGGATGATGCGTTGGCCTTTATGCCCGGCCACAAAGGAAGCGAACCCCGTGCCAAGGCCGCTCTTCCCTTCTGTAACGAGCATGATGACGGGCCGACGCAGCGGATACCGCGTGTCCTTCAAGGTTCCCTGGGTGGGTAGGAGGGCGGTACCGGCCCCGCTGCTGATGCGGCAAACCTTGACGCCCGCCAACAGTGCGCGGCACGCAGGATCGTCCAGATCGCTCAAAGGCCGAAGCCCAGGAATCCGATCGCTGCGCTGTCGTCACGCACCCGGGCGACGACGGCATCCGGACCGTCCAGCGCCGCCGCGCGAAGGGCGCTTGGGGCTAAGCCGCCGAAAAGGGAATCGACCAGCCCGCGGGCCACCCCACTTCCGGTGGCATCGAAAAGGGCGGGTCGGCTCTTCCCGTCCAGTGTGCCTTGAGAAAGCAATTCCCGCAGAGCCTCAAGCGTGAGACTGTCCGGACCTGCAGGATGCACGAGCACGGCGATGGCGTCGGTGGCCACCACTTCGGTGAACGGGGTCATGTTCCGTGTGCGGAAATAGGCCTCCTGTTCCCTGCCGGGGCGAAAGGTGCCGAATACCGCGCGAACACTGTCGTTCAACATGGCCCGCGTAAGCTCGGCCTCCGGGAGGTAGCGTACTTCGACCTGGGCCTTCTCGTAGGTGGCCTCGAACATGCGGCGTTGGTCCTCGATCATGGGGCGCAGGTCCTGGTCCGCCAGCACGAGCACCGAACCGAACGTGGGGCTGTCATCCGAGCGTGGATCCGGAGCGCCGCCGGAACAGGCGGCAAGTGCCACCAAGCACATCGCTGCGAGCGTGATCCAACGCACCATGTGATCAAGGCCGATTTTCGGGGGCGGGGTCGACCTGCTTTTGGCGGCGCCACCAGAGCACGAAGCGCAGAAGGCCATAGCCGATCAGTGCTGCCGCGATGCCTGGCCGGTAATTCGGGACCACATCCTTCACTACGTCGGTGAAGCCGATGAGCACACCCGCGACGAGGTAGATGCCGGACATCGCCAGCGCCAGGATCTGCCGGGCACCCATGGCGATCGCGCCTAGCGCAGATCGAAATTGATCGGGATCACGTACCGCACCTTCACGGGACGGCCGTTCTGTTTACCCGGGCTCCACTTCGGGGAAGCCTTCATCACGCGGGCGGCTTCCTTGTCGAGACCAGGGCTTACGCCGCGCGCGGTCTTCACCTCGGTGATGGAGCCGTCCTTGTCCACGACGAATTCGATGAAGACCCTGCCCTCAATGCCCTGTTCGGCCTCCATCTGTGGGTATTTCACGTTTTTGCCGAGGTACTTGTAGAACTCGGCCTCGCCACCGGGGAAGGTCGGTTTTTCTTCCACGGCCGCGAACATCATCACTTCTTCCTCCACAGGCGGCGGGGGTGGAGCTTCCTCGCCCTTCTCGCCCTCCTGGGTCACGGTACTGGCGACGGTCTCCTCCAGGATCTCCTGGGTGGGCGGGGGTTCTTCTACGGGCTCATCCACGGCTTCGAGCGCGGTGAACTGCACGGTCTCGATCTTGGGTGGGGGCGGGATCTCCACGGGGGGAGGCGGGGGCTCCTCCTTCTTATCCTCTTCGAAGAGCTCGAGGTTCACGTCCACGATCTTCTTAGCGTCCACCACCTCATCATCCCCACCGCTCAATGCCTCCACGATCTTGGGCATGCTGATGGCCAGGCCGAAGAAGAGCAACGAGCCGATCAGGGCCATGGTCAGGCGCTTCACGTAATCGCGGCGAAGCGTGAAGGCGCCGTACTCCCTGTTCCGGTCCGCGAACACCAGCTGGTTGCGCACGGCGAGGAGCACATTGTTCCAGCTGAAGTCCATGGCCATGACCATGGAGAGGACCAGCAGTATCCCGACGAGCAGCAGGTATTCCATGGCTCAGAGATTCGCTTTTTGTACGTCCAGCAACAGTTGCTCCTCCACTTTCAAGCTGTCCAAAACACCGTAAGATCCGATGCCGGTGATATCCATCTCATCCACCATGTCGATCATGTTCCGGTACTTGGCGTCGCGATCGGTCTTGATGATGGCCTTGAGGTTGTCCTTGCTGCCCTTGATCTCCTTCCGCTTCGCTTCGAACTCCTCTTCGGTGATCTTCTTCGCATTGTAGTCGCCGGCCGCTTGGTTCAGCAGCACCACCGCATCCTTGTTCTTTTCGACCAGGATATCACGCACTTTGCTGAAATCCGTGCGGGTCAATTCGGTCGGTGGTCCCTTGGGATCCCCCACGTTGCGGAAAGCACCGATGTAGTAGAAGATCTGGTCCTTTTTGGTGAGGATCAGCGTGATGGCATTGTCCAATTTGGTGGGATCGGGCGGCGGCTGGTCCTTCTCCGGCGGCACCGGGAAAGAGATCTGCAGCGTGCTCGGCCGGTACATGGTGGTGGTAAGGATGAAGAAGGTGAGCAAGAGGAACGCGAGATCCACCATCGGCGTCATGTCGATGCGGGTGCTGCCCTTCTTGGCGCGTTTTTTCTGGTGTCTTCCACCTCCTCCGCCTTCGTCTCCGCCGGGTGCGTCTGCCATGGCTCGTTTCGTTGGTCCTTGCTGTTCGCCTTATCCCGGGGTCCGTACACGCCGGACCGGGAAGGGTTCAACAGGGATGTTACATCCGGGATTCCTCCAGGTCCGTGATCATCTTGAAGCGGTTGATCTTGATCCCCGGGGATTGGAAGATCCGGATCACCTGCGCCACTTTCGAGTAGTTGGTGTTCCCATCGGCTTTGAGCGCCACCAAGGGGTTGATGCCTGCGGACTCGTAGAAGAGCAAGCGAGTGGTGGTGAGCCACTCGGCCAGCTGGTTGTTGGTGCTGTCCGTTGGGATGCCTTGGAACTGTTTGTCGAACTCCTTCCGGGCGGCCCCTGTGGGCAGAGCCAGGTACTTCTGCAATTCCTGGATCGGCACGCCTACCGCGCCCACGTTGGCGAACTTCACTTTGTCCTCATCGGTGGGTGTCCAGCCGATGCGTTTGCCGAAGTGGTCGAGCACCGCGAAGCGCACCTTTTTGTCGGTCATATCCCAATACACCTTCCCGGTGCTGTCCACCACAATGGTCATCAGGTTCTCCGTGGGGATGGGGCTCTGGCTCATGGACGAAGGGGTGTCCACGGCTACGGCCTCTTCCGGACGGAACTGCGCGGTGAGCATGAAGAAGGTGACCAGGAGGAAGGCCAGGTCCACCATCGGCGTCATGTCCAATTCAGGACTCCGCTTGGGCATTTTCAGCTTCGGCATGGTGCTGTGCGTTTGCGGTTATGGTCTGGCCAACCCATAGGGGTCGGTCATGACCGACCCTTACTTGTGGTTGGCCAGGGTCTGGCTCACGCTGAAACCGGCCTCGTCGATGCCATGGGTGATGGCGTCGATCTTGGTGCTGAAGAAGTTGAACATGATGATCGCGATGCACGATCCCGTGATCCCGAACGCCGTGTTGATCAGAGCCTCGGAGATACCGGTGGAAAGCGCGGAAGCGTCCGGCGTACCGGCGGTGGCCAGTGCGCTGAACGCGCGGATCATCCCGAGCACCGTTCCGATGAGACCGAGCAATGTACTGATGCTGGCGCAGGTGGAAAGGATCACCAGATTCTTGCTCAGCATGGGGAGCTCCAGGGCCGTGGCCTCCTCCAGTTCCTGTTTCACGGACTGCAGGCGGCTTTCCTTGTCGTGGGTCGCATCGTAGAGTACGGTTTTGTACTTCTCCAATC
>JADJCS010000005.1 GCA_016703105.1 Flavobacteriales bacterium
GCGAAACCTCTTCGGTGGGTTTCATAGATGCCTTCCTGATCAAAACCGACAGCCTGTTCAATGTGCAGTGGTACCAGACCTATGGCTTTCCCAACCGAAGGGATTACTGCCCCTCAGTAGCCCTTGGGCCCAATGGCGGATATTACCTCGGTGGTCACCGCGAGATCACCTTCGACAACTTCGATCAATGGGTGCTGCGCGTGGATAGCGTGGGTGATGTGATCTGGCAGGACACCTACGGGATACCCAACTACGATGATGGCCCCAACGCGCACATCGAATCTTTGGCCGATGGCAACTGCGTGTTCGGAAGTAGCTGGAACCTGACCGGGAACGGCGAGGGCACCCTGTGCATGGTGAAGATCGACACGGCCGGGGGCGTGATATGGTCGCATACCTACGGCGGTTGGTGCGCGGCGTGCTCGCTCTTCGCCGTAAAGGAGATCACCCCCGGCGGGGATCTGATAAGCTGCGGCCAGGCGTGGAGCTACACGGACGACGGCGAGCAAGGCGTGCTGCTGCGCGTGAACAGCGCCGGGGACAGCCTCTGGCAGCGCAACTACTTTTACTACGATAGCTTGATGAGCGATGGGCAGGGTACCCTGCGCGATGTGCTACCCACCGCCGATGGCGGCTTCATAGCCGTGGGCCAGGTGTACTGGAGCGCCAGTGGCAACAACCCGCCGGGCTACAACCCGGATCTCTGGGTAGTGAAGGTGGACAGCATGGGCTGTCTGGAACCCGGCTGCCATTTGATCACCGGTCTACAAAGCCAGGCGACCAATTTGCGCGATGTGTTCACCGTGGCACCGAACCCAGCGAGCGATGTGGCGCGGTTAGCGTGGGAATTGCCCGATGCGCTAGCTGGCAGTGCACAGCTGTCCGTTGTCAGTGCGGCGGGGCAATTGGTGAACACCTTTCCCTTTGCGATCGCGCACAAGAGCCTCACGCTCGATGTCACCGCCTACCCCGCTGGGCTCTATCATCTGCACTTGGTCGTGGATGGGCAGTGGATGAGCGGCTGCAAGATGATCGTGGAGTAGCGCGATCAGAAGATCAGAAAGAACAGACAAGTGGATCAGTTCGGAAGTCGGGAGACTTCCACGTGCTTTGAGCTCTGGCCGATGATCCATGGAAGAGGCAGGTCGCCCGCGCGCCGTCGCCGAAGCGCTTTGGCGCCTTGCTCCGCCGAAGCGGCTACGCGAAGGCGATGCAGGCGCCTTGCCACGCAGGCCCAAACACGCGGAAGACGCACGCCAGATCTGGGCTCCCACACAGATCCATCAAGATCGCTTCGCGCCGATCCCGGATGCGATGGTCCCGGCGCATGCGCCGCCATCGCTCCGGGAGAACGCTCGCGAACACGGCTCAGTCGTGTTGGCGAGCAACCACCGCCTATGGTGTGATGGGCCGTTCGCCCGGTGCCCAACCGCACGATGGACCCGATGGGTGCTCGTTAGTTTTGAGCGACGCCATGGACCGTTGCCCCTATTGCGAAAGCGCCCGGTCCCTCCTGTTGGGTCAGGTGTTCTGTTCCCGCCATGCCGGCGCGGACATGCGTTCGTTGAAGACCGGCACCTTGTATATCCGCTCCCGGCGGTTGGAGGAAAGCGCGGACCATGTGTCCCGCCTGAGCATTCGCTGCATGTTGAACGGCCACCAATGGTACAAGGTGGGGGGCACGGACCGCGTGGTGAACCCGGATAACTTCCTGGTGATCGATCAAGGTCAGCACTACCGCACCGCGTTCCACGGCGATGCGGAACAGGAGATGTTGATGGTGGGTTTCCGCCCCGGGCTCGCCGCCGAGGTGCTCCGCACGCTGACGCATACCACGGAGCAACTGCTCGATGACCCCTGGCAGGATAGGGCGCAACCCTCCTTCGCCGAGCAGACCTACGCGATGGACCCCCTGGTGAAGGGGCTCTTCGCGCAGTTGCACACGCTGGTGAAGACCCCGCGCACGGAACGGACCGATACCGATGTGGACGGCATCCATGACCGGTTGATGGAACGCCTGCTCGAACTGCAGCTGGGGCTCCGCCGCTCCATGGACCTCCTCTCCGCACAACGCGTTGCCACGCGCCGCGAGCTGTGGAAACGCCTGAGCACCGCGCGCGATCATCTGGAAGCCCACCTGCACCGCGACCTGCATGTCGCCGATCTGGCGCAGGTGGCCTGCCTGAGCGAACACCATTTCAAGCGGTTGTTCCGCCAGGCCTTCGGCTCCTCGCCTTACCACTACATCCGGCAACAACGCTTGGAGCGCGCGCGCGTGCTGGTGCGCGCCGGCCAGCTGCCCCTGGGTGCCATCGCCAGCGCAGTAGGCTACGTCGACGAGAGTTCCTTCGTGCGCCTGTACCGCACCACCTTCGGCACCACACCGGGGCGCGACCGCGGAACGGTATAGCGCAGCGCCATTGCCCGCTCGCGCAACACCGCTGCTCGCATTGCACAGCGGAATAGCCCGATCCGCACATGCCAGCGCCCCGGTCCTCATGGACCTTGGCCCCGTAGGCATCGCCGCCGTCCATCCACCTGCACACCATGCGCCTCCCACCCTTCGCCCTGGTCCTTGGCACCGGGGTGCTATGGTCTCTCCGGTCCTCCGCTCAAGTCCTGCTCCCCTCCGCCGCCATCCCCCTCGTGGGCGACACCTTCCGCGTCTTCGGTGTGGACAACGACACCTCGGTTGTGCCTGGTGCCAGTGGTCTGTCCCTTGTTTGGGACTACACTGCCTTGCTCATCGACACCACGGCACACACGCTACAAACGTGTGTGGATCCGGCAACCCTTCCATTGATCGGTGCATATCCCAATTGCGACCATGCCATGCGCTGGAGCCTCTCCACCGACCCGGGCTACGCCGCGGAACGCTACTTCTCCACTTCGCCGGAGGGGTTGCTGGAACTGGCCGAGCACGGACCGTTGATCGATTATGTGTTCGACGCCCCCGAACTGAGCCTGGCCGCTCCGCTCGCCTATGGTGATACGGTGGACGACGCCTGGTGCTACACCTCCGCTGGCTTGGGCGTCAACTACCATTTCTGCGGCCTCACGCGGCATACGCTGGATGCCACCGGCACTCTGGTGATGCCGTATGGCACCATTCCCGATGTGCTCCGCACACGGACCCGGACCTACCATGTGTCCGACGACACCCCTGCCGACACGTCCTACAACATCACACACGCGTGGTGGGTGCCCGGCCTCCGCTGGCCCCTGCTGGAACACAACCGCTTCATCGACAGCAACGGCAATGAGCTCATCTCCGTGACGGTGCTCGGGGCCTCCCAGGCGCTCGCGGTGCCCGACCGGTCCGTGGTTGATGCGCTGCTCTATCCGGTCCCTTTCCGGGATGAACTCACCCTACGGTTCTTGGGGGCGCTCCGCCACGGAGGACAAGTGCAGGTCCATGCATTGGACGGTCGGTCGCTCTTTGAAGCGCTGTTGCCACCGAGCATTGGTAAGCACACGCTCCAACTCGCCGCATTGCCCGCAGGCGCCTCGCTCGTCAAGATCCACACGGAGGAAGGTCGATCCGCACACCCTGTCCTTCATCAACCCTGAGCACCGCATTCATTGCCGAACTTTCCCACATGCTGCACCCACGCTTCGCCCTCACCGTTCTCCTCGTTCTCAACTGCTGCACCCACCAGGCGCAGGAGACCTTGCCGCGCCGTGTCTTCCTTGGCATCCGCATGGAGAACGTCACGGACGATATGCGGCGGATCATGGGCATCGGTGATGCGCACGGCGTGCTCCTGAGCGAAGTGCTGCAAAATGGTTCCGGCGAAGCAGCGGGCTGGAAGCGCGGCGATCTGCTCACCGAGCTCGATGGTAAGCTCGTGGGCACCACGGAGGAGGTCTTCACCGAACTGGCGAAGCACAGCACTGGAAGCACCGTCGGCTACCGCTTGCTACGCGACAAGAAGCCGGTCTCCGGCAAGTTGAAATTGCTCGGTTGGCCCGGGGAAAGCTACCCGGACCTGCACGTGGAGTACACGGCACACAGGACCACGAACGGCATCCAACGCGCCATTCTCACGAGCCCGAAGACCAAGCGAGCGGACAAGGCGCCGCTCGTGGTCTTCATCGGTGGCATCAGTTGCTACTCGCTGGACTCGCCGCTGGACACGGCGCGGAGCGAGATCCAATTGCTGAACCGCCTGGGCCGGATGGGCTACGCGTGTGCCCGGCTGGAGAAACCCGGTGTAGGTGATGCCACGCGCACCAGCACGCCTTGCGCCGAACTGAGCTTCATGAACGAAATGATCGGATACGCGGAGATGATCGCGCAGCTGAAGCAACGCGCCGATATCGACAGCGGCCACGTGACCATCATCGGGCACAGCATGGGCGGGCTCTTCGCGCCGCTGGTGGCCCAGCGCACGCCGGTACACCGGATCGTGGCCTATGGCACCATCGGCAGCAACTTCATGGAATACCTCATCAAGACACGGCGCACGATCGGCGAAGCCTACGGCTGGGAGCCCGAGCGCACGGACAGCTTCATCAAGGACTATTGCGAATGTGCCATCTGGTATTTCGCCGATCACATGACCACCGCGCAAACCGCCGCGAAGAAGCCGGAGTGCGCCGAGTACGTGGGCATCTTCGATGCACGGTCCCGCACGTACAACGATGAACTCTACGCGCTCAATGTGCCGGAGGCATGGAAGGACTACACCGGCGCAACCCTGCTGCTTTGGGGCGAAGCGGACTACATCGCGGCGAAGCATGATCACGAGTTGCTGCGCGATATGCTCGAGACCCGGCGCCCGGGAAGCGTCACCATGCGCGTGGTGCCGAACGCCGACCACGGCATGCACGAGGCCGACGACTTCCAGGCCGCCGTAGCGGGCAGCGGCCCCTATCAAACCGCCGTCGGAGAAGCGATCGCCGATTGGCTGCCACGCGCGCGCTGATGGGCCCTTGGCGCTATCGGTCCTTCGTGTTCGCCGGCATGCTCCCCGTCGTTGCGGGCTGCCATGCGCAGTCCTCCGCGGTGCGCCCGCTGCTCGAGGACTTCAGCACGGCCTATGCCGCGCTCGGTCCCGAACCCTTCGCGCTCGACCTCCGCGAACGCCTCGCAGCGGTGCCGCCGGACAGCGTGCTGGTGCGGCAGGAGGCCGCCTTCAAAGCGTTCCATGCACAACTCTCCGGTGTAAAGGACGAGGGCACTACGGCCGAGGAGCGGCTGCTCCTCGATCTCGCGCGCTTCGAGACCGCGCACCAGCTGGAGCGCATCGCCTTGGAGCGGCGCTGGATCGCGAGCGGAAGGCCCATGCCGGTGAACGGCGCGAGCAAGCTGCCCGAGAGCGCCGCGTGGTACAAGCTTCTGGTCAGGCGCTTCACCGGTTACGACCGGAGCCCGCAGGAGCTGATCGCCTTCGGAGAACGGGAAGTCGCGCGGTGCCATCGCGCGATGGATCCGCTGCGGTCCCTCCTCGGCGCGCGTTCATCCGACCCGCACTGGATCACGGACAAGGCCCTTGTGTTGCAGCGGTTCGCCGCCATCGACAGCACGGTACGTACACGACTGAAGGGTTTCGTCGGCGCTGTGGAAGTGCCGACCGTGCATGCGATGGAATGGCCGGGCGCCGGTCCCCACACGCCACCGGGGATCTACCTGGCCAACGAGGACAACCCCTACGGCACCGATGTGTTCCAATTCAACTTCCACGGCGGGCGCTTCGATGCGCGGGCGCTCGACTGGATCTACCTGCACGAAGCGATCCCCGGTCACCATCTGCAATCGAGCCTGCGCCGCAAGCACCCCACGAACGATCTGCGGGCACTGCTCACCTACCCCGGGAACTTCGAGGGCTGGGCCTGCTACGTGGAGTACTACGGCACGGAACTGGGTCTCTACACGGACCCGCTCCAGGCCCTGGGCAAATGGGAATGGGACCTCGTGCGTTCCGTGCGCGTGGTGCTCGATGCGGGGATCCATGGCCTGGGATGGTCGCGAGAGGAGGCCTTGCGCTACTGGGAGACGCACATCCCCGGCCAGCCGGAACTCGCCGACCGCGAGGTGACCCGCGTAACCAACTGGGCGGCCCAGGCGCTGAGCTATAAAGTGGGCGCCCATGGGATCAGCGCATTGCGCGAACGGCTGCAGCGCGAACTGGGCGACCGCTTCGATGCCGCTCGCTTCCACCGGGCTTTCCTGGATCTCGGCATGGTACCGCTGCCCGTGGCGGAACAGCACCTCTACCAGCGACTAACGGAGCACTGATGCGAACGCCCTCTCTTTGCTTTCGACAGCCGAAGCCCATCGGCCACCTGTTCCTGCTGTACATCCTCCTACCGGGCATCACGCTCGGGCAGGGTGGCGTAGATCCGCTTCCTGTCGACAGCCCCATGGCCTTGGCGCGGCAGGTCACCCGCTCCTACAACCTGGACATGGTGCCCGCACCGGTGGGCGATCGGTCCGTGATGATCACCATTATCGCGGGCCGGGAACAGCTCTTCCTGCTGAACGAAGGCACCGGCCGCTGGACGCAGATCACGCACGACGACATGGACCATGAGGACCCGGCCTGGTCCCCCGATGGCCAGCGGATCGCCTTCGTGCTCTCCGATGAAAAGAGCCGGGTGGTATACGTGATGGCACCGGACGGCAAGGACCGCAAAGCGGTTACCCCGTCCCGCGTGCGGGCCATCCATCCCAGTTGGACACCCGATGGAACGCGCATCCTCTTCAGCACGGACGACGACCTGCGCCCGCCCGCGAAGAACGCGTCGGAGATCTACGCGGTGGACGTCAGCACGCTCCACATCGACACCCTGATCACCGGCGGGGTGAACACCTTTCCGGTGATGGCGCCCGATGGAAAGCGCATCGCCTTCCGCAGGATCGTGGGCGACATGAACTCCGAGGTCTTCGTGGCCAACGCTGACGGTTCGGACGCGCGCAACCTGACGGACCATCCCGCCTACGAAGGCTGGCCCGCCTGGTCGCCGGATGGGCAGCACCTCGCGTTCGCCGCCAACCGCAACGGCACGGACCACCAGATCCTCATCATGCGTGCGGATGGTTCCGATGTACGCCTGCTCGCCGATACCCACGGCCGCGGCACCTCGCCCAAGTGGGCGCCGCACGGGCAGGGCGTCTTCTTCACCAACTGCCTGCCCGAGGAGCTGGGCGGCGGTTGCGAGATCATGTTCGCCGCAATTGCACCTTGATACCTCTACCCATGCACCTGCCCCATCCTATTCCACACATGCGCACACTTCTGCTGGTGGGTCTATCCATGAGCGGCGCTTGCCAGGGGCAAAGTCCACCGGCCACGAAAGCGACCCCGGCTATCGCGGAGGGGGCCACCACCATCCTACTGCACGAAGCCGGCGTGGAGAACGCCTACCCGCGCCTCTCGCTGAACGGCAACCGCATCCTCTACCAGAGCAACCGCACCGGCAAGTGGCAGCTCTACATCATGGACATCGCCACGAAAGCACAGCAGCGCATCACCCACGATGCGTTCAACAACAACTTCGTCGACTGGAGCGCGGACAATGCGTGGATCGCCTTCGTGAGCGACCGCGACGGCAACGAGGAGATCTACCGCATGAAGGTGGACGGCAGCAGCTTGGAACGCCTCACCAACAACCCCGCACGCGACATCCATCCCTACTTCAGCCCGGACGGAAAGTACCTCCTCTTCAACAGCACGCGCGGGAACGGATCGCTGGACATCTACCGGATCGACCTCGGCACGCGTGAACTGCTTCGCCTCACCGACTCCCGCATGGAAGAGACCTGTGCACGCTACGCACCCGACATGAAGCACATCGTCTTCCTGCGCAACGACGCGACCAGCGATGACGTCGTGATCCTCGATCTCTCGACCGCCCTGGTGGACAACCTCACCCAAACGCCGGCCGTTACGGACGGCTGGCCGATGTACAGCGCGGACGGCAAGTGGATCTACTACAGCACCATGGCCAGCGGGCAGCACAGCATCCATCGCATCCGTCCGGACGGAACGGGCGATGAGACCCTCACCAGCGCGGCACCGCGTGAAGAGGACGGCCGCGCCTTCATAGGCCGCGATGGACGCACGCTGATCTACAACAAGCGGCACCACGGAGCGATCGATATCCGCATGCGTACGATCACCCCCGACCGATAATGAACATGGCCACAGGGCGATCCCTCGAACGCCCTCCGTCAACCTACCACGAAAGAAAGACCGCCCTGCACCGCATCGCACACGCCACGCTCCACCTTCTACCCGGACTTTGCCTTGCTACGCAACTCATCGCTCAAGCCCCTCCTTCAACGCCAGTTCCGTGTGGCACGAGGAACTCTGGCGGTACCAGGGGTTGGAGGCGCACCACTTCGTGTACACCATTACCGTGACCGGCGACACCATGATCGGCGGCCTGCTCTACCAGAAGTTGCACGAAGAAGGCACCCACACCTTCGAGCAACTGCTTGGCACACCGCCACCTCGCCCGGATCCAACAAGATCGCTTCGCGCTGATCCCGGATGCGATGGTCCCCGGCGCATGCGCCGCCATCGCTCCGGGAGAACGCTCGCGAACACGGCCCAGTCGCCTTCGCGAAGACCCCACGGATCAACTCCCCTCCGCGATCGATCGCTCGATCGCAGTACTTAAGGAGGGGTTCGGGGGTGGTTTCCAAACCGTATTTTGAGAATGGTCGTCCGCACGACGATCAGATCCGAGGGCTCTGCCCGAGGATCTGTCCGGAGCGATCTCTAATTCGTGCGTTGGCCAGTGCGTGGACAACACGGATCTCCAAACGATCCAATGTGTTCACTTCGCACCGAGACGAACTGCCGTTGTCCTGGCTTTGGACCGATCATCATTGCGGGCGCCACTCGTGGGCGAGGAACGATGGTCCATTTGGAATGCAGGACGACCCAGTACATCGATCAATGGTTTTGTAAGTACCCCCACTTCAGGTGCAGTGGTTGTGTAAGCAGCCCTTGAACGGACCAGTTCCCGAATTCCCAACCGGCCCTGATCGTTCTTCGTGGCCTTGCCTCCCCGTTATAGATTTACCGAACAAGACACCTTGCCCATGCTGCACGCATACACTGTCCCGTCCACGACCACCACCTGCCCTACCCCCTCCGTACCGGTGCGCGCTAGGTGGCACATTCTTTTCCTGGCGGGCGTGTGGGCCATGGCCATTCCTGCGGCCGCACAGGAGGCGAACACGTGGTATTTCGGCGCGCGCGCCGGGCTCGACTTCAACAGCGGCACGCCTGTAACCTTGCTGGACGGAATGATGATGTCCTACGAGGCGAGCGGATCCATTAGCGATGCCAATGGCGAGTTGTTGTTCTATACCAACGCGGGGCGCGTAATGACCAGTGTTCCCTACCGCTATGGAAACGTCTATGACAGCAACCACAATGTGATGCCCAATGGCGATCTGGAATTGTCCGGCGGGTGCAACAGTGCCAAGCAAGGTGCGCTCATTGTGCAGGATCCAGGCAACACGGACCATTACTACATCTTCACCTTGGACTGCGCCGAGCACGGCGTGGTGGGCGGGCTGCGGTATTGCGAGGTGGACATGACGTTGAACGGCGGCCTGGGTGATGTGACCTCCATTGCCAACCCGCTGCTCTCGGATGTCACCGAGTCGATGATCGGCATTCGGCACGCCAACGGTTTTGATGTGTGGGTATTGGTACACGGGCTGGACAACAGCGATTACCACGCCTTCCTGGTCACGGCCGCAGGTATCACTGGGCCGGTTACCACCACCATCGGGCCCATGGTGGACGATCAGCCCGGCGATATGGCGGTGAACCTCACCAGCACCAAGGTCCACTACTCCTCCACGAATAATTCCATCCTGCTCGACTTCGATCCGTCGACGGGTGTGCTCTCGAACCTGTTGGACCTGGACCGCAACGTGGTCGGTTGCGCTTTCGCCCCCGGGGGCCAGTACCTCTATACCTGCGAGTTCCTGGGCACAAAACGCATCTTCCAATATGACCTGCTGGCGGCGGACATCTTGGCGAGCGAGCAGATCATCACCGCAGGGGGCAACGCAGGCCAGCCCTCCCTCCGCTTGGCCCCGAACGGGAAGATCTATGTGGCCCACTGGGAACAGGACCACCTCGGGGTCATCAACAACCCCGATGCCCAAGGCCTGGCCGCCGACTATCAATACCAAGGGGTCGCTCTGCTCGGTCGCAATTGCAACGCCGGTCTACCAGAATTCGTGAACGACCTGCTTATCCCGTTCACCGCAGCCATCGCCGACGCACCATCCGTGCCCACCATACAGTGCATGGTGACCGGCGATGAGCTCCTTATCCGCTTCGGGGCGGACATGGCGCAAGGAAGGCTCTCCATCTTCCGTAGTGATGGAACCTTGATGCACGAAGACGGCATGCGCAGCGGACAAGCCACCATACCGATCGCATGGTTCGCGGCAGGCCATTACGTGGTGCGCTTAACCACCAACGAGCACTCCGCAACTGGTGCATTCTATATCGTGCGCTAGCTGATGGAACTGTTGAGCGACGGACAACCATCCTCATCCACGCACGCCAACGCCCCCACCTCGATCCCATGCGGACCGCAGCGGGGGCGTATGCACAAGTGCGTTCAGGCCGCCTTCGCGGTGGCCAGGTCGCTCACGGGGCTCACTCCTGCCGTGGCGATGGTCTGCAGGCGAAAGGAATACACCGTGTTGCTGGTGAGCCCCACGGTATCGGTTGATCATATGGACCGTATCCTTCTGCGAGATCGTGATGGTATCACAGTGGATCGTGTAAGCGCTGGCCTTCCTTGCACGCGTGGTGAAATACAAGCTCTTCGAAACCTCATCCGTCTTTACGTGCTTCAATTGCTTGAACTGGATCCAATTGGCATCCGTACCCGCGAACGCTACGTGGCAGCAGCAGTGGAGAAGACAGAGGAATAACCAACGCATGGGGGTCATCGCGAACAGCGTAGGATCAACAATAGTAGGTCAGCTAACCGTCGCCGGCCCTCATGAGCGCGCAGCCACCCGCTACTGGCGCTTAGCGCACCTCATCGCTGGCGCGGATCTCTAAGCTTGCAGATCCCTTCTGAAGACCAACTTTACTGGGGATAAAAGATCTCCGAAGAGGACTGAGCGGAACTGCGGGTGAACCAGGGCGCGGGAGAGGCTTCAGGCCTATCTAACTCATCGGTACCTGCGGTTCCTTCGGATCTGAGGCTCGGATAGAATGTCAGGCTTCGGGCCTAGTAGAGTTGTCGAGTTCAGGATCCGATGCTCAGCCCCCTAGGGATCTTCTGTGTAACCCAAAAGTAGAACGAACATGGAACACTACATCGGGATCGACGTGAGCAAGGCCACCTTGGACCTGGCCTTGATAAATGCCAGCGGTCAGTTACTGGCGATGGTCCAGACCGAGAACAGCACGAAGGGTCTGGTGCGATCATGGCGTCGGTGGTCCAAGGAGTTCGACCTGGTGAAGGACAAATGCTTGATCTGTCTGGAACCCACGGCTCATTACTCCGACCAGCCATTGATCGCCTTGGTGGAATTGGAGATACCCACATGGCTGGCCAATGCAAGCGACATGGTACGCAGCCTGGGCATGCGGCGCGGGAAGAACGACCAGCTTGATGCGCAACGGATCGCCGACTACGCGCGGCGCTTCCACGACAAGGCCCGTCGTTTCACCCGGGATCATCTGCGCTTGCGCACGCTGAAGAAGTTGCTCTCTCGCCGGAGGCTGCTGGTGGATCGGCGCAAGGCACATCAAGTGCTACTGAAGGACTACAACCCGTTGATGCCTGCCGAGCTGCGTCGCACCATGGACCGCCTTGATAAGGCGATGCTACGCGCGTACGACAAGGCCATCGTCGAAGTGGAGGCGATGATCCTTGTAGAGATCCAGCGTGATCCCGAATTACAGCGACAGTATGAACTGGTCCTGTCGGTCGAATCAGTGGGGCCCATCCTTGCAGCGCACCTGCTGGCATTGACCGATGGATTCGCCCGCTTCGGATCAGCCCGGCAGTTGGCCTGCCACGCAGGGGTCGCGCCATACGAGTTCCGATCCGGGTCGAGCATCCGTGGTAAGACCCGCGTTTCGTCCTTCGCTCATCGGCAACTAAAGACGCTCCTGCACATGTCAGCGGTATCGTCCATCAGCCGATCAGGTGAGCTGCGCGCCTTCTACGACCGGAAAGTCGCTGAAGGCAAAGGCGCCATGAGCGTCCTCAACGCCATCCGCAACAAGATCATCCATCGAGTGTATGCTGTTCTTGCGCGCGGCACGCCCTACACTAAAAAAACACTTGCAAATGCCATAGAATGCGGCGGCGCCGGGTGCGCAGCGAGCAAGGGGGGGTGGGGATAGCGCGGGCGGTTTGCGGTGGCGGGGGGGCAGCCGGAAGAACTCACGGGGGGGGGGGGGTCGGTCGGCGGGGGGGCGGGGGGGGGTCGGCACGGGTGGGGCGGCCCTTTACGGGGGGCCGTCGCCGTGTCTGGTCCGGAAAGCGGCACAGGGCGGGGGGCGAACCCGCGCCCTCTTCCGTGCTGCGGATCGTTCGTTCCCGTGATGCACCCGTTAGGCGTGTTGAGCCCCCTGCAGGCCGGCTTCATCCTGCGACCAGGGGGGCATCGCAAGGTGCGTGCAGGGGCGCTGAGTCGGGGTGCGTGAAGGTGGTCCCCGTTCAATGCGGCGCGCAAAATAGGTGGCAGCATCGCGTAGCCCCCAATGGGGCTGTGGACCGAGGGTGTGCTCTGGTCAATACGGCATCTTCCGGATGCTCCTGCTCTTGTGGGCTAAGGGCTAAGGCCGCATCTTCGCCACATTGCCTTCGCATTCGCTACAGCGCACCGAGCATGTCCTCCCTCAATAGAAGGCTTCGGTCCTTATACCTAAAGCTACGTTCACCCACCAACCGAACGGAACTCGATATGCGTTGTTGGACCGGAGTAATGATGTTCCTGGTCGTTACGGCGCTGCCCAATCCTGATCGGAGGCGATGTGCAGCCGTATGCTTCAAGGCTGCCAGACCTGGGCTTATAATTGGCCCTGGCGCAAAGGATGCGGTGAGAAATATGTGGCCCTGGCCCATGCCAACATGGGTTCGGCGGCCTATTTCAAAGGAGACATGGCCGCATCCGCGAACGCGTATGCGCTCGCGTTGAAGGTGAATACACCACGCTGGCGCGGAGTTAGGCGTGCGTGAGCTAGCGCGGGGCGAAGCCGTCCATCCGTGCCCCCGCGCCCTCCGCGAGTGTCTCTCCGCTCGCCCACTCCTTTCGCTCGCGCGGATCTTCTTCTCTCGCTCAGACTCTCCGCGGTCGGATCTCTGCGCTTCTGCGTCCATTCACAACCCGCTCAGCCCCATCAGCCCACCTACCAGGAGTAGCTGCACCACGAAGATCATCAGGCCGAAGCCGAGGCCTTTGCGGCCCGAGCGGTAAAGCCCTTTGAAACTCACCTTCAGGCCGATGGCCGCCATGGCGATGGTGAGGATCACCTTGCCGGCCGTATCCATGGCCCCGAGGAAGGCCGGGGGAAAGTTCACCAGGGAGGTCAATACAGTAATGCCGATAAAGCCCCACAGATACCAGGGCAGATCGAAGTGCTCCTTCCAACTCTTCACCTGCGCGCGGTGTACCAGGTAATTGAACAGGATGAGCGCCGGGGAAAGCAGGGCCACCCGGGCCAGCTTGATGGTGATGGCCGCCTCCCCCACGGCGTTGTCCATGGCGTAGCCCGCGCCCACCACATTGCCCACCGAGTGCAGGGTGCCACCGATAAGCACGCCGAGCCGCGTAGTGTCGAGGTCCAGTCCCACCAGCACCAGCGGTAGCACGATCATGCCCACGCTGCCGAAGAGGTTCACCACGGCCATGGCGATGCCCACGTCCTCCTTGTTCGTCGCCACGCGCGGCGCCAATGCCGCTATGGCGGAAGATCCGCAGATCGCCGTACCGAAGCCCACCAGCCAGCCGATGGAGGCCGGGCACTTCACGCGTTGGGACAGGTAGAAGGTGACGAGGACCATGGCCATCACCACCACCACGACGATGCTGAAGGAAGCCGCACCCAGGGCGGCGATGTGCGCGTAGTCGATGCTGAAGGCGAGGAAGAGCACGGAGATCTCCAGGAGCTTGCTGCTGGTGAAGCCGATGCCGGCCTGGAAGCGCTCGGGCACCGCCACCACGTTGCCCACCCCCATGCCGAGCAGCAAGGCCAGCAGAATGCCGTTGAAGGAGCTGGAGGTATACGCGGATGCGAAGTGCGCGAGGAGGCCGATGCCACTCGCCAACAGAACCCCGCTGTACCGCTCCTTCATTGGTCGCATTCCAAGATCTCCATCCCCCAGTTTGGTGCGAGCGAAAAAGCGTGGATGCTCACGCGAGCAAAGGTGAGTCAGTTCACGGGCATCCCCGCCCTCCGCGAGCGTCTCTCCACTCGCCCACCAAGTAGATGCAAGGCTTCCCTAGGCCTTCTGCCGTGCCCCAGGCTTCCCATGTAGCAAAGGCCGTCCACTCCCCTCCGCCCCATCGCTCTACATTCGCGTCCCATTTCGCCGAGCATCGGACTATTCCCATGAACTGCCTCTCCGTTGAACGCCTCGGCAAGCGCTATGGCCCGCGCCAGTTGTTCAAAGACATCAGCTTCGGGCTGGAGAAGGGCCAGAAGACCGCCATCGTGGCCCGCAACGGCACGGGTAAGAGCACACTGCTGAAGTGCATCGCTGGCCTCGAAACACCGGACGAGGGCAAGGTGACCTTCAACAAAGGGCTGCGCATCGGTTACCTGGACCAGAACGTGGTGATGACCGCCACGCACTCCTTGGTGGACGAGATGCTCGACCAGGACGACCCGGTGACCAACGCGATCCGCGCCTACGAGCACGCCGTGGAGCGCCACCTCGGCGATGAGGAGCTGCACCGCGCCGTGGACCAAATGACGGAGCTGAACGCCTGGGACCACGAGGCCCGCGTGAAGCGCCTGCTCTTCCAGTTCAATCTGCGCGACCTGGAGCAGCCCGTGAACACCCTGAGCGGCGGCCAGCAAAAACGCGTCGCCATGGCGAAGGTGCTCATCAACATGCCCGATGTGCTGATCCTCGATGAGCCCACCAACCACCTCGACATGCAGATGATCGAGCAGCTGGAGGAGGAACTCAGTGCGCCCGGTGTCACCCTGCTGCTCGTCACGCACGACCGCCACTTCCTGGACAATGTCTGCGACGAGATCCTCGAGATGGAGTTCGGGCAGTTCACCCGCTTCACCGGCAACTACAGCTACTACGTGGAGAAGAAGGCCGCGTTGGATGAGGTGCGTGACGCCACGCAGCAGCACCTGAAGGGCCTGATGAAGAGCGAGCTCGAGTGGGTGCGCAAGATGCCCCGCGCGCGCGGCACCAAGAGCAAGAGCCGCCTGGACAAGTTCGAGACCATCAAGTCATTGGCCACGCGCGATTTCAGCCGCGACCAGGTGAGCATCGATGTGAAGACCGAGCGCCTTGGCGGCAAGGTGATCGAAGCACGCAACCTCACCAAGAGCTTTGGCGATCCGTCCGTTCCAGAGACGTACAAGCCCATCGTTTCGCATTGGAGCTACTCGCTGAAAGCTGGGGACCGCATCGGCATCGTTGGGCCCAACGGCATCGGCAAGAGCACCTTCCTCGATCTGCTCACAGAGAAGGTTAAGCCCGACGCGGGCACCGTCTCCGTCGGCAGCACCGTGATCCTCGGCATCTTCGGGCAGCAAGGGCTGGAGATCAAGGAGGACAAGCGCATCATCGAAGTGGTGCGCGACATCGCCGATGTGATCCCGCTGAGCAAGGGCAAAACGCTCACCGCTTCAGCGTTGTTGGAGCGCTTCCTCTTCGACAAGGAGCAGCAGTACCAGTACGTGAGCACCCTGAGCGGTGGCGAGAAGCGCCGCCTCTATCTCTGCACGGTGCTGATGAAGAACCCCAACGTGCTCGTGCTCGATGAGCCCACGAACGACTTGGACATCCCCACACTGAACGCCTTGGAGGATTTTCTGACCGAGCTGGACATCTGCCTGCTCGTGGTGAGCCACGATCGCTTCTTCATGGACAAGATCTGCACGAAGCTGCTGGTCTTTGAAGGCGAGGGGAAGATCAAGGAGTGGGTGGGCAGCTACACCGAACTGCGCGAAATGCAGAAGGCGCGGGAAGCGCAAGCCCAGCGTAACAAGTCAGCGGAGACCGAGGCAAAGAAGGTGGAGGCGCCAGTGACGAAGACCGCAGTGACGGGGACGAAGGGGGCGAAGAAGAAGATGAGCTTCGGCGAGCGCAACGAACTGAAGCGCCTCGATGCCGAGATCCCGGCGTTGGAGAAGAAGAAGGAGGAACTGCTGTTGGCGCTTGCCAAGGGCGGCACGGACCACCACAAGATCATGGAGCTCTCCCTGGAACTGGAGAAAGTGATCGCCTCGCTGGACAAGCAGAGCGAGCGCTGGCTGGAGTTGACGGAGAAGGCGGAGCAGGAAGGAGCCGGTTGATGGTTGTCGGTTCACTGTGGTTAGGCGGCGGGGGGGGGGGGCCGGGGGGGGGGGGGGGGGGGGGGGGGGGGGGGGGGGGGGGGGGGGGGCGGGGGGGGGGGGGGGGCACCCCGGCCGGGGGGGGGGGGGGGGGGGTAGGCGGAATCAACCGGACAGCAGTGTTGTCGGTTGTCAGTTGACCGTTGTCCGTTGTTTGCGGGGCACGTTTGCTGCGCAAGGGGAGATGGGGCGCTGGAAAACAGGTTTGGGAACCACGCGCCGTCGCCGGAGCGCTTTGGCGGCGTGCGACCCCCTTCCCTCGCGAGGCTCTGCGAAGCGATCCCACTCGGGCGAGCGATCGCCCTAAAGAGGGGCGTTAGATCCGCTGTTGTTCCTTCCGTGGCTCCGTGCCACAGCCTGCCCCGGGCACCGCCCCGGGGTGTGCGTCTCCCTGCCAAGGAGGCATTCACGAACAACCGACAACCAACAACTGATCACTCGCCGAACTAGAACTTGGCGCACGGCACCACCCGCCGCTTCGCCATCGCGCGCTTTCTGCGGCGGTCGGCCAGCTCGTAGGTGACGGTAAGTTCATGCGCCCCACCGGAGCGGGCACTGAGGCGGGATAACGTGAGGTCGTAGCTGTAGCCGATGCGCAGGTCGTTCACCACAACGCCCACAAGGATGGCGATCGCGTCATTGTTCGGCTCGCCTGGCGCATAGGATTTGAACATGGGAATGCCCCGGTACCAAAGCCCGGCGTAGAAAGGCTCGCGCTCGTAATAGGCGCCGAGGTCCAGTTGGTCGTACTTGCCTTGGGACTTGAAGTTAAAGGCGGCTACGATGCTCTCCGGGTGCTTCTTGATCACCGGTGAACGCAAACGATACCGGTAGCCGCCATGCATGCTGAACTTGCGCGGCACCTTTGACTCGTTCAGCAGCAACGATTGGTTCGGTTCGTTCAAATGGTGCAGGCCAATGCCCAACCAGAGCTTGGGCGTGAAGAAGAGCACACCCGCGCCCATGTCCCCATAGCGGATGCTGCGCGCGTTGGCGTGCTCGTAGCTGCTCAGATCACCACCGCGTGCGAGCTGATCGCCGAAGGTGAGCTTGCTCAGGTCCACCGCGTGCTGCACGAAACCGAACTGCAACGCGGGGCGGATGAAGACCTTGCGCTTCAGTTCTATCTCATAGGCGTATTGCGCGGCGATGCTGGTGTAGCGCAACGCACCGGAGCCAGCGCGGTCATGGGTCACCAACAGCCCCACGCCGCTGTTCATGTTGCTCATGTAATGGTCCCACGCCGCGTTGTAGGTCATGAAGGCCCCCGGGATGCTGGGCCATTGATCGCGGAAGGTGAGCCCGAAGCGGCTCTGCAAGCTGGTGCCTGCGAAGGCGGGGCTCAAATAGGTGGGCTGCGCGTAGAACTGCGTGAACTGGGCGTCCTGCCCGAAGGCGGAACCCAACCACACCAGCGAAGCCCCAACTATCGATGGCCTAATGCCCATTGCGCGTTAGGCGGTCGTGGTTCTCGTCCACGCGCATAAGGGTCTCCTTGCTCATCTCCTTGGAACCACCCGGCGCAGCGGCCAGGATCGCCTCTTCCACCGGGAGATAGCCTTCAGCCTCCATGCGGAAGTGGTAGCGGTCACCGGGCTTCAGTACCATCAGGTAGCGGCCGGTCATCACGTCCGTATTGTAGATGCCCACGATCTCCTCCTTCGCGCTGTCCATCAACACCACACGCGCGCGCACCGGCTCATCCTGCACGTTCACGGCCAAGCCGCGCACCACCATGTAGTCCAGTTGACTGTTGGGGAAGATCACTTCGTGGATGTCCTGTGCGCCCAGCCCACCGGTACGCTCCGAGGAGAAGTAGCCCGTGGTACCGTCCTCGCTCAGGCAGAAGTAGATGTCGTCGTTCACCGTGTTCACCGGATAACCCAGGTTCTCCGGATCGCTCCAGGCGCCCTGGTCATAGTCCAGCATCATCGTCTTGAAAATGTCGTAGCCACCCATGGTGCTGTGCCCGTTGGAGCTGAAGAAGAGCGTGGTGCCATCGCTGTGCATGAAGGGGGCGTCCTCGTCGTAGGGCGTGTTCACCGTAGGGCCGAGGTTGAGCGGAAGGCTCCATTCGCCGTTGGGCAAGCGGCGGATGCGGTACAGGTCGCGCCCCCCGAACCCGCCGGGGCGATCGCTGGTGAAGTAGATCTCGTCGTTGGAAGGAGCGATGCTCGCGCTCGGTTCATGGTGCTGCGAATTGATGCGCTCGGTCATCATGTCGGGAATGCTCCATTTATCGCCCATACGTCGGCTTTCGAAGAGATCACCGCTCACCAGATCCTTGCCGGTGCGGTAGATGATCATGCTCGAACCATCGGGTGAAAGGCCCACGGTGGCATCCTGCAGCGCGGTGTTCAGCGGGCCATGCACGTTCATGGCATTGCTCCACATATCGCCCACGCGACGGGCCGTGTAGATATCCTCGAAGTACTGGCCGCCAGGATCCTTCAAGCCGCCCGTAGTGCCTTCTCTGCGCGAGGTGAAGAACAATTGGTCGCCGTCCGCGGTCACCAGCGGGCAGTAGTCGTGCGCGCTGGAATTGATCTGCGCGCCCATGTTGCGGATGCGCACGTTCACAGGCTCGCGCACCAGTTCCTTCGCCTGGCGGCATACGGTTACGGCATGGTCCACCTCGGCGTCCGCTATCGCGCGTTCCTTGAGTTGTTTGTACCGGTTGAACAGATCGATGGCCTCATCGAAACGCTCCTGGCGGTGCCTCGCCAAACCGAGTTGGTAGTAGGCCTCGGTATACTGCTGACGCATGGCCCGCTCGAAACAGGGCACCGCCTTCTCGCGGGCACCGGAGATCTTCGCGAAGCACAGGCCCAACTCGTGCGACACCTCGGCGAAGGCGGTGTCCACCGGTTCGAGCCGCTTGTAGATCTTGGCGGCCTCGCTATAGTCCTCTACGGCCAGCAGCATCTTGGCCTCTTCCAACATGCGGCTGTGTACACGCGTGTAGTTCCGTTGCGCCTGCACGCAGAGCACGAAGAGCAGAAAGCTGGTGAGAAGTGCGTATCGGTGTCTCATGGTTCTATCGCAATAGGGTGACGTCACCGGTCATCGTTCGTTCGCGTCCATCGCTGAAGCGGGCATACGCTTTCCAGGCGTACACATCCTGCTTGGCCGGCTTGCCGCGGTAATAGCCGTCCCAACCTTGTTTGACATCCGTGGTCTCGAACACCAGTTCACCCCAGCGGTTGAAGACCTGCAGGCTGAACCCTTCCACGCCTTCCTGTACCGGGAAGAAGAAGTCGTTGTCGTAGGACTGGGGATCGTAATAGCCATCCGTGGGTCCGTTGTCGTTCGGTGTGAAGGCGTTCGGGAAGGCGATGTCGCCCGACGCTTCGCCGGTCACGGCCCCTTGTACCGCGAAAGTGTCTGGACAGTTCCATTGGTTGTTGGCGATCAATAGCACGTCATAACTACCCGGCGCGGTGTACTGGTGGATCGGGTTGAGTTCCGTGCTCGTGCTGCCATCCCCGAAATTCCAGAGGTAGCTGTCCGCATTGCCCGAGAGGTTGTAGAGGTAAACGGGCTCGGTGGGCACGATCACCGAGGTGGGCTGGATCACGAAATAGGCCACGGCCGATGGATGTACGACGATGGAATCGACATGCACCGCGGTGTTCGTGGTGTTACCAGGACCGAACGCCGTGAGCGAAACCGTGTAGGTGCCGGGTAGCGTCCAGGTGTACACCGGGTTGTCCGCCGTGCTCGAGCCACCATCGCCGAAATTCCACTGGTACCCTTGGGCCAGCAAGGAGGTGTTGGTGAACTGCACGGTGAGCGGTGCACAACCTTCACCAGAACCGATGAAAGAGGACGTGGGAAGAGGCGGCGTGATCTCTACGACCTGCGTGGCGGTATCGCTGCACACATTGTCCGTTACCACCAGCGTGATGGTGAACTGGCCCCAGGTGGTGTACACATGTTGCCCCGGCTGCTGTAGCGGTGAACTGGCGCCGTCGCCGAAGTCCCAGGCATGGCTCCATGCTCCTGGTCCTGTGTTGTTCACCAACGTAACGGTGCTCGCCGGGAACTGTTGGATGAACGGAGTGGCCGTGAAGGCCGCGCTGGGCGACGGATGCACTACCACGGTCCACTGCGCGGTATCAGCACAGCCGTATGCGGACATGGCGATCAACGTGATCGTACGTGACAGGTTCACCGAGGTGCCGTTGAGGTAGGTGTGCGTGGGTGCAGGCCCGAGCAGGGAAACCCCGTCGCCCATGTCCCAGAGGTAGGTGCCTGCGCCCGTGCTGGTGTTCACCGGTGCGATGGTGAGCGGGGTGCAGCCTTCCGACGGGGCGGTGAATGCTGCCGCCACATGCGGATACACTTGGATCGGTGCCGTCGCGGTATCGGTGCAGCCGTACACAGTAGTGCCGATCACCTGCACATCATAAGTGACAGGTAGGCTGTCGCCGTGGGTATAGGTGTGGGTCGTATTGCCCGGTCCTCCGCTCAAGAAGGCACCATCCCCGAACTGCCAATCCATACCCACCGCACCGATGGTGAGGTCCTGGAAGTCCACTTGCAGCGGCTGGCAACCGGCCAACGCGCTGGGGGTGAATTGCACAATGGGGGCGGGATGAACAAGCACATCCGCGCTCGCGGTGTCGCTGCATCCGTACACCGAGGTCGCGACCAGCGTCGCGGTGAAGCCCACATCGTTCAGCCCCGCGTTCAGGTAATAGTGCGCCGGGGAAGGCAAGGTGCTTCCACTGCCATCGCCCAGATCCCAGAAGTAGCTCGTGGCGCCCGCGCTCGTGTTCACGATATCCGCCGGGAAGGGCGAACAACCGATCGTGTCCATGGTGAACGAGGCGACCACCGCAGGATAGACCTCCACCTGTTTGGACGTCGAGTTCGAGCAGCCGTATTGGTTGGTGGCGATCAAGGTGATGGGATAGCTCACCGTCGCGGTGCCGAAGTTGTTCCAAGTATGCGCGTGCGTCGTGGCCGTGGTATCCGAAGTGGTACCATCACCGTAGCTCCAGTCATAGGTGGTGGCTCCGGTGCTCGCGTTCATCATCTGCGCGGTGAGCGGATGGCAACCGATGCCTGGTGCGACGTTGAACGACGCGGAAGGGACCGGGAAGACCGTGACCTGATCGTAAGTAGTGTCCACGCACCCGAAGGCGTTCGCACCGATCATGGTGACCGGAAAGACCAACGCGCCAGTGGTGGTGTTGAGGTAGGTGTGTGCCGGCGAAGGACCCGTACCGCTGGCGCCATCGCCGAAATCCCATTGGTAGCTCACGGCGCCCACGATGCTCGGGAAGGTGATGGTCAAGGGCGAACAGCCGCTGTCCGGTTGCGCAACGAACGTGAAGTCGGGCGTGGGATAGACCAGGATCGTAGTGGCGACCGTGTCCGTACAGCCCGCCGGTGAGGTGGCGATCAGCGTCACGGTGCGTACTTCCAGGAAGAGCGTGGTATTCACATACTGGTGCGCGGGTGATGGAGCGGTGCTGGTTCCACCATCACCGAAGTCCCATGTATAGGATCCCGCTCCTGTGCTCGTGTTGGTGAACTGCACATCGAGCGGCGCGCAACCGGGCAATGCATCGTGTGTGAACCCGGCCACCACCGGTGGGGCCACGGTGATCATGGCCGTGGCGGTATCCGAACAGCCGAAGAGCGTCGAGGCCACGAGCATCACCGTGTCGATGGCGTTGCCCGGGCCCGCGTTGAAATAGGTGTGTTGTGGGGAGGGGTTGGTGTCCGAAGTACCATCGCCAAAGTCCCAGGCATAGCTCACCGCACCCGTGCTGGTGTTAGTGAACGCCACGTTCAGCGGCGAGCAACCGATGTTCGGTACCGGCACGAACGATGCCACTGGCTTGGCTTCCACCAATACGTTCTGGAAGCCCGATCCGGAACAATAGGGCGTGTTCACCGTGAGGGTCACGGTGTAGCCACCTGACGCGGGATACAAGTGCGAGGGGTCCTCCAGGTCGGAGGTATCGCCATCTCCGAAATCCCAGGACCACTGGATCACTTCGTTACCGACGGCGGTCACTGTTTGATCGAAGAACTGGCCAGTGACCCCTTCGCACACGTTCTGCGATCCGATCTGCACCGCGGGCGGATCGAACACATGGATATCGTGCGAGAATGTGTCGTCGCAGCCCTGCACGTTCGTCACGGTCAAGGTCACGGTGTAGGTGCCGGTGGTGCCGTAGAAATGCGGCGGGGGATCGATGGCCGAACTGAACGTACCATCGCCGAAATCCCAAGTCTGGCCGATGGCGCTGATCGAAGCGTTCGTGAACGTGACCGTCAAGGAATCGCAGGCGGCATCCTGGTCCCAAGTGAAGTCCGCCGTGGGACTGGGCAACACCACGATCGGCACTGAAGCGGTGTCGGCACATCCTGCCGTGGCGCCCTGTATACTCGCCGCATACGACACCACGAAGGTGCCGGGGGTGTTGTAGGTGAACGCCTGATCACCCGCTGAGGTCCACTGGAATCCGTTTCCCGTGCCGAAGTCCCATTCGAAGTAGTTCGCGCCACCCGCCGTGGTCTCGTCGAAGCTGATGGTGCCGCCCGCGCATACGGTGTCGGGCGTGGCGGTGAGTTGCACCGAGGGTGGTGGTACGATCGTGATCGTGACGTACGCCGTGTCGATCCCGCAGTAGTTGCTGTCCAACAGCATCACATCGTACGAACCGATGCCGGGGTACTCGATGGTGCGCGGAAAGGTGGGTGGCCAGGGCGACCAATCGATGATGCTGTCCTGGCCCTGGCCCCAGTAGTCGCCGAAGTTCCAGTACTCATAGCGCTGGTGGATGTTCCCCTGATTGAGGCAGTTGCGGTCCGTGGTGTTCAGGAAGGTGACCGTGCGGTCCGGCCAGCAAAGCAGCGTGGCCGACGGCGAGATCTGCGCGCTATCGATATCCCACACGCGGATCGGATTGAACGTGGCTTGACTGGAACCCCCTTGCAGTGTGTTGCACTCGTTCTCCGCGTAAAGGCGCACGGTGGTCTCACAGCTCACCGTGCCCGGCAGGTAGGTGTGCGAGATCGTCTGGCCCAGGTTGGTGTGGTCGAAGACCAGTTGCGTGCTGGCATCACCGAAATCCCAGGTGAAGACCGTGTTCGGCGAAACGTTCGTGCTCGAGTTGATGAACTCCACGGCCTGCGGTGCGCAGATCTGCGTGAGGCCACCGACGGGGATCTGAATGCTGGCGCTCGTGCTCTCCTCCATGATCACCGTGCCGGTGATCACACAACCGGTGGCCGTTTCAGTGAACGTCACGGTGTACTCAGTGACCGCAGCGGCGTATGGATGCGTGACGGTTGCGGGCGGGATCAACGCACCCGCGCTGTAGACCGGGCTGTTGTCGCCCCAATCGATCGTGAACGCACCAACGGCCTGTGGTGAAGCGATCAGCAAAGTGAAGTTCAGACCTGAACAGCTATACCACGTCGGCGTGTCGGTGGGTGTACCCCAATAGTCATAGAGCAACGGGCATTGGGCCCTTGTGCTCATCAGCGCCGTGGCGCCGAGCAGGGATACGAGGAGCTTGCGGAAGGTCTGCACGCGGGGGATGCCCGTTATGTGGTCCTTCCTACGCGCACCGTGAAGGGAAGGATACCGGCGGGCTGACCGAACCCATGGACCATCAGGACCGTAGGAACGCCATCGACCCCGGACCCCCTTCCATGGAACACTTCGATCTGTGCGTGATCGGCGGCGGACCCGCTGGATACGCGGCCGCCATGCGCGCCATCGACCTCGGCGCCCGCACCCTCCTGGTGGAGAAGGACCGGATCGGTGGCACAGGGATCTACAACGGGGCCTTGATGTCGAAAACCCTGTGGGAGATCGCCCAACGTGTATCCAGTGCGAACGAAATGGTGCGCCTTCGCGGCCGCGAGCCGTTCCGGCCCAGTTGGAGCGAGATCACCCGCTCGGTGAACGAGGCGGTGTTCGAACGGAAATACCTCTACGCCTGCCACATGCAGTTGCTGGAGAACCAGGGCGACCAGTTCCAGCACGCTCGCGGCAAGGCCTCCTTCCTTTCGCCGCACCATATCAACATCGAACTGGCGGGGCGGAACACGGAGATCCACGCCGACCACATCGTGATCGCAACCGGAAGTCGCCCGCGCGTGCTACCGACCATTCCTACCGATGAAAAGCGCGTACTGACCAGCGATGGCATCTTCCGATTGGAAGAGCTTCCGGAGAGCATGGTGATCGTGGGTGCCGGTGTCATCGGTTGTGAGTTCGCCACCATCTTGAGCCATCTGGGCCGCACCCGCGTCCACCTGATCGATCGTGCCGAACGCATCCTGCCCTTCGAGGATAACGATGTGAGCGATCTGGTGGCCCATAACCTGGAACGCCGTGGTGTGGTGATCCATCGCTCCGCGAAACTGGAGCGATTGGAAGCGATGCCGCATGCCGTGGAATATGAACTCTCCTACCCGGGCGGACACAGGGAGGTGGTGCAAGTGGAAAAGGCGCTTGTCTCCGTCGGTCGTGTGCCGAACCTGGAGGGCTTGGGTCTCGATCAGGCGGGCGTGCGCATGGACCCCCGTACCGGAGGGATCGCGGTGGAGGGTGTACGTTCTTCCGTGGAGCATATCCATGTGATCGGCGACGCCACCGCGAGCAACATGCTCGTGAACCTGGGTGAACTGGAAGGGCGCCACGCCGCCGAACTGATCGCGGGCAGGTCGCCGGCCCCGCTGAACTACGGTCATGTGAGCACCATCATGTTCGTGGAACCCGAAGTGGCTGGTGTTGGCCTCAACGAGCAGGAGTGCCAGCGCCAGGGGATCCCCCACCGCGTAGCAAGGATCGACTACTCCTGTCTCGCTCGCGCCATCGCGATGCGCCGTACGCAAGGCTTCTTCAAAGTGCTGGTGACCGATGACGACGCCATGCGCATCCTGGGCATGCGTGCCGTGGGCGAACATGCTTCCAGCGCCATCCAGGCCGTGGCGTTGTTGATGCACATGAACGAGGGCATCCACCACCTGGCCGAAATGGTGCATCCGCATCCGAGCATCACCGAGGGTGTGCAGGAATGCGCGCGGATCCTCCTCGGCACCAGTCTGTTCAAACCAAGTGTGTTCGGCGACAAGATGCGCTGCACCGCCTGGCGCCCGACACCTGCCGCCGAGCGCGCCGCCTGAGTTCGTTAGGGCGGACCTGGATCCTGGAAACGGGGATCGTTCACGAAGTCCATATCCGTCAACGTGTGCAAGAACGCGATCAGCGCTTGCTTGTCACTGGGCGGAAGTTGAAGGCCCCCTTGAGTGAATTTCATGAACGGACTGATCGTCGCAGAAGGGACGCCGCCACTGTTGTAGTGCTCCACCACTTGCTCCAAGGTCTGGAAGCGCCCATCGTGCATGTAGGGCGCCGAGAGGGCCACGTTCCGTAGCGTCGGTACCTTGAACTTACCCATGTCCTGTGGGTTGCCGGTGATAGCACCCGCACCAAGATCTGTGAAGACGGAATCCAATCCGTTGTTCTCCAATTGTCCGTTGTTGAACAAACCCACCGCCTGTGAGTGGCAATGGAAACAGTCCGCTCCGTTCTGCCCGCCCTGGCCCAGGTTGGGTCGCCACCTTCCAATTGGGTCAGCGTAACGCCGCGTTGCTCTTCCTGGGTGAAGAAAGCCTCGCCACGCAGCACCTTGTCCAGTTTGGAATTGGCGCTGATCATCGTCCGGAGGAACTGGGCTATCGCGCGCGCCACGAGAACGGAATCGATCTGATCGGTGTCGAAGGCCTCAATGAAGAGGTCCTGGTAAGCCGTATCCGCCTGCAGCTTGGCCACGGCATTGGGCCAGGTCTCGTGCATCTCGATCGGGTTCACCACGGGTTCCAGGACCTGCTGTTCCAAGGTCGCGGCACGGCCGTCCCAGAAGTAGAAATTGTCCCAGCCCAAATTGATCAAGGCCATGCTGTTCCTCGTACCCACCGCACCATCGATCCCCGTGCTGAACTGGTTCCCATCATCCGTGAACGCGGTCTGTGGGGAGTGACAACTCCCGCAGGATTGCGTGTTGTTCCCGGACAAGCGCTCCTCATAGAACAGGAAGCGACCGAGTTCCACCCCTTTCGCGGTGATCGGATTGTCCGGCGGGACCACCATCGGCGGAAAGTTGGCCGGAATATCCAACGCATAGGGGGTTGGATCATACACCGCACCGTTGCCACCCCCGCCACCTCCACCTGGCGGGCTCGGGGGATCCGGGTCCTTCTCGCAACTCAACGCGAGCAGCGGCAATGCAAGGAGCAGGGTCCGTAGGGTGAAGCGCATGCTCATGGTACTTGGTCGATCGATCGTTCGTCCGTAAGCGCGGTCAAGAAGGCGATGAGGTCGGCGCGTTCGGTGGGGCTCAGTGTAAAAGGCACTAACAGGGGGCTCTTGTTCGGGTGCGGCAACCCTCCGCTAGCGAAGTGGTCGATCACCTCCCCCAAGGTAGCCATTGTGCCGTCATGCATGTACGGGGCCGTGAGCGCGATGTTGCGCAATGTGGGAACCTTGAACTTGCCATCGTCGGCGGGGTCCTGGGTGATCCGCTCCCGGCCGTTGTCCGCATAATCCAAGTACTGGCCGATATTGTAGAACGCGTGGTCGCTGAGATCCTGCCCACTATGACAGGAGGCGCACCCTGCGGTGCTACTATGGAACAGATCCATGCCACGCAGTTCCTGCTCCGTAAGGGCCGGTTCGCCCAGGTGGACAAAACGGTCATAACGCGACCAACCGCTGAGGAGGGTGCGCTCGTAGTTGGCGATGGCGCGCGTGATCACGTACGCATCCAGCGGCCGACCATAGGCCTCCTGACTGAGGGTCGCAAAGGGCTCCTGCTCCCGCAATGCCGCAGCAGCAAAGTTGATGTCATGGTCCATCTCCAGATGATCGTGGATCGGGGCGAGAACTTGTAGTTCCAAAGTGGGCACCCCACCATCACGGAACAGCGCTGGGTGGTAGGCCACATTCGCCAATGATGGTGCGTTGCGCATACCCTGTTCGCCGTTCACACCAAAGCTGCGGGGAAGTGTATCGCTGAAAGCCCGATCCGAAAAATGGCAACCCGAGCAGGACAGCGTGCCGGTGCGTGACAGGCCTTTCTCGAAGAAGAGCGACTTGCCCAACCGGACCGAGGCCGTGGTGAGCGGATTGTCCTCGCGAACGGAAGGCATCGCTGCTCCGGGCGGAAGTTCCAACGGGAACAAGGACGGAACTTCAGCACCCACCAGAGCGGGGTCCTTGCGGCATCCGATCAGCAACAGGACCCCACCGATGCAGAGCGGAACCGACCTCAATGCAGTGTGGTGCTCTGAACAAAACAATCCGTGAAGCGCAGCGCCAAGGTCAAGTTCTCCCCATGACTTTGATTGTCCGTGCTGATATCGATCGTATCGCTCTGGGTGTAGAAGAACCGGTCCACGGCGAAATTCAGATAGACATCCGTCGTGTCGCCCGGCTCCACATGGATCGGCGAGGGCGCGAGACGTTCTGCGGTCGTGTAGCAGTCGTTTTTACCACTGTGTATGGAAAAGGTGGGCAGCACCGTGCCCGTGCCGTTCGGATCCGTGTCAAATCGACCATCGAACATCACGAAACGATAACCCGAGGCCCAGGTCCAATAAGTGCCATTGCTCACGCTCAAGGGATGGCCAGCCGCATATTGCGACGGGTCCGACATGTTCAGGTCCGGGCGTACGCCCAGACCGAACAACAGGGAACCATACGTGCCAGCAGGAACCTTCACCAGCGATACGCCCTCACCGACGGTTAGGTTAAAGAGACCTACCTCCAGCAAGTCTTCTTGACCGCTGGGACCCTTCAACTGAACATCGCTCAAATACAGCTTCAGGCCGTCCACGAAAACGCGGTGGTTGAGCACGTCATGATGCTCCTGGGAAGCTTGGAACGGCTGTCCTTCCCAGGTGCCCGTTACGTGGAGCCGCACCATACCCTCTCCATAGGAGGTGCCCTTATGGCAGGCGGGTAGGGCGCAGATGCCGATCAATGCGTAGGCGTAGAGCAGGTTTTTAGGGTACATGCTGGTACTGGTTTTGGATGAACAGTGACGTTCCCGACAACGGGGACGCTGCCCTGCTGCAAAGGTAGGGCCGGGTGCCGGGCGGAAAAAGAACGATCATCATACCCGAACCCCTCCATCGCGGACCGCTATCTTGACCACCGCGATGCTGAACGTGCTGCACAGTTCCGCGGGTGCGGGTAAAACGCACGCCCTTGTCAAGCAGTTCATTCTGCTGGCCCTGGAGCCCGATCGCCCCCATGCGTACCGGCGGATACTGGCGCTCACCTTCACGAACAAGGCGGCGGCGGAGATGAAAGAGCGCGTGCTGCTCTATCTGCGGATGTTGAGCGAAGGAAAGTGGGAGGATGCCCGTATCCAGGATCTGCTCAACGCATTGCGAGAACACAAGCGCATCGCACCGGAAGAAGCATCGGCGCTCGCCAAGGCCGCATTGCGGCATATGCTCCATCATTGGTCCGAGCTTTCGATCACCACCATCGACGCCTTTGTGCGGCGCTTGGTACGCCCCTTCGCACGCGATCTTCAACTGGACCAGGACCTGCGCATGACCACGGACCAGGCGTGGTACGAGCAGCGGGCGGTGGAACTGCTCCTTCAACGGGCCGGCCAGGACCACGCGCTCACCGAAGTGCTGGTGGCCGCCTGCGAACAACTGGTGGAAGATGAGCGCGGATGGGACCCCGCAGCGCCCTTTCATGCCTTGGTGAAGCAGTTGGGCCAGGAACAGGCCTTGGAACATCTGGAACGCCTCCGCGACCTGGACCACCATGCTCTCCTCGCGTTGCGCGACCGCCTTCGGCAGGAGGTCCGCACCACCCGCGACGCCATCCGGTCCATCGTGGGCCCCGTGCTTCAAGCCATCGCGGACAGCGGGCTTTCCGAGGGCGACCTGGCCTATGGCAAGAACGGTTTCATCGGGTATCTACGCAAGGCGGCGGCTTTCGACGACCAGTTGGAACCGATCGGCGGCAACACCCGAAAGGCGATGGTGAACGACAAGTGGGGGGCCACCAAAGTGGACCCGTCGGCACATGCCATCATCGAACGGCTGGCCCCCCGGTTCCGTGAGGTCTTGGAACGGATCGAGGACTGTTTTTCGGATGGCACCATGCGCGACCACTTCCTCCGGATCGCGATCCTCCGCGACCTGATGGCGATGGGCGCACTTCAGGCGTTGGAAGCGGGAACGACCGAGGCCAAACGGGCCGATGGCGTCACCTTCTTCCAGGACCTGACGCGCAGTGTCGCCAAGGTGGTGCAACAGGAGCCCGTGCCCTTCCTGTACGAACGGCTGGGGCAGCGCTACGAGCACTTTCTGATCGACGAGTTCCAGGATACCTCCCTGATGCAGTGGCATGCCTTGCTGCCTTTGGTGGAGAACGCCTTATCCACCGGAGGACAGGTCTTCCTGGTGGGCGATGCCAAGCAGGCCATCTACCGCTGGCGCAATGGCGAAGTGCGTCAGTTCAACCAGCTGCCCCGCATTTTCCGCCGGGATACGCTCCCGCAAGGAGCCCTGCGCGAAAGGGCCTTGCAGAACGCCTACGCCCCGATCCCCGCGCTGAACGAGAATTATCGCTCGTCCGCTGATCTCGTGCGCTTCAATAACGCGCTCTTCGAACGATTGCGCACCCACCTCCCGGAGAATTACGCCGAGGTCTACAAGGACCTGGCGCAGCAGGCCGTGAAACAGCACACCGGTCTGGTGCGAATGGATCCGGTCCAAAAGGACCTTCAGGGCGACGACGTGCATACGCACATCGCGGAGCGCACTTTGGCCTTCATTCAGGAATGTCGCGAGGATGGGTACACCAATGCGGACATCGCCATACTCGTGCGCTCCGCGTTGCAAGGGGGGCGCATAGCCCGGGCGTTGAACGCCGCCGGGATCCCGGTGATCTCTCCGGACGGGCTGAAACTGAAGGGCGATCCGGCCGTCGAACTCATTGTCGCCACCTTGGAGCACCAGCAGAACGGCGAGGAGGAAGCGGCCGCGCGTGCGCTGGAAGCAGCGTCCCGCCTGCCGGGCCTACGGGAACAGGTGCTGCGCTCCGATCCATTGACCTCGCCTTCGGTCGTACTGCGCGATCTGCTCACGGCGCCCTGCGCATCCCCCCCTCGCACGCTCTTCGATCAGGTACTTGATGTGGTGCGAAGGCTCGGGCTCCACCCGGCACAGGATGCCTTCCTGTCCGCGTTCCTCAACGCGGTGGTCGCGCACCAACGCGAGCATGGCCATGAGGTGCATGGGTTCCTGGAACAATGGGACCGCTCCGGCCATACGTTCAGCATCCAACTTCCCGAAGGTGTCGAGGCCGTGAAGGTGATGACCGTACACAAAGCCAAGGGCCTGCAGTTCCCGGTGGTGATCGTCCCCTACCCCGAAATGTCCGTCGGCCGGAACGAAACCCGGCTTTGGGTGGATCCCGGACCGGTCGCGCACGGCTTGCCGAGCGCGTTGATCACCGTCCGTTCGGCGAAAAGCAGCCCGGACCTTCCTGAAGTAGCCGAAGAGATCGCCCTGCGCGCGCTCGATACCCTGGATCTGTTGTACGTCGCGTTCACACGTCCCGAGGACCGGCTCTACGCGCTGCTGCCAGAAGGATCGAACGATCCGTTCATGAAGGAAGTGCTGGCTTTCTGGCTGGAACAACAAGCGACCGCCGGAACCGCCTACGCCTTCGGGGATCGTGTTCCCGCGCGAATTGGGCGGGAGAGGATCGGCACCACGGGTGAGTTGCCCGTTCTCCCGCTGGGCACGGGCGATGCATCACCGATCCGGTATACCGCTCCGGCGGCCTGGGAACCATACGATCCGGACCCCTCCCGCCGCACTGGACAATTGACGCACGCCGTGCTGGCCCGCATCCATACGCCGGAGGATCTTCCCCATGCCGTGCATCGCTTCGTAGCCGGAGGACAACTCACTTCCGTAGAAGGGGAACGGTTGATGCGGTCGCTCGAGAGTCTGCTGCAACGTGCCGATCTCCAGGCCTTTTTCGGCAAGGACCTCACAGTGATGACCGAAGCACCGTTGATCACCGGGGATGGACACAGCCAGCGTCCGGATCGCGTGGTGCACGGGCCGGCCGGGTGGGCCGTTCTGGATGTAAAAACGGGATCACCCTCCGTGGCACACCACGAACAGGTGCGCGGTTATATGGGATCGCTCGCCGCCATCACGCGCGAAGAAGTGACCGGCGCCCTGCTCTATGTGAAGGAGGGCGACCTGATCCCTGTTCAACCCTGACCCATGCAGTGGACCTTGTTCACCTTCCGCGAATTGAACACCGACCAGCTCTATGAACTGTTGCGATTGCGCGCCGATGTGTTCGTAGTGGAGCAGAATTGCGTCTACGGAGACCTTGATGGCAGGGACGCGACAGCGCTCCACCTGCTGGGTCGTTCCGACTCCGGTTCCCTGGCCGCATATGCGCGGATCCTTCCGCCAGGAAAGGACGGGCTACCGATCATCGGCCGCGTGGTGACCCCACCCGAAGAACGTGGCAAAGGGACCGGGCATGAGCTGATGCGCCAGGCGCTCAGCGCGATCGAACGAACGTACGGGGATCGACGTTCGAAACTGGAAGCGCAATCGCATCTCGAGAAATTCTACGCGGGGCATGGCTTCGTTCGCCAGGGTGCGGACCATCTCCTGGACGGTATACCGCATGTGGATATGGTGCTCAGCGCACCAAGGTGACGGTCCCCACGAACTCGAACCGTTCCGGACCGTGCTCCGCGAGCCATGCCTTGTACACATAGACCCCGATCACTCCGGCACCACCGTCCCAACCAGCTTTCGGGTCCTGCGTGTGGAAGATGCGCTCTCCCCAGCGATCGAACACGGCGAGGTCGTATTCCCGCGCACCAACAACGCGTGGCAGGAACACGTCGTTCACGCCATCGCCATCCGGCGTGAAGGCGTTCGGGGCGAAGAACAAGCTGCCCGTCACGATGACGGAGATCCGCGCGCTGTCCACGCAACCGAGGCCGCTGGTCACCAATTGCGTGATGTCGAACGTTCCTGCCTCATCGAACGGATGTGTGAACGTTGGCTCGGTGTAGGTGAGCCCTTCCACCGTGTAGATCCAGGTGGTCGCGCCCTGCGAAGCATCATGGATGGTCATCTCCGGATCCAACACGCTCACCACGGGATCGGTCACATACAGCCCCGCGACCGGTTGCACCCATGCCTTCACCACTGCTTGACGCCATAGTGGAACGGTGGCGATGCAACCGCTGTCCGTAGACACCTCCAACCGCACGTCATATATGCCGGGGTCGGTGTACACATGCGTCGGTGTGCTATCGGTGGAGGTCGAACCATCACCGAGGTCCCAGAGGAAGCGCATCGGCGTCCATGCGGTGCTTTGGTTGTCGAAGGTCACGGAGAGCGCCGTGCAACCCGCGGTATCCGTGGTGAAGACCGGCACCGGTGGCGGGAAGACCAGGATCGTATCGGTGTAGTTCTCCGTGCAGCCATGATCGCTCAGGGTCAATGTCACTAGATGCGTGCCCGGTTGGGTGAAGTTGGCTTGCACTTGGGGCCCCTGCGCCTGGCCCGGGTTCGCGTTCACGCCAAGATCCCATTGCACGTTCGCTGTGTTGGTGAAATTGCCCAGGGCCGCGAGCGGCACAGGCGGCCCACCGAGGCACTGGACGGGTGGAGGTACAAAGGAGGGCGCGAGCGGCGGATAGATCTGGAACGAAGCGAACGACGTGTCCGAACAGGGCCATCCCGGATTCACCACCAGCATCACCGAATAGATGCCGGTATCCGGATACACGTAGCTGGGAGCGGTGAGGGAGGAGGTGTCGCTGCCGGTGCCCGGGACCCCGAAATCCCAGAGGTAGGAACTGCCCCCGATGCTCTGGTTCACCATGTTCACGGTATATCCATCGCAAAAGATCTGCTGCTGTTGGATGGAACTGAGGACCGTGATGACGCACGCTACCGCATCGAATCGGAAATCGCGACGCACTTCGCTCAACATCACCCCATTGCGGAACTCCTTCACGCAAACGCCCACCACATAACTACCGATCTGGGAAGGGGTGACAGTGAGCTCGCCGGTCACCGGGTCGATGGCCAAGGGAGGGGCTGCGTCCATGGGAAAGTTCTGGGAGTAGCCCGCGGCCCAGGGAATGAACTGGTACGGCGGTCCGGAAGGCGGGCTCGGCAGTGCGTTGAGTGGATCGCCACCATTGTACGGTGTGCAGAGCTCGTAAACCAATTGATCTCCGTCCGCGTCGGTTGCACTGTTGTCGAACACCATGTTCTGCCCCACGCACAAGGCGATCGGCGGATAATCCGAGAACACCGGGCTGCTGTTCGCGCCTACGAGATTAGCATCGGGTACCGCCACGGTGCATGTAAGCCCTTGGTCGTCCGGCGCGATCACGTTGAGAATACTCGGTGTCCGGCAGCACCGTTGATAACTTACCCAATACCCCCCTGGGATCGCGGGCAGGGTAAGCACCGTGCTGTATTCCGCGGCCTCCACACAGATGGACGCTGGGGCCGTGAGACAGGGATTGTTAAGCACCACCGGTACGGCGGTGGCACCGGGGAAAGGAATGAACTCAGAGAAGAGGTAGTTCCCGCTGCCATCGAAAATGCCGAGCTCCGCGCTCGGATCATATCCCGTTCCGTTCACGTTGTTCGGTCCGCAATCGCGGAACAGTTTCAAGGTGAACAGATACTGATCACCGCCTTGATGCGCGTAGTAGATCTCCCCGCCGATGATGTGCGTGGCCATCAGCCCGGATACCAGGCTGAACGATAGGATCGATGCCAGGGAACGCACCATGCTCTTGATGGACGACAAGATACCGCGCAACGTTGCTCGAACGGCATGACCACCCGTTCGTTCACCGCTCTTAACCGGTCCGGGCCAGCGCTTGCTCGAATTCCCGGGCATCAATGGGGGTGAAAGCCCCTTGGGCGCACACGATCATGTCCTGCACGAACACGCGTTCCGGGTATGCGCTGGCTACGACCTCATGGCGCCGCACCCTGGAACCGATCAGTTGCACCTCTAGAAAGCGGTCCACCGCATCGATCCGATAGAGGTTCCTGCCGGATGCGGATCGACGGTAAAGAGGGAATTCTTCCATAGGTGGCGGACCGGCGCTGCTAATTTGCGCAGCCTGCCGTTATGGACCTCGCCCGCACGCTCGCCGACCTGCTGCTCCAAACCCATGGAGCGGACCTCCGCGACGTCGCGGTCATGCTCCCCAACCAACGCGCCGGTGTCCACTTGCGGCGGCATCTGGCCACCCGGAACGGCGGACCGCTCTGGAGCCCACAGATCTTCACCACACGCTCCTTCCTCAGCGCCGTGGCGGAATTGGAGGAAATGCCGGAGCATGTCGCACTGCTCGCGCTACATGCCGTGCATTCAGAGCTGAAAGGCGAGGCCGCCGAACCTTTACATGAGTTCCTGCTCTGGGCGCCGACAGCGTTGCACGATATGAACGAGGTCGACGAACACCTGCTCGACCCCGCATCGGTATACCGCGACCTGCGCCACATCGAGGAGATCGATGCCTGGAGCTACAAAGGCGGGTCGTTGAGCGAAGGCCAGCTTCGGCTGGCCACCCATTGGGAGCATCATGGCGAACTGCACGCTGGGCTCCATGGGCGTGTGGCGGCCATGGGCGTCGCTCCGGTGGGACGGATCGCGCGCGAGGCCGCCCGGAACGCGACCGCCTGCGCGCAAGGCACCCGTTGGAAGTCCGTCTGGTTCGTCGGTTTGAACGCGCTGGTGCCTGCGATGCGCCAAGTGATCGAAGCTTTCACACGCGCTGCGAAGAGCCGGATCATCTGGGATGCCGACCACTATTATTTGGACGACCCGATGATGGAAGCAGGGCATTTCCTGCGGTTGGCACAACGGAGCCTTGGGCCCGGCCTGGTCCCCCCGACCGACCGGATCCGCCACGCTCCTCCCTCCATTGAACTGGTCGCACTGCCGGATGCCATTTCCCAGGTGCAGGCCGCTGTGGCCCGGATCATGGCGTTGGACCTTGAAGAGCGCGCGCGGACGTGCCTGGTGCTCGCCGATGAGCAATTGCTTCTACCGGTGCTGACGATGCTACCTGCGGATATGGGACCCGTGAGCGTGAGCATGGGTCTACCGCTCGGCGATCTTCCCTTGACCTCCCTTATCGACCTGCACCTTCGGTTGCTCCAAGACCATGACGCGCGATCCGGACATCGCATCTCTGACCTGCTGGCCTGGTGCGGTCATTCCCTCTGGCAGAGCGCCGCACCGATGCGCGAACTCCGCGCAAAATTGAAGGGATCGCGCCAGAGCAGGGTGCACTTGCGTACGCTGCTTCCGAGCAATGAGGTGATCGCCCCGTCCCTTGAGCACTTGGAGCTGTCGCTTTCCCCGTTGTCGGCAAAGGACGGGGCCATACATCAACGGCTTCTGGACCTGATCCAAGCCATCCAGTACCTATGCACGGAGCCCTTCGTGCTCGAACAAGCGTACCGCACGGCCGTTGTGCTTCAAGAAGTCCAACAGGCGCTTTCGCGGGCAGGCTACAAGGAGGATGTCCAGAGCTACCGACAACTGTTGGAACGACTGCTGCGCAAGGCGCAATTGACCCTCTCTGGAGAACCCCTGCAGGGTCTGCAGATCATAGGCATGCTGGAGTCACGCGCCACGGAACATCACCGGGTGATCCTGCTTGGCGCCAATGAAGGTCATCTTCCACCGGCGGACGGGCCCACGAGCTTCATACCCGGAGAGTTGCGGCTGGCGTACGGGCTTCCGTCGCGGTCGGATGCGGACGCGATATCGGCCTATGGGTTCTACCGGATCCTGCATCATGCGCAGGAAGTGCTCCTGTATTTTGTGGATGACGGACAGGCGGAAAAGGAAAGAAGTCGTTTCATCATCCAACTGGAGCATGAACTTTTCAGCGCACCGGGGAGCTGCCCCCAGCGTTCCACGCTTCGCCCCGCCATGCCCACGAGGCCGCACCCTCCGAGAGAGGTGGCTAAGAGCGCTGCATTGTTGGAAGCGGTCAGAAGGCATGCGGAGCGGGGGTTGAGCCCCTCGGCGTTCTCGAGTTTCGTGCGCTGTACGCTGGACTATTACTATCGCTATTTAGTGGGTGTGCAGGATGCGCAGGACCGTGGCGCCGGTCTCGGGAACGATGAAGTGGGGACCGTGGTCCACGCGGTATTGGAGCGGATCTACAGCCCCCACTTCGGGAAGCACATCGACCCACGCGGATTGGCGGATTCCATGCGCGAGATACCCCAATTGCTGCGCTCATGCTTACCCGCCGGCAGATCGGCTGAAGAGGGGGCGGCCCTGCTGCAGCTCGGGATGGCAAGGCATGCCTTGGGACGGGCAGTGGGGACCGAGGTAAGCCACCTTGAAGCGGGTAATGAGATCATCCTGCTCGGCCTGGAAACCGAGTTAGCTCATCCGCTGCCACCACCAACGGATGGCTCAGTACGTCCGCCCGTTCGCGTGAAAGGCCGGATAGACCGCATCGACATGCGCCACGGGCTGGTGAACCTGGTGGATATGAAGACCGGTTCGGCCGAACCCAGGGATCTGAATTTGCGCACACTGGACCTGGCAGACATCGATGCGCGCCATACCAAAGCCCTCCAGCTCCTCATATACAGTTGGCTTTATCTGAACCGCTATCCGGATGCGCCCCGCGTTCGTGCCTCGATCCTGCCTTTGCGCAGCAGTGGGTCTCCACAAGGGATACCCCTCGTCATCGCTGGTGAGGACAGCGTTCACCGTGTACAATTGCCTGCTATCGCCACGCTCCTTAGGTCCTTGGTGGATCGAATGGGTGATCCTCGGACACCCTTCCGGCACGAGCCGACGAGCGCCTATTGCCGGATCTGCATGGAATGAGCACCGATCCTAGAGATGTATGAACGACGAAGGGGCGCCAATGGCGCCCCTTCTGTTCGTGGTGCGATCCTGCGATCAGCGGTACACGATCTTGTGTACGCCTACATCGCCGTTACGGCTGACCTTCAGGTAGTAGATCCCGTTGCTTTGGGTTCGGATATCCATCTCCTTGCGGTAGGTGCCCTCAAAGCCGCGCTGTGTATCAGTGAAGATGCTCTGGCCCAGTGTGTTCACGACATCCACTTGGATATCCGATGGTGTAGCGACCATGAACGAGAACATGAACTGACCATCGTTCGGGTTGGGCAGGATGGTGACGGCACCGTCCTGTTCCGAAGCGGTGATCGACTTCTGGTAGATGGCGCCCGTGGCATCCAAGCCACCGAGCGAGACATAGTAATCAGCGTTGTTCGTGACTTCACTGGTCCAGTTGTCATTAACGAGCTCTACGGCCGCATCGCCCGAGAAAGGAATGCTGAGAACCGTGTACTCCTTGCCCGCTTCCCAGGATGCGCCCGTGTTCCGGATCGGTTCGAAGCCAAACCCTGCGAAGACCATATAGCTAAAGGTACCCGCATCACGGGTCGGACCCGACTGGGCGATCGGGATGAAGGTGGCCGGACCGTTCGGCTGTGTGGGCTCACCTAGCTGCACGTTCGCGCTGTTCTCCCAGCGCAATGTGAAAACCGCAGAGGACAGGATGCCATCAAAATCAGCAGTGGGGCGCATATGCACTTCCAACTGACCATTATTGGCATGCAGACCGATGTCAACAGGGCTCTGTGCTGAGAGTAGGGAACCCAGGCCCATCACCAGGGTCGATCCGAAAGTGCGGAGAGTAGAGGACTTCATCATGTTCCTAGGTGTTGGTGCGTTCTTAATACGTAGTCGTTCCCGCTTCGTTCGGGTTGCCCGTTCAGGGAACTCTTTCCGAAGCCGAGTACGAAAGTACGTTGAAGGGATGCTGGAACGCAAGGAATAGTCCTTTCGTTTTCGACCACCGGGTCATCCTACCGGCCGGATCGTGCCGGGCGGCCACAAAACCGAACAGGGGCCCTTGCGGACCCCTGCGCGGTAAACCTGCAAGGAATTAATGGAACCAATGTCAGTAGGGGAAGATGTCCCGCTGACACCTTGAAGACGCAAACCCGTGGCAAGGGTTGCCGCCCGGACCACTAAGGATCGAACCGATAGCCCACTCCCCGAATAGAAAGAAAATGCCGGGGTGCCCTGGGATCCGGTTCAAAGAGCTTGCGGAACACGACGATGAAGTTGTCAATGGTACGCGTGGTGGGGAACACATCATAGCCCCACACTTTTTGCAGGATCTCTTCCCGCGACACAACTTCCCCGGCCCGGTCGGTCAACAAGCGGAGAAGCATGACCTCCCGCTGGGAGAGTTTCCGGGTGCCTCCAGGGCCCGCCCCCTCGAAGGAGATGAAGTCGATCGTGCTCGGCCCGAAAACGTAACGCTCCGCCGCCCCTTCTCCTGCCCGCCCCACCTTATTCCGAACCACTTTGGATACGCGGAGCAAGAGCTCTTCCAACTCGAACGGTTTGCCCAAGTGATCGTCACCCAACCGCAAACTTCGGAGCCGGTCCGCCGGGGCTGTACGTGCCGTAAGGAAGAGGACAGGCGTCCGGTCCCCCTCTAGGCGCGCGGTCTCGCATACCGTGAAACCATCGAGCCCGGGCAACATCACATCCATCACGGCCCCGTCGAAATGGGCACCGCGCAATTTCTCCAACGCTTCCGGACCCGTTGTCGCCGTGGTCACATGGTACCCTTCGAGTTCAAGATTGAGCCGCAGGGTCTGCCGCAACCCCTCTTCATCCTCCACGAGGAGCAGTCGGCATTTCTTCGCTTGGTCCTGCACGGGATCAAATATCGCGGTCAGGTACCTTTGGGCCATGTTGTTCACCACCGAGCAAGTGGCGCAAGCGGAGCGCCTTCGACCGAACACGTTGGTCGATCACTTGGATATCCGCTTCGGGGTGGATGCGAGCGGCCATCTGACCGCCTCGATGCCCGTGGACCATCGCACGCACCAACCCCAAGGGTTGTTGCACGGCGGTGCGACCGCTGCCTTGGCCGAAACCCTGGGGAGCGTGGGTTCGGCGATCCTGGTGATGCCCGGCGGAAAAAACACGGTGGGGATCGAACTGAACGTCAACCATTTGAAGAGTGTGCAGAGCGGACGGGTGACCGCCACGGGCCAGTTATTGCACCAAGGGCGGACCACCCATGTCTGGGATATCCGCGTAAGGAACGAACGGGAAGAACTGGTGGCGGTATGCCGCCTTACGAACATGATCATCGATCCACGCCCATGAACGATCACGGCCAGCTCCGGGAGGCATTGCATCGCTGTCTTAGTGCCGGGCTCACCTTTGCCGCCTTCCGCCGACCGGACCAACCGGTGGAGATCTGGGCCCAGCGAACACCCGATCTGGAGTTCATCGACGGCGCCCTCATGCTCGAACTGAACGAGGCTTTCCTCATCGCGCCCTTCGACTTGTCCAATGAACGTGTGCCGTTCATTCGATCCGATGTTCAACTCCGCTTCGGGGAACTGGGACCGGACATCGATATGCTGAACAATTGCGTAGGCGCAGCAGGCCCTGCGGGTGCCATGCCCACCTCCACCGAAGCAGCGGTCTTCGAACGTGCGGTCGCGGAGGCCACATCCGCCATCGCCAGTGGCACGATGCAGAAGGTCGTGTTATCGCGGACGCTCATTGTACCGCTCGATGGCGCACGCCTGCCGGACCTGTACATCCAAGCGATGCGCGAGCAACCGGACGCGTTCATCGCCCTGGCACATACCCCCCTGCACGGCACATGGATCGGTGCATCGCCGGAACACCTTGTGTTCGAAGAAGAAGACCGCGTGCGGGTGGACGCCCTCGCCGGAACCCTGCCCATCGGGACCGCACCCAGTGAGCCGCACGCCTGGGGTGAAAAGGAACGGAACGAACAGGTCCTCGTTACCGAAAGCGTGCTTGACACCTTCCTGCAACTTGAGTTCAAAGAGGTGATCGCGCGGGGGCCGACCGTCGTGAACGCGGGCCAGGTGGCGCACCTTCGGACCTTCATCCATGCGGACCTGGACGACCGGATGCTCGGCGACCTTGTGCTCGCGCTGCACCCGACACCTGCGGTTTGTGGATCCCCCAAGGCGGCCGCCAAGTCGTTCATCGCTTCGCACGAATCCCATGACCGGGCGCTCTACGCCGGTTTCTGGGGACCCTGGAGCCCGGATGGGTTCACCGAACTATTCGTGAACATCCGCTGTATGCGCGTGTTCGAGCACGAAGCATTGCTCTACGTGGGCGCGGGTATCGTCGCTGGCAGCGACCCGAAGGCGGAGTGGGAAGAAACCGACCAGAAGGCACAAACCTGGCTGCGAGCGATCGCCGCGCTGAAGTAGCGCCCGGTACATTCGCGGTCCTATGATCACAAGTGATCTTTTCTCGGCCGCCGAACTCGCACGGATCTGTGCCGCCAAAGGGATCCAACACGCGGTGATCTGTCCCGGGAGCCGCAGCGCCCCGCTGGTGATCTCCTTCAACAAACAGGAAGGCATCAATTGCCTGCGCGTGATCGATGAACGCAGCGCCGGCTTCTTCGCTCTGGGCATGGCGCAACAACTGCATGCGCCGGTCGCCCTCATCTGCACGAGCGGAAGCGCGGTGCTCAATTACGGCCCTGCTGTCGCCGAGGCTTTCTATCAGCGCGTTCCCTTGTTGGTCATCACCGCGGACCGGCCCGATGAATGGGTGGACCAGGGCGAAGGGCAGGCGATCCGGCAGCACGGCGTGCTCGCGTTACATATGAAGCGTAGCATACAACTGCCGCGCGACGCCAAGGATGACCTTTCGCGCTGGCACTGCGGACGCTTGATCAACGAGGCGATCGACGCTACGCTCCTGCCCGTTCCCGGTCCGGTCCATCTCAATATCCCCTTCGCCGAACCGCTTTATGGGACCACCACGGCTGTGGGCGATACGCGGTCCATCGCGCAAGTGATGACCGAGCCGTTCATCCTGCCCGAGCACGCACGCTGGTTGATCCATCAGATCTCGTCGAGCCCGAAAGTGATGGTGCTCGCGGGACAGGGTGTATGGAGCGATGGAATGAAGACGCAGTTGCTCCAACTGGCGTCGTTGCCGCAGGTCACGGTACACACAGAAGCGACCTCCAATCTGGATGATCCGGCGTTCATCACCTGTATCGACCGCGTGATCGAGGGGGTGGATGAGCGCAATGAGAACGACCTGAAGCCCGACCTGCTGATCACCGTAGGCGGGGCTATCGTCAGCAAGCGGGTGAAGTCGCTGCTGCGGAAGTGGAAGCCCGCCCAACATTGGAACGTGGATCCGGGGCAGCGTCACTACGATACCTACCAGGGTCTGACGCACGACATCGCGGTGAGCCCGGAGGTCTTCTTCGCACAGATCGGTGGTGCTGTGAAGGGCAACGAGAGCATCTACCGCGAAGCATGGCGAATGGTCGATGAACGTACACGCGGTCTCCATCACCGTTCCATAGCGGAAGCACCGTTCTGCGACCTCACCGTGTTCAACACGCTGAACGACCGCATCCCCGGCGATAGCGATGTACACCTGGCGAACAGCACGCCCGCACGGTACGCGCAACTTTTCGATCGTGTGCGCGGCCATCGCTGGTTCAGTAACCGTGGGACCAGCGGTATCGATGGCTGCACGAGCACCGCCGTGGGCGCAGCGCAGGCGGCCGGAAAGCTCACAACGCTCATTTCCGGGGATACCGCCTTCTGCTACGACAGCAACGCTTTCTGGAACGAGCATCTCTCGCCGTTGCTGAAGGTGATCGTGATCGACAATGGCGGCGGCAACATCTTTCGCTACATCGATGGGCCCGACAAGGATCCCGAACTGCTCCCCTGGTTCGAGGCGCCGCATACGCGGAGCATTGAGCGTTTGGTGAAGAGCTACGACCTGCCGTACTTCCATGCCAGCGACCAAGCTTCGCTCGAAACCGGACTGGACCAACTGTACAAGCCGCACGACAAACCCGCCGTGCTCCACATCACCACCGACCCGCTCACTTCCCCCAAAGTGCTGCGCGACTACTTCACCCAACTCCGCTCCTCATGACCGTTGCGCGACCGTTGCGTTCGTTGCGCCATGGCGGCCAATCTCCCTGATCCATGAGTTCCCGCGTCTGGACCCCCATCAAAGAATACACCGATATCCGATTCGAGTTCTTCGAAGGCATCGGCAAGATCACCATCAACCGGCCCGAGGTGTACAACGCCTTCCGCCCGGAAACGAACAAGGAGATGATCGATGCCATGGACATCGCTCGTGAAGACCCGAACATCGGCGTGGTCGTGTTCACAGGGGAAGGCGACAAAGCCTTCTGTAGTGGTGGTGACCAGAATGTGAAAGGACGTGGCGGCTACATCGGGACGGACGGCATCCCGCGTCTCAATGTGCTCGATCTGCACAAGCGCATCCGCGAACTACCCAAGCCCGTGGTGGCCATGGTGAACGGCTACGCGATCGGTGGCGGGCATGTGCTCCATGTGGTGTGCGACCTCACCATCGCTGCGGATCATGCACGCTTCGGACAGACCGGCCCGAAAGTGGGCAGCTTCGATGCAGGCTTCGGCAGCAACTACCTCGCAAGGCACGTAGGCCAGAAGAAAGCCCGCGAGATCTGGTTCCTCTGCTTGCAGTACAGCGCACAGGAGGCTTTGGACATGGGCATGGTGAACAAGGTGGTACCGATCGAGATGCTGGAGGACACCACGGTGGAGTGGTGCAGCATCATGATGCAACGCAGCCCGCTCGCATTGCGCATGATCAAGCGCGGGCTCAACGCCGAGCTCGATGGCCAGCGCGGCTTGATGGAGTTCGCAGGCGATGCTACGCTCATGTACTACCTCATGGACGAGGCACAGGAAGGGCGCAATGCTTTCCTCGAAAAGCGCGCGCCGGACTTCCAGAAGTTCCCGAAATTCCCGTGATGAGGGTTCACCGCAGAGGCGCAGAGAACGCAGAGGTTCGCAGGGAATGAAGCACTGGCTCCAAGCCTTCCGCCTGCGCACACTGCCTTTGGCGGTCAGCAGTATACTTGTGGGCAGTGCACTGCCCACGAACTGGGGATGGGTGAGCTGTTTTGTTGATCTGTTCAGACCGGTCATACTCGTTCTGGCTTTGCTAACGGCCATCCTGCTACAGATCCTAAGCAATCTGGCCAACGACCTAGGCGATCATCAGCACGGCACGGACAACGCTGATCGTGTAGGGCCGCAGCGGGCTGTGCAGAGCGGCGCCATCTCCTCCGCTGTGATGTGGCGCGCCATGGCCATCTGCGGATCGCTCGCCTTTGTGAGTGGCTGCGCATTGATCACCGTCGCGCTAGGCTTGTCGCTTACAACCCTTGCCTTCCTCTTTCTCGGACTTGCAGCCATCGGTGCGGCGGTGAAGTACACGTTCGGGAGCAATCCATACGGCTATGCGGGATTCGGCGATGTAAGCGTCTTCCTCTTCTTCGGCATTGTGGGGGTGTGCGGCACCTTCTACCTGCACACAAGTCATTTCGAACCCATGGTGCTGTTGCCTGCCGTCGGCTTCGGTCTGCTCAGTGCCGGGGTTTTGAACGTCAACAACATGCGCGACATCATCAACGATGAGGCAAGCGGCAAGCGCACGCTGGTGGTGCGGATGGGTGGCATGAGGGCGAAGCGATACCACGCGGCGCTTGTGCTGGGTGGACTTGCTTCGCTGGTGATCTTCTCCAGTTCGTACGGGCATGGCTGGACATTCTGGCTATTCCTGGTCGCGCTACCCGGCTTCGGGATCCATCTGAAGCGCGTGTTTTCGACCACGGAACCGCGTATGCTGGATCCGCAACTCAAAGTGCTCGCCATGGGCACCTTCTTCACGGCCATTCTCTTCTCGCTGGGCCTTATCCTTGCGTGATGCTCCGCGCGCGCTGGATCGAACACACCCTCCGTCCCCGCTTCGAACTGGGTACTTCCAAAGGGCCCATCACCGCGCGCACGGTGTGGTATCTGATGGCCTGGCACCGCGACCGTCCGGAGGTGCAAGGCTTCGGTGAAGCGGCGCTCTTCCCCGGCCATAGCAAGGAGTTCCCGGCGGACGTGCGCACGAAATTGCTGGAGCTCTGCGCCGACACCTCCAACTGGGAACAACGCCTGCGCACGGACCTGGTCGACGTGCCGAGCGTGCGCTTCGCCGTAGAGCAATGCCTGCGCGACCTTGAAGCCGGGGGATCGAAGATGCTCTTCCCCTCCGAATTCACACTGGGCCGACAAGCGATCCCGATCAATGGGCTGGTCTGGATGGGCGACAAGGCCACAATGAAGCAGCGCATCCGCGAGCAGATCGACGGTGGCTATTCCACCGTGAAGATGAAGATCGGCGCGATCGGCATCGAAGACGAACTGACGCTGTTGAAGAACGTGCGCGCGGAATACAAGGCGGCCGACCTCACCCTGCGCGTGGACGCGAACGGCGCGTTCTCCGCGCAACAAGCTCCGGAGGTACTGAAGCGGCTCGCGGATCTGCAGGTCCACAGCATAGAGCAACCCGTGGCGCCAGGGCTCTATGAAGTGATGACGGAACTCTGCGCCGATCCGCCCATCCCGATCGCGCTGGATGAAGACCTGATCGGTGCGAACACGCATGATGCCAAGGTCGATCTGCTGGACAATGTCAGACCGCAGTACATCGTGATCAAACCCAGCTTGGTGGGTGGCTGGGCCGCTGCGCAGGAATGGATCGACCTGGCCAAAGCACGGAACATCGGCTGGTGGATCACCTCAGCGCTGGAGAGCAGCATCGGCCTGAACGCGATCGCGCAGTTCACCGCAACATTGAACGTGACCCTGGCACAAGGCCTTGGTACCGGCAAGGTCTATGAGAACAATATCCCTTCGCCGCTGCTGGCGGAAAAGGGCTTCCTGCGCTACCGGCCGGAAGCGGAATGGGACCTCTCCACGTTGCAGCTTTGAACCATGGCGAAGCGGTACCACACCACGATCGGTAACGCGTTCGAGCACATCACCGTGGACGGTGTACAACTCGATAGGCTCGCTGCCTACAAGTATTTCGACAAACTGGCCAGCAAGCGGAACACAAAAAAGCACGCATGGACCGGGGCCCTGGCCGATACGGTGATGCACCTCACGCTGCTCGGCGGTACGTCCATACCGGCGTTCACAAGCGGCACCACGGGCCCGCCGAAGCACATGAGCATACGAAGGAGCGATCTGGTGAACAGCGCGCGTCTTACCGGAGATACCTTCGGGTTGGTGCCCGGGGATCGCGTGCTGCATTGCATACCGGGCGAATTCGTGGCGGGCAAGATGATGCTCGTGCGCGCTTTCGCGCTCGGGCTGGATCTCCATATCATCGATCCCCGCGGCGGTGTGCTGGACAACTTGAAGGTGACTGACCGCTTCCGGTTCACGGCCATGGTGCCCTTGCAGTTGCATCGTGCCTTGCAGGAGGATCGCGAACGCGTCGAGCGGCAGTTCGATACCATTCTGCTGGGCGGTGGTCCCGTGAGCGAGGCGTTGACCGAGGATCTGCAAGGACTATCCACGCACGTGTTCCATAGCTATGGCAGCACGGAGACCGTGACGCATGTCGCCCTGCGCGCCTTGAACGGACCGGACCGCGCCGATCATTTCACCGCCCTCGGCCAGGTGCATTTCGCTCGGGACCCGCGTGGTTGTCTGGTGGTCTACACACCGCACCTCAGCACTAAGCAACATCTCACCAATGATCTTGTGGAGTTGATGGATGACACCCACTTCCGCTGGCTGGGCCGCTTCGACCATGTGATCTTGAGCGGTGGAAAGAAGATCTTCCCCGAGCAATTGGAAGCCAAGACCGCCGGGCTCATCCCCTATCCGCACTACTTCACCGGCATCGCCGATCCCGTCCTTGGCCAGGCCGTGATGCTCGCACTGGAAACGGACCTGCCCGAGGATAAAGTGATGCCGGAAGTGATGGATCGCCTCATGGCCGTGCTCCATCCGCATGAGTGGCCACGCCGAGTGCTCGCCGTGCGCAAGATCGAACGCACCGCGAGCGGAAAGTTCATCCGGCGGTAGCCTCGGGTCTACTTGATCTTGTTCGCCGCCTCCGCGTCGAACTCCTCGCCGGCATCTTCCAGCGGCTTAACGTTCGTGTACTTGCGCCAGCGGTCCAGCACGGCCTCCATGTCCGCAGGCAGCGGGCTCTCGAAGTGCAGGCGTTTCCCGGTGATCGGGTGATCGATGTCCAACGTGCGGGCGTGCAGTGCCTGGCGTGGGAGCAGCTTGAAGCAGTTCTCCACGAACTGCTTGTACTTGGTGAACGTCGTACCCTTCAAAACTCGATCACCACCATAGGTCGCATCGTTGAAGAGCGGGTGACCGGTGTATTGCATATGCACCCGGATCTGGTGCGTGCGGCCCGTCTCCAACTTGCACTCCACCAGGCTGATGTACCGGAAGCGCTCCAACACTTTCCAATGTGTGATCGCCGCCTTGCCTTGGTCCCCTTCGGGGAACACGAACTGTACGGTGCGGTCCTTCACACTGCGACCGATGTGGCCTTCGATCACGCCTTCGTTCTCATCGAAGTCGCCCCATACCAGGGCGTTGTACCGCCGGTCGCTGGTGCGATCGAAGAACTGGCGCGCGAGATGCGTGAGCGCTTCCTCGGTTTTGCCGATCACCATCACACCGCTCGTGTCCTTGTCCAGCCGGTGTACCAAGCCGGGACGTGGGATCTCCGCCCCCGGGGTGCTGGGCAACTTCCCGAAGTGGAACAGGAGCGCGTTCACCAAGGTGCCGGTCCAGTTGCCATGGCCCGGATGTACCACCAGCCCCGCCTGCTTGTCGATCACCAGGATGTGCTCGTCCTCGAACAGGATGGTCAGCGGGATATCCTCCGGCAACAGTTCCGTGTCGCGCTGCGGATAGGGCAGCACGATGCTGATCTCATCCCCCGGTTTCACCTTCTGGCTGGGCTTCGCGGTCTTGCCGTTCACCAGCACGTTACCCGCGCGTGCGGCTATCTGGATGCGATTGCGCGACGTGGCCGCCAAGCGCACGAAAAGGAACTTGTCCAATCGAATGAGCGACTGCTTCGGGTCGCAAACGATGCGGTGATGCTCATAGAGCTCCTCTTCCGGGGAACTGTCCATGGATCCCGCGCCTGTGCCGGAGGCCAGCGCCGAGGTACCTGTCGCGTCGCTCCCCATCAGCGTTGCACGATCAAACGGCCCGTGCCGATCACCGATCCGGATGGACCCTTCGCACGAACGTGGTAGGGCCCTGGTGCCACTTTCGTCACATCGATCGAGGAACCGTTCCGCAGCGATCCATGCAGCACCGTGCGTCCCATGGCATCCATCACTTCCACGGTGCTGGCACCTTCCGGGAGCCCGATCAGTTGGAAACGGTCCGAAGCCGGGTTCGGGGCCAGCGCGAGTTGTGGGACCGTCGGCTCCTCCATGCCCAGGAACGGATCCACATCGGACACGAATACCGGCCGCAGCATCAAGGACCCCACCTGTGAGGTAGGCTCGAAAAAGCCATCGGTATCATAGAACAACTTGTTCGAGTTGTCCCTGTTCTTGTCGAAGCCGATGTTCAGGAAGGTGGGATCGGTCTGGACCAGTCCTACATAGAACGTTGGGGGCACATAGATGGGCTGGTCCAGCGGATACTCCACGAACTTGTTCAGGCCATGCGGCCGGTACTCCGGATCGCTGTACGAAATGTTCTGGAACCGGATGGATTCGGGGATGACCGAATTCCAAACCGTGAGCAGGAAGGGTGCCGCGTCAGGGTTCTCGGGGTAGAAGATGGGGTCGAAGTAGATCCGTACCGCACGCAGGGTATCCCCGATCTGCATATCAAAACGCACGGCCACCTTGCCGTTCGGTGCGTTCACCAGGCCGTAACCGGCCTCCGCGCTGCCATCATCGTACGCGTAGTAGTTGCTCAACTCCTGTACGAAGGTGGTGGTATCGTTGTACCGGTTCATGTCCGGCGTGGTGTTCGCCCAGAAGGTGTTCCGCCAGAAGGCGGCACCCGTCGAAAGTCCGGGGTCGTAGGCGAAAGGAGCCACCTGATGAACGCTCGGATAGGTGCTGCTCGCATTGTTGATGATGTTGTTCCCCGTTCCGAAATTGGCCAGCGGTGCTGCTCCTTCCAAGCCGGACCGCACGCCCCACGTGATCAAGTGATCGCTCACGTCGAGGTTCTTCTGCATGAGCGTGACGGACGAGGCCATGTACGATGCCGGCGCTTGCGTGAAGTGCGCGAAGGGCACCGACGTGTAGGTCTGTAAGAGAGATGCTTCGGGATACAAGTATGCGACGTCCACGAGCACCGTATCGCTCACACTACGCTGACGGCCCAGCCGCACATAGTCCAGGTGCCAATGGTCCAATGCGCCGCTCTGCGTGCCATAGTTCAGGAAGCGCATCTGGAACGCCGACTTCAAGAAGCGCGAGTCAGTGATGGGCAGCATCACCTGCTTGAAATCCGTGAGCGCGGTGTACGGCGCACGCCAAACCCGCATCCATTCATCCTCATCGGGCGCGTAGAACTCAAGGATCAAGCTGTCCTCCTCCTGCACTTCCGAATCGCCGCTCAGACCCTGCGGTTGATAGAAGAAGCTCAGGTAGATCGAGTCGCCGGGAGGATAAAGCATGTTGATGGGCACCGAAGTGAGATGGTCATTGATCCCATAGGCCGTAGGCGCGTTGGTCACGTAGGGGATCCCGAAGCGGTCCACACCATCGAAGGTGGCCACGCCGATGGTGGGCGGATCGATGGGATAGGTGCCGTTCACGTAAACCTCATCATCCTCCCACAGCACCAGGGGTACGTCCACATTGTTCTGATCGTAGGTGGCCGTGGAAGGCGCTACGGTGTACACCATCAAGCTGTCCTGCGTCAGGTCAGGTGCATACAGGATCGTGTCCGATAGTGGATCGCCGATCGTGTCCCAGATGTCGTAAGGCGGCCATCCGGTGATCACCGTGGAAGCGGACGGGTAGTCCGAGAGATCGTATTGTGTCACCGTGGTCTCCGGGTTTGCCACGCGCACGATCGTATCCACCCCCACCGTATCCACCGTGTAGTAGTAAGTGGTGTCGGTCATGAAGGCCATATCCGGTGTCGAGATGCCGGAGACCTCAAGGAAGTACACCTTGTCCGTGAAGGTGACATCGGGATCGGTGCTCTCCGCGTTCTTGTGCCGCGTGCGGTCGATGGAGAAATCATCCATCAGCGGAAGCTCCTGGGATGCGTTCTCGTAGATGAAATAGTCCCCACCGGAAGCACGTAACAGGCGCATGGGATTGTCCGGGCGTTGCTGGCCTGCCAGCGGGAACAATGCTTCGCCGCTCTGAGCAGATGCCAAGAAAGACGAAACGGCGAGGACAAAGAGGATCGCGTTACGGAGCATCATCGGCATCTTCAAGTGCGTTCGGATCGGAAAGACTATCAACTACGGCTGGTCGCAATCCGGTGGTATCCGCTGTGAGCCAGATATCGATCAAGCCACCCATGGCGACCACGCCGGAACCAGGGGATTGACGGTACACCCTCGCGAACGAGGAATCGGCTTTGCTATTGCATCCGGCACACTCCAACACCGCGCCCAGGTTCAACGAGGCCATGTTCACCACTGCGGACACCTCGGCGTAGGTCAGGCCGGTGAGGTCCGGAACAGGGACGCGCTCGCCGCTCTCGCCGCTGCCCAGCACCAGGGTGATCGCTTCGCCCTTGCGGATGCCCGTGCCTGTGGCGATCGGCGCGCCCTGGTAGAGCTGTTGTACCACACAGTCAGTACAGGCATCTGGCTTGTAACGGAGTTCGGCCACCTTCAAGCCCACGATGTCCAGCACGCTGATGGCCTGCCGCTTGGAAAGGTCCACCAGCGCGGGCATGTCCAACATCGCGGGTTGCATGGCGTTCACCACCAGGTAGATGGAACGCCCCGGTTTCACCTGAGAACCGGCACGCGGATCCTGTTCCACCACCGCACCTTTCACCGCATTGTCATTGTGTACCGAGTCGATCACTTCCGCGGTCAGTTCCAAGGGCCGTAACAGGGCCTCCGCTTCCGCCACCGTGCGCCCTTTCACATCGGGTACCGCCAGCGCTACCCCGTGGCGTGTGTAACCGCGAACCCAGGCCCATCCGGCCAGGCCGATGGCCAAGGCGGTGAGCACGGGGAGCACATAGGCAAGCCTGCGGAACATGGAGGTCGCTCAAGCGCCGCCGAAGGGGGCGAAAGAGCGCGGCAAAAGTAGACTTTCGGGCGGGGGCGCCGGTGCGATCCGGGGGCGTTCCACTCACGTCCGCCGGAGCGCGCAAGCGGTGGATCATGGAAGCGACCCGGTTAGCGCAAGGCTACCATCAGGTCGTGCGGCATGGTCCCGAAGCGGAGACCCTGCGGGCGGGGGAGGATCCACGAGCATAGAGTCCCGCGCCAGAGATCTGAACCAGTCGCTCTTCACCCGCTGCACCGGAGTAAAGCGGCGGCGATCGGCTTTATTTGCCCCGTACATGGCATCGCCCTCTCTCCTGGATCGCGCACGCACCCGCTTCACCAATGCGCTGAAGGACTTGGGCGCCCGCCGGATCGCCGGGCATTTGCAGGTGGATCCCGCGAAGGCCATTCTGATCTTCGGCGCGCCGCGCGGTGGTTCCACCTGGCTGGAAGAGTTGGTACGCACCATCCCGAGCACCGCCACTATCTGGGAGCCGCTGGACTTGGAGAACAACCCGCCCTTCGCGCGGATCGGTTTCTGGTGGCGGCAGCATATTCCCGAAGGCGAGCAGTGGCCGGAAGCGGAAGCCCTCTTCCAAGATCTGCTCGCCGGGCGCATGCTGAGCAACTACCTCACGCGCACCTCCACCCTTGCCGACCTGCGCGAGGCGGACCGGCTGGTGGTGAAATTCATCCGGGGGAATTTGCTGCTGCCCTGGATGGTGCAACGCTTCCCATTGCCCAAACCCGGTGTTGCTGATCCGCCACCCGTGCGCGGTGATCAGTTCGCAGAAGAAGCGCGGCACTTGGGACAAATTCCCGGTAGTGATCGAACCACCACCGCATCGGTTCGACGCGCTCTATCGAAGCTATCAGCCCTACTTCAATACAGCTTCGACATTCGAGGAACGCCAGGCCGCCTCGTGGGCGGCTGATCACAAATACTTATTGGAGCATCCTTTGAACGATGTGGCTTGGACCACCATCACCTACGAAGAACTGGTGGTACACCCGGAAGCCACCCTGCGCAAGGTGTTCTCGGGCTGGGGCATGGAAATTCCGGCGAAAGCGCTGGACCTGGTGCGCAAGCCCAGCAGCACCGTGGTGGAAGGTTCGCGCGTACACGATCCGCATGCCCAGCTTTCCCTGTGGCAGAGCCGCATGACGCCGGATGAGATCCAGCGTGCGCTGGCCATGGTGCGGCGTTTCGGGATCGATCTCTATGATGAAGGTGTGATGCCCACTCGTTCCTTTACGCCCGGTGACCATCCTTCCTAGATGAACTCTCCCAACGAACGACTCCCCTTGATCGCGGTGATCCGCGGTGGGCTCAGCGGCGAATCGGTGATCAGCTTCCAAAGCGCCGACCGCATGATGAAGGCCATCGATCGCGCACGCTTCGCGCCCGTGCTCGTGACCCTCGGCGCCGAAGGATGGAGCTGCGCCACGGTGGATGAAGCACCGCTGCCCTTCGACCCCGGCACCTTCCGCACCGACCGCGGCAATGGCATGGAACGGATCGATGCCGCCTTGATCGCCATCCATGGCACACCGGGCGAGGACGGAAAACTCCAAGGGTATTTGGATCTCCAAGGGGTGCCTTACCAAACGGGCGGTGTGCTCAACATGGCGCTCACCTTCAGTAAATCGTCCACCACGGGCCTGCTTCGGCAACTCGGTTTCACGGTGGCCCCAGGTGTGGTGATCGCACAAGGGGATCCGGTCGTACCCGAACACATTTTGAAGACCGTGGGTCTACCCTGCTTCGTGAAACCGGATGAGAGCGGCAGCAGCCTCGGCATCAGCAAAGTGAAGTCCGCCGAAGCCTTGTTACCCGCGATCGAGGCGGCCTTCAAAGAGAGCCATCGTGTGCTGGTGGAAGGTGCGGTGAGCGGACGCGAACTCACTTGCGGTGTGCTCGGCATGGACGGCGAAGTGAAAGCCCTGCCTGTCTGCGAGATCCGTACTTCGCACGAATTCTTCGACTACCAGGCCAAGTACCACGCGAAGGACACCGAAGAACTGGTGCCCGCACCACTTCCGGACGAGGTGACGCGGATGGTGCAGGAGCGTTCCGCCGCGATCTTCCGCGCGCTGGATTGCCGTGGCATGGCGCGCGTGGATCATTTCTGGAGCGGTACCGGCACCAGCGTCCATGATCTGGTGACCATTGAGGTGAACACGACACCCGGTTTCAGCGGAGCGAGCATCTATCCCAAGATGCTCGAAGTGTCGGGGATCGGCGTACCCGCCGTGGTGAACGGACTGATCGCGGAATGCCTTCAGCGCGGCCGCTGAACCTCGCGCAGGTACGCGAGCAACTTTTCCATGGCACGCGCACGATGGCTGATACGGTTCTTGGCTTCAGCTTCCATTTGCGCGAAGGTGAGCGACGACCCTTCCGGTAGAAAGATCGGATCATAGCCGAAGCCCCCGGTGCCCAATGGCCCATGCGTGATGGTGCCTTCCACGGTCCCCTCGAAGCAGTGTTCCCTATCGCCGTCCACAAAGGCGAGCACCGTGCGGAAACGGGCAGAGCGCTGGTCCATGTTCCGCAATGCGGAGAGGAGTTCCCGCATGTTGGCAGCGGGATCCCTGGCCGGTCCTGCATAGCGCGCGGAGTAGACCCCTGGAGCACCCTGTAGCGCGTCCACTTCCAGTCCAGTATCGTCCGCCACACACGGGCGCCCACATTGTGCGAACGCATGGCGTGCTTTCTGGAGCGCGTTCCCTTGGAGCGTATCGCAGGTCTCTGGAAGGTCGGTGGAGAGGCCCAATTCTGCTAGTCCGACCACACGGTGATCCTCCGGAAGCAGCGCTCGGAGCTCAGCCACCTTGCCCATATTCCCTGTGCATAGCACCAGTTCGATCATCGGCTCCGAAGGTCGTGCTTCGCAAGTCAGTGGTGCTCGGATCGAGGACGGTACTTTTGCCGCGCAACGGCCCCGGGCCAGCGTCGTCTATCAGGCATGAGGAAGGCATTGGCCCGCAGGTGGAAGGAGGAGTTCGGACAAGTGTCCCAGCGCGGCTCCTTCGCCAACAGCGCGGCGCACGTGTTCAGCGGCTCTTCGTTGGTGATCCTGAGCCAACTGGTGCTCACCCCGATCATCGCGCGCATCTATGGCCCCGAGGCCTACGGCGTCTATGGCCTGTTCCTCGCCATCTCGCTCAACCTCGCCCAACTCTCCGATCCCGGCTTGTTCACCGCCTATGTGCTGCCCCGCGACCACGACCGGTTCCTGGACCTGGTGCGGCTGGACCTGATCTGTTTCGCAGCGGTGCTGCTCTTGATGCTCCCCTTCTGTCTCGCGCATGAAGTGATCTACACCTGGGTGCCCGCGTGGAGCATCCTCGGAGGCTGGGCGCTGCTCTTACCTCTCGGAGTGGCGGTGCAGTTCCTGCCCAACTTGTTCACCAACTGGCTGATCCGCGAAAAGAACTTCCGGTCATCGCCCTACCTCGGCGGTGGCACCAACTTGTTCCTGCGCGTCTTCAATCTGATCTATGGTCTCTTCAGCAAGGGCGCGGTGCATGGCCTGATAGTGGGCGAAGTGGCCGTGCGTGGGGTGGGATTGCTGGCGTATTGGAAGGCGATCGGTCATGGGGCGCTGGTGCGCGTGCTCACCTTCCCGCCGTGGGCCAGGCTCCGGGAAACGTTGCATGAGTACCGCATGCATCCGCTCGTGCTTTTTCCGGAGCGCTACGTGGCGCTGCTGGGGCAGCAGATCCCGATCTTCATGCTGGTCTTCGACCCTGTAGCCTTGGGGCAATTCGCCTTCGCTGGCGGTTTGCTGCTGATGCCCTTGCGCCTCTTCGGGTACAGCCTCGGCGTGGTGTTCCAGCAGCGCATCGCGGAGAGCCAGCACGACAAGCCGCACGACCTGCCCCGGATCACCAGCGGGGTGTTCAATCGCTTGATGATGATCGGGGTGGTCCCCTTCGCGGCCATCACCTTCTTCAGCGATGTGATCTTCCAATGGGTGCTGGGCGATGCCTGGTTAGTGTCCGGGATCTACACGGCCTACATGGGCCACTTCTTCCTGTTCCGCCTGGTGAGCGAACCCCTCACCTCGGTGATGCTGGTGAAGAAGCGGCAGCACTATCTGCTCATCTTCCAACTGGTGATGCTAGCGGGTCGTGCAATCGCGGCCTTCGTCGCCGAGCGCATGTTCGGGACGGCGGATGCCATCGTGCTCGCGTTCACCGTGGTGAGCACCGCGGCCTATCTGTTCTACATGGCGATGCTGCTGCGGAACGCCGGCGTGCCTTGGATGCGCCCGGTGCTCCGCATGCTCGCCATCGTGTCGGCGCTGGATGTGCTGTTCGCATTGATGCGCTTCTGGACGACGGGTACCTGGTTCCCCGGGATGTGATGATGGCTCCCTATCCTTGCCGTCGCATGAACGAGACCGTCCCGGCTCGATGAACGTGCTGCTCATCGCGTACGAGTTCCCTCCGCTCAACTCGGGCGGTTCGCACCGGCCATACAGGATCGCGAGCCATCTGCCGCGCTCGGGTATCCGGCCGATCGTGGTGACACCGGAGGCCTCGGGGCACGGCGAAGGCAACATCGATCCATCGCTGGGCGGCGACAGCGACGAACGCATGACGGTGGTGCGCACACCGCTCGATCCCAAAGGCCCGACGTACGATCTGCACGCTACGTACTACTTGCACATTGTGGACCCCGCCGCACGGCGTTGGATGCACCACCTGCGGCCGACGATCGAACGGATCCATCGCGAGCACCGGTTGGACGCCATCCTGCTCACCGCACCACCCTTCAGTTTGGCACGGCCCTGCGCGCGTATCGCCAAAGACCTCGGACTTCCCTTCATCCTGGACCTGCGCGACGGTTGGAGCCACTGGATCGTGACGCCCTACGCCTCCTACCTGCACTATCGCCTCACTTTGCGTGAAGAACGCCTGGCGCTGGAAAGCGCGGACGCCATCGTCGCCACCAGTGATCAAACGATCACCGATCTCAAGTCCCTTCACCCGCATATCGCGGCCGATCGCTTCCACCTGATCACGAATTCGTACGCTGGCGATGTGCCCGAAATACCGGAGCGGATCACAATGCGGACCCCGACCGTCGCCGAACCCTTGCGCATCGGGTACGTGGGCAGCTTCTACTACACGCCCTATCAGCGCGCGTTGATGTTCTCGCCGTGGTACCGGAAGAAGCCGCATCAGTTCCTGCAGTATGCTCCGCGTAAAGAGGATTGGCGCTATCGTTCGCCACACTTCTTCTTCAAGGCGCTGGCCGCGCTGCGCATGAAGCGCCCGGAGCTCGCCGGTCTTGTGCGGATCGAACTGGCCGGTCATGTGCCCGCGTGGTTGCGGGACATGGTACAGGAGCACGACCTAATGGATCTCGTTGTGTTCCACGGCCGCCTTGGCCACCGCGAAGCGCTCGCGTTGCAGGCCCGATGCGACGCGTTGTTGATCACGTCCAGCAAAGTGATCGGCGGTCAGGACTATAGCATCGCCGGCAAGACCTTTGAGTACTTCCAGGCGTTGCGGCCGATCCTCGCCTTCGTGAGCGAAGGAGCGCAGAAGCGCATCCTCCAGCGGTCCGGCCTCGGTTTGCTTTGCCCACCGGACGATCTCTCCGCATCGGTCCTGGTAATTGAACGGATGCTCCACGGTGGCATCGAACTCCGACCGGACGCGGACTTCATCCGCAGTATGCACAGCAGTGTGATGGCCGAGCGCTTCGCCACCGTCATTCGCGCCGTGAGCGGCCGCCGCACGAAGGTCATTGTCTAGTCCGCGGACGCACGGGCCGCTACTTTTGGACGCACGCAATGGAACCGCTCGTCTCGATCATCATGCCCGCTTACAACTCGGAGCATTACATCGAAGAGGCGATCGCGTCCGTCATCGCTCAGAGCCATACGAACTGGCAACTCCTGGTGGTGAACGATGGTAGTCGCGATCGGACCGCGGAGATCCTACTGCGTTACCACGACCCACGGATCGAGGTCTTCCACCAGGCCAACGGGGGGATCGGGAACGCCCGCAACAAAGGGCTCGCTCATGTGCGCGGCGAATTCGTCTGCTTCCTGGATTCGGACGACGTGCTGCCCGCGAATAGCATCGGTTCACGCATCGCGATCTTCCAACGCTATCCGGATACGGACATGGTGGACGGACGGGTGGTACAAATGGACAAGGACCTGCGCGTGCGGCTCAAGGAGTACGTGCCCACCTTCACCGGTCAGCCCTTCGCTGAACTGGTCCGCCTGACCGGGAGCTGCTTCGCCGGGATCACATGGATGGTGCGGTGGCGACCCGGAGCCACGCTGCGCTTGAACGAGGAGACCTCCCACATGGAGGACATGCTGTTCTGCCTGGAGTACAGCCCGGGCCGTACCTACCGCTATACCCTCGATACCGTACTGATATACAGACGCACCGGGCACAGCTCCATGAGCGATCTTGATGGGCTCTGGCGGTCCTACCGTTTCGTGTACCGCTGGATCGAGGCGCAGGGGATCACCGCGCCCGAGGATCTGCGGAGGTACCGCATGCGCAGCCGTTCGATCATGGTCAAGTCCTTCTTGCGTGCAGGTAGGCCGCTCAAAGCCTTCAAGACGCTCTTCGATCGGATCGGACGGAAGTGACCAACTTTTCCAGCAGATCGACCATTGTACCGGTGTCACGCAGTTCGAACGCGGCGCCAACGCAACGCTCCATCAACTCCTTCCTCGGCTCCGCCATGAAGCGATCCAGTTCGGAGCGAAAGGCATCCACTTCCAGGTCCGGAAGTCCGTTCACCACGATACCGATAGCGCGGTCGCGCGCAATGGCCCAATCGTCCGAGATCCCTTCCGGGATGATGATGGGAAGGCCGGCCGCCCAGTAGTGCGCGGTCTTCACCGGTGAGCGGAACACCTGCGATGGTGTGGGTGGCACCGCGATCACACCGAGGTCGGCGGCGGATAGGTAGTCGGGCAAGTGCTCCGGTGGCACTGGTTCGAGCAGGGTGATCCGGTGTTCGAGTTGGGCGTACGCACCATGGCCGCGGATGAGCGCGATCTGGTCCGGGAAGGTGATGAGCAGATGATGTACACGCGGATCCGCCAGGCAGCTCCGGCGTATGAATTCCATGTATTCCCCAGCGCTGTAGTAGATCCCCCCGAACTTGCCTACATAGAGTAGTACCGTAGCGTCCTCGAACCCGAGCTGGGCCCGCATGGTGCGACGCATTTCAGGATCGCGTTGGCTCTTGCGCACATCGATGGTAACGCCCTGCAGGTGGATGGCGCATCGGTGCGGATGGGACCGCACATGGTCGATCACTGCGCTGGCCGGTGCGATCAAGTCATCGGCCACGGCCATGGTACGTCGTTCGAAGAACCGGATCACCCGGTACTTGAGCGAGCGGGGTCCCCATACGCCCATCTCCTTCATGAACAGGCTGTGCGGCTCGAAGTTCATGGCGATGAAGCGATGGAACCAGAGCATTCGAAGGATGCTGCCGTACGCACCCGTCATGCTCAGAAAACCCAGCACCACGCGGTGCCTGTAGCCCCGGGCGAAAGACCAGGCCCGCCAGGCCAGCAGGAAGAGGTTGCGGAATTTCTGGAAGAACTGCGCACCGGACAGGTGGTACCAGAGCGGGCTCCACAGAATACCAGCGCGCTCGAGTTCCGCGCGACGTTCGGCGGAGAGCTTTCGGCGGTGCGGTTCCTCTGTGATCAAGAGCACCTCCGCTCCGATATCGCGTTGCTGCAGACGGAGCGTGTAGTCCAGGATAAGCGTCGCCACCAGGGGATCCTCGATGCCATGGCAACAGAGCACCACGATGGCGATCCGGTCCTTGCGATCCCCGGTCTCCCGGGACGTGGTATTGGTCGTCATATCCCTACAGACGTGCTCAGGCCGCCATGTATGCCTTCCGTTTGGCCTCCACCGCGGCTTTTCTCAACGCTCTGGGCCGGTCCGGGTCACCGTACATGTAATCCTCGAAACGGAAACGTTTGCCACGGCCGATGGTCGCGCGCCGGACCTTCAACAGGTACAGCATGATGTACATGGAAGCCACGAAGAAGGGGATCAACGGGATCTTGAACCGCACCAAGGCGCCGAAGTTGGGGGTGGTGATCCCCGTGATGAAACCGTAGGTGAGCACGAACACCACGCACATCAGCACCAGGGGGTTCTTGATCACCAAGGCCGGAAAAAGAGCGATGCGGCTCCTCCAAAGTATCAGGAGGAACATGAACAACAAGAACGTGTTCTCCAGCCCCGCGAGGTACATCACGAAGTTCTTGCACTCGGTGAGGTCGGGCCGGAACAAAGCCGCCCATGTGGCGACCGGGAACTTGGACAGCACATTGGTCCAGGTGCCGTCCAACTCGCCCACGTCGAAATAGTTCGATCCGTACTCCTCACTACGCTTCAGGTCCTGCTGGGCGGTGAGGATGGTGTCAAGGGCCTTGTCCAACGAGAACTTGTCCAGGCTCTCCCCGAGCTGTGTAAGGATCACGAAGCTGATGAAGACCATGAACACAAAGCCCATGGGCACTACCAGGTACTTGATCAGTGAGTTGCGGATACGCTGCAACCGGCCATACGACAGCCAGAGCAAGCACACCGGGAAGATGGCCATGAACACGTACGGCTTGATGGCGATCATGAGGAAAAGCCCCAGGATCACGTGCCAGGTGGAACGCACCACCCGCTCCCGGTGGAAGAAGAGATCGTCCACGCCATGGAAGAACCAGCAGACCCCCGCGAACGTGAAGGTGTCCTTCAGTATGGCCGATCCCCAAAAGATCGAGGACGGCATGAAGAGCACGGCGATGGCCAACTCACGTCGCAGCCGTGGGAAATATCCGATGAACGTCTGGTAGCACCGCCACACCGCGATGTAGGAAGCGCTCGACACCAACGTGGTGGTGAGCAGGTAACTGTTCATTGTGAGCACCGTGAGCGGGCTGACCAACCGCGTGACCATGTAGGCCCGGGGATCGTTGTACACGTAGAAATACGGCTCGCCGGTCTCCAACGTGAACTTCAGCTTGTTCGCCAGGGTGGCTTCCCCGAACACCACGGTGAAATACTCCGATGGCGATTGCTTGAACAGGTTACCCAACGCCACGGCGGAATAGAAGTAGCTGATCGTATCCCCGCCCTGATAGTAGTAGAAGTAGATGAGGCTGAAAAAGAGCCCCCCGGAAACCTTGGCGAGCAGGCCCCACAGGAAGTACTTGTATTCCGGCTCGGTCTTGATCCGCAGGTTCTTCTGCCGTGCGAAATAGATGTACATCAGCACGAAGAGCACGAACATCATCAGGTACTCCCAGAAATGGATGGTGACGTACCCGTAGTACTCCGTGAAGATCATCGCTGGCACCAAAGATCGCCTTTGGATCCACGCCTTCGGCCCGCCTTACTTTCGCCCGGCATGAGTTCGGCCCATTCTGAATGTCCGCTTTGCGCGAGCAAGGGCCACCGCTCCGTCGCGGGCTTCGAGAACCACCACCTGGTGAAATGCCGTACATGTGGCTTCGCCTACTGCCTGCAAGATCCAAGTGTGGAGGAGCTGCGGGCTTTCTACCGCGGCTATCCGGTGCGCGACGTGCTGAGCCCGGTGACCGCCATCCGCTTCGATGAACTGCTGGACCGGTTCGAACGGTACCGCAAGACCGGCCGCTTGATCGACGTGGGCTGCGGTGCAGGCCTTTTCCTGGAGCGTGCCGCATTGCGCGGATGGGAGGTTTTCGGCACCGAATACGGCGATCGTGCGGTGGCCGCGTGCAAGGCCCGGGGCATCCGCATCATCGAAGGCCCTCTCGACCCGTCCCACTACGGCGACGACCATTTCGATGTGGTGTGCTCGTTCGAGGTGATCGAACATCTGGCGCATCCCCGCCAGGAGATCGCCCGCATGGCGAAGATCCTCCGGCCCGGCGGTCTGCTCTACATGACCACGCCCAACTTCAACTGCATGGGTCGTCTGTTCTCCCGATCCGCCTGGAGCATCGTACACTACCCCGAGCATCTATCCTATTTCACACCGCGCACACTGCGCCGCCTCGCTCGCTCAGCGGGCCTGAGGCAGCAATGGATGCTCACCACAGGCGTCCATCTCTGGCGGCTGCGCGGCGCCCTGGGCAAGGCCTCCGCGCCCCTCGGCAACCCTCAGGACGATGTGCTGCGCGAACGGATCGAGTCCAGTATCTGGCTGAGACTCGCCAAGGCCCTCGTCAATGGCTTGTTGAACCTGCTCAAGGTGGGCGACAGCATGAAGGCCGGCTTTCGCAAGCCCGCTCAGTGATGGTAGGGTCGGCCGTCCAGGATGCTGAAGGCCCGGTATAGTTGTTCCGCGAGGAACACCCGCACCAATTGATGCGGAAAGGTCATGCTGGAAAGCGCCAGCACCAGTTGCGCACGTCGCCGAAGTGGCTCCTCCACCCCATAAGCCCCGCCCACGACGAACGTGATCGTGCGCGCTCCCTGATCACGCCAACGGCCCACCTGCGCGGCGAACCCTTCGGAGGTGAACTGCTTGCCGCGTTCGTCCAACAGTACCACCATCGCATCGTCCTTCACCGCTTCCATCAACCGTTGCGTGCCCACCTTGCGCTTGTGTTCCACCTCGCCGGAGGTGATCTCCGGAACCACATGCACCTCGACGGGCGCACTGCGTCGAACCCGTTCCAGCATCTCCTCCAAAGCCTGGGCGAGGGGCCCGGGGGCGTTCTTTCCGACCAAGACGAGCCTGAGCTTCATGCGCGTATGCCTGTTGACAATTCGGGCGGGTGCAAGATGCTGAACTGGCCTGATGTTTGCGAAATTGGCCCTCGATCATGCGAACTCCCTGCTCGGTGAAGCCGATCGTTCCCTTCCTGTTCCTCCTCCTGGCACTGCCCGCCCTCGCCCAAGACCCGGTGAAGGACGAAGTGGTGGCGGCATTGCGCGCCGGCAATTCGAAGGAACTGGCCCGTCATTTCATCCCGAACGTGGATCTTACCGTGGCCGGTACCGGCGATGTTTACAGCAAGGCCCAAGCGGAGCAGATCCTCCGCCGCTTCTTCGATGAGAACCCGCCGGTGGACATGGTGATCGAGCACAAAGGCGCCAGCAAGTTCGGCGACCAGTACTACATCGGCATCCTGCGCACGCGCAACGGCTACTTCCGGGTCACCTTCTTCCTGAAAAAGGTGACCGATGTGCTCCAGGTGAAACAGCTCCGCATCGAGGAGGGCCGAACCGACCGCTGACGTGCTACCTGCGGGCACCGAAGATCTGATCACCGCGGCCATCGCCGAGGATATCGGTGATGGCGACCACACAACCTTGGGCACGATCCCCGCCACCGCGCGCGGCGGCATGCGGCTGTTGGTGAAGCAACCCGGCGTGCTGGCCGGGGTGGAGGTGGCCCGTCTGATCTGCGCGCACGCTGACCCGAACCTGCACCTGCGCGTATTGCTCGAAGATGGTGCCAACGTGGCGCCCGGTGATATGGCCTTCACCCTGAACGGACCGGTGCGCTCTTTGCTCACCACCGAACGGGTGTTGCTCAACTTCATGCAGCGCCTCAGCGGTATCGCTACCATGACCCGCCATTTCGTCGACGCCATCGAGGGCACCGGGTGCCGGGTGCTGGATACGCGGAAAACGACCCCGACCATGCGCGCACTGGAGAAATGGGCCGTGCTGATAGGAGGCGGCGAGAACCACCGCTTCGGGCTTTACGATATGGTGATGATCAAGGACAACCATGTGGACTTCGCCGGAGGCATAGCCAACGCCATAGAAGCCGCACGCCGCTACCTCGCCGATCGCGGATTGGACCTACCCATCGAGGTGGAGACCCGTACCCTCGACGAAGTGCGACAGGTGCTCGTACTCGGCGGTGTGCAACGCATCATGCTTGACAATTTCGCCCTTCCCGACCTGCGCAAAGCGGTGGACCTCATCAATGGTCATTACCCCACGGAGGCTTCCGGCGGCATCACGTTGGATACCGCGCGCGCCTATGCGGAATGCGGAGTGAACTTCATCTCCGTGGGCGCCTTGACCCATAGCCCAGGCAGCCTTGACCTGAGCCTCAAAGCCCTTTGAGCCATCATGTGGGAACGGATCAAACGGAAGGCCCTCTTCTCCCGTGCGTTCCGCATCCTGGTCCGATGGTCCAAACAAGTGCGGCTCCCCGGCTTCGGCGGCTTCAGTCTTTACGCCATCTCGCGGTTCTTCTTCGAGGCGCTGGCCACCGGCCGGGTGGATACGCGCGCTTCGGCCATCGCCTTCAAGCTCTTCGTGGCCTTCTTCCCGGCGGTGATCGTCCTGCTCACGCTCATCCCGTACATCCCCATCGACGATCTCCAGGCGAAGTTGCTCAGCACCTTCCAGAGCATGCTTCCTTACGAAGTGTACACTTTCGTGGAAAGCACCTTGCACGATCTGGTGCTTAAGAAACACGGCACCTTGCTCTCCGTGAGCTTCGTGGTAGGTGTTTATGTGGCCAGCAACAGTGTGAACGCGATCCTGCTCGGTTTCAGCGGAAGTACCAATCTCACCACCTGGCACACCCCGTTCAAGCAACGCATGTTGAGCCTGGGCCTCTTATTCGCCCTCACCATCCTAGTGATGATCGCCATTCCGGTGCTCACGATCAGCAACGCCGTGGTGGCCTGGATGGACGAGCACGGCCACCTCTCCAGTTCGCTCGAGGTGCTGGGGCTCTTCGCCGCCAAATGGAGCATCCTCATGGTACTGGTGCTGGCGATGCTGGGGTTGCTCTACAACGCCGGTGATCCTTCACGGCAACGGTACCATTGGATCACCCCGGGCGCGATCCTCGCACTCGTCCTCATTCTCGTTCTTTCCAAGGCGCTCACCTTCGTGTTCTCCAATATCACCGATTACAACGCGCTCTATGGCTCCATTGGAGCTATCCTGGCCGTGCAGCTGTGGATCTATTTGAACATGATCGCCCTGTTGGTGGGATACGAGTTGAACATCAGCATCTCACGCGCACGGCATGACCACCGCGTGGAGCTGCGGCCCATCTCACGTTCGTAACCGCGCGCGTTCGGTACTTTGCGGTCCCGATCCATGCGTCTCCTTCTCGCTACCATCGTCCTGCTTCTTTGCGCCAGTTCCCGGGCCCAGCGGTTCGATCCGCTGCGCCCACCGAACACGTTCCGCAACGCCGACAACCCGCACTACTGGAGAAACCGCCCACCCTACTGGGGTTACTGGCAGCAGGACGTGCATTATACGTTGAACGGGAAGCTGGACGAGGTACACGACCATCTCGATGGCGAAGGCACCCTGGTCTACTGGAACAACTCGCCGGACACATTGCGCTTCGTGTTCTTCCATCTGTACCAGAACGCTTTCAACGCGGGGTCCTATGCCGACCTTGAGGAGCACGGCCGGGCGAGCCAGGACACCGTGCAACGCGGCACCACCCTCCAGCGCCTTCAAATACACGGCCAGGAACTGCGCACGGAGTTGGACAATACGATCCTCAAAGCCTGGCTTCCTGAAGCACTCCCACCGGGCGGGCGGGTCACTTTCAACTTCTCCTTCCGCACCCATTGGGCGAGCGACATCTACCGCCGGATGAAGCTCTTCAACGCATGGGGCTTCAAGCATTTCGACGGCGTGCATTGGTATCCGCGCATCGCGGTGTACGACAGGAAGATGGGTTGGGACACCCAGCAGCACCTTGGCAGTGAGTTCCATGGGGATTTCGGCACGTACGATGTGGCGCTGGACATGCCGAACGATATGGTACTGGAAGCGACCGGCTGGTTGCAGAACCCGAACGAAGTGCTGCCCTTCGCGCTGCGCGAACAATTGGACATCACGCGGTTCAAGGAAAAACCATGGAACGAAGCGCCAAGTGTGGTCACCCAATACCTGCCCGGCGTGCGCAAGGTGTGGAGGTACCACGCGGAGAACACACATGACTTCGCTTTCACCGCCGATCCCACCTACCGCATCGGCGAATCGGAATGGAACGGCGTGAAGTGTGTCGCCGTGGCGCAGGAACCGCACGCGAGCGGCTGGCAGAACGCGGCGGATTATTGCGCGAAGGCCATCCGCTCGCACAGCGAACTCGTGGGCATGTACGCTTATCCCAAAATGGTCGTAGCCGATGCGCGCGATGGCATGGAGTATCCCATGCTCACCCTGGACGGAGGCAGTGACCCGGACTACCGGGGACTCTTCGTTCACGAGATCGGGCACAACTGGTTCTTCGGCATGATCGGCAACAACGAGACCTATCGCGCCATGCTGGACGAAGGCTTCACCCAGTTCCTCACCAGCCAGGGGTTGGAAGATATCGATGGCGATACGTTGGTGGAAGAGCGACCCAAGAACCGCTATCTGGACCGCTTCACGAAATACGACCTGGTGCGCGAAAGCGAGGTTTACCGCGGCTACATGCGCGATGCGGTAGGCGATGAATTGCCGCCGATCAACACCCACAGCGATGAGTTCGCACATGTGGAGGGCCGTGGCCGCGGCTTTGGGCATGTCTACTTCAAGACGGCCACAATGCTCTACAACCTCCAATACGTTTTGGGCGATAGCGTCTTCCAAAAAGCCCTGAAGGACTACTTCGCCCAGTGGCGCATGTGCCATCCCTATGTCGAGGACATGCGCGCGAGCTTCATGCGCAGCAGCGGTGCCGATCTTAACTGGTTCTTCGACCAGTGGATCGATACGGACAAACGCATCGACTATCGCGTGACCGGCATCACCAAACGCATGCGCAGTGAGGGGCAGACGATCACCTTGCGCCGTGTGGGCTCCCTTCAAATGCCGATCGACATGCAGGTGACGGCCCGCGATGGCAAGAGCTACGCATTCCACATCCCGAACACGTGGTACCAAAAGCCCACGACCGCGACCGTGCTCCCGCGCTGGATCGGCTGGGACGATCTGCAACCCACCTACACCGCCCATGTCGATATCCCGAGCGGCATCGCCTCCGTGCGCATCGATACCACCTACCGCCTGGCCGATGCTTACCAACCGGACAACAGTCTTCCGCGCGCCGCTTCCATTTCGTTCGATCACCATGTGCGCAACCCGGCCGACCGCCGCACCTATGAGGTCTTCGGACGCCCCGATCTCTGGTGGAACGGATACGACGGGGTGAAAGTGGGTGCGCACTTCCATGGATCCTACTTCCGATACAAGCACCAGCTCTGGGTGACCGCATGGGTGAACACCGGCTTCGGCCAGGCACTTCCCGGTGGTGGCGTGGACACCCGGTATGACGCGCTCTCCTTCAACTTCCGGTACGAAAGCGGCACGGAGCGGATCCTCAAGGGCTCCTCGATGTATCTGCATGCGCGGCACCTGGACGGGTTGGAGCAATACGGTGGTGGCTTCCGGTGGCGGTCGTTGGACGATCGCACTTCCTTCGGAACGGACCTGCGCTACTTCGTGCGTCGGGACAGCGCGGACCTGACCTACCTGCTCTATCCGCAGGAATGGGAGTACAATGCATTGAGCGGGGTGCTCGATCTGGAACTTCGCCGTGCGTTCGATCATGCGCACGGCCATGGCTCGGTGGAAGGACGGTTACGGCTTCCCGCGCTCGGATCGGCAGGCTTCGGGGAGAGCCTGCGCCTTACAGTGACCCATGATCTGAGGCTCGGAGGGCTCCTGCTCCGCGCACGCGGCGTTGCCCAATACGGCACCGGCACCGGTGGGCGCGAGACCGCCCTGTTCCTGGCTGGCGCATCGCCCATGGAGATGATGGAGAACAAATACGTGCGCAGCATCGGTTTTGTGCCGAACGTATGGGCGGGCGCGTACGGCGATACGCCGGACCATTTCCACCACGGCGGCGGTCTCAACCTGCGGGGTTATGCGGGCTACGTGGCCCCCGAACTGGGCCCGGACGGACAGGTGATCGCCACCTATCGAGGCAATTCCGGGGCCTCCATCAATGCGGAGCTCGATCTCGATGGCCTGGTTCGCTGGCGCCCCAAGGCGATCAGGGAATATCTCCATTTGGACGCCTACCTCTTCGGCGATGCGGGCACCATGGGCTACCGCACCGCGACCGACGGTCCTACCGACCTCCGGCTCGCCGATGTGCGTGCCGACGCTGGCGCTGGCTTCGCCTTCACCATCAAACGATGGGGGCCGCTCACGGACTTGAACCCGCTCACCGTGCGCTTCGATATGCCTTTCGTGCTTTCCGCACTGCCGGCTACTGAGCAGGAGCACTTCGCGTTCCGTTACGTGGTCGGCATCGGGCGTACTTTCTAGAGGGTATCTCAAAATTGTTTTTGGAAGCGAGCGAGGAGGATTTCGCGGCCAGACGAGGCGCGAAACCCGAGCATAGCCGGTGGTTACGTGAGGGGTGAGCAACGAAGTATGGACATGAAAGACCCTCGCGCAGCCCGAAGGATAATTTTGAGATACCCTCTAACGGTCGATCGCGTCAGTAATCGCGCATGATGGGCTGCACGTCCCAATTGACCAAGGCGTAGGGATCGGGACCGTGCTTTGGCGGATCCGCCAGCACGATCAAAGGTGTGCGGTAGGAGAACGGGCCTCGGTTGAACGGATTGGAAACGAAGCCCAATGCGCGGTAGCTCGCTTCAACCTCAGGGAACGTGGCGAGAAAAGTGTGTACCGCCGTGGTACCAGGCCGCTTGAACAGATGCGCAACAACATCGCGCATGTACTTGTCGAAAAGGTCGCGCTTCAAAAAGTCCACCAACAGGATGAAGATCCGCCCATCCGGATCCACGCGATAGGCGCAGTGGCCCACGATACGGCCATCGGCCCGCACCACGCAGCGATCATACCGCGTGCTGGGATGAGCGGCCAGGCGCCAATCGAGCACACCGCGATCAAGGTACTTGGTGAACGGCCGCACCGGTGCTTCGTGCGCCGAGAAGAACGCGTCCATCTCCGCTGGATAGGTGGAAATGTCCTCCACCACCGCGCCTGAACCATCCCGGAAGAAAGCGACCGCCTGGAACATCCACTTGTAAGCGAAGAGGTACTTCATCTCCACCATGCTCTTCCACTTCAACTTGTGTACAAAGCCCGCATAGGACGTGGGGCCAGGATAACCGATCACCAAAAGACCGCCCGTCTCTTCGCGGATGCGATCGAAGACCATGTGCGCGAGTTTGGGGAAGAGGCCTTTGCCACGATGGTCCGGGTGCGTCATCGTGTCCATCGACTGATGGAGGATGCGCTTCCCACCGCCGATGTACCAATACTCGGGGATCACGCCATAGAACCCCGCCACCTTGCCGTCCGCTTCCGCCACATAGGCGATCGCCTTGCCCGCCGGGTTGTCCAGGTACTTCCACTGGAAGTAGGGAACACTGCCTCCCCCACCGAAGCTCTTCACGTAGATCTCGTTCAACGCGCCGAGGTCGCTGAAGTAGCAGCGCTGAAAGGTGTATTGCCCCATGGCCTAAAGATCGTAGCGGCGCAGCAACGTTCGGTTGATGTAGAAAAGAAGCTCCCTGGCCGTTTGATCCACCACCCCGATCCGCGGGATGAGAAGATCCGCATCGGACAGTTCGCGCTTCACGAAGCGGTTCGGATTGGTGGTGTATACATGCTTGAAGCCGTGGGTGCGCAATGCTTTGACGGACCCGGCATCGAAGTGTTGCTTCTTCCCAAAGGGAATAGCGTGGTGGACGCTCTTTGAACCGGTCAGGTCGTGAAGCAGTTCCGAGCCTCGAGCGAGTTGCTCTTCCAAGACCTTTCCTTCCGTCGCACCAAGGACCACGTGATCCCATGTGTGATCGCCCAAGACAACCCCTTCACCCACCAACTCCTTCAGTTCCGCATGGTCCAAGTAGATACGGCCACCGGGCCGAGGGCGACCATACGCTGAAAAGAAGGAGGATCCGAACCGCCCTCGTTCGATGATCCGGTCGATGGGGTCGGTACGATCCTCGCGTTCCATGCCGGCAGCAAAGAGCACCTCTCGAATGTACGTGCCATCATCGTTATGCCGCTCCATGTTCGAGATCCAGTTCTCGCCATGAACCACCGCCGCGCCATTGATGAAAACGGCGTAGGGCAAACCCGCGTTCTTGAGAACTGGTCGAGCGTGCGTGTAGACCGAGCGGAACCCATCATCGAAGGTGATCGCCGCGAAATTCCCTCGCCCAAGGTCCCTGCCGCTCACGATCTCGTTCAAAGTGACCACGCGGAAGAGCCGATCGATCAAGGCGATCTGTTCCATGAAAAGCGCCGGATGCGTCGCGTTGCGCGGGGAATGATGCGCGGTACCCGGCACCCCGATATCATGATAACTGAAGATGAAGCGGTGCCCTTTGGAATACCGCAGCAGCTTCTCCGTGGAAAGCAGGTCCTTGCTGAACTTCTTGAGGCCTTCCATGGTCCGATCCGATCCAGCTCGCAGGAGAAGCAGGACGCAAAGCTATCGCGACCGCGAAGCACGCCGACGCGCGAGGATCCGCTAGTTTGGCGGCGCATGAGAAACGTTCGCTCCGCAGTACTTATCACATCGCTCTTCGGAGGGCCCGATCTCGCTGCGCAGGACATCGCAGGCAAGTGGATCACCATCAACGACCATACTGGGGAGGCGGGTAGCGTGGTGGAGATCGTGGTGGAGGGCGATCGTGCCTTCGGCTACGTGCGGATGCTGATGCGCCCGGAAAGACTGAAGTCCCACTGCGACCTCTGCAAGGACGACCGCAAGGACCAGCCCATTGTGGGCATGCAGATCCTGCGCGGCCTGCAACGCGATGGCGATGAATGGGTGGGCGGCCGCATACTGGACCCCCAGGAAGGCAAGATCTACGACTGCAAGATGTAAGCATTCTGGGCCGGTGGACCACCGTGGACGATAAGACCGGAAAACCCCGCAGTGTGGTGGAGGTCACCGAGCGGGGTGGCAAGATCTATGGAAAGATCGTGGACCTGTATGACAAGTCGAAGCTCCAGAAGCTCTGCGACCTCTGCCCCGATGACCGGCACAACCACCCCGTCGTGGGCCTGGAGATCATCCGCGCCATGGAACAAGACGACGATGAATGGGAGGACGGCACGATCCTCGATCCCGAATCGGGTAAAGTGTACGATTGCAAACTCTGGTTGGAGGATGGTACACTGCAGGTGCGCGGGTACGTGGCCTTCTTGTACCGAACGCAGACGTGGGTGCGTCAGCGCTAGTCCTCTATCTTCATTGCCGTCAATTCCATCCACATGAGACAGACCATTGCCGCCACGCTCGCACTTCTGTTGTTTGGAACTCAAGCGCATGCACAAACAAGCGTTGTCCTGAGCCCGACCGAGGATGCCAGTCTTGGTTATCATGACAATTTCAACTCGGCCAGCACTAACTATAACAGCACTATCCACTATTCCGCGTATGCCCAACCAGGCGCCCAGGGAGGGATCAATAAGGGCCGCGGAGCGATGGACTTCGATCTCACGGGCATCCCAGCTGGCTCCACTGTTCTCGGTGCGTTTCTGAGCCTTTCCGCTATTGGTCCCTTTGGGGTTGGTGACGTAGCCGCGATCGGGCACGTCGGTCAAAACCAAAGCCAACTGCGACGTATCACTTCCGCCTGGGCGGACAACACGGTTACCTGGAACACGCAGCCTACCACCACCGCACTGAACGACGTCCTTCTTGACCCCAGCACCTATGCGACGGAGAACTACCTCAACATCAATGTCACCGCGTTGGTCCAGGACATGATCGATGACCCGAACAACAGTTTCGGCTTCATGTTGCAATTGGTGAACGAAACGACCTCGCGGGGCCTTGCTTTCCATAGTTCGGTGGCCCCAGATGCCGACAAGCGCCCCGTGCTGCTGGTGATCTACGGAGATTGTAGCGGTGAGGGTATCGCCGAACCGGTAGGTGAAGCGCACGCGTTCACGATCAGTCCCAACAGTACTTCGCCCGGAGCCACGGTGCGTTTGGATCCGGACTTCGCGCCGAACATCCCTTGCACGCTTTCCGTGATCGATGCAATAGGACAGACCGTTCTGATCGACCGAGTGGAACATTGGCCGTACGAACTGATCGTACCTGCAGTAGCGCAAGGCCTGTACACCGTGCGCCTGACCGCGAGGGAAGGAAATGTGCTCGGCGCCGCTCCGCTATTGGTGCGCTGATCGAAGGATCCGGCTTGCGATCGCGGTTGTACGAACCCTGAGTTCGCAGGACAGCGAATGGAAAGCGGTCAGGCCTCAGCGCAACAAAGTCAAGTGACCGATCCTCGGCTTCGGCCCGGACCCCGTCCCCATCGGATGCGGTTTCGGAGCCTGTCGATATGGTGCCATTCGGCACTGCTGAGCCATCGACCACGGACCGGTCGTTGATGCCATCTCACCGCAAGGATGCACAACATAGGATCCGATCACGCGGCGTTGATTATCCTGCAACTTTGCGCCCCCGATGAAGGTCCACGATAACCCCTCCTACCAAGGCCCCCGACCGGATCTATTGCGCCCGTTACTGGCACCGGAGCGTGTGCTCGATGTGGGTTGCAACAACGGGGCAGTGGCCCGCGCGCTGAAACAACGCCACCCGAACGTGCGTGTGTGGGGATTGGAGATCAACGCGGAGGCGCTGGAGCAAGCGCTGCCCTGCTTGGAAAAAGGCTGGTGTGTGGACCTGGACCGCCTGGACGATCTGCAAGCCGCGCTCGGGGATCTCCGATTCGACCATGTGATCGCGGGCGATGTGCTGGAGCACACCGTGAAGTTCCAGGAGATCACGGGCATCCTATACATGCACTTGGACCCGGGCGGGAGGATCATTGTATCGGTGCCGAACTATGGGCACTGGCATACGCTCTGGGTATTCCTTACGCGCAAATGGCCACGCAACGAACGCGGCATCTTCGACAAAACGCATCGCACCGTGATCATGTGGCGGAACCTGCCGGAATTCCTGCGCGATTGCCCCGGAGGTGAACTGCGCCTGGTGAAACGCAACTTCCGTTTCTTCGAAACGAAACGCTTTTGGAAAGTGAACATGCTGATCACCTATGCGCTGTTCCCTTTGTTGTTGATCCCCTACGTCAACGACTTCGTGACCATGGGCTACGTGTTCTCGATCCGCAAGCCCGCTTCGCCATGAAGGTGTCGGTGGTGATGGCCACTTACAATGGAGCGGCCTACGTGCAGGAGCAGATCGACAGCATCCTCACGAACGAGCGCCCGCCGGATGAACTGATCGTGGTCGACGATGGGTCGACCGACGGGACGCTGGAAGTCCTCCACGCCGTCGCCGCGATGAATTCCTCATTGCGGGTGGTGGTGCTGTGCAACGAGCGGAATATCGGGGCCTCGCTGACCTTCGTGCGCGCGTTGCTGGGAAGCACCGGAGACGTCGTCCTCTTCGCGGACCAGGACGATCGCTGGCACGCGAACAAGATCGGTGTCCTACTGAAGTGCTTCACCGACCACCCGGGGCTGTTGATGGCGTATTCGGATGGTTCGATCACCAACGCCGCATTGCAGCCGGACGGCCGCTCCATCTTCAGCACGCGCAACAAGGCCCACCTCGCTCTAGGGGCTGCTCGCGACGCCCAGGAGATCGCCGCCAATCCCGACATAAAGGGCTGCACCATGGCGTTGGACGGCGCTTTCGCGCGGCGCCTGTTCGGGGAGAGCGATCCCGCGTTCGCGCGGCACTGGGGCCACGATCATTGGGCAGCGCTTTTCGCACTTGGGCTAGGACCGGTCGATGTGGTTCAGGAGCCATTGCTTCTCCACCGGTTCCATGGAGGCAATTCATCCGGTGCCGTTCGGTTCAACCCGTTCTCCGCATCCCAACGGCGGCAATACGTGAGCAGGGCGCGCGCCCAGGAATCGGACCACTTCGTGATGCGCTACCGCCTGGCCATCGCGCAAGCCCGGCGCTTCGGCCCCCTCTTCGCACCTACCCTCTTGGAAGCCCTCGGTGTACTCTTGCGACTTTCCGAACAGCGACGGGACCTGCGGTCAATGGGACCATGGCACCGACTACGGGCCGCACTGGAGGTACTGCGCAGTGGCGCCTATCACAAGCACTACAATGGTGCGTACACCTTTCTAAGGGACCTCCTTTTCTGAAACGCTCGTCGCACCAGAGCGGTTGTTCTTGACCATCGCCAGCAGGTCCGGCACAAGGCCCAGGAAATAGACCCCAGGCCAAAAGATCACGGAGATGAGCACGGCACGAAGGATCATGTCCATCCATATACCGCCCATGGCGGGAACGAGCGACATCAGGCACCCGATGGCGATCAATAGCGCCGCGACCTTTGTCGTGCCCATGCCGAACGGCCAAAGGCCGAACTTTTTTCGCAGGAAGTGTGTGCGATAGGCGTTCACCACGGTCAACGCCATCAGTGTCGCCCACGCCGCACCGCTGATGCCGAAGTTCCGGATCAAGAAGAAATTGGCGACCACGTTCACCAACAACATGGCCAAGCTGGACCAAGCGTCCAGGTGATAAGCCCGGGACATACTTATGATGCCCGCGCTCAAGCCGATCGCACTGGTGAGCAAGTAGGCCAGGCCGATGACCACGGCGACCTCTGACGCGGCCGCATACTCGGCGGGCAACAAAAGGAAGAGGTCGTCCACACAAGCCCAGAGCAGGAGGAAAAGGAATCCACTGATCACCGTTTGGACCAATGCCGAACGACGATAGAGATCGGCGATCATCCGCTTATCGTTCCGCTTCCACGCATCAGCGAGCAACGGGACCGCGACCTGGCCCAAGGCGCGCCCTGGCGCAGCGATGACCGAGCCGAAGTAGAAGCCCACCGCATAGTGCGCTACATAGCGCAGTCCATCGCTGAGCAAAGCGCCTATCATCAATTGGTCCATGTTCCCGAGCACGATGCCCGCGATGCTCGCCGAAAGGGTGAACCCGCTATAGGTGATCATGCTCCGGCGCAATCTGCTCGGCAACCAACGTTCGGCCCAGCCTAGCTTGAAGTAGCCCGCTCGGAACAGATCGGCGGCGAGGGCGACGGTGCAGCTCAAGAACAAGCAGGTATACAGTGCCATGAACCAGGTGAACGGCATGGGTTTCCACGCCTGGAAAAGGATGAGACCGGTCTGTAGGATGCGCAAGACGAACTCCCGGATGAAGCCCGGTTGTACTGTGCGTCGCAGCGATCGGCTATAGCTCCGCAGGAGAATGAAATAGACTTCGGACAGGACCAAGGGAAGAACGAGCAGACCGTACCGGTCATACAGCGCGTTGCGATCCGAGAAGATCTCGGAGAGCAGCCCATGGAACACGCCGATCACCAGCATGGCCAAGAGCCCCACCACCGTGCCGAACAACAAGAGCATCCCCAACAACCCACGATCGTTGCGCTGCGGATCGCGGAAATAGGGGTAGTATCGTATCACGGTGTTCTCCGCGCCCAGCTGAGCCACTTGTGCGGCGATGGTCGCGATGGAAACCATCAATCGCGTGAGGCCGAACTCATCGGCCGCGAGCACCTTGGGATACAGCAGGACCACATTGACGAAGCCCAAGCCAATGCCCACGTATGAGAGCAGCGTGTTGAGCGCGGCCTGCCTGGCGATGATCCCCATCAGCGGGAAAAGTACGGACGTGCCGGTAAGGGCTAAGGATCGACGGGCCGTGGAATGGACCGTGCCATACGAACCGGCCTATCTCCAGATCACGCTGGGCATACCCAACGCCCGGAGCACTTTGTTCGTGGTGCGCAGCCCACCGAGTTTGAATTTCCCCCAAAGCCCGCGGGACTTGATAGGCGGGTCAGGAAAACTCGGTGTTCCGGTCTTGCGGTGTTCAGGGGCCGATCGAGGCTGCTTCTCGATCACCGCGATGCTGTCATAGAAGTGGATCGAAGCAGCACTGCGCGTGAATCCGTCCACCTGCAGGCTCCGCTCTTCCGAATGCCACGCGTTGAGCTTGTCGATGAGACGCTTGCTGTACTCAATGAAGGTCCCTGGCCGCCGATCCCCACCACCGTACTGTAGCCAGTAGGAAGTATGCAGGTCCTCGCACAGATAGACCCCGTCCGGCTTCACCGCGTCATACAGCTCCTCGAAACTCACGATCCGCTGCCGCATGGTATGGCCGCCGTCGTCGATCAGTATGTCGATCGGAGGTAGCTCGCTCTTCACCTTCCGGAGGAACGCCCGATCAGATTGCGAACCGGTGAAGATCTTGATGCGATCCTCTTCGAGTTCCTTGCACCGGGGGTTGATATCGATGCCATAGATCCTCGCTTTGTCGCCGAAGTAGTTCTTCCACATCTGCAAACTCCCGCCCTGGAACACACCGATCTCCAAGATCACGACCTCCTTTCCACGATACCGGGCGAAGTGGCGGTCATACACATCGAAGAAGTGCATCCACTTGTGGATCAACCTCCCCTGGTTGGAATGGAAGTATCGTTCAAGGTCGCTCATGATCCGTTCGATGGTCGGCGAAAGTAGCGGTCCGCACAAGCATGTACCGTTCACGCCTCGGCCACCGTGCCGAGGAGCTCCGCGACCTGCATGGTCAAGCCACGCCGCGAATAGATGTCCACAGTGTTCGCCGGGGACGCATTGAACACCTGCTTGATCCGGCTCTGCCCACTGATGGTTCCCGCCCTATCGATCACCAGGTGTGAGGCATCTGCCAGCACCCTGGCCACATCCCCCTTCACCGGCCCGATCGCCAGTATGGGCCGACCCACCGATAGGTACTCGAACACTTTGCCAGGCAGGATGCCCATGAGGTTGGGCGTGTCGTTCACCAAAAGCAATAGAACTCGCGCACGTTGCATGTGGCGCATGGCTTCGTCATGGTCCACACGGCCGATGCGTTCCAGATGGTCCCCGAGTCCGGCGTCGGCCACGCTCTGCGCAACAGTGTGGTCCACCGGGCCCACGAAGCGCAGCTTGAACTTCGCAGCGAACGCTGGATCACCATCACAGAGCGCGCGCAGGGCCCGCCATAGTTCGGGTGCGTTGCGCGATGGGGAGAGCGAGCCGATGTGGACCAGGCTGTAAGCATCGTCCACCGGTTCGGCAGGTTTTGGCACATCGTGCGGATCGAAGCCGTTGGTGATCACCTCCACCGGTCGGCCACCGAGCCGTTGCAGGTCTTCGGCCCAATGCCAGCTGACCGTAACTACGCGATCGGCCGAACGCAGCACCGAACGTTCCAGCCGCTTGTGGCGCGCATCGGCCCAGCGGGTCAAGCTGAGTTGCTCGTAGAAATCGATGTCCGTCCAAGGGTCGCGGAAGTCGGCGATCCACTTCACGCCCAGCGCACGTTTCAAGCCGAGGCCGATCAAATGCATGCTGTGCGGTGGTCCGGTGGTGATGATCACGTCCACGGGATGTTCGCGCAAGTAATTCTTCAGGAACGCGATGGAGGGCCGCACCCACCAGACGCGTGCATCGGGGATGAAGAAGTTGCTCCGCACCCAGAGCGCCAGATCCTCCTTCCAACCACCTTGCTTCTTCTCGTTGAGGAACCCCACCTGCACCTTCTCGTTCCGGCCGCGCCCCGTGAAGCGTTTGTAGAGGTTGAAGGGTTCGGTGATGGGGTGCTTGATCACTTCGATGTCGGCGCGCACATCGCGCAGCAAGCCCGGATCGTCCGCCACGGATTCGGGGTTCTCCGGAGTGTAGATCACCGGCTGCCACCCGTGCTCAGGGAGGTACTTGCTGAACTTCAGCCAGCGGTAAACGCCAGCGCCACCGTTCGGTGGCCAGTAGTAGGTGATGATCAGTACCCGCTTCATGCGGACCGCGCGCGGCGCCATTCGCCGAAGAGCGCTCCTAACACGAGCAGCAACAGTAGCGCCGAACTGGCCAGGGTGACCTTTCCGCCGGTGCTGGTGGACTTGCTCTCGAGTTGGAACACGACGGTGTGTTCACCCGGTGGCAGGTCCATCGCGCGCAACACATAATCCGCACGCACGTGCTCCGCAGGTGCTCCATCGATGCTCGCATGCCAGTCGGGGCCGTACCAGATCTCGCTGAAGACCACCACCCCACCGCTCGTGGAACGCGTGGTATAGGTGAGGCGGTCCGTGCGGTATTCGGTGAGCGTTACCTGCGCGAGCGTATCGGTATTGCCATCGCCTTTCAGTGTGCTGTGAAAGCGCTCATCCACCACCGCAGAAATGCGGGGATCGATGCCACCGACCGCCTGGATCTCCGCATCGGCGTCCTTGGCCCATTGCACATCCCGCACGAACCACGCCGGGCCGAGTGCGTTCGGGTTTCGGATGGGAGCTTGGTCCGGAGATCCGATCAGGTAACGCGCGTTCAACATGTTGAGCACGGGCTGCCTTGCCAGCACGGCGGCGAGGCTGGCTGGATCGGTGCCCGCCTGCAACAGGGAGAGCACTTCGGAATATTCCGGGGCGATGTGGAATTCTATGAGCTCCTGGTACCGCTTCAGTTTGGCGCCATGGTAGCCGCCGAGGCTCTTGTGGAAATAGCTGACCCGGCTATCGTTGAACGGATTGTTCAGCGAAAGCACGCGGTAATGCGAATGGCGCCGCACGCTGCCGAAGCGCATCACCACCTCCTCGAGCTCCGTCACCTTCCTGGCCGAGCCTTTCTCCCGGGCGCGCAATGCCTTTCGCGCGTCCGATCGCTTCGCGTATTCCGCGCGGGAGGCTTCGGTCTCCTCTTGCTGCAGGATCGCCATGTCGGCCTTGGTAGGTGCGAAAGGGTACGCCGCAGCGGAAGGGTCCTCCCATTGCAGGTAGCGGCCCCGGTCTTTGTCGTTGTTCACCATGCGCTTGTCCACGGTCCACAGATCGATGAGGATCAAAGCGCCCACGCCTCCCAGGAAGGCGGCCAAGGGCATCTTGCGACGCCCATAGAAAAAGACCAAGGCACCCCCGGCCACCACGAACGCGAAGCTCCGCCAGGCATCCGCGCTGAAGATGCCGGCGCGAACCTCTTTCAACGCCTCCACCACAGCCACCAGCTGGGCTTCCGACTTGGGATTGGCCTCCAGTTGTTCGTTGAAACTGCTGCGTTCCATATCACTTAGGAGGTCGAAGAAGAAAGCGGGCGCGCTGGCCATCGCCACCAAAGCCAATGCGAGCACACCACAGGTGATCAGCGCTCTGCGCTCCAGGGCTTTTTCCCAGGCGCCATCGCGCAGCAACCGTTGCAGGAACAGGACACCCAGCACCGGCACCGCCAATTCGACGATCACGAGGATGATGGTGACCGCCCGGAATTTGTTGTAACCCGGCACATGGTCCAGGAAGAAGTCAGTGAGCGGCATGTAGTTGTGGCCCCAGGAAAGCAACAGAGTGAGCACCAGCCCGCTGAACAGGGCATAGGGCAATGGATCACGCCAGCAGTACAAGCCGGCCAGCAGGTAGGCGATGACCAGCGCTCCGGCGAGCAAGGGAGCGTCCACAGCAAGCAATGCGCCGATGAGCACCAATGCCCCAAGCGCCCACCAGCGTGCGCGCGCTTCGGCGGTCATGATCAATAAGAGCATCAACAGGAGCGCCAAGGCCCCGACATAGACCGGGCCGGAAGTGAAGCTCTGATCGCCCCAATAGCGGTTCATTCGGCCGAGGTTCTCCCTGAATCGGGGATCGACTTTGGCGAGGGCATCGGGATCATTGCCGATAGCCCCGGTGGGTCCGCCCTTCGCATCTGGTATCAGGAGTGTGAAGGACTCCTGCTTGCCATAGCTCCATTGGGTCACGTAATCGCGATCGAGCCCCCCGGTCCGGATGTCGGAAGCCGGGCTCCCATCGGGCTTGATCGTCAGTTCGCTCGCTCCTCGTGTGGTGTACTTGCCATATTCCCAGGTGCTCCAGAGCAAGCCTGTATTGCACAACAAGGCGAGCACGACCGCCATGGCGGCCAGGCCGGAACGCGTGAGAAAGTCGGGCAACGTTCGCTCTTGGACCGAACGCACAGCCTCGGCCAGGACGAACAGCACGATCACCATTCCGAGGTAATAGGTGACCTGCACGTGGTTCATCATGATCTGTAGCCCCATGAACAAGGCCAGCAGCGCCGCACCCAACCACTTGCGCCCTCGATACACCAGGTACACCCCGGCCAACACCATAGGCATGTAACCAATGGCGTTCGCCTTGCTATTGTGGCCCGCCTCCAAAACCGCGAAGAAGTACGAGGAGAAGGCATAGGCCAGCGCACCGACCAGCGAGAGCCATGGCCCCACCCCCAGGCAAGAGAGCAGGATGAACATGCCCGCGAGGTACAGGAAAAGGAAACTGGCCGGACGGGGCAGGAACCCATGGAACAGGTCGTCCACAACGTGCAGCAGGTTGTCTTCGGTATCGCCGATGATCTGGTAGGACGGCATACCTCCGAACATGCTGCCGGTCCAGCGCGGGTATACACCGAATTCCTCCTGATGCTCCATCATCTCCTGGGCCATGCCCTGCCAGTTGCGCTTGTCGCCCTGCACCATTTGCTTGCCTTCCAGCACCGGACTGAAATAGGCCAGACTGAGCGTATAGAACAAGGCAACGATGGCCAGGTAAGGCCAGGCGCGTTTCAGGTCGAAAGGCTTCATGCGGTATGGTTCAGCGGATCTCTTCGTGGTCGACGTCGATGACGTTGCCCCCGCTTTGGGAGCGCGTGTTCCCTTCCGGGCGTTCGATGCGCACCTCGCCCGGTGAGCGCCCGTCACGCTCGGCCCGATGCGCACCAGGTCTTTGGCGTTCCCTTTGGAGGCGCATCACCATCCGCAGCACCAGCCAGATGATCAACAGGACCAGGATGGTACGCAGCGTGCCGTTCGCCGAGAGCAGGAGCATGGCCCGCGAAAGTAGCCCTCCGACACGATCGGGTCCGGGATGGTGGTCCATCCATCTTTCGCGACTTTCGCAGGCCGTATGCTCTTCAATTCCCTGGTCTTCGCGGTCTTCCTGCCGCTGGTGTTCGCTCTTTACTGGGCGCTACGGCAGCGTCTCCGCGCCCAGAACATCGTCTTGATCGCCGCGGGCTTCCTGTTCTATGGCTGGTGGGACCCTCGCTTCCTGCTATTGCTCATCGCCACCAGCCTCACGGACTACATCGTGGCCCTGGCGCTCGGACGTACGCCCGATCCGAAGAAGCGCCGCTGGTTGCTGGCCATCAGCCTGATCGGCAATCTGGGTACGCTCGGCACCTTCAAATACTTCGATTTCTTCTCGCACCAATTCGCTGACCTGATGGCCCGGTTCGGCTTCAGCGCGAACCCTGTGTTGCTGGACGTGATCCTGCCGGTGGGCATCAGCTTCTACACCTTCCAGGCCCTGAGCTATACGATCGATGTGTACCGCAAACGCATCGAACCGGTGCATGACATCGCGGCCTTCATGGCCTTCATCAGTTTCTTCCCCCAACTGTGCGCCGGGCCCATCGAACGCGCGAGCAATATGCTCCCCCAGTTCCAGCGCAAGCGCGTGTTCGATCCCCTGCTAGCCGCCGATGGCATGCGCCAGATGCTGTGGGGGTTCTTCAAGAAAGCGGTGATCGCCGATGGCTGCGCACCGCTCGTTAACGGCACGTTCGCTCATGTGGGCTGGCACGACGGATGCGCTCGCTGGCCTGGGCCGCCGTGCTGTTCGCATTCCAGATCTACTGCGATTTCAGCGGCTACACGGATATCGCTTTGGGCACTCGCGCGCTTGTTCGGCTTCGAACTCATGCGCAACTTCGCATACCCCTACTTCAGCCGCGACATCGCCGAGTTCTGGCGCCGATGGCATATCAGCTTGAGCACCTGGTTCCGCGATTATGTGTACGTGCCCCTCGGCGGCAGCCGCGGCACACGGGCCATGCAGGTGCGCAACGTGTTCGTGATCTTCCTGCTCAGCGGTTTCTGGCATGGGGCCAACTGGACCTTCCTCGCGTGGGGCGCGATCAACGCTTTGCTTTTCCTACCCTTGTTGCTGCACGGAAAGAACAGGAAGCACGGGCCGATCGGCGCCCTGGCCACGTGGCGCGATCTGCCCGCCATCCTGCTCACCTTCGCCTGCACCACCGTGGCTTGGATCTTCTTCCGCGCTGAGAGCATCGGCGAGGCCATGGGCTATCTGCGCGGCATGCTATCCCCTACCCTGTTCCGGATCCCGAAGGACCTAGACCCATGGCTCATGGCGATGATCGCGATCCTCATCGCGGTGGAATGGCTCCAGCGCGCACGACCGCACGGGCTGGAGGTGGCCCACTTGCGCCCATGGATGCGACGGGCGTGCTACACGGCGGTGTTCCTGCTGATCTTCTTCTTCGGCCATTTCGGCAAGGCCGAGTTCATCTACTTCCAGTTCTGAGCGATGCGCGGCTTCCTGATCAAGACATCGATGGCGCTCCTGCTCGCCCTGGCGGCGCACCTGGTGGCTGGCCTCTTCGCCGATGGCCGTACGGATGACTACTACCTCCGCTTCACCGGCAACCGGCGCCCCTCCTTGATCTTGGGCACGTCGCGCGCCGCACAAGGCCTGCGGCCCGCTGTGATCGCCCCATTGCTCCAGGGCTCGGGTGTACAGCACCCCTTGTTCAATTTCTCCTTCACCATAACCCACTCACCCTACGGGCCAACCTATGCACATGCCGTGGAAGCCAAATTGCGCAAGGACGGTGACGATGGTCTCTTCCTCGTCACGGTGGATCCTTGGAGCCTCTCCAATCAGGTGGACAAGCAAGGGCATGGGGCCCATGCGCGAAGGGGGACGAAAACTCGTGGAACAATGGACCTATACCGGTACACCCAACTATGAGTACCTGCTCCGCCATATGAGGGCCGGATGGGGCAGTTTGATCGCCGGTCCCTTACACGACCCGGATACCCGGGGGTTCCTCCACGACGACGGCTGGTTGGAGATCCGGGCGTGTTTGGATAGTGATACAGTACGCGAACGTACCGCGCGAAAGGTGAGGCACTACGCGGTGCAAGTGCTGCCACGGAACCGGCCCTCCGAGGAAAGGATCGCGTCCCTCGAACAGATCGTCGACCTGCTCCAACCGCATGGAACTGTATACCTCATCCGCTTGCCGGTGTGCAACGCCATAGCGGAATTGGAGAACGAGCTTTGGCCAACCTTCAATGAACGGATGCAGAAACTCGCGGATAACCACGGCATCCAATACTGGGACTTCCTCCCGGAGCGCGACCGCTACACGTATACCGACGGCAACCACCTGGATACCCTATCGTCCCGCGCTTTCAGCACTGCGGTAGGCCATCGCCTCGCCGCTGGAGCGCCGCAGGGCCGCTAAGGCGCCCGGCCCCGTACCTTCGCGCCGCCGTTCGCCGAATTACTGTGCCCGGCATTGCTGCCGATGGTACCCGAGACCGCCACTACTCCCGCATTCGACGATCTGGGCCTTCGCCCCGAACTGCTCAAAGCCCTGGGCGACCTCGGCTTCCATACGCCTACGCCTGTGCAGGCTCGGGCGATCCCCTTGCTGCTCACCAGCGAGAAGGATGTGGTGGCCTTGGCACAGACGGGGACGGGGAAAACCGCGGCTTTCGGCCTACCGATCCTGGAATTCCTGGATCCAGCGGACCGCACGATCCAAACACTTGTACTTGCACCTACCCGGGAGCTCTGCGTGCAGATCTCCAAGGATATCGAGCGCTTCGCCGCGCACATGAAAGGCACCCGCGTTGTAGCGGTGTACGGCGGTGCCAGCATTCGCGACCAGATCCGCGATATCCAGCGCGGCGCCCAGATCATCGTGGCCACGCCGGGCCGCCTGCTGGACCTGATCGGCCGCGATGTGCTCAACCTCACCACCGTGGACGTGGTGGTGCTGGACGAGGCCGACGAGATGCTGAACATGGGCTTCCAGGAGGACCTCACGGAGATCCTGCAGAACACCCCGAAGGACAAGCGCACCTGGCTATTCAGTGCGACCATGAGCGGCGAAGTGCGGCGTATCGCGAAACGCTACATGCGCGAGTTCGAGGAGGTGAGCATCGGTCCGGCCAACGCGGCGGCCACGATGATCCAGCACCAATACTGTGTGGTACACTCCAAGGACCGCTACGCGGCGCTGAAAAGGTTCGTGGACGCTGACCCCGAGCTTTTCGGCATCGTGTTCTGCCGCACCAAGCATGAAACGCAGGACCTGGCCACAGCGCTGGTGAAGGACGGCTACAATGCCGATGCCATACACGGCGATCTGAGCCAAGCACAACGCGACCAGGTGATGGGCAGGTACCGTTCCCGCTCGTTGCGCCTGCTAATCGCCACGGATGTGGCCGCCCGTGGGATCGATGTGAAGGATGTGACCCACGTGATCCACTTCGACCTGCCGGGCGAGGTGGAGAACTACACCCACCGCAGCGGCCGCACTGGCCGCGCGGGGAGGACGGGTATCTCGCTCAGCATCATAGGCGTGCGTGATGTGAACAAGGTGCGCCAGTTGGAACGCGGCCTCAAAACCCACTTCATTTTTGTGCGCGTACCCGGTGGTGCGGAGATCGGCCAGCAGCAGGTGAAGGCGTACATGAAACGCCTCGCCTCGGTGGAAGTGGATCGCGAGGGGCTCGCCGAGCTGTTGTCCGAAGCGCGCACCGAGCTGCAGAGTTTTGAAAAGGACGAATTGATCGACCGGTTCATGAGCCTGGCCTTCAACCGGATCATCGAGCAGCATCGCACTTCCTACGACCTGAACGTGGACATGAGCCGCAAGGACCACAGCGCACGCGCTGAAAGGCCCACCTCGCTGGAACGCTTCAGCACCGGCCGCCAGATGTTCATCAACCTCGGCACCGCCGACGGTTTCGACAAGGGCAAGATGCTCGGCTATGTCTGTGGCATCACCGGCTTGAGCGGTGAACTGATCGGCAAAATGCTGATCAAGGATGTGTACTCGTTCATCGACATCGAACCCGCCCATTTCGAGCAAGTGCTCACCGCGTTCCAGAACGCCAGCTACAAGGGCCGCAGCGTGCGCGTGGATGCCGCAGGTGGTCCCGGCAAGAGCGCCCCCCGCGGTGGTGGTTCTTACCAGGGCGGCGGCGATCGTGGTGGCAGCAGCCCGCATGGTGGCGGTGGCTACAAAGGCGGGGGAGATCGCGGCACGGGAGGCTACAAGAGCAGCTACAGAGGCGGCGGTGATCGCCCCGATCGTCCGCAAAGCGGCGGTGGGAACGAGCGCCCCTCGCGCGGCGGCTATCCGAAGAAGGATTTCTACGAGCCCAAGACGAAGTATCCGAAGAAGGAGCGCAAGTAGCGCGTGGGGCTGTCCGGGCTGTTGCTTTGCACCCATGTCCATGGACTTCCTCCCCAGCGCCCGAAAAGAGTTCGCCTACTACCGGCAACTCGGTGAAAAGACCTTCGCGCAGCTACCGGACGCGGACCTCTTCCGCGAACCCGCACCGGGGAGCAACTCCATCGCGGTGATCGTGAAGCATCTCCATGGCAACATGCGGTCGCGTTGGACGGACTTCCTGACCAGCGACGGCGAGAAACCCTGGCGCCAGCGCGATGCGGAGTTCGAGAACGACCTGCGCGATAGAGCGGAACTGATGACGCTCTGGAACGAAGGATGGACCTGTCTCTTCAGCGCCATCGATCCCCTCACGCCCGAAGACCTGCACCGCATTGTGCTCATCCGCACCGAGCCGCATAGCGTAGCACAGGCGATCACTCGACAACTGGCGCATGTGCCTTACCACGTCGGACAGATCGTGCTCCTGGGAAAACTCTTCCTCGGCGAGAACTTCGGGTCGCTCTCGATACCGCGGGGCGGTTCGCGCTCCTTCAACGCGGTCAAGGGCATGTGAGCCCGGTCGTGGAACGGCAGGCGCGGAGATGCGGACAGGGGTGGAACGTTCCCCGGTGGAAGACGGTCGGTGTAACCGCGTTCCTAAACTTGTTCGATGATGCAGCCACGTTCACTCGCCCTGGTCACCGGCTCGATGCTCTGCTTGATCGGTGCCGCGCAGCAAATTCCCGATAGCGCCTTCACTTACCAAAGCAGGACGCCTGCGTATCCAAAGGGACAAGGTCCCGTCGTCGTGCTGGATGAGGCCCATTTCAATTTCCACACGCTCGGTGGCCGGTACTACGCCTTCGGTAAAGTACTCGAGAACGATGGCTACGTGATACGTCCGGGCACGGAAGATCTCACCCTGCCGTATTTGGAGGAAGCCCGCATCCTCGTCATCTCCAACGCACTTTCCGGGGATGGTTCATGGCAGCTACCTACCGCCGATGCCTTCACCAAAGAGGAAGCCGAGGTGGTAAGGGCTTGGGTACACAATGGAGGTGGTTTGTTCCTGATCGCCGACCACATGCCGTTCGCTGGTGCCGCAGCCCGCTTGGCGCTCATGTTCGGGGTGAATTGGATCAATGGCTACGCGGTGCGCAAAGACAGAGCACCGGAGTTCTTCGCCCGAAAGGCGGGTACGCTCACCACGAACCCGATCACCGATGGTGGCGGCGTGTTGGAGCGCATCGACAGCGTTCAGACGTTCACCGGAAGTGCGTTCCTGGTGCCGCCAGAAGCAATACCCATCACCCGTCTGAAGGATGACTACGAGATCCTCTTACCCACGACCGCGGGCCAATTCAACGACTCCACCGCCTACGTGGACGGGTCCTACTTCACCAACGGTGCGATGCTATCGTTTGGAAAAGGGAGAGTGGTTTTCTTCGGTGAAGCCGCCATGTTCAGCGCACAACTGCAAGGCCCTGACCGGAGGCACATGGGAATGAACCAACCCGGTTCGGAGCAGAACCCGCAGCTACTGCTCAATGTGATCCACTGGCTGGATCGCCGCTTGTGAAGCATGGTAGTTGTGCGCGCGGAGCGGTGGAAAGAGCGCTCAACGATCCGCTCCAGTGGGACCTACCCGGACGACCTCGCCCATCAGGCCATCCAACAATTCATCCACATTGGCGGATGCTCTTACCCGGGTGGGTCCATGGAGGAACCCATCTCTTTCCATGCGCGCGATCTGTTCCAGCAATGGCGAGTAGAAACCGTTCACGTTCAACAGACCGATGGGTTTGGCGTGCAGGCCGAGTTGCCGCCAGGTGAGCAGTTCGAAGAGTTCATCCATTGTGCCGAAGCCACCTGGCAATGCGATCACCGCATCGCTGCGTTCGTGCATCCGCATTTTCCGTTCATGCATATCATGCACCACGATCAGATCGGTGAGGCCCGAATGGGCGAGCTCCTTCTCCACCATGAAACCCGGGATCACTCCGATCACCTCCCCGCCGTTCGACAGCGCCGCATCGGCAACAAGTCCCATCAGCCCCACATGCCCGCCGCCATACACCACGCCGATCCCCCGGGCCGCTAGGGCCTTGCCGAGACCACAGGCTGCCTCGTGCATCATCCATCGCTCCCTTGCTGGCCCCACAGAAAACCGCGATCCGCTGCATGCGGCGAAGGTAGCGGGGCGCCGTCGCCGTTCAGAGAGCGGAGATCACCGCAAGTGCGCTCGGTTGACGAAGGTCATTTCCATGAGTGGTCCGTCAACGCATCTTTCCCGAACAAAACGACCGTACCATGCGCACGCTCTTCCTGTTCGTTCTCTTCGTAGGGCTCTTCGGTCCGGCCTCGTTCGCCCAAGGGGATGTGCCTTCCTCCGGGACCGATGGCTTGGTAACGGTGCGTGTGGACGGGTTCGATGATGCTGGCTTGGCCCGGATAGTGGCCCGGATCGCCAAGGAGCAACAGGTGAGCTTGGAGTACACCTGCTTGCGCTCCGGGATCGTGGTTCTGCACTTCCAGGCCTTGCAGGTCTCTGAAAGGGCCGATGTGATCACGGTGGTGAAACGCTTGTTCCAACAAGCCGGTATTACAGGCGTGATCGACTTCTTGGACATCCATGTGGAGAGGAGCGCGCTGAACAAGTGTTGAGAACCTGCCCCGATCGGCCCTTTGAGGTCCATCGTGTCACCCGAGGGTCATAAATACTGCTTGGGATGGCGGTTACGGGTGACAATTGATCTCCAGGGAGATCTTTGGCATTGGATCGGTAGGGTCTTGGTCACGATGAAAGGTCCAGAAACAACCGTGCGGCGTATGGTGGTGATCAAAGCGCCCCAAGAGGCCGTTTGGAAAACGCTGATCGAACATGGGTTGGCGTCGTTGCACTTGTTGAACGAAGAGGGCTACAAACCTTTGAAGGAGGGCTCGACCCATGTGTGGCACGGACCCGAGGATCCCAACAAGGCGCCCTTGGTAAAGGCTCACGTAACGGTCGTCGCGGCCCCGAGGCGCATCGCGCTAATGGCCTATGATCATTCCACAGGCCTGCCCGATCAGCCGGAGAACTACACATCGGTCGATCTTCAGCTGGCCGCGGAAGAGGACGGCCGCACGCTGGTCACCGTGGAGCAAGGGGATTTCGCCGCCTTCCAACAAGGCACGAAGCTCGCACGCGAGGCGGGAAACGACTGGGTGGAAGCGTTGATCCGTTTGCGCGAGCAAGTGGAGCACGAAGCCGCCGCGTAGCCGACCTGAAGGCCAACCCCGTCTCATCAATCGCCACCGCAGGTCCTAAGATCCGTGGGTGGATGGGAAGGCTCACCTTGAGTTGGGGCAGTTCTGATACGGACCTTCATTTGACGATCGCTCGTACGCATCCGACCATACCGCCGGAAGCATCGGTCGCCCGCAATACGTAAAGGCCTGTAGGCCAGCTCGTCGTCGGTAGCAGGTTCGATCCTGCGTGCATCTGCGATCTTGCGATGCACTTGCCGGAAGCATTAAAGACCACGATGGTGCCTTCGCGGTCGCTTCTGGCCGCGATCATCGTCCCTTGCTCCACCACATTGCCAAGCACTTGGAACTCCGCGGCGGGAGCGGGGTTCTCCGGCACATGGTTCACTACCGAGCAGAGGTCGGCCGTGGTGAAGGAGCCGACGGGAACGGTCGTGGTTGCGCTATCGATCACGTTCACTGGCGCGTCCGTCTGGGTCGTTGTTCCGAGGGTTAGCGTGACCCATGGGTTGGCGGCGGGACTGTTGACATAGACGGGGGACAACATGCATCCGTTCAGATCCGGCGATAGCACCCAAAGCCCTGCCGCACGAACGCTAAGGTCCCAGGCGGGCTGATCATAGAGCCACACCGCCATGGTGATCACCGAATCGCGCACGTCGACAGCCTCCCAATCCACATGATAGGTGAACCCGCCCTCAGTGACCGGGAGTGCCCTCGCACTGTTCAGCACGGTGCCATTGGTATCGGTGTGCATGATCACGGGGTTGTAGTACTGCGCGTGCGGTATGAAATACGATGCGATCAGCTCTCCGCTCGCCAGCGCGCCCAACTCCCACCCACCGTGGTTCTCTATGGCGCCCTGGCTCCGGTAAAGCTTGGACCACTTCAAGGCGCCGTCCGGACCGACCTTGATGATGAAACCACGGTGCTGTAGACCGCCGACGTCGCCGATGCCGCCGATCAGCGCCGCCCCGTTCACGCTGATCATCGAGCGCACCTGAAAATCATGGTCCATCGGGCCTAGAACGCACCATTCCAGCGAGCCGCTCGCCTGGAGGTGGGCCAGATCGAACGAGGCGTCGTAGCTGAACGGATCAGTGGCGTTGTGGCCCCAAACCACAAAACAGCCGCCGCTCCCGTCGGGCGCCACATGGTTGTACAGCGTGTGTGCTGTGGTGAAGCCCGTGAGGACCTTCGACCACAGCAATGCGCCGGACGCATCCACGCAAGTGATGGACTCTTGCCTTGGTTCGAAGCCAGTATACCCTATCGTCACGAATATCCTGCCCGCGCTATCGGTGGCCATTCTCACGTTCGAATAGATGTCCGCAAAGTCGTTCGTGCCGATGATCGGGACCGTTATCAGTTTGCCCCAAAGCAAGCCCCCTCCCACATCCCTCCGTACCAGACGCAGTCCGAACACTAGGGAATCGAGCGAACCGGAGATCGGTTCTGAAAGCGTCAACATGGTAAGTGCCACGGTTCCGCCATCCGGCATGGCACTCACCTCCTGGATGCCGAGGGTGCATTGCTGGCTCCAAACGAGCTGGCCGTTCGCGTCGATCTTGTATTGCCGACCTCCGTGGGTGAACACATACCCCCGTCCGTCACGCGCACCATGGAGCTTATCAGCACCTGGGTCATGTCGCTCGAATCAAAGAGCACCTCCAGCACCTGGCCACGTGCTTCTGCTGGCCGGCCGATCCCGACCCAGCATGCGCAGCATATTACGACGACGCGGATCGCGGTCAACGGCTTGTAGGAATGGTCCGATAGCTTGGACGTACCGCTCGTCTTTAGGTTGCTAGGCATCGTGCGCGTGGTGGTTGCCTGACCCACCCGATCAATAGGCATTTCGGTACCGATCAGCGCCCGACGTTCTCACTGCTTGATGGTGCGCAGGTACGCGCGCCGGCCTCGGCCATCCCATACTTCCAGTACGTAAGCTCCGGAGGGGAGGATTCCGCAGCCCGATACTTCCACTGCTGAGGCAGAACGTGTCCACAAGCGCTCCAGCACCACAGCACCCAGGGTGTTCCGCAAGCGTAGGTGTATGTCGCCGTTCCTTTCCCATAGCCCTTCAACCATGAAGTGATCATCGAAGGGAACTGGATGGCAGCGAACGCTTGTCCCATCGATCGCGCCCGCAGGGTTCATACCGACGTCGTATCCATCGCAAACCGTGAGCGCCGTTCCGGCTGCGTAGCGTTCCGCGGCAGAGATGGATCCCGGCGGCAGGCTGTTCGGGCCCACTTGCGGCCAGCCACCGATCACCTGCACAAAGTCCGGCAGGCTCGTCGCATAGTAGGTGGTGTCTTCCAGATCCCCTGTGCCCGGTGGATCGACCGTGCCTTGCACGATGTTGCCGTACTCGAAATGGCCAACCCCATTGGGCAGATAGAGTCCGGGCGATCCCAGTATCTCGTTGCCGACGAAATTGACCGAGTCCGTCGCGGGGGCGTTGTTCATGATCAAACCCCAGCCCCCAGCGCGGTTCCGGAAAAGGGTATTGAACGGCCCGTTCGATCCGTGCGAATCGTCGATCACGATGTTCTGCACGATGTTCCCTTCGAACAGGTTCAAATAGGAATGGTCGCCATGCAGGACGATCTCGCCGGCCGAGTTCGGGGGAAAGATGCCTTCGGTCCAATAAGGATCGACCGATCGGTTGTATGCGAACACATTGCCGTTCGCGCCGGCCTGCAGGATCATCGCATGCCGAAGGTGCTCGAAGATGTTGTCGTAGATGTAGTTCTCCCCCGCGGTGAAATAGGCGAGCACGCCGTAGCCCTGTCCCCCACCGCCGTATGCGAAGGCATGGTGCAGGTAGCTGCCGCTCACCTCGCAATTGGTGCTCGCGAAAAGTTCCACGTGCGCGAAGTTGCATCGGTCGCTTTCCACACCCTTCACCCAGCAATGGGAGGCGCGTTCGAAATGGATGTTCGACCATTCATCCGGCGGGGTCGCATCCGTACGGACGATCCTCAGGCATTCGATGCCTGCATGGCGCACCGGTGCGAGCTTCCGGAAGTAAGGTGCGGCATGGAGCGGATAGTGCGCGCGCAGCGCCGAGGCGATCTCCACACCGTCCGGATCCACCGATACCACACGCGCCAGTTGCCCAGTGGTTCCCAGCGCCCACGGCGACACCACCAACGCGGTGTCATCGCGGTAGAGGCGGATCTCGTCATCCACATCGATGCCTACGGTCGACGCCAGCGACAGGTGCATATCCCCCCGCGCACTGTTCTGGCTTAATGCGAAGTGTTGTGGTTCCTCCTGGCCGATGGCCGCGATGCAATGGCCCACCCCGCCGAGGGAGAACGTGAGCGTTGTCGAATCCGCGGTCGCGCCGCGCAGGACCACGCTGTCCGGTAAGAGGATCGTGGAGGTGAACAGGAAATCGCCCGGTGGGAACAAGATCACCCCTGCTTGTCCCTGTACGGCCGTGAACGCGGCGAAAAGCGCCGCACCGTTCGCCGTCACGCCATCACCGATCCCGCCGAAGGTGGTGATGTCCACCGTGATCGTCGATGATGGCGGCGACAACTGAAAGCCCGCTTTGCTCCAATCTGTGGAACGAGCAGTTGGCAGCACTTGCGCCGACAGGTTCGCTGCCAGCGACACGAACACCGCTACACCGGGACCGTTCCTCACTCGCATCAGCCTATGCCATTGCTGGCGGGTACAGCGAATGTAGCTGCTCGCGGCGGGCACGGCGAGCGCGATGGAGGCCATGACAGGCTCACGGCATCGGCCCGTCGACCACCATCGGTTCCACGCTCTTCGCTAAGTTGCCGCATGATCTGGTTCGGCGCCTTCCTGGCAGGTGTTGTCATCATCGCCTACGGCCTGGTCAAAGCGCTTCGCTCGCGGAAGCCGGATATGTGGATGGCCAATGGCGGCTTCGTCGCGGCGATCGGCTTCATGGGCTTCAGTACATGGCCGGTGGAAGTGGTCCCTTCTGGCATGGACCAGAAAGCCGCAGGTCTGATGTTGATGTGGTGGGGAGGCTGGGGTGCTTGCGCTTGGGCCGCGTACCAATTGCTCTGGTCGCTGCGCGCGCTGGCCTGGCCATCGGTGCCGGGCACCATTACGCGGAGCGAAGCGGTGTTCATGGGCATCAACAACTCCACCATCATCGGCCCGCGCGGAAGCACAAAGCATTGGTGGAGCGTAACCTATTCGTACGCCGTTGATGGCAAGTCCTTCACCAGCTCGAACAAGGCGCTGGACATCGATGATCAGGACAGCACCTTCAGCAGCGTGACGAACATGGTGGCGAAGCACCCGGTGGGGTCCACGATCACTGTCTACCACCACCCCAGCGATCCCGGGCTTGTGTGCATCGATCGTGGTTGGTTCAATGCGCGGTGGTATGTGCCTGTGATGTTCGCTGCGATCATGCTGTGGGTCGCCTGGCCCGGGTAGTTGTTCTGCGTACCAAGGACCCGCTCCGCACGAACGATCGGCCCCACCAAGCGCAATACCCGCGTGCGGAATACGTGCCCCAAGGTTCGGTCCAAATGCGACCTTCGCCCCGCATGGCCAAGCGCACCATCCCCATCGACGATGCCGAAGTACATGTGTTCGCCAGCGCAGGCGAGTGGCATGCCTGGCTGAAAAAGAACCAGACGAAGAGCACCGGTGTATGGCTTCGCATCGGAAAGAAGAACGGCGGGCTGATCACCATCACCTATGATGAGGCCGTGGAGACGGCGCTCTGCCACGGTTGGATCGATGCCATCCGCAAGTCGTACGACAGCCTTTCGTTCGTGCAACGTTTCACGCCGCGGAAGCCCCGCAGCATTTGGAGCCAGGTGAACCGTGACCGCGCCCTCGCACTGATCGAGGCCGGTGCCATGCTCCCCGCCGGGCTGGCCGCCGTGGGCACCGCGAAGGCCAATGGCGAATGGGACCGCGCCTACAGCCCCGCATCGACCATCACCGAACCGAAGGACCTGCTGGCCGCCCTGCGGAAGAACCCGCCCGCGAAGGCGTTCTATGGCACGCTGAACGCTCAGAACCGCTACGCCATCCTACATCGATTGGAGAAGACCGCGGATCCCGGGACACGCGCCGAACGCTTGGCGAGGTTCATCGCGATGCTGGAGCGCAACGAGTTGATCCATCCTTGAGCAGTGGGGTGCGAGATCATACTTACACGATGATGGGAACGAATACCCCAGCGGCCCATCGGTCGATCCGGACCGATGCCAATGACCCCGCGTTCCGCGAACTGGTCGCTGAATTGGACAAGGACCTCGCGATCCGCGATGGGAACGACCACGCGTTCTTCGCGCAGTTCAACAAGTTGCACGACATCCGCCATGCCGTGGTGGTGTGGCACGGTGCGGACCCCGTTGGATGCGGTGCGTTCAAACCGTTCGATGGGGATACGGTCGAAGTGAAGCGGATGTACGTGCGGCCCGCGCATCGGCAGAAAGGCATCGCCTCACAGGTCCTGCGCGAACTCGAGCGTTGGGCCAATGAGCTGGGCTATGACCGTTGCGTGCTGGAGACCGGCCAGAAGCAACCGGAAGCGATCGCGCTCTACACGAAGCACGGCTACAGCATCATCCCCAACTACGGTCAGTACATCGGCGTGGAGAGCAGCGTCTGTTTCGAGAAGCGCGTTCGTGAACGGGGGTCCGATCGCTCATGATCGAGCATCCCTGACCGGAGCACCGCGCTTCAGAATGCCCGCGCAGATCAAGCTGATCAACAGACCCACGGGCAGGATCTCCAAATACGTGAAGCCGATCTTCACCACCGGGTTCTTGTAGAGTTCCTGGAAGTCGCGCATCTCCTGCAACTTGGCCTCCACTTTGTCCGCAGCAAGGTCGCTGCTTTCCAGGCTGGCCTTCTCGTGCTCGTAGTACTCCGTCATGAAGTCCTGCTTGGAGGTGGCGCTGAGCACCAGCCATGAGGCCACGTAGAGCGTGGAGACCACGAGCGTGATGTAGAGCCCCATGAGGAAGGCCTTCCCGAAGGTAATGGACCCGTTCAGATGCTTGTCACGATAGCCTTTGATCGCGAAGAAGATGGTCGAAAGGGCGATCACCATCGTGGTGTAGCCGATCCACATTCCATTGTCCAAGTCGTGGTCGCCGCTGCCCAGGGTCAACCACATCATCGCGGAAACGATGATGCCGCCGATGATGCCGTAGGTGAGGATGGTCTTTTTCATAGTGTTGGTTTTGTGCCGCGAACCAATGTCGTTCCGAGGCGAAGGCCATCATACTTCAGTAGGGTCCATGCACGCCGAAGCGAAGATCCATACCAAAGGATGATGGCGTCTCATGGGATGAGGCCCAAGGACTTGGCCTTATGGACCGCCTCCGTGCGACGCCTGACGTCCAGTTTCGCGAAGAGGTTCGATGTATGCGACTTCACCGTGGGCAACGAGATGAAGAGCTGGTCCGCGATCTCCTGGTTGGACCGGCCCGTGGCCATCAATCGCAGCACCTCCAGCTCCCGCCCGCTGATGCCGATGCGACGCAATGCCTCCTCGTTCGGCCGATGCGGTACCTCGGCCGGGACTTCCTCCTTCCGCGTGAGGAGCTTCGAACCCATCCAGATGCCCAGCGCCGTGAACAGTGCGGCGACCACGCCGATGTACACCTCCACCCGCAGCTCACGCAGCAAATAGCGGTACTCGATGTACTTCAGGACAAAGACCAACGCAGCGAGCGCGAGGCCGTAGAGCACCACGGCGGTCCAGAAACCGGACCTGCGCAATTCCGCTGAGCTGTCCATCGGGCCGAAGATCGGGATCGCGCGTGACGTCCGAAAGACCGCGCGTCAGCGTTCCCCTTCGATCACCAGCTTCTCGGAAAGGAGGGCACCTGCCCGTGTAACCGCACGGATCAAATACAGGCCCGGGGCAAGCCCCGAAGGATCGATCATCACACTGCCACCCGCGGCAGGGATCGCACGGACCAAGGTGCCGTTCATCGACCATGTGCTCACCTCCGCCAGTCCGCCGGGTGATGTAACGCGCACCGGCCCGCGCCCATCGCCCGGGTTCGGCACGATCGAAAGGCCGCCGGTTAGGGGCGCCACAAGCTGGATGCTGGTCGCGAGGTCCTTGTACACGGTGAGGTAAAAGCCGTTGTTGCCGGCATCGTAGGTAGGCCCTGTTGCCCAAGGCTCGGGATCGAAGTCCGTGCCCTCGAAATGCCCGCCCATGGCGAGGGCGCCGCCGTTACCGCTGGCCACCGCGAAGGGGGATGCATGGCTGGAGCTGGAAATGTTGAAAGCGCTGATCAGACCGCCGCCCGCCGTGTACAGCGCGGCGAACGAGTCGCCGATGCCGCCGATGCGGTAAAGCGGGAAATGTCCCGGCGAGGGGTCCGCATCGAGCGAATCGCCGGTGAACTCCCCGGCCAGCACGATGTCGTTCCCCGGAGTACAGTCCAAGGACCAACCGCGGTTGAAGTTGGTGCCGGTGCTCTCCAGCTCGTTGCACCACACCAGCGCACCGGCCGCTGAATACTTCGCCAGGAAGATGGCCATGCCCGGCGACTGGTCGATGGAAGTGGTATCGGCACTGGGGTCGAAGTCGATGTCGGTGCCTGTGGCATAGCCGCTCACGATCACATCGTCATTGTCGTCCACGGTGATGTCCAGGGGTACCACCGCGCTGGAGATCTGGGATACGCCCACGGTGAATGCCCAGCGAAAGCCACCGCCCGGTTCGTAGCTGGCCAGCAGCATGTGCTTGCGCGTGTTCACCGCGTCCACCAGGTATTGGCCGGGGCCGGGGTCAGCATCGATGCCCATGCTCCGCGCCTCCAGGCCCACATATACGTTGCCGCTGCCGTCACAGGCCAAGCAGTTCCCGTGTTCGAAATCCTCCACGCCGCCGAGCGTGAAGGCCCAGAGGTAGGCTCCGCTGGGGCTGTACTTCGCCACAAAGGTGTCCTCCTCCTGCGACACCAAGGTGTGCACGGCAGGCCCGGGATCCATGTCCACTCCACTGCCGATGTTGTTGTCGAAGCTTCCGAACAGGATCAAATTGCCGCTGTCGTCCACGGCCACCTCGCTCGGGACCACATAGGCCCATGCGGCACCGAGGGACAGGGCCCATTGCAGGGCGCCATTCGCATCGAAGCGCGCGAGAAAGGTGGTGTTCCACAGCGAACCGGGGCTCACGGTCATCATCCAAGTCCCAGGGCCCGGATCGATGTCGAAGGGGTGGTGTACAAGCCGGCCACCACCACCCCACCTTGTCCGTCGGGCGCCACAGCGTGGATGCGTTGCAACAGGGTGTCGCCGAACACGTGGGCCCACAGCAGCTCACCGTTCGCGGTGTACTTGGCCAGCAGCGAGCTGCTGGTGCCGCCGGACTGCACGAACAGTGTGTCGGTGCCGGGATCGATGTCGAGCGCACCCGCTGCTACATAACCTCCTACGAACAGGTCACCGTTCGCATCGTAGGCCAGGTCCATCACGCTGCTCGAACCCAAGGGACCACCGCATACCGCCCAGTTGAGCGATTGCGCACACGCCGGGCCGGTGGACCCGATCGCGATCGCCGCAGCCGTGAAGATGTTCACTGTCCAGGAGCGCGATCGTGCGCGTAGTGGTGGCATCATGATAGTGCAAGATAACCGCATGAACTTGCACAAGGGTGCGACGATCAGGAACGATCGATCTCCTCCAATACCGAACGGCCACTGGACCCATCGCCGCTGGTCCAGCGCCAGGTCTCATGCAACCGGATGCGGCCTCCCGGCAACAGCTCGGCCACGGACCGGCAGACCCCCGTCATCAATTCGCCCTTGTCGTTCACTTGGTGGTAGCGCATGTCGATGCCGCCATCGTCATCCACCAGCCCGATCAAATGCCCGGTCACGATCCGTCCACCCGCATACGCGCAGGTGAGCACCCTTCCGTTCTGCTGATAGTGGAAGATGGTCTCCGCCGAAGTCTCCCCGTTCGCCGTATTGCTCACCGGCCGAAAGCGTCTGCCGTGATAGTCGATCATGCGGGAAAGATCGCCACGCCGAACATCCCATCTGAGGGTGCGAACCGCCCCGATCACGGATCGCCCCGTCGACCCCTGCCATAGATCAGGTAATACACCAGCGCCACCAAGCCGCTCCCTCCGACCAGATTGCCCAGCACCACCGGCACCAGGTTGGAAATCGAGCCCATGATGGTGATGCCATCGGCGCCGGCCACATGTGGATGGGCCGACTTCAACAACATGCCCATCGGCAGGAAGTACATGTTGGCCACGCTATGCTCGAAGCCCGCTGCAACGAAGGCCGCGATCGGCAGCACGACGGCGATGGCCTTGTCCATCACGCTGCGCCCCGCGAACGACATCCATATCGCCAGACACACCAGCACATTGCAGAGCACTCCACTAACGAACGCGGTGCCGAAGGGGAGCGCGCTCTTGGCCGCCGCGATCCGCACATACTGCTCACCCACCGCGCCATCGTTCATGGCCGGATGACCGGAGAGATCCACCAGCACGGCCAGCCCCGCCGCGCCTACAAGATTCGCGATGCTGACCACGCCCCAGTTGCGCAGCACTTCCGCCGTGCTCACGCGGCCATCCGCCCAAGCCATGGCGAGCAGATTGTTGCCCGTGAACAGTTCCGCACCAGCCACCACCACGAGCAGCAAGCCGAGCGCGAAGCACATACCGCCAAGCACGCGGCCGAGCGCGAAGCCCAGCGACACATCGGAGGTCACGAGCGTGAAGAACATCGCACCGAGGCCGATGAAACCGCCGGCCAGGATCCCGAGGAGCACCAGTTGGAGCATGGGCAGGCGCGCCTTCACCACGCCTACTTGCTGTATGCGGTCCGCGATCTCATCCGGCGAGAACGCATCGGATCCGTAGAGGGCAGGCATTCGCGTCGTGCGTTTCATCGTTCGCCGCCGAATCTACCAATGGCATGCGTCCGGTACGCTGATGGTCATCAACCAGGTCATCCTGTACCGGCGCTTACCTTGCCGTTCCGATCCTGGGATCTCGCATCCGCAACCATCAACGCCCCTCACTTGCCATGACCACGACCCATCCCGAGCTTTACGCGAACATCGGCTTCCTCCTTTACAGCATCGCAGCGAGCGATAACCGGATCGCCCCCGCCGAAGTGGAGGTGTTCAAGCAACAGGTGAAGAAGAACTGGCTTCCCTGGAGGACAGCACCGACGAGTTCGGCACCGATGCCGCGCACTACATCAGCATCAGCTTCGACTACGCCCATGAGCAGGGCATGTCGGCCGATGATGCCTTCGAACGGTTCAAGGACCACTACCGCGATGCTCCCGGCAGCTACGATGAGGTCACCCGCCAGCTCGCTCGCAATACAGCGGCGGCCATCGCAGCGGCGTTCTCCGGAAAGAACAAAGCTGAACTGGTCCGGCTCGCACAGGTGGAGGCCTTGTTCGCACATAACTGAACCTCGCGGTCGGTCACCGCTTCCATCGCGCCGTGCCGACCGCGGGCAACGGGTGGCGGATCGGACGGAGCATGACGTAACGCCGACCTTGGTAGGGGAGATCCGCTCCGAAGCAGTGTTCGATCTCGTCCTGCTCCTATTTGTCCCCTAAGGCATGAACTGGTACCTATTGGACATTGAAGAACTGCGACGGTCGCTCGGCGTGGGCGAACACGGCCTCACCGAGGCCCAGGCAGCGGAACGCCTGCGGGAGCACGGCCCCAATGAATTGGAGGGAAAGAAGCGCCGCACGGTGGCCGGACTCTTCCTGGCGCAGTTCAAGGACCTGATGATCCTGGTGCTGCTGGCCGCCGCTGCGATCGCCGGCGCCATCGGCGACCTTACCGATACATACATCATCCTCGCCATCGTGCTGCTGAACGCGGTGATCGGCGTGGTACAGGAGTTCCGTGCCGAAAAGGCCCTTGACGCGTTGAAGCGCATGGCCGCCCCGCAAGCCACCGTGCGGCGTGGCGGATCGTTGCGCACCATCGCCGCGCGCGAGGTGGTGCCCGGCGACCTGGTGGTGCTCGAGGCCGGCCAGGTGGTCCCTGCGGACCTGCGGTTCACGGCGTGCCATGGGCTGCGCATGCAGGAAGCGGCGCTCACCGGCGAATCGCTCGACACGGCCAAGCAGCCCGATGCGTTGGAGGAGATGACCTGCCGCTCGGCGATCGCACCAACATGGGCTTCAAGGGCACCGTGGTGGCCAAGGGACGCGCCGAGGGCCTCGCGGTGGCCACGGGCATGCGCACAGAGATGGGGCGCATCGCCAGGATGCTCGACCAGGGCACCGCCGCCACGCCGCTGCAGAAACGTATGACCGCATTCGGCAAGGTGGTCTCCATCGCCGTGCTCGCGATCTGCGCCGTGCTCTTCACCGTGGGCTGGCTGCGCGGCGGCGATCCCATGACGCTGTTGCTCACGTCCATCTCCCTGGCCGTGGCCGCCATCCCCGAAGCGCTGCCCGCCCTCATGTCCGTGTCGCTGGCGCTTTCGGCCGCGCGTATGGTGAAGCAGCATGCCCTGGTGCGCCGCCTCGCCGCAGTGGAGACGCTGGGCTCGGTCACCTTCATCTGCACCGACAAGACCGGCACGCTTACCCGCAACCGCATGCGCGTGGAGCAGGTGGTCGTGCTGCATGAGGACGATCGCCAGGCGATGGTACGAACGATGGCCATCAGCAATGATGTGGCGATCGGAACGGACGGATCACCCGTGGGCGAAGGGACCGAGCTCGCACTGTTCGAGCACGCGCGTGAAGACGGGGTCAGGAAAGTGGATGTCGAACGTGACCTGCCCCGCGTGGCCGAAGTGCCGTTCGATGCCGTGCGCAAGTGCATGAGCACCGTTCATCGGCGCAGCGATGGCAGTCACGTACTCTTCATCAAGGGTGCGTTGGAATCACTGCTCGAACGCACCGCTTCGCCGGACCCGCGCTGGAAGGTGGAAGCCGATCGGCTCGCAGCGGATGGCCTGCGCGTGATGGCGCTTGGCGTCCGCGACCTATCAATGGGCGAACTGCCCCACGATCCGGCCACCCTGGAGCATGACATCACGCTGCTCGGCCTGGCGGGCATAGAGGATCCGCCGCGCGATGAAGTGCCGCAAGCCATCGCCGATTGCCAGGGCGCCGGCATCCGCACGGTGATGATCACCGGCGACCATCCTGTCACAGCGCGCACCATCGCACACCGCATCGGGCTGATGAGCGCCGCTGATACAGCGGATGCGCGCACCGTGATAACCGGCGCCGAGCTGGCGAAGCTGGGTGCTGACGAACTGCGCGCGCGTGTGGAGCACATCCGGGTGTACGCGCGCGTTTCGCCCGAGCAGAAGCTCGATATCGTGACGGCATTGCAGGACCGCGGGCACTTCGTGGCCATGACCGGCGATGGCGTGAACGATGCACCGGCCTTGAAGCGCGCGGACATCGGCGTGGCCATGGGCATCACCGGCACCGACGTGTCGCGCGAGGCCGCCGACATGGTGTTGCTGGACGACAACTTCGCCACACTGGCGCATGCCGTGCGCGAAGGCCGCCGGGTGTTCGACAACATCCGCAAGTTCATCAAGTACATCCTCACGGCCAATGCCGGCGAGATCGGGCCATCGCACTGGCGCCGATGATCGGCCTGCCCATCCCGCTACTGCCCGTACACATCCTGTGGATCAACCTGGTCACGGATGGACTGCCCGGCCTCTTCCTCTCGTTTGGAACCCGCCGAGCGCGACCTGATGCAGCGCAAGCCGCGCCGTCCGAAGCAGAGCATCTTCGGGCACGGGTTGGGCGTTCACATCCTGTGGGTGGGTCTGCTGATGGGCGCCGTCACGCTCGCCGCGCAGGCCTGGGCCATCCGCACCGGGCATGATAACTGGCAGACGATCGCCTTCAACGTGCTTTGCCTGAGCCAGATGGGCCACGTGTGGGCGATCCTCAAGTAGAGACGGACCCCATCGGCGTCCGCGCTCAACGCTGCGATGCCCTCGCTGCCGGCCGCTGTCGGCGAATAGCCGATCACGAAATTCCTGGCGTAGTCATAGACCAGTTCGTTCGCCGTGGGGAACCGCTTCTGGAGGAATTCGCGCACCGCCTGGATGAGCTTCTGATCCTCCACCTCGTACTTGGAAATGAGCTTGGCGATCTGTGCTTCAGCAGCAGCAGCAGGACTTAGGACTGTTGTTCTCTTGGCGGTCGGCATCGTTCCGTGTGTGCCCCATTTGGCGCAGTGTTTTGTAAACATAGCCAGCGCGCGCTGAGCCTAGTGTTCCGATCACCGTGAGCCGTACGGACAGATCGTTGGACTTCTCCGCAAAACCCCGCTGTGTACAGCTCCGGTCCTTTGTAGCGGTCAATGACAACCAACATGAACGCTTCTGTGCAGCTCGCCTATCGGCCCACCTTCCTCGATCGCATCGCATGGTTCCTCACCGGCATCGGTGTCCGCAGCAAAGTCATGGGCACCGCTCATCTGAGAACATCAGTTATCACCTCCCTGGTGAAAGCAATGACCTTGCGGAACAGCGCCACAGCGCGAGAATTCCAACCCATCCTGGAGCGCGCCACATCGATATCATCCAGCGAGTGGGCCTTCGCCACAGAAAGCGGCGGACGCAAAGGTGCTCGTGGACAATGAGTTCGTGAAAGTAGTGTTGATCCGCTGGGAACCCGGAGCGGAATGTGCCCGGCATTACCACCCGAACGGAGGCGGCATGATCGTGGTGCTTGAAGGGGCGATACAGGAATCACGCTTCCTCAACGCTACCGAAGCAGCGCCCTGTGAAGTACGCACCTTGGAGCGGCATGCCCTGAGCTATATCGATGACCAGCTCGGTGCGCATGTGGTGGCGAACCCGAAAGAGAAGGCTGCCATCACGCTGCATGCCTGCCTTGAAGTACCGGTCAGCGGCTGATGCGTGAGCCAGGCGCACTGACCCCACGGAGTCCGCAGGAGGGCCTTCCGTGGTCCGAAAGGAGGCTACATCTTTGCAGGGATGTACAACTTCGTTGATGTCATCATAGCCGATCCGGCGGGCCACCGGCAGTTCCGCAGTGGGGATCAACTCATGACCGAGTTCACCTGCCCGCTCGAGAGCGCGCAGCAGGACATGTGGAGCCACGCGAGCTACTTCTTATACGTGCTCGAAGGACGCAAGGACTGGCAAAGTGCTGATAGCAAGGTCGAACTGCGCGCCGGCGACATGGCCTTCGTGAAGAAGGGGGCAGCATCGTGGAGCAGTATTTCGGAACGCCGTTCTGCGTGCTCCTGTTCTTCATGACCGATGAGTTCATCTGCGAGGTCTTTCGCACCGGTGGAGGTGCTGGCGAAGGGGACAGCACCCCTGCCCCCACTGGCGATGGTCCGCACCACGCCGGCCATGGATGCCTTCATGAACAGCATGCTGCCGCATTTCAGGAATGAACGGTCCATGGATCCGCAGCTCGTGGACCTGAAGCTGCGCGAACTGCTGTTGAACATCGCTGGCGAACCGCGGAATGCGGCCTTCGTTGCATCCTTCCAGGCCATGATGCGGACCCGCGGCTTGGAACGCATGCGCCGGATCATGGAGGACAACTACTGCTACAATCTGTCGCTCGAGGCCTATGCGCGTATGTGCGGGCGCAGCCTTTCGGCCTTCAAGCGCGATTTCCAACAGCTGTTCAATGCGCCACCGGGCCGCTGGTTGCGGGAGCAACGCTTGCGTCGCGCCAAGCTGCTGCTGAGTGCCGATGTCCAGGTAAGCGAGGTGGCCTTCCAGTGCGGCTTCGAGAACCTCTCGCATTTCAGCAAGGCGTTCAAGGAGGAGTTCGGCCATTCGCCTATGGAGCTCGGGCGGTCGATCGCAGGTGAACCGCTGGGCAAAGTGATCGGGCTCTGGGAAAACAGCAGGGCCGTGGTGTCAGGGCTTTTGTCCGCACAACACAACACATCATGAACACCGCATCTGCCCGCCCCATCAACGTCCATTCTCCGGGAGCATCCCACGCAACTACGACGAGCACCTGGGCCCGCTCTTCTTCGAGCCGTTCAGTGAACTGCTCGCGGAACGCATCGCAGCGCTCGCGCTTCGAGCGCGGTCCTCGGAGCTCGCCTGCGGCACGGGCCGTCTTACGCGCCATATCGCCTTTTTAGCGGCTGGACAAGTCCCGCACGTAGTCGCCACGCCGGACATCAACCCCGCCATGCTCGGATGCTTAAGCAGCAACTGCCCAACGAAGACCCCATTGAATGGAACGCGGTGGATGCAGTGAGCCTGCCCTACCCCGACAAGAGCTTCGACCTGGTGGTAGTGCAGTTCGGTGTGATGTTCTACAACGCGACCGTATGCAGGCCTACCGTGAGGCTTTGCGCGTGCTGCGCCCCGGTGGCCGCATGCTCTTCACATGCTGGAACAGTGTGGACAAGAACCCTGCTGCATGGGCCACCCAGGGTGTGGTGGAGAAGTTCTTCCCGATCGACCACCCGCGTTCTACACCATTCCGTTCGCCTACCACGAAAGCGTGCGCATCCATGAAGACGTGCTCACCGCCGGGTTCGACCACGTGCAGATGGAACTGCTCGCGCCGGAGGGTTATGCACGCACCGCCGCCGATGCGGCCGTGGGTCTGCTCGAAGGCTCGCCCATCCATACCAGATCATCGATAAGTGACCCGCTCCTGCTACCGGCGATGCGCACGGAGCTCGAAGCACGGCTGGTGACCGGTTCGGCCGCGTAGACCTTCGTGTGCCGCAAAGCGCCTGGGCCCGTCGAGCGCGCATGAAGTGTCAAGTGGCCCTGATGCGTGCCGCGAAGGCGCAGTGCTCGCGGCACGGTCTCTGACGCGCTACGTTGCTGGCCGTCATAAGCATCCCCGCAGGATCTCTCGTCGTTGGGGACCCTGCGAGAGTTGCGTGAGCCGCAGAAGTTGCCGAAAGCGCGGGAGACCACTGCGGAGATACCGAGAGGACACCCTGAGGTGGTTTAAACAAGCGCGGAAAACCGTGGGTTCAGACCTGTACTGAAGGTCGAACGGGCGCGCGTTGCTATCTACCTCGCTATCACCAAGCATCTGAAGCGGGGGCCGGACCGGCGGTATTGAGGTGGTGAGCAAGTAAGTGCCGTTCGGCAAAGCGGATTCGACCCGCGTCGTCGTCACCGCTATTGGATACTCTCCCACCAACCTGCCCTGCATGTCAAATGCAAAAAGGCGGACACCCTCACCCGGAACCTCCGGTACGCGAACCGTGAAGTACCCATCGCACGGGATAGGCCACGCAGAGAAACGTGACGGAGCCTCATCAAGATCTTCAACGGATACCAGTTCGTCGCTCAATTTCAAAAGGAAGAACCCCCATTGAAATCGTCCAGTGAATGAACTCTAGGTCCAGGGTCGAAATCCACCCGTCACCAAACCGTCCACCTGTGTAGACCGCCGAAGAGAGCGTCTGGATCGACTCTGCCAGATAAGCCCGAGGCACCCAAACCCCACACCCCAAACGAAATCACCCTGTGCAACTGACCATGTACATGTCCGAGTTGCCGCCACTTCGATCCACTAGGCATGTTCCGGGGCCCGGGATCCGGGACCAGTGGATCAAAAAACCGGAAACCGCCACCCAAAGACAGAGCCATCTTGCGCAATAGAGATAACTGTGCCGTATTCATCCAGAGCGGACAATGCCGAGCTGCTTCACCCAGACCAAGGGAAAGATCGACATCCAGTTTGCAGATGAACGCGTCTGATGCGTATTGCGAGGTGGTATTGAGCTGGATGGTCCCCGGACCTGGATGAAATCCGCGGAATCGCTGGGAAACAGCCCGTGAGATATGAAAGCCATCCCAATGGTCCGAACGGAGATGTATCCGTACGCCATTGTACGTGCGACCCGGAACGCATCCACGAACCCGCCCGCTGCATCCAGCTTCACCAGGAACTTGCTGTTGCCCGGAACAAGATGCACGCCAACACCTGGATCAAGGTCGGCTTCATGGTGGTTGATCCACTCCCAGCACGTCGCCATTGTCATCCACCGCGAGGTCAAAGCAACCGTCGGTACCATCACCACGAAACGTCCTTGTCCACACATGAGATCCCCGTTAGTGTCGAACTTTGAGATAAAAACATCCGTCTCTCCTGCGCTCACGGATCCGTGTTACCCGGCCCGGGGTCAAGGTCCGCCGTACCGGAGAAATAGCCGCCGACATATATGACCGGAGGCGTCCATACACAAATTGTGGCCGCTATCGTCCCCCAGACCTCCGAATGTCTTCACCCATTGGAAGTTCCCAGCCGTGTCACACTTCAAGAGGAACGCGTCATGTTCGCCGACGGCGGTGCGCAAGACGTTGTTCGGTGGGTCAAAGTCGCACGTGGCATTAAAATTACCAGCGAAGTAGAGGGCACCATCCGGGCCCAATAGGCATTCACCACCGAAGCTATTGGTGCCGAGGCTCAACGTCTTGCTCCAGATCAGGTTCCCTTGCGGGCTCACCTTACGTATCAACCCAGTATGCACACCAGTACCTGACCAGTAGATGTTCCCATCCGCATCCGTCACGATCCGTGCGATCTCATTGCCTCCGCCATACTGTTTAACCCATTCAAAGGATTGCGCCTTGCTCGCGTGTACGATACACACGAGAGAGGCCGCAACGATGGTCTTCGTGAGCCCTTGAGGGAATGGACCGATCGTTCTACGTCCACGGATAACGCGATCTGCTTTCATTGAACAAGGTTGCCTAAACGTCATGCCATGAGTTGCAGCCACTCAAATGTATGACCTGCTATCTGCATAGGGTCCTCCGCTTCGAGACTGACGGTTTCCTTTATAGACGCAAATACATCCCTCTGGCGCTACGGTCCAGCCGCGTGCTAACCCAGCGCTTGCCCGCGGCTCTGCCGGAGTTCGGAGCAACTCGTTCAGTGGAGACTTTGCGAACGCCAAAACCTCCCATCCCAAGCGCTTTGTGCTAAGAAGAGTTGATACAACCCGCCGTCCAGCGCGGGCTGCGATCGCTAGCGCGGCTGAGGCAGAAGAATTCTGGACAAGCGCGGACGAAAGAAGGAGCACACATTCTACACCCACCTATCATTCGCTTCTCAGTCTCTCCCACAACGCCAACCTGATCCGCCCGCATCATCCCCACGTTCACGAAAGTGTTACACGAGATCAGGTGGATGCCGTTCAGGTTGCCGTAGACCAGACCTTCCGGATCGCTGCCGCCGTGGCGGGAATGCCGTACTGTAGCCAACCCAGCTCTTGGGTCGCAGGTCGGGTCGCAACTTGAAGAAGCCGGCCATGTTGGTGATCATCACCCCGACCTTTTCGGTACGCTTGCCCCAGCGGCGGAAGAAGTGCGAGTCGAAGTGCAGGGCTCTTCCCTCCACCTGCAATTGCAGCGCGTCCACCGCATCGTAGTGCTTGTGGTACCACCACATCAAAGCATGGCAGGTAGCAGTCGTGGTCGACACGTGCACCACGGCGCGCCAATTGTTGTGTACGCCACGGCAGTGGACGGGAAAATCCTGCACAATGCATCCCGCATGTTCATCCTTGGCTACACTGGCTTGCAACAACTGGCACCGGCGCCGCAGTTGATCCATGACGCGCGGGTGCTCGCATCGCGCCACCTTCAACATCCCCTCCAGGCTGGAAAGCGAGAGGCCCATACGCGAAGGTGAACAATAGAATAACTGATCGCGCATGGCTTGTGTTCCCCGGTTCACGACCCGTGGTTGTAGGACATGCTGCGCTGGTCCCGGTCCGAGAGTATCCAGCGCTAGAGCGCCACGCTCTTTGCCGGAACGCTGTACGGGCTCTCGCCGGCCGTACCGATGGCCAGCACCCGGAACCAGTAGTAGCGCAACGAGACCAGGTCCACCTTCGCGTAATGGGCATGGCTCACCTCCGCCACTGCGCGCCAGCCGTCGGGGCGGTCGGGGTCCGCATCGTCTATCTCCATGCGGTACAGCCGCGCACCACGCACCGGGTCCCAGGCCACATGCACCTGTCCGGGATGTTCGCCATGATGGGCCACCAGGTTCTGCGGCGCGTGCAATGCGCCGATGCGCACGGCGGGCTTGCGGGGCGGGAAAACCGGTGCGCACCAATTTGGGACATATCGCCCAGGGCCACTTGACCTGTGGCTACCTAGAACCAAATGCCTTGCGCGATGGTTGGTTTGGCACGGTTCGCGCATCCGCGCCAGCGTTGGGGAGGCACCCTGGATCCTAAGGAAAAAGTCGCCGCTACCATCAACTTGCAGGTCAGGACCGTACCTCCAGAGCACATCACCCGAAGGAAGTAACTCCCAGGGTCAAGCCCGGAGACATCAATGCGGTTGGAGCCGGGCGATCGTCCGGATCATCCAGGACTTGTCGACCATGCATATCGTAAAGATGCAATGCGACCACATCACCGTCCATACCAAGGACACGCGCTTCGGTGGTGGCTGGATTGGGGTGGCAAAGATCGTTGGGAACGATCTCGGGTAGGCCTGTCTGGAACTCGGGGTCCAGTTCGCAGATGAACACATCCGTGAGCCCGTTGGCCAGCAGACCGGTACCGTTGGCGGGCCGAACGTGAGGCTATCGCTGAAGTACCCCACAGCGAGCATTCCTCCCATGGGCCCCCACATCGTTCCTGCGAAGTAGACCCCTCCCAAAGCCCAGATCGGGGTCGCGTGCTCGAACACCCCCGTGGAGGACAGGGTCAGCAGCAGAGCATCATCATCGCTGCTATTGAACGTTGAGCACCATGCGTTGCCGCCATCCAGGAACCCGCCGGGATCCACATCATGCGGTCCGCCATAGCTCACCGCGAGATGGACCGAGCCGGAAGTGGTAAGCGTCGGATCGCTGATGTACTCGTTGATAGGTGGAGCCTCCCGCAACACCCCATTGGAAACTGCCCGTGGTGGTCATCTTCATGCAGAACCAATCCGCATCACCGTTGTCGCTGGAACCGACCATGGTCTGGCCCGGGCCAGGATCCAGGTCCACCCTGTGCCAAGGAGCGCACCGGCTATGACGAGATCATCGTTCTGGTCCTTTTCGATATCGGCCACGCGTAGCCCCAGGAGCCAGGAACGGTTTGCGCGAACTGGGTGTACCAGTTCACGTACCGTTCGGCGCGTACTCCACCACGAGCATTTCACCATCCGCCGCATCCACGAGGGTGACCCCAGTCCTGATCCAGGTCGAAGGTGCTGGAGAACTCCCCACGGCCAGTACGTTGTCATTGGCATCAATGAACAATTGTTCAAAGTTCACAGGCAGCAAAGCGCTCCACACATACGCCCCGTTCTGGTCGTATTTCACCAAGCCATCGACACCGAATGGGGAGTCGGCCAGTACGGTCCCGGGTCCGGGATCCAGATCCACAGAATCCAGCCCCCAACGGTCATGCGTAAACATTGTTGTCGCTGTCAATGCCGACGTCCCAGACCTGATCATAGGATGAATCCGGCAGATGGATCAGCCAGTCCAATGAACCGACAGAGTCCAATTGTGCTACGTAGATGTCGGACTCGTGCAGGGCGGACAGCGTACTGATCCCCGGCCCCGGATCGAAGTCTCCGGAGTCGAAGAATACGCCGGCGACCACACATTGTCCCAAGGATCCGGTGGCCAGCCCACGTGGCTGATCCAACCATGCACCGCCGCCCAACCTCGCCACCCAATCCGGCGTGCGATCGGTACCGCAACGCGCCACCCATATGTTATCGAGTCCGATCCAACAACCGGATACGTCCCCACACCGGGATCGAAATCGCACGTGCCTCGGAAGACCCCGGTCACGAACAGGTTGCCGAACGGATCGAACGAAGGCTCGAACGCCGCCGTATGATCGTTACCACTGATCTGTGATACCGCGGTCGCGAATTGAGCCCGGCAGTGATGGATCGGCCAAAGGCCGATGAACAACATGCACAGGATCTGGACAAGGGCTGGTGAGCGTTCCATCTACCACGGAGTTGGTGAACCTATGACGGTTGCGAACCGCTACGGTTGCGTTCCCCCCGGTTGGTCCGCGGCGGCCGCGGACGAACAGATCTGGTCAAGCGCGGATGAACTTCGAGGTGGCGAACGGCTTGATAAACCGCTGCGCTGCTCTAGGTTTGGAATAGCCTTCTGATATAAAGCCGTTCCAAATATGAAATACTTCCTTGCCCTTCTAACCTGTGGTCTAGTTTCCACGGCCACGTTCGCCCGGATCTGGTACGTCGACCCAAGCATTTCCTCTCCACTCGTTCTTGCCGATCTAAACGTCGCCATGGATTCCGTCAGTGCGGGCGACACCGTCATGGTCAGAGGAACGCACTTTGCCAACATCGCCATACAGGTGCCATTGACCCTCTATGGTGAAGGATACAGCGACATCTCGGGGAACAAGACGACCATCTTCGGCAGGGTGGATATTGAATCCGACAGCGTGCATATCTCAGGGCTCAGGATCCAAGCGTGGTCGGCAAGCTTTCCGATCACGATATGGGGTGGCGCAAACAACATCACGATAGAACGATGCCGGATCGAAGGACAGTGTCATTGCAGGGTGCCATCGAGAACGTCACTTTTCGGAACAACGTTTTTCAGCAGTACTCCAACGGCTACAGCATGGACATTTCCATTTCGAACATTGATACACTGGTCGTGGAGAACAATGTCTTCGACACGCCCTATTACTTCAGTGGTGTGGCAACGTCCTCAGGAATGAACACCGTTCTCATCAGGAACAACCTGTTCCTCGGCACAGCTGCGATCTCGTTGCTCTTCGACGACGATTGCAGCGCTAGTCTGTATAACAATATCTGCTTCAGCAGGGCACCGCAAGACTGTCCGAGCTGCACCTATTCCCACAACCTCTTTTGGAACGACCCGATCGGGTACGACACGCTTATCACCGGTAACAACAACCTCAACCACGTTCCACCAGGATTAGTTGGATACTCCGGCGGGGACTTCGACTTCAATGCGGACTATTCGCTGTCTGATACGTCACAATGCCATGGCGCAGGCTTGAACGGAGTTGACATCGGTATCACCGGTGGGTACTACCCATATTTCCTTGGCGAAGGACCGAAGATCCCGTTGGTCACCTATGCCAACATCGGGAGCAGTGCTGATGAGCAGGACCCGGTGTACTACCTCCAGTTCGACAGCCGGGCGCGGACCGATGTATTCTATCCGGGTACGTACACGAGCAACAACGATTCGGTCCACTTGGTGCAGGCGGAGTACTGGATCGACTCCGATCCCCATTCCCGGCACTGGTACGTTGGTCTCGCTCACGGCCACCGACACCCTGTTCTTACATCGATTCCATCCTGGATTGCAACTTGATACAGGAGCACACACGATCAGCGTGCGGGCAAGAGACGACCGAGGCAACTGGGGCTTCGTTTTCAGCGATGAGACAAGGAATGAGTACTACGATGTGGGGATAACGCAAACGATGGGCTATTACATCAGGCAAGGGACCAAGACGAAGTTGGAGGTCGAGGTCACAAACAGAAGCACAGTGGATTTGGCAGAGCAATATCTGGTCATCCGATCATCGCGGTTCTTTGAGATGAACTTCAAGAATGAGGTCGACTCTCTATCGCAGGAATGTTCGTTGGGAACATCCCAAAGGGTGCAGTACCCCACTGAGTACATAGTGCCTATCTGGATTGGGAAGCTCGACGCGCAGAGCTCAATCGCCCTTAATCTGTACCTCACGTTTCCCCAAGTAAGCCCGCACGGGATCATTAGTGTGTCCGCTGAAGTCCTTGGTGACAAGAGTTCGGCGTTACAGCGTGCATTCGATCTCTCACCTACTGATAGCCTTTTCATGTCTCGCTTTATTGCAGTTCGATGATCACAGCGATAGATGCCTTCAGTGATTCCCTTGGAATGAGCTCAGTCACCTATGATGATCTTGTTACTGCTATGAAGACATGGGCGGATGAGAATAACCCTCTTTTTACCGCTGTCATGCCCCTGAACATTCTGACACCCGCCTTCCTCTACGAAGCTTATAGTCTTGGTCCGGACTCAGCGCTGATGGAGAGTATCTATCTGATGGCGTACGGTGCATTTGTGGCCCGTTCCTACAATACCGAGGTCAACACCGGGGATACAAGCCTATTCGCTCAAAACGATCAAAGGTCAGTCGATCCGGACTGCACTCAAGGCTGTGATTGCACCACACCGTTGGCCTATTTTGATTCACCGTATGACTATGCGCTTCCTCTGGTACCGACGTCATACTTCAGGATATCAAACGGATGTAAGCTGCGATGTGATTGCATGTGTGAAGGAACATGGACGCGAGAAGAATGCATGCATCGTGCAATAGACATATACCCCAACCCGATTCTTGAGTACATCTATGATCCATGCCAAATAGATGTCAAAGCGATTCTCGAAGGCGATGCGGTCCCATATGGTGGTGCGATGGAAGGATACGGTGTTAAGGTTACATCGGATTTAGTCGGTCACACTGTTATGATTGACTACCACCACTTGTGCGAAGAAAATAGAGCAATTGGCCATGTGTTCGCTGGGATGAGTCCTGTTGGACGTCTCGGTAGTAGTGGGCTGTCAACTGGACCTCATGTGCACATAGAGGTATGGGTTGACGGGCAGAAAGTACCTCCAGACTGTTATGAAAATGTATGGTCACCCTACGGTAGAGACCTCGATGCCTTTGTGGATCAACCTTGCGAGCCATTAGCAGTAATACACTGTCTAGGTCAGGAGGTCGAAAATGTTCCTTGTCCTGAAGGTGCTTTTTATATCTCAACCGATGGCACCTGCCATAGTAACTGGGAGAAGGGCAGTGCTGCGGGCTGCCATGATGGGATCACGCCCAATGACCCGAACGATAAGGTCGGCAACATTGGCTCCGGAGCCCCGCACTACATACAGCCAACGGATGAGTTGCACTACGGGATCTTCTTCGAGAACGTTGATACGGCAACGACAGCTGCACAAGTCATTCACATCCTGGATACGCTTGATGTGACCAAGGTGGATGCCAGCACATTCTACTTCGAGAGCATCACGGCAGGCGAGATGCTGATCGTGCTGCCGGATAGCGTCCATCTACAAGTGTTGGATATCGTGTACATGAAGGAGCCTGTCAACGGTTGCTTCGTGCACGTGCAGGCATCCTTCGATCCTTCCACCGGCATCGCGGACATTCAGTTGACCTCTCTGGACACCTTCCCGCCATACGCGCCTGCTGACGGTCTTTGGGAAGGCTTACTCCCTCCCGACACAACGGACTTTGACGGCAACGGCATGGTGACTTTCAGGGTCATGCCGATCTCAACGATCCCAGACGGTACGGTGATCTACAACACCGCGCACATCATCTTCGATTCCAACCCGGCAATACAGACCGGTACCTGGTTCAACACCATTGATGGGGAGGCGCCTACCAGCTTCGTTCATGCACTCCCTGCCACAACGAACGATACGAGCTTCGTTGTCCACTGGGAAGGAACGGATGGCGGTAGCGGTGTCGTTGACTTTGACATATACGCCAAGCTCAGTGGGGATACAGCGTTCACCCAGTGGTTCAGCCACACCTCACTGGACTCCGCCACATTCGTGGGTGTATGGAATGGCACCTACCAGTTCTACAGTGTGGCCTACGATTCCGTTGGCAACATGGAGATCAAGCTGCCTATGGTGGAGGCATTCACAACGCTCCTAGAGCTCCACGTCGGGATGGAATATATCGTCAACACAGAGGAGGTTCGGGTGTATCCGAACCCTACAAGCGGGAAGCTCACCGTCGAAGCGATGGTTCAACAAGACGAAGATCTGACCATTGACATCTTCGACCTGCTCGGTAGCCAGATAGGTTCGTTCGTGATAAAAGGGCCGAGCGGGACATATCTCCGACACGAGATCGACCTGGACGATCAAGCGGACGGCGTCTACATCCTTAGGCTGAACGGTCGCGACGACAGCGTTCCAAAGAAGTTCGTCCTGAAAAAGAACTAGTCGACTTCCAGGCCTTTAACGCCAAAACCCCCAGGACCATCCCAGGGGCTTTGTGCTTAAGAAGAGGTAGCACATCCCGCCGTCCATCGCGGGGCTGCGATCAAGCGGCGCGGCCGCTCACCACATCGCTCGCGGGGCCTTCGCCGATACGGCCGAGGGCGCACACGCGGAACGAGTAGAACTTGCCGGGCAGGGTCCGTGATGCGGACCTTGGCACGGCTGCTCACGGCTACCATCGTCCACTTCGTGGCGCCCGAAGTCGCTAACGCGGGCCCTATGATGGAACAGCCACGCGACACGATGATATGCGCCCCTGAAATGATGCGACCACCGCTCGAGGCGGGCTTGCGCACTTCGAGGATGTTGGGACGGCAGTAGCGTAAGGCCGGGCACAGCCACGCCACGATCGGACGATGTCGGTGTAAGGCCAAACATGCCAAAGGAATGATCGGCCAGCGGGACGATACGATCGCAAGCCGCCAGGTGATGATGGGACGGCGATGCGATACCATCGTATGCCGCCGTGTGTCGATCGTAAGCAGCCGCGTGATGATGGGACGGCGGCACGATACGATCGTATGCTGCCGCGTGATGATGAGACAGCAGCGCGATACCATCGTATGCCGCCATGTGATGATGGGACGGCGGCGCGATACCATCGTATGCTGCCGATCGATGATGGGACGACGGCGCGATACCATCGTATGCCGCCGATCGATGATGGGACGGGGGCGCGATACCATCGTATGCCGCCGATCGATGATGGGACGACGGCGCGGTACCATCGTATGCCGCCATGTGATGATGGGACGGCGGCGCGATACGATCGTATGCGGCCATGTGATGATGGGACAACGGCGCGATACGATCGTATGCGGCCATGTGATGATGGGACGACGGCGCGGTACCATCGTATGCGGCCATGTGATGATGGGACGACGGCGCGGTACCATCGTATGCCGCCATGTGATGATGGGACAACGGCGCGATACGATCGTATGCTGCCATGTGATGATGGGACGTCGGCGTGGTAAGATCGAACACAGCCGTGTGATGATGGGACGACGGCGTCGTCCGGCCACATCCGGCGCTGCGACGGGCGGCCTCAAGCCACTGAAACACACCCGTTCCGGATGTCGTTTCAAGGCCACCGAACGGTAACACGGAATAGAATAAGGACACGAACATGAAAGACCATTTTAGCATCGTCCGGCTCGACACGAAGCGCCTGCCCGCTGGGGAAATGGTGACGCGCGGACGAAATCATGTCCGCTTGCTCACCGGCGATCCCGTCTTCGCCGGCTTGCAATACATGCTGCCTGACCTGGAGGATGCATGCGACGAACTCGATGCGCCCAACCGGGTCTACCAATTCAACAGAGGCCGGCAGGACCTAGTGCTGCGCAACAGCGCCTATGACCGGCTCAAATGGAAGATCCGCGAGCTGGCCGGCATGGTGCAGAGCCTTTCACATGGTGATGCCTCGCTGATCCGTAGCGCCGGTTTCGAGGTGCGCAAGAAGCGGCAGCCCAGCCAGGCGATGCCCGCACCGCAGAACCTGCGCACCCTGCATACACCATATCCCGGTTGTATCAAGCTTCGTTGGAACGGGGGTGAAGAACCGCCGCATCTATAAGGTCTTCATGACCGCGGGCGACCCGGCCCAATTGGAGAACTATGAAATGATCAAAGTGACCGCCCGGAACTACATCACCATCGAGCACCTTACCAGTGGTACCACCTACACTTTCCGCGTGGTGGCCCAGGGCGTTCTGGGTGATAGTCCGATGAGCGATATCACATTCGCCCGGGCGGCATGAGGCAGCCCGGCTTTGCCGCGGTGTGGTGGTAATGGCATAGGCACAATGCTGCCCCGGATGCCCCCGTTCTCCAACAGGGACCGGGGTAAGCTGCGGATAGGGCTTGGGCCAGGCGAACGGGAACCCCGTCTTCCCCTTCCCCGTTCAAGGGCGCAAAAAACGTCGCCATGATCGTCCACACCATGTCCCCCGCCGAAGTGGTCGCGGAAGCCGTGCGCGACCTGCCTGCCGTTGGAACAAGCTCAAAGAACCCGTTGCCCGCCTGCAACGGCAGGTAAAGGTGGACCCGCGGGTGCGTGACAAGGAGCGGTTCGTGGAATACCGCTCGCCCAACAGCAACAACTGGATCATCGTGCTGCGCGCCACCAAGAAGGTGGTGAGCATTGTGCCGTACGTGTACTATTGGGGCAGCGACAAAAAGCTGCGCGCCGCCCGCATCTGCGACCCCGGCATTTCCTACCACTTCAGCGGCCACCTGCTGGAACAATACTTCGCCCGTTTCAACAATGCGGCCGGCGCATTGGAACGTTTCAAGGAGTTCGCCGTGGAGAACATGGACATGGGCACCGAAAGCTGCGATGCCCTCGGTGAGCTGCGTTGCGGCATACGCCACGGCTACCTGACTGGCCGCTGGGAAGTGAAGGACACGGTGGCACAGCTCACCACCTTCGTCGATCACGGCAAATTGTTCCAGGAACAGATCGAACAGATGGAGCGCCTGGACCAGCAGCGCTACGAAAGCGCCCATCCCGGCCGTCGCCCTCAGTTCGGCCATCCCTCCCCTTGGGCCAAGGGCTCCGGTGCTTCGCCGGGACAAGGCCGCTAGCTCACCTTCAGTTGTATTAGGCCGCCGGAGGCGGAGAGGCCTTGGGCCACTTGGCCTGCGGCACCTCGATACCTAATGCCTGGAAACCGTGGGCACGGGTGGACGGGTTCCCGTGCACCAGGCCCGCGCACACCTGGCAGGACACGCTGCGTTGGTCTAGGACCGTGAGGTGCGGGTGATAGACCTTACCTCAGACCAATCCCGCCCGCACTTTCTGCACCTGTAGCTGTTCCGGGATCTGTGATGCACACTGGTCTCGTGGACGTTCCGATAGCCCACACCTGAGTTGGTGGTTTTCATGATCCAACGATCCTCTATCTCCTTGCCGAGGTAGGTTCTGCCGGTCTTGCTCAGTGCGAACCATGCACCGCAATGCCTGCACCTGAACCCGAAGCCGACCACTAACGTCCCGATGATGATGACACCGATTCCGTAGAGGCCCACCTTCATGAAAATATGCAACTGCCCTTCCTTTGATCGTTCAATGCTCTTGGCCAAATGTGCCTGAACGACATCTTCGACGTCCTTCATCTGATGCATTGGCACGTAGCACAAGCGTGAATTGGGAACGCAAGACAGATACTCCATCCAAAGACCCGAATGTCCGGCATACTCGCCCTCGTACACATCTGACACCATCAACGTATCACCTTCTTGCACAGTGTACTTCTTCCCATACAGCGTGTACGCGTCGGCCTTCGTTCCCTTGGGGGTGAACGATCGGTGCAACAGGCCTTTGTATTCGGGGCTCACGAACTTCAGGTGTTTCTTCGTGATCCAATCGGACGTGCTCTGCGAGCACACGTGAGTGCTAAAAATCAGTAGTAGGCTGACGATCGCCAGACGCAGTGGTGGATTCATCTATGTGAATGTAGCGCACGCCCTAGGAAATGGCGCAAGTGTTGCCTCCCTCTTGAGTTCGCGCGGGGGGCACCTGCCTGTGATGATCTTGTCGCCATAAGCCCACTCCTGTTCTCCTGAAGTCTGCGACTTCGCAACCGGATCTGTTCTGCCAATGATTGAACCACTCGATCGACGCGTAGTCTGGCTTGGCCAGTTGCAAACTGACCGAAGTGTAGGCTTCCCTAAGATCGGTCCGATCGTAACTGGAGGTTGGCTGCGCGGCTTTTGCGCGCAGCGATCGGCAAGGGGCTACTTTCAACCTCACTGTAGCCATGAGAAAGTCGAAGTTTTCAGAGCATCAGATCATTGCGATACTGAAGCAACACGAGAGCGGCTTGAAGGTCGCGGACATCTGTAGGGAGCATACCATCAGCGCGGCCACCTTCCACAACTGGAAGGCCCGTTACGGGGGCATGGAACCTAGCCAGCTCAAACGGGTAAAGGAGCTCGAGGAAGAGCTCAGCCGCCTCAAGCGCATGTACACCGAGTTGAGCATGGAGAACGACGCCATGAAGGCGGTGATCCAAAAGAAGTGGGGCGCCTGACGAGAAACGGGAGATCGTACAGGCGTTGAACGAGCAGATGATGAGCCAGCGCAAAGCCAGCCACATTGTGCGGATCCCCCGCAGCACGGCCAGGTACACCAAACGACCGGCCGATGATAGCATGTTGATAGCAGCCCTGACCGAGCTCACACAGAAGCATCCGGCCATCGGGTTCTGGCAATGCCATCACCGCTTGCGGATGAAGGGTGTGCTGATCAATCACAAACGCCTTTACCGCGTGTACACCGGCATGCACCTGAATATCCGTCGCCGGGCAAAGAAGCGCTTGCCTGCGCGCGTGAAACAAGCTTTGTTCCGGCCCGCAACACCCGACCAAGTCTACAGCATCGACTTCATGCACGACACGCTATGGGATGGCAGGACCTATCGGCTGCTGAACGTGATCGACGACTACAACCGCGAGGTATTGGCCATCGAAGTGGACACTTCATTGCCGGCCCTGCGCGTGATCCGCGTACTGGAGAGGATCAAGTCCGTACGACCCTTGCCCAAGATGATCCGCGTGGACAACGGCCCGGAGTTCGTCAGCCACAAGCTCGATCAATGGTGCAGGGATAACGGTATCACCCTGGCCTACATACAGCCCGGCAAACCAACACAGAACGCCTACGTGGAACGCTTCAACGGCAGCATGCGTCGCGAACTGCTCAGTGCCTATGTGTTCCGCACCTTGGACGAAGTACGGGAGAAGGCCGAAGAATGGATGGACGATTACAACAATCACAGACCTCACAAAGCGCTCGGCTACCGATCACCGGCGCAAACTCAACCATGAACAGCCCTTTGGAACCTCCAGTTATGATCGGACCGAAAACAAGGGAAGCCTACAGAAGCACTTGTTGGCTCGATCAGTTACGGCACAAGTGACCGGCCTGCCCGCTCCCCTGCTGCCCGCGCCGAACACTTGCGCCATGATGCGCCTACACCCAGTCTCTGGCGCGAGCGACCACGCTCGTGCGAGTTGGGTGGGCCTACGAAACGAACTTCCTCGTTGAACGCACGACTTGGTAAATGACAAAGCCCAGCCAAACCCTCGCAATCATGTCGATGATCTTGCTCCATCCGGTTAGCTCCAACTTGAGAAAACCCGCTGGGTGAAGTGGAGAAAGGAACTCGAAGAAATATCCTGCATAGCTCAACAAGACATCAGGAGTCGATGAGTCAACATTAAGCCATACAAATCTATCGTCCCCTACACTCAAGAGTAGGAGTACAAACCATGCTAGACCGGTGATAAAGAGAATACACAGGGCCTGTACCCAGTTGGCTCCATAGTCACTGATCACCTCGGATAACCAAAGAGTGATCCGATCCATCCGATCTCTTCGCTGTCTAGATAGGTACGTGCGGTATGCGCGCAGAGCGTTGGCCTTATTCGTGATAGCATCTGCAGTATGTCCTTGTGCACGAGCATTCGCTTCCAGCAAGCCAAACAGGTCAACAACCTCCTTCCACTGGTTGCCTATGGGGACGATTCTGCGAGGAGTGCTAGACCCCTGAGCCAAACCTTGCTAACGACAATGCTACCAATGAACATGCGGGTCTTCGACCAGTCACAGAATGACCAGGTCAGTTCGCGTACATGCGATTCCTCGAGTCGCACACTAGTTTTCCCCCTTATGACAGAGTTCTCGTTTGCCGCATTCGAGTGTGCCTTAATGAATGAGACATGGGCGAAATCTATTCTCGCCTCAGGCGCCTCCACATTTTCTAGATGCAAATGCGCCACGTGGCAGAACTCAATGCGCATCTCCTGCTGCAAATAGAGCTCACTCACTTGCATCCATTCAACTCGCCAACCACTAATGATCAATCGGTTGGGCGCTCGGCAGTTTGAGATTCGGAGCTTCTCAAACAACCTATGCCTATCCTCTGAATCGCGTCGAACCGTCACATTCTGGAACTCGCAATCCTCGAACTCAAGTACATGTCCAGGTCTGAGCCCGGACGCAACAGCATCGTTTACCGTGGTGCGAACCACTATGATACGATCTGCAGCATACCCAAGCAGGCTATCTCCAGCACCAGTGTAGCGCTCAAGCCTTAGAATACCAATCCGATTGCCCCCTACGGAGCGAGGCAGAAAATTTTCCTCGATTACGAGTGCATGGAACTGGCAATGCAAAAAACCGAACCAACGAACATGATGGTTCTTTAGTCGGACCGCACGTTCGAAAATGACGTGGCTGATGCGCATATCGTTACACACGCGTTCATGACTGTCGAGGATAACCTCACCTTGTACTCTGCAGTTCTCGATGGTCACAGATTTCCTATCTCCGGCTCCCGAGACGTAAGAGGTGCCTAGAAGGGATCCCGTCTTTACGATTTCGATAAACTGCGCCGCAGAAATTACTTCCTCATTCATATGTCTTACTCCTATATGTGCAGAACACAGCTAATGTAGCTGGCATATGAGAAAGGTTTCGTTCCTGATGAACGAAAAGAAAGACTCGCGTGAGCGATTGCAGCGGAAAGCCTGCAGCTCGGAAGGTGAGGACTTGAAGCGGAAAACGCGACGGCGAGCCTTCGAGCCGGCACGCCCAAATCACCTACCTGCTCAAGTACATACTCCGCTCCCCATACACCTGCCTCTGCCACGCCTGCTTCAAGAGCAAGCAGGCTCGCAGTGACAGAGATCCGATCTTGCTCATCGACTCAGGTACATTGAGCGTTCACCATAGACTTGCCGGAAGAACGGATCCTTCAGGTCCTTGATGAAATAGATCGCCTCGCCGGTGCTCTTCATCTCGGGCCCGAGGCTCTTGTCCACGTCGGGGAACTTGTCGAAGCTGAAGACGGGCACTTTGATCGCGTAGCCATCGAGCTTGGGCTTGAAGGCGAAGTCTTTCAACTTCGCACCAAGCATGACTTTCGTCGCCCAATTCACGTAAGGTTCACCATAGGCCTTCGCGATGAAGGGCACGGTGCGGCTGGCGCGCGGGTTGGCCTCGATCACGTACACCACTTCGTCCTTCACGGCGAACTGGATGTTCACCAGGCCCACGGTCTTGAGGGCGAGGGCGATCTTGTGCGTGTGCTCGCGGATCTGCGAGATCACCTTTTCGCTGAGGTCGAAGGGTGGCAGCACGGCATTGCTGTCGCCGCTGTGGATGCCGGCGGGCTCGATATGCTCCATGATGCCGATGATGCGCACCATCTCGCCATCGCAGATGGAATCGCTCTCCGCTTCGATGGCACCATCGAGGAAGTGATCGATGAGGATGCGGTTGTCGGGCATCAGGCGCAGGATGTCGAGCACCTGGGCTTCGAGCTCGTCCTCGTTGATCACGATCTTCATCTTCTGCCCGCCGAGCACGTAGCTGGGGCGCACCAGTAGCGGGAAGCCGAGGGTGCGGCTCAGGGCGATGCCTTCTTCCGCGGTGGTGACCGCACCGAACTTGGGATACGGGATGCCGAGGTCGCGCAGCAAACTGCTGAAGCGCTCGCGGTCCTCGGCGATGTCCAGCGCGGCGAAGCTGGTGCCGATGATCTTGATGCCGTACTTCTCCAACTTCTCGGCGATCTTCAATGCGGTCTGCCCGCCGAGCTGTACGATGACGCCTTCGGGTTTTTCGTGCAGGATGATGTCATAGATATGCTCCCAGAACACCGGCTCGAAGTAGAGCTTGTCGGCGGTGTCGAAGTCAGTGCTCACGGTCTCCGGGTTGCAGTTGATCATGATGGTCTCGTAGCCCATCTCCTTCGCAGCGAGCACGCCATGCACGCAGCTGTAGTCGAACTCGATGCCCTGGCCGATGCGGTTGGGGCCTGAGCCCAACACCACGATCTTCTTCCGGTCGCTGCGAACGCTCTCGTTCTCCTCCTCGAAGGTGCTGTAGTAGTAGGGCGTTTTCGCGGTGAACTCACCGGCGCAGGTATCCACCAATTTGTACACGCGTTTGATGCCGAGCTCGTTCCGCTTGGTGTAGACCTCGCTCTCGAGACAGCGCAACAGGTGCGCGATCTGGCGATCGGCATAGCCTTTCTGTTTGGCCTCGAAGAGCAGATCGCGTGGAATGTCCACCAGCGTGTACTTCTGCACTTCCTTCTCCGTGAGGATGAGGTCCTCGATCTGTTTCAGGAACCAGAGATCGATGTGCGTGCGCTCGTGGATGGTCTTGAAGGGGATGCCCGCCTTGATCGCATCGTAGATGTGGAAGAGCCGATGCCAGCTGGGATTGCTCAGGCTCTCCAATAGCACGTGCGTATCGGTGACCTCCTTGCCGTCGGCGCCGAGGCCGTTGCGCCGGATCTCCAGGCTCTGACAGGCTTTCTGCAGCGCTTCCTGGAAGCTGCGGCCAATGCCCATCACCTCCCCCACGCTCTTCATCTGCACGCCGAGGCGGCGGTCGCTGCCCTCGAACTTGTCGAAGTTCCAGCGCGGGATCTTCACGATCACGTAATCGAGCGTGGGCTCGAAGAAGGCGTTGGTGCCGGTGATCGGGTTCTCCAGCTCATCCAGGCGATAACCGATGGCGAGCTTGCTGGCGATCTTGGCGATGGGATAACCCGTCGCTTTTGATGCGAGCGCACTGCTGCGGCTCACCCGCGGATTGATCTCGATGGAGTAGATGTGTTCGTGCTCATCGGGGCTCACGGCGAACTGCACGTTGCAACCGCCCGCGAAGTCGCCGATGGCACGCATCATCTTGATGGCCTCGGTGCGCATTCGCTGGTAGGTGCGGTCGCTGAGGGTCATGGCTGGCGCCACGGTGATGCTGTCTCCCGTGTGGATGCCCATCGGATCGAAGTTCTCGATGGAGCAGATGATGCAGACGTTGTCGTCCTTGTCGCGCAGCAGTTCGAGTTCGTACTCCTTCCAGCCGAGCAGCGCCTTGTCGATCATCACCTCGTGGATGGGGCTGATCTGCAGGCCGTGCTTCAGCAGCTTGTCGAACTCGGCGGGGTCCTTTACAAAGCTGGCACCCGCGCCGCCCAGCGTGTAGCTCGCGCGGATCACCAGCGGGAAGCCGAACTCCTGCGCCACCTTCTTGCCCTCGAGGAAGCTGGTGACGGTCTTGCTGGGCGCCATGGGCACGCCGATGCGTTCCATCAGCTGGCGGAACTGCTCGCGGTTCTCGGTGATGTCGATCGCGGCGGTGTCCACGCCGATCATGCGCACGCCGTGCTCTTTCCAGATGCCGAGCTTCTCGCATTCAATGGCGAGGTTCAGCGCGGTCTGTCCGCCCATGGTCGGGAGCACGGCGTCGATCTTGTGCTTCTTGAGGATCTCCTCGATGCTCTCGGTGGTGAGCGGCTTCAGGTAGATATTGTCCGCCGTGACCGGATCGGTCATGATCGTGGCCGGGTTGCTGTTGATCAGCGTGACCTCGATGCCTTCGTTGCGGAGAGAGCGGGAAGCCTGGCTGCCGGAGTAATCGAACTCGCAGGCCTGGCCGATGACGATGGGTCCGCTCCCGATGAGGAGGACGGAGCGGATGCTTTGGTCTTTGGGCATGTCCGGTTGTTAACCGGAGCGCGAAGGTAACCGGGGCGGAACGCGGGGATGTTGGATGTGGATAACGTCTTACAACACACCACACCGCCATCCCGGAGCAAGGGCGGTGCGCAGCACCGGGGCCCCTTGCTCCGGGATGACGCTCACTGGTTGACCCCGACCTTTGCGGCGTGTCCGCGCTCCACATTTTCGTTCAGAACGGCTTTACGCTCGCCTTCCGCACCTATGGTCGCGGCCCGCGATCGGCCATCGCCTTCCACGGCTTCGGGGGCACGGGCCGCAACTTCGAACCTCTAGCGCCATCCCTCTCGGACCGCTTCACCACCTATGCGATCGACATCTTCTTCCACGGCGAAAGCCGGTTCCCGGCAGGGCGCACGGCCGATGAACCGATAACGCCCGAGGAGTTCACTGACCTGCTGCGCAGCTTCATGGACGCGAATGGCATCGGCAAAGCGGTGATGATGGGCTTCAGCCTGGGGGGGCGTCTTGCCCTGACCTGCATCGAGCGGCTGCCCGAACGCTCGGCCGGCCTGTGGCTCTTCGCGCCCGACGGCTTGGTACGTTTCCCCTGGTACCGGGCGGCCAGCAAATGGGGCTGGGGCCGTTCGATCTACCGGCGCTTCGTGCAGGACCCCAGCCGTGTTCACTGGCTGATGGACACCGCGCGAGGGCTGCGCCTGGTCACGGACCGGTACCACAAATTCCTCAAGGGCCACACGAGCGATACCCTGCGGCGGCAGCTGGTCTATGATGTCTGGCTGAGCCTGCGCCTGCTGGAACCGGATCTAGCACAGGTGGGCGCGCATCTGAAGAAGTACGACCTGCGTGCGGAGGTCTTCCTCGGCCTTCGGGACAAGGTGATCCTTCCCCAATGGGGCCGGAATTTGAAGCGCCATGCACCGGAGCGCGTGCATCTGCACATGCTGGAGACCGGCCACCAGGTGGTGACCCCGGACCTGGGCATGCGGCTGACCTGCCTTAGCTGAAAGCGAAAGGGGGCCGAAGCCCCCTGATATCGCTCGTGGGCCGTGGCTTTGCCACGGTCCTCGTTACTTCTTACCCTTCGCCTCGTCGCTCGTGGTGAGCTTGCGACGGCCCTGCTTGCGGCGGCTGGCCAGCACGGCCCGGCCCTCGGCGGTGCTCATGCGCTTGCGGAACCCGTGTTTGTTGGCGCGCTTGCGGCGGCTGGGCTGGTACGTACGTTTCATTGCCTACAGGTCTATCGATGGGGCGGCAAATATAGACCTTTCCCGCAAGCCACCAAGCCCTGCTCAACGCGGCCCGAAACGGAGGCGGTCCAGCCCGAACGCTTGCACCCTTCCCCCCGTCAATTCGACTACCAGCCTGCCTTCGCGATCCACTTCCATGGGGCGGGCCTGGATCGCCGCACCGTCCAGTTCCATGGGTAACCAGCGGCCCCGGCCCCACAGGCGCTCCAGATAGTCGGCGCGCAAGGTATCCGGTGCCGAGAGGGTCTGCTGCCAGCGGTATTCGAAGTGGTTGAGCAACTCCTCATAGATGACCATGCGGTCCAGATGCCGGCCCAGTTCCACACGCAAGCTGGTGGCCATGGCTCCGGGCACATGGCCGCTGCTGTTCACATTGAGCCCGATGCCGACGATGGAGGAACGCAACTGGCCGCCCATCACCTCATTGGTGATCAGGATGCCCGCCACTTTGTGGATCCCGGCCAATACGTCGTTCGGCCACTTCACGCGCACCTCGGCCACCCGGTTCCCCGCCACCACATCCCACACGGCCAGCGCCGCGCTTTGCGCGATGAGGAACTGATCCCCGGCAGCGAAATGTTCCGGGCGAAGCACCACGCTGAAGGTGAGGTCCTGTCCCGGCTCGCTCTGCCACACGTGCCCGCGTTGGCCGCGCCCCTCGGTCTGCACATGGGCCAGTATGACGGTACCATGCTGCACTTCCGTCAGGCGAACCAGTTCGGCAGCATGCTTGTTGGTGCTGTCCACGATGGGGAGTTCGAACCGTACCGCGCCGATCATTCCAGGGGGCCTTCCGCAGGCGCCTTCCCCGGAGGCCAAGCCCGCCGTAGGAACACCTACCTTTGAACGACCAAGATACTGTTGATGAAGAACGCACAGGGCGCGGGGAATGGCGCTCGTTTGGTGGATGCCATCATCCTCGGCATCCAGGAGGTGAAAGGAAAGGACATCGTACGCATCGATCTGCGCGAAATGCCCAACGCTGTGTGCGACCACTTCGTGATCTGCCATGGTGATTCCGATACCCAGGTGAACGCCATCGCCGGTTCCGTCGAAAGATTCGCCCGTGAACGCGCTGGCGAGAAGCCCTGGCACACCGAAGGCGAGAACAACGCCGAATGGATACTGCTCGATTATGTGGATGTGGTGGTGCACATCTTCCACCGGGGCAAGCGGGCCTTCTACGGGCTCGAGGACCTGTGGGCCGACGCCGTAAGCCAACGCTACGAGAACGTGGCCTGAACCGCTTAACAAAGAACATGGACAACACGCCGAACAAGGAGGTGAAGCCGCGCTTCGACAAGGGCGATCCCAAGGGACCCAAGCGCTCCTTCAACTTCTACTGGATATACGGGATCATCATTGTGGTGATCCTCTCGATCAACCTGTTCACCATGAGCGGCGGGCTGGTGGAGATCGAACCCTCGGAATACAGCGCTTTCGTGACCAATGGCGATGTGGACCGCGTGGTGGTGGTGAACGATGAGATCGCCCAGGTCTACATCAAGAAGGACCGACTGGACAAGGAACCGCACAAAGACCGGATCCAGGGTTCGGTGATGACCGGTGCCAACGTCTCGGGCCCGCACTACGTGTTCAATATCGGTAGCGTGGACGCCTTCCAGGAGGACCTGAAAAAAGCCAATACGGAGCACGGGGTCCGGTACAAGTTCACCACGCACGACAACTGGGGCCGCGAGATCATCCAATGGGTGCTCTTCCTGGGCATCATGATCGCCGTGTGGATGTTCGTGATGCGCCGTATGGGCGGAGGAGGCGGTCCGGGGGGCCAGATCTTCAACATCGGCAAGAGCCGCGCGCAACTGTTCGAAGGGGGCAAGAGCACGAACATGACCTTCAACGACGTGGCCGGACTGGACGAGGCCAAAGAGGAGTTACAGGAGATCGTGGACTTCCTCAAGAACCCCAAGAAGTACACCGACCTGGGGGCCAAGATCCCGAAAGGCGCCTTGTTGGTAGGCCCTCCGGGTACCGGAAAGACCCTGCTCGCCAAAGCCATCGCCGGGGAGGCCAACGTGCCTTTCTTCAGCCTGAGCGGATCGGACTTCGTGGAGATGTTCGTAGGCGTGGGGGCGAGCCGTGTACGCGACCTGTTCAAACAAGCGAAGGAGAAGGCGCCGAGCATCATCTTCATCGACGAGATCGACGCGATCGGCCGTGCGCGTGGCCGGAGTGTGAACATGGGCGCGAATGACGAGCGCGAGAACACGCTGAACCAGTTGCTCACAGAGATGGACGGCTTCGGCACCAACAGCGGTGTGATCCTGATCGGGGCCACCAACCGCAGCGATGTGCTGGACCGCGCCCTGATGCGCCCAGGGCGTTTCGACCGGCAGATCTTCGTGGACATGCCCGACCTCAACGGGCGTATCGACATCTTCAAGGTGCACCTGAAACCCTTGAAAATGGACGCCACCGTGGACGTGGAGTTCCTCGCCAGACAAACACCGGGCTTCAGCGGCGCCGATATCGCCAATATCTGTAACGAGGCCGCGCTCATCGCTGCCCGCAAGAAAAAGAAGACCATCGACCGCCAGGACTTCCTCGATGCCGTGGACCGCGTGATCGGAGGGCTGGAGAAGAAGAACAAGATCATCACCCTCGACGAGAAGAAACACATCGCCTACCACGAGGCCGGTCATGCCACGGTGAGTTGGTTGGTGGAGCACGCCAGTCCCTTGGTGAAGGTGACCATCGTGCCGCGCGGCCGATCGCTCGGCGCCGCCTGGTACCTGCCCGATGAAAGGCACCTGACCACCACCGAGCAGATGCTGGACGAGATCGCCGCTGCCTTGGGTGGACGGGCCGCGGAGGATATCATGTTCGGCCAGATAAGCACAGGCGCGCTCAGCGATCTGGAGAAGGTGACCAAGCAAGCCTACGCCATGGTGACGATGTACGGCCTCAACGACCGCATCGGCAACATGAGCTATTATGACAGCAGCGGCCAGAGCGAGTACACCTTCGGCAAGCCCTATAGCGAACGCACCGCACAGACGATCGACGAAGAGGTGAGCAAGATCATCGAAGGTCAATACGAACGCGCGAAGCGCATCCTGGCGGAGAATCGTGACAAACTCACCGCTTTGGCATCACAACTGCTCGAGAAGGAAGTGATCTTCAAAGAGGACCTGGAGAAGATCTTCGGGCGACGGCCCTTCGATCGCTTCGATCCGGAACAAGCTCTACCCGCCGCACCGGCCACCGCTGTCAACGGCAATGGCAATGGAACCCCTGTGCCGGACCCCTCCACGACCAGCAGCACCGCCGACCCCACGCCCGATGCTCCTGCACCCGAGCACGCCCCGGCCGGATGATGCGCCTGACCGGCGCGACTGGATCTTGCTGACCAGCATGGCGGATCGCGTGCAGGCCAGCCTCGTGGTCGGCATGCTCGAAGCCCATGACATCGCTGCGGTGCTGATGGACCAACAGCCCAGCGCCTACCCGATGATGGGCGATGTAGGGGTCCTCGTGGAACGTCAGAACCTGATGACCGCCCGCCACCTTATGAACTCGGGTCCGCCGTGAACGAGGTACTGGTGCGCTCGGCCACGGGCATCGTGTACATTCTGCTTACGGTCGGCGGCGCCATCGCCGGTCCGTTCACTTCGCTCTTGCTCTTTCTACCAGTAGCTATGTTGTCGGCGGGGGAACTGCATCGCCTCTACTGGACGGACCGTAAGGGTCTTCCGGTCTTCTGGAGCATGCTCACAGCGGGAACGCTTTACGCGGCGCTCGCTGTCGCACCCATCATGGTGGATTGGCGGACGTCGTTCGTGCTGATCACCGCGTTCCTGTTGATCGTGATGACCGCGACCTGGATCTTGTTCCACGAGGAGCAGGCGCCGCTGCACGCGATCGCAGGACATATGATGATCCTCCTGTACGTGGCCCTTCCCTTCGGCCTGGTACCGCTCCTGGTAGCGCGTGGTCACGAGCTTTTCATCGGCTTCATGGTGCTGCTCTGGACCAGCGATACCGGTGCTTACGTCGTAGGTCGGCTCATCGGCAAGCACCTCATGGTGCCTCATATCTCCCCGAAGAAGACCTGGGAAGGTTTGGTCGGTGGTGTGTTCTTCACGCTCGTGGCCGGGTACTTCCTGTGGTACTTCTGGCCGGTGTTGACACTCCTCCAATGGGAGTTGATGGCCTTGTTGGTGGCCCTTACCGGTACACTGGGCGATCTGTTGGAATCGGCGTTCAAGCGGGCCGCTGGGGTGAAGGACTCAGGCACCCTCCTTCCCGGTCATGGCGGACTGCTCGATCGCTTCGACGGCTTCCTTCTGGCTGCTCCTGCGGTCTGGCTGTACTTGCTCTCGCTCGGTTGAGGCTGGCCGCCACCTCTATATTTGGCGGCCTTGTTCCGCTCCCCCTCATGGGCATCCACCGCGAAGCCGCTTCCACCCTATTGCTCGCTTCGGCCCTGCTCTGCTTTGCGCTCTATGGGCTCTGCGTGTGGAACGCGCCGATCACGCTGCGGATCGGCCTGGCGATCCCCCTCCTGGCGATATGGGTGATCGTCGTACTGTTCTTCCGCGTCCCGCATCGCGTCCCCACCCGTGACGAAACCGCTGTGGTGGCACCAGCGGACGGCAAGGTGGTCGCCATCGAAAGAGTGCGCGAGTCCGAGCATCTCGGTGACGATCGCATCCAGGTGAGCATCTTCATGTCCCCCCTCAACGTGCATGTGAACTGGTACCCCATCGGCGGAACGGTATCCTACTTCAAGTACCATCCTGGCAAATACCTGGTGGCCTGGCACCCGAAGAGCAGCACGGAGAACGAGCGCAGCACCGTGGTCGTGCGCCATCCAAAGCATGGCGACGTGTTGTTCCGCCAGATCGCGGGAGCACTGGCCCGCCGCATTTGCACTTACAGCGAACCCAACGCGGCGGCCACCCAAGGTGGTGAGTTCGGCTTCATCAAGTTCGGATCGCGCGTGGATGTGCTCTTGCCACTGAACACACGCATAGCCGTAGCCTTAGGGGACAAAGTGCAGGGTGCCACCACCGTGATCGCCCGCTTCGACCAGACCGTTTGAACCATGCGTTACACCACCACCGCGATCTTTCTTTCTCTCCTGTTCCTGGGCTGCGGACCTGAGCCTGTCGCCGAACAGCCCACCGCACCGACGACCGAGGACACCTTGGTGGTGGCGGAGCCTGACCCCATACCGTTACCGGAGGGGTTTCTACGCACGGACGGCGTCTATCGGTCGAGCATGGGCAAACTCGTGTACTTCATCCGATTCTTCCCGGAGGGACGGGCCATGCTGATCGGTGGTTTGACCGATAGCCCGCAGGATCTGCGCGAGGCGCTAGAGCCTTCCACTCCCACGGGCGGAACCTCCATCGTGCATAAGGTGCCAGTGACCGTGCGCGGCGACAGCATCTTCTTCGTGACCCCCGCGATGAGGGGGGACATCGACTATGCGGGGATGCGGCATGGTACCGATTCCGTCACCTTCCGCAAGTACAGCCATGTGACCGGGAACCAGGTGATCGCGAGCTATCGCTTCGAGCTGTATGACCTGCCGACCGCGCAGCCGCAGTAACTACGAACGGAGCAGAACGCGCAGTTCATCGAAGTGCGCGAAGCGATAGGTGGATCCGCTGTCCGGGATCACCCTGGGGTCCGCCACATAGTGGGCTTGGTCCATGCCTACGCCGCAGGCACCCTCGATGTCATTGCGCGGGTCATCGCCCACCATCAAGCTTTCCGCTGCGGAAGCACCCGCCAGATCCAGGGCTTTGTGGAAGATCCGCGGATCCGGCTTGGCGGCGGCGGCTTGTTCGCTTGTCAATACGACCTGGAAGAGGTCTGAGATGCCACTTGAACGCAACTTCACCTGTTGCACTTCAAGGAACCCGTTCGTGATCACATGCAACGCATGATCGGGTGCAAGCTCATTGAGCAACGAGCGTACACCAGGGTTCAAGCGCCCTTTGCGAGGACAGCGCTGCAGGAACCCGCTCGCGAGCTGTTCCACCAAACGTGATCCCCGCACCCCGAAGGAAGCCAGTGTGTTGCGGAAGCGGAGGACGCGCAGCACTTCCTTCGGGATCCGGCCTGCTTCATAGCTACGCCACAGGTCCGCGTTGATCTCCTCGTACACCGCGATCAGCGCATCGGCGTCAGGCACCCCGGCACGCTCAAGGTGCAGTTCGATGAAGAGTTCCTGAAGGGTTTCGCGGGAGTTCGCCCGGAAGTCCCAAAGTGTATGGTCCAGGTCGAAGAAGACGTGGCGGTAGCGCTTCACCGGGAGAACAACCAGCCCGCACTGAGCACAAAGGACCATAGGACCACCGAGCCGATCAGGAAGGGCAGGGTGCGCCGATCGTGCCGGAAGTACTTCGCGGCGAGAATGGCTGTGATAGGCACCGATAGAATGGGCGGCGCGATGGCGGCGAGGCCAATGATCCCATAGCCATGCTTGATGCGCACGATCCCGCGATTGGTGCGTGTGAAGATCCGCTTGGGCTGCTGGCCGCGCGCTTTGGCCAGCGCCGCGCGCCGCAAATAGCGCAACCGGAACCATTCGAGGACCCGCGTACCCGTGAAGTAGAAGACAAGCATGCCGATGGCGCCACCTGCACCGGTGAGCAGTACGGTCTCCAGATAGGTGTTACCGAACTGATAGGAGTAGAGCCCTGAGAAGAAGAACTTCACAATGCTCATCGCCATCACGGACAAGTAGCCGAGCAGGTCCATGACCTACCGCTTACGGCCGTAGGCCAGATCGCCCGCATCGCCCAGCCCGGGTACGATGTAGGCTTGTGCGGTCATCTCCTCATCGATGGCGCCCACCCAGATGCGGGTGCCTACCGGCAGGTGTTTGCGTGTGTACTCCACGCCCTCCGCGCTGGCGATCACGGAGACCACATGCACGGCCTTCGGCCGACCAAGGCGCAACAGCGCGCGATACACCAGCACCATGCTCTGGCCCGTCGCCAGCATGGGATCACAGATCACGAGCACACGATCCTCCAGGTCAGGGCTCGAGAGGTATTCCACTTCGATGTCGAAACCATCCTCGCCCTTCCGGTGCTTGCGGTAGGCGCTCACGAACGCGTTGTCGGCACGATCGAACACGCTGAGCATACCGTTGTGCAGCGGAAGCCCGGCCCGGAGTATCGTGGCCAGTACGGGTTGCTCGGCCAGCATCGGGGCATGGGCGACCCCAAGGGGAGTGGTCACCTCACGTTCCACATACTCCAACGTGCGGCTCAGTTCATGGGCGAAGATCGCCCCCATGCGTTCCAGGTTGCGACGGAACCGCATCGGGTCACGCTGCACCTCCACATCCCGCATCTCCGCGAGGAACTGGCTCATCACCGTCCTCTCCTTGCACAGCTCAACGACCATGTTTCTTGTGTAACACCCACCGCACAAGGCCCGGAAGCCTGTGCAGCGTGGCCCGTAAATATAGCTGGGGTACCGCGCCGAAACCCGCATAGAAGCGTCCGAGGTCCGGATCATTGCTCCCGGCGAGGTCCAGCCAAAGATCCTGGCCCGCGCGCATGGCGACCATACGATCGATCAAGAAGTGCATCGCATGCGTTCCCCGCGCTTGGGCAAGGGCCGCACCTTTCAGGAAGATGGTACGCCCACCAAAGTGTACGAAGTAGGCCACCGCCACCAAGCGGCCATCGGCACGCACACCCCAGGATGTGGCCTCACCTTTCACGCGCGCTGCGTGCATGACGCGTCGCATGGTCGCCTCCTGGCGAGGGCGGATCCCCCATTCCCGGAACTGCGGCGAGGTGACCAATAGATCGATCAGTTCATCCAGCGGAACATCGTGATCGAAGCCGCGCTCGGCTTCTTCGACCTTGCGGAGATTGCGACGATGGTTGGTACTATAGGTCGCTCTGATCCCCTCGCACGTGCGATCCATGGGGACCAGCTGGTCCTGCTGCGGTGTGAGCACCCATCCCCGGGGCACCACCTTCATCTCGCGCTCCGCGAGGAAGATGTCCGCATGACGGTAGATCCGGCCGATGTGATCGAGGAACTCCTTCGTGAGCAGCGGGGAAGGATCGGGGGCGAACACCCCGAGCTGCTGGATGGTGAACGGCTGGTGCAGGTACGCGATGCCCCACTTCCGATGGTGGGTGAGCGGCATCACTGCGCCCCGTTCGTGATCGACCAAGGCATCCCACCCGGGTGAGGCCGCATCGAGCACATGGCTTTGCGCATACCAGAGGTTGTTCGAACACTCGCGCAGCATCGCGTCCCATCGCGCGCGATCCAAATGCGGATGCGGAACATGCTCGATCATGGGCGGGCCGCGTTCAGCACACGTTCAAAGAGCGCCGGCCACGCTTGCCGATCATCCGCACCGGCCAGGAAGCGGTCGTGCCATACCGTGATCAAGGTGCCTTCCACAGCGCGCACCGCGTCGATGCACGCAGCATACTCCGCGAAGGCCTGTTCCACGCTCAGGCCGAGATGATCGTGCAGTGCGCTGTCCATCAGCGCGAACGGGTGCAAGGTGATCACGATAAGGCGTTCCTCCGCGATCGAATAGAACGGGAACGGTGTGCATGTTCCGGCCGTGAAACCGACGCGATCGCTGGCACCGATCGAATGTTCTTCGATGATGCCCATCCGCTCGAGCTGGTGCAGAGTTTCAGGAAAACGCCAGCGCAGGAAATGCTGTCTGCTGCTGCGAACAGGCCGATCGATGATCCCACCAAGCACCCCGATCTCATGGGCCGTGCGTTCCGCATCGTCGCTCGTTACATAGGAAGGATGTATGCCGACCTCAGCGTTCTCCGCCACAGAACGAATTCGCGAGCGCATGACCGGATGCATGGGCGAGGTGGCGTGGTCATAGGTGGTACCACCGCGCAGGAGGAAGAAGAACGAGAGGCGCGAAGCGCGGCTCTCGCACAGACGTATCACTTGCTCGTAGCGATCGTAAGGGTCGCTTCGGGAGCCCAGGACCACTTGCCAGCGCTCGCCCAGCTCTGAGAGACGGCATGCGAGAACGTCTTTCACGGAAGCGCCAAGCTGCCGGACCAAGGGTCTTCCCAGGTATCGCATACCGTTGTCCACATCCACGGTGACGTGATGCGCGTAGCGCCTATCGGGTGCAGGAAGGGCGGGCCAGCGCTCCCGCATCCTTCGCGCGAGATCGAGCGCCCAGCGATCCACGATCGGAGTATGTTCCAGCGCCAGCTTGAACACGGTTCGGGACGAAGAGGGCAGGCGACCGTGCGCATCGCGCGTGCCGGGCAGAAGCTCATCGTACAAGCTCAATAACCAGAATATCGCTCCAGGCAGATCCAGGACGCCATCGAGCAAGATGACAGGAAGGTCATCCTGCTCGACCTTTTCCAGCCGCCATGGTCGAACTCCGTGCTCGTTCAAAATACCGCAGGCCTCGAGGCATAGTGCCGAAGACACCTCATCTCCACCATAATGCAATTTCGGACCGGCCGCATCGCGAAAAAGGATCGGATCCTCCACCTCACGCATCGACCAACCCAACAGTCCCTGAACGAGGTGTTGGAACACGGAACGGGCCCGTGGAGAAGGGTTCTCCAAATGGACGAGGACGGTGGGTGCGGCGGGGCCGGACATGCGATCAGCGCGGGCTGGACGTTGAACGCAGCTGGAGTGTCGATCCGTTCATGCGTCCACCAAGGCGTCCGCACAAAGTAGGGCATCGGCCATGTACTTCGTGGCCCAATTGGGGAAGGCGAACTTCTCATAGCGGCCCCATAACGGGAACGAACCGGGCATCGCGCCTCGCGCGGCCTCCGGCCCGTTGGCTGTGGTCCGTTGCACCTGGCAGAGCCATCCCGCCATCCGTAATACCCCTTCGCGCCATGGGCCCGATCGACCGGCCTTGTGCAACCCTGCCCATACGATCGCGAGCTGAGCTCCGCCTGTGGTCAGAGGTAGTTGTGTCCCTTGCCAGTGCGCATCGTAGCGGCCATGCAATCGACCATGGCGCAGGAAAATTTCAAGGAGCGTTCGCGCGGACCGTTCGGCGGCATCGATCCATCGCGGATCTCCGAGGCGTTCGCCACATTCGATGAGCCCAGCGAGCGTGTAGGCCAACGTATGCGTGATCGGGCGGTCGTTATGGGTAATTGTATTGTCAGCGTTCGCGAACCAACCGTTCTGCCGTTGATGGGACAGTAGCCGTTCCAGGTTGCGCACAGCGGTGTTCTTGAACGCGGGATCGCCAATGACCTCATGGAGCAATAGAAGTGGAGCGTCCACATAGCTGTCATAGGTGCGCTCCACGCCGAGGAAATTGTGGCTGCGCCAGGCGCCATCCGGCTCCTGTACCGATACGATCCAACGGCCTGCGGATCTCGCGGCATCCAGTAACGCAGGTTCCGCCGTGACCTTGTACACGGCCAACAAGCCACGGATCACTTGAGCGGTATTGAATACGATCGAAGGACGGCCCTCGCCGATCCTCCCTCCGGCCCAACCACCATCGGGATGCTGCACCCGTAAGAGCCAATGTGCGGCGCGCCCAGCACGTTCCAGTAGATCCGCGCGCTGCAAGCGGGTGCTTAGTGCCAGCAGGGTCGGCAGCGCATAGCCCGTGGTCTCCGGATAACTCGGCCCCCACCCGTCCACCAAGTGATAGCTGCCGAGACCGGGATCCGTTCCAGCATCTTGGGCGCGGGTCAGGTAGCCCAATGCGGCCGTCATGCCATCCACCAATTCGGCGCGCGAAGGTGGGTTCGCAGGTACGCGCATGCGTTGGGCGAAGAGGATCCGTCTGTTATCAGCCTGGGCAAGGGCCCTGGTGAAACAGCGTCCATAGTCGAGGAGCGATGTAGCAAAGCCCATGTTCAAGCCTGCGCAAGGAGGGATTCACAGATCCGCTCGGCCGCGTGCCCATCACCGAAAACGGAAGGGAGAGCGGGCGATCCTTGTGCGAGGAACCGCTCCGCTTCCTGCAAAATACGTTCGGGATCCGCATCGCAAAGCACCGCTTGGCCGCACTGGAGCAGTTCGACCCACTCGGTGGAGTCGCGCAGCACGATGCAAGGCCGACCGAAGAAGAAGGCTTCCTTCTGCACCCCCCCCGAATCGGTGAGCACAAGTCGCGCATGCCGCTCCAACTCGATCATGTCCAGGAACCCCACGGGATCGATCACGCGCAAACGAGGTTCCCCCGAGAGCAGGTCCAGAAGCCCTTTGTTCGCGATCGAGCCCAGTTGCTTACGCGTGCGCGGATGCAATGGGAGCACCACCGGCGAGCCACTTTGACGGGCCAGATCGACCAAGGCCTGGATCAACCGGCCGAGGCGAGCTGGATCATCCGTATTCCTATCCCGGTGGATGGTGGCCAGCAAGAAGCCCCCGGCTTCCAACCCAAGGTCGCGTAGCACGCTGGAGCGTTCCTGCGCCAGTCGCGCGAAGTGCATGCTATTATCGAACATCACATCGCCACTGAGCACCACATTGGGCAGATCCACCGTAGGCCTTGCATTGGTCCCGTCGATCCCCTCACGGCGGAGATTCCCCACCCCGGTGGTGGTAGGACAGAACAGCCAGGTGGAACAATGGTCACAAAGCACTCGGTTCACTTCTTCGGGCATCCGTTTGTCGAAGGAGCGAAGCCCCGCCTCGACATGGGCGAGCGGAATACCCAGTTTGACAGCCGCCAGCGCCGCCGCCAAAGTGCTGTTGGTGTCACCATAGACCAGAACAAGGTCCGGGCGTTCGTTGATCAAGGTCCTTTCGAGCCCATCGATCATACGCGCGGTCTGCGCCCCGTGCGTACCCGCACCCACGCCCAGATGTACGGCCGGAGCAGGCACTCCAAGCTCCTGGAAGAACACATCGGACATGTTCGCGTCGTAGTGCTGACCGGTATGCAGGAGCTGCTGCTCAATGCGTCCGCGAAAAGGGCCCAGGACCGCCCGGGATAACGCCGCCGCCTTGATGATCTGGGGGCGCGCACCGACCACCGTAAGGATCCGGAGCGGTGAGGCCATTTCAGAGCGTGCCGTTGTCCGCGAAGCTGTAGTAGCCGCTCGCAGTAATGATCATGTGGTCCTGCACCGCGATATCGAGCACCCGACCTCCATCCACCAGTTTCCGGGTCAAGCGCACGTCCTCTTCGCTCGGGACCGCTCTACCGCTCGGGTGGTTGTGCGCCAAGATCACTCCGGCCGCACGTTTCTCCATGGCCTCTCGGAAAATGATCTTGGGGTCCGCCACGGTTCCGTGCATGCCTCCCTGGCTCACCCGCACTTTTCCCAGCAGGCCGTTGGCGCGGTCCAGGAGAATGAGCCAGAACTCCTCGTGGGGGAGATCAGCCAGATGGGCTCGGAGAAGCAGGTCGGCCTGGATGCTCGAGGTGATCCGCTCACGCCGCTCAGGGACACTATCTCTTCGGCGCCTCCCAAGTTCGAGCGCTGCCACGATCGCGATGGCCTTCGCCTCACCGAGTCCTTTCACTTGGGTGAATTGCGTCACGGTGAGGCGGCCTAGCTGGCCAAGGTCGTTCCCGGCGAGGTGCAGAGCCTGTTTCGCGAGGTCCAGCGCGCTGGCCTGCACGGTGCCCGTGCGGATCAGGATGGCCAGCAACTCGGCATCGGACAAGGCCCCTGGCCCCTGGCGCATCAACCGCTCCCGCGGACGATCGTCGCTCGCCCACTCAGGTATGGTGAGCTTGCCTGGCGCTCCGTTGGGTGACTGGTCCATGGCTGGAAAAAGCAAAGGCCCTCGTTCAGAGGACCTTCACACGTTTCGGGGCGGGGGCCTCACTTCAGCTTGCTCACATGCAGCTTCAAGGAGGACTTCAGGTTCGCGGCCTTGTTCTTATGGATGATGTTGCGCTTGGCCAACTTGTCCAACATAGCTTCCACACCGGGCAACTGCTTCTCCGCCTCTTTCTTGTCAGCGGCGGCGCGCAGGTCACGCACGGCGTTCCGCGTGGTCTTGTGCTGGTAGCGGTTACGCTCGTTGCGGGTCTCGGTCTGCCGAACGCGTTTCAGTGCTGACTTGTGATTGGCCATGGTCTTCTCGAAAAAGGACCGCAAATATAGCCCTTTCCCCATGCCCTCCAAGCCCCGAAAAGAAGAAGCCGGGCATCACGCACGGCTTCCAAAGTACCCGTAGGCGGGTATCAATAGGCGTTGGGGTCCTTCCGCAGCATGTTGGTCAGGGTCTTCACCACGATGTGCAGGTCCAGTCGGAAACTCCAGTTCTCCAAGTACCAGACATCCAGTTCGATCCGGCGCTCCATGAGTTCCGGGGTGCGTGTTTCGCCACGGAACCCGCTGACCTGGGCCCAGCCCGTGATACCAGGACGCACGAAGTGACGCACCATGTACTTATCGATGATATCCCGGTATTGATCGTTGAGTTTGAGCGGATGTGGCCGAGGACCCACGACGCTCATCTGACCCATAAGCACGTTGAAGAACTGGGGCATCTCATCCAGATTGCTCTTGCGGAGGAACGCCCCCACACGCGTTACCCGGGGATCGTTCTTGGTGGCCTGGACGCTATCCGCCTCTTTGTTCACCTGCATGGACCGGAATTTCCAACAGGCGAACTGCTTGTTGTCACGGCCAAGGCGCATCTGTTTGAAGAACACCGGGCCTTTCGAGGAGAGCTTCACCAGCAACGCCAGAACAGGGAAAAGCCAGGTAAAAACGAACAAGATGACCAAGGCGGAGAAGAAGAAGTCGAAGGTGCGCTTAAGAGCCCGGTTGAAACGCCGGTCCAACGGTTCCTTGCGGAGCTTGCTGACCGGCACTGACCCATGGAACTCCAGGCTGCTGGTCTTCACCACTGGAATGAAACTCTCGCCGCTGGGGATCACTCGGAAACGGATAGTGTTCCGCTCGCAGAATTCCATCAGGTCCGTAATGTCATCGCGTCGGGTACCACCCAGCGCACAGTAGACTATGTCGATCCGGTTCTTCACCACGTAATTCTTCGCGTCCTCCACACCACCTACCCGCACACGACCCAATGGACCTTGAATGTCCACATCACTGAACACACCACAGAACCGATAGCCGCGAACGGTTTGGTCCTGGCAATACTTGAAGATCTCTTCAGCCGCCGGACCCTCGCCTACGATCACCAGGTCCTTGACGGAAGTGAGGGGGTCCAGGGTAAGCACCTTGCTAAGGCCTGACTGAACTTGCTGAAGCGAGCGGCGCTTGGAGCGCAACAAGGCCGCCAACTCGCTGGTCGCGTCCGTCCGCAAACCCAGCTTGTTCCGTTCACTGTTCGCACCGGGGAGATCGATCTCGCCTTCCGTCATGGGATCCTTTGTGGTGTGCTTGCGGCCAGGGGTCGATCCGTAAAGTGGGTCAAATGTAGAGGGCGTGCCAGGCGATGTCAATTTTGGTCGAAGAATTTCGACATTTCGTCGAAGAACGACCTCGTTCGTCGTATGGGCACCCTTTCAACGCGACGTATCGCTTCCCGGTTCCCTGCCTCACGGCCTCGACGACGCGAGCGAAGGTCCTCGAGCGGGTACTGTCAACACGGGTAGTGCTTTGAGACGTTGCCAGCCATAGCGCGCGACCAGGCCAAGGAACAGCGTGTTCGTGACCAAGTAACGCTTCCACAACCGGCGCGGCTCAAGCACCAACCGATACGCCCATTCCAATGACAGCTCACGCATCCATTTCGGTGCACGGGTATCGATCCCGGCATACAGAAGAAAAGCACCGCCCAAGCCCAGCATCACAGCCTGCACCCCGGGACGCATGGAGGCCATCCATCGCTCCTGCTTCGGACAACCCAGGGAAACCATGACGATAGCGGCGCCGCTGGCATTGATACGATCCGCGTCAGCGACCAACTCCTGGCTGGTCAATGCGCGGAAGGGTGGGCTATGAGCACCTGCGAACCGTAGATGAGGGAACTCGATCGCGGCTTTCTCCTGGATCACGGCGAGCACTTCCGGCCTGCCACCGTAGAGGAACACAGGTAATCGGTGCTCCGCAGCGCGGGCGAACAGCGCGGGCAAGAGGTCATTCCCGGCGACCCTCTCCTGGGTCGTTCTTCCGAGCTTCTGCAAGGCGCGTAGCAAAGGCACACCATCGGCTGTGGCCAGATCGGCACCGTTCACCACTTGGGCGAACGCCCGATCGGAAGAGACCTCCACCGCCATATGGGCGTTCACGCAGCATACATAGCTGGAGGTGCGTGCTTGGGCCAACGTTACGATGGCATCGAGATGTTGCTCAAAGGTCCCGAGCGTGATCCCTACGCCTACGACTTCGCGCTTGGGCAACACGCCCGGAACGATGGTCGGTTCAGGCATGGTGGACAACCTTCTTTGCCGGGTAGGGGATGCGTTCACTTCCACCATCGTACCAACGCACCATGCGCCGAACCCCTTCCTCCATGGTATAAGGAGCCTCGCCCAATGCAGCGATGGTGCGGTCCATCGGCGTGATGTAATCGCTCGTCATGCTCCTGAACCGGCCGCTGGTGATCGGGAAAGGCAGGCCGACAGCTTTGAACACATCACCGATCGAAGCGAGCGACGCAACGACCCATGCAGGCATGTAGCGCACAGGCTTGCCCGTGAGTTCCTCGGATACGCATTCCACCCAATCTTTCAGGTCCAAGGGGCGATCACCGACATAGAACACTTTGCCGTTCACCACTTCCAAGGGTGCCCGCAGGATGCGATCGATCTGCCAAACCACGTTGCCCACGTAGCCATAGGAGCGGACCACTTTTCTACGGGAAGGATGGAAATACAGCCCTTTGCGCATCACCTTGAACATGACGTCCCGGTACCGCAGGCTATAGGGACCCCAGATCGTGGTAGGCCGAATGATGGTCCAGGCGCACGCGAGCCCAGCCTCGCGGGTGGCCATCTCGGTGCGCCGTTTCGTTTCCCCATACAGGGTGAAAGGTTTGAAGTCGAGGTCGTTCTTGGGTTGGTAGCCCGCCTCACATACGAACTGTGTGCTGGTGATGACCACCCTTTCAATGGACGGGCAGGCTTTGATCACCTCCAACAAGCGGCGCGTGCCTTCGTGGTTCTGCACGTAGGCGTTCATATCCTGCTGTTCCTCGGTATCCGTGCGCGCTGCCAAGTGGACGACATGCGTAGGCTTGAATTCGTGGACCAGGCGTCCACAGCCCTCCTGGTCCATGAGGTCCACCTCCTTCCACCAGGAGAGCTGCGCGGAATTCAGCGGTGGGTTCCAATCGAGGTTCAGCACTTCGACCTTCTGTTCCAAGAGGAGTTCCATCAGGTTGGTACCTATGAAACCCGAACCGCCGGTCACTAACACACGCATCGCTCGCTTCGTTCTATGGCCGCAGGCTTAGGAAGGCCTCCTCCATGTTTTGGTGGAACCGTTGTAACGTGAACCGTTCCTCAAAGATGCGACGCCCCGCTTCACCCATACGCTTGCGTAGAGCCGCATCGCCTAGTAACAGGGCCAAGCGGTCCGCGATGGCCATGGGGTCATTGATCGGAACAAGGAAACCGCTGCTGCCGTCCTCCACCACCGAAGGAATACCGCGCCATTGTGTGCTTACCACGGGTTTGGCGAACTGCATGGCTTCGGCCACTACCAAGCCGAAGCTTTCAGCCTCGAAGTAGGACGGGAAGCAGAACACATCGCATCCCGCGAAATGCCGGTTCTTCTCCGTGTCCCGCTTGACACCCAGAAAGTGCACGCGTTCGGACAGCCCGTGTTGCAAGACGAACGCCTGGCAGTCATCCCTGAAGTGCTCATCGCCCCATTTGCCCATCACCTCAAGGTGTGCATCGACATTACGGTCACGGAGCAACTTGAACGCTTCCAGAAGTACCCGCACACCCTTGCTGGGGATCAACACCCCGGTAAAGAGGATGGTGAAGGGACCTTGGGGTGGTGCAACGCGCTCTGGAACGGTGCCGCGCATGTCCGGTAACCCGTTCGGCACCACGATGGAACGCGAAGCACCGAGCGCGCCACCGTCATCGGGGTTCTGCGCCGCTGTCCGGATGGCCAGTGCCGGATGCCCGTAAGCCCACTGGAAAAGTGGCCGAAGTACGCGGGGCAACCGGTGCTTGAACGTGGAAACCCCGCTCGCATGGAAGTGGAAAACAGTGCTTCGGAAAAGCCAACGCGTCGCGCAGAGAAGGAACAGGTCCCGGAGCACCGGCACCATGTTCGGCCCACTGGGCGGATAGTACAGCACCGGCGTGCGGTAGCGGAGCCGGGCAATGATGATCCGGGCGATCGTGCTGAAAAGCACCAAGATCTTTCCGATCTGGAACTTGCCCACGCTCTCCATGTCATCGGAGAAGGCCATACGCACATGGTGATAGCGGACGCGATCGCCTGCCCCGTCCAGCATATGCCTGATCATCACGGCCTGACCGCCGAAAGGCGGTGGGGTTTGGCCCACGACCAGGACGCGAAGCGAATGGGCCTCCATGCGCGGTCAAAGGTATCCCCCACTACGACCATGTTCCGAGGCACCTCCATCGAAGCGTTTCGAGCATTGGTCGAATGATACCAACTCCGGCCTCACTAGCTGGGTTCAAGGCGACAAGAACGTCAACCCATGCATACTTCGACCCTTCGTTCCTTCCTCTTCCTATTGGCCACCCTTCCGCGCTTGTTGCATGCGGCGACCTATTACATCGCTCCCACTGGGAACGACGCGAACAGCGGTACCAGCCAGGCGCAGGCCTGGAAGACCATTGGCCGGGTGAACCAGATAAGCGCCCAACTCCAACCGGGTGACAAGATCCTCTTCGAGCGAGGGGGCGTGTACCGTGGTAAGCTCACCATTTCCTCTTCCGGCACCGCTGGTAACAAGATCGAGGTCGGGGCCTACGGAACCGGCAGCCAACCTGTCCTCAGCGGAAGCGTCGCAGTGACAGGTTGGACCGTGCATAGCGGCAACGTTTGGAAAGCCAGCGTGGCGCAACCAGTGAAGCATGTTTACAGCAACGGCCAGATGCTGACCATTGCCCGCTACCCGAACACCGGTTGGCTGCGCAACGATCTGGGCACTGCCACTTCGCTCCAGGATGCCGGCCTCACCCAAGGCAGCGGCTACTGGACCGGCGCCACCCTGGTGATCCGCACCACGAACTGGAGCTATGATACGGCCCGGGTAACAGCCCACACCGGCACCACCCTCACGCACACCAGCACGGGCAACAACATCGGTGACGACAATTGGGGCTACTTCCTGCGCAACAAGTTGAGCGAGCTCGACGCGCCGGGCGAGTGGTTCTATGACGCACAGGCGGGTCTGCTCTATGTGCAATGCCCCGGCAACGCGGATCCGAACACCCAGCTGATCGAAGCATCCACGACGGATCACGGGCTCTACGTGAGTTGGCAGAAGAACAACATCCTGATCCATGACATCGCCTTCCGCCACCAGTACGATGCCGCGTTGCGCCTCAGTGGAAGCACCGCCTTGGAAGCGACCAACTGCACCTTCAGCGATACCTACCAGGCCATCCGCAGCACCGGGTCCTCCCAGAACTTCAACAACCTCACCGTCCAACGGACCTACGGCACGGCGATGCACCTGCTGGACGACAACACCTCGGTGACGCACTGTACCCTGCAGGATGTTTGCACGCAGCCCGGTCTTGGCGAGAACAACTGGGGCTACTTCGGCATCCGAAGCACCGGCCAGGGCATGGTGCTCACCGATAACGTGCTCGAGAACATCGGGTACATCGGTATGGTGATCGAGAAGAACAGTCTGGTCGAGCGCAACGTGGTACGGAACGCCTTGGCCATCCTGAACGATGGTGGCGGCATCGCCATCGACAACGCCGACGGCATGATCATTCGTGACAACCTCGTACTGGACATCAGCGGCAACCTGGAGAGCGTGGCGCCCAACTTCACCAACCCCTTCCCCATCTGCCACGGCATCTACTTCGGCAACATCAGCATCAAGAACACGCTGGTGCAACGGAACACGGTGGCCAACTGTCTCGGCAGTGGGATCCATGTGGACCATACCATGGTAAGCACGGGCAACCAGGTGAAGGACAACGTGCTCTTCAACAACACCGTGCAACTCTCCATCTCCGATTTCAGCAACTACAATGGACCCGGTGCCACGGCGCCCTTCCATATGCCGGCGTTCAACGATGTGTACACCGGTAACGTGATGTACTGCCTCACCCGCGAGCAGCTCTGCATGCAGCAGCTGCACGTGTATTCCGCGAACTGGGTGGACTACGGCACGTTCAATAACAACTACTACTTCAATCCCTACAACGATCGGAGCATCCGGCAGTTCAACACCTTCGCTGGCGTGGAAAAATTCTTCACCCTGGAGCGCTGGCAGGATGACCGCAACGAGGATCCGGCGTCCCATCGCAGCCCGTTGAACCTGGAGGCGCACGAAGTGACCGACGTACTGAGCGCCAACCTGGTGAACAACGGCGCCTTCGGGGCAGGCATCACAGGTTGGAGCGGTTGGCCGCAACAAGGCCAGCTCACCCATGACTACTCAAAGCTGGACAATGGCGCGATGAAGGTGGTCTTCTCGAACAACAGCACTTACGACACGCATACGCTGAAGCACACAACTGCGGCCAATGTCACCAACGGACAGTGGTATCGCTTGCGTTTCAGCCTACAGAGCACAATGCACGGGGAGCTGAAGTCGGGGTTCAAGGGAGACACGCAGATCACCGGGCCGCAGATGGTGGTTTCGCGCAACATCCCCTTCGACGATCAGCGACGGGAGGTGACGATGATCTTCCAAAGTGACCTGACCGACCAGGGCCACTGCACGTTCACGAACCACTACACCGAGAGCACCTACTGGCTGGACAATGTGGAACTGCACCGCGTGACCGCCGTTCCTCTCGATCCCCTGGACAAGCAGCAACTCTTCTACAACGATCAACCGACCACACAAACCATCTCGTTGGACGGTTGCTGGAGCGACGTACAAGGCGTTCTGCACAGCGGTTCGATCACGGTGCAACCATACAGCTCGGTGGTTCTGGTACGGGAGGACGACATCCTCTGCGGCCTGAGCACCCATGTGGATGCGGTTACGGAGCGTTCGGCGCAGAACAACACCATCGCTTACCCCAATCCGGTGACCGCCGGTGAGACGCTCTACCTGCGCGATGCGGTCTCGCTCGATGCGCGCATTGATCTGATGGAGCCAACGGGCCGCGTGGTATGGAGCCAGACGCTCGGTGCTGGGACCTCGCAGTCCGGATCCCCGATCCGTTCAGTGGCAACTACGTTCTGCTCCTGCAGCAGGGATCGGAACGGCGCTATCAGGAAACAAGTCGTGCACAGGATCGCCCGCGGTCCGGATACCCGACCGCGAACCCTCCTTCCCAGGTCGCCCTTCGGTACGGTCCACCCGTCCGGAGGGCGTTCCCGTTCCTACGGCACCGGGTTATGAGCGTCGCCTGATGATGCGCGACGGATTCCCCACTGCCACATGGCCAGCGGGAACATCCTTTACGACCACAGCCCCGGCCCCAATGGCGGCATCGTCGCCAATAGTGATGGGACCAATGATCACCGCGTTGGCGCCGATGTCCACGCGATCCCCAAAACGCGGGGAGGCGCTGTAGGTGCCATCGGGGAGTCGGCGATTGCCTATGGTCGTGCAGTTGCGCACGGTGCATCCCGCACCGAACACCGTGTGGTCATTGACGATGAGCGCCTGTCCATGATCGACGCGGAACCCCGGGCCGATCCGTGTCTTCCATGGAAGCTCAATACACAGGAACCACTCCACCATGATCCGGTAGAAGATGAAATACGGCAGGAACAGGATGAAGCTGATGGTGGACCGTCTGAGGAGATGCGCGGTGCGGAACATCGACATCACCAGCATGCCTTTCGGATTCCCCTTATTGGCCTTAAGGTCTTGGAAGATGTTCCACACGCTCGCCATATCCGGATAGCTCTAGCCTTGGTTGCGGCCAAGGTATTGGTTGGCCAATAGTTTCAGGTATTGCGGCACATGGAGCGCGGTGCGCACCACATGGCCCATAAGCACGCCGAACGTGCCCATACCCACCGATCGACCAACGCGGGCCCCTTCCGCCAGTGCCTTGCCGAGCGGGATGGACATGCTCGCACCGCCGGCCGTAAAATGCGCGATGGGGCCTGCTATGTAAAGGAACTGTGCCGGATCCTCCAACCACGCGCGGAGGGTCCATTGATGATCGCCGCTGACACGCAGGGTGGGATCGAAGCTGTGCCCGGCATAGTACCCGCGGCGCACGAAGAAGCTCGGGTGGTTGAGCACCATCTCCCAGTAGCGCAGGAGAAAGCCGGAACGCTTGGCCCTCTTGATCCGTTGGCTCCCGTTGGGATAGTGGATCCAGATATCACCATGAACGATGTTCACCGTCGCCGCGCCTGCCACCGCGCGCATGGCCAGGGATACGGCACCCTCCGCGTACCAATCGTCCGCGTTGATCATGCCCACCCATTCGCCGGTGCAGAGCGCCACGCCCCTTGTTCATGGCGTCGTAGATGCCCTTGTCCTTCGCGCTGATCCAGTAGGCGATACGGTCCTCGTAGCGCCGTACGATATCGAGGGTGCCATCCTTCGAGCCACCGTCCACAATGATGTACTCGATGGACGGATGATCCTGAGCGAGCACGCTCTGGATGGTGCGCTCCAAGGTGGCCGCGCCGTTGTAGACCACGGTCACGATGCTCACCAAGGGCTTCCCCGGCACCGCGACCGGATGGATCCCACGTACACGCAGGCCACCTTCCAATTTCCCGTTCAGGTCAGCCATGCACCTTCGAGGGTCTTCTCACGACGGGTGACAGCGCTCTTCCTGAGCGCCAACGGAGACAGCATGGTGAAGAGGATCGCGTGGCCGATGTCCACCCCGTAGCAGAAGATGTCGATCTGCCAGATGAACAGCACGTAGACGAAGCCCGCGAAGAGCGGTGCTTGATCCGTACGGTCCAGGTACTCCGAACGGTACCACTTGAAGCCGCGCCACAACAGCAAATAGAGCAGCACGAGACCGAAGAGGCCTTGGGCGACCGCGACCTCGGTGAAAGTGCTGTGCGTATGCAGATTGTACGCATGGTCCTCCCCCCAGAGCTTGGCCACGAAGTCGAGCATGTGGAGCTTGTAGTGCCCTTTGTACCCATTCCCGAAAAGGAAGCCCGTGCGATCGTTCCAGGCCCAATCAGCCACGGCGTTCCAGATGTAACTGCGTCCGTTGAACGTGGTCACGTCCTCCTTGCTCACCCGCTGCAGCACCGCTTGGAACACGGGCAGGCTGAGGAACTGATAGACGAGCAACGAGAACGTGAGCAGCAGGGGCATGGTGAACAACGAGATGGTATACAGCCCACGCGCGACCTTGATCGCCCGCGTGAGGAACATGACCGCGAGCAACAGGAAGATCATGAGCGACAGTCTGCTGTTGATGCTCATCATCATGGCCAGGTTCAGCATCAGCGCGCACGCGATCAGGCTGAAGGACAGGGGCGCTTCGTAAAGTCACGCAAGTGGAAGAGCAGCATCAAACTGATGATGGAAAGCACGTGGGCACCGGTGTATATGCCGCGTATGAACGGGAAGTTCGCACGCCCTTCGAAACTGTGACCGAACGATCGTATGCCCGCCACATACCCCAGTAAGTTGATCGCGATCAGCAGGCCCAGGCTCTTGAGCAGCAGTGTGCTGAAACTGAAGTGATCATCGTCCCGATGATAGAACTGCACCACCACCGCCGCATTGAACGGTGCCGCGAACAGCAGGCAGGAGAGCAGCACGTTGCCGCTGTTAAGGCCGGGGATGCCTCCGCGCAGACCCACGAACATCGAGGCCATCAACGAACCGATGTACAGCATGCACAGCCAGTAGGTGCCACTGAGCATGTTGCCAATGCGCTTGCGATAGACGGCGTCCACCGCATAGAAAAGAAGAATGGCCAGGAACGGGAGGTTGGATAGAATGAGCCCCTTCGACAAGCCTTGCTTGAGCCCGATGTAGTTCCCCAACCCATAGACCGCGAAGCCGATGAGGAAGAGCAGGTCGACCAGGTCCCGTTTGCGGATCACAGTGGTTCTTCGATCAGGTCTCAGCCCTTTCCGAACAATCCTTTCAAGGTGCGCATCACCATCCCTTCCTTCCCCCCCACCATGTCGATCAGGGCGATCTTAACGCGGTACATCTTGGTGGAACCGATGAACCGTTTGAAGTATTCGGCGTCGCGGCTCGCGTCCAACATGATGAAGCGTGGGTGCTGGAGCGGAAAATCGATGTCCCGCGCGGTGTCCTTGTTGCGCGGGTCATCCAGCCCTACGGTGTGGGTGCCGTCATCGCCGAAGCCGATGTTACGCACCAAGTTGGTGTGGGGCAGGATGTTCAGACCATGGTTCATCACGCGTGTGATGTCCAATTGGTACGACCAGGAGTTCATTTTCCCCGCATGCACGTAGTCGAACATGCTGTGCACATCGTACTCCTCGTCCGCGTTCAGGAAGAAATCCTTCAGCGTGTTGCTCGCTTTCAGCGCCGGCCAGGCGCCCATGTCCACATCATAGTGCGCCCATACCCTGCGCCAACTGGCCCAACCCCAGGGGGCGCCGTAGCCGTGCGCGGAGAAGTAGTAGGAGCCGTCCTTCTGGCCCGCCCAGTCATCCATGAGATTGTTGCCCATCACCACCCAGATGCGCTGGTCATGGCGGTAGCGCTCCAACATCTCCTGGCAGAACCGGAAGAAGCTGGGGACGGGCAGTGTATCGTCCTCCAACACGATGCCCTCGGGTTCGTGCTGGAAGAACCAATCGATCGCGGAGCTGACGCCCTTCCGAAGACCGAGGTTCCTCTCATTGAAACGGGTGCGGAGCTCACAGGGCCAATCCACCTGCTTCGCGAGCGCACGCACTTCATCGCATCGCACCTGTTCCGCCTCGTTCCGTGGACCGTCGCAGGCGAAATAGAGTTTGCTTGGCCGCGCCGCGCGGATGGCCTCAAAGACCTGTTGCGCAGGGCCGATCCGATTGAAGCAGATGAATAGCACCGGTGTGGTGAGCGGGGGAACTGGCGGGCCCTGTGCGGACATGTCAGTGGATGTTGATGCGGTTGTTGCGGTAGTACACCGGAAAGTCCTTGAACATGCTGATGGCATGACGAGCCACCGTTCTCGAAGAGGAGAACTCGTCCACGAACCGGTACAGGAAGAGTTGCATCACATCGCGGTACCGGGTGGCCACATCCTGCACGATGTTCCCGTACCGATCGTACGGAAGGATCTCGATGCAGCCAGCGGCGAGCGCGGTGGGCAGCAACATGTTCGACCCATGCACACCGATCACCACCTGGCTCTGCGAGTAGGCTTGGCACCAGCGTAGTTCGGTGTCTTTGTCCATTCTCCTCGTGCGAAGATCATCAACACCAGGAACAGGACCACCGCGATCGCCGAGCCCCACGATCGTCGCTTTCACATCGGGATAGTGCTTGCGGATGCGTCGCAATGCGGCCATGGCGAGCCGCTCCTGATCGGCGAGGAAGAGCCAACGCGCGAACCCTTTCAGACCGATCTTGTTCAACGCACGATGAACGAACTTGAAGAACGGCGATCGCAGCCAGAGGCGGTCCTCCCGCAGCACGAAGGTGATCCGCCGCGGCTGATCCACGAACTTCTCCAACGGGAAAGGGGCCACGCCGCAAAAGCGCTCGATGTCCACCTTGCTCTTGTCCGGATGTGCGTAGCCCTTTCCGAGGAACAACTCATCATACCTGGGCAACTGGTCCTGGACAAAACGATCGATAGCTGTGTACCAACCGTGGGCCTGACCGAGACGTTGGTCCACCAGCCAGACCTCAGCGGTGCCCTTCGGCACCAACCATTCGAAGCTGCGCGGCAGGATGAGCACAAGGCCCAGATCAGGATGCTCATCCAGATAGTACTGGGCGTTCCAGAGTTTCAGGAGCACGTGGCCATATAGGAAATCGAGCGTATTGAGCACGACCACGCGCTTGCACTCACGCAGCACCCGTCGCTCGATGCGTACATCCGCATCGATCGGCGCGCGGAAGCCTTCCAACAGCGGCGACCATACCCAACCGGCCGCACCCTTGGGGTTGTGCAGCTTACCATCCTCCTTCCCTATCGACACGTCGTGATCCACGGCGAAGCCCACAGGCAGGTCGTGATAGAACGCATATCCGCACGACCGGCATCGGTATTCTCCGAGAACGTGTACGCCGGGGAACACTGTGCCAACGGCGTCCACCTCGCGTGAACCACAACTCGGGCAGTCGCGGTTAGCGAGCAGCTTCGGTCGAACAGGTACCAAGTGGCGGTCCATGATCAGTTGGCGCGGTGGAACCTCCAGAACGTGCCGATCCCCTTCAGCATCCATCCCAGGTTCACCCGGGTGCGCTTGAAGCAGAGGTCGAGCAGGAAGAGGCTCACCGCGAAGGAAATGATCGTGGCCCAGATCGCGCCGATGGATCGGTACTCGGGTATCAACAGGTAGTTGATGGCGATGTTGAGCCCAGCTCCGATGATGGCCGTGAGAAGTGAATAGCGGAAGAGGCTCTCGTTGGTGATGAAGCTCGCCTTGGCCACGCCCATGTTGGTGAAGAAAAGACGGATCGCGAACAGTGAGAGCAGGAATCCCGCAGGGCGGAACTCCTCACCATACATCCATACGATCATTGGCTCGGCCACGAAGAACAAAGGCACGGAGGTGATCAGGAAGAGCAGGAACATCAACCGGTACAGGTTCAACATCCGGTCCGCGTACAGGGCCGGATCCTCAGCGCGTGCGCGCGTAACGGCCGGCGCGAGGCTCTTCTGCACGATGACCGGAAGAAAGCCGAGCGCCTCGATCATCTTCAAGGCGACCGAATACTGTCCCACTTCCGCGTACGCGGCCTCCTGACCGTCGGTTCGGGCCAACAGGTCACCGATCATCACCTGGTCGATCTTGGCCTGGATGTAGAGGGCTACGCCGTACACCAACATCGGCCACGACTGTCCGAGCACATAGCCCATGGTGGCCCGCGAGACACGCCAGGTCCGAATGCTGATCCCATCGCGCTCCAGCAGCCAGGTGTACCCTATCGCCACGATGACCCCTTCCACCACATAGATCCATGCGAACCAGATCAGGGAAGCCCCCATCCAGATCAACAGCATCTTCATCGCAGCGCTGAGAAGCACCTGGGTGAACTGGACCCGCACGATGCGATCCGCCTTCACATTCGCCATGAAGTGCTGCTCGATCACCGTGAAGGGTTTCAGCAGTTCAGCGGCCGCGATGATGAGCACCAGCATGGCTGTGGAGCTCTCCATATCCTTGGCCCAACTCACGACCGCGACGATGATGAGCAACGCGGCCGACCCCATCAATTTGATCGCCCCTGCCGTGCCAAGCAATGCGTCCCGTCGTTCAGGACGATTCACCAGGTCGCGGGCGATGATCTGGTCCACTCCCATCGCACTGAGCGCGAAGAACATGCCGACAAAACCCGTGGCATAGTTCAACTGCCCGAAAAGGGAATCACCGAGGTAACGCGCCACATAGATCCCCGTGACAAGCACCACCACGAGGCGGATCACTTGCTCGCCGAGGAGCCAGGAGGTGTTGTTGAGATACTTGCGGAACCCTTCCGTGCGCAGCATGTCGCCGGAAGGCTATTTGGTGTAGTAGCCGCTGCCGTAGCCTTTGCCGGCCTTCACATCGTTCAAGAGCAGGTCGATGCGCCCCACCTTTTTGTCCACGAACATTTCGTTCACTACGCGCAATGCGCTGCGATGGGTGTAGTTCTGTCTCACCACGTAAAGTGTGACGTCGACATGCCGGGTGATGATCACATACTCGCTGACCAATCCCATCGGTGAGGCGTCCACGATCACTTGATCATAACGGGCCCGCAGGTCCCTGAACAGTTCGGTCATGCGCGGCATCTCCACCAGTTCCAACGGGTTCGGTGGCACTGGCCCAGCGGTGATCGCGTCCATGCCTTCGATGTCGGTGCGCACGATGATATCGTCCAGGCTCGTCTCACCGATCAAGTAGGTGGAAAGCCCGGGACCCTCCGCCAGGCCGAGCGTTTCGCCCAGTCTTGGCCGACGCATATCGGCGTCCACGATCACGGTGCGCTTGCCGCTCAATGCAAGCACCGTGGCGAGGTTCACCGCACAGAAGGTTTTGCCTTCGCCGCTGCTGCTGCTGGTGAACCCGATCACCTGGCGCGCGGCGTTCGCGTTGAGGTATTGCAGATTGATCCGTGCCGTGCGGAAGGATTCGGCGAGCAGGGATTTCGGTTCGCTCGGTAGGATCCGTTTGCGCTTGCTGCCCGGTATGCTGGCCAGGATGGGGATGGGGCTGACGCGCTTCACATCGTCCATGTGCTCGATGCGGTCGTTGAAGAAATCGCGGATCAGAATGAAGGCGAGCGGTAGGAAGAGACCCAGCAGCATGGCTCCTCCCAATGCCGTCTTCTTATCCGGCGCGATCGGCCCGAACCCGCTCATGCGCGGCTCGTCCACGATGGTCTTGTCCACCTGGTCGCTGGCGATGGCGATGCCGGCTTCGGCGCGCTTCTCCATCAGGTAGTTGTACAGGTTATCGCTCAGCTTGAACTTGCGCTCGATGTTCACCAGGCGGCGCTCGTTCTCGGGCAACTGGTTGAACTGGTAGTTGATGCCGCCCAGCCTCCGGTTCAGTTCAGCCAAGCTGATCTCCGCCTGGCTTATCAAGCCGGATGCGGTCTCGATCAAGGAGCTCTTGATGTTCTGGATCTTCCGCTCCATCGCGATGATGGTCGGGTTGCTCTTCATGGTGCTCAGGTTCTGCGCGGCCAGGTCCGCATACAGCTGGGTGAGTTGGATCACCAGGTTGTTGAGCACGGGATCGTCGATGCCCGAGCTGCTGGGAGCCGCCACATTGCGGAAATCCTCCGAGGAGCGCAGCTTCTCCAAAATGGTCGCGCAATACTGGCGCTTCTGCATTACCGCCGAACGCTCGTCCTCCAACCGGCTGCGGTCCTGGAAGAGCGCATCACTGGTGATGCCGGCGCTCATCATCCCACCGCTGGTGCCACGGAAACTCTCCATGCTGCTCTCCACCTGCTTCAACGAATCGCTCACGCTACCGATCTGGTTGTCGATGAAGTTGATCGTCTTCAACCCCTTCTGTTGCTGCTTGTAGAGTTCTCCCTCGATGTACGTGGACATCAGCTTGTCCAGGTAGTTGCGCTGTTTGCTCACCACTTCCCCCACGATGCCCAGTCCCACGATGTTGCTGGCGTCGCTCATGGGCTCGGCCAGGGTCATGCCCTGATACATCTTCACCAGCGCGTCCAGGCTGTTGATGTAGAAGAAGTAATCGCTGTCCTTGTTGTACTTGCGGTCCTCCGGGAATTCGATCTTGAAGCTCAGGTGGTCACCAACGAACGGATCGCCGATCTTGGCGACCTGGTCGATCTCCACCTGCGCCAGGAACTCATCCACCACGGCCTGCTGGTTCACATTGTACAACCGCACGTTCTCCGCCTTGGCCCTCACCCGGTAGGTGCCCGCTTCCTTGTTGACCTCCACATGGATGGGCACGCCGGTGATGTGCAGTGAAGCGGTATCGAGCGTCACTTTGAACGGCGGGTAGTCATACCGCTCCTGGGTAAGGAACCGGTACTTCTCGTAGTAGGAGATCCCGAAATCCAGACGTTTCATCGTCTTCTCCACGTTGGTCCGGGAGGTGAGGATGGCGATGTGGTCCTCTATGTCGCCCCCCGCCTGCAGGAACGACATGCCCTTGATGAACTCGTCCTGCCCGCCTCCAAAGCTGTTGCGGCTCTTTTCGCCCATCAGCATGGTGGCGCTCACGTGGTACTGCTTCGGCGTGGTCTTGAGGTAGGCCATCGCGCCCGCCACGCTGAGACTCACCGTGATGAGAAAAAGCCACCACTTGGCCAGCAGCTTGCGGAAGATCGCCCGCAGGTCGATCGTCTCCGCCGCGGTAGTCCGTTCCGCCATTACTTGTTCTGGTTCAGGATCACAACGTTGGCCACCAGCGCCAGCGCGCTGATCGCACCGAACAGGATGGTGAACAACTCCAGGTTCATCCGTCCGGCCCGGGCCTTCAATGTGGGCACGTAGACCACGTCGTTGGGGAGCAGGTAGTAGTACTCACTGGCCAGCACATCGGTGCCGCCGAGGTCCACGTAGAGCGCCTGCACACCGCGATCGCTCTGGCGCATCAGGGTGATCTTCTTCTTATCGCCATACTCCCCCGGGCCACCGGCCATGGCCAGGGCATCGAGGATGGTGATCTGGTTGTTGTAGATGAAGTACATGCCCGGGTTGCGCACGTCGCCCAATACGCTGATCCGGAAGCTCACCAGCTTCATGATCACCGTGGCGTTGGTGAAATACTCGTTGATCTTGCGTTGCACGAGGTCCTGCGCTTCGCCCACGGTAAGGCCCTGCACCTTGATCTTGCCCACCGTGGGCAACTGCACCTGGCCGTTCTTGTCCACCGAGAAGCCGTTCACGTAAAGCGCTGCATCGTTCACGCCGGCCACCCCGTTCTGGTTCTCCACGTTGAAGAAGCGGTGCGTGGCCTCGTCCAGCCCCATCACACGGATGGAGAGCACATCGTTCACCTGGATGCGGTACTCGAACTTGCGGTTCTCGAACAGCTTCGCCGATCCATTGCTCAGGGACCCGTCCTGCAGGTAGTTGATGTTGCGCCGCCCGCCCACGCACGAGGCCAGCACCATCATGCCCATCATTCCCACACCCAACAGCTTTGCTGCTTGCTTCATGCACTTGGTCTTGGCCCCCCCTTGCCCGGCCCGGTCCTGCCTTGGAACGATCCAAGGAACAATGGCTCAGGGCTTTTACGAGCGCGCCAAAGATACGTGCCTCCCCTGACCCGGGTTTCAGCCGGATGCCGTGGTTATCGGCCTGAGGCTCAGGAACGATCCTTCGGCTTGCGCAGGTCCAGGTTGAGCAGCAAAGCCAGGTGGATCGTCGAATTGTACTCCAGCAGATCGGCACCGTTGGCGGCGCCCGGCCGCTGGATGTTCTGGAACAAATAGCCCAGCAGCACGCTGAACGGCTTGCTCACCTGGTAGCCCAGCAGCGCTGAGATCCGGTTCTGGTGGATGTAGTCCAGGTGCTGGGAGTCGCCGAAGTTGAGGAAGACCTCATCGTACAGGTTCGCTGTGAACACGCCGGGTTCCACCTTCTCATGCCCCAGCGGCAAGGTGAGCCACACCCGATAGCGGAACCGGCTCTGGTACCCATAGCCATCGAACTCGCCCTCGGAAGGATCGACCGCCTGGGGAAGGAGCCTGGCGATAAAGCGCTCCTCCATGCGGAACCGGTGGCCGAGCCTTACCCTCCCGATGGACTGACCCAACTGCACCTGCTGGAAGAGGTGATGCTCCCAATTGCCGAAGCGGATCGGGTATTCGCCGTAGGGATAGTTCTCGTAGTAGCTGTAGCCCAGCGTACACATCACCTGCTCGTTCAGGTGGTAGTTGATCGCCGGACGCAGCAGCAGCTGTTGCGCGCTGGCACCGAGATCCGCGCGGCGCCAGTGCGCCTCGGTATGGAAACTCCAATGCTCGCTGAAGCGCTGATCGCCCCAGTGGGAGACCCAGAGGTTGGCGTTGCTGTCCTCTACGCGTTGGGCGAAGAGGCCGCTAGCCAGGAATAAGGCAGCGAGCAGCAGGAGGGCACGGTGGAACATACGCGTTGCCAAAGTTCAGGCTTCAGTTGACACGGGCACGGATCGAGATCCGCGCCAGCGAAGAGCCGCTTGAGCAAGGTGACGCCTTCCACATTGATACGGAATGACTCTTTTTGGAGGGGGCCCCTGCCATGTTCGCAGGTGGCTCCTTCATTATCGATATGGAAGGTCTATTAATGGATCTTTCAACTGACATGATCTCAGGTGAAGTGACAATGAGCGATGCGGACACCCTTTTGAACGGCCCGACACCTGCCATGATCTCATGTGCGTGGGGCATAATTGATGTTGCATGACTCTTAACGCACTGTGACGGTGTCTAGATCAAATGTGACAGCACTATGCAACCATATAATGGCATGGAATGATCCTGTACCAGCGGAAGGCTGACCATTAGATGCGATCCTTTAACTGAGCAGTTGGCTGCACGGATCAGGACCAATGCCATACCACTACTATGCATACACATAGTATATTTAGAACATCATATCCATTGACACCATTGAACAATACTAACTATTCATCACACTTTTTGGAACCCCGTTTTCGACGTGACGTTGAACCGTTGCCTACCAAAATAAAAGGCAACGACAATGAAAAAGAAAGACGAAAGCAAACTGAGCATGTTCTATGCTCTGTTGCAGGTGCTGGCCAGGCATGCTGCAGCTTGGACGGGGCTCGTCCCGTTCAAGAACGCCCGCGACGAGTTCGAGGGCAATGTGACGAGCTTGGAGGACGCGACCCAGACCCAGGAGACCAGCCTGAAAGGTGTGGCGTTGGACAAGCGCTTCAAGAAGGAGAAGATGGTGAAGAAGACGATGGAGGTGGCACGGAGCATTTTCGCCTATGCAGAGGACCAGGGTGATGTGGTGTTGCAGGCCAAGGTGAACTATAGCCCTAGCGCGTTGCTGCTAGCGCGTGACGCCGTGGTTGGCCAAACCTGCCAGAACATCCATGATCTGGGCACTACGCTGCTGGCGAGCCTGGGCGCCTATGGCCTGGTAGCCGCTGACCTGACCGCGCAGCAAAACGCGATCGATGCCTATGTCGCTACAGTGGGTTCGCCCCGGGCGGCATTGACGGTGCGCAAGGGCGCGACGGCGGAGATCGATGCGCTGGTGAAGGACAGCATGAAGATCCTGACGAACCGGATGGACATGATGATGGCGGAGTTCGAGGAGAGCCATCCGGAATTCTTCCAGGAGTATTTCGATGCGCGCATGATCGTGGACAGCGGAAGTGAGAAGAAGAAGGACGACGAGGCGAAGGCGGCTTAGCCCTCACTTCACGAACGAGGTAAGCCCCGGACTGGTCCCGGGGTTTTCTCGTTTGGGGGGTGGTGGGGTTTTCTGGTTCTAGGTCCTAGGTCTTAGGTCTATGGTCTATGGTCTTTGGTGGGATGGGAGGTGGTTGGTTGTTGGGTTCTAGGTGGCCGGCATGCCTTCGCCGAAGGCTTCGGCAGCCAAAGAAGGCCATTGGTACATTGGTTAGGAGGTTGTGAAGGCGGACATCCGCGTTAGACGTGGACGAGAGCTGATGCATCGCTTGCCTGAGCGTTGATGGGCTTGGATTTCTTGCGGTCAAGACCTAAGTTCGTTCTCGCCAAACCACCATGCCGCACAGGCCGTGCTTCATCGGCTGTGCGCGCGTCGGTGCGGATCAGCCCCATCCACAAACAACCACCATGGCGAACGCGAAGACCGTTATCACGCTTTCCGCCCTGTTGGGACCTTGGTTCCAAGTAGCAGGGCAGCAGATGGTGGACAAGTACCTCTGGGAGTTCGACACGCTGGGGGTAGGCGGCCATCCCAACGATGCGTTCAACGACCACCAGGCCTTCGTGGATGCCGCCGCGTTCTTTCAGGCGCGGCACGGTTACGGCACGTTGATCTTGGAGGATGGCGAGTACATCATGGGCGTGCAGCAACTGCGGAATGTGAACGATCCCTCTCCTGGACCGGGGTGGGACGACTTTCGTTACCCTACCGGCGCCCTCAGCGCACCCAACTGCAAATCCCTGGTGGCTTCGCAGAACGGCTTCTTACTGGATAGCTGCTTCAACTTCACCATCCAGGGCGGGACCAATACCAGCGTGCGCTACCGCGACTGCCTGTACTACGGCACCTTCCTGCGCGATTCGATCACCGGCGAGGTTTCCAGTGCTGTGGGCGTGACGGATACCATCGTGCTGGATACGCTCCAACAGGATACCATCGAGGTGCAGCGCTGCATGACCTGCTTGGACTCTCTGATCCTGCCCCAGTGGCTGAACATCCCCTTGCGGCACGCGGCGGTGGGCACCATGTTCACCTTCACGTATTGCGACTCAGTCGCGGTGCGCAACGTGGAACTGAACGGCAACATCGATGCGGCCATACTCGGGGGCAAGGCCGCTTTCGATGGCATGCAGACCGCCTACGACGGCGTGAACCTCTGGGCATCCAGCCGATGCCTGATCGAGAACGTCCATGCCCATCACTTCGGCCGGGATGGACTTATGCTAGCTGGCGACATATACACGGACTCGGTCCCTTTCGCGGACGCCTACCCCGGCTTGCAGGTGAGCACCGACACGGCCGATAATAACGATACCATATTGACCAATCGCACGGTGCTGTTCGACAACCAAGTGCTTGGCAGCCAATTCCACTGGAACGGCCGCCAGGGTTTTTCCTGGACCGGGCTGGCCGGCCTGACCATGAGCGACTGCGAACTGAACTACAACGGTGCCGGCCGCTTGAGCAGCAGCCCGGGTTCGGGCATGGACATCGAAGGCATCGGCGGCCCCATGCGCGTGCGGCATGGCGTATTCACCGATTGCCGATACCTGCACAACCAAAATGGCGGCGTCGTCTCATCGGATGCCGCTTGCCTGGGCCAGCAGCATTTCACCTTTACCAACTGCACCTTAAAGGCAGGCTCGGAAGGGAGCGCCCTATGGCCCACCTCCCGTGGCATGCGGTTCTACGGGTGCCAGATCTATGGCCAGGTGGAGCACCTGTTCGAGCAAGCCGAGGATCTGCCACCCCGAAACCCCGACTTCAACCTAATGTTCCACAACACCAACTTCTATGAAGAGGACGGCCAATGGTCCTATCTGGGCGACTAGGGAAGGACATTGGGCCTCGAACTGTGCTGGAGGACCGCACAAGGTGGATCCTGGGTCAAGAGCGGGCCGCCAACGTCAACCTTCGATAGCTGCGGTTTCTTCACCAACTGCCAGGGCACGGTCCGTTTGTTGAGGGAGGTCCGAGGACCGATCGGAATCTCCGACCTTCCCGGTGGTGGGCGGGCCCCAATGCACCTGGCGGCGTTGCGTGCGCTGATCAGGCCGATTGCCCGGGACGGATACCGCGCAGGATGCTCGCTACATCAAAGTTACCAATTGCACCTTTTGGAATACCGGGCTGAACGCGATGCACCGGCCTGACCCAGTTGCTGGGCATGGACTACGCCGACGGTGAATGGCTTCACCATCAACATCCCCCGAGTTCCGGTGCGCAACGAGCCCACCGATGCGACATCTACCTATCCCTTCGGTAACGACCTACCTTCCTGCTATCCGTATTACTGCAATTGGGATACGGTGATCTTCACCAACTACGGGAACAACTTCCCGCCCTGCCTGCCCTTTTTCCCGGACACCGCCGCCACCTGGGCCTACTGCTCCGCCGAAGACCTGCCCACCACACCCTGCGGCGAACTCCTCCTCACCAAAACCGCCACGCCTGATGTGGCGTTCATCGATTCCTCCGTCACTTTCACCATCACCGTGTGCAACAACACCGTGTTCGCCACGCCCCTGCTGCTGAGCGAGCAATTGCCGCCCTCTTTCACGGTAACCGGCGTAAGCCCCGCATGGAGCTTGGCCGACACCAGCCTCACGCTCGACAACGGACATTGCGCGGTGTTCGAGATCACCGGTCACTTCACGGCCTTTGGCGACTTCACCAATAGCGTGACCTTGGACCCCGATACCACGGCGACAGGCGATGAGCTGAGCGCCGATGCGGACGTTTCCGTGGTGAGCACCTGCGCGGCGAACATCGTGATCCCGGACAGCGCCCTGGCCAGCGTGGTGGGCACGGTGTTCAGCGGCACCGTGAACATCCAGGGCCTCTTCTTCGTGGACGATGATGTGCTCTTCCAGAACGCGCAGGTGTTCATGGAAGCGGGAGCCGAGATCATCGTGCAGAACGGCAGCACCCTGGACATCGAGAACAGCTCCTTTACCGCTTGCAACGGGGTGATGTGGAGAAGCATCACTGCCGGGAACGGCGCCACCGTGCGCATCTGGGATTCCTTCATGGACGATGCGGAGAGCCTGGTGAGCGCCTTGGACGGATCGGCCCTATGGGTGGATGGCACCCAGTTCCACAACAACCGCGTGGCCATCAGCATCCCCGATAGCGGCGGCACTTACAACAGCGTGGCGTGCTGGGTGAGCAACAGCACCTTCTACAGCGCGGGCCCCATGCCCCTACCCTATCCCGGCCAGGGCACCGCCGTGGGCGCACAGGGTTACGCGGCGGTGGATGTGCATAAGACCACCCTCGAATTCACCGGTGGGAACAACATCATCCACAGCCTCAGCAATGGCCTCGTGGGTCACCGCAGTGACATGACGATAAGCGACTGCCGCTTCCTGAACATCCAGCCCGATGCAGCCTACACCCTCGCTGGGAACGGGGCAGCGATCTACGCCAATGGCTCGGGCAGCTACAGCTACCTGAAACAAACCGGTTATGGAACCACCGGCACCCCAAGCTTCGAGGGCTGCCGCTGGGGCATCTACACCGAGTATATGAACGTCTACAGTACGGACAACCACATGACCGGCATGGGCACGGCCTACCGCGTGGAGCGCAGCGGATACCGCGAGGTGGACATACTGAACAACGAAGTGTACACCCACTTCCACGGCATGGAGCTACGCAGCAACGATGGCGCCGCGCACATCCTGGTGCAATACAACGACATCACCTTCGGCGATGCGGAATGCACCTTATGCCGCGGCTATAGCGCCATCCTGGTGACCGAGGGCAACTACGTGGCGCCAGATTCGAGGATCCTCAATAACACGATCCACTTCATGAACGCGCCCAATTCGCGCTTCGGCATCGCCCTTACCGCAGCGGATGCCTGGTTGGTGGCCGGTAACATGCTGTGGATGGTAGACAATGCCAACAACCGCACCGGCGTCCAGCTGCAGGGGTGCCGCCGCACCGAGGTAAGCTGCAACGCCATTAGCAGCAGCGCCACCAGCTACCCCATCGCCGCGCAGGCCGCCATCCGCAACATGATGGGCAGCGATGTGTTGATCAGTTGCAACGAGATGGATAAGACCGCCAATGGGATCCTGTTCAATTTCGTGGCGCCCAATTCCGAGGTGCGCGGAAATTTCTTCCACAACCATAAGTGGGCGCTGCATTTGGACAGCACCGCCATCATAGGTCCGCAGTCAATGAAGGGCAATCTGTGGTATAACCAGCCAGCAGCAGGTGGCTTCGGAGCGTGGTACGAGCATTTGAACAACGCAACGGCCAATCCTTTTGAGTATAATGCCGCCATCATTAGCGGAGGAAATACCCAGCCGCCCACAACGGTGCCACCGGGTTGGTTTATCGGGATCGGGGGTGTGAACTACGATTGCGCCGATCACCACGGTGTACAGTACTGCCTGCTGTTCGGCGGCGAGCGCTGCCAAGGCTGTTTAGGCGGATTAGATGAGAAGATCGCCAGCGATAGTTTGGAGAACGACCCTTACACGATCGAAACGAAATGGATCCTCAAAGGTGACCTGTACAAAAGGCTGGACGATACTCCCGCATTGCTCGACAGCCTGCCCATTTTGGAGGACTTCTATGATGAATTTCAAGGCAGCGCAAGAGCAGCCTTCAAGGCGATCGACGATGACCAGTTGTTGTTGTACGATTTGGATAGCGCCATCGTCGAGCAACTCCATGCGAATCGCACACAGGTTGAGATCTTGCTGGAGTTAGTAAGCGCCGGTTTAGAGCAACTAGGGGACAGCGCCCTCACCCGGTGCAGCGGCAAGCAATCCTTATCAGCCTCAGCGGCTACCGGGAGGATATTCGGGACTTGTGTATTTGGAACTCCAACACCTTGCAGGTAGCCACCAGTTCGAAAGCCGTGTCAGCGAACAACGTGCAGACGACGAACTCGGGCATTGGCAGCAGTGAGTTGATCGAGGAGAACCAGAAATCAGTGAATGACATCTATCTAGCCACGATAGGTAAGGACGTGGACATGTTCACGGCAAACCAAACTGCTGCGCTCCTCGGAATCGCCGGACAATGCCCCATGGTAGGAGGGAATGCGGTGTTCAAAGCACGCTCATTGTACTGGTTGATAGACGACACACATGAGTTCGACGATGCACTGCTTTGCGTGCCCCATGGTATCATCGTCAAACGCTTGACCGAACAACTGGGTGGTAAGGTGAGTGTTGTCCCAAACCCAGCGAGTGATGAAGCCACGTTGGTGTTGGATCATAATTTGAAGGAGCCGTTTGTCTTCGTCGTATTCGACGCATTGGGGACCGAAGTACTGCGACATGCACTGCCAACGGAGAGGTCGCGCTTCGCTTTTAGCACAGCTTCGCTAGCACCAGCGCTCTATCACTATCAGGTCAGAGGGCCTTCGGGTACAATAGGCGATGGGAAGATCACCATCGTACGCTGATCAACACCGGGAAGATGAACTGCCGCATGAACCCTTCAATAGTCGTTCGAGTGGCGCTTGTCCTTCTGTCGTGCTACCTGACTATCCGGTTATCCGCACAGGGACTTAACAATCTCTGGCTGGGTGGGTATGGTGAGCAATTTGGAGAGCCATGGGGTGGTGTTGATCTAGAGTTTCTCTCCGGGAACTTGACAATATCAACAAGCACACGCACCATGGATTACAAGCGCACGAGCGCGAATATCTCCGACAATAATGGCAACCTGCTCTTCAGTTCAAACGGTTCCTACCTCGCCAATGCCTTAGGTGATACGTTGCTCAATGGGACTGGGCTCAACCCAAGCAACTACACCTCCAATTATCCTGAAGGCATGCACCTTAGTCAAGCCGCGTTGATACTTCCAAAACCTGATTCTCCAGGGATCTACTATGTAGTTCATGGGACACTGGATGACCCCCTGCCATTCGTTGCACATTCTCTGTACACAACTACAGTGGACATGAGCTTGGATGACGGCTTGGGCGGCGTGGTGATCAAGAACGAGGTATTGATATGGGATACACTGAACGTTGGCAAGATCACAGCCGTGCGGCACGCGAACGGACGTGACTGGTGGGTTCTCTGCCATAAGGCAAGCACGAATATCTACTACCGGATCTTGGTTGCGCCGAACGGATTAAGCGTAGAAGGCACACAGTCAATCGGGATAGTACGACCGGGCGATAATGGACAGACCTGTTTCTCGCCGGATGGCAGCAAGTACGCGTATTATTGGGGCGTCGATGACCTTGAAATCTTTCAGTTCGATCGATGCACGGGCCTACTGTCCGACCCACAGTTCATCAGTGTGCAGGAAGCTTACAACGTTGGTCTGGGTGTCGCCTTTTCCCCGAATAGCCGGTTCTTGTACGTATCTACATTAGAGGATGTGTACCAACTTGATAGCGATGCAAGTGACATCGCTGGCTCGATGGTCCTCATCGCGCATTGGGACAGTACATATTCGCCATCCCCGCCGTTTGCCACGGTCTTTGACATCGCACAACTGGCTCCGGATGGGAAGATCTACATCGGCACGGGCAATAGTACGGACAAGCTACACGTGATACATGCTCCGAATGAAGGAAGTCTGGCATGTAACATAGAGCAGCATGGCATTGCACTGCCACGCTACTTCATTAACTCCTTGCCCAACCACCCCAACTACCATCTAGGTCCCATAGATGGCAGCGTGTGCGATAGCTTGGGCATAAACGCCGGGGTGCCCGATGCGTTGTTGGAGGCGGGCATCAAGGCGTTTCCGAACCCGAGCAATGGTGCGTTCACCTTGAGCTATCCCGCGCAAAGCGTGGTGGGCGAATTGGAAGTGCGGGACTTGTCGGGGCGACTGGTATGCAAGGAACGCATTCCGCAGTGGAGCCAGATGCACCGGGTGGCGTTGCACGAAGCAGCGGGCATGTATCAATGCCGCATCACCTGGGGAGCCCAACAGGCCACGGTCCGGGTTATACTAGAACCATGAGACGATCAACCGTCCTTTTGGTCTGCGTCCCGGTCATGCCAGTGGTGGCCACCACCTACCCCATCGCCGCGCAGGCCGCCATACGCAACAACATGGGCAGCGCACCGCTGATCAGCTGCAATGAGATGGACCAAACGGCCAACGGCATCCTCTTCAACGGCGTGGCCTACAACACCGATGTGCGCGGGAACAAGATGCGCCACCATAAGTGGGCGCTGCATTTGGATGGTACGGCGGTGATCGGCACCCAAACGCTTAAGGGCAACCTGTGGTACAACGCCGCTGGTGGCGGCGGGGTTTGCGCCTTGTATGAGGACACGGCCAACGCCCCGAACTTCCCTTTCTACTACAATCCGGCCACGATTAATGGTGGTAGCACCGCGCCGCCATCCGTGTGGCCCATGTCTGGGTGGTTCGTAGTAGTCGGTGGCACGAACTATGACTGCGCCGACCACCATGGCGAGCCCTACTGCAGCCAGTTCCACACCGGGCACCAGAAGGACAAGCTGACCGATCTTGACGTACGTGTGGCGAACGACAGTTTGGAAAATGATCCATACACGAACGAAACGAAATGGATCCTGAAGGGTGGCCTGTACAAGAAGCTGGACGATAACCCGGACTTGCAGGACAGCCTGCAAACGATGGCCGAACTCTACGATGATCTGCAAGGCAGCACCACGGCGGACTTGAAGGCCATCGATGACCAGCAGCTCTCGCTTTACGATCTGGACAGCACGGTGGTCGCGCAACTGCATGTGAACCGTACGCAGATCGACAGTCTCCTGGCCCTGGTGAAGGATGGGCTGGAACAATTGGGCGACAGCAGCCTCACGCCGGCGCAGCGGCAGGCGTTGATCACAAGCCTTGGTGGCTACCGCCAAAACATCCGTGACCTGTCCACCTGGAACGCCACCGCGCTGCAATGGGCAGCGGATGGCAAGTCGCTCATGGCGAATAATGTGCAGGCCGCGAACACAAACATCACCGTGAATGAACTCATCCAGGAGAATGAGAAAGTGGTGAATGACATCTATCTCGCTACCGTCGGCCAGGATATCGACAGCTTCACGACTACTCAGGCGGATGGCCTCTTTGACATCGCGAACCAGTGTCCAATGCTCGGTGGGAATGCCGTCTTCAAAGCCCGTTCCCTGTACTGGCTCATTGATGATACCTACGACTTCGACGATGCGTCGCTATGTCTCCCGTGGGGGATCATTGTGAAGAACATGGCGGGACAGGCGACGAATACGGTGAGTGTCGTACCCAATCCAGCCAGCAATGAAGCAACGTTGGTGCTGTCGAGGGCACTGGACGAGCCGGGCGTGTTCGTGCTCTACGATGGGCTGGGTGCGGAGGTGATGCGGCGCACTGTGCCTGTTGAATTACCGCGCCTGACGTTCAACATAGCGTCTCTCGCCCCCGCATTGTATCACTATGACGTTCGCGGACCATCAGGTCTTATCGGGAACGGCAAGCTGACCATTGTTCGCTGATCTCTTCTCTAACCATGAAGCCCCGCACAAACCCCAAAATGGTCGTTCGCGCGGTGCTTGTCTTGTTGTGTTACTCTTCGACAATGGTGCTTTCGGCCCAGGGCCTGAACAACCTATGGCTGGGTGGGTATGGCGAGCAATGGGGGCCGCCATGGGGCGGGGTGGACATGGATTTCTCTGGCGGTAATATGGTCATATCCACCGTGTCCCGCGCCATCGACTTCGGCAGGACCTCCGCCAACATCACCGATGCGAACGGTGATCTTCTCTTCAGCACCAATGGTGCATTCGTGGCCAACGCCTTGGGTGATACCATGCTGAACGGGACCGGTTTGAATCCAAGCAGCTACACCTCCATGTTCCCGGAGGGACTGTATCTCTCGCAGGCCTGTCTGATCCTGCCCAAGCCGGACACTTCGAGTATCTACTATCTCTTCCATGGTACCCTTGACAACATACCAGGGCCCAATGCGCTCTATCTCTATGTCACCACAACCGACATGAGCTTGGACGGGGGGCTGGGAGGGGTAACGATCAAGAACCAGGTATTGATCGCCGATGCGTTGAACACAGGGAGGATCACCGCCGTGCGGCATGCCAATGGCCGCGACTGGTGGGTCTTCTGCCACAAGGTGAACACGAACATGTTTTATCGATTGCTGGTCACTCCGAACGGTGCAGTAGTTGACGGTACACAATCGATCGGCATCGTGCGCCCACCGGACAATGGCCAGGTCTGCTTCAGTCCTGACGGCAGCAAGTTCGCCTACTACTGGGGCCAGTTCAACCAGGACTTGGAGATCTTCGATTTCGATCGTTGCACGGGCTTGTTCTCCAGCCCTGTGCATATCCTTATCAATGATGCGAACAGCATGGGCGGTGTGGCCTTCTCACCCAACAGCCGCTTCCTCTATGTATCATCCCTAGAAGACGTGTATCAGTACGATACCGAGGCGACGGACATCGAGGCGAGCATGGTACAGATCGCGCATTGGGACAGCACGTATTCACCTTTTCCACCGCTGGCTACACTGTTCGACATTGCCCAACTGGCGCCCGATGGCAAGATCTATATCGGCACGGGCAACAGCACGGACAAGTTGCATGTAATCCACTCGCCCGATTCGGCTGGTCTGGCGTGTAACATCGAGCAACATGGGATCACATTGCCACGGTACTTCGTCAACTCCCTGCCCAACCACCCCAACTACCACCTGGGGCCGGTGGATGGGAGCGTGTGCGATAGCTTGGGGATCAATGTGGGTGTGGCCGAGGAAGTGATGGAAGCGGCGGTGTCCGCCTGGCCCAATCCGAACAACGGAGCGTTCACCATTAGCTATGCTCCGCAACCGGAGGCCGGAGAACTGGAGGTACGCGACCTGAACGGACGACTGGTGACCCATGAGCGCCTACCTGCTTGGAGCCAGGTGCATCGCGTTGAACTGCATGGTGCGGCGGGGATGTACCAGTGCCGGTTGCAATGGGGCGGACGCGTGGTCACCGCCCGGGTGGTTTTGGAGTAGCTTGTGTTGGTTACAGGGTACCACAGGGTCCCGAGGCGGAGACCCTGCGGGAAGAGGAGAAGCAGCACAACGAACCGTTTTTGTTCCACGAAGAGGCAGTCGCACATGACCTTCCCTATGGTCGGCATAACCTCTATGCGATAAATCGGCAGGAATGGAGCGGCGATGTAGAGCATTGAGAGGAAAGATAAACGATGGTCTACTTCTTCACCGTGACCTTCGCAAGAGGATCATACTTGCCCTTCCAAGAAAGAAGGTCATCGGCTATTCCGCTGAATATCCTGAGGCTCGGGTTATCGATGTGACTACAATAATCGACGAGGTGCATCCCATGGTCGATCGCCGACAAAATGAAGTAGCACTGGCCGCTGATCATCGGCGGCAACCGTGGTAAGGGCTTGTTCGGATCGAGCGTTGAGGCACTGTGCCTCATTCCCTCCTCGATGGAATTCTCCAAAGACAAAAGGCTTCGACGATGGGAATGGATCATATCGACGATCCCAGTGAGCTTCGGGTCAAAGTCACCGAACAGCGACACGATCTCGCCTCCCTCCTGCCTCGTCTCCTCTGCGAATTGGATCCAGTAGTTGTTCATCATGTTGAAACAGGAGACCACCGTGCCCTCGAACGGCTCCTTTAACCATAGCACTTCATTCATGAGCTTCTCCCAATCCTTCCTAGTGATATCCCGCAACGTCACTTGCGAGAACGAGGTCCGCGCCTTGACATCCACCATGATGGTCATCGCGTTTATATAGGACATCACTATTGAGGTGAGGCGCGTATTGATCCTCGGTTGAATGAACTGCTTGTCTCTTACCTCCTCCCATTGGTCCCCCACAAGGAAGAAGATGTAGGATGCGATGTAAGAGAGCAGGAAGTTCGTCGCAAGGTCTGCCCCGCTCGTGGCATCCTTCCACCCGAGCATTGCGGGCCTGTTTTTCCACCAGAACTCAATGCAGAAGATCAACACAACACACACGGCGAAGATCCAAGTCAACACAGGCCTGACCGAGCGCACCGTTCTAATAATCGACTTAATGAGGGGTAGCATTCCGCCAATCTAGCAGCCCTTCGCTGTCCCCAGCCTCCATCCAGATGCGCGAGCTGGGACCCTCAGTCCTGACGAATCCGGCGCTTTGGCCTCTTAGGGGCAAAAAGAAACCCGCGCGATGCGCGGGTTCTTTGTAGCCCGTAGGAAGCGGTAGCGGAGATCCGAAGGATCGTAGCGTTCCGCTATTCCCCTACGGGCTACAAGCAAAAAGCCCCGGCATTCGCCGGGGCTGCTTGTAGCCCGTAGGGGAATCGAACCCCTGTTTCATCCGTGAAAGGGACGCGTCCTAACCCCTAGACGAACGGGCCAACAGTACTGTCCTTCAGGGACATCGCCAAAACCATGGCGCTCTGAGGGGGCGCAAAAATACAAAGCTGGGTGATACGGACAAGGCCCTATGTTTCCGGCTAGCGTCTCTGCCCGCGTGAACAGTGGGAGGGTTTTCCACCGCAACGACGCTACGAGCGCAACGGGACCGCAGCGAATGAGGCATTGGCCTATGGCCTACGCGCAGAACCGATGGCCCGGAGGCCTTAAGTCACCTCGTTCGCATCGCTCTGGAACCGGAAGCCGAGGCGCTTGCCTGTGCTGATCTGCATGTTGGCGTTCAGCTCGTTCATCTCGCTCACCGTTACTTGGTTCACCTGGTCGTACGGAGGGGCGAGCAGGTCGAAATCCAGGACGTAGATGATCATGCTGTAGAGCACGTCCTTTAAGCGGGCCCGGTCCATCACGTTCTCCGGAAGGTCGTTGTAGAGAAAGCCGAGCTGCCGTTTGCCCTGCACGAAGAAGTGGCCCTCCTTGTTGAGGAAGAGCCGGGCCACGAGGTAGCCCAGATCGCGCTCCCGGTTGTACTTGAAGGAATCGCTGAGGAAGTTGTAGACGTTGATCAACCCGAAGTAACCGCGCAACTCGTCCTGCTCGAGGTAGGTGCTCTTCCACAGGCTGTGGCTCTGGTCCAACTTGAACACGTTGGTATGCATGTTGAAGATCAAGGTGTCGCCCGCCACCTTCAGCTCGCAGGCGAGGCTGCCCTTGTCCGTGTATTGCACGCCGATGCGCTCGTCGGCTTTCTTCGCATGGGTCTCCAGGTCGTCCGATATTTCGCGGAGCACTTCTTTGAGCTCGGCGAAGAGCGCGATGTTGCGCTGGTAGACGTCCTGTTTCATGCCGCTCTTCGTGCGCAGCATGCCCAGGATCATGCCCCGTGTATCGGGGGTCTTGGGCTTGGGGGGCTCCTTCTTGCTCATAGCTCAGTAGGCACGCGCGAAGACCACGCGTTGCTTGCTCGGACGACCGGTGACCATGCAGGCGCCGGGCGTGGTATCACCTTCCAGCGGTATGCACCGGATGGTGGCCTTGGTCTCTTCCTTGATCCGCGTTTCGGTCTCGGCGGTGCCGTCCCAATGGGCCAATAGAAAGCCACCCTCTTCGATCGCGGTCTTGAACTCGTCGTAGCTGTTCACGGCACGTGTGAAACGCTCGCGCATGGCCAGTGCCTTCTGGTAGAGATTCTCCTGGATGGCTTGCAGCAGGTGTTCGATCTTCTCGGGGAGGTCGGTCATTTGCATCACCTGCTTTTCCAGTGTATCGCGCCGGGCGACTTCCACGGTACCGTTCTCCATATCCCGCGGGCCGACGGCGATGCGCACGGGAGCGCCTTTCAACTCGTACTCGGCGAACTTCCAGCCGGGTTTCTTCTGGTCGTCGTTGTCGAACTTCACGGAGATGCCCTTGGCGCGCAGCGCCTGCATGGTGGGTTCCAGGTACTCCCCGATGGCCGTGAGCTGCTCGCTGTTCTTGGCGATGGGCACGATGGCCACCTGGATGGGCGCGAGCTTCGGGGGAAGCACGAGTCCATTGTCATCGCTGTGCGTCATAATGAGCGCACCGACCAGGCGGGTGCTCACGCCCCAACTGGTGGCCCAGACCAGCTCCTGCTTGTTCTCCTTATTGGTGAACATCACCTCGAAGGCCTTGGCGAAGTTCTGGCCGAGGAAGTGCGAGGTGCCGGCCTGCAGCGCCTTGCCATCCTGCATCATGGCTTCGATGCAATAGGTGTCTTCCGCCCCGGCGAAGCGCTCGCTGGCGGTCTTCACGCCCTTGATCACAGGAATGGCCATCCACTCTTCCGCGAAGCGCGCGTAGACATCCAACATGCGGCGGGTCTCTTCTTCGGCTTCCTGCTTGGTGGCATGGGCCGTGTGCCCTTCCTGCCACAGGAACTCCGCGGTGCGCAGGAAGAGGCGGGTGCGCATCTCCCAGCGCACCACGTTCGCCCATTGGTTGATGAGCAGGGGTAGATCGCGGTAGCTCTTGATCCAGCCGCGGTAGGTGTTCCAGATGATGGTCTCGCTGGTGGGGCGGATGATAAGTTCCTCCTCGAGTTTCGCGTCGGGGTCCACAATAACACCGTGGACGGGATCGCTCTTGAGGCGATAATGGGTCACCACCGCGCATTCCTTCGCGAAGCCTTCCACATGGCTGGCTTCTTTGGCCAGATAGCTCTTGGGGATGAAGAGCGGGAAATAGGCGTTGACATGCCCTGTGGCCTTGAACATGCCGTCGAGCGCGGACTGCATCTTCTCCCAGATGGCGTACCCATGGGGCTTGATCACCATGCATCCGCGCACATCGCTGTGCTCGGCCAGATCCGCCTTGAGGACCAGATCATTGTACCATTGCGCGTAGTCCTGTGTACGCTTCGTCAACTGATCGGCCATGCGCGGCAGTAAGTGGTATTATTTTTGTTCCTAAGGTTACCGGTCAAAAGTAGACAACGAACCAACCGTCCAAGGCGTTATCCCAGCACCATGATGAACACCCGACGTTCACTCCTCCGCACCTTCCCCATCGCGCTGGTGGTGCTGTTCCTGTCCGCGTGCGGCGCCTTGAACACAACGCAGGTACGCGACAGCGTGTACGACCTCCCGAGCGAGCCCGTGGCACAGGTGGAACCCACCGCACCACCGGCCGAACCTGAACCCGAACCAGCGACCAAGCAGGACGACTACTACAACGAGGACGAAAGCAAGCGCTATGCGGACCCGCGCAGCTACTACGATATGACCTACAACGACCCGTACTACTACAACTACGGCCGGTTCGGCTTCGGGATGGGCATGGGTTCCTACGGCAGCGGGTTCGGCATGAACTATGGCTACGGTAACTCGGGCTATGGTGGCTGGAACGACCCCTATTGGAACAATAGCTGGCAGAGCGGCTATGGCGCATGGGGCTCCAATGGTTGGAACAACGGGTTCGGCGGGTATGGAGGCTACGGTGGGGGGTATGGGTACGGCAACTGTTGGGGTTGCTCGAGTTGGAACTCCGGATGGGGTTATGGCCCCTACTACGGCTACGGCGGCAACTGCTACGGCTGCTATCAACCCATCATCATCTGGAACGGCGATGTCGGCTCGGGATCCGTGGTCGGCCACCGGTCCAATATCAGCGGCGTTAGGCCTGGGTCGGGAGGCGACCTGAGTTCTTCCGGGAACCGCACCGTCGCCTACAATCCTGTAGGGCTTCAAGACCCGCGCGTTGTTCGCGAACACCAAATGCCTACGACGCGGGCGCTGCCTGCGGATCCGGGATCACGGCCCATGCGCCCCTCGACCGAACGACCGCAACAACACGGCCGGGAAGACCGCCCGAACCGGCCCAGTTTTGAGACGCGCCCACAGGGTGGTTCGATGGATCAGGGCACCAGGCCCTCCGGTGGTGGCGGTCGAACGGATAGCCCTTCCCGTTCCGGAGGAAATCGCCGCTGACCCATGTCCGTTCGATCCCTAGCCAGTGGTCACAGACCGCATAAGTGGGCCTTTGCCCTTGTCGTCCTTTTCGCGGCCACGCAACTCGCCGCGCAGAACGAAGAGGATGCCTTGCGCATCGGGACTATGCGACCGCAGGGCACGGCGCGCAGTTTGGGACTGGGTGGCGCTTTCGGTGCGTTGGGCGGTGATGCCGGTGCGCTCTGGGTGAACCCCGGTGCGATGGCGCTCTACACCACCACCGAGTTCTCCATTACCCCTGGCATCGAGTTCCACGATGCGAGCAACACTTTTTATGGCACAGCAAGCTCCAACTCGGACGCTCGCATTTTCTTCGGCAACCTGGCCTTGGTGTTGAACTTCAAACCCAAGGAGGGCTCCGCGATGAAAGGGAGCAGCTTCGGTCTGGTGTTCGATCGCACGGCCAGTCATCACTGGGAGCGCGTGGCGACCGGAGCGGTGAACAGTTCCTTGCTTCAACAGTTCGCGGACGCGGCCCATGGTCAGTTGCCTGAGGAGTTCAACCAATTCACCACCGACCTTGCCTGGCAGACCTACGGTATCAACCAGATCGACTCCAGCCTGAACTATGTGAGCGCGATACCGGCCGGTGCTGCGACGGAACAGCGCCATACGATCTCTACCGGGGGAGCGAACACGAACACCTCCTTCTTCTATGCGGGCAACTACAACAACCGGTTGTATTTCGGCGCCGCGATAGGCATCCTTGGCAGCAAGTTGGAGCGCCGTATCGTGCAGAACGAAACCACATCGGACGAGGATCTCGATCTGAAGAGCCTGCGCTACGAGGAGCGGCTCGTGACACGGGGCACCGGTTTCGATGTGAAACTGGGAGTGGTAGGCCGCATCACCGATCAGTTCCGGCTGGGTGCTTCGCTGCATTCTCCTGCCTTCTTCTCCCTCACGGACGCCTACTTCAGCCGCATGGAGACCTCGTTCCGCACTCCGGACAGTTCCGGGGTCTATGACTATGCCTGGGATTCGCCGGATGGTTCGTACAGCTATCGCCTCAATACTCCTTGGCGCGTGTTGGCCTCTGCTGCGTATATCGTCGGCAAACGCGGCGTGATCAGCGTTGACTATGAATACAGCAGTCCACGCAACATGCGCTTCCGCACAGCTGACGCCTTGGTGGACGACTATGATTTCGGCTATGAGAACCGCAGGATCAAGGACCTCTATCGCCCGACCCACAGTGTGCGCGCCGGCACCGAGTGGCGCTTGGGCGTGCTGTATTTGCGCGGCGGTGTGGCCTGGTGGATGGACCCGTACGTGGGCACAAGCGAACTGCAAGGAAGTGACCTGATGCGGTACTCCTTGGGCGGTGGGTTCCGCAAGGACCGGCTCTCTTTGGACCTGACCCTGGCCTATGATCAACGTTCAGGCTCCTACTACACCTATGGACCGGACTACGTGGACCCGGTGCGCGAGACGACCACCGCCTATCGGGCGCTCTTCACTGTCGCCTATCGTCCGTAAGCCTCGGTAGGTACAAAATGAGAAGGGCCGCCCGGAAGGCGGCCCTTGTTCTTTCGATGTTCGGGGATCAATTCTCTCCCTTGATGTGCTCCACCACATAGTCATCCACCAAGATGCGGCCGCAGTGTTCGCACACGATGATCTTCTTGTGGCTGCTGATGTCCAAGTGGCGCTGAGGTGGGATGGAGTTGAAGCAGCCTCCGCAAGAGCCACGCTCCACCGGCACCACGGCCAGGCCATTGCGTGCGTTGGTGCGTATGCGGCGGTAGGCGCTCAACAGGCGCTCTTCCACATGGGAAGAGGTCTGCTCCACCTTCTTCATCAAGGCCTTCTCCTCCTTCTCGGTCTCGGCCACGATGTCGTCCAACTCCTTCTTCTTGTGGTCCAGATCCTTCTTGCGCTCTTTGCACAAGGCGGTGCTCTCGTCCACCACCACTTTCTTGGTCTCGATCTGTGCCTTGGTCTCCTTGATGCGCTTCTCGGCCAACTGGATCTCCAAGTTCTGGAATTCGATCTCCTTGCTCAGTGAATCGTACTCGCGGTTGTTGCGCACTTTGGCCTGCTGCGCCTCGTACTTCTTGATCGACGCCTTGGCGTCCTTGATCATATTGAGGCGGTCGGCCACGCTGGTCTCCAGCTCTTTCAGCTCTTCGTCCAACTTGGTACGACGGGTCTCCAGGCCGGCCACTTCGTCCTCCAGGTCCTGCACTTCCAAGGGTAGCTCACCGCGTTGGGTGCGGATGCGGTCCACTTTGGAATCGATCACCTGCAAACGGTAGAGTTCCACCAGCTTTTCAGCGATGGTGATCTCCGCTTTGTTGGCCGCATTGCTCGCTTTGGATGCACTACCGTTCTTACCAGCGGTGGCGGTTTCTTCCTTGGCCGCGGTCTTCACGTCGGTCTTCGCCATGTTCAAGAATAATGGATGGGGTCGGTGACGATTTCCGTCAAACGGACCGCAAATGTAGGCATTTCCCTCTGTAGGTACCGGGCGATCAATGCGGGCGTGAACTGCTCGCTGCCGTAATGGCCGATATCCGCCAAAAGGAGCCGCCTATCCACATCGAAGAACTGGTGGTACTTGAGGTCACCGGTGAGAAAGGCATCGGCCCCGGCCGCCACGGCCCGCTCCAAAAGGAACGACCCGGAACCACCGCATAGAGCTACGCGGCGCACGGGCCGCCCGAGCAAAGCGGTATGCCGCACGACCCGTAGGCCAAAGACCTCCTTCAGCCTGGACACAAAAGTTCCTTCCTCCATCGGCTGATCCCATTCCCCCACCAGTCCACTGCCAATACCCGGATGCCTGTTAGCCAGGGGGTCGATCATAGGCCACCTCCTCGTAAGGATGGGCCGACCGCATCGCAGCGATCACCCTTCCTTCCAAATGCGCCGGGAGGACCACTTCCACCCGCACCTCGGCTTCATGGTGACGCTCGCGGCGCTTCCCCACGAACGGGTCGGTGCCTTCCCCCGGTCTGAACGTACCTAGCCCTTCCGCATTAAAGCTGCATTCGTCGTACGCCCCGACCCGACCTGCTCCAGCAGAGAAAAGGGCGTCCCGCAACGCTTCGGCATGGGTCTTTGGAACGAAGACGGCCAACTTCAGGAGCTGGCCCGCCCGGGGCGCAAGCACCTGGGTCCGAAGGAGGCCCAACCGTTCGGCGATCTCCCCGTTCACCCCGCTCAGCACGTTATCCAAGTTGGTATGCACGGCGTAGATCGCGACACCATGCTTCAAAGCCAGCAGCACGGTGCGTTCCACATAAGTTCGCGCCACCAGGCTCTTCAACCCCTTGAAAATGACCGGGTGGTGGGTGATGATCAGACCGCAGCCTTGGGCCGCTGCCTCCGCCACGACCGCCTCGGTACAATCCAAACACACCAGAGCCGATCGCACCTCCCCCGTGGGATCACCGAGCTGAAGACCGCAGTTGTCATAGTCCTCCTGCAAACTCGGTGGAGCCCAGGCCTCAAGCACCGTGATCACGTCTTTGATGCGCATCTTTCGCCGTTCATGGGTGTGCAGGCAAAGTACGGGTTGCTGTTGCGAAGGCTCTTGCTCTGGCCCGCCACCGCGGTCTATGGGGGTATTCTCCACCTGCGCCATGCCCTCTACGACCGAGGTCTGCTTACGAGCACCCGACCGACCGTGCCGACCATTGCTGTGGGAAACCTGAGCCTGGGAGGAACGGGGAAGACCCCTCATGTGGAACTGATACTTCGCTCTCTGGAGGGCTTTTCGCCCCTCGCCACACTTAGCCGAGGGTATGGCCGAAAAGGAACTGGTTTTCAGGAGGTTTTGAGCGATGACACGGCTGCGAAGAGCGGCGATGAGCCCTTGCAGATCGCGAGAAAATTCCCCCAGGTCCGCGTTTTCGTCGGCGCCGACCGGGTGGCCGCGGTCGCCGCCATCACAGCCAAGGTGCCCGATGTCAAAGCAGTGGTTCTTGATGATGCCCTTCAGCACCGATCACTGAACGCCGGGCTGAACATTTTGCTCACCACTTGGACCAAGCCCTTTTCCAATGATGCCCTGCTTCCGGCGGGAACACTGCGCGACTTGCGCGGCCGGGCTCGAGCAGCGGGGATGGTGATCGTGACCAAGTGTCCTGGCCCGCCCAATGCGGTAGAGCAACAGAAGTGGAGAACGCGGCTGCATCTGAAGCCCGAACAGGTGTTGTACTTCAGTGCGATCGCTTACGACGCGCCGAACTGGCTCCTTCCCACGGAGGGTTATGTGCCGGTGGGTCAGGGGGTGTCCGCGCTGCTCTTCACCGGCATTGCCGACCCTGATCCGCTGGCGATGCATGCGCGCACGTTGTGGGGCCGGGTCGATCACCTCGCCTTTCCCGACCACCACCCCTTCAGCCCCAGCGACCTGCGAAGGCTGGCAGGCCTTTTCAGTAGTTTCGCGGCCGGCCCGAAAGTGCTGGTCACCACGGAGAAGGACGCCATGCGGCTCCGATCCGTGATCGCGGGAAGTCCCCTGCGGGCTGAGCGGGTTGGGGAAGGAGATCGATGTGAAGTACGCGATCGCCTACAAGGACATTCCCGAGTTCCCAGTGAGTACCGTGGAAGGCCATCCGGGCAAGTTGCTCTTCGGCCTCCTGGGTGGCAAGCCGGTGGTCGCCATGCAAGGGCGCTTCCATTTCTACGAGGGCTGGACCATGAACGAGGTGGTGCTCCCCGTGCGCGTGATGAAGTTCCTTGGCATCAAGCGCCTTTTTGTGAGCAATGCGTGCGGCGGTGTGAACCCCACCTTCGAGACCGGCGATCTGATGATCCTGGACGATCACATCTGTCTCTTCCCCAATCCCCTCATCGGAAAGAACATCGATGAGCTCGGGCCACGCTTCCCGGAAATGAGCGAGCCGTACGATCACGGCTTCATCGCTACGGCCAAGAGCATCGCTGCGAAGCACAACATTGCCGTGCAGGTCGGCACTTACGTGGGTCTCACGGGCCCTACTTTGGAAACCCCGGCCGAGTACCGTTACGTCCGCAACATCGGGGGTGATGCGGTTGGGATGAGCACCGTGCCCGAAGTGATCGCGGCACGCCACATGGGCGTTCCTTGCTTCGCGATGAGCGTGATCACCGACATGGGCGTGGAGGGTCGCATCGAAAAAACCACGCACGAGATGGTGCAGCGTGTGGCGGAGCAGGCAGAGCCGAAGCTCACGTTGATCATGAAGGAACTCATCGCCTCCTGCGCATGACAACGTCCAAGGAAGTGGTGACCGGCACCGATGCACCCCATTGGTCCGTGAAGTGGGACCTGGTGGTGGGCCTTGAGGTACATGCCCAGCTGATCACCAACAGCAAGGCTTACAGTGACGATGCGAACGCCTATGGCGACCACCCGAACACGAACGTGAGCGTCGTGACCCTGGGCCATCCCGGCACACTTCCCGTGCTGAACCGCGCGGTGGTCGATCATGCGATCCGTTTGGGGCTCGCCACCAGTTGCACGATCGCTTCGCGGATGCACTTCGCGCGCAAGAACTACTTCTATCCCGACCTGCCCAAGGGCTACCAGATCACGCAGGACACCACGCCGATCTGCACGTTGGGGCATGTGGACATACCGAACACCCGTGACCCCGATGCACGAGATGCCCACGCTGCGCTCGGCATGACGCGCATCGGCATCACGCGCATCCACATGGAGGAGGACGCGGGCAAGAGCATCCACGACGTGGACCCCTTCAACACCTTGGTGGACCTCAACCGCGCCGGGGTTCCGCTGATGGAGATCGTGAGCGAGCCGGACATCCGCAGCGGGCAGGAGGCGTACGACTACCTCGTGGAGATCCGCCGCGTGGTCCGTTACCTGGACATCTGCGACGGCAATATGGAGGAAGGCAGCTTGCGATGCGATGCGAACATCAGTTTGCGTCCCAAGGGGAGCGACACGTTCGGCACACGCTGCGAGGTGAAGAACATGAACAGCTTCCGCAATGTGATGCGTGCCATTGAATACGAAGCACAGAGGCAGAGCGAGATCCTCGACAGCGGGGGCACCATCCATATGGAGACGCGCACTTTCGATGCCGCGCGCAACAGCACCAGCGGATTGCGCAGCAAAGAGCTCGCACACGATTACCGTTATTTCCCGGAACCGGACCTGGCCCCCTTGCATGTCACGGACAAGCAGAAGGAGGACGCGCGTGCGACCATGCCACCGCTCCCGCGTGATCTGCGGGCCAAGTACACGGAAGAGTTGGGCTTGAGCGCCTATGATGCGGGCGTTCTTACGGATGACAAAGCCACTGCGCTCTACTACGAAGCCGTGATCGCCCGGACGAAGAACTACAAGTCCGCCGCCAACTGGGTGATGGGGGATATACGTAGCTGGATCAACGAACGTGGTCTTGAGATGGCGGACATGCCTGTACCACCCGAACGCCTTGCCGAGCTGCTCGAGCTGATCGACGCGGGCGCCGTGAACCACACCATCGCTTCGCAACGCCTGTTCCCCCTCATGCTGGAGCATCCCACACAGGCCCCACAAGAACTCGCGCAACAGCACGACCTGTTGCAACAGCGCGATGAGGGAGCCGTGGAAGCCGCCACCCGCGCCGCTATGGAACGCTATCCCGAAAAGGTGGTCGCGTACCGGCAAGGCAACAAGGGCTTGCTGGGCCTCTTCATGGGCGAAGTGATGAAAGCCACCAAAGGCAAAGCCGACCCCCGCCAGGCGAACGACGTAGTGCGGCGGATCCTGGAACACGAGAACGAACAATGACCATGACCTGTATGAAAACCTTCCTAGCCCTCAGCAGCTTCACCCTCCTCGCCGCATGTGGCGGTGGCATCGGCGGCCGCGAAGTGGAACTCGCGATCGATGGCGCTGCGGGTCGAACCGTGTATTTCGATCGGTTCGAGAACAACAAAGCCATCCATGTGGATTCGGTGGAACTGGGGGCCAACGGCGAGGGCACGCTCCACGTACCCTCCCTACCGCTGGATTTCTACCGCATTTCCCTCGATGAGCGCGATGCGCTGATCGTCGCGCTGGACAGCGCCGAATCACTACGCGTGAAAGCCGTTGCCGGCAGCCTCAGCAAACCCACGGAACTCACGGGATCGGCGCACACGGTTGACCTACATGCGTTCTACACCGACGCGACCCGCTTTGAAGAGGAGATGGCGGGTCTGCGGGAGAAAATGGCGCAAGGCACCGGCGACAGCACCACGATCGATGGTCTGAACAAGGCGAGCAGCGCATATTACCAACTGTGCAAGGACTTCATCGCGGCGCACCCGGGATCGCCCGCGCAGTTGAGCGCAGTGAGCAAGTTGAACATGCAACAGGACATGGATACGTACAAACAGGTCCGTGATCAATTGCGCGGCACCATGGCGCGTTCCGGGTTCTTCGCCTCTTTCCGCGACCAAGTGGACCGCATGGAAAAGCAAGCGGAGGCGATGAAACAGCAGGAGTCCGAAATGAAACGGCTGAGCAACCTGATCCCCGTGGGCAGCATGGCACCGGAGATCGCCCAAGAAACCCCAGAGGGCAAAGTGGTGAAGTTGAGCGACCTGCGCGGCAAGGTGGTCCTGATCGATTTCTGGGCCAGCTGGTGCAAACCCTGCCGTATGGAGAACCCCAATGTCAAGATCGTCTACGACCGCTACCGCAGCAAAGGCTTCGAGATCCTCGGCGTGAGCTTGGACCGTACCAAGGATGCTTGGACGGCGGCCATCAAGCAGGACGGCCTGCCGTGGAAACATGTGAGCGACCTTGGCTTCTGGAACAATGCCGCAGCGCAGGAGTATGGTGTGAGCAGCATCCCGTTCACCGTGTTGGTGGATAAGGACGGCAAGGTGATCGACAAGAACCTGCGTGGCCAGATGCTCGATCGGAAGCTCGCCGAACTCTTCGGAAGCTGAGCCCCGCGTGCGCTCGGGCCGCCGCCACACGATCCTCCACGGCGGCTACCTTTCCCGTTGTCATTGCCTCAGCGTGTATCCTTGGTCGTGCCATGACCACCCAGTCCACATGATGCGGTCGCTCGGTGCCCTGCTGCTGCTGCCCAGCGCGGTATGTGCACAACCGTACTTCCAACAGCATGTCGCGTACACGATCGACGTGCGTCTGGACGACAGCACCCATGTGCTGCGCGGGCTGGAAGAGTTCATATACACGAACAACAGTACGGTGACGCTGGACACCATCCACCTGCACCTGTGGCCCAATGCCTACCGGGACCACCGCAGCGCGCTGTGCAAGCAACTGGACGCCCAGAACGAGCTGGACCTTCATTTCGCGAAACAGGAAGAGCGTGGCCACATCGACAGTCTCGCTTTTTCCGACACCCAAGGTCCGCTCACTTGGGGCTACGATCACGTCCATCCCGATATCGGCTGGCTGCTACTTCGCACACCCTTGGCGCCGGGCCAGAAGGTCACCATCCGCACACCTTTTCGTGTGAAGATCCCCGATGGCCGCTTCTCCCGGCTGGGCCATACCGATCAAGCCTATTACATCACGCAGTGGTACCCCAAGCCGGCCGTGTTCGATGCGCAGGGCTGGCATGCGATGCCCTACCTCACGCTCGGCGAGTTCTACAGCGAGTTCGGATCGTTCGACGTGTCCATCACGCTTCCAGCGAACTATGTCGTGGGGGCCACCGGCGAGTTGCAGAACCCCGAGGAACGCGCATGGATGGATTCGCTCTCCGCTCGTCCGCTGTCCATGAGTATTTCGAAAGGCCGTGATCCGTTCCCGCCTTCCGACCCGACCACAAAGACCATCCGCTTCAAGCAGGACAGCGTCCACGACTTCGCCTGGTTCGCCGACAAACGCTTCCAGGTGCGCAAGAGCAGCATCGCCCTTCCGCGCAGCGGCAACACCGTCACTACCTGGGCGCTCTTCACCCCGAAGAACGCAGCGCTCTGGGACAAAGCTGTGAACTACGTGAGCGAAAGCGTGCGCCTTTACAGCCAATGGGTGGGCGACTATCCCTACAGAGCCTGCACCGCCGTGGATGGAACGATCAGCGCCGGTGGCGGGATGGAGTATCCCATGATCACCATCATCGGGAACATGGACAACGCACAGGCCCTGGACGAAGTGATCGCGCACGAGGTAGGCCACAACTGGTTCTACGGCCTGCTCGGCAGCAACGAGCGCGACCATGCGTGGATGGATGAAGGCGTGAACAGTTTCGTGGAGCTGCGCTACATGCGGGAACGTTACCCGGACGGCAGTGGCGGCATTCTGCCCGGCGCGCTCAGCAGGCTTTTACCAAAACGCGCATTGGACCATCGGTTCATTCCCGAAGCGACCTACCGCCTGAACGCGCGGCGGAACCTGGACCAGAGGGTCGAACAGCCCTCGGCCGGTTTCACAGCACTGAACTATGGCGCGATGGTGTACAGTAAGTCCACGTTGGTGTTCGACCATCTCTTCGCCTACCTCGGCGAAGAAGTGTTCGATCGCTGCATGCAGGCCTACTTCCGCGAATGGCACCACAAGCACCCCGGGCCGCAGGATATGCGTGCGGTGTTCGAACGCGAAAGCGGCAAGGACCTCGGTTGGCTGTTCGAGGAACTGATCACCACGGACCATAAGATCGACGTGCGCGCGGTGAAGCTGAAGGACGGCCTCTTGACGCACCGCACCCGCGCGGACCATCCCATCCCGTTCCCGGTTACGGGTTGGAACGGAAAAGACTCGCTGGGTACGGTGTGGAGCGATGGCGCGAAAGGAAAAGGGAGCACCGCATTGCCGTGGCCCAATGCGAGCCTGATCAAGATCGATGCGGTACACCGTTCGCTCGACATCGACCGGCGCAACAACCTGGTGCGCGACCGCACTTTCCTTCCACGCGCTCCCCGAACCAGCCTCAGACCCTTGTTGGGCATTACGGACGAGCGGCGCAGCTGGTACTGGGCACCCGCCTTGGCTTACAATGCGCACGATGGCTTCATGGCGGGGCTCGCGGTGTACAACACGACGTTCCCGTCCCAACCATTCGAATGGGTCGTGGCACCGCTCTATGGCTTTGCGAGCGAAAGGCCGGTGGGTGGCGCACGTCTCATGTTCCACCACGATCGGCTGCGCGGGTCCTTTCTGGAGAACTTCCACATCGGGGTCGCGGCCAATAGCGCTTCTCTTGCCACAGAAGAGCCGTTCGAGCGCTATTTCCTCCGCGTGGTACCCCAAGTGAGGTTCGACATCCGCAACGTCGCGCTAGGGCCCACCGCCACTCGCAGCTTACGCGGCACCGTGCTGCAGGAACACCGAGAGGCACCCAAGGCGACAGCCTGTTGGATCACCTTCACCGGAGAACATCTACCACGAGGTCAGCTACAACTTGGACCACCGTTCCGGCCTGATACCTTCCTCGGTGAAGCTGGACCTACAGCACCACAACGCCTTCACCAGGCTCGCCCTGGATGCCCGTCAAGCCTTCGTCTATGATCGCAAGCACCACCGTGTGAGCGTTCGTCTCTTCGCCGGTCAGTTCCTCCGTAGGGACGAAGCGTTGATGCGGAACCAGATGGGCTGGCGCCTACATTGGGGTTCATCGGACATGATGTTCGATCACTTCTTCATGGAGCGGCAGGATGTAGGACGCATCACGGCTCAGCAAATGGCCAAGGACCAAGGCGCTTTCAAGACCCCCAACTCACAGGGGTACATCCGATACCTGGATGATCTCCTCAACACCGAAGCCGATGTCCCGTTCGGTCTGCCTCTGATGCTCTTCGCCAGTGCTGGTGCCGCACCTTATGAAGGTCGCCGCCACCGGAAGGACGCACTTGGCACTTATGCCGAAGCTGGGTTTCGGCCTCCCCCTCATCAGGGACATCGCCGAGGTCTGGGTGCCGCTCGCGGTCTCCAAGGAGATCGGGGACCAGCATGAACTGAACAACATCGCACTTTAAGGAACGCATCCGCTTCGTGCTGGCTTTGGAAAAGATCGATCCGACGAAGCTCTTGCGGAATATCCGCCCATGACGAGCATAGAGCGACCTTCGCCACGAATGCAAACCGGCAAGCGCATCTACCTCCTCTCCGACTTCCACCTGGGAGCGCCGGACGCCGCGAGCAGCTTGCAGCGTGAGAAGCGTATCGTAGCCTTTCTCGACGAGGCCGCGAAGGACGCCGAAGAGATCCTCCTGCTGGGTGACCTGTTCGATTTCTGGTTCGAATACAAGCGCGCCGTGCCGCGCGGGCATGTGCGCCTGCTCGGCAAGTTGGCTGAGATCGCCGATCGCGGGATCCCGTTGCACCTGTTCATCGGCAACCACGACATGTGGATCTTCGACTACGTGCCTTCCGAAGTGGGCCTTACGGTGCATCGCGAACCGGCGGTGCGCACTTGGATGAGCAAAACTTTCTTGATCGGCCATGGCGACGGTCTGGGGCCGGGTGACCACGGCTACAAGTTCATGAAGCAGGTGTTCCGCAACCCGGTGTGCCAGTGGTTGTTCGCACGGCTGCACCCCAACTTCGGCCTGTGGTTGGGCGATTTCTGGAGCGGGCGCAGCCGCTTGAAGAGCTACGAGAACGATCGGAAGTGGCTCGGCACCGACAAGGAGTGGCTGGTGCAGTATTGCCGCGAAGAGCTGAAGAAGACGCACTACGACTACCTCCTCTTCGGCCACCGGCACCTGCCTGTGGATCTTGAAGTTGCGCCGGGAAGCCGCTACATCAACCTGGGCGATTGGATCACCTGGTTCACCTATGCCGTATTCGACGGCACCGATCTGAAATTGATGAAGCGCACCAGCGATGGTCCGCTGAACGGTGATGTGCGGATCTCCGGAGGGCCGGCGGTGTGAAGGTCGGTTGTTCGTTGTCTGTTGACGGTCGGTAGGAGCGGGATCCACCAACAACTGACCACCGACAACTACTTCCCATTTCTACCCAGCAACAACACCAGGTCCACCAACCGGCTGGAATAACCCCATTCGTTGTCGTACCAACCCATCACTTTCACGGAGGTGCCCACTACACTGGTGAGCAGCGCATCGAAGATGCAGCTGTGCGGATCGCCGACGATGTCCACGCTCACGATGGGATCCTCGGTGTAGCGCAAGATCCCTTTCCACTTTCCCTCGGCCATTTCCTTGAACCGCGCGTTGATGGCCTCTACATCGGCCACGCGGCGAACGTGGCAGGTGATGTCCGTGATGGAGCCGTCGGGCACCGGCACTCGGATGCCGCATCCACCAAGTCGGCCTTCGAGCTCCGGGAATATCCGGGTGATGGCCTTGGCGGCCCCGGTGCTCGTTGGCACCATGGAGACGGCCGCCGCTCGGGCCCGTCGCAGGTCTTTGTGCGGTGCGTCGTGCAAGCGTTGGTCACCGGTATAGCTATGCACCGTAGTGATGTAGCCGCTCTCGATCCCACAGAGCTCGTTCACCACCTGGATCATAGGGGCGGCGGAGTTGGTGGTGCAGGAGGCATTGGAGACGAGGGTCTCGGTGCCGTCGAGCAAGTGATCGTTCACTCCGAGCACCACGGTCTTGATGTCGGGATCCTTCGCTGGCGCAGAGAGTACCACACGCTTAGCACCTGCTTTGAGGTGCGCGCTCGCCTTCTCCCGCGTCAAGAACAAACCGGTGCTTTCGATCACCACATCGATCCCAAGCTTGCCCCACGGGAGTCGCAGGATCGCGCTCGGCGAAGGCTCGGACCGGACGCCCATTGAAGTACAAGTGGTCGGCGTCGTGCGACACCTCACCGCGGAACGGTCCATGTATGGAGTCGTACTTGAACAAGTGAGCGAGGGTGAGGTTATCGGTGAGGTCGTTCACCGCCACCAGATCCACGTCCTTCCTGGCGAGAAGAATGCGTGCGGTCATGCGGCCTATGCGGCCGAACCCATTGATCGCTACACGGAGCGGCGTCCCAGTTTCGTTCATCGATACGATCAGTTCAGGTGACAAAGAAAGAACCCCGGGCCGATCGCCCGGGGTCCCCCATCTCTTTATTCAGATGCTCAGTACCCGCGCGAGATCACGAACCGGCCGGTGCGCTTCACGCCACCCGCACGCAGTTCCACCACATAGGTGCCGGGGGCAGGTCCTGCACCGGAAGCACCAGTTGTTGCTTGCCGGGGCCGTATGCCGTAGGACGTTCCGAACGCACCAGTCGACCGTTCAGGTCGTAGATGGAGATGTTCGTCTCCTTCCTTTCGTTCAAGGTGAAGGCGATGGTCGTGGTGATCGAGGCCGGGTTCGGGAAGATCGTCAGGTCCGAGACCTCTCCCTGCGCGCCGGACCCACCTTGCAGAGGCGCGATGCTCAGGAACTTCTCGGTCCGGAAGGCCCCCCGCCCATGCGTGCCCGCATAGATCACGCCTTGGTTGGTCACATAGTCGATCTCGTACGGGTTGTTATCCCAGGTGAGGGTTTGTTGGCGGACCTGGAAGACCGGTACCCGGTCCAGCCCCGTGTTCTCGAAGGTCCATGTGGCGCCATTGTCGTCGCTGGCCATGATCCCATATTCCGTGCCCACCACGTAGCTCTCGGGATCATCCATGGTGATGATGCCATCATACACCGGCATGCCCTGCAACTCGGCAGGAACGCCCGCCCATACGTTCGTCACGGTGGGGTTGTTCAAGGTGCTGATGTTGGAAAGGATCCGAACTTTCTGGTTGCCACCGTACTGCCCGAACGTCACCATCAGTCTGTTCGGGTCGTTGGGGTCTGCGCACAGGCCGGTCACCACCGGGCCGCCTGAGACCAGTGTCCTCTGGGTCAATTGATAGTCCGTACCGATCTGCACGTCGGCTTGATCGAGGCTGTAGGCATTGTTGAAACCCTCGAGCATGAAGACGCCGCCATCCCGGTTCCCCCAGAACAACCTGTTGCCGTCCGCCGACCATTCCAATACGTTCACGGTGCCCCCAGAATTCATCGTCACTCGCCACCATTCCGGTGAGGTCACGAACTGGCAGGCATCCCGTGTTACCCAAACCCCCTGCGCCCCATTGAACCCAACCGCGAACAGGGTCTGTACACGGTCTTGGAGCCGGAGCGAATCGCCAGGGGCGATCGAGCTCTGTGTGATGGTGTGGTACTGTCGCACCTGGGGCATCTTGCCCACATAGTCGATCAACTGCCCGAAATGAACGGTATCCGCCGTAGAGTTGTACCAGGTCACGCTGTCCTGGCTGTTATCGTCCTCCCAGTTCTCGTGCAACCGGATGTTGGTGAAGAAATCCCCGATCCCGGTGCCATCAATGGCACCTGGGTTCCCGAGAGCGAGCACTCGGGCATCATAGAACCCACCGAAGTTCGTTCCCCCATCCGCCGAGCGGCTGACCGCCCCAAAGTAGACCGTGGAGAACATGATGTTCGGATCGATCTGCGAGATCTCGCAATCGAAACCATCACCGCTGTTCACCTCAATGGCCTCTTCCGCGGTGTTACCACCTACCAATGGCAAGTACTGCGTGCCATTATCCTGGGTACCTCCAAGAACTTTGCCCTTGGGGGAATACGCCAACGAATAGAACTGCGTGATGTTCAGGAAACGGTTGGCCGCGTAGAAGACATCGCCCTGAGTTGGCGTCACGTAGATACCTCCGTCGCAAGCCACGTAGGCATACTGACCATCCGGAGCGAAGGTGATATCGTGTATATCGGCGTGAACGCAGTTGAAGCAGCCTGGAAAATCGAAGCCCAAAGCCAGTTGGACCGGCTGGGCGTTCAAACTGGTGGTCCACAGGGTAACACCACCCAACCAGACGCGATCCGGTTGGCCGGGTACGACGGCGATCACGTCGTCATAGTTCCCCTGTGCGTTGTCCCCGAATATGTCCAATTCCGGGACCCCGTTCGTGCCGAAACCGGCGGGCCAGATCTGGTTCCAGGTGTTGCCCTGATTGGTGGAGGCCCAAACGCCCAACATGCGTCCGCGGCTGGCCATCATGGCGTACATGTAGATCTTGTCATCGGGCGAAATGGCCACTTCCATCCGCGAGATGCCTGCGGTGGGGAACTGGTTGGTGCCCTGGTTCAGCGTAGTGAAGTTGGCGCCGAAGTCCTGGCTCAACCAGGCTTGGGAACCGAAATTGGCAATGATGGTCGAACCATCGGAGCTCACATCGAGGGCCTTGCAGTCTGAACTGGGCAAGTCGCTATCCGTTTCCGTGAACGAACTGTCCGATTCGTCATAGATCCGAAGACCGCCTCCGTATCCGACCCATAAGCGGTTCGGGTTGGTCGGGTCAGGGATCAGCTTGTTCACCGTGGTCCATGGGTCGTTCTCGTTGAAATTTCCGGCCGGGCCGAAAAGCTGCTGAAAGGTGGCTCCGCCATCGATGCTGCGATAGAGACCATCGCCGATGAAACCACTGCCACCCGACGCTGATGCACCCTCGAAAGTGGACCCCGTGCCGACATAAATATGCCCGTTGCTGAGCAGGGCGATGGATGCGATACAGAGGTTGTCGGCGAACCCACCGATCTTCACCCAGGTATTGGCGCCGTCCAAGGTGTGGTACAGACCTCCGGATACTCCACCGGCCCAAAGGGATTGGGTGTTGGCCGGGTCAATAACCACGGCACGGATCCTACCGCCCACATTGTCCGGACCCATCTCGATCCACTCCAGGTTCACGGATTTGGGCATGCCAGCCATGGCGGTATTCACCGCCTGGTCCATGCGGCGCTTGTCGTTGGGATCGTACACCCCCGTCGCCACGTTCGCTCGGATGGCGGCGAGGTATTCGAAAGCCCCATGAATGCTCGCCCCGCCATTGCCCTCATCCCGTGGGATGTAGTGCATCCGGGGTTGCGTTGCGAGGAGAACAGATGCCGCCGCAGCGACTGGTAAGGCCCACAGGCCCAAACGTGAAACCTTGTTCATGGTGAAGAGTACAGGTCGCAATTGTGTTCGGTACGAAGAAAGTCAAAGATAAGCCTCCGTTCAACCTACCCACCTGAAGTGGTCGAACAAGTTGGGCGGCTTCTATACACTTCTGATGACCTTACCGGAACGGTCATCAGCGGACATGTCTTTCCGCATGATAGCTGGAACGCACCAAAGGCCCGCTCTCCACGAAGCGGAACCCGCGTGAGGTTCCCTCCTCCCGGAACCGCGCGAACCGATCGGGATGAACGAACTCGTGAACAGGGAGATGCGCCTTGGTGGGCTGTAAATACTGGCCGACTGTAAGCACGTCCACGCCTACGCTGCGCAGATCGTCCATCGTTTCGAGCACTTCGTGGTCCGATTCACCCAGGCCGAGCATGACGCCCGATTTGGTGCGAAGGCCCGCCCGCTTGGCGCGCATCAGCACTTCCAAGCTTCGGTCGTAGCGCGCCTGCACCCGCACCTGCTTTGTGAGGCGGCGCACCGTCTCCAGGTTATGCGATAGTACATCCGGCGCTGCGGCCAACACCTCGGCAAGGTTGGCCCACTCCCCTTTGAAGTCCGGGATCAATGTCTCCATGGTCGTTCCTGGGCACCGGCGGCGTACGGAACGGATGGTGCGCGCCCAGATACCGGCACCTCCATCCTCCAGGTCATCGCGGTCCACTGAAGTGATGACGCAGTGCTTCAAACCCATCAATTCCACGGAACGTGCCACGCGGGCGGGTTCGAACGGATCGGCGGCCTCCGGCCTTCCGGTGGCCACCGAACAAAAGCCACAGGAGCGCGTGCATACGTTGCCCAGTATCATGAAGGTCGCCGTGCCCTCTCCCCAGCACTCGCCCATGTTGGGGCAATTGCCGCTTTGACAGATGGTGTGCAACTTGTGATCGCTGACGATCCCGCGCACCTTCCGGTAGTTCTCGCCCGTAGGCAACTTCACCCGAAGCCAGGCCGGTTTGCGTGGGGGGGGCTGCACCACGGCCTCTTCGTGCGCCGTGCTCATCGGGTGTACTTCTTACCGAACTGCAAGCTGAGATAGAGGGCCAGGAAGAATTGCTTGTTCTCGACCCCTTCGATCTCGGCCATGATGGGCACCACTTCGGCGAAGGCATCGATGGACGCACCCACCTCGATGGCCTTGATGCCTGAGGCCGTTCCAGAGTGCTCGAAATTGAGCCCGAAGCGCGCGAAGCCACCGAACTGGAACGTGGATCCGTCGAACCCCTTGAACCACGAGGCGCGTCCGAAAATGTCGTCCGGATAATGCTCCTTGGGATCGTACCGCTCCACCACAATGGTCTCATAGGGAAGGTTGGGCTTCCCGATCTGCAGGTAGACAGGCTTCAGAAGGGCGATCGACGGACCGACCGACCACACGTAGTTCACTTCGACACCGCTTTTGCGCAGTTTGTCTGTGATCAGCTCCTTGCGGCCCCACGTGGGACGGATAAGTATCAGACTGTTCAACTTCCCATAGAAATAGCCGCGTGCATCCTCGTAATAGGGGTTGAAGCTCTTGATCTCCTTGGGGTGCTTCATGCCCACGATCTCGATCCCGAGCATTCGCCTTGACTTGGCGGTGCGATGCTTGCCGTGGAAGAAGTTCACTCCCCATCCATCGCCGTGCGCCAGGATGCCGCCATGCAACTCCTTCTTGTAGAGAACACGCGTCTCATCATACACGGTCTGCTGCCCAGCCGCACGGGCCGCACAAGTGAAGAGAACGATCAGAGCGAGGTAACGCATACGCAGTGAGCAGCACAAAGCTACTGCAACACAACGCTACCTTCGGACCGTTCGTTCATGTCCACCGCCCACATCCACTATCTCGGTGACCTCCGCACCGAGTGCGTCCATACCGGGAGCGGTTCGGCTATGGTGACCGACGCGCCGCTGGACAACCAGGGCCGGGGTGAAGCCTTTTCGCCCACGGATCTCATGAGTACTTCGCTGGCCTGCTGCCTGATCACGGTCATGGGCATCCGGGCCCGCGACAAAGGCTATCCCCTGCTCGGGCTTTCCGCCGAAGTGCGCAAACACATGGCACCCGCACCCCGGCGTGTGGTGCGGATCGAAGTCGAGATCACCATGGAAGGGAACGGGCTTTCACCGGCTACACGCGATGAACTGGAGCATGTGGCGCGCACATGCCCAGTAGCTATGAGCCTGCATCCTGACCTGGAACAGGTGATCCTATTCAGCTACCGCTGATAGACGGAGGATACAGCGGCTACCCCAGTGTGAACATGAAAGCCCGGTCACTTGGACCGGGCTCAAGAATTCAAATGGACCATGGCGTCAGGCGGGCCGTTCGGTCGGGACCTGATGCACTTTGGAGTAGGCTGGGCAGGCGTGGCTTGAACCACAGGAGGCTAGAAGCACCGCCCCGGTCACCACTACCGCCAGTACCAGAAGAGCCTTTTTCATCGTTCGTTGGTTTGTCTTCGACCGGGTGGGTACTACCACCCAACGCATGGGCGACGCCCAAAGTTATCGCCCGGAACGGAGAGGACCGCAAAAATGTTTCAACGATCCGATAGGCGATCTTTCCGGACCCGTTCAATGATGTCGCCTTCGCCTCCTACCGCTCCAGCGCCGCTCGCCCTTGGCCCCGGATGGGAGCGCGTGTTGCGCCCGCAAATGGAGCAGGGCTACTTCCAACGGCTCAAAGAGTTCCTTGTCGCCGAACGGATGCGCCATTCCGTCTACCCGAAAGGGGGCGAGATCCTTCGTGCCTTCCAGGAAACGGCCTTCGAGGAGGTGCGCGTCGTGATCCTCGGGCAGGACCCCTACCACGGGCCTGGCCAAGCCCATGGCCTCTGCTTCAGCGTGCCGGTGGGTGTGCCCCCGCCGCCATCGCTCGCCAATGTGATGGTGGAGATCGAGCGCGACCTGGGTCTAACGAAGTCACCGAACGGAGACCTGACTTCTTGGGCCAGGCAAGGCGTTCTGCTCCTCAATGCGGTGCTAACCGTGCGGGCCGATCAGGCGGCCTCCCATCAAGGTCAGGGTTGGGAACAGTTCACCGATGCCGCCATCCGTGCATTGGCCGAAGAACGTAGCGGTATTGTCTTTCTCTTATGGGGCCGTTACGCTCAACAGAAGGAGGCCTTGATCCCAATGGACCGCCATTATGTATTGAAGGCTCCACACCCGTCGCCGCTCTCTGCGCATCGCGGCTTCATCGGATGCGGACACTTCTCCATGGCGAACGAACTTCTTGCCGCCCAAGGCCTGGCGCCCATCGATTGGCGGATCCCATGAGGGTGCCTGGGCTACTTCTTTCGGCCCGAGGAGCGCTGCTCATCGCCGCGTTGATGGGGCACCTTCCGCTCGCGGCCCAACGCACCACCCTTGTACTGGATGCTACGGAGCAACTACCCAAGCGCTGGAGGGCACCGCGACGGGTGGTCTCTCCTCTGGAAGGCGAGCAAGCCTTGCGCACCCTGTTGAACGATCTGCGCGCTGTAGGTCATCTCGCCGCATCGATCGACTCCTGCATTCCTTCCGGCGATACACTTCGATGCCATGTGCACATCGGGGAGCGATCGCGCTGGGCCCACCTTTCCGGATCCGGCATCCCTCCGGAGATCGCATCACGCGTGCGTTTCCGCGAACGGACCTACACCGGCCGACCTGTAACGCCACGCCAAACCGTGCGGGTGATGGAGGATCTTTTGCGGTACGCCGAAGAGCATGGCCATCCGTTCGCCGAGGTCCGGTTGGACAGTGTGCGGATCCGTGAGGATGGCTGGCATGCCGCCGTGGTGTTGGAGGAAGGACGCGCGGTACATATTGACAGTGTGGTGCTGCGCGGCACCGCCCGGCTCTCCTCGCGTTACTTGCAACAACACATCGGCATACGGCCGGGCGCCTTGTACGACGAGGCGCTCATCGTTGCGCTCGATCGCCGGGTGCGCGAGTTGCCCTTCGTCGCGCAAAAACAAAAACCCTACGTTCTGTTCACCCCGGAAACCACCAAGCTCTACCTCTTCCTGGATGCCAAGAAAGCCAGCACCGTCAATGGCATTCTCGGGGTACTGCCCGACCCGGTGACCGGCAAGGTGAACTTGACCGGAGATATCGATCTGCGCCTGCGCAACGCCCTGCGGCGCGGCGAGGCCATCGAACTGAACTGGCGGAGCATGAAGGACCGGACCCAGGACCTGAAGGTGCGGCTTCAACTGCCTTTCCTGTTCAATACACCGTTCGGAACGGACCTTTCTTTGAAACTCTTCCGGCGCGACACCTCCTTCCTGGAAGTGACCGGGCGAGCCGCCGTGCAGTTCAGTATGGCGCAGGGCGATGTGATCTCCGTGTTCGTGAACAGCAAATCATCGCGCGTTCTTGGAAGAGTGCCGGTGTTCTCGCCCGGTCTGGCCAACGTTAAACTCCTCACCTACGGCCTCGGGTTGGAACGCCAAAGGCTGGACTATCGCCCGAACCCGCAGCGCGGCTATGCGCTCGTTATCGAAGGCTCGTTGGGGAACAAGGAAAGCCGCACTCCCGATCCGGACAATACCGTGCTCACCATCACCACCCGCAGTGTGCAGTACGAGGTGAACGCACAAGCGATCCTGCACGTGAAGCTGGGCCGCCGTGGAACGGTGCGCGTTGCCGGGCAGGGCGGCGCCATGGTCAACCCGAACCTCTACGTGAACGAATTGTACCGCTTGGGAGGCATCAAGAACATGCGCGGTGTGGATGAAGCCTCCATCTATGCGTCCAGTTATGCGATCGGCACGCTTGAGTACCGGATCCTGTTGGAAGAGAACAGCAATGCCTTCGTCTTCGTAGACCAAGCCTGGTGGGAGGACCTGAGCGGTGCGGAACCGCTCCGCGACGACCCCATCGGCTTTGGCGTCGGCACCAGTTTCGAGACCAAGGCCGGTATCTTCAGCCTCACCTATGCGTTGGCCAGCCAGTTCAATGTTCCCGTGGAATTGCGCAGCGGCAAGATCCATTTCGGGTTCACGAGCCTGTTCTAGCGTTCTGTTCCTGACCGCTGTGCTGTGTATCACTGCTCCGGCCCGGGCGCAAGACAGCACTTCCGTGCGCATGCGCGGCCAGGGCCTCGCGGAAATGCTCTTGGAATACATGGCGGTGCGCTACCCCGGCCGGTCATTGGAGGGGCACATCCTCTACATCTCTGTGCAGCGCCAACGCCTCTTCCATGTGGTGGACGGCCTGATGCGCAACGACTTCACCATCGCCACAGCGCGCGCTGGGTTAGGCACCCAGGTGGACAGCTACCGGACGCCGCCGGGGCTCCACCGCGTGGCGGAGAAGTTCGGCGACGGTCTTCCCATCGGCAGCGTGCTGAAGGACCGCCTGCCCACCGGAGAGATCGTGGACCTCGATGAGCCAGGACCCGACAACGACGTGATCACCAGCCGCGTTCTCTGGCTGGAAGGGCTGGAAGACGGAGAGAACCGCGGCGGGGAAAGAGATAGCCACGATCGCTTCATCTACATCCACGGCACGGGCAACGAAGCCTCCTTGGGATGCCCCAGCTCCATGGGCTGCATCCGCATGGCGAACCGGGATGTGATCGCGATCTACGGGGAGGTGCCGCTCGGTGCGCTGGTGGTGGTGCTCGACAATTGAGCGCGCCGGCCCGCAGGCTGCGACCTAGCTACCTTCGCGGACCTATGTGGACGGGACTTGTGATCGGGATCTTGCTGGGCGCGATAGCGGGGGCTGTGGCCGCGTTGTGGTGGAACCGCACCAAAGGCAACCCCGCCCTCGAACTCTTGCAACGCGAACGGGAAGCCGAACGCGCCGACCTGGAGCGCCGCCTGGATCGCGCCGCCGCCGAGACCGATGTAGAGCGCACGCAGGTGCGCGAGCTGACGCGAACATTGGCGGCCGCTGAACAACGCAACCAGGGTCTCGCGGAAAAACTGAACGAACAAAAGGGCGAGTTGGAACAGCTCCACGCCCGCATGACGGATCAGTTCAAGGTGATCGCGAACGACCTGCTCGAAGCGAAGGGCAAACAATTGAACGAGCAACAACAGGAACGGCTCGGCACCATACTCCTCCCCTTGCAGGAGCGCATCAAGGATTTCGAGAAACAGGTGCGCGATGCGTATGAGAGCGAGGGCAAGGAACGCCACCTGCTGAAGAGTGAAGTCCTGAAGTTGGTGGAACAGAACCAGCGCCTCAGCAAGGACGCCGACAATTTGACCAAGGCATTGAAAGGCGATTCGCAGTCGCAAGGCGCGTGGGGCGAAATGATCCTCGAGAAATTGCTGGAAAGCGCGGGCCTGATGCCGGGCCAGGAATACAGCATGCAGGAGAGCACCACGTTGGGCGATGGTTCCCGCCTGCGACCAGATGCCGTGGTTTTCCTTCCTGAAGGCAAGCATCTCATCATCGACTCGAAAGTTTCGTTGTTGCACTACGAGGGCTTTGCCAGAAGCAGCGACGAAACCGAGCGCGATCGCTTCCTGAAGCTCCATGTGGAAAGTCTGCGCAACCACGCGCGCGGACTGGGTGAAAAGGACTACACCAAGCTCTACGGCGTACAGAGCGTCGACTTCGTGCTGATGTTCGTGCCCATCGAACCCGCTTTCCTTCTCGCCCTGCGCGAGCGGCCCGCCATCTTCCAAGAGGCGTACGACCGCCAGGTGGTGATGGTGACGCACAGTACCTTGATGGCCACCTTGCGCACCATCCACGGCATTTGGAAGAACGAGCGCGTGGCGCGCAACCACATGGAGATCGCCGATCGCGCCGGGAAACTCTACGAGAAATTCGCCGGGTTCGCTGAGGACCTGATCAAAGTGGGCAAACAACTGGACTCCGCGCAGGACAACTACAAGGAGGCCATGAACAAGCTGAGCAAAGGCCCGGGCAATTTGGTGCGTCAGGTGGAACTGATCAAAGAACTCGGCGCGAAGACCAACAAGTCCATCAATCCGGCGTTGTTGCAACGCGCCATCGATGCGCAACCCGCCGATCCGCATTTCCCATGAAGGCGCGCCTCCCCGGATATTCCGCAGCCATCCTGTTGGTGGCGATGCTCAGCGCCTGTGGTAGCCGTGCGCCGCAACAGCGCGCGCCTTCCGCGAACAACAACCTGGCCTACCTCTACGGGCAGGAAGCGGCCGCACTGGAGTTCAATGCGCGCATCTATCACGGTCCGGACCAGGCCTCTGTGATCCACTTCATGCTTCGCACGCACGATCTCCTGTACAAGAGCGATGGCGGCGGGGCGCCCTACCGCGCCGTCGTGCGCATCACCTACGAAGCATTGAGCGACTGGACCGGCAAGACGCTCATCGACAGTGCTTCCACATTGGTGAAAGACGTGAGCGAGGAACCCGCCGAGGACCGCGAGCTGATCGGGCAACTCGAAATGCGCCGCAACGAGCAGCGCTCCTTTGTGATCCGCATCACCGCGGAGGATCTGAACCGCGGCACGCGGAGCACCCGTTTGATCGCCGTGGACAAAGCCGTTGCGAACGTGCGCCAGAACTTCCTGCCGATCGAGGCGGACCGGGACCTGCCCATTTTCGACGACCACCTCAGCGGCCCGGGGCAGTTGCGCGTGCGCTGCGAACAGTACACGGATCGTACTTTGCTCGGCGCCTACTACCAGCAGGAGTTCGGTCTCCCCGCCCCCGTTTTCGCCGAGCAAGGCCCGGTGACAGTGGATACCTCACCGGACAGCACCTTCACGGTACAGGTCGGAGCCGATGGGCTCTTCGCACTGGACCTCCAGCAGCGCGGGTTCTATCACTTCCGGCCGGACACCTCCACGCAAGCCGGGTTCACCCTTTTCGTGCTCGGCACGGACCACCCGCGTGTGCGCGCGGCCGCCGAGATGGTTCCGCCCCTACGCTACATCACCAGCATGCAGGAGTACGAACGGATGCTCTCCGACACCTCCGTGCGCAAAGCCGTGGAACGCTTCTGGCTCGATGCCGCCGGCAGCAAGGACCGCGCGCGCAGTGCGATACGAGCGTACTACGAACGCGTGGAGAACGCGAACCGCTACTTCACCTCCTTCGTGGAGGGGTGGCGCACGGACCGTGGGTTGGTACACATCATCTTCGGCACCCCGAACACCATCCACAAGACCGCGCAAGGCGAAGCTTGGATCTACGGCGAAGAGACCAATTTGATGAGCCTCACCTTCCGCTTCAAACAGCGCGACCTGCCTTTTACCGACAACGACCTGCAACTGGAACGCGACCCCATGTTGAAAGGCGCCTGGTACCGCAATGTGGAAAGCTGGCGCAACGGCCGCATCGTACAGAATTAACCATGGCCGACAGCGATCTTATCTGCGGAGTGCATCCGGTGATCGAAGCCCTCCGCGCGCGGAAGCATGTGGAGCGCCTGTTGATCCGCATCGGTGCCGGAGGCGATGGGATCCGCGAGATCCGCGGGCTCGCGCTCGAACAGAACGTTCCCTGGCAACCCGTTCCGCTCCAAAAGCTGGACCGGCTGACCCGTGCCGAACACCAAGGTGTGATCGCCTACCTGAGCCAGGTGGAGGAGCAGGACCTCGACGAGGTGATCGCGCGAGCCTACGAACAGCGCCAAGCACCTCTCATCGTAGCCCTGGACAGTGTGACCGATGTGCGCAATATGGGCGCCATCGCCCGCAGCGCGGAATGCTTCGGCGCTCACGGATTACTGGTGCCGAAAGTGGGCACTGCGCGTTTGGGACCGGACACGGTGAAGAGTAGTGCAGGTGCCCTACTGCGCAAACCCGTGTGCCGCACCAATGATCTATTGAAAGCCCTGGAGCGCGCACGCGAACACGGATTGCGCATCATCGCCTGCACGGAAAAAGCGCAGCAGGATGTCTCCGAGGTCGATCTCTCAGGGCCCTTGGTCGTGGTGATGGGCTCGGAGGACACGGGGATCAACGACCGCGTGCTTCGCATGGCGGATGAATTGGTGCGCATCCCCATGGCCGGCCAGATCGGCTCCCTCAATGTGAGCGTGGCGGCGGGCATTGTGCTGCATGCCGTGTTGCGGGCGCGGATGGAAAAAAAAAAAAAAAAAAGAAAAAAGGGGGGAAGGAGGAGGGCAGGCAAAGGACTCAGTCCCGACCCCGTTTCATTTCCTAGTTCGTCGCGGAAATGTCGACCAAGATCGAGGTAGCGCGCTGATGGCCTTGAATCTGGCTACGGTGTGCCAACCAATGAGGCCGCCGAGGAAGGGAAGGGGGGGGAGGAGGATGCCATCGTTCGCCCAGTAGAAGCCTCGCTGCAGGGGCAAGTAATAGCCAACGCGACCAGCGATGCGAAGGGGCGCTATTTGATCGAAGGCTTGGATAAAGGAACCTATGCGGTAACAGCCTCCAAGGCAGGTTACAATAGCTTCATCAAAGGGGATCTTGCCGTGCAAAATGGCTTTAGCACCACTGCCGACCTCTCCCTTGACCCCGTATCCAGCCCAGAAGAGATCAAAGCGGCCATGGAGCCAAGACCCAAGATCGATCTGATGAATGTTCCGAAAGCAGAATTGAATAGGGCTGGCCTGCTGCTTGAAAGCTCCGCTCGTAAGAGAGGGGCGGCCTTCGTGGTGGTATTGGGCGGCATTGCAGCCGGGGCTATTGTCGTCGCCTTGTCCGGTGATGGACAAGGGGATTACGACACGGAATACACCTGGAGGCGCCATTGCGGGCGTGCGAGATAGCCGGAACCATCCTCACCTTCGGGTCGGTCAATACCCAAGGGAGGCCGGGCTTATACTTCAGGCCATTACCCTGGATCCAGTGGCGCACCGATCGGCCTACTTAGAAATGATAGCCGAAATGGCTGTTCAAGTACGCGCTTCCTCCGGCCGAAGTGAACCGATTGGGACAGAGCTTCATGCTCATAAATGTCTCCAAGGAAGAGACAGAGATAGACCGAAGGCGCGGGCGCCTGTATCACAGGAGATCAGTGGCCGGAATAGTGCTTATCACGCTCGGCTTTGCTCTTCAAGCCATACCGGCCATCCGAACGGCTCTCGATGTATGAACCGGCAAATCCGCAGCGTTGTCGCTCTTGTCCACCCGAGTGATCGCTTCACCTAGGGCCTTTGGGCGCCGTCTTCCATTCTGCTCCCGTCGGGCAATTCCTTCCGCCCGTCGATAACCTTTCCCCTTCCGTCCGGGTACAAAGGGCGCTTCCACAGGGACTACTCATCCCCGCTGGAAGCGCTAGAACGAACGGACCATGGAACGGAATTCTTTCATTAAGTGCCTGTGGATCATAGGGTTGATCCTGATCGCGCACCTCGGCCTACAGGCCAGCACCCCGCCCTCCCAGCCCGGCCGATCCGCCTTCCGGATCGACGGCCTCACCTCCGCCACCCGCGACGCGCTGGCCCAGGACCTCGCCCTCGACGGTGGGTTCCGGATCGCCTTCGCCTGTGTGCCCGCTGGAATACTCGTGGTGGAATCCACCTCTGGATCCATGCGCCAGGAAGACACGGATCGATTGCTCCCCCTTCTCCAGAACCGCTCTGGGACGAACGATGTGATACCGCTCACGCTGACCGCTACCGAGTGGGAAAGCGAATGCGAAAACGTCCGCAACCAATGAGCCGCACCATGCCGACCTTCCTGATGCGCCCCGCCCTGGGCGCTTTGGCCGTTCTGGTGCTGACCTCGGCGCACGCCCAGCTCACGGTCACACCGCAAACGGATCTACAGCAACTCGCGGCCAGCATCACTGGTCCGGGTGTGCAGATCACCAACCCGGTGATCACCTGCCACGCGAGCGGCTATGGTGAGTTCACCTACAGCGGCAATGACATGGACGTGGACCAGGGGGTGATCCTCACCACGGGACGCCGGACCGACGCACCCGGGCCGAACAACAACGGCGGCTCGAACTGGTTCGCCCAGAACACCGCCGGGGATCCGCTGCTGAACACCGTGACCGGCCGCACCACCATGGATGCGTGCAAGTTCGAGTTCGACATCATTCCCGCAGGCGATTCGCTCTCCTTCGATTTCGTGTTCGCGTCAGAGGAATACAACGAATGGGTCGGTAGCCAGTACAACGATGTGTTCGGCTTCTTCATCAGCGGACCTGGGATCGTGGGCGATCCTGGCGCGGGTGGTGCGAAGAACATCGCATTGGTGCCGAACACATCCACCGCCGTCACGATCAACAACGTGAACAACGGCAGCAACAGCGCTTACTACCACGACAACACGGGAGGTGCCGATCTGCAATACGACGGCTTCACCGTGGGATTGAAAGCCAAGAGCGGTGACCGCCTGCCAGACCTACCACCTGAAGCTGGTGGTGGCCGATGCCAGTGATCGCAAGTTCGACTCCGGTGTGTTCATCGATCGCGTGGAGAGCCCAACGATCACCATGACCAGCTACACCGCGAACGGTGGCCCGGACATGATCGAGGGTTGCAACCCCGGTTGGGTCCGTTTCGATCGCGGCGCTCCGCGTCCTACTCCCCTTACGCTGCAGTACTTCATCCAAGGAGCGGCGACCAATGGAACCGACTATACGGCCATCGCACCGATCGACCCGAACTCGGCGAAATCCATCACCATCCCCGCCAACCAGACCTATGCGGACCAGCCGGTCGATCCGCTATCGGATGTGATCAACGAGAACACCGAGGACCTTTTGTTCATCCTCGGAAATCCGAACTGCCCCGCACAAAACCTGGACTCGTTGGTGTTCAGCATACTGGACACGTTGATCGCCACCATTTCGCCCGGTGGCACGATCTGCGTTGGTGGATCATGGCCGCTCACGGTGACCGGTGGTGCGAGCTATGCTTGGAGCCCGACGGCGGGGTTGAGCTGCACCACCTGCCCGAACCCGATCGCCACACCGGCTGTCACCACCACCTATACCGTGGTGATCACCGATGGTCTCTGCACTCGTACCGCGAACCGCACCGTGCGCGTGAGCACGTTGAGTTTGAGCGCAGCGCTGACCGATCCGCTTTGCAACGGCGATCTGAACGGGGCCATCAACTTGAGCCATGCTGGCGGTTATCCACCTTACTCCTATGCCTGGACGGGACCGAACGGTTTCACCGCAAGCTCTCAGGACATCTCCGGTCTTGCGCCGGGCACATACACCGTCACCGTGACCGATGCCGGTTGCACCCGCAGCCAGAGCTTCACCCTAACCGCACCCACTGTCCTCGGTGTTTCGCTTTCCCCGACGATCCTCGCCTTCGGCCAGAACTTGAGTTGCTTCGGCGGCAGTGACGGCGCCATCGATGCTACGGTGTCGGGTGGCACTGGTCCTTATGCAACGACTTGGACCGGACCCAACGGCTATAGCAATACGGTACCCGACATCCTTGGCTTGACCGCGGGCAACTACACATTGAACGTAACGGATGCGAACGGCTGTGCGGCTTCGGCCAACAGCACGCTGATCGAAGCGACCCAGGTGATCGCTACGATCAACACGAGCGCTCCGGTCGTGTGCTTTGGTGATGGACAAGGAGGCGCGACGGTGACGCCGTCCGGTGGTGTGCCTCCCTATGCTTTCAGTTGGAACACGAGCCCGGTGCAGAACGCCGCTACGGCGAGCGCGCTGCTGCCAGGCACCTGGACCGTGACGGTGACCGATGGCTACAACTGCCCGGCTACGGCCAACGTGACGATCGGTGGTCCGACCGCTGCCTTGAGCACCTCGCTCGCCGCGCAGACCAACGTGCTCTGCTTCGGCAACACGACGGGAAGCGCAGGTATCTCCATCAGCGGTGGAACCGCACCGTACAGCACGACTTGGAACACTACGCCCCTGCAGAACGGCACCACCGCTAGCAATTTGCCTGCAGGCACCTGGGCGGCGACGGTGAACGATGCCAACGGTTGCAGTACCACGCGTAACGTGACCATCACCGAACCGACGAGCGGGCTCAGCGTTTCGCTCTTCGCGCAAACCAACGTGGGCTGCTTCGGGCAGAACACGGGCAGCGCGACCGTTACCGCCACCGGCGGAACCGGACCCTATACCTATCAATGGAACACCACACCGGTGCAGAACACCGCCACTGCGAGCAACCTGCCCGCCGGGAACTACACCTGCACCGTGCGCGATGTGAACCTGTGCAGCACGACGGTGAACGTGGCCATCACAGAGCCAGCAAGCGCCATGAGCGCGAACATCAGTGCGAGCACCAACGTGCTCTGCTACGGTGCCAACACGGGCAGCGCAACAGTGACCGCTTCCGGCGGAACAGCACCCCTGGCCTATAGCTGGAACACGAGCCCGGTACAAACCACAGCGACCGCCAACAACCTGCCCGCTGGCAACTACACCGTGACGGTAACGGACGCCAACGGATGCAGCTTGACGCGCAACGTCAGCATCAGCCAACCTGCGGCCGCGTTGCAAGCGAATTTGCTCAGCACGATCAACGAGACCTGTTTCGCGTCCCTCGCGGGTAGCGCTACGGTCTCGGTGACCGGCGGAAGTGGATCCTACAGCATCTCCTGGAACACCGTGCCGGTGCAGACCGGCCTCATGGCGACCGGATTGGCCACAGGCAGCTACATCGCCACCATTAATGACAACAACGGTTGCCCGAACACCGCCACGGTGAACGTGACGATCAACGGGCCCGTCGCCGCAATGGCGCTAACCTCTACTTCCACCAACCCGCTTTGCGCGGGCGACAACACGGGTAGCATCGACATCAACGTGACCGGAGGGGTCGGTGGCTTCGGCTATGCCTGGACAGGTCCGAACGGCTTCACCAGCACCAACCAGGATTTCCCGAGCGGTGGACTCATCGCCGGCTCATACCAAGTGACCGTCACCGATGCCAACGGCTGCACCCTCGTCCAGTCCTTCACGTTGTTGGATCCCTCCGCCTTGGCGGTTGTCGGCGGCGTAACGGATGTGAACTGCCACGGGGAAGCGAACGGTGCGATAGCGATCACCGCGAGCGGAGCCACCGCTCCTTACCTCTACTCATGGACGGGTCCTGGCGGTTTCACGTCGAGCAGTGAGGATCTCAGTGGGCTGATCGTCGGCACCTACACGTTGTGGTTGCGCGATGCGAACGACTGCGACCTGATCCAAAGCTGGACAGTGACGCAGCCTACGCTGCTCAGTGCTTCCATCGCGTCGCAGACCAACATCAGTTGCAACGGGGGCACGGGAAGTGCCACCGTGAGCGTGAGCGGAGGAACCACCGCGTACTCCCTCAGTTGGAACACGAGCCCTGTACAGACCTCATCCACCGCGACCAATTTGCCTGCTGGCACATGGACGTGCACGGTGACCGATGCGCACGGATGCACCACGAGCGCAAGTGTGACCATCACGCAGCCGGGCGCTCCGCTCAGCGCGATCATCGCGAGCAGCACGAACGTCCTCTGCTTCGGCAACACGACCGGCGCGGCCACAGTGAGCGTGAACGGAGGAACAAGCCCCTACGGCTACAGTTGGAACTGCAGCCCGGTGCAGAACACGGCGAGCGCGATCAACCTGCCGGCCGGGAACTACACCTGCACCATCACCGACGCGAACGGCTGCACCACGACAGCCAGCGTGGCCATTTCGCAACCGAGCGGTGCATTAAGCGCGAACATCAGCGCCAGCACCAACGTGCTCTGCCATGGCAACAACACGGGCAGTGCGACGGTGAGCGTGAGCGGTGGAACCACTTCGTATTCCTACAGCTGGAACAGCACCCCAGTGCAAACCACTGCGACCGCGAGCAATTTGCCCTCCGGTAGCTATACCTGCACGATCACGGATGCGAACGGTTGCTCGACGACGGCCAACGTGACCATCGACCAGCCAGGCGCTGCGCTGAACGTTACGGCGAATGTGACCCCAGCGGCCTGTCAAGGCGCGAACAATGGTGCCGTGGACGCCACTGTGACCGGTGGCACGGGCATCTATTCCTATGCATGGACCGGTCCGAACGGCTTTACGGCCGGCTCTCAGGATGTGTCCTCGCTTCAAGCAGGTGTCTACCAATTGGTTGTGACCGATGCGAACGGTTGCACGCATACCACCACGTGGAACGTGAACCAACCCGGGCTCTTCACCGTGAGCGGCATCACCAGCAGCTATACCGGCGGTGTGGAAGTGAGTTGTGCCGGTGGAACGAACGGCAGCATCGATATGACGGTGAGCGGTGCGACGCCACCCTACAACTATTCGTGGACAGGTCCCGGTGGTTATACCAACAGCACGATCGACATCAGCGGGCTCGAAGCCGGCACCTACACGTTCGTGGTGACCGATGACAACGGATGCGCCACCTCTCAAGTGTTCACGTTGAACGCGCCGCAACCTTTCGTGCTCGGGTTGACCAGCACGGACATGGGCAACGGTTTTGGCATCACCTGCAACGGCGGTAGCAATGGAAGCATTGATGCCACCCTCACGGGCGGTACGGCACCGCTGAGCATCGATTGGACCGGCCCTGGCGGCTTCAGCAGCAACAACGAGGACATCAGTGCGCTCATCGCCGGTACCTATGAACTCACGATCTCGGACGTGAACGGGTGCAACGCATCGCAGAGCATCACATTGGTCGAACCATCCGCCATCGCTCTAACTGCCGGTGTTGGCAGTCAAGTGCTCTGCTTCGGGACCGCAACGGGAACAACTACGGCCAATGCCACGGGCGGTGTGGCACCCATCGCATATAGCTGGAACACCACACCCGCACAAACATCACCGAACGCCGCTGGATTGAGCGTCGGCACCTGGACGGTGACGGCGACCGACGCCAATGGTTGCACCGCGCAGCAGCACGTTACCATCACGGAACCGCTGGCCGCGCTCACCGCGAATGTGAGCGCGCAGACGAACGTGCTCTGCCACGGCAACAACACGGGCAGCGCCACTGCGAACGCGAGCGGCGGCACCACGCCGTACCAGTACGCGTGGAACACCTCACCAGCACAGGCTACGGCCACCGCTGGCAACCTCTTCGCAGGCACCTACACCTGCACGATCACCGATGCCAATGGATGCAGCACGTCCGTTGACGCGACGATCACCGAACCCGCTGCGGCGCTGAGCGCTTCGATCGCCAGCACCGTAGACGTACTGTGCTTCGGCAACAGCACGGGTAGTGCAATGGTGGATGCGATCGGTGGAACGGCGCCCTATCTCTACAATTGGAACAGCACGCCTGTGCAGATCAATGCCACAGCTATCGGTCTTCCTGGAGGCAACTTCACCTGTACCGTCACGGATGCGAACGGATGTGCTGCGAACGCCTCGGTGCAGATCGCACAACCCGTGGCCGCCTTGAACGCTTCGATCAGCGGGCAAACCAATGTGGCCTGCGGCGGGAACACCGGCAGCGCCGCGGTGAACGCCAATGGCGGCGCATTGCCTTACACGTATAGCTGGAACACCACACCTGCGCAAGCGAACGCCACCGCGACCAACTTGAGCGCGGGCACTTGGACGTGCACGATCACCGATGCCAACGGTTGCACCACGACCGTGGACGCTACCATCACCGCGCCCGCCGGATCGTTGAGCGCATCGCTCAGCGCCAGTACCGATGTGGATTGCTTCGGAAGCGCCACCGGCAGCGCCACTGTTACCGCGAGCTTGGGCACCGCACCCTACTCCTACTTCTGGAACAGCTCGCCGGCGCAGAGCAACGCGATGGCGACAGGCTTGGCGGCAAGTACCTACCTGTGCACGATCACCGACGCCAACGGGTGCACCGCACTCGTGAGCGCCACCATCGCACAGCCCGCGCAAGCGCTCTCGGCAGGTATCGCATCCCAGAGCGGCGTGAGTTGCTTCGGCGCGCAGGATGGGACCGCCAACGCCGAAGCGTTCGGAGGAACCGCTCCGTACGATTACATCTGGAATTCCTCTCCAGTCCAGAACAGCGCTGTGCTGAGCGGCGTCGGCCCTGGTACTTACACCGTAACGATCACCGACGATAACGGCTGTGACGCCTCCGCCCAGGCCATCATCAGTTCGCCCCAGGGCGCATTGAACGTATCGTTGTTGAACACCACGGATCAGAGCTGTTTCGGCAGCGCGAACGGACAAGCATCCGTGACCTTGACAGGCGGCACCGCCCCCTTCACCTTCACCTGGAATACGGTACCCCCGCAGACCAGCGCCACAGCCGTGGGGCTCAGTGCCGGTACCTACGTGGTGAACGTGGCCGATGCGAACGGTTGCAACGGACAAATGAACGTACCGATCAACGGGCCTAATGCACCTCTGAGCTTGCACCTCAGCGGTGTCAGTGATGTGCTCTGCCATGGAACTTCGACCGGATCGGCATCAGTAGCGGCCGCCGGTGGTAGTGCACCCTACACCTACACCTGGAACACCAACCCAGTGGTGATCGGTGCCGATCTGCTGAACGCACCCGCTGGCACCTATACCGCGCAAGTGGTAGATGCCAATGGTTGCACTACGAGCACCAACATCACGATCACGCAGCCGATCGCGCCCCTGCACACCATCGTCGAGAGCTATGCGAACGTGAGCTGCTTCGGCGGTTCGGACGGCTATGCCACGGTGGATATCAGCGGTGGAAGTGGATCCTATACCGTGCTATGGAACACCGTCCCGCCCCAGTCCGGAAATACGGCGACGGGACTGAGCGCCGGAATTTGGACCGTGTCGATCATCGACAACAACGGCTGCGGTATTCCGAAGTTCTTGCCGGTTACGATCACCGGCCCTGCGGCACCGCTCGCCATCAACTCTACCATCAGCACGTTCGGCGGGTTCAATGTGTCCTGCCAGAACAGCGAGGACGGATGGATCGATGTTACGCTCTCGGGCGGTACGCCGCCTTACAACTACGCATGGACCGATGACTTCGGCCAGGTAACGGGCATCGAGGATGTCTCCGGCCTGGGCGCAGGCAGCTACTACCTGACCGTAAGTGATGGCAACGGTTGCACCGTGAGCGCCACCTACACCCTTGCTGCACCCCCTCCGCTACAAGCCAGCGGCGCGATCACCCCGGCTGCGTGCCAAGGTGCTTCCGATGGTGCTGTGGATGTGACGGTGATGGGAGGTAGCCCGCCGTACGCCTATTCATGGACAGGCCCGAACGGGTACACCAACCAGAGCGAAGACGTGATCGGACTTGCCGCCGGTACCTATGCGTTGCTCGTGACCGATGCGAACGGATGCATACTACAGCAGTCCTTCGATGTGAACCAACCCGGTCTGTTCAACGTCACCGCTTCGCTCAGCGACTTCAACGGAAGTGGTGTGAGCTGTTCAGGTAGTACCGATGGTAGCATTGACGTGACCACCACCGGTGGTACCGCACCATACCTCTTCATCTGGACGGGACCGAACGGTTTCTCATCCATCGCGGAGGACATCAGCGGACTGGCGGCCGGGACCTACTATATGACCATTAAAGACGCGAACGGTTGTAGCACGCTCCAGACCTACACGCTGTCGCAACCGATCGTGCTGCACATCATCAACGTCGCGGCCCAGCATGGGAACGGACAGATCAGCTGCATCGGCGGCAGTGATGGAAGCATCGATGCCACGATCGGTGGAGGCACACCGAATTACACCATCTCGTGGAGCGGTCCCAACGGCTTCAGCGCTACTTCGGAGGACCTGACGAATTTGAGCGCCGGCACGTATACGATCAGTGTAACCGACTTGAACGGTTGTCTGACCAGTGCGAGCGTTACGCTCAACGAACCACCCGCGCTGACCAGCGCGGTAACGGTATCCCAGACCAACAGTGGTGACGCGATCTCGTGCAACGGCGGCAGTGACGGCAGCATCGACCTCGACATCCAAGGTGGTACCGCACCCTACTCCGTGCTCTGGAGCGGGCCGAACGGCTTCACTTCCAACGCGACCGATCCCACTGGACTTGGTGCAGGCACCTATACGGCACTGATCACGGATGCGAACGGATGTACCACCAGCATCATCAGCACGCTGACCGAGCCCGCACCGTTGGATCTGACCTCCGCGGTCAGCAGCTTCATCGGAGGCAACGCGATCTCGTGCAACGGTGCGAACGACGGAAGCATCGACCTCACCTTGGCCGGAGGCGCTGGCAACCTGCAGTTCCAATGGACGGGCAGCAACGCCTTCACCAGCACGAACGAGGATCTGAGCGGCCTTGACGCAGGGTTCTATCAAGTGCTCGTGATGGACCAGAACGGTTGCAGCGCGGGCGCGTTCTTCATGTTGAACGAGCCGCAACCCATCGGCTCGACCGCTTCCATCACCACGGCGCTCTGCCAGGGTACAGCCACGGGCGCGGTGGATATGACCGTGACGGGTGGGACCGCACCGTATGACATTGCCTGGAGCGGACCGAACGGTTTCAACGGCACGGACGAGGATATCACGAACCTCTTCGCCGGTGTGTACATCGCGACCATCACCGATGCGAACGGTTGCGGGTCAATGCAATTCCACGATGTGGACGAACCCGGGATCTTCGTTCTCACAGAACTCATCGGGGTCTATCCTGGTGGCTTCAACTCAAGTTGCGCCGATGCGGACGATGGTAGCATCGACCTGACCGCCACAGGTGGGACACCTGGTTACACATACGACTGGTACGGACCGAACGGCTTCACCGCCACCAGCGAGGATATCAGCGGACTTACCGGTGGGCAATACGCCATCATCCTTACTGATGCGAACGGCTGCAGCACCTTGGGACAATACACCCTCACCAGCGCGGCACCCGTCGTGGTCGGTCTGTCGGCCGGAGCCTTCTCCGGTGGCGTGAACACGAGTTGCGCGGGCACGCCTGACGGCAGCATCGATGCCACGATCGTAGGTGGTATCTCGCCTTATGACATCTCATGGAGCGGCCCCAACGGGTTCGCCGCGATCAGCGAGGACCTCACTGGACTGGAACCGGGCGCTTACTCCGTCGAAGTCTCCGATGCGGTAGGCTGCACGGCCGATGCGAACATCACCCTGACGGCACCGGATCCCGTCGATGCGGCGGCGACCACCAGTATGTATGGTGGCAACGCCAACGTGAGTTGCTTCGGTGCTGCGGACGGCACCATCGATCTGGCGATCACCGGGGGCTCGCTGCCTTATGTGATCCTGTGGTCCGGGCCCAACGGGTTCGTGAGCGGCCAGGAGGACCTGAGCGGGCTGACCGCCGGCGTCTACTCGTTCTCCATCACCGATGCGAACGGATGCAAGGCGTTCGGTCAAGTGAACATCACCACGCCGCCGCCGATCGATCTTAGCCTGAACGCCTCTCAATTCAACAGCGGCTACAATGTTCCATGTGCGGGTGGCAACAGCGGTTCGATATCCACGCAGGCCAGCGGTGGCACGGGCAACCTGAGCTACACCTGGACCGGACCCAACGGCTTCACCAGCAACAATGCTCTCTTGAGCGGCTTGGAGGCTGGCACCTACACACTGACCGTGACGGATGACAACGGCTGTACCGCATCGACCAGCATCACCTTGACGGAACCGCAACCGCTGAACGTGGTGGACGTGTTGAGCGATGCTGGCAATGGCTACCAGATCAGCTGCGCGGGGAACGACGGGGCCATCGACCTGACGGTGAACGGCGGTACGACACCCATCCAAACCTCTTGGAGCGGACCGAACGGTTTCGGTTCGCAGGCGGAGGACATCACAGGGCTCGAGGCTGGTGGATACATCTACTCGGTGATCGATGCGAACGGCTGCACCAGCTCGGATACCATCACCCTCGTGGCTCCGACCGCGCTTACAGGCACTCTCGCAGTGAGCGGCAACATCTGCGATGGCACCGATGATGGCGCCATCGACCTGAGCCTCGCAGGCGGTGTAGGCCCGTACACGTTCACGTGGACAGGACCGAACGGCTTCACCAGCACGAACGAGGACCTGAGCAACCTGAGCGGTGGCAACTACGCTGTGAATGTGAGCGATGCAGGGACCTGCACAGGAAGCTGGACCGCGACGATCACCGCGAGCGCGGCCATGGACCTGAACGCCTACCTGAGCACCTATGGTAGCTTGAACATCCCCTGCGTAGGTGACAGCACCGGCGTGATCGAGGTGCAAGTAGGTGGCGGCGCAACACCGGTGAACGTGGTGTGGACGGGCCCCAATGGATTCGTGGCGAACAACATCACCTACCTCAGCGGCCTTGTGATCGGAGACTACACGGTGACGCTCACCGACGCGAACGGCTGCACGTTGGACAGCACTTTCACGCTGACCGGACCGACCTCGCAGATCGATCCTTCCATGATCGCATCGCTCTTCGCCAGCGGCACCAACGTCAGTTGCCTTGGTGCCAGCGATGGCAGCGTGGACCTGACCGTAACCGGCGGCACCGCGCCCTATCTCTTCGATTGGCGTGGACCCGACAGCACACAGTTCAGCACGGAGGATATCAGCGGCCTGATCGCCGGTACTTACGATCTGGTGATCACCGATTCCAACCAATGCACTTTCCCTGCGACGATCACACTGACCGAACCGGATAGCGCGCTCATGGCGCAACTCACGCTGAGCCAGTACAACGGTGGCTTCAACACCAGTTGCGACGGAAGCACCGACGGAACGATCTCCGTGGAGGTGTCCGGTGGTAACAACGGATACCTCTTGAACTGGAGCGGCCCGAACGGCTTCAGCAGCACGGCAGATAGCCTGAGCGGATTGGCGGCCGGCACCTACTCACTGACCGCGACCGATATGAACGGCTGCGTGCTGATCCAAGATGTCGTGGTGACCGCGCCGGATCCGCTCGATCCCTTCCTCACGCCCTTCGCCTTCCCGAGCGGAAGCAACACCAGTTGCGCTGGTGCGAACGATGGCAGCATCACGCTCGCGCTCACAGGCGGTGTTCCCGGCTACACCTATGCCTGGATCGGACCGAACGGATACAGCAGTAGCGATAGCATGATCGTTGATCTCGCACCCGGCACATACTGTCTCAGCTTGTTGGACGCCAACGGTTGCAGCGTCCAGGCATGCACCGATGTGATCGCCGCACCAGCCTTGGATGCGAGCACGAGCACCACCTCCGCTGATTGCGGTGCGATCGCGGGAAGCGTGGACCTCAACGTGCAAGGCGGTGGTGAACCTTTCACCTTCGAATGGAACAATGGCGCGCAGACAGAAGACATCAGTGGTTTGCTCCCGGGGACGTACGTCGTGATGATCACGGACGTGAACGGTTGCACACTCCCGGATAGCGCTACGGTGAGCGGATCCCCCGGTTTGATCGCGGATGCCGCAGTGACCAACAACGCTTGCAATGAAAGCACCATCGGCGCGATCGACCTAAGCGTGCTCTCCGGCACCGCACCATACCTCTTCGATTGGAGCACCGGTGCGAACACCGAAGACCTATTCGGACTTGAATCGAACACCTATGTGATCGCGATCACGGATGCGGCCGGTTGTTCATGGACGAACACCTACATCGTCGGCCAAGGCAGCGAGATCACCGCGGACAGCCTGGTGCTCGAATACCCCAGCGGCTTCAACCTGAGCGGCTACGAAACCGGGGACGGCAGTATCACCGTGACCCCCTCGGGCGGCACGGAACCCTATACCTACCAATGGAGCAATGGGGCGACCTCCGCCATGAACAATGGTCTCGATGCTGGCACCTACAGCGTGATCATCACCGATGCGAACGGATGCAGCCTGATGCTGGTGTTCGCGCTGGACCAACCCATGGACCTGGTAATGCCCACCGGCTATACGCCGAACAATGACGGCAGCAACGACCACTATGTGGTCCATGGGCTCGAAGCCTTCAAGGAAAACCACATCACCATCTTCAATCGCTGGGGCAATGTGGTGTACGACCGCATGAACTACGCCAACGATTGGGGGGGTGAGAACCAGGAGGGAGAAATGCTGCCCAACGGCACCTACTTCGTTGTGCTCACCCTGAACAAAGGCGGCGAAACCCTGCAGAACTATGTGGACCTGCGCCGCTGAACGAACCACGACCCGATCCCGTAAACCAACTTCCACCATGCGCACCCTGACCCGCCCCTTCCTGCTCGCTGCTACCGCTACGTGCGGGCTGCTCGCGCAGGCCCAACAGGAGGTGATGGTGAGCCAGTACATGTTCAACGGGCTTTTCTTGAACCCCGCGTACGCTGGTAGCCACCCCTATGTGAGCGGCAGCGTGCTGCACCGGGAACAATGGACCAACATGCCCGGCGCGCCGAGCACCAGCATGCTCGCGGTGGACGGTCCCGTATGGAACGATCGCATGGGCCTCGGACTTTCGATCGTGCATGATCGGATCGGTGTAAGTCGCGATCTGGACATCTCCGGCCACTACGCCTACAGTATCCGCACCGGCGAAACGAGCCGGCTGGCCTTCGGTCTGCGCGCAGGGCTCTCCGTCTATTCGGCCAACATCGGTGAACTGGTCTACTGGGACGCGAACGACGACGTCTACCAACAGCGCATCAAGAACGCCATGGTCGGCAAGTTCGGCTTCGGTGTGTTCTGGCACGACGAGCTGACCTATGTGGGGCTCTCCGTTCCCACCATCTACGCCGCCGATGGCCAGGTGAGCGCCGCCGCCGCCAGTGCGTTGGACCACTACTTCACGCAGCATTTCTACCTGCACGCCGGTCGCGTTTTCCACCTCAACGAGAACTTCGACCTGAAGCCTTCGGTGCTGGTGAAATACCAGCCGGACGCTCCACCGCAGGTCGACCTGAACTGCAACGTCCTTTTCCGCGACAGACTATGGCTGGGTGCGGGGTATCGCACGGGTGACGCGTTCGTGGGCATGCTGGAATACCAGATCACCCCGATGTTCCGGGTGGGCTATGCGTACGACATGACCACCTCCATGCTCCGTCGCTTCAATGGGGGTTCGCACGAGGTGATGCTTGGCATCGATCTCGGTAAGGACCCGGTCCGTATCAAGTCACCCCGCTACTTCTAGATGATGACGCTCCTCCGGAACACATCGCTCCCGTTCGTTGCGGCGATCCTTCTCTCGTCGTGCGCCAGCTACAACCTGCAGAAAGCGGATCAGGCATACGACCTTATGCAGTATCCGCGCGCGGAACGCTTTTACGGCAAGGTGCTCCGTCACCACGAAATGCGCCCCGCGCGCTTGCGATTGGCCGATGCCTGCCGTCGCCACAGTGATCTTGTGTCAGCGGAAAAGCACTATGCCCTGGCCGATGCCGCGCATCACATCACCGGTGATACCGCTTTGAACTATGGCGAAGTACTGATGGGAAATGGCAAGCCCGAGGTCGCTGCGGAGCTCTTTCTTCGGGTTTTGCACGAGACCCCGGAGAACGGCCGAGCGTTGGACCTGTACGCGTCCACCCAGAGCTACGGATCCTTCTTCGCGGACAGCGGCCGTTTCATCGTGAATCGATTGAACATTCCGGGGATCAGCACCGCTTTCAGCGCCGTTCCTTACCGCAAAGGCCTGCTGATCGCCGGCGAAAAAAAGGTCGCCAGTTTGACCGCGAACCCTTGGAACGGCATGTCCTTTCTGGACCTCTACTACAGCGAGAAGAAGACCGTGGTTACCTGGACCGAAGCGCAACCGTTATCCGGTCTGGTGAACGGTGCGTTCCATGAAGGACCCGCTGTGCTCTCCCCGGATGGTCGGCATCTGTACTTCACACGTAGCAACTACGTGAAACGCAAGTTGCGGAAGGACGAAGGGAACACAAGTCATCTCATGCTCTTCCGCGCCACCCAGGACAGTACTGGAAGGTGGACCGACCTGCGCGCCTTCGCCTACAACAGCGAATATTGGAGCACCGGCCACGCGGCCTTGAGCTTGGACGGCAAGATGTTGTATTTCGCGAGCGATCGCCCCGGAGGCCTCGGCGGCACGGACATCTGGCGCTGCCGCGACAATGGTACCGGTTGGTCTGAACCGGAGAACTTGGGCTCAACGGTGAACACCGCGGGCAATGAGCTTTTCCCGATGATCAACGGTTCCTCGCTCTATTTTTCGAGCACGGCCCACGAGAATATGGGGGGTCTGGATATTTTCGAAACACACGAGCAGGAAGGCCGATGGAGCGATCCAATGAACATGAACGCGCCCATCAATACCCCGCATGACGATTTCTCGATGGTGTTGGACAGCACCACCGAAGGCGGTTACCTGAGCAGCAACCGGGACAGCCTCGATCAGGTCTATGTGTTCTGGGCGAACAAGCCGATATTCTATGTGGAGGGTGCGGTGTTCGATGATCCCAGCATGTTCCTTCCGAACGTGTCGGTGACCCTCACCGATCTGACCCACGGCGACGATGTCTCCAGCATTACCGGTCCGGATGGCACCTTCGGGTTCCCTTTGAAACCCAATACCGACTACACATTGCGCGCCGAGCACAAGGACCATCTGGCCACTACCGTGGACCTCAGCACCAAGGGTCTCGTGCGATCAGACACCTTGCACCAGGACCTTCACCTGAAGAGCGCACAAGTAGGCGAGAGCTTCGTGCTGAACAATATCTACTACGACTATGACAAATGGGACATCCGCCCGGATGCCGCGGAAGAGTTGGAACGCGTGGTCCGCCTCATCAATGACAACGCGCACCTGAGCTTCGAACTGAGCGCGCATACGGACGCGCGAGGGGGTGAACTCTACAATCTGGTGCTCAGCGATGCCCGGGCGAACAGTGCGGTGGATTTCTTGATCCGTCACGGCGCCGATCCCGACCGCGTCCGCGCGCGAGGCTTTGGCGAAGAGAAACTGGTGAACCACTGCGACGATGGCGTACCCTGCGACGAAGAACGCCACCAGCAGAACCGCCGCACCGAGTTCATGGTGATCGGGGACAAGGACCTGACCAATGCCCGGTGAACCCGGGTCCTAACCCTTCCCCATCGCCGGGTGCTCCTGGCGCACCGCTTCGCTGAAAGTGCTCCCTTCCACCTTACTTCGGGACCAGGCCATAAAGTCGAAGTATTTCAACGCCAGGCTTTCGTTTGGATCCTTCATCAATTCGGACATGCGGTCGTGCAAACTCTTGTACAGATCGCGTTTGGCGGTGGGTTGCGTGGCACGTGCCAGGCGTTTCACATGATCGATCAATACGGTCTCCATCTCGTGCGCGCGGTGTCGCTTGCTAAGGAAGCGATGCGTGCTCCGCACGATGTACTCCAGAAGGTCGAAATTGCCCAGTTCATAGTGCACTACGAGATTGAACAACCTTGCGTAGGTGAAGATATCCTGCCGCAAGGTGGGCTCCGGGTCGTTCAGCACCTTGTTCAGCCAGAAGAGGGCCTTGTTCATCTCACCGGCCCCGAAATGCACACAGGATAGCGCGAACCAGAACTCGAGCTCCTGCTCCTTGTGCAACCGCGGGCCTTCGTCCTCCAAACCTACAAGCACCGCATCCACCAGGTCGAGCGCCTTGGTGTGCTCTCCCATCCTGTCCATCAAACGCAGTTCGCTCAGGTAGCTCGCGTTGAACACCTGCATGCCGATCTGGATGCCACCGAACCCCGTTAGTTCGGAGAGCGAGCGCATGAGTTTGATATGCTCACGGGCGGCCTTGTACTCGCCCAGTTCGATCTGTGCATTGATGATGTAGTGCAGCGTGCGCACATAGCGCTTCGCCAGATCGGGTTTCAGCACGGTCTCCCGGTCCAGGATCTCCTTCACTCGGAGGAACTTGGTGAGCGCCATGCGCCAGTCCCTCTTGGCCCAGGCACAAAAACCCTGGGTATAAAAGCAGATGGTGGCCGCGCGATGGCTCAACGCGGTGTTCTTGCCCACGATCAGTGGATGCTGGGCGATCTCCTCCACCATGGCGTGCTCTTCTTCGCTGCGCACATAACCGCCGCTACGGAACACATAGTTGATCTTGGAGTAAAGGATGTGGTAGGCCGCGAGGTTGCGGAGTTTTTCGAGCACTTCGCTCTCTTCCGCGATCAATGCGTCCAAGTCCTTGGTGAACTCCCCGCTTTCATAGGCCTCCTCCAAGAGCATCTTCTCCCAGTTCAGCAACTCGAACAGGTAGTAGAACTTCTCGTTCTCCAAGGCGATGCGCTTGGCTCGGTGGAGCAGCTTGTTGCACTCCTTGTACAGCGCCTTGTCGTACAGGATCTCGATGTTCTTGATCTCCTGCTTCAGTATCCCGCTGATGGTGCCCTCCGCATGATAGGCGCGCAGGGCTTTCAGGATCAACTTGTACAGGTGGTTCTTCTCCGATGGGAAGTGCTTGATGAAGGTCTCCTTTGCGAAGAGCCGCTTGAGCGCGTCCTCATCGTAGACCTTTTGTTTATCGATGGCGTCGAAGATCCGGAGGTAGTTCTTGTCGCCGGATTGCAGCGTGGAGTGCAACTTGAAGAACCGCTTCTCGCTCTTAGTGAGCGACGTTGCGAGGTCGTGCAGTTCGGTGCTCGGTTTCATCGCGGTGCGAAAGCGGGATCGCGTTTGGGATAACAAGGTAGAGACCCAAATGTAGGGATCCTGCGAGGCCGCGACGGACCTGCGATCGTAGCGGTCACGTGGCTATCTTTGATCGACGAGATCCTTCCGGTCCGTCTCGTTCCACTTCCGTTGGGACCGTCTTTTTTCTGCCCACATGACCCTTCGCCTCCCCATTTGCTCGGTCCTAACCGCGATGGTGCTATCCCTTCCCGCGCAAACCACCTGTCAGGCGGGCAAACATTCCTCTGCACAGGGACAGGCCAAGGGCGGTCCTCAAGACCAGCGGAGCGATAGCATCGACCTCCTCGTTACCCGCGTCCATCTGAACCTTCTGGATGCGCCGAACGATCTGATCCACGCGATGTGCGTCCTTCGGCTCGTTCCCAAAGTGTCAGGGGTCACCCAACTCCGGTTCGACCTGATCGACCTGACGGTCGGTTCGGTCCTGGATGAGAACAACCAGCCTCTGGGCTTCAACCATGTGAACGGTGTGTTGCAGGTGGATCTCGCACAACCGGCCGGACCGGCGGATACGATGGACATCACCGTGTTCTATGATGGGGAGCCCGCGGTGGACCCGAGCAATTTCGGTGGCTTCTATCTGGAGAACAACTACATCTACAATCTCGGGGTGGCGTTCGATGCGCAGCCGCACAGCTATGGCCGGGCCTGGTTCCCGTGCTTCGACAATTTCGTCGAGCGCTCTGCCTTCTCGTTCCATGTAACCACACGGGGCGGCCGGAAAGTGTGGTGCAATGGGGCCGAACTGGGCGTGGTCTCTCTGGGTGGCGATACGACCTTGACCCATTGGTCCATTGACGAACCCATCCCCAGCTATCTCGCTTCTGTCGCAACGGCCAATTACGCTGTGGTTCGTCAGGAATTCCCCAGTATCGGCGGCACCAACATACCGGTGGACCTCGTAGCACTGCCCGGGGATACCACCGCGATGAAGAACTCCTTCATCCACTTGCAGGACGCCTTCAACCGGTTCGAGACCTGCTTCGGTGCGTATAGCTGGAACCGCATCGGTTACTGCCTGGCTTCACGCGGCGCGATGGAACACTCCACCAACATCACCTACCCGGACTTCATCGCCGATGGCTCCTTACAGTATGAGGCGACCATGGCGCACGAATTGGCCCATCAATGGTTCGGTGATCTGGTGACCTGCGACAGGGCCGAGGAGATGTACATCAATGAAGGGTTCGCCGAATACTTGAGCTACTTGTTCCTTGAAGCGGTTTACGGCCCGGATCGTTATCGTTCCACGGTGCGCGCCAACCACTATGATATGCTGCGTCGCTGTCATTGGGAGGACGGAGGACAGTACTTCGCCCTCTCGGATGTACCGCAGAGCTGGACCTATGGCCAGCACAGCTATAACAAGGGCGCGGATGTGTTGCATAGCCTGCGCAGCTATTTGGGCGAACCACTTTTTTGTCAAGGGCTCACGAGTTTTCTTGATGCGCACTCTTTCCAGCCCGTGAGCAGCGAACAGCTCCGCGATCACTTGAGCACGGCTACCGGTACAGACCTCACGGATTTCTTCAACGACTGGATCTTTCAACCGGGTTGGGCCGCGTTCGAGGTCGATTCCTTTGATGTCGGGGTCACGGAGGTTACGGTATTCGTGGAGCAAAAACTCCGCGGAGCGACGGACATGTACCACAACGTTCCACTCACGCTGAGTTGCCGCAGTTCCCAAGGCGATCTCTGGACCACCCCCTCCTCCTTCCTTTTCGGGGGTGCCCAGACCGTTGTCACGATCGACCCGCCCTTCGACCCCGTGGATGTCTGGCTCAATGACGATGGCAGGATCAGTCTGGCGACCACTGCGGTCTGGGACACCCTGACCAGCATCGGTACCAAGACACTCCAGCAGGCGAATATCACGTTGTTCGTGGATGCGCTGCCCAGTGACCTCCCCATCCGGGTGGAACAATTCTGGGTCGCAGCGGATCCGGTCGCCGAGCCCGCCTTTGCGTATGTCCTATCGCCCGATCGATGGTGGCGCATCCAAGGCGACTTCTCCAGTGGACCCACGATCACCGGCCGGTTCGCCTACGATGGACGCGCACAAGCCGCTGGTGGCCTGGACGTCGATCTGATGCAGGACCTCGGTGGTCTCACATTCACCGAGGACAGCTTGGTACTGCTCTACAGGCCGAACGCGCACATGCCGTGGTCTCTGGTACCACAGCAGACCTTGAACGTAATGAACAATGCCACGGATAGAACGGGGCGGATCGATGTGGACGCTCTGACGGCCGGGGACTATACCCTCGCATGGAAGACCTCCGCGGTGGGTATGTTCCCTCGATCGGCAACCAGCGCATGCACCCTCTGGCCAGACCCCGCACAGGACCATGTCATGGTCTCTTGTCCTGAGGACTTGAAGGACGCGTTGACGATCCGCGTTCGCGACCGCATGGGGAGGCTCTTGAAGGAAGCACGCTATACGCATCCGGTCACACGTATTGACGTTTCGGACGTCGCGCCACAGGTGGTTGTTATAAACGCCGCCACGCGGAACGGAGAGGAGCGCGGCATAGGAACTTGTGCCGTCATCCCCTGACCATGCTCGAGGAGCTCCTCCCCACCGGTCACCCCATCTCATTGTACTGGCCCTTTCGACGATAAATGGCGGTGCGGCCATCGCCGTCACGCAGGAGGCGCCCTCGGGCCACTGCCTCACGCAGATCCCGGCTGGCCGTCACGGCGCTGATCTCGGGGAACACTGCGAGGTAGTCCTTGCGACGAAAGGAACGGACCATTCCCTGCTGAAAGAACAGCGCCATGCGATCGGAGGCGGTGCGGACCGGATCGGGCATAGCGAGTAGTTCAGCAAGTGCCTCGTCGATGCGTTCCAATAAGTAGGTGATGAAGCCGCCACAGTCACCTTGGCGGTCGGCATACTCCAAGGCCGCGTAGTAGGCCGGTTCGGTGCGGTGGATGAACGCTTCAATGGGCAGAAAACCGAAGACCGGCCACTGACGCATGAGCATACGGCGCTGCCACAAACGCGCCAGGCGCCCATTGCCCGCGCTGAAGGGACGCAGGTAGACGAGACCGAAATGGAGAACGCAACTGGTGATCACGGGAGGCGCGTCGGTGCTGTCCACCAAATGCAGCAACTCCTCCACCTGGATCGAGAGGTTTGTGGCCGGAGCGCTGCGCAGCGGTATTGGGTCACCATACAGAACGTCCATCGGCCCGGTGCGGAAGTGGCCGGCATCGATCGCCAACCCGTGCATAAGGACGCCATGGGCTCGCCGTAGGTCGTGCGCCAGGGCGGGATCCAGATCCGGCAACAGCTCATGGACACTGTGCGTGTTCACCACCTCCAGTGCAGCGGGGCCGCTCGTCCGGTCCGGACGACTTACTAGCTGGGCAACGGGCAACGGCTCCAGCACATTCCCCTCCAATGCCAGTGTGGCATGCACCGCGCTCACACGATACGCCGTCTCCAGGCTTGGCGCAGGAAACTGCACGTGTCGGGCCCTCACCTCGCCCAAGCGGTGGTGGATGGATGTCAGGAGATGGAGCATCCTGCTCTGCAAGGTGTAAAAGGTGTAGCTCGAGTCAAGCACGAATAGTATCAAATGATGCCATCAAAGGTATCAAACCACACTGTCACCGGCCCGACATGAACATCAAGGTGAATGCCATCGACGGTCCGTCCAGAAGGAGGCAGAACTTGCGTAGACTTCTGATATACAATGATTTATGCAAATAACATGAATGACAGGAAAGACCGGAATGCGGTGCGCAAGGTGAGGGTGCTCAAATTTTCCATCAACACCGGTTGGTTCAAAGCCTCCTTTTTCTACATTTGCAGCCCGTTTTCCGCCTCTGAAAATGGCGGAAACAATTGAGAAACAGGACGAAACGCGAGCGATGCCAACCATCCAACAGCTGATCCGAAAGGGACGCGAGAAGGCGGAGTACAAGAGCAAGTCGGTAGCACTGACCTCTTGCCCGCAGCGCCGTGGTGTGTGTACCAAAGTTTACACGACCACTCCCAAGAAGCCGAACTCGGCCTTGCGTAAAGTAGCCAAGGTTCGGTTGGTGAACGGCTACGAAGTGATCGCCTACATCGGGGGGGAAGGTCACAACCTCCAAGAGCACAGCATCGTCCTCGTGCGTGGCGGCCGCGTAAAGGACCTTCCCGGGGTGAAGTACCACATCGTGCGCGGTGTACTGGACACTGCTGGCGTGGAAGGTCGCAATCAGCGCCGCTCCAAGTACGGTACCAAGCGCCCCAAGGCCAAGAAATAAGCGAGCGCCATGCGGAAGAACACCACCAATCGCTACGTCACGACCTTGCCCGATCCCAAATTCGGCGACGTGATCGTGACCAAGTTCGTGAACAACCTGATGTACGACGGCAAGAAGAACAAAGCCTTCGACATTTTCTATTCGGCCATCGACATCGTGGCGGAAAAGAGCGGCGAGGACGGCCTCGAAGTTTGGCGTAAGGCCTTGGGCAATGTGACCCCGCAAGTGGAAGTGCGCAGCCGCCGCGTGGGTGGTGCGAACTTCCAGATCCCCCAGCCTGTTCGCGATGATCGCAAGCGCAGCCTGGCCATGAAATGGCTCATCGGCTACAGCCGCGGCCGCAACGAACGCAGTATGGCGCAGAAGCTGGCCAACGAGATCCTGGCCGCCGCCAAGGAGGAAGGCGCCGCGTTCAAGAAGAAAGAAGAAGTCCACAAAATGGCCGAAGCGAACAAGGCCTTCAGCCACTTCCGCTTCTAAGCCTACGGAACAGATCACATGGCCCGCGACCTCAGATATACGCGCAACATCGGCATCATGGCGCACATCGATGCCGGGAAGACGACCACGTCCGAACGCATCCTTTACTACACCGGGATCGTGCATAAGATCGGTGAGGTGCACGATGGTGCGGCCACCATGGATTGGATGGAACAGGAGCAGGAGCGCGGTATCACCATTACGTCCGCCGCCACCACGACCAGTTGGAAGTATCGCGACGAGACCTACAAGATCAACCTCATCGATACGCCCGGGCACGTCGATTTCACCGTAGAGGTGGAACGCAGCCTGCGCGTGCTGGATGGTGCCGTGGCGCTCTTCTGTGCGGTGGGTGGCGTAGAGCCTCAGAGCGAAACCGTGTGGCGTCAGGCGAACAAGTACAAGGTGCCGCGTATCGGGTTCGTGAACAAAATGGACCGCAGCGGCGCTGATTTCTTCAACGTGGTGGCGCAGATCCGCGAGCGCTTGGGAGCGAACCCGGTGCCTTTGCAGATCCCGATCGGGGCCGAAGCTGACTTCCTCGGCGTGGTCGATCTGGTCAACAACCGGGGCATGGTGTGGAACGAGGCCGATCAAGGCATGACCTGGAAGGAGGTCCCCATTCCCGAGGACTTGAAGGAAACCGTCAAGGAATGGCGCGACAAGTTGATCGAGGCCGTGGCTGAGAGCAGCGACACCTTGATGGAGAAGTATTTCTCCGATCCCGATAGCCTCACCGAAGCCGAGGTGATGGAGGCGGTGCGCAAGAGCACCATCAACATGAGCATCACGCCGATCCTGTGCGGCAGCGCCTTCAAGAACAAGGGCGTGCAGACCATGCTCGACGCGGTGATGGCCTACCTGCCTAGCCCGATGGACATCGAGTCCGTTACCGGTACCGATCCGGATAGCGGCGAGGAGATCCAGCGCCGCCCAACCGTGGAAGACCCGATGGCAAGCTTGGCCTTCAAGATCGCCACCGATCCTTACGTAGGCCGTCTCGCGTTCTTCCGCTGCTACAGTGGCAGTGTGCCTGCGGGAAGCTACGTGCAGAACATGCGCACAGGCCGAAAGGAGCGTATCAGCCGCATCTTCCAGATGCATGCCAACAAGCAGAATTCGGTCGATGTGATCGAAGCTGGCGACATTGGTGCGGCCGTTGGCTTCAAGGATATCCGTACAGGCGACACGCTCTGTGACGAGGACAAGCAGATCATCCTGGAGAGCATGAGCTTCCCCGAGCCGGTGATCGGCATCGCCGTGGAACCCAAGAGCCAGGCCGACATGGACAAGATGGGACAGGCCTTGGCCAAATTGGCCGAGGAGGATCCCACCTTCAAGGTCCACACCGACGATGAGACCGGCCAGACCGTCATCAGCGGCATGGGCGAACTCCACCTGGAGATCCTCGTGGACCGCATGCGCCGCGAGTTCAAGGTGGAATGCAATCAGGGTGCTCCTCAGGTGAAATACAAGGAGACCATCACCGCCAGCATCCAGCACCGCGAGGTGTACAAGAAGCAGACCGGTGGTCGCGGTAAGTTCGCTGACATCCACGTTCTGATCGAGCCGCAACTCGACATGGAGAAAGAAGGTCTCGAGTTCGTTGACGAGATCAAAGGCGGCTCCATTCCGAAGGAATTCATCCCAGCGGTGGAGAAGGGCTTCAAGGCATCGTTGCAAAACGGCGTGCTCGCCGGCTTCCCCATCGAACGCCTGAAGGTGACCCTGAACGATGGCAGCTTCCACAACGTGGACTCCGACGCGCTGAGCTTCGAGATCTGCGCCAAGAGCGCCTTCCGCGAAGCGCTGCCGAAGTGCAAGCCCGTGCTGCTGGAGCCCATCATGAAGATCGAGGTGATCACGCCCGAAGAGAACATGGGCGATATCGTCGGAGACCTCAACCGCCGTCGCGGCACCATAGAAGGCATGGAGGATCGCTCCGGCGCCAAAGCCATTAAAGGCAAAGTGCCTTTGAGCGAAATGTTCGGCTATGTGACCAGCCTTCGCACCCTCTCCAGCGGCCGCGCGAGCAGCACGATGGAGTTCAGCCACTATCAACAAGCACCCAACAACGTCTCCGAAGCCGTTCTGGCCAAGGTGCGTGGAAAAGTGTCCGCCTGATCCGCCCAACGACCATGACCCAAAAAATCCGGATAAAGCTGCGGTCCTACGATCACAATCTCGTCGACAAGAGCGCCGAGAAGATCGTGAAGACCGTGAAGAGCACAGGCGCTGTGGTAAGCGGTCCAATTCCTCTGCCAACCCACAAGCGGATCTTCACCGTGCTGCGCTCGCCGCACGTGAACAAGAAGGCCCGCGAGCAGTTCCAGCTCTGCAGCTATAAACGTCTGATGGATATTTATAGCTCCAGCAGTAAGACCATCGATGCGCTGATGAAACTGGAACTCCCCAGCGGCGTTGATGTGGAGATCAAGGTCTGACCGATCAAAGAGCACGACAATGAGCGGATTGATAGGTAAAAAGGTCGGGATGACCAGCCTGTACGACACGGAAGGGCACCTTGCGGGTTGCACCGTGATCGAGGTCACACCGAACGTGGTCACGCATGTGAAGACCACCGATAAGGACGGCTACCAGGCCGTGCAACTCTCCTTCGGCGAGCGCCGCGAGAAGAGCACCACCAAGGCGGCCCTCGGCCACTTCAAGAAAGCCGGCACCACGCCCAAGGTGAAGAGCCACGAGTTCAAGGAATTCGAACAGGAACTGAAGCTCGGCGAGTCCGTTGGGCTCGAGATCTTCGAAGAGGGCTCGTTCGTAACGGTGACCGCCAACAGCAAGGGCAAAGGGTTCCAAGGCGTGGTAAAGCGTCACGGTTTCAGCGGGGTCGGTGAGTCGACCCACGGTCAGCACGATCGTTCCCGTGCTCCGGGTTCCCTGGGTGGTAGCTCCTACCCTGCCCGCGTGTTCAAGGGCTTGCGCATGGCAGGCCGCACGGGCGGTGATCAGCACACCACCGAGAACCTCAAAGTGGTGAAGATCGACAAGGACAAGAACCTGCTCGTACTGAAAGGCTCGGTACCCGGCGCCAAAGGCAGCATAGTGATCATCTGGAAGTAAGATGGAGCTCGATATCTACAGCACCGACGGAAAGGCCACCGGCAAGAAGGCGAAGCTCAGCGACGCCATCTTCGCCATCGAGCCGAACGACCACGCCATCTGGCTGGACGTGAAACAACATCTCGCCAACAAGCGTCAGGGCACGGCCAAGACATTGGAGAAGAGCGAGGTGAGCGGTAGCACTAAAAAGCTGCACCGCCAGAAGGGTACGGGCGGCAGCCGCAAAGGCTCCATCAAGAGCCCGCTTTTCAAAGGAGGTGCACGTGTGTTCGGCCCGCAGCCCCGCGATTACCATTTCAAATTGAACAAGAAGGTGAAGGACCTCGCTCGGCGCAGCGCTCTCACCCACAAGATCAAGGATGGCACCCTCAAGGTGGTGGAGCCGATGTCCTTGACAGCTCCGAAAACCAGCTCTTTCGTTGGTTTCCTCAAGGCCTTCAGCCTCACGGACCGCAAGGCTTTGGTCGTGCTCGCGAACCAGGATGAGAACGTCCTTCTAAGCGCCAGGAACATCCAGGGCGCTCGCGTGGTGCATGCCAGCCAGGTGAACACCTATGACATTATGAACGCCCACAGCGTGTTGATCGTGAAGGACGCGATCGCCCCGTTGGAAGCCACCCTTAGCAAGTAAGTCATGAGCCAGATCCTGATCCGACCGATCATCACGGAAAAGATGACCGCCCAAGGCGAAAAGGAGAACCGCTATGGCTTCGTGGTGGCCCGCGACAGCAACAAGCTCGACATCCGCGACGCCGTGAAGAAGCAGTTCAACGTAGAGGTGGAGAGCGTGCGTACCATGATCGTGCGTGGCAAAAAGCGCACCCGCTACACCAAGACGAACATCCTGCGCGGCTCGTCCAGTTCCTACAAGAAGGCTATCGTGACCTTGAAGAAGGGCGAGACCATCGACCTGTACAGCAGCATCTGATCGAAGAGAGCGCCATGGGCATCCGTAAACTCAACCCCGTCACCGCTGGCACCCGCCACCGTGTGATCACCGACTTCGAGGGCGTCACCACACGCATCCCCGAGCCCAGCCTCACCTCCGGCCGCAACAAGAGCGGCGGGCGGAACCACACGGGCAAAATGACCATGCGCTATATCGGCGGTGGTCACAAACAACGCTTCCGCATCATCGATCTGAAGCGGAACAAGCATGGGATCGCCGCCACGGTGAAAACCATCGAGTACGACCCCAACCGCAGCGCCCGCATCGCCCTCCTCGTCTATGCCGACGGAGAGAAGCGCTATATGCTCGCACCTAGCGGCTTGAAGGTCGGCCAACAGGTGATCAGCGGCCCCGGTGTGCCCCCGGAGGTCGGCAATACCCTCCCACTGGGCGAGATCCCCTTGGGAACCTTGGTGCATAACATCGAAATGCAACCCGGCCAGGGTGGAAGCATGGCCCGCAGCGCTGGCACGTTCGCGCAACTGGCGGCCCGCGAAGGCCGTTACGCGACGCTCAAAATGCCAAGCGGCGAGGTACGGATGATCCTGTGCGCGTGCCTGGCCACGGTGGGTACCGTGGGCAACGCCGAACACATGCTCCAGAAGAGCGGCAAAGCCGGCCGTAGCCGCTGGCAGGGTCGTCGCCCCCGCACCCGTGCAGTGGCCATGAACCCGGTCGATCACCCAATGGGTGGTGGTGAGGGTCGCGCTTCCGGCGGACACCCACGTAGCCGTAAAGGTCTGCTCGCGAAGGGCAAGAAGACCCGCCATCCGAAGAACACGTCCAGCAAGTTCATCATAGCGCGCCGCAACAGCAAGGCCGCCTCCATCTAGTAGCGCATCATGAGCCGTTCACTCAAGAAACCGCCGTTCATCCACTACAAGCTCTCGAAGCGAGTGGGTGAAGCCACCGCAAGCGGCAAAAAGAGCGTGATCAAGACCTGGTCCCGCGCGAGCACCATATCTCCGGAATTCGTGGGGATGACGTTCGCGGTACACAATGGGAACAAATTCATCCCGGTCTATGTGACCGAGAACATGGTCGGGCACAAGCTCGGCGAGTTCGCGCCCACGCGCACCTATCGCGGCCATTCCGGTAACAAGAAGAACTAAGGACAGATGGGAGCCCGCAAGAAACTAGCAGCCGACGCTCGCAAGGAAGCCATGAAGACCGTGGCCCTCGCCCAACTGCGCAACGTACCCACCAGCCCGCGCCGCATGCGCCAGGTGGCCGATTTGATCCGTGGCCAGAAGGTGGACAAGGCACTCGCCATCCTGCGCTTCAGCACCCGCCACAGCAGCCGCGATCTGGAGAAACTGCTCCTGAGCGCCATCGCCAACTGGCAGGCCAAAAATGATGGCCAACGCCCTGATGAAGCCGGCCTGGTGGTGAAAACCGTGATGGTGGACGAAGCGCGTGGCCTGAAGCGCATGCTTCCTGCCCCCCAGGGTCGGGCCTACCGCATGAAGAAACGCAGTAACCACGTCCGCCTGATCGTGGACGCCGCCAACTAATAGACCGAGGAAAGCACAATGGGACAGAAAGCACATCCGACCGGTTCGCGCCTCGGCTACATCAAAGGCTGGGACAGCAATTGGTATGGCGGAGACAACTACGTGGACAAACTGGTGGAGGACGAAAAGATCCGCCAGTACCTCTCCACGCGCCTCAAAAAGGCCAGCGTCAGCAAGATCGTGATCGAGCGCACCCTGAAACTGGTGACCGTGACGATCAACACCGCACGCCCCGGCGTGATCATCGGCAAGGGCGGTACGGAAGTGGACAAACTGCGCGAAGAGCTGAAAAAATTCACCGGGAAGGATGTCCAACTGAACATCTTCGAGATCAAACGTCCGGAGTTGGACGCGAAGCTCGTGGCCGATAGCATCGCCCGACAGTTGGAAGGGCGTATCAGCTTCCGCCGAGCCATGAAAATGGCCGTTGCCAGTTCCATGCGCATGGGCGCCGAAGGGATCAAATTGACGGTGTCCGGACGTCTGAACGGCGCCGAGATCGCACGAACAGAGAGCTATCGCGAAGGACGTGTGCCCCTACACACCCTGCGCGCCGACATCGACTTCGCCATCAGCGAAGCGCACACCAAGATGGGTCGCATCGGTGTGAAGTGCTGGATCATGCGCGGTGAGGTGTTCGGCAAACGTGACCTGAGCCCGAACGTCGGCCAGGCGAAGGGCCAAGGTGGTCCTCGCATGGGCGGTGATCGTCCTGAGCGTCGCGGTGCGGGTGGCGGAGAACGCCGCGGACCCGGTGGTGATCGCGGCGAACGTCGCGGCCCAGGTGGTCCTGGCGGAGATCGTCGCTTCGGCGGTGGTGGTGGAGATCGTCGCGGACCCGCAGGAGGCGGACGTGGTGGAAACAATCGTAACAGCTAAGAGCCATGTTGCAACCCAAGCGCAGCAAGCGCCGCAATATGCACAAGGGCCGCATGAAAGGCGAGGCCCAACGCGGTCACCGTGTAGCCCTCGGATCCTTCGGCCTGAAGGCCATGGAGAGCGTGTGGCTCACCGGTCGCCAGATCGAAGCCGCTCGTGTGGCTTTAACGCGCCATATGAAGCGCGAGGGTCAGGTGTGGATCAAGGTGTTCCCCGATAAGCCGGTCACCGCCAAACCCGCCGAAGTCCGGATGGGGAAGGGCAAGGGTGCCCTGAGCCATTGGGTAGCCGTTTGCCAGGCCGGCCGGATCATTTTCGAGGCCGACGGGGTACCGATGGCCACCGCCCAGGAGGCTCTCCGCCTCGCGGCACAGAAGCTACCCATAAAGACCAAGTTCGTGGTACGCGAGGACTACGACGGCCAATAAGCGCGAGCGATGAAGAAAAAAGGCACCGAACTCAAGGACCTCACGGTCGTGGAGCTGCAGGACAAGCTCGAGGACGCACGCACCAAGCTGAGCAAGCTGCGCTTCGACCATGCGGTAAGCCCGGTGGAAAGCCCCATGCAACTGCGCCTCAAGCGCAAGGAAGTGGCACGGGTGCTCACCGAACTGCGTGCCCGCGAATTGAACGTGAACAAGAAATAAGGCACGGACCCATGGACCGCAATCTCAGGAAGGAACGCGTTGGTATCGTCACCAGCGATAAGATGGACAAGAGCGTGGTGGTGATCGTGGAGCGCCGCGTCATGCACCCCAAATACGGCAAGTTCGTGAAGCGCAGCAGCAAGTTCATGGCGCACGACGAAAAGGAAGAAGCCAACATCGGTGATACGGTGCGCATCATGGAAACGCGCCCCATCAGCAAGAGCAAGTGCTGGCGGGTGGTGGAGGTCGTGGAACGCGCCAAGTAATACCAGCAAGCGATGATCCAACAGGAATCCAGGCTCAATGTGGCCGACAACAGCGGCGCCAAAGAGGTGCTCTGCATACGCGTGCTCGGAGGCACTGCCCGCCGCTATGCACGCATCGGTGACACCATCGTGGTGACCATCAAGCACGCCATACCCAACGGTAACGCCAAGAAAGGCACCGTGAGCAAGGCCGTGGTGGTCCGTACCCGCAAGGAACTGCGCCGAAAGGATGGCAGCTACATCCGTTTCGACGACAATGCCGTGGTGCTGCTGGACGCCGCTGGCGAGATGCGGGGTACGCGCATCTTCGGACCGGTGGCCAAGGAACTCCGCGAAAAGAAGTTCATGAAGATCATTTCCCTCGCCCCCGAGGTACTCTGAACGGTCATGCAGAAGAAGCTACATATCAAGAAAGGCGACCTGGTGAAGGTGCTATCGGGCGAGGACCGTGGCAAGCAGGGTCGCGTGCTCGGGGTGGACCGCAATGCATTGCGCGCCTTCGTCGAGGGACTTAACCTGAACAAGAAGCACAGCAAGCCCACCACCGCCAACCCCCAAGGTGGCATCGTGGACAAGGAGGGCGCCATCCATATCAGCAATCTCATGCTCATCGACGCCAAGAGCGGCGTGCCGGGCCGCGTGGGACGCAAAGCCAATAAGGACGGCAAACTCGAGCGCTTCGTGAAGACCAAGAAAACGGCCGCCAAGTCATGAGCACCTATGCCCCCCGGCTCAAAGCCAAGTATGCCAAGGAAGTCGCTCCTGCCCTGCAGAAGCAGTTCAACTACACCAGCAATATGCAGGTGCCCCGCCTGGTGAAGATCAGCCTGAACCAAGGACTGGGCGACGCGGTCGGCGACAAGAAGATCGTGGATGCCGCGGTGATCGACATGACCACCATCAGCGGACAGAAAGCGGTCCCCACGGTGTCCAAGAAGGACATCAGCAACTTCAAACTGCGCAAGGGCATGCCCATCGGGGCGCGGGTCACTTTGCGTGGCGACAAGATGTACGAGTTCCTGGACCGCTTGATCGCCGTTGCCCTGCCCCGTACACGCGACTTCCGCGGTGTGCAGGCCAAGGGCTTCGACGGCCGCGGCAACTTCACCTTCGGGGTGAAGGAGCAGATCATCTTCCCGGAGATCGACATCGATAAGGTGAGCAAGATCCGGGGCATGGACATCACGTTCGTGACCACGGCCAAGACCGATGCGGAAGCCAAAGCTCTCTTGACCGAGTTCGGCATGCCGTTCAGTGACAAGGCCGACAAGAAATAACGACAGAGACCCGATCATGGCCAAGGAAAGCATGAAGGCGCGCGAGCGCAAGCGCAAAAAGATGGTGGAGAAGTTCGCCGCCAAACGCGCTGCGCTCAAAGCCGCCGGCGAATGGGACAAGCTCCAGCAGCTACCCGCCAATTCCAGTTACGTGCGCATGCACAACCGTTGCCAGCTCACCGGCCGCCCGAAGGGTTACATCCGACTCTTCGGCATCAGCCGGAACGTGTTCCGTAACATGGCATTGGAGGGCAAGATCCCCGGTGTCACCAAGTCCAGCTGGTAAACAAGATATCCCATGACCACCGATCCGATCGCCGATTATTTGACCCGCTTGCGCAACGCCATCATGGCGCGCAAAAAAGTGGTGGAGGTGCCTGCGTCCGGCCTCAAGAAGGACATCACGCGCATCCTCTACGACAAGGGCTATATCCTCTCCTACAAGTTGCAGGAGGACGGCAAACAAGGGCTCATCAAGATCGCCCTGAAGTACCATCCGCAAACCCGCCAGAGCGCCATCCGCGAATTGACCCGCGTGAGCAGCCCCGGCCTGCGTCAATACGCGCACGGCACCGAACTGCCCCGCGTGCTCAACGGCCTTGGCGTGGCCATCATTAGCACGAGCAAAGGCGTGGTCACCGATAAGGAGGCCCGCAACCTGGGTGTCGGTGGTGAAGTGATCTGTTTCGTTAGCTGACCCCAGACCCGAACGTCCATGTCACGCATTGGAAAAGCACCGATCAGTCTGCCCAAAGGGGTGGAGATCAGCGTCCACAAGAACCTCGTCACGGTGAAGGGCCCCAAAGGCACCCTCACCCAACAAGTGGACCCGGCCATCACCTTGGCCAATGATAACGGCACCGTCACACTGGCCCGGCCCAGCGATGCGAAGCCGCACCGCGCCAAGCACGGTCTCTACCGCGCGCTGATCGCCAACATGGTGAAAGGCGTTACCGAGGGCTTCGTGATCCAACAAGAACTGGTAGGTGTGGGTTACCGCGCCACCACGAAGGGACAACAGCTCCAGCTCTCCTTGGGCTTCAGCCACCAGATCACCTTCGAACTGCCTTCCGAGATCAAAGTGACCGCTGCCCAGGAGAAAGGGAAGAACCCGATCATCCGCCTGGAAAGCGTCGATAAGCAACTCGTCGGCCAGGTGGCCGCCAAGATCCGCTCACTGCGCAAACCCGAACCTTACAAAGGCAAAGGGGTCCGCTTCGTCGGGGAAGAAGTACGCCGGAAGGCTGGCAAAGCCGCAGGCAAATAAGCATAGTCATGGCATTCAACAGGAACGTACGCAGGGCCAAGATCCGGGAACGGGTGCGTATTCGCGTGAAAGGCACCACGGTGCGCCCGCGTCTATCGGTCTACCGCAGCAACGGCGATATCTACGCCCAGATCATCAACGACGAGGAAGGTCGCACATTGGCGAGCGCCTCTTCGCTGAAGGACAAGAAGGCACATGCCGCCGCTGGCGTCGAACAAGCCAAACATGTGGGCACGGCCATCGCCGAGAAGGCCAAGGCCGTCGGCATTGAAATGGTCGTGTTCGACCGGAACGGTTACGTCTATCATGGCCGGGTGAAAGCCCTCGCCGAAGCCGCCCGCGAGGCCGGTCTCCAATTCTGATCAACGACCCAAGATGGAAGGAGCTAACGTTAAAAAAGTGCGCAGCAGCGACCTCGAGCTGAAGGATCGGCTCGTAGCGCTCAACCGCGTGACCAAGGTCACCAAGGGTGGTCGCACGTTCACCTTCGCCGCCATCGTGGTGGTGGGGAACGAGAACGGAGTGGTGGGCCATGGCCTGGGCAAGGCCAAGGAAGTGCAGGAGGCGATCGCCAAAGGCATCGACGACGCCAAGAAAAATCTGGTGAAGGTCTCGGTTCGCAAAGGCACCATTCCTCACACTCAGGAGGGTAAGTTCGCGGGAGCCCAAGTGCTTCTCAAACCAGCCGCGCACGGAACAGGGGTCATCGCTGGAGGGGCCATGCGTGCCGTGCTGGAGAGCGTCGGTGTGACCGATGTGCTCGCGAAGAGCAAGGGCTCCAGTAACCCGCACAATGTGGTGAAAGCCACCATCAAAGCACTCGAGAGCCTTCGTGATGCCAACACCGTGGCCCAGATGCGCGGTGTGAACGTGACCACGGTCTTCAACGGATAAGCAAACAGGTCCCGGTCTCCGGGACCACGAGCCATGAGCAAGATCACCATCACCCAGACGCGCAGCCAGATCAAGACCCCCAAGCGCCAGAAGGACACCCTGAAGGCCCTTGGATTGGGACGTATCGGCAAACACGTCGAAGTGGAAGCCACGCCGCAGATCCGCGGTATGGTCGAAAAAGTACATCACCTGGTATCGGTGCAGGAGCAAGCCTGAACCCCCAGCAACAGACCACGGACATGGACCTGAGCAATCTGAAGCCCGCCAAAGGGGCCACCAAGAAGGAGAAACGCATCGGTCGCGGCGAAGGCAGCGGCAAGGGCGGTACGTCCACCAAAGGACACAAGGGTGCCCAGAGCCGCGCGGGCTACAGCCGCAAGCGCGGCTTCGAGGGTGGCCAGATGCCCTTAGTGCGCCGCGTGCCCAAGTTCGGATTCACCAACCCCACGCGTGTGGAGTTCAAGGGTATCAACCTGGACACCCTCCAGATGCTCGTGGAGACCCAGGGCCTGAAGACCATCAACCCTGAGGTGCTTTACACCAACGGCCTGATCGCGAAGAACGACAAGTTGAAGGTGCTGGGCCGCGGTGAACTGAAGGGCGCCCTGGACGTCACGGCGCACGCGTTCAGCGCAACGGCCAAAGCGAGCATTGAGAGCAAAGGCGGTAAGGCGGTCACCATCGTGCGCAAGGAGAAGAGCGACAAGGCATGAAGAACCTGATCGAAACGGTCAAGAACATCTGGCGGATCGAGGAACTGCGGAACCGCATCCTCATCACCCTCGGGCTGCTCTTGGTATACCGCATCGGCAGCTACATCGTACTGCCCGGCGTGGATTCGCTGAAAATGGCGACCGCGTCCACAGGAGGGGGAGGTATCGTGGAGATCCTCTCGATCTTCACTGGCGGCGCCTTCACCCGCGCCAGCATTTTCGCATTGGGCATCATGCCCTACATCAGCGCCAGCATCATCATGCAGCTGATGGGCATCGCCGTACCCGCGGTTCAGAAAATGCAGCGTGAAGAGAGCGGTCGCCGAAAGTTGAACCAGTACACGCGCTACCTCACCATCCTCATCTGTGTGTTCCAGGCGCCTGGTTATATCTACGCCACCATCGATCCCGATGCGCGGCCGGACAGCCAGTTCTGGCTCTTCACCACCGTGGTGATCCTCACATGCAGCACGCTCTTCGTCATGTGGCTCGGCGAACGGATCACGGAACGTGGTCTCGGCAACGGTATCTCGTTGATCATCATGATCGGCATCCTCGCGGAGTTCCCTCAGAGCTTCGCGCAGGAGGTGGTAGGACGCATGGGTCCAGGCGGTGGCGGTCTCGTGTTACTGCTCGTCGAGGTGGTGCTCTGGGTGCTGATCATCGCGGGATGTATCCTGCTCGTTCAAGGTACCCGCCGCATCCCGGTACAGTTCGCGAAGCGCGTGCAAGGCAACAAACAGTTCGGTGGGGTGCGCAACTACATCCCCTTGAAAGTGAACGCGGCCGGTGTCATGCCGATCATATTCGCCCAAGCCATCGTGTTGATCCCGATGTACGTGGCGCAAGCCTTCGAACAGCCCCCCCAATGGTTGTTGGGGCTGGCCAACGCACAAGGCATGTTCTACAATCTGCTACTGTTCTCCATGGTAGTGATGTTCACCTACTTCTACACGGCCATCACGGTGAACCCGGTGCAGCTAGCGGACGACATGAAGCGCAACGGCGGTTTCATACCCGGTGTGAAACCGGGGAAGCAGACCGCCGACCACATCGATGAACTGTTGAGCCGGATCACTTTGCCCGGTGCCATCTTCCTGGGTATGGTGGCCATCCTGCCCGCCTTCGCACAGATGGCGGGGATCAAGCAGGGCTTCGCGCAGTTCTTCGGGGGCACCTCCTTGCCGATCATGGTCGGCGTATTGCTGGACACGTTGCAACAGATCGAGAGCCATTTGTTGATGAGGCATTATGACGGTCTGATGAAAACAGGCCGGATCAAGGGACGAACGAACGCGGCCTACGGCATGGCGGGATAGGGCATGGCCAAAACCGTGAACTATCGGAGCGATGCCGAGATCGCGTTGGTGAGGGAGAGTTCTTTGCTTGTTGGGAGGACCTTGGCCGAAGTGGCCAAACACATGCGGCCCGGATCCGTGACCGGTGAACTGGACCGCCTTGCGGAAACCTTCATCCGGGACCATGGTGCATTACCCGGGTTCAAAGGCCTGTACGGCTGCCCCTCCACGCTGTTGATCAGTGTGAACGAGGAAGTGGTACATGGCCTGCCGGGCACCCGCGAACTGCGGGAAGGCGATGTGGCGAGCGTTGATTGCGGTGTGTTGATGAACGGTTTCTACGGCGACAGCGCCTACACCTTCGCCATCGGCGAAGTGGATGAAGCCGTGAAACGCCTGCTTCGTATCACGCAGGAATGCCTGCGCCTGGGGATCGCCCAGGCCGTGGACGGGCGCCGCACCGGAGACATCGGTTACGCGATCCAGAACCACGCCGAACGCAACGGTTATGGCGTGGTGCGGGAACTGGTGGGGCACGGCGTGGGCGAAAAGTTGCACGAGGCCCCGGAAGTGCCGAACTACGGCCGCCGCGGACATGGCACGCAACTGCGCACCGGGATGGTGATCGCCATCGAACCGATGATCAATATGGGCACCAAGGAGGTGAGCCAGTTGGACGACGGTTGGACCGTGGTGAGCCACGACCGCAAGCCCAGCGCCCACTTCGAGCATACCGTCGCCGTGCGGCACGGCCACGCAGAGGTCCTTTCAACGTTCAGCCACATCGAGGATGTGTTGAAGAAAAAGAACGATTGGTACGTGGAGTTGGACGAAGAAGTGATGAACTAGGAACGAGAAAAAGAACGAAGAGGAACACGGACAAGGAAGGCATGAGCAAGACAGGGAACATAGAGCAGGACGGCGTCATCAAAGAGGCGCTGAGCAATGCCATGTTCCGTGTGGAGCTGGAGAACGGCCACGTCATCACCGCCCACATCTCGGGCAAGATGCGCATGCACTACATCCGGATCCTGCCCGGGGACAAGGTCAAAGTGGAAATGAGCCCCTATGACCTCACCAAAGGCAGGATCAGTTTCCGATACAAGAGCTAAGGACCGAACCGATGAAGATCAGGACCTCCCTCAAAAAGCGCTCGGTGGACTGCAAGATCGTCCGCCGCAAAGGGCGCCTGTATGTGATCAACAAGAAGAACCCGAAGTTCAAGCAACGTCAGGGCTGATAACGCACGCATAGAGCATGGCACGTATCGCAGGCATAGACCTACCCAAGCAAAAACGGGGCTGCATCGGCCTCACTTACATCTACGGCATCGGCCGCAGCCGCGCCCTCGAGATCCTCGGGCGCGCGGAGGTGGATCCTGATAAGAAGGTGGACGAGTGGGACGATGACGAACAGTCGCGCATCCGCCAATACATCAACGACACCATCAAGGTGGAAGGCGCGTTGCGCAGCGAGACCCAACTGAGCATCAAGCGCCTGATGGACATCGGCAGCTACCGCGGGTTGCGCCATCGCAGTGGGCTGCCGGTCCGCGGCCAACGAACGCGCACCAATAGCCGCACCCGTAAAGGCAAACGCAAAACGGTCGCGAACAAGAAGAAGGTGACCAAGTAATGATCAGTTGCCAATTGTCAGTTGCCAGTAGGCACTGCTGACAACGGACAACGGACAACCGACAACTGAACAGGCAATGGCAAAACAGCAAGAAGGCAAAGGCGGCGCTGCCGCTGGCAAGAAGAAGAAGAAGAAGGTGGTCGTGGAGGCCCACGGTCAGGCGCACATCCATGCCACCTTCAATAACTCGATCATCAGCCTCACCAACAACAAGGGGAGGTGATCAGTTGGTCCTCATCGGGCAAGCAGGGCTTCCGGGGAAGCAAAAGAACACCCCGTACGCGGGCCAAGTGAGCGCCGAGGAGGCCGCCCGCGAAGCGCATGAACTGGGCCTGCGCAAGGTGAAGGTCTTCGTGAAAGGTCCAGGCGGCGGACGAGAAAGCGCCATCCGCGCCCTGCATAATAACGGTGTGGAGGTGATGGAGATCGTCGACATCACCCCCATGCCACACAACGGCTGCCGTCCACCCAAGAAGCGCCGCGTTTAACACAAACCCCGTAGGAGCGCGTGGACGCGCGCTCTGTTGTTGGTGCAGAACGCACCCAAAAGAGAAGAACAATGGCACGTTATACAGGACCAAAGACCAAGATCGCCCGCAAGTTCAAGGAGCCGCTGTTCGGCCCTGACAAGTGGATGGAGCGCAAACCCTACGGCCCCGGACAACACGGTCCGAACAAGCGCCGCAAGAAGGACAGCGAATACTCCCACCAGCTCGCAGAGAAACAGAAAGCGAAATACACGTACGGTATCCTGGAGCGCCAGTTCGAGAAGATGTTCGGTATCGCCGCTGCCAAAAAAGGCATCACCGGTGAAACCCTGCTCCAACTCTGCGAAACCCGCTTGGACAACACCGTCTATCGCCTGGGTATCGCCCCCACCCGCCGCGCAGCACGCCAGTTGGTAGCTCATGGCCATGTGACCGTGGACCAGCAGGTGGTCACGATCCCCAGCTATACCCTGCGCCCAGGCCAACGTGTGGCGGTGCGAGAGAAGAGCCGTTCCTTGGAAGCCATCACCAACAGCGTGGCTGGCACCAACAAGCGCTTCGATTGGTTGGAATGGGACCCCACCGCCATGGCGGGCAAGCTCATCGCCCTGCCAGAGCGCGCCCAGATCCCAGAGAACATCCGCGAGCAACTCATCGTGGAACTGTACTCCAAGTAAGCAGCAGATCTTCACAGGCCGCGCGTTGTCAGGCGGTATGAAAGGGAAGAGACAAGTACTGACAACGGACAACCGACAACGAACCCAACGACCAACAGCACATGCCCATTCTTGATTTCCAGCGACCGGACAAGGTCGTGATGATCGAAAGCGACGAACAACGCGGCACCTTCGAGTTCCGTCCGTTGGAGCCGGGCTATGGCATCACCATCGGCAACGCTCTGCGCCGCATCCTGCTCAGCAGTCTGGAAGGCCATGCCATCACCGCCCTGCGCATCGATGGTGTGGACCATGAGTTCAGCACGATCAAAGGCGTGATCGAGGACGTTACCGAGATCGTGCTCAACCTCAAACAAGTGCGCTTCCGCCGCCAACTGGAGGATGTGAGCACCGAAAAGGTGTCCTTTACCCTCGGTGGCAAGGACAGCCTCACCGCGGGTGACATCGGCAAGCACACCACCGGCTTCCAAGTGCTCAACCCGGAGCTGGTGATCTGCCATATGGAGACCAGCGTGAAGCTCACCGTGGAACTCACGGTCGGCAAAGGCCGCGGGTATGTGCCCGCCGATGAGAACAAAGTGGAGAGCGCACCCATCGGTACCATCTTCATCGACTCCGTGTTCACGCCGATCAAGAACGTGAAGTACACCGTCGAGAACACGCGCGTGGAGCAGAAGACCGACTATGAGAAGCTCACCCTTGATGTGCTCACCGACGGCAGCATCAGCCCGAAGAACGCGCTACAGGAAGCCGCCAAGATCCTGATCCACCACTTCATGTTGTTCAGCGATGAGCGGATCAGCCTGGAGCTGGAGGAACGCGTGCAGGAAGAGGAGTTCGATGAGACCAGCCTGCACATGCGCCAACTGTTGAAGACCAAGTTGGTCGACATGGACCTGAGCGTGCGCGCCCTGAACTGCCTGAAAGCCGCCGACATCGAGACCCTGGGCGACCTCGTGGCCTACAATAAGAACGACCTCTTGAAGTTCCGCAACTTCGGGAAGAAGAGCCTGACCGAACTGGAGGACCTGGTGGAGAACAAGGGCCTGAGCTTCGGTATGAACGTGAGCAAGTACAAACTGGACAAGGAGTAAGAACCAGTTGCCAGTTGGCAGTGGACGTTTGGCAGTAGCCAGCGCTCCACCTCCCCGCTGACAACCGACAACGGACAACGGTCATGAGACACGGAAACAAGAACAACGCGCTAGGCCGCAAGAAGGCCCACCGGGATTCCCTCCTGAGCAACCTGGCCTGCTCGCTGATCGAGCACAAGCGCATCAGCACCACCTTGGCCAAGGCCCGCGCCCTACGCCGCTATGTCGAGCCCCTGCTCACCAAGGGCAAGGACAACAGCATGCACAGCCAGCGCATTGTGTTCTCCTACCTGCAGAACAAGGAGGCCACCGCCGCCCTGTTCCGCGACGTGGCCCCCAAGATCGGGGAGCGTGCCGGTGGGTACACACGCATCATCAAACTGGGCAACCGCCGTGGCGATGCGAGCGAAATGGCCATGATCGAACTGGTGGACTTCAACGAGGTGTACACCAAAGAGAAGGCCACCGCCGGCGCAGCCGCCAAGCGCACGCGTCGGGGTCGCACCGCCAAGCCCGCTGCGACCAAAGCAGCTGCGGAGAGCAAGGCAACCGAAGCCGCAGCACCTGCGGAAGGGGAAGCGAAGAGCGAGTGATCCCACCACGGGACCAATTTGTGAACGGCGCCTATGGGCGCCGTTCCTAATTCCAGCCCAGGATGCGCCGTGGATTCTTTTCCACTATCCTGGTCGAATTCTCCACCACGGCCCGGCGCCCCCTCCCTAACACTCTACTTTTGCGGCCCCTTTCGCCGGTAGTCGGCAGGCCTATCCGCATTCCGATCCATGCCATTCCTTCGCTCCCTTCGCGCCTTTGTCACCTTGCTGTTGTTCTTTTCGGTGGCTCACTTCACCCAGGCCCAGCCGCAGAATTTCGTCCACACCCAGATCATAGGTGGCATCGATTCACCTACATCTGTCGCGTTCCTCCCCGATGGCCGTGCCTTGATCTGTAGGAAGATCGGCGAGGTGCTCATCACTTCGCCCATCGATCAGCCACCGGTCACCACCACTACCTACATGGAGATCCCGGCGGACAACACCGCCGAACATGGCCTTATCGGTGTATGGATCGATCCTGATTTCGCCAACAACCAGCAGGTCTGGTTCTACTATTCCACCTTCGGCATGCATGATCGCCTCTCCCGGTTCACCCACCTGGGCGATTCCGCCCAACTGAGCAGCGAGGTGGTGGTCTGGGAAACCATCGACCCGTATGTCGATTGCTGCCATACCGGCGGTGCGCTCGCTTTCCTGCCCGATGGCACCATCTTCCTCGCCGTAGGCGATGACTACACGCCCGCCAATGCCCAGGACCTGAGCAGTCCCTTCGGCAAATTGCACCGCTTTCTGCCCGACGGCACCGCACCTGCGGACAATCCGTACTACGACCCGACCCCTGGACCCTACAACGCCAATGGTGAATTGAAGACCGTATACGCGAGCGGACTGCGCAATCCCTACCGCGGTGACTACGACCCGGAAACAGGGCGGTTCTATATCGGAGTCGTGGGGGCCAACAATCACCAATTGGCTTGGGAGGACATTGTGTTGGCCGCGCCGGCCGCGAACTACGGATGGCCGCTTTGTGGTGAGCTCGGGCGCCTGCCGGACGGTGCCTGCGATGATCCGCAGTTCACGGACCCTGTCTTCAGTTACCACCACCAAGGCAGCGGTGCCGCGATCACCGCGGGATTCACATATCGGGGATCTTCATTTCCAGCGGCATGGGACGGCCGTTTTTTCGTCGGAGAGTTCATCCGCGGATGGATGAAGTGGCTCACCTTCGATGCACAAGGCACCACGGTCGCCTCACAGGGCCCGTTCCTTGACACCGCGGCACTGGGGGGAGTTCAGTCCAACTTCTGCACGCAATTGCTCCAGGGCCCTGGTGATGCGTTGTACTACCTCTCCTACTACGATGACCTCATCACCTTCGAAGGGGGCCTGCACCGCATCACGTACGAACCGACAGGCACCCGACCCGAATGCCTTGCGCTCTCCGCTGACGTAATGAGCGGCATCGGTCCTTCGCTCAGCGTCACGTTCACCGGCGATGCGCTCGATCCCCTTGGCGGTGCTTTGTCCTACGTTTGGGAGTGGGGTGACGGCACGCCAGCGGGAACGACCGCGATCAGCTCGCATGTCTATCAAGGGCCGGGGAACTACTCGGCCGAACTACTCGTGATCAATGCGACGGACACGACGTCGTGCGGTACGATACCGATCACGGTGGAACCACACCCGCTCAGTCTTGACGTGGAACTGATGCTCGACGGGCCTTTCGATGCGATCACCGGGCTGATGCGCGACGAGCTCCGGTCCCTGGGGTTGGTGCCAATGACCGAACCCTACACCGCTCTGGGCTTCTCATTGACCAGCGGTACCGGCGCCACCATCGCCCCAACGGTGCTCTCCACTGCCGGGCCCTTCGCCATTGTCGATTGGGTACTCATCGAACTGCGCGCTGCCAGCGACCCGCTCACGGTGTTGCAACGCTTTCCAGCGCTCGTGCGTCGCGATGGCCAGGTGGTCGATCTCGACGGCACTTCGCAGCCCGTTACCCTCGCCCCTTCGCTGCTCGGCTATATCGCTGTGCGCCACCGGAACCACCTCGGAGCAATGAGCGCGGCACCCTTGAACTTATCCACCACGAACGTCGCCTTGAACTTCCGCGCGGGGGCCACGGCCTGTTACGGCGTTACCCCAAGGCGCACAGTGGGGACCGTGCGCACACTGTGGGCCGGGAACGTTTTCATAGATGGCATACTCCGCTACACTGGCGCGAACAACGACAGGGATCCCATTCTCGTCGCCATCGGGGGTCGCCCCCACAGCGACCATCTCAGGGTATCTGCAGACGGACGTGAACCTGGACGGCACGGTGAAATACGCGGGTTCGAGGAACGACCGGGATGTGATCCTAATAAGTGTCGGCGGCAACGCCCCCACTGCGACACGGCCAGAAGGCCTGCCCTGAGCAGGTCGTCCACGCCTTTAGCGTTGTCAACAACCTGTTGATCGTCCATTTCCCGGGCCCGGTATCTTTGGCGCCCGATGTTGGTAAGCCAGCGCCCCAAGGCCCTCCTGCTGCTGGCCGATGGCACGCACTTCGAAGGACGGTCCATCGGTGCGTTAGGTACCACGGTCGGCGAGATCTGCTTCAATACCGGCATGACCGGTTATCAGGAGATCTTCACCGATCCCAGTTACACCGGTCAGATCATGGTCATGGCCACCGCACATGTGGGCAACTACGGTGTGAAGAGTACGGATATAGAAAGTGGCTCGATCACCATCGCTGGCCTCGTGGTGAAGAAATTCAGCGAGGTATGGAGCCGTCCAGGGGGTGATGGATCCCTCGAAGATCTGCTGCTCGAGAGCGGTACGGTGGGCATCAGTGATATCGATACGCGCAAGCTCGTGCGCCATATCCGTGATCATGGGGCCCAGAACGCGTTGATCAGCAATACCGAGATGGACCTGGCCGTGCTCCGCCACCGCCTCATCGCCTCACCGGACATGGCCGGCCTGGAGTTGAGCAGTCACGTCACCACCGACCATGCCTATGACGAAGGCCCACCCCATTCCTCACTTCGCGTTGCCTTGGTGGACTTCGGCACGAAGAAGAACATTGTTCGTTGCCTTGTGGATCGGGGGTGCTTGGTGCGGGTGTTCCCGATGAGCGCCCCTGTGCGCGAAATGCTCGATTGGCAGCCCACCGGCTTCTTGCTGAGCAACGGTCCAGGCGATCCAGCCGCCATGCCTGAAAGCGTAGCGCATGTGAAGGCGATCACCGAATGCGGAGTTCCTGTTTTCGGCATCTGCCTGGGCCACCAGCTTCTTGCCGAGAGCTTGGGCATCGGCACGGAAAAGATGCATCATGGGCACCGCGGCATCAACCATCCTATCAAGAACCTGGAAACGGGTCATGACGAGGTGACCAGCCAGAACCATGGTTTCGTGGCGCGCAGAAAAGAGGCCGAAGCGCATCCCGGAGCGCGGATCACGCACATTCACCTTAACGATGGTAGCGTTGCTGGTCTGCGGCTGAACGACCGACCGGTGTTCAGCGTGCAATACCATCCGGAGGCCGCACCCGGTCCGTACGATTCGCGCTACCTCTTCGATGACTTCGTGGACCTGATGCGCACCACCTTCATCGACCGGACCGTCGATCGCACGGTTACCGCCAAAAGCACTTGATCACTTTCCATCCATGAGTTTGATCGCCAAGATCCAGGCCCGCGAGATCCTCGATTCCAGGGGCAATCCCACAATTGAAGTGGATGTGTTCACCGATGAGGGCCATATGGGTCGCGCAGCGGTTCCGAGCGGCGCCAGTACCGGCGCGCACGAAGCGATGGAATTGCGCGACGGCGACAAGAAGCGGTTCCTGGGAAAGGGCGTGCAGAAGGCCGTGGAGCATGTGAACAACACGCTCAACACAGAATTGAGCGGTGCACCGATCGACCAGCAGGCCATGATCGACAAGGCCATGATCGGCCTGGACGGTACGGCCAACAAGGGCAATTTAGGCGCGAACGCCATCCTCGGCGTAAGTCTCGCGGTGGCCAAAGCCGCCGCCAGCGAGGCCCGCCTGCCCCTTTACCGCTATGTCGGTGGCGTGAACGCCTGCACCTTGCCCGTGCCGTTGATGAACATCCTGAACGGCGGCGCACATGCCGACAACAAGGTGGATGTACAGGAGTTCATGATCATGCCTGTTGGCGCGAAGCACTTCGCCGAAGGCTTGCGCATGGGCGCTGAGGTCTTCCATCACCTCAAGGCCGTTTTGAAGGCCAAAAACCTCAGCACCAATGTCGGTGATGAAGGTGGTTTCGCGCCTGACCTGCCCAGCAACGAGGAGGCCTTGAAGCTGGTGATGCAAGCCATAGAAAAGGCAGGCTATAAACCCGGTGACGATATCGTGCTCGCCCTGGATTGTGCCAGCACGGAGTTCTACAACTCCAAGAAGAAGCGCTACGAACTGGCAAGCACGGGCGACAGTCTCACAAGTGATGAAATGGTGGCGCAGTGGGCGGACTGGTGCAAGCGCTACCCGATCGTGAGCATCGAGGACGGGATGGCCGAAGATGACTGGGCGGGATGGAAGAAGCTCACGGAAACTCTGGGCGAAAAGGTGCAACTCGTCGGCGACGATCTTTTCGTCACCAACACGAAACGGTTGGCAGAGGGCATCGACAAGGGCATCGCCAACAGCATCCTGGTGAAGGTGAACCAGATCGGCACCCTCACCGAAACCCTCGAGGCCGTGGATATGGCGCACCGCGCGGGCTATACCGCCGTGATGAGCCATCGAAGCGGCGAGACCGAGGACAGCACCATCGCCGATCTTGCGGTGGCCACAAACTGCGGTATGATCAAGACCGGATCCGCCTCACGAAGCGACCGCATCGCGAAGTACAATCAGCTCCTGCGCATCGAAGAGCAGCTCAGTAAGAGCGCCCGCTACCCTGGCCGCAGCCTGCGCTACGTGGCCTAGGCCCTTACCTTCGGATCACCGCGAACGCGGGTGCCGATGTCGCGCCGTGCCCTTCTGAACTTGTTCCTGCTGCTGGCGCACCTCGCTCCTGCGCAGATCGACACTTCCGTTTTCCGCGACCCTGTAAAAGGCAAGTTGAAGTTGCGCGCCATCGGCGGCATTCTCGGGCTGAGCCTTGAGAACCACGGTGCCCAAGGCGTTGAAACGTTCCAAGAGTACGCCAAGACCCAACTTCCGCTCCTGCCCGGCAAGCCCTCCGACTACTACTTCAACTACAGCGCCACCGCCATCGGCTTCTGCATCGGCCCACGCTTCGCGTTGGCGCGCACCATCGATGGCCACAGCGGCGAGAACGGCTGGACCTTTCATTTGAACCTGCATCCGCGCATCTTCTATCTCTACCTATACACCGATAGCTTGCTTGGTGATACGGCGCGCAAAGTGGAATACCTCTACACCATGTCCCAAACCGAGATCGCCGTGGGCGGCGGCCCCTACTGGAGCCTCTTCCTTGGCAGGCGCGCCTTTCTACGTGGCGGGCTGCTGGCCGAACTGGGCCACGCGAGCGGCGGAACACTGAGCGTACAAGGCGTTGCCACCGACGAGGTGGGCGGATTCAGCAATGAGCGCACGCTGGTCGATCGCAGCTTGCAAGGACGAGCATGCACCTATTTACGTGGCTACCTGAGCGCGCAGCTCGGTGTGCGCTTGGGCAAACGCACCGACCTCAGCGCGCAAGTGCAATACGGCACCGGCTTCATGTGGCTGCACGGCGTGGATGTGCGCTCGTTGATGAGCTCTACACTCTACGCACTGAACCTACAGTTCCTCGTAACTCGTTGAGCCGCTCCCCACGCCGCTACCTTTGGCATCCATGTGCGTGGTAGGCGCACCATCGATCATCGCATGCATCATCTCGAAGGCCTGAACGAGGCGCAACTCGCCGCTGTTACCCATACCGACGGCCCCAACATGGTGATCGCCGGTGCCGGCTCGGGCAAGACCCGGGTGCTCACCGTGCGCATCGCGCAACTCATGGCCGCAAAGGGTGTGGACCCCTTCCGGATCCTCGCGCTCACCTTCACCAACAAGGCCGCACGCGAAATGAAGGAACGCATCGCCAGCATCGTCGGGCGGAGCGAGGCCGCCGGTTTGTGGATGGGCACCTTCCACAGCGTGTTCGCACGCGTGCTGCGCTCCGAGGCCGACAAACTGGGCTACCAGAAGGACTTCACCATTTATGATACCGACGACAGCCGCAGCCTGATCAAAGCCATCCTGAAAGAGCGCGGCTTGGACGACAAGATCTACAAGCCGAACCAGGTACACGGCCGCATCAGCATCGCCAAGAACAACCTGATCGGTCCGCTCGAGTACCAGCGCGATGCGGAAGTGATGGCCAGCGATGCCAGCAGCGGACGCGAGCATATCGGGGCCATCTACCAGCAGTACGCCGAGCGTTGCTTCCGCGCCAGCGCCATGGATTTCGATGATCGCTCTTCAATACCAACCTCCTCTTCCGCGATCATCCCGAAACGATGCTGAAGTACCAGCAGCGCTTCCAGTACATTCTGGTGGACGAGTACCAGGACACCAATTTGGTGCAGTACAACATCATCCGCACGCTCGCCGCACGCCATGAGAACATCACCGTGGTGGGTGACGACAGCCAGAGCATCTACGCTTTCCGCGGAGCGAACATCCAGAACATCCTCAATTTCCGGCGCGACTACGAAGACCACGCCCTCTTCAAGCTGGAGCAGAACTACCGCAGCACCAAGAACATAGTCGGCGCGGCGAACAGCCTGATCGACAAGAACAAGGACCAGATCAAGAAGACGATCTGGACACAGAACGACGAGGGCGAACGCATCCGCGTACACCGCGCGCTGAGCGACAACGAGGAAGGCGCCTTCACCGCGCACAGCATCTTCGAGACCAAGATGCACCGCCAGGTGCCCAACAAAGGCTTCGCGATCCTCTACCGCACCAATGCGCAGAGCCGCAGCATGGAGGAGGCGCTGCGCAAGTTGAACATCCCCTATCGGATCTACGGTGGCCTCAGCTTCTACCAGCGCAAGGAGATCAAGGACCTGCTCGCTTACTTCCGCCTCACCTGCAATCCGCAGGACGAGGAAGCGCTGAAGCGCATCATCAACTACCCCGCACGTGGCATCGGGCAAACCACCATCGAAAAGCTGATGGTGGCCGCGGCCGAAGCGAAGACCTCGATCTGGCAGTTGCTCCACGAGCACCTCGCGGACCTCGGCTTCCACGCCGGTACCCGCAAGTCGGTAGCGGACTTCGTGCTCTCGATCGAGAGCTACCGCACCATGTTGCAGACGCATAGTGCGTACGCGCTCGCCGAACACATCGCCCGCACGAGCGGTCTGTTGAAGGAATTGCTCACCGACCGCACACCGGAAGGTGTCAGCCGCCACGAGAACATCCAGGAACTGCTGAACGGCATCAAGGAGTTCAGCGATGCGGGCGAGGGCACGGACACCCCGCGCACATTGCCCGACTTCCTGATCGACGTGGCGCTGCTCACCGATGCGGACAACGACGATCCCGCCGACAACGACCGCGTGAGCCTCATGACCGTTCACGCCGCGAAAGGACTGGAGTTCCCGTACGTACACATCGTGGGATTGGAAGAGGACCTGTTCCCCAACCAGATGGCGGTGAACAGCCGGGCCGATCTGGAGGAAGAACGTCGTCTGTTCTATGTGGCGCTGACGCGTGCCGAGAAACGCGCGACGCTGAGCTATGCGATGAGCCGTTACAAATGGGGCAATCTCACCTCCGCGGAACCCAGCCGCTTCATCGACGAGATCGATCCACAGTACCTGGAGATGCCTTCGGAGAACGATCGGCTTTGGACACAACCGGGCACTCGGGACCGTACCACGCGCACCCCACCATGGGCGAACCCCGGCCAGAACTTGTTCGACGACGAACGCTCCTCCAAACCGGTGTATGGAAGAGAGACGAACGCGCCGGGGATCGGAAAGGCCGTACCAGGGAAACACGTGGCGCCCACAAGGCGGAACATGGATGCACCACCAGGCCCGCGCGCTGCTCCGGCCGCCACACCCAAGAACTTGAAGCGCATCACCGGAAGTGGCGCGCCGCTGGAAGCGACGAGCAGCCTGGGCAGCGAAACACCGGATCTGGCCGAAGGCATGACCGTGGAACACGAACGCTTCGGCAAGGGCAAGGTGATCAAGATCGAAGGCCGCGCGCCGGATCTGAAGGCCACGGTGTTCTTCCCATCCGCCGGGCAGAAGCAACTCCTGTTACGCTTCGCGAAGTTGACGGTGGTGGAAGGGTGATCTAGCGCTCCGAGTAGACCAACCGCAGCACCCTCAAGCTGTCCAACACGATATCCGAGCAGGGCGGCTCATCGATGAAGAGATCCGTGCCCTTGCAGAGCAGCTCGTAGTTCGCGGTGAAGAGCTCGTCCTCGCCTTGCAGATTCCGTGGGGCGAAGTAGTAGTAGCGTTCGGCGCGGAAGCCGTACTCGAGGATCTCCAGCCGGTCGCAATCCTTGCCGGGGCTTCTGCAAAAGCGGATGCGATCTTCCACCCAATCAGGGAGGTCCGCCGGGATCTTGGTACACGAGAAGACGGAAAGGACCAATACGATCACCGGACCGCGAAGACGCATCGCGGCGAAGCTATGCGGATGGGATGGCTACTGGGCTGAGGCTTTCACCGGACACTTGCCCGGGCACATCAGCTTCATATAAATGCCGCCCTGCATACCCATCCCGAGCCGATCGCTCGTGCGTTCGCTGCGGCCGAACTGCGCCGCTTCATCCGTGCGGTCCAGCACGGCCTTGTAGATCAGTTGTGGCTCCATGAAAAAGCCCATGTGCTCGCACAGCGGCACAGAATACCGCAGGCCAGCGCGAAAGGCGAGACCCGCCTTCATACGGTCGCGATCCGTGTCCGTGGTCAGTTCGGATCCATCCGAGGCATACTGGAGCGCATTCGTACGATAAGGGAGGGTCACATCGGCACCTACCATCACCCCCATGCTGCTCTGGCATTTGCTGGCGCAGGTGAAGATCCTGTACTGGCCCATGGCCTGGAGCAGGAAGGCACGGCCTTTCACGTCGCTGAGCGGCACAGTGCCGTTCTCGGTCTCTTGTTCGGTGCGGGCCGAACGCCATTCGTGGGCGAGCCCCAAGCCAATGCCGAAACGATCGCCCATCGGCATCGTTACCCGTATGCCCGGAGCTAACCCCATGTTCGACTTGCAGTCCCCCTTCTCGAAGGAGTCCGGGAAGGGCTTGCTGAAGCCGAACACTTTGGAGACCTCCTGGGCCGAGGCCGCAGTGCTCGCGAAGAGAAGTCCGATGGCAAGGGTGTGTACGAAGGTTTTCATGGCTTTCTGGCTTTCTGCCGCTCGAACGGCGTACCGAAGCTAAACACTTCCGAGGTGGAATGGTTCGGTGGATCGGCATAGGGGCGTCCCATTGAACGGATCGCGCTCTGCTTGGTCTGGCTTGCCTACATTTGGCCGACCCTGCGGGCCACGTATACTTTGGTCAGGCCCGCCTTCTCTATTTCTTCCTGATCCCCAGGCTGCCATGAGCACTCCTGCGTCCGTCGCATACGACTACAACACCCAGCGCCCCCGGCTGATCATTCCCGAATACGGGCGCCATGTGCAGCGCATGGTGGAGCATTGCATGGGTGTGGAGGACCGCACCGAGCGCACCCGCTTGGCGAAGGCCATCATTCTTGTGATCGGCCGGCTGAACCCGCAATTGCGCGGAAGCGAGAACGCGGAACGTGCCCTATGGGACCACTTGTATATCATGAGCGAGTTCAAGCTCGATGTGGACGGACCGTTCCCCAAGCCGACCGCCGAAGAACTCGACACCAAGCCGGAGCGCGTGCCCTATCCCAAGCAGGAGATCCGCTATGGGCACTATGGCAAGTTGGTTGAACGCATGATCGCGCAATGCGCGGCCATGGAGCAGGGTCCGGAACGCGACGCCTATACCCACCTGATCGCCAACCTCATGAAGAAGCAGTTCCTTACCTGGAACCGCGACACCGTGCCCGATGGTGTGATCCTGAAAGACCTCGCCGAAATGAGCAAAGGCAAGTTGAAACTCAAGGAAGAGTCCCAGCTCGCCTCCACCGCTGATCTGTTGCGGGCCCAGCAGAACGGCCCACGCAATGAGGTGGACACGCGCAAGCAGCGCTATGGCAACCAGGGTGGTGGCGGTGGTGGTGGCAAGAAGCGCCATCGCAACCGGAACAAGAAGCGGTACTGAACGCAAGCGCAGTAGGCAGGCGCAGGAGCAAGGACGTGTACTTGCCCCGGCGCCTGCTCCTGCCCGCCTTTAGGTGACAAGCGGCTGTTGATACGCCGGACGTTTCGCTTGGCCATTGATCTGCCTGGCGATGTTGCTTCGCGACATGGGAAGTTTCAAGATCGAAGGGGGCCGACGCCTGAAGGGTCAACTGGTGCCACAAGGCGCGAAGAACGAAGCCTTGCAGATCCTCTGCGCGGTGCTGCTCACCGCCGAGCCGGTCACCATCCACAACGTGCCGGACATCGTGGATGTGAACAAGCTGATCGAGCTATTGCGCCAGATGGGCGTAAAGGTGGAAAAGCTCGGGGACGGCAGCTACCGCTTCACGGCGAAGGATGTGGACATCGAGTTCTTCCTTCGGCCCGAATTCAAAAAGCTGGGTGGTGGTCTCCGTGGAAGCGTGATGGTCGTGGGTCCGAGCCTGGCGCGCTTCGGGCGGGGCTATATCCCGACCCCCGGGGGCGATAAGATCGGCCGACGCCGACTGGACACGCATTTCATCGGTTTCGAGAAGTTGGGGGCCGAGATCAAGTACGACAGTAAGGAAGGATTTTTCAAGGCCGAAGCTGAACGACTTAAAGGGGCCTACATGCTGCTGGACGAGGCCAGCGTGACGGGTACAGCCAACATCGTGATGGCGGCGGCGTTGGCCGAGGGGCGCACCACAATCTTCAACGCTGCCTGCGAACCCTATGTACAGCAGCTCTGCGAAATGCTCGTGCGCATGGGTGCGAAGATCACCGGCATCGGCAGCAACCTCTTGCACATCGATGGCGTGAAAGAGCTCGGTGGCACCGAGCACCGCATGCTGCCCGACATGATCGAGATCGGCAGCTTCATCGGCCTGGCCGCCATGACACGCAGCGAGATCACCATCAAGGACACCGGCTACGACCACCTGGGCGTGATCCCCGAGGTCTTCCGCAAACTGGGCATCGCGGTGGTACGCAATGGCGACGACATTTTCGTACCGGCGCAAGAGCACTACACCATCACCAAGTTCATTGACGGAAGTAATATGACCGTGGCCGACGCCCCCTGGCCCGGGTTCACGCCCGACCTGCTGAGCATTGTCCTCGTTACCGTCATCCAGGCCAAAGCGAGCGTGCTGGTGCATCAAAAAATGTTCGAGAGCCGCCTCTTCTTCGTGGACAAGTTGATCGAGATGGGCGCGCAGATCACGCTCTGCGATCCGCACCGCGCCCTGGTGATCGGGAACGACTTCCAGAACCCGCTACGAGCCATACGCATGACCAGCCCGGACATCCGCGCGGGTGTGTCGCTCCTGATAGCGGCTCTGAGCGCCGAAGGCACCAGCACCATCGACAACATCGAACAGATCGATCGCGGTTACCAGCGGATCGATACACGGCTCAACGCCCTGGGCGCGCGGATCGAACGATTGGAGTGAACTGCACCGGCGAACAGGACAAGGTCCCGAGCCTACCCCTTTGTCTTGGGCTTCACGTTCCGGCATGATCTTGGCATTCCCGCCGCGCCCACCTTCGGGCCCCTTCCTACCTTCGCGCCATGAAATTCCGCACCGCCATGAGCAAGCTGCGCATCCTGATCGTCTCCGCTGTGGCCCTACTGGCCATTTATGGCTTCTCCGCACGCATGAGCGGCCCGAAGGACAGTGTCAAGATCGGAACCAATATCGGGGAGCAGGCACCCGAACTCGCGTACATGAACGCGGACAGCACCAAGGTGCTCAAACTTAGCGAACTGCGCGGCAAGTACGTGCTGATCGATTTCTGGGCAAGCTGGTGCGGCCCGTGTCGTCGCGAAAACCCGAACGTGGTAGCGGCTTATGCCAAATACGGTCAGGCAAAATACAAGGAGGGCAAAGGCTTCGAGGTGTTCAGCGTGAGCTTGGACAAGAGCCGCGATGCGTGGAAACGCGCGATCGAGCAGGACAAACTTGCCTGGAAATACCATGTGAGCGACCTGAAGTATTGGGCCTCGGAAGCTTCGCGCCTGTATGGCGTTTCCGGGATCCCGATGAGCTTCCTGATCGATCCGAACGGGATCATCATTGCAAAGAACCTCCGCGGTATGGCCTTGCATCAAGAACTGGACAAGTATGTGAAGAGCCTCTGATCGGTCCACGAACGCGCTCTCCAGAAAGGCCCTGCTTGGCAGGGCTTTTCTCTTGTTCCTCCACGCCCGCCTGCCAAAAAGTCCCCGAACTTCGCGCCCCGATCATCAACACGGCACTGGCACACGTCTTGACCCATGAGCGCGCTCTTCAAAAAGTCCAAGAGATCCATGTCGGAACGACCCAACGGCAGCACCAATGCCCAGACCACTGCCGATCCGGCAAGGTCTGAGGCCAAGAACGAAGACCGTGACAACCCGCTCGCCATGGCGAGCGAGGCTGCGGCAGAACATGTGATGCACGATGCCGATGCCCAAGGCCGTGAAGACATCGCCGAACTACAGGGCCTACTCGACGCCAGCCGGGCCGAAGCGGCCGAGTTGAAGGACCGCTGGCTCCGCCTCAACGCCGAGTTCGACAATTTCCGCAAGCGCACCGCCAAAGAGCGGCTCGAGCTGATCCAGTTCGCCGGCGAGAACGTGCTGCGCAATGTGATCCCCGTGGTGGATGATATGGAACGTGCCATCGCCAACAACGACAACACTTCGGATATCGCTGTCGTGAAGGAGGGCTTCCACCTGATCCACACCAAGCTGTTGCACATCCTGGGCAGCCAGGGCGTAAAGGCGCTGCCTGATGCGAAGGGCGAACCATTCGATACCGATCGGCACGAAGCCATCACAAAGGCCCCCGCCCCCAGCGGTGATCTGAAAGGCAAGGTGATCGATGTGGTGGAACAAGGCTACACCTTACACGATCGCGTGATCCGTTACGCAAAAGTGGTGGTCGGCGAATGATACCGCGATCGGACCGACGCTCCTGTACCGTCGACCCATTGGGTCGACACTCCCTATGAGCAAACGCGACCCGTACGAGATCCTGGGCGTTCAGAAGAACGCCAGTGCCGACGAGATCAAGAAGGCCTACCGCAAACAGGCCATCAAGTTCCATCCGGACAAAAACCCGGGCGACAAGGCCGCCGAGGAGAAGTTCAAGGAAGCGGCTACCGCGTACGAGATCCTGAGCGATCCGGACAAGAAGGCCAAATACGACCGATTCGGTCACAACGCACCGGGTGGCTTCGGGGGCGGAGGCTTCCACGGCGGCGGCATGAACATGGAGGACATCTTCTCCCAGTTCGGCGACGTTTTCGGAGAAGCCTTCGGGGGTGGTGCCTTTGGCGGTTTCGGTGGCCGCTCGCGGGGGAACCGTGTGGTGAAGGGCAGCAACCTGCGTGTGCGCATCAAGCTCACGTTGGAGGAGATCGCCTTGGGAGCCGAAAAGAAGATCAAGGTGACCAAGTTGGTGCGGGGCAAGGGCAGCGAGTACGGGGCCTGTTCCACGTGCAAGGGCAGCGGCCAGGTGACGCGCGTGCAGAGCACCTTTCTAGGTGCGATGCAAACGGTGAGCACCTGTCCCACCTGCGGCGGTGTTGGCCAGACCGCTAGCAAGCGCGCACCCGGCAGCGATGAGCACGGGTTGGTGCGCGAAGAGGTGGTGCTGCCGATCAAGATCCCCGCCGGTGTCGAAGAAGGCATGCAGCTCAATGTGAGCGGCATGGGCAATGAAGCTCCAGCAGGTGGTATACCAGGCGATCTGCTCGTTGTGATCGAAGAGGAACCGCACAACGAACTGCGCCGCGAAGGCCATCACCTGCACCACGAAGCGTATGTGAGCATGCCCGACGCGGCCTTGGGAACGAGCATCGAAGTGCCGATCGTACAAGGCAAGGCGAAGGTGAAAGTGGAACCCGGCACACAGAGCGGCACCACCTTGCGCCTGCGCGGCAAAGGCCTGCCCGATGTACACGGCCGCGGCCACGGGGACCTGCTCGTGCATCTTATGGTGTGGACCCCCACCGACCTGAACAAGACCGATCGCGAAACGCTGGAGAAACTGCGCCACAGTCCCGGCTTCGCACCCAAGCCCACCGCGAAGGACAAAGGCTTCTTCGAGCGCGTCCGGGAGATGTTCGGGAATTGATCCTTGTTCTAAGCGGCACAGGGCGCAGCAACGTTCCATCATTTCGCGCGTTGGCTACATTGGTCTCCACCGCGACCATGCTGCCCGCTCAACGTCCACCCGGTCAAAGACGGTCATCTCCACGATCGCCAGAGGAAGAAGGCCCTTGGGGTCGGTTCCATTGGAGTTGGTTGGTCCCCATCTGGTTCCTCTGCCTAGCTGCGGTGTACATCCTGGCACTCCCCACCTTGCTCACCGTGGACGGTTGGCTGCGGATGATCGGTGCGATCGTGGGGATCACCGCTTTCGTTCTCCTCCTTCTGGATCGCAAGTACAAGTTCGGCCCTTGGGCTTCTGCGATGATCGGTCTCTTCGGGGTGCTTCCGCTCGCGGTGATGCTGCTCCTGACGACCAATCGCATGTTCGGGACGGAGCATGAAGAAAGGTATCGTATCACAGGCATCGAGCGAAGAGCCGAGTTGAGCGGTTTGTTGCTGCATCTCGAGAACGGCGCTTACGCGGACTTCCCGCGCCGTATGCGTATCGCGCCCCGCGATGGAGAGGTGTGGTACGCGAGCGAGATACACTATCGGATCCACAACGGTTTGCTGGGTATCCCGGTCATCCTTGAGCAAGAACTTCTCCCCTCGGCGGACCATACCCTGCTTCCTGAAGTGCCTCGCGCCCGGCCATGAGCGGATCGCTTCTTCGCTTTCTCGCGCCCATGATCGGGGTCCTGCTCTTCGCCACCGCGTGGCTGGTGCATCGCGAACGGCTTGACATCTTCTTGGGCATCCGCACGGACAGTTTGGGCTACTATCAATTCCTACCTGCGGCATTTCTCGCTGGTGACCTGCGCGGACTTCCGTGGGTGCATGTGCTGGAGGATGGCTCGCGCCTCAGCCTGTTCACGATCGGAGTGGCCTTGCTGCAACTCCCCTTCTTCCTGCTCGGCCATGTCTGCGCCTGGATCGCCGGGGCAGCGCGGGATGGATACTCCGCTCCCTACGCGGTCGCGCAACTCCTTGGTACGGCGACCTACGTTGCGCTCGGTGCGCATGCCATTTTACGGCTCCTGCTCCGTTCCACCGACCGGGTCGCGGCATTGCTCGCTGTGCTGCTCCTTGTCTTCGCCACCAACCTCTTCTACTATGCCGTGCATGAGCCCGGGATGTCCCATGCGTACGCGTTCGCAATGACGGCCTTCGTGTTGCTCATCACCGAAGAACAGCGAACGTATTGGACCACGCGTGGACACATCCTCCTATGCACCGTTGGTGCATTGCTCATCCTTGTGCGACCCTTGCATGCGGTGTTCTTTCTTGTACCGCTGCTCTGGCGCACGCGGAATACGGAGGAGATCATGGAGCGAGCACGCTGGTGGTGGCGGACGCCATGGGCGACCGGTGTGGGGATGGCTATCGCCGCCTTGTTCCTTCTTCCCCAGTTGCTCTATTGGAAGATGATCACCGGAAAGTGGGTCCTGTTCACATACGGCACCAAAGGAGAGGGATTTGACTGGAGCGCCCCGCATCTCTGGGATGTGCTGTTCAGCCACCAGAACGGCTGGTTGATCTATACCCCGCTGATGATCTTCGCGTTGAGCGCGTTGGTGGTCCAGGGTCGTACACAAGGGTCCGGCGCACGCACCGCGCTTGTGCTCTGGGGGATCAGCTGGTATGTATACTCATGCTGGTGGGCTTGGTGGCTGGGTGCGGCGTATGGGTTCCGTGGGTTCGTGGACCACTTGTCGCTCTTCGCTCTGCCTCTTGCACTTCTTCTCGGTCGGGTGATCCATGCCCAGACACCGATCCGCGTGGGGTCGCTCGTTCTGGCCGCCTTTCTGACCTTCTTGAACCTGCGCATGGCCGCGCTCTATGCCGCACCGTGGGATGGGCCGGATTGGACTTGGGCCAGATTGGCCGCTATTTGGAGGGAGGCACTGTTCTTGTGATCCATGGAAAGCACACGCTCTGCATAATTTCGCGCCGCACCACAACGTGCGGCGCTCCCGATCATGACCGCCATCCTCGTCTTCTTCGTTCTGCACTGGTATCTCAGTCTGTTCGTTCAGACCTTCTACCTGCACCGGTACGCAGCGCATGGCATGTTCACCATGAGCTCTTTCTGGGAGAAAGTGTTCCATGTGCTCACCTTCATCGCGCAAGGCAGCAGCTACCTAAGCCCCTATGCCTATGGTGTTCTTCACCGCCTGCACCATGCGTACGCCGATACCGAGAACGACCCGCATTCGCCCAAGTACGATCCCAGCTTGTTCAGCATGATGTGGCGCACCAAAACCGTGTATCACAACATCTTCTACCGCAAGATGGACCTCGAGGAACGCTTCACGAAGGGCGTGCCTAGCTGGCCCGCTATGGAGAACTTCGCGGATACCTGGCCTTCGCGCATCGCGTGGATGGCACTGTACACCACCTTCTACGTCGCGTTCGCACCCTCCTACTGGTGGTTCCTATTGTTACCGTTGCACTTTGTGATGGGGCCGTTGCACGGCGCCATCATCAACTGGTACGCGCACAAGTACGGCTACCGTAATTACGAGGTGAAGGATACGAGCCGCAATATGCTTCCGGTGGAACTGGTGGTGATGGGCGAAGGCCTGCACAACAACCACCATGCGAACAGCGCACGCGCCAACTTCGCCATCAAATGGTGGGAGTTCGATCCCACCTGGCCGATCATCCGCGCATTGCACGCGCTGCGCGTGATCCGCCTGACGCCTGCGGCCTTACGCGCCTGATCCAGCCTTGCCTTCGATCCTCGTGAGCATGGCCTTGGCCATCGCGCGCAGTTCGACAGGATCCGCTCCTCGGCCGCGCATCGCGCGGATCGAAAGCGCCCCTTCCGATTTGGAAAGCTTGTTCCCGGCCTGGTCCTGGAGCAACGGATGATGCACGAAGCGAACCTCCTGGAACGGCGTCATACCCAACAAACCGGCGAGGTACACCTGGCAAACGGTGGAGGGCCACAAGTCCTGCCCACGCACAATGAAGGTGATCCCTTGGTCCACGTCATCGGCCAATGAGGCCAATTGATACGCTGGTCGGGCGGACGAACCATTGGTGGCTCGCTGCCGAAGGACCGGGTCTGGCATCACCGCGAAGAGATCCGCGCTGATATCCGTGCCGAACAGCGAGCGCACGACAACGCGGCGATCCTCTGGAACGCGCAAGCGCCAGGCGGCCTGGGGATCGTCCAGGTCCCCGGTCCGATCACGACATCGACAGGTGGAGCGTCCCTCGTGCCGGAGCAGTTCACGGCCGCGGCGCGAGCAGGTACAGCCATAGAGATGACCTCCAGCGCGAAGGGCCTCGGCAAGTTCCTGGTAGCGCGCGAGGCGAAGTTGTTGCGACCAGTTCCGAAAATGCGAAGTAGGATCTTGCGGACCTTGGTCCGGCTTGATCCACAACCAAGCCAGGGTTTCGAAAATGTCCTCCAGATACTCCGGCCGCACCCTTTCAGCGTCCAGATCGTCGATGCGCAACAGCACAGTGGCCCCCGCTTCGCGCGCGATGTGGTGGGTGATCAGGAAATTCAGGGCGTTCCCTGCATGCAGGTAGCCGCTCGGGGTGGGCGCGATCCGGGTGCGCCCTCCTGGGGGAGAGCGGAACTCTCCCAAGTGCGAGGGCTGTGGACCTCCGATCATACCTGCAACCTGGTGCCCGGGGCGGGACTTGAACCCGCAAGGCCCTTGCGGACCAAGGGATTTTAAGTCCCTCGTGTATACCATTCCACCACCCGGGCCTCCTCCGCCGCATCTCGCGAAGCGCGGAAGGACCGTCCGAAAATAGCGATGCCTCCTTGGGGGAGGCATCCTGGAGCGAGAAACGGGACTCGAACCCGCGACCCCGACCTTGGCAAGGTCGTGCTCTACCAACTGAGCTACTCTCGCTTAAGAGGCTGCAAATATAGCAGCGGCCCCGGTTCTGGCAACGAGGCCCTCACGCCTTGTGCAACGCTGGCTTCCGCCCGGTGGCCATCCGCTTGATCTCGTTGAGTTTCAGCAGGGCTTCCACCGGGGTGAGGGTGTCGATGTCGATACGCTCGAGTTGCTCCCGGATACCCACCAGCGCGGGGTCGTCCAACTGAAAAAAGCTGAGCTGGGGCTCCCGGCCCAGCCCCACGGTGGAAGCACGCTGGGCTACTGGCAAAGCGTCCTCGCCCAAGTCGCCCGCGTGGCTTTGCTCTAGGTGGGCCAGCACCTTTTCGGCCCGTTCCACCACGCTTCGGGGCATGCCCGCCATGCGCGCTACATGGATCCCGAAGCTGCGGTCGCTTCCCCCGGGCACCAGCTTCCGCAAGAACAGCACGCGCCCATCCACCTCCCGCACCGCCACGTTGGCGTTGCGGATCCGCGGGAAAGTGGCCTCCATTTCGTTCAACTCGTGGTAGTGCGTGGCGAAGAGCGTGCGGGGACGCCCCGGGTGATCGTGCAGGTGTTCGGCGATCGCCCATGCGATGGAGATGCCATCATAGGTGCTCGTGCCCCGGCCGATCTCGTCCAGTACCACCAGGCTGCGCGCGCTCAAGTTGTTCAAGATGCTCGCGGTCTCGTTCATCTCCACCATGAAGGTGCTCTCCCCCGTGCTCAGATTGTCCGAGGCTCCCACCCTGGTGAAGATGCGGTCCACCACGCCGATGCGGGCGGACGAGGCCGGAACGAAGCTCCCCGCCTGGGCCATGAGCACGATCAGGGCCGTCTGCCGAAGAAGCGCGGATTTTCCGCTCATGTTCGGGCCGGTGATCATCACGATCTGACGCTCCTCTGGATCCAGCAACAGATCGTTGGCCACGTAGGGCTCCCCGGGTGGCAACCGCTGCTCGATCACTGGATGGCGCGCATCGCGCAGATCGATGGCATGGCCGTCATCGAACACCGGGCGCACGTAACCCCAGCGCAACGCATTGATGGCGAAGCTCCGGAGCACATCCAGTTCGGCGATGGCGGAGGCCGTGGCCTGCACCCCTGCTATGCGATCGCATACCTGCTGTACCAACCCTCCGAAGAGTTCCTCCTCCAGTGCGAGGATCCTTTCCTCGGCGCCTAGGATGCGCTCTTCCAAGGCCTTCAATTCCTCGGTGATGTAACGTTCAGCGCCGACCAGGGTCTGCTTCCGCACCCACTCCGCCGGCACCTTGTTCTTGTGCGTGTTGCGTACTTCGAGGTAGTACCCGAAAACACTGTTGTATCCGACCTTCAGCGAAGGAATGCCCGTGCGCTCGCTCTCGCGTTGTTGTGCTTCCAGCAGCAGGTCCTTCGCATGGCTGGCCACATGGCGGAGCTCGTCGAGTTCCGGAGAAATACCGGGCAGGATGACACCCCCTTTCTGGACCTGGGCCGGCGGGTCGACGGCCAGGGTGCGGCGTATGGCCTCCGCCAGCGTCCGATCGGGCCGTATCGCCCCGGCCAAAGCGTGAAGCGCTTTGGTCCCTGGCCGCAGATCATCCGCGATCCGTTCGGCCGCTTCCAAAGCCGCTCTCACTTGTTGGAGTTCCCGCGGATTGATCCTCCCGGCCGCCGCTTTCCCTCCGAGCCGCTCCAGATCGCCGATCGCGGAGAGATGCTGGCCCAGCGCATCGACGAGGGCACCTTCGCTCACGAGGGCTGAAACCGCGTCCAAACGCCCATCGATCGCGGTTCGATCGACCAGCGGAAAAGTGAGCCAGCGTCGCAAGGTGCGCGCACCCATCGGTGTGACGCAATGGTCCAGCACCTCCAGAAGCGTGCGGGCCCCGTCGCTCACCGGCAGCACCACTTCCAGATTGCGCAACGTGAACCGGTCCAGACCCAGGTGGGCCCTGGGTTGCAGGCGCGCGATGCGCGTGATATGCGCCAGACGCTCATGGCGCGTATCGCCGAGGTAGTGCAGTACCGCCCCGGCAGCGCATTGGCCGAGCGGAAGGTCCTCGATACCGAACCCCTTCAAGCTCACGGTGCTGAATTGCCGCAGCAATCGTTCCCGTGTGAGATCATTCGTAAAAACCCAATCTTCCAGTCCATAGGTGTACTGCCCCGTGATGAGGCCCGCCACCAGAGGATCCTCCTCCCCCTTGGCATAGAGCAGTTCGCTGGGGCCAAAACCTTCCATCCACTGCGCCACACCCTCCCGCCCTTCCTCGCCCACCAGGAACTCCCCGGTGGTGACGTCCAGAAAGGCCAGACCGTACCGTCCCGCGCGGTAACAGATCGCCGCGAGCCAATTGTTGTTCCGGTGATCCACGACACGATCGCTGAACGATACGCCGGGCGTGACCACTTCCGTGACCCCACGTTCCACGATGGACTTGGCCAACTTGGGATCCTCCAACTGATCGCAGACCGCTACTCGATGCCCCGCGCGGACCAATTTGGGCAGGTAGGTATCCAGGGCATGGTACGGGAAACCTGCCAGGGCCACTTCACCGGCCGCGCCGTTGTTGCGTTTGGTGAGGGTGATCCCGAGGATCTGCGCGGTCCGAACAGCGTCGGCGGCGAAGGTCTCGTAGAAATCGCCCACACGGAAGAGCAGCAAGGCGTCGGGGTATTGCCCCTTGATCCGCTGATACTGCTGCATCAGCGGTGTTTCGCTCCGTACGCCTTTGGCCATCTGCCGTCACTGGCCGTTCTATTTTCGCCAGTCTGGAAAGGTAAGCTCCACCCTGCGGCCGATCGCTCCTGAACCACTCCCTTTTTCCACACCCTCTCCCCATGCCCACCGGCGACCGAAAATTGACCATGGAGGAACTCGGCCGGGTAAGCCCGACAGCCTATGCCCAGATGGGCCGGAGACCAATCCGGGTGGTGCTGGAAGATGTCCGAAGCCGCCACAACGTGGGTTCCATCTTCCGGACGTCTGACGCTTTCGGGGTCGAAGAGCTCGTTTTGTGCGGGTTCACCCCGGTACCGCCGCATCGCGAGATCGAAAAGACCGCTTTAGGGGCCACCCTGAGCGTGCCGTGGACCCACGCACCCGATGCCGCGACGACCGTAGGTGCGTTGAAGGAAGCGGGATACCGTGTGCTCGCAGTGGAGCAAACCCTTCATGCCGTGCCGCTCGAGCAGGTATCTCCTTCGGAGAATATGCCCCTCGCCTTGGTCTTCGGCAATGAGCTGAACGGGGTTAGCGACGGGGTGATCGCTGCTTGCGACGGCTGCCTGGTGATCCCGCAGCACGGCTCCAAGCATTCCCTGAACGTGAGCGTGTGTGCCGGCATCGTTCTCTGGTGGCTTGCCGGGCGGTGATCCAAGCCGGATAACCCAAGTTCGCCGAGCCCGTATGAAGGCCACCGTTCGACGGTCAACACGTCCATGAGGATAGGAACTGAACCCTTGGGGCATGTTTTTCCGCTCGAAGGGGTACATTTGGGAAGAACCGTGCTTCGCTGCATGAAGGGATACTACGCTCCTCGCACATTTTGGGCATTCCTCCTTTTCTGCTGCATGGCGGCCGCTCCGCTGCACGCCCAGTACTTCCGCAAGTCCAATTACTGGAAGACCCACCGTAACGAGATCACTTTCGGGATGGGTATCGCCAACTTTCTCGGCGAGTTGGGCGGTCGCGACCAAATAGGCACCTCCTTCCTGTGGGACCTGGAGTTCAGCCAGACCCGCCCTTCGGTGAGCCTTGGTTGGCGCTACCACATCTTCGAGCGCATGGCCTTGCGCACATCGCTCACCTATGGCATCCTGGCCGGTAATGACAACCTCACGCAAGAGAAGTTCCGCCGGAACCGGAATCTGAATTTCCGGAGCGATGTGTTCGAGCTGAGCTCCGTGCTCGAACTGCACTTCTTCCGGGAGGAACTGGGCCACATCTACGATCTCCGGGGAGTAAAGGGCCAAAAGGCCTCGCGCATCGGCTTCTATGGGTTCGTCGGCATCGGCGGTTTCTACTTCGATCCCAAAGGGAAGTTCAACAACACCTGGGTGCGCTTGCAGCCGCTCCACACCGAAGGGCAGGGTTTGCCCGGTGGCGCCCAGGAGTACAGCAATTTGAGCTTCTGCGTGCCGATGGGCTTCGGCATCCGCAAGGCGATCAGCAAACAGTGGAGCTTGGGCATCGAGCTACAGTATTCGATGACCATGACCGACTACCTGGACGACGTGAGCACGGTGTACTATGACAATGACGCCATCGCCGCGGTGAGCGGTCCGGTAGGCGCGTACATGGCCGATCCAAGCATCGGTGCCGGTCCGGGCATCAGCGAGTTCACCACGAGCGCAGGACAACAGCGCGGTGATAGCAGCGACAAGGACGCCTACCTCTTCTTGAAGATCCAAGTACACCACAAAAACTACAAGTACAAGAGCGGCAGCAAGAAGTACCGCAGCCGCATCCGCAGGCAGAAGATCATCTTCTAGGACCTCTCGAACCTTTGAGAAAGCCCGGCCAGTGGCCGGGCTTTCCTTTTCGCACAAGCGACCCATCGATGTGATCCTTGCCGCAGGCTGGCCTGCCAGGCCTCTTCACAATGCGAGTTCTACAGCGGATGAACTCGGATGGACGCAGATGATGGGCTCAATGGAAGGGAGAGAGCCGTGTTCGTCCGTGGCGTGGCGATGCCTTGTTCACTTCGAAGGTGGTTGGACCATGCGGGAGAGTTCTCGTGTTCAACCCCATCCTCGCATCAAGAACAAGCGTGCCCATGCGGCGGACGCGTGCGGGTGCGATGACCCCACCACCAAACCCTGGTGGTCACTGGGGTCGGCGAGCAGAAGTTGGCACGGATGAGCGCGAACCACGGGTTCCGCCACCAACGATAGTGGCACATCGTGCTAGCGACGCACGAAAAACGACGAAGCCCCCGGCACAATGCCGAGGGCTTCGATCGTGAAAGGCTTTTGCCTAGATGCCCAGATCGTTCTTAAAAGCACGGAACTCGAGGTCCTTCTTCGCCTTATCGCCCAGGGCGGCGTTCTTCTGTACGGCGAGGGAGAGGTTGTTCTTCACCATGTCACCATTGTTCTGGCGGGCACCGATGATGGCCATGAGGTAGTGGCCTTCGGCGGTGTCCTTGTCCGGCGAGGCTTCGAGGGCGCGCTGTGCACCGGCGGCATCACCGCTCAGCGTCTTCGCCAGGGCGACGTTCAGACCGTTGGAGCCACTGAAGTTGCTGTTCGCACTGCTGTAGTTGCCGTTCTGGATGTCGATGATGCCCTGATTGTACCTCACCTCCGGACCAGCGGCGCCAGCCTTCGAATACAGTTCCGCGGCTTTCTTGCGATCGCCCTTCAAGCGTGCGCACACGCCCAAATTGTTCGTACTGATGGGATTGTCGGTGATGCTGTTCGCCTTGGTGAACTGAGCCTCCGCTTCCGCCAGCTTGTTCTGCTGCATGTAGATGTAGCCCACGTTGTTCGCGGCGCGGTAGTCCGCCGGATGCACGCGCTCGCACTCCTTGTAAATGCGGAGCTGCTCGTTCATATCCTGGGTCAGGGTCGCAGCGAAGAGCAGTTCCTCCACGTTCAGGCTGTCGGGCATGGTGCGGCTCATGCTCGTGAGCTGCTCATCGGTCTTGCCGACGCGGTCGTAGTTCAGTTGGATCTCCGCGCGACGCAGTTTTGGAAGGATGTCGCTACGGAGCTCGGTGTAGGTCGCGGCCATGTTCTTGATCTCGCTCTCGCGCTTGTTCACATCGGGGTACATGGAGAGCACGCGCAGCACCAGATCCTTGTCCGCGAAATTGCTCGCGTTCAGTTCGCGTTCGAAGCCCGTCCAATCCTCTCCGTGGCTCACACCCGTGAAGAGGCTATCGCCCTTGGCCAGCTTGTTCTTGCCGAGTTCGCTCTGCATCCAGCGCATAGCCGCTTTGTCACGCTTGTTGGCGAGCCCCTCGTTCATATCCACCTCCCCTTCGGGCGAGGCGTAGGCGTCGATCTTCACGCCTTTGATCACGATGTTCGGGTTCTTGGCATTGTCCTTCAAAAAGGCCTGCAAGTCCTTCACATCCTGCTCCTTGTTATCTCCCGGTACTTGCACATCGCTCGCCACATTGTAGTTGAGCTGGAGATCCTGGGTGTGGGATGTGATGCGCTGGAAGGCGTCTTTCGCCATGATCGTCTTGTCATCGCTCTTTACCAGATAGGGCGTGGTGATGACCCCATCAGCGACCTTCACTGTGGGGAAGGGCTTCTCTTTCTTACCCTGTTTGCCGAGGATCTTCACCATCAGCGCGCTGTGTTCCATGGCCGGGGTGTAAGCCACCTTGTCGCTATGCGAGAATTCCTTGCCGCTCTCGTAAGGGATCACCGTGTAGTTGCCAGCCGCACCTTCCCCTTGGAATCCGACCATTTTCAGCGCCGTGGAACTCGTGGCCACAAAGTTCTCCGGGACCTTGCCCTCCGGGGTTTCCAGTAGCATTGACTCCCCGATCCCATCGATGGAAGGAGTGAGTTCGACCGTTGCCTTCTTGGAGAAGTACTTCGCCGGGAAATTCCCGCGTACGCTCACGGCCACACTGTCGCCTTGCACGATCAAGGGGTTCGGCTCCACCGTGTACTTGATGGTCTCTGCGTGCTTGGTCATCTTGCCCAGGCCGCTGCAGCCGGCGATGAACAGCGCTGCTACGGCCATCGGGGCCGCTCCGCGCAATTGCGATCTTTTCATGACGAGTGTGTGCTGATGTTCAGTGCTTTCCGGGCGCAAACATAACATCCTCCTTTTGGGGTTCCCGGAATGGATCGCCCAATTGTTCACGAAACCCTGTGGATCAGAGCTGGAGCACCTCGAACGACGCCTCCATCGGCTTCTCCAGTCTATCGCAGAGTTGGGAAAAGGCGGCCGCATCGTGGAGCAGGTCCCGGTCGCCCAGGTCCACGATCAACACCCGGGAGCCCTCCGCTTTCCGCATTTGATCGAAGTACAGGTCGCGCAAACGTTCCAGATAAGCCGCCTGGATGCCCTGCTCGTAGCTGCGGCCCCGCGCTCGGATCCGCTCCTGCGCGCGCGCCGGACCCAAATGCAGGTACACGATCAATTCCGGCCGGGGCAGGTCGGCGTACATGATCCGGTACAGATCGCTGAAGAGGGCGTTCTCCTCCGCGCCCAATGTGGCCGTGGCGAAGACCAGGGATTTGCCTATCGAATAGTCCGCTACGGTACGCGGTGCGAACAGATCCTGCTCGGTGACGCGTTTGAGCTGGTGGTACCGCTGTGCGAGGAAACTCAGCTCCACCGCGAAGGCAAAGCGTTCCGGATCCTCATAGAACCGGGGCAAAAAGGGATTGTCATCGAATTCCTCCAATACCAGGCGGGCACCCCAACGTTCGGCCAGGCGCCGAGCCAATGTGGTTTTGCCCGCACCGATCAAGCCTTCGATGGCGATGTAGCTGTAGTTCACGCGGTGGGCTGGTCCTCAGGCGGTGAAGTTGGCTAAAGTGTGCTCCCTCTCAGAGCACCTGGTCCAATAGGCGAAGCACGGTGTTCCCCGATAGGGGATGACGCCAGTGCGGCACTAGATCCGCCGCAGGGGCCAGTGCGAAAGCCCGCTCGTGCAGCCGTGGATGCGGAACCTTCAGCGCGGGCAACGCGATCTGCCGGTCCTTCCACAGCAGCAGGTCGATATCGATGGAACGCGATGCGTAGCCTTGCGCCGCACCACGCACGCGACCCAGCTCCCGCTCGATGGCCAGCACTTCCCGGAGCAACGCCAGGGGTTCCAACTCCGTGGCGATGAGGAGGGCCCGGTTCAAGAAAAGTTGCGCACCGGCAAAGCCCCAGGGTTCCGTCCAATGATCGCGGCTTCGCGCCAGGATGGTGCCACAGCGTCCGGCCAACAGGTCTTCCACTCGCGTGAATGTGACCTTGGGGTCACCGAGGTCGGCACCCAACAGCAGCAGCACTTCCTCGGCCATCTTCGTTCCACCCAGTGGTAGGGCGCACGGGCGAAAGTAGGCGCCGCACCTTCCATACGGGTAGCCCACCGCTGGTGTATTCGCGCCCAGCGAGGCCCAGCGCAGCGGTCTACTTTCGGCTCCGAACGAACAAACGACCCAATGGGACAATTCCTCAAATACGTGTTCGCCTCCATGCTGGGCTTCCTGCTGGTGTGCGTGCTGCTCCTCGTACTGCTGATCGGCACCATCGCTGCGGTGAGCACTTCCTTCGGCGATAAACCCACCACCATCAAGGACGGCTCCGTGCTGCATCTGCGCCTGGACCAAGCCATCGTGGACCGTGGCGAGAAGAGCGACTTCAACCTGGACTTCGGCCCCTTCCGCGGCGCCTCCAATATTGGGCTTGACCATCTCTTGGAGGATCTGGACAAAGCCGCCCGCGACGAGCGGATCAAGGGCGTGTTCCTGGAGCTCACCATGCTGAACACGGGTTCGGCCAGTGCGCAAGAGATCCGCAAGAAGCTGATCGAGTTCCGCGAGAAGAGCGGCAAGCCCATCGTGGCTTACAGCGAATTCTACACCCAGGGCACCTACTTCCTGGCCAGCGCGGCCGATGCGGTTTACGTGGTACCCGAAGGCGATCTGGATTTCCGCGGTCTACGCGCTGAACTGATGTTCTTCAAAGGCATGTTCGAGAAGATCGGCGTGGACGTGCAGTTCGTGAAGGGCAGCAACAACAAGTACAAGAGCTTTGGCGAGTCATACACAGAGAAAGAGATGACCCCCGCGAACGAGGAACAGCTCGGTGCGCTGATCCACGGCATTTGGGATGAATACCTCGGCGCCATCAGTGCCACCCGGAGCATCGACAAAGCCCGACTCAATTCCATCGCCGATAGCCTGCTGATCCGCCACGCACCCGATGCCGTGACCTACGGCCTGGTGGACGGTGTGAAGTACCGCGATGAAGTGCTCGATCTGATCAAGGAGAAAATGGGCCTGGATACGGACGAGGACATCGAGTTCACCACGTTGGCCGAATACCGGAAAAGCTCCGTGAAAGGGGATGATGTGATCACCGGCACCAGCACCGCCAAGAACAAGGTGGCCGTCGTCTACGCGGCCGGTGGCATCAGCAGCGGCGAAGGGGATGGCGAGAGCATCGGCAGCGAAACGCTGAGCGAAGCCATCCGCGAAGCGCGCGAGGACAGCAGCGTGAAAGCCATCGTGCTGCGCGTGAACAGCCCCGGCGGCAGTGGCCTGGCCAGCGACGTGATCTGGCGCGAGGTGGAATTGGCCAAACAAACCAAGCCCGTGGTGGTGAGCATGGGCGACGTGGCCGCGAGCGGTGGCTACTACATCGCCTGCGCGGCCAACAAGATCTACGCGGACCCCAACACCATCACCGGCTCCATCGGCGTGTTCGGCATCATCCCCAACTTCCAGGAACTCCTGAACGACAAACTGGGCATCACCACGGATGGAGTGAAGACCAACCACTACGCGGACCTATTGGACGTGAGCCGCCCCATGCGGCCCGAAGAACGCGAGTTGATCCAGACCTACGTGGACGAGTTCTACGACACCTTCCGCTCCCGTGTGGCCGCTGGGCGCAAAATGACCGAAGCACAAGTGGACAGCGTGGGCCGTGGCCGCGTATGGACCGGCACCGACGCCAAGCGCATCGGCCTCGTGGATGAACTAGGCGGGTTGGAGGATGCCATTACCGCCGCTGCGGAGTTGGCCGGCCTGGAGAACTACCGCACCCAGGGCTACCCGGAACAGGAGGATATGCTGCATGAACTGATGAAGCAGATGAACACCGGCGCACGTAGCTGGGTGCAGGAAGAGGTCTTCGGCACCGACGCCGCCCTGTTGAAGCAGTTCGAAGCGCTCCGCAGCGCACGCGAGGTGAAAGGGATCCAGGCACGCATGCCGTTCGAGATCACGGTGTACTGATCCGAGGCCAAGAAACAGAAGAGGGGATCCGTTCGCGGATCCCCTCTTCTGATTTGAACAAGTGTTGCCTACCGCGCCACTTTCACTCCCGGGCGAAGACCCGTGATCTTAACTCAGCGGGCCACTTTCACGGCCTTCTTAATGATGGGCGCACCATCCACCAAAAGAGTGGCATGGTACGTGCCCGGCGCCAGGAAGCTCGTGTTCCAATCATAGCGTTGGGTGCCTTCCATTTGCTGGCCCTCGAAGAGGTTGAACAGCGACTTGCCGGTGGCATCGCTCACCTGAAGGCTTACCATGCCGGACTTGGGCAACGTGTAGCCGATCACCGTGGCCTCGCTGAAGGGGTTCGGGGTGATGGTGAGGCGTTGGTCGGTGGGATCGCTTGCGCGCAGTTCGTTCGTTGCGTCACCTTGATCAGTGCCATTGCTACCACCGGTGCCTTGCATCACACGGCCGCTTTCGCAGCAGGCGGCGAGGTCTTGCTCCAATGCATCCAACCGCGCGTTCTGCTCGGCGATGGTGGCTTGTTGTTCTTTCATCGCACCGATCAATACCGGGATCAGGCCGGTGTAGTTCAAACCTTTCACCGTTTCCGCAGGATGCACCACATTGCCCAAAGTATCCCGCATCGCAGGAATGTCCACTTCACGCACAAGCTCCGGCAGGATAAGTTCCACTTCCTGTGCGATCAAGCCGATCTGCGGGGTGGTGGGCAGGGCAAGATTGGGATGATCGTTCGCGAGGAAATCGTAGGTCTTGGGTTCGAGTTGTGCTACGATGGAACCAGCATCTTCAAGATCCTCCACATTGGTCTTCAGGTTCGCATCAGAGAGGATCGCGACCATGCTCGGCAGGAACCCATCGCCATTGATCATCACGTTCCCTTCGAACCAACCTGCCCAGTCATCGTAGTCGTCCACGAGGCCGTAAATGCCAAAATCGACATCGTGCCCATTTGCGTAACCGTATACTCCGACGTTCATGTCCACTGAGGTGCCGGACTCCATGGTGGCATACCCTCGCACACCGAAGTTCTGATCGACCGTGCCAGCATCGCTTACATGCGCCTGCCCCTCCACGCCATAGTTCCTGAAGGTAACGCCGCCAACCGTCCCGGCATACCCAGTAACCCCTCTGTTACCGCGTTGAGATACGCTTGTATTCTGCGTTACAGTGAGGAACGCCCGGCCGTCAAGACCATGGTTCAACGCATCGCCGTCGTTTGTGATCGACTTAACGCCGATACGGTTGGTACCGGTGCCTGTTTGGATCAGTACATCAACGCCTGTGCTCACGTCCGTGGCGTTCTCCACTTTGCTTCGGATACCGGTGATATCATCCCCGGCGTCCGGCGAGAAATCGTACACATCCAACTTCGCGGTTGGGCTCGGCTGGCCGATGCCCACGTTCTCCTCCCGGTCCGGGCAGGTTCCGCTTGGGTTGCCCAACGCCGTGACCACATGGTTCGGCGAAGTGCCGCTCATGCTCCATTTGCAATCAAGGCTGGAGAGGGGACGCCAGTGTAGGCGACCATCATCATCGGTGACCACGATCTTATCCAGACCGTCGTCCTCATAGTCATCCACCAGTTTCCGGATCCTTATGGTCCGATCCAATACATCCAGCCGTTCGCTGGGGCTCACTCCAGCTGCGAACCAATCCCCAATACCAACGAACACCTCCGATCCATCGTCGTGCGGATAGAGTTGCATCGCCTCCAGTCCCTCTAGCGATCCATTGCCCGTGGGGTCGCTATTATAGTCGCTGGTGAAGATGAAACGCATCCGGTCGCTCAACCAGGTGCCCGGGTTGTCGCTCCACTGGATCACCGCATCGGTGAAGTCCAGCAGGTCCCCGGAGGTATGGTCCTCGGCATCGTCGTAGGTGTACTTCTGCCCGATGTACATCTGGTCGTTGTTGCCCGTGAAGTTGATGCCGTTGCGCATCCAAGGCCGGTAGCCGATGGTTTGCGCGTTGTACTCACGGCCTTCGGCCAGGTGCAACCGACTGAAGGGGCCATAGGGCGCCGTGGTCCAGAAGGCATCATCCGGGCTTATCCCCACGAAACCATCCGCAGGCATTAGGCTGAATGCGTCGATGTTGTAGCTCTCGGTCTTGTTCACTTGCAGTCGCCACGCATCGTCAGTACGGATCGTCAACTCGTTGTTGTCATCGGTACCGAGAAAATCGACGGCTGGGTTTGTGCTGGTATTGCCGTCTTCCTCCCAATCTTGGGCAGAGGTGGCCAGTGCCACCATTGCCGAAAAAGCAAAACTTAAACCTCTCATGGTATCGGGTTCGCGCCCAATACCCTATCTCATCCATATCCACCTCGCTGTCGCCTGCCTTTTTCCAAGCCACGCCCGAACCACATAGACGCCACCAGGGAGATCCGTCAATGGCACGGCACCCTCCGTATCGCCTTGGAACGAACGCTCGAGGATGACACTGCCCAGACCGTTCATGATGGTTATCCGATCAACTCTCGGGAAACCCGGCCACCGGACAGACAAAAAGCCCGGGGCAGGTTGATAGACCTGCAAGTCCTCTGCCACGCTTTCCCAAGACGTCACATCCTTAACTTCGATGGCATCGAAGTAGTAATATGCCGCGCCGAACTGGGCTGGATGATACTGTACGTCCGTACCTGCATTGTCTGTGAATGAACCAATGACCATGAAGCGTTCACCGCCGTCAGCCACGAATACATCTTCCACATGCATCCAGGCCGAATCATCCTTGAAAAAGAGCGGCTCGTGGAACTCTGCTTGTGGGGTCACGGGCAACACACCCGGAGTTCCAGGGTTAGGATCGAAAACGGAATCGACCGAGAAGTATGCCCCCATCGTATTGACCGCATACTGCCAACACTCCGGGAGCGAGATCTCCATGGACGCTCGGTAGCTATGGCCACCAACAAGCGCCGAGATCAATTCGACCTCGATGTAGTCCTTTACCTCATCCCCATATTTCCAGAGATACTCACCGGCGAAACGTTGGCCATGAAAGGGTGCTTGGTAACACCATTGCCCGATCACATCCGTAGTGTCCATGTAGATTCCGCAAGCATTGCCCGCGTCCATGCTGTACACATCCGGGGTGGCATTGTTCGCGCTGAACCAGGGCGGCGATCGTAGGATCTGGGACGAGACAGGAATACCACAATTGGCCGTATCCTCAAAGCTCCAGTTGGGCACCAAGTTGATCTGTGCAAAGGCACAGCAGGCAGAGGCGAAAAGCGAAATGGACAGGCCCACCCGCACCCCGAAGGAAGTGAGTTTGGGTAAGCCGGAAGAGAGAAGGGTGTTGAGCATGTTTTTCGTGTTGTCCTTCTTTGGCAACCCTTTGGCACTTGGAAGACGAAGCTTACCCGAAGGTATGCTGCCTTCCGCTTCCGGCCGCGTGGTGGCCGGGTGCTCTTGCCCGCCCAATGGAGGGGTTGCCTCTGCTCCAGTGGGTCGGTTCGTGTTCCGGTGTTTCTTCGGTTCTATTCTACGGTTTAGTGGTTGGGGTTGGTGGTTGCGCTGGGCTCATAAATCGAACCAATGGGAGGATCGCATCCGGTCCATCTATGTAGTCGCGCCATCCGTGCATGGGGCAAGCGCAGGTGCAAGTGCTCTCACCACCTCTCGCCCAAATGCCATAGGCAGGGGAGGCCGCCCAAGGATCGGCGCGTTCGGGAGTACACAGCACCATTTGGTCCAGCGCATCCAGCACTGTTTGGATCACGGCCGTATCCAATGCCATCGGGGCCGGTTCTGCACTATCCACCGCTTGTGCGAACAGCGAGCCACTGAGGAGAGTGGCACTGAGCGCGAGCGCTGTTGCCATGTTCAAGGAGGAGGTGGCTCGCATGGGCTGCTACCGTGCGGTCCCAGGCGGCGCGGCCACTGGCCTTTTGCCTCCCTTGCACGGCGCTACGATCCTACGTGTCTGCACCGGGCAGATGCAAGCGAAGGACTATACGGGTATCCGTATGATCACGCTACGGGTATCCGTAGTACGGGTATCCGTATATGGGCTTCCCTACGATCATTTCGAGGAACGGTAATGAAGCGTATACAATGATCCCGGACCTTGGTGCGTTGCCTGAGGCTGCACCTGTGATGGAAAGGAATGCCCCCCCGCTGAAATGCGCGCCTATACGATCGCTTTGGTGGATGATCACCCCGTGGTATTAGCCGGGCTTGAGCGCTTGCTGTTGAGGCATGGCACTTACCAAGTGGTGGTAAGCGCGACATCAGGCGAGTCGCTTATGGAACAGATGCAGCGCTCCGGTCCGGTGGATCTCGCCATCGTGGACCTCCGCATGCCGGGTATGGATGGCTTCGCGGTGATCGCCTGGCTGAAGGCCAACTACCCGGCCACCCGCAGCGTGGCCTTGAGCTTTTCCGACGAGCTGCAATGGGTGCGCCGCGCGCTGCATGCGGGTGCGCGCGGCTACCTGCTGAAAGACATGGCACCCGACGCGATCCACACTGCGTTGCACCAAGTCGTTGAACACGGGCAACAGAGCTCGGACCTCATCTTGCGTGGTTTGCTTGAACCGGAGGGTGCGCATGCGCTTCTGGTCAGTGATGTGCTGCACGGAATACCCCCACGGGAACAGCGGTTCGCCCGCTATCTGCTCGACCCGACAGACCATACCTATTTGTCGATCGCGGACGCCATGGGGGTATCGCTCTCCACCGTGGAGGGCTACTTCCGCTATTTCAGTAAGCGCTACGGCATTCATAGCCGCGCTGAACTGGTGCTGTTCCTTCTCCGCCATGGCATGGCTGGGGAACGGCACACGTGAGCCTCGAAATTCCAGAAGCCACAGGTCAGTGTCGGAAATTGCGAAGGGCCGCTCTTTCGAGCGGCCCCTCACGTGCCCTAACGACGATCCACTGACCAAAACCTGTCTCTTCTAACGGGACGCAAGCGAAGAGGTTTCACCCGGGGTGAAATTTCTTGTGGCCCGCTCCGAACGAGGCTATTTCCCCAGGCAAGAGGGGTGCTATCCGCCGATCTCCACGTGGAAACCAGAATGGTTGCGTACGTTCAGCACGCGGCCATCGGCCCAGATGAGGTATTGCCCTTTGATCGCCGCCAGCGTGCCGCTCACTTCCGGTGTTTTGTCCTGTTCACACTGGCGACCTTCGGGGGCAGGTGATCGATCGGATACGTGAAGGACCACGGCCTTTCCTCCTCCAAGGCGTAGGCTCCCATTTCCAAGGCCAGCTCGCGGAGCACGTTCGGGCGTTCTGCGAGAAGCACTTCCGGGGCGGCGACAACCGGGCGGAGCATGGCGCGCCAGTCGGTTTTGTCGGCGAAGGTTTTCTTCAAGGCCACTTCGATAAGTCCGGCGAGTTGCCTGTGCGGCGTGCGCGCGATGGGCAGCGCGTGCACCGCGCCTTGATCGATCCATCGCGTGGGCATTTGCGCGCTGCGTGTAACGCCCACCTTCACCCCTCCGGTGAAGCTTAGATAGACGATGTGTTCTTGAACGTGGTGCTCTCGCTCCCAGACGGGATCGCGGCCCTCGCCCAAGTGCGCGCGGCAGAGCTCCGGTCGCACAATGCACTCGCTGGCTTCGGGCGCATCGCGAAAGCAAGGAAAGCAATAGCCCTGGCCGTAGAACTTGGGGACCGAGCGGCCACACACGGTGCAAGTCTTCGCACCTGTTGCGCGCACGGTGAGCGTGCGCCCGACGAATGGATGGAGCTCCAATACCTGATCGCCTGATCGGAGCGCGTAATTCACCCTTCCTCCAGGCGTACCGGTGGGATCCGGTTCCAGCCCGGCGAGCATCTTGCGCAAGGGTCCTTCGAGTGTGGCTACCATGATGTTCTTTGGCCTTGGATCCGCCACTATTTCTTCTTCATGCAAGGCGGGACATGCGCGGCGTAGCGATCGCTACGGCGAAATGTACCAACGCCGCAGGAAGGAGAAAGAGGGGTGGAGATGGTTAATGAACATCATGGTAGCCACACGGGCATGCTTTTGTGCGTTCGTACCTTTTCCCCACAAGTATAGCCGCGAACTTCGCCGCCGAGCGATCTCCGATGCCCTTCAACGCGCTGTTCTCCTACCTGATCAAGAAGCGGCTGCAGCAGATCGCGCTCTTCCGCGACCACCCGCATGAAGCGCAACTGGAGGTGTTCCACCAGTTGATCAACACGGCGCGATTCACCGAATGGGGACGCCAGTACGATTTCAGTTCCATTGCCACACCGGACCAGTTCCGTGAGCGGGTGCCCTTGCAGGACTATAACGATGTACGGCCCTATGTGGACCGTTTGCGGCGGGGGGAACAGAACCTGTTGTGGCCCACGGACGTGAAGTGGTTCGCCAAAAGCAGCGGCACCACGCAGGACCGCAGCAAGTACATCCCGGTTAGCCGCGAAGCCCTGGAGGATTGCCATTACAAGGGCGGCAAGGACCTGATCGCGCTCCACTACGAGCAGTTCCCGCAGAGCAAATTGTTCATGGGCATGAGCATGGTCGTGGGCGGAAGCAGCACCATCGAGCGTTTCCGACAGGACGGTTACAGCGGCGATCTGAGCTCGATCATCATCCAGAACCTGCCCATCTGGGTGGAGATCCGCCGCACCCCGGTGATCGAGGTGGCGCTCATGGAGAACTGGGAGGAGAAGATCGAGCAGATGGCGCGTGAGACCATGCGGGAGGACGTACGCTGCATCGCCGGTGTGCCCAGCTGGACGTTGATCATCCTCCGTCGCATCCTCGAACTCACCGGCAAACGGCACATGTTGGAAGTATGGCCGAACCTGGAACTGTTCATGCATGGCGGCGTGAGCTTCCGGCCCTACCGGGGACAGTTCCGCGAGTTGATGCCCTCTCCGACAATGAACTATCAGGAGAGCTACAATGCCAGTGAAGGCTATTTCGCGATCCAGGACCGGCACGGCGCCGATGATATGCTGCTGATGCTCGACTACGGGATCTTCTTCGAATTCCTGCCGCTGGACCTGGTGGGCAGCGAACAGCCCCGCACCAAATTGCTGCACGAGGTGGAAGCGGGCAAGCAGTACGCCATCGTGATCAGCACCAACGCAGGCCTCTGGCGCTACGTACCGGGCGATACGGTGCGCTTCACGAGCGTTGCCCCCTACCGGATCCAGGTGAGCGGCCGCACGCGCAGTTTCATCAACGCCTTCGGCGAAGAGCTGATCGTGGAGAACGCCGATCGCGCGATCGAGACAGCGGGTAAAGCGATGGGTGCGGTGGTGAACGAATACACGGCCGGGCCCATATACATGGACGGGAAAGGCGGCGGCGGCCATGAGTGGATCATCGAGTTCGAACGTTTACCCGAGAACGCGGACGCCTTCACCGACGTGCTCGACGCGGAACTCCGCAACCTGAACTCGGATTACGATGCGAAACGCAAGGGCGATCGCGCGATGCAACGCCCTGTGGTACACGCCGTGCCACAAGGCACCTTCCACACCTGGATGAAACAACGGGGCAAATTGGGAGGACAGCACAAAGTGCCCCGGCTCGCCAACGACCGCACCTACTTGGAACAGCTTTTGCCAATGCTGGCCACCTGATGCGCACCGCGACATTCCTGCTCTTCGTGTTCAGCATCGTTCGGTGCATGGCGCAGACAACGCCCAGCATTGTGGACACGATCCCGGGGAATTTCGACCTGTTCACCACAGATGAACTCGGCAACGTGTACGCGCTGCGTGGCGATGTGCTCGAACTCTACGGTCCCGAATGGAAAGCCGGGATTGCGCAACAGTGTGAAGACCTTCGGCCGGATCACCCAACTCGACGCGTTCTACAGTTTGAAGCCCATGCTCTTCAGTGCGGAGCAGGGCCAACTCGCTTCGCTGGACAACACCCTGAGCCTTCAGGGGAGTGTGATCAATCTACCGCGTGCCGGATTCCCGCAGGTGGTGCTCGTCTGCGCCAGTGTGCAGAACGCCTACTGGTTCTTCGATCAACGCGATATGGAACTGATCCGCGTGGACGCACAGTTGCGCCCGCTGGCCAAGACCGGCCGCATGGACCAATTGCTGGGGCTCTCGCCCGAGCCGGTGCAAATGCAGGAGTTGGACAACTGGCTCTATGTGAACTCACCCAAGCACGGGATCCTGGTGTTCGACCTTTTCGGCACCTACTACAAGACCATCGGCGTACTCGGCGCCCAGCGCTTCGAGGTGCGAAAGGAAGGTCTCTTCTACATGCGCGACGGCAGGTTCGAACGGTATGACCTGCTCAGCTTCGCCACTGAGCCGCTACCGATGCCGCCATTGAGCGAGCTTGATGCGCTCCGTGACGCCCGCGTGGAACAAGGCCACCTGTACTTGCTACTACAGGACCGCATTGTGATCGCGCATGTGGGTGCCCGCTGAAAGGCGCGACTTTTCCACAAGCCGCACGCGCCGATCCCGCGCACGGATATCTTCGTGCTCCCTCACCAGACACGTCCCCATGCACATCGCGATCGCCGGCAACATCGGCTCGGGCAAAACCACGCTCACGTCCCTACTGAGCAAGCACTACAAGTGGGACCAACTGCAGGAAGCGGTGGACAACAACCCCTACCTGTTCGATTTCTACAAGGACATGCAGCGATGGAGCTTCAACCTGCAGATCTTCTTCCTCAACAGCCGCTTCGAGCAGCTCCTGGAGATCCGAAAGAGCGGGCGTAACGTGCTTCAGGACCGCACCATCTACGAGGACGCGTACATCTTCGCGCCCAACCTGCACGCGATGGGGCTGATGACCACGCGCGATTTCGAGAACTACTTCCGCTTGTTCCAGAACATGGACAACGCGATCACCCCGCCCGACCTGCTGATCTACCTGCGCGCCAGCGTGCCCAACTTGGTGATGCAGATCGCCGAGCGCGGACGCGATTACGAGACCGGCATCAGCATCGATTACCTCAAACGCCTCAACGAACGTTACGAGGCGTGGATCAGCACCTATGACAAGGGCAAGCTGTTGATCATCGATGTGGACGACAACGCTTTCCACCAGAAGCCGGACGACCTGGGCAGGATCATCAACGCCATCGAGGCGGAGATCCATGGGCTCTTCCCGAACGAAGCGCCCACCAACGGACACGCCAAGGGGGCAAAGAACGCAGTGAAAGCCCCGGTGAAGGTGTTGGCGAAAAAGCGGTGATGTTCATCCACCTTTGGTTGAGCCAAAGGTGGACCTGGTGCTATTGCTATAGGTCCAGTAGCTGGAGCTTTACCAGGCCATTCCGCCCAGCATAGTCCCGCGCTGAGCTGTGGAGATATTCCTCCGCTCGATCGCAAAGTCCTGCCCGCACTGGGTTTTATGGATGTAGTTCAGCTTCTGCCACAGGAATTTCACGTTGTACATGGGCAGTGCGTGGCTCCCATCCTTCCAGAACTTCACTTCAGAAACCGTGGTGAGTTCGTTGGCGCGTTCGCGCATGGCGCCAAGCGCATCGGACCAGAGATCGGGTTCGGCCCGCATCATTTCCAGTGACCTGCGGGCGATGTGCCGCCGTGCATCGCGGATCACCGCGCTCAAGGAAGCTCCTGGATCCACACCCCGATCAGGTGCGCGTGGTCCGGCACGATCACCCATGCGTGTACCACAAGACCTTTGGATGCAACGCAGTAGTTGAGACAGTCCACAAGACTTGCTTGTTCCACTCCGACGAACACCTTGTGCCAACCATGCACCGTCCAAGTGAGGAAGTGGGGCAGCGACCGATCTTTGATGGTGTAACTGTCCGGCATTGCCCGAAAATAGAATGTCCCCCTGCGGCTGCGCCGGAGGGGGACATTCACATTGAACGGGGCGCTACACCTTGCCTGCGTCAGGCGCGTTCCGCAGGCTGGCATCGCTGCTTCCCGCAGGCATGTTCTGGAAAGTCGGCGTGGTGGCGGGCGCGGCCTCGTGCTGCGATCCGTCATGCGCGATATGCGGTGCGATGATCAACGCCACGATCGAGGTCAGCTTGATCAGAATGTTCATGCTCGGTCCGCTCGTGTCCTTGAACGGATCGCCCACGGTGTCACCGGTCACGGCCGCCTTGTGCGGGTCGCTGCCCTTCTTGAACTCCTTGCCATCGATCATCACGCCTTTCTCGAAGCTCTTCTTCGCATTATCCCAGGCGCCACCGGCGTTGTTCTGGAACATGCCCATGAGCACGCCGCTCACGGTGATCCCTGCGAGCAATCCACCCAATGCTTCCGGACCGAAAGCGAAGCCGACGGTGATGGGCGAGAGCAACGCCAATGCGCCAGGAGCGATCATCTCGCGGATCGATGCCTTGGTGCTGATGGCCACGCACTTCTCGTATTCCGGTTTGCCGGTGCCTTCCATGATGCCCGGGATCTCGCGGAACTGACGGCGCACCTCTTTCACCATATCCATAGCCGCTTTCCCCACGGCGCTGATCGCCAACGAGCTGAAGAAGAAAGGGATCATGCCACCCACGAAGAGCATGGCGAGCACGTCGGCCTTGTAGATGTCGATGCCCGTGATCCCCGCGAGCCCGACGTAAGCTGCGAAGAGGGCGAGGGAAGTCAGCGCTGCGGAAGCGATGGCGAAGCCTTTGCCCGTGGCAGCGGTGGTATTCCCCACGGCGTCCAGATTGTCGGTGCGCTCACGCACTTCCTTGGGCAGGCCGCTCATTTCCGCGATGCCGCCGGCGTTATCCGCGATCGGACCGAACGCATCGATCGCGAGCTGCATGGCGGTGGTCGCCATCATGCCCGCGGCAGCGATCGCCACGCCATACATACCGGCGAGCGAGAACGAACCATAGATCCCTGCGGCGAGGATGATGATGGGCAGCACCGTGCTCTCCATCCCCATCGCCAGACCGCCGATCACGTTCGTGCCGTGGCCCGTGCCGCTCTTCTGCACAATGCTGTCCACCGGTCGGCGGCCCATGCTCGTGTAGTACTCGGTGACCATGCTCATGAGCGTGCCGACCACGAGGCCGAGGATGATCGCGTAGAACACGTTCATGCTGGTGATCTCCACGGAGATCCCGTTGCGCACGAACTGCATCGTATCGGGCAACATCCACTGGATCAACGGATAGCTGGTGATGGCCACCAAGATCATCGCGCTCCAGTTGCCCAGGTTCAACGCCTTCATCACACTGTCGCTGTCCTTGTTGATCTTCACGAACAAGGTGCCGATGATGCTGAAGAGCACCCCGAGACCGGCGATCACCATGGGGAGGAGGATCGGTGCCATGCCACCGAAGTTGTCCTGGCTCACCACTTCGCGGCCGAGCACCATAGTGGCCAACATCGTGGCCACGTAGCTGCCGAACAGATCGGCGCCCATTCCGGCGACATCGCCCACGTTGTCACCCACGTTGTCGGCGATGGTCGCTGGGTTGCGGGCGTCATCTTCAGGAATACCGGCTTCCACTTTGCCCACGAGATCGGCGCCGACATCAGCTGCCTTGGTGTAGATGCCACCACCCACACGGGCGAAGAGCGCGATCGATTCCGCACCGAGGGAGAAGCCGGCGAGCACCTCGAGGCATTTCATCATCTGTTCGCCGTTCGCATTCCCGTCGGTCACGTACATGCCGAGGAAGAGGATGAAGAGCGAACTGAGTCCGACCACGGCCAGGCCCGCCACGCCGAGGCCCATCACTGTGCCCCCGGTGAAGCTTACCCGAAGCGCTTGTGAAAGACTGGTACGAGCAGCTTGCGTGGTGCGCACGTTCGCTTTGGTGGCGATGTTCATGCCGATCCAACCGGCGAACGCGCTGAAGAACGCACCGATGAGGAAGGCGACGGCGATCACCCAATCGCTGTGCTCCACCAAGGTGCCGCTCCATGCGAGCAACACGGCCGCGATGGCGGCGAAGACGCCCAGCACTTTCCATTCGGCCTTCAAAAAGGCGCTGGCACCTCTTGCGATATAGCCGGCAAGCTCCTGCATGTTGGCATCGCCCGCGTCCTGCTTGCTCACCCACATGGCCTTGCCGATCATCACCACCAGGCCCACGATCCCCATCAGAGGGATATAGTACATCAGCTCACTTCCCATCGTCTCTCAATTGTGTGTTATGTTCTTCTCTTTCAGCGTCTTTCCACCCCGTTGGAGGAAAGAGGGGCGCGAAAATAGGGATCTTGGGGGAAGAAGAGCAGGAGCAGGGGCAGGCGCAATGTGAGACTGGAGCTCTTGCCCTCTGCTCCTGCCCCTGCTCCTACTTCTGTATGTACATCACCTCCTTCACCGCCGCGATCACGCGGGCAGCGTTGGGCAAGCTGGCCTCGATCAGCGGTGCGCTGAACGGTAGCGGGGTATCCGCCTGGTTCACACGGATCACCGGCGCATCGAGGAAGTCGAACGCGTCCTTCTGCACGCGATAGGCGATCTCGCTGGCCACGCTCATCATGGGGAAGTTCTCATCGACCACCACCATGCGGTTGGTCTTCCTCGCGCTGGCGATCAACGTGGCGGTATCCAATGGCCGGATGGTGCGCAGATCGATCACTTCGGCGTTCACGCCTTCCTTCTGTAGTTCTTCCGCTGCGGCCAGGGCCACCTTCATCATCTTCCCGAAACTCACGATGGTGACATCGGTGCCCGGGCGTTTCACATCGGCCACACCGATGGGCACCAGGTATTCGCCATCGGGTACGTCGCCCTTGTCGCCGTACATGCGTTCGCTCTCCATCACCAGCACGGGGTCATCATCGCGGATCGCGCTCTTCAGCAGGCCCTTCGCATCGAAGGGCGTACTGGGGGTCACCACTTTGAGGCCCGGGATGTTCCCGTAGAACGCCTCGTAGCTCTGGCTGTGCGTGGCGGCCAACTGGCCTGCGCTACCATTGCCACCGCGGAACACGATCGGGATGTGGAATTGCCCGCCGCTCATCTGCAACATTTTGGCCGCATGGTTGATGATCTGGTCGCTGGCGAGCACCGCGAAGTTCCAGGTCATGAACTCGATGATCGGCCGCAACCCGTTCATGGCCGCACCCACGCCGATGGCAGTGAAGCCCAACTCGCTGATGGGTGTGTCGATGATGCGTTTCTCACCGAACTCCGCCAACATGCCCTTGCTCACCTTGTAGGCACCGTCGTACTCGGCCACCTCCTCGCCCATGAGGAAGACGTTCGGGTCGCGGCGCATCTCCTCGCTCATGGCCTCGTTCAGGGCTTCGCGGTATTGGATGGTGCGCATGGGATGTGAGAAGGGCCCCAAATGTAGTGGCCTTCGATGGAGCGGGTTCGTTCCTCTGGTTCCGGGATCCGTGTTGTCAAAAAGCATCTGGGGATCATATGGCTCACGCTTGGCTCAATGAACTACGTAGGCACGATCGTTCGTCTCGGTCAGACCGGTGTATTTTCGCGGCCCTAAAGCGCAAGACGCCTTCCGATGAAGACCCTCGTTCTGATCAGCCAAGTGCCCGACACCACGGCACGCATCGCCTTCACGAACAGCAACACCCAGTTCGATGGGAACGGCGTCACCTTCATTGTGAACCCCTACGATGAATGGTACGCGCTGGTGCGCGCCTTGGAACTGAAAGAAGCACAGGGCGGTACGGTCACAAGCATCACTGTAGGCGGTGTCGACACCGAAGCCACCATCCGCAAGGCGCTGGCCATCGGCGCTGATGACGCGGTGCGTGTGGACGCGCAACCGAACGATGCCTTCGAAGTGGCCGAGCAGATCGCGGCGTATGCGAAGGACAAGGCCTACGACCTGATCCTCGCCGGCAAGGAGACGATCGATCACAACGGTGGTCAAGTAGGCGCCATGCTCGCCGAACTGCTGGACCTCCCCTACCTGCCCGTGGTGAGCAAGCTCGATGTGGCCGGCACCACCGCCACCCTGGAATGCGATGTGAAAGGCGGTGTGGAAGTATGCGAAGTAGCGCTTCCGCTCGTGGTGGGCTGCGCGAAGGGCATGGCGGAACAACGCATCCCGAACATGCGCGGCATCATGGCGGCACGCACCAAACCGCTCACCGTGGTGCCTGGGGCAACGGTCGAAGTGACGGCGCGCACGGTGGCCTTCGAGCTTCCGCCCGCCAAGCAGGCGTGCAAAATGATCCCGGCCGACGATGCCGGAAAGCTGATCGAACTCCTCCACACCGAAGCCAAAGTCATCTGATCATGAGCGTCCTCGTTTTCATCGAAACCCGTGGAACGAAGGTGGCCAAGGCCGCCTTGGAAGCCCTGACCTACGGCCGCAAAGTGGCCGATGCGTCCGGCACCACTGTCACCGCCGTCACCTTCGGCGATGCCCCGGCCGACCAGCTCGGCGCGTTGAGCGCGAACAAGGTGGTCGTGGCCCGCGCCGTGAAGACCGACGATGGCCAGCAACTCACGAAGCTCGTGTCCGCGGTCGCACAGGCCGAGGGTGCGCAAGTGATCGTGTTCACACAGGACAACCTGGGCAAAGCCGTGGCACCGCGTGTGGCGGCCCGGCTCAAAGCGGGGCAGGTCGCCGGTGCGATCACCCTGCCGGACACCGCCAACGGCTTCCGTGTGAAACGTAATGTGTTCAGCGGAAAGGCACAGGCCTGGGTGGAGATCACGAGCCCGACCAAGGTGATCAGCATGATGCCCAATAGCATTCCCATCGAAGCGGGCACAGGTGGCGCCACCGTGGAAGAATTCAGTGGCGATCTCGGCACTGCCCGGATCACGGTGAAGGAAACGCGGGCGGCCGGTGCGGGTATCCCATTGCCCGAGGCGGAGATCGTGGTGAGCGCCGGCCGGGGAATGAAGGGACCGGAGAACTGGGCGGGTGTGGAGGAGCTGGCCAAGTTGCTGGGCGGCGCCACCGCGTGCAGCCGTCCCGTGGCCGATATGCACTGGCGTCCGCACCATGAGCACGTGGGCCAGACCGGTGTGGCCATCCGCCCGAACTGCTACATCGCCATCGGCATCAGCGGGGCCATCCAGCATTTGGCCGGAGTGAACCAGAGCAAGGTGATCGCGGTGATCAACAAGGATCCCGAGGCCCCCTTCTTCAAAGCCGCCGACTACGGCATCGTGGGCGATGCCTTCGAGGTGCTGCCCAAATTGATCGAGGCGGCGAAGAAGCTGAAGGCCGAGCATTGATGACCGGGCGCTCTTCTTTCCGCGCTTCGTTCTTGTGGCAATACCGCCAATGGTCCATTTGACCGGGCAACACGGAGCCAACCACCCTGCGGGTTATCTTCACAGCCCCGCCGCGCCCTTAGGATGGAGAAGGTAGAGTTGAAGTTCCTACGCATCACGTATAGCCACACGCACGCGGGGGCTTACGCGCTGATCCTCACCGAGGCCCATGGCGAGCGTCGCCTGCCCATCATCATCGGTGGCGTGGAGGCCCAGGCCATCGCGATCCAAGTGGAGAATATCAAACCGGCAAGGCCCCTCACCCACGACCTCTTCAAGAACGTGGCCGATAACCTGGGTATCACCCTGAAGGAGGTTATCATCAACGATCTGGTGGAAGGCATCTTCCACGCCAAGCTCGTATTGGTGCAGAACGACCAGGAAGTGGAGATCGACGCCCGCAGCAGCGACGCCATCGCCCTCGCCCTCCGATTCGAATGCCCGATCCACACCTTCGAGTTCATCATGAGCGCCGCCGGCCTTCGTGTGGAAGAAGGCGAGGAAGGCAAAGAGGAGACCCACGCGGAGAAAGTGGAGAAGGAGAAGGACAAGCCCGCGCGCTCCATCAAGGGCAGCACCATCGAGGACCTCAAAGCCATGCTCCAGCAAGCGCTGGACGACGAGGACTACGAGCGCGCCTCGAAGATCCGCGACGAGATCAAGCGGAGGGAGCAGACGAATTAGTCAGGAGGCAGGACCAGGCGCAGGAGGCAATGCCGCTCGATCCTCAACTTTTAACCAGTTCGGTCTTGTTCATTCCCGTGGCGAAGTAGACCACGGCGCCGAGGCCTACGATCACCAAGCTGCCCACAGTAAAGTCCGGCTTGTTCACCAGCAGGTTCACGCAGAAACCGAGCGCGCACAGGATGTAGAGCGCCGGCACCAAGGGATAGCCGAAGGCGCGATACGGCCGCTCAGCATCCGGCTCACGCTTCCGCAGGATGAAGAGCCCGGTGATGGTCACCACGTAGAAGAGCAGTGAAGCGAAGGTGGCATAGTCCAGCAAATCGCCGTAGGTGCCGCTGAAGCAGAGCACACAGGCCCAGATGCACTGCACCCATAGGGCCCATTGGGGCACACCTCTGGGGCTCAGCTCACCTGCCTTCTTGAAGAACAAGCCTTCCTTCGCCATGGCGTAGTACATGCGTGGACCCACCAGCACATACCCATTGATACAACCGAAGGTGCTCACCATGATCAGCCCGGCCATGACCGCTACGGCCGCCGGGCCCATGATCATTTGTGCGGCTGCGGTGCCCACGCGATCGGCCTCTGCGTGCATGATCCCCTCGTTCGGCAGCAACGCGAGGTAGGTGATGTTCGCCAGCACGTAGAGGGCCGTCACCAGGAAGGTGCCGAGCACCAAGCTGCGGGGTATGTTGCGCTGGGGCTCCTTGACCTCCCCGGCGATAAAAGTGATGCTGTTCCAACCGTCGCTGCTGAAGAGCGAACCCACCATGGCCACACCAATCATGCTGATCAGCGCGGCACCGGTCAGCGGTGTGAGCGTTCCATCCCCGGCAAGTTGTGCCGCGTTCCAGCCCACACTGAAGTTGGTGGCGAGCACATCGGTACCCAGCCCGACGGCTAGGCCCACAACGATGAGCGCAAGCACCGCCACGATCTTCGCTGTGGTGAAGACCGTAGTGAAGGTCTTGCTGCTCTCTACGCCGCGTGTATTGAAGAGCGTGAGCAGAAGGATGGCGGCCACCGCATAGACCTGCGCAGTGCTCACCTTCATGAAACCGGCATCAATGAGAATGTTGTCAGGCGACAGGACCGGGAAGAAGACCGCGCTGAACTTCGCGAAGGCGACGGCCACGGCCGCGATGATGCCCGAGGTGATCACTGTGAAGGCGGTCCATCCATAGAGGAAGGCCGTGAGTTTGCCATAGGCCCGCTGTAGATAAACGAACTGCCCACCGGCCTTGGGCATCATGCCCGCGAGCTCTCCATAGCTGAGCGCGGCCAGCACCGTAAGGATCCCCGCCACCACCCACGCCATGAGCATCCAGGCCGGCGAACCGAGGTCGCGCAGCATGCCCGCGCTCACAATGAAGATCCCGGAACCGATCATGGAACCGGCCACGAGCATGGTGGCGTCCCACAGGCCGAGCGAACGATGGAAACCGCTCATCGATCAGCTATGCTCGCCCTTGCGCAACTTGCTATGGCGAATGCTGTACGTGAAGTAGATGACACATCCGATAGCCAGCCACCCGGCGAGCCGCAACCAGTTGGTCCAGCCCAGGCCGAAGATCATGGCGCCACAAACGATGATGCCGAGGATCGGTACCAACGGGACCATCGGTGTCTTGAACTGACGTTTGATATCGGGATGGCTCCGGCGAAGGAGCCATACACCCACGCAAACCAGGATGAACGCGAACAACGTCCCGATGCTCGTCATCTCACCGACCACGTCGCCGGGGACGAAGGCCGCGAAGAGGGAGGTGAGCACGAAGATGATCATGTTGGCCTTGTGCGGGGTTTTGAACTTCGGGTGGACCTGCGAAAAGACCTTCGGCACCAAACCGTCACGGCTCATACTGTATGTAACGCGGCTCTGACCGAGCAACATCACCAGGATCACCGAGGAGAACCCGGCCAAGATGGCCACGGTGACCAACTTGCTGAGCCACTCGAACCCCGGCATGTAATGACTGATGGCCCACGAAACGGAAGCCTCCTTCCCATGGGTGCGGAAATCCTCCACGGTGGCGAGACCCGTCAACACATGGGAGAACAGGATATAGAGCACCGTGCAGATCGCCAGTGATCCAAGGATGCCGATCGGCATGCCCCGCTTTGGGTTCTTGGCCTCCTGTGCCGCGGTGCTCACAGCATCGAAACCGATGAACGCGAAAAACACGATGCCCGCCGCCTGCAGGATGCCCATGATGCCGCCGAACGGATGTGTCACGCCCAGAGGGTCAGTATACGTCGATGCCGCCGGTATGTAGGGGGTGTGGTTGGCCGGGTTGATGAACTGCCACCCGAAGAGGATCACCAGGATGACGATCGCCACTTTGGTGACCACGATGATCCCGTTGAGCATGGCGCTCTCCTTCGTACCCCGGATCAAGACCAGCGACAGCAGCGCGAGGATCAGAATGGCCGGTATGTTGATCATGCCCGTGGCGATCACCGCGCCGCTCGCGTCGTGCAACGACTCGAAGGGCGAATGGGACCATTCATAGGGAATGCGCATACCGAAATACTCCAGCAACTTGTTCAGGTACTCGCTCCAGGCGATGGCCACGGTGGCCGCCCCGATGGCGTATTCCAGGATCAGGTCCCAGCCGATGATCCAGGCGACGAACTCGCCCATGGTCGCGTAAGTATACGTATAGGCGCTACCCGCGACCGGGATCATGCTCGCCAGTTCGGCGTAACACAGGCCCGCGAAGGCACAACCCAATGCGGCCACAATGAACGCGATCGTCACGGACGGACCGGCACAGTTGGCGGCCGCTGCGGCCGTGCGCACGAAAAGGCCCGCACCGATGATCGCACCAATACCCAGGGCGATCAAATTGGTGGAGCTGAGGGTTCGTTTCAGTGGGTTCAGGCTCTCGGCATGCGCGCCGGTGAGGTGCTCGATAGATTTTCTGGAGAAGAGTCCGTAGGACATGAGCGGTTCGGTTGCCCGGCCAAGATGCGGTTTTGCCACCATACCCACAACGTGGTGCATGGCATCAACCCGGTCCTCTTCGACCTATGTTAGCGCCGCATGCGCTTCGATGACAACCAGATCCTGCGCTCCTTCAGCGCGGGCAAGGTGCTCCTTCCGGTGATCATCGGCCTGGGGATCACCCTGGTCCTGATCCTTCGCGGGAGCGACCTGAGCGCCTTGGACCGCGTGGATTGGACCTGGGCCAGCACGTGGTGGATCGGGCTCGCCCTTCTTTCCGTGGTGGTGCGCGACTATGCGTACATGATCCGCATCCGGCACCTCACAGACCGGGACCTGAACTGGTGGCGGAGTTTCGTGGTGGTGATGCTTTGGGAATTCAGTTCGGCCCTGGCGCCAGGTCTTATCGGTGGTGGTTTCCTCTTCGCCATCTTCATCCTGAACCGCGAAGGCATCGATGCCGGGCGCAGCATCACGGTGATCACTTTCACCAGTTTCCTGGACGGCATTTTCCTGGCCGTGATGGCCCCATTGATCGTGCTGCTCGTGGGGCAGGAAGCGCTGTTCAGCGGCATCGGGGTCGGCACCAGCATGTGGGGCAGCAGCGTCTACGTCGCCTTCTGGACCGTCTACGTGGGGATACTGGCTTATAAACTCTTCGTGGGTTATGCGTTGTTCATCAACCCGACGTTCGTGAAACGCGCCCTCGTGGGTGTGTTCAGCGCTCCACTGCTGCGCCGCTGGCGCCGGTCCGCGGTCACTACGGGCGACCAGCTGATCACAGCCTCCAACGGACTTCGCCTTCGCAAGTGGAACTATTGGTGGCCCGCGCTGCTGGCCACCTTCGCGTCCTGGACAGCCCGGTGGAGCATCGCGAACTGCCTGGTGCACGCCTTTAGCAACGGCGGCTCGGTGTTCGATCTGCTGCTCTTCGGGAAGCAGGTGATCATGGGCATCCTCGTACTTGTGAGCCCCACACCAGGTGGCAGTGGTTTGGCCGAATTCCTTTTCAACGACCTGCTGGGCATGTTCATTCCGCTCGGACTCGCGCCGACGCTGGCGTTGCTCTGGCGATTGATCAGCTATTACCCCTACATACTGGCAGGTGCGATACTGCTCCCGAGGTGGGTGCGTCGCAACGTGCTGCGTTTGGACGGAAAGGCGTAAAGTCGCCCGGATGGCTACTTTGCGCGGACCAACATCCACCGCATGGAGCGTTTCACAGGTTTGATCGGCATCGCCGTGATCCTCGGTCTCGCCTTGCTGGCGAGCAACAACCGTCGCGCGATCAACCGGCGCCTTGTGGTCAGCGGCATCCTGCTCCAGACCGTGATCGCCGTGCTGGTATTGAAGATCCCGCCCGTTACGCGCTTCTTCCAGTTCCTGGGGCATGGCATGGAGAAGATCGAGCAGTTCGCGCGGCAAGGTGCCTCCTTCGTCTATGGCGGCATCGCGGTGCAGCAGTTCGATGGCACCATCGCCAACTACACCAGCGGTGGATTCGTTTTCGCGTTCAACATCACCGCGACGATCATTCTGGTCTGCGTGCTCGTGGCCATCCTCTATCATGTCGGGCTGATGCAGCGCATCGTTCAGGTGATCGCCCGCGCCATGAACTTCGTGATGCGCGTGAGCGGGGCCGAAGCCCTGAGCAACGTGGCCAGCGCCTTCGTGGGCCAGGTGGAAGCCCAGGTGATGATCCGCCCCTATCTCGCGGGCATGACGAAGAGCGAACTGCTCGCCAGCATGACGGGCAGTCTTGCCTGCATAGCCGGTGGCATTCTCGTAGTGTATGTCGGTATGGGCGCGCAGGCCGGATTGGACCTCGCCCCGAAGCTCATCGCCGCGAGTTTGATGGCCGCCCCGGGCGCGTTGGTGATCAGCAAGATCGTGTGGCCCGAGACCGAGCCCAGCCAGACCATGGGCAGTGTGAAGCTCGAAGTGAAGAGCCCCTATATCAACGTGGTCGACGCCATCAGCCATGGCGCGGGTGATGGGTTCCGCATCGCCATGAACGTGATCGCCATGCTCATCGGCTTCATCGCGCTGATCGCCCTGATCGACTGGTCGCTGCTGCACCTCGGACACTTGTTCAACCCCGAACTGCACCTGAGCCTCAACTGGATCTTCGGCAAGTTCTTCTACCCCATGGCGTGGGCCATGGGCGTACCAAGTGCCGATGTGAACAGCGTGGCGACTTTGCTCGGACAGAAGTTATCGATCAATGAGTTCGTCGCCTTCCAGAACCTCGCGAACAAGAGCGTGCCGGTGATCACTGAGAAAGGACTGCTCATCGCCAGCATCGCCATCTGTGGTTTCGCCAACTTCAGCAGCGTGGGTATGCAGATCGGAGGTATCGGCGAGCTGGCACCGGAACGCCGTGCTGACCTGGCGCGCCTCGGGCTGAAGGCCTTGTTCTGTGGAACGCTGGCGAGCTATCTCAGCGCGAGCATCGCCGGGGTGCTGATGTGAGCGTAGAGCGAAGATCCGACATGAGGCCACCGCCCGTTACATTCAGCGTCCTACCCTTGACCATGCGCACCTGGACCACTCTCAGCTCGACCGCTCTTGTCCTGTTCTGCACAGCCCAGCAGCCAGGTGTGGAACAGGGCAAACCCTTCTCCCGCACCTTCAAGAACGCGCTGGGCGATCAGCACAGCGTGGTCGATGGTGTCCTACCCACCGATGGACGCCCTTTGCTCTATGTGGAGGAAGGTCCTGCGCACAAGGTGGTCCGCCTCGACGCACAATTGCAGCCCACCGAGGAGGTGGTGTTGAAGGACGTGCTTATGGACGGTGTGAAATGGAACGGGGTGACACCGATCATCCAGGACGGCACCATGCGCTGTTTACTGGTGAGCAGCACCAAAAAAAGCACCGACTTCGGTGTGGGCACCATCAGTACCACCGGGGCCCTCGCGCTCACCGGCTTCCGCAAGATCGCGTCCTTCGACCATGCCTACACGGTGGATGCCGCTACCAGTTTAGGACGACGACCACAGCCTGATCCCATCCTCTTCAGCCTGGGCCTCACCAGCGCCCATCAAGAACGCCTGGTGCGCTCCCCCGATGGCCAGCATTACCTGCTGAACATGTACAGCCACGGAGGCAAGGACCCCAAGCGGATCTGGTGCGTTTACATGGACGCCCAGTTGAACGAAGTGTGGAGCACCACCTTGGAATTCCCCTTCGCCGACGACCGCAGCCGTGTTCACCAGATCTCGTTGGCGGACAATGGGAACGTTCACATCCTGTCCTATGTGTTCCGTTGCGACGGGCAGGAAAAGATGGGCGACAAGATGTGCCATGAGATCCACCTTAGCACCATCATCGAGCAAGGCAAGACATTGAAGAACGTGCTGGTGGATAAAGACTTCGTGAGCAGTGCACGGATCTGCGAACGCAACGACGGCCGCGTGACCCTCGCGCTGCGTTACGGCGCGCTTACCGGGATCCCCGGGCAGGTGCTCACCTTCGACCCACTGGACGCGAAGTTGAAGACCACTCCTTTGGTGGATCAACGCCTCGCGAGCATCCGGAAAGTGAAGCTCACCGGCTTCGGCACCATCGATGGCGACCCGAACAAACCGGCCAGTGTGCGCGCCAAGCTGCCCGATGAAGTGGTGGCGGTGATCCCCGCCTGGGATGGCGGCACCGTGCTGATCGAGACATTCCTTGAGAACGAGTTCCAATTGCCCGTGGGCGATGCGGTGGCCATCCGGCATTTCTGCGGAGCTGTACGCGCCAGTTACATCGACGCCTCGGATACCATCCGCTGGCAACGCACCCTGGACCGCGCTTACCTGACCACAGCGGGACAGGCCTATGAGACGGTGGGCTACAACCTCCACGGCACAGGCATCGATCTGCTCTTCGGCCATACACCGCGCGGACTGGCTGGCATTCTTGCCAGTGGCGGAGAAGGCGTGGACAAGGGCAAGGGCCTCATTCCCGAACCCGGTGTGCTGAAGGCCGTGCGTTTGGACCGGCAAGGCCAGGTGACCAAAGAAGGCACAGCGCTTAAGCAGGAGAAGGACTTCGCCGCGAGCCCCATGACCGCCGTGTTCGGGGACGATGCCACACATGTGCTGCTGAAGTCCTTCGATCGGGGCACCTCGTACAACTACACGATCCTCGATCTGTCGCAGTTCGGGCTTCAGGGAATGCCGGGGTGAGTCGCTAGGACGGGGGCAATCCGGGAGGGGCTTGAAGAAGGCGTGAGGGCGATGCCTCTCCGCGAGGACTTTTGCGCGGTCCGGATCGAGCAGGCAGGATGGATGCGCCACCTTGTCCATGCGCGTTTGTTCGTAGCCGCCAGCGACGGCACTTCCCACGGCCCTTGCACGCTCGGCACCTTTGCCGCGTGCCCCGGGACCCTTCGCCTCCTCCCACGACCACGCTCGTGGAGCGCCTGCAGAAGCGGGTAACCTCGCTCTTCGCGTGGATCGGTCGCGGAGTGATGAACAGCCGCATGAAGGAGCTCACCCTCCTTACCCTGCCCTACCAGGTAGCAGCCGTCCTCACCGCCTTGATCGCCGTGGGTTATGCCAAGCTCTTCAGTGTGATGGAGGACATGCACCTCTGGCTGTTACACCTCCATCCTGACTGGATCTTCGTGAGCGCACCGGTCTGCTTCGTGCTGAGCTGGTGGCTGGTGCGCCGGTTCGCGCCGCTGGCAGGAGGGAGCGGCATTCCGCAACTGATGGCGGCCATCGAAGTGGCCGATGAGAAGGAGACGGACCGCAGTTGGCGTTTCCTCAACGTGCGCATCATCCTGGTGAAGATCGCGAGCAGTTTGGCCATGGTGTTGGGCGGCGGAGCGGTGGGTCGCGAAGGGCCTACGCTGCAGATCGCGGGAAGCGTGTACCGCATCGTCCACAAACTGCTCCCACCGTTCTGGCCCAAAGTGAGCCGGAAAGTGATGCTGGTGACCGGCGGGGCTGCAGGACTGAGCGCGGCGTTCAACACCCCGCTCGGCGGTATCGTCTTTGCCGTCGAGGAACTCACCAAGACCCATCTCGCGCAGTTCCGCACCGCAGTGCTCACCGCCGTGATCCTCGCCGGCATGACCGCCCAATGGCTGTTGGGGCCTTACCTCTTCCTGGGATATCCGAAGTTAGAGACCGGTGAGGTTTCTCCTTCATGTACAAGGTGCTCGTTATCGGCCTGGCCGCCGGGGCGTCGGGGCGCTCTTCTGCAAAGCGATCCTGCTACTGGACAAATGGCGGCGCATGTTGAAAGGCAACACGGGCCAGATGCCTTTTCGCCGTGGGCTGCGCGCTCGCCTTCGCCTGCACGGTGAAGTACGTGGGCAGCTATTCTTTGGGCAGCGGCAAGCACCTGCTGCAGAACTACTTGTTCGACGCGCAGGTGGATCCGAGCTGGCGGGACATCGTAGCGCGGATCCTTGGACCGCTGTTCAGCTTCAGCGCCGGTGGTGCAGGCGGCATCTTCGCGCCCAGCCTGGCCAGTGGCGCCGCCGTCGGCGGATGGATCGCGCAGTGGTTCGACCCCAGCCGGGGCGAGTTCAACGTGCTGGTGCTCGCCGGTATGACGGCCTTCCTCACCGGCGTTTCGCGGTCGCCCTTCACCAGCGCCATCCTGGTGTTGGAGATGACCGATCGCCACAGCGTGATCTTCCAACTGATGTACGCCGCCATGGTGGCGAACCTCATCGGCAGCTTCATCGACCGGAAGAGCTACTACGAGCGCATGAAGATCCGCCTGTTGAACGCCATGGGTGTGGGGGTCGCCCCGAAAGAAGCGCCCGAAGGCGGCGGCAGTGGCTTCGGACTGGGGTAGTGGATCGGTCCGTCGGCGACACGCCGTCCCGCACCGCGTATCTCTTCCGAACTTTGCACCCGAATCCAATGAAGCAATACCACGACCTCCTCCACCACATCCTGGACAACGGCACGAGCAAGACCGACCGCACTGGCACCGGCACGCTGAGCTGTTTCGGCTACCAGATGCGTTTCGACCTCGCCGATGGGTTCCCCATGGTGACGACGAAAAAGCTGCATCTGAAGAGCATCATCCACGAACTGCCTTGGTTCTTGGCGGGCGACACGAACATCAAGTACCTGCAGGACAACGGCGTGAAGATCTGGGACGAGTGGGCCGATGCCGACGGCAACCTGGGGCCGGTCTATGGCTACCAATGGCGCAGCTGGCACACGCCCGATGGCCGCACCATCGACCAGATCGCCAACGTGGTGGACATGATCAAACGGAGCCCGGACAGCCGCCGCTCGATCGTGACCGCTTGGAACCCAGCCGACGTGGACCGCATGGCCCTGCCGCCTTGTCACACCATGTTCCAGTTCTATGTGGCCGATGGGAAACTCAGCTGTCAACTCTATCAACGTAGTGCGGACACCTTCCTCGGTGTGCCGTTCAACATCGCCAGCTATGCACTGCTCACGCTGATGATGGCCCAGGTCTGCGGCCTGAAGCCCGGCGAGTTCGTACACACCTTTGGGGATGTACACCTCTACAACGATCATTTGGAGCAGGCGAAACTGCAATTGACCCGCGAGCCAAGGAAACTGCCTACGCTGGAGATCGATGCTTCGGTCAACGACCTCTTCGCGTTCCGCTTCGAGCATTTCACCTTGAAGGATTACGATCCGCATCCGCACATCAAGGCGGCTGTCTCGGTATGATCGTCAGCGCCATCGCCGCAGTTAGCGAGAACCAGGTGATCGGGCGCGATGGGGACCTGCCCTGGCACCTGCCGGATGACATGAAATTCTTCCAGCGGACCACGATGGGGCACCATGTGATCACCGGGCGGAAGAACTGGGAGGGCCCTGGTGGCCGGTTCCTTGGAAGAGGCCCTGGAAATAGCCCGAAAGGCCGGTGAGGACGAGGCTTTCCTCATCGGTGGTGGGGCAGATCTACCACGATGCCTTCTCCAAAGACCTGGTCGACCAGGTGTACCTGACTCGTGTACATGCGGATATCCCCGGAGACACCAGCTTCCCTGTGCTGGATGCGGCCTGGCGCGAGGTATGGCGCGAAGAACATCCCGCTGATGAACATCATGAACATGCCTTCACCTTCCTCCGCTTTGAGAAAATACCCGGTCCCCGTGAACGGATCAAACCGGATCCCGTTGAACTGTCCTAGACCCGAACCAACCTCGCCACCATGCAACAGAACCGCCTGTTATTGATCGCCATCGCGGTCCTTGCCTTCGCCGGTTGCCGGCGGGAGGACAAGACCCCGCTGAATAACGACTATACCGCCGCCATGGACAACAGCCTGGCGGAAGGCATGTTCAATGATGTTCTGAAACAAGCGGATGACGCCGCTGCGGATGGCGGACTGCGGGGCATGATGGATGGCTGCATCGATACCGTGCGATCGATACCAACGTGATGCCCCACACCATGCGATCGACTTCGGCCCCGTGAACTGCACCGGCAACGACGGTCGCCAACGGCGCGGCTCGATCCTCGTCACTTTCACCGGACCCTACCGCGCCGAAGGCACCGTGATCACACTCACGCCGCAGAACTACTACGTGAACGACTACCACATCCAAGGCCTGAAAACAGTGACCAACTTGGGCCTGGACGGCGATGGGCATATGCACTTCGGCATCACCGTGAACGGTACCGTTACGGCACCGAACAACGCCTGGACCAGCACGCATCAGGCCCAGCGCATGCGCACCTGGTTGCAGGGCGAAGAGACGATGACCCCTTGGGACGACGTGTATTTGATCACCGGGACCGGTAACGGGGTGAACCGGCACGGTCTCGCATACACGCTGACCATCACACAAGCACTGCGCGTGGAGATCGGCTGCTGGTACATCGTGAGCGGCAAGCTGGAGATCACCCCACAGGACCTACCCACGCGCGATGTTGACTTCGGTGCCGGATCCTGCGATAGCTCCGTATCCGTTACTGTGAACGGTACCACTTACTATTTCGACTGACCTTCCGTCGTTCATCCTTCAAGAAGACCCTCTTCGGTGGGTCTTTCTTGATCTCAGGGGGTGCCGCCCGTCAAACCATTCGTCCCTATCCATCCCATCCCCTGCCGTTCATCACGTTCCCCTTGGGGACGGATGGAAGGTGCGGATAGCTTGGCCCTCAAGCTGGTCGACCTATTCCTTACTTCAGGTCCATTAGCGTTGCGAACGGCCAGCCCATGGACAACCCCGGCATTACAGAGGATCGCCGGACCAAGTCCGGAACGGAGATGAACTACTTCCAACGGACCCCGATCAGCTACCGGATCGTGCTCATCAGTGCGCTGGTGATGGCCACATTGTTCCTCTTGCAGGCATACATGCACCACTACGTCTATGCCGAGTTGAAGGACATGGGCGAATTCCGTTGGTGGCGCGAAGCCCCGGTCCCCTACCTGAACTTCTTCTTCTGGGCCCTCCTGACCCCCTTGGTCTATACGATCTTGAAACGCTGGCCCTTCAGCGAACGACCGCTCGGCCCGGTGGTGCTGATGCACGTCGCGCTTGCCCTTGGGGTTTCGGCCTTCCACGAAATCACGACCTCCTTTCTCTACTATGGCGTCCTGCACTGGCGAGGGGAGTTCGATTTCAGCGATCCGGAAATGCGGAGCTGGGCCACCAGCGCGCTGCCGCCAGCCATCCTCTCCCGGTTCATGGAATATGGCGTGCTCATGGGGGTGTTGGTGGCGCTGGACAACGCGCGCATGATGCGGGAGAAACAAACACAGCTGATGAAGCTGCAGAACGAATTGCAGAAGAGCCAGCTCAATGCGCTGCGCAAGCAGCTACAGCCACACTTCCTCTTCAACACACTGAACACCGTGAGCGCGCTGATGGACGAGAACGTGAGCGGCGCCCGCACCGTGCTGAGCCGCCTGGGCCAACTGCTGCGCATCACCCTCGACAAAGAACAACGCGACCGTGTGCCCGCTCGCCCGCGAGATCGAGCATCGGCCATTACCTCGGCATCGAGGCCATCCGGTTCCAGGACCGGCTGCATGTGGAATACGACGTGCCCGCAGCTTGCGCGGACGCAGAGGTGCCGAGCATGATCCTGCAGCCTCTGGTGGAGAACGCGATCAAACATGGTCCCGGCCTTACCAGTGAGCGCGTTGACATCCGCGTAACCGCCGAGCGCTCGAACGGCCAACTGGATATCACAGTGCGGGACAACGGTCGCGGCTGCAAGGACGTCCATGGGGCGGTGGCCGGCACAGGGATCGGGTCTTCGCAATGTGCGGGAACGGTTACGGCTTCTGTACGGCAACGATGCTGAAATGCGTGTGATATCCCCCAACGGACATGGCTTCGAAGTGACCCTCACTCTTCCATATCGTTCCACCGGCAGAAACAGTCAAGGACAGGTCCCATGAAACACATCCGCACCATCATCGTCGACGATGAGCCCAACGCCCGCGCCCGCATCGCACGCCTGCTCGCGCAGGACCCCGAGATCGAGGTGGTCGGCGAATGCCGCAATGGCCACGAAGCCGTGGAGTCCGTGAACAAGCACCGCCCCGATCTCCTCTTCCTCGACATCCAGATGCCCCAGATGAACGGGTTCGAAGTGGTCCAGCAAATACCGAGGGAGCGGATGCCTTTCATCGTCTTCGTCACAGCACATGATCAGTACGCACTGAAGGCCTTCGATGTGAACGCTGTGGACTACCTGCTGAAACCCTATGACGACGAGCGGTTCACAACCTCGCTGACCAAGGCCAAGAAGCACATGGACATGAACAGCAGCAGCCGACTTACCGGCAAGCTGATGGACCTGGTGAGGGAGCACATGCACGCGAACAGTGAATTCACCGAAGCACTTCACCATCCGTGAGAAAGGGCGCGAGCACAAGGTCCATGTGGACAGCATCGTCTACATGCGCGCCGAGGGCAACTACCTCTGCCTGCAATTGAAGGACCGCCACTTCCTCTACCGCATGACCATGAACGCGGTGGAGACCGAATTGGACCCGGTCCGCTTCCTACGGATCCATCGCAGCTTTATCGTGAACCAATCACATGTACGCAGCAGCCGGTACAGCGGCAACAACGAGTTCATCTTTACGATGGCCAATAATGAACGGATCGTGAGCGGTCGAAGCTACAAGGAGCAGATCGCCAAGGTGCTGCAGGAACAAGCCGTATGAACGTGTTGCGAACCGATGTCATCGGTCCGCCGTCCCACATCCCACGGTCCGTCATCACCGGGTTGATCCGCACTTATACGCCGGCTACTTTAAGGGTCCCAAAACCCTGTTGCCATGCGAACCCTGCATCTTCTGGTGCTCAGTGCATTGGTGCTTTGCGCATACCCCTTCCGAATGAAGGGGCAATACTCCCAACTTGATCTGCCACGCGAAAGCCAGGCGGGTGCAACCTTCCAGCGGATCGGCACCACCGACCTGACGGTGCACTACAGCCGCCCAAGCCTGAAGGGGCGCGCTATCTGGGGCGAAGTCGTACCCTACGACCGGATCCGGCGCGCCGGTGCGAACGAGAACACCACGTTCACCTGCACCGGCGACATCACCGTGGAAGGCAAAGCACTGCCCGCCGGGACATACGGCCTGCACATGATCCCTACGAAGAGCGCTTGGACGGTGATCTTCCAGCAAGGACCACACCGCCTGGGGATCGTTCTTCTACAAAAAGGAGATGGATGCGTTGCGGGTGGATGTCACCCCACACCCCGGCCCGAAGACCGAGCAAGTGACCTATGAATTCGCCGATGTCACGAACGATGGCGCCACGCTGACCCTGCGCTGGGCCGAACTCGAGGTCCCAGTCAAGATCGGCGTGGACATCCACAAGGAAGTGCTGGCCTACCTCGATGCGAACCTCCACGGCTTGAAGTCCTTCCAATGGGAAGTGTGGTATGAAGCCGCGCACTACTGCCACGAGCAGAAGATGGAACCGGAGAAAGCGATGAAATGGGTGGATGCGAGCATCGCGCGCGGCGCCAACTTCGAGAACCAAACCTTGAAAGCGACCATGCTGGAGGAGCAGGGTAAGACCGCCGAAGCGGAGACCCTGCGCAAGGGGATGATCGATGGGGCTACGAACGCGCAGTTGAACACCTACGCCGTACACGCTAATGAACCAAGGGAAGAAGGCGGAAGGTGTGAAGATGTTCGAGCTGAACGCGAAGCGCCACGCCGACGATCCCAATGTGCATGACAGCCTGGGCGAAGGCTATATGATGAACGGCCAGAACGACCTCGCGATCAAAGCCTTCAAGAAGAGCCTGAGCATGAACCCTCCGGAGAACGTGAAAGCGAACTCGTTGAAGTGTCTGAAGAAGATGGGTGTGGATACGAGCGCTTATGAGAAGACAGCTTCAGCGGTGAAGACGGGGATGTAGGCGCATCAGCTATCGCGAGTATCTCCCCCCTCGCCGTCATCGCGAGCCGGTCCCGGCGAAGCGATCCATTCACGGCACTATGGATCGCTTCGCACCTCCGGACGCTCGCGATGACGGCGTGGACGGGTACCTTCGGCGCATGCATAGTTCGTTCATCCGCGCACGACTTACGCTCGTCGCGCTCCTCGGCCTTTCGTTAACTCTCATTCGCCCAACGCCCTCCCGCACAACCCAACGCCGCTGAGATCCTGCACAAGATGCAGAAACTCAATGTGCTCGGCAGCGTTCTCTATATCGCCGCGCACCCGGATGATGAGAACACACGCCTGATCGCCTGGCTGAGTAACGGGATGAAGGTGCGTACCGGCTATCTCAGCCTCACGCGCGGTGACGGCGGACAGAACCTCATCGGCCCCGAACTGGGCGATGCGCTCGGGATCATCCGCACACAAGAGTTGTTGGAGGCGCGACGCATCGATGGCGGCGAGCAGTTCTTCACGCGTGCAGTGGACTTCGGGTACAGCAAGAGCGCCGGGGAGAGTTTTGAAAAGTGGGGCAAACAGGAAGTCCTGAGCGACGTGGTGCGTGTGATCCGCACGTTCCGGCCGGATGTGATCATCACGCGCTTCCCGACGGATGGCGGCGGTGGGCACGGGCACCACACGGCCTCCGCGATCCTCGCGGCCGAAGCCTTTGATCTGGCCGGTGATCCCAAAGCTTTCCCCGAGCAATTGCAACAAGGCTTGGAAGTGTGGCAGCCGCGCCGCCTCTTTTTCAACGGCAGTAGTTGGTGGCGCAAGGATGTCGCCGAGCTGGCGAAGACCGACCCCGATTGGTTCAGCGTGGATGTGGGCGGCTATGATCCTCTCTTAGGCCTGAGCTACACCGAGATCGCCGGGCGCAGCCGCAGCATGCACAAGAGCCAAGGCTTCGGCGCAGCGGAAACACGCGGCGAGATGCTGGAGTACCTGCACTTGGAGAAAGGTGACAAGCCGAAGACCAAGGACATTTTCGAGGGATCGATATGACGTGGGGGCGAGAAAACGCCAACGAGGGCATTGGACCACGAGTTCAAAAGTTGATCAATGACTTTGTTCGCTGTCACCTCAAACTAGCATACAAGCATTATCCAATGTTTCAATTGACATGCTCGAATGGTGCATGCGACCGGTGGATAATTGCTGGTGGGTGACTTTAAAGGTCAGCAGGCCAAGCAACTGATAAGCCATTGCGCCGGTTTAGTTGTTGAGGTGACAAGCGCTTCACCATTTGTTGCAAACTCGGATTCAATGTCAACCAGTGTGTCATGCGTACAACGCGCAGATTCACCATCACTACAAATCGAGGCGATCAATGAACCTGATGTAGCTGGGCTGAGACTTGGCGTACCCCTCGTTCCAAATGAAACTATCACTAGAGCTTATAACTATTTCCCGGAATTTCATGGCGCTGATGAGCCATATTGGTTGGAGAAACCACACAATACACTCTATGATGCAAGTGATCACGTGTCGAAGGGTGTCAGCCCAACTACATATCCGAAAAATCACTTCTGGTTCAGCCTTAAGGGCTATGACGACATTAGGTTCGGCGGCGAGTTGCAAGTGATGCACAAATGGGTCGACCGCGTCAAAGGCGAGTTGATCCGACCTGTCTATGTCACACCCGTCGCCTCGGTGATCCCTGGATCCAATGTGCTGATCGCGCGCGGCGGACCGCAGCAAGTAGTGGTGGAGGTCGAAGCGCTAACCGACAGCCTCAGCGGCCAGCTCAATGTAAAGCTGCCCGAAGGCTGGGCTACGACGAAAGACCTGAAACTGGTGAACATCCCCAAACGCAATACGCAGCAGAGCTTCACCTTTCAGTTGATCCCAATGGAGAAGGCGGAGGGAGGTGCGGTGAAGTTCGAGTTCAGCGGACCGAAAGGAAAGGCGGATCGCACATTGCACGAGATCGACTACCCGCACATCATGCCGCAGGTCTACTACACGCCCGCCGAAGTGAAGCTGGTGCCGCTGGATGTGACGACCACTGCGAAGACCGTGGGCTACATTAAGGGCGCAGGTGATGATGTCCCACAGGCGATCGAACAACTGGGCGCTACAGTTGACTTCATCGAACCTTCCGCCGCAACACTTGAGAGTATCCAGAAGTACGATGCCATCGTGGTGGGCATACGCGCCTACAACAACAACCACGGCATGAAAGCTTTCAACCCCACCTTGATGGAATACGCGGAGAATGGTGGCACGGTGGTGGTGCAATACACTACACGCACCAGCGATATGGTGCTGCCCGATTCACTGATCGGCCCCTACCCTTTCAAACTAACCCGCGACCGTGTGACCGTGGAAGAAGCGCCGCCGACCTTCCTCGCCAAAGACCATCCGCTGCTGAACACACCGAACAAGATCACCACCGCCGACTTCGACGGCTGGGTGCAGGAGCGCGGTCTTTACTTCTGCGGAAGCCTCGATCCGCATTACACGTCGCTGATCGCCTGGAACGATCCCGGCGAGCAACCGCTCAACGGCGCGCTCATCACCTGCGACTATGGTAAAGGACGCTATGTGTACACAGGCATCAGCTTCTTCCGGCAATTGCCGGCTGGGGTGCCAGGGGCGTACCGGTTGTTCGCGAACCTGATCTCTAAGCGGGGCCAGGAAAGGAATGAAGAATGATCGATGATGAATGTCAATGCTGAACTTGGAATATCATGGAAAGGAATACGACATCGAGACAGGTGCATAGTGTTCGGCGCAGAGATGTGAAGCTGACGGACAACCTGCCCAAACAAGCGGGGAACCACCTGCGGTCAGCTCTTGCGGAGCGGGACCGCACCTGCGCTCCACTATGGCGAAGTGCAAAGCGCGGATTCGCGCCGCGACTTCGTCCACAAAATGAACCTCGCATTGAAGGAACTACGCGGACCAGGAACAATATGCGTGTGCAGGCGTTGGCCGGGTTGATGGACCTGAAGAAACCCGAACAAGAATGGTTAATGAACAATGCGGTGAGCTGATCCCGCCCAACGCGAGCATACACAGCCGAGCGTAACAAGCCATCCAAGTAGTGAGCGAGTCGCGCTAGCCGGTTCGTAATTCTACATTCAGCGTTCTGCATTCATCCACGGCATTGCATCCCCTCGACTGGACATCCTCCTCGCCACCCTCGGCTTCATCGTGGGCTATGGTGTTTGGCGGACCCGCAGCACCAATACCGTTAGCCGCTATCTGCGCGGCGATAACGAGGACCGCTGGTGGGCGGTGACGCTCAGCGTGATGGCCACGCAGGCCAGTGCGATCACTTTCCTGAGCACACCCGGGCAGGGATTTCTTGACGGCATGGGCTTCGTGCAGTTCTATTTCGGGCTGCCACTGGCCATGGTGGTTATCGGCTGGGTCTTCATCCCGCTCTATTACAAATGGAACGTCTATACCGCCTATGAGTTCATCGGCAAGCGTTTCGATCATCGCACACGTCTGCTGACCGCGATCCTATTCCTCATCCAACGAGGGCTGTCCACGGGCATCACCATCTATGCGCCGAGCATCGTGCTGAGCAAGGTGCTGCACTGGCCCTGGGCTGGACGTGCGTGTTCATCGGTGCGTTGGTGATCCTCTACACAACAACGGGTGGCGCCAAAGCCGTGGGCGTAACGCACAAACAACAAATGGCCGTGATGTTCGCCGGGCTCTTCGTCGCCTTCGGGCTCATTCTCTACTACCTGAAGGACACGCTGAGCTTCGGCGAAAGTCTGAGCCTCGCCGGTGCGATGGGCAAATTGAACGTGATCGACCTGTCCTGGGACCCGAACGAGAAGTACACGTTGTGGAGCGGCTTGATCGGCGGCTTCTTCCTCCAGCTCTCCTACTTCGGCACGGACCAAAGCCAGGTGCAACGCTACCTGGGCGGCCGGTCGGCTCGTCAGGCGCGCAGTGGTCTGCTCATGAACGGGCTGGTGAAGATCCCCATGCAGTTCTTCATCCTGCTAATCGGGGTGATGGTTTTCGTGTTCTATCTCTTCACGCCCGCGCCCGTGCATTGGAACGAAGCGAACGTGGACGCCTTCCGCAACGCGGGGACCGGAACGCATCGACACTATGCGAGCGCCGATGCCATCGCGGCGATGCACGCACAGAACGCCTCTTTCATTGCGGAGGCGGCGAACAGTTGGGTTAGCGCAAAGCGTAAGGGGAGCAGCGAAGAAAAGCCGACGACCGATCTCCAGGTCGCGCTTGAACGTGACGCATCGTTACGCGCGGAATACACCGAGCAGGTCAAAGCACAACTGCCCGATGCCGAGCCCAACGACAAGGACTACATTTTCATCAGTTTCATCATGGACCACATGCCGGTCGGGATCATCGGTCTTGCTGTTGGCCATGATATTCTGTGCGGGCATGGGAAGCACCAGTTCGCAGCTCAGCGCGCTCGCCACGACGGCCGTGGTGGATGTGTTCCGGACCGGTGGTACGGGCGAGCGACAGGTGGTGGCGACCAAATGGGCGACCGTTGCGTTCGGGGTGCTCGCCTTGTGTTTCGCGGCGGTGTTCTCGCTCTTCGAGAACTTGATCCAGGCGGTGAACATCCTGGGATCCCTGTTCTATGGTACCATCCTGGGGATCTTCCTGGTGGCGTTCTTCCTGAAGCGGATCGGCGGCACGGCGGTGTTCATCGCGGCGTTGGTGTCGCAGGCCGCGATCCTCATCATCCACTTCACCGGCATTGAGATCGCCTTCTTGTGGTACAACTTCGATCGCACCTGCGATCGTGGTGGTGCTGGCGCTTCTGCTACAGCCGCTGATGGCCGGTGGCCTCAGGTCAGCAGGTTGAAGGCATCCGCATCGAACAGTCCCTTGTCGCTCACCTTCAGGTGTGGGATGACCAGGAGCGCCATGAACGACAAGGTCATATATGGCGCGGCCAGTGTGGAGCCAAGGTCTTCCTTCACTGCGCGGTCCATGGCGCTGTACGCGTCAGCAACGGTGTACGCGTCGGCGTCGCTCATGATGCCCGCGATCGGCAGCGGCAGTACGCGGTGCGTTCCGCCATCCGCCAAGCTCACACCGCCGTGGTGCGCGATCACCAGGTTCACGGCCGCGCAGAGGTCGGCATCCTTCGTGCCCACGGCGACGATGTTGTGGCTGTCGTGCGCCACACTGCTGGCGATGGCACCACGCTTCAGTCCGAAGTTCTTGACCCAGGCCGTGGCCACGGGCGCTTCGTGGTAGCGGTTCACCACGGCGATCTTGAGGATATCGTGCGCCAGGTCGGGGATGCTCGTGCCCTCGCTCACCACATCAGGGAGTATCAGCTTGTTGGTGATGAGTTGGCCGTCGAGTGCCTCGATCACCCAAGCGCTCGCGCCCTTTCGTCGGGGGTTCGGAAATCGGGCGGGCGGCGTGTGTTGCAGTGAAAATTATTGAGCCGCTGCGTTGTTACGCGCTCGATAAGCGACTCACCGTTCTCCGCCACCAGTCGACCGTTGATGTACGTCCGCTTCACGCGGAAGCGGGTGACGTCGTCCACCACGATGAAGTCGGCGGGATCACCTACGCGCAATTGTCCGACAGGTAGCTGATAGTGCGCCACGGTATTGGTACAGGCGGCGCGCAGCACGTTGAAGACATCGTGCCCCAAGGCCACACCACGTGCGCAGAGGTCGTTGATGTGCGCTGCGACCAGTCCGTCCGGGTGTTTGTCGTCCGTGCAGAACATCACCCTATCCGGGTGCGATGACAATAGCGGATGCAATGCCTCGAAGTTCTTCGCCGCGCTGCCCTCGCGTATCTGGATGTGCATGCCGCAGGCCAACTTGTCCAGCGCCTCCTCAAGCGTGAAGCATTCGTGGTCGGTGCTGATGCCGGCTGCGGCGTATCGCGCGGCGTCCTTGCCCCGCAAGCCCGGTGCATGGCCGTCAATGGGTTTGCCGAGGCGCCTGGCATGGGCGACCTTCTTCATCACCTCATCCGCTCCGGTGAGCACTCCGGGAAAGTCCATCACCTCGCTCAAGTACCACACATCCTCGCGATCGAGCAGCGCCCCGACCTCATCCGCGGTTACCCGCGCCCCTGCTGTCTCGAAAACAGTTGCCGGCACGCAGCTCGGTGCGCCGAAGAAGAACTTGAACGGCACTTGGCCACCGTTCGCGATCATGAACTCCACACCTGCCACACCCAACACATTGGCGATCTCGTGCGGGTCGCTCACCGTGGCCACCGTGCCGTGCGTAACGGCCAGTCGCGCGAACTCGCTGGGCAGTAACATGCTGCTTTCCACATGGATATGCGCGTCCACGAAGCCAGGAAGCAAGAATCCGTCGACCCGATCCTTCAACTCGACGATGTCATCGATACGTCCGTCGACGATACTGATCCGCGCCGGAAAGATCCTCCGCCTCGGGATATCGACCAAGTTGCCGCGCAATGAAATGGTGGTCATGCGGGCAAAGTAGCGCGGCTCGTCCCGAAGCGGACATACCGGATCGATCAGGACGCTTCCGTATGCACCCTTCGCTGCCCAAGGAGCGAGGGTCGCGGAACAAGGCCTTCCAACCTTCACACTGTCCCTGCTCGCAACAACCCGAACCACTCGTCAAAAAACGGTTTACCTTCGGTCCTCGATCGAACTTACAAACGACCCCTGAAAAACCATGAGAAAGTTCTACACCTCGGCCTTCGCACTGATGCTCCTTGGAGGAAGTGCCTCGGCCCAGACCACGACCGCGGGGAGTGGTCATATCCCTGCGAAGCGACAAGCCCAGAACAGTGTGCACCGCAGCCATCCGACCGCCACGAGCAACGTGGACCGTGTGGTGATCTGGAGCGATGATTTCTCCGTTCCCTCCACCTGGACCACCGCCATCGAACCTGGCGCGTTCCCTTTGGGCTGGCAGATCGGCGTTGGCTTGGAGAATACCGGTTCCTACCCGACCGACCCCATTGAGAGCACGACCGCCGCGAACGGTTGCGCGATGTTCGATTCCGATGGTGGTAACAACCCTGGAACGCTTCCTGAAGCGCTACCTCACCACGACGTTGCCCATCGACCTGAGCGCTTACCCCAACGTGGTGCTCGAGTTCGAGAACCAATACCGACGCTTCGATCCGAACCGCTGCTTCGTTGTGGTGAGCACCGACGGCACCTTCCCGGTGCTTGACGACGGTACGGATATCACCACCATGCCCAATGTGTTCCGAAGTCTTCGCCGATGTCCCTGTGAACGGTTCTTCGCTGAACCCGGAGAAGATCAGCCTGAACATCTCCGCCGTGGCCGGTGGCGCCTCTTCCGTTTTCGTGCGGTTCCATTGGACCGGAACATGGGCCTACACCTGGTTCGTGGACGATGTGGCCATCGTGGAACAGCCTCAGTACGACCTTATCATGAACTACTCCTTCCTGTCCCACACCGGGAATGGTGAAGAGTACGGACGTGTGCCGTCCGCTCAGTTCTACCCCGAAATGAACGTCGGCGCTGAAATACTCAACTTCGGTGTACTCCCCCAAGGGAACGTGACGGTGGATATGGAGGTGCGTGATGACGCGAACAACGTGGTCTTCACCTCCTCCCAGCTTCTGGGTACGATGAACTCGGGCGATCGGGATACCATGGACCAGCAGGTGACACTACCGGCCCTCGCCGAAGGCACCTACAAGGCGACCACCGTTGTCACTTCGCTCGAATCCAGCAATGATGGCAGCCCGGACAATAACACCAGCGTGCGTTATTTCGCCGTGGATAATGGTCTCTATGCCACGGACCTGATCGGCGTAGACACCAACGCGATCGTGAACGCGTTGGGAAGTGAAAGCTTCACTGACGCGGAGGATGGCTTGTACCTCCTCAGCTATTATGAAGTGCGCCAGGACATGCCCGTGGCCGGTGTCGAATTGATCATCACCTCGACCTCGACCGCTGGAGCCCAAGTGATCGTAAGCTTGCATGACACTGCCACGGTGAACCAGGATGATATCGGATCCCCGATCGTGGAGAGCGTTTCCTACACGGTGACCGCAGCCGATGTAGCGGCCCAGACCGTACAGGTCCTTTTCAGTGGGTTGGAAACCCTTCCAGTGGGGGGTTATTACGCCGCCGCTCTTCTTCTCAGCAACAACAACACCTTCCCTATCGCTGTGTTCGATGACATCACCGTGCCCCAACCCGGCTTGATGGGAGGGATCCACATCCTCGGGGATGCCACCTATTCCAACGGGAACGCGATCGCGGTGCGTGCGATCACCGATCCTTCCATTTCCGTGGCGGAACAGGACGGACTGGATGGCGTCCAGATGTACCCGAACCCTAGTGTGGACGGTCTTGTACGGGTGGTGAGCGTCTTGTCCGGTATCAGCACGGTGGAGGTGACCAATGCGATGGGCGAGATCGTTCTCTCCGATCGCTTCACGGGCAGCACCACCTTGAACTTGTCCGGCGCAGCGAAAGGTGTGTACATGGTGCGCATCTCGAACGAGGAGGGCTCGATGGTGCAGCGCATTGTGCGCAACTGATCGGGCTTCGATCTCCTTTGAGAACCCCGCGTTCCGTGTACGGAACGCGGGGTTCTTTGCTTTGGTCGATCGTTCGATAGGACCGCGGCCCGCGACATGGGTTCCCGGACCGAAGAGCGCATTGTGGGTAAGCACTGGGGCCGCAGGTAACAGCGGACGGTAATGTGCAGCGCGATCCCATATCCGGTACCACGATGCCGAGTTGTGCACCGATATGCACTATCGCGGTTCAGCATTCCGTCTGACCGGACCGCCTCACATCACCCGCCCCCCTGGTCAACGCGCTTCGTCCGCTCAGCGCGAACACTGTGTTCAAGGTGTAGCACCTTTCGGCGTGCAGCATTCTCGATCGAACTCCGAGGTGGAGGATCCGCGCCTTCCCCAGTTGATGATCCGGTTGAGGACCAGGTCATACGCACGAAGCCTCCCTGTCCGGGAGGCTTCGTGTGCAGGGTAGATCGAACGCTAGCGCGCCTTAGTGCTCCACTCTTCGATCCGGGCCTTGTTCATGCCCACGTAGCTACCGTCGTTCTCCGCCTGGGCCATGGCCATGCTTTCGTTGGCCGTAGCGACGGCCTCCTTGTACTTACCGTTCGCTGCCTGGCACAAGGCAAGCGTATGCAGGGTCCAATACTTCTTGTCCATGCTCACGGACTTCTCCGCCCATGTGAGGGCCTCGGGAAGCATGATCCCCTTGTCCACACAATAGCGCGCGCAGCGGCCGTAGGTACCCGCCTTGATATCGCTCTTTCCCATGGCTTCCTTGATGTTGGCCAGGGCCTGTTCACTCGCGTCCGCATGGATCACGAAACTCACCCGGGTGCGCTCCCACCGGAGGTCCACACGGGCTTTGTCGTCCTTCACCTCGTCCAGGTCGATGGTGAAGGTCTCGGTCCATTCCGCAGTGGCGGGTGTGCCGAATCGTGCCACATCCTTGGCCTCATCGTAACCGTCAGTCCTCCCCAATGTGGTGTCACTGTTCAGAATGATGGTCCACTCCTTCTCGTCCGGAATGGTGAACAGGACTGTATTTCCCTTTGGCCACCGACTTGCCCGACACCACGACAGGTCCGCTCAGTTCGACGGTGGTGCACATGTTCGCACCAGTGCGCCAGAGCTGGCCGAATGGAACGAGTCGCCAAAGATCTTCCTGCCTTTTGCACTGGGACGACTGTAGTCCACCTTCACTTTGGTGAGGCCCACCACTTGTTCCACCTTGCCCTGGGGCTGGGTTGGGGGCAGGTCCTGGGCGGCACCATGGATCGGAAGTGCGACGGCAAGAGCGAGAAGAGAGCGCATCATGGTTCGGGTTGGGACCGCGAATTTAGGGTGTGAACCCTGGCCGCTCGACGGCATCATCCACATCTGAGAGAGGCCCCTTGCCACACACTAAGCGACTGCGGGATCAGGCCACTTTCAACTGGCTCATGCGCGAGCGATCGAACTTCTCACGGGCATAGCTCAATGTTATGCGCAACTCGGTGGGGCGTTCGGAGGAGCCAGGCATTTCGTACATCGCATCGGTCATGATGGCCTCACAGATGCTGCGAAGGCCGCGTGCGCCCAGCTTGTAGTCAATGGCCCGTTCCACGATGAAATCGAGCACCTTCTTATCCAGCGTGAGTTTCACCTTATCCATCTCGAACAGCTTCACATACTGCTTCACGAGCGCGTTCTTCGGTTCGGTGAGAATGCGCCGGAGACTTTCCTTGTCCAGCGGATCGAGATAGGTGAGCACCGGGAACCGGCCGATGAGCTCGGGAATGAGCCCATAGCTGCGCAGGTCCGTGGGTCCCACGTACTGAAGTAGATGCTCGTCGTTGATCCGGGCGCTCTCCTTGCTGGCACTGTAGCCCACGGCCGTGCTCTTCACCCGGCGGGCAATGATCTTCTGGATGCCGTCGAACGCACCGCCGCAGATGAACAGGATGTTCTTCGTGTCCACCTGGATCAACTTCTGCTCGGGATGTTTCCGCCCCCCCTGGGGAGGCACGTTCACCACGCTGCCTTCCAGCAGTTTCAGCAAGGCTTGTTGTACCCCTTCACCGCTCACGTCCCGGGTGATGCTCGGGGTGTCGCTTTTGCGGCCGATCTTGTCGATCTCGTCGATGAAGACGATGCCCCGCTCGGCCTTGCTAACATCATAATCAGCGGACTGTAGCAAACGGCTCAAGATGCTCTCCACATCCTCGCCCACATAACCCGCTTCCGTAAGGACCGTGGCATCCGCGATGCAGAACGGGACATTGAGCATCTTGGCGATCGTGCGGGCCAGCAACGTTTTGCCGGTGCCCGTCTCGCCCACCAGAATGATATTGCTCTTCTCGATCTCCACGTCGTCCGTGGTGTTGATCGGCTTCTGTAGCAGGCGCTTGTAGTGGTTGTATACAGCCACGCTCAGCACCTTCTTCGCCTCCTCCTGCCCGATCACATAGTCGTCCAGATACCGCTTGATGTCCGATGGCCGCTGCATGATGAGGCTGCCTTCGATCTCCGTGCGCGAGCGTTGGCTCAGTTCCTCGCTGATGATGTTCTGCGCCTGCGCGATGCAGCTATCACAGATGTGGCCGGTGATGCCGGCGATCAACACGTTGGTGTCCTGCTTATCGCGGCCGCAGAACGAACACTTGATCTCTTTCTTTTCCATGGTGCGATCAACGAGGCGTCACCGCCGAATTCCGCGCAAGATACACCGAAGGCCGGGCGGTGGTCCACCCGGCCTTCGGCCATTGTTTGAGGATCAGGGTGTTAACCCGATGGAACGGGCGTGAAAGCCCGGGTTACTTGTTGTTCTTCAACAGCAGTTCATCGATCATGCCGTAGGCCTTGGCCTCCTCGGCGATCATCCAGTAGTCACGGTCGCCGTCCTTCTCCACACGTTCGATCGGCTGACCGCTGTGCGTACTGATGATATCGTACAGTTCCTTCTTCAACTTCAACACTTCCCGAATGGTGATCTCCATGTCGCTCACCTGGCCCTCGGCCCCGCCCATCGGTTGGTGGATCATCACGCGCGAGTGTTTCAATGCGCTGCGCTTGCCCTTTGTGCCGGCACAAAGCAGCACCGCACCCATGCTCGCGGCCATGCCCGTGCAAATGGTGGCCACGTCCGGATTGATGTATTGCATGGTGTCATAGATCCCAAGGCCTGCGTAAACACCCCCACCCGGGCTGTTCAAATAGATCTGGATGTCCTTCTTCGCGTCCACGCTTTCAAGGAACAGCAACTGCGCCTGGATGATATTGGCCACCTGGTCATTGATCGCGGTGCCCAGGAAGATGATACGGTCCATCATCAATCGGCTGAACACGTCCATCTGCGCCACGTTCAACTGCCGCTCCTCGATGATGTACGGGGTCATCGACGCACGGGTATAGTCGTGCAGGGTGAGGCTGCTGATACCACGGTGTTTGGTGGCGTACTTGAGGAATTCGTCCTGGGATGACATGCGCAGTGGTGCGGTTGGGGTTGGGTTTGTGGAGGGTGACCGAGGTGGTACCTTCAAGCGGTGCGCGCCAAGTTTACGAACTCATCATAGCTCACCACTTTTTCCTTCGGCTGGAGCAGGGTGCGGAAGTGGATATTGAGCTTCTGTTCCACGATGCTGTCGCGCATGCGCTTGATCTGCTCTCGGTCGCCCAACAAACGCCCGGCCATGCGCTGGAGTTCCTCTCCTTCGGGCGCGGGCATGCCGAATTGGCCGAACTGGTCCGCGATGTAGCGTTTCGCGAAGGCGTCCAACTCCTCCCCTTTGGCCTCCAGCCCGTACTTCTCGACGATGCGGTCCTCGAGCAGCTGGCGTTTCAGGCCGGTGGAATAGCTCGCGTACCCTGTTTCGACATCGTCCGTGGTCACCGGTTCCTTGCTGGTCTCCATGATCCAGCGTTTCAAAAAGCTGTCCGGCAATTCCACGCGCAGGTCGTCCTGGAGCTTCCGCATCACAAGGCGTTTGAAGATGCGATCGCTGTCGCGGCGGAACATGTTCGCCAGTCCGTCCTTCACCTTCGCCCGGAAGCCGACCTCGTCCACCACCGCGTCCTTGCCGTAAACCCGGTCGTACAGTTCCTGGCTGAGCTCAACAGGCACCATGTGTTTTATCTCCGCGATGCGGAAGAGCACCTTGCCCTCCATGTGATGCACCCGATCATGTTCGGTATTGAACATGCGGGCGAGATCGTCATGGTTGTCGCTCACCTTGGCGGGATCCACGGTCACTTCGTCACCAGCGGCCCTACCTGTGAAAAGTGTACGGGTAGCGTCGTCCTTCACATGCTCGACCGTGATGGTGGTCCGGTTCATCAACCCGCCGGGCTTGATCGCGCCGCTCGCTTCCAGTTCGATAAGGTCGCCGAGCAGCATGTCCTTCTCACCGCTCACCGTCGCGTCCTCCAGTTTGCCGAACCGGCGACGCATATCGGTCACTTCGCGTTCCACCAGTTCATCGTTCACATCCACCACCGGATATTCCACCCCCACCTTGTTGCTCAACTCAATGTCGAACACCGGGGCCAGGCCCATCTCATATTGGAAGTTGAACTCGCCGGGCGTATCCCAATCGTTGGCCTGTGCGGACTCATTACGCGGCAGTGGCTGGCCGAGCACACGGATGCCGTTGTCGCGTATGTAGTTGTTGAGGCTATCGCCGATCAGGCGCTCCACCTCGTTGACGAGCACGGCTTTGCCCACCTTCCTCTTCACAATGGTCATGGGGACCTGGCCCGGACGGAAGCCCGGCCAAGCCGCGTTCTTGCGTTGTTCCTTTAGGGCCTTCTCCACGCCGGGTGCATAGTCCTCCGGGGTGAGCTTCACTTTAAGGGTTGCGGTGAGGGTGCCGGTCTCTTCGCGTTCGATGTTCATGACGTGCGGTTATCAGTTCTCCGTTGTCAGTTGTCAATTGTCAGTTACGGTGGATCCCGCAGCGGTGCCGATCCAGCCTAAAGGCCGCCAGACAGCTGACAACCGACAACCGATATCTGCTCCAGTACGGACGGGGGGACTCGAACCCCCACACCTTACGGTACTGGCTCCTAAGACCAGCGCGTCTACCAATTCCGCCACGTCCGTGAAAAAATGGACCGCGAAGATAGCCGTTCCCTTCCCGTCACTGGACCCCACTTACCTTCGTCGGCCCGCGTCCGGCGCGTTCGCATGAAGTCCTTCGACCCCACCCAATTATCCATCGGTGAAGTACACGGCCACCTGGTGGGCGCGGTAGGTCCCCGGCCGATCGCATTGGCCAGCACCCTGGATGCCGAAGGCCGGCCCAACTTGAGCCCGTTCAGCTTCTTCAATGTGTTCGGTGCCAATCCACCGTTGATGATCTTCAGCCCGGCAAGGCGCGGACGCGACAACACCACCAAGCACAGCTTCCATAATGTGAAGGCCGTGCCCGAAGTGGTCATACACGCGGTGACCTACGCCATGGTGCACCAGATCTCCTTGGCCAGCGGCGAATTCCCGGAAGGGGTGAACGAGTTCGAGAAAACCGGCTTCACCCCCTTGCCTTCCGTGAAGGTGAAACCCTTCCGGGTGAAGGAGAGCCCGGTACACTTCGAATGCGTGGTGAAAGAGGTGATCGAGACCGGAACCGGCGGTGGCGCGGGGAACCTGGTGCTGTGCGAAGTGGTGATGATCCATGTGGACGAGGCCGTGCTCGACGCTTCCGGCAAGATCGACCAACGCCGCATCGATCTGGTGGGGCGCATGGGTGGGCACTTCTACGCTCGCGCCCATGGCGAGGCGCTCTTCGAGCTACCGCAGCCCAACACGAATTTCGGCATCGGCGTGGATGCGCTTCCGCGCGAAGTGCGCCACAGCCCCGTGCTCACGGGGAACGATCTCGGGAAACTGGGTGCAAGCCTCCGGCTCCCCGAAGAAACCGCAGTGAACGAACACAAGCTGACCGCGCTCTCGGAGATCTTCATCGCGCACCAGGCCCATCCGCAGGAGTTGATGACGATCTTGCACCGGCATGCGCACGACCTGCTGGCACAGGGTCTCGCGGAGGAAGCACTTTTGACCGTACTCGCATTCAACGACCGATAACATCATGGCACAAGTCACCATCACCGGCACGATCAAACTGATCGGGAAAACGCAGGACGTGAGCGCGTCCTTCAAAAAGCGCGAACTCATCATCACCGAACCCAGCGGACAGCGCCCACAGCATATCCCGGTGGAATTCACGCAGGACCGAACGTCGTTGTTGGACAGTTTCAAGCCCGGCGAGGAGGTGAGCGTGACGTGCTATGTGAACGGCCGGGAATGGGCCGCGAAGGATGGCACGATGAAGTACTTCCTGAGCCTGAGCGGCAACCGTATCGAGCGCCAAGGTGCCGCAGCACCTGCTGCCGGCGGCTATCAAGCAGCCCCGCCTCCCACCGCAGCGGACATGCCGCCGGTTGGTGGCGACGAGGACGATCTACCGTTCTGAGCCAGGGCCTACAGCGCGACGCGCACGGGCCTGCCCTTCCAGCGGGTGCGGAAGAACATCCCGGCAACGGCTATGACGGGTGCAAGGGCCACGAACTGGATCAATGCCAGGGTCGAGAGCAGCCCGTTCGATGGGCTCTGTTGGAACCGGTTCCCCGCTCGCACCAAGGCCAGTGTGGGAAAGAGCCACGCACACCACGCGAACAGCAGCATGGACCAGGTGTAGAGGAACGCGTCGCCCACGCGCACGGTGTGCGCGATCGACCATGTGAGCCCGAACAACCACCACGGTAGCCCAATGGCAAGCAGTCCGAACGCCCAGGCGCCGGGCGAACGGTAGGCCCGCATCTTTCCTGCCCACCGCAGGCGCTGTGCCCACCAGCCGGCCCAAGTCGTTTCCGGGCGCACGGTAACGGCGGCGGCACGGTCCGCCAGATAGCGCACCTTTCTTCCGCTTCGGCGCATGGCCTGCAATAGGAACATATCGTCGCCGGAGGCCCAGTGTCGGTCCTGTGCATAACCACCGAGCTCCCGGAACGCGTCGCTATGCACGGCCAGGTTCGCACCGTTCGCGAGCAAGGCATGCCCTCGCAACGCGCTCCCTGCCGCCACGGCGAGCAGAGCCGCTTGTTCTTGCCGTTGGTAGTGCGCTAGCCAACCTGCGCCTTCGTCCATGAACACGGGAAGGACGAGGAGGTGGGGTGCGTCCGTGCTCCATGCGCGCCTTATGCGGGTCGTTCGATCCGGCGAACAGCGCGTGTCCCCATCGGTGAGGAGAACAACGGGATGTACCGCGCGTTCCATCCCAAGCTCAATGGCGGCTTTCTTCCCTTCCTGCTCCCCGAGTTGTTCAAGGCGCAGTTCAGCCCAACGAACTTTCAATCCCCGAACGCGTTCGGCCGTGCGGTCCGTGGATCGATCATCCACCACGATGACATCGAGTTGCGATCGGTCTTTCTGGGCGTAGAGGTCTTGAAGGCAGGCAAGGATGTGGTCCTCCTCGTTGCGCACCGGCACGATCACCGAGAGACCGGTGGTCCCTTGGAGACCTTGTTCATCCACCGCATGGCTCGATCGCTCGAGGGCGTCGCCCCAACCGCGCATGATGTACGCATGCAGCGCCGCCAGCATCACCGTGCAGAGCACCACCACGAGCGTCGCGCTCATGCCAGGACAACCGGGCGCCTAACGCGTGCCACAATAAGGATCACCGCGCCCATCAAGGCCGGCAAAGCCAGATTCACGGCCCACAGCACGAACGATGCGGACACCACATGCCACGCTTCGGCATGCAACGGTACCAGCAATGCCACGGCCACTGATCCGCGCACACCCAACTCCGTGAGCATGGCGGTGGGCACGAGCGAGGTGATCAAGAAGACCACGGGCACCGCACCCCATGCGGACAAGACACCCAGCTCAGGAGCGAGCACCATGAGCAGAAGGACGAATTGCAGCGTGAAGGTGCCGTAACGGAGCATGCTCAGTGCGAGCACCTGCCGCGCGACCCCTGGTTGCACCGCGACCATGGCCACCGATGCTGAACGGAACCGACGCATAAAGGCCGGGCCGAGCAACAAGGACCGTGTCCAACGAGGCCGGAACAGCAATACCAGCACGATCGCGATGGAGAGCGCGAGCGGCAGAAGGACATATCCCACCGGGAAGATCCCGGACCAGGGAAGTGTATTGTCCGACACCGTGAGAAGGGCGATCCCCAAGGCACCCGCCACCAAGGTGACCGCGAATTGGGCCACACTGCCCGGGATGGAAGCGAACGCAGCGCGGCTGCGCACATCCGAAGGAAGATGCGCGATCCGCCCAAGGAACTCGCCCGTGCGGTTGGGTGTGATCAAGCCCACTGCGGTACCCGCAAGGGTGGCTCGGAACGCCTCCATTCCATCCACGGGCGCGATACGACGCAGCAGAAGCTTCCACTTCCGTGATTCCAACCACCAATTGAACGCTCCCAGCACCACCACCACGGGCAGCATGGCCCAGGTCCGTAGGTCCCAGGCCACGGAGCCAGCCACCGTGGTGGATGTACCTTGGGCCGCCAGAAGATGCCGCACCAGCAGGGCGCATGCCAACGCGAACACCCCCCAACGGAGCAATAAGTTCACGGGAACGCGGCGATCGGAAATGGACCACATGGCATGAAGACGGCCAAAAATAGCGGGGTGGCCTCGGATGGCGCGGATAGAATTGCGGAAAACGCGCGCAGCCTGGGGGAACGGATCATTCTAGGCATCGATCCGGGCACTACCGTGATGGGTTTCGGAGTGATACGCGCTCAAGGTCCGAACATCACGCTCATCACCGCCGACGCCATCCGGTTCGACCCGTTGCATGACCATACGCTCAAGCTGCGGGAGATCTTCCGCCGCACCACGGCCCTTATCGACCTGCATCTGCCGGACGAACTGGCGATCGAGGCCCAGTTCTTCGGCAAGAACGTGCAGAGCATGTTGAAGCTCGGACGCGCGCAGGGTGGCCATCGCAGCGGCCATACAGCGTGAAGTGGCGGTATGCGAATACGCCCCCACGCGGATCAAGCAGAGCATCACGGGGCACGGTGGGGCCACCAAGGACCAGGTGGCGGCCATGCTGCGGACGCTGCTCGGCATACGCGAACTTCCCAGCAGCACGGATGCCACCGATGCCCTGGCCGTGGCCGTGTGCCACCACTTCTCCAGGGGCGCGGTACGAACATCATCCAAGCCAGGGGCAAAGGGATCGAGCGGTTGGGGCAGCTTCGTGAAGAACAACCCCGGGCGGGTGAAATAGGCGGCTGAACGGCCGCCCCCTACTCCCGCAAAAACGAATTACGCTTTTCGGATCCTTTCCGCGATCGCCGCCAGTTGTGCAGGGGTGAGCTTCAACTTCGGCTTGCCGAAATCCATATCCGATACGCTATCGATCGGGATCAGATGCATGTGCGCGTGCGGCACTTCCAGCCCGATCACACTGATGCCGATCCGGTCGCACGGCACGACGCGCTCGATCTTGGCGGCCACGCCTTGTGCGAAAGGCATGATGCCGACCAGCAGGTCTTCGGGCAGATCGAAAAACTTGTCCACTTCCGTTTTCGGGACCACAAGGGTATGGCCCTCGCGCAGCGGGTTGATGTCCAGGAACGCGAGGAAGCGGTCGTCCTCAGCCACCTTGTGACAGGGGATCTCGCCACGTACGATCCGAGTGAAGAGGCTGGCCATCAGCGGCTGATCTCCACGATCTCGAACCGGGTACTGCCCGCTGGGGTCACGATCTCCGCCACCTCGCCCACTGATTTACCCAGGAGTCCTTTGCCAATGGGCGAACCCACACTGATCTTACCGGTTTTGATATCCGATTCGGTCTCGGCCACCAAAGTGAAGCTCTTTTCGGCACCCGTGCCGGTATGCTTCACCCGCACTGTGGTGTGGATGAAGACCCTGCTCGTGTCCACCTGGCTCGCGTCGATCACGCGGGCACTGGCAACGACCTCCTCGAGTTTGGCGATGCGCGCCTCCAGCAAGCCCTGCTCCTCCTTCGCGGCGTGGTACTCGGCGTTCTCGCTTAGGTCGCCCTTATCGCGCGCATCAGCGATCTGTTGGCTCAGGTGCGGACGCTCCACGGTGCGCATGCGATGCAGCTCGTCCTGGAGCTTCTTCAGTCCTTCTTCGGTGTAGTAGGCCGGTGCGGTCATGGCCGAGTGGTATCAGGATAGAATGGAAGAGGCCTCTGGAGGCCTCTTCCTTCAAATATAGGACGGTGCGCTTACAAGCTGATACGGACCCCGATCTGATGCACTCCGCTCCAGGGATTGGTGGCGCGGTAGGCATAGTCCAGTCCGATCGTGCTGAGCTTCTCCTTTCCGAACGGCATGTCCAAGCTCAATCCACCGGATAGTCCCGTGAACACGGTGGCGGCTTCTTCGCGGTTGGTGATGTCCTCTTCGTACATGTACCCTACGCGGAGGTGCAGGATGCGCCGGAAGCCATATTCCAGACCGCCTACGAACTGGTCGCGTGTGAAGGAATTCGAATTGAAGGTCAGTGCGGCGGTCAAACCGTGCTTTTCGCCAAGTTTGAAATCGTACGCTCCACCGATCGTGAGCATGGAGGGAAGTTCGAATTTCTGCGAACGTTGCTCCAAGGTGATCTGATCGCTACCGGTCACCAACAGACCTTGCACCGCCATGCCATCACCCGCATAGCGCATGGCCGGTCCTACGTTCTTGAGCGCGATGCCGAAACGCACCTGGTCCCGCTCACCGGTCACGTAGTTGATGCCCGCATCGAAACACACACCCGATGTACGTGCATCGGCGATGGCCTCGGAGACCACACGCACCAGAAGTCCACCATAGATGCTGTTGGAGAAGGCCTTCGCGTAGGCCAGGGCGAAGTTCGACTGCGTCGTGCGGAACGTGCCCAGGCCGCCATCGGGCTGGTCTACGGTGGTGACGGGTATATCCCCGAAGGCCGTTGTCATCACCGTGATCCCGAGCGCCCCGTTCTGGCCGACCTTCTGGCCGAGACCGATGCTATTGATCTTCACCCCGCTGCCCTCTAACCACCGGCTGGTGGTGAAAACTACTTCGGTCTTGCGTGTATGCGCCAGCCCGGCCACGTTTCCGAACATGCTTTCGACGCCACGGAGCGCAGCGGAGTTCGCCAGGCCCCAACCCGCACTGCGCGCCCATGGGTTGATGAGCAATTGGGCGGCACCCGCCGAACCCGCCCGATCGGGGTTCCCGGCCTGAACGGGAACCGTTCCAAGGATCAGCGCCCCCAGAGAGAGGCCGACCATCCGTTGTTGCATCGTCATCGTCATGTCGTTCTCTTCTCTTCGTTCGATGGTAGGACCCGGCTCAGAAGTTCTGTAGATCGATAGGGCGCATCACGCCGAAGAACTTCACCACGCGCTCGCATACCCCGGGCACTTCCACATGGCAGAGGTACACCCCGCTGGCGATCGGCACGTTGGTGGTGTTGCGCAGGTCCCAGTCCAGGAACGTTAACCCGTTGTCCTTCTTGAACCGACGTATGAGCGTACCGCTCACATTGTAGATGCTGATGGTGCATACCTGTGGCAGGTTCACGAATTTCACCCGGTTGTCCAATCGGCTCACCTCGTACCCACTGAAGCCATAGTACGGGTTGGGCACCACGCTGATCAGGTCGCAGGCCGTCTCGGCCGTCGCCTGGTCCTCTACGATCACGGCCCGTTCGCCTGTATTGAAGCTGTACAGCGGCAACCCATCGTTGCGCTGCGGATCGATCACCGGCAGGTAATCCGGTGTGGGCTGTCGGTAAGGCTTGTACGGGTTGGCCACGTTCAGCAGGATCCGCGTCTCGGTGGGGATCAGTCCTTGTTCCGGGGTCTTCAGCTGGTAGCCCGGGTTAAGCACTGCGGTACCCACCCAGTTGCACGCCCGGAACGCCCGTGTGATCTCCGCGTTCGTACCCACCGTCAAGCGAGCGTGCAGGAACTTCCCTTCGTCGTATTGCGGCATGAACGAGGGGTTCGTCTTCTCCCGCCAACGGTTGCCGAACACGTAGATGTTGTGCTGCCCTCCCAGGATCGGCGACCCCAGTCCAGAGACCAACGAGTCGCTCGGGTTCCAGATCATGTCCCGTCCCCTAGCCCCGCCCCAGAAGCTCGCCTCCCCGAACGCCATGTTCAGCCGCTCGCCGCTGCCCATGTCGATCGCGTAACCCGGGAACCAACCCATGCCCGTGAGGTGGCCGTTCAGGCCCGCCTCATCGTTGTTGCAGCCCGGTGCGTTGTACCCGATACCGTTCTTGTCCACGCTCGCATCCGAGCGCATGTCCATCTTCCCATCGGTCGCGTATTCGGCTACCCCGGGATTGTCCTCCATCTCCAGTACCGGACAGCGTGTCCACTTGCTCTTGTCGGAGGTGAACACCACCAGGCAACTACTGATGTCCCGCAGGGACGAGATGTTCCTGGCGTTGGCCAGGCTCTTCGCACCGGGGTGGAACGCGGTTTCTCCCAGGAATTTGAACGCCGTCCACGTACCCCCTGCCATACCCAGAGAAGGGGTGCTTTGTACCAGTACGCCTTCGTACTGCTCATCGTTGTCCACATCGGGGTAATCCGGATAAAGCGTTCCCTCATCCGAGGAGTTGCCCGACCGGATCCAGTTCAACGCATCCTCGCCTTCCCCGTCCGGTACGCCGTTCAACCACTGTTGCGAGGGATCCGCATAGGTGATGGAGGCGCCCAGGAAATCGGTGAACGAACCTTCATTGAAGTATTGCGCGATCGTCACTGACAAGCCCCACTCGGGGATCAACTGCTCGTTGCGGATCGCGATCGTTGTATCGCTCAATACCGTGTCCTGCGCATCCACATAAACCAGTTTCCAGCTCGCGTCGTTCAGGTTCCCGTCCGTAGCCGTATCGGTGAACCACAGCTCGAAGTTCCCTGCGGGCACCGCAAGGGATCGATCACCTTGATCGATACCGGGCCCAAATTGGTCTGGTAACGCAGTTCATCGCTTCGCCACGGAGCATCCTGCATGATCAGGTCCACCGTACTGCTGCTCAAGGCGATCTCCCGGTCCCCGTTCCCGATCCCCTCGATCCGTGTCAAGGTGAACTCATCCCCATAACCCGCGTTCAGGATCGTCCCTCCGTTCTCCGGAGAGTTCTTGTGGGGGATCCCACTGAACGGCCGGATCGGACCCGCGGCGGCTTTCCTTCCCGCCAAATACGGTGTTGCCTGACCGGTGAGCGCTTGGGGATCCGGATTGAAGGTCGCCCAGCTATTGTAGCCATAGGCGATCGCCATGTAATAGTAGGTCTTGAAGTTCACCAAACTTGGATCGCCTTGAGCGAACGCGTCGTTGGTGACCCGGAACGAGTGGGAAATGCCCGCATCCGTTCCGCTCACCATGAGCGTGGGCACGGGTAGACCGATGTTCGGGTCCTCGATGTAGTTGATAAGCTCCGCGATGTCATCGTCCACATCGCACTGGAACACCAGCCGCGCCAAGTTGGGGTCGCGCAGATCGGCCGGGCTCACCTCGCCGTTCTTGAGTTGATAGACCTGATATCCCTGGAAATTGAACGTACGATCGTCCGCATCCTCGGGAATGATGGGATCGTCCTCTTCGTAGCGTTCGAGGAAGTTGTTGCCGACTTCCAAGTTCTCGAGTGTGATGATCAGTTCACGGTCCAGTTCCACGATGCTGAGCTCGGGGGCGTCCGGTCCATTGAGGATCTGGAAGCAGTTGTCGAACAGTGCTTGGGCCAGGTCATCCGCCCGGCGCACCTCCTGCACACTCTCGAATGGCCCGCCACCCGTAGCCCGCGCCCACACCACACCCACGGTGATGTTGTTGTAGGCCCCGGGCTCCAGCACGAAGGGTCCAGCGCTCTGCACGAAACGACGGTCGAACGGTGCGTTCCCCGAGTTCTCTTCTGTCCACGGCAACTGAGGTTCGCAGTCGGTGCCCCATCCTTGCGGATCACTATCACCCGGGAACATGTACTGCGCGGGCGTGATGTCGTTGTTCGTGCTGTAACCGGTGCCCCCGTAGGACATGGGCGTACCGTCCTTCCAGATGCTGGTGAGGTAGTTGTAGTACTCGATCGCGTTGTCGGGGTCGCCGCGCGGGGTGGAGTTGTTATCGTGGTAAAGGAAAGCCCGCATGCCGTAGCGCTCGTTGTCCACGACCGTATCACCGTAACCGATGCCGATCCCTTTGTAAGGAATGCCCAAACCCAGACGCGCGGTGGCGCAATCCACGAACGGTTCATCCGGAGTGGGTCCGGGGTTGTCGATGCCATCGTAATCCTGGAACGGGCCTTCGAAGAAGTCCACCCCGACCGCCGGCGGTTGCACTCCATAGCCCGGGTGACCGTTGCAGTTCTCGTCATTGTTGTCACCATTGTAGGCGTAGCCCAACCCGCGTTGCACGTCGCAGCCTACGAAATCGTCATCGGCGCAGCCCAGGTCCACATCCACCCATTGACCGAAATAGGTGTTCTGCAACGTCTGTGTGCCTTGATTGATGACCACATAATTGTAGAACGTCATGTTGTTCACCGCATCGTTCGTACTGAACGCGAAGGCTTGTGCGCGGATCTCCATACCGATGGGCAGACCGCCGGTCTCGGTATGTGCATTGCCCTTGTCGTTGAAGACCCACCAGATGTTCTGGTCACCGAAGAGCGGCACTTCATCCTCCCGCTTCTTGGTCTTGCAATCGATGTTGCCGTCCAGGTCGTACTTGGGATAATCGCCTGCGTCCGGATCGTACTCATCGTTCGCATCGAAATCAAAGTAGGGGGCCAGGTTGTAGTCCTGGTTCAAGGCGACATCACCGTGAGCGGGCCATTCGCTGTAGATGACAGGCGCTGAATAGTTAGGGAACTCCGTGTTCTCATCGCATTCCGGGTCCAGTCGGCAGCGATGGAAGGCGCGGTGCAGTTCCGCATCCTGTCGCAAGGTTTTCCAGGTGCGGTCGTAAGCCAGACATACGTCCGATTCGATGGAGGCGGAACCATCTTTGGTCAACGGACCTGGCCAGTAGTCGTTCCCTACTTGGCGGAAACGCACCCCGGCCAATTTCAACTGGTTGTCTGGCGAGAAACCACCCATCCAGAGGGAACCGGCGAACATCGCATCGGGGCCGCTCCGGTCTTCTGTGCGCGGCACTTCGTATGCGGGACCGCCCGCACCGCTGCGGTTCTGCCACATGTTCCCACCGGTTTCGATCAGGGCACGTACGTTGTTGAAGTCCAATTCATCCCGCGAGGTGGAGGGTGAGCAGCCTGCGGCCCTGGCTTGGCCGTTCCCGGAGGATCCATGCGGCTGCCCCGATCGCCAGGAGGGTTCCCGGGCGATGAGTTGGCTCCCGGTTAGGAGCACGAGCGCTACGGCGGCGAAAGTTCTGGTGGTCGGCATCGGTTCGTGACCCTTCATGGCCGGATTGATTCAATTTCAGAATGACAGCCGCACGCCCAAGCGGATGGTGCGGGGTGCGCCCAAATTGCCCGGATCGACGACCTTGCTGTTGTAGAGATCGCGGTAGCTGTCCACATCGGTCCTGAGGTTGATGCTGTTCTGGTATTGTGCGGCGGCCAGATAGCCGTCATCATCAGGAGAACCCGTGGCGCGGTAAACGTCGGTCACGTTCCGTGTGTTGAACACGTTCGTGACCAGGAGGTAAATGTTCAGATCCGCGGTTTTGGCCTTGTCCCCCTCCTTCTTGCCGAAGTTCATGGTGATGTCGCGGTCCAACTGCGCATCCGCGGTGAACTGCCAAGGCAGGCGCGCACCGTTCAACGAACCATCCAGCCGGTAACTACCCTCCTTGCTGTCTATAGCCGCCTCCTGCACGATCTGGCTGGAGTTGCTGTATGGCGTTCCGCTGCCCAAAATGGTCACCATGTTTAGCCCCATGCGCTGAAGCAGGTTGGCACCGAACACCACCGGACCGTTGTAGTCCTTGCCAGCTCCATAACGGAAGTCTGCGGTGATCTGGATCTTATGGCGCTGGTCGAAGTTCAAAGGCGTGAGCACCCGCAAATTGCTTTGATTGCTGTTGATAAGGCTGAGGGTGCTATTGGGGTCGCTACCCGTGCCGTCGGCGAACTGTAGTGTGTAGCTGGCGCGCATCCAGATGTTGCCCGTGCGACGCAGATCATAGGTGGCGGAAAGCCCTTTCACGGTCCCGAAGTCGATGTTGTCGTAAGAGCGGTAGCTCACGGGCCAAGCCTCTTGGACGTTACGGACCTGGATCATGTCGCGCAGTTCGCGGTAGAAGCCCGCGATCTTCAACGAACTCGATTTGCTGAGCACTTGCTGGAAACCAAGCTCGTAGTCGATGGTCTTGCTCGGTTTCAGCGAAGGATTGCTCAAGATCACCGTGGAACTCGTGTTCTCGATGAACGCCATGTCCGAGATGAGCAACCGTACCGCGCTGGTGGGGCGTTGGGTGAGAATATCGTAGTGCGCGAAGAACAGGGCCTCATCCGAGATGGGGAAGCTGAAGGCGACCCGCGGCATAATGTTCACCGAAGGAGTGTAGTCCTCGAAAGCGGACTTTTTCAATTTGCTGCCCTGTAGATCGCCTTCCGGATCGGAATCATAACTGATCAGATACGGAGCGATGCCCTCGCCTCCACGCAGCACCCGGGGATCCGCGATCTCCTCGCCTTGGGCATTGTACCATGTGTCGCCATCGCGGTAACCCACCACACGGGTCGGATCGTTCAGCCGGTCCACATAGAGCACATAATCATCCCCGATGTTCTCCGGACGGTTCTCGGCAAGGTCCGCAGCGATATCACTGTCCGGGATCTCACCCCCTGCGGTATGTGCGGGCCGCCACAAGTATTTATCCTTTAGCGTGTTCTGGTTGGCATCGAAGCGGTCCACGCGCACCCCGACGTTGAAGATGATATCGTCGAAAGCGAACTTGTCCATCAAGTAGCCGGCCATGTAGATCGGCGCGAACGGGGCCTGAACTCGCGTGTAGTTGCCATTGTCATCCCTCTCGTCGAAGAAATCAGCGAACGCCGGGCGACCGGTGATCTTCTCACCCAAATGGTTGTAACCAGCGAAGGTCGCTATATCGTTCCCATCGTTGATCAGCTCGGTGGCGCTGAACATGTCCAGGGAGAACACGGACGGGTCCAGGGAGTGGATGTCGATGAAATCCAATCCGTTCTGGTCCAAGCCCAGTGCATCGCGCAATTGGGTGCTGAAGTAGGTCTGGTCCGGTCCGAGCAACCTTTCAAAGGTGTAGAAGGGGATCGTCCCAAAAGGATACGTCAAGGTCGCATTGCTCAAGGAGGCGTTATCCAACTGGCTGACATGTGTGTTCGCCAGTTCGAATGCCCGGTTCCAAAGTCCGATCGGGGCGAGACTGTACCGACGATCGGTGAGTTGTTCGTATTCCACCCCTACGGAGAGCGCATGCTGGCCGATGTCCGCCGAGCCGATCGCGGTGAGGCGGAACTGATCCGTTTGGCGCCGGCGGAACTCGCCACCGTCCGGATCATCGATGTAGCCGATGTTGTTCCACAGATCGTACAGCCGGTCCGGACGATCCCCGTTCAGCAAGGCATTGCCTTGTGCGATCGCGTTCAGGTTCTCGTAAGGGCCTGGATCGGTCTCCTGCCCGAAAAGCCCGGCCACGTTGAACGGCTGGTAGGGGAAGAACTGGTAATACTGCTGGGTGATCGAGGCGAGGTCCTCGTTCCACTCGCTCGGTTCGAAGGTGACCAGTGTATCCCGGAAACCTGTATGTACGAACGCGAACTGCGTATTGCTGGTGGTATCGATATCCTGCAACTCGTAGGTCGGGGCGCGGTAATTGGTGAACTTGCCCACATGGCCGTATTTGAAAAGATCGTCGCCATGCACTTCGTCCTCCACTTTTTGGGTCCAACGTGAATAGTCGAACTGAAGGCTGTAGTACGCGTTCTTGATCAATTGCGCGTTCTCCTCTCCCTCCTGTCCGCTCTTGTTCCCGAAACGCTGGGTGAACCGGAGGAACCCACGCCATGTGAAGTCCTTGTAACGGAAGTTGTTGCTCGCGTTGAGCAGGCTATTGTTCCTGTTGAAGTTCTGCCGGTCGACATAATCCACCGTGCCCCCCAGCGAGAGGGTGACGTTCTGCGTGGTGGCGATATCGATCTTGCCGGAGGCTAAGTAGGATACGCGGCCCGCGTTCTGGCGCGTCTTCAACTCCTCCAGATCGTCCCCCCGAAGATATTCGGAACCGTAAACGGCCACCTGCTGATCTCCCACGTCACGTAGCTGTAACGGTGAGGCCAGCAGTTCATCGCGAACTTCGCTCTTTACGCGCACGTCACCGAGATACGAAGGCTCGTTATCCACCACATTGGTGTACTGCCCGCTCAGGAAGAAACCGAGCAATGGTTTTGTCTTGTTCCCCAGGCTATCCTTCCTGAAAAGATCGGGCCGCTCAGGCTGGCCTCCACCTGGTTGTAGGCGTACTTGTCCAAGCCCACGATATCGGTGATGTCCTCCCCGACCTTGAAGCCGCTGGTGAGGTACTCCACACCGCCGAAGAAGCTGCGGCTGGGGCCCCGGGTGGTGATGTTGATGACACCTCCGGTGACATCCCCGTAGTTCGCGGGGACACCTCCAGTAATAACCTGCACTTCCTCAATGGCCGCTTTGGGCAGGCCGGTACCCGATCCCGCAGGCACCTTGATACCGTCGATGTAGTAATAGGTGTTCTCCGATCGGGCGCCGCGAATGCTGATGCCTCCGCCTGTACCGCTTTCACTCGTCCCCGCCACGGTAGTAGCGATGGATGCTGCCGAACGACCGGGCATTCGCGCGATATCCTCCCGGGTGATGGTGCCGCCGGAGGCACCACCATCCTTCTGGATGAGAGGGACCTGGTACTGTACCACCTCGAACTCCTTCAACTCTATGCCTTGATTAAGGCCGAGGTCGAGGAAAGTGGTTTTGTTGCTGTTGATGACCACGCCAGTCTGCTTCAGCGGCTGGTAGCCCACGTAGGTCACGATCACATCGTACGAACCTGGATCGATCGGCTTGATCATGTATTTGCCGTCGAAATCCGTGGTGCCGGAAGCGACCACGGTACCCCGGTTCTCCACGGCAACGTTGACGAAGGGCAGTGGCTCGGAGGACTTCTTGTCGACCACCGTGCCTTGCAAGGTGCCGGCGCCCACTTGGGCGAATGATACGGTCGCTCCCAGGAGTCCAAGGGCGATCGTGGAGAATATCCTTCTCACCATCAACGAGTAGGTTTTACGTTCAGGACAACAGCGCAACGAGGGGGCGTAAAGATAGAAAAGTCCCGGATCCGTCAAATCGTCGGAAATCCGCTCTGGGCGCGGGTTTCCGCATAACCAGCCTGCCGGGTACATCGTTTCGTGACTTGCTGCGGTGGTCATCTTGCGTTGAAGTGGGGGAAAGATATCCTGGCGGACCCTGCTCGCCGCGATCATGGCGGCCAAGGAAAAGTGGATGTATACAGGTCTGGCCGCCCTTATTTGGTGAACAGTCTTTTCAGGAACGGATCCCGGTGGCGCCCGCTCCCGTGTTTGTCCGCGCGTTTTGTGTTCTGCCGGAGGCGCTTCCGGGTGGCTTTGTCCTGTATGGCCATGTGGCGCTTGTGGTCGTTCCGGCGCTGCTTGGCCAGCTTCTTCTTCTCGTCCTTCTCCTTGCGCGCCTGGATGCGCTCTTGCTCCTTCTGCCCGATGCCGCCCTCCTGCGCGTGCATCGCCAATGGCGGGGCCAGAAGCAAGGCGAGGGTGAACAGGAACCGGAACGAGCGCATCATGCAAGGATACGGCCGTCAACGGTACCGCGCATACCTACCTTCGCAGGGCCGCGTTCCATTCAACAGCATGCTACCCCGCTCCCTTGCGCCGAAGGTCCTTTTCTTGGGCTTGGCCGTGTTCTTTTTTCTCTCCTGCCGGAAGGAAGAGCAAGGCGGAGTACCCCTTACCACGGTGGACTTCCAGATCAACGTGAACAACCCGGCGTACATCGATATCGCGGTCCCGGGCGGCTGGCTCTATCTCACCGGGGGTTCTTTGGGTATCATCGTGTACCGGAAGGCCATGGACGAATTCGTGGCGATGGACCGCCACTGCACCTACCAACCCACCGAGTTGTGCAAGGTGCATGTGGACGATAGCGAGGTGATCGCGCGCGACACGACCTGTTGCGGCAGCGCCTTCCTCCTACTGGACGGAAGTGTGACGGAAGGGCCCGCCGCTTTGGGATTGAAGCGTTACAACACCAACTTCAACGGTACCACGCTGCGGATCTTCAATTGACCCGCGCCACAAGCTGCAGGCCTCAAGCCACAAGCTTTTATCGAAAAGAACAAGCCCCAGCTCGATCGAGCCTGGGGCTTGAAGCTTGTGGCTTGCGGCGCGTGGCCGACGGGCGCGTGCTCAGTAGCGGTAGGCGTCGTTCTTGAACGGACCGTTCTTCGGCACGCCAATGTACTTGGCCTGCGCGTCGGTGAGTTCTTCCAGCTCCACACCGATCTTGGCGAGGTGCAGCATGGCCACCATCTCATCGAGGTGCTTGGGCAGCACGTAAACCTTGTTCTCGTAATTGCCGTGGTTCTGCCACAGTTCGAGTTGGGCCAGCGTCTGGTTGGTGAAGCTGTTGCTCATCACGAAGCTGGGGTGGCCGGTCGCACAGCCCAGGTTCACCAGGCGGCCTTCGGCCAGGATGATGATGTCCTTGCCATCGATGGTGTACTTGTCCACCTGTGGCTTGATCTCCACTTTGGTGTTCCCGTAGTTCTTGTTCAACCAGGCCATATCGATCTCGTTGTCGAAGTGACCGATGTTGCAGACGATGGCCTTGTCCTTCATTTTGCGGAAGGCGGCTTCCGTAACGATGTTGAAGTTGCCCGTGGTGGTGATGATGATGTCCGCACGATGCACATTGGGCACCAGCTTCTTCACCTCAAAACCGTCCATCGCCGCTTGCAGCGCACAGATGGGATCGATCTCGGTAACGATCACCCGCGCACCCGCGCCACGCAGTGATGCCGCAGTACCCTTGCCCACATCGCCGTAACCGCACACGATGGCGACCTTGCCGGCCATCATGATGTCGGTGGCGCGGCGGATCGCGTCCACCGCGCTCTCCTTGCAACCGTACTTGTTGTCGAACTTGCTCTTGGTCACGCTGTCGTTCACGTTGATCGCGGGCATCGGCAGGGTGCCGTTGCGCTCGCGATCCATCAAGCGGAGCACACCGGTGGTTGTTTCCTCGCTCAGCCCCTTGATCCCTTTGATCAGCTCGGGGAATTTGTCGAAGACCATGTTGGTTAGGTCACCGCCATCGTCCAGGATCATGTTGAGGGGCTGGCCACCTTCGAAGGCGAAGATCGTCTGCTCGATACACCAGTCGAACTCCTCGTTGTTCATGCCCTTCCACGCGTACACGGGAATACCCGCCTTGGCGATCGCGGCCGCAGCGTGGTCCTGGGTGCTGAAGATGTTGCAGCTACTCCAGCTCACTTCGGCTCCGAGCTCCTTGAGGGTCTCGATGAGCACAGCGGTCTGGATGGTCATGTGCAGGCAACCGGCGATGCGGGCACCCTTCAAGGGCTTCTCTTTCCCGTGCTTCTCGCGAAGCGCCATCAGTCCGGGCATCTCGGCCTCGGCCAGTTCGATCTCTTTACGGCCCCACTCGGCGAGGGTCATATCCTTCACCTTGTACGTGAGCTTCTCTTTGGTCTGCGGCATGGTGGTCGTGTTCATCGGGCGGCAAATGTAAAGGCTTTCAGCGGTGTGGTCTACCGCTGGACGGCCCAGCGGCGAAAGGGTTTGGTTATGTTCGCATCATGGGCGCAGTGCTCCAACAGATCGAAGCGGCAAAGAGTTCGGGGCGCAAGCTCCTGGCCGTGCTGATCGACCCCGACTTCGGGCAGGACGAGGCCCTGCTGGAGCGCACGGTACAGAACGCCTGCATGGCCAAGGCCGACCTGATCTTCGTGGGCGGCAGTTTGCTCACGTCCGCAGCGTTCGACCACTGTGTGCATCTGGTGAAGCAATGGAGCGACCGCCCCGTAGTACTCTTCCCAGGCAGCCCCGCGCAATTGAGCGTACATGCCGACGCGGTGCTCTTCCTCTCATTGATCAGCGGCCGCAACCCCGAACTGCTCATTGGCCACCACGTCACCGCTGCGCCCACCGTGCGCGCCCTTGGTCTGGAAGCGATCCCTACCGGCTATATGTTGGTGGATGGCGGCAAGCCCACCACGGTGAGTTACGTGAGCCAGACGTTCCCGATCCCGCACGACAAACCAGGTATCGCCGCCGCCACGGCCATCGCCGGGGAACTGCTCGGCCTGCGCACCATCTATATGGATACCGGAAGCGGCGCCCTGCGCACCGTGAGCCCGGAGATGATCGCTGCCGTGCGCGCTTCGGTGGAGGCGCCGATCATCATCGGCGGTGGTATTCGCGATGCGGCCACTGCTCGCGCACTATGCGAGGCGGGTGCGGATGTGCTGGTGATGGGCACCGCCTTCGAGCAGGATCCCGAGCTGATCTTCGCGATGAGCGAGGCGGTGCACGGGTGAGGGTTCAAAAGTCCTGCCGCAGGATAGTCGTCATCGTTTCAAGAAGGAAGCTGCCTGGACCCTCCCGAGGGTATCCTCGAAACGGACCACATACATGCCTGGCATAAGTCCGGATGTCGGCACCATCCCGTTCGCACAAAAGAACTTCGCTACTACCCTACCATCCAGCGCAACGACTTCGACCGAGCCCGGCGCTGCGATGTTCAACACATCCAGGACCGGGTCGTGCACTGGCATGAACGGATCAGCGGAGGAAGAAGGTGCCTGCACCCCTAAGTGGATCTCACAAGTGCCGGTGCCTCCTACGTTCGACCCGAACTGCACGATGTCGTTGTCGGTCATGCACACGAGCCAGGCCATCCCCGATACACCGACACAACCACATGTATGTAACAGACCACCATCGCCACCAATGCCTTGGATCCAATGCGCGGTAGCAAAGGTCCCGCCCCCGCCCAAGGGTGCTATACCTATCCGCTTCCTATCCGACCCGTTCACGGGGATCGTATCGATGGTGATCACCAACATGTCCGCAACGCCGGGCACCGCGAACACGTTATTGACCGTGTCGCCCACAAGGACATCGAAATCATAGAGCACGCGTTCCACAGTATCACCGGGTGGGTAGTAGAAGACCTGACCGAGTTCGTTGTCCTTGATCGCCCCATCATACCAAGTCCCGCCGAAATTCCCCGTGGTTCGGATCCTATGGAAAGTGGAACCGCTGATCGTGGTATCGGGGTAGGATGGGTCATACTCATGGTACCAACCATCGAAAGGATATCCAGGGCCGATCCAGAAACCGGTGGCCCATGTCGCGTTCGAGTCGGGCAGCGCATCGAACTGGCCATGCCCTTGCGGAGCGAGCAATAGTAAAAGCGGAACGAACAGAGCGATGCGCGACGACCTCATGGTGCCCCAAGATACAGGCATCCTCCTCATGTCATAAAGGCTTGCGCAACCACACGCACAGCAGCATGCCCTGCTTGGTCCACTTCATATAGGGGACAAGCACGGGATCAAGCACCTTGGGAAGGAAGGTCTTGTCGACATAGAAATTCTGATGCGCGACCTGGTACCCGTGCTTCGCCGCGAAAGACCGGAAAGTGAGCGGAGCGAACTCGAATAGATGATAGGGCTCGTGCATCGGGCTCAGGTTGGCCACCATGTCCGTTCCGCCTAGCCGGTAATAGAAGTTCACCAGGCGATTCACGAGCCAATTGGACGACGGCACTTCGATACGCATCACACCGCCCGGCTTCAACCAGCGCATGCCGCGAAGGATCGCGGCCGATGGATCGTACATGTGCTCGAGCACCACAGCGAAGGAGATGAAGTCGAAGTGCGCCTCCGGATATTCGATGGTCTCGATCATGCCCAGCTTCAACCGTTCCGGGTCCAAGCCCATTCGGTTGATCGCCCTTTCATGGAAAGGATTGGAGGGTTCGAAACCGTACGTATCAAAACCCGCCTTGGCCATGGCCAGCATGCCCTTGCCGATCCCCGCCCCCACATCCAGCGCCCTTATCTGTGCGCGGTCCGGCAAGAGCGTCCTCGCACGGTCGAGCTCCTCCACGAAGTAGTTCTCCTCCAGCGTGAAGTACTCCTCGTTCCAATACGCTTCAGGCGGCACGCCGTAGTGGTCCTGTAGGTCGAAAGGGATCGGCTGTGGATCGCTGTAGACCAGATCGCAATTGGAGCAACGCCGGATCGTGGTCGAGATCCCCACCACTTTCCGCGGATGCCGACCCTGCGAGTGGTTGAGACGCCTGCCCAGGATCTTGTGCCCGACCGCAGGAGAGCCGCACATATTGCACGCCGTTACCGGGTCGAAATGGTAGCTGTATCGGCCCTGTCTCATCTGATCTCGTTCCCGGTAGCGTAGACGGGGGCAGCGTCCTTGCGTTGCTCCATCCAATTCGATCCCCGGTACGAAGATGTGGTGCTTCAGGCCGTTGAGCGCTCCCCGGATCAGAACCGTAGGCTCACACCTGCCAATACGTTCAAAGGAGCTTGCGGGAACAGGCCCACCATTTCCTGCCTGCGGCCTTCATACACATAACTGTACACCCAGCCGTTGCTTTCGTACAACTCGCTGAAGAGGTTGCGCACCGTGATGTGCAGATCGATCCCTTTCAAGCCCTTCATCCCCAGCAACGTCACATTAGCCCGAAGGTCGTTCACGAAATAGGGGTCGAGCATTCTGTCCGGGCTGGAGGTGTTGTCCAAATACTGTGCTCCTACATAACGGGCTATCCAGGTCACTTCCGCAGAGCCCTTGTCCGGTCGGTGCCATACACGGAACGCGGCTTCACCGCTCGCGATCATGGAAGGCGAGAACGCGAGGTCCGTGTCCACATGCTCCTGTGTTCGTTGCCCGCCCAGGTCCCAGTCATCCACGAACTCGGTGAAGGCGGGCACCTTGTTGCGGCTGAGCGTCACGTTGCCGCGAAAGGTCAGCCAGGACAGGATCCGCGCGGCCAGGGATAGTTCGGCACCGGTTCGATAGCTACGCGGAACGTTGGTGCGCAACGCAGCACCCACATCGTTCAGTTCACCGGTGAGCACGAGTTGGTCCGTGTAGTCCATGTAATAGAGGTTCAGCCCTCCGCTGAAGCGCCCACTGCGCCGCTCGTAGCCCAACTCATAGTCGAACAAGCGTTCGCTGCGCGGACGACCGCTCGGCGTGGTTTCCACCAGATCGTCCCGGTTCGGCTCACGGTTGCCCACCGCGAAGGAGGCGTAGACCTTGCCACCCTCATGCGCACGCCACAACGCACCGGCCTTGGGATTGAAGAAGGTGTGGCGCACCTGCTGCGTGATGTTCTCCAGATCGTTGTCATACCCGAGGAACCTATGGTCGACCTGGCGGATCTGCAGGTCGCCGTACACATCGAAGTGATCGCCCAGCGCGAGGGTGAGCTTGCCGAAGAGGTTCACATCCGTCTTCCGCGCCTCGTTGTCATAGTAGCGATGACCGATGTCCGTGTTCCCCGCATACCGCGCCCAGATCACCTCCCCGAAGTGCTCGCCTTCGTATAGCGCGTAACTACCACCGATCACCAGTCGGTGCCGCCCGAGATCCGCATGCACACCGAGGTTCGCTCCGGTCAACGTATTGTCCAGCCAACGCCTGCGCACGAGATCGGTCGAGGTGATGGTATCGCCGTCGATCACGGCCGTGGCGATGCCATAGATGGCGAGGTCGTCGTCCGTGCGGAACTGTTCATAGTAACCCGCTCCGGGAACGTGGAATAACGTGAGGTGCACGGCGGCGCGATCACCGAAGCGTTGGTCCAACAAAAGTTGGTAGTGCGTCTGGTCGTAATTGTCGACCTCGTTCCTATAGGTGTACCCATTGTAGGTGCGTGCGGTGTCGATCACTTCGCGTGGCACACCACCCCAGGCCTGATACGTCACCTCTTTACCCCGGAAAGTGATGAACCGCAACGATCGTGTACGTCCCATCCACGCCCCTTGCAGGAAGTAGCTTTTCAGATCGGCGCTGGCCCGATCGATGTAACCGTCACTGGTGATCGAAGAGAGACGCACATCCAAACTGAAGCGATGGGCGAGCAGACCGGTGCCCGCACTGACCGAATAACGCTGCGTGTTGAAGGATCCACCGCTCACGCTCACCAGCCCCCACGGCTCCCGGCGCACAGCCGTGGTGCGCACGTTCACGCTCGCACCGAACGCCGCAGGACCATTGGTACTGGTGCCCACACCGCGTTGGACTTCGATGTCCTCGGCGCTGGTGGCGAGGTCGGGCATATTAACCAGAAAGGCGCCCTTGCTTTCCGCATCGTTGAACGGCACGCCGTTCACGGTAATGTTCGTGCGCGTGGCATCGCTCCCACGGATGCGCATATAGGTGTAACCAATGCCCGTGCCCGCGTCACTTGTGGCCACCGTGCTCGGCTGCGCTTCGAGCAAGTACGGAAGGTCCACCCCGGTGTTCATCCGCGCTATCTCCTCTTTGGTCAATACGCTCTTCGCGAACGGTGTGCGCTCCCCCGCCCGCAGCGCGGTGACCTCCGCGGGCCGCATCAACACCGCTTGCGGCTTCAATTCCAACAGCAGGTCCGATGTGCCTTCGTCGAGGTGGATGATCGTATCCACCTCCAGGTAGCCCATGCTCGACACGCGCACGCGCTGCGGGCCGGGCCGCAGTCCGTTCACGCGAAAATGTCCATCGCGATCCGTCACGGCGCCGAACCGCTGATCGTCACCCACCACCACGGCCGCACCTTCCAAGGCTCCGCTGTCCGCAGTGGTCACCGTGCCGGTGAATTGTACTTGCGCCTGCACGGAAAGCGTGAGGACCATCACACACACACCTGCTGCGTACTTGCTCATGTTCCTCTCCGTGTAAAGCGTCGTACACGGAGTGCCCCGGGATCCGGGAGCGTTCCCTTCGCAGCATGACCTGCGCAGGTTCGAAGGGTATGATCTCAGCCCTGGCTCTCGCCGGGGCACCCCTGTAGGACGGGACGAAGGTAGTTAGGAAGAACGGCCGATCAACCGACCGGGCGGTCGGTGAGGGCAGCGATGGCCGCGATCGCTTTACGCACGCGGCGGTCGCGATCACCCGCTATGATGGTGTACGGTTTGTCCAACGTGCGCAACGTTCGCTCATACACGCCGAACAACCGGTCGCGGTCGTGCGGGTTCTCGCGTTGCGGATCGTGCTCCCAAGGGATATCGGGCGCGCAGAGGAGCCAATGATCATAGGGACGTTGTTCCGTTCGCTCGACGATCCACGGATCGCTGCGACCGAACCTCTCCTCGCCCCATATGCGGATGTGATCAGATCCGTGTCGCACAACAGCATGGAGGGGGTATCACGCAGCACAGCCTCTTCGGCCTCGATCTGTGCTCGCGCGATGGTGAGAAGGTCGGCTTCCACATAGGTTCGGCCAAGGGCGTCCAGGTAGCCGCGTGCCTGTTCGGCCACCCAGGCAACACCGAAATGCATGGCCAACAGGCGGCACAGGGTGGTCTTCCCGCTGCTTTCCGGGCCGGTGATCACGATGCGCCGCACGGCCTGAATGTAACTTTCCATCCCGGCCCAGGCAGCGCCATCAACACGTCGCTCATCTATTCGCCACAACGGACATCCTCATGAAACACTCGCTTACCCTGATCGCTGCCGCCGCTCTGCTGATCCCGGCGCATGCCCAAATGAGCCCCCGTGCGGAGGCTCCACTGATCGACCACCTGCGCGAGGTGAACGCGCAGTGGAACGTGCAGCACCCCGTGCTGATGGACGGAGAACGCATCGTCCATTTCAACTCCGAAGCCGAGCGCATCGCCATGCACCTGCACTTGGTGCGGGAACAATTGAACGCACGCACCCCCGAAGGCCTCAGCGCCGATCAGCTCGCCCAGCGCATGGACCTGCTGGAGGACCTGAACGCCTATGCCGATCGCGGCCTCTTCCCGCAGAACTATGTGCTGCCCTATCGTAATCCGGTGTTCATCGATCCGCACAACACCGCCTGCGCTGTCGGGCAGTTGATGATCCAGAGCGGACATCGCGATCTCGCGGAGCGGATCGACGCGGAAATGGAACTCGCGTATGTGCATGACATGCACCGCACCGATGTGGACGAATGGGCACAGGAACACGGCTTCACGGAGGACGAACTCGCATGGATCCAACCGGGCTATTCGCCGAGCATTCCCTGGAACACGCTCGGCACGGGTACCGACGGGACGGTCACCACCTTGCTGGAACTCGGCAATGGGAATTTGCTTCTCGCCGGGACCTTCACCACTGCGGGTGGTGGCGCGGTACAGAACGTGGCCCTATGGGATGGAGCATACTACGCTCCGCTCGGAAGTGGCGTGATCGGCGAAACGGAATGCGCGATCGAGTTCAACGGTACCATCTACCTGGGTGGCAGTTTCCAGAACCAGCTATCGGACCTGGCGATGTGGGACGGCACCAACTGGACGTACGCGAACATCTTTCCGGGTATGTCGCCACGCACGCATGCGTTGCATGTTCATAACGGTGTGCTGCATGCCGCCGGTGAAGCCTCCGGTTTCGCGGGAACGGATGATGCGGTAAAGCGCCTCGTGAACGGATACTGGGAACAAGTGGGGAGCTACTTCGATGCCACGGTGAGCGCGCTGGCCACACACGATGGTAAGCTGGTCGCCGCCGGTGCGTTCACGACCATCGAGCATCCCTTCGAACCGGTCCTCATGCATTGCGCCACCATCGACAGCGCCGATTGGACCAATCTCGCTATCGGGCTCGATGCACCCGTGCATGCGTTGCTCGATGTGAACGGCACGCTCTACGCAGGGGGTGATCTCTACGCGAACATCGTGATCAAGTTCGGCCTGGCCAGCCTCGCGCCCAACAGCACGGGGTGGGACCTGCTTTTACCCACGCACGACCAATACATGCCCGCAGGCCCCGGCCCCACGCACATCGACGCGTTGACCTACCATGATGGTTCGGTCTACCTGGGCGGCGACTTCAATGTCTACTCCTGGATGACGAACGGATCGCATGTAGCTCGCTACAGTGGTCCGGACATGGTGGAACCTCTCGCCGTGCTGGACGCACCCGTGCATGACGTGTGTGTTCTGGGCAACGACCTGGTGATGGGTGGAGCGTTCAGCGCGACCTATTCCTACATCGCGTCCACTGACCTTTCCACCGGTCTTGTGGAGGCGAGCGCACCAAGCGCGCACATCTATCCCGTGCCCGCGCAGGAGGTGTTGAACATCGAACTGCCCGCGACCATCACCCAGGCACGCGTGCGCATCACCGATGGAAGTGGTCGCGTGGTGCGCGGCTGGCAGATCGTGTCCGGCACAAGGCAGACGTTGGCGATCAGCGACCTCGCGCCAGGTGCGTATGTGTTGGAAATGGACGCCGATACGCCCATGCGCGCGGTGCCCTTCACCAAGCGCTGAACTTAGCGGTCGATCGAACGAACGGGCCTTTCGCGGATAACGCGGAGGCCCGTTCGTTCCTTTGCGGCCATGGCGAAGAAGGATCGTGCCGTGGTGATCGGCACCGGGGTAGGTGGGCTGGGTGCCGCTGTGCGGCTGGCCTTGAAGGGATATCGGGTCGATGCGTTCGAGGCGGCCCCCACCTACGGCGGCAAGCTGGCCGAGTGCTGGTTAGGGGACTATCGCTTCGACATGGGCCCATCGGTGTTCGCGATGCCACATCGCGTAGAGGAACTCTTCGAACTGGCAGGTGTGCCCATGGCCGGACACTTCCAATACCGCAAGCTCGAAAAAACCTTTCGCTACTTCTGGGGCGATGGCACCCGGGTGCAAGGCTGGAGCGATCCGCAGCGGTTGGCGGAGGAATTGGAGCGCGTGCTGCAGGTCCCACCGCAACGGACCCTGGACCATGTGCGCAGGGCGCATCGCTTGTTGGACACCACAGGCCGCACTTTCATGGAACATTCACTCCACCATGTGAAGACCCTCTGGAAAGGTGGTGTCGGCCGTGCGTTGTTCAACGCCCGCGTTCCCGAACTGATGGACACGCTGCACGAAGTGGACAAGCGCCAGTTCAAAGACCCGAAGGCCGTGCAGTTCTTCGATCGCTTCGCCACCTACAACGGCAGCAACCCTTACACCACGCCAGGCATCATGCGCATGATCGCCGGGCTGGAACATGAGCGCGGACCCTTCTACCCCATCGGCGGCATGCGCACCATCGTCAGCTCGCTGCACGCGCTGGCCGAGAAGGTCGGCGTGCGCTTCCACTTCAACGCGCCGGTGGAACGCATCCTGCTCGACCCCACCAAGCGCAAGGTGACCGGTGTGCGCGCACACGGCGCGGATCATGGGGCCGACGTGGTGGTATGCAACATGGACATCGAACCTGCCTACCGTAAGCTGTTACCCGACCTGCGCGCGCCGGAGCGCACCCTGAAGCAGGAACGCTCCACCTCAGCTATCGTGTTCTACTGGGGCATCAAGCGATCCTTCCCGGAGCTCGGCCTGCACAACATCTTCTTCAGCAACGACTACCGTGCTGAGTTCGCACAGCTCTTCGACAAGCTGGACGTAACGGACGATCCCACGGTCTACGTGAACATTACGAGCAAGGAGGACGCGCCCGATGCGCCACCCGGCTGTGAGAACTGGTTCGCGATGATCAACGCGCCCTATCTCGCCGGGCAGGACGTGGACGCGATGGTGCGCCGCACACGTGCCGCGATCCTTGGCAAGCTCCAGCGGATCCTCGGTGTGGACATCGAACCCCTGATCGTAGTGGAGGACGTGCTGGACCCCGCGCGGATCCAGGAGCGCACACAGAGCCATTTGGGATCGATCTACGGTACGAGCAGCAATAGCAAGTGGGCCGCGTTCCGACGCCATCCGAACCAACATCCGAAAGTTCGTGGCCTGCGGTTCTGCGGGGTCACCGTTCATCCAGGTGGTGGCATCCCGCTCGCGCTGCTCAGCGCAAAACTCGCCACGGAAACCCTGCCGGACGCACGATGAAGTCCCTGCCGCCGCTCTTCGTTCCCACGGCGATCCTGGTGATCCTCTACACCGTAGGCCTGGTGGGACTGGCAGGGCCATGGACCGAGGACCTGGTATACCTCACCCCCTACAATTTGCTCATTACAGCGGGGCTCCTCCTCTGGCAGGCCCGGCCCGATGCCCGCACATGGGCGTTCGCGCTGCTGGTGTTCGTGAGCAGCTATCTCGTGGAAACGCTCGGCGTACACGGGCGTCATTTTCGGCACCTACTGGTACGGGGATGTGCTCGGCGCGAAGTTGTTCGACACGCCGTTGCTGATCGGTGTGAACTGGCTGATCCTGGTGATGAGCGTGGGGCCGCTGGTGGCCCGCTTACAACTACCCCGGTGGCAGAGCGTGCTCGTCGCAGCGCTCATCATGGTGGGTGTCGACATGTTGATCGAACCCGTGGCCATGCACCTCGGGTTCTGGTCGTGGGAGGAGGATGTCGTGCCACTGCGCAACTACATCGCATGGGGCGTGGTTAGCGCTTTTTACTTCGCCTTGTTCTTCACCCTGCCGGTGAAGCGCGAGAACGACTTCGCGGCGATCGTGCTCGGCGCACAGCTCTGCTTCTTCGCGGGGATCATCATGGTGAGCGCGGCGCGCGGCATGGAACGCTTCACCTACCTCGCGCTGGATCTGTTCACCCTGAGCTTTCCTTTGATCCGCAGCTTCGAGCCCAGGATACTCTACTGGCGGAAATGGCGCGGCCTCTTCACCGGCATCGGTGTAATGGCCGTGGTCTTTTTGATCTGGGACGCAATTTTCACGGCGAACGGGGTGTGGGGCTTCACGCCGCGCTATCTCACGGGTCCGCATATCGCCCGGCTGCCGTTGGAGGAAGTGCTCTTCTTCCTGGTGGTGCCCTATTCGTGTACGTTCATCTATGAAGTGATGCGCTACTTCGTGCGGCGCGATGTGCTGGGTCGTATCGCGCGTCCCTTCTGCATGGCGCTGCTCGTGGTGCTGGTGGTCATGGGCATCTGGCATATCGGGCGCATCTATACCGCGATCACCTTCCTCTGCGCCGCTGGGCTTCTCTCATTGCATGTCTTCGTGCTGAAGAGCCCCTACCTCGGCCGCTTTCTGCTCGGCTATGCGGTGGTGCTCGTGCCCTTCGTGCTGGTGAACGGGATCCTCACCGGTACGCTGCTGGAAGAACCCGTAGTGTGGTATAACAATGCGGAGAACCTCGGCATCCGCGTGGGCACCATTCCGTTGGAGGACAGCATGTATCTGCTCTTCTTCCTCCTGCTCACGATCACCTTCTACGAGCTGCCGCTGAAGCGCGCGTATGGTGATCTGCCGCCGCCGGTGGAAGGGTGCGGTGCGGATTGAAGGCGCAGGGGCAGGAGGCAACGCGATCATTGCGCCTGCACCTGCCCCTGCGCCTTGAGCTACCTGCGAACCACCGCCCGCACCACACCCAGCCGATCACCGTTGTGCAGCAACTCCACAGCGTATACCCCCTCGCTCAGTTGGCCTACAGCGAGTAGAACGCCGAAGCCATTGCCGTACACCTGCTCATCCCGCACCACGCGCCCGGCAGCATCACGCCAACGCACCTGCAACGCGCCGCGCTCGGCTACGCCATCCAGCCAGGCATATGCGTCGATGGGGTTGGGCCATAGGTTCAGCCCAGGGCGTGGTGTGATAGGACGAACGGATGCTGCGAAAGGACTGTCGTGGTAGTGCTTGATCTGATTGCAGAAGCTATGTATCAATACTCCCGGGGATATGTCCAACGCGTTCCACAGGAGGCCACAGGCAACCCCGTTCGAATCCGGATGATCGATAACACCCATCCAGTGCGTGCTGCTGAAATGATGGGTCAGGTAGATCCGCCCATCAGGAGCCAAGACCATAGCGCCCGGCCAATCTATATTCGGATCGCCGGGATACTGGTATGAGTATACCCGATCCCGGGAGTTTTGGATCGCAGTGGTGTCATCCAAGCCAAGATCGTATTGGTCCAGATAGTGCTCTACACTATCGATCCCAGACACATAGAGCTTGGATCCATCCCCGGAGAACTCGATCCCATAGGAACGACTATGTCCTGGGAAAGTCATCCGATAACCCACCTGGCCGGTGATGTCATCGAAATCGCACAGTTGGACAATGCTGGGTGCCGGTTGTGCACCGCCGTCCGACGTACTGAGCGCTATCCTTCCACCGCTCACCCAGAACTTCATCTGCCCTTGAAAATTGTTGTTCTGATCCGGCAAAATGAAGATGCGATCGTGCGGGCTACCTGCGTGTGAAGTGACCGGCACGGTGTCCAATCCGGTGCCATCTACGAGGAACGCCTGAAACTCATCGGTATCCCATTCATGTAACAGCACCCAATAGTCCGAACCATTCGAATGGGGGGTGCCGGTGAGCTTCTCCGTGAGGCTGTCAGTGAATGTCCATCGTGACCCGGGTACAACATCGCCCAGGCCGCCATCCAGGCTCATATCAACGACCGAATAGGTCGCCTTCGGCCAATCCTCAAAGGTCGTACCATGGATATGAACGACCACATATCGCTCCGGGCTGCCGGGCAGCGGGATGATCAACGACCCTTGCGTCACATCGCCGAAGGGCTCCATGGTGAACGGCCCCTGGCCGTTGGGCATGCAGTGCCCGAGTGCATTGTAGACCGAATCGTGACCCGCGATGAAAAGCAGATCCCCTTGCAGGTCAGAGATGACACTTTGACCTTCCGAAGTAACCAACCCTGTGGGGACATGGAGTATCGGCGGAACACCTGGGATGAACTCGAGATGTACGCCATCCCCAAGCAACCAGTGCGCGTTCCTGCGCTGCGCGAGAGACAATAGTGGGATCAGCAAGATGATCCAGGCAATGGAGCTTCTCATGGCGAACGGTTTTGATCACAACCATTTCACCGTCCATGCCTCCGTGACGTCGATGTGTCTTGAAAAGCCCTGACAATCCGTGATATTGAACCCACTGTTCGCCACACTGCACTTGCCCTGTGCCACGGTGACGGTGCCGCTCAACACCTTGATCTGGCAGGGGCCGGTTGCACCCACAGGTACCGGTACGTTCACCACTTGACCGGCGCCGACATTGTGGCTCGATGAGGAGTTTGTGGCATCGCAGTCGTAGTAGATCGGTGTTACACTGCTGCACGAGTCGATGTCGCCCCATTTGATCTGTACGGTGTAAGCACAACCCGTCGCTGCATTATCTAATACGACGACTTGCGCATGTATGGTGCTGGCTGTGAAGAACATCAGTAGGAAGGTCAAAAAGGCGTGACGGCGTGACGGCGCTAGCGGTTTCATGTTTTTGTTTTTTTGAAAGCTAGTGGCGCTAGTAAGAGATTGTTCCTTCTGTTGACAACTTCTTCCCTCGAACGCTTGGGAGCCACTAACCACGCCTACTCAATACGTATCATCTTTTGTGCCTTGAACTGATGCTGCCAGCGAATAAAACCCGCGACCGCGAGCACGATGTACACCACGTTCAAGAACGCATAGCCATCGTAACCGATCAAGTGGTTGTACCACACGGCTAGCAGATCACCCACGGTCCAGTAGAACCAGTTCTCGATCGCTTTCGCGCTCATCAGCCAGGTGGCCAGCATGGCGAAGGCGGTGATGAATGCCTCCATGCCGTGGTATTCACCGGGCACTTGCCAGTGCTCCATCGCCCAGGCCAGCAGGCCCGTTCCGGCGGCACCGATCGTGATCAGCATCGCATGCATCCGCCAACCGTAACTGATGATGCGCGCCGATCCTCCCGCACGGCCCCAGGTCCACCAGCCATAAGCGCCCATGCCCGCATAGAACGCGTTGAGCGAGGCCATGAGCCAGGCATCTTGAACGACGTACAACAACACGCCGATCAATGCCGCCACCAAACCGAACAGCCACCCGAGGCGCTTCTCCAGCGCGATGAGGATGGTGAAGAGAATGTTCAGCGCGACCGCGCTCCATTCCAGGATGAGGGCGGTGGTGGGTGACATGCGTGGGGGTGCAACACCGCCACGACGCAACGAGCGCAACGGAGGCGCAACGTTAGGGAGAACTCCTTTTGACCGCGTTGTTCACCGCCACGGCGCCACGAACGCAACGAGGGCGCAACGCTTGAAGAAGGTTGAAGAGGCCCAAGTCCGCAACGACGTAGCGTGTTTGCTCGGAGAAGCGTTCTTTGCGCTCGTGGCGCCGTGGCGGTGGTCTTCACACACCGATCACATCCCGCAGTTACACGGCGCGGAGAACTGGATCTTGGCGCGCGGCCATAGGTCCGCGATGTGCTCCATCTCCTTCGGGCTGAACTGGATCACACGCAGATCGACGTAACGCAAGGCTTCCATTCTTTCGAGCTCATCGGGGAAGCTGGCCAGGTCGTTGCTCCACAGATCGAGCGATGTGAGTTGCTCCAAACGGCCAAGGCAGGCGGGCAAACTGATCAAAGCATTGCGGCTCATGTCCAAACGCTTCAGATGGCGCAGAGCGCAGATGGCCTCGGGGAAGTTCACCATCCGATTGTTGTTCGCGGAGAATTCCTGGAGGTGGGCGAACTCACTGATCCATTCCGGCAAGGTCTTCAGTTTGTTGTGGCCCAGATCGAGAGAATTCAGATTCGGCAGGCGGCGCAGTTCCTCGGGTAATTCCTTGAGTTTCTGTTTGCTCAGGTCCAACTTGTACACCCGCATCGGGTCCTCCAGCGCGCGTTCCAAACTGCGGTAGGTGCGCACCGTATCCAGCGCGATGGCATCGAGCAGTTGCGCCCGCGTGCAAGTACAGATCAGAAGCAAGAAGAGCAGTGGAACGATGCGCATGGTCGGTGACTGGTGGAACGATCTCATGACGCAGCGATGGAGGCCAACGCCGCCCGGGCTTGTTCGCGGTCGATGTTCAACTGTGCTTTCAACGCGTCCAGACCGCTGAAGCGTATCTCATCGCGCAGCCGTTCCACGAAACGCACGCGCAAGGTCTCGCCGTAGATCTCGCGATCAAGACCGAAGAGGTTGGCTTCCACGGTGCGCTCGCCCTGCACTTCGACCGTGGGACGCACACCGATGTTCAGCATGCCTTTCAAAGTCTCGTTCTGTAGCTGTGCGGTGATCGCGTAAACGCCGTTCGCGGGAACCAACTTCGAACTTTCCGCCAGGCCGATGTTCGCCGTGGGGAACCCGATGGTGCGACCGCGTTGGTCGCCCTTCACCACCACACCGCTCAGTTCGTAGGCGTACCCGAGATAGGCCTTTGCCGTGCGCACATCGCCGACCTCCAGCGCCTGGCGCACCTTGGTGCTGCTCACCTGCACATGGTCCACTTCACGGGCGGGGATCTCCTCCACCATGAAGTCGTAGACGTCGCCTAGCTGGCGGAGCAGATGGATGTCGCCTTCGCGGTTCCGGCCGAATCGATGATCATGACCGATCACCAGCGCATGCACGCCGATCCCTTCCACCAAAACGTCGCGCACATATTCCAGCGCCTTCAACCGGCTGAAGGCCCGGCTGAACAGGATCACCAGCAGATGGTCGACCCCGGCGGCTTCGAGCAAGGCCACCTTCTCCTGCTGGGTGTTCAGCAGCTTCAGGTCGTTGTCGTTCGGGAAGAGCACCATGCGGGGGTGCGGGTGGAAGGTAAAGAGCACCGAACTGCCCTCCTCGCGCCGCGCTAATTGGTTCAGGCGGTCCAGGATCACCCGGTGACCCAAGTGCACCCCGTCGAAGGTGCCCGTGGTGAGCACCGGACGCTCCACGCCGCGGAACGCTTCTAGATCGGTGTGGACTTGCATAGGGAGAGGGCGAAGGTCGCTATCGGAACCCAAGGTGCAGGGGCAGGAGCAACAGCAGGACCAACGATCGTCGTGCGCCTGCTCCTGCCCCTGCGCCTTTCTCCGAGACTTCTCCACACCCCTTTGCCCCTTCGGCACCATCCGTTACCTTCGCGGCCGCAAATCGGAGGCAGCCCCTCCTCTATCGCTCAACCCCCTCATGTCCAAGCACATCGGAAAGGTCGTCCAGGTCATCGGTCCCGTGGTCGACGTACGTTTTGAAGGCGCCAGCAGCCTGCCCAATATCTACGACGCCCTGCAGATCACACGGGCCGACGGTACCATCCTGGTGCTGGAGACCCAGCAGCTCATCGGCGAGGACAGCGTGCGCGCCATCAGCATGGACAGCACCGATGGTCTTGCACGTGGCGTGGTGGTGGAAGGCATGGGCCAGCCCATCAGCATGCCCGTAGGCGATGCCATCAAAGGCCGTCTGTTCAATGTGACCGGCCAGCCGATCGACGGCATGAAGGAGATCACCGGTGGCAAGCGCGCACCGATCCACCGCGAGAGCCCCCGCTTCGAGGACCTCACCACCAGCACCGAGATCCTGTTCACCGGTATCAAGGTGATCGACCTGATCGAGCCTTACGCGAAAGGCGGAAAGATCGGCTTGTTCGGCGGCGCCGGTGTGGGCAAAACGGTGTTGATCCAGGAACTCATCAACAACATCGCCAAAGGTTACAGCGGTTACAGCGTTTTCGCCGGCGTGGGCGAGCGCACCCGCGAAGGGAACGATCTGCTGCGCGAGATGATCGAGAGCGGCATCATCAAATACGGCGAAGAGTTCGGCCACAGCATGGAGAAAGGCGGCTGGGACCTGAACAAGGTGGACTATGCCGCGCTGGCGACCTCGCAGGCCACCTTCGTGTTCGGCCAGATGAACGAGCCTCCTGGAGCCCGCGCCCGCGTGGCCCTGAGCGGACTGACCCTCGCCGAGTATTTCCGTGATGGCGATGAGCAGAGCGGCGGCCGCGACATCCTCTTCTTCGTGGATAACATCTTCCGCTTCACCCAGGCCGGTTCCGAGGTGAGCGCATTGCTCGGCCGTATGCCGAGCGCCGTGGGTTACCAGCCGACGCTGGCCACCGAGATGGGCGCCATGCAGGAACGGATCACCTCCACCAAGCGCGGTTCGATCACCTCGGTACAGGCCGTCTACGTGCCTGCGGATGACTTGACCGATCCAGCGCCCGCGACCACGTTCGCGCACTTGGACGCCACCACGGTGTTGAGCCGGAAGATCGCCGAGCTCGGCATCTATCCTTCGGTGGATCCCCTCGATAGCACCAGCCGTATCCTCACCCCGCAGATCGTGGGCGAAGAGCATTACCGCTGCGCCCAGCGTGTGAAGGAGATCCTGCAGCGCTACAAGGAACTCCAGGACATCATCGCCATCCTCGGCATGGACGAATTGAGCGAGGACGACAAGCTGAGCGTGTACCGCGCCCGGAAAGTGCAGCGCTTCCTCAGCCAGCCCTTCTTCGTGGCCGAACAATTCACCGGCCTGCCGGGCGTAATGGTGCCGATCGAAGAAACGATCAAAGGCTTCAACATGATCATGGACGGTGGCCTGGACGATGTTCCCGAGAGCGCCTTCAACCTGAAGGGCAACATCGAGGACGTGATCGCTGCCGGTAAGAAGATCATGGCGGAAGCGGCGAAAGCCTAAGTGCATAGGTGCTAGTTGTCAGTTGTACGTAAGACACAATGACAACTGACGACCAGCAACAGACAACCTGATGCGAGTAGAGATCATCACCCCGGACAAGGAGCTCTTCAAGGGCGAAGCCACCAGCGTGACCGTGCCCGGTGTGGACGGCAGCCTCGGTTTTCCTGAACAACCACGCCCACTGATCACCGTGCTGAAAGCCGGTGACGTAAAATTGCGCACCGAGAAGGGCGAACAGATCTTCCCGGTGAAGGGCGGCGTGGTGGAGGTGAGCAAGAACACGGTGATCGTGCTGGCGGAGTAGGGGTCGGAGATCTCCGACCCCTACTCGCTAAGGTTTTACGAACGGCGCCTTTCAGGCGCCGTTCTACTTTTCCACGTCAGGCATCCCGTTACGCACCCCCGCGTCTTCCGGAAGTCCAGACTTCCGGAAAACGAGCAAACCCACCACGGCCATGCGCTCACCACACGCACCTGCCCTTGCGCTGTTCCTATCGTTCACCACCAGCGCGGCGTTCGCACAATTCACCCCAGGCCGCCTCGCGGTGCTCGAGTTCGGATACACAGGATCGATCCCGCAGGAAGGTGGCCCTTTGGTGATCCGTGAATTCGCGCCCGACGGCACTCCTGGTGTGGTGATGAACGTGCCTAGCACAGGGCCCAGCGCAATGGTCAACTGCCATAGTTTCGTGTTGGGCGCATCGCTCGCATTAACGCCGTCCGGTGATACACTGGTCTTCTCCGGCTTCACCTCCACGGCGCCTACGGGCACCTCCCTGATCTCCACCAGCGCGGCTGCGATCCCTCGCGCCATCGGCACGGTGGATATCAATGGCGTTTTCGAGCGGCCGTGGACGACAAGCACGTACTTCAACAGCGGCACCATCTACGGTACGGCCACGGACGGTGTGAACTACTGGGCAGCGGGGTCCAACAATGGCATTTGCTACCTGGGTCCCGCAACTCCAACTGCGATCAACACAGAGGTCTCCGCACAGAACGCACTCAGCTTCCACAGCCTCGGCCTACTCGCTGCGGCGCATAACATTTACCGCGTGGGTTCGGGTATCCCGACAGCACCAGCAGCGCTTGAGCCGTTGTTCGGAGCACCCGGGGTGATGGACCTACAGATGAGCCCGGACGGTACAGTGTGCTACACGGCGCATATCGGCTCGGTGAAGAAGTGGGTGCTGTCCGGCTCCACCTGGACGAACGTGTATTCGTTCAATGCTCCCGGATGGCTCGTGCGCATCGCGGTGGATTTCGCAGCGCCACAGCCTGTGATCTATGGCGTTCACAACATCCCATCGAAACTGGAAAAATGGGTGGACGCTGGCGCACCTAGTGCCCCGATCTTGTTGGCCACGATGAGCGGCAATGGCAATTGGTATGGCCTGTCGTTCACCCCCGGCACCTTCTGTAGCACAGTGGGCCAGCCATGCGATGACAGCGATCCAACAACCGTGAACGATCATGTACGCCCGGATTGCGCCTGCCGCGGCGACCAGGTACATGTCGCGGCCAAGGTCTTCCTCGAAGGTCCGTTCATTCCCGTGGCCGGTACGATGCTCGATGCACTAAGAACCCTTGCCACCTTCCCACAAACCGAACCCTACACCGCCCTAGGGCTGGCTCCCACGAGCGGCAGTGGGGCCACGATCGGTGCCGGGGTGCTTTCCGTTACGGGTAACAACGCCATCGTGGATTGGGTGCTACTGGAACTGCGGGATGTGGTGGACCCGGCCACAGTGCTACACCGTATGCCTTCCTTATTGCAGCGCGATGGTGATGTGGTGGCGCTCGATGGCGTTAATGCGCTTTCACTCCCTGCCGCACCGGGGATGTACCGCATCGCTGTGCGCCATCGCAACCATCTGTCTGCCATGACGCTCAATGCGATCGCGCTGGGCGATGTCGCCGTTCCGGTCGACTTTACGCTGGCTACCACCGCTACTTATGGAACGAACGCCCTCAAAACCGTGGGCTCGGTGCAAGTGCTTTGGGCGGGGGATGTCAACTGCAATGGGCAGGTGAAGTATGCGGGTGGCGCCAACGACCGCGATCCGATCCTCAGTGCGATCGGAGGGAGCGTGCCCACCGCCACCGTCAACGGACAATACCGCCAGGAGGATCTGAACATGAACAGCCAGGTGCGCTACGCGGGCGGCAGCAACGATCGCGATCTTATCCTCCAGAACATCGGAGGCAGCGTTCCCACCGCGGTGCGTAATGCACAGCTTCCTTGATCGTGATGCGACACGCTCACCACACCCCTCCTGGCATTGTTCTCACGGCTTGCGCCTGCACCGTCGCCGTTGCCTTCGGGCTTTCGTCCAAGGCACAGTTCACCCCAGGTAGTGTGGTAATTTCCGCGCTCACCGACCCCGGTGCTTCTCACGGCAGTTCCATCGAATTGCGGGAGTACAAACCGAACGGGGATGCCGCCCTTGTGGTCACTCTGCCCACGACGGGACCGGACCGGATCTTCGGGGCGACCAGCTCCTTCAGCGGCGCGCTCAATACGCATCCCGCAGCGAACGCCGTGGTGATCACCGGCTATGGCGATCTCGCACCGGCAGGCACCCAACTCCGCACCTCGGACGCGAACACGAACCCTCGGGTAGTTGGAACTGTGGACCATTTCGGGACCTTCACACGGCAGGCCACCTCGAACACTTTGTTCACCGGTAAACCCATCCATGCCGCCTGCACGGACGGCACACACTTCTGGGCGGTAGGCGACTCCGGAGGCGTGGCGTATTTCGGCCCCGGACCGCAGACCATGGTGGCCGGAACGAACGCCCCGCTTTCCAACATAAGGGTGGTGGGCGGACAGCTCATGGCGTCGGTGCTGATCGAGTCGGGCCCACCGTTCGTGGACGATGGGGTCTATACCGTTGGCACCGGCTTGCCGACCACCGCAGGTGCGACGCTCTCGCAGGTGATCACCTCCGCAGGGCTCAACCCCTTGTTCGCCTTCAATGCGGCCGAGGATGTGTGCTACGTGCAATCCGTGGCCGGTGTGCGCAAATGGGTGCGCAACGGCAACCTGTGGTCACTTGCCTACCAGTTCGAACAGACCATCGCCTCCTTGTGCCATTCCATGTGCGTCGACTTCAGCGCTCCTCAACCCGTGATCTACGCGGTACTCGCATGGCCGAACTACTTGGTGAAATGGGTGGATGCCGGCGCTCCTTCACCGGCCGTGCAACTGGCCCTCCTACCGTTCTCCGCCGTTGGCATCACCATGGCCCCCGGGCCTTGCGCCGTGGGCGTGCCCTGTGATGATGGCGACCCGGGCACGGTGAACGACCAAGTGCGCGTGGACTGCACATGCAGCGGCGACTTGGTGCGCCTGTCGGTGGATGTGTGGCTGGAAGGGCCCTACAACACTGTGGCCGGTACCATGATCGATGCCTTGCGTGGGCTGGCCTCCTTCCCGCAGAGCGAACCCTACACGGCCTTGGGCCTCCCACCCACCTATGGCGCTGGCAGCACACTAGGCAGCGGCGTGTTGAGCATAACAGGGGTCAACGCCATCGTGGACTGGGTCCTGATCGAACTGCGCGCACCCTCCGATCCTTCGGTCGTGGTGCAAAGGGTGCCGGCTCTGTTGCAACGCGATGGCGATGCAGTGGCGTTGGACGGCGTGAGCGACCTGGCGGTGCCGGCCACCTCAGGACCCTACCATGTCGCCGTACGCCACCGCAACCACCTGCCCGTGATGTCCCTACAGCCTATCTTGCTCAGTGCCACCACCACCCCCATCGACTTCAAAAGTCTGGCCACCGAAACCTACGGCACGAGCGCGCGCAAGACCGTGGGCACAGCTCAAATGCTCTGGGCGGGCGATGTGAGCGGCAACGGCCAGTTGAAGTACGCGGGCAGCGCGAACGACCGCGATCCGATCCTCACCGCGATCGGCGGCAGTGTGCCCACCGCCACCCTCAGCGGGCAGTACCGCCGCGAGGATGTGAACATGAACACCCAGGTGCGTTACGCGGGCGGCGGGAACGATCGCGACATCCTGTTGCAGAACATCGGCGGCAGCGTACCCACGGCGGTGCGGAACGCGCAGCTTCCCTGATCGCAAGCGTTCGCAGTGTACATCGGCTGTTCCGTCCAACAGCGCACCTCGTTCAGCACGACCGCGGAGCGGTGAACGCGCGAAAGCCCATCTTGCTCCATCTATTCGCTACACATGCCCCACATCCACCTCCCTCCCGGCCATAGCCCCGGCATCAGTGGCCTGCTGATCTATCGCCCCGAGACCGCGCACCCGCTGCGCGAGTTGGTGGAGATCCTCATGCGCGGACCTTCATCGCTCACCTGCGGTGAACGCGAGATAATCGCCGCCAGTGTGAGCTATTGGAACGATTGCCACTTCTGCCACACCAGCCATGCCGCCGCCGCGTGCGCGCACCTGGGCCGGGATCCGGACTTCATCGACGAGATCAAGGCGGGCCTGCCCAACGAGCCGCTCTCACCGAAGATGCGTGCGCTGCTGCACATCGCACATCAAGTGCAACGCGGCGGCAAGCACGTCACTGAAGGCGATGTCGCGCAAGCCAAGGCCGAGGGCGCGACCGATGTGGAGATCCACGACACCGTGCTCATCGCCGCAGCGTTCTGCATGTTCAACCGTTACGTGGACGGGCTGAACACCTGGGCCTGGCCAGAGAAGGAGAAGTTCATGGAGATCGGTGGCAAGATGGCGCACGAGGGCTACATGAAGCCGTACGTGCCCGTTGCACCCTAAGCTACTTCCAACGGTCGGGCCGATGTACCGGCCGATAGTTCGGATCCGAAGGCCCCTTGTACGGCAGGAAGATGTTGCCATACAGCACCTTGCTGTACGCGTAGACGAGCGGCGCACCCACGAGCACCACGAAGCCCACTGCGATCAATTGCCATACCATCGCTTCCACGCCGAAGACAAACCGCGTGATCACGTAGGTGAGGATACCGCTGAGCACCGTGAGCCCGTAGGAGAGGTACATGGCCCCCATGTAGAAACCATATTCGACCGTATAGCTGCGGCGGCACGCCGGGCATTCATCCAACGTATCTCCCGCATGCATCAGGTCGTACGGATGGGAGCGGTAGAAACGACCCTCCCGGCAATACGGACATTTCATCCCCAGGATCGCTCTCAGCCGTGAAGGTGTTCCCGCCATTGTCCAAAGGTACCCGGGCCATCGTCCTGGCATGGTGCTTGAAAGTGAACGCACTTAACTTTCCGGTCGAACAACACACATCACCATGCGCCTCCTTCTCCCCACATTGCTTAGCCTCCTCTCCCTAACGGCCCAAGCCCAGAAAGCGGGTGATAAGGTCCAGATCGAATCCACAGGTTCCTGGTATCCCGGCAAAGTGCTCGAGGTGAAAGAGGGTCAGTTCTTCGTGGCCTACGATGGCTGGAGCGAGACCTTCAACGAATGGGTAGGACCGGACCGCATCAAGGGCGGCGCGACGGAAGCCGCGCCTTCGGCACTCACCAAGTTCAAAGTGGGCGACAAGGTGGAAGTGGAGTACGGCATGGTGCCCGAACCAGCGACGATCATGGAAGTGGGTGAGAACAAGTACCACATCAAGTACGACAATTCGCTCTTCGGTGATAAATGGGTGGCCGAGGGACAGATAAAAAAGCTCTGACCCAAGATCGAATAGTTCGATCGAAAGCCCCGTTCCACGGGGCTTTCCTCGTTTCGAGGCGATACACCCATACCTCGGATACCACGATCCGGGTATTTCACGAACGCATGGGCATGCGCTGCTTCGCCCCCATCATACAACATCATGCTCACCACCACCCCTACCGAACTACACGAACGCTGGAGCGAACTGCGCAGCCAGCGTCCCGATCTACGCATACGCAACGCCGCGCAGGAACTCGGCGTGAGCGAAGTGCAGTTGCTCGCTCTCGGCATCGGAGATGGTGTTGTACGCCTTCGCCCTGAATTCGCCGCCCTGCTGGCCGAGGTGAGCACGCTGGGTCATGTGATGGCGTTGACGCGCAATGATGACGTGGTACACGAGCGAAAAGGCACGTACTTGAACGCATCGCTGGACAAAGGTCCGGTGGGGCTCTTCGTCAGTGCGGACATCGACCTGCGCATTTTCTGGGGCGCGTGGGCCAGCGCGTTCGCAGTGAACGAGCCGGGGCCGGGCGGTGACCGACACAGCTTGCAGTTCTTCGCGCACGATGGCGAGGCCATCCACAAGATCCATCTCACCGATAAGAGCGATCGCGTCGCGTACGACCGCCTGGTCGAGCGCTTCCGCGATGCGGACCAAAGCCCCACACAAAGCGTGCAGCCCCGCAAGGCCGTGCCTGCGGAAATGCCCGATAGCGCGATCGATGTCGCTTCGTTCCGGACGGGATGGTTGGAATTGAAGGACACGCACGATTTCCACATGCTGGTGGGCGGACACCGGCTCTCACGTACACAGGCATTGCGCCTTGCCCCGGAAGGTGACTTCGCGGTGCCTGTGGCCCCAGGTGCATTGCGCGCGGTGCTCAACGATGCGGCCGCGCAACAAGTGCCGATCATGGTGTTCGTGAGCAACAAGGGCATGCTGCAGATCCACACGGGCCCCGTCATGAACATAGTGGACGCGCGCGGATGGCTCAACGTGCTCGATCCGGAATTCAACCTGCATGTGCGCGAGCAGGCCATTACCTCCGCATGGATCGTGCGCAAGCCCACCACCGACGGCACCGTGACCGCCCTGGAATGCTACGACGCTCATGGAGTGCAGATCGTGCAGGTCTTCGGTAAACGCAAGCCGGGCATTCCCGAACTGGAAAGTTGGCGCAGCCTGATCGCCACCGTGCAGAATGACCATAAGGCATGAGCGCAGTGCATGAACAGGCTCCGCGGAGCGCCGACACATCCGCCGCGCGCGTGAACTGGCTGCGCCGCATCGGCTGGCTGGGCTTCTTGTTTTTCTTAGCGAAAGGCCTGGTCTGGCTGGCCATCTTCTTCGGTGCCGGAGCGCTGTTCGGTTGTTGAACTTACGGAACGAGGGAAGTTCCGGAGCGCAAGGGCTTCGACACCGCGATCGGCCAACGACGTGTTGGACGGTCCCGAATTGATCTTACCTTGGTTGCATGTCCCCGAGGAGCAGCGCCTCTCGATCAGGGCGGACGCTTAACGAACGCCGCCGCATACCTCGCGCCGTGCTCGACCCCGTGCTCATCCGCCCTCGCCCCGGCAGAAAGGCGCAACAGCGTACCGTGTCCTTACAGTGGCACGACGGTGTAGGTGATCTACAGTTCTACGAGCTCAGCCCTGCACAGAGCTGGCCCTATTTGAGCGAGGATCAGGAACGATGACCCGCGGGCGACGGGTGGGCCATCGCAGCGTGTACAACGTTCCGGACCACGGCACCGTCTCCTCCGCGTAATCGTCCGCCATGCTCCGCTCGCTCGTTTCCGCTGCCTTCCTTTTCACCGCTCTGATCCTTCGTTCACAGGTGTTCAGTTATCAGGTCATCGATCCGCTCCAATCCGTGCTCACCCATTTGGCGGGTCCCAATGTGCTCATTACCGCTGCTGGCATCCAGAACGACCCCGTGCTTTTCGCCACGTTCCATGACTCTACGGCGAGCATCGGCCTGGACAGTGGCCTTGTCCTTGTGAACGGTGCGCACTTCGTGGTCATGGGTCCGAACAATGTGCCGAACGCCTCCTTCGGCACTTTCCCCGGCCCCTTCGACCAGGACCTGGCCAACCTGAGCGTACCCTACGGACCAACGCTCGACATATCCCGACTGGACATCAACCTTGTGCCGCTCGGGGATACGCTCTCGCTGCGTTACGTCTTCGGCTCGGAAGAGTATGACGAGTGGGTCTGCTCGGTGAAGGATGATCGCATCGCTTTCTTCCTGGATGGTCCCGGCATCAGCGGGCCCTTCTTGGGGAACGCCATCAACATCGCTTTGCTGCCCAGTGGCCTGCCCGTTACTGTGAACACCGTGAACAGTGGTCTCCCTGGCATCAATGGGAACGCAGGTCTGTGCTTTCTCAACGCCGGCTGGCCACAGGATACCACCTACTACATCAACAACGACTTCGGCCTCGGTACACAGTTCGATGCCTACACCACGGTGCTCACGGCGCGCGCCGTGGTGGTGCCCGGTGAAACATACCATTTGAAGATCATCATCGCCGATCTGGACGACGATAACTTCGACTCAGCGGTTTTCCTGGAGGCCGGTAGCTTGCGATGCAACGAATTACCCACCATGCTGCAGGAAGCGACCGGAGACGATGCACCGCTGATCTGGGCCGATGCTTCGGGCATGCTCCATGTGTTGAACGATGGGCTCACCGCACCGGTGCGTGTGCGCGTTTTCGATCCCGTAGGCCGCTTGTTGGCGCACGACCTCGCCGCCTCGAACGGTGCGCGATGGAGCCTGCCCCTGGACAATGTGCAGGGCACGCTGCTGGTAGAGGTGACCGCTGGGGGCCAACGGATCACCGGCCGGATCTTCGTGCCCTGAGAGAACGTCATCGCCCATTATCGTCGGGCAGGATATCCCGCGACAAAGCCACCGCGACCGATCCGTTGGAACGTGTTAGGGCGATCTTCGCCCCGTGAGCGCCCTCGCCTACTACCTGGCTCTGCCCTTTTTGTACGGGATCGCGTGGCTACCCCTGCCCTTATTGTACTTGTTGAGCGATAGCGTGTTCGTCTTACTCTACCATGTGGTTCGCTACCGCCGCGTGGTGGTCGGCATGAATCTGCGCAACAGTTTCCCGGCAAAGTCGCCTGCCGAACTGGCGCGGATCGAGCGTGACTTCTACCGCTTCTTTTGTGACCTGGTGCTTGAAACGCTGAAGACGCTCACGATCAGCTCCGCCAGAGTGAAGGAAATGGTGCGCACAGAAGGCGAAGAGGTGCTGCACAAATACGCGGAGCGAAAGCAGAGCATCCTGCTGGTGATGGGCCATTGGGGCAACTGGGAGTTGGGCGGCGCGCGGTTCAGCCAGATCGGCCTCCACCAGTTGTTCGTGATCTACCACCCTTTGCGGAACACCCACTTCGATCGACTGATGTACCACATGCGCACGCGGCTGGGCAACAAGCTTTATGCGATGGAGGAGACCACCAAAGGCATGGTCCGCGACCGGCACCAGCTCACCGCGACCGCCTTCATCGCGGACCAAACCCCTCCTCCTGAACGGGCCTTCTGGACCACCTTCCTGCATCAGGATACCCCCGTGTTCCTAGGCACCGAGAAGATCGCGCGCAAATTGGGCTATCCAGTGGTGTACGTGGGCATCGATCGCCCCCAACGCGGGCAATACGTCATGCGTTTTGAGGACCTGGTGCCCGACCCGCGCGCTACAGCGGAAGGAGAGGTCACCCTGGCCCACACCCGCCGTCTGGAACAGGATATCAGCCGCCGACCGCACCTGTGGTTGTGGACCCACCGGCGCTGGAAGCACAAGCGCCCCAAGGCCTATTGAACAAAGCGGGGGCAAGCTGTTCCAGTGGTCCGGCGCGAACCCCCGGTCGTTGATCTTTCAGGCCTTACTTTCGCACCCCATGCTCGACGGAAAAGACCTCATCCTGGCTACCCGGCCCTTCGCCCACGAAGTGCGCTGGAAGAGCTGGTGGCATGTGTTCACCAGCTTGGTGGTGCTCGGCACCGGCTACCTCATCATCTTCACGGCGGCCCCGCTTTGGGCCAAGTTCCTGGGCAGTGTGCTGGTGGCCCTCACCCTGGGCCGCATTTTCGTGATCTACCACGATTATCTCCACCACGCCATCCTGCAGAAGAGCCTGCTGGCCAAATCCTTCTTCGTGGCCTTCGGTCTTTTCATGCTTGCCCCGGTGAGCATCTGGGAACGCAGCCACAACTACCACCACGCCCACAACAGCAAGCTCTACACCAGCAGCATCGGTTCCTTCCCTGTGGTAACGAAAGAGAAGTTCCTCAGCAGCACGAAGTTGGAACAGCGCGTTTATCTCTTTGTGCGACATCCGTTCACCATCGCCCTGGGCTACATCTTCATGTTCCTTTACGGCATGTGCATCCGCAGCCTGGTGAACAACACCGGGCGCCATTGGGATAGCATCGTGGCCCTGGTACTGCATGTGGCCTTCGGCGTCCTCCTGGCCGTGTTCACCGGTTGGACCGGCTTCCTGTTCGGCTTCCTCATCCCGTTCATCATCGTACTCTCGTTGGGATCGTACCTCTTCTATGCGCAACACAACTTCCCGGATGTCACGTTCAGCGAGAAGGACGGTTGGACCTATGCCGGGGCCGCTCTGGAAAGCAGCAGCCACATGAAAATGAGCCCGGTGATGCGCTGGTTCCTTGCCAACATCGGCTACCATCACATCCATCACCTCAATCCCCGCATTCCGTTCTACCGCCTGCCCGAAGTCTATGCGGCGATCCCCGAGCTGCAGAACGCCAAGACCACCAGCCTCTGGCCGTGGGACGTATGGAAGTGCCTGCGCCTAAAGGCCTGGGATCCCGAGAAGCAGCGCATGATCGGGCGGCGCGAACTTTACGCGTAGCGACCTTAAAGAGCGGCGTGTCCGCCATTCTCCCCGCTGCGGTAGAACATCAATGCTGCACTACCGCCTTGATCGCCCCGATCTGCTGGTGTTGCCGAAGGTGTATGGTGTAGATGCCGTCGCCCAGTGCTCTGGCATCAAGCAAGAGTCCAAAGCCGTTCGCAGTGACCCGTTCTGTGCGTACAATGCGTCCGATGGCATCATGCCAATCCACTTGCACCGGCCCGCGTAGTCCGTTGGCATCCAACCAGGTCGTTGTGCTGATAGGATTGGGGAAGAGGTTCAAAGGCGGCCTCTCCGCCGGGACATGTATACCGGCCGCATAAGGGCTATCGTGATAGCGCTTCAGTTGATTGCAATGACTGCCGTTCAAGCTGGTCGGCGCCAGATCCAACCCGTTCCAAATAAAGTTGCACGCCGCACCCAGCGAATCAGGTTGATCGATGATCGCGAACCAGGAAAGAGTGCTGTAAACACGGGTCACATAGATACGTCCATCCGGGCCGAGCGTCAAGGCGTTTGGCCGATCGGCCGGTGGATCCGGAAGGCTGGTATGCACCAGGGCATACACCCGTGTGCGCGAATTCTGGATGGCGAGTGTATCGTCCAGGCTCAGATCGTACTGATCCACGTAGTGTTCCACACTATCCATTCCTGATACATAGAGCTTGGTACCATCCCCGCTGAATTCGATGCCGTAGCAGCCCTGGTGGCCGGGAAAAGACATCCGGTAGGAAACCGATCCGGTGTTGTCGTCGAAATTGAACAACTGTGTGATGGGTGGCGCCGGTTGGGGCGAGGTCGAGTTCGGAGTGGTCAACGCGATCCGATCCCCCGCCACATTGAATTTCATCTGCCCTTGGAAATTGTTGTTCTGGTTCGGCAGAATGTAAAAACGCGTATGCGCGCTGCCCGCATGTGAGACCACCGGCACAGTATCCAAGCCAGTCCCGGAAACGAGGTAGGCACGGAACTCATCAGTGTCCCAGCGGTTCATCAGCACCCAATAGTCCACCCCATTGCCGTGGGGGGTGGCCGTTAGTTTTTCGGTCACACTATCGCCGAACACTTCGTGCGTCCCTGGCATTACATCGCCCAAGCCGCCATCCAAACTCATGTCCACTCGCAGGTGTTCTGCCTTGGGCCAATACTCGTACGTTCTGGAGTTGAGATAGACCACTTCGTAGATGTCTATCGTTCCTGGTACCGGCACAATGATCGATCCTTGTGTCAGATCACCGAACGGTTCGTGCGTGAAAGGACCCGTGCCGTTCGGCATGATGTCTCCTTGCCGGTTGTACAGATTCTGATGGTTCGCTATGAACAAAAGGTTCCCCTCCGGATCGGAGATCGCGCCTTGGCCTTCGGCGGTAACAAAAGGAAAAGGTGCGAGCACAGTGGCGGCGTTCGGCTCATGCACAATGTGCGCACCGTCACCCACCACCCAGTGCATGTTACGCCCTTGTGGCCTGACAACAAGTGATGCGCTTGCCGCCAGCAGCAAGATCAAGAAGCGCATGGCTTCTCAGTTGTACAACCACTTCACCGTCCAGGCTTGCGTGACATCGATGTGAACAGAATTAATGTTGCAATCATTAAAATCGAAGCCTCCGTTCGGTATGTGGCACCGGCCATCCGCCACCTGCACATTGCTACCATTGAGCACTTTAAGCTGGCAAGGGCCGTCAGCGCCGGCAGGCACCGGCACGGTGAGTAATTGACCTCCGTTCACATGGTGCGAGGAAGAACTGCTGATAGGACAGGGATATGACGGTGGCGTGGTGCATTGGCCGATGGAGCCCCATTTGATCGCTACCGTATAGGCACATGTGGTTCCCGTATTGTCGAGCACGACCGATTGAGCATAGGGCGCCAGGACGCTGAAGAGAAGCGCCATGCTAGTGAGCAGCACACGCGAAAAAGCGCGCACCGATGCAGGTTCTAGAATGCTGGATGCTGGATGCTGGATAAGTTCCATTTTGTTGGGTTTTTACCAAAGCTAACCCGCGCTTTCATTTTTCAGCCACGACCTCTCGGATTTTTCCCCACCCACTTCCGCAAGCGGTGTCCTTGCGTTATGAGAGGGGCGTATTCCTTGACCCGAGCCCGGTACCTTCGGCCCCGCTGTCGATCAACGTGAACAACGGATGTTGAGATGTGAGCATATCGTGAAGCGCTATGGGGCGCACACCGCCCTGGACAACGTGAGCCTGGAGGTGCCCGCGGGAATGGTCTTCGGCCTGCTCGGTCCCAACGGCGCCGGCAAGACCTCGTTGATCCGGGTGATCACCCGCATTACCGGACCGGACGAAGGCCGCGTGCTGCTCGATGGCCACCCCATGACCGATGCCGACGTGGCCCAACTGGGCTACCTGCCCGAAGAACGGGGCCTGTACAAGAAGATGAAGGTGGGCGAGCAGGCGGTTTACCTCGCCCGCTTGAAGGGCATGCGCAAGAGCGAGGCCATCAAGCAGTTGAAGGAATGGTTCGAGCGCTGGGAGATGATGGCGTGGTGGAACAAGAAGGTGGAGGAATTGAGCAAAGGCATGGCGCAGAAGGTGCAGTTCGTCACCACCGTGCTGCACAAGCCGCGCCTCCTCATCTTGGATGAACCTTTCAGCGGCTTCGACCCGATCAACGCCGAACTGGTACGGCAGGAGATCCTGCGTATGCGCGCGGAAGGCACCACGGTGATGCTGAGCACCCACAACATGGGCAGCGTGGAAGAGCTCTGCGACCACATCGCCCTGATCGACCGCAGCCGAAAGGTGCTCGATGGCCGGGTGCGCGACATCCGCCGCCAGTATGCCACCAACACCTACCGCATCGAGTACAAGGGCCCACAGGTCGCGTTCGCCAATGCCTTGAGCTTCACTGGCGAATTGCTCGACGTGCAGAACGGCGAGGACATGAGCGTCGCCCGGGTGAGGATCGCCAAGGACGGCACATTGAACCAAGTACTGAAGCAAGTGCTCACCGCTGTTGAGGTGCGCGGTGTCCACGAGGAGATCCCCAGCATGCACGATGTTTTCATCCGCGCCGTGGGCGACAACGACCCCGCGAACGTGAAAGCCGATATGACCGACTAGCCACATGAACAAGATCGGATTGATCATCTGGCGTGAGTTCATCACGCGCGTGCGGAAGCCCAGCTTCCTGATCATGACCATTCTGGGCCCGCTGCTCATCGCCGGCACCATGGTGTTGCTCGTGTATCTGGGCCTGCAGGAAAGCGATGACCAGCTCGTACTCGTGGTGGACGGTCCCGGTATTGTGACCGGTAAACTGAAGGACGGGGAGAAGCTCACCTTCTTCTACACCGATAGCGCGATCACCGACTCCGCCTTCAAAGCCGGCCCCTATACGGTGATGGTCGATGTGAACGAGGCGATCCTGGAGAACAACGCGATCCAACTCTTCTACAAGGACCTGCCCAGCCTCAATGTGCAGCGCACCATACAGGCCGAACTCGAACGCACCATCGAGCGGGAAAAGCTGCGTGTGAACAATGTGGATCCAGACACCTATGCGCGGATCAAAACCGCTTTGAAGGTGCAACTGTTCGACATCGACAAGGGCGGCGAGGAATCATACGAGCAGATCCTCGCGGGCGTGGGCTTCGGTTTCGGTTACTTCATGTTCTTTTTCGTGTTCCTCTATGCGGTGCAGGTGATGCGCGGGGTGATGGAGGAAAAGACCAACCGCATCGTGGAGGTATTGATCAGCAGTGTGAAACCCTTCCAATTGATGATGGGCAAGATCATCGGCATCGCGCTGGTGGGCCTCGCCCAGTTCATGATCTGGATCGCACTCACCGCCACCCTCATCACCATCGGCACCGCCGTGCTCATGAAGGACCGATTCGACCCGAAGGAGGTGTTGGCCCAAGGTCAGATGACCGAGGAGATGCGGGCACAGCTCCAGGAACAGGTCCCTGCAACAGAGATGGATGAGGATATCGTGCGGGAGGTGATGAAGCGGATCAACGTCCCGCTGCTGCTGTCGATGTTCGTGTTCTACTTCCTGGGCGGCTATCTCTTGTACAGTTCCATGTTCGCCGCAGTAGGCAGTGCGGTGGACAGCGAGACCGATACCCAACAGTTCATGTTCCCCGTCACCCTGCCGATGATCATCGCCATCTTCATCGCGCAGATGGCCATCACCAATCCTAACAGTCCGTTGGTGTTCTGGGGCTCGATCATTCCCTTCACCAGCCCCGTGGTGATGATGGTGCGCGTGGCCATGGGCAGCGTGCTTGAATCGCCCTGGCAGCTGGTGCTGAGCATGATTTTGCTCGTCGGCACCTTCATCTTCACCACCTGGCTCGCCGGGCGCATATACCGCACCGGCATCCTGATGTACGGCAAGAAGGTGAGCTGGCGCGAGATGGGACGTTGGCTTTTTTATCGGGGATGAACGCGAACAAAAGAAGGGAAAAGGTTGAAGGCAGAAGGTGAAAGACAAAAGCCTGAGCAGCTCGTTTACTGTACTTCTTCACCCTTTCTCCTTCAACCTTTTGCCTTTCCCCTTTCCTGAATGCGCGTCGCCGTTCTCGATCTCGGCACCAATACTTTCAACCTGCTCGTGGCATCGCGCGACGGCGGCGAGGGCTTGCATGTTGTGCATAGCGAGAGATCCCCGTGTTCCTCGGCAAAGGCGGCATCGAGAAAGGGCTCATCACGGAGGATGCGTTCGAGCGAGGCTTGGACGCGATCGCGAAGCACATGGCAAGGGCGCGTTCCCTGGGCGCGGAGCGGATCCAAGGGATCGGTACTTCCGCGTTGCGGAACGCGCGCAACGCCGAGGCGTTCATTCGTGCGGCCCATGATCGATCGGGCCTTCACATCCGTGTGATCAGCGGCGACGAAGAGGCCGAACTGATCCTGGAAGGCGCGAGGCACGCGCTGCCCTTCGGGAACCGGCCTGTGCTGGTGATGGACATCGGCGGCGGCAGCATCGAGTTCATCCTCGCTACGGAGAAAGCGCTGATGTGGAAGCAGAGCTTCGAGCTGGGCGTCACACGTTTGCGCGAACGCGTTCCGCTCAGCGATCCGCCCGCATTGGACGAAGAGCTGCGCGTGGCCGCACACCTGGACGATCGCCTCGAACCGTTGTGGAACGTGATCGACCGTCACGAGCCGCATGTGCTCGTAGGTAGCGCCGGCAGTTTCGATAGCCTGGCACGTATGGTGGCCGATCAGGAGGGCAAGGTGCTCGCATCGGACGCCACCACTTTCGCCTTCGATGCTCTCGCGTTCGACGCACTGAAGGAAAAGCTGCTCCTCATGGACCGGATACAGCGTCTTTTGGTGCCTGGACTTCCCGAGCATCGCGTGGACAGCATCGCATACGGCATGATCGCCATCGAGCGCGTGCTCACCGCAGGCAATATCCGTGAGCTCTCATGGAGCCGGTATGCGTTGAAGGAGGGGTCGGCGATGCGGCTCTTGAAAGATCAACGTCCCGCCTGAACGAACCGCCCCTGACGTGTTCTTCCTTGACCAGTAACGGTGACCGTATGAACGCCCGCTGACGCATCGAGATCGAAGCGGTACGCGCCATCCGCAGCGACCACGCCAAAATGGGATAGCACCACGCGTCCCGCCAGATCGCTCACCTCGATCCGCACCGGTCCCACCTGGTCATCAGGTACCCGCACCCACCAGCTACCCGGTGTACCATCCCAGGGGATCACGGTTAGCTGTTCCGAAGCGGCCGTGGCCTCGCCGATCACCGTGGAGAAACCACCCTTCAAGCGGGCCAGGGCATTGCGGCCAACACCTTGCACGAAGTGGAAGTTGCCTCCCAGCATGGCATCGTCGTTGGGGAGCATCTCCAGGCAATGGACGAAATACTCGCCCTCACCGGTCGCGTGGTCGGGATCCAACGCACCGCTTTCGAGCAAGCGAGCGATCATGCTCCGTGGTTGGCCATTGAAGTGCTCGAAACTACCGGCGACCAAAAGACGGCCCGAAGTTTCGAGCCCCAGATCGAAAACGCCGTCGCTCGTGCTGTTAAGACCGACGCCGGGATCGAAGGTGAGGTCCAGCGAGCCATCGTTGAGCAGGCCTGCGATGCCGTCGCGCGCCACCCCGTTGTACGTCATGAAGCGCCCACCAATGATGATCCGCCCATCCGGGCGTTGCGCCATGGCGAGCACCGAAGGCGCTGAGCCGACGCAGCCTCCTCCAGGATCGAACGATGCATCCAAAGAGCCATCCTCGTTCAACCGGGCGATGCATGAGCGCAAGTTGCCGTCGACCAGCTCGAAACTCCCGCCGATCAAGATGCGCCCATCGGCTTGGAGCACCATTGCTGAGATACTACCGTCGGGCCCGGAACCCACATTGAAGGTGGTATCGATGGCACCGGTTGGCAGGAGCCGGATGATGCGCGTGCAGGGTGTGCCGTTCAGCGCGGTCATCCCGCCCGCGCAGAGGATCTTTCCATCGGGCTGTACGATCACCTGGCTCACTGTACCGCTGAAGCCACTGCCGATCGCGAAGCCGCTATCCACCGTTCCATCGCTCAACAACCTTACCAGGCGGGCCGGCGGGGCCCCGTTGAAAGTGCTGAAGCTGCCGCCTGCGAGCACCTTACCGTCCGGCTGGAGCGCGAGCGCCTCGATCGACAGGCTGGGCCCAAGACCGGCGAGCGCGAAGCTGTTGTCTTGTTCGCCGTCCGGAAGGATGCGCATCAGGGCGGGGACCATCAGGTCGTTGTAGCCGCGGAAGCTGCCGCCAATAATGAGCTTGCCATCTGGCTGGCGTGCGATGTCGCGGACGAACCCTCCGAAAACGATGCCTTCGCTATGCATGAAGGTGTCGTCCACGTTCCCGTTCTGTTGCAAGCGGGCGATGTGGTTGCGGGAATGCCCATCGTAGGAATTGAAGAAGCCGACGATCACCGGCTTGCCGTTCGCTTGCAAGGCCATTTCGTAGACAGCGTCCGTCCCAAGCCCTGTATCGAACGAGAGGTCGCGGGAACCGTCGCTCTGCAATCGGACGATGCCACTGCAAGGTGCATCGTCGAAGGCATAGATCAGGCCACCCACGTACACTGTTTGTCCAGGTCCTTGGGCGAGCGTATAGACCGATCCGCTGGGGCCGTCGCCCGCATCGAAGCCGCTGTCCAGAGCGCCGTTGGTGTTCAGCCGGCACACACCATGAGCTGCTGCGCCCATGGCGGAGTTGAACGCACCCACCACTACCGCCTTGCCGTTGCTGTTCAATACGATACCGCTCACGGTCCCATCGCACCCCACCCCGTTCGCATCCCATGTTGTGTCCAAGGTGCCATCGGCATTGAGTCTCGCGATGTTCGTGCGGGTGGTGCCATTGAAGGTGACCATGGCCCCTCCAACCAGAAGTTTTCCATCCGCCTGCAAGGCGAGCGCGAGCAGGGCACCATCAGAACCGCTGCCGAGGTTGGCCTGGAACCCTGCATCCATGGAACCATCCGAGTTGAGCTGAACGATGTGGCCACAAGGCACCCCGTTGTAAGCGGCGAAATTCCCCACCACTACGATCTGCCCGTTCGGCCGGACCAGGACCTCGCGCACTGCGTCATCGAAACCGGTTCCAGCAACGAACGAACTGTCCAACCTACCGTTCGAGAGCAGACGCACCATGTTCCCGCTAAAGCCCGGGGACCATTCATTGAACAGCCCACCCACGAGGATGCGGCCATCTTGTTGCCGGGCGATGCACTTCACAGAAACCAACGCGCTCACCGGTTCCGCGTGGAAGGAGGTATCCAGCGCCCCAGCGGCGGTGAACCGAACGATCCCGAAGCGCTGGAGATAGTCCGTGCCCGGCACACCGCCATACACGCGGGCGAAGGTTCCGCCTACCAGGATCTTTCCATCCGGTTCGATGAGCGCCGTTTCCAAAGAGCCGTCCGTGCCATTGTTCTGGCAGAACCCGGGATCCTGCGGGTTGAAGGTCAGGTCCGCTGATCCTGGCTGCTGGCCGCGCATATGAAAGAAGCACGCAAGCATGGCGCAGAGCCAAATGGTTCTATGAGCGGAAGGGATCATCACCAAGGATGAAGGCATGCTAAGAAGACATCGAAAAGCACGACCGGTTGCCTGTGGCAAGATCGCCGATCCATCCCATCACACCGGTGCGAGTATCTTGCCCTGCGTGAAAAATTCCACAAGCCGCTCATTGCTCCGGCAATTGCCCGTTCCTGCTTCCGTGCAGGTGGCTGGCGGTTCGAGCTATCGCAAAGCACGGCGGCTGCACGCCTTCCGCGTGGGATTGCGTCGCACCGTGAAGGATACGATCTTCATGAGCCTGGGCGTGGCGAGCGCTGCGTTCGGACTGGAAGCCTTCCTACTGCCCAATGCCTTCATCGATGGCGGTGCCACGGGTATCGCATTGCTCTTCGCAACACTGTCCCCGCTCCCATTCCCCCTCCTGCTTCTGGTGGTGAACGCGCCTTTCATGTACTTGGCCTACCGCACACTCGGCCGCGAGTTCGCACTGAAGACCACGGCTGCCATCGGAGGCCTGGCGCTGGTCACCGCGTCGGTACATTTTCCCGTGGTAACGCATGATAAGCTACTGGTCGCTGCGTTCGGTGGTTTTTTCCTGGGCGCAGGCATCGGACTAAGCGTACGCGGAGGGAGTGTGATCGATGGCACCGAAGTACTCGCGCTTTCGGTGAGCCGAAGATTGGGCATCACCATGGGTGACGTGATCATGCTCATCAACATCGGGATCTTCGCTGTGGCCGCCTGGTTGCTCAGTGTGGAAACAGCGCTCTACGCCATGATCACCTATCTCGCCGCGAGCAAAACGGTCGATTTCGTAGTGGAGGGTATCGAGGAGTACACCGGCATCACCATCATCACACCGCACTACGAAGAGGTGCGTGCGATGATCAGCAACGTGATGGGACGCGGGCTCACCGTTTACTCCGGCAAGCGCGGCTTCAGCAAGAACGGGCACAGTTTCGACACCGAGATCATCTATTGCGTGATCACCCGCCTGGAGATCAGCAAACTGCTTACGGAGATGGAGAAGATCGATCCCAATGCTTTCGTGGTGATGAGCTCCGTAAAAGACACGCGCGGCGGTATGATAAAAAAGCGACCGCTCAAACACTGAGGTCCGGCACAGTTGTCAGTTGGTAGTGCGCGGTTGTCCGTCACCACCGTTGAGTTACGGCAATTGATCCGTCTTCGTGGCGGTAGGCACCGACCCTCCGATGGTCTGTAGGATCAGGTCACGATCGTTGGCGCCACCCGCATACTTGGTCGTCCCGTCCAGGTTGAGGTCCTCGAGGCGATAGCCGCTCGCGGTCGCGGTGGGTACACTGCCCCCGATCGCCGTAAGGATCGGATCACGATCGTTGTTCGATCCAGCGTACTTCACCAGGAGGTCGCGCTTCGCATTGCCCGGCCAGAGCGTGGTGCGGACACCGTTCACCTTGCGCGCGTTGGTGCCGAAGGTGTTGGTGCTGGCCAGTGTGAGATCGATGAGCCCCGAAGTGGCCGAGATCGGAACCGAGAGAAGTGTCATACAACTGAGATGATTGCGGTGCCGGATCGACACGAAGTAGTTGTCCGCGCCCATGGTGAACGGCACATTGCTCACACCGTCCACATCCACCACATCGCCGTCGCGTTGGATCAAGGCGCTCCGTGTTCGCACCACGTTGGCGCTGTTGTTCTTGTCGCGCAACTCCACCACCACCCAATCCACTATGGCGTTGTTACCCGTAACAGCCAGCACTGCGGGAGCGACCGTCTCCCCACCACCGCCCACATGGGGATAGGATAGTCCCGTGTATGGTTCTGTCGGTGGGATAATGCCCAAGTTCCGCAGTCCATCGTTCATCAATTGGGTGCCGCTCACGTACGGTCCGTCGAGGAAAGCCTTCATCGCGACGCGCACGACCGCGTTGCTGTTGATGATGAACGGGACCGCCACTGGCGAATAGAACGCGGATGGAGTGCTCACACGGATCTTGTACCCTGCACCTGGTGTGGTGTTTCCAGGCAAGGTGCAGGCAATGGTGCCGGTGGCTGAAGTACTTGCGATGAAGCCCAAGGTGGTCGCGTTCGTGAAACTGCCATTGGGTCCGCTCAGCTGAACGGTGAACAAAGTGCTGCTCGTAGGCAGCCCGCCCGTCGCGTAGTTCACATTGAAGAGCACCGGATCCGTGCCGTTCACCGTGGCCGAGGGTATGCTCGGGCTGGCGGTCAGATTGTAGATAAGCGCGATATCATCGTACCACGATTGGCTGTTCAGCACAGTGACGAGACTGTCCCCACTGGTGAGCACCATAAGGATGTAGGCCGGCGTGGTGGCATTGAAATAAGTGAAGGGCACCGAGAAGCGCGTCCAGCTGCTCACCGTGGCCTCGGGAGCGATCCAGCGCGCACGAGCGTTCCAATTCGGCGCGGTGCCGTTCGCGGGAAGACTGCCCGCACCAGTGTGCAGAATGGCTTCCACCTTGCCGTTATCGTTGCCTTGGGGCGTCGCCTTGAACCAGCCCACGAGGCTGTCCGGCTTGCTGGTGAGCGCATGGTTCCAGTCGGTGTTGCCCGCATCGGTGAACACGCTGCCCTCCGACGGTGTGAACGTGGCATGTACCCGTCCGCAGGTCGCGGTCCCGTTGGCCACCACGCCCGGCGCTTGTTGGGAGCGAACGTTCACCGAGTAGGAGCCCGTATGGAAGTCCGCACTGCGGAAGCAGACCTGCGGAGCAACACCATTTATCAATGCGCCGCCATCGGAGGTTTTGATCGAACTCCATTCGGTAGGTTCTTCGGTCCCGGTGCCCAGGTTCTGCCAATTCTCGAAACTGGGATTGTTCAATTGTGGCTGGGCGAACGCCGTGAACGGGGCAAAGGCGAGCAGCGGAAGAAAGGTGCGAAGCATGATCCGTGGAGAATGAGCCGCCAAACCTAGCCGCCGTGACGCCAAGCGCCAAACGGCCCGACCCAAGGACCCTCTCCTACCTTCGGCGCATGCGTTGCCACCTGCTCGCCCCAGCCCTGCTCATCACCTTCGCCTCCTCCGCACAAACCGTTCACTTGCTGCGCGCGCTGGATTTTTTCTTCCTGCCCGATACGGTATTGATGCTTGCTGGCGATAGCGTAAAATTCCAGACACAAGGCCCGCACAACATCATGCAGGTGGACCAGGCCTCGTGGCTCGCGAACCAACCGGTCGGCAACGGCGGTTTCCTGACCGTGATCGGAGTTGACAGCACCTTCGCCATCGATACGGCGGGTACCTACTATTTCGTGTGCGAGCCGCACGGGTTCATGGGAATGAAGGGAGTTTTGCTCGTTACGCCGAACGGGCCCACTGCCCTGGGACCGATCGCGGCGACCGAGCTTTGCGTTTTCCCCAACCCGGTGGGCGACATGCTCCACATCTCCTCGGCGTTCGATCCTGGGAGCAGCGTGGTAGTGACGATCACCGATGCGCTCGGCCGCATCCACGCGATGACGTGTACCCAGCAAGGCAACCTGCTCTCCTGCGCCACCGGCCTGCTCCCGCGCGGAGCGACGATCGTGCATGTAGGATCCGGGCCGCGATCGCTCCGCGCGACCGTGATCCTGGAGTGATCGTGCTACGGCACCCGGTCCTCGTCGTGCAGGTTGTTCAAGATCGCCTGCGACATTTCCCAGTTCAAGCGTGAGACCTTGATGGCACCGCGCTTGTCAGCCTTCAGCAAAAAGACTTGCTGGACCAGCTCGTTCGCGTTCACTGCCACATCCACTGGGGCCATGCTACCGACTTGGGCTTTAACGATGAACTCTTGCTGGCGTGGCTCCAAGAGCATGGTGTGGTACTGTCCCTTCGCCATGTGAACGGAACCCTCCCGACCGGGGACCTGCAGACTTATCGGTGCCTCCTGCCTTCCAGACCTGCTGTGCATGAAAAGCACTTCAGCGCGTCGCACATCGTCGGTGGGGACCGGAACCTCGGACCAACGCTCCGGATCGCTTACGAGACGGCCAGTAAGCAGATCCACACGCACCGGCACGCTGCGTTCCCGAAGCGAGGCCGCAGCACCGAACGCACCGCCCAGCGCACCGAACATCACAGCCCCCATGACCGCCATTTCCGGATCCACCTCCGAGAACCGCACGCGTGTCCTTAGCGCGGCAGCATCCCTTGAAAGCTCCAGGAAATGTCCATCCACGTTCACATACCGTCGTACACCATCGCTGCACCCCCAAAGCGCCTTGCGCAGTTCGCTTGCGGTGTCCCCCTTCATGCGCATGGAACGGGGCATTTCCACCGGATCACGCCTTTCCAGCACAAAGGGCGTGAGCGTATCGGGACTATCGCGCAATGCGTCCATGTAGGTGTGGTACAGACCGCGCCGTGGGATCGCCGCCAGCGCAGCGAGCAACGCGGATCCTTCCGGAACAACTTGCAAACCGGTCGGGCCCATCACCACGCTCTCCAGGCGCTGTGCATCACGAGCGGCCACGTAGCCGGCCAGGCATTCGGTAAACGCGCTCGCCAGCGTCCGGTCGTGCGCACCGGTAACACCCGCACCGCGCCAGAGCGCATTGGTACCATGGGCGTAAACGCGCACCCACGTGGCCGGTCCTTCACGCCGCAGCACTTCCAGGTGCAAGGCACAGGAGGCCCGGCCCGTCCCTTTGACGGTATGCTCGCTGAGGTGCAGCATATTCACTTTGATCACCAGTCCTGGACCACCCTCCGCTGGTTCACCACCGCTCAGGAAGTTGTGCAATACGCGGTCCGTAGGCCCGCTGAGATAAGCAGGGACCGGTTGCTCTGGAACGCCCTTATACACCGTCCCGATCGGCGCGAGCGGATCGAACGCGAGCACCACGCTGTCGATCGGTTCATGCAGCCCCGGCACCGCGAACGTGCCCGTACCCAGCTCGATGACATGCTGCGCACGTGGCATGAAGGCGAGAAGCCACGACCATACGAAAACCCCGAGGCGACGTCCGTTCATCACCTGACCAAGGTAAAAGCCGTTGGCTCAGCTCATGGCAGCTGTGCCACCCGAGTCGCCGTGGGCACCGAGCCACCGATAGTTTGTAGGATGATATCGCGGTCGTTCGCGCTGCCAGCATATTTCACGGTGCCATCCATATTGAGGTCCGCTCCGTTGTAAATGTTGCTCACGGTGCTCGTCGGGGTGGTGCCACCGATGAGCGTGAGGATGGGATCGCGATCGTTCGCGCTGCCAGCATACTTCACCGTGCCATTGAAGTTCGTATCGCCGGGCCAGAGCGTCATGGTACCGTTCACGTTCTTCTGTGCGTTGGTGCCGTACGTCGGGGTGGCAGGGTTCGTGAAGTTGATCGACGTTGGCGAGGATGAAAGCGTGATCGGCGCTGCCGTCATGACACCAAGGTGGTTGCGATGGCGGATCGCGATGTAATACGCTCCCGGCGGCTTGGTGAACGAAATGGAAGAGGTGCCGCTCATGCCCACAACACCGCCATCACGCCGGAGCAAGGCGCTCTTGGACATCCAGACCTCATTGGCCGTGGTGCGCACCTCGGCGATCACCCAATCCACGATCGCACCTTGTCCTGTGATGTTCAGAGCACCGGCTTGCACCGTTTCACCACCGCCGCCACCGCGATGCTGATAACCCAGCGCCGTGAAAGGCTCCGTGGCGGGGACCAGAGAAGCGGCACGCAGATCGTCCTTCATTGGGGGCGTTCCGGCAGCATATGGCCCGTTCAGGATCGCGGACATGAATAGGGTCGTAGTAACGGTCGCATCGTTCCGGAGCCTCGCGATCCGGTTCCTACCGGTCCCGTTCACCGCAGTGAACCAGCCGCCCACGATGATGCCACCATCATGCTGCACCGCGAGACACTTGACCTGCTCGTTCGCACCCGATCCAACATTGAAGGTGGCGTCGTACCCACCCGTTGCGTTCAACCGTGCGATACGCGGCGAACCCACTACACCCACCTGATAGAAGATACCCACGATCAGAAGCTTGTCGTCCGGTAACAGGGCTATGTCCAAAATATCCTGGCTGGGCCCGGAACCTGTATTGTATCCGGCCTCAAGTGTTCCGGTGGAATTCAACCGCGCCACGCGGTCCTTGGACGTGCCGTTCACGTGGGTGAACAAACCGGCGATGATCACCTTCCCATCGGCTTGAAGGGCAAGTTCCTTCACCATGTCGTTCGCACCGGTGCCTGGGTCGAAGGTGACATCCAGTGAACCGTCCGCGTTCAGCCGTGCGATGCGGTTCCGCCCTGTCCCGTTGAAGGTGGTAAAGGCACCGCCGATCAAGATCTTCCCATCGGGTTGTAAGGCCAATGCTTCAATACTTGCATCCGCACCCGTGCCGATGGCGAACGACCCATCCAGGGACCCATCCGGGAGCAAACGGGCGATGCGGTTGACCAACGCGCCGTTCGTAGTGCTGAAGTACCCGACCACCAGGATCTTTCCATCCGGAAGCAGGACCATTTCACGGGCGCCAGCACCGCCGATACCCGGGGAAAAGGAGGGGTCGAGCGTTCCATCCGCGTTGAGCCGGGCCACGCAGACCTTGGATACGCCTGCCACCGTAATGAAACCGCCACCGATGAGGACCTTCCCATCGGGCTGGTCGGCGCTGCAGTTCACCACATCGTTCGGCCCGGATCCGGGATCGAACGATGTATCGAGTGTGCCGTCGTTGTTCAGCTGTGCCAGCCTGCTGCGGAGGGCGCCGTTGAACAGCCGGAAACGCCCCCCCACCAGGATCTGTCCGTTGGACCTTACCCGTACGTGTTCCACAAACGGGCCGGGCTCGCCCCCAGCACCTGTTCCCGCGTTGAACGTGATATCGTAAGCACCATCGGGGAACAGCCGGGCAAGGCTGTACCGCGTTAGTGCATTGTAGGTGTCAAAATTCCCGGCGATCAGCAAATTGCCATCCGTCAACATGGCTATGGCATAGATCTCCTGATCGCTGCCTGAACCTATTTGCAGGGAGGTGTCGAGGCTTCCGTCACTGTTCAATCGTGCCAGGTTCTTGCGCGCGGTGCCATTGTACGTCGTGAAGAAACCGCCGATGAGGATCTTTCCATCCGGCCGGACAAGGATCGTGTACACGCCGTAGGTAGGACCGCTTCCCGGCAAAAAGGTGGGGTCCAATGTGCCATCGTTATTGATGCGGGCGATCCGGTTGCGCGTGGTGCCGTTATAGCTCGTGAAGTTCCCCGCGATCAGCACCTTCCCATCATCTTGTAAGGCCAACGCCGTGATCGCCGCGGAAGTTCCCGTGCCTGGGTTGAACGCGGCGTCCAATGTGCCGTCGGTGTTCAAGCGCGCGATGCGGTTGCGGGCGATGCCGTTATATTGAGTGAAATCGCCTGTGATCACGATCTTCCCGTCGGGCTGCCGCACCATAGCCGCCACCAGGCCGTTGGCACCGACAACGGTATTGAAGCCGGCGTCCAATGTGCCGTCGTTGTTCAGCCTGGCGATATAGCCGACGGGAGCGCCGTTGTATTGGGTCAGATAACCCGATATGAGGATCTTCCCATCCGGATGCAGAAGAACGTCCGTGACGGTGGCATTGGCCCCCGACCCCGGATCGAAACTGGGATCATTGCTTCCATCCGCGAGCGCTCTCGCCATTCGCGTCCTTGAAGCTCCATTGTATATGGTGAACCACCCTCCCATCAGGATACGACCGTCGGGCTGTACTTCCATGGCGAGCACATCACCGTTGGTGGTTAAGCCTGCCGTGAAGGTGTTATCCACCGATCCACCGCTATTGACCCTGGCGATATGCCGCGACTGCCATCCGTTGTACCGGAAGAACGCTCCCCCGATCAGGATCTTCCCGTCGCTCTGCAGGGCCATGCTGCTCACTTGGCTGTCCGCTCCATCCCCGTTCCCGAAACCTGGGTCCGTGGGGTTGAAGGTCATATCAACGGATCCAGGTTGCGCCTGGAGGGCGGCCACACACAGAAGCCCGACGGACAGAGAGGCGCTCTTCATGGCAATTGCTGTGCTCGTGTCGCCGTCGGCACCGAGCCCCCGATCGTTTGCAGGATGATATCGCGATCGTTCGCGCTGCCCGCGTACTTCACAATGCCGTCCAGGTTGATGTCCGCACTGTTGTACACGTTGTTCACCGAGTTGGTAGGCGTAGTGCCACCGATCAAGGTGAGGATTGGATCACGATCGTTCGAACCGCCTGCGTATTTCGCCGTGCCATCGAAGGTCACATCTCCGGGCCAAAGACAGCGCGTCGATGAAATGAGGGTCTGGGCGTTCGTTCCATACGTGGTCGCCATGCTTCGAAAATTCACACGCACAGGAACGAATCCCAGAGCGAAGGCAGTGCCGGTCATCACGCCCAGATGGTTGCGATGGCGCAATGCCACACGGTAGTTGCCAGCGGCAAGTCCGGGGAAGTTCACATAGGATGTACCATCCAAGTCCACTACTTCACCATCGCGTGTCAGCAGTGCCGGCCGCGATGCGACCACAGCATGCGGCGCCGCGGTGCCGCGCAATTCCACCACCATCCAATCCACGATGGCCGTGGCGCCGGTGGCACTGAGCAACGCTGGATCCATACCAAGCCCTGTAGCCGTTCCAACGTAAGTGTAGCCGAGGGACGAATAGGGTTCCACCAAGGGAAATGCACCGTTCGTGCGCAAGGCATCCGACATCAGCGCTCCTTGAAAGGCCCCGGCAAGGGCAGTGGCGATGTCCACGTTCACGCCGACATCCGTGCCGCTGGGCACCTGCATGGAATAAGGATGCTGATCGGGCGAACACCACCAAGGAGCGTTGTTCGAGGCGCTGCCGGCAGTGAACTGCCATAGGTAGTTGCCCGCTGGCAAATGCCCGAAGACCAGCTTCGACGCACTGAACACGCTCGACATGACCCCTGCCTGATAAGGAACACCGTTCCTGCTCAAGCTGTAGAACAACTGGTCGAACCATGGCGAACCTAAGGTCGGCATATAGGTCGGACAGACTCCTTGAGGAGGGTTCCCGAACCGAACCGTGACCGTATTGTCGGTTTCCACCACCGTTTCCCGGGTCAAGCCGGAGAGTTCGAACACAGCCGCCGGAACACCCTGGCTGGCCGAGCCGCTCGAAACACAGCCCACCGCATCCTCCACCTCGTATGGGTAGGGTGTGGAATGAGGCCACATGACCCCACATTGCTGCTGTAAGGAGATAAGCGTCCCGAAACTGGATGAACTCGTCGTACCGGTGCTTTGCAGGAACGGACCGTAGTGTACTGTATATGGCGGGGTCCCCCCGGTAATGAACACGCTGAACGACATGACCACCGTGTTCGATCCCAGGCAACCACCCTGGGTGTGGGCCGTGGTCGTCATTGTGCACTGTCCAAGGAGCTGCAGGGGCAGCAGGGAGGTGAGCAGTACGATGGTCTTCACGGCAATTGCTGTGTTCGTGTCGCGGTGGGCACCGACCCCCCGATCGTTTGCAGAATGATATCCCGATCGTTCGCGCTGCCGGCGTATTTTACAATGCCGTCCAGGTTGACGTCCGCTCTGTTGTACACATTGCTCACGGTACTTGTGGGGACGGTGCCACCGATGAATGCGAGGATGGCATCCCGGTCGTTGGAGCCGCCGGCGTACTTGGCGGTGCCATCAGAGTTCACATCGCCCGGCCAAAGCACCAGGGTGCCGTTGATGTTTTTCCGTGCGTTGGCACCCCACACAATTGTACCGGGTACCGTGAGGTCGATCGTGGTGGGCGAGTTCGATAGCCCGATCGATGAGGCGGTCATCACCCCCAAATGGTTGCGGTGGCGGATGGCCACATGGTAATTCTGCGACGGCAGGTTGAACGCCACTGGTGAATATCCGTCCATGTCCACCACATCCCCATCGCGTTGGACAAGTGCGCTGCGCGTGCCCAGCACCATGCCAGGGTCGCCGGCATCGCGCAACTCCAACACCACCCAATCCACGATGGCGCTATTGCCTGTGCTCGTCAGCACCGGTGCGGTGGTCTGCTCGCCGCCCCCGCCCATGTGCATGTAGCCCAAGGCGGTGTAGGGCTCGCTCAAGGGCAACAGTGCAGCAGTGCGCAATTGGTCCTGCATCAGGCCGGTACCCTGATCGAAAGATCCACCCAAGTATGCCTTGGCCTGTACGAGGACGACGGGCGCACCCGTACCACCGAACAATCGCGCGATGCGGTTGCGGCCGATGTCATTGATGGCGAGGAAGGATCCGCCGACGATCACATCACCACCCGGCAGCAGTGCCAACGCATCAACGGAACGTGCGGCACCGGTTCCGGGATCGAACGTGGGATCCAGCGCTCCCGTGGGCAACAGGCGTGCGATGCGCGCACGCGCCACACCATTCACGTTTGTGAACGACCCTCCGATGAGCACGCGGCCAGTCGGTTGCACAGCTATGGCGAGGACGTCGTCGTTGATCGCGCCCGGTCCGGGATCGAAGGCCGCATCCAACGAGCCGTCGGGCATCAGGCGCATCACGCTGGTGCGGGCCACACCCTGGTAGCTGGAAAAGTCGCCTGCGGCCAATACCCGTCCATCAGGAAATAGATGCAGGCAACGGACGCTGTTGGTGGCCCCGATGCCGACATTGAACGAGAGGTCCATGGCCCCATCGGGCAACAAGCGCGCGATGCGGTTGCGCAAGAGTCCGTTCACATTGTTGAAGGCACCACCGACCAGGACGTGACCATCTGGCTGGATGGCGAGCGCATGCACCGAATTCCCGGCGGTGGCGGTAAAGGTGTTGTCCAGTGCGCCATTGGCGAACAAGCGGGCCAGGCGGGTGCGGGATGTACCGTTCACGCTGCTGAAATCCCCACCGATGAGAACTTTTCCATCCGCCTGAAGGGCGATGGTACGTACGGTGCCGCCGGTGACCCCTGTACCGGGATCGAAGGAAAGGTCCAGAGAACCATCGGACATGATCCGTGCGATGCGGTTGCGCGGCACACCATTGTAGCTGGTGAAGGACCCTCCGAGCAGCACACGTCCATCCGGCTGCAAAGCCATGCAGTACACGCCTCCCAAGGAAGCAGGAGGATCGAAGGCTGGGTCCAGAGTTCCATCGGGCAGGATCTGGAAGAGGCTCCTGAGCGCATTGCCAGCGTAGGCAACGAACTCCGAACCGGCCACCAGCACACGCCCGTCGGGCCGTACTAGCAAGGCCCGCACCGTGGGAACGATCGAGCCCGCACTCGCGCCATTCACCCCGCCGGGTGTACAGTAAGCCCCATCGATCGGCCCGGTCGCGGTCAGTTGGCCGAAGCTGCGCAAGTACCCGCCGTCATACGACATGAACTCACCGCCGATGAACACCCCGGATGCGTGCTCGAGCAGTGTAAGCACCGGCAGGTCCGGTCCAGTGCCGGGGTTGAAGGTGTTGTCCAGTGCCCCGTTCACTTCGAGGCGGGCCAGTTTGGCCCGGGCTTCTCCGCTGACCTCGGTGAAACTCCCGGCGACCATGATCTTCCCATCGTCCCGGCGGGCGATCGCAAGTACGGGTCCGTTGAACCCGGTGCCTAAGGTGAAGCTTGGATCGATGGTTCCATCGGTGTTCAAGCGGGTAAGCCGCCCTGTGGGTGTGCTGTTCACACTCGTGAACGCCCCGCTCAACAGGATGCGGCCGTCGGCAAGCGGCACGATGTCCCCGAGACCCATCGGCGAACCGACCTGCACCGAGAACGACGGGTCCACTGCGCCGTTGGAGAAGAACCGGACCACGCTGAGATGAGCGGTGCCCATAATGCTGTACAACCCGGAAACCAGGATCCTCTGGTCCGGTTGCACGGCCACCCGGCCGAAACTCGCGGACGGATCCACGCCAGGAACGAATCCGGCATCCACCGTACCGTCGGAATTCAGGCGCACCAGGCCGGGCCTTGGCACACCGGACCACGAGGCGAACATGCCAGCCGCCACGATCTTGCCGTTCGCCTGCAGGGCGATATGGTTCACACTCGCAGTGTTCGGCCCACCGGTGTGATCGAAGGTGGCATCCAGCGCGCCGTTCGGCTCCAGGCGCACCAAGGATGGACAGGGCGATCCCGCGTAGTTCGTGAACGATCCGCAAACCAGGATCTTGCCATCGGGTTGCACCGAGATCGCGCTCACCTCCGCGTTGAAGGACGGGACGAATCCCAGGTCAAGCGTGCCGTTCGGCTCCAGGCGGGCCATGTACCCGCGTGGGTAACCGTTCACATTCGTGAACAGGCCGCCAATGAGGATCTTCCCATCCGGTTGCCGCGAAGAGGTCTTCACAGCGAACAGGGAGCCGTCCCCCGTGCCGTAGCCAATGTCATCGGGATTGAACGAGAGGTCCACACTGCCTGGGTTCTGACCCAATGCCAGGGAGAAGTAGAGCAATGGAATGATCGCTACGATCCTCATGGCAATTGCTGGGTTTTCGTGGCAGTAGGTACCGACCCACCGATCGTTTGCAGGATGATGTCGCGATCGTTCGCGCTGCCAGCGTACTTCACTGATCCGTCCAAGTTGATATCGGCGCCGTGGTAGACATTGGTCACCACGTTCGTCGGTGTCCCACCGCCAATGACCTGAAGCACCACATCGCGATCGTTCGCACCGCCTGCGTATTTCACCGTGCCGTTGAAGTTAGCATCACCGGGCCAGAGCACTTTCCTTGTCCCGATGCTGTTCAAGGCGGTGTTACCGTAAGCGGCGAAACCCGATGCTGTGAAGTCGATGACCGAGCTGGTCGATGACAAGGCTACAGGTGCGGCGGTCATCGCGCCAAGTGGTTGCGGTGCCGGATCGCCACATGATAGTTCCCCGGCTGCACAGGCATCCACAGCGGCGACACGCGGTTCACATCCATCACCGAACCGTTGCGCAGCAGCACACCGCGCTTGCTCGCCATGATCACCGTCGGGTCCACCGCATCACGCAGCTCAACCACCACCCAATCCACCACCGCTGCGTTCGTGGTGTTCGCCATCACCGGGGCCGGAATGGTACCGTACGCGCCGCCGGCGGTGAAGGAATAGCCCAACGCGGTGTATGGTTCTGTCGGAGGTACCAGCGAAGCGCGTCGCAGCGAGTCTTGCATGTTCTGCTGGGCGCTCACATAACAGCCTTGCAGAAAGACCTTGGGTTGCACGCGCACGAGTGGAGGCGCAGGGGTGAAGCTGACGAAATTCCGGGTCTCGAACTGCATCGCGGTGGAGAACACTCCGCCGGCCAACACACGCCCGCCGCTGGCTGTCAGCACCGAGACCCCATAATAGACCCCGGGGTTCCACGTGGTGGCCGCACCCGTGAGCGCATTCACCACCACCAGCCGCGAGAAATAGGATTGGCCTCCGGCCGTCAGGAAGTCCCCGCCGATGGCGACCTGTGCACCGATCCCCACGAGCGTGTTCACGATGCCGTCCGGCTCGGGTTGCCACCCAGTAAGCGATCCGCTCACAAGTGCCGCCGCATGGGAGCGGGGTTGGCCACCCACCTCGGTGAATTCTCCTCCGAGGTAGAGCCGCCCTCCCGTCGTGGCCAGTGCCCATACCGGTGCGTTCGGCGCCTCCACATAGCTCGGTGACGTGCCAGAGCCCATGTCCACACCGGCCAGGAAGGGGCTGGGCACGCCCCCCGCGACCGTGCTGAAGTAGCCGCCCATGTACATCGTATTGCCCACCGGCTGCAAGGCCAGGACGTGATCCGATGGTGCAGGGTTCCAGTTGGTGAGGGCGCCCGTGCCCAGTTCGAAGGCGGCCGCATGCGTGCGCCAGGAACCAGCCGCGAAGAATGAAAAGGTGCCACCAATGAAGAGCTTACCTGCTGCGATCGCCATGGTCCTCACGTTCGGTCCGGGTGCAGGGTTCCACGCTTGTGGAGCCCCCGTGACCTTGTCCACTGCGCCCAGGCCTGCTCGTGACTGTCCACCTATGGTAAAGAACCCCCCGCCGAGATACACCGAACCACCGCTGTGGGCCAAGGCATACACGTGGTAGTCCGGGTCCGGATCCCACGGCAGCGGCTCCCCGGTGGTGAGGTCGATCGCGGCCACGTAGTTGCGCGCTACGGTGGTGAAGGGAGGATCCGGATCCGTGAGGCTGGTGAACAGACCACCGATGTAGGCCACGTTGCTGGCGCTGTCCACAGTGATGCAGAGCACGTGGCTGTTCGGCCGCCACATGTTCAGTTCCGGGAGCATCTCCTGTCCGAAGCAGGACGGAGGCATCATGCCGAAGAGGCACAAACACAGGCTCAATACGAGCCGGGAGATCTTCCAGATGAACTTCATGGCAGCTGCTGTGTGCGTGTCGCGGTCGGCACCGAGCCCCCGATCGTTTGCAGAATGATATCACGATCGTTCCCACTACCCGCGTACTTCACCGAGCCGTCCAGGTTGAGGTCCGCACCATTGTACACGTTGTTCATCGTGTTGGTCGGCGTGGTGCCTCCGATCAATGTGAGGATGGGATCGCGGTCGTTCGAGCCACCAGCATATTTCACCGTGCCGTTGAAGTTGGTATCGCCTGGCCAGAGCACCATGTTGCCGTTCACATTATTGCGTGCATTGGTGCCCCACGTGGGCGTTCCCGGCAACGTGAGATCGATGGTAGTGGGTATACCGTAGAGCGCGATGGGCGAAGCGCTCATCGCCCCGAGGTGGTTGCGGTGGCGGACGGCCATACGGTAGTTGCCGGCCGGCAGGAAAAAGGACACGGCCGAAAGCCCATCCACATCCACCACATCCCCATCGCGTTGAACGAGCGCGCTTCGCGTGGCCAGCACCATGGTGGGGTCGCCCGCTCCGCGCAGTTCCACAACCACCCAGTCCACGATGGCGTTGGGGCCGGTCACTGCCAGCACGGGCGATGTCACCTGCTGACCACCGCTACCTACATGCGTGTAACCAAGCGCGGAGTACGGTTCTATGAAGGGTACCAACAGGGCCACGCGCAGGTGGTCGCTCATCAGACCGCTGGCGGGAACGTAGGATCCGCCGAGCAGGACCTTGGGCCGCACCAGCAGGGATGAGGTGCCGTTGGTGGCGAACAGCCGAGCGATACGGTTCCTACCCGTGCCATCATACGCCGTGAACTGTCCGCCCACCAGGATCCGGCCATCCAGCTGCAACGCCGCGCAATTGCCCACCGCTGGAAGCCCGCTGGATGAGTTGGTGAACCCCTGCCCTGGTGTGAAGCCTGGATCCGGCTGGCCGTTCGGTGTCAGCACACCGACCCCACTCGATGGCACACCACCGATGGTGGCGAAGTAGCCAGTGAACAGGATGCCGCCATTCCCCAGCACGGCGATCTCGTTGATGAAGGTCCCGCCCGCAGCGAAGCCGTTGTTGAAGGTGGGATCCAACGTACCAGTGGGAAGGAGACACGACAGACGGTTCGCGTTGCCCAGGTTGGTATGTGCCACTAGGATGCGCCCATCCGATCTGAGCGCCAGGGTGCGCACATCACTCGTCACGGCCGAAGTGAAACTGTTGTCGCGCGTACCATCACTGTTGAGGCGGATGAGCCGGATGGCGCCGCTGCCATTGAATTGGGAGAAGGTGCCACCGACGAGCACCTTCCCATCAGGCTGCACCAATACGCAGTTCACCTGACCGGAGAAACCACTGCCTGTGTTGAAGGTCGCATCGAACTGCCCATTGGGCAGCAGGCGTACGATACGGCCCACGGCATTGCCCGCGAAGCTGGTGAAGGAACCGGCGGCGATGACCTTGTCATCCGCCTGCACGGCGATGTCCGCAACCACGTTGTTGAAGCCGCTCCCGATGGAAAAACTTGGATCAAGGCTGCCGTCCACGTTGATCCTGGCCATGGTGTAGGAGGCCGTGCCGTCCGCCTGTCCCATCACCACCACCTTGCCTGTGCTCTGCTCCTTCACGCGCTTCAGGGTCCGTGACACACCGTTGTCATCCACCACGAAAGCCGGGTCCAGGGAGCCATCCGACAACAGGCGGGCCAGGCCACGGCGGGGTTGGCCGTTCACCACGGAGAAGTAGCCGGCCACCAGGATGCGGCCATCGCTGCGCACCGCGATGTCCTCCACGCTGCCCAGCACACCGGTCTGTTGGTGAAAACCGGGATCCACCGTGCCATTGGTCAGCAAACGCGCGAGCCTCATCCGCACCTCACTGTCGTAGAAGGCGAAGCCACCCACGCACACCGCGCGGCCGCTGGCATCCAACACCATGGCCGTGGGTCCTGTCACAATGCCGGTGTAGCTCTCGAAACCTGCACCCACGGTGAACGCGGGGTCCACCGACCCGTTGGGCAGCAATTGCACTAGGCCGGGCCGGGCTTGACCCTGCACCACACTGAAGCTCCCTCCGCACAGGATGCGGCCATCAGGACGCAGCACCATGGAGCTGAACACCGACCCGGTGAAGATGGAGCCGGCGTCGAAGCTCAGGTCCACGCTCCCGTTGCTCTCGAGGCGAACCAGCTTCGGCCGGGCCACCCCATGGTAGGTGTTGAATTGACCCGTCACCAGGATCCGTCCATCGGGTTGGGGTAGGATTTGGAAGACACCCGAGAGATCCGGACCCGGGCAGCAGATGAACGTGTTGTCCTGACTCCCATCGCTGTTGAACCGCAGCAACCGGGAGCCCGTTCCGTTGTAGTCCACCGCCGCCAAGACCTGGCCGTTGGGCAGCAGCGCCATGGCCGTGATCGGGTAGCCCGAAAAGGGAAAGCTGAACGAAGGGTCCGGGTCGCCGTTGGGTAGCAGCCGTACCAGATCCGGGTTAAAGGGCGCCTGCTCCAGGATCGCCAGAATGCGGCCATCCGGCTGCAATTGGAGGCGCCGCACCTGCGCGCCCACCGCGTTACTGAACGTGGGGTCATGCGTTCCATTGGGCAGCAAGCGATACACGAGACCGCTCGCCACCAGGATCTTCCCATCGGGCTGTACGGCAAGGTCGTTCACCTCCCCGAGGGACGATGGCGCGAAAGCCAGGTCCACCGGACCGTCCGGTGTCAACCGCACCAGGTTGTTCCGTTGCACGTTGTTGAACCGGTCGATGCTCCCACCGACCAGGATACCACCATCCGCTTGGATCGCCAGGGCGAACAGTGAGCTCGACGCCACGGGGCCATCTCCGGCACCGTATCCCAGGTCCGATGCATTGAAAGACGGGTCATGGTTGCCCGGTGCTTGTGCACCCGCGACCAAGCTGGAGACAACAAACGGAAAAAGTAAAGTTCGCTTCATGGCAATTGCTGCGTGCGCGTCGCCGTCGGCACCGCACCACCGATCGTTTGCAGGATAACGTCGCGATCGTTCGCGCTGCCGGCGTACTTCACCTTGCCGTCCAGATTAAGGTCGGCTCCGTTGTACACATTGTTCACCGTGTTCGTCGGTGTAGTGCCTCCGATCAGTGTGAGGATGGGATCGCGATCGTTCGAACCACCCGCGTATTTCACTACCCCGTCATAAGTGACGTCACCAGGCCACAGCGCGTTCAAGCCACCCACCACACCGCCCACGGACATGTACTTGCGGGCTTGTGTGCCATAAGTGACCACTCCGTTCGCTTTCAGGTCTATCGGCGACCGGCAGGGGTCGGTGTTCAGCAGGTAGTTACCCGCCGTCATGCAGCCCAGGTGATTGCGGTGCCGAATGGCCACCTTGTAATAACCATGCGGCACGGGGAAATGCACGTAGGGGTCGCCATCGAGGTCCACTACATCCCCATCACGCTGGATCAGGGCAGGCCGGCTTGACATGATCACCGCAGGGGTGGTCACGTTCCGCAGTTCCACCACCACCCAGTCCACAATGGCATCGTTGCCCGTCAGCACGAGCACGTTAGGGCTGATGGTGGCGCCCGGAGTGGTGCCGGTGTAAGCATAGCCCAGCGTGGAATAAGGTTCAACCAGTGGAAGGAGTCCGGCTGTACGCAAACCATCGGTCATCAGGCCTCCGCTGCCCACCACCGAGGCCAGTGCGGAGCGCAAACGCAGATTCGTCTGGCAATCATTGGCCTTGGGCACACAGAACAGGAAGTCATGAACAATGGGGCAGTAGATCACCGATTGCGCCGTACCGTTCTGCGTGTTCAGTTCCAGCGCATACTGCCCATAGGTGAGCCCGGGGAGCTCCAACCGCGCAGGACCTGTCTGGAAGATGGTGGACAAGGCACCGCTGGCGGTCACCACCCCATCCTTGAACAACCGGTAAGTGTAGCCGGAAAGCGGCTCCAGAAAGATATTGGAGACATAAAGGGGCTCATCGGTGAACCGCACGGTGTAAACCCCTCCTGAACAATCGGTCGCGGCCACATCGATATCGAACATGCCATACATCTCGGTGATGGCGTCATGCGTGTCCAGGTTCTGCATGGGCAGGGACGCGCTGCAACCGAGGTCATCCGATACATAAGCGGTGGCACCACTGAACGAGCCGTTCAAGGAAACCAGCTCATCGATGAAGAAAGGGGAGCTCATCACCCCGGTCATGTACACATTCGCGCCTGGTGCCATTACGCTTACCGTGTAGGGTGGTGTGCCCCCGGTCCAATGCACCGCACCGATGGCCCGTGCATAGGTACCATCGCAATACGGGGATAGATGCGCCCAGGTGATGGTGCACTGGGCCCTTGCGGCAGAGCTTGCTATCGTGATGACCAGGAGTAACGGGAAGATGGATCGTTGCATGGCGTGCTCAGGAAGCAATGTTCCGGACCGTTCGGAGCTGCTCTTCCTAGACGCAGACCCCTGGTCGGGTTGCCCCCGGGACCGGCTCGGGCGTTTACGTAGCGGAGCGGCTGTCGCGGTCTTGTAGTGCGGGCTGCCGCATGCTATGGCAACTGCTGCGTTCTCGTAGCGGTCGGCACCGAGCCACCGATCGTTTGCAGGATGATGTCGCGGTCATTGTCCGAACCCATGTATTTCACCGCCCCGTCCAAGTTGATGTCCGCGGTATCGTATACGTTCAGCACCGTATTCGTCGGCGGAGAGCCGCCGATCACCTGGAGGACCGCATCGCGATCATTGTTCGCACCCGCGTACTTCACAATGCCGTCCGGGTTCGCGTTCCCGGGCCATAGTACCATGGCACCGTTGACCTCCTTGCGCGCGTTCGTTCCGTATGTGATCATCGCTGGATCGATCAGATCGATCATGGTAGGCAATGCGCTGAGCGCGAACGGTGCGGCCGTCATCACTCCCAAATGATTGCGGTGGCGGATCGCCACATGGTAATACCCCAAGGGCAGTTGAAAGGGAACGGAGGAGGAGCCATCCACCGCCACGACATCACCATCGCGTTGCACCAACGCACTTCGGCTGGCGAGGACCGTAGTTGGATCGTTCGCGCTGCGCAGTTCCACGATCACCCAATCGACGATGGCGTTGTTGCCTGTGCTGTCCATGAGCGCAGGCGCAACCATCTCGCCACCGCCGCCTCCGCTGTGCGGATATCCCAGACTGGTGTATGGCTCTAGCAGCGGTAGTAGCGCAGCGGCACGGAGCATATCGTTCATGGTCTGCGTTCCGCTGTCGTAAGCACCCCCGAGCATGACACGTGGCGCGACTGAAAGGCCAACGACCGGGGAACCATGGATCCGCGCGATGCAGTTCCGCCCTGCACCGTTGTAGGAGAAAAAGATACCGCCTGCGAGCACCTTGCCATCCCCTTGCAACGCTAGCGCATGGACCGACGGCGGGTTGTTCGCGGTGCCGTAGAGCACAAATCCGTTCCCTACCCAATCCGGGTCGTTCGAGCCATCGGCCAGGAGGCGCAGGATCGCGGAATGGGCATGCCCATTGAAGGTGTAGAAAGCACCACCCACGATCACCTTCCCGTCCGGTTGTAGCATCATGCGGATCGGTTCGGCTGGCAGGCCCCCGAAACCAAAGCCCGGGTCGAACGTGGTGTCCAAGGTCCCATCTTCCTGGAGCCGGGCGATGCGCTTGCGCGATGTGCCCGCATAGTCCGTGAACCAACCACACGCCAATATCCGGCCATCAGGTTGCAACGCCAGATCGAACACAATGTCGTTGAAGCCTCCGCCTGGATCGAAGGTGGTGTCCAAGCTGCCGTCGGCATGCAATCGAGCGATGCGGTTCATGGGTGTTCCGTCCACGGAGGTGAACAAACCCGCGATCAACAGACTTCCGTCCGGCCTTCGCGCAATGGCGAACACGGAATTGTCCGCACCCGTGCCAGGATCGAACGAAGGATCCAGTGTGGCATCCGGGTTGAGCCGCGCGAGCCTGTTCACGACCACGCCGTTGTAGCTGGTGAAGGATCCGCAGACGATGATCTTTCCATCGGGTTGCAAGACCATCGCACGGACCTCATTGTTGAAGCTGGCCCCCGGGTTGAAGGTCAGATCGGCGGTGCCATCGGTGTTCACGCGTGCGATGCGTGCGAACGGATAGCCGTAGTAATGGCTGAAACCGCCGCAGATCAGCAGACGCCCGTCCGACTGTTCTTCAATATCTCGAACGCTGCCCAACCCCGTCGCGCCAGCACCGGAATGAAAGCTCGTATCCAGATCCCCATTGGATAGCAACCGGGCCAAGCCCCTGCGCCGTTCGCCGTTCACGAACTCACACTCTCCACCGAGCACGATCCTACCGTCGGCTTGCACTAAGAGCGCGAGTATCTTGTCGTTGACACCGGTCTGGATAGGATAGGTGATATCAGCGACACCGTTGCTGCTGATGCGGGTGAGGTAGCTCAGTCCGACCCCATCAACAGCACCGTGCTCGCCCACGACGATGTAGCTGCCGTCCGCCTGGATCGCGCAACCGTGCAGGTCATTGCTGAACCCGCCGCCCAGTTGGAGGGATGGGTCCGGTGTTCCGTCCGCGTTCAGGCGGATCATGTGCCCGTTGTACTGTTCATCATACGCGGTGAACGCCCCAACGAGCAGGATCTTCCCATCCGCCTGTATCAAGACCCTTTCCGCACTGCTGCCATTGGCCAAGCCGTACACGCCCAGGCCAAGACCGGTGTGGAACGAAGTATCGCGCGCTCCATCCGCTTCCAGCCGCATGATGCTCCGGATCGTAGGAAAGGCCGATTGGAAACTACCTGTCACCACCGTTCGCCCATCAGACTGAAGTGCGACATCGCTCACCCATCCATTGGAGAAGGAAGGACCGGTGAACAAAGGATCCGGAACACCATTGCTCTCCAATCGCACCAGGTGCCTTCCATTCAGATAGAACTCGCCACCAACGAGCACTTTGCCATCCGGTTGCACCAGTACACAAAGTGCTACATCGGTGAACAAAGCTCCCGGATCGAACGAGGGATCGAGCGACCCATCCGTATCCAGACGCGCCGCGAAGGAGCGGGGGGTCCCGTTGTACATGGCGAAGGCCCCGGCCGCTAGGATCCTGCCGTCCGGCTGCACAGCGAGTTCATGCACCACATCATCGAAGCCGGTGCCTGTGCTGAAGGTGGTATCCCGCGATCCATCCACATTCAGGCGAATGATCCGTGGAGCGGGCAGAGCCGCATAGTACAGGAAGTTCCCACCCGCCAGGATCTTTCCGTCCGGTTGCAGAGCGAGGGTTTCCACCACCGGCACCGGGTTGCTTCCGAAAGCTGTTCCTGTGGTGAAAGTGCTGTCCAGCGATCCATCGGGGTTAAGCCGTGCAATGCCGTTGCATGCCCTGCTATTGTACCGGGTGAACGAACCGCCGATGATGGCCTTGCCATCCGGCTGCAATACCACTGCGGTCACTTTGCCGTTCGGCCCAAGGCCCTCACCGAAACCCACATCGCCCACATTAAAGGTCGTATCGTTCTCGCCGACTTGTTGCGCGAGCAGCGCGAAAGGCAGGAGCGACCCGAAGAACAGAACGGTTCGAATGATCAGCGTCATGGTGCGGAGTGGATCAGCAAGATCTTGCTCTGAAGATGCCCACGCAATAGACGCCCTTTCCCGAACGAGTTGCCCGGTCCCCAGACCAGCGTTCGTTCCCACCAGCCATCTTTGTCTCCCCGCAAGGAACCGGCCGCTTCCCGCCGAAACGCAGGCTGACACGAACAAAGCACAGGCACACCCACCATGGCCAAGATCCTCGTGATCGACGATGAGAAAGCGATCCGCTACGCGCTGAAGGAGATCCTGGAGCACGAAAAACACAGCGTGGACGAGGCCGAGGACGGTGCCACGGGCCTGGACAAGGCCAGGAAAGGCAAGTTCGACCTCGTGCTGTGCGACATCAAAATGCCAAAAATGGATGGGTTGGAGGTGCTGGAAAAGCTCCAGGCGCATGACCCCGATCTGCCGGTGGTGATGATCAGCGGGCACGGCACCATCGATACCGCCGTGGACGCCTTGAAGAAGGGGGCCTTTGACTTCATCCAGAAGCCGCCCGACATTAACCGCATCCTGGTGAGCGTGCGCAATGCCCTGGACCGCAGTGACTTAGTTCAGGAAACCAAAGTGCTGCGGCAGAAAGTGCAGAAAGGAAAAGCGGGCGGGGTGCGGATGGTGGGCACGAGCAAGGCCCTCTCCGCAATTCAGGATATGATCGACAAAGTGGCACCCAGCGATGCCCGTGTATTGATCACCGGAGGGAATGGTGCCGGTAAGGAAGGGGTAGCCAGGCTGCTCCACGAGAAAAGCCAGCGCGCGCAAGGACCTTTCGTCGAGGTGAACTGCGCTGCCATCCCGGGCGAACTTATCGAGAGCGAGCTTTTCGGCCACGTGAAGGGAAGCTTCACCAGCGCCATCAAGGACCGCAAAGGCAAATTCGAACTGGCCGACGGCGGCACCTTGTTCCTCGACGAGATCGGGGATATGAGCCTGGCTGCCCAGGCCAAGGTGCTTCGGGCCCTACAGGAAAGCCGCATCACCCCGGTGGGTGGCGACAAGGACGTGAAAGTGGATGTCCGCGTAGTAGCCGCCACCAACAAGGACCTGAAGAAGGAGATCGCCGAAGGACGGTTCCGCGAGGACCTGTACCACCGCCTGGGTGTGATCCCGATCCATGTACCACCGTTGGCGGAACGTGCGGAGGACAATCCCCTGCTGGCCGCACACTTCATCGAGCTGGTCTGCACCGAACAGGGCATCGCGCTCAAGAACATTACGGAAAAAGCCGTGAAAGAGCTTCAAAAGCTCCCTTGGACAGGCAACGTCCGCGAACTGCGGAATGTGATCGAACGCCTCGTCATTCTTAGTGGCAAAGAGATAGGCGAGGCCGAGGTGAAGGCCTATGCCGCACCTCGGGTCTGACCATCCGGCCGTGCGATGCCGTTCATAGCCGGTCCATCACTATTCGCCGGTGGACAACTAATGTTCGTAGAGTTGGGATGGACCCGAGTAGGATGAATAACGTTGCACAGGCAACCCCGCGACGGGTCGGGCGTCTTGCTTAGTGAACCTGACAGGAAGAACTCGCCCGGAACATAAACCCCTCCGCAATGGATACCATAACCGACCTATTGCTTCGGCTGCATGAAAGCATCAGTACCTCAATGGGAGGTACGCTCTATTATGTCCTTGTTTTCTTCGGCATCATCGCCCTAGTGGGACAATGGCGCCTGTATGAAAAGGCCGGGCTACCCGGTTACGCGGCGATCGTCCCCATCTGGAACTTCATCGTGTTCCTGAAACTGGTGGGCCGCCCGGCCAGCCACCTTTGGCTTTTCTTCATTCCCGGGCTGAACATCTACATGTTCATCAAGGTGTGGATCGAGACGGCCCAAAGCTTCGGCAAGACCACCATGTTGGATTACGTGCTGGTCGTTCTGCTCAACGGCCTCTACATCCTCAACCTCGGCCTCAGCTACGAAAGCCGCTACATGGGCCCGGTGTATGGTCGTCCCGACCCTACCACCCACCCCATGGGGCCACGGCCTAGTCTCGCCTAAGGGCGCGGCGCAAGGCGCGGAACAGGCTCGGCGACCTTGTTACGGACGTGGCGGACAGCCGCCTGCACGATCTCATTTCTCATCGATCGCGTCGATCGGATGTATCCCTTGTGCCTATAGAAGCCTCAGGCCAACAAGCTCCCGGCCTTTTTCAGCGCATTGGCCATACCGCTTGGGTCTTTGCCGCCGGCCGTAGCGAAGTCCGGTTGGCCGCCCCCCCCACCTTTGATCTCCGGGCTGATCTGCTTGATGATATCCACCGCCTTCAAACCCGTGGCTTCGGCGTACATCTTGCCGAGCGATACGGCCAGCAAAGGCTTACCCTCTATCACCGAACCGGAAACGAAGGCCAGATCCGGGTGGAGTTCGCGGAGCTGATACCCCAGGTCCTTCAGGCTTTGGGCGTCCAGGTCCAGTTGTTCCACCAGTACGGAGAGGCCCTGGGCGTTCTTGCGCGCCTTCGCTGGTAGCGTGGCGGCGTAGTTCCGCACCTTCTCCTTGGTGGCCTTCTCCAACTCCTTGCTGAGCGAAGCGTTCTGCTCGACGAGCTTCTCGACCGTGGCGAACAGATCGGCCGGGTGCTTCAACAACGTATTGATCGCATCCAGTTTCGCGAGTTTGTCATTGATCATACGCTCGGCCTCCACGCTGGTGATCGCTTCGATGCGCCGGATCCCAGCCGCCAGTGCGCCCTCGCTCACGATCCGGAACGGGCCGATGACGCCGGTGCGTGGGACATGGGTTCCGCCGCAGAGCTCCACGCTCGGACCGAACTTCACCACACGCACGTGGTCGCCGTATTTCTCGCCGAACAGCGCCATGGCCCCCATCGTTTTGGCTTCGGCAATGGGCACGTTGCGCCGATCATCGAACACGATGTCCTCGGTGATCATCGCGTTCACCTCCCGCTCGATGCTGGCCAATTCCTCAGGCGTCACTTTAGCGAAGTGGCTGATGTCGAAACGCAGGCGATCCGGCGCCACGAGCGACCCCTTCTGTTCCACGTGCGTACCCAACAGCTTGCGCAGGGAATGGTGCAACAAGTGCGTGGCTGTGTGGTTGCGTGCAGTGAGGTTGCGCCGTGATGCATCGACCTGTGCGGTGAACGAGACGTTCACATCCTTGGGTAACGACTTGGCGAAGTGTACGATGAGCTGGTTCTCGCGCTTCGTGTCGATCACCACCACCTTGTCGTCACCGTTGATCAGCCAGCCCTGATCACCGACCTGCCCACCACCTTCGGCATAGAACGGTGTGCGATCCAGAACCATCTGGAATTGGTCGCCACCCTTACCGGAGACCTTGCGGTAGCGGAGGATGCGCGCGCTGCAATTCAACTCATCATAACCCACGAAGACCGTCTCACCTTTCGCCAGCTCGGTCCAATCACCAGTGGTCACTGCGGTGGCCGCGCGGGAACGTTCCTTCTGTTTTTGCAGCTCCGCTTCGAAG
>JADJCS010000006.1 GCA_016703105.1 Flavobacteriales bacterium
GATGCTGAAGGATGACAAGAGCTATCCATGGATCCGGATCCGAAATGAACGATTCCCTCGCGTGGAGGGCATGCGCAACCCGGTCGATGACGGTTCGGAGTACTTCGGTCCGTACGCCAGTGCGCGTGATGCACACGGTATTGGAGCTGGTGAACAAGATGTACAGGCTACGCAGCTGCAACTACGAATTGAGTGCGAGGAACATCGAAAAAGGCAAGTTCAAACGCTGTTTGGAGCATCACCTGGGGAACTGTGAAGCCCCGTGCGAAGCATTGCAGACATCGGAGGACTACGATGCCAATATCAGGAGATCGCCGGATCGTCCGGGGCGCACGCGAGGGGTCGCAAAGCTCTTGAAAGAGCGCATGGCCGCCCATGCCGAAGCCCCTGGAGTTCGAGGAGGCCGAAGTGCTGAAACAACAGGTGGAACAACTGGAACGCTACCAGGCCCGGAACACCATAGTCCATGCCGATATAGGCGATGTGGACGTCTTTTCCTCGTCACGAACACCGGGGCGCCAACGGGGAAAACCGGCCCGGGCCCCGGGGGCGGGGGCGCCCCCGCGGAAACCCGGAGGAGGCCGGAACGCGGCGGGAGAGGGGGGGGGAGGGCGCGGGCAACAGGCAAAAGCGGGGTTGCGGAGGCGCCGCCCCAACCCGGCGCCGACAACGTCCGTCCGCTCCCCGGCATTGAGATACGGGGGGGGGGGGGGCGGCGAACCCCAAAGCCGGGGGCAAGAAAAGGGGGCCCCCCCGGCCCGCAGGGGCGACACCGGCGGCGGGACAAGTTGAAACAGGAGAAACTGGTCGATCCGGCAGAACAAAAACGACCTGGGGCGGGTTGAAGCAGGACCTGCGGCTGAACGAACTGCCCCGGCACATAGAATGCTTCGACAACAGCAACACTCAGGGAACCGATCCGGTGAGCGCCTGCGTGGTTTTCAAGGATGCCAAGCCCAGCAAGAAGGACTACCGCCACTTCAACATCCGCACGGTGGAAGGTCCCGATGACTTCGCCAGCATGGAAGAAGCCGTGGAGCGCCGCTACGCCCGCTTGCTCGGCGAAGGTGAGCCCCTACCCCAATTGGTGGTGATCGATGGCGGGAAAGGCCAGTTGCACGCCGCCACGAACGTCTTCGACCGGCTCGGGCTACGGGGGAAGATCGCGTTGGTCGGTATCGCCAAGCGGCTTGAGGAACTCTACTTCCCGGATGATCCTGTGCCCCTGCACATCGATAAGCGAAGCTCCACCCTCAAGGTGATCCAGCAGATGCGCGACGAGGCGCACCGCTTCGGCATCACGCACCATCGGGGCAAACGCAGCAAGCGGATCATCCGCACCGGGTTGGAGGATATTCCCGGCATAGGGCCGGAGACCGCGCGGAAACTTCTCACGCGGTTCGGCTCGGTGAAGGGGATCAAAGCGGCGGCGATGGAGGATCTGGTGGAGAGCGTGGGTGCAGCAAAAGCCGCGCTGCTCAAGAGCGCGCAACCCGAATAGCGCTGGCCGATCGTTGGGCTTCGCTACCTTCGGTCAGCACCCTCGCCCCTTCGCCATGAGAAAGCTACTTCTAGCTCCCGCCATTTGTCTTTGCACGATCCTCTGGGGCCAGAGCATCGACTTCACCACGGCCAGCTCCATTGGAGGACCAGACGAGGACCGGCTTGGCGACATCGCCAACGACACGCATGGCAACACTTACGTCTGCGGCACATTCAAGGGCTCGATCACCCTTGGCACGATCGTACTCACCTCGCCGTCACCGCTCTTCACGGATGCGTTCGTGGGGAAACGATCCGTTGGGGGCGACTGGGTCTGGGCCAAGGGATTGGGCGGGACTTCCTCCGACCGTGGTGTTGGCATCGCTTTAGACGGTGCCGGGCACCTTTACGTGGCGGCACAGCTCGCTGCCTCCAACACCATCACTTACGGAAGCACGCCGGTCGCTGTCACGGCTCCCGCGGTGGTGATCGCCAAGTTGGATACCGCCGGTCAATGGATCCATCACAGCACTATTGAAGGACCAGGTCCGACGTTCACCTTCGAGTTGACCATGACCGCACAAGGGGACGTGATCGTCGCGTTCGATCACAACCCCTGGAACCTGACCCTTTCGTTCGATGGCTTGCTGGTGAATTGTGGCGGCAGCATGGATGTGGTCGTCGCGAAACTGGCTGCGAGCGGTATCTGGCAATGGGCCAAGACGTACTTCGTACCGCTACCTCAATTCCCGGAAGTGGTACTCAGAGACCTTGTTGTCGATGATGCCGGCAACGTTTACATCGGCGGTTGGTTCCAGGGGTACACCATGCAATTCGACCAGGTCACCTTGAACGCGGAGCCGTATGCTTTCTGGGACCAGATCGTAACGTTCTACATCGTACAACTCGATGCTAACGGCATCGTGCAATGGGGGCGCACCGTGGATCCCGACCTCGCCGGTAATTCGGGGGTATCGAGTTTCGTCTGGGACCCCGCCGGATCGCTCATCGCCCTGATCAACTATACAGATGAGTTCGGGATCAACGGATCGACCTGGAACGGTTACTCTGCTGTCCTGGCGAGGCTGAACGCTAACGGTGCCTATCTCTCGACCGATTCGATGACGAACTGGACCGGGGTCGTGGGCATCCGGGAAATGGTCCTGGCGGACGATGGTTCCCTCTATGGCGTTGGGGACTACGGAGATCCTTTCACCGTAGGCGGGGATCAACTCACGAACCAAGGCGCCCGGGACCAGTTCATCGCTCACTTCTCCGGCACGGGTGTCGGCTTGGGTGCGTTTGGCCTGGGAGAGTCCGGGGACGACTGGGGAACATCCCTCACCCTGTCCGATGGGCATCTCACTTGGGCTGGCAACTACCATTTGCACGCGGTGTTCCCCGGCACCTCGCTCCCGAGCATAGGTGACGAGGATGTGTTCATCACCCACGTGGATGCCGGTTCGGTAGGTTGGCAGGAAGAGGGACTTGCCGAGGGGATCTTCATCCATCCGAACCCCACCAACGGAGCGATCACGATCAACGCTGATCCGAGCATACTAGGCGCACCGCTTTCGATCCATGACGGCCTAGGGCGCCTGGTCCATCAGGAGCAGGTCGGCAAGACAACGTTCATGCTAGACCTCGCGCCGTACGGGCATGGTCTGTACACGGTGCGGTCGGGCACCTTCTCGTCACGCATCGCCGTGGAGTGATCGAACAGCCGCTCCCTTCGGGGGCCATCTGCCTTTCGTTGCATACCTTCAGTTCCATCATGAGGAACACTCGCCGATCCATCCGCTTCTTGTTCGTCGCATTTGGCCTCACCGCAGGCACAGCTTCTCTCGCGCAGGACTACTACGTGTCGATCTCCGGCGACGACGCCTCCCCCGGCACCCTGGCGCAACCCTGGCGCCATGTGCAATACGCCCTGGACCAGGCCGGCCCCTTCTGGACGGTCCATGTGATGGGGGGCGTGTACAACGAGGAGCTCACCTTCGTGAGCGGGGGCTCCTCCGCAGGACCGTTGACGCTGCGCAACTACCTGAGCGAGGTAGCCGTGATCGACGGCACCGGGTTGAACGCCGATGCGCTTGTCACTATCCAGGACCTGAGCCATATCGATGTGATCGGCCTGGAGATCCGCAACAACGTACACAATGACGCGATCGGGATCCTCGTGGATGGTCTCTGTCAGGGCATCGATCTATTGGGACTGAACGTGCATGACATCCACTTCTCCTCCGACCCGAACGCACCGGTGAACGACAACACCAATGCGCAGCCGATCATCGTTTACGGCTCGAACGCGAGTTCGGCGTTGAACGAATTGACCATCGCGGATTGTGAAGTGCATGACTGCCGCCCCGGGTTCAGTGAGGGGCTGGCCATCAATGGCAACGTGACGGACTTCGTGGTGCGGAACAACCATGTCCATCACATCGCGAACATCGGCATCGACCTGATCGGCCATGAAGGCACCTGTCCCGACCCGATCCTCGACCAGGCCCGGAGCGGCTTCATCCTGGCGAACCACGTACACGATTGCATCTCGCCCTACGCCATGTGCGGCGGCATCTATGTGGACGGTGCGCGCGACCTGATCATCGAGCGCAACGTGGTCCACGATGGCATGTGGGGCATTGAAGTGGGCTGCGAGCATGTGGGAAAGAGCGCCTTGAACATCGCCGTCCGGGACAATGTGGTGTACAACAACCAGGGATCGGCGCTCATGCTCGGCGGATACGATTATCCGAACGGCAGTGGCAAGGTGGAGAGCTGCTTGATCCGCCACAACACCTTCTACCACAACGACACACAGAACGCCTTCGAGGGCGAGCTCACCCTGGCCTATTCGGAGAACTGCACCATCGCCCACAACATCCTCTTCGCGGACAATAGCAACAACGCCCTTTTCTACCTGGACGATGCGCTTCCTCTTTCGCCGGGACTGACGCTCGATCATAACCTGTGGTACTGTCCTGGCGGTGCGGCCAATGCGGAGATCACCTACCACAGTGACTCCTACACCGGCTACGCCGACTATCAGAGCGGCACCGGGCAGGATACCAACTCGCCCTTCGGTGATGCGCAGTTCGCTGATGCTTCCCTGCCCGACCCGGACCTGCACATCGCCAGCACGTCCCCCGCCCGTGACGCCGGTGATATCGCCTTTGTAGCATCGTTGACCGAGACGGACATGGACAACGAGGTGCGTGTCAATGGCACGGTCGATATCGGAGCGGATGAGTACTACAGCAATACCGACGTGGCGGAAGCCTCTGTCTCGCAGGGATGGTCCGCCTACCCGAACCCATCTTCCGGGATATTCGCGCTGCACGGCCCTGTGCTACCTGCCGGGTCTCATCTGAAAGTGATCGATGCCCGCGGGCGGGCGATCCTAACCCAACAGCTACAGGCCACCGACCGCGTCCAGCTCGATCTATCCGCCTTCGCGCCCGGGATCTATCTGATCCGCATCGAAGCCGGTGATCTGCCTTTCGTCGCGATCCGATCGGTGGTCCAATAGCGGTCGCCTTCCTGACGGTGTCCTTTGCCTTGGCGGCGAGATCGGCCTTGACGGCCGCCTACCCACTAGTGGTGAATTTGAGGTGTTCGCATTGCGCGCTGCCTCGCAAGGCCTCTATTTTCGGCCAAACCCGCCCTATGGAAGCCCCGTCGTTCGCTGTTGCACTGCCCTCCTTCTTTGGCACCAAAGGGTGATGGTACAGGTCGACATACTCCTCCCGTTCCGCGATGCGGAACGAACGCTCGATGAAGCGATCAGGAGCATTGTACGTCAAACCTTCCCTGGATGGCAACTACTGCTCATAGACAATGACAGCTCGGATGCGAGCTCGCTGATGGCACTGCGCTGGGCCACCCGTGATCCGCGGATCGTCGTGGTGCATGAACCGAAAGTGGGGGTCGCCCACGCGCTGAACACCGGTGTTGGGCACGGGGCCGCCCCCTACATCGCCCGCATGGACGCCGATGACATCGCCCACCCGGAGCGTTTGGAAAAGCAACTGGCCTACCTCCAGGCGCACCCGGAGATCGGGGTCCTGGGCACGCGGACGCGCTTTGAGACCTCCGTGGAGAAGAGCAGCGGCATGGCCTGGTTCGTGAGTTGGCAGAACACGATCCTAACCGCCCACGATCACTATGTGAAACGGTTCGTGGATGCACCGCTCGCGCATCCCACGGTGATGTTCCGTCGCGGATTGATCGCAGCGCACGGCGCCTATAACACGGGGCCCTTGCCGGAAGATCATGAGCTCTGGCTGCGCTGGATGGATGCGGGCGTACGTTTCGCCAAGCTACCCGAGGAACTGCTCACCTGGAAGGACCACGATGAGCGCCTGAGCCGGACCCATTCCAACTATCGCGTTGAGGCGTTCTTCACCACGAAGGCGAAATGGCTGGCGAAGTGGTTGACGCAGGAATTGGACGGAAGAAAAGTGATCGTGGCGGGTACGAGCGGCCTGTGCCAGGCCCGCGTCGCATTGCTCGAAGCGGAAGGTGTGCGTGTCGATGCGTTCACCGATGTACACCGGCGCGAGGTCCAGGACTATGCCTTCATCCCACCGAACGAGCTACCCGCTCCCGGTGAAGCGGTGATCATCTCCTTCATCTCTCAACGCGGCACAGGGGATCGGATCGCGGAATTCCTCGCTTCCCGAGGTTTGGTCGAGGGCGACGACTTCATCCTGGCGGCGTAAGGTCCCTGCCGGGATACCTTTCCGTCGTCCATGGAACAACAGGCCCTATCGCCGGAGCGTATCGACGCGTTGATAAACCCGCTGCGGGCGCATTTCGACAGCGGCGCCACACGCCCGTTCGAGGCGCGGCGGAAGGCATTGCTCGCATTGCGCGCTGCCTTGCGAAAGCATGAAGAGGCCTTGCTCGAAGCCATGCACTCGGATATGCGCAAGCCGCGGTTCGAGGCGTACCTCAGCGATATCGGGCTGGTGCATGTGGAGATCACGTACGCGCTCCGCCATCTGCGTGAATGGATGAGCGTGGAGCACGTCCCCACGCCGCTGGCGATCCAGTTAGCGAGCAGCACCGTACACCACGAGCCGCTCGGAGTGGCGCTGATCGTCGCTCCGTGGAACTATCCCGTGCTGCTTCTGCTCTCTCCGCTGGTCGGAGCGATCGCCGCGGGCAATTGCGTGGCGGTGAAGCCCAGCAATGAAGCTCCCCGCACCGCAGCGGTTGTCGAACAACTGATCACAGAAGCCCTGGCTCCAGAACATGTGCGGGTGGTGCAGGGTCCGGGCGGGGAGGTCGTACCGCCGTTGATCGCGCGGCAGCGGTTCGATCACATCTTCTTCACAGGCAGTCAGGCGGTAGGTGCGAAGATAATGGCCCTGGCGGCACCGCATCTTACACCGGTTACTTTGGAGCTGGGCGGCAAGAGTCCGGCTATTGTGGATCGCGAAGCCAGCATCGATATGGCAGCACGGCGGATCGCGTGGAGCAAGTATTTCAATGCCGGTCAGACCTGCATTGCCACCGATCATGCGCTTGTACATCACGCTGTGATGGATGAGTTCCTGGCTGCATTCGTCAAACATGTACAACGCTTTTTCGGCGACGATCCGCAACGCAGCCCACACTTCGCGCGCTTGGTGAACGATAAGCGCTTCGCGACAGTGACCGGCTACCTCGGCCATGGCACGATCGCTTTGGGCGGCCAGCACGATGCGGCCGATCGGTACATCGCTCCTACGGTGCTCACCCAGGTGCCCTTGGAAAGTCCGCCGATGCGGGAGGAGATCTTCGGGCCGGTGCTCCCGATCCTCCCCTGGTCCGAACCCGAAGAGGTGATAGCCATCACGCGCCGGAACCCCTGGCCGCTCGCCGCCTACATCTTCAGCAACGATCGTAAAGCGCAGCGTTACTTCCAGGAACGCATCCCCTTCGGTGGAGGCTGCATCAACCATACAATGATCCAATTCGGCGCACCGGACCTGCCCTTCGGCGGTGTGGGCACCAGCGGTATGGGCCGCTACCATGGGCGTCGCAGCTTCGAACGCTTCAGCAATGTGAAGGGTATCGCGAAGGGTAGCACCTGGCTCGACCACCGGCTCCAGTTCCCACCTTACACTTCCCTGAAGGAGAAGATCCTTCGTTGGGTGCTCCGCTGACCCACCCGATCCGCAAACCCGATCCGTGTGACGATCCTGCTGGTCTTCCTGGTGGCGGCGGTGGCGAGCTTCATCGGCTCATTGCAAGCCGGGCTCGTGAACAGCGCTGTTCTCGCCACCTCGCTTTCGAAGGGCGAACATGCCGGCCGAATGACCGCTTGGGGCGGCGCGCTCCCGGAGTTGCTGTACGCCGGGTTGGCGTTCCTACTGGTGGAGCGTTCCATGGACAAGTTGCCGTGGCTCACAATACATGCCCCGTTCATCGCTGGTTTTCTGCTCGTGGGCCTAGGTGCCTACTTCCTGATCCGGCCTCCACTTTCCATGAGCACACCGGAACCCGCGGCCTCCTCGGCCAGCTTTGGCCGCGGGGTGATGTGGGGGCTCATGAACCCACAACTTCTGCTGTTCTGGCTCGGCGTCGCGGCGAGCCTGCGCGCTAACCTGCCGGAAGCCGTCGGGTCGGGCGTAATGGCAGCGTTCTCGCTCGGTGCGTTCGCAGGGGCCTTGGCACTACTTCTTCTCCTGGTACGCTTCGCGCGAACTCTTCAGCATCGGTTGAACGCGGCGCGCATGCGACGCCTGTTCCGTCTCATCGGCCTGGCACTGGTGATCGCTGGCCTGTGGACGGGGATGAAAGCCGTTCGACCAATTGCCGCAGGAATTTAATGCGGTACCCGAAATGCGTTTCGCATCGGCGAAGCAGATCCGCCAGTCGGACCGGTTCGTGTCCCTTCGCACGCAGTGCCGCACTGATCGGTGGGAGGTACTTCACATGCCGCAACAACTCGGACCAACACCGTAGTAGGCTGTATGACGGATCATAGATATGCCCCGGTTCACTGGAGACGCCGTTCAACTCAAGCACGGTGAAACGGCCGGCGCGGAAAGCCTCTTCGCTCTCGGCGCGGATGTCCACTCGGCCGTAGTACAGGCCTTCCGCATTAGCAAGAAGTTCATCCATCGCCCGTTCCAGTGAAGGAGTGGACAGCGCACAAGCATCGAAGAATAAGGTGCCGCGGCAATGATTGCCAATGGGCTCCACCACCACCTCTTCATCCACCGTGGGCACTCGGGCGAGAAGATCATGGCGGTACGTGCGGAGGCGTTCGAGCTGCAAGCGGCCGCGATAGATCCTCGCCAGCAACTGCTCCACCGAACGCTGTCCATCGCCGACAACGGAGAGCATGCGCTTTCCGGTTATCGACAGCAACATGGTGCGGTCAGTTCGCGGGTCCTTGGCGAACATCAGCCCGTACTCATACGGCCACGCCACCAACTGCTGCAGCAACATGGGTCGCCGAGCTATTGCGAGCACGTCGAAAAGCCGCTGCTCATCATCCACGCGCACCACGCCTTCGCCGCGTTCACCCACATCGGGTTTCAGGATCAATGGAAAGGAGAGGTCCGTGGTCGCGATGCGCGCGCGCACGTCGTGTTCCGCGGTTCCTGGGTCAACAAGCAGCGAAGTGGGATAGGATCCTCGTGGCAGCAGCGCATAGATCGCCGACTTCCGTTCGCCGAAGAAGCCGCCCATGTCGATGGCGGGATCCGCGTTGGTGAAGAAAACCAAACTGCGTTGGCGTATGGCGTGGTACAAAAGCCCAGGCACCACCGGCAGGTAGATGATGTACCACGGCAAGTACTCGTGGTTCCAACGCGCGGGCCAACGAAGCCTCATGAAAGCGAGGACCATTGTTCATTCCCTACCACCAGGTCGTGGAAGTACATCCGCGCACCTTTGGTCTTGTGTTCCACCCCGACGGTACAGACCGTCCGCAACCCGCCAGGACGCTCCATGAGGATCCGCTTCGAGGCGTCCGGATAGTGCGCGCCGCCCTGTTGATGGAATTCGAGCAATTGCTCCAAGCTCCGCGCCTCCCCCATCCGTTCGACGGTCTCCGCGAACCACTCGCGCCGCATGGCGCGGGCGGGCGCATCGTACAGCGTGGCTGAGGACCACAGGTGCGGCTGATCGGCCGGGTAGTCCATGCGATCCACCGAGGATCCGGTCCATACGATCGCTTCCACTTGGCGCGGGGCATGATGGAAGATCACCAATGTGAACGGCTCGATCCGCTCGAAGTCGAACCGCGCCAGGAAGGCTCCGGTGCTGCCATCTTCCGCGAAGCGCAGTGGCACGATCCCTCGGCTGTGCCTGTAAGGTGGCGTTCGGACGTGGGTCTCATGTCCGCCGTTCATCAGGTTCAAGGTGAAGCGGCCTGGGGCGGTGAGCAGCCAGGTTCCGCCACCGGCCTCGTCCACCGGATACCACCACCGGCGCGCTTCATCCAACCCGGGCGGGATCATGCCACCTCGGGCACGCGACTCGTCGCGGTTGGAAGCGACCGCGAACCCGTCCGCCCAGGGCAGATAGGTCAGCGTACACATTCAGCGCTGGCGGAAGTTGCGCGTGGAGGCGGCGACTCCGAGGTGATCAGGGAACGAGACATGCTTCAGTTCCTGCTCCAGGGCGATGCGGATCATCGCAAGATGATGCACTCCATGGTCCGCGAGGTAGGCCAGTTCGCGTTTCAACGTGGTCATCTGGGAGCTCATATCCGGGGTGTCGGGCAATTCGCTCTCCATGGCCAGCACCTTATCCTCGCGCAGTTCATTCAACAAGCTGATGCTCCGCACGGCGGAAGCGCGGGCCGCGGTGACCTCGGTCTCGATCAGCAGGTTCCGCTGGCGGCGATCGTAGCTGAAGCTGCCCTCACGGACATGGGCCAACAGGCACTCATAGAACTCGAGGATATGCCGGAAGTGCTGGCCGACGCTGCTGCCGAAGAGCAGATCGGACGGCCGTGCCATCTCCTCGTCGCTGAGTTGGAGCAGCACCTGATCGATCTTCTCCAGGACCGAAACATTGTAGGCAACAAGGGGCTGCATGGGGAGACGGTGGATGAGGTGGGGCCGGGGATGGGCCTCAAAGGTCGGTAGGTCCGCTGTTCCGGCGTGCAGTGCACGTTAATTCAGGTGCCGGGGCTGCGCCGATCAGCGAGGAGCGCCATCCAGCGCGTGCGATCACGGTACAGGAGGAAAGCCGAAAGAACCGCCACCAGCACTGCCAGGAGGAACAACTGCCCCCCATCCCCCTGCACCTCGATACCCAGGACCGTGAGGTGGCTCAGGATCGCTCCGCCCATGATGCCCAGGGCCAGTGCGGCCCCTACCCAGGCCGAGGCGGGCCAAAGCAGCAGCAGCGCAGCGATCAGTTCTGCTACGCCGGACCCGATCCTTCCGATCGGCTCCAGACCCAACGTGCTGAAGATGTATACCGACTCTGGAGCGGCGGTGAACTTGAAGAACAGGGTCTGGAGCAGGATCACCGCAGCAATGAGGTTCGGGAGCAGGCGCAGGGAACGCGAAAGAGGCGACATACGATGGCAAGGTGAGGGTTGTCGGTCGCAGCTACTTCGCGTGTTAGAAAACCGCCCAGTTCGCGTCGGCTTGCTTGTTCAGCCGGGCTTCATCGGCGTTCCAATCCTCCAGGGTGTTGTTGAAGTACTTGTTGTAGAAAAGGTAGAGCTTGCCGTTCCTGATCTTGAAGGTTTGGGGGTCGACATCCACCTTCTCGTTGTGGTCGCCGATCGCGAAGGCGCACCAACCTCCGTATTGGGGCAGGTACTTCTCCGGATCCTTCTTGAAAAGATCCAGATGCGCCTGGTTCGCGAAGTGGAACGAGGCACCCCGATGCACGAACGACCATTGTGAGCTCCCTTCCACCGCTTTGCCTTCGAGCAAGTAGGCCACTGGGTCATAGCCATCCACCCAAACACCTTTCTCATCCACATTGAAATAAGGTTGGGACTGCGCGGGCAACAGGTTGCTCCAGCAAAGGAGGAGCGTGAGCGCGATGACGGATCTCATGGTCGCCTCTGTTGTGAAGGCGACGGGATAGTCCGCCGATGCGATCAATCCTGACAGATCACTCCAACACCCGTTCGCCGCGCACCGGCCGAAGGGCATCGCGCACCATCTTCAGGAAGCGCTCATCACATTCCAGGATGGCGGTGCAACGAACAGACGCGTTGGTCACCCAGGCCTGACGCTCCGCGATCCCTTCGCGCTCGCAGAACTGGTGGAGATGCTTAACGAAATGCTCGGCCGTGGGCAAAGCATCCGGGCCGAAGAAATCCCAGTGGAAGCGCAGCGCAGGCATCAGGGGAATCGCTTGTAGATCTCGACGCGCATAGCGAAACGGACCAGAGTGATCAGGTCTCCTTCAAGGAAGAATCCCAACCGATAGCTCCCGATCCGGACGCGGTAAGCCTGCGGATGGCCTTTCATCTTCTTCACTTGGCGCAGATCCATGATCGAGCTTACGGCTTCCATGGCCAGTACGGTCTGTTTCACACGAGCGCGAAGCTTGGTGTCGGGAAGGTCGTCGATATCCCGTGAAAAGCTCCGGAGCGCAACGATCCGCATCAACGGGACAGCTTGCGCATGATGGTGTCGCGCGAAACCGTTTTTGTCCGGTCCGCCTCGAGCATCAGCATCAGCAAGCCAAGGTCTTCGAGCTCCTCAACGGAGAGCTCCTTGGCCTTGAGCCCTTGGTCATCGAGGAACCCATAAAGCGACTTGCGCGCCTTGCTCGACTTCACGCCTACCAGCACATAGCTACTGGGCTTTTTCATGATCCAAAGCTAATGCGGCTTCTCGCTCGGCGACCGCAACACGGATCCTGGCTGGTGTGTGCGAGGCGTTACCTTATCGCTCCACGGTCCAGCAGATCTATGGGTCCACTGCGGAACCGCACCTTATTCCCATGGGACGGATGAGGAACGTGGTGGTGAGCGCATCCTATGCGCCCCAACAGACGGGCGGCGCTTCCGCCCACGGCCACAACGCTCTGGATCGATGGGAACAGCTTCCGGAATTCGTCGAGGACATCTCTGCCCTCGTTCAATTCAGGGTCGCTCGGTCGTCTGTTCTTCCGGGTCGATGGGTCAATGGGATTGAAGGGGTGGGCGTTCCACAGCGGCAGGCAAAACTCAAGTTGTTGGAACACATCCCAAACCATGGGGCCGTGCCCTCCGTCTCCGCCAGCGCTCGCTCAATATGAAAACCATCGAACAATCCGAAGGGCCTCTTAAGCATGACACGCAGACTTGTGAAAGGCACGCCGCTCTGGGCGCATCCTCTCCGGCCGGGAGCCTCTCCCACACACAAGGTGGCCGGAGCTCTAAACGTCATCGCCTGCAAATAATCCTTCAGCCTAGCTCGAGCCTCTCCGTTGTCGGCGTATGGGTTGAACACGCTGGTGCCATCAGCCTTCATTCGTCCAAGACCTTCAACGAAGAGGTCGATGCTTCGATCGGTCATGAGGAGGGCTCATGCATGTCTATCGGAGACGCCACTACGCCAGCTTCTCGCTCAGCGACCGCATTGCATGGATCGGCACCACGCGTTCGTAGAGCATGCCATACGTCGCCTCGGTGATGGGCATGTCCACCTTCATTTTCTGATTGATCTCGTGGACGCACTTCACGGCGTAGTAGCCCTCGGCCACCATGTTCATCTCCAACTGGGCGGCCTTCACGCTGTAGCCTTTGCCGATCATGGTGCCGAACTCGCGGTTCCGGCTGAAGGTGGAATAGGCCGTGACCAGTAGATCGCCGAGATACGCGGGCTCATTGATGTCGCGCGCGATGGGGTGCACCGCTTCCACGAACCGTGCGATCTCCTGGATGGCGCGGCTCACGAGCACCGCACGGAAGTTGTCACCGTACCCGAGCCCGACACTGATCCCGCTGCAAACCGCGATGACGTTCTTCAGGATCGCCGCGTACTCGGTGCCGTAGATATCGTCGCTCAAGGTCGTCTTCATGGAGCGGCCATTCAACGCTATGCCCATGCGTTGTGCGTGCGCACTGTTCTGGCTGGCGATGGTGAGGTAGCTGAGGCGCTCCATGGCCACCTCTTCCGCATGGCACGGGCCGCAGATCACGCCGAAATTCTCCTTGCTCACACCCCAATGCTCGAACAGGTACTCGCCCACGATCTGGTTCGTCTCCGGCACAATGCCCTTCACCGCGCTGAAGAGGATCTTACCCTTCAGTTCGGAAGGATCGAGTTGCTCCATCGTCGCCTTGAGGAAGGCGCTCGGTACGGCGATCACCAGCACATCGGCGTTCTTCACCACCGCATGGATGTCGGTGTTCATGGCCAGGCGTTCCACCTCGAACTGCGCGGCGCTGATGTAATCCGGGTTGTGCCCGTACTTGGCGATGTGGGCGATGGTCTCCGGCCGCCGCACCCACCAGCCCACCTGATCCGCGTTCGTGCTCAGCAGCTTCACCAGGGCCGTGCCCCAGGATCCGGCACCGATCACCGCGATGCGCTTCTTGTCCGTGGGGTCCAGCATGGCGTTCGGTGATGAAAGTACCAGCTTAGAACGTCACCTCCGCCTCCACTTCCTTCCCTTCGCGCAGCACGATGACCTTGGCCTTGTCGCCACGCGCGAATTGACCCAACGCCTTCATGTAACTCATCATATCGGTCACTTCGAGCGCCCCGAGCTTCACCACGATATCGCCGGTCTTCAGCCCTGCCGCTGCGGCCGGCTTGCCGTCGGTGACGCCATCGATCCGCATGCCCTTGCCATCGAACATGTAATCCGGCACCACCCCGAGCGTCACCTTGAAGCGGGGTGTGCTCGCACTGTCCGCGTCCACGGTCTTGGTGAAGGCGAGCTTGCCATCGTCGTTCAAGGTGGTGATCAATGACTCGATGAAGCGGGTAACGCGGAGCATGCCGGGGTAGTTGATCAGCGCTTCGTCATCGCTGGGCTTGTGGTAGTCGGCATGCGCTCCGGTAAAGAAGTGGATGGCCGGAACACCCTGCAGGTAGAAGGAGGTGTGGTCGCTCGGCCCGATCCCGCTGACCGTGGACTTCACATGGAGCGATCCCGCTTGAACACGCGTCACCTCCTCCCACGTGGGCGAAGTGCCTACGCCGTTGATGCCAATGCCCCCTGCCGTATCAAGACGGCCCACCATATCCAGGTTGATCATATAGTTCAGCGTGGCGATCGGCAGCGTGGGATGCTTGGTCCAATAGTTCGATCCGAAGAGCCCCTTCTCCTCGCCACTGAACGCGATGAACAGATAGTCGTTCGCACGGGCTTCGTCCATCTCGGCCAGGTCGCGTGCGAGCTGAAGCATCACGGCGATCCCGCTCGCATTGTCATCCGCTCCGTTATGGATGGCCGGCTCACCGCGATGCAAGGAGCCCTCATCGCCGAAACCAAGGTGGTCGAAATGCGCGCCGATCACCACCACGTTCTCCTTCCCGTTGTCGAGCAGGCCGACCACGTTGCGGCCGGTCATCGTCGGGCGTTCGATGGTCACGGTCGCAGCGAACGCATCGCCGTCCTTCAATCCGTCCTTGTACAGATCACATTTCAAGAACATGACCGGTACACCCACGGACGTGGTCCGCGCGCGCAGCTCGCTGGAGGGATCCACCACATCCTTGTCATCGTTGTAGAACAGGACGGCCACCGCGCCCAATTCCACGGCTTTGGCAGCGCGGGCTTGGAGGTCGTGGTAGGCGAGGAACTTGCTGTGCGGATGGATGCCGTCCGGAGAGCCCACCATCAGCGCCACGCACTTCCCTTTGGGGTCGATGCCATCGTAATCGGAACGACCCAGGTCCGGGGCTTGGATCCCATAGCCGCAACGCATGATCGTGCTCAGCACGTTCCCGTTCCCGGAGAATGGAAGCGGGTACCATTCGTCGTTCAACTCCGGCCGCTGGCGTCCTACCTGCAACGCTTGGGTAGCGCCGAGCACGGGCTCCCCCGCGAAGGTGAAGGCCTGCTCGTAGCGCGCACTATCCCCATAAGGCATCAAGCCGATGCTGGACATTTTCTGGATGATGTAATCAGCGGCCAGGCGCTCCCCCTTCGTGCCGGTCTCCCGGCCTTCCAACAGGTCGCTGGCGAGGTATTGCACGTCGTACCTCATCTGGTCCAGCACATCGGCATCGGGCATCAATTGCGCCTGTGAAGCGAGCGGTCCGGCGAGCAGTGCGGCCGTGGGCAAATAGCGAAGAGCTTTCATGGGCCGCGAAGATACCCGTCGGCCTAACTTTCATCGGCCGCGCGATCCGGTTATGCCGCGTGGATGACCCGTCATGAAAAAGATCCTTGTCGCTCTCGTCGGCCTCCTCTGCTTCGTTTACTTGTTGAACCCCACGGCCGGGGTCTTCGAGCTCCTGCCAGACAACATCCCGCTGATAGGCAACCTGGATGAGGTGACCGCCACCACCGTATTCTTCGCCGCTATGCGCTACTTCGGATGGGACCCCACGACCATGCTCCTGAAAGGAACGAAGGCACCTTCGGCGAGTCCCCCGGCCCGTTGAACCGATCCTTGCGAACTTGCCATCGCGGATGGTCTCTTGTGCTTCGTCCGCTTCGCATGAGGTGGCTCCCGATCCTTCTTCTCATTTCCGCCTGCGGCCCGGCGAAACCGGATCCGGATGCCAGCGGAACAGTGCCCCCCGATGAACTCGGACCACGCTGGGCCGTGCTGGAGGCGCAGGACCATCGGAACACCGCAGCCCTCTGCGCTTTCCTGCAGGACTCCTCGGCAACGATCCGCGCGGCAGCGGCCCTGGCGTTCGCTTCGGTGCAGGACACCACGTCACGGACCTGCCTGATCGCAGCCTTGAAGGATCCCGAAGCGGGTGTTCGCAAGAACGCCGCGTTGGCGCTCGCATGGGTGGCGGACAGCACCACGCTGATCCTCTTGAACGCCGCCGCGGATGCTGAAGTGGACACCTCCGTGCAGCGCATGATGCACGAGGCCGGCTTCCGCACGGAGCTCGCCTTGCGCAAGCACGACGCACTCTTCCTCATCAGCTACTTGGAAAGCAATGACCAGGACATCCGCACTCGCGCAGCGCAACAATTGGCCCGGTTGCCTAAGGAGGAACTGATCACCGAAGCTCCGGGTGTATTGCACGCGATCAGTGTGGAGAAAGATCCCGTGGTGCGCATGTTCCTGGTCGGCGCATTGAAGCACAACGCCACGACCGAAGTGACGAAGACCCTTCGCACGCTCGCCGTGGAGGACAGCCTGCCGATGATCCGCGTAGCGGCGCTACGCGCACTTGGCGCGAAGCAGGACAACGATCTGCTCTCCTTCCTCCTGGACCGCCTGGGCGATGCGGATGTCGGTGTGCAACAGACGGCCTTAGAACAGATCCAACGCCTGCCCGGACCGCTGGATGGCGCAGCGATCTGGAAAGTGGCGCAGGAGATCCCCGACTATTCCATCAAGATCCCGATGTACGGCATGGCGATGAAGCACGGCGATGAAGGAACGAGGATGGTGTGCAGGGCGCTGATGAAAAGCATGGCAGAACAAGACCTTGGGCCATACGGAAATGCCGCATTGATCAGGGCTCGGACCCTTGATCCAGAGGGCAACCCCGGTGCGGATGTCTGCGAACCGGTGATCCAAAGCAAAGCATCTGCGATAATGCGTCTGGCCGCTTTCGAATCCGCATTTGCTTTCTATGGTGACAGAACGACTCCACAAGTGGAAATGGTTCGCCGCGTACTTTCTCCACCATACGATGAAGGATTGATCGCCGCGGTAAGCGAGCGACTAGCTGAGATGGACAGCTTGCCGATCAAAAACATGCTTCACAAAACGTCATTGGAGACGATTAAAGACGCTCTGCACCCGATCCGTGACCTTGAAACGCTTCAATACCTCGATCAGGCGATCGCAAAGCGCGATGGAAAACCAGCGCCGGAACATGTTGCACCACCCTTCAACCACCCGATCGATCGCGCACGCCTCGCCGCGTTGAAGCAAGGTCAACAGTATCGCATCACCACGACGACGGGCGAGATCATTCTGGCCATCGAACCCGATGCGGCGCCAGGCACTTGCGTCGCGTTCGATTCACTGGTCACCGCAGGCTACTACAATGGCAAGTACTTCCACCGGGTGATCCCCAACTTCGTGGCACAGGGCGGCTGTCCGCGTGGCGATGGCTACGGCGGCATGCCCTGGACCTTGCGCACGGAGATCGGAGCAGAGGGTTTTGTGGAAGGCGCGGTGGGCCTAGCCTCAGCGGGTCACGATACGGAGAGCTGCCAGTTCTTCATCATGCTCGCGCCGGCCCCGCATTTGGATGGCAAGTACACCCGGTTCGCGCATGTGGCGAGCGGGTTGGATGTCGCACGGCGACTGCAGGTCGGTGATGTGATGACCCGCGTGGAGAGGATCCCCTAGTCGAACTTCTCCGGCCGCATCTGCGGGAACAGGAGCACTTCCTGGATCGCAGGGTTATCGGTGAGCAGCATCACCAAACGATCCATGCCGATGCCCACGCCACTGGTGGGCGGCATGCCGTACTCCAAGGCGCGCAGGAAGTCCTGGTCGATGTACATCGCTTCGTCATCACCGCGCTGCTGCAATTTCAGTTGCTCCTCGAAGCGCTCGCGTTGATCGATCGGATCGTTCAGTTCGCTGTACGCGTTGGCAAGTTCGAAGCCGTTCACAAAAAGCTCGAAGCGCTCGGTGAGGCGCTCATCGTCGCGGTGCTTCTTGCACAGCGGGCTCATTTCCACCGGGAAGTCCATAACGAAGGTGGGCTGGATCAATTCCGGTTGCACCAGCGCACTGAACAGCTCGTCGATCAATTTGCCCTTGCCCATGCTTGGTTCAACATGGATGCTGTTCGCCGCACAGAGCGAGCGGAGCGCTGGTTCATCCATTTCCAGTACGTCCTTCCCGGTCTTTTCCTGGATGGACCCGCACATGGTGATCCTTCTGAACGGCGCTGTGAACTGGAGCGTGTTCGTGTTGAACGTCGCGGAGGATGATCCGTTGGCGGCGATGCACACACGCTCCAGCATGCGCTCCATGAAGCCCATCATCCAGCGGTAGTCCTTGTACGCCACATAGAGCTCCATGATGGTGAACTCCGGATTGTGGGTGCGGTCCATGCCCTCGTTCCGGAAGTTGCGGCTGAACTCGAAGACGCCCTCGAAGCCGCCCACGATCAGGCGCTTCAAATAGAGTTCATTGGCGATGCGCAGGTAGAGTCTCGTGTCCAGCGCGTTGTGATGTGTCTCGAACGGTCGTGCGGCCGCGCCACCGGGAATGGGTTGCAACACCGGCGTGTCGACCTCATGGTAGCCCGCATCCGTCATCGTGGCCCGCATGGCGCTCACGATGCGCGAGCGCTTCAGGAAGGTCTCCCGCACGCTGGGATTCACGTTGAGGTCAACGTAGCGCATGCGGTAGCGTTGCTCCGGATCAGTGAAGGCATCGTGTACGTTCCCGTCCTCGTCGGTCTTCACCACCGGCAGGGGGCGCAGTGCTTTTCCGAGGACGGTGAGCTTCTTCACATGCACGGTGATCTCGTCGGTGCGCGTTTTGAACACATGGCCTTCCACGCCGATGAAATCACCGAGGTGCAACAAATGCTTCCATACCTCGTCGTACACCGTCTTGTCCTCGCCCGGAGCCACCTCGTCCCGCGCCACATAGATCTGCTGATCGCCGGTATGGTCGCGCAGCACCGCGAAGCTGGCCTTGCCCATCACACGCACGCTCATGATGCGGCCGGCGATGATCACTTGCGCCGGCTCGCCCTCCTCCTTGAAAAGCCCCTTCACCTCTCTGGCGTTGCTGGTCACCAGGAATTCGGCCGCTGGGAAGGGCTCGATGCCGAGCGCACGGAGCTTCTGAAGGGCTTCTCGGCGAACGAGTTCTTGATCGGAAGGGGCGTGGGACATGGCCTGTCGCGAAAATGGGTGGCGAAGATACCCAGCAACCCTCGGCGGCGCGGGTGCGTATCACGCGCCTACTTTTGACCTCCGGTCACGAACCCCGCCATGCAGCAGCTCATCGAAGGATTCCCCCGCCAACTGAAAGAAGCCCTGGAGATCGGGCGCAAAGCGACACTGAAAGCCCCGGGAGGACCGTACGGCAATGTGGTGGTGACCGGCTTGGGTGGCAGTGGCATCGGCGGACGGATCGCCGCGCAACTCGTACACAAGGAGGCGAAATGCCCGATCGAGGTCTACAACAACTACTACCTGCCGGGCTATGTGAACCACAAGAGCCTGGTGATCGCGTGCAGCTACAGCGGCAACACCGAGGAGACCCTCGCCGCCATGGAACAGGCGCTTTCGAAAGGAGCGCGCGTATGTGCGATCACCAGTGGCGGCACGATGCTCGAGATCGCCAAGGCGAAGGGCCTGGACCACATCGTGATCCCCGGTGGCAATCCGCCGCGCGCCATGCTGGCCTACTCATTGGTGCAGCAGTTCTTCGTGCTGCATCATTTCGGCATCATCGGCGACGGTTTCGAGGGCGCCATCAAGACCGCGGCGTTGATGCTGGAGCACGATAAGGAGGACATCAAGAAGGCCGCCCTGGGGCTTACCGAAAAACTCGTGGGCAAGCGGCTGGTGATCTACAGCGAAGCGAACACCGAAGCGGTGAGCATCCGCTTCCGCCAACAGGTGAACGAGAACAGCAAGGAACTCTGCTGGCACCATGCCATCCCGGAGATGAACCACAACGAACTAGTGGGTTGGGCCGGGGGTGACAAGGACATCGCCGTGGTGATCTTCCGCCACAAGGAGGACCACGAGCGCACGCAGATGCGCATGGAGATCAACAAAGGGATCTTCGAGAAGTACACATCTCATATCCACGAAGTGTGGAGCAAGGGCGACACCAGTTTCGCACGCCAGCTCTACCTGATCAATTTGGGGGATTGGGTGAGCTACTACTGGGCGGAGAAAAAAGGCGTGGACCCTACGGAGATCGCGGTGATCAACATGCTGAAGGGGAAGCTGGCGGAGGTGAAGTGAGAACACCCACCGCATGGTCGCCTCTCGCTGCGCGAGTTGCGCCCGCTCCTTCGGAGCTGCCGCGAATGCCGAGTTTGCGCCACGTTGCGCTTTTCGTTGCGTCCTTTGCAGCGTGGCGGTGAGAACAACAATGAGGCAGGTCGCTTTTCGCGACCTCCACCTTATTGACTACGCCGAGGCGTGGGACCTGCAGAAGCGCTTGTTCCAAGGGACCATCGACCGGAAACTGGCCAACCGGAACCTGCCGGAAGACCAGCGGACCCTTACGGGGGACTACCTCCTCTTCTGCGAGCATCCGCATGTTTACACGCTGGGCAAGAGCGGCAAGCAAAGCCATTTGCTGTTGAACGAACAGGACCTCCGAGAGGCCGGTGTCCAGTTCTTCCCGATCGATCGAGGCGGCGACATCACGTACCACGGCCCGGGACAGATCGTCGGCTATCCCATCTTTGACCTCGATCACCACTTCACGGATATCCATCGCTTCCTGCGCACGTTGGAAGAGGCGGTGATCGGTACCCTGGAAGCGTTCAACATCAAAGCCGGGCGGATCGAAGGGCTAACGGGTGTCTGGTTGGATGAGAAAGACCCGGCGAAAGCGCGCAAGATCTGCGCCTTCGGTATCCGCGCGAGCCGCTGGGTCACCATGCATGGCTTCGCTTTCAATGTGAACACGGACCTTTCTTACTTCGATCACATCGTGCCCTGCGGCATCGCGGACAAAGGCGTGACGTGCATGGCGAAGGAGTTGGGCGGGTTGGTCGATATCGAAGACGTGAAGCGCCGGCTGAAGCTGGAGCTTGCGGATCTGTTCGACGTGGCGATGTTGGGCTGAGCCCTTTCCGCGATCAGTGCTTCACGATCCTCTTTGCACCGACCTCACCGGTCTCTGCGTAGAGCTTCACCACATAGATCCCAGCAGCCTTGTTCCTCAGATCCACTTGGATCACCGGGCCAGGGAATGGCGATGTAAAGACAAGCTCTCCTGTGGTGTTGATCACTTCAATACGATCCGCTCGTTGACCGTGCAGCTTTACGGAGAACTCACCATCCGAGGGATCCGGTGCGACCGTGAACGCCACGCCGCTCGACGAGGGTTCCTGAAGACCGGTCAACGTGGACAGTTCTGTTCGCCAAAGGCCCCGGCCAAAGGTGGCTGCCCAAAGCGTGCCGTTGATGTACGCGATCTTCAGATCGTCCACTTGCACGTTGGGCAGGCCCGTGTTGAAGGCTTCCCAATCGGGCATGGTAGCGTCGCGGTGGAACACACCGACATCCGTTCCAACATAAAGCCCATCGTCGCTGCCGTTCTCGTACACCCCGCAGTTCACCGGGATGTTAGGTAGCGTGGCCGATATGTTGGTCCAATTGAGACCGCCATCGAGCGAACGCACGACTTTATTGGCCGCATCATAACCGCTGATGGTCACCCAAAGCCGCAAGGCATCGGTTGCGCTCACCGTGATGCTTGAAAGTGTGTTCGAGTTGTTCCCCGTGATACTGCCGATCGGAACGGCGAGCCAAGTCGCACCTCCATTGATCGTGCGGTACAATGTGTCGTATGTGGCGGTGTATATCACCTGGTCGTTCGATGGTGCGATGGCCAGTGAGCGCAGCGGAGCCGTGGATCCGGTGTTGGAGATCGCGACCCATGTATCGCCTTGATCGCTGGTCTTCCACAGCTCCTTGAAGCCCACGTACAAGGTCTCGTGGTCCACCGGGTGCATGGCCACGGGTGTCACCCAAGCCCCCGGACCGTAGCCGTTCTGTTGCACAAATGCGGAGAAGCCAGGGATGTTGTTCGCGATCAGGGTGCGGTTGGCCCAGTTGTCAGTGGTGCGGTAAAGGATCCCTGTGAGCGCGCAGGAGTACTGCACATCGGCGTCGATGGGATCGACGATGCACTCCATGTGATCCCCTGGAATGTGGTCGGTCCATTGTCCGTTCTCCAATTGTTTGAGCCCGTTGTCCTGCAGCCCGCAGAGAATCCGGTCCGGCTCGGTGGCCGCCACCCCCACTTTGTACATCTGGCTGATACCCATACCATTGCTCAGGTCGTACCACGTGGTACCCCCGTCGTTGGTAACGTGTAAGCCACCATCCGAACCAACGAATACAACGTTGGGCCCGAGCGGATGGAACGCGATGCAGTGCTTGTCGGAATGGAGGAATGGCTTGTTCCCAGGATTCAGGATCGGATCCTGCGTCCACATGGTGTTCAATGCCCACTGGGCCCCGCCGTTCGAAGTGCGCCAGAGGTTGATGCCGCCGATCCACCGTTCGTTCGCATCCGACGGATCAATGGCACACGCCAGGTCGAACACCCCCTGCCCGCCGCAGGCCATGGCATCGTGTACCCTGTTGAGGAGGTTATTGGTACAGTCGCCATCCATGTTCTGCACGAAACTGGCCCCGCTGTTCTGCGAAGTGTAAATGCCCTCCAGGCCCCCGAGGCCGTACATATCCGCACAGACCGCAGTGACATGCCCCGGTGCGTTGGCCGAAACGGCGATGGCGACCCTGCTCACCCCGGAGAAGTTCGTGGCCTGTGTCCAAGAGAGCCCTCCGTTCGTGGATCGGAAGATCTGCGCCGCCCCCACATCGCTCAAGGTGGATGCGTAGGCGATCTGCGGGTCGCCCGGCTTGAACTCCATGTCGATGAACCAGCCCGAGGCGGTGTTTGTCCAGGTGGCGCCACCATCGGTGGTACGCCAGAGTCCATCCGAGGCCGCCGCCAGCAGGATCTGGGGGTTCGTTGGGTTCATCAGCAATCGGCCGATCAGCTTCTGATCGACCACGTTCATGTTCAGCCCCGTCGGTGACCAGGTAACACCTCCATCGGTCGACTTCAATACGCCGATGCTCTTGGTGCTTGAGGGTACGACCAATGCCGTTTCCGCATCGCCAGTGGCGATGTACATGATGTCCGGGTCCGTTGGATGGACAACGATATCGCTGATGCCCAACACCGGAAGGTCATCGGTGGTCGTGGTCCACGATGCACCACCATCCACGGTCTTCCAAAGACCTCCTGCGGGTGTGCCCGCCCAAAAAGTGGTTGCTATGCTCGGATGGAAGCCCATGCAGTTCACGCGACCGATCCCGCCAAAGCCGGCGAAGGTGAAGGTGGAAGGGCCTGCCTCGATCCAATTCGCGGCAGCCTTTGCCGTAGGCTTGCGGAGAGTTGGTTGATGTCCCGTGTACTCAAGCCACGCGCGTTCAAGCACATCCGTATCCGGGAACCCGCCATCGGGTCCTACGCGAGGCTCCCAATACGCCTCCCATCGCTTGAACTTGTTGAAACCCGAGCCTTTAGGAACAGGGCGCTCGTTGAAGATCGAGTCGAACTTGGCGCGGATATCGTGGAACGTAGGATCAGCATCCCCTCTTCCTCCGGCAGTGGTCGATTGGGCCAGCAGGCCAGAGGACACGATGACCGCGAAGAAGATCAGTAGTGGCTTCATTCGTTGGGAGTGTACCCGAATGTACGTTGCGAAGTAAGGCCGCGGGGGGTGGAGATCCATTCATCACAGAACCGCTCGGTGTAGCATCCTACCTTCGGCCCAACCTCACGCGTATGCGCATTCTCCGCAAACTCCTCCTAGGGCTCATCGTGATCATCGGGGGCCTGATCGCGCTCGCTTACCTCACGGGTAATGGCCACATTCCTCGCGGGATGCGTTACACCTACTTGATCGGTCGCACCGCGCCGGAGATCGATGATCGCGACTTCTTTCCCTATGCGACCATACCGGCCCAAGATCCACAGCCATGGCCGCAAGCTGCGCGATACGGCACGCTGCGCCTGAACTCCGCACAGGAACAGGAGCTGAAGGAGCTATACAGCGTGGGCTTCGCCGTGTTCCAGCACGACAGCCTGATCTTCGAGCAATACTGGAACGGCTGGGATGCGGATAGTGTGAGCAATAGCTTCAGCGTAGCCAAGAGCTACATCAGCGTGCTCACCGGTATCGCCATGCAAGAGGGGAGGATCAACAACGTCTTCCAACCCGTGGGCGATTTCCTGCCCGAATACAAGGAGGGCTGCTACGCGAAGATCAACCTCTACAACCTGCTCACCATGAGCACCGGTCTGGATTGGAGCGAGAGCGGTGCGAGCCCCTTCAGCGACAACGCGAAGGGCTACTACGGCACCAACGTGCGCGAACTGAGTTTGACGCAACCCTGCCGCGATGAACCGGGCAAGGAGTTCGACTATATCAGCGGTAGCACGCAGATCATGTCCGAGGTATTGGAGGCCGCATACGGCCGAACGCTGGACGAACTGGTGCGCGAGAAGATCTGGGGTCCGCTCGGCTGTGAGCACGATGCCTACTGGGGAAAGGACAGCAAGGACGGCGACTTCAAAGCCTTCTGCTGCCTCTATGCCACCGCGCGCGATTTCGGCCGCATCGGCCAGCTCTACCTGGACAGCGGTATGTGGAAAGGACGGCGCATCCTTCCCAAGGAATACTGGGAGGCTTCGATCACCCCGGCGGTAGTGCAGGACAAAGGCAAGCCGAACAAGCGCTATGGCTACTATTGGTGGTTGGCGGAACTCGATGGCAAGCCGGTCCATTACTGCCGTGGCTTCCATGGCGAGTACGTGGTGGTGATACCCCATGAGGACCTGGTATTCGTGCGCACCGGCATGAAGCGCGAGGAGGTGAACGACGAGGGTCATCCCAACGACGTGTTCCAGTGGATCGCGATCGCGCGCGCCCTGGCACAACAAGCACCGGGGTAACATGCGCAAGGACATCCATGCGCCCAAAGTGGAGGGTGTCGCCATGGCCGTTGTGCGCGAACCCGATGAAGAAGGGGAAGAAGCTTGGTACGTCTATCTGATCAACCAGAACGATGTCACCCTGGAGAACGTGATAGTGAGTTCACGCGGCTATGGCGAACTTGATGGCGAAGCCCGCAAGACGAGCGAGATGCGCCACTTCCTGGAGCGCCTCGGCCCGAAAAGCTGGGCCCGGATCGAGCGCATCGTGGAGGAGGTGTTCTCGCTGAGCAATCAATACTGGCTCAGTTTTTATATCGGCCGCGAACTGCATGATAAGAAGTTCATCTTCCTGGCCGGCAGTATCGACGAAGCACACTTCACCGCCCTGCCCCTGATGGAGCGCCGCGGCGTGATGATCGGTTAGGTCGCTTGTATTTTCCAGTTTACTTTTTCTTTTTCTCTTTCTCGCTCTCTATCTTCATCATCCACTTATCCAATGGCCAATGCGCCCCGAACAAGTCCGCGATCCCAGCAAGATCCTCTTCCTCGATATTGAAACAGTGCCGGCCCATTACCGTTGGGACGAACTCGATGAACGGACCGCCAAGCTTTTCAATGACAAGACCCGCTACGAGCAGGAGCGGCAGGAGAAGACCGCGGAACAGATCTACGGTGAACGGGGCGGGATCCTCGCCGAGTTCGGCAAGATCATCTGCATCGGTGTGGGCTCCCTGCACAAGCAAGGCGATGGATATGCGATGCGTGTCACGTCCTTCCATGGGGATGATGAATCAACGGTGCTTCGCTCCTTCGTGGAGCTCTTGGACAAACACTACCACAGCGACGAGCACTGGCTCTGCGGCCACAACGGAAAGGAGTTCGACTTCCCGTACATCGCACGGCGCTGCGTAGTCCACAGGGTCCGCCTGCCCAAATTGCTGGATATCGCCGGGCTGAAGCCGTGGGAAGTGGGGCACCTGGACACCATGAACCTGTGGAGTTTCGGCGACCGTAAGGCTTACACGTCCCTGGCGCTGCTCACCCACATCCTGGGCATTCCCACGCCGAAGGACGACATCAGCGGTGCGGATGTGGCGCGCGTCTACTACGAGGAGAAAGACCTCGGTCGTATCGCGACCTATTGCAAGAAGGATGTCGTGGCCACGACGCAATTGTATCTGCGCCTCACCAGCCGCGACCTGATAGCGGAGGATCGGATCTCCCTGGTGTGACGATCGGGCGCGAGCGTGGCCGTTACTTTCGCCGCACCGATCCATGACGTTGCGCCGCACTCTAATCCTCGGTGGTCTTTTGCTGGCCGCGGTCGGCGCGATCATCCACTGGCGCGGGCCCTTGGAACAAATGGCACGCGAGCAATGGCATGCTTGGAAGCAGCCTGATGCACCAGCCGACCCCGGCGGTCCGGTAAGCGCTGCTCGCCCGAGCGCGGATGGCGCCACACTCGAAACGCAGGACCCGCCACCATACGATCGGCCCTCGCTCCTCCGTTCCGGCATGTCCATCGTCATTGGCGACCAACGCGTGCGTCCCAACATGCACTTCGATTTCGAAGTGACCAGCGACACCACCAAGATCTCGCATGCGCACGCGCGTTCCGGCGTTTCAGCACAGGTGATCCGCTCCGGGACGGAGTACGCCCCGGCCATCCGTCGCCGCGCGGCGGAAGTGGCGGACACACTTACCGCCGTAGCGGTGGGCCTCTGGCTTTTCACCAAAGCCGAAAAGCCACCTGTCACCATCGTGGTCTCCGTGGATCGGGGGGACAAACAACTCGCCTGGTTCGGCAAGGACATGTACCCCGCTGAACATGAACCGGGGAAATGGCAACACTTCCAAGCGCAGTTCTTCTTGCGTGATGTAGTGGTGACCGGCGACGACCAGGTGAGCATCTACCTCTGGAACCGGGAAAAGGAACGCGTGTACATCGATGACATGGATGTCGTCTTCCGCAGCCGCCAAGCACTGGGCCGCGCGCATGGCATCGCCTTCGATCTGGAAGACAGCACGCACAGAATAATGCCATTGCCCTTCGCGCAGGTCGCGTTCCATTCGGAAGTCGACCCCAGCTCGTTCGGCGTGATGGTGGGTAAAGAGGCGCCCCTCTCCACCATAGCCGAGGTTCCACTCAGCCCTGGAAGTGCGCTTCGATGGCGCTATGCGCCGGGTGATGCGGTGGCCCGCGTCGTGGGCGGCGATGGCAAAGACGTCGCGCTCGTGCGTGCCTGGTGCATCGAACTCGGCTGCGACCCGCTGGGCTATGAGCGGGTGGTGGTCGCGCCGGGGTCGGCGGGTTTGCGCATGGTGGCGTTCGATGTGGACATGGATGCTTCCTCTGGCCGGGCCACCGTGGCGAAGACACCGCCGCCGCGCGGTGTGGAACTGATCATCACCGCACCCACACCATGAAGGCCGCCCACCTCTTCGCTCCGCTCCTTCTCCTCTGGGCTGGCTGTTCCACCGGTCCCGTGCGCGAAAAGGGCTACGCGCACGACCTGCGCATGCTGGAGAATTGGACCGCAACACGCGGCGACATCAAGGCGATCGACCTGGACTATGCCGGTGCGTTGGACAGTGGCTTCGTGATCCCCAGCAGGCGCCAGGTGCCCGGAGGAACGTTCTCCTTCTCGTTCACGGTGCGTGACACGACGGGAAAGGCACAGCGCTTCCGCTACAAACTCTACTACCTGAACGACACCTACAAGTTCGCACATGCTGGCGCCGATGGCGCGCAACATCCGCTGGCGCATGAAAACTTCTACGGTAGTTGGGAACACCCTACAGAAGGGTTCCGTCTCACGCCTTCGGCGAACGAAGAGGGTGTCACGGTAAAGGACGTCTTCCGTATCCGCGGGGACCCGCGTGATCAACAGGAGCATCGCGATGCCAACGGGCGACCGGCCCGCTGGTCACGCAATCCGCGTGTGGGTGAATACGTCTTCATGGTCGTGGTCATGCCCGAAGAACACCTCGAGAAAGCCGCGCTCCCTGCCGCCATCAGCGACATCAGTGCCTTGGAGAAAGGCCGCTACGCGGACCCCTTCTGGTACTGGTTGAACGGCCCGGGCTCGAAGGATCCCAAAGTGCAGGTGCTGCTCGCGGAGGAACGATTGCAGGTGCGTGCGCGCCCCGACCTGGGAGCAGGTATCCACATCACCAACGAAGCCCCGACCAACGGGACGGCCTTCTCCACGCAGTGCGGTACTTCGGCGGAGATCTCCGAACGCGCGGCCTTCGAGCAGTTCATCCACTACGTGGACCCTTCCACGCGCTTCGAGAACATTCCGCTGATCGCCGATGTGCTGGCCAACGAGTACACCCCGTCCGATCACGATCGCTACCGGTGCTTCTTCCCTGCGGACCAGATGGTGGCGCTGCGCCCGATGACCACTACAGCCCCGTGCGCCACCGTGATCAGCGATCCCAAAAAGCACAGCATAGCACTGCGGAACCCCGCCAGCACCTATGGCAATTGGAGGAAGGAGAACGTGGGCATCATATCCCGCCACGGCCTCGCCTATGGCAAGTACAGCATCAAGTGCAAACTCACGCACCTGCTCAACGATTCGGACATGTGGGTAGGACTCACCAATGCGATCTGGTTGATCTACGACGGAGCGCCGGGCGGCATGCGCAGACCGTGCGAAAAGGACGGCTACATGGCGAACTACTATGGTGGCGATGCGGACCAACGTGTGCCGCGCGTGGCCTATTCGGAGATCGACTTCGAGATCCTGAAAACCCCGGCGTACTGTCCGGACAAGAGCTTTCCTCCTAGCTACCCGCAACAGTTGGCGCTGCCGGACGATCGCGCGGCATGGGTGCATAGCACCAGCGACGTGCGCACGGATCATCCGGGTATGGTGACCGTGGCCTGCACCAACTGGGACATGGCCTGTCATTCGCCGGAGCGCTTCGCCGTGGGTTGCCAGCCGATCGAAAAAGACGGCAGCACCTTCGTAAGCCACCGATGGGACAGCAACTACCGGGCGCTCACGCAGAAATCCGAAGCGTCGGACAAAGAACTTTTCGGTGGCGATCACTATTGGTTCGAGATCGAATGGCGGCCGGAAGAGGTGATCTGGCGCATCGGACCGGAGCTCGATCAATTGCGCGTGGTGGGGTATATGGACCGCTCCGTCACCGAGATCAGCAACGTGCAGATGCGGCTGATCGTGACGCAGGAATACCACAACACCCGCTGGTGGCCAGGCACCCCGTACGACCAAGGTTTCATCCCGTTCCCCTCAAAGGACCTCGTGGGCGAAGTGCTGGATGTGATCATTGAATGATGCGAGCGCTCCTCGTTCGAGGCCGTTGGCCCTTTGCTGCGTTCGTCCTCACCCTGGCTTACTTGGCCTGCTTCTGGGGGCCGGTGCTCCGCGCGCCTGATGCGTACATGTTCAACACCGATGGGGACGGCTTGAAGAATTACTTCACCGTGGCCTGGCATGTGAAGCACGACAGCTCCCTGTTCCAGTTCGAGGGCATGAACCATCCCTTCGGCGAGCATATCGACTACGCCGATGCGCAACCCTTGCTCGCCAACACCCTGCGCGTGATCTCGGTGGTGTTCCCTGAAGTAGCGGACCACACGGTGGGTGTGGTGAACCTCGTGGTGGTGCTCGGCTTCGCGGTGGCCGGGCTCTTCCTCTTTCTCTGTTTAGTGGAGCTAGGCTGCACGCGCTGGTCCGCGCTGGTGCTCGCGATCGGGCTCGCTGTGCTTTCCCCGCAAACCATGCGCAGTGCCATGTCGCACTATTCGCTGGCCACGCCCTGGGTGCTCCCCGCAGCGGTTTGGCTGTACCTGCGTTTGCGCCGCAGCGAGCAGCAACTGCCTTGGGCGCTTGGGCTCGCGGCTTTGCTGTTCGTGCTGTATCGGCACCACGGCTATCTGGCGGTGATCGTGACCGGATGGCTAGGGCTTCGTTGGTGCCTTGGGCTGCTCCGACGTATCGACCGCTCCTGGCGCTGGGCGCTTCTGGGGGCACTGCTCCTGCCTTTCGCGATGCACCGCCTCATTGGCGTATGGACCGACCACCACCGCGATCGCACCGAGCACCCTACCGGCTTCGCGGAATACACGGCGAATTGGGACGGTGTGCTCCGCCCGGACAATTTGGTGCGCAGCCCGCTTTCTCATGCGCTGCTTGGTGATCTGCGGGATCTTGTAATGGAGGGGCTCTGCTATGTCGGGCTCGGCAACATGCTCCTGCTTCTCACCGGGCTTTCCCTCCCGCTGCTGGGCCTGCACCTTTGGCGTTTTCCGAAAGCTCCCGGTCCCGCACCACCACGCGCATGGCAGGAAGCGGGTTGGTTGTTCCTCTGCAGCCTGCCCTTGGCGATGTTCGCGTTCGGTATGCCCTTCGAGCCCGACCACGCCGATTGGTTGTGGAACCTCCCCTTGGTGCGTCAGTTCCGCGCGCCGGGGCGATTCATTTGGCCTGCATGGACCGGACTTTCCCTCTTCTTGGCCGCCTGGATGGCCGCCTTGGCGCAGGGCAACACGGGGCGCACGCGTTCTTTCGCCGCCGCGCCACTGTTCGCTGCGGCAGCGCTGTTCCTCTATGAAGGGATCTACTTCCAGCGCTCCTTCAGCGAACGTGCAGTGAGGCATCCGAACGTGTTCCGCGCGAAGAACCTCACGCCCGAGATGCTGGGCCTTCTCGCGGCGATACCCCAAGGGCGTTTCCGCGCGATCATCCCGCTACCCTATTTCCATAATGGGGCGGAGGACCTGATGCTGCCCTTGGACAATGAGAGCCTCCTGTGCGGGCAGCTGATCGCCCACTACACGGGCATTCCGATGATGGCCAGCAGCTTGGGTCGCACAAGCTTGGAAGAAACACGCGAATTGATCGGGCTGCTGGCGCCCGGCTACATCCGCTATCCGCTGGCGAAGCGTTTCGACAACGACGACCAATTGCTCGTGGTATGGACCGGGGCCGAACTTCCCATGGAGGATCGCGCTATCCTGGAACGATCGACACCGCTCGCGAGCAGCGGACCGTACGAGCTGCGGAGCATCTCCGCCAAGGAGCTCTTCGCCGACCGCACAGAAGCGGTCCTGGCCCAGGCGCGCGCCGATCGGGCGCACATGCATCGTTCCGGTGCCTGGTGGTTCAGCGGAGCGGACACTTTGCTCATACACCGTTCGTTCGATGATAGCACTGCAGCGGAACACAGCTACCGAGGCGCGAACGCCATGCGGTGCATGCGCAAAGATGTAACGGTACTGGCCGAAATGAACGTTGGTGTGCTTGATACTGGCGTAAACTATGTGGCAACGCTTTGGGTGTACAACCGGGGGCCGATGCGGTGCCATGTGTTGTTCGGCATCAATGAGGTCGATCCGGTATCCTGGCAGGGCCGGTGGCATCATTACACGGACGGACGTTTCAGCAGGGTATTGGACGGGGATTGGTCGATGGTCCGCCTTCCGTTCCAAAGCCACGGTGCGGATAAAATGCATCAGCTCTTCGTGACCAGCACCGCCGCCGTGGACGACACGTTATGGATAGATGAAGTGCTCATTCGCCGGGCGGACGTCCACCTACAACGTTGGCCGGAGGACACTTCCGCCACAGGCGCAGAGGTAATGCTTGATGGTCATTTCGTACCGCTTTCGGCACGCGAGTAAGCACTTCGGATACGCCACAATTCGAAAGGCATACGCAATGCATGGCGGAAGGAGACCGATGATCCGCCCGGATCGTGCAACCGGCGCAATGGTACTTCCGCCACATGCTCTTCCACCTGCGCACGTCCGAAGAGCGCGATGCATCGGTACAGCAGCTCAATGTCGAACAGCCATCGGCTTTGGAAGGGTCGTTCGAACAAGGTCGACGCCATGTCCGCACGCACAAGCTTGGCCCCGCATTGCGTGTCGTACACGGCCAGTTCGAGCGTCCAACTAACGAAGGTTGCGAAGACGCGACCGAGCAGGTGGCGGTAGAGGTAGCGATCGATGCGCGTGGTGCCGAGCAACTTTACGCGGCCGCTCAGGATGAACACGGGACGTCTCTCTTGCAAGAACGCGAAGAAGAGAAAGGCCTCGTTGAGCGGGATCGCCAGGTCGGCATCGAAATATCCGTAGTAGTCGAACCCACCACCCTGCCGCGCGGCATGGAGCATCCCTTGCCGCACCGCTTCGGCCTTGCCGCAGTTCCGATCCAGGACGACGAGCTCTGTGCGACCGGGATGTTCAACGCAAAAGGTGCGGAGCAGATCCGCCGTAGCGTCGACGCTTCCATCGTCCACGAACAGCAGGAACAGGTCCGGTAGTTCTTCCAGGGATCGGGTGAAAGCTTCCGCCGGGAACCGCCTCTCCTCGTTGTAACAGGGTATGATCAAACGGATCCTCATGGCCGATCGTGGTCCAGTCGTAGAACACGGAACGCGTCCAGCGCGAATGGCCCACCGCCGGGTCGCCACCAATAAAGGGAATTGCTCGATCCAACAGTACGCGCTTGCATGCGCATGCGCACAGCGAAGGGGCCCGCCTCCACATCGCTCTGTTCATAGCGTATCGTTCGTCCGTTGTGGTCCTTTTCAACCAGAACGAGCCGCAGGGGGCCATGCGCGGCCGCCGGAAAACGGAGGGTCCCCTCCACGACCAGTTCATGCCAGGCCGAGCCGTTCGGCTTCACGGGATCCGGGATCGTGAAGGGGAACTCCGTCACGAGGCAGTTGATCGCTGCGGGCTGGTCGGGGCAGGCCACGAACGCTCGAGCGAGCTCCGAACGACGATCCCTTGGTAAAGCGAGGTCGAACACGGTATCCGCAGCGATTGTGTGGTCGGTGCGCCGACGCTCGAACACAAATACTTCGAAGTACGGATCCGCTTCTCTTCCGGACCATCCTCCGCGCAACACGAATTCGGCGCTTGCCAAAAGCCGCTCCAACGGGAGGCCTCCTTGCGTGGCGCTCATCTGTGAATCCCAGAAGATCAGATCCCCGTCGGCGAGCCCGAGGTCCTCACGGGTGCGGTCCAGCGTCCACATGGACGGGGTGCGTGTGGTGTCGAAGGGGTCACGGTCCAGCGCGAAGGGGATGTAGGGCCGCGCGTAGGTGATGCGTCGGTCGGATGCTCCCAAGGAACGGATGAACGCCCCCCCTTCATCAACGGTCTGCTCGGTCATGGCGATGGGGATCGGAACGGGCACCCGTGCGAGCAGATCGACAGTGGCCCAGGCGCCGTAGCCAAGAAGAAGGACGGCGGAGCCCCACCTCACGCCAGGCAGCTTACCACGCAACAAGAGCGCGATGCCCTGGACCGCGATCAACACGACGAGCGGCACGACCGTCGCCAGCACGCGCACCAATCCGTAGGAACCATGGCTTCCCTTCCACCAGACCCAGGAGTGGATGAAGAGGATGGCAAAGACCGGGAACAGCGCGAGCCAGACAACGAAAAGAAGGCCGTGTTCCTGAAGCTGGCGGCGTTTCAGCTCCACCGCTATGAAGAGCAACGCGATGACGAAGGCCATGAGCAGCGGAAGACCGAGGATCCGCGGAGCTTCGATCACGTAATGGAGAAAAGAGCCGCTGCCGTAGTACGAAACGTCGCTGAGGTAGGGGTGATCATGTAGCAGCCAAAGCGGATCCCGACGGACCCACACCCCGAGCGCACCGACCACCACCACGGTACTGGCCAACCAGGGAAGTTGACGCCACGCTCCCTTCCACACCATCCAAAGCACCACGAACGGCAGGACCCCGACCCATTCCGGGCGTGATAGCGGCATCAGCGATGCGACGAGCGCGGCCGCCAAGTACCGGTCGTTCCAAAGGAACCAGAGGGTCCAGACGGTCAGCGCGCCGAAGAGTACTTCGGTCATTCCTCCGACCACCATCTCCAAGTACACGGGTGCCGGCAGCAGTGCCACGGGCACGGCCCACGCGCTTCCCATAAGGCGGGCTTCCGCCATGCGCATGAGCGGCACACAGGTGAGCACGAAGAGCAGTGTGTTGAGCAACGCCATGCCCCATGCCCCCATTTGCGCGAACGGCACGGCCACGATGGTGAAGACCGGTTTGGCCCATAGGTCCAACAACAGGGACGGATGTTGGGGTGCGAACCGCGCGAACTGGTAGTGCATGATACCGTCCGATGCTTCCGGTATGCCCGGTGACCAGAGCCGGATCGCCAGGGCCACCGCGCCCAGCAATAGCGCCAGGATCAATGGACCGCGACCGGGAAGCGTACGGACCTGATCCATCACACCGAAGGATGACCGCCGAACGGATCGAGACCTGCGCGGGTCATCAGATCCCGTATTTCACGATGCACCATATGGCGCGCAACCCATCGCGCCAGCCGATCTTCTTACCCTCGGCATAGGTGCGGCCGTAGTAGCTGATCCCCACCTCGTAGATGCGAACCCCTTTCACGCGGGCGAGTTTCGCGGTCACCTCGGGTTCGAACCCGAAGCGCTCCTCACGCAGATCGAGCCCCTTGGCGATATCCGACCGGACCAGCTTGTAGCAGGTTTCCATGTCCGTGAGGTTCAAATTGTTGAACGCGTTGGACAGGAAGGTGAGGAACTTATTTCCGATGCTGTGCCAGAAGAAAAGGATGCGGTGGGGATGGTGACCCATGAAGCGGGAACCGAACACAACATCAGCGAAGCCCTCGTGGATCGGCCGCAACAGCAGGTTGTATTCCCGGGGATCGTACTCCAGATCCGCGTCCTGTACGATGAGGTACTCCCCCGTGGCCTCTCGGATACCCCGATGGATGGCCGCGCCCTTGCCCATGTTGCGCGGCTGTTCGAAGAAGCGGATCCCCAGATCGGGATGTTCGGCCATATAGGCTCGTATCGACGTGGCGGAGCCGTCGCTGGACCCATCGTTCACGATGATCAGTTCCTTGCTGAAGCCATGGTCCAGATCCACCGCACGCACCTTGTCCAGAATGCGGTGGATGGTACGCTCCTCGTTGTAGGCGGGGATGATGATGGAGAGCTTCATTTGCATCAAATATCGTGGTGCCGCCTTCATGGCGATGTACGGAACGAGGACAGGGATGGTCGCAGTGGTGCAGCGTGGTCAGTTCTGGCTCAGACAACGGCGCACCAGGCACATCCGGTCCGCGGAAAAGGTCGATCCGCTCTCGTTCCAGAGATAGATGCCCCTCAGAGCGCCCCCTGGCGCCCGTCCTAGGGGGAAACGCACTTCGCCCGTATCGGCGCCCAGATCGATCTGGTGATAGCTCGTGGTGGAATCGGCTACCTGTTCCGTGAGCACAAAATGCAGGCCCGTGGTGCCCTGCTCGCCGACCTGCAACCGATAGGAAACGATCCATTCCGTGTATGGGTCGTTATCGGTGCATGCCTCGAGGGGCTTGAACGTTACCGGGAATTCATCCCCGAAAGAGCAGAGGAGCGCAAGGGTATCCGAACCACATCCCACACCGTTGGTCCGCACATTCTCGGCAAGGCCGTGGGACAGGTCGGCAATGGTATCCGTCGTCCAATGTTCGGGGGTGTCGCTCCGCTGGAACAAGCAGATCATGAAAGGGTACCTGCCCCAGGCACTTCCGCCGCTGTTGCAACTCAGCAGGACAAGCGAGGGGTCATCCAGCAACACTTGCAGGTCGAACCGGCCGTCCTCTCCCAAGTATTGGTGGTCCCAGACCAGCAGATCGCCTGGTTCGAGCCACTCGCCGGGGTTTCTGCGATCGAGTTCTTGTTGGGGTCGCACGCGCGTCGAGTCCCACACATCCAAACCAAGCACCTCCGCGAAATAAGGATGCCCGGATACAATGCGCACACCAGGGAGTAGATGCTGGCGCGCTTCCGCTGCGGCGAGCGCTACCTGCCGTTGCTCGGTGTCCGCTTGTGCCGGCAAGGGGATCCGGAGGCGCAGGTCGTCCTGCACCCAAAGGGCAAGGGCGAGACCCCCCGCCCCGCCAGCCACGCAGGTCCAGCGATGCATCCGCATAGGCAACAAGGCTCCCCAGGCGTGAGCGGTAAAGAGCACCGTGAGCGGCACCGTGGTCGCGAGCACCCGGATCAATCCGGAGGAGGCATGGCCTCCGGCCCAGTACGCGTAACTATGGATCATCCAGATACCGAGCACTGGGACAACCGCCAGCCAGATGATCGTGGCGTGCTCCGCGCGCCGCTGCAAATCGCGCCAGAACAACGCGCCAAGAAGAGGCACCGCGAACGCCGCCAGACAGAGCAACGGGACGCCAAGGACCTCCGGCGACCGGACCAGGAAATGGTCCAATGTGCCCTGGCCATAAGCGGTGTTCCCCAGATAGGGGTCCTTCGCAAAAAGCCAGAACTTTTCCCCGAGCACCAGAAGGCCGGTGGCGAGATAAAGCAACGGGATGGGAAGGAGCCAGAGCAATGCGCGCGGCTGGCGGTGATAGAGCACGAACGCGACCGCGCAGGGGGCGAAAGCGACATACTCCGGTCGGGTCCATGGCGAAAGGGAGAGGGTCACCATGGCCCATGCCCACCGCTCACGGATCAAGAAATAGACGCACAGCACTGTGATCAGACCGAAAAGCGGTTCGGTCATTCCGGAGATCACCATGCGGAAATACTGCGTTGCCCCGAGCAGGAGGATCGGGACCGCCCAACGCACAAGCGCCGAACGCTCACGGAGCAGGGCGATGAGCAGTATAGCGGTAGCCCCGGCCACGAGGGTGTTGAAAAGCGTCATGCCCCAACCGCCAAGCTGCGCGAAAGAGCTTCCCAATAGCACGTAGAGCGGCTTGGCCCACTGATCGAAAAAGAGGTGCGCGTGCTGCCAGGAGTGACGTGCCTGGAGGTAGTGCAGCGCACCATCGCCGAGATCCCAAGCACTGCTCCCTACCAGCCGGAGCACCAACACCAGCAGGCAGAGCGTTTGTGCGAACAGGATGGGACCGCGATCCACCAAGCGATCGTACGGGATCGATTCAGCGCGGTCCACCATCGGGCCGTTTTGACCGGTTCGCGGGATCCAGGAATGTGGGCCCCTGCACGGTCATAATGAAGTGGGATCGCGCGGCCCGCATCTGGAAAGGTCGCCAAGATAGCCGGGCGCCCCAGAAGGATGCCTTCCCGACGATCGAACGAAGGGGCGCGCGGTGGAGCGGAGGCCAGTCGCCCTTGTCTTCCATATCGCGCGCTTAGGACGCCGCGTGCCTATATTCCACGACGCAGACCCGTGTGCGTTGGCACCGCATCGGATCTCCGCTCTTGCGGATACCCAGAACAAGGCCCCGGGGCGAAGTGAGAGAACGCCGCTCTTATGGAGACCGGCGGAGGTCATAGATACCCACCTCCCCATGCGCCAGGATCCGCCTGTCCAGCCACCCTTCAAGAGGGGTGGTAACGGCGGTGTCATTCCCGAGAAGATAGAGGTACTTCGCGCCTCGCCTTACGCGATCAGCGACCGTTGCACTATCCATACGTACACCACCGAACTCGTTGAAGCCGTGCTGCTCGATCAGGTAGAGCGCGGAGCAAACCGACTCGTCCGGTACGGTGATCACCAAGTCCTGCGGAAGCACGCCGACCTTCCGTGCCAGCGGTACGATATCCAACAGGTCGGCCATCGCCCAATATTGGGTCATGCGCCAATGTTCCAGTTCCGCATCGTGATAAAGGGGCAGCAAAGCGGCTGCGTCGACAGGTCTCCCTGCCTGTGTTCGCATCTGATGGTTGGTGGCCGCATAGGCTCCGTGGTAGACAAGCAGCAGGAACAGTGTTGCCTTGGTCCATCGGGAGGTGATGGCCTGCGGCCAGCGTTCGCGAACCATCCAAAAGAAGGTGAGCATCAGCGATATGGGTAGCACCAGTGGCGCTATGAAATAGTAGTCATGGTTGTTCAATGCGATGGTCCAGAGAAGCACATAGAGCACCGTACCACCGAACAAGAACGCATTGAACAACACGAGCTCCACAGGGATCCAGCGGACGTAGCGGATGAGCACCAACAACATGCCTGCAAGAGCCCACCAGACAGGACCATCGAAGATCTGGTAGATCAATATGTCACGCCCGAAGCGAAGCGCGCTGGCACGATCCGCCTCTCCGATATCCCAGAGCGCCCATGTACCCATGACGGAATAGGAAGCGCTGTTCCAGTGGTTGTATCGCACGGCGTACCAGGTCCATGCGGCCACGATCAAGAAGACCAGTATCAAGCCACCCCACACAATGGGGATACGGCGCAGGTCGAAGAGCGCCTTCGCACGCCATGCAGGGACCAGAAGCACGGCAGAGAGCGCCAAAAAGAGCGCCATGGGGACCATCAAAGCGGTGATCTTCAGCAGACCGCCCATCGCAAAACAGAACAGTGTGGCGGTTCCATTACGGAAGCCACCAGCCTCCATGAACCGGGTCAGCGCCAGCGCTCCAAGCAGGACAAAGTCCAATGCCGGCACGTCGGGTAAAAAGGCCAGCGTGAAATACACCACCGTCGGCACGGTGAAAAAGAAGAGCGCCACCATCACCGCTAATGCGCCATCCTTGAGCACCCGGAGGGTCAATGCGAAGAGCGCCCAGGAACCCGCAGCGTGCAGGAGAAGCATGATAAGGCGATAGGCGAACTCGGTCCGACCAATGAGCTTCCACAATGAGCCAATGACATAATAGATGATCGGGAACTCGGCCGCGGTCTTCCCCGAAGTGGCATCGTCCGCGATGAAGCTCTGGACCGCGGGCTCGAAGAACGAGTTCCCTCCCTCGGCGTACTCTTGGGTGATCGAAAGACAGGTGGTTTGACGCCAGAGATGGTGAGGCAGTGGGCGCATGTGCAGTACGCGACCGTATTCGTAAACGGAACAGAGCACAACGAATCCGAGCACGAACCAAAACCCCCAAGGCAGAACTCGCGGTCGATCGATCGCGTTCACCACGATCTTAGAACACCATCTCCTTCACGGTGGCGGGCACTACCAACCGTCCCTCGGTCTTCGCTTTGATCTCCTCCACGCTCACCCCGGGTGCGCGTTCGAGCAACACGAAGCCTTCCGGGGTGATATCGAACACTCCGAGGTCGCTCACCACCTTTTTCACGCAGCCCACACCGGTGAGCGGCAGCGTACACTTCCTCAGCAATTTGCTCTCACCCGCCTTGTTGGTGTGCATCATCACCACGATGATGTTCTCGGCGCTTGCCACCAGGTCCATTGCGCCACCCATGCCCTTCACCATTTTCCCGGGGATCTTCCAGTTGGCGATATCCCCATTGTCGGCGACCTCCATCGCACCCAGCACCGTAAGCTGCACTTTCTGGCTGCGGATCATCGCGAAACTGGTGGCACTGTCGAAGATGGCCGCGCCGGGCTTCAGCGTAACGGTCTGTTTGCCCGCGTTGATGAGATCGGCGTCCTCTTCGCCTTCGTACGGGAACGGCCCCATGCCTAGAATGCCGTTCTCGCTTTGTAGTTCGACATCTATGCCCTCGGGGATATAATTGGCTACCAGCGTCGGGATACCGATCCCCAGGTTCACATAGAAACCATCCTTCAACTCGCGCGCGATGCGCTTCGCCATCTGGAGTTTATCGAGCGGCATGGGAAGCCTTTGAAGTGAACGGACCAAATGTAGCGCGTGCGTCCCGCCGATCCGCGCATCGTTGCAAGGCACCTACATTGTGCGGAGACGAGCGCATGAACGACCCGTTCTCCTATCGGCTTCAGTGGGCCGAGCGCGTCGCGTTCGCGTTGGGTATGCTCGTCCTGGTGGGGCCGGTGTTCTCACATCGGTTCCATTTCACGACCGATGGGCCTGCGCATGTCTATAACGCTTCGTTGATACTGCAGAAACTCACGGGTTCGATCCCGGGGGATGCGGGCTGGGATTTTACGCCGGTGCCCGTACCCAATTGGCTGGGGCATGCGCTGTTGGCGTTGTTGTTGATCCCGTTCGAGACCCCCGAAGCTTCGAAGGCGCTGCATGTTCTGATCCTGGCAGGGCTTCCTATCGCCCTCCGCGCATTGGCATTGCAGCGGGGCCCCGGCCCGCCATGGCGCGCGCACCTGATCTTTCCGTTCGCCGTGCATGTGCCTTTCGCCATGGGGTATTACAACTTCTGCCTTGGGCTGTTGGTGTTCGTGCTCTTCATCTGCCAGTGGTATCACATCGAGGCGCACGCGAACGCAACCGGTTCCACACGCCGCTATGTCGTGCTCGCTTCGTTACTGGTGCTGTTGTATCTGGCGCATTTGGTCCCGTTCGGTTTCGCCTTGGGATGGCTCGGGATCCATTCCCTGTTCCACTGGGCGGGACAAACGTGTAACGGAGGAACAAGGAGAAGAGAGCTTCTGCGGAGCTCCCTGCGTGCGCTATGCGCATGCCTGCCCGCGCTCGTCCTACTGGTCTGGTATCAGGTCGGACAACAGCGGGAGGAGAGCTGGGGACCACCCACACCGGATCGCTGGGAGCAGCTCTCTCGCCCCTTCCAACTCGTAGACTTCCCTGCTGAGCGATCGTTGTGGGGTGCCTCCGTGCTTGCCGTGCTGATGGCGCTGGCACAAGGACTACTTTCCGCGCACCAGCAAGAGCGGAGGGGGCGCATCCGCGTGTTCGAAGCGGTCATTGTGGGGGTCGCGTTGCTCTTGCAGGCCACTCTTCCGAACTTCTGGGGCAAGGGTATCGACATCCTGATGCGCCTTGCGTTGATCACCCATCTGTGCGTTTTGTTCTGGGTGCTGGCACTCCCGCAACGTCGCTCCTCCTCGCTCTGGATCCCGTTCATGGTGTTGCCGATCATGATCATGCAACAGCAGATCCGTGGCGAAGAGCAGGAAAGGAACAATGAACGGATGCGCGCCTGCCATGCGGTCGCGATGCGGGTGATCCCGGGTGGTTCGGTGGCGATCGTGAGCTTTGATTGGTTGGGGTCGCATTTGCCGGAGCTCGCCTTCGCGGACCGGAATGTGCTCAACCTGTCGAACTACGAGTTCATCAATCCTCATTTTCCACTGCGGTGGTCGGATAGCACCATGACCGCTCGTGCCGCTGCGCCCGAACATCCCCTGGATGTCCTTGAGCCCTGGAGCAATGTTCCCGGCACCCGACTGATCGCGGCTGATCATATTCTCGTGATCGGCCCTCCACAGGATGACGCGCAACGCCAGGCACTGGACCTTTTACGCACCAGCCTGCGCGGCACTCATCCGGAGGAAGAAGGAGATGGGAACTATCGGCTCTACTCGCGTGCCAACGGTCAGTTCAATTCGGAGACGCGGATATCCAAAGCTTCTATAGGTACCGCTCGATCGGTACCGTTCCAGAAATAGACCAGGTGCTTCGTGGCGCCGACCAACGGATCGAATCGGAACGCCATCGTGTAGTGCCCATCGGTCCGTGCAAGGTCGACAACCGCAGGATGGACCGACTCGTAAGTCAGATCGTTGCCCTCAGCGTCTTGAGAAACCGCCACCAGCAAAAGGTCTTGCAGGTGCCCTTCGGTCGGAAGGAGACATCGTACCTCGACCAGGTATATGCGATGGTCCGCGCGCGTGGCCCACACCTCGAAATTATCGGCTCGCGGATCACTTTGGATGGTAGCATACGCGACCAGTGGTCCATTGCGGAGCGGTGCATTGCGCACTAGGAAATGAAGATGGTTCGGCGGGCTGGAATCAACCTCCATGAAGCCCTTGGACGCTGTGGCCAGGAGGCGGTCATCGACGATGCGCACGTCGTCGGTGCCTTCGGGGAAGTGCTCTGCATGCGGACATATCGGAGGGAGCCCCAGATAGCGCGCCATGTAAGGGATCGTGAACGCAAGTTGATGATAGGCGCCGACCACCAGCGGGCGTCCAGCGCGTCGTTGCATTTCATCCAGCCGCACCACGAAGCGTTCAGGAACGGATTGCTCCGGCCACAGGGAGGTGCGGTCAATGTTCACGTCGAGAAGGCTGCGCAACGGTAGCAAGAACAGGAGCGTCCCCAACCAACGTGCTCGCGGGCGGATGGACGAAACCTCGTCCAACGCCAATAGGACAGCGATGAGTGCGAGCCATAGCAAGTGCAGGGCGGCGCGATCCTCCGGATAGTTCACATCCAGCAGCCGTGCGAGGGCCATACGCAGGAGTACGTCCAGCAATAAAGTCCCGCTCACGATCCCCAGCGGGCGGCGCCATGCCTTCAATGCGACCGTGACGCTAAGCGGGAACAAAGCGAACAGAACCACTGCCAGACGGGCGATCGGAGCATCACCGCCCAGCACGAGCGTATTCAGCGAAGCGATCGTCACCGGAAGGAGCCCTGCGGTACTTCCATGGTAGAGCAGGCCCTTCGCCCTGAGGTCGAAGGCCATGTCCAGCCCCCAGAGCAGCGGCAGTAATCCCAGGATGGACCAATGGGCGACATGTAGAAGGAAGGTGCGCTGCGGGTACCCTCGGCGCCCAAACAAAAGCATGGTTGCCAAACCAACGATCAAGCCGGCCCACAATGGCACGAGCGCCAATACGCTGAGGTCAGCCAGGGCGATACCGCCGAGCAACTGCGCGAACGGTAGAATGGATCGCGTCCTTACCCAACGAAGCCCACCCTCCAAAGCCACCGCGAGGAACGCCAGCTCCAGAGCATACCCGCGGAACAGCGCGAAAAACTCGAACAGGAAGGGGCAGAAAAGCAGAACCGACCAAAGGCACCAGCGCAGCAACGCGGATCTTACATAGGCGCCGAGCCGCCATGCCGCAAAGGCATACAGCCCGAAAGCCAACAAGCTGCCTAGCCTGGACGCGAGCAATGACAGGCCGCACACCCGGAGGAACAAGGCGCCGAGCGCGGAGCTAAGGATATGGTTGTTCGCATCCGCGTGCGCATGCGGTGGGAGGAACACCCCGGGACCGGCATACCAGAAAAGCGAAGCGCATTCATCATGGACCCAAGGCACGAAGGCAGCGCGCGCGATGAGGTAACAGGCAACGCATGAAGCGAGGGCAAGAAAGAACCGAAGATCCCGGCCGGTCATGGGCACTTGTTCTCCGACCCGCGGACACCTGCGTTCAGTCGCGCTTCCGCGTCGTGCGCTGTTCAATGCGCTTCTCGTATCCGCTACCTTGGAAAATGCGATGGACGAAGATCCCGGGTGTGTGGATCTGGTCAGGATCCAATTCGCCGGGCTGTACCAATTGCTCCACCTCTGCGATGGTGATGCCACCGGCCATGGCCATCATCGGATTGAAGTTGCGGGCGGTGTGGCGGTAGATCAGATTGCCGAGCGTATCGCCCTTCCACGCTTTCACAATGCTGAAGTCGGATCTTAGCCACTCCTCCATCACGTACATTTTGCCGTGGAACTCCCGCACCTCCTTTCCTTGCGCCACCTCAGTGCCATAGCCGGCCGGTGTGAAAAAGGCTGGGATGCCCGATCCACCCGCCCTGCATCTTTCCGCCAGGGTACCCTGGGGGATCAGGTCCACCTCCAGTTCACCGCTCAGCATCTGTCGTTCGAACTCCTCGTTCTCTCCGACATAGCTGCTGATCATCTTCTTGATCTGCTTCCGCTGCAACAAGAGCCCTAGGCCAAAGTCATCGACCCCTGCGTTATTGCTGATGCATGTCAAGCCCTTGACACCCATGCGGACGAGAGCGGCGATGCTGTTCTCCGGTATTCCACAAAGACCGAAACCACCGACCATTAGGGTCATGCCATCGCTGATACCCCTTTGTTGCCGCATCCGCGTTGGCCACCACTTTATTCATCTGGAATACCTTGAGGTGCTGGCGAAGATAGTCCCGGCATCACTCCCACTTCGGGCTTTCCTCCAGTAGGATGGGTAGCTCTTTCCCACAGTCCAGTACGGATGCGTCGAAGCCACTGGGGCGTTCGAAATCTTCGGTGCTGATGGGGATGGTGCTGTCCGCGTAAACCTTGTTCATGTAGTAACCATAAATGGGCAACGCCATGTTCGCCCCCTGGCCCTTGTCCGTGCTGGCGAAGCGCACGCTGCGGTCCTCCGCACCTGTCCAGATACCGGTCACCAGGTCGGGCGTGATCCCGATGAACCAGCCGTCGCTATTGTTCTGGGTGGTCCCTGTTTTTCCTGCTGTGGGCACTTTGATGTTCCCATACTTGGCCCGGTTCCCCCCCCCGCCTCCGCGAAGGCGCAGGCCGGTGCCGCGGTCCATAACCCCCTTCAGCATGTCCAGCATGATGTAAGCCGTGTTCTCGTCCAGCGCCTCGGTGGTGCTGGGCATCACGTCGTAGATGGCGTTGCCGTTCTTGTCCTCGATCCGGGTGAAAAGGATAGGATCGATGTGGACCCCTTGGTTCGCGAACGCGGCGAACGCACCGGTCATTTCTTCGAGAGTAAGGTCGGCCACCCCGAGGCAAAGGCTTGGAACGGGGTCCAAGGGGCTCTTTACGCCCATGTGTCTGGCCAGAACAGTGACCGGCAATGGGCCGTATTGTTTCATCAGCCAGGCGGTCGCGGTGTTGATGGATCCGGCCAGGGCCTGCTTCAAGGTGATCATGCCGCCGTATTTGGCATCGCTGTTCTCCGGGCACCAATCGGGCTGACCCTCGGGCATATCGAAACACACCTTCTGGTTGGGCAGGGTGAAACAAGGGGCCAGTCCTTCGCGCATGGCTGTGGCGTAAATGAAGGGCTTGAAGGTGGAACCGACCTGCCGGCGCGCCTGCTCCACATGATCGTACTGGAAGTGCTTGAAGTTGATGCCGCCCACCCAGGCCTTCACGAAGCCGGTGCGCGGATCGATGCTGTAAAGTCCGCTCTGTAAGAAGCTCTTGTAGTAGCGGATCGAATCCATCGGGCTCATCACTGTATCGATCTCCCCGCGCCAACTGAAAAGGCGCATGGGAACTGGCTTCTCGAAAATGGGGGGGATGTCCTTCTCCTTCACCACCGGCCAGAACGTGTCACAACCGCCCAAGTCGGCACGGCAGTGGTGCTGGCGCGTACCCTCGTGCATCCTCTCCTCGATGAATTGCGCTGGGCGCTCGCACGCTGGGCACTGCTTGCCGACGAGGACGCGGTACCGCACACTACGTTTCATCGCGGTTCTCATGATGGTCTGGATCTCCGCATCGGTCACGCGGAAATCGAAGGGTTTGTTCTTCTTCTTCGCCAGGTCCTTGAAGAGATCCTTCTGCAATTCGCTGCGCAGATGTTCCTGCACGGCGAACTCGCCGTAGGCCTGCAGGCGGGGGTCCACGGTGGTGTGGATGCTGAGGCCATCGGTATAGATATCGTACGGACCGCCGTCGGCCTTGGCCAATCTGTACTTGCCCGTGGCCGGGTCCTTTTCATTGAAAAGAGCCGTGAGCTTGGCGCGCAACACCTCGCGGAAGTAGGGCGCAGGGCCTTCGGTATGATCGATCCGTTGGAAACGCAGCCCGAGCGGAAGTGCCTTCAGTGAATCGTATCGTTCGCGGTCGATCATGCCCGCCCGCTGCATCTGTGCCAGCACGACCATGCGCCGGTGCTCGGTGGTGTCGGGTCGGCGGAGGGGATTGAACAGCGCGGGGTTCTTGCACATACCCACCAGCAGTGCTGCTTCTTCGATGCGCAGACTGTCCGGGCTTGTGTTGAAGTACACATGCGCCGCGCTCTGGATCCCCACCGCCTGGTTGATCCAATCGAAGCGGTTCAGATACATGGCGATGATCTCCTCCTTGGTATACTGCCTTTCCAGTCGTACGGCGATGATCCATTCCTGTAGCTTCTGGAAGATGCGTTGCACGGAACTGGCCGGCTTTTCCGTGAACAACATCTTGGCCAACTGTTGGGTGATCGTACTAGCGCCCCCCTTGCGGCCCAAGTACACGGCTGCCCGGAGCGTTCCGCGCAGGTCGATCCCACTATGATCGCGGAAGCGTTCGTCCTCGGTAGCGATCAGCGCGTGTACCACATGCGGGCTGATGCGATCGTACTTCACAGGGATCCGGTTCTCGCGATAATATTGGCCCATGAGGCTGCCGTCGCTGAAGAGTATGGCGGTGGCAAGGTCACTGCGCGGGTTCTCTAGGTCACTGGTTCCCGGCAGGTCTCCAGTGGCGGCAATGAAGAGCGCTAGAGCAAGTGCCAGCAGCGGGCCGAGCAACGCGAACCAGAGGAGCCAGAGGAGCGGGCGGCGACGCGGGGCGGCGGGAGATGCGCTCATCGGCGGCCGAAGTTAGCGGCGGGGTGGCGGCGGGGCGGCTTGCGAAGGAGCGATATTGATCCCGATATCCAACACATCATGCAGGGTGTCGGTGCGCATGGCCTGTTCCATGCGAAGGCAATAACGGCCGGTGCGCGGGAACCTATCGCCCAACTTGTATAGGACATGCGCCTTGAAGCGGTCGGCGAAAACGAAACCTGTTCCACGGCCATACCAGCGGCCCATGGGGTCGGCCAGAAGGCATTCCACGGTATCACGAAGTATGCGCCCGTCCGGGGCGATGATGTCCACGAACAGATAGAGGTCGCTGTAGGCGTAATCGCCCGTGTGGCGCACATCGATGAAGACATCGTGTGGGGTCACCGTGTCGGTGATCCCGAAACAGAACGTCGGCCGTAGGTCTCGGACCCAACCGCTTTCTGGCAGAGGCACGTCGCTTTGGTAGATCTCCGGCCGACCGCAGGCCAGGAACACAACGGCGAGCAGAAGAACTAGAGCGGAGCGGTTCACGCCTGGGGCGGTTGCGGGGGTTGCGGAGGACGGTCCGGCCGTGGGCCTCGGTCACGCCGTCCATCCCGTCCGCGACGATCGCCACGACCCTGACGCGGTGGTTGTCCGGTGCTTTGTGGAGCGGCTGCCGGGGGCGGTTTGGCGGGTGCTCCGCCTTCGCCACGAGGCCGTTCGCGGTTCCTGCGGTCCCGATCGTTGCGCCCTCCACGTTGCTTGCCCCCTTTGTTCTTTTGGTCGAAGCGAGTGAGGTCGTCCTGGCCCACCACGTTCTCATAGTCGGGCGCTTTGACAGCACTGACCGGCTCGTCCGTCATGTTCAGGTCCACTTCGGGCTCGATGCCTTCCTTGTTCTTGGCGAGGACATCACGTACTACGTCAATGGGGAATCCCGCCATCACGAACGGCTCTCCCGGTCGCTTGAACCCGTACCACATCTTCTCCAGGAAGATGTCCGTCTTCAGATGCGCACCGATCCCCTGCTTGGTTTTCAGCTTGGCGTTTGGTGAGGGATAGCTCTTCACGGCCTCGATGTACATATCGAGCTCATAGTTGAGGCAACACTTCAACTTGCCGCATTGGCCCGCGAGCTTCTGCGGGTTGAGAGCGAGTTGCTGATAGCGGGCGGCGCTTGTGGTCACACTGCGGAAATCGGTGAGCCAGGTGCTGCAACACAACTCGCGTCCACAACTACCGATGCCGCCGATGCGCCCGGCCTCCTGCCGTGCACCGATCTGTTTCATCTCCACACGCACCTTGAAACGGTCCGACAACTTGCGCACCAGGTCACGGAAATCAATTCGCTCCTCGGCCACATAGTAGAAAATGGCCTTGGTACCGTCGCCTTGGTATTCCACGTCCGTGACCTTCATCTCGTGGCGCGCCTCGCGAGCGATGGCGCGCGAAGCGAAGAGCGTCTCGTCCTCCTGCTTCCGTGCGGCATGCCAGCGGTCCAGGTCTTCCTGGGTGGCCTTGCGAAGCACTTTGCGCAATTCGAAGGTGTCTAGCTCCTTCTCCTTACGGGACATTTGAGCTCGTACCAGTTCACCCGTGAGGTTCACCACGCCCACGTCGTATCCTGGGCTGGCCTCCAGTACGACGGCATCGCCTTGGGTAAGACCCAGGCTGGGCGGGCATCGGTAGAACCCTTTGCGGGTGTTCTTGAACCGCACCTCCACCGCGTCGAAGGCCTGTTGGCCGCCGGGAAGCGGCACCCCCGTGAGCCAGTCGAACACGCCGAGCTTGTTGCACCCGCTGCTGCTGCAATAGCCGTTGCTCTTGCACCCTGCCGGTTTCCCGTCCTTCCCGCTGCTACAGCTCGCGCATCCCATGGGGCGCGAAGATAGGTGGCTCGCGGGGGCCCGAAATACGGGTAGGACTAAGCCCGAAGCAGCCCGTACACCCGGTAGCTCAGATCCATGAAAAGCACCTTGGGATTGGCGTTGCGCTCCAGATGCACATGGGCCGTTTCAAGTTCTTCGCGCAAGCCAGCCACTCGCCGTTCGTTCAATAACGCACCGAACTTCTGCACAAAGTCCTGCTCCTGCCCCACGGCACGCACCAGCTGGGGCACCCGTTCGGCCTGCAACAAGCTCATGCGGATAAGGTGAAGGCCGTAGCGCATCAGGCTTTTCTGGCGCTCGCGACCCATTTTGGCGAAGTGCTCCGAGAACTCGGCAGCCTCATGCACGCGCAGCCCGTAGCAAGCGCGCAACCAATCCCGGAAGAGCACGAAGAGCTCCTCCTCGCTCTTTTCGGCCATGGCGACCGCCTCAAGCAAGTCACCCCCGCTGCGTACCGCGCACGCGCGCGCATCCTCCGGTTTCAGGTCGTCGTACCGCGCTAATAGCGCCTGTTCCACATCGGCCTCCGCCAGGGCCGGCACCTTCACAAGCTGGGTGCGACTGAGTATGGTGGGGAGCAATTGGTCGGCTTCGGTCCCTACGAGCAAGAAGAGCGTTCGGGGTTCTGGCTCCTCCAGGACCTTGAGCAGTTTGTTCGCTGCGGAGGCGTCCATCATTTCAGGAAGCCAAACCAACATCACCTTCCAACCACCGGAGTATGCTTTGAGGCTGAGTTTACGCGTAATGTCGGCCGCGATGTTGACACCCATCCGTAGCTGCTTGTTCTCCCCTTCGAGCTGGTCACGCCAAATGGCCGCGTCCAGGAACGGTTCCTTCAGGACGAGCGCACGCCAATCCGCAGTGAACGTATCGCAGGTCTTCACTTTCTCGCTCAAGAAGATCGGGAAGCTCAGGTGCAGGTCCGGGTGTGCCAGCTTGTCCATTTGCTTGCAGGCCGGACACTCGCCGCAGCTATCGGCCACACCCGGTGCTTCGCAGAGCAAGTAACGCGCGTAGGCCAGCGCCAGCGCCAGATTGCCGCTGCCGCGCGGGCCCAGGAAGAACTGCGCATGCGGGACACGGCCCTCGCGTATGTTGCCGATAAGTCGCGCTTTCAGCGCCGTTTGTCCGATGATGCGGGAGAAGAGCACGATCGCAAAGCAACGCAACATGCGCTCATGTCGCCCTGTCTGGTCCACTTCCGGCCAATGCTCGCTGTAGGCATGGTATTTTTGCCCCATGCTGACAATGGACACGTTCGACTTCGCGGGTAAGAAAGCACTGGTCCGCGTGGACCTCAATGTGCCACAGGATGCCAATGGCAATGTGACGGACGATTCCAGAGCGCGGGGCATCGTGCGCACGGTGAACAAGATCCTCAAGGATGGCGGTAGCGCGATCCTCATGAGCCATCTCGGCCGCCCGAAGGGGAAAGTGGACCCCGCCATGAGCCTGAAACCCGTGGCGGAACACCTTGGCACGCTGCTCGGCAAACCCGTACAGTTCGCCACGGATTGCATAGGTCCGGATGCGAAGGCCAAAGCCACCGCATTGAGGCCGGGCGAAGTGCTGGTATTGGAGAACCTGCGGTTCCACCCGGAGGAAGAGATCGGCGACGAAGCCTTCAGCAAACTGCTGAGCGAACTGGGCGACGTTTATGTGAACGATGCGTTCGGTACCGCACATCGTGCGCATGCCAGCACCACCATCGTCGCCCGCTTCTTTCCCTCCGCCAAACTCTTCGGCTATTTGGTGGAGAGCGAACTGGCCAGTGTAGGCAAGGTGTTGGACAACCCGCAGCGCCCCGTATGCGCCATCATTGGTGGGGCCAAGGTGAGCAGCAAGATCGCCGTCCTGGAGAACCTGTTGGCGAAGTGCGATGAGGTGATCATAGGTGGGGGCATGGCCTTCACCTTCATTAAAGCGCATGGCGGCCACGTTGGGTCCTCGTTGGTGGAAGAAGACCAGCTGGACACCGCTCGGGCCATCATGCAACAAGCGCAGGACCTGGGTGTCCATATCCACTTGCCCACCGATGCGGTGGTGGCCGATGCCTTCTCGGACACCGCCAACACGGACATCTGCCCGGCCACGAGCATTCCCGACGGATGGATGGGCCTGGACATCGGACCATTGACGATAGAAGCGTTCAGCACGGTGGTGAACCGCAACAAGACCCTCCTCTGGAACGGCCCCATGGGCGTGTTCGAGATGAAGAATTTCCAGCGTGGCACGCTCGCCATCGCCACCGCTCTAGCCGATGCGACCAAATACGGGGCCTTCTCCCTGGTGGGTGGCGGTGATAGTGTGGCCGCAGTGAACCAGTTCGGTCTGGCGGACCAGGTGAGCTATGTGAGCACCGGCGGCGGCGCGATGCTGGAGTTCCTCGAAGGCAAGGTGCTGCCCGGGATCGCGGCGGTATGGGAATAAGGGGCCGTTCGACCCGCAGCCTTTATCGTCCGTATCAATCGGTCAACTCGCTGGCCTCCTCCTTCACGTCCTCCATTACTTGATGCACCCACTTGGTTTCGCCGAGCGCAGGTATGATCAATGGCGCGAATGCCCATAGCGGTTCAAAGAACTGAGAGCCTTCCTGGACATGCTTGGGCGGCATATCCCCCTTGGAATAACCGAGCAACAGGTTCAATGCGATACTGAGGGTGAACGCCGACCGCAGGACGCCGAAGGCGATGCCTGCCAACTTGTTCGGCAGGCCCAGCTCGGCCGCATCGAGGAGCGTGGTGAGGAGGCGGGCGAGCAGGTGTACGCCGATCAGCACCAGCAGGAAGGTCACCACGAAGGCCAAGATCTCCTTCGCCGGGTCGAGGCCGATGGCCGTTGCAACGCTGCTGCTGAAGTGTGTGGCCGCCCAAATGCCGGCGACCAGCGCCACCAGCGACGCGAGTTCCACGATAAAGCCCCGCGCGAAGCCTTGGAAGGCCGCGATGCCCAGCACGATGATGATCGCCCAGTCAAGCCAGTTCATAGCAGAAGATCCGTTCGCTTGGCGGTGAAGATGTGAAGATCTTCGCACCCGGAATTCCGACCCCACGTGGACCTACAGTTCGAAAAACGCTGGCGCGACCTGCTCAAGGCCATGGAGGTTCGGTTTGGCGCCCCCGTGGACCTTAACGGGATGATCTTCCTGGTCGGCGTGCAGGAGCTGGGGCAGCACGCGCGCGAGTTCAAAAAGGACGAGAAGTTGAACCTGATGCACATCGGCATCTGCGTGCTGCTGATGCCCTACGGCTACTATAAGGAGCTAGGCCGCGATGCGGACGGATGGCCTCATTTCGAACGAGTGAAGGAACTGCCACCGCTCAACGACAAGGAACAGGAGCGCCTGATGAAGGAGGCGGTGTTGGACTACTTCGATCGACCCGCCTGAGGTTGACCCGGTGGCTCGGCGCTTCGGCCTAGGGTGCGATCGGCACGAGAACCACGGTCTCCTCCGAGGTCTCCTCCTCCACGATCTTGATGATGCCCTCGCCCACCGCGCTATCCTTGAAGCTCACGATATCCAGCACCGCGAACCCGGACTGTCCCTGCTCATAAAAGCTGGAATAGTCGAACTCCGCGCGTCCATCGCTGCCGGTCAACTTCTCCTGCATCAGACGGGAGGGGTCGCCCAAGGGATAGACCGGGTTGGCATAGAGCTTCACATAAGCCTCGGCTTGGGGGTACCCATCCTCATCGGTAATGGTGACGATGGCCGTCGTGGGCTTCTCCTTGTTGCAAGCCGGTAGTACCAGCCAAAGCAGGAGCAATGCGGCCACGGGGACCAGGGCACGGAAGGTCGATCGCCTCATCGGTTTACTTTTGGGCGCCTTGCCAGCCAAGGTTCGGCGATCCTCAAAAGTAACGCTGCGCGCGATGTCCCTGCAATGCCTCCGGGCCAAAGTCCTCTCCGTGCTATTGATCCTGGCGGGTATTCCGGCTCTCCCGGCTCAGCCGAAGGACGATGGACCCCAGCACTTGGTGGAGGTCCGCACCGGCCTCGGCGTCCTGATCGTGGCCCTGTACAATGAGACCCCACTGCACAGGGACAACTTCCTGAAGTTGGTCAGAGATCAGCACTACGACAGCCTGTGCTTCCATCGGATCATTCCGGGCTTCATGGTACAGGGCGGCGACCCGGGCAGCAAACATGCCGCTGCTGGGATGCCCTTGGGTACGGGCGGGCCGGACCATAAAATACCGGCCGAGATCCTCCCGGGCATGTACCACAAAAAAGGTGCGCTGGCCGCCGCGCGGCAAGGCGACCAAGTGAACCCCGTGAAGGAAAGCAGCGGCAGCCAGTTCTATATCGTGCAAGGCCGTACCTACCAGGCCGCGGAAATGGACATGATGAGCAAGCGCAACGCGAACATGGGCACTCCGGTGAGCTACGACGACGAGGCCAAGCGCACCTATGCCACGCAGGGCGGGGCGCCTCATCTCGACGGTGCCTATACGGTCTTCGGGGAGGTGATCGAAGGCCTCGATGTGCTGGACAGGATCGCCGCGGTCGAGCGCGACCAACACGACCGGCCCTTGGTGGATGTACGCATGTGGATGAAAGTGCTGGAATGAGCCTCCTGGAACGTATCACTTCGCTAGAGGCCGAAGTTGCAGCTGCGGCCGCAACGAACGCTGAAGAGGTCGAGCGCTTCCGGGTGGGCTACTTGGGGCGGAACGGTTCGCTAACCGCGCTCTTCGACGCTTTCAAACAGGTTTCCTCGGAGGAAAAGAAGGCACTGGGCCAGCGCATCAACCAGTTGAAGCAAGCCGCACAGGCCCGCTTGGAGGAACTACAGCTCGCCACGGCCGGGCAAGAGGCCAGAACCATCGCTTCTTCGGACGGCACGCGTCCCGCCGCGCTGGACCTCCCGGGCAGCTTGCATCCCATTACCCTGGTCCGCCGACGCATCGTCGACATCTTCGCCCGCATCGGTTTCACGGTGAGCGAGGGCCCGGAAGTGGAGGACGACCACCACAACTTCGGTGCGCTCAACTTCCCTCCCGAACATCCCGCACGGGATATGCAGGACACGTTCTTCGTGGAAGGTCCAGGGGGCTTGGCGCTTCGCACCCACACCAGCAGTGTGCAAGTGCGCGTGATGGAAGGCCAGAAACCACCGATCCGCACGGTGAGCCCCGGTCGCGTGTACCGCAACGAAGCGATAAGCGCACGTGCGCATTGCATGTTCCACCAAGTGGAAGGGCTTTATGTGGACAAAGACGTGAACTTCGCTGAACTGAAGGGCACCTTGGACCACTTCGCCAAGAGCCTCTTTGGGCCGGAGGTGCGGATCCGCATGCGGCCCAGCTACTTCCCCTTCACCGAGCCGAGCGCGGAGGTGGATATGAGCTGCAGCATTTGCGACGGTGCGGGGTGCGCCGTGTGCAAGCATAGCGGCTGGGTGGAGATCATGGGTTGCGGTATGGTGGACCCTGCCGTGTTGAGCAATTGCGGTATCGACCCGACGGAATACTCCGGCTTCGCCTTCGGCATGGGTGTGGAACGGATCGCCCAGTTGTTGTACCGCATCCCCGATCTGCGGCTCTATTGGGAGAATGACGTGCGCTTCCTGGAGCAGTTCAGCGGCGAAGCCTTCCGGTCCTGAACTTGCCGGGATGGACCGGAGGAGATCCGTGAAAACGGTCGTTCGTGAAGAACAGCGGCCCAACCAAGCGGTGCGCGTGCGATGAACGAGGTGATCAACACGGATGTTTGCATTGTCGGCGGTGGGCCAGGTGGCTGTTCGGCCGCCTTGCAGCTCGCAAAGCACGGCGTCCGCAGCGTCTTGTTGGAGAAGGCGGTCTTCCCGCGCGACAAGGTGTGTGGCGATGCGCTCAGTGGTAAGGTGATGCGTTCGCTGGGCCGGCTAGATCCGGTGCTGGTCGATGCCGTGAACCGGAACGCCGGTCGACTACCCAGTTGGGGGGTGACCTTCGTCGCGCCGAGCGGACGGGCATTGCGCGTTCCGTTCAGCAGAGAAACCGGTTTAGGTGAGGCCCCGGGCGCCATATTGCCAAGACTAGACTTCGATGCGCTGCTTTTCGATGCCGTGAAGCGGAACCCGCATGTTGACGTGCTCGAGGGGACGCAAGCCAAGAGCTATGAGCGTTCCTCTTCAGGATGGTCCATTGCACTGTCCAACGCGACCGACAACCATCAACCGTCAACCATCAACTGCAAGCTGATCCTTGCGGCCGATGGTGCCAACTCGCACTTCGCGCGCCATGTGGCGGGTCTGCCCACGGAGCCACGCCACCATGCGGCCGGGGTGCGCGCGTACTATCGCGGCATACAAGGCCTCGATGCGCACGGTTTCATCGAACTGCACTTTCTCAAGCAACTGTTGCCCGGTTACTTGTGGATCTTTCCACTGCCCGGCGGCCGTGCCAATGTAGGCCTGGGTCTGCGCAGCGATGTGGTGCGCGACCGCCGGGTGGATCTCAAAGCGGAGCTCCTTCGGCTCGTCGCGACGCATCCTGCCCTGAAGGATCGTTTCGCCACCGCTACACTGGAGGGTCCCGTTCAAGGCATGGGCCTTCCACTCGCCAGCAAGCGACATCCATTGAGCGGCGCTGGGTTCCTGTTGATCGGCGATGCGGGCCACTTGATCGACCCCTTCACCGGCGAGGGTATCAGTCATGCCATGATCAGTGGGGTACACGCGGCGGATGTGGCCGCCGAAGCTCTGCGTGCGCAACGCTCGGACGCGGAGTTTTTGAAAGCCTACGACCAGCGCGTCTGGAAACGCCTGGGCCAGGAACTGGCGATCAGCACGCACCTTCAGCGACTTGCGCACAAGGCCTGGCTCTTCGACTTCGTGGTGGACCGCGCTAACAAGAACCCGGCTCTAGCTGATACGATCAGCAGCATGTTCACGGACATGGATCTGCGTGCGCGGCTGAGAAAGCCGGGGTTCTATCTCGACCTCGCCCTAGGTCGTGCGGCACGGTGATGGCCTACCGCACGCGCCGAGCGGCAACGAACCAATCCCAAGGATAGGGCGCCTTCATCCACTTGGGTGGAGCATCGAACTCGGTGTTCCACGGGTACTCCAATTTCTCGATCGATTCCACCGCGAAGCCGTGATCGTCGAGCATCGCTTCGAGCTCCTCGCGTAGGTAATGCTTGGTGGGCACCCCATCTATGTACACGGTGCCGTGGTCAAGGCCCTTGCTATTGAGCGCGGCCGCTTTTTGCGCCTCCTTCGGATCCATGCCATCCCGTAGGTTCCATTGCAAATGCCGGAACGCGGTGAGCAATGCCGAGTTCAACGAGGGTACGACGAGCAACAAATGACCACCGCGCTTCACGCTGCGACAGGTGCGGTCGATCAAGGGTTCACGCACTTCGATCGATGCGTTCAACAATGTGTTGATGCACAGCACAAGATCCGCAGCGGGATAGCTGTTGCGGTCCTTGGAAAGATCGGCATGCACATAACTGATGTTCGGGTGGTCGGCACAAGCTTCCGCGGCGACTGTCAAACATTGACTGCTCACGTCCACCGCGTACACCTTGCCGAAGCGATCGGCCAACAAGGGCAGTGTACGGCCCACACCACAACCAAGGTCGGTGGCCACGGCTTCCTTCGAGGCGTAGCGTTGTACCGCCTGCGGTATCAGGCCTCTCCGGTCGTTCGCCGGAACATTGAATATCTCCTCTTCGAAGGTTACTGCCACTCGGTCCCAGTCGCGTTCCAGCATCGGTCCAGGGTTAGGCCGTCACCTTGACGGGCGGTTGTGCAAGGCAAGGTATCCGGGCTCACCACGGGTCAGCCGGTTGCGCGCAGGCATGTTTCCACGATCCCAAGTGAGCAACCACATGATCACATCACCTTTGTAGCTCATGTTGAGCCTATGAGAAGTGTCATCGCGATCCCGTTCGTTGTTCTTCTTGCGACGATCGCCCACGCGCAAGGCACGTGGTCCACGCTCACTATTCCTTCCTCCGCGCGCTATGACGATCTCTACTTCGTCAACGATAGCGTCGGCTGGGCTGCAGGCGGACCCACAGGCTGGATCCGCAACACCGTGAACGGTGGTGCTACCTGGAATTTGCAGTTCACCTCACCTAGTTATCTGCGTAGCATCGAGTTCCTCAATGCCGATACCGGCTTCTGCGGATCGCTGAACGGCGAGCTCTACCGCACGCACAATGGCGGCACCACATGGATCGACGTAAGCGGAACGATCACTCCTTCGCCGCCGGGCATTTGTGGATTGTCCGCGCCCACGTCGAACACGATCTACGGTACCGGTCTCTGGGCTTCTCCTGCCTACGTGGTGAAGAGCACGGATGGCGGTGATACTTGGAACTACATCGACATGAGCGCCTATGCGCATGCCTTGGTGGACATCCACTTCATCAGCGCGGACACGGGCTTCGTCACCGGCACGGCAATTCCAGCGAGCAATGGTGGCATCGTTCTGTACACCACCGATGGCGGTACCACCTGGCAGCCCAAGCACCTCACCGGATTGGCCTCGGACATCGTGTGGAAGATCCAGCGGCTGGATGCCGATCGCTGGTACGCTTCAGTGTACAGCGAGCCGGTGAACGATGATACGCGGCTGCTCAGTAGCACAGATGGCGGGCAGACCTGGATTACCACGATCGTGTCGAACTCATACACCTACGTGGAGGTCGTTGGCTTCCTGGATAGCCTGCGCGGTTGGATCGGCGGCGACAATTCGCTGTGGGGCACCACCGATGGCGGCGCTAGCTGGAGCCAGGAACCGGTGGGCAGCAACTACAACCGTTTCTTCCGCTTGAACGATTCGCTCGCCTACATGTCCGGCGCGCGGATCTACAAGTACACCGTGGATGCGCCCACGGCGATCACCTCACCTGAGCCCGTGCCGCAGTATCACGCATTGGTGGTGGATCCAACCATCACTGACGGACGTGTCACCATTTCCCTCCGCTTGGATCGATCCACCATAGCGGACCTGTCCATCTTCGGCGGTGACGGTGCGCTCGTGGAACAACTGCTGCATCGCCACGCAGTACATGGCGAGCATCGCTTCACGACCGATCTATCGCGTTACGCGGGTAGCACCTTCGTCGTTGTGCTGAAAACGAACGAAGGGATGCGCTACGAGAAGGTGGTGGTGAAGTAATTCTGTACCGGACGCGGCCGGTGCATGTTCACCATGCCTTGTTCCGCGATGGGCTGTAGGGCCATGTGTGCTAGAGGCTCGCCTCAGGCCCGCGCTGTTTGGCGGCACGCGGTCCTGCGCCTAGCTTCGTAGTAGAATACCACCTGCCGTGAAACCGATGCTCGCTTTCCTGCTATTGCTGGCCTCGGCGGCGGCGGTCCATGCGCAGATCCCCGCCGTGGCCTGGACGCGTTCGCTTGGAAGCGGCTATTCGGACGCCGGGCACTTCATCCATCAGTTGCCCGACAACAGCTTCTTTCTCGCAGCAACAAGCAATTCCGCAGATGGTCAACTTGGCAACACCACGGGGCCAGCCAACGGGGAGGTGGTGTTCATCGGTCTTGACAGCTTAGGGCAGATGCAATGGGGAAACCGCATAGGCGACCTCGGCCTCGTACAGATCATGCATGGCACCGTGATGCCCGATGGGAACTATGTCTTCGCCGGTAGTATCTATGATGCGGGGCAGGTGATCATCGATAGCTGGGGCGACGAAGACCTCTGGATCGTGAAGGTCTCCCCCGCCGGCTCTGTCATCTGGGAGCGCTTCTATGCTGGTCTTGTGGACCAGAACGATCTGGGGATCCATGTAGCCGCCCGATCGGATGGAGGTTGCTTCGTTTCCGGATTCCGTGGACAAAACGACTGGGAAGCATGGGTCATCGCCTTGGACAGCGCTGGCAATGAACTATGGGAGCGCACTTATGGGGGCAGCACCATCGACATTGGCCAATCCATCATATCTACTGCGGATGGCGGGGCCCTTCTCGCGGGGTGGACCGGATCCAGTGATGGCGATGTGAGCACGCCGCTCCATGGCGGATACGATGGTTGGCTGGTGAAGCTCGATGCGAACGGAGATATCGAGTGGGATCGCACGTATGGCGGTTCGGACGTGGATCAATTCCAGGACATCCTTGGCTTGCCTGGCGGGGACTACCTCATCCTTGGCACATCCAACTCTTCCGATGGAGATCTTACAGAGAACCACGGTAACTGGGATGTGTGGCTCATGCGCGTGGACTCCTCTGGTTCGATCTTATGGAGCCGTTCCTACGGCGGAAGTCTTCCGGATAGTCCGTCGGACATGATATCATATCAAGGAAACTATCTGATCGCGGGAAGCACCACCTCCTCCGATGGAGATGTTAGTGTTTGCTACGACGTGTTGGAGAACCAGGTGCCCTATGGGGGCGGGGATGGCTGGCTGCTGTCGGTGAGCCCAAATGGTGACCTGCTCTGGGAGAAGTCCGTGGGAGGAAGTGATGGGGATCTCTTCTATGCACTTGCGCCTACGGACAATGGCTTCGTCGCTACTGGAATATCCATGTCGGCGGACCACTTCGTTCCCGGCAACGTGGCTTATCAGGACATCTGGACCGTGCGGTTCAACAGAAAGAGCACCCTGCTCGCTGGCACGCTCTACGTGGATGCTGACAACGACACCAGCATCAGCGTTGACGACCCGCGTATCGGTGGGCGGTTAGTGGGGCTGAACAACAATGGCGAACTAGCGCTTTCACAACCCAACGGCAGTTATGCGTTCGCGGTGAACGGCCCGGCCCAGCACACCATCACAGGCCCAACGATCCCGTACTTCGCGCAAGACCCAGCCACGCATACCGCAAGCATCACCGGCAATGAACCAGCTGTGAGCGGGTTGGACTTCCGATACACAGCCGGGGTGCCCGCGCAGGACCTCCAGGTCTTCCTCACACCCGTCTCACCCTTCCGTCCAGGCTTCCCCGTGCGCTACGATGTGCTGTGCCGCAACGTGGGAACGATGAGCGTTGATGCAGACCTCAGCCTTGTGCTCGATGATGGCCTCGGTTTCGACTCTACGTCGATCGCACCCGGAAGCATCAATGGCAACATGCTCACATGGGCACTCGGACCGATGCTTCCGCTGCAGAACATCCAGCTCTCCGTGTACTGCACGCAATCCGTTGCGGACACACTGGGTAGCCCGGTGACCACAACGGCCGAGATCACGCCCATCGCAGGCGATCTCGTTCCCGGGGACAACACCGTTACCACGAACAACCAGGTCACAGGCTCCTTCGACCCCAACGACATTCTTGTGGAGCCGACCGAAGTGCTCGTGAGCGCATTGGCCGATGCCGTTCTGGACTACACGATCCGGTTCCAGAACACGGGCACCGATACGGCATTCACCGTTGCGGTGGAAAACCACTTACCAGCGAACGCGTACCTGCCCAGCTTCGAGCTCATCGACGCCTCACACCCATTTACGTTTACCTACTACGACTTCGACCACAAGATGCGCTTCCAGTTCGACAACATCCTGCTGCCTGACAGCAACGGCAACGAATTGATGAGCCATGGCTTCGTCCGCTACCGCATGCGGCCCCGTACCGATCTCCTGGTCGGCGATTCCATTCGGAATACCGCTGCGATCCTCTTCGACCTCAATGCCCCGGTGATCACGAATACGGCGCGAACGGCGATTATCACCACCACGGATATCAGTACGGCGGATGCAGACGCGCAGATGCACTTGGTACCCAATCCAGCAACTGATCTTGTTCAGCTTTCCGTGGAAGAGGACTTGGTCGGCGGCCTGCTCCAAATGCACGATGCCAGCGGACGCGTCGTATTCCAGGAGAGGGTGTTATCAACCAGGCAGACGTTCGATCTCTCCCGCTTGGCCGACGGGCATTACTTGTTGATGGTGCGCGCGGATGGCGCAGCACATAGGTGCAAGCTGATGAAACAGGCGCGTTAGGCTGGGCTCACCTTCAGCATGTTCGCCATGCCCTTCTCGGCGATGGGCATACTGGCGATGTTGATCACCAGTTCACCCTGTTGCACGAACTTCTTGTTGCGCAGGATGTGCTTGATGTCGGCGATGGTGTGATCGGTGCTCACGGTCTTGTCGTAGTAGTGCGCGCGCACGCCCCACACCAGGTTCAACATGCACAGGATCGCGGGGTTGCTGGTGAAGGCATAGATGTTCGCGCGCGGTCGCATGCTGCTGATCTTAAAGGCTGTGTAGCCGCTGTGCGTCATCGTCACGATCGCCTTTACGGGCATCGCCTCGGTCATGCGCACGGCGGCGATGCTGATCGCGTCGCTGATGGTGCGTTGGTTCTCTTCGAGCGGCGGGTTGGGCACATTGAACATACCGTCCGATGTCTCCATTTCAACGAGAATGCGGTTCATGGTACGCACCACTTCCACGGGGTATTTGCCGACGCTCGTTTCGGCGCTCAACATCACGGCATCGGCATGGTCCAGCACGGCATTGGCCACGTCGTTCACTTCGGCGCGGGTGGGTGTGAAGCTGGTGATCATACTCTCCATCATCTGCGTGGCGACGATCACCGGTCGGTGCATGGCGAGGCAGCGGCGGATCAAGTCTTTCTGGATCAGCGGCACCTTCTCCATGGGGATCTCCACGCCCAGATCGCCACGAGCTACCATCAAAGCGTCGGCCTCGCGGATAATGTCGTCGATCTCCTTGAGCGCCTCGGGCTTCTCGATCTTGGCCACGACGCGGGCATGCTTGTTCTGTGCTCGTATGATATGCTTGAGCTCGATGATATCGCGTGCACTGCGCACGAAGCTCAGGCCCACCCAATCCACATCGTGTGAAAGGGCGAAGGTGAGGTCCTCCTTGTCCTTGTCGGTAAGACAGGGCAAGCTGATGCGTGTATTGGGCAGGTTGAGCCCTTTGTTCCCGGTGAGCCTTCCGCCGTTGATCACACGGGTGGTCACGGTGCTGCGGCCATCCGTGGCGGTCACCTCCAGCCGCAATTTGCCATCGTCCAGCAATACCAGTTCGCCGGGCTTCACATCCTGCGGGAACTGGGTATAGGTCGTGCTTACCAGGCCGGGGCGTCCCTTCACGGGGTCGGTACTGATCACCAGTTCGCTGTCATCGGGGAGGTCGATGCCCCCGTTCTCCATTTCACCCACCCGCATTTTGGGGCCTTGGAGGTCGGCAAGGATGGCGGTGTGGATCCCGAGTTCCTTGCTGAGGGAGCGGATCGTGCCGATCACCTCCGCGTAGAAGTCATAGCTGCCATGGCTGAAGTTGAGCCGACATACGTCCACTCCCGCATGAAGGAGATCACGAAGCACCTCGGCGGAGGCGGAGGCGGGGCCAATGGTGGCCACGATCTTGGTCTTAGGGTCGGTCATCAGGATCTATCGGAGCAGTTTGTGACCGGCCCGCAGCTGGTCGAAGGGCAAGGGGAAAGCGGCGAGGACGAACTCCGCATTGCGCACGCGCTCGAGCAGTTGGTCCGTATCGAAAGGCGCACGCTCATCAACGACCAGGAAATAGTCCGCCGAACGTTGTTCTTTCACCAACAACCCGGACCCGCCGCGATTGTTCACCAACGTGAAGCGGGCCTCGGTCTCGGCATCATCATGGTCGAACGCCGCGTAGCTGGCATCGCCCTCATCCTGGATATCGCGTTCCCGTCGACTGAGCGCGATGCCGATGCTCCGGTTCAGGGACCAGCAAAGGCGGTAATCGTTCACATGGCAACTAATGCCGATGACGTTCACCTCCGGGTCGGGCTCCAGGTCCAAGCGCAGTTTGGTGGTTTTGGCCATGGCGGCGTGGGGGTGGTGCGCCAAAGGTAGGCCGCGCCCGAACCGCACGACCGGCGCATGAGGCGCGTTCCACACACCATTCCCGGTCCTAAAAAGGGGGGCCGTGGTGGCTTCTGTCCCGCCCACCTCAGTCACTTTCGGGCCGGTCGGCGGAACGGCGCGGCGCGCGGCCCCGACCGCGGCCCCGGCCTTGGGAGCGCCTTTCCTGGATCTCCGCGAAGGCTTGGTCCGCCGCCTCTTGTTCCGCTTTCTTCTTGCTATTGCCCCGACCCTTGCCCTGCACCTGGCCATCCACCTTCACTTCGGCCACGTACGTTTTGCCCCGGCCGCCTCGTCCACCCTCTTCGGTAAGGTGGAACTCCACGCGTTTCTTGTTCTTCTGCCCCCATTCCAATAGGCGGCTCTTGTTGTCGCGGTCTTCCTTTTCCAGAGCGCGCAGGTCGTATTGCGAAGCGATCAAACGCACAATGGCCTTGCGGGCCTTATCGAATCCTTTGTCCAGATAAAGCGCGCCGAACGTAGCCTCCAACGCGTTACCGGGCACGCTGGTCTCGTGGCCCCGTGTCACATTGCTCTCGATGACGTGTTCGATCCCCACGCGATGCGCCAATTCGTTCAGTTGCTGTCGACTTACGAGTTTGCTCCGCATGCGCGTGAGGAAACCCTCCCCCTCCTTCGGGTATTTCTCGAACAGCAAGCTGCCTACCACGGCATCGAGAACGGCGTCGCCCAGGAACTCGAGCCGCTCGTTGTTCGCCAGGTCGGGTCTATCATCCGGAACCGCGCTGCTGTGACGCAGCGCCTGGCGGTAGAGCGTGAAATTGGACGGGCGAACGCCAAAGGACTTTTTGACCCATGCGGCGATACGCCGATCCTCGGCCGAAGCGCGGGCACGGAGGAGCAGGGATCGGATCAAGCGGGCCTAGCTGTAGGTGCGGAACACCACCGAGGTGTTGTGCCCACCGAACCCGAAGGTGTTGCTGATGGCCACGTTCACCGTTCGCTTTTGCGCGGCGTTGAAGGTGAGGTTCAGGCGCGGATCGATCTCGGGGTCGTCCGTGAAATGGTTAATCGTGGGCGGGATCGTTCCATGCTTCATCGCCAGGATGGTGGCCACCGCCTCCACCGCACCGGCGCCACCCAATAAGTGCCCGGTCATGCTCTTGGTGGAGCAGATGTTCATCCGGTAGGCCTGCTCGCCGAAGAGTTGCTGGATCGCTTTCAATTCCTGCGGATCGCCGATGGGGGTGCTGGTCCCGTGGGTGTTGATATGGTCCACGTCGTTGGCGGTGATGTGCGCGTCCGCCAACGCGTTCTTCATGCACAGGAACACGCCGATCCCTTCCGGGTGCGGGGCGGTGATGTGGTAGGCATCGCTGCTCATACCCCCACCGATCACCTCACAGTAGATCTTCGCACCGCGCGCCTTCGCATGTTCCAGGTCTTCCAGGATAATGGCCGCGCCCCCTTCTCCAAGCACAAAACCATCGCGGTCCTTGTCGTAGGGGCGACTGGCCGTTGCGGGGTCGTCATTGCGCGTGCTCATGGCGTGCAGGGCGTTGAACCCGCCGACCCCCGCCTCGTAGATCGCGGCCTCGCTACCTCCGGTCACCACGGCGGTGCATAAGCCAAGGCGGATGTTGTTGAAGGCGTCGATCAGGGCATTGTTGCCGCTGGCGCATGCGCTCACGGTCACATAGCTCGGCCCGCGCAGTCCGTGGCGCATGCTGATCAGACCCGAGGCGCTGTCGGCGATCATTTTAGGAATGAAGAACGGGTTGAACCGCGGTGTACCATCGCCCTTGGCGAAGCCGATGCACTCGTCCTGGAAGGTCTTGAGGCCCCCAATGCCCGAACCCCAGATCACACCGATGTGGTCCTTGTCCGCCTTCTCCAGGTCCAGCCCGCTGTCCTTGATGGCCTCATCGGCTACCACCACAGCGTATTGCGCGTACGGGTCCATTTTGCGGGCCTCCTTGCGGTCCATGAACTGCTCCGGGTCAAAGCCCTTCACCTCGCAGGCGAAGCGGGTCTTGAACTTGGAGGCGTCGAACCGGGAAATGGGCACGGCTCCGCTACGGCCGCTCACCAGACCCTCCCAATAGGCTTGGAGGGTGTTGCCGATAGGGGTGAGCGCGCCCAGACCGGTGATGACCACACGTCTGAGCTGCATCCGCTATGCGGCTTACTTGGCGTTCTTCTCCACGTAATCCACCGCCTGGCCCACGGTCTGTATCTTCTCGGCCTGGTCGTCGGGGATGGCGATGTTGAACTCCTTCTCGAACTCCATGATGAGCTCGACGGTATCTAGGCTGTCAGCGCCAAGGTCGTTCGTGAAGCTCGCCTCCATGTTGACCTCGCCCTGGTCTACCCCGAGCTTGTCCACAATGATCGCGATGACCCTGGATTTGATATCCGACATGACAGTGTCTTTTGAAAGTGAGGCTGCAAAGGAAACACTTTTTCGATCCGGCACCACCGCGGATCACGGAGGTCGGTAACGGGGCCCGGGGCCAAGGCGTTCGGTGCGGTCATAGATAGGGTCCATGAACGAATCGACACCTTCGCGCTCAAGATGATCCGCATCGCCGTTCTCGCTTCTGGCTCGGGTACCAATGCCCAACGGTTGGTGGAGTACTTCCGGGGAAGCGATACGGCCCGTGTGGTACTTCTTGGCTGCGACCAACCCCGGGCCGGGGTGGTGCAACGCGCCTGGGCCCTTGGTGTACCATCCTACCTGTTCAGCGGTTCAGAACTGCGGAGCGGGTCCGTGCAACGCGAGCTGCTGGCCCAGCGGATCGACCTGGTGGTGTTGGCCGGGTTCATGCGCTTGATCCCCGCCCACTTCGTACAGGCATTCCCCCGGCGGATCATCAATATCCACCCGGCCCTCTTGCCGAAATACGGCGGCAAGGGGATGTTCGGGCACCATGTGCACGAGGCGGTGATCGCGGCGGGGGAGAAGGAAAGCGGCATCACCATACATTATGTGAACGAGCGGTACGACGAAGGAGAACACCTGCTCCAGGTCAAATGCCGGGTCTTTCCAGAAGACACCCCGTATTCCCTAGCCACGCGGATACACGAATTGGAGCATGCGAACTACCCCGCGGTAGTGGGATCCGTCATCGCGGCTATTGGCCCCTAGCTGTTGAGCGGCCAGCAGCTAGGGGCCAATAGCCAGCAGCGCGTTCCTTTGTCCACGATGTTCGACCTGACCGAGATCGGCAAGGCCTTCCTCATCCTTTTCGCGGTGATCGACATCGTGGGGGGCATACCACTCATCCTTCAGGTGCGGCAGAAGGCCGGCAAGGTCTATCCGTTGCGCGCTGTGTTGGTCAGCCTGGGGATCATGGTGGTGTTCCTCTATCTCGGCGAGACCATCCTCAGCTTTGTCGGTGTCGACGTGCGCTCCTTTGCCGTGGCCGGGGCCTTCGTTCTTTTCTTCATCGCGCTGGAAATGATACTCGGCATCAAACTTTTCAAGGAGGACCACAGCGCGCCGGGGCTGCCGAGTGATGACCCCAAGGTCTACAGCGTCGTCCCGCTTGCTTTTCCGGTGATCGCCGGAGCGGGGACGATCACCACCATCCTCTCCCTTCGGGCCGAGTTCCAGAGGGAGAACATTCTGGTGGCCATCCTACTGAACATGGTCCCGGTGCTGCTGGTACTGCTGCTCACGGGACGCATCGAACGGCTGCTGGGGCGTGTCGGGCTCATCGTGCTGCGCAAGGCTTTCGGCATCATCCTGCTGGCCATAAGTATCAAGCTTTTCGCGGCGAACATCACCCAACTGTTCCCGCACACCACCCCATGAAAGTGATCGCCTATACCGACGGCGCGGCCAGCGGCAATCCCGGCCCGGGTGGTTATGGGGTCGTGCTCGAGGCCGGCCCACACCGACGCGAGCTCTGGGGGGGGTTCCGACACACCACGAACAATCGCATGGAGTTGCTCGCCGCCATCGCAGCGTTGGAAGCTTTGAAAAAACCCGGCGTGGATGTGACCATCGTAAGCGATAGCAAGTACGTGGTGGATAGCGTGGAAAAGGGCTGGGTGTTCGATTGGGAGAAGAAGGGGTTCGCCAAACGCAAGAACCCCGACCTCTGGAAGCGATTCCTGGTCGCCTATCGCCAGCACAAAGTGAAATTCCATTGGATACGGGGCCACAATGGCCATCCGCAGAACGAACTGTGCGATCGTCTCGCGGTAGCCGCCCGTGAGCAAAAGGACCTGGAGGCGGACGAGATGTACGAGCGGCTTGGCGAGGGTACCGATACGTGAGCGAGCCGCCGACCGCTACATTCGCCAGCCATGGCCCGCAAGCTCTACGCCCGCATCAATCAAGCGGAAAAACCCCTTGTCCTGGTGCGCGATCAAGAAGCGCGCAGCTGGCGGCCGGAGGATGATCGGCCGGTCGACCTTAATGCGAGCGACAAGGGGGTTTTCAGCGTACTGATCGATGGCCGTTCCGTACGCGCGTTTGTAGTGAAGGAGGACAGGGAGCAGGGCTTGGTGAAGGTGCGTATCGGCGGCAAGCTGTACACCGTGGCATTGGAGGATGAGCGCGCGCATCTCATGCAAACGCTCGGCCTGGATAAGCGGGCGGGCATGGTGTCCCCCGAGCTGAAGGCTCCCATGCCTGGCTTGGTGCTCAATGTGCTGGTAAAGGTGGGCGACGCGGTGCGAAAGAACGACCCGGTGCTGGTGTTGGAGGCCATGAAGATGGAGAACGTGATCAAGGCGCCCGGCGATGCGGTGGTTGCACAAGTGCATGCGGTGCAGGGCAAGGCTGTGGAAAAGGGGCAATTGCTCCTGCTGTTCGCCAAAGGATAGCGGCCCGATGGTTGCGTTGCGGCCGGTCCGTACTCCGCTACCTTCATCCCGCCAATCGACCCCATGGACCGCAAACGATTCTTCTCCCTTAGTGCCCAAGCCGCCGCTGGTGCCGTTTTGGCCCCCTCGGTGCTTCGCGCGTTCGAGCTTCCATCCACACCGGAAGCGTTGACCTTCTCCCAAGCGCCACTGCCCTACCCTTACGACGCGCTTGAGCCGCACATCGACACACTCACCATGCAGCTGCACTACGGTAAGCACCACGCGGCCTATGTGAAGAACGCCAACGAAGCCATTGCTGCGGAGGCGAACCCGGCCGCCACCGTGGAGCAACTCTTCGGCACGATCGGCACCGCGAGCGCCAAACTCCGCAACAATGCCGGTGGCGCCTGGAACCACGACCTTTTTTGGAGTTGCATGGGGCCCGGCAAGGGCGGCCCCCCTGAGGGTAAAGTGAACGATGCTCTTGCGAGCGCCTTCGGCGGTTTTGAGAAGTTCAAAGAGGTTTTCACCGATGCGGCGATGAAGCGTTTCGGCAGTGGTTGGGCCTGGCTCATTTCCCGCGAGGGCAAACTAGAGATCACCTCCACGGCTAACCAGGACAACCCGCTCATGGACGTGAGCGAGGTACACGGCAAGCCCTTGCTGGCCTTGGATGTCTGGGAACACGCCTACTACCTCAAGTACCAGAACAAGCGCGCCGACTATGTAGCGGCTTGGTGGAACCTGGTGAACTGGGACGCGGTGGCGGGAAGAATGGGATAGGACTTATTCCTCCACCAACTCGATATCGAAATCCACCAGTTCCACGAACTGCTGGATCCGCTCGTCGATATCCTCCCGGCTTACCTCGAGCAGGCGTTCGATCCCGAAGCGCTCGCAGCAGAAACTGGCCAGGGCACTGCCCACAATGATCGCGCGCTTCAGGTTGACGAAGCTGTGATCCTGCGTGCGTGCGAGGAAGCCGATGAAGCCGCCAGCGAACGTGTCGCCTGCGCCGGTGGGATCAACGACCTCCTCAAGCGGTAGCGCCGGTGCGAAGAACACGCGGCCCGCACCGAAGAGCAGAGCGCCGTGCTCGCCCTTCTTCACCACGAGGTACTTGGGACCCATCGCGAGGATCTTGTTCGCCGCTTTCACCAGGCTGTGTTCGCCACTGAGTTGGCGCGCCTCCGCATCATTGATGGTTAGGATATCCACGCGGGCGATCACTTCCAGCAACTTGGGCATGGCGCTATCCATCCAGAAATTCATGGTGTCCATCACCACGAGCGCAGGGCGCTCGTTCATCTGGTCCAGCACTTTGCCTTGCACCACGGGATCCAGGTTGCCCAGCATCACGTAGGGCGCCTTCCGGTATTCAGCCGGTAGCTTGGGGTCCAGGTCCAGCAGCACGTTCAGACGGGTCTCCAGTGTATCCCGCGTGTTCATGTCGTAGTGGTACCGACCGGCCCAGAAGAAACTTTCCTTGCCTTTCAGTACCTCCAGGCCTTGCAGGTCGACGCCGCGGTCGCGCAGTTTTTGCATCACGCTTTCGGGGAAGTCATCCCCCACTACGCTCACCAAACCCATCTTCTCCAGGAAGATGGAGGCGGCCAGGGAGATATAGGTAGCGGCTCCGCCCACGGTCTTCTCGGCCACGCCGAAGGGGTTTCGATACGGTCGAAAGCAACGGTACCTACGGTGATGAGTTGCATGGGTGGACGGGATGGCGAGAGTAAGGGACGCAAAGGTCTGATGGCTTGCCGTGGTCAGCTATTGATCGAGGCCGGTGGTGAAAACAAAAGGGCCGCAGCTGCGGCCCTCTGCTCCCCGGGCTGGACTTGAACCAGCGACCCCATGATTAACAGTCATGTGCTCTAACCAGCTGAGCTACCAGGGAAGGTTCCCGAAAAGGGACCGCAAATGTAGCAGACCGGGCAGCACGGGCAAATAGACCATCTGCCAGCGAGAAGATGAACCTAGCGGCTCAGGTCCTCTGAGGCGACAGGGGCGGTTCCCGCCACTTGCTCCCCGGGTCCCGCCACTTGCTCGTGGGCGCTTCGAAACCCTTGCTGCTCGGGGCAGTTTTGACCCGTCGAACAGCAACAACCCACCGCCATGAAAGCCCTGAACCTCCTCCTCACCGCGATCCTGACCCTCGCCACTGGTGCCCTCTTCGCCAACAAAGGCATCACCTTCCACGGCCAGATCGAGACCCTGGATGGCGGTTACCGCAAGGGCATGGTGGTGATCGACCGCGCGGATGGAAGCACCGACAGCCTGGCCATCACGGCCAACGGCAAGTTCAAGATCACCGTGGAAGAGAACAGCCGCGTTCACCTGACCTTCAAACAGGACGGCTACATCACCAAAGTGGTGGAGGTCAACACGGTCAACAGCTTCCCCAAGTTCAAGAACGAGACCGACCGCACCGTTCGCTTCGACGTGCAACTGTTGCCACAGAGCCCGAACAATGACCTCGCTTTCGCCGCTCCGGTGGGTCACATCACCTTCACCAAGGGCAGCGGGCTGATGAAGGTCCACTACGACCACACCCTGGTGACCCTGGCCCAAGAGAACGTGACCGCATCGCGCTAAAACCGACCGGCCCGGGCGTATCCGCCCGGCCTGGCAAAGCAGAGGGGCTGCCCGGTGGGGGTGGCCCCCCTCGCTTTGGGGTGGTCGGACGAACTCCCGCCAATTGCTCCCCGGGTCCCGCCACTTGCTCGGGGGCGCTTCGAAACCCTTGCTGCTCGGGGCAGTTTTGACCCGTCGAACAGCAACAACCCACCGCCATGAAAGCCCTGAACCTCCTCCTCACCGCGATCCTGACCCTCGCCACTGGTGCCCTCTTCGCCAGCAAGCAGATCACCTTCCACGGCCAGATCGAGACCCTGGATGGCGGTTACCGCAAGGGCATGGTGGTGATCGACCGCGCGGATGGAAGCACCGACAGCCTGGCCATCACGGCCAACGGCAAGTTCAAGATCACCGTGGAAGAGAACAGCCGCGTTCACCTGACCTTCAAACAGGACGGCTACATCACCAAAGTGGTGGAGGTCAACACGGTCAACAGCTTCCCCAAGTTCAAGGACGAGACCGACCGCACCGTTCGCTTCGACGTGCAGCTGTGGCCCCAGAGCCCGAGCAATGACCTGGCCTTCGCCGCTCCGGTAGGCCATATCACCTTCACCAAGGGCAGCGGCCTGATGAAGGTTCATTACGATCACACCCTGGTGACCCTGGCTCAGGAGAACGTGACCGCATCACGCTAAGAACGACCGGCCCGGGCGTATCCGTCCGCCCTGACGCATCAGGGTGGCTGCCCGGTGGGGGCGGCCCTTCTTGCTTTTCGGGTTGCCGGCATGAACGCAAAGAGGGCCGCTCCTTTCGGACCGTCCCCTTACGACGGAGCGGCGGGAGGAGAGCTTCAGGCTGCCTTCGCGGTGGAACTCAGGAGTTGGAAGTCGTTCAGGACCACTTCGCTCACCTGGCGCTTTCCGCCGTCCTTGGTCTGGTAGCTGCGGTGAACCAGGCGGCCCTCGAGCACCACACCGGTGCCTTTACGCAGCAGGCGCTCCACCATTTCGGCGGTGTGGCCCCAGGCCACGACCGTGTGCCACTGTGTACTGGTCACGCGGTCCCCCGCCTCGTTCCGGTGGCTGGTATGTGTGGCCACACTGATGCGGGCCACCTTGCGGCCTTTGGCGATCTCGCGCACTTCCGGGTCGAAACCGAGGAAGCCGATCAGCTGCACTTTGTTCTTCAGGGTATTCATGATCTTGTCGTGTTGTGGTTTCTGTAGAATGGATCAATCGGCGCTCACGGTATCGGGTTCGCTCTTCGGCACCACTTGGAACTCGCTCATCACCACTTCCGTGATGTAGCGCTTCTGTCCATCCTTGCCTTCGTAGCTGCGGTGTACCAGCTTGCCCTGCAGGGCGACCTTGGCCCCCTTGCGCAGCATCTGTGCGGCTTGCTCCGCCTGGTTCCCCCATGCCACTACCGTGTGCCACTGGGTGTCGGTGATGCGATCACCGCTCTTGTTGGTATAGCTCTCATTGGTGGCCACGCTGAGGCGGGCCATTTTGCGCCCTTGGGCGGTCTCTTTCACTTCCGGGTCGTTACCCAGGTTGCCGATCAGTTGCACGAGGTTCTTCATGGTGTTCATCTGTCTTCCGTGTTTGTGGGTTGACTATTTCGTTATCCGGAGTTCGGGTTATTGTTGAACTCCGCTGCAAACGTTCATCGGTCGGAAAGCGGAAGTCGGTTGTTCTCCATTTGTATGCGGAAGCAGTCGTTTGCAACCGTTTGTCCAACGCCTTTTGTTTTGATGATAACCGATTCAGGTTCAGTGGCTTGCAACGCACCCCCCAAGGCTGACCCTTCGTGTAGGCAGCGAGTGCTCTGCCACACCCGTCATGTCAACGGAACGAGACTCAACAGTGCGCGAACCCACGGAACGCGAGCTGGTGGAGGGCTGCCTGAAGGAAGACCGACGCTGTCAGGAGTTGCTCTATGCCCGCTATGCACGGCGTATGTACGCCGTGTGTCTCCGCTATGCCCGCCACGAACTGGAAGCCGAGGACATGATGCAGGAGGGTTTTATCCGAGTGTTCGACAAGCTGGGCAGCTTCCGCCAGGATGGTTCGCTGGAGGGCTGGGTGCGGAGGATCATGGTACATACCGCCATCAATCACTACCGGCGCAAGGCCTTCCAGCAGGAACGGTTCGGACTGGAAAAGCTGCCCGAGAGCCCGGTGCCGGAAACCGTGGTGGGCGACCTTGGAACTCAGGAGTTGCTCGCGCTGGTAGCGGCTCTGCCAGACGGATACCGTATGGTGTTCAATCTGTTCGCCATAGAAGGGTACGATCATGCCGAGATCGCCGGCATGCTGGGCTGCGGAGAAAGCACTTCGCGCAGCCAACTGGCTAAGGCGCGTCGCATGTTACAAGAACGCATTCACGCAATACATGAACCGTCCCATGCGGGAAAGGCATCCGATAGATGATCTGTTCAGGCAGGGCCTGGCGAACGCAGAGGCGGCACCTCCTTCCGGTGTTCTGGAAGGGGTGCTGCACCAGCGCTCCCGGGGCCCTCGTCAATTCCTGCGGTTGCGGCGTCGTTGGCCCCTATTTGTTGTCCTCCTGTTGTGCGGCGGGGGCGCCACATGGTACGCGGCCTCTTCCTCTGTTCCGCAAGGCACGTATACAGCACGCGCGACCTCGAACACCCTGCCGGAGATACAAGCGTCTAGAACGACCAGCCCTGAGATCACGACACCATCTGAGGTATCTCCCAAACCCCCAGTACACCCCGGTGACGCACCTGAACAGGCGGCCCTTCTCCCAGACAAGGAAGACGGACCCGTTCCAACAACACGCATTTCCGAGACACCCCCCCCGGCGGGAACTACCCGCGACCTGGCGGAGGGGGTGTCCGCTCGAGCGAGTGACATCAGTGAAAAGAGCGTGCTCGAAGAACGCTCCGCGCAGCACACGGGTCATGAACCCTTGGTCAGCGCTGTTGTGAGCGCTTCTGGCGGGTCCCAAGGGACCCGCCCTGTGGACGCTCCTGCACTGGTCGGGGCGCCCGGCGTATCAGCCTTGGGCGGCCAGCGCCCGCTTTCCGCTGTTGATCCGGTCCACATGGAGTCCTGGAAAATCCTGATGACACTGAGCCCTCCATCATCAACGGCCAAGAGCGTAGCGCCCCCGGCGGACTATGTGCTCCCGCAAGGCGAATGGTGGATCGGCGCTGGTGTAGGTCTTTATGCTGTGGGCCGCCACTGGAGCGGAGAGGACGAGGAGTTGGTGGCGGCCTGGCGCGAGGCAGAGGAGAAGAAGCGCGACCTGCTCTATGGCCTGTACTTCGGGCGTTCTTGGCACAGCGGTTTTTGGGCTGGCTCGGGTGTCGAATTCGGAAAGGGTCGTTCTTCGTTCGATCACCTGGACCAGCGTCAAGACATGACGATGGCGGTGACCACCCAGCTAGCCACCTTCGATGAAATGGTGATCGCGGTCGTGACCGATACCGCTGTGATCATAGAGGAACGCAACGAGTCGTTCACTGGCACCAACCGCTCCTCGGTCATCCGCGTCCCAGTGCTGGGTGGTTGGCGATGGGAACTGCGGCGATGGGAACTGGGTCTCCACATGGGTTTGGCCGGAGAGTGGCACAAGCTGCGCGACGGCTATGTGCTGGTGACCAGCACCAACTATACCGGCGTAGAAACGCTCACCACGGAGCAACTGCCAGAGAAAGACCGGTCCTACGGTCTGCTTAGTACACAGGTCGGCTTGAGCGCGGGATTCCGGATCAGCGAGCGTTGGGTCATCTCCGCTGGTCCGACCTATCATACTGGCCTGACGCTGTTCTCTTCCCATGCTCCCCTCCAAGCCCTGCCGAGGCGTTGGGGCGGCTTGGCGCAACTGACCTATACCCTTCCTTCGCGAACCCGCTGACCGTTCATGCGCCGTCTACTGCTCATCGCGTTTCTTCTGATGTCGTCGTTTTTCGGCGCACGCGCGCAAGGGCAGCCGTGCGATTCCACGTTGCAGGTTTCGATCGAAGCCATATCGACAGGAGGAACCTCTTGGGTCTTCGTGGCTATGGTCGATAGCGGCAGCTACGGCATAGTGGGTATCTCTTGGAACATGGGCGACGCACAGGCCTCCGTTGAGAACGGGTCGTATATCAACTTTGATTTCGTTGTTCCGGGCACCTACTTAGTATGTGTCTCCGTAACCGCCCAGGATAGCTTGGGCCAGTACTGCCAAACCACGGTTTGTGAAGTGGTTGCGGTGAACCCGCTTCCTACCGGGCTCTGCGATTCCGTAGAGGTCGATTTCACGGGCAGCTTCGACAATGGCGCCTTCACCTTCACGATGAACGACAGCATCGGCGCACCTGTGCTGGGGGTGGATTGGAGCTTCGGCGACGGGTCCTACGGTTCGGGCGATCCTGTGACGCACCTGTTCTCTGGCAATGGGCCTTACGAGGTTTGCATGACCGCCTACCTCATGGACCAGATGAACCAGGATACTTGCGCGACGACCGTGTGCCACTGGGTTTATTTCGGGCCGGATACCCTGCCCTGCGGACAGATCCTGATCCCCTCCTTCGGCTGGTCGACCAATGGCAACTTCTGCGCGTTCTTCAACACCTCCTTCAATATCGGCGCCACAGGTTCGGTGCTCTGGGATTTCGGTGATGGGAACTATAGTACAGAGGAGTTCCCCATCCACGAGTACCAGATGATAAGCAGCTATACCGTATGCCTCACAGTGTCCATTTGGGGCGGGCTTGCGCCGGATACGTGCACGCTCACCACGTGTGTTCTGATCGATATGTACCCCTTGGTGACCGTCGAAGAGCGCCCGACTTATGCCGCCCCTTCGCTTTGGCCCGTGCCGTGTTCGGACGTGCTCCACGTAAGCGTACCACAGGAGGCCCGGGTGCGAACTTGGGCGCTCTTGGACCCACAAGGCAGACCCCTTCGCGGCGGCAAATGGCCGGCTGGGGCGCCCTTGGACATAGACACCTTCGGCCTCGCGGCGGGTATGTACGTTCTGCGATTGGAAGGCCCGAGCCAGGCTTGGACCGCACGTTTCATTAAGTCCTGAAGCCCTAGGGCGACGATCCGCGCCTTGGGTGCGTCCTCTTCATCGACACACCCCCTTGCGAATGATCCTCCGATATTCTACTCTGCTGTCCGTAGCGTTCCCCTTCATGGTCGCAGCGCAAAACCCCTGCGACTCTTTGGTGAACGCCTTCTTTACCCCAGTGCTGTTACAAGGCAACACATACGCCTTCAACAACGGGAGCACCTCGCCGGACCTTCAGAACACCGATCTCCTTTGGTACTTCGGCGACAACACCACGAGTACACAGTCCTTTCCTACGCACACGTTCCAAACGGGCGCCTGGGAGATCTGTCTTACTGTGACCTGGCAGAACTGCGTGAGCAAGTACTGCGATACGCTCGTAGTGGGTGTGAACAATGAATGCGACAGCACCTTCGAGGCGGGGTTCGCCTGGACCTCGGTGGGTAACAACACCGTGCTGTTCGACGGCGTGACGAATCTGCCGGCCAATTGGCATTGGTGGAATTTCGGTGATGGTGCCCAAGGGTTCGGCGACCCCACACAGCATACCTATCCACAGGCAGGCCAATACCAGGTCTGCTATACCGCTGGGTACTGGAACTCCTTCACCCAGGATACCTGCACAACGACCTACTGCCAGTGGGTTGTAGCGACCGGGGGTGGCACGACCTGCGACAGCCTGCAGGCGTGCATCGACACGGAAGTGCTCGGCCAACAGGTGGTGCTCTTCAACAACTGCTCATCCGCACCCGGGCAGGGCACACAATACCAATGGAGCTTCGGTGATGGTTCAGGTAGTACGGATACCTCGCCTCTCCACACTTTTCCCGGACCCGGAACTTACACCGTGTGCCTGATCGCCTATTGGCAGAATTGTGCCGACAGTACCTGCACGACGGTCGTGATCGGAGGAGGCGCCGGTCCGTGCGACAGCCTGAACGCGTCCTTCACCGCCATCCCCAACGGTCTCTCGGCCAGTTTCCAAAGCGCCGTGATCGATCCGCAGTGGAGCTATCACTGGTACTTTGGTGATGGCACCCAAGGGTTCGGGCCTATCGCACAACACACCTATCAAGCTGACTCCACCTACCAAGTCTGCCTGGTCGTATGGGCCTATGATCCTCTGACACAAGACACTTGCTACGCCGACCATTGCGAATGGGTGACCGTGACGAGCGGTGGCTCTCCTTGTGACAGCCTGCAAGCGTGTTTCTTTCCTTCCGGGTTGGGTCAGATAGTGTTCTTCAACAACTGCACTTCCGCGCCCGGGCAGGGAACGCAGTACCAATGGAACTTCGGAGATGGCTCCGGTAGCACGGACGTCTCGCCGCTCCACACTTTTCCCGGGCCCGGTACCTACAACGTGTGTTTGATCGCCTATTGGCAGAATTGCGTGGACAGCATCTGCGCCTCCGTGCAGATCGGTGGTGGCGGTAATCCGTGCGATGCGTTGACCGCTTCATGGACCCACCAGGAAACCGGAGGTCTCGCCGTCGACTTTGCCGCGACAGTGACCTACGGAAGCTTGATCCCAGCGTATCTCGAATGGAACTTCGGCGATGGTTCCTACGCGTATACCACGAACGCCACGCACACTTTCCCGGGGCCGGACTATTTCCAGGTCTGCCTGACCGTATGGGGCTGGGACAGCCTTTCCATGGACACGTGCATGGTGACGGTATGTGGCATCGTCGACCTACAAGTGCATAGCCCGTGTGACAGTCTGAACGCGTCCTTCACCGCCATCCCCAACGGTCTCTCGGCCAGTTTCCAAAGCGCTGTGATCGATCCGCAATGGAGCTATCTCTGGTACTTCGGCGATGGCTCGTCCGGCTTTGGGCCCATCGCTCAACACACCTACCCTGCTGACTCCACCTATCATGTCTGCCTCCTCGTGTGGGCCTGGGATCCGCTGACCCAAGACACCTGCTTTGCCGAGCATTGCGAATGGGTGACCGTAGCCAACGGTGGTCTTCCGTGCGACAGTCTGCAGGCATGCTTCGTGCCTTCGATCTTCGGGCAACAGGTGGCTTTCTTCAACAACTGCACCTCTGCGCCGGGGCAGGGAACACAGTACCAGTGGAACTTCGGCGATGGCTCCGGTAGCACGGATGTTTCCCCCACCCACACGTTCCCCGGACCCGGGACCTACAACGTCTGCTTGATCGCTTATTGGCAGAATTGCGTCGACAGCACATGCACTGTCGTCCAGATCGGTGGCGGCAGCGATCCTTGCGACGCGCTTACCGCCTCCTGGACCCACCAAGAAACAGGCCCGCTCACCGTGGCCTTCGACGCGACCGTCACCTACGGAAGCTTGATCCCCGCATACTTGGAGTGGAGTTTCGGTGATGGCACCTACGCCTATACCGCAAGCGTGACGCACACTTTCCCGGGTCCCGACTATTTCCAAGTATGCCTCACCGTATGGGCTTATGACCCGCTTTCTCAAGACACTTGTATGCTAACGGTCTGCGGCGTTGTCGACCTGCAAGTGCAGAGCCCCTGTGATAGCCTGAACGCGGATTTCACCGCCATCCCCAATGGCCTCTCCGCCAGTTTCCAGAGCGCCGTGATCGACCCCTTGTGGAGCTATCAGTGGTACTTCGGCGATGGCTCGTCCGGCTTTGGGCCGGTCGCGCAACACACCTACCAGGCCGACTCCACTTATCACGTCTGCCTTGTGGTGTGGGCTTGGGACCCAATGACGCAGGACTCCTGCTTCGCTGAGCATTGCGAATGGGTGAACGTGGCCAGCGGTGGTTCTCCCTGTGACAGCCTGCAGGCGTGTTTCGTGCCTTCCGCGATCGGTCAACAAGCGCTCTTCTTCAACAATTGCACCTCCAGCCCGGGCCAGGGAGTTCAGTATCAATGGAACTTCGGGGATGGGTCTGGCAGCACCGATGTTGCTCCGCTGCACACGTTCCCGGCGCCTGGAGTGTATACCATATGCCTGACCGCGTACTGGGAGAACTGCGTGGACAGCACCTGTACCCAGGTAGTGGTTCCTGGCCAAGGGTCGCCCTGCGACAGCCTGAGCGCGAACTTCAGCCTGGCGAGCAATGGATCGACGGTGGAGTTCGCGAGTGCACTGGTGCATCCACAGTGGAACTATCTCTGGTCCTTCGGCGACGGCACGTATGACCAAGGCTCGAACGTGACCCACGCGTATCCAGGAGGCGCGGTATACAATGCCTGCCTCGTGGTCTGGGCATGGGACCCTCTACTTCAGGACACTTGCTTCGCGGAACATTGTGAAGAGATCGACCTGCTGTCCACGGCGGTCACCCCCTCTTCCCGGAACGATGTTCTGGTGGTTTGGCCTGTTCCGTTCAGCACGGAACTGCACGTGCGGGGGTCCGCTCTACTTAGCGCCCAGGAGATCCGGCTAACTGATCCTGCGGGCCAATTGGTGTGGCGCGAGCTGGTCGGGGGCCGGGTTGAGGTCGACCTATCTCCCCCCGCCTTGGCTTCGGGCGTCTATCTACTGGAGGTGCGGGGTGACGGACGTATGGACATCCGGCGCTTAGTACGGATGCCGTAGCCCGCTGCGTTAAGCTCCTACGCCATCCAACGGCGAACCTTCCTGCCGGATGTCGCACGCCCGCTATCTTCGGCCACCTCACCAGTACCAATGCACGCATGAGCACGGGCAAGACCATCCTCGTTCCCACGGATTTCACAAAAGTGGCGGATTGCGCCATGAACCACGCGATGAAACTAGCCGAGCGCTTGGGGGCCGGCGTAGCCATCCTGCACATCGTCGACAAGGCTGCGCATACCGAGGAGGCCATGGTGAAGTTGCACATGGAAGCCGAACGTGCGAAGAGGTGGAACGCCCAAGTGCCCGTGACGCCTGTGGTCCGTGTGGGAAGCGTATATGAGGACATCGGAGTGGTGGCTGCGGAGTTGGGGGCCGTCATGATCATCATGGGCACCCACGGAATGCGCGGCATGCAGTTCATCACCGGCAGCCGCGCCCTGCGCGTGATAACGAATAGCTCCGTGCCCTTCATAGTGGTCCAGGAGCGCGATATCAAGGCCAATGGGTATCGCGACATCGTGGTACCTCTCGACCTGCATAAAGAATCGCGGAACAAGCTGAGCCTGGTCGCTGATATGGCCAAGTACTTTGGCAGCCGAGTGCATTTGGTCGTGCCCAAGGAGAGCGATCAGTTCCTCCACAACCAATTGGGCAACCATCTGAAATTCGCGAACCAATTCTTCAGGGAGCGGGGTATCGAGCATGAAGCCGCTATCCTGGACGAGGACAGTGACGATTTTGTCAAGGGTGTGATTCGCTATGCGGTGAAGGTGGACGCCGACCTGATCGCGATCGTCAACATGCTTCAGAACAGCATCTTCGGTGTGTTGGGCGTGCCCAACGAGCAGGAGGTGATCACCAATGAGCCGATGATCCCGGTGATGTGCATGAACCCGCTCAATACAACGGTAAGCGACATGCCCGTGTGGGGTCCCTAGGGGATCAGGCGCGCATGCCGATCACCAGGATGTCGTCCACTTGCTCGTGGGCGCCTTTCCACTCCATAAAGGCGTCGAGAAGTGCCCGCTTCTGCGCTTCCAACGGCTCGTTGCTCACGCTTATCAGGAGGTCGCGGAAGCGGCGGTAGAGGAATTTTTTGCCTTTGGGCCCCCCGAACTGATCGGCATACCCGTCGGAGAAGATATAGATCAGGTCCCCCTCTCGGAGTTGGACCCGATGGTCGGTGAACGCTTTCCCGTTGAGTTCGAACCCTCCTATGGGGATCTTGTCCGGTGTGAAGTGGATCACCTCCCTGTCCCGCACCAAGTAGAGCGGACAATTGGCCCCGGCGTATTCGAGGGTGAGGTCCTTGGGGTCGAAGACACACAGCGCCATATCCATTCCATCGCGCACCAAGGACTGGTCCCGATCCTTGTGTAATGCGTCGAACGCGATCCGGTTGAGGTCCTTCAGCACCTCGCTCGGGCGCACTAGTCCGCGTTCTTTGATGGCCTGGTTGAGCCCGTTGTGACCTACGAGGCTCATGAACGCTCCTGGCACCCCGTGGCCCGTGCAGTCCACTGCCGCGAAAACGATCTTCTCTCCCACCTTGTCGAACCAATAGAAATCCCCGGAAACGATGTCCTTCGGGCGATAGAAGACGAACGACCGTGGTAGCATTTCCCGGATACGTCTTTCGGGGGGTAGGATCGACTCCTGAAGCCGCTTGGCGTAGCGGATACTATCCGTGACGTTTTTGTAGAGCTCCACCACCTTGCGGCTCTGGCGTTCCACTTCCTCCTTTTGGCGCACCACTTCCTCGGTGCGTTCTCGGACCTTCTGCTCCAGCGTGCGTTCCCGTTCACCCAGTTCGGTGCGCATCTTGAGCAAGGCATGGCCCAATACGTCCTCTTCGCTAAGTGGTTTGTACTCGGTCACGAAATCGCCCGCTGCCACAGCATGGCTGAAGTCCGTGGTGCGGCGAAGGCCGTCCACTAGACCCATCAGCGCGCTCGTCATTTCGCCGATCTCATCGTTCCCCGCTTTCATGCGCGCTCGCGGGAACACTCCTCTGCCCAGACCGAGAAGTACGGACCGCAGGCGTTGCACGGGCCCCACGATGCCGCGAATGATCAAAAAGGCCACGAGCAGTCCGACGGCGATAAGGCCCATGCCGAGATAAAGCACAAAGAATTTCAGCGAGTCGAAACTGCGGATCATGCCATTGCTCAGCTGGCGCCGTTTCGATTCCTGCATGACCAGAAGAACATCCAGATCACCGAGCACCTTATCGGTCTGTTCGTCCAGCGGGCCTCCCTCCTCGGCCAGGTCATTGCGCTCCAGGAAGATCAACGGGTCGCTATAGCTCTCCATATTGGGAAGCAACTCCTTGATGTTCTCGTGGATGATGAAGAGTCCGTCCATCTCGCCAAAGACCCTATTGACCAGCGCGACCTCCTCCTTGTCCCAATTGGCGGAAAGCGTATCGATCTGGTCGAGCAATTTCGGCAGGGCCTGGTTGGTAAGTTCGATCAGAGCGGTCTTCTCGCGCGCATCGGGGCGGCTTTCCACAAGGGCCCAGTGCTTGATGAGCATATGGGCATTGACGATGAGGTTGCGCAGCCTTACCAATGCGTCTACGCTGGGGCTATATACCTGATTGATCTCGTCGTTGATCCTTCGGCTCCGCTCCAGGGTGCGGTTCGTGAGCAACAACACCAGGGCCGCGAAGAAGATGAACAAGCCGAAGCCCATCCCGATCTTCCTTCCAATGGTCATGCGGAACCGTGCCATATGTCAATGGTCAACGGTCTTCCTCCTGCGGGCCGAGCTGTTCGAAGAGGCTGCGATAGTGCTCGGACTTCTCGGGGTCTTGCAAGCTGTAGTAGATGCCCTCCAGACCGAGCAGGGTCTCTTTGCGCTTGGGGTTCATCTCGAACGCCTTCAGCATGAACGGCAGCGCCTCTAGGAAGAATTCGCGGCTCACCTCCTGGATCCTTTGCAAACTCGGGATGTCGTTCTCTACATCAACGCGCTGGATATTGTAGACCCCCCGGTTGTAGTAAAGCGTGGCCAGGTTGTAGTTAGCGCCGTAGTTCTCCGGGTCCATTTTGAGCACGGCGTGGTAGGTGACCAGGGCCCGGTCGTACCAGATCAGGTTCTCGCGGTCCTGGTTATAGAGCTTCGTGTGTACTGTACCCAACGCGTTGTAGAACTCCACCTCCTTGGCCTTCTCGTCCGGAATGCCCCCGGTGCGCGCTGCATGTCGCTTGTACTTGAGATACAGCGCTTCGGCCCGTTCCGGCAGCAAGTCGTTCAGGGCTTTCGCCGCATCGTTGTAGCAGGTTTTCGTTAGGAATTCGAACGCTTGGGTGGCATTGTCCTGATAGACCAGTCCTGTGTCGAGGTCCAGGCAGGTGCTCAAAGAGGCGAGCGCTTCATCGCGCAGTGTACCGCCTTGGGGTTCCGCGTTGTGGGACTTATAGAGGTCCTTGAGAATGAACCCGCGTAATAACCAAGCCTCCGGATCGCGCGCGTATCTGGTGGACAACACCGCCTCTTCGACCAGCGCACGTGATTCATTGAGCGCGCCCTCCTGATACTTGCGAAGCGCTTCCGCGAGAGGGTCCTGCTGCCCGACCACCCCTTGGACCAGGAGCAGCATGAACAGCGCTATGTGGAGCTTGCGCAACATGTCATTCCTCCACTCGGAGCGCCAGTTGTTTCAGCGTAAGGGCCACTTCCAGCTTGTGCTTGCGTGCGTTCACTACGCTCAACTCATACTTCAGCGTATTATCGGTGCGCACGAAGTTCGCCACGGAGCCATCCTCCAGGGCGTCGGGGTATTCGGTGATGATCAGCGTGCTCTTGCCGACCAGATTGCGGTAGATCTCCGGCATAAGGGCGATATCGCTCTGCCCCACGAACAGGATGTGGCAGCGGTCAACGGTGGAGGATCGCGGCAGCTTGCGCACCTCGATCGGTTGTTTGCCGATGGATTTGGTACTGTACTTCTTGATCATCTCCTGGTACAGGTTGGCCCCGCCGATCACCCCGATGATAAAAGTGCCGCTGCTCATGGCGGGGTCCTTCCACTCCACCAGCTTGGCGATATTATAGATGTAGCTGGCCTGCAGGATCGCCGATGTGTCCTTTTCCAACTCACGCTGGGGCGCACTGGCCGTGAGCACCACCGAGGCCACGAACAACATGACGGCACGGGACCATGTAGTGCGGCGAGGCACGGGGCTACCTTTGGCGCCGCGAATTCCGAGGATCATGTCGAGACTGAACACCGCGCAGCAAAGTAGATGCCTGCCCAGCCTCGCATCGGCTTGCGTTCTGGCCATCTTTTCACACGTATGTGTTCACGGCCAGCAGGGGCTCGATGCCCTGCGCCTGTTCGAGCAAGAGGCCCGGACGAACGCCCAGGGCTATTCCTGGCTGAAGTGGAGCACCGAACACATCGGGCACCGCCTCACGGGAACCGCGAACGGCGCGCGTGCCGAGATCACTGCGGACAGTCTTTTCCGCATCTCTGGGCTTCCGGCAGTGAGTTATTCGCCCTTCTCGGCCATCGCCTGGACCCGCGGCTCGGTGCTGCTATCCGTCCGGTCCGGCGGTACTGTGGAACATCTCGCCTCCGTAGCCCTCGCCCACTCCCCGGATAAAGCCTCCGTTGACGCACCATTGATCGATGTGGGCAACGGCCTTGCCGAGGATCTTCGGCGGGTCGGAGACCTGGTAAAGGGTCATGCGGTATTGATGAACCTTGGATTGGTGGCGGCCCCAAATGGCGCGGCCAACCTGCACCGCAGTGAGAAAACCGCTTTGGCCATCCAACAAGGTGCCTCTGCGGTAGTGTTCGTGAACAACATAGAAGGAGGGGTCCTTCTTACGGGCACTGCCTCTGTGGATGGTTCCGGGATCCCCATCCCCGCTGTTTGCATCGCTTCGGAGGAAGGAGGCTCTTTACGTGCCCGCCTCGCGGCAGGAGAATCCATTTCCGTGCAGATCACTATGAACAACCGCAGCGAGCCGGTCGAGGCGAGGAACGTGGTCGCGGAGATCCGCGGAACTCGTTGGCCTCAAGAGGTGGTCGTGGTGGGCGGTCATTTGGATAGTTGGGACCTGGCCACCGGCGCGACGGACAATGGGCTGGGAGCTTACTCCATTCTTGATATGGCCCGCGCGATGGTGGCCAGCGGGGTGCGACCGGCCCGCACGATACGCTTTGTGCTCTTCATGGGCGAAGAACAGGGCCTCCTAGGCTCGGAGGCGCTTGTCGCACAATATGCGCGCACCCAGGAACTGGCGAATGTCCGGTGCATGATCAATATGGACATGACCGGTGATCCCTTCGGCTTTTCCGCTGTGGGCCCCGAGGGTTGGACCGCCATCGTTGATAGTGCCATGGGTGCCATGCATGCCCTGGACACCACCTTTCGCGCGGAACTCAAAGACCGGCCGGGACTGCACAGTGACCATCAGTCCTTCCTTCTGGCGGGCGTACCGGTCATCAATCCCTTGAGCGATCTGGGGGGCCATGTCTACGGGTGCTACCATAGTAGCTGCGATGATGTCCACTTGGTGGACCCCATGGACATGGTGAACAACGCGCGCTTCGTTGGCATGTTGGCGCTATGGATCGCCAATGTGGAAGCGCTTCCCGCGGCTTTCGAAGACGGCGCCTTGAGGGATCGACTGAAGGCTGGCGGGCTGGAAGAAAATCTGCGCCTGGCCAAGCTCTGGCGCTGGTAAACTATTCCGCGTTACCCCCCTTCACGCCCTTGCTCGGTCCGCTCATTCCGACGAGGTCCCGGTCAAAAAGGTACAACCCACCCTTGTCATTGCCGATCAAGTTGAGCTTGTCGATCATGGTGCGCGCCAGTGCTTCCTCTTCGATCTGCTCACTGACGTACCACTGCATGAAATTATGCGTGGTGTAGTCCTTCTCCTTCAAGCACAGGTCCACTACCCCATTGATCTCCTCGGTCACATGGGTCTCGTGCTCCAGTAACGATCGGAAGATCTCGGTGATCGTTTGGAATTTAGTGCTTGGCTGCTTCAGCGCAGGCACTACGGCGCGTCCTCCGCGTTCGTTCACGAACTTCATCAGCTTAAGCATGTGTAGTCGCTCCTCGTCGCTGTGTCTGTAAAGGAACGCGGCGGTGCCGCTCAGGCCTTGGTTCTCAGCCCAGGAGGCCATGGCCAGGTAGCTCTGACTACTGAACGCCTCAATGGCGACCTGGCCGTTGAGGGCCGCTTCGATCTTCTTGGAGAGCATGGGAACAGTGTGGGATGTAAAAGTAACCACGCCATCGGCCGAATGTTCGGCACAACGTGCAGGGTCAGCGATTGTTGAAGTGGTTCATTGTATACGCCAGCCCCAGCAGGCCGAACTGTACGATCGCCTTGCCAGCGACCTCCATCCGTTCCGCAAGCGCCCCGCGTTCTTCCTCGCTCCAAGGCCCGAGCACATACTCGCTCTGCCTCCCCTTGGGATAGTCATTGCCGATCCCGAATCGCAAGCGTGCGAAATCCTCGGAGCCCAGCACCTCGATGATGCTGGTGAGGCCGTTGTGCCCCCCCGCGCCGCCGCTCGCGCGGATGCGCACCTTACCGAACGGAAGTGCGAGATCGTCGGCGACCACGAGCACCCTGTCCCTGGGAAGATCCTCCTGTGCCATCCAGTAGCGCACGGCTTTGCCGCTCAGATTCATAAAGGTGCTTGGTTTCACAAGTACGTAGGTGCGCCCTTTGTGGCGGAACTGGGCACGATCCGCGAGCCGGTCCGGCGCGAAGGGCGCCTTGAACACCCCGCCCAAGGCGTCCAATACGGCAAAGCCGATGTTGTGGCGCGTACCCACATATTCCAGGCCCGGATTCCCCAAGCCTACGATCAGCACCTTCATGCGCGCTCAAGAAGGGGTCCGTCCGAACGACGCCCCAGGCTACTTCTTCCCGGCGGGTTTGGCGGGCTCCGCTTTCTTGGCACCGGCGGCGGGAGTGGCAGCGGCAGCAGCAGCAGGAGCAGCAGCACCGGCAGCGGCAGGGGCGCCCACGACCGGGGCGGCGACCACTTCAGCTTCCTTCTTCGGGATACTCACCTTCACGACCACATCCGATGGCTTCTCGAGGATCAGAACGCCGTCGAACTTCAGATCGCGCACACGCACGCTCTGACCTAATTCCAAGGCGTCCACATTGTACTCAAGATGCTCGGGCAGGTTCGCGGGAAGACCGCTCACTCGCAATTTGCGCAAGGTCTGGTTCAAGCTACCCCCCTTGCGGACCCCGGCGGCCAGACCCGTGAGCTTAAGGCTCAACGACACCTTCGCGGCCTTGTCTTCCGCCAACTCAATGAAGTCCGTATGCAGGATCTTGTCCGAGGTGGGGTGGAATTGGGTCTCCTGCATTTTGGCCATCACTTTGTCGCCTCCGAGGTCGAGTTCGATGCGATAGGCCTCGGCAGTGAAGACGAGCTTGCTCAGGGCGGCCTCTTCGGCGGCGAAGTGCACCACTTTGCCGCCTCCGTAGAGTACGCACGGCACTTGTTTGTTGCGGCGGAGCTGTGCGGCGTTCTTGGTGCCGTTGACTTCGCGGAGCGTTCCGGTGAGCGCTACCTTTTTCATGGTCGTGGGGATCGGTTATGCGATGATGAAGTGGCTGCTGATGGACTCGTGGCTGCGAACGCGCTTGATCACGTCGCCAAAGAGCTCGGCCACCGTCAGTTGTTTGATCTTGTTGGTACGTCCCATCTTCTCCGCGCTGATGGGGATGGTATCGGTGACGATGAGTTCGGCGATCGCGCTGCGCTCAAGCCGCTCGCACGCATCGCCGCTCAGAACAGCATGTGAGCAGACCGCGCGCACGCTGGCCGCACCTTGGTCGATCATCATGTCCGCGGCTTTGGTGAGGGTGCCCGCCGTGTCCACCATGTCGTCGATGAGCACGACATCCTTCCCTTTCACCTCCCCGATCACCGTCATACTGTCGACCTGGTTGGCCACCTTGCGTTGCTTGTAACAGATGGCCATATCCACCCCCAGGTGTTTCGCATAAGCACTGGCACGCTTGGTCCCTCCGGTATCCGGTGCGGCCATGAGCAAATTGGGTAGGCCCATTTGTTTTATGTGGGGCAGGAAGATGCTGCTCGCAAAGAGATGGTCTACGGGAACCTCGAAAAAGCCCTGGATCTGATCGGCGTGCAGGTCCATTGTCATGATGCGGTCCACCCCCGCCGCCGTGAGCATGTTGGCGACCAGCTTCGCCCCAATGCTTACCCGGGGCTTGTCCTTCCGGTCCTGGCGCGCGAAGCCGAAATACGGCATCACCGCCACAATGCGTTTAGCGCTGGCACGCTTGGCGGCATCCACCATCATCAAGAGCTCGAACAAATTGTCGCTGGGGGGGAATGTGCTCTGTACGATGAAAACCAGCTCGCCCCGGACAGTCTCCTCAAAACTGGGCTGGAACTCCCCGTCGCTGAAGCGGCTGACGCTGACCTCGCCAAGCCGCTCGCCGCTGTAGCTGGCGATCTTTTCGGCCAGATACCGTGTGGCGGTACCCGAGAAGATCTTGGCGGACTCGTACATGGCCCTGGCGAAAGGGGTGCGAAGGTAGTGATCTTCCGGAGGTTATCAACGATCGTTGGTGGCGGCGCCTGCGATGCCCCCGTGCTTTGTACGACCTTCGCCCGCAATGGTACGCCGCATGGCCCAGCGCAAACTCTCCCCCACCACACCCCAAGCGCTTGACCAACAGGTCCTTTCCGCGATCCGGCGAGCCGGACACGCCGGCATCACCAGCCAGCAATTGGGTCTTCAACTTGGCTTTAAGGACAAGAGCCAGCGCTACCTGATCTATGATGCCCTGGAGGCCCTGATGGACAGCGGGCGCATAGAGAGCGGGAAAAAGGGGCGCTACACAGTGACCGGCGGAAGCGATACGCTGGAGGGCACCATCGACATCATCGCAAGTGGGGCGGGTTATGTACGTCTTCAGGATGGTATCGGCAAGGACCCCAGTGATGTGTTCGTGCAGGCCCGGCATGTAGGAACTGCCTTGCACGGAGACACCGTGCGTATCCGATCGGAGGGAGGGCGCGGCACGCGGCCGGAGGGGCGTGTCCTGGAGGTGGTGAAACGACGGCGAACGGAGTTCGTGGGCACCTTACACCAGCATCAAGGGCGGCTCGTTCTGGTCGCTGACGATCAGCGGGTCCAGCGCCCGTTCATGATCCCGCCGCACGAAGCGATGAACGCGCGCGAGGGGGACAAGGCGATCATCGAACTCGGCGAGTGGAAGGATAGTCGTGACGTGCCCCGGGGCAAGGTGGTAAGGGTGCTTGGAAGGGCCGGAGAGCATCAGGTGGAGATGCACGCGATCCTCGCTGAATTCGGTCTGCCCCTCGAATTCCCGGAGAGTGTGGTGCGGGCCTCGGAGGAGATCACGAACGGCTGCACGCCGGAGGAGATCAAGAAGCGCCGGGACGTGCGGAGTATCCCGACCATCACCATCGACCCGGACGATGCGAAGGACTTGGACGACGCGCTGAGCCTGCGCAAACTGGAGAACGGTCATTGGGAGGTGGGGGTACACATCGCGGACGTGAGCCATTATGTGCGCCCCGATACCGTGCTCGACATGGAAGCCGCCGCTCGCGCCACCAGCGTTTACTTGGTGGACCGCGTGGTGCCCATGCTTCCAGAGAAGCTGAGCAACGACCTCTGCTCGTTGCATTCCCATACCGACAAGCTCAGTTTCAGTGCCATTTTCGAACTCGACGACCGGGCGAGGATCAAATCGGAATGGTTCGGGCGCACCGTGATGCGTTCCCAGCGGCGCTTTGCTTACGCGGAGGCGCAGGCCATAATAGACGGCGGTGATGGTGATCTCAAGAACGAGGTGCTCACCTTCCACCGCCTCGCACAGGTGCTGCGCAAAGAACGCATCGCGAACGGAGCCTTGGAGATCGGCGGCAATGAAGTGAAATTCAAACTGGATGAGAGTGGTCGCCCTCTCGGAGTGTATGAGAAGGTGATGGGGTCGGCGAACTGGTTGATCGAGGAGTTCATGCTGCTGGCCAACAAACGTGTGGCGGCGTGGGTGGGAAAACAGCGGTCCGGCGGGGTGCCGCCCTTCGTCTATCGTGTCCACGACCTACCAGACCCGGAGAAGATCGAGCAGTTGCGTGCGCTGGCAAAAAGCTTCGGACACACCCTCGTCACGGGCAAGGATGAGGATATACCACACGCGATCAATCGTTTGTTGCACGATGTCCGCGGGAAAGAAGAAGAGAATATCATCAAACAGGTGGCGATACGCAGTATGGCCAAGGCCATCTATAGCACCGAGAATATCGGGCACTACGGATTGGCCTTCGAGCACTACACGCACTTCACCTCCCCCATCCGCCGCTATCCGGATCTCTTGGTCCACCGGGCCATGGCGCACTACCTGAACGGCGGCGCCCACCTGAACAAAGGCTCGCTCGACCTGAGTTGCAAGCACAGCAGCAATATGGAGAAGCGGGCCAGCGATGCGGAGCGGGCCAGCATCCGTTACAAACAAGCCGAGTACTTGCGCGACCGGATCGGCCGGTCGTTCGAGGGGATCATAAGCGGTATCACCGCGTGGGGCATCTATGTGGAGCTGCGCGAGAACAAATGCGAGGGCATGATCGGGCTGCGCGAACTGCCCGGGGACGTCTACCGCTTCGATCAGGAGCGATATTGTGTGGTGGGGCAACGCACCGGGCGCAAGTTCCGGCTGGGTGATGAACTCACGGTGACCATCCGAAGCGTTGACATGGACCGCCGCACCGTGGCGTTCATGCTAGAGGGAGCCGAACCGGTCACAACCTCGGGAAAATTCGAGCGCCGGAACAGTGCGCCGAAGCGTGCGGATAAGAGGAACACGACGAGCCGTCCGTCGAAAAAAGGGAAACGCCGCTAGCGAAAAGGTTCCGGCGGGGTTGGTATCACACCAGTTTCAGGCGCTTGGCCAGCTCATCCTTGTAGCTACCTCCCACGGGGATCACCTTTTTGTCGTTCTCCAGGATGAGATTGGGCTGCTCGATGGCCACGATCTTATCGATCCGCACAATGAAGGAACGATGCACCCGGGCGAACTCGTTCTCGGGTAATTTGCCTTCGATGTCCTTCATTGTGCTATGAACGGTATACCGCGCGCTCAGGGTATTGATGACCACATAGTCCTTCAGTGCCTCGATGTAGTAAATGTCGCTGATACGCAGCTTCACCAACCGACTGTTGCTCTTCACGAAGAGCAGGTCATTGGTGCCGCCCTGGTTCTCCACCAAGGAGAATAGCAGGTCGCGCTCCTTCAACACCTCCGCCTCCTTTTTGTGCTTGTAAAGGGCCATCTCGATCGACGTATGGATGTCGATATCCTTGAACGGCTTGATGATATAGCCGTAGGGCTGGGTGACTTTGGCCTTGCTCAACGTGCTCTCGTCGGCGTATGCGGTGAGGAAGATCACGGGGATGTTGGTCTCCTGGCGGATCTGGGTGGCCGCCTCGATCCCGTTCATCTCCCCTTTGAGCATGATGTCCATGAGGATGATGTCCGGCTGGGTGTCCACCGCCAGTTTCACTGCCTGTTCTCCTGTGGAAGCCGCGCCTACGACGTTGTAGCCCAGCTTCTTCAAGCTGTGCTGAATGTCCTTGCTCACGATGCTCTCGTCCTCTACCACCAGGACATTGGTCTGTGCCATCGCCGATCTCTACTTGATACGTTCAAAAGTAAGGAAATACCGAACCCCAGGTCCAATTGGTCGATCCAGGGTGGCGTCGAGCTGGTCGATGAGGGTATGTACCAACTGAAGACCCAGGCTTCCTTGTGTGTCCGGGTCGAGGTCTTTCGGCATACCCACCCCATCGTCCGCCAATTCGATCCGAACGCGCTCATCCTTGCAGCGAAGTCCGATGTGGATGGTACCCGCACGCCCATCGGGAAAGCCATGCTTCAGGGCGTTGCTGATCAGTTCGTTGAGTATGAGCCCGCAGGGGATGGCTTGATCGAGCGTCAGGTCCACACGCTCCAGGTCGGTCTCCAAGGCCACTTTACCGCTCACGCTGTAGCTCATCACCAAGTTCCGCGTGAGGCGCTCGATGTAGCTGGCCAGGTCGACGCTGCTGAAGTTCTTGGTCTGGTAGAGGCTCTCGTGGATGAAACTCATGGAGCGAATGCGGTCCTGGCTCTCGTGGATGAGATCCAGCATGCGTTTGTCCTCTCCTACGTAAGCGGTCTGTAGGTTCAGGATACTGCTTATGACCTGCAGGTTGTTCTTCACCCGGTGGTGTACTTCTTTCAACAACACCTCCTTCTCGTTCAGGCTTTCCCGCAGTTGCTGTTCGGCCAACTTCTTCTCGGTGATGCCATAGGCAAGACAGCTGATCTCGCGCACCTCGCCATCCACTTTGATCGGGTTAAGGAAATTCTCCACCCAGCGCGAGTCGCCACTATTGTCCAGAAGCTCCACTTCGAACTGTTGGGGGCGTCCTTTCATGGCCGCTTCATAATGGGCACGCACCGTGCGGCGCACCTTGCTCGCCAACCGCTCGAGCATGTGGTCCAGAAAGGCGTCACCAATGACCGGGGTGTAGCCAAAGGCCTCCTGGCTGCTGTCGCGGAAGTGGTCGTTCAGGGAGGTGATCCGGAACGCATTGTCTAGCGTCCAGACCATCATGTTCGCCGAATTCTCGAAGATCGCCGTCAAGCGGGCGGCTTGTTCGCGAACGATGCGTTCGGCCAGTTTTTGTTCGGTGATCTCGTGGCCCACGCCAAAAACCTCTTTCACCGATCCGTCCGCATCGAACACCGGGCTCAGAAAGATCTCATTGCTCACGAACCGTCCCCTGGCATCATGCAGTTCGGTTTCGAAGCGCAGGGGCCGACCTCTGAACGCTTCGGCATATTTCGCTTCCCAAAAGGAATGGTACTCGGGGCTTGCGAACTGTTTACGAGGCTCATCGGGCGCGTTGTTCACCTCTGGTCGTGATCCGTGCAGGCGCTCGATCATGTCCGCATAGCCGCGGTTGAACGAGGTTAGGGCGATGCGGTGGTCCACGGTCCAGAACATATGATCGCTGCTCTCGAAGAGGGCACGCAGCTTGGCTTCGTGCTCCTCCACCTTGCGCCGTGCCGCATGCACATGCGACACATCCGTGAAAATGCTGCGAGTGGCGGACGGACGACCATCTACGCGGCGCAAGTTGGTCGTACCCTCCACCCGCACGGGTCGTCCGTCCTTGGCGAGGAATACGGTACTGATTCGCTCGACGCTTTCACCGGCCATGACCCTGCGGAAACGCTCCTCGAAGGTGGTTAGGTGGTCGGGATGCACCACCTCCTTCAGTGTAAGTCGACACACCTCTTCGTCCGTGTACCCGAGGGTACGCTTCCAGGAATCGTTCACGTATTCGATCCTTCCGTCCTGATCCACGCTTTGGATCAGGTCCATGGCGTTCTCGAAAAGGTCGCGGTACCGTTCCTCACTGGCCCGGAGCGCTTCCTCATCCCGCTTCATCGCTGTGATATCGCGGCTTACACCCATGGATCCAAGTAGTTCTCCGGACTCGTCGTAAAGGCGCGAGGCGGCCAGGAAGGAGAGGAACTCGCGGCCGTTGCGATCCACGTTGCGCACTTCGCCGGCAAAGGCGCCATGGGCAGTAAGCTCCTTCTGAATGCGGCCGTACTCACCGCTATCGGAATAGAGTTTACTGGAGGGCCGACCAAGTACCTCTTCCGCCTCAAATCCGAATTTGATGGTTGCGGCGGGGTTGAACTCGGTGATGAGCCCTTCGCCGTCCACAGCGATGATCATGTCCAGGGAGCTATCCACCAGGCTACGCGCGAAACGTCGCGACCGATGCAATTGTGCCTGCGTGCGACGATGCTCATTGATCTCCTGGCGGAGAACAAGGTTCACCTCCTCGGCCATTTGGGCGCGCATCCGTTCCCGCATCAAGGCCCTTTCGGGACCGGGATCATGCAGCCCTATCTGAATGGCCGGAGCGCCCTCGTGGAATGTGGCGGAAGCTTCCACCAGCCGCTCATGCCAGGTGCCTGCGGTGCCGCCGAACCGTAATTCCATAGGCCCCGACTTCCCGTTCCGCTCGGCCTCTTGGAACAGCTCAGCGCAGGCGCCCCGATCCTCGGGATGGAGCAGTTGTTCGAGCTCTTTGCCGGACAAGGGGCCGTCCACCAGTGCATCGGCAGCGGGGTTGGCATAGCGTACTTGACCCCGTTGCACGATCATGATCCCGTCGCGGATGCGCTCGACCAAACGCCGGTAGTTGTCCAGAAGCGCTCGTTGTTCCATTTCGGCCTGGATCAAGGCCGTGGTGTCGATCAGGGTCCCTTCGATGGTGTCCGGCTTTCCCTTCTGCCGGTTCACATGCACGTTCTCCATGGCATGCACCACCTGTCCATTGGCGTGCCGTAGCTGTACGGTATGGTTGATCAGGTGTCCCTTCTCGAGTAGTTCGGCCAGGTACACATCGCGATCGCGCATATCGAAATAGAGCGCGGAGACCGGCTGCTTCATCAATGTCTCCTCATCAGGAAAGCCCAGTATGCGGGCCATGGAGGCGTTGCATTCCAGAAACCGGCCATCCATGGTGGTGCGAAAGACCCCGGCCATGTTCCGGCTCACCAAGTCATCGTACTGTTGTTTGATGGATAGGTAAGCCTTGGCCAGCTCCACTTCCTTATCCTGCTCACGCGGCCTGGTGGCGCTCATCGCCCCGAACTTACGCATGCCGCGCCGATAGCGGTGTTCAGCGGTCAAGGGATCCCCTCTCCTCCGGGTTCGAACGGGGGAGGGACCTTTTCGCCGTCAATGCGGATCTCCGCCCCGTCCTTGTAGCGGATGGTGAGCAGCAAGGTGCCATCCGGGGCGTGGTGTTCAAAATCGCCTTGCTCCAGACCTACCGCATAACGGCCTTCCAGCTTGATCTGTCCGTTCGGCCACCACCAACGATGCCTTCCGTTGGGCTCTCCGTTCACGAAATCACCCTCGAAGCTCCTCCTGCCGTTCGCATAGGTATGCACCCATTCTCCTTCCTTCAAGCCGTCCTTGTAAGATCCCTTCTCGGAGTGGTCCCCGACCTCGTATGTCCACGCACCTTCCTTGCGACCATCGATGTACTCCCCCTGGGTGATCACCACCCCTTCCTCATCATATTCCACTGCGGCCCCGTCCTCCTTACCCTTTCGGTAGTTCTCCTCCCGGTGCAATTTGCCGCTCTCATAGAACCACCTCCAGGTGTTCTGTGCGAGACCTGTCTGGTAACGACCCTTTTGCTCCACCGCTCCGCTCCGATGGAAAAAGGTCCATTCTCCCTCCCTTCTACCATCCTTGTATTCACCCTCCGCGCGCTTCTCTCCCGTTGCGTAATACTCCACCCATTTTCCCTGCGGCGCTCCACGCTCATCCACCGATCCCTCGCGCAATAGACGGTCCTCCGCGTAGATCGCCGCGGAACGTACGCTCCCCTGTTCATCGAACTCACGGAAGAGACCCTCTTTCGTACCTTGCTTGCTATAACTCCCTGTGCTGGCCACTTTGCCATTGGTGTGGTACGTGTTCTTGATGGTGAGCGTCATGGCAGCGCGCGACCCAACATCGACAAGGTCCTGGTCATACTTCACCATTTCCTTGAGGCTGCCCTTGCTGTCGTATTCCTTGAAAATACCTTGTCGCTTGTCATCCACGAAAGTGCCTTCCCAGCGCACCTTTCCATTGGCATAGAACTCTTTCCAAGGGCCCTGCCTCCAACCGTTCGCGTCCAGCTTATTTATCGTTTCCCTCCTCCTTAGCATACCCCCACTATAGGTGAGCAAACTCACCAAGCGACCGTCCTCCGCGTACTCGAAGCCTCTGCCCTCTTCCTTACCGGCCACGAAGGGGACGACCTTCTGCACCGCACCGGTCGGATGGTAGTATCGGCTCTCACCTTCCTTCAGATCATTGGAGAACAATTCCTCGCTCAGCAACACCCCGTCGCTGCTATACTTCCTTTGGGGGCCGTTCTTCTTGTCCTGCGCATAAGTGATCGTCGTAGTGACCCAGCCCTCGGCCGCGTAGAATTTCCAAATACTATCCAGCTCGAAACGCTTCCTGTTCCCCTCGGAGCGCAATGCGCCCGTCTCGTAGTAGGTCCTCCAATATCCTTCCGGCCTACCGTTCACCAGGACACCCTCACTACTAACCTGACCGTTGGGATAGAGATATCGTGCGGGGCCATCTTCCTGGGCCGGAGCGACCGATGCAAATGTGCATGCCGTTACCACCATGGCCCATGCTCGACTTATCATCCTTGTATTCATCATTAACTTCTTAAAAGGAATAGATGTAATGATAAGAGCTGTTGAAAAGGTTGATGATCAGTGGTTGGAGCACTAGGATGGACGGCTTATCAAAAGTACTTCACAAGCGATGAACGATCACGCCGTCCGGATCGGTACATGATACCCCGGAGTTGTTGAGCTACGGGAAGGGATCGCACGATCGTGTACAACGATCGTGCGATCCCGGTGTTCGCAATATCGCAGGTCAATACATCGACATTCAGGTGGGATCCTTGTGCAGAGCATGGGGGTAAGAATAACTTGCTGTTGACGATCGCGGTACGTATGGGATCGTGAGCAAGTCGTGGTCGTATCGTGTTACTACCAAGGGTGAACATGATCTGAGCACCATGGAAGGCCCGATCGTTCACAACCTCAATGATGTGAAGGGAGGGTATCTTTGTACCATGGCACCCAAGATCCTGATAGGCAGCGACCATGCCGGGGTAGAGCTCAAACATCACTTGAAGGAGCATCTGAAATCACTTGGGCTTGAGGTCATGGATAAAGGCACGCATGTTAAGGACAGCGTGGATTACCCGGATCTCGCGCATGCGGTAGCCCAGGGTGTTCTTAACAACGCTGGAGCACTGGGTGTGCTGATATGCGGAAGCGGGAACGGGGTCACCATCACCGCCAACAAGCATGCTGGGATACGAGCCGCACTGGCTTGGGACCCGCAAGTGGCCGCATTGGCCCGCGAGCACAACGATGCCAATGTGTTGGCGCTTCCCGCACGATTCATCACGGAAGAGCAGGCGGACGCCATTGTGGATTCGTTCCTTGCGGCCCGCTTCGAGGGTGGCCGTCACCAACGACGTGTGTTGAAGATCGAAGCGTTACCCTGATCCCCAACCATGAACTACTATCGTTCGGTCCTGCTCGGCGGGACCCTGTGGGTCGGTCTGGCCCACGCCCAAACGGACAGTGTTCGTATGCACTACGCGAACACCATCTCGTCCAATGATCTGATGCGTCACCTTGGCGTGATCGCGAGCGATGCTTATGAAGGGCGTGAGGCAGGCATGAAGGGGCAGAAGATGGCGGCCGAATACCTGCGCGAGCAGTTCGCCTCCTTCGGAATACCGGCGGTGCCGAACGCGGAGGCGCTCGGATTGGAACAGGGCTATTTTCAGCCGTTCGACCTAGAAGTACGCCGTCCAGGAGGGATCGTGGTCTTCCACAAGGAGCGACCTTACCGTTTCATGGAGGGGCAGTTCTATTTCAATGAGAAACTGAACAGCGATGTGAAGGTGAACGACCTGGTGGTCGTGGCGGAACGAACGATGGGGCCGGAGCCGTTCTCCGGACTGGACCTAAAGGGGAAGGTCGTGCTCTACTTGGATAGTAGCGAAGACCCGGAGGTCGGCGGCAACGTTCCAGCTGCGGAGATCATGGCCCGAATGAGCCTATTTAGCGGCGCTGCGGAAAGAGGCGGAGCGGTGGCATTGTTGTTCAGCACATCCAGCTATGATGCGCTGCGCGTCAACTATGCGCACTACATAAGCAGCCCCAGGATGCAACTCGCACGGAAGGCGCCCGCCGCCGCGAACATTGGAACGCAAGTGATGCTCACTGGTCCGGAGCTCACCGATGCGCTGCTGGAAGCTGCGGGAACGGACGCGAAGAAAGCCAGGCGCAAAGCACGCAAGGCGCGGTACGTCAAGAACGCGCCAATGGAGATCGCGTTCCGTGTCTCGCCGCTCACGAGCAAATTGCGGAGCGAGAACGTACTGGCCTACATCGAGGGCTCGGACAAGAGGGAAGAACTGGTGGTGGTGACCGCGCACTACGATCACATCGGCAAGGACAATGAGGACGTGTACAACGGGGCTGACGACGATGGCTCAGGAACGGTCGCGTTGTTGGAGATGGCCGAGGCCTTCGCAAAGGCGAAGGCGGAGGGTAACGGCCCGCGCCGCAGTGTCTTGTTCATGCCCGTGAGCGCGGAAGAGAAGGGCCTGTTAGGTTCGGAGTACTACAGCGAGGCCCCTGTGTTCCCTCTTGAGAACACGATCGCGGACCTTAACATCGACATGATCGGGCGGCGCGACAGTGCGCACGCATCAGGCCCCTCCTATGTGTATGTGATCGGGAGCGACCGATTGAGCACGGAGCTCCATGCGATCAATGAGGAAGCGAACACGAACTATGTCTCGCTGGACCTCGACTACACCTTCAATGCCAAGGACGACCCGAACCGCTTCTACTACCGCAGCGACCACTACAACTTCGCACGGAAAGGGGTGCCCTCCATTTTTTATTTCAGCGGTGTTCACGAGGACTACCACGGCCCGGGCGATGAGGTGGAGAAGATCCTCCCCGACCTGCTGGAACAGCGCACGCGCCTTGTGTTCTACACGGCGTGGGAACTGGCCAACCGGGAGCAGCGCATCGCAGTGGACCGCCCCGAAGGAAGCCAGTAGGGCTTCAGCGGCCCACCTGATCGACGGGTGCAGCGACGGGCTCGTTCAGGAGGTTCTGCAGGAACGCATCGAGGTTTCGCTTGTAGTGCGCATAGTGCTCTCCTGTGCTCGGCCCGTAGAAGCCGGTTCGAATACGCCGCACCTTGCCCGCCCGATCGATGAAGATGCAGGTGGGATAGCTCATTACATGGTCCAGGAAGGGCAACTTGGCACCGGCGATCTCTTTGTTGGCCGAACCAGCGTACAGAATGTCGTACTTCACCTCAAGTTGGTCGCGAAAGCGCCTCAACGCCTCGATGGCACGGGGCTCGTCCTCATACTTCTCGAAGGCGATCGCGATCACGTCGAGCCCCGCGTCGTGGTACTTGGCGTACATCTCGTCCAAAAGCACGGTCTCGTCCACGCAATTGGGGCACCAGCTACCCATCACCTGCACCATCAAGACGTGGCCCGCATGGCGCGCGTCTTTGGGCGAAACCGATCCCCCATCGATGCTGGGGAAACTGAAGTCCACCATGTCGTATCCTTCTTTGAGGAAGGTGAGCGAATCCGGATCGCGCAAGTGGAACGTGGGATTGCGCACCGCGAGCCAGGGCTCCTGCCAGTGGGTGCCGCTCCAATAGCGGCCCAGTAAACTGTCGTTGCGCAATACGGCCTTGAAGAGGAACGCGTGCGATCCGTCAAAGCAGGACAGCTTCAGCGAGTCGCCGTCCAATACACCCTCCAGGAAGCGGTAATCACCGGTCTCGGTGCCGAAGGTGCCTGTCACACGGCCGTCCTTCTGCTGGAATATGCCCAATGCGTCATACGCATCCGTGGTTCCGGGGCTGAAGTGGACCTCCCACTCACCGCTCAGTTCGGCGTTGCCGGCCGCGGAGGCACCGAAGCGCGGGGTGCGACCCGCACGGGCCACAAAACCGATACGGTAATCAGGCCCCTTGAGGTAGTTGTGCCACTGGCCCGTGATAGTGGAGTCGTTCAGCAGAACACCGCGGAACTCCGAATCGAACAATGGCATGCGCACACGCATCGAATCCTTGTACATCAGCAGGTCGTCCACAACGATATGCTCCTCCCCGTTATGCACCACCATGCGCCAGGCCGCGCTGTCGCGTTCCAGATCGAAGAGGAAAGGCAGTTCCTCGCCGTTCAGGTCCAACGAAAGATGCCACGGCCCCTCGCGCGGGCCGAGAGGCTCCCCGTTCGGCGCCCCGCAGCCTAGAAGAAAGGCCACAGGTGCGAACAGAACGGAGCGAGCAAAGGAGGGGAGGAGCATAGGGGGCGAATGTAGCCGACGTGCTCCGTGTGCGGCACAACGTTGTGCCATTACAAATTGAAGGCTACAGGTCGAACGTGATGCCCTGGGCGAGGGGCAGTTTGGCTCCGTAATTGATCGTGTTGGTCTGTCGGCGCATGTATGCCTTCCAGGCATCGCTACCGCTCTCGCGCCCACCGCCGGTTTCCTTCTCACCACCAAAGGCGCCTCCGATCTCCGCGCCGCTGGTGCCGATGTTCACGTTCGCGATCCCGCAATCGCTACCCGCCGCGCTCAGGAAACGCTCCGCCTCGCGCAGGTCGAGGGTCATGATCGCACTGCTCAAGCCTTGCTTCACGTTGTTCTGTATCGCGATCGCTTCGTGGATGTCCCCGGAATAGCGCAGCAGGTAGAGGATAGGCGCGAACGTCTCTTCCTGTACGATCGGCATATCGGGCGTGGCCTCCACGATCGCGGGCGTCACGTAACAACCGCTTTCATAACCCGCGCCCGTCATCACGCCGCCTTCCACCGCGATGTGGGCGCCTTGCGCTTTGGCGGCATCCAGCGCCCGCTGGTAGAGCGCGACGGCGGCGGTATCGATCAATGGGCCGACGTGGTTCTTCTCGTCGAGCGGATCGCCGATGCGCAACTGACCATAGGCCTTGACAAGCTTCTGCTTGAACGCCTCGTAGACCTTGTCGTGGATGATGAGGCGGCGTGTGGAGGTGCAGCGCTGGCCGGCAGTGCCCACAGCGCCGAACACGCAGCCGATCAACGACATGTCCAGGTCCGCTTTGTCACTGATGATGATCGCATTGTTGCCACCCAGCTCGAGCAGAGCACGGCCGAGACGTTCGCCCACCGAGGCGCCCACCGCTTTGCCCATTCGGGTGCTTCCGGTGGCGCTCACCAACGGGATGCGGGCGTCGTGGCTCATCCACTCCCCCACCTCGCGCCCACCGTTCACGATCACGCTCACCCCTTCAGGAACGCCGTTCCGCGCGAACACCTGCGCGATGATCCGCTGGCAGGCGATGCTGCATAGAGGCGTCTTTTCGCTCGGCTTCCACAGGCAGACATCGCCACAAACCCACGCGAGCGCGGTGTTCCAACTCCACACGGCGACCGGGAAATTGAACGCCGAAATGATCCCTACCAGGCCCACGGGATGCCACTGCTCGTACATGCGGTGCTCCGGTCGTTCGCTGTGCATGGTGAGACCGTGCAACTGGCGCGAAAGCCCAACAGCGAAGTCGCAGATATCGATCATCTCCTGCACCTCGCCGAGCCCCTCTTGGTAGCTCTTGCCCATCTCATAACTCACCAGCTTGCCGAGGTCGGCCTTGTGCTTGCGAAGCTCTTCACCGAATTGGCGTAGTACCTCACCGCGCTTTGGCGCTGGCCAGGTGCGCCATACGTGGAACGCCTCCTGCGCGCACGCCACGGCAGCATCGTATTCGGCGCGGTCGGCGCCGCGTACGGTGCCGATCAGCGCGCCGTCAACAGGTGAATACGAGACGATCCTTTCGCCTTTCCAGTGGGCCATGTATTGCCCGTGCTAATGCCGCTGTGTTCCTCGGAGAGGCCGAGCCCTGTCAGCACATCGGCGATGGCATGGTTCGGTGCGACCAGGGTCTTGCTCATGGCTTCCTTTTTTCGGGCCGCAAAGGTACTCCGGTAGCCTGCCGATCCGGCCCCGAGCGTTATACCACCTCGCCGGGTGAGATTTTGGTTCCGCACGCCCAGGAGTGCGCACAAGTCCTTGATAAACAAGAATATATGTCACCATCACAGACAGCCTCCACATTCCCCCCAGGAGAAGCGAACGCCAATGCGAGCTAGGTGATGTACTAGCGAAAGGCCTCGACCGCCGGAAAGACGAAATAATCCACCTCCTCAAAGGGGGGTCTTTCGAGCGATATAGAGCGAGCTCGATTCCGGACGGTTCAGAAGCAAGGCGAGCAGATCGCTCCAACCTCCGAGCAAAATGCCCTTGGTTAGGGCGCCCCCCCAGGAGGCGCCTCGGTATCGCTCGCTCAACATGGCGATATAGAAAGCGTCCATGGACATGCCACTTACCCGAAGGAGGTCGAAGCCATGCTCACGCAGTAAGCCCTTTACATCCTGCTGACGGAAGTGTGAGAGGTGCCTGGGCACATCATACGCCGCCCAGTCGGGTCCATAGTGCGCCGCATCCCAGCTTCCTCGGTCAGGCACGGCGATCACGAGCAGGCCTTGATCGGAAAGAAGTGCGTGCAATTTTTTGAATGTGCTCCGGATCTCCGGAAGGTGCTCCAGGACATGCCAGAGGGTGATCACTTGGAATTGGCCACGCGCGGGTACGGCATCGATCCCGGGCAGCACCTCCAGGCTGTGGTTCGCTATGGCGGATTCCCGAGCGCCCAGGTCCGGTTCCACCCCGGTTACGAGGTAACCCCGGCTCTTCAAATAGGCCAGAAACTCCCCCGTGCCGCAGCCGACATCGAGGGCCTTACCGTGGGGCTGATGGGCTTTGATCAGGGCATATTTGCGCCGCAAGGCCACCCTGCGTGCAAGCTGGTACAGCCTATCGGTGAACGTCCGCTTGGCGTTGCTGTGCGAGATGTAGTTCTCTCCTTTGTAGTAGGCCCCCAGCCGGGCGGGTTCCGGCCGTGGGTTCGTGAAGCGGAAGCCACATGCATCACAATCCTGCAGCGTGAACCACTCCTGGCTTATCGAGTGGTCACGGACGGTAAGCACGGTTCGCAACGCTGCGGAACGGCAGAGCGGGCAACCGGAGAGGGTCTCGAGAGCGGTCTGTTCCACGTGGAACGATCAATAGGTTCTAGCGGCCAAGGTAGACCATCAGTACACTTAGGTCCGCAGGTGAAACACCGCTAATACGGGAGGCTTGTCCCAAGGTGTTGGGCCGCACCTTATCAAGCTTTTGGCGCGCTTCCATGGACAAGGAGGTGAGGCGCGCATAGTCCATTTCCAAGTCGAGGGGAACATCCTCCAGCCGGGTAAGCTTGTGGGCCATGTCGCGCTCCTTCTCCAAATAACCGTCGTACTTCGCATTGATCTCCACTTGTTCGATCACCTCATCCCGGAGGTCTTCGAACAGATCGGACAACTCGATGATCCGCCGCGATAGCGGCGCCAGTTCGGTGAACGAGAGTTGCGGACGAAGAAGTAGGTCGTACAATTTCGTGCGCTGTTTCACGGGCGATGTTCCACGTGGAACGATCACGTCGTTGGCTACCTCTGGCGCTATGCCCTCGGCCTGCATTTCACGCGTTAGTTGATCGGCGAAAGCCCGCTTCTGCTCCACTCTCCCCATACGATCGTCGGAGGCCAAGCCCAACGCATGACTTCGAGGCGTCAAGCGGATGTCCGCATTATCCTGGCGTAGCAGGATCCGGAACTCGGCCCGGCTGGTGAACATGCGGTAGGGCTCTTCTGTCCCCTTGGTGATCAAGTCGTCGATCAACACCCCGATGTAAGCTTCATCCCGTCGCAGTACAAAGGGCTCCTTTTCGTTCAGCGCGAGGTGGGCATTGATGCCGGCCATAAGTCCCTGGCACGCCGCCTCTTCGTAGCCCGTGGTGCCATTGATCTGCCCCGCGAAATAGAGGCCGTCCACCAATTTTGTCTCCAGGCTGTGGGTGAGCTGGGTGGGGGGGAAGTAGTCGTATTCCACCGCATAGCCCGGTCGGAACATCCGGGCTTTGCCGAAACCGGGTAGGGCTCGAAGTGCGGCCAGTTGGACCTCTTCGGGCAAGCTGGTGCTGAAGCCGTTGATGTAGGTTTCGATGGTATCCCACCCCTCCGGCTCCACAAAGATCTGATGGCGCTCCTTGTCCGCGAACCGTTCGATCTTGTCCTCGATGCTCGGGCAGTAGCGGGGCCCAAGGCCTTGAATGCGTCCGGAGAACATGGGGCTGCGGTCGAAACCGGTGCGCAGGATGTCATGCACTTCGGCGTTCGTGTAGGTGATCCAGCAGCTCATCTGCTCCTTCGGGGCGTGGGTGGTCGGGAGGTAGCTGAACTTGCCAGGGACCGGGTCCCCCGGCTGCTCCTCCAGCACCGAATAGTCGATGCTGCGACCATCCACGCGGGGCGGGGTGCCGGTCTTCATCCGGCCTGCTTCGAAGCCGAGTTGAACGAGCTGTTCTGTGATGCCTTTGCTGGCCTTTTCGCCAGCCCGGCCGCCCCCGATCTGGCGCTCGCCGATGTGCATCACCCCGTTCATGAAGGTGCCGCTGGTGAGTACCACGGATCGGCAGGGGATCACCATGCCAAGGCCGGTGCGGACACCGACGATCCGCCGCTTTCCCGATCCGCTCGGTTCGGTGACCAAGTCGGCCACCATATCCTGCCAGAAGTGGACGTTCGGGGTGCGCTCCAGCATCAGGCGCCACTCTTCCGCGAAACGTGCGCGATCGTTCTGGGTTCGGGGGCTCCACATGGCGGGCCCCTTGCTCCGGTTCAGCATTCTGAACTGCACCATAGTGCGGTCGCTCACAATACCGCTGTATCCACCCAGGGCATCCACTTCGCGCACGATCTGGCCTTTGGCCACCCCACCCATGGCCGGGTTGCAGCTCATCTGTCCGATCACGCCCATATTCATGGTCACAAGCAGCACGCGCGAGCCAAGGTTCGCCGCCGCCGCCGCCGCTTCGCACCCGGCGTGTCCTGCGCCCACCACCACCAGGTCATACGCCTCCACGGTGCTCATGGATGGGTGGTGAATGTGTTCATAAGCCTGTGTGTTCCACGTGGAACGATCGTGGATAAGATCTGGTCTTCAGGGTGTTGGCGCGGGTTGTGGACGTCTTGGTCGTTTTCCACAACCCCGGGTGGCGCCGCGCTTGGTATTCGCCTGAACATCAGGCGGCAAAGATAGCGGCCCACAAGGTGGGATCACCCGGCAGGGTGCTCTGGCGCTAGCGGCCGTAATAGAACACCACGCTCGCCTTGGCCAACGTTTGGCTGTTCAGCGTGTAGCCCACTGTCGCCGGGGAAGCGTTCTGGTCGAGGCCCAGCTTCTCGGTCTTCACGGCATATACCGTGATGATGTATTGGTGCGGGCCATGGCCAGGAGGAGGGCAGGGACCGCCATAGCCGAAGCCGCCGAAATCGGTGCGGCTTTGGACCGCACTGCTGGGCATGCCCGGCATGCCGGGAGTACCCGCACCGGCAGGCAGGCCCATGGTGGTGGTGGGCAGGTCGAAAGCCACCCAATGCCACCATCCGCTGCCGGTAGGCGCATCGGGATCGTACATCGTTACCGCATAGCTCTGCGTGCCTTCCGGGGCGCCGCTCCAACTCAATAGCGGGCTGCGGTTCTCGCCCGTACACCCGAAGCCGTTGTACACCTCGCGCATGGAGGCCTGCCCCCCGATGTCGGTGGTGAGGGTGAAGCCGTTCTGGGCCATAGCGGCGGGCGTGGCGCAGACCAGCGCGAGCGCGAAGAACAGGGGATGTGCCATGGGATGGGGGATGAGGTCCGAAGGTAACGCCTCCCGACCCCGCCTTGGGCCGAAGGGCTTTCAGGCCTTGATAAGCCCCAGCGCATCGCGAACAGCACCAGCCCGGTCTTGCTCTTGATGTTGAACTTCTCGAAAAGCGCGATCCGGAAATTGTCCACCGTGCGGCGGTGTACGCCCATCTCGGCTGCGATCTGTTCGTAGGTCAGCTCGTCCTCCGAACACACCAGCAACAGGAACTCCATTTCGCGCGGGGTGATCTGCGCCAGCACGCGCTCCCGTTCGCGTTCATCGCGCGTCATCGCACCGAAGCCTTGCATCAAACTTTCATGCACCGCCTCGCTGTGGTAATACCCGGTGAGCACCAATGAATCCAGTGCGGCGCGCAATACGGGGGGGCGTACGTTCTTCAGCACGAGCCCCGGGCCCCGGCCCGCATTGCGCGCACCAAGGCATCGTCCCCGGCATCGAAGGTGAGCGCGAGCGGCAGGATCTCCGGCGCGTTCGTACGTAGCCAGGCGATGGTGGCATAGCCGTCCATCACCGGCATGTTCAGGTCCACGATGGCGATGGCCGGCGGCGTGGCATCGCGCAGGGCCTCGATCAGTTCACGGCCGTTGGCCGCCTCGATGGTCACGCGGTATCCGTCCAGGCCGTTCAGCATGGTAGCCAGGCCGCTGCGCATCAAATGGTGGTCGTCCACCAAGGCCAGATCATGGGGCATGGGAGGGGAGTTGTTGAACGGTCCAAATACACCCGGCGCCGGGTGCTGTGTTGAGCTCGGCGCTGAACCCGATCAGGGCGCATCGTCGGCGGATGTTGGCGAGTCCGCTGCCCGCAGCCTGCCCTGTTTCCATGAAGCCCTGGCCGTTGTCCTGAACGCGCAGGACGAGCGGCGGACCGGCATCGACCATGATCTCGATCGTGTCGGCGCGGGCATGCTTCAGTGCGTTGCTCACGATCTCCTGGAACACGCGGAAGAGAACGGTCTGTGTATCGGGCGAAAGCGCAACCCCCTCGCCGATGATCCGCACATGCGCACGCACCCGACCCGTGCGCTCCACGCGCGACGCTTCCAGGCTCACGGCATCCACGATGGTGCGTTGCTGCCACATATCGCTGTTCAAAGAGCGGCCAAGGCGGCGCACCTCCTCAATGCCGTTCTCCAAAGCGCTGAACGAAGCGCGCAAACGCTCATCGGTCGAACCGGACTCAAGCACATCGCTCAAACCCATTTGTGCCACGGTGAGCAGCTGCCCCACATTGTCGTGCAGCTCGCGCCCCACCTCGCCCAGGGTCTGTTGGGTGGCCTCGCGTTCGGCGGTGATCACCTCCTGGTCGCGTTGCATGCGCAGTTCGGCGAGTTCGGCGCGGTGGCGGATGCGGCGGTTGTTGTTAAGCACGAGCAGTAGACCAGCGAAAAGACAGATGGTGATAACGATGGCCCCGATGAAGACGAGGATCACCGCAATGTTCGTGGTACCACCCATAGCTCAGTCGGTTCGCGGTCGCGCAAGTAGACAAGCCCATATGGCGAGCGCGTACCGCAGGATCGCCAAGATGGGGATCACAGTCCAAAGGGCTGCAGCGAGCACAGGGTTACGGTCATAGATGAGACGGATGCCACCGATCACCGGCACCACACCCGCGAAATAGAGCAGGCAGCCCAAGAAGAACCAGAAGGTGGGCACCTGTTGCAAAGGGACGACGCTCTTTCGTGCCATGAGGAAGAGCAGGCGCACGAGAAGAACGGTGAGCAATACGCCGAAGACAAGGATCGCGTTCACGGAGAGCAATTGCAGCCCGCCCTGTGCGTGGAGGCTCCAAGCGCAGGCCACCAGCCCTATGGCGCCAATGCAAACCACCGAGCGGTGCAATGAAGGCTCGGCGGTGCGGATCAGTGCCAGCAGTAGTGTAGGCTTCCCTAAGATCGGTCCGATCGTAACTGGAGGTTGGCTGCGCGGCTTTTGCGCGCAGCGATCGGCAAGGGGCTACTTTCAACCTCACTGTAGCCATGAGAAAGTCGAAGTTTTCAGAGCATCAGATCATTGCGATACTGAAGCAACACGAGAGCGGCTTGAAGGTCGCGGACATCTGTAGGGAGCATACCATCAGCGCGGCCACCTTCCACAACTGGAAGGCCCGTTATGGGGGCATGGAACCTAGCCAGCTCAAACGGGTAAAGGAGCTCGAGGAAGAGCTCAGCCGCCTCAAGCGCATGTACACCGAGTTGAGCATGGAGAACGACGCCATGAAGGCGGTGATCCAAAAGAAGTGGGGCGCCTGACGAGAAACGGGAGATCGTACAGGCGTTGAACGAGCAGATGATGAGCCAGCGCAAAGCCAGCCACATTGTGCGGATCCCCCGCAGCACGGCCAGGTACACCAAACGACCGGCCGATGATAGCATGTTGATAGCAGCCCTGACCGAGCTCACACAGAAGCATCCGGCCATCGGGTTCTGGCAATGCCATCACCGCTTGCGGATGAAGGGTGTGCTGATCAATCACAAACGCCTTTACCGCGTGTACACCAGCATGCACTTGAACATCCGTCGCCGGGCAAAGAAGCGCTTGCCTGCGCGCGTGAAACAAGCTTTGTTCCGGCCCGCAACACCCGACCAAGTCTACAGCATCGACTTCATGCACGACACGCTATGGGATGGCAGGACCTATCGGCTGCTGAACGTGATCGACGACTACAACCGCGAGGTATTGGCCATCGAAGTGGACACTTCATTGCCGGCCCTGCGCGTGATCCGCGTACTGGAGAGGATCAAGTCCGTACGACCCTTGCCCAAGATGATCCGCGTGGACAACGGCCCGGAGTTCGTCAGCCACAAGCTTGATCAATGGTGCAGGGATAACGGTATCACCCTGGCCTACATACAGCCCGGCAAACCAACACAGAACGCCTACGTGGAACGCTTCAACGGCAGCATGCGTCGCGAACTGCTCAGTGCCTATGTGTTCCGCACCTTGGACGAAGTACGGGAGAAGGCCGAAGAATGGATGGACGATTACAACAATCACAGACCTCACAAAGCGCTCGGCTACCGATCACCGGCGCAAACTCAACCATGAACAGCCCTTTGGAACCTCCAGTTATGATCGGACCGAAAACAAGGGAAGCCTACACTTCGTTTATTCCTTGGGCACCAACTTCGATTTCATCGAGAATGTCCAGGTATCCAAGACCTATCACGACCTGAAGATCTGGGTGCCGCGCCTTTCGCGGGCAGAAACCGGGTTCAGAAGCCGGCTGGGCTTCGAGTTCATGTTCAATCGGTTCCGAACTTTTTCGACACCCGACTCGACCGACACCCAATTCCGCGACGTGGACGGAGACCCCAATGACTCCACCGCGGTGCTGCACTACATCACCAATAACGTGAAGGAAAGGAGCACCTCGCGATTCGACAATCTCGGGCTCACGCTGAACCCCATGGTCCGACTTACGGGGAAGGATCGCGAGGACGTGATGATCGCCTTGATCGGTAATTTGGAATGGCAGCGCTCCGCGTTGAGCAAGACCATTGAACGGACCTTCGATATGCGCGACGATACGATCCGCCCGAAGATTGGCCAACGCCCTACAACACCACAGACCTTCTCCCGGAGAACAAGGAGGTGATAAGGACCACCACGGACAATTTCTATGGGGGCGGAGGCTTTCGCCTTATGTACCGTGATGATTTCGGGACGCTCAATTTGCGAGCTTGTGCGGGGTACGCGTACTTCATGGTGGTGGGTGGGGGTCAGGAGCTCGTGAGCAATGAGGCGGCGTACTATGCGCTTCAGGCGGAGATCATCGAGCACCGGATCTCCGGCGTGAAATTGGGTGCCGAGATCCGCGGCTTTTTCAAACGCCCGGATGCGGACCCCATCCTAAGCCAACCCCGCTTCGGTCTCTATATCGCGAAGGAGTTCCGCCTAGAGAAAATAGGCGAGCTGTTCACCCCGTAGCGCAGCCGCCTTATTCGTCCCGCCCAACCCCGGCCTCGCGCCGGGGTTCTGCATTCCATTCTAGCGCCCCTGCAAGAACTCATGCGAGATCCCGGATAGGTGGGCCCCTGCTGCTGCGCAGCACCCACCTTCCGGGATGACGTTCGCGGGGAACTGCGGTACTTTGCTCCTCATCATCCCCGCCGAGCCCACGGCGAACGCCCCCATGACCGCCAAACTCCGCCTCGAAGCCACCCTCTGGGACATCGCCAACGCCTTGCGCGGCAAGATGAGCGCGGACGACTTCCGCGACTACATCCTCGGCTTCATCTTCTTCAAGTACCTCAGCGAGAAGATGGAGGGCTATGCCGACGAGATCCTGCACCCGGACGGCATCACGTATGACGAGATCAAGCCCAGCACCAAGGACCGCAAGGCCTACCTGAAGGCCGTGAGCGAGCTGAGCGTGGAGCACCTCGGCTACTTTCTGGAGCCCGAAGAGCTTTTCAAGAACATCGTACCTACCGGCGAAGAGGCCGAAGGTGCCGATGCGCCCTTCATCCTGGACAAGCTCACCGCTGTGCTGCGCCACATCAGCGACAGCACGCGCGGGCACGAGAGCGAGGACGACTTCGCCAACCTCTTCGAGGACCTCGACCTCACCAGCAGCAAGCTCGGCAAGGGCGAGAAGGACAAGAACAACCTGGTGGTGAAGGTGCTGCGCAAGCTGGCCACCGTGGACTTCGAGCTGAACGACCCCGCGCACGATGTGCTGGGCGATGCCTACGAATACCTCATTGCGCAGTTCGCCAGCGGCGCGGGCAAAAAGGCCGGCGAGTTCTACACCCCGCAGGAGGTGAGCACCGTGCTGGCGCGCATCGTTACCACGGGCAAGAAACGGTTGAAGGCCGTGTACGACCCCACCTGCGGCAGCGGCTCCCTGCTGCTGCGCGTGAAACGCGAAGTGCTGGACGTGGGTACCATCTACGGGCAGGAGATGAACCCCACCACCTTCAACCTGTGCCGCATGAACATGATCATGCACGATGTGCATTACCGGCAGTTCGATGTGCGCAACGAGGACACGCTGGAGCGCCCGCAGCACCTGGAGCACCGCTTCGAAGCCATCGTGGCCAACCCGCCCTTCAGCGCGCAGTGGAACGCAGGGCCCACCAAAAGCACGGACGACCGTTTCAGCGCGCCCGGCAAGCTGGCGCCCAAGACCAAGGCCGATTTCGCCTTCCTGCTGCACATGCTGCATCACTTGGAAGAAGGTGGAACGCTGGCCTGCGTGCTGCCCCACGGCGTGCTCTTCCGTGGCGCGGCCGAGGCGCACATCCGCGAATACCTGATCCGCGACCTCAACGTGCTCGATGCCGTGATCGGCCTGCCTAAGAACTTATTCTACGGCACAGGTATCGTTACCTGCATCGTGGTGCTGAAGAAGGGGCGCAAGACGGATGACGTGCTCTTCATCGACGCCAGCCAGCACTACGAGAAGGTGAAGACGCAGAACAAGCTGCGGCCCGAAGATGTGGACCGCATTGTGCGCACCTACCGCGAGTCCTGCCTCCCGGAGGGACGGCGCACCGCGCAGCCGAAGTACAGCCACGTGGCTAAGCTGGCCGATTTGAAGGCCAACGACTACAACCTGAACATACCGCGCTACGTGGACACCTTCGAGGCCGAAGAGGTCGTGGACCTGAAGGCCGTGGCGAAGGAACTCGTCGCTTTGGAGAAGGGGATGAAGGAGACGGATGCAGACTTGGCGAATTACTGCAAGGAGTTGGGAATTGAAATGCCGTTCGCGTGATGCAGGCTGAAGTGATGGAGAAGGTGCGGCAACAGGTTCCGTCGCTGCGGTTCCCGGGGTTCAAGGGGAACTGGACGAAGCGTGCTCTTGGTGATGGGTGCGAAATCCTGATGTGCAAGAGGATCTTCGCGAACCAGACCGCCGAGCGCGGAGACGTACCATTCTACAAGATCGGGACCTTAGGGGGAGAGCCGGATTCGTACATAACCCGCGCGCACTTTGAGGACTTCAAGGAGAGATACAACTACCCGCGAGCCGGTGAAACACTGATCACTTGCGCTGGTACAGTGGGAAAGTGTTTGCAGTTTGATGGACACGATAGCTACTATCAGGACTCGAACATTGTTTGGATCGACAATCCCGAGGAGCACGTCACTAACGACTTCCTCTTTCTGCTTCTATCGAAGATCGACTGGTCGAAGTTGAACTCGACTACGATCACCCGGATCTACAGCAATGACCTTCGTGCTCTTGAACTGAGCATTCCCGAAGCCCTCCCCGAACAGCAGAAGATCGCGGCCTTCATGGGCGCGGTGGACCGGAAGATCCAGCAGCTGAAGCGCAAGCAGGCCTTGCTGGAACAGTACAAGAAGGGCGTGGTGCAACAACTCTTCAGCCAGGAGCTGCGCTTCAAGCTGAGCGAAGCGAAGTCCCGCAACGCGGGGCGCGAGGATGGCGGGGAGTTTCCGGAGTGGGAGGAGAAGAGGTTGGGGGATGTTGCTGAAGTCTATCAGCCTCAGACGATCACTGGTGAGCAACTCACACCAACCGGTTATCCCGTCTATGGAGCGAATGGCATTGTGGGGTTCTATCCCGAGTACAATCACGAAACCGCGCAGGTGGCCGTGACGTGTCGCGGAAGCACATGTGGTGTGGTGAATCTGACGAAACCCAAAGCGTGGATCACCGGCAATGCGATGGTCATCAATACCGATGGCAAACAAGGCGTGCTCAAAGAGTTCATCTACTACACGCTATCGAGCGCTCGACTTGACTACTTGATCACCGGCTCAGGTCAGCCACAGATCACAGGGAACATTCGCGAACACATGATCCAACTTCCCTCCCTCGAAGAGCAGTCCCGTATCGCGGGCTTCCTGATGGCCTTGGATGCGAAGGTGGCGGGTGTTGCGCAGGCGGTGGCGGCGGCGCAGAAATGGAAACGCGGCCTGCTACAGCAGATGTTTGTATGAAGCAGGCCACTGAAGGGGCTGTTCGCAGATGTTCGTGTGACCCCCGTACGTCATCCCGGAGCGATGGCGATCCGCAGGATCGGGCACCATCGCATCCGGGATCTCGTCGGGCCCTACGAGATCCCGGATGGCCGGGTCCCGCGATCTTCGATCGCCCCGTCCTCCGGGATGACGTTTGGGAGTGCGGCTCGCCATCGCTCCGGGATGACATTCAGGGGTGGACCCTGACCCTGCGCACCCCCCACCTTTCGGGATGAGAGAGGGAGAGCATGTCGCTGCTTTTCACGAGGACGGGTCATTCAACCCGTTTTCACCTGCCGTACCTGCTTTTCGCCAGAACAAGGCGCTCATACCCGGTTCTCATCAGCCTTACCCGCTTTTCAGCAGGAGAAGGTATACGTACCCGTTTCCGACACTCCATACCCGGTTTCGGACATCTCGCCCGTCCAATACCCATTTTCGGTCACTCGTACCCGTTTTCGGCTACATTGCAAGGGCCATTCTCCTATGCCGCAACCCCGATACGCCCAACGCGTGGTCAACTTCCATGGCCGCAGTGTGCCCAATTCAGGAGCCATCGTAGGCTATGGTGCGGTGATCGCTGCGTTGCAACTGCCCATGCCGATGCCGCTCCGGCTCGCCGTGGCCGGGGGTAGTCGCCGCCGCAAGATCACGGACAACTGGTCACTCTTCCCCGAAGGATACGAGCCATCGGACACGCTCCACGCCCACATCGTTTTCGCGCTGAAGTACGAAGGCATCGACCTGCTGTTCTTCAAGCGCCTGTTCGACACGCTGGAAGAGAAGGCCATACTGGACCTGTTGATCATAGAACCCACGGGACAATATGCGCGGCGCCTCTGGTTCCTTTATGAGTGGCTCACCGGCCAGCAAGCACCGTTGCCCGATCTGGCGATGAAGAACTACGTGCCGCTGTTGGACCCGGACCTGCAATTCGCCGTATCCGGAACACCCAGCCCACGCCACCGCATCATCAACAACCTGCCGGGCACTCCTGCGTTCTGCCCGTTGGTGTGGCGCACGCCGGCGTTGGCCACGTACATCGCCGCCGGTTACGCGGAAAAGAAGGATCGGTACCTGGGACGCTTCCACACGGATGTGATGCAGCGCGCGGCGGCCTTCCTGCTGTTGAAGGACTCCAAAGCCTCCTTCGCCATCGAGGGCGAACACCCGCGCAGCCAGCGCGAGGCGCGTTGGGGGCAGGCCATCGGGCAGGCCGGGCGCACACCGCTGAGCCGCGCCGAACTGGAACGCCTGCAAGCCGTGGTGATCGAGAGCGCACGGTTCACCACCATGGGCTACCGCAAACAAGGCGGCTTCGTAGGCGAGCATGATCGCATCTCGGGTGAGCCGCTTCCCGATCACATCAGCGCACGCTGGCAAGATTTGGAACAGCTGATGGACGGGCTCATCGCCGCGCAAGAGCGCATGGTGAGGTCCGACATGGACGCCGTGGTGGTCGCCGCGATGATCGCGTTCGGCTTCGTGTTCATACACCCCTTCGTGGATGGCAACGGCCGTTTGCACCGCTACCTTATCCATCATGTCCTTGCGAGCAAAGGCTACCATCCTCCGGGGATGATCTTCCCGGTCTCTGCGGCCATCCTGCAGCACATGGACCATTACCGGAACACGTTGGAAACATATTCCAAGCCCTTGTTGGACCATATCGAATGGAAGCCCACGGCGGACAACAACGTGGAGGTGCTCAACGCCACCATCGATCTGTACCGCTACTTCGACGCCACGCCGCAGGCCGAGTTCCTGTACGCGCAAGTGGCCGACACCATTGAGCGGATCATTCCCGAGGAAGTGGAATACCTGTTGCGCCGCGATGAGCTGAAGAAGACCCTGGATGATACTTATGAGATGCCCGACAAGACCGTGGATCTCTTGATCCGCTTCCTGGTGCAAGGCAACGGCAAGCTCAGCGAACGGGCGTTGAAGAAAGAGTTCGAAGGCCTTACCAAGAAGGAGGTGAAGGACATCGAGGCACGCTTCGCCGGGATCTTCAACCCATGAGCACCCAGCCCGAAGCACTTTTTTCGCATGTCATTCCGGGCTTGACCCGGAATCGCGAAAAGGTCATGCAAGCTCTCCGATCATGAGCACGCAGCCCGAAGCGATCCTTGAAGCCGAGCTGGTAGCCCAACTACGTGGCATGGGCTATGGGCATGTGGTCATCCAGGACGACGAGACACTACTGGCCAATCTGCAAGCGCAACTGGAGGCCTTCAACGGCACCACCTTCACGCAGCGGGACATGACCCGCATCTTGAACCACTTGCAGAAGGGCACGCTCTACGACCGCAGCAAGATCCTGCGCGACCGTTATGCGCTGGAGCGCGAGGATGGCACGGTGAGCTATGTGCGCTTCTTCGATAGCGGCAACCCGGCCTCGAACCAATGGCAGGTGACGCAGCAGGTCACCAACATCGGCAGCTACACCAACCGGTATGATGTCACCATCCTGTGCAACGGCCTGCCCGTGGTGCAGGTGGAGCTGAAGCGGCGCGGGCTGGAACTGAAGGAGGCTTTCAACCAGGTGCTGCGCTACAAGCGCCACAGCTTCTGGGCCAACGGCGGGCTGTTCCAATACCTGCAGCTCTTCGCCATCAGCAACGGGGTGAACACGAAGTACTACGTGAACAACCCCACCGAGGCGCTCACCTTCGCACAGACCTTCTACTGGACCGATGAGCACAGCCGCCGCAAGAGCGAACTGAAGGACTTCGCCACCGACCTGTTGAGCATACCGCGCTTGGGCCGCATGCTGGGCCACTACGTGGTGATGAACGACCGCGACAAGCGGTTGATGGTGCTGCGCCCCTACCAGGTGTTCGCCGTGGAGGCGATCGTGGACAGGGTGCGCAAGTACACGCCCGCCACCGGTGCTGATCGAACGAACAACTACGGCTACATCTGGCACACCACCGGCAGCGGCAAGACCTTGACCAGCTTCAAGGCCAGTCAGGTGATCATGGGCCTGCCCGAGGTGGCCAAGGTGGTCTTCGTCGTGGACCGCAAGGACCTCGACTACAAGACCATGGAGGACTTCAACGACTACAAGGAAGGCAGCGTGGACGCCACCGAGAACACGCGCGGCCTGGTGGAGCAGTTGAGCGACCCCAACACGCCGTTGATCGTCACCACCATCCAGAAGCTGCACATCGCCATCAGCAAGGTGCGGCATGAGAAAAGGATGGAAGCGCTGAAGGACGCGCGCATGGTCTTCATCTTCGATGAGTGCCACCGCAGCCAGTTCGGCAAGACGCACGGCGACATCACCAGCTACTTCACCAACGCACAGCTCTTCGGCTTCACGGGCACGCCCATCTTCGCCGAGAACGCCAGCAAGAACGAACTAGGCAAGCGCACCACCAAGCAACTCTTTGGCGAGTGCCTGCACAAGTACGTGATCACCGACGCCATCCGCGACGAGAATGTGCTGCGCTTCAGCGTGGAGTACGTGGGCCGCTACACCAAGAAGGACGGCGTGGAGCTGGACATCGAAGTGGAGGACATCGACCGAGCCGAGGTCTTCGACGATGAGAAGCGATTGGGCAAGGTGGTGGACAATATCCTCAGCATCCACGACCGCAAGACCCACAACCGCGAATACAGCGCGCTCTTCGCCATCAGCAGCATCCCAACGTTGCAGAAGTACTACGAGCTGTTCCGCCAGCGCAAGGAGGCCGGCGCGCACGACCTGCGTATCGCCGCCATCTACAGCTACGGCACCAATGAAGAGGATGAGGAGGCCGTGGGCGCATTGCCCGACGATACCAACCTCGCCAGCGAACCACCCGCCATCTACGGGGCAGGTCACAGCCGCGATGCCATGGACCGCATCATCCGCGACTACAACGCGCAGTTCGGCACCGCCTTCAGCACCACGGACCAGAAGGGGATGGAGAACTACTTCAAGGACATCACCAAGAAGCTGCGCGAGCGCGAGAAGAAGGATGACCCGCAACACAACCGCATCGACCTGGTGTTGGTGGTGAACATGATGCTCACCGGCTTCGACGCCAAGAAGGTGAACACCCTGTATGTGGACAAGCGCCTGCGCTACCACGGACTGATCCAGGCCTACAGCCGCACCAACCGCATCCTGAACGAGAAGAAGAGCCAGGGCAACATCGTGACCTACCGCAACCTCAAGAAGGCCACGGACGATGCGATCGCCCTCTTCAGCAACAAGGACGCGAAGGAGGTGATCTTCCTGCCGCCCTACCAGCAATTGGTGGCGAAGTTCATTGAGGCCTACAAGAAGCTGCTGGACGTGGCCCCCACCGTGCGCTCCGTGGACGACCTGCAGGACGAGAAGGAGCAACTGGCCTTCGTGTCGGCCTTCCGCGATCTCATCCGCCTGCTGAACGTGCTGAAGACCTACGCGGAGTTCGACTGGCGCGACCTGCCCATCACCGCGCAGCAGTTCGCCGACTACACCAGCAAGTACCTGGACCTGCGCGAAAGCGTGCAGCGCCAACGCACCAAGGAAAAGCACAGCATCCTGGAGGACATCGACTTCGAGCTGGTGCTGGTCCACCGCGACGAGATCAACGTGTCCTACATCCTGAAGCTGCTGGCCCGCCTGAAGGGCGAAGAGCACACCGCGAAAGGCGATGCCGTGCGCAAGCAGATCATGTCCCTGCTCAGCAGCGACGTGGAGCTACGCAGCAAGCGCGAGTTGATCGAGAAGTTCATCGCCGAGCACCTGCCAAAGATCACCGACGCGGACCGTATACAGGACGAGTTCGAGAAGTATTGGGAGGATCAGCGCGTGCTGGCCTTACAACGCATCTGCGAAGAGGAACACCTCGACCAGAAGCAATTCGCCAACCTCATTGAGTCGTACATCTTCAGTGGTCAGGAGCCGCTGAAGGATGATGTGTTCCGTTGTCTCGAAGCGCGGCCTAGCGTGCTGAAGGCGCGGGAGATCGGTGAGCGGATCGTGGAACGGATGAAGGAGTATGTGGAGGTGTTCTTGAAGGGGATGGTGGCGTAGTCTGTGCGTGTGAAGCTCCGCCAGCGAACGCTACATTACCAGCCCCAACGGTAGCAATGAACGCGACCGCTGAACCGACAACCCTTAACAATGGCGCAATGAACAGACTGCATTACCCCCAAGGTCGTAGCATTGTTGACAGGCTGTTCCGCCGCATCGCCTTGTTCCTCGCTGCCGCCATTGTGTTTGGCGTGCCCCCCAGCCTCCATGCCCAAGGCCCCGGCAAGCGCTTGATGACGCCGCAGGACCTCTGGGCCATGAAGCGCTTGAGCAATTTGGAGCTCTCCCCGGACGGCCGTACCGCTGCCTTCGTGGTGCAGGAGTGGTCCATCGAGAAGAACAAGCCCACGAGCAACATCTGGTTGGTGCCGGTGGCCGGTGGCGAACCCCGCAGGTTGACCACGGCACAGGCGGCCGACGGCTCGCCGGCATGGAGCCCGGACGGCAGCCGCATCGCGTTCGTTTCCAAACGCGGTGGGGACAAGGCCGCCGCGCTCTATGTGATCCGCACGGATGGCGGCGAAGCGGAGAAGATCCTGGAACTGCCCTTTCCACTTTCCCACCCGCGATGGATGCCCGATGGGCAGCGCGTGATCATGGCCACCACCTGCGTTCCCGGTTTGGTGGGCACCTGGAGCAGGGAGAATATCGCCGCCATGGAGAAGGAGATCAAGCGGCGCGCCGATGCCAAGATGACGGCCAAGGTCACGGAGGACCGCCACTATCGCTTCTTCGATCATTGGCTCACGGATACGGCAGCAAGCAGGCTACTGCTCGTGAACACCGCCACCAAGGAATTCAAAGACCTTACCCCGAAGTGGGACCGCTTGTTCCAGTCCAGTGGCACCGTGGACTTCGACCTAGCACCGGACGGCTCGCAAGTGGCCCTGGTCGCGAACACCACACCACCGCCATATAGCGGGTTCCTCAACAACGATGTGCATTTGGTGCCGACGGATGGGTCCGGCACGATGCGCAATGTGACCAAGGACAACTCCGCCAGTGACGGCGATCCCACCTTCGCTCCTGACGGTCGCTCCATAGTGTTCACGCGCTACACCATCCCCTACGGAAATGGTGAGGTGGGCAAGTTGTGGCGGCACGAGTTGGCCACGGGCACCAACAAAGCGCTCACCGAAGCCATCGACCTGACCATCTCCGGTGTGGAGTTCGCGTCGGATGGAGCAACGCTCTGGTTCACCGCCGAGGACAAGGGCGTGATGCCCATCTTCCGGATGAAAGCGGACGGCACCGTGCTTACCCCGGTGTACAAGGAAGGCACATGCACCGAACTCAGTGCCAAGGGCGGCCGCATCGTATTCCTCAACGACAACTTCAGCAGGCCGAACGAGCTCTTCACCCTGGACCCGAAGAGCGGTGCGGTGCGCCAGCTCACGCATTTCAACCAAGCGCTGGTGGATCAACTGGACCTGGGCAAGGTGGAGAGCTACTGGTTCGATGGTGCAGCCGGCGACAAGGTGCAGGGTTGGCTGATCCTTCCCCCCAATTTCGATGCGGCAAAGACCTACCCGATGGTGCAACTGATGCACGGCGGCCCGAACACCATGGTGCGCGATAGCTGGAACTACCGCTGGAACGCGCACGCTTTTGCCGCACCCGGCTATGTGGTCGCTTGGGTGAACCGCCATGGCTCCACCGGTTTCGGGCAGCAATTCGCGCAGAGCATCATCAACGAGTGGGGCGTGAAACCCTTGGATGACATCCTCCGCAGCACCGATCACCTGCTGGCGCGCTTCCCGAACATAGACCCGAAACGCATTGCGGCGGCCGGTGCCAGCTACGGCGGCTACATGGCGGCGTGGGCCGAAGGGCACACGGACCGCTTTGCCTGCATCGTTGACCATGCAGGCGTGAACGACTTCATCACACAATTCGGTGCGGACGTGACGACCTACAGCTTCGCGAAGGTGCTGGGCGGTACACCTTGGGAAGATCCCGAGGGCATGCGGAAGAACGACCCGATGACCTACGCGAAGAACTTCAAGACACCGATGCTGATCACGCACGGCGAGTTGGATTACCGCGTCCCCGATGGCAACGGCATGTCGCTCTATGCCGTCCTCCAAGCCATGGGCGTTCCCTCGCGCTTGGTGATCTACCCCAACGAGAACCATTGGATCCTCACTCCGCAGAATTCCATCCACTGGAACTGGGAGGTACAGAGTTGGCTGGCACGGTACATCGGTGGCAAACCCACTTTGGAGAAACCAGTGTTCGAGGGAGCGGAGGAGAAGTGAAACGGGCGATCTTGTATTCACCTCCGTTGCATAGGGCCACGGAGCAATGATCGGGAGGAGGTGACCGTGCGCGGGGGTGGCGCAGCGGTTTGAACAGAGCCCGGGCGAGGTGGGCATAGTACTTGCCTGTGGGCCTCCGTCCGCCGATCACCTTTGAGCACGACCTTCGGGCTCCGCAGCACGGCCTGCCTTAAGCCACCAACCGAACACTCACCATGACGCGCACATTCGCCCTCCTTCTCGCCCTTTGTTCGATCACCGGGAACCTGATCGCCCAGACCCCCCCGGACCCGCTCGGCGAGCTCGCCGGGGCCACCACCCGCCAATGGAGCGTGATCGGTGCCACGTCAGCGACGGGTGCGGCATGCGCGGCCGGGGAGGCCCAATACACCTTCCAGTTCAAGCCCGCACAGGTGGAGGTGAAGCAGTGTACGGGGGGCGCATGGAAATCGCGAACGGAGGCGATCACCTCCTGGGCGGCCAACGGCAAGAGCGGCATCGCCTTCGGCGGAACGTCCTATGAGGTGAAGTCCCTGCCCCCGAACGCGCCGGTGTGCAAGGGCAACGCCAATTGCGTTCGCCTGGCCAGCGTGCCCGATGGCAAGACGGACGCCACCACCACCATCTATCTCACGCACTGATGGAAGAGCCCATCAAGAAGGGGATCGATGTGTCCAAGGCGATCACGCCGCTGCTCACCGTGCTCGGCATCTCGGTGGGGGCCTGGCAGTTCACCAGCCAGATGAGCCACGAGAGCAAGATGGAGTTCAGCCGAAGCATGTACAACAAGAAGCTGCAAGCCTATGAGCAGGTGGGCAAGGCCGTGGGCGACCTGCTCATCGTTCCGCACGATGAGCAGCTTTGGATCAGTGCGGGGGATACGCTGGCCTTCGATAGCTGTCTCGAGGCCTTCCGCACCTGCTACTGGGGCGTGCTACCCTTGGTGGAGGACAAGGCCGTGGAGGCCGCGATGATCCAGTTCAAGGACATGGCCCGCTTCTATCGCCGTGGCGAGAACGATTACCAGGACCTGGCCCGCGAAGGCATGACGTTGATGAACACATGCAATCGATCGCTGGAAGAACATTGGCAGAAGAAAGCGAAGGGGGAATAGGCCCCCCTGCTTGGATGCCGATCGCCAACCACCGAGCTTGGCCCGGTGTTGCGTTCGTTCGCCGTCCTTCTTCTCGCGCTCGCATGGAACGGGGCGCGGGCGCAACCGTATTTGGATGTGGTGAACACGGCGGGCTACATCAGTCCGCACCGGTTCGAGAAGTACGATGTGAACACGGCACTGCCGATCCCCATTGGCGAGCAAGGCGCGCGACTGGTGTTGAGCCCGGGTGTTGAGCGCTGGAACGCGATGGCCGAAAGCGCGGCGCAACAGCGCACGGATGCGCTCACGGGCTATGCGGTGCCCGTCACCCTGCTCGCTCCGTTGGTCCCCGATCGATGGACCTTATCCGTCACTGGTATTGGCCGGTACATGGTGATCGAGGATCCTGCGCGCGGCGATGTGCAGCTCGGCGGTGCGGTGTTGGTGAACCGCGTGTTGCGTCCGGAGCTCACGTTGAAATTCGGGGCGTACGCCAATGCCGATGCCTTCGGGTTGTTCGCGCTTCCACTGCTCGGTCTGGACTGGCGGATCAACGCGAAGCACAACCTGTTCGGCGTGCTACCGGGCAACCTCATCTATGAGCACAAGCTGTCGCGTGCGTTCCATTGGGGTGCGGCGTACAAGGCGATCACCACCAGTTTCGGCACGCGCGATGGCGACTTCCGTCGTGTGGACGAGAATACGGTGGGCCTCTTCGCCGACCTCTATCCGTGGAAGAACATCGTGCTAAGGGTGGAGGGTGGTCATTCCGTGATCAGCCAGTACCAAGGGGGCCAGTTCGATCCGTACTACCCGACCGGCGGTGAGGAGAGGTACGTGGACCACCGCATCGGCGATGGCTTCTATGGGAAAGTGATGCTGGCCTTCCGCGTTCGGTTGGACGAAGCAACGCCCCCACGAGTTCGCGAGGATCAGCCCTAAGTGCATCGCCCGAAGGGGTGTCCGAAGCGATCTGTAATTGGAGGGCAGCGCGCGGATCACAATACTCCAACCCGACACCAAGAAGATCGCTCCGCGCCTCCGGACGCTCGGGAACGCGGCGATCGATCAGCTCCCGGTCCGCATACTCTCCCCCAGCTGCGCGTCGAGCCATGCGCGGGCCTCCTGCTCGTTGTCCGTAACACGGACGCGGTGGAGTTGCGGGAAGTAGGAGAAGTAGAGCTTCACCAACATCTCGATCATGTGGGCGCGGGCCACTACCGCGGTGGCGATCACCTGGCCCTCTTTGCGATCGGTCTCCAAGTGGTCCACTTGCATGGAAGGCAGTTCGAAATCGACGTCCTCCGGAATGAAGGTGATCATCCCATAAGGCGTGGCGCCCATGATGCGTCGCCGCATCGCTTGCACCTCGGTCATCTGCGGTATGGCCAGGATACACCCGGGTTTGTAGTGGACCTCCACCAGGTCCGTGCGCACGCGAACGAGCGTGGCGATGGCCGTGTCGTATTCGCGAGGCTCGATGGTCATGATGGGGGTGGGTGAGGTGCGCCGCCGTTCCGAAGAAGCGAGTTTACCGCACGGGCGCCTCGAAAGCAAGATGGTCGCCGCCGCGAGCGTAGCCCCGGGTCGATGCGTGTACGGGCGAACGATGGATAGCTTCGCCGCGATGTCCGCGATACGCACCCCGGACCAGCGGCTCCGCGTGTTCGTGAGCTCCACGATCGAGGAGCTGCGCGAAGAGCGGCGTGTGGTACGCGAAGCCATCGAGCGGCTCCGGCTGATCCCGGTATTGTTCGAGAGCGGTGCGCGGCCCCATCCGCCGCGCGAACTCTACCGCGCCTACCTCGACCAGAGCGACATCTTCATCGGCATCTACGCCTCGTCCTATGGCTGGGTGGCGCCGGACATGCGCATCAGCGGGCTGGAGGACGAGTACCACCTTTCCACGGGCCGGCCGCAGCTCATCTACATCAAACAGGGAGGGGGCGTCCGCGAGCCGAAGCTCGAAGAACTGCTGCGCACCATCAAGGGGTCGGAGGGGGTGAGCTACCAGAAGTTCGAAACCCCCGAGCAACTCGCCGACCTGCTGCAGAACGATCTGGCAGTATTGCTCTCCGAGCGGTTCGCGGGTAAAGAGAAGAGCGAACGTCCGCAAGGTCACGGACTGCCCGCGATGCGCAACGCCACGATCGGTCGTGATCGCGAGCGCGCCGAACTCGCCGAATTACTGTTGCGCAAGGACATCGGCCTGGTGACGCTTACCGGCACGGGGGGTACCGGCAAGAGCCATCTGGCTTTGCGTGTGGCGCATGATGTGGCCGCGCGCTTTCCGGATGGCGCATGCTATGTCTCGCTCGCCAGCGTGGGGCGGGCGGAACAGGTGTTGCCCACGATCGCGGCGGCGTTGTGCGTGGTGGATTCCGGGCAGGGTGATCTGATGGACGCGCTTGCCGAACAGCTCGGCGACCGCGAACCGCTGGTGTTGATCGACAATTTCGAGCAGGTATTGGAAGCCGCTCCGCTGTTAGCCACACTGCTGTCGCGCTTGCCGAAGCTCACCCTGCTGGTGACGAGCCGCGCCCCGCTGCACCTCCTGGGCGAACAGGTGTTCGCCGTGCAGCCACTGGACGGACCGGCGACCGATGAACAGCACCGCGAAAAATTGCTGGCCTGCCCATCGGTGGATCTGTTCGTGCAACGCGCACGGGCGCGCGCCGCGCAACTGGAATTGGACGATGCCAATGTGCGGGCCATCGCCGATCTGTGCCGCCATTTGGAAGGGCTTCCCCTGGCGATCGAGCTCGCGGCGGCACATACCAAGTACTTCACACCCGCCGCGCTCGCCGCACGCACCGATCGCCTGCTGGACCTGCTGGCCCGCGGCCCGCGGGATCTGCCCGAACGGCAGCGTACGATGCGGGCGGCCATCTCCTCCAGTTGTGAGCTGCTCGGCCCCGCGCACCGCTGTTTCTTCCGCCGCCTGGCCGTGTTCAGCGATCGCTGGACCCTGGAGCAGGCCGCCATCGTGACGGATGCTCCGGCACTGGAGTTGGACCCCCTGGAGGCCGTCGAACAATTGGCGGACATGGGACTGGTGCGCGTGGCACCGGCGCGCCCGGGCGATCCCGATCAGGAGCCTCGTTTCAACCTGTTGCATGTGGTGCGCGAATACGCCTACGAGGAGCTCGATGCACAAGCTGAGCGGCCCGCGACCATGCACCGCTTGTCAGGCTGGTGCATGCACTTGGTGACGCAGGCGGCCCAGCAAGCTGGAAGCGATCTGGTGGTCCAATGGATGGACCATGTGGAAGTGAGCTACCTGGACCTGCGCAACGTGATCCGCAATGCCCTGGACCGCGGCGATGTGGCCACGGTATGGATGTTGATCGCACAGCTGAACACCTTTTGGTTGCTGCGCGGCTATCGGGGTGAGGCGTTGGAATGGTTGCGCGCCACGGGGCTCGAGCGGCTGGTCGACGATCGGCGATCCCATACCGAACTTCCTGCGCAACTGCGGGCAGGGGTGCTCTTCGCGGCCGGCACCATGTGCTACTATGCCGAGCACCAACGCAAGGCGGTGACCTACCTGGACCGGGCCGTGGAACTCTACCTGGGCGAACCGGGAGCGCCCCACAATCAGCTGTTCTACACCTATCTGTTCCTGGCCATGGCGCTCATCGGCAGCGACGATCCGCGCGCGGGTGCGGTGATGGAGAAGGCCATGGCAGGGGCGCGCGCCGCGGAGGACCATTTCCTGGAGGCCATGGGGCTTTGCTTCCGCACAGAGGTATTGGTGCGGGCGGGTGAATTGGATCTCGCGCGATCAGATCTCGCGCGGGCAAGGAAGGTCGCGGATGAGCAACCACGCATCCTGCTGCGCAACAGCATGCACCTCGCGGCGGGGAACGTGGCCATGATGAGCGGGCGGTTGGAGGAAGCTCTCGACGAATATGCCAAGTGCCTGGCGGTGGCGGGATCGCAGCGCATTGTGGGCACCGTGGGCTGGGCCCAGAACGGACTGGGCTATGCGCTGGTAGTGTCGGGTCGCATCGAAGAGGGAAGACGGATGTTCCTGGAGGGGCTGGTCACCGCGCGACAGAGCGGTTATCGCGCCGCGCTGATGGCGCAATGGGCCGGGCTCGGCTTGGTGGCCGCACTGGTGGGCGACCCCAAAGGCGCCGCGCGCTTGTTGGGCGCTGCGGAGGCCGTGCGCAGCAAGGTCCAGTACTCACCGTGGATGGTTACGCGCCGACTCCTGGAGGATGCGCACCAGGCGGTCGCCGCGCGGCTTACGCCGGAGGTTTTCGAGGCCGAGCGGAGGATCGGCGCGCAACTGCCGCTGGAGGAGGTGCAAAAGCTGGCGACGACGTAAGCGCATTCCCGCTCCGCAAGAGCGCGGACCTACTTCGTCTTCTTCTTCGGCACGCGCTTCGTCTTCGCGGGCGGCGCCACTTCAGGCTGTTGAGCCTTCAGGCGGGCGATCTTCTGGGTGGCTCTGCGCTTGCGCTTCTCGTTGGCTTGGGAGTCGGATGCCATGGGTGGGGGGTTGATCTGGGCGGCGAAGCTAGGTGCTTCGCGAGTTCCTCCCGGCCATGTGGCGTTATGTTCCCGATCGGGGGTGGAACGTACCAGGGGATCCCAAAGGACCGAAAGGGAAGGCCCTGTTGCCGCCATAGTGCCTGAGGGGCAACGTATTTGCAACCAGTACGCGAAATCAGAACCGTGGACCCATGCTCGACCACAAGACCGACCGCAGTTCGATCCCGCGCCCTCTTCAACGGTTGAAGGAGGTGTTGTTCAAGCGCCAGACGCTCATCAACGAGCTCAATTTCACCTACCGCCGATTGCTACGCTTACTGCCCGCGATCATCAAACGCGTGGAGGGCGAGCCGGTGGCGATGACCCTTCGTGCGCAGGACGGCATGAACGAGATGATCCGCAGCCGCTTGGGCCAGGTGGCCACCGCACATGGGTTGCCGCCGGAAGCGTGTACGTGCGAGGAGGCGGAAGTGATGGTGGAGAACGTACGCCATGCGGACCGTGCGGCGCGCACCCGGACGGATCGTTCCGCAGCGGTGCTGGAAGCGCTGATCGGCGTCCGCGCTTTCCTTATCCGGGCGTGGGATAAGCTCATTGGGAACTTGATGCCCTCGGATCAAGAGGACCTGCGGAAGGAAGCGCAGGCCTTGCAAACGCGGGAAGCGGAACTGCACCGGGAGCTGATCTCCCTGGCGCAGCAGGGGGATCGCCCCAGGGAGGCGGGATAGCTTTCTGCGCAAAGTGAGGGGAGCCCCGACTTGCGTGTTCGCCCTTTGCCCAAGGTAGCGAACAGGCAGAGATGGTGGGGGCGGGGTTCATCGGTCGAGCACCATCTGGATAGCGCCGATCAGATCTTCACGCTTGAAGGGTTTTGGAACATGCGCGTTCATGCCGGCACGCAGGCATTCGTCCAGTTCGGCCTTCATCACGTTGGCGGTCATGGCAATGATGGGCACGCGCGACTTGTCGCCACCGAGAGCCAGGATCGCCTTGGTCGCATCGTAGCCGTTCATCTCCGGCATCTGCACGTCCATCAGGATCACGTCGTAGACGTTCGCTTGGGCCATCTCCACCGCGATCCGCCCGTTCGCCGCCACATCCACCTGCACGCCGGGGATGGCATGGGCGAGTTCGTCCTGTGCCACCAGCACGTTGAAGTCATTGTCCTCGGCCAGCAGGATCCGGAGGTCGCGCAGCTCCCGCTCAGCGCTTCCACTCCTACCCTGTGCCGGAGTCGTGTGTGCGTCGGTCGCGATCGCGTACGGGATCGTCACAGTGAAGGTGCTGCCCTTATCGCGTTCGCTCTTCACATCGATGCTTCCACCCCATGCCTCGGCCAGTCTCTTGCTGATGGTGAGGCCCAAGCCGGTGCCGCCATACTTGCGGGTTGTGTCGCTGTAGGCCTGGGTGAACTCCTCGAAGATCTTGTCCTGCCGGTCTTCGGGTATGCCGATGCCCGTGTCGATGACCTTGAGCACAAGCGTGCATTGATCAGCCTGGAGATCCGCAACCGATGCGCGAACAGCGACGCTTCCATGCTCCGTGAATTTCACCGCGTTGCCCGCCAGGTTCAGCACGATCTGGTTCAGGCGCGTTGGGTCGCCCAGAAGCATTGCGGGCACGTCATCGGCGACGTGGACCTCAACGGCCAGCCCCTTCTCCTCGGCCTTGAAGCGCAGGATGTCGCGCACGTTGCCGATGACCTGTCGCGGATCGAAGGGGACCTTTTCCAGATCGATCTTCCCCGCCTCCAATTTGCTGAGGTCGAGAATGTCATTGAGGATCACCAGGAGGTTCTCGCTGCTCTGCTTGATCGCGCTGAGGTAGCGGTTCTGCTCGGGCGCATGCGCGTTGCGTTGAAGGATACCGGTCATACCCATGATGGCGTTCATGGGCGTGCGGATCTCATGGCTCATGTTGGCCAGGAACTGTTGCTTGGACCTTTCGCTGCTTTCCGCTCGCCGCTGTGCCGCGGCGGCGCGGCGGCGTTGACGCTCCACGAGCACGAGGAGCAGGATGACAACGAACACGCCCGCGATGCTGATGTTCCGGATGGTCCGCTGCTGGGTGAGTTCGGCTGCGGCCAGTTGGTCCCGGTGCTGTTGTCGTACCAGTTCCTCCTTCCGTGTGCGCTCGAACTCGGTCTGCATGCGCAACTGAGTAAGGTCCTTCTCCTGACGTGCTTTCACGATCGAATCCGTTATGGCATGCGAACGTGTGGCGGTCTCATAGGCTGATCCGAACCGGCCCAGCGCGGCATAGACCTTCGACAAGCCACTCAGGTGCTTTGCGGCTTCTTCCGTCGGTATTGGTTCATCCTTGTAGAGTTCGTGCGAGAGCAGATAATAGTGGAGCGCCTCACGCGGTCGGTCTTGCTTCAGCAGCAGGGCACCCATATGGTCATAGGTGAGCGCGTTCCAAAGCGGTTCGGCTTCCTTGTTCAGGGCCAGCACTTGTTGGAACCACTGCATGGCTTCGTCCAATCGCCCTTGTTCCATGCGGACCACCCCGATCCGGTCCATGTTCCATACCGTGTTCCCTTTGTCCTTCCTGCGCTTCGCGAATTCAAGCGCACGGGTGAAATGCACAACAGCCGCTTCCATGTCGCCGTCGGCCTGCGCGTCCTCCCCCAAGTGGCCCCCGATGTCGATGAGCCATTCATGGTCCTGCAGTTTTTCCGCCAAGGCCGAGGCTTCGCGCATCATGCGGCGCGCCTCCTCTTCGCGACCCTCGATCTTCAGCATGAGCGATAGGTCGTGGATGGCGATCATCAGGCTGCGGTCATCCTTGGCCAACTCCGCGGCCGCCAGCCCCTGATAGTATTCTCCCAAAGCCACGTCGTACTTGCCCTGCCCCTTGAAGGTCTCTCCACGCCAATGATGGATCTCGGCCAACATGACCTGATCGTCCATGGCCTTGGCCATCGCAAGTGCGGAATCCATGAAGATGATGGCCTGACCCTTGGCCTTCGCCATGTCCTGCATGGAGCCTTTGGTGGTCATCGCCCGGTATTCGTGGATCATGCCTTGGCGCAATACCAGCTTCGCGCGGATCGCTCCTGCTAAAGGGCCCCGAGCGTATTCACGAGCTTGATCGAAACAGGCTATTGCCGAATCCCGTTCCTCGTAGAAGATCATGTCGCCGATCTTGATGAGCAGATCGGCTTTCTGAATGCTGTCCGTGGTGGTGCGCAGCTTGAGGATCAGGCTGTCGCTATAGCCCAGTTGTGCCTCCGCGATCGTAGGAGCGATCCACAGAGAAAAGCAGAAAGCGACTGCGAAAGCGCCACGCTGCGAGTACGATGGTCCTGTGTTAGCCATACGCGTCCTAGGTTTCAGTTTGAAAGTGCGGCAGCTATCGCGTTGATGAGTTCCTCCCGCTTGAAGGGCTTGGGCACGAAGCCGACCATGCCCGCTTCGGTGCAGCGGTCGACTTCGTCTTTCATCACGTTGGCCGTCATGGCCAGGATCGGCACGCGTGACTTGTCCCCGCCGAGCGCGCGGATCGCTTTGGTCGCGTCATAGCCGTTCATTTCGGGCATCTGCACGTCCATCAGGATCACGTCGTATTCCCTGGCCTGTGCCATCTTCACGGCGATCTTCCCGTTCACGGCCACGTCCACCTGCACACCGGGAATGGCATCGGCCAGTTCATCTTGCGCCACCATGGCGTTGAAATCGTTGTCCTCGGCGAGGAGGATGCGGAGGCCCTGTAAGTTGTCGGTTGCCAGTTGTCGGTTGTCCGGCACGCTGGGCTCGCGCGTTTCCGTGATCACATAAGGTATCGTCACCGTGAAGGTGCTGCCCTTGCCTTGCTCGCTGCGCACGGTCACACTTCCTCCTTGCATCTCTGCCAGCCGCTTGCTGATGGTGAGGCCCAGCCCCGTACCGCCGTACTTCCGCGTGGTGTCGCTGTAGGCTTGTGTGAACTCCTCGAAGATCCTGTCCAGCCGGTCCGCGGGAATACCGATGCCGGTATCGACCACATCGACCACCAGCGAGCATTGGTCCGCATGCATGTCGCGCGCTGATACCCGGATGTTGATGCCACCATGCTCAGTGAACTTGATGGCGTTGCTCGCCAAGTTCAACAGGATCTGGTTCAGGCGTGTGGGATCACCGAGCAGAGCCGCAGGAACATCATGGGCAACCGTTACTTCAACGGAGAGGCCCTTCTCCTCCGCCTTGAAGCGCAGGATGTCGCGCACCGTGCCCACGACTGTGCGCGGATCGAAGGCTACCTGCTCCAGGTCGATCTTGCCCGCTTCCAGCTTGCTGAGGTCGAGGATGTCGTTGAGGATCACGAGCAGGTTCTCACTGCTTTGGGAGATAGCGTTCAGGTATTTGTCCTGCTCAGGCGAATGCTCATTGCGCTTGAGGATCCCGCTCATCCCCATGATGGCGTTCATGGGCGTGCGGATCTCGTGGCTCATGTTGGCCAGGAATTGCTGCTTCACGTGCTCGCTATGCTCAGCGCGTTCGCGTTGGCGATAGGCTTCGACCTTTTCGAGCTCGAGCTCAGCGGTACGCTCGGCCACGGTGCTTTCGAGCAATTCCTTCTGCCGCTTCAACCCACTGGTGCGGATGCGGATGAAAAGCAGCACGGCCCCAGCGAAGAGCACCGCGCCCAGCACTTTCGCCCAGATGGTGAGGTGCCAAGGCGGCAGGATCGTGATGCGCAAGGTGATGGGTTCCGCGTTCCAGATGCCATCGCGGTTGCGCCCCCAGACCTTGAAGGTGTATCCGCCGGGATCGAGGTTGGTGTAGTTCGCCGAGTGCGCCCGGCCGGCATCGATGCGCTGCTGGTCGTAGCCTTCCAGCTGGTACTGGTAGGTGCGGCTGCCCAGCGCGATGTAGTCCATGCTGGCGAAATCGAAACTGAGCATACCGGCCTTGGCGTAGGGTATCGATAGTTCGTGCGCGAGGTGCGTGGGCACGTGCAGCAAGGCATCCGGCTCACCGAGCGCGATGGAGCGGTTCCCCAGTTTGATGTCCGTGATGGCCATTTCCACCGGGCGCTCATCCGTGCGCAGGTCGCGCGGGTGGAAGTAGTTGAAGCCGCTGATGCCACCGAAGAAGAGCGTGCCGTCGGGCGTCTTGCAGAAGGCGTAGCGGTTGAACTCGTCGTTCTGCAAGCCATGACGGGCATCGAAGTTGAGAGTCGTTCGTGTCTTCGGGTCGAAGCGCGAGAGCCCCTTGTTGGTGCTCATCCACAGTTGGCCGTCGTCGTCGTTGAGCAGACCGTAGATCACATTGTTCGGCAATCCGTTCCCCGTGGTGAAGCGCTCGAAGGTCCCGGTGCGCTTGTCCATGCGGCAGAGGCCCCCGCCGTTGGTACCCACCCAGAGGATGCTGGCGTCCTTCGGATCATCGAGCAGGCTGAATATGACATCCGTGGCGAGGGAACTTGTATCAGACGGAACGTTCCGATAGTGGGTCCATGCGCGCGTGCGCGGGTCCAAGCGCAGCAACCCCTTCATAGAGCCCAGCCAGAAGGTCCCGTCCGGATCGTGGTGTATGGCCTGCACGAACTGGTATTCCCCTCCGGAACCCTCAATAGGATAGGGCACGCGCGTGAACCGCTCGCTGCGTGTATCGAACAGGCCGAAGGCGTTGGTACTGCCGAAGGCGATGAGCGAATCGCCGATCGCGTGCAAGGGAAATACAACGCGGACCGCGGTATCCCCGAAATACCTGAAGCCGTTGTGGCCATCATCCTTGCGACACAGCCTTCCACCCCCGAACGACCAGACCACACCGGCGGGTGAAACCACGAATGAACCTTCCCGGTCGTAGTAGAATTCCCTGTCGCTCCCCTCTACCAACAGCGGTGGCGCGGGGGCAACGACCGAGCGCTGTGGATCGCAGACCTTGACCTTGAGGCCCGAGACCAGCGCCACGCGGCCGTCGCTCAGCGGTGCCATCCATCCGATGGAACTCGCGAGCTGCGTGTGGAAGCGCTCGATGCGCGGGTCGTAGGTGAAGATGCCGTAGCCGGGGGTCCCGATCCAGACCACCCCGCTGCGGTCCTGATACAAGCAGGCGACATCCACGCTCCCGGTTCCATGGCGCACGTCGATCGGTCGCAACGCCGACGAACGACCTGTGGAGGGATCACAGCGCCAGAGTCCGGCGTTCGTTCCTAACCAGAGGCGGCCGTCGGCATCCACCATACCGTGCTTCGGCCACCCCCAAGCGGGCTGCCCGATCTGGATCGCGCGTACATGTCCTGTAGCGTCGTCGATCTCCGTTACGGCTCCGGTGCCCGACACGCGATAGGTGACCCGCCGCCGCGCATCCGCCAAAGCCAATTCAGCGACAGGTGTGCTCAGATGCCGCGGGATCGGCTTCGTTGGACGGATCGCCAGGTCGCTGACCATCGCGGCGATCGACGCTTCGTCTTTGGTGTCGATGCGCAAGTAGGACCGGGTGGGGTTGGTGCGACCCACCACTTCCTGGCGGGACGAATGCAGGATACCAGTATGGTCAATGAACAAGCCCCCGTTGTGGACATCGGCGATGCGTTGTACATGCGTAGTTGCTCCCAAAGGCGCGGCGGCAGCCTGCGGTCGGATACGGTAGAGGTTGAAACTCGCATTGAACCAGATGTTCCCCAGCGGATCTTCGGCGATGGAACGGACAGTGCAGTCGGCATCACCGCCGAATCGTGAGCTGTCTTTGGAGCAGGGCAGATGGCGGAAGATCTCCGTGGCCGGATCGAACACGTCCAGCCCGCTGTTGGTGCCGACCCAAAGCAGGCCCTTGCTGTCCTCGAAGATCTGCAGGATGTGACTGTCCCGCACCGACTTACTGTCCAGTGCATCGTGCCGGAACACCTTGAAGGTGTACCCGTCATAACGGTTCAAACCGTCCTTGGTGGCGAACCACATGAAGCCGGTGCGGTCCTGGAGGATGCTGCCCACCATGCCCTGCGAGAGGCCGTCCGCAATGCTGAGGTGGCGGATGGGGATGTGCAGGGTATCAACCTGCGCACCAGCACTCCGAGCAAGCAGCAGCAAGGCCAAGGCCATTGGTGCGGCTATGTGCAGGAAGCGGCTCATGAGCCACGCAATGTCTCGTTTGTCGCGGTGGCGATCGCGTTCACCAACTCTTCCCGCCTGAACGGCTTGGGCACATACCCGTCCATGCCGCTCTCCTTGCAGCGCTCCACTTCCTCCTTCAGCACGTTCGCTGTTATGGCGATGATCGGTATCCGTGACTTGGCGCCATCCAACGCGCGGATCGCCCGTGTGGCTTCGTGACCGTTCATCTCCGGCATTTGCACATCCATCAGCACAAGATCATAGTCGTTGGCTTGCACCATCTCCACGGCGATGCGACCGTTCACCGCCACGTCCACCTGCACGCCGGGGATGGCGTCGGCCAGTTCGTCCTGGGCCACCATCGCGTTGAATTCGTTGTCCTCGGCCAGGAGGATGCGCAGATCGCGCAACGATCCGTCGGGGCGGGTCCCGGAGGGAACGCCGGGGTCCTGTCCGTGAGGGATCTCCGCATCCTTCGCCAGAGCAAAGGGAATGGAAACGGTGAAGGTGCTGCCCTTGCCGATCTCGCTGGTCACGGTGATGTCGCCGCCTTGCATCTGCGCCAGTCGCCGGCTGATGGACAGGCCGAGGCCGGTGCCGCCATACTTGAACGCGGTGCTGCCCTGGCCTTGATCGAACTCCTCGAAGATGCGATCGCGACGATCGGTCGCCACGCCGATGCCGGTATCCGTGACGTTGATGCGCACGAGCGCCTTCGCATGATCGACCATAGTGGCGGTCATGTTTACCGAGACACCTCCCTCCGTGGTGAACTTGATGGCGTTGCCCACGAGGTTCATGATGATCTGTTGCAAACGCGTGGGATCGCCCTGCAACGATCCCGGCACCATCGGATCGATGTCCATCCGCAGGTAGAGCTTCTTATCCTCTGCCTTGAATCGAAGGATCTCCTGAACACCCTGGACCACCGCGCGTGGATCGAAGCGCACGGACCCCAGCACGATCTTGCCTGCTTCCATCTTGCTCAGGTCGAGCACATCGTTGATGATCACCAGCAGGCTCTCGGAGCTCTTCGCGATCGCGTCCAAGTACTTCTCCTGTTCGGGCAGGTGCGCATTGCGCCGCAGGATACCGGTCATACCCATGATCGCGTTCATGGGCGTGCGGATCTCGTGGCTCATGTTGGCCAGGAACTGCTGCTTGATCTTGCCGCTGTGCTCGGCACGCTCGCGCTGGCGGTCGGCCTCCTCCTTCTCGCGGTGCAGCGCAGCGGTGCGCTCGGCCACCGTGCGCTCCAACATCTCTTTCTGTCTGTTCAAGCCCACGGTGCGGATCCGGATGAAAAGCAGCACGCCGCCGACCAACGCGAACAGATAGAGACCATAGGCCCACCACGTGCGCCACCAGGGCGGCAGCACGACCAGCTGGAACGCGGTGCCCTGGGTGTCCCAGATCCCGTCGCGGTTATCGCCGCGAACACGGAACGTGTAAGTTCCGGGATCGAGGTTGGTATACACCGCCGACCGATCATGCCCAGCGATGATCCAATCACCGTCAAAGCCTTCGAGCTTGTACTGATACCGGTGCTCCTCGGGCGCGGAGAACTCCAGTGTGGCGAACTCGAAGGTGACCATGTTCGCGCTGTGCGGGATGGTGATGCCTTCGCTCAGGTATGCTGGCCGGTCCAAGGGCGAGCCTTCGGCGCGATGGTCCAGTGTACCGTTGATGAGCTTGATGCCGGTGACGCGAATGGGGCTGTTGGTGCTGTCGTCCGTCAGTTCGGCGGGCTTGAAGTAGTTGAAGCCCATCACCCCGCCGAAGAACAGCGTGCCATCGCTCTGCCTGCAATACGCATATCGATTGAACTCGTCGCTCTGCAGGCCGACGCTCGCGTCGAAGTTGCGGAACGCCCCCGTGCCGGGCGAGAAACGCGAGAGCCCCTTGTTGGTGCTCATCCACAAGTTGCCTGCTTCATCCGGAAGGATGCCGTACACCACGTCATTGGGCAGGCCGTGCTTGGAGTTGTACCGCACGAACTTTCCCGTCCGCTTGTGCAACCGGTTCAAGCCGCCGCCGTTGGTGCCCACCCAGAGCACTTCTGGGTCTTTCGGATCGTTCAACAGCGAATAGATGATGTCCGATGAAAGCGAGGCCGGATCGCTGGGGTCGTGCGTGTACACCAGCCAGCGGGCAACGCCGTTCTTGCGCCGGTCGTAGCAATACAATCCCGTCGCGGTTCCTAGCCAGAGAATGCCGTTGTCATCGCGATCGATCGCATGCAAGAACCTTTCGGAATCGCCGAGCCGCGATCGCGGATAGGGCACGTAGTGGAACAAACCGGTCCGCCGGTCGAAACGACAAAGCGTTTGGGCCGAGCCCGACCAGATGAGCGAATCACCCTCCAGCAAGAAGGTCTCGTTGTAGGTCTCCTCCGGGAAAGCGCGGATGGCGGCCGTATCGCGCGCAACGCGGGTGATCCTGTCCTGGACGGGATCATAGGTCAGGATACCCTCGTGGTTGAACCAGTAGATCCCTCGTTCGTCCCTGACAAATACACGGTTCGCACGGCTCAACATGTCCAGTGCTGGATCATCGACCTTTTCGGACCAGGGGATCCATGTGGGCCATGCGTTCGTAGCGGGGTCGAACACGTTCAGGAAGCCGGCGTGGTAGGCAACGGACACGCGCCCGTCCGGCAAGGCTTGCATGGAGCCACAACTCGCGGTCTTCACCGTGTTGAACCGTCCACTGCGCGGGTCGTAGGTGACCAAGCCATACCCTGAGGTGCCGATCCAGATAAGCCCGTTGCGGTCCCGGTAGGCGCACTTGGCCCCCCCCTGGGCTTGGAGCATGAGGTTCTGGTCGCGCGGAAGGGCCCTTGAGAACTTCCGCGTGGCGGGGTCGAAGAGGTAGATGCCGGAGTGGATCGCGAGCCAAAGCCGCCCGTTCGGGTCCACGGCAGCGTTCGTGCCCCTCATTTGGCCCAGTTCCGTCCCCACTTCCAGAAGCGACGTTGCCCGGTGGGAATGCCCATCGAGCTGCGCGATGCCGAACATGTGCAGGCCATAAAGCTTCCGGTTCACCGTGTCCTCGATGGTCGTGAGGCCGGTGAGCGCAAGAGGTGATCTTCCTGTGCTTGTATTGCCGACCGGCCGGTCGAGCTGGAGGGTGTCCAGCACATCGTTCCCCGCGTGGTTGGGAAGCACATGGAAGCTGTTCAGGTCGTACTGACTTGCCCAGATGGTGCCCGCACGATCCGAGCTGACCAAGCAGCTGTTCTCCAAGTACCGCTTTATCGTGCATGGCGGCATTCCATCGCTGGATGTCTTGCCGGTGAACGTGAGTTTGGCCAGACCGTTGTTGCGCGCCAGCCAGAGGTCGTTGTGCGCGTCCTGGGCAATGCCCAGCACGATGTCCCGTATGGGTGTGGACCCGGCGCGCGCGTGGATGAACCGCTCGCTATCGCGGTCGAAGAGCTCAAGCCCTTCGCCCGTGCCCACCCAGAGGCGGCCTTGTTTGTCCTCGTAAAGCGAGTGGATGTAGTTGTTCCGAAGGGTGGTGCTGTCCTCTGGATCCTGCCGGAACACGGTGAAGGTGTAGCCATCGTAGCGGTTCAGTCCATCCTTGGTGCCGAACCACATGAAGCCGTACTTGTCTTGCAGGATCGTGTTCACCATGCCTTGGGAGAGGCCGTCCTCGATGGTGAGGGCGCGGAAGGGGAGGAGGAGCGTGTCGATGCGGTTCTTCTGAGCATGCACCAAGCCGCTGGTCAGCAGGACCAGGGCCATGGATGCGGCCAAGTGCAACGAGCGGATCATGTGGTGCGCAGTGCTTTGTTCATCGCGGTGCCGATGGCATCCATCAACTCCTGCTGTTTGAACGGCTTTGGCACATACCCGTCCATGCCTGCTTCCTTGCAGCGCTCCACCTCCTCCTTCAACACGTTCGCCGTCATGGCGATGATCGGGGTGCGCGACTTGTTGGGGCCGGAAATTTCCGGCCCCAATAGCGCGCGTATCGCCCTCGTGGCATCATAGCCGTTCATCTCGGGCATCTGCACGTCCATGAGGATCATGTCGTAGTCGTTGGTCTGTACCATCTCCACGGCGACGCGTCCGTTCGCCGCAACATCCACATGTACGCCGGGGATCGCATCGGCGAGTTCGTCCTGAGCTACCATGGCGTTGAATTCGTTGTCCTCGGCCAGTAAGATGCGGAGGTTCTTCAGCTCGGTTGCGGGTTGTGGTGTTACGGGTTGCGTGTTGAACGCACCAGCTGTTCCTGTTGGGATCGCATACGGAATGCTCACCGTGAACGTACTTCCCTTGCCCTGCTCGCTGATCACCGTGATGCTGCCGCCTTGCATCTCCGCAAGTCGCTTGCTGATGGTGAGGCCCAGACCCGTGCCGCCATACTTGCGCGTGGTGTCGCTGTAGGCCTGGGTGAACTCCTCGAAGACCTTGTCCAAGCGATCCGCCGGAATGCCGATGCCCGTGTCGGAGACCGCGATCGATAGCGCACCATCGGACCATTTCGCGGCCATGGAGACGGATCCGCGATCCGCGAATTTGATCCCATTGCCCGCCAGGTTCAGCACGATCTGGTTCAAGCGGGTGGGATCGCCTTGCAGCGAGCGAGGAACATCGTCATTGATGCTCACCTCCAGCGCAAGGCCCTTCTCCTCGGCTTTGAACCGAAGAATGTCACGCACGTTACCGATGACCTGTCGCGGGTCGAAGGGCACTTGCTCCAGCTCGACCTTTCCAGCCTCGAGCTTGCTCAGGTCCAGGATGTCGTTGAGGATCACCAGCAGGTTCTCGCTGCTCTGCGCGATCGCGTTGATGTATTTGTCCTGTTCGGGTGCATGCGCGTTGCGTTTCAGGATGCCGCTCATGCCCACGATGGCGTTCATCGGCGTACGGATCTCGTGGCTCATGTTGGCTAGGAACTGCTGCTTGAACCGCTCGCTGGCCTCGGCGCGCTGTCGCAATCGGTCCGCCTCCACGTTCGCGCGACGTACGAAGCGCAATCTGTTCCACAAGCCACCCGCCAACAACAGCACACCGATGCCGGCGAAAAGGAGGATGTTGCGTCGGGAACGTTCACGTGCTACCGCGGCTTCGTTCTCCAATTCCATCCGCCGTTGTTCGCCAGCATGGGCAAGGCTGTCCGCAAGCGTCCTTTTCGCATAGTCATACTGGAATTCCTGGCGCATCAATTCCTCCTTGTTCTCCTCGCTCCGTATGCTATCGCGCAAACCGATGTACAACTCATGCATCAGTAATGCGCTGTCGGATCGACCGAGGGCTTTGTAGGATCGGTATAGGATCTCGGCGAGGTCCATGGTAAGATCCACTCGCCCGATCCCCTGCGCGAGCTGCATGCCATTGTTGCCGTACTTTATGGCCCTGAGGTGGTCGCCTTGGTCCTGATGGTTGAGTGCGATGTTGTTCAAGCAAATGGTCTTGCTCGACTTGTTCCCGAGCTCATCGGCGATGCGCAGGCTTCGGGTGTAGTGGTCCAATGCCAGGGCGTATTCACCTGATTCCCGGTAAACATCCCCGATGTTGTTGAGGGCCCTTCCGACGCCACCTCTATTGCCCAGCTCCACCTCGATCCTCAGGCGGCGTGTGTAATGATCGAGCGCCTTGGCGTGATCGCCCTGTTCGCTGTAGATGTTCCCGATGTTGTTCAGGGATCTTGCGATATCAGCCTGGTCGCCGAGCTCTTCATTGATCTTCAGGCTCCGGGTGAAGTAGTCCATCGCCCTGACCGGATCGCCCTGTTCCCGATACACCGTTCCGATATTGTTCAGGACACTCGAGACACTGCTCCTATCGCCGAACTCCTCATTGATCCTCAGGCTGCGGGTGTAGTGCTCGACCGCGCGGGCGTGATCGCCCTGCTCCTGGTAAATGATCCCGAGGTTGTTCAGCGAAGTGGCGATCCCCTTCCGGTTCCCGAGGCGCTCCTCGATCTTCAGGCTTCGCATGTAGTGATCGATCGCCATGATCAGATCGCCCTGGTCCCGGTAAACACCTCCCATGCTGTTCAGGGTCGCTGCAAGGCCGGTCTGGTCGTCCAAACTCTCCTTGATCCTTAAACTGCGGGTATAGTGATCGATCGCCTGGGCATGATCCCCGAGCTTCCTGTAGATGGACCCCAAGCTGTGTAGGCAACTTGCGATACCCTGCTTGTTGCCGATCTCTTCGCTGATCTTCAGACCGCGGGCGCATTGATCGAGGGCGTTCGTCAATTCCCCGTTGATCTTGAAGGCCTGCCCCTGTAGGTTGAGGGCCCGTGCCATCTGGTTCTTCAACCCGGTCTTTCCGGCCAGGTCGACCATCCGCTGCGCATAGTGGATCGCGCTGTCGGGTTGCGTGTCGAGGTAACCACCGAATACGATATCGTACATCGCGCTCAACCGGAGCGTATCCGCTGCCCGTGGGTTGTTCCACACCGCCCACAGCGAGTCGTTCTCCGCCTTGGGCAAGGTGCTTTGCGCATCTGCGCCGACGCCGCCCAGAACGACCAGCATATAGACCGCTATGCGCAACCGCCTTGTCACGGTGTGTACAGTCCTTTGCTCATGGCATACACCACTATCCCCGCCGTATTGCGCGCTCCGATCTTCTGGAGGATGTTGTTGCGGTAGCCTTCCACCGTGCGCGGGCTCAGGAAAAGCTTGCCGGCGATCTCCGTGGTGGTGAGCTCCTGGCAGATCAGTCGTAGCACATCGAGTTCACGCTCGGTGAGCGGCTCCACATCGCTGAACGTTGGTTTGATCTTCTCCTTCTTCACCAGGCCGTGCAACATCACACGGCTCACCATCTCACTGAAGTGGTAGCCGCTGGTGGATACCGATCGCACCGCGTTCTCGATCTCGTCCGGCTCGGCGGTCTTCAGCACGTAGCCGTTGGCGCCCAGCTCCATGAGGTGTACGATGAACTTCTCCTCGCCATGCATGCTCAATACGATCACCTTCACGTCGGGATGTTCTGCGCGCAAGCGCTTCATGGTGTCCATGCCATTGAGCACTGGCATCTCCAGATCGAGCAGCACGATGTCTATCGCGTTGCCTTTGAGCCCTGTCAGCAGTTCTTCACCGTTGGAGCATTCGAAGACCACCTGCGCGTCCGGCATGTCCCGAAGCAGCATCACCAGTCCACGGCGGAACATCACCTGGTCATCGGCAAGGGCGAGTTTGATCATGGGTCCAAGGTCGGGCAAGTGAAAATACGCGAGACCCGTATTTCTACGGGACCTGCATTTCCCGTGTATCCGCGCTGGCGGTGGCCTGCGTTGCAAAGGCACTTTTGTCCCGTCGGTCAGCGATCAAAGCGTACACCGACCAGCGCAATGAAAGATCTGATCCTCCCCACCATGCTCACCGCCTTCGCAACCCCGCTCCTGGCCCAAGGTTCCATGATCCCCACGAACAACTGGCTCGCCGCCCACCAGCAGACCATCGGGGCCACTATCCCGGCCAACTGGCTGCAAGATCTGGACACCGATGCCCTAGAGGTATATGTCACTCCCGAGAAGACCCTCGTGCTGGTGGACCGCAGCCCGATCATTGCGGAGAACGGGGAAGCCTATCTCCGCAAGGGCGTACAGGGTCTGGGGGGAACTCACCTGAGCCTGGTCGGCGAGGTGGAGAGCATCAACGATGATGTGCTGCACGGTGTGTACAGCGGCTTGATCGGTGGCACGGCCGTGCTTATGGACCAATACGTGCAGCTCCGCAACGGATCGCCCATCACCATTGTGCGCATGGTGAGCCGAGTGAACGGCCCGGCGCCTGCGGATATCGTGGGGCAGGAACAACTGGCGCTTGAAATGATCGGCGCACCAGAGGAGAACATCGAACCGGCCCTGACGAAGAATTGAACGGATCGTCATCCCAGAGGCCGGGCGATCGACGATCGCGGGACCCGGCCATCCGGGATCTCTAGCCGAAGCACCGTTAAAGATCACGGATGCCATGGCGCCGACGCTTCGCCTCCCCAGGGCTCTGGGATGACGATCGTCCTCAAGGATGGCCGGGCTGTGCGCGCAGTTCAGCCATCACCTTTTCATTCAGGGCGAGCGCCTCGTTCACCTGCTCCGCACATGCGGCGGCACCATCGGCGCGGGCTTGTTGTTCGATGGACGCGAGCAGGTCGAACAAGCGTTGCGCTCCCATGTAGTTCACCTGTGGACGCAGACTGTGCGCCGCCACGGCCAGGCCATCGGCATCTCCTGCGGATTGAAGAGCTTGCAGTCTTGCGAAAAGATCCGGCGCGCCCTGGACGTACATGCCGATGTACTTCGCCATGCGGTCGCGGTCGCCCTTGCAGAAACGTTCGAGGTACTCCAGATCGATGTGGCTTGTTCCCATGGGCGGAAAGTAGCGCGTTCGGCCTGTCCTGCTACCTTGGGCGCACATCAGCACCATGGCCGACAAGAAGATCTTCATTGTGGACGACGACGCGATGCTCGCCACCATGCTCGCCGACCATGTTCGTGGGACGACCCCGCACCAGGTGTCGGTCTTCCACACCGGCGAGGAATGTCTGGCGCAATTGCACCTCCATCCGGACCTGGTGCTCCTGGACTACTACTTGAACTCCGTAGTGAAGGACGCCGCCGATGGTATGCGGATCCTGGAGAAGATAAAGAAGCTCGACCGCCAGGTGCATGTGATCATGCTCAGCAGCCAGACACAATACGGTATCGCACTGCAGACCGTGCAGAAGGGCGCCGAGCAATATGTGATCAAGGGCAAGGACCAGTTCGACGAGATCGATCGGTTGGTGAAGGAGATGCTGGGTTAGCGGCCGTACTCACTTTCGGCCCGCGCAGTTCAACTACGCTCCTTCGGAGCTACGTCGAACAAAGTACATCTCCATCTCCCCGCTCACCCGCCATAGCCTTTGGCGACGGCGGGCTTCCCCGTTACGAAGTACATTTCAAGCTCTCCCTTGCCCTTCGCCTGCACTTTTCCGCGTGGGGTGAAGGTGAGGCCCGGCTCATCCTTGACCAATGCATACGTGCTCTCGCTGATGTTCACATGGCCCACTTCGCCGCTGCTCTCCATGCGGCTGGCGGTGTTCACGGTGTCGCCCCAGATGTCGTAGGCGAACTTCTTCACGCCCACGATGCCGGCGACCACAGGGCCGGTGTGGATGCCCACGCGCATCTCGAAGGTGGGCTTGCCCAGTGCATCGCGTTCCTTCTTTCGTGCGATCATGAACGCTTGCATCTCCAATGCTGCATGAACAACTCCAGCTGGTGTTGATGATGCTGGAACAGGCAAACCGCCTGCGCACATGTACGCATCCCCGATCGTCTTGATCTTTTCAATACCGCGCGCAGTGATGATATGGTCGAAGGCCTTGAAGCAGGTGTTCAGTTCCTCCACCAGTTCGGTTGGTGAGAGTTGCTCTGCAACGGAAGTAAAGCCCTTGAAGTCCGTGAAGAGGATGGTGACGTTGTCAAAGTGCTTCGCGTCAGCGTGGCCCTTGGACTTCAACTCTTCAGCGACCTCTTCGGGCAGGATGTTCAGCAGCAGTTCATCGCTGCGGCGCAATGCCTGTTGGGTGCGCTTCCGTTGGCGGTAGCTGATGGCACCGAAGACCACGGCGACCAGTCCGGCGGCGAAAAGGATGTTGCGGCGGGTGCGTTCCTTCTGCAGGAGGTTCGCAGCGGCTTCGTCCTCCAAGCGGCGCAATGCGTTCGCTGCGTCCTCCTTGTAGTTGTTCTCGATGCGCTGCAGGTTCGTGGCCGCCGAGGTCAGGTTCATGCTGTCGCGGATCGCGATGTATTCGGCGCGGTGATCGTACGCACTGCGGTAGTCTCCCTGCGCGATGGCGATGGAGTCCATCACTTGGTGGTAGCATTGCTGCGCGAATTTCGACCGCTCATAATCCACGGCCTTCGTCATGGACTCGGCCCAGGCTTCAGCCTTCTCCGGCCTTCCGTTGTGCAGTTCGTACCAAGCCAGTTCCATGGTGCACAAGGGGCAATCGCCCACCGGTGCGTTCAGTGCTGCGAGAACGGCTTTCAAGCTGTCTAGCAAAGGACCGGCGCGGTCGTTGCGTCCGCGCTGGCGTTCAATGCCCGCCAGCAGCGCGTAGCCCGTGGGGGTGCCCCAGTCCTTGCGTAGCTGCGGGATCAGGTGCATCGCTGCTTGCGCATGCGGGTCGATGGAATCCGGAATACCAAGTTGCTGGAACTCGGCGGCCATGAATACATGCCCCCAACAAGCGAGGGCGGTATCGCCGGTTCGCATGCCGTTGCTGATCATGCGCGCCGACCAGATCAGCGAACGGTCCCATTGCTTCACATTGTCGTAGGCTTGGGCCAGTTCACGGTAGAGGTCCGGCACTTGCTCGATCAGGACCTGTCGTGGATCGAGCCGGAGCGCCTGCTCACGATAGATCAGTGCCTTGGCCAGATCACGTTCGCTGGCCATGGTCAGCCTGGCGCGGCGGTTCAGCACGGCGAACAACAGGATGGTATCCTGCCGCGCTTTCGCATCCACGATCATGGAATCGATCTCGGCGATGTAGCGTGCCTCGGAGCCCGATCCCACCATGGCGTAGTTCCTCCACTCCAGGATCGACATCAACAACGGCAACTTGTTCCGAGTGTAGAGTGAGCGGAGCATGTCCGCGGTGATCCTCTTCAGTGCAGGCACGTCGCCCTGATCCATCGCCGGCTTGAGGCTGTCCTCGAAGAGATGGACCATCGCGATGGAGTCGCTCGTCGTATAGTGCTGGGTCGGCTCTGCGGGGGCACTGTGATCCATGCCGGTGCAGCCGATCAGACTGGCGAGAGCGAGGCCGGTCGCAAGGCGTATGAACTTGGCGTACTTCATAAGAGCTCAACGAAATACATCTCCATCTCCCCCTTGCCCTTGGCCTGCACTTTTCCGCGCGGCGCGAACGTGAGCCCCGGCTCATCCTTCACCAACGCATAGGTGCTCTCGCTGATGTTCACCTGCCCCACCTCACCGCTGCTTTCCATGCGGCTGGCCGTGTTCACCGTATCGCCCCAGATGTCGTAAGCGAACTTCTTCACGCCCACGATGCCGGCGACCACCGGGCCGGTGTGGATGCCCACGCGCATCTCGAAGGCGGGCTCGCCCGATGCATCGCGTTCCTTCTTGCGCGAGATCATGAAGGCTTGCATCTCCAGTGCCGCTTGAACCACACCGGCAGGAGTTGATGACGAAGGCACAGGCAAGCCCCCTGCGCACATGTACGCATCGCCGATGGTCTTGATCTTCTCGATGCCGCGCGCGGTGATGATCCCATCGAAGGCCTTGAAGCAGGTGTTCAGTTCTTCCACGAGCTCCTGCGGCGAGAGCTTCTCGCTCGCTTCGGTGAAGCCTTTGAAGTCGGTGAACAGGATGGTGACCTGATCGAAGTGCTTGGCGTCGGCATGGCCTTTCGCCTTCAGTTCCTCCGCGACTTCCGCAGGCAGGATGTTGAGCAGCAACGCCTCGCTTCGGGCGTGCTCCTTCTTGATGCGCCTGCGCCGCCGCATGTCCACCACGGCGAACACGATGCCGAAAACAGCGAAGCCCATCAAGGCATTGCGCTGCATTTCCTTGCGCTGGAGTTCCTCGGCGCTCAGCGCATCCCTCTTGTCCTGCTCGGCCTGCGCGGCGGCTTCGGCCTTGTCGAATTCGTACTGCAGTTCCAGGCGTGTGGTCTCTTCGGTGTTCGAAGCGTTGTAGATGCTGTCGCGGTACAACACATGCATGCGGTGGTTCCGGTAGGCCCCGTTCCAATCGCCGTTGATGCTGTCCAGGCGCTCCAGCTCGCGATACGCGTTCGCCAGCATTTCGCGGCTGCCCACGGTGCGCGCGATGGGGATCGCGGTATCCAAGTGGCGACGTGCCTCGGCGTACCGCTTGGTCTTGGTGAGCAAGGCCACGGCCATGAGCGATATCTCGGCCTGGTCGCTCCGGTCGTCGATGGACTCCGCCAACAGGCGACCCGATCCGTAAGCGCTGAGCGCCTCAGCGGATCTCCCCAAGCCCTCATAGGCTTGTCCTGCATAGGCATAAGCGGCGATCAAGGTGTACTTGGCGCCGATCTCCTCAGAGACCCGAATAGCCTCCTCCGCCTGCTGCAGGGCCTCAGCGTGCTGCCCGGACCTGTTCAGGATGTCGGCGATATTCACATAGGAGATGGCCATGCCGTTCTGATCATCCAGCTCCTGGCGGGTTTTCAGCGCGGCTTGAGTATGGCGCAAGGCTTCTTTCAGGTCCGACTGCTGCTGGTAGAAGAGCCCCAGGTTACTGTACGAAACGGCGATGCCCGACTTGTCCCCGATCCGTTCACGAAGGGCGAGCGCTTTCAGCATGTAGCTCAAGGCTTCGGGGTGATCGCCAAGTTGAAGGTATATGGTGCCGATGTTGTCGTAGTTCTTTCCCAGCCAATCCTCGTTGCCCGAGCGCTGGTTGATGTCCACTGCGGCCAAATAGTCGCGCAGCGCGCCGGCCAGGTCTCCTTCCTTCCGCTTCACGTTCGCCAGGTTGTTCATCGCGGCTGCCGTGTTGCGCTCATTTCCGCTCTTACGGTTGAGCTGCAGGCATTCGGCGAAGTACCGTCTGGCCTCTGCGTAGTCGCCCAACCGGAGCGCTATCTCCCCGAGGATGTTGTCCGCGTTCGCTTTCGCGTTCTCTGAGCCGGTGCGGGTAGCGAGCACCATCATGCTGTCCGCAAGGACCTTGGCTTCCACATAGGAGCCCGCATCCGCCAGTTCCCAGCTCAGGTCGTACAACACCACGATCCGCGTCGTGTCTGGTAGTGGGCCGGCCAACACACCGCGCAAGGAGTCGATCAAGGCCTTGTTCTGCGCTTGCACACCGTTGCAGAACAACAGTGCTCCGCAAAGAATGCCGGTGACCAGTGTTCTCATGGGTGGCTGATGTTCGGTGTCATGCGCTTTTGTTGGCGCTCAGCTGAACAAAATACATCTCCATTTCCCCCTTGCCCTTTGCCTGCACTTTGCCGCGGGGGGTGAAGGTGAAGGTCGGGTGCAGCGGACGACCTGTACCATCGCTTGTGCGGTGTGGGTCGACCCGGTGGGTCGACGCTACACCGTCTTCGTCGATGACGGCGTCCTTCACCAACGCATACGTGCTCTCACTGATGTTCACCTGGCCCACCTCGCCGCTGCTCTCCATGCGGCTGGCCGTGTTCACCGTATCGCCCCAGATGTCGTAGGCGAACTTCTTCACGCCCACGATGCCGGCGACCACAGGGCCGGTGTGGATGCCCACGCGCATCTCGAAAGCGGGTTTGCCTTGCGCATCACGTTCCTTCTTGCGCGCGATCATGAACGCTTGCATTTCCAATGCGGCATGAACCACACCCATTGGTGTTGATGATGCCGGAACAGGCAAACCACCCGCGCACATGTATGCATCGCCGATGGTCTTGATCTTCTCGATGCCTCGCGCGGTGATGATGATGCCGTCGAAGGCCTTGAAGCAGGTGTTCAGTTCCTCTACGAGCTCTTGCGGCGATAGCTTCTCGCTCGCTTCGGTAAAGCCTTTGAAGTCCGTGAAGAGGATGGTGACATTGTCGAAGTGCTTCGCATCGGCGTGGCCCTTGGCTTTCAATTCCTCCGCGACTTCCGCAGGCAGGATATTCAGAAGTAGTTCATCGCTGCGCTTCTTCCCCCTGTAGATGACGTACCCCAGGACAAGGAGCACCACCAGCCCGCCGCCCGCCGACAACAGCACGATCCGTTGCTGCTTGATGCTCGTTTCCCGGCGCTGCAATTCCAATGCGCTTTCCCGTTCCTTCACGGTTCCTTCGTACCCGGCGATCGCTCGTTGGTCCGCCACGGCCTGCAACGAATCGTTCAGGCGCGTGTAGGCGCGCAGCTGCTCGGCTTCTTTCGGGAGATCACCGCTCGCGCCATAGCGGGCAGCAAGCATTTTGCGGTACTTGAGCATGAGTGGCAGGTCCTTCATGGCGATCGCCGCTTCCAGTGCCCGTTCCAGGTAGCGTTCGGCTAGCGGGGCATCGCCCAGCTTCAGTTGGTAGAGGTGGTTGCACAGGTCCACTTCGCATCTACCATCGATGGAGGACAAGGTGATCGCTTCCGCGTCGCGCAGCAGGTTGAGCGAGTCCAATTCGATGCGTGCGGTGTCCAGCTCGCCGACCCAGAGATGGCAGGGGATCAGGCGCGAACGGAACAGGGTGCGGCTCATGCGGTCCGCAGGCCCCAGCAGCGCGCGGCCACGCCGGTAGTAGTCCATCGCTCGTGCGGTATCCGCGAGGCCCGCCTCCAGATCACCTAGGTTCAGGTAGAGTTCGGCTGTCTCAGATACGGCGTTGTGCCCCGATGCGGACCCTTCGAGCGCCTCCATCAGGAACTGTTCGGCACGGGCCAGGTTGCCCCATTGCTGGTACACCTGCCCGATCACCATCGTCTCATTGTTCGCACTCCGAGGTTCGTGGATCCGGAAGACCTCCCGCGCCCGCATGTAATGCTCGATGGCCAACGCGTACTGGCGCTGCATGAGGTAGTAGCCACCCAGCCCATGGTGGCAGGTGCCCACATTGAGCGCAGGTCCGTTCTGCTCGTATCGCTCCAGTGCCGCTGTATAGAAATCCAGTCTTTCCGGCTGCGATCCGTTGCTGATGAACAGCGACCGGATGTCCATCAACGGTGAGCCCCATCCTTGGGGTATCCCGTATCGGTCCAGCCGTTCGATGCAGGCCTTGTAGGCGAGGATCGCCTCCGGATAGCGGTCCGTAAGCTCGTAGCGATAGGCTTCGATCATTGGTGCATAAGCCTTGCCCGCGCCGTAGTCCAGTTCGTTGGCCAATGCTTCGGCCTGCCTCAGGTAGTGGATACCGCCCGTATCGCGGTGGGCCAAGGTCCACGCTATGCCCACGGCATTGAGCAGGTCCACGCGTGTGGTGTTGTTCCCCTCGCTCTTCAACCGCAAGAGCAGGGAATCCAAAAGCGGCGAAGGCTGGCCGAGCAGTGTAGTAGAAGTCAGAAGAAAGGCGATCGCACCAGCGAATACACTCCCGCACCACGGCCTTGCTACCATGATCCAAGTCTAAGGCTCAAATGGATCGCACGAAGTACATCTCCATCTCGCCCTTGCGTTTCGCATGCACTTTTCCGCGTGAGGTGAAGGTGAGACCGGCCTAGTCTTTAACGCGGTAGACACCCCCATGAACGGGGGTCAAAGCGCCACACCGACGCCCGTTCTTTGTGGACCTCTCGTGGCCCCGACTATGATCCGCGTCCTCCTCTTCGAAGACAATGCCGACCTCGGGGAAAGTCTCGGTGAGCTGATGAAGGATACCGACGACATCCGGCTGATCGCCCACTATACCAACGCACAGAAGGCGGAGAAGCATGTGGGTTTCCATCATCCCGACGTGGTGCTCATGGACATCGACATGCCGGTGGAGAACGGACTACAAGGCCTGCGTGCGATCCGCGCGGCCGGCAGCGGTGTGATGGTCTTGATGTTCACCGTGCATGACGACAATGAGAATGTGTTCCAGGCGATCTGCCATGGCGCTTCAGGCTATTTGTTGAAACAGATGGCGCCGGACAAGATCCTCGATTCGATCCGCGAAGCGATCACGGGTGGAGCGCCCATGAGCCCGAGCATCGCCAAGAAGGTGCTCGCGTTGTTCGCGCAGCCGTTCAAGAAGAGTGAAGACCTGCAAACGCTCACCGCACGCGAGCACGATGTGCTGGCGCTGCTGGTGCGCGGCCACAGTTACAAGATGGCCGCAGCGCAGCTCGACATCGGCTTGGAGACCCTGCGATTCCACATCAAGAACATCTACACCAAACTGCATGTGAACAGCAAGAGCGAGGCGGTGGCGAAAGCGTTGCAGAACAGGATCGTCTAGTGCCCACCCCTTCATGGGGTTTCGGAGCCACCTGTGATGATGAACGTTTGCGGTGTTCATCAACCAACACCGACATGCGCACACCTCTCCTCCTCGCCAATGCGATCTTCCTGCTGGGTTCGACCGCAAGCGCCCAGATCTTCAACCAGAAGGCCGACCTGCCGGAACCGCGCTACCGTGCCTTCTCCTTCGCGGCCGACGGCAAGCTCTTTACCGGGTGCGGCCGTGATGACGGCAATGTGATGAACAACGCGTTATGGCAGTACGACCCCGTTACCGATCAATGGACACAGAAGGCTGATTATCCTACCGATCCAGCCCGGGGTGGTATCGCCATGGTGATCGACGGTGTGCCCTATGCCCGGTCCGGATGGAACGGTGTTTCCACCTTCACGGATTGGAACCGCTATGACGTGGCCACGGATAGCTGGGTGCTCATGAACGAACCGACCGGCGATCCGGGCGCGTACGCCGGCGTCTTCACCTTGAACGGGAAAGGCTATGCGGCCTGCGGAAGTGGTGCGGTAGCGGAACACAATGAACTGTGGTCCTATGATCCCCTAGCGGATACCTGGGCACAAAATGCCGACTTCCCGGGAGACCCGCGCGACTTTCCCCTTCGCCGATACAGCTGGCGGCTTTGCGTTCGTAGGTCTGGGGGACTTCTTCCTTGCTCCGCCCTTTTACTCCGACATGTACAAGTACGATCCCGTGGCCGATAGCTGGACGTCGATTGCACCTATTCCCGTTTCTTCCACAGGTGCCATTGCCGAAGGCGGCTGCTCGTTCCACGCCTCGTACAACGGCAAGATCATCCTCATGAACATCATGGGGATCAACTCCGGTGACGCTGCGGACTTCGCTACGGTGTATGTGTACGATCCGATCGCTGATACGTGGACGCTCTTTGAGAGCACCAACCCGCTGGAGATCCGCGAAACACCTGTGATCGGGCAGATCGGCAGCAAGGTGTACTTCGGCGCGGGTGCTGATGCCGAGGGTGTTGTCCACCAGGACCTGTGGGAGGTGGACCTCGCGGCGCTCTTCACCGGACTTAACGAAGCACAACCGGGAATGAACGATGTGCGTGTGGTCGCGGCAGGGTACATGATCCATGTAAGCATGCCAGCTGTCGTAGTGAACGGAGCAGCCGCAACACTGCAGTTGTACGATATGGAAGGGAAGAATGTCGGAGCCTATCCGCTATCATCCAAAAGCTCGATCGACGCATCCGGAATGTCCGGTGGAGCATATGTCTACACGATCAGCAGCCGCGATCGGGTCTGGCGATCGGGCAAGGTGATCATCGAGCAGTAAACGGCGATCGTGACGATAGAAGGGTGGCCTTCGGGTCGCCTTTCTGTTTTTCGGTCCGGCCTATCTTGCTCACGCATGAGTGGGGAAGAACCGACCGGAGGTCATCAGGGTCGACAGGGGGCGAGGAAAGTCGTCGTGCTTTGGTGTTGTGTTGCCTTGTTCTTGTTTGCCTGCGAGCCGGGTGTCGAGCAGGAGCATGGCCGCTCCAACTTTCGTCACCAAGGCCTTCCTCCAGATAATTACCTGCTTCAGAACACCTACCTCGATTCCTTGGTGGACAGCATGCACTTCGCTTGTATGCGTGGTGATAGCCTTTTCTGCGCCGAGCGATTGCCGCTTTTCGATGATACGGCGCTGGCCCGTACCGAACCCGGACTCGTTGTCGCCGGATTCTTTTGTGACGTGATGTCGAAGAGGGCTTATCCCGCGCGCACATTGAACCGAATGCAGCGACTGGCTGATGCCGTGAACAGTGATACACTGCGCGTTTGGCACGACTACTTCATCGGGCGTCACCGCCAGAACATCGGCGATCACCTCGGTGCGATGGATGTGTTCCTGGATGTGCTCCCCAAGTTCATCGAGATGACGGATACCAATGGGATCGCCACGGTATCCAAACGAATAGGACTCGTTTACGTGCGCGCATTGCGTGAACCGCAGAAGGCGTTGCCATACCTGCGTCGCGCTTACAGCTTGGAGCCGAACATCGAGGACAAGTACGACATCGTGAATATGATCGAGCAGTGCTATCGCGAGCTGGAGCTTCCCGATTCCATGGATTGGTGCATGGAGTTCTACGAGGCGATGCGAAATGCGCCGGCGCTCGTGGTGGCGAAGGATGCCAGGGCAAGCACCTACGCCGCGTGGGCCGCATTCGACCAGTGCGCGCTGCGCATGATCCGCGATGGCCAGGGCGACCCGGACCTCTTGCGCACGCGCTACTTTGAAGCACGGAGCCGGCTTGAAGCCGCTGCGAGCAACTCCCTGCTGGATGTCACTGAAGAGCCGATCCATGAGGTGGGGTTGCTGATGATGAACGCCCGAGCATTGTTGCGCACGGGACGCTTGAACGATGGTGGTGCTGCGCTCGTTGAGGCAGAGGGCATTTTGCGGACGGATACTGGACAGCATGCACTTGCCTCCGGGATCTATTCACTGCTCGCCGACCTGCACAGGGAACGTCGTGATGATAGCAAGGCTTTGCACTACCGCGATCTACAGTTGGACGCCATGCGACTTGCGGATCTGGCCGATGAGCGATCCGCCATGGCCAGCGCCATGGCCAAGGCAGCCTTCGATCAGGTGATCAAGAGCGGAGAGGAACAATACCGGATCGAGCGCGAACAAACCCAAGCGGCCATCGAGCGCGTCCGCATCCAACGCATCATCTTGCTCTTGATCTCGGCCCTCATTCTGTTGGTCGCCGCCTTGTTGGTGAACCGCTACCGCCTCAAGCGCCGTCTGCAAGTGGCCCAACTACGCGCAAGCCTAAGCCGCGATCTGCACGACGATATCGGAAGCACACTCAGCAGCATCAGCATACTGAGCAATGTGGCGCGCAAGAAGGCCGAAGTGGCTGGAGACCTGGATGCCGCGGCATCATTGGACAAGATCAGCGACCGCAGCCAGCGCCTCATGCGCAACATGAGCGACATCGTCTGGAGCGTGGACCCCAACAAGGACACGCTGGAAGAGCTGCTCATGCGGATGCGCGAATTCGCCACGAGCGTACTGGAGGGAGCGGGCATCACGCATACGATCGACTTCCCGCAGAATGCACCCACGATCACCCTGTCGGCGGAGACGAAGAACAACCTCTACCTGGTCTTCAAGGAAGCGATCAACAACGTGGTGAAGCACGCGAACGCCAAGCATGTGGAGGTGGTCATCAGGATGAGCGATGGCACTTTCCGGTTGGTGATCATCGATGATGGGTCAGGCATGGATCCTTCCGCAGCTACGAATGGACATGGGGGCAATGGAGTGCGCAACATGCGCAGCAGGGCCACTGAATTGAAAGCGGACCTACGGATCATCACCGCACAGGGCGGTGGAACGAAGCTCATGCTGGACATGCCCATGGCGTGATCACCCTTCAGGCCGGTCAGCCTCGGCCCACGAAGTACATCTCCATCTCCCCCTTGCCCTTGGCCTGCACTTTGCCGCGCGGGGTGAACGTGAGGCCCGGCTCATTCTTCACAAGCGCATAGGTGCTCTCGCTGATGTTCACCTGTCCCACCTCACCGCTGCTCTCCATGCGGCTGGCCGTGTTCACCGTATCGCCCCAGATGTCGTAGGCGAATTTCTTCACGCCCACGATGCCGGCGACCACAGGGCCGGTGTGTATGCCCACGCGCATCTCGAAAGCGGGCTTGCCAAGCGCATCGCGTTCCTTCTTGCGTGCGACCATGAACGCCTGCATCTCCAGCGCCGCTTGCACCACACCTGTGGGTGTTGACGACGAAGGAACAGGCAAGCCACCGGCGCACATGTATGCATCGCCGATGGTCTTGATCTTCTCGATGCCACGCTCGGTGATGAGGCCATCGAAGGCCTTGAAGCAGGTGTTCAGTTCTTCTACGAGCTCTTGCGGGGATAGCTTCTCGCTGGCTTCGGTGAAGCCCTTGAAATCGGTGAAGAGGATGGTGACCTGGTCGAAGTGCTTGGCGTCGGCATGGCCTTTCGCCTTCAGTTCCTCCGCGACTTCTTCAGGCAGTATGTTCAGGAGCAGATCGTCGGTCCGCTTCTTTGCTTCACGCAATTCGCGCGTGCGCTCGACCACCTCACGCTCCAATTCCGCATTCCGTGCGAACACACGTCCATGCGTCATGTGTTCACCTTCGCGCAGTCGATAGTCGGGGTCGCTTCCGTGTACGTGCGCTACCAACCAGCGTTCGTTCACCTTCTTCAGTATCGTGGTCTGACGTATCAGGTCCTTCGAACCGGTCTTGCCAGTTCCTATGATCCAATAAGTATCCCCTTCCACCCAGGCCACTTCGCCCCAGATGCGTACTTCCGACCAGATGTATTCAATGGTGAAGGCGTGCGGGAATTGATCCACCCCCTTCTGGTTCATTGCGCGATACTGGGCCTTGCCCACCGCGCGTTCATGCAATCCAGTACCAAAGAAGGTCACATCCTCGGCGCATACCGCGAATCGTGAGTCCAGATCTCGCCGCGCGTAGCTCTGCCAGAACTGATCGTGAGCGGCCATTACAGCCACCTCGGCCTCAGGGTTGCTCATTATCATTTCCATCCGGAGCGATATCCTGCCGGGTTCATGCGCGGCCCACAAAGTACATCTCCATCTCGCCCTTCCCCTTCGCCTGCACCTTGCCTCGCGAGATGAACGAAAGCCCCGGTTCATCCTTCACCAGCGCATACGTGCTCTCGCTAACGTTCACCTGCCCCACCTCGCCGCTGCTCTCCATGCGGCTGGCGGTGTTCACCGTATCGCCCCAGATGTCGTAGGCGAACTTCTTCACGCCCACGATGCCGGCTACAACGGGCCCGGTGTGGATGCCGATGCGGATCTCGAAGTAGGGGAGGCCCGCTGCGACTTTGCGCGCCTTGCCCTCGGCGATGAAGTCGCTGATCTCGAAAGCGGCCTTCACCACGTCAAGTGCGTGCGTGGTGTTGGGCGTTGGCAGACCACCGGCCGCCATGTATGCATCGCCAATGGTTTTGATCTTCTCGATGCCGTGTTTCGCCATGATGTGATCGAAGGCGCTGAAGCACTCATGGATGTCGGCGACCAATTCCTTCGCGGTGAGCTTCTCGCTCATGGCTGTGAAGCCCTTGAAGTCGGTGAAAAGCACCGTGACCTGATCGATCTGCTTGGCGTCCGCCTCGCCCTTGGCCTTCAGTTCCTCCGCGACTTCTTCCGGCAGGATGTTCAGCAGGAGTTCTTCGCTGCGCTCCTTCTCACGGGCGATACGGTTCCGCTGGTCGAAGAAGACCCCTGAGAACACGATCATGAGCGCGAGACCCAGCATGAGCGAGTTGCGGACGTTCCGCTGGCGGATGTCCTTCTTCTCCTGCTCAGCCTGGGTGGCGGCTTCCTTCTTATCGAAGGTGTATTGCATCTGTTCCTGGACGGCCTTGCGCGTATTGGCCTCGTTGGTGATGCTATCGCGATAGGCGATGTGCACTTTGAACTGCTTCAGCCCTTCTGCAGCATCGCCTTGAGCTTCCGCCAACATGGACAGTTCCAGGTGCGCATTGGCCAGCCACTGTTTCGCGCCGATGGACCGGGCCAGTTCAACGCCCTTGTTCAAGTGTTCCCGGGCTTCGTCCGGTCGTTCCAGCTTGGAGAGGATCTCCCCGGTATTGATGTGTGCGGCTGCGAGGTTGAATGGATCGCCGATGCGTTCGAACAGGGCGATCACTTCCAAGTTGCTCTTCAGGGCCTGCTCGAAGTCTTCCATGCGCTGGTAATGGTTGGCGAGGGATCCGAGGCAGATCGCTTCACCCATAGGGTTCCCCAGCTTTCGCGCCATGTGGAGGGCGCGGTCGAGGTAGGTCAGCGCTTCCTTGTACCGGCCCAGCACATCCAAGGTGGTGCCCAGGTTATTGCTCACGCGCGCGATGCCCAGCGTATCATGCAAGGTTTCAAAAAGGGTCAAGGCCTCGCGTTGCAGCGCAAGGGACTCCTCGGCATGACCCATCTCGTTGTTCACATTGCCGAGGATGCTCTTGAGGTCCGCGATGGCAGCGGTGTCACCGGCGGCCTCCACCAAGCGCATCTTGGCCAGGTATTGCTTGATGGCCTCCGGAAAATCGCCCTGCTGCTGGGCTGTGCTGCCCAGGAGGTGGTACAGGTCCGCAAGGTGTTCCTTGTCGCCGATCGACCGCCACAGTTCCAACGAGCGCTCGAAGTAGGATCGCGCCATGGCATATTCCTCCTTCATCTCGTGTCCGTAACCGATGTTCTTCAAGGCCTGGGCCTGACCGGGCTTGAAGTCAAGGCGCCCGGCCAGTTCCGCAGCGCGCGAGCCGATGGTGATGGTGCTGTCCGGCATGATCTGCGAAAAGCGGGATGCCAAGGCGTTCAGCGCATTGACGCGGTTGGTATCAGGCGGGGCTGTCCTCAACAGGTGCTGTAGTGAATCAAGGACGGTCTGGGCCGTGCTCACGAACGGAAGACAGGCCAGCAGGAGCGAGAAGAGGGCGGCGCGCATGGAGGTAGGGGGTCGGCGCCGCCAACTTGGGCATTGCCGGGCAGAATATCAATACCCACAGAGCGTGCGGCGGTCCGGTCCACAACCCGTGTTCAACCGGCCGAGTTAACGAAGTACATTTCCATCTCCCCCTTGCCCTTCGCCTGCACTTTGCCACGCGGGGTGAAGGTGAATGCGGGAGTTGTCAGTTGGTCGTTGTCAGTTGTTGGTGAATGCCCTGACAACTGAGAACTGACAACCGGGCTCATCCTTCACCAACGCATAGGTCGCCTCGCTGATGTTCACCTGGCCCGCCTCGCCACTGCTCTCCATGCGGCTGGCCGTGTTCACCGTATCGCCCCAGATGTCGTAGGCGAACTTCTTCACGCCCACGATGCCCGCGACCACGGGGCCGGTGTGGATGCCGATGCGGATCTCGAAGTAGGGAAGGCCCTTCGCGATCTTCAGTGCTTTGCCTTCGGCGATGAAGTCGCGGATCTCCAGCGCCGCCTTCACCACATCGGTGGCGTGCGTGGTGTTGGGCGTGGGCAATCCGCCCGCGGCCATGTACGCATCGCCGATGGTCTTGATCTTCTCGATGCCGTGCTTCTCCATGATGCGATCGAAGGCGCTGAAGCACTCGTGGATGTCGGCGACGAGTTCCTTCGGTGTGAGCTTCTCGCTCATCGCGGTGAAGCCCTTGAAGTCGGTGAAGAGCACGGTGACCTGATCGATCTGCTTGGCGTCCGCCTCGCCCTTCGCCTTCAGTTCTTCCGCGACTTCTTCCGGCAGGATGTTCAATAGCAACTCCTCACTGCGGGCATGTTCTCTCTTGATACGCTTGCGCTGTGCGAAGAACACCCCGGCGAACAGCAGCACCACCAGGAAGCCGCCGACGAAACCGTTGCGCACGAGCTTCTGCTTCTGGATCTCCTTGGCCTGCACCTCCTTGTCCTTGCCGAGCAGCACGATCTGCTGTTCCTTCTTCTCGGTCTCGTATTGGATCTGCAGTTCGCCCATGGCCTGGTTCTTCTCCGCCGTGAGCATGCTATCGTGCACCGCCACGGCCTTTCGATGGTAGATCAACGCTTCGTCAAAGCGTCCGTCCCGCTCATGGATGGTGCTGATCCCCAAGTAGGATGCGTACGTTACTTCATCGAAGAACCCCTCGACCGCGGTTATCGCGTCCTCGTAGGCACGCAATGCGCGCGAGGAGCGGTCCTTGGGATCGATACCCGCATGACGGAGCGCCGCATCACTGGCGGCAGAGAGGGCCTTCCCTTCGGTCACCAGCGCCCGACCAACGTCTGTAGAACTTTCGAGTTTGCGCATGCCAAGGGTACCGCGCAACGCATACTTCAACGCGCTGTCCGGCATCTCGAAAGCCAAGTATGAATCGGCCATTCTGACGTCCGCCTCCGCGAGGAAGTCCTGGTTGTTCAGCGAAACGGCCCAGAAGGCCATCTCCTTGAACGCCGCGGAGCTCTTATCCAGGTCCTTCAATGCGAGTGCGGCATTCCCCAGATCGCTGAGCGAGTTCAGCAGGCACTGGTGCAGGCCCAATTCTCGCGCCCCGTTGCTCGCTCGCTCGGCATACTCCAAGGCTCGGACCTGATCATCCATGACGGAATAGGCCTTGCCCACATTGCCTTCAGTGTTAACCATATCCGGCCGTGCAACAAGCTGCTCACTCAGCCGCAAGGACTGCAGGTAGCACTCCAGGGCCTTGGGCATATTCGAGCGGAACCAATGGAGCGTTCCTTCGTTACCTCGAGCCACGGACAGGGCATACCGATCGCCAGTGTGGGTGGCCCAGCTCAACGCGGAGTCGATGTCCGTACCAGCGGCATCCAATTCCCCCATGCATGCACGCACATAGCTCCGTTGAGAAAACGCCTGTGACAGCGAAGCGTGTGAGGAATGCGCGGCACCGAGCGCTATGGCACGATCCAACAGCACCATCGCTTGCTCAAGTAGTGATCCATTGCACAGTCCCATTGCCCTGTACACGAGCAGTGCGCCCATGACGGTCGTATCGCCCATGGCAGTGGCCAACGCGAGCGCGGGCTCGAACTCCTTGTCACCGGCGGTACTGTGGCCTTGCAGAAACTCCAAGATAAATAACCCCAACCGCGCTTGGACCTGACCAGCCAGCGAACCGTTCTGCTCGGATGCCTCCAAAGCCGTGTTCAGGTCAGCTTGGCCGCGCGCAAGGCCTCCACGAAGCACCTCGTAGGTTCCTCTGATCGCGGTCGCATGCGCCGCTGACTTCACATCACCCAGCCGTTCGGCGAGCGCATGCGCCTCATCAGCGAACAGGACCGCTGTGTCCAGTTGTACCTGGCCGTATGCCCGGGCCATTTCAACCAGCAATTGCAGGCGTGCTGCATCCGGAGCGGAATGTGCCTTCAGCGGTCGTCGCAGTTCATCTATGCGCACTTGCTGGGCGGAGGCACCTATGGACAGCAGAAGCAGGATCAAGGCACATGCGGATCGGGTCATGCTGTGGGTTTAGGAGAAGCGACCGTGACAAAATACATCTCCATTTCCCCCTTGCCCTTCGCCTGCACCTTGCCGCGCGGTGTGAAGGTGAATTGCTTGGTCACCGCTGGGGCTTTGCGAAGCGGTCACCAACGCATACCTGCTCCCGCTGATGTACACCAATGCTGGCCGGTGCGATCAAGTACGCGGGATCAGGGAATGACCGCGACCCGATCCTTGTGAACATCGGTGGGGGCGTTCCTGCCGCCGTGCGTTCCGCGCAGCTACCCCGATGGACCACCTCCGTTGGAGCGATCCGGCATAGCGCATTCCTCCTTGTTGTATCGGTAGGCCGTGGTCCCTCTTCCCCGATAGAGGCGAAGGCGCCCCGTTGATGGATCGTTGCTGATCCTGCGGATCGGACGCGGGCGGGGCGATCCGCTGCGGGCAACGTATTTGCATCCGACCACCGGATCACCACACGAAGCCATGCTCGAGCACAAGACCAGCCCTACGTCGATACCCCGGCCATTGCAACGGATGAAGGAGACGCTGTCGAAGCGCCAGTCGCTCATCAACGAGATCAACTTCACGTACCGGCGCTTGCTGCGCATGCTGCCCGCCATCACCAAACGCGTGCATGATGGACCGGTGGAGAGGACCTTCGCGGAGCAGGACGAGATGGACGGACTGATCCGCGATCGCCTGGGCCGGGTGGCCACCGAGCATGGGCTTACGCCCGAAGCATGCACTTGCGAAGAGGCGGAGGCGATGGTGGAAAGCGTGCGCTATGCGGACCGCGCGGCGCGCACCCCGGCGGAGCGTTCCGTTACGGTGCTCGCGGCTCTTACGTCGGTGCGTGCGTTCCTGATCCGGCTTTGGGACAAGCTCATTGGCGCGTTATCGCCTTCGGATCAAGGGGATCTGCGTACCGAGGCCAAGGCCTTGCAAGAACGCGAAGCGGAGTTGCATCGGGAGCTGATCACCTTGGCGCAACGACCCGGAGCCACGGCCGATCGATCCTGATCACCTCGTTCCTACCCGTCGGAAGGACCGGCGCGAGGTCCGGGTCGGTAGATGCTGTACCATTGCTTCATGGACCCGCTATCGTGCTTGCGGGCTCCTTGTCATGGTGCTCCTCGGGGCTCGGCTTATCCGCCTAACTACACCCCCACCAAGCGCTCGGTGAAACGGTTGGCGAACGTGCGCTCCTTGTCGAAGCGATCGCGCGCCTTCTTCCAATCGTTGAGGCGCGGATAGCGTGCCTCGATGTCCGCGGCGGTGAAGCGTTCGTTGCGTTTGCCCCAATGTGGGATGCCCATGTGTTGTGGGTCGCGGAAGAATTCCTGCAAGCGGCCCACGATGTTCGAGTGACCGTACGCATGTTTCAGAACGGGAAGATCCACGTAGCACACCTCGTGACCATGCTCTGGGGTAAGGAATAGCGGCGAGCCCTTCACGAAGCGCAAGCCGATCGGAGCGCTCAGATGCGAGCGGTACGTGTCGTTCAGGTCGCGCAGGTGCGCGATCAATGCGTCCAGCGAGGCCAGGTAGTCGCCCTGGCGCAGAGGAATGGCGCATTCCGTGTCGTAGGCGCGCAGCTTAAAGTGTGCCGCCCCCTGGTACATCACCTTGTGCGCACGATGCGTGTAGCCATCGTCCCGCTGGCTGCGTATGGCGCTGCGGAAGGTTCGGCCGATGCGTTCGGGACGCATATTGATCATCAATACCATGATCCAGTAAGTGAGCCGAAAGTGACCCGCGACAAGCAGCGAAGGATTGCGGATCGCGCCCCAGAGCGCGCTGAAGAAATACCCGAGATCGGCCCCTCGCCTGCGCAATGCGGAGGGCACTTGGTCGTCCGGCACACGGTCATGCGTAATGATCAATGCGGTGTCCTCGCCAGGCAGGTAGGGGTTGATCTGGATGAGCACGCTGCCGTGCGCCTCGAGCAAGCCATCCCTTAGCTCCTGCTTCACGTCGGTCCAGTTGCTTACGCGACGCACCTCCTTCAAGCAGTAGAACGGTTCCACCTCCACCACCAATGAATGCAACAGGCCCATGGCGCCGAAGCTCACCACCACGCTATGGAAGAGCTCATCGTCCTTGATCAATGTTGGTCCGGAGGCCTGGGAAGGGGAATGGGGCGTGGGTCCGTTCGCCGGTTCAATACGGTAGGCGTGCGCACGATCGCGGTGCTCCATATCGCGTGTGACCAACACTACGGAGCGTACCATAGCGCTCATCGCTCCGAACTTCAGCGAGGATCCGTGCGTGCCGGTCTGTATCGCGCCCGCGATGGATTGCTTGTTGTAGCCGCCCATGGCGCGGATGCTCTTGCCCAACGCGTCCAATTCTTTGTTCAATCCGCTTACGGTTACGCCCGCCTCCACCTCTATCAGGTGCTCATCGCCCAGATACTTTGGCGTGATCGCTGTCAATGCCGAGGTATCCACCAAGAGGTCCTCGGTATAGGGCGCATCGCTGAAGGAGTGGCCAGGGCCCGTGGCCCTGATGCGCAACTTGTCGCGTATCGCTCGGGTCACGCAAGCTTTCATTTCCTCGATGGTGGTGGGTTTTTCCAACGCCAGGGGATGCAGCTTCACGGTGTTGGTGCTGTTGCGCCAAACCGGGCGACCAAAGGAGTATTTGATGGTGGTGCGGAAGATCGCGGCCATGCATACGCAGGTATTGGTGCATGGAAAGGTAGGCCTGTATTGCCGTGCATGGGAGGCTCACCGAAAGGCGTACGATGAAGGTGTGGAGGCGGCCCCGAACGACATTGGGGTGCCCGGTCCCAGCCCTCAGAACCTACCAGTTGGGAGGTACACCAGACTTGAAAAGGAGTACATGACCGCTCAGGGTAATTGTGCGTTCCGCGTTGCGGTGGGCACACTGCCGCCGATGTTCTGCAGGAGAATGTCGCGGTCATTGCCACTGCCGGCGTACTTCACTACGCCGTTCATGGTGATGTCCTCCTGGCGGTACACCAAGCTCAGCGTATTGGTCGGCACGACGCCACCGATGGCGACAAGGATCGGGTCGCGATCGTTGTTGCTACCTGCGTACTTCAGTTGCTTGTTGAAGGTGACATCACCGGCCCAGAGCGCCTGTGCCGGGAATGTGCCAGTGAGGCTCTTGCGCGCGTTCGTGCCATAGGTCATTGTGCTCGCGAGGCCGAAGTCGACACCGGTCGGCGAGGCGTTCAGCGCCACCGGGGTCTGCGTCATCACGCCGAGGTGGTTGCGGTGTCGCAGTGCCACATGGTAATCACCCCCGAGCAGATCGAACACGAGGGGTGAAGCACCATCGGTGGCGACCACATCCCCATCGCGCTGGATGAGCGCGCTGCGCGTGGCGAGAACGGTGGCGGGTGTTGCGGAACTGCGCAGCTCCACCACCACCCAATCCACAATGGCGTTGCTCAGGGTGGTTTCAAGTACTTGCGGCGCGACGCTCTCACCTCCACCACCCACATGCGTGTATCCGAGCGCCGTGTATGGCTCGTTGGCGGGGATGACTTGGAAGATGCGCAACGCATCGCCCATGAGACCGGTTGCGCTGTTGTATGGTCCTTCGAGCACAGCGTGCACGGCGATCATCACGTTCAATGAGGGAGGGATGAAGTTGACCGCAACATCGCCGCGGCCCGTGCCTCCCATGAACATGTTCATGGGGATGGGCATTGGTTGATACAGTGCAGTCCCATCACCGCGCCCACTGCCACCACCATAGTTGCTCGCTACGGGAGACGCCTGTTGATAGGAGGCTGCGCGATCACCGCGACCATTGCCACCGCCGAAGATCCCGGATGTGATAGGTGTGGATCCGAACACTGCGGCCGCATCGCCTCTGCCGCTCCCTCCGGTGAATTGGGCTTGAACACCTTCGGCGAACAACAACAATGCAAGGAGCAGTGATCTCATCGTGTTGGGAGTTTCGCGATCCATTCCTGCCCGCTATGGCGCACTTCGAACACCTCGTCCCCCGAAGTTGCGTTCGCGAGTGCTCACGTTGTAGCCGGCATTGTTGCGTTCGGAGACGCGCATCCACAGGTCGGGAAAGGGCCATGTCCCACCACGCATGCCACTGCCCATGGCGGTGCCAGAGGCCGGCCAGGACGAAGCATCCTGGTCTCCAGCAGCATTCAGGGTGCCGTTGCCGTGCACACCCGTGAAGGACCGACCCTCAATGTTCATGATCGTCACCGGGCGCTCGAACAGGTTATCGCCCATCTGCATGATACCATAGTACGTGGCGCCGGCGGTCACCCTGCCACTGTTGCTTCCGTTCGCAGCGAAAATGCCGACCCGCATCGGGCCGCCGATCACGCCAACAGTGGCAGCGTAGGTGGCATTGCCAAGCGTGGTTCCGTAGTTGGTGGCAATGCCCTCGTTGCTGGTGCCTGCAGCGTTCAGCGTATAGGCACTTGTCGCAACGCTCGTTGTTCCCCACACATATTCGTTGGCAACAGCGGCGATCGACCCGCGGCAGGCTTTTTCAAACTCCAACTCGGTCATGGGCCGTAGGCCGCTCCAATCCAAATAGGCCGACAGGTCGCCCCAACTCAACCAGTTGCACCCGAGGTCCATGCCATCGGCGGCCTCGCCGTATACGGCGTTGCCGTTGAGATTGCAAGCATATACGGCCGGTATGGTGGCAGCCACTCCCGGGATCTGTATGTCAATTGCACTACGGTCAGCGTTGCCGGAGGTCAAAGCGCCCGTTCCAGCGGCGGAGCTTGGTGCATTGGTCGTGCGTGTTACTTGCTGGGTATAGGTGAGGGTGTTCAAGAAGTCCACGTAGCCCTGCTGACTCACTTCGTATTTCATACAGTTGAAGGCGTTGAAGCCGTTCGGCCAAAGGATGTTGGGCGCCGCTTGTCCTGTGGGATAGCCACCGGCTTGTCCACCCAACGATCCCGTTCCGGCCGGTGCGACAGTGGTGTTGCCGGTGTTGATCGTGGTAAGCGTGAACGCGAACGACTCCGTTCCGCCGGAGCCTATGGCAAATGCACCCTGTAGTACCGCTATCATCTCGATGGCGAAGACCTGCACCTGGGCAATGTCATTGTAGGCAAGACCCTGCGTTCCATAGTTCCAGCGCAGCTGGACACCGGTGAGGGCGAAGGTCCCGCTGCCATCGATGCTGCGACGGATGAACGTGCCGACCACCGGGTTGGCGGTAGGGTCGTAGGGTGTTCCACCGCCGGGTATGAGCAGTCCCATGTCCATGATGCTTCCTGCCGGGGCCGTGTGGCCGGTGTTGCTCAACAACACATGTTGCCATCCGCCGCCGTTGGGGCGGTACTTCACAAAGACCCAGGCAGCGTCCCAATTGCTCACGCCACCACCGCGCCAGCTATTCTCCCAACTCAGATCGAACTGCACCAGCGCGCTTGTGCCGGTGTTGCCTGTGAGCGTAGGGTTCGTGACCTGGATATTGTTGGATCGCGCGGGATGCACCCAGAGCAAGCACGCGCAGGTGAACGCCGCGATGGCGGGGAAGAGGGAAGTGTGTCGCATGTGTTTCACCCCGCTTGCGGGGGTCCGGATAGTTCGGGACCAAAGCAATCCCCAGCGGTGTACGGCGTCAATACTTGAATAGTAGTACGCGCTTCTTGATCACCGGCCCGGATACACCCGGTTCAGCGGTCGGGGTAGACCTTCCGGATCGCCTCCGTACGCGTGCCCACTTGCAGCTTCGCGTAGATGTTGCGTGCGTGCTTGCGCACGGTTTCGATGCTGATATCCCACTTGTCCGCGATCTCCTTATAGAGAAGTCCGTTGGCGAGTTGGTCCAACAGGCTCTTCTCGCGCTCGGTGAGCTGCTCGTCCAGGATGCGCTGTTGCGTTTCCTTCTGGAAGGAGCCCACCACCATGCGCGCAATGGCGCTGCTCATGGGCGAGCCACCCGCATGTATGTCATGCACGGCCGCGACCAGTTCTTCCGGTGCCTTGCCTTTCACCACATAACCGGTGGCACCTGCGCATAGGGCTTGGAACACGTAGGCCGGGTTCTCGAATACGGTCAGCACCATGTACTGCACGTTCGGTCGGATCACCTTCGCCTGGCGTATGCACTCGATGCCGTTGCGCCCGGGCAGGTTGATGTCCATCAGCACCACATCGACTTCCAGGTCTTTGATCACGCGGAGGAAGTCATCGCCGTTGGCGAAGGTGTCCGCAACGACGATCCGGTCATCCTCCTCGAGGATGCCTCGCACGAAAAGGAGGATGTCCTTGTCATCCTCTACCAGCGCAACGCGGATATCCTTGCGGCCCATGTGCTATCCCGATCCATCGGGACCGTGAAAGTACCGTAAGCGCCGCTCTCGCTGAAGTCAGGGGATGGGTCCGTGGGCCTGCACCGTGCAGCCTGCGCCAGGTGTAGCGGTGATCACCAGGGTCGCGCCCAATGCGGCACAACGCGCTTCCATGTTGCGTAAGCCATTGCCTTTGCGCGCCAGGGCTTCCGCATCGAAGCCCACGCCGTTGTCCGCTACGCAAAGGGCGAAGCCGCTCTCGTCGGTGGTCAATGACACGGAGATCCGTTCGGCCTTCGCGTACTTCAATGCGTTGTTGAGCGCCTCCTTCAACAGCAGGAAGATGTTCCGTTTGGTTGCCGGATCCAACGGACGGTCCGTGCCGACGTGTACGAAGTGCTGCTCGATCCGCGCCGTGCTGTTCTCGAGCATACGTTCCGTGTAGTGCTGGGCGTGTACCACCAATGCCTGCACGCTGTCGTGGCGAGGATCCACGGCCCACACGATGTCGTTCAACGAGGCGCTGACCTGTCGCGACAAGGCGGCGATGCCATCGAGGTGCGGCAAGGGGGTGGCGGTGGTACGGGCCTGATCGCGCTTCGTCTGGGCAATGAGCAAGGTGATCTTGGTGAGTTCGCTGCCGATCTCGTCGTGCACATCGCGCGCAATGCGCGTGCGCACCTGTTCGGCCTCGCGTTGCTTTTCGCTGGCTACCAGTTGTTGTTGCGTGCGCAGGATCGTATCGCGCGTTCGTCTCACATACCGCAACCGTGACCAGAGGGCAAGCGACACGACGAGTATGGTCACACCGCCCAGCGCAAAGAGATTGCGGCGGTTCCGCTCTGCTGAAAGTTCGATCTCATGATCCCGTTCCGCAAGGTGCTTTGCTTCCTCTGCGGCGAGGCTGTCGGCGAGTTGTCGCTGCGCGAAGCCATAGTTCATCTGCTGGCGCACCAACGAGCGGGTCTTCTCATCATTGAAGATGGTGTCGGACAGCGCTTCGAAGCGAAGGCGATAGGCATACGCCTTCGCATGATCGCCTAGTTGCGCCCATGTGTTGGAGAGCTCCTCCAACGCCATGTGCTCGTAGTCCGTCGCACCCACCTCTTCAGCCAGACCCAAGGCCAGTTCCTTCTGGTGCAATGCTCGTCGTGGATCACCTTGCTTGTCGAACAACTTGCCCATGTTGAGTCGCACATCGGCCATACTCTTCTTGTAGCCCAGCCGCTCATTGATCGCCAACGCTCTCTCGAAGCTCTCCAAGGCATCGGCATATCGGCCTTGCAAGGTGTATAGGTCGCCGTAGTTGTTGTAGGAGACCGCGAGCCCCTGCTGGTCGTCGATGCGCGTGCGCAGTGCCAGAGCCTTGTCGTACCACACAAGGGCAGAGTCGTAGTTGCCCATGGCTACATAGGTTATACCGAGGTTGCTATAGGTCTCGGTCAGACCCCATTCGTCTTGGCTGGCCTCGCGGATCGCCAAGGCCTTTTGGTTCTCAGCCAGCGCGGCGGGGAGATCCTTCTGGTTGAAGTGGATCACCGCGATCGCGCTGCGTTCCTGGGCAACGCCGTCACTGAAGCCAGCGTCCGCGTAAACCTTCATCGCTTCGAGGTAGTACTTGAGCGCTTCGGGGTAATTGCCCTGGTCGTCATGGACGAGGCCGAGGTTGTGATAGCTGCCGGCGATGTCCGTGCTCCGCGGCGGGTCAGAGGACAAATGCGCCTTGAGCGCCAACTCGTTGTAGTGCTGCGCGTCCGGGTAGTTGCCTTGGTACCAGCGCACCACGCCCATGCTGCTGTATGCATGGCCAACCCCTGTTGAATAATTCGAGCGCTGCGAAAAGGCCAACAGTTCATCCGCTACTGCGAAGGCGGAGTCCAGGTCGTGGTCCCAATACTCGCGGCTCAACTTGTACAGCGTGGAGGCTTTGACCTTGAGGTCCTGTGAACCCGATCCCACCTCCGTGCGCAAACTGTCGATATCATGGGTCTGTGCCCGACCGATGGAACAAGTGCCGAAGCACAGGACCACTGCCACGGTGGCGCGTTCGATGATCGGGCGACAGAGGCGGGGCATGGTCCAATATAGGGAAGGGCTCGCGGGAGGCGTTGAGCCCCGACCTTGGTCCGCTATGGGTCCACCGGCATTCGCGTGGACAGTGCTGGAACAATGGAAAGGGCCGCATTGCGACATGCTAGTGGGAAACATGGTACGCGCCAAAGGAGGCTGTTCCGCATGTCGATCGGACGATCCGGATCCGTTTCCGCTCACGTGCTCGCCAACGAAGCACGCTTCGCCCCACCTTTGCGCCCGCCGCTAGCACGCCATGCCCCAAACGTCCAAGCACACCCACCCGCTCACGGTAGCGGGCCTGCTGGTCACCCTCGGCATCATCTACGGCGACATCGGTACCAGTCCGCTTTATGTGTTCAAGGCGATCATCGGCGAGACCACGCCGATCACCAACGAGTTAGTTCTCGGGGCCTTGAGTTGCATCATTTGGACCCTCACCTTACAGACCTCGTTCAAATACATCCTGCTCACGCTACGCGCTGACAACCGAGGGGAGGGCGGAGTGTTCTCGTTGTATACCCTGGTGCGCCGCTATGGCAAATGGGTCTACCTGCCGGCCATGATCGGAGCGGCCACCTTGCTGGCCGATGGTATCCTTACGCCACCTATCTCGGTCGCGTCGGCGATCGAGGGATTGGGTGGGGTACCGGCGTTCGCGGGCACGATCGCTCCTGGGAACGGGACCACGGTCTTGCTGGTGATGGTCATTATCAGCTTCCTGTTCTTCTTCCAGCGGTTCGGCACCAAGGTGGTCGGCTATTCCTTCGGGCCGATCATGCTGGTATGGTTCTCGATGTTGCTGGTGCTCGGTTTGGCGCAGATCGTTCGGATGCCTCAGGTCCTCGCCTGTGTCGATCCGAGGTACGCGGTGCGGTTGCTCACCGTGTACCCCGGCGGCTTTTGGTTGCTGGGCGCTGTGTTCCTATGCACCACGGGGGCGGAGGGATTGTACAACGACATGGGGCACTGCGGCCGCAAGAACATCCAAGCCACATGGGTGTTCGTGAAGACCGCGTTGGTGTGCAACTACATGGGTCAGGGAGCCTGGTTGCTGCAACATGAAGGCCAGCTGCTCGGCCATGTGAACCCGTTCTATGAAGTGATGCCGCAATGGTTCCTGATCATCGGCGTGGGCATTGCGACGCTTGCGGCGGTGGTGGCTTGCCAGGCGGTGATCAGCGGGTCGTTCACACTCATCAATGAGGCGATCACCCTGAACTTCTGGCCGAAGGTGAAGGTGAAGTTCCCGACCGAGATCCGCGGCCAGATCTACATTCCCAGTGTGAACTGGTTGCTGTGGTCGGGGTGCATGGGCGTGATGCTCTATTTCCGCAGCAGTGATGAGATGGAAGCGGCCTATGGCTTCTTTATCGTAGTGGCGATGTTGATGACCACGGTGCTGCTTTATGGCTACCTCCGCTATGTAAGGCGTTGGCACTTCGCGCTGGTGTTCCTCGTCATGGGGATCTTCTTCAGCCTGGAGATCGCCAACTTCATCGCGAACGCCGTGAAGATCATCCATCGCCCCTACTTGTTGCTGGCGGTGTTCTTGATCCTCGCGGTGATGTTCATCTGGTTCCGCGCGCGCAAGATCACGAACCGCTTCCTGGAATTCGTGCCCTTGAGCCAGTATGCGCGGTCACTGCGCGACCTGAGCGACGACAAGGAGATCCCCAAGTACGCCACACATCTCGTCTACCTCACCAAGGCGGATAATCCGAGGAACGTGGAGAAGCAGGTGATGGACAGCATCCTGGCGCGCAAGGTGAAACGCGCCGACATCTACTGGTTCGTGCACGTGAACTATACCGACGAGCCGTACACCATGGAGTACCGCGTGAAGGAGCTCATCGACGACAAGGTGATCCGCGTGGATTTCGATCTCGGGTTCCGGGTGCAGGCACGGATCAACATGCTCTTCCGGCGTGTGATGGAGGAGATGGAGAGCGAGCACGAACTGGAGTTCCGCAACAAGTACGAGAGCATCAAGAAGGGGGACTTCCACACCGATATCTGCTATGTGCTCACCGAGCGTATCCTGTCGGTGGAGAACGAGTTCGACTTCCGCAAGGACGCGATCCTCGATGCGTACTATGCACTGAAGCACCTGGCCCTTGGCGACCGCGAAGCGTTCGGTCTCGATCCCAACGTGACCGTGATCGAGCAGGTGCCGTTAGTGATCAGCGCCGCTCCGCCCGTGCCCTTGGAGCGGGTGGGGAGGCCGAAATGACGCGCTCCGTTCGGCGACCCCGCGGTCTTTTCACCGGGTCGGCCCTGTGAGAACTCACGGCTGCTTTTTTTGCGAACGACCGAAGAGGAGGGCAACTTTCGGAAATTCCAGTTCATGACCGCCAACCCCCTCCGCCAGGAGCGCCTCGATGCGTATCGCCGCACGGTGAGCGATGTGGTGCGCGCACTGCGCCTGTTCACACCGGGTTATGTGCTCGTCATCGCACTCCATGTCCTTTTTATATCGCTGGAACAAGGGCGCGATATCGTTCGGCAAACGATGGAGACCCCGGTGCGCTTGGGCTTACTTGCCGTGGCTACGCTGTTCCTGGCCATGGTGGTCTGGTACACGGCGCGCCTTACCGCGTTCGCTCACTTCGAGGCGGTGCGCGACCACCGCTTCATACGCCGGACGGTTCCGCGGCTCCTGGGGTTCAGTTGTTTCAGTGCGGTATTGGTGGCTTTCCTGCGAACGGGCAGCGACTTGGAGGTGGGCGCATCGAATAGTGAGGTGCTCGGCTTGATCCTCGCGGAGATCGGGTTCTTCTTCCTGCTTCACGCGCTGAGCGAACGGTTGGAGAAAAAGGTGGGCGGCAACACGCGCCGGATGCTGCGCATCTTGATCGCCCTGCACGTGGTGCTGTGGCTGATGGTGATCGGCATGTGTCTGGAGGGCGCTACCGGAACGACCAGCCGGCGGTGGCCCGTGGTGATGATCATCGTGATGCAGACCGCCTTCACACTGCTGATGAACGTGCGCGGTAAATGGGTGCGCGCGCTGAACCCGAAGGATGCCGCGAACACTGATCCGGGCCGGAAGGCGAGCCTGTTCGACCGGTTCTTCCCCCGCCAGTTGGAATTACCGCTCCGCGATCAGGAAGAGGTGTTGCCCTATGCCACCGAGCGCAAGTACTACGTGGTCTTCAATGTCATTTCCGCCGTGGTGCTGGCGCTCATGATCTTCGTTTGGGCATGGCCAGGAGCAGCCCGGGTGATCGGGCCCTTCGCCGTGGTGTGGTTCAGCGCTGGTCTACTGATGGGCGCATTCAATTTCAAAGCGCGGCTATCGCAGGTCCTAGGCGTGCCGCTCGGGCTTCTGTTCATTGGCTGGGTACTGGTGATCGGGTTGTGCTGGGACCATCACAAAGTGCACACACGGCCCACTGCGGCAGGGGTCGCGGAGCGCAGCACTTTCCGCCAGCACCTCATCGCTTGGCTGGATGCCAACGTACCGGCCGACACCGACCAACGCGCGCCAGTGCCGATGATCTTCGTCCTGGCCGATGGCGGCGCCAGTAGGAGCGGGTATTGGGCGGCGCGTGTGCTGGAGCGGCTTGACCGGGAGGACCGGACCTTCCGTGACCGCTTGTTCTGCCTCAGCGGGGCGTCCGGTGGGGCGGTGGGGATCGCCTCCTACTACCAGTGGGCGGCGCACCATCCGCCCGGCACAGGGCTCAAAGCGGGCGGCTTCCCGGATGCGCAACCGCTCGGCCAGGACATGCTGAGCGCCACCCTGGCCAATATGTTGGGGCCGGATCTGCTGAACTTGTTCCTGCCTGTTTTCCGCGATCGCGCGCGGGCCCTCGAAATGGCTCTGGAGCTTGCGGACACCAGCTTTGCGGTGCCCGTGCGGCAACTCTTCGCCCCGGAGCGCGCGGCCCGGCGACCCGTGCTCTGCCTCAATACCACCCGGTTGGATGATGGACAGCCCGGGGTGGTCGCGTCGGTGCGTACGGCCGAGTTCACCTCCCGCATCGACGTGCTCGACCTGATGGCCGATCCGGAGGATATGCCGCTGAGTACCGCGATGGTGCTCAGCTCGCGATTTCCTTATGTATCGCCAGCCGGGTATCTGCGTATTGACGAAAAGAAACACTACTTCGTGGACGGTGGCTACTTCGACAACAGCGGGGCCGGCATCGTTCAAGAGATGCTTCTTTCTCTGAAGGCGTTGGCGATGGAACCGGGCTGGAAGGAGCGTATCGCCCAGGTGCGTCCCGTGGTGCTCCACCTATCGAACACCGCACCGGCTCGCAAGGAGGACCATACAGGCGTACACCCCCTGGCCAATGATGCGGCCGCGCCGCTGCTCACCGTGCTCGGCACCTACGGTGCACAAACCAACATCAACGATCAGCGCCTCCAGCGGTACCTGTGCGAAGCGTTCGACGAGCTCGCCGTGTATATGGATATCAACCTCTACCAGGAGGCGAGCCAGGAGGAGTACAGCATGAGCTGGAGCGTGAGCCGACTTATGGCGGACCGCATGGATAAGAAGGCGGTACACCATCCTGTGGCCGACACATTCCTGCGTTCCTTAAGCGCTGCGGAGCCTTGGTCATGGCGGCTGAAGCCAGGGGAGCGCCCTTCGCCGGGTTGCGCGCTGCGGTGATCACCAGAAGGGGCGAACAACAACACGATGTTGATGACCGGCGATGCAGGGATGAAAAGGGTAGGGGTCGACAAACCACCTTCGCATCCCGTCGCAAGCCCTTCCGCGATGGTCCCATGACCGATCGTTCCATTATCCTCTTGCTCGAGCGGCTGCGCACCATCGCCGCCCGTAAATCACGGTTCGCTTACGATGTACGTGGCCACTCTTATGTGAACAGCGGCATGGTGGCCCCTTATGCGCCCGCATCCGCGAACAGCGACCCCACCGATCTGGAAGGCGTGCTAAACCATGCACTGGAGCACGATGCCGTGGTGAGCGGCTACCGCGACCCGGCCGATGGCAAGATGCGCTACACCAGTTGCCGGCTCTTCACCGATGTCCACAACGCCGTGGTGTTCGCGCGGGCCCAACGGCAGACCTCGGTGTACAACTGGAACCGGTTGGAGGAGATCGCCGTGGTAGCGGTTACCTCCGGCGATGCGCAGTGAAGAACGGTCGAAGCAAGTAACCCCGTCGTTCGCTCAGGGCTACCTTGGTTCTGAGCCATGTTTGCCGAACCCATGCGAGCGGGGGGTCAATTAGGGATCTCGGTGAGCAAAGCGGATAGTTCCGCAGCGCGAACGTTCGCCTTTTCGGACTTGTCGTAAATGGGGAGGAGCCAAACCACTTTCCCGGAGAGATAGGCAAAGGTGATCACGCGGGCACGCCGGACGTTCCGCGGTCGTTCGATGCAATGGCCAGTCGGATCTTGTAGCAACCGTTGCCCAGCGGGGTGTGCCCATAGTGGGTTGCCTCTCAAGAACCTCTATAAGTGCGATCAGTTCGTTTCGGAGGGACGCGTACTTCTTGAGGAACGGCTTGGAATGCCGTTCCAAGGTGTCGATCGTGCGAACCTCACCACCATCGCGTTGTGCAAAGCCTAGACGCCTTCAAGTATTTTTGAGATGCGCTCTAGTACTCTCCCAAAACTGGACAGTTAGCTAAGGCGGCTAACCTTGTCCGAATGAGCAGAAGAAGCGGAAGGAAGTTCACGGCGGCGTTCAAGGCCCAAGTGGCTTTGTAGGCGGTGAAGGAGAACCGGACAATGGCCGAGCTGGCCATGCGGTTCGACTTGTCCCCGGTGCAGGTAGGGATCTGGAAGAAGCAGTTGGCGGAGAATGCCGCTGGGGTCTTTGAAGGGCACTCGACCACGACGTCCAGCAAGCCCAATGGACAGGATCCCGATACGCTGTATGCGGAGATCGGTCGCTTGAAGATCGAGAACGACCTGCTAAAGAAAATGTCTCGATGAGCGTGTCCATTAAGCGGGCCGCCATCGCTGCGGCGCAGGAAGGCAGCGTGCTCGCCCGATGTCGAGCGCGCTCAACCTGGAGCTGAAGCGGCTGACGGACCAGGAGTTCACCGAGCATTACTTTCACGGGGTGATCGGCATGCGCGACATCGTGCGGTCGCAGAAGGGCTGCTGGGTGAACGAGAAGCGGGTTCGTCGCCTGTGCGGATCATGGGTGTTGTAGCCGTGGCCCCCAGGCCCAACCTGAGCAAACCGGGCAAGGGCCACAAGATCCATCCGTACTTGCTCAGTGGAGTGACCATGGGATCGCCGCCGGGCTGCACGTATTGCGGCTCTTGCGCCGCGGCACACGATGGGGATCCGTGCGGGTAATGGCCGAGTGAGGGCGGGTCCGATCCCCACGCAACCATTCCTGCCGCCGCCGTCTACCTTTCCGAACACGCCCGCATGACACGTCCTCTACCCGCCCTCCTCTTCGGCCTCTTCAGCACGGCCGCGCAAGCCCAGTTCGGTCCCATCTCCTTCGCCTTCGAGAGCGACGTAGCCTATCCCGGACGCGTGCTGGCCGGTGACATGGACGGGGATGGGGACCTCGATCCCTTGGTCTACAGTTCAGCGAGCAACGTGAACAACTACCGACTTTTCTGGTTCGAGAACCTGGGCGGCGGTGCCTTCGGTCCGCGGCAGCCGGTGTTCACCGGCAACATCATCAACGCCGTGAACGTGCTGGTGCGCGACATGGATGTGGACGGCGATGGCGACCTGATCGTGGATGGCAACTGGTACAGCAATGACGGCACCGGGCTCGTCACGCTCGTGGGGCCTTACTCGCCCGTGGGGAACGCCGCGCACGTTCTGGAGGATCTTGACGGTGATGGGGATACGGACGATATCGTGCGGCAAGCCAACAGCATCAACCTGCTGGTGAACAACGGCGGCGGATCCTTCACCGTGGGGGCGGCCATCGGGCCCAGCGGTATTACCACCAGCTTGGCCGTTTCGCGCGCGGACCTCGATGGCGATGCCGTTCCCGACCTGATGATCGGTGGCACCAATGCGCAGATGGGTTGGTACAAGAACCTCGGCGCCGGCAACTATGGAACGCAGCAAGCGGTGAACCCGCTGGCGCAACCCTCAAGCCCCCTCTGCGGTGATGTGGACGCGGACGGTGATGCTGACCTGATCGCTTTCGGCCTGCCCGATGGCACGGTCTGGTTCGCCAACGATGGCAATGGCAACTTCGCCCTGGGCGATACCATTCCTGCTGGCATGCCCGAAGCGCTCGCGGATTTCGACGGCGATGGTGACGTGGAGTTCAGTGTGACCACCGGCACGACATGCAATGTGGTGCTGATGCAGAGCCAGAACGGTACGGGGTGGACGAACGTGGGCGTGGAGACAGTGAGCGGCTACAACCTGGTGGGCAGCAGCTATGGTGCAGGCGACCTGAACGGCGATGGGCGCACGGACCTGCTGACGTGCAGTGGCATGGACATCGCCGGTTGGTATCCGAACCTGGGCAATGGCAACATGGGTCCTCGGGCTCGGTTCTGTTCCACTATGGCCGGGGCCTACGACCTGAGCGCAGGCGATATCGACCTGGACGGCGATAAGGACCTGGTTACCGCCAGCTACTACGGCGACTGGGTGTGCTGGTACCCGAACAACGGCGATGGCACCTTCGAAGCCCAACGCGTGGTGGTAGAGAACCGCAATACGATCAGCGCTTCGCGCCTGGCGGATCTGGATGCGGACGGGCTCCTGGACATCGTGACGAACAGGAGCGACTGCGCGATCATCTGGAACAACAACAACGGATCCTCCTGGTCGCCGGATACGCTCCCCGGCCTGGGCGCTTCGCGATGCGAAGTGGATCTGGACGGGGATCTGGACCTCGATCTCGTCGGCACCGGCCAGTGGTATGAGAATGATGGCACCGGAATATTCACCCAGCATGCAGAACCTCTGATGGTGAGCGGCACTGTGCAACAGGGCGATATGAACGGCGATGGCATCGTAGACCTGGTGATTTTGACCAATTCGGAGTTCTCCACCTTGATCAACGATGGGGCTGGAGGCTTCTCAGCGATCAATACCACCGCGCTCTCCTATGCGAAGTTCGCCTTGGGCGACCTGGACAGCGACAATGATCTCGATGCCGCTGTCATTGTCGCCGGAATCCAGATACACGGATATTACAATGACGGCGCCGGCGCCCTGGTCAATGGAACGCTCTTGTTCACCGGAGCTACGGCCCCCATGCCACGCAATATCCTGATGCGGGACGTGAACGGCGATGGCGTGGCGGATCTGATGTGGGCCATGAGCAACGGATACACGCACCAGACCTATTACAATTTGGGCGTCGGCGACGGCACCATCGGCGGTGGCACCTTGATCGACCCCACTGCGGAAAGCGCCGCCGCTATGGTATACGAGGACATCAGCAACGATGCCGTGCCCGACCTGATCACCGCGCGCTTCCGCACGATCAGCTGGCAGGAGAACTACTTCTTCAACGCTTTCCGTTTGCGCGGATCGGTGTTCCTGGACTTCGACCTGAACGCAACCCTCGATGCCACCGACCAGAAGATCCCTTACCGTCTAGTGCAGACCGATGCGAACGATATTCTGGTATGGACCAACAGCGACGGCGATTACGATCTGCCCGCCGATACAGGCACCTGGGATGTATGGCACACCCCGCCCTCCATCTACCAAGTGACCAACGATCCGGACACGCTCACCGCTTCGCTCACTACACTGGCTCCCATCGCCGAAGGCTTGGACATCGGCCTTGCACCAGCGCAGGATGATACACTTCCCTTCATCACCCAGACCTTTTCTGGATGGTTCCGTTGCAATGATCCGCTCACGATCTGGCTCACACTGCGCAACAACGGCACCTTCATTCCCGAAGGCATATTGATCGACTACTACGTGCATCCGGATATCACGATCGACTTCGTCCAGCCTGCACCGGACTCCATTGTGGGCGATCACATCTACTGGCATGTGGACAGCCTGGGTTGGTTCCAGGAGTTCGTAGCCACGATCCATGCGGTCATTGGGCCCGTGGGTTCCACCGCCGGCTTCGGCTACACAGTGACCGCCGCCAACCTGCCCTTGCTGTTCTTCTCGCCGCCGGACAACTTCACGGTGACTTGCGCCTTCGATCCGAACGACAAGCTGGTAACTCCTCAGGGGTATGGAGTGGCTGGTGCGGTGCCCGTAGATCAAGAGTGGTTGGAATACACGGTGCGTTTCCAGAACACGGGAACGGATACGGCCTTCACCGTGCAGCTGCTCGATACCCTCGACACCGATCTCGATCCTCTCACAATGGAGGTGCTCGCCGCCTCGCATGATCTCACGCAGATCCAGGTGGACACGAACAATGTCGCGCTCTTCCGCTTCGAGCGGATCCTGCTGCCGGACAGCAACACGAACCAGTTCGGCAGCAATGGTTTTGTGAAGTACCGCATCCAGCCCAATGCCGGATCGCCGCACCTCACCGGGATCACGAACAGCGCTGCGATCTATTTCGATCTCAATGAGCCGGTGATCACCAATACGGTGCTGAACACCTTGATCGATTGCGCACTGCACGAAGCGGTCGCCACACCGATCGATGTCGACATCGTGCAAGCCAGTGCGGGTGATGCCTACCAGTGGTATTTGAACGGATCACCGTTGCTCGGAGAGACCGCGCAAGAACTTACGATGGGGGTGAGCGGCGACTACACCGTGGAAGTGACCAGCATCTACGGTTGCGTGGACGTGAGCGATCCGTATACCTATATCTCCACCGCGATCGCGGAAGTGGATGATCTCACCATGCACGTCGTGCCGAACCCGATGAGCGATCTGGCCACGGTGTATTTCAGCGAAGCGCTCACCGCACAGCATCGGATCGAGTTGGTGGATGTGAACGGGCGCGTGGTGCGTGAGCTGAGACCCACCGGCCGCACCGTGTTGCTGCAACGCGACGGGCTGGGCGCGGGCATGTATCTGCTGCGCGTCTCGAACACGGGTGCCGTGATCACCTCACAACGCTTGGTTCTGCGATAGCCACCATACGTGCCTCACCATGAAGACTTATCGGACCAACGTACGGGGATCCCTTCGCAACGTCGCCTTTGTGCTTTCGTGCTGTGCATTGTCGCCTAAGGCGGATGCTCAGCCGAGTTACGTGCGCACGTGCACAGTGCCACCTAATACGGTCATGTCCGGTTGCGATGCCACCGAAGACGATGGCTTGATCCTGAGCGGCACGGTCGATGATTCGTTGGGCCTTTTGCTCCGACTGGATGTGGAGGGCAATACGCTATGGACCCGCACTTACAGCGCCATCGGTACCAATGATGTGGGCACGTTCGGATCTTCCTGGATCATTGAATTCCTGGATGTCGCCGCGATAGGTGACAGCGGTTACGTCGTGGTCGGCTCCGGTGATGCCCAAGGGTCACAAGGTCGTCAGAACATTATCATGCGTCTCGACAGCTCCGGAGATCACCTATGGGGCGGTTCCAGAGGTACGATCTACTATGATGTGTTCGCATATGTCGATCCCATCGACGCGGTCACGGTGCTTGTTGGCGGCCGTACCGGGGGACTGAGCACCTCCCGTGCAACGCTCGAACGGTTCAACATCACCACGGGTCTCCAGATCGGTGGCCTGGCTGGGCACTGGGGCTATAGCCAACCATTGGCGATCGACCGGGCCGATGACGGCGGTTATGTGCTCGCGGGTACGCTTGACTTCGGCTTCTCGAGCTTCGTCGTCAAATCGGACGCTTCGTTCGATACGCTCTGGACCATCGACTGGGACAATTTCTCGGCACGTACCATAGTGGGCCTCGCGGACGGTTCCGTGATCGCGGCGGGAGATACCGTGGTGATGCGCATCCTTCCGAACGGTCAGATGGATTGGAGCAAGCAACTCCACGTGGGCGATGGGGCCATCACCGACATGGATGTGTTGCCGGACGGCACGATCCTGCTCGCTGGGTGGTCCGACCCGGCGGATAGTTACTCCTGGCTCGTACGGCTGGACCAGGCGGGTGCCGTGGTCGGCACCCAGCGCTACGGTGATACGGGTGTTATGTATCGGGTATCGCAGCTGGAACTGCTCTCGGGCAATCACCTGCGCTTGATCGGAACGGCTGGCGTGGATAGCGTGTTGGTGATCGCCACCGAGAGCTCAGGCGCGCTGGGGACCTGTTCGTACCCCGCATTGATCTACAGTCTCAATAGTTTCACCCTACTGCCGGCAGGGGTTCTTTCGGTCACCACGCCCGTCGCAGAGCCCCTTTACCAAGTGGCTACGACGGGCTTAACAGCTTACACTCCCAACACCATCGTTTGCGCCGGCGACGTGCCCTGGTCCGCATCCGGCACCGTCTTCGCCGATGCCGACCTGGACGGATCCCTCGATACCGGCGAGTCTGGTTTTCCGTTCGGAGCGATCAGTGTCTCTCCTGGCAATGGCCTTTTCTTCACCAACGGGCAAGGTCTGTTCGATTTCCATACCATGGTGATGGACACCTATACGTTGAGCCACGTGGGACCAGGCCCGTGGTGGCAGTTGACCACAGCTCCATCCTACACGGTGCCGTTCACCATCAATGACTCCACGTTCACCGACCTGGACTTCGGTTACACTCCCGCTATTGATACCACCTCGCTCGTAGGGTCCATCACAACCTCGGCCTTCTCATGTTCCGGCGCATCACAAACGCATATCGGTGTGTTGAACCAAGGCACCACCACGCCGCAAGGAGTGGTCTCGCTCGCGCTGGATACACTGGTGTCCTTCCTGGGCTCGAACCCGCCCCCGGATTCCATCATCGGCGGTTCGGTCTATTGGAGTTTCGACAGTCTAGGCTGGTACCAACTCTGGCAGCAGGTACTGAGCCTGAACATGCCAGGGTTCCTGAACCTGGGGGATACGATACGCAGCACGTTGGTCGTTTGGGCGGACGACGGGAACGGCACCTTGGCTGCGGTCGATACGGCTCTTTGGGAAGAGGTGATCACCTGTGCCTACGACCCCAACGACAAACTGGTCACCCCAAAAGGTTCCGGCCCCTACGGCGCGATCCCTTTCGACACCGAATGGCTCACCTACACCATTCGCTTCCAAAACACCGGCAACGATACCGCCACTACCGTCGTGATCGAGGATCTTCTAAGCAACGATCTCGATCATGGCAGCCTGCAAGTGCTGGGTTACTCACATCCGATCAGCGGCTTGAACATCGGTAGCGGTGGGCTTGCGACTTTCCGTTTCGACAATATCCAACTGCCGGATAGCAATGTGAACGAACCTGCCAGCCATGGCTTCGTGAAGTTCCGTGTGCGCATGCACCCTGGGCTGCCGCACCTGACCGAGATCACCAACAACGTCGGCATCTACTTCGATCTGAACCCACCGGCGATCACCAATACGGTGCTGAACACGATCGTCGATTGCGCACAGGCCCAACTCGATCCACAGATCTATGACCAAGGCTCCGGCTGGTTGTTCGCATACACCTTCTTCATGGACACCATGGTATATACCTATCAGTGGTTCGTGGATGGCACGGAGATCAGCGGTGCGAACACGGCTGATCACGTCGCTACGGTGACCGGCGAATACACCGTTCAACCCGTCGATGCCTATGGATGTAACTTCCTCTCCGATCCCGTGCAGGTGATCATCACGTCGATCGATACACCCGGTGCAGGTCAAGTGACGATCGCGCCCAACCCGATGTACGATCAAGCGGTAGTCATCTTCAGCGAGACACTCACCACGCACCATCGCATCGAGTTGGTGGATGTGAGCGGGCGCGTGGCACGAAGCCTGAAGCCTTCAGGTCGCACTTTGACGATCCAGCGCGAGGGCTTGGGCGCTGGGGCATACCTCCTACGTGTGATGCATGCCGAAGCCTTGATCGCGACGCAGCGTATTGTTCTGCGCTGATAGAGCGGTCGATCCATCTATTTTCCGGATCCTGGCAGCATGGCGCAGCATCTGTCGATCTTCGATCACGTCTTGCCTTCGATCCGAACGACGATGCGTCCGTGCTTGCTCGCCCTTTCCGCGCTCAGCGCTCTTTCGCTCAGCGCCCAGCTCGGGCCTGAGCATCGGTTCCTCTATCCCCCCGAGGCCAGCGCACTGGCCCTCCGCGATCTCGATGGCGATGGGGACGGGGACGTGCTGCGCGCCTCCGCCGCCGGGCTTCTCCTCCAGGAACAGGTGGCTCCCGACATCTACCAAGTGACGCGCAACCTCGGGAATGTGGACGGGCTCACTTTCATCCACTTCGGCGATCTGGATGACGACGGCGATGACGACCTGATCCTGCCCCTTCGTACCTCGGGTAAAGTGTGTTGGGCGCAGGCGCTCGGAGGCGGCGACTTCGCCGTGATCGCGGATCTCGTGACCGGTCTGAACCAAGTGTTCGATGCGCGCGCCGTCGACCTGGACGGTGATCTGGACCTGGACCTAATCTACGCGCACGACACGGCCGATGTCAAGATCAGCTGGTCAGAGAATACCGGGGGCGTTTCCTATGGACCGGGCCAGCTCATCCTCGCCACCGGCATCGTCGCGACCTGGTACACGCCGCTGTTCACCAACTTCTTCGATCTGGGTGATTTGGACAGTGATGGTGATGCGGATATGGCGATGGCGGACTCCGGGATCCGCTGGTTCGAGAACGACGGCTTGGGCGTCTTCACCACACATATCCTTCCCGGTAACCTAGCGGACAAGCATATCCTACTCGCGGATATCGATAGTGACTTGGATGCCGATATGCTGTTCAGTAGAGGAGGCAACGACGTGTACCGCACCCTGAACGATGGCGCCGGGAATTTCGGCCCTATCACGTCCGCGCTGTATTTCGCGGGACCGGGCTGGCTTGGCTCAGGACTGAGCGCGCTGGATAGTGATGGAGATGGGGATCAAGATCTCTTTCTCTGGTATCACGGCGATATCGCCCAGCAGCATCAACTGTTGCGTTGCACGAACGATGGATCAGGGACGTTCACCTTCACCGCGAACTTGATGGGGGCGGATAACGCCCAACCCTATGCGGTCGGATACGCGGACGGGGATGCGATCGCCGATGTGCTGGGCCGGGCCAACTATGCGATCGAGCTTCAGCTATCCGGTGGTGGCGGCATTTCGCGTTTGAACTCGGTGGAAGGCCCCTTGTTTCTCGCGAGCTACGGGACCGAAGTGCTCCTTGGCACCTATACCCGCTGGTTGCCGCTGGACGAAGGACCGCCGCCGCTGCAACTGGCAGGGCACAGGATCCTGGGCGGTGATCTGATGCAGCAACCCACGGAATACTGGGTCTCTACTTCGGGCATTTCCCGGGCGACCGTAGCGGAACTGAACGGCATGGGCGGGCCGGACCTGCTGCTCGAATGGCGAGACCCGGGCAATGGCGTGATGCGGCAGAATATCGTTATGAGCAACATGGACTCCATCACGTCCGTCGGCAACAGCTACTACAACATGATCTCGGGGCCGATCGTGCCATGCATCCGCGACCTGGACCTGGATGGTGATAATGATGTGTTGCGCTATCCAGGTGGCGACGTGCATGTGAGCCTGAACACGGGCAACGGCTACTTCGCGCCGGAACAGGACTATCCGATCGGTGGTTTCTACAACCCCACGGGGGTCACCCTTTGCAAGGTCGATGCGGACGCCTATCCCGATTTCGTATGGTGCCACCACCAGGATTCGCTCCTGTGGAACCTGAACGATGGGACCGGCGCGCCGCAACCATCGGCCGTGGCCATGGTGGCACCTATCCGCACGGCCCCAGGGCCCCCGTATATCAACTCGCCTGTGCTCGCGACCCACGATCTCGATCAGGACGGGGCGGAGGAACTGATCCTCTTCAATGGCGATTCCATCGCGTTCATGCACGCCGGTAACGGAACCCTCCCGCTCATCCAGGCGATGCCGTGCCCTGCGGTCGCGTATACGCTGGGGGATATGAATGGCGACAGCTATCCCGACCTGGTCGCGTTGCTCCAGAACGGTGATCTCGCCGCCTGGCTCAACCTGGGCGATGGCAACATGGCCGGTATGCTCACCCTTGCGTTGGCCGCGCAACATACCGGCCGGGATCATCTGATCCTGTTGGACGTGAGCGGCGACGGCGCGCTCGACGTGGTGACCTGCGCAACGAGCGGCAGCGCGGCCTGGCTGGAGAATGCGGGCAACTTCCCGACGGTGCTCCATGGCACGGATCATCCTTCGGTCCACATGGAAGTGGGGCCCAACCCCTTCCACGATCAAACGCGTATCACCTTCACCGTACCATTGGGCAGCGATGCGCGGATCGAACTGCTGGATGTGCAAGGGCGCCTGCTTCGATCGCTGAGCGGCAACGGCACGCGCGAGGTGATCATCGAACGCGATGGGCTGGGTGCCGGGCTTTTCCTGGTGCGCGTGATGCGCGATGGCGCGCAGCTTGGAGCGATGCGCATCGTGGCGGAGTGAATTCCGGACCCGCCTCCGCTTTCGGGCCGCACAACCACGATCCGCGCGCACCGTCTTGCTGTTGCACTCCGGAAGAGGGATACCTTGTCGTGCCGAACCCCGCCGTGCGACCGAACATGCGCCTATTGTCATTCCTTCTGCTCCAGATGGCCTTGGCGAGTGGCGCTATCGCACAGACTTCCTTCTATCGTACGTACCACCTGCCCCAGGCAGGATACATCACGAGCGCGGTATTGACGCCGGACAGCCACGTGGTGATGTGCGGTTCGACGGGGAACCTGGGTCTGCTGATGTGTACGGATCTCGCCGGCAACCTGCTGTGGACCCGGACCACGGATGCGGGCATGGTCGGGACCCGAGGATTCATGGATGTCGACCTCCTTCCAAACGGCGACATCATCGCTGTGGGGGGTTCAGCGCAGCCCTATAGCGTCTGGTACATGGCCCGGTTCACGCCCAACGGCGAAGGGATATGGTACAAACTCGGGCAGGCGGATCCCTATCCGGACCACCTATTGAACGTGGATGTCGATACTTCCGGCCAAATCCTGGTTTCCGGTTATCGGGAAATATCCTTCCAGCTGGCGCAGTATGCCCGGCCCTTTGTTCATAGGTATGATGCGAACGCGACCCTGCTCGATGGCACCGGCTTTGGGATGAACGAAGAATTCCTAGGCGGGGGTTACGCCATCGGGACCAGCGACAACGGTGCGTTGGCCGGGGTGCCGGGCACCCTCGATGGTGACGAAGGCGGGCTCGTGCGTCTTGATGACCAACTGAACGTGGTCTGGGCGTTGGAAAATTTGGGCAGCGTGCGCGACATGGTGCAACGCACGGATGGGTCTGTGATCGTGAACTTCCGGAACGTCACCAACAGCTCGATCGTGGCTTTCGATGACACCACGGTGCTTTGGTCCAAAGAGATCTTGCCACCACCGGGATGGTCCGGCATGTACGCCTTCGTCGTGGCTTCGCGTGCGGACGGTAGCGTGCTTGTGTGGGGCTTGGCGAATGGAGGCAATAACTGGCTGGCAAGCCTGGCGCCGGATGGCAGCTTGCAATGGATGCGGCAGGTGCCGCATCAGGTCCAGAAGATGATTGACCTGGGCGATGCGCTCCTACTCGTGGGAACAGAGCTCGGGGGCGATCCGTCCGTGATGCGTCTCGAGACGGACGGTAGTGGCAGTTGTGCGGGTACGGAACTGTTCACAACGGTGGTGGATGTGCCCACATCGTACACCACCGTCTCCCAGCCATTGTCACCACCTGAGATGTTCCTGAGCGGGAACGCGACCACCACGGACGTGGCCTACATCGCTGTGGATGCCGCGTGTACGGAACCCGCGGCTTATAGCGCGAGCGGAACCTTGTACCGCGATCACAACTTGAACGGCGTGTTCGATGCAGGCGATGTGGGCGCACCCTTCGCACCGGTCACAGTGGACCCGGATCAAGGCTGGCTGTTCGCCAATGGCGATGGCAGCTACTTCTTCAACGCCGGTCTGCCGGACACTTACACCATCGCGCCAGAAGATCCCGACCCCTGGTGGTTGCCTGCGGTGCCCAGCCAACATATCGTGGACATCACGGTGAACGATCCGGTCCACACCGGCCTCGACTTCGGCTTCACGCCGGCCATCGATACCACGCTCCTCTCCATGGTGTTGACCTCCTCCAACGGCAATTGCGGCGACACCATCCAGCAATGGGCCCAGCTTCAGATAATGACGACCACGGACACTATGGCCACGGTCGGCTACGTGGCAGGGGATGGACTCACCATCGTGAGCGCCATCCCACCGCCGGATCTGATCGTGGGCGATACGCTGCTCTGGGACCTGTCGCTTACACTGCTGTCCACCTGGTGGGAAGCATCGATCCGGGTTCAACTGCCTGGACCCGACAGCCTCGGCATGTCGCTGGGCGCGGAGATGCTCCTATGGCCAGGGATCAATGGAACCCTGGACCCGCCCCTGGCCACTGAAGGTTGGAGCGATGTGCTCACCTGTTCCTATGATCCGAACGACAAGCAGGTGGCACCTGTCGGCATGGGCATCGAGGGATGGATCCCCACGGAGACCGAATGGCTGGATTATACCATTCGATTCCAGAACACCGGCAATGATACCGCCACCCTCGTGGTGATCGAAGACCAGTTGCCCGCAACCGTACAATGGGGCACGCTCGCGATCCAAGGTGCTTCGCACACGCTCACGAGCATTTCCATCAACCCCTTCGGCAAAGCCACGTTCGCGTTCGACGACATCCATCTGCCCGATAGCGGCGCGAACGAGTTGGCCAGCCATGGCTTCGTGCGTTTCCGCATCCGGCCGCAGGCGGGTCTGACTGATGGAACGATCATCTCCAACAACGCGGGCATCTTCTTCGATGCCACCCCGGCCGTGGTCACGAACTCCGTCGTCAATACCATCTTCGACTGTTCGGTGTACGCCGCTTCGATCGATGAACCTATCACTGGCGTGCTGGAGGCCAGTGCGGGTGTTGCCTACCAATGGTCCTTGAACGGACAGGAGATCCCTGGTGGGACCGCGCAACAGCTGGAACCCATGATCAGTGGAAGCTATACCGTGCAGGTGACCAGCGATCTTGGTTGTATCGTCACCAGCGGTCCTTATCCGTTCGTCATCACCAGCGTTCTCGGTTCTGCCGTGAACGAGGTGGCTGTCGCACCGAACCCGTTCAGCCTGCGCGCACGCGTCCGCGCGAGCGAGGTGCTGGGACCGCATGACCATATCGAAGTGCTCGATGTCGACGGACGGATCCATCGAACCCTGCGGGGCATTGGCACGCGCGAGGTGATCATCGAACGCGATGGGTTGGGTGCCGGGCTCTACCTGGTGCGCGTGATCCACGATGGCGCCCACTTCGGAGCGGTTCGCCTCTTGGCCGAATAGGCAGTCCCCTTCCCGTCGACGTTCCCCGCGCGATCCGGCTTCTTCCTGGATCGCGTGGAACTTTTTTACCCGCTCCGGTGTATCAGATACCCCCCCCGGGCCACCCCCGACTGGACAAAATTTCTGCTTCACCGCATCTTCGCACCCATTCATCGAACAAAATGAGGTACTCGTCGATAGTTCTGGTCCTTGCCCTCCCGGCCGTCTGCTCCGCGCAGACCTTCACCCTGAACACCACTCCCCTTACCAACGAGGCCGCCCGATCGGGTGGTTGCGTGGGCATCGCGGACATGGATGGGGATGGCCTCGACGACCTGATCCTGCTCCACCAGAGCAAGACCCTTTCCATCGACTACCAGAATGCTGACGGCAGCTTCACCTCCTACCCGTATGGCACCGTCTCCGCCTCCAGCCAATGGGGCATGGCCGTGGGCGATGTGGACAACGACGGACACAAGGACTTCGTGAGCGGCGGCAATGGTGATGGGGTCCACTTCGTGGAGATCAGCGGCCGCGGTGTATACACTCCGGTTACGAACCTGAACAACGGATCGATGTTCATGCAGGGCATGAACATGATGGACATCAACAACGATGGCAGTTTGGACATCTTCGGGTGCCATGATAACGCGGCGAACCGCATCTGGCTGAACGACGGTAACGGCGCTCTCACCTACAACAACTACATCAACTTCGCCACCAGCCCGAGCAGCGACATGAGCGGCAATTACGGCAGCACATGGACGGACTTCGACGACGACGGCGATATCGATCTCTACATCACCAAATGCCGCCAGGGTGTGAACAGCTCCAGCGACCCGCGCCGCTGGAACCGCCTGTTCGTGAACGATGGCAACAACCAATACACCGATCAAGCAGCCACCTACGGGGTGCAGAACCGGGAGCAATCCTGGGCGAGCGACTTCGCGGATATCGACAACGACGGCGATCTCGACCTGATCACCGTGAACCACAGCACCACGGCCCAGCTCTTCCTGAACGACGGCACCGGGCACTATACCGATGCCACCGCCGGAAGCGGTCTGGAATACAACAACTTCTACTTGCAGAGCAAGTGCGAGGACCTGGACAACGACGGATTCATCGATCTGCTCTGTGTAGAGGGCAACTACTACTTCCACAACGATGGTGACGGCACCTTCACCCGCATCACCAACCTGCTGCCGCACCCCACCGCGAACCATACACTGCACTCCTTCGCCTTGGGCGATATGGACCACGACGGCGCCATCGACATCTACGCCAGCTACGGCACCAGCTACGTTACGCCGAGCACATCGCGCGATGACGAGCTCTACTTCAACAACGGCAACGCCAACCACTTCCTCAACTTCAACCTGGAAGGCGACGCAAGCAACCGCGACGCGGTGGGAGCGCGTGTTACGCTCTACGGTGCGTGGGGCAAGCAGGTGCGCGAGATCCGCGCTGGCGAGAGCTATGGCATCGTGTGCTCCTTCACATGCCACTTCGGGCTTGGCACCGCGCTACAGGCGGACTCTGCCGTGGTGCGCTGGCCCAGCGGCACCGTCGATCGCTTCTACAACCTGGCCGCCGACCAATGGGTGGATGTGGAGGAAGGTCAGACCGATCGGAGCAAGGTGGCCCTGATCGCCGCCTTGGGCGGACCCTACGATCAAGGGAGCGGCTTGATGAACGATGGATTGCGCAACCTGGGCCTTGTTCCGGTCAGTGAGCCCTACACGGCATTGGGCTATTCTATCGAAGGGGTAAAACTGGTGCGCAACATACCGCAGAGCGTATTGAACGTTACCGGCAGCAACGCCATTGTCGATTGGGTTTGGCTGGAACTGCGCGATGCGATCAACCCCGCTACCGTGCGTGGCCAGCGCCCGGCGCTTTTGCAACGGGATGGTGATGTCGTGGAACTGGACGGCGTGCGGCCGGTGGCCATGGGAATACCCAATGGCAACTACCATCTAGTGGTGCGCCACCGGAACCACTTCGGGGCGATGACGAATGCACCCCTTGCACTGGGCGCGGCACCGACCACCGTGAACTTCAAACTACCCGGCACCCTCACTTACGGCACCAACGCGCGCAAGGACGTCAACGGCACGCTCGTGCTCTGGGACGGCAACACGCGCGACGATGCGCTGCTGAAATACGCCGGCAGCAACAACGATCGCGATCCCATCCTCGTGCGCATCGGCGGCACCGTGCCCACGGCCAGCGTGAGCGGTTACTACCAGGAGGACGTTAACATGAACGGCCAGGTGAAGTACGCCGGCAGCGCCAATGATCGCGATCCCATCCTGGTGAACATAGGTGGCTCGGTGCCCACCGCATCGCGCACCGAGCAGGTGCCCTAGTGCTCCAGGATCTCGGGGAGGCCGGGTCGTTCCGAACGCGCGTCCTATCCTTGCAGCCGTGAATACCACAGCGGACAAACGCCTCATCGATACGCTTATCGCCACCGTGCAACGCACTTCGCCGGACCTGGTGGAGGTGCGTTTCAAACCCGGCGCGGTGCTCACCATCTCCGGGATCACCGCCGTTCTTCGTGCGCGTGAAGAACTGGGCCGCACCGCATCCCATTGTGCGCTCATCGTATTCCCAGAGGAAGAGACGGACTTCGATATGTCCATGATCACTATGGACCATTACAAGGGACGGCCGGTGGTGGAATTCACACAGGCGGTGGCGTGGGTGGTGCGCAACGAGCACAATGAGCGGTTCACCCGCCTGTATTTCGCCTATTTCCCCAGCCCGGTGCCCAGCGCCATCTTCATGGAAGAAGCGGAGGCGCGGGCGTGGCTGGCGAAGTAAGGCCAGGCGCCTTCCGCTAACACTTCGCGGTGCTGCACATGCGAAGTGGGTGGACCTCCGGACGCCGACCGTATCATTGTTGGCCACTTCTCTCCAGCACCGCCCTCGCTCCTGACGCCATGCCCTCGAACATCTTCCATGCGACCCGCCCGGTATACCACCGGCTTCTCTCCACGATGCTCTCCTGCATCATCTGCGCCGTGGCCTCCGCGCAGGCAAGGCCCTTTACCTACCAGGAGATGCTCCTGCTCGACCGCATCAGCGGGCTGAGCGTGGATGCCACCGGCCACTACGCGCTTTTCAATGTGCGCGCCACGGACATGGAGAAGAACAAGGGCGTGTCCGCGCTCTGGCTCAAAGACCTGAGCGAACCCACTACGCCGGAGCGGAAGCTCGGAGTTTCCGAAGGCGGCGCGCGGGACGCCCAATGGAGCCCGGACGGACAGACCATTTACTTCCTTTCATCGCGCGGAGAAGGCGGCACGGCACAAGTGTGGAAGACCGATGTGAGCGGCGCAAAAGCGGAACAAGTAACGCGACTGCCTTTGGATGTGGGCGCATACCGCATAGCGCCCGACACGAAAAGCCTCGTCGTATCGTTGGCGGTATTCCCCGAATGCACCGGGGACGAGATCGCCTGCACGGTGAAGAAGCAAGCCGAGCGCGCAGTGGACAAGTCGAGCGGTGAGGTCTACACCAAAGTGTTCGTGCGCCATTGGGACACCTGGGCCGATGGCACACGCAACCATCTGTTCCGCATCGCCATCGATGGCAGTGGTGCGCAGCCTGTGGCGCTGACGCCGGGCTATGATGGCGATGTACCCTCGAAGCCCTTCGGTGGCAACGAGGACTTCTTCATTACGCCGGATTCCAGGAGCGTCTACTTCTCCGGCCGCGAGGCCGGTACCACCGAACCGTGGAGCACCAACTTCGACATCTACAGCGTGCCCATTGGCGGTGGACCGTTCACCAATTTGACGGCCGAGAACAAAGCCTGGGATGCGAGCCCGCGCGTATCGCCGGATGGAAAGACGCTCGCCTACAAAGCGATGAAGCGTCCTGGCTTCGAGGCCGATCGCTTCGAGATCAAATTGCGGGACGTCGCTGGCAAGGTGGCAACGCTCGCCGCCGACTGGGACCGCAGTGTGGACGACTTCGCCTGGAGCCGGGACGGCAAGAGCTTGTTCGTGGTGGCCGGTGATGTGGGACGCACGCGCCTGTTCAAGATCGACGTGAGCACCGGCACCGTGACGGCGCTATCGAAGGACGGCCATATCGATGCGTTCCATGAAACACCCGGTGGCTTCGTCTTTCTGAAGAGCGCCCTGAACAGCCCATCGCAGCTCTACCTCTCGAAGCCCGGCGGGGTGATCGACATGGATCCCATCAACCTCACCGCCGTGAACGCCAAGTTGAAGGACCTGGCGTTCGGTGCGTACGAGCAATTCCAATTCAAGGGCTGGAACGAGGAGACGGTGCATGGCTTCGTGGTGAAGCCCGCTGGCTATGTGGAGGGCAAGAAGTATCCGGTGGCCTTCCTTATACATGGTGGCCCGCAGGGCAGCTTCGGCGATGGCTGGAGCTACCGTTGGAACCCACAGAGCTATGCGGGCGCGGGATACGCCGTGGTGATGATCGACTTCCATGGATCCACGGGTTACGGGCAGGCGTTCTGCGATGCGATCAGCCAACACTGGGGTGACCGTCCATTGGAGGATCTACAGAAGGGTTGGGCGTATGCGTTGAAGACCTACCCCTTCCTCGACGGTGATCGTGCTGCGGCGCTGGGCGCTTCCTATGGCGGCTTCATGGTGAACTGGATCGCCGGCAATTGGAAAGCGCCGTGGAAATGTCTCGTCTCGCACGACGGCGTGTTCGATGCGCGCTCCATGGGCTTCACCACCGAAGAGATGTGGTTCGAGGAATGGGAACAGGGCGGCTCCGTGTTCACCGACCCCGCGAAGTACGATGCGTTCAACCCTATGCTACAGGCCAAGGATTGGTCCGTACCCATGCTGGTGATCCACTCCGACCTGGACTACCGCATCGGTGTGGAACAGGGCATCGGTGCGTTCACTGCGTTGCAAGCGAAAGGTGTTCCGTCCGCCTTCCTCCGCTTCCCCGATGAGAACCACTGGGTACTGAAGCCACAGAACTCGATGAAGTGGCATAAGACGGTGTTCGGCTGGCTCGATACGTACATCGGTGCTCACTAGCACGTCATCGCTAGGATCGCCCCTGACGGCGGAGCCGGAAGGGACGGCCGAAGCGATCTCTAATTGTGCGGGGGAGTTGTGCGTGGAGGGCAGTAAGCCTACACGGATACAACAAGGTCGCTCCGTGCCGATCACGGGACCCGCGCGATGATGTGTTTGTGGGGTCATCGATCCGAGCCCTTCCTCTACATTGCACGAATACCAGCGGAGATCCGCCCCGCGCATGCGTAGCACCATACGGAAGTTGATCGTCGGTTGCGGCCAAAAAGCCGACGACGAAAGACGCCCTACTATACAAGGGCGGTGGGAGAACGTGGTCGCCATCTGGAACAACACCTTCGAAGAGGATGCCGGACTGGAGAAGGTGGTGCGGCTGTTCCTCTCCCTCAGTCAGTTCATGTTCCCGGGTATGTATATCAAGCATCTGTTCTGGCGCAGCGGTCCGCTGTACCAGGATTTCGCGATCGAAGTGCTGATCCTGTGCAAGACCGCGCTGCCCGTGTTCGTGCTTTACATGGGTTGGGAAAATGATCCCTTCGCCTACTGGTTGGTGGTGTGGCTCATGGCGGAGACGATCATGTACATCCCCACGCTCATTTTCGCGTCGGACACGTTCCCTTCACCCCGCTCCTTCCGCCGCTCCAAGTTGCTCATCTTCCTCAACTATCTGGAGGTGGTGTTCAGCTTCGCCCTGCTGCATATGGCCGGGCAGTATATGAACCAACCCTTCGCCCATTGGACCGATGCGGTCTATGTGAGCTTTGTGGTCACCAGCACCATTGGCTTCGGTGAGTATTTCCCCGTGAGCGGTATGGGCAAACTGGTGGTGTCGCTCCAATCGCTGTTCTACCTCAGCTACATCGCGTTGTTCATCAGCTTCTTCAACCTCGGTGGCAACAAGGGATATTTCGAGGGGCTGAGAAAGTGAGCGGAGCCCGTGATGACGTTCCCTCATCACGTCATCGGGAGGATCAGATCCGAAGGCTGCGCCCGAGGAGATGTCCGAAGCGATCTTTGATCGGTGCGGAGGGCGTGTGCGTGGAGGGCAGTGAACCTACACGATCTCTGCCAGCCTGCGAACGCGATGGGGGGAGATCGCTTCGCTCCTTCGGACGCTCGCGAACACGGTTGCGATCAGTCCAACTTCAACACCGCCAGAAAGGCTTGTTGTGGGATCTCCACCGAGCCCACGGAACGCATGCGCTTTTTCCCTTCCTTCTGCTTTTCGAGCAGCTTTCGCTTACGGCTGATGTCCCCACCATAGCATTTGGCGGTCACGTCTTTGCGCAGGGCCTTCACGGTCTCCCGCGCGACGATCTTCACGCCGATGGCGGCCTGGATGGGGATGTCGAACTGCTGGCGCGGTAGCAGCTCTTTCAATTTGCTGCACATCTTCTTGCCGAGCTCGTGCGCGTGATCGCGGTGGATCAATGCGCTGAGCGCGTCCACTTTCTCGCTGTTCAGCAGGATGTCCAACTTGATCAGGTCGCTCTCCTTGAAATCGATGGGGTGGTAGTCGAAGCTGGCATAGCCGCGGCTGATCGATTTCAACTTGTCGAAGAAGTCAAAGACCACTTCGCCCAACGGCAGCTCGAAGGTGAGCTCGACGCGATCGGTGGTGAGGTAGTGCTGGCCGATGAGCAAACCGCGCTTCTCGATGCACAGGTTCATGATAGGGCCGATATACTCGCTCTTGGTGATCACCTGCGCCTTGATGTACGGCTCTTCGATCTTCTCGATGTGCATCACCTCGGGCAGCTCGCTCGGGTTGTGGACGTCGATCACATCACCATTGGTCTTGGTGACCGTGTAGCCCACGTTGGGCACGGTGGTGATCACCGTCATGTTGAACTCCCGCTCCAAACGCTCCTGGATGATCTCCATGTGCAGCAGACCGAGGAAGCCGCAGCGGAAGCCGAAGCCGAGCGCGGCACTGCTCTCAGGTGTCCAGGTGAGGCTCGCGTCGTTCAGCTTCAGCTTCTCCATCGCGTCGCGCAGCTCTTCGTACTCGTCGGTATCCACAGGGAAGATGCCCGCCCACACCATCGGTTTCACATCCTCGAAACCGTGGATGGCCTCCAGGCAGGGGCGTTCCTGATGGGTGATGGTATCCCCCACTTTCACCTCGCTCGCGGTTTTGATCCCGCTGATGATGTAGCCCACATCGCCGGCCAATACTTCCGGCTTGGGGCGCAGGTCCATTTTCAGCACGCCCACTTCATCCGCAGCATAGGTAACGCCGGTGTTGAAGAACTTCACCTTGTCCCCCTTGCGGATGGTGCCGTTCAAGACGCGGTAGTAAGCGATGATGCCACGAAAACTGTTGAAGACACTGTCGAAGATCAACGCCTGGAGCGGTGCCTTGGGGTCGCCCTTGGGGGCAGGTACGCGTGCCACGATGGCTTCGAGGATCTTCTCCACGCCGAGCCCGGTTTTGCCACTGGCGCTCAGGATGTCCTCGCGCTTGCAACCCACCAGGTCCACGATCTGGTCCTTCACCTCCTCGGGGTTCGCCGAGGGCAGATCCATCTTGTTGAGGACGGGGATGATGGTGAGGTCGTGCTCCAGCGCGAGGTAGAGGTTGCTGATGGTCTGCGCCTGGATGCCTTGGGTGGCGTCCACGATCAGTAGGGCACCTTCGCAGGCGGCGATGCTGCGGCTCACCTCGTAGCTGAAGTCCACATGGCCGGGCGTATCGATCAGGTTCAGCGCGTACTTCTTCCCATCCTGCACATAGTCCATCTGGATGGCCTTGCTCTTGATGGTGATGCCCCGCTCGCGCTCCAGGTCCATGTCGTCCAGGGCCTGCGCCTGCATATCGCGGTCGGAGATGGTGCCGGTCATCTGCAGCAGCCGGTCGGCCAGGGTGCTCTTGCCGTGGTCGATGTGGGCGATGATGCAGAAGTTGCGGATATGGTCCATGGGTGCTTCGGGAAGTGGGCCGCCTTGAAAAAAGGCTGTGGCGGATAAAAGCGTGCAAAAGTAGCCGTTCCCGGGGTAGGGGCAGACCCTCGTAGTGGTGTGGACCGCTACCTTCATCGGCGCTTTCCCACCGATGCTAGAACGCTACACCTTCGCTGCCCTGCTCCTGGTCCCTTCCCTGGTCACCGCCCAGGTGCCACAGGATGCGGCCGCTTATGATGCTTGGAAGGCCACGCTGGCCACCCCCCAGCCCGCGGTGCGGAACCTGGCACCACCACCCATCGCCCGACCGAAGGGGGGGGGCCAGACTTGCGATTGCTGGGTGGAGCCGGATAGCAGCTACGTGACGGTGGTGAACGATTCGATGTGGAACGCCGGCGGGAACAACAATATGGATGACGGTGGCCATGGTCCGATCGCATTGCCCTTCTCCTTCACCTTCTTCGGTCTGGTGGGCGACTCGATCTATATCAACGTGAACGGCAACTTGAGCCTCGGGGGATACCTCGGAGGGTTCAGCTCGACGGGCTTCCCCGCGTCCGGCTTCAACATGGTGGCCCCTTTCTGGGCGGATGTGGACCTGGCCGGCGCTGGGGTCGGGATCAACAGCGTGAAATATAAAGTGACCCCGACCGCCCTCTATGTGAACTGGAGCCATGTGGGCTATTTCAATGACGCGGTGGACAAGCTCAACACGTTCCAGGTGATCATCACCGATGGGCTGGACCCGGCGATACCCTTTGGGAACAACGTGAGCTTCTGCTACAAGGACATGCAATGGACCACCGGTGACGCCTCCGGAGGCACCCTGGGGTTCGGCGGAACACCCGCGAGCGTTGGGGTCAACCTGGCGAACGGCGTGGACTTCGCGCAGATCGGCCGCTTCGATGCGCCGGGCAGTGGCTATGATGGTCCGTTCCTCGGCAACGATCAGGTGGATTGGTTGGACAGTACCCATTTCTACCTGAACACCATGGATCCAAATGGGGTGCCGCCCATCTTCGCCAGCACCTATGGCTGCGACACCATCGTGGTGGAAGTGGGCCAGCTCGCATTGGTGCGGATGCTTATTCTGGCCGGGGGGCCGGGTGAATTGGTGAGCGCCACCGCCCAGTGCGCCACCCTGAGCTCCTTTCAGCAACTGAACAATCCGGTGGCCGACAACATCGAAGTGCTCGCGTTGATCGACCCGCAGGTGCAGGATATCGGCATCCATCTGGTGAGCTACCAGGCGCAGAACGATGACCCCGTTCCCTTGGAAAGCACGTACAAGCTGCATGTGCGCGTAGTGGCGGGCGCCACCGGCGTGAGCGGTCCGGACAGCCGCACGTTCTCCCTATCGCCCAACCCCGCTGGGGAGCATGTGGACGTGGTACTCCCGGGCGGAGGGCCTGCGCAAGTGGATCTTCTGGAACTGGATGGGCGGTTGATCCGGTCGGAACAGCACACGGGCGATCGACTTCGTTTCGATCTGAACGATCTGGCGACAGGCACCTACCTGATCCGCGTCGTGAGCGGTGGGGGTACATGCGTGCAGCGCTTCGTGCATACCTCACGGCTCTAGGAGCACTCTGGCCCACACACGTGGGATCCCTTGCTGGCGGGCCTTTCCGCTGGGGCTGGCGGCCGCCATGGCCGTATCTTCGGGCTCATGCAGGCAACTTTTACCGGGCGGATCGCATCAATACCCCGGAACGCCATGACGGACGAGCAATTGGTCGCTGGGTGCCTGAAAGGCGAGCCGATCGCGCAGCGGGAGCTGTACAAGTCCTACTCGCGGAAGATGATGAGCATTTGCATGCGATACGCCAACGGCCGGGAACAAGCGCAGGACATCCTGCAGGACGGCTTCGTGAAGGTGTTCCAGAAGATGGACCACTACCGCGGGGATGGCCCCTTGGGCGGCTGGATCGCGCGCACCATGGTGAACACCGCCCTGGACCATATCCGCCGCAACAAACCCTACGATCACAGCCTGGACCTGACCGAAGCGGAGCATCTGCACGCCGAGGACGCCCAGGTGATGAGCAGCATGAGCACCGAGGAGCTCATGGAGATGATCCAAGCCCTGCCCCCGGTTACCGGGCGGTGTTCAACCTGTTCGCCATCGAGGGCTATGCCCATAAGGAGATCAGCGAGCAGATGGGCATCAGTGAGAACACCTCGAAAAGCCAGTTCATGAAGGCGCGGGCCTACCTGCGCAAACAGCTGCCCAAGGAGGCGGCCGATATCTATGGCGATGGTACCGAAGGATGATATGATCCAAGCCCTGCGCGAACGCTTCGGCGAGCACGCGATGGACGCCCCCGCCGGTGCGTGGGATGCCATTAGCAGCCAGTTGGCCTTGGGCGCCGCCGCCACCACCGATCTTTTCGCGGAGTTCTTCCGCGACCGCTTCCAAGCCCATGAGGCTGAGGTGGACCCGGGTGTTTGGGACGCGATCCAGAACTCGCTCTCCAACGCCCCCGCCGATAGCGTTAACGAACTCTTCCGCAACCGCTTCCAAGGCCATGAGGTGGAAGTGCCCGCAGGCGCTTGGGAGGCGATCGGCAGCCAGCTTGGCCAGGGCGTTGCCGCTGGAACAGGGCTTTCCGCCGGTTGGCTGGCCGCTTCATTGGCCGGGCTCGCCGGTATCGGCGTGTTGGTCTGGCAACTGGGTAGTACCGAACCCGTGGTCACGACCACCCAGCCCAAGGACACTTTCGAGCAGGCCGTAGCACCCGCGACCACCGAAGTGCGTGCGGATCGGTCCGCCGCCGCGCAAGAGATCTCATCTGACGCGATCAAGAACCCTGTCCCGGCAGAAGTACCCTCCCTCGGAGCCCCGGGCGCTCATCAAGTGGCCGCCGTCCGGTCCACCTCCGCACCTGAGACCGGATCTTCGGTCACGGTGACAAACGAGGTTTTAGTGCCGACCGCGAACGAAGTTGTGCCCGCCATGGCAGAGCCGGCCGCCCCCGAGCGGATGATACCGAACCAAGTGGTGCCTGCACCCCCCAGCGCGGAAGGGCGCCAAGTGGTGGCCGCTGTAATGGAAGAGATGACCCGGCCCCAAGAGGCGACCGCACATCCCGTCGAGCCTGAAATGGCGATCGGGACCACCGAGATCGAGGAAGAGGACCATGCCGCGATCCACTCCGAGCCTCTCGACATTTTTGTACCGAACGTCTTCACACCGAACGGTGATGGAGAGAACGAACAGTGGGAGCTCACGGGCAGCGGTTATCAACGCGTGATGGTGCGTGTCTTCAGTTTTGCGAACGGCAGCTTGGTGTTCAGTTCCAACGACCTTCGCCCATGGGACGGGTTGGACAGAACAGGACAACCCTGTCCCACCGGCAACTATCGCTATGCCATTGAACTGGTCGACTCCCTCGGGCACTTACAGACCCGCACCGACGTCCTTACGCTCCTCCGTTGACCCCGCCATGAGGACCTCCCTGCTTCTTTGCTCCCTTTTCGCGCTGGCGAGCATCGCCTTGGGCCAAGTGCCCACCACCCAAGCGACATACGACGCATGGAAGACCATCACCTTCCCGGCCGGCACCGCGCCTGTGCAGCATTTGCCCCCTGACCCCTACGTGCAACGCGGCGGTGGTGCCACCTGCGATTGCTGGATCACACCGGATGCCAGCTACACGACGATCGACAACAACAGCCAGTGGGATGCGAGCGGTTTCCACAACGCGGACGATGGAAGTTATGGCCCCATCATGCTTCCGTTCCAGTTCTACCTCTACGGGAGCTTCTACAACGTAGCGTACATCAACATCAATGGGAACGTAAGTTTCGGGGCATACTACGGCACGTTCAGTTCCACCGGGTTCCCCTTCAACGGTTACACGATGGCCGCACCTTTCTGGGCCGATGTGGATCTGCGCGGGCCCGGCGTCACCAATAACATCGTGCAGTACAAGGTGACCCCCACGGCCATGCTGGTGAATTGGACCAACGTGGGTTACTACAACAGCATGACGGACAAGGTGAACACCTTTCAACTCGTGATCACCGAGGGCACCGACCCTCTTGTGCCAAACGGGGCGAACGTGAGCTTTTGCTACAAGGACATGCAGTGGACCACCGGTTCCGCTTCGGGAGGCACGAACGGCTTCGGCGGAACGCCCGCCACCGTGGGTGCGAACGAAGGCAACGGGGTGGATTATATCCAGTTCGGTACGTTCGATCAACCGGGCATCGCTTATGATGGGCCCTTCGGGCTTCCCGATGGCGTAAGCTTCCTGGACGATCAGTACTTCAGCTTCAGCACCGACATCACTTCGGCCAACGTACCGCCGGTGATCAGCGGACAAAGCGTGTGTGATTCCATCGTGCTCTGCGTGGGCGATCTGGCCACGCTGGATGTCACCTTCCTTTCTCCCGAGCCCGCGCAGATCACCACCCCCACGGCGAGCTCGCTCACCTTGAGCAGTTTCGTGATAACCAGCGCGATCCCCGGACTGGCCGCCACGATCAGCATCAATATCCTGCCTACTCCGGCCGACGTGGGTTATCACATCATCACCGTGCAGGGTACCGACAATGGTGCGCCGGTGATGACCTCCACGCTGAACATCATCGTCGAAGTGCAACAAGGGGCCACGATCACTTCGGGGGCTTTGGATGTGTGCGATAATGGCGCGATCGTGGACATGATCACCCTGTTGGGTGGCAATCCACCGGCCACCGGTGATTGGACAGACCCCAACACGAACCCGCACAGCGGGCAGTTCGACCCCGGAGTGGACGTGGATGGGGCCTACACCTATTCCGTAGGGCAAGGGAGCAATTGCGCGTCCAGCGGCACCGTGACCATGACCACGATACCCAGTGTGAACGCCGGTACCGATGTGGCCGTGGCGTACTGTAATGATCAAGGAACGGACGACCTGTTCCTGAGCATCGGCGGCGGCCCCATGACCGGAGGCGCCTGGCTGTACCCGAACGACGCTGTGTTCAGCGGCATCATCGATCCGGCCTCCGATCCCGCAGGTGCTTACCAATACATCGTGACCGCTTCCGCACCCTGTGCGAACGACACAGCTTTTGTTTCCGTGAGCATCCCCTCCGCCGTGGACCCCGGCACCGATGCCGCCCTGACGCTTTGCAGCGACGCGGTCCCATTGGATATGCTGGGCGCGTTGGGAGGCACCCCTGAAGCGACCGGCGCCTGGACCGATCCCAATGGGCAAGCCTTCCCGGGCACCTTTACGGCCGCCTCCGATCCCGTAGGCGTGTACACGTACACCGTGACCGCGGTTCTGCCGTGCCCGACCCTTTCCGCCACCCTCACGCTCGCCACGGACCCCTTGCCTGACGCAGGGACGGATGGCTCGCTCACCCTTTGCTACGATGGCGTGACCACGGACCTCTTCACCCGTTTGGGCGGTACGCCCGATGGGGGCGGGGCTTGGTTGGATCCCGGCCTTCTGGCCCACGCCCCGCTGCTCGATCCCGCTGCGGACACGTCCGGGACCTATTCCTATGTGGCTTACGGCATCGGCACCTGCACCCATCTTACCGATAGCGCCGGTGTACTTGTCACGGTGAACCCGCTCCCGGTGGTCACCTTCCATGCCGACCCGGACAGTGGATGCCACCCGTTGCAGACCACTTTCTACAACACGACCGATCCTGTTTACCTGGGTGGCAACTGTGTATGGACCTTGGGCGACGGGGCCACCAGCACCGGCTGCGATAGCATCGCGCACCTCTATGAGCTTCCCGGTTGGTACACGGTGCAACTCACGGTGACCACCCCGCAAGGTTGTGTGGACCAACTCACGGTCCCCGGCGCGGTGGTCGTCGACCCAGCCCCCATCGCCACGTACACCTATGCCCCTAACCCAGGGACCGAACTGAACGCCAACATCTACTTCGCTTCGGACGATCCCGAGGCCACGCAATTCCTCTGGACATTCGAAGGCACGGATTCCGCGACCACCCGCACCACCTACCACCAGTTCAACGATGTGTTGGGCGATGACTACGAAGTGTGTCTCTACGTTACGGACCAATACGGCTGCAGTGACTCCCTGTGCAAGGTGGTGAGCGTGCTGGTGCCCTCGGTCTTCATCCCGAACAGCTTCACCCCGGACGGCAACAACCTGAACGAGATCTTCCAGCCGGTGTTGGCCGACATGGTGTTGGAAGACCATCTCTTCGAGGTCTACGATCGCTGGGGCCAGTTGGTGTACCATACCAATGACATGGAACAAGGTTGGGATGGCCGCCACCAGAACGGAGGCGACATTCTCCCCACTGGCGTCTACACCTGGCGCCTCATCGGTCGGCCCGTTTATGCTGCGGATAAGCAGGAATGGGTGGGGCAGGTGAACCTTATGAAGTGAACCCTCAGTACCCGCTTACGTGAAGAAACAGATCCTCCTTCTCTCCGCCTTGGTATGTGTTGCCGGGATCGCCTGGGGCCAAGAGGAACTCTCCGCCGCGCAATACGAACAACTGAAGGCGGCAGGCCAGTTGCCCGCGCACTATACCGTGGACCTCTCCGCGCCACCCAAACAGGCGGTGAAGGGCCAGCCGCGACCTGGCCAACCGAAGGGAGGCGGTACCAGCGTGTTCTGCAATTGCTGGATCGAACCGGACTCTTCCTACCAGTTGGCCATGACGCCGAACGATGACGGATCCTCGGCTCCCATCAATCTGCCGTTCCAATTCAACCTCTATGGTGACCTGTACAACCTAGCCTTCATCAACAACAACGGGAACATCACTTTCAATGCCGCGTTATTTGCTTTCTCTGCGGGCGGTTTTCCGGCACAGTTCGACACCATAATGGTGGCCCCCTTCTGGGCCGACGTGGATACGCGCGGTGATGATGGCAATGGCTTGAACGGAGGACAGGTCTGGTATAAAGTTACTCCAACAGCCCTCTATGTGAATTGGGTAGACGTTGGCTACTACAATTCGTTCACGGACAAGCACAACTCATTCCAGCTGATCATTACCGACGGAACCGACCCGATATTGGGCCTGGACAAGAACGTGAGCTTCTGCTACAAAGACATGCAGTGGACGACCGGAACGGCGTCTTGTCTCGACCCCACGGTATGCAATTACAATGGCACGGACTATTCGTGCAACAACACCAATAACCTAGGCTATGGGTTCTGCGGGGCGCCATCGACCGTGGGTGCCAACCGTGGGAATGGTGTGGACTTCATCCAGTTCGGTCGCTTCAATCATCCCGGGATCGACTACGACGGACCTTTCGGCGCGCCCGATGCTGTGAGTTGGCTTGATGATCAGGCATTCACATTCACCACGGCGGTGAACACCCAGAACATTCCACCTATTCCGAGCAGTACCTTTCTATGTGACACGGTACGCGTTTGCACAGGCGAACTCGTGGACATCACCGTGAACTTTTTCTCCCCGGAACAGAACCAGACCACCACGGCCACTTCGGCCGCGCCTACCATCACCAGCTATCAGGAGACCAGCAACACGAGCGGTGTAGCGGCCACGATCATCAGCCAGTTCATTCCCACGGTGCTTGATGTGGGCTTCCATACCATCACCTACGTGGCCACGGATGACGGCACACCAGCCCTGACCACCACGGTGACCATCGTGATCGAGATCTTCTTCACACCCACCCAACCTCCCGTAGTGGTGGGGGACACCGTGGCCTGCCCGGGACAAGGCGTGGTGCTCACCGCCTCCGCCGGGTTCGATGATTACTTCTGGAGCAATGGCTATGACGGGGCATCGGTGCTTGTGGGCCCCGGTACTTACATCGTGCAAGCGACCGCCGGTGTCTGTCGCCTGGCGTCCGATACCATCATCGTCTATCCCGGCACCACCCCGCAGCCAGTGATCACCGGACAACTCTTCAACTGCGATGGCGCCCCCGCGGCGCTCAGCACCACGGAGCCTTTCGATACCTATCTCTGGAGCGACGGTAACACGAGCGATACCGCGTGGGTGAGCTCCGGCACCTATTCCGTTACCGTGACCGATGTTTACGGATGCGAAGGAGGTTCGGCCACCGTGAACGTGGTGAGCGCGAACAACCCCACAGCCAGCTTCCTGATCAGCCCCTCTAACGAGGTGTTACCTGGCACCAACGTGCAGTTCACGGACCAGTCCAACGGCAATGGCGACGCGATCGTCTCCTGGCTGTGGTCGGTGGATACCACCGCGTTCTCGTCCCAGAACAGCAACTTCACATTCACTACGCCCGGGGTGTACGCGGTGACCTTGTTGGTGACCACCAGCAATGGCTGTACCGACCAGATCACACTTTACGTGACGGTGATCCCAGAGGAGATCATCGTACCCAACGTGTTCAGCCCGAACAACGATGGGGAGAACGATTTCCTGGAATTCACCGGGGTGGAGTACTACCCGAACACCGACTTGCGCGTGTTCAATCGCTGGGGGCAAACGGTGTACGAGAACACCAGCTACGCGAACACCTGGTCGCCGAAGGACGTGAGCGAAGGAACCTACTTCTATGTGCTGCGCCGCGAGGACGGCACGGAATACACCGGGCACGTTACCCTGTTGCGCTAGCGCTGAGCGCTGGCACGCCATGGACGCCCTGCCCCGGCAGGGCGTTCGTGTATCTTCGCCGCCCGCCCGCCGCCGCGCGAGGCGCTTCCCAATGAAGGTCATCGAGCATCTGCGCCACGCCAAGGGCACCCTGCTATCGTTCGAGATCCTGCCCCCGTTGAAGGGCAAGGACATCCGTTCCATCTACGAGGGTATCGATCCACTGATGGAGTTCAAGCCCAGCTTCATCAATGTGACCTACCACCGCGAGGAGGTGATCTACAAGGAGCGCGGGCACGGTCTCCTACAGAAGGTGCGTGTGCGCAAACGTCCCGGCACTGTGGGCATCTGCGCCATGATCAAAGCGAAGTACAATATCGATAGTGTGCCCCACCTGATCTGCGGCGGCTTCAGCAAGGAGGACACCGAGGACGCGCTGATCGAGCTCAACTTCCTGGGCATCGACAATGTACTGGCTTTGCGCGGCGACGCGATCAAGAGCGAGCCGCAGTTCATTCCCGAACGCGATGGCCATCAACATGCGGAGGATCTGATCCAGCAGATCGCCGGATTGAACAAGGGCAAGTACCTCCACGAGGAGGAAGAGGAGGCCGCCCCCACCGATCTGTGCGTAGGCGCCGCGTGCTATCCGGAGAAGCATCCCGAGGCGCTGAACCTGGACACCGATATCGCCTACCTGAAACGCAAGGTGGATGCCGGTGCGGAGTATCTGGTAACGCAGATGTTCTTCGACAACGCCAAGTACTTCGCCTTCTTGGAGCGCTGCCGCGCCGAGGGCATCTCCGTGCCGATCATACCGGGACTGAAGCCGCTCACCACGCGCAAGCACATCGCCTTCATACCGAAGACCTTCCATTTGGACCTACCCGTCGCCTTCAGCAATGAGCTGGCGAAATGCCGCGCGGATGCCGAGGTGAAACAAGTGGGGATCGAATGGAGCATCCAGCAGGCGCGCGAGCTGAAAGCCGCCAAGGTGCCCTGCCTGCATTTCTACACCATGGGCCGCAGTGAGGCGGTGCGCGCCATCGTGAGCGCGGTGATCTGAGCACGCGAAGGGCCTTCCGCAGATGGCGCAGATGGGCCCATGCAGCGAGGCTTCAGCGTTCACCGTCTGAGTTCTATCTCCGCTCGGTACCCGGTCGTTGATCCTGCTGAGTTATCTGCGCTCATCCGCGGCATCTGCGGATAGCATTCTTCCACCCTATTGCGCATTACCTTAGAGGAATGAAGGCCGCTCTGCTCGCGCTGTGTACCTGCTCTCTGCTCACTGCGGATGCCCAAGTGCTATGGGACCATGCAGTGACCGATGAGGTCGCCTGGCGTGAACGGCAAGGGCATCATCCCGCCTTGTTGCGGAGCGGCGATCCCGCTTATGGCTACGACCTGCACTATGTGCGCTTGGTGTGGGACTTGGATCCCGCTGTGAACGCGATCGCCGGGCACGTGACGAGCTATTTCACCGCGACCACACTGCTGAACACTGTGCGCTTCGATGCCGATACCGCATTGGACATCCTCTCGGTGATCCACCACGGCAACGCGCTCGGTTTCACGCACGCACCGGACGCCACCGTATTGATCGACCTGCCGGCACCGCTCGCCATTGGCGAAGTGGACAGCATCACGGTCAACTACGCCGGCGAACCCGCAGGCACCGGCTTCGGCAGTTTCGAGATCGGCACACCGCTGGGCAATACCGCGCTCTGGACCCTTAGCGAGCCCTACGGCGCGCGCGACTGGTGGCCATGCAAGCAGGACCTCAACGACAAGATCGATTCGGTCGATGCGTTCATCACCGTGCCCGGCGCCAACGAAGCGGTGAGCAACGGCGTGCTGGTGGGCAGCTCGTCCATCGATGGTGGCCTGCACACTACCTACCACTGGCGGCATCGCTACCCGATCGCCTTCTACTTGATCGCCACGGCGGTGTGTGACTACGCGGTGAGCACGTTGGACATCGTTGTGCCGGATGACACCATCCCGATGTGGACCTACGCCTATCCGCAGGACGATTTCTTAGCGCAACTCGTGGCGGGCGATGTGCAGGAGCAGATGCCGCTCTACCACCAGCTCTTCGGCCCGTATCCGTTCGCGCAGGAGCAATACGGCCACGCCCAATTCGGTTGGGGCGGTGGTATGGAGCACCAGACCATGACCTTCATGGGTGGCTGGAGCTACGAGCTGGCCGCACACGAATTGGCGCACCAATGGTTCGGCGACAAGGTGACCTGCGCCACCTGGCAGGACCTCTGGTTGAACGAGGGCTTCGCGACCTACTTGAGCGGGCTCTGCTACGAATTCCTCGCGCCGCAATACTGGCCGGGATGGACACGCGCGCAAGTGGATGATATCGTCAGCCTGCCGGATGGATCCCTACGCGTGAGCGATACTACGGACATCGCGCGGCTCTTCAGTTCGCGGCTCACGTACCGCAAGGGCGCCATGGTGCTGCACATGCTGCGCTGGGTTTGTGGTGATAGCGCCTTCTTCGCCGGATGCCGCAACTACTTGAACGATCCCGATCTCGCCTATGGCAGCGCCTACACCGCGGATCTGCAAGCGCACCTGGAAGCCGCCAGCGGAAAGGACCTCGATGGTTTCATGGACGACTGGTACACCGGCGAAGGCTTCCCCACCTACACCGTGGAATGGACGCAGGACGCCAATGGTCTCGTGATGCTGCAATTGGACCAGAGCACCTCGCACGCGAGCGTGGACTTCTTCGAACTACCCGTGCCGATCCGATTCAAGAACGGTTCGCAGGATCAACTCGTGGTGCTGGACCACACGTCCAACGGGCAGCTCTTCTCGATCCAACTTCCCTTCCAGGCGGATAGTGCCTTGTTCGATCCCGATACGTGGTTGATCAGTGGCCAGAACCTGGTGCTGCGCGTGCCCGTGCTCGCCTTCGGGCAGGACCGCGCCGTGCTGTATCCCAATCCCGCCGATGGCGACGCGATCCTCTACCTGGGCAACAGCGTGCAAGGCCCTGTCCGCCTGCGCATCATGGACCAGAGCGGGCGGTTGGTGCGCGAGCAAGATGTGGTTGTGGCCGACCGGCGGATACCGTTGCGCACTGCGGAATTGAGCGGAGGTGCTTACACCGTGGAGGTGACGGGGGCTGGCGTCGCGATGAGGACTGTGCTGATCAAGCAGTGACGCGAGATGAGTAAGAAGGCCGCAATATCACTCGCCCTTCAAAATCCAGAACTTTGTACACCCAAGTTTAAGGTTGCCTTCGACCAATGAAATGGAATTCCCCTGTTGGCCCATCGCACAATTTCGGAACGATTCCACCGAGGGTTAGCGGCGGTTTCTATCCTTGTATTTCGGGACTTTGGACCCAGACACCCAAGAGCTGACACCTCTAACGTCGACTCTTGAACCACGAACTCTGTAGAGAAATTCAAGAGGTTGTTTGGGAACACGCCGGACGAAACTGAGCCACAATGAACCAAACCAAGCCAGTTAATAACTATTGCAAAACCTGCTGTCAGAGGGACTAGACTCCTTCAAAATACCGGGGCGTATTGACTGGGACGGCATGTCAAAACCTTGGGAACACTCATGCGGACCCCATGGAAGAAAAGACGATTGGGACCAACCCGGAGAAAACGGGGGCCATTGACACGAAGATCCCGTTCACAGCGGCCCAAAGCACCATCCGCTCCACGTACTTCCCCAGCACATCGAACTCCACGTTCACCTTGTCGCCGGGCTGCAGCGAACGGAAGGTGGTGTGCTCCTGCGTGTACGGGATGATGGCCACACTGAAGTCGTTCTCCGATAGTTCGGCGATGGTGAGGCTCACGCCGTTGAGACAAATGCTGCCCTTGTGCACGAGCAGTTGCTTCTGCTCTGGGATCCGGAAGGTGTAACGCCAACTTCCGTGGAGGTCTTCCGCGCGAAGGCATTCGGTCACGGTATCCACATGGCCTTGTACCATGTGCCCATCCAGGCGATCGCCGAGAAGAAGGCTGCGTTCCAGGTTCACGCCATCGCCGGGGGCCAACGTACCGAGGTTGCTCCGCTGCAATGACTCCTGTACCACGGTCACCTCATAGATATCCGCATCCTGCCGCACCACGGTGAGGCAGACGCCATTGTGCGCCACGCTTTCATCCACGCGAAGCTCCGTGGCCATGCGTGCGCGGATCGTGAGGCGCACGTTCGTGCCTTCGTGGGAAACGGCGACCACCGTGCCCACTTCCTCCACGATACCGGTGAACATCAGTTGAGGCTGGGGCTCGTGCTGCGCAATACATGCACATAGCCGTTCAGTTGCACGATCTCGTCCTCCGCCAACCGATCGAAGGTGACCGTGCAGATGTAGAAGTACACACCATCCGAAACGACCTCGCCGCTTTTCTGGTCGGTGCCGTCCCAGCCGATCGCGGGATCGTCCGTGGTGAACACCTCCTGCCCCCAGCGGTTGAAGATGTGCAGCTCGATCACCTTCACGCCGCGGTACGGGAACGGCACGAAGAAGTCGTTGGTGTTGTCGTTGTTCGGCGTGTACACGTTCGGCAGGGTGTACACCGGGCAGTTGTCACCGCAGAGCGTATCGCTGTACGCGCTTTCGTTCCCCACACTGTCTATGGCGGTGATCACATAGCAGCCCGCTACGCTCGATCCGTCCACATGCTCGAAGTGCGTATTGTCGTCACCGATGTTGGTGCCGATCTGCACGAAGGTGCCACCGAGCGAATCGGTGAACCAGATGTTGTAGTACCACGTGTCGTCCGCGCAACTGTTGTTCGGGTTCGTCCAGTCCAACGTGTTCAGCGGAGCTTCGCAATCGTTGTCCAAGGACAGGTCCGGCGGACAGGGCGGCGTAAGGTCCACCGGGACCGCGCAAGCCTCCTGGCTGAAGTTGATCAGCGGTGCGACCACGGATGGATCACCGTACGCGCCGATCGTCCTCACACGGTAGCAATACTCCTCTCCGTTAACCAAACCGGTGTCCACATAGTTCGGTTCCGTGCTGGTGCCGATCTGCACGAAGATCGCCCCGTCGAAGCGCTCGATCTCGAAGTCGGTGTTGGTCCACGGCGTGTTCGCCTCCCAACTGAGGTTGACTAATTCATCGTTCGGTGAAGCAGTGAGGAAGACGCTCGATGCGGGGTCGCTGCTACCCACGCGATCCACGCCGTTGTTGTAGAACAGTTCCACGCGGTACACATGCGGACCGGTCTGGGTGTCCAACGGCTGATCCACGAACGCGGTGTCCGGATGCATGAGGAAGGGATGCGTGCCCGTGGTATGGATCAGTGCGCCTGCATTGGTGAAGCCATCGCCACGATAGAGTTGGAACGCATAGGGCCCGGGATAGAGCACTGTGTCCAGATCCACCGCATTGGTCCAGCGCACGGTATCGATCCCATTGCCGGTTCCTGTGGCGCCCACGCTCACATGTGTGATCAAGGGCACGCTGCGCTCCAGGAAGGTGCAGGCCTCATCGCTGCTGTAGCTCTCGGCGCCATCGCCGAAGTAAGCCGTGATGCGGTAACAGTACTCCACACCGAAAAGCACGTTCTCATCCGTGAACGATGAGGTCCCCGCACCTTGCACGGTGTCCAGGAAGACGTATCCGGTGTAGGCGGGCACGCCTGTTTCGCAATGCGAGGGTGTGAACGGGAAGGGCCCTATGCGACGATAGATGCGATAGCCCGCGGCGTTGGTGCAGATGCTCGGTGTCCACGTCAGGTCGATCACCTCCACGTTGGGGGAGGCTACAAGGTTTTCGGGTTCCGGGGCGACCACAGTGATGTTCACCGGTTCATAGTCCTCGAGGATCACCGGCTGCCCGTTGTCGCTGGCGCGGAACACCACGGTGTAGGGTTGCAGACGCACATGCCCACATACCGTTTGCCAGTTGAACGTTCCTGAAACCGGGTTATCAGGCGGGTCGGGCAGGAAGCTCGCCGGGCTTTCGTTCAGGACCATCGGTCCACCCAGCGCGCTCAGTGTGACGTTCTGCGCGGCATCGGGGTCGCTGGCCGATACGTCGAACGTGAGGAAGGTTTCCGCCACCACACAGGTATCGGGCAGTGGATCCATTACGGGTGGCTCGTTGTCGCAGGATCCCACGGTGATCTGCATATCCCGTGTCACCCACCCCACTTCGTACCACGCTCCGAACACTTTGCGCCATTCGCGCACGCGGAAGGCGATGTTGTATTCGCCCATTAGCTGAGGTGCGTCCCAGAAAAGGGTACCAATAGTCGCGTCGATCTGGAAGATGTCCGGTGCGTTCGTGTCCACTTCCTCGGGGAAGACGTACCCCGGTATGTTGCCGCAACCCATTCCCGAACACTCAAGCAACTCGTAACTCAGGCTATCGCCGTCTTGATCGAAGGCCACCGAATTGTGCGCCCAGAGTTGGAACTGGCAGGCATCCTGCAAAGGGCTGTTCAAAAAGCGCACGCTGCAATTGCCTCCGGTGAGGGGGCCGATCTTCAACATGGTCTTCACGCAGAAGGTCTGGTTCACCGAATTGGGGATGTTCAGCACCCCTTCGTTGCGGTTCTGGTCCTCGAAGCTCAGGATGAACTCTCCGGAGCCGCTGTACAAGTGAGAGCCCTCATAAAGGTTGCGCTGAGCGTCGAACGGTGCTGGCAAGGGGAGGATCTCCGTGCGCGGAAGGGTGTCACCGGTGCCATCGCCCCAGTTGATGTAGAGTTCGTTGCGATCCGCTGGCGCGCTGGTCTTGGTGTGCGTAATGATCTGCACATGGTAGAGCAGCGGGTTGTCGGGATCCACGCAGTAGACGATCTCGCCCGCACGGTTGTGAGTGGCCCATGCCGCAGCGCTAGAAGCGATGAGCAGCAGGGCGAAAAGGACGCGTAGAAGCCGGTGCATGGGGAACCAAAGTTCGCTATTTCCCGCCCCGTCGGCGACGCCGAGCGAGCAACGGTCCCTTGCACAACGCTTGGCAGCGCAAGTTGGTGCGCCACCCGGACCACCAACCCTGGAAACCTATCTTTGGACACGACCCTTCGTACCGCCCACCGCCCGCCGATGATCACGATCGAAAAGAGCCCCCGGCCTGCCGCCGGAAAGGATACCCTTGCCCTGGTGGCGGGCAAGAACCGCTTGCGGGAATTGGACTTGGAGCGGCAGGACCTGCACTACCTGGGCGAGCAGCTAGGTACCGACGAACCCGTTGCGGCACTGGACATTAGTGGCCGCATGGTGCTTGTGCATAGCCCTGCGAAAGGCTCCCGTTCGGAACAACTGGAGAACGCCCGTCGCGCTGGTGCTCTCATGGCCGAGCGACTCACCGCCGCGAAGCGCACCGAGGCTCAACTGATCGGGCTCCATGACGATATTGAACTGCTCCTGGCCCTGGCCGAGGGGTTCGCTCTTGGCGCCTACAACTACCGGAAGTTCAAGACCTCCAAGGCGCCTACTACCCTGGAGCGCCTCACCGTGGTGCATCCGGAGGTGGACCGCAAAACCCTCGAACGGCTCAGTGATCTCGTGGAGGTGGTTTGCACGGTGCGCGACCTGGTGAACGATCCCGTCTCTTCCCTCAACGCGGTGCAACTGGCCAGTGAGTTCCGCACCCTTTGCCGCAATGCCGGTGTGAAATTCCAGGTGCTGGAAAAAGCACAGATCGAGGCGCTGGGCATGGGAGGCCTGCTCGCCGTGAACAAAGGCAGTATCGACCCGCCCACCTTTTCCATCCTGGAATACAAACCCAAGAAGGTGGTGAACGCCAAACCCATCGTGCTCGTGGGCAAGGGCGTGGTGTATGACACGGGCGGCCTGAGCTTGAAGCCCACGCCGAACAGCATGGACTACATGAAGTGCGACATGGCCGGTGGGGCCTGTGTGGCCGGTGCCATCGCCGCCGCCGCGCTGCTGGAGCTGCCCGTGCATGTGGTCGCCATCGTGCCCGCCACGGACAACCGGCCCGGAGGCAACGCTTTCGCACCGGGCGATGTGGTGCGCATGCACAGCGGCCTGACCGTGGAGGTGCTGAACAGCGATGCGGAAGGGCGCATGATCTTGGCCGACGGCCTCAGCTATGCCGAACGATATGCCGCGGAAACGATCGTCACGGTCGCCACGCTGACCGGCGCCGCCGCCCGCGCCATCGGTACCCAAGGCATCGTGGCCATGGGCACCGCCGACGATCGCACCTTCGAGCGGCTCCGGGCATCCGGTGACCACGTACACGAACGCATCGCGCATTTCCCTTTCTGGAAGGAGTACGACAAGGAATTGGACAGCGACATCGCCGACATGAAGAACTTGGGGAGCGACAGCGCCGGCATGATCACCGCGGGCAAATTCCTCGCGCGTTTCACCACCCGTCCATACATCCACCTGGACATCGCCGGACCCGCATTCCTCACGCGACGCGATGGCTACCGGCCCAAGGGCGGCACCGGTACCGGGGTGCGGCTGCTCGTGGAATTCATCAAACGTCGCGCGGCAAAGGCCTAGTGGGAAGCGCAGAACAATGAGCGAAGGAAGGAAAGTCCCCCGTGTCGGCATCAGTTGCGGTGACCTCCACGGGATCGGGATCGAGGTAGTGCTGAAGACCTTCGAGGATGCCCGGCTCTTGCAGGACGTAACGCCGGTGCTCTATGCCTCGGCCAAAGCAGTGAGCCACCACCGCAAAGCGCTCGGGTTGGACGAGGTCCAGTTCCATCGCGTGAACGATGCGGCCGAGGCGCTTCCCAAGAAGCTCAACCTCGTGAATCTCTGGGAGGAGGATGTTCCCATTGAGCTCGGGAAGCCCAGTGGCAAGTCGGCGTCGTTCGCCATTCAGAGCCTCGAAGCCGCCACACATGATCTGGCCGCGGGCAAGGTGGACGTGCTGGTAACGGCGCCCATAGACAAGAACGCCATGGAGGCCGCTGGCTTCGCCTTTCCGGGCCACACGGAATACCTGGCCCACGTCGCTGGTGTGGACCAAGTGTTGATGGTGCTCGTAGGCGATGGCCTGCGCGTGGGCACCGTTACCGGGCATATCCCACTGAAGGATGTGGCCCCTGCCATCACCACGGAGCGCATCCTGATCAAGGCCCGTCTCTTTCACCAAAGCCTGCTGCGCGATTTCGGTGTCATCACACCTCGCCTCGCCTTGCTGGGCCTGAACCCGCACGCGGGGGACGGCGGCACCCTGGGTACCGAGGACCGCGAGCGGATCCTGCCCGCTGTGCGCCAGCTGGTGAGCGAGGGGATCCAGGCGATGGGACCCTACGCGGCCGATGGTTTCTTCGGGAACGGCACCTACAAGCAGTTCGATGGTGTGCTGGCCATGTACCACGACCAGGGGCTGGCTCCTTTCAAGGCATTGAGCTTCGGCCACGGGGTCAACTTCACCGCTGGGTTGCCGATCGTACGCACCAGCCCGGACCACGGCACCGGTCTGGACATCGCCGGTAAGGGAGTGGCCGATGAAGGCAGTTTCCGCAACGCGGTATGGATGGCGACCGATATCCTTCGCCAACGTGAACTCTTCAAGGCGATCGGGGTGAACCCGCTCCAGAAACAGGAGCGCGGCAAGAAGGAAAAGGACTGATCGATCCGACCGGTCAGCCAGGCAGGGGCACCCAAGAACCGAACAGGGCGAAGCGGAGCGCCGCGAACAACGCGGAAGCCACCAGCACGAGCAATGTGGCCCGCACCGTCATGGCCGTTCCGTTCAACCGCGCCGCGTCGAGCACGAAGGCCGAGAGGACCATTGAACCCAGCAGGCTCCCCAGGCCATAGGCGATGAGCACCGCATCCGTGCCCCAGCCCAGGTACAACACCGCACCCATTGCAGCGGTGCGCAGCACATTGAGCACGATCTGGAACACCAGCATGAAGTGTTCCTTCCGCCGCACGTTGAAGATCGACACCAACGGCTCCGTCACCAACCGGAAAAGGAAGGAAGGCCCCAGGCATGCTGTAGCGAACCCCGCATCACGCCACGGTTCGCCGAAGATCAGCGCGAAGCCGTGATCGGCGAAGAAGGTCATGAGCAGGAAGGGCCCGAGGCCCACCCAAAGCAGGCGGGTAAAGAGACCGCGCGTCACACGCTTCAATTCCTCGGGTGCGGCATGCACGGTTTCGGCCGCCTTCTGCATGTACACCGGACCGAACGAGAAACCCAACAACCGCAAAGGGATCAACAAGAGGCTCGCGCCCAGTGCGAAGTGCCCCACTGCGGCGAGGTCCGAGGCCAGGAAGAACAGCGGCAGCTGAATACCCAGCAAGCTCACCCACCGTTCCGGGAAGATCCAGAGCGGATAGCGCCGGTATTCGATGACCGTACCGCGAATACTCGCCCATGCCCAGCCCGTGCGCAACCGGTCTAGACCCACCGGCCTCAACCATCGCGCATAGAAGGGAAGAGCCGCACCCCGCACCAGTGCATCTCCCAACATCAAGCCGTAGGGCATCCCCTTGCTCCATAAGCCGAACGCCACATTGAAGAGCCGTGTTCCCGCATCCATGCTCACGCCGGTGAACGCGCTCTCCTTGAACTTCTTCGCCCGTGCGAGCCATTGCGTCGCGATGATGGAAAGCGAATAGAACGCCGATACCGGAGCCACCAGATAGATCCAGTTGCCCAGCACCGCCAGGTCGGGGAACATCCTATAGAGCGGTCCGGAACAGATGGCGATCAGCAGGCAGCAGCACGACACCACACCCGTGAGCAACAGGTTGAAGCGGACCAGATGGAGGAACTTTTCCTCCTCTCTGGGCAGCACGTATGCGGCGGAGAAACCCAGGTCGCTCACCGACGCGCTGTTCATTACCAGGGCCAGGTAGAGCCCGAACATCCCATACGCCTCCGGGCCATAAATACGCGCGATGATCGGCGTGAGCAGCAGCTGGCTCAGCATCCCGAGCGCGTTGCCCGATAGGAAGTGGAAGGAGTTCCGCGTGAACGAACCTGGGGTGCGGAGCCGGTCCAGATCGTGCCGGATGCTCTGAAGGACTTGACGGATCGAACGCACGCTGTGGCGGTGCCGGTAAAGGTATCCGCCCGGCCTGTGGACGAGCGGACGGTGGCTAAACCTCGGGCTTACGCGCGACCATGCTCGAGCCGAGCGCGTAGGGCCCCTTTGTGCGCTGCCTGTTCCGCTGTGGCCACCCGGTCCAGAGCACGACCTGCGCGAAAAGGCGGAAAATGCGGTTCGGCAATCCCGTGGGCATGAACTTGTTCAGCGTGTCCATAAGAACGTCGGCATGACCGCCATATACCTCTTGATGTAGCACTTCCATGCCAGCGGCCTCGCACAAATGTTTCAGCGCGAAAGGAGAGGGATGGAAATATTCATGCGGATACTCGCCCATCCAATACACGAACGGTGCGGTGATCAACACCTTTCCCCCCGGCTTCAGTACGCGCTGCACCTCGGCCATAAGTACATGTGGCCGGGTGATATGCACCAACATGTCCGAAAGCACCGCGGAATCGAAAGTGCTTTCGGCGAACGGCAATGGCCCTGGGGCATTGAGGTCCACGAAGTGGTCGAGCAGCTCCTTGGTGTGCATGCTCCCAGCCCAGTCCACGCAGCAACTGCCTGTGGTGCGCTCCCCGTAGAGTTCGTGATACGGCACCGGGCCACAGCCCAGGTCCAGCACGTAGCCCGTAATGTGCTCCTTGATCAAAGGGATGTACAGCGCATGCTGCAGTTCGGCGGTGTACCACGACCCGCCATACACCCCTGCCACGTTCGTCCTGTAGCGCCCTGTAGAAGGGTCGCGCACAATGCGACTGGGCTTCCACTTCTCGGGGTTCTTCATGCTTGTTCCGGTGCGCCGAATGGCACCCAGAGGCGCGCAAATGTAGCCGTCGACCAGACTGGTCTTCATCCGTGTTCCAACCCGCGTTCAAGGGTATCGTGGTGCCAAAGAACACATGGACCCGAAGTGGAGCGTCGTTAACGTTGGATCGTGGATCGACCGCTGGGACAACAATGTCGGACCGCGACCGTATCAACCTTACTTTGTCCTTGACCATGAACGCATTCCGTCTATTACTGGCACTGGTGGCCCTTCCTCTGGCAGGGTACGCACAAACAGGACAGGAAATACCGGCCCTCCCGCCGGACGACCCGGTGCTCCAACGGCTGGACGACCTCGCCCATTCGCCCTGGGTGATGCACGACCCCTTCACTGCGGATACCGCGCTATTGAACGTGCATGGCTTCACGGCCAACACCGTTCCCTCTTACCCGCCAGCGGAGATACATCGGAGGCTTTCGGTGCTCGACCAACGAACACCGTTCGTGCTCACCTACAATCCGGTGGTGCAGTCCTACATCGACTTGTACGCCGTGCGCAAACGCGAACAGACCAGCCGCATGCTCGGGATGGCGCAACTTTACTTCCCGGTGTTCGAGGATGCGTTGGACCGGCACGGAATGCCGCAAGAGCTGAAGTACCTCGCCGTAGTAGAGAGCGCGCTGTATCCCGCTGCGCGAAGCCGCGCAGCGGCGGTCGGCCTTTGGCAGTTCATCGCCAGCACCGGCAAGCTTTACGGCCTGCGGGTGGACAGCTATGTGGATGAGCGTTGCGATGTGTACATGAGCACAGACGCCGCCTGCAGGTACCTCAAGGACCTGCACCGCATCTTCGGAAATTGGGAACTTGCGCTGGCCGCGTACAACTGTGGACCCGGCAACGTGAACAAGGCGATCCGCCGGAGCGGTGGGCGCATGGATTACTGGGAGGTGTACGATCATCTCCCGCGCGAGACCCGGGGCTATGTTCCCGCGTTCATCGCGGTGAACTACATCTTCGAGCATGCCGCAGACCACAATCTCTACCCGGTGCAGCCCAATTATTGCGCGTACGAAGTGGATACCGTGCAGGTGTGTTACCCGCTCACGATCGCCGACCTCGCGCGCTATACCGGTGGTAGTGAGACGGCCCTGCGCGACCTGAACCCGGTGTTCAAGCAAGGGTACGTACCCGATCCCGATCAACCGGTGACCTTGTACATGCCCCGCGATCTGGTTCGGTCGTTCTTGGCGCGCGAAGACAGCATGCGCTACCGCTACCTCGCTGGAACCGCAACGGTCACAACACCCGTGGTCGCTACTTCGGCATTGGTCCAAGCGGCCCCGCCCCAGGTCAGCACGCATATCGTGCGTCGCGGTGAATCGCTGGGCACGATCGCGCAGCGCAACGGAATAACCGTGGCGCAATTGAGATCATGGAACGGACTGCACGGGGATCGGATCCAGCCTGGGCAAAAGCTTCGTATTGAGCGACCGGCGACAACGAACACTGGCACTGCGGCCTTGCAGCGGCCCGCGCCTGTTCCTACCGTGGCGCAAGTAGAGAAACCTTCGCCCTCCGCACCGAACGCAGCTGAGGCATTCATCTATCACGTCGTGCAGCCCGGTGATACCCTATGGGGTATCGCGCAACTTTATCCGGGCGTGACCGTGGAGGACCTGCGGCGGTTGAACGCCGGGCTTAACAGCAAGCGTCTCGCTCCCGGAAAAAAGATCAAGGTCGGGGTACAACCGGGCTGATCCTTTCATTCCTCTGAAGGCCAAGTACTACGGTACCCGCGCGTTGCGTTTTTTGAACAGCATGGTGGTGCATGTTGAAAATTCGCGGCACCTCGCTGCGTTCGCACCCGCTAATTTCCCGGTGCGAAATCCGACCATGGAAAGCTCCGTCATCCGAGATCTTTACCACAAACACTGTCGCTTCAAGCTCCGCTCGGGCAAGGAAGTGTTCGGGGTGGTATGGGAGGTGGAAACGGGCCCCGTCACACGTATGTTCTTCGCGAGTGTGCGCGACTACGAGCGCTTCCAGCGCGATCCGCAACAGCCCATCGCGGTGATCCCGATGCTGCCGGAGGAGATCGTACATGCCGAGAGCCTCGCGTCCTGAGGGCCTAAGGAACTCATCCCTTCGGATGTCAGCGCGTTCAACCGGAACAGCCCGGTCCATTCATTTTTCGATCCCGGCCTGCCAAAGCAGGAAAGCATAGTTCAGAGCGACTTCTTTCAGCCGTTCGAAGCGGCCGGAGGCCCCGCCATGGCCGGCGTCCATATTGGTGTGCAGTAGGATCGGCGCCTCGCCCCGATGGTGCTCGCGCAATCGAGCGACCCATTTCGCAGGTTCCCAATACTGCACCTGGCTATCATGGAACCCTGTGGTGACGAGGATCGCCGGATAGTCGGCATCCTTCACGTTGTCATAGGGAGAATAGCTGAGCATCCGATCGTAGGCGTCCTTTTCCTTGGGATCCCCCCACTCATCGAATTCGCCGGTGGTGAGAGGGATGCTCTCGTCGAGCATGGTGGTCACCACGTCCACGAACGGCACTTCGGCGACCAATCCCTTCCATAGGTCCGGCCTTAGGTTGGCTACCGCCCCCATCAGCAGACCTCCGGCGCTGCCGCCCCAGGCGAACAGGCGATCGGGATCCGCGTACTTCTTCGCGATGAGATGTTCGGCGCACGCGATGAAGTCCGTGAAGGTGTTCATCTTGTGTTCCATCCGGCCCATCTCGTACCACGCCCGGCCCATTTCTTCTCCACCGCGTATGTGTGCTATGGCATGGACAAACCCGCGATCCAGTAAGGAGAGCCGCGCACTGGTGAACGTGGGTTCGGAACTGATGCCGTAGGACCCATACCCGGCCAGGAGCAACGGCGATGTGCCGTCCAGCTTCGTGCCCTTGCGGTACACCAGGCTGATGGGCACGCGTGCCCCATCCTTCGCCACCGCCCAGATGCGTTCGCTGGCGTAGCGCGATGCGTCGAAATCGCCCACGACCTCCTGCTGTTTCAGCAACGTGTCCGTGCGCTTGTCCAGATCGTGCTCGAGCACACTGCTGGGCGTGGTGAGGCTCGTATACCCATACCGGAACTTGTCGCTGTTCCATTCCGCGTTGGTGCCTCCGTAGGCCACGTAGGCGGGGTCGTGGAAGGCGATCTCGTGCTCGGTCCCGGTGGAGAACTTGCGCACTCGAAGATGCACGAGCCCCTCCCGCCGTTCGCTGATCACCATATGGTCACGGAAGAGGTCCACATCCTCCAGCAGCACTTCATCGCGGTGCGGGATCACTTCCTTCCAGTGCTCTTTGCCGGTCTTGTCTTCTGGACATTCCATCAATCTGAAGTTCTTCGCGTTCCAGTTGGTGAGGATATAGAACTTGCCAGGAACGTGCTGCGCGCTGTACTCATGTTCCTCTTCGCGCGACTGGAACACGGTGAAGGCCCCATTGGCCGATCCACCGGCAGCAGCAGCTCTTCGGTGCTCATGGTGCTTCCCGTGGCGATCATCACGAAGCGGTCCGACCGGCTGCGTGCCACATCGCAACTGTACGCGGGATCGGCCTCATGGAACACTTCCACATCGGTGGATGGGTCGGTGCCGAGCACATGGCGGAGGATCTTGTGGTCGCGCAGCGTGCTGTCCTTCACCGCGTAGAAGAAGGTGCGATCATCGGCCCAGGCGCCACCGCCGCTGGTGTTCGGCACCACATCGGGCAGGTCCTGTCCGGTAGTTAGATCGCGGAAGCGGATGGTGTAGAGCCGTCGTCCCACGGTGTCCACACTGTAGGCGCAAAGGTTGTTGCCGGGGGCGATCTCGAAATCGCCCAGGTCGAAGAAGTCATGTCCCTCGGCCATGACGTTCTCGTTCAGAATGTCGGTCTCTGGCGCATCCTGCGTATCCGCGCGGCGCATGTGTACCGAGTACTCCTTCCCTTTCTCGAAGCGGAAGCTGTACCAGTAGCCGTTCTCCCGGTACGGCACGCTCAGATCATCCTCCTTCACGCGCGCTTTCATCTCTTTGAAGAGCGCCTCACGCAGACCGCGCACCGGAGCCATCATGGAATCGGTGTAGCTATTCTCCGCTTCCAAGTGTGCCACTACTTTTTGCGTGTGCGCATCGGGCTTCGTGGCAGAGCGCTGGGCTTCGGAAAGCCGCATCCAGAAGTACTCGTCCCGGCGTGTATGGCCATGGGTGGTAAGGTCATGGGGTTCCTTGGCGGCGGTCGGGGGCCTCAGTGCGGTGGAGGTGGACATGTCGGAAGCGGGTGTGGAACAGGCCGCGAGCCAAAGGGCCGGGGCGAGCACGAGCGGCCAGCGGGCGTTCATGGGGAAAACAGGATCGGCCGAAGTTACCCGCTCAACGTTCAGGTGAGCATTTGGTGCAGCACTTCTGGTGATCGCAGTTCGGGCGCCCCAGGTACATGAAGGCGCAGGTAGAGCAACAGCAGGTCGAGCAACTCCCGGCGCTGCGCCCCGGGCACCGTCACGTCGGAGGTGGTTTCCAGGTCGAGAGGTAGAAGCGCGGCAAGGACCGCGGTCAGCGGTGGCCCGATAGCCTGCGCGTGAAGGGGTAGCTCGTGGACGAACCCCCTTCCTGCAGATCGAAATACGGCGCCGCGGCTTCAGGGGCTTCCGGAGCGAAACCGAGCATCGTCGCATACCTCAACAGGAAAACGAGCGGGAAATGACGCACGTCAGCGGTCTCGTCCAACCGGCCCAATGCGCTGTCCAAGAACGCGTAGAGAGCCGGATCGCTGGCTTCCTCGCGGAGGGTTCGGTACAATACCTCCTGAAGGAAGAGCAACACCGCACCGCGTACCGCATCGCCGTGGATGTTTAGATAAGGCCGATAGAGCCTCATTTCCCTTACGTGGTGCAGGTCCCGTTCCGCGCGCTCGTCCACCACCAATTCGATCCTGTTGAGTGGTTGCAAAAGCGCCTGTGGGAGGCCTCGCTTCGCGTTTCCACGCACCAAATAGCTCCGCAAGCCGAACTCTTCCGTGTATGTTTTGAGCACCACCATACGATCGCGATGGGCGATGGCCCGAAGGACCAGGGCTCGGGTGGTGTGCAACATGGGCGCCCGTGCAGGGAGCGTGGCTAGCGTACCACCAGCACCTTGGTGTTGCAACGCGATGCGCCTTCCGGGTCAGCGGCGAAGATCATGTACACGCCCGTGCTTACACGATTGCCGCTCAGGTCCGTGCCGGGCCAGATGGCCTGACCTCCTTGTGAGGTGGTGCGGTAGACGAGGTTGCCCGCGATGTCGGTGACCTTTACATCTGAATCGCGCATAAGACCAGTAATGGCTATGGGACCGGTCCAGGTCTCGCGTACCGGATTGGGGAAAACGCTGGCGCATGCATTGGACGTACCGCCCTCGGTGGCGGTGTTCCGATAGCTAACCATGCCTTGATCGGTGGCGAAGAACACTTCCCCCGTGCCTTCATCGATCGCGATCCCTATCACCGTATTGCTGGGCAAGGGACTGTTCTCCGGTGTGAAGTGCAGCAGCTGTTCGGTCCCATCGGGAGAGACCATGTAGGCTCCACTGCTCTGTGTACCCAGCCATTTGTGGTCCGCACCATCCACCGCCAGCGATATCACCGCCTCGGTCTCCAGCAGGAGCTGAACATTGCCATCCTGCTCGATGAGGATCTGTTGACAGTCGGCACCGTCCGCGGAGAAAACCGCCTCCGGGTTATAGAACACGGCAACACCTTTTCCGGTGCCTATCCAGATCTCGCCGTCCAGATCTTCGGCCATGCTGAACACGTCGAGGGACGGAAGCCCCCCGTTCCCTTCGGCCGTGGTAAGGGCCTTGTATTGGTCGTCGCCCACTTGGTCGATCGTACCATTGTCGTTGAAGACCAACAAGCCGTTGCTGCGCGGGCGAATGATCCACTTCAGGCTGTTGTTGTGCGCCGCGAGGATGTCGCTCAGAAGGTTGTTGTTGTTGAGCACATTGCCGGGATCGAACGAACGCCAGCTCCCCGTGGCGGTCCGTACGCTGATCGGTTGCTCACAATTGCTGTTCGAAACCCACAGATTCCCATCCGCATCGAGGTCCACGCCAGCTACCATCACCTGGTTCTCGGCTCCGTTCGCCGCATAGATCTGCAAGCTGCTGTTGCCCGATGCATTGTAGATGGTCTGGACCTGGCCGTTGCGGAACTCAAGCACACCCTCATCCCAACTTCCCACAAAGGCATGGGAGCCATCCTCCGGATCGACCGCCACCGCCATTACGTCGTTGACGGTCTGCCCGAACGGATTCGCCCCTGTCTGCATCAAAGGGTCATTGGTCTTGTTGGTCGTCCTCCAGGTCCCGTCCACGAACGAATGTACCCCTTCCTGCCGGAACACATTCGTCCAATTGCCTGCGACCCCGCCCGTGGTAACATACAGGCCGCCACCGGCCATGGCAATGCGCTGCGCCGAGACTGTGGCGGGCCCCGGGGGGTATATCGGTGTGCCGGTTTGGTCCCCCACGGACCGCACCAACCCCCGATTTCTGTCGGCGATCCATAAGGCCGTGCCATCCAGGGTAGGAACGGCCATGGCCGGGGTTATGGAAAGTCCACCGGAGTATCCGATGAGCGCGTCCTGAAAGACCAGGTCGGAGCTATAACGCTCCACATGGTCGTTCTGGCAAAGGAGCAACTGGTTCGAAGCTGCGCTTACGAACGTGTTCTGCCGCCCGAACGCATGGGTTACCCGCTGCCAGGCCCCTCCCTCGAAATAATACACCGTGTCCTTGTCCGTAGCATCGGCGCGGTGGTAGTTCACAACGAGCTTCCCACCAACTTCCCCTACGCTGTTAAAAGGTCCGTTGGGTTGGGGGATATCCGGTCGCAGGTTCCAGGAGGCGAAAGCGGCCAGGTTGGTCTCACCGCGCCAGGCGGCAAAAAGGCCGATGTTGGTAGCCGCATAGATCGAATCGGGTGTGAACGCGATCGCGTTCACCTTTTGCTGGGTCCCACCCGGAGCGATGTACCAAGTATCCCGAACCTCCAACGCCTCCAGGTCCACCACGACAATGCCGAAGCCACAGGCCAGATAGGCCAAGGGACCCTCGAAATGGATGTCGTAGACACCTTTGTCCCCGATGATGCTACTCCGCTTGATGTCGCTCAAATTGCTCGCCGAACCGGAACGCACAAGGTCCAGGTTACCGTTGCGGTAACCCACCATCAGTGCGTTCAGCGATGTGTTGTAGGCCACCATGCTGATATCCACGTCGCTCAGCGCGTTCACCTTCGTTAGGCGCTGCATTTCCCCGGTCGCCAGATCGTAGCTGAACACCGCGTTACGGGTAGCGCACCAAGCCTTGCCTCCACCTTCGGCCACGGCCAAAGTTTGCCGGTAAGGAAAATGGTCCCTCCACTCGCCGATGGCGATCTGGGCCTGTGTCGTGAGGGCCGCGAACAAGGCGGCTAGGGAGAGCAATAGATGATCACGCATTCCTGAGGCGTATCGGTCGCCCATTAACGCAGCAGGCGGGCATACCTTGTGCGGAGCCCGAAATTACGTTGTCGGACCCAATGGTCCTGTTCACAGCTATCGCGCTCTCGCACATTTCGCCGAACGGCCCATGGGCCAGGGCGCTCGTTCGTGGCGCCCCATGTTCTCGCACACCACCAAAAACACAGTGCCCCGAACATCGGGGCACCGTTCGAGGTCGCGTGCGGATTCGAACCGCAGTAGCAGCTTTTGCAGAGCTGTGCCTAGCCACTCGGCCACGCGACCAACATATCCCGCCATTCGGCAGGCCGCGAAGATAGGGGCTCGCACGATCCCCGCTAGCCGCCTAGTTCGTAGGTGACCCGCGCTACGTCCCCTTGGATCGGGGGATGCATTTTGGAGAGTCTTACCCGCCAGGGGCCATGGTGGGGCCATTCGGTCTTCAAAGCATCGAGGATCCTCCGGGCGGCGTGCTCGATCAGTGCGCTCCGGATGGCCATCTGTTCCTTGACGATCGTGGTTACACGACCATAGTCCACGGTATCGGCCAACAGATCGCTCCGTTCCGCATGTGTAAGGTCACCGCTTACGGCCACATCCACCTGATATGCACCTCCGATCGCGGACTCCTCGGGCAAACAACCGTGGTAGGCGAACACTTGGATCCCGGTGACCTCGATCACACCCATGCTGCGCAGTGGTCCAGCCCCGCTCTCAGGCGGGCGATCACTTCGTCCTTCCCCAGAAGCACGCTGACGTCGAACATCCCGGGGCCCTGCATACGTCCCGCTACGAAAAGGCGGTACAGGGGCATCACCTGGCCGACCTTCATCCCCTTCTCTTTCAACACTTCATTGAACGCTGGTTCGAGGGTATCGGTGTGAAAGGGTGAGAGAGAGGAGAGTTTTGCGATGTACGCCTCTAGAGCTGGCGCCACGTCGGACTTCCATCGCTTTTTCAATTCTTCGTTCGCCGCGTCGTTGGCTTCCAGTGGCGAACCCGAAGTGAACAGGTAGCTGCCTTCAAGCATATCCTCCACGAAGGTGGCGCGCTCCTTGAGCAATACGGCCGCTGCCGTCGCGCGCTCTAGGGTGGTGTCGATCCCTTTCGCTTTCAGCTTAGCGAGCAATTGCGCGCCCAGCTCCGCATCGGGCCGCATGCGCAGGTATTGCTGGTTGAACCATTTGGTCTTCTCGGGATCGAACTTGGCGCCTCCCTTATGTACGCGCTCGAGGTCGAAGAGCTGGGTCAGCTGCTCCAAGCTCATGATCTCCTGATCGGTGCCCGGGTTCCAGCCGAGCAAAGCGAGCATGTTCACGAAGGCTTCCGGGTAGTACCCGCGCTCCCGATACCCGCTGCTCTTCTCACCACTGGCGGGGTCTTGCCAGTCCAGCGAAAACACCGGAAATCCCAATCGGTCGCCGTCGCGTTTGCTGAGCTTGCCGTTCCCATCGGGCTTCAGGATCAACGGCAAGTGAGCGAACTGCGGGCGTTCCCAGCCGAAGGCTTCGTAGATGAGCACGTGCAGCGGCGCGCTCGGGAGCCACTCCTCGCCGCGGATCACATGGGTGATGCGCATCAAGTGGTCGTCCACGATGTTGGCCAGGTGGTAGGTGGGCATGCCGTCGCCCTTGAGGATGACCTTATCGTCGATGTTGGCGCTGTGCACCACCACCCAACCCCGCACAATGTCCTCGAAACGCACTTCCACATGACGCGGCACTTTCAAGCGGATGACGTATTCATCTCCACGCGCCAGGCGCTCCTTCACTTCGTCCGCGCTCAACGTGAGGCTGTTGCGCATGTGCTCGCGCGTAACCGCGTTGTAGGCGGGAGCAGCGACACCAGCGGCCTTCAAGCGGTCGCGCATCGCTTCCAACTCCTCGGGCGTGTCAAAGGCGTAGTAGGCCTTGTCACTACCGACCAGTTGATCGGCGTACTGCTTGTAGAGGTCTTTCCGGTCGCTCTGTCTGTAGGGCCCGTCGGGGCCACCGACCCAAGGACTCTCATCCGGGACCAGCCCGCACCATTCCAAGGACTCTTTGATGTACGCTTCAGCGCCGGGTACGTAGCGGGCTTGATCGGTATCCTCGATCCGAAGCAGGAATTGCCCGCCATGCTTACGCGCGAAGAGATAGTTGTACAAAGCGGTACGCACACCGCCCATGTGCAAGGGGCCGGTGGGACTGGGGGCGAAACGGACACGAACGCTCATAGGGTGATCCCGCGAGGGGGATGGATCATGCTTGTGCAAAAGGAGCGGTGCATCTCCCGCAATTGGTCCGAAGGGCCGCAAAAGTAGCGCCTGGCGGGGGTCAATTCCCCGCGGCCGCACGCACGGCAGCCTTCACCACGTCATCCTCTTCGGCCACGGTATACCAAGCCTCTTCGGCCATACGCGCTTCTATGGTCTGTCCGTACCGTTGAGCGTTCCCCTGGACGGATGCGTACCACGCACTATCCGCCCGTATGGCATTCTCCACTTGCCGTGCCCGTTCGGCATAGGAAGGCGGAGCGAACACTGGACGCACCCAAGCTGGATCCCTATCCATGGCAAGCACTTTCCTCCCGATCTCCTGGGCGATCAACCCGTTGAAATAGGTGGTGGGGTGCCCGTTGTCCAGCAGCATGTACTTGTCCAGGTTCGTGCCGGTCCAAGCGGGATCGGCAAGGATGAGGTCCTTGCTCCAGATGTAGGGGATGTCCCGCACTTTGAGAAAATCCCGCAACATGGCGTCCCGCCAATTGTCCTCATTGCCCACCATGAACTCCGGCTGATCGGGCGTGAGATAATGGAACACGAGGAAGACGAAATCCACGCGACCGGCCCGAAGGCGCTCCACGACGCGCTCGAGGATCCGGGTATTGAGCCGCTTCTTGTGTTCGGTGCTCACGCTCCATCCCATCAGCCGGTCCTTCATGGCATCGGGCAGGAAATTCACTTTGCTGTACAGGAACCGTCGCCATAGGTAGGAGGTGATACCCACCCCATGCTCTTTGACGTAGTGCGCCGGATCGGGATCGATGGGCACTCCGTTCAACCGTAAGCCGTCCCCTTCGATGCTGAAATAGGGCTTCTGCCCGGTGCGCCAATCCAGCGGGGATCGATCCATGTCGGTCACCATCAGACTGAAAACCACCACTGGGCGCTCATACCGAAGGAAGGTCTGCTCGAACAACAACGCGATCTGGTCCACGCCATACCCGCCGGTCCCGTAGTTGAGCAGAAAGTGGTCACGCGCGAACGCCGTATCCGTATTCAGCAATTGCTGGAAGCAGGTGACCTCCGGCATGCATTGGGCGTAGCTATCGCCATAGAGCAGCACGGGTCGGCGCGCTCCCACTTCCGCCGCTTGGTGGTGCATCAGGCTGCCCGGCTTGAAATCTCCCCGCCAGCCAAGGAGCGGATGCGGATCCGCAGGCGGGCCGTATTCCCCCCCGAACAGGTAGTAGAGCTTCCAGTACGCCGCTTCGTTGAACGGGTCGGCATAGTACCCTGCGTCCTTCAGCCCCTTGAACGCCGGGGCCGAACTGAACACCATGTACCGAAAGGCATATTCCGCGGCTACCAAGCTCAGCCCGGTGGAGAGGAGCACGAGAATGCTGTTGACCGCGAACTTCTTGAAGGCCATGGCCGGCGAAGATATCCGAAGGGTCGAGCGGCCCCGTGGCTCACCGCAACTGAACGCCCTTCACCAGCAGCCGCTGCCAGGAGGGGTGCTTTCGCAGATAATCCTTCACACGTGGGTCCGTAGGCACGAGCTTCCATTTGTTGGATTCGACCCACTCCAGCACCTTCTCAATGAACGGTGGGACCAACCCCTGTTCTTCCAACGCCTTGGGCATATCCAAAAGGGTCAGGAAGATCCGATCGCTGCTGCGGTCATACTCCATGCGCGCTCGGTGCTGGCCCACCTGCACCGCTACGCGGCGGGCCTCGGTATCGTCGGACAAGGGGAGCTTGGCGAGATCGATCGGTGCGGACTGTTTCTTCGTGGGCATGGCGCAAGGCCAAAAGTACCGCTCGTTGCGGTCCTCCGTTCTTCTTGTCCCAGTTCAATGTCAATGATCCCCGGTGTTGCTGAATTTTGCCGCGTCGAAAACACCCGTGGACCGCAAGAACCTTCTCCGTATGAGCCTGCTGAGCGCGGGCTTCGCCGCCGTGGGAGGGCCAATTGCTCATGCACGGGCGCGCAGACGCGCTACACGTCCTGGACTTCGACCCATCTGCCTTCTGAAAACCCCACGATCATGGCCAACACCGTATTGCACAAGGCGAATTCCCGGGGCCACGCCGATCATGGCTGGCTGAATTCCCACCACACCTTCAGCTTCGCCAATTACTACGACCCCGAGCGCATGCACTTCGGCGTGTTGCGCGTGCTGAACGACGACCGTGTGGCACCAGGTAAGGGCTTCGGCACCCATCCGCATGAGAACATGGAGATCATCTCCATTCCCTTGGAAGGCGACCTGGAGCACAAGGACAGCATGGGCAACGTGGCGGTGATCCGCAAAGGGGACATCCAAGTGATGAGCGCCGGCACCGGTATCACGCATAGCGAGTTCAACAGGAACCCGGATAAGGAGGTGCGGTTCCTGCAGATCTGGGTCTTCCCATCCCGGCGCGGTGTGACCCCGCGCTACGACCAGATCACGCTGGACGCCAGCGAGCGGCACAACCAATTGCAGCAGATCCTTTCTCCGGATCCCAACGATGCCGGTGTGTGGATCCACCAGAACGCTTGGTTCCATTTGGGCACGTTCGACAAAGGCTTCCAGACCAGCTACGCGATGAAGGACAAGCACAACGGCGTATACGCGTTCGTGTTGAAGGGCGATGTTACTGTGCAGGGCACCGCCCTGAACCAACGCGATGGGCTCGGCTTGTGGGATACGGACGCCGTGTCGGTCATGGCCGATAGCCCGGGCGCCGAACTTTTGCTGATGGAGGTGCCTATGCAAGTGAACTGAAGACCGGTTGAAGTGTTCATCTTCGCCATGGAAACAACCGCTTTGGAGACGCCCGATACACGCGCCATAAAAGAGGCGCGCACCACGTTCCCCGTACTGCCCTTGATCCGTCAGCGATGGAGCGCGCGCGCCTTCAGCGAGCGGCCGATCACCGAAGAAGAGCTCCTCACCGTTCTCGAAGCGGCGAGTTGGGCGCCGAGCGCGATGAACGAGCAGCCTTGGCGGTATCGGTACGCCCTCCGCGGCACGACCTGGTTCCATACGCTTTGGGACTGCTTGCTGCAGAACAATCGCCTGTGGGCGCAGAACGCCGGGGCTTTGATCGTTTGTTCTGGGAAGCTCCTGTTACAGAGGAACGGTCAGCCTAACAACAGTTGGCAACACGATCTGGGCATGGCCAATGCCAACCTGCTGACCCAGGCTGTGAGCATGGGCATCTATGGCCATTTGATGGGCGGCTTCGATCACCCCAAGGCGAGCGTGGCTCTTTCAATGGACACCACCACAGAGGAGATCGTCTGCTTTCTGGCCCTGGGCCATTTAGCCGGCCCAGAGGGGCTGCCTGAACCTTTCCACACGCGGGAGATCACCCCGCGCGTGCGCCGTCCCCTGCCGGAAACGGTAACCGCGCTTTAGTCCTTCGCCACCCCTCCGATCCGCATCACCGCCGTGGGTGTTCGCAGTTTCGGGACCATGCACAGCTCCTGGCTCCGTTAATTCGGTGCCATGCGCGCGATCCAATTCCTCGCCGGTGTCCTGTTGTTGCTCGTACCCGAGATCCTTCGGGTCTACTACATCATGCCTTTCCCCGGCAGCCAGGAGGATGTGGCCACGGACCTGCGGCAGGTGACCATAGCGCACTGGTTGCACAACCATATCTGGTGGGTACGGCTCATCGGGCTCGCGCTGCTGGCGGGGCCGTTCATCTTTTACCTGCGGAACGGCAACTGGTGGAAACGGGTCGCCGTGATCCTACCTGCCGCACTTTGCGCGCTGGTGTTCTATGCCTTCAACTTCAAGTTCATGGCGGACAAGATGTTCTACCCGCCGAAAGAGAAGGTGATGCGTGTGGTCGCGATCACCGACAGCACGGCCAACTCGCTCGTCATCGCCATCGAACAGAACGGCGATGCACGTGCTTACCCCATCGAGCTGATCGGCTACCACCACCAACTGCTCGACACGATCGGCGGCGGATCGGTGTTGGTGACCTATTGCACGGTGTGCAGGACCGGACGTGCGTGGAAGCCGGTGGTGAACGGCGAGCCCGAGACGTTCCGACTGGTCGGCATGGACCATTTCAATGCCATGTTCGAGGACAGCCGCACCGGCTCTTGGTGGCGGCAGGTGAGCGGCGAGTGCATCGCGGGGCCGTTAAAAGGACAGCGACTTGACGAGATTCCGAGCTCCCAGTTCACGCTGGGCGAATTCGCCGGGGTATATCCCAATGGCCTCGTCTTCCAGCCCGACCCCAACTTCACTGAACAATATGCCGGGCTGGAAGGGTTCGATAACGGCACCATCGCGAGCGGATTGGAATATCGCGATACGGCTAGCTGGCAGCCGAAAAGTTGGGTGGTGGGCGTGATTCACAAAGGTCAGGCGAGAGCGTATGATTGGAATGATCTTTCCCGGCTCGGCGCAATCAATGACACGATTTCCGGAGACTCCATCGTTGTTAGCCAACCGAACGTTATTTGGTCATCCCGCGATACGTCGTTCAAGAGCGATACGCTCGCGTTTTTGGTGACGACCACCTACGAGCGCATCTCCGCCTACCAGGAATTCTGGCACAGCTGGCGCACCTTCCACCCGAACACCACGCGCTACGAACCGCGCTAAGTACTTTGGCGGAAAGATCCCGCCATGGCGCACGATCCCCTTTTCGAGCAGCGCATCGCCGAGGCGCTGAAGGCGCAAGGCGCGAAACCCGAACACAAAAAGATGTTCGGCGGCGTGGCCTTCATGGTGCATGGGAACATGAGCGTGGGCATCACCAACAAAGGCGACTTTATGGTGCGTTTCGATGGTTCACGACATGCGGAAATAAGCAAATGGCCCGGGGCTAAACCGATGACCTTCGGCAAGGGCGACATGAAAGGCTTCCTCTTCGTGGACGCCGATGCTGTGGAGAGCCCGAAGGCGTTGGAGAAGTGGGTGACGATGTCGCTGGCCCATATACGCACGCTGCCCAAGAAGACGGCCGCGAAGAGCGCAACGAAGAAGCCCGCCGCCAAGACCGCGAAGGGCGCACCTTCAAAGAAGAAGTAGCGTGCTCGGGTCCGTGCTGATGTGCCTGCGGCATGCCGGGTGGTGCATTCTCGCTATCATTGGATACCACAACACCAAAACCACCACATGACCGCGCTACCCCAATTCAAGAACGATCCGATCATCGTGCTCGTGCTCGGCCTGCTCACCTGTGGGCTCTACCTCATCTACTGGAACATCAAAGCCGCCGAGGTGTTGAACGCGGTCGCGGAACGCGAAGCGATCTCCCAACCGATCGCCATTTTCGCCGGTTGCTGCAGCCCGGTGAACCTGTATTTCTACTACCTCGCCGGTCGCGAATGCCTGCCCAAACTTTCGGCGCGCGTAGGCGAGCCGCATAAGGACCAGGCCACGCTGCTGCTCGTGCTCGGCTTCCTGTTCCCCATGGTGGCCGCCATGATCGTGCAAGGCGAGATCAACAAGCTCTACAAGTAAACGGCCATGGATAAACGCTGGCTCGCGATCGCGGGGGCCGGGCTCACTTTGCTAGCGCCCTGGTTGCTGTTGCACATGTCCCCGGACATCGAGCATGAGCAATCGCTCTGCCCGCACAAATTGCTCACTGGCTTGCCTTGCCCGGGCTGTGGGATCACGAAGAGCCTCGTGCTGCTTTACCAGGGCGATCTGTTGGGCAGCTTGTCCTACCATCTCTTCGGACCGCTCGTGGTGCTTGGCTGTATCGGCGTGCTCGTTTGGATGAGCGCCGAACTGTTCACGAGACGACGCTACTTGCGAAGTCTTCTGTACAGCACGCCTCTAGCTTGGTATGGCGCGGTGTTCCTCGGCGTTTACCATGTCGTGCGGCTGTGCTACTTCATTTCCACACGTTCCATCCACGAGATCCTGCACGAGTCGATGTGGCGCTAACGCCGCTCGAACACCCATGCGCACAACGCTCCTTTCGGTCGCGATCGCCTCGTTCTTACTGACGGGTACCCGCTCGACCGCCCAATGCCCCGGCTGCCAGACCGACCTCGCCTGCCAGGTGAGCCCGGCCTATCCCACGCTCTGCCCCGCAGCACCGCCTGCCGCCACCGCTGGCGTGTACTATGAGACCGATCTCACCTTCTGGCTGCCGGCCACCTTCGATGATCCGGGCACGGGCCTCACCGTGGACTTTCTGCAGATGACGATCACCAGCATCGCTGGAATTCCGTTCGGCCTGGCCATCGAGACCAGCGATCCGCTCGGCGTGTACGACCCACAGCAAAGCGAATTCGGTTGCGCGCGCATCTGCGGAACTCCGCTCGGTGCCGGCACCTTCCCGATCACCATCAGCATTCTCGCCACGGTGGAGTTCAGTGGCTTCGAGGTGGATGTCCCGGAGACCTTCCCCGTGATCCTTACCGTCCTCCCGGGCACGGGCTCCAATTTCGGTTTCACCTTCTCGCCTTCGAGCGGCTGCGCGCCGGTCACCAGCACCTTCGGCCCGCTGATCACCGGAGGTGGCGCACCGGTCACCTACGATTGGGACTTCGGCAACGGGAACCTCTTCACAGGCGATACTCCGCCGCCACAGACCTTCACCCAAGCCGGTGACCACCTGGTCACACTCACCACCTCGATCGGCGGCTACCAACTCGACCAGGTGGAACTGGTGAGCGTGAACGGCAACTGGTGCGGTGATGTGGAAGAGCCGGATATTCCCTTGATCGGATGCACGGGTTCGCCGGATCTCTACTACGTGATCACCGATGGGAACGGCGACAGTTACACCTCGTCCACGCAAGATGATGCGAGCGGTGCCACTTGGAGCGGCCTGGGCGTAACGCTCAGCCAACCGCCCTACTCGATCGCCTTCTTCGACGAGGATCCCGTGAGCCAGGATGACGCGCTCGGCACGTACAACCTGACGTTGGGTGTTCCCGGCACTTACCCCTTCAGCATCGCTGGCGGAACGGTGGGTTCACTGATCATTTCGGAGACAGTGCTTCAAATTTTCCATGATACTGATATCGTGCAGGTGTTCGCCTTGCCCGACATGACATGGACCTACGACAGTCTCTCGCAGACCCTCTGCCTCGGCGATACCGCGCTGGTAAGCGTGACCTGGTTCCTGGACGGTGATACCATCCCGAACGCGAACGGCCTGTGCGTTCAAACCAATGATCCCGGCAGCTACTGGGCCACCGGCACGAACGGCTTCGGCTGCACCGGGCTGAGTGACACCCTGGTGATCTGCCCAGTCATCACCATCACCTCCGACGCAGGCATACTCTACACCGACAACGGCTTCGCCACCTACGCTTGGACCTTCAACGGCACGCCGATCTCCGGAGCGGATGGAGCCTTCATCTTCGCGCAGGGTGATGGGAACTATGCGGTCACCATCACAACCAATGATTGTTGCACGGTGAGCGCGGAGTACACGCTCATCTCTACCGGAGTTTCAAGCGAGGCGACGCAAGCCGCACACTTGATCGTGTTCCCTGTACCCAACGAAGGACGATTCACCGTCCGCGCACTTGGCGCTATGGAAGGTCAGGCGGAGTTGCAGGTGATGGATGTACAAGGACGCGTGCAGGCCACTCTTCGGCCCTGGCTTGTGGGCGATACTTCGATCGAGATCGATCTGGGGGATGTAGCGCCCGGGACCTATCTCGTGCAACTGCGTGATGCCAGTGGGAAGATGATGGTGCGCGCGGTGGCGGTGTACTGAACCGAGTTGCGCGCTCCGATCACCGTTCGGTTCCTTGAAAGAATGTTCTCAAGGAAACGAGGAATGGCATTGGTATCCCGAAGATCCTTGCCTAGCTTTCATCCGCTTCGTGGTGAAGGCCGCTACCACAGTGCGACCGTAACATTCGATCTTTTCGACCATGGAACGGAATGTTGATCACTTGAAGAATTCACGTCTCCATGAAATCTCCTGTGTTTTCAAGGGGTTTTCAACAATGGGGGGGGGTATTTTAGTCGCTTGCGTGCTCAGCCTAGGCACTGGGCGAGCAAGCGCTCAGGAACGGCCGGGCTGGATCTTGGGGAACGAAACATTGGGTTTTCCTGAACAAGTCGGACCCGTGATCCAAGTAACCCCACTGCCGATACCGAACGATCCTGGAGTAAGTACCGATCTTCAATACGCTGGCGTATCCACGCTCCGTTCGGCCATCCGCCTCAATGATCAATTCGGCGCGCTCCTCGCGTTCCTCGTGGATGGCCGTATCTATGACCGCGAAGGCTACTTGCTGGCTGACCGCTCGGACGCAGGATGCCAGGAATGCCTGCCTTGGGGGATCACTCATGCTGTAGCGGTGCATCGGCCGGGCAGTTGCTATCAATACTTGTTGTTCACTGAAGTTCTGGGTACCGGAGGAGGCGTCGGTACCGTGCCATACCAGGTGTATTGTTCAGTTCTGGATCTCGCTCTTCCGAACCCAAAGTTCGACCCTATAGACCATCCATATAGGCGTGGGCGTTTGCTTGACCTGGGTGCCCTCGAATTGAACGGATACGATTTCCCCGATCTGGGCGCATCCTTCCTTTCCAGTACAGTTTGGTCCCTTCAGGTCCCCGGCACCGCGAATTTCAACAACGTCGCGGGCCACATGGATGCGGTGGACCTGGGCCATGACCAGGCCAAATTCCTTTTCATCACCACTGGCAATATCGTAACGCGCTACCGTATCAGCAGCACGGATCTCTCACACCTAGGGGACGAATCCATCGCCTTAGACCCGAACTGGACCATTGATGAACCACGCTGGCCCACCGGAGAATTGGAAGCGATAAAGGTTGGAAATGAGATCCGGGTGGCCTTCAGCGGATTCGGATACGATGTGACAACGAATCCATATACCGTAGGTCATTGGATGGCCCTACGCCGCTACACTTTGGCAGGCGCCCCGATAACCGATCAACGCGTACTGCTTGACAGCTTTCTCTATTCAACACTACAGGACGCTTCTTCACATCTCACCGGGCTTGCGTTCGAACCCACCGGCACTTACGTGTACTTCGCAAGGAAACGACAACCTCGCCTGGGCGCTGTGGAGTTCAGCACGGGTGCGGTGACATTCACAGCACACGATATTGGCGACCATAGATTTTCGCAGTTGGAGGCTGCGCCGGACGACCAGGACCCTTCCCAAGCGGCCATCTATGCACTATCGCCCGCGGGTGCTTTTGGTCGTATTTCCGACATCGCCGATCCCACGTTGTGCCAATGGACCCCGTCGGTCGCTATGATCACCGCGCCTGCTACTTGCGCCGGGGTGGATGATGCCCAGCAGTATACCGGCCCCGCTGACGACTACTATACTTTACCCCAGTCCGTAATAGGACTGGACGCCTATGGACCGGAACATCCGACCCTATGCTGTGTGGACATGGTGGAAGCCGAAGGGCATACCATCAGCGCCGCAGTGGGCAACGCTTCCTGGGTGCCGGGTTCCAACCCTTTTCTCAATACGGTGCATCCCATCATCGTGCGGCTCGAACTGCGCATACCTGCCGGGGCGCACGTCACTGCAAACAATTTGGAGTTCCGCTTCGGGCCCGGCGCGACACTTGTGATCGAACCCGGCGGAAGCTTCACCGCTTCCTCTGTACGTTCATCAATGCTTGTCCGGAGGAATTCTGGCAAGGCATTGAAGTGAGGGGTAACGTAGGCTTGCACCAATACGGCGGTGCGCATCCCGGTCACCAAGGGCACTTGGTCTTGGGAACGGGCTGCACCGTGGAGAACGCCGAGATGGGCATTCTCGCCAGCAAGTGGCCGGTCACGGATTTCTGGAATTTCCTGTATGGCGGTGGCGTGGTGGAATGCGCTGGCACCACCTTCAGGAACTGCCGCGAGGGCCTGCGCGTGCACCAATACCAAGGCTACCTGCCGGGCACAACCACCCATACGCGCAACCGCAGTTATTTCCGGCATTGCACCTTCACGGTCGACGAGCAATACCCCGGCACCTTCGCGTTCCTACACCACGCCCGCCTTCACAAGGTGGATGGCATCCTCTTTAAAGCCTGCACGTTCGAGAACACGGTGAGCGATGCCTTCGCTGATACCCACGGCGGCAGCCAGGCCCTGGGCCACGGCATCTACAGCATGGATGCCGACTACCTCGTGGAGCCCGGCTGCAGTGTGATCCTCAACCTGGGCGATCCCTGCCCGCCACAGAACCTGCTGCCCTGCCGCTTCATCGGTCTGGACCATGGCATACATGCCCTCGCCAGCACCACCACCCGCCGGTTCTCCGTCACCAACGCCTCCTTCGAGAACAATATCTGCGGGGTGTACACCGCAGGGGTGATCAGGGCCAAAGTGGTGGACAACGACTTTGTGCTCGGCAAGCGCGATGTGAACTTGATTGGGGAAGTGGACCAAGAATTCATCTACGGCCACCGGGGCATCTACACCTTCGGCAGCTACGGCAGCTTCTTAGACGATAACACCCTCGGGCCCGATCCCTTGGCCTTAAGCATCGCCGAAGGCATCGTGGTGGGCTATAGCAGGGACCATAACGACATGGTGTGGCGCAATACCGCCGGCGGTTTGGAGAACGCCTACGTGGGCGAGGGCGTCTGCGCCGATCCGAATCTGCGATCAACAATTGGTCTCCACTTTTACTGCAATACCAACAATAATAACCAAGTCGGGATATGGAGCAGGAAGGTTGACCTCGATCCAGGAACTGCTGCCAATCAGACCATCCGGACGATCCAAGGCTCCATCCATCGTTCAGCGGACAATACGTTCGATCGCACGCCGGGCCAATTGGACATCAAAAACACCAATGGGCAGAGCAATAGCCTGCAATACTGGTGGGCTGATCCGGCCGTTCCCTACGACCCCTTGTACAATACGCCCAACTTCGTGCAGGACGCCAACGAGAGCAACGGCGATCCCGTGGAGCGGCCGTTGCAGAATTGCGCCCATCGCAATTACATCATTGATGGGTGGCCGGTGGCCACATGCACCTGGCCAATGAGAAATGGCATACGGCAACGCGCGCTATCTCTACGACCAGCTGATCGATGGCGTGTAGGCTTCCCTAAGATCGGTCCGATCGTAACTGGAGGTTGGCTGCGCGGCTTTTGCGCGCAGCGATCGGCAAGGGGCTACTTTCAACCTCACTGTAGCCATGAGAAAGTCGAAGTTTTCAGAGCATCGATCATTGCGATACTGAAGCAACACGAGAGCGGCTTGAAGGTCGCGGACATCTGTAGGGGAGCATACCATCAGCGCGGCCACCTTCCACAACTGGAAGGCCCGTTATGGGGGCATGGAACCTAGCCAGCTCAAACGGGTAAAGGAGCTCGAGGAAGAGCTCAGCCGCCTCAAGCGCATGTACACCGAGTTGAGCATGGAGAACGACGCCATGAAGGCGGCGATCCAAAGAAGTGGGGCGCCTGACGAGAAACGGGAGATCGTACAGGCGTTGAACGAGCAGATGATGAGCCAGCGCAAAGCTAGCCACATTGTGCGATCCCCGCAGCACGGCCAGGTACACCAAACGACCGGCCGATGATAGCATGTTGATAGCAGCCCTGACCGAGCTCACAGAAGCATCCGGCCATCGGGTTCTGGCAATGCCATCACCGCTTGCGGATGAAGGGGTGTGCTGATCAATCACAAACGCCTTTACCGCGTGTACACCAGCATGCACTTGAACATCCGTCGCCGGGCAAAGAAGCGCTTGCCTGCGCGCGTGAAACAAGCTTTGTTCCGGCCCGCAACACCCGACCAAGTCTACAGCATCGACTTCATGCACGACACGCTATGGGATGGCAGGACCTATCGGCTGCTGAACGTGATCGACGAATACAACCGCGAGGTATTGGCCATCGAAGTGGACACTTCATTGCCGGCCCTGCGCGATCCGCGTACTGGAGAGGATCAAGTCCGTACGACCCTTGCCCAAGATGATCCGCGTGGACAACGGCCCGGAGTTCATCAGCCACAAGCTTCGATCAATGGTGCAGGGATAACGGTATCACCCTGGCCTACATACAGCCCGGCAAACCAACACAGAACGCCTACGTGGAACGCTTCAACGGCAGCATGCGTCGCGAACTGCTCAGTGCCTATGTGTTCCGCACCTTGGACGAAGTACGGGAGAAGGCCGAAGAATGGATGGACGATTACAACAATCACAGACCTCACAAAGCGCTCGGCTACCGATCACCGGCGCAAACTCAACCATGAACAGCCCTTTGGAACCTCCAGTTATGATCGGACCGAAAACAAGGGAAGCCTACAGCGGCAGCACGGACGAGGTGGTGGAGGAGATCATGAGCAGCTGGCCGCAGGATGCCTGGGACCTTCGAGCGTACTTGCTGAGCAAAAGCCCCTTTCTGAGCCAGGAGTCGCTTGAACAAATGGTGCAACAGGCGATCATGCCCGATGCCATGGTCACCGAGATCCTGGTAGCCAACCCGGAAGCCACACAGGCGGAAGGCTTTTTAAACTGGCTACAGGAAGAAAGCGGCCATCCTTTGCCACCCAGCTTGCTGGCCCTGGTGGTGGCCAGTTGGGATGAGCGCACCTACCGCAGCAGCTTGGAGAGCACCATGGCCTTCCACCACGGGGAAATGACGCAGGCCGCCCACTACCTGATGGACCATTACGCAGCGGATACCACCTACGAGCACGTGGACAGCCTACGCCTGGTATGGCAGGAGGTGCGCACACTGGCGGGCCGCTATGCCGAAGCGCTGACCTATGTGCAGGAAGGGAATTTTACCGCCGCGATCGATGTGGTCTCCCACCTGCCCATAGAGCATAACATGGAACTGCCGGAGGCGCAGGAGCGGGTGCGCATGCTGGATGTGCTGGACCTGCTGAAGACCGCCGTGGAGGATGACCGGGATGAGAGCCGGCTGGATAGCGCCGAGGTGGCCGAATTGGAAACCCTGGCGGCCGGCGCTTACGATCGCCCGGCCAATTGGGCCAGCAATATCCTTTGCTTCTACTACGACAAGTGCCGCTCACCCCTCACCGGTGGCGGAGGTCACGCACCCATGATGCCTTTGCCTTGGGCTGGGTTAGAAGCAACGAGCATCACTGAGCCTTCGCTTTCGTTGCAACCTAACCCAGCAGCAGCCTGGGTAGCCGCCAAATACGTCCTTGACCACGACCCAGGTGAAGCATGGATATGTGTTCGTGATGTAAATGGGAAAGAGCAGTTGCGCTCCAAGATCGTACAACGCGAGGAACAGGTGGTTTTCGATCTACGTGCCCTCGCACCCGGTGCATACACGGTTGTGCTTAGCGACGAGGGAGTGCTCTCGTTGACCGACAAATTGATCGTTCAGCCATGAGGATGGCCCTTTCCAGTGTCACGGCCATGTTTGCCGTGACACTGGGGATGGGTCAACAGCCGTTCGGTCTCGACCCATCGTTCATCACAAACATGGAACACACTTCTGTGAACTCCGTGTTGTCTTTGGCCAATGGACAAGTCCTCATTTCTGGCCTCCTTTCCTTTCCCCTTATTGGAGAGGAGCGGATCGCCCGCCTGAACGCCAACGGAACCCGCGATACATCATTCCCCTTAAACGTGCCCGGGGGTACGAAGCTCACCGAATGGAGCGGAAGGATCTATACCGGTCGCGACGGTGTCGTGAGCCGCATTATGCCGGACGGACAGACCGATCCAGACTGGGATGAAATGTATGATTCACCCTACTTCGCTGCGCTTCAAGGTGGTGACTACCATGTGTTCTCCGATGGTCGGGTGTTAGTGAGCGGTGGTCACATACTCTCTGATAGCATTCGTGGCTTCGAGGGCTATTACAACTTGGTATGGTTCAGCAATACGGGCTATTTAGACACTACCCGAACTCACCGCACCAGTGATGGGGTGATCTACGAGATCGAGGAACAGCCCGATGGAAAATTCCTGTGCAGCGGCGTGCTCACAGAATATGAAGGCACAGCTGTAAGCAGGATCTTCCGGGTACATCCTGACGGCGCCTTAGACGCTAGTTTCCAGACGGACTTTGTCTGGGGTGAGGCGAACGATTTTCACACGCTCGCAGATGGGCGCATCCTAGCAGGTGGTTATTTACGGCGCAATGGGCAGCAGGATTCGCTATGTGTTGTACGTCTGTTGCCGAACGGCGACGTGGACCCCACCTTCCATTTAGCCACGTTCGATGCTTCCTGGACTAACAACTTCGCGCCTTACGTCTTGGACGTTCATCCGCTGGCGGATGGGCGCATTCTAATTGCCGGTGTGCTGGACCATGTGGAAGGAGAGATCCGAGGGGGTATCGCCATGCTCGGTGAGGATGGAGTTTTGTTGGATGACGCGTTCACCGGCGAGGGCTGTGGAGGGTTTCTCTATCAAGGTCTCTATCGTAGAGCAATTGTCGGCATCGTCCCCGCCCCCGATGGCAGCTACTACATCCACGGCGCCTACCACGGATATGATGATGGCACTACGAACGATACCACCCAGCGGTTGGTGAGCCGGTTGCATGGCTTGGATGTGGGGGTGGCGGAGCAGGAAGCGACCGCAAAGCCGTTGTTGTCCTTATCCCCGAATCCTGCTGCGACCTGCGTGAACATCGCCTATGACTTGGTCACTGCACCGCATGGTGCAGGGATAGTGATCAACGAAACCACAGGGCGCCGATCTGGTCTTCCAAGTTGGCGAACACGCAAGGACAGATCGTGGTGGATACGCGTGCTTTTGTGCCCGGGGTTTACAGTGTGCAGCTTTCCAATGGGGGTGAATTGCTGAGCACCGAGTTACTGGTCGTAAAGCCATGAGACCGTTAGTATCCTGCATGGTGGCCTATATGGCCACCATGCAGGGAACGGCACAGCAGCCGTTCGTCTTGACCCCAATTTCCGGTTGTACGATTCGGATAACTGGTACATCGCTTCGGTCTGCCCTTGCCGGATGGGGAAAGTGCTGATCGCCGGGCAGTTCGACTATCCCTTCAACATGGGTTTGAACGGCCTAGCACGTTTGCACCCAAGTGGATTTTGGGACTACACATTCGAACCCAACAATCTAGGAATGGGCAAGATCACCCCTTGGGATGCTGGTCTGTTCTACATCGCCTCATCGCAAACGGTACGAAGGCTCCTGCCTGATGGAACGCAAGACCCCACTTTCATTGGGATGAACCTGGGTCCCTACTTCAGTTCCGTGCAAGGCGGGGACTACCATGTGTTCCCCGACGGCCGCGTGCTGATGAGCGGGGCTCATATCCTCAGCGACAGTATCCGGGGCTTCGAGGGCATGTACAATCTGGTCTGGTTCAGCAATACCGGCTATCTAGATACCACACGCACCCACCGCGCCAGCGACGGGGTGACTACGAGATAGAGGAACAACCTGACGGAAAATTCCCGTGCAGCGGAGTGCTTACCGAATACGAAGGCACACCTGTGGGTAAAGATCTTTCCGGGTGCATCCGGACGGTGCGCTGGACACCAGCTTTCAAACCGACTTCGTATGGGGGGAAGCGCGGGCGTTCAAAACTCTCGCGGATGCGCACATTCTCGCCGGGGGCTATCTACGCCGCAATGGACAGCAGGATACGCTTTGTTTGGTGCGACTCATGCCCAATGGCGATGTGGACCCAGCCTTCCATCTGTCCACGTTCGAGGCCTCTTGGACGACGTCCTCAGCGCCACTGGTCCGAGGGATCCATGTCCTCAATGATGGTGGAATAGTCATAACGGGTTTTTTTGACCATGTCGATGGTGCCGTCCGTGGTGGAATATCATTACTTGATAGTAATGGTATGACCTCCACCGACGCCTTCCATGGAAGCGGCTGCGGTCCATTCGAGTATATGGGATCTATAAACAAGAGTAGTCGGCACTTCGTCCCCCGCCCCGATGGCAGCTACTACATCCATGGCGCTTACCACGGGTACGATGATGGCACCACGAACGATACCACCCAGCGTTTGGTAAGCCGGTTGTACGGTTTGGATGTGGGGTGGAAGAAGGGCGGCCGCAAGCAGGGCGGTTAACCGTTGCGCCAAATCCGGCGTCAGGCAGCGCACAAGTCACATACGACGAACCCTTGGTGCAAACCGAACTTATACTGAGCGATGCATTTGGCCGAACGGTAAGACATCAAGCCATGATTGGTGGAACCGCCAACCTGGAATTGCACGGGGTGTCCTCCGGCGTATATCATCTTCAGCTATTGGACCGCGGTCACTATGTGACCAGATCCAAGCTCGTCGTGCAATAGGTGAGTGGTCACCGCACATTATCGCGCTTCGCCATACGGAACCAGCCAAGAACAGCAGAGCAGGTCAAAATGGGTAAGCCGTGTCCCGAGGATCGGCTTACCCATTTTTTCATGCTGCTCAGGGCAATTGCTGTAACCGCACCGCGGTCGGTATCGTTCCGCCGATGGTCACCAGGATCGGATCACGATCGTTACTGCCACCGGCGTACTTCACTTGGCCGTTCAGGTTCACATCCTCGGGCCAATAGCCGTTCACGGTAGCCGTGGGTACCAGCCCACCGATCTTCACCAGGATGGGGTCGCGGTCGTTGCCACCACCGGCGTATTTCACCTGGCCGTTGAAGGTGACATCACCCGCCCACAGGCTTTGCGTCGGGAAAGTGCCGGTAACGCTCTTGCGTGCGTTGGTGCCGAAGGTGCTCGTGGCCAACGACGTGAAGTCCACGGTGGTGGGCGAAGCGCCGATCGGGACGCCGTTCAGTGTCATCACCCCAAAGGTGGTTCCGGTGGCGCATGGCCACGCGGTAGGTGCCCGGTGCAATGGTGAAGGTGAGTGCTGAAACTCCATCGTTGGCGACCACATCGCCATCGCATTGCACCAACGCAGGTGTGTTCGCCACCACGGTGGTCGGTGTGGTATTGTCCCGTAGCTCAACCACCACCCAATCCACGATGGCGTTGCCACCGGTGACCGCAAGCACCGCTGGCGCCACGGTGGGACCGCTGCCATTGTTCCCCAAATAGGCATACCCCAATGCGGTATAAGGCTCCGAGGAAGGGATGTGGCCACCGCTCCGCAAACCATCACCCATCAACCCGGTGTTCGGATTGTACGGCCCATCCAGGAAGGCGCGCACGCTGACCTGTATGCTGGTGGGGTTGACAGTGATGAGCACATTGTCCGTGTCCGTGAGTTCTCCACCTGCACCCGTATTCCCAAGGTCGATGGTGGTGATGGTCAGTACCGCCGCGCCGGAGAAGTTGGTGGTAGGAGAGAACGTGATGATACTCAGCGCCGAATTGATGTTGGCCACAGTACCCTCGAAGACCATGGTCGCATCTCCCGTGCCATCACCGGTGGTGAAGGTCAGACCCGTGGTCCCTGCCAGGGTGAGCGTGCCATTGGTCACGCTGAGGGTGATCTCGACATTGCTTGCACCCGCATCCACATCCGCCACGGCGATCAAATTTCCATTGCCCGCAGATAGGGTCAGCGCTGTGTTCTGGTTCGTGGCCTGTGCAGCGGGCACGGTATTCACCGGGGGATCGTTCAACGCGGCGCCCGTCACCGGCTTGCTACCCGTAACAGGAGCTGCAACTCCATCGCTCACACTGGTGATGATGTTGAAGCTCGCGTTGAAGTTCGCCGCAGGAACGAAGGTGACACCCGCAAGCAACGTGTTCACGTTGGCGATCGCACCGCTGGCCGTCCACACACCCGCACTGAAGGTGGAGGTGACCGCGCCGGATGTTACGGTGCTCAGCGATCCTGCTGATACGTTCGAGAGCGTCAATGTCGCCGTGGTGGTCGCATGGTCCACATCGCTCACAACGATGTCGATCAGGTTCAACGACACGTCCTCCGTGTAGCTCTCCGCCGCGCTCAGGTTGGTCGCCGTCGGCGCATCGTTCACCGCGGTGCCCGTCAGCGGCTTGCTACCCGTAACGGGAGCCGCAACGCCATCGCTCACACTGGTGACGATGTTGAAGTTCATGTTGAAATTCGCCGCAGGAACGAACGTGACACCCGCAAGCAACGTGTTCACGTTGGCGATCGCACCGCTGGCCGTCCATACACCAGCACTGAAGGTGGAGGTGACCGCGCCCGATGTGGCCGTGCTTAACGATCCCGCTGACACGTTCGACAAGGTCAGTGTTGCTGTGGTCGTCGCATGGTCCACGTCGCTCACAACGATGTTGATCAGGTTCAACGACACGTCCTCCGTGTAGCTCTCCGCCGCGCTCAGGTTGGTGGCCGTCGGCGCATCGTTCCCCGCGGTGATGGTGAGGCTCGCCACATCGGTGCCGTGGAGAAGGCGGTGGTGCCACCGTTGGTCGATGCATCCGCCGTGCTGCCGTTCGTGCCGCTCGTCTGATCCCATGCGCGGAAGGCGCATCGCCGTGGCGATGGCGCCGTTGAAACTGGCAGTGGGCTGGAAGTACAAACGCGAGTTCGCATCCGCAGCAAGCAAGCGGCTCGCCACGCCACTGGGCACACCAAGCGCATTCCAAGCACCGCCATTGTTGATCGAATAGAACCAGGTTCCGTTGGTCGCATCCGCTGCCGTGATCGCGATACCGGTTATCGCACCGGCATCCGCATCGGTCACGTTATCCATTCCACCTGCTGGTGGGTTGAGGTCAACAAGAGCGGACACCAGTGTGCCCACTGCGCCCGAAGGAGCGCCGGCATCCTCGTTCTGCGCGGTGAGCGCCGGGCTTGGAACCGCGCTCAATACCGGCGCTGTGTTCACCGTTCCGAGGAAGACGATACCATACTCCTCGACTTGCCCGTATTGGACGGGGGTGGTGCATGACCCGGGTGTGGTGTTCACGAAATCCGAGATCACGCGCATCCGCCGCAAAACGTTCGGCGTGGGCGCTACCGGTGTGGTGAACGAACCGGAACGAACGTTCAGGCCATTGGCCGGGGCGAAGATCTGCTCTCCCCCATCGACGAAGTCGCCATCGCCATTGTAGTCGATGTAGACTCGCACCCACTGGTTGTTGAAGGCGCCTACCGTGACCGAAATGTTTAGAGCGTATTGGCGCTCAGGACGGTGTTGTCCGAGCAGGTGTAGTCGTTCATGACCGCGCCGTCATACACTGTGGTCTTGTTGATCGTGTTGAGCGTAACGTTGGTGATCCCGATGCCCGATGTGGGGGCCGTTGAACGCGTAACGACGCAGCCAGCGGTCGGTGCGGCATACACGGTGATGTAGCCCGTCTTGGTCATGGTACTTCCCGCTCCGTTCACATTGGACGCCACGAGCGTCACGTTATAAGTGCCCGCAGCGGCGTACGTGATCACTGGGTTCTGCGAGGTCGAGGTGGAGGGCGTGCCGCCGGTGAACGTCCACGACCACGAGGTCGGGGAGAGCAGCGACTGGTCCGTGAACGTGACGCTGCTTCCCGCGCAAATACGCAGCGGGCTGCCAACGAACTCGGAGAGCGGCGGACCGGTCACGGTCATTGTTACCGTGTTCGATAGCGCCGGGGACGAGATCACACCGGCCAGGTTCGAGACCATCTCGCAGTACACCGTGGTACCGGGCATCAGGTTGTTGCTCTGGTAGGTGGCACCGGTGCCCACAGGCGCGCCGTTGCGGAACCACGTGTAAACAGGTGAAGCGCCACCGTTCACCGGTGTGGGCGTGAAGGTGACGTTCGTGCCATAGGTGATGGTACTTGCTGGGCGAGCCCGCGATGGAAACACTGGCCAACGTTGCTGGAGATAGAGACCGGTAATCTTCCACGTCCCCGATGAAGAACGCCGACCCGCAGGTGCGTTTCCGTGGCGCTGAGTGTCGCCGCCTCCCCCGCAGATGCGCATGCGTAACAGCGTGTTGGCAACGGCACCGCCGGGAACGGTCACGTTCGCGTTGAGCG
>JADJCS010000007.1 GCA_016703105.1 Flavobacteriales bacterium
CGGAGAGCAACTCTTCACTGAGCGGTTGATCCGCGTGCGATAACGGAACACATCACGCAAGCGCCTCATCTCACTTATATCATGCGGACCCAGTTCCATCCAATTGCCGCGGTTCTTCTTCTTCTGGCGGAGCCTGCGAGAGCAGCACCGGTCTGGCGCAGCCGGGTGCAAGCGACCCTACTTTCGACCAGCCATTCCGGCTTCGCACAAGGCAACGGTTTCCAGGGCAATGTCGGGCGTTGATCTGCCAACCGGACAACAAGATTGCTCGTGGCCGGTTCCATGAAGGCTACTTCAGAGGCGCACGGCATGCAACCGGATCGCGCGGCTCAACGCGAACGGCGCGTTGGATGCCGCGTTCAGTAACAGCAACCCACCGGGATACAATGGTGCGGTGAACTGCATGGTGCTGCTACCCGACAGTTCATTGATAAATGGTGGTTTTCCTTCATCGGCCTTCCGGGTTTCCAGTACGCTGTGTGAAAGCATCTGAACCAGGATGGCATGGGGACCACCGACTTCACAACGATGGTACCGTATCAGCGGAACGAAGGCGCACGCGCCCTTGCGATCCAACCAGACGGCAAGGTGATCGTGGCGGGCCAGCTGCAGCACCTTTCTGGCGCCCAACGTGAATATCTACGCGTTTGCATCCGAACGGCAGTGGCCCGGACTTCACGTTCAATGCGGGCACCGGGACCGGCGCAGGTCAACCCATCAAGCGATGCGCCCTCCAACCCGGTAGACGCGTATCATCATTGGCGGGATGTACCAGCACCTTCAATGGAGTTCCATGCGGTACCCATCGCCCGGTTGAACGCGGACGGCAGCTTGGCCACCTCCTTCATCACGGGATCTGGTTTCAGCAGATGCGGTCGAAGTGCTGGCGCTTCGGCCCGATGGACGTCTGTTGGCGGGCGGGTGGTTCTCCAGCCCCGCAGTTGCGCCCGTGAACAACGTAAGCCAGTTGAACGCGGACGCAAGCGGCGGATGCCACGTTCCATGTTGGGAACGGGACCGACGGAAACGTCCATTCGTTCCGGAGGAGTGCGCGACGACGGTAGTGTGTTCGGTGGGCGGGGCGTTCAGGCAGTATGACGAGACTCGCGACATGGGCTGGTCCTGTTGAGCGCAGATGGTTCGGTCGATGCCAGCTTCGATCGAAGGCATTGGCGTCGGTGCGAGAGCGGATCGATTGGGGCCATCGTGGAGCGTGCGGATGGGAAGCTGCTCATCGGTGGGGTTTAAAATCCTTCGATGCGTGTTTCCGAGGCCGTATAGCGCAATTGGATGCTGACGGGACAGCTTGACCCCGCCGTCTTCCGAAACAGGAGCGGGTTCGACCAGCAGCCGTTCGCTCTTGCTGTTCAAACCCGACGGGTCCGGATCGTCTTGGGCGGGGACTTCATCTCCTTCAGTGACACGGCCCGCGCAGGCATTGCCGGCCTCTATGCGGATGGTTCACTGGATACTTCGTTCGACCCTTGAACCGGGTTCACGCTTAGCCGCACGTGACCTGCCTGGCCCGTGCAACCCGATGGCGGGGGTGATCGTTGGTGGCAACCTCTGTAGATACAACAGTGCGACCATCCAACGGATCATCCGGCTGAACACGGATGGCAGTGGGGATGGATGCTTCGATGTCGGTTCCCGGTTTCGACAACACCATTCCGGCACTTGCGCTCCAACCCGATGGGGAAGTTGATGAAGTGGCCTGTCCCAATAGTTAGCCCAATGGACAGCCGACCGATGGCATAGTTCCGGTTTGAACACGGATGGCCCGCGGGATGCCACTTTCAATGGTATTGCTCCTTCCGCCCTGTCGCTCGCAGTACAACCCGATGGCCGCATCCTCGTGGGTGGAAGTGGGCTCCGCCGGTTGATGCCGGATGGTAGCGACGACCCCCTTCAATGTGGGGCGTATCGACAGCCTTGATACGCCATCGCACTTCAATCGGTTGGCAAGTGCGATGCGGGCGTGGGAACTTCGCGATCGCTTTGGTATCCCCAGAACGAGGTATCGCCCGGGTACTACCCACAGGCGCGGTCGATCCTACCACGCGCCCCCGGTCCTGACCAGGTGGTCATATATGCGCTCGCCCTCGCAACAGAACGGTTATGTGATCGGCGGTGGGGCGTTCGGTCACATCAACGGCATTTCCCGCAACGACATCGCGCGTTGGACCCCGAGCGGCGATCTGGACATGAATCCCATTCAGGGTTCGCTTCCACAATTTTGACCAGTCGGGTATTATATCGCGGGTCAACGCGCTGCATTCAGCCCGATGGCTCCGTGATCGCGGCCGGAGATTTCATCAGTTACAATAACATTGGGCGCAACCGCATCGTGCGATTACTCACCGGCTGTGCTGTGGGAACTGCCTGCGATGACGGCATGGCCAGCACCATCAATGATACCTATGACGCCAACTGCTTCTGCACAGGCATCGCTCTGCCTCCACCCAACTCACCACCACCACCGATCCGGGTGATGGGTTGCGGCGCGGTGAACCTGAAGCTCAACGGCACCAGCACCATCGCGGCCACCGAAGTACCCGGCGCGAACAAATACCAGTTCCGCTTCACCAACACTGCGGGCCAACCGGCCTACGCACGCACCATCGCCTTCCCCACCCGCAGCTTCACGCTCACCCCATGGTACACCAAGCCGCTGAAAGCAGGCCGCACTTACAACGTGCAGGTGCATGCCAGCTTCGACAACGGTGCGACATGGTGCGACTACGGTCCCTCCTGTGCCGTGAAGATCGGCTGGACACCGCTGGCGCCCTTCGCCGAGCCGCGTGGCTACGAAGCCGCGGACACCGGGGAGCCATGGAGTTGCTGCTCTACCCCAACCCGACGAACGGCGAGCAGGTGCGCATCCAGCTCAGCGGCATCTATCCGGAGCTCACTAACGCTACGTTGGATATCACCGACCTCTTCGGCAAGGCGTGATGAGCACCACCTTGCCACTGAATGACGGTGCGTTGAACACCTCGCTCGCATTGCCAGGTGCTGGCCGATGGCCTCTACGTCGTCACCATCGTTACTGGGAGCAGCTCTTCACTGAGCGGTTGATGATCGCACGGTAGCGCAAGTTCCGGTGCCGCAACCGAGGCTTCGTGCATGCCCCTGCGCACTACTCATCTGTAGGGTGGCGTAGCGACCCTCTACGGAGAGACCTGATCAGGAGCAGACCAAGAAGGCGATGTCCGCCATCCCCATATCGCTGAAGCGAGCGACAACCTCGGTTGCAAGCCTTGGCGCGGCCGGTGGAAAGTGGTATTCTGGCTTGGCCGCGGTGGTTGGCTTCGTGATCGACGATCACCCACCATCACCTTCCGGCATTGGCGCTGATGGTGGCGACGTCCGCAATCGTGATGCACCGAGAGTGCCGGCTGCCCATCCCGCCGTGTCGTCATCGCCGGCCCTCGTGCCTTGCGCGCCATCAAGCTGCGCCCTTGCGGATCGCGCACTTGCACCATAGCCGGTCCTTCACCACGACCTGGATCGGTTCGCCCGGTAAAGCAAAGAGGGGAATACAACTAACCCTTCGGGCTCTTGTTCCTCCACCGCTACCGTGGTGAGCCAGGCACAGAAGTCCGTTCCCACCCAGCCCACGAGGGGCCAGGGTGATTCCGGAAGTATCGAACAGTGATCGCAGCGTCGGACCAGTAAGTCTGTACAGCACCCAGATTGATTAACGCTGACCCGGCCGTGCCTGTGACCGTCGCTGGCTCCAGGAAACACGCGTTACTCATGTCCGAACCGATGCGCCAATGGAATAGCGACGGATCCTGTCGCCCCGAACACCATGCCCGCAAGCACAAAGGTATCCTCCTGCACATCCTGGATCCCCCTCTATGTACACTTCCGAACGTGGAGATGTCCACCGCGCTCTGGTGGGCATCGACACCGCCCGTAAGAAGGAAGGCGCACGACGACCGCCCGCTCGGTCTCATCCCACTGCCAGAGCGAGGTGGTGAAGCACTTCACCGCTCGCTGTTTCACGGACCAGCAGGAGATATCGTGATTGGCCTCAACGTACGCGCCCCAGAGGCCCTGTCCTGTTGGACTGGAGCCGACCGCGCCCCGCCGGATCAGCCGGTGTAGCCATGAGATCCAGCAACGAACACATCCCCGCTGGAGACACGGTGGCATATCACGCGGGCCTTCCTGCACAAAGGGTGAAAAGCTATCGAAGGAGCCGATCACATCAACACACCAATCTCGAGGACCACCCAACAGCTGGTGCCCCCTCCAACGGCGCATCTTCTGGAGGAAATAGCAGCCGCCTGCTTCATCGCTAACGGCACCGAACACAACCGTGAAAGCGCAAATGCCCACGGTCTTCGCCCAAAGCTGGTCCCCGAACGGAGAGCCTGATGATGGTCGAATTGAACGCGGCACAGGTGGTATCCGACGACCACCATACGGGGGTCGAAAGGAACAGCTCGTCCGCACCGCTTATCGCCAGACCCGCCTTTGCACCCGAGTACTGAAATGGCCGTAGCACCCGGCACATCGAGGCGCTTACTCCAGAGGCCGCATCGCCCGCACCGTCTATCCGTGTCAGATAACACTCCAGGCGGTTCGGACGCGCCGGGTCATAGAGAATGACCGCCCCACCATCGGGAAGTGCTTTCGATATTCCATGGATGGTCGGAAGGAAGGTGGAGTCCGGGGCATTGGCCGGCATCACCAGGCTCTACGGGACTCAGATCGCAGCGCCCAAAGGGCCGATGCTTATGTTCTGATCGCCGCGTGGTCCATTTCTTGGTGAGCAACAGGACCGATCCATCGGCGCAATGCGCGGGCGCCGCGCGCAAGCCGTCGAAGTTCGTGGGCTCATAGACGGTTTGATGGTAGTTCGCCTGGCCGAACGCGGTCGACAGGTGAAGCCAGAAGACCAACAGCAGCAACGGAAGGGAACGCATGATCCTCAAATGTGTTGGCTAGCCTGCGAGTTGACGGCCTCAGGTGAACAAGAGGTTGCTTGGAGCACTGGCCCACACGCGAAGGTGGCGTTCCTTTGCCCAATGCCCAAGCTCATTCTCATCACCGGCGCCACCAGCGGTTTCGGCGAAGCCACCGCACGCCGTTTCGCGGCCGAAGGCCACCGTGTGATCATCACCGGCCGCCGCAAGGAACGCTTGGAGGCCCTGCGCAGTGAACTGGAAGGAATGCACGGCAAGGTCGAGGCCCGCCGGTCGTTCATCCTCTTCACTTCGACGTGCGCGACAATGCCGCTGTGCAAGCGATCCTTCCCTCCCACCGGCATGGAGCGCGATCGATGTGCTGGTGAACAATGCGGGCCTCGCCGCCGGGCTGGACCCGATCCAGGAAGGCCATCTCGAGGATTGGGAGCGCATGCTGGACACCAACTGAAGGCTTGCTGCACGTGAGCAAGGCCGTGATCCCCGGTATGATCGCGCGCAAGACGGGGCACATCATCAACATCGGCAGCACAGCGGGCAAGGAGGTCTACCCCAAGGGCAATGTGTATTGCGCCAGCAAGTACGCCGTGGATGCGTTGACCAAGGGAATGCGGATAGACTTGTTGCCGCACGGCATCAAGGTGACACAGATCGCTCCCGGCATGGCGGAGACCGAATTCAGATCGGTACGCTTCGGGGGCGATGGGCCCGTGCGGCACAGGTTTACCAAGGTCTGGACCCGTTGCGGCCGGAGGACGTCGCCGAACTGGTGTACTATGTAACGACCCTTCCCGCCCATGTGTGCGTGAACGACCTGGTGGTAACCCCCACGGCGCAGGCGAACAGCACCACGGTAGTGCGTTCATAAGCACCTTTGCACCCAAGGAGTCTTCCTTCTTCACACTTCAACCTTTTGCCTTCAACCTTCTATTTCCCCAGCCCATGAGCAAAACCCTCAAACGCGTTCTGATCCGGTGCGCTCGTGCTGATCGTGGTACTATTCGTCGGCTTCAAGGTGATGCAGGTGAACACCAAGAAGCACAGTCCCGAAGACACGGTGACCTTCGCGATGGACCAAACCCAGGTGACGGTGAAATACTGCCGACCTTTCAAAAAGCCCGGGTGATCTTCGGCGACCTGGTGCCCTACGGCGAGGTATGGCGTACCGGTGCGAACGAGCCCACCACCTTCACCACCAATACGACCCTGAAAGATCCAAGGCCAGCCTTTGGAGCCCGGCACTTCACGCTGTGGACCATCCCCGGCCCAGAGGAGTGGACGGTGATGCAGAACAGCAAAATGTACCCGTGGGGCATCACCATGGACCAGAAGGCCAGCCGCGAAGAGGAATTTGACGTGGTGAAGGCCGTGGTACCGGTGCAACGCAACGAGCAGGTCGAACAGTTCACGATCCGGTTCGAGGAGCAGGGCCCCACCATGGTACTGGAATGGGATGCGACCCGCGTGGCGGTGGAGATCCCCTATTGACCCCTTGCGGAAGACAGCCCGTCTACCTTAGCGCTCCTCCCAAAGCATGCAGTTCTCCGCCGGTCAGATCGCCGAATTCCTACAAGGCACCGTGGATGGCGATGCCCAGGTGCTGGTGTACGACGTGGCCAAGATCGAGGAAGGGAAATTGGGTACCCTCACCTTCCTGGCCAATCCGCGCTATACCGAGTTCCTCTACACCACGGCGGCGAGCATAGCGACGTGGGCAACGTTTCCAGCCCACACGGCCCATCGCCAAAAGCCTTACGCTGATCCGCGTGAAGGACCCCCGGGCGGCTTTTGCGAAGCTGCTGAGATGCACGATGCCCACCAGCGTGAGAAGATCGGCTACGAGCAGCCCTGCTACCTGAGCCTAAGCCACCGTGGGCAAGGACGTGTACATCGGCGCCTTCAGTTACGTGGCCGACGGTGCGGTGATCGGCGATGGCGTCAAGATCTTCCCCAACTGCTTCATCGGCGAAGGGGTACACATCGGCGTGCGCACCCGCCTTCATGCGGGGGTGAAAGTGTACGCGAAGTCCGTGATCGGGAGCGGTGCATCCTCCATAGCAATACGGTGATCGGGGCCGATGGCTACGGCTTCACCGCGAACGAAAAAGGGGAGCAGGAGAAAATGGCCCAGATCGGCAACGTGGTGATCGAGGACGATGTGGAGATCGGCGCCAACTGCACCATCGACCGCGCCACCCTCGGCAGCACCTTCATCCGGAAGGGCGCCAAATTGGACAACTTGATCCAAGTAGGGCACAACGCGGAGATCGGGGAGCACACGCTGGTGGTGAGCCAGGCGGGCATCGCCGGAAGTTCGAAGGTGGGCCGCTATTGCCAGATCGGCGGTCAGGTGGGTATCGCGGGGCATCTCACCGCAGGCGATCGGGTGAAGATCGCCGGCCCAGAGCGGCATAGGCAACGACCTGCCCGATGATGCCGTGGTGCAGGGCAGCCCGGCCTTCGCCATCCGCGCTTACAAGCGCAGTTACGTGGTATACCGCAATCTGCCCGATGTGCAACGACGGATCGATGCCCTTGAGCGCGAATTGGCCTCGCGGCGCGGCGCGGGGGATCGATAGGGCCATCTAAGCAAGTTGCATTCATCCGTTCCACGAAAATGCTCTCGCGGAGGCACAAAACGCCCCTCTCCATGGGAGAAGGGTTGGGGGTGAGGGCGCATTCTCCGTGCTTCCGTGTCTCCGTGAGAGATCGAGCACCAGTGGCATCCACACCGCAGCATACCGATCGGGTCGAAGGCGGTGTTCGTGCTACATCTTAGCTTCGGCGGCTGAAGCCGACCGCCCTGCCCCGGGCACGGATCGCCACGATCACCCGCGCATGACCTTGACGCCATGAACGAGAAGCAACGCACCCTGAAACGGTCAGTCGAATTGAGCGGCGTGGGCCTGCACACCCGGAGAACCGGTGCGCCTGATCCTGTGCCCCGCCCCAGCCAACCACGGCTACAAATTCCAGCGCATCGACCTGGACGGCCAGCCGGTGATCGATGCCGATGCCGATCGCGTGGTGAGCACCGAGCGCGGCACCACCCTGGAACAGAACGGCGCCAAGGTGCATACCACACGGAACACGCCCTGGCCGCCCTGTACGCGCTGCAAGTGGACAACTGCCTGATCCAACTCACCGGACCGGAGCTCCCCATCCTCGACGGCAGCTCCCTGCCCTACGTGGAAGCGATCGAATCGGTGGGGTACGAAGAGCAGGATGCGGAACGCGATTACTTCATCTTGAAAGAGCCCATCTGGTTCGAGACCAAGGAACGCGGTACCGAAATGCTGGGCGTGCCAACACCGGGCGGGGAGTTCCGCCTCACCGTGATGGTGGACTACAACAGCCCTGTGCTCGGCACACAACACGCGAGCATGTACCGGAACGAGGAGTTCAAGACGGAGATCGCACCCTGCCGCACCTTCGTTTTCCTTCGCGAACTGGAACAACTCGCCAAGGCCGGTCTGATCAAGGGGGGCGACCTGGACAACGCCATCGTGCTGGAGGATCGCGAGGGCACGACGAAGGACCAGTTGAAGGAACTGGCCAAGATCATCGGGCGCGAGTACAAGGACGTGGAGATCCGCCGTAACGGCGTGCTCAACACCACGGACCTGAAGTTCTTCAACGAACCGGCACGTCATAAGCTGCTGGACATCGTAGGGGATCTGGCACTAGTGGGCCGGCCGATCAAAGGCCATATCCTGGCGGCACGGCCCGGGCACTTCGGCAACACCAGCTTCGCCAAGCGGATCAAAGAGGCCATCCGCGCCGAGCGCAAAGTGGTGGGCTTCCAGTACGATGTGAACAAGGAGCCGCTGTACGACATCAACGCCATTACGAAGATGTTGCCGCACCGGTACCCGTTCCTGCTGATCGACAAGATCATGGAGATCACCGGCGAGCGCATCATCGGTGTGAAGAACGTGACCATGAACGAGCCCTTCTTCCAAGGCCACTTCCCGGACAATCCAGTGATGCCCGGTGTGCTGCAGATCGAAGCCATGGCGCAGGTGGGTGGCGTGTTCGCTTTGAGCCAGGTGCCCGATCCGGAGAACTATACCACCTACTTCCTGAAGATAGACGGCGTGCGCTTCAAGAAGAAGGTGCTGCCAGGCGACACCATCGTCTTCAAACTGGAGCTGCTCACCCCGATCCGGCGCGGTATCGTGCATATGAAGGGCATCGCCTACGTGGCCGGCCAACCGGCCATGGAGGCCGAGATGATGGCGCAGATCGCGCGCGATAAGGCGCCCGCACCGGTCGCTACGAAAGCAACAGCGACCGTCTGACCTCCGGCCATGAGCATCAGCCCCCTGGCCTATGTCCACCCGGACGCCCAACTCGGGAAGGACATCACCATCGAACCGTTCGCCTCGATCCAAGGCGATGTGGTGATCGGCGACGGCACCTGGATCGGATCCAACGCCGTACTGATGGACGGCGCCCGGATAGGGGCACGATGCAGGATCTTCCCGGGTGCCGTGATCAGCGCCATCCCGCAGGACCTGAAGTTCGCCGGCGAGCGCACCACCGCCGAAGTGGGCGACGGCACCACGGTGCGCGAATGCGTCACCATCAACAGAGGCACCGCGGACCGGCAGAAGACCGCCGTGGGCAGCAATTGCCTGCTGATGGCCTACGTGCATCTGGCGCATGATTGCATCCTGGGCAACAACATCGTTATCGCCAACAGCGTGAACCTCGCCGGCCACGTCACCATCGACGATTGGGCCATCCTTGAAGGGAACGTGGCCGTGCAACAGTTCATCCACATCGGTGCGCACAGCTTCATCGCCGGGGCGAGCCTGGTGCGGAAGAACGTTCCGCCTTTCGTGAAAGCGGCGCGCGAGCCCCTGAGCTATGTGGGCGTGAACGTGGTGGGACTGCGCCGCCGCGGCTTCACGGACGACGCCATTACGCGCATCGAGGACATATACCGGGAGATCTTCGTGCGCAGCACGAACGTGGACCGCGCCGCGCAGAGCGTGGAGCAGACCCTGCCCCGCAGCCCCGAACGCGGCCAGATCCTCGACTTCATACGCAACAGCCCCAAGGGGATCATGCGCGGGTTGGCGGAGTGATCCATGCGATCATCGCCATGGAAGTAGTCCTCCATCAGGTCACCAAGTCTTTTGGCCGGGAGGTCGTGCTGCGCGGGGTCTCGCACACTTTCGCCAGCGGCAGCCGCACCGCGCTGCTCGGCCCGAACGGAAGTGGTAAGAGCACCTTGCTGCAAGTGATCGCCGGGGTATTGGCGCCTACATCGGGTGCGGTCACACACGGTCTCAAAGGGGCGACATTGGATCCAGCGCTGGTCTACCGCCACATCGTGATCGCGGCGCCCTACCTGGGGCTGTACGAAGACCTGAGCCTCCGTGAAGTGATCGGTTTCCACCAGCGCTTCAAACCGCTGTTGCCCGGCATCGGCCTGGATGAACTGGCACATATCGCCTATCTACAGCGAGACCTGGAAAAGCCCGTCCGCCACTTCAGCAGCGGCATGAAACAGCGTTTGAAGCTCGCCCTCGCCATCCTTAGCGACACGCCCTTGCTCCTGCTGGACGAGCCCTGCAGCAACCTCGATGCGGAGGCGGTCCGGTGGTACGGCGACCTCCTCCGACAACACATCGGCGATCGAACACTCCTGGTGGCCAGCAACCGTCAGGCCGCCGAAACGGCATTGTGCCAGGCGGCACTGGACCTGGACCGCTAGAGAGGGCTCCGGCCAACGCATGGAGGCCCACCGTCGCCTAGGCGACTTTTCCTAGCTTCGCGGCCCTTTCAAGACCCTATCCGCATGGCCTCCACAGCTGACGTGAACGTTGGTTCCTACATCCGCCACAACGGCGACATCTGCCAGATCATCGAATGGCAGCACCGCACACCGGGCAACCTGCGCGCTTTCTACCAAGGGAAGATGCGCAACCTGCGCAACGCCAAACTGAACGAGCACCGCTGGCGCAGTGGGGAAAGCATGGAAGTGCTGCGGGTGGAAGTGCATGAACTCCAGTACCTCTATCGCGAAGGGGACAACCTGGTGCTGATGAACCCGACCACCTACGAGCAGTTGTACGTGCCGGCCAGCCTCTTTGGCGATGCCATGGGGTATATGAAAGAGGAGATGATCATGCAGGTGGGCTTCGAGAGCGACGTGGCCATTTTCGCACGTCCCCCGAAAGTGGTGGAACTGGAGGTGACCTACACGGAGACCGCCGTGAAAGGCGACACCAGCAACAAGGTGATGAAGGCCGCGAAACTGGAGACCGGCGCGGAGATCAGCGTACCGTCCTTCGTGGAGATCGGTACGGTGGTCCGCATCGATACCGAGACCGGCGAATACCTCGACCGCGTGAAGAAGGAAGCCCGCTCCTAGCGCCGGGCGCTATTTCGGACGGGAGGTCCGGTCTTTGACCATTCGAACAGAACCCCGCAGCGTTGCTGCGGGGTTCATCATTTTCCGCGCTGCTACCTTCGTCGCCGCATGAAGTTGGAACGCACCGTCACCGCAGCGGCCCTTGCCGAATTGCTCGGCGCCCGGGTCGCGGGTGATACGGCCCGCGCGGTGGCCGGGCTGAACGAGATCAACCGCGTGGAAGAGGGCGACCTGGTCTACGTGGACCATCCCAAGTACTACACGAAGGCCCTGCAGAGCGCGGCCACGACCATTCTGATCGACAAGGAGGTTGAAGTGCCGGCAGGCAAAGCGATCATCATCAGCGCGGATCCCTGTGCGGACTACAACACGCTTGTGCTGCATTTCAGCCCGAGGTTGGGATGGGAGAACCCCGCACCGGAGATCGGGTCGGGAAGTTCCGTGCATTCCACCGCGGTTCTGGGGCCGCAGGTGCGCATCGGGAAGGACTGCATGATCATGCCCGGTGTGGTGGTCTACGGTCCCGCCAACATCGGCGATCGCGTCATCATCCACGCCAACACCGTGCTGGGCGCCGACCCCTTCTACTACAAGAAACGTCCGCAAGGATATGACAAGATGATCCCGTGCGGTAGCGTGGTGATCGAGGACGACGTGGAGATCGGAGCGCTCTGCACCATCGATCGCGGTGTGAGCGCGGACACACGGATCGGTAAAGGCACCAAATTGGACAACCATGTGCAGGTCGGCCACGACACACGCATCGGAGCGCACTGCTTGATCTGCGCGCATGTCGCCATCGCTGGCGCGGTGGTGATCGAGGATGGAGTGACCTTGTGGGGCCAGGTAGGGATCCCGAGCAAGCTTACCGTGGGCAAAGGCGCTACGATCCTGGGGCAAAGCGGGATCATGAGCAGCGTGGAAGGCGGCAAGAGCTACTTGGGATCGCCGGCCACCGAAGCGAAACAGAAATTGCGCGAGATCGCTCTTTCCGCTCGTTTGCCGGAGATCGCGAAGAAGTTGGGCCTCTGAGATGACGCGACTGGACCGCCTCAATGACCGGCTCGGGCTGAAGGAGTTCCAGTTGAAAGCGCTCTTGGAGGTCACCAAGGCGATCAACAATAACCTGGACAGGAGCGGGCTTTTGCACTTGTACAAGGGTATCATCAACCAGGAGCTGGGGATCTTCCGGCTCTTGTTGTTCGAGCGGTCCGAGCAGTGGGAATGCGTGCTGAGGCACGGCACGGCGCTGGACGAGACCCTACCCGATCTGGACCGGATCGCCAGTGAGGGTAGCGACATCCGATTGATCGGTCCGGAAGCGGAACGTGCGTTGAGCGGTTTCGATGTGGTGGTCCCCGTGTTCCATCAGGACCGGCCCCTGGCCTACCTCTTCATCGGCGACCTGGACGAGGACGAGCAGCGCATGAGCCCTTCGGTGAAGCATCTCAACTTCATCCAAACCCTCACGAACCTGATCGTGGTGGCCCTTGAGAACAAGCGGCTCGCACTACAGGCTTTGCAACAGGAACGCGACAAACGCGAGATGGAACTGGCCGCCGAGATGCAGAGCATGTTGGTGCCCGGCGACCTGCCCCGCACGGACCGTTTCCATGCGGCGGCCTGGTACCAGCCGCACCGCCAGGTGGGTGGGGACTACTACGATGTGATCCAACTGGCGCCCGACCGCTTGATCCTTGTGATCGCCGATGTGAGCGGTAAAGGCATCGCGGCCGCGTTGTTGATGAGCAACTTCCAAGCTACCCTCCACGCGCTCGTACGGCATTCCGATGCCCCCTTGGAGGATCTGGTCCGGGACCTGAACGACAAGGTATACGGCAACGCACGTGGCGAGCGATTCATCACCCTGTTCATCGGGGACCTGGACCTCGGCACGGGACGGATGCGCTATGTGAACGCAGGGCACAACCCGTCGCTGCTGCGCACCGAGAACGGGTTCGAGGAACTGAGCAGCGGCAGCATCGCGCTGGGCATGATGCCCAAACTTCCCTTCATCACCGCCGGAACTACCACGCTTCCATCAGGTAGCCTCTTGTTCAACTACACGGACGGTCTGGTGGAGCAGGAAGATGCCCACGGCAACGCGTTCGATATGGACGCGCTACGCCGCACGATCGATGAGATGCGGTCCTCAGGCCCCGAAGCGGTGAACGCTTCGGTGATCGCGCGCTTCGAAGCGCACCGTGCGGGACTTCCCTACCTGGACGATATCGCCGTGCTCACCTGCGCCATGCGTTGAGCGCCTCTCCCTCGAGCGCTTTCGAACGCGGATACTTCAGGTCGAACAGCACCACGATGGCGGTGAACATCCAGAACGGCACTGCGGCTTTGTCCGTGTCCAGGAAGTTGTTCAGGGCTCCGTGCAGGTAGTAGGTCACAAGGCCGAGAAAGGCCGCGCTCATGAGGCGACGGTCCGCACCTGCGGGCATACGCGGGTACAGCTGCAATGCGGTGACCATGGTGACGATGACCAGCAGAACGATGAGCAGCATTCCGGGCACACCCTGCTCCGCCAGCGGGCCCAGGTACTCACTGTGGGCGTTGCCTTGGGTACCGAAATTGGTACTGATGATGGTCCTATCCTCGCTGGCTTGGAAAGGGGCGTACTGGAACATGTAGGTCCCTGGTCCCCACCCGAACAGCGGCCGTTCCTCCCACATGCGCATCGCCGAATTCCAGCGGTTCAGGCGTTCGAGGTTGCTGGCATCACTGCTGATGTTACTGATGCTCTGTACGTGCTCCCCCAGATCGTCGGAGGATTCCTCACGGTTGCGTTCCAAGGCGATAGTGATGCGGTCCGCGTTCACGTAATAAACGGCGCCTCCAGTGATCAGCACCAACGAGAGCGCCCAAATGGGCACCCTCAGGCGCATCACCAACAACATGCCCAAGGCGCCGATCAAGCTGACCCACGCGGCCCGAGTGTAGCTGAATATCAACCCTGCGGTGAACACTAAAAGCAGCAGCACCGCTAGACCCTTCCGGCTGCGCGAATACCCGGGCATCGCCACCGCGGCGACGAGGAAAGGCAGGAAGAACGCGATGATGGCCCCATAGGAGGTATGGTCCTTGAAGAAGGGGCTCATGACCCAGTGCGCGGGCTCCTGTTCGAAACGGAGTTGCGCGTGGTTGATCAGCGTATACGCGATCACCCCGGCCAGGGAGATCGCGAACAACCAGGCCATGCGGTGCATGTTGCGTTGGTCGGCGAAGAGACGGGTGGCCACGAAATAGCAGGTGGTGATGAACCAGAGCCGGGCCAGAAAGAACTTCACACTCACCAGGGGCATCTCGCTAGGCACGATGCACAAGGCCATCCATAGCAGGTGGGCCACGATCACCGCCGTAACAGGATGACGAAGGACACCCGGATCGAGCACGTCGCGTTCCAGCGCGAGCTTGATCAGAAAAAGCAGGGTGACCCCGACCATGAGGGGTTCCGTGGGCAGTGAAATGCCGATGCCCCCGAGATCAAGCTGCTCCAAATTGATCGAGAGCGGAGTGGCGAACGCGATGAAGAGCAGGAGCTTATCCGGGACGGCCACCATCGCCCATCCAATGAGCAGAACAGCCGGAAGGAGCACCAACCAATAAACCTCGTTCGCCGTGAGCAAGGCATTGAGCAGGACGAAACCCGTGCAGATCGCCGCGATCCAATGGGTTTTCAGCGCACGTACCATGGCTCAGGACCGTGTTCGACCCCAGGCGATCAAAAGAAAAGCCAGGAACAAGGCACTTGCGGTGCTGATCGATACGATGAGCCAGCGCACGGGGAACACCTTTTTATCCGCTACCTCAGGATAGCCGACGACATTCGTGTAGGTGAGTTCCTTGGATACATCGGAGCGCACCTTTTCCAACTCGTTCAGGCGGGCGACATAGTTGTTCCGGAAGATGTTGCTGAGTTCAGAGAGCTGGCGGAACTCACCACCCTTTTCCCCCAGCGCCTTCAGCAGTTCCCTGGCCTCTTCACGCGCGGCGGCAGAAGCTCCCGAGCCACCTTGCATGCGCAAATAGCCGCGCGTCACCTCTTCGGTCTGGGCATCGTAGCTCAACAGGCCGGTCTCGCGTCGAAGGGCGTTCAGCCGGGTCTCGACCGAATCGAGCTTGCGCTTCTCCACCTGGGTCTCATAGGCCGCGATCCGCAGCACCTCACTTGATTTTTCGCGCTGCAGGCGGCGGGCCAGCAGATCGGTCTGTTCGAGCATCGCACGCACCATGTCCCTGGCCAGGCGAGGGTCTTCGTCCGTCACTTCGATCTGCACGCTCTCGAAGCGGGTCTTGCTGATCTCCACACGATCATTGAACTCGGCGTTCAGGTAGAACCGTCCGGGCGCCTCGGTCGTGTCGATCTCATAGTGCTTCGCAAGGTCGAACCGGGCCACCAGACTGTCCCGGATGCTGTTGCTCTCCAGGAGCTGGAGGAGCTGGTCGGTCCGCGTTTCGATGCTGTAGCTCGTGAGGTTCACGGGATATACGGTCGCGGACGACAAATAGAGCGGAGTGATGAACACGGGCGAGCTCAGGAACGAAGAGAGGACGACGGCCACCACGCCCACTGCGGCGAGCGTGCGCCAATTGCGCTGGGCGATCCGCAGATAAGAAAGGAAGGTGAGGGGCTCAGCGGGCATGTGGGTCGGTGATCTTCTTGATGTTCTCCTGCACTACGATGAGCAACAACGCGAGCAGGAAGGCACTTATGGTGCTCACGACCACGACGAGCCAACGCACCGGATAGCTCTTCTTATCGGCCGGCTGGGCCCGGTTCACCACGAACTTGTGGGGCAGATCGCTCTCCATATCGGCGCGGGCCTGGTCCATCTTCATGCGCAGGGTGGTGAGCCGTTTCATCTCGTTGTAGAAGCGGTCCTGTAGCGCGGTGTAAGGTCCCCCGTATTCGGCGAGGACCTTGAAGCGCTCTTCGAACTCCTTCACCGCGCGCATGTCGCCCTTCACGATCGCGGCACCCATGTATTCATTGTAGCGTTCGCTCTGGGTGTGATAATCATGCACACCGAGACGGCGTAGCACGCGCATGCTGTCCTCCACCACGATCAGCTCCTTCTCGATCCGATGCACGTTCTCGGCTACCACCGCGAGACCCTTACCAGCGCGTTCCTGGCCCATTGCTTTCCATACCGTGTCCACCAATGCGGCTACGTCGTTGGCCATATCGGCCGCGCGCTGGGCATCCTCGTCCAACACCTCCACCCGCACACTGCCGAACTTGGTATACTCGAACTTGAAATGCTCCTCATAGCTCTCTCGCAGTTCAGTGCGGATGTGGGGGTTGTCCGCTTCAATGCGGTACACATCGGCCAGGTGGTACTTCTCCGTGATGTGGTCCCGAACGCGGTCCGAGTGCAGGATCTGGAGGAGTTGTTCCGCATCTTGCTCATCGCCCAAGGCAAGAATATCATCACGTCCGGTGCTCACCTCACTGAGCAAGGCCTTGCTGACAGAGTTGGTGATGGCCGGGAAGAGGATCACCTCGCTCTTGAAGCGCGGGCGGATGATGAACGCGGCCGCGATCCCGGCCACCATGCCCAGGAGCGTGACCCCAAGTATCAAGCGGCGCCGGGCCCAGAGGAATAGCAGCAGATCGAAATTGTCGTCAGTAGCTGGTGAGCGGTCGGCCATGAGCAGGGTCCCGTGAAAAGAGGGCCAAAAGTACACCTTAGCCCTTGCCGGCACCGGCCTGCAACGCCATGGCCTCGCGAAGTTCGGCAGGGCGCAGAGTGCCGGTGGCGAACGCCGCGAGGCTGGCCGTTGCTAGGATCACCGCGCCCCCCGCCCAGAGCCCAGGCGACCACGTATGCAATAGGGCTCCGCAAATGACCAGCACCATCAGATACGCCACCGGGCCGAAGGTAGTGGACCTACCGCGCCACCCCCCGAACCGTTGCGCCGCCAACACGGCTTGGGCAGCGGCCATGAGCACCTGCGTGATCAAGCTCGCCCATGCGGCGCCAAGCGCTTGGTACTTCGGTATGAGCAGCAGGTTCAGTGCGATATTGAGCACCATACCGCATGCCGCTAGAACGTTCAACGTACGCAGATCGCCGCTCGCGGTGAGCAACGTACCGAACACATAAGTGGTGCATACGGCCACGAAACAGCTCATCAGCACCGCGAAGACCGGAGCGCTCACCGCTACATGCTCTGAATAGCGCAAGGCCATGATCTCGTGCGCGAAGACCCATCCGATCACCGCAGCCGCGAGGGTGCCCACCCAAACCAGGCGGAACGCCATGCCCGCCAACGGCGCTACCGGTCCATCCGACTTGATCAAGCGGCTGAACATCGGCAGCAACAGCCCCGCCAGCAGGTACCCGAACATATTGAAGGCCTCGAAGAAGCGAAAGGCCTGGGCATAGATACCAGCCTGCATCGCACCATCGGGCAGGAGGCGCTCAAGCAACAGGGTGTCCATCCGGTAGTAAAAGGTCATGAGCAGGATCAACAAGGCATATGGAAAGCTCTGTTGCAAAATGGACCAGGCCCTCCCGCGATCCCATCGCAGGGACAGCACATCCACGCTTCGCCTCAGGATGACGAAAGCGAAGAACACACTCGCACTGTAAGCCAAGGTCTGGGCCCGAACGAACCATTCGATGCGGAACTCCTCGTGCATGCCACGCCCCCATAACAACCAACCGACCAGCCCGATGAGCAACGCCCGATCCAGCACGCTCAGCAGGCTGTCCACCGCATAGCGTTGCATGGCGGCGATATTGCTGCGGAGGTAGAGGAGCATGGCCGCAAGCGCTTGGTTCAGGATCAACCAACCCAGGAGATTAAGCTGCTCCGCACCATATCCAAGAACGAACCCGGCGCAGAGGCATACCGAGGCATAGAGGACCACGAGCACCAGCCGAACGCCAACGATGCCCGCGAACTGCTCCCGCATCAGCTCAGGATGCTGGGAGAGATAACGTGTGTTGTGGTTGGTGATCCCCAGATCCAACACGATGTTCAGTAGGAAACTCAGGCTGAGGAGCGCTGCGTACACCCCATACACCTCAGCCCCCACCCGCTCCTGCACGCCCGCATCGATACCCAGGATGTAGAAGGGCTTCACCACAAGGTTGAGCACCACTACAAAAACGAGGTTGCGCAAAAAAGTGCCTTGCATGGGTCACGCCCGGAACACGGTGCGACGAAAGTGCGACATGTGGGGCGATGCTAGCGGCCATTGGGCCCGCCTCCGTCAACCAAGCGCCGTGTGAACGCGCTGAGGATCCGGAAAGTACTAGAGGGCATCTCAAAATTGTCTTTGGAAGCGAGCGAGGAGGATCTCGCGGCCAGACAAGGCGCGAAACCCGAGCATAGCCGGTGGCTATGTAAAGGTTGAGCAACGAAGTATGACCGCGAAAGACCCTCGCGCAGCCCGAAGGATGATTTTGAGATGCCCTCTATCCTGTGAACTCGATGGAGCGCAGGAACTTGAGCATCTTGGCCCGCTGGGGCGATCCGAACATCGCTTCCGGCACCGCGCTATTGAGCAATACGACCCGGGTACCTCGCAGGTGAACGACCGCTGCGAGGCGAACGTCATGGGCGTCAATGAACCATGCGCTCTGAACAGTACCGCTCGGTGGGCCGAGCGGAGGAGGTTCGGTCAAGGGGGGCGCCCCAAGTCGTGCGGCAAGCATGCTCCAGATCGCCGCTGCGCGCGCAGAGTCGGTGGCCGCGGACAGGCTGGGGGGAAGATCGAGGTATGCGGCCGTGTAGGTGATCCCGGAATCGGTGGCCAGGAAGAGGTGGCTTTTCACACTGTCTCCCATCAGCACGAGCGTGCCCTGTTGCACCCCGTTGGGGGCCGGCATCATCACAGTAAATCCACCGGCTTGGGTGCCTTTGGCCGGGCGCCACTCACCGCGGGGCGCACCACTGGAACAACCCGCAATAATTAGAAGCGCAACGAAAGAGGCGCTAAGTGACGATCTCGAGAAGGAAATAGACATACTGGGTGAGGAAGAACAGGGAAAGTAGGAACGTGAGAACCTGGATCCATAGTAAAGCGCGCAGCACAGTAACGCGCGGCCGGTCCGGTGCGGTGACCAGCAGGGCGCATACCCCGAAGAAGATCGACACACCAAGCCCGGTGATAGCGCGCACCAGCGCGTTCACCACGCATACACACAGATCCAAGTAGCCGGGATAACCGGTTATGGCGGCCACCAAAGCGGCTCCGAACAACACAATGGTCGCGGGCAGCAGAAGCGATCGTTCGTTCATTCGGGTGGCGGAAATAAGAAGGGAGCCTTGCGAACAAGGCTCCCTTCCATAGATATCCAGATCTACGACTTGTCGCAGCTGCAGGATCCGCCGTAAGCGGAAGCAGAGGACTGGCAGGAAGTCTCGTTGGCGTCGCGAACGGTCTTGTTACCGCAAGCCTCACCGGAGTAAACGATGTCGCCATCGCTATCCGTCGCCTTACAGGTTTCGCACTTTTTACAGGCGGGCGTCGCGAGAGCGAAGCAGGCAACTGCAACTATGAGGAGAGCCTTTTTCATTGTTCGTGTCTTTGGTTTGGGGGCGCTAAAATAGGAATGTGGTCGAAAAGCGCAAGTGCGCCACGCTCCCGCCCAGCGCACCCCACCGTAGGAACGCTCGTCGACAAGCTCACTTTCGCACCCCGCGTTACATGGAACCGCGGAACTCAACCTGCCCGACGTAGGGACTTGATCCCACCGAATGACGCGGAGGCATGCGTCGCAAGCCTCCGCGCCTGGTAGGTTCTTCGGTGATCGAGGACCTAGGACTTGTCGCAACTGCAGGTGCCGCCGTAGAAGGCAGCTGCCGTAGAACAAGCGGTCTCTTGCGCTTCGCGCTCGCTTTTCTTGCCGCACTTCTCGGGGTAGGTGAATGAACTGCCATCAGGGTAGACCTCCTTACAGGTCACGCACTTCTTACAGGCTGGGGTCGCGAATGCGAAGCCGGCCACGGCGATCACAAGCAGTACTTTTTTCATGACGGGTGTCGTTGGTTAGGAGGCGCTAAACTATCACAAGCGTTGAAGATAGGGACCTGACCCCGAATTTTCGGTGGTTGACGAAGGCCTCTCCCTTCGTTGCAGGTCCACAGCTCCACTGAGGATACGCACCTTTGCGGCCATGCGCATCGCCGTGAACGCCCGCTTGCTTCTGCATGGCAAGCTCGAGGGCATCGGCTGGTTCGCGCACGAGACGTTGTCGCGGATCTGCAAGGCGCATCCGGAGCATACGTTCATTTTTCTCTTCGATCGGCCCTGGCACGCGCGCTTCATCTACGCGGCGAACGTGCTCCCAGTTCAGATCCCCCCTCCTACTCGACATCCTCTCCTCTACTGGATCTGGTTCCAGTGGCGTATCCCTGCCGTGCTGCGGAAGTACAAAGCGGACCTTTTCCTCTCCCCGGACGGCTTCTTGAGCACCCGCACGAAGGTGCCCCAGCTCGCGGTGGTCCATGATCTCAACTTCGAGCACTATCCGGACGACCTTCCTTGGGCCTACCGAAGGTATTACCGCACCTGGTTCCCTCGTTTCGCGCGGGTGGCCGAACGCATTGTCACGGTCTCGGAGTTCTCCAAGCAGGACCTCTTGGCCACCTATGGCGTTCCTGCGGATCGTGTGGATGTGGTGTATAACGGGGTCGGGGCCGTTTTCCGTCCAAGCTCGCCCGATGAAATACAGGCGGCTCGGCGAGAATTCGCGGGCGATGATCCTTATCTGGTCTGTGTGGGATCGCTCCATCCACGCAAGAACATAGCGCGCCTGTTGTCCGCTTTCGATCTGGTGGTCCAGGCTCGCCCGGATATCCGTTTGGTGGTAGTGGGTGAGGCCTTCTGGTGGGATAAGGGGATGAAAAAGGCCTGGGATGGACTGGTGCATAAGGACCGCGTGGCGTTCACCGGTCGGTTGGACCAGCCCCGATTGCGGAGCGCCTTGGGTGGAGCGGAGGCGTTGGCCTTTCTTTCCTATTTCGAGGGCTTCGGCATTCCGGTGGCCGAGGCGATGCGATGCGGTGTTCCGGTGGTTGCGGCCCGCGCGACCAGTCTACCCGAAGTGGCGGGTGATGCGGCCATCTACTGCGACCCCTTCGATATAAAGGATATCGCTAGCGCCTTGGAGGTCGTGCTCTCCGATCACGATCTGCGCTCCCGAATGACCGAAGCGGGCCTGGAGCGTTCCGCTAAGTTCACGTGGGCCCGCACCGCAGATGGCCTGTGGGCAAGCATTGAGAAGCTTCTTCAGTAGGACCAACGAACCGGACGCACCGATGCCCCTCGCACCCTCCTTTCGAAAAGACCTGCTCGAAGCCGGCTGTGATGAGGCCGGCCGGGGCTGCCTGGCGGGTCCGGTGGTAGCCGCTGCGGTCATACTTCCGCCACGCGTGAGGATCCCTGGATTGAACGACAGCAAGAAACTCACCGCGACACAACGCGAAGATCTGCGACCAGTGATCATGCGGAACGCGATCGCATGGGGGGTGGGCGAGGCCAGCCCGGAAGAGATCGACCGGATGAACATCCTGAACGCGTCCTTCCTGGCGATGCACCGCGCGATCGCCGCACTGTCCATTATCCCGCAGCACCTGTTGATCCACGGCGACCGGTTCGACCCGTACATAGGGATCGCCCATACGTGCATGGTGAAGGGCGATGCACGGTTCCGCAACATCGCCGCGGCCAGCGTGCTGGCCAAGACCCACAGGGACGCATTGATGCGACAACTGGACGCGGACCACCCGCAGTACCGGTGGCACATCAACAAAGGCTATCCCACCCTGGACCACCGCGAGGCGATCGCGCTCCACGGCGCATGTGGCTGGCATCGCCGGAGTTTTCGGCTCCTGGCCGAGCCATCGATCCCGTTCTGAACAGGGCGGTGTGCGCATGCGGTGATCCCCTGACCGGCAGGCCCCGCATCGGTCCGCTTGCTTTGCGCGATGCGCCAGGTCCTGATCCTTTTGTTCTTAGTGGCGCTCACCACGGTCGGTGCCTGGCAATTGTTCCGCCAAATGGGTCCGACGGAAAGCCACAGCGATCCATGGAGCGCCGTCCCCACCGAAGCGGCCCTCATCATTGCCCTACCCGATGTTCGTGCGTTCTGGGAGCAATGGACACGGACCGCGCAGTTAGCCACCGTGCTTGGCGGCACCTCCGGCGGCCGCACGCTCGATCGTGCTTTCGGCCGACTGACCCTAGGCGAAACCGAGGCGTGGTCGAAAGTGCCCATGATATTGGCCATGGTGCAGGGTGATGATGGGTCAATGGCATCGTGCATCATACTGTCCTCCGCGATCCCGGGTGTGTTGCCCGAAATAGCGGTCCGCCTGGATGCGCGCGTGGATCCGACCGTGGTGGCGCGGGGTGGACCGTTCCGCCTCCACGCCGACACCGCCCTGCCTGAACTCCATGGCAGACTACACAAGGATCTGTTGCTGTTGAGCAGCGACCCTGGGCTGCTCGAAGCCATGGTTCGGCGCACTGGCTCCGCAGCCATGAGCAATGGATTGTCGCAGGCGCGGACCACATTGGGCCATGGGGCGGATGCCTACCTGTTATTGCGCCTTGCCCAAGCCTGGCCTGGCTTGGAACAGTGGGTGGCGCCCCATGCGCTGGGACCACTTCCATGCAGTGATGGCTGGGCAGCGCTCGACGTGCGGATCCGACCAGAGGCCTTGCTCATGAGCGGGGTCTTCCTTCCAAATGACAGCACTGGGATCGCGGAGAACGCCACCCCCTTTGTCCAGGAGAACATGCTCCGGGTCCTACCCGCGGAAGTGACGGTTCTCGATCTGCGTGGACCGAAGATCCTGGAACGCCGCACGTCCGAACACATGCCGGATAGCCTGGGTTCGTTCTTTTCCGATTGGAGCGTTGGGCCTTGCGCAACTGGGAGCGGGTACCTCTCCGAGGGCAGCCTCGCCCATTGGCTGGTCGTGGAGGCGATGGACACGGCCGCGACCACACGCCTGCTTGCCTCACTGGGGGGACCAGGGACCGGTGCGCTCCTCCATCGCGATCACCGCATCCACCACGCTCCCGCCTTGCGCGCCCTGGCGGACAGTACTTGGACCTCTACCTTGGAATGGGCGGTCGTGCTGGGCGATCACCTGGTGGTGGCGGATCGATCGAGCGCTGCGGTGCATGCGGTGAACGCTTACCTGGATGGCGGAACGTTGGCGCAAGATCTCCGCACGAGCGAACTTCTCCAGCGGAACGCCTCGCCCGCCCTGCGCACCATCTGGTGCGACCTGGGCCGCGGACAAGCCCAACTGGCCCAACTCGCTACGTCCACAACCGCAGCGACCATGAGCGCGCGAACCGACCTCTGGAACGAACTCGGCGGGTTCTTATTCCAGCTACGGCGCGAAGAGCAAGGGATGTCCTATGTCCACCTTAGCCTGCAGCATGCCCCGATCACACGACCCGTGGACCGAACGCGATGGAGCCTGCCGCTCACCGCGCCCCTGGTGGGCGTTCCGCAAATGACCCGCAACCATTCCAATGGCATGAGCGAGGTGCTGATACAGGACAGCACCGCTCGGCTCCTTTTGATCAGCACCGGTGGGCAGGTGCTATGGGAAAGGGGCCTCGATGGCGTAATGCTCGCCCCTGCTGCGCAAGTGGACCGTTTCCACAACGGAAAACTGCAATTGCTTATCGGCACTGACCGGCACATCTACCTCATCGACCGCAATGGCGTGGACGTGGGCGATTTCCCCGTTCGGCTTCCAGCGAAAGCCGGTGCCGCCATTTCGGTCGTGGACTACGAAAAGGACGGACGCTACCGGATCCTCGTTCCCTTGGAGGATGGTCGCCTTTTGAACCTCGGGCCGGACGGAAAGCCAGTGGAGGGCTGGAACCCGGCAACACTCCCTGTGCCGATCACCAGCGCGGTGCAGCACCTGCGCATCAAGGGCAAGGATCATTTGTTGTTCAACGACGCGAACGGGCGGATCCATGTGCTCGACCGGCGGGGTGCCAAGCGCATGGCGAACGGTCCTGAACTGGGCAAAGGCTCCACGCTGATCGCGGTGAGGGGCGGCAATGATATCGCAACAAGCCAGGTGATCTACTTGGACGCGGAAGGCCAATTGCGTTCAACCACTATGGAGGGCCCCATCGAACGGATCGGACGACCTGAACAGGGGCGGTTCGGCGTCCGTTCCACAGGGACAGGACCTCGCATTTGGTGGCTCAGAGGCGACAGTCTATGGTCCCGGAGCGAGGAAGGGGTTCGATCCCTCGTCGCCCATGGTTTCGTCGGCCTGCAGCAAGCGCTTCCGATCCCCGGGAACGAGGACAGCGCATGGCAACTGCTCGCCGGGGATCCTTCGTCCCTACACATTGTCGATGGCCACGGAACGGAATTGATGCCACCGACCAAGGCGAAAAGCCTCGCCGCCATAGGCGACCTCGACCGGGACGGAGAGCTCGACCTCGTTACCGTGACGCAGGATGGGCGTCTCACGGCGCTGCGGGTAGCGCGTTGATCGGGATCAAAGGCGTGCTGCCGTCAAGTCCCGCGCCGAACGACCAAGATCTACGTGTTCAGCGCTTGGGCCTCCGCAGTACCAATCTGGTCCCTGGCTTCACAGGCGCATCGTTGGCCAGTCCATTGTACACCGCCAGTTTCTCCAACTTGATCCCATGCACCTGGCTGATGCTCCACAGTGATTCACCGGAGCTGACGATATGCTCCTTGGCTTCTTTGGCCTGGTTGCGCTTGGGTTGCAGATAGAGCACCTGTCCTTCCACGATCGCCGCGTTCTTGTCCTGATCGTTCCACTTGGCCACTTGTCCCGCGAGCACTCCGAGTTCATCGGCCAACCCGCGGTAGGTGTCTCCCTTGCGACCCGTCACGACCTTCATGCCAAAGGCGTTGCGCTGGATCGGACGCGATCCGTCCACCGACACGATCACTTCATCGCCCGCGCTCGGCCGGGGTTTGGTGGTGGCAGGTTTCGGCGCAGGAGCCGTCCTTGAGGGCTTACCACCGCTGTCCAGTTTGTGCAGTTCGTAGCGCTCGATCAGGTCGATCAGCTTCTGCGGATAGCGCGGATCGGTGGCATAGCCCGCCTTCTTCAACCCATGGGCCCAACCCTTGTAATCGGTGGTGCGCAGTTCGAAGAGCGCGGCATAGCGCGGGCGCTGGAGGAAGCGGGCATGGTCCTCGTAACTGTCCGCAGCGTCTTTGTACTTGCGGAAGCAATCGTTCTTCCGGTCGTCGTCGTGGTAACTCTTGCCCCCGGTCCAATCGGGGGTACACTTGATGCCGAAGTGGTTGCGGGCCTCGCGGGCCAGCTCGCTGTTGCCGTTGCCGCTTTCCAACAGTCCCTGGGCCAGGGTGATGCTCGCAGGGATGCCATGTTCCTTCATGGCATGCACGGCGACCTCCTCCCATTGGGCGATGTACTCCTCTGCGGTGGACCGCTGGCCCAAAGCGGTGACCGTCAAGAGCATCAGCGGAGCGGTAGAAGCGATGTTAAAGAGGGATACCATCCGCATGGGCAAGCCGCGAAACTACCGGCCAACATCAGGTGGCCGAGGCCGTGGAGGGCCGCTGTTCCCACGTCTCCTTGTGGATAGAACGTTGCGCCGCGAAAGCTTCGTGCAACCCGGCGATCTTCGCATCCTACGACTGAACCGAAGGCATCGGCCGGGCGTTGTAGCGGCAGACCAGATGGACGACCCGGATCACAGCGCAGCGCAGATGTCCCGTTTGGAACAGCTTGGACTGGACCCAGGCGACTGCTACTTCACGGAAGAAGGGTACCTCGTCTTCACCGCGCAATACCATTTGAAGCGTGGCTATTGCTGCCAAAGCGGTTGCCGGCATTGCCCCTATGGTTTCAACACGAAGCTTGTAAAGAAAGATAAGTCTCCGCCCGGGTAACCCGATCTGTCATCCACCGGCCTTATCTTTCGTTCAAAGCTGCCTCAATGCACATGTCAGCTCTGCTTCGGTCTTTCGGCTTGTTCTGCATCGCTTGGGCCTCCTTGCTGCATGCGCAACCCATGGTGGACATCCGTCTAGTGGAATCCACGCCAGGCATTCTGGAAGTGCGCTTGCGTCCGGATGGGGATTTCAATGGCGTGCTTTCGGCCTTATGCGTCACGATACGGTGGGAACAAATGGAAGGCGGCTACCTCGGCCAGCCGGAACAGATGAGCTATGGCGCACCGAATTGCGCTTACTACACGGCGCCGGTGATCATGAACGTAGAGGGTGAAGTGGACAACAACGGGTACCGCTACTACACGAACAATGCCTTCGGTTTCGCTCCCATATCAGCCCCGTGCGTCTGGACCGCGAACACCGAAGTACCCTTCTTCAGGATCCCGGTGGATTCGGTGGAAGGATGCGCGCACTTCGAGATCGTGAACGATGGATACACGCTCAGCGCGAACAAGGATTTCTACCTCTCCTTGAACGGGCTGGACCGCACCGGCGCGATCTACGGCCAAGGACCGATAGAGTTCGGGAACTGTGGTAAAGCCATTGCAGAGGAGGGCCTCGAAGCAACGCAGGTATTTCCGAACCCTGCCACCCATGAGGTCAACATCCGTACCCCCGTTACTGCTCCGTTCGCGTGGTCCATCGCGGATGCCACCGGCCGTTCGGTACGCTTCGGAAATAGCACGACGGGTTCGGCGCAATTGGATGTGCGCGATCTGCCCGAAGGTCTGTTCCTCCTGGAGATCGTGCAAGGCCGGTCCGTGCAGCGTCGTTTCGTAGTGGCGAGGTGAAGTAAGTCGCCGGGTGGTTGCGTTCGGCGATAGGCCCTGCCGCTCATCTTTGTGCTCATGCCCGTAGCCACCGCCAGCGACCTCGAACTTTTCCAACAGACCATCCGCGAAGGCATCCCTGACGCGCTTCCACCGGCGAGGCCGATCGATCCTTCCGTATCCCATGCCCCGAAGCGCAAGGACATCTTGAACGCGGAGGAGAAGAAGCTCGCACTGCGCAACGCATTGCGTTACTTCCCGAAGAAGCACCACGCCACACTGGCGCCCGAGTTCGCCGAAGAGTTGAAGGAGCATGGCCGCATCTACATGCACCGCCTGCGTCCCGACCATGCGATGTATGCGCGACCGATCGACCAGTACCCAGCGAAGTGCAAGCAGGGAGCCGCGATCATGCTGATGATCCAGAACAATTTGGATCCCGCCGTGGCCCAACATCCGCACGAGCTGATCACCTATGGCGGCAACGGAGCGGTGTTCCAGAATTGGGCGCAGTACCGGCTCTGCATGAAGTATCTGAGTGAAATGACCGACGAGCAGACGCTTGTGATGTACAGCGGTCATCCACTCGGCCTGTTCCCCAGCCACGCCGATGCACCGCGTGTGGTGGTGACCAATGGCATGGTGATCCCGAATTACAGCAAGCCCGACGACTGGGAGCGCATGAACGCACTAGGCGTCTCGCAATACGGCCAGATGACCGCGGGCAGCTACATGTACATCGGTCCGCAGGGGATCGTGCATGGCACCACGATCACTGTGCTGAACGCCTGTCGCATGCTGAAGAACGCCCCCCTCTCCTCGGGAGAGGGAAAGGGGGTGAGGGCGTATTCAAGGCTGTTCGTGACCTCCGGCCTTGGCGGCATGAGCGGTGCGCAGCCCAAGGCAGGTAACATCGCAGGTGTCGTAACGATCTGCGCGGAAGTGAACGCCACGGCTGCGCACAAACGGCAAAGCCAGGGCTGGGTGGATGAAGTGATCAGCGATGTGGATACCTGTATCGATGCGGCTCAGGCTTGGCAGAAGAAGGGCGAAGCCCACAGCATCGCATTCCTCGGCAACATCGTCGATCTGTGGGAGCGCCTCGCGGCAAGAAATATCAATGTGGACCTCGGAAGCGATCAGACCAGCCTGCACAATCCATGGTCGGGAGGCTACTACCCGGTCGGGTTGAGCTACGAGGAGAGCAACGTGCTCATGGTGAAGGACCCCGAGACCTTCAAGCAACGTGTGCAGGGAACGCTGCGCAGGCATGTGACGGCCGTGAACACGCTCGCAGCGCGGGGCATGTATTTCTTCGACTACGGTAACGCGTTCTTGTTGGAGAGCAAGCGGGCGGGTGCGGAGATCGGCGGTAGCAATGGCGAAGAGTTCCGTTACCCCAGCTACGTGGAGGACATCATGGGCCCGCTGTGCTTCGATCATGGTTTCGGGCCGTTCCGCTGGGTATGCACGAGCGGTGATCCGAAGGATCTGGCCTTGAGCGATCGCATCGCAGGTGATGTGCTCGAAGCGATGCACAAGAACGCACCGCCGGAGATCGCCCAGCAGATCGCCGACAACCTGCATTGGATCCGCAACGCACAGCGGAACAAGTTGGTCGTGGGCAGCCAGGCGCGCATCTTGTACGCCGACAGCGAAGGACGGATCCGGATCGCCGAGGCGTTCAATGCGGCGATCAAGAACGGCGACATCAGCGCGCCGATCGTGCTCGGGCGCGACCACCACGATGTGAGCGGTACCGACAGCCCGTACCGCGAGACCAGCAACATCCGCGACGGCAGCCGCTTCACTGCCGACATGGCCGTGCAGAACTTTGTGGGCGATGCCTTCCGCGGCGCGACCTGGATCAGCTTGCACAATGGCGGCGGTGTGGGTTGGGGCGAAGTGATCAACGGTGGCTTCGGTATGGTGCTCGACGGCAGCGCCGATAGCGACCGGCGCCTGAAGGCCATGCTGCACTGGGACGTGAACAACGGCATCGCACGACGCGCGTGGGCCCGGAACCCGAACGCGGTTTGGAGCATCGCGCAGGAGATGAAGCGCACCCCGCTGCTCAACGTCACCCTGCCGCAAGAGGCGGACGACGCGACCATCGACACCGCGCTCGCATGAACCTGGAGGAACTACCCGCTTTCGTCCGCGAGGGAGTGGTACGTGCTGTGATCGAGATCCCGGCAGGTACCGTGGACAAACGCCAGTATGATGTCGCGTCCAACACCTTTCCTATTGATCGGCGCGCTGGCGTGCCGCGACGGCTCGCTTTCCTCCCCTATCCTGCCAACTACGGCTTCATCCCCGGTACTCAAATGGACAAGGCGCAAGGTGGTGACGGCGATGCACTGGACGTTTTTGTGCTATGCACCGCCCAGCCCGGTGGCACCGTGATGGAGGTGGAACCGATCGGCATCATCGAACTGGTGGACGCGGGCGAGCGGGACGACAAGGTCGTGGCCATACCGGTAGACCGGGCATTGCTGAACATGGACGTGGACGATATCCACGAACTACCTGCCGCAGCGCGCGAGATCCTGGTGACCTGGCTGCTGCACTATGATCCGGTGGACGGGGCGCAACTGGTGGGCGTAAAGGGAAGGGAAGATGCCCTGGCGAGCATAAGGCGTTGGTCCCTTCGATGACCTTATTTTGGAGTGGACCCAACCCCGTAGCCGACCAGTGCGTGTATGGGATCGAACCAAGAACCGAAACCCTACGATCGACCATGAGATCCATTTTAAGCCCCTTGACCCTTGGGCTGGCCACATTGCTCAGCGCAGGGGCCATGGCCCAGCAGCCCTACACCTGGGTCATTTCAGGTCTGGTAGTGCCTTGTACACCGAACACCTCGGTGAACATCCAAACCCTCCCGGGCACCCAGCCAACCATCAACATCAATGTGCCGGTGGATGCGAACTGCGGCTTTTCCGCCACCTTGAACCTGGCGAGCGCAACGTCGTGGATCCAGGTTTCCACCCTGTGCAATGGCCAAATGGTGAGCTGGTCTGATTCCACCATGTTCAACTTCTTCATGGACAGCACGTTCACCGCGATCACGCTGACCTGTGGAACCGGTAACTACGATTGCCTCGGCGTGTTGAACGGACCGGATATGCCCGGTTCCGCCTGCGATGATGGCGACCCGAACACAACCGGTGATGTTTGGACCGGTAACTGTGCTTGCGTGGGCACGGGTGGTGGGGCTTATGATTGTCTCGGCGTGCTGAACGGACCCGACATGCCTGGCATGGCCTGCGACGACAGCAACCCGCTCACCACCTACAGCTGGTGGGATGCCAACTGTGTTTGCACCGCTGATTCCAATTTCTTCAACTACGACTGCCTGGGAATACTGAACGGACCCAACGTACCGGGCAGTGCGTGTGTGGTACCCGGCACCAATATCACCGGCACATGGGACATGAATTGCGTGTGCGACTCACTCAACAACGGAAACCAGTACGACTGCCTAGGCACCCTGAATGGAACCGCCCTGCCAGGAACGGTATGCACCTACACGCCAGATAGTGGGCTCACCTACCTATCGGGTTATTGGGATGTGAACTGCGTTTGTGGCGACACCGCTTTTTGGAACACCGACTGCCTCGGTGTGTTGAACGGACCGGACATGCCCGGAACCGCGTGCGACGATGGCGACCCTTTGACCGTGCAGGACCACTGGACCGCGAACTGTGTCTGCGAAGGATTCCTTAACGGCCAGATCGACTGCAATGGGGTATTGAACGGATGGGACCTGCCGGGCACACCTTGCGACGACAACGACCCGCTCACCGCCTACAGCTACTGGGATTGGAACTGCGTATGTGTGGCCGATTCTTCCAACGGCATGCTCTATGACTGCCTCGGCGTGCTGAACGGACCGAACATGCCAGGCACAGCATGCGATGATGGGGACCCAATGACCTTCAATGATACCTGGAACGGCAACTGCATGTGCGTGGGCGGCGGTGGTCTGCCATGCGATGCCACCTTCGTGATCTCGCAGGCTTACGACAGCCTGCAGGGCCAGATCCCATACGCGCTCTTCGTGTACACGCTTAACAACGCTCCGGGCCTGAGCTATGTATGGGATTTCGGCGATGGCGCTAGCAGCACGCAGCCCTATCCGGTGCACAGCTACAACACGCCTGGTCCCTTCCTGCTTTGCCTCACGGTCACCGGTTTCGGTTGCAGCGATACGTATTGCGACACCATCGGCATCGACAGCACGGGCACCATCATCCCCATGGGTGGTCAAGGCGGAGGTTTCACCATCAACGTGATGGCGGCCGGCAGCACCAGCGTGGATGGACCCGCTACCACCACGGAGATCTTCGACATCCGTCCGAACCCAGTGCTCGATGTGCTCACCGTGGATCTCCACGCGACGAGCAGTGCGAGCGCACGGATCGAAGTACTGGATCTCACTGGCAAGGTGGTGCTCGCCGAGCAAGCCCGCTGGCTTGCCGGTGCCAACACACTACGCATGGATGTGAGCCGTCTGGAGACCGGGGCATACCTGCTCCGGCTGTCCGGTCCTGCAGGAACGATCACGCAACGTTTCGTACACGGCCGTTAAGCAAGAGCATTGTCAGAGGCCCGCGCCCACTTGGGTGCGGGCCTTTGCTTTTGGGGAACTTCGCACCGAAAGTGAACGAAAAGATCACCACGGAACCCAACCTCCCGCACGCACCGGACGTGTATGGAGGTGAACATCCCAACCACCGACCATGACACTACATCAACGCCTGTTAAGCCTGAGCCTCGGCTTGATGCTCAGCGCCACCGCCTCCGCCCAATTGATGGTTTACATGGAGATCCAGGTACTGCCCTGCAACGGCGTTACCTACCCGCTGATCATCACCAGCCTGCCGGGAATGCAGCCGCCAGTGAACACCACCGCTCAAACCGGGGCGAACTGTTCCTTTTCCTTCGTTACCGGACAATCAACCCAGACCGGAGGCTTTGTGGTCCAGTTCTCCTGCGATGGCGGTATCACCTTCCAGACCGACACCGTTTATTACAACACGGGTTTGTTCGGGTTCGATTCGGTATTCGTGCAGCTGCAGTGCGGCAATGTGTACGATTGCCTCGGGATCCTGAACGGGCCGAATGTGGCGGGCACCGCGTGCGACGACAACGATCCGCTCACTCCGTTCAGCTATTGGGACGCAGGGTGCATTTGTGTTCCCGATACCAGCGCCTTCTTCGATTGTCTGGGTGTACCGAACGGCAATGCCTGGCCGGGATCTCCTTGTGATGATCAAGATCCGAACACGGTGAACGATACCTGGGATGCCAACTGCGTCTGTGTTGGCACAAGCCCACTGCCTTGCAGTGCGGGGTTCTGGGTGATCCAAGCCTACCAGATCGACAGCGCCAATGGGGGCACGCCGGTGCCTATTCCGAACGAGCTCTGGCTCTGGAACCTCAGCAGTGGGGGAAGTGGCAACTACAGTTTCGTATGGGACTTCGGTGACGGCACCTCTTCCACGGACGCCTATCCCACGCATATCTATCCGAACGGCGGGCCCTACGTGTTATGCCTCACGATCGATGATGGCGCGGGCTGTTCGGATACTTATTGCGATTCCATCTCCGTGGATGCGAACGGTATCTACCAAGGCATGACTGGCCAGCCCCAGGACCGTGCGGCGATGACACTTCGTGTGATCGACGAGATCATTTCCGACGTGAACGAGCAACCCACGTTGAGCGGAATGTCGCTCTGGCCGAACCCGGTGGCGGATGAGTTGAACTTGTCCCTATCGAGCGATATGAATGGACGAATACCGGTGAGCGTCATCGATATGAGCGGGCGCTGCGTGATGGCGATGTTCCGGACAATGAGTGGCGGCAACAACCGCTTCACTCTCCCTACCGGAAGTTTGGAGCCCGGTGTCTACCTGCTGCACGTCGGGAACGAGCGGAACGCCTTGAACCAACGTTTCGTGAAAAACCCTTGAAACCGGTCGATCTTTACGAAGGGGCGTTCTCCTAACGGGGAGCGCCCTTCCGTCGATCCGCATGGTGACCGAATCGCTCATATCCCGGTGCGTCCGTCAGGAGCCCAAGGCGCAATACGAGCTCTACCGTGCCCTGTACCCCCAAATGATGTCCATCACCACGCGATACGAACGCAACAAGCAGGACGCCGTGGCACGCATGAACCAGGGGTTCCTGAAGATCTTGACGGGCATCGGCGACCGCCGACCGGAAGTGCCCTTTGAACTCTGGTCCCGCCGTGTGATGATCAACACCGTGATAGATGCGTTCCGCAAGGAAAAACGGCGCAAAGCCCAGGAGGTGCTCGATGCGCGGATGGACCTGCCCGAAGCCTCGGAAGTGAACGACTACCTGCGGCATATGGAGGCTGATGCGTTGAACGATCTGTTGTTACGAGTTCCACCGATGTCGCGGAACGTCTTTAATCTTTTCGCGGTGGACGGCTGCTCGCACGCGGAGATCGCGGAGTTGATGGGCATCGGCGAAAACACCTCGAAATGGCACGTGCACCACGCACGGAGCATCCTAAGGAAAGCGGTCAGCGAAAACGCCGACCTCCACATCACGCACACCACCCACCGATGAACACGCCCGAAGGATTCGACGATCTGGTGCGGCGCAAGCTGGAGGAGCGTGCGTTCCCCTTTGAGGAGGCGCACTGGCTGGAGGCCCAGCGCGCCATACGCGCAACGCAGCGGCGCGAACGCCCCAATGGCTGGTGGTTCGCGGGTCCCGTGGCACTGCTCATCGGGCTTGGTGCCTGGTGGACCATGGATGCTCCGGACCCGATCGTGGCAAAACTTCCGAAGACTTCCGCTCCGGGCGTTGCTGGGGAAAGAGAGCGATCCGCAAGCACCGCTTCACCGGTGATCACCGCCCCGACCAATGGGTCCACCCCCGAAGAGGTCGCATCTCAACCGTCGGCAGGTACGCCCTCAGGACCTGCGCCGGCCGAAGTGGCGGACAAACCCCACGCGATGCGCACGGCCGAGCCTATCGCACGGCCTCGTAGGAACGATCCCTCCATGCCAGAGCCTGGATCCATGGCAGCGGCCGTCGCTCCTCGTGAGCCTGAACAACCCGTTGCGAAGCGCGGAACAACCGTTGCCTTGATCGAAGTGGCAGCGAAAACCGACGTACCGGAACCCGTAGGATCCGGCGACCCAGTGCCCACCACCACGAAGGAAGATCCGAATGTCGCGGCCGAGAGCGCCGCAGCGAGAATCGCGCTCGTTGCCGAACCTGCGGCGGGCGGATCCCAGATCACCGTCGCGCCGACCGTGATCGCGGCGGAAGAACCCGTGGCCCCTGTTGTGGCAGAGACCCCGATCCACGGGGCCAACGCCGATAGCCTCATCGCACAGCCCAGCGCGTTGACAGTGCCGGACAGCACGGTCGTGGACGCGGATACCACATTGACGGCAGAACCGATCCCTCCCGCGCCACCCTTGGTGGATCCCGCCTCTCCGTGGGAGATCAGCGCGATGGCGGGGTTCCTTTCTACGACAAATCGATATAGCGGCGGGGGAAGCGATGCCTGGCGTGATGCGATGAGCAGTGGGATCACGCCAACGGCCGGTGCGGAACTCATGCACATGGGCAAGCACTTCGGCATTGGCGGTGGTGTACACTATAGCACCTATGCGGAGCGCATCCGCACGGAGGATCGCACGAGCACCCTGGTCAGCATACAGAACTACTGGTACATACAGCCCATCGATACAACCTTCCTCTTGATCACCGACACGATCGACATACAGGGAGAGACGTACTACGTGGGAGTGCCACAGAACATCACAGTGAACGTACTGGAGAACGGCTCCGACACTACGGTCACCACCACGCTCATCCGCAGCAGCCGCGATCAAGTGAACCGCACGAGCTACTTGGAGGTCCCGCTACTGGCGGATGCGCACATCACGCAGGGCCGTTGGATGTTCGGTCTGCGCGGTGGGCCGATGCTGGGCGTGCTTACCGGAAGGCGGGGCGCAGTGCCCAATGCCGCCGACGACGGGTATGAAGAGTTCGCGGACCAAGCGTTCAGGTCATTGACCGTTGGCTACACGGCGCGCGCGTACATCCGCTACCGGTTCAATAGCGCTTGGTCCATTGGTTTGGAACCCGCGCTCAAGGGACAGCTGCTGGATACCTACAGCAACGGGGACCTTTCCCGGCGGTCCACCGGGTTCGGTGGTTTGGTGAGCCTTACGTACCGGTTGCGCTGATCAGCGAACCACCGCGATCCGCGCGACCCCGATGAGGGCCTTCGTGCCATCGCGTACGAGCAGGGAATAGAACCCGGTAGGCAAAGATCCCACACCCACCCTCAAACCGTCGCCGGAACGATCCGCGACCAAGGGAAGATGTGCGCCGCGCGTATCGACCGCGTCGACCGACCAAATGCCACCTCGTGGAAGCGGGGCGATCTGTACCTGATCCGACGCGGGCGTTGGCCACGCATCAAGAACTGGCACGGCGGAATCTTCGAAGATGGCATCGACCTCGCAGAACCCGTTGTTGCAAAAGACCACACTGTCGCCCACCGTTCCGGTATTCACATCGAGGAAAGGAGGAGCGAGCGCCGTGCGCGTGATATCACAGAGGTCCAGCGTGCCGGAAATAGCGCCTCCATTGAAGGTGCTATCCGAAACGCAGATCACTCCCTCACCGCCGACAGTGCCGTAGTTGATGAGATCGCCTTGCACCGAGATCAACGCGGTGTCAGCGTCCAGGTCCAGGTCGCCTTGGATGGTCACGTTCCCTTCCACCAACATCAGACCGCCCTGCTCAAGACCTGAGGCGAGGACCAGGTCGCCTATGAGCGCGATGTTCCCATCGTTGATGGAGGAATGTTGAACGTGGATCGTACCGATCCAAGTGAAGTTGCTGTCGTTCACGAACGCGGCGGCCCAAAGGCCGGTCCCCTCGATGATCCCGTGATTGATCACCGCTCCCGGGCCGGTCGCAAGATCGACCTCGAGCCGGCCTTCCATTTCATTCTCCCACAAGGCATAGGAATCGAGCGTATCGGCGACCAGGAAACCCAGGTTCACGAACCCCTCGCGCGATTGCTCGAACCGTTGCACCTCGATGCTGCCGAAATTGACCGCATCCACTTGGAAGGGTGTGGTGCGCAACTCGAAGCGGTCCACCAGCAGGAAGCCGTTGTTGTAGAACGCGCCCCCATGCGACAATGCGGAGCCGTCCAGACTGCCGTTCAACACAAGGATAAGATCCCCGAGGCCGAGCGTGTCCGGTTGCACGATGTTCACGGCATGGCCGATCACCACGCTGGTATCGCCGCCGGGAACACAAGCACAATCCCACGTCAGGGGATCATGCCAATTCCCGTCCACCACGGAGGTCACTACCTGAGCGTTGGCAAAGGGGAGGGATAGGAAGGCGGAGACAAGGGCCAAAGATCGCATGGCCCCAAGGTAGCGTGTGTCGGGAACCCTCCGATCCGGTCCTAACCGCGCAGCGTTGCGCCCACTTCCTGTTCCAATGCGGTGCGTATGCGGCCCATCGCCTTCTCCACTTGCTCGTCCGTCAATGTGCGCTCCGCATCTCGGAGCACGAAACTGAGGGCGTAGCTCATCCTTCCCTCGGGGAGCTTGTCACCCTCGTACACATCGAAGAGGTCCACCTGCTTGAGCAGCCTCCGCTCCGCGTGTTCGGCGATGCTCTTCAGCCGGGCGAAAGTCACCGACCGATCGATCAGAAGACTCAGATCACGTCGCACTTCGGGATATTTGGGTACCTCCTCGAACTTCACCGGGCGCTGATCACGGCTCCAATGCGCGTCGATCACCTCGGCGAAGAACACGGGCTGACCGATCCCGAAGGCCCGGAGCACTTGGGGATCCACACCACCCGCGAGCGCGAGCAAATGCCTGCCTGCCCGGAGCTCGACGGCGTCGTGCAACAAAGGATGTGTCGCCAGTTCCCATGTCGATCGCTCCCTGGGAAGGATGCGCTCCAGCAGTACTTCCAGTTCGGCCTTCACGTCAGCCAGTTCGGTGGGCGGTGTACCGGTCCGCCAGCGCTCGCGCCATCTCCTTCCGGTGATGAGCAAAGCGGTCCGGTCCTCCTCATACATGCCGGTCCCCGATCGCGCATAGACACGACCCCGCTCGAAAAGACGCAGATCCCGGCGTTGCCGAGCCAGGTTGTGGCCCGCGGCCTGGAGCGCACCGAAAAGCAACGAGGGACGCAACGTATCGAGCTCCGCACTGAGCGGGTTCAGCAAATGGACAGGGTCCTTGGGATCCGCAGCGCCAAGTCCAGCGCTCGATGTGCCGTTCACCAGCGAAGCGGTCATGATCTCTCTGAATCCGCGTGCGGCCAGATGATCCGCCAGCGCTCCACCCGCTTCCGATGAGATCCCTTTGCGCAACGCAGCGGGCGGTACTTGGAGCCTTGCGGGCAACGGCACTCGATCGAACCCGTGGATGCGGAGCACTTCCTCCACCAGATCGGCCTCGCGATGGACGTCCGTGCGATAGGGCGGGACCCGCACCAACAGGTCGGAACCGCTGCGGTCGGCGATCCGGCATTCGAGCAGTTCCAATATCCCCACCACTTCGTCCATGGCGAACGCAAGACCGGTGAGCCGCTCGAGGTTCTTCAAGTGCAACCGCACTTCACGCCAGGGTCGCGGATGCGGATAGTGATCGACCACCGTTCCCACCGGTCGTGCACCGGCCACTTCCATGAGCAACAGCGCCGCGCGTTCCAGTGCGAAGCGCGTGATCTCCGGATCGGCGCCACGCTCAAAGCGGAAGGAAGCGTCCGTATGAAGCGCGTGACGTTTGGCCGTCCGACGGATGCTCACGGGATCGAAGCAGGCACTCTCCAAGAAAACGGTGGTCGTGCCATCGCTCACGCCACTGCCGATGCCACCGTATACCCCGGCGATACAAAGCCCGCCAGCGGGATCGGTGATCATCAGATCCTCCTCGTTCAGCGCACGTTCGGTTCCGTCCAAAGTGGTGAAGCGGGTGCCAGCGGGAAGATGGCGTACCAAGATCCGACTTTCGTGGATCCGCGCGGCATCGAAGGCATGGAGCGGCTGGCCCAGCTCATGCTGAACGAAGTTGGTCACATCCACCACGTTGTTGATCGGCTTCGAACCGATGCTGCGCAACCGCTCCTGCAACCACGCTGGTGAGGGGGCGACATGCACTTCGGCGAGCGTGAGGCCGCAATAGCGCGGGCACACATGCGGGTTCTCCACTTCCACAGCGATCGCCTTACCCGCCCCCCCATCGCGGAACGCGGAGACATCAGGTGGTTGGGGCCGGAGGTTACGACCCGTGCGGTGACGCAAGGCAACAACGAGGTCGCGGGCCACACCGAAATGCCCGAGCGCGTCGGAGCGGTTGGGTGTAAGACCGATCTCCAGCACATGGTCCGTACGCAAACCAAGATACTCGGCCGCCGGGGTCCCTGGCTTGGCCGAGGGGTCGAGGACCATGATACCCGCGTGGCTCTGACCCAGTCCGAGCTCATCCTCGGCGCAGATCATCCCGTGGCTTTCCGATCCGCGGATCTTGGTCTTCTTGATCGTCACATCGCCTTCGGCCATGTGGAGGGTGGCCCCCACCGTGGCCACCAGGACCTTCTGACCCACCGCCACGTTCGGGGCCCCGCAGATGATCTGGACCGGACCATCGGTCCCCTGATCCACCAGACACACGCTCAGCCTGTCCGCGTCAGGATGCTTGGTGCATTCCTGCACATGACCGACCACCACACCTTGGAGCATGCCCTTGACCGGTTCGAGCAGCTCCACGCTTTCCACCTCCAGACCCGTGCTGGTCAATACCTCCGCAGCCTCCTGCACGGAGAGATCCGCGGATCCATCCGTAGCGATCAGTGTGCGGAGCCAGTTCCAGGAAATGCGCATGAGCGGAGACTTGTTGAACGCCCCCTCGCGGCGGGCGGCGGCGAAGGTAGAAAGGCAGGTGCGCGCCCATACCTTGGTGGCGTATGGAATACATCGTGCTCTCCATACCGCTCTTCTTCGTGCTCATCGGGGCTGAACTGCTCTGGAGCTGGCGGAGCGGCAAGCAGGTGTACCGCCTGAACGACTTCGTGTCGAACCTGGGCTGTGGGATCGGTTCACAGGTGGTGGGGGCGTTCACGAAGACCTTCATATTCGCGGCCTACTTGTGGACCTATGACCACTGGCGGGTCTTCACGCTGGAGAACACAGCGCTGACAGCACTGGCCGCCTTCCTTTTGATCGACCTGTTGTACTACTGGTTCCATCGGCTGAGCCACGAGGTGGGCTTCCTCTGGGCGGCGCATGTAGTGCACCACCAGAGCGAGGAGTACAACCTGAGCGTGGCCTTGCGGCAAAGCTGGTTCCAGGGCCTGTTCAGTTGGTGGTTCTACCTGCCGTTGGCGGTCATGGGTATCCATCCCATCATGATACTCACGGTGGGGGCCCTCGTCACGCTTTACCAATTCTGGATACACACCAAGGCACTGGGGAAACTGGGACCATTGGAAGTGGTGCTTAACACACCCAGCCATCACCGGGTGCATCACGGCAGCGACCCGAAGTACATCGACCGCAACCATGCGGGCACCTTGATCGTGTGGGACAAGATCTTCGGCACCTTCCAAGGCGAGGAGGAGGAACCCATCTACGGCATCACCAGCACCCTCACCACGTGGGATCCCGTGAGCGCCAACCTGCGGACCTGGACGGAGATGGTGGACCTGGCGAAGCGATGTCCGCGCTGGCAGGACAAAGCGCGCGTCTTCCTAGAACCGCCGGGGTGGCGGCCTGCCGCACTCGGCGGACCTCAGCGACCGGTGCAACGCGACCGGACGAGCTATCGAAAGTTCGATACACACGTACCACGCGCGATCGCCCGGTATGTGCTCGCTCAGTTCTGGGTGCTGGTCGGGCTCACGGCATTGTTCCTTTTCCGCCAGGAAGTATTGGGGCCTGTGTACGAATGGTCCATGGCGGGGCTGATCGTTCTTTGGGTAATGGGGCTCGGGCTGCTCCTTGACGGCAAGCGGTGGGCACTATGGCCGGAAGCGCTGCGTATCCTGTCACTCGCGGTGCTGGTCTTCCTTGGCCGGGACGATCTCCCGGGCACCCCCTGGATGGTGGGGGCCGAACTGGTCTGCTTGGTTTCGGGGGTCTGGCTGTGGCGGATAGGCCGCTCCTTGAAGGCGGGTGTCGATGGTTATCTTGGCGCGGCCCCGCACCCCGTTCCGCCCACATGAACCTCTCCGATCCGCGCAGGAACCCGCTCCTCAACGGCGTGGCCTACGGCCTGGCGTTGCTGGGCACATTGGTTGGCATGGTGCAGGGCTGGCAGGGTCTGGTGTACTTCTGCAAGCCGCTGTTGATGATCGTGCTGTCGCTGTGGTTCTTCTACAGCAGCCGTCGCGTGGGCGACCGGTTCACACTGCTGGTGCAAGCGGGCCTATTCTTCTCGTTGCTCGGTGATGTCGCCTTGATGTTCCAACATCTGGACGAGTTCAATTTCCTGATCGGCCTTGCGGCGTTCATGATGGCGCAGATCTGCTATGCGATGGCCTTCGCGCAGAACGCGATCGATGTTGGCGAAGCGAACGGTCTGCTCGTTTCCTTGATACTCACCGTGCTCGTGGCGGCCTATGGGTTCTTCTTCGCCTACGACCTGCTGCCCTACCTGGATGATGGCCTGCTGCTACCGGTGGTGGCTTATGCGATCGCGATCACCATCATGGGCTGCGCTGCGGCGTTCCGCTTCCGACGCACGTTCCCGCGTAGCTTTTGGATGGTGTTCGTCGGCGCGGTCCTGTTCATCGCATCGGACAGCCTGTTGGCACGCAACCGCTTCGTACACCCGTTCGAGTGGGCGGACGTACTGGTGATGCTCAGCTACGGCGTAGCGCAGTATCTGGTCGTTGCGGGCTGCCTCGTGCATGTGCTCGCCCCCGACGAACTGCGGCGGCGGCAGGCCCTACGTACCTGAGGGGTCCGTTTGGGATCTGTTGAACGAAGGACCCCGAGGCTATTTTTCGATCAGGCGCAGCCGGAAGATCATCGCGCTGGGCCTGCCCCGGTCTCTGAACCGGGGGTGTCTACGGGATCGTTTTCCGGTGAAGCATGGGCGGAAAAGAGACCGGGGGACGAGTTTGAAGAGATCCCAAACAGGCTCCGAGGTGTCCGGTTCAACTGATCCTGCCCCACACGGTATTGTCACGGATCTGATCGCGCAAAGCCGCTGCCATGCGTGTGTGGGCCGGAGCATTGAGGTCGGGGTCGGCATCCAGGATCCGCTGCGCCGAGGCACGGGCCTGCTGCAATAGTCCGGCATCGTGGACCAGATCAGCGAGCAGCAATTCGGGCAACCCGCTCTGCTGCGTTCCCATCAGATCGCCGGGGCCACGGAGACGCAGGTCCGTTTCTGCGATCTCGAACCCGTCGTTCGTGCGCACCATTGTGGCCAAGCGCGTGCGCGCGTCGTTGCCGAGCTTATCTGCGGTCATCAGGATGCAATAGCTCTGTTCGGCACCACGCCCCACGCGGCCGCGAAGCTGGTGCAGCTGGCTCAATCCGAAACGATCGGCGTTCTCGATCACCATCACACTGGCATTGGGCACGTCCACGCCTACTTCGATCACCGTGGTGGCCACCAGCACGTTCGTCTCCCCTTTCTTGAAGCGCGCCATTTCGTAGTCCTTGGTGGCCTGGGGCATACGGCCATGTACGATGCTCACCGCGTACTTCGGCAAGGGGAAGCGGCGGGAAATGCTCTCGAAGCCATCGGTGAGGTCCTTCAGATCGCTCTTCTCGCTCTCCTCGATCAACGGGTAGACGACATAGATCTGCCGCCCCTTCCCGATCTCCTCTTCCATGAAAGCGAAGACGGCATTGCGTGAAGAGTCGAAGCGGTGCACGGTTTTCACGGACTTCCTGCCAGGCGGCAGTTCATCGATCACGCTCACGTCCAGATCGCCATAAAGCGTCATGGCCAACGTGCGTGGGATGGGTGTGGCGGTCATCACCAGCACATGCGGTGGTACGGTGTTCTTAGCCCAGAGCTTCGCGCGCTGCGCCACGCCGAAACGGTGCTGCTCATCGATCACCACCAGGCCGAGGTTCTTGAACACGACGGGATCCTCCAGCAGGGCGTGCGTGCCGATCAATATGTGGATATGCCCCTCGCGTAGCGCCAACAGCAAGCTCTTCCGCTCGGCGCTCTTGCTGCTTCCAGTCAGCAACCGGACCTGCACCGGCATGCCATCGAGCATGCGCGAGAAGGTGGCGAAGTGCTGTTGCGCGAGGATCTCCGTCGGAGCCATCAAGGCCGCCTGGAAGCCATTGTCGAGCGCGATCAACATACACAACAGGGCCACCAAGGTCTTGCCACTGCCCACATCGCCCTGCACCAGGCGGTTCATCTGGTGACCGCTGCCCAGGTCGCGGCGGATCTCCTTCACCACGCGCTTCTGGGCGTTGGTGGGCTCGAAGGGCATGTGCTCCTTGTAGAACGTGTTGAAGTGGTCCCCCACCCTGTCGAAACGGCTGCCCGCGAGTTGGTGTTGGAGCTGATGCTTCTGCTGCAACAGCCTTAGCTGGATGAAGAACAGCTCTTCGAACTTCAGGCGGCGCAAAGCCTCGTCCAATTTGTGCTGGTCCTTGGGCAAGTGCACATGGCGAAAGGCCTCTTCCCGGCTAATTCCCCCGAGCCATTGGATCAACTCGGCGCTCAAGGTCTCACCGATGCGCAGCTCGGGCATGAGGAACAACGCCTTGGTGAGCTTGCCGATGCTACGGCCGTTGAGACCCTTCGCAGTGGCCTTCTCGGTAGTACTATACACGGGCTGCAACGCGGCATCGAGGCCCGCCTCCCAGGTGCTCGCGGCCTCCATCTCCGGGTGGGCCATGTTCGGTCTTCCATTGAAGCTGGAGGCTTTGCCGAACACGATGAACTCCTGCCCTTCCTTCAGCGAGCCTTGCAACCACTTGATCCCTTTGAACCAGACCAGTTCGATGGTGCCACTCGCATCGGTGAGCTTGGCGGTCAGCCGACGGCCTTGCTTCTCACCCCGTGTCACCACCTGGCTCAACGTACCGCGCAATTGCACATAGGGCAGGTCCTCGTTCACCTCTTTCACCAACTGGAAGCGGCTGCGGTCCACATACCGGAACGGGAAATGGTGCAGCAGATCGCCGAACGTGGCGATGCCGAGCTCCTTGCGCAAGACTTCACCACGCAACGGCCCGACGCCTTTCAGGTATTCGATCGGGGTGTCGAGAAAGCCTTGCACGGAGCCGAAAGTAGGGGACGGTGGACCCGATCACTTGGATCCGATCACCAGCAGATCACGCCGCAACAATCCATACCGAAAAACATCCGCTGGTGGAAGCTGTGCGGCCATGTCGTCCACGGTGACGATGAAGCCGGCCTCGCGTAATCGATCCATGTAGTCGCGGCCGTAGAGGCGTACATGGTCCGTTTGTCCGAACCGGCGGAAGCGCTCCTCTGGATCCGTCACGGAGGGATCCTCGTCCGTCGTCGGTCGGTCGGACATCGGGACTAGCAGGATGGCCGTTCCGCCCGGGCGCAATACGCGACATAGTTCCCGCATCGCGGTCCGATCCTCCGGCACATGTTCCAGCACATGCGAGCAGATGATCAGATCGAAGTGATCGTCCGGAAAGTCCAGGGCGGTGATGTCCAGGTCGATGGTGTCCTGTGGATAGCTGTATCCCGGCGCCTGTTTGTCTCCGGCGATATAGGTAACACCCGGGGCTTTGCGGAGCATCTCCCGCAGTGATCGGTCCGGCGCCACATGCAGGACGCGATGGCCGGGCTTGGGCAGTCCCCGTTCCTTTAGCGCCAACCCCATCATGCGTGTCCGTTCCAACGAACCGCAGAACGGGCACAGCGCATGGGGTCTCGGCGGCGTTCCACTGGGCAGAAAGGCGATGGCCCCACGGTGGCAAAGCGGGCAGTGAACGGCATCGCCACGCAGCGCCAGGTCGCGCAAGCGTCGCTTCAGTCCATTCGGTAACAGTGCGGCCATGGCGGAAAGGTAGCGGTGCCTACTTGTGCGGCACGAGGAAGGGACGGCTACCTTCGGCGCGCATCATGAACGCCCCTGACGGGAAGAACGAACGCCGCGAACGGTTCCGCCGGTTGGCGCACCTGCTCGCAGCGCTCGTCATCCTGCTGCACGGTATCGCGGCGCTCGATCACCATCCGCGATCGTCGTGGATCTTCTTCCTCTGCGGAACGGTCTTCCTCCTGCTCGCGCTCTTCCATCATCGCATCGAACGGCGCTGGCCCTACGTCTCCCCCACCTTCCATTTCCTCGAGGCCATCGTGGCGACCGTGATCTTCATGGAGTATGTGCATGCAGGAAAGAAGTACTTGCCGTATGTGGCCGTCCTGCCCGTGGTGCTTTACACGGTGCTGGGCATCTGGCGGATCATGCAAGTACGGAAGGAGACCACCGATCACTAGATCGAACTACTGCACGTAGTAGCTCACCAGTTTCCGCCGGAAACCGCTGCCAGGCGAGTCCAGATAGACCATCTCGTCCTGGACGATCCCTACGCCTTGCCCGCGCAAATGGTGCATGGTCCTTGGCAGATAACCTGGAAGGGAGGCCTCCTTGTGCGTATCATAACAGGTGAAGGTTCCCGCAGGGACCGTATGCTGTACCTGATCGGGATCGGTGCTCCAGGTCATCGTGCCGTTCGGTGGGATCACCGCCTGTGCGAAGACAGAACCCAGATCCGAAAGGCTGAAGACGATACCTCCGCCCAAACCAATGATGCAGTCCGCGGAATCGCGGAGCAGGTAGCGGTAGCTCTGCGGATTGCCGGGGTTGTGCAACGGCCGGGTGCCTTGGAACACGGAGAACGTGTGGCCGTTCACCACCGAATCACCGATCACCGTCACACTATCGGTGTAGGCGGTCGGTATTTCGGTACCGGCGCTGTCGTAGTACACAATGGCATAGACCCAGTAGTTGCCCACAGTGAGCGGCGCATACTCGAGCACCGACGCACTTTCCGCGGCCGGCGGTGGAAAGAACTGATGGGTTTCCTTCTTGCAGGCGAAAAGGAGCAGCGTTGTGGTGAGGGTGACGATCAGGTTCTTCCGCATCATGGTTTTGGGGAATGATGCTCCATCAACGACCCGGTGGATGCGCTGTTGCGCGGTTCGTCACTTGGTACAGTGCACGAACGAGGAACGGTCGCGATACGCTGGGGCGAGGAGATGAGCAAGCGCGGATCTCGCGGCGCGATCCGATCACCAGATCCCGGGGCAGAGGCGCGCCACACCCTGCATGCGCTGCGGATAGTCCGGATGTCGTGCAACGAGCAGCGCCTCTTCGTGGTATACCTTGATCACCAGCACCACCAAGCAGACCGCAAGTGCGATCCACCGGGCCACGCTCGGTGCTCCGAACGCGACCGCCGCGCCGCACAACAATACCGCCGTGTACATGGGATGGCGCAGGAAGCGATAGACGCCGCGTTGCGATAGGGTGTTCGCGGCGCGCGGATCGGGGAGGATGGTGAAGTTGTGCGCACCGAGAGATGCGAGCGCCCATGCGAACACCAAAAGACCCAATGCGAAGAGCGACAACGCCCACCACGGCAATTGCCAGCCGCCGCCGAAGAGCAGCACAGCGATGGAGCCGAATTGGCCAGCTACCAGAAGGATGGACCGCATAAGCGATCAGATCGCCCCCACCCCCAGCATCAACGCCGGCTCCTCCAGCATCTGCTTGAAGGTGTTGAGGAAGGCCGCGCCGGTGGCGCCGTCCACCACGCGGTGGTCGCAGCTCAGCGTCACCTTCATAGTGTGGCCTGCAACGATCTGGCCGTTCTTCACCACGGGCTTTTCCATGATGCCACCGATCGCCAGGATGCAGGCATCGGGCGGGTTGATGATGGCGGTGAACTCCTCGATGCCGAACATGCCCAGGTTGGAGATGGTGAAGGTGTTGCCCTCCCAATCCTGCGGCTGCAGCTTCTTCTCTTTGGCCCGCTTGGCGTAGTCACGCACTTCGACGCCGATCGTGCGCAGCGATTTGCCATCGGCGAAACGTACCACGGGCACCAGCAAACCTTCTTCCACCGCCACGGCCACGCCGATGTGCACGTGCTCGTTGAAGCGGATATTATCGCCCAACCAGCTGCTGTTCACCTTCGGGTGCTGCTTCAGGGAAACAGCCACGGCCTTGATCACCATGTCGTTGAAGGAGACCTTGTCCGGCGCGATGCTCGCGTTGATCGCCTCGCGGGCTTGCATGGCACGCGACATGTCGAGCTCGATGGTGAGATAGAAATGCGGTGCGGTGAATTTGCTTTCGGCCAGGCGCTTGGCGATGGTCTTGCGCATCTGGCTCACCGCCACTTCGGTGAATCGTTCCTCCTGCGGCACGAACTGCGCCATGCTCGCACTGGTGAACTCTTCGATGTCCTGCTTGGTCACGCGACCCTCGGGTCCGCTGCCACGCACACGCCCGATGTCGATGCCTTTCTCCGCGGCGAGGTTCTTGGCGAGCGGGCTGGCCTTCTGGCGACCGTTCGTCTGGGCCACCGGAGCAGCGGTGCGGGTTGTGGCAGGAGCAGGAGCAGGGGCAATGGAAGTCTTTGCCTCCTGCACCTGCTCCTGCTCCTTGGGCTTTGCCTCCTGCGCCTTGGGTTCCGGTGCTTTTTCCGCGGGTTTCGCCGCAGGCGCTTCCGCTTCCTTCAGAAGACCACTGATGTCTTCGCCCTCCTTCCCGAAGATCGCGAGCAGGGAATCCACCGGTGCCGTCTGCCCTTGTTGCACGCCGATGTGCAGGAGCGTACCGTCCAGGTAGCTCTCGAACTCCATGGTGGCCTTGTCGGTCTCGATCTCGGCGAGGATGTCGCCGCTCTTCACCTTATCGCCCACCTTCTTGTTCCACTTGGCGACGACACCTTCGGTCATGGTGTCGCTCAACTTGGGCATGCGTACGATCTCGGCCATTTCTTCGTCTTGTTTTAACCGCCACGACGCCACGGACACCAAGGTTCCGCCACGCTCGATCGCCTGGCCCTTGGGGTTCCCTTTCCGTTGCGCATTCGTTGCGTTCGTAGCGTCGTGGCGGTGGAAATTCAGTCCTTGATGAACGGATAATCCTTCTGCTTGTACACATCGAGGTAGAGTTCATCCACCGGCGGCAGCGGGCTTTCCTCGGCGAACTTCACGGCCTCTTCCACTTCCTTTTTGGTGGCCACGTCCATGGCCTCGAGTTCTTCCTCCGTGGCCCATTTGTTCGTGAGCAACTTGGCTCGAATATCCTCGATCGGGTCCTGGGCCTTCCATTCCTCCACCTCCTCCTTGGTGCGGTACTTCTGCGGATCGCTCATGCTGTGGCCGCGGTACCTGTATGTGTTGATCTCGAGGAGGTAGGGTCCGTTGCCGGCGCGGCAATGCGCTGCGGCCTTGGTAATGGCGTCATGCACGGCTTCGCACTTCATCCCGTCCACGGGTTCGCCGGGCATGTCGTAGCTCTCGCCCAGGGTGTACAGTTCCTGTACGTTACTGGTACGTTCCACACTGGTGCCCATGGCGTATTGGTTGTTCTCGATGATGAAGATCACCGGGAGCTTCCAGGTCATCGCCATATTGAACACTTCGTGCAGCATGCCCTGGCGTACGGCGCCATCGCCCATGCTGCACAGGGTGACATTGTCGTTGCCTTTGTACTTGTCCGCGAAGGCGATGCCTGCGCCCAGTCCGATCTGCCCACCCACAATGCCGTGGCCACCGAAGAGGTTGCGCTCCTTGTCGAAGTAGTGCATGCTACCTCCCTTGCCCTTGCTGGTGCCGGTGATCCTTCCGAAGAGTTCGGCCATCACGTTCTTGGCGGGCGTACCGAGCACCAAGGGATGCGCATGATCGCGGTAGCCGGTGATGACCCGGTCGCTGGGGCGGATGGCGGTGACCATACCCGCGAGGATCGCTTCCTGACCGATGTAGAGGTGGCAGAACCCGCCGAACTTCTGCATGGTATAGAGCTGACCGGTCTTCTCCTCGAAGCGCCGCATGAGCAGCATATCCTTGAACCAGCGCAAGTAGGTCTCTTTGCCGAAGCTGGTGCCTGGAGCGGTCTTTTTGGCGGCCGTTCGAGTGGTCATGGGCATACGGGAGCGCCCGCTGTTGGCGGACCGGCCAAAGATAGCCAGCCCACCTTGGCGGCTCAGCGGGTGAGAAAGGTGGGGTCGAAGGAGAAGGGCAACAGCTCCGAGGCGGCGGCGAGTTCCCAGACCACACCATCGGGCACGGCCATCAGCACGCGGATGGGGGCTCCTTGGCGATGCTCCTGCTCCAGCAAGGCCTGGCGGCAGATCCCGCATGGCGTTACCGGTCGGTCCGTGGAGGGCACCACAATAGCGATAGTGCGCACCATTGCGCTCGGACGCATGCTCAACGCCGCGTGCAAAGCGGTGCGTTCCGCGCAGATGCCTGCGGGAAAGCTGGCGTTCTCCTGGTTGTTGCCTTCCACCACGGTCCCATCATCTGAACGCAGCGCAGCGCCCACATGGAAATTGGAATAAGGCGCATAGGCCCTCCCTGCTGCCTGGGCCGCGTGGCCGACGAGCGCCGCATCTTCCGGGACGAGATCCGCCCAGGAGGCATGCTCGACCAGATGTATCGCGATGCGTTTCTCGGTACCCATATGCGTGGGAAGGGTCGCCAATGTACACCGCACGGCTATTGCGCGATAGCTAGATTTGGCCTCCTTCGCCGAACGATGGCCCCGCTCCGGTCCCTGCTCCAACGGTTCGATCCCATTTCCCTGGCGGAAATGGACGGGGTGAGGCTGCAGGACCGCATGGACACCAAATTCGTTTTCCCGGATCGTTCGCTTTCACAGGTATTGGAGGCCCTGATCCCCTACTACCGCCTGTTGGAGGTGAACGGTGTGCGTGGTGCGGAGTACCGCTCGCTCTATTTCGATTCCCCGGCGCTTCGGCACTACTTCGACCACCACAACGGCCGCACGTTGCGCAGCAAGGTGCGCTTCCGCGAATATGTCGGCAGTGGGTTGTGCTTCCTGGAAGTGAAGCGAAAAACCGGAACAGGTCGCACGGACAAGGCCCGACGCCGCGAAGACGCGATCCCGTTGGCGTTGACCGCGGACCAGGCGGCCTTCATCGCGAACGCCAAGGGCGGCGATGAAGAACTCGTTCCCGTGCTTTGGAACAATTTCACCCGCTTGACGCTGGTGAGCCGAACGAGCCCGGAACGGCTCACCATCGATATTGGACTTCGGTACACCGACGGGTCTGGAACCACTGCGCATGAGACGCCCCTTTCCGGCGTCTGCGTGGCGGAGCTCAAGCAGGAACGTGCGGACCGCTCCTCCCCTTTCGCCCGCGTCATGCGGCAATTGGGCATACGCCCCTCAGGAATGAGCAAGTATTGTATCGGCATGCTTCTGTTGCATGCGGACCTGAAGCATAACATGTTCAAGGAAGTGCTGCGGAAACTGGACCGGATCCGCGCAGCGGCCTGAACGAAACGATGATGACCATGAAGCTCTTCGGTATGCGGGTGTTCCACGAGGATATGTGGGAGCTCCTGTTCAAATTCGGGCTGAACGCCATCGTCCTGTTCATCCTCATCCGGTCGATCTACTATCCGATCCACCGGAAGAAGGACTACCTGTTCACGTACTTCCTGTTCAATATCCTGATCTTCTTCCTCTGCGTGCTGCTGAACAACGTGAAGCTGAGCATCGGCTTCGCGTTCGGGCTGTTCGCCATCTTCGGCATACTGCGCTACCGCACCGAGCAGATCAGCATCAAGGACATGACCTACCTGTTCGCGGTGATCAGCCTGGCGGTGATCAACGCGTTGGTGAGCAAGAAGATCAGTCTGGCCGAGCTGTTGTTCACCGATGGCATGATCCTGCTGGTGACCTATGCCCTGGAGCACGTGTGGCTCACCCGGCACGAGGCCATGCGCATGTTGATCTACGATCGTATCGACCTGATGCGGCCCGGGCAACGGGAAGCTCTGTACGCGGATCTCCATACCCGCCTCGGCATCAAGGTGAGCCGGGTAGAAGTGGGGCGGATCGACCTGTTGCGCGATACCGCCCAACTACGCGTCTTCTACTATGAGGATGAGCAGGGCCTGGGCTCGTTCACCGAGATGGCGGGCGACGACGGCGACGATTAGCCCTTCGCGATCAACGCCACCGCATAGGCGCACACCCCCTCCTCCCGGCCCACATAGCCGAGCTTCTCGTTCGTAGTGGCCTTGATGCCCACGGCGTCCTCCTCCACACCGAGGATCGGTGCGATCGCTCGCTTCATGGCGGGGATATGCGGCTTGATCTTCGGGCGTTCCATGACGAGGCTGCAGTCCACGTTGCCCACGCGCCAACCCCGTTCCCCGATCAAGCGGACCACTTCGCGCAGCAGTACTTTGCTGTCGGCGCCTTTCCAGCGCGCATCGGTATCCGGAAAATGATGACCGATATCCGGCAGCCCTGCCGCACCGAGCAGCGCATCGCAGAGGGCATGCAAGAGCACGTCCGCGTCACTATGGCCTACGATGCCAACGGTGTGCTCGATCCGAACGCCCCCCAGCCAGAGCGCACGGCCCTCGGCCAGGCGGTGAACATCGAAGCCGAAGCCGACACGGAAGTTCATTCCTCCGTGTTCTTCTTCTTCCTGCTCTTGTCGAAGTTGAACCCGAGCGTGAAGCGCAAGGTGTTCGCCAGCGGGCTGCGCTGAGTGTTGGCGATCAAGTAGCTCAGGTCGATGGAGAAGATGCTGTAGCGCACACCGGCGCCGAGCGTGAAGTACTTGCGGTTGCCTTTGGTGTAGTGCTCCCAGAAATACCCGGCCCGCACCGCGAACTGCTTAGCGTACCAATACTCCAAGCCACCGCCCAGATTGATCTCCCGGAACTCTTCCTTCGTATTGCTGCCGCTGATGAGTTCTCCATCCCGCCATAGAATCCAGGCGCATCGCTGAAGGACTGGAACAAGCCTTGCGCCACACCCACATCAGGGTTCTTTCCAGAAGCGATCTGGAACTCACCGGTCGCGGGGTCCACGATATTGTTGCCGCTGGAATCGACCGCATAGATCGGCGGCGTGGGCACCAGCAGCTTGTTCGCGTCGAAATGGATGGATATCGAATTGTAGTCGTCCAGGTTGTAGGTGAACCGGGGGCCAAGACGCAGGTTCATAGGAATGAAGTCCCGCTTGGCCGTTTCCGAATAGGACATCTTCGCACCGATGTTGGAGATGTTCAGGCCGAAGGCGAAGGTCCCGGTCTTGTCACCCAGTTGAAGCTCCGGCTTCTGGTAATAGACCGACACATCCGCGGCCACGGTCTGGCCCGCTTTGGTGTTGGCATTGTTCACATTGAGACCGCCGGTGAGATTGCTGTTCACGTAGCGCACGGCGATGCCACCGCTGAAGAAGTCACTGAACTGCTGGGCGAAGGCGATGTCCACCGCGAACTCCGCTGGTTTGAACTCCCGTATCGGCTGGCCCGGTGGCATCGGTGAACTGGATGCTCCCCAGATCGAAATACCGGAGCGAGCCACCGATCGTGCTGCGCTTATTCCCCAAACGGCCATAACCTGCCAGGTAAGCGAGGCTCATATCAGGCACCAAATTGCGCAGCCAAGGGCTGAAGGAGATGGCGAACTCGCCATCGTTGGGAGCGAAGGCCAGTTTGGCGGGGTTCCAGTGGATCGCGTTCACATCCGGGGAGATGGCCACGCCGGCGTCGCCCATACCACCCGCCCGGGAATCTACCGAGATCATCAGAAAGGGCACCGCTGTGGTAATGGTGTTCAAGTCCTTTCCACAGGGTTGTCCGGTGATCTCGTTGACGCAATCGGAACTCACCTGAGCATGCACGGGCCGAAGGGCAACGAGCGCCAAGAGAACGATGACGGAGCGGAACAGCGGACGGAGCACGTGCATTAGGGGAGGTTCAGGAAAAAGGACGGCAAATATACGGGGCCCCAGCCGGGTTTATTGTTCGTGGTTCAGCGCAGGATCACCAGCTTCTCGTACTTCTCGGCCTTGTCCCCCTCCTGGGTCACCACATTGAGACGGTAGACATAAACACCCCGGCCCAGTTTATCACCTTGATCATCCAGGCCATCCCATGCCATGGGCTCGGATCGGAAGCCCTCGCAGGCCAGCTGGCGGTTCAAGGTCTTCACCAGGCGACCGGCCACGGTGAAGACTTGGACCTGCACATCGAGCGTGGAGCACGGGCGGTTGTGTTCGAAGAAGAACTGGGTGTTGGTGGTGAAGGGATTGGGGTAGTTGAGCACGTGCTCCAGGGCCAGTTCGGCGCTTGGCGCCACTACGAACTCGGTGCCGGCCTCGGTGGAATTGTTGAACACGTCCCAAGCCTTCACCCGAAGGGTATGGTTGCCTTCCGCCAGATCGCTGAATCGGTACCGGACCTTCCCGCTCTTGTAGGAGTCCAGATCGGCGTCGTACTGGTTGTTCAATACGATGGTCTGATCGGTGTTCTCGTCCAGAACGGCCACCAGGTCATGGCCAATGCTACTGCCCAACGTATTGATCCCGTTCTGGTCGAACAGTTTGACGAGGAGCATCGGGGTCTCATTGGTGATGCCGCCCCGCACAAAACGCTCATCGTTCATATACACCCCGACACTTGGGCCTTGCTCGTCGAGGGCCACATCGGTCGCGGTGCCACCCACGAGCACGGTGTCGTTCCCGCCGCACGCATTGGTGATATAGTTCTCCGCGTAGCAGCTGATCCTTCCCGGACCCACCTGGTAGGAGATATCCTTGGGCACCACGAACGTGAAGCTGAAGATCCCGTTAGCGACCGTGGCCTTGCCGCGATAGATGATGCCTTTACGAACGCTGAAGGGGAACGGGGAGCCTCCGTCATTGGCCAGTGTGGATTGTTGCAGCCGCTTGTCGAATACGGTGGGGATCACCAACCCATTGAGGTCGGAAAGCAGCATGCCATTGCCATCCACCACTTCACCGGTGATGCGGACCGTGGCGAGCGCCTCCAAGGTATCCACGGCCGTGCCGAGCGTATCGGTGATGGCGGTGATCCGGACCTCATTGCGGGGTACCGCAAGGCGGAGGCTCGGGTCTCCGAGAAGGGCGAAATTCCGGTGGTTCGTCTGGGTGGGTTGGGCGGATGTGATGTCGCGCTTGGTGCGGCGATAGGTATCGCCCAAGGTCGCGGCACGCCCCAGTTCGTCCTGCTTCTCGAACACATGATCATAGAAGTACTGCGAGAGCTGGAAGTTCTGCGTGCTATAGGCGATGCGGGTGGTGGTCATCAGGCCGATGCCCCCTCCAATGGGATTGAGCACCACATATTCTCCGGCCGAGGTGCGTCCCGGATCGTCCCAGCGCGAGAACTCACAGGTCGCGGTCATGAAGAGCGGCATTCGCTCGCTATTTGTCCAACCCAGGATAGTGGAGTTGTCCAGGAACCGCTCATGGGCCCAACCCACTTCGCCGCCATGGCCCACGTAGTTCACGACCAGCGCGCCGCGTTGCACCTGGTCCCGCAAAGCATCTTGTGCCTCGAAGTAGCGCTCGCCCCCGGCCGTACTGGACTGCTGGTAAGCGTCCAGATAGATCTTCGAAACGTTGAAGCAGGGGTAGTCCGCCTCCGCTCCGGTGGCGAGTTGATCGCTTTGGCTCATATGGATGGCACCTTCGAACCCGTCCCCCTCTTGATCATCGCTGGCGAACACCAATAACGTACGCCAATCGTTCGCTCCACCGTCGCCGCCAACAGAGCATTGCGCCTCCGAACTGCTCTGCAGGGTCAGACGATCGTAACGCAGGATCTTGTCCGCCATTTCGGACGCTTGCTCCGAATTCGAGATCGGCAGGCGCCCCACCCCGATGTCTACGAGATCCCCCTGGTACTCACCCTCGCCATCATCCAACAGGCCGTAGTAATCGTCCGAGCAATAGCTCAACGAGGCGTGCCAGGAGTTCGCCGTCTGATAGCTGGGGATCCAGTTCTGGTTGCTGTTCGACCGCGAGAGGTTGTTGTACGAACCATCCCCGAACAGGAGCAGATAACGTGGCATCAGGGCCAGGTCCGTGCCGGCCCGATCATACAGCAATTTCATGTACCGCTTGATCGCCGTGGCATCGCGCATGCCGGAGGAGAACTCATTGAAGACCTCCTGGGGGGTCACCATCTTCACCGTGAGCCCTTCTGATTCGCGTCGTTCAGCGATGCGCGCCGCGCTGTTCTTGAACTCGGGCGGGGTCACGATCACTAGGTCGGTGGGCAGGGTCGTGGCGTGCAGGTTCTGATTGGCCACGCGACCGGCCAGGTAGGGCACGCGCAGTGAATTCGGGCGGAAGGCGGCGAACTGACGAAGGGAATCCGTTCGGAGGCGGAAGACCTTCTGTATGCCGTTGTCCGTGAGATCCACACTGGCGGCCAGCGTTGGGTTGGTCACGTCCCACAGGGCGAGTAAGCCTGGCGCCAGATCCAAAGTGAACTCGGTGACCTCACCTGGACCTACGCTGGTGAGATCGCGGAAGAGAAGCTGATCATCCGCCATCTTCAAGTCCCGGCGCAAATTCACTTCCAGGAAGTTCATCCAACCGATGGACGATACGGGGTTGTGCTTGATGAAGCTCACCGTCACTGGCAGGTTGTTCCCGTTCGCGTTGAAGCAAAAGGTCTGTTGGGTCGGCTTGGCCTGCTCGCCCGTATAACCCGTACCCACACCGGCCACACTAAAGGTGGAATCCAACAGACCGGATACGATCCTCCATTGGCTCGAATTGGTGGTCCCTAGTGTTCGGCTCAGAACATTCACCCGCAAACACACTTGATCCTGTTGCCTTATGTAAGGTGTCTCAAAATTGTAGACGTATGTGGTAACGATATCGTAAGTCTCGGCGAAGAGGTTCCGGCCGGACTTCAGCAACGTGGTGTAGTCCTTCTCGATGAACTGACGGTCGTCGAAGGAATCGCTGGCGCGGGTGGCCGGATCCGTCACTTGCGGGATCACCCCCACGCGCAAAGGCAGTTCGTCCGCCACGCCGATACCGACGAAATACGAGGCTGTGTCGGTGAAAACATGCTTCGTGTGGGCCATCCAGTCGGTCCCGCTCTCCATATCCCAACGCTGCGGACCGGTCGCATAGAACACGAGCCTGTCGCCCGGTCCGAATTGGCCATCTCCACCATCCTCCATCAGAATGGCGTTCTGCAGCAGGTCCGAGGGCCTCTCCACAGAGTTCTCGAAAGGCAACATGCCGAAGTGGTTCCCATAGAGGTTCACCTGGTCCGACGGCACTTCGCCGTTGAGCCCCATGTCGGAGAGCATGGCATGAGTGACCTCATACACACCGTCATCCACCACCAGCACTCTGAACCAATCCCCGGTGGCCAATTTGCTCGTTGTCGGACCCGATTTGGGCACACCGCCCCCCCCGCTACCGTGGGTTTCCACGAATTCGACCTTGTAACTCAACAAGCGCTCCCAAGCACCTGTTCCAGTGTTGTGGCGATAGGGATAGATGTCCACCAAGGCAAAAGGCTGTTTTCGTTCCCAGCCAAGCCGTGAACGCACCTCCGGAGCGGACCATTCACCTGTGAGCCCGGGAAGAGCCGCTACCTCGCCTGTGGTCATGGGAACAAAGACCTGCTCGGTCAAGTGAGCGGTGAAACCCACCGTGCCCGCAGAAAGTTGGCGGGTTTCGTGGATGTAAGGAAGGTCCGCGCGCGCGGCGTCGTAGAAAAGGCGCTTATCCGTGGAATGCGCCTTGGTGGGGACGGAACGTTCACGGATGTCCTCGACCCCATTGGAAACCCTGTCCGTTGATCCCGCGGTCGACGGCACTGGCTGGGCAGCGCGGGGAGAACCGCGTTCCGTCTGCGGTGGGTTGGTCGGTGGTGACAGCGGAGCTACGACCTTCGCCGGCGGCACAGTGGCTCGATCCTGTTGGGCGATGAGTCCGGTCGGGATGATCAGAATGGTCGCTAGACCGAGGAGAAATGGGCGCGTCATGAACACTGATGAACAGGTTTTCAACAAGAATGACCGAAAGTACTACCTTCGACCCTTGCCTTTCCGAACATGGGCAGTAACGAGGCCTGGTCCAGATCATTGTGGACCGGGGATGGGAACCGCGATGCAATGAGGTGCGTATACTTGGCGTTCGCAGCAGAGCTACGGATGATGGGAAGCGTGATCAGGGGAAAAGCACTTCGTGCAGCCATGGTGCTGGCAGGATGTATAGGACTACTGGGGACAACACGGGCGCAAGACCCGCAGTTCACTCAGTTCTATGCCAATCCGCTCTATTTGAACCCGGCGTTCGCAGGAACGGCGCGCTGTCCGCGCGTGGCCCTGAACTACCGGAACCAATGGCCCGCGCTCACGGGCACGTTCGTGACCACGAGCGCGAGCTATGACCAACATGTGGATGCTATCCTAGGTGGTCTGGGTATCCTGGTCACGCATGACCAGGCTGGCAAAGGCACACTGAACACCACGACAGTGAGCGGTATCTACTCCTACCAGCTCGCTATCTCCCGCAAATTCTCGATGAAGTTCGGCGTACAAGCAACATACTTCCAGAAGTCCCTGGATTGGAGCAAGTTGACCTTTGGCGACCAGATCGACCCGCGCCGCGGTTTCATCTATACGACGAACGATGTTCCCCGCGGCGGAAGCATCGGCAATGCTGACTTTTCTGCTGGCGTACTTGGGTATACGGACATCTTTTTCGTCGGTGCGGCAGTACATCACCTCACTCAACCGAACGAGAGCCTGATCGTGGGTACTTCACGCCTGCCGATGAAGATCACAGGGCATGCTGGGGCCTCTATCCCATTGGGCATGAAGGGCAAATATGGCGAGGCCAAGACCCGGATCGCTCCGAACATCATTTTCCAACAACAAGCGCAATTCCGCCAGCTCAACTTAGGCCTCTATATCGACCACGGTCCGATCACGGCCGGGGTGTGGTACCGCACGCGCGATGCTTTCATCGCGATGGTCGGTTTCCATACCGAAAAGTTGAAGTTCGGATACAGCTACGACGTCACCACCTCCAAGCTGACCACGGCGACAGCCGGTTCGCACGAGGTGAGCGTTCAACTTCAGTTCAACTGCAAGCCCAAGAAACGAAGGTTCCGCGTTGTGGCGTGTCCCACTTTCTAAGCCTGTAACAGCAACCGTATTAAAGACCTGCACCATGGACCGCGTAAGGAAGATCGCATTCCTGGCCGCAAGCGCCGCCCTCTTCAGCTCATGCCAGTTCGAAAATAGCGGTGCCACAGGCTGGAACTACAACGACTCGAAGAACGGCGGCTTTGAAAAGGCCCCTTTCGAGGAGCAGGAGAACGGGCCCGGCCTGATCCTCGTCGAAGGCGGCCAGTTCACTATGGGCCGTGAGACCGACGACCTCACCCATGAATGGAACAACATACCCCGCACGGTAACGGTCAGTTCGTTCTACATGGACGAGGTGGAAGTGACCAACTTCTACTGGCTCGAATATCTCTACTGGCTGGAGCGTGTTTTCGTGGCCGACTATCCGGAGATCTATAAGAAAGCCCTACCCGATACGCTGGTATGGCGCACCAAATTGGCGTTCAACGAGCCTTACACAGAGTACTATCTGCGCCATCCGGCGTACCGCGACTATCCGGTCGTGGGGGTTAACTGGCTCCAAGCGAACGACTATTGTGCTTGGCGAACGGACCGGGTGAACGAGGTCATCCTCATCCGCGAAGGTCTCTTCGAGCACTACCCCAATCAGATCAACGAGGACCACTTCACCACCGACGCCTATGCTGCAGGGCAATATGAGAGCGGCAAGAAAGTGGATGGCGTGCAGGACTTCAACCCGAACAAGGACCCGCGGAACATCACAATGGAGGATGGTATACTCCTACCGAGGTACCGCCTGCCGACCGAGGCGGAGTGGGAATACGCCGCTTTCGGCCTGGTGGGCAATACAGTGGACGAACGCATCATCGAACGCCGGATCTATCCCTGGAACGGCCACTGGGTGCGTTACGATAGCCGCAAAAAAGGCGGTGCCTTCTACGGGGATTTCCGCGGCAACTTCATGCGCGGACGTGGAGACTACATGGGTGTCGCCGGAAGCCTGAACGACAACGCGGACATCACGGCTCCTGTGTTCAGCTATTGGCCCAATGACTATGGCCTGTACAACATGGCCGGCAACGTGAGCGAATGGGTGATGGATGTGTACCGTCCGCTGAGCCCCGAGGACAAGGACGACTTCCGCGCTTTCCGCGGTAACGTGTTCAAGACCAAAGTGCTGAACAGCGACGGGGCCGTGCAGGACAAGCATGACCTGGTGGTGTATGATGTCGAGGGTATCAAGTATTTCTTGGTGGAGTTCCAGAAGGAGATGCAGCGCAAAGCCACACCGGAAGAAGCGAAACTGATCGACGACCTCCTCGTCGCCATCGATCAATCGATCGAGTTCAAGAACACCAGAAAAGAAGACGCGGCCTACCAGCGCGTGCAGGACATGGTGGATATGATCAAGGGGCAGGACCTGGACATCAGCCCAAAGCTTCTGAGCGGCATCAGTGACTACCAAAGCGACCAGCCCGGGGATGTACGTATGCGCAATGTGACCGTCGAGGAGAACATCGATCGTCGCAATTACCGCGACGCCGACAACATCGACTACCGTGATGGTGACATAGAGAGCAGTATTTTTTACGACAACGCGGATTTTGAAGGTAACCCGATGTACGATTGGGGGAACACCACGTTGGTGAACGACCGCGCCCGCGTGTACAAGGGGGCCAGCTGGGGTGATCGCGTGTATTGGGCGAACCCCGGCACACGCCGGTTCCTGGACGAACGGCAAAGCACCTCAATGATAGGCTTCCGGTGCGCCATGACCCGCGTGGGCAGTCCGGTCGGTATGGGCGATGACAAACGTCGCGGCAAGTTGAAGCGATAGTCCCGCAAACCTAGTTTTGGACCCCGGCCTGAGGCCGGGGTCTTCTTTTTCATGCAAGACATCGCATCACTCCATTCCCGGTTCACGAGCTGTTCCGGGGTCTGCACGGATACGCGCCAACTTCTGGCCAACGGCATGTTCTTCGCCCTGCGTGGGCCGCACTTCGACGCCAACACGTTCGCTGGTGAAGCGCTGGAGCAAGGCTGTGCCTGTGCGGTAGTGGATGATCCGTCCGCGGTAAAGGACGACCGCTTCGTGTTGGTACCGGACGTGTTGCGGAGCCTACAGGAATTGGCCAGGTTCCATCGTCGCCAGTTCGGCATCCCGGTGCTCGCGATCACCGGTACAAATGGAAAGACCACGACAAAAGAACTGGTGTATGAAGTGCTCCGCGCGGACCGTCCGACTCTGGCAACGATAGGGAATCTCAACAACCACATCGGTGTTCCGCTCACCCTGCTCAGGCTCTCGAAAGAACACGAGATCGCCGTGATCGAGATGGGCGCGAACCATGTGGGCGATATCGCCGAACTGGTCGCTATCGCCGAACCAACGCACGGCCTCATCACCAACATCGGCAAAGCCCATTTGGAAGGTTTCGGAGGCTTTGAAGGTGTGGTCCGCGCAAAGACCGAGATGTACCACTTCCTGCGCCACCGCGGTGGTACCGCCTTTGTGAACGCCGATGACGATCTCCTCATGCAGAAGAGCGCCGGCCTTGGAGCGAGCACCTATGGCACCGGTCCGGTCGCTGCTACCAGAGGTTCGGTGCTAGGAGGCGGGCCCTTCCTGTCCTTCTCGTTCCGAACGGAACTCGGTACTGAGCACCAGGTCCGAACACGTTTGATCGGAGGGTACAACCTTCCGAACGCATTAGCGGCCGCACATATCGGCATCTACTTCGGGATAAAGGAAGAACGGATCGTAACAGCTCTCGAGGCCTATACGCCGAGCAACAACCGTTCAGAATACAAGAACACAGGGCGCAACCAGCTGATCCTGGATGCCTACAACGCGAACCCTTCGAGCATGCGCGCCGCGCTGGAGAATTTCGCTGCGATGGTTTCCGACCTTCCCAAACTGGCCGTGTTGGGAGGCATGAAAGAACTCGGTTCCGAGAGTGAGAATGAGCACGGCAACGTGGTTCAACTCGTCACCGAGTTGGGCCTGACAGCGATCTATATCGGTCCCGAGTTCGAAGGGCTCCAAGACAGTGCGCCGGGGCTCGTGCATATGGATGTCGATTCAGCACTGCGTGCTCTTACGGCACGCCCGGTCACGGGGCACCTCGTGCTCATGAAAGGTTCTCGTGGGACGCGACTGGAGACCCTTGTCCCAGCGTTCTAACCGATCACGCTACGACCGATCACGATGCGTTGCACCTCGCTGGTGCCCTCGTAGATCTGCGTGATCTTGGCGTCGCGCATCAGACGTTCCACATGGTACTCCTTCACGTACCCGTACCCGCCATGGATCTGCACGGCCTCCACGGTGGTGCGCATGGCCACTTCACTGGAGAACAACTTGGCCATGCTTCCAGCGATGTCATAGTTGCCGTGCGTGTCCTTCAGCCAGGCCGCCTTCAAGCAAAGCAGGCGGGCCGCTTCGATCTCGGTGGCCATGTCGGCAAGTTTGAACGCGATGGCTTGGTGCTCATGGATCGGCTTGCCGAACGCTTTGCGTTCCTTGCTGTACGCGAGAGCGAGTTCGTATGCACCGCTAGCAATGCCGAGCGCCTGTGAGGCGATCCCGATCCGTCCGCCCGCAAGTGTCTTCATGGCGAATTTGAAGCCGAACCCATCCTCCCCGACACGGTTCGCTTTGGGCACTTTCACATCCGTGAACATCAACGTGTGCGTGTCACTGCCGCGAATCCCGAGCTTGTCCTCCTTAGCACCCACCACGAAACCAGGCATATCCTTTTCCACGATGAGGCAATTGATCCCCTTGTGCTTCTTGGCGGCATCGGTCTGGGCCATGACGAGATAGGTACTCGCCGTGCCCCCGTTCGTGATCCAATTTTTGGTGCCGTTCAGCAGGTAGTGGTCCCCCATGTCGATCGCCGTGGTGCGCTGGCTGGTGGCATCGCTGCCCGCTTCCGGTTCGCTCAGGCAGAACGCCCCGATCTTCTCGCCCTTCGCCAGTGGGACCAGGTACTTGAGCTTCTGCTCCTCGCTGCCGAAGGTTTCCAGACCCCAGCAAACCAGGCTGTTGTTCACGCTCATCACGACACTGACACTGGCGTCCACTTTACTGATCTCCTCCATGGCGAGCACGTAGCTCACGGTGTCCATGCCCCCTCCTCCGTACTTCGGATCCACCATCATACCCAGGAAGCCAAGTTCTCCCAATTGCCTGATCTCGGCGGCAGGGAACCGTTGTTCGCGGTCGCGGTCGATCACCCCCGCCTTCAGCACGTTCTGAGCGAAGTCGCGGGCCGCGTCGCGAACGGCGAGCTCTTCCTCGGTCAGTTCGAAATTCATTGTGGCACCGGAAAGCACATCCATGGCTTAGGGAGATAGACGTCAAAGGTAGAAGGACGCATCCACGTGCCTGATAGTTTTGGCGTATGGGGAGAGAGGTGGATACAGGACGAACGTACCGGGTGCTCGGGGTGATGTCAGGGACTTCCATGGATGGGATCGACCTTGCGCTCTGCACGTTCCGTGAGGAAGCTGGCATCTGGGGCCATGAGGTTCTTCTGGCCCGGACGGTCCCCTTCTCCGGCTCGTTGGAAGAGCAACTGGAGGCGGCCATGGACGGCAAGGCCCTCGATCTTGCACGACTCCACACGCATCTTGGCTGTGCGATCGGGATGGCGTGCGCGGATATGTTGCGCGAACATCCCGCCGAGCTGGTCGCCTCCCACGGACACACCATTTTCCACCGACCGGCCGAAGGCCTGACCTTTCAAGCGGGCAGCGGTGCGCATATCGCCGCTCTTTCCGGTGTGCCAGTGGTATGCGACTTCCGAACGCTGGACATGGCCTTAGGTGGACAGGGGGCCCCGCTCGTGCCGTTCGGTGAAAGAGCCTTGTTCCCCGGGTATCGGGCATTTCTCAACCTCGGCGGGATCTCGAACCTGTCCGTGCACCGATCGGAAGGCTTCGTGGGCTTCGATATCTGTCCCTGCAACCAGCTGCTGGACGGTCTGGCAAAGGAGGCCGGAGCACGGTACGATCCGGACGGACGGATCGCCGAAGCGGGTCATGTGAACAAGGAATTGCTCGCCCGCCTCAACGCGCTTCCTTTCTATGCTCGATCCGGCCCGCGTTCCCTCGGCCGGGAGTGGTACGTGGAGACGTTGCGGCCTCTTTTGGAAGGCACAGGTCTACCGCTATCGGACCGAATGGCCACGGCCGTGCGGCACATCGCCGAACAGATCCTGCGATCGGCGAAAGGAGCCCGCGCGAATGAAGTTCTGGTCACAGGCGGCGGCGCTCACAACACAGCTCTGATAAAGCACTTGCGGAGTGACCCTGAGGTCAGGATCGAAGTGCCAGCGAAAGAACTGGTCGACATGAAGGAGGCGGTGATCTTTGCATTCCTCGGCCTGATGCGGTTCCTTGGCCGCACGAACACCCTGGCCAGTGTGACCGGTGCTGCGCGTGATACGGTGAGCGGTGCACTGTATCTGCCCTATTAACAACACGGGCTGAAAGAACGCCGGACACGCTCCGAAGGAGGGCACACCCGCCGACTACCTTTGGCCACTACCCCACCGCGCAACGGCCAGCCGCATCCAATGAAGGAATCCCTTCGCCGCTTCGAACAGCGGGCCCCGGAGATCGTGTTCGAATGGAACGATGCCCCGACGGGGGCCAAAGGCTGGGTGGTGATCAACAGTCTTCGAGGTGGCGCCGCAGGCGGAGGTACGCGCATGCGGAAGGGGTTGGATCGTCGTGAAGTGGAAAGCCTTGCGAAGACCATGGAGGTGAAATTCACCGTGAGCGGCCCGGCTATCGGTGGCGCCAAGAGCGGCATCGACTTCGATCCGGCCGATCCGCGCAAACCCGAAGTACTTGAACGGTGGTATAGGGTCGTGCTCCCACTGCTCAAGAGCTACTATGGCACCGGAGGCGATCTGAACGTGGATGAACTGCACGAGGTGATCCCCATCACGGAGCGGTATGGCCTACTGCACCCGCAGGAGGGGGTGGTGAACGGACATATCGGCAATGCGGCCGGGGCGAAAGTGAGGGCCATTGGGCAGTTGCGAACGGGAGTTTCCAAGTTGGTCGAAGACCCCTCCTTTGCGCCGCTCGTGGGTCGCTATGCGGTGGCGGATATGATCACGGGTTGGGGAGTAGCGGAAAGTGTGCGACATTTTTATCGCCTGTACGGCGGGCAACTGGATGGCAAGCGCGTTATCGTGCAGGGCTGGGGCAATGTGGCATCGGCAGCAGCCTACTACCTTGCCTGTCAAGGGGCTAGGATCGCGGGCATTCTGGATCGCAACGGCGGCCTCATCGCTCCTGACGGCCTTTCGCTGGAACGCGTTAGGGAACTCTTCCTGAACAAGGAGGGCAATGCGCTCAAGGCACCGGACGTGCTCGGCGGCAAAGAAGTGTACGAACGGATCTGGGACGTTCCGGCCGAGGTCTTTCTGCCCTGTGCTGCGAGCCGACTGGTGACGCGCGAACAGGTGGATCGTCTGGTACGTGGCGGGTTGGAAGTGATCGCGAGCGGCGCCAACGTGCCCTTCGCCGACCCAGAGATCTTCTATGGCCCGATCGCCGAACATGCCGACAACCATGTGAGCGTGATCCCGGATTTCATCGCCAACTGCGGCATGGCGCGTGTGTTCGCCTATTGCATGCAGGAGGGCGCCCTGCTTACCGACCAGAGCATCTTCCAAGACGTCAGCGATAGGATCGCACAGGCGTTACAACGCACCTGGGAACGGAATCCTGGCCGCACCGATCTCACCCGTACCGCCTTCGAGATCGCTCTCGAGCAACTCAATTGATACTTGACCATCAACGCCCCGCGTTCCTTCTAAACACCAGCACCGCATGCACTTCGACCTTTTCTCCCAGATCGCCACCGACTCGGTCCAGGAGGCGCTCAATAAGATCGCTACTTCCACCGTGACCGAGAAGAGCCTTTCGATCTTCGAACTCGTGGCCTATGGAGGCTGGGCGATCATGGGCCCTTTGGCGCTCATGTCATTGGTCACCATCTACATCCTGATCGAGCGGGTCATCTCGCTGCGGAGCGCGGTAAGCCTGGACAAGGACTTTCTGAACAAGGTGCGGGATTATGTGCACGAAGGAAAACTGGACTCGGCCAGGAACCTCTGCGCCACTACGCGCTCGCCAGCTGCCAGGATGGTCGAAAAGGGCATTAATCGGTTCGGATCGCCCGTGCGGGAGATCGAAGCTGCCATGGAAGGTGTAGGGCGCACCGAGATCGGTCGGCTGGAACGCGGCGTCGGGTTGTTGAGCTTATTCTCCAAGCTGGCCCCCATGTTCGGGTTCATCGGTACGATCATCGGCGTGATCAAGATCTTCTATGAGATCGCCTTGGCGGACAATATCAGCATCGGTATCATCGCTGGTGGGCTCTATCAAAAAATGATCACCTCGGCCGCTGGCCTCATCGTCGGCATGATGGCCTTCACCGCCTACTTCGTCATCAACAATCTGGTGGATCGGGCCGAAGCCCTGATGGACGATACGGGCCAGCAGTTCCTGGACATCATTCAGGAACCCCAGAAAGCCTGAGCCATGAAGCTGCGTCGCCGCAAGCGCGAACATGCCGAGGTGAGCACCGAGTCGCTCAACGACATCATGTTCTTCCTGCTTCTGTTCTTCCTTATCGTAAGCACCCTGGTGAACCCGAACGTCATCAAACTGCTCCTCCCGAACAGCAAACAGAGCAAGACGATCGACAAGGTGCAGGTCCTGCTGCAGGTCACCGAGGACCATCAGTACTTCATCAACAAAACACCGGTGGCTGAGGAGGATCTGAAAGGGGCTCTGGTCGAAGCCACCCGGCAGTTGGATCAGCCCACCATCGTCCTTCGTTTGGACCGCAGCCTGAGCGTGCAGGACCTGGTGAACGTGCTGCAGATCGGCACAGAAATACGGGTCAAAATGATCCTGGCCACCCAGAACGAAAGCTCATGACCGCTGCACCGGAGATCCCCACCAGCAGAAGGGTGTCCGCGTTGGTGTTATCGATCGCCCTGCACGGGCTGCTGCTACTGTTTCTGATCCTTATGAAGATCGTGACCCCCATACCTCCTTTCCCTGAAGGAGGTGGCCCAGGTATGGAACTTGGTATCGCGGATCTTGGGTACAGTGAAGAAGGAATGGGGGACAATGAGTCCATGGAGGCACCTGGAGGAGGTTCATCCGCCGCCGCGGCGAGCGAAAGTGTTTCCGCCAGCGAGGAGTTGGTCGCAGAAGAGGATGGTGAGGACATGGCGCGGCCAACACCGAAGCCCACTGAAAAGCCCAAGACCGATCCCACCACCAAGCCAGTGACCAAACCAAAGGAACCGAAGATCAGCCCACCCACCGTGAGCAATGCGCTGAAAGAAGCCCTTGGTGGAGCGTGGAACAGCAGTGGAGGCAACGGTCCTGGATCCGGTCAGGGCGGAGATGGTTCATCCAACACGGCGGGCAACGAAGGAGTCCCTGGCGGAAGTCCCAATGGCTATGGAACCTTTGGTGGGGGTAGCTTCAATTTGGCGGGGCGTGGCATTGGCCGAGCACCAAAGATCACGGAGAAGCCAGAACAGAGCGGCAAAGTGGTCTTGACCATCTTCGTGGACCGCAGTGGAAAAGTGACCCGCACCGCGCTGAACTTGGACAAGAGCACCACCACCAACCAGACCCTTGTACAGATGGCCAAAAAGGCCGCCTTGGAGAGCACCTTCACACCGAAGGCGGATGCAGCGGCGGAGCAACGCGGCGAGATGACCTTCGTGTTCATACTGGAGTGAAGTGACCTATTCGGAGACGCTCGCGTACCTCTACGCGCAGCTGCCGATGTTCCAGCGCATCGGGAAGGCGGCCTATAAGGACGACTTGCGGAACACCCAGGCGCTCATGGACCTGCTGGGCCATCCGGAGCGCGGCCTCCACTGTGTGCATGTGGCGGGCACCAACGGCAAGGGAAGTACCAGCCATCTGGTCGCGAGCGTGCTACAGGAAGCGGGCTACAAAGTGGGACTGCATACCTCACCGCACCTCAAAGACCTTCGTGAGCGCTTTCGCATCAATGGATCGATGATCCCTGAACCGGAACTCGTCCGTTTCGTGGAGGATCATAAAGCCGGGTTCGAACCGATACAAGCCTCCTTTTTCGAATGGGGTGTGGCGCTCGCGTTCTGGTGGTTCCGAAAGGAGCATGTGGACATCGCAGTGATCGAGACCGGCATGGGCGGGAGGCTGGACAGCACGAACGTGGTGACACCCGAGGTGAGCGTTATCACCAACATCGGATGGGACCATATGGACTTTCTCGGGCATACGCTCGAGGCCATCGCGGCGGAGAAAGCGGGGATCATGAAAGCAGGGGTTCCGGCGGTGATCGGAGAAGCGGCTGGCGACGTCGCTAAGGTCTTCCGGCAGAAAGCTCAAGAGCTTTCTGCTCCCCTCATGTTCGTGGATCAGACCGCTGCGCTGGTCCATTCGAGCGGCCTAGCCGGCGCCCATCAGGAGCGGAACGCACGAACAGCCCTTGCCACGATCGAGGTCCTACGCGGAAAAGGCTGGCGGATCAGTGAGGAGCAGATCGCTCTTGGTTTTTCGCACGTCATTGAGAACACGGGGTTGCAAGGTCGATGGCAGATCCTGGCCGAGCCACCCCTCACCATTGCCGATGTCGCGCACAATGTGGATGGGATCCGCGCGGTGAAGGGCATGCTCGAACGAGTTCCTTTTGACGCGCTCCACATCGTCTTCGGTGCGGTGAAGGACAAAGACTTGGGATCTGTGCTGCACGAACTGCCCGTCGGGGCCACTTACTACTACTGCAAGGCCGACATCCCCCGCGGCCTGGATGCGGAGGAGCTTCGCGCACAAGGTTCGTTGCACGGACTGATAGGCTCCACCTACCCCTCGGTGCAGGCCGCCTACCGCGCGGCCTTCTCCGCTGCTGCACTGAACGATCTGGTGCTGATCACCGGAAGCGTGTTCGTAGTGGCGGAAGTGCTTTGAACAAAAAAAACCGGAGTACCGGGGCATGCTTCGCCTCCACCGAAGCTTCTGCGGAGCGATGTGGGACGTACTGGATTCGAACCAGTGACCTCATGCGTGTGAAGCATGCGCTCTGAACCAACTGAGCTAACGTCCCGGGTTACCCGCCTTGGCTGTAAGCTGCGGTGGGTGAAAGTGGAGGCAGCCGGATTCGAACCAGCGACCCTCTGCTTGTAAGGCAGATGCTCTGAACCAGCTGAGCTATGCCTCCGATGTAAAGAACCTCAACACTATGTGGGCTCGAAAAGCCCCAAAAGGGCTGCGAATATAGCCCTTCGCACGGACGACACATCCAGGCCCTACGGGATGGCCGACAGTATCCAAGTGGCACCCCCATCAAACTCCTAGGACCGCACTGGCACTGCGACCCATTGATCGCCCGGAACGAGCGAGCAACGTCCTGTCTGACACAGCGCTCCCGGGTGCTCCGGGTGGTGCTCAGCTCCATTTTCGGAGACCTAGGGTACTAGGGTGCAAGGAGTAACTGTTTAAGTTTTAACAGTTTTTATTCAACATTTTCGACGGCCGAGAGAATTCTGCCTTACGTTTGTCCAACAATTGGAAGAATACATTAAACAAACGCACATGTCCACCATCGAATTCCAGCAACACCTCATCGGCCTGCGGCAACAGCTCTATTACTTCGCACTGAGCTTGACCAAGGATCGCGATGATGCCCAGGACCTGCTCCAGGAGAGTACGTTGCGCGCACTGACATATAAGGACAGGTACCAAGACAACACGAACCTCAAGGCGTGGCTATACACCATCATGGAGAACACCTTCATCAACAACCATCGCCGGTCCAAGCGCACCAAGTCACTGATGGACAGCGTGGAAAGGGAGCGCAGCACGGTGCGGAGGATACATACAACAGCTACTGCGGAAAGTAGCATGGTACGTTCCGAGTTGGAGAGCAGCCTTGATCGGCTGGAGGGCAGCTTTCGGAAGCCGTTCATCATGCACCACGAAGGCTTCAAGTACCACGAGATCGCCGATCACCTTGGGATACCCATCGGTACCGTCAAAAGCCGGATACACCAAGCCCGTCAACGGTTAATTGGCATGTTGACCGAGAAGCCCCTCGCCGCGTGACCGAGCGTGCGTTGGTCATAGGCTCCGGCTTCGCCGGTCTTTCCGCGGCAGCTTCATTGGCCGCGAAAGGATACGCCGTGACCGTGCTCGAGAAGAACGATTCCCCAGGCGGAAGAGCGCGCGTTTTGAGGGAGAAGGGGTTCACGTTCGATATGGGCCCAAGTTGGTATTGGATGCCGGACGTGTTCGAGACCTGGTTCGCGCGCTTCGGGGACCGGGTGCAAGACCACTACGATCTGGTACGCTTGGATCCGAGCTATCAGGTGATCTTCTCACCCACCGATCATTGGCGCCTTCCTGCGCGTATGGCCGAACTCACGGACTTTTTCGAGGCAGTTGAACCCGGAGCGGGCAAAGCGCTCGGCCGATTTCTGGAAGAAGCCCGCATGAAATACGAGCTGGGCATGAAAGAACTGGTGCATCGTCCCTCATTGTCATGGGGGGAGTACATGCACCCGCGCCTGTTGGCCGGCATACTGCGCACAAGCGTGTTCACCTCGCTCCGAAAACACGTTGGGCGCCATTTCAAAGATCCACGTCTCCGCCAACTCATGGAGTTCCCGGTGCTTTTTTTGGGTGCCACGGCAGAGCACATACCAGCCCTGTACAGCCTGATGAACTATGCCGACATGTCCCTGGGCACTTGGTATCCCATGGGTGGTATGGGACGCATCATCGACGGCATGGTCCAAGTGGCGTCCAGGCTCGGCGTCGATATCCGATATGATACTGCCGTGGAGAAGATCTTGGTGCGCGAGGGTAAAGCGATGGGTGTGAGCACAAGTCAAGGTGACTTCTTAGCCGACGTTGTGATCGCCGCCGCGGATTACCACCATGTGGACCAGCACCTGCTCGGACCGGAGCATCGTAGTTACTCCGAGCACTATTGGAGTGAAAGGGTCCTGGCACCATCCTCCCTTTTGTTCTACTTAGGGTTCGACATCCGCCTACCCAAGCTGGAACACCACAACCTGTTCTTCGACCGGTCCCTCGATGTGCATGCGCACGAGATCTACGTGGAGCCTTGCTGGCCATCAAAACCGCTCATGTACATCTCTGCCCCGTCGAAGACCGACGGATCCGTTGCACCGGTCGGTCATGAGAACGTGTTCGCCCTGATCCCCATAGCGCCAGGCCTGGCGGACGGTCCGCAGATACGTGCCAAGTACCTCGCCCAGGTATTGGACCGGCTTTCGGCGCACACCGGCGTGAAAGTTCAGGACCATCTGGTGTATGAACACAGCTACTGCATCGCGGATTTCGAGCGCGACTACAACGCGTTCCGGGGCAACGCTTACGGCTTGGCGAATACCCTGTCACAAACCGCTGTGTTGAAACCCCGGATGAAGAGCCGACAAGTGAGCGGCCTTTACTTTGCGGGGCAGCTCACCGTGCCTGGTCCCGGCGTTCCACCAGCATTGATAAGCGGCCAAGTGGTAGCCGACCTGATCAGTGATACGGCCCAACGGCAACGCGCATGAACAACCTCGCGCAATACGAGAAGGTTTGCCTGCTGGCGAGTAAGCATACGACGCGCAGTTACAGTACTTCCTTCTCGCTGGGTATCCGTTCTTTGGATCGCCGTTTCCACGATCCCATCCATGCCATTTATGGCTTTGTGCGGTTCGCGGACGAGATCGTGGACACCTTCCATGACTTCGACAAACCCGCACTGCTCCGACGGTTCAGAGAGGACACGTACCGCGCCATCGACGAGAAGATCAGCCTTAACCCCATTCTCCACAGCTTCCAGAACGTGGTGAACCGGTATGGCGTGGAGCGCGAGTTGTACGATACCTTCCTTGACAGCATGGCAATGGACCTTCAGGATTCCACCCATGATCAGTGCAGTTACGAAACCTACATCCTGGGGAGTGCCGAGGTCGTCGGGCTCATGTGCCTTCGCGTATTCTGCGAAGGAGATGATGCCTACTACCAGCAGTTAAAGGCACCGGCCATGCGGTTGGGCGCTGCGTTCCAAAAGGTGAACTTTCTGCGCGACCTGAAGGATGATCATCACAACTTGGGCCGCACCTACTTCCCAGGTGTGGATGTAAAGCGCATGACGGCAACTGATAAGCGGAACATTGAATCGGACATTCAAGCGGATTTCGACGCGGCACTTCTGGGGATCCGCCAATTGCCGAAAGGTGCGCGGTTCGGGGTTTACATGGCTTACGTGTACTTTCTGAACCTGTTCCGCAAGATCAAAGCTTTACCCACTGAACGGATATTGGTGGAGCGCGTTCGTGTGCGCAACCGGCGCAAACTGGCGCTGCTCACCACCAGTTATCTGCGTCACAGCTTAGGACTTCTATGACCGGTCCCGGAGGCGTGGAAGAGGAATGTGTTGTGCTGGTGGACGAACGTGACGAAGTCCTCGGTACGATGGGGAAAATGGATGCCCATCGTGGTGGCCATTTGCATCGCGCGTTCTCCGTATTCGTATTCGATGCCCACGGACGTCCGCTCTTGCAGAAACGAGCTGCGACCAAGTACCACAGTGGCGGCTTGTGGAGCAACGCCTGTTGCGGGCACCCACGTCGCGGCGAGACCATTGAGAACGCAGCTCGTCGCCGATTGAACGAGGAGATGGGGATCGACCGCTATGCCAGCCCTGAGTTCTGGTTCATTTATCGCGCGACGCTTCCCAATGGACTGATCGAACACGAGTTGGATCACGTGCTTTTCGCCCAGTACGACGGGGTTGCCGAACCTTCCGCGGACGAGGTTGAACAGTGGCGGTATGCCGACCCCGACGAATTGACCCCGTGATCTAGCGGAGCACCCGGAACGTTACACCGCTTGGCTGCACATCAGCTGGCCGGAAGTCCTCGCACGAAGGGGAGCGCGTCCATCCAGCGCTGCTTGAGCAGAGGACATCACGCGGCTTGCTACCTGACCGCTTACCATGAAAAGCCCATCGGTAGCCATACACTGGTTCCGGCGCGACCTACGCCTCCATGACAACCATGGATTGTACAGGTCGTTGAAGGACCACGGTCGCGTGCTTCCCCTTTTCATCTTCGACACGACCATATTGGACAAGTTGGAGGACCGGCACGATCGGCGGGTCGACCTCATCCACCGCACTGTCCTTTCCATGAGAACTTGCTTGGAGCACAATGGTGCTTCCATGCTGGTAATGCACGGGGAACCCGTTCAGGTCTGGCGGGAAATTCTGGACCGCTTCGATGTGCATGCCGTCACGGTCAACCACGATCATGAGCCGTACGCGATCGCACGGGACCGGACCGTGGCCGATCTTTTAAGATCACGTGGTATCGAACTCCGCAGTTACAAGGACATCAGCATTTTCGAACGTGGTGAGGTGGTGAAGGAGAACGGTGGGCCATACACCGTGTTCACACCGTACATGCGGAAATGGAAGGAACGGTTCGAAACGCGCATGCTCGAACCGTTCCCGTGCGAGGAACTCACCGATCGGTACTGGCACGCTCCTGCCCTACCGTGCCCGACTTTAGAGGAACTGGGGTTCGAACACACGGACCTGGCGATGGCCGAGGCCGAAGTACCGGACAGCGTTCTCCGGGCCTACCACTGGACCAGGGATCTGCCCGCATTGGAAGGCACAAGCCGCATGAGCGCCCATCTCCGCTTCGGCACAGTGAGCATCCGTGCGCTTATGCGCCAAGCAATGACCATGAGCTCGACATACACGAACGAGTTGATCTGGCGGGAATTCTTCATGCAAGTGCTCTGGCATCACCCGAATGCCGAGACCCGGGCGATCAAACCGGCCTACGATAGCATCCTCTGGCGCAACAACGAGGAGGAGTTCAAAGCCTGGTGCGAAGGCCGAACCGGCTATCCGCTCGTGGACGCCGGAATGCGCGAACTGTTAGCCACAGGGTTGATGCACAACCGCGTCCGGATGGTGGTCGCGAGCTTCCTTACCAAACATCTGTTGATCGACTGGCGCTGGGGGGAAGCTTGGTTCGCGGCCAAGCTCCTGGATTTCGAACTGAGCAGTAACAACGGCGGCTGGCAATGGGCCTCTGGTTCGGGGTGTGATGCCGCACCCTATTACCGGATCTTCAACCCGCACCTGCAACTACAGCGATTCGATCCGCAGTTAAAATATGTGAAGCGATGGGTGCCGGAACACGGTTCGGCAAACTATATGCAGGAGGTGGTCGTTCATCAAGTAGCCCGCGAACGCGCTCTTAAGGCCTACAAACTTGCCCTCAAAGGAGACGTCGGGCGAACCGAACGACAACCTAATTTGTTCTCCTAGCACATGCCACGTAGAAAAAAACTGATCCTCACACAACCGGTGAGGGAAGGCATCAAACAGATAAAGGTCCGCTTGGACGCACGCACCGTGATCACCCTGGCCAGCTTGAAAGCTCTGGAATTCTGGAAGCAACGCTATCCGAAGGCCGAAGTGATCGGTTGAGGTAATGGGGGCCCACATCCTCGAACGTGAGCAACTCCTGGAGGTGGACATTGCGGCTGCCTGGGCCTTCTTCAGCACACCACGCAACCTTGGATCGATCACGCCGTCGTCCATGCGCTTCAGCATACATGGGGCCTTCGATGACAGACCCGCACATAGCGGTCAATTGATCACCTACAAGGTGCGCCCCCTGTTCGGTATCCCAGTGAAATGGGTCACGCGCATCGAAGAGGTCGTCCCGACCCAGCAGTTCGCCGATACCCAGCTACAAGGTCCGTTCAAGCGATGGCGGCATGTGCACCGGTTCGAGGCGGTCCACGGAGGAACTTTGATGTACGACCGCGTAGAGTATGAGCTTCCGTTGGGTGCGCTGGGAGAGCTTGCACATCGGCTCGTGGTCCGCGCCAAGATCGAAGACATCTTTACGTATCGCGAACGCGTCCTCCCCGGGCTGTTACCGAGCATGAAGGCGAAAGGCCTGTACGAAGGGGTATAGCACCTCCACTGCTGGTTGAACAGCGCACTGTTCGTCATGAGGGACCGCAAGCAAAAGCGGTGCGCGCTCCCGTCTAGATTTGCGCTCCGATCCCGCATGGGCCTTTCGATGAGCGACCATTTGCAACGCGTTGGCAGCTACCTGAACCATCTGGCGAAGGCGCGAACAGCGCATGGAGTGCATTCCCCTTTCGTTTATGAGCTGGTGACCCAGGTGCTCCGCGACAGGACGCCAATGCCTGAGTTCGCAGCCATTGAAAGGCTGCGGGAAGACCTTCTGGAGAGCGACCAGACCATTCGCGTAAATGATCTCGGAGCTGGATCACGGGTGCTGGACCTTCCCGTGCGCGGCGTTGCGGATATGGCCCGTTCGGCCCTGAAACCGGCACGCCAGGGTCAGTTATTGTTCCGTCTCGCCCGCTATTTCCGGCCACGCATCGTGTTGGAACTCGGCACCTCGTTCGGCATCTCCACACTTTACCTGGCCCAAGGTGCGGAGGAGGGAGAGGTGATCACCATCGAGGGATGCCCGCAGACGTGCCGCATCGCTCAACATCACTTCGACCGGGTGCGCTGTGGCAACATTCTGCCCCTTTTGGGAAGTTTCAGATCCAAGCTCCCGGAAGTGTTCAGGCGGCATGATCATCTTGACCTGGTCTTTTTCGACGGCCACCACTTGAAAGAACCCACCCTGGAGTACTTCGCCCAATGCATGGATCACGTTAGCAGTGGCAGCGTGCTTGTCTTCGACGATATCCATTGGAGCCGGGGTATGGAGGAAGCTTGGGAAACTGTGTAATCGCATCCCCGCGTTACCCTGACCGTCGACCTGTACGACATGGGACTCGTATTCTTCCGCGAGCAGCAGGCAACGCAGCACTTCCGGATCCGTTATTAGCGGGAGGGGCGAGGCGAAGTGGGGGCGTTGCTCACGATACTCTCAAGCACGTAAAGGCCCTGTCACCTCGCTCACATGATAGGGACCCCAGCACTACTACTTTCGCCTTCCTGACCGCTGACCCATCCGGCATGAAGATCTACACACGCACTGGAGACAAGGGCACCACGGGCCTGCTCGGCGGTGAACGCGTGCCAAAGGACCATTTGCGCATCGAGGCCTATGGGACCGTGGACGAATTGAACAGCCAGCTCGGCTTGTTGCGGGACCTGACGGGGGAGGGGCGCAGAGTGTTCCTTACCGGGATCCAAGAAACCCTCTTCGGATTGGGATCGCGCTTGGCCTCAGGCTCGGATGCGGACGCGGACCGGTTCAAAGTGCCGCCCATCACGGATGCCCATGTGGAAGCCCTCGAAACGGCCATGGACGCGATGGACCGTGACCTACCCGTGATGCGTAACTTCATCCTTCCCGGCGGGCATCCAATCATATCGCAGGCGCATATCTGCCGCACCGTTTGCCGACGCGCGGAACGGCGGGTGGTACAATTGGCCGACCACGAGCAAGTTCCTGAGGTGCTGGTGCGCTACCTGAACCGCCTGAGCGACCTGTTGTTCGTGCTGGCGCGCCATCTCGGGCACGAACTAGGCATAGTAGAGACCCCGTGGAAGCCGCGCGGATGAAGCGAGAGCAAGGCTATCGGACGGTCCCTTTGGCACTGGTGGATAACTCGCCGCCCGCCGCATCGCGATCCGGTTATATTTGCGCCCGTTTTACTGAAACCTGCAATCCGCGCTGCGATGTATTGGACGCTTGAACTAGCCTCATACTTGGAGGATGCCCCCTGGCCCGCCACCAAGGACGAGCTGATCGATTTCGCGATGCGTACTGGTGCGCCACTGGAAGTAGTGGAGAACCTGCAAGCCATTGAGGATGATGAGGAGGTGTTCGAGAGCATTGAGGATATCTGGCCCGATTACCCGAGCAAGGAGGACTTCTTCTTCAACGAGGACGAGTACTGAGCGAACCCGGATCGTCGTTATCAAAAGCCTCCGGACCGGGGGCTTTTTCCTTGGCCTGACAGGCTGTCCGGAGGACGCCACCGGCATGGTCCGTGCTGCTTGCGGGACCGTTAACTTCGCGCCCTTTCGCGATGGGCCCACCGTGAGCGGCCCTCTTCCCAACGCCCCCTCCCACCATGCTCGGTGTATTCAACAAAGCGATCAAGTCCATTTTCGGCGACAAAGCCACACGCGACCTGAAGGAAGTGACCCCGTTGGTCGAACAGGTCAAAGTGGAATACTCCAAACTCTCCGTCCTGGACCATGACGGTCTGCGTGCCCGCAGCGCTGCCTTGCGCTCGCTGATCCGGGAGCGCGTTCGCGTGGAGGAGGAGCGGCAGCAAGCACTGCGGGCGGAGATCGATGCCGACCCGCACATGGACATACACGCCCGAGAGGCACGGTACGAGGAGGTCGACACCCTCGAAAGCACCATCATCAAGCGTATGGAGGAAGTGCTGCTCGAGATCCTACCCGAGGCCTTCGCCATCATCAAGGATACCGCCCGCCGCTTCAAAGAGGAAAAGGAACTCCGCGTCACAGCAACCGAACATGATCGGCACCTGGCCACCACGCGTGACAGTGTCGTGGTGGAAGGAGAAAAGGCCGTTTGGAAGAACACTTGGACGGCCGCAGGTACCCCTATGACCTGGGACATGGTCCACTACGACGTCCAGTTGATCGGAGGCGTCGCGCTGCATAGCGGCAAGATCGCCGAGATGGGTACCGGTGAAGGCAAAACACTCGTTGCCACGCTGCCGGTATTCCTGAACGCGCTCGCGGGCCGAGGCGTGCATGTGGTAACCGTGAACGATTACCTGAGCAAACGGGACAGCGAGTGGATGGGCCCGATCTATGAATTCCATGGCCTCTCCGTGGATTGCATCGACAAGCACCAGCCCAACAGCGCGGAACGTCGGCAGGCCTACCTGGCGGACATCACCTTCGGCACCAACAACGAGTTCGGGTTCGACTATCTGCGCGATAACATGGCGCATGCACCGTCCGCACAAGTTCAACGCAAGCACCACTTCGCCATCGTGGATGAAGTGGACAGCGTGCTGATCGACGATGCGCGCACTCCGCTCATTATCAGCGGCCCCACCCCAAAGGGCGAAGTACACCAGTTCGATGAGTACAAGCCGCGCGTGGAGCGACTTTACGCCGCCCAACGCCAGTTGGTCACCAAGCTCCTGGCCGAGGCGAAGGAAGCCCTGAAAGGCCTTGGGGAGGGCAACCCCTCCAAAGAACAACTGGAACGAGGCGGCATTGCTCTCCTGCGCGCGCACCGCGGTCTGCCGAAGAACAATGCGCTGATCAAATTCCTCAGCGAACCCGGCGTCCGCGCCCACCTGCAGAAGACCGAGAACTTCTACATGCAGGACCAGAGCAAGGAAATGCCGAAGGTGGATCTGGAGCTCTTCTTCGTGATCGAGGAGAAGCAGAACCAGATCGAGCTCACCGAAAAGGGCGTGGACCTCATCAGTGGCGATGTGCAGGACGCGCACTTCTTCATCATGCCCGACGTGGGGGCCACCATCGCCGAGATCGAAAAGAGCGGCGCATCGGTGGAAGAAAAAGCCAGGCGCAAGGACGAACTGCTCCGCGACTTCGCCATCAAGAGCGAACGCATACACACCGTGAACCAGCTGATCCGCGCTTACACCCTGTTCGAGAAGGACGTGGAGTACGTGGTGATGGACGGCAAGGTGAAGATCGTGGACGAGCAGACAGGCCGCATCATGGAGGGGCGCCGCTACAGCGACGGACTGCACCAAGCCATTGAAAGCAAGGAAAGCGTGAAGGTGGAAGCCGCCACGCAGACCTACGCGACCATCACCCTGCAGAACTATTTCCGCATGTACCACAAGCTGGCTGGCATGACCGGAACGGCGGAAACGGAAGCCCAGGAGCTATGGGACATCTACAAGTTGGATGTGATGTCCATCCCCACCAACCGGCCGGTGGTGCGGATCGATAATGAGGACATGGTCTTTAAGACCAAACGTGAGAAGTATACCGCTGTGATCGACGAGATCGCGAAACTGCAAGAGGCCAGCCGCCCAGTGCTGGTAGGCACTACCAGTGTTGAAGTGAGCGAGCTGATGAGCAAAATGCTCACAATGCGCAACATCAAGCACAACGTGTTGAACGCGAAGCAGCACGCTCGTGAGGCCGAGATCGTCGCCCAGGCGGGCTTGCCGGGCACCGTGACCATCGCCACCAACATGGCGGGGCGGGGTACGGACATCAAGTTGGGCCCTGGCGTGAAGGAAGCGGGCGGCCTGGCCATCATCGGTACGGAAAAACACGAGAGCCGACGGGTGGACCGCCAGCTTCGGGGCCGCAGCGGACGGCAAGGCGACCCGGGATCCTCCCAGTTCTACATCAGTCTGGAGGACGACCTCATGCGCTTGTTCGGTAGCGAGCGCATCGCGAAGCTCATGGATACCCTTGGCCTGAAGGAAGGTGAGGTCATCCAGCACGCGATGGTGACGCGCAGCATCGAACGCGCCCAGAAGAAGGTGGAGGAGAACAACTTCGGCACCCGCAAACGGCTGTTGGAATATGACGACGTGATGAACAGCCAGCGCACAGTGATCTACAAGCGGCGCAACCACGCGCTGTTCGGCGAACGGCTGAAGCTGGATATCTTGAACATGTTCAACGATGTGGGGCAGTCCACAGTGACCCAGCACCACGAGACCGGGGATTTTGAGGGGTACCAACTGGAGCTATACCGGCGTCTGCACTGCGAAAGTCCGGTGAACGCGGAAGAGTTCCGGAAGAGCGACCCGGACAGGTTGGTGGAACAAGTGTTCGAAGCGGCAATGAGCACCTACGAGCGGCGCGGGGCCAAACTGGCGGAGCAAGCGCTACCGGTGATCAGTGACGTGTACCTGAACCAGGGCGCGCAGTACGAGAACATCGTGGTGCCGATCACCGACGGTATCCGCACCATGCAAGTGGTCACCAATTTGGAGAAGTGCTACCGCAGCGGAGGACGCGAACTGATAGGCAGCATCGAGAAGTACATCACCCTGGCGATCATCGACAACGAGTGGAAGGAACACTTGCGCGAAATGGACGAATTGCGCCGCAGCGTGCAGAACGCCTCCATCGAGCAAAAGGACCCCCTGTTGATCTACAAATTGGAGAGCTTCAATCTCTTCAAGGCCATGATGGAGAAGTTGAACGGCGACGTGGTGGGCTTCTTCGCCGGCGCGGGATTGCCTTCGGCCCAACCCAACGTGCAGCAGGCCCAGGCCCCGCGTGCACCGCAGCAGAAGCTACAGACCAGCCGCACCGACGTTCCACAGTACGCCGGTGCCAGCAGCAGCGGAGCTCCCTCCCCGCGACCCTCCGGTCCGGCCCATCGCCAACCTCCACCACCCGCTGCACCACCACGCCAGGTTCAACCGGTGCGGGTGGAGAAGAAAGTGGGACGGAACGATCCCTGCCCTTGCGGAAGCGGCAAGAAATTCAAGCAGTGCCACGGAAAGGAGGCGTAACTCATCCCGGGACCCAAAACAAAGGCCGAAGGCCCCGACGGATCGGGGCCTTCCTGCTATGGTGTATGACGTGTGGTTCAGAAATCAATAGGCACGCGCATCTGCACGCGCACCGGGCGCCCTCGGTCCATTCCAGGGCTCCAGGGTGAACTGCCCCTCAATGCGTCCACCACCCGTTGGTCCAGGAGTTCGCTTTCCCCCTCCAAGACTTTCACTTCGGAGAGGTTACCGTCCTTCTCTACCGTGACGCTGGTGATCACCTCCCCTTTGACGCGGTTATCTCCCGTGGTCACTTTGGAGCGGACATACTTTACCAGCGCCTTTTCTCCGCCAGGATAGCGAGGCATGGTCTCCGCGCGGGTATAGAGAATGCTCGCGAGCGCGTCGGGATCGTAGACTTTTTCCGCCAATTCGCGACCCCATTGATCATAGCGTTGCCACACACCGCTCTTCAACCCTTCGGCGAAATCACCGGTGCTCTCCACCTTCCCATTGGGATGGTAGAACGTGAACCGGCCATGCGGAACACGCAGTTGTGGATCCGCGTAGTGGCCCTCGGAGAGCAGCTTCTTCTTGACCGAATAGGTGCGACCCAAATAGAACGCACCCTCCACGCCCTCCTGTACCCTGTAGTAGGATGCCTTGCCCTTGGTGGTCACCTCGAGCTGTCCGTTGAGGTATACCGGCTCAGGGTTCTGTCCGGCCGCAGTGGGCTCGGTCACCAAAACCGTGAACACGATGACGACAAGGGCGGGTATCAAGTGGCGTTTCACAGTGGTGTTCGGTTCCGGGAAGACCGGACCGACACTTGATACGGGGAGCCGAAGGCAGAGTTACACGGAACCTAGCCGGCCCATCCCTCGCGGTCCAGGCTTCGGTACTGAATGGCTTCGGCCAGATGCTCCGTGCGGATATCCGGGCTGCCCGCAAGATCAGCAATGGTGCGTGCTACCTTGAGGATCCGATCATAGGCCCGAGCGCTGAGGCCCAATCGTTCCATCGCCTTCTCCAGCAATGCCTTGCCTGCTCCATCAATGCGGCAGATCTCCCGTAATTGTCGACTACCGATTTGTGCATTGCAATGGAGGCCCCTCCCTTCGTAGCGCTTCTCCTGGAGCCGACGCGCTCGAATGACCCGCTCGCGCATCGTGGCGCTGTGTTCGGTAGGGCGTTCCGCGCTCAGTTCACTGAACGGAACAGGGGTTACCTCGATATGGATGTCGATCCGATCCAGCAGGGGTCCGCTGATCTTGCTCAAGTACTTCTGCACAACGCCGGGGGCACAAACACATTCCTTGTCCGGGTGATTATAGAAACCGCACGGGCAGGGGTTCATCGCCGCCACTAGCATGAAGCTCGCCGGATACTCCACGGTGAATTTGGCCCTACTGATCGTGACCATGCGATCCTCGAGAGGTTGTCGCAATACCTCCAACACAGTACGCTTGAACTCCGGCAATTCATCCAGGAAGAGTACGCCGTTATGCGCCAGGCTGATCTCGCCGGGCTGCGGATAGGATCCACCACCTACGAGCGCTACATCGCTGATGGTATGATGCGGCGAACGATAGGGACGCACGCTGAGCAGGCTATCCTCCTTACGCAGCTTGCCGGCCACGCTGTGGATCTTGGTCGTCTCGAGCGCCTCTTCCAGATTGAGCGGAGGCAAGATCGTAGGAAGGCGCTTGGCCAGCATGGTCTTGCCTGCGCCGGGCGGACCGATCATGATGATATTGTGCCCACCCGCGGCAGCGATCTCAAAGGCCCGTTTGATGTTCTCCTGCCCTTTTACGTCCGAAATGTCCACCAAATAAGAGCTGCTGCTGGAAGCGAATTCCGCCTCGATATCCACCTGCTCGGGGACCACACCGGGTCGGTCGCTCAGGATATCTATCACCTCGCGCAAATGCTGAACGCCATATACCGTGAGCCCGTTCACAATAGCGGCCTCCCGGGCGTTCTCCCGCGGCAAGATGATGCCCTTAAAGCCCAAGCGCTTCGCTTCGATGGCGATGGGTAACGCACCCTTGATAGGGCGCACACCGCCATCCATGGATAGTTCGCCCATGACCAGATGGTCCGCGAAGCGATCGGAAGGGATCTGGCCAGTGCTCCCGAGTATGCCTACGGCCATGGGAAGATCGTAGGCGCTGCCCTCCTTATGCACATCGGCAGGCGCGAGATTGATCACCGTACGCTTGCCGCGCGGGAAGTAGAGGCCACAGCTACGCACGGCATTGTCCATGCGATGATAGCTCTCCTTCACCGCGTTGTCCGGCAGGCCTACCAGATAGAACTTGACCCCCTTTGAGACGTCCACTTCGGCGGTGACGATAGTGGCGTTGATTCCGAACACCGCGCTACCGAAGACCTTGACCAGCATGGTGCCTAGGCTAACTCCTGTTCGATATGGTCGATCAAGGCATGGATCACCTTGATATGCACCTCTTGGACCCGATCGGCAAAGCCATAGTGCGGCACGCGCACTTCGACAGTACAAAGCGGGCTGAGCGCACCGCCATCCTTGCCTGTAAGGCCGATCACATGCATCTGCCTGGCCCGCGCCATCTCCGCGGCACGCAGCACGTTCGGACTGTTGCCGCTGGTACTGATGGCAAGAAGTACATCACCTTCCCGGCCATGGGCCTCCACGAAACGGGAGAACACCTGGTCAAATCCATGATCGTTCCCCACACATGTGATGTGACCGGGATCGCTGATGGAGATCGCCGCAATGGGTGGGCGATCGTTCCGGAAGCGCCCCGTTAGCTCCTCCGCGAAATGCATGGCATCGCACATACTTCCACCGTTCCCGCAGCTGATCACCTTGGCCCCTTGCTTCAAGCAATAGCTGATGAAGGCCGCCGCGCGCTCGACGTTGGCGATGTTCTCCTGGTCCGTGAGGAACCGTTGAAGCACGTCGGCGGCTTCGGTGAAATGCGATCGGATGCGGTCGTTGCTCATCCCTCCAAAGATGCATCACAACGCCTGATCGTGCCGACACATCGTGCGAGGTCCCGTATCTTTCTCGCAAAGGCCAGACGTGCCAGGAGCGTCGGGCAGGTCCTCTTTAGCGGCTGGCGCGTTGTTCGAGCACCTGCATACCCTGCAATCCCCTCAACAAGAACGATCGGTACTCTCCCACATCGGGAGTGTATGCCACAGGGTCGGTTAGCAGCTGGCCATCGGGACTGAGCAACGCATAGAACGGTTGCGAACTGATCACGAACGTCTCCGCCTGCACTGTGCTCCACTTATTGCCTTTCGTAATGATCTGCTTCTTCTTGCCCGAACTGGTGGTGTAGACATGTTGCTGCTCCTTGGGCAACTCTTCCTTGTCATCCACATACAAAGAGGCCAGCACGTATTTATCCTGGATCAGGTCGTACACACCGACCTCGGGCCATACGTGCTCCTCCATCTTCCGGCAGTTCACACAAGCATACCCGGTGAAATCCAAGAGCAGCGGTTTGTTCTCCGCCTTGGCCCGAACCATCGCCGCGTCCAGGTCGTGGAAGCAGTCCAGGTTCTGCGGGCAATGCTTCGGAAAGATCCAACTATACCCCACGGGTGGAGCCAGGCCGCTCATCAGCTTGAGCGTATGGAACGTTCTCGTGTCGTCATTGTATCGGAAGCCCATGACCAGATACCCGGTGGTCAACGCGAACAGCGCTGTGAACGCCCAACGCAAGCCGGACAGTTTGTTCACCGGACTGTCATGTGGGAAACGGATCCGGCCAAGCAGATATAGAACGATACCCAATGCACAAACTACCCACACCGCCATGAACAACTCGTACGGGACAATGCCCCAATGCTTCACCAGATCCGCATTGCTCAGGAACTTGAACGCCAACGCCACCTCCGCGAAACCAAGCACGACCTTCACACTATTGAGCCAACTGCCACTGCGGGGCAGGCTGTTGAGCCATTGAGGGAACAGTGCAAAAAGTGCGAAGGGTAGTGCGAGGGCCATTCCGAACCCGCTCATACCAGCGGTAAGCTGCCAGGCCCCCCCCATCGGCCGTGAGCGCGCCGGCCAACAGCGAACCCAAGATCGGGCCGGTGCAACTGAAGGAGACCAACGCCAGTGTCAACGCCATGAAGAAGATACCGATCAGCCCACCGAACTTGGACGCGTTCTGGTCCATCTTGTTCACCCAACTGCTGGGCAGGGTTATCTCGAAATAACCGAAGAACGAGACCGCGAACACCAGGAAGATGACGAAGAAGAAGAGGTTCAGCCAGGGGTTGGTGCTGATCTCGTTGAAGATCTCCGGGTTCACCGAACCCAACAAATGGAACGGCAGGCTGAAGAGCAGGTAGATAAGCAGTATGAACCCGCCGTACGTGAGCGCGTTCTTCAAACCCTTCGCCTTGTCCTCACTGCCCTTGGTGAAGAAGCTCACGGTAAGTGGGATCATGGGGAACACGCATGGCGTCAGCAGCGCGAGCAGACCACCGATGAAACCCAGGAAGAAAATGCGCCATAGCGAAGTGGTGCCACGCAATTCGGAAACTCCGCCAGCGCCCGCCTTCACCACGGGCATCGCGAGATCGACGTTGGGGAGTTTGTAGTTTATCCCAGTCGTATCCGCCAAACCTTCAGTGACGAGCGAACCGCCGATCATGGCTACCCCGGTCGCCGGCACAATGGAGAAACGCAAAGGGTCAGGGAATATGCATGCCTCGTCATTACAACTCATGTAGTTGATCGATCCACTGACCGCCAACATCGGGTCCTTGACACTTACGGTCCGTTCGAACGTGACCACATGTTTGTACTTCCTAACGATCACCCCGAACATCTCGTCCATGCCTTCCACCATTTCAGCGCCGATCTCGGAACCAGTGCCCTGTGGGGTGAAGTGGGCCAGAGTATCGAAACCTATACTGGTCGGGATAGGCCCCTCCGCACCGAACACTTTCTGCGAATAGATATACCAGCCGTCCTGAACAGTGGCGGAAAAGGCGAATGACCAGCTACCCGCGCCGAGATCTTTGGCGACCATCGTCCAAGCCACCGGACCAGCGTCCATGGCCACATCGGCAGCGTCCATGGGGAACGGGAGACTGTTGAGTTCCGATCGGTCCTGCGATGGTGTGATCCTGAAATAAACCAACTCCGGTGGCAGGCAGCTTTGGTCGTTGCAGGTCATGTACTCAATCCGGCCTGTGATGGGCTTCGTAGTATTCGAGAGCCGCACCCGCTGCGTGAAGAGCACATGGCCCTTGAATTTCTTCACCTCAAGATCGAACAGGGGATCGTGACCCTGTACCACTTTGGCGCCATCCTCAGCGGGAATTCCGATCAAGGCGACGTGCGGCAGTGTGTCGAAGTCGATGGTGGTGGGCAGTGGGCCCAGATCCCCGACGTTCTGTTGGGAATAGACATACCAACCGTCCTGAATGTCACCCCGGAACAAAAGGTCCCATTCACCCTTCTCCACTTCCACCATGGAGACGGTCCATTTCACTGGTTCCAGTTGCGCGGCAGCCCCTGACTGCTGCGCCACGGCCGATAACTGGAACAGCAGAAGTGACAGGGAACTCAGGATACTGCGCATGCGCTCACTTAGATGATGCGGGAATATTCAACGTGAACGGCATCGCCACAGGCGGAAGGCAGGTCTTGTCATTGCACATCATGTATTCCACCTCGCCCTGCAGATCGAAAGCACTTGCCGTTCGTCGCACTACGGTGACACTGAACCTCGGGGTCCCGGAATGGTGTCTGACCAGCATGCCGAAGTTGGGATCCATTTCTTCCACCGGCCGGGGTTCATGCACGCCCCCACGGATGTCATGATCCGCTCCAGGCGTAATCCGCACTACCGTGGGCAAGGGGCCATCCTCGCGCGGCAGCACCGTGGCATAGATGTGCCAACCGGGATCGATCGAAGCTTCCATTCTCACCTCCACCAAGTCACCTTCCAAAGCGGATGCGGAGAACGACCAGGCGATAGGCGGCGCGGCCGGAGAATCCACTGGCGACGGTAGGCTGGTCAGCAATATTGTCAAGAGGGTGGTCATGGGGAGGTTCGAAGTGCAAAAATATCCGCGCCGAGGGGCCCCTCATCAAGGCAACTTGCCCAATGCTTGCGATCCCAGAGCGAGCGAGCTAAAGCGGCATCTCAAAGTCGATCACGCGCACCAGAGGAATGGCATGGCCGTATTTCAGTACGATCGCCTTGTCATCCACGGACCAGATGGTGGTTTCCACTGCCTTAAGGCCTTCGGTGTCTCGAAATAGGATGCGGCACTTCCCATGCTCCCCATTGCCGAGATGTAACGCACGGTCCACTTTGCGGAGCAACTGCGCGCGGTGATCCGGGGAAAGCCGCACTGGTTCGGAGGGGAAAACCAACGACCCAACATACTCTTTATTGACGACAACGGCAGCGGTCGGCTTCATCGGGATCGTTCCTAGGATGCGGAAGATAGCACATCCGGAGATGCTGAACCGAGCACCTCGCCGCTGACCACAGGGACCGCCCCTCGAGGTGCCACGAACCCGTTCGCTCCACGATGTCCTACCACCCATGCGATAGTCCCATTCGAGCAAAGCACATAGGTCCGTTCCTTCAAATGGCGAGGCACCTTGGCATCGATCAAAAGGTCGCTGACCGATCGCGTGCCTGACATCCCATGAGGGCGAAAGCGATCACCATGTTGCCAAGGCCGCAAAAGCAATGGGAAATCGAGCCGTTCGGACAAGAGTCGCACACTTCCGGGGCCCAGGTCAAGACCATCCGTCCCAGAGGAACGACGAGTGAGGCGCACCGGTGCCTCCGCCGGAAGAGCCAGGTCCCAACCTACCTGGTAGCTTGGCAGGACCCCCGATCGGGCGGTCATGACCAGGATAGCGTCACGGTCCACCAGCAAACGGTAGTCGGCAGAATGAAATTCGGCGCCAGTATGACGTTCCAAGGTTGCCCGTAACAGACCCTCCAGCTGTTCCGGATGGAACCCGAGATGCCGGAGACGATGATGCAATAGCAGTCGTGGTGCTCGCGAGGAGGCCAACGCACTGAACGGGATCCGATCCTCCGGTAAAGCGTCCAAAAGAGGCGCCGATCGCGCGGTCCATTCCTGGACCAAGTCGCTGAACAGGTCCAACGAACGGGCCATCGTGCGGCTTGCGCCCGGGCGGATCCGCTCCATCAAGGGTAGCAGCTCATGCCGCACGCGGTTCCGGAGAAAGGCCAGGTCCGTATTGCTGCTATCCTCACGGAAAGGGATACGATGGGTCGAAGCGTACGCGAGTATCTCATCCCGCCCCACGCTCAGCAATGGGCGCACCACGTTCCCCGATCTGCGCGGTATACCCGCCCAACCGGCGATACCAGTGCCCCGAAGAAGGTGCATGAGCAGGGTCTCCACCGCATCATTCCTGTGGTGTGCCATGGCAATGGCACGGAGCCCGGCCAAGGCAGCGGTCTCGTTCAACCATGCGTAGCGCAGATCCCTGGCCACCATCTCCAAGGATCGACCTGACCCGACACGAGCCTCCAACACCGGCAACGAGCCGCTTACGAACGGAATGTTCCACTGGTCGCAGTACCGACGCACATGATCGTGGTCCGCAAGACTTTCCGCGCCACGCAATCCATGGTCCGCGTGAGCGGCGGTCACAGGATATCCTTCCGCCCGAAGAACGTGCAACAGAACCATGCTATCCATCCCTCCACTGACCGCCACCAGCACGGGTTGTTCCGGTTCCAACAAACCATGTACACGGACGGCGCGACGCAGCTCAGGCACCAGCATGACCAATGGCTTGGAGCACCGAGCGGGCTTTGAGCGCGCATTCCTCCCATTCTGATTCCGGATCGCAGGCGGCCGTAAGAGCGCTACCGCTCAGCAAACGGGTAAAACCCGAACCCGCATCGTGCTCAATGGTGCGGATCACCACGTTCAAGTCACCTGTGCCCTCCGGCCCGAACCAACCGAGGCTTCCACTGAAGAGACCCCGGTTCTGATCCTCATGCTCATCGATCAGTGCCATGGCACGCACCTTTGGAGCACCTGTCATACTGGCCATTGGGAAGGCCGCTTGAACGGCTTCCACTGGTCGGCACCCAGGGCGAAGTGTGGCACTTACGGTCGATACCATTTGATGGACCTGACGATGGCTTTTGACGGCACAAAGCTCCTCCAGCCGAACGCTTTCTCGATCCCCCACGCGGCTCAAGTCGTTCCGCACGACATCGGTGGCCATGATATTCTCGGAACGTTCCTTGGGGTCCGAGGCCAACTGCTCGGCCTCCGCCTTGTCCATGGCAGGATCGACATGTCTGGGTCGTGTTCCTTTCATTGGTTGGGACCACACCCGGCCGTGCCCGAAGCGCAGGAACCTTTCCGGGCTGGCCGCCAATGCGAACTGTTCATCCCACCGGTAGAAGGAAGCAAAGGGTGCGTCGACGTTCTTCAATAACATGGCCGCTGCCGTAAAGGGGTCCCACCCAGGTAGTTGAGCGACCCGTTGGACGCAGTAGTTGACCTCATAGATATCCCCGCGCCGCAAGTGTTCCATCAAGGCATTGGCATGTCGCAAATACGCTTCGCGTTCGGTGGTGCATCGCCAAGGGGTGCTGCTGGTGATGTTGGACAGGTCCGGCTCCATGTCCCCGATCAAGGCCTGGACCACCTCGGCGGCTAGTTCATCGGCGCCCGCAGCGCAGTTCACGGTCCATTGGTCATGTTCCTTCGCGGCGTGCACCAAAGGCGCGAACCAACGAACGATAGGGCGATGAAAGACATCCTGATGGCGACTTACCAGAGGTTCCAGTCCATCCTTGAGCCCATAGGCGACATGCCCCATGGAATGGCCAGGCTCTTGCTCTAAAAAGTCCCTCCACCGGGCTATCGCTGCCTTTGGACGATACTCCTCCATAACGGCTTCAACCCCGATCCCGAGCACCTCCCGGCCTTGGTCGGCCATGCGGAAGTGGAGGAACTTGGGGAAGGCCCGCAGGGAACGTGGATCGAACGGCCGGGAAGCGGTGAACTTTTTGAACGGAACCATACCTGGATGACGAAGTTATCCGCAGGCAAGCAACCCTTATGAAATGATCGCGTCAACCCTCTGACGCTCAAAGGACCAGAATGCATTCCCAGATCCACCCAAATATTTCTGGAACGCAAGCTGGACGGGCTCTCCAAAGCATCCACTGCCTTCAGGAACCCCATTCTCGCGAAACCTTTTCAACCCACCGGGTTGTTATCCAGGCCTGAACCCTTTAGTTTTGAGGTTGCCATGATGAAAACGCTACTCGCCCTCCCCCTCGCGTTCGTCGCTTCCGCCTTGTTCGGTCAAGCGCGCTTGGTCATCAATGATGACGCCTACCTGGTGTTCGACCCGAGCACCCCGGCTGGTCAAGAAACGTGGTTGGTGATAGACAATCCCAATACCAACGCGCTAACGACCGCTGGCACAGGCGGCAACATACGTTCGGAACGAGAGGAGAACTATATCCGATGGGCCATTGGTGCCTCCACCGGCTCGTACATCATCCCCTACAACAGCCCGAACAACGTGGACATGGAGTTGACTTATGTAAAGGCATCCGCTGGCGCTGGAGCCGGATCGATGGTCTTTTCCACATACAACCACAAGGGTATAGCTCCCATATGGGACAATACCGGGTATATGCCTTCTGACGTGACCCATATGAACGACGACCTTACCGGTGCCGTGAACAATTCGGATTGGGTGGTGGATCGTTTCTGGATCATCGATCCCACCGCAGCGGGTTTCGCCTACACCACCAAACCGGACGCGAGCATGGTGATCCGGTATGATGCTGCGGACGTAACCGTTCAGTCGATCAACGGGACCAGCCAGTTGAACGCACAGCGTTTCAACAACGGTGTGGACAAATGGGGCGATTTCAAACCCTCAAGCGCTTGGGCGAACTTGGGTGGGGCGCGACGTTCGGTTACTGTTCCGAACGGTGCAGGTGTGATCCCGGGAACCGAGTTCTATCGTTCTTGGACCTTGTCGGAGATCAACAACCCGCTGCCCATCGAACTCACCGACTTCCGGGCTCAATGCCTAGGGGATCGGGTCGAACTGACCTGGGCCACTGCCACAGAAGCAGGGAACGACTATTTCTCCGTGGAGAAGAGCACGAACAATCAAGATTGGACCGTTATCGGCGAAGTGGACGGTGCGGGAAGCAGCCAGAGCACCACGGTATACACCTTTGCCGATCCACAACCCACTGGGCTTGCCTACTACCGTTTGGTGCAGTCGAATTTCGATCGGAGCACAACGACGAGCGATGTGATCGCGGCAGGTTGCGGGGTAACCGGCGGGATCGAGATCGTGAGCGCTTGGGATGCTGGTGAGGTTTTGACCGTGGTTGTCAGCAGCAGCAATGAAGCGATCTACGATGTGACACTAATGGACGCCCAAGGCAAGATCATGGCCAGCAGTCCACGCGAAACGATCGCCGATGGCATCACCCAGTTGACCATCCCCACGAGTACGATCGCGAGCGGGATCTATATGCTGCAACTTCAGAACGAGGCCAATATGATGGCGCGTCGTGTGCTGCTGCAGTGATCCGAGCCGAACTATCATCTATGAAGGGGCGCCATGAGCGCCTCTTCTCTTTTTGAATTGCGCCAAGGATCCAGACGGAACCGGAAACAGAGAGGACCTATATGATACGCCTGCGGCGTGTGCGCCATGTGATCATTCCGGCGGCAAGCAATGAGCAAGCTCCGGCGAGCAAGGCTATCTGAGCGATCCATTCTCCAAAGCGGACAAAGGGGGATATCTCCCGGTTCAATCGCACGCTGCATCGGATGGCCGTCGGGACCCACCATTCCGTGGCCTGTGACACATCGCCGCGCTGGTTAATGGAACAACTGATGCCCGTGTTGGCCGAACGCGCTACCGCACGCCTGGTCTCGATGGCCCGTAGCCGCGCATAGGCCAAGTGCTGGCGGTAGCCTGCCGTATTCCCCCACCACGCATCATTGGTAATGATCGTTATAAGGTCGGCACCCTGTCGTACATAGTCCGCGACATAATCCCCGAAAACAGATTCGTAACAGATCACCGGAGCCGCGCTGAAAGCCCTGTCCACCGGGCTGAAGCACTCACGTTCGGACTGCTGGGCAAGGCTGCCCGTGGTACCACCCATGTCGATCGAGAGCGCCTCCAGGCTACCGAGCAGTTGTTCGAATGGAAGGAGCTCCACCCCGGCCACGAGTTTGCTCTTGTGGTATACCCCTGCCGGAGGCGAGGTGGACACGAACAACGCCGAATTGGCCGCATCGAACCAAGTGTCGCTGTTGCGCACAGGGCGTGCGGTGACGGACGGGGTCTCTCCATTTCGGAACAAACGGGACGAGGACATTCCGGTCAGGACAGTCGCGGCAGGGTGCTTCTTGAGCCAAGTGCGGATGTGTCCCACACTGCCCGATGCATCAATGTCGTTCTCCCAAAGGCCCTTCAGTACCAACGAGCCATCGTCCTCGAAGTACAGCCCCGCCGGTTCCTGTAAGGCGGTTTCCGGCATCAGCACCAAGCGCGTAGTGTCCGTCATCACCGCATCGGCTTGGGTCAGCATATCCTCCAATTGCGCCAAGGGATCAACGCCACCGAATTTCTCCGAATAAGGATCGATGTTCGGCTGCACAACCACCACTTCAATGGCAGGCCCACGCTCCTCCCAAGTGGTGTAGCGCAGCCAAGAGATGGCTATTGGGACCAAGATCATCGCAACGGCTGATAAGGCCTTGCGACGGGCTAAAGCGGATCCTTCGTTCTTCTGCCAGGCCAAGAGTACGCGTAGGACGAAGAGGTTGGAGAGCAGCACCCACAGGGAACCACCCAGATGACCCGTGACCTCGTACCACTGCACCCATTCGGGTCGTGACGCGAAGCCGTTGCCAAGTGTGAGCCAGGGCCATTGCAAGTCCCAGCGCATGTGTGCCCATTCGCCAGAAAGCCAGAGCGCAACGAAGGCGGCCCATGCCCAGGCCGGACCTGCGGTGCGGCGGATGCGCATGCTGATCCCGAAGGGTAGCAGCATCAACCCGGCGTTGGCCAGCATCACACCGACCCCGAGGAGCAGGCGTGTCTCCCAACCCTCCTGTACATCACCCAGCCATGAAGTGGTGATGAGGTTCCAGACGGCGAGGCCCAGGAAGAGGATCCATAGGGTGCCCTTTCGCCAAGTGGTCCAATGGCCCTTGGAACGTTGCTCCAGGATCCAGAAAAAAGGTGCCAAACCGAAGAGCAACAGGGGCGCCAAGCTCCCCGTGGCCGGCCATGCCAATGTGAGCAGGGCAGCACCCAGTAACGAGAGAAGCAGGTGGGATCGCGTGGTCAAAGCGGCGCTGAAGGTAGCCGGGTGCGATCAGCGCAACAGATACATCTTGCCGAAGCCCTTGTGGAAGTAGGAGGAAGCCCCGGTCTCACGCAACTCCATCTCCGAGCCGTTCAGTTGCGCGATCACGCGATAGAGGTAGACCCCACGCGCCAGGCGATCGCCAAACTCATCGGTGCCATCCCAGGCGAACTCCGTGATGTTGCGCCCCACATGCACAAAGCCCAGCTCGGCCGTGCTGACCTCACGCACCACACGCCCCGTGATGGTCATGATCTGCACCTTCAGGTAGCTCGGTGCCTCGCTGCCCGTTACGGTGAAGACGAAACGCGTGCTGGTGGTGAACGGGTTGGGATAGTTGAGGACCTCGGTAATGGTCGGCCGGTTGATCACCTCGAATTTGATCTCGTAATCATGGTCACCGCTCACGTTTCCGCTGATATCCTCGGCTTGCACGGTCAGTTTGTAGACGCCATCCACGGCCAGTATCGGTCGATACTCGATGTGGGCGATGTTCTCCGCTCCTGTGGTAGGTACGAACCGCATGACCTCCGTGCCGCTGCCATCCACAAAATAGATGCGGCGGAACGATCCGCTGGGGTCGGTCAGATACACTTTGAAATAGGCGGTATCCGCAGGACTGTCGAGCAGCAAGGTGGTGTTCTCGTCATCCAGGGTAACCCTGATCTCGGGTTTGGCGCTCACGATATCGCCATCGAGGATGTGGATACCATCGAAGGTGACATCGAGCAAAGGGTTCTCCTCATCCTCACCGATCTCGAAACGCAGGATGGCGATGTTGTTGAAGTGGTATTGCTCGAACTGATGGTAGATGCCCGTGGTGCTGTCGAGCGGATTGGCTTCGATGATCAAGGAGTTCAGGCCACCCAGACCGGGAGTGGCGAACCGTATCGTGTCCAGCACGAAGGTCCCCGCAGGCAAGGGTGCGTTCACCCGGTGATGCACGGTGATCCGCTGTCCGCCAGCGTTCACCACCCAGGCATCGATCAGCAGGCTGTCCATATCGAACTCGCTGATGTTATGCACCGCCACGGCCACTTCCGCTTGTTGCCCCTCGTACAACCCTTGCACATTGCTGAGGAAGCCCAGCGGTGGATCGATCGCGCATTCGGGCTCGGGGGTCATGAGGAGCTGCCAACGCTTCAGTTGGGTGGGCAGCACGTCGGGCGTCGAGTCGTTGAACAGTTCGGCATTGAGCCTGACATAAGGGTACTGGAGCGCGCTCAACCCTGCGGTGAAGTCGATCTGTGAAATGGAGTCGACAGGGCCATATCGCTCGAACACCATCTCCTCTGATCCGAACGAATCCACTCCATACACTTGGATACGGATGCTGTCCAAGGGGTCCGGTGGCTTCTCGTCCCAATACATCCCCAACCATTCAGAAGCCGGCCCCGCCAGCGGTGCCGAGAAACTACCCGAGCGGCCTGAGGAAGGCACATCCACGGACAATTCGATCAAGGCATTGATGCTGTCGCCATACAGTTGTTGAGCGCCCAAAGGATCGCCCATGGTTCCAAAGAAGATGTAAGGCACCGAATCAGGTCCTTGCATTAGGTCCGTGGCACCGATGGCATCCAAGGCATCGAAAAGTGCCTGGCCGCCGATATTGTACATACCATCCAGATCCAAGTGGATGTACGTCCAGAGCAGCACATGATGGCCGTCCGGGATGTGGTTGTTCAGCATGTCCGACAGGCCCGGCAGGTCGTCGGCAAAGAAGGTACCCTCTACCACGAAGCTGAAGTACTTCTGCACATTGCCGTTCTGGCAATAGTCATCGTCATCATTCGCGTTGTTGAAATCGTGGTCGGGGTTGATCGTACCCTGATTGGTACCCCAAGGCGTGAAGTCGAACGGGTCGATCACCGCGACGTGGATGGCGGGAACGCCACCACAGCCTTGACCACCTTGGTAGGCTAGGTCAATGGAGTAGGAATTGATCAAACCGCTCTGCCCCTTCACCTCACAACTCACGTTCCGCAAGCCTTCGTCGAACCGGAAGGTGCGTGATGGGCGATCGTGCTTCACTTGGTTGAACTCATCCTCCTTGAACTGGAAGAAGTGCGCCTGCCCCCAACCGCGGCGGTCCGTGATGTATTGGAAGGAACTCTCCTGCCATTTGAAGCCACCATCCGCGGAACTATCCGGGCTGCACCGCCAGAAGAACACGGTGCTGTCCTGGAAGTTGTTGATGGAGAAGATCTGCTGCGGTTCCCAGGTGACCACACCACCGGGCGCATTGATCAATGTGCTCTCCAGGATCGGGCTGTTGTACAGGTCCGTGGTATCGATCTGGAACTTGTAGGCCCGCACCGGCGCGAAGGGATCGCCCGTGCTAGCTTTGAGGGTCGGCGTTCCTTCAGGGATGATCGCGAACTCGTACGGGTACACCGGGAAGATCTCGCCCGAAGCGATGAGCAGGTCGGTGGTCACGCGGTTGTTGCCCCAGATCATCGAACTCAGCGATCGAATCGGGGTCCAGGTCCACGCGCACCTCGAAGCTGTTCAGGCCCGCACCACCTGCATCCGCCAGCGAAGGGATCTCGAACACCACGGTATCCCTGAAGGCCCCGGCATAGATCGGTAGCCCGATCGGCGGGAGGTCCTGTTGTTCTTCCACCAATCGGCGCTTCAATACCACATTGGCGTTCACGTCGAGGCCTTTGCCCAAATTGCTCACCACCACTTGCACTTGGAAGGTGTCCAGATCGGCGGTGATCGGTTCCGGCAGGAAGCGCACATCCGGCTGGGTGATGGAAAAGTCCGGGTCGGGAAAAGAGTGAAGGACAAGCGTGGGGTCCCCGTGCAGGGTGAACGTCTGCGCATTGTTCAAGTAAAGCACACTGGAGTTCTGCGACAACTGCTGGCCGATGGCATAGCGCATATGCTCACCGATGCTCTTGCCGTAGTTCGCCGCGCTGAAGCTCGTGTACCAATCCCGGGTATAGTAGTACAGCGGCGTGGAATACCCCAGATCGGTGGAGGCCAGGAAGGCGATCGCACCGTGGTCACCGATGTTCACGTAGCGCTCGCTCACGCTCTCGCTCTCGAACAGATGGACATTGCCGGCGTAGCAGGAGTTGGCGATGATCATCGGGTACTTCCCGTTCCACTCGAAGTTGGTCGGGTAGTCGATATTGATGTCGAAGTTGCCGGCGCTCGCATGGGCGAAGAAGGTCATGAGGGTCACGCCTTCATCCTCGATGAAATGGCGCACGGAATCCGCCGCGCCGGGATTCAGTCCGCCCGCGTTCTTTCGGAACAAATAGGCGGACCCCACAAAGTTGACGTCCTCTGCTATGGTCGCGTAATTGTTAAGATAGGTCTCGAACGTTTGGATCTCGCCCGGGTTGAACCCGCCTCGGAACAGTAGAACGTTCTTCATCCATGCCTCGGGGGTATCGAAGCTCTCGAACGACTCGACCTTCAAGCGGTACGCTTCCACCTCCACCGGGTTGTTGGCCGCCAAGCGCCCCACAGGGATCGCGAGGTCGGTGCTGTTCCCGTTCAAGCCAAGGGTGAAAGCGGGATCGCTCGGGGGGTAACCGAAAGTGGGGACCAGACACTTGGCATAGGCCGCCGGGTTCGTGCGATGACCGATGATCCCATCGACCCCCGGGCAGAGCACCGACTTGCCGATCAGGAAAAGCGCGCGCGGATCGGAGTTCCATTGGTCCAGGGTGAACTCCGCGAACCGCCGGATGCTGAGCGGGTGCTTCGGGATACCCCCGCCGAACTGATCATAGAGCTCATCCACGTCGACCACGACGGCGTTGTACCGGTTGTGCAAATTCGTTTCACGATAGAAGGCGTAGTTGTCAGCCTCCGCTCGCAATGAGGAATGGGCGATGATCAACATGGCCGAATCCTCCTGCGCAGCGAGGAGGTCGGTGAAATAGCCGGAGGCCGTAACCGGCATCAGGGCGGTGACGGGCGTGATGTTGGCCTCCTGGTTGATGAACACCTCGGTCTTCTCGGCACCTGGCAACAGCGGGATCAAGGACTTGTATCCATTGCCATCGAGCGTAACGGCTACGCGACGGACCGTATCTCCATAGGCATAGATCACTGGATCGGTAGTGCCGGTGAACCGCACGTACTTGATGCTGTCCTGCGGGCTGCTGCGCGGCACGAACACTGTGGACTTCGGCAGCGAGAGCAAGTTGGTGTAGCGCGGATACTTGTAATGAATGTGCGAGGCCATCTGGCGGTCCACATAATCCGTGCCTACACAACCATTGCCCAGATCGCGCACCACGCGCAGCTTCACGGTGGAGTTGCCCTGGCCGATGGCCGCGTTAGCGTACGGGAATTCGAACCGGTTCAACTGGTAACCCCGGAAAACCGTGTCCGCCACTTGCACCAGGTTGGGGCCATAGAAAATGCGCAAGTGATGGTTGTCGCATTGGCCATCCTCCGGGTTGTTCGCGCTGGCCGTAACAACTTGGAAAGTGGCATCGGGCGCGCCCGGTTCCTGATAAGGCACGGGGGTGTCGACGACCAGGTTGTGGTCCTCGTCCTGGCTCTCCGCGGTGATGGTGTAGTAATGGAAGAAACCCTCGCCCTCGACCATGAGGGAGTTGGTAGCATCGAGGGGGTCCCGATCACCGCGATAATAGTTGTCCGGCCATTGGAAAACCGGATGGCTCCAGGCCCAGGTCTGCTGGGGATAAGGGGTCACATCGGTATTGAGGTAGGGCACCACGCGCAACTTCTCGGGCGCTGCGTCGTAGGTCAGGAAGTAGAAGATAGTATCATTGAAGAGGCTGTGGAACGGGTTGCTCTGACGGGATGGGTCGTTCCAAAGCTGTGCATCCAACCAGCCATCGTTCTTCAGGCCACGGAACTCGATGAAATCACCGGCGTTGAAGACCGAGTCCGCTTCGCCCTGGATATAGATGGGTACCTGTTCGGTGCGCACGAAGAGTTGGATCGACCTGGGATCCACACTGGTCACCGGGAAACCAGCATTGGCCAAGGCCATGCTATCGATCCGGTAGAGCCCTTCCCTGGCGATCTTGAACTTCCAATAGGGCCGGGTCGGGTTGATCCATTCGTTGCCGTAGGGTTGGGCGAAGGCTGTGGTAGCGAACGCCGAGGCGAGGATCAACAACCGGCCACGCGTCATGACGAACTTCGTTTGAAGATGTCGAACCTTAGGGAGAAGACATTGGAGTAAAGCGCGATGGAACTATCCCCGATGTCGGTCAACGCATAGTCCACAGAAACGCTCTTGATCTTGAGGCCCGCACCGATGTTCGGTTGGAAATTGATCTTCTTGGCATCGTTGATGTCGGTGACGTATTGGAAATTGTTCACGCCGGCGCGCACGAAGACCACACCCGCATAACCCACTTCCAGCCCGAAGCGGGGATCGGCGCTCCAGGTGCTGCTGGCGATCAACGTATTGCGCTTACCATCGAAGGTGTTCTCCAAATTGAGCTCGGTGAGCAACGAAACCTTGCTGCCGAACTGGAACTGGTGCGCCACGCCCAAAGTGAGGCGCGGAAGTGTGAGTTCGGTGCTGTTCACCGGCAGTTCGTTGCCGGTTTGTTGGAAGGTCTCAATGGTTTGCTCATCCAGTGAGTAGCTCCACGCATTGATGGTGCTGGTCACATCGCGCGCCACTGCGGCGAAGCGCCACCGACCTCGGTCGTACTGTGCCCCGGCATCGAGGCCGAAACCCCAGGCATTGGCGAACTCGCCCACACGGCGGTAGATGATCTTCACGTTGCCGCCGATGCTCAGGCCGGGGATCTTCATCCGCCGGGCATAGCTGATCAGGAGCGCATGGTCGGCGGCGGTGAACGAGGTGATGCGATCGTAGTCCACGTTGCCGTCGTTGTCGATCAGCGCAGTGGTGTTGGGGATATCGTCCACGCCGAAACGCACGAAGCTGACGCCCAAGGTGCTCATGCTGTCCAGTGGCTTGGCCACGCCCACATAATCGTACTTGGCGATCCCTGCAAAGTATTCGCTGTGCATGGCGCCGATTTGGATATCGCCCCGCACCCGAAGGAGGCCCGCCGGGTTCCAATAGCCTGCGGTGACATCGCTGGCCGCGCTGATGTAGCTATAGCCCATGCCCAATGCTCTGGCCCCCACGCCGATGGCGAGGAACTCATTGCTGTACTTGGGCGCGTCCTGGGCTTGGAGGCCAAGGCTACCCCCCGTTACCATGCACGCTGCGGCTGCGTTCCGCAAGCTCTTCCTGACCGTGATCCTCATCCGTTGGGGTATTGACGCAGCTTCTAACTGAAGGTAGCCTGGTTTATTGCCCCGAAATTATCCCAAATTCGGCCCCTCGACGTTGGCTCTCATGAGCGGCGCACCTCTGTTTTGGCACGCTTTCCACGCCTCCCGGACCTGCTTACAACCGCGAACCTAGCCTGCGGGGTGGCTTCCATCCTGTTGGCCTCACAAGGACAGCTAACGATCGCGTGTGGACTGGTGTTCGTGGCGGCACTGTTCGATGTGCTCGATGGTTGGGCGGCACGGGCACTCGGGGGGGGAAGCGAACTCGGGAAGCAGCTCGATAGCCTCGCGGACATGGTGAGCTTCGGGGTGGCGCCGGCCCTGGTGCTCTGGTTCCAGCTTCGCACAGCGAGTTTGAGCGATGCCCTGGGCGCCATGGTCTACCCCGGTCCGAAGGTGGTTGACCTGCTCAGTGATCCTGTTCTTTTCGCCTCCTTGTTGCTCATCCCGATCGGTTCCGCCTGGCGGTTGGCGAAATACAATTTGGACACCCGCCAAACGCAGGGGTTCCTTGGGCTGCCCACTCCTTCGAACGGCCTCTTCTGGATCAGCGTGGTCCTCATCGTACAACCCACCGCCGTGCATCCTGGACCCGGCCATGAGGTTCTTATCGCATCCTTCCTGAAGATCATCTCCCACACAGCTTCTCTGTTCGCGCTCAGCGTCGCGCTGTTCGTGCTCATGCTCTCTTCCCTTCCATTGCCGGGGCTGAAGCTGCGGAGCACCGCTTGGAAGGGGAGTGAGGTGATCTACCTGCTGCTGGGCATCGGCGTCGTGCTTGTGATTCTGTATGGCGTGCTGGCTGTGCCGCTGATCCTACTTTTGTATCTGCTCAGCCCCCTCTGGGGCAGGCTCTTTCCAAAGACAACATCCGCGAGCCCCGGTTCGACGGGCTCACCGTGACAACCACCGCAATGAAGACCTACAAAGCCTCCATCGATGTGATGCCGCACGACAACCTGCTCGATCCACAGGGCAAGGCCGTGAGCGGTGCCATGCCCAATCTGGGGTTGAACGAGATCACCGGCGTGCGCATCGGCAAACACATCACGTTGAAAGTGGAAGCCGCGGACAAGAAGACCGCCGAGGCCAAGGTGGACGAGGCCTGCAAGAAACTGCTGGCCAACCAGATCATGGAGAAGTACGCGTTCATACTGGAAGAAGCCTGAGGTCGCCTTCGGCGAAAGGGACAAGGCTGAAGGTTAAAGGCGAAAGAGTAAAAGAGGAGGAGCCTCTGGCTTTACCCTTTCCCCTTCAGCCTTGTCTCTTTGACCTTCCCAGTTACTTCCCCGTCCTCGGCACAGCTCTCTTCAGTTCGAAGTTCTGTCCGAGATAGACTTTGCGCACGGTCTCGTCCGCAGCGAGCTCCTCGGCGGTGCCCTGTTTCAGGATCTTGCCTTCGAAGAGCAGGTAGGCGCGGTCGGTGATGCTCAACGTTTCCTGTACGTTGTGATCGGTGATGAGCACACCGATGTTCTTGCGCTTCAACTGGCTCACGATCGCCTGGATGTCCTCGACGGCGATGGGGTCGACGCCCGCGAAGGGTTCGTCCAGCAAGATGAATTTCGGTTCCGTGGCCAGTGCCCGAGCGATCTCTGTGCGGCGGCGTTCTCCTCCGCTCAACACATCGCCGAGGTTCTTCCGGACGTGTTGTAGGCTGAACTCGTTCAATAGTTCCTCCAGCCGGTGCTGCTGTTCTTCCTTGCTCTTCCTGGTCATCTCCAGGATCGCGCGGATGTTGTCCTCCACGCTGAGCTTGCGGAACACGCTAGCCTCTTGGGGAAGATAGCCGATGCCGCGCTGGGCCCGTTTGTACATCGCCAGGTCGGTGATCTCCTCATCATCCAGCATGATGCGCCCTTCGTTGGGTTTCACCAAGCCGACGATCATGTAGAACGTGGTCGTCTTGCCCGCGCCGTTCGGCCCCAGCAGGCCCACGATCTCGCCTTGCGCCACATGCACGCTCACATCGCCCACCACCGTGCGGCGTTTGTATCGTTTCACCAGGTTGTCGGCGCGGAGCATCAGAAGTCGAAGCGGAATTTCAAACGTAGGGCGAAGAGCGAGATGTTCGGGTGGTCCTGGTACGTAAGGCGCCACACACCATCGATACGAAGTACGTTCAGAATGTTCTCGATCCCAGCGCTGGCTTCCACGAAAGGGCCGTCGTACAACCGGTACATGCCGGGCAGGAAGAGCACCTCCTCCGAGTGCTTGGGGTCCAGATCACCGATCACCGCCTTCGCCCCGATCACCTCGCGCAGTTTCAGTTTGCGCAAAAGCGGGACGCGATTGAAGAACAGGCCATCGAAGTGGTGGTCCATTCGAATGCTCGCATAGCGATCACTGATGAATTCGAAGAAATTCATGGTATTGAAGGCATCGTCGTAGTAGTAGAAGGTCTCATTGCCGGTATGCAGGATGAGCAATGGATACGGCAAAGTCCCCCAGATACGGCCGGCCTCCACGCGGTAGCGCAAATAGCCGAGCGCGCCCATCTGCACGCGTTGGTCCACACGTCCGATCAGCTTGTAGTACTCGTAATCGCTTCCCAGCAATGTAGGTATACCCGCAGCACCGTAAACCTCAAGGACCGGCTTGAAGGTGCCCAGATTGAAACGCCGGAACTCCCCGGAAATGTACTTCTCCCCCCAAGCAAAGCGCGTGTTCAGCGACACTTCCAAGGAAGTGATGTGCGGTACTTCCACGGTCGAAAAACCATCCGCGAAGGAAGGTCGCAAGTAGACCAGATCCCCGCGCGGCTGGAGGTTGCGGTACCGGATGGTGAACTGGTTGTTCAACCCCGTAAAGGGCTCCAGCTCATAGAAGTACCTCACCTCATCCACCAGGGTCAACTTGTTCGCCGGGTTCCTGCGGAAGGTGCTCGAGAGTACGTTATCCGATCGGAAGGCGCTCTGGCTCTGCCCCAGTTGCTCAATGTCATGCCGCAGGTAGAGTCCGGTGAGCTGGCGGGGTTCCTTGGTAATGAAGGTCTGCCCACCGATCATGCCTTTCAGTTCATGGTCCAACAACCCGTAAGCGGCATACCCCTCCAACTCCGAGCGCCGGCTCCAATCATTGCTGGTGCGTAAACCGAAACGCAACCGGGTGCCTTCCACCTGGTTAAAACTGTATATGGTGTAGTAGGGGCCATACTCGAGCGGGCCGATGGGTAAGTAGCCCGTGGCCAGCATGTTCACGATATCCACGAACGTGCGGAACCGGGGCACTTTCTGCACCGAATCGATCATTTCGTAGATGTTCGCCTCCTGTTGGTTCAGGGGTTCATGCCGACCGAAGTCCCAATAGTCGTCGGTAGTGCTGGCACTGTCCCGTTCGATCCGCACCACCTCCGCACCTTCGAACACCACGGTGTCGATCGGGGCATTGATCTTGAACTCCTTGTAGAGCGCGGTGCGTCTGCCGTAGAACCCTTTGAGCTTCCGTCGGAAAATACCCAGGTCCACCACCAAGTGGTCGCGCACAAGCATCCAGACCTCCGGCTGCACGGGCTCATACTCCTGATCCACCCAAAACCCTTGGACGAAGTTCAGGTTGATGGCCTGCGGGAAACCGGCCTGGATCCTCTTGACGGCGTATGCGGTGTCCGCGATCCACATCTCCCCTTCGAAGGCCAGCTCGTTCTTGCGTTTGGGGTGGAACTCCAGATGATAGCACCAGTTCGACCCCACCCAGGCGCTGTCGGTGAGATAATAATCATAGAACAACCGGCCACCATCGGCGATCGGGCTAATGAAGTTCTTGCCGAAGAGTACGAGGAAGTTGTCGTAGACATTGACGTTCTGGTACATGTCGCCCAGTAGCTGCGAGATGCTCTGGTTCTGGATCCCGCTCTGGCGGGTGCCCCGGATCACTTCACGCTTTGAGCGTGGCTTCTGGCGGTAGTGTATCTCACTGAGCGACTCACTGATGAAGATGGGCAGGTAGGGCTTCACGTCCGTGCTGTCCATGTTGTCGAACACGAAACGGAAAGGCTTCCAGAGCTTGTTGTTGACGAACTTGCGAGAAAGGTTGTTGATGTCGAACTCGATCTTGTTGTACGCATCGAACGAGTAGGCGCTCAGTTTCTCGCGGTTGTTGGTCGGTTTGTTGGCAACTACCCGGTCGAGGATCTCGAAAGCCGGGTTCCGGTCCTGACGGCGGATCACGACTTCCTGGAAGGACGCCACGAGGGGTTCCAATGCGAGGTCGATGCGCTGATCGCGATCCTTGCGTACCGCTTTGGTCACAGCCTCGAAACCCAGGGAGGAGGCCCGAACGGAATCCGTGGGGTAGTAGGTCTCCAACGCGAAATGCCCCTCCGCATCGCTCGTTGTACCAATGCGGCTGTTCACGAAGCCCACCGTGACAAAAGGCAATGGTTCCTTGGTTCGCGCATCGATCGTGATGCCCGTCACCCGTGTGGTCTGCGCTACACCCGATCCGGCGAACAGGGAAGAGAGGAGCACAAAACGAAGCCGAAAGCCTGAACGGCAATGGAGGACCCTGCTCATGCCCTATCCACGTGCGGCCGCAGTGATGGTTCCTGCCCGTTCGGCTCTTAATTGCTGCCTTTCCACCCCGGCGGCAAGCAGGATGCTGACCTCATAGAGCAACAGTAATGGCAGGCTCACCAAGATCTGGCTCGTCACATCAGGCGGGGTGATGATCGCGGCCAATACCAGGATCCCCACGAACGCATGGCGCCGGAAAGTGCGCAACACTTTGGCTCCGACCAATCCTAGACGGGCCAGGACCAGCATCACCAGCGGGAGTTGGAACATCACCCCGGTCCAAAGAGGAATGGAGGTCATCGTGCTGACGTAGCTGTCCAAAGCGATGGTATTGCTCACGGCGGCGCTCACCCGATAGCCTCCCAAGAATTGGATGCTCATTGGGGCGATCACGAAATAGCCGAAAAGGTTGCCGAGAAGGAACAGCCCCGAGGCGAAAAGCGCGGCGTACCGCGAGGTCCCGCGTTCCTTGGCAGATAGGCCGGGGGCGATGAAGCGCCAGAACTGCCATAGCACAAAGGGCGAGGCCACCACGAGCCCGGCCATGAACGACACGGTCAGGTGGGTCATGAACTGGCCGCTCATGCTGATGTTCTGCAGGGTAAAACCGAGGTCCCGGATGCACAGTGAATCGCCCATCCCCAATTGGGCGGAGATCCAGCAAAGGGCGCGGTAGGTGATGAACGCAGGTTGCTGCGGGGCTAAGACCACCGTATCGAACACCACCTCCTTCCAATAGAAGGCCGCGATCATGGCCACGAGGACGGCGGCGGCGGAACGCACGAGCACCCAACGGAGCTCTTCCAGGTGCTCCATAAAGGTCATCTCCTTACCCGGTCCCGCCATTGATCCCTGCCAGAGCGGTTCCACCGTGGAACCAATGCCCCTCGCACGCAGCGCCCAAAGATAGCCGCGCTCGGCGCGCAGGGACCGAGGAAGGGGGGGTCCCACGGCGGTGGGCAATATCCGGCGCGATGTGGTGTTCTTTACCATCAACAATTTCGCAGCCTGCTCCGGGAAGAACTCATACCTTTAAGAGCACGTAACGCTACCGAACCGCTCCGCCAACCTCGATGATCAAAGTAGACCAATCGCCTCGTGAGGCACTCGAACAATTCTTCGGCTTCAGCACCTTCAAGGGCAGCCAAGAGGCTGTTATCCAAAGCGTTCTGAGCGGACGCGACACTTTCGTGATCATGCCCACCGGTGGAGGCAAGAGCCTCTGCTATCAGTTGCCCGCCCTGATGAGCGAAGGCACCGCGATCGTGGTGAGCCCCTTGATCGCCCTGATGAAGAACCAGGTGGATGCCATCCGGAGCTTCAGCTCGGAGGAGGGCGTGGCCCACTTCCTGAACAGTTCCTTGACGCGGAACGAGGCCATACGTGTGAAGAAGGACATCCGCGATGGTCGCACCAAGCTCCTGTACGTTGCGCCGGAGAGCCTCACCAAGAAGGAGAACGTGGAGTTCCTCTCGGACATCCCGATCAGCTTCTTCGCCATTGATGAGGCGCATTGTATCAGTGAGTGGGGCCATGACTTCCGGCCGGAATACCGACGACTACGCACCATCTTCGACGAGATCCAACGGGTGCCCATGATCGCGCTCACGGCGACGGCCACTGAAAAGGTCCAGGAGGATATCCTGAAGAACCTCGACATTCCGGATGCGAACGTGTTCAAGGCCAGCTTTAACCGCCCGAACCTATACTACGAGGTCCGGCCAAAGCAGATGGTCGCACGCGAGATCATCCGCTTCGTGAAGCAGTACGAGGGGAAGAGCGGCATCATCTATTGCCTGAGCCGCAAGAAGGTGGAAGAGATCGCGCAGACCCTCGTGGTGAACGGGATCAAGGCCCTGCCCTACCATGCCGGCATGGACGCGGTGCAACGCGCCGATCACCAGGACCAGTTCCTGATGGAAAAGGCCGATGTGATCGTGGCCACCATCGCCTTCGGGATGGGCATCGACAAACCCGACGTGCGCTTCGTGATCCACCATGATATTCCGAAGAGCCTGGAGAGCTACTACCAGGAGACCGGGCGCGGTGGCCGTGACGATGGCGAAGGACGTTGTGTGGCGTTCTACAGTTACAAGGACATCGAGAAGCTGGAGAAATTCCTGCAAGGGAAGCCCGTGGCCGAGCAGGAGATCGGCAAACAGTTGCTACAGGACACGGTGAGCTATGCCGAGACGAGCATGTGCCGACGCAAGTTCCTGCTCTACTACTTCGGCGAAACGCTCGAGGGCGACAATTGCGGCAGTTGCGACAACTGCATGAACCCCCGGGAGAGCTTCGATGCCACCGACGACCTTGAACTGTTGCTGGAGGCGGTGGTGGAAAGCAAAGAGCGCCACCGGGCCAAGTTCATCTGCGACCTGCTCACTGGCACAGAGAGCTCCGAGATGAAGACCTATAAAGGTGGAAGTCTGGAGAGCTACGGCAAAGGACGGGACAAGGACACGCACTTCTGGCTGGCCATCGCGCGCCAAGCGGTCGTGGGTGCGTTCCTGCACAAGGACATCGAGACCTACGGCATCCTCACTCTTACCGATCAGGCTAGGAAGTTCTTGAAGAAGCCGTGGAAGGTCGAGTTCTATAAAGAGCGCGACTTCAGCGACTTCGACGAAGGCGATGAGCCCGGTGGAAAGAGCGGTGCTGTGGCGGACGAGAAGCTGATGAAGATGCTGAAGGACCTGCGTCAGCAAGTATCGGGCAAGCACAAGCTCCCACCCTACGTCATCTTCCAAGATCCGAGTTTGGAGGAAATGACGATCCGGTACCCGATCACGATCGAAGAACTCACTCAGGTGAGCGGCGTCGGACCGGGCAAAGCGCAGAAGTACGGCAAGCCTTTCGTGGAGCTCATTTCACGCTATGTCGATGAGAACGATATCGAACGTGCGGAGGAAGTGGTGGTACGCTCGGTGGTGAACAAGAGCGGCAACAAGGTCCACATCATCCAGAACATCGACAAGCGCCTGCCTCTGGAAAGCATCGCGAAGTCGAAGAACCTCACGCTGAAAAGCTTGCTGGACGAGTTGGAGAGCATCGTGCAGAGCGGCACGCGCCTCGACATCAGCTACCACTTGGACGATTCCATGGACGCCGATCTACAGGACGAGATCATGGGCTACTTCCGCGAAGCGGAGACCGATAGCATCGAAGGCGCGCTGGAGGAATTCGGCAGCGATGTCAGCGAAGAGGACCTTCGCTTGGTGCGCTTGCGCTTCATGAGCGAGGTAGCGAATTGACCGCGATGGGTCCGAACGACCTGAGCCTTGTCGCGAAGCATGTGATGAAACTGCTCGTCGAGCAGCGCTTCGAGGAATTGGAAGAAGCCACGGGCGGCAAACGCCTCAGCGCCGATGACATGGCCGCGGCCATGGCCGATGTGGGCGTTGCGTTGGTGATGCCACCTGAAAACGTGTGGCGCGAGCTGCGGGTAACACCGGTGCGCAACTGGCCCGGCGCCTACAACGTGAAGTTGGATCTTTGGACCGCTCGCGGGCGCACGTCCAGCAGTGTAGAGCTCACCATACACGACAAGAACGGTCGGCCGGTGATCGAAGTGGACGACATCATCGTGGGCTAGGGCCTCAACGCCCGAGCTCGGTGACGGCGCCCCACGCCATCATACCGGCACCGATGGCGAGCGCATCCTCGTCGATATCGAACTCAGCGCGGTGCAAACCGGAGGTAGTTCCAGGCTTCGCGGGATTCCCGGTGCCGAGGCGGAAGAAGCACGCGGGCATAACCTGCGAGTAGGTCCCGAAATCCTCCGCGCCCATGCGGATATCCATGTCGATCACATTGTCCGCACCGACGTAGGCCACCGCTGCAGCACGCATGCGCGCGGTCAACGCGGGTTCGTTCACTACGACACCCGAACCTTTGAGCATCTCGAAGTCCACATCCCCACCCATGCTGCGCGCGAGGGTGCGGGCCATGTCCGGCAGCAGCGTATGTAGTTGCGTGCGCCATGTTTCATCGAACGTGCGGAGCGTGCCTTCGATACGCACGGTATCAGGGATCACGTTGGTGGCACCGTCGGCGATGACCCTCCCGAACGAAAGCACCATTGGTTGACCGGGCTTGTTGCGTCGACTCGAAACTTGCTGTAGCGCGGTGAGCAGATGCGCGGCGATGAGCACAGGATCGATCAGCAAGTGCGGAGAAGCGGCGTGACCGCCCCTGCCCTTCACGGTGATGTAGATCTCATCCGCAGCCGCCATGAACGCGCCGGAGCGGAAACCGAGTTTACCGATCGAAAGCTCCGGAGTGACGTGTTGCCCAAGGATCCCCGAAGGTGCCGGGTCGCGGAGGACACCCTCCTGCACCAACAACGATGCGCCGCCAGGTTCCCTCTCCTCACCGGGCTGGAACACGAGCATCACCGTGCCCGACCACTCCTTGCGCATGCGATGCAACAGGAGCCCTGCTCCAAGCACCATCGCGGTGTGCGCATCGTGTCCACAAGCATGCATCACCCCGGCGTTGTTGGAGCGGTAAGCGTCCTTCCCCACTTCGGTGATCGGCAATGCATCGAGATCGGCGCGCAAAGCGAAACAACGATCCGACCGAGAGCCATCGCCACGGACCAATGCGATGAGACCGGTGCCTTTCGCCGCAGGGGTCAACCGGCCAACACCTTCGCGTACTTCGATACCTTCCTTCTTGAGCACGCCGGCGACGAAAGCGACGGTACCGTGCTCCTGGAACGACAGTTCCGGATGCACGTGCAAATGCCTGCGCCAGCCCACCAGATCCTGTAGAGATCCTGCGGCAGCGGAACGAACGCGATCGATCACTTGCCGAAGATGAGCTTGAGGGCCGCCACGATCATCACCACACCGAACACTTTGCGTACAGCATCGGCAGGCATGGCCAGGGACATCTTACTACCCATGAACCCGCCGAGCACGAAAGCCCCTGCGATGATCCCCACGGCCTTCAGGTCAAGGGGATGTTCCTTGTGATAGTTCCAAGCGGCGAAGAACACCACCGGCAGCACCAGCACGGCCAGGCTGGCACCCTGCGCCTGATGTTGTGAGTAGCCGAGCAACCACACCAAGGCGGGCACCATGATGATGCCGCCACCCACGCCCACGAAGCCGCTCAACACCCCGGCGGCCAGACCGATCAGAAGAAGCAGGGCGATCGTGGTGACCGGCATGGTTCAGATGTCCAGGCTGAGGGATAGTTGGAACACAGGCTTCAGGATCACCCCATCGTCCACGCCCCAGGCCCAATCGGCGCGCACGAAGTAGCCGAGCAATCGGGCACGGGCACCGAACCCGTAGCTTCCAATGATGGGCTCACGCTGGTTCTTGATGGTGATGAGCAACGGATTGTTGTCGATGACCTGCGTATTGAACGTGTTCTCCTCGGAATACGGATCCGGACCGGTCCAGGCGGTCCCTATGTCGCCAAAGGCGACCAATTGGAAATTCTGCAGGAAGTCGGAGCGGATCGGGCGGTCGAGCAAGTAGCGGAACAAGGGCAGGCGCAGTTCGGTGTTGAACACGCCGAAAGAGGTTCCGTTCCGCGCGTTGTAATAGAAGCCCCGCATCGGCGTAGCGTTGGTCTGGTAGACGTAGTTCTGCGTGAAGTCGATGGGAATGCTCTCGTCCACCCGCGGGAAAAGCCAGTTGTCCACACCGCCGAGAAAGAAGATCACCCGTCGGCTGCCCAATGACGTGCTGCCCGCCAGGCGGTTCACCAGGACCAGATCGCGATGGATACGCAAGGAGTGCCGCAGGTCCAGACCGAACACCTGCATGTTGCTCCGCTGCTGATCCGGTTGCATGTAGTACTCCCCGAAGACCTTCGCCTTCCAACCGGTGTAGAGGTTCAACCCGCGAGGGACCGAGCTGTCGTACACGTACTCCAGTTTTCCGCCCACCAATTGGTCATACGCGTTGGCGGTGCTCAGGGTAAAGAGGTCGGTGCTCTGCAACACATAGCGATCGTGGCGGTACATCACCGATCCGCGCAAGCTGGCCAGTTCGCTGAAAGGCCAGCTAAGCTGGTAGCTCGCGAGATGGGTCTGCACTTTCACCACGCCGAAGTTGGAAAGACCCTGAAGGGACTGGCGCTGCACGATGGCCTTGCGGTCCAGGCGATGCTTCAGGTCGATGTAGGTCAGCGCATAGTCATTGTTCTTCAGATCGAGCGCCAACCGGAACCCTCCGATGATCTTGTGGTCCTCGAAGAGATCGCTGATGCCCATCTGGACCATGCCGCTCAGGCCCGGGTTCAAATTGCCGGCCCCGGTGAAGGGTTGGTAGAAGCTGCTGTTGTAACTGTTGTCGACCTGTGTCAGCACCGCATCCGTGGCGAAGTTCACATGGTAGTTCCGCTGTTCGGGGAAGGGGAATGTGCGCGGCACCGTATCGGTTGTGTTCGCCTGAGGTTCCGGTTCCCCGATCACTATAGGTGGGACCGCCGGGTCGCCTATAAGGGGTGGTGCGGTCGGCTCATCGCTGAACCGGTAGTTCCGGATATCCACCTCGTCCTCTCGGATCGAAGCCGGTGCGCGTGGCTCTACCTTGACCACCGGGGTCTCCCCACCGGCGAAAGCCCCTCCTGCGGGATCGGTGTGTCCAGGAGCTTCATCAATGGCCGGAACGCCGGTGTCCCCCAACGGAGCTATCGTGGTGAGACCCATGAGGAAGCGGTACCGACCGTTCTCGAACAGAAGCTGCGCGTAGCGGCCACGTGTGGCATGCACATCCTGCTCGAGAATGGACCGGCGTAACCGGCTTATCCGCTCCGTGCTTGTGAAATAGCGGTAGTGTACGGTGGTGTCCACCTGGCTCACCACGCTGTCGTAGCGCACGCGATACCGATCGTTCAAACCTGCGGCATCGCTCAGGTAGGTGTAGGTGAGGCTGTCGTAAGCGGCGGGGGCCATCTCGTCCACCAAGGGCGTATGCGTCAGACGCTGCAAGTACGGAGAACGTGAGGCGAGGTCGAACCGGAACACGTCCTTGCGTCCGTTGATCAAAGCCACCTCCGCGTTCGCCGGCTGCATACGGAGCGTGTCATCCGTACGATCGCTACAGAAGAGGATGCCGCTCCCATCGGATGTGAAGTTGGGATCGAGGTCATCGAACTGATCATTTGTCAATTGCTCCTGCCTGTTGCCGATCAAATAGTACAGATAGAGGTCCGAGCGACCCTCCCGAACGCCACTGAACACCATGTTCTGGCCATCCGGGGAATAGGCCATGGCCAGCAACTTCTCGAGCATGAAGACCGGACGGGTGCTCGTTCTTCGATCATCCAAAGTGTAGGTCTTCAAGTACACCTCGCCTTTGCGCTCCACCGCGAAACTGAGCGCCTTGCTGCCCGGATGCCAAGCCAGGATAGGGAAGCTCCTGTCCACGATCCGGTTCAACTTCTTCTCCCCCTTGGCGATACGCCACGTGCGGTCCTCGCTCAGGTCGCGCATCCACACTTTGTATTGTCCGAGCTCGTTGCTCACCCAGGCAGCGTAGCGACCGTTGGGGCTCAGCTTGAACTGCGAATAGGTCCAGCGCTTGCGGTATTTCACCTTCAGTTCCTCCAGGGCGCTCGCCTCCCTTAACTGTTCATCCTTTTGGAACTTGTCCTTGTAGTAGGCGAGACATTCCTTCGAGAGGCTCTTCAGCGGAACGCCGAGAACGAAAAGGAAACCGCTCTCCGCGTTCCTGCTCACGCGGGTCATGTACAGGATGTTCGGGATCACGCTCGCGCCATAAACATCCGCGACATAGCTCCAGATAGCCTGGCCCACGAGCAAAGCGTCATCGCCTTCCAAGCGGTTGAAACGATTGAAGCGATCACCCAGGATCCCATCCCGCAACCGGCTCGCCTGCATGGCGTCCATGGGGCCCGACACGTAGGCCACCAGCCCTTTGGTGAACCACGGAGGAAGGTTCATCAGCGTGGAGTTCTTAAGCACTTCACGCCAGTTACCTCCGTACATCATCTGGTCCAACATCACCTGTGCCACACCGGAGCGCACTTGCTGGTCGAGTTTCATATGATCACCCTCGTAGTACACGAAGACCTTGGTGCCGACGATACGCGTCACCCCACCGATGTTGTACTGCTCATCACCGGTGATGCCGATATTGCTTTGTCGGAAATCGGAGAGTGAGTTGTACACCACGAACTGGATGCGGTCGTCGATGGCGATGTCGAGTTCCTTCTCCAGTTCCCTAAGGTGCTTGTGGCCGCTGAGCGCTACAAAACGCGCGAGATCACGCCCCCCCTTGTAGAAATAGGTCTCCAGGCGATCGAACCGGTAGTACTGCCACAGGAACTCCTCGTACTGGATGCGGTTCTTCCCGAAATCCTGCTGGGCGCCGTTGTAGAACTGGGCCTGTCCCCCAAGGGCCACGCCAAGAAGGAGCAGGATGGTGAGGACCGCGCGGCGCGGATAGGGTAAGAGAGGCACGAGTTGAAGCTAACTACTTTTCGGCCGGACCTGTTCGGTCCGCACCGCGAATTTCAGGCTTTTCCGCCCATGCTCCACGTCATCGGTCTTCCGTTCAACCCGTTCCAGGAGAACACCTGGCTGTTGCACAATGGCGACCAGGCCCTTGTGATCGACCCGGGATGCTGGAACCGTGAGGAGGAGCATGTGTTGGAAGAGGAACTAACGCGGAACAAGCTCCGTTTGGTGCGTTGCCTGCTCACGCATGCACATATCGACCATGTGCTGGGCCTGGCCTGGGTGCATCGTCGGTTCGGCTTGGCGCCGGAACTGCACCGCGCTGACCTTCCCCTGCTCGATGCGGCGCCCCGCCAAGGGCAGATGTACGGCATCCCTTGTGAAGCCTCTCCACCTGCCAAGGCTTTCCTAAAAGAGGGGGACATTATCACGTTGGGACGGGATGAACTGAGCGTGGTCCATGTTCCAGGACATTCACCCGGCCATGTGGCCTTCGTTTGCGGCGCACAGGCCTTCGTGGTATCAGGGGACGTGCTTTTCAAGGGCAGCATCGGCCGTACGGACCTGCCCGGGGGCGACCACGATCAGTTGATCGACAGCATCCGCAGCAAATTACTTCCCATGGCGGATAACACGGTGGTGTATTGTGGCCATGGGCCCGATACAACGATCGGCGAAGAAAGGAGGAGCAATCCCTTCCTTCGATAGGCATCGTTGGAATGCTGGGGGAACCGCGTTCCCCCCTATCTTCCAGCGCCATTAACCTCCTGCTCATGGGTATTCGGCCAATTCGTCGCCCAGTCGCCTTCCGACCGGCCGCGTTCCTTCCGTTCTGTCTCCTCTTGGTCAGTTGTGGCTCGTCCACCATGGACAGCGCTCCACCCGCCAGGGTTGAGGCTGTCACAAATACCACAGGTCCGCTGGTGATCGTACATAGCGGCGAGTTCGTCGGAATAACCTTCCGGAACTCGGTGGTGGAGACCGATGAGATGAATTACTATCGCTATCGCTACTTGTATACCTCTGGAGGTGTTGCCATTGGTGACGTGGATGGGGATGATCTGCCCGATATCTTCTTGGTTTCCGCTTTGGATGGCTGCCGGTTATACAAGAACAAGGGCGAACTCAGGTTCGAGGATGTCACGACGAAAGCCGGGGTTTCCCCGGGGAACATTTGGGCGACAGGAACGACCATGGCTGATATCAATGGGGATGGTCACCTCGATCTGTACATCTGTTGCTCCGGTCCAGTGGACCGGGAACGATTGCGCGACCGAGTGTACATCAACAACGGGGACGGCACCTTCACCGAACGAGGTACCGAATTGGGGATCACCGAATCGGGCTATACGACCATGGCCTATTTCCACGACTTCGACCAGGACAATGATCTTGACCTGTTCCTATTGGGACAACGCGAGGATTTCAAGGATTTCTCGGTAGTGAAGACCGTACTCGCTACAGAGACATCCCGGAACACCAATCGCCTTTATGTCAACGATGGAACGGGGCATTTCACCGATCGGTCCGGTGCATCCGGGCTCCTTACCCACAATTGGGGGCTCAGCGCCTGCGTCGGCGACATGACCGGTGATGGGCGCAGTGACATATTCGCCGCGAACGATTTCGTGCAACCTGACAACCTGTTCGTTCAGGACGATCCACTGCATTTCCACGATGAAGTGAACGACCGGCTTGGCCATATCAGCTATTTCAGCATGGGCTCCGACCTGGCGGATCTCAACAATGACGGCCTTGGGGACCTCGTCGTAGTGGATATGACACCAGCGGACCATGCACGCAGCAAGCAGAACATGGCAAGCATGCGCCCCAAGGATTTCGACCTGATGGCGGGCCACGGTTGGCATGCCCAGTACATGACGAACCAATTGCACCTGGCGAACGGGAACGGCACTTTCAGCGAGATCGCGCATGTCGCGGGTGTCGACCGGACAGATTGGAGTTGGGCCGCGCTCCTCGTGGATATGGACAACGATGGATGGAAGGACCTACTCGTAACGAACGGGTTGTGGCGGGACATCTCGAACAACGATTTTGAGGCGGCGGTGAAGGACCTGGAGAAGAACCGGACCGGTCGTATCACCTATGAGGAGATCCAGCCGCTGATGCCGCAAACACCTTTACCCAACTATCTGTTCCGCAACAACGGCGACCTCACCTTCACCAAAGCGATGAACGATTGGGGCTACGACCACAAGGGCGCGAGCACCGGAGCGAGCTACGCCGACCTGGACCTGGACGGGGATATGGACCTGGTGGTCGTGGACGTGAACAGTCCTGTTAAAGTGATCGAGAACCTGAGCCGACAACGCGACGGATCGCACTACCTGCAGATCGAGCTGGAAGGCGAAGGCGCGAATACCGCGGCGATCGGTGCCAAGGCCACTCTATATACCGACGTTGGTCTACAATACGCCGAGCTTGCTTTGGGAAGAGGTTTCCAGAGCAGCGTGGAGCCTATCATCCACTTCGGCCTTGGCAACTCACGGATCGACTCCCTGGTGCTGCAATGGCCCGATGGAACGTGGACCCGTATTACCGATGTTTCGCCAGACGAACGTCTGCGGATCAACTCCAACGCGGTGAACCACACCCGGCGGAGCCAACGACAAGCACCCACTTGGTTCGCTGAAAGTGCTGGCACCTTGGGCTTGGGCTTCGCCCATAAGGAAAGCGTGTACGATGATCTCCGCATGGAGACCCTACTACCCCATCGCCAATCACAACATGGACCCGCGATGGCGGTGGCCGATGTGAACGGCGATGGCCGCGACGATCTATTCGTAACCTCGGCCGCAGGTGCATCACCCGTGCTCTGGTTACAAAGCGCTGGAGAACGGTTCGCGAAAGCATCGGCACAACCGTGGTCAGCACATAGCGACCAGGAATTCATCGGGGCCTGCTTCTTCGATGCGGATGGCGACAAGGACCTGGATCTTTACACTGCGGCCGGAAGCACGGAGTTCGGTCCCACCTCGCCACGTTATCAAGACCGCCTGTATTTGAACGATGGTCAGGGCCGCTTCACCGAAGGGAAAGATCGTCTCCCCGTGATGTCAACACCCAAGCAAGTGGTGGTGGCCCACGATGTGGACGGGGACGGTGACCAGGATCTCTTCGTGGGTGGGCGCAACGTGCCTGAAGCCTACCCGGCAGCACCGAAAAGCTATCTGCTCATGAACGAGAACGGGCACTTCACCGACGCGATATCCCAATGGTGTCCGGCCGCCGAACACGCAGGCATGGTGACGTCAGCGGTGTTCGCGGATCTGAACGCCGACAAGCGCGCGGACCTGCTCCTCGCTGGTGAATGGATGCCGTTGCGCGCTTTCGTGAACAATGGCCGGTCCTTCGCCCCCGCACCGCAGATGTTCGATAGCACCTTGGTCGGCTGGTGGTTCGGTCTCGAAGTGGCTGACCTTGACCGGGACGGCGATCCCGATGTGGTTGCGGGGAACCTGGGCCTGAACAACAAATTCCACCCCTCCAAGGAGAAGCCCCTGGAAGTGTACATGGCTGACATGGACCTCAGTGGAACGAACGATATCGTGCTGGCCAAACATGGCAAGAGCGGGGAATGTGTGCCCGTGCGTGGGCGCGAATGCTCCTCCGGACAGATGCCCTTCCTCGCACAGAAGTTCCCCACGTTCAAGTCCTTCGCGGAAGCGGATCTGAAGCGTTTGTACGGCCCCGCCTTGGATCAGGCGTTACACTATAGCGCAACGGAATTCCGCAGTATGGTCTTCCGCAATGAGGGTGGCACCTTCACTCCATCACCCCTGCCCATGCTGGCGCAGTTCTCGCTGGTCCGGGGCATCGAAGTGGTGGATCTGAACGGGGACGGCAACCTGGACCTGGTGACCGTGGGCAACCTGTTCGGCACTGAGGTGGAAACAACGCGTTACGACGCCAGCACCGGCGCTGTGCTCCTGGGTGACGGAAAACTCGGCTTCACGGCGGTGCCCGCATCGACCACCGGGTTCATGGCGCGCGGCGATGCACGCGATGTGGCGTTGCTCCGCGCGGGTGGAGCACCCCGTTTCGTGGTGGCGAACAACAACGGCCCACTCCAGATCTTCACCCTTGCCCGGCCACCTGGCAGGAACGCTTTGGCCGCGCGCTGATCAAGGGTGGTAGCTATCGGGCTTGTACTCCTTGTGCTTCTTGCCCTCGAACGCATTGTGCTTGATCACGGGCGGGCACTCGAACCCTTTCGGGTAGCGCAGGAATAGCAAGCGAACGCTGAAGATCAGCGGCCGGTAGCGGCTGTTGAACCAATGCAACTGGCCGAACCCCTCGTCCGCAGGCACGGCACTGAAGACCGGGGTTTCCACCGCTGGAATGATCAGCAGGCGTTGGCTCACCTTGAAGCCATAGCCCACTTTCACATGCGCTTGCGCCAGGAACGTGGGCGGCAGGTCCTGATCGGCGATCACGAACGGATCGCCGGTATAGGTGCGCGCCTGGCTGAAGCCCCAGTCCGCGTTCAGGCCAAGGCTCAATTGCACGAACTGGTAGTTGCCGGTCTGGATGAACTTATTGGCGTTCGCATGCACCGTGAGGTACTGATCGTTGAACACACCATCGCCCGCGGTGAGCACTACCGTGTCGTTCTCGTTCAACCCGCGTTGCAGGATCCCCGTGTGGGATTGCTTTCCGTTGAGTGCTTTGTACGCGATGCCGAAGTCCCAGTAGTCCAGGATCACCGCATCGCGCGTGGCATGGAACCAGCCTATTTCCAGGTAGGGCCCAAAGCCGCCTTTGGGATCGAAGGTGGCGGTGTAGACCGTATCGCCTTCGCGGAAAAGCTCGCGTTCCTGGTCCTTGAACTTCGCCAGCGTGTAGGTAACGCCCGGCGCGAAGTAGAAACCGCCACGGCGCATCTTCCCATCAGTGGGGATGATCTCCGGACGTTTGCGCTCGAAGATCCGCTGGGCACTTGCACCGAGGCCAACACAAGCGATGAGCAGGAGGAGCAGGCCGCGCTTCATAGGCGAAAGGTCGTTCTGGTTGGAAGGTAGAACGTGTTGGGATGAGGGAAAAGTGTCAACCCTGGCGTGTGGGTTGGGGCCAGGCTCCGCTCAGCCTTTCATCCTGCTGGGGTCCTGGCGGCTATCGAAGATGTCAGTGACCCAGAGCGTATCGCTCTTGATGTAGTAGATGATCTTCAGATTCACGACGACCCAATGTCTATAGCGGGTTTTGCCTATGGAGATCAGTTCCTCATAAGCACCAGCACGAGGATGACGGCTCAAAAAGTTCAACGCCTCCCGCACGCTCCTGTTCACATGCTCGACCTCCCGCTCGGTCATGTACTCGCTGTAGAAGAATAGCACCTCATTGAAACGCTGCTCTGCAGAAATCGTCAGTTCAACGGTCATGCTAGCGCACGCCCTGGTCCCGGGTCATGGTCCGCTTCACAGCTTTCGCCTTTCGAGAAGCAGCCGTCTTCTGAACGCGCTTCTTGGCGAACAGGCTCTTGATCAGCGCTCTTGACCTTTCGTCGAACTCCTCGATGGTCACCGTGCGCCCGGCCCTTATGTCTTTTTCGGAGGCTTCCGCCACTTCCTGCATCCGTCGGCGAACGGCTTCTGTCTTCGTCTCCTTGGTCAATAACTCATAGGCCTTGGCCAATTTCTTCGCGTTGGTCTCCTTATCCACGAGGGCCTTGATCTTCTTCTTGAGAGTTGCGGTGGTCATGGTCTGCATGCCGAAGCGCGGCGCTGGCGTTGTGAGCTACACCAAAGATAGAGTGGCACACGGGCGTGGACGCCCGCGCGAGGTCGGGAACTTGATTCCAAGGAAGACATGGATGACTTCATGAAAAGGGAGATACCCGCTATCCAGGTCGATACGCTACAGATCAATGGTTCAGACGCCCGTCGCTCAACGTACGAGATGCTCATCATGCGAGAAACGAATATGATAGTAGGACGGCGGCATAAATGGTTCTGGATCTCTGTGATGGAACCGGTCAACAACCCGTCGGCCGCGACCAGAGTCCTCGATTCCCTGGTATTCCTCTGAAACCAGCGTCAGGTGCTCTATGCACCACGGGCGATCAACTCCATCACCCGCCGCTCCACCTCCTCGCTCTCCCACTTCTCCTCGATCCCCGGCATCGCCAGCACTTCTTCCATGATGCGGTCATGCCGAAGTCCTTCGCGCCAGGCGTCCTTGTACTGGATATCGCTGAACTTCACCTGGCTGTAGAGTGGCAGCCATTGGTCGGGGTGCTTCGCCTGCAGGCGGCCTTCGATCTTCTTGCGCAGCAGGAACTTCGGGTCCGCCACCAGATCGCGCATCTCCACGAAGTTGCGGAGGGAGAGATCGGCGATGGCATCGCCATTGGGTTTGCGCGCTTTGCCATAGGCGTCCAGCACCAAGCTCCAGTTGTCGTCACCGTGCTCGTTCAGCAGGTCGTTCAACACCTTGCAATCCTCATAACCGGCGTTCATGCCTTCGCCGTAGAAAGGCACGATGGCGTGCGCGGCGTCGCCGATCAAGGCCACTTTTCCGTTGATCGTCCATGGATCGCAGCGGATGATGGCCAATGAGCTCTGCGGGTTGCGCAGATATTGGCGCACCAGATCGGGCACAATGGGCAGGGCATCGGCGAAGTGATCGGCGAAGAACTTCTCCACCTGTTCCTCCGTCCTCACCGTGTCGAAGCCCGGGGAGGTCCCGGTAGCCGTGTTCGGCATGAAGAGCGTGCCGGTGAAACCGCCGTCCTGGTTGGCGAGGCCCATCATCATGAAATACCTGCGCGGCCAGATATGCAGGCATTGCGGGTCCATCTTCGGCGTGCCGTCCGCGTTCGCCGGAAAGGCCACCTCCTTGTAGTCGTGCTCGATATACTCCTGACTATACGTAAAACGCCCGAGCATCATCTTGGCACGCACCGCGCTGAAAGCGCCATCGCTGCCAAAGACGATATCCGCTTTCACCTCCTTCACCCCACCTCCTTCCTGCTGAAAACGGCAGGTCGCGGTGCCGAGATCGACGTCCACGCACTTGTGGTCGAAGTGCAGCGCTACGTTCGGGAGTTTCTCCGCCTCGATGAGCAAGCGCCGGTTCAACTCACCGCGCGATACGGAATAGATGGCGCGGTCGTCGATACTGTAAGGCACGCGGTTCAGCTTGCCGTCTCGGTCATGCGTCATGCGCGCATAGACCGGTACCGTGATCTGTTCCACCGCCTCTTCGACACCCGCGGCGCGCAAGGCGGTCCACCCCCGGTGGCTCACGACAAGATTGATGCTCCGTCCCGCGTACACATCCGTTTTGCGCGGATCACCGCGCCGCTCGTACACGCTCACCACGTGCCCGCGTTTCGCCAGGACTATGGCGAGCAAGCTTCCCACCAATCCGCCGCCCACAATGGTGATCTTGCTCATGGCCTCACTTTCTCACACATTCTTTGAGGATCTCCCCGAAGTGGAACACGTCCTCGAAACTATTGTACATCGGCACGGGGGCCATGCGCAGCACGTTGGGTTCGCGCCAATCGCAGAAAACGCCCTGCTCGGTGAGGCGCTTGAAGATGCCACGACCATCCCCGTTCACGAGGATCGAGAGTTGCGCACCGCTCTGTGCCATGTCGCCCGGCGTGATGATGTTGAACAGGTCTCCATTGGACCTGGATATCTCCTCAACTACGGAACGCAGGTAACCCGTCAGCCTTTCGCTCTTCGCGCGAAGGCGTGCCATGCCCGCACGATCGAACTGCTCCAGGGCCACACGATGCACCGCCATGGTGAACACCGGTGCGTTGCTCACCTGCCAGGCCTCGGCGGTAGGCATCGGCTTGAAATCGCGCTCCATCTTGAAGCGCTCCTTCTTGTCGTGCCCCCACCAACCGGTGAAGCGGGGCAGATCGGTATCCAAGTGGCGTTGGTGGATGAAAGCACCTGCCACGCTGCCCGGTCCGCTGTTCAGATACTTGTAACCGCACCAGCACGCGAAGTCGGGACCGTCGTCGTGAAGATGTAGATCGAGGTTTCCCGCCGCGTGGGCAAGATCGAAGCCCGCCTTCGCCCCGACCCGGTGCGCGGCTTCGGTGATCGCCTTGATGTCAAAGGCCTGGCCCGTGAGGAAGTTCACCGCACCGAAACAGACGAGCGCGAGTTCATCACCGAGTTCGGCGACCCGAGCTGCGATATCCTCTTGACGCAATGTGTGCTCGCCATTGCGGGGCCGCATTTCCACCAAGCATGTGTCCGGGTCGAGGCCGTGGAACCGTATCTGCGAAGCGAAGGCATAGGTATCGCTCGGGAAAGGCCGTTGCTCGCACAGGATCTTGACGCGCCGTCCCTGCGGGCGGTAGAAACTGACCAACAAGAAGTGCAGGTTGCTCGTCAGTTGGTTCATCACCACCACTTCCTGTGGAAGCGCTCCGACCAAACGAGCGGCACTGGCCGTCAGTTCCTCATGATAACTGTACCAGGGATGCTTCGCATGGAAATGTCCTTCCACCCCGAAGGTTCCCCAATCATCCAACTCCTGCTTGATGGCAGCGGCAGCGGCCTTGGGTTGAAGACCGAGCGAGTTGCCCGTGAAATAGACGACCGACCCACCGTGGTGCTTCGGAAAGATGAACTCGTCCCGGAACGCACGCAAAGGATCGACCGCATCGATCGCTCGGGCTTCTGCGCGCGTGGATGGATGGCCGCTTACGGACAAGGGTCTATGGGGTATTGGGCAGGTTGGGATTGATGATCAACTGCCGCACAGCGAGCCCGACCGCCACGCCGGCGAAGGTGGCATAGAGCGATCGGAGCACGCGCTTGGTCCGTCCTACTGCGGCATAGCCCGTGGCGTAGTACGGATCGCCCTCCATGAGCGGATCGGTGATGGAGCCGCGGGTGACATGTACACGCGGCATGGCCATTAGACCGGCATAGACAGGAGGAAGAAGCAGCGACATCACCTCGAGGTCCAATGCGATCACCGCACCCGCGCCCACGGCGAAGCCGCCGATCATGGGCCACAGCGGCCGGTAGCCGCTGCGGGCGTCCTGTTCACCCTTTATGAGCCAGCGCATCTGATCGACGGAATAGTCGTTGCCGAAGACGGTGTCCATGAAATACCAGACGCGCTCTTCGCCCAGACTGTCCGTAACACTGAATACGCTCTCGGTGGGCTCGCTGCGCTCGATCAGCCGAGCGCCTTTGGGTACTTGGTAGCGCACCTCCAATGTGCTTTGGCCAAGGACCCGGGCCTGGATCGTTTGCCCGTTCATCAGCAGGATGCGGTCCTGCCCATACGCACCGCTGGCGAGCAGCAGAAGGAAGAACAGGAAGGTGCGCATGCTGGGCGGCCAAAGATAGCCCTTGCCGAACAGCCTGGAAGGCGCGGTGTTCCTAGGATGGACCGGTTCCGGCACGGGAACCACGGTCCGTATATTCGCCCGCATTTTCCATTCCACGAACCATGTCCACCGTCACGTACCAAGAGCGCCACATCGGACCGAACGAAGCGGACACCCGCGCCATGCTGAAGGCTATCGGCGTCGCCTCGCTCGATGAACTCATCGCACGCACCGTGCCTGCCGGTATCCGCTCGCCAAAACCCCTGGACGTAGGCCCGGCCCTCACCGAGCGTGAGCATCTGGACAACATGCGTGCGCTCGGCGCGAAGAACAAGGTCTTCCGCAGCTACATCGGCCTCGGCTTTAGCGGGACCATCCTGCCGCCGCCGATCCAACGCAACATCTTTGAGAACCCCGGTTGGTACACGGCCTATACACCGTATCAAGCGGAGATCTCGCAGGGCCGCTTGGAAGCGCTGCTGAACTACCAGACCATGATGAGCGACCTCACGGGCCTGCCCATCGCCAACGCATCATTGCTGGATGAAGCCACCGCGATCGCCGAGGCGATGCACATGCTCTACGCGGCACGGCCGAAGGAGTTGGCGAACGCGCACAAGTTCTTCGCTGACAAGAACCTTTACCCGCAGAACATCGACGTACTCAAAACGCGCTGCGAGCCGATCGGTGTGGAACTGGTGATCGGTGATGCGAACGACCTCAATGCCACGGACGGCTATTTCGGTCTAGCGCTGCAATATCCTGCTGCGGATGGCAGTGCGAACGACTATCGCTCGATCGTGAGCAAGGCGAAGGCCGCTGGTGTTCGCACCGCTGTCTGTGCCGATCCGCTGTCGCTCGTGCTCCTTTCGCCCCCCGGCGAATGGGGCGCCGATGTGTGCGTGGGCAACAGCCAGCGGTTCGGAGTGCCCATGGGCTATGGCGGGCCGCACGCGGCCTTCTTTTGCACCACGGAAGATTTCAAACGGCTCCTTCCCGGCCGTATCATCGGCGTGAGCCAGGACCGTCGTGGCAAGCGTGGCCTGCGGATGGCGCTGCAAACACGCGAGCAGCACATCCGTCGGGACAAGGCCACGAGCAACATTTGCACGGCTCAGGCGCTGCTGGCGGTAATGGCCGGCATGTACGCGGTGTATCATGGCCCGGATGGTTTGAAGCGCATCGCGGGTAACGTGCATGCCATGGCGCATCGTGCTGCAGAGGGCGCGAAAGCCTTGGGCTATTCGCTCGCCAGCGGTTCCTACTTCGATACGATCACGCTCACGGGTGTGAAGGACGCTTCGACTCCGCTCAGCGTGAAAAAGGTCAAGGAGGCGACGGAGAAACGCGGCATCAACCTGCGTTACGACGGTGACCGTGTGAGCATCGCCTTCGATGAAACCGTGCGGGTGCAAGATGTGGATGATGTCCTTGCTGCTTTGGCGGAAGCGATCGGTGGCAAAGTGAGCGGTGCTGCGAGCAATGGCGCTTCCATGTCCGTTGCAGCGGACCTACAGCGCAAGAGCGAATTCCTCACACATCCGGTCTTCAACACGCACCACACGGAACTGGAACTACAGCGCTACATCAAACGCCTCGAGAACAAGGATTTCAGTTTGATGCACGGCATGATCCCACTGGGCTCGTGCACCATGAAATTGAACGCTGCGAGCACCTTGCTACCACTGACCTGGCCGGAGTGGGCGAACATCCACCCATTCGCTCCGGTCGAACAGGCCGGTGGCTACCAGGAAGTGTTCGACCAGCTGAGCGATGCCTTGGCGAAAGCAACGGGTTTCACGGCCGTGAGCCTTCAACCGAACAGCGGCGCGCAAGGCGAATACGCCGGCCTGCTGGTGATCCGCGCCTACCACGAGTCACGCGGCGACCACAAGCGGACGGTATCGCTGATCCCGTCGAGCGCGCACGGAACGAACCCTGCGAGCGCGGTGATGGCAGGCATGCAAGTGGTGGTGGTGAAGGCCGATGAAGAGGGTCACGTCGATGTTGCCGATCTCAAAGCGAAGGCCGAACAATACAAGGACACGCTGAGCTGCCTGATGATCACCTACCCGAGCACGCACGGCGTGTACGAGGAGTCGATCAAGGAGATCACCGCCACCATCCACGCGAACGGCGGCCTGGTTTACATGGACGGTGCGAACATGAACGCACAGGTCGGGCTCACCTCACCCGGGGAGATCGGCGCGGACGTGTGCCACTTGAACCTGCACAAGACCTTCGCCATCCCGCACGGCGGGGGCGGTCCGGGCATGGGTCCCATCTGTGTCAACGACAAGCTGAAGCCTTTCCTGCCCGGCCACCCGGTTATCACGACGGGCGGTGAGAAAGCGGTGCCAGCAGTGAGCAGTGCGCCTTGGGGCAGTTCGTTGATCCTGCTGATCAGCTACGGCTATATCAAAATGCTTGGCGGCGTTGGATTGACCGATAGCACCCGTTACGCGATCCTGAACGCGAACTACATCAAGGCGAAGCTGGAGAAGCACTACCCCATCCTCTACGTCGGCAGCGAAGGCATGGTGGCGCACGAAATGATCCTGGATTGCCGCGACTTCAAACGCGCCGCCGGTATCGATGTGAGCGACATCGCAAAGCGTTTGATGGACTATGGTTTCCACGCTCCCACCGTTTCCTTCCCTGTTGCGGAAACACTGATGGTGGAGCCCACCGAAAGCGAAGCGAAAGACGAACTAGATCGGTTCATCGAAGCGATGATCGGGATCCGCCACGAGATCGCGGCGCTGGAGAACGGCAAGGCCGACAAGGCCGACAACGTGCTGAAGAACGCACCGCATACCAGCGAAGAGGTTTGTGCCAACGAGTGGAACCACACTTACACCCGTGAGCAAGCGGCGTTCCCCGCAACGGTGAACCGCGAATGGAAATACTGGCCTACGGTAAGTCGCGTGGACAACGCCTTCGGTGATCGCAACCTAGTGTGTACTTGCCCGCCGATCGAGGAGTACATGGCCGTGGACGCTTAGTGCATCGTTAGCTGTTTGCCTTGGGCCGCTGCGCCCTCGAAAGTCACGTCCAAAGACCAACAGTTGAGCGACAAGGGCCGTCACTCGTTCCACCGCTCCTCCCTTTTCACATTCCTTCACAGAACAAGGCCGGAGCTTTGTCCCTGATGGGCCTGCGCGAACCGTTCGCGCGCTTCATCCCAAGCGGTCACATTCCCCTAGGGGCAGGCCTTACAGCGCGGATAGTTTCGTTCCAGCCTCCGGTTCCCGCACCCCAGGGCAACGGCCGGAAGCTTACCAGCCATGCGTAAAGCTCTCACCCTTTCCACCTTGTTGTTGACCTGCGCTCTTTCCGCACAAACGGACCCTCATCACGTTCCCAGACGGATCTTCATCCCGGACGGGCGACCCGTGGCCCCCACCGTGGAGGACCTCCAAAGGGCCTCTGCCACCGTGTTATGGAGCGAGGATTTTGAAACCGGCCTGAACGGCTGGACCGTGAACACCGCGACGGGACCAGTGGTATGGACCACCACTAGCACCGGCAACACTGGTGGCTACACGCCTGGTCCCCTGCAATCCACCACTGGTTATCCGGGCGGCACCTGGATCGCGGCGGATAGCGATCTTCAAGGTGCGGCCGGCGTATCGGAGAACACGTCCATCACTTCGCCGCCTATCACCACGCTCGGCCTGGAAGCATACATGATATTGAAGTTCGAGCAGAGCTTCCGGCAGCTGAACGACGATCAAACCCTTGTGGAAGTGAGCGCGAACGGGGGAACGAACTGGACCGTCTACTCGGTGAACACGGAGGTCGCGGGCAATCAAAGCACGCCCGGAGCACCCCAGGCACAGACCGTCTACCTCAACATCACGGGCGCTCTGAACGGCGGATCCAATGACATACGGATCCGGTTCCACTGGCTCAGCGACGAAGGCTACACCTATTCCTGGCAGGTCGATGATGTGGCTTTGTTGGCGGTGGAGCAGAACGACCTCCGGTTGCTGAGCGCCACGTATGCGGACTGGAACACGGACGAGGACAACTTCGCCGGATTGCCTTACAGTATCTATCCGATCGATGAATTGCGGGAGCTCAAATTCAAGGCGATGGTGATCAATAACGGGTCCCAAACACAGACCAATGTGCGCTTGAAGGTGGATGTGGATGGCCCAGGAAGCAATGACGTCACCTTGTACAGCCAAGGCATCACCCTCGCTCCCGGCGAAGTGGACAGTCTTTTCATAGTTGGGTACACCCCGATCGCACAGATCGGCATCTTTCTACTGGACATGGAAGTTGTCCAGGACCAGATCGAGGATCTCTCGGACGACAACAGCACCCTACAGCGGTTCGAAGTACAACCGGACCGGTTCTCACGCGACCTGGGTGTCATGGATAGCGATCTGGACAACCAGGGGGTCGCCTACGAAGCGGGCAATTGGTTCCATGTCCTGAGCTTCGATCAAACGCTTTACGCGATCGAGATCGCGCTGAGCGCTCGTACCGACCCCGGGGTCTTCGTCAAGGGAGTGCTGTACGATCAGGCTCGGAATTTCGTGATGGAGACCGAAGCGTATGAGGTACACAATGGTGACCTGAACACCTTGGGAGGGTCGACCTACCTCTGCCTGCCGCTGATAAGTCCGGTCCCATTGCTGGAGGAACAAGACTATCTGGTGACCGCCGCACATTTCGGTGGCCCGCTGGAAGTGTGGGTCGCGACCAGTGGCACCAGTACACCCCTTACCTCGTTACTACTGGACGGTGCGCAGAACAATTGGTTCTATATCCAACAGACCCCGATGGTCCGCATGAACCTCGACCCCACCGCGAGCGTAGTGGAACAGCGGGCATCCCAACACGCTCTCCAAGCCGCACCATCCGTCTTCGAAGAGAGCACGGTCATCCGCTTCGAACTTCCCTCCGCGGCACGGACCACCTGGCAACTCACGGATGTATCCGGACGGATCATCGCCGACGGGGACCTGGGCGTTCGGGCCGCTGGGCAACATTCACTCGAACTGAGCGGCTCCGATCTCGCTCCCGGGGCATACCTCTTCACACTCTTGGACCAGGGTACACGTTCCACGCTACGCATCGTGCGCAACGGGGTGCGTTAGCGCACGTGATATCCTTCCTGGCGCGAAGCCTCCGCGATCGCGGGGGCTTCGCTGTGTTCTGACCGGCAGCCGCTGGTGGTCCCGCTATCTTTGCCGCCCATGTTCGCATTCGCTCTGCGTGCCCGCACGCTCCTTCTTCCTTCCGTCCTGTACCTTTTTACCGCGCACTTCACCCTCGCCCAGACGTGCGTGTTGGAAGAGTCCTTTGGTGGCGTTGGATTTCCGGTCGGTTGGGACGTGGGCGCACCGGTGGAACAGCAGGATGCGAACGGCAATGGCTTGGGCACCTTCAGCGCAGCTTGGACCATTGGCACCAGTGCGGAGGCCAATGCAGGCGGTTATTTCCCCGTACCGGATGGGCCACCGGACAACCGCTTCGTTATGGCGAACGATGACGCACCACCATGCAATTGCGCCATGTCGTCCGTGAGGTTAACAACACCTGTAGTGGACCTATCCATCGTGAACAACAGCCTCTTGGACCTGCGCTATTTCCTTGACGGTGCGTTCGGGGCGGACAGCGCCTGGGTGGAAGCGTCCACCAACAATGTGGATTGGACGTGGTTGGCGGCCTTGCCCGTCAGCGGTTCCACTTGGGCGTGGGCTAGCGTTGATCTGAGCACCTACGATGGACAGAACGCGGTGAACGTACGGTTCAGCTGGAGCGACAATGGTGCGTGGGCCTCGGGTTTCGCGCTGGACGATGTGTGCGTGCGCGGTGCGGTCGACCACGACCTGGCAATGGAACAACAGTTCGTGGGTGACCCGCACGCATCGGCCTTCAACCCCGCGACCCGTAGCCTGGGATATGATCAGGTACCCTTGCAGCAAGCCCCCCCATTGATCGTAGCGGGTGCGGTAAGGAACCGCGGCCACGTGGCGCTATTCAATGTGACGCTCAAGGCAGATGTGTCTTTAGGAGGAGTTCCCCAAGGGACCTGGACCAGCGACACAATTCCATTCCTCGAAGCTGGTGCGCGCGATACCCTTACCATCCAAACCGATTGGGCGCCCGCTTCGATCGGGAACGTGGAGATAGCGTACCTCGCGGAGAGCGGTGGCAGTGAAGACCTGCCGGGCGACGAAACCGCCCAACACCAATTCCAGGTCACCGGACCGGGTTGGGCTGATGGCGATGGAGCGATGGCTTTACGTAACGCCCCCACCGAAGGCGGGATCCATCGTGCGGGCCGACCATATTTGGCCGGTTGCCGGTACGAGCTCGGCACACAGGACCAAGTCTACGGTCTCACCGTTCGGCTAGCGGATGGATCCTACCCCGGCGCGATGATCGCGGGTCTGCTGCTTGACGGAGCCCTTCAAGTGCTTGCGAGCACGGACACACTCACCGTTACAACGGACGAGATCGCGGAGGGACTCGCAGGTGGGTGGACCTTCCTAGGGTTCGCCGCACCGATCGAAGTGGCCGGGGAGGACCTTTGGGCCGTGATGGAGCAATTACCTGACAGCGGACAAGTCGTGTTGGCTTCCACAGGCGCCGCAGTGCCGGGAAGCGCGATACTCTGGGACGAGGACGAGCAGGTATGGAATTATCCATCCCGGGCTCCGTTGGTCCGGATGCATCTCGCACCCGTAGCGGTCGGGCGGGAGGAACCCTTGAACTGGAGCGCCGACTGCGAGATCGCGCCCAACCCCGCCGTGGGGACCATGACCGTATCCACCCCTTGGCCTGTGGAAAGGATGGACATAGTGGGAACCGACGGGCGCCTTTTCATAAGCCTGCCAGGCAACGGCATCATCCAACGGATCGATGTCAGCGCCTGGCCACAAGGGCTCTATCTGGTCCAATGCACCGGTCCTGCTGGGCACATGAGCGCGCGCGTGTTGGTGGCACACTGAGCGCGGGATGGGATGGGTGGTTGTGCGCCCTTTGAGGAACGGTCGTGCTCCGAGCAGCGTGCTTCCTATCTTGTGCGTCCTAAAAAAGAAAACCCTCTAACCATGGTCTCTCGATACACCCTAACACTCCCGTTAATGGGCCTGGCTTTGGCCGCCACCGCCCAGTCGGTCATCCAACCGATCTCCCGGCCGTCGACCTATTCGAAACACACCCCGGTTTCCACGCCGATCGCTCGGGCCAAAGGCGGACCGATCTTCTCCGAGGACTTCGCCAATGGTCTCACCGGCAACAACGGTGTTGGGGCTTGGACCACCAGCGGACCCGATGCCACGGTCTGGGCCTTTGATACGGATGGCCCCAGCGGTGATCTGGCGAATTCGGATGATGATTTCGGCAGCACCACCCTGGCCAATGGCTTCATGATCTTCGACGTGAACCTGAGCAACAACGGTTGCGACGACATCAACATCCCTTGCGTGGGTCGCAAAGGCTACTTGGAGTCTCCGATCCTGGATCTAACCGCCACGCCTTATGTGACGTTGAACTTCGAACACATGTTCCGGCACTGCTGCAACTTCGAGTTCGAGCCATTCGTGGACATCAGCACGGATGGCGGCGGCACTTACCCCAACCGCATATCCGTACTCGACGGACTGGAGCGCAATGACCGCATGCCTACCACGTTGAAGGAACTTCCCTTGGGCGCCTATATCGTTGGAGCACCCTCCAACGTGCGCATCCGTTTCGGTTGGGAAGGTGATGCCGCTGATGCCAACGGCCAATACGCAACCCATTACTACTGGAGCGTTGACGACATCTCCCTGGTACTTACACCCCAGAACGATCTGAAATGCAACGAGGGCTTCCTGGCCCAAACCAACGTGAGTTATGACGACCTCGTGGCCCGGAACCTGGAATACACCATCAACACATTGGAGCAGTCCAGCCCGCTCATCGTAGGCGCGACGGTATTGAACAATGGCAGCGCGGCACAATCCAACGTTACCGTTGAGGCCACGATCACCCAGAACGGCACTGTGGTGGGAACTTACACCAGCGCACCTTATCCTGTTCTCGCACCGAACCAACTTGACTCGATCTACATCGTTACGGGTTGGACCCCGAACCAGGTCGGCAACGTGGAGGTCAGCCTGAGCGTCAGCTCGGATTCGACCGATGTGGACGTGAGCGATAACACCGTCGATCGTTCGTTCCGTACCACTGGTCCTAGCGGACCGGAGGGCTGGAACACCATGGGACATGATGCCGGTCTGAACAGTGGTGATTTCTTCCGGATCGGGACGAACCAACAGCTGCAAGGGATCGGGCACAAGTATGAGATCGACAACGCCGGAAGCCTGGCCTATGGTCTGAGCACCTTCTTCGTGGATGGCACGACGCTGGGCGCCTTGGTAACCGCCGAACTGTATACTGACGACGGTACGGATCTGACCTTGATGGCCGCCAGTGATCTGTTCACCATCGAGTCATTTCACCTCAGCGGCGCTGGGGATAGCGTACCCGTGTTCATTCCGTTCGATGCGATCGCCAGCGATCCCAATCCGATCCCGCTCGCGCTGGACCCGGCACTGGACTACTGGGCGCTGATCAGCAATGGGGGGAGTGATACGGTGAACATCGCTACGAACGGGTCGGTGGCCCGGGGCGGCTTGGTATCCTTGGTTACTGCCAGCGGCCAACTCACCCAATACGTCGGGGAGGGCAACCCGGCCGTGCTGGTCCGTTTGGTTATGGCCGCCAACGATGTCTCCGTGCCTGAGATCGCAGGGACCAACGCGATGCTGGGACAGAACATGCCTAACCCGGCGCACCTGAGCACCACCATTCCCTTCGAGTTGGAGCGTTCCGCCAAAACCACCTTGGAAGTGCGTGACATGAGCGGCAAGCTGGTCCGCACCCTGAACCTCGGTGATCGAGGCATCGGTACGCACCGGGTCACTCTGAACACCGCTGACCTGATGAGCGGTGTGTATTTCTACACCCTGCAGGCAGGCGGCGATCGCCAGAGCAAGCGCATGGTGGTGATGCATTGATCCCACTATAGCTCCTTCTTCCGGAAAACCCGGTCCGCAATGGACCGGGTTTTTTGTTCTGTACGGGGTGGTCCGACCAACACCATTCCTGCGTTCCGTCACACGCAGAGCATCCGCAGCGCCTGTACGATCGCAACTTTCAGGGCACTTAACCCCTTGTCATGAACAGACCGTACACCCTGGCCCTCGTGCTCCTGGCCCTGCCGGCAGTAGCGCAATACGAACGTGCGCAAACCCTCGCGCGCAATGGCGTCGCCCTTCTACAACGCCCGACCGCTGTTGCGTTGAACACAAACACCGCGCAAGCGCGAGGCTCATCCTATTATACCGAGGATTTCGATGCCGGCCTGAACGGATGGACGGTAACCACACCTGTGGGTACGGTGGATTGGAAGTGGACCGATGCGGGCCCTGGCCCCACCACCAGTCTATACCCCGTGCCTCCGCTGACCACCAGCACCCCGACGGGTTGGGTCATCGTGGACGACGACTTCGAAGGACTGAGCGGCCAACCGACGGAGACCTCGCTGGTATCCCCGATCATCGATCTGAGCGCAGCGCCTACCCCCTTGAAACTGGAATTCGACCAGTACTTCCAGGAGTTCAACAACGATACCACCTATGTGGGCGTTAGCACGGACGGCGGCTCGAACTGGAACGAGGTGCGCATCAACGATGGTGTCGGGCGCGTGGGGCGTCCCAACCCCGAGGTGGTGGAGTTGAACATCGCCCCGCTCATCAACGGAGGGAACCAGGCCAATGTGCAACTGCGGTTCCGGTACACGAGCGTGTGGGATTATGGCTGGCAGGTGGACAATATCCGGATCATCGACCTACCGGACAACGATCTGGCACTGCAGGAGAGCTTCCTTTCACAGGCTGATCTCACGTACGAAGATCTGGACGGACGCAACCTGGAGTACAGCTTTCTGCCGTTGGAGCAAGTTGATGACCTTGTGGTGGGGGCCATGGTGCGCAACATCGGTGCGGCCACACAAACGAACATCACTTTGCAAGCCGAAGTATTCGTTGACGGAGTAAGCGCAGGTACCTACACCAGTGGGAGCATGGGCCAGTTGAACACCAACGAGGCCGATTCCTTCTTCTTCAACACGGGATGGAGCGCTACTGCCGCCTGGCGCGTGCGCGTGGCCCTGAACGTTACGGCCGATGCGGCCGATGACGACCCCTCCGACAACGCTTCCGAACGACGCTTCCGGGTGACCGATATCAACAATGAGTTCAGCTCCTGGGGACAGGATGGCAACAGCGCGAGCAACACCTACTATCCTATAGGCACCAACCAAACGAGCAAAGCGATCGGACACAAGTTCGAGCCCGTGGCCAACGGGAGCGTAGCGTTCGGCGTGGGGGTCGGGCTGCTGGAAGGGACGACCGTAGGCAGCCTGGTCAACGTGGAGCTCTGGCGGGACGACGGCACGAACCTGGAGCAGATCGCCCTCAGTGAACTGTTCGAGATCCAAAGCCACCATTTGAACGGAGATGGAGATAGCATCATCGTGAACATCCCGTTCGATGCCGCCCTGAGCACAGAGCCCGTCCCGGTGGTGATCGATACCGATTTCGACTACATCGCGTTCGTTCACAATCCCGCCACCGATTCGATACGCCTCGCCACAAGCGGACCGATGGGCCGCGGTGGGTTGTGGGGCATCAATTCCAGCGATGATGGCCTGGTCCAATACATCGGCGAAGGGAACGCGGCGGCCATGGTACGGCTGTACCTGGCGAACATGCCCGTGGGCATCAGTGAGGCGGTGGTGGGCGGTACAACGCTCGGGTCCCCTGCGCCGAACCCCGCGATCGATCGCACCCGCATCCCTTACACGATGAATACCGGCGAGCGCATCACCCTGGCGGTGACCGATGCGATGGGCAAGCATGTGTTGACCCAGGACCTGGGGTTCCAGCCGGTCGGACCGAACAGCGTGGAGTTGGACGTGACGCGTTGGGCCTCGGGGTCCTACGTGTTCACCTTGACTGGTGAGCGCACTTGGCGCAGCGGCCAACTGACGGTGGCGCATTGATGGACTTTCGTTCTGAAGAGAGCCCCCCCTGGCCACAGGCCAAGGGGGGCTCCTTTATGACCAGCTTGGTCGAAAGTGGCGTCCGGCTCAGTTCCCCATGTGCTTGCGGGCCTGGCGCATCAGGTCGCTCGCGAAGATGAAGTCGTTCAGTTCCTGGTTCTCCGACATGAGCAACTCCTCCCGGCTCCCGTGCCACCAGTTGCGACCGTCGTGTAGGAAGAGGATGTTCTGCCCCGTGCCCATCACCGAGTTCATGTCGTGGGTGATGACGATCGTGGTAGTGTTGAACTCCTGGGTCAGTTCCAGGATCAATTCATCGATCAAGATCGAGGTTTGCGGATCGAGGCCGCTGTTGGGTTCGTCGCAGAACAGGTATTTGGGGTTCATGGCGATCGCCCTCGCGATACCCACCCGTTTCTGCATGCCACCGCTCAACTCGGAGGGAAAAAGCTTGTCCTTGTCGACGATGTTCACGCGTTCCAAGCATGACCTGGCGCGGTCGGTCATCTCGGCCATGCTCATACGAGCGAACATCTTCAGGGGGAACATCACATTGTCCAGAACGCTCATGGAATCGAACAACGCACTGCTCTGGAACAGCATGCCGATCTCCTGTCGGATCACGCGTTTCTCCTCCAATTGCAGTTCGTGGAAGGAGCGACCGTCATAGAGCACGCGACCCTCATCGGGCTTGTAGAGGCCCACGATGCATTTGGCCAGCACGCTTTTGCCACTACCGCTCTTGCCGATGATCTGGTTCACCAGACCCTTCTGGAACGTGGCCGTGATGTCCGTGATCACTTGCACCTCCCCGAAGCGCTTGCTCACCCCTTGCACTTCGATCATACGAGCAGGAGCTGGGTAAGCATGTAGTTGGCGATCAGGATCACGATGCTGCTGAACACCACGGCCGTAGTGCTGCTGCGCCCTACCTCCAACGCGCCCCCCTGGGTGAAGTACCCATGGTAGGCCGCTACACTGGTGATGGCGAACGCAAAAACCACGGTTTTGATCAGCGCGTAGGTGACCGTGAACGGGTCGAAATCCCACTGAAGGCCTGAGATGTACTCATTTGGGGAAACCACGCCTGTGGCCACGCAGACCACCCACCCCCGAAAATGCTCAGGAACATGCTGATCACGATCAGGAACGGATTGATGAGCATGGCCGCGATGATCTTAGGCAGGATCAAGTAACCAGCGCTGTTCACGCCCATGATGTCCAACGCATCGATCTGCTCCTTCACGCGCATGGTCCCGATCTCCGCAGCGATACTGGACCCCACCTTTCCGGCCAGGATCAGGGAGATGATCGTGGGACTGAACTCCAGGATGACGCTTTGGCGGGCGGTGAAGCCCACCACATAGCGTGGTATCCAAGCCGCGTCGATATTGCTCGCCGTCTGGATCGTGATCACCGCCCCCATGAACACCGAAAGGAGGGCTACGATGCCTAAGCTCTTGACCCCCAGCAGGTCGACCTCTTCAACAGTGCGCTTCGCATAAAGCGATAGCCGTTCCGGCCTGCTGAAAACCTGGCCCAGCAGCTGGAAATAACGCCCGATATGAAAGAGGATGTCCATGCGACCCGATCGGGGCGAAAATAGGTCCATCCCCGTGAACAGGGGTGTGTTGACAACCTCACCGAAAGGCCTGTTCCGCTACATTTGCCCGCCATGGAATTCCAGCCCCTCGCGCGATCGATGCCTCTGGTGCTGGGGATCCTTCTGGCCTTGCTCCCGGTGCTTGAAGGTTGCGCGACGCAGCCCCGACATGTCACCAAACATAAACGGGGCAGGAAGTGCGATTGTCCGAAGTGGAACCACGCTCCGCACCAAGGGCCGCGGTCTTGGGGCGAGCACGCGGACCTCGGTGCGAAGGAATTTGTGAAGTGACACCGCATGCGCTTTTCGACCGACCTCGACCGGCTCCGTCAACACCTCCCAGCGGCCGCCTATCCAGCGGTGCTGTCCTGGTTGCGCCGCAATCCGGTACTGGTGCGTGTGAGCGCACCAAGGGCTACCAAGCTCGGTGATTTTCGCAGCGCTACGCGGAGCCTTCCGCATCGTGTGAGCGTGAACGCGGACCTGAACAAGTACGCCTTCCTGGTCACCTTGGTCCATGAGTTCGCGCATTACAGTACACACGCCAAAACCCGGCGCTGGACCCGACCCCACGGCCCCATCTGGAAAGAGGAATACTGGCGACTGATGCGCCCCTTTATGAGCCGCGAGGTCTTCCCGGCGGATGTGCTGCACGCCCTTGAGCACCATCTCCACGATGCGCCAGCGAGCAGTTGCACGGACCATGACCTGATGCGCATGTTGCGCCGCTACGATCGTGACCCCCGGCCCTACTTGGAAGAACTCGCGGAACAGACCGTTTTCCGTTTCAACCACCGGCTTTTCGTCAAGGGGCCACAATTGCGCAAACGGTACAAGTGCCGGTGCCTCAACGATCGCCGAACCTATTTCATCGACCCACTGGCCGAAGTGCATGTGGAACAACCTGTTCCCACACGCCGCGCCTCCTAAGGCAGCCGGTCCATACTTCAGCGGATGATCGACCAGAAGACCTATTGCGTGATCATGGCGGGCGGCATCGGCAGCCGGTTCTGGCCCATGAGCCGCACCGCCAAACCCAAGCAGTTCCTCGACTTCCTTGGGCTCGGGCGCACCCTGCTTCAGCAGACCTACGACCGTTTTCTGGCCATTTGCCCGCCGGAGAACATTCTGGTGGTCACCAATGCGAACTATGCCGAGCTGGTGCGCGAGCAGCTCCCAGCGCTCGGACCAGGCCAAGTGCTCCTGGAGCCGAGCAGACGCAACACCGCTCCTTGCGTGGCCTATGCCACCGAAGTGATCGGCAAAAGGGACCCTGACGCGCTCATGGTGGTGGCCCCGAGCGACCATTTGGTGATGAAAGAGACCGCGTTCCACGAGACCGTTCGGCTGGCGTTCCAGCAGGCGCGCACAACGGGCAACTTGATCACATTGGGCATCATGCCATCGCGGCCTGATACCGGCTACGGCTATATCCAGTTCGCAGAGGATACCGGGGCTGTGCACCCGCGCGTGAAACGGGTCAAGACGTTCACCGAGAAGCCGGACCATGCCACCGCACTTCGTTTCATGGAAAGCGGTGACTTCCTATGGAACGCAGGCATCTTCATTTGGTCCGTGAAGAGCATCCGGCAAGCGTTCCAGGAGCAACTCCCGGATATGCACCACCTGTTCGCGAGCGGTGCATCCGCCTATGGTACCAGCGAAGAGGGCAATTTCATCGCCCAGGCGTACGATGCCTGCGCCAACATCAGCATCGATTACGGTATCATGGAGAAGGCGCGGAACGTGAACGTGATCACCAGCGAATTCGGCTGGAGCGACCTGGGGACCTGGGGGAGTTTGGCGACCCATTTGGCACCGGACGCGAGCGGGAACACGGCCGTAGGTGGGGCGCTGAAGTTGTACGATTGCGAGCGCACCATGGTCCACGCGAACGATGGCCGCCTTGTAGTGCTGCAAGGTCTGGAGGACTACATTGTCGTGAGCACACCCGATGCCTTGCTCGTGTGCCGCAAGCGGGACGAGCAGATGATCCGCAGGATCGTGAACGACGTGGCAGCCGAGAACGGTGATCGCTATGTCTGATGCGAGCCGGGACCGCGGATGGCCGAAACCGGGTTGAGAGGGTCCGCTATCCTCGGTAAGGACCCTGAGCGGACCAGCAGGGCTTCAATGGGCCCGAAGAATGGTCCTCGCTCCAGCAAAGACAGGACCGGCTGAAGACCGGCATGCCCCAGCCCGCTACCTTCGGCCCCGCAGGAACCGGCCAAGGCTGGTGCGCGGAGAGCTATGGCGCAGGAGCTATACCGGACGATCGAGGACCCAGGTACGTTGGCCAAAGCCGCCAAAGACCTAGCGGATGCTCCGGTGATCGCCTTGGACACAGAGGCCAGCAGTTTCCACCGCTTCCGCGTCCGGGTTTGCCTTGTGCAGCTCAGCACCCGCGACCGGACCTGGCTGATCGATCCGTTGGCGTTGTCCGACCTGAAGCCGCTAGGCCATCTGCTGGGCCAGAAAAGCATCGAAGTGGTGATCCACGATGCCGACTATGACCTGCGCATCCTCGCGCAGGAGCATGGGATACGCGTCGAGAACGTGTTCGATACGCTCGTGGCCGCCGAACTGCTGAACGAACCGGAGATCGGGCTTGCCGCCTTGTTGGGCAAATACATGGGCGTCACCGTCGACAAGAAATTCCAGAAGGCGGATTGGAGCAAACGCCCTCTCCCCCAGCCCATGCTGGAGTATGCGGCGGGCGATACGTCCAACTTGATCGCATTGCGCGATATCCTGAAGGAGAAATTGAAAGCGAAGGACCGTTGGGAATGGGCCGAGGAGGAGTTCGACCTGCTCACCGACGCCCCTTTCAATCTGCCGGTGAACGAAGAACCCGGCTTCCTTCGCCTGAAGGGCGCAAAACTGCTGAAACCGCAGCAGCTGGCCGTGCTCCGCTCGGTGCATGCATGGCGCGAAGGCGTGGCTGAGAAAATGGACCGGGCACCCTTCATGGTCCTGGGCAATGATGTACTGCTGAACCTCGCCACGGAACCGCCGGCCAACACCGAGGAACTGACGCGAAAAAGGGGAGTGACCGAGCGCGTGATCGAACGCTACGGACGCGCGATCATGGGCGCGGTGAAACAAGGCACGGACCTTCCAAAGGATGAATGGCCCCGGTTGGAAAAACCGAAGCGTTGGGCGCGCGATCCGGACTATGAGGAGCGGTTCAAGCGCCTTCGACAGGTGCGCGATCGGCTCACCAACGCCCATGACCTGCGGGCGGGCATCGTGGCCAGCAACCAGCAACTCACCGAGATGGCCAGGACCCTCCCGGGCGATCTGGCCGCTCTGGCGGCGCTCCCAGGTATGCGCAAATACCAGGTGAAGCACTTCGGTGAAGAACTGCTTGGTGCCCTGTGATCCCGGTTCGCCCGGCACCCCGACGGCGCATCCTGTGTTCTGTGTGACGCATCTCACATAGTTATATAGTCTTATAGCTATACATTTGTGCCGTCAAAGACAGGTACAATGTCCTTCATCACCCTCGACGAACGCATCGGAACGGAGAAACTGGTACGCGCCAGTGAACTCTTGAAGGTGGCCGCGCATCCGCAACGCCTCGCCATCTTGGATCTGCTGGGGGGCAAAAAGCGCATGTGCGTGAGCGATCTGGTGGAGGTGCTCGGTATCGAGCAAGCCATCCTCAGCCAGCACCTCACGCTCATGCGCGACAAGGGTTTGCTCGGCGTGGAGAAGGAAGGCAAGTACAGTTTCTATTACCTGCAACAACCCGGCTTCCTGAAGATCATCAAGGACCTGGAAAACTGCTGCGAGCATCTTTGAACATGGAGATCCTCGGCTACATCGGCGCGATCATCATGGGTCTTTCCCTCGGCCTCATTGGGGGAGGCGGCAGCATCCTCACGGTCCCCATCCTGGTCTACCTCTTCATGGTGGAACCCGTGCTGGCCACGGCCTACTCGCTCTTCATTGTCGGCCTCACGAGCTTGGTGGGTAGCTTCAGCCACATGCGCATGGGTAACATCCACTGGCGTACGGCCATTGTGTTCGGCGTACCGAGCATCCTGGCCGTATATGCCACCCGGGCCTGGCTGGTGCCCGCCCTACCCGACCCGATCGTCGATCTCGGCGGCGTGGTCCTGAGCAAAGCTGTCGGTATTCTAGTCCTCTTCGCCCTGATCATGGTTGCGGCCGCGTACAGCATGATCCGAAAGCCAAAGGTTCCGAAAGGTCCGGATGTTCCTGCCGATGAGGCGGTGAAGTTCAACTACCCGTTGATCCTCGCCGAAGGGGTCGTAGTTGGAATGATCACCGGTATTGTAGGGGCGGGCGGTGGCTTCCTGATCATCCCCGCACTCGTGCTCCTGGCGAAGCTGCCAATGAAACAGGCGGTGGGGACTTCACTGATCATCATCGCTGCGAAATCATTGATCGGATTCACCGGCGACCTCAAGGGCGGCGAGCTGATCGAGTGGAATTTCCTGCTCGTGTTCTCGGCCATCGCGGTGGTGGGTATCATCGTGGGCAGCATCCTAAGCAAACGCATCCCGAACGAAAAACTCAAACCCGCCTTCGGATGGTTCGTGCTCCTCATGGGCATCTACATCATCGGAAGGGAACTCACCAACCTCAGCTAAGGGCAGGAAAATTCAACGACCATGAAAATCGAACAGATCTACACCGGCTGCCTGGCACAAGGCGCCTACTACATCGAGAGCGATGGCGAAGCGGCGATCATCGATCCACTGCGTGAGACCAGTCCGTACATCGAACGGGCGAACGCCCGCCATGCGAAGATCAAGTACGTGCTGGAAACGCACTTCCATGCTGACTTCGTGAGCGGCCATCTGGACCTGAGCAAGAAGACCGGCGCGCCGATCGTGTACGGGCCGAACGCCAACCCATCGTTCGAAGCGCACATCGCCAAGGACGGCGAAGAGTTGAAGTTGGGCAAGGTGACCATCAAGGTGCTGCACACACCTGGGCATACCATGGAGAGCACGTGCTACCTGCTGATCGACGAGAACGGCAAGCCGCACAGCATCTACACGGGTGATACGCTCTTCATCGGCGATGTTGGCCGTCCCGACCTGGCGCAGAAGATGGGCTCGATCACCCAGGAGGACCTCGCGGGGTTCCTTTACGACAGCCTGCACAACAAGGTGATGCCCTTGCCCGATGATGTGATCGTGTACCCTGCGCACGGCGCTGGTAGCGCATGCGGCAAGAACATGAGCAAAGAGACCTTCGACACGCTGGGCAACCAGAAGAAGAACAACTACGCGCTGAAGGCCGCCACCAAGGAGCAGTTCATCAAGGAAGTGACCGATGGCCTCTTGCCTCCACCGGCGTATTTCCCGCAGAACGTGGCGATGAACAAAGGTGTGATCGAGAGCGTGGACACCGTGAAGGAGAAAGGCATGCGAGCCTTGACGCCCGACCAGTTCGAGCTCGTAGCGGAAACGGAAGGGGCGCTCGTGCTCGATACGCGTGGCGCACAGACATTCAAGGACGGTTTCGTGCCTCGCAGCATCAACATCGGCATCAAAGGCGACTTCGCTCCGTGGGTGGGCAGCATGATCCCCGACGTGAAACAGCCGCTGTTGCTCGTGACCGATGACGGCGCCGAGGATGAAGTCGTCACCCGTCTTGCCCGTGTTGGCTATGACAACGTGTTCGGCTACCTCAAAGGAGGCATGGATGCGTGGAAGACTTCAGGAAAAGAAGTGGACAGCATCGAGAGCATCAGCGCGGAGGAATTCGCCAAGCGCTTCGCAGCGAGCAAGCTGCGGGTAGTTGACGTGCGCAAAGACGGTGAGTACAGCGCCGAGCATGTGGATGGCGCATGGCATGCATCGCTCCAGTTCATCAACCAGAACCTCGCAGCCTTCAGCAAGGATGAGCCGAACTACATCCATTGCGCCGGTGGCTACCGGAGCATGGTCGCGGCGAGCCTGCTGAAAGCACGCGGTTACCACAACATCATTGATGTGGCGGGCGGCTTCAACGCGATCAAGAAAACCGATGTGAAGGCAACGGACTATGTCTGCCCATCCACGCTCAAGAAGTAACGCTGATCATCTGATCAACACCCATGCTCGAGATCATCAGACAACCCTGGCCCTGGTACTTGGCTGGCGCCCTCATCGGCCTTACTGTGCCTTACTTGTTGCTCGTAGGCAACAAGAGCTTCGGCATCAGTAGTTCGTTGCGCCACATGTGCGCTGCCTGCATCCCGGCCAATATCAAGTTCTTCAAATACGATTGGAAGAAGGAAGCGTGGAACCTGTTCTTCGTGGGCGGCATCGCACTGGGAGCGTTCATTGCTGCGCAGTTCCTGAGCAACCCTGATCCCTTGGTGCTTGCTGAGCCTACCGCTGAATACCTCGCTTCCAAGGGCATCACCGACACCTCATCGTTACTGCCATCGGAGATCTTCAGTTGGGATCAACTGTTCACACTGCGCGGTCTCATCTTCCTGGTGATCGGCGGTTTTATGGTGGGCTTCGGCACGCGCTACGCCGGTGGTTGCACCAGCGGGCATGCGATCATGGGCCTCAGCAGTTTGCAATGGCCGAGCCTGGTGGCCACCTGTTGCTTCATGGTCGGCGGCATCGCGATGACATGGCTCATTCTTCCATATCTCCTTACCCTCTGACCCCATGGCAAATTCCGTTCAACACATGCCCACGGCGCAGGAACTCGCCGATCTGAAGGCGCGCGAGCTGGACGCTATCTGCGTCAACGAAAGCGAACTGGTCCACCCGTGGTGGCATAACCTGAAGTACGCCGCTTGGGGCATCCTCTTCGGCATCGTCTTCGTGAAAGCGGAGATCGTAAGCTGGTTCCGCATCCAGGAGATGTTCCGCTTCGAGAGCTTCCACATGTACGGTGTGATCGGCACCGCCGTGGTGGTGGGCCTCATCAGCGTGCTCCTCATCAAACGGACGAAAGCAAAGACGATCTACGGCGAGGCGATCCACATACCGGAAAAGACCTTCAACAAAGGACAGATCTACGGCGGGCTCCTATTCGGGCTCGGCTGGGCGATCACCGGCGCATGTCCCGGACCGCTGTTCGCACAAATGGGCGCGGGATTCAGCGTGATCATCGTCACCTTCGTGAGCGCGGTGGCGGGCACTTGGGTCTACGGTTTGCTCCGCGACAAGCTCCCGCACTAAGTCTTTCGACCGGTCATGCAAGTAGCGATCGTTCTGCTCATCATCGCGCTGCTCATCCTGCTGTGGCAGGGCGTGACAGAGCAGGCCATGCGCGTGTTGAAAGAGCGGGCCGGATCGCCGTACGATGAACGCGGTCCGCGCATCGCGAAGGGTGCCACGGTGACCATCATCGTGTTGATCGTGGCGTTCATGGCTTCACCACGCAAGTGGTTCGAACCGCCTCCGCCGATGGTGGCGACCTACACGGCGGACAGCCTATGGGCCGGGATGGACACCGCGCTCATCGATCACATAGGCGGTGAACGGGAAGAATTGGTACGTTACGGCCGTGAACTGATCCGCAACACAGCGTTCTATCTCGGCCCGCAGGGGATCATCGCGAAGCAGACGAACGGCATGAACTGCCAGAACTGTCACCTCGATGCGGGCACACGGCCATGGGGCAACAACTACAGCGCCGTTTGGAGCACCTATCCGAAGTTCCGTGAACGCAGTGGTGCTACCGAAACGGTTGTGAAGCGCATCAATGACTGCTTCGAGCGCAGCCTGAACGGCACCGCGATCGACAGCACGAGCCGCGAGATGCAGGCGTTGCTGGCATACATGCAATGGCTAGGCACCGGTGTCGACACGGGCAAAAAGCCCAAGGGCTCCGGGCTTGCTGAATTGAAGTTCATGGACCTCGCTGCCGATACCGTTCACGGTGAAGCGATCTATACCGCGAAGTGCGCGAGCTGCCACAAGGAGGATGGCGCAGGCGTGAGAGCCTCAAATGGGCTCACCTACCAGTACCCACCCTTGTGGGGAGAGAACAGCTACAACATCGGCGCGGGGCTATTCCGGTTGAGCCGCTTCGCTGGATACGTGAAGAACAACATGCCGCAAGGTGTTACCTGGGAGAGCCCGCAACTCACCGATGAAGAAGCATGGGATGTGGCGGCCTACGTCAACTCACGACAACGTCCTGATCGCGACCTGTCAGCAGATTGGCCGAATATCGCCGGCAAACCGGTGGATCATCCGTTCGGGCCTTACGCCGACAGCATTCCTGAAATACAACACAAGTTCGGGCCGTTCGGTCCCATCGCCGAGGCGAAGGCCAAGGCTAAAAAGAAGTAGTGAAGATGACCGAGATCGTACACCCAGAAGGCTGCTCTTGCGTGACATCCATGCGCAGCTGAACACGCACGACGAGTTCTTCCTGGAAGGCGGCAAGCCCGTGTACAAGAAGCGCGGCGGCTTCGGTGTGCTGAAGACCATGATCGATACGCTGCGCAACGAAGATCCGGAGAACACGATCGTCATCGATGGCGGCGATTGTTTCCAAGGCGGCGGCGTGGCCGCGATGAGCGAAGGCCGAGCACTGGTGCCCTTGATGGACCGCGTGGGATATGACCTGGTGCTCCCCGGCAACTGGGAGGTCATCTACGGCAAGGAGATGATGCTGAAGGACCTCGGATCCTACAAGGCCGACAAGATCTGCGCGAACATGTTCCATGCGGCGTATCCCGAAGGATCGATCGCCACGCCGGACAAGAACGCCGAGTTCAAGGGTGAAATGATCTTCCCTCCCTACTGGACGAAGCGCGTCGCAGGTGTCAAGATCGGTTTCATCGGCTACAACGATCCGCTCACGCCCAAGCGGCAATCACCAGCGTACAGCTACGGCATCCAGTTCACCAAGCCGGAAACGAACGTGGCCAAGTACATCCGCATCCTGCGCGACTACGAGCAGTGCGCGATGGTCTTCCTCGTCACCCACATGGGCTTGGCCCAACAAGTGGATCTGGCGAACAAACCGGAAGTGGAAGGCGCTGATCTGATCCTCGGTGCTGATACGCACGAACGTGTGCGCAAGCCAATAGACGGCAAATACAGCAAGGTGACGGAGCCCGGTGCCTTCGGATCCTTCGTAGCTCGCCTCGATGTGGTGGTGGAAGACGGCAAGGTGAAGGACAGCCACTACGAACTGCTCGATGTGGACCCCGAGAAGTATCCGGCGGACAAGGGCATGCTACAGCTCGTTGACGAAGTGAGCGCACCGTACAAGGAGCAACTGAGCAAAGTGGTCGGCAGCACGAAGACCACCCTGGTGCGCTACTACGTGATCGAGAACCCGATGGACAACCTGATCACCGACGCCATCATGTGGAAGCTGAAACCCGAGGTCGCCATCAGCAACGGCTTCCGTTTCTGTCCGCCGATCGTGGCCGATGGCAAGACGCCCACGCCGATCACCAACGACAACATCTGGAGCATGATCCCGGTGGACAGCGAAGCCAAGTACGGCGAAGCGACCGGTCAGCAATTGTGGGACTGGCTGGAGAAGGAATTGCACAATGTCTTCGCGAAGGATCCCGCCAAACGCTTCGGTGGCTGGGTGGTGCGCTTCAAGGGCATGACCGCCAACTTCACCATGAACAACGACCTGGGCAAGCGCGTGAACTGGATCAAAGTGGGCAAGAAACCCATCGACCTGGAGCGCAGCTATCTCATCGCGGCCTGCGAACGCGAAGGCGACCCGGACGATACGCTCTGCCGCCTGGAAAAGGTCTCGAACCCGCGTAGGGCCAACGCCACCATGCACAACATCCTGCGCGAGTACTTCGGGGAATTCTCACCCGTGGCGCCGAAAGTGGAGGGCCGCATCACGGCAACCGATGCACCGCAGACGCTGCTAAGCCAGCTAGAGAGCTACGACTACGAATTCCGCTGATCACTGGCCAGGGCCTCTGGAACTCCAGCGTACAAAACGCCCTCCAGTTGGGTCCCTGAATCACGCAGTGTCCGCTCCACCTCCGGCACCACATCGGTGAGCGCCACGTGGACATTCCGCCGCTCCATGGTGTGCAAGATGTCCTTCAACCGATGCAGGCCCGTGGCATCGATGAACGGGACATGCCGCATGCGGAGGATCAGCATGCGATGCTTGTCGCCTACCGTCTTCATCGTGTCCGTGAAGGTCTGCGCGGCTCCGAAGAACAGTGGTCCATTGATCTCATAGATCAGCACATGCTTCGGGACGTTCTTGAATTCCGCATCGAAGAGCTTGTCTTCCTGGTCCGTCGTTCCGCTCAACGACTTCAGTTGTGTGGAGTCGCTCATCCGCTTCATGAAGAGGAAAGCGGCGAGTACGAGGCCTATCTCAATGGCGATGACAAGGTCGAACACCACCGTCAGGAGGAAGGTGGACAAGAGCACCGCCATATCATATCGGCTTGTCTTGAACACCGCCAGAAAGCTGTGCAACTCCGCCATGTTCCAGGCCACCACCACCAGGATCCCGGCCAGGCAGGACATGGGTATCAATGCTGCCCACTTCCCGGCGATGAGCATGATGAGCAACAACACCACCGCATGCACCATGCCCGCCATGGGTGTCCGGCCTCCGTTCTTGACGTTGGTGGCCGTACGCGCTATGGCTCCGGTGGCCGGTATGCCACCGAACATCGCCGAGAGGATATTGGCACCTCCCTGCGCCACCAGTTCCATGTTGCTCCGATGCCGGCCACCGATGGAACCGTCCGCGACCACGGCGCTCAGCAGGGATTCGATGCCACCGAGCAGGGCGATCGCGAGCGCGGGGCGCAGCAGCTCTTTGATGGTCGCGAGATCCACCATATGGAATTGCGGCATGGGGAGCGTATCCGGTATCGCACCGAACCGGGATCCGATGGTCTCCACCGGCAGGTGCCACCACTCCACCACCAACGTGGCCAGCACGATCGCGACGATCGAACCGGGCACCACCTTGGTCATTCTCGGCATCAAGGCCGTGATGAGGATCGTACCGGCACCAATGGCCAGCGTGGTGAGGTCCATCGATCGGATAGAGTTGGCGTAGGCCGCCCACTTCTCCAGGAAATCCGCCGGCACCTTATCGATCCCCAACCCGAAGAGGTCATTGATCTGCGCCGAGAAGATGATCACCGCGATGCCGGTGGTGAAGCCCACGATGAGCGTATGCGGAAAGTACTTCAGCAACACGCCGAAGCGCAGAAAGCCCATGAGCATGAGCATGAAGCCGGCGATGAAGGTGGCCACCGTGAGCCCCTCGATGCCGTACTGCTGGACGATGCCGTACACGATCACGATGAACGCTCCCGTCGGGCCGCCGATCTGCACACGACTTCCACCGAAGGCGCTGATGAAGAAGCCCGCGATCACCGCGGTGATCAACCCCTTCTCCGGCGAAACACCGGATGCGATCGCGAAGGCGATCGCCAAGGGCAAGGCGACGATACCGACGATGACGCCCGCGAGCACATCGCGGCCGAACTGCTGCCGGGTATAATCCCTCCGGAAGACCGTGAACGCTTTGGGGATGAATTCTGAACCCTTCGGAGGCATCTTTCGGCAGCAAACGTAGCATCACTTACCAGGCCGGTTCCGCCCCGCGGGACCCATCTATGCACCGGTGCCTGTTCCTCGTTCGTTCCGCAGATGCGGGCTGTGGTTGGTCCGTGTACCGAAATTCGCCGAGAGAACAGAGCACCGGATCGGAGCGGACAATTCTCACAACAGAACATGGGATGGATGAGGAGAGTCGACAAATGGTTCGGACACGAGACGTTCGTAGTGCCCATGAACGAATGGGAGCGTGTCGTGTCGATCATCCGCAATGAGCCCATGCGCGAGGTGTACATCATGGGTCCCAGGGATTTCGGCACCACCTGCCAGGTCAACGCCGTACGATCGCTCCATGTGGTCGATGACAAGGGTCGACCCGCGGACCTCACGATCGATCCGGCGATCGAGGTGGGGATCACGAAGCGCTCAGGCGTCATAAGACGCGGGTATTTCGATGGCATCCACATCAAGGATGACCTGTTGATCCTGCCTCGCTCCCGCTTCCGCTTCGGCATGAAGTTCATTCCGCTTTCGGAGGTGGTGAAAGTCGAGGTGTTCCGGGGGGGCATCGGATTCCGTTACGCATGAGTCCTGCTCCTGCCCGTCCGCTCCAGACACCAGCCCTTCCAGTGTGAGTTCCGTCACAGACCGGGAAAGCCGGCCGACCGACCTTTGCGCACCATGAAAAAGCTCCTGTTCCTGTTCATCCTCCTGTTCGCAGTGACAGGTGCCTTCCCGCAGAATGCCCCGCGCCACCACCGCATCATCATGCAGCTCACCAGCGGCGACACGCTGGTGCACAAGAACCTGATGAAACAGTTCAGGAACATGAAGGAAGCCGCTCCCACCATGCAGCTGGAAGTGGTCTGTCATGGCCCGGGCATGGACATGCTGATGAGCGACCGCAGCATCGTGCAGGAAAAAGTGAAGGAGTTCGCCGCGAAAGGCATCGTGTTCCTGGCCTGTGAGAACACCATCAAGGAGCGCAGCCTCGACCGGACGAAGGTGGTCCCTGATGCGGGGTACGTGAAGGCCGGGATCATCCACATCGTGGAGCGGCAGGAGGACGGCTGGAGCTACATCAAAGCGGGGTTCTGACGCATGCGCATCGCATCCTCGCACCGATCGTCCAATGGTCGGTGGGGCCTGTCCCTTGTCCTATCGGTCGTGTTCCCCCTCTTCGTGAGCGCCCAGCACAGCGAGCAGGACATCCCCAGTGACGACAGCTTGCGAAGCACCGGCAAGCTGTACGACATCATGAAGCGGGGCGAAGTGGTGGGACGCTTCCGCCAGTACAATATGCTCACCATCAATGATGGAACACCGACGGACTACCATGCGGTGGCCTTCGGAGGCACGCTCGGCTTCACTTCGCAACGCTGGCATGGCACGCGCTTCAAGCTCAGCGGTGGCTACACCTTCGACTTGGCGACAAGCGACCTCACCGTTCTCGACCCCATTACCGGTGCCAGCAACCGCTACGAGATCGGATTGTATGATGTGAACGACCCGCGCCACACCAACGACCTGGCCTACCTACACGAATTCCAGTTGGACTGGTTGTCGCGCAATGAACGAACACAGGTGGTGATCGGAAAACAAGAATTGAACACGCCCTTCCTCAACCCACAGGATGGGCGCATGCACCCCAGCTTGTTCGAAGGCATCTGGGCACAGCACCGCACGACCCACGGCACAGCGCTACAAGGCGGATGGATCTATCGCGTGGCGCCCCGTGGCGCCAGCGAATGGTACACGGTGGCCGAGAGCATGTCCGTTTTCCCGGTCGGTCGCAACGTATACGGCGAGGGCGCAGAACATGGGGAACACCTCCAGAGCGCGGGAATTCTAGCGGCAAGCATCAAACAGAAGGTGTACCGCTCGGTGTCGATCACCGCCTGGAATGTTCACACCGAGAACGTCTTCAACAGCGCGTTGATGCAACTTGATGCGGGCAAGAAAGAAGCCCGCTGGAGTGCGTCCACCATGGCCATCCGGCAGGACGCCGCGCATTATCGAGGGCACGGCAACGACAGTCTGTTGTACATGCCAGCGAGCGAAGCCTCTTGGGCGCTCAGTGGACGATTGCGCAATGTGCTCGGCAAATTCCGCTGGCAGCTGAACTACACGCGCATAACCGCGCATGGCCGTTACCTGATGCCGCGCGAGTGGGGCCGCGACCCCTTCTTCACGTTCCTGCCGCGCGAGCGTAACGAAGGAGCCGGAGATGTACACGCAGCTTCATTGAACCTGATCTGGAGGGCGGACAACGGCTGGCGGATCCAGGTGGATGGCGGTCTGTACCGGATGCCCGAACTCACCGATGCGCGGCTGAACAAGTTCGTGATGCCATCCTACACGCAGTTCGATGTGAACGCGCAATACCAGTTCAATGGCGGATGGAAGGGCCTTGCTGCGCAAGTACTGGTGCTGGCGAAGCTTCCACTGCATAGTAACCTCACTGAACGGCAGTCGATCAACAAGGTGGATATGCTGCACGCGGACCTGATCATCAACTACGTGTTCTGACACGCGCGTCGCTCTGTGATGTCAGTCACCGACGGCGCTTGGCGAACTCCGCACCTTTGTACCGCGAAAGCAAAACACCATAGACCATGTTCAAGACATTGTTCGGTATCGGCCCCAAAGTGGACCTCGGTCAGAAGATCAAGGAAGGAGCGACCATCGTTGACGTGCGCACGGCGGACGAGTTCCGCAGCGGTCATGTGCAGGGAGCGATCAACATCCCGTTGGACCGCATCCAGGACGAGTTGAAGAAGCTCGACAAGAGCAAACCGGTGATCACCTGCTGCCGCAGCGGTGCGCGCAGTGGCATGGCCGCCGATGAATTGAAGCGCCACGGCTTCGACGTCTACAACGGTGGGCCCTGGACCACCTTGAAGAATTCCATGTGAGCATCCATGAGGCATTAGAGCCGTGCCATTCGCGCGGTTCCCGCCTTTAACGACCTGGTCGATCATGCGCAACCTCTTCGCTCCCGTCCGACTATCCGCACTGCCGCTTCTGCTGATGGCATGCACCATGCCCCAACAAGGCACCAACAGCCTGGATGCGGCCGCCTTTGCCGTCCGCCTTGCGGAAAGCGATGCACAGTTGGTGGATGTGCGCACCGCCGCTGAATATGCGGATGGTCACATCGCAGGTTCGCGGAACTTGGATCAGACCAGCGGGCAACTGGCACAGAACGTGAACGAACTGGAGAAGTCGAAACCTGTGCTGCTCTATTGCGCCTCCGGTCGTCGCAGTGCCGCAGCGCGCGCCTACCTTCAGCAGCAGGGCTTCACCGATGTGGTGGATCTGGCCGGTGGGATCGGCGCATGGGCCGGGGCTGGAAAGCCCATCGAACGCTGATCGACGGCGTAGCTTTCGGGCATGAGCGTAGGTGCAGCGCAGCTTGGCTTGCGCCAGAACTGGAAACAGTTCACCTTGCTCGTCATCGTCAACGCCTTCGTGGGCGGCATGGTGGGTATTGAACGCACGGTGCTGCCCATGCTGGCCGAACAGGACTTCGGCATCGCATCGCGGACGGCCGCGCTCTCCTTCATCGTGGCCTTCGGTATCAGCAAGGCGCTCAGCAACTACTTCGTGGGCAGACTGGCCGGTCGCTTCGGTCGCAAGTCGATGTTGGTAACGGGCTGGTTGCTGGCTTTGCCCGTGCCGTTCATGTTGATCTATGCCGATGCGTGGTCGTGGATCGTGGCCGCCAACATCCTGCTGGGTATCCATCAAGGCTTCGCATGGAGCAGCACTGTGGTGATGAAGATGGACCTCGTGGGCGAGAAGGACCGCGGCCTCGCCATGGGCTTGAACGAATTCGCCGGATACCTCGCGGTGGCGGCGGTGGCCTTCCTCACCGGCTTGCTCGCTGCGGAATACGGCCCGCGGCCGGTTCCGTTCCAGGTGGGCATCGGTATCGCGGTGGTGGGCCTGCTGCTCACGGTGCTGTGGGTGAAGGATACTGGACACCATGTACATGCTGAAGCAGCGAAGAGCGCGGTGCCGCTGTTGGAAAAGCCCTTCCTCGATACCTCAGTACGCCATCGCGTGCTCGGAAGCGTGACGCAGGCGGGACTGGTGAACAACCTGAACGACGGCATGCTCTGGGGCCTGCTGCCGGTACTGCTGGCCGGGCAGGGCTTCAACACGGCGAGCATCGGGGCCATCGCGGCGGTGTATCCAGCCGTGTGGGGTTTGGGGCAATTGCTCACGGGCAAGCTCGCCGACCATGTGGACCGCAAGCTGCTGCTGGTGCTGGGCATGGTGCTGCAAGGGATCGCGATCCTCTTCCTTCCCTATGTGGACGCACAAGGCACGTACATCGCGCTCAGCGCCACGCTCGGCCTAGGCACCGCGCTGGTCTACCCAACTTTCCTGGCCACCATCGCCGCGCACACACATCCGAAGCAACGCGCCGAGAGCCTCGGCATATTCCGCCTGTGGCGCGATCTGGGCTACGCCATCGGTGCGCTGCTCACCGGCCTCATCGCCGACCGCTTCGGGCTCACCGCCTCCATCCTCTCCATCGGGGTCATCACCGTGATATCCGGTCTACTCGTTTGGTTGCGCATGCCGGCGGAACGTCGCTGCCTGGAGCCCATCGACCTGAAAAAGTGGTTGGAAAAACCGGATGTGCGTGTAGTGGATGTGCGTTCCCCGGAAGAGTACGCGAGCGGTCACCTGCCGGAGGCCATCAACATACCCGTGGACCGCCTGCTGGAACAGGCGCGCACCTGGCCAAAGCGGCAGCGCATCGTTACCGTATGCGCCAAAGGCGGTGGCCGCAGCGCACAGGCTGCGCAGTTGTTGCGCGATGTGGGCTTCGGAAGGACGTGGTGGTTGTGCGGGGGCACATTGGGATGGAGCTGAACGCCGACCTCCAACCATCAGCACGACACGAAAAAGAACGCCCCGGCCGTTGATGACCGGGGCGCCTTGAGCATTGACCGTGGGATCAAGCCGGAGCCAGTTCCCTTTTCGCGAGATAGAAATCGATCAGTTCGATCCCCTTCTCATTGAGGCGTGCGTCGAGGTCCTTCAAGGTCTTTGGCGGTGGCACGATCACCTTGTCGCCTTTTTTCCAGTTCACGGGCATGGCACAGGCGTTCGCGTCCACGGTCTGCATGGCTTCCAGCACACGCTTGATCTCATCCATGTTCCGGCCCACGTTCAGCGGGTAGTACATGATGAGGCGGATGATACCCTTGGGATCGATGAAGAACACGGCCCGGACCGCAGCGGTGCTGCTCGCATTGTCGTGAAGCATGCCGTAGAGATGGGCCACCTTCATATCGATATCCGCGATGATCGGAAAATCCATGTACACACCGGTCTTCTCGCGCACCGCTTGTACCCAGGCCACATGGCTATGGATGCTATCGATGCTCTCGCCGATGAGCTTCGTATTGCGGTCCGCGAACCACTTCTTCTCCTGGGCGAAGCCGGAGAGCTCGGTGGTGCATACCGGCGTGAAGTCGGCCGGATGTGAGAAGAGAATTGCCCAACTACCCTTGATGTACTCGCTGAACTTGATCGGGCCGGTCGTGGTGAGGGCCTCGAAATCGGGAGCTTGGTCGCCGATGCGGGGCATGTGTGTGGTTTCCATGGTCGGGTTTGTTATCCGTCACAAAGTGAACGCAATAACCGGTCCCGAAGGGTGACGAACATCACTGAACTTGAACGAAGAGCCGGATCGCCTTCGGGTCGAAGCCCAAGCCGTCCACATGCCCCATCCAACTGCGCTCCTTGTTGACCAAGTGTACGTGGATGTTCGTGTCGTGGTGCGTGAACACGGCCTTGTGCATGGTGGAAAAGAAGCCGAGCATATCAGCCTCCACGTCCTTCCGTACGAAGGTCTTCCGCCCCTTGTGGGCATCGTCCGGTGAGCGCACCACCGCACCCAGCGGAAGGTCCACCACATGGATCTCCGCACGCGCGATCCATCCGGACAACTTGAACGCCATCGGCCTGCTCTCGTGGGCGAACCGACTTGTGAGAAAACCATCCAGCTTCGCAAGACCCGTGATGCTGTCCGGTAGCGGCACCTCCACCCATTCCGGCACGTTCGCATGCACAAAGAAGGGTGCGGATGCTTCCCGATCGACCTCTACGGCCAGTGCCGTATCGGAAGTCGCGCGCGACACATAGGCCACACCGTCCCACAGCAGCAACTCTCCTCGAAGGTGATCGAGGGGACCGATACCGAACGCGCCCTGCTTCGCGATCGTGTCCATGCGCACCAGCCCCGCGAGCTGACCATTGAACATGGTGTTGCGCATGGCGCCGGTAACGAGCACCTGCGCGGAGACTTCCCATGAACACAGGAGCAGCAACGCAGCGGTGTAAACCTTCCTCATCAGACCATCGGGAATGACCAATACCAGGTTGCCGACACGATCAACGGATGAACCGCGCAGTGAATACGCGCTGACCGTGGCGCACCTCGACCATGTACGCACCCGGAGCCAGTTGTTGTAGATCCACCTCAAAGGAACGCTCCGCTCCTTTGGCATGCTCGGCCAGAACCTGTACCGCGCGACCGACCGTGTCCAACAGGCGGATGCTATACGCTCCGGTCATGTCGGCTCCGATCGAAACGTGCAACACATCCCCCTCGCGGCGCAACCGGATATCCACGGCAGCCCCATCCGGAACTAGAATGGATTGCGCCGGATCGACCAGCAGCACACGGAAGATCCGCGAAGAGGCCTCGCTCTGAACGCCGGTATTGATGAAGAAAATGTTGCCTGCGGTACTCTCGATCCCACCGACCACATGACCCAGCACGATGGTGTCACCCACGAACATTTGCTGGAGCATGATCCCGCTCGCGTTCTGCGGTGTTCCCGGCCACGGAACGAACTCGGCGCTGGCACCGAGCAATGCGGGCATTGTCCCGACCTGGGCCTCGATCAGGACACCTTGACCATCGCGCTGCACCACGCTGATCGTGTTCACGAAGGGCACGTTGATATCGTCCATCAAGGTGCCGTTCCCATCGAAGTAGTAACGGCCGATACCCCCGAAGAACACGGACCGCATGGCGTTCGAATTAGCATCGTAGAGGCCCACATGGGCACTGTGGTACTGGTTCAGCAGTTGCTCGAACACCGGCACCACCGTGACGTTCGTGTCGATGACGTCCAAGGTGTTCAGCCAGGGAATATCATCCACGTACTGGAACACACCCGTGAAGGCGGTGAAGCCCTCCTCTCCGTTCGGGAAGATCTGTGGCAGCATGTTGTAGTCCCGACGGTGCAAGTTCATTGTATCCACCAACTCCCAGTAGTCGTTGATCGCCAGTGAGACACCGTCATCATCGATCGCGAAGCGGCGCACGGCATTGGTGTACTCCTGAATGAAGCCAGGTCCCTGGTTCGGCCCCATCGGATTGTACCGGCCGATGAAACGTTGCCCACCGACCAGGTAGAAGCGATCGTCTAGCAAGCGCATCTGGCCACCCGTGACCTCCATTCGCGGATCGGTGAGCTGCCGGAAGAAAGGTGCGATGGGTTGGGAGTTGCGAATGGCGTCCATCACCCCGGCCAGATCGATCGCGGTGAGGTTGGGATACGTGATGTGGTCGAGCGCGGTGGGCGAATAGCCATAGCCTCCGGCGCAATACAGTGTGCTATCGCGCTGCTCGAATTCCATGTTGGTGCTCTGCAGCTGTTCCTCCATGGACTGCGGAAGCGCGGAGATCGGTGCGGACCAGACCTGTTGTGTCACAGGATCCACCACATAGGCACTTAGGTTGTTCCCGGTGGCGAGGAAGGCGAAAGGAGGCTGCCGACGGTGCAGGCCATCGGTGCGCCCGCCGATGATGAACCACTGCCCATCGTGCTGCCCCCATGCGAAGGATTGGAGCGCAGGCATGCCCGGCACCGTGACCTCCTCAAGCACCAACTCGCGCCCGTCGAAGTACTGCGCGGACAGGAATAATGGGAGAAATGCGAAGAGCGAGAGAAGTTGCTTCATGGGTGTTCTGGTCTAGTTGATCGATCAGCCTTGTGCCCTGCCACGCAGGATGAAGTTCCAGTACAACCGCGGAAGCACTTCCCGCTTCAACTGGTACATGCTCCAGCGCTCTTTGCTCTGGTCGAAGGGAAATGTCTCCTGGGGTTTGTTGTCGTAGTCGAACTCCGCGAGCACCAGCTTGCCGTACCCGGTGATCAATGGGCACGAGGTATACCCGTTGTAGTCCGCAGGCAGGGGCTTGTTGGCCATGGCCGCGAGCATGTTCGCTACGACGGTGGGCGTTTGCTTGCGGATCGCCGCACCTGTCTTCGAGGTAGGTAAGCCGGCAGCGTCACCGATGCTCCACACGTTCGCATGCTTCACATGGCGCAGGCTGTGCTTGTCCACATCCACCCAACCGGCGGCGTTCGCCAATGGGCTCTGCTTGATGAAATCGGGAGCGCTCTGTGGCGGTGTCACATGGAGCATGTCATAGTCCACCCACTTCACCTCGTCCTTGTTCTTCTCCCCGAAGCCAACGAAACGCGCACGCCTGTTCGGGCCATCGATCTCTTCGAGCTTCCAGAAGAAGTTGAGATTGATCCCTCCGCGCTCCACCACCTTCAGCAAGGTCTTCTCATAGCGTGGTATCGCGAAGAGCTTGGTTCCCCCGCTCCAGTATTGGATGTCCATGTCCTTCAGCACACCTTCCCTGCGCCAATGGTCCGCGGCGAGGTACATGATCTTGTGCGGAGCACCACCGCATTTCACGGGCGTGTGCGGGTTGTGGAACACCGCCTTGCCCTTTTTCAAGCCCTTGATGCACTCCCAAGTGTAGGGGGCGTAGGTGAAGCTGTAGTTCGAGCAGACGCCGTTCTTCCCGAGGTTCTCCTGCAAGCCCTTCACCCCGTTCCAATCCAACTGGATGCCGGGGCACACGAGCAAGTGATCATAACCGATCGCCTCCCCACTCGCCAGCACCACCTCGTTCCGCTCCGGTTGGAACGTGGCCACCTTGTCCTTGATCCACTCCGCTCCCTTTGGAATAAAGTCCTTCTCGTTGCGTTCGGTGTCCTTGATGTTGAAGGCGCCGCCCCCGACCAAGGTCCAGGCAGGTTGGTAGTAGTGCTTTTCCGAAGGTTCCACGATACCGACCTTCAGCTTGCCGTTCTTCAATAACAACAAGGCGGCTGCGGAAAGACCAGCGTTCCCGCCACCGATCACGAGGACTTGGAAGTGCTTTGCCATGGCGACCGTGTTAGACGATGCGAACGTATCGCGACCCCTCACCCCCATCGGTGACGATCCTCACCGAACAGCCATTATCCTGACAAGGATCAGTAAAAGGCCACCGCTCCGCATGGAGTTTTGTTCCGCCGATGTCAACCATGCGCGGCGAACCACCATGAGGATCGAGCAGATCTATACCGGATGTCTGGCGCACGGCGCCTATTACATCGAGAGCAACGGCGAAGCGGTCGTGATCGATCCGTTGCGCGAGGTACAACCTTACATCGATCGTGCGACGCGCGACGGTGCGAAGATCAAATACGTGCTGGAGACACACTTCCACGCGGATTTCGTGAGCGGCCATCTGGACCTGGCGAAGAAGACCGGTGCCACGATCGTGTACGGCCCCACGGCCAAGCCCGGCTTCGAAGCGATGGTAGCCAACGACGGGCAGGAACTCAACGTGGGCAAGGCGCGCATCCGGGTGATCCATACGCCGGGTCACACATTGGAGAGCACCACCTATTTGCTCATCGATGAGAGCGGAAAAGAGAAGTGCATCTTCACCGGGGACACGCTCTTCATAGGCGATGTGGGACGCCCGGACCTGGCACAGCATGTGATCGCCGACCTCACCGAGGACAAGCTGGCGGGTATGCTCTACGACTCGTTGCGGAACAAGATCATGCCTTTGAGCGATGATCTGATCGTGTACCCGAACCACGGTGCCGGCAGCGCGTGCGGCAAGATGATGAGCAAGGAAACGCAGGATACGCTGGGCCATCAGAAGCGCACGAACTACGCACTACGGCCTGATATGACCAAGGAGGAGTTCAAGAAAGAACTGCTCACCGGCCTGATGCCGCCTCCGGGCTACTTCCCACAGAACGTACTGATGAACATCAGAGGCTACGAGTCCCTGGACACGGTAATGGAACGCGCACGTGTGGCGCACTCCCCTGAAGCGTTCGAGGCCGCGGCAGCCGCGCACGAAGCCCTCATCATCGATGCGCGTAGCGCGGGCGACTTCGCAAAGGGCTTCATTCCCGGTAGCATCAACTTCGGCTTGGATGGCAGCTTTGCGATGTGGGTGGGCGAGATGGTCCCCGACCTCAAGCAGCACATCCTGCTGGTCACCGATCCCGGAAAGGAAGAGGAGGCCATGATCCGCCTGAGCCGCATCGGGCACGATGGGCTCGTAGGCTACTTGAAGGGCGGCTTTGAAGCCTGGAAAGCGGCCGACAAACCCGTGGATACCGTGGCACGGATCACCGCGGAGGACTTCGCCGCGCGGTATGCGCTAAAGCCGTTGGTCTTCGACGTGCGAAAGAAGAGCGAATACGAGGCGGAACATGTCGTGGGCGCGGTGAACATCCCGCTCAATGAGTTGAACAACCACCTCGCGGAGGTCCCGAAGGACAAGCCCTTCATCCTGCACTGCGCCGGAGGCTACCGCAGCATGATCGCTGCGTCGATGCTGAAAGCACGTGGCTGGGAGAACTTCCTGGACGTAGCCGATGGATTCGCGGGGATCAAGAACACCAGTGTACCACGCACGGCCTTCGTACAACCGACCACTCTGCTGTAAGCGCGCTGACGTTTCGGACCTGTTTGCGCGAAGGGCTACCGGTGGTAGCCCTTCGCCTTGACGGGTACGACGTTCGCCATGGTGATGATCGTCACGAAAGGGGCGGATCCTTCATCCGACCTTTGCGGTAGAAACACCACGCACAATGAAGCCGAACATGGGTACCGCCGATCGCATCGTTCGCATCCTCGTCGCTGCGGTCATCGCCATCTTGTACTTCACCGGAACCGTGAGCGGTACGCTCGGGATCGTGCTTCTCGTGCTCGCAGGGGTCTTCGTGGCCACCAGCGTAGTGAGCTTCTGCCCGCTTTATGCCCCGTTCGGCATGAGCACATGCCCGAAGAAATGAAGCGCACGTTGCTACTTACCGGTGTCGGCATCGTTCTCGGTGCGGTCGCTGGCTGGTTCTACTGGAGCCAGTTCGGCTGCACCACGGGCTGTTCCATCACCTCCAGCCCGGTGAACAGCACTTTGTACGGCGCGTTCATGGGGGGCTTGTTCCTCAACTCGTTCACGAAGCCGGCCAAGAGCCCTTCACCACCAGAGGGGAACAACTGCGGCACGAATTCCACCCCCTGACCGATGCTACGCTCGCTCTTCGGGATCGGTCCCAAGGTGGACTTGAAGCAGGTGCTTGCTCAAGGCGCTGTCATCCTGGACGTACGTACACCCGAGGAATTCGCGCAGGGGCATGTGCAGGGCTCCATCAATATACCGCTGGACGTCCTTACCCAGAACCTGCACCAATTGGACAAGGACAAACCGGTGATCACGTGTTGTCGCAGCGGCATGCGGAGCGGGCAGGCGGTACATGTGCTACAGGACCACGGTTTCACCGTACACAATGGAGGGCCTTGGACCGAGGTCGATCAACTGGTCAAGCAACGATGAGAGCACGCCTATTGACCGACTGGCATGCGATGCGCTGGATGCGGCTCGCCTTCGCCATTGTCTTCCTGTTCGCCGGCATCGCCCAACACGAGCCGGTGGCCTACGCTGCCGCCGCCTTCTTTGGGTTCCAGGCACTTTTTAACGTAGGCTGTTGCGGTGCCGCCTGCGCGCCACCGCGCAACAAGGTCGAGCAAGGCACGAGCCGCCCTGCGACAGCGGACGTCAGTTATGAAGAGATCAAATGACCATGGAGACCAAGAGCCCTTCCTTTAGCACGCTCATCAACGGTGAAAAGCCGGTGGTGGTGGATTTCTACGCCGAATGGTGCGGCCCATGCAAAATGATGAAGCCGATCCTGGATCAGTTCAAAGGGATGGTGGGCGATCGCGCCACCGTGATCAAGGTGGATGTGGACAAGAACCCGGCAGCGGCGCAGGCCTATGGCGTGCGGGGCGTGCCCACCCTGGCCATCTTCAAAAAGGGGGAGATCGTCTGGCGGAAGTCCGGCGTGGTGAGCGCCGCCCAACTAGAGGGCGTCCTTCAGCCCTTTCTCTGAGGCCGGTTTCCAGTCGGCGGAAAGGTGTACTTCGAGGGAGCCCCGCGAAACGGTGACACGTCCCACTTGCTGAAGTTGATGCAACAGCCGGGTGATCACCTCACGCGGTGAGTTGAGTTCTTGCGCGATATCCTGGTGGGTGACCTTCAGGATGTGGTTGCCGGTGGCCTGTACGCGCTTCACCAGGTAGTTCCAGAGCTGTTCATCGAGCTTTCGGAAGGCCACCACCTCGATGGTCTCCAACAGTTCGCCGAAGCGCTGGGCCTGCGTGTCGCTCACATACCGTCGCCATTCTGGGTATACCATCCATTCCTCCATGTACCGCGCGGGTATCATCAGCAACTCGGCATCCTCCTCCACCACGGCCATCACACTGCTGATGCGTTTCGAAACACAACATGTGAGGGACATGGCACAGGATTCGCCCGGCAGAATGTGGTAGAGGAAGCGCTCCCGCCCTTCGGGGTCCTGGGCCAGGATGCGCAGGCTGCCCTTCTGTACGATCGGGATGTGCGTGATGGGGTCACCGGCGCGCATCAACTCGGCACCCGCCGGTAGGGAACGATGCACCACCACGCTCTCGAACTCGCGCTGCAACTTGGGGTCGGTGAACATGCGTGCAAAGTAGCACGCCCACCCTCACCTAGCGTGCGTCGGGCACCACCTTGCCGCCGGGTCTGGACACCTTGGACGCATCGTAGTGGAAGAACATATTCGCCCAAATGATCTTGCTGAGCGCATAGAACCAAGGGGCGATAAGCAAAAGGGGGATCCCGACGGCCAGCATCTGTCCGGCCATGCCAAGCCCCGGGAAAAGCACGCTGACGGCCACCCACACGGTGGCGAACTCGGCCACGCCCAAGGCGTAGGACACATACATCGCTCCGGTGTAGAAGCCGATCTCCTTGTCGAACTTCGTTCCGCACACGTTGCAATGGCTGTGCAGGTCGCCTACCCTGGCCAGGTCATAGGGATGCGACACGAAGAACTCGCCTTCATGGCATACTGGGCACTTGAAGGTGAAGATGCTGTACAACTTGGTCCCCTTCCACCGCATACCACAAAGTGACGGAACCTTGTTCAGCCGTTCGGTGAGGATCATCACCCTGGAGGTTTGAACGGCGGTTACCTCAGCCTTCGCTGCACATCTTCGCCGGGTCCACCCACTTGTCGAAATCCTCGGCGGTGACGTGGCCGAGCGCCAGCGCTGCGGCCTTGAGCGTGGTGCCTTCCTTGTGCGCCTTCTTGGCGATCTCGGCCGCCTTGTAGTAGCCGATGTGCGGGTTGAGGCTGGTCACAAGCATCAATGAGTTCTCGAGGTGACGCTTGATCACCTCCTTGTTCGGCTCGATGCCTTCCGCACAGCGGTCGTTGAAGCTCACGCAGGCATCACCGAGCAGGCGCGCGCTCTGTAGCACGTTGGCGGCGATCAGCGGCTTGAAGACGTTCAACTCGAAGTGGCCCTGCATCCCACCGATGCTCACGGCCACATCATTGCCGATCACTTGCGCGCAGACCATGGTGAGCGCTTCCGGCTGCGTGGGGTTCACCTTGCCGGGCATGATGGAGGAACCGGGTTCGTTATCGGGGATCACCAGTTCACCGATGCCGCTGCGTGGGCCGCTGCTGAGGATGCGTATGTCGTTGGCGATCTTCATAAGGGATACGGCGAGGCGCTTCAGCGCACCGCTCAGTTCCACCATCGCATCGTGCGCGGCGAGTGATTCGAACTTGTTCGGCGCGGTGATGAAGGGTAGGCCGGTCAGCTCGGCGATCTTCTTCGCCACCAGCACGCTGTAGCCCTTCGGAGCGTTGAGGCCCGTGCCCACGGCGGTGCCGCCGAGCGCCAGTTCCCGCACCATCTCCAGGGCGTTGTTCACCGCGCGGATGCCGTTGTCCAGTTGCTGCACGTAGCCGCTGAACTCCTGGCCGAGGGTGAGCGGCGTGGCGTCCATGAAGTGCGTGCGGCCGGTCTTCACGATGCTGGCGAAATCCTTCGCCTTCTTGTCCAGTGTGTCGCGCAGTTTCTTCACTCCCGGCAGTGTGACCTCCGCGGTCAGTTTGTAGGCCGCGATGTGCATCGCGGTGGGATAGGTATCGTTGCTGCTCTGGCTCTTGTTGACGTCGTCGTTCGGGTTGAGCACCTTCTGCTCATCGGCGAGTTTGCCACCGTTCACCACGTGCGCGCGGTAGGCGATCACCTCGTTCACGTTCATGTTGCTCTGCGTGCCGCTGCCGGTCTGCCAGATCACCAAGGGGAACTGGTCATCGAGCGCCCCGGTGAGGATCTCGTCACACACCTTGCCGATCAGGTCGCTCTTCTCCTGTGGCAACTTGCCGAGCTCCACGTTCGTGAGCGCTGCGGCCTTCTTCAGGTAGGCGAAGGCATGTACGATCTCGCGCGGCATGCTGCCCGGCGGGCCGATCTTGAAGTTGTTGCGGCTGCGCTCGGTCTGCGCGCCCCAGTACTTGTCGGCGGGGACCTTCACCTCGCCCATCGTGTCCTTTTCGATCCGGTATTCCATGAACTCAGTTGTCAGTTGTTCGTTGCCAGTTGTCCGTCATGGTGGTCGGCGCCCCGACAACTACCATCTGACAACCGACAACCATCATCACACCTTCTGTGATTGCCCCTGCTGCATCAGAAATGCTTTCAGGAACTCATCGATGTATCCGTTCAGCACATCGTCCACGCTGCTGGTCTCGTGTTCGGTGCGCACATCCTTCACTAGCTTGTAGGGCTGTAGCACATAATTGCGGATCTGGCTGCCCCACTCGATCTTCTTCTTGCCCGCCTCGATCTCGCTGCGCTTGCTGCGGCGCCGTTCCAGTTCGGCCTCGTAGAGCTGGCTCTTCAGCAGTTGCAGGGCCTTGGTCTTGTTGTCCAGCTGGCTGCGGGTCTCGGTGTTCTCGATCACGATGCCTGTGGGCGCGTGGCGCAGGCGCACGCCGGTCTCCACCTTGTTCACGTTCTGTCCACCGGCACCGCCGCTGCGGAAGGTATCCCAGGTGATGTCCGCCGGATTGATGTCGATGTCGATGGTCTCGTCCACCAGCGGGAACACGTACACGCTCACGAAACTCGTATGGCGCCGCGCATTGCTGTCGAACGGACTGATGCGCACCAAGCGATGCACGCCGTTCTCCCCTTTCAGCATGCCGAAGGCGAACTCGCCGTCCACCTCCATGGTGGCCTGCTTGATGCCCGCTGCGTCACCATCCTGGTAATCAAGGATCCGCGTCTTGTAGCCGTTCTTCTCCGCCCACATGCGGTACATGCGCAGGAGCATCAAGGCCCAATCGTTGCTCTCGGTGCCCCCGGCGCCGCTGGTGATCTGCACCACGGCGCTCAGCGGGTCCTCCTCCGCGCTGAGCATGTTCTTGAACTCGAGTTCTTCCAACGCTTCGCTGGCCTTCTTGAACTGGGCGTCGAGTTCTTCCTCGGGCACATCTTTGCTCTTGAAGAAGTCGTAGGTCACCTCCAGGTCGTCCACTTCGCGCTTCACGCCTTCGAAGAGCTCCACCCAACGTTTGATCTCGCGGATCTTCTGCATCACTCCGCGGGCCTTCTTCTGGTCGTTCCAGAAGTCGGGGTCCTGGGTGTACTTCTCCTCCTCCAGGATCCGCCCGCGCTTCTCCTCGACGTCCAGAAAGCCTTTGAGGGCTTCGAGGCGTTCCTTCAATCCGGTGATCTTGTCGATGGTGACCATGGGCGCCAGCGCTGGCTGGGGGGCTTTGAGCGCACTGCTTTGGGCAGGCAGGCGGCAAAAGTAAGCGGGGCGCGGTGTTGGGGGATCAGTCCTCCTCCCGCCCCATCGCCGCCCGCACCAGATCGGGTTCGAAGCCGCGGCCGATCAGGTAGCGCAACGCGCGCATGCCGCGCAGTGGTTCGGGCACGCTGCTCAGTTTCTGCATTTGCTTCCGCAGCAAATTCACGAGCATCGTCCGGTACTCGCCCACATCAATGGCCTGCAAGCCGAATCGGATGCACGGCGCCGAAACGCGCTTCTGCTGCAAAGCCTGCTGGATCTTCCGTCGCCCCCAGCCCTTCTGCCGGAACTTGCTCACGGCGAAATGCTCCGCGAAGCGCTTCTCATCCAGGTAGCGCTCGGCGATCAAGCGTGCGATGATGGGCTCGACCTCGCCCTTATGCGCACCCCATCCGTACAGCTTATCGCGCACCTCCTGCTGGCAGCGCTCCTGCCGGGCGCAATAGGCACGGGCTTTTGAAAGTGCTTCAGGAACGGGAGCGGCCATGGGACGAAGATCGTCACCGTGTCCGGTCTCCTACTCACCGCTTCACCACATGCGCCGTCCAGAGATCGGTGGTGGTGCGCACTTGCACAGCATACACACCGGCGTGCCAACCGTCCGTATCCAGCGTCAGCGCTGGACCGTTCATAGTCGCCTGATATATCATGCGCCCGGCCGCATCGAGCACACGCACGTCGGCATCCTCGACCGAGAAGGCGAGACGTAATTGCAGAAGGTCATCCACGGGATTGGGGGCCAGCCACAGTTCGCCTGCATCCTTGCCTTCCACGGCGGTCTGCACTTCCACGGCGAACACACTGGGCGGTGTGATCACCGGCGCATTGAAGTCGAAGTAGATGTTGGCGATGTTGGTCACCGTCTCCCCAGGAAGCAGCCCGGTCACCGGAGCGATCCGGAATTTCGCATACCCGTGGCTGCCCGGCTCGTCGCTGGTACTGTCCGGCAGCATGATGTCTTCGAACACGATGTTCAGCACGCCATCATCCAGGTACCAGGAGCAGGAATGTGAGCTGCCGATGAAGTGCAGGCTATCCTGCACAAGACCGGGTGGCAGTGTATCGGTGATCACCACGCGCTCGGCCAGGTAGGTGCCCGTGTTCTGGAAGCGGATGGTATAGGTGAGCGGCGTGCCGGCCAGGAGCTCGGGCACATCCATGGTGGGCGGGTCCACCAGCTTGTCGTTGGGGTCGTAGCTGCCGAACACCACGAACGGGAGCTGGGCCGCATTGTCCGCAGGTGTTGGGTCGGAGCCGGGGATGGTCGCGGCCGCGGCATGCAGGCCCGGTGTACCGATCGGCGTGTTCGCCGGCACATACAAATGCACTTGCACCTGCACGCTGCTGCCGGGCAATAGGTTGGTGAACGACCAACTCAACGTGTTGCCCACGATGCTGGCGGGCACCGTGCTGGCGGATGTGTAGGTGAACGCCGGTTCGTACGTCAACTCCAGGGTGGCATCCGTGGGCGAGGTGCCTTGATGCGTGAGCGTACACCAGACCGTATGAGGAAAGCCAGGACGGGCGAGGTTCGAGGTAAGATCCACGCGCACATCCGTGGTCCCCGGGATCGGTGCGTAGCCGATATCGATCAGGCTATCCACTTGCAGCGGTGTACTGATGGTGATCGCGTAGGGCGCCGTGGTGTGGTTGTAATAGAGCACGTTCGTGCCGTCCACCACAAACGCACCTGTATCGAGTGCCAGCATGTAACGGCCGTCATTGTCCGCTCCGGCAAGGTGCGTGCCCGGAGTTCCGATCACCTGGGCGAGGGGGAATGGCGGCTCACCCGGATCGCGCGTACCGTTCGCATTGTCGTCCCGGAAGACATGGCCCGTCACGCCCTCGGTGGTGGGACAGTCCGGGGTATTGATCAAGTTGCAGATCGGGAAGTCATCCGCATTGGAAGCGGCGTTCAAATTGGGCGGCAGGTTCGGGATGCAGGTGGTAGTGGCGGACACCTTCCACTCCGTGACCGAGGATGGCACATAAGGGTAGCAGTCGAAAAGCGTGTTCTCGGTGTTGAGGTAGGTGAGCGAGGACGGCAGCGGCGGCAACTGCGGCACATTGTTCATGTAGGTGGCCTGAAGCCGCTCCAATCCCGCTGGCAATGCAGGGATCGAGGTGACGTTCGCCAGGTTGTTCAGCAGCAGTTCGCGCAAGGTGCTGGGCAATGGAGGTATGATGGATCCCAAGGTGGCCCCTCCGTATTCCAGCACCTCCAGTGTCGGCGGCAGCGCGGGAAGGTCCGGCAGCAGGGGCACCACGGTGGTCACATGCAGTTCCTTCAGCCCGGCGGGTAGCGGACCCAGCACCGCGAGATGCAAGTTGCTTCCGCAGCTCAAGTAGATCAGACTGTCCGGCAGCACGGGCAGGGCCGGAATGTCCGTTTGCGACACGTTCATGTGGCGCAGTTCGTTCGGTAGCGCCGGCAACGATGTCACCGCCTGGTTGCGTTGCACATCCAGATGGCGTAGCGTGGATGGAAGAGCCGGCAATGTGTCGAGGTAATGTCCGTACAGATCCAGGTATTCCAGATAGGGCGGCAGCGTATCGATCACATCAATGGACTGCAGGCCTGCCGTTGGGTTCCAATACCAATCGTTGCGGATGCTCGGCTCGCGCAGGGAATCGGGCCAGTGGTCCACGTAGCGGATGCGTGTCTCCGAAAAATCCAGGTGAATGGTGCGCAAGGTGTTCGGCAGATCGGTGAGGGTGTCCTCATAGCCGTAGTTCAGGCCCAGCACCTCCAGGTTCACGAAGAAGCGGATGCCATCGATGCTGTAGCTCCCGTTGGCATCCAGCACGGTAAGGGCGATCACATCGGGGTGCAGCGTGTCCAGCACGTTCCCGCTTATGGCGTTCGGCACCGCGTCCAGTAGTTTGTCCAGGAAGTCAGGATCATTGATCACGTACTGCGCCTTGCCACTGAGGGGCATAAGACCAATAGCGAGGACGAAGGCCGCGAAGTATCTCATGCTGGTGCTTGTTCGACCAATGGACGGAACAAAAGGTATTGCGTTGCCTCCGTGAAGCTTGCGGCGAAGGCGAGCAGCATTCCGGAGGATCCTCAAGGGCCCGACCGCGCCGACACATAGCGGCAATAGCGGGAATACCATCTCGCAATACAGCCTTGGACGAAGGCGGCGTGGACTGAAGGTGGTTACGGCAGTTGTGCTGCACGCGTCGCCGTGGGCACCACCCCGCCCACGCTGGTGAGGATCGGATCCCTGTCGTTGAACGAGCCTGCGTACTTCACGGTGCCGTCCAAATTCACGTCGTTCGGGTTGTACACGCTCGGCAGCGTGCCGGTGGGCACCCCACCGCCAATGGCCACCAACAGCGGATCGCGGTCGTTACCGGCACCGGCGTACTTGATGGTGCCGTTCCCATTGGTATCACCTGGCCACAGCACGCGGTAGTTGTATAGGGTGTCCCCCACTTTGCGGGCGTTCACGCCCCAGGTGTTCGTAGCGGCAGCGGTGAAATCCACGCCAGTGTGCGCCGACGGTGTTGCCACAGGAGCGCTCAAGGCCACCGGCGTAGCCGTCATACACCCCAGATGGTTGCGGTGCCGCACGGCCACGTAGTAATTGCCGGGCGCTACGTTGAACGCGATGGCCGAAGTTCCGTCCGCTCCGTACACGGATCCCATTTGGCTGACCAACCCCTGCCGGGTGGCCACCACCACCGTTGGATCCATCGCAGAGCGAAGTTCCACGCGGACCCAATCCACTGGTCCATCCAAGTTGTTGAAGCTCCACCACGCCGTCGGTGCTACCTCGCCACCACCACCGCCCGCCTGTGCATACCCAAGAGCCGTATAGGGCTCCAGTGCCGGCAGCAGGTTCTGCAGGCGCAGGTTCGCCGGCATATACCCATTGGAATACGGCCCACCGAGCAGGAGGCGCACCCATAGAAAAGCAGTGGTAGCCAGCGGGCTGGTCTCTACCATCACATCGTCGAACCACGCGGTTGACGTGCCGTTCGCAGAGACTTCGAGCACGATGCAGAACTCCGCGTTCGGGTCGGAGGAATGATCCACCGGAGGCAGCACATGCGGGGGCACGGCAAAGGGTCTCCAACCTGTATTGCCTCCAATGGTGTAGTAAGCGTTCGAGCCGTAGGCGCTTCCATCGTTCAAGTGGACCCAGTCCAGCCATACGCGTTGGTTCACATCCGTATCGCTGGCCTTCATCCAGCTGGAGTAGCGGTAGGCCAGGGCGGAGTTGAACGGGATGGGATGATACACGCGGCGCACTGGGTTCAGCGGGTCCACCGCGAGCGCCAGAGCGTTCGCTCCGCTGGCCCCGGGCCCCAATGCGATCGGCTGGCCATTGTCCTGCACCCAACCGTTCAGGCCGTTGGGCCCTTCAAAGTCGAAATGGTATTGCTGCGCCAGCAAAGGTGCTCCGCACAACACGGGCAACAGGCCAACGCACCACATCCCAAGGTAGCAGGCGGTGATCTTCATCGGTTCGGTGGTTCGGGTAGAAGACGGCGGGCCGCACCAGGCGTTGCCGCGAAGATCCACTTTCACGGCGGCACCACCATCCGGACCGGTATATACGGTCCATAACTCTGGGCGCATGCGGTGGCGCGAAGCTTCTATCTTGGTGGGGCAGCGCGCACCCCATGGCCACCGCCCCGCTACACATCGCCGTGGTGGACGATCACCCCCTCGTCCGCAGAGGCTTCGTGGACATGCTGAGCGGCTGGCCCCAAGGCAAGGTGGTGGTGGAAGCCGCCAATGGCCTGGACTACGAGGAGCGCTGCGCGGAGGTGGGCCATATCCACCTGGCCGTGGTGGACCTGCGCATGCCCGTGCGCGATGGCTACGACACCATTGCCTGGATCACCCGCCACCAGCCGCGCACCAAAGCGCTCGCCCTTACCTACGACCCCTGCACGCACAGCGCACAGCGCGCGCTGCGCTGTGGGGCCCGGGCCTTCCTCGCCAAGGGCATCAGGCGCGAGGAACTGCAACGGGCCTTGCACACGGTGCATACCGCGGACTTCTACTACAACACCTATGTGGATCGCGCCCTGCGCCGGCAAGTGGAGGAAGAGGCGGCCATGGCGCACCCGGACAAGCTCATCGCCAGCCTCACCCCGCGCGAAAAGGAGTTCCTCCTGCTCTACACCGCACCCGGCAGCCCCAGCATCGTGGAAGTGGGGCGACGCATGGGCCTCAAGCCGGAAAGTGCCGAAAAGCTGCGCCAGGCCGTGGTAAGGCGTCTCGGCATTTCCGACCGGGGGGAAATGGTGCGGTTCGTATTGGTACACGGGGTGAAGTGAGCCCGCATGACTATCTACTCCGGCGGGCCGGAGACACTTTTTCCTCCGCGCAGGGTCACCGTATTCAGGTGCCGAAGCGTCTCGCGAAGGCAGCCCTCGGGACTCTGCGCTTATGGGTGATTCGCTGATGGCCGAGTGAGTTTGCGCAATTCGGCTAAAGCCGCATTGATCTCATCGCCCTTTGCAGCTATCAGATCCATCAATTCGATCGGGGTCCGCTCATCCACATCCGCTTTCCGGTTCGGGTTCACGGCCTTCAGGTCGTAAACGCTGTTGAGCCGGTCCTTGCGCTTGGCCTCGTCAAGCTTCGCTGCTTCCTCTTGGGCTTTCTTCTTCCGCGCATCCAGGTCAATGGTCCAACTGCGTTCACTATCGGTGCGGGTGGGTAGCAGGCGGAAGAACTCCTCGAAGTGGTCCAAGGTCATTGGGTTCTTCTTGCGGATCTTCAGATCGCTGAGGTCGTAGTACCAGATCTTGCGCGTGGGCTGGCCCTTGGTGAAGAAGAGCAAGTTGGTCTTTACGCCTGCGCCCGCTTGGGTGAAGACACCACCCGGCAAGCTCACGATGCACCATAAATCACACTCGTTCAAGAGCTTCTGCTTAGTCTTCACGAAGGCATCCTCGTTCGCACGGAAGAGCACGCCTTCGTCGAGCACGATACCGCAACGGCTCTTGTTCTTCATGTGCTTCAGCAAATGCTGTATGAAGAGCACCTGCGTGCTGCTGGTTTTGTAGGCGAAGTCCGTTTGCGCCTCCTTGCCCTCCTTGCCGCCGAAGGGTGGGTTCGTGAGGATCACATCGAAGAATTCCGGTGCGCCTTCAAAGAGACCTTCATAGTCAATGCGACCAGTAAGGGTGTTGCCCCACCAGAGGTTGGGCTTGTCGATGCCGTGCAGGATGAGATTGGCCAGCGCGATGGGAAAAATGAGACCCTCTTTCTCGCGGCCGAAGAAGGTCTTGTTCTTCAGTGTGGTCAACTGGTTGGCCGTGGCCTTGGCGCCGTAGGTGTTGATCACGTGCTCATAGGCCTCGGCCAAGAAACCACCGGTACCACACCCCGGGTCATAGATGGTCTCGCCGGGTTTGGGGTCGATAGCCTTGACAACCGCTTTGATCACTTGACGAGGCGTGAAGAACTGCCCACCGTCGTTGTTCTTTTCGCCCATCTTCAGCAACAGGCCTTCGTAGACCTGGCTGAGCGCGAAGACGTGCGAGGAATCCATGCTTTCCTGTTGCAGCTCGTGGACTTTGTCGAGCACATCAAGGAAGTTACGCTCCGTATCCACCCGCACTTTCTCCACGCTGTTCATCACCTCGCTGATCACCTTCTGGCGGGCGGTGGCGCGCGGATGGTCCTTCAGGCTCTTTAGGTAGGGCAGCAACTTCTCGTTCACGAAGGCGAACAAGGAGCCTTGCGGCGCGGACGTGAGTTCCTCACGTTTCTTGGCCTTGGGCGCTGCCCAGTCCTGCCAACGGTATGGCGCGTTGATGCTCGCAGCGAACGCGCGCCCTACGGCCTTGTTCTCGCTCGCCTCCTGTGTCTCGCGCTCATCCAGGATCCGCAGGAAGAGGATCCACGTGAGTTCGGGGATGTACTGCAACGCGCTGGTGCAGCCACCGCGACGCAGGATGTCGCAGATGGTCTTCACCGCGCTGTTCACGCTGCTTTGCGAGGACAAGGCACGAGCCATTTCCTTCGGCACGCGCTCCTTCTTCACCTTGCCTGGCGCGGCATTCTTGCGGGGGTGTCCTTTGGGCATGCGGGTCAGGTCTTCAGCGCGCCCTTGGCCAAGCGATCACGAACGGAATTGCTCAGCATCACAGGAGGCTGCTTATCAGAACCTGTCATATCAAGGCATCCATCGAAGCGATCAGGAAAAGGAATGATCTGCGCGTGAGCGCCATTCTCGGGGTCTTCTGCGGGATGGGGATCGTGGCAAACGCACAAGGCCAATGAGCGCACATGGGCGGTGGCCAAGCGGCACAAGCAGTACTTACCGGGATCCGTTGTCGCCTTCTTGGCCCGTTCCAGCGTGGTCAATCGCTCTACATCCACAGAAAGCCCACTTTCCCCCTTGTCTTTGCGCAACCGGAATGCCAGCGGTGTCGCCGTTCCATCCTCGCGGAAGTAATTGTCTCCTTCAGCGTACACCCGGCGCAGCAACATGTCAGCGTCAGCGATCGCCTGCCGTGGTATCCTACTTTCCATGCAGATGGTCCAACAGGCGGTGCGGGCGGTACGCACCCTCATAAGGATATTCATCACCCTCGATCAGGAGCAATTCGTTGCCGTCCTCTGCACTGAAGTACACTTGGGCCTGCCGTTTACCAGGGGCCTTGAACTCGATAAACAGTTCGCCGTTGGGCCCTGCACCGATGTGGTTAGGGATGAAACCAGCGTAGCCCAGGTCCTTCACAGCTCGCTTCGCCATGCGCACCGTGGCTTGTGATGGGGCAATGGCACCCATGCCGTCCCAATCTGCCTTGAGTGCGCGTGTGCGTTCGATCCGGGCCAGTTGGTAACGCAACTCTTCGCTCACGGGGTATGAGAGGTGCGCATCGATCACAGAACTGGTGGCGCTGGAAGAGAACGCGATGGTGAGCAGCCCTTTGATCTTGTCCGACCAAACGCTGGTGTAATCGTCCACTTGCGTGGGTATGCCAAGGCTAAGCGAAGGAGGCATGGAAGTCGGGTTGGCAGAAGTCCTTGAAAAGCTTCGAACTCAGATCGTGCGCAGTGTTACCCCAAGCCAGCAGCCCGGCGCGGTCGAAGGATCCTTTCCGCTGCACGGTGGTTTGCCAGATCAGGCGGTCATCGCCGTCACGATCCGTGCCACTGCCGATCTGCAAATGCAGTTGGTCGTCGTCGGGCAGGTCGAACAGCTGCTGAAACGAGACGTCCTTGGGCACCATGCCATGGTCGAATTGGTTGGCGAAGCCGAAGCGTAGGTGCTTGGAGATGAACGACGCCCAATCGGTGAAGCCATAGTCCTTCACCTTCACACTGTCTATGTACCGCAAGGCCACCTGCTCATAGGGCAAGGTTCCGTCGTAGGCTTTCTCCAGCATTTCCAACCCGTAGATCAGGGTGGGCTGGTAGCTCTCCTGCCAATCGTAGTTCTTGTCCGTATCGTTCACGGTGAACACTCCGGGGCCCAATTGCAGCAACGGGCTGGCACCTGGCTCCTTCCGGAATTGCAGCACCGCCTGCCGTGCGAAGAGGTGCTGAGTAAGCGGATGGAATGGCAGTCGCTGATCCACATGCGGGAAGCGTTCCTGCACATGGGCTTTTAGCGCACCGGCGGCCAAACTATATTTCTGGTCGTACTCCTGACCCGTAGCCTGGTCGGTATCCAAGGCCCACCGGGCCTCGAAGATCACTTCTTGCAAGGGGGCGTTCGATAGGCGGCTCATCAGGAGGTCAACGCAAAGTAATCCGGCTTGGTGCGCGCGCAACGGCGAGCCTGCTAAATTGTGTTACACAAAGGCATGTTGGCAAGCTACCCGCCTCCGAACACCGCCCCCAACAACTTCCCGGGCAGTGCCTCGATCACCGCACCTTCTTCGTTGCACTTCGCCACGGTACCCCGGCTTAGCCGGATCGCCTTCTCCAACCGATCCGCGATGGAGCGTTGTTCAGCCAGCGAAGGCACATGTAGTTGCAGACTCTTGATCGTGGGCATGTACACCGTCTTGTGCGTGGCCCCGCTGGATAGGCCTCGGAAAAAATGCCGCGATGCCATGAACGCGTACATCAAGTAGCGAGGGTCCAGTTGTTCGCCGCACACCCAGTTCGCGAAGTCCTGACTGGTAGCCATTTCACGCCCCATGATGGTGGTGAAGCCTACCGACGCCGTGCGCGAAAGACACACCGTTCCCTTCGGGAGCAGTCGCGCGGCGGAGTTCGCCAAGCCCAACTCGTTCGTGCGTTCACCGGAGCGCATGGCCACTTCTCCATCCAGCCTGCGCACATCGGAGAGTTGCAACCACTCCACATCGCCATGCCACCATTCGGGATGGTTCCGGCTCGGGGTATGGCCGCTTTCCAATCGCGCCAACTTGGTGATCAGTTTCCACGACCAGCCCTTTCGTTCACCTACTTCATCGCTGTCCAGTGCTACCGGAACGATACCATGGAACGCATCCAGCAACAGCTTTGCTTCCAACCTCCCCGCCGCCGCTACCCGCTCCGCCGCCGCCTTGCGCGCCTTCTCTACTGCCGCCAGCTGCCCTGTGAGCAAACCCGCGATGCGGTTCTGTTCGTTAGGTCCGTGCTTCGGCACCATCATCTTCATCAACTCTTTCATACTCGCACGGGGCATCCTCGACCCGGTGGTATCTCTCATAGCTAACTCAACCGCTTCAGGACGCCGCAACAAATAGGAGAGATACTCACGGGAAGTGCCGGGGGTCGGAAGCAAGGGGATGATCTCCGTCGTACACCTTCCGGGCTGGTCGGGCAGTGCGACTTTGTTCAAGTAGGGCCGAAGCTTCCCATAGAGCACATGGCGTTCATCGTAGTAGAACGTGGTGCTCTTGCCTTCATCCGCGACCGCATCTTCTGGTTCCTTCAGCAGCCGACCAGTCTGCGCCTCGACGTGCTCCAAGCTGAGGTAGGAAAGTCGGCGGGCCTCTGCGGAGCCACCTTCAACTATCCTCCTGTCTTCGATGCAGAGTGATAACAGCGGGATGAACTCGCTCTTCATGCCGCAAACATCCGCTTCTTGGTTTCCTCGAACAATACGGCAGGTTCACCGGCTAATTGCAAGGCCTGCAAGCCACCGGCATTGCGCACGGCAGGCGTTTGAAAGATCTGCGGGTTCTCCAGGCCCTCGGTGCCTTCCACTTTGAATTGCCCGGCAATGGCCAGCAGTGCAGCGCGCGTCTTCTCCGGCAAGGTGTGCAACCAGTCCTCATGCTTGTAGCGGAAGGCCCCACGCGGTCTTCCGCGTGCGCGGCAAGGCACCCCAGCCCAGTTGCGCCAGCACATCGTACAGGTCGTAGGCTTCCATGGCGTCCACCAGTTGCACCACAGCCGGGCTGCAACCGCTGCTCACGAGCAGGTGCATCAGTTCCTCGCGCGTGGGTGGGTCCACCCATTGCTGCCGGAACTCTTCCAAACTGTGCGCTTCCTGCAAGAGACGTGTGGCCAGGCGCTGGCGGTATTCCTCCACGGGTATCGGCTTGGCCTGCCCATCCACCTCCGCCACGATGAAGTGCCCGGCGGGCGATACATGCACGTCGAAGCCATCCACGGTGATGATGCGCGGGGGCTCACCCTCGCCGCCTCCTTCACTTCCTTCACCTTCTTTCTTCGGCTTGGTAATGAACTCCTCACCGAATAGCCGCGTGGCGTTGGTGTAATCGTAGAGCCGGAACATCAGCTTCTGGCTCTCGGGGTGCAGGCGTGTGCCGCGCCCCACCATCTGGTAGAAGCTGATGGGACTCTTGAGGTATTTGAAGAAGACGATGTTGCGGATGATGGGCACATCCACGCCGGTGGTGAGCAGGTCCACCGTGGTGGCGATGAAGTGGCTGCGGGTGCTGGCGCGCAGGTCCGGCAGTTGGTCGTTGCCACTGCTGGCCGCCGTGCATTTGAAGGCGTACATGTCCAGCCGTTCGGCACCGTTGGCGGTACACCATGCGGCGTAGAGGTTGTTCAGCTTCACAGCAACGGCATCGGCATGTGCATCACGGGCGCAGAAGATGATGGTCTTCTGTTCCGGACCGCCGCTTTCCAACAGGTAGTTGAAGAGGTCCTGGCACATGGCCGCCACGCGGTCCGGCAGCATTAAGCTGTTCTCGTAGGCGGTGCTGGCATAGTGCTCCTGTACGTCGGCCGTGGTAAGCAGCTCCCCTGTGCGAGCATCGCGTGGTTCGCGCGCCATGATCTCCTCCACGGTAAGGCCGCGCTCATCGATGCTCACGCGACCCTTCTTTATCTCGCATGCGGCGAGGTAGCCATCCTCCACGGCCTGTGTATAGCTGTACTCATAAACCGGTTCGCCGAAGTATTTCAGGTTGTTGGCGGTGATGGCCTTGTCGGCCTCGGCTTCCTTGGTGTGTGCCTCAACGGTCAGTTCGCGCGGTGTGGCGGTGAGACCGATCTGCGCGGCCTTCGCGTTGCGCTCCAGCACTTTGCTCCACTTGCCCCATGCGCTGCGGTGGCACTCATCGATGACGATGTGTGAAAAGTGGTTCTCGGGATAGAAGGTGGTAAGGAAGGACGCGTCGCCCTCATCCGTATCGACCCCGAGCGTTTGGTAGGTGGCGATGTGAATGCGTGCGTTCTTGGCGTTGTTGGTCTCGCCCTTCTTGTACACCTCGGCGGCATCGGCACCGAAGGCGTTGTTGAAGGCACCGAGCGCCTGCGTGCGCAGTTCGTCGCGGTCGCAGAGGAAGAGGGCGCGCGTCATCTGGCCGGAATCGCTCAGGCGCTTGAGCAGATTCACGGCAATGAAGGTCTTGCCCGCACCGGTGGCGAGCGAGAGCAAGGCGCGCTTAGGTTCACCTGTCTTCTCGCACCGCGCCATCTTCTCGAACACGGCACGGATGGCGGCATCCTGATAATAGCGGCGCGTGCCTTCGCCGGTGGCATAAGGCTGCAACAGTGGCTTGGCGGCCTCGTCGTTCAAGCTGAAGCCTTGGGCCGATTCGTAGCGTGTGCGCAATTCATCCGGCCCAGGAAAATCGGACATCGGCATTGCGACCGTGGTCATGCCCGTATGCCTATCGAACAGCACGAACATGTGCCCGTTGCTGCTGATAACGAACTGCACGTTCAGCCGTTCGCACTTGGCGTAGCACTTGGCTTGTTCCAGACCATGTCCAGGCATCAGGCTTTCCTTCTTCGCTTCCAGTACCGCGAGCGCAACGGGCTGTTTGCCGCCGGTAACGCTCACGCGCAGCACATAATCCACCTTGCCGCTGCGCTGCCTGCGGGCCTTGTTGTCACCAATAAGGTCGATGCCGCCCGCCGTTTCCTCCCGCCGGATGTGGTCCTCGTTCCACCCGCACCGATAAATGGCGGGGTCGATGAGCTTGGCGCGGGTGTCGGCTTCGTTGAACAAGGCGGGTGAAAGTAGGGTGCGGAACAACGCGAGGGTATGCCATTAGCCGTCCCGCGATGCCACGACCCAACTGAAATGCCTGCGTTCTTCAGGCGTGGTGCTAACCTGCCTACCCGTTCACCCTGCCGTGAGCAGGTTCGCAAGCACATTCGCACCAACGTCCTTGGCGAATTTGGCGGTGTGCCTGGACACCTCCACCGCCGCCCGCATCAACTTCTCACGGTTGCGGTCTTCAATTGTCCCGATCAGTCGCTCCACCCAGGGTCGATCTTCCTTAACGATGGCTATCGAAGTACCCTCCATCGCATCGCTTAAAGCCCGTGCATCGCGCAGGAGCAATTGCCAACCTTCTTCGTCGATCACTTCAGCGTTCTCGATGAATGGAAGCTGCAGCTGCACGGACTTGCGGAAGTGCATGTCCATCTGGGTAGACACAGGGCCTTCGATCAAGTTCAAGTACGAAGCACGGAAACTCTCGGTCGGGGTGGCGTTCGCGATGATCTTCACCTTCTGGAATTTTTCGCGGATCAGGTCTTTAGAGATGTAGGTGATAAGCCAAGTGCGGAACGTTTCCTTTTTCGAGAGGTAAGCACTGTCGTAGAGCACATGCACGATGCGCTCAGTGCTATAGCTCCGCGCTCCGCTATCATCCCCGTTCAGCTCACGTGAGTTGTTGAAGAAGCGGATCTGTTGGTTGCGCACTTGCTTGGGGTTTACCCTGAACTCCACCTGCAACGCTTCGACCTTTTCATGGAGTGGAACCCTACCCCGCACACCGGCAATAGAAGTGATGGAAAGATTGTGCACGTACACATAGAAATCATTCAGGTCGAAACCCTTCAGACAGCTGATCTCCTTCACTTCGCTCGCAACCACCTTCAATGTAAATGGGCTGAGGACTTGATCACAGTGGATGCGAAATCCGAAGTAGCGCTCAAGATTCGTCATCGGATCGGTCTTGGAGTGACGCCAAACTACGCGTTACCACTTGGCGATCCATCGCTCGAGGCCGGGATTCTTGGGATCCAAGGCTCTCGGAAGGGCTTCCGAGAGCTTTATGATCCTACAAAGCCCAGCGGTGCATCAGGGAAAGTATAATCGACCCAGCTATAGGTGGCCTTCAGCGATCAGGCCCCTTGGCAGCGGGTGCATTCGCACCGCACAACCATTTTACCAAGTAATCAATGAGCTCCGCTTACCTCTTCGTTCCGTTCAAGAAGGCATTCACGACAACCTGTCAACCACTAACCAACCAACCCATTGGCCCACCAACCCATGGGCTCCGCCCACCTTTTTGATCCGCGGACCATGGTCTTCACCGAAGACACCTTGGTCTCCCGGTCCGGGACCATAGTCTCCGAACAGTAGACGATGGACTCCGGACAACAGACCATGGTCCGCAAGCAGCAGCCAATGGTCTCCGACGCGCGGACGATGGTCTACACCGAAGAGACGATAGTCTCCCGGTGCGAGACCATGGTCTCCGAATAGCAGACCATGGTCTGCGAGCAGTAGACGATGGTCTCCGACGCGGGGACGATGGTCTACTCCGAAGAGACGATCGTCTCCCGGCGCGGGACCATGGTCTCCGAACAGCAGACGAGGGTCCGCAAACTCTAGACGATGGTCTGCCACGCGCGGACCATGGTCTACGACGAAGAGACGATGGTCTTCCGGTCCGGTAGCGCGGCCATGCGCCGGTGTGCCGATGCATTTCCTGGAAAGCGCATGGGGCGCGGCTTACAGGCGGTGATCACCCGGTGTACCGGGTAAGGATCGAACCCCGGTACACCGGGGGAAAAAGAACGATCGCCGGGGGCTTTGCGATTCACCGGACATAACCAACGCTTTTGTGGGTACAGCAGGACAGGCCCTCACCGCATGAAGAAGATACTCTATACCGTAAAGCTTGGATTCACCAAGTTGACCGCCGCGGCCCTGGTCGGAAAGGGACGCACCAATGTGGAGATGTTGACGGGCAACGCGACCTACGCAACGCCGATCCCGCCACTCGCCACGATCACCGCCGCTTGCGACACGCTCGATGTGGCGAGCAATGCCTACGATTTCTCCCGTAGCCGTTTGGACAAGGAGGACCGCGATGTAGCGTTCGCGGAATTGAAGGGGCTGTTGAAGGAATTGGGTGGCTACGTGCAAGCCATCAGCAAGGGGGACAAGGATCTGATCTTGAGCGCGGGCTTCGAAGTGGAGAAGGCCGCCAGCCCGATCGGGCAGCTCCCCGCCCCGCCCAATGTACGTGCCCTCGTAACGCCCTACCCCGAGCGCCTCGAGGTGAAGTGGGGGGGCGTAAAGGGCCGCACCACTTATGAACTGTGGATGACCGATGGTGATCCCAAAGTGGAGGCGAACTGGAAGCTCCACGCCATCACCAGCAAGAACCGCGCGATGGTGGAAGGCCTCACCAGCAACACCATCTACTTCTTCCGTGTAGTGGCGCAAGGCGCCGCCGGGGCCAGCCCGGTGAGCGATACCGCCAACGCGAAAGCCGCCTGATCCTTATCCTTCGACGCAGACCCCGGTATCCCTCGCACAAGGGATGCCGGGGTCGCCGGCGTAGAAAGCGATCCGATGCTTACGATGCACCCGCTCGAAACCCACGAACTGCGCGACGCCGCGCAGCTCTGCCCCCGCGACCCCAACGCCCTGTTGGGGCATTTGCGTTGGTGCATGTGTACGCCTTACGCGGAAGCGTTCTCCATGCGGCTGGGACCCAAAGTGCTCGGCGTGGCCACTCTGGTACACTTCGGCACCACCTCGCGCGTGGGCTGCTTCCACATCCACCAGGCGCACCAGCGCAAAGGCTTGGGCACCCTCCTCGCACTGCACTTGCGGAATGTGCAGGATCAAGAGGATCGCTCCACCCTCATGGTGCAAGCCGCACCGCAGGAGGCCGCTTTCTGGGAACGCCTGGAGTTCACCGAGCAATGCACCTTCACCACGTATGCGAACGGCCACTTCATCGAAGCCAGCCGCGATGAGGTGGCGCTGATGGAACCCGCGCACACCCTCGCCCTTCTGCACCTGGACAAGCACGCCACAGGTGAGGACCGGCGCGCGCTACTGCTCGAGCATCAGTACGCCGCCCACGCTTACGTGGAGCAGGGACGCGTGCGCGGCGCCCTGCTGCCGCTGGTGGGCCAGGGCCTCATCATCGCCGATGCGCCAGCGGTAGGCCTCGAACTGCAACGCTGGCTACCGCCCACCCAGCACCGCATTACCGTGCCTGCGGACAATGCCGCCGCCAACGAGCACTTGCGCGAACGCGGCTATGATCCCATCGGTAGTAGTGTGCGGCTGGTGCATGGGTCGGCGCCTGCCTTCAAGGCGGAGATGGTTTTTGCTTGGCCTTGGGGGAGGTGAGCACTACCGGGCATCCCACATTCCGCAGCACCGGTGCGCGAAGCAGCGAACCTTCCGCACCAACCGTCTGTTCGTTCACCAACTTCGCCGCATGGTACGTTCCATTCTCTTCGCCCTCCTTTCCCTGGCAGCCGCACCCCACCTGCCTGCGCAATGGGTGCCGGGCGACTCCTTTGGCAGCACCTACCACCACCAGGCATGCGCCTTCCACGATGTGGATACGGGCCTCTTCGTCTATGGCACGGACAACCCGAACAGCGGCGAGGGCGGCGTGATCATCACCTGGTCCGGGTTGACGGACTCCGGCGGCGTGATCTGGTACCAGTCCTTCATGAACCTGGAGGACATCGACGTGCGCATGGGCAGCAACGGCCGGCCCATTTACCTGGCAGCGGGGCATAAGCAATACGCGTTCAGTGTGGCGTTGCATCCCTACCTGGCCGGTGGCAACCCCTTCCAGTTCGACAGCGTGCGCACGGGCGACGCCCGCCACTACCGCGCCATCCGCATGCGCAGTGATATCGTGGCCTTCGCCGGCGGCGGCAATTATGTGGGCGACGGCATCATCGACATGAGCGTGGACACCGGCTACACGTGGACGAACATCGCGGTGCTGCCGGGTCAACCCGTTTCGCGTCTGCACTTCGTGGACGACCTGCTGGGCTTCGCGGCCACCGGCGGCTACCGGCGCCTGGCCGCTTTCGGCGTGAACGTCCCGGACAGCGGCGCCATCTACCGCACCACCGATGGCGGCTTGAACTGGCTGCAGGTACACCGCGATACCATCACCGGTTTCTCCGATGTCGCCTTCAGCTCGCTCACCACCGGTGTGGCCACGCGCAACGATGGGGTGATCCTGCGCACCACGGACGGTGGCACCACCTGGGTGCCCGCCGTGGTGAACCTGCCCGCCGCCAGCGTGATGACCTCCGTGACCTTCCGTCCGGATGGGACCGGCTTCGCCAGTGCGTACCGCGCAGATGGAGTGAGCGGCTACATATTGATCAGCACCGATGACGGCCAGACCTGGGACGAGAACTTCAACACGAGCGGCTTCAACCACTCGCGCCGCATCTACGATGTGTACTTCTACGATGATGCGCACGGCTATGCGAGCACGCACATCCGACCGCTGCGCACCAGCGGGCTGGTGACGGATGTGCCGGAGATCGTAGAGCAAACCCTCGTCCTCTACCCGAACCCGGCGATCGATCTCGTGCAGCTGGCGTGGGAGTTGCCGGGTGCCGCGACGGGCGGTGGTCGGTTGTCGGTTGTAAGTGCGCACGGGCAGTTGGTCAGCGACTTACCGATCGCACCAAGTACCACGAGCTATACGTTGGATGTCTCGAACTACCCGCCCGGACTTTACCATTTGCACTTGGTGGTGGATGGGCAGCTGGTGAGCGCGGCGAAGGTGGTCATCGAATAACGCGTTCGCGACTCTACACTTGCTGCGATAGATCCACTGAAGAGGACTGAGCAGGAAGGCAGGTGACCCATCGTTCGCGATAGGAGCGAGTCCTATGAATCCTTATTGGTACCTGTCTTCCACTCGGGTCGGAGGCTCAGATAGAATTTCAGGCAGTCAGGCCTAATAGAGTCATCAAGCATACGGCCCTTCGCTCAGTCCCTCCAGGGATCATTGGTGTAACTCAAAACTACGAGGACATGGACCTATGTATCGGGATCGATGTGAGTAAAGCCCACCTGGACCTAGCCTTGATGAACGCATCCGGAGCCGTTTTGGGGACCGAGCGGATCACCAATGAAAGCAAGGCGATCAGAGCATTGCTGAAGCGATGGCACAAGCAGTTCGGAGTGACCAAGGCCAATGCGCTGTTCTGCCTGGAACCTACGGGGCACTATGGGTACCTGCTGGTGGAAGAACTCATGCGGGCCGGTCTGCCGACCTGGCTGGCACATCCGCTGGACATCAAGCACAGCATCGGAAGCACACGGGGTAAGAACGATCGGATCGATGCCCAGCGCATTGCCGATTATGCCCGTAGGCACCACGACAAAGCCCGATTGCTGGGGCCTGGTTCTTTGCGCATGAACAAGCTCAAGCAGCTGCTTACGTGCCGACGTCAACTGGTGACGGACAAACGCCGCCATCAGGTGAGGATCAAAGACCTGAACCGCCATGTGGACAGATCGCTCCGAGCTTTGTTCGATCGTCTGAGCCAAGAGCGGATCGAACAGATCGACACGCAACTGGAGAAGATCGAAGCCGCAATTGTGGACCACATCCATGCCGATCCACGGCTACGCGAGCAGTATGTGCTGCTCCTTAGCGTGGATGGCGTGGGACCCGTATTGGCAGCGCACCTCCTGGCATGCACCGAAGGCTTTACACGCTTTGCTACCGCCCGCCGCTTAGCCTGTCAGGCTGGTGTGGCTCCCTACGAGCACTCTTCGGGCTCCAGCATCCATGGTCGCACACGCGTATCTCCACAAGCCGACCGCGTGCTGAAAACGCTGCTGCATATGGCAGCACTCGGTGTGATAGCTCGTGCTGGTGAGCTCCAGGACTATTACAAACGAAAGCGTGCTGAAGGCAAGGCCCTATGCTGGTGATCAACGCTGTGCGCTGCAAGATCCTACATCGCCTGTTCGCAGTGGTCCAACGAGGTACCCCCATTTGTCCGGACCCCACTTGCACAGGTCATAGAATAAGGATCAGCACCGAGGGCAACGCCCAAGGTGATGGCCGAAGCGATCTTTAATTCGCGCGTGGGTTGTGCGTGGCAATAAATGATCACGTACGGATCCAACAAGATCGCTTCGCGCCGACGACGGACGCTCGCGAACGCGGGTAGGAAAAGAGTTGATCAGAACGGCACTTCGTTCCCTTCGCCGTCCTGGATGCTGAAGCCCAGGTATTGGTGGCTGCCATCGCCCACCACCTTCACGCTCTTGCGCCAGCGCCACCACCACTTTATGCGGATACTGGGGAAGCCCTGGGTGAAATAGGCCGCGAGGAAAGGGTGTACCTTGAGCGTGAGGCCGCTCATGTCCTTTTCCACCAACAGGTAGTTCAGCGCGCTCTCGATATCGTCGATCAGCAGCACCGGTGCACGCACCTCGCCGGTGCCGTTGCAGGTGGGGCAGCTCTCGCTGGTATCGATCTCCGTTTCCGGGCGCACGCGTTGGCGGGTGAGTTCGATCACCCCGAAGCGGCTTGGTGGAAGTACGTTGTGCTTGGCCTTGTCATCGGCCATGGCATCTTTCAATGCCTTGTGCAGCTCGCGGCGGTGGTCGGCCTCGTAGAGGTCGATGAAGTCGATGCAGATGATGCCGCCCATATCGCGCAAGCGCAGCAGGCGGGCGATCTCCTTGGCGGCCTCGATGTTGATGTCCAGGGCGTTCTTCTCCTGGTTCTGGTTGCCGCCCTTGCGGCTGCCACTGTTCACGTCGATCACGTGCATGGCCTCGGTCTTCTCGATGATCAGGTAGGCGCCGCTGGGCAGAACGACCTGCTTGCCGAAGGCCTGCTTGATCTGCTTGTTGACCGCGAAATTGTCGAAGATGTCCAGCTTGCCTTTGTAGTGCTTCACGATGCCCTTCTTCTCCGGGGCGATCTTCTCCAGGGTCTGGTAGACCTCGTCGGCGAGCTGCTCGTTGTTGACGTGTATGCTGGTGAAATCCTTGTTGAGCACATCGCGCAGCACGGCACTGGTGCGGTCGATCTCGCCCAGCACCCGCTTGGGCGGAATGGCGTTGCGCAGGTTGTGGAACATGGTGTCCCAGCGGGACAGCACGGTCTTCAGGTCGGCTTCGAGCTCCTCGGTGCCTTTGCCTTCGGCGTTGGTGCGGATGATCACGCCGTGGTTGGCCGGGCGGATGCGCTGCATCAGCTCCTTCAGGCGGCGGCGCTCATCCTCGTCCTTGATGCGGGTGGAGATGCTCACCTTGTTGATGAAGGGCACCAGCACCATGTAGCGGCCGGCGAGGGTCACTTCCGCGGTGAGCCGAGGGCCCTTGGTGCTGATGGGCTCCTTGGCGATCTGCACCAGCACGCTCTGGCTGGCGCTGATCACCTCGCTCATCTTGGCGTTCTTCTCGATGTCCGGCTCCAGCTTCCAGCCGTCCAGGACGGAAGAGCTTATCGTGCCGCTCACCGCGCCCTTGGCGAACTTGAAGCTGTTGCGGTACTGCGGGCCCAGATCGAAGTAGTGCAGGAAGGCGTCCTTCTCGTGCCCCACATCCACGAAGGCGGCATTGAGGCCGGGGGCCACTTTGCGCACGCGGGCCAGGTAAATATCGCCCACGCTGAAGCCGCGCTCGGTGCGTTCGCGATGCAGCTCCATGAGGAGCTTGTCGCGCACGACGGCGATGGCCACCTCGCCCGCGGAATCGCGGATAATGAGGTCGACGCTCACTTAGGGAAGGGTGTAGGAAGCATGGTGCATCATCCGTTGGGATGTGCGCATCCAAGGCACAGGGTATAGCGCCACCGCAGGGCGGGCGCCCTGGGCCAAGGAGGGATCCCTAGCGGACCTTCTTCTTGTGCCGGTTCTTCCGCAGGCGCTTCTTGCGCTTGTGGGTAGCCATTTTGTGGCGCTTCCTTTTCTTACCGCAGGGCATGTTCCTGTTCTTCTAGTTTATTTCTCAATCCTTCGAGCGCCCGATCGGTGGCCTGGAGGGCCTCCGCATCGGTCGTTCGTGTACGATACGTTTCAAAGGCGGTGATGGCGGCAGTGGTGCTGTCCATCATCGCGTAACTCTGCCCCAATAGCGACCAGGCCTCCGGGAACTTCCCTTCCTGGTCCAGTTCCACCACCTGGCGGAACCGGCCAACGGCCTTGTCCACTTGCCCGCTTTGAAGACTGAAGAGGCCCAGGTGCCAGTGTACTTCGGCTTCCTCCGGATGTTCCTCGGCCAATTGCCGCAGGATCATGATCCCCTGCATGGGCTGGGTGCCGTTCACCAGGGCGATCGCTTCGTCCAGCTTCACCCGCAAGGGCGAAACCTCAGCGGCTTTCGCGTTCTCGCCGGTCTTCGGCGTACGGGGCAGCAACATCAAAAGAACGACCACCACCACAGCACCGGCGATAGCCAGCCACTGGGGTTTCCCCAAATTCCTCATCCCTGCTTCACGCGGTTCTTCACCTTGTCGATGAAGACGTCCGCGGGCTTGAAGGAAGGCACGTCATGGGCGGGGATCACGATGGTGGTGTTCTGGGAGAGGATACGGCCGGTCTTCTGGGCGCGGTGTTTCACCACGAAGCTGCCGAAGCCGCGCAGATGGACATCCTCGCCCTTCTCCAGGCTGTTCTTCACCTCTTCCATGAAAGCCTCGATGGTCACCAAAACGGCGTTCCGCTCTACGCCCGTCCTCTTTGCCAAAATGCTGACCAGTTCTGCCTTCGTCATCCCGTACCTTGTTTGGGGCCGCGAAGATAGCGTTCCAAATGGAACCCGCAATGCATCTTTGTGCCTGTATGTCAAGCCTTTCATGGTTCAGCGCGGCCCTGGCCCCGTGGTACGCGACCCACAAGCGCGATCTACCCTGGCGACGCACCAAGGACCCCTACCGGATCTGGTTGAGCGAAGTGATCTTGCAACAGACGCGGGTGGACCAGGGGCTTCCCTACTACCTGCGGTTCGTAGAGCGCTTCCCGGATGTCCGCTCGCTGGCCGGAGCGGAAGAGGACCAGGTGCTTCGGCTATGGCAGGGGCTCGGCTACTACAGCCGGGCGCGTAACCTCTTGTTCGCGGCCCGGCAGGTGCAGGAACAGCACGGGGGAAAGTTCCCTACGGGCTTCGATGGTTTGCGCGGGCTTCGCGGCATCGGTGACTACACGGCTGCGGCCATTGCCAGCATCGCTTTCGGGGAACAACAGGCGGTGGTGGACGGGAACGTGTACCGCGTGCTGGCGCGCGTGTTCGGCATCCGCACGCCCGTGGACAGCAGCGCGGGCGCGAAAGAGTTCCGGGCCCTGGCGAACGCCCTGATCCCGGCTATAAAACCCGGGGACCACAACCAGGCTGTGATGGAATTGGGGGCGACGGTCTGCCTCCCCCGGGAGCCCCGCTGCCCGGATTGTCCGCTGGCCGCGAAGTGCCTCGCCCGGCGGGAGGACCGCATCACGGAACTGCCGGTGAAGCAGGGGCGCACCAAGATCCGCCGTCGGCATTTCAACTACCTGCTGCTGGATCGGAAAGGCGGTGCCATGCTCCGCAAGCGCGCCGGCAAGGATATCTGGCAGGGATTGTACGAGCCCCCGCTCCATGAAAGCGACCGCACACTTACGCGCACGGCCTTGCTGAAGCACCTGAACACGGAATATGGCGGCACATGGAAAGTGGTGCGCACGGAAAACGCGGTCACGCACCTTCTCTCCCACCAGCGCCTGCACATCACCTTCTGGCACGTGGCGGCCCCGGCCGGTTACCGCAAGCCGGCGGATTGGAAATGGGTGCCTTTGGCCAAGCTTGACGCGCACCCCCTGCCCCGGCCGGTGGAGCGCTACTTCGAGCAGACCCTGTGAACAACTTGGCGCGGAAGATGCGCGGGTCCCGGCGCTACCTTTGGGCAGCTATCCATACCCACCATGAGCGGAGTGAACAAAGTGATCCTGATCGGTAACCTGGGTGCCGACCCCGAAGTGCGGCATCTGCAGAACGGCGCCACGGTCGCCAACTTCCGCATCGCCACCAGCGAGACCTATAAAGACAAGACCACCGGCGAGAAGCGCGAGCAGACCGAGTGGCACAGCATCGTGGCCTGGCGCGGCCTCGGCGAGATCACGGAGAAATACCTGCGCAAAGGGAGTAAAGTGTATGTGGAAGGCAAGTTGCGCACGCGCACGTGGCAGGATCGCGACGGCAACAACAAGTACACCACCGAGGTGCATGCGGAGGAGATGACCTTGCTGGACCGCCCCACCGGTGAACCACGCCCCGAACTGCAAAGCGCACCGGCCAGCCAGGCAGGTTCCGCGCCGCGTCGCGCGGAAGCGGCCACCACCTCCGCACCTTCCGGCAGTGGGCCGGAAGAAATGGACGATCTACCCTTCTGAGCGGAGGCATTCGTTGGCCCCTGAGGGATGGAGCCGCCGTCGATGACCCTGATCCTTTTTATGGTCGGCTCCCTGGAGCCCATCACCATGGTGGCCCTGGCGGTGATCGCCCTGCTGCTGGTGGGATCCGCGGCGATGTCGGCCAGCGAGGTGGCCTTGTTCAGCCTGAGCCCGACCCAGCTGCGCGATCTGCGCGAACGGGGTGGTAACCGGGGGGGCCGGGTGATCGAACTGCTCAGCAGGCCGCGCCGCTTGCTGGCCACGATCGTGATCGCGAACAATTTGCTGAACCTCACCATCGTGGTGTTGAGCACCTTGGTACTGGAAGAGGTGGTCCAGAGCGCGGGTGTGCCCGTTTACCTGGTCTTCGCGCTGCAGGTGCTCGTAGTGGCCTTCGTGATCGTGCTGGTCGGCGAGGTGCTGCCCAAGATCTACGCGGCACGCCATGCGATGCGTGTGGCCCAGAACATGGCTCCTGTGCTCAGCGTGTTGCGCATTACGCTCACGCCGGTGAACGAACTTCTGGTCCGCAGCACCTCCTTTTTGGAGAAGCGCTTGCGCCCGCGTTCGAACCATACGCTATCGGTGGACAGCCTCGGCCATGCGTTGGAGCTGACCCATGACGCCAGCACCACCGCCGAGGAACAGCGGATCTTGAAGGGCATTGTGAAGTTCGGCCGGGTGGAAGTACGGCAGGTGATGCGCCCGCGCACCAACATGATCGCGTTCGACAAGGACCTGAGCTTCGCCGAGCTGCTCTCCGCGATCGTGGAAAGCGGTTTCTCTCGCGTGCCGGTCTACGAGGAGACCCTGGACCGGGTGATCGGCATACTGCACATCAAGGACGTGCTGCCCCATATCGACCAGCAGGACCTGAACTGGCACCTCAAATTGCGCGAGCCCTATTACGTGCCGGAGACGAAAAAGCTGGACGATCTGCTGCAAGAGTTCCAGAAGAAGAAGGTACACCTGGCCATCGTGGTGGACGAATACGGAGGCACCTCCGGCTTGATCACCTTGGAGGATGTGATCGAGGAGATCGTGGGCGACATCACCGATGAGTTCGATGACGAGGACCTGGTCTACAGCAAGCTGGACGACCACACCTGGGTGTTCGAGGGAAGGACGCCCTTGAACGATATGTACCGCATCATGGGGATCGACGGGGAGGTGTTCGAGGAGAACAAAGGAGATAGCGGCACGATCGGCGGGTTCGTGCTGGAACTCACCGGCCGGATCCCGAAGAAAGGCGAGCGGGCCACCTTGCGGAACTTCACCTTCGCGGTGGAATCCTCGGACAACAAACGCGTGCGGCGGGTGAAGATCATGGTGAACGATGAGGGCCGTGGCTGACCTACGTCTGGGGCTCTGCGCGTTGCTGCTCTTCAGTTGCGGCGGCGATCCGATACCCAAGCCGCGCGGGTACTTCCGGATCGATCTGCCCGCGAAGGCCTATGTGCCTTACCGATCCGCCTGTTTCAGCGCGGAGGTCCCGTCCTTCTCGCGGTTCGTTCCCCGTGCCATGGAGGGACAGAAGTGCTGGGGCGACCTGGACTATGGCCCGTACCGTGCGCAAGTACACTTGACCTACCGCAGTGTGGTCGGCGACCTCGGACAACTGATCGAGGATGCCCACGATTTCAGAGCGAAGCATGAGAGCAAGGCGGTGCGGATACGCTCGGAGCGCATATTGAACGACAGCGCACGGGTGTACGGCACCTACTTCGATGTGGAGGGCAATGTGGCCAGTCCGCTGGTGTTCTACCTCACGGACAGCACTTCGAACTTCCTGTACGGGTCGCTCTACTTCCGCACGCGGCCCAATGCCGATTCACTGGCGCCGATCACCGATCGGATCCGGGAGGACATGCGCCACTTCGCGCGCACGCTCCGTTGGAACGATGGTCCCGGTTCTGTGCAGCAGGCGCAGGATCACCGTTAGCAGCAGGAGCGCACCGAGCTGGTGGAGCACGCCAAGCACCAGGTCCACCTGCGTAAGCACGGTGAACACCCCAAGTAGGAACTGGAGCACGACCGCCCCGATCAACCAAGAGGCCAGCGCCACCGCAGCGCGCAGGAAACGTAGCGCATAGACCACACAGCCTGCGGCCACCAGCCAGGCCAGGTTGCGGTGTACGAACTGAACACCATCGCGATGGTCCGCGAGATCGTGGAGCCAGTTACCGGTGGCGCGCACGTTCTCCGGCATGAACTCACCGTTCATGAGCGGCCAGGTGTTGTACATGTGCCCCGCATCGAGCCCGGCGGTGAAGGCACCGTACACGATCTGGAGCACGAGCAAAGCGAGCAGCACCCTTACCCAACGCCCTGCCGGCGTCCCGTCCGTTCCCCAACGCCTGCGCCCGTCCCGAAGATCGAACACGGTCCAGAGCACCAGACCGAAAACGGAGAAGGCGGCCACCAGATGGATGGCCAGGCGGAAGTGGCTCACATCCGGGTTCTTCTCCAAGCCGCTGGCCACCATGAACCAGCCCAGGGCGCCTACGAGGCCACCGCCCACCAGGATCCAGATCGAGCGCGTCATCAGCCATCCTTCCAGGAGGCCGCGCCGCCAGAACACGGCGAAAGGGATCGCGAACACCAGGCCCATCAGCCGCCCCCAGTTGCGGTGCAGGAATTCCCAGAAGAAGATCCGCTTGAACCCGGCGAGGTCCATGTCCTCGTTCTTCAGGGTGTATTCCGGGATCCGTTTGTATTTAGTGAAGGCCTCTTGCCATGCCGCTTCGTCCATCGGTGGCAGCGCCCCCATGATCGGCTTCCACTCCGTGATACTGAGCCCGCTATCCGTGAGCCGCGTGATGCCACCGATCACCACCATGCATGCGATCAGCACACAGCCGGTGATCAGCCAGGTGATCACTGGTCTTCGGTCCTTCGCATGCTGCATCGAGGGTCAAAATTACCCGGCCGACCGGGCAATAGGCAGTGCCACGCTAACGAAAAAGGGGCCGAAGCCCCTTTCACCTTTTCAGCATATGAGGTTCAAGCACCCAACAAGCGGGACAACACCCGCAGCAAGCTCGGCATCACCACGGCAGGAAGAGCGGCGCTCACACTGCGGGCGGCCCCTTCCACTTCCGCCGCTTTCTCGTCCTTTTTCTCCTCCTGGACGGGCGCATCGCCAACCACCTGCTTGGTGATGTTCACGGCCATCACCTTGTACTGGCCGTCATGGATCTTTTGGACGGCCTCGACCAGTTGGGCGTCGTTCACTTGAGCGGGATCGAAGGTGACGATGGCATGGTCCACGGCCTCACCCTCCTCGAACTTGATCTCGGTACCCGCCACGCCGGTCAAGACCGCCAGCGCCTTCTTGATCGACCCGCCGCACATCATTTCGCAACTCATACCCTCCACGCTCAGGTCCGCGAAGGTGACCGGGGTTCCGGACGTGATCGCCACCTCGCTCACCGTGCGCGCGACGCCCGCGATAGCAGCGGCCGCACCGGCATCGGACGACGGGGCCTGGGAACAGGCGAAGAGCCCGGCAAGGGCGGTGGAGAGGAAGAGGGCGCGGGTATCCATGGGATCGGGCGTTGGGTATGGATGGGACGCTTGAGGGAACGGAATTGTTACAAAAGTAGTGTGGGCGGACTGAACTAATGATGCAGGACCCGCCGGAATACCTTCGCTGCGGATGAACATGGCACGCCAGGGACCCGATCGCGTCGCCTGGGGCCTGTTGCTGTTGCTGGCGCTGATCTGGGGCAGCTCCTTCATCCTTATGAAGCGGGGGCTCTTCCACGAAGGGGTGCCCGTGCTCGGGCCCTTCCAAATGGCGTCCGCCCGGTTGGCGATCGCTTGGGCCGCATTGGCCCCCCTGCTCTTCCGGTACGCGCCGTTGCTGCGCCAGCACTGGCTCCCGTTACTGGCCACCGGAGTATTGGGGAACGGGATCCCCGCCTTCCTCTTCGCAGCGGCCCAAACGCATATCGACAGCGCCTTGAGCGGCATGTTGAACAGCCTAACCCCACTGTTCACCATGCTGGTGGGGGCCCTCTTCTTCGGAACTCGAATGCGCGGTTGGCACATTGCCGGGATCCTGGTGGGTCTCTGCGGGGCGGTCGGGCTCATCGCCATGAAGAGCGCTGACGGGCTTCCCACTTGGTCGGGTTACGCCGTGCTCCCCGTGCTGGGCACCGTATGCTACGGCTGTAGCGCCAACATCGTGAAGCGGCACCTCTACATGTTGCCCTCAGCGGCCACGGCCTGTCTTGCGCTTTCATTCGTGGGTCCGATCGGGCTGGCGGGCGCTTTTGGGGATGGGCTTCCGCAGACCCTCGATACGCAGCCGCATGCCTGGACCTCGCTCGGATATGTCGCCCTTCTGGCCGTCATGAGTTCCGCACTGTCCCTGGTGCTCTGGAACGCACTATTGAAACGCACCTCGGCGGTATGGGCCAGTAGCGTGACCTACCTGATGCCCGTGGTAGCCATCGGCTGGGGACTGTTGGACGGCGAGGTGCTTAGCCTGGTCCAGATGCTCATGATCGGCGTAGTGCTGGGTGGCGTGTATATGGTGAACCGCGCCGAACGCGTAGAGTGAGCGACCCAAGAGCCGTTGGCATAAACCTGCCCCTCTCAACTGGACTACCTCACTCGCACACCACCTTGGCCTGCCCCAAGCGCTGCCCATTGCGGGACGCCACGACCATATAGAGCCCTGGTTTAAGGTTGCCCCGATCCAGTACCACCGTAGGCCCATCGATAAGGGCAGGCTCTTCGCGCACCAAATGGCCCATGGCATCGAACCATTGCAAATGGTCCGGATAGCCCCGGCCGTGCATATCGAGCACGGCGTGTTGTGCCATCGGTTGCGGGCGAATGCTCAGATCCCCGTCATGTGATGTACGTTCAGGTTCCACCCGTGTAGGGTTGTCCTCCAAGTAGCGCTTGCAGAACGTGGGTAGACCGAATATAGTGCTAGACAGAAAATGGAAGGTCAGCGTTGGTTGTTGCTGCACCATGGGGTCATAAGGCAACAGATTGCCGTAGTAGAAGAAGTTCGCGGCGCCGATCGCGATCCCGAAGATCAGTTGTCCGTTGGGCGCCAATTGTATCAGCGAACCATGGCGCCGAGCGACTTGATATACCGCGTTCCCAACGCCGCCATGGAACTGGACCAGCGATCCTTGTATCGTGGTTTGATCCATGGAGCTAATGTTCAATTGAAGTGGGTACCAGCCATCTGCGCTGTATGTGGAATCCGTTGGCGGAAGGGTATCCCATTCAGCTAGATACAGGTACTGTCCCGTGGTATCGAACTCCAATCCCATGAAGTGCCTCGCAGGATACCATATCAATTCGGTAACATAGATCGTATCCGTTCCGATGATGCCCATTGAAATGTTCGTAACTGAATTGAATACCGTGGCAAATGGGCTGGTGGCCACCGTCCCTGCGGCCGCATCGAACTGATAGATCTCCACGGTGGTGGTGGTATCCGGCGGAGGGCCGTGCGTCACCATGGCCAACACATCACCCTGAACGTTGAACTTCATCGGGCCCCAGAAATCCATGCTCTCGGTGGGTGTGGCGCTGGGGAGGAAGTTGCTACCCGCATGGGTGATCACCGGCTGTGGAGCGATGCCGGTGGCAGTGAGCAGATAGGACTCGAACGCGTCTGTCCCGTCCACATGCTGCATGATCCAATATCCGGTGTTGTCCGCGTTCGGGGTGGCGGCCAGTTTCGCCGTCACGCTGTCCGCGTACCAAAAGGTGTTGCCGACCACCGCGCCCAGGCCGTTGTTCAGGCTCATGTCCACCTCCACCGCCCCCCCGCGATGGTTCGGCAAGTCCTCGTTGATCAGCACGTAGTAGCGGTCCGGATAGGCCGGCTTGGGGAGCATCATGAATTGCGCGGGCTGGCCCCAGCCCAAGCTGGCTGCGTCTCCCCCAGGTATCATCTGGAAAAGGGCATCACGGATACCAGCACTATCCGCCACCAGAATGAAATTCCCGCTGGTGTCGCTGATACAGCCGGAGCGCGTACCCACCGGATGGCTGCTCACCATGGCAGAGACCATTGGCGTGCTGAAGTTCATCCAGATGTCCCGGCCAAGGATCCAGTTCTCATTGTGGCGCTGGGCTTGTGCGCAGAAGACCAGGCCTAGTGTCTGTAGGAAGAAGACGGTGATCCGTTTCATGAGCCACATGCTAAGCTCGCATGAAGAGAGCTTCGACAGGCTTTCCATTCGAGGATCAAGGCCGATAGACTCTAGCCACCTCAGTTGGGAGAGATCCCTTTCGAGTACGACGAAGCTCGGTGACCATTGCCATCTTTGCCACATGTACGAAGGCAAGAAGGTGATCGTGGTGCTGCCCGCCTATCGCGCGGCCCTGACCCTGCAGCAGACCTATGCCGAGATCCCCTTCCCCTTGGTGGATGAGGTGGTGCTGGTGGACGACAAGAGCCCGGACAACACCGTGGACGTCGCACACACGCTGGGGATCAAGCACATTGTGGTACACCAGGTGAACCGCGGTTATGGTGGCAACCAGAAGAGCTGCTACGACAAGGCGCTGGAACTCGGCGGCGACATCATTGTGATGCTCCACCCGGACTACCAGTACACGCCCTAGCTGCTGGTGAGCATGATCGCCTTGATCGGCAACGAGGTCTACCCGGTCGTCTTCGGCTCGCGGATCCTCGGGAAAGGTGCGCTCCGTGGTGGCATGCCACTCTACAAGTACATCTTCAATCGCATGCTCACCCTCACGCAGAATGTGCTGATGGGCCAGAAGCTGAGCGAGTACCACACCGGCTATCGCGCCTACGCGGGCCATGTGCTGCGCAGCATCGATTACAACCGGCTCTCGGACGATTTCGTGTTCGACAACCAGATCGTCGGGCAGATCTTCTGGAAGGGGTATGAGGTGGCGGAGATCACGTGCCCCACGAAGTACTTCGACGAGGCCAGTAGCATCAACTTCAGCCGGAGCATGACCTATGGCTTCGGGGTGCTGAACGTGAGCTTCCGCTACTTCCTCGCGCGTACCGGCATCCTCGGCTGGCCACTGCTGGGTAAACGATAAGCCATGCTTTCGCTGGGCAAAGCGCGGATCCAACTGCTCATCGCGCTGGGCGCCTTGCTCCTTTTCGTGCCCGGCCTCGGAGCCGTCCATCTCTTCGATTGGGACGAGATCAACTTCGCCGAGATCGCGCGCGAGATGGTGGTGAGCGGGGACTGGTCGCGCCCCACCATGGGTTTCGAGCCCTTCCATGAGAAGCCACCGCTTTTCATGTGGATGCAGGCGGCGTGCATGAACGCTTTCGGCATCGGCGAGTTCGCCGCCCGGCTGCCCAACGCCTTGTGTGGTGCGCTGACGTTGGTGGTGCTGTTCCGCATCGGGTCCCAGGAGCGTGATCCGATCTTCGGATGGCTGTGGGTCATAGCGTACGTAGGTTCCATTCTCCCCACCTCTACTTCCACAGTGGTATCATCGATCCGTGGTTCAACCTCTTCATCTTCCTCGGGCTCTACACCTTCATCCGCTCGGTGCGGGAGCGATCATTGCGACAGTCGATCCTCAGCGGCGCTCTGGTCGGGCTGGCGGTGATGACGAAAGGCCCTGCGGCCATCATCATCGTCGGGCTTGCGGTATTCACCTACTGGGCGCTGCAACGCTTCAAGGTGTTCTTCTCCTGGGCCCATATCGGTGCCATGCTGCTCTCGATGGTGTTCATCATCGCGCTCTGGTTCGGTATTGATCTCCTGCGACACGGCCCGGACTTCACCGTGGCGTTCTTCGAACGTCAGGTCGCCTTGTTCACCGAGGAGGATGCCGGACACGGAGGCTTCTTTGGATATCACTTCGTGGTTCTATTGATCGGTTGTTTCCCTGCTTCGCTGTTCGCGTTGCAGGAGTTGTTGAAGCCGACGAAGGAAGGGGACGAGCGCCGTGCTTTCCGCACCTGGATGATGATCCTCTTCTGGGTGGTGCTGATCCTGTTCAGCGTGGTAAGCACCAAGATCGTCCACTACAGCAGCCTGTGTTATTTTCCGCTCACCTATCTGGCCGCCCTTCAAGTGGAGCGGATCTGGAAGAAGCAGGAGGGCTTCGGTTGGTCGCGCTTCGCCATGGGCGTGATCGGCAACATCATCGCGCTCGCGGTGGTCGTCCTCCCCTTCGCGGCGATGCGTATCGAACGGCTCAAGCCGCTCTTCTCCGCCGATCGGTTCGCGCAAGGGAACCTCGCGGCGAATGTGCGTTGGACCGGTCTGGAGGCCGTCGCCGGCGCGGTGCTGTTCGCAGCGCTGCTCGCGGCGCATGTGTTGCACAGCAAGGGCAGGTTCCGCCAGAGTTTGTTAGTGAGCTTCGGCGGTGTGGTCCTCTTCATCTGGTGTGCGCTGTACTTCTTCGTGAACAACATCGAAGGCTACTCACAACGGGCGGCCGTCGAGTTCTTCGAAGCGCGGCAGGACGAACCGTGCTACCTCCTTACCAAGAACTACAAAAGCTACGTGCCGGAGTTCTATGGGCGGATGCGTGAACCACAACCCAACGAGGAGGTCCTGCTGGGCGGGCCGATCGATAGACCGGTCTACCTCTCCTGCAAGATCACCTCTATGGCGGAAGTGGAAGCGTTGGGAACGTTCCACGAACTCTACCGCAAGAACGGCTTCGTCTTTTTCAAGCGGGAACCTTGACCGGGAGCCCAACATCGCACATGAAGGCACACATCCACACTCCGACCAACGATCCCCGACAAAGCATCGACTTCTACACGCGCCTTGGTTTCACACGGTTATCGGAGGATCCGATGTTGTTCACCGATGGAAGCACGGTGATCGAGGTGGATCCAGACCGGCGCGCGCGTGCGGGTGTGCGTTGCTACCACACCGATCCCTCGGCGATCATCGCGAAGCTGGGCGTGAAGGCCCATCCCATCAAAGGCGGCCATGTGGTGAGCGATCCGAGCGGGATATGGGTGTACATCATGGAAGGAAAGGCGCCGAAGGTGGATATGGCGGGCGTGGCCACAAGCCTGCTCGGCGATTTCGCCGGGCTCAGTGTTGAAAGCACGGACGTCGCACGATCGCTCACCTTCTGGAAGGCGTTCGGTCTGGAGGTCACCATGGGTAGTGCGGAACAAGGTTGGGTGTCCCTGGGTGGTGAAGGCTGGCCGGGAGTGAGCATCATGGCCCCGCTGAACTGCCCGCATCTGTTCTTCAACCCCTCGCTCACCTACTTCAACGGCAAGGAGGGCAATCCAAAGGTGATCGCGAACGTGCGGAAGGCAGGGATCCCGATCACCGAGGAGATCACGCATTTCAACAAGGAGGGCATCGCGGACAACATCATCGTGCGCGATCCAGGCGGCCTCGGGTTCTTTCTCTTCAACGACTGACCTATGGAACCTGACCTGTCCCACATTCTTACCCATCTCGGCGAGGACCGCGAGCGCGGCTACGACGCGGTGGTGCCACCCATCGTGCAGAGCGGGAACTTCACGTATCCCACCGTGGCGGCGATGCGGGCCACGGTGCAGCAGGAGTTCGACAAGCCCCTTTTACACACGCGGCTTCAATCCGACCGTGGCGGTGCTGCGGAAGAAGATCGCCGCGCTGGAACGCGCCGAAGATGCGATGGTGTTCAGTAGCGGGAGCGCGGCCATAGCGGCGGCGGTGATCAGCTTCGTGAAGGCGGGCGATCACATCGTCTGTGTGCGCAAGCCCTACAGTTGGACGAAGAAGCTCCTGGCGGAACTCCTCTCCCGTTTCGGTGTGGATCACACCTTCGTAGATGGCACCGATCCGGAGAACTACCGGCGCGCGATCCAGCCGAACACCAAGTTCTTCATCCTCGAAAGCCCGAACTCGCTCACCTTCGAACTACAGGACCTGGCAGCGGTGAGCGCGATCGCGAAAGAGCACCGGATCGTTACACTTTGCGACAACAGCTTCAACAGCCCGCTGTTCCAGCGACCCATCGCGCACGGCATCGACATGGTGGCGCACAGCGCGACCAAGTACTTGAACGGCCACAGCGACGTGGTGGCCGGCGTGCTCGCCGGAAGCCATGAACACATGCGCCAAGTCATGGCGAAGGAATTCATGACGCTGGGCGCGGCACCCTCGCCGCACGACGCCTGGTTGCTGATCCGTGGCCTGCGCACGCTGGAGCTACGCATGCACCGCAGCGCCGATTCCGCGGAGAAGGTGGCGCGCTTTCTGGAAGGCCATCCGAAGGTGGCCCGGCGTGCACTGGCCGGGGCTGGAGAGCCATCCGCAACATGTGCTCGCAAAGCGACAAATGGATCGCGTGGCCGGACTGATGAGCATTGAACTCGACGCACCCGATGAAGCCGCTGTGGAACGCTTCTGCGATGCGCTCAAGACCTTCCTGATCGCGGTAAGCTGGGGCGGGTACGAAAGCTTGCAGTGGCCCGTGTGCGCACTGAAGGGACCCAGCGGTTACTATACTGACCTACCCTTCACCATGGTGCGGCTCTACATCGGCTTGGAGGATCCCGATCTTCTCATCCGGGACCTGGAGCAGGCCTTGGCGCGGATCTAAAGGCGCACTCGCGCAGAAGTCGCCGCACAGATCGAGAACCGACGCGATGTGGAGATGGCTATTGTGATCGAGAGGAACGATGCTGTGTAAGCCAACAGGGCACTTGTCATGGACACTTCAAGGTAACTGGACCGTTCGGTCGGGTAGCTGAACTCCATGGGAGAAATACCGGCAACGTTCAGATTCCTGCCTCCAAGGTCAGAACGTCGCTCGCAAGGCGACTATGAAGTTCCTACCCGGCGAAGTCATGCCGGACGAGTAGGTTCGATAGCGCGCATCGAGCACATTCTCTACGCCCACCGAAAGCAACACCGCGGGTGTCACACGGATGCTCCCTTTCACATCCAGCACTTGCCAAGGCGGGCAGAACGGGTCACCCGCAGCATCCAGTGCGTAAATGGGTTTGTCCTTCTCGGTGGGAGCCAGTTCCTCAGTAGTGAAGCCATCACTGAAAGAGAAGAGCGCCCGCAGATCAACGCGCCCATGTGCCCAGCGTAAGCCGATCCGCCCGAAGGATGGGGGTGAATGACGCAGCGGTACTACGCTCACTCCATCCTCCGCATCCTCCGAACCTGACTGGCCCGTGTACCGGACCTCTGCGGAGAAACCCGCGAACAATATCGCTTCCATGGAAAAGGTCCCGCCCCATACGCGGGCTTGCGCGACGTTCTGGATCGCATCCACGCGGCTCAGGGAGCCTTCATAGAAAATGCTGTCCGCACCGTTCAGATCATAAGGCCTGCGCACCATGACATCGTCCACGAGGATGTAGAAAAGTGAACCGCTCAGCTTGACACGGTCCAGGATCGTCTTCTCCACGCTCAACTCCGCACTATAGGCATACTCCGGTCCGAGATCCGGGTTGGGCACGATCACTGTGCCGGGCTCATTGGAGAACACCTTACCCACGTCATCTATGTTCGGGGAACGGAAGCCCGTGCTCAGGTCGATCGCGAGTTTCCATGCGGTCCCCGGTCGCCACGCAGCGCCCATGTTGCCGGTGAGCGCGCCATTGTTCAGCGAAGTATGCGTGGTCGGATAAGGGAACAGCGTCGTATCGAAAGTCGCCTCAAGACCCGAGCGGCTGTAACGCGCTCCTGCGGAAAGCGTGAGGCGTTGCGTCAAGTCAGCCATCGCGCCGACATACACCGAACCGGTCCACCACGTCGATCCATCGGGATAACGCGCATTGATGTTCTGATAGGCATCGTCCACCGTCTCATGCTGTGCCGCGTGGGAACCGACCAGGTTGTGGATGGCCTCCGCGCCGTAGAGCAGTTGAACACGCTTGCCGAGGAACTTCTGCAGATCGAGGTTCAGCCAAAGACCATCGACTTGTTCCTTCTGAAGAGTGATCTCTGTTTGTCTGAACCCGCGTTGTGTCCGGCTTTCGTCATACCGCTGGGAAGCGATCACGAGATGCGCCTTTGTCCATGGGCCACGTTTCGCGATGTGGCTTACCTCACCGCTGATCATCCGCCAGGCCTGTGGCCCGTAGTTCCACACCGCCCACCGCGCTGATCCATCGCCCCGTGCTGTGATCATCGCGTCATAGCGCGGATGATCGCTGGTTGTGGTGTAATAGCCGTTGAGCCCGACCTCCAGCCCGTGGATCGGACGGTAGGCGAGCTTCGCCATGTAGGCGTAGTTCTCGAAGGCCGTTCCCATTTGGAGCTTGGGATCCACGTTCACCACCTGGCTATCCACCCCGTTGAACGTTCTGACGTACCACGGGCGCAAGTAGTCATCCAAGCCATCGGAGCCCATGCGCAGATCGCCGTACCCGGTAAGCGAAGCACTACCGACGAAGGCGAACTTGCGCGAACCGATGCCGAGGTCCACATGCCCCGCTAGCTCGTTCGCTGCGCTTGCCGATCGCAGATAGCTCGTACCGCGCACCAGCAAGCCACTGTCCGCACTGAAACCTGGCCGCAGCAGCCGGAAGTCCATAACCCCACCGATGGCGTCACTACCATAGGTCATGGCCCCTGGCCCGTATACCACTTCGGCATGCTCCACCGCGTGTACGTCCACGTTGATCACGTTCTGCAAATTGCCAGCGCGGTAGATGGCGTTGTTCATCCGCACGCCGTCCACGACGATGAGCACGCGGTTGGCCGCGAAGCCGCGCAGCATGGGACTCCCCCCGGCCTGCTGTGTCTTTTGCACGAACACCTCCCCGCTTTGCTGCAGCAGGTCCGCGCTAGTACCCGGGTTGTGGAACGCAACATCCGCCGCGCGCATCACGGTGATCCGATCCGGTACCCGTGTACCATCCTGCTCCCAGCGATTGGCGCTCACCACCATTTCGGGCATCTGGAAAGGAACGACCACCAGGGCCACCCGATAGCCACGACGGACCACGTCGTCCCAAGCGATCCGCACTACAGGATGGCCTGGAACGATGAACGACAAAGTGTCCGATCCCAGGTCCGCGACGACCCTCACTTGCCCGTTCACGTTGGTCGTACCGAGAGGCCGGCTGAACTTGGCGAGGACCTGAACGCCCTCCAATGGGCGGTCCGCACCCTCCTCCACCACGGTGATGGTCTGCGCCTGTAGCAGGAGCGTCCCCGCCAGGGTGCAAAGGGAACATATGACGCTGCGAAGCACCACGGCCCAACAAATGAAACGCACTGGCCCGGATGTAACGAGTACACCCGGGCCAGCTTGTTGCGCGCCGCGAGAACGTCAGAACGAAGCGCGCAATATGTGTGCGGTGATCACATGGTCTTCCGCATTCGCTTCGGCCCGTACCAGAGCCAGAAGCCAGTGATCGTGAAGGTCACCAATGCCGTACCCATGACGCTCGTGTAGACGAGTTTGAACCATTCGCCTTTGATGCCGAAGAGATGGTCCACGATGGAACCGTCATGCACATTCTCGATGAAGTCCGATCGGCGCCGTTCAATATGCAAAAGCTCTCCGGTTGTGGCATCCAACTGGATCCCCCAGAAGTGATCGAGGAAGACGAACTTGACCATTCCCTTCTCTGGCCGCACATCGATGCGCTCAAGATCGAGGGCGAGCGTGGAAGAGATCGAATCATGCAATATGCGGCAAGCGTTCCGGTGCAGGCTGGTGATCGGCAACCAGTTGGCCATATCTGTGGAGGCGCCTGTGTAGGACTTCGGTAGGATAATGCCGTTGCTATGTTTCTTCCAACCCAACAGAAGACCGGTGCCAGCGACCACGAAAAAGAAAGCGAAGAGGCACGCGCCGGTGATGCGGTGGACCTTGCGAAAGGTCCGCAACACACGCGCCTGGCGCCTCCTGGGGGTCTGAACATCAGGGTGAGAGGGTCGGTGGGGGCCGCAGAGCCCCACCTCGATCCGCCTGGGTCTCGTGATCAGAACGAAGCGCGCAATGCCAGTAGGAAGTTGCGTCCCGGCGCCGTGATACCGGATGAGTATGGCCGGTAGCGCTGGTCGGTGATGTTTTCCACGCCGGCCGTCACTTGCAAGGCCTTCACGATCTGATAGCTCCCCTTGAAGTTGAGGGTGTACCAACTAGGCGCATAGGGATCACCGTTGTCATCCAAGGCATAGATCGGCGTCTTGGCCTGCTCGCTGGGTGCCAGGTCATCAAAGGTGAATCCCGCGCTGAAGTCCGCGTACAGCCTGAGCCGGATCTTCTTGCGTTCCCAACTAAGCCCTGCGCTGCCGAACGCGGGCGGGCAGTGCCGGAGGGGAACGTCGATGATGTTATCGTCATCCTGCTCCACGCCATCCTGCCAGTTGTAACGTGCATCGAGCCCGATACCAAGCCCAAGTTTCGCGTCCACGGCGATCAAGAAACCCAGCACGGTAGCCTGCGCGGCGTTCTGGATCGCATCCACTCGGCTCAACTCACCATCGTACATGATGCTGTCCTGCCCATTGAGTTCGTAGGGACGCCGGACCATTGCGTTGTCCAGCAGGATGTAGTACCCGTTCGCACGCAACCGCACGCGATCCCAAGCACCTTCTCGATGCCGATCTCGGCGGTATAGGCATACTCCGGTCCGAGTTCCGGGTTCGGTACGATCACCGCGCCCGGTTCACTGTCGAACACCTTGCCGATGTCATCGATGTTGGGCGAACGGAAACCCGTGCTCAGATCCAGCGAGAATTTCCAAGCCGTTCCAGGGCGATAGGCCAGGCCAAGGTTCCCGGTGAGCGCATTGTTGTTCAAGCTCGTCGCGGTAACGGGATAGGGGAACAACGAGGTGTCGAACGCGCACTTCAGCGCCGACCAATTGAAACGCGCACCGCCGGATAGGGTGAACCGCTCACTGGGATCGCGCATGGCGCCGACGTAGACCGAGCCCGTATTCCAAGAGGAACCATCGGGATAGCGGGAATTGATGACCTCGAACTCGCCGTTCTCCTGATCCACGCGTTGCCGGGTGGACCCTACGTCGTTGGTGACGAACTCGGCTCCATAGAGCAATTGCGTGCGAGCCCCAGGTCCTTCTGCAGGTCGAGATTGCCCCAGATGCCGGATACCTGTTCCGCCTGCGTGCGGAGCCGTGAGTTCCCGAAATTCCGATCGTTCCGGCTCTCCTCATAGTCCTGGTAAGCGACGGTGAGGCGTGCCGTGCTCCATGGACCACGCTTGGCCTGATGCTGAATACGCAAGCTGCCCATCAGCCAGTCCTGCGGTCCATAATACCACTCAGCGGAGCGCGGAGCGTCGTTGCGCAGTTCGATGAGCCTGTCGTAGCGCGGCACATCACTGGTCGTGCTGTAGTAGAAGTTCGCCCCGATCTCCAGCGATGCGACTGGGCGATAGGCGAGCTTGCCCATGAAGTTCATGTTGTCATAGGCGCTTCCCACTTGGAGTTCGGGATCGCTATTGATCACCATGCTATCCGCACCATTGATCACCTCGGAATACCAGGGGCGCAGATAATCGTCGGGGCCTTGTGTGCCCATGCGTAGATCCCCGAACCGAGTGAAGGAGGCGCTACCCACGAAGGCGAGTTTGCGTCCACCAAGGCCGAGGTCGAGATGCCCTCCGTACTCGCTCGCAGCGGAACCATATCGTGCTGCGGCTCCTCCTCGGAACAACAGCGTGCTGTCCGCACTGAACTTGGGGCTCAAAAGGTGAAAGTCCATGACTCCACCGATGGCATCGCTTCCGTAGGTCATGGCCCCCGGGCCATGGATCACTTCGGCCCGTTCCAGTGCGTACGGATCGGCGCTGATCACGTTCTGCAGGTTCCCTGCCCGGTAGATGGCGTTGTTCATACGCACCCCGTCGACCACGATCAGCACACGGTTGGCCGCGAAGCCTCGAAGCATAGGACTGCCTCCACCCAATTGGCTTTTCTGCATGAAAACCTCTCCGGTCTGTTGGAGCATATCGGCCGCGGTGCCGGGGTTGTTGAACACGATATCGCGCGGCTTGATCACAGTGATCTGATCGGGCACACGGTCCGCTTCTTGTTCCCAACGGTTGGCGCTGATGACCACTTCGTTCAATGGGAACGCCGCAGCGGTAAGCACGATGCGGTTCTCGCTCTTGGCCAAGTCGCCAAAGGCCACGGTGTTGGGCCCATAACCGAGCAGGTGGAGATGCAGACTATCCGAGCCCGCGAGGGATGCGATGGAGGCGCGACCGCGTACATCCGTCAGCACAGGGGCATTCGCATCGGCTCCTGTAATGGAGACCCCTCCAGGGGTCGGTCCGTATCCTGATCGACCACGGTTATGGTCTTGCGCATTGAGACGCCACCGCAGCGAACGTCAATAGGACGATGATGGTCCTTGATGTGATCATGTGAAAGGTGAAAGAATGGACCAAGGAAACCCACATCATGACCTCCCCTTAGGAGGACACGACATCGCCGCCCGACCTTGGTGAAAAGGCGGCTATGCAAGCAGATCGATGATCAAGCCTTGGGCGGGGGCACCTGCACATTGCGGACACCGCTCAACAGCGTGGCCCGTTCACAGGGATACCGAACGGACATCGGGGTTCGAACCGGAGAGAAGCTGAAGGGGGCTTCGTCGGGGACCGCTTTGCAGAACGCCAGGATGTGGCCGGTTTGCTGGCGCCCCATGCCCCGTGTACCCATCGCCAGGTCAGTGGGAAAGACGGCGCATGGCGCGCCAAGATAACAGGTCGACGTCGGTCCTTTTGGCGCTCGGAGGACAACGGCCGCTCTGTTCAGGGATCGGTCGGGTTTGCGGCCCGGATATCAAGCACCGCACGGGCAGCAGCGTGCCCGTGATCGAGAAGCCGCTCCAATTCAGCGGCACGCTCTATCGGTACGATCAAGTCGTTCACTTGGAGGGCTGACCGCAATAGGACCTGCCGTTCGTCGATCCGATCAAGGTTGCACCTGTACTGCGTACTTCCGCAGGTATCCACGCCGACAATGGCGGATCGAAGGTCCACATCCACGGGCCGGTCGAAACCCACCTGGATCGACAGTTCATCACGCTGCGCGAAATCCCAATGGAACGGAAGATCACGACCCGCCGCTCGAAACCCCTCGGGCAGGGCATGCTCCAGAAGACCCGAGAGATCGAGTTGCCAGGTATCCTCACCGGTGGCAGAGAGAGCCTGCGATAGATCGAGCTCCATCTCAATGGCCTGCCGGAAGGGCGGGTCGGTTTGCAGTGGGGCCATCCGCTGGTCGATCAACCGGGCATGGGGTGAATGGTCCGGCCGATGACCGTATGCGGGGAGCACTGTGCTATCCACTTCATTGAACAAGTAACTGGCGCGCCCAAGTGTGCTGAACTGACCCATGAGGAGAACGCGCACGTGAACATGTACGGTGCGTTGCGCGAGGTCCACCTCCATATCGAAATGGACCTCACGCACATTCTCATATGGGGGTGCAATGGGCAGGTCGGTGAAAACCGGATGCACCGGCCCATCGCTCACAAGCAGCCCCAAGTTGTTCAACAACGCGGATGTCCCTTGCCAATAGAAAGGGAACTCGTTCGCCATAAGACCCGACCGGGAACACTTGGGGTGCATCCACAGAAGGCCATCACCATCGCGCACCGCGAGGAGGAACTCGTTGCCCCAAAGCGGGGATATGTAGCGATCGTCCATTCGACCCACGCGCGCATCCAAGACGTAGGCCGAGGTGTAATCCACGAAATAGTGGTCGATGATCTTGGCATAGAGATCATACCGGCTGATGGCCCGTAAGCGGCTCTCGTTCACCTGGTCCCCCATCCGCGGTCGGCCCGTCCAGTGATCATTGTCGTACCAGGCATTGTCCGGTTCGAAAGTGAACCTTGTGGCGATCCGTTCGTGGATCCGTTCGATGCGCCGAGCGACCGGTTCTTGTCCCTGGCCAAGGGTTGTGGATCGTATGAAGTCCTTGAGCAGCTCGTTCTGATGATCGGGTACGTTCTTGCGCGCCACCTGCTTCCACCAGAGCGCCTTGTCCTCTCGCTCACGCAGCACATACATCCAATACGGCTGCTGAACAGGGATACCACTGAGGTGGTCACGTCGCCAGTAACGTGGGTCATCCGGTTCGAGGCGTACCACGATGTGGGGTAAAAGATCGGCCGGGCGTGCGTTCACTTCATCCATACAAGCGGGCAGATCCTCCATGTGCCAAGTGCATCGTATTTCATCGCCTTCCTCCTGGCGCTCGGTGGCAGGCCAACCCATGAGCACAAGGCCATGCTTGCGATGGTACACGATCTCGGTGCGCTGAGCCCTGATGGGCAGTGTCCCATGGAAGAAGACCCGCCAACTGGTAAGCCGGGACCAATTGTCCACCCAATAGCGTGCGCGCCATCCGTAGCTCCGCGGTGCGTTCAGATCGTACGGCACCATATATTTCCATCGGAACTCGACCACGTCGCCCGTGCGGATCCCCGCTACATCGAGCAAGTAGCTCCATGCTTCTTCGTTCGTGATCGGGGTCCGCACCTTGGCGCGCTGCACGCTTCCCGTAACGTGAAGTTCCTCCCATGATCCGTCTGGGCGCACGACCCGGGCCGCGAAAAGATCCAACCGGACGTTGAACCAAAGGGGATGCGCCTGCCCGTTCGGATCCGCTGGACCTGAAAGTTGACGATCGGAAAGGGGATCCAAACTCTCTGGGACAGTGACATGCCCGAAGGCCCGGATGCTCGCCTGATCGGTGAAGCGTATTACCCTACGCCGCTCGAAGAACACACTGAGGAACTCCGGTTTGATATTGCGCAGGCGGATGGACAAGGCCTCGTCCAAGATCTCCGGACCAGCCGCTATGCCGACCGACCAGGACGGATCCCAGGCGGGATCCACACTCCAGTCATACTGCGCGCGGAGAATGGATAGATCTTGGGCCTCGATCGCGCTCATCAGCACGATCGCGAGGATGGCCGATGTGCAACGCGGGAACACGACCTACTTCTTTCTCATAAAGATACGGATGGGTACTCCAGTATACGGGAAGTGGTGGCGGATCTTGTTCTCTAAGAACCTCAGGTAAGGGCCCTTCACGTATTGCGGCAGGTTGCAGTAAAAAGCGAACGAGGGTACGACCGTAGGCAATTGGTTCACGAACTTGATACGGATCACCTTGCCCTTGTTCATGGGCGGCGGCAGCCGCTCGATCTCCGGGAGCATGATGTCGTTCAACTTCCGCGTGGGGATCTTCCGCCTGCGGGCCTCCCACACTTCCATGGCCTGCTCCATCACCTTGTGGATACGCTGCTTTTCCAGCACCGATGTGAACACGATGGGCACATCGTTGAAGGGAGCGAGCCGCGCGCGGATCTGGGCCTCGAACTCCTTGGCGCTGTTGGTCTCTTTCTGCACCAAGTCCCATTTGTTCACCACCACCACAAGGCCTTTGCCGTTCTTCTCGATCATGGAGAAGATGTGGAGGTCCTGTTGATGGACCCCTTCGGTGGCATCAATGAGCAGAAGGCACACATCGCTATCCTCGATGGCGCGGATGGAACGGATCACACTGTAGAACTCGATATCCTCATCCACGCGCTGGCGTTTGCGTATGCCTGCGGTGTCCAGAAGCACCACATCGAAGCCGAACACCGTGTAGCGCGTGTTGATCGGATCGCGCGTGGTGCCGGCGATCGGCGTCACGATATTCTGCACGCGGCCCAGTAACGCGTTAACGAGAGAGGATTTCCCTACGTTCGGGCGACCCACGATCGCGAGCTTCGGCACATCGGGCAGGGCCTCCTCACTGGGTTTGGTGAAGCTGGCTACAAGTGCATCCAGGAATTCGCCGGTACCCGCTCCGCTCTGTGCGCTGATGCAATAGACCTCGCCCATGCCGAGCGAATAGAGTTCAGCGGCGGCGTACTGCTTATCGTTCGTGTCCACCTTGTTGCCCAGCAGAAGCACCGGTTTACGCGCTTTGCGCAACATGCGGACGATGGCTTCGTCCAATGCGGTGAGGCCGGTCATTACATCCACCATGAAAAGGATGGAATCGGATTCATCGATGGCCAGTTCCACCTGACGACGGATCTCTTCCTCGAACACGTCATCACCACCGGGAACGTAGCCTCCCGTATCGATCACACTAAAGACGGTGCCGTTCCATTCGGCCTTGCCGTAGTGCCTGTCACGCGTGGTGCCGGCCGTGGGGTCCACGATGGCCTCCTGCCGTTCGGTGAGCCGGTTGAAGAGCGTACTCTTTCCGACGTTCGGTCTTCCGACGATGGCGACGATGTTGCTCATCAGTATCCGTAGCGTTTCAATTTCGCGGCATCCTGGCGCCAATCAGGATCGACTTTCACACGAAGATCGAGGAAGACCTGCACCCCGAGGAAGCGTTCGATCGCCTTGCGGGCCTCCGTACCCAACTTGCGCAAGGCGATGCCGCCGCGGCCGATCACTATCCCCTTCTGGCTTTCGCGCATCACGATCACATCGGCCTGGATGTGGGTGATCTTCTCCTTCTCCTCGAAGCTGTTCACCACCACCTCGGTGCTATAGGGGATCTCTTTCTGGTAATAGGCCAGGATCTTCTCCCGGATCATCTCGCTCACGAAGAAGCGCATGTTCCGATCGCTCAGTTCATCCTTCGGGAAATAGGCCGGGTGCTCCGGTAGTTGCTCGATGAGGTGTTGGCGCAACTCATCGACCCGGAACCCGTGCAGCGCGGAGATGGGCACGACCTTCGCGGCGGGCAAAGCCTTTTGCCAAAGCTCGAGGGACTCGAGCACGGCAGCCTCGTCGCCCCGGTCCATTTTGTTCACCAAGAGCAACAACGGGCCATTGAACCGCTGCGCACGCTGCAGGACATTCTCCGAGCGCTCAGGGCGTTGACCGAGTTCTACGAGCACCAGGAGGATGTCGGCGTCCTTGAGCGCACTGTCCACTGCATCCATCATGCGTTCATGCATGGGATACTGCGGGTCAAGGATCCCCGGGGTGTCACTCAGGACCAATTGGTGGTCCTCCCCATTGAGAATACCCAGGATGCGGTGACGTGTGGTCTGCGCCTTGGGATTGGTGATCACCAATTGTTCACCGAGCAGGGCGTTGAGCAGGGTGCTCTTGCCCACGTTCGGCTCACCAATGATGTTCACGTATCCGGCTTTGTGCGCCATGGGTCGATACCGCGAAGTTCGCGGTACTTGGGTCGGGGTGGTCGGGAACGCGAAGGCCCGGCTTGCACCGGGCCTTCCTTTGTAGCGGGGGTAGGACTCGAACCTACGGCCTTCGGGTTATGAGCCCGACGAGCTACCATCTGCTCCACCCCGCACTAGGGGGGCAAATGTAGCAATGATCGGGCGCCTCTCTGGGAATAAGTTTCAGTTCGCCGTTTCGGCCAGGGCTTCGAGCTTGGCGGCGGCATCCTCCCATTCGGCCATGGTACTGGCGATGCGTTGCGCCAGCTCCCCGAGGCGGGCATATCCCTTGTCAACCTCGGAAGCGGCTACACCGCTCGTCATAACACGGGCCTGAAGAGCTTTCTCCTCCTGCTCCAAGGTGGCCAACTGTTTCTCCAGACGCTCCACCTGGTTCTGCAAGCGGCGCCGCTCCTTGTCGCGTTCCTTCTTCTCGTGGTAATCGTTCTTCGACCCGCTTTCCTGGCGGGCTGCCGCTTGTCGGGCACTACTGGCCCCCATGTCGGCCGTTTGCAGTGCCTTGCGCTTCTCGATCAGCTCCAGGATGTCCATGTGCTGGTCCCGGATGCGCAGGTCATCCAATTCGAGAAGGCGATTGGTGAGGCCGGTGAGGAAATCGCGATCATGGCTCACGAGCAGGAAGGTGCCGTCGTAGTTCTTCAGGGCTTCCTTCAGCACATCCTTGCTCTGAATGTCCAAGTGGTGGGTGGGCTCATCGAGCAGCAGGAAGTTGAGCGGTCGCAACAACATGCAGCAGAGGGCCAGACGCGCGCGCTCACCGCCGCTCAGCACTTTCACCTTCTTGTCGACATCCTCTCCGCTGAACATGAACGCACCCAGCATAGCACGCACGCGTACTCGGTTGTCCTCGCTGGCAGCATCTTCCGCCGTTTCCAACACCGTGCGCTGCGGGGTCATGCGCTCGGGCATGTCCTGGGCGTAATATCCAACGATCACGTTGTGACCCAGACGGATCTCACCTTCATAGGGCTCCTCGCCCACGATCATGCGCACCAAGGTGCTTTTGCCGGTGCCATTGGCCCCGACCAACGCGAGGTGCTCCCCTTTGGCGATGGTCAGTTCAGCGTTCTGGAAGATCTTCTTCGGGCCGTAGGACTTGCTGACGTTCTTCACCTCCGCCACCAACTTCCCGCTGTTCGGAGCGGGAGGGAATTTCACCAACATCTTCCGTAGGTCCTCATCCTCCACCTCGATGCGGTCAAGCTTCTCCAGCTTGGTGATAAGGCTCTGCGCGAAAGCCGCCTTGCTCGCCTTCGCCCGGAATTTGTTGATGAGATCGGTGGTTTCCTTGATGTAGCGCTGTTGGTCCTTGGCCGCAGCGGATTGCTGCTCGCGCTCCACCTTGCGCAATTCCACGTATTGGGTCCAAGGCACCTTGCGATCGATGAGTTCGCCACCGGTGACCTCCAAGGTGCGTTTGGTAAGGCGGTCTAGAAAGGTCTTGTCGTGTGAGATCAGGACCAACGCGGCAGGATAGGTCCGCAGCAGGTCTTCCAACCACTGGATGGCGGGCAGATCGAGGTGGTTGGTGGGCTCGTCGAGGAGGAGCAGGTCGGGCTGCATGAGCAGGATACGTGCGAGTTCCGCCCGCATCCGCCAGCCACCGCTCAACTCTGACAGCGGGCGATGCATATCCTGCCCCACGAAGCCGATGCCTTTCAGCATGCGCTCGATCTGCATGTCATGGTCCGCTGCGCCCAAGGCATTGAGCCGGTCATGCGCGTGGGCCAGCAAGGTGGCCAGCTCCATGGCCTCCTCGTCGGTGATGGTGCCCTCCAATTCCTTCTCGATGCGGGCCAGGGAAGCGTTCAAGGCCTGCGCCTCTTCGAACGCCTTCTCCGCGACCTGCCAGGGTGTGAGTTTCAGGTCATGGTCCATCTGCTGTGGCAGATAGCCCATGGTGAGCTCCTTCGGCTTGCCCACCGTGCCCTTGTCGAACTGTTGCTGGCCCGCGAGGATCTTGAGCAGGGTGCTCTTACCCGCACCGTTCCGCCCCACCAAACCAATGCGGTCATCACTTCCGATGAAGAACGAAACCTCATCGAACATGGGCCGTTGGCCGAAGTGCAAGGTCAGTCTCGATACGTCGATCATCGCGGTGCTCTAGCCCCCGAGCTCGGCCGGTGAAGTATGCCTGCTGGAGAAAGGGGCGCAAAAGTAGCGAAGCCCCGGGATCCGGGGCTTCGTAAGGCTCATAGGGGAAAGATCAGAAGTTCCAGAGATCGTGCTCGAACTCAAAGAGGGATTGCTTGATCTCCTCCCCTTCAAGCAGCGCATCAAGACCGGTCCGGTACACCCCGATCTTCCGATCGTACACGTTGCTCCACTTTGTAATGGTGCTCGAGAACTGGCGCTTCCAGAAGATATCCTCGAAACTGCGCCGTTCCGCATCGTTCTCCCGGTTGAAGACCTCCCAGTTGGCGAAGACATACCTGCACTCTGGGAAGTACAGCCAGAATAGGGTTTGGAATCCCTTGGATTCACCATCCTGTCCCTTCTTTTCGATCATCGGCGCAATGCCAATGATCCGGATATCGATCTTGCTGCGTTGCTTATCGAAGATCCAATCCTCCTTGATCCTGTACCGTTTGACATCCGAGGATTCCAGAGATATCTCTTGAATCACCTGCTGCATATCACCAGGGTTGTCCGGATCCTCGGTGTACGAAGTGTCCAAACGCATGAACATGGTCTTCAGATCGGATGGAAGTAAGGGTGTCTTGAATTCGTCCTCTTCGACCAAGTCCCCGGCATAGTACGCTGTGATACTTCCGTCGGTGAGCAGTCCCTGACGGATCACATCGAACAGACTCTTTCGATCGCTGATAGGGGTGATCGGATAATACAGCGGATGGTTGATCTTCTCGCGCATATCGATCTCCCGCCAAACACGTCGAGCGTACATGACATCCGCTTCACGAATGTGGGTATAAGGGACTACCCGTTTTGTCTTCGTATGCTCCTTTATGTACGCACCGTCCAAGACCGTTTGGGCTTGCACTGGAGCCATGACCATCACAAAGATCACGATCGGACCAAGTATCCGAATTGCGCTGGGCTGGTGCTTCTTCATGGCTTCTAGGATTGATCAGGTGACCTTCAAAGACAGCGATCCGATGCTGGTGATGGTACCATCCGGCTTCTTCACCTTGATGTTATCGATGTACACCTTCGCACCGGCCTTTACTTTCTTGAGCATGTCCTTTTGTTCCTGAGAGACCTTATTGCCCTTTGCGGACTTCTCGGCGTAAGTCCCCCCCATCGTCACACCAATGTTGAATTCGATCACCTCGAACTTCAGATCGAACTCAAAGCCTTCCATCTTCGCGATCACGCCGAGCGCGGCAGTTAGTTCAGATGCTTTGATCGTCGCATCACTCACTCCCTTCCCTCCGAACTGCGGTGTCGGGTTCGGTACGGACTTCACCCGGAATTTAACACCCGGCATGCTCTTGCGTTGGCCCCCAGGCATCTCCACGCTTACGCTCACAGTAGCTTCAGTGCCTTTGCCCGGCTTCACGATATAGCCCTGGGCCCCTTTGGTGATACTACCGTTGTCAATGCTGGGCTGGATCTTGTCCGCCGAGAATCCGGGAACGCTCACATCCACCGGGTTGTCGATGCCGCGGTAGAACACGTTCATCTTGGTAGGGCTGACCACAAGGTTGGGCTGCGCCACCTCGTAGTTCGCATAGAACGGATAACGCCGCTCCTCCTGTCCCGCCTGCTTGAACTTGATGATACCCTTCCATTCCTTGGCACCCACGCCCTGGCCGGGGAGGCGCAGTTTTCCTTTGCCATCGGCTCCGATGGGAACAACTTCCTTATCGCCGATCACCTCCATTTTCACCGTGTCGATGGTGCCGTTCTTCGACAACTCGACCACCGGATGGTTGAGCGGGTCGTATCCAGCCAGGTACACATCGGCCCGGAACGAATCGCCGACCGTGATGTAATTGCTCACCGGCAGAACGACCGGTGCCAGCTCGGAGAATTTCATTGCAGCTCCTTCCACATCGCCCATGAGGAAACCCACGCATTCGTTCTCCAAATTCCGCACGTCGCTTTGCAGCTTGGAGAGGATGGTGATGCCTGCCGCCAGTGGGACGTGGTAGAAGTTGATGCTCTCCCAGTTGTTCATGGTGCCGGAGGCGTCGGCACGATCGCTCAGATCGAACACACGGTCCACCTGTGCGGCCAGTGCCGGGTTCTTGGCGCCGACCTGCTTGATCAGATCTCGATACGCCTCGATCTTGGTCCGTAGTTCCCTTGCGGTCATTTCACCCTCCTTCGGTTTGGCCGGCTCCGACCCGATCATCAACTCGGTGATCTTGTTGTAGTCGTCCTTCTTCTCAACGAGCGCAAGGTTGATGATGGTATCCCTTCCCCTTTCGTCCTTCCCGATCACCTTCTCTACGGGCCAACCTTCTGTGGCGGTGATCACCTTCACCTTGAGTTGATCGATGTGCGCGAGAAGCTCAGCAGCGACCTTCTGCACGGACTCAGCCTGTCTCCACGCCGCGCCGTACTTCTTCTCGTTCTCAGCCGCCATCCCGGAGAACTGGCCATAGGTGGCATCCATCTTCTCCTTCAGGGTGAGCTTGGTGGTCTCCAAGCCGTTGTTCACCGTCACGAAGCTGTCCAGGATCTCCTTGGATACGTTCAGCGCGAGAAGCGCCGTCAGCACCAAGTACATCATGTTGATCATCTTCTGACGCGGCGTCTGTTTGCCACTAGCCATGTTCCTCGAGCAGGTTTAGGTCGTTCCTTGAGTGGGTTGGTCGCAGGGGTCGGCTCAGCGCACGGTCATGGCGGCAAGCATGTTGCCGTACACGGTGTTCAATTTGCCCAAGTTGTCGCTCAAAACGGCGATGTTCTCCTTGTACCGCTTGGTATCATCCACGCTGTTCTGGAGATGGGTGAGCAATTCACCCACACCGGCGAACATCTGGTTGGCGGCTTCAAGCTTCTCGCGGCTGCTGCGCAGTTGGAGTTCGTACATCTCGTTCAGCGCGGTGAGGTTGGTGCTCATCTTGCTCAAGCTCTCTCCGGCGCTCTTGCCTGCGTCAGCGTGAGCTGTAAGTCCCACGAGGCTCTCGCTCGCGCGGGCATAGCTATCGCTCAGCTCGGTCACTTTCACGGAAGCTCCCTTCAAGCTGTTGGCGTACTCGTTCGTCGCAGAAGCCGCTCCGGTGATCTCGCCCATCTGCTTGGCCTGGTCGCTCAGGCTGCGCATGCCATCGCCCAAGCTGGCGATGAGCTCGGGTTCGATCTTGGCGCTTTCCAGCATATCATCGAGTTGCTCGGTGATCGATCGCTGGTCCTCCTTTTTGAAATCATCCCCTTCGGCACGTTCGCCGGTGGCGAGTTCCGGGTAGACCAAGCTCCAATCAGGATCCTCGTGCGGTGGTTCGAAAGCGGAGAAGAAGAAGATAATGGCCTCGGTACTGAGACCAAGGATCAGGAACAAGTCAGCAGCGGGCCAGTGCTGGATCTTGAACAGCGCGCCAACGATCACGACGGCTGCGCCGATCCCGTAAAGTTTGGCCATGAAATTCTTCCATGCTTTGCTGCCTGGTCTCATCGGATTTCCTTGCTTTTGGAGGTTGCTGTGAAGAGTGAGTGTTGTTGAACGTCCGCAGCACAGGGCTACGAGCGCGATCTTCGTCTAGAGGTCTTCCGCGTTCACGGCCTTACCACGGCCCAGGAAGGTCATCACACTGCGGAAACCGATATAGCACTTCGCCGTGTCCTGGTACTCATAACTGCGCGTACCGGTCTGGAGATAGTAGCCGATGTCCTTCCACGAACCACCGCGGATCACTTTCCGCTTGAGGCTGGGTGGGTCATTGGCCAGGGCATCATAGCTGTAATCGGGGTTCAGGTCGTGGTCGAAATCGTAGACAGCCTCATCAAAAGCCGTACTGGTCCACTCACTCACGTTCCCCGACATGTTGTAGAGCCCATAGTCGTTCGGGCTGTAGCTATCCACTGGCACCGTATGGAACCCACCGTCGTCCACGTAGTTCCCATTGAGCGGTTTGAAGTTGCCCAGGAAGCAGCCCTGACGGTTCCGGATGTAAGGACCACCCCAAGGATAGGGGGCCAGATCCAGGCCGCCGCGGGAAGCGTATTCCCACTCGGCCTCGGTCGGCAGGCGGAAGCGGTTCACGAAGGGCTCCTCGTTCTGGCTCAGCCAGGTGTTCATGAGCATGGAGCGCCACACATTGAAGGCGGTAGCCTGCGTCCAAGTGATACCCACGACCGGGTAATCGTCGTAGGCCGGATGCCAGAAATAATTCTCCGTCATCGGCTCATTGAACGAATAGGTGAAGTCATGCACCCAAGCCAAGGTGTCCGGGTACACGTTGATCACCTCCTTGATGATGAACTTGCTACGATCGCTGTGACCTCGGATGGCGTTGTTCTGGCCCTTGACGTTGGTGTAGCTGAGGTCCAGGTCCTTCCCCGCTTTTCGAGCGGCCTCCTTAAGGTCGATCCAATAGTACTCGAACATCAGCTTCCGGGTGTCGATCTCCTGGCGGCGATAGAACTGTTCGCTCTCGCTCAAGAACATGTCCGCCAAGGCCTCGCGCTCCTCTTCGCCCCACCAGTTGATCCGTTCGCGCCAATTGATCACGGGCGGATCGATCTCCTCACCGTACTCATCCTCACTGACGATGTGCTCGCCAATATCCTCTTCGCCCAGAAGTCGCTTGGCCGTGCTGTCCTTCACGTAGAACACGAACTGCCTGTACTCGTTGTTGGAGATCTCCGTCTGGTCGATGTAGAACGCTTGTACCGACACGGTCTTGCTCTTGGTGACCAGGGCATAGGGAACGTCCTGATCGCTGGGCCCCATGACGTAGCTGCCCATCGGTATGTAGTTCATGCCGTAGGGGTCCACTTGGAACCAGTCCGGGCGCCCTTGGACGCCGATCAACTGCCCCTGTCCGCCGCCGCCGCAACTCGCCAGCAAGCCGACAGCGCCGAGATAAAGAATGGGACGAAGTGTCATGGTTGCTCCGTTTGTGCCGTTCGTTGCCGATGCCTTCGGTCCGGGTAAGCGAACACTTCAGGCTAGACTTGGTACGGCAGGTCTGGTTTGTGGGTTACTGATCAGAGGAACCGGATGTTCCGATAGATCTCCAGCTTCTCCGGCTTGACGATCTTGAAACAGTAGTTAAGCATGACCTCGTGGCTTCCACTGCTGTAGTTGCTCAACAACGAGGTAGTGACATCGTAACTGTACCCCAAACGGATGGAGGAATTGCCATTTGGGAACTTGTACTGGTAACCGAGCATGGGGGCTATCGCGTCCTCTGTTCTGTAGGAAACGCCCAGCCAAACCATGTTATTATAAAGGAAAGTGGCGTTGACGTCCAACTGGGGGGTGGTCCCATCGGTCTTCACTAGAACGCTGGGCTGCAACACATACTTCTTGTTCCCTCCAATGGCCCAATCATACCCGCCTTGGAGATAGTAGTGGCGGGCGTTCTGGATGCTCACTTGCTCCAGCTTGGTTTGCGGCAGTTGGGTACTGCTGAGGCCGACCCAGAAGGTGGGTGCGACGTAGTAAAAACCAAGCCCCATATCAAAGCCGGTCGCGGAAACCCCGTTGTCCGGGATGGCGGCATCCTGGGTGACATCATCCACTGCGATCCAGTCACTTCCCAAGGAACGGCTGGTCATTCCGACGTAGAGACCCATACCCAAGGTCCCTGGACCCAGCTTGCGGTGGAACGAGTAGTGGAGTCTGGCGATCGTGCCCTTCTGCTGGCCCAATTGGTCGGCATAGAACGAAATGCCTACGCCACTGCTGATCTTGCTGATGGGCATTTGGAAGTTGAAGAGGCCGGTTTTAGGGGCTCCTTCGAAACCGCTCCACTGCTGTCGAAGCAACGCGGTTACACACATGGACCCGCTCGTGCCCGCAACGCCCGGGTTGATGGAGATGCGGTCGAACATGTATTGCGAGTACTGCGGATCCTGCTGGGCGAACGACGCGCTTCCCAACACCGCGCAGAGCGCTACGGTAGTTATCCCCCTCATACGTGTGTTCCGTTCAGTTCCTTGCCTGGGCGGAGCCAAGTCTTCCCTCTTGCTCCAGCGAACCCGGCGCCAATATAGCAAAGATCCGAGCCCACAAAATTTCAGCAAGCGCCCGTAGGGCTTGACCGTTGCGGCCGCCCGATATCAGGCCAGCTTCTGGAAGGTGCGCCACCAGCGGTCGGGCACCTCCTCACGACAGGCCAGCTGGTAGTCGGCATAGGAGCATGGGACCAAGTGGTGCCGCTCGAACCGGGCCTCTTGTTCGGCCCTGTAGGGTACATCCATCCACCAGCGATCGCTCACGGAACTCTTGTAGAATACCAGTTCCTGTTCATTGCCTCGGATAGGAATGCGGAACCGTGTGAACCGCTTGCGGTCAAGCCATGGCAGGTCGTTCGTGCGGCTGCGCAGGCCGTCCAAAAAACACCACATGAGCTGCGCCGCCAGTTGGGCCGTCACCTGGTCCTGGTCCCGATCAGGGTCGAGCTCATAGATACCGAGGGACGTGATCTTCTCACTTACCCCGGCATACCGGAGCAATTGGCAGATCTCTTCCGCATGAAATCCATTGGGGCCCGGGTTGGTGGTACCCGGCGCGTCACTACGCCTCACGGCGTTCAAGTCCACGCTCAACGTGTCGCCGTTACGTAGCACGGGTTCCGCATCTGCCATGGAACTGCGCAGCTCACCCAACCGGTGAGCGTCGAAGAAGAGCTTGTCCATGAGTTCGACCCCCGGCTGGTCCACGAGGTAGGTCTGGTAGCCCAGATTGCTATAGTTGAAGAGGAAGTTGGGCTGGCGCAGAACGATATGGCTTAGGTAGCTGGACTCCGCCAACCCTTGCCCGGGTTCGCCCAGGTCGAACCGCGGGTCGATACACACGAGGTTGGCCGTGCGTTCCAGCCGCTCATAGGCCAGGTATTGGGTGTAGGTATGGCCCTGTCCGCCGCCCAGAATGATGGGGACGATATTCCGACGGATCAGTTCCGCCAACGTTTCGGCCAAAGCGTGCTGCGTGTCCTGCAAGGTGGCGCCAGGGTGCAGATCGCCCAGATCGACCAAATGCACGTGTCCGTTCGGCCGATACAACTTGTAGAACTGCTCGCGGATGGCATCCGCAGCATGAACGCAACTTCGCGGGCGGGCATGTCCAGGGTCATCCAACACACCCAGAAGCGCTACTTGCGCTCCCTCAAGATCGGGGAAGCCCTGGGGTGTATGGAACCGCGTGCCATCGCCCAGACTATGCGCCAGCCATTCCGGGAGGTCCTTCCCGAAGCGCGCGCTCGGCTGGAAGTAAATGCTGAAGTCCATGGTGCGTCTCGGGAACAGGCCTGCTGGAAGAACATCCCGGCGACCGCAGCGAAGGTGACGTTCTCCAAGGCCTGGGCGCTACGTGCGACGATCAGACCTTCCACACATCATTGTTGGCAAGGCTATTCCCTGCTCACGCCTTCTTCTTGCGGAAACCACCTTTCCGGCCAGCCGCCTTCTTCTTGGCAGGCGCGGCGGCGACCAATGCCACACACTCCTCCAGCGAGATCTCTTCGGGGGTCTTCCCCTTGGGCAGATTGGCGTTCTTCTTCCCGTCGGTGATGTAGGGACCATAACGCCCATCCAGGATCTCGATATCGCTTCCCTCGAACTTCTTGAGGATCTTGGCCTTCGCACCGGCGACCTTGTCTTTCACCAATTCGATACCGCGCTCCAAGGTGAGCGAGGCGGGGTCCTCCCCTTTGGGAATGTTGGCATAGGTCTTCCCGTGTTTCACGTAGGGTCCGAAGCGGCCACGCCCGACCACGAGCGTTTCTCCGTCGTACTCACCGAGATCGCGTGTCGCGCTCGCTAGCTTCTTCAGGTCGACCAGTTCAATGGCACGCGTCAGGTCGATCGCGAGCGGGTCATCCTCCGGGGTCAGGCTCGCATAGGTGGTTCCAAGTCGCACATAGGGACCAAAGCGGCCGATGCCCACGCTCACCACTTCGCCATCCCGTTCGCCGAGCGTGCGCGGCAGTTTGAAAAGGTCCATGGCATCCTCGAAGGAGATGCTGGCGATGCTCTGGTCCTTGCGAAGGCTGGCGAATTTGGGCTTCTCCTCGTTCTCCACCTCACCTATCTGGATCATGGGGCCGAAGCGACCTATCCGTGCATACACCTTGCGGCCCGAGGTGGGGTCGACCCCCAATTCGCGCGATCCGGTGGCCCGCTCCGCGGTCTCCTTCACGGTACCGATCGTAGCGTGGAACGGCGTGTAGAACTCCTTCAACATATCGCGCCAGTTCATGGTACCCTCCGCGATCTGGTCGAACTCCCCCTCCACGTAGGCGGTGAAGTTCAGGTCCACGATGGTGGGGAAATGCTCCACGAGAAAGTCGTTCACCACCATTCCGATATCCGTGGGGAAGAGCTTTTGCTTCTCCGCGCCAACGTTCTCCATGGCGGTGTTCTCGCTGATGGCATCGTTCGCCAAGGTGATCAAGCGGTAGGGCCGCTGCGTGCCATCGCGGTTCTCCTTCACCACGTAGCCGCGCTTCTGTACGGTGCTGATCGTAGGTGCGTAGGTGCTCGGACGACCGATGCCGAGTTCTTCCAATTTCTTCACCAAACTGGCCTCGGTATATCGCGGTGCGGGCCGATCATAGCGTTGCGTGGCGGTCATTTCCTGCAACTGGAGCGCTTCGCCCTGCTTCATATCCGGGAGCAAACCCTCCTGCTCGTCCCCATCCTCCTCATCGCGGCCTTCCATGTAGACCTTCAGGAAGCCATCGAAGAGGATCACCTCGCCTTGGGCGGTAAGGGACTCGTCCGAATGGCCGCTGATCGCTATGTCCACCACGGTCTTCTCCAGTTCCGCATCCGCCATCTGGCTGGCCAGCGTGCGTTTGCTGATCAGGTCGTACAAGCGCTCGGCGTCCCTGTCCGCACCCGCGGAACGGACCATGAAGTCCGTGGGACGGATGGCCTCGTGCGCCTCTTGTGCCCCTTTGCTTTTGCTGGCGTAGCGGCGGGCCTTGCAGTACCGCGCACCATATTGTTCTGTCACGGCGGATTCAGCTGCGGCTATGGCCTGTTCGCTCAGGTTCACCGAATCGGTACGCATGTAGGTGATGTGCCCTTGCTCGTAGAGCCCTTGGGCGATGCGCATGGTGCGGTCCACACCGTAGCCCAGCTTGCGGCTGGCCTCCTGTTGCAAGGTGGAGGTTGTGAACGGGGCTGCTGGCGTTCGCTTCCCCGGCTTCTTCTCCACGGCGTTCACCGTGAAGCTGGAACCCACGCACCCTTGCAAGAAAGCCAGGGCCTCCGCCTCAGTGGCGAAGCGCTTGGGAAGTTCGGCCTTCACCATAGCCTTGGTGCCAGTGATCAATTGCGCGGTGATGCGGAAAGCGCTCTTCTCGGCGAACCCCAGGATCTCGCGTTCGCGTTCGACGATCAACCGCACGGCGACGCTTTGCACACGCCCAGCGCTCAGGCTGGGTTTCACTTTGCGCCATAGGATGGGGCTCAATTCGTAGCCCACCAAGCGGTCCAGCACGCGACGGGCCTGTTGGGCGTCGACAAGATGGATGTCGATCTCGCGCGGGTTCTCAATGGCCTTGAGCACGGCCGTCTTGGTGATCTCGTTGAAAGTGATCCGCTTCACTTTGTCGTCGGGCAGCTTCAGCGCTTCTTTTAGGTGCCAACTGATGGCCTCTCCTTCGCGGTCTTCGTCCGTTGCGAGCCAGACCATCGCCGCCTTGTCCGCCTCCTTCTTCAAAGCGCTCAGGCGATCCTTTTTGTCGTCCGGGATGATGTAGGTGGGTTCGAAGCCGTTCTCCACATCCACGCTCAGATCGCGTTCCGGCAGATCGCGCACATGGCCATAGCTGCTCAGCACGGTATAACCCTCCCCGAGGTATTTCTCGATGGTCTTCGCCTTCGCCGGGCTCTCCACGATCACCAGATCACCACTTCCAGCGGACTTCTTCTTGGCCATGAGGGACGGTTTTCAGGGCGGCAAAGAAATGCGCGACCACGATGTATCCGGCATGGGCCACCCTATCGTACCTCTACTTCCCCGTAGGGGAAGGATTTTTTCAACCGAAAGGGTCGGGCCTTAGCTTCATCGGATCATCGCCCCGAGATACCTTGCGAAGATCATGGTTTCCGCTCGTACGCGATCGTTCTGGAGGTGTGTTGTGGTATGCTTCGCATTTGCCGCCGGTCATCTGTTTTCTTGCACCGGCGAGCACACGGCCACCGTACCCGATCGGACCGGAACGGATCAACATCTTCTTGAGCACCTGCGGCAGGTGCTCTATTACGACATGGATAGCGTGGTACGGCACTGCCATAGACACCTGCGATCCATGCGTGCGCAGAAAGATCCCGGGCTCGCGCTCAGCGCATACCGTTTACTTGGAGAGGCGTACATCACCCATGAGGATACGGCATTGCTGCGTCTGGCTGAAGAGGCGAGCCAAGAACCGCCCCCCTTCGCCGATGTGCTCGCACCTTGGGCGAAGTTATGGGAAGCGGAGGCGCAACTGATCCGGTATGACCTCCTTGGCGCCGAACGATCCAGCCTCGAGGCGGAATCACTCGCCATTGAGCGCAACGACCTCGAAGCCACCGCCGCTACCAGGATCTTTCGGGTGAAGGTCGCGGCCCGTCAGCGCCGGTCTGGCCTGGCGGACACCCTAGTGGAAGAGGCTCTTGACGATGTCAACAAGCCCAAAGGCGACGGAACGACCGGATGGTTGCGCGTTCACCAAGGTTCTGCGCATTTGGAGAACGGAATGCCGGAGAGCGCCCGTGATCTGTTCCGGAACGCACGGGAACATGCCAGTGGCGATCCCTACCTCATCGGTAAGGTCGAAATGGGCATAGCCTACGCTTGCTCGGACCTGGGCGATCACGCAACGGCGGGCGAACATTTCCAACGCGCTTTGACCGCCTTCCGCGAAATAGGCTCCGCGCGGGACGAGAGCATCGCATTGAAAGGCCTTGGGTATACCTACTGGGGCGTACTCGATGTTAAGACCGTACGCGACTACTTCGACCGCGCACTCACGATCGCGGACAGCATCGGGTTCCGTAGGCAATCCGGTCGGGTCTATCTCGACCTGGCGCGCTTCATCGCGGATCAAGACAGCTCCTCGCTCGCAACCATCGGAATTCCCCGAGCGGATCAATTCGATAGCGCAATGATCTTGCTCCGCCGCGCCCAGGCCCTTGCTCGATCGATCGGGGATGTGCTGATGCTCGGACAGTCGATCAAGACGGAATCGGGAATTCTCAATCGCACGGGGCGTAACGAGGAGGCACTTGCCATTTCCCGCCAAGGTTATCGGCTCTTCGTGGAAGTGGGAGACCGTGCTTGGATGGCTTCCTCCTTGGTCGATATATCAGCGATGCAGATCGCGTTGGGAAGGTGGAAGGAGGCTATCGCAACCTTGGATTCCGCGATGATCATCGCGGATCAAGGCGGATTCGACCGCACACGGATGCTGATATTGAACCGAACATCTTACGCCTACGAGAAGCTAGGGGACATGAAGAACGCGCTTCTGCAAAAGGAACGTTACATCCAGGTGAAGGATTCCGTGGAGGGCACCGCCGTTGTCGAAAAACTGGCCAAACAGGAACAACGGTTCCTTTTCGCTCGCAGGCTCTTCGCCGACAGCGTTGCCCACGCCCAGCAGCTCGCCTTGGAGAAGGAAACCTCGCGGCAACAAGTGCACCGCCAACGCACCCGCACCCAGGCCATCGCCGGTGGCGGAGCGTTGCTGCTGCTGGGGGGCGGTGTCGCATTCGCGCTGGACCGCAAGCGGCGCAAAGAACGTTTCGAGAAGGACGCGGCACGCTTGGAGACGCAGGCGTTGCGGAGCCAGATGAACCCGCACTTCATCTTCAACGCGCTCAATAGCATCAGCGCCTTCATCCGGCAGCAGGAACCGCATCGCGCGCAGGAGTTCATCGCACGGTTCGGCCGGCTGATGCGCTTGGTGTTGGAGAACAGCCGCATGGCCGAAGTGCCCCTGAAGAGCGACCTGGAAGCGCTAGGCCTATACCTCGAGCTGGAACAAGCCCGTACGGAGAACAAGTTCGATTTCCATATCCATTTGGAGGATGGCCTGGACCCCGAGGAGGTGAACGTACCTCCGCTGGTGATGCAGCCTTTTGTGGAGAACAGCATCTGGCACGGGGTATCCGGCATGGTAGGCCGCGGATCCATCACCATCCACATCCGCCGACAGGGTGATCAATTGGTGATGGACATCAGTGATGACGGTGTGGGTCGCGGAGAGCCATCCACCAGCAATGTGCCGGAGAAGAAGGGCTCGCTCGGCACGTTGATCACCAAGGCGCGGCTCGACCTGGTGCAGCGGCAAAAGGGGCGCCCGGCCTTCTTCCGATACATCGATCAAGCCATCGGTACACGTGTGGAACTGGTGCTGCCTATCTGATCGCGCACGGCTACCTTACGGGTCCGAAAATGCGAAGTGAATGACGATCACCGCCGCCATTGTGGACGATGAGGCCCAAAGCCGCGAGAACCTGCACGACCTGTTGCAGCGCCGCCATCCGGGCATCCAAGTGTTGGGCATGGGGCATGACGTTCCCTCAGGCATAGCATTGGTGCGCGAACTGAGGCCAGCGTTGTTGTTCCTGGATATTGAAATGGGGGAGATGACCGGTTTCGACCTTCTGAAGGCCCTGACAGCTCCACGTCCCCATGTGATCTTCACCACCGCGCACGAAGGCTACGCCGTGAAAGCCATCCGCTTCAACGCGCTGGATTACCTGCTGAAACCCATCGTCCCCACCGAACTGGACGATGCGGTGAACAAAGCCATGACCGGATCGGGTAGAACGGCCGCACCGGACAACATACCCGCACTACTCGGCTCCGTGGTCAGCGAGCGCCAGATGGCTCTGCCAGTAACCGACGGATTGGTGGTGGTCCAAATGGACGAAATGCTCTACTGCAAGAGCGACGACAACTACACCGAGGTATACATGCGGACGGAGAAGAAGCCGTACGTGATCAGCCGATCGCTCAGCGAGTTCGATGCTTTTCTACAGCACCAGGGCTTCGTGCGCATCCACCAGAGCTACCTCATCAACCGCAAACACATCAAGCGGTACATCAAAGGCGAGGGCGGCGAGGTGATCATGGCGAACGATGCCCACTTGCCGGTGAGCCGCCGGCAAAAGGCGGCATTGATGGAGGCCCTGGAACGCATCTAAGAGCCTATTGGGGATCTCTTCAAACTCGTCCTTCGGTCTCTTTTCCGCCCATGCATCGCCGCAAAATGATCCCGTAGGCACCCCCGGTTCGGAGACCGGGGCAGGCCCAGCGCGATGATCTTCCGGATTCGCCTGATCGAAAAATAGCCTGGGAGTCCTTCGTTCAAGAGATCCCGAACAGGCTCCAAACCGCCGCATTCTCGATCCGCGCCGCCGGATCCTCTTCGGGGATAGGTGCGAACCGGCGGTGAGGGGATTTTTGGTCCGTCCCTATCGGTCAACCAAAAACAACCCCGGCCATGAGCACCTTCCCTTCATCCAGCGATCGTAGCACTGCCCTTGCAGCGCGGTTCCTCGGCGTCATCCTCTCGCTGAGTTTGTCCGCGGCTAAAGCCAACGCCCAGCCCAGCGGCATCGACGACCACATTCATCAGTTGGACGCGCAGATCGCACAAGCCGCAGCCGCCCAGCACTTCGAAGCCGCCGCTGGACTACAGCGCGACCGCACGAATTGGCTCGATCTGAAACACGCGATCGAAGCGCAGGACGCCGGAAGGATACTCGCACTCCAAGCGGCACTGCAGCAGCCGTACATCTACCAAGCCGTGGCCCCACGCGCCACCACGGCGGGACACGCGCTTACCACCAGCGGACCTGAGTTCATGCACCAGGTTTACACTTTGGAAGCTGATGGCAGCTACCAGCCCCTGGAGAAACAAGAGGCGAGCAACACCTCTTCCGGCGGCGGCTATGGGGGCTTCGGCGGAAAGGTCTCCTCACTGAAGGTCGCAGGGGATCGTTCCAACGTGCGCTTCGAGGTCGCGGCACCCCGGTTCGTGGTGACGACCTATCCCGGTCAAGACCCATCGGATATTCTGGAACTGGTGAAATTCGATGTACGCGGTGCACGGAAGGACCGCTATGTGGACATGTCCAAGAGCAGCCACGCCTTCTACCACCACAGCAGCAGCCAAGTCACGGACAACCGGGTGCGCCTCGCCTTCAAGAACCTCGGGGACCAGGTATACGAGGTCGTGATCGACGGCACGCTGGAGGCCGGTGAATATGCCTTTATGCAAGGGCGGAAAGTGTTCGCCTTCGGCATGGGGAAGTGAGATGTTCGCTGTACCCGAGGAAGGGAAGCGCGAGGGTGGAAAACGATACTTGTTCCACCCTCACATTCTCCCTCCACGGCGGTTTGCCGCCATCAGGAAACGATCGATGAACCACCCGCCGGATACTCGAGCGTACTGCGGGATCCTTCCGCCAGGCACGAGCTCTACCCACCAGAACAAGCATAGGAACAAGGCCGACCAACAACCACAACGAAATCTTCCGACACCGCTACCAGTGAATATTCGCGGTATCGAAACGTGGGAAAGATCCCCGGTAGCACTTGCCTTTGAGTTTGACAGCATCGACCGCTCTGAAACCCAACCCCAATAACATGAAGGATCACAACACACTGCGCACGTTCGCCGTGGCAACCTTGCTGCTCGCAGGAACACTGCACGCACAACACACCCGCACCGGCAAAGGCGAGAGCTACTGGAACAACACCTGGGAGTGGCACCATCAGCTCGAACATCAGTTCGACGCCCAGGGGCAAGAAGTCCTATACACCCATTACAGTGTGAGCGTGCTGGATTCCTCCATGACTATGGAGTCGATCACCCACAAGGGCTATTCCGGTTCCGGCCAACTGGTCTGGCGCTCGACCCGTTCGGCGGATCCGTTCACCCAACTGCTCACCGTCGGGGATAGTACCGTCTTCGTTCATGACGCACAGGACTCTTTGCTCACCGAAACGATGTACACTTTGGATGGTGGCTCGTGGGAGCTCAGTACCCGGACCACCTACTACCGCAACGTCATTGGCGCACTGGATTCAGCCTACGTCGATACAGACGCGTTCGGCAACTGGAACTTGGCCGCGCGTATGCTCATCACCCTGAACGCGCAGGGATGGACAGAACATATCCAGTATGATAGCCTGTTGAACAACGTTTGGATCGAATATGCTGAACTGGAGATCGCTTATGACCCGGACGGACGTCCAACTCTGTATGAGTACACCGATCCCACCCCGATCCCCTATGAAGGTGTCCGCCATGCGTCCAGCTATGACGCGCAAGGGCAATTGGATTCTTTGGTCCACTCGACCAAATTTCCCGGCGGTAGTTGGCACAGCTATTCCTGCACCACGTATGACCCGGTGGGCGATGGCTTGAGCAACTATTCGAACTACTACAGGCTGGACACCCTGAGCATCGATTGGACCCTGAACGATCGGCTGACCTACGAACCCTTCACTGCCATTCCGGAGCGACCAACCGCCGCAGTATTGCGCGCGTTCCCCAACCCCACCGAAGATGTGGTACGGATCCCGGAACTTACCGGAACACCGGTGCGCATCCAGGTCTGTGATGGCCATGGCCGCGTGGCCTTGGAGCAAAGCCTGGTCATGGATGGCACGATCAGCCTGGCCGGTCTCCCAGCAGGCTCCTACCACTTGGTAACCACCGATCCACGGGGCGGGGTCCGCTTTACCCGCGTACTCAAGCACTGACCACGGACGACCAGAACAGCACCCATCGCAACGAAGCCAAGCAGGACATGCACCTCGACGAGACCTTCAAGGACCGCTACCACACGCTGCTGTTCGGGGCGAGTTGGTATTTTGGTCTTTGATCGATCGATGAACCAACCAGGCCGACATACTTCCAGCGAAAAACGAAACAACCCAAAGAACCAATGAACTCGAAAACCACAGCCCTAGTGTTCGCCTTCGTTACCATGCTCGCACCTACTGCGTCACAGGCCACGATCTACCGGGTGAACAGTGTGCCAGCGTTCGCGACGACTTGCAGCACATGCTATCAAACCCTGGTCGGTGCGATCGCCCAAGCCATCGATGGTGACACCATCCATCTCGAGCCTGCTGATGCCAACTACGGTGATGCCACCATCGGTGTGCGACTCGTCATCATCGGTGCCGGCTACAAGCTGGGAGTATCGCCTAACAACGACTCATTGCAAGCCAATACACAAAGTTCCAAAGTCAATATGATCACCTTGAACCCCGGATCCGAGGGAACGTGGCTGATGGGCCTGCACTTCGCCAACTCGAACGGTGGCATCACGCTCAATACCACCTCCGAGATCCAGATCAAGCGGAACTTCTTCGACGGAGAAGGCATTGTTTTCGCTTCCGGCTCGACCGTCGCGGACGTCACCGTTGCGGAGAACTACTTCGCTGGCGCTGGCTTTACCAACAGCTCCAACACACAGACCATCTCCAACTTGACCATCCGCAACAATATCATGAGCGGACAGATCAGCATCGGAGATGCGGGCGATGTAGTGAGCAATACCGTGGTCACCAACAACACTTTCAACTACAACGGCAACCATGTGTTGATCAACGCGGAGATCGCTTACAACGTGTTCAATGTGGGTGGTGTAACCGGAACGAACCTCACGGTGCATGACAACATCAGCGCGGGAGCATTGCCGGCAGGCAGCAACAACGACGTTGTTACGATGGGCAACGTCTTCAATCTGCTCGTAGGAACGGACGATAGCAAATGGAACATCGTGGACAGTTCCCCCTACGACGAAGATGAAGTTGAGGCACGGGGTGCGTTCAGTGGAATCTCACCCTACAAGCTCAGCGGCATCCCGGCGATCCCCACGATCTACACGCTGCAGTCTACGCTGAACACCTCGCCAGGTGGCACCGTGAACGTGACGTTGAGCACCCGCTCCAACAACTGACCGGCCATGTTGCGCAGAACACTTTGGCTTGCGTGCATCGCCGTGATCGGTGAGTCGCAGTCGCAGAACGCAGACATCGTGCGAGGGGAATACTGGATCGATCAGGACCTGGGCAACGGCGGGAACATCGCCTTCACGGTCGTGAACGACCCTGAGGTGAATAACCTTCAACTTCCCATCAACCTGGCCGGATACGATCCGGGCATCCACACCATCGGCATCCGAACGCTGGATGCGGATGGGCACTGGAGCCTCACGAACTTCAGTTCGGCTGTGGTGATACCAGAACCCGCCATGCCCCCGAGCGATCTTGTTGAGATCCGCTACTTCTTTAACGAGGACCCTTACTTCGGCAATGAACCGGTGGCATGGACGGGAAGTGCGATCGACGTGAACGGGCTGACGTTCAACCCGGATCTTACCGGTGCCGTCCCTGGGATCAATACGCTGTTCATCCGCAGCCGGACAAGTGATGGCCACTGGGGCCTCACGAACCACGCTGCGATCCTGGTGATCGATCCGGATACAACCATCGGGCTCATCGACCGTGTCGAGACGTTCGTATTGCCTGGCACGGATCCGGGCTTTGGCCAAGCCGATCAACACCTCGTAAGCGCGCCTGAGAACGATCTGTTCGGCTACAACTTCGACACCCCGATCCCGATCGACTTCCTGCTTGGCGACACGCTGATGATCCGCTCCCAGGATTCAGAGGGTCACTGGAGCCTCACGAACCATGTGGTCATTAATGGTAGCACGGATGTGAACGAACTGGCCGATGAAACCGGCATCTCAGCATTTCCGAACCCCTTCGCCGAGACCATTACCGTGCAGCCCGCCGAAGCGAAACCCCTGCGCGTGATCCTCTATGACCCGCAAGGCAAATTGGTCTACGACAAGATGCTGACGGCCACCACCACCATCGATCTGAACGGCATGGTCGCGGGTGGTTACACCGCCTTCTTCTGGCAGGACCAGGAGCGCATACACCGCACCACGCTGATCAAGCAGTAAGGATAGAACCACGGCTTGGGAAGGGCGCTCCGAACGGGGCGCCCTTCGCGCGTTCAATAGGCCGATGCGCAAGTTCGCCGGATCCTCGATCCATGCCACCGGATCCTCGTTCGGGCTATGGGACCGGTCGCTCTCGTAGTTGCTTCGACCCATCGAAGAAAAACACGGAACCCATGGAAACCATCCTCCTTCTCCTCGGCGCACTGGCGATCCTGCCCGCCTTCTATTCCGAAGGCGATCGTCGGCCGCGGCAAGCGAGCTGCTACCTCCGCGACGCCGTGCCGCGGATCGATGGCACTCGCGAATGACGCCACAGCCCATCCGAACGAAATCGCTCGTCGTATGTTCATCCACCGATCCCTGTCATGGACCGACCGATCGAACGACCACCGGACATGCGAACACCGAACCTGATCTCCGGCTTGCTTTGCGGATCACTACTGCTCATCGGCTGTGGAGAAAGCACGGGGCAGACCTCGACGATGAACAACGACCAGAAGAACATGGACCAATACGACCACAGCGGAAACCCGCACTACAGCCACACCGATACCACTGCGCTGAACGTGCCCCTGGCCGAGTGGAAGAAGCTGCTGCCGGAGGACCTTTACTACATCGCCTTCGAGAAGGGGACTGAGCGCGCCTTCACCGGGAAGTACTGGGATTTTGAAGGCATCGGCACCTACGCCTGTGCCGCCTGTGGCAACGTGCTTTTTCAGGCGGATGCCAAGTTCGCCAGCAGCTGTGGCTGGCCCAGTTTTTTCGAGGCCGCCCGCAAGGACGCGATCCATTACCACGAGGACCGCACCTTTGGCATGATGCGCACGGAAACCACTTGCGGGCGCTGCGGAGCGCACCTGGGGCATCTGTTCGATGATGGCCCCGAGCCGACCGGCAAACGTTATTGTATCAACTCGGTGAGCTTGGAGTTCTTGGGGAAGAAGTGACGGCGGATCATTTCTCGATCCCCTCCCGTCGGGCCAAGTCGTCGCGCATGACTTTACCGAAGGTCCTTCCACGGCTCGCCCAGGCGATGCCGATGCGGATGCCCACGTCGGCAGCTTTCATTCTATCGGTCTGGAGCAAGGAGGTCAGTCCAAGAGAAGCGTAAGGGTCGATATGAAGGGCACACCCTGTTCCCCAGGGGATACGTACGTCCAACGCGCCGACCACCCGCAGGTCACCTTTGAAACGGTTACCGGCTGCGCGATCGTAAGAACCATGACTGATGGGAAGGCTCAAACTAACAGACGTTCCTTGCTCTCGCCCGGCGATCCACCCGGCCATGAGCCCTGTCCTTAGTGCGAACCAACCGCTCTCATCGATCTTGAACCGCGGTATGATCCCGACATGCAGCATATCCAGTTCGACGACCGACACGTACTCGGTTCCGGAGCCGATACCGCCGTCACGAAATGATGCATTGAAATTCAACCGGGTGTAGCATACCTCAAGTCCGATCCCGACAGCTTTTTCCGGTAGTTCCCGGTAAAACGCTGCTGCTGAAAAACTCGGACCGGGGAAGGGCTCGAAAACGCCTTCGCGATACGCATGGCTTCCACTCTTCAATCGATACGCTGAGCCGCCCAACTCCACGCCGAGATCGATCTGGCCGTACAGCAAGGTGGAAGGGAGTAGGACGAACATCAAAACGACCGAAGGACTTTTCACATCCGAAAGGTATTTGGGCTGGTGCTTGCTAATTGAGAGATACTGCCAGCATGTCAGTTCCCTCTAGGGGCCGTACTTTTGGCCCCCTTCCGGGCCATGGCCAAGCGCGTTTACATAGAAAGCTACGGTTGCCAGATGAACTTCAGCGACAGCGAGATCGTCGCTAGCATCCTGGCCAAGGACGGCTATACCCCAGTGAAAAGCGCCGAAGAGGCCGACCTGGTGCTGCTGAACACCTGCAGCATCCGGGAAAAGGCCGAGTACACGGTGCTGCAGCGCATCAACGAGATGAACAACCTGAAAGCCCGCAAGAAAGGGCTGAAGGTGGGCGTGCTGGGCTGTATGGCCGAACGCATGCGGGAAGACCTGCTGGAGAAGAAGAAAGTGGTGGACCTGGTGGTAGGCCCCGATGCCTACCGCACCCTGCCCGACCTGTTGAATAGAGTGGGCACCGGCCAGAAAGCGGTGAACGTGCTACTGAGCCGTGAAGAGACCTACGGCGAGATCGAACCGGTGCGGTTGGACAGCAATGGGGTCACGGCTTTCGTCACCATTATGCGGGGCTGCGACAACATGTGCGCCTTCTGCGTGGTGCCCTTCACCCGGGGAAGGGAGCGCAGCCGCGACCCACATACGATCGTAGAGGAATGTGGCCAGTTGGCGGGGCAAGGCTACCGCGAGGTAACGTTGTTGGGCCAGAATGTGGACAGCTACCGTTGGTCTCCCCTCTCCTCGGGAGAGGGGCCGGGGGTGAGGGCGGATTTCGCCGACCTCCTTTCCATGGTCGCCGAGGCCTGCCCCACCCTGCGTGTGCGCTATAGCACCAGCCACCCGAAGGACATGACCGACAAGGTGCTGGAGGTGATGGCGCGCTACCCGAACATCTGCAAGTACATCCACCTGCCGGTGCAGAGCGGAAGCAGCGAGGTGCTGTCGCGCATGAACCGGGGCTACGACCGGGCGTGGTATTTGGAGCGCATCGCGAGCATTCGCAGGCACATGCCCGATTGTGGGATCAGCACCGATCTTATCGCCGGCTTCTGTGGCGAGACCGAAGCGGACCACCAGGAAACCTTGAGCCTCATGCGTGCGGTCGGCTACGACATGGCCTTCATGTTCAAATACAGCGAACGGCCCAAGACCCTGGCCGCTCGCAAGTATGAAGACGATGTGTCCGAAGAAGTGAAAGGCCGACGGCTGCAGGAGATCATCGACCTACAGAAGATCCTTTCCTCCGAGCGGAACCAGCGTCATGTCGGCCAGGTGCAGAACGTGTTGATCGAAGCGGTGAGCAAACGGAGCGCGGAGCACATGTACGGGCGCAACAGCCAGAACGCGGTGGTGATCGTGCCCAAGGGGTTGGTCAAAGGCTCAGCCGTTGACCAATTGCGACCCGGTGACCTGGTGCAAGTGCGGATCCTGAGCGCCACCGGTGGGTCGCTGCATGGAGAAGCGGTCGCCGTTCAACAACGAGTAGCAGCAGTGGAAGCATGAACGTACAACCCATCAAACAGCGGTTCGGCATCATCGGCGGTTCGCCGTTGCTGGACCGCGCCATCGAGATCGCGGCACAAGTGGCCCCGACCGACCTCACGGTACTGATCACCGGCGAGAGCGGGAGCGGCAAGGAGGTGATGCCTCAAGTGATCCACCAGCTCAGCGTGCGCAAGCACGGACCCTACATCGCCGTGAACTGCGGGGCCATTCCGGAAGGCACCATCGACAGCGAACTCTTCGGTCACGAGAAAGGCTCGTTCACCGGAGCGCACGAAGCGCGGAAGGGCTACTTCGAAGTAGCGGACAAGGGCACGATCTTCCTGGACGAGGTGGGCGAGTTGCCGTTGACCACGCAAGTCCGCCTGCTAAGGGTGCTGGAGACCGGCGAGTTCATCCGCGTGGGCAGCAGCAAAGCGCAGAAGACCAATGTGCGCGTGGTGGCCGCCACCAATATGAACATGCTGCAGGCCGTGCAACGGGGCACCTTCCGCGAGGACCTCTACTACCGCCTCAACACCGTTCCGATCCAAGTGCCCCCGTTGCGCGAGCGCCAGGAGGACATCCACTTGTTGTTCCGCAAGTTCGCCAGCGATGCCGCCGAACGTTACCGGATGCCTCCCATCGCCCTGGCGCCCGATGCCGTGTCCCTGCTCACCAGTTTCCGCTGGCCGGGCAATGTGCGTCAGTTGAAGAACATCGTGGACCAGGTGAGCGTGATCGAACAGACACGCACCATCGATGCGGACACCCTGCGCCGCTACCTTCCTACCGAGAGCTACGCACTGATACCGAGTTCAGGGGAAGCGGCTGGCAGCATCGGCAACGTGAGCGAGCGGGAACTGATCTACAAGTTCCTGTGGGATATGAAGAACGACCTTGGCACGCTGAAGGAACAGGTGACCGCGCTGATGCATGGGCAACCCTTGGCACCTCCGACGGTCCCTCCCGCCTACCGCGAGGAACTGGTGCTACCCCTGCCCGCCACGCCCGCTGGCACGGTGAGTATCCACATGCCCCCCCGCCCAGGTGTGAGCCACCAGGATGTGGAACACACCGAGGTGGAAGAATCCCTCAGTCTTGAAGAAAAGGAGAAAGAACTCATCAGGAAAGCCCTCACCAAGCATCGCAACCGGCGCAAGGCCGCGGCCAACGAATTGGGCATCAGCGAACGCACGTTGTACCGAAAGATCAAGGAGTACGACATCGCTTAATGCACCGGCACTTGCGCCTGCCCCTGCTCCTTCTTTTCGCCCTGCTCCTGAACGGTTGCAAGGTGAACTACTCCTTTACCGGAGCGGATATCCCCGCGGGTGCCAAGACCCTGAGCGTAGAGGTGTTCGAAGCGCGGGCACCCTTGTCCACACCACGCACCGCGCAGGTCTTCACAGAAGCGTTGCGCGATCTGCTCCAAGCCCAAACCCCGCTGAACCTGGTGCGCGAGCAAGGCGACATACAATACGCTGGCGGCATCGTGGGGTATGATGTGCAGCCCGTGGCGATCCAGGCGAACGAGACCGCAGCGCTGAACCGGCTCACCATCACCGTTTCGGTGACCTATGTGAACACCCTCGACCCGAAGAAGAGCAACACGTTCTCGGTGAGCCGCTTCGCTGACTATGAAAGTGCGCAGGACTTGATCCAAGTGGAGGAAACACTGGTGCGCACCATCAGCGATCAACTGGTGCAGGATATCTTCGACCGCACACTGGGTAGCTGGTGACCCGTTGTACCATCGGCCCACTGGGTCGACAATGCAAAGACCATGGAACGTGAACGCCTGACCCGATTGCTGGACGAGCCCGGCCGGGTAGCAAGCGAAGACCTCGTTGGGCTTCGCGCGCTGACGGAGCGGTATCCGTGGTTCAGCGGCGCGCATCTGCTTCTTGCGGTCGGCGAGCACGCCGCCGGGGATGTGCTCTTCGATGATCGCCTGCGCACCACGGCCGCGAACGTTCCTTCGCGTGCGGTGGTGTACGACCTGGTGCAACCAACGGACGGCCCTGCGCCGACACGCCGCGCCACACCGCCGGACGCCGGCCCGATGCGCCTGCCGAGCGTGGCCACCGAACGCCCTCTTGATTTCGAGGACCATACGCCGGAGCCTGCCTGGGCAGCACCACCGATAGCGATCGAGCCGCCGGTGGCACCCCCGCAAGCCCGGATCGAAGTACCCCCTGCGGCCGAGCCTCCCGAAGCCCCTGCGGACCCGCTCGACCGCCAGATCCAGGAAGCGGCCTATGCCCGGGTCTACGACCTCACTTGGCGCGAACGGATCCCACCGGCCCCAGTAGCCGAAGCCCCCTTGGCAGCGGTCCCTCCCAGCGATCCGATCACCGAAGCTCCGGCGAGGCCATCACCGCAGCTAGACCCCTCATCCCGTTTCCGTTTCAGCGAATGGCTGGACCTCTCCTCCAGCGAACCGGCGACCAACGCTCCGGTCGCCCAAATCCATGTCGCGGCGGACTGGATCCGAACACCGGCAGAGGAAAGGGATCGCGCGAGCCGGATGACCATGCGCGGAGAAGCTTCCCCTGCCGATGTGCAGGGGCTGATCGACCGGTTCATACAGGGTCAAACCCCGGCACCAGCGCGCAAAGTGGAGTTCTTCACACCGCAACAGGCCGCCAAACGCAGTCTAGAGGACCACGCGGACCTGGTCACCGAGACATTGGCGCGCATTTATGAGCAGCAGGGCAACCTGGCCAAAGCGGCCCAAGCCTATCGGAAACTCGCGCTACGGACCCCGGAACGGTCAGCGGAGTTCATAGCTCGGGCAATGGCTCTGGAAGGGCGGCAGGACAGGTGATGACCCCGTGCTCCGGGGTGGTGTGAAAAGGCTTTACTTTGCGGCCCCGTTCAAAACGGGCATCAAGCGGATCCATCATGGTCGTCATCTCCATCCTCATCCTCATCGTGGCCGCACTGCTGGCCTTGGTCGTGCTCGCACAGAACCCCAAGGGTGGTGGTCTGGCCGCAGGCTTCACCGGCGCTTCGCAGATCGGCGGCGTACAGCGCACAGCCGATTTCCTGGAGAAGAGCACCTGGACATTGGCTTCTTCGCTCATGGTGCTCTGCCTGGTATCCGCTTCAGTACAAGGGACCGGCTCCTCGCAAATGGATGAATTGGACGCCCCTAGTGAGCAAGTGACCTCCGGTGATGTGGCGCCCGAGAACGTCCAGCCACCGGCGGAAGAAGCGCCGACCAATGCCGAGCCCCCGGCAGAGGTGCCTGCCCAGTAATTCCGTTCCGCGTTCACATCGCGCTGGTGTGCGAAAAGGCATCCGTCCCTGCACCGACCGATCATTGGGTAAAGCACTTCCGCGTCAGCCTGTCAGACCTAGGCTGTCAGGTTCGCCCTCGATCCCCCGTTCAACGTAAGATCGTCAGGCATGTCGCCCGCATTTGCGGATGGCACGCAGGTTGACGGTCGCGCCGCGCAAACTGACCATCTAACCAAACCATCCATTCATTCCATGGCTAAAGTGAAGCCCCTGGCAGACCGAGTGCTTGTTGAAGCAGCAGCTGCCGAAGAGACCACCAAGGGTGGCTTGTACATTCCCGATACCGCCAAGGAGAAACCCCAGCGCGGTAAGATCATCGCGGTAGGTACCGGTCGTGTGGCCGATGACGGCAAGGTGACCCCCCTCACCGTGAAGGTGGGCGACGAGATCCTGTACGGCAAGTACAGCGGCACCGAGCTCAACCTCGAAGGCAAGGATTACATGATCATGCGCGAAAGCGACATCTACGCGGTACTCAACTAAGAACCCAGTACAGGCGCGTCATGACGCGCCCCAACCCATCCCCCAAAGAAAATGGCAGCCAAGAACATCCAATTCGACATTGACGCCCGCGATCGCTTGAAGCGTGGCGTCGATCACCTCGCGAACGCCGTGAAGGTGACCCTCGGTCCCAAGGGCCGTAACGTGATCATCGACAAGAAATTCGGAGCGCCCCAAGTGACCAAGGACGGCGTTACCGTGGCCAAAGAGATCGAGCTGAAGGACGCCGTGGAGAACATGGGCGCCCAGATGCTGAAGGAAGTGGCCAGCAAGACCGCTGACGCCGCTGGTGATGGTACGACCACCGCCACGGTCCTCGCACAAGCCATCGTTACCGCCGGCCTGAAGAACGTGGCCGCTGGCGCGAACCCCATGGACCTGAAGCGCGGCATCGACAAGGCGGTCACCCTGGTGGTAGCCGATCTGAAGAAGATGAGCCAAGCCGTGGGCGACGACAACGCCAAGATCAAGCAAGTGGCCTCGATCAGCGCCAACAACGACGACACCATCGGCACCCTGATCGCCGAGGCCATGGCCAAGGTGAAGAAGGAAGGTGTGATCACCGTGGAAGAAGCGAAAGGCACCGACACCACGGTGGAAGTGGTGGAAGGCATGCAGTTCGATCGCGGCTACCTCAGCCCCTACTTCGTGACCAACGCGGAGAAAATGGAGGTGGACCTGGAAGGCGCCTACATCCTGATCTACGACAAGAAGATCAGCAGCATGAAGGAGCTTCTCCCGATCCTGGAGAAGAGCGCACAGACCGGCAAGCCTTTGCTGATCATCAGCGAAGATGTGGACGGCGAAGCACTCGCCACCCTGGTGGTGAACAAGATCCGCGGCGCCCTGAAAGTGGCGGCGGTGAAAGCCCCCGGTTTTGGTGATCGCCGCAAGGCCATGCTGGAAGACATCGCCATCCTCACCGGTGGAACGGTGATCAGCGAGGAGCGCGGCTTCAAACTGGAGAACGCGGACCTCACCATGCTCGGCCGTGCTGAGAAGATCAGCATCGACAAGGACAACACGACCATCGTGAACGGTGCCGGCAAGAAAGAGGACATCGTGGGCCGTGTGAACCAGATCAAAGCACAGATCGAGACCACCACCAGCGACTACGACAAAGAGAAACTGCAAGAGCGTCTGGCCAAACTGGCCGGTGGTGTTGCCGTGCTCTACATCGGTGCCGCTACGGAGATGGAGATGAAAGAGAAGAAGGACCGCGTGGATGACGCCCTGCACGCTACCCGCGCCGCCGTTGAAGAAGGCATCGTACCGGGCGGTGGAGTCGCCTATATCCGCGCACAGAAAGTACTGGACAAGGCCGAGGGCATCAACGCCGACGAGACCACCGGCATGGGCATCGTGAAGCGCGCGCTCGAAGAGCCCCTGCGCCAGATCGTCGCCAACGCCGGATTGGAAGGCAGCATCATCGTTCAGAAAGTGCGCGAAGGCAAAGCCGACTACGGCTTCAACGCCCGCACCGAAGTGTACGAGAACCTGCTCGCCGCCGGCGTGATCGACCCCACCAAGGTGACCCGCGTCGCTTTGGAGAACGCCGCTTCCATCGCAGCCATGTTGCTCACCACCGAGTGTGTGATCAGCGACGAGAAGGAAGAGAAAGCCGCCGGTGGCCATAGCCACGGTGGTGGCATGGGCGACATGGGCGGGATGATGTAAACGATACCGACCGCAGGGTCTCCCGACTTGTCGGGATGACCGCTGCGGGAACGATAAGAGCAAGCCCCGGCGGAAGTCGGGGCTTGTTCGTTGGTCCGGATCTGATCGGCCCATTACCTTTCCGAAGGATGGAAGCCGCCAACCGGACCCACTACGCGCGGCTACCCCGAACATGAAGTGGCTCACGGTCATCGCGTTGATCGTAATTGCGTGTCGCGCCCCTGCACAGGATGCGTACGTCCGGCTTCGCGCTGAGCTGGAACGGATCCACGAGCTCGACCAGCGCGACCGCGAGAACATCGGCCACTACGGCGTGGGCACGGCTGGCCGTGGAGGAAGGCAAGCTCGCCGCCAGCAGCCTGGCGTTGTTGGAGGACCGGATCGAAATGCGCAACGGCCGACCGCAGATCTACGGATCGCAGGTACGCATGGCGAACGGGAAGAGCACCCTCTGGGCGATCAGGGACGAAGAGACCGTGAACGAAAGGCGCGCCTCCGTTGGCCTGGGTCTCTTGGAAGAGTATGCGGCGCGCTTCGGGATCAACTGGTCGCCCGCGAAGAAGCAGGATCGCGTGCTACTGCTCGGGCCGGTTGAAGAATGAACGCGTCCTCGGCCAACTTGTCGCCCCGTTCGGACATCACGCCCGCCCGTGCATCGGAACCACATAGGCGGGTTCCACTGAGGTGTCATCGGGTCGCGATCCATGCACCCTGAGCTTACGGTGCGGCGGTGAGGACATGTGCTCCGTCCAGGCTTCGTGCAGATAGAGGCTCCAGCGCCCCTTGTTGTACTCCAGTGCGCTGAGGTTCTCGATCCAGTCGCCGCTGTTGAGGTATTCGACCGCGCCGTTGGGAGTGGTGACGGTACCGATGCGGGGCTGGTGGATATGACCGCAGACCACCACCTCGTGCCCACCGTGCAATGCGATCTCAGCCATCGTCTGCTCGAAGTCGCTGATGAAATTCACCGCGCTTTTCACGCTGTTCTTGATCCGTCGGCTGAAGCTCATGCGCGGCCGGCCGAAGAAGGCGAGCGTAACGTTCACCAGATGGTTGATGCGGATGAGCAGGTCGTAGCCGTGGCCTCCGAGCTTGGCCAGCCACTTCGCGTTCTTCATGGTGGCATCGAAGATGTCCCCGTGCAGGAACCAGTGGCGCCTACCATCGATGGTAAGACTGAGCTGGTCCACCAGGCGCAGGTCCCCGAGACGCGCAGGACTGTAACGTCGCAGGGCCTCGTCGTGGTTGCCGGTGATGTAGTACACCGGCAGCTTCGCGCTCCACTTCAGCAGTTTCTTCACCACGCGCATGTGCGCTTTCGGGAAGTACTTCTTGTTGAAGGCCCAGATATCGATGATGTCGCCATTGAGCACCACCTTCTCCGGGGAGATGTTGCGCAGATAGGTAAGCAGATCATCGGCGCGGCATCCGTACGAGCCCAGGTGAAGGTCGCTCAGTACAAGGATCTCCACTTTTCGCTTCATCAATGCAAAGTGAGGCCCTGCATATGTGCTCATCGTTACCATGCCGTTAGATCGCACGGATGGCGATCATTGGACCATGCCGCGCAAAAAGGCCACACGCTTAACCTTCCCGTCGATCGGGATTTACAGGGGTGTGGGTGCTTTGCGCTCCCGCGTGTTATCGCCCTATGCCTGTGCCACCGAACGGATCCGCCCCCATACAAGTACCAGGTGTCATGGACGCCGTTGACGGGTTGCCGATGGTGAGCACCCAGGCGAAATTGGGTCGTGCCGATAACGCGCTCTTCGCCTACTACACGCCAGGCATCACCACCACCGGCATGGACTGGTGCCACAGCCACGACAGGGACCAACTGGAGAGAAAGGTGAAGCAACATCTTGCCCGTTCGAAGGAGCGCGAGATCGCTGCGCCTTCGGCCAACTCACCGGAAACACTGGGTGAACAGGTATCCCCCGAGTTCGATATGGACCGGGTGCATGAGCTGCTTTATCGGCCGTTCAGCAAGAAATACTACTACCACGACCTGGCATTGCACGAGGTGCTCGACCGGTCCGCGGAGTTCTTTGGCGTCGACGGGAAGGCCATGAACACGTGCATCCTTCTGGTGGATGGCGGAGCTGGCCGACCCCTCACCGTATGCGCGAGCGATATGTTGGTACAGCAACGCTTCGCAGGACCGGGAACCACCGTACGCATGGTGGCCCGGCATCGGATCGGTGCGGACGGCCGCCGATCGGAGAACATCACCGATCACGGCCTTGAGCGGTTCCGAGAACACTATGGCCAACGTCCTCTGAGCTCGCTGGCCGATGGTGTGGATCCCAGGGTGCCCAGTTCCATTGCCGCGGTGCGCGCCGCGCGTGCGCAAGGGCTCAAACGTCCCGAGGCAAGACCACCCGTACTTGCGGAGATCACGCATCCAGCGGTATTCCACTACGTGTACGCCGTACTGCACGATCCCTTGCATCCACCGAGGCACACCACGGGATCGTTCATCGCACCCCATATCCCGCTCCGTCCGGACTTCGAGGCCTGGAGCGATCGCGGGCGAAAGTTGGTCGAACTGCATACGGGCTTCGAAATGGTGGAGCCCTGGCCCCTGGAGGTGCGCACCGAACACGCCGGGCTCGCACGTGGAACCGGGATAAAAGCGACCGTGCTTGTGGACAAGGAGCGTGGAAGCGTACAGTTGGACCGGTACACCACCGTTGAGGGCGTTCCCGGTGAAGCATGGTCGTACCACCTTGGCGACCGCAGCGCGCTGGAATGGGTGCTGGAACACTGGAAGGAACGGCTCAATGGTCGCCCGTACACCGCGGCCGACGGTGCGCCACGATACATGGAGCAACTCGACCGGACGATCCAGCGCATCAAGCGGGTATGCCGCGTGAGCATGGAGACCCATCGCATCCGCAAGGAGCTTGCGATGCTCGCGCGATAGTCCTTCGTGCATAGGCACGACCGGGTCGGGCCGCGCCGCATGTTGCTTCCATGTCAATTTCTGTTCATCCGAAGGTGAACCGGGGCATGTCCCTCTTCCGTCGCCAGCCCTTGCACCGCGCGGCCTCGCCGATGAGCCGGCACAAATAGATCACACTTAACCGGGCAGTAACGTGGACGGAAAAGCAGGGCGGCACCTTCGCCGACCCGGAAGCGCCCCACCTGATGAAGACCTGGTCCCTCTCCTTGTTGACCCTCCTGTGCGCCACGTTCACCTACGGACAAGGCACTGTGCGTGGCAAGGTGACGGATCCGAACGGCGAGACCTTGATCGGTGCATCGGTCGCACTGAAGGGATCCCCCACCGGCACCGCTGCCGATCTGGACGGTAACTACAGCCTGCCCATCAAGGAAGCCGGGCCGAAGACGATCGTGTTCTCCTTCATCACCTTCCAGGACCAGGAGATCACCGTGGAGCCGAAGAACGGCGAAGTGCTCATCGTGAACGTGGAGCTGAAACCGGCGGCCAACGAACTGAAGGAAGTGGTGGTGGAAGGCAAGGCACGGCGCACGGGCGATACCTACCTGGAGAAGCTCAAGATCAACTCGGCCACCAACATCGACTACATCAGTAGTGATCAGATGGTGCGCACCGGCGACAGCGATGCGGCACAGGCCGTGAAGCGCGTTACCGGTGTGTCCACAGTGGGCGCGTTCGTCACGGTGCGCGGCCTGGCGGACCGCTACCTGGTCACCACCATCAACGGCAGCCGCATCCCCACGCTCGATCCCCTGACCAACAACCTGCGGCTGGACCTCTTTCCAACGGGCTTGATGGACAATATCGTGATCACCAAAACCGCCTCTCCCGAGTTGCCAGGGGATTGGTCCGGCGCTTTCATCTCGCTCAACACGAGCGACTACCCCTCGCGGCTCCGCGTGAGCGTGAGCACCACGCTGGGCTACAATCCGAATTCCTCTTTCAAGGATATCGTCACCGCGAAGCGCAGCTCGACCGACTGGCTCGGTTACGATGATGGGCTGCGGGCCATCCCGGACGGAGTGCCCCTGGACAATGAGGACTTCCCCCGTTTCATAGAACCCGATCTCTATCAGCAGCTCGTGCAGTTGGGTCTTGGTCCCTTTCTGCAGCAGTACGGTATCGTGGCCAGCACGCCGGGGTTCAACTCCACCAACATGGGTACCTCGAACAGCTTGCAGCACCTGGCGCTCACGGAGCTCGGGCTGCTCGCACCGGGTTTGATCAACGACCCGAACGCGGTAGAAGCCGCAGTGCAGGGCTATAACAGCACCTATGATCTGGGCTACTTCTCCCCATCCTGAACGCGGACATCGCGGAATTGAACGGCAAGTTCAACAACGACAACTGGCGGGTGGTGACCGAGCAGGGACGGCCGAACTACAACCTCAGTTTCAACATCGGTAACCAGATCCCGCTCTTCAAGAAAAAGGACAGCCCGAGCACATTGGGCTATCTCTTCGGCCTGCGCTATTCCACCGAAACGGAGTACGATGGCGCTTCCACCTTAGCACGTACGGGCGAGCCCTACGAGGATCCGATCCCCGGGGACGAATATGGCCGCAAGGGCACCCAGAAGATCAGCACCGAGAGCGCCGGGTGGAACGCGATCGGCAATCTATCTTGGAAGATAGACCGTAACAACAGCATCACCTTGATGGTGATGCCCAACGTGCTGGGCCAGAACAATGCGCGGTATCTGGAGTTCCTGAACCCGGGTCTTGGCGCGGAGACTTTCGTTTCGGAGGACCAGTTCTATGAGCAACGAAAGCTCCTGGTCTACCAACTGGGCACGCGCCACCTCATACCGGCGCTGAACCTGAAGGTGGACTTGGACGTGTCTTACAGCGACGGCGACCGGGACGTGCTCGACTTGAAGACGGTGCAATACATCCTCCCTCCTCCCGGTCAACCGATCACCGATGTGGATGGGGCGTTGGGTCAACCCTCGCGCATCTACCGCTTCATGGACGAGAGCATTCTGGACACGCGTTTGGGCTTCGAGCTTCCACTGGGGGGCGATGAGCGCAAGAACCACAAATTGAAGTTCGGCGGCGGCTACCTGAACAACACCCGCCGAAATGTCCAGACCTACTTCAACATCATCGGAGCACCTGGTCCCACACAATGGACCGATGCGGAGCGCTTCGAGATGAACGAAGAGGGTCGCTTCGTTTCGCGCTACACCACCTTCGGCACCTTCAAGGACAATGACATCGGCATCAACCAGGTCATGTTCGGCTACCTGCTGGGCGATGTGGCCATACTTCCCAAACTGCGCCTGGTGGCCGGAGCGCGTCTGGAACACACCGACCTGCTCACGGATATCCTGCGGTATTGGGAGGACGGCGTGGCAGCGGATGATCCTATCCGTGGCACCGTGGGTGATCAGACCATACCGGGCGGCAGCAATCCGGAGCAGAAACCGGCGGAACCCGGCATACTGGACCAATGGGACCTGCTGCCCAGCGTGAACCTGATCTACAAGTTGAAGGATGATCGCGACGTGCCGATGAACCTCCGGCTGAGCTACTTCCGCTCGCTGGCACGGCCCAGCTTCCGCGAGTTCAGTGTGGTACAGTTGTTCGATTACATCCTGAGCGCACCGGTCTATGGCAACCCGGATCTGCGCATGACGAGCATCGACAACTTCGATGTGCGCGTGGAGAAGTTCTTCCGCAACGGGAACAACGCCTCCTTGAGCGGATTCCATAAACGCTTCCGCGATCACATCGAACTGCTGTACACCACCGCGGGCGGCTATACCTGGCGCAACGCCGACCTCAGCACGGTGACCGGTGTGGAACTCGAAGGCCGCATCGGCATCTTCCGCTGGCTGGAATGGCGCGGCAACGTGACATGGATGGAGTCCGAGTCCGAGCTCACGAGCGTGTTCTCCGCCGAGCCCACCAAGTACACCACACCGATGTACGGTCAGGCACCTTACATCGTGAACTCCATGCTCACCTACCACGCGGACAGCCTGGGACTGGAACTGAGCGTGTCCTACAACGTGCAGGGTCCGAAGCTCGCCATCTCCAACTCGGAGGTGAACCCGAAGGGGATCCGCGCTTATGAGATGCCGCGCCATTTGATCGACGTCACCTTGGGAAAGACCTTCGGTGACCATTGGGGCGTCCGCTTCAAGGCGCGCAACCTACTGAACTCGCCGCTGCGCCGCAGCTACTTGTTCGAGTCCGGCTACGACGTGGACTTCGACAAATACCGGTTCGGTACCGAATACTCGCTAAGCGTCTCTTACACCATCCGCTAGCGCCACCTGGACCATGTGCAAGAAGACGATCCTACCGCTGGCCGCTTTGTTCCTCACCACCCTGGCCATCGGCCAGAACGACATCGAGAACGTGGTGGTGGAAACCTACTACGTCAGCAACGCCAACGATGCCACGGACACGATCGGTGGGGGGCTTGTCGCAGGGTCACGCACGTACCGTGTGTTCCTGGACCTCTGCGACAGTTGCGCCCTGCGTTCGATCTATGGGGATGTGAACCATGTGTTGGAGATCGCCAGCACCGCGCTCTTCTTCAACAACAGGGACCGCGGCGAAACCTACGGCCATGTCATCCCCAACAACCGCCTCGACGAGAACACCGTGGCGCTTGATTCCTGGCTCGCGATGGGTGCCGCAAGCAACCAGAAGTTCGGTGTGCTGAAAAGCGAAGATCCGGACGGAACGATACTCGACGCGAACGATGGCGGAAGCGCCCAGAACGGTCCACTTCTCGTGAACGCCGATCCCGATGCGGGCATCCCGCTCACCCAGCAGGACGGCTTGGTGCCACTGGGCGGTGGTAGCGCTTTGCCGCCGGGCTTCAACGCCACTGGGACCACACCGGACAGCATCTTCAGCGATTCTATAGCGGGCGCCGTCTTCTCCTCAAACGATACACGCATAAGCTGCACCACGCCGGGTGTGAAGGGCCCCACCGTGGAGAGCAAGATCCTGATCGCCCAGTTGACCACCGCCGGCGAACTTAGTTTCTGCTTGAACATCGAAGTCGAGCGCGCGGATGGCACCATCATCAAATACGTCTGCGGGGACAGCGTGGTGATGCCCGATGAGACCGTGAACGGGCTGCTCGTCTATCCGCCGGAATGCGGATGCACCGATCCGAACTTTTTGGAGTACGACCCGAACGCCGGCTGTGATGATGGCTCCTGCCTCACCACCATCCTCTTCGGCTGCCTGGACACGTTGGCGTGCAACTTCGACCCCGCTGCGAACTTCAACATCCCACAGCTCTGCTGCTACGGGCCGGATAGCTGCAACGGGTTGGACCCGAACATCCTTTGTCCGGGGCTCGGCTTCGATGACGAACAGCGCATAGTGGAGTGGCAACTCTACCCGAACCCGGCTTCCGCTGTGCTGACCATACGCGCACAAGGCCTGTCCGGACAAGCGAAGCTCGTCGTGCTCGACGCATTGGGTCGTTCGGTGCTGGAAAGCACCGTCACGCCCAACGGCGGTGAAGGGCGCACGGACCTGGCGATCGATCGGCTCGCGCGCGGTCCTTACTTGTTGCGAATGGAGACCGAAGGGGCGGTCTGGCTCCGGACCTTCATCGCGCAGTAGGGATCGCCGCGAGCGGGTCGACACGCGCGGCTTAACGATCTGGTAATAGCGAAGCCGCATGGCCGCAATATGCACCGGGTAGTTTCGCCGGCTCTATTCCATACCTCATGTCCCGCACCCTCTCGCTCCTCGCCTCACTCGCCTTGCTCGTGCAACAGGCCCGCGCGCAATACAGCCCGCCCGATCCTTCCGGTTTCGAAGGGATCCAGGTGGAACGCTACTACGTGAGCGATGTGAACGATGCGGCCGATGAGGACGGCAGCTCCGACCTCGCCGCCGGTGAAGTGACCTACCGTGTGTTCGTGGACCTGAAAGAAGGGTACAAACTGATCACGGTCGGTGGCTTCGTCAACCACAACATCACCTTCAACACCACCACGAGCTTCTTCTACAACGATGATCGCGGCGAGAGTTGGGGAAGCGATATCAACGACATCCACCTGGAGAAGAACACCGTGGCGATCGATAGCTGGTTGAGCGCCGGTGCTTCGACCGATGCGTACTGGGGCATCCCCAAGGACGAGGATACGGATGGCTCGGTGGTCGGCGGTTCGAACAACGATGGCGGCAGCAACAGTGTACCAGGCGGCCTACTAGTGAACGATGATCCAATGACGGGAATTCGGCTCGACACAGCGGACGGGCTCCTGGCGGGCACGCCTCCGGGGATCCTCTCGGTCGGCGTGGCACCGACCATCTTCAACGAATATGGCGGAGCCGCATACACCTCTGACAACTTCGCATGGAGCAGCGGCATCGGGAACGTGGAGGGCCCTACCCCGTCCAACAAGATCCTGATCGGCCAGTTCACTACGGATGGCGAATTCACCTTCTGCCTCAACGTGTGGGTGCGCATCCCGGACAGTCTGGTCTGCGCCGATGTGAACTGCCACGAGATCATGGAGTACTATGCTACCCTGGTAGCGGCCGACACCTCGGGCGGAGGCTACAACACCCAGAACAAGTTCACGCATCCCACCCTCTGCTTCAATTCCGCGCAACAGCAGATCGATTGCCTCGGCGTGCCGGGTGGACCTGCCTTGCCTGGAACACCTTGCGACGATAATGACCCGAACACGGCGAACGACACCTGGAGCGCCAACTGCGTTTGCGAAGGCCTCGTAGCGGTGCCGGAGGTTAGCCCGCTCGCCGCACTGATCCAAGTACATCCCAATCCTGCACGTGAAGCGGTACGCATCGAGATCGGGGCCCTCGCCGGACAACACGCCCAATACGCATTGATGGATGCCCTCGGCCAACGGATCGTTGCCGTGGATCTCGGCGTGTTGAACGGCACGTGGAAGGGATCCGTGGAACTCTCCGGCATGAGCTCCGGCATCTACTTCCTGGAGTTCGTGGTGGGCGGCGAGCGCTATACCAAGCGCATCTCCAAGCTCTGAGCAGGAAGGTCCGATGCGCCGAGCGGTGATCCAGCAGCTGTGCGCGGGAGCGATCCTGCTCGCACCCGTGATCGCCAGGTCACAGGCCATCGATAGCGTGTTCGTGGAGGTGTACCATGTTCAGCCCAGCGACGTGGCCGGGGAACCACCGCTCACCACCTACCGCATTTTCGTGGACCTCGCACCCGATCACGAATTGCAGATGGTCTTCGGGGATGACAAGCACCAGCTCCGTATCCACACCACCACCGCGTTCCACAACGACACGCTGAACGGGGCCAAGTTCGCCCACCAAGTGAATGCGGACCGCCTGAACGCTTCGCCGCTCGCATTGGATTCCTGGCTTACCATCGGTGCTGCGAGCGATCAGCATATGGCGGTGCCCCGTGCGATGGACACGGACGGGTCCATCCTGGAATGTCCGCCCTATCCGGCGCGCAAGGGAAAGAAGGAGGTGGCCCTCCTGAACATCCCCGCACCCTTGTGTTCATCGGATGGCCTCATGCCTTATCCAGAGATCCGCGAAGTGGTGAATTTCAATTTCGCTTCCGGCTATCTCGGCAAGGTGAAGGGCAATTTGTTGGAGACCACGAACGGTGCGTGGGCTGTGCTTGGCGGCAAAGCGGGTGTGACTGAGAACAACCTGCTCTTGATCGCGCAGATCAGCACCACCGGCACGCTCTCGTTCCTGCTGAACCTGCAGATCGAAACGCCGGAGCACGAACCGGTGAAGTACGTGGCCCGTGATCCCGGACCGGACGAAGTGCTTTACGAAGGACTGGCCTACGGTCAGTACCGTCTCCCGTCGTCCTCCGGAAAGTGATCCGCGTATTGCGCGCACGTATGCGCTGAGCGCAAAGCACCACTGCTCCTCACCTATTCCCACGAGAGAAAGTCGGCTGTGCGCATTCCCCGCCGCATCGTATGTGGTAACGGACCGCTGTGTGAATTTTTTGTGGTTCCTGGTTTACGCGTGTAGTGGTGTGGTGTACCCAAAGGCAGCGGAATGGTAATCAAAGGTTAGTCCGCCGATAATGACAACCCAATGGTGCGCTGGCAGTTTTGACCCGCTGAAAAGCCCAACCCGAAACCAACCCAAACCCCAAACCCAATTCCAATGAAGTCGAAAATGAAGCATACCCTGGCAGCGGTCGCTGTCCTGGCGGCTTCCGCAGGCCATGCCCAGAGCATAGGCGCCGCCTGCGGTTGTCCCACCGTGGGCGCACGGCCCACGGTGAACCTGAGCACCCTGGCGGATGTGAACGGCAACCTCCCGGTGGCCAACACCACCCTGGCCTGCAACACCCTCTACGTGTTGGACAAGAAGATCTACGTGCCCGACGGCGGTGATCTGTTCATCGAGCCCGGCACCGTGATCAAGTGCGTTGACAACAGCGGTATCAATGCCCACGCCTTGATCGTGACCCGTGGCGGACAGATCTGGGCCAACGGCTCGGAGAGCTGCCCGATCATCATGACCAGCGTCGCCGATCCTCTGGACGGTTCCTACGCTGTGACCAACCGCGGTAAGTGGGGTGGCTTGATCATCCTCGGTCGCGCCTTCAACAACGTGCGCAACACCGACCTGAAGGACGGCGGCCCCGCCGCTTCCACCTCCATCACCGGTACCAATGGTGTGGGCTTGATCGAAGGTCTCGCCGGTGGCGACAGCCGCCACTTCTACGGCATGCCGATCGGCTCGGAAGTGAACAATGACAACAGCGGTATCCTGCGCCATGTGAGCCTGCGTCACGGGGGCGAACTGCTCGGCACGGCCAACGAGATCAACGGCCTCACCATGGGATCCGTAGGCAGCGCCACCATCATCGAGCACATCGAGGTGACCAGCAATTTGGACGATGCCTTCGAATTCTTCGGTGGCTCGGTCAATGCCAAGTACTTGGTGGCCATGCATTGCGATGATGATTACATCGACTGGGACCAGGGCTACACCGGCAAGATCCAGTTCGTCTACGGCCTGCAAGGTCCTGACAACAGCGGTGGCGCTCTGAACCAAGGCGACAACGGTGTCGAGTTGGATGGTGACGACGGACCGGGTAACCCAGCGGCGAAGAGCGATGCGCATATCTGGAACGCGACCATTATCGCTCGTGGATCCAGCGACGAGGGCATCGAGGCCAAACTCGAGACCAAGGGCTCGGTGAACAACTCGATCTTCGCCAACTTCGGTCGCGGGATCAATTTGAGCTCCAACGTGGCCACCAACTGGAACGGGGGCACCTTCAATGTGAAGAACTGCACCTTCCAGGGCGTTACCACCGGTCTTCGCATCAATGCCGTGGCGGTACCCGAAGTAGTGGGCAACGCCGACTGGGACAAGTTCCTGGCCGATGGCAACGCGAAGATCCCCGCAGGCAGCCTGATCGATGCCACTTTCGCCATCAGCCCCCTGGCCAGCAACACCGTGACCGACCGTGCGAACCCGGTGCCCGCCGCCGGTGCGCCCGCAGCGGCCACCACCCTGAAGCCGCCCACCGATGGCTTCTACGAGGGAGCCCAGTACCGCGGCGCCTTCGAGCCCGGTGCTGAACCCTGGACCCCAAGCTACAGCGTGGCCGCCACCATTGGCAGCGACATCAGCGCTGTGGCCGGTTGCGATGGCGACCTCAACAGCGATGGGCTGGTGAACGCCACCGACTTCGGCTTGTTCGTGAACGCCTTCAACACCACCTGCTACTAAGCATACCGCAACGCCACGGAGCGGACCGCACGGGTCCGCTCTCTGGCTCGGTAGCAACAAGATCAACAACCAAGATCACAACATGAAACACGGATTCTCTAAACTCCTCGTTGGCGCGGCGCTGCTCTGTAGCAGCTCCTTCGCCCAGGCCCAAGGCCTGGAGGATATCATCGTGGAGGAATACCACACGGTGACGCAAGCTGACGCAGACGCGTACAACAATGACTTCGGCGGTGGTTCTTATCCGCTGGTCGCTGGCATGAAGGTGTACCGCATTTTCGTGGACATGGCCCCGAACTACAAGCTGAACACCGTGTTCGGCAGTCCGGAAACCTTCCCCGGCAGCGGCGTTTCGCCCAATGCCTTGGACTTCTCCAGCACGTCCTCCTTCTGGAACGACGACAACTTCGGCTCGGACATCCCCAACCAAACCCGTCGCTTCGATGAGGGCACGTTGTTCGACAGCTACATCACGGTGAACACCACCGGTACTGCGGGCGGCGCTGTGGGATGTGGTTCGGCCACCCAACAGTTCGGTGTGCTGCGCACGGCCGATACCAACGGTGACCTCACCACCTGTAGCGTGTACCCCGGCTTCACCGGCAACGATGGCAACATCCCCGGCACCGGTGCGGCCCTCACCTACAACATCGGTGGCCTCATCAACTTCGATGCCCTCACCGCCAATGCCAACACCTTCACGGTGATCAACGATGCGTGGACCACCCTCCCTGCCAGCCAGGGTGTGGATCCCACCGGCACCAACCGTGTGCTCATCGCGCAGTTCACTACCGCCGGTACGTTCAGCTTCCATATCAACGTGCAGCTCTCCGACCCCAACAGCGTGTTGGAGACCTACGTCCACACCAACGCCGGTCCTGGCGAAGTGGTGAGCCCCAAGCTCACCTACCCGCAGGCACTTCCTCCGGATTGCCTCGGCGTTCCGGGCGGTAGCGCACTTCCCGGTACGGCTTGCGACGATGGCCTCGCCACCACCGGCAACGATACCTGGAGCGCCAACTGCGTATGCGAAGGTCAATTGATCGACTGCCTCGGTGTTCCGGGTGGCGCTGCTCTCCCTGGCACTGCCTGTGACGATGGCCTTGCTACCACCGGCAATGATGTGTACGGTGCGAACTGCGTATGCGCTGGTCAGCTGATCGATTGCTTGGGCGTACCGGGGGGACGGGTCGTCCTGGACGACGGCAACGCGAACACCGGTAACGATGTGTCGGGAACTGTGTGCGCTGGTCAGCTGATCGATTGCTTGGGCGTACCGGGTGGCACGGCCACGATCGGGTCGTCCTGCGACGACGGCAACGCGAACACCGGTAACGATGTGTACGGCGCGAACTGCGTGTGCGCTGGTCAATTGATCGACTGCTTGGGCGTACCGGGTGGTACGGCCACGATCGGCTCTGGTTGCGATGATGGTCTCGCCACCACCGGCAACGATGTGTACGGTGCGAACTGCGTGTGCGCTGGTCAACTGTGACTGCCTCGGTGTACCGGGCGGCGCTGCTCTTCCGGGCACCGCTTGCGATGACAACAACCCGAACAGCACCAACGATACCTACGACGCGAACTGCAATTGCGTAGGCCAATTGGCCAACGACTGCCTCGGTGTACCGGGCGGTCCTGCTCAACCTGGCACGCCTTGCGACGATGGTCTGGCTACCACCGGTAACGATACCTGGAGCGCCAACTGCGTTTGCGAAGGTCAATTGATCGACTGCTTGGGCGTACCGGGTGGTACGGCCACGATCGGCTCTGCTTGCGATGATGGTCTCGCCACCACCGGCAACGATGTGTACGGTGCGAACTGCGTGTGCGCTGGTCAACTGATCGACTGCCTCGGTGTACCGGGCGGCGCTGCTCTTCCGGGCACCGCTTGCGATGACAACAACCCGAACAGCACCAACGATACCTACGACGCGAACTGCAATTGCGTAGGCCAATTGGCCAACGACTGCCTCGGTGTACCGGGCGGACCTGCTCAACCGGGCACGCCTTGCGACGATGGTCTGGCTACCACCGGTAATGATACCTGGAGCGCCAACTGCGTTTGCGAAGGTCAATTGATCGACTGCTTGGGCGTACCGGGTGGTACGGCCACGATCGGCTCTGCTTGCGATGATGGTCTCGCCACCACCGGCAACGATGTGTACGGTGCGAACTGCGTGTGCGCTGGTCAACTGATCGACTGCCTCGGTGTTCCGGGCGGCGCTGCTCTTCCTGGCACCGCTTGCGACGACAACAACCCGAACAGCACCAACGATACCTACGACGCGAACTGCAATTGCGTAGGCCAATTGGCCAACGACTGCCTCGGTGTACCGGGCGGACCTGCTCAACCGGGCACGCCTTGCGACGATGGTCTGGCCACCACCGGTAACGATACCTGGAGCGCCAACTGCGTTTGCGCTGGTCTGTTGATCGACTGCGAAGGCGTTGCCGGTGGCACCGACCTGCCGGGTACTCCTTGCGATGACGGCAATGCCGGCACCGCGAACGATACCTGGGACGCGAACTGCGTATGCACCGGTGCAGCTGCTGACGACTGCCTCGGTGTACCGGGCGGACCTGCTCAACCGGGCACGCCTTGCGACGACGGTCTTGCTACCACGGGCAACGACACCTGGAGCGCCACCTGCGTGTGCGAAGGTCAATTGATCGACTGCCTGGGCGTACCGGGTGGAACGGCACTGCCTGGCACCGCTTGCAACGACGGCAACGGCACCACCATCAACGATGTGTACGGTGCGAACTGTGTTTGCGCTGGCACACCGATCGGCAACTGCACCGAACTGCTCACGCTGGACATCACGCTGGACAACTTCGGCAGCGAGACCACCTGGGAAGTGTACGATGAGACCGGGACCACTTTGATCGATGCCGGTGGACCTTACACCGACGGTATCGGTGGCACCACGGTACAAGAGACCATCTGCCTGAACCAGCTCTGCTACCGTCTCGTGGTGAACGATGATGGTAACAACGGCATCAGCGGTGGCGGCTACGTGCTGCGCGATCCCTTGGGACGTCGCATCATCGATGCCGATGGCCAGTTCTCCAGCACCAGCTCGAACATCCTGCCCTTCTGCCTGCCGCTCAGCGCGAACAAGCTGATCAACAGCCAGTGCGACAAGACCACCCTGGTCTACGCGTACAGCACGCAGATCTACGCCAGCAACAATCCTGCTGCCAGCGGTTACCAGTTCTGGATGGCCGATCCGCACGGCACCTACAGCCGTCGTGTGTTCAAATCCACGCAGAACCTGCAGCCCACCAACTTGGTGAACTTCCCGCCGCCTGCGGATCTGGACCTGAACGTGCGCGTGCGTGCCTTGGTGAACGGAGTGTACACTGCCTTCGGCCCGGCCTGCATCATCCGCCTCAACACCCCCCGGTGTTGGCAGCGGTCGCAGCACCATCCTGTTCGATGAGGCCAGCGCCATCAGCCTGAGCCTCTACCCGAACCCGAACCGTGGTGAGCAATTGTTCCTCGCCCTCGGCGGTGTGCAAGCGGATACCAAAGTGGAACTGGATGTGATGGACCTCTTCGGCAAGCGCGTGTTCGCCGATCAGTTCGCCGCACCATCGGAAGAGTTCACCCACAGCATGGATGTGAACGGCCTTGCCAGCGGTGTGTACTTGGTGAATGTCCATGTGGGCGATCGCCTCTACACCGAGCGCTTGGTGAAGCAGTAAGCACTGCGTCCTAGGACGCCAAAAAGCGGAACCCCCGCGCCGAAAGGTGCGGGGGTTCTTGCTTTGGCCCAACGGTATAAAACACACCCGGCGTTCGGATCGTGGTCAACACACCTCACCTTCGCCGTATGAAGATGCCGCTCCTACTCCTTCTTGCCTGCACGGTGTCGGTCACGCGATCACAAACGGTGGAGGATAGCCTGCTGATCGACGGCAGCTACCGCACCTTCCGGATCCACACCCCACCGGGTTTCAGCGCAGCGGAGCACCTTCCGCTGGTCCTTAACCTGCACGGCCTCACCAGCACCGGTGCGCAACAGGAAGCCTACAGCGAAATGAACGCCGTAGCCGATGCGGAACGCTTCATCGTCGTCTATCCGGATGGCGTGAACAACAGTTGGAACCTTGGTCTGGGTGCCGTGGACGAGTACGGGTTCTTTACCGGCCTCATCGATCGCATGGTGCTTACGCACAACATCAACACCGATCGGGTGTATGCCTGCGGCATGTCGCAGGGCGGCTTTATGAGCTTCGTGCTTGCATGCAGCATGTACGATCGGATCGCTGCGATAGCGACGGTGGCGGGGAGCATGGCCCCGGGCCTCGACCTCGTGTGCGCGCCACCTCGGGCAGTGCCCGTGCTCATGATCCACGGCACTGCGGATGGCATCGTGCCCTTCACCGGCGGTATCCAGAACCTGGCCGTTCCCGATGCGGTCGACTTCTGGGTGCAACACAACAACTGCGATCCGGTCCCGGTGATCTCGCCCATCCCTGACATCGTCCCCTTGGACCTCTGTTCGGCCGAACGCCAGGACCACTACAATGGCGACGCCAACAGCGAAGTGGCGCTGATCCGCGTGAACGGAGGTGGCCACACCTGGCCCGGCAGCGCCATCCCCATCGGCGTTACCAACCAGGACTTCGAAGCCAGCCAGGCGATCTGGGATTTCTTCGACCGCTTCGACATCGGTGGGGGGTTGTCCGCGCCGGATGCGATCGACCTGAGCGGGAACTTCGTGATATCGTCCACGCTCTTCAACGAGCGCGTAGAAATATACCAGAGCACCAACGCCACCGCGGAAGTGCAGGTAACGGATGCGACAGGCCGGATCGTGGCGAGCGCCATGGTCCCATCCGGTCAACGAGTGTGGTTCGAAACACACCAATGGGCACCTGGGCCCTACCTCTGGGTGCTGCGCACCTCCGAACTACGCTTCGTGCAACGCACCCTGTGTGCGCGTTGAACGCACTACAAGCAAACGTTCCCGAACACGTTCACGAACAAGCCGAAATCCGTGACGTTCACCTGGCCGCTGCTGTTCATGTCGGTGGCACAGCCCGTACACGAGGTGCCGAAGGCGTTCACCAGAATGCCGAAATCCGAAACGTTCACCTGGCCGCTGTTGTTGAAATCGCCGGGGGCCACTTTCACCGGCACGGTGCTGTAGATCGCATCGGTACGCTCCAAGCCGTTCAAGGACATATAGAAGTTCTTGTTGTTGGCGGTGGTGTAGGCATCGTTACCGATGGTGAAATTGGCGCACCCGGTGGCCCCGGTCACTGGAATGGTCATGATCACCCGCTCGGTGTTCGCGGCCCAAGCCTGACCCGGGCAGGCGCTGGCGATCTGTGCGAAGCCAAAGCCGCTGAAGGTGTAATAGCGGAAGCTGCCATTTACCACCTGGCCATCCCCACTGGGCGCGATGCTGAAGCCCCCTTGGCAGAACTGCGCGAGCGCGGCCGTGTTCAAACTGGCGCCGGAACTGTTCTCCCAGCGGATGGTGAAGGTGACCTCCGACACCACCAGGTTGAAAGAGGCATCGGGCCGCACACGCACCTCGAGGGTGTTCGGGGTGCTGCTCGGGAAGAGACCGATGTCCACGAGCGGTTGGGCGCGCATGGATAGCGCACAGAAGAGAAGGGAGGTGCCAATGGCACAGGAGCGGAAGGAGCGATGCATGGGGTTGGTGTTCGGAGCGTATCGGTTCGGCTTTCGGGAGCAACCTAGTGCGCCCAGGTGAACCCTACATTACTGGAAGGTTGATCCCTCATTCGCGAACTCAGCGTACCGATCGTAACTAGTGTTGCGTCCTGTCGCGTTCGTGATTGTACCGGTGTTCGATCGTGAAATGGTATTGGCGCTCATTGCGCAGCCTCCGCTGGCACAGGCGGTGCACCATAAATGGAATGACCGTTCAGGTATTTCGATACCAGGAACGCGAGCGCTGAAGCGATCATGAGCGGCACGAAGAGCGCGTAGCCGCCGGTGATCTCGGCAATGAGGAAGATGGCCGTGAGCGGCACATGGATGGTGCCGCTAAGCACCGCGGCCATGCCCACCACAGTGAAGTTGACCTCGTTGAGCTCGGTAAGGCCCATGAGATTCACCGCGCGAGAGAAGCTGAAGCCGAACATGGCACCGACGAAAAGCGCCGGCCCGAACATGCCGCCGTTGCCGCCGGCGTTGATGGTGAGGCTCGCGGCCACTACTTTGAGGAGAAGCAGCCCTATGGCCAGAAGCACGATGCTCCAGGCGCCCAGGTCCAGTTGCACCGGTGCCAGATAAGCCAGTGCTCCCGCATCACGGGCCAGCAACAGGCGCACACTATCGTAACCCTCTCCGAACAAAGGGGGAAAGAAGAAGATCAATCCGCCGAGCACGAGCGAACCCGCTATCGCCTTCGACCAAGGGTTGGTAACGCGTGCCATCCGCGCCGCTATCTCCTTTGAGACGCGTATGGTGTACGCTGCTACGACCGCACCGAGCAAAGCGAGCAGCACGTAGTAAGGAAGCGAGGCCGCGTTCCACGAATCCGTGATGAGCACGAAGGGCTGGCCGAAGTTGATGAGGGAGGACAGCAAGGTAGCGGAGGCCGAAGCGATGAGGACCGGGACCACCAGGGTCATGGCGTTGTTCACCAGCAGGATCTCCAGTGCGAACACGGTACCGGCAATGGGGGCGTTGAAAATGGCGGCCACCCCTGCCGCCGCGCCGCTGGCCAGGAGCAACATGCGCTCCGATGCGCCGAAGCGGAACCAGCGCGCCGTGTTGCTCCCAATGGCCGCACCAGTAATGGCAAGCGGCGCTTCCAAGCCCGCGGAGCCGCCCATGCCCATGGTGAGGATGCTGGTGACCACCTGCGACCAAACCTTGTGGCGTGGCACCACACCTGCGTTCAGGTTGACATCCTTCAAGAGGTTCGGCAAACCGCGCTCCAGATCCCCTGCAAGGAAGAACCGGGTGATGACCACGGACGCCAGAATGCCAACGCACGGGATGACCAGAACAAGCCAGGCATGATCACCGGTGAAAAGGACCTTGTTCGCGAAGCCGGTGGTGAAGTGTACGCCCTTCTTCAACGCCACCGCGCACAAGGAGGAAAGTAGACCGATGAGCACGCTGATGATCACGAGCGAGGTGCGGGCTCCCAGATAGCGGCGTCGCCAAATACGCATCCGGGCAGGGCTTCGGTCCAGGAAGTTCGGCATGTCTTGCAATGATAGGCCCAATGATCCGCCGCTCCTTGATATGGCGATCGTTGCTCCCTGCCGTGCAGCGGACAGCCATGATACGCGGGGGTAGAACCGAGGTCGATCGTTCAGTATCCTCCAATTGAATCGTCGCCACGCGGATCGGCCCCGCCTTGCAAGCGACCATCGGGAAGCACCCTGATCGCGTCCACGCGGCCAATGGGTTCACGAACCACCAGGCCATGTCCCATGCGCACGAGCGTTGCACTGTCGGTGGAGGTAATGGCGCCCGCTTCCTCCTGGATCACATCCCGCAGCCATTGATGATGGAAGCGTGGTGCGCTCACGGCTTCCTGCATGGTCATGTCGTGGTCGACAACGTTGAGCAACACTTGGAACACCGAGGTGGGTATAGTGGAACCACCGGGAGTACCCAGCACCATGACCAAGTCCCCATGGTGCGTTACGATGGTGGGTGTCATGGACGAGAGCATGCGCTTTCCAGGTGCTATCGCGTTCGCCTCCCCACCAACAAGCCCGTAGGCGTTGGGCGCACCGGGGGCCGTGCTGAAGTCGTCCATTTCGTTGTTCAACAGGAACCCGGCACCACCCACCACCACGTGGGCGCCATAACTGCCATTGAGAGTGGTGGTGCATGCCACGGCATTGCCTTGTGCATCCACGATGGAGAAGTGGGTGGTCTCCTCCTGCTCGTCAGGCACACCGGCACCGATCGCGGCACTCGGTGTAGCTTCCTGTTCGTCGATATCCTGCATGCGCTCGCGCATGTACATCGGGTCCAGCAAACCGGCCACCGGTACGCGAACGTGGTCGGCATCGCCCATATGTGCAGCACGATCCGCATAGGCCCTGCGTTCTGCTTCCACCATGCGATGTACGGTGCTTACGCGCTGCCAGCCCATGGTCCGCACGTCCACGGTTTCCATGGCCGCCAGCAATTGCAGCAGGATGATACCCCCGCTGCTGGGAGGGGCCATGCCGTGGATATCCAGATCCCGATAACGGCCGTGCACGGGGGCCCGCCACACGGGCGTATAGGCAGCTAGGTCCGCTTTGGTGATCGCTCCTCCCCCACGCTCCATTTCAGCAACGATCAGATCAGCGGTTCGGCCGGTATAGAACCCTGCCGGACCGCTGTCCCGCACGCGGCCAAGTGTCACGGCCAGCTCCGGAAGCCTGATGCTATCACCCGCACGCCAATGGGACTTGGTGGTGAAGGCGTTGGGGCGGGTGCTGTGTGTGCGCAGCCCCACAAGGGCCTCGTTCAATCGCTGCGCTTCGCGCGCCGTTAGCCCGAAGCCCATTGCGGCAAGATCGATGGCCGGTTGGATCAAGCGGGCCATTGGCAGCGATCCCAGACTATCATGCGCGGCTTGTAGCCCGGCCACGGACCCTGGCACCCCCACGGCCAGATGCCCGAACTGGCTCAAACGCGGGTTGGCCACTCCGGCACTGTCAAGGAACATGTCCCGGCTGGCCCGCATGGGGGCTGTTTCCCTAAAATCCAAGGTGATCACCTTACCGTTGGCGGTTCGCACGACCATGAAGCCACCACCTCCGATATTCCCTGCCCATGGTAGCACCACGGCCAGCGCATAGTGGACAGCGACCGCAGCATCAACCGCGTTGCCTCCTTCGCGCAGCACCGCAACACCCACCTCTGTGGCCAGGGGATGGGCGGTGACCACCATGGCATGCTCCGCAATACCATCGTCGATATCGCTACGCGGGGCACCTGCGCGGCCACATGCCATGCACCACAAGGGCACGGTCCAAGTGAGGATACTACAGGTTCGCTTCATGGATGGAATGCGCGGTCAAGATCGGTACGGAACTGCGCGTTCCGGCCCAAAAAGAAATGGGATGGAACGGTACCTTGTCCACATGACCCAAGAGGAACCATTGCATTTCGCTGGCCATGCGAAGGCCTTCACGCTGGGCGTGGAAATGGAACTACAAGTGTTGGATACGCGATCGCTTCGGTTGGCGCCCAAAGCACCGGAACTCCTGGCACGCGTGAACGACCCGCACCTGGTGAAAGAGATCTATCAAAGCATGATCGAACTGGTCACGGGCGTTTGCGACGATGTGCTGGCCGCCTGTCGGGACTTGGACCTGTTACTTGCCAGAATGGCCCCGCACGCTACCGAGTTGGGTGTGTGCTACGCAGGTACAGGAACGAACCCTGTGGCGGATTACAATGAGCGGGTGATGACACCGGGCCAACGTTACCACCGGCTGCTCGACAAGAACCAGTGGATGCTGCGCCGCATGTCCGTGTTCGGCCTCCACATGCATATCGGGATGCGTTCCGGAGATGCATGCATCCGTTTCCTCAATCAATTCCTGCACGTCGTACCGCATTTCATCGCCCTCTCGGCGAGTTCGCCGTTCTGGCGCGGGATCGATACCGGCATGGCCGCGAGCCGGCCCACGGTGTACGAGGCCCATCCCACCGCTGGGATCCCGCCACCGGTACACGACTGGTACCAGTTCCAAAAGCTCTATTCGTCCATGATGCACACCGGATCCATCGAGACCATGAAGGACCTCTGGTGGGACATCCGCCCCAGCCCTGGCTTCGGCACCTTGGAGCTGAGGATGTGCGATGGACCTGCGAGCATGCTGGAGTTGGGCGCCATTGTCGCCTTCGCACATGGGCTTGCGCATGTTTTCCAGGAGGAGCAGGACCGCTTCCAAGGCACATCCTCACTTCCTCCGGAGCGATGGATAGCAAGAGAGAACAAATGGAGAGCCCTGCGTTATGGGCTCAACGCATCCCTCATCGACCACCGAACACTGGAACAAAAGCCGCTACGGAAGGACATCATGGAGCTGCTGGAAAGGATGACCCCTTTCTTTATTGCCCACGGCTATCACGCCCAACTGGATTGCTTGCGCTCCATCTGCGAGCGCGGCAACAGCAGTGACCGGCAGCGTGCTGTTTACGAGCGGCGCGGCAACATAGAAGATGTACTGGTGCTCAACGAGCAGGAATGTCGAACACGCGAGCCCTCGTGGGCTTGAATACTCTTCCGATGCAGAGGAGGCCCGGTGCGGTCCATAGCGGGCATTCGAGATCCAATGGTTTTCTTACCCGACCGATCCGCTTGGAGGGAGCGCACGTTCGATGTGTCGCACGAACTGTGATCCGCGCATATGAGGAACTAATGGTACGCGACGGGATGAGAGGTATGCCCGCGCAAGGCCCTTACGGCCCCACCCAAGGAAGGCGAGCGAGCGCTGAGGTCTTGATCAGCGGTTGTCGTGCTCGGCCACCAAGGTGCCGTTGGGGTCGAACTGCTCGCCGTGTACGAGGGTATTGCCCCGATAGCGCAACTGGTGGGTAAGGCCGTCCATGGTGCGGATCGTCCACAGCCCGGTGCGTTGGCCTTCATCGTACCTCACCCGGCTGATGCGGGTTCCATCTTCGGCGTAGCGTGTCCAACGCCCGTCGGGCAGTTCGCTTTTGAAGCTGCCCTTGTCGTTAACCTTGCCGTTCTCGTGGTAGCTGATGAAGCGGGTGCGGTCCCCGGTGGACCAATAGACACGCTGCAACTGCCCGTTGGGATAGAACTCACGCTTCACGGCATCTTGCGCGCTGAGCGCGAAGGGGAGAGCCAGAACAAGAAGGAGGAGGTGCGTTCGCATGGCTGTTCGGTTTGGCTACCGAATGCCAAGGTAAGGCATAAATGACCTTTTGGAAACATTCAGTTAACATACCATTGAACGGCGGTTGGGGGCGGCATGTTGCAAGACCCCTAGCCGAACACGCACACTTGAAGTGCGGATGCCCTGTCGGTGCCGCTCGCAGCGGCGTTCGCTACTTCCCTTTGAAGCCCACGAGCTTCTTTACCGAGCGGGCAGCTTTGCGCAGATCCTTGCCAACCGCGGCCAGCGCCTTGCGGTGGGCGGTCGGCAAGCGGGTGCCACCCTTGCGCAGTTCTTTCATGAGGGCGCGGGCATGCTGGTGCAGGGCGGTCACCTGGTGCTGCCAATGCTGTGCGGCCGTTTCCGCGTGGAGTTCGCGCGTGGTACGCTCCACGGCGCCCGGGGCGCTCTTGCGTGCCGCTGACTTAGCGGTTCCGCGCGGGCGGGCGCGCTTGCTCGCCTTGGATGCCTTCTTCGCTTTCTTGGCCATGGTGATCGGATAGGTAGCCCAAAGATGCACGTTGGTGCGATGCGCGCAACACTTAATGCACCGATGAAGAGCGGGTGAACTTGCGCCTTCACCTTCGCGCCATGGTCCACTACCAACCGTTGCTGGTCCGTGTGCTGGGCTGGAGACGGACCCGGTTGTTCCGGCGCAAGCCGATCTATTTCTCAAGGTTCCAGTGCCCATACTGCGGGAAGCGAAGCCTGGACCAGATGCCCGGCAATGCGAGCGTCTACTTCTATGATTGCCCGCGGTGCCATAAGGTCCTAAGGCCCAAACCCGGCTTGTGCTGCGTGTATTGCAGCTATGGCGACGTGCCCTGTCCGCCCCGGCAACGCGGCGAGTATGGATCGACATCCGTGCGCCATACGCTCCATTGGTTAGCGAGGGCCATTGAGAAAGGCTGAGCTACTGCACCGTCGCCGGTCACTCAGCAGTGATAGGACAGGGAGCGAGGTGTAGAGACCATCACCCATTCTTACCAATGGAGGACCGGTCCATCGGACCGTTGTCGGAACACATCGGGAACGTTAGGCCCACCCTAAGGAACGGCGCGTTGCATGTGGTGGATCTCACAAAAGTGTAGCCAAAGCTTAGATCAGGCGCCAAGTGGGACCAACATCGGCGGGGGTGCTTTGCACACCGAGAACCACTCCCCGATACCCTACCCATGAACCGAACCAGTTACGCCCGAAACTCGCAGAATTGGCAGCGCCCGCAAAGTGGCCTACGCTCCTTTTGGAACGAGCATGCCTCCTGGATACTATTGACCATCGCCATGACCTGCATGGCCGTGCTCGCACAGGCACAGATCAGCATCAGCCACTTGGGCACCTATGCCACCGGCAGCTACAACACTTCCGCTGCGGAGATCGTCTCCTTCGATCCGGTGAGCGATCGCATCTTCTTCGTGAACGCGCAATTGAACCAGGTGGTCGCGCTGAATGCCAGTGACCCTGCCAACCTCACGCTTGCCTTCACGGTCTCGATGGCCGGCTACGGCGGCGTGGCGAACAGCGTTACCGTGGTGCCCGGAGGCATCGCCGTGGCCGCTGAAGCCAGCCCGAAGACCTCGCCCGGCAAAGTGGTCTTTTTCGACGCGTCGGGGACCTTCATCAGCGAAGTGACCGTAGGCGCGCTACCCGACATGGTGACCGTGACGCCGAACGGGCAGAAGGTGCTGGTGGCCAATGAAGGCGAACCGAACGACACCTACACCATCGACCCGGAGGGAACGGTGAGCGTGATCGACATCAGTGGTGGACTTGCCGCTCCCACGGTGACGACCATCGACTTCACTGCCTACACACCAGCGATGCTGCCTGGTGTCCGGATCTTCGGCACAGGTGCTACCGTGGCGCAGGACCTGGAGCCTGAGCACATCGCCGTGAACGATGATGGAACGAAGGCTTTCGTGGTGTTCCAAGAGAACAATGCCGTTGCGCGTATCGACCTAGCCACGAACACGATCGATCAGATCACTTCCTTGGGCATGAAGGACCATAGCCTGCCCGGCAACGGACTTGATGCGAGCGACAACCCTTCGGGCGTGAACATCGCCACTTGGCCGGTGAAGGGATTGTACATGCCCGACGCCATGGATGCCTTCACCATTGCTGGACAGACCTATGTGGCCTACGCCAATGAAGGTGACGCCCGCGAGTGGGGCACCTTCGTGGAGCCGCGCCGGATCGGCAATGCCGCGTACGTGTTGGATCCGACGGTCTTCCCGGATGCCGCTACAGTGAAGCTGAACGCCAACCTCGGTCGTCTGAACGCGACGATCTATTCAGGTGATACGGATGGAGATACCGACTTCGATGAGATCCATGTTTTCGGATCGCGCTCCTTCACCATCCGCGATGCGAACGGTGCGATCGTTTGGGACAGCGGCGATCAGCTCGAACAGCTCACTGCGGCTGCCTACCCCACGACTTTCAACAGCAACAACAGTGCGAACAACTCCTTTGATTCACGCAGCGACGACAAAGGACCCGAGCCAGAAGCCATAACCGTGGCCGACGTTTACGGCAGCACGTATGCCTTCATCGGCTTGGAGCGTATCGGTGGCGTGATGGTGTATGATGTGAGCGTACCCAGCGCACCGGTCTTCATCCAGTACCTGAACAACCGCGACTTCGCTGGCGATGCCGCAGCAGGCACTGCATTGGATCTCGGCCCCGAGGACATCAAGTTCGTGAGCGCCGCCGACAGCCCCGATGGCCAGCCGTTCCTGATCGTGGGCAACGAGATCAGCGGCACGGTGAGCACCTTCCGCATCAACCCACCGCCTACGCCTGAGAATATCGCCGTATGGACCTACGAGCCGCTGCAAGGCGCCGCCGCCACGCCCACGCCGAACACCGGCACAGGCTCATCGGCCGTTATCGGTAGCATGACCGGCGCCACCACGGCCACCGGCAGCACCACGGGCTGCGCGCAAGCCACCGGCACCACTGCCTGGGCCATCGGCACGGCCAATCCAGGCGCTGCCAACGAGACATCGGGTGTGGAGTACCGCACCAGCACAGTAGGCTATGAGGACATTACCCTCAGCTACGATCACCGCCTCTCCAACACCGCCACGCGCACGGCGCGCATTCAATACACGCTGGACGGTACCACGTGGATCAACCTTGACCTCGATGCCAGCAACTACGACAACAGCGCCTGCACCAACCGCGGCGGGCTGGATGGCGGCCGCATCGATGCGAGCGATCCCGTGGGCACCAACGTGTCGGACTCCTGGGGCCGTCGCACGATCGACTTCTCGGCGATCGCCGGAGTTAACAACATCCCGGATTTCGGTGTACGCATTCTGGCCGCACATTATTCCACCACCGGGCAGTTCCGTCAAGCCAACAACGTAGCCACGGCGGCTACCGGCGGCACTTGGCGTTTCGACAACGTGACCTTCGCAGGCATCGAACTGCCCGCTGTCGCTGTGATCGATGAGCCCGTGCCCACGAGCCTAAGCGGCTTCACCACCCCAGAAGGAACACCTAGCGCCGAGCAGACCTTCACCATCACCGCGAGCGATCTCACAGGTCCGCTCGTATTCACCGCGCCGGCCGGCTTCGAACTGCGCGAGCAGGGGGTCGGCAGTTACAGCGGCAGCCTCAACCTCACCGGGCCCGCCGTGAGCGCCACGATCGAAGTGCGCCTCACGGGTGCGCTCGCAGGACTTTACTCCGGCAACCTCACGATCAACAGCACGGGCGCCATCGGCCGTACGGTTGGCCTTTCGGGCGAGACCACGTCTCCGCCGGTGCCCGGCCTGTTGGCGCAATGGACTTATGAGCCGCTGCAAGGCGCGAGCACAACGCCAACACCCAACATCGGCACGGGCTCTTCGGCGATCGTGGGCAGCATGACGGGCGCCACCACGGCCACCGGCAGCACTACGGGTTGCGCCCAAGCCACGGGCACCACCGCCTGGGCGATTGGCACGGCCAACCCAGGCACCACGAACGAATCGTCCGGTGTGGAGTTCCGCACTTCCACCGTGGGCCACGAGAACATCGTCTTCTCGTACGACCACCGCCTCTCGAATTCCGCCACGCGTACGGCCCGCGTTCAATACACATTGGACGGCGCCACATGGATCAACCTTGACCTTGATGGCAGCAACTACGACAACAGCGCATGCGCCAACCGTGGCGGTCTCGACGGTGGTCGCATCGATGCCTCCGATCCGGTGGGCACCAACGTCTCCGACTCGTGGGGTCGTCGGGTGATCGACCTCTCCGGCATCACCGGTGCGAACGACAACCCGGACTTCGGTATCCGCGTCCTGGCGGCGCATTACAGCACCACCGGTGAGTTCCGCACGGCCAACAACGTGGCCGCCATCGCCACTGCTGGCACCTGGCGCTTCGACAACGTGAGCTTCACCGCCGATGTGATCGTGCCGACGACGCCCTTCACACTGCAGATACTGCACGCCAGCGATTTCGAAGGTGCTGTGCCTGCAACTGAAGACGCACCCCGCTTTGCAGCGATCGTGGACAGCCTGGAGCATACTTACGCCAACTCGCTCACATTGAGCAGCGGCGACAACTTCCTGCCCGGCCCCTTCATGAGCGCTGGTGAGGATCCTTCGCTGGTGGCGCCGTTGAAAGCCGCGTACGAGCAGCTCTACGGTGGTCCCTTCGCGAACAACGACCTGCGTGCGGGCATCGGCCGCGTGGACATCACCATCTTGAACATTCTCGGCGTGCAGGCCGCGGCCCTCGGCAACCACGAGTTCGATCTGGGTACGAGCGAACTGCGCAACATCATCGGTGGTGTGAACAGCGGTGCCGCCATCCGTTGGTTCGGCGCCCAGTTCCCCTACCTCAGCAGCAACCTCAACTTCAGCGGCGACGCGAACCTGAGCAGCCTCTATACCGCCACGCGCGAAGAGCCCAGCTTTTTCAAGAGCAACCCGTCGATGACGGCTGCTGCCATCGCCGCCACGAAGAAGCTCGCACCGAGCACGATCATCAATGTGAACGGAGAGGAGATCGGTGTGGTCGGCGCTACCACGCAGATCCTGGCGAGCATTTCATCGCCTGGAGCCACTACGATCATTGGTCCAAGTGCGGATGACATGCCCGCACTAGCCGCCATCCTTCAGCCGATCATCGATTCGTTGATACTCGCGGAAGGCATCGACAAGGTCATCCTGTTGAGCCACCTGCAGCAGCTCACATTGGAGAAGCAGCTCGCATTGCTCCTCAATGGTGTGGACGTGATCATCGCCGGTGGTTCGCACACGCTCATGGCCGATGCTACTGATCGCATGCGCACCGGTGATATGGCCGCAGAGACCTATCCCTACCTCACCACCGGCCTCGACGGCAAGCCCCTCGCGATCGTGAACACCACGAGCGAGTACCGCTACGTGGGCCGACTGGTCGTGGACTTCGACGCCAACGGCGAGATCATCCCCGCGAGCATCAACGATGCGATCAGCGGTGCCTACCCGGCAGACAGCCTTGGTGTGGTGGAAGTGTGGGGCGACTATGCGGATGCCTTCACGCCCGGCAGCGAGGGCCAGGAGGTGAAGAAGCTCTGCGATGCTGTGAAGAACGTGATCATCGCCAAGGACGGCAACCTCTTCGGCAAGACCAGTGTGTTCCTCGAAGGTCGCCGCAACTTCGTGCGCACCGAAGAGACCAACCTCGGCAACGTGAGCGCTGATGCTAACCGCTACATCGCTCGCCGCTACGATCCTACGGTGCAGATCAGCATCAAGAACGGCGGTGGTATCCGCAGCGCCATCGGTTATGTGAACGCGGTAGGCAACACCGTCACCCTGGAACCCCCGCAGGCTAATCCCCTCGCGGGCAAGGCACAGGGCGACATCAGCCAGCTCGACATTGAGAACTCACTCCGATTCAACAACCTGCTGAGCACACTCACGCTCACCGCCGCCAACCTGCGCACCATTCTGGAGCACGGCGTGGCCGCGAGCGGTCCCGGCCAAACGCAAGGGCGCTTCCCGCAAGTGAGCGGTGTGCGGTTCAGCTACGACGAAACGCTGCCTGCCAACGCGCGCATACTGAACGCGGTGATCACAGACAGCGCCGAGTACACAGTAGATACGCTCGTGATGAACGGCAGCTTGCACGGCAACCCAGCGCGCACCTTCCGTGTGGTGACGCTGAACTTCCTCGCTGGCGGTGGTGATGGGTATCCCTTCAACACGCTCGGTACCGCTCGTGTGGACCTGAACACGCTTACGGACGCGGGTCCTGGCGTGGCATCGTTCGCCATCCCCGGCAGCGAGCAGGACGCCTTCGCCGAGTACATGAAGAATTTCCACGGCACAACGCCATACGCGATCGCGGAAACGCCGGACAGCCTGGATACGCGCATCGAGGAGATCAACGACCGGGTGGATGACATCCTGGACGGACCAGTACTATGTACGCTGAACGAGGTCGTGCTGACGCTGAACACCGATGCCAACGCCAGCGAGACCAGCTGGAACATCGTGAACAGCGGCACCCAGAACGTGGCGTGCAGCGGTGGCGGCTATGCCAACAACAGCACCATCACGGTAAGCTGCTGCCTGCCCAACGGTTGCTATGATCTGCAAGTGTTCGACAGCATGGGCGACGGCATCAACCCCGGTGGCTTCGTGCTGCGCGATGCGAACAACAACCGCATTCTCGACAACGCAGGCAACGGCAACACCTTCACCAGCCTCAGCGAAGCGGCCACAAGTTTCTGTCTGCCCATCGGCATCGATGCCATGGCCGCTGCGAGCTGCGACAATGAGACGCTGCTCGCTAGCAGCATCATCACGGCCACGGCCAATCCGGCCGTTACCGCGCAGTACAACGTGACCAACAGCACCAGCGGCTACCAGTTCTGGATCTTCAACCCCAACGGTGGTTACACCCGCCGTGCGTTCCTGGCCCATAACACGGGCAGCGGTCCTGCAGGTCCTGCCAAGTGCGCTTCGCTCAAGCTCAGCGACCTGATCACCCTGCCGGTGCCCCAGAACGTGCTGCTGAACGTGCGTGTGCGCAGCCGTGTGGCCGGTGTGTACGCTGAGTTCGGCCCGGCTTGCCGTATGAAGATCGCGCCGCCTCCTTGCGCCACCACCAAGCTGATCGATACCCCGGGCAACCCCAACTTCAGCTGCGGCGTTACCCGCACCTTCGGCGGTGCCCAGTACATCAGCGCCTTCCCCGTGGTGAACGCCAACAAATACCAGTTCCGCTTCGAGCGCGTGGGCGGTGGTTTCGTCCGCACCATCGCGGTGAACACCCCGAACCTCACACTGAAATGGAACGCACTGCCCCTGGTGAACGGTGACACCTACAACGTCACGGTGCGCATCAGTTACGATGGCGGTACGAACTACTGCCCGTACGATGCTTCCTGCACCGTGGCCATTGTGAACCCACCTGCCGAAAGCGCACAGCGCAGCCTCGAAGTGGTGGAAGAGCAGCCGGTCGATCTGCAGCTCTACCCGAACCCGAGCCATGGTGAGCAACTCTTCCTCGCGTTGGGCGGTGTGCAAGCCGACACCAAGGTGGAACTGGATGTGATGGACCTCTTCGGCAAGCGCGTGTTCGCCGATCAGTTCGCGGCACCTTCGGAAGAGTTCACCCACAGCATGGCTGTGAACGGCCTTGCCAGCGGTGTGTACTTGGTGAACGTCCGCGTGGGCGACCGCCTCTACACCCAGCGCTTGGTGAAGCAGTAAGTACTGCGTCCTAGTGCGCAACAGAAAAGCGGAACCCCCGCGCCGAAAGGTGCGGGGGTTCTTGCGTTGGTCCAGAGGGTGCAACGCGCATTCGCGTCGAAGTTCCCCTAGTTCTTGATCAGCCTTCTTGCCAGCGCACCGCCATCCGTTCCGATCAGAACACAGTAACAACCGCTGGGCAGCTGCGTGAGATCGAGTTGATGCACCGCGCCGTTCATCACGGACTCCAGTGCCACGTTCCCGAGGGCATCCACGACCCGCACATCGGCCCTGCCGGCGTTCGTGGATGGACGGCGCAGGGTGACAAGCCCCGTTGTTGGGTTCGGGAAGATCGATAATGCGCTTGCCGCGGCCCCGTCCTCGATCGCGGTTCCGCCGACCGCGACCTGCAGCGATACGGCATCACTGGAGCAATTCGATCCTCCGCCCGGGTTGTTCACCACCACTTCCACTGAACCGCTCGGGCCGGCCCCCCAGGTCACATCGATACTGTTGGTGGTGGACGAACCGGATCCACCGGTGATGGTCCATGAATAGGTGTAGCCCGCGACAAGCGGAACGTCGTACGTGGCCACCTGTGCCGGTGCCACGAAGGCAGGACCTGTGATAGCGGCCGGTGTTTGCGGAAGCGGGCCGCCTACGAGAACAGCGAGGGTGGGAGATCCGAACGGGCCCGCATACACGGTATCACCCGCCACATGGATCGCTTGCACGGTGCTCCAGGTGTTGGAGATGGCGGAAGCGTTCCAACATGTGGCGGCCGCGTTGCTGATGTTGATCTGTGCGATCCGGTAGCGAGTTTGCCCGCCCAGCAGGTAGGAGTTCCCACCCACCCAGATCTTGTCACCATCCGGATACAGGCTCAGCACCTCATAGCTGCTGCTGTTCTGATCGAACGGCGCCAGCACGCCGCTCAGATCGTAGGCGGCCACACCCTTTCTGCTCTGACCGCTGATCACGTCGAAATCGCCCCCGATGAAAATATGGTCGTTCGTACGAACGATGGAGGTGATGCCGAAGTTGTTGATGGCCGGTTGCGGATGCCAGGTGCTGTCCAACGCGCCTGTCACCAGGTCGAAGCGGCACAGATCGTCATACACCGAAGCGCCCGTAGCGAACCTGAAATCCCCACCCACATACACATGGGAGCCGGAGACGTAGATGGCGTTGATGTTCCCCTGCTCCTGGAATTCAGGGGACGACTGCCAAGGCAACGTCGTACCGGTAGTGGCGTCCACCGCCACGACCCTGCTCGGGCTCATGGTGCAGTAGTAGAAGTTGTTCCCGTGGGAGCCAACGCCCTGCCGCCAGGACACGAAATTGGCATTGCCCGACCAGGCGTTCAGGTTGCCGGTGGCGAGGTCGAACATGCAGATGCCCATCCTACTTTGTCCGTTCACCGTGAGGAACGAACCGCCGGCGATCAGTTTGTCGGCTGCGCGCGTGAGCGTGGTGACGCCGTTGGTGATCCCGGTCGGCGCCCAACTGTCAAGCGCTCCAGTGGTGGCATCGAAACGGGCGAGCCCTGCGCGCGGGAAGCCGTCCACATCGCTGAAAAAGCCACCGATGTACATGGTGTTCCCGACCTTTTCGATCGCGTATACCGAGCCACCCGGTGTCGGCATGCCGCCCAGGAGTGTCTGCGCCGTGATCAGCCGAACGGTCAGTAATGCAAAAAGGGTCAGCGGATATTTCATCGTTCGTTGTTCGTGTTTCCTTGTCGATCAAAGTTCGGTTGGACCGGCCCTCTTCACGTTATCGGACCATTCACATGGAGACGAGAATGGTACCCCGGGGTTGCCGGAGATGACGCCGCCCAAGAGGGCATCCTCCTCGCACAGGGACACTGGACGCGGTCAAAAGAACAGGGTCCCAAGTTGTGACCTTTGTTGCCATCGGTCACGACCATTTTGTGTTGTGCGCAACGGTTCGTGTAACGGGTGCATACTCGACCGCCACAGGAACCCCCACGAAGAGTGCACCGACAAGGCCGTCGTAGGATGCCAATACAATAGTCCCGTAGGTCGTTTCGGGCCGCCCCAAGCTGCTACCTTTAATCATTGTGTTGACCTGCCCTCACATCCAAAATCGCTTCGCCGCCACTCTTGCGGCCTTGCTGCTGCTGGTCGCGAGCACCGCGCCTGTACTTGCGAGCATGCGCTGCGTAATGAGCGACCGGACGACGACCTCTTGGTTCGAAGCCGAAGGTTGCATGGATCCCATTCCCCGTGGCAACAATCCTGAGATGGGAATGAGCTGTTGCGTGTACTTGGTCGCTCATGCGGATCTTGCACCAGGCCCGCTGGTAGGACAGAACGTGCTGAAGGCATGCCCCGCAGCGGTGTTGGGCACCGCGGTGCTGCCCGCAACGACATGCCCCGTGCTGTGCAGGATCGCCAGTGATGGCCGCGCGCACGCGCCCCCACCGCGTGCGCGATCCATCGCTTTACGGTCCTTCCGGATCTAGGCCGCTCCGGTTTTCAGTGCGCGCATGCACTGTGCATCGGCACCCTGCATCCTTTCAGGTCCTTCACTTCAAGCTCCATCAAATGCCAGGTATCGAACACCGTCTCATCCATCTCTTCGCCATAGCGCCCCTTGCCCTCTGGGCCCAAGTGCCCTTGCCCATTCCCGACACGCTTTCCGGGAGCAGCATCAACCTCACTGTGCAAGAGGGGACCTGGGAGTTCCATGCGGGCGAAATGGTGAACACCTATGGATACAACGGTGACCTGCTCGGCCCAACCCTCCTCCTGGAGCAGGGCGGGACCGTTACGTTGAATGTTACCAACGCGCTTCCCGACCTCACCACCACGCACTGGCACGGCCTGCATGTGAGCGCGGAGAACGACGGCGGCCCCCATTCGCTGATCTATCCGAACACCACATGGAGCCCATCCTTCACGGTGTTGGACCGGGCCAGCACTTTCTGGTACCATCCCCATGGCCATGGGCTCACGGACTACCAGGTAAGCAAGGGGGCGGCCGGTATGATCATCGTGCGCGATGCCCAGGAGGCCGCGCTCGATCTGCCTCGAACGTATGGGGTGGACGATATCCCCCTGATCCTACAGACCAAGGCGATCGTGGGCGGCCAGATCGCCTTGCACACCGGGTTGGACAGCGTGGTGATGGTGAACGGTGCGCGCGGAGCGACGAAAGAGCTGCCCGCCCAAGTAGTGCGTTTGCGCTGCCTGAACGGCGCCAGCGAGCGCAGCTTCCAACTCGGCTTTTCCAATGGTATGACCTTCCACGTGATCGGCACCGATGGCGGGTTGCTCGAAACCCCCACCGACCTTACCCGCATGCGCCTGATGCCGGGTGAGCGGGCGGAGCTGCTGCTCCACCTCACAGGAATGGCCGGTGAGAATTTCCAGTTGATGAGCTATGCTTCCGAACTGCCCAATGGGATCATTGGTGCCGCGGAAGTGGGCAACGGGATGGCCACCTTGGACGGCTATGACCAGAACGCTCTGAACGGGTCGGACTATGCGCTGGTCTCCTTCTCCGTAGGGGCGCCCACGGGCACGGGGACCACCGCCTTGCCCACTACATTGGTACCCACGAACCCCATCGCCGAGGCCGATGCGGATCTGACCCGGACCTTCACCATGGAGCCGCAGTCGATGGGACCGATGGAAATGATCGAAGGGCCTTTCGAGATCAACGGGACGTTGATGGATATGGATGTCATTAACGAGGTGGTGGAACTGGGCGCCACTGAGATCTGGGAATTCGTGAACAACACCATGGTGGGCCATCCCATTCATATCCACGACATCCAGTTCAACATACTTGACCGCAACGGGTCGCCCCCCGAAGCGTGGGAGAGCGGATGGAAGGATGTGGTCTATGTGCCACCGATGGGGAGCGCACGCGTGATCACGCGATTCGACGATTTCGCCGACCCGGACATGCCGTACATGTACCACTGTCATCTACTGATGCATGAGGATGAGGGCATGATGGGGCAGTTCGTTGTGGTGGACCCGAACGCTATCGCGGAACAGGAAGCGACCGCTCCGCTACAGGTCTGGCCGAACCCGATCACCTCAGGCACCTGCACCGTGCGCTGGCCAGAAGCGAAGGGCACCGCGTCCGCCTGGCTCATCGACGCCATGGGGCGCGTGGTCCACGAAGCCTCCATAGCGGATGCCTCCGAAGCTCGACCGCTCACACTACCTACTCCCGGGCCCGGACCGTATACCCTGTTACTTCGTGACGCCAGTAACCAGTACACACAAACCACTGTTTCCATCCTACCTTGAACCCATGGCCGAGCGCCGCACACGGTCCCGTGCGAAGCGAGCCCGATAACAACCGATCCACGACATGCGATACACCTACACCCTTCTTACCGCGTTCGCTCTGGCCACAGGCCTGCAGGCGCAAACCACCGCGCTGGACTTCACCGCTGACGACTGTGCAGGCACCAACCACAACCTCTTCACCGAACTCGACGCAGGTGATGTGGTGATCCTAGAAATGGTGATGATGGGCTGCCAGCCGTGCGTTACCGCCGCCAACAGCCTGAAGAACGCGGTACTTCCCAACGTGAGCGACCCCAATCGGGTCAAGCTCTACAGCATCGGATTCACGAACAGCATCAATTGTACCCAGATGAACGACTGGAAGACCACCAATAGCTTCACGCATACGGTTTTCGCGGGCATGAGCGCGCAGACCACGCACTACGGTGGCATGGGCATGCCTACCATCGCTGTGGTGGGTGGTGGAAGTGCCCATACCGTGCTTTACAACGAGCAAGGTCATTCAGCCAGTGACAACCCCGCGATCCTCGCGGCCATTGAAGCGGGCCTCGCGGCCAGCGTGGGGATCGACGAGGCGAACGTGAGCGCGGTGAACATCCACCCGAACCCGGTAGTGGACGTTTTGCACTTCGACCTCGCCGAGTGGACCCAGGCACGCATCCTGGACCTGCAAGGGCGTGAGGTGTTGAGCGCCCCGCTCGTCGCGGGCAAGTTGGATGTATCGCTGCTCCAGCCGGGCCTTTTCGTGCTTCAATTGTCCACCACGACCGGATCGTTGGGTACAGCGCGGTTCGAGAAGAAGTAACGCCGGTCGGCCGATGGGGCCGTTGGCTATTGAACCCTCCCTTGAAGGATCACACATATCACTGCACCATGAAACACGTGATGGTCCTGGCCTTCTTCGGGTTTTCCGGCCTATCCTCCACAGCCCAGCCAACGAGCATCCTGTGGGGCGCTCCGGCCGATTGCGGTGCCCCCGGTCAGGGGGCTCTGCGCCCGCGCATCGCCGTGAACGCGGATGGCAACCCCGTGGTGTTGTGGGGAGATAGCGGCCCGGACCGCAACTACGTAGCGGTCGGCAATGGAGCGGGCTTCTCGGCGCCCACCGAAGTGAGCACCGCTGGGTGCGTGCCGGCGGTGGCCGATTGGATGGGCAGCAGCATCGCGGCCGTGGGCAACACGGTGTGGGTGGTGATGAAGGCCACCCCCGAGGAGAGCGAACCCATTTACGTGCGGCGGTCGAACGATGGTGGCCTCTCCTGGGGCGATACCCTGCGCGTGGATCCGTTCGACGGACTGGTCTCCCGGTTCCCATCCATCGATCTGATCGACCCCGATACACCCGTGGTGCAGTACATGCAGTTCGACAACGGATGGAACGGTGCGCGCCAGGTGGTAAGCCACATGATGGGCGGTTCGTTCATGCCACCTGTGCAGGTGAGTTCCCCTTTCGCACCGGGCGAAGTATGCGACTGTTGCCCCAACCAGATCGTCATGGACAATGACCACGCCGTGGCGCTCTATCGCAACGCGGGCGCGAACATCCGGGTCATGTGGGGGGCGGTGTCCACGGACGGTGGTGCGAGCTTTCCTGTCGGCGGCTTGGTGGACACCACCGACTGGGTGCTCAACGCCTGCCCCAGCAGTGGTCCGGACGGATACCTTGACGACGACTCCATACACTACGTGTGGATGTCCGGCGCCAACAACGGCGCAAAGGTTTATCTCGGGAGTGCGCTCGCCTCGGACCTGTCGCTGGGCGGCCAACGGAACGCACACCCCGGGCAGGCACAAAACCTACAGCAGAATTTCCCCCGCATCGCCGGCAGTGGTGACACGCTCGGCGTGGTCTGGCAACAGGCCTTGGGGACCCAGGTCGAGATCCTGTTCAGCTGGAGCGTGAGCGGTCCCGCAGGCTTGAGCGCGCCGGACACCGTGAACATTGATCTCACCGGCGCCCAGCGCACACCGGACATCGCGTTCGCCAATGGTGCCTTCCATATCGTATGGGGTGAACAAGGCTCGGGACACGTGCGCTACCGCAAGGCGACGCTGGTGAACGCGCAACATGTGGATATGTACCCCGCCTTGGAGGACGAATACGTGGTCTGGCCGAACCCCGTAGGCGATGTATTGCATTTCAACACTACCGGGCCGGTGCCGTGCGAGATACTGGATACGGAGGGGCGGATCGTTCTGGGATCGCACGCGCTGATCGGAGGTATCGATGTGCATGGCCTCGCTCCGGGACGCTATGTGTGCAGGGTCGGGTGGAAGGGAAAGGTTCGCAGCATTCCGTTCCAGAAAGATTGACGTCCAACCTATGGGGCGAACATTGGCGATCCGCAACATGGTGTGCGACCGCTGCCGGGCTGCGGTCGCGCGGATATTGGATACGCAGGGCCTGCCGGTGCAGCGCATCGAGCTGGGGGAGGTGGAACTGCTACGCGAGGTGCTGGACAGCGAGCGCGAGGCCTTGCGCGTGGCCTTACAGGTGGAGGGCTTTGACCTGGTGGACGACCGCGAGGCGGTGACCATCGCGCGCATCAAGGCGGCCATCGTGAAACTGGTGCACCACGATGGCGATATGCAGGGCCGGGTGAAATTGGGCGATCATCTCAGCGCGGTGCTGCACAAGGAATACTCCGGCCTCACTGCCCTATTCACGCAGGTTGAAGGCATCACCATCGAGCAGTTCTTCCTGTTGCAGCGCCTCGAGCGCGTGAAGGAGTTGATCAAGTACGGCGAGCTCACGATGAGCGAGATCGCGGACCGCGCGGGGTTCAGTAGCGTGGCGCACCTGAGCGCACAGTTCAAGAAGCTCACCGGCATGACGCCCACTGCCTTCAAGGTGATCGGTGGTACCCGGCTGCCTTTGGACCACGTGGGCTGAAGCCGATGTAAAGCTTATCGGCGAGGATGTAAGAGGTTCGTTCCTGTGTCGCACGTGCTTTGTACCGTCAAACACGAACGACCATGGACAACACGACCATCACCCTCCCGCTGCTCGATGTGAACAGCGCCCACTGCGCACTGCGCGTGGAGAAGGCCATCCGCACGGTACCTGCGATCACTGCTGCTGATGTGGACCTCGACGCGCACGTGGCACATTTCACCAGCGGCGAGCCCGCGCAGGCCGTGAAAGAGGCGGTGGCCGCCATCCAGCAGGCGGGCTATAACGTGGCCACCGACCAGCGCCACTTCGATACCACGGGCATCACCTGCGGCGGTTGCGTGAGGAGCGTGACCTCCGTCCTGAGCGCATTGCCTGGCGTGCTGGCCGTGACCGTGGACGTGCCGAACAACACAGCGACGGTGGAAGTGGTGAAGGGCACCGTGTCGGACGACACGCTTGCGGATGCATTGAAGCCCACGGGCTACCGCCTGTTGCCCCACGCCGCATAGTGCACCACCGTCATGAGCCCTGAGAAAAGCACCCTGGTACTTCCCGTGGAGAACATGGACAGCGAGCACTGCGCGCTGATCGTGGACAAGGCCCTGGCCACCGTTCCATCGGTGGCAGCGCATCACGTGGAACTGAACAACCGCAGCGCGGTGATCGAGAGCACTACGCCCGTGGAAGCCGTGCGTGATGTGGTGAAGGCCATCCGCGACAACGGGTACGATGTGCCCACCCTGAGGCGCACCTTCCCCGTGACAGGTATGACCTGCGCCAGTTGCGTGAGCAGCGTGGAGAGCATGCTCTTGGCCCAGCCGGGCGTGCTGAACGCAGGAGTGAACCTGGCCACCAATACCGTGCAGGTGGAGTACGTGCCCGGCGTGATCGATGAACGGCGTATGCGCGCGGTGGTGCAGAGCATCGGCTACGACCTCCTCATCAGTGACGAGCACGAGGCCACGGCCGACCTGGAGGAGATCCAACGGGCACGCATGACCTCCTTGAAGCAGCGCTTGTGGGCCTCCATTGTGCTGAGCATCCCGCTGGTGGTCATCGGCATGTTCATGATGCACGAGCCCTGGGCCAACTTCGTGATGTGGGCCTTGAGCACACCCGTGGTGCTCGTCTTCGGACGTTCCTTCTTCATCAACGCATGGAAGCAGGCGAAGCACCGCAGCGCCAACATGGACACGCTGGTGGCATTGAGCACCGGTGTGGCCTACGTCTTCAGCGTCTTCAACACCACCTATCCCTCGTTCTGGACCGATCGCGGGCTGATGCCGCACGTGTACTTCGAAGCGGCCGCAGTGGTGATCACCTTCATCCTGCTCGGCAAGTTCTTGGAGGAGCGTGCCAAGGCGGGCACCAGCAGCGCTATCAAGAAACTGATGGGCCTGCGCCCCAGCTCGGTGCTGCGGGAGGGGACCGACGGAGGGACCCGGGAAGTGCCCATCGCCGATGTGAACGTGGACGACATCCTGGTGGTGCGCCCCGGCGAGAGCATCGCCGTGGATGGCGAAGTGATCGGTGGCGAGAGCTACGTGGACGAAAGCATGATCAGCGGGGAGCCGATCCCCGTGGCGAAGACCACCGGTTCATCGCTCCTTGCGGGCACCATCAACCAGAAGGGCAGTTTGCGCATGAAAGCGCAGAAGGTGGGTGCGGCGACATTGCTCGCACAGATCGTCCGCACGGTGCAGGATGCGCAGGGCAGCAAGGCACCCGTGCAGAAGCTCGTTGACAAGATCGCGGGCGTCTTCGTGCCCATCGTCATCGGCATCGCGCTGCTGAGCGCCATCGTGTGGTGGATATTCGGTGGTGAGCATGCCTTCACGCAGGGTCTGCTGGCCTTGGTCACCGTGCTGGTGATCGCCTGCCCCTGCGCCCTTGGCCTCGCCACGCCCACCGCGATCATGGCCGGCATGGGAAAGGGCGCCGAGAACGGGATCCTGATCAAGGACGCCGAAAGCCTGGAGCGCGCGCGCAACATCACCGCCATCGTGCTGGACAAGACCGGCACCATCACCGAGGGCAAGCCCGAAGTGGTGGAGGCCATGGGGCTGGACGATGCCGCTGTTGCCTCCGCGCTGCTGGCCATCGAGTCGCGCTCGGAGCATCCGCTGGCGGAAGCGGTCGTGCGACACCTTCACAACAGCGGTATACATCAGACACTTGGGATCACAGGATTTGAAAGCCTCACTGGAAAAGGCGTGAAGGCTATGGTGAACGGTATCACCTGGTTTGTCGGCAGCCGCCGCTTGCTTGAGGAGAACGGCATCACCATCGGTGATGTGTACAAGGATCGCGAACGCAGCTGGCAGGAAGCCGCCCACACCGTGATCTGGTTCGCCGATGCGAAGGAGGTGCGTGCTGCCATCGCGATCGCGGATCGCATCAAGCCATCCGCCGTGGAAGCGATCGCGCGCTTGAAGGCAGCCGGCATCAAGATATACATGCAGACAGGTGATTCACGTCGCACCGCACAAGCCGTATCGAAAGCAGTGGGCATCGATGACTTTCGTAGTGAAGTATTGCCGAAGGATAAGGCCGCCTTCGTTACTGGTCTCCAACAACAAGGTCACGTGGTGGCCATGGTGGGCGACGGCATCAACGACAGCGAAGCACTCGCGAAAGCCGACGTGAGCATCGCCATGGGTCAGGGCAGCGACATCGCCATGGACGTGGCGCGCATGACGCTCATCAGCACCGACCTCAACACCATCCCCCGCGCCATAACGCTCTCGCGGAAGACCGTCAGCCTCATCCGCCAGAACCTCTTCTGGGCCTTCATTTACAACGTGCTCGGCATTCCCATTGCGGCCGGCGTATTGTACCCCATCAACGGCTTCCTGCTGGACCCCATGATCGCCGGTGCGGCCATGGCCCTGAGCAGCGTGAGCGTGGTGAGCAACAGCCTGCGCCTGAAGTGGGTGAAGCTCGATCAATGAACCCGAACAACAGACCTCAACACCATCGACTCATGAGAACCCTCCTCTCCCTCATCGCGCTGCCCGCACTGCTGGTCTTCAGCAGTTGCAGCGCCCAGATCAAGAACGCGCAGAGCACCGTTGTCCGTGTCGACGGCGACTGCCCCATGTGCGAGAAGACCATCGAGAAGGCCGCCTTTGTGAAGGGCGAGGCCGAGGCCGACTGGGACGTGGACGCGAAGACCGCGCGCATCACCATCGACAGCACCCGCACCGATCTGGACGCCGTGTTGCAACGCATCGCGCAGGCGGGATATGACAGCGAACGCTACCTCGCTCCTGATGCAGCCTACGCCGCGCTGCCCGGTTGCTGCCAGTACGAACGCACGTTCAAGAAGGCGCCGCTGACCACGGCAACAATGGACCATGCCGGGCATGATGCGATGGGGGTGGACCATGCTGACCAAGGCGGCCCTTCGTCTGATACGCTTGCTGCCCAAGCACCGCTCAACCCCAAGGCCGATCAGTTCAATGTCGTCTTCACGGCCTACTTCGCGCTGAAGGACGCGCTCGTGGCGTCGGATGCTAAGAAGGCTGCGGCCCACGCTTCCGACTTGTCCGCTGCGGTGAAGGCCGTGCAGATGGAGCGCATGGGACCCGATCTGCATGGTGCTTGGATGAAGGTGATGGAGCCGCTCGCGAACATCAGTGCGGGTATCGCTTCGAAGACGGATATCGACACGCAGCGCAAGGCCTTCGCCGAACTCTCAGCACCCATGCTCGCGCTGGTGAAAGCCGCGCCGCGCCCAGAGCCGGTCTATTACGATCACTGCCCCATGTACGAGGGCGGTGCGGACTGGTTGAGCCAGGAGAAAGGAATCAAGAACCCGTTCTACGGTTCGATGATGCTCACCTGCGGCAGCGTCAAGGAGACCATGACGAAGTAAGGTTTGCATGCACGCACCATGGACTTGCTTCACTTCCTCCGTATCGCGCTCCAGGTGATCGCCCTGTTGCTCTTCTTGCTGAGTGGAGGCTTGGCCACTGCGCAGGATGGATATGCAACACGAGCGTTGGGCACTTCGGTAACGGGCAGCGACTTCACTCCGCGCATTACACGCTATGACCTCACCATCCGGGACACCATTGTGAACTACACGGGTAAAGCGCGCAAGGCTTTCACGGTGAACGGGCAGATGCCCATGCCGACGCTCACCTTCACCGAAGGCGACACCGCGCTGATCGTGGTACACAACGCCATGGAGAAGGAAGAGACCTCCCTGCACTGGCACGGCATCATCCTTCCCTATCAACTGGATGGTGTTCCCTACCTCACCACCGCGCCCATCAAGGCCGGTGAAACGCAGGTGTACAAGTTCCCCGTTGTGCAGAGCGGCACCTACTGGTACCACTCGCACACCAAGCTCCAGGAGCAGAACGGCATGCACGGCGCGCTCATTATCCACAAGCGCAACGCGGAGCCCATGCCCGAACAGGTGCTCATCCTCAGCGAATGGACGGACATGAAGCCCTTCGAGGTGCATCGCCGCCTGCACAGCGCGAACGATTGGAGCGCCATCAAGAAGCACCGGATACGTCCGGGTACCGTTCAGAGCTACAGCGATGCCATCAAGGACGGCGCCCTCGGCGTGAAGCTCACCAACGAGTGGAAGCGCATGAACGCCATGGACGTGAGCGATGTCTACTATGACCTCCTCTTCGCCAACGGCAAGCCCGTCGATGAAGCTCCGCAGTTCAAGGCCGGGGAGCGGGTGCGCGTGCGGCTGATCAGCGGCGGCGCGAGCAGCTACTTCTGGATCACCTATGCCGGTGGGAAGATGACGGTGGTGGCCAGCGATGGCATCGACGTGGAACCCGTGGAGGTCGACCGCTTCATCATGGGCATCGCCGAGACCTACGACATCATCGTCACCATTCCGGCGGACAGCACGGCCTATGAACTGCTCGCCACCAGTGAGGACCGGGTCCGCTCCACGTCGCTCTGGCTCGGCAGCGGCATCCGGCAGCTCGCCGCACCGCTCCAGACGCTGAAGTACTTCGCCGGCATGGAGATGATGAACGACATGATGAAGATGAACGGCGACCTCGACGACATGGGCATGAACATGAGCCTCCAGCAGATGGACATGAACGTGGTGATGTACCCGGAGATCACCGGCGCGAAGGAGGGCGGGCACGCCGATCACGGCAGCAACAAGTACAACAGCAACGCGCTCTCCGACATCGTTACGCTCAACTATGCCATGCTGCGCTCGCCGGTGAGCACCGCCTTGCCGCCCGGCCCCTTGAAGGAGATGCGCTTCGAACTCACCGGCAACATGAACCGCTATCTCTGGGCCATCGATAACAAGACCGTTTCGGAGACCGACCGCATCCTGATCCGCAAGGGCGAGAACGTGCGCATCATCCTTTACAACAACAGCATGATGCGCCACCCCATGCACCTGCACGGCCACTTCTTCCGCGTGGTGAACGGCCAGGGCGATCACGCGCCCTTGAAGAACGTGCTGGACATCATGCCGATGGAGACAGACACCATCGAGTTCGCGGCCACCGAAACGGGCGACTGGTTCTTCCATTGCCACATCCTCTATCACATGATGAGCGGCATGGGGCGCGTCTTCACCTACGAAGGGACGGCCCCCAACCCGGTACTGCCCGATGCGAAGAAGGCCGCGCGCATCTTCGCCCGCGACGACAAGGAATGGCACTTCATGGTGCAGAACGACTTCGCCACCAACGGCAACGATGGCGAGGCGATGTACATGAACAAGCGCTGGAACCTGCAGAGCGAATGGCGCCTGGGCTACATGGCGGAACATGGCCAGGAGGTGGAGACCCACTTCGGCCGCTACTTCGGCAAGATGCAATGGCTCTTCGTGAACGTGGGCCTGGACTGGCGCACGCGAGAAGCGCATGGCGGCAACGATCCGGAGGACAACCTCTTCGGGCAGACCAACACCAAGAACAGCCGGAGCGTGGGGCACATCGGATTCCAGTACACCCTGCCCATGCTCCTGGTCCTCGACCTGCGCATCGACACCGATGGCCAGCTCCGTTCCCAACTGATGCGCGAGGACATCCCCCTGACGCCCCGCCTGCGATTGGACCTCATGGGCAACACCGACCTGGAGTACATGGGGCGCCTCCGCTACGTGCTGGACAAGACCTGGGCACTGAGCACGCACTACGACAGCGACATGGGGCTTGGGGTGGGAATGACCGTGAGCTACTGAGGTTCCGACTCGTACTCTTCCTCCTATCTTGAACCCGTGCTTTCATGTGCCCGGTGGATGCTACTGGCATGGTGGTTGGGACCGCTCCCGGTCCTGGCACAGGCGCTGCGCTTCCAACACATCACCACGAACGACGGCTTGTCGCACAACGCGATCACCTGCTTGTTCGAGGACCGCGATGGCCACATCTGGATCGGCACCGAGAACGGTCTGGACCGATATGATGGACAACGTGTGGAGCGGTTCACAGCGATCCCCAACGCACCAGTGACGCACAACATCACCAGCATCGACCAAGACCCGGGGGGGGATCTGTGGATCAGCACGCAAGGTGCCGGGCTCTTCCGGCGCGACCATGCGAGCGGAGTGTTCGAACATATGCGCCACGATCCGTTGGTAAAGGCGGGGCTGCCCAGTGATAAGTTGAACCATGTGCTGGTGGTGAACGATTCCATCCTGGTGCTCTGCACAAGCAACACCGGGGCGGTCTGGTACAATACACGAGCGAAGACCTTTACCGTACAAGGGTTCCGCTATGTGCGCACTGCGGTCGGCACCGATAGCCTCGCAGGCACTACTTGGTGCCATAAGGCATTGTTGCTCGATCGGGAGAACATCTGGATACCCGTGGTCCATGGCAACTCGACCTACATCGCGGATGCGATCACAGGCGAATTGCGGTCCTCGCTGACCTCTTTGCACCCCTTCGGGCGCGCGCCAACGACGAACGGCATGGTGCTCGGCGACCGGCTGTACACAGGAGGTTGGAGCGCGGGTATCGGCCGGCTCGATCGGAACAGTCCGAACACCCCGGAGTTCATCCCCTTGCCGGACGAGGTGACCGCCATGGTACCCTGGGGAGATAGTGTGTTCATCGCCGGGACGAACCTGAACGGGCTCGCACTTGTACATGTGCTTGCCGGCGAGAGGGCGCGATGGCGGCACATGCGCACTGACCATTCGTCATTGATCAACGATCGTGTGCGCTGCCTGCTGAAGGACCGTGCGGGCAACCTCTGGGTCGGCACGGCCGATGGGCTTTCGGTACACGCGGCAGATGTTTGGCGCTTCAATACGACGCAACTCCTGCCAGATGAAGAACCCGGTGACCTGGCCTTCCACAAACTACAGCAGGACGCCGACGGCACGATCCGTATCTCCACATCACGCGGCTTCTTCCTGATCGATCCCACCTCCAACGCGATCCGTCATGTTCCCATCACACACAAGGGCGAGGCATTGGAGATCACCGGCCTTTTCGAAGTCGGATCGAACATGCGGTACATCGGTACCGAGACGGGCCTATACCTCTACGACCCGCTGGAAGAGCGCATCATCGATCCGGCCCGGACCGATCTGGCGGTGAGCATCAAGGAGAAGGTCATGTTCCAGGTCCGGTCCGTGTTCCTTGACACGCTCAACGATGAGCTTTCCTTGGTGGTGGGTGCCTTGGGCTATGGTCATCTCCTCTTCGATCCGCGCTCCGGCGCCCATCGTAAGGAATGGAACCCCTATCCTGAAGGGGTGCGCGCCCCATTGATGCAACGCACCACCTTGGCGGATGACCATGGGGACTATTGGGTGGGCGCTTCGGACGGCCTCTGGCAGTGGAAACCTCCGCGCCATTCTAGAAAGAGCGAGTTGCGGCTGTACCATGCGGCGGCGACCGGGTCGCGCCGCATGCCGGGCAATTACGTTACCGCGATCCTCACAGCGGGCGATACCGTTTGGTGTACCCTGCGGGATGCGGGTCTCGCATGCGTTGTCGATGGCCGTGCCATCGCCTTTGCGACACCCGCCCATGTGCCGCACGATGCCTTGGGGCTGGCACGGGATCTACGCGGCCGCTTATGGTACTCCACGAGCGACGGTCTTGTGCGTTTCGATCCGCGCACGCTGGAATGGCTGCATGTACCTGTGAACGACGGACGCGAGCTCCAGCGTCTGAACTCCAGCATCATGGAGCTAAAGGATGGGCGTATCGCCTTCTGCACCGATCGCCATCTGGTCACGTTCGATCCAGCCGCGTTCGATACCGCGCCTGTGCTGCCCACCCCTGCGTTGTTGGAACTGAGGAACACCTGGGGGCCGCTGCCGGTGAGCGCGAACGCCGTGGAGATCCCCTACCGCAGCAGCGCTTTCGACGCGGTGCTTTCGGCGCTTTCAACCACGGGGGCCGGACCGCTGGAGTTCCTGTACAAGCTGGAAGGCGTGGATGTCGAAGCAAGGGTCACCACGGCGCGGGAAGGTATCCGCTATGCAGGTGTGCCCGTGGGAACACATCGCTTGCTGGTACAGGTGCGGGACGCCTACGGAAGGGTGGGGCCGGAGCACGCCTTGCTCACCGTTACGGTGACCGGCCCGTTCTGGCAGCGCTGGTGGTTCTTTGTGATCGTGCTGGCGGCCGGCGCGCTGGGCATGTACGGGGTTTCCCGACTTCGCCAGCGGCAGCGAGCCAAACTACAAGGTGTACGCGATCGCATCGCGCGCGACCTGCACGATGATATCGGCAGCACATTGGGAAGCATCAGCTACTACAGCGAAGCCTTGAAGCGCAAACTGGAACATGCGGACGACGACATGGCGCAGCTGGTGGCCGAGAAGATCGGCAGCAGTTCCCGGGCGATGATCGAGCAGATGAGCGACATCGTGTGGAGCGTGGACCCAAAGAACGACGATGCGGCATCCCTGATAGAACGGATGCGCGGTTTCGGCGCCGACCTGCTCTCGGTACAGGACATTGTGTTGCACTTCAACACCTCACCCGGCCTGGCCGAGCGGAAGTTGAGCGCGGAACAACGCCGCAACCTCTTCCTCATCTACAAGGAGGCGATGCACAACGCGGCGAAGTACGCGCACTGCGCAAGCGTCACGGTAACGCTCAGTAGCAAGGGGCGTGAACTGGTGCTCAGCATCCGCGATGATGGTGCGGGCTTCGATCCGGCCAACGTGGACAGCTACAATGGGAACGGGCTCGGGAACATGCGCACCCGCGCCGGATCGATCCGTGCCCGCGTGGAGGTGGTGAGCACACCGGGAAAAGGGACCGAAGTACGCGTCGTAGCGCCCTTGTCCGAGACACTCCCCCTAACAGGTGATTGATGTAGGTTCCCGGCGGAATAGTTTTGCCCACCAGCACCATGGACATCATCCACGTCGCGCTCTTCGACGACAACAAAGGCATCCGCGATTCGCTGGGCACGCTGCTCAGCACCACACCGGGCATCGGTCTGTGCGGATGCTTCCCCGATGGGAACCAGGTGCTGGACCGTGTCGCTTCATGCAAACCGGACGTGGTGCTGATGGACATCGACATGCCGGGCATGAACGGGATCGAAGCGACGCGCTTGTTGCACCATCGCCATCCGGAACTGCCGGTGATCATGCTCACGGTGTTCGGTGATGAAGAACGCGTGTATGCTTCCCTCTGTGCCGGGGCGATGGGCTACCTGCTGAAGAACACCGCGCCGGACGCGCTGCTGGCCGCGATCACCGAAGTGCGGCAAGGCGGGGCACCGATGACCCCGAGCATCGCACGCAAGGTGATGCTCCACTTCCAGCGCCTGCCAGCCAAGAGCACTGCCAGCCCCGAAGACCATGGCTTGAGCATACGTGAAAAGGATGTGCTGCAGTGCCTGGTGGACGGGCTTAGTTACAAGATGATCGCCGACCATTTGGGTGTGGGTCAAGAGACCATCAAGACGCACATCAAGAACATCTACGTAAAGCTCCACGTGAAGAGCAACACCGAAGCGGTATCGAAGACCTTGCGCGACCGCTTGCTTGGATAGCGTTCAAGGCGCAGGACAAGAGCAGGGGCAACCGTATCATTGCCCCTGCTCCTGCCTGCTGCCCCTGTAGACGCACCCTCCCCCGATTTCGGGATTGATGCACGCAACACGGCCAGGTTGATTTGTGCCAATACAATTGAGCATGAAAAAGCACTACTTGAACGCGCTCCTCGCCCTTGGGCTCACGGCACCTGTGCAAGCGCAATTGGCCCGCATCGTGGTGGAAGGCACCGGGGGTCCGCAGGTGTTCACGGACATCGGCGCAGCTGTGGCGGCCGCGCAGACCGGGGACAAACTCTATCTCAGCGGCGGCACGTTCGCCTTTAGCGGTGCGTTGGTCATCGATAAGCCTTTGCACTTCGTTGGCGCAGGCATCCATCCGGATAGCAGTTCGGTGACCGGGATCACCACCATCGCCACCACTGGTGCCACGCAGATCCATACCGCCGCATCGGGCAGCACCTTCACCGGTATACGTTTCTATGAATCCGTGATGTACGGCAACGGAACCACTGACTATGCGCCTACGGGGATCGTGTTCCAGCGTTGTGAATTCGGCTACCAGATGAACCAAGGGCCGGGCTCAGAGACCAACTTCGATGAATGCATCTTCCGTCACCGGCTCTATGGTAACGATGGGATATCCACCGTAACCCGGAGTATTTTCAGTTTCTGGGGGAACGCCACGCATTCTCCCATCAGCGCGTTCGGAACCGGAGGTCTTACCATGGACCATTGTACGGTGATCGGAGGACGTGTATCGAACAGTCCGAACTGCAACGTCGCCAACTGCATCTTCACCCGGAACAGCAGCGCGCCTTTCTGGCAAAGCAGCGGGGCAACAATTACGAACAACCTGTGCGCCTACACCAGCCTCGTAAGCAACATGACCCCGGGTTCCGCTACGGGCAACGTGCTGGGCGTATCCACGACGGACAGCCTCTTCGTGAACGAGACCAGCGGGGGATATGAGTTCAGCGACGACCTTCACCTACTGCCCGTCAGCCCGGGGATCGGCATGGCCACAGATGGCACTGACGTGGGCGTTTACGGCACTTCGTCCCCTTACAAGCCGGGTGCGGTACCCAACAATCCGCATTTCCAGACCGGCGTGATCGCCCCGGCCGCCGATGGCAATGGCGACCTACCGGTGGACATCCGCACGGAGGCGCAAACCCACTGAGCCATGCGGACGCTTCTCCTTCTCACTTTCCTCGGCGGTATAGCGACCATGTCGCATGCGCAGAACATCACCGCGTACCGCTACTGGTTCGACGATGACGCCGGCGCCCTGGTGAATGTGGCCGTCACCGCCGGCCAGCAGTTCACGCTCAATACGGACCTCGCCGCAGCGGCCGCAGGCGATGGCTATAACCGGATCACGCTACAAACGCAGGATGATCTGGGCGTATGGAGCGTACCGCTCACTAAGGTGTTCCATCGGCAGGGCGGTGACCTCACTGCCTGGCAGTACTGGTTCGATGATAACATCAGCACCGAGCAAACCGTGAACGTGCCTGCGACCAGCACCTTGGACGTCGTGACCAACATCGATTGCTCGGCCCTACCCACCGGATCCCACTTGATCACCTGGCGCGATCGCGATCAAATTGGTTATTGGAGCGTGCCGCTCACCACGGAGTTCTCGTTCACCGTGGGCCTTCAAGAACTGCCAGGTGTGCAGAGCGTGTTGCTCTTCCCCAACCCGGCGGCGAGCGAGCTCTGGTTGCGCATCGATGCCAGCACCGATCAGGATCTTTCTGCGGAGGTACTGGATGCGAGCGGACGTGTGGTGAAGCAGGCGCCACGCATCGCTGTATCGAGCAGCAGCACGATCGCATTGGATCTGTCCGGTCTAGCGAACGGCCCATACCAAGTGCGCATCGCTGGAGAGCAAGGCATTAAGTGTCTGCCTTTCTTCAAGCAGCAGTAGGGATCGATCTTCGAAAACGGCCCTTGGTTCTTCTGAGGCGTAGGGACGAAGGAAGTGGCATGAAATGCCCCTGCTGGCTGCCCACTACCCCCCCATCTCGGGATTGATATCCGCAACCCGAGCCGGTTGCTTTGTACCAACCATTCAACTACGCCTTCGCCTGGCTACGGCGCTCAAAGCATGAAACACATCCTACCAGCACTGGTCGCCCTTGGGTTCTCCTTGCAAGCCGACGCTCAACTGGCCCGTATCGTGGTGCAGGGCAGCGGGGCGCCCCAGGTTTTCGACGACTTCGCTGCGGCGGTGAGCGCCGCGCAGCCGAACGACAAACTCTACCTGAGCGGCGGGACATTCCAATACACAGGAGGACTGGTGATCGACAAGACACTGCACCTGATCGGCGCCGGCACCCACCCGGACAGCACGGAGGTGAGCAGTGTGACCGTATTGATGAGGACCAGTGTACTGGCTCCGTTGAGGATCACCACAGCGGCGTCGGGGAGCACCTTCACCGGGATCCGTTTTTCCACCACCGACCTCAATACCAATGCGGAGTTGATCCGCTACGGCACCAGCGTGGCGGATGACCTGCCTACGGACATCGTCTTCCAGCGCTGCCATTTCGACCGCAACATCTATCTGGGATTCAACTCCGGCACAGCGATCAGCAGCGAGGTCACCACCTTCAATGAGTGCTACTTCGCCTCGCGCTTGGTGGGTGAAAGCCGTGCGGCTGCTGTTACCCGCTGCATATTCGATCCGGACGGGAGCGGTTATTACGCGATCAGCGGCTTCGATGGAGGTGCCCTGTTGATGGAGAACTGCGTGTTGCTCGGTTCGATCATGGCCAATTGCTACGGTGCCATCATTCGCAATTGCATCAGCACCTCCATGAACTATTACTGCTACGACTGCTCCAACTCCACCTTTACGAACAACGTGATCGCCGCACCGATCGTGGTCTCCACATCACCTGGCGTCACCCTCACGAACAACATCGTGAACGCGGACGCGGCGACCTTCTTCGTGTCGGAGACGGATGACCTGTACCAGTATTCCGACGATCTGCACATGGCCCCAGGAAGTCCAGGCGTGGCGTATGGAACCGATGGTACGGACCTGGGCATTTATGGAACGGCCTCACCCTACAAGCCTGGCGCTGTGCCCTACAACCCGCACTTCCACAGCGCGGACATAGCACCTGCGACGAACAGTAGCGGTGAACTCCCCGTGAACATCCGGGTGGCCGCTCAAACCCACTGAGCCATGCGGAACGCGTTCCTTCTGCCTGCGCTGGCGTCTCTGTGTTGCGTGCAGGCGCAGCAGATCGATGGTTATCGGTACTGGTTCGATGACGATGCGGCCGGCACCACCACCACCGCTGTGGCGGCCACGGACGAACTGGTGTTGACCACGGCATGGCCAACCCCGGGGCTCGTCTCCGGTTACCACCGCGTGAGCGTGCAAGTACGCGACACCAATGGCGCGTGGTCGGTGCCGCAAACCCGGAATTTTACCCGCACCGCTCAGCCCATCACCGGTTACCGGTACTGGGTGAACGACAACCCGGCGACACTTGCCTCGGGTGTGATCGGTCCGAATGATGAGGTGCAACTCAATAGCCTTATCGATCCGGGTAGCTTGACGAAGGACCATAACGTGATCACTATCCAGTTCATGGACGCGGATGGCGAATACAGCGTTCCCCAGAGCGTCTGGTTCGTGCGCGGCACCGGCGAAGTGAACGGTTACCAATACTGGCTGGATGATGATATCAGCACAGCCACCACAGGAAGCATCGGCCCGAACACCGTAGTGGACCTGATCGAAGACCTCGCACTGAGCACCTCCCCGGGCCAGCACCTCTTCACCATCCGCTTCAGCGCAACGAACGGGACCTGGAGCGTGCCGCACAGCGCCCTGTTCGACTTCTATCTCGGCTTGGAGGAATTGCCTGGCCTTTCCGACCTGGTGCTGTTCCCTAATCCGCTCACGGATGAATTGGGGCTCCGCCTCAGCACCGCGGAAGCATCGCGCTTGGACCTGGAAATACGAGATGTTCAGGGTCAGCTGGTGCGCCAACTGCCTACTTGGGCCGTGGCAGGCAACACCTACCGCAACTGGGATATCAGCGACCTCGCGCCGGGCACCTACCTGCTGCACATCAGCGATGATGAAGGCAAGCGCGATATGCCGTTCATTAAACGATAGAAACCGAGCAGCTCACACCGGGAATTACCACACCAAGACCAACACCTTCCTAACATGCAACTACACAACAGGACCCTTGCGCACGCCTTCGCTCTGGCCGTGCCTCTTTGTACATGGGCACAAACGGAGATAGAGCCCAATAACGGCAGCGGCCAGGCCACGGCGCTCACCTACAATACAGCCATGGCAGGCAGTATCGGTGCTTGTGCTCCCACGGACAATACGGATGATTACTTCAGCTTCACGCCGCCCTCCCAGGGCCAGTTGCGCGTGCAGAGCAGTATGAGCAACAGTGGTCCTACGGACCTCGAGGTGACCTTCCAAGTCCGCCAATCCTCAACCGCCGTCATCGGCACGTTCACGCTCACCGCAGGAGCCAATGGAGTACCGGTGAACGATTCGTTCCTATTCCCATGCCAAGGTGCCGGGCTGTACTACATCAGCATCGAGAACCCCGCCGGTGGAGCGTGCACGAACTACAGCTTCACCTACGACATGGTGGCCCCGGTATTCACCAACGATGCCGAGCCCAACGACGGCTCTGGAAGTGCGGTGACCGTTGGCGTTGGCGTTTGGCAAGAAGGCCAGATCGATTTCCGCTACGGCAACAACAGCGATTACTACCGCATCGACCTGCCCACCCATGGTGTGCTCAACATCGAGTGGGAGGCCGAGCACGCAGGTACGACCTCGCCGACCACGGCAGAGCTCGTCCTGCGCCAGACCTCTACCGCTGCGGTGCAAACGTGGGACCTGCCGGTCGGCGCCAACTCAACGCCCGCGACCCAATCGGTGAGCATAGATTGCCGAAGCAACAGCAACTTTTACTACCTCAGTGTATCCACCGATATCTGTGGCACGAGCTATCGCTTCCGGTACACGGTAACACCTCCGTTGTTTGCCAACGATGCGGAGCCCAACGATGGTAGTGGGTCTGCGACCGTCTTGGCGCACAGCACGCCGACCGAAGGTCAGATCAACTTCTCCACCTACACCGAGAACAACGATTATTACAGGATCGACCTGCCCACGCAGGGTATCCTGAATATCCAATGGGAAGCTGAGAACGCCGGGCCCAATGGCACGGGCACGGTGACCGCAACGCTGCGCCAGAGTTCCACGGCGTTCATCACCTCGTGGGATCTTCCAGTAGGGGCGAACTCAGTGGCTTCCTCGCAAACGGTGAGCATCGATTGCAGGAGCAACACCGGATTCTACTACTTAAGTCTTGCATCGGATATCTGTGGCGTTTCCTACCGCTTCAGCTACACGGTGACCCCACCGATCTTCAACAACGACCTCGAGCCGAACAATGGAAGCGGTCAGGACACGGCCATTCCGCACAGCACACCCACACAAGGGCAGATCAACTTCTCCACTTACGTGGAGAACGTGGACTACTATCGCCTCGACCTGCCCACCAGCGGCATCCTGAACATCCATTGGGAAGGAGAACATGCGTCGGCAACACCCGGGACCGCCACGTTGACCCTGCGCCAGACATCCACCGCGTTCCTCCAAAGCTGGACCGTGCCGGTGGGTGCGAGTTCCATCCCGGTGAGCCAGACCGTGTCCATCAATTGCCGTGGCAACCAGAACTTCTACTACTTGGAAGTGAATGGAGTGAGCTGCGGCATTTCCTATGAGCTGAGCTACACGGTAACTCCGGCGATCTATGCCATTGAACCTGCCACAGGATTCAGTTCAGGTGGGGCAGCGCATATCCGCCTTGATTCGGCGAACGTGCAAGGCCAGTTGGACTTCTTCTATGGCCAGTCCACCAACTACTACCGCTTCATACACCCAGGAGGCCCGCTCGTGCTCTCCATGCTCGCCGAGCATGCAGGCCCTACCGTTGCTGACTATACCGTCCGGTTGCGCTCCTCCTCGACTTCCTTTCTACAAGACGTTACGGGAAGCGCTGGCGGCAACTCAACGCCACTGAGCACTACGGTGGACTTCGGCGTACGCGGCAATGGGCTCTACTACATCGAGTTGTTCGGCACGCCCTGCGGCCTGTCCTATGCCATCAATTGCGATGATGCGGATGGCGATGGCGTGTGCAACTACTTCGATCTGTGCGCTGGCACACCTACTGGCGAAGGCGTGAACACGGATGGCTGCTCCTGCTCACAGGTGGTCGTTGATGATGGCGATGTGTGCACGCTCGATGAGTGTCTCAACGGCAACGTGACGAACACCTTCCAGGATGCCGACAACGACCTGACGTGCGATGCCAACGACGGCTGCCCGAACGATCCGAACAAGATCGCGCCCGGCCAGTGCGGTTGTGGCATTGCCGATACGGACAGCGATAACGACGGCATCGCCAACTGTAATGACGATTGCCCCAACCTGGCTGGTGAACAGGGCGACCCCTGCGATGATGGCAACGCAGGAACCGGTCCTGATACGATCGGAGCCAATTGCCTGTGTTCCGGCCCACCAGTGGGTACCGATTGCGAAGGCGTACCGGGTGGCCCAGCGGTTCCAGGCACGGCATGCGACGATCTGAGCGCATGCACGACCAACGATCTGTACGACGCCAACTGCAACTGCGTGGGAACCCCAGTGGATCCTAACGACAACAATGCCTGCACCACCGATTCCTGCGATCCGATCCTCGGTGTGATCAACACCCCGATCGACCCGAACGACGGTGATCCTTGCACCCTCGACACCTGCGACCCGATCACCGGGGTGAGCAACGTGATCCAAGATGCGGATGGCGACGGCACGTGCGACGCGAACGACCTGTGCCCAGGCGGACCTGAGCCAGGAACCGCATGTGATGATGGCAACGCAGGAACCGGTCCTGATACGATCGGCCTCAACTGCTTGTGTTCCGGCCCACCAGTGGGTACCGATTGCGAAGGCGTACCGGGTGGCCCAGCGGTTCCAGGCACGGCATGCGACGATCTGAGCGCATGCACGACCAACGATCTGTACGACGCCAATTGCAACTGCGTGGGAACCCCAGTGGATCCTAACGACAACAATGCATGCACCACCGATTCGTGCGATCCGATCCTCGGTGTGGTCAACACCCCGATCGATCCGAACGACGGCGACCCATGCACCCTCGACACCTGCGATCCGATCACCGGAGTGAGCAACGTGTTCCAGGATGCTGATGGCGACGGCACGTGCGATGCCAACGACCTGTGCCCAGGCAGTCCAGAACCAGGGCAAGGTTGCGACGATGGCAACCCATTGACCGGTCCTGACCTTGTCGATGCCAACTGCAATTGTGTTGGCGACCCGATCGGTCCTTGCACCGAGTTGTTGACCCTGGACATCACGCTGGACAACTTCGGCAGCGAGACCACCTGGGAAGTGTACGATGAGACCGGGACCACTTTGATCGATGCCGGTGGACCTTACGCCGACGGTATCGGTGGCACCACGGTGCAAGAGACCATCTGCCTGAACCAGCTCTGCTACCGCCTCGTTGTGAACGATGATGGTAACAACGGTATCAGCGGTGGGGGCTATGTGCTGCGCGATCCCCTGGGTCGTCGCATCATCGATGCCGATGGTCAGTTCTCCAGCACCAGCTCGAACATCCTGCCCTTCTGCTTGCCGCTCAGCGCGAACAAGCTGATCAATAGCTGGTGCGACAAGACCGATCTGGTCTATGCCTACAGCACGCAGATATACGCCAGCAACAATCCTGCTGCCAGCGGTTACCAGTTCTGGATGGCCGACCCGCACGGCACCTACAGCCGTCGTGTGTTCAAGACCACGCAGAACCTGCAGCCCACCAATTTGGTGACCCTGCCGCCGCCTGCTGATCTGGACCTGAATGTGCGCGTGCGTGCCTTGGTGAACGGAGTGTACACTCCCTTCGGCCCGGCCTGCATCATCCGCCTCAACACCCCCGGTGGTGGCAGCGGCCGTAGCACGATCCTGTTCGATGAGGCCAGCGCCATCAGCCTGAGCCTCTACCCGAACCCGAACCGTGGTGAGCAATTGTTCCTCGCCCTGGGCGGTGTGCAAGCCGACACCAAAGTGGAACTGGATGTGATGGACCTCTTCGGCAAGCGCGTGTTCGCCGATCGGTTCGCCGCACCATCGGAAGAGTTCACCCACAGCATGGACCTGAACAACCTGGCCAGCGGTGTGTACCTGGTGAACGTCCATGTGGGCGATCGCCTCTACACCGAGCGGTTGGTGAAGCAGTAGATCCGACCGAACTACCAGAAAGAAAGGGCCGCGATGCAGGTGCATCGCGGCCCTTCGCGTTCAATGCACCAGCTTCGCACACATCATTCCTTAACGAAGCGCACCGTACGCACCTCCGTATCCGACCGCAGATACAGCACATGCATACCAGGCGGCAGATCGACCACGGTTACTTCCACTGTGCCGGCGCGCGCTTCGAAGGGCCGTGGAGCGGACATGCGGCCGGAGCCATCAATGCATCGCACCTCCCTTACCCGTTCCATGCCGCCTACCCAGAGGTGATCCCGCACCGGGTTGGGACCGAGCGCAAGGGTGTGGGTGCTGCGCTCCACTACGGACGTGGGGAGTTGTGAAAGTGTGAGCCCGTCGAACATGGCGAAGAGCTGGTTCACGCCCATGCCCCCCGCCGTACCCGCATCGCACTCCACGAAGACCGTATCGCCCGGTGCCAACGCGAACGTGTTGGTGACGCTCAGGAAGGTGTAACCACCATTGTTGGTGAGCGCGGCCGTGTTGAAGTGCAAGGTGCCGAGCGCGTCCTTCCACCCGAAGCGCAGACCCACATAGGGACTGAAGAAGGGGAAGGTGAACACGCCGCACCAACCGCTCAAGGTCCAGGTCTCTCCATCCGCGATCCAGGGCACATAGTGGTAGAACCGGCTCCAACCGGTACAGCTGGATGTATTGCTGTGCGGGACCAGAACGCCCACGCTGCCGAAGCCCGGGGCCGCCGGGCCGGGTAGGACCGAGCAGGTGCTCACCCAACCACTGTCGTTATAGTTGCCCAGCGTATCCTCGAAACTGCCGTTGAAGGATTGGGCGTAGGCGTAGCTCGAACACACGCCCAAACCAAGGAAGAGAAGAGCGCGCATGCACAAGGTTTTGCCGAAGGTAGACCGGATCGAAAGATGCTCCTGCGTGCGACAAGCTCACCGCTGTCGCTGAATTACAGCCACATGCGCAAGATCTACGAGAAACTCCATGTAGGCAGCAGCACCGAGGCGGTGAGCAAGGCGCTGAAGGATCGGTTGGTCTAACCCTGGCGATCCGGCCCGTCCGCAAGGTGGCACTTACCTTTCCGCAAACGCCCCCCATGCGCACCTTCACTCGATCGCTGTTCCTACATCTCTGCTTGGGATCGACCAGCTGGATGCTCGCCCAACCCGGCACCGCTACCGGCACGCGCTTCCACCTGGCTTACATGGCCAACTACGCCGGCAATCCGGTCCAAGCACTGAACGTTTTCGTTTCCTCGCAGCAGGATGCGGTGGGCACACTGAGCATTCCGGGGTTCGGGTTCACGCAGGGCTTCACCGTGGTGGCGGGCACCACCACCACCCTCACGCTCCCGCCCGCTTTTATGTGTACCGTGAGCGAGTTCGCGGAGTCGAAGGGAGTGCTGGTGGAAACGGACGTACCGGTGAGCGTACAGGCCTTGAACTTCGAGCAGTACACGGCCGATGGCACCAACGTATGGCCCGAGGAAATGCTGGGCCGGGACTATTTCGTGATGGCTTACAAGGGTCTCGATGGCCAGGCGGGGCTCAGCAGTGAGTTCCTGATCGTGAGCACGGTGGACAGCATCGACGTCACCATCACCCCCAGCGTGGTCACCGCGACAGGAAGGCCCGCCGGGGTGCCGTTCACCGTGACCTTGGGTGCGCACCAAACCTATTTGGTGAGCGCGCTTCTTGAAGCGGATGACCTGACCGGATCGCGGATCGCCGCGGAGGTCCCGCAGGGCACCTGCGACGGTATCGCGGTGTTCGGCGGATCGCGTTGCCCGAACGTGCCCACCGGTTGCTATGCGTGCGATCATCTCTACGAGCAACTGCCGCCGCTCTCGGCTTGGGGCACTTCCTACTTCAGCGTTCCTTTCACCGGCCCGAGCAGCTACACGTTGCGTGCGTTGGCGAGCGAGGACAATACGACGCTCACCTACAACGGCGCACCTTATTCCCTCGACATGGGCGAGGTCGTGGAATGGAACTCGGTGACCACCGCCGTGTGCATCGCAGCGGACAAGCCGGTGAGCGTGGCGCAATACATGGAAGGCACGGTCTGTGCCCAGCAGGGCGACCCTTCGATGCTCATGCTCAGCGCCGAGGACCAGGGTGTCGACCAGGCGATCTTCAGCACGGTGGTCAGCACGGTGATCACAAGCCACCGCATGGGCCTGGTGACCGATGCGATCAATGCCGGCGCGGTGTTGCTGGATGGCGTGGCGATCCCAGCCGCCTCCTTCACTCCCTACATCCAACGGCCGGACAAAGCGTACGCCGATGTGTTGTTGACCCAAGGCTCGCACAGCTTGATCGCCCCGGGTCCCTTCCTCGCGCACAACTACGGCTTCGGGGCGGCGGAGAGCTACGCGCAAGGGATCGGGAGCGCATTGCCTCCGGCACTGGGACAGGATTCGATCATCTGCCATCCGGGAGGTCCGATCACGCTGGATGCTCCGGCGGGACTTGGCCTACCGTATTGGTACGATGCTGCGGATCCATCGGACACGCTCGCACTGGGCGTGCAGTACACGTTCACCCCGGGAACGGATGTGGTGATCGCTGTGAGCGATACCGGTGTGGTCGCTTGTGCCGCCGGCCGGCTGTACCGCTTGGAACTGCCGATCACCGCAACGGCCGTGCTGGGTGTTTCCGCGGATCCTGTGTGCGCGCACCATGCCGTGCAGGTGGGTGCGACCCTTGTGCCGCCGAGTCCACTATCGCTCTTCTGGGAACAGGGGAACGGTTTGCCCGATGCGTTCGGTGACACCATCACGGTGCAGCCGCTCGAGAACACTTGGTACACGGTACATCTCACATCGCCTCTTGCCTGCTGGCAGACCAGTGATAGCATCGAGGTACACGTTGCGCCCAACAGCTTGATCGGTGCGAGCGCTGCGGCGAGCGGCGCAGGCACTTGCCAGGGCGACAGTGTGCAACTAACGGCCACGGCCGAAGAAGCACTGGCCTTCGACACGTTCACGGATGGCTGCGCGCCGTGGTGGAGCAACATCGTGGGCGGCACGGTGGGATCGGGCTGCGGCCCGCTGACGGATGAACACCTGGTCTTTGATGCGGGCGGAACGCGCTCGGCCACCACGCAGCCCTTCGACCTCTCCGGCGGCGGCGCGATCCAGTTCGACCTCTTCATCGGCAACGGCACGAACGGTTGCGATGATGCCGAAGGGGCGGACGATGTTGCGCTCGAGTTCTCTGTGAACAACGGCTTGAACTGGGCCATGATGCAGATCCTGGACGAAGCCGCCTTCGCATCGTTCACCCCGGTCTCGGTGCCCATACCGCTGATCGCGCAAACACCAAGCACCCTGTTGCGATTGCGCCAGATGGGACAGTGGAGCGCGAACGAAGATGTATGGTCGATAGACAATGTGGTGGTGATCGGAATGATGCCCGGCGTTTCCTGCGCATGGACCCCCGCGGCTGGGTTGAGCGATCCCTTGGACTGCACCCCGAACGCATCGCCAGCGAACACGACCCTGTACACGGTGACGCTGGTGAACGCTCTGGGCGATTGCCCGGCTCAAGACTCGGTTCTTGTGCAAGTTGGCCTACCATTCAGCGTAGACCTGGGTGCGGATACCACGTTGTGCGGTCCGGTGGCCTTCGAACTCACCGTGGATCCCTGGCAGAGCTCCTGGGTAGCGGGTTGGGGCACGACCGGCGGCGCGTTCAGTTCGATCTCCGGGCCGAACGCGGTGATCCAGTTGTTCGATACCGCCGCAGTGTCCGTGGAAGTGATCGACAGCCTTGGTTGCCTTGCCACCGATACCATCCTGATCGAGGTGGTGCCCGCGCCGTCGCCGTTCGACATCCTTCAAGTGGGCAACACCCTCTGCGTTCCCACGGGCCCCTTCATATATGCATGGGAGTTGAACTGGAACCCGATCCCCGGCGGCGATGGCCCCTGCACGGATGTGGTGATCAATGGTCTGTATAGCGTGGTGGTGTCCAATGCCTTGGGGTGCACCGAGGGCGACACGGCCTACTTCTTCGTCACGCAGCTCGATCCCACAGCGAGAGAAGCACCACAGAACTGGTACGATGCGGCCAGCGGCACATTGATCCTGGGGAACACCGACCGGATCGATCTCCTCCAAGTGCATGATCCCACCGGCCGCCTGCTCTTTGAACGACGGAATATTCCGGCGCGCTCACTACCGATCGACCTGCCCCTCACCTCGGACGGTATACACTTGGTGACCATCCGCACGCAGCAGGAGAGCAGCACCTTGCGCATCGCGGTGTTCTGATCGGGATCGAACCGATCGGCGCCAGGCGTGTACGGGTCGTGGCACGGGGCTTGGCACCGTGTTCCTTTGTACCACGCAACCCCCTGCTCATGCGCTCATCGTTGTTTTTTACGTCGTGCCTCTTCTTCGTCGCCCATGCCTTCGCTGCGGAAGGCGAAAAACCAGTGTCCAGCCGCATCACCGGTGCGAAAGTGTTCCTCGCAGGAGCGCAGGTGTCGCGTTCAGCGAGCACCACCGTTCCCGTGGGCAGCAGCCTGTTGGTCTTCACCGGCCTCAGTCAGGAAGTGGATCCGCAGAGCATCCAGGTCACCGGCAAAGGCGGTTATACGATCCTGAGCGTGAACCACCGGATCAACTACCTCACCGAAAGCCCGAAGAAGAAGGAGATCGAAGACATGCAAGCGCGGGTGAAGAAACTCGAAAAGGATTGGGCCTACGAGAAGGCCATGCAGGACGTATGGGTCAATGAAGAGCAATTGCTGGGAAAGAACTCCAGCATCGGTGGACAGCAGAACGGTCTCACCGCCGCACAGCTCACCGCCGTGAACGACTATGTGCGCGAACGCTTGAAAGTGACCAAGACGAACTGGCTCGCCCAGCAGGAGAAGCTCACAGCCATCGGCGAGGAGGCGGACAAACTGCGCCAGCAGCTCGGCCAGCTCCAGGCACAAGCGCCGCGCCCCACGAGCGAGATCGTAGTGGAGATCCAGAGCGAGGCCGAGGTGAGCGCCACGTTCACCCTGGGCTATTTCGTGCGCAGCGCCGGTTGGAGCCCGGCCTATGACCTGCGCGCAAAAGGCACGGGCCAACCCATTGAACTGTTGATGAAAGCACAGGTGCTGAACAACACCGGTGAGGACTGGACCAAGGTGGATCTCGCGCTCAGCAGCGGCAACCCAACACAAGGCGGTGTGATGCCGCAGCTCCAGGCCTGGGTATTGGAACAACCGATCATGCTGCAGACCATCTCGGGTAGGAGGACCAAAGGTTCGTTCGATGCGGACATGCGCTCCGCCCCACCCACCACCATGGATATGGGGAGTGTCGCAGAGCGCCTTGAAGAGGTCAACGCAACGACCGAGGTGAACAATACCGTGGTCTACCGCACCACCACCGTGGAGTTCGCGATCGACGCGCCCTTCAGCGTGCCTGCCGATGGTGTGGCGCACATGGTGGGTGTGAAGACGCACAACGTGCCCGCCACCTACAAGCACTACTGCACGCCGAAGCTGGATAAGGATGCCTTCCTCTATGCACGCACCACCGGCTGGGAAGATCTGAACATGCTGCCGGGTCAGGCGAACGTGTTCTTCGAAGGCACCTACGTGGGCCAGAGCTTTCTGGACCTGAGCCGTCCGCAAGACACCTTGGATATCAGCCTGGGCCGTGACAAAGGTGTGGTGGTGGAACGTGCGCGGCGCAAGGGCACGGACGATAAAGCTATCGTAGGCGGCAAGCGAACAGTGACGCGCGGCTGGGACCTCACCGTCCGGAACACGAAGGCCACCTCGATCGAGCTGGAAGTGCGCGATCAATATCCGCTCAGCCCACGCAGTGAAGTGGAAGTGAAGCTGGAAGATGCGGGCGGCGCCTCGGTGAACGAACAGACGGGTGCGCTCGTGTGGAAATTATCCATCGAACCGAAGGGCACCAAGAAATTGGGCTTCAGCTATAGTGTGAAGCATCCCAAAGACGAACCAGTGGTGGTGGAGTGAGCGGGACCGGCCGTCGCGCTACCTTTCGCGAAAGCCTCGCCATGATGATCCCAGGACGCGCGATCGCTTCGTTCATCGTTCTTGCTGGCGCGCGGCTCGGATGCGCCCAAGCGATCGACACTGTCCTGCTCACAGAGGTCGGTCGCTACCAACACCCATACCTGCTGGGCACGTATTCCAGCAGCACCTTCTCCTGCCGGATCGACCGGCTGGACCGACCCTACATCCACATGGCCTGCTGGAACCTCGGGCTCGTGGAACTGGACATCAGCGATCCCTCCCAACCGATCCCCGTGGACACGCTTACCCTCGGCGAACTCGACGGGCTGAACGCGATGAACGTGGAACAAGTGGGTCCTTTGCTCTACGTCGCGCTCGGTGGTTTCGATGATAGCACACAGACCACCGGCCTCGCCATCGTGGATGTGAACGATCCCACAGCGCCCGTGGTGCTCGATGTATGGAACGGCGATCCGGCATACACCGCCGGTGGTGCGATCGTGTTGATCGACGGCGGCATCGCCTACCTCGGCGGAATGACCGATGGAGTGATCGCGCTGAACGTGGGCGATCCAGAGAATATCCAAGAGATCGGTTCCTTCCAACCGGACCCCACCTGGCCGGGCATTGTGAACTACCCGCCCAATGCGCGCGGCATGGCCATCGACGGCGACGTGCTCTACCTGTGTTACGATGCCGGTGCCCTGCGCGCCATCGACATCTCGACACCCGGCAGCATGTCCCAGATCGGCCAGTACATCAATCCCGATCATCCACCGCTCTTCACCCCGAACGCCTATAACAACATCACGCTCGTCGGCACCAAGGCCTACATCACCTATGACTATTGCGGGTTGGAAGTGGTGGACGTGAGCGATCCGGCGAACATCACGCAGGTGGCCTGGCTGAACCCGTGGAACTGCTTCGGCCTCTCCTGGCTGGGCAGTGACGGGCACACCAATGAGCTGATCACGGCTCTGGGCGACAGCTTGCTCTTCGTGAGCGGCGCGGACAGCGAACTGCTCATTTACGACATCACGGACCCGATGCTACCCGCGCTCGTGGGTGGGCATGTCGTGCCGAACGATACGGCGGTCGCTTGGGGTGTGGACGCGCACGGTGGCTTGGTCGTTTCATGCTACCTCAACAACAGCGTGCTGCTCGGGCAGCCGTACTACTCCAATTTCGGCGGCGTGGTGATCTACGCATGGTCCCCACAATTCCCGACCGGAATTGAAGCACCCGTTGGAACGATCCTCACGGTGATCGCCGATCCTTCAGGAGATGGTCTCGTGATAGACAGACCCACGAACGATGGGCCAGCGGAAGTGCGCGTGCTCGATATGAACGGCCGATCCGTGCACCAAAGCATCCTCCGCGATGCACGAACAAGGATCGATCTTGCCGGTACCGCTTCCGGGATGTACGTGGTGACCGTGCGCGTAGGGGATCGTGCGCTGGTGGTCGGCAAGGTGCTCCGCCTGCCATGAACCGATCCAGAGGAAGGAAGGGAGCTTCTATCTTGTACATGCCCAAAGCCGCCCTATGCTAACACGTTACGCGCTCTTATTCGTGTCTTGTTCCGCCGCCATCTGCGGTGCTGCGGAACGGATCTACATCATGCCCGGCACAGGCTACAACCAGTGCGATCCGCTCCTGGTAACCGCGATCCAGAGCCAGGGCCATACGGTGATCGTTGCTGCGGATACCGACACCACCCTGCCCGTGGGGTTCACCACTACTTGTGTGGACCCGGTGAACGGCTACGATTGGTTGTGCCTCTTCGGCAATGCGGACCGCGTGCCCTTGCTGCCCGAACTACAAGTCTACCTCGACCTAGGCGGAAAGATCTACCTGCAATGGGAGGTGACCTGCTGCACCATTTCATCACTGAGCTGTGCGACCATCGCGAACACGCTGACCAATGCGCCCATCGTCGCCGATGGTTCCGCAGGGCTCGCTGGTGCCTCGGCGAACACGCCCGCTTGGGAAGCGGTTGCTATAGAGGGCTGCCTGAACGTGCAAGGGAACGCCTACAAAGGGATGGATGGCGTACCCACACTGAACCGATTGGTGGCTACGGCGAATCTGAACGGAAGCACACCGGTCATCTCAAGCTGCCCCGTGTTCGGCTTCGTTTTCGGCCCGAACGATCTGCCGAACGGAAGCGGGGGCATTATCGGCTTCGGCGATGTGAACCTGTGGTATGAAAGCGCGGGCGAGCCACCGAACAATTTCGGCACGCAACCGGTGGACATGGATGTGGTCTCTCTGGTCTTCCCCACGCCCACGAGCGGTTGTTCGCTCCTCCCTCCCGGATGTCTCTCAGGTATTACAGCAACGCCCGATCCCGATCGACCGATGGTTCGTGAGGTCTATCCCAACCCGGCGAACGACCTGCTGAACGTGGAGCTGCTCCGGGGCACGGTGAAGGAGCTCCGGGTTTTCAATGCGCAAGGCCAATGCGTTCTTTTCGAGCGTCCATCCGCCACGGGCCGAACGGTGGTCCCGATCGCTTTCCTTCCTGAAGGGCTCTATCACCTGGTCTTGAACGGAAGCACATCGCGCCAGGAATGGAGCTTTGTGATCGCGCGCTGAGGCTCTTGTGCGACCTATCTTGTACAGCTAAAGCATCATCACATGCTGACACGATACGCGTTCCTCGTTTCCGCCTCGCTGGTCTCCGCTCCCTCTTTCGCTGAGCGCATCTACATCATGCCCGGCCTGGGGTACAACCAATGCGATCCACTTCTGGTCACAGCGATCCAAAGCTTGGGACATACCGTGGATGTGGCACCCAACAATGCCACCTCTTTGCCCGTGGGGTTTACCACCACCTGCGTGGATCCCGTGAACGGCTATGATTGGCTCTGCTTCTTTGGGAACGAAAGCCGGATCGCGCTCCTGCCTGATGTCCAGGCCTTCATCGATCTGGGTGGCAAGCTGTTCCTGCAATGGGAAGTGGGGTGTTGCACGATCTCCTCATTGAGCAGCGCGACCATCGCGGCCGCTCTCACGGGTCAACCCATTGTAGAGGATCTGGCATCGTCGATCGCGGGGGGCACGAGCCCGAACGTTCCTGGTTGGGAAGCGCAGAGCATTGAAGGATGCTTGAACGCTGCGGGCAATGCGTACAAATGCATGGACGGTGTGCCTCCCGCGAACCAGCTACTGGCCACGGGTACGTTGAACGGAGCTACTCCAGCGCATACGGCCTGTCCTGTGTTCGGCTTCGTGTTCGGGCCCAACGACCTGCCGAACGGAAGCGGGGGTATCGTGGGGTTCGGGGATGTGAACATGTGGTACACCAGCGCCGGTGAACCGCCCAACAACGGCGGGGTACAGCCTGTGGACATGGATATCGTCGCACTGGTCTTCCCCACGCCTACCAGCGGTTGTTCGTTGCTGCCCCCGGGATGTCTCTCCGGCACAACCGCCTTGAGCGAACCCGCCCGGATGATCGGATCGATCTACCCGAACCCGGCGAGCCAGCAACTTGTTGTGGAACTGACGAACGCTGGGCTGGAGCGGATCGAGATCCTTGACGCTGTGGGACGGATCGTTCGCGACGAGCCGTTCGTTGCGCGCACGCGCGTTGAGATCGACATCAGCGCATTGGCCCCTGGGCTTTATCACGCGGTGGTTCTTGGCATCGACCGGTCGGAGCGTGCGACTTTCGTGGTGGCGCGCTGAACCGGGTGTGAACCTCGGGTGGGTGCCATGTAACCCCCGGCGCCTATAACCTTCGTTACAAAATGGCCGGTATATGGAACGCAACCTGCTAACTTGGTTGCACAACTCAACACTTGCGACCATGACGAAACGATACGCGCGTCTATTTCTCTCCGCACTGGCCTTGGCCGGTGTGCAATACGTACACGCGGACAGGGTGTACATCATGAACTCGACCGGCTACAACTCGGCCGACCCCGAATTGATCACAGCGATCCAGAGCCTGGGTCATACCGTAGTGGAGTCCGCGATGGGGGCTACCACCCTGCCAGCGAATTTCGTCTCCGCGTGCGAGGACCCTGTGAACGGTTTCCATTGGCTGTGCTTCTATGGCAACCAGGACCGTAGCTCCTTGAACGCACAGGTACAGGTCTTCCTTGCCAACGGGGGCAAGGTGCTCCTGCAATACGAAGTGAGCTGCTGCGAGGTCGCCTCGCAGGCGGCGGCCACCATGGTGAGCGCGTACACCGGTCTGAACATAACACCGAACGCGGAGCCTTTTATCGCTATCTCCGGCACCGCGAACGTGGTGGGATGGGAGGCCAGCTCGCCAGAGGATTGCATCAACATCCAGGGCAACGCTTACAAGTGTATGGACGGGGTTCCACCTGGCAACCGACTGGTAGCCACCGGAAACCTGAACGGGTCCACGCCGGACTACACGGTATGCACGAATTTTGGTTTCATTTTCCAACCTGCTCAATTGCCGGGCAACAGCGGGGGTATCGTCGGCTTCGGCGACATCAATCTGTATTACCTGAGCGCCGGTGAGCCGCCCAATTCCGGTGGCACCAACGCGGTGGATATGAACGTGGTGGAGTTGATCTTCGCCAATGAAACGAGCAACTGCTCTCTCCTCCCATCGGGCTGTCTCTCTAACGGCCTTCGCCCGGTGCCGCAGCAACTGGTGCAGGGTCTCTACCCCAACCCCGCGAACGATCGCCTGACCGTGGAATTTCTGAACAGTGCCACGGAGGAGATGGTGATCGTGGACGGCCTGGGTCGTACGGTGTTGAGCGAGCGAGCAGTAGGCGCATTGCGGATCGATCTGAACACCTCCGCTCTGGCACCTGGCGTGTATCATTTGGTGGCGGTCGCGGCCGGTCATCGCCAGCGCTCCACCTTCGTCATCGCGCGCTAAGTCGCAGTGTCAGTGATCGGCGGCGATCTTGGCCATGGGCCAGGGTCGCCGCCGATCCTATTGTGGGCCTCCCATGCACGAACTTCGCAGCATGCGACCCCATCGATACTCGATCTTTCCTCTCCTCGCGATCCTGGCACTCGGTCAGCAGCAAGCGATCGCGCAGCGCACCACGGCCACGTTCATCGGCAATTGCGCGTTCCGGATCGACCTGGGCGACTGGACGATCTACTCCGACTTCCCTTACCAAAGCGGCTACTCGGGATACAATACCTACACACTTCCAGAGGGCTTCAACTCCGCGAAAGGCACCGCGTTGATCACCCATGCGCATTTGGACCATTTCGACAGTGCACTTTTCCACACGAGCGGGCTGGAGCTGATCGCGGCGCACCAGGCGGAGGCGGAACGAGCATCGGTGCTCGCCAAGCTCGAGGGGCGCGGGATCTATGTCTATCCGTTGCCCACACCGCACGCGGACATGCCGCACAACTCCTACATCGTGGCGGCGAACGGGCGACGGCTCTACTTCACGGGGGACACCGAGGACCCCAAGCCCCTGTTGAGCGCACAAGGGATCGATGTCGCCTTCGTAACGCCATGGCTGATCAACGCGATCAACAAGAGCGGCCGCACCATCGGGGCGCGCACGGTGATCATGTACCACCACACCAAAGGCGAATTCGCCGAGGTGGACGTGAAGGCACCATGCACCAATTGTCGCTTCATCGTTCCCGAGCAAGGTGAAGTGATCGAACTCTTCCGCTAGCGTATGATCATCGGCGTCGCAGGACCGTACTCCGCTCCCACCGCGGAACAGCGCAAAGCGAACCTTGACGCGATGAACACAGCCGCCGCACGTCTGCTGGAGATGGGCCACGTCCCGATCATCGGCATGAACGCGGCACTTCCGGTGTTGGAGCAGGCCAGCGTAACGGACCGCTATGACGCCACCATGCGCATCTCGCTCGCCGTGATCGACGCGTGCGTTACCTTGCTTCTGATCGGAGAGAGCCCCGGCGCGAAAAAGGAGCGCGACCTGATCCTCGCCCAGGGCGAACCGGTGTTCACACGGATCGAAGACGTACCTCTTCCATGATCATCGCCACCACGGAACGACTTGTGCTCCGCAGGTTGGAAGAACACGATGCGGAGATGATCCTGCTCCTCAACAGCGATCCCGAAGTGCTGCGCTACGTGCATGATGCGCCCTTTGCGGACGTGTATGCCGCACGCCATTGGATCCTGGACGTACCGCGTCAACTGCCGCACGGCCTGGGCCGTTGGGCGATCGAAAGCGACCAGGGCGTTTGGATCGGCCGTTGCAGCTTGCGGCGCTACGCCGATGGCGAAGTGCTGATGGGTTACCGTCTATTGCGTGAACATTGGGGCCGGGGCTTTGCGAGCGAAGCGGTCCGCGCGATGCTGGACCTGGCCTTCACCAAGCATCACCTGCCCTATGTGGCTTCCAAGGTCGCACGCGGCAACATCGCCAGCCAGCGGGTGATGGAGAAGAACGGCGGCCGCTACTGGAAGGATGGTGCGGCGGAGAATTTCGCCGAAGCGTTGGTCTATCGGTTCGACCGGCCGGTCCAGGGATGAGCAGTGCGCGACCGATCGGGCAGGCATGTACATTCGGAAATGCTCTTGCTGTTCCAACGGCCTGTCGGACCGATCGCCCATGCCGTGGAGCATATCACGTTCCACCAAGGCTATCGCCCACCGCATGCGCGCGAGGTTTTCGTTCCGGACGGTGGTGTTGAATTGGTCATTGATCTGAGCGATGCACCCAAGGAGCGGTGGCACGATGAGCATGGCGACCGCTTCGATAGCCACCGGCGTGGTTGGGTGAGCGGTATGCGCACCTCGCGCATCGTGATCGGCACCGGCAGTGGTGCGCCCATGCTCGTGCTGCGCCTCCGTCCGGGCACGTTGCCCGTCCTCACCCGGCTGCCCGCGAGCGAATTGAACGACCAGGTCGTCGATCTCGACCTGCTGCTCGGAGCCCCGTTCACCACGGCGCGTGACCGGCTGGGCGAGGCCCTGGACGTGCATGGAGCGCAAGGCGTGATGGACAGCGCCGAAGCGATACTGGCACCGCTTTTCCCGCAGCAGCATCGTTCGGACGACCGGGTGCGTATCGCACTGCGCGCGCTGCGCGAACGCAACGGCATGGGCACGGTCACGTCGATCAGCCGGGACCTCGGCTGCTCGCAGAAGCACCTCAACGATCTCTTCCATCGCCACTTCGGGCTCGGACCGAAACGGTACGGCACGTTGCTCCGCTTCCAATCCCTGCTACAGCGCCTGGAGATGACGACCGGTCCCGATTGGGCACAGCTCGCGTTGGAGCACGGCTTCTACGATCAATCCCACATGACGAACGTGTTCCGGACCATGACGGGTCATACGCCATCAGGCTATATGGCCAACCGGGGCCCTTTCTTGAACTGGCTACCGGTGGTGGAGGCCAGGTGAATTTTTTCCAAGCAGGGATCCCCGCCCTGAGTTCCTTCGCTCCCACCAACCCGGACCCATGGACGTACACCTCAACCACATCGCAATCCTTGTTGCCGCGCTCAGCGATCTGCTCGTGGGCGCGCTCTGGTACTCACCCCTGCTCTTCTACAAGCCCTGGCGCGATGCGAACGGCTTCACCGATGAAGGCATCAAGAAAGCGCTCAACCCGGCGAAGACCTACGGCCTCACCTGCCTCTTCGCGGTGATCATCAGTTACAACCTCGCCTTCTTCCTCGGCTCACCGGATATGAACGCTTCGCAGGGCGCGCTCTACGGTCTGCTCACCGGCGTTTGGGCGGCATTGGCCTTCATGATCGTGGGCCTCTTCGAGCAGCGCAGGTGGGGTTACATGGGCATCAACGTGGGCTACATGCTCGTGGCGTTCACGCTGAAAGGACTGATCGTCGGGGCATGGCGCTGAAGCACCTCGTTGCCTGCTTGCTCCTGACTGCCTTCGGCGCGTGTGGTGGCCCCGCAGCGGATCCTGATCCGGTCGTAGTACCAGCGCTGCGGGTCGCCTACAACGTGTACACCAACACACCGGAAGACAACTACGAGATCTTCGTGCGGGACCTGGATGGGAAAAACGCGAAGAACATCACCAATACGCCTGGTGTGGATTGGGTGTACAGCGCGCACGAGGACGAGCTCTACTTCCTGAGCGACCGCGACACCTGCCACCGCTGCTACTTCCTCTATGCGATGGACGCGAACGGTAACAACGTGCGTAGGATCAGCGATCACCAGATGCAGGACAGCTGGATGTCAGCGCGCATGGATGGCGGCGCGCTCATCGTGGACCCGAAGGGGATCGCGACACGGCTTTCTTCCGCATCGATCGCAATGGCAGGCACTTGGACACGCTCTACCACGGGCTCGCCTATGCCAACGATCCGTGCTTCTCCCCGGACGGGCAGCGCATCGTGTTCCGCGGGGCGCACGCGAAGTTCAAGCAGGACACCGGCTACCACGATGAACTGTACGTGATGAACACGGATGACGGCGGTGTGCGGCAACTCACCCACTACCCGACCGATGACACCACTGCGCAATGGTGGCAGTATCATGCGGGTCCGCCGCGATGGGAGCCGAACCACGATCGCATTACATATTGCTCCCACCGCAAGGGGAACCTGAGCATCTTCAGCATCAAGCCCGATGGCACGGACGAAAGCAGATCACACCCGACGGCTTCGATGAGGACTGGCATGCCTGGAGCCCGGACGGGAAACTGCTCGTGTACAGCGGTACGCCAGTGATCACGGGTGAAGAGCGGCCACGCTATGACATCTTCCTGATGGACATGGTTAGTGGAAAGGTCACGGCCCTAGCGGCCGATACGCTCAGCGAGCAGGCTCCCGTGTTCGTGCGCATGGATCGGAGGGGCGCTTAGATCGCTCGCACCGCGCTAGATCAACAGGACCGGGTGGAGATCCGCTTGTCGGTGGACCGCCCATAGTGGGCGAGGATGAGTTCCTTCGTGGGCCAGACCAACGCCCATGTATCGCACACCCACCCTCCTGATCGCCTGCATGGCCCTGCAAGCGCACGCGCAGCTCTGCAACCAAACGGCCAACCCGATGCCCGACGGGCAGGACTTCAGTCTGATCCATGCGGTGCACCGCGATGGCGGAGGGGGGTTGACCTTGACCCTGTACAACACACCGAGCGGGCCCTTCCTCACACGCTGGTCGCCCACGGGTGAGGTGCTCTGGAACCGGAACTTCCAGCACATGGATCCCCACAATTGGCCCATGCCGAGCGCCGTGACCGGTCTCTCGAACGGCGGCGCACTGATCACGGGAGATCTCTATCCGGACCAGGGCGCGTACAGGAACATGTACGCTGCCGAGCTCGACACCGATGGAAATGCCGTGTGGGCCCGCATCTACATGCTCGATTCGGTAGGGGCCATGAACCCTGGCCCGCGCGCTTTGATCGAGCTATCCGGAGGTGGATATCTCTTTCCGATCCGGACCGACGAAGGTCTCAGCATCTCCAAACTGGATGTCGATGCTGTTCCGGTCTGGACCAAACGCTATCGCATCGGCACGGGCTTTCAGAGCGGGTCGACGGTCTTCGTGGAAGGCAACGGCGATATCACCTTGATCATCACGGTCACAGGACAATCGACCAACGTGGTCCGGCTGGACCCCGACGGCAACCTGCTGTGGAAACGTTCGTGGCCCGATATCGGCTATGGCGTGCTCCATACGACGAACGGGGAGATCATCGTGACCCGCGACGACGGTGGGGCCAACTGGTACCTGGCGCGCTTCGATGCGCTGGGCGAGTTGCTTTGGCAGCGTTCCTATCCGTACCAGCACATGGACGCGTTCTACAACGGTGGGGTGCGCGAGATTTCCAACGGGCATGTGCTGCTCCTCGGTGAGGGCGTCCTCATCGAAACCGATGCGAACGGGGCGCTGGTGGGTCAATGGACCGTGGGAGGATACGGCCTGGCCGGCCGCCTGCTCGGGGCTCGGCAACCGCATGGGGATACGCTGATGATCGCGGGGGACGAGTACAGCGGCCTTTCCGTTTGGACCAATTTGCTCACGTCGTCCAGCACGGCCGACCTGGCCTGTGCGGCGACCGCCGTCACCGGGACTTCGACCTTGCTCGCGCCGATCGAGATCACCGGTGATCCTTTGACCATCGTGCAGGATTCGCTCAAGACCTGGACGATGAACTTCAAGCCGGTATCCACTGCGTTGGACCTGGACCCGACCGCCCACGCGACGCCGACGTGCGCGGCCGGCTTCGTCCCAAGCCTATGGCGTGATCGACATGGATAGCTGCTCCCACGGACCGATCGCGCCACGATGACCATCGCACCGGAGATCGCGTACGTGTCGACCCGCGCCACAGTCCGTGACGGGGCAAACGATCTCCTGGCAGTTACCTGCCCTCGGACCGGACAGCCTTCCATCCTCACGGTGGCTGACCACTCCACGGATCGGTTGTTGGTCGGCCATCCAACCCTACACCTTCAGTTTCACCCAGGATAGCAGCGAAACGAGCCTCGCGAACAACACGTCCACCATCGACCGCACCATCGTCGGCGCCTATGATCCCAACACCAAGGAGGTCGTTCCCTCGCCCTACTACCACATCGCCAACGACAGCATCCTGGAGTACACCATACACTTCCAGAACACCGGCAACGCCGAGGCCACGACGGTGGTGCTGCGCGACACACTGCCGGAAGCCCTGGACGTGCAGACCTTCCGGCTCGGAGCCATGTCGCATACATGCACGTACTCGCTCACGGCCGAGGGCATCGTCACGTTCACTTTCGATAACATCAACCTACCGGACAGCACAGCAATGGGGCTGGCAGCCACGGGCTCGTCGCTTCCGCATCAAGCCGGACCTTCCGCTCACCCTGGGACGGGATCGCCCAACCGTGCGGATATCTGCTTCGACTTCAATCCGGCGATCCGGACGCCGGATGCCACCGTGATCGTCCACGATATGTCCGTTGCGGTGCCCCAGAGCAGCGCGCGCGAGTTGCAGGTGTTCCCCGTTCCCGTGGCCGATCAACTCAACGTGATGGTACCGGAAGGATCCGTTCCGCACCAGGCCTGGGCGATCGGCCTCGATGGGCGGCGGGTCCCACTGCCTGTGCTTGCGTCAGGGAGCGGTACCGGAACCCTGCGCATGGATGTGCGCAAGCTCGCCTCGGGTGCATACGTGCTTACGTTGGTCGACCGATCGGGCAGGCGATCGAACGCCAGGTTCACGAAGGAATAACCGCGGTCCTTTAGCGCGAGAAAGGCAGGCTGACGGCAAGCGCTGCGCGCAGATGGGGGCATTGGGACAACCAACTACTTTGGCACCACGACCATGAAGACCCATCTCCTCCTTTGCTCCGCCACTGCCACGCTATGGATCGCCTGTGGCAACCACCCCAGTGACCCAGCCCACGCGGCACCTCCTTTCTCCACCGCGGCGGTGAAGGCCGTGCTCGACAGAATGAACGTACACTACCACGACCGCTTCCGCGATAGCACCACGGCCTACTTCGCCGCGCGCTACACGAAGGATGCCTGCGTGATGGCACCCAACATGCCGCGCATCTGTGGCATCGAGGGGATCACCAAGTTCTACTGGTTCGATGGCAACAGCCAGACCACCACGCTGGACATCAAAGGCGAGGAAGTGAGCGGCACGGCGGACGAGGTGACCGAAGTGGGCGCTTACAAGGTGATCGACGATGAGGGCACGGTGCTGGACGCCGGCAAGTTCATCGCGATCTACCGCAACGAAGGCAGCGTGTGGAAGGTGCATCGGGAGATCTGGAACTCCGATCACGAAGCCGCTGCGCCGGGCGGCACCTCGGCAGAGAGCCCTGGCTAGCCCTTTCATCACCATGGAAATGCGCGGACGGGTTCGGCTCGAAGAAGGGACTACGCGGCCGCTTCGGTGTGTACGTGCCACCTCTCAAAGAGGTACTAGGGCTTGCGGAGGTGACGCACGAAGCGAAGAACAACCGCATGCGGGCAACGTGACGCTCACCGTAGCGGCGATGCGGTCATTGCCGATGGCCCACGAGCGCGTCGCCGCCATCGGTTCGGGGCTCAGGGCGAAGGAGATGGGACCGGGGGCATCACCCACGCATCCCAGGCAGATCGCCCCGGCAGATTGTGCGCTTCCCAACGGACGCCCCAAAGACCGGTGGTGAGGATGGTCACCGCTTCGTATCCGAGGTCCGTCAGTATCCGAGCTGTGTTGAATAGCTCTTCGTCCAACCCTCGTCCGTCGACACCACGGTATGTTCTTGGTGATCCCGCTCAAGCACTCTCGCATTTCCGAGGCCGGAATAGCCGCCTGGCGGAAGCGGCCCGTGTTCATCCATGCATCCTTGGCAGTTCCATCGTACTCTTCCTTCGGTCGGATGTCGATCATCACCTGCTCGCCGGACAACAGCGCGACCGTATCCAGGCGATCGAGCCCCATGGCGGAATAGGGCGCGTCGCTGCTCCAGATGTCCTTCTTCACGAGCGGGCGCATCCCATCGATCATGCCTTCCAACCCGTTGAAGAGGACATGCACCTCCTTGAAGCCTTGGGCGACCAGTGCACTTGCCGCTTTGGCCGCATCGGCGGTATAGGCACCCACCACCACGATCGGGCGATCGCGCGGCAGCTGCGGTTCGGCTTCCTTGAGCCGTTCGATCGGGATGTGCGTAGCGCCTTTCACCGCACCGTACGCGCTCACCCACTCCGGCTTCTTCCCCGGCGCGACCAATGAGTCAGCGCGTACGTCCAGCAGGAACACGGGACGTGATGTACGCATGTCGCAGAGCCGTTGCGCGTTGATGATCCCATAACCCGCGGAGCGTTCGATCAAGCCGTCCATCATGGACAAGCGGTCAAGTTCGTTCCAGTAGCGGCTCATGCCGCCGTTCACGTTGATCACGTTCGTATAGCCGCTGTCGATAAGCATGTTGCCCACCCGTCGACTGCGCTGGCTGTGCGAACAATAGAGATAGATCGGCCGGTCGTGATCCGGAAGTTCGCTCAGGCGCTTGCCGACCTCCCGGTGATCTATGTTCTTCGCGCCCTTCAGGTGCCCGATGTTCAGGCTGGCCCAGTGTGACGTGTCACTGTACTCGCCGGGAGTGCGCACATCGAGGATCAGCGCCTTGGGCGACTTCGCCAAAGCGGCGGGCAACTCCTCGAAGGAGATCGTGCGGTAGCGGGTGTTGTCGCCTTCATACTGGGCGTTCGCCGTGATCGCGGCCGGTCCGGCAAGGGCAAGGGCGTGCGCGGGTCCAGGCTCGAAGTTCGCCGGCGCTTTATGGGCCAACACTTCGTCAACATAGGAACCGTCGGAAACCAAGACCGTCCGCAGCGGAGGTACGTTCCGCAGAAGGCGCTCGCTATCTTGCCATGACCGCAGCCTACGCGACCTGACCGCAGCCCATGAAACCACGTTCTGTTCGGATGGCCATGCTGACCATGGCGTTCGTCGCCAACACGACCCAAGGCGCTCCTCTCCGCCCGGACAAGCGGCCAACGAGCTCCGGTTTCGAAGAGAACAAAGGACAGCTGCGCACCATGGATGGAAGGCCCGCGTCCTTTGTGCGGTATCGGCTTACCCAGGGCGGAACCAGCGTTTTCCTGCTCGGCAATGGCATCGCGTACCAGTTCACCCGTGTGCACGCGATCGAAGATGCCGAGGCGAAGGACCGGAGCACGGATCCCGATCCGTTGAACGCTGTCGACATCGAAGCCTCGCAGAAGAAGCGGCGGATCGAAACCTACCGGATGGACGTGTTGCTGGACGGCGCCGATCCATGCCCCCATCACCACCGAACACCCGACCGATGAACGCCTTCACTACTACACCCACGATGCGCTCGACGTGCGAGCGTACCACTGCGTGATCTATCACGATGTGTACTCCGGGATCGACTGGGTGGTCCGCACGACCGAACACGGCGTGAAGTACGACTTTGTAGTACATCCCGGGCGTCGGACAGATACGCCTGCGCTTCGTTCACCAGGAAGAACTGCGTGGCGCGCGCCGGCTCAGTGGGAGGCCCCGGCGGTGGGGGGGGGCGTGCGCGTCGCCGGGGCGCGCGTCGCCGGCCGGGGCCGGTGGCGGGCGCGTCCGCGGGGGGGCGGGGTCCCCGGGGGGGGCGCGGGCGCGCCGGGGGGGGGGCGGTGGGCCGCGCGGGCGTGGGGGCGGGGCGCCGGCGGGGGGGGGTTCTGGTGGGGGGGCGGCGGGCCGTGGGCCCTCGGTGGGCGCCGGGGAGGGCTCGCGGGGGCCGGCTGCCGGGGCCGCCCGCGGTGGGCCGGGTCGCGCAGCCATGCCGGGGGGGGCGCTCTCGGTGGGGGGCAGCCCGGGGTGCGCGGCGCGCGGCACGTGTCCGCCCCTGCGGCCGGTGCGCGGGAGCGCGGTGTGCGGCGTGGGGGCGTCGCCGGGGCGGTGGTGGGGGGGACTGCTGCGCGCCGGTGCGGTGGCATGTCTCTGGCCGGGCAGACGCAATCGCCGGGTTCCGGCGGCCAGCTGGGGGGTCCGGTCTCGCCGGGCCGGCGGGGGTCCTCTGGGTGGGGCCCGCTGGCCTCGGGTGGCCGCAGCAGCGCATGTTATCCGGGGGCGCAACCCTTGAGGGGATGCGGATGGCGGGCCAGACACGGCGGGGCGTCGACGCCGCGAAGTCGCGGGAGGGTGGGCTCTGGCGGTCGGCGCCGCGGGTCTGCCGGGCCGAAGCAGTTTATATGTCGGCAATACAGCTCGAGCCGCGGCGGCCCAGAACACCTGGAGGGGGAGCGATACTCCGCGAGGTTCAATGCGGACATGGCACTGCGATAGTCCCGGCCAATGAGGCATTCCGCAGACTCGCGGTCACCGACATGCCCCGCGCCTTCCAAAGCCGTCTCAAAATCACCGCCACCCACATCCCAGCTGGCGTTCAGCAGGCCGGGCTGCTCCTTCAGCATGCGCTGCACCTCCGGCAGGTTGTTGTGGCCCACGCGCACGAACTCCTTCACCAGCTCTGACGCGAGTGCGTGGCTGGGGGCCTTCATGTCCTGTGCGAGGCGGACTTCGCCGCAGTGGAAGGCCGAGGGCGGTCGGTGGGTAGGAAGCGTCTGCGGTCCATTCTCACTTGTGTCCGTGCGAAGGGCCCGCACCGGATCGGTCTGCGCCGCGCGCACCGCACGGAAGCTCACGGTGAAGGTCGCGATCATCAACACCACCAATGCCGCGAGCACGAACACCAACGGCTCGATCGCCGTGCGGAACGCGAAGTTCTCCAGCCAACGGCCCACGCCGAACCAGGCCAGGGGCATCGCTACCAATGCACCCAGGAAGACCAGCAGCAGGAAATCGCGCGTGACGAGGTAGGTGATGCGCATCGTATCGGCGCCCATCACCTTGCGGATGCCGATCTCGCGCGTGCGCTTTTCCGCGGTCCATGAAGCGAGTGCGAAGAGGCCGAGGCAGGCGATGAACACCGCGAGCAACGAGAAGATGCCGATCAATTTCGCCAGGCGGCCCTGGGCCTCGTACTGCATGTCCAGTTGTTCGTCCAGGAACTGGTACTCGAAGGGGAAATCCGTGGTACGTGCGTTCCATTTCTCCTTGGCGGCAGCGATCACCGGGGCGGGATCACCGGCTTCGAGACGCAGGTAGAGGTAGCGGATCCACTGCCCCCGATCGTCGGGCTGGCACATGTCGAACACGAACGGCTGCACGGCCTTGAACAGTGGATCGAACGCGAAGTCCTTCGCCACCCCGATCACGCGCTCTTCCCCATGCGGGGTGTCCATGCGATCGCCGATCGCCTTCGTGGGATCATCCGGGTGCAGTTGCTGGGCGAAGGTCTCGTTGATGATCACGCTGAGCGAATCATCGCCGGGGAATTCGCGCGAGAACCAGCGGCCCGCGAGCAGGTCGATGTTCGCCACCTCGTTGAACTCGGGGTTCACATAGAGCGCAGGGAGATAGGTCCACTTCCCCTGCTCCATAGTCCCCCAATTGAACTCGTGGGTGTTGTGCTTCTTGCCGATGATGTCGTTCGCCCAGGACACCGCCTTCACCCCGCTGATGTTCTTGAGCTCGGGAAAGACGGCCGAGTATACATCGGCCATCGGCCCGCGCACGGGGATCAGCAGCACCTGTTCCTTGTTGAAACCGAGATCGACGGTGCGCAGGTGGTCGTGCTGCTTCTTCACGAACACGGTGCCGATGATGAGCACCATGGCGATCGCGAACTGCACCACCACCAAAGCCTTCCGCAAGGCCTGCCCGCGCGAGGTGCCCGCAGCGTTCGCTTTCAACACCACCGCCGGCTGGAAGCTGGACAGGAAGAACGCCGGGTACACCCCGCTGAGCAAGCCCACGACCACCGCGAGGCCCAGCACCCCCGGCACCAACATCTCCGGCAACACGATCACCTCACCGGCCAGTTCATTGAACGCAGGCATCACGAGTTGGATCAGCACCAGCGCGATCAGCGCGGCGATCACGCTCATCAGCACGCTCTCCAGCAGGAACTGGCCGATCAACTGCCCGCGCGTGGCACCCGCGGACTTGCGCACGCCCACTTCGCGTGCCCGATACGCGCTCCGCGCCGTGGCGAGGTTCATGAAGTTCACGCTGGCCAGCAGGATGATGAAGAAGCCGATCACCCAGAGTATGTTCACGCTGCCCGCATCGGCGTTCTGGTGCATCTCGAAGTCGAGCTTCGAGGTGAGGTGGATGTCCACCAGCGGTTGTAGTTCGTGGCCGATCTGGTCCCTCAGAAAATCGGGGTAGTACTTCTGGATGAAGCCGGGGAAAATGCGGTCCACCTCCGCTTTGCTGATACCGTCCTTCAGCCGCACATAGGTCCAGCAAGGGTTCCACACCCAATTGTTCTTCTCGATGTTCTTCCAGTACTGGAGGATGGTCCCCATCGAGGCGAGCCCCTCAAAGTGGATATGCGAGTTGCGCGGGATCTCGCCCAGGATGCCCGTTACCTGCACATCCATGGAGCCGTCCCACTTCATCATCTGGCCCATGGGATCGGCATCGCCGAAGTACTTCTTCGCCAACGACTCGCTCAGCACGATGCTGCCTGGACGTGCCAGGGCGGTCTTCGGGTCGCCCACCTTCAGCGGATAACCGAACAACTCGAACACGGTGCTGTCCACCAGGTAGAGGCCGCTCTCGGTGAACAGCTTGTTCGTACTCAGGCTGTCGCCCACTTTCAGCGAGTGCTGGGGGTCCTGGAAATCGAACCAGCGGCAGTAACGTTCGATCAGTTCCGGATGATCGTGGTACAGCGTGGGCCCGAGCCCGAACACCATGCTGCTGCTGTGCTCGCCCTGCCCTTCCATCTCGATCTCGCCCACCACACGGTACATCTGCTCCGCTTTCGGTGCGAAGCGATCGTAGCTGCGTTGGTACCGCACGTACAGCCCTATCAAGACAAAGCAGGCGAGGCCCGTGGCCAAGCCCAGCAGGTTGATCAGTGTGTAGAGCTTGTGGCGGGCAAGGTTGCGCAAGCTGGTGAGCAGAACGTTCTTAAGCATGGCGAAGCAACAAGGTGCGGCAAGTTGCCTATCCTACGGCCTCAGGCGTTCGCTTTCGTGCGCCGTTGTTGGGCGTGTGATGGATGGTTGGAGGATCGGCCACGCGATCCGTTCGGTCCATCGCCGCCCGGACAAGTACATTTCTCCTCGAATGCCCGACCCGCACATTGACCTCACCTACCTAGAGCGCTTGTACAAAGGCGACAGGGCGCGCATAGCCCAGTGGATCCACATCTACCTGGAGGAGGCTCCGGCGCAATTTCAGCGGTTGTCCGATAGTCTGGAGAAGAATGATACGGAACGCCTCGCCAGCGCCGCGCATGACCTTCGCCCGCAAGCGCACTACGTGGGCGCGGTGCGCATGCTGGAACTGCTCATCGCCATCGGGCAACGGGCGCGCGAGGATAGCGCCAACGCATGCGCGGGAATGGTGGGCGAGCTTCGATCCCTTGGCGCGCTCGTGGAGGATGAACTGAAGACCGTGATAGCCGCGGATGATCCCGCCAAAGAACCGGTGTAAATACGAGGTGGTGGACACCTGCGCGGCCCCGACCTTTCGCCAATGATCCGCCTGGCCCTCGCCGACGACCAACGCCTCTTCCGCTATGGCATGGCGATGCTGCTGCGCGACATGGCCGATGTACAGGTGGTGCTGGAGTGCGCCAACGGCGAAGAACTCCTCTCCGGTCTGAAGCGCACCCCTGTGGACATCGTGCTGCTCGACCTGGAAATGCCCGTGCTGGACGGCATTGAGACCACCAAGCGCATCAAGCATGACTTCCCGCAGGTGAAGGTGCTCATCCTCAGCACGCACGATGAGGACAAGTTCATCACCCATCTGATGGAGCTTGGCGCGAACGGCTACATGCTGAAGAACGCCGAGCCGGACGAGATCGATACGGCGATCCGGTCGGTGCATGCGAACGGATTCTATTTCAGTGAACTGGTGAGCCGCGTCCTGCTGCACGGCCTGGTGAAGAAGAAGCAGGTGAAGCCCACCTTCAACGAGATCGATCCGCTCAGCGAGCGCGAACTGGATGTGATGCGCGGCATCTGCAAGGAGCTCACCACGACGGAGATCGCTGAGAAGATGTTCGTGAGCCCGCGCACCGTGGACTTCCACCGGAACAACCTGCTGTTGAAGACCGGCGCGCGCAATGCGGCGGGGCTGGTGGTGTACGCCATGACGAAAGGTCTCTACACGCCGTGACATTCGCATTGCGCATAGCGGTGCTGGCGCTGGTAAGCGTTATGTCGTTGTGCAGCCGCGCCCAAGAGGATACGCTCTATCTACCCTTCCGCGCGCTCACCATCGAGGACGGCCTTTCACAGGGCATGGTCAGCAGCATCATACAGGACCGGGCGGGCTTCATGTGGTTCGCCACCAAGGATGGCCTGAACCGCTACGACGGTTATTCCTTCCGTGTGTTCCGCCACGATCCCGCGGACAGCAGCACCGTGCGCGACAACTTCATCCAGGCGATCCACGAGGACCGTGCAGGCTTGCTCTGGGTGGGCACGAACAGCGGGCTGGACGTGTTCGATCCCGTAACGGAGGTCTTCCACCATATCCCTTGTGGTGATCCGGCAGTTGGCCTGCCTGTCGTCAAGGCGGACACGTTATCACCCCATGGTGGCGCACAATGCGCGACGAACGCTATAGCGGAAGACCCTACCAGGCATCTCTGGGTGTCATCGGGCCAAGGGCTGTACCGCATCGATCCGGATCGAAGTGGATCATCCCCTGCGGGACCAGGCGCACGCGTTGATCTGGTCGGGGTGTGCCCGGGAGTGAAGGTGAATTGGATAGCCGTGGATGAAGCGGGCCTATTGCGCGGGGCATGGACCTTGAACGGCGAGGACCTGAACGTGCGCACCTTCACCTTGGATACCCGCGATGAAGCGCGCATCGCGGCCATGAGCAAGGATCCGCAGCTACTGTCATGGAGCCCCCTGATCGCTGGGCAGGGCGAAGAAGATTGGGCCGTGTTTGCCACTGATACCACCCGGCATCGCACCTACGGCTTCAGTAATGAAGTGTTGGAATCACGCGATGACGCGAACGCGATCATCTCCACCGTCAGGCTCTCCAACGCAGGTTGGATGAGTGTGATCCGCGCGACCACCGATGCCAATGGATCGCTATGGGCGACGGACCACCGCTTGTGGCGCTGCGACCCTCGGACCGGCCGGGTATCACGCCTGATGCCAACAGCCCCTGAACTAAGGATCGAGGCGCTGAAGCCGATCTGCCTGTACCGGGATCGCAGCGGTGTGATGTGGATGGGAACGAACGGATTCGGGGTCTTGCTGTACGACCCACGCGCGGAACGCTTCCACAAGCAGCGGTTGCACAGTATGCGGATGATGGCGCCCTTGCGCGACGGGCGGATGATCGCGTTCACTTGGTCACAATGGGTCTATCTCTTCAAGGAGCCGGACCTCGCACAGTTTTCCATCGAGACCTACGGCCGGGAGATCGATCCGGGGACCTACGAACCCTGCGTAGTGGAGGAAGGCCGTGGGGTGCTCTGGACGAACATCGGGAATGCGCTCACACGCTACGACGAACGGGACGGAAGCCTACTGCGCTTTGCCGACCCGCAGCTCCCGGTCCGCTTTCCGCTGCACATCGGGCATGACAGCCTCATCCGCTTCGGCAGTACGAAGGCCTTCGGCGAGTTCAACACGCGCACAAAGAGGTTCAGTAGCATCCCCTATCCCATCCCCGCGCAAGGTGGTACGTACGAGTTCGTGCAGGCCATTATCCAGGACGCGCAGGGGATCTTCTGGCTCGGCACCATGAAGGGCTTGCTGCGCCTCGACCCGGCCACCCGTGACTGGACCCACTATGCCAGCATGCCGGACGATCCGCGTTCGCTTTCCACCGATGTGATCTTCTGCCTGCTCAACGACCCGAAGGACGCGAACATCCTGTGGGTGGGCACCAACGGCGGCGGCTTGAACAGACTGGACAAGCGCACGGGACAATTCACGCGGTTCAGTACCGCCGACGGCCTGCCGAACAATGTGATCTACGGTCTGCTCGCCGAAGACGACGGCCAACTCTGGATGAGCACCAACAAAGGCATCGCGCAGTTCGATCCGCTCACGCATGCGGTGCGCAGCTTCGATGCGAGCGATGGCCTGCAAGGCGATGAGTTCAACCGCTACGCCTATTGCAAGACCTCGGATGGCACGCTCTACTTCGGGGGCGTCAACGGCTTCAACTATTTCCGCCCGGAGGAACTGCGCCCCGATACACTGCCTGCCGTGGTGCACCTCACGGACATCAAACTGACGAACCGGTCCATCGCCTTCGGTGCGGAGGCTTCACCCCTGACAATTCCCACGCACCTCACGCGCGAGCTCGTGCTTCCTTACGTCGATGCGGCCATGATCACCTTCGAGTTAGCCACCATGGAGTTCAGCGAACCCGAGGAGCACCGCTACCAATACAGGCTGGACGGCTTCGACACCGATTGGATCATGGGCGGCATCGACCGCAGTGCGGTGTACACGAACCTCGATCCTGGCACCTACACGTTCCATGTGCGGGGCGACAACCGCGATGGCCTCTGGGATACGAAGGGCACCACGTTCCAACTGATCGTGTTGCCGCCGTGGTGGCGCACGTGGTGGTTCTATGCGTTGTGCGTGCTCGCTGTCGGCGGCGGCATCGTGCTGTACATCCGCATGCTCACCCGGCAGAAGAAGCATCTGGAGAATACCGTTGCGACGCGTACAGCGGAACTGGTCAAGGCCAAGGAACGCGCCGAGCACAGCGAACGGGTGAAGCAGCAGTTCCTCGCCAACATGAGCCACGAGATCCGCACGCCGGTGAACGCCATTTCCGGCATGAGCACCGTGTTGCGGCGGAAAGAGCACCTGCCCGCGCAACAGGAGCACCTCGACGCGATCGCGACCAGCAGTGAGGCCCTGTTAGGCATCGTGAACGAGATCCTGGACCTGAGCAAGATCGAAGCGGGAAAGCTCCAACTGGAGAAGGTGCGCATGGAGCCGCGCAACGTGATCCGCAACGTGATCGATGTGATGCGTTACCGCGCTGAAGAGAAGGGCTTGACCTTGGACGCCGCGATCGCGAATGATGTACCCGCCACCGTGCTGGGCGATCCAGCGCGCTTGCAACAGGTGCTGATGAACCTGGTGGGCAATGCCATCAAGTTCACCGAGCGCGGTTCGGTCCACATCACGCTCGATGTGCAGGAGCGGCTGACCGACGCGGTGATGCTTCGCTGCACCGTCACCGACACCGGCATCGGCATTTCCCCGGACCGGTTGCCGCGCGTCTTCGATGAGTTTACGCAGGCCGAAAGCGACCACACGCGGCGCTTCGGTGGACCGGGTCTCGGCCTCACCATTTGCAACCGGTTGGTCGAAATGCAGGGCGGGACTGTTCGCGCCGAAAGTGAAGTGGGCAAGGGCAGCTCGTTCACATTCACCATTCCATATACGCTGATATCAGCGGCCGAAGAAGAAACGTCCAAGCATCACGAGACTCCGGGTCAAGCCCGGAGTGACAATGCGCTGCGCGACCTCCGCATCCTCCTCGCCGAGGACAACAAGCTGAACGTGCTTGTCGCGAAGGAGGAGTTGTCCGACGCCATCACCGGAGTTGTCGTTGATGTGGCGGTGAACGGGAAGCTCGCACTGGATATGCTCGAGGTGAGTGATTACGACCTGATCCTTATGGATGTGCAGATGCCGGTGATGGACGGCTACGAGGCCACGCGCGCGATCCGCGCAATGCCGAACGGCCCCGACAAGGTCGGGATGCGACAGAAGTCACGCATACCGATCCTGGCGATGACCGCCAACGTGATGCAGGCCGAAGTACAACAGTGCCTGGATGCGGGCATGGACGGTTTCGTGCCCAAGCCTTTCAAGCAGGAGGAGCTGGTGGAGGCGATGCGCCAGGTGTTGCCCGCCACGAAGGGAGGATCCGCACACTGATCGCAGAACTAGTATTTCTACTAGGTGTGGGGTGAACCGGTCGTGGGACCTTCGTTCCACCTACCCAAACCCCTCCGACCATGAAACACGGTACGCCTCCCTCACCCCGCCAAAGGCTGTTCGCCAAGGTGGCCTCTGCCGCTCTGGCGCTCCTGCTTTTCGCGGCATATCTAACACCGCTGTCCAGCGCTGCCCAGAATCCTTTCGCTCATAAAGGCCTGTGCGACACGGACCCCTTAGTACAACCTTGCGGCAATCAGGGGTTTTATCCATGTGGACAGATCGACTTCCATCCTTACCCGGGGGGCATCACCACAACCCTGTCGCTGACCGATACGATGTTGTACGCGAATACGCCCGAATACACGGATACGTGCATGGCGCCGTTCAATTTTTCGTGGTCCTTGCATGACGCTCCCCTGGGCAACTCCTCGGGAACGGATGTGAGCAAGTACCCCACCATGCGCGGTGGTACGGGATCGCATACGTTCTACATCAAGTTCGGCCGCCAGACGACCACTTGGGTGGAAAAAGATTGGCTCATCCTCGCCCGGTTCCCGAACGCGAACACCATCTACTGGTCGGCAACGCAACGGGCCGTTAGCTGGGATCTCTTCGTGGATGGCGTGCAGAGCGGCACGGTCGAGCTCGTGCCAGGAACACAGGAATTGGCGTACCCGGGTTTTTGGACGTGGGACGGGTATCAGCCTTTGTGGGTCAAAGGTGTCTGGAAGGTCACGTACACCCCAGGCTCTGCCTATGGCCTGCCCAACAACGTGCGTGAATTCGCGCTGAGGCCCAAGATCCTTTACACCGTCAACGGCACCTCGGCTACGAGTATTGCGAATGAAGAGTTCCGTTTCAAGGCCGTGATGGTGGGGACGAATTTCACGGACGTGCTCGGGACGTTCGATGCGCCCAGCACCCCGGTCCAGATCCTTCGCGATCCCCCGGGCGATGCGAGCTATGGCAGCCTTACCACAGCCACCAGCACGTGCAGGGGTGAAACCATCTCCGGGACGACCGAGCAAGGTGGCTCCGCCTTTGCCAAGGTGCGGATCGGTGTGGCCGGGTCCATCGGCTTGATCGCCACCGTGGACTACGAGATCTACGGCGAACTAGGTTTCAGCACATCGGCCACTCGCACCCAAACGGCCACCGGGGATTACCAGACCTGCCTGAACGTCGGGCAAACGATCTCCACCACGCAGTCCGGTGCACCGGATGATCTGTTCTTCGGCAGTTCGGTGCGCTACGCCTACGGCATGGCCCTTACCACGCAGCGTATGGGTTGCAACATGCCGACCGATTCCGCTCAGTTCACGATCGTACCCATTCAGAGGCTCAGTAGCTTCCATTGGCCCGAGAGCTATATCAGGAGCTCGGTGGTGCCCGATCTGCAAGCCGAAGTGGCCTCGCTCGTGGTGGGCACAGCGGATTGGAGAACCGCCAATAATCAACTCAACGTTTGGCTTCAGGCCTTGGCCATGAACGATTCCATCAAGGCGAACGCGAGCTTTACTGGTACCCTCGAGCAATTCGCGAGCGGAGCACCGTTTGACGAGTTTTTGGAAACCACGACCTCACAATCAAGGTCGATCGATTATAACGTATCCCTCTCACAAGGTTTGAGCGCTGAGTTCGGCGTCAACTTCGGCGGTAGTGGAGTTACTGTCGGTGGCGAGGTCACCTTCCGGCAGGAGTACGGTAATAGCGTGAACGCTTCGAACAGCGGTACCAACACGGTGGCGTACCATCTGGAGGACACGGGCAATGGCGACAACTTCGACGTGGAGATCAGGCAGGACAAGGTGTTCGGCAGCAACGTGTATCGCCTGGCCTCGACTTCAAAGACCAGTTGTCCGTATGAAGGCGGTTACCAATTGGACCAACCCCTGTTGCTTGTCGGTGGAGCTTCCCACATGCTGCTCAATCAGGTTCTTACTCCACAGGCGACCTTCCCGATCACCGTGACGAACAATAGCAATTACCAACGGACGTACTCCTTCTTCGTGAACGGCACTACGAACCCGGGCGTCACCCTTTCCGGTTATGGTGGGATCAACCCCGCTACTCCGGTATCTCTTACGATCGCCGCGAACACCACTTTCACCGGGAACATAGTCGTTGGTCCACCGTTCGGTACGGACAGCGTGGCCGACCTGGAGATCATCCTCTCCGATGCCTGTGGGGATCAGGAAATATCCTCCAGCGTCACGCTTTCCGCCTACTTCGGCGTGGGGAACTTCGGCGGCTACTGCGTTCCCAGCAGCGCGGCCGGGACAACGGATGGCGATTGGATCGATGGGGTGCAGATCGGCTCCATCAACAACACCGGCACTGGAGGCATCACAGGCCCTACCTACACCAATTACTCGGCACAGTTCAGCACGCCACTTCCCCGGAACGCGCAGAGGATCATAACCATCACTTCGGGAGTGAACGCGGGTGACCGGTTCGCCGCGTGGATCGACTACGACCACAACGGCACGTTCGACGCCAGCGAGAAGCTTGGGGAGTTCACGAACGCTTCCGCGGGCGAAGCGCAGAACCTCGCCTTCACCGTGCCCGCCACCGCCGTGCTGGGATCCACGGTGCTGCGTGTGCGTGGCGCCAACAGCCCGAACCCCGGATTGGACCCCTGCTATCCATACACCTCGGGCGAAACGGAGGACTACGGCGTGGTGATCAACAGCGAACACCCCGCAGGATTGCGCGGGCGTGAACAATGGCCCGGCGTTGCCCGGTACCGCCTGCAACGATGGCAATGCGAACACCGGGAATGATACCTGGAACGCCAACTGCACATGCCTCGGCCAGCCGTTGGATTGCGTGGGTGTGCCTAACGGCCAGACCCTACCGGGCATAGCCTGCAACGATGGCGATCCGAACACCGTGGGTGACGTGTTGAGCGCCAATTGCGTGTGCGCAGGGCAGTTGTTGGATTGTGTGGGCATCGCGGGCGGAACGGACCTGCCTGGTGCAGCGTGCGACGACAACAACGCCAACACCGGCAATGACCTGTGGAACGCCAACTGCACTTGCACGGGTCTGCTGATCGATTGCCTGGGCGTGATCGGTGGAACAACTACCGTGGGTACCCCATGCGATGATGGCAACCCGCTTAGCGGCGGCGATGGGTACAACATCAATTGCCAGTGCGTGGGTGCCTTCGCCACGGATTGCGCCGGAATGCCCGGCGGCACCGCACAACCCGGCACACCGTGCGACGATGGCGATGCGACCACCGGCAACGATGTCTACGGGCTCAACTGCGCTTGCGCCGGTCTACCATTCGACTGCGCCGGGACCCCGGGTGGGAACCAGTTGCCCGGTACGCCTTGCGATGACGGCAACCCCAATAGCACCAATGACACGTTCACCGCCAACTGCGGCTGCATCGGCGTGTTGCCGAACGATTGCGCTGGTGTGCCCGGCGGCACTGCGCAGGCCGGTACCGCTTGCGATGATGGCGATGCCAATACGGGCAACGATGTGTATAACGCCTTCTGCACCTGCGCCGGTCAATTGATCGATTGCGATGGTGTGGTCGGGGGCTTCGCATTGCCCGGCTTCCCCTGCGACGATGCCAATACGAATACGGGCAACGATGTGATCGACGCGAACTGCCAGTGCGCTGGTCTGTTGATCGATTGTGAAGGCGTGCCCGGTGGCACGAGCACCATCGGTACGGCCTGCGACGATGGCGACAACGACACCAGCAACGATATGTTCAACGCCAACTGCATCTGCGCGGGGACGCTCGTGAGCGATTGCGAAGGCACTGTGGGAGGTCCTGCCCAGCCAGGCACTGCATGCGATGATGGTATTGCAGGTACCGGCAACGATGTGTACACGGCCAACTGCACATGCACAGGACAAGTCATCGACTGCGAAGGCACCATCGGTGGCTCGGTATTGCCCGGCACCACCTGCGACGATGGTATCGCGTGCACGGTGAACGATGTGCGCGATGCCAACTGCTCATGCAGTGGGACCACGCTCACCATCGGGAACGTCTCCGGTGCCTCGGTGGTGATCGGCAATAGTACCAATGCCTATGTGGTAACACCCGTGCCCAATGCCACCAGCTACACGTGGACCCTGCCCAACGGCTGGAGCACCGCCGACAATTCGGCCTTCGTATTGGTAGCCGACGCGAACAATGTGGCCGGCCCCGTGGATCTCTGCGTAACGGCCATGGTCGGTTCATGCGAACTGACCAGCTGTATCACGGTGACCGTGGATATCAGTACGGGCATCGCCACTACGGATGGGTCCGCTACCTGGTACAGCGTTCAACCCAACCCGAACAACGGCGTGTTCCAACTCATGCCCTCCGGTGATGACAAGTCGCCGATCCGCGTTACGGTGAATGATGGCCTCGGCCGCCAGGTGATTGCGCCGTTCACTATCGCTGGTCAGCGGAGCATCACCATGGATCTCGCTAGTGTGGCCCCTGGCGCGTACTACCTGATCGCCACACGCAACGGCGAGCAGCAAGCCATCAAGGTGATGGTGCAACGCTGAGGTTTCCCTGCTATCTGACAGAGCCCCCCGACTCGTCGGGGGGCTCTGCTTTTATGGTCTGCCCCCAGACGGAAAACCGGTATTTCTACGAGGTGCGGGCCGGACCGGTCTTGTCACCTTCGTTCCGTCAAACCGATCCCTACACCCCATGAAACACGCGCTACTCCTTTCGGCCTTGATCGCCACCCAGGCACACGCCCAGATCATCTACACGGATGTGGTCCCTGATGCCACCTACAATCTCATCGGCCAGACCTGCAACTTGGATCTCGATAACAATGGCCAGACGGACTTCCAGCTCTACAGAACAGAGATCTCGAACACTTGCGGTTTTGGGTGCGTGCTGCCTTTACCGGTGCAACAGATCAAGATCGATCGGGTCGGCACCAATGAGATCGCTTATGTGACCCCTTGGAACTCCATACAATGGCCCGCAAGTCTTCCCTTTGGACAGCTGATCGACGCCAATACGGACATGAGCGTGACCAATCACCTTGTCAGGGAGTACAGACCTGGCGGTAGCTGCCCGGGGGGGATGTCTTGCGTTCCTGGCCCCCCGATCACATGGGCGCTCGTCTCGCAGGCCTACCTCGGGTTACGTTTCGATATTGCAGGAGCGACCCATTATGGCTGGGCCCGGCTCAGTGTGCCGTCGGCTACCTCGTTCACCCTGAAGGACTATGCCTACAACAGCGTGCCCGATGAAGGGATCCTTGCAGGGGATGTGGGGTCGATCACCACAGGCATTACAAGCACCGCGCTCCGAGGCATGCAGGTATCGCCCAACCCGTTCTCCTCCACGTTGAGCATTTCACTCCCCACCGGAACAACGGGTTCCGTTGGCTGCAGGGTGCTTTCATTGACCGGCCAGGGGCTTGTTACACGAACGGTCGCAGCCATCAGCGGGCCTTCCTCCATCAACCTCGATCTGGGCTCGCTGGCGCCCGGCACCTACCTGCTGGAAATGCAGACCGGCGGCGAGCGGATCGTGCGGAAGGTGTTGAAGGAGTAGCGGAAGAACTGGTATTTCTACGAGGTGCGGGGCCAAGCATGCCCTGCACCTTTGGTCCTGCCCACCAAACCCCTTGCGACCATGAAACACGCGCTACTCCTTTTGTCCTTGATCGCCACGCAGGCACAGGCCCAGATCATCTACACGGACGTTGATCCGGATTCCACCTACACTGCCAGCAGCGACACCTGTTCCCTCGATGTGGACAACGATGGGAACATCGACTTCCTGATCGTGCAACGCACAGTGAATGCCCCATGCCCGGGCGGCCCCGCTAATTGCGCAACGACCAATACAAGGCCGCGTAGTTGGGTGAAGATCACACCACAAGGGACCAATGCCGTGGTGAATTCGGCCTCGTTCGCTGCACAACTTCCAGAGTGGCAGGCGATCGCCCCTGCTTCGGTATGGAACACTGCGAGTGACCAGGTTTTGCTGACCCAGGGCATGCCCGGATGCGTGCCTTGGGGGCTGGTGAATCCGCCCACATGGTACTGCCGACCCGGGGGCTACACGGGATCATGGTTGGATAGCGCCTCCGTGTATTCCTCCATGTTCCTCGGCCTGCGGTTCGATAGCGCTGGAAGCACCTACTATGGTTGGGCCCGCTTGAGCATTCCCAGCAACGGCACGAGCTTCACGCTGAAGGACTACGCCTACTATGGTTTGCCCGACGCAGGGATATATGCAGGGGAGACCCAATGCGCCATACCCTTCGGCTTATCCGTGAACAACGTGGACTCCAATACGGTGACCCTCACTTGGCAATCGTCCACCACCGACACCTTCAACCTGCGGTACCGGCCAACGGGTGCGGCCACCTGGTCAGTGATCGACTCGATCACCGCGACCACCTTCACCTTGGCGGGCCTTGCCGGTTGCACGGAATATGAGTTCCAAGTGGAAGGGATCTGCGACGGCCTGTTGACCGGCTACTCGGCAAGCTTCATCCGCACCACCTTGGGCTGCGGCGCGTGCATCGACCTGACCTATTGCCCCAGCAGGGGAATGATGGTCATCGATGAATGGATCGCTCGCGTTGCGGTGGGCACCTTGGACAACCAGTCCGGCGCCAATGATGGTTATGGCGACTTCACCGCGTTGGGTACCACGCTGATGATCGGTCAAGGCCACCCGATCACCCTGGCACCCGGCTATTCCGATCTTGCCTACCCCGAGTTCTTCAAAGTTTTCGTTGACTTCGACCAGAACGGAAACTTCAACGGCCCGGGGGAATTGGCCTACACTTCCGGCGGCATGGTGGGAGGACCCATCAGCGGCACACTCACCATTCCCGCGAGCGCTTTGGCAGGCAGCACCCGCATGCGCGTGATCATGCTTTATGATGACCCTACGGCCGTAGGATGCACCAACGATTACGACTACGGCGAGACCGAGGACTACTGCGTGGCTCTGGTGAACAACACCACCGGGGTCGGAGAAAGCCCCACTTCCGGACAGTTGCACGTGTTCCCCAACCCCTTCACGTCCATATTGACCGTCTCCATGGGCATGAAAACGGCGGGCGTCGTCATCTGTACGGTACGCGCATTGACCGGCCAGGCGCTCATCACGCGAACGGTCGCACCCAGCAGCGGGCCTTCCTCCATCACCCTCGACCTGGGATCGCTGGCGCCCGGAACCTACCTGCTGGAAATGCAGACCGGCGGCGAGCGGATCGTGCGGAAGGTGATGAAGGAATAGGGGATGATCGGGATACACACAACTCGGAACACCAAACCCTCGAACGCATGAAGCACGCACTACTCCTTTTGGCCTTGGTCGCCACGCAGGCAAACGCCCAGATCATTTACACGGATGTGATCCCGGATGCCACCTACACGGGCAGCAACGATACCTGTTCCCTCGACCTGAACAACGATGGGAACATCGACTTCCTGATCGCGCAACGCACAGTGAATGCACCATGCCCGGGCAACGGCCCTGACTGCAATCCGAACATCACAAGGCCGCGTAGTTCTGTGAGGGTCACGCCACTAGGCACCAACACCGTGGCGAATTCGGCCTCGTTCGCTGCACAACTTCCAGAGTGGCAGTCTATCGACCCTGCTTCGTCATGGAACAATGCGACCGCGCAGGTTTTGATGACACAGGGCGTACCATTCTGCACCCAAACGTTGCCTTTCCAATTCGTCTGCCTGGCGGGGACGTTCACTGGAGTATGGTTGGACGGTGCATCCGTGGATTCCCTCAAGTTCCTCGGCCTGCGGTTCGAAATCGCTGGAAGCACGTTCTACGGTTGGGCCCGCTTGAGCATTCCCTCCAACGGTACGAGCTTCACCCTGAAGGACTATGCCTACAACAGCGTGCCCGGTGAAGGGATCCTTGCGGGGGATGAGGGATCGATCACCACAGGCATTACGAGCACCGCGCTTCGAGGCATGCAGCCAGCGCCCAACCCGTTCACCTCCGTGTTGAGCATTTCACTCCCCACTGGCACAACGGGTTCCGTCAACTACAGGGTGCTTTCATTGCTCGGTCAAGCGGTGATCACGCGAACGGTCGCAGCCACCCGCGGGCCTTCCTCCATCACCCTCGATCTCGCGTCGCTGGCGCCCGGCACCTACCTGCTGGAAATGGAGACCGGTGGCGAGCGCATCGTGCGGAAGGTGGTGAAGGAGTAGTTCCCCGAAGCGTACTACCTGTTTGCCCCGCGTAACGGTGAGCAACAGGTGATCAAGATCATGGTACAGCGTTCGTCTTCCGAACACTGTGCTCCAGGGTGGGTCTTCGCAAGGAGGCCCACCCTGTTCGTGCCAAGGGCACCCAAAACCGGTATTTCTACTAGGTGTGGGATGAACCGGTCCTGGCACCTTCGTTCCACCCTATCCAAGCCCTCACACCATGAAACACGCACTACTCCTTATTGCCTTGATCGCCACGCAGGCACAGGCCCAGACCGCACTAGACAACTTCATCACCGATCATATGGCCACCGAGCACATCTCGGGATTGGCAGCCGTATTGGTGCGCGACAACGCGATCGTCTGGTATGGCAACTATGGCCTTGCCGACCGCGACTTGAGTACACCGGTCACGGACAGCACGATCTTCATGCTGGCATCCGTTTCCAAGACCATCACGGCCACGGCTCTGATGCAACTGGTCGAGGACGGCTTGGTGGGCCTGGACGATCCGGTGAACGACCACATCCCTTTCACGGTAGTGAACCCGAACCACCCCGATTCGGTGATCACCATCAAGCAGCTCCTCACGCATACCTCATCGATCCAGGACAACTGGGACCTGATGCCCTACACCGTGGGCGACCCCACCACTCCGCTGGGCGATTTCCTCCTCAACTACCTGGACGCGAGCGGTGCCAACTACGACCCGGTGCTGAACTACAACAGCTTCGCGCCGAACAGCACCTACCAGTACTGCAACATCGCCTTTGCGCTGTGTGGTTACGTGGTGGAAGCCGTATCGGGCATGCCGTTCAACCAGTATTGCAACACCAACATCTTCCAACCGTTGTGCATGGACAACACGGGCTGGTTCCTCAGCGAAGTGGACACCACGCTGGTGGCGCGTCCATACACGTACGCGGCCGGGACCTACACCGACGAAGGGCTCTACGGTTATGCGGACTATCCCGATGGGATGTTGCGCACCACGGCCCTGTCCCTTGCCAAGTTCATGTACACCCACATGAACCATGGCCACTTCAATGGCGTGCAGTTGCTGGATACGGCCACCACCGATCTCATGCTCGATCCGGCGGTACCTGACATCGAACCTGCCGTGGGCCTCTGCTTCCATACATACAACGACGCCTATGGAACATGGTGGGGACATAGTGGTGGTGACATAGGTGTCAGCACCAATATGGAATTCGATGTGGCCACGAACACCGGCCTGCTGATCCTTACCAACGGCGAAGGCAACTTCGGGCCGATCCGCAATCGGATCATGATCGAACTGGATGAGCTCATCAACGAACATGTCGCGGACATGGCATGCACCATTGTGCTGCCCGTTTCAACACCGGAGGTAACTCGTGCCGAACCGTTCACGCTCTTCCCGAATCCCGCGACCGACCAGATCACCCTTTCCCTTGGCGATCGCACGGGCCAGGTGCGGATCACGGACATGACCGGGAAGGTGGTCTTGTCGCAGACATACACGCAGCGCATGGATATCCACCAACTTGAACCGGGCACTTACACTGTGGTAGTGCAGACCCCGGTCGGTGAGCGCGTGAGCAGATTGGTGAAGCTTTGAGGGTACCTCGAAGGATCGCGCAACGTTTCCTAGCAGCCCCCCCGACCCCGGATGAAACTCCGGGGTTCGGGGCTGCTTGTTTTGGGCGGTCGAGGCGGGGAAGGGTGCGGATCCGCTCAGGCTCCCAATGGATCTCAGCGCAGATGCTCGGGGATCTTTCTTGGAGACGGGCACGCCCAAGCAGCGGCTGCTTATCAAGTATGGCATCACGTACTACCTTGTCCATGATGATCTTCCGCATCACCGTCGTCAACTGCTCGCCCAGCGCCGGCTGATATGAGGCTATTCCACATTCTTCTTCTCTTCGGGATCCTGTTCCGGTGCATGGGGCAGTCCGATCCCGAGCTGACCTTTTCCGTTCGCCAGTTCGGCATGGAGGAAGGCTTGATCCACCGGCGCGTGTTGCAAGCGGTGCAGGATGAAGAAGGCTTCATCTGGTTGGCCACCCCTGCCGGCGTGCAGCGGTTCGATGGGTATTCCTTCACCAACTACACCACGGAGGACGGGTTGACCACCAATGCGGTCTCGATGATCTGGCCGGACCCCGATGGGTTGCTCTGGGTGGTCTCCATGACCGACTTTTCCGAAGGTCACATCTCCGCCATCGACATCCTCGATCCGCGTACCGGGAAGATCCTTCCGTATGCGAAACACTTCGGCAACGCACCACCCGTGCCCTTGGAGGAACTGGTGGACAAGGCGATCGCGCTGAACGACGGTAGCCTCTTGCTTGCGGGTCAGGCAAGACTGGTCATCTACCATTCTGCCGCAAAGGGCAGCACGGTGATCAAGACGTCCACGGACCACGTGCTCAGGCCGCTGGTCATGACACAAGGGGGAGTGGTCTGGTGTGTTCGAACAGAGCCGATGGAGGATTTCTCCCAATTGGTGAAGGTGCAACCGACGGGGCGGGTGACACCGGTGGATGATCGCGATTTTCGTCTTGGGGACTTTGGTGTCGTAGATGGCTGCGACCTGCGATCCGGTGAGCGATCATTCTATTTCTTGGCGGAGCAGCAGCACGTTGCCACCCATGAGTTCCGGATCACGCCGGAAGGGGAATTCGAGCGAATGGGGGAAGCCCTCCGGCCAGGCGACCTTTTCAAAGGAACAGGCACGGTGTACCGGGACCTCGGTGAGGGACGTGTTCTGGTAGGGCCGAAGATCCACGATTTGAGCGGCCGCAGCGCACCACGCAACGGCAAAGTCCTTCTCGACCTTGCCAAGGTGGATCCGAAATTGTCCGTTGACCTCAACTCCACACTGGTCGACCGTGCCGGGAACATCTGGCTGTGCAGCAACTTCGGCCTGTGGCAATTGACCATCCGGCGGAACGCGTTCCACCGGTGGTTACAACGGACCGATACGGCAACAGGGCTCGGCAGGACGACGCGTGCCATGCAGGTGATCGGGGATACGCTGTACGTGAACACGGATGAGGATGGTTGGTGGGGCGTGGACACCCGTTCAGGGAACATACGCCGCAAGGATGACGGGCATTGGGCCATGCGCTGTGCCATGGCGCCGGATGGCCATGGTGGCCTTTTCGCCAACTGTTCCTTCCGATTGATGCATTGGCGCAACGGGCGTTTGGTGGTCCCGATGTTCACCACCGAGCGCATGGTGCACAGCATCTTTCCGATGGGTGACGAACGCTTGCTCTTGGGCACGAACGTGGGCCTGGCATGGGCGGATACCAGCTTGACCCGCTATGTGCCGTTCACGGATGCCGAACAAGGCAAGGCGGCCAATGCCATGGTTTTCGCATTCCACCGGGATCGTGCGGGCACCCTTTGGGCGGGTACCACCAGGGGGTTATGCGAATTGGATGTGGACGGCACCATCCGCGCCATTTGGTCCCAAGAGGACAGTACACACTACCTGCCGGGGGACGATTTCCAGCACATCTATGAGGATCCGCACGGCATTTTCTGGCTCAGTACCGGAACCAGCGGATTGATCCGCTGGGACCGGTCCACGGGCGAGGTGCGTTCCATCACCATGCGCGATGGCTTGCCCAGCAATGGCATCTATGCGGTGTACCCCGATCAGCGAGGGAGGTTCTGGATGCCAACGGACTACGGTATCGTTCGCTACGACACGTTGACCGGACAGGTCTTCACGTACACGGTCGCGGATGGGATCACGGACAACGAGTTCAATTGTACGTCCCACACGCAAGGTCCCGATGGTCGGTTGTACTTCGGTGGCATGAACGGCGTAACCGCGTTCCATCCTGACGACCTGGTCGATCAGCATTACGGTTCTCCCTTGGTCATCGCCCATGCGGAACAATTGGATGGTGGGACAGGGAAACTGATGGATCGCACCGCCGAGATCACGCGTACCCGGACCATCACCATGCGCCCGAGCGACCGCTTCTTCACCTTGCGTATGGCCTTGTTGAGTTACGAGAAGCCCGGCAATGTCCTGTACGGTTGGCGCATCGATGGGGTCGATAACGATTGGAACAATCAGCGTGATCCCGAATTGCGATTGGTTTCGCTTCCTTATGGTTCGCATCGATTGCACATACGCGCAAAGGGCGGCAGCGGGGAGTGGAACGAACAAGAACTCGCATTGACCATCAATGTGATCAGGCCCTGGTATTTGCGTTGGTGGGCCGTAGTGCTGTTCGCCACAGCGATCATCGGCGGGGTATATCTGCTTTTCCGGATCCGCTTGGCACGCTTACGCGCTGTGATGGCCATGCGCGACCGGATCGCTTTGGACCTGCACGATGAAGTGGGCAGCACCTTGAGCAGCGTGGCGCTGTTCAGCACGGCCTTGCGCAATACCAGCCGCACACATTCGGAGAAGGAGTCCAGCATGCTGGACCGCATCGCCGAGAACAGTGCGCAGGCCATGGAAAGCATGAACGACATCGTATGGAGCGTGAACACGCGCTACGAGAAACTGTCCGATGTGAAGGACCGCATGCTGGCCTATGCCGGGCCGTTGGCCGAGACCTGCGCGTGGGAATTGGAGATCCACGTGGAGGAGGGCTTGCAGGATCTGCGCCTGAGCATGAACGAACGCAAGAACCTCTACCTGGTCTTCAAGGAAGCGGTGAACAATGCGGCCAAGCATGCTCGGTGCGATATGGTGCGTGTGCAGGTTCGGAAGCAGGGCCAAGGGCTCGAACTCACCATCGTGGACAATGGCGCGGGCGTATCCGGGGAAGCGCAGGGCCACAACGGGCTCGGTGGCAATGGCCTGCGCAGTATGAAGGAACGGGCCGAAGCCATCGGTGGCAGCCTTTTGGTCGAGCAGGCAGAGCAGGGCGGAACGGTCATCACCCTGCGCTTCACCCCGCACCGGGAATAGCCGGACACATCACCGAACTCTTCGACTTGTTAGATCTACCCATGGATACCACCTCCGGTCAGCCTTTCCTTTGACCGCATGATCCGCGTCGCGCTTTTCGATGACAACCGCCAACAACGCGACGCCATGGCCGCCTTGCTCGAAAGTGTGCCGGAAATGAGCTGCGTGGGTTGCTTCGCCGATGCCAATTCAGCCCTCGAGCACGCTGGGGCCTGCGGACCCGATGTGGTGCTCATGGACATCGACATGCCCGGCACCGACGGGATCGAGGGCACCGCGAAACTTCGCTTGGCGTATCCGGCGCTGCGCATCATCATGCTCACCGTATTGGAGGATGATGACCGGATCTTCGCGGCGATCCGCGCGGGTGCCGACGGCTACTTCCTGAAGCAGACCGCCCCCATGAAGCTCGTCGATGGCATCAAGGAAGTGATGGAGGGTGGTGCACCGATGAGTCCCAGCGTGGCGCGCAAGGTGCTCGGGATGGTGAACGGCCCGAAGCAGGAGAAAAAGACCGAACAATTCGAGCTCACCCCGCGCGAGCAAGAGATACTCGCACTGCTGGTGAAAGGCTGGACCTACAAGCGCATCGGTATGGAACTCGGCGTCACCTTTTCCACCGTGAACAAGCACGTGGGCCATGTGTACGCCAAGCTGCGCGTGAACAGCGTGGGCGAAGCCGTGGCCTTGGCCGTTCGGAAAGGCTTGGCCTGAAGCCCGATCATTCGTGCATTGGATCTCCTGAACAGGGTTGATCCCGTCGCGGCTTTCGCGTGCGATGCGCCTGAACGCGTATCCAGCCAACTGAAAGTCGGGTGTGGAGAACGCCGGAAAGGCCCGTCGTTGCTGGATACTGCTAGATCTAGCAATTGACCCGTCGCGTTCGTGCGGCCACCTTTCCACCCTGATCCGAATTCCCTGTACAACCAACCTTACCACACCCATGAAACACGGTACGCTTCTCTCCTACGGCTTGCCGCTCCTGCTCTGCTCAGCATCCCTCACAGGCCTTGCGCAATACCAAACCGGATACCCCGCGAACGGCCTGGCGGGCAACCTGCACGCCCTCGATCTCGCCGTGGGAGGACCGAACACCTGCGGGCCGTACGCGTTCACCATGGTGAACCCGGGCACGGCATGGGGCACCACCTATGGGGCTGTACCGAGCTATTTCAATGTGCAAGCCGGCTCTGGTCCACAGCAACTCCAACTTCAGTTCCACTACGAGATCTCGTCCGTCGCGCCGGCACCGACCTACCAGTTCTGGATCGATGGCCAGTTCTGTTCCAGTTGCACCGTGCAATTGACCGCGCACGTCGCGGGGTTCTCTCAGGACCCCAACTACAGCATCTACACGGATGTGCTCACCATCACCCATCATGCAGGGGATGCTTGGGCCGAACCGAACAATGGGGTGCGCGAGTTCGGCTTGCGCGTGAACCTCTTCGGCCAGCCCAATTGCGAAGCACGGTTCAAGGCCGTGATGGTCGGCACCACCTTCTCCCGGGTGCTCGGCTACTACGATGCTCCTGCGCTGCCGCTGTACATCCTGCGCGATCCGCCCGGCGATGGCAGCTACAGCTCCATCACCATCACCGACGGTGCCTGTGTCGGTTCCACCACCTCGGTGACCACGGGCTCCACGCAGGATGCTTACTTCAAGGCGCGTGTCGGTGTGGCCGGCACCGTTCCCTTCATTGGCCTGGAATACGATATCTATGGTGAGATCGGCACTGACTACCATGCTTCGCAGACCGAGCAACAGAACTTCGATATCACCACCTGCTTCCAGAACACCCAGGTGATCTCCACTGGTGCCACCGGGCCACCCGATGATGTGTTCATCGGCAGCTCCGTCCGCTACGCTTACGGATTCGGCCAGGTGATCACCCGCACCGCCTGTGGCACCATCGAGAAGGACGCCTACTTCGCCAACGGACCGGTCGGGGTGAACAGCAGTTATGCTTACACCGAAAGCCAGATCCGCAATTCGATCATCCCCGACCAGGAGGATCTCATCGCCGGCTTGACCCCCGGCACCAGTGGCTACCGCGATGCCGTGAGCCAGCTCGGTGTGTGGGTCCAGACCCTTGCGATGAACGACTCCATCAAGGCGGCAGCCGTGGTGGATGAGGTGGAGAGCTTCGGCGGCGGACTTTCCGAAGACCACACCTACACCACCACCACCACGGAAGCGCGGAGCATCAGCTACGAAGCCACCGTGGATAGCGGGTTCACCGGTGAGTTCGGCGTGAACATCGGTGGCACCGGCGTCACCGCAGGAGGTGGGATGCACTTCCAGCAGGGATACGGTTCCGGCCAGAACTCGAGCAATTCCGTTGAGAACACGATGGCCTATCACCTGGCGGACGATGACGGCTCGGACCAGTTCACCGTGAACATTGCCAAGGATCCCGTCTTCGGCACTTTCGTCTTCAGGCTCGACTTCGCGAGCGCCGAGACCAGCTGCCCCTACGAAGGCGGCGAGCAGGTGGATCAGCCTTCGCTTTCCGTGGGTTCACCGGGGCAAACGAACATGATCGTCGACGAGGCAACGATCGGATCGCAGGTCATCTTCCCACTGTACATCTGCAACAACAGTGCACAGGACCGAACCTACCACCTGAAATTCAGTTCGGCCACGAACACCAGCGGGGCCATCATGAACGCGTTCGGCAACACGCTCAACGGGAACGACGACGGCATCGCATTGGATGTGCTCGCTGGCGATTGCCTGAACGTGACGAACCTGCTCTTGGAGCAACCGAACATCAACGTGGTCAATTTCGAGAACATCCTCCTCTACCTCTACTCCCTGTGCGACCCGTCGATCAGCTCCAGCGTAACGATCTCGGCCTACTTCGGCACCGGCAACGTTGCACCCGATACCTATTGCAAGCCACCGAGCCAGGGCGAAATACAGGACGGTTTCTATGTGGATGGTGTGCAGCTCGGCGATATCGAGAACCTGAACACCGGAGGGACCCCGCCGCCCACGGGCTATGTGGACTACAGTGCCGACAACACCGCCACGCTCTCGCGCAACAGCGAGCAAATGATCACCATTACGGCAGGTCCCGGTGATCCCATCCAGCTTGCGGCATGGATCGACTACGACCACAGCGGCACGTACGATGCCGACGAGAAGATCGGTGAGGGTGCGTACTTCCTCGTTCCCGGTGACCGCCGGGCCTTCCACACGTTCCAAGTACCGGCGGCCGCACAGCTCGGAATCACCCGCATGCGCGTGCGCGCCGTGCATGTGCTACCCGGCGAGCCTACGCCGATGGACCCTTGCTACGCCTACCTGTACAGCGAGATCGAAGAGTACGAGATCGTGATCGACGGTAACACGCCTTTGGATTGCACTGGCGCGCCCAACGGCTCCGCCAACCCCGGGTATTCGTGCAACGACGGCAATTCTTTCACGGTGTTCGACTTCTACCAGTCGAACTGTACGTGCGCCGGATTCCAGACCGATTGCAACGGCGTCGTGGCCGGGCCGGCCCTGCCCGGTACACCGTGTGACGATGGCAACGCGAACACCGGCAACGATGTCTTCGATGCCGGTTGCGGTTGCGCTGGTCTTCCCTTCGACTGCCTGGGTGTGGCGGGTGGTCCCGATGTGCCGGGCATGCCATGCAACGATTTCGATCAGAACACGGTCAACGATATGCTCACCGCGAATTGCGCTTGCATTGGGCAGCTCTACGATTGCGCGGGCACGCTCGGGGGCACCGCACTGCCGGGCAGCCCTTGCGATGATGGCAACCCGTTGAGCGGTGGTGACCTCTATGATGCGAACTGCTTGTGCGCCGGTGCCTTCGCCACGGATTGCGCAGGAATTCCCGGCGGAACCGCTCAACCCGGCACACCGTGCGATGATGGGAATGCTGCGACGGGCAACGATGTTTACGGGCTCAACTGCGCTTGCGCCGGTCTGCCATTCGACTGCGCCGGAACCCCCGGTGGAACGCAAACGCCCGGCACGCCTTGCGATGATGGCAACCCCAACAGCAGCAATGACACCTTCACCGCCAACTGCGGCTGCATCGGCGTGCTGTCGAACGACTGCGCTGGTGTGCCCGGCGGCACTGCGCAGGCCGGTACCGCTTGCGACGATGGCGATGCCACCACGGGCAACGATGTGTATAACGCCTTCTGCACCTGCGCCGGTCAATTGATCGACTGCGATGGTGTGGTCGGGGGATTCGCATTGCCCGGCTTCCCCTGCGACGATGCCAATACGAATACGGGCAACGATGTGATCGACGCGAACTGCCAGTGCGCTGGTCTGTTGATCGATTGTGAAGGCGTGCCCGGTGGCACGAGCACCATCGGTACGGCATGCGACGATGGCGACAACGACACCAGCAACGATATGTTCAACGCCAACTGCATCTGTGCGGGTATGCTCGCGAGCGATTGCGAAGGCACTGTGGGCGGCACTGCACAGCCGGGCACGGCGTGTGACGACGGCAATGCGAACACTGGTAACGACGTGTACAGTGCGAACTGCACATGCGCGGGAGAAGTCATCGACTGCGAAGGCACGATCGGTGGTCCGTTGCTGCCGGGCAGCGCCTGTGATGATGGAAACGTGTGCACGGTGAACGACCTGCGCGATGCCAACTGCGCATGCAGCGGAACCACGCTCACCATCGGAGCCGTTTCCGGCGCCACCGTCGTGCTCGGCAACACGACCAACGCATACGTCGTAACCCCTGTGCCCAACGCTACCAGCTACACCTGGAGCCTGCCCAACGGCTGGAGCACCGCCGATAATTCCGCCTTCGCAGTGGTAGCCGACGCGAACAATGTGGCCGGCCCCGTGGATCTCTGTGTAGCGGCCATGGTAGGCGCATGCGAACTCACCAGCTGTATCACCGTGACCGTGGATATCAGCACGGACATCCACACCAACGATGGGAACGCGAACGAATGGTTCACGGTACAGCCGAACCCTTCGAACGGGTGGTTCCAACTGCGCCTTTCCACGACCGATGCCACACCGATCCGCATCAGCGTGCGCAACAGTTCGGGCCAGGAAGTGCTGGCGCCGCTCATCGTGGCCGGACATCGCGCCATCGACATGGATCTAGGAGAGGTCGCACCCGGAGCCTACTATCTGCTTGCCACGCGTGATGAAGAACAGACGATCATCAAGCTGATGGTGCAACGCTAAGTCGTCCGCCATCATCAGTTCCGCCGGGGAGGGTTCTCGCAAGAGGCCCTCCCCGGTCATTTCCAGGCCCCTCGACGGTTCCCCCAGAACTGGTATTTCCCCGAGGTGCCGGTCCAGGGCGACAACCAAAGTTTGGCCGACCCAACCGCACAACCACCATGCGCTTCCTTGCATACCTCTCTCGGAACCCACTGATCCTCACTGTTCCACTTCTTGTGGCGAGCTGCAACAACGCCGAACACCCCGAAGAGAGCACGGAAGCGAAGACCCAGCTTACGCCGGTCGAAGAGCCTGAATGGTTCGATCTGCGCCCCGAAGCGGAGAAGGCCTATGGCTACACCCACGCTGTGCGCATCGGCACTGCCATCACCATCAGCGGCGCCGTGAGCATGGACGACACGGGCGCACCGACCGCCGTGGGCGATCTCGCCCAGCAGCTGAAGAACTGCTATAGCGATCTGGACAAGGTGTTGAAGCACTATTGCTGCACCTTCGATGATGTGGTGGCGGAGAACGTGTTCACTACCCACATGGCCGAGTTCATCAAGCAGTCCGGCTATCGCAACACCATCTACACGGAACGGTTCCCGGCCGGTTCATGGATCGAGGTGAAGGGCCTGGCACTGCCAGAGTTCCTGATCGAGATCGAACTGGAGGTACATAAGGCTCGGTGAACCCTTCCAACGATCGATCACCGGCACCCTATATCCTTGCAGTGTTCAAAGACCTTTTATGCACAGGCATGATCACTTCAATGGGATGCCATACAAGACCAATTCGCTTTCCGAGGCGATACACACGTTCACGCTCCGCGTTCGCGTAGCGCTTTCGATAGGCAGGCCGGTCCCCGTGTTCCTGATATAACGTGGGAACCAATCGCTGCGAACGATGACCGCCAGTCTATTGCCCTTCTTGAACTGATGCGCAAAAGGGAACAGATCGATCCTGGTAGTCTCGAAGACACCGGGTCGCATGGACGCCAACGATGCATTGTCCCTGAACATCCCTCGTACCTTCCCTGGATGTGTCAGGACATTCAGGTTTCCCGCAGGATCCATCTCCGCAAGCAGGACGAAAAGGTCCACATCCGGCTGATCGATCTCGAAGACAAGGTCCAAGTAAGCCGGACCGCCGATCACGGTGTCCTCTTCGAACGCTGCGGTGATCAACGCGATCTCATCCTGCCTATCCGGATGGCGCGTATACAAGGAGGTCTCTGAGAATTCCGGGTCCATGTTCAATTTAACGGAATCGGGGACGTAGGTATACCCTGAGGTATGTCCTGGTGCAGGTGTGGGCTCCAATGCATGGAAGTGGTCCGCTTCATGTGCCAGGTCGAAGTGCAGAAAGCTCTTCTTGAAATCAGCGTCCGGCCAGTGATCGAGCTCGACCCACGCGTTGAGCCCTGTTATGAAGAGGCGGACGGGTTTGTCCCTTTCAACTCCATTGTCCGCACCCTTCAGCCAATGATCGAACCACTTCAACCAGATGGCCTCGAAGTCCAGCCGCGATGCTTCCCCGTAATCGTTCCCTGAAAAGGTCGTGGGCAGTAGGTCCAGAAAGCCGGTATGCTCCCAAGGCCCGAACAGCAAATGTTGATCCGCATGACCATAGGCCTGCATCCGATGCCAGTTCAACTGCGTGGAAAGCGCCTCTACGTCCCAGTTGCCGCTCACATGCAATGCGGGTATGTCCACGTTCCGCATGTCGTCCAGGAAGCGCGCCGCCTTCCAGTCGTCCGGATGATCCATCCCGGCCCACCTATCCCAAAGGGGAACGTTCACACCGAAGAACTCATCATCGATGCGTGTTACCGGAAGTGTGTAGAGCTTGCTCCAGATGTACTCCGGCGGTTCACGCCCCGGAAAGGTCAGCTTGTAGGCCCACTCGATCATGCTGAGCTTCAGGATACCGTGGTCGAACGGAACATCGAAGAACGGGTCGGTGCCGGAGACTTGGGGTATCAGGGTTTTGAGCACGGGGTGCCCCGATGCAGCGGCCAGCCATTGCACCTGTGCCGAATAGCTCGCGCCGATCATACCCACGTTCCCATCGCACCAGGTCTGTTCGCTTATCCAATCCAAGGCATCGTATCCATCCTGCTTCTCATGCAGGTAAGGCTCGAAACGGCCTTCACTGTCCCCGGTCCCTCTACAATCCTGGACCACTACTACATACCCTTGCACCGTGTAGTGCGCCCGTTGATCCGCTTCGTACTCCTTGCCGTAGGGTGTCCGAAGAAAGATAACGGGGAACGAGGGTCCGCCTTTCTCCGGCACACGAACACTGGTGGCGAGCACAATGCCATCCCGCATGCGCACCCGTTGGATGGAAGGAACGGGTGTTGACCCGTTCACGGACCGGACCTCCGCAGCATACAGACCCGAAAGGAAGGCGAAAGAAAGGACCGTTCTGGCTAAGTTCATGGCTGCTCGGCTGTGCCTTCTTGGACGGCCCATATACGCGGATGTTACCATCCGTAGGTGTCGGCAGCTCGACGGAGGGTGAGCCGTTCGTTCCCGACTCGTGATGTCCTTTCTCAACCCCGGACGGTTGCTCCGCTTCACCTTGATGATCCTGTAGCGGTTGTTCGACACATAGCTCGGAAGGACGTTGGGGATCGTAGTCGCCGAACGGTTCGGACCGTCCTCGCCTGAGTGAACGACAGTTCGACCCTGCGGATAGTGGAACTCACTCGTAACGCAATGCTTTCACCGGATCCGCGACCGCGGCGCGATACGCCTGCACCGATACCGTGAGAACAGTGACGACGAGCGTGATGAGCAAGGCCGCCGCATAAAGCACGGGCGAGATGTCCGCGTGGTAGGCGAAGGTCTCCAACCAGCGGCCGATCGCATAGAACGCCAGCGGGAAGGCGACGAGCAGCGCGAGGCCGAGCAGCACCACGAACTCGCGGTTCAACCGGCGGACGATGTCGAAGAGCGGAGCGCCCATCACACGACGGATGCCGATCTCGCGGGTGCGCTGCTTGGCGGTGAAGTACGCCAAGCCATAGAGCCCCATGATGGTAAGCAGGATGGTGAGCACGGCGAAAGCGGTGAAGACGCGGAACAACTTGTCCTCCGTTTGGTAGAGCTGCGCGATGCTGTCGGTGAGGAAAGTCGCATCCCAATCATCGTTCGGACGCAAGGTGCTCCAGCGCTTCCGCAAGGTGGCGAGCTGCGCGCCCACATCACCGGGCGCCAGGCGCAGCACCAAATTGGCCACACCGTACCGGCGGCTGCTCTGGTTCATGCACAGCGGTTCAATGGGCGTGTGTAAACTGGCATAGTGGAAGTCCTTCACGACGCCGATGACCGTGAGGAAGGATTCTGGCTGCGGAGGTGTGGCCTGGGCGTCACCGGGTATGATGATCATCTCCGCGAGGGGATCCTTCCAGCCGAAAGCCTTCACTGCGCTTTCGTTCACAACGACGGCGGTCTCAGCATCGCTGGGGATGGCGGGATCGAAATAGCGTCCCGCGACAAGCTCAAGACCGAGCAGCGCGGGGTAGTCCACATCCGCGCTCATGGTGGGCATAGGTTTGTCGATGCGGCCCTCGGGGGTGTTGGCACCGAGCACCCAGCGGCCCCCGCTCTGTCCAGGAAGGCTCTGTGTGAACGAAGCACCAGTGACGAAGTTCTCGCGCATCATCTCCAACTTGACAGGCCGTAGTGCATCCCAAGCGAGGGTGTCCTCGCCGCGTGGTTGTGGCATGGTGATGCTCAGCAACTGCTCCTTACGGAAACCCAGGTCGCTGGTGCGCAACCAATGCAATTGCGCGAAGACCGCGAGCGTGCCAACGACCATGAAGAGCGCGATGGCGAATTGCGCGCCCATGAGCACTTTGCGCACGCGGCCCTTCCCTGCCCCACTGGCCACGCCTTCCTTCAATAACAGTTGCGGAGAGAAGCGACTGAGGAAGAAGGCGGGGTAACTGCCGGCCACCACGCCGATGAGCAGCACGATGAGCAGGATGACGGCCAAGAAGCTGCCCTGCACGAGGTAGTCCATACCGATCTCCTTCTCCGTTATCGTGTTGAACGCAGGCAGGCAGAGCCACAAGAGCCCCAGTGCGACGACGATGCCGATAATGGCGATCATCACGCTGCCACCGATGAACTGTGCTACGAGCTGCCCACGTTGCGCGCCGCTCACTTTGCGCAAGGCCACTTCCTTGGCGCGGCGTGTGGCATCAGCCGTACTCATGTTGATGTAGTTGATGCAGGCGATGGCAAGGATGAGTACCGCGACGATCGCGAAGAGCGTGACGTAGGCCTTGTTGCCCTTCTTCGGTGTGTCGTAGATGAGGTCGTTGTTGAAGTGCACTTCGCGCAACGGCTCCAGGTTGAAGCGGATCTCCCCATGGAAGTCCTGTCCGCCCCAGGCTGGTATGATGTACTTGGTGACGAAGGCGTCCATCTTGCTCTGGAAATCCTTCTCGTCCACACCCGTTGCGAGCACCAGATAGTTGAAGCTGCTGTTGTTGCCCCAACTCTGGCCCAGTTGCTCCTTTGCCTGAGGAGGCATACCCAAACGGCTCATGAACACACCCATCGGTATGTGCGTGTTCTCCGCCTTCCCATCGATCACCGCCGCCACTTTCAAGGTGCGGCCATTGCGTGTGACCATCTTGCCGATGGGATCCTCGCCGCCGAACATGCGCGTGGCCATCTCTTGCATGATGACGATGTTGTCCGGCTCGTCGAGCGCGGTGCGGTCGCCCTTGACGAAGGTGAAATCGAAGGCACGGAAGAAGCTGGTGTCGGCGTTGTAGCCGTCCTCCGTGAGGTAGGGCTTCCCCTCGTACTCCAATGTCGTCTGTCCGAGCTGGTATAGTGAGACACCGCTCTCGATGTCGGGGTATTCCTTGAGCAGCGCCTCCATGATGGGAAAAGGCGTGATGCCGAAATCGTCCTGGGTATCGCCGAACTTGTAGTGCGCCTGCACACGATAGATGCGGTCGGCCTTCATGTGGTGCGCATCGAAGCTCAACTCATCCTGCACATAGATGTAGATGAGCATGCACGCCACGATGCCGATCGCGAGTCCGCTGATGTTGAGCGCGGCGAAGAGCTTGTCGCGCTTGAGGGTGCGCCAGGCGATGAGGAGATAGTTCTTCCACATGTGCCGAAGTTGTGTCCCAGACCGGGAAGGGGAAAGCGTATGGTGGGCGGGTGTTGCAGGAGTGATGAACGGTTAGGGGACCGGGAGCGAGGTCAACACCGGGGCACAGCCGTGACCACTACTCCGTCATGAACATCATGTGCAATGCTCTTCCGGCATTCCTCGTACCGGTCACCAGGTAATTGCCCTTCGCAAGCCCACTCACCTCCGCTGTCGCACCCGTGAAGCGCAACACCGTTCTACCCATCACGTCGCGCACCTCGAATGCATCGTTCGGCAATGCACCGATGACCGTGATGCGGTCCGTAACCGGGTTGGGTGCGATCACGAGTGGTGAAGTCGACCACGCTTCCTCGATCCCCACGCTGCCGCTGCTCTCGCCCCAGACCTCGCGTGAGAAGCCGTTCGAGAAGTCATGCTCATTCCGCATGCCCACACGCGTGTAGCCGATGGCATCGCCAGGTGTGCTGTAGAAATAGTAGTAGAAGTGCATGGTATCACCCGGGGCGATGGGCACGATGGCCGTGTCCACATCGGGCAGATAGCACACATCGAGGCACAGGGACGTTTGCCAGCCGCCGGGCAAGTTTGTCTCCAACTTCACGACGCGTACGAGCACATCGTCCGTGGCGCTGGTATTGAAGAGCTTCATGTAAGCGGTGAGGGTGGTGCCGCCTGTACCGTAGACCGTATCGTTGCTCACCCACTCCAAATTGAAGTGCCCGCCGAAAGTTTCGCCGCCGCAATCACCGGTAGGTGGCAATGCAAGCAGGTCCTCGATGTCGCAATCGATATCCTCCGGCAGCTTGTCGAACCAGTCGTGGTGCGTGTGGATGGTGCCATTGAGGTCGATGAGATAAGCGTTGTTGGGTTGCGGGCCGTAGTAGTTCCACCACTCGTTGCAGGGCCCATCGATGTACACCGGCGCATCGATCTGCAGGCTGTCCAACATTTCCTGCAACACCGCCTTACGTTCACCGTAGGTTGTGGGCTGCTCGTAGAGGATACCCGCATCGATGTTCTGCTGTCCTGTGTTCACCGCACCGAAGTAGGGACTGATGTCCACAGCAGGATGCGCCTCGGGGGTGTACACGATCACGATGTGCAGTTGCGAAGAATAAGCAGCAACGAGGTCGTTGATCTTGGGCACCTTGTCGCGGAACACCGGGCAGGTATAGCTGCTGCTGATCATGAGCACCGGCTTGCCTTGCAGCAGTGCATCCTCCAGGTTGAACACATTGCCGTTGATGTCGTACAGCGTGAAGTCGGCTGCCTGTTCGCCCTCGGGCCGACCAACGTTGCTGATCGGCGGTGTTTGCGTGGGCAGCGTGCAGATCGGGTCGCTGTCAGCGGGCAGCGCGGGAAGACCGATGGAAGGGAGCAGTACAGGTTGAGCCATCGTGGCGAATGCAATCGTCGTGCTGATCGCGCATAGTATGGATCGCTTTGTCATCGCCGGATTCTGCTGAAGGACCGACCAAAGATGCGATGGTTCGATCCCTGTTACGATATGACAGACACAACCCACGGACACGATGCCTAGCCATGACTACCTTGGATCCGCATGAACGAGCTCTTCCGCATCTTCAAGGTCGACCGGGAGGAAGTGCAGCGCCTTTCCGCAGGCGCGAACCTGCCGCACCACCACGACTACGAGGAACTCATCGTGGGCGCACAAGGCAGCCTGGAGCATTTCATCGACTTCCGTACAGAGGTGATCGACGCGCCTTTCGTGAGCTTCGTGACCAAGGGCAAGGTCCACCGCGTGAAACCCGCGATGAAGGACGGCGCCTGCGACATGTGGGTATTGCGATTCAAGAGCGAGTTCATCCCCGAGACCACTTTCCAGCTCTATTCGCTCTACCACGACAATGCCAACATCCCCTGAAGGAGGCGCGTTGTTTCGTGCGCCTGACCCTGCTCTGCGAGATGATCGCTGGCGAAATGGGACAGAAGGAGCCGGATCTCGCCGTGGTGCGCCAGCTATTGAGCACGCTGTTCACGCTGATCAGCTCGGAACGTCGCAAGCTCCATCCGGACGAAACATCACAACCTGCCACGCAAAGTGAGACGTTCCGCAACTTCCTGCGGATCCTGGAGGATAACTACCGACAGGAGCACGAAGTGGAGTTCTACGCCTCGCAGCTTTTCATGAGCGTGCGCAACCTCAACCTCATCACGCAGAACATCCTGCAGCAAAGCGTGTCACGCATCATCGAGACGCGCAAGCTGATCGAAGCGAAGAACCTCTTGATCAGCACGGACAAGCCCGTGAGCGAGATCGGCTTCGAACTCGGCTACGAGGAGAAGGCCTACTTCACGCGTGTGTTCAAGAAGAACACGGGGCAGACACCCACCGAGTTCCGGGAAGAGATGCGCAAGCTCGTGGCGTGAAGGCGTTGTGCGTTACACCGCCGTCATGATGCGGGCGCAGTATCCGGCGCGCTCAGCGTGTTGAACGCATCCAACACGCGTGCGGAATAGATCAGTGCAGCACCGGCGTTCACCGATACGGCCACTCCCAGCGCCTCCACGATCTCCTCCCGCGTGGCGCCCGCCTTCAATGCGGCCGTGGTGTGCGTGGTGATGCAGCCGTCGCATTGCCGGGTGACGGCCACCCCCAGCGCGATGAGTTCACGCGTCTTCGCGCCGAGGAGCGAGGTTTTCGAACCCGCGTCGCTCAGTCCGCGATAACCGCGCAGGATCTCTGGACTGGTGCGGCCTATACCGGCGAGACCGGCCTGCAATTGGTCCCTGTATTTTCTCCAATCGAGCATCATGGTCCTTGAGATTTCAGGTGGGACGGATAGTGGAGAACGAAGGTATCCTCTCACTTACTGGCGCCATGCAGGACTTGGCCGCCAGAGGCTAACTTCTCTATATCGGTTCCGCTCCTTCCTTGGTGCGATCGATGTTCACCTGATGGCGTAAAGTATCCACCAGATGATCGGGGAAGTAATGGTCCGCCATCCGTACGAACTCATCGCCGCGCACGAACATGTCCATGCCCACCTCCGTGAACTGGCGTTTGCCGCAAGCGCCCAACAGTTCGATTGCGGCGTGCAACGTATTGCGATGGAAATGGTACACGCGCTCCGTCTTGTCGGTGACCACGAGCCCGCGCTGCAGGCCTTGGTCCTGTGTGGCCACGCCGGCCGGGCAGTTGTTGGTATTGCAACGCAAGGCCTGTATGCAGCCCAGCGCGAACATGAAGCCGCGCGCACTGTTGCACGTGTCAGCACCCAGCGCGAGCATCTTCAGGAGATCGGCGGCCGAGATCACCTTGCCGCTGGCAATGATGCGGACGTGCTGTTTGAGGCCGTAGTGCTTCAACGAGTTGTTCACGAACATCAGGGCGGGGACGATGGGCATCCCCACTGAATCAGAGAACTCCAGCGGCGCCGCACCCGTGCCACCTTCCGCACCGTCCACGGTAATGAAGTCGGGCATCAGGCCGGTGGAGATCATTTTCTCGCAGATATCAGTGAACTCCTCGGCCTTGCCGATGCACAACTTGAAGCCCACGGGCTTGCCACCGGACAGGTCGCGCAAGCGGTCCACGAAACGCAGCAGGCCCTCGCTGTCGCTGAAGGCGCTATGCCATGGTGGTGAAAGCACGGTGGTGCCCGGCTCCACGTGGCGGATGCGCGCGATCTCCGGGGTGTTCTTCGCGGCTGGCAGGATGCCGCCGTGACCGGGCTTGGCGCCTTGGCTCAACTTCAGCTCGATCATGCGCACCTGGGGCAACGCGGCCTTGGCCTTGAAGAGCTCGGGATCGAAGGCGCCCCGTGGATCGCGGCAACTGAAATACCCGGTGCCGATCTGCCACACGATATCCCCGCCCGGTTCCAGGTGATGATGGCTTAGGCCGCCTTCCCCCGTGTTATGGTAGAAGCCGCCTTTTCGCGCGCCCCCGTTCAAGGCCTTGATGGCGTTCTCGCTCATCGAACCGAAGCTCATGGCCGAGATGTTCAGCAACGACGCCTCGTACGGTCGCGTGCATTTCGGGCCGCCGAAGCGAACGCGGGGGGGTGCCTCCAACAACGGCGCGGGGAATATGGAATGGCGCATGCCCTCATATCCGCCATGGTATAGGTCCAACTGCGTGCCGAAGGGCACGGTATCCATCACATTCTTGGCGCGGCGGTATACCAGCGAGCGTTGCTGGCGGCTGAAGGGGCGGCCATCGGTATTGCCCTCGATGAAGTACTGCTGCATCTCCGGGCTGATGAACTCGAAGAAGTAGCGCGCGTAGCCCAGCACGGGGAAGTTGCGCATGATCGTGTGTCGTTCCTGGAGCACGTTCATGATGCCGATGATCACCAGCGGGATGAGCACCACGTACCCCCACAACACGATGGGATGCCAGTAGCCGACCAGCGCGACCAGGGCGATCAGGAACAAGCTCAGGGCATAGAAGAGTTTGCGCATGCCGTATCACGTCGTCAGTTTCGCGACCATTTCATCGGTCAAGGGGTCGGCGTAAATGCCGTACGCATTCACGAGCACGCCCTTCAGCCCGTACTTCTCGGAAGAGATCGCATAGACGATGGCTCCATCACCCGGGTCCGTGTTTCCTTCAAAGCGGAAGTACTGGTCAATGTGGAAGTCCGACGGAGAGATCCTCAAGTTCCCGTTGCTGCAGTCAATGCAGTCGGCTTTCAGGTTGAAGTCCTCGGTATAGCCTTTGGCTTTTAGAACTTTCAGCGTTTCAGACAATGTGGGCATGGTGCTCGGCATCGGGGAGTAATTGCCCATTTGATCGTGGTTTAGGAGTTTCAAGTTTTTGCCAAGGCCATGGTCTCATGCGTTCCTGTTCGCTGGTGCTACGGGAAGCGGCACGAACTCCGTTTCGCCCGGCACGGGAACGAACTGCTGCTCGCGCCATCGTTGGCGTGCCAAATTGATCAACTCCTGCCGGGTAGCCACGAAATTCCAATCGATAATCCGTGGCTCCGCCATGGGTTCGCCACCGAAAAGGAACACCGTGGTACCCGCTTCCATTGTAAAACGGCACAGCCCGGGGTTCTTGGCCACGAGCAATTGCTTCGGCTCGTAACGATGACCGTCGTTCGCAATGGCGCCTTCGAGGATGTAAAGCCCAACCTCGCCGTACAACGCGTGGCCTATGTCCAGCTCACGCTCCTTCAGGCTCACCAACTTCATCATGTAGCACCGGCTGTACACGGGTACCGGCGAACGATGGCCCATGGCCTCACCCGCGACCAGTTTGTAGCGAACCCCGTCATCCTCCCATGCGGGCAGTTCAGCTTCCGCGACGTGATGGAAGTTGGGAGCCATCTCTTCCTTGTCCTTCGGCAGCGCGACCCAGATCTGCAGCCCATGCAGGCGTTTGTCGCTGTGGCGAAGGCGTTCCGGGGTCCGTTCCGAATGCGTGATGCCCCTGCCTGCCGTCATCCAGTTCACCGCGCCGGGGTTGATCTCGATCGCCGTGCCGAGACTATCACGATGCATCACGCTCCCCTCGAAAAGATAGGTAAGTGTGCTCAGCCCGATGTGCGGATGTGGGGGCACGTCGAAGTTGGTGCTTGCATCCATTTCAACCGGCCCCATGTGGTCCAGGTAGATGAAGGGGCCGACCATGCGCTTCTCCCGGAAGGGCAGCAGGCGGCCTACGAGGAAGTTCCCGATGTTCCGCGCGCGCTCTTCGATGATGACGGAGATGTTGGACATTCGTGCTGGTTGATCTCAGGCTTAACGCAGGGGCTCGTACCTGCTCGGAGTTCCGCGAGGAGATGCGCAAGCTCGTTGCGTGAGGATCGTCAACACATCAGCGGTATCATGCCACCTCTCCATCGTGCACGTGTTCGATATTGGGTAAGCGCCAATGATGGTTATTCAACACGTTCGGTGACCTCGTCGGTCCGCTCGCCCAGGAATTCCACCCATGCCTTCTTCATGCATGGATAATGTTTCGCCGCCTCGACAAGATCCAGGAACGCCATAAGGTTCTCCTCGAAGCGCTGCGCCAGTTTTTCGTCGGTGATGCTACCGGTACCATTGAAGGCCTTGTGTGCCATGGCGAGCGAGAACATGTTCGGGAAAACACGCGCACCCAGGTGTTCCAAGGGAACACGCAATTGCCACAGTGCCTTGTTGCCTCCGGCCATGGATGGCGAGGCGGACATCAGCAACGCATGTTTCTCATTGAAGGGTTGCGGACGGAAGCGTGACACCCAGTCAATGGTGTTCTTGATCAGCCCCGGCATACAGCCGTTGTATTCCGGTGAAGAGATGATGAAGGCATCGCTGGCCAGAATGCGGTCGCGCAGTTGCACGGCACCCTCGGGGGGGTCATTGCCGGTCTCCAGGTCCTGGTCGAACGAAGGCGTATCGAACTCGCGCATGCTCGCGAAGTCCACTTGTGCTCCATGCTTTTCGATCACCCCTGCCGCCAGCCGGGCCAATTGCGTGTTCAGTGATCCCTTTCGGAGCGAGGCTGAGAAAACGAGCAAACGCAGGGGCTCCCTGCCTTCAGCGGTCATGTGCGTGCGTGCGTCGTTCGCCATTGGTCGATAATGATGGAGCCAGTTCGCGGATCGTTCGCGGTCTCTTTCCCGCCTGGACGATTCCGGGGTTTGAATCTACCACTATTGTCCTCCATTCCACGCCGACCTTCTCCGTGGGATCGGGATGAACACGCTCGCTTCCAGTACCACCGTTCTACCGGATCGTGCTACCCGGGGGGCGGCTATCGGGGCACCTTTGTCCCGTCGGCCAGTTCGTTGACCGACAGTCACTCAGGGCAAACCAACAACACACGATCATGGAATTGAAAGGACAAGCCATCATCATTACCGGCGGTGCCAGCGGCATCGGATATCAAGCTGCGCTTCAACTGGCCGCCAAAGGAGCCGATCTTATCATCGCCGACTTCAACATGGAAGGCGCAGAGAAGGTGGCGAAGGAGATCACCGCAAAAGGCGTGAAGGCGTTCGCCTTCAAGGTGGACGTATCGAAGGCCGCCGAAGTAGAAAAGCTCGTGGACTTTGCCGTGGAGAAGCTCGGCACGCTGAACGGCATCTTCAACAACGCGGGCATCGGTCTAGTGAAGTCCTTCCTTGAAATGGATCCCGCCACCTACCACAAGGTGATCGAGGTGGACCAGCACAGCGTGTACTACGGCATGTATTACGCGGCGAAGAAGATGGTGGCGCTCGGCACCAAGGGCACCTTCGTCAACACCGCATCCATCTATGGTTTCCAAGCCGCGTTGGGCAGCTTCAACTACAACGCCGCCAAGGCCGCCGTGGTGATGATGAGCAAAAGTGGCGCGTTGGAACTGGCGCCACACGGCATCCGCGTGGTGGGCGTAGCTCCAGGCTTCATCAATACGCCCATTCTGGGCAACGACTCCGCGATGAAGAAGATGCTGGGCGACCAGCACCTGCACAAGCAGTTGATCGAGCCCGCCAAGGTGTCGAGCGTGGTGGCCTTCCTCTTCACAGACGCCGCCTCCGCGATCAACGGCAGCACCATCCCCGTGGATGACGGCTTCCTGATCCACAAGAACAGCTGAACGCGCGGCGGTGCGCTTCGCGACCAATGTGAAATGAACCCCCGGCCCCGGCCGGGGGTTCATTCATTCTTAGTGGATCACAGAACGAGCGCGGAGTGCAACCCTTCTACCGATTAGTGTAACCCCCACCCCTCGCAACACGGGCACCTTTGTTCCATCAAACAACAACAGCCATGACAACCACAGCAACCACAACCAGCACCCGCACGAAATGGGCGGTGGATCCTTCGCACAGCGAGATCGTTTTCAAGGTGAAACACCTGATGATAGCGA
>JADJCS010000008.1 GCA_016703105.1 Flavobacteriales bacterium
TGGAGTGTTGCCTCCATTGGTGATCGTACTGGGCCGAAGACCATCGCTCCCAGAACAATACGAGGGTAGCCGGAATATGCACCAGGAGGGTCCGTGTCTGCTTTCATTTTAGCGGCGACCTACTGGTGATGGCCAAGGATGGGTGTGCAGGGAATGGACCGCGTCGTTCACATCGTCAAAGCCATCGCCGTCCGCATCGGTGTACCAATCATGAAGCCTTCATCCGTTTCGCCGAACGGACCGCAGTCGTTGTCCAGGTTATCACGGTTCCGGGGCACCGGGGTCACACGGTCGCGTTGAGTCATCACTATAACTCCGAACACAGGTGCGGAAACCCACCGGTGTGTACAGGCCTATGTACTCCTTCCACCCCCAGATCGCGTCCAGGCTCCCGCATCCAGGTACTTCCATAGCTGTAGGCCGTCCTCATCAACCTGTCCGTTGCAATCATTATCGACACCGTCTCCACCAAGGCACGCATCGATCGCACCGGAAAACTGTTCGGATCGGGTATCGTCTGACCGCTGTTGTTCAGAACCGCATCCGGGAATGAACAGGTTACCGGATTGTTCACATCGCCGAAGCCATCCCCATCCAGATCTGCAAAGACCAGCACATCATCCGCTGTTCCACTGCAGTCATCGTCGATGCCGTTGCATGCTTCGAGTGTGCCCGGATTGATGGCGCTATTGGTATCGTCACAATCGTTCCCGATGTCCACGAAACCGGTCGGAGCGGTACACTGCGATACCCCTGTGGCGTTGTCGCCGAAGCCGTCGCCATCGAGATCGGCGAACCAGGTAATAAGCACGCCTTCGTCGATCTGGCCATTGCAATCGTTATCGATCCCATCGCAGAGTTCAAGGGCATCCCCGTAAACGGTCGCATCGGTATCGTCGCAATCGGCCGTGCTCAGAACACCATCGCCGTCCTGGTCCACCAATCCTACACAGGCAGCGAAGGTGCTGTTGCATCCGTTGGCCGCAGCGCACTGATGGCACGCTGGGCTACCATCCCCCACCAGTGGGTGGTCCACGAACTCGTACGGGAAGCACTGATCAGAACACGAGATGAACAAGCAGTAGGCGCGTTCCACCACGCATTGCTGGCAGGATGGAGCGATCGGCAGGAATAGCTGGAGGTAGTCGCTCAATGAGTTCCAAGCGGTGTTCGGGGAGGCTCCATGGGACTCGACCACGGCCTGTCCTACAAGGTCCCATACAGCGACGTAGTTGTCCGCGATACTGCCGATCGGCAGCGGAGCACGAGGAACATCCGATGCCTGGCCCGGCCAAGGGGTACACGCCAGCGTCGGCGTCGTCGCAATGGCCTGGGTTGGGGGAGTAGCCAATTGGTTGCTCGCAGGCCAGGAGTGTATTGCTCTCGTTGCCGAAGCCATCACGGTCGGTATCCTGGTACCAAGTGGTCTGGTCATCGATGGTGCCATTGCAATCGTTGTCGAGGCCGTCACCGCAGAGCTCCGCTGCTCCGGGGAATACGCTCGGCTCGTTGTCGTTGCAATCGCCTTGGCAATCGGTGGTGCCGTCGCCATCAACGTCGTTGCATTGGACCTCGTCCACCTCGCCATCGCAATCGTTGTCGATGCCGTCGATGAGTTCTGCCGCGTTCGGGTGGATGGCCGTATCTGTTGTGTCATTGCAGTCCGTATTGTTCGCTACGGATCCAGGCGTTGCACACATCACCAACGCGTTCGGGTCGCCATACCCGTCGCCGTCGCTATCGGCATATACAAGGGGGAGGTTGTCGTCCACGAGGCCATTGCAATCGTTGTCGATGCCGTCACAGATCTCATCCGCACCGGGGTTGGTCGTCGGGGTCAGGTCATCGCAGTCGTTGGTGCTCAGGTAACCATCGCCATCCTGATCGATCACGCCGACACAGGCGTTGAAGGCAACATTGCAGCCGCCCAAGGCCACGCATTGGTTGCAGGTGGTGGTACCGGGATAGCTGTTCCCGCCCACCGCTGGCCATGGGATACACGCGGTTGGCAGGAGAGTAGGCGCAGTACGCGCGCTCCACCACGCATTGCCGGCAGGAAGGCGAGATGGCCGTGAGGAAGGGCTGCAGGCCGCTCAACAGGGCGTTCCACGCGGCTTGCCCCGTGAGGCCCGGTGACGTGGCCGCCATGGTCACCCCGGTGATGTTCCAGATCTGGCTGTACTGGTCTTGTATGTATTGTTGATCGGCCGTGGAGCACGAAGCGCAGCCGATACCGGGGCCTGCCAGCGGGTACACGCCAGCGTTCGCGTCGTCGCAATCACCCGGGTTGGGTGAGTAGTCAGTTGGTTGCTCGCAGGCTATGATCGTATTGCTCTCGGTGCCGAAGCCATCGCCGTCGGCATCCTGATACCAAGTGGTTTGGTCATCAGCGGTGCCGTTACAATCGTTGTCCAAACCATCGCCGCAGAGTTCCGCGGCCCCGGGGAACACGTTCGGATCATTATCGTCGCAATCGCCGGTGAGGGCCACGGTGTTCGGCGGTTGCACGCAGGCGATCACCTCCGTGCTGAGCACGCCATAGCCGTCCTCATCCAGGTCGGCGTACCAACGTTCACCGTTACCGTCGCAATCCGCATCGAACCCATCGCACGGGTCGGTAGCACCCGGAAAGCGCAACGGGTCGTTATCGTCGCAGTCGTAACCGATGGCTACGTAGCCCGGCGGCGGCGTGCACGTGAACAGCACGTCCGAATTTGTGCCCACGACCATCAGCATCAGCATCGCGGTACCATGTTTCGACCGTTCCATCGCAATCGGTGTCGACCCCATCGCAGGCCACATCATCGGCCTCTGGGTGGATATCAGGGGTCGCCGTCGTTGCAATCTTCCGTGTCAAAGAACCCATCCTGGTCCAGATCCAGTTGGGCAACTGCTGAGCAAGGCGCCCAAAGCGCGAAAACGACCAAAAGAGCGGAAATGGGGAAGCGCATGGGACTGGGTGGTATATGGTTCCGCCAAAGTCCATGATCCCTTGATCCGTTGACCTGCGCAGGGGGTCAACCTTAGTTACGTTGACACGGATCGGAACAAACGTTCCAAATGGAGGACAACGTTCGGAATGCGCTCTCGCCCCGGTCAGAAGTGCCTGAGCAGCAGCGAAGGGCACGATGCATCGCGATGGTTCTGCTCCAGTTCGGACCTATCACGGAAGTTGCTCGAACCGCTGGGCCGTAGGTACCGTGCCACCAAGGTTCTCCAGGATCGGATCGCGATCGTTGAAGGCCCCCGTGTACTTCACGTTGCTGTCCATGTTCACGTCCTCGCGCGTGTAGACACCGAAGACCACATGGGTTGGTACCACACCTCCTATGCGGACCAGGATGGGGTCACGGTCATTGCCGGCACCGGTGTACCGCAAGCGATTGTCGCGCACGGCGTTGCCGGACCAGAGCACACGCTTGGTCGCAACGGTCTTTCGGGCGTCTGTGCCATAGGTGGCCAGTGTATTGGTGGTGAAGTCCACACTAACAGGTATGGCGCTGAGCGCTACCGGTGCGGCCGTCATCGCACCCAGGTGGTTGCGGTGGCGCACGGCCATATAGTAGGAGCCGCTGAGCCCCGAGAGTGGTACCCGTGTCACTCCATCCGGCCGCACGAGATCACCATCGCGCTGCAACAACATGCTGTAAGAGCGGATCACCTGCGTCGGTGTGCTCACGGATCGCAGTTCAAGCACCACCCAATCCACGATCGCATCCGGACCGGTGACGCTGAACACGCTATGTGCTACGATCTCGCCGCCGCCGCCGCCGACATGCACATAGCCGAGTGCAGTGTACGGTTCCGTGACCGGTAGCAGGCCTGCTGCACGTAGTTGGTCTCCCATGAGTTCAGCGCCGGGATCATACGGCCCTCCCAAGAGCACCTGCACATCGAGCGTGGGCGGTGTGCTGGACTGCAGCGTCCATGAGACGGATGCCGTATTGCTTCCGCCTCTTGCCGCTGCTGTACTTGTTCAGCATCGCTGCATTCAGCCGCAATTGATATATGCCCGGTAGATCGTTCGCTTGCGTCAAACCCAACAGTGCATAGCGCGATCCGCCATCGGTACGATCGAAAGCCCGGACGTGGATATGGGGAGGCCATTGTACAACAACTGCACGGCTGCGAGGAGATCGCTATCGTCCAAGAGGAGGTCGGAGAATTCGAGTTCCACCGTATCGGGATGGGCCAAGAATATCTGGCCATCCGCGAGTTGCCATTGCGCTGTGAGCGGCACTTGGTCAAGGAAGAGCGAACGTTCAGCGGCCGTGAAACCTCCATTGCTGGCACTAGCCACAACCCTTACGCCCGTGTTGCCGCCCGCAGCGAACGTGACAGGAATGGAGACCGGGCCCGCGCCAACGTTCTGCGAAGTATGCACCACTTGTTCCAAGCCCGCCATCACCTGCGAGATGGTGATCTGTGCAGCCGGAGCGCTCAACGTGAAGAGCACGTCGAAGGTCTGTGAGGAGGACAAGCCGTCGCTGCTGGAGAAGCCGAGGTCCGGCGAGATCGCCAGATCGGTGATCTGGATGGTCGAGTGTGATCGACGGTCCAGGTCAATTGCTGCGTGCCGGTTCCAGCGTTGCCCGTGCTGTCCGTGATGCCGCTGAGGTCGATGGTGAAGACATAGTCGCCATCCTCGTAGGTAAGCAAGCCGAACGCACCCGACTTCCAATCCTCGGCGGTGAGCGATGCGAGTTGCGCCACGTTCAACGTGAGCGGTTGGCCGTTGCGTGTGAGTTGCACATCCGCCACGCTGAACCCTGCGACGCCTTCATTGAAAGTGATGTCCACGAAGGTGTTGTGCTGTGCATCCAGCCCGCCTTGGGTAGTTGCGGAGAGGCTCACGACAAGGGGACCTGCGTTGTCGAGCGTGAGTACAACAGACTGTTCTTGCACTCCGGGTATCTGCGTTGCGGTGAGAATGCTCGGCACATCCACTACGAGTTCGTAGATGCCCGCAGCGGTGATGATGGCCTCCAATCCGGACAGTCGGAAGAGCTTGTCCTCCGTTCCTAAGGGCGATACGGTGATAGTGCCCGGCAGTGCTAGGCCGTTCTGTTCGATGCTGAAGCGCTCGGATGTTACCGTGCTTTCGTCCAGCGGTAGGTTGAAGAGCACATCCACCGCACTGAAGGATGCGGCGGTGTTGTTCGGGGGCAAGCCTTGGAAAGCGACCACGGCAGGCACGTTCAGGAACTGCGACCAACTCACTTGCAAACCATCAACACCATTGATGCCATACACATCGGCCACGCCTGCCGCTTGCACCGTGAACACGTACAGGCCATTGCCCGTGGTGAGCGCGCTCAGGTCCACATCGAAGGAGAACGCATCGATCGGTGTGATCGTCACGGCCGCGCTCATGATGTCCGGTCCGCCTTGGAACACAAGATCGAGATCGGCGAAGGTGAACGTGGAGGGATCGATCGGCTTGTCGAACACCACGGTGAGGTGTTGCACCGCATCGGTGGAAACTCCTTGCGGAGCGCCATCGATGCTCACGATGTGCGGCACATCGATATCGCGCGGAGCCCACACTACGGTGTAGCTCACCGGAGCGGCGGATGGGAATGCGTCCACGAAGTGGAACTTGTTCTCGTACACGTGCATTTGCGCGAGCGGCAGCGTCACGAACGTGAGCCACGCGTTGTTCAACGGGATCACCTGTCCATCGCCGCGCGTTACGCTCACCAGATCGTACAACCCATCCCCGGGATCAGGCAGCTTGATGTAGTTCCACCCGGCTTCGGAAGCCGATATTGTGAGCGTGTTCGTGAACGTCGGTGGAATCACCGGTGAAGAGAAACTCCCGGTGGTGGCTTGGAATACTTCTGCCGTTGAATCGCCTTGGCTGAAGTAGATAACATCCGGGATGTCGAGCGGATCGAAGAGGTCGTTCACCAGGAAGTCGCTGATGCCATCCTCCAGTGCGCCGTAAGCGCGTATGCTGTGCGTGAGTTCATGCAAGTGAACGCCCGAGACCAGGCTGAGTTGCGGGTTCCCGAAGCTGTTGGCATGCACCACGTCCGCATCGTAGCTGATGAACTTGCCCAGAAGTGAACTGGTCAAGTACCACTGGCCGATGCGCGTTTGCATGGCCGGTATGTTCCCGAAGTTGATGTTGGTGACACCGAAGTTCACCGGCTGCCCTTGGTAGTTGGAGCCGATCAACGCGAAGTTCACCGCGAGGCCGGTCTCGTTCTCGACGATCTCCGGTTGGGCCGACGATATGGTGAGGTTCACTGCGGAACCGTATCCGTGATTCTCCACCATTACCGCCAGCTCCGCAGGGATAGAAGGTTCCACTGCTGGGCTCGTGAGGGCGTCATCGCCCAGGATGTTGCGCTCCAGGAAATAATGGAGGTAGAGATCGGGGCTTGGGTTCACCGTGAGGGTCACCGGCGCGAGCGGGAGCGTTATCATGCTCTGTGAGAAGGGATCCCAGTATGTGATGCTGCCACCGAAGTTGTATAGCTGAGGTCCAAGGGGAGCTGCTTCTGGTGTGGGAATGAAGAGGTAGTTGACCGTGCCTTCCTGCCCCGTGGGGATCGAACCGGTACCGGATACATCGCTCAAGTTGTTGAACGAGGTGGTGTTTATCTGGAAGAGCCCATTGCTCGGAACACCGCTCGCATTGCTGATGGAGATGTCCACAGTGAGCGAATCCAACGCGTCCGAGCCATGGTTGTTGAAGATCGTGAGCGAACCGGAGAACGCTTCGCGTGTCATGGTCACCTGTTGGCTCAACTGAACGGTGACGGATGCGCATACTTCTTGGCTCTGTGGCGCAATGATGTGGTAAAGCGCATGCATGGAGCCGGTCAGCAGTTCCCATACGGAATCATAGCCCCGTTCATCAGCGTAGCCGATCGCCATACGCAGGCTGTCGCTATATGCCACGGCCACGGTCCGGTCGATGATATCCGGATAGGTGCTGTTCGGCGACGTAACACCTTCACCCCAAGCCTGCATGGACGTGTTCCAACGCGTGAAGAAGTCCTGGATCATCGCTGGCGGCATATCATAAGCCGACATGTAGGTGAGGATGTTGACCCGAATTGCCGGGGAGAACGGTTCACGCGCGATCACGGTGGGTTCGAGCAGCGCGGAGAGCGTTGGCCACGCGTCCAAGTGGATCATTTCACCGAAGTACTCCAAGGCCCATGCTTCGCGGACCTCGTATGCCCAGATCGCCGAATCCATGTCCAAGAACAACTGTTCGTACACGCTACCCGGTGTATCGAAATCACGGCCCTCGGGTCCACCGTCGCCACCGCCGCCACCGAAGCCACCTCCGACCTCAGGCAGAAAGCACGTCTTCGCAGCGGTCTTCACGCCTTCCGCACACTCCACCGGCTCGGGAAATTCGTCCGGTATGCAATCCAGGAGTTCTCCGAAGTCCTCCACATCCTCTGCATTGGCCGCGCACACCACGGCGCGAACACCGGCAGATACAACGGCCGCTCCTTCCATCGCAGCTTCCAATTGTGGATTCCCAACCGTGGGAATGCACCCGATGAATGCGTCAACGACATCGAGGATGCAATCCACGCAGCTGTTCTGCTCCACGGTGATCTCCACTGGTGGAATGTTCAGCGGTGTGCCATCACCGGGAGGGACCACGGGACAGTTCGCACAGGGCGGGAACTCAAAGCTCCCAACAGGTCCTCCACTGCTTCCGAAGTTCGGCAGCTGTGGTGGGCATGTACGACCTGCATAGGAATACAGTTCGCCGCCTTGTTCCCATTGTCCGCTCGTGAGGTTGCAGGTGTACCAGTAGATCACACCGGCGAAATCGCGGCAATACAATTCCTCGTCCCGGTATGCATCGAAGTCGCCCTCGCTCATGTTCAGGAACTGCGAAATACCCTCCACCGATGGCCCCCCTGCCATGCCTTCTCCCAACGGTGTATCGCGTCGGCGCATGAGAACAGGCACCTGGATGCTCTGCAAGGCCAGTAGATCGGCTGGTTGGTAGTTGGTGATGAACTCGTAGTCCGGATCGGTCGTGGGCATCAGCAAGGTCACGTCGCGCGCGCTCACCAAACCGTGGTTCGTGAGCGTGGCGTTGAACGCGAACACTTCGTTCCCGACAAGGGCGGGCATGGTGTCCGGCACGTCCAGGATCACCACAGGCTTGGGCACGTTGGTCTGGAACGTTGTGGTGAGCACAACTTCGTAAACATCCGGCACGGTGGTAGGTACCACTGACCAACTGAAGGTGATGGCCTGCACGCTAAGGAAGACACGCACCTCTGCCGTTGCGCCCGGGTTCATGGTGAACGTTCCTTGATAGTTCGCGTGGCCCGCTGCCGTCACCGTGATGCGATGGGTGCCCTCCGGAATGTCGTTGGCACTGAAGATGCCGCTGGCGTTCGAGAGCCCATCAGCATACACGACCGAGGTGTAGTAGTTGCTGATCACCACATGCGCGCCTGCCACGAGCGGTGATCCCTGCGCGAAGTAGGTGTACTCGTCCTCCACGCGCACGACAACTGAGCCTGTGGTCTCCGAGACCTTCTCGAAGGTGAACGGAATGCTGAACGAGTTCCCGTTCTGGGCACTGATACCGATCGAAGAGGAGATCGGGAAGTTGAAGGGCACATCCGCCGTGGCGATGAAGCGCAGTACCACCAATGCGGTATCGCCGGGTGCGATGGCTGGCATGGTGGCCGGTGTCACCGTGCTCAACCATGTGGTCTGCGGCAGGATGATCTGCACGTTACCGCTTGATCCTGCTCCGTTGTTCACCAAGCGGAACTCCACCAGTTGCTCGCCGGTGCTCTGCGATACGCTGGTGTTGATGCTGGTGATATCGGCGGTTAGATGGCCTGCCGGTGCCTGGCAGTAGTAGAAGAGATCGGTGTTCTGGATGTCGCCTTGCACCGCCGTGACGTGCATCTCCGCCACGACATAATTGTTGCCGATGGTGAGCACGGTACCTGTTACGGTGTAGCCGATGTCCAGCGTGGTATTGCCCGCGAGCAAAGGGATGGTATCGAAGTGGATCACTGCGCCAGACGGCACGGTGATCGGAGCGATGGTAAGGTTCGTGAGTGATGCGTTGCTCATGTTCTGCACGGAGAGCGTTCCCGTGATCGTGTCGTTCACCAGAACCAGCAATTGCGGGATGTTCCCGTTGTTGATGCGCACGCCCAGGATGTCGAACGCATCCTGCGTGTTGGTAGTCATTATACCCGGGAAGCTGGCCCCCACGGTGTAGTGGCCTGCTTCGGCCGCCAGCGGGACAAAGGCGGTGGCGTAGTTGCCGGAAGCATCGGTGTGCGCGAGGATCTCCCGGCGAAGGCCATTGGTGAGCACGTACACTTCAACATCCTCGTTCGCGGCCGGCTGTCCACTGCTGCGTGTGGCGGTGCCGGTCACGGGCACCGGTGTGTTCTTCAGAACATGCAATGGCGCAACGACGGCGGTGGCGGTGTAGTCCGGGACGATCGTCACCATCACCGGCAAGCTGGTGTTGTTGGTGTAGAGCAACTCGGTCAGGCTGGCCGTCGGGTTCACTTCGAAGAGCAAACGGTAGTCGCCTGGCAGGTTGGGCGCGCTCGTGCTGCCGCTGAGAACGACTGTTTGTCCCGTTGCGATCGCACTGCCGATGTTCTGCTCAGCGATCAGCAGGTCGCTGTTGTCCACGATGCTGTTCTGCGAGAGGTAGGCACGCACGAGCACACCAGCAGGTGCCGTTGCGAAACCGGAGTTCGTGATGGACACCGCATAGCTGAAGAGGCTCATCGCCGGCAACAGCGTGTTGGGCAACGCTACGTTCGCCACTTGCAGATCCGGCGTGTTGATGTCCGTGACGAGGACCCAGTTCACAGCTGTGGAGAAGCCCGGGGCCGATGCATGCACATACACCTGCTGGCTTCCATCCGGGTTGCCGTCGTTGATGGTGGTGATCGGCACATCGAGGAAGGTGGCACCGATAGGGATCGATACCGAAGCGGGAAGCGTTGCCTCGTTCGTGTTGCTCGTGGAAAGCGAAACGGTCAGGTCCACGTTGGTGGGCGTGTTCCGTGCAACGCGCAAAGTCCCTGCGTTCGCGAGTCCTTCGGCCAGCGTTACCGGCGTTGCCGATATGGATAGGGAAGGACCATCGTTATCCGCTACTACGATGGTGCCGCTGACGAAACCGGCGGAAGTCGGTGGTGCGCTGCAGCCGCACGAGGCGACTTGTACTGCCACGGAAATTATGACCGAGCGATAGCCGTCCACCAAGCTGTTGTCCACCGTGCCGATGTAGAAGACCTTGTCGTTCTCCCCCGCAGCGAGCGTGATGGTCGCAGGCAAGAGCACGGTACTCCCGATGTTCGCTGAAACGGTCCCGGTGAACGCGATCGGATTGCTGCCATCAAGACGATGCAAGGTGGCTGTGGTGGCGAACGGACCGCCCGACTCAGAAACCGTATCGGTCTGTAGTATGAGCGCTAGGCCCGGTACATCATCATCTCCCAGCAGCGTGTTCGCATTGGCAGGCGTGTGGCCCGCTGCACCGGCGGTGATGGTAACGCTGGCATCGAGTTCCGGCGTGTTGTCCTGTGCGAGGTTCACCGTTGTGGTGGTGAACAATGCACCGGGGGCGATGGTCACCGATGCGGGCACCGGGAAGCGCGGCTGGTTGTTGGATGTGAGGAAGACTGGAAGCGGCGAAACAGGCGCGAACGTGGTGGCGATGGTGAGCACCACCGAGTTGCCTTCCATGGTAGTTCCAGGAAGACCCGTGATCGACAGTTCCGGTGATTCGTTGTCGACCAATGTGATCGCTTGGTCAACGGAAGGGAAGCCCGCAGCCGACGCCGTGAGCGTGACGCTGATCGGTCCTTCGAGCAAGCTGTTCTCCAGCGCGCTGATAGGGAACGTACGGCCCGATTGCCCGGCGAGGATCGTGACGGTTGTAGGCACGTTGGTGCGCGACGGCTGCGTGATGGAAAGCGAAACAATTTGCTCGGCCGCGATGGATCCACTGCGTACCACTGTGGCGGTGATGCCCGCGCCCTCCATTAGTTGCGCGGAGGACAGTTCCACGGTCAGCACCTTGCTCACGCTGAATGGCGTCTGTTGGATACCCGTGTTGTTCGCTGTGCTGTTCGCGAGTTCCACCAGGGCGGCGCTCGGTGTCAACTCCACAACGAACACCGCTTGATCCCCGACCACGAACACGGTCGGCATCGACACCACATCGCTGCGCGAAATGGATCCGCTCACGGCCATGGTGCCCGCTTCGCTGAAGGAAGTTTGCTTCAGCAAGGTGCGGTTCTGGCCGGTGGAGGATTCCACGAAGATGCGCTCCGTCCAACTCTTGATGGAGGGGGCGATACCCACGTTCGCCACGGTCCAATCCACCGTGACCACCTGGCTCGGTGCGATCGTGGTCGGTACTGCCGTCACGTTCTGCACATCGATGTCCGGCCGTGGCACCACGCACACGCAGCCCGCTGACCATAGGCCGCTTTCACTACCGATCGTGCATGCCGTGCCAGGCGTTGCACTGCCACCGGGCACACCGGCGCAATCGATGGGCTGGCCCGCGCATACGCAGCCAGCGCTCACCACATCATTTCCGGTGGTTGCATTGCCATCATCGCACGCACCACCGATCACACCGGGTGTGGTGGGGCAGTTGTCTACGCAGTTCGCGATGCCGTCACTGTCCGTGTCCGTATCGGCCGTGCCGCAACCACATTGGCCAACGGCCACCTTCAAGGGATCCGTAGGGCAGCCGTCGTTGCAGTTCGCGGTGCCATCGCCATCCGTATCGGTGTCGGCCACGCCACAGCCGCATTGGCCTGCAGCGATCTTCAAAGGATCCAGCGGACAGCCATCGTTGCAATCAGCCGTGCCATCCACATCCGAATCGGTATCAAGCACACCGCAGCCGCACGCACCTGCGGCGATCTTCAGTGGATCGTTCGGGCAAGCATCCTGCGCATCGCAGGTGCCATCGCCATCTGCATCAGGAGAAGGCGTTCCTGCGCAGAGGCAGTTCGCGCCGACCACATCGTTCGTAGTGCACACGTTACTGTCATCGCACGCGCTCGCTGGTTCCAAGCTTCCGCAGCCGCAGGTGCCGGGTGCCGTCTTGTTGGCATCGTTCGGGCAACCATCGCTGCAATCCGAAGTGCCGTCGCCGTCCGTATCCAGCAGATCGGCGACGAAATTGGATGTGGTGCCTGTGAGTGCGAAGCCCGTGAGCGTGCCGTGGTGTGCGTTTCCACTCGCATCGTTCAGGACAGTGATACCGTGTTGGTGCCGTTCGCCACACCGTCGTTCATCCGGTAGTTGGCGAGCAGCCCTGCGGTCGGTACGGTGATGCTCTGCTGCATGCCCGCTGCGATCTCCGCTTGCGTTCGCGCCGAGTTCCAGAAGCGCGCATCGTACATGCGCCCGTTCCACGCACGGCCACCGCCAACAAATTGACCCAAACGCACGAAGTCGCCGGAACCAACACCGTTGATGTTGCCGGAGGAAGCACCCGTTCCCACGAGCGTACCGTTCACGTAAACCTCGACTTGCGTGGGCCCTTTCACCAACGCGAGGTGCTGCCACGCATCCGTCTGCAGCTCGAAATTCACAAACGCCCCTGAACCGCTTGCCACGGCCCAGTAGTAGTGGTTCGTATTGCTGCCATCCTGTTGGCACACCCAGCGGATGTTGTTGCTGTGGCTGTTGTCAACGATGTTGGCGTACTGGTTCTGGGCGCCGCCCGGCTTCAGCCACATCTCGATGGTGAAGTTCTGCTCGGTGAACCAACTGCCAACTGCCACATGGTCGTCCGAGCCATCGAAGCGCAGTACCACTTGCTGATCGATGGTGCCGTCGCAATCATTGTCGATCCCATCGCAAACTTCTGAAGCTGCTGGATGCACTGCTGGATCGTTGGGTGCGCAATCAAGGGCATCACAGGTTCCGTCATTGTCGCTATCGCCACTGGCTGTGCCTGCGCACAGGCAACTTGCGTTGACCACATCGCCAGTGGTGCAGGCGATGCCATCATCGCAGGTCGAACCGATCTGCCCGGAGAGGTTCGGGCAACTATCGTTCGCATCGCAGGTGCCGTCGCTATCGGTATCAATAAAGGTGCCCGCGCACTGGCAAGCGGTAGTGAGCACGTCGTTGATCGTGCAGGCATTGCCGTCTTCGCAAGCCGATCCGACCTGGCCGGTCGCGTTCGGGCAGTTGTCGTTCGCGTCGCAGATGCCGTCGCTATCGGTGTCCACTATCGTGCCCGCACAAACGCAAGTCGCGTTCAAAACATCGTTTGCAGTGCAAGCGTTGCCGTCATTGCAGGGCGTGCCGCTCACGCATGATGGACTGGAGAAGATCCGGGCCAAACGATTCCTGCCTGTGCCGTTATAGCTCAAGAAGTCGCCTCCAGCGATGAAGTTCCCGTCCGGCAAAACGACGAGCGAACGGACCGTGCCGCCAAATCCTGTTCCCGGATCGAAGGTGGTGTCCAGTGCTCCGGATGAAGTAAGGCGGGCGATGCGGTTGCGGGCTGCTCCATTGAAGGTGGTGAATGTTCCGCCGATCAGCACGCGCCCATCCGTATGAACGAGGATCGAATTGACCGCGCTGGTTGCGCCCGTACCTGGATCGAACCCCGTATCCAAGCTTCCATCCGCGTTGAGCCGCGCGATGCGGTTCCGGCTCGTCCCATTGTAGCTCGCGAAGCCGCCCCCGATGATGATCTTTTCATCCGACTGGCGCACGATCGTGTTAACAAGGCCGCTGGCCGCACCGGTGCTCGACAGGAACGTAGCATCTACTGAACCGTTGCTGTTCAAGCGGGCAATGCGACCAGCTGATACACCAGCAACACTGCTGAAAGCCCCACCGATGAGGATCTTGCCGGTGGGGAGCACGAGGATAGAGTACACCGACGTGTTCGGCCCGGTCCCGGGGTTGAATCCGGTATCCAGTGTGCCATTTGAATTGATCTGTGCAATGCGGTTCCGAGAAACGCCCAGGTAGGTAGAGAAGGCACCCCCGATGAGGATCTTGCCTGCTGGAGTCACGGCGATGGCCAGCACATCACCGTTCGGGCCATTGGTGCCTGGGTTGAATCCGGTATCCACGCTCCCATCGCTGCTCAGCCGGGCCAAGTTGAAGCGCAACAGACCGTTGAAATCAGAAAAATTCCCGCCGACCAGGATCTTGCCGGAGGCATCCAGCGCCATGCAAGTGATCTTTGTATCCGCGCCGAAGCCGGGGTCGAATGTTCCATCCAGGGTGCCATCGGCGTTCACCCGAACGATGCACCGGCGGGCGATCCCATTGTAGCCTGCGAATTCACCTGCGACAAGCAATTTGCCGTCCGGTTGGCGCAGTACCACCGTAGCCATAAGGCCCACGATCCCGCTTCCGGGGTTGAAGCTGGTATCCAAGCTACCATCGGCCTGCAGCAAGGCCACGCCTGACCGCGTGAGGCCTCCCACTTCAGAGATCCATCCTCCGATCAACACCCGACCATCGGCCCGCAACGCTACGCCGTTGATATAGGCATTGGGTCCGAGCGCTCCAGAACTGAAGCCCGTATCACGACTACCGTCGCTGTTCGCACGGGTGAGCCGGTTCACGGGGGTGCCGTTGAAGGTGGTGATGAAGCCGCCCAACAACACTTTTCCATCCGGTTGAAGTGCCAAGCAATTGAGGCTCCCGTCAGTACTTGTGCCGGGGTTGAAGGTCAAGTCCAGTGCGCCGTTCGTCTGCAGCCGCGCGGCATATCTCCGCGCAGTTCCATTGTACGAGAGGAAGCCCCCAGCAATGATCGCCTTCCCATCCGGTTGAATAACCAGTGCCTCCACGGTACCGCTGGCACCTGTACCCGGAGCAAATGTGCCGTCCAGCGTTCCGTCGGAATTCAGCCGGGCAATACGATTCCGTGCGATCCCTGCATAGGTGAGGAACGTCCCACCGATCACAATGGCACCATCAGCCTGTTCGGCCATGCAGAAAACGTACGGGGTGCCCGATGTCGAGGCAGGTCCGGTACCAGGGTCGAAGCTGCTGTCCAAGCTGCCATCGCTGTTCAGCCGGGCCACCCGGTTCCTCGTCGTACCGTTCACGGTGGTGAAGTCCCCGCCGATCAGGATCCGGCCATCCGCCTGTAGCGCCAAGCACCGCACCGTGCCACCTGATATCGTCGTGGTTGCGAAACTCGCATCCGCGCTTCCGTTCGTATTCAACCGGGCAACACTGCCCCCATACAAGAGGATCTTGCCGTCAGGTTGTATGAGAACATCGCCACTGGCCGTGGGGTTGAACCCGGTATCCAGGCTTCCATCCGCATTTATCCGCGCAATGTTCTGGCGCACCACCCCCTGATAGAAGATGAAGCTGCCGCTGACGATCATTGAGCCATCGGCAGCAGCAGCGACGGAATTCACCACGGAAGATGCGTGTACGTTACCCCATCCCCACTCCCGAACCCGACATCCGTTGGATTGAACGTGGCATCGATGGGGCACACTTGCGCGCGTGCATCCGCAGTAGGTGCCACCGCGCTGATGGACAAAAGCGCGATCGGTAGCAACAGGGAGCGCAAGCAATGGGGTAGGCACATGGCGGTCGGATCTTGGGCAATGGAACTTTCAGCCACCAAAGTCCACGATCCATCGATCCCGGCATGGGCCAAGGGGGTCAACTTTAGTTACGTTGACAGGTGCAGGAACGAAAGTTCCGTTCGGCGCTGGTCCTTTACCGCCCGAAGAACCGGTTCACCGCCTCGGTGCGGTTCTGCACCTGCAGCTTGTCGTACATCCGGTGGATGTGCTGCTTGATGGACCCTTCGCTGAGGCCGATGCGCTGGCTGATCTCCTTGTAGAGCAGGCCCTCCGCCAGGAGTTCCAGGATCTCCCGCTCACGATCGGTGAGTTTGGCTTCGGCGATGACGTTGGTATTGTTCGCCGGACGAAGGTTGGCGACCACACGGCGAGCGATAGGGGCGCTCATGGGACTGCCGCCGCGCAAGAGGTCGCGGATCGCATTGAGGATCTCGCCGGGCTTCGCACTTTTCAGCAGGTAGCCGTTCGCGCCTGCTTTCAACGCATCGAACACCCGTTGGTCATCATCGTGCATGGTGTACATGAGGAACTGCGCGCTCGGCCAGCGCTGGGAGAGATCCTGCACACATTCGATCCCGCTCGCGCCGGGCAGGTTGATGTCCATGATCACCGCGTCGGGACAGTTCTCGCTCCAACCGGCGAGCGCGGCCTCCGCGTTGGCGAAGGAGCCATCAAGCACCATGTCGGTGGTGGAGGAGAGGATCGCGAGCAATGCTTCGCGGATGCGGGCATCATCCTCCACGATACCGATGCGGGCCACTGCGCTCATAGGACGAAGGTGAGGAGTTGAGGGGAGAGGTCCGCTGGAACTTTCGTTACGCCGAAGGAGCGAAGGGCACACGCACCGTGATCCGCATGCCTTTGGAGCCATCCATGGTCACTGTGCCGCCTAGCGAAACGATCCGGCGTTGCACGTTGCGCAAGCCGTTGCCAGGGAGCGCATCGATGGTGCCTGAAGAGCCCTTGCCGTTGTCGTGCAGCTCGATCACCAAGGCGTTGTTCCAGGTCACGCGCATCTCCAACATGATCGGCCTCGGCATGCTTCACCGTGTTCATCAGGATCTCCTTCACCGCGAGGAAGGGATAGCGGCGTTGCTCGGCGGAAAGTTGGATGTTCGGCCACGGCCCACCGACCACCGCACGCAAGCGCAGACCGTGTTGGGCACAGTACAGATGCGCGTAGTCCACGAGGTAGTCCACGAGCTGTTTCACACCGGTGCTGGGGCTGTTGAGCGCCCAAATGATCTGTCGCAGGCTGGCCACCAGTTCATCGGCCATGGCGCTGCGTTTGGCCAGTTGTTGCCTGCGGCGCGGATCGGTCTCGTCGGCCAGGTCCATCTCGCTCCAGAGCTTGAGCGCGCTGAGCCCTGCGCCCAGGTCCTCGTGCAGGTCTTCGCTCATGCGCTCGTGCATGCGCAACGCGGCGATCATGTGCTCTTGTTGTGCCCTGCGTAGTTCGAGGTCGGCGAGTTTGCGTTCCTGCCTTCGGCGGTTGAAGAGGAACCACGCTACGAGTATCGCTATCACCAACGCTGACAGGCCCACGGCGAGTTCCACGTTGCGTCGTGATCGTTCCTCCTGGATCGTTTCCCGGTACCCGCGTGTTGCTTCCTCCAACCGTTTCGCGTCGGCAATGCTGTCCGTGAGTTCCTGTTGGCGCAGATCGAAGCGGAGCAACTCGTCGCGGCCTTCGATGATGCGCAGCGTGTCCTTCCACGCGGTCCATCGTTCGGTCATGGCGAGGGCATCCGCCGTGCGACCTTGGGCCTTGTACACATCCTTCAAGATCTCCGCTGCCCGCACCATGCCACCGTCATCGCCGCTTTCGCGGCTGATGCCGATGTAGTTGTACTTCCGGGCGGTGTCCATGGCCGCGGTGAGCTCATGTTCGGCACGGATCGCATCGCCCCTACGCATCAGCACTTCACCGGTGATCACTTTGCACCCGCACCACGCCGCTTTGTCGCCGACCTTGTCGGCTACCTCGATGCACTGCCTCACCACCCTTTCCGCCTCGGTCGTGAGGCCAGCGTCGAAATAGAAGCGTGCCGCCGGTTCCAGAGCTGGAATTCGGTTCCATTGCACAGCATCGTTCGCCACCACGTGTTCGGCCCTGCGGAACGCTGCGACCGCTCTTGAGGTATCTCCCTGCGCCGCGAACATGAACGCGCGCTCAACGAGCACCAAGGCGGCATATGCGGAGTTCGAACTATCGCACGCATCCAGTTCGGCATGGCCTTCTTGGAAACGCGACAGGTCGCGTAGTGCTGCCGCGCGATGGATGCGGGCCCGCACGATGTTCGGTATCGCGTGCGGCGCATGCAAGAGCAGGGTGTCCCGTTCGGCGGTGAACTGGTGCAGCGCGCGTTCGGGCAGGTGGATGGCGCGTGAAACAACGCCCAGTCCGTCCATGGCATCCGACCACGGCATGTGGTATGGATCCGCTGCGTTCATGAGCCGCAACGCCAGCGAATCCGCAGCCTCGGTGATGTGGTCGCCCTGTGTGGAGAGCAGGTAGGCCCAACTCAATGCATCGTACTGGATGAGCTTGGTCGTGTCGTCCGGCATGATCCGGATCGCACGTTCAAGGGAATCGCGATCGAAGGTGTTCCATTGGGCGTTCGCCATCGTTGGCGATACGCATAGCACCACCAACAGGGGGCTCTTCCAGCGGAACATGCCGCAACCTACCACACCGCTAAGCCAAGGCGTTACGGATGGAACTTTTGTTCGCCTCTGTCGCTTTCAGCGGAACGGAGAAAATGACCCGTGTTCCCGCTGCGCTTTTGAGTTCGAAGGAACCGCCGATGCTCTCGATGCGCTTGCGCATGTTGCGAAGGCCGTTGCCGGAAACACTGCTGTTGTCCGGAACGAAGCCGCGCCCATTGTCGCTGATCTCCACTGTCAATCCATTGCGCCAATGGACCGAGAGCCCGGCTTCACTGGCTTGCGCGTGCTTCACGGTGTTGTGCATGGCTTCCTTCACCACTAGGAAGATGTTGCGGCGTTGCTCCATGCTCAATTGCAGGTCCGGCCAGGCAGTATCGATCGATACGATCAACGGCAAGCCCTGTTGTTCGCCATAGCTGCGCGCATAGTGCTCGGTGAATGCGACCGTTTCTCGCAAGGTGCTCCGGCCGCTGTCGAGTGCCCAGATGATCTGCCGCAAGCTGGCCAGCAGATCACCGGTCATCGTCACCTGATGTAACAGGCGTTCCCGGTTCTTGGTGTCCGTCTCCAGTTCCAGGGCCAACTCACTGCGCACCTTCAATGCGGACAGTCCGGCCCCGATCTCCTCGTGCATTTCTTCGCTCACACGCCGTCGTATGCGCAGATCGGCAAGTTCTTTTTCGCTGGCGGAGCTCTTCAGCTCCATGGCCATCAGGGTGCGGGCGTTGCGCTGGCGGCCCATGTACACTGCGAGGACGATGAGCAGGAGCAGGGCACCCGTACCGATCGCACCGATGAGCACCGCACGCTGTTCCCGTCCGATGCGGACCAGTGTTTCATGCCGTGCACGATCGGCGCGACCCGCTTCCAATCGCTGGTCATTATCGAGCATGGTCTTCAGCAGCTCCAAGCTGGCGCGCTCTTCATCGGCGCGGATGGCGCTGTCCCATCGTTGCCATTCGCGCCAGGCCAGCACAGCTTCCTTTTCTTTTCCGGTGCGCTCGTAACGTTCAATGGCCTCGGCGCGATCATCACGACGGGCCGTTGGTGCAAAGATGCTGTCAGCGACCTCATGCGAACGAGGGAGATTGGTCGCTGGTTGCCGATTGATGGTTGCGACCCTCGTGCATGGCCCAGCAGCCCATCATCAACGCCAACAGAACCGGCACTGCTGTTCCCGGAGCGCGGAAGGGTGATGCTTCGTTCCCAACAGCATTGCGCAGCGGGAGGAAGATCTCCGCGCTCACCGCGCCTTCGGTGGATGCGCGCACGGAAGCGCCGATGGCGGCCATACGCACTTGGTTCGTCGCAAGGTTGGCCGCGATCTCCGCGCGCAGCGCCTGATCAGTGTCCCCTTCGAGCACCAGTCGCATGAGCAGGCCTTCGTTCCAATCCAGTTCCAATGTGATCGGTGTGCCTTCAGGGGACCGCAACAATGTGCGCAGCGTGTCCTTGCAACGTGTCCACGCATGATGGCGGAGTTCGGCAGGGGCCATGGCGTCCGGCCAGGGTCCGGTGGTGCGCACCTGTATGGACCGCTCATGTTGGGCGCAGAGCGATCGCGCTTGGTCCGATACGTAGGTGACCAGATCGCGCACCGTGGCATCGGTGTGGTTGAGCGACCATAGGATGTGACGCATGCTGGCAACGAGGTCCTCGGCGATACGCGCTCCCGTGGTATTGCGGGCGCGCGTGGCCTCATCGGGACTGAGGTCCACTGCCAGTTCGTTCTGCAGCTTCAGCGCGGAGAGGCCAGCTCCCAGATCATCGTGCAGGTCCGCGCTCACCTGCTGGCGTACGCGCAATTCGGCGATCAGGCGGTCCTGCTCCAACGTGTGGAGCGCGAGCCGTGCGATGCGGTCTTTCTGCCGCTCACGACCGATGTACACCACCACGAGCGCACCCAACAGCAGCAGCGCAGTGATGCCGCCCAGGAGCAGTGTGCGCTGGATCCGCTCCTCCGATGCGACTTCCGCGGCGACGAGATCGAGTTGGACGCGCTCGTTCGCCAGTTCCGCATCGGTTCGGCGAATGGTGGCCAGGGTGCGTTGCGCGGTGCGTGCCGAGGTGATGCGCAACGAACCATCGAGCGCGCGCCATGTGTGCGCTGCCCGCAATGCCTCGGCGTACCTGCCCGCATCGGCGTGGATGCGGAAAGCCTGGTCGTGGAATTCCACCACGCTTCGCTGGGCGACGTCGGGATGAGCGGAGAGGAAGCGTTCGGCATGCTTCAGTTCCTCGTGCGCTGGATCGTGCAGCCCGGACAGTTGCAATGCATCCGCCATCGCCGGGAAAAGGTCCAGTGCGACATCATGGATGCGGTGCTCCATGGCGATGGCGCGGGCACGTAGGAAGGTCGACCGGGCACTGTCCGGTTGCGAACGGTCCAATTGCAACTGTCCCAATTTCAACAGAGCAAGCGCTTGACCGCGTGGGATGTTCGCGGCCTGCGCAAGGTTCAACGAACGGGACTGGTGTGCGAAGGCACTGTCCACCATACCCATGTTCGCCCAGCACAAACCGAGGTTGCCATGGATGCGGTGGGGAGTTGTCAGTGGGTAGGGTGTTGTGGCGTCGTTGGGATACCAGCGCAGCGCGTTGTTCAATAGCTCAATGGCTCCTTGGTCGTCGTTCTGCTCTTCGCGCAGCACGGCTATCTGGTTGAGCGAACTGGCGATGAGCAAACTGTCCTCCAGGTTCTCTGCGATCCGCCGCGCCCGCTCAGCGTCGATCATGCTCTCGGTGAAGAGACCTTGGTAGTAGAGTTGTTCACACCGGTAGCGCCTGAGGAAATAGACCAGTCGCGGCTCAGCGTCCGGCCCGGCTGCGAGCAACGCCCGATCGATCCGCACCAAGTTGCTGTCGGTTCCGATGCCTTCGAGCGCGGGTAGGAGCTTGTCCAGCAGCGCGTAACGGGAAGTGTCTTGCGCGCGAATGTTCGCATGCGCGAGCGCGCACCACCCAACCATCACCATCCACCGCAGCATGAGCGAAAGATGCGGGGAGTGGAACGATCCTGCAAGAGCGCCTTACCGACCGAAGTAGCGGTTCACCGCTTCGGTCCTGTTCTGCACGTGCAGCTTCTCGTAAATGCGGTGGATGTGCTGCTTCACCGTTCCGGTGGTGATGCCGAGCCGATCTCCGATCTCCTTGTACAGCAGGCCTTGGGCGAGCAGTTCGAGCACACCGTTCTCGCGGTCGCTCAGCAGCGTGAAGCCATGTGTCTTTTCCACCGCCGCCGGCCGGAACTGGTTCACCACACGGCGCGCCACGTGCGCGCTCATCGGCGATCCGCCTTCAAACAGTTCACGCACGGCGGCAAGGATCTCGTCCGGGGTGCTGCTCTTGAGGATGTACCCGTTCGCTCCGGCCTTGAGCGCCTCGAACACGCGGTGGTCGTCGTCATGGACGGTGTACATGAGGAATTGCGAGCGCTTGCAGTACTGGCTCATCTGGCGTACGCAATCGATGCCGCTCTGCCCAGGAAGGTTGATGTCCATGATGACCACGTCGGGGCAGTTGTCACGCAGCCTTAGCAGCGCGTCCTCAGCGGTACTATGCACGGTGAAGGCTTCCACACCTTCTTCAAATATGAAAAGCGAACGCAACGTCTCACGGATCGTGCTGTCGTCCTCCACGATGCTCACTTTGATCGGCGCGGTCTCGTTCATGGTGCGAAAGTGCTACCGTTCAACGGAGGTGGCAATAGAACCTTGGTTAGTGGCGGCCAAGGGCACGCTGAAGCGAACGACGGTGCCGCCGTCAGCATGCACGGTGAAGGAGCCGTGGAGGGTCTCCACCCGTTTGCGCATGTTCCGCATGCCATTTCCTTCACCAACTTCGGAGCCCGAGGCCACGCCGATGCCATCATCGGCAACGAGCACCTCCAAGCCGTTCGCAAAACGCATTTCCAGTCGGACGCGGCGGGCGTTCGCATGTTTCACGGTGTTATGAAGGGCTTCTTTCACTACAAGGAAGACGTTCCGCCGTTGCTCGGTGCTCAATAGGAGCGAGGGCCACGTTCCGCCGGTGGTCACTTCGATCATAAGTCCGTGCTGCTCGCAGTAGCTCCGCGCATAGCTGGAGGTGTACACCACCAGGTCCTCAACGGTCGCCTGGTCCTGGTTCATGGTCCAGATGATCTGGCGCATGCTTCCGATCAGCTCTCCGGCGGTACCGGCCAGGTTGCTCAATTGCTCCCGTTTTGCAGGGTCCTTCTCCATGCGCAGGGCCATTTCACTGCGCAACTTCAACGCACTGAGCCCTGCACCCATGTCATCATGCATGTCGCCCGCGATCCGCATGCGTTCGCTCAGCACGGCCTGCTCGCGCTCCAGTCGTTCACGCTGCTCGCGCAATCGCCCGCGCACGTATGCTCGCGCACCGGCCCATACGAGCAGGGCCACCAGCGCCAGTGTTACGACGCGGAACCACCATGTGCCCCAGATCGGTGGGAGCACGCGGACGGTCAATGCCAATGGCCGCGAGGTCCAGGCGGTACCACCGCTGTTCGCTCGCACCTCCACCCGGTGCTTGCCTGGCGGAAGGTCGTTGAGGTCGAGCCGTGTGGCACTTCCCAAATGGTACCAAGTGCTGTCCATGTCGGCAACGCGGTAGGCGAATCGCGTGGCTTGGTCGCTGAAGAAGTTGAGCGCGCCGTATTCGATCGAGAGCGAGCGCGCATCGTGTTCCAGTTCGACAATGCTGTCCGTGGGCCAACCCGGGCTGTTCGTTCCGCCATGGCGCAAACCGGTGAGGATGACCGGCGGTCCTTCACGTTCCTGCGGACGATCGATGGAAACATCCACGAGCACCGGTCCGAGGGCGCAGAGCAATGATCCGTCCACATCGAAGGTCATGGCGCTGAGCGACCCCAATGCCCTGGCGGAAGCGGGGAGGACCAGCGGATCGATGGTGTGGGTCCGGCGATCGAAGCGGCAGATCCCATCGGCCGTGAGGATCCAGAGCCCCTGTTGATCGTCCAGCAGCAGGCGCTCCACCCGGTCGCCGGTCAGCCCGTCGCTGCGCGTGTACCATGTGAAAGTGCCCGTGCGCGGATCCCGCACCGCCAGTCCGCCCATGAGCGTCCCGATATAGAGCGTGCCATCGTCCCCGCGTGCAAGGCTGAGCACCACGCCATAGCTGGTACCGGTGGAGTCGGCCTCGTTCAATGCGCGCAACACGATGCTGTCGTTGCGGATCAGGCACAGGCCATGCCCGTTGTTCATGCCGACCCAGATGCCCTCCGGCCCCACGGCGCAGGAGAGGACCGCTCGTGTCCCCAAAGATGCCGCGGCAATGCTGTCGAAGGCTGCAAGGCTGCCGACGCTGTCCAACCGGTACAGCCCGTTCTTGCTCTTGCCGATCCAGGTGATGCCATGTTCATCACGCTGGATGAAGGAGATCGTGCCCCGGCCCATGCGCGGCTCCATATCGAGCAGTTCAGCGGGGCGTGCCAGTTCCATGGTTGCAGTGTCCAAGGAGAGCAACCCGTGATGGGTCCCGAGCAGCCAGCCACCTGAAACGGGAGCATGGCACATCAGCCGGTTCAAATACCGGATGAATTCGGGGTTTTCGCTCGTTCCCCCGTACCAGATAGGTACCTGAACTGGGCGTGTGCGATCCAGCAGATACATACCGGATCTTGTCCCCACGATCGATCGCGTGCGATCGATCGGAAGGATCGCCGATACGAAGGTGTTCGCGGTGCTATCACCGACCAAGTAGGGCTGCAAGCCATTGTGCGCGGGATCCATCACCGCGAGACCAGCGTATGTACCCAGCCAAATGCGGCCGCTGCGGTCCTGCAACCAGCACTTCGTGTTGCTGCTGATGATGCTCCACGGCACTGCATCGTCGTGTGTGAAGTGCTGCCAGTTGCTCGTGCGTGGTTCGAGCTTGCGCAGTTCATGGCTCCATGTGCTCAGCCAGAGCGAGCCTTCGCGGTCCAGCCGGATGAACTGCGGGTTCACGAGGTCCGGGGTGTCAGTGGTGATGACCTCGCGATGGCGCTTCCTTCCCTTCACATCAACATGCACCAATCCTTTGGTAGCTCCTTTGAAGTACCAGGTACCACCCGCTTCATCGGGCACCACATCCTGCACCAAGGAGTCGTTCAGGCAGGCGAACGCAGGATCGGGTGAGGTCGTGTTGAACCTTCGTGCTTCCGCATCGAAGAACACGGCACCCTTGTCCGTGTCGATCCACACCCCGTTACGCAGGCTGTCCTTCTGGAGCCCGAATATGTGAAGGCGTTCCGTGAGTTGTTCCAATTCACGGCCGTTACCGGGCAGGGGAACTTGTGCAGGCACATCGTTCGTGGTGATCGCGTGCAATCCATCCTCGGTGCTCAGGAGCAGGATGCCATGTCCATCGGCCACCACACGGTGTATCCTGTTCGCCGATGTGGGATCGTTGTAGGCGCGCGTGATGAACACCCGATCGAAGGCGCCCGTGCGCGCATCATAGCGTCCCAGGCCATGATCGGTGCCCATCCAGATACGCCCATGTTCATCCGCAGTTATATCCCACACCACGTTGTTCGGTAAGCTGTTCGCGTCCTTGCGGTCGTGGTGCCAGGTGCGTATGCGTACCCCCTCGTGGCGAGCGAGGCCGCTTTCGGTACCTATCCAAATGAAGCCATGGTGATCTTCATGCAACGCGAGCACTTGGTCTCCTGGAAGGCCGTCGACCTTGGTGAGATGCTCGAAGAAGGTCTGCGCGTTGAGCCCACCCGCTGCTAACACCAAGAAGCCCAAGAGGAACCTTCGCCCAACAAGCATACGCGCAAAGTAGCGAACCACTTTGCGCCCGACCTCAGCGCTTGTCTATCTGCAACACGATCGCCAGTGCGTTCGTGGTGGCCTTTGCCCCGGCACCGAAGGTTTCGCCGCTGGAATAGGTGGCAGCATCGGCGCCGAGCAGTTCGCCACCGAGCACCGCTGCGAGTTTTGCATCCAAGCCACGCTGCGGTAAGCTGGTCATGCGGCTGTTGATCGCCGGGTAGTCGAAGGCCTGGTTGGCGACGAGGATCGCCATCACGTCCATGTTCCCGACATCATCAGCAGTAAGGCTGTTGTCCTTCGGGAATTGGCGCATTCCGGTGGTGCCACAGTATGGACTGTGCTTCGGTGTGTAGGGGAAGAGCGTGTAGGTGCTTCCGTCGGTCTCTTCGCCGAAGATGTAGGTGTAGCACTCCAGGTTGTTGGAGACTTCCACCTTGAAGCGTGTGCCTTTGGGGATCGGGCTGCTCGTGCGGAAGATCCGGCCACCTCGGTGTTCCAATGCGATATGTGCGCCGGTTGCCACACCACGCTCGTCCACGATGGCAAGCCCGAAGCGGATGTCGAAACGATCGGGTTTCTCTTCCGCGCTTTGGCCCATTGGATACACCGCGTAGGCTTCCTTGGTGAAGTACGAGAAGGCATCGTACGGCACCCAAGCGATCCCGTTCTTGCCCCACTCCTTGCCCCAACTGTTCATGATCTGGAAGGCACCGCCTTCCTTGTAGTCATCGTAGCCGATCACGCACATGGCATGGCCCCCGAAGCCGTTCATCTGCGTGTCCTCCTGCGTGGGGATCCACGTATCACGTCCTTGCATGTCCTGCATGAAACTGCCGCCTACCATCATGCCGATGACGATGGGGAGCCTTGCGAGAGGTACTGCTTCATGGCCACCATGTCCACCGGGCTGTTGGGATCATCGTTCTTGCTCAGGCGTTGCGAGTCCTTGATGCGGTAGCGCGCTGCGGTCTGCTCATCCTCCGCGTCCGGACGCGCATTGCAGTCCTGGTCGGTGTAGGCGAATTGCGAGAACGGCACTGCACCGCGCGCGAGCAGGTCGTCCATGGCGCGTTTGATGTAACTGCCCTGGCAACCGCTGTTCTCGATCTTGATGCGGTTGTACATGAAGCTCGGCGAGAACGCGGTGGCGCGATCCGGTGCAGCTCCCGAAGCCTGATTGTGGATGATGCTCCGGGCAGCGTACGCGCTGGCCCAAGCCACGCAACTGCCCTGTTGTCCTTGGTTCAAACGCGGCGGAGCGAATCGTTCCAGTGATGCTCGTTCCGGCAGCGGGTTCTTCACATTGTCCGCGAGTGGCTCGTACACCTCCGCCTTGTCGTATTCCGCAGGATCCAGGGTTGCACCCTTGGTCAATTGTTCCAGCAGGCCGCCACCTTCGCTTTGCTGCATCATGTTGCCACAGCCGTCAAGCCCGCCCATGAAATACAGAATCGCCAGCACCACTGCCGCAATGATCAACAGCTTGGGATTGCGAAAGAGCATGGGCAATAACGCACCGATAAGGCCGCCGCCAATGCCTCCACCACCGCCCCCTCTTCGTCCACCTCCACCAGCAGGGATGTTACTGCGTTGGTTGCCGCCACCTTGATCGGGGGTCATTCGAATGGGCATGGTGCGATGGAATTGTGCGGGCGAAGATCGGCTTCAGTTCCGGGAGAACTTCTGCGTACCGGTGAGCAGGTGCCAGAAGAGGATGAAATCGCTGGCCAAGCTGAACCCGGGATACTGGAACGTGGCAGGCTTGTTCTTCTCGAAGAAGAAGTGGCCCACCCATGCGAAGCCATAGCCGCCGAGCGGAATGCCAACGAGCCACCATGCATTGCCCGTAACGATCGCCAGGACGATCCAGGCCGGTATGAGACCCGTGCCGATGAAATGCAACACCCGTGTGGAGGTCTTGCGATGCTCCGTGAGGTAGTACGGATAGAATTCCTTCAGGGAAGTGAACCGGCTGTTGCTTTCCGTTGACATGATCTTCATGCCGAATGTAGGACGAAGGCCGATCGGTGGTACGCGCTTGACGAAAGCCTGCGCGCGGCAAGAGTGCCTTCTACCTTTGACGCCTCCATGTCCGCGCACCGCATTTCGTACGCTGCGTCCCAACGCTTCACGCAGTTGGTGCAGGATCAAGTGGCACGCGATCCCTTTCTCGACGACTTCCAGTTGTTCCCGCCTACGCTCGAAGGGCTGAAGCAGGCCGCTTCGAAGCGGGCATTCCCTGCGGATCATCGCAGTGTTCTGGTGAAGGCTTTGCGTCGCCAGTACGAGGGTTTGGACATCAGCGGTGCGGTCGGAGAGAACATCGATCGCCTTGCACGGACCGATGCGCTGACGGTGACCACCGGTCATCAGCTCTGTCTTTTCACCGGACCGATGTACGTGCCGTTCAAACTGCTCAACGCGATACGCCTTGCGCGAACGCTGACGGAGGAGTTGAAGCGACCCGTTGTTCCCATCTTCTGGATGGCCACCGAGGATCACGACCGTGCGGAGATCGATCATGCGTGGATAGGAGAGAAGAAGGTCGTTTGGCCGGGTGCGAACAATGGGGCTGTGGGCCGTTTGCAGCTCAAGGGGATCGAACAGGTGCTGACGCAGTTGGACCCGCTGCTTGGTGTAGGTGCAGAAGCAGATGTCCTGCGCGCAGAACTTCGCCGATGTTATCGCCCCGACTTCACGCTCGCCCAAGCCACCCGCCGTTTCGTTCATGCGCTCTTCGGGCGGTACGGTTTGGTTGTCATCGATGGCGACGACCGCGAACTGAAGAAGCTCTTCGTGCCGGTGATGCGCGAAGAACTGTTGAACGGGATCGCCCAACGCAGCGTCGGCTATGCCGATGAGCGTTTGAAGGAGCGTTATCCTGCCCAAGCACATGCCCGCCCGATCAACCTGTTCCACCTCCGACCTGGCCATCGGTCGCGCATCGAGGCCGACGGCGATCACTACCAAGTGGTCGACGGCGGTCCGCGCTTCACAGCGGATGAACTGTTGCTGGACCTCGAACTGCGTCCGCAGGACTATTCGCCCAACGTGCTGCTGCGTCCGGTCTATCAAGAGGTCATCCTGCCCAACATCGCGTACATCGGTGGTGGTGGCGAGCTCGCCTATTGGATGCAGCTGAAGTGGCTCTTCCAGTCGGTGCAGGTGCCCATGCCTGTGGTGTTGTTGCGCACATCGGCCGCGTTCCTTTCAGCGAAGCACGATGGGCAGCGACTGGAACTCGGCTTGGGTATCGAGGACCTTTTCCGACCGGCCCACGAGTTGAACAACCTCGTCGCGCATCGCACTTCTGGAACGGACACTTCCTTGGTGGAGGCGCAGCAGGAGTTGGACGCCTTCTTCCAACGGCTTCGCCAGCGTGCATCCGCGATCGATCCATCGCTGGCCGCAAGCACCGAGTCCGCTGCCGTTCGCGCGCAGCGGATGCTCACCAAGTTGCAAGGCAAGATGGATCGGGCCTTGCGTCGTCGCGAGGCTGTCCACTTGGAGCGGTTGCAGAACATTCTCGCGGAATTGTTCCCCAACGGTGGCCTGCAAGAACGCAGGGACAATGTCCTTCCGATGCTCGCAGCGGAAGGACCCGCCGTTTTGGATCGGCTCATGCAGGAACTGGATCCGCTGGACGTGCGCTTCACCGTGCTGGTGGAGGGTGGTGCGAGCGCCTGATCCAGTGGGCCTTGCTGGCTACCTTCGCCGCCCACTGCGGCCCCTACGGCGTGGTGCCACCACTTGGCCGATCACATCCTCATCCTCGACCACGGTTCGCAGTTCACCCAGCTCATTGCCCGGCGCGTACGCGAGCTGAATGTCTATTGCGAGATCCACCCCTTCACCAAGGCGGCGCAATTCGCCGGTGATCCCAATATCAAGGGCATCATCCTCAGTGGCAGCCCGAGCAGCGTGTTCGACACCAACGCCCCGGACCCCGATCTCTCGGGCTTCCTCGGACGGATCCCCATGCTGGCGGTTTGCTACGGGGCACAATTGATCGCCAAACGCACCGGGGCCCATGTGGAGCGGAGCAAGATCCGTGAGTACGGTCGAGCGCATTTGAGCACCATCGCGGACAACCACCTGTTCGACGGTATCCAAGCGGGCACACAAGTGTGGATGAGCCACGGCGATTCCATCACCACGCCAAGTGAGGCCATGGAGGTGATCGCCAGTACCGACGATGTTCCCGTTGCGGCCTATTGCCTCCGCGACCAGCTCACCTATGCGGTGCAGTTCCATCCGGAAGTGTACCACACCATCGACGGTGCCCAATTGCTGCACAACTTCGTGATCGGCATCTGTGGCTGCGCTGGTGAATGGACCCCGCACGGCTTCGTGGAGCATACGGTCGAGACCTTGCGCAAGGATATTGGTGATGGGCAAGTGGTGCTCGCCCTCAGCGGAGGTGTGGACAGTTCCGTCGCGGCGCTCTTGCTCGATCGGGCCATCGGTGAAAAGCTCCACTGCATATTCGTGGATAACGGCCTGCTGCGCAAGGATGAGTACAGCCGTGTGCTCGAAAGCTATCGGCACCTTGGGTTGAACATCAAGGGCGTGGATGCGCGCGACGCGTTCTATTCCGCGTTGAAAGGCTTGGATGAACCCGAGGCGAAGCGCAAGGCCATCGGTCGCACCTTCATCGAGGTCTTCGACCGTGAAGCGCATTCGATCAAGGGCGTTGAATGGCTTGGACAAGGCACGATCTATCCGGATGTGATCGAGAGCGTGAGCGTGAACGGACCCAGTGTCACCATCAAGAGCCACCACAACGTGGGAGGTCTTCCTGCGCACATGAAGTTGAAGGTGGTGGAACCGCTGCGCCTCCTGTTCAAGGACGAAGTGCGCCGCGTGGGAAAGGAACTGGGGCTCGATCCCAACATCCTTGGTCGGCATCCGTTCCCCGGTCCCGGTCTCGCTATCCGCATCCTCGGCGAAGTGACCGCCGAGAAGGTGGCGCTCTTGCAGGAGGTGGATCACATTTTCATTCAAGGGCTGCGTGATGAAGGGCTCTACGACCAAGTATGGCAGGCCGGAGCGATCCTCTTGCCCGTGCGTAGCGTTGGTGTCATGGGCGATGAACGCACCTATGAGAACGCTGTCGCGTTGCGCGCCGTGAGCAGTACGGATGGTATGACCGCTGATTGGTGCCACCTCCCGTACGAGTTCCTGGCACGGATATCGAACAGCATCATCAACCGTGTGAAAGGTGTGAACCGCGTGGTGTACGACATCAGTTCCAAGCCCCCCGCCACGATCGAGTGGGAATGATCATGCGTTACGCGCTCCTCTTCCTCGTTCTTCATGCTTGGCTCTTCGGCAGCGCACAGGAAGTGCGCATGGTGAATGGAAGGAAGCACTTGGTGCATACCGTGGAGGCCGGACAGACGCTCTATGCGATCGCTCGCGTGCATGCTGTTCCGGTGGATGCATTGTTGACGGCGAACCCAGCGGCGAACGAAGGGCTGCGTATCGGCCAGCAGTTGCTGGTGCCCATGGACGCTGTTGTGCGCAAGGAGGCGAGGAGCGCCCCGACCATGCTGGTGGAAGGCGAACTGAAGCATGTGGCCGCGCGGAAAGAGACGCTCTTTGGGATCGCCAAACGGTACCAGGTGGATGTCAACGAGTTGATGAGACGGAACCCATCGATCACCGATGGTTTGCGCGAAGGCATGGAGGTGATCATCCCGGTCGGCAAGGTCACCGGTGTGAGCGCACCGGTTCTGCGCCCCGCTGACCAAAGCGCTACGGTGGACCATCTGGTGCAGCCTGGAGAGACGCTCTTTGCTTTGGGCAAGCGCTACGGCGTGAAGCCCGAGGAGATCCAAGCGGCGAACGGTGGGCTGCCGGAAGGGTTGAGGGCCGGTATCGTGGTGCGTATCCCTCGACAAGAGGCAGGCTTGCCGCTACCGGCTGCCAAGGACAGCACGGTGGTACGCGAGCGCTATCATGTCGCTTTCCTGCTGCCGTTCTCCCTTGCGCGCAACGACAGTTCCCTCGCGGCAACAGAGCTTGCCACATCCGGACCGCAGTTCTATGGTCCTACCCGCATCGCCGCACAGTTCTATGCCGGTGCGCAACTCGCCTTGGATTCACTGGCGAAGCAAGGATTGAACGCAGAGGTGACCGTCCTTGACATGGGCGATGACCAGCGGGCGTGGACCAGTGTGCTGAAGAACCCGAAGCTGGAGAACGTGGACCTGTTCATCGGCCCGTTCCACCGATCGGCCATCGAACAACTGGCCCGCGGTAACAGCAATTCGCATATCGTATGTCCCGTGCCGCAAACGAACAAAGTGCTGCTGGGTAATACCAATGTGAGCAAGGTGGCACCGGCAAGGAGCGATCTGGTGAAGCATGCTGCTCGCTACGTTGCATTGCGGCATGCTTCGGACAACGTGATCATGGTACGACCGGAGATCCCGAGTGACAAGGAGATCCAGGAACAGATGCTGGGCACGATCAACGCTGCTCTGGCCGATCGTGCGGGTCGCTATCGCGATAGCGTGCTGGTGGTGAAGGCCGGCCGACGGGATATCGGTGAACTCATCAGCAAGCTGGACAAGACGCGACTGAACGTGATCGTGGCTCCGAGCGAGGACGTTGAGTTCGTAACGACGTTGGTGAGCAAGTTGAAGCCGTTGGCGGAGAAGAACCGCATCGTGGTGATCGGGATGGAGAGTTGGCTCAACATGGACCCTGTTGCTTCGAGCGACCTGGATGTGCTGGGCTTCCTCTTCGCGGCGGGCTCGTTCGCCGATCCGACCGATCCACGCTTGGTGGAATTCACACGCGTGTATCGTGAACGCTTCAAGACCGATGTGGACGAGTATGCCTTGCTCGGCTTCGATGTCACCTATTACTATCTGCGCGCACTGCTCACGCAAGGAGCGTCCTTCACGCAGCATTTCGATCTCGTGCGTACCGAGCCCTTGCACATGGGCTTCCGCATGGGCCGCACCGGACCGGAGAACGGCTTCCGCAACGAGCATGGCATCATGCTCCAGCAGAAGGACCTGCAGTTGGTGAAGGCTCCCTGAAGCCCGGTCAAACGATCGCCTCGTTCGCCTTCGGCAATCCCAGTTTCACCAAGGTCCCGTAGTGCGAACGCAATGCGCTCCACAACGTGTGGTTGACGCGATAGGTGATGCCGAACTCTTCCGCGGTGCGCTTCACGATCGGGGAGAGCGCGGGGTAATGAACGTGCGCGATACGCGGAAAGAGGTGGTGTTCGATCTGGTAGTTCAAGCCACCCACGTACCAGTTAAGGAAGCGATCGTTGGGACAGAAGTTCACCGTGGTCTCCACTTGGTGTATGGCCCAGTCGTTCTCGATCTCTCCAGCGCTGTTGGGCAGCGGATGCGTGGTGCCTTCCACCGTGTGCGCCAGTTGGAACACCACCGTGAGGATGATACCGGCGGTGAAGTGCATGAGCAGGAACCCCAGCAACACCTGCAGCCAGGGGAGGCCGAGCGCGAGGGGAAGGCCGATCACCACGGCGAAATAGATGACCTTGACAGCGAGGATGCGCAACAGGGTCATCCGCTGCTCGCTCGGGTTGCCGGGATCCACTCCGTTGCGGGTGAACTGAGCGAACTGCACGAGGTCCTTGGCCACCACCCAGTAAAGCGAGAGCAGTCCGTAGAAGAAGGTGGCGTAGATCCACTGGAAGCGGTGGAACCAACGACGCTCCGTATGCGGGGAGAACTTCATCACCAAGCGGTCCTCGATGTCCTCGTCGATGTGCGTGATGTTGGTGTACGTGTGATGAAGGATGTTGTGCTGGAGCTTCCAATTGTGGGTGCTGCCCCCACAGAGGTTCAGTGTGTGACCGAGCCACCAGTTCACCTGTTGGTCCTTGCTGAAAGCACCGTGGTTGGCGTCGTGCATCACGCTCATGCCAATGCCGGCCAGCCCCAAGCCCATGATGAACCAGAGGAGGAAAGCCACGCCTGCGGCAGGTGGCCAGATGAGCATGGCAACGAAGGGCAACACGTACATGGAGATCAGCACGATCGCCTTGATGATCAGCGTGTTGTTCGCATGACGGCTCAGGTCGTTCTCCTTGAAGTACTGGTCCACCCGGGCACGCAAGGTGGCGTGGAAGGCGCTACGCTCGCGCGGGTTGAACTTTACCTGGCCTTTTTGACGCATAGGGCGTTGGTGCGCACGATGCGAACGGGTACTACGGTCCATCGAATGCGCGGCGAATGTAGCGCATGGCCTTGGGCCTCCCCGGGGGGTATCCGTCCCGATCTTCAACCGCTCTTGGTGCGAAATAGCGTTCGATCGAGCACGAGCAGGATGAAGATGGCTTCCAGCAGCACCGATAGGAGCGAATGCCGATGGCCGTAGATGCCCACCGAGGGTGACATCATGCGGGTGGCCAGCACGTATGTGAAGAGGATGACCGTGATGGCGAGCATCCGGTCGAAGCGCCGCTTGATCGCGACGTAGCCGAGCGCACCGGCGAACACAGCGTGCAACGCGAACCAATGGTAGCGCGTGTGCTGGTCGTGGTTGAAAAGCCCGCAATCGCCAAGGAGCACCCGAAGCTTCATGTACATGTGCTCCACGGTGAGCATTTCATCCAGGGGCAGCTGACCAGCGTGGCCCATGGCGATGGGAAAGGGGCGGAGGTTGCCATGGATCATGAACCAGCGAACGAAGTATGGCAAGAGGCAAGCTCCGTAGATGAGCAGGAAGTTCAGGCGATCGGCCCGTGTTGCGCGCTCGCGATCGAGCAGGAACATGCCAAAGACCAGAACGCCTACCCCAATGAGTTCCACGCGTTGGAGATAGAGCAACCCACAGAGCAGTGCGATCAACCGGACATCCTTTTGCTGCTGGATGGCGACCAAAAGGCCGGTCATCAGTAGCAGTGGTAGCACATCGCTCAGCAGGTGCCAGGCGTAGTTCATGTTGATGTCGACCAGAACGAAGAGCAGTGCAGCGGCGATGATCGCGAACTGGAACCATTTCGAGCTCGAACGAACCAGCAGCAGCGTGAGCGGCACGAGGAGCAGGTTCGTTGCGAACTGCACGATATGGATGGGGGCCATGGCCGGACCGAGCAGCCCGTGCAATACGGCCAACACCGCAGGATAGAGCAGGCTCCACATTTCCACGCCGCCCAGCGGTGCCGACAGGAAGAGATCGCCGTTCGACAATGCCCGTGCGGCACCTTCGTAGCACAACCAGTCGTCCGGACGCGAGAGGAACTCGTTGCTGAGCCAAGTGGGGGGTGGCGAGATCGCGCTTGCGCACAGCACGCCTAGGAGGAAGGTCAGGGCAGTTCCTGCACGGGAACGAATGAGCTCCGGGAGCGGTGGCAACCCGTGTGCGAACGCACGTACCCATACCGCCAACAGGAGGATGCTCAACGCGAGCAGCGTCAGCAGGGGGAGCAAGTTCCCATCGTCCACCAGCGGTCGCTTTTCGAAGAAGGCCTTCAGCGGAGCATTCACCACCTCACGGTCCGAGCCGTTCCACCAGATGGCATATGTCGGGGTGTCATCCGCAGTGCGAATGGACCAATGATCGTTGATCCCGTGCATCGGAATACGAGATGGGATGATGGTCGGCTGGGCATAGCGCTGTTCGTCCACCCAGGTTGTTGCCCTTTCGGCGCCATCGATCCTTATGGTGAGTCGCCAAGTTGCCGTGCTCATCACCGCGATGTGCAGGGCTGCCATCCCGAGAGCGATCACCACCATCGAAACCAGCTCTTTTCTGCCAACATGCCGAAGGGAGACGAATGCCAATGGCAACGCACAGAGTAGAACGAGCATCGCCCAACTACCGGTCTCGCTGTTCAAGCACGTCACGATCCTGCTTGCAAGCACAAGACAGGCGAGCAAGAGGATGACGATCGCCCAACGGACCAGTGCCTTCATCGTTCAAGGCACCAGCGGTGCCGTCGCTAACGTACCACCGCGATGCGGACCGCCCCGTCCGCGACCGTCAATAAGTAGTTGCCGGCCTCCACGTCGGCGAGGTCCACAGGGCAGTTCGTGCAGCCGTTGAAACGTCCATTGCGCACTTCGCGGCCGGCAGCATCCATCAAACCCCAGCGACCGCGAAGCGGAACGGAAGCGGTGATCGTACACTCCACGTTCGCCGGGTTCGGGGCTATCCATAGTTGTTGCCCTTTGCTTGCCGAAGGGGACCCATTGTGATCTCCAATGCCGAGGAAGAAGTCATACGGTCCCGAAGTTCCGGCCCGCAAGTCTGCCATAGTCGGCCGACACCGTGTAAGATGCCCGGATCGTTGGCGAGATGCACTCATCGGCAACAATGGGCGCCCCGTCCAGGTACCATTGGAGGCCCGGTGAAATCCGGGTGGGGTAACACAGAGGAGGTTATCCACCACCATGATCTCCGGAACAGGCGGAGCGTTGAAATCGATGGGGACGGTGACCCCGAGCTGCTGCACGAAATCCGGGCAAAGCGACGGAGCCCCGCTGACACTGTAGTTGCCACTTTAGTCACCACCAGGGTATCGTCCGTTGCCCCGATCATGGGCGCCCCGTTATTCGTCCATTGAATGGCGGGGTCGTACGGCATGTCCAGGATCAGGAAGGCCGTATCGCCGGTGCAGTAGAACGCACCATTCTCCGTGATCGCGTAAGGAGGGTCGCCATCGGTGATCGCAAAAGGCAGCAGGAAGACCCAGCCATCGACCAGTACGCTGGCGGACATTTCCGTACAGCCATCGAGCGTGGCTTCCACGGAGAACGAGGATCCACCATCCTCGAAGTAGGAAACGCTGTGCGTCTGTTGCGTAGCTCCGGGGATCGGTGAGCCATCCTTGTACCACTGGTAGCTGTCGCACACCTCCGTGGTGAGCACTTCCGATGAGTTGGGGCAGAGGATCACCGAATTCGGGGAGATGGTGGGGGTGAAGGTGCATTGTGCCAGACCGGCGATCACGGTCAGGTTCAGAAGGAGCGTGACGAAGTGTTTCATAGTGGGCGTTCTACGTGCGAGACGACGATATGCGCGGAGATGCTGCTTGCCGTTCATCCTTTCGGAGCATCACCACATGAGCGCAGGTACCAACCACTTCTCCAGAAAGAACAGCAGGACCACAGCACCAACGGCCATGACGGCCAGCCACCAAGACCATCCGCTCCCCGAAGGTGATACACGGCGTGCAAGTTCCACGCAAGGCGCTTCTGGATCTCTGTCTATCCAACCACGCGATGGCGAGCAGTTCCACTTGGTAAAAGAGCGCGGCGAGCAAGGCACCGGAAAGCACGTTGTAGAACACGTCCTGCAGGATCACGTTCACGAGGATCGTTGTGCCCAGCAGGACGCCGAGGAGCTTGGTGCGCTGGAACAGGAGCAGGATGCCCGCAGCGATCTCCAACACACCGATGATCGATGCGTATTCCTGTGATCGTCCGTAGAACGCCCACATCAGCTCCATGTCGGACAAGTCCTTCGCTGGCGTGTCGATGGCAGCGCCGTACGCGAACTGCACCCACTTGGCTCCACCATAGACACTGAGCGAGATGCAAACGTGCCAGCGCAGCGCGAGGTCGATGATGGCGATCCAACTCAGTGGTGTTCGAGTTGCCATTCGTTCAGCGCGTGGCGTTCTTGATCGCCATCGACAGCGCGTGGCGGAACTGCTTCTCCGTCACCTTGGTCAAATGCATGATGGTAGCGCCTTTCGCTCCCCACTTGCTCGGATGCGCCTCGAACTCGGCGGGATGGTGAGCAATCAATTCCGTCTGCTGCTCGAGATCGAGCATCAGCACGGCATGTCCTTCGTCCAACCAAAGGGTCATGAAGGTGCGGCCCGGTTTTGCTCCCGCCTTCTTCGGTCTGATGCGGAAGGCGACCTTGCCGAAGTGGTCGTATTCCTCGGCGTTCTGATCGCCGAGCGCGATGTCCCTTGCCCCCGTTACGTCCATCCAGGCGTCACTTCCCCATCAACACCTTCACCGCTTCCTCCAACTGTTGGTCGCGGCCGGTGCTCACCGCACCGGGATCCAACGGCTGCTTCACATCGGGTTCCAGCTGCTGGTTCTCCTGGTAGTTGCCGGTGTTGTCGATCATGCCCACCATGGGGATGCCGAAGTACATGCCGTTCTGCAGGCCTTCCCACCACACGGCCGTACCGGTGCCGGCTACGGGCATGCCCACCAATTTGCCAATGCCCAGTGCACGATAGGTGACCGGGAACAAGTGCGCATCGCTGTAGTTGGCTTCGCTCATCACCACCACGCTGGGCTTTTGCCATTTGAACTGCGGCTCGGTACCGAGCTTCTGTCCACGTGGTTCCATGCGCATGTAGGTCTTCCCGCTGAGGAAGGTCGCGAGATCATCGTGCAACCAACCACCACCATTGAAACGCGTGTCCACCACAAGGCCCTTGCGGTCGTGATAGCGGCCCAAGGCTTCCTCGTACACTACGCGGAAGCTCCCATCGTCCATGCCCTGCACGTGCACATAACCGAGTTGACCGCCGCTGAGGCTGTCCACCAAGTGGCGGCAACGCTCCACCCAACGCTTGTACAGCATGTCGAACTCCTGGCCCATGTCCACGGGCTTCACGGTCTCGTCCCAGCGCGTGTTGGTCTTCGGGTCGAAGAGCGACAACAGGGTGGGTTTGCCCGCCTTGCGGTTGAGCAATTGCGCCGGATCCATGTCCGCCGCGATCACCTGCCCATCGATCTTCTCGATCACATGGCCCGGCTTGATCTTGCCGCCTTCCTTGATCACCGGACTCCCCACGAGCACTTCCGCGACCTTCAGTCCGGGTCCCGGTTCGTTGGCGTAGATGAGGCCCAACGAGGCCGTGTTGTCACCCATGGGTTGATCGTGGAAGTAGCCCGAACCGGTGTGCGATGCGTTCAGTTCGCCGAGCATTTCGCTCAGCAGTTCGGCCATATCGTAGTTGTTGTTGATGCTCGGCAGGAAGCGCTGGTACTCCTGCTTGTACAGGTCCCAGTTCACACCCTGCAGGTCCACGCGGTAGAACTTCTTCTTCACCTGGCGCCACACATGCGCGAAGAGGTAGGCGCGCTCGGCGGTCTCGTTCAGGTTCATCTCGCCGTTGACGCGGATGGGCTTCTGCTCGTTCTTCTCGGTGTCCCAGTACGCGAGGCCACCGCTGTTGATGAAGTAGAGCCGCTTGCCGTCCTTGCTCGATCATGAGTCCCCCGGCATACCCGGCACCCAGCTTGCTCAGGATCTTCGTCTCCCGCGTGCGCAGTTCGGTCTGCCACAGGTCGAATCCCTTTTCGAAGGAGGTGAGGTAGAAGAGCTTTTCGCCATCGGTGCTCAGTGCCGCTGCGCTCATGTTGGATGAGTTCACGGTGAGGCGCACGCGACGATCGTACAGGCCTTCGAGCTCGATCACCACGGGTTTGATCTCTTCCTTTTTCTCCTCGTCCTTCTTGCCCTTTTTCTCTTTGTCCTTCTCGTCCTTCTTTCCGTCTTCACCTTCCTTCTTCTTCTCCTCGGCCTCCTTGGCCAGGGCCGCTTCCTCCTTGTTCCGGCGGTACTCGTCGTACGCAGCCTTCGTCAGGAACAGTGCGTACACGTCCGTTTGGAAGCCCCAGCTGGCATGGCTTTTCATGCCATCGCGCGAGCTGTAGTAGAAGACCGCTTTGCCGCCCAGGGCCCATTCGGCACGGCCGCCACCATAGCCGCTGCGCGTGAGGTCGATCACCTCGCTCTTGCCATCGGCGTTCACGATCCCGCACTGGTTGATCCATTGTTCGGTGTGGATGAAATCCACCAGGAACCACTTGCTGTCCGGGCTCCAGGCGTACCACTGGTCGCCATCGGCGTAGCTGTAGTTCTTGTCGCCCGGCAGCACGGTGCGGGTGAGCTTGCTCGCGATGTTGAGCACCTTCAAGGTGGTGCGCTCCTCCAGGTAGGCCACTTCCTTTCCGTCGGGGGAGTAGGCCGGTTGGAATTCTTCCGCAAGTGTCGTTAGCAATGCTTCCTCCTTCAGCACGGTCGCGTTGAAGAAGTAGGTCTCGTCCTTGCGCACGATGGTGGTGGTGTAGAGGTCCCAGCTGCCTTTGCGTTCGCTGGCATACAGCAACGTGCGGCCGTCCGGGGCGAAGCTCACCGAGCGTTCCTGCTCGGGGGTGTTGGTGATGCGGCGCGTGGTGCCCTCGGCCACGGAGGTAACGAACACTTCGCCACGGTGGATGAAGGCCACCTCTTTTCCATTGCTGCTCACCGCGTACTCGTTCACATTGCCGTTCACGCCCAACACGCGTTCCGGATTGTAACGCCCATCGCTGTTGATGCGGATCGCGACCTTCACGGGTGTGCCTCCGTCGGTCATCGTGTAGACTTCGCTGCGGAAGGTGAAGCAAAGCGTGCCGTTGTCGCTTCGGCTCAGGAAGCGAACGGGATGTTCCTTGAAGGTGGTGACCTGTGTGCTGGGCCCTCCGGTGGTGGGCATGCGGTGCACGTTGTAGGAGCCCTTCTCCTCGGTGAGGTAATAGAGGGTGTTCCCATCCTTGCTGAAGACCGGGTTGCGGTCCTCGCCAGCGAAGGTGGTGAGCTGCTTGTACTCCTTGGTAGCAGGGTTGAAGGTCCACACATCGCGGGTAACGCTGCTGGTGTGGTGCTTGCGCCAATCGTCCTCATAGCCCTTGCGATCGTGGTACGCGATGAGCGTTCCGGCGGGGTTGTACCGCGCCAGTTGCATGGCGATGGTGCTCACCTGCACGGGACGGCCGCCTTTCACCGGCACACTGTACAGCTCGCCCAAGCCGCCCACGGGGAATTGCTGGTTGCGCGCATCGTCCTGGCGCGTGCCATAGAAGAGGACGTTCGCATCGTCGGGGCTGAAACCCGTGGGCACTTCACCGTTGCTGTGGAAGGTGAGGCGCGTGGGCACGCCGCCCGTTGCGGGCATCACGAACACATCGCTGCCACCATAGCGCGTGCTGGCGAAGGCCAGCAGTTTGCCATCGTTGCTCCAAACCGGCGAATGGTCGAAGGCTTCGTTGGTGGTGATCGGAAGGGCATCGCCACCGCCGGCGGGCACCCGCCAGATATCTCCTTGGTAACTGAACGCGATGGTGCTGCCATCGGGGGAAATGGACGGATCGCGCAGCCAGAGCGATGGCTCCACGCTTGGTTGGCCGAACGCCGTGAGCGGGAACGATGCCAGGAACAGGATGCGTGCGAAGGACTTCACGAGGGGATAGGTTTGGTGCGCCAAAGCTATCCGGCCGGGGTTCTTGTCCGGTCCCGGGGCCAACGGTTCATCCGAGAAAGGATGCGGAGACTACTTAACGCGCGCTGCTGAGCTTGCGCTGGTATTTGCGCAACTCCTCCCAGCGATCCTCCACCATCAGGCGGCATTGCTTGGGCCAGCTGGTGGGGTCGTGCATGTGGAAGTGATCGCCGGCTTCGCTCAGCAACCGCTTGAGTTCCTCCGGCTTCGCGGTGGCCACATCGCTCCAGGTCTTCAAGCCGTGCTTGCCAAGGTGCTCTGCGATCTTCGGCCCGATGCCTTCCACCAAACGCAGGTCGTCCTTTGCAATGCGCCTTCCATAGGTCTTGGACAGGGCGCTGTAGTGGGCTGGTGATGGGACCTTCGGGGTGTGTTCGGTCGAAGCGCGCGATGGGGCCACCTGTTCCGAAGCCAGCAACCTACGCAGGTCATCCACTTCCTTGAGCAGGGCGGGCACTCGAGCAACGACCCGCTCCAGATCGGCGATGCGAGCGAGGTGGGACGGGTCGGCCACGACCTTGTCCATGTGCTTTGTGGCGCTCGGTCCCATTGCAGCGGGCACGGTGCGCCGGGCGGCAACCAGTGCCACCTTATAGGAGTTCACCTGTGCGTTCAGGGAGGTGATCTGTTGCTCCAGTGCGCGTCGCTCGGAGCCCATTTCCTCGGCGCGCGCGGCTGCCCGTTGGGACAAGATCGAACTTGCCACGGCCAGTTCGTCCTCGGTGTCGGTCAACTGTTTGCGCAGCTTCTCCAACTCCAGATGCAAGGGTGTGGTGGCGTACTTCGGAAGCGGACCGTTCCAGTACCCGATCAGCGTGCCCAGCACCAGCGCGCCGAGCATGAGCACGAGCACCGGGAGCAAGAGTTCAAGGCCGAGGGTGTGGATATCGGCGAACGGGTTCATCATGGTGCGCGTTGGTGATCACGGGCGCTGCATCACGTGGATCACCACGCGACGGTTGAGCGCTTTGCCCTTGCTGGTAAGGTTGTCGGAGATGTGCTCTTTGGCACCCATGCCCACGGCGGTGATGCGATCGGCGGGCGCGCCGAGGTCGATCAGTCGCGCACGCACCAGTTCGGCGCGTACCAACGAGAGACGTTCGTTCACTACGGCATCCCCATCGCCATCGGTGTAGCCTGTAACGGTGATCGTCGCTTGCGGATGTGCCGCGAGGTGTTCGCGCGCAGCAGCACACCAGACGAGTTCCTCTTCTGCAAGCGCAAGTTCCTGGGTGTTCTTGCCAAAGCGAACGGTGAGTTCCGGAACAACAATCCTTTTGGCCTCCCCCATGGCGGAGGCGCTGGACGCTGGCAGGGATCGAGATCTTGCACCGCCTGGGCGATGGGATCGTTGGTAGGACCGAGATGGATAACCGCCGACCTTGGGTGGTGAAGGAGCAGCACGGTCGTAGAAATGGCCGAGCGACGTCTGCCTGGCCATGTACCACGCACCACCGGTGAACCATGCCACGGTGATGGGAATGAGCACCAACCTTGTTCCTTTCATGCCATCGGGCACAAGCGCTGTTCCGCTTGCGGAAGATGGATCGAAGGCCGCAGCACGGAACGGCCGCAACGCGCCACCTGCTTGTGCGCACCAATGCTAGGGCGCACGGGGCGGGCTTCCAACAGCTAGTTCTCAACAGTTGTTGATGGCGAAGAAGGGGTGGCCGGAATGGAACGCGCCGCATGATGGCCCATGGCGAAACATCCTTGCAGCAGGAAGCCCCCGGTGGGTGCATCCCAGTCCACCATTTCGCCGATGGCGAACAGATGCGGAAAGCGTTCCAACGCGAACGCCGATGTCAGGTCCTCGGTGCGGATACCGCCGACCGTGGAGATGGCCTCCTCGATCGGTCGTAGGCCGGTCACCGGCACGCGCAAGTGCTTGGTGTCGTTCACGAGATCGGTGGGAGCGAAGTAGCGCTCCTTGGGTGTGACCGCCTTCACCATGGCCAGTTGCGCTCGGTCCAGGTTCAATCCCTTCGGATAATCGGCAGGTGTGCTCCCGGAAAGCTTGTGGAGCAACTGTTCCACGGTGTTGTTCGGTTTCAAGTCGATATGGATGAAGGCGTCATTGCCGCTGGACAAGCGCGTCGCGCACAACGGGAACCACCGGGTAGATGGCGTTGCCTTCCAGCCCGTGTTCGGTGATGGTGGCTTCGCCCAACACGCTTCGGTCGCCTGCCGTAACGCGGATGTTCTTCAAGGCCTTGCCCGCATGGGCGGCTACGAAATGCGGTGGCCAGGTCACGTTGATCCCGCAGTTCGATGGCCGGAACGGGACGATATCCAACCCGATGGCGGCGAAGTGCGAAGACCACTCCCCTGTGGAGCCCGTGACGGGCCACGACGCACCACCCAAAGCGAAGAGGATGAAGTCCGCTTCGAGCGATGTGCGCCCGGTACTGCTCTCGACGATCGGTCTTGTTTGCTCATCGAAGCCGACGAACGCATGTTCCAAGTGGAAGTGGACACCGCGTACATCCAGTCGATCACGAATGGCTTGAAGAACCTCGATGGGTTTGATCCCTCGGGTCGGGAACACACGGCCGCTCGTACCCACATAGGTTCCGATGCCCATCTCCTGCAACCATGCGCGCAGTTGCGTTGGACCGAACGTGCTGAGCGCTTCATCCAGAAAACCAGCCGGTGAATACACCTGCTTCAGTTCCGCACCTTCCGCACTGTTCGTGAGGTTGAAACCACCTTGCCCGGCGACGAGGAATTTGCGCCCCACGCTTTTGCCGAGCTCGTAGAGATGAACGTCGCAATGCGGTGCGAGCAGATCAGCCGCGATCAGACCTGCCGGTCCACCACCGATGATGGCTATGCGTTTTCGTTCCATGCTGCCTTCTATTTTCCCTCGGTCCGCGTGCGTGGCTGCCTTACTGCACTTCCATATCTTCACGCCGCCTACTGCCTGCGTACAACTCGTAGCGCAGGAAGCGGCAATCAAGCGCACCGTTGTACAACTTGATCTTGGGTTTCGGGGTCAACTTGACATGCTTGGCCGCTTCCATGTTGGAGGTGATGATCCACGCGGTCCAGCCCGCCCACTTCTTCTTCAGTGTATCACCGATCATCTTGTAGAAGGCATGGATGTCGGCTTCCTTGTCCATGCGCTCGCCATAGGGCGGGTTGATGATGAGCACACCGGCACCATCAGGAACTTCCAGATCGGCGAACGCACTGGTGGAAATGGAAATGTGGTCCTCCAAACCGGCGTTGTGGATGTTGGCGATGGCCTTGCGGGCAACGTTCGGGGATATCTCGCCGCCAATGATCGGGGGGCCTGTGGTGAGCACCTTGGCCAGGGCCTCGTTGTAGGTCTGTTTCCACAGGTCCGCATCGAAGTCCTTCCACCGCTCGAAGCCGAACTGTGCGCGGTCGTGGTTGGGTGGAATGCGCAGGGCGATCATGGCGGCTTCGATCAGGATAGTACCCGATCCGCACATGGGATCCACGAAAGGGCTTCGGCGGTCCCAGCCGCTCAATAGCACCATGCCCGCAGCCAGCACTTCGTTGATCGGTGCCAGGTTGGTCTGGTCACGATAGCCGCGCTCGTGCAAGGTGTTGCCGGAACTGTCCAGCGAGACCGTGCAGCGATCGCCATGCACATGCAGGAAGATGCGCAGCGTGGGCAGCTCCACGTCCACTGATGGCCGCTTTCCGGTCTTCTCGCGGAAGCGATCGCAGATGGCGTCCTTCGTCTTGAGGGCGAGGTATTGGGAGTGGTTGAAGAGGTCCGTGTTCAAGGTGCAATGGACGGCAAGCGTATCCTCGGCATCCAAGTGGTCCTCCCATGGCATGGCACGGATCACTTGGTAGAGTTCCTGCTCCCCACGTACCGCGAACGTGTCGATGGGGACCAGGATGCGCAACGCGGTATGCAGGCAGAGGTTGGCCTTGTACATGCACGCCTGGTCGCCGGTGAAACGCACGGCGCGGTTGTGCGTCACCACATCCGTGGCACCGATGCCTTCCAGTTCGTTGGCCAGCACGCCCTCCAGCCCGAAGAGGGTTTGGGCGATCATCTGGAAGTGAACGTCGGGCTTTTCCATGCGCTAGCAGTGCCCGAAACTAAGGGGCGTGGCCTCAGCGCTTCAACAGCACGTACTCCTCATCGCGGAACACCTCGTTGGGGAACCAACGCGTTGCTTCGGGCATGGAGGCCAGGTCGCCCGGTCTCACCAACAGGTGCGTGGTGGAATACGCGTCCAGCAACGGTCCTGTATCGGCGCGCGGTGCTTGCATGCCCAACAAGAGCAGGTCGCGATCCCGGTCGCGGTCCTTCTGGTCCAAGTAGGGGTTGCCCATTGTGCGTGTGGTAGCCACCACCTTGCGCGCGGATGGGAGCAGGGGCCAGATGCTCAATTCGACGTCGCACAGGATCACTGCATCCCACGGCAACATCGCATTGATGCGCACACATGCCTCCCCATCGTTGGTGCGCTCCATGAAAGCCAGGTTCCGATTCCGCACAGCGAACACATCCCGGCGTGTGGCATACGACGGATAGTTCAGTGTGGACGCAATGGCAACCAGCGCAAAGACGATGACAACCGGCTTCAGTCGCGCCGATGGCTCAACGCCGACGAGCATGGGTCGCACGCGCTTGAGCACCCATACGAAGCATTCCCAGATGGCCAGTCCTGCACACACGATGAGCGCGGCTTTCGCATAGAAGTAGAAGTGGAACGGCGGAAGGATGCCCGGAAGCTGAACGCCATAATTCATGTCCAGCACCGCAACGACATAACTGTACACCATGAGCACCGTTGCGATGGCGAACCACATGAGTACGAGCCATCGACCCATCTCCCGCCTGCCGGTGGTATCGGCGACCTTGCGCCGGAATACCAGCCACAGACCGGCAAGGGCCACCAGGTTGATGAGCGCAACGTTGTGGTAAAAGAAGACTTCTGCTTCACGCAGCGTGAGCCCGTAGTAGTTGTAGAGGAAGTAGGACCGGTTGACGACCTTCATTCCATACTGTCCAACCACGATCCACGTGAGCGGAAGGCTGCACAGGATGAACGCGGCTCCGGCGGCCATGGAAGCACGGAAACGGGGCCAGCCCGTGCTCGGCTCCTTGCGGCGAACGGCAGCAACCACTTCGCGCATCGTGAACAGGAAGATGATGAGCACGGAGATCAACGCAGGTGCGGCGTGTGCGAGGAAGCTGATGCCAGCACCCGCTCCAGCGAGGATGGATGGGCCTATTCGCGTGGTGCGGAACGCACGATCTATCAGGATCAATTCGATATAGAGGAACCATTGACAGAACGAGACGGGAATGAGCCGGGGTGAATAGGTGGGTACGGCCCAGCCCGGCTCCTGCTGGATGATGAAGAACAGGAACACGGCCGAGCAAACCACTGCCCGCACAGGACCGAAGAAGTACCACGCCATGATGAAGAAGGCGATGGGTGCGAGCAGGTTCGTGTACGCACCCATTTGCACGAGCACCTGGTCCACTGAAAGACCGCTGATCCATACGACGAGCGCTTCGAGCCAACCCACCATCGGGGTGTACCACAAGGAACCACCCAGGTAGGTGGGGTCCTCGCCGTAGTGTCCTTCCACGACCGCACGCACGAACGAGGCATCCCGATGGAAGTCAACGGAGGCGCCCCATGTCAATCCTTCCACCGCCTTGAGGCCGGGGAAAACCGCGAGCACGAACATGAAAAGGAACATGAGCACGGAGAGTGCCGCGACCCCGTGCTTCTCGTGTTCTGTATCCGCTGGCAAAGCGCTCATCGTTGGAGGGTCGTGTGGTCCTGTTTCATCCGTTGGTCTAGTCCTTCACCAGGTCTACTTCCTCATCGTGTTCCGGATGGTCCAGTTCCAAGGGAAGATCGCTCACACGCATGCTCAGTCTGGGGCCCGCCAGCGTACTGCGAAGTCGGATCTGCCGATCCCACCGCGGATCGTCCACGCGTACGATCCGTTCTTTTTCATCCCAAGTCCATGCACCTTGATAGATCGATGCCCCGTCCGCAGCAGAGAGGACAAGGGTGCCGTTCGCGCGCAACTCCACTTTTTCGGGCAGCGGATCCACCTTCAGGAAACGTATGGACGCACGGTGGTAGGTGCCAGCCACTTCCGTTGCGGGAACTTCATACCACGCCATCCGGTAGCACAGGAGCACAAGCCCGCACAGCACCACGAACGAAATGACGAAGAGCCGCACGAAAGAGGGTACGCGGAAAGCCTGTAGCATGGTCGAGGGAGCGGCAATATAAATGAAGTCGGTCGATCGATTCCAGTACCCCCATGGACAAAAGGATCTCATTCAGCTAATTTGCGCCGCCGAAACCACCACCCCCCGCAAAATGCGGTCGTTCGTAGCTCGCTATCCCGTCCTGGTCTTCGTTAGCGTCGCTCTGGCCATCCAGTTCACGATGGTGGCTTTCGTTCACGCACTTGTACCGGATGGGGTCAGTGTGAACGACGTTCCGGAGGCGCACAACGTGTTCCGTCTGCGGGTCTTCGTACCCATCATCCTGGTCACGTTCATCACGTGGTATTTGGAAGGTGGTGTTGGATTGCGAAAGCTGTTCGATTCGTTCTTCCACTGGCGCGCCCCGGCCAGGTGGTACGCGTTGGCCGTGAGTTGGAAGTTCATCATGGCCTTCATTGCCATTGCTTTGGCCTACCTGGTCTACGACCTTCCGGTTGATTGGTACATCCCCGGGAAGATGGGGGATCTGTTGGCCCACATGCCGTTCATCATCGGCATTGCCTTGGTCGAGGAAACTGCTTGGATACGGTTCTCATTGACCCGCATGCAATCGCGCTACAACGCGTTCTGGTCCTGCATGATCGTTGGGAACTGCTGGGCCATGTGGTATCTGCCGATGAACCTCATCGATATCGGTACGCCGCTGGGTGTTCCGGACATCGTTTTTCATTCCGGCGTCGTTTCCCTTACGGTCCTCCTGGCTTGGGTCTACAACTCCACTCGGAGCGGAACGGTGCTGTTGGTGATGCAGATCCTGAGCAACATGGCCTTCTTCATCGCACCTGTGCTGCCCACGGAAGTGTTGCCGCCACACCGCATCATCATGTACGCGTGGGTGTTCGTGTTCGTGGCGATCACATTGATCGTCGTTTTCGGCGTGAAGAACCTGAGCCGAAAGCCTCGCGTCAGTTGGGAAGAGGACGAGGAACTGGCTGAGGAAACCGTGGAGGAAGAGCAGCCCGCTGGCGAACTCTTACGGCAAGGCTGATACGTGCGTCGGCCGAGACTTGGTCAATGGTCGTTAGAGCACGATCAACCGACCTTGATGCACGATACGGTCCGCAGTCTCCAGCGTAAAGAAGTAGGTGCCGCTCCGTTCGATGGTATGATCGAACGATGAACGCCCGCTCTGCAAGAGCCTGCGATCGACGATCCTGCCCGTCATATCGCGCACGGTGAATACCATCGGTCCGCTCGTGAAGAATGGTGCGGTGAAGTGGAACAGCCACTGTGCTTGGATTAGGGTACACCGCGGAGCGAACTCGTTCAGGACCGGCTTCGAAGGAGGTGGGGCTGCACACACCGGGTATGTTGTCATCGAGCCATGCCAACCGCAGTGCGATCCACGACTTCAGTGTGTCCAGTTCGGCGGCATACGTGGTGGCCACCGCGAGTACTTCCGGCGCCGGGCCGCTGACACCGAGGATGGGCCACTTCTGGAAGTGGCGGACTTGTGCGGTTTGCACACGCGCCCCGATACTGTCGATGTACGCGAAGATGTTATCGGCGTCCAGGACCGAGGTTCGATAGTTCTCGTACGTGCAGCGAAGCTCGTTCGCGAACGTGCTGTCCTGCAACAACCGGATATACCAACCCGTGGAGTAATTGTCCGTTGGGCAGTCGTTGATATGGTGTGCCCAGCCACTGCCATCGATGTTGTCGAAAATGTCGCAGCCCCAAAGGTTCTTCCAAGCCCAGTCGAAGTCCCATACCGGACCGGCTTTGAACTTGCCACCGTTGCTGTTCTTGTCCTTGTGGAAGAAGACGCTCTTCTTGAACCCGTCCGCATTGCGCGCCAACTCGTTCACGAGGAAGTAGTTGATGAAGGAGGGAACGTCCAAGTACTTGCGGTATCCCTCGTTCGGGTCATCGAAGGTCGAACTGTACAACGCGGTCTCCAGGCTGTCCACGAAGGCAGCGATGTAGGTCTGCTGTGGCGTGGTGATCGTGTCCGGCTCGGGGTACTCGTACAGGAAGTGAACATCGAAGCCGGGATGATCGATGGGCGAATAGTTGGACAGGAAGCCGTTGCCGTCCCACAGGTTCTGCTGAAGGATGTAGCCACCGGTAAGATCATCGCCCGTGTTCTCACCGCCGGTGAGCTTGGCGATGTCCACACGCCCACTGTCGCGCTTGATCCGCTCGGTGAACACGTAGATGCCTTTGTACACGCTGTCCACGAGCACTTCGCACAAGTGCGTGCGCGGTGCGTACTGGCCCATGCCGCGCGCCAGGTGGAAGGCCATCTCGTTGCGCACGAGCGATCGGTCGTTGTAGTTGGAAAGCAGTGCCCAATCGTTTTCCGCTGGCATACCGAGCAGTGGCACATCGTTGTTCGCGCCAAGGTCATCACGCGTCTCGATGGCATAAGGGCGCTGCGGATATCCGGCCGAACTGGCACCGCGGATGCCGATGCCGATCGCACCGTTGTACTCGTTGGAAGGATCCGTGAGGTAGGTGAGGTTGCCGGGGCCGTTGTACTTGATCTCCATCAATGCGGCCACCTTGCCGTCGTACGGGATCTCCTGGCCGAGGGTGTTGATCAACACGATGGGCAACTCCGAACTATCAAGGGTGATGGTGCCCAGATCGGTTACGCAGAGTTGGAACGCACCTTCCGCTCCGCCGTACCCGAAGACCTGAATGAAGAGCATTTCGCCGGGCGGCAGCTCGTAGGCCGAGGCAATGGAGAAATAATCAGGACCACCATCATCATCACAGGCACGCTGGGTGAGGCTGAAGCAGTTCGGTCCCGTCCACAATGCAACGCCCGGTATCGTTCAGGCCGCCTGTATTGAAGGTGCTCACGCTCACGTTCCCGGATGCGGGTATGGGCATCGTGTACCAGATATCGCCGCCTTGGTAGTTGGCACAACCCGGATCGGTGCCCGTTCCAGGGGCATCGCTGTTGTCGGCGATCACACAATCCATCGTGTCGATGGGCAACGCGGTGCAGGGGACAGTGCCGGGCCCCGGTATGGTGGCGCAATCGCCGATGCTGCTGGAGACGACCCCTTCCGCAGGATCGGGACCGTCCGCGAAGATGACACTGCCGAAGGGCCCATAAAGTTGGTAGCTGTTCTCGTTCTCCCAATCCGCGGCTGTGTATTCAAGTTCCAGTTCATCCCCGTTGCATACGGTGAAGGTGGCGGTGCTGCCAAAGCCCGTTGCAGCGTAAGTGCCTATGCTGGTTCCGTTCAAGCGGACCTCCAGGAAGCCACCGTTCCAGCCATCGCCGTAGGAGTCGTGCATCACCAAATGGTGATCGCAGCACTGGGCCAGGGAGGCCGCATGGAGAACAAGGCAAGTCACGCTTGCCATTGCCATCCTTTGAATGAGGTTTTCGTTCGTTCGGTACATCGCAGTGGGCAAAGTACGTGGCCGGACCCGAAGTGGAGGGCTTACCAGTCCGAGCGGTGCAGATGGCCGTGGTCATGGGGGTCGGAATTCGCTCGCATTCCCTGCTTGCGGGCATGATGTGCGAGCCGAATTCGGCTGCGTATAACGCCGTGGAGCGTTGCCTGTTCACCACCGGGCGTTCGCCGAATGCGGTGGCGACGAACATCGTCGGCCGTATCCTCAACTCCCGAAACGCAGCGCCATCTTCAGGGTCTCCGGTAATGCAGGGATCTTCTTGCGTTCGAAGAGGAAGCTGCTGAGGTCGGCGATCTCCTGGAAGATGTGGTGGCTGCTGAGCGCCCCGGCGAGGTATTGCTTGCCGGTGCTGCCGCCGGTGCCCACGCGTAGGCCGATGGTCCGGTGCACCATGCTCATGTGGCGGTAGCGCCAAGTGGCCAAGGCTTCATCGATGTCGAGCAATCGCTCCAACAAGCGATAGGGCATGTGGAAGATGGGTTCATCGCGATAGAGCATGATGAACACGGCGCTACGAGCAGCAGCAGGGGAGAGGCGTCGCTCTGCACCGGTCTCGAAGAGTTTTTCCCAGAGCGCCAGGTTGCCTTCTTCCCCCTTCACCAAAGAACCCGCATAGATCCCCTTGAGTTGTTCCCAGAACGGTGTTCCGCCAGCAGGCCAGTAACGCTCTTGGAGGAAGGGCATGCGTCCCAGCCATGCATTGATCAGGTCGAAGAAGGTGGGTGCGCTTTCCAAGGCCTCGATCTCGGCTTTGTGTTCGGGCTTCAACTGGCTGGTGTAGTACTGCTTGCCGAAGCGTGCTTCCATGCGCAGTCCCAATTTCGCTTCCAGCACCTTGAACTGTGTGCTTTGGAAACCGCTGGCGGGCCGCAACATGTCGCGGAAGTCGAGGAAATCCAGCGGCGTCATCGTCTCCAGGATGTCGATCTGCTGCACCAGCACTTGCAGGATGGTATGCACACGCCCCAGCCGGTGAACGGCCACGCTCAGCTCACCGTTGTTGTCGTCCACGTGACCATCGGCAAAGAGCGCCATCACGCTCCCCACTTCGTGCAACACCTGCTTGAACCAGAGCTCGTAGGTCTGGTGGATGATGATGAAGAGCATCTCATCGTGGGCGGGCGCTCCCTGCTTGTCGCTCTCAGGTGCCTGCGCCCCCAGGATCTTGTCCAGTTGCAGGTAATCGGGATAGTAGACGGATGACATCAGGTGTACAGGCCCTTGTGCGCCAGTGCCCAAGGTGTGCGGCCAAATGTAGCCGCAGCGTATTCGTGCGAACCAACATCGGTCATCTTCCGCCCACGGACCAGCCCGGGGCATTACCGCGCTCGAGCGAAGGAACGCTCGGTCGCGGACGGCATCAAACCTTCACGAAGCGCATGGCATGGCGTGGACCATCGGACGTGCTGATCAGCAGGTAGCTCCCCGGAGCAAGGTCATCTACAATAATGGTGTTCAGTCCGCCTGTCGCTCGTACAGTCCGGATGACCCGACCGTTCGCATCTGTGATGATGAGGGCGCTACCCGCTGGATCCACCACATCCACCAGTAGCCTTTCGCTCACGAGGTTGCTTTGCATCCGGAAAGGGGATGCCTCGTTCTTCCTCGATCCCTCCGGGATGTTGAACATCGGTGCGAAACGGAACGCGGTGCCTTCGTAGGGCAGCCCACTGAGCGCAGGGAATTCGTAGTTGGCATCGTAGCTCACCTGCGGTCCGTCGGGTGAGCCGTTGAGCCACACGCGCTCCAAGCAAGCGCTCAGGTCGGTGGGGGTGTGGTACACACCGATGTGCGGACCCCGATCACCGGCGAAACCGCTGCCATTGCTGGCTGAACTTGGACCATAGTGCATCTTGATCATGCCCGTGGTACCGTAATACCAGAGCTGTGCGTTCATGTAGTTGCCATTGATCCCGTTGAGCAAGCGCAGGTTCTTGAACTGCACCACCAGGATGCCTCCGCCGGGGCCGTTGAAGTGCTGGTAGCTGACGCGTGAGGTACCGTCGATCGGTTCCATCGGGGTGCGGGCGATGCTCAGTTCGGCGAAGGTGTACGTGTTCCCGAAGCGCACATGACCGTTGCGATTGATCCGCATCGCGCCCACGGCGGCCATGTTGTATTCCGTGCCGAAGAGCCAGATGGGCAGTTGTGGCGGAGCGGCCACCGTGTGCCAACCGTCCTCGGCGAAGAACTCCACCGGGGTATCGGCGGTGAGTTCGATGTACGGATCCACGCCCGACGGACTCAATTCGAAGAGGTAGCTGTTCTGCGCCGGTAACAAGGCCGTTTGCGACCAAACGATCGTGGCGGCTACGAGCGAGAGGGTGCGTGCAGAGAACATGGTTGCGGCGGTTGACGCCCGTGGTTCGTTCCGCGGACGATGCAAACCAACCGCCCCACCAGCGCGAATACCTAGGGTTGTGTGACCACCGGCTTGGCCGGTGACGCATGGGGCCATCAACGAAGAACGCGCCCTGCTCAGGCGCGTTCCATGGGTTCGGTCGAAAGAGCCTACTCCTGGTGAGCGGGCTTCGCTTCCTGCACACGCTGCAGGCCATCACTGCGCTTCTCTTTGCGCATGGCCAGGAACTTCTGGTACTGCTCGGCGGTGAGAATGCCCTGGACTTCCTTGTCCCGTGCATCACGCAATGCGCGGGCACGCTCTTGGCGCACGCTGGCATCGAGCCCGGCAGCGTTCAACTCCTTCGCACTTTGGCGGTAGCGCTCTTCGCTCTGGAGCATTTGAGCGTCCTGTTCGGGGGTCAGGCCCAATTCCTTCACCATGGCATCATGCTGGGTGCGGGAACGGTCCACAACGGCAGTGGGGGTGGTTTGGATGGTGCCTTGGGCCACAGCGGCGGTGCTGGCGGCCACACAAAGTGACAGGAGGAATGATCGGGTGTTCATGGTAGCGAATGTAGATGGTTCGGTGCTATGACGCACGGAACGTGCCGGAGGTTTATCGGGTTGGAAGTATGCGCTCCCGTTCCTAGGTTTAGCGGATCAAACCCTATCCCAACTTACCATGGCGAACATACCCAATACAGCGAGCATCGGAACTGCGAACCCCAACTACACCGATGACAAATCCTCGGTGACAAAGTCGGTCTCCAAACAGGGGGTCAACGACACCGTAACAGTGAGCGCCAGTGAGGATGGCACCAATGCAGGAAAGACCGTTGTGGTGTTGCTGGTGAACTCCGACGGGAAGTCCACCGTGAGCGTGGATGCCAAGAACGTGGTCCAACTCACTGCCTCCGGTTCAGGTACCAATATGTACATCACCATCAACATGAGCGCCTCCGATCCGAACAACTGGACGGTGAACGTGAATACGACGGGCGGGAGTACATACACGTTCAAGAAGGGGAATGGTGGCGGAGGTCACTGATACCACCTTGACTAGGACCGGGTCCCCGCTCTTGTACAGAGTGGGGACCGTTCTTTTATTAGTGTTCGCGTCCTCGTTCTCTTATGGACAGTCGGATAATCCGGGTAACTCTTCTCGAGCTTGGGCCGATAGCGTGTACCTGTCCTTCGAGAACAATAGGTTGGACGACCCTTCACGCGCACTGGGGATCTTCGATTCTGTTCTAAAAGTTCTTGCCCAGTATGGGGACACCTGTCGGATGGCCCGTGTCAGTTCGTGGAGGAGCCATTGTTTTGATAAGGTCGGTGAACTGGACTCGGCCGTTGTGGTTGCCCAGAAGGCACTGAAGTGGTTCGGACCCTCTTGCGATAGTGTAGTGCTCATGTCCATCAGGGTTAACATGGGCAACGCTCTCTTGAGCTTGGGGGAGTATGCGAAAGTGAAGAAGATATCCGAAGAGGGGATCGCTCAATGGAACGAGACCTGGGCTTATTCCATCAGCAGGAATGGACTGTACACCAATAGAGCGATCGCAATCGCAAATCTCGGCGACCTCCAAGGTGCATTGGAAGCATTTCGTGATGTTTTGCGGAATGCTCAAGCAGAACAAATTGCGCAGAACGAGGTTGATGCCCTGTCGAATCTGGGCGCCGTGTTCGGTGTGTTGAGCAACAACGGGACGGACGCGTTGATGCTGGACAGTTCTGCGCATTATCAGGAATTGGCGCTTCAAATTTCCAAGCGTTTGGAAGACAGAGCGGGTGTCATGCTCCTGTATAGTAATCTTTCGAGCCTCGCTTACGATCGCGGTAGGTTCCGGAACGCACTGGTCTATGCAGATTCTGCGCGCTCCCTAGCTGCCGTTCTAAAGAGTCGCGACATGCTCAGTACGGCTGCAGCTCTGCAGGCAAAGTGCTATAGAGAGTTGCGCATCTGGGATAGCGCTTACCACTATCTGGAAGTGCACCGAGCCCACAAGGACACGCTCTTGGATGAAGAGAAGGTGAAGGCCATCACGGAAATGCAGGAGAAGTACGAGAGCGAGAAGAAAGCAAAGGAGATACTGGGCCTGAAGGCGGTGAACCTGGAGAGCGAACTGGAGAAGGTGCAGGTCAAACGCACGCGGAACATCTACCTGTTCAGCGCCATCGGTGTCGTCGGCCTGGCCATAGCGCTCTGGGCCCGTTTGCGTTTCGTGCACCGCTCGCGCGCCGCCATCCAAAAGGAGAAGGACATCAGCGAAGGCTTGCTGCACAACATCCTGCCGGAAGAAGTGGCGACAGAACTGAAGGCGAAGGGCTACGCCGATGTGAAGGAGTTCGAGCAGGCCACCATCCTCTTCACCGATTTCAAGGGTTTCACGCAGTTGACGGAGAAGCTCACTGCAGCGCAATTGGTCGCTGAGATCGATCATTGCTTCAAGGCCTTCGATGGCATCATGGATACCTACGATATCGAGAAGATCAAGACCATCGGCGATGCGTACATGGCCGCCGGTGGCCTGCCCGATACCGCGCACGGACATCCGCTGGACGTGGTGCGCGCCGCACTGGAGATGCAGGCCTTCATGGCCAGCTACAAGGCGGAACGAGCGGGGCAGGACCGGCTTTTCTTCGAGATGCGCGTGGGCATACACACCGGCCCTGTGATCGCGGGAATTGTTGGCGTGAAGAAGTTCGCCTACGACATCTGGGGTGATACCGTGAACACGGCGAGCCGCATGGAAAGCAGCGGCGAAGTGGGACAGGTGAACATCAGTGAGAGCACTTATGAACTCGTGAAGGAGGTCCCTGAGTTGCGCTTCGCGCCCCGCGGCAAAGTGCAAGCGAAAGGCAAAGGCGAAATGGAGATGTACTTCGTGGCCGCAGCCTGATCACCACTGCCCGTCGATCACGCCGTCCGCGTGCTTGTCGATCGTCTCCAGTTGGGTCTTCAGCGCAGCTTGTTGCAAGCGGTCGTTCTTCACCAACTTGTAGCGCAGCTCGCCCGTCCGCCAGCTACTTCCCAACCAGGTGAAGGTGTAGAGGTCGCCTTCGTGGTGGAAAGTGACCGGCTGGTCTTCTCGTACTTGGATGGTATGAGCTTCGGCGAGGCTGCCAGCGTCGAGCACTTCGATCACTTGTTCACCGCTCTTGGTCGCATCCAGTACGCGGTAGGAGATGCTATCGCTCGTGTGTACTTCGCCGGGTCCGAGGCTTCCCCTCAGGCGCATATCGCCGCCCAGTTCCATCAAGGCAGCAGGCTGCATCGGGATCAACGGAAGCAATGCCATCCCCGAGCGAACCACATATGCATCACTACATGCCCAGGTGAGGACACTGTCGGGGATCTCCAAGTAGCCATCATTGCCCCAGTTGCGGCCCCAGGAGTTCAGCGCGTAGAACACGTTGTCCTTGTAACCGGTACACACCATGATATGTCCGACCCGCCCTGTCCAATCGGTTGGTTGGGTTTCCTGCCAGATGAAGGGTTTGCCCCGGTGCAGGTAACCGGTGAGGAACAGCGGTTCGCTGATGGATGAGAAGAACACGATCGGTTCACCCTTGCCCAAGTGGTACTTCCACTGATCGCTGTTGAAGTTGTCCAGCGAAACGGGGTAGGCCATGCGGTGACGATACGCTCCTACGAACACGCTGTCAGGTATGGGGCGGATGCAATTGTGCCTGCTGGTGTCCAATGGGAACTGCAGCACCGTGGCGCAACCCGTGTCGCAAACCAAGCGGATGGCATCCGGCAGTTGGATACCGGTCTTGCAATTGCTGATCTTCTCGGAGGAGATGGTGAGCGTGTAGAGAAAGGTCGGGCTGAAGACGTTGGCAGGGTCGGCCATGTACGTGGTGTCCGACCGACGATCAAGGAGCCTGTTCCACTGGTACGTTGCCAAGCCGTAGCCCACCGCCCAACCACCACAGGAGGCTTGGGCATACTGATCGCCGGCTGGTGGGAACCATTCGGAGAGGTCCACACTATTTTCCAGCACCGCGCCCTTGGGTAGCACGAACGGATGCTCCCAAGCGATGGAAAGGACATCCTCCTTGGAAGGAAGCACACCACCCGGAGGAGGTGCCACGGCTTGTGCGCAGAGCAACTGCTGCAGCGAAAACGCGATGGCAATGAACGTTGTACGGGGAAGGAACATGGCGATGGTAGGTCGAAGCAGGGCGGTGCTTCGTCAAAGCAAGTTAATGGTTCGGACGAAGTAGTCAAACTTTGCACTTGGCCGGTCGTAGGCCCGCATATGAAGAACCTCAACCTATTCGCCCTTCTGTTCGCACCAGTGGTGGCCCAAAGCAGCACGTATCACGTAGCCGTGGGCGGAAACAATGGGAACAACGGTCTCTCGCTGGCCACGGCGTGGGCAACGCTGCAATACGCTGCGGATATTGCATCGGCAGGCGATTCGGTGATCGTGCACGATGGAACCTACCAGGGCTTCGCCGCCATGGACCACAGCGGTACGTCGGCCGCGCCGATCGTCTTCACCGCCGTGGGCAACGATGTGCTCATCAACCAACCGTGCAGCTACAACAACCTCGATGGCATCAATGTGGAGAACGTGGCATGGGTGGTGGTCGAAGGCTTTGAGGTTGTGGGTATGCCACGCACCGGGATCCGAACCGCCTTGAGCGACCACGTCACCCTACGCTACAATACTTGCACGGACAATTACAAGTGGGGCATCCTCACCGGTTTCGCGGAGCACGTCGTCATAGAGCACAATACGTGCAGCGGCAGCGAGGACGAGCACGGCATCTACTTCAGCAACAGCGCCGATGACCCCATCATCCGCTTCAACCAGTGCTTCAACAACAACGCCAACGGCATCCACATGAACGGCGATGCGAGCCTTGGTGGCGATGGGACGATCAGCAATGCGCAGGTGTACGGGAACATCGTTCACGGCAATGGCGTGGCGGGCGGCAGCGGCATCAACTGCGATGGGGTGATCAACTCGGTCATCTACAACAACCTCTTGTACGACAACCATGCGAGCGGCATCAGCTTGTACCGGATCGATGCGGGTGCGCCCAGCACCGGCAATCGCGTGTACAACAATACCATCGTAAATGCGAGCGATGCTCGCTGGTGCATCAATATCACCGATGGTTGCAGCGGGAACCAGTTGCTCAACAACATCCTCATCAACCAGCATCCCTGGCGTGGTAGTATCGTGGTTGCAGCGGATGCGCTCACGGGTTTTGTCAGTGACTTCAACCTGGTGATGGATCGGCTCTCACCGGACGGCGATGCTACGATCCTCGATCTGGATGCATGGCAAGCGCTGGGCTACGATGCCAACTCCCAGGTCGTGCAGGCCCAAGCCGCGCTCTTCATGTCGCCTGGCTCCGACTTTCATCCGCTCAGTGGCACAGCGCAAATGGTGAACGCTGGAACGAACGCGGTCTCTTCCGTGCTATCCACGGACATCGAAGGACTGCCGCGTCCGCAAGGCCTCGGCTTCGACATTGGTTGTTACGAATTCCTCTCGGGGATGGGTGTGAACACTGCGGAGATCCATGCAGGCTTCGGTGTTCAAGAAGACATGTTGGTTCTGGAGGGGGAGAACAGCGCGCGTCGGTTCACGCTCTACGATCCAAGCGGACGCATGCTCCACACGGCATCGATCACGAGCGCGACCACCCGAATACAGCTCCCGAGCGCACGCGGAATGGCCATCATCGTTCTTAAGGACGAACGCGGTCGGACCATTTGGACCGGTCGTGTCTTTCTTCCGTGAACATAAAGCGTGCGATCATCAAACGCTAATGAACCAGCGTCATCGATGCGTTGGAACAAGGTGCATCACAGCGCTCCGTCCCGCAGCCGTCCGTAGATCGTGCTGTCCTGGAATTCTCCGTTCCACAGGTAGTTCTCCTTCTGGATGCCTTCCAGTGTGAAGCCGCACTTCTCCAGCACCTTGCGCGATGCGCTATTACGTGGATCGGTGATCGCTTCGATCCGGTGGAACCGGTAGCGATCGAAGCCACATCGAACGGCCGCTTCAAGCGCTTCGCTCATAAGGCCCTTCCCCCAATGATCCGCGTCGAGCATGTAACCGATCTCGGCGGTGTGGTGATCCAACTTCAAACGATAGAAACCGATGGTTCCGATCAACAAGGGGGTATCATGCAATTGCATGGCCCATGTCATACCGGCATTCGCCGCTCGATCGGCGGTGATCCGATCGATCAGGTCCATGGCATCCTGGAGGGTGGAGGCACGCGGTCGGCCGATGTGCTCCATGACGCGCGCATCGCTCCGCATGCGGAAAAGAGCGGGCGCATCGGCGGATGTCAACTCACGCAGTGAAAGCCGGGAGGTGAGTAGGACCGGGAACTCGGAGAAGTCAACGGTGAGCATGATCAGAAGCCCGTGGGTAGGCCGTCGATGCTGGTGCGATTCTTCAAGGCGCGATACTCGACCAATTCCTCCGGTCTCTTCTTCTCCGCCCACGTGCGAAGCGTGTCACGCTGAGCATCGAAGGAGTAGGTGGGCACACCAAAGCCACAAGAGGTTTGCACCGTGGCGATATCGAGAACTATGAGTTGCCGCTCACCGGGTATCGTGCCGCCGAAGGCCGGGCGTAGTGAGCCCCATTCAGCCTCGTAAGCACGTAGCGCCTTGCCTATCCCGTATAGGCGAAGGATCAACGGTGGCCCATCGAAGGCGCAGAACATGAACGTGAGCCGACCGTTCTCCAGCAGATGCCCCGCAGTTTCATTGCCGCTGCCGGTGAGGTCCAGGTAGCGAGGGGCGGGGGAACGAGTCCATGCCCTTAGGTGAGAGGTTCACACGGCCATCGCGTGGGGCGGTGGCAACAAAGAACATATGCTGCTGTTGGATGAAAGCCGTGAGGCGTTCATCCAGATGATGGAGGAACTTCGCCATGCGGTGGTGAAGTTATCAGGACGCCAGTGCTGCCTAGCTTGCGGCACATGGTGCGTTCCGGTTCGTGCTTCTTGTGGTTGTTGTTCGCCTTCTGTTCCAAGGCGACCGAGTACGTAGTGCCCGTGCAGGACGTGGCTGGATTCTTTGCGAAGCTGCCCAAGGACGCCACCTACGTTTCGTTCTCTGCCGCTGCGGTGTACAAGTGCGATGGTGACATCGTGTTGCCGGACGTGCAACTTCTGGTGATCGATGGCAAGGGTTGCAAGCTGGTGCTCGGCCCGAACAGCAACGGCTTCACGCGTCGGATCACGGATCAAGCGGATGCCGCCAAACGGACAGGCAGCCGGTACACCATCCGCGACTTCGCATCGATCGAGGGCGGGAAGAAGGCCATCGACCTCAAGGCCACGCTCGGGAGCACCGTGTCGAACCTTCGCTTGGTTGGTCAATCCGAGGCCGCCATCGATCTACGGTTCGCGTTGATGACGCGCGTGGAGAACGTGCTCGTGACCAAACCCGCCAAACGCGGCATCGTGGTGCGCATCGGTGACTGGCCGGGAGCCACCTGGAGCAACAGCCAGAGCAATCACACGGTGGTGGAACAATGCCGCGTCTATGCCATGGCAACCACCACCCAGGCGTTCACGGTACTGCATTGCAACGGTGTGCGCATGATCGATTGCATCAGCGAGGGTGGTCCGTGCGATCATGATCTCTTCCTGAGCGCGGCCATCGGTGGTAACGAGGATCAACCGGCGCGCAACACCGTCGTGAAGCAGTTCACGCTTTCCAACTTCCATGTGGAGCACGCCGTGCGCAAAGCGAGCATCCACGTGAACATGCCGCCCAAGGCCGTGGTGGATCTGTCGCAGATCTATTGGAACGGCCCCCAGAAGGCGCCGGTCATCAGCTACGTGAGCGGGCAACTCAACCTCAGCGACATCGGTTGGTTCACGGACGACATGCGCATCGCTACGCGGGTGACCTCACCGCGCATCAACATCGATCGATGCCATAGCGCCTTGGCCACCGGTGATCGGGTTACCAATGGTGGAGTGCGTGCGGGTGTTCTTCAACTCGTGGATCCGCTCCCCGGCCACACGGCGTTGGGCTTGCGGTATGTGCGCGTGAGGACGCCGTCCATGTGAACCTATTGGGCAACCGACCGGTTGGGGTCGGGGCCGCGTTCAGCGCGCCGCTACGACCTGGATCGTACGCCCCTCAATGGTCACCACCTGCCCAGCCCTGATCTTGCACGTCTTGCGCAGTTCCACCGCGCCATCGACCTGCACACGCCCTTGGGCAACGAGCATTTTTCCCGCACCACCGCTGGAACAAGTCCCCACCAACTTGAGCAATTGGTTCAGCTCGATGTATTCATCGCGCAGTTCAAAGGTGGTGGGTTCCATGATCAACGCGTGCTCTGGCTGCCCACCGGCGGCGCGGTGAACGTGGTGCCATACCAGCCGCTGCCACTAGTGTCATTGAGGCCGAAGCCATATCCGTTCGTGGCATTGTACAGGACGATGCGGCTGCCACCGACCACATGTCTCAAGGGCTCAGCGTTCAGCGTTGTGCCGCACCAACTGCTGGCGCTGACCTCGTTGTAGCCGAAGCCGTAACCGTTCGTGGCCGTCCATATCTCGATGCGTGCCAGAGCCACCGCTGTGAAGACCACTTCGCCATTGAGCACGGTGCTGTAACACCCACTGCCGCTTACATCGTTGTACCCGAACCCGTACGCATTGCTCGATGTGCAGAGCACGATTCGCCCACTATGGGTGCATATGATCCCGCAGGGTCCCGGTCCAGAAGGTCCGTGCGGCCACGCCGGTCCTTGCATGTTGTTCGCCGCGTGCAGCGCGTACGTGCTTCGTTGCGATCCAGGGCTCATTGATGGCAAGGTAGTCGGCGCATTTCACCCGTGGTACACCCGGCTCGCGACGATCCTCCCATCACGGATCTCCAACACTTCGCCTACACGCAGGTCTTCTTCACCCTGTACATGTCGTGTGTACTCCATGAAGACCTGCTCCTCATCCGCAGTGAGCTTGACGACATCGTAACGGAGCGACGGCAGCCGATCGAACGCATCGCGCCACCACGCACGCAAGGCTGCCTTACCGAGGATCAGGCCATTGGTCTCTGGCTGTCGGACCTTGAGCTTCGGGCTGAAGTGCTGCGCATCATCAGCATAGAGTGCCAACAGTGCCTCCAGATCGTGGGCATTGAATGCGGCGAACCAACGGCGAGCGATCAGCTTGTTGGGGTGCTCTGCGAACATGGGGCGAAGATCGATGGCAAAGTCTCGTGAACGCGGTATGTCGACCGGTATCACTTATGGAGGTTCATCCCGGATCGGGAAGCGGGAGTGCCCGCTACTGATCGACCGATTTCACGGGCACACGCTGCAATGGATCCACGTACTGGCGCACGAGCGTGTCGATGGTGTTCCGGTCGATGTGCGGGAATACGTCGTAGGCCTTCTCCTGCATGCGCCCGATGGTGGATGAAATGATCACCAAGCTCCCGATGCCGCTTCGCGCATCGGCCAGCTTATGATCTCGCATTTCGCGGTCCTGCAACCAACTCATCACCGTATCGTGTTCGGTGGTATCGCTGTGTGCCTTGCTCTTGGTCATTGCGTGAAGCTACGGTGATCATGGGCGTTCACTGCGCGCGCTATCGCAGCAGGTCATGCCTCGATGTGATGGGTTCGAGATCTTTGCGACCTACTCCGTTACCGGAACTTCTGCGGGCGCGGTGGGCACCGTCCCTTGCTTGCGCGCAGGCATCCGATCCCCGGCGCGATTGAAGGTCCAGTCGTACTTGCCACCGCTGCGCGGGAACGCCTTGCATTGCGGGATCAAGTTCAACATGTTCGCCTTCACCAGCTTCACCAAGAAGGCGCGGAAGTGCTTTCCCTTTTCGTGATCGCGCTCCACCAGCTTGGCGTCGGCCAGAATACCGTACAGTTCCTCGCTGCGGACGTTCACCGTCCGGGTGCTTTCCAGGTGCTGTTCAATGGCCTTGCTGATCCGCAAGGCTTGCTGGATCTCGGCGGGGGTGATGGACATGGGCCGTAAAGGTCGGTCATAAACCGCCGAATGGTGCGGCACCCCCAAGAATAGCCCAGTAACATGGGCTCCATTGGACCAGGATGCCTCCTCAACGGAGGCTCTCCTCCGCTATTCCCTGACCACTGCGATGGATAGGGGATTTCCCCCTGAACGTGAGGTCATTACCGCGTAAGCTCGGGGCGCTGCGCCGAGGGTTCTTTTCAAGACCAGGTTGTCATGAGCATCGAGAACAACCACACTACCGACCATACCGAGGCCATTAGTGGCCGCGATCACTGGCGAGGTTCCTAGGAAGCCGTGGACCAAAGGAGGACGGCCCCGCTATCTTTCACCTACGCGGAACCAAACCCGGAAGATCCCCATGCGAACCCTCACGCTCATCACTGCTGTTGTCGCCATCGGAACATCCAGTGCGGTCGCCCAGTTACCCGGCGACTTGGACATCACTTTCTCCACGGATGGCTTCGTTACCACCGAGATCCAACCGCCCAGCTGGGACAACGCCATGTGCATGGCATTGCAGCCGGACGGGCGGATCCTTGTTGCCGGGACTTCCACCCCTCCCCAAATCGGCGGCAGCTATGTGTTGGCACTTGCGCGCTACATGCCCGACGGTACCCTTGACCCCTCCTTCGACTCCGATGGCAAGGTGACCACCGCCATCGGCACCATGGATGATGCGCTTTATGCCATCGCAATCCAGCAGGATGGGAAGATCGTGGTAGGGGGGAGCTCCTTTGAGAATGGAAGTGGTTACCTGTTCCTGGTAGCGCGGTACAATGCAGACGGCAGCTTGGACAGTTCCTTCAATGGTGTTGGCTGGCGGATCGACGACATCGGCGTTGGGCCGGAGGATCGCATCTTTTCCATCGCACTACAAGCCGATGAGAAGATCGTGGTGGCCGGGCGTGCCAGCAGCGGCACCCATGAGGATATGGCGCTCGCCCGATACAACCCCGACGGTTCCTTGGACAATACCTTCAGTGGCGATGGCATAATTGTCTCGTCGGTAGGGAGCGGCAATGATGAAGCCTATGGCATGGTCGTGCAGCCAAATGGTCGTATCGTGATCGCGGGATTTTCCGGTGATGGTACCGATGATGACTTCACTTTGGCGCGCTTTGATGCTGACGGCGCGCTCGATCCTTCGTTCGACTCCGATGGTATCGTCACCACATCCTTCGGCCCCGGGATCGACCGCGCCTTTTCCATAGCGCTTCAGCCCGACGGCAGGATCGTCGCGGGCGGCATGGCATCCAATGGGCCGGAGATCAACTTCGCCCTGGTCCGTTACGGAACGGATGGTGATCTCGATCTTACGTTCAGCGACGATGGCAAGACCATCAACGGGTTCAGTGCGCTGTGCTTCGCCCGTTCGCTGGCTCTTATGCCTGATGGGCGAATCACCATCGGTGGCACATCCGGTTACGGCTTCATGGTGGCGCTGTACAACGCCGATGGTACGCCGGACATTAGTTTCAGTGGCGACGGTGTGCAGAGTACCTCCATCGAAGACAGCTACGGAAATGCCGTAGCCGTTCAAACCGATGGAAAGATCCTATTGGCAGGCACGGCCAACTTTCCTTCCGACCTCAACCACTTTGCGGTAGTGCGCTACATCACCAGTTTGAACATCGACGTGCTTGAACTAGGCGGCACCCATCAGGCTCCACTCATCTCTCCCAACCCGATCGGGCTGAACGCCACTTTGGAGTATGAACTGCGGTCTACCGAACGGATCACGATCAGGTTGGAGGATCTGGAAGGGAGAACCGTGAAGACCTATTTGAACGGGACCGTGCAAGCTGCCGGACCACAGCGGGTCGCACTGGAATTGTCCGATGCCATCGCCCCGGGCACATACCTGCTCACGATATCATCGGCGCAGGGAAGCGCGAGCGTACAGGTGGTGAAGGAATAAGATCGTGTTGGCTAGCGCTATCGTGGTCGTGAACAGGTGAGGGCCACTGGCATTCTTAACATGTATCAACGGTGCATGGCACGTTCTTTCCTGCAATTTGGCCCCACCAATGGAACACATGAAGAAGATCAGCATTCCCATCGCCCTCGCCGCTATCATCGGCCTCTCGGCATTTGCGGTCATCAGCGGATCCAACTGGACCATCGATGATGGTTACTCCGTCAAGTTCATCAGCGAGCACCCTTCCGGTGAATTCAAGACGTTGACCGGCAAAGTGGTCTTTGATGAGAAGGACCTCGACGCGGCTGTTTTCGGCGTCACCATCGATGTCGGTTCGATCGACTGCGGCAACGACATGATGAGCAACCACGCCTTGGGCGAGCGATGGTTCGATGCGGCGAAATACCCCGCCATCATTTTTGTGAGCCAGGGCGCTACCAAGACGGCCACGTGTTATGAGACCATCGGCAAGCTCACGATGAAGGGTGTCACCAAGGACCTCACGATCCCCTTCACCTTCACGCCCAACGAAACAGGCGGTGTGTTCACCGGCAAGTTCGATGTGAACCGCGTTGACTTCGGCGTGGGCACATCCGGTGGCAAAGTGCCCGATGTGATGAACATGGAGATCACCGTACCGGTGAAGAACTAGAGGCATCGGGCCAGCTGATGGCGCGAACTTCCAATTCCTGCTGCGCGGCACCCAGCATCACGTTCACACGTTCGCCCACACGCTTGCCCATGAGCGCACGCGCGATCGGTGCCGTGAACGCGAAGCGCCCTTCGGCCACCGAAGCCTCGTCCACTCCCACGATGGTGAATGTGCGCTCCGTGCCTTGTTGCGGACCACTGCGATACGCAACGGTAACCATCACGCCGAAGCGGACGTCCATTGGCGGTTCTGCGCTGGGTTCTGATGGGCGTGCTGTGACGATGCGTTCGTTCAAGAGCGCGAGTCGGCCATCGATCTCCGCCTTCGCACGGCGGCGTTCGTCGTCGCTGCCTTGTGCATTCGCACGCTCCTGTTCCAGTTGGGTGCGTTCTTCCAGCAGAAGACGCATGCCGCGCGGCGTCACGTAGTTCGTCACGCCATCGGGCAGGGGAGCACGCGGCGGAATGAAGGGTGCCTCCTCTTGGTCGTCCTCTTTTACGAAGCCGCGGCTCATGGGGCGAAGGTCGGATGCGTGAGGTCGGTGAGAAGACGACGGACCCGAACAGTAGAAGGGGGTCGCTAGATCGCCTGTCTCTTCCGCACCGCAAGCTGATAAACATACCCACCTGCGAAGACCACTCGCAATGCGATGGACGCCCACGCCAGCGGCTTCAGCATTCCACTCACGATCCAGTACACGTCGCAGCCCGTGGTGAAGAGCAGGTAGAAGAGCGTGCCCACGAGCACCGCCGATAGTGCGGGGCCATCGGCGCTGTTGCGCGCCATCAGGTTCATCAATCCGAAGGCGAAGCAGATGCCGCTCAAGCCTTTCACGATCACGAGGGCGGCCTCTCCGGGCGTCTCGATGAAGAGGTGTGCCGCAAAACCCGTGAAGAGAAAGAAGAACGCACCAAAGAGAACATGGAAGGCGCCCACGATGAGGAGGAAAAGGGGGCGTGGCATCGGGTGGCTGTTGCCGGGTTATTCACAGGAACGGTGCCAGCGTTCGAGTGCTGCCTCGGCTGGTCAAGGTAGAGAAAGCCGTGCATAGCCGGTTTCCCATCGAACCAGGATGACCGGGGCTTGTGTATGCTGCTGCGATCTTGCGGACACATCTACACCGCCCGGTGTTCTTCGGCTGGAAGAGTTGCGCGATGCACGTGACGTGACCAGTATCTGCCGACGAACACGGCGAACTACCTTGGCCGATGTGCTTGCGGAAATGAGGCGCGATGTGAACAGATGGCTGCTGCTGGGCGGTATGGCATCGACGTGCGCAGGCGTGCTCGCTCAATCACCAGAGATCCAGTTGGCCGCTGGTGCGGTGTTCCCAACACACGAATCGTTGCTGAAGATCCCATCGGAATCACCGTTCGTTCTTCCCAAAGGAGAGCGCCTGCCAGCTCAGGTGGACCTCTCACCCTGGTTCCCGCCCCCGGGATCGCAGGGCGCGCGTAGCAGTTGCACAGGATGGGCTGTGGGCTACGGCCTTCGCAGTTACCAGGAGAACCGCCGGTTGCAGCGCAGGCCTTCGCCCGATTCGGCCGACGTGGCGCAGGCGTTCTCACCCGCATTCGTGTACGGCTACACCATGCAATACCTCACCAAGGGCGATTGCGACCAAGGCACGGAACTGATCGCGGCCATCACCGTGGCCGTGGACAATGGTGTTTGTCGGTGGAGCACCTTGCCGTACGACACCTCGTTCACCGCTTGTCAGGACAGCATCCCGGTCAGCGCGTTCGCCGAGGCTGAGCGACACCGCATGCGGAACCCGGTCGGTCTGGAACTCACCAACACGGTGCAGTGGAAGCATCACCTCTTCAATGCTCGGCCCGTCCTCGTGGGCCTCAGCATCGATAAGCGATTCCTGCTGGACGGTCGCGCAGCGAGTGGGAGTGGCACCGACTTCATCTGGCAAGGCCCTGATACCCTCGATCCCGATCTGGTGATCATAGGGCATGCCGTTACCTGCGCCGGGTACGACGATGCGGACAGCAGTTTCCTAGTGCTCAATTCTTGGGGTTCCGGATGGGGGCGTGGCGGCTGGTGCCGCATTCCTTACCGCGTGATGGCGAAATGGTGCTATGGCGCCTTCGTGGTGGATGAAGCGGCTGCGGGCCCGACGGCAGTGGCCAATTGCGTTCCAGCGGATAGAAAAGTGGATGAGGGAACGGTCCTTCGCGAGAGCTTCAAGAAAGGGCAGCACCAGGAATTCGAGGGGGTCCGGCTGTCCTGCCGTGATGTGAGCGACGGGGGTGAAGAGGTGACCGTTGAGTTCTCCGAGGACTTCGAAGGAGCATCTGTGCAGCGTTCCATCACATGCAGGCCCAACCAGCCGACGAACGTTCACCTCATCGGTCGGTGCTGGACCTACACCATCCGTCCACCGGGGCTGTTTGCCAGCAGGTCCAATCCGCGCATTCGATTCATCCTGCGGCACGCCGACCCCGGCAGCGATGCCTATATCCAAAGCGTTCTTCGTCGCGTCAAGCAGTGCCAGGCCCATTGATCGATCCAACGTCACCGATCAAGCGGTGCGTTCGACGAACCACATCTCCATCTCGCCCTTGCCTTTGGCATCTATCGATCCACGCGCGGTGAGGATGAGCCCGGGCACATCCTTGATCAGCTCGTAGGTGGATCGGCTGATGTTCACGCGGCCGGACCTGCAGCCATGTAAGCGTCGCCGATGGTCTTGATCTTCTCGATCCGGTATTTCTCCATGATCGCATCGAAGCCCTTGAAGCAATGGTCGATCTCGGCCACCAGCTCGGCTGCGGTGAGCTTCTCGCTCATGGCGGTGAAGCCCTTGAAATCCGAGAACAGGATCGTGGCCACCTCGAACTCCTTGACGTCGGCATAGCCCTTCTGCTTCAGCTCCGCTGCCACCTCTTCCGGCAGGATGTTGTGCAGCAGGCCCTCACTGATGTCCTTCTCCTTCCGGATGGCAGCGCGCGATCGATGCACGATGCGCAAACGGCTCCAGAGTGCAACAGCGCTCAGCAGGACGATGATCCCGCCGGAGAGGTAGAGGTTGCGCGTGCGGCGCAACTGTTCCTGGCGCAGCGAGGATTCCAAGTTGGCCGCCCGCAATTCCTGGTTGTCGCGTTCCTTCTTCTCGGTCTCGTATTTCTCGCGCATCTCCGTCACCGCCTTGATCCGGTCGCTGTCCAGGATGCTGTCATGAAGCAGCAGGTAGCGATCCAGCTGGTCGTAGGCATCGTTCCTCGGGGAGCGCTCGCGCAGGATCTGGGCGAGACCATGGGTGGCATCGGCTTCGCCTTGCAGGTAGCCGGAGGCAGCGGCCAGGGCAATGGCCGAATCCTGGTAGGCGATGGCCTTCTCCAGGTTGCCGAGGTCCTTGTGGATGCCTCCCAGGTTCTGGTAGCAGTGCACCAATCGATCGGAGAAGCCGCCTACGCGCAGGAGGTCACGCACCTCTTCATAGTTCTTCCGGGCGGCTTGAAGTTCACCCGTCATGGCGTGTATCGTGGCCATGTTGAGCATGCCCTGGATCATGTTCTCGCTGGAGCCGTGTCTGCGCGCTTCCTCGTAGGCGCTCTGGAAAAGCGCCATGGCGTCTTCCAAGCTCCCCAAGCTGGCCACGGCGATGCCATGATTGCAGCGCACCTCGCTCAGGTCCGTCCCCGCCAGCGGGCCGCTTCGGGCACGTTCGTATGCCAGCTTGCACACCGAATCAACACGTGCGAATTCCCCGAGGCTGAGTTGCACATTGGTGAGGTAGCGGTAATAGTCCTTCTGCACCAGCGCCGGGCACCCGCCGATACGTGCGAAGCGGTCATCGAGGAAGAGCGATGCCGCTGAATCCACCGCGCCCGATCGGTCCAGGTAATTGGCAAGCAGCGATCGGATGTGGAGGGCCTTGCACGGGTCGCTCGCACCATCCAGCAGACGCGAAGCACGCCGGGCCAGATCGGCCGCGCGACGCGCATCGTCCTGCTTGTGCTCGGAGAGCTCGGTCAGCACGCTATCCGCCCATCGTAGTTCCGGATCCATCTGCGCGGTCAGCGATGGCGCAGCCGACGCGAGCAGGACCAGTAGCCCTGCTCGCGCAACCAGGATCGACAGCGTGGAACGCGACTCCGATCCGTTACGCCCTGATGCCACCACCTGTGGACTTCGAGAAGGTGTAGACGGTGCCACTGGTTTGCCCTGTCGGAATGACTTGGATCTGCACCGCTGTGCTCCCGGGTGTCGCGGTCTTCTCGTTGATGCCGGTATCCACTGTGTAGATCACATTGCTGGGTGCCTTGTTGGCGCCGATCATGGTGATGAGCACCTGGCTCTGGTCGCTGCTCAATGCACAGGTGAACGAAGACGGGTCCAGGTTGACCGTGAACTGCACCTGGGTGCTGGACCCGCTGACCAAGCCGTTGACCCCGATGCCCGAGGGGTTCTGCGCGGAAGTGAATTTCACCGAGGTATCCACTCCTTTTGAATTGCCTGCTTGTAGGTTGCTGAGGGCCATGGGCTAGGGGTTGGTTTGGGTAGGTGAAGCTAGAGGAAATTATGGGCTGGCCAATGGAATAGGCCCAGCCCGATCAGATGCCACAGCGCATGCGCGGATCGGACGAGACGGCGCAAGGCATCCTTCTCAGCACGCGCTGGGCGCAACCTACTGCTTCAGCACAAGCTCGCCTTCCGCATCACCGAGCTCGGGTCTCCTCGCCGGTGATGGAGATCTTGGAGCCTGTATGGACCATCCTCCCGCATGATACTCGCGCCAACCTATTCCTCACCATCCCCACCACCTTCTCCACCACATCCTCCACGCTGGGCTTGCTGAAGTAATCTCCATCGCTGCCGTATGCCGGGCGATGCGCTTTCGCGGTGAGCGTTGAAGGTGTGCTGTCGAGGTAGCGATAGCCACCCTGCACTTCGAGGATCTGTTGGAGGATGTACGCTGGCGCCGCCGGGCACGTCCTCGTCCACCACCAGCAGGCGGCTGGTCTTCTTCACGCTCTCCACGATGCTGTGGTGGTGGTCGAAGGGTAGGAGGGTCCGCACGTCGATCATCTCCACGTTGATGCCCAACTCGGCCAGGCGATCCGCCGCAACGTTGCACAAGTTGAAGGTGCTACCGTAGCTCACCAACGTAAGGTCATTGCCTTCGCGCACCACTTCGGGCACGCCGATGGGCACGGTGAACTCGCCGAGGTTGCTGGGCAGTTTCTCCTTGCTGCGGTAGCCGTTGAGGCATTCGATCACCAGCGCGGGATCATCGCTTTGCAGCAGTGTGTTGTACATGCCGGCGGCCTGCTGCATGTTGCGCGGCACGCACACCACCACGCCGCGCACGCTGTTGATGATCATGCCCATGGGGCTGCCGCTGTGCCACACGCCTTCGAGCCGGTGCCCGCGCGTGCGGATGATGAGCGGGCATTTCTGGCCGCCCTTGGTGCGCCATTGCACGGTGGCCAGATCGTCGCTCATGCCTTGCAAGCAATAGAGCAGGTAATCGAGGTATTGGATCTCCGCCACCGGACGCAAGCCGCGCAGCGCCATGCCCATGCCCTGGCCAAGGATCGTTGCTTCGCGGATGCCGGTATCGCTCACGCGCAGCTCACCGAACTCGGCCTGCATGCCTTCCATGCCCTGGTTCACGTCGCCGATCTTGCCGGTGTCCTCACCGAAGGTCAAAAGCAAGGGTTCCTTCTCGAACAGTGCCTTGAAGTTGTCGCGGATGATGATGCGGCCATCGACCATTTCATCGGTGGCGTATTCCACCGGGACCTCACGCACGTTCAGGCAACTCATCGCACTCTGGCTGTAGAGGTGGCTGCCGTAGCGGTCGCCGTTCAAAGCCATCGCGTTGTGGATCCAGTCCATCAATGGCTGCCTGGCGATCGGGTCCGCACTGCTGGCGAGCAGTAGCGCCCGCCGCGCTGCGCTCACCACTTCCTTGCGCCCGGGGCTCATCTCCGGAACGGAGTTCCTTGACCATGTTGGTGATGGTCTCCGCCGTGTTCGACCCTTCCGGGAAACGTGCACCGGCAAGCGCTTCCATCAGGAAGGCCGCGTCGGTCAGCTCGGTCTTGATCTCGTCCTGGAACGCTTTCCACGCGGCCTTCTGTGCAGCGCGTGCAAGTGTCTTCGCGTTGGCTTCGATGGCATCCAACTCTTCCGCCGTGGCGATCGTTTCGCCACCGGGGCGTGCGCTCAGGATCCACTCACGGAACTTCACATTGCAGTCGTACACCTTGTACCAATCGAGCAAAGGCACCTCCTCTTTTCGCACACCGGTCTTGTCGTCGCGGATCCAGTCGGTCACGCTGTTCTTATAGCGCTCGTGACTGCCGCTGGTGCTGTGACCCTGTGGTTGTGTGATCTCTTCCACATGGATGAGGCAGGGCACTTGCTCCTCCCGGCAGAGCGCGATCGCCTCTTCGTAGGTCTTGTTCAGGTGCACGTAGTCCCAGCCGCGCGTCTTGTGGATGCGCAAGCCGTTCGTGCCTTCTTCCTTTTGGAAACCAGCAAGCACCTTGCTGATGCTGCCCTTGGTGGTCTGGTAGGCCTTGCTCACGCTGATGCCCCAACCATCGTCCCATACGCTCATGGCCATGGGCACTTGCAGCACACCGGCGGCATTGATGGTCTCCCAGAAATGTCCTTCGCTGGTGCTCGCATCACCGATCGTTCCGAAGGCGACCTCATTGCCTTTGTCGCTCAGGTGCGTGTAGCCATGAAGCGCCTTGTTGTTGCGGAAGACCTTGCTGGCTTGTGCGAGCCCGAGCAGTCGCGGCATCTGTCCTGCCGTGGGAGAGATGTCCGGTGAAGAGTTCGGCTGCGCCATCAGGTCCTTCCACTCGCCGTTCTCATCGAGCGAGCGTGTTGCGAAGTGACCGTTCATGCTGCGTCCGGCGCTGCTGGGATCGGCGTTCACGTCGGCGTGTGCGTAGAGCTGCGCGAACCATTGCTGCACGGTGAGCTCGCCGATGGCGAACATGAAGGTCATATCGCGGTAGTAGCCACTGCGCCAATCGCCTTTGCGGAACTGCTTGGCCATGCACACCTGCGCCAGTTCCTTGCCATCACCGAAGATCCCGAACTTGGCTTTGCCGCCAAGCACTTCCTTGCGACCGATCAGGCTGGCTTCGCGACTGATGACGCAGAGTTCATAGTCACGCAAGATCTCCTCCTTCAGTTCGTTCAGGAGAGACGATGCTTCCGGTGCTGTCTTGGTGCGGGTCATGGCAAGGCGGTACGTGGCGAAGTTAGGGGCGACAAGGGTGAGAGAAATAGGTTTGCACCATGATCGCCACCGCCTTCGACGTTTCCCGTGCCCGGGCGCTCACTCCGGGCTGCGAGCGTGTTGTTCACTTCAACAATGCCGGTTGCGGGCTCATGCCACAGCCTGTGCTCGATACCGTTCTGGAGCATACCCGGCTGGAGGCGATGATCGGTAGTTACGAAGCAGCTGCCCAGAAGGCCGATGCGCTGAACGCCGTGTACACGTCGTTCGCGAAGCTGCTGAACTGCCACGCGGACGAGATCGCCTTTGCCGATGGTTCCACGCAAGCATGGCACCGTGCCTTCCATGCCGTTCCGTTGAAGAAGGGTGATCGTGTGCTCACCGCGAACAACGAGTACAACAGCAACTGGCTTTCGCTGCTACGCCGTTGCGACCAGGTGGGCGCTTCGTTGGAAGTGGTTCAGAGCGATGGGAACGGGATGCTCGATGTGCAGGCGTTGTCCAACATGCTGGACGACCGTGTGGCGCTCGTGGCGATCACCCAGATCACCAACAGCAACGGCATGGTGAACCCGGTGGCGGAGGTGGGTGCGGCATTGCGCGGATACCGTGCGCTCTACTTGCTGGACGCCTGCCAGGCCGTGGGTCAGATGCCCGTGGACGTGGAGCGGATCGGTTGCGATATGCTCAGCGGAGCGGGGCGCAAGTTCCTGCGCGGACCGCGCGGCACCGGTTTCCTCTACGTCCGCCGTTCGGCGCTCGATAAGTTGGAGCCCGTCTTCATCGATATCCATGCGGCGAAGTGGACCACTCGTGACACGTTCGAGTGGCGTAAGGACGCACGGCGCTTCGAGCAGTTGGAGTTCAACCAAGCCGATAGGCTCGGCATGGGTGCCGCAGTGGATCACGCGCTCGGCTGGGGACTGGATGCCATCGAGGAGCGCATCCTCGCGCTTTCGATCCTGCTGCGGGAACGGTTGAACGAACTGCCCGGTGTGTTGGTGCGCGATCAAGGCACTCGACCGAGCGGCATCAACACCTTCACCATGGAGGGCAGGGACCTGAACGAGCTCTTGCTGAAGCTGAGATCACAAGGGGTCAACACGAGCGTCACCAACTTCGACTGGGCTTGGCTCGATCTCGGTGGGCGTGGGATCGACAGCATCATGCGTGCCTCGCTGCACTATTACAACACGGAGGAGGAAGTGGAGCGCTTCGTCGAAGCCATCGCAAAGTCATGATCGGTATCCGTACTCGTGGGGCGGCGACGTGGGCGGGCGGGAAAAGCTCCGCCGCATCATCTTCGATTCCGACACGCGTGCAGGTCGGCGCTGCGCCTGGGGGTGGGGAGCCGCTTGGCGGAGGGTTCGCCCGCGTGGGGCGGGGGTGCGCAGGGGGATGCGCGGTGGGCGGCGGGCCAGAGCCGGGGGGCGCCGGGGGAGGCCCGCCAGGCGGGCGCGGGGGGGCCGGCTTCGCGGGTTGCGGGGGTGGCTTTGCGCCCATGTCAGCGGAGCCATCCCCAGAGCCATCGCGGTTGAAGGTCTATCTCGCCTTCGCGGCGATCTACATCATCTGGGGCAGCACGTATTACTTCATCCGCGAAGCGCTCGATGGATTCCCGCCTTTCATGCTCGGCGGCATTCGCTTCCTCGTCGCCGCCGTATTGTTGTTCGGCTGGTGCATGGCCACCGGTGTTCCCATCAACCCGGGTCGCGATCTGAAGAACGCAGCGATCACCGGCTTCCTGCTATGCCTCGTGGGCAACGGCGCCGTGGTGTGGGTGGAGCAGAGCATCGCGAGCAGCTTGGTGGCCATCGTCATCGCGGTGGCACCGCTCTCCTTCGTGGTCATGGACAAACCGCAATGGAAGGTGAACTTCCGCAGTTGGAGCGTGATGCTCGGTGTGGTCTTCGGCTTCGCAGGCGTGCTCTTGCTTTTCAGCGACAAGATCGCCGTGCAATTGGAAGCCACGGAGGTTACGCCCGAGTTCAGCGCCATGTTCATCCTCTTGCTCGGTATCCTGGGTTGGCCAGCCGGATCCATCTACGCGAAGTACCATCCGGCTTCGATCCCCAACATCGTCAACAGCGCGTGGCAGATGTTGATCGGTGGCCTATGCTTCGCGCTCGTCAGCGTCGGTCGTGGCGAACTGTCGGTGGTGGAGTGGTCCACGATCCCGATGAGCGCCTGGCTTTCGCTCGCGTACTTGATCGTCTTCGGTTCGCTCATCGGCTTCAGCGCATACGTGTGGTTGCTGCAAGTCCGGCCTGCGACACAAGTGAGCACCTACGCGTACGTCAACCCGGTCGTGGCTGTCCTGCTCGGTGTCTTTCTGGGCAATGAGCAATTCGGCTGGCGCGAGCTCGCTGGTTTGCTGGTGATCCTCGGCGGTGTGCTCATGATCAACCTTGCGAAGTACCGGCAACTCACTCGCCGGGGTTGAGGCTGGCGATGCCCACTTGGGGCATTCGTGCCCCTTCCATGGTTGTCACTTCGTCGTTGATGGGAACGTACTTGTGCATATGGAACGCCCCAACCGGTCGAGATCTCCCACACGTGAGCAGCGGGAGCGCGTAAGATCGTGAACACCATCGGCCCGATGGTTGTCGATCCGCTCGCATCATCTCATTCGATACCGGCACTATGCGACACTTCACCATTTTCTGCGCCTGCGTTGTGAGCTTCACACTGTGCGCCCAAACCGTGGAACTGGAAACCGTGCTCACTGGACTTGCGGATCCCGTTGACATCGCGCACTCCGGTGATGGTCGCATCTTCATCGTGGAACGAGCGGGTGTGATCAAGGTCCTGCAACCGAACGGACAATTGCTTGCCGCGCCCTTCCTGGACATCAGTGGTCCGGTGCACAGCGGTGGTGGTGAACAGGGCCTGCTCGGGCTGGCGTTCCATCCGCAGTACACCACGAATGGCTTCTTCTACGTGTTCTATTGCAGTGGCTCCGGCAATGGCGCGGTGCGCGTCTCCCGTTTTTCCGTTAGCGCCAATTCCAACGTTGCCAATGCGGCGAGCGAAGTGGTGTTGTGGGAACTTGCACAGCCTTACACGAACCACAAGGGTGGTGATATCGCCTTCGGACCTGATGGCTACCTCTATTTCGCTCCGGGCGATGGCGGTGACCAGAACGACCCCGGTAACCGCGCACAGAACATGTCCCTCGGTCATGGCAAGGTGCATCGCATCAACGTGAACGGAGCATTGCCATACACCATTCCTGCGAACAACCCTTTCGCCAACGCGAACAACACCGATACCCTGCGGACCATCTTCGCAAGCGGCCTGCGCAACCCGTTCCGATTCGGCTTCGATGTGGGCACGGGTGACCTGTGGATCGGTGACGTGGGACAGGGGGCGAAGGAGGAGGTGGATCGGATCGCCGCGGGTGTGCTATCAGGTCCCAACTTCGGCTGGCGCTGTCGCGAAGGCATTGTGGCGACTCCGGGCGTGAACCAGACGGGTTGTGGTGCTGCAGGCACCTATGTGGAACCGGTGATCGATCACGACCACGGCGGGGGTTATGGCTCCGTCAGCGGCGGTCGCGTGTATCGCGGTACGCGTTATCCCAACCTCGTGGGGCGCTATCTCTACACGGACTATTGCTACGGTGTCATCCACTCGTTGCGTCCCAACGGAAGCGGTGGTTGGATCAGCGAACTGCTCACCGCCACGGGCACCTTCGGCATCGCATGCATCGCGGAGGATGCCGCCAACGAACTCTATGTGGTCAACACCGAGAGCGGTGTGCTGTCACGCATCATCGACGGCTCGGCTTCGGTGAGGCTTTCACCGCGCATGGCGTTGGAGGGGCCTTTCGTACAAGCATCGGGCTTGATGAACGATGGCTTGCGTGCCGCGGGTCTGGTGCCGCTCACCGAACCCTACACCACCTCTTTGGGGTTTTCCAAAGTAGCCAAGGGTGGGGGGAGAGGTGATCGCCGCTGCCGTCCTGACCACCACCGGCAACAACGCGGTGGTGGATTGGGTGCGGGTTGAGCTGCGCTCAGCTGCACAACCGTCCATGATAGCCGCCACCGCACAAGGCTTGTTGCAACGCGATGGGGATGTGGTGGCCGTGGATGGCACATCGCCCCTCACCTTCCGTGTGGGATCGGGTACCTATCACGTGGTGGTGCGACATCGCAACCACTTCGGTTGTATGACCACCTCGGCGCTTGCGCTCACCAACACTGCGAGCGCGGTGGACTTCCGTGCAAGCACCACGCTGACGTACGGCTCCGGTGCGCGCAAGAGCATTGGCACCGTGCAAGCACTATGGGCCGGCAATGCGCTGTTGGATGCATCGTTGCGTTACGTGGGTGCGAGCAATGATCGCGATCCCATCCTGGCGCGCATCGGCGGTGCTGTTCCAACGGCGAGCGCTACCGGTTATCACTTGGAGGATGTGAACCTCGACGGCACCGTGTTGTACGTGGGTGCGAACAACGATCGCGATCCGATCCTGGTGAACATCGGAGGTAGCAACCCAACGGCGGTTCTTACGCAGCAGCTTCCTTAGCCGTTCACTTCCGTTCCGCCATCACACTGCGGTCCAGGCCATTTCTTGAAAGGCGCCCGGGAAGCAGAACGTCGGACCTGGAGCACGCTTCTCAGTGAAGCACCATCAAGGGCACATGGGTGTGCAGTGCCATGCGCTTGCTCTTGCTGCGATGCAACAGGCTTTTCCAGAACCCACGTTGGCGATGAACGGCCACGACCAATTGGATGCGTCCCTCGGCCGCCACTTCGTCGATGGTGGCCGCCACGCTATCCCCGAACGCGGTCACAAAGGACACGGGGACACCTTCCAGCTGGCCCTTCAATGTGCGCCGGTCAACGCCGCCGTCCAAGGCGATGATGTTGTTGCGCACATGCGCCACCACCACTTCGGCCTTCTTGCGTTTTGCGAACCGCTGCAAAGGGGCCAGTATGGTGCTGTCCATCGGGCCACCATCATGCGCCAGGATGATCCGCTTGATAGGGCCGGGCTCCCAAGAACCTGGCACGAGCACCACGGGATCTTCGACTTCACCACCACTTCCGTGGACACGCTGCCGAAGAGCGGGTTCCCCCAGCACCGTGGGCGCCCATGACCACCAGGTCGGCGCCTTGTTGATCCACCACATCGTTGAGCGCATAGGGCAACCAATGGGAGATGCCAGACGAGCGAAGGTGGCCGTCGCGGCCAACCCCTTGCACTTCCGCTCAAAACTGCGCAGGCCTTTGAGGGTCTGCTTGCGCGCGATCTCGGAGATGTTGGGCATCAAGGTGTCATCTATCCTGGGGTCGATGTAGGAATGCACCAAGGTGAATCGTGCTCGCGCACCGAAATGGGTGAGGGCGAAGCGCACTGCGTTCAATGACGCATCACTGAAGTCCGTGGCAAGGAGGATGTGGGGCATGGGGTGCGCGATATGTTGCCGAAGTTGGGTACACCGTGAGCTGAGCCGACTGACGAAGGTCAGTTGGCATCGCTTTGGGCCACGAACAATGTACCGCGATGAAGGTGCTCGTGCACTCGCTCCGGGTCAACGATGCCCTTGTTCCATCGGCTTCAGACCTTCTTGAACAAGAGAGAAAGCTGTGCGAGCTGGCCCAGTTCGGATTTATTGTGCCGCGCGAAGGCGGACGCAATGGCCTGTGCCGTGCCGAATGTCAGCTCCCGCAGCGAAGCATCGAAGTGCGCCTTGTTCGCTTCATAGGTCGTCTTGAAGCGCGCGAACGCATCCTCGGGCGGCATGGCCTGGTCGTTGGCATCGTCGAAACTGAATTCGATGTAGTAGGCCGCATCGGTTCCCAGTTCATCGCGACTACCTTCCAAGGGAACCCAATCCTTGTTCACGAGTTCCTTCAGTTTCTCGGCTTCTGCCGGCTTTACCTGCCCATCGACGGCGGCGATGCTGTAGAACAGGTAGCCCAAGCCGGTGTATATCTCCTGATAGGTCTCGCTGGTGATCGTCTCTTCTTTCATGGCATGTCGAAATGGAACGTTCAATGCTACTGCTTGTGCGCATGTTCGCTACTGATGCTCGTCAGGTCGTAGCTGCGAACCTGGTTGATGATCCACCGGTTCTCAGCGCTTCTCGTACCGTCCCGATCGCTCCAACAGGTCAAGGCGGAAGACGACCGGTTTCGCTCCCTGCCGATCGTGACCATGCGTACCATGGGTGGGATCGGACGTTGCGCTGGTCATGAGCGGTGCCAATCGTTGCACCAGGAAGTCCACGGCATCACGGGCCGCGCTGCCATCCAGTTCCACGAACCTCGCTTTCGCGATCACGCATTGCCAATGGGCCATGTCCTGCATGCGGTACACCTCCACGCACACGTTCGGGTTCTTGCGCATCATCCGTGTCTTGGTCCCATCCGTGGAATGACAGAAGAAGGAGGAACCATCATAGGCATAGGTCACCGGCACCACATAGGTCTCCCCATCCGCATGGCAACCGAGATGGCAGATGCACTCACTGCGGAGGACGGTCTCCATCTGTTCGTTGTTCAGTTCTGCGATCATGTTGTGTTCGTTTTCGTTGGAACGGATATCCGGCTTGAACGACAGCGGGGCGCTGCACGCGCCCCGCCGTTGCCTCGATCGCCGTGGGCTGCTCCGCCTAGGCGATCCGGACTTCCTTGCCCTTCTTTTCGGGCAAGGCCTTTGTTTTTTGGATGGACAGCTTGAGCACTCCATCCACGAAGGAGGCTTGAGGTCGCCCTCCACGTTCACTTTCAACTCCTCCTTCTTGAAGCCCGGAACCGCCAGTTCGAGATCGAAGCTCTTGGTGTTGTCCTTGATGTTCACCGCAGGCAGGTTCGCGTTCCGGAAGAACGGGGTGTTGAAGAGCCGCGTTGGGAAACCCCAGTCGGCGTCCACGAAGTTGCTGGGGAAACCGAAGTTGTCATCATCCATCAACGATGGCAGCAGGGTGGAACGTTTGGTCGGTGTGGTCATGGTATTCAGGTTTTTGGTTGGACCATGATGCAAACGAACAGCGTTCCACAAGTGCTAAGAATGATCCGGCTCAGCGTTGGGGATGATCTTTCTCAGTCGCAAAAGCAGGATGCCATTGTGTGGGCGCGCAAGCACGAGGAGAATCACAAGGTTCGTTCATCCGGATCGCCGATACACGAGCGATCTATCCCGCTACGAGCGGGGACCGCGCCCGGGGTAGAAAGCACTTGTTCCCGTCACCCTCCTCCACATGCACGTTGAGGAACTCGATGGTCCCTTTCACGCCTGCCTCGCGCAGGATGCGCTTGACGAGGATGATGACGTCCGACCGTTCAGCGACCTTGATGTTCCGCATTCGCAGTACGATGATGCCGGTGGTGAGGCAGGAGTACTCCACGTTCATGTTCTGCTCCCTCGCAATGCGGGCGTTGACCTTGGGCCAGAGCGCGGCATCCAAGTCGCTGATCTGAACGGTGACCATCGCGTTCAAGGGTGTGCCGCCGGGTTCGTCCTGGGCACTTGTGCTCGCCGCGATGGGAAGGAGAAGGAGCGCAAGAAGGAGATGTCTCATGGTCCGTTGTTGGTTGATCGGGTATCCGGTTTTCTAACAGGCGTCAAGGTCCTATTTCCGCTTCTTCTTTGTGGATCCCTCCACGATGGCGGTACGCTTGTGGGCCTTGGCTGCGGATACGCTCATGAACCTGCCGGTGATAGCGCTTCGGCCGATGCCTGATGCCTTGCTTGATGCCGTCTTTGCTTTTGACCTGGCCATGTGGTGCTGTTGTTTGTCAATGCTCAAGTGTAGCTCGGGATCGACCCGTTGAAAATGACGTTGATCAGCTCGAAGAGGAACACATGGAAACCCAGCACCTGGTGGTGGGTGTTATAGCCTCGGATCTACTGGAAGTAGCGCTTCACCCACGCCACCATTTGGTTCGGTGTCATCCGGTCCGCGGTGACCAGGTCCACCTCCGTCGCCTTGAAACGCGGATCGTTCGCAAGGGCTTTCCCAAGTTCCTGCTTCACGTAGGCCGGTCCGAACACCACGATCCGATGGGCATTTCCTATTGCCTCGGTCACCTCTTCCAGATAGCGGCGCATCTCCTCGTCCAAGCTGCTTTGTTCCTGCTTCTCGGAATGTGACGGAACACCTCCGTGCAGACCACCGAGCTTTCTCTTCTTGATGCGCTTGTGCCTCTCCGCATCCATGGTCACGGTGCGGATCGCGGGTTCTTTACCGATCATGGGGATGATGATCGCCTGTTCCGTATCGATCCAGATACCAACACGGTTGCCGCGCGGATCATCTTGGGATCTCTTGGATGCAACTTGTGCATCTTGAATTCGGTTTGTCATGATGAACGATCCAGTCAACAAATTGACGGACCTCGATCGAAGAAGGCGCTGACCGTTGTCAGATAACAAGCTGAATGTTCACACAGGCATCGCCGAGGACGTCCTGCGTTCAAACTCGGTCGGGAGCGGTAAAGGTCCTTCGATCAGTGGTGCGCCAACTTCTCCAGCCGGGCCTTGTCCACGATCTGGATCTCACGGCCTTCACTGGAGATGAGCCCATCTTCCTTCAGGTCGGTGAGACAGCGGATGAGCGATTCGGTGGCGGTACCAACGATGGTGGCCAGGTCCTCCCGGCTTATGCGCACACCGAGGCCGCTGGCGTTCTGTTCCGCGAACCGATCATGCAAGCGCAACAGTGCCTGTGCCACACGCTGTCTCACGCTGGCGTAGGCCAGTTGCAACAGGTGTTGTTCCTTCTCCTTCACATCCCGCGCGAGCATCTTGATGAAGCGGATGCTCACGTCGCGATCGCGGTAGAGCAGTGCCAGCAGGTCTTCGCGCGGAATGAGCGCCACTTCGGCATCCTCCATCGCTTCGGCGGTTTCCATGGCACGCCCGTTCTCGAGCAGGCCCATGTAACCGATGAACTCGCCGGTGGTGTGCAGGCCCGTCACGAGTTCCTTGCCATCGTTGTTGATCTTGAAGGTGCGCACTTTGCCTTGTACGAGGTAGGGCACCTGGCGCAACTCATCGCCTTCATGGAAGAGGATCTCCTTCTTCGCGATCCTACGCGTCTTGCGGTCACGCCCGATGTCCTTCAACGCCTCCAGTCCGCGTGCTTGGTCCATGAACTTGTTCAGGCCTTCGAAGCCGCTGTCGAATCCCTTGCGGAAGAGCTCGCTCCGTTTCAATCGCCCCTCGATCGCGTTCAAGAGCTCGCTCTCCTCGAAGGGCTTGGTGAGGTAATCGTCAGCGCCGAGTTCCATTCCCCGGCGGACATCGCCGCGTTCGGCCTTTGCGCTCAAGAAGATGAAGGGCACTTCGGCGGTGGCGGGGTTGCGACCCAGCATGTGCAAGACGCCGTAGCCATCGAGTTCGGGCATCATGATGTCACAGAGCACGAGGTCCGGTGTCTGCTTACGTGCTTCCTCCACGCCGCGCTTGCCGTTCTCGGCCTTGTTCACACGGTAGCCTGCCAGCTCGAGTATTTCGGCCGTGTTCTCGCGCATGTCGGCATCATCCTCTATGAGCAGTATGGTCTTCATGCGGTCAGGTGTTGCGGGAGTTCGACGGTGAAGAGGGTATTGCCAGGGATGCTCGTGAACCGGATGCTCCCGTTCATGAGATCCAGGTAGCGTTTCACGATGTTGAGCCCGAGGCCCGTGCCTTGGATGGTGGTGGCATTGCCGCCCCGGAAGAAACGTTCGAAGAGGTGTTGCTGGTCCTCGGCCGGGATCCCGATGCCCTCGTCCCGGACGGTGATGATGAGCCTGCCATCGGCGATGGTGGTGCGTAGTTCCACATGTTTTCCCTCGGGGAGTACTTCACCGCGTTGGTGACCAGGTTGCTGATCACATTGCTCAGCATCTGGCGGTCCAGGGTTGCGTTGCGCTCGCCACCTTCATGATCGTAGTCGATCGTCTGGCCCGCTTTCGCCAGCGTGCGCAACTCCTCGATCATCTCGATGCACAGGTGTACGATGTCGAGTTCCACGGGTGTGCACTCCACCTGACCTTGTTCAATGCGCTCCAGGGAGAGGAACTCGTTGAGCATGGCGGTCATCTCGCGCACCTTGCTTTTGATACGCACAACATGCTTCTCGACCTTATCGTCCTGTGCGCTTTCCGTGTAGCGGCCAATGAGGTCCACACTGCTCATGATGGTGCTGAGGGGTGTACGGAACTCGTGGCTCGCCATGGCCACGAAGCGGCTCTTGAGCGCGTGCAACTCCTTCTCGGTCTCCAAGGCTTCGCGCACACTGTGTTCCGCATCGCGCAATTCGGCGGTGCGCTGGTCCACGCGGTCCTCCAATTCCTGGTTGGTCCGCTTGAGCTCATCCTCGGCAGCGCGGCGCAGGGTGATGTCCGTTACAAGGCCCATGACGTAGCGTGTACCATCCACCTCGAAGTGGTTTAGGCTCACTTCCACGGGCAGCACCGTACCGTCCTTGCGTTTGCCCCACAGGTCCATACCGATCCCCATGGACCGCTGCACGGGCTTTTTGTCATAAGCGTTCCGGTGGTCCACATGGCGTTTGCGCACCGCATCGGGCAGGAGCACTTCAACGGTAGCACCCACGAGTTCGCCCTGGTCATAGCCGAACATGGCATTCAGCCGTGGGTTGTGCATGATGATGGCTCCGCTGGCATCCACCACCACCAAACCTCTGCGGCCGTGGTGAAGAGCAACTCGCACACCCGGGCGATGTCCACTTTCCCGAAAGATCCACCGAGACCGTTCGCCATGCTGGCAAGATACTGGTGGGCAGCTTGCGACAAATTGCTCATCGCGGTGGGCCTGCGGGCGCAACACTGGGAGTTCCAGTGACCTCGTCGTACACACGCCACTTGCTCATGGGCTTGGCATACAGGTTCAAGGTCACGGCCCTTTCCGGTCCCAGGTTCACGAAGCGATGGATCGACTTGCCGTTCGTCAGTGAATCGACGGTGCCGGGGTGGAGATGGATCTCGCTGGTCAGTTTGAGAACGTCACCCGGCAAAGTCGTGTAGCGTACCTCCACCACTTCGCCGATCACCGGATGGATCCATGCCGTTTGACTATCGTAGTCGTGGATGCTGGTTCGTTGCCCCGGCTCGTAGCAGATCACGAGCAACTCGAAGTCCTCGTTCCGGTTGATGCAAGTGCGCGTGTAGTGTCTGGTGTTCCAGCGGAAGTAGGGTTCCAGATCACGGCTCGGGACCGCATAGCGCGCGAGTATTTCACCATAGGCTGTCGGGTCGCGATGTCGGAGCAGTTCCCGGACAAGCTCGCGAATGGTCGTAATGGGGCCCACGTTCATGATGGAATGCACCGCACGGGTGCTGCGCAAACCTATCGGGATGGGAATGCGCCCTTGCTGACGTTCGTCAGTCGCAAATACGATTGGTATCAGGATTCTCAGGCAATGATGTGGCGTCCTTCGTACCATAAAGATCCAAGCGATGCCTGTACTTCATTTCCATGTGGACAATCTCAAATGCGGCGGCTGCGCCAGCACGATCCGTCACCGGGTGCAGGAACTCTCCGGTGTGGCCAGCGTGTTCGTCGATCCCGAGGCCGATGTGGTGGACGTTGACCATGACGGCACCGTGGAGCACGATCAAGTGGCCGCGTTGCTCATGCGCTTGGGTTACCCGGAGCACGGCTCTGGCGGAACCTTCGAGAAGGCGAAGTCCTTCATCAGTTGTGCCATTGGCCGGGTGAAAGGGGAGGACTGAGCGGGCTTTGCGACGGGTCCCGAAGGAGTAGGAGCGAGTGCACGTTTATCGGGTGGCGGCCATCACGAGTTCCTGTCCGATCGCTTCTGGAGAACGGCCGCCTGCACCTTGGTCCAAGGCCCTCCGTTGTGCGCATCGAACCGATGATCACGAAGTGAATTGGCAGCCGAGGCGCTGCGAGCGCCACTGGCACAGCAGGTGATGATGGGTTTGTCCTTCGGCAACCGGTGCATGCTGCGCAGCAGCTCGTCGAGCGGAATGTTCAATGACCCCTTCACATGTCCGTTCGCGTATTCGGAAGGCGAGCGCACATCAATGATGATCGCACCGTTCTCCAAGAGGTCGGCAATGTTCGTTCTGGGAGCCAGGCCGAAGAGTGCGCGCAGCATGTTCTTCAATTCGGTCGCTTGGCGGTGTCTCGTGTACTGAAACGGAACACGGTGTACAGCGGGCAGAAGCTCATGAAGCTCGTGATCGCGAACACGGCGGCCAGCAGCATCAGCACGATACCCAGCGCGCCGCTGATGACGTTGGTGAAGAAGAGCACCACCACCACGGCGGCAACGATCGAGCGGATCACACGGTCCGTACTGCCCATGTTCGGTTTCATCGGTTCCTTGTTTGTACGAAGGTCTGTCCACGCCCGCGTTCAGCAGGTGACGAATGTCACCCAAGGCGTCAGCTTCGGTAGGTGTTCCCCGAAAGTGCATCAATGGCAACCGATGGAAGCCTCCTGCATTGCCACGGGCGCAGGGCTCACCATGGGAATGCCGAGTTCCAGCCCGCGCAGGATCAAAAGCACGGCCATGCCGGAAATGAGGATGGGGGAGGCTTTGCGAAGCAGCGCGCGGGACTTCGTTCCCACCATGTGTCCGCTCATGCGCAGGCCGATCAAGGCGGGCCAGGTACCCAGTCCGAAGAAGATCATGAACAAGGCACCCTCCTGCGCGGTGCCCATTGCCGTTGCGCCCAGCGCAGCGCCATAGACCAAGCCACAAGGCAACAACCCGTTCAATGCGCCAGTAAGGAATAGCGCCTCCGGCGCGGTGCGTTTCAGATTGCGACCAAGCACGCTGCGTAGCCTGCCCACCATCAGCGACAAACGACCTGTCGGGCTCCAGCGCTCCAACAGACCGGGTATGATGACCGATGCGAGCAACACGCTGCCCGCGAGAATGGAGACCCACTGCTGCAATCCAGCGAGCTGTGCACCGCGACCGAAGGTGCCAAAGGCAACGCCGATGAGCGCATAGGTGGTGATACGACCCAGGTTGAGGAGGAGCGTGCTGGACAAGCGCGCACGCCATCCCGCACCGGGCGAGGGCACGGCCAGCGCAATGGGACCGCACATGCCGATGCAGTGGGCACTGCCCGCAACACCAAGGACCACGGCACCAGCGAGCAGCGCGTTCATGGCACGACCAGTTTCTCTTCGGTGTAATAGGTCGTCCCGTTCGCCGTCCACTCCAAGAGCGCGTTGTATCGACCGCTCACAAGACCTGGCGCAAGGGCAAGGAACCGCCCGGTGCTATCGGGTGTAACCGTGATACGCCGATCGGCGGCCGGGTCGTTCGGACGAAGGAGCGTGAGTTCGCCGGTGATCGTGCTGGACCGCAGCTCCGCCGGGAAGGTCAGCATCACACCTCCCTTTACCGGTTGCATGCCCACGGCCATGGATAGTGCGTTCGCACGTTCGGTGTTGTCGATGCGGGCCTGGTACTTCAGTTCCTGCTCATAGTGCTGTTCGGTCACGAGCGGTTCGGGGTTGCGGGCGCTCATGACGATGAACCATACCATGAGGCCTGCGACCGCTGCCAATGTCAATGCAAGTCCTTTTCCCCAGTTCATGATCGCTTCGTGTTGATGGGCCCTACGAACGAGGTCTTTACCTTCTCCAGAAGTTTGTCGCCGCTGTACACGCCGATGACCAGTTTGGTCTTCATGCCTTCGAGCCGATCGTTGGCGAGGATGATGAACAGCTCCCCTTGTCCCAACTCCCCGGCCTTCAGCTCCAGGGCCTTCCTGATGAGCTTGATCTCGCCCTGCACGTTCATCAGCTCCAACCGGATGGGCAGGTCATGAGGGGTCTTGTTCATGGTCTTCATCGTGTAGAGGTTGCTGATGCGACCATCGGTTTGCGTTTGGAAGAGCATGCCCGGCGTGCGCAGCAGAGTGGTCTCGGTATCGGTACGCAGGACGATCAAGGTGGCGAGCACGCCGATCAATACACCGAGCACTGCCGTGTAGGCTTTCATCCGTGTGGTGAAACGGAAGGGCTTCTTCTCCGTGATCTCGTCCTCGCTCGCGAACCGGATGAGGCCGGTCGGGAGACCCACGCCGCGCATCATGTGGTCACAGGCATCGATGCAGGCCGTGCAGTTCACGCATTCCAGTTGGGTGCCATTGCGGATGTCGATACCCGTGGGGCATTCGTACACGCAGGCCTTGCAGTCGATGCAATCGCCTTTGCCCGCTTCCGCTCGCGACTCCCCTTTGCGGAACAAGCCGCGTGCTTCGCCGCGCACATGGTCGTAGGCGATCACGATGCTCTTGCGGTCCAGCAGTACTCCCTGCAAGCGGCCATAGGGGCACACCGTGGTGCAGGCCTGCTCCCGGAAGAAGGCGAAGTTGGCGTAGAAGACACCGCTGAAGAGGAACATCGCGGTCAGCCCACCCTTGTGCAGGGCGGCAGGCTCGCGTACCATGTTCAGCAGTTCATCACTACCGATGATGTACGCCAGGAAGGTGTTCCCGATCAGGAAGCTGATGCCGAAGAAGAGCACATGCTTGAGCGTCTTCTTCCAGAATTTGTCGGTGGTGAGGGGCCCCTTGTCCAAGGCCTGGCGCTGTTTCCAATCACCTTCCACCATGTGCTCTATCCGGCGGAAGACCTGGTCCATGAACACCGTTTGCGGGCAGGCCCAGCCGCAGAAAAGACGGCCGTACACCACGGTGAACAAGGTGACGAAGACGATGAACGTGATGAAGCCCACCACGAAGATCAGGAAGTCCTGCGGCCAGAAGACCTGACCGAAAAACACGAATCGCCGCTCCACGATGTTGATCATGAGCAGCGGCTCGCCACCGATGGAGATGAACGGACCCGCAAAGAGCAGGGCGAGCAGGGCATAACCGAACCGCGAACGCCAAGTGGTGAACTTGCCGTGCGACTTCCTCGGGTAGACCCACACGCGCTTGCCGCGTTTGTCCACCGTGCTTATCGCATCCCGGTAGCTTTCGTCGCGCTTGATATGGGCGGGTTGGGCCATCGTGCTAGTTCACCACCGCAAGCACGGTGTCTGGCCGCGCGATCGAGCTGTCGGCAGGGGTCCCGGTGCTGTCCGATGGTGCTGCGCTCTCCGTCCAGAGATCCCCTTGCGGAGCTTTCTGCGATGCGCCGCCGGTGCCTTGGAGACTGATGATGTAGCTCGTTACTGCTGCCATCTCAGCGGGTTGCAACTGGGACTTCCAGCTGATCATGCCCTTCTCCGCCACGCCGTACTTGATCGTCTTGAACACGTTCTTGACGCCGCCGCCGTGGATCCAGTACGCATCGGTGAGGTTCGGCCCCACGGACGTTTCGGATCCGGCCGCATCGCCACCGTGGCACGGTGTGCAGAACTGGGTGAAGATGGCCTTGCCGTTCGACAGGGCGCTCGGGTCCGTGAGCATGACCACGTTCGTCTCGTCCACGCTGTTCGTGAGTGTGGCCATGTACGCGTCCACCTCGGTCTTGGCTTGTGCCATTTCGTTGACGTACTCGGTCTTCTGGTCCGGCCATATGTCGATGAGATGAACGTTCACCAGGTACACCACGCTCCAGATGATGGAGCCATAGAACAACCACACCCACCAGGGTGGTAGCACGTTGTCCAACTCGCGTATGCCATCGTACTCGTGGTGCATCAGCACGTCCTGTTCCTTCTCGATCTCCACCTGCCGCGTAAGGCGCTTCAGCAGATTGTCCATCCAGGAGGGTGCTTTCACCGGCGCAATTCCGGCGACCTCTTCTTTCTCCGCGGCCATGGTGGCCACCATGCTCCGGGTGATGTTGATCTGCACGAGGAGGATGATGAACAGGAACACGTTCACGGCCACCAAGACCCAGAAGAGTTCGTAGTTCGTCAATCCCGCTCTTGGCGCTTGGTAAGCTTGCGCATTCGCGGGTATCGACAGCAACAAGGCGAACGGGATCGCCACCAGCGCGCGACCCTTCTGTTTGGCGAGGCGCTTGGCCCAGTTGCCCGTTCCACCCAAGGTGCGCATGATGCCTGCCAAGGAGATCACGAAGACGACCTGCACCACGGCAAGGGCGAGCATCGCATAGTTCAACGTGTTGTCCACGCTGATCAAAGGCTCAGCGGCCGGAGCGGAGCCTGCAACCTGTGCGAACAAGGGAAAGGCTGAACCACTGGTGAGGAGCAGTGCGAGCGCGCGCACGGGGAGCGATCGATCAGTACGCATGGGAACCGGTTTCTGTTTTGGTGGGTTCTTCCATCAACGGCAGGGAGGCCATGTGCGGAATGTGTGCGCGGCTCACCTTTCGCACCCAGAGCAGCACGGCGATGAAGAAGAGGAAGAAGATGAGGAAGGAGATCACGGGATAGATGCCGATCCCAGCGATCGTGTCCATGTGGTGCTTGATGAACTTCAGCATGGCTCAGGGCTTTGCGGAGGTGGTGGCCGGTGCCTTCGCCTTGATGTCCGTGCCCACACGTTGCAGGTAGGCGATGAGCGCGATGATCTCCCGATCGCTCGCTGCATCGATGCCGACCTTCTTCATATCGATGGTGATCAGTTCGCTTTGCGCCACCAGATCGGCATTGGCTTTCGCGGGAAAATCCGCGGCGTACGGCACCCCCATGGTGATCATGGCCTCGATCTTCCTCGAGGTGATGGCGGTATCGAGCACGTCGTCGAACAGGTGCGTGTAGGCGGGCATCAAGGAGCCGGGGCTCATGCTCGTGGGATCGTACATGTGGTAGTAGTGCCAGCTGTTGGGGTACTTGCCACCAACACGCAGGAGGTCGGGCCCGGTGCGCTTGCTGCCCCATTGGAAGGGATGGTCGTACACGAACTCGCCTGCCTTGGAGTATTCGCCGTAGCGCTCCGTCTCACTGCGGAACGGTCGGATCATCTGGCTGTGGCAGGTATAACACCCCTCGCGCACGTAGATGTCCCGGCCGTGCAACTCCAATGGTGTGTAAGGCTTCACGCTGCTGATCGTGGGGATGTTGCTCTTCACCAAGAAGGTGGGGATGATCTCCAATGCGCCACCGATGGCGACCACCACCAGGCTTGCGATGAGCATCTGGATGGGGCGACGTTCGATCCAACGGTGCCAGTGACCGCTTTCGGTACCGACAGCCGTCTTCTCCAAGGGTGGAGCCTCGGCGTCCTCGTTCGCGATGAGGCGGCCCGCCTTCACGGTCTTCACCACGTTGTACACCATGATGAACACGCCCACGATGTAGATGCTTCCGCCAAGCGCTCGCAACCAGTAGGCGGTCTTGATCTCCAATAGCGTGTCGAGGAAGTTCGGGTACACCAAGAATCCGTCCGGCGTGAACTGCTTCCACATCATGGCCTGGAAGAAGCCCGCGAAATACAGCGGCACAGCATAGAGGATGATCCCGAGCGTGCCCAGCCAGAAGTGCGCGTTGGCGAGCTTGGTGGAGTGGAGTTTGGTTCCGTAGAGGCGCGGCACCAACCAGTAGATCATCCCGAAGGCCATGAAACCGTTCCAGCCGATGCCGCCGATGTGCACGTGCGCCACGATCCAATCCGTGAAGTGCGCGATCGCGTTGATCGACTTCAGGCTCAGCAGCGGACCTTCCAAGGTGGCCATGCCGTAGCAGGTCACGGCGACGACGAAGAACTTGAGGACTGGATCCTCACGCACACGGTCCCAAGCGCCGCGCAGCGTGAGCAAGCCGTTGAGCATTCCTCCCCAGCTGGGTGCGATGAGCATGATGCTGAACACCGTGCCCAAGCGACTGCGCCCAATCGGGAAGCGCGCTGTACAACAAGTGGTGCGGCCCCGCCCAGATGTACAGGAAGATCAGCGCCCAGAAATGGATGATGCTGAGCTTGTAGCTGTACACCGGACGGTTGGCCGCCTTCGGCAGGAAGTAGTACATCAGGCCCAGGTAGGGCGTGGTGAGGAAGAAGGCCACCGCGTTGTGCCCGTACCACCACTGCACCAGAGCGTCCTGCACGCCGGCGTACCAGCTGTAGCTCTTGGTGAGCGAGATCGGTAGTTCGATGCTGTTGACGATGTGCAGCATGGCCACCGTGACCCAGGTGGCGATGTAGAACCAGATGGCCACGTACAAGTGCCGCTCGCGCCGCTTGATGATGGTGCCGAACATGTTGATGCCGAAGACCACCCACACCAGGGTGATGGCGATGTCGATGGGCCACTCCAGTTCGGCGTACTCCTTACCGGTGGTCATTCCCAACGGCAGGGTGATCGCCGCCGCCACGATGATGAGCTGCCAACCCCAGAAGTGGATCGCGACTCAGCGCATCGCTGAACATGCGCGTCTTCAGCAGCCGTTGCAGGCTGTAGTAGACACCGGCGAAAATGCCGTTGCCAACGAAGGCGAAGATGACCGCGTTGGTGTGCAACGGACGAAGCCTCCCGAAGGAGAACCACGAGGCCATGTTGAAGTCCGGAAGCACCAGTTGCAGGGCAGCGATCAACCCGACCAGCATACCCACCACCCCCCAGAGGATGGTGATGAAGAGGAAGTTCTTGACGATTCGGTTGTCGTACTGGAAACGCTCGATCATCGGTTCACGTGGTATTACTTGGACGGAGATGAAGTGGTGGGGCTCGCCGCAGGCTCGATCCGGGGCGGGTCGTTCAGGATGCGCACCGCTGGGGACTTGTCGTCGTCGAACTGCCCGTTGCGCACCGCCAGGATGAAGGCCACCAAGAACACGCCGGCCACGAGGGTGCTTGCGGTGATCAGGAGGAAGATGACGTTCATCAAGCGGTTTCCTTGGCGCTGCGAAAGTGTTCGGCCGGGGAAAGGCGCGGCGTGAGCGTGGTCAGTTGAGGAACTGACATTCGTCAGTCATGCCTCCGCAGGTTGAACCTGCGGCCTTATCCCATTGCGCGGAGCGCCCCCACGTTCGTCACACCGGAAGTCGTGCGGTGAGGTGTGCTGGTGAGCGACTGTCCGGTGTCTCACAAATTCATTAGCTCATGCCGCACCGGTTCCCATCGCACCGCCAACCTTCAGCCTTTGGCTATCACGACCAGCACACGATCACCCCACTTGCTCGCACCACCCCACGCCCCACGGACCCGCGGAATGCCCAACCCACACCACACCGGCCCAACCAACCACCCGATGTGCCGAGGACTTACCTGCTGCCGTGCTTGGCATTCCCCAGCACGCTCTCCAACTCCCACGGAATGTGCCGCGCATTGTCCGCCTTTCGCTGGGCACAGTTCGTAAGGCTGCAGATGGAACAGGACGAGGGGATACAGGGATCCATGTGGATGAAGAGCTCCACACCGCGGTCGCCTTCCTCGTTCACGAGCTTTTCCATGACGGCGATCTCGTCGTGCGACTGCTCGAGGGTGTAGTACCAAGGCAGGGTCACGTGGCAATCGATGTGCAGGGTGCGGCCGAACTGGATCACGCGGAAGTTGTGGACGTCCACCCATTGGGGTCGGCGATGTTTCTCCAGGAGGCGCACCACCTCGGCAGCGGCTCCCATATCGGTCTCGTCCATGATGCCCGCCACGGCGCGACGCACCACGAGCGCGCCTTGCACCAGGATGAAGATGCCGAAGCCGATGGCGAAAAGGCTGTCGAACCATTGGATGCCGGTGAAGTGGATGGCGGCGAGTCCGCACAACATGGCCAGCGTGCTCCAGGCATCGCCGAGCAAATGGGTGCCGCTCGCTTCCATGGTGATACTGCGTTCGCGGCGACCACGGCGTTGCAGCACAAGGCCCATGAGGAGGTTCGCACCGCCGGCAACGGCCACGAGCACGATGCCCTTCTCCACCTCGTGCACGGTGTGTCCTTCTATCCAGGCCATGATGGCTCGCACCACGATGACCACTCCCGCGATGCCCACCAGGCCGCCTTCCACCCCTGCGCTGATGAACTCGATCTTGCCATGACCGTACGGATGCTCGCGATCGCGCGGCTTGGCGGCCAGGAACAGCGCGTAGAGCGCGAAGCAACCTGCCACCACGTTCACGATGCTCTCCAGCGCATCGCTGAGGATGGCGTTGCTGTGGGTAACGTACCAAGCCAGGAACTTCACCGCCATGAGCACGGCCCCCACAAGAACAACCACGGCCTGCAGTCGGATGTCCGCGCGTTCCTTCATGCTGCGAAGGTCGTTGGCGCAAGAACTCGATAACGCGGCCTAGGACTTGTTCTCGTCGAAAGACGGCCTTGAACCGCTTGGATGAAGTCCGCGGATCGCACACGCGTCGCGTCGGTTTTCGCCCTGCTCCTGATGACGTTCATTGATGCATTGTTCTTGCCGCGAGCGCGATGATCGTGCACGAACTCGATCCTGAAGAGAGCGATCAACATCCGTTGGGAGCCTGGGAGGCCTGTCAACAACGAAGGCGTCCGGTCGGACGCCTTCGCTGACTTTCACCAACGTGCACGATACGAGCAGTGCAGAACGTCGGCGTATCGGAGCCTCAGTTCACCGGCGCGGGAGGCAGGATCACCTTGTCGATCACATGCACGATCCCATTGCTCGCCGGAACACTGGCTACCACAGCGGCATCGTTGATCATCACCTTGCCATCCTTCACCGTGATCTTGGCATTGCCCCCGTTCACCATGCCGAGCGTCTGGCCATCGCGTAGCATTTCAGGCTTGAACACGCCCACGGCCACATGGTATTGCAGGATGTCCTGCAGGTCGCTCTTCTTCTCCGGCTCCAACAGGCCCTCCACGGTTCCGGCTGGGAGCGCATCGAATGCCGCGTTCGTGGGCGCGAAGACGGTGAAGGGACCAGCGTTGCTCAGCGCGTCCACGAGCTCGGCGGCCTTCACGGCCGCAACAAGTGTGGTGTGGTCCGCGGACCCAACGGCCACGCCCACCACGTTCTTCTGCGATTGGTCGTCCTGCACGGTGGATTGTCCCCCGTCAGGAGCAGCTCCGGCGGACGAAGTGGCCGTGGACGTATCTCCGTCGGTGGGACTGCCGCCACAGGCGAACAGCAGGAAAGTCGCTAGCACGGCAAGTGGCCATTGATGGATGCGGTGGGTGGTCATGGGTTCGGTTCGTTAACTCGGACAATATTGTCCGAATTAACCTGTGTGGATGATGATCTTGCTCAGTTCCATGGATGATGTTCATCACAGGTCCTTTCGCGCGAAGGCCCGCGTGGCGGCCATGGCCGGGAGTAGGATCCACAGCATCAAGGCTGCGAAGGAGAGGAGCATGCCCCCAAGGCCGCCGAAGAACTGTTGGTACACCGCGCCGGTGTAGCCGAGCAAGGCCGCCAGATCGATCTTCAGCATGATCAGGATGCGCGACAGGTCGATCGGGTTCAGCGCAGCAAGTGGCACGATCACCGGCTCGATGGGACGATCGCTGAAGCTGAACATGAGCCACAGCAGCAGCGAATCATAGACCAGCACCATGAAGACCCAGGTGGCCAGTCCGATGCCCACGGCCTTTGCGCGATCGCTTTGGCGCACCGCGATGAACATGCCCAGTGCGCAGAACACCATGGTCAGCGCAGCACCGGTGAGCAGCAGTGTCCAGCCGATCGGTCCGGGAGCGTAGGCCATCACCGGCAACCCCACGCCGAGGAGGAAGGCCCCGAGCAGCGCGGTGCCCACCGCGAGGAACTGTGCTCGTATGATGCTTTGCCTGCGCAAGGGTTGTACGGCCAGTAGTACGGTGAACTCGTATTGGTTGTAGAAGTAGATGATGGTGAACACCAACGCGAGCAAGGGTACCAGTGCCAACACCACCTGCGTGAGGCTGATGAGCGCTTTGGTGTTGTCGGCTTCCAGCATGAAGAGCCCGATGGACACGAGTAGCAGCAGGAGCGCATAGCCCAGCGCGAAGCGGTTCCGCGCCAGGTCGAGCATGGTGTACTTATAGACTTTCCACATTGGCCGGTGGTAGTTGTGCGAGGTACTTGGGCAACGCGAGTGCGAGCGACGGTTCGCCGGTCACTTCGGGCGATCGTTTCCGGCGGCAAGGCGAAACGCAGCCGACCGTCCTGCAGATAGGCCACACGATCGCCCAGCCTTTGCACCTCTTCCATGATGTGCGAGGTGATCAGCACGGTGGCACCGCCTCGTTTGGCCTGCACCACGGCTTCGAGCAGTTTGGCAGCGCTCACGGGATCGAGGCCGGCCGTGGGTTCGTCCAGCACCAGGATGTTCGGCCGGTACCGGAAGGCAAGCACCGCGCTCACCTTTTGCCGCATTCCTCCACTGAGCGTTCCGATACGCTTGTCGAGCAGCGCGTCCACGCCGAGCAGCTTGATCAACCGGTCGTCCGTGGAGCCGGACTTCGCGTCGCGGATGTCGTTCATCATGCGCAGGAGTTGGTCCACCGTCAACTCGCGCGGGAACTCGGCAAGCTGCGGCATGTAGCCGATCGAAGCGCGGTAGGAGGGGTCGTTGCCAACGAGCGTACCGTTCACGTGGATGGCACCTTCTGTTGGCCGCACCAGCCCCAGCAGGCATTTGATGAGCGTGGTCTTCCCCGATCCGTTCGGACCGATCACCATCACCACTTCACCTTCCACGAACCGCGCGTTCACGGCGCGCAATGCCCACTGCTTGCCGTATCGCTTCCCAAGTCCTTCGAAGGCGATCCTATCCATGGGGCGGGTGCATCAATGGTGCTGTGTCCTGCAAGGTGGCCGGGGTCAGCGTGGGGATTAGGCGCTCGCTTTGGTCCAGCAGGTTCACCATCAAACTGCGCGAGAGCACCATGGCGTAGGGCATGCGCTCGGTCACGAGGGCGAACACGCTCAACGGACGATGCGGCACATCGCCCTTTCCGTTCCGGTCCAGGTCGTAGCCTTGATAACGGTCCCAATAGTTGCCTGTCAACGTGGTCATGACAAGGTCGCCGTTGGTGGTCATGTCGAAGGTGTTCCCACTGAAGCGGTTCCCTTCGAAGCGTGTGGCGGTGCTGTTGGCGAAGAGCTTCACGGCCCATCCGTTCGCATCGAAGAGGTTGTCGATGACCGTTGCGCGATTGCAACCATCCAGCAGGATCCCCACCGTGTTGTCCGCGAACGTGTTGCGCTCGATGTGCGCATCGTTGATCTCCTTCAGCAGCAGGCCGTACGAACTGGCGCCACGGTTGTGCTCGAAGCGGTTGTCGGTCATGGTCACCTCGTGGGTGAACATCACCGCTACGCCCGCACCGTTGTCGTGGAAGAGGTTGTGCGTGTAGCTGTCGCGATGGCTGAACATGAAGTGCAGTCCATAGCGCGCATTGTATGCACTGGTATCGTAGCTCACGCGCGAATCCGTGACGAACTCCAGGTAGATGCCATCGCGGTGGTGCATGGCCGTGTTGCGCAACACGTCCACATGGCTGCATTTCCACAGGTGGATGCCGTTGGCACGTCGGCTCTCATCCAGGGTGCGATCGCCGATCACGCGGTTTTCCGCGACCAACGCGCGGGTAACGCTGCTGAGGTAGATGCCGAAGAAGCATGCCTCGACACGGTTCCCGATGATCCGGATATCGCTCACGCTGATGCACTTGATGCCGGCATGGTCGTTCATGTCGCTGATGGCGGTGCCGCGCACCACGAAGCCCTGGATGGTGACATGCGCAGCTTTCACGATGATCACTTCGCCGACACCTCCGCCGTCGATCACGGGCCAGCCTTCGCCCAGCAGCACCACAGGCCTTTGAATGGTGATGGTGCCCTCGAGATAGGTGCCAGCATGGACCCGTACAGTATCGCAGTCAGCGGTGATGGCCAGGGCTTGCGTGATGCTGCCACCGCCCGGCCTCACCTCGCACACACGCGCGTTCGCGCTGAAGGCAGCGAGCAGGAGCAGAAGGACGGTGGGTGTGCGCAACATGTGCTACCGGGAGGTGAGCCTGCTGCGTGCGCCCGACCAATCCAATTCCTCGCCCTGATGCGTTGCTGCTGCCGCCGTGCGATCCTGGGCACTGGCGAATGCTGCCACGTTACCGTTCATCGGGCTCTTGAGCGAGGAGGATGCGAGGTAGAAAGCGTTGGTGGCGTCGATGAGCGTGCCCGGATGCGCATGATCGCAGACCCACCAATTGCGCACTTGTGCTTCCGCGATGGCACCATCGGCAACATGTTGTGCCATGCATTCCGGTGAATCGAAGGGGTAGGTCCTTCCATGGACCGTGACGATGGCCGCAGCGAACTGCTTGTCCATCACGTTCATGCGGCAGTACGTGCATTCGGCCTTGCCATAGTCGATGGTCGGGGGTGCTGCAGAACCGCAAGCGCTGAGCAGGCATGCCAGCATGAGCAAGCCCGGCACGACCACCGTAGCAGGTGTTTGCACATCGGCACCGGTACCAGCTGGTTTCGTCTTGCGTGGCCAACGCCACTCCACGAACCAGGTCAACGAAGCGATGGCGATCACGCCGAACAAGACCCAGCCACCCGTGTCCGGGAGCGACCACGCATCGAAGTTCAACAGTTGTTTGTGACCGAAGAGCGGTGGCTGATAGGCCATCCCCTCCACTTTGATCGCTGCATGGGGATCCAGGTCGTGTCCGTATTTGTAGCCCCATGCGTACATGTCCCACATGGCCCAAATCACGTAGGCATACAGCGACATGAGCCAGCTGAACAAGGCAGCGCGACGACCGATCGCCGCTGCCAGCAGCCCCCAACCGATGAGCAGGTAGAACGCATAACGCATGATGGCGAACTCCGGGAACATGTCGTTCTCGATGGTGGCCATGCCGATGTAGTGATTGAGGCCGTTGATGTTGCGCACGTCACCCTCGAAGCGATCGTGGAAGATCTGCAGGTAGAGACCTTCCGGGTATTGGGGCGCCTGTAGGTCGATGCGCCAGATGGGAACCACCAGCAGCGCACCGATCGCCAAGGCTGCGATCGCGATCAACGCTCTGGATACGGGGCGCAAGGGGTGGGCGGTCATGTACGGGTCTGGGTTGAAGACGAAGCACCGGCGGGCAATGCCACGCCGGTGCTCGATCATTGGTTCATTCGGTGGTTCTAGGAACCGGCATCAACAGAACGCGTTTCGGCCTTCAACTCCACGTTGCTGCCTGCGGGCGATACGCGCAGATACCCCGACATCTCCTGGTGCAGCGCCGAACAGAAGTCCGTGCAATAGAAGGGCACCACACCGATCTGGTCGGGCACCCATTTCAGCGTCTGTGTTTCACCGGGCATGATCAGCAGTTCGGCCGTTGCCGCACCCTTGATCGCAAAGCCGTGGGGTACGTCCCAATCCTGCTCCAGGTTGGTCACATGGAAGAACACTTCGTCGCCCAGGCGCACACCTTCCACATTGTCCGGTGTGAAGTGGGAGCGGATGGTGGTCATCCAGATGTGCACTTCCTTGCCTTTGCGCTCGATGCGGGTCTCCTTCTCACCCTTGGCCATATAGGGATGCTTGCTCTTGTTGATGTCGAAGAACTTGACCGAGCGCGGCCTCACCAGGTCGGCGGGTATGGCTTGTGCGTAGTGCGGTTCGCCCGTCGTCGGGAAGTCGAGGAGCAATTCCATTTTGTCGCCATCGATGCTGAACAGCTGCGCACTTTGGGTGAGCTCCGGCCCGGTGGGCAGGTAGCGGTCCTTTGTGATCTTGTTGTAGGCGATCACGTACTTGCCGAAGGGCTTCTTGCTGTCGCCGCCGGGGACACAGAGGTGGCCGATGCTGTAGTAGGTGGGAACGCGGTCCAGCACTTCCAGGCTCTGTACGTTCCACTTCACGATCTCGCTGCTCACGAACATGGACGTGTAAGCGTTGCCTTTATCATCGAACTCCGTATGCAGTGGCCCCAAACCGGGCTTCTTCACTTCGCCATGCAGGACGCTCTCGTACTTGAGCACGGGGATGCCCATGAAGTCGCCGTCGTACGTTTTCGCGTCGATGGCCGCCTTCATCTTGCTGTAGGAGAAGACGGGTATCAACGCTGCAAGCTTGCCGCCGCCAACGATGTACTCACCCGTTGGATCCACATCGCAACCGTGCGGTGATTTCGGGCAGGGCATGAAATACAGCAGGTCGGTCAACTCACGTGGATCCAGTTGGAGCACTTCCTCCACCACCGTGCTGGTCGCCGAATGGGTCTCATCACTGTACAGGTTGCTGTAGTGCCTGCCCGGCACTTTGCGTCCCTTGCCCGCCTTGGCATACTCCTCGGCCTTCTTCCAGTTCACCGCCATGATGAAATCCTTGTCGCGCTGGCTGGCGTTCACTTCCAGGAGGCTGTACGCCTGTTCGCTGTTGTAGCAGCTGAAGAAGAACCAGCCATCGCTCGGGCCTTTGCCCGCGTGTGACAGGTCGAAGTTCATGCCCGGCGTGATGATCTGGAACGCAATGGACATCCTGCCGGTCTCGGGCTCGGGGTGTATGAAACTGACAGTGCCTTTGAAGTTCTCGCGATAGCTCTCGATGGGCACGTCCCGTTGCGCATCCGTGCCCATGGGTACGCTGAAGCGCGTACCGCTGATGACGTACTCGCTGTTGGGTGTCATGAACGGGGAGCTGTGATTGCCCGCGCAGTTCGGGATCTCGATGATGCTCTTCGTTCGGAAGGTGGCCAGATCGATGAGCGCGATGCGTGGCGTGTTGTTGCCGTTGATGAACATCCATCGCCCGTCCGGCACACCATCGGTCATGGAACTCTCCACATGGTGCGAATCATCCCAGGGGATGGATCCGTGGGTGGTCATCAGCATCGGCTTGGTCTCCTCGCTGTATCCGTATCCGCTCTGCGGATCCTGGGAGAACACCGGGATGTGGCGCAACAGGCGTCCGCTGGGGATGCCGTACACGCTCATCTGGCCGCTGAAGCCGCCGCTCACGAAGTTGTAGAACTCATCGTAGGCACCGGGCCGCACGTACACTTTCGAGGCGGCATCGCCTTGCACCGCCGCTTGGGTGGTGCTGGGCCGACAACCCTGCATGGTGTTCAACAAGAAGAAAACACCACCGGCCGCCGAGAGCAGCAGCAGGGTGGAGATCAAGGGACGTTTCATTGTTCTTCGGTTTGGTTTTGGGCGTATCAAAGGGTGCGCATGAACTCGAGCACCTGGCGTGCTTCATCATGACTGAGGTTCTGGTTGGGCATGCGCACAAGGCACTCCTCGAGCATCTTCTGTGCTTCAGCATCGCTCTCGAGCATTGCGTCCGTATGCACGATCATGTTCATGATCCACTCTGGCTTGCGTTTGGTGGTGATGCCCTGCCAACCCGGACCAACCACGCGCTTGTCCGTGAGTGTGTGACAAGCCTGGCATTTCACATCGTAGGTGAGCCTGCCTTTCTCGGCGAGGCCGGGATCGATATCCCCCAAGTTCAAGTCCGCTGCGGTGAACAGCTTGGCATGTGGCGTGGCGCCTTCGGGTCGATCCTCGCCGATCTCGGCGCTGGTGCCGTTGCACCTGGAGGTAACGACGGCTTTTCCGTCGCCACCGCAGGCTGCCAGGATGAATATCATTGCTCCTATTGCTGCCAAGAGTGGGTATGCGCTGTTGATTCTCATTTGCACTGGTTTTTGGGGTGGAGGACTGGGTTGGTGTCGGTTGTGGGGTGTTCCTTGCGCCTGATGACAAGTGCACGACAAAAATCATCGGACATTTCGGTCCGGTATATGACGATCGTCATCTTAGCCGCTGAAACTACGCACCATTATCGCCGTCTCTAACATCAGCATGCCGAATCCTAGTGCTTCATTACGTCCCTGGTTCGCTGTGGCGCTCGTAAATCTGGCCGTTGCGGCCATTATCGGTTGCGTGCTCCGGAGCATCTATGTGGTGGAGATACCATACGTCCGCTTCAAGCCGCTCCTTCACGCACACTCGCATGTGGCCATGCTCGGCTGGGTCTTCATCGCCCTGCTGGTCTTCCTGCTGGAGGATGCGGATGATGGGAGGTCACGCCGAAGGCACCGCCTCCTGTTCTTCCTCGTGCAGATCGCCGTGCTCGGTATGCTGATTTCGTTCCCTATACAGTCCTATGGCCCGGTATCCATCTCCTTCACCACGTTGCATCTGTTGCTTTCCTACGTGCTGGCCGTGCTGGCATGGCGTGGCACACGGTCCTGGCTGGCTGCTGGAAGTCGCAAACTGGTGCGGATCGCTGTGTGGATGATGGTGATCTCCACGATCGGTGTATGGTCGATGGCGCCTTTGCTCGCGAACGGCCTCTTCGGCACGGAGTGGTATTACTGGAGCATCCAGTTCTTCCTGCACTTCCAGTTCAACGGCTGGTTCTGGTTCGCTGCGTTGGCACTGTGGAGCCGCTGGGCCGAGACCCATGGAATAGCGGAGGCCTTGGACCCGCTCACCATCCGCCTATGGCTCATATCCGCTGTGCTCACGTTCGCACTTGCCATCGCGTGGAGCGAGCGGCACTGGTCCATCATCGCGATCAATTCGCTGGGCGTGCTGATCCAACTCTGGGCCGGTTGGCGCACGGCGGTGTCCATTCGCCGCGCACAGGTCGGGCTTCATTCCAAGGCGCAGCTATGGGCCTGGCGATGTGTCACCTACGCGCTCATCGGCATGGGCCTGAAGGTGCTCATGCAAACGATGGTGGCCGTTCCACAGGTGGCGGTCATGGCCTTCACCATCCGCAACTACGTCATCGGCTTCATCCACCTGAACATGCTCGGCGCTATCAGCATGATGCTTTTTGCCATGGCCTTGCTGCGTGGCTGGTTCGTTCCCACCGATCGCCTCGTGCGCATCGGACTGTCGCTCTTCACCGGTGGGATGCTGCTGAGCGAAGCAGCGCTTTTCCTGCAGGGTACCTTGTTCTGGGCCGGCTGGGGGATGATGCCAGGTTACTACTGGATACAGTTGCTCACCTCGGTGCCCATGCCCCTCGGGGTCATTGCGCTGCTAGTACACTTTGTGCGACGGCGCGCGGTGCCGGTGCTGCCTGCGCCTTCCTGGGTGGGCTCCGCAGCGGTCTGCTGACGCTCATCATCTAAGCCGTACCGCGCTTTCACGTTCTTTGCCGCCATGTTCTCAAAAGCGTGCGAGTACGCGATACGGGCGGTGGTGTGCATCGCCGCGTGCGAGGAGAAGGGTAAGAGCATGACCTTGAAAGCGGTCGCGCAGGAGACGGCGATCCCCGAAGCGTTCACCGCCAAGGTGCTTCAACAGTTGGTGCATGCCGAGTTGGTGCTTTCCGCCAAAGGGCCCGGTGGTGGCTTCTCCATGCCGGCGGCCCTGTTCCGCAAAGGTGAAGCTTAGCCACATCGTTTCCACCATCGATGGCGATGCCATTTACAGGGGCTGCGCACTGGGCCTATCGCAGTGCGATGCCACCAGACCCTGCACCTTGCATGATCACTTCCTCAGGGTGCGAGAGGACCTGCGTCGCATGCTGGAACGTACCAGCGTGCAGGACCTGGTGAAGGATCTGAAGGAGGGTGGGAAGGTGCTGAAGCGCTAGCACCAACCAGAACCCCGGCCTTTGGACTAGCCGCGACGGTGGCGTTGTGTGCGCGCCGAAGTGGTGGACCGGAATTGTTCACACCTTTCGGGCCTCCCTCAACGCCATGGAACGCGCTGCCTTCGAATGGAAAGGCCTGGCCCTGATCGCACTGCTGGGCTATGTGCTCACCTTCCTGCTGGGCACCATGGGACCCATGCGCTTATGGAGCGCAAGGGAGCAATGCCTGAAGTGATACGGAGCGGATGCTCGCGCCAGATCGGGGGCGCACCCCAACCTGGGTTCGTGCCACCGACTGCGTGAAGATGGAAAAGCGCACCAAGTGACTTTCATCACCTTCAAGTTAGCGTACACTAACGTGCTTTGTGCCGTTGACCTGAACACAGCACCATGCACGGCAAGAACAACATCGCCATCGGCTTGCTGATCATGGGCGGCTTCATGCTCTACGGGTTCCTATTGATCTACCTGCGCGACTTCGCGCCGGACAAGCAGACTTGGGTGGACTCCTACTCCACCGGCAAGCATTTCGAGGCGCGCCTCGCGCATGTGCATGGCAATTTGTTCGCTGTGCTCAACGTGGTCATCGGCTACCTCCTGTTGCACTTCAAAGACCGCCTCGCACATACCACCGCCATCTCCTGGCTCGCACTAACAGGCTTGTTAATGCCGGTAGGCATTCTCGCGGAAGTGTACTTCGGTGCGCCCCCCGTGCTTGTGCTGGTCGGTGCCATCGCCATGACATCCTCGGTGTTCTGGTTGGGTGTGTCGTTCTTCAAACTCAAGCAGGTCAATGCACATTAAGCCCCGCCAACTGGAGATCATGGAGGCCGCAGGCCAGCTCATGACCGAGAGCGGCTACGCTGCGCTCACCACCAAGCGGCTTGCCGAGCGCATGGGTTTCAGCGAACCGGCCTTGTACCGGCATTTCAAGAACAAGGAGGAGATCCTGCTCACCATGCTCCACTACCTCGCTGCTTCCATGGAGGAACGCCTCACCGAAGTGACCGCCCGCGTGAGCGATCCATCGGAGCGGGTAGAAGCCATGTTCGACAGCCACTTCCGGTTCTTCACCCAATATCCCCATTTCCTCATGGCCATTTTCGCCAGCGGCGTACTGGACCAGACTCCCGCGCTGGACAAGGGCATTACCGACCTCATGGAAGTGAAGCGGCGCCATCTGCTCGCCACCATCAAGGAAGGCCAGGCGAAAGGCGTGTTCACGGATGCCTTCCCCGCCGAATTGCTCACCATGATCGCGATGGGCACGTTCCGGCTGCACATGCTCCGCTGGCGCATGAGCGGCCGCACGTTCGACCTGACGAAGAAGGGCCGCGCGCTGGTGAAGGTGGTGGTGGAGCTTATCCGAACCAGATAGAGGCAAGATGATGAAAGGACCGATCCTACGCTACGTGTTCGCCGCCGTGCTGCTGCTCTTCGGCGCGCTCACACTGTTCCTCAGCACATCCGTGATCTTCGACCTGTTCGGCGTTCGGGCGCGTGAAGGGAACTACGTGCTCGTGGTGGTGTGGGCCAACTTCATCGCCAGTATCCTTTATGTACTTGCTGCCGTGGGTGTGATCGCGCAAAGGCACTGGCCTGCCAAGGTGCTGCTCGCGGCCGTGATGGTGCTCGTCGGTGCCGCCGTCGTTTTCGCCTGGCATGTATACAGCGGTGGGATCTACGAACAGAAGACCATCGGCGCGCTGGCTTTCCGAACGCTCCTCACCGGGGCCTTCTACTTCGGTGCCGCTCGACTGGGCAACACCGCATACACACCGAACCAACACCATACACGATGAAGACCACCGGACTACTTGCAACAGCACTCGTCGGGTTTACGCTCCTTGCCTTGGGCTGTGGCACGGATGCACCAGCACATAGCGACCATACGGATGAAGGATCCGCCGCCGCGCAGGCCACCGACGCTCCGGAAAGCGGTGTTCCCGCCGTGCGCTTGGACAGCTTGGGCAACCGCTGGATAGCCAACCCGGAGACCACCACGGGCATCGCGAACATGTCGGCGATCCTTCAGGCGTTCGATCCCGCGAGCGGAAATGCGGATACGCTGAAGGCCGCGCTGGAAGACGAGTTCGGCTTGATCTTCGAACGGTGTACCATGGAGGGCGAAGCCCACAACCAGCTGCACAACTTCCTGATCCCGATCCACCACGCGCTGCGTGAATTCGACGGGAACGCAGCCCACGATCGGGAGGCCATGGCCACGCACCTCGCAACGTACACGACCTTCTTCCAGTAGCCCGTGATCACCATGCGGCGCGCTTCCAAAGCCTTGCGGTATATCATGGTGTCCTTGTTGGTCACCCTGTTGGCCGCGCAGGGATCCGCCCAGATCATGACCCTTGAACAGTGCGTGGATTCCGCACTGGCGAACGATCGGCGCGTGCGCATGGCGGCATTGGACGAAGAGATGGCCGCCCTGCGGATCGGCGAAGCAAAGGCCGGGCTGATCCCCAAAGTGCGCGGTGCGGCCGAGTTCAGGCACTACACCGACCTGCCCTACCAACTGTTGCCCTCCAGCTTTTTCGGTGGACCCGAAGGCGCTTACCGCGCCGTCCAATTCGGTACCACGCAGAACATCAACGCGAACCTGCAAGCGCAAATGCCCCTGTACGATCCGCAGGTGTGGGGCGGTATCCAGATGGCCAGGGAGGGCGATCGGCTGGTTGAACTACAGGGTGAACGGACACGGGAAGCGGTAGTGCTGGAGGTGAGCAACGTGTACTACAACCTGCAGATCATGAATGCGCGTTTGGCGTTCCTGGACAGCAATGTGGTGAATGCCGAAGACCTGGTACGCAACACGGAGCTGCTGCACGATCAGGCGCTCGCACGTGCGAGCGATGTGGACAGGCTGCGCTTGCAACACGCCCAACTCCTTACCCAGCGTGAACGTGCGCGTTCGCAATACGCGCAAGCCATGGACGCCTTGCGTATGCTGATCGGAGTTCCCGTGGATGCCCCGCTGGAGGTCACCGCACCCGAGGCCGTATTGAACACAACGGCACCAACAGCGCGTTTGGGCACCGGTGTGCGCACTGCTGAACAGGCCATGCGCTTGAAGGCGGCCGAACTACAACTGGTGAAGCGCTCACGTATTCCAAGTTTGAACGCCACTGGTCTGTATGGCACCACCGGCTTCGGCCCCATCGGTGCGGAGGACCGGTACGACTACTATCCCATCGGCTACTTCGGTGTGCAGTTGCAGGTTCCCATCTTCCAAGGAACAGTGCTGGGGAAACGGATCAAAGGCAAGGAACTGGAGTTGGAGCACGCCACGCTGCAACGCGACGCCGCACTTGAACGCGACGCGTTGGAACACCGCACCGCCCTGCGCGAAGAAGCCCTGGCCCGCCGAGCCCTCGCGGACAGCGAAGCGCAATTGGAACTGGCTGATCGCATCCGCCGCAGCACACTGCTCCAACACCAGCAAGGTGTGGCCTCGCTCAGCGACATCGTACTTGCCGACCAAGCATTCTGGGACGCACAACAGAACACCATCAACGCCTTGGTGGACCTGCGCAAAGCCCAGCTGGAACTGGCGCGCATCAACGGAACACTGCTGCCAACACAACGCCCATGAAACGCTGGATGATCTGGATCGCGCTGGGCGCCTTGGTGGTGCTCACGGTATGGAAGCTCGCATCCAACAAGCGCATCGTGCAGGAGCGCGTATACCGCCACGACAAGAGCGCACCCGTTCATGTGGGTGTTGACACCGTGCGGCAGGCGCTACTTGGGGAAGGCACCCGGTACAGTGGCACGGTGGAAGCCATGCACGATGGCCGCGTGATGGCCGAAGTGCCGGGTCGCGTGGTGGCCTTGGAAGTGAAAGAAGGGGAATGGGTGGAGCGCGGCGCGGTGATCGCACGCCTCGACGGCGAACTGTTGCGCCTGCAGTTGGAAGCAGCGCAAGTGCAAGTGGGAGGCTTGGAAAAGGACCATGCCCGCTATACCATACTGGCGAGGGCCGATGCGGTGCAAGCCGTGCAGCTGGAGAAGACCGACATGGCCCTGGAGGCCGCACGCATCCAACGTGACAACCTGAAGGAACAACTGCGGCGCACCACCATTGTGGCACCGTTCAGCGGGCAGGTGGTGCAACTGCTGGTGGAAGTAGGCACCGTGCTCGCACCGTCCATGCCTGTGGCGCAACTCACCGATCATCGTGCGTTGGAACTGGTGCTGCTGGTACCCGCATCGGATCGCGGTCGCTTCCAGATCGGCGATGCGCTCACGGTCGCCGCAAGTGGTACAAAGAGTTTGGTGGGCACGGTATCCAGCGTGGGCGATCGCGGTGATGGCGCGCACAACTTCGCCGTGCGCATCGCCCTTGCTTCCTCAACCGATGATGCGATCAGACCGGGCATGTCGGCTTCGGTGCAGGCGCCGCGCAAAGGGGAAGTGCCCGGAGCGGTGATCCCGGCCAATGCGCTGATCGGTTCCACGCTCCAACCGGAGGTCTATGTGGTGCAGGACGGCATCGCCAAGCGGCGCACGATCGTGACGACCGCCACGAGCGGTGGCCTGGTGGCCGTGGCCGAAGGCTTGAAGCCCGGGGACATCGTGGTGACCAGTGGCTTCATCAGCCTTGCGGACGGCATGCCGGTGCGGTACCGCTGATCCTTGAACATGCGAACGAACAGCAACAGACCATGACCATCACCGGGATCGCCATCAAGCGGCCGTCGCTCATCATCGTCATCTTCGGTGTGTTGCTGCTGGGCGGCGTGGTGGCCTACCGCAACCTGGGTGTGGAACTCATGCCGGACTTCAACCAGCCGGTGATCACCATCCGCACCATGTACCCCGGTGCCGCACCCGATGAAGTGGCCAACGCCGTTACGCGGCCTGTGGAGGATGCGCTCAGTGCACTGGAGCATGTGGACTTCATCAGCAGCCGATCACTGGCCAATGCGTCCATCGTCATCGTCAACTTCAAGTACGGCGCGAACCTCGATCTGGCCATGCAGGATGCGCAACGCCGGATCGACAACATCCGCCAGGATCGCCGGACGGTCTGCAGCCGCCGGTGATGACGAAAGTCTCGCCGAACGACCTGCCCATCACGAGCGTGAGCGCCTTGAGCGATGAGCCCGCGCCACGGTTCTACCAGCGTATGCAGGATGAACTGCTGCCGCGTCTGCAACAATTGAAGGGCGTTTCGGAGATCACTTTGCTCGGTGGCGAACAGCGCGAAGTGCAGGTGAACGTGGACCAGGCGAAATTGCTGTTGTACAGGATCCCGCTCGCACGTATCCGACGCCATCGTACGCGCCGGTCGTGAGGTGCCTGCGGGCAGCGTGCGTACCGAGGTCTGCCCAGCTCACCGTGAAGCTCGCGGGCAAGCTCACCACCGTTGGAGGAGATCGAAAATGTGGTGGTGGCCATTCCCGGCGCCGGGCTCCGTGGTGCGCGTGAAGGATGTGGCCACCGTGGTGGATGCCATCGCCGATGCCACTTCGGTGAGCCGGTACAATGGGGAAGAAGGCATCGGCCTGCTGATCAAGAAACAAGGCGATGCGAACGCGGTGGAGGTCAGCGCCGGTATCCGGGCGGAACTCGCCAGCATTGAACAGGAGGAACAAGCATCGGCCACACGCTTCATCATCGCCGACGATAGCACCGATATCACCATCGAAGCGGTGAACGGCGTGCTCGTGGACCTCGGCCTGGCCGTGCTGCTGGTATCGCTCATCATGCTGCTCTTCCTGCACAGCCTGCGCAACTCGCTCATCATCCTGGTGGCCATTCCGGCTTCGTTGATCAGCGCGTTCGTAGCCATGGGACTCTTCGGCTACACGCTGAACCTGATGACGCTGTTGGCCATGTCGCTCATCATCGGCATCCTCGTGGACGATTCCATCGTGGTGCTGGAGAACATCCAACGTTACCTGGACAAGGGCGAGGACAGAAAGAGCGCCGCGATCAAGGGCCGTGCGGAGATCGGTTTCTCCGCCTTGTCCATAACGCTGGTGGATGTGGTGGTGTTCCTGCCCATCCTCTTCGTACAGGTCTTCGTGGCCGACCTGCTGAAGCAGTTCAGCGTGGTGGTGGTGGTGTCCACGCTCATGAGCCTCTTCGTCAGCTTCACCCTCACGCCGTGGCTCGCCTCGCGCATGGGCCGGAAGGAGGAACTGGAACCGACCAACGTGTACAACCGGGTGCTCATCCGTTTCGAGCATGGCCTCGATGGGCTCAACAACTGGTATGCTCGGAAACTGGGTTGGGTGCTCGCGCACAAGCTGGCCTTCCTCGGTATCGTGCTCCTGCTCTTCGTGGGCACGGGCGCTGTGATCAAGCAGGGCATCATGGGCAAGGAGCTCATCGCCACCGGTGATCAGGGCAAGTTCCGGCTGGGCCTGGAATACGACAAGAGCACCGCGCTGCACACCAACAATATGCGCTCGCGGAAAGTGGAGACCCTCCTGCTCGCACAACCTGAAGTAGCCTCCGTGTTCAGCAACGTGGGCGGCGCCAGCAGCGGCATCGGCAGCATGGGCGTGGGGGCCGAGCACCGCACCGAACTCACCGTGCAACTGGTGCCGCGCGCCGAACGCGGCAACGAAAGTTCCGACGCGTACATGATGCGCATCCGCCGCGTGTTGCAGGACAGCTTTCCGTCCGTCGATATCACCATGGCCGCGATCGGCCTCATCCCGCGCACCGCACCCGTGGAGATCACCCTCAGCGGTGCGGACCCTGCTGTCGTGATGCGCACCGCACGCGAATTGAAGGACACCCTCATCGGCATTCCCGGTGCCAACAACGTGCGCTTGAGCATCGAGACCGGAAGCCCCGAACTGCAAGTGTTCCTTGACCGCGATGAAATGGCACGCCTCGGATTGAACACCTTGGTGGTGGGTGCCACGCTGCGCAATGCCTTCGCGGGCAACGACGATGCGCTGCTGTACGAAGCAGGCACCGAACACACCGTGCGCATCCGCTTGGACGACTTCGATCGGCGCGAAGCGCGCGATGTGGAACAACTGCTCTTCATCAACCCGGCCGGACTTCCCGTGCGGCTCGCCCAGTTCGCCCGCGTGGAGCGGCACGATCCGCCCACATTGGTGGAGCGCATGGACCGCCAGAACGCGGTGACCCTCACCGCCGATGCGTTGGGCCGCGGTTCAGGTTCCGTGGCCGATGAAGTGGTGGCCTACATCAAGGCCAACCCGTTGCCCACCGGTGTGAACATGGTCTGGGGCAGCGACATCAAACGGCAGAACGACAGCTTCGGCGCCTTGGGCAGTGCGCTGCTCATTTCGTTCATCCTCGTGTACCTCATCATGGTGGCGTTGTACGATAGCTTCCTCTACCCGCTCGTGGTGCTCTTCTCCATACCGGTCGCGGTCATCGGCGCCTTCCTCGCGCTCAACCTCACGCTCTCCACGCTCAGCCTGTTCACGCTGCTGGGCCTGATCATGCTGCTGGGCCTGGTGGCCAAGAACGCGATCCTGATCGTGGACCGCACCAACCAACTGAAAGAACAGGGTATGCACTACCGCGATGCCTTGATCGAAGCCGGCCGCACACGTCTGCGACCGATCCTGATGACCACCGTGGCGATGGTCTTCGGCATGCTGCCCATCGCACTCGCCTCCGGTACCGCCAGCGAGTGGAAGAACGGCCTGGCCTGGGTCATCATCGGCGGCCTCACCAGTTCCATGCTGCTCACCGTGTTCCTGGTGCCCGTGGTGTACTACGCCGTGGATGCGCTCAAGGAGAGGTACATTGGCAGGATAAGCGAGCGAATACCTGAGGGCCGCTGAACCTCGAATTACGTGACCATACGGATAGCCCTTCTTGAACCTGCCCACCCTTCCTGATCACCATGAACAGTAGCACCCCGAAGCCAGCGGCCCGCTTGGCCGATGCCACCACCTCCGATACGGCCAAGTTCCAGAGCACCATGGTGCTGAACAACGGGAACGCCAAGGCCATCGTGTTCGCCTTGATCGCCGGCCAGGATGTGCCGACCCATTCTTCCCCTGTGGTAGCGCTCTTCACGGTGCTGGAAGGGGAAGCCACCGTGAAGATCAAGGATGCGGTGCATCGGGTGGCCGCCGGTGGATACATCATCCTTCCCATGGCCATCGATCACCACATCAAGGCCACCAGTGATCTGAAATTCCTGCTGGTGAGGTAGCTCGGCCGTGAGCGGGACGGGCGGAAGGCAGCACGACCATAACGGCCGTGTGATGTATGTCACCCGGCACCTGGCCGCTTCCCGATAGCCTTGCCGCGCCGATCCATCGATGACACCCTTATCATCCAGGACCACATGACCGACCATCCCCGACACCTCCACGGGCCTCCTCCTCGCTGTTTGCATCCTTCGCGATCGGTGGTGAAGTGACCGCCCAGAACCAATTACTCGTGCCCGATACGGTAAGCGGGGAGGTGATCGATCTGGAACTGGGCATGGGCACCGTTCAATTCTTGCCAGGTACGCTTACGCAGACCATGGGTGTGAACGGCCCGCTGTTGGGGCCGACCATCATCCTGCAGCAAGGCCAGACGGTGACGATGAACGTGAGCAACCAATTGGGCGAGCCGAGCACGATCCACTGGCATGGCATGCATGTGCCACCGGAGGCGGATGGAGGACCGCACACGCCCATCGCCGCTGGCGATACATGGAGTCCCTCCTTCGCGGTATTGGAGCGCGCGTCCACGCACTGGTACCATCCGCACCTGCACATGCACACCAATGAGCATGTGGTCAAGGGCATCGCGGGCCTGATCATCGTGCGCGATCCGCTCGAAGCCGCACTAGTACTGCCGCGCACTTACGGCGTGGACGATATTCCATTGGTGCTTCAGACCAAACAGTTCGACGCCGACAACCAGGTGGTGGTCGGCGATGCGCTCGATACGCATGTGCTGGTGAACGGCACCTTGGACCCCTACGTGGACGTGCCCGGCCAGGTGGTGCGGCTGCGCTTGCTGAACGGTGCATCCGAACGGGTGCTGAACCTGGGCTTCACAGGGAACCATGCGTTCCACCAGATCGGAACGGACGGTGGCCTGCTCGCCGCACCCGTGCAGCTCACGCGCTTGCGCCTTGCTCCGGGCGAGCGTGCGGAGCTGCTCGTGGACCTTTCCGCATTGCAGGGGCAGAGCATCGGATTGGTGAGCTTCGGGTCCGAACTGCCGAGCGCCATCTACGGCGCGGCGCAACCCGGTATGGGGCCCGGGCAGACCATCCCGAACTACACCCTGAACCCGCTCAACGGAAATGATTTCAGCCTGCTTCAGATCAACGTGGGCCCACCCACGCCGAACCCCATCACCAGCATACCGGGCACACTGGCCGTACTCACCCCATGGGCCGAGGCCAGCGCCAACACGACGCGCACGTTCACCTTCACGCCGGTGAACATGGGTCCGACCGCCATCCAAGGTCCGTTCCTGATCAATGGTGCCTCGTTCGATATGATGAACATCAACTTCGATGTGCCGCTGGACAACATCGAGGTTTGGGAACTCACCAATCAGTCACCCATCGCCCATCCCTTCCACATCCATGACGTGCAGTTCTACATCCTGGATATCAACGGTGCCACGCCACCGCCCAACATGCAGGGTCGCAAGGATGTGGTGCTGGTGCCCGCCGGCATGGGCACGGTGCGCTTCATCACCCGCTTCGAGGATTATTCCAGCTACGACGTGCCCTACATGTACCACTGCCACATGCTGCCCCATGAGGATGATGGCATGATGGGCCATTTCCGCGTGCTGCCACAGGACGCGGGGCTATCGGATGACACGGCCTTGAACGGCCTTATGCGGGCCGCACCCAACCCCGCCTTGACCTTTTGGACCTCACGTTGGACCCCGCCTTGGGCATGGGCAAGATCACCATCACGGACCTCACGGGCCGCGTAGTGATGATGCGCAATGACGTCTCGGGCTTCTTGCGGTTGGATGTGCAGCACTACCCGCTAGGTAGTTACCTCATCAACTTCCGGGGTGCATCAGGGACTTCCACGGTGCGTTTCATGCGCTCGTAGGGCGCAAGGGATCCACGGCACACTTCACTCCTTCACGCACCTTACCATGCGCGGCGGTCCTTCGCCTGTAAGTACCAGCACGTAAACCCCGGAGGAAAGCTCCGGACATTGGATCCGCCCTGCGCCCTGCAAGGCCTCGGATCGCAAGGATCTGCCAGTGGCATCATAGAGCGTGGCATGGGTGAACGATCCGGTCCCGCCAATGATGAAGGCTTGTTGGTGCGGATCGAACCAAGCGGGTGAGGATGTTGCCTCAACAGCGGGCGGCAACCCCACCGTACACGAAGCGATGGCGATCTCGTGCAGACCAAGGCCGAGGAACCAGGGGGTCTGCGCAACGCCGTTGCCGTCGGTGATGAGCGTCGCAACGTTGGCACCGTTCTCCCACAAGCAATACGTGCCTTCGGCGAGGTCCATGGCCATGATGTGTACCAGGCGGCTACCGATGACATCATACACCACATGTTCGCTTACACCGATGTTCCCGTCCGCAGCGAAGAGCGTGAGCGTGTCGCTCCAGTCCACACCGATGGTACTGGCGCTGGTGAGCACATCGCCTCCGGGTTGTGCCACGTTGGTGCCATCGCCCGTGCGGATGGTGTGCAGGAACACCACGCTGTCCGTCACCGTTTGCGGGCGCACTTCAATGCGCCACTTGCCCGGTGTATAGGTGTTGGTGTCGATCGCGGTGATCGGTGGATGGTCGGCACCATCAACCCAGTATGCGTAGCCGTCGCCACCGATGCGCGTGGTGCTGCTGGCAGCGGGCAACAAGGTGCGTAAGGCCACGCTACCGTTGCCGTTGATACTAACATGGTCAGTGCCATCGAAGGTCTCGATGTGGTCCGGCACTTCCGCAGCGATGAGGGTGCCGCTCATGGTGGGCGTCTGCGCGAAGTGCGCGGTCCACTGGATGTCGCGTTGCTCGCTACCGACGTTGTTCAGGTGAACATGGTCCAGCACCAGCACGCGGTCCGGTTTCATAAAGAGCGTGCGCCGCGTGAAGCGGTCGAGGGTGGCGGGATCGTAGCTCATCGCCGCATCGGCGATGTTATACTGGTAACCTGCACCCGCCGCCCACTGGATCCATTCCCCGCGCTGGTTCTGCGGTTCGAAGATGTTGCCGAGGTTCTGCAACGCATCGCTGTCGATCTGCCCGCCGTCGTTCGCCGCAGGTTGGCCTAGACCGGTCATCTGGTCGGTGCTGTCATACACGCAGATGCTGTTGTGCGCAATGGTGCGGCTGTAGTAGTCGCGCATGTGCGTGCCACCGTAGGTGTCGTAGTGGCCGGCATCGAGCAGCAGCGGTGTGTTCTTGAAGATGGCGAAGCTGTTGTTGTCCCGGTGCTCGTGCGCGGCGCGTTTGCTCGGTGAGCAGAAGAAGCTCAGCATTGTGGCGTCGTCCGCCCAGCTAGAGCGGCTCACGCTCAAGCCCACCTGGTCGCTCCACCAGTCCAGTGGCGGCTCGGGGAAGGGCACCGTGGGCAGGGTGAAGTCCTTGTACACCATCTTCAGGAACACGGGGTTGGTGTTGCCGAGGTATTGCGCCTGCGCGTATTCCTGCGCCATCCACATGCTGCGCGGATCTTGGAAGATGCTGGCGTGGCGGTACACCACATGATCGCCGTACAGGCGCGCGAGGCCGTCGCCCAGGTGGATGGTGAGGTCGTTGGGTTGGATGAAGTAGAGGTATTGATTGATGCTGTTCTGCACCCAGGGCAGCCCGGTGTACCAGTTGGTGCCGGTGGAGATGAGCATGTTGTCGAACAACTGGAACTGGTCGATGAGCGACCACATGGAATACGCCGCGCCCCAGTTCCATCCACCATCATCGTTGCGGTAGTGCTGGTACACGGGGAAGAAGCCGTTCACCCACTTGTCGTACACGGCGTTGTGCCATTGCAGCACGGTATCCTGCTGCAGCGCGGTAAGGCCGTCGGCACCGTGCAGCACCAGCGCGTTCTGGTTGGCGTACACGCAGTTCCAGGTGTTGTGGCTGCTCACGTAGCTGGTGCCCGATGCGCTGAGGATGTGCGTGGCCATGAACGAACGGGCGGAGACGTAGAGCTGCTGGGCGAGCTCTTGCCGCAAGGGCACCGGCAGGTCATCATAGCACCAATCGAGCAGGAGCATGCCCGCAGCGCTCATCTGGCGGTGGATGGCCTCAGCATCGAAGAAGGCGAGCACGGAGAAGTCCGTCGACTGGATCTTGTCGATCACCTCTTGCGCCAGGAACCGGCATCGCTTCAATTGGACCGGGTCATCGTTGAGGCGCCAGAGCACCACGCTGTACTCTGCTTCATCGGTAGCATAGCCGGAGGACCAGTTCCAAGTCCATTGCGTGCTGTCGCTTCCAAGCAGGTAGAGCTGCGGATCATTGATCCACCAGTTGTTGTAGCGGTACTCGAAGAGGTCGTAGGTGTCACCGAAATCGCCGGGCAATAGGCGGTTGGCCTGCATCCACCCGATGCGCTCGCTATCCACGAGCATGCGCGGCCGTTCGGTGTTGATGGCCGGGGCCTGTCCAAGCACCGGCAGGCCGCAGGAGAGGAGAATTACGGAAAGCAGGTTGCGCATGGGGAGGGGGGCGATGCTCAAAGGAACGGCGATGGGCCACGAACGGGGTCTCCCGCTGTCATTGGTTGAGCTTCCGCAGTGCACCCAGGTAATTCCAAGCCACCACCCCCAAGCCCGCCAGCACGCCCAAGCCTGCGAAGGCGAACACATGCAGTACGGTGAGCACCGGGCGCATCATCTGTTGGAAATCCGTCATGCCCAAGGCCACATCGCGATAACCCTTCAGCATACCGGCTCCGATAAGCGCGCACCAGAACACCAGCAAACTGGCCAGCGCGAGGGTACGGCCGTGACCGATCCAACGCTTCCGCGTCGCGGGTAGTTCATCCACGCGCAACATGTTGCTGAGCGAAGCGAGCAAGATCATGGTGTTGATGCCGATGGTGGTGCCCATGGCGTGCGCCACGGTGATGTGCGTACCGTGCGTGTAGCGGTTGATGGCCGGGACGGACATGAGCAGGGCGAGGAAGAGATTGAGGAAGATCCACAGCTCCGATGCGATGAGGAAGCGGTAGGTGAGCAGGTGCTCGAACTTCCTGTGTTCATCCAACTTGCTGCGGAAGCCACGGATGATATTGATGAGGAAGATCCATTCGGCCATGCTGATGCCATAGGCCACATGGCGGATCCACCCGGCGGTGGGCACGTTGTAGATGTGGTGCCCCCAGTTGAACATCAGGTTGCTGAGCCCGAGGAACCAGAAGACGAACACCTTCCTACCGCGCGCGATGCCTTCGTCGCCGCTGATGCGCACCATGAGGAACAGGGCCGTTCCATAGATCATCTGGTTCCAAGCACCCACCATGGCCCCGTTCGATTTCCATTGCACCGTGAGCTCGCGCAGGTAGTAGTCGCGGAACCAAGGGACCTGGTAGAGGTTCTGCTCGATGAAGGTGAACAGGAAGAAAAGAAGGCCGGTGGTCCACATCCACACATAGAGCGGCGCTGGCGTGGTGCGCCGCACCCATGCGCGCAAGTACGACACAAGCAGCAACAGCCAGGCCAGCAGGATGGGCACGCCCAGCAGCGGCGGGAACTCCCAATACTCCCGGCCACCGAACTTGCGAAAGGCATAGAACACGAACACGCTCGCGGTGGTCGCCATCCACAGGACCATGAACGCACGTTGTAGGAACGGTTCACGCGCCTCGCCGAAGACCTCCTTCTTGTAGTGCATCACCCCCGCAGTGGCCCCGGTGATGATCCAGAACAGCGCGGCAGAGACGTGCATGGGCCGCAATTGCTCGAAGGGCAGGTACGCACCAAGCGCAGGGAAGAGGAACACGAACGCAGCCACGGTGCCGAAAACCAACGCGGCCATCAGCATGACGAGCGCGGAGCCCACGTAGAGTTTGAACGTGCCGCTCATGTCAGGGCTTCTCCAACAGGTAGGTCCCTGTCCAGTGGGTGGCTTCGGGGGGCATTGTGCGGGTGCCGGTGCGATCCACCCAGGCGAGAAAGGCGATCAGCTGATCGATCTCCACATCGCTCAAGGCATGTGCGGGCATGCGCCCGGTGCCATAGCGGATGAAGGTGCGGATGCGCATTGTGTCGCGCTGCGATACCACGTTGGTGAGATCCGGACCCATGTAGCCACCAAGACCGTAGAGTTGGTGACAGCTCTGGCAGATCTCTTCCTGCCAGATGCGAATACCCACCCGCACGGCGGTGCTGGCCCTTTCATCGCGATCGCCATGTCCATACTCATATACCAGGACGCTATACGTTGCAAAGAGCACCAGGAGAATGGCGAGCACGGTACGCATGGGACGATCAGCAGGGTGCTGAAGGAAGGGCTTGCTGGCCGCGTGGTAACTGAGCGATGTCAGGTACGAAGGAATGATCGCCACGAACGCCCAACACGGAACCACCGCTGATGCCGCACTTTACTGACGTCTATCATTTGCCCCGGAGCGCCATGGCGATTACTTCGATCGGTGATCGTCCCAATAAAACACGAACATGAACATTACAAGAGAACAGAGCATCGGCTCCATTGTGGCCGATGACTACCGCGCAGCCGCCATTCTTACCGCCTATGGCATCGATTTCTGTTGCAAGGGCGGCCGCACTGTGGAGGAGGTATGCCGCACGAAGGACATTGACCCCTGAAACCCTCGCTCGCGACATCGACCAGGTCTTGGCACGGGACACCAGCGATGGTGCGGACTTCAAGCATTGGACCCTGGCTCGGCTCGTGGACCACATCGAACAGGTACACCACCACTATGTGGAACAGCGCGTCCCAGTGCTCCAGCAGTATCTTGAAAAGCTGTGCAAGGTGCATGGCGAACGCCATCCGGAACTGTTCGAGATACGCGACGAGTTCAATGGGTGCGCGGCCGCCATGGCCGTGCATATGAAAAAGGAGGAGCTTGTGTTGTTCCCTTTCATCAAGCTGCTGGAGAAAGCTTTGCGGGAAGGGGGCGCGCCTCCCCTACCGCATTTCGGTACGGTGAACAACCCAGTGCGCATGATGATGGAGGACCACGACGCGGAGGGGGAGCGTTTCCGACGGATCGAAAAGCTGAGTTGGGGCTACGCGAACCCGCCCGACGGTTGCACCACGTACAGCACGGCCATGCACATGTTGCGCGAGTTCGAGGAGGACCTGCACAAGCACATCCATCTGGAGAACAACATCCTGTTCCCGCGTGCCGTGGCCATGGAAAGCGCCCTGTAGAACGAGCTGTACTGATCGTTGTCAGTGCCGGTACGCAAGGGCATGGGTAGGTTGCGCACCTACCCAATGTCCACCATGAAACCGATCGCGTTCTGCGCCGCATCTCTGCTCTCGCTCTCCGCCTCCGCTCAGTTCAGCAACCCGCTGGCCATACCGCCTGCGCTGGACCTGGACACCTTCGACCTGGTGGTGGACGAGCACGTGCATGAGTTCTATCCCGGTCTGCTCACCCCGACCTATGGTGCCAGTGCCGAGTACCTCGGTCCCACCCTTCTGATCCACAAGAACGACACCGCACGCATCCGGGTCCACAATGATCTGGCGCAGATCACCAATATGCACTGGCACGGGCTCCACGTACCCGCCGAGTTCGATGGCGGACCTCCACGCGAGATCGCGCCCGGCGATGTATGGGATGTGAAGTACCAGGTGAAGAACCCGGCCGGTACGTACTGGTACCATCCGCATCCGCACGAATTCACTGCGGAGCAGGCCAACATGGGCATCGCGGGGTTCATCATCGTGCAGGACGATGAGGAAGCCGCCCTCGATCTACCGCGCACCTATGGCGTGGACGACTTCCCGATCGTGGTGCAGGACCGCCGCTTCCTCGCGAACGGGTCCTTCGTCTTCGGCCCCTTCGGCGATTCGGTGCTTGTGAACGGAACTCCCCGTCCCTATCTGGAATGCCCGGCGCAAGTGGTGCGCCTGCGACTGCTGAACGGATCCAACGCACGGATCTATCCGCTGGGCTTCGAGGATGATCGTCCTTTCGCGGTGATCGCGAGCGACGGTGGTCTTCTGAACGCTCCCGTCACCATGGACCGCATCCCGTTGAGCAACGGTGAACGTGCGGAGATCCTTCTCGACCTCACCGGGATGGAGGGCGACAGCCTTTTGCTGATGTCCTTCGGTAGTGAGCTCCCTGCCACGGTGCCTGGCAGTTCATACATCCTGTGGGAAAGCAGCGCTTTGAGCGGCATTGATTTTCCGGTCCTGCGTATCCGGGTCACCACACCGACCGCGAGCCCGGTCACCGCTGTTCCCGCGACACTTGGCACCGCCCAACCATACGACGAGTCACTGGCCACCAATACGCGTATGAAGATCCTCTCGGGCACGGGCATGGTGGGCATGGGCATGTTCTATATCAACGGGCAAATGTTCGACCTGAACGTGATCAACGATACGATCGCGCTAGGAGCCATGGAGGTATGGACCATCGAGAACATCTCGAACATGGCCCATCCCTTCCACATCCACGGTGGATCGTTCTTCGTACTGGACCGCAATGGGGCCGCGCCACCCGCTTGGGAAAGGGGTGCCAAGGATGTGGTGCTTGTGGACGCCGGAGAAAGCGTGCGCGTGATCATGCGCTTCGACGACTACACCACGGACGGTTGGCCCTTCATGTACCACTGCCACAATCTCCTGCATGAGGACAACATGATGATGGCGCAGTACATCGTCGTGGATCCGAACACAGGATCAACGGAAAAGCATGTTCGCACAGGGGCCACTGTTTTTCCTGTCCCCTCAGATAGGTCCATTGCTTTCGAAGCGGACTTCGATATTGTCGCGATCGAGGTGTCCGATCCTACGGGACTTGCGGTGCGTCGGACCAAAGGCAATGGCGCGACGAAGGGATCTCTGGATATCGGCATGCTGCCAGCCGGCCCCTACATCTTGAACCTCATTGGAGCCACCGGATCCGTTCGTGTGAAGTTCGTGCGGGAGTGACGGAACGGGTTCAATTATCCATCGCACCCTGCTCTATCCAGTCACGGATGGTCTGCAGTTCCTCATTCGTGAGAAAGGTGCCGTTCGGAGGCATGTTCAATCCGTAGGTCGTCGACTGGGAGATCTTGTGCCATAGGACCGACGCCATCGGATCGCCCGGAACGATGCGCAAGGCAGGGGCATAGCCCAGGGCCGGGACGTTCACCAGGTTATCGTAGGCCACGCCCGTGCTCAGATCCATCTCGCCCATGGGTGGATGGCACACCCAACAATGTTGCTGGAAAACCGGCATCACCTCCGTGGCGAAAAAGACGGTGTCCATAGGTATGCCCGGATCCAATGTGACCGGCTCGGGGATGTACAAGGGACCCTCATCCTTCGTGCATCCAACACTGAACACACCGATGGCGAACAGAAAGGCATGGGGAAGCTGAGAACGGCTCATGGACGCGGTACCTTGGGTTTCACATAGAGTGTCCGGGCAATGTTGAACCCCAGGTGGACATAACCTTCATCGTAGCGGGAAGCGGGTGATGCGTAGACCCGCTGTTCGATGATCTCCTGACCGCTGCACAACACGATCTGGAACACGTGCCCTTGCGTGGCTATTTCATAACCCAAAGCGAACGGTTCCAAATGATCCTCCGGCTGCCGACCCTCCACAATTGGGCTTACCTCGAACAGGACGGAACCCTTCGTGGTGACCTTCCAACGTGCGCTGAGCGCGATCGCCGCAGTGAGGTTCGAGCCACCGATGGGCACCAGGTTCCGGTACGTGATGATGGGAGCGAGCTGCATGGAGAAATGCGGGCTGAACCGCCGCGCCAGAATGACCTGGCAGTTGTACGAAAGCCGATGCTCGAAGCGGTATGCGAAAGGCGTTGCACCATCCGAGAAGAACTCCCGGTCGCTGATCGCGGGGAAGTCATCGCTCATGAGGGCCACACTTCCAAGTACGGTCAGTGAAACGGGCATTTCGTCCTCCTCCGTTTGTCTCAGAACGCGACCTTTGGCACCGAGGTCCCAGGTCTTGCCGTTCTTCGATCGACCGATCTCCACATGCGCGTTCTTGATGGGTGCGTATTGGAAAGCGAAGCGGATGTTCGCCGGAAGATCCAGTCCGAGGAATTGCTTGAGCGCTTGCTCCTCCATGCCAAAGGCACCGAACCGGTGTTGGATCATGAAGCCGAAGGAGCGCTTCCGCGGCACCACCTCCACACTGTGCGTGTTGATCACCTGGGTGCCTGCGAACGTGTTCATCACATACTCGCGGGGCATCGCCTCCTGCGCGTATGCCGACCCCACGATCGACAGGAATATCACGATCGTCGCAGCGGATCGATGGTGTGATCGCTTCATGGGTGTGCCAGTGTTCGGAGGTAATGGACCAAAGCCCATCGGTCATCGCGCGGGAGCACCTGCTCGTAGGAAGCCATTTCACCACGACCGTGGGTGATCTTCCAATACAATGCGCCGTTCGACTGCAGCTGTACGCTCGGTGACCCCAGGTCGGCCGGCCGCGCCCGCAAATTGGAAGCGTTCGGTCCATCGCCCACGCCCTGCATACCATGACAGGTCCAGCACAGGGAGGTGAAGACCCTGGCCCCCTTCGTCACAGCTTTCGGATCGTTCGCCAAGGGATCGATCGATCCATCAGCCACAGCGGGTGCGGTCCACGGTCCCTGTGAAGCGGGCGGACCTTGCACCAAGGGATGGATGAAGGTCAATGGGAGTATTACCAACAAGCGGATCATCTCATTGGGTTCATTGGTGGTTCAGGGTGGTTCCACCGCTCAGGACAGCGAGCGCCTTGGCGCTGCGTTGGTCGGTGGGGTCCAGGTGAAGCGCGATATCAAGTTGCTCCCTTGCCAGAGCCTCATTGCCGATCCGCGCGTACACCACACCCAGGGTATAGCGCACGCGTGCATCCCTTGGCATCAGATCGGTGAGGCGTTCGAAATGCTGGACCGCTTGTAAAAGCCTGCCGTTCCGTAAATGGAGAGTACCGAGATTATTGTGCAGCATGGCGGGGTCACCTCCTGCTTTCAACGCCCGCTCAAAGTGCGCAATGGCAGGAGCATCCATACCCGAGCGACTTTCCACGGTGCCTGAACGGAGGAGCAGATCCAACGCATCCGGCAGGTGGTTCAGGCCTTGCTGGTATACCGCAAGCGCGCGGTCCGTTTCACCGTGCGACTCATAGACCGCGCCCAAGTCCAGTGCCGCACGTAAGAGCGGAACACGGTCAAGGACACTGGCACGGGTGGAGCCACTTGCCAGGACACCGTGCCAGTGCGCCTTTGCCGTTGGCTCGTCACCCTGGTCCAGTGCGATGTCACCAAGCCGATAGTTCGCTTCCATGTGGTCAGGATCTTCGGCCACGATAGCGTTCAATAGTCGTTGCGCGGATGATCGATCTCCGCGTAACAGGTACAAGCTCGCCAGTTCCTGCTCGCGGTCCACCGTTGTCAGGAGACCCGTGCTCAGCGCTTGCTCATAGTGCCTGATCGCACCTTCAAGTGAACCATCATCCACGTCCCCTTCCGCCACGGATCGGAACAATTGCCGCCCGACCTGGGTGTGATATTGAACATACGCGCTGTGTCCGAGGAACAACAGCACTATCAGCAAAGCTCCAGCGAACCCTATTCCCGCAGGACGCAGGCCATGATCCATTTTCAGTAACAGACCGCGCATCCGCAACGTGCCTTGCCGCACCAGCCGGTAGCCGACCACGAGCAAATAGGCCGTGCAGAGCGAAAGCGCGACCGCCAGCAGGAAGGGTATGGCATCGTACAAGCCACGGTACACAAGCATACCCGGGATGAAAAAGCCTAGCATGAACAGATCCTCCCCCAAGCTGAGACTATAGCGCCCACGATACGCACCCATGGGATGGCCCCCACGGAAGAGCGGTGGTTTGCGGAACCCGAACCGCACAGCGTTCTCCGGGCACGCCGCGATGCAATCCAGATCCTTCAGACATCGCGGGTTCGTGACCATGCCATGCACAGCCAATTCCCGATGCACGAGGATGTCCGAGCTGCACGCTTTGGTGCAGAGCCCGCACTGGGTGCAATCCTTCGCCAGCACGATGCGGCCGGGGGCGAGTTGATCCGCGATACTGAACAGTGCGCCGTAGGGACAGGCTTGGAAACAGAATCCCCGGCTCCCCAGCAGGTATACGATCAGGAATCCGCACACGAAGAAGGTGAGCAGCGCGACACCCGGGGGTGGAAGGTTGCGCCATAGATCGTCCGTGGTGAAGGAGGACCATCGCGAGGTGCCAGCCTCCACCACATGCACAGCTGGACTACCCGTCCCATGCCAGATCTGGAGGATCTGCGGCCAGATGAACAGATAGAACATGACCACCAACGGCAACCAGACCAAGGTGCGCGAGCGGATGGGTTGGCGCTTGACACGCAGTTTGTCCAGAAGCCAGCCTGCAGCGTCCTGAAGTGCAAGAATGTGGCAGCCCCAGGAACAGAAGAAACGACCGAAGATCAACGTGGCCACCATGACCAACGCCATGAGGATGAAGCCAGCGGTGACGATACCTTGGTGGATGGTATAGAGCACCTCGTTGAACTCCAACGGGGCAAGCGTTCTGCCTTTGAGCTTCCAGTGGATGAAATGCGCGATGAAGAGCACATGGATACCCACGAGCGACGCCGTGCGCCACTTCGCATAGGACCGGGTTACCACAGCACCCCTCACGACCGCATCCATGGCTTGCTCAATTGAAAGCCACGCGCTGCTGGAACAAGCGGCCTTCCACGCGTAGCGAAAGCACGTAGATCCCGTTCGGAAGGTTCGACGCATCCCATTCACGCACCATTTCTCCAGCAGGTGCGAAGGATCGCCAGCCCGTTACCCTCCTACCGAGCATGTCCGTGAGTTCCAGGTCCAACGTGGCCGAACGCAGCAAATGCACGGAAACGAAGAAGGTCCCATTGCTCGGGTTCGGATACACGTTGAACCCACGCAACGAGAGTTCCTCCGCCACACCTGTGCAGATCTGCACATCCACCACCACGGGCGTCATTGTGCTCGCGCAGGATCCTCCGCCGATCTCCACCTCCCAATCATAGAAGTAGGGGTAGACCGAGGCACCATCGCTTGAGCCGGTGATGGATGCGACCGTGGCCACGTTGTATGGAAAACCCACACCGCCAGTGTTACGCCACAGGTCCGTGGTCCCGCTCACCACGAGCCGGTAATTGTTCCCCGGTTGAATGTCGAAATCGAGGTCCATCCGCGAGGCGCCTGCGGGGACCATTGCGGAACGGGAGGCGCGCAGAACGCCAATGCCGTCCACCAACTCCACGGTGCGGACCGCACTGCTTCCCGCGTACAATTGCACCGACTTGAGCACGAACGAGGCGGTGACGTTGAACGTCAGGGCGGAACCTCCGGCGTGGTATGCCCCCGAACCTGAATTGTTCGGCTTACCCCCATTGTCGAGGGTGCCGGCATAAGTGCTCATGCTGGCGACCTGATAGGTGGTGGTGGCATAGAGCGGCGGCGTGGTGAACATGGGACCGGAGCCTACGGCGTTACCAAAGTCGTCGTACCAGACAAGGTCACTGCCGGAAGCAGTGAGATCCGCGAACTCGCCCTCACAGATCGATGTACTGGATGCGATCGGCGCCGCCGGCTGCGGCAGCGCGGTCACGGTGAACGGCGCTGATGTGGCCGTGCCGCAATAGCTCGTAACGCTAACGGCATAGGTGCCGGAACCGGCCATGATGCTACTGCTGGTAGCTCCCGTCGACCAGAGATAGGCCGTGCCGGGACTGGCCTTCAGGCGAACCTCGCCCCCCGGGCAGACGAACGCCTGCACATCGCAGGTGATGCGCGCCTGCGCAGCTGAGGCAGGCTGCTGCGTGAGCGTGTAAGGCACCGCCGTCCAATTGTTCTCCTCGTCGGATTCCACCACCATGTCCAGTGGATCGGCCTCCATGACGATCCAGTAGTCACCGTTGCATGTGCCGGAAGGAATATCGATCCACATACCGTCCAGATATTCGCTGTACACATCCGTGTAACCGGAGGAGATGCCTTGGCGGATCATGCTGCACCCGTAGGAACCGCCCAGCCCGAGGTTCGGGAAATCAGGTCCGTGCAAGGTGGTGCCCGCGTTGTACACAGTGTTGTCGTCCTTACAATGGTGGTTAGCCGCGCTGGCATTACAGCTATGGTAATCCATGAGGCAGAAGCCGAGCTTGTACCCTTCATTGACGATGGGCCACTGACGGGGATCGCTCACCCCGGCTTCCTGCACGCGAAGGCTGAAGATGCCCCATTGATCATAATGCGTGTGCCCGTGCGTGGGGTGATAGGTCATTCCTTGAGGCATCACACGCTCCGTGGAGGTCATGATGTTCCCATCCTTGTGGAGGATGCGTTGTGTGGTGAGTTGCTTGGCCGTGCCGCCGTTCGGGCAAGCGAACTGCTGGGAAGCGCCGGGGTCATACACCACGAACGTGTCGATGCCGCAGACGAAGCGCCGGTAGCCGTTCAGATCCACGCCACGCACCTCCAACGGGCCGTATCCGATGTTCGGTGTTGAGGAGGTTACATTGATCCGTCCAGCCGCCTCGTTCGGCCCGTTCAGGTAGTTGAGGGCCGCATACCACGAAGTGGTCATGTCAGGGAGAAGGTCGCAATCGCTCCCGCCACCCGGACAGACGCAAGAGGTGGCGTTGGAGGTGGTACACTGGGCCGAGGTCGTGAACGGCCTTACGATCAACAAGACGACGAAAGCGAGGGGAATGTGGCGCATCGGATGGGTTTGTGAATGGCGCAAGTTAGGTCGAGGATAATACTTTATTATGATTTTCGTCATATTTTTGTTGCACATGATGTCAGCACCATCACTTTCGGACCAATCCGACATTATCCATATATCATTGCACATTTCTCTATCCAAAGCTCCGCGCTCCACGATACAGTCGCTTTCAATATATATGCGATGCATCATTTATTGATCAACAACAATGGACTTGCTTCGCGACACGCTCAGACACTTCGATACCATGACCATGAACCTTCGCCGCTTTCCGCCACTCCTCATCGTCGGCCTCTCCATTCTCAGCGGCGCTTGCCAAAAAGATGAGGACGATCCGCCCGCCCCGACACCAACTTCCGTTGCAGTGGCCTTGAAGGTGGAGCACCATATGGACGGTGTCCCGTTGATCTTCGATACCATCCTGTATACCACTGCCGCCGAACATGCCTATAGTGTATCACGGCTCGAGTACTATCTCAGTGAGATCATCCTCTTCGGTGCGGGGAGCACGCCCAACGACACACTTCGCGGTCCTTACTACGTGAACGGCAGTGGCACCACCTCTTTCACCGTAGGTGAGCTACCTGCAGCAGAATACAGCGGCGCCGCACTGCTGCTCGGCCTGCCGCAGGAGCTGAACGTGACCGGTGGACTGCCCAATACCATGGAGAATGTGAACATGGCCTGGCCCGACCCGATGGGAGGTGGTTACCATTTCATCAAGTTCGAGGGACATTTCCTTGACGGAGCGACAGCTACCGGGTTCGCTATGCACGTGGGCAACAACACGTACCTGCCACATGCGGCACTCGGCCAGTCATTCACGCTCGATGGCAGGTCAGGCACGCTCGCGATCCGCTTCAACCTGAACGAGTTGTTCCGTACTCCGCACACCTATGACCTGTCCACAGGCAACTACTCCATGGGCGACATGATGCTCATGGGCCAACTGCGGGACAATGCCTTTGATGCGTTCACCATCGAATACCGGCCATGATGCGCGATCCAGACCTCCTGACATTCACCCTCCTGGCCTTGCTTACCGCCTGTCGGCACGACCGTGCCGAAGATCTCGGTCCCGCAGGTCCTTCGGTCACTCCCTACGAACTGGGACGGCCCTACTACTTCCCCGAACTACAGATACCGGCCGACGATCCGCTCACCGTGGAGGGCATCGCACTAGGGCGTCGGCTCTACTACGATCCCATCCTCTCCACCGGTGGCCCTTTGGCCGGCTTATCCTGTTCGTCCTGCCACAACCAGTCCCTATCGTTCTCCGTTCCGAACAATGGGCCATCCGTACTACCCCATGTCAATCTCGCTTGGAGCCGGAACTTTCTGTGGAACGGCAAGGTGCAGGGAGACTTGGAGGACATCATGTGTTTCGAGGTCGAGGAGTTCTTCCAGGTGGATCTGAACGTGCTACGCAACCATCCTGTCTATCCTGACCGGTTCCGCGACGCGTTCGGAGAAGTCGAGATCACAGGAACGCTCGTCGAGAAGGCGCTCGCTCAGTGGTTCCGCCGGTTGGTCTCATCGAATAGTCGATTCGACAGCTACCTGCGCCACGAGATCGAGTTCACCACCTCGGAGTTCAATGGTATGATGGTCTTCATGACGGAGACCGGCGATTGCTTCCACTGCCACGGTATTCCATTGATGACCGACAATGCCTTCCACAACATCGGCTTGGACTCCGCTTTCACACCTGCCGATCAAGGGCGGTACCTGGTGACAGGCGATCCCGCCGATCTCGGTGCGTTCAAGGCACCGACCCTGCGCAACGTGGCCCTTACGGCGCCCTACATGCACGATGGCAGATTCCAGACCCTCGAGGAGGTCGTGGAGCACTACGATTCCGGGGTGAATCCGTCGCCGAGCCTGGACCCCATCATGACCAAGCCCGGGCAACAGATCCACCTGGGCCTGAACCCCATGCAAAAGGCGGATCTGCTCGCCTTCCTGCACACCTTGACCGATGACAGTTTCATTACGGATACCGCTCTTGCCAGCCCGTTCTGAAACTGGAACGGAAGATGGTATCGCGCAGGGTGAAGTTCAGAACGTGCATGTCGGGTAACTTTCCCGCATGAGTCAGGAGCCTGCTTCGCATCTCGTCCACCTCAATGACCTCATCGAGCAACATTGCGCACCGGAGTGGAAGGAACTTCTCCGTGAACGCAATACCCAGGTCACCTTCCGAAAGGGGGAACACATATTCACGGATGGCCAGGTGGCCGACCGTATGTACATGATCCAGCATGGCCGCGTGAAAGTAGTGGCCAGCTACCTGAAGGGGGTGGAGCGCATCATCCGTCTGGCCGGCGACGGCGAAGTCCTCGGACATCGCGGCATCGGAAATGAACCTATCTACACGGCCACGGCGGTCGCGCTCAGCGAAACACAGGTGAACATCATACCCATGCAGTTGTTCCTGAGCACGCTGAAGGCCAACAATCTACTCTGCTACCATTTCCTCCTGTTCTTCGCAGAGGAAGTGCGCGTGTTGGACCAGCGTATGCGGGATCTGATGAACCTAGACGTTGCCCAGCGCATCACCCAGGTGCTGAAGATGAACATGGATATATTCGGGTTCGATCCGGTGAACAAGAGGAAATTGGCGTTCACCCTCTCCCGCAAGGACATCGCCAGCGCGGCCGGCACCACCTATGAATCGGTGATCCGCACACTTTCCGACCTCGAGCGCCAAGGCATCATCGACATGGTGGGCAAAGAGATCCGGATCTTGAAGAAGCGTGAACTGGAACGGGTGATGAAGGCCCCGGCGTAGAACCCGGTCCTGTTATTCCCGGTCCTCCCATTCCGCCCAACTGGTGGCGGTTTCCTTTAGCAATACGGCGCTCAAACGCGCCTCCTCCGCCAACAGTGGCCGCATGCGGGCCACGATGTCCAGCAAGATGTTCTCGCAGGTCGGTTGCCAGGGTGTGAATGTGGTCCGGGCAAAAATGGTCCCATCCAGGTCGATCCGATCCATCTCACACTCATGCAATAGCAGTGCGTGATCGTACCGATCGATCACCACCTCTTGAACAATGCGCTTCAGATCCGCAAAGTCCATCACCATGCCATCCTTGGGATGGCCGGTTCCCGCGCGAGGAAAGCCGATAAGTGTGACGTCCAACACATAGGAATGACCATGTACACCTGCACAGGTACCGTCGTGGCCTGACAGCGCATGGGCGAGTTCGAAGAAGAAGCGCTTGCTGACGCGAACGCGCGCAGGTAGCGCTTCGCTGCTCATACGATGGGTTCAAAATGCGCTGTGAAGTGGCGCAGGAACTTTGGCTCCTTGACTATCCGGTAGCCCCTTACCCGATCCCGTTGCCGCAAGACCTCCTCGAATGCTTCAGCTACGTACTCGATATGACTTTGCGTGTACACCCGTCGAGGGATGGCGAGACGCACCAACTCCATCGCGGAAGGGATCAATGACCCATCGGCTACGTACTTGCCGAACATCACTGAACCGATCTCCACGCTACGGATGCCACCCAAGCGGTATAGTTCGCAAACCAGTGCTTGTCCGGGATACTGGTGTGGTGGAATGTGGGCGTACAACTTCTTTGCATCGATGTATACCGCGTGTCCGCCGATCGGCCGCATGAGGGGCACGCCAAGTTCGTGGAGCTTGCGGCCCAGGTAAGTGGTGCTCTTGATCCGGTAGTCGAGGTAGTGGGGATCGAAGACCTCCCGTAGGCCGATCGCGATGGCCTCCATGTCGCGACCGCTGAGCCCTCCATAGGTGGTGAAGCCTTCGGTGATGATGAGCAGGTTCGTGCACGCATCCGCAAGCACTTCGTCGCGAAGTGCTAGGAATCCACCCATGTTCACCAGGGCATCCTTCTTCGCGCTCATCACGGCCCCATCCGCCAAGGCGAACATGCGTTGCGCGATCTGCCGGTAGGTGGAGCCCTCCATGCCCGGCTCACGATGCTTCACGAACCAACTGTTCTCCGCGATGCGGCAGCAATCCAGCAGGAAGAGTACATCGTGCTTTCTGCAGATCGAAGCGACGCCCTCCGCATTGGCGAGGCTTACGGGCTGGCCACCCCCACTGTTGTTCGTCACGGTGAGGATCACGGCGCCTACATGGCCCTTGTGCTCCTTCAAAAGTTGATCCAATGCGGCCACATCCATGTTGCCTTTGAACGGATGTTGTAGCGCGGTGTCCTTGCCTTCGGCGATCGGAATGTCGATGGCCATGGCACCGCTGAATTCGATGTTGGCACGCGTGGTATCGAAGTGCGTGTTGCTGATGAAGACCTTGCCGGGTCGACCGAGATGGCCATAGATGATACGCTCCGCTGCACGCCCCTGGTGAGCTGGGAGTATGTGCGGCATCCCGGTCAGGTCGCGTACCTCCTGCTCCATGCGTTCCCAAGAACGTGAGCCGGCATAGGCTTCGTCGCCCTCCATCATCCCTGCCCATTGGTGTGCGCTCATCGCGCTCGTACCGCTGTCGGTCATCAGGTCGATGATGACATCGCGTGAGTGGAGCAGGAAGGGATTGTAGTGCGCGTTGATCAGGTGTTCGGCGCGTTCCTCCTCCGTGCTCAGTCCGATCGGCTCGACGCTTTTGATGCGGAAGGGCTCGATGATGGTGCGGTGCTTCATGCGGCCGGGAGTTTCTCGAAACGGGCCTGGAAGAAGCGCAGATATTTCGGTTCGTAGGTCATGCGCAGCCCGGTGACGCTGTGGCGCTGCTCGAACACCCGCTGCACCGACTCCGCCACGACATCCATATGGGCCTGGGTGTATACCCGGCGCGGAATGGTGAGGCGTACCAACTCAAGTTCGGGAAAGCAATGCTCTCCGGTCTTCTGGTCACGTCCGGCGCTCACGATGCCGCGCTCCATGGCGCGGACCCCGGAGTCGATGTACAACTCGGCGGCCAGTGCCTGCGCGGGGAAAGCCGTTTGTCGCAGGTGGGGAAGGAAGGCTTTCGCGTCGAGGAACACGCCATGGGTGCCCACCGGCTTCACAATGGGAATGCCCATGTCCAGCAGCTTATGGCCTAGGTAGAAAACCTGCCCCACCCGCGCACGGATGTGGGCATCCTGAACACTTTCCTCGATGCCGATCGCCATGGCTTCCATGTCGCGGCCTGCCAGACCTCCATAGGTGTGGAGTCCTTCGTAGATCACCACCAGGTTGCGAGCCTCCTCGAATACGTCCCATTCGTTGGTCGCCAGGAAGCCACCGATGTTCACCAGCGCGTCTTTCTTGGCGCTCATCGTGGCACCGTCCGTCAATGAGCAGATCTCCTTCACGATCGCCGCTATGCTCTTGTTCCCCTGTCCCTCTTCCAACTGCTGGATCATGTACGCGTTCTCGGCTACGCGGGTCATATCGTGGATGATCCGGATGCCGTGCTTCGAAGTGAACTCGCGTAAGGCCTGCAAGTTCGCGAGCGAGATCGGCTGACCACCGGCCATGTTCACCGTGGTGGCGATGGATACGTAAGGAATGCGCTCCGCACCGTAAGTGTTGATCACTCCCTGTAGTTTGCTCAGGTCCACGTTACCCTTGAAGGTGAAGCCGCTGTTCGGATCATGCGCTTCGTCCACGATGATATCGGTGAACATGCCGCCTGCCAGTTCCTGATGCAATTTGGTGGTGGTGAAATACATGTTGCCTGGCACCACATCACCGGGCTTTATCAAGATCTTCGAGATGAGATTCTCCGCACCGCGGCCTTGGTGAGTGGGGATCACATGCTTGTAACCGTAGTAACGGTGGATCGCTTCTTCCAAGTGATAGAAATTCCGGCTTCCGGCGTACGCTTCGTCCCCCAGCATCAGTCCCGCCCACTGACGGTCGCTCATGGCACTGGTGCCGCTATCGGTGAGCAGGTCGATGTACACATCCTCCGATCGCAGCAGGAAGGTGTTGCTGCCGGCGGCCTCCAATGCCTTCTCCCGATGAGCACGGGTGGTCATGAAGAGGGGTTCGACCATTTTGATCTTGAACGGCTCTGCCCAAGAGATATGCTTTGCTGCCATGTTTCCTACAGGATCTAACGGTTGGTGCGAACGACGGACCGATCGGCTTCACGTCACCCCGCATGATGGGCGCTCATGCGACCACCACTTGGGGTACCGCAATTCCCTGCACTACCTGCGTATAGTGATCGAGATCAGCTTTGATGTGCTCGAGCTTCCCTTGGAACGCCTGCTGCAACACAGGCAGTAGCTCCTCATAGTAGCGGATGCCGTGCAGTAGGTTCGACTTGAACTTCTCGAAATACCGTTGCTGTTTCACGCTCATAACCTCCTTCATCTCGTCGATCTCGCGGCCCAGGTACTGCACATAGAGCTTGATCTCGTTGATGAACATGTGTGGCCGCTGGTTGGTGTTCAACAAGGAGGTGCGCCCATAGATGTGGTCCAGCATCGTACCTAGCGGAACCACTTTGGAGAAGTATGCCGTATTCGGGCCGGGACAGATGGCAACGGCCTCCAACTTGTGCGCAGGTGTCATTCCGTCCTTTAAAAGGACGGAAGCGCCCAACCCTTCGCACAGGCAATCCTTCTCCGTGATCGCCGCGTAGGCCTTCAGGTATGCGCTTTCGGTTAAGCCTTTCGCCTTGAGCTGCTTGATCTTCAGGTCCTGGTACTGTCGGGATGCCGTACAGATGGGCACCTCCGTGAACTCGGTATCGGTGGACAGGAACTCCTTATAGCACGGGCCACCGGGACGGTCTTTGGCGATGCGGGCCTTGCGCTGCGCCTCGGATGTGCTGAGCCTGAAGTTGTGGAACGGTATGCCCAGCGGGGAGGACCAACTCATATAGTAATCCTCCGGCTTCGCTGTGGCGAGCTGCTGTAGTGTGTGTCCATCCACATTGGTGGCCTCCGGCACCAATAAGAAGGGGCTTCCCCAACCCGTGCCGTCCATACCATAGTACGTGCGCAGGAAGCGGTCCTCCTCAAAAGTGCCGATCCCTCCCTGCACGGTGATCCTGATCTCCGTCGCATCGGCAAGTAGGTGCTTCCCGTCCTCGGCAAGCGACCTGTTGCACAGTTCGAACAATTCCAAGGTCACCTCTTTGCGTTTTTCACGGAATTCCTGCAGGATAGGCCCCAAAAGGACCCCGTCCGTGGCGAAGGCATGTCCGCCGCAATTCAGCCCGGATTCGATCCTGAACTCCGACACCCAAACACCCCTTTTTGCCAGTATTTTCCCTTGGATCAGTGCCGAGCGCAGGTCGCTCACTTTAAGCACCACCTTCTTCCTAAGCTCGCCCTTCGCATCTGGCAGGAAATCGTCGAATTGGGAGATGTAGGCGTACAGCCTTGGATTATACCCTGCGCTCAGCACCACGGAAGAGCACAGAACGCTGTTCGCGAACCCCCTGAACGCGGCCATGGCATCGGCGTATTCGGCAGGGAGTGGCTCGCCCTCCTTCGTGTAGTTCGTCCGGTCGATCTTCGACATGATGTTCACATCGATGGCGCCGATACGTATCGCACGGCGTAGTTCCTGCTGAAGACGCATCTTCTCTGCGCCAGCAGGAAGGTTCATCATCACAGCGAACGACGCCTTGGACGCAGCTCCATCAGGCAACATTTCGAAGTACTTCACAATGTCCGACCCGGGATCAAAAGCCTCCCCTTGAAGCACCTCTAACTGGCGTTGAACGAGGAGGTGGAGCACGTTAAGATACGCGGTCACGCGCAGCGCCCGGTGGTCCAGGTCGCTGATCGGAATGGGCACGTAAACCAAGCCCGCGCGCTTGCAATGGAACTCGCGCATACGCTCCACCAAGTCATCTTCGATGATCGAAACCACCGAGGAAATGCCGAAGCGCGCCACCTTGATCGGGGTATCGATGGTGTACCCCAAACCCATTACCGGGATGTGGAACGTGTGTGGATGTGGTTGGGTCATCTGCATCCCAAAGCTCAGGCAAACCAACCGCTTAATACATGACACATATCATACTTCTGGAAATACGGATCTGACCATCCTCGTTGCGCGAAAGATCCCACGCACGCCATGGGGAACCGCACAAACAACCGTTGCCACGGCATGGCATGGCGCGCGAGCCACCGTCCGGGGGTCCTCATTGGAGGATCTCAAGGCGACCCTTGCCCATCTTCAGTGGTTCGGACCAATTTCAACGAGGGTGGAGTGTCCATTTCGTTCACTTCACTTCCACATAATGCGCTCCCATGCTGGCAGGTTCTGCCAGCGCGGCAGAAGTAATGCTCCGAGCAACGACGAGCAGGTCACGCAGATCGATGAGTTCCGGTGACCATCGACGCCGGTTCCAAATGGGTGCTATCTGCCGTTCCAACATGGCTATGATGCATAAGGTGTGGAGCATACCCCCCTCCTCCCGGATGATGCCGACATGGGTGGACATCGCGTGCCGCAAACTTCCCAATGCCCGGGTGACGATGGCGGATGTCCTTCGCGACAGCCAGTTCTCGCGGTAGGGCCGTGATGACCGGAGTTTTTCGATTGGGGCACTTGTAAACACGATCCCAGCAGCGCGCTTGGGAATGACCAAGGCTTCCAAGAGCGAGTTGGACGCCAGTCGGTCGGCACCGTGAAGTCCGCTGCTCGCACATTCGCCTAATGCGAAAAGTCCCTTGAGCGCTGTGCGGCCGGAGTCATCCGTGCGAATGCCCCCGCACATGTAATGGGCGGCTGGCACAACAGGTATACGGTCCCTTCCCGCGACTATACCCATCTCCCGGCATCGCTTCTCGATGGCCGGGAACTCCATGGCGAACCGCGCCACACCCATCGGGGAGGCATCCAACCAGAGATGGGAGGAACCCGTTAGTTGCATTTCGCGGTGGATGGCCCGGGCGATCACGTTCCGTGGTGCAAGATCACCCATATCATGGATCGCCTTCATCAGAGGACGACCGTCCGGTGCGCTTAGTCGCGCGCCGGCACCGCGAACGGCTTCACTGATCAGGAAAGCCGGACCCGGTTCCGTGGTATGGAGCGCAGTAGGATGGAATTGAACGAAGGCCATGTCGCGCAAGTCAACATCCGCCCGGATAGCCATTGCCACTCCGTCGCCGGTCGCACCGATCGGGTTCGTGGTGCGCTCATAGACCTGACCTGCACCGCCCGTCGCCAGAACGACCAGGGAGGCGAAGTGGTCCATCACATCGCCGCTGCGCAGGTCCATTGCACGGATGCCCCGGCATTGGCGATCGGTGCCCTCGCCTTCGACCAAGAGGTCCAGCGCACGCTGTGGTTCAATGACCTCTATGTGGGGCGAGGAGCGGACGCGCGCCTGCAAGACACGCACGATCTCCTCACCAGTGCGGTCACGGTGGTGGACCACACGCGCCATTGAATGGCCTCCTTCACGTGCCAGTTGCAGCCGACCGGTCGCATCAGAATCGAAATGCGCACCCAAGTCGATCATGCTACGGATCATGGCCGGTCCTTCACCGACCACTAGCCTTACCACATCAGGATCGTTCCTTCCCGCACCCACGTTCATGGTGTCACGGATATGTTGCTCGAAAGAGTCCTCCAAACGCATCACTGCAGCCACACCACCTTGGGCGGCGAAGGAGTTGCTCGCTTCCACGGCGGCTTTGGAAAAGATGCGCACACGCACTGGCTGCTGGTCATTCCGGTCCACCAATCGCGTTGCAAAGGCCATGCCTGCAATCCCCCCGCCCACCACGATCACATCGAGCGCAGCGTTCATCCCAGGTCGAGCATGTTCCGAAGCGCGCGGTAGGCCCGGTGGCGTATGTCTTCGTTGAGCACGATCTCAGGCTCCTCGTTCAAAAGGGCCGCATGCACCTTTTCCAAGGTGTTCAACTTCATGTAAGGGCACTCGCTGCAAGCGCACGCATTGTCCGCGTGGACCGGTGCTGCTATGAGCCTTTTGTACGGTACGGCTTGCCTCATCTTGTGCAGGATACCCGCCTCAGTGGCTACGATGAACGTCGTACCGGTGTCGCGCTCCACGAAGTCGAGCAAAGAAGATGTGGAGCCCACGTGATCGGCCATGGTGAGCAAGTGCTCCGGGCATTCCGGATGCGCGATGAGCTTGGCCTCCGGGTATTTTTCCAGTAGCAACTCCAGCTTGTCGGCCGAGATCTCCACATGTACTTCGCACACACCATCCCAGAGCAGCATCTTCCGGCCGGTGATACGCTGGATATACGCACCCAAATGCTTGTCCGGGGCGAAGATGATCTCGTGTTGGGTGGGGATGCTGTTCACTACGCGCACTGCGTTGCTCGAAGTGCAGATGATGTCGCTCATTGCCTTCACTTCAGCGCTGCAATTGATATAACTCACGACCACGTGGTGGGGGTGCGCGTCCACGAAAGCCCTGAACTTGGCGACCGGTGCCGACTCCGCGAGCGAGCATCCTGCATGGAGGTCGGGGACCAGCACCTTGCGCGTTGGGTTGAGGATCTTGGCCGTCTCTGCCATGAAGTGTACCCCACAGAACAGGATGATCGGAGCATCGGTGCGCTCGGCGGCCCGGGCTAGGGCGAGGCTATCGCCCACATGGTCCGCCAGTTCCTGGATCCCCGGCGACTGGTAGTAGTGTGCCAGCAGAACGACGTTCTTCTCATGTTTCAGATCAAGGATGTCCGGTGTCAATCGGGTGCGGTTGGGGTGAACCTCTGTCCGCGATGTGGCAACTGGGTTGGTCAACGAACGGATCATGATGCGCATCATGGAATTGGTGCGTGCAAGTTGGCTCCGGCCCAAACCCAATAACCTGACGATCGACAGTTCCTTCCTTCCGTGGTGTTCGATCAGCCGCACTTGCTCTGCCCGCAGTTCCTGCACTTCAGGCAGCCCTCCTCGTAGTACAGCCCGTTCGCATCCCCACATTCGGGGCAACTTCTACCGGTGGCCTCTGTACCGTCCGAGATGTAACGTGCGAGGATCCGCACCACACCGTTCTTCCAGGTGTTCAGCGTGGCATCGTCCAGGTGCAGATTGGCCACTACATCCACCACTTGTGGCAGGGGCATACCCTGGCGGAGCATCCCGCTGATCAACTTCGCGTAGTTCCAGTATTCCTTGTCGAAGGTCCGGCTCAATCCTTCGATGGTCACGCGGTAGTCGTCGCCATCGGCGTACTGCAGATCATAGATGTTCCTGGCCGTCTTCGCATCGCGTCGCTTGATCACCCAGCCCTTGTTCACCGTACGCGGCAATTGGAATGCGCCTTCGGCCTTGCCCGTGAAGATCTCGTAAGGCTTGCCCTCCAGCAAGCCCACGACGGCGATCCAGGGTTCCGCATCGTTGTTGAAGCGCAGTACATCGGCTTCCAGTCGCTCCGGACGTGTGCTGTGGTGCACAGCTTCCGCTGGACCGTCCATTTTCGTGGCCACGAGCACGCCACTGCGTGATCCGTCACGGTAGACCGTGATGCCCTTCGATCCGAGGTGCCATGCTTCCAAGTAGATCTTGCCCACCTGTTCCACCGTGGCGGAGGAAGGCAGGTTGATGGTGCTGCTGATCGAGTGCGTGGTATACTTCTGAACGACGCTTTGCATGCGCACACGCCGGTGCCGGTCGACGTCGTTGGCCGTGCTGTTCGCGTAGGGGCTTTTCGCCGGGTCCTTCTGGCCGGTCGCCTTCATCCAATCGAGCAGGCGCGGATGATGCACCGTGAACTCCTCCCACTGGTCGCCGAGGTCGTCGGTGAAGGACACCACGGCGTTCCGATCACCGGGTAGCACTTTTCGGCGCCAGGTGTAGCCCAGCATGTAAACCGGCTCGATACCGCTGCTGGTGCGTGTGAGCAAACTGAGCGTACCGGTGGGCGCCACCGTGCTCAAGCTGATGTTGCGCCGACCGTGGCGCATCATCCGGTCGTACACCTCAGGCAATTCGTCCGCCAGCATCGCGATGAACTCCGAGGTACGCTCCACAGCTGGATCGAACGCTTCGAAGGCACCGCGTTCGATCGCAAGATCGACGCTGCTGTCGAACTCGGCGCGGCATTTGGTCCGAAGGATGTCCTCGGTCGCTTCCAACGCCGCATCGCTGGCGTAGGCGAGGTTCAGACCCGCCAGCGCATCGGCGAGCCCGGTGAAGCCCAGTCCGGTGCGACGCCCTTTCCGGCCGGTGTCGCGCAGCATCTCCCACGTTCCGCGCTCCACACGTTTCACAGGTTCCGGTTCAGGGTCGTGCTCGATCTTGGTGAGGATACGCTCCACCGCCTCCAATTCAAGGTCCACGAGGTCGTCCATCAACCGCTGCGCTTCATACGTGACCGCCGCGAAGCGCGCGTGGTCGAACCACGCCTTGGCCGAGAAGGCATCCTTCACAAAGCTGTACAAGTTGATCGCGATCAACCGGCAACTGTCGCCGCCTTGCATGGCGATCTCGCCGCACGGATTGGTGCTCTCGTTCCGGAAGCCGGGATAGATGGACGATGTGGAGTAACGATGTTGCCATTCCCAGAAAATGATCCCGGGCTCGGCGGTCTTGTGTGCGCATCCGATCAGCGTATTCCACAGTTCGCGGGCCCTCACCACCCGCGTGATCTCCGGGTCCGCGCTCTCCACGGGCCATTGCAGCGTGAACTCGGCATCGGCCTCCACGGCGCGCAGGAAATCATCGCTCACGCGCACGCTCACATTGGCACCCGTCACTTTCGTCAGGTCCTGCTTGATGGTGATGAACTGCTCCACATCGGGGTGGCGGATGTCCATCGTGAGCATCAATGCCCCACGTCGTCCTTTCTGCGCCACCTCGCGTGTGGTGTTGCTGAAGCGCTCCATGAACGAAACGGCTCCCGTGCTGGTGCGTGCCGCATTGCTCACCGGCGCACCCGCCGGGCGCAGGGTGCTCAGATCGAAGCCGACACCACAGCGGCGTTTGAACAACTGGGCCAGTTGCTCATCGTTGTGGAAGATGCCGCCGTACGAATCCTGCGGCGAAGGCACCACCACACAATTGCTCAAGGAGGCCAACCGGTAAGGGTCACCCAGCGAGGCCATCACGCTGCCCTGTGGAACGACGTCCCGGAAGCCATCGAACAGGTGGTAGATGCGCTCCTCGTCCAATGCCGCGCGCCCCCTGCCGTAGGGTGAGAGCATGGCGCGCCGGGCGGCGGGGATGGCCGGGTACGATGCTTCGATCCGCGCGAACTCACGGGCCATCCGCCAATGCATGTCGGACGGATGGCCTCTACGAACTTTCCTCGCCATCGCGCAGGGCGTACTTGTTCACCCAGGTGGTGGCCGCAAGTTCATCCCCTTCGAAATAGGTGAGCGTGCGGGCCAGAACCTCCTCCTTCGTGAACGTGGACATGCGGTTCTTCATCACAGGGGCCGTGGAAGATGGGGTGTTGATCAGGGTGGTCATGCGTTGAACAGTGAGGGGCCAAAACTCACCGTGCGACAACCCTCAAGCTCATGACGGGCATCATGTTCCTGGATCGGTCATCAACCATCTTATCCACGATCGGAAGATACTACTACACCCGGTCCGCTCCACTCGCCTGCGGCCACGAACGGCGGTCCAGAACGATCGGATCATTGTGCAGGCACATGCATCACAAGGCCACGTCCGCGCTCTCAGCGGAACATGGAACGGACATTCCCGACACCGTCCACGATGTGGCGGATCCGATCCGTCTACTTCGACGACTTCTTGGAACTGCTGCCGCCCGCTCCTTTCGGCCGCTTGTTGCTGCGCGCGCTGCCCGCCTTGGGGATGGAAGCGTTCGGGTGCATGTGCCGCTCCACCTCCAACTGGGAGCCCTTGCGGTCATGCGTAGTGCTTTGCTCGGCGGTCTGCCCTGGATGGTGCTCACCCGGCTTGCCTTTGGGGCGGGGTGCCACGGGTTTTCGGGTGGTCTTCATCGGTCGCTTTGCTGGACGGTGATCGGTCTCGTGACCCTCGAAGTAACGCAATGGTCCGCGCCCTGCGCATGACCATGGTCATTGTGGAACACTGAGCGCCATCCCGAGGGCGAGATCAGCTGATATCGATCAGCTTGTTGCCGCATGGCCACGATACCTTCGCTGATACACAACACGTCAACAATGACGACCACATACGAAGACCTGTATACGAGCCTGGGGTATCTCTTCTATAGCATCGCTGCGAGCGATGGGAGCGTACGTCCACCCGAGGTGGAAAAGCTCAAACAACTGGTGAAGGAACACTGGCTCCCGCTCGAGAACAGCCGGGACGAATTCGGCACGGACGCCGGCCATTACATCGATATCGCCTTCGATTTCGCGAACGCCGAACGGATGGGTTCTGATGAGGCCTTCGCCCGCTTCCGATCCAGCTTCATGGAGAACCCTGCGCAGTACGATCCCTCGGTGCGCGAACTGGTCCTTCGCACCGCCACGGCGATCTCAAGCGCCTTCGCCGGGAACAACAAAGCTGAACTGACCCGCCTGAGCGAGCTTCAACTCCTCTTCAAGGATCGGACCTGAGCCGCCGGAGCGTGTGGTTGGGCGGCATGGGCCACAAACGCTTCCATGGGCTCGATCGATCCCTGGCAGGTGTAACAACCACCAGCGATGGTACTGAGCATCGGATCAAGGCGTCCAACGTGTACGATCTTCCCCAATGTGCCGTGTTCCTTACCGACGCCACCGCCTTTAGACCAAGGTGACGGGCAGGATGGACCGGATCATTCGCCTTTGGCATGATGGATGGGTCATCACCTGCAAATTCAACGACCATGAACAGCATGAACGACAAGATCAAAGGCAACTGGAACGAGTTGAAAGGAAAGCTCAAGCAGGAATACGCCAACCTCACGGACAACGACCTGTTGTATGTGGAAGGCAAGGAGGACGAACTGCACGGCCGCTTGCAGAAGGGCCTGGGCAAGACCAAGGATGAAGTGAACTCCATCCTCGAGCGCCTCACATCGAAAGAAGAAGCCAAAGCGTAACAGCTATCCGGGATGTACCGAACGGCCTGGGTAGCGATACTTCAGGCCGTTCGACGCATCCTCCATGTATTGGCGATGACCTCCCTCAGATCACCTCCTGCCCCGCAACACTATCTTTTCCAACCGGATGGGATCAGCTAACGAACCGGGTGCGCTGCGGGCCATGCTCGTGGAAGTGGGTGAGATCTCCCATTTCACGGGCCGGTTCTTTCGGGAGGCCTTCCGCCCGCGGTTCGAATGGCGCGAACTGGTGCGCCAGTCGTTCCTGAACGGATACCTCTCTCTACCGCTCGTGGCCATCACCGCCTTCATCATGGGGTTGGTGCTCACCATACAATCGCGGCCCACTCTGGCCGACTTCGGTGCGGAGACGATGCTCCCGGCGATGGTCTCCATCTCCATTGTGCGTGAGATAGGTCCGGTGATCACCGCGCTGATCTGCGCTGGCCGCATCGGTTCCAGTATGGGCGCCGAGCTGGGGAGCATGAAGGTGACCGAGCAGATCGATGCCATGGAGGTCTCCGGCACCAACCCGTTCAAGTATCTCGTGGTCACCAGGGTGTGGAGCACCATCCTGATGTTGCCCTTGCTGGTGGTCCTCGCCGATGCCATCGCCATCTGGGCCTGTTACATCGGTGTGAACATCAAGGGCTCGGTGAGTTGGAGCCTCTTCCACCAGCAAGTGTTCGACTCGCTCGTTTTCAGCGATGTGCTTCCCGCCCTCACCAAGTCCATCTTCTTCGGCCTCGCCATAGGCATCGTGGGCTGCTACAAAGGGGTCACCACCGAGAAAGGAACGGAGGGCGTAGGGCGCGCGGCGCACTCGGCCGTCGTGCTCGCTTCATTGCTCATCTTCATACTCGACCTGGTCGCTGTGCAGATCACGGAGATCCTGGGACTCAACTGATGCGAACCGAGGACACCCCTGAGGTCGGCGCCCCGACCAACATCAGCCCGGACGCCGAGGTGGTGATCGCCATCAAAGGCCTTTGCAAATCGTTCGGTGAAAAGAAGGTGCTGCAAGGGTTCGACCTCACCGTGCGCCGTGGCGAAAGCGTGATGGTGCTCGGCAAGTCGGGGTCCGGAAAGTCCGTGCTCATCAAATGCATCGTCGGGCTGTTGACGCCCGAAGCAGGCAGCATCTCCGTGCTCGGCGAGGACATGCTCGCGCTCGATCAGGATGCGCTCGACCGCATCCGCGTCAAGATCGGCTTCCTCTTCCAGAGCAGTGCGCTCTATGATTCCATGACGGTTCGCGAGAACCTGGAGTTCCCCTTACGCCGGCATTGGATCGCGCAGGAAGGGAGCGATAGCGAGGCGCTGGTGATGGAGGCGCTGGAGAACGTGGGCCTGGAGAACACCATCGACATGTACCCCAGCGAGCTCTCCGGAGGCATGCGCCGACGGATCGGCCTGGCCCGCACCCTGATCCTGAAACCCGAGATCGTGCTGTACGACGAACCCACCACCGGTCTCGATCCCATCACCGGCAAGGAGATCGTGGAGCTGATCCTGCGATTGCAGAAGAAGTACGGCACTTCGTCGGTGATCATCTCCCACGACCTGAACGTGGCCAAGCTGGCGGCCAACCGCATCGCCGTGCTCATGGACGGCCGCAACCACGCCGAAGGCAGCTACGAGGAACTGTACGCGATGGACGATCCGCAAGTGAAACCCTTCTTCATTTTCATGTGATGGCCAACGAACGCACCAACACCTTCAAGCTCGGGATCTTCGTACTCGCCGGAACCGCCGTCCTGGTGCTGGCGCTCTACCTGCTCGGCTCGAAGCGGAACCTGTTCAACCGCACGCTGGACGTAAGCGCGGAGTTCAAGGATGTGAACGGGTTGCGCGCGGGTAGCAACGTGCGGTACGCTGGCATCGACGTGGGCACTGTGGTGGACATCATGATCATGAGCGATACGCAAGTGGTGGTGGAGATCATCCTCCGCCGGGACATGGCCGAACATATCCGGATGAACGCCATCGCCATGGTCGCCTCCGATGGTCTGATGGGCAATAAGCTGCTGAACATCGTACCCGGTGAAGGCGACGCTGGGCCCTTGACGGACGGCGCCGTGCTGGCCACTTCCGCCGGTGTGGACACCGATGCGATGCTGCGTACGTTGGGCACTTCGAACGATAACATCGTCGCCATCACCGGCGATCTGCGCGCGTTGGCGCGCCGTCTCAATTCGGAGGAAGGGGTCCTGACACTCCTCACGGATACGTTGCTGGTGAAGGATGTCCGCTCCGTGGTGATCGACGTGCGTGGGGCGGCCGCGAACGCGAACGCGATCACCCAGCGCGCCAATGCGTTGGTCCGCGAACTTCAGGATGGAAAAGGCGCCTTGGGTGCTTTGATCAGCGATCCCGCCGCTGAGCAGCAGGTGCGGCAGCTCCTCGGGAACCTTCAGCATGTCTCCGATTCGCTCGTCCTGGTCAGCCATCAACTGGCCCATTTCGCCGGTGGCTTGAACAAGGAGGGTGGACTCGGTCACACCCTCACCGGCGATACCGCCGTAGCGACCGATGTGAAACGTGTGATCGCCAACCTGGACACGAGCGCGGCCACCTTAAGCGAGGATCTACGCGCCTTGCAGCGCAACTGGTTCTTCCGGAAGTACTTCAAGGAGAAGAAGAAGGAAGAGGAGAAGGCCCCCTGAACGCAGGCAGAATCCGCGTTCCATGTTGGGTAGAACACGAACGCCCCGCCGGTGGGGATCACTCTTTCTCTACCAGCTTGCTCAGCGTCGTCCAACCGCCGCCGTCGTAGGCTTGGAACCCATGCGCACCGAGGATCTCCGCCGCCGTGGCGCTCAGCGCATCGTCGGCATTGCAGGTCACCACGGGGCGTCCTCGGGGGATCATCGGAAGGCTCCGCAGCAACTCGCCGATGGGAATGTGCAGGCAGCCCGGGATATGGCCGGTCTCGTATTCCTCTTGCGAACGGATATCCAGGATGGTGGCGCCCTCCTTGACCAGACGCGCGATATCCTCCGCGGAAGGCTCGCCTAGTAGTTCTCTTCGTAAACCCATTGTTCCACGAATATAGAAGGTGCGCCAGAACCGCTGGAGCGCACCGCGATCATCCTATCGGGGCACCGGGTCGGCGCGAAGCGGCCCACACCGCCACGGTGACGAACCCCACCACCGTCACCGAACTCAAGGGCATCAGGATCGCCGCGATCAAAGGGGTGAGGTGTCCGCTCACCGCGAAGGAGACGCCGGTGATGTTGTAGCACAGCGAGATGAACAGGCTGGCGATCACGATCCGTCGCGCACGCCTCGCCATCCGCAGGAAATGTGGCAGTTGAACGATGGATCGGGCGTCCATGATGGCGTCGCTGGCCGGGGTGAGGGCCGCGCTGGTCTCGGTAACGGTGATGCTCACATCGCTCTGCGCGAGCGCACCGGCATCGTTCAGCCCATCGCCCACCATCAATACGCGATGTCCCCGCTCCTGCTCCGCTTTCACCGCGTTCGATTTGTCCACGGGCGAGCAGCCTGTGCGCACCAGTGCGTCCTTGAAGGCCGCGCCGAGATCCGTATCCACCTGCCTATCGCCGGTGAGCAGCGCCACGCGCATCCGTTCGCGCAAGTGCGTGACCGCATCGGCGATGCCGTTCCGTGCCCGCTTGCGGATGCTGAAGTGGCCCCGGTGGAGCCCACCGATGGTGACATGCACATGTGCTTCCCCGTTCGCCCGCTCCAGCTCTTCGCCACCGCAGAACGGCGCCGCACCGATGCGTACCCGCACCCCTTGGATGGATCCGGCGATGCCTTGACCGACGTGTTCCTCCACATCGCTCGCATCGGCGACCGCCCCCTTTATCTCCTGCGCCAGGACCGCGCTCAAAGGGTGCGTGCTGTTGCGCGCCACGGACCGACGAGCGAGCGGTCCCGCGCATCGAGCGGTGGGCCGTGCCATTCCACTTCATGCGCCTCCCGTGCCGTGAGGGTACCGGTCTTGTCGAACACCACCATATCCACATGCGCCATCCGCTCCACCACTTCCGCATCGCGTAGGAAAAGCCCCTGCTTGCCCAACAACCGGATCGTGTGGCCATAGGCGAAGGGCATGCTGAGCGCCAGCGCACAGGGGCACGCCACGATCAGCACGGCGGTGACCACCGGCCACACCTGGCTACTGTCCTTGCCCCACCAATAGAGCCCTGCGCCGAGCGATATCAGCAGTACCGCGATGGTGAAGCGTCGCGCCACGTTGTCGATCATGCGGGGCATTGCTGGCCGGTCCTGCGCACTGCCTTGCTCAGCCCAGAGTTTCTTCAGTCGGCTGTCCGCGAAGGACCGCAGCACTTCGAGTTCGATCACCGCACCGCGCTGGCGGCCACCGGCCCGCACCGTCTCGCCGATGTTCTTGCGCGTCGCGAGCGGTTCGCCGGTGATGAAACTGTTGTCGATGTGGCCCGTGCCTTCGCGCAGGATCGCGTCCACCGGCACCAGCTCGTGATCGCGCACCAGGATGCGATCGCCGGGCTTCAGGGCCGACACTTTCACAGGCTCCTCTCCGGTGGCCGTTTTCCGTAGCACAACGAGCGGCAGGAAATCCTCCAAGGCCCGGTCGAAACGCAACGCCCGGTAGGTGTAAGCCTGGTACCAACGACCGATCAGTAGGAAGAACAAAAGGCCCGCGAGCGAATCGAAGTAGCCCGGACCCACCCCGGCGAACACTTCCCACAAGCTGCGCGTCCACAAGGCCACGATGCCCAGTGCGATAGGCTGGTCGATGTTCACCACCCGCGAACGGATGCCCGCCCAGGCGCTCTTGAAGAAGTCCGTGCTCAGGAAGAAGACCACCGGCAGGGAGAACAGGATGGTGAGCCACTGGAACCCGGTCCTCAAGCCCGCCTCGGTGCCAGCGCCCAGGTATTCCGGGAAGCTGAACATCATGGTGTTGCCGAAGATGAAGCCGGCCACCCCCAGGCGGATGTACATGATCCGCGGCACCGATCCGGCCTTCTCCCCGCCCTTGGCGGCCGTGAGTTGCGGCCCGTAACCGATGCGTCGCAGCAATTTCACCAAGCCGCCCAGCGGAAGACGATCCTCTTTGAAGGTGACCGTCAGTTCCTTCGCAGTGAAGTCCACGCGGGAGCGCAACACGCCCGGATCGATGCGATACAGGTTCTCCAACAACCAGATGCACGAGCTACAGTGCATCTGCGGTACATGGAAGCGCACGCGCGTGATCCCCGCCTCGCTGAACTCCACGATCCGCTCCCGCACCTCCGCCAGCTCGAACAGCTCGGTGCGCTGCTCGTCCACCGTGTTGCGCTGCTTCACCCCCGGCTGTTTTTCCAAGGCGTAGTAATCACAGAGCCCGCTCTCGTTCAGCAGGTCGTAGACCACTTCACAGCCCTGGCAGCAGAAATCCTTGCCCGCGTGTACGCGATGCTCCTCCGCGCAGGGGTCCCCGCAATGGAAACAGGTGACGGTCGTCAGTTCGCGGGTACGCATCGCCGCGAAATTCCGGGCAACGGCGGTGGCGGGAACTGATCGTTGTCAGGTTGAGATGATGGCGAGCGGATCCAGTGAAGGGTCAGGGGAGCGTCCACTGCCTACACACTGCTAAAGGTGCGCGGGCGTGAGGCCTTCCTGACCGTCGCCGGGGTTTGCGCCCGGGCAGCCGTTGGCGGGGGGCCTCCTGGGGGACACACACTCACCTGGGCAGCACTGTCGAAAGCGGGCGCAATGACGGGGGCGCGGGGCGGGGTAAGTTTCGTGGAACCAGCTCCAGGGCCGGGGGCCCACCTCCCGCGGCGGCGCACTCCATAGCAAGGGTGGCAGCACGGCGAGCCAAGCAGGCCACTCCCCACCACCGTTCGCGCTGCGCCGCGGCACCCCGGGGGCCGGGGAGGCCGGCACACCGCCAAACGAACACCCCCCGCTGCCAACCTGGTCGCTGTGCCCCAGGACCCAGACGTTTCACCCCTGTGGCCCCGGGGAAACAAGGGCGGGTGTCGGAACGGCGGGGTGGTAGCACAAAGGAGCACCCAGGTGGACGCTCAATTTGTGATGGAATTGCTCACCATTGCTAAGCGTAAGGTGTAAAAGTATGTCCTGCGGCACCAAGCGGTAGTTCCATCGTCTTGCCAATAATTGACCCTGTGCACGTCCGTCCAATGTTGCAAAGGCGGGCCATCACCCGGCAACTCGACCCATCCGTGCGTTGGCGGGATTGGGCCAAAGCCGGATGCTACTGGGCGGTGGGCTGCGGATGCCCGGGAGTCAGATTTCATGGCGCCCGGAGTAGGTTCATGCGCTATATAGTTCAATAGCGCCTTGGCCATTGCGCCAGCAGGGTCCGCGGCGTGCACGCGCTTGGAGGCGCGTCCGGGACAGGCGCCCTTTATGCGGGGGGGGGTTGGGATGGTGCCGGATCGGCGCAACTCTTCGCGCGGCCGGGGGTAGGCGGGCGACTTGTGCCTCTTCCATGGATCGTTGGCAGATCTCAAAGCTCGGTGGAAGTCTGTGACTTCCCAACGCATTTTCTTTTACGGCGACCTTGGGCTCAGCCGCCGGTGCGCCTTCTCTCCTATTCCTACGGCTGCTCACGGCGGCGACTAAGCGCAGTAATACGGACCAGGTAAGCAGGCTACACCGAGCGCCACACCGTAGATCGCGAGCGCTACAGTACACGCAGCCGATCGGCCTGAGACGAATAGCTACCAACGACCTGTAGCTCTGATCCCCTACCGTGCTCAGCGCAACTCCTCCTTCGCCTCCGCGAACACCGGCACATCCCCGCACGCCCACACGCCGCGCACAGTGCCTTGCTGTAGGAGCACCACACCCGGATTGCTGCGCACCACGGTCTTCACCGTCTTCTCATCGCATTGCACGAAGTCGAAGGGCGTTTGGTGCTCGTGGCGGAAGGCATCAATGCTCTCCCAGCCGCTGGCGGAAACACCGTAGACGTACCAGCCGTTCTTGAAAGCTTCCTGGGCGAGCGTGTTGATCGCCGGCAGGCAGGCGGTCGAAGCCTTCTCCACATTGTAGGCGGTGATGAGCAGCACCGGCGTTGGGTCGCCGAGAATGTCGGCGGTGAGGTCGTTGCCATCCACATCGACCAGGTTGAAGTCTTGCGCGGGTGCCTCCACTCCGGCCTTCAATATTTCCACGCGGCGGTCCACATAGACCCAGGTGCTATCGTCCCAGGGGTAGGCGCCCTTGGTATCGAACTCCTTGGTCTCGTTCGTCTTGGTATTGCGGTAGGTCATGAAGATGTTCTGCTCCGGGGCGGTGCCGCTGGCCTTCTGCTCGGCGATGTTCTTGCCCACCGCGTAGGGGCGGTAATCGATCCAGGGCAGGTGTACGAGGCACCACCAAATGAACACGCCACCGAAGGCCGCGATCCAGCCCGCCGTGCTCCATTCGGCCTTGGGCCCTTGCAGGAAGCGTTTGATCAAAAGGTAGCCCGCAAGGCCGATCACCGTAAAGCCGAGGTAGAAGAACGATCCGAACACCCAACTCCAAATGGCGACCGCGATCAGCCCTCCAGGAAGCAGGATCCTGTCATCCGCAGTGGAGTTGAACGGGATCCCCGGCTTGCGGAGGGCCGCGAAGAAAATGGGCAGTACGAACACCAATAGGATCAGGTCCTTGGTGAAGCTCTCCCAGGGAGTGAGGCTGCGGCCCACCGATCCCTTCATGGCATCTCCAAAGCATCCGCAGTCCGTTACGCAGGTCACGCCGTGCTCTTCGCTCACGCCGTTCACCAGTACCGTGTAGGTGGCATCGGGATCGCAGGTGGCCGTATACGCCGTGAGCCAGCCGAAGAATAGTGTGAGGAGGAGCAGCGCCCAGGTGGCCAGCTTCATGCGCCCGCCCACCAGCACCGCGAAGCCGAGCACGATCTCGCCCAGGCAGGCCAGGATGGCCAGGGCCAACGCCCAAGGTTCCAGCCAGGGCATGTTCAGCGCGCTCTCCGCGAAATACTCCTGCAGCTTGTAGCTGAAGCCCAGCGGGTCGTTGGCCTTTACCAGGCCGCTCACGATGAAGGTGGCGCCGACGAGGATGCGGCAGATGATCAGGAGGATGCGCATGGGTCTGCTTTTCGAGGCGGCCAAGATAGCCAGGTGGTTCAGGGAGGCAGGGGCGTTAACCGTTCGTTAACGAACAAGCCCCTGGGCCGAGCGAACGCATCGTTACCTTTCCTTTGACCACGCCTGCGCCCTTTAGGCTACGGCGAACGATGCATGCACCGCTCCCTCCTGCTCTGCCTTCTGCTCGCTGCTGCCTCGCCTTCCCTCGCGCAACCCGACCCGAAAAGCGAAGTGCTGGCGGTGCTCGATCGCTTCTTCGCGGCGATGACCGCGCGCGATACGGTGGCTATGGGCCGCACCCTTACTCCGGTGGGCACCCTCCATGCGGTCGTACCGGGTTCCTCGAAAGCACCAAGGGCCACCACACATGCGGAGTATCTGAAGCACCTCGCCGACGGCAAGGAAAGTCTTCTGGAGCGGTATTGGGACCCGATCGTGCGGATCGATGAAGCGATCGCCACGGTCACCACGCCCTACGACTTCCATGTGGATGGGCAGTTGAGCCATTGCGGCACGGATGTATTCACCCTGGTGAAGGGACCGGATGGATGGCGTATCTCCGGCGTAGCGTACACCATGCAACGCGAGGGATGCCCTCCCAGCCCGCTCGGCCCTGTGCGGCCCTGATCAGGCGTCCTCTTCCATTCGGATCATCGCGAACACGCCGTAGTTCACGATATCCAAGAAGTTGGCCTCAATGCCTTCGCTCACCAAGGTGGCCCCGGCATTGTCCTCGATCTGTTTGATGCGCAGCAATTTCATGAGGATCAGATCCACCAGGGAGCTCACCCGCATGCTGCGCCAGGCCTCGCCGTAGTCGTGGTTCTTGCGCTGCATCAGGTCGCGGGCCTGATGCATGGCGGCATGTACGCGCACCGTGGCATCGGCAGCATTGAGGTCGGGAGTATCCACCACACCACGCTCCAGCTGCACCAAGGCCATGGCCGCGTAGTTGATGATGCCGATCAGCTCCGGCCGAATGCCTTCGCCCACCCTGCTCTCGCCCACCTGCTGCAAGGTGCGGATGCGCTGCGCTTTGATGAAGATCTGGTCCGTGAGCGAGGGGACGCGGAGGATCCGCCAAGCCGTGCCGTAATCCTGCGCCTTCTGGCCGAAGAGCGCGAGGCACTCGGCGATCACCGAGTCATACTGCTGCAAGGTCTTGTCCATACCTGTAGAAACGGGATCTTCGGCCCGATGGCGGGCGAAGGTATTCCAAGCGGTGGGGTCACCTGGCGGATCAAAGATCGGCTCGTTGCACCGCGTTTTCCGTTGGTGATGGGCATCCTGAACGCCACGCCGGATTCGTTCCACAAGGAAAGCCAGGTGGACTTGGATGCGGCCTTGCACCTGGCCGAGCGGATGATCGCGCAGGGCGCTGCCATCCTCGATGTGGGTGGCGCCAGCTCCCGGCCCGGCGCGGCAGAGGTCCCAGAAGAAGAGGAGCTCGAACGCGTGATCCCGGTGATCGAAGCGCTTCATGCACGGTTCCCGGATGCCTGGCTCAGCATCGATACCTGGCGCAGCGGCGTGGCGAAAGCCGCCGTGCAGGCCGGTGCCTCGATGGTGAACGATATCAGTGCGGGCATGCTGGATCCCGCGATGTTCGCTACCGTGGCGCGCCTCGCGGTGCCGTATGCGTTGATGCACATGCAGGGCACGCCGGCCACGATGCAACAAGATCCACAATACACCGATGTGGTGGCCGAGGTCGTCTACTTCCTGAGCGAACGGTTACGCGCCGCACATCAAGCCGGTATTCCGGACGTGGTAGTAGACCCCGGTTTCGGCTTCGGAAAGACCACCGCGCACAACTTCGCCCTACTGCGCCACCTGGAACGGTTCCATGCGCTAGGAGCCCCCCTGCTCGTCGGCCTTTCCCGCAAGCGCATGATCAACGAGACACTGGGCATTGGACCGGCGGACGCGCTGAACGGCACCACGGTGCTCAACACCATCGCCCTACAGAAAGGTGCTGCGATCCTGAGGGTGCATGATGTGAAGGAGGCGGTCCACCGGAGGTTTCTTTTTCCTCGGCACCCCTTTGTTAACCAATTTCTCATAGCCGTCCATCGCCTCCGCGATGATGGGGCGCAGCTTCTCCGTGTACTCCACGTTCCAACTCAGGTTGCGCACCGAATGCTTGTAGAGCGCTTCACCGAGCTGCTGGTCGAACACCGAATAATCCATGCCCTCCACCCAGGTGAAGAGCGTCATCTGCACATCCATTTCGTAGAAGGGGACATCGGGGAAGACGGGGATCTCGGTGGCATCGATGCGCACATGCTTGGTGACGAGGTCCTGCCGCGAGAACCAGATGGTGTAGGCCGCGCCGCGGTCCATGAAGAACTCGTACTGACCATTGCCCTTGGTGGTCACCTCGTCCAGCGGGATGCTGTCGCGGAGCACGCGCACCAGTACCCCTTTCATCGGTTCGCCGGTGAAATGCTCGGTGACGAGCCCATACAACCGGATGTAGAAGCGCTCCGGCTGGGCGCGGGCCACCAGCGTGGACAACGCGAGCGCGGCAACGAGAAGAAAGCGGTGCATCAAAGGCGGGTCGGCAGCGTTGATCGCAAGAACTTCGCCACGGCGCGAAAGGTATCGCGGCGGGAAGGATCGGCGATCTTGGCGCCCCGTTCGATCGCCCGGCCGATCATCTCCATCGACCAAGCCGATACCACGTCCAATTCGCCCCTAGCTCCCCTCCGTCCGCACCGGCGAGAACTTCCACCTTGTGCCCTGGCTGGTGAAGAAATGCTAGTGCTGTTCACACCAGGGTACCTCGAAGAACTTCGCTCCGGTGAGGAGTTCCTTTCCCATGGGGTGGGACGCGGGTGGCTGATCGGCGAAGGGCTTGGATTTCTTGCGGCCCGGACGTAAGTTCGTTCTCTCCGGATCACCTTGCCGCACAGGCCGGGCTTCAGGAGTTGCGCGCGGTTCGGATCAGCCCCATCCATAAACCACCACTATGGCGAACGCAAAGACCGTTGTCGTTCGCGATACGGTCACGCAGGAAGCTTCACCCACGCTCTATCACTATCAGGTGAGAGGGCCTTCGGGTACAATAGGCGATGGGAAGATCACCATCGTACGCTGATCAACACCGGGAAGATGAACTGCCGCATGAACCCTTCAATAGTCGTTCAAGCGGGGCTTGTCCTTCTGTCGTGCTACCTGCCTATCCGGTTATCCGCACAGGGTCTTAGCAATTTGTGGCTGGGTGGCTTCGAGGATGAGTCGCCTCCGCCATGGGGAGGGGTGGACTTGAATTTCATGTCAGGAAGCTTGATCATCACCACGGTAACGCGCACGATGGATTACAAGCGTACCAACGCGAACATCACGGACGCGAGCGGCAACCTCCTGTTCAGCACCAACGGGGCCTATATCGCCAATGCCACTGGTGACACGATGTACAATGGCACCGGGCTCAACCCCAGCATATACACATCCAATTACCTGGAAGGCTTGCACATTTCCCAAGCCTGCCTGATCCTCACCAAACCGGATGCCCCAGGAATCTACCACCTCTTCCACGGCACGATAGACGATCAGATCGGCCAATTCGCGCAATACCTCTATCTGACCACCATCGACATGAGCCTGGACGGCACCTTGGGCGGTGTGGTTAGCAAGAACCAAGCGTTGATAGCCGACATGCTGAACGTTGGCAAAATCACTGCTGTGCGCCATGCCAATGGGCGCGACTGGTGGGTGTTCTGCCACAAGCAGAATACGAACATCTTCTATCGGCTGCTGGTCACGCCGGACGGCGTATCTGGTCCTGACCAACAAGCCATCGGTATCGCGCGATACGCTGACATAGGGCAAGTTTGCTTTTCCCCCGATGGAAGCAAGTTCGCTTATTACTGGGGCGAAGGGGAAGATCTGGAGATCTTCGATTTCGACCGCTGCACGGGCCTCTTCGCCGACCCGGTGCATATCCTCATCGACGATGACAACAGTATGGGGGGGGTGGCATTCTCACCCAACAGCCGTTTTCTCTATGTATCATCCGTGGAGGATGTCTATCAGTACGACACGGAGGCACCGGATATCACCGCCTCCATGGTGCATATCGCGCATTGGGATGGGTTCTATTCACCCAGTCCACCGTTCGCAACCCTATTCGACATCGCGCAACTGGCCCCAGATGGCAAGATCTACATCGGTACAGGCAATGGTACACAGCATTTGCATGTGATCCACGATCCCGATGAAACCGGCTTAGCCTGCAATATAGAGCAGCATGGCATTGCACTTCCAAAGTATTTCATGAACTCCCTCCCCAACCACCCCAACTACCACCTGGGCCCGGTGGATGGCAGCGTATGCGATAGTTTGGGGATAAACGTGGGGGTGCCCGAAGAGGTGCTGCGGCTTGGTGTGCAGGCGTACCCGAACCCGAACGCCGGTAACTTCACCCTGAGCTATCCTGCGCAGAACGTAGTGGGCGAATTGGAAGTGCGGGACTTGTCGGGGCGGCTGGAGTTGCGCGAGCGCATTCCGCAGTGGAGCCAGATGCACCGGGTGGTATTACATGAAGCGGCGGGCATGTACCAGTGCCGTCTTACTTGGGGCGCACACAGCGCGGCCGTGCGCGTACTGATCGAGCCATAGGATCGCCGATTTTTACCGCCCCTGCGGATCGCCCGACCGAAGACCGATCGACCAAGCAGGGACCACCACCCATGCGCCCCTGGCTCCCCTCCGTCCGCACCGGCGAGAACTTCCACATCGTGCTCTGGCTGGTGAAGGACAGCTGCTGGGTGTTGAATTGGAAATGGCTCGGTATCGGGATGGTGCTTCCCACCGTGGCGATGGCCATGTACATCGCGTGGAAGCATCGCGCCGAGCGCTATGAGTTCCTGCACGCCCTGGCCACTGTGTTCTGGATCAGCGCGAACAGCACCTGGATGGTGGGGGAGTTCCTTTTCCATGATAGTCTGCGTTCCCCGGCGATCGTGCTTTTCTCGTGCGGGGTGATCAGTGTGCTGTGCCACTATGTACCTCTGCTCTTCGCACGCGTCGGGGCTACTTCGACGGGCTCAGGGACCGAGCAATGACGCGGCTATCCTGGAGGCATCGGCTACCTTTGAGCCGACACGCCCGGCGTGTCCGGCCAGCTATGAAAGAACTCGGTCTGGGGCGCACCGCCCTCCGCACCCGGCGCACCCTGCGCATCGCGCTGGCGTGGGTAGCGGCAGGCGTGGTAGCGGCTTTCATCGAGACGTCCATCCTTCAGGAAGCCGGCACACCGGTGCAACTGGTACCCAGACTGATGCATCATTTCTGGACCGCCTTGCTCGGCGGCCTGCTTGGGGGCGGGACCTACATCTTCGTTCTGCGCGACCGTTTGCGGCATCTGCCCTACCTGCCAGCCGTGGCGGTGATGAGCTTGCTGGTGCTTGTGGTGTTGGTTGTCGCCCACGCGATCTCCGCCCGGTTCCTAGGCCCCTTCCCCGAAGGTTCGAACCTCCTGGATAGGCTGTTCAGCCTGACCTTCCTCGCCCAGTTCCTGTATTGGTCGCTGCTGATGGCCGCCACCATGCTCGCGGTTCGCCTGAGCGATCAATACGGCAGCGGCGCGCTCAATTACCTCACCGGCCGCTACAACAAGCCCCGGCAGGAGTTGCGCATCTTCATGTTCCTGGACATGCGCTCCAGCACGGCCATCGCCGAGCGCCTCGGGCATGTGCGCTATTTCGAGCTGCTGAACGCCATCTATGCGGATATCACCGATCCGGTGGTGTACTCCGGGGGCGAGGTGTACCAGTATGTGGGCGATGAGGTGAGCGTGAGTTGGCAGCTCCGCAAAGGGTTGAAAGACCAGCGCTGCATCCGTTGTTTCTTCGATATCCGCGCAAAGCTCGCCACGCGCGCGGCGGAGTACGAGCGGCGCTTCGGTCTGGTGCCGCAGTTCAAAGCGGGGTTCCACTACGGCGAAGTGACCACCGGCGAGGTGGGCTTGGTGAAGAAGGAAATGATCTTCAGCGGCGATGTGGTGAACACCGCCGCGCGGATACAGAACAGCTGCAACGCGCACGACGTGGACAATCTGATCAGCAAAGAACTCCTCGACATTCTTCGGCTTCCCGAGCGCCTGTACAATTGCCGGCCGATCGGCGAGATCCCGCTGCGCGGCAAGCGCGACGATGTGAGCCTCTGGACGATCGAACGACAGGCCGAAGTGGAGGCTGCACGCCGCTCGCCTAGCGGCGCGGCCGTGGTTCAGTAATGCTCGTAGATCTTCCCCTGCCACCACACCTTGGTGGCGCCACTGTTGCTGCGGTAGGTCACCGCGCCCCGGTATAGATCGAAACGGGCGACGCCCGCCTCGGGACTGAGTTGCTGCCGCACACCATGATGGTACAGCCGGATCCTACGGTTCAGATCGAGGTACACGAGCATACCGCCCCAAATGGCCCACTGCTCCGGTACGAAGCGTTCCACGATCTCCACACGCCCATCCTGGAACACTTTGAGCATCCCCTGGTCTACGAAGACCAACAGGCTGTCCTGCACGTGATAGCTGGTGGGCGGGAACTCGGTTACGGTATAGACCTGCCCGCCTTGATAGCATTTCAGGGCCTGCCCCACGGTCGTGTAGGCCAGGATCCCGGATCCGGCTTTCATGTTCACGGGCGGAAAGGGCTCCAGATCGAAGGTCTCGCCATGGTCCATCACGCGCAACGATCGGTCGCGGTCCTCGGACCAGCCCAGAATGTCGCTGCCCACGGCCACCTGCACCGAATTGGTGCTCTCGGCGAAGACCGTGGTCTCGCCCCGGTAGAACAGGAAGCCCATGCGCGATGCCCGGTCGAAAAAAGTGACCATGTTCGCTCCAGCGGCCCAATCCGGCGAGCCATCGCCCATGATCACGTTCGCGATCGGGAACGTGCGCTGCCGCCAATGCACCATGAGCGCTTGCTCACGGCGGTCGTGGAAAACCACCAGGCTGTCCTTCACTTCGAAAGCGGGCGCATCGTAGGAGAGGGTGCGGGGCTCTCCCGCCTCGGCCACCTTCAGCACACCGCCCGTGGTGTAGGCGATGGTGTAGCCTGAACCGTGCATTTTCACCGGCGTGCCCCGTTCCATGGGGTACACCTTCCCATCCTCGTAGAGCTTCAGGTCGCCGCCGTCGGTCACGTAGGCCATGCGCCCGCCAGAGACGCTGAATTCACGCGGCTTCCGCGATTCCAGGTCCTCGAACCGGCCCGCGTCGAATACGACGAAACGGTCCAGGTAGGTGGTGAAAGGGGCGAGGTCCTGCCCGGAGGTCACTCCAGAAGAAGCCATCAGGACCGCGTATAAAAGGAACCGCTGCTTCATGCCACGCTGAGCCGATCGATACGATGAACGTTCACTTCTCGCCGCCTGCCTTTCACGGGGACCACCTGCAGGGGGCCGGTTCTGAACCGCTCCTCCACCTGGGGGATACGGTTGAGCAACTCGGCCGAAGCTAGGAGGCCCGCGTCCAACTCTTTACACAGCCCCAGCATACGCGACACGGAGTTCATCACGTCGCCGCTGAATTCGATGGACCGTTTGATGTGTCCGATCTGCGCGGTGATGACACGGCCACCATGCACCGCCGCACGGTAACGGGGCAGGGTGCCGAACTCGCGTACCAGTTCGTTCTCATGCTCCTTGATCCGCGCCATGATGTCGAAGTAAAGGTCGAGGCAATTCTGGTCGCGCACCCCCACCCGCATGGGCCAGGTGAAGATCACTTCGTCGCCCACGTATTTGTGGATATCGGCCTCGTTGCGCAGCACGGCATCGGTCATCAGGGCATAAACGCGGTTCAACAGGCGGAAGTACCGGAGGTCGCCCAGGCGCTCGGCCAATGCGGTCGATCCGGCCAGATCCATGGTGAGCACCACGCGTTCCACGGCTTTGGGCCGTTCGAACCAGCCCAGCAATGAACCAAGGAACATCCGGCGCCCCATCAACTCTTCGATCTGCACTACCAGAATGGCCACCGAGGTGACCACCACCACCTGGACCACAAGGCGTGCGAACTGGCCCGACCAGAGCACCTGACCGAGGTGTCCGGTGGGTGCTGATCCACCCAGCACCTCCGTCTGCACACCGAGTAGTACTCCTATGTATAAAAGTCCAATTATCAGCATGTTGACTGCTATTACCTTACCCAATAATTGAAATGGAAGGATCAGGCTACGGAAACGATGGCCGAACAGAAACTCCTCCAGTATACCGGTCCAGAGACCGAGGAGGAACCAGGCCCCTAAAAAGTCAGGGACTAGCTGTCCGCTAAAAAGGTGGAGTACCCAAGCGACCAGCACGGTGACCAAGGCGTACTTGAGCAGCTTCCTGAGCTTGTACCGGGTGATGCTGGTCACGGGGCGCGAAGATAGCGGGGGCCGTATCCAGGGGTGGGCGCCATCTTTGCCCCATGGCCTTGCTTTGGCGACTATTGAGCTACGTCTGGCCCGTTCGGGTGCGGCGCGTCCAGGGACGCTATCAGCCGCTGGAACTCACCTACGAAATGGGGCGCCCCGTTCTGAACAGTCTCCACGCGAACCAATCCTTCGGGAGCCTGCACCGCCTCTGGCAGCAGGTTTTGAGGCAGGCCCTCCCGGCGGATAGGCATGTGGACAAGGTGTTGGTGCTCGGCTTTGGCGCGGGTAGCGTGGCCAGTATCCTCCATCACGAAATGCAACGGCCCGTCTCCATCGTAGGTGTGGAGGGAGACCCTGCTGTGCTCAGACTTGCCCGAGAACGCTTGCGACCGTACGACCAGACGCTTGTCGAGCTGGTGCAACAGGACGCGTTCGATTGGTCGGACAAAACCCCGGCCTCCCGGTTCGACCTGGTGGTGGTGGACCTCTTCGTGGAATTGGACGTGCCGGAAGCGGCTGCGGGTCCCGCCTTCATCAAGGAACTGCGCGACCGGGTGGGTAAGGGAGGTGTTTTGGCCTTCAACACCATAGCCCATGACGATCCGTCACGGCAACAGAGCAGCCGAATAGAGGAGGAATTGCGTCTTCAGTTCAGTACCGTGCGCGTTCTGACCTTGGAGGAAGTGAACCGGGTGTTCATCGCGCTGTGAAAACAGATCGCGCCAGTGTGCTCCATGATCGAACCAATGGTCCGAAATTTGACAAAGCGCCCAGCCCATCCTTGAGGTTCCCTGTTCGCATAGCCGCTACGCTCCTTCCCGCCTTGTTCGGGCCGGTGGTGTATGCCCAGCCCTGCTCCATTTCCCTCGGGAACGATGTGACCATCTGCGCCGGACAGACCACCACCTTCACCCTGCCGGCCGGCTATCCTACTTACCTCTGGAGCACCGGCGCGACGGGCCAGAGCCTCACCACCGGCACGGCGGGCACCTATTGGGGCCAAGCCTCCTACCCTTCCGGCAACCTGGTGTTCAACGGGAACTTCTCCGCTGGGAACGTGGGGTTCTGGAGCGAGTTCACGAACGATCCCAACCTACAGGGCGAGGGCCGTTCCTGGGTCGGCACCAACGCCATCAACCAGCACCCACAATGGCAGGGAACGGGGAACGGGAATTTCTTGATGGTGAACGCCGGCTTCCCACAACAGTGGTGGACCGTATGGTATCAAACCGTGCCCGTGTGCCCTTCCCAGACCTATACCCTCTCCTTTCGAATGGCGAACCTGGCCACCGCCGGACCCGTCACGGTAGAATGGCGCGCGGACTGGTCCATTCCTTTTGGTCAGTTCACCGCAGGTAGCCAAGGTGTTTGGAACACCCACACCACCACCTATACCACGGGCGCTAATCAATTCAGCCTCGATCTGGTACTTGTTGTGATCAGCAATTGGGCGGTGGGGAACGACTTCGGGATCGACGACATCAGCTTCAGTGGCACGGTGAACCTGCGCGATACCGTGCAACTCAACGTTACCCCCCTTCCTGTGGTCGACCTCGGGCCGGACCAAACCGTGTGCGCGGGTGATGTGGTCACGCTGGACGCCACCCTTCCCGGCGCCACCTACCTCTGGGACAATGGAAGCACGGCGGCCACCCGGAACGTGAGCTCTGCGGGCAACTACAGTGTGACCGTCACCGCGAACGGTTGCTCCAATAGCGATGCGATCAACATCAGCAACACCCCGCTTCCTGTCGTGAACCTGGGACCGGACGTAACGCTCTGCGCTGGCGACCAGGTCGTGTTGAACGCCGCCACAGCTGGGGCGACCTACCTGTGGGATAACGGAAGCACTAGCGCCACAAGGAGCATATCGTCGGCAGGCACCTATAGTGTGGCCATTACCGTGAACGGCTGTGTAGGCACGGATGCCGTGAACGTTTCCGTGACCCCCTTGCCCGTGGTCGACCTCGGGCCGGATGTCGCTCTTTGCACAGGCGACCAACTCGTGCTGGATGCCACCACCCCGGGCGCCACCTATCTCTGGGATGATTCGAGCACGGGAGCGACCCGACCGGTGAGTTCGGCCGGAACCTACTCGGTCAACGTCACGGTGAACGGATGCACCGATTCGGATATCATCGACGTCCTGGTCAACCCACTGCCCGTATTCAACTTGGGCCCTGATGTGGCACTTTGCGCAGGTGATCAAGTGATCCTGGATGCGACTACAGCAGGTGCCACCTACGTGTGGGATGATGGCAGTACCTCCGCTACACGCTCCGTTTCCGCCGCCGGCACCTACAGCGTCGATGTGACATTGAACGGATGTTCCTCCTCGGATGCCGTTGACGTGCTGGTGAACCCGCTGCCCGTGGTGGACCTCGGCCCGGATGTGATCATTTGTGCGGGTGGCCAGACCGTGCTTGACGCGACCACACCTGGCGCCACCTATCTCTGGGACAATGGAAGCACGAGTGCAACGCGTCCGGTCTCTTCCGTCGGCACATACAGCGTAGACGTGACCGTGAACGGTTGCACCGCCTCGGACGCTGTTGATGTTGCCGTAAACCCGCTGCCGGTGGTCGACCTCGGGCCCGACCAAACGATATGCCCCGGGGTGCAAACCACGCTCGATGCCACCACCCCTGGAGCCACTTACCTGTGGACCGGTGGAAGCACGGCCGCTACGCTGAACGTTTCCACCGCCGGCAACTACAGTGTTGACGTTACCGTGAACGGATGCACCACCACCGATGATGTGGATATCGCGGTCTCCAATGCGATCGTGGTCGACCTAGGGCCGGATATAGCCCTTTGCGCCGGTGACCAGGTGATCCTTGATGCCACGACCCCAAGTGCCACTTACCTCTGGGATAACGGCACCACCGGGGCCACACGCACCGTGAACGCGACGGGTACCTACAGCGTTACCGTGACGAGCGGAGGTTGCTCCGGCAGTGATGCGATCGACGTGCAAGTGACCCCACTACCGGTGGTGGACCTCGGGCCCGACCAAACCATCTGCGCGGGGAGCCAAACCATCCTCGACGCCACCACGGCCGGTGCCACCTACCTCTGGGACAATGGCAGCACAGGCGCTACGCGCACGGTGAACACAGCGGGTACCTTCAGTGTGACCGTGACGACCGCCGGTTGCTCGAACAGCGACGCGGTGGATGTGGCCCTTACCCCATTGCCCGTTGTGAGCCTTGGACCGGACGTGAGCCTTTGTGCCGGTGACCAGGTGATCTTGGATGCTACTACGGCAGGTGCCACCTACGTATGGGACAATGGTTCTACCAGTGCTACACGCACCGTTTCCACCACCGGCACATATGATGTTACCGTGACCGTCGCGGGTTGTTCCGCAGGCGATGCGATCGATGTGACCGTGGTGCCGCTGCCCGTTGTGGACATTGGCCCGGATGTCGCCATATGCGCCGGCGATCAGGTCGTGCTGGACGCCACAACACCTGGCGCCACCTACCTCTGGGACAACGGGAGCACTGGCGCCACCCGCGCGGTTTCTTCCGCAGGTACGTTCAATGTGGATGTCACAGTGAACGGCTGCACCGCGACCGATGCGGTGGATGTGTCCGTGAACCCGCTGCCGGTGATCGACCTCGGGCCCGACCAAACGATATGCCCCGGGGTGCAGACCACGCTCGATGCCACCACCCCGGGAGCCACTTACTTGTGGACCGGTGGAAGCACGGCCGCTACGCTGAACGTTTCCACAGCGGGCAACTACAGCGTGGACGTTACGGTGAACGGGTGTACCGCCACCGATGATCTGGATGTCGCGGTCTCCAATGCGATCGTGGTCGACCTAGGCCCGGATGTCTCGATCTGTGCCGGGGACCAATTGATACTGGACGCTACCGCTCCGAGCGCTACCTACCTCTGGGACAACGGCACCACCGGGGCCACACGCACCGTGAACGCGACGGGTACCTACAGCGTTACCGTGACGAGCGGAGGTTGCTCCGGCAGTGATGCGATCGACGTCCAAGTGACCCCGCTACCGGTGGTGGACCTTGGGCCCGACCAAACCATCTGCGCAGGTAGCCAGACCACCCTCGACGCCACCACGGCCGGTGCCACCTACCTCTGGGATAACGGTAGCACAGGGGCTACGCGCACGGTGAACACTGCGGGCACCTTCAGTGTGACCGTGACGACCGCCGGTTGCTCGAATAGCGACGCGGTGGATGTGGCCCTTACCCCATTGCCCGTTGTGAGCCTTGGACCGGACGTGAGCCTTTGTGCCGGTGACCAGGTGATCTTGGATGCTACTACGGCAGGTGCCACCTACGTATGGGACAATGGTTCCACCGCCGCCACGCGCGCCGTCTCCTCCTCCGGAACATATGATGTGACCGTGACGGTCGCTGGCTGTTCGGCGAATGACGCGATCGATGTGACCGTGGTGCCTATCCCTGTCATTGATCTCGGCCCCGATGTGACCGTTTGCGCAGGTGATCAAACCCTGATCGATGCGACCACACCGGGCGCTACGTATCTCTGGCAGGACGGGAGCACAGGCGCCACATACGCCGCGTCGATGGCCGGACCTTACAGCGTGACAGTGACCGTAGGTGCTTGCACCAATAGCGACGCGCTCACGCTCTGGACCACTCCCCTACCGCTGGTTGACCTCGGACCCGATGTCGCGGTCTGCACAGGCGATCAGATCACCCTCGATGTGACCACGATCAACGCCACCTATCTCTGGCAGGATGGTTCGACCGGTGCCACATATACCGCTGCATCCACCGGCAATTATGCGGTGACCGTCACGTCCAACGGCTGCTCCGCTTCCGATGCGATGGACCTCACGGTGAATTCGGCCCCTGTGGTGGATTTGGGCCCTGATCTAAGCCTCTGCCCCGGCGATGAGGTACTTCTCGATGCGACCTTGGCGGGAGCCATATACCTCTGGCAGGATGGTTCCAATTCGCCTACGTTCCTGGCGAACGGAGCAGGCCCGTACAGTGTGACCGTGACCACGGGATCCTGCTCCGGTTCCGATCAGGTGCAGATCACCGCGCTGGTCGCTCCAGTGTTCTCGCTCGGTAACGACAGCACATTGTGCCCCGGGGAAACGCTGCTGCTGGATATCCCCCTGGCGAACGTGAGCGTGCTCTGGCAGGATGGTTCCACAGCGAACTCCTTCCTGGTGAACAGCGCGGGCACTTACAGCGCCATCGTGACGAACGCGGACGGGTGCTCATCCACCGACGCGGTCCAGATCGCCTATGCCAGCACCTCGGCCATCGATCTGGGCAACGATACCACGTTGTGCGCGGGACAGAACATCCTGCTCGATGCCTTCCTGCCAGGTGCCACCTACTTGTGGAGCACTGGCGCCACCAGCAGCAGCATCTCGGTGAACAGCGCCGGGCCTGTGGATGTGATCGTGACGCAAGGCGCTTGTTCTGTTTCGGATGCTATTGATGTGCAGGTGGTCGCGTCGCCGACTGTGCAGTTGGGCAACGATACCACGCTGTGCGCTGGCGAGATCCTAATGCTCGATGCGACCACCGTAGGATGCACCTACCTCTGGCAGGACGGATCCACTGGAGCCACCTTCCAAGTGCAGCAGGCAGGAACCTTCAGCGTGACCCTTACGAACGCACAACAGTGCAGCGGCACCGACGCCGTGCTGGTCTCGTACGCCGTGCCTGGCGCGATCAACCTCGGGCCGGATCTTACGTTGTGCGCTGGCCCCGCTGTAGCGCTGGATGCCACGCTTCCAGGAGCTACCTATCTCTGGAGCACAGGAGCTACCTCCGCTTCCATCAACGCCACGAGCACCGACACCTATTGGGTCGAAGCCGCGCAAGGCAATTGCACAGTAACGGATACGGTGGACCTCACCTTCCTGCCCGTGCCGTCAGCCGACCTCGGTCCCGACCTCACGCTTTGCAGCGGTGATCAGGCCGTGCTGGATGTTGCGTGGCCCAACGCGACCTACCTCTGGAGCGATGGGACCATCGCCGCTCAGTTCACGGCTTCCTCTTCTGGACCCGTTTGGGTCGAGGTGTCTCTTGGCGTTTGTAGTGCGAGCGACACACTTGGGGTACAAGTGAACCCGCTGCCTACGGTTGATCTTGGCCCGGACGCATCGATCTGCCCCGGTGACGAACTGCTTCTCGACGCGACCGTACCTGGTGCCACCTATCTGTGGCAGGATGGTTCCACGGGCGCCACATTCCTTGCGGATGCCAGCGGCCCCTATTCGGTGACGGTCGACTTGAACGGTTGCACCGCCACGGATGCGATGTCGCTCAGCTTGCTGAACGCCCCCATGATCGAACTCGGCACCGATACCAGCGTGTGCGATGGTGTACCCCTTCTTCTCGATCCCGGCGCCAGCAATGCCACGCTGCTGTGGTCGGACGGCACCACGTTGCCCACGCTCACCGTGAGCAGCTCGGACACCTATTGGCTGCAAGCCACAGCGAACGGATGTACGACCAACGACACGATCACGGTCGCCTTCGTGAACTTGGGCAACCTTGACCTCGGCCCGGATACAGCCCTGTGCCCGGGTACTTCGATACTACTGAACGCGAGCGTGCCAGGCGCTTCGATCGTCTGGCAGAACGGTTCCACGGCTCCCACGCAAACCGTGAGCGCGGCGGGTACCTGGTCGGCGACAGCGTCGTTGAACGGATGCTCCGTGCAGGATGCGATCATGATCGATCTCGTCGTTCTCCCCAGCGATCCGTTGGGTCCCGATGCCTTCCTCTGCCCGGGTGACAGCCTGCTGCTGTCGGTGCCTGCGCAATCGACCGATGTGGTGTGGTCCGATGCTTCCACCCTTTACGACCTGCTCGTGACCGGTCCCGGCAATTATTCTGTGAGCGCGTCGATCTCCGGTTGCGCTTTCATGGACGCCGTTACACTTTCCGATGCCCCGGCGCCAGGTGCCGACTTAGGTCCGGATATTTCCCTCTGCGAAGGCGAGCACGTGGTCCTATACGCCAACAGTCCCTTGGAAGTGGTCTGGAGCACCGGTTCCACGTCGGAGGATATCATCGTGGACACACCCGGCATCTATTGGGTCGCGGTCGATGGCGGCTGTGCGATCGCCATGGACACGATCCTCGTTCTGCTCGCGGAATGCGGGCCTTACATCCATGTGCCGAACGCCTTCACTCCCGACGGAGACGGGATCAATGATCTGTTCGTGCCGAGCGTGGAGGGAGTGCTCCAGAACTATGCGCTGGACATCTTCGATCGGTGGGGCGAGCGGATCTTCAGCAGCACCGTTCCGAACCAGACCTGGGACGGGACCCACGGTGGATCGCCGGCACCGGACGGGGTCTACTCCTGGACACTCACCTACAAAGCGCGCAACCGCGATGGTGTGCAGCAGGACCGGCTCATCGGGCATGTGACATTACTGCGCTGATCGCGCGGCGGGTGGCGCGTCGAAGCCGTCCTCTTTCCAAATGAACTTTCCAGTAGAGGGTTTGAAGTAGGCCAGGCGGCCTTCACGTTCCACGCTCACAAGGTCTTTGGCAAAGGGGACCACCTTGGTATAGAGGAAGGGGACCACTTCGGCGCCCTTCGCATCGATCGCCCCCAGAGCCCCGTCCTTCGCGGCTACGTACAAGCCGCGCACCGCTTCGGCAATGGTTTGATAACGGGGGGCCACGATCTCCTTGCCCGTGCTGTCGATGAGCCCGAACGACCCGGCGACAACTACTCGCGCCAGCCCTTCCACAACAGGCCATGCTTGGTCGTACTTGAAGTCGACCACAGTGCGGTTCGCCCGATCGATATAGCCCCACTTCACCTTCTTCTTCGCGGGGATCAGGCCATGTGCCGTGACACCCAGGTCAGCGTACTGTGCCGGCACGATCAAAGCGCCCACAGCGTCGATCATGCCCCGCTTGCCCTTCAACTGCACCTCTGCGAAGCCGTTCTCGAACACACCCCAGGTGATCACACCCTCTGGAGCCTCATAGTTGAGCGGCACGACCCACTTCCCCTGGCGATCCGCGTAACCGCAGTGATCGCCATCCACCACAAGGGCTCGCTCATCCACGAACGCACCCACATGATCGTGCTCCACGGGAAGGATCACATCACCGAACGCGCTGATCAACCCGAAGCGGCCCGCCTTCCGAACGCGCGAAACGCCGCGATCGAAGCCCTCGATCCAATCGTATTCCAGCGGCACCACCACCACGCCCTTGGTATCCACCGCGCCCACTTCGCCATCGCGCTCCACCACCGCCAAGCTCCCACGGAAGGAGCCTGCGAGGTCGTAGTCGAACGGGATCACCGTGTTGCCGCGGGCATCGATGAAGCCGTACTTGCCGCCGCGCGCCGCGTAGGCCAGACCACCAACGTGCTCACCGATCTCCTCGAACTCCATCGGAACCACAAGTTCCCCGGTGCGCGAAGCCACGCCCACCTTCCCCGCACGTTCCACCACCGCCAAGCCTTCGGAATGCTCCGAGACCTCATCATGGTCCACGGAGATCACTTCCTTACCACTGCGGTCGATGGTCCCCTCGCGTCCACTGCGGCCTACCAGCGCCTGGCCGTTCACGAAGGGCTCCACCCATTCGTACTCGGCCTTGATCCGTTCTACGCCTTGGTCGTCGATGAAACCCCAAAGACCATTGCGCCGGAAGGGCAGCAACACCTGGCTCGCCACCCGATAGTCCTCCACCAGTTCCTGGATGAACGGATAGTCGGGATGGTCCTTCAGGAACTGCGTGATCGCATCGGCGTCCAGGTCACGGGTGTACGATGTGTACAACGCCCGCCACGCTTCCGGCACCCGGTGGTTTTTGGGGAAATCATGGATGAACGCGGCTAGTTCCTCCTGCGTGCCACGCGGCGTGCTAAGGGCATAGATGGCATCCTCCGCCTGTTCCACATAGGGGCTATCGCCATGGTCCGCGATGAAACGCTGATGGGACGCGATCGTGCCCTCGGCGGTCGCTTCGCGAAAGATCGCCTCTTGGAGCCGACCGCGGGCCTCGTACACCTGGCGCGACCGCGGGAAGCGATCCAGGAACTCTTGGTACGCTGTGGAGGTGTTCACTTCCCGCGCCTCCTGGAACGCGAGGTGATCGCGCACCAACCGGGCCTCCTCCGCCTGCGTGCTCCGTTCGTATTGGGCCAGGAACCGGTCGTAGGCCGCGATGGTGTTCTGCGCTTTGGTCAAGTCCCACGCCACAGAGTGGATATGCTCGCGTTGTGCGACGATCGCGTCCTGATCCACCCCCAACGGTTTGATACGCATGCGCTCGCGATCATCAGCGAGCCCGAAGGTCACCTCGGCACGCAGCAGGTAGGCATATGCCGAATCGAGCTGATAGAACGGATTGTCGGCGCGCCCACTGATCACGCTGAGACCGTACCAGGCGGCGGCCGGATGCTTGTCCACTTCGGCTTGGAACAGCTTCCTCGCCAGGAAGTAATCGTGCATCGAAAGCGCCTCGAAGCCCTTCTCCAGTTTACCGGCCCAAACCCGGGGAACCAAAACCAAGACGAGCGCCGGAACAAGCGCCCGCTTCCACATGTTCACCATCGACGGTCAAAGGTAGACCCGACCAAAGCCGCTGGCCCGCACCTTTGCCGCGCGGTTCCACCATCCGTTGTTCATGAACAGGCGCCAACGCCGGCTCGCCCGCATCGAAGCCCTCCTCACCCGGCGCAATGCCTGGCTCACGCTGGTGGCGCTGGCGCTGGTGACCTTGCCTGCGCTCTTCGCCTTGCGTCATGTGCGGCTGGACCACGACTTCGAGAAATTCTTCCCGCAGGACGATCCCGAACTGGACCGCTACCTGGCTTTCCGCGAACGCTTCGGCCACGACAATGAGTTCGTGCTCTTCGGCCTGGAACACGAACCCAGCGTCTTCGACCGGACCTGGCTCAGGCGAGTGGATGGGCTTGCCGCAGAGCTCACGGCACTGGCCGACGTTCACCAAGTGAATTCACTGACCCGGTTGAACGAGACCCGGGTGACACCCGCTGGTGTGTTCACCTTTCCCTGGTTGCGACTGGAGGACGACAGCACCCTGATCGCTGACGAGCAACGGATCATGGCCGATCCTGTCGCCCGCAATTTCATCAACCCGAGCGGGGACGCGCTGCTGTTGGTGATGAACACCGAACAGAACCTTAGCAAGGTGCGCAGCGACAGCTTGCTCGCGCGGATCGAACGGACGATCGCGGCGAGCGGATTGGAGCACGTGCGGATCGCCGGCCGCATCCACGGGCAGCATTACTACATCGAACGGATGACGCACGAGCTCGTCACCTTCTTCCTGGCATCTCTGGCCATGCTCGTGCTCTTCTTGATCATCGCATTCCGCACCGGCTGGGGCGTGGGTGCCCCGATCGCGGTCGTGGGCCTTACCGTGTTGTGGCAGGTGGCCTTGATGACGGCGCTGGGGAAACCGTTGAGCATCCTCACCATGTTACTGCCCACCATACTCTTTGTGGTGGGCATGAGCGATGCGGTACACATCATCGAACGGTACATCGAAGCACTGCGCGAAGGGCTGCGTAAGGAACGCGCGCTGGCGGTCACTTTCGATGAGACGGGGCTCAGCACGTTCATTACGATGCTCACCACGGCGATCGGGTACGCGACACTGGCGTTGAGCGGCATCCAGCCGATGCGCGAATTCGGGATCTACACCGCGCTCGGGGTGTTCCTAGCATACGCGCTAGCGTTCACGCTGCTTCCTGCCGTGCTGTTGCTGGTGCGCACGCCGGTGCCGGCTGAACGCAAGGTGCGCGATTCGCTTTGGGACCGCACCGTACACGATCTCCTGCGCCTTGTGCTGCGTCGGCGGAGGACGGTGATGCTCACCGCCATTGCCATCACCGCCCTGTTCGCCGTCTTCATCCCGAGGATCAAGGTGAACAACTTCCTCCTGGAGGACCTGCCGGACAGCGATCCGCAGAAGCAGGGCTTCCTCTGGTTCGAAAAGGTGTTCGGCGGGGTGCGGCCTTTTGATCTGGAGGTGACCATGGCGGACACGTCGCGCACCATCTGGGACCCGGAAGTGCTACACCAGATCGCGGCGGTCCAGGACCATGTGGAACAGGTCTACGGCATCCATCACATCGCTTCCCCGGTGAGCTTGCTGCGCGCGGCGAACAAAGCGATGAACGGAGGTGACAGCACCTTCCACCGGCTGCCGGAGGATGCGGCCGAGACCCGGCGCATCACGCGCCATGTTCGTGCGTTCGCGGGTACTGAAGCGTTGGCCGGCCTCGTTTCAAGCGATGGCCGCGTCGCTCGGATCAGCGGGCGGATGATCGATGAGGGAGGTGCTGTTCACCGGGTGAAGAACGCCGAACTGGAAGGCTTCATCGCGCAGCACACCGATCCTGCGGTGGTCCGGTTCAACCAGACGGGTATGGCCTTTCTGATCGATCGGAACAACGAGACGCTGAGCCGCCAGATGATCCTGAGCCTCGCGCTCAGCTTCCTCTTGATCGCCGCGATCATGACCTTACTCTTCCGCGACCTGCGGCTCGTGCTCATCGCGCTCGTCCCCAACGTGGTGCCCATGGTATTCATCGCCGGGCTGATGGGCCTCGTGGGCATCGACCTCAAGGTGAGCACGGCGATCATCTTCAGCAATGCCTTCGGCATCGCGGTGGATGATACCATCCACTTGCTCGGCAAACTGCGCATCGAACTGTCCAAGGGCAAGAGCCTCGCCTACGCCATGAAGCGCACCTACCTCAGCGGCGGCAAGGCGGTGATCGTGATGAGCTTGATGCTCTGTGCGGGCTTCATCACCCTGATCGCGTCGGACTTCGCCAGCGTGTACTACATGGGCCTGCTGATCAGCATCACCTTGGGGGTGGCCCTACTGAGCGAGTTGTTCCTATTGCCGCTGTTAGTACTGTACTTCCTGGGAAAAGCGGAAGGTGCGGGTGATCGGCTAGAGAGACTTGGCGGTTGTCAGTTGACAGTTGCCGGTTGTCAGTTGCCGGTCGGAAGGGGCAGTAGGCAGTAGCCTCAGTTCTGCTCCTCGATCATCATCTTGTACTCGGCGTCGTCCATGAAGTGGTCCTTGCCCACGTTGATGGTGGCGCGCGCGCTGTCCTTCATGCCCTTGATGCCGCGGTAGGTGGAGTAGCGCATCAGGGCGTTCTTCAACAGATTTTTCTGGTCGGCGGGTAGTTGGGCGATGTCACCGATGCCTGCATAGGCCTTCACGTACTCCTTCATACTCAGATCGCCCTCTTTCACCAAGTTGCTCTTGTACTGGGAGAGGGCGAGCATCATCCAGGCCCCGGCGTTCTCCGGGTAGTAGCCCGTCATGCCATCGAACATGGATTTGGCCTTGCTGTAGCTGCCCTCCTCGTACATGTTCTCGCCCTGCTCCATGGACAGGGTGTTCAGCTCGGCCCAATAATCCTCGTAGTTGCCGAAGAATTCCTTCTCCTTGTCCTTCTTGCGGTACTTCTCCGCCCACTTCACCGCGTCGCGCGCGGCCTTGGGGTAGTCGGCTTGGTACTTTTCGATCTTGCTCATCTCGTACAGGCACATGCTCATGTACAGGTACGGCAGGGGATCTTTCTTGGTGTTGTCGTTCAGGGTATAACCCTCGGCCTTGCCTAGGCACTTCTCGTAGTTCTCATCCACGTACATCACGAGCAGGTCCTCATAGACGTGCTTCTGAGCTTGCATGGCAGGCGAAGCGACCAGCAACAAGGCTGCGGAGATCAGACGTTTCATGCGTTTTCGGCTTGCCGCTGCGGTTGGCAAGATCGATGCCGAAGATAGAGGAAGGGCGGAACCCTCATCAGGTGGCAGGAGCAAGGGCAGGGGCAAGTATGCGTTGCCTCCTACCCTTGCTCCTGTACCTGCCCCTGCTCCTGCCTAGTTGATCCCCCTCGCCTTCCGCACCTGCTCCCAGGCGTCCTGCACCTTCTTGAACTTCTCTGCGGCGGAGCGTTGCACCTCCTCGCCGAGGTGGCCCACTTTATCGGGGTGGTGCTTCATGGCCGCACGGCGGTAGGCCTTCTTCACCTCTTCATCGCTGGCCTTGGGATCGACCTCCAGGATCTGGTAGGCACGGTCGGGTGTGGCGCGGCCGAACATGGCGCTGAGGGAGGCCAGATCCTTCTCGCTGACATAGAGGTAGTGCGCGATGCGCCGCACCATCTCGATCTCTGAAGGGGCCACGCTGCCATCCGCATGCGCCAGACCGATAAGGAAGTGCAGCAATTGCAGACGCGCGGAATGTGGCATGTGGCCACGCACCTGTTCGCACACTTGCTGTAGCGGGATCTCCTGATTGAGCGCATCGCGCAGCATGAGGATCATCTGCTGGGCGTTGGGCTCGCCGAACTGCTTGCGGAAGAAAGAGCGCGCGAGGTCCAGTTCGGCCTTGGTGACGCGGCCATCCGCCCGCATCATGGCGGCGCTCAGCACGACCAAGCTCAGAGCCAGGTCACCTTGTGTGGTTTGGCCCTGTCCAGCGCTGCCGCGTGGAGGCGGGATCGCGCGTTGACCGGTCGTAGTTGTTCCGCTCACACCATCCACCAAGGCACCGATGGCGAAACCCAAGATCCCGCCGATCGGCCCACCGAAGGCCCAGCCCAATCCACCTGCGATCCACTTGCTGTAGCTCATGCCTTCTACCAGCTACCACCGGCTCCGCCGCCGCCGAAACTGCCGCCACCAAAGCCACCGAAGCCACCGCCTCCTCCTCCAAAACCGCCGCCACCACTAAAGCCTCCCCAACTTCCACGATGCGACCGGTTCGCCTGGCTCAATAGCCACCACGCGGTGAAGAGATCCACGCCGTTCGTCCGCGCATAGCGCTTGGCTTTGTTGCGCTGGCTGATGCCGATGAAGATGAGTACCAGCAGCACCATGATGATCACCGGCCAGGGGAATTTCTTCTTGCCGTAGCTCTTGTGATCGAACTCGCCTTTCGCCAGCGACATCAACACGTCCGTGCCGTGGTCCAGACCACTGTAATAAGCTCCATCGCGGAAGCGCGGCAGGATCTCGTTCTCCACGATGTTCTTCGCGGTGAGGTCGGGTATCGCGCCTTCAAGACCATAGCCTGTAGCGATGAACACATGCCGTTGGCCCGGAGGTCCGCTCGGTTTTACGAGGAGGACGATGCCATTGTCAAAGCCCTTCGCGCCCACGCCCCAGGTCTCGCCTATCTCAAAGGCGAAGTCCGAAGGCGGCAGTCCGCACAGCGTATCCACCACGAGCACGATGATGCGGTTGCTGGTTTCCTGCGCGAAGCGCCCGAGCTTGCGATCCAGTCGTTCCACTTCATCCGCACTCAGCAGGTCCGTGAACTGCCATACCAGATGGTCCTGCTGATCGGCCGAAGGTTTCTTGGGCAAGCACGGATCCTCCTGGGCGATGATCGGCAAGGCCGCCAAAGCCAGCAGCAACATCGGTATCCGGAGAGCCTTCATCGGATGCTGATGTCGTCCGAGAGTTCGTTGCTGTCGTCGCTCTTCCGGGGGAAGCGCGCTTTGAGCTTCTGGCCGATCATGCCTGCGGCCTCGCAGAGCCCGTCCGCCTGGCGGCCTGCGGCGAAATGCAAGCGCAACACGCCGATCACGTCGGTCCAGAAGCCTTCGGGCACGATGGCGTTGATCCCCGCATCGCCGATCACGGCCACTTTGTGATCGATCACGCTCACGTAGATGATCACGCCATTGCGGTCCCTGGTCCGGTGCATGCCGAGTTCCTCGAACACGAAGGCGGCGTGGTCCAGGACATCCTCTGGGCACAGATCTTCGAGGTGAACACGGATCTCGCCGCTCGTGGCCATCTCCGCATCGCGGATGGCGGCCTTCACCCGGACCTTCTCATCGGGGCTCAGGAAATTCTCCGCGGCCAGATCGGGGTCGGTAGTGGTTGCTGAGGTTCGCGTGTCCATCCGGTTCGTTGATCGCGCAGGCTTGAACCCATCGCGACAAGGGTCGCAAAGATCGCAGACCGAACGTTGCCGTCGCTCCCTGATCCGGGCGAACGGTCCCGGCTACATTTGAACGGCATGTCCGCGCGCTCCTCGCTCACCACCTTTTTGGGCTCAAGGGGCTTTGTGGCGGTAGCGCTGGTAGCGCACTTCCTCTTCCTCTTCGCGCTCTACCGCACGCAGGGCATCATCACGGACCTGGAAGCGGAGAAATACATCGGCGCGGCTGCTGACCTGCTGAATGGCGACACGCACGATCTGCTGCACCGCTACCCCGGCTATGGCATGTACGTGCTCTTCCTGGTCCCATTCACCCTGCTCGGCGATGTGCGCCTGGCGATCATCGCGCAAGTTCTTCTGGGTCTATGGGCCGCATGGGCATTGCGTTCGCTGGTGCTGCGGCTCACGGGTTCAAAGGCCTGGGCGCAACTAGGCGGCGCCTTGCTGCTGCTGAGCTACGTGGTGCATAGCTGGACGCTCACGCTCTTCAGTGAACCGCTGATCAGCGCGCTCGGCATCGTGCTGATCGAACGCGCGACAAGGCCGGGAGACCGATTCCCCTGGTCTGCGGTACTGCTCATGCCGGTGGTCCTGTTCGCGCGGCCGATCGGGATCCTTTTCGTCGCGCCCGTGGCGGCGTAAGCTGCGGAAGATTTCGATGGGCGCACCATCGCCGCAGCGCAGCTGGAATTAGTCCAGCAACACGGGATCTGGGTCGCGGCGAAACTTGCCGTGCAGAAGGTGCTCACCTTCTTCCACCTCACGCGGCCCTTCTTCTCCACCGCGCACAACGTGGCTTTGGTGCTGCACTACCCCATCTACCTCTTCGCGGCGATCGGCCTCTTCAAGCCGCGTTGTGCGGAACAGAACATCGTGCTAGCCGTGCTGGCGCTGCACATCGCTGTATTCTCCCTCACCTACTTGGAATGGCACGGGCGCTTCATGGCCCCGGTCTGGCCGCTGCTGCTGATGGTCGCTACGATCGGCGGACAGCGGGCGCTGCGTGGTGATGTCCTGCCGAAGCGGGATCCTCAATGAACACCGGCTGCGACCCCGCTGGGGTCGAACCCGTGGGACGATCTCATCCTAAAAGCTGCGACCCCTCCGGGGTCGGATCGTGGTCCCCATGGACCCCGAAGGGGTCACAGCTCTAAGCACTGCACAACCGCGTTTGTCGACCCAGGATGGGTCGCAGCCAGTGCTGGTCTTCAGAGCCCAGTCATCGAGGCAAGCGCTTCGGCACTTCTCAACCGCGCGCTTACTTGAATGAAATATCCGGCGCGTTCTCCGTGCCTTCCTGCGCTTCGAAATAGCCCTTCTCGGTGAAGCCGAACATGCCCGCCAGCATATTGCCGGGGAAGCGCTTGATGCGCGTGTTATAGTTCCGGGCCACTTCGTTGAACTTGCGCCGCTCCACGCCGATCCGGTTCTCCATGCCCTCGTATTGCGCCTGGAAATCCTGGAAGCCTTTCACGGCCTTCAGCTCCGGGTAGCGCTCCACAACCACCATCAACCGTGACAATGCACCGCTGAACTGGTCCTGGTTCTGCTGGAACTGCGTGATCTGCTCCTGGCTCAGGTTGCTGGGATCCACATTCACGCTCGTGGCCTTGGCGCGTGCCTCCACCACCTGGGTCAGCGTCTCCTTCTCGAAGTCGGCGGCGCCTTTCACGATCTCCACCAGGTTCTTGGTCTTGTCCGCGCGGAGCTGGTAGGCGTTCTCCACGTTGCTCCATTGCTGGGTCACGCTCTCGCCGAGGCCTACGCTGCCGTTGTAGAAACCGATGGCCCAGAAGACCACCAGGGCCAGCAAACCGAGACCGATAAAGAGGGGAAGACGTTTCATGGTTCGTTCTTGTGGCCGCAAAGATGCGAAGCGCGTGGCGGACCGTTAATAGGCTGTGGCCCGCGGCGGCGGGATCGGATGAGCGGTGATAGCCCTGGACTTAACTAGCGGGAAAGCCCCAAACGTCTGTAGCAGTTCTCACCTTGCAAGTATCCAGTACAAAAACCGTCATTCTCAAGGATGACACTAATCCCTCCTAGAGTGTCTGACAAGAGCTCTGGAAATTCTTCAAGGTCTCGATCCAAATTCAAGAAGAAGCTAGAGAATTGGAACTCTTGGGGACCGACTTTGTGCCAACTCCCTTTCATGTCCAGCAACAAGGGCCCATTCGCCGCATACACGTGACGCTCGTAGCGACCTTCTGGTTGGAGCCATATGGTATCAGTTGTTTTCACGTAGTCCACGGCTGCGTATGTGCCATAGGCTTCCTCCTTCGGAACGTTCGGAACGTTACATGAAACTGCGACTGCAGACGCCAGAAGAAGAATTGAGTAAACGCGCATCAGAATTTGCAAAGGGTACGTGGTCCTTTCGCTGACGCTGAAGTTAGGCTTCCACGACAAAAACTAGTCCCGAAAGATCGCCGTCCGCAGCGCTCCATCCGCCTCCAACCAGCCGCGGTACATGCCGCTGCAGTTGAAGTCCAGCGCCACCTGGCCATTGCGATCCACGGCGATCAGGCCGCCGTCGCCATCCAGGGGCGGCAGCTTGTCGTGCACTACGACGCGAACCGCTTCTGCAAGGGAAAGGCCCTTGTAGCTCATGAGCGCATGCACGTCGAAGGCCGCGACGGCGCGGATGAAGCTCTCGCCGTGGCCGGTGCAACTCACCGCGCAACTGGCGTCGTTGGCATAGGTGCCCGCGCCGATCAATGGGCTGTCGCCGATGCGCATCCAACGCTTGTTCGTCATCCCGCCTGTGCTGGTGGCCGCCGCGAGATGGCCTTGCGCATCCAGTGCAACAGCGCCCACGGTCCCGTACTTGTGCTCGCCGTCGCTGTGATCCAGTTGGACGGCATCGGTGCCTTTCGTCTTCTGCCACTGATCGTAGCGGAACTGATCGAAGAAGTACTGATCGTCCTCCAGCAGGATCTTCTCCCGGTGCGCGAACTCGAAAGCGCCCGGCCCGCTGATCAGCACGTGCGGAGTCTTGTCCATCACGCGCCGCGCGAGGGTCACGGGATTCTTCACGTTGTGTACGCAGGCCACGGCACCGGCCCTCAGGTCGGCGCCGTTCATGATGGAAGCGTCCATCTCGTGCTGGCCATCGGCATTGAACACCGCCCCGCGCCCGGCATTGAAGAGCGGATGATCCTCCAGGCTACGCACCGAGGCTTCGACCGCATCGAGTGCGGAGCCACCTTCCTCCAACACCGTCTTTCCCTTCCGCAGCGCTTCTTCCAGCGCACCGCGGTAGGCCTTTTCACGGTCCGGGGTCATCTCCGAAGGTGAAATGGTACCGGCGCCTCCGTGGATGGCGAGCGCGAAGCGGGGCTTATCGGACATTTCAGTTCAAGTTCTCGGGGCGGTGAAAGTAGGGGACCACGAAGCCGGTCACGGCACCTGCGAGGCAACCTACCAACACATCGCTGGGGAAATGCTTGCCGGCACGCACGCGCAGCCAGCTCATCGCCAGCGGCACTGCCACCGCACCGGCCCAGACGGCAGCACGAACGCCTGCATCCGCTTGCGATCGGTCGATCAGCATCGCGGAGGAAACGCACAAGGCCGATGTGTTGGCCGCATGGCCGCTCCAGAAGGAGAGATAGGCCTCGCGCTCGCGCTTGATCGATTCGGGAACATCGGGGTTGAAGACATAGGGCCGCGGCCGGTGCACCAAGGCTTTCGTCATTCCGGTCAAGCCGGCGGAGAGCAGGAAGCTCTCCCCTACCAAGGCCATCGGAACACCGGGTTCATCGTTCGCATAGGCCAGGACCGGCCCGGCGAGCGAGAGCGCCATGGTGGAATAGAACACGATGTTGCTTGTGCGGTGTGCCCTTGGCGACCAGTTGAACGCCGCGACGCGATCAAATGCGGGGATGCTTGTGCGATCGGTGTGGCGGTGGCGCTCGAACAGTTCATCGCTTCGATCCGGTACGAGGAAGCTCCCGGCGTTCAACGCGAGACCCGCACCCACCCAAGCGGCCTCCCGTCCTCCCTTCAGCTCAAAGGGTTGCTGGGCGAGCGTGATGCTATGGGCCAGAAGAATGCCCGCAAATAGAACGGCCCGGAGCATTGCCCCGGGCCGTTCCAATGCGATAGGCATTGCCCTAGTCGCCGATCAACACACCGTCCGCCAGGAAGGTGATCTCGGTGCGCGGCTCGGTGATCTGTGCGATCTCTTCCTTGGTCTTGCCGGCATCCTCCGCGTAGTGTTGCAGGGTCGCCACGTCGATCGTCTCCTTGGTGGCGACGCCGTTCAGGATAGCGGTTTTCCCTTCCAGCCCTTCCGTAGGCACGAAGAAGGCATAGTCCAGGAACTTGACCTTCATCACCTCTTTGTTCGGAAGCTGCACATCCATCCAGCAGCCCTTCTTCTGGCAGCTGGTGATGATCGGGACGACCACCTTGCCTTCGAACTTTTCCTTCACCTGCATGCTCTTGGCGAAGTCGGAGGTGCTGATAGCGCCATCGGGCGTGATCTTGGCACCGTAGTTCTGCATCGGCACGGGTGCGCCGGACGCGTTGCGGGCAGGGGTTTGAGCGTTCGCGGTGGTGCATGCGAAGGCGAGCAACGCGGTGCAACTGAGGGCAAGGACTTTGTTCATTGGGTAGGCGCCGCAGGCCCGGCGTAGGCGTTGGAATGGGTGGGCAAAGATCGGGTTTCTTTTCACTGGGACCGAAGACCGTACAAATGACGCCTCTTCCCAGCGGATCGGCGCCTTGACAAGATCCGGGCCGGAGCTTAGTTCGACCGAAGCACTGGCAGGACCGTGCCCTCCCTTGCTGCTGGTGGCGGGCAGGGGGGGGGGGCGGGCGGCGGGCGGGGGGGGCCAGCCGGGGGCGCCCGGCGCCGCCGGCGGCCGCGGGGGCCCGGGGCGGCGGGGGCAGCGGGGGGGGCCCCCCCCCCGCCCCCACGGGGCCCCGCGGCCCTCCCCCCCCCCCCCCCCCCCCCAACCCCCCCCGCGGCCCGGGGTGGGGGGGGGGGGGCGCCCCCCCCCCCCCTCCTCTCCCTCCTGCCCTCCTGTGGCCGGGGGGGGGGGGGGGGGGGGGGAGGGGGGGCCCCCCCCGGCTTTTCCGCTTGTCGCGCCCGGCGGGCCCCGCCGCCCCCCTCTCCTTCCACACCCCGCGGGGGGGGGCGCGCGCGGCGGGGGGGCGGCCCGGCCCCCGGGGGCGGCGGGGGGGGGGGGGCGCTCGCCGCCCGGCGGACGGGGGGCTGGCCCCCTGGGCCCCGGCCGCCGCCGGGCCCCCGGGCGGGGGCCGGGGGCGGGGTTGCCGGGCCCCCCCCGTGGGAGCCCCGGCCGCCCGGGGGGCCCCGCGGGGCGCCGGCGGGGGGCCACCGGGGTGGCCCCGCGGGCCCCCCGGGGAGCCCCCGGAGCCCGCCCCAACCCGGGGGCCTCCCAGCGCCCCCCCCCCGAAGGGCGGGCCGTCCCGCGTTCCGGGGGGGGGGGGGCTTTGCGCGGGGGGTTTTGCGGCGGGGGCCCTGGCCCCGGGGGGCCTTCCCCGGGGGGCTCCGCGGGGGCCCGCCCCCGGGGGGGGCCCCCGGCGGCCCCGGGCCGGGCGGCCCCGGGGCCCCCCGTCCCCCGGGGGGGGGGCCCCTTCGGCCGGGCTCGCGGGGGGGGGGGGGGCCGGGGGGGGGGGGCGCGGGGGAGGGGGGGGGGGGGTCCGGGGGACGGCGCCTTCCCCCCCGCCGAGCCGCTCCCCCCCCCCCCCCGCCCTCCCCCCCCCGCGCCCCCGCCCCGCCCCCTCTCTCGGGCGGGGTCGGGCCTCGCGGGCCCTCCCCCGCCCCCCTGCCCCCCCGTTTGTGGCGCCCCCCGGCCCCCGGGGGGGGCGGGGTGGCCCCCCCGGGCCGGCCGGGGGGGCCCCCGGGCGGCGGGGGTTTTGGGGGGGGGGGGGGGATGGCCTGCCCGGGGAGGGGGGCGCCCCGGGGGGGGAGGGGGCCGCGGGGGGGGGCGGGGCCCCGGCCGGGGCCGGGCCGCGGGGGGGCGGGGCCCCCGCCCCCGGGGGGGGGGGGGGAGGGGGGCGGGGGGTGCGGGGGGCCCCGCGGTGCCCGCCCCCGCCCGGGCCGCGGGCTTCCGGCGTCCGGGCGGCGGCGGCGGGCGGGGGACCGGGGGGGGCGAGGGGCCGGGGCGGAAGCGGCCGGGGGGCGTGGGGGCCCGCGGGGGCCCCGGGGGCCCCCGGGGCGGGGGGGCGGGGCCCCTCCGCGCCGGGCGGGGAACGCCCGGGGCGGGGGAAGGAGGGGGGGGGGGAGCGGGGGGGGGGGGGGGAGGAAGAGAAGAATGTTCGCCCTTGGAGGACCCCACCTTTGAACACCCATGCCCACCCGCCCCAAGGTCACTATCGGCCGCCTGGAATACATCGCTCTTCCCGGGTTGGGGATACCCCGTGTGCAAGCCAAGATCGATACCGGAGCCTACCGCAGCGCCTTGCACTACCAGCGCGTTCGCAAGAAGGAGGCGGGCGGCGCAAAGATGCTCGTGGTCACCTTCCAGATGGGTGGCAAGCGCACTACGAAACTCTTCCGCAACTACAAGCGGGTCACGGTAAAGAGCAGCACGGGACAGACCACGCGGCGCTACCTGATCAGTACCCGCGTTCGTCTGGGCGGTGTGGCCGTTCGCACGCAGTTCACCCTCTTCGATCGCAGCGACATGAAGTACCAGGTGCTGCTGGGGCGGAAGTTCCTGCGGGGGCGGTTCGTGGTGGATGTGGGCGCGAAGGATGTGCTGTGAGCGCAACGCGCCTAAGGCCGGTGGCGCAAGTTCAATTCCTTAGCTTTGGAATTCGGCCATTTAGAAACCGCCGCTCATGCATGCGCTGAAAATGCTTGGCTTGTCCTGCGCGCTATGTTCCGCGGCGAACGGCACGGCACAAACCGTGTACGCAGGGCAATGGGACACCACGATGTTCCATGTGGACCATGGAACCGGTCTTGAGGTCACTATTCCGGGGATGGGCAATGCGAACCATGGACAGGAGGATCTGGATCTGGACTACGATGGCGTCCTTGACGTTCGGTTCTATAGCTCCCGGTATTTCTCGGGGGCCGGAACGGAGTACTATCACAGTGTTGAAGGTCTATCACCGGCGGTGACCATCGCTGCGTTCATCGATACGGTGCCTTGGACCTATCCGCCCGACACTTTGCCGGTGACCATCGTAGACTCTCTCGCTTTCGGTGCCGCGGTGGACAATACCCTGGAGTATGTAGACATTTTTGAACCCATCTTTTTCTACAGCTACGTCACGAGTGGCACATGGGGTCCACACCTTCCTGGCTGGCACAGCACCGGGCCCCATTTCGTAGGCGTTCGGATCGAGAACCAGGGTACCGTCCGTTATGGCTGGGTGAAGGTGGAGGTCAGCGGCAACGCATTGGGTGTATTGCGCATTTTGGAGCAAGGTTGCACCTACGCCGAGTGGACCATTCTGGTACCCTCTGTTGCACCGCATTCCGTCGCATTGAGTCTTGTCCCGCAGCCTTTCACCAACGAAGTGACCGTGGCGACCGAAGATCACGAACCCATGGAGCTCGTCCTCTTCGATCTCGCCGCGCGGCCCGTGCTGCGTAGCCTCATTGCGGGTACGACGACGATCGCCACCACACACCTTGCCGAGGGGATGTATGTGTTCGAGCTAAAGAAGAGCGGATCGCTTATAAAGCAGGGGCGGATCGTCAAGCACTGATGCGAATTCCGCGGGTATTCCCCGCGTCGTCCCGGCTAGGCCTCCGATCGCTCAGAACGCCCGGAACGTTTCTTCTCCGCCGGCGTAGGTGAGCGCACCCAATTCGGTGTGTAAGGCTTAAAGAACCCCGAGGCGATCACCTCCTTCGGGCCGATCCGTCCATCCATAAAGGAGGCGAGCGTGGCGGTGGCGGGGTGCTTGCGGTCCTGCAACACGAGTAGCGCGGTATTGGCCCCCGCGCGCACGGCGATGGGTACACCGCCGCCGAGTTCAGCCCAGTGGCTGCCGAGGTAGAGGCCTTTCACCGGTGTGCGGTAATGGGCGATGCCCGCCTTGAAGTTCTCCTTGCCCGGGCGCGCGCCCATCATGCTGCCGTTGCGGTTGCCGGTGTAGCGCCAATGCGTGATCGGCGTGGCCACATCGCAATACACGACGTGCTTGGAGAGGCCGGGTGCCAGCCGCTCTTCGATGCGACGGATCAATACATCGGCGTAGTCTTTCTTCAGTTGCTCGTAGGCGTCGCCGCGATCCACCCCGCCGTTCTTCCCTGGGCCGGTGAGCCATTGGTCGTGCGCGGCGAACTCGGCAGGAATGTAGATGGTGAGCGTGCCCATGCCGTCCGGCGCCATGCTGGGATCGCGCAAGGAGGGTGCGAGAATGCTGATGCCGACCTCTTCGGGGCCGCCATCGCACTGACGCTCGCGCGGTACCTCGTCGTTGGAGAGGTAGATCATCTCCTCGCCGAAACCGAAGTCCTGCGTGGGGCGGTCCAACGCGAGGGCTACAGTTACTGAACTCGGATAGAGCTTCGCCTCGTGCAACTTCTTCTTCAATGTGGCGGGCACAGCATCGGCGGGGAGCATGCGCTCGTACAGCGCTTCCACATCGCAGGCGCCCACCACTTGCTTCGCGCGAAGATGGTGCGTGGTGTTGTTCTGTGTGAGGCGCACGCCTGTGGCTCGGCCATCGGTTAGCAGCACTTCGTGTACCCGGCACTTGTAGTGGATCTCGTTGCCGTAACTGGCGATCACGTGCGCGAGCCATTCCGGGAAGACCTGGCTCCCCCCAACAGGCGGTAGTTGATAGTCCCCGTAGTAGGCCCAGCCGATAGGTACCAGGCAGGAGAGCAGGTCCATCTCCGAGGAGAAGATGCGGTGCAGCCGTTCATCCTTGAAGTACTTCGAGAGCCCCTTCTTGATGCCTTCCGGACCGCTGTAGCGGAGATGTGGGATGAAGGGCAAAGCGAACTTCAATTTGGTGAACAGGTGCAACACCTTGCCGAGCGGGCCTTTGGATTCCTCGGTGCGGAAGAAGCTGCCCATGCCCTCGAAGGCGCCTCCGATCTTCTTCGCGTCGCGGAAGAAGCGTTCGATCCCCGCACGGTCCGCCGGGAAATCGCGGATCCATTGCTCCTTCAGATCGTCCGGCTTGTCGGTGAGCAGGTAGTCGAAGCTGTCGCCCTTGTACCGTTTGATGCGTCGCTGCGTGCGGGCCGTGGGGTGGTCCGGACCGATCACATCGAAAACGCGTGTCACCAATCCATCCGGTCCCAATTGGTTCAGCCAATGGATGGCGCTGTCGAAGCGGAAGTCCTTCCGCCGGAACCCGGCCAGGTAACCGCCGGGACGAGCGTCCATCTCCAGTACGCACACGGACAGACCCGCGCGGGACAACAGCCCGGCAGCGGTGAGCCCGCTAATGCCGGCACCGATCACGATGACGTCATACTGGGGACGGAAGGTGGAGGTACGCATGCGGTGCCGCAGTGCGGTCCGGGGGCAAAGTAACGGCGGTCAGCGCCGCCCGAAACGCGGGAGGAAACGCGGCACCCGGCTTTTGTGTTCGGCATAGCCCGGATACTTCTCCGTGGAAATGCCCTCGCTGAAGTCCGAACTGCCCTGGAACAACAACACCAGCAGGATGGCACCACAGAGGCTCCAATTCACCCAGCGGCCGGTGGAGTTCACGCTGAAAAAGTAGAATACGATCCACTGTGCCTGCTCCGCCGCGTAGTTGGGGTGTCGCACCATGCCCCAAAGACCATCGCGAACGAACCCCTCGGCGTAGCGACCGGTGAGCGGTTCCCCCTCGGCCAGGCGGCGGTGCTTCTCTTTCTGAAAATCCCATTGCTGTTGATCGGCTATCGTCTCGAAGACCAGGAACAGGAGGAAGAGGGCAGCGAGCGCCACATCCAGGACGCCTACTTCGCCGGGCGCGTCGATCACCAGCAGCATGGGCAGTGTGAACAACAGCACCAGCCCCAGTTGGTAGAGCGAGATGAAGAACAGGTTGAAGAGCCGCCAGGCCCACGGCTTCGCCAATACCGGGTTGCGCCGCAGCACCTCCCAGCGGTAGTCCTCCTCCCCTTCCCAGAACTTCCAGCTGTAACCCCCGCGCCGGCCGAAGTTGTACGTGAGGCGGACACCCCATGCGGTTACGAGAAAAGCCATGAGCAATGCGCGCGGCGTGAAGCCTGCGGCATCGGCCATCACCCAGGCATAGACCACGGGCATCACGCTCCAGAGCTTGTCCACCTGGCTGCAATTGCGGGTGAGCTCCGCCACCGCGTAGCAGGCCAGGGCTGTGGTCACGTAGATCAGGAGCAGCGTACGTAGCGTTGTCGCTTGCAGGGCGGTGAGCGGCGCATCGGCGAAGTAGGAGATGATGGGAACGAGGATAAGCGTGATCAGCAGCAGGGCGATGGTGCGGGTCATGGGGCGAAGGTCGATGGAAGTTCAACACCCCTCCCGGTCGCAGGAGGGGTGTTGAACCGCTCGAATTTCCGTTAGTTCGACCCATGCGATCCGCTCTCCTCATTGTGCTGCTCTTCACAGCGCTCCACGCGCTCGCCGGGCAAGCACTTACCGAGGTGGAGGCCTTCGGCGGGAACCCCGGCAACCTGCGCATGTTCTTTCATTTACCCGCGAACGCAGCGAAGAAAAAAATGCCGCTCGTCATCGTGCTGCACGGCTGCACCCAAAGCGCCGAGCGTATCGCCACACTGAGCGGCTGGAACGAGCTCGCCGATCACGCGGGCTTCTTCGTGCTCTATCCCGAACAGCGCGGATCGAACAATGGTGCGAGCTGCTTCAACTGGTTCAAACCGGAGGAAATCGTGCCCGGGCAAGGTGAAGTGGCTTCGATCCACAACATGGTCGTGCATGCATTGGCCCATTGGCCGGTGGACCCCGAGCGCATCTTCATCTACGGCGTTTCAGCAGGTGGCGGCATGGCGGCCGCCATGATGGCCTGCCATCCCGAACTGTTCAAAGCTGGGGCCATCATCGCTGGTGCACCGTATCGTGCCGCGAAGGACACCGAATACGGCCGCCTCGCCATCCACGATCCGAAGGACCGAACGCCCGCGGAATGGGGCGCGCTCATCACTTCCATGCATCCTGCGGGTACGCACTACCCACGGGTGATAGTGATCCACGGTACTTCGGATGATGTCGTCGACATCCGCCATGCCGATGCCTTGATCGCCCAGTGGACGAGCGCGCATGGCTGCGATAGCGTGCCCGATAGCGTACACTTCGACCTCCATGGAACAAAGGGCTTGCAGCAGAGCACCTATCGGAACGAAGATGGAACCGTGCTCACGTTCTATCGGGTAGAAGGACTCGGACACAAATTGCCCGTGGATCCCGGTCCGCCACCGCGCCAGGGCGGCAAGACCACTTGGGTGAGCCCGGATATCGGCTGGCATTCCACCCATGCGGTGGCCAAGGAGTTCGGGCTGGTGGAGTGAACGCTCACACCCGCCGCTCGATGAACTTCACCATTTCCCCGGCGATGTCCTGACCGGTGGCGCGTTCGATGCCTTCCAGCCCGGGGGAACTGTTCACTTCGATCACAAGCGGGCCGCGCTCGCTCTGCAGCATATCCACACCGGCCACGTCGAGACCAATGGCTTTGGCGGCTTTGATCGCGGTCACCTCCTCCTCGTGCGATAGTTCGATCAGCTCGGCTGTGCCGCCGCGGTGCAAGTTGCTGCGGAACTCGCCCTCCTTGCCGGTCCGCTTCATCGCACCCACAATGCGGCCGTCCACCACGAAAGCACGCACATCTTGTCCCCGGCTTTCCTGGATGAACTCCTGCACGATCACCCGCGCCTTCAAACTGTTGAAGGCTTCGCACACCGCGATCGCCGCCTTCTTCGTCTCGGCAAGTACCACGCCCAGACCTTGTGTGCCTTCGAGCAACTTGATGATGCACGGCGCACCGCCCACGCTGTCTATCACGCGGCCCAAGTCCTTGCTGTAGTTGGTGAAAACGGTTTTGGGGATACCCACGCCGCTGCGCGTGAGGATCTGCAAGCTGCGCAGCTTATCGCGGCTGCGCACCAGCGCCTGGCTCTCGGTAGTGGTGAACACTTTCATCATCTCGAACTGGCGCACCACCGCCGTGCCGTAGAAGGTTACGCTCGCCCCGATGCGCGGGATGATCGCGTCCACCTCCAGGAGCGGCTGGCCATTATAGATCACCTGTGGGTTCTTGCGCTCGATGAGGATGTCGCACTTCACGTGGTTCACCACGCGCGCGGTATGGCCCCGCGCCTCGCAGGCCTCCACCAAGCGCCGGGTGGAATACAGCTTGCTGTTCCGGGAAAGCACAACGATGTTCATGCGGCGCGGCGGAAAGAGGGCGCAAAGCTAGGGGGCTAGGGAATGGCAGCGTGATGGATGCATGAACGAAACGCGTTCGCGATCAACTCCCCCCCTGAGCAGCGATCGCTCGCTGCGGGTACCGAAGGAGGGGTTGGGGGTGGTTTCCGAACCGCATTTCCTGGGCGCAAAACCCAAGTTGTGTGCGTGGACGGAACTGATCGCACGGTACCAACAAGATCGCTTCGCGTCGAAGACGAACGCTCGCGAACGCGGGTTAACAACGGGATTTTTAACGCCCGGTTTTTAAATTTGCCCAAAGGAAACCCAAAAAAGAAGTTGGTTTTTTTTTTCCCCGGAAATTCCCTCCGGGGCCCTTTTCCCCCTTTTTTTTACCAAAACCAAGAAGGAAAGGTTTTTCCGCCCTTTTTCCCTTGTGGGTAAGGTTCCCCGCCAACCCCCGCCCCCCGCAAAAGACGAAACTACACTACGGCACCTGCTGGCTCCTCACCGCCGTCGGCACCGAGCCGCCCACGTTCAGCAGGATCAGGTCGCGGTCGTTCGCGCTGCCGGCGTACTTCACCTGGCCGTTCAAGTTCAGGTCGTGCCGGAGATAGCCGGAGACCGTGTTGGTGGGAATGAAACCACCGATGAGGGTGAGGATGGGGTCGCGGTCGTTCCCCGCGCCGGCGTATTTCACCTGGCCGTTGCCGGTAGCATCACCCGCCCAGAGCTGCGCGGTGTTGTTCGCGATGCGAAGACCGTTCGTGCCCCAGCTAGCGGTGGAGGCCGGTGTGAGATCCAGCAAAGTGGGTGTGGCACCCAAGGTCGACGGTGTCGCGGTCATTACGCCGAGGTGGTTGCGGTGGCGCAGCGCGATGAAATAGCTGCCCGCAGCGATGGCGAGACGTACGGGCGAGGTACCGTCCACGTCCACCACGTCGCCGTCGCGCTGAATGAGCGCGGGACGTGAACACAGGATCTGCGTGGGATCGATCGTGGAGCGCACTTCCACCACCACCCAATCGACCAGGGCGTTCGCACCAGGCACGGCGAGAATGGCCGGATCCACGGTTTGGCCGCCCGTATGCCGCTCGAAGGTCCAGCCCAATGCTGAATACGGTTCGGTGAGCGGAAGGAGACCGGTTGTGCGCAGGTCATCCCGCATCATGCCTGCTCCAGTTTCGTACGGTCCTTGCAAGAAGGCGCGTAGCATCAGCGGCGCCCCGTTGAACACCTGGATATCGTCGATGTAAACGTGTTGCCCGTTCGCACCGGTGTACACCTCGAACTCGAGTTCGGTGGTGTAGCCGATCATCTCGTCCAGCGGGATCGTTGTCCACCGCCATTCGCCGCAAGTGGTGGGTGCGTAGGCTTGACCGCTCACGAAGGCGCCGCCGTTCGTCACTAGATCCGCACCTTGTTGGGAGAACAGTTCTTCGTACACATTGAAGTCGCAATCCCGCGCGCTTATCTCCAACCGTTCGTTCGAAGAAGTGTTGCGCCGGGCGTAGGCATGGCGGAAGCGCAGATAGGGCGCGGTGGCCTGCACCAGATCGAGGTGTACCGAGCGCATATCCGCACGACCGTATTGGCCGCTGAAGCCATAGCACGGCACATAGGCCGCGGTGTTCGTCCCACATCCCATCGTAGCGTCGGACTGCCAGCCGATCCCTCCCTGCCCGCCCGGGCCGCCGATACCACCGCTGGGGCACTCCCAGCCCACCGGCGGGAATACGCCGCTTTCGAAATCCTGCACGAAGTCGAGCGGCGCGCCGGCCTCCACGATCACCGCCGCAGCGATGGTGAGCGTATCGCTCGTGAGCCCGTCCTGCACCACCAGTGTCACAGCTTGACTACCCGGTGCGACGTAGATCACTGCGGGAGGGTCTTGGCCCACATGGGTGGAAGGGTTCCCGCCGGGGAACGACCACGTCCACGCGTTCGGTGCCCCCGTGCTCTGATCCGTGAACTGGACCGATGCGCCCGCACAAATGGTCTGCCCCTCGCCGGAAAAGTCCGCGTGGAGCGGTGCGTTCACCTCGAACGGCACCAAGGCGGAGAGTTGGCCCGCATAACCATTGCTGGAGAAGGCCACTCCGTTGCCAACGGTCCACGCATAAAGACCGTTCACGAGGGTGATGGCGAGCGTATCCACAGTGGCCATGGACTCGCAGAGCACGCGTACGCCGCTGTTCCGATCGAAGACCTGGACGTTGGTCTGGGCGTTCGGCGGCGCGCCACTGTCCGTCCAGCGCAGCACCACCGGCATGCTGGTCACAACACTGTCATTGATCGGCGCCGTGGCGATCGGTGCGGGTGCCACGCCGGTCCAGCCGACATGGTAGGGCGTGTGCGCGCAAAGATTCCATTGACGTGTAGCGCCGCTGCCGGTAAAGGAGTTGTCCACCATGACGCAGGACGCGGGGCCGTTGCAGCTGCTGCCATGGTAGTTCAGGTTCTGCGCCCCGTTGAAAAGCTGCGAACAGTTGCTGCTCGGTGAAGACGCATACTCATCGAAGGCATGGAAGATGTGGCCCACCTCATGGCCATACACCCGGTTCACCTGCGAGGTGCTCCAACCGTTCGCGCGGTAAAGGATCTGCGTGTAGGGCCCGCCCAGGTAGGCATAGCCGATCTTGCCATCGGCCATCTGGCTGGGCGCTCCCTGAGAAGGCGGATTGCAGGCGATGAAGGCGCTGAAGGCATGGTCCGCCGCCAAAGCGACGCGCCGCTCGCCGTGAAAGGCGTGGAGCTTTCCCGTAACCCCGGGTTCGGTGCGGCCCAGGTTCGTCATGATGGCGCTGATCCACAGTTGATCCTCCCACGAGGAACGCGTGATGGGTTCGTAGCCCTGCACAGAGATGCCGCCAGCAGGCTCGTACCAATCCATGACCGCCGTTACCGTCGCGCCATGGAGCGATGCGGAATACGCCCAGATGGACCACGCATCGATGGCCTGCAACTTCACATCGTCGATCATCGGCTGGGTCCATGAATACTGGTTCGCGTCGATGCTGCCGTTGCTTTCCACGAAGAAAAAGCTGGCGGCGATCACGCCTTCCATCCGCTCGGAGTGGTAGCCGTTGTTGCAGGTCCAGGTGAGCGCCGGATCGAAGGAGGGACCGCGCAGGGAAGGGTCCTGCCCCACCGAACCATCATCGGTATGCACATGGCCCGCCACATCGTCGTGGGCCGCCCAATCCATCGGGGCCAGCACATCCGGCGTTTCGAAGACGCCATCGAGCAGCGCGTTGAGGTAGTGCGCGGCGATCCGTTGCACATGCGGCAAGGCATTGATCCGCGAAGCGCGCTGGTGTGTGGCGATGAGCGTTATGTCGCTGCGCTGGGCGAGTGTATTGAGGGAGGCGGGATCCGTGGCACTTCCAATGAAGCAACCGGGCGCCGCGATAACCGCTACGCGCATGCCTGCGGAACGCAGTTCCGTCAACTGTTCCACAGAAGCACCGAGATCGGCGGCTTCGGTGAGCACCACCACCGGTTGTTGGGCCGTCGCTGCGAGGGCACAAAAACAACCAAGGAGGGCGGAAAGGCGCATGGCAGCAGGGAACAAGCAAAAGTACGGGGTTGGACCGCGCCGTTCCAGTGTAACGGCGGGCTATTTTGGGCCGCTTATGAACCTCGCATCCCTCCGGCGGACCCCGTTGCTGAGCCTCACGCTCATTGCCCTGGTGCCCCGGCTTCTAGCGGCCTTCTTCTCAGGAGGGTATTTCGCGCACGATGATCACTTCCTGGTGATCGAAGCCGCGCAGAGCTGGGTGGATGCCGGCGATTACAATACCTGGCTCCCCTGGAACCAGGGCCCGGACGCCGTGCCTTCGGGCCACAGCTTTGTATACGTCGGCCTGCACTTCCTGTTGTTCTCATTGCTCGGCGCCGTGGGGCTGAAAGACCCCATGGCGGCGATGGTGGTGGTGCGCTTGCTGCACGCCCTGTGGAGTTTGGTGGTAGTTCGCACTGGCTATCGCATCGCCTTGCGGCTCGGGAATGAAGAGATCGCCTGGCGCACGGGCTTGTTCCTCGCGCTCTTCTACTTCATGCCCTTCCTCAGCGTCCGCAACCTGGTGGAAGTGGTGTGTATCCCCTTCCTGATGCTCGCCGCCTGGCAACTGGTGAAGAACCCGGAACGCCCCGGGCCGAAGCAGGTGTTCTGGGCAGGGGTCCTCATCGGCCTGGCCATCAACATCCGCTTCCAGACGATCTTCTTCGCCATTGGGCCCGGCTTGGTGTTCCTGTTCCAACGGCGCTGGTCGGATACGCTGCGCTACGGCACCGGCGTGGCGCTCGCGCTGGTCGCGTTGCAATCCCCGATCGACCTGTGGATCTGGGGTCGCCCGTTCGCGGAGATGACGGAATATGTGCGCTACAACCTGGCCAATACCACCAGCTACTTCGATCAACCCTGGTACAACTACCTACTGCTGCTGGGGGGGATCTTCATTCCGTTCTTCAGCCTGGCCGTGTTGTTCGGTTTCTTCCGGCGCACTTCGCCCCTGCTGTTGTGGGTGCCGGTGCTGCTGTTCCTGACGATCCATTCCTACTTCCCCAACAAGCAGGAGCGCTTCCTGCTGCCCATCGTTCCCCTGGTCTTCGTCTTGGGTTATGTGGGTTGGGAACAGTTCCGCGCGGGATCCATCTTTTGGCAGCAACGACCGGGCCTGTGGCGCGGAACGTTACGCATCACCTGGGCCATCAACCTCCTGTTGCTCGTGGTGCTCACCTTCACCTTCAGCAAACGCAGCCGCGTGATGGCCATGTTGTCGCTGCGCGATGGGCCACCGGTGCATGGATTGATCGTGGAGGATACCGTGGAGAACGAACCGCCGTGGATGCCGATGTACTACCTGGGCCAATGGCAGGCCACGCAACTGCCTGAGCCCTATTCCGATCCTGCGATACTGCTGAAGGACCAGATCGCACTTCTTCCGCCTGAAAAACGCCCGGACGCCGTCCTCTTCATCGGCCTGGAGGACCTGGAACAACGCAAGGCGCGGATCATATCCCTCATCGGGCCTCTGAAGCCGGTCGCCGTGGCGGAACCCGGGCTGGTGGATCGCGTGGTACACTGGCTGAACCCGGTGAACCGGAACGAGACGATCAGCGTGTACCGTCTCGAAAAAGCGACGCCATGAGCTGGGTCTGCCCGCTGTGCTCCCGCACCTTCGCATGTGGAAGCATTGCGCGGCGCACGCCGTGCATCTGGACGCACCCGACGGGGTGGACGACCAGGTGATCCACTGGATCCAAAGGGCTCACGCCCTAACGATCGCACGAAAGGCCCGGCACGACTAGCGTTCCTGCACCAACGCGCGCCGTTGCGTTCTTTGTGCCCGCGACACCATGGACTTCGACATCTCGGTACTCCTCACCACGGACGGCCTTATCGCATTGCTAACACTCTCCATCCTGGAGATCGTCCTGGGCATCGACAACATCATTTTCATCTCGCTCCTGAGCGGTGAGTTGCCCGAACACCAACGGAACCGTGCGCGGATCATAGGGCTGGGCCTCGCCATGTTCACCCGGGTGGCCTTGTTGCTCTCGCTCAGTTGGGTCATGAGCCTGAACCAGCCATGGTTCACTTTGGCCGATCACTCCTTCAGCGGGCGCGACCTTGTGCTGCTTCTGGGAGGCCTCTACCTGATCTACAAGAGTTCGGCCGAGGTGTTCAAGCTCGTTGAGCTACGCGACACGAGCACAGAGCATGTGAAGGTCGCCTCCTTCTTCAGCGTGATCGTGCAGATCGTGTGGATCGACATCGTATTGAGCCTGGATTCGGTGATCACCGCGCTGGGCATGAGCAACCAGATCCCCATCATGGTGCTGGCGGTGGTCTTCGCCGTGCTGATCATGATGTTCGCCAGCGGTCCCATCAGCGCCTTCGTGAACAAGCATACCAGCGTGAAGGTGATGGCGCTCGTGTTCCTCGCCATGGTGGGCATTGTGCTGGTGATCGAGGGCATGGGCACCCACATCAACAAGAATTACGTGTATGCCGCGATGTTCTTCAGCCTGCTTGTGGAGAGCTTGAACCTGCGCATGCGGCGCAACGTGAACAAACGGGGCCGGGGCAGGCGTAGACCCCTCGGTGGGCCGGGCGGGAGGGGGGGGGGCGGGGGGGGGGGGGGGGGGGGGGGGGGGGGGGGGGGGGGGGCCAAACAGGCTCTAAGGGATCTGCGCGCTGCGCGTCGCGGTGGGCGTGGTGCCGCCGATCACGGTGAGGATCACATCGCGGTCGTTCGAAGAGCCCGCGTATTTCACCGAACCGTCCATGTTCAGGTCCTCGGGCAGATAGCCACTGGCAGTGGCCGTAGGTACTGTACCGCCGACGCGGGTGAGGATCGGATCGCGATCGTTCGCACTTCCCGCATACTTCACCTGCCCATTGCGTGTCACGTCGCCGGCGATCAAAACACGCACCCCATTGACATTGTTGGTAGCCGCTGCCCCCCCGTTCAACGGTACAGAACCGTTCGTGAGATCACGGAGTACCGGGGTCACGTTCAGCGATTGCGGATCCTGCGTCATGATGCCCAGATGGTTCCGGTGGCGCACCGCGATGTAGTAGTCGTCCACTGCGATCTGGAAGGTCACATCGCTCGATCCGTTCACGCCCACCACACTGCCGTTGCGGAGCAGCAGGGCGCTGCGGGTCGCCACCACCTGGCTCGCATCGTTCTTGTTGCGCAACTCAACGACCACCCAATCCACCGGTGAGGCACTTCCCGTTAAAGCCAGCACGGCGGGTGTCGTGGTCTCACCACCACCACCACCCGCATGCATATAGCCTAGCCCGGTGTATGGCTCAACGGGCGGCACGAGTCCGTTCGCGCGCAACGTGCCGTTCATATTCAAGGTCTGTGTGTTGTAGGGCCCTTCCAGGAACACCTTGAGGCGCACAGGTAGCGTGGGTTGTGGTGTGTTCGCAGGGTCGTAGCCGTCCATGACCACGGTCGTGTTCGCCGGGTCCAGCCAGTCACGCAGCCGCGTGCTCGCCGAAGCGCCGTCCCAACTTGCGCTGAACTTGCCCGAACCCGCTGTGTTCTGTGCAGGAACGGTGCAGCTATAAGCGCCTTCGGCCATGTGGCCTACGATGCGCTTGTTCTGGTCGAAGCACGGCGCACCGCTGCTAACCGCTTGCACCACACCGCTGTCCCAAGTGCTGCCCCACATTTGGATGCCGATCCCATCCACGTAGCTGGTCGCCGGGCCATAGTCGAAACTGATCTTCTTCACATCGTAGTTCGGGTGCTGCACGATCGTGGTGCTGGTGGGCGTGTTCCCACTGCGGTCCCAGCCAGCATAGTATGGGCCATAGCTCAGGGGTGGGGCACTGTTCAATTGCAAGAGCCCGAAGTCATCATAATAATAGGCCGCCTTCAACGTCGCTCCGGTGATCGTTTCGGTGGTCGGGCCCACGGTACCGACGCAGGTGGGCGACTCGTAGTTGAAATAGAACACCCATTGGTTGGCCGTAGGCGTGTAGCAATGGTTGGCGAAGAAGAAGTACGGTGTTCCCGGTTGCGCGGTGTTGTTCACCAGGGAGCCTGTGCAACCGTTACCATCCGGCCGGAGGAACATCGCCGTGGAGCTGATCTGTTGATCCCACCCTGCCGCCACCGGACAGATCGTATTGTTATGGCAGGGCGCGCTTTGATAGCCCGGGTCGTAGTCGCGCAGCAGACCCTGTGCCCCGAAGTCGAATATGTCGCGATAGCCATGCGTGATACTCGCCACGTGCAGCACGGACGTGCCTTGCGCGGGCACTGGTTCCACATACTCGATCACCACGGCATCCCCCGGCACTACGGCCGTGGCCAGGGTTCCGTCGGGTTGTGCATTGTCGCTGGTGAAGCCACCGATGAAGAACTGGCGGTCCCTGTCAAAGAGATAGATCCTGGCGTGCGGCGCGAGTTGAAAGGTCCCGAACTGCACGCTCAACATCACCGCCCCCGGGCTGCTGATCACCAGCCGGCAGACCCGGCGGTCGTCGTTGTTGGTGAGCCAACTACCCTCCGCGAGCACATTGGCCTGAACGAACCGCTGCACTCCGTAGCGGATCCCTGGGGCGGCGCTATCCTGTTCCTGCTGGGTCAATGCCGCACGGTCCAACGCAGACAGACCTACCTCGGGCATGCCCCCGCCGTGCGGAAGTGGTTGGCCCCAACCTACGGGGCGGCCACCGTGCGCAACTTGTGCTTGGACGGCCCCGAAGGCAAGAGCGCAAAGCGGAACAATAAATGATCGCATGGTGAGGTGTCATCAACAAAAGTATTGTTGATAACTATACTTGACACTTCTTCATAGAATTTCTATCGACCCACGATCACGAACGCCGTTCGGCGGTTCTCCGCGCGGCCTGCTTCGGTGTCGTTGCTGGCCAGCGGCTTGGTGGGTCCATAGCCTTTGAAACTGAGCCGCGAAGAGGCGATGCCGTGCTCCTGCAAGTAGCCCATCACCGTGAAGGCGCGGTCGTTGCTCAAGGCCATGTTGTCCTCCAATCGGCCCACGTTGTCAGTATGCCCTTCCACGCCGATGCGCACGGTGGGGTTCTCCTTCAGGAAATCGATCAACTCATCCACGATCATGCTCGCTGGCCTTGGTGATCTCGGCGGAACTGGTGGCATACTTGATATCGTTCACCCGGTAGGTCTTGCCCACCTCGATCTTCTGCACCGTCATGGCGAGCTCGGCCACGCCGCCGCGCAGGGTGTCTTCCTGGCTGAAGGCCCGCGAATCGAACACGTGGTCCTTCTTGGTCACCGTCATGATCACATCCGTACCGGGTTTCAATTTCACCACGGTGGCGTACCGGCCATCGGTGGGGTCCACCGTGAGCACCTCGGTCTTACGGGTGTCCATATAGGTGATCTCCACCTTCGCATCGGTCACGATCTCGCCGTTCTCGTCGCGCACTTCGCCCTTCACGATCAGAATGTCCTCGGGCCGCACATCCTTGGGAAGTGGTATGGTGTAGATGTCCAGCCCACCTACGCCCTTGAAGCGGCTGCTGGCGAATAGCGCCGTGCGCCCGTCCACGCTCACGATCAGCCCGTGGTCGTCCTGTTCGGTGTTGATGGGATGACCGATGTTCCTGGGTTTGTCCCAGGTGCCGTCCTCGTTCATCCGGCTAAAAAAGATGTCATACCCGCCGATCCCGCGGTGCCCGAGCTCCGGTCGCGGTTCGCCGTTCTCATCCACCGGTCCGCGCGCCGCGAAATAGAGCGTTCTGCTATCGCTGTGCAGGAAGGGCGCCTTCTCATCTCCACTGGTGTTGATGGGGCCGGGCACGGGTTGCGCTTTGCTCCACTCACCTGCGTCGCTGCGCGTACTGAAGTAGAGGTCGGTGCCTTTGCTGCCCGGGCGCACGGTGGCGAAGAATAGCGTCCGGCCGTCGGCGCTCAAGGTGGGCTGGCTCTCCCAGCCGTCCGGTGTGTTCACGTTCGGGCCGAGATCTTCCAGGCCGGTCCAATCCCACTTCTGCTGGCCTGTGCCGAAGTCGATGTGGGTGTTATAGTGGGATCGGAAGATGTCGCAATTGCGGTAGCCCTTCGCATCCGGTGCTCCGCAAATGGTGACGAACATTTCGCGGTTGTTCACGCTGATGGTAACGCCGCCGTAGCTATCGCCCAGGTTGAAGGGATCGGGCAGCGCCCTGCCCTTGTCGTGCTCCTGCGCACCCTTGGGTTTGCGGCTTTCGGTGAGTTCTTCCACATCCTTGGACACGAGGTCCCCCTTCGCCTGGTATTTGCTCTTGCGTGTGAAGAACAGCAGATCGTTGTCCGGGCTCAACATGGGCAGATACTCATCGCCTGGCGTACTCACGTTGCGCATCACGATGGGATCCAACGGGGCGGTGTTCTTGTAGAAATCCATGTAGAACTGGAGCTCGGGCATCAGTTCTTCCACGTCCGCGGTCTTCTTGTCCACGTCCTTGGCGAACTTGGTCTGGTCCTCGGTGGGGAACTTCAGGAATGTTTGGAACGCTTTCGCGGCTTCCGCGTATTCGCCTTGCGCGTACCGCATCGCACCGAGGTAGTACGACACGTCGCTGTGGTAGTCCGGGCATTTGGCCTGTAGCCGATCGAAGTAGCCGATGGCGGGCTTGAAGTCCGCGCCCGCTTCGCGCGCCCGCTTATAGGCGGAGGTGCCCAAGAGGAAGAGGCACTCGGCGCAATCCGCGTCCACCTCCAGGGTCTCCTTGAGCTTCTGGTGACGCTCTATAGGATCCTTCGCCTTGGCCGCTTCCTCGAGCAGCTTCACGATCTTCTTATCGGTCGGCTTGTCGCAGGGGCCTGGCTCGTCCTGGGACAGGGCGTTGAACGATACAAGGACCAACAGACAAACGGTCGCAACGGATCTCATGCTCACTTCTCGGTCTGGCGCGGATCTCGGCGCGACTACTTGATCGTGGTGTTCGAGGCCTCGGCTTTCGCGATCAGGGCGTCACCCTGCTTGCGGGCCCCCTCCACGATCGCGTCGGCGCGCTTGTCGGCTTCGGCCACGGCTTTCTGTTCCTGCTTGTCCGCTTCCTTCTTGGCAGCGTCCGCCACGGCCTTCGCGGCCAGTTTGGCCAATGGGTTGGTCACCTTGGCCAGCTCATCGTCCGCCGCTTTGTAGCCTTGGGCCTTCACGTTGGCGGCTTCACGGCGGGCGGTGGCCTTCAGGTTGTCCGCTTGTTTCTGCGCTTCGGTCAACAATTTAGCGGCTTCTTCCCGTGCCCTCGCGATGGCCTCTTCCTTGGCCTTGTCGATCTGCTGGTTCAATTCCTCCTTCACCTCGGCCACCACGGTCTGCGTCAAGTTGCCTTTTCCGCCGGCGAACACCGGCTTGATCACCGGCTTGTTGATGGTCCCGGTGATCGAGGCCGTTACGTCGATGTCCTTGGGCATTTGGAAATTGCTGCCGATGGCTTGATTGGCCTGGCCCAGCCAGCCGCTCACCAACTGGTTCGCCTGTGCACCGAACATGTCCGTGGGCACCTTGGCCTTCATGGTATAGTCAATGGCTTGGTCGGCGAAAGCGGTGCTACCGCCCACGTTGGCCTGTATCCGATCGATCTTCACGTCGAAGGGCTTGGTGATCATCTTGCCGTCACGGAACTCATAGCTGAAATCCACACTGGGCAGGGTGGTGTTCTCAATGCCTTTCACCTTCAACGCCTTGGCCAGGTCCACCAAGGGTTGGAAGCCGTCCACGCGGACGTTCTTCGTATGCAAGGTCCCTTCTCCGGTAAGGCTGCTCACAATGGGGCTCATCGCCTGGTCCAACTCGGTGCGCATGCTGAGCGTGGTGCTGTACTTGCCTTTGCAGGTTTTGGCGATGGGCACCATTTTCTGCACGGTCTCGATGTACTGTACCGTCTTCTCGATGTCCATATCGCGGATGTCGTACCGCAACTCGGCCAAGGGATGCGCCTTGTCCTGTGTGGAATAGGAACCGTCCATTCCAACACGACCTTCGAACAGACCGAACACGAGCTTGTTGAGGTCCACGCGCTGATCATGCACATGCACCGCGCCCTGCAACGCGGAGAGCGTAAGGTCGTCGTACAGCACCTCGCCGATCACGGCATCCATGCGGAAGTTGATGTTGCCCGGCACTTCGATCAGCGCCATGACGGAAGTGTCCTCCGCTGCCGGTGTGGTCGCCGGAGGCTCTTCCGGTCCCATCAGTTCGTTCAGGTCGAAGCGCTTGCTCTTGAGATCGAAGGTGCCGGCGAGGGTGCTGTCCTTCAGCCACCAGATCAAGTAGTTGTCGAAGCGCCCGCTCGCCTGTACATCGCTCTTCCCCAAGGTGCCATTGAACGCATTGAGCGCCAGATAGCGCGGGTTGAGCGCCAGGTCCAACGTGGCGATGCCGACGGGCCAGGGAAGTGAATCACTGCGATACACCATGCCGGTCAAGAGCATCTTCCCTTCCGCAGTGAATTTCTCGAAGCGCTGCGCCTCGATATCGCTCACGGCCCCTTTCACTTTCACATCGATGTCCAACTTCCCGTTCAACTCGTCCCCCTTCTCCATGGGCACCACGGACTTGAGGCTGGCGAGATCCACTTTGGCCTTCGCGGCCATGTCCACACGTGGGTCGCTCAAGGGGCGCTCAAGGTGCAGGCGGGCTTCCACCGGGTTGCGCGCCAACGTCATGGCGAACAGCGGCATGTCGATCACCATGCCGTCCATGTCGTTGCCCTGGGGGCTCACGATGCTCGCCTTCACAGTGATGTTCTCCACGCTCTCCGGCAGGTCGGGGTATTTGAAACGGCCCTTGTCCACTGCGATGTTCAAGCCGAAACCCGGCATGGTGTTGTCGTTGTAGGTACCTTTCACGTAGCCGTTGAACGCGACCTGACCGCTCATATCCACGCCTTTCAGGTCCGTGGCGAACTCGGCAGGCACGAGGGACAATAGGGCTCCGAGGTCGTTCTTCTTCAGGTCCCAGGTGATGTCCATGTCGATATCATCCGCAGGCATGGCCAGCCAACCATTGAAACCGAGGGAAAGCTGGTTGATGGTGGCCTCGTTCTCCTTGAAGGTGAACTTCATGTTGGCCATGTCCATGTCCAGGTCCGCCTTGATATCCGCCACCGCGCGCTTCAAGTAGCGGATGCCGTCGAACGTCACATCCACGGTGTCGGCCTGGGTGGTGGTGCTCAGGGTGAAGAGGTCCTGGGTGAAATCGCCGGTGCCTTTGTGGTCCAATCCGGCCAGGTCCATGCGCATGGCAAGGGAAGCATCATCGTAGATCACATGGCCATCCTCGATCCAATACTCCCGCAATCCGATGTTGAATTTGCTCGCCGTATCCGCCGACTCCGGCGCTGGTGCGGTGTCCGGCATAGCGATATCCCAGTTCCCGCGGCCATCCTCCAACACCGCCGCGTGGATCTTCGGGCGGGTCAGGCCGATGCGCTTGATGTCGATCTTATCCCCGAAAAGGCTCTTGATATCGATGGTGGTAGTGAGCGCGCCGATGTCGGCCAAGCAGATCCCTTCGAAGGGGGCCTTGTTGCACACTCTCACGTTCGCGATGTCCAGCGTGAGATCGGGGAAACTCTTCAGCAAGGTGATGTCCCACTCGCCCCATTCCACGGTGGCGTGTATGTTGGCGTTCACCTGTTCCTTCACCAAGGCTTCTATCTTATCCTTGAACAGGATCGGGATCAGGATGATGGCCCCTAGCAGGAGTACGATCAGAACCACGCCGGCGATCACCAGCCGTTTGAACCATTTTCCCATGACGGATCGGAATGAATGAATGAGGGGCAAAGATCATGCTGCGGAGCCCGGCGTTCGTCAGACGTGTCCGCCAGTTCCGAACAAGGATCGTGGATGGGGGAACGAAGGCCAAAGGAGAAAGGCAAAAGGTTCAAGGAGAAAAAGGTAACGCTGACAAGGCGCCTTATTGCTCACAACCGCGCGCTGCGCTGGCGCAACCAGTGGTCGGCGATCACCAGGCAGGCCATCGCTTCCACGATGGGCACGGCGCGGGGCACTACGCAGGGATCGTGTCGGCCTTTGGCCTCGAGGGTCACCGCCTTGCCGCCACGGTCAACAGTGGCTTGGGCCTGGGCAATGGTGGCGGGCGGCTTGAAGGCCACATCGAAGATCATCTGCTCGCCGCTGCTGATACCGCCCAGGACGCCACCTTGCACGGCCTGGTTGTGCTCCGACCCGCGCATGGCCGCGGCGGTGAAGCCCATGCCGATCTGGAAGCCCTTTACCGCGTTGATGGAGAGCATGGCCTTTGCGAGGTCCGCATCGAGCTTATCGAAGACCGGCTCGCCAAGACCGGGAGGCAGCCCCCGCACCAAGCATGAAACGATGCCTCCGATGCTATCGCCCTCACTGCGCACTTGTTCAATGAGGGCGGTCATACGCGCTACCGCGCCGGGATCGGCCGATCGCACATCGTTCCGCCAAACGCCCTCCCAATCCATGGCATCCATCGCGCGCTCGGCCAGCTCCATTCCCACGGAGGTCACGCCCGCGCTCACCTTCACCCCTTCCCGTGCGAGCAACTGCCGAGCAATGGCGCCGGCCACCACACAGGCTGCCGTCGTGCGCGCGCTGCTTCGTCCACCTCCACGATGATCGCGCAGCCCATACTTCTCTTCCCAGGTCCGGTCGGCATGGCCAGGACGGTACACATCCTTCAGCGCATCATAGTCGCTGCCTTTCGCATCGCTGTTACGGATGAGGAAGGCGATGGGCGTTCCCAAGGTCTTCCCTTCGAAAACTCCGCTGAGCCACTCCACTTGGTCCGCTTCGTTGCGCGCTGTTCCCAGAGGAGTGCTACCCGGTCGGCGGCGATCAAGCTCGGTCCGCACCTCCGCTACATCCAGTTCCAGCCCGGCCGGACATCCATCCACCACGCCACCAATGGCCGCGCCATGGCTTTCGCCGAACGAGGTGAGGCGGAACAGTTCTCCGATGGTATTCCCGGCCATGGCGCGAATGTAGAGGGCCGCAGCGGGTCTGAACGGCGGATATACCTTGCCGCCATGAAGACGGAAGCGCAATACCTGGCGGGAATGATGGACCGCACGCGGGAATACACCTCTTTCTACTTGAACCGGTTATTGGAACGCGATCCCGACGGCACCAAGGGGCTATTGCACAGGCGCTTTGTATGCGAAGGCACGCAACTCAACTCGGCCTTCTGGCTGATGGCGCATCTGGCTACCACCCAGAACGGTCTCCTGCTGCGGAGCACTGGTGGACCAGTGATCAAATTCTCCTGGGCGAAGCACTATGCCAAGGGTGCTTCAGGCGCACCGGAGGAATTACGCCCTTTGGTCGAAGATGTGCGGCACCAATTCCACGAGGTACATCGCCAGGGCATCGCCCATGTGGCCACGTTGGACGAAGCAGCGCTCGACGGGCCCAATATCACAGGACTGCCGCTCGGTGGCAAAGGCCAGGTGCGCGACGTGATCATGCACGCCATCCGGCATGAGGGCAGCCATATCGGCCACATCGGCTGGCTGTGCAAACTGCATGGGATCGTAACGATGTGAACCCGCCGATCATGCGTGCCACATCAGCCAGAACATGAGGATCCCACCGAAGTAGCCCAGCGCCGCGGGCAGCGCCATACGCCGCACATACCATCCGAACTCGATCCCCAGGATGCCCATCACCGACACACCCGCGGCGGATCCGATGATGAGGATGCTGCCTCCAGTGCCGGCGCAGTAAGCCAGCAGCTCCCAGAACAGGTGGTCCGGTGGATAGGTGGTCATCGGGTACATGGCCTGGGCCGCTGCCACCAACGGCACGTTGTCCACGATCGCGGAAAGGAGACCGATCGCCGTGGTCACCGCGAAAATGTTCCCGAAGGTGCGATCCAGGACGATCGCTGCATCCGGCAAGATCCCTGCGGTCTCCAAGCCCGCAACCGCGATGCGATCCCCAGGAAGAAGAGGACGCTGCTGTGATCCACACGGCGCAGGATGCTCGTTACTTGCAATTGTCCGCGCTCTTCCATCGACCCGGTATGGATGAACTCCGTGTAGACCCACAGCACACCCAGGCCCAGCATAACGCCCATGAACGGAGGGAGATGCGTGAAGTGTTTGAAGAGCGGGACGCCAAGAAGCGTGAACAACCCGATCAAAAAAACCGCGATCCGTTGGTTCTTGCTGATGCGGGCCGATCCCCTGGCGATCACGGCGGGCCGCTCGATGCTTCCCTTCACCGTTCGGCTTATCCACAACAGCGGCAACACGAGGCAGACCATGCTCGGCACGAACAGCTTCACAATGATGTTCCAGGTCGTGACCTGACCATCGATCCAGAGCATGATCGTGGTCACATCGCCGACCGGGCTCCAGGCGCCGCCGGCGTTCGCCGCGATGATCACCAGGCCCGCGAAGGTCCATAGGTCGTTGCGGTCGGCGATCATTTTACGCAGCAGAGCGCACATCACGATCGCCGTGGTCATATTGTCCAAGGCGGCCGAAAGGAAGAAGCTGATGATCCCGATCACCCAGAGCAGCGCCACCTTGTTCTTCGCCGTGATGCGGTCCGTGATGATCTGGAAACCAGCATGCGCGTCCATGAGCTCCACTACCGTCATCGCACCCAGCAGGAAGAAGAGGATACTGGCGATGCCGCTGAGGTGATGAAAGAGCTCATCGCTCAGCTGGGCGTGGTCGTGCGTGCCCTCCGCGAAAAGATCACCATGACCCACCATGATCAGTGTCCACACCAACATGCCGGTGAGCAGGGCCGCCGCCGCCTTGTTCACCTTGAGCGGATGCTCCATGACGATGGCGGCATAGCCCAGCACGAAAACGATGGCGATCAACAGGTACATCCGCGGAATATCAAGTGGCAAGGATAGCCATCGCCGCTAAACTTGCAGGATGCTGGCCGCCCGCTCCAACATCCGTTTGCAAACGCTGGTCCTTCTGGCCGGGATCGGATTGATGGGCATCAAGTTCCTCGCCTGGCGGCTCACGCATAGCAACACGATCCTGAGCGATGCGCTGGAGAGCATCGTGAACGTGGTGGCTGGTGCCTTCGCGCTCTACAGCCTGATGTTGGCGGCGAAGCCGCGCGATCGGGAACATCCCTACGGGCACGGGAAAGTCGAGTTCATCAGCGCGGGGATCGAAGGCGGTCTGGTAGTGATCGCCGGTGGCGTGATCATCTGGCGCGCGGTGGAGGCACTGCGGGCGGGCCAGCACTTGCACGATCTGGACACCGGCATCGCCCTGACCGGTGCTGCGGGCGCGCTCAACTTGCTCATGGGGCTGACACTGAAGCGGCGCGGTGTCAAGGCGCACTCCATCACCATGGAAGCCAGTGGCACGCATCTGCTCAGCGATGCTTGGAGCACCGTGGCCATGGTGGCCGGTCTCGTGTTGATCCGCCTTACCGGGCTGCTCTGGCTGGACCAGGCCTTCGCCATCGTCTTCGCGGTCTACATCATTGTCACCGGCCTGCGCGTCTTCCGGCGTTCCGTGGCCGGCATAATGGATGAGGCCGATCTGGACCTCGGCGGCAAGGTGATCGCTGTGCTACAAGAGAACCGCAAGCCCGGCTGGGTGGACATCCACAATTTCCGCATGATCAAGTACGGCAGCATCCTGCACGTGGATTGCCACGCGACGCTCCCCTGGTACTACACCCTGGAGCAGGCGCACAAAGAGATCAGCGCCATGGAGCAACTGGTGAACGAGCGCATGGGCCGCACCGTGGAACTCTTCATCCACATGGATCCATGCGTGCCTGCGAGCTGTTCGATCTGTGACCTCGCGGACTGTTCTCAACGTCAGCAGCGGTTCGTGAAAGAGGTACCCTGGTCGATCGAGACCGTGCTGTCCAACCGAAAGCACGCCGTAGAATGACCATCCCCCTGTGGCTGAGCCACAGGGGGATGCTTTGGGGTGGAAGACCGGGCTTGAACCGGCGACCTCCGGAATCACAATCCGGCGCTCTAACCAACTGAGCTACATCCACCATTTCCCTATGGCATCGCTACCATCGGGGCCGCAAATATAGCCGCCTGGCCTCCAACGTCGTCCGAAGTCCGCAGGGCCGGGACTTCCACTGGGCCGCCCGGCCGTATTTTGTGCGGCTCCCCCAACAAGCGGCCCCGATGGATCGGGATGAGACAGATGAAACACATGCATGTGCTTGTCCTTCCCAAGTGGTACCCGGGCCGGCATGACCCGCAGTTGGGGGACTTCATCCGCAAGCAAACCCTGGCGGTGGCGCTCCAGCATCGGGTGAGCGTGGTCGCTGTGATCGCATTGCCTGGATCGACGGAGCGTTTCGCTGAAGAACTCGAGGAACGCGAGGGTGCCTGGGAGCTGCGCTGCTACTATACGCCATCAAAGAGCGCCTGGCTGGGTTGGCGGAAAACCGTCAACCTGTGGCGGTACTGGACCACCGGTATGCGCGGGCTGCGCCGGGTGTGGCGCGAACGCGGTGCACCGGACCTGGTGCATGTGCAGATCATGGTCCGGCCGGCCTTGCTCGCGTTCTGGTTGCGCCTGCGCCATCGGATCCCTTACATCATCAGCGAACAGAGCAGCGAGTACCTCGATGGCACATGGGCGTCGAAGAACGCGTTGTTCAAGGCGATCAACTATTTTCTCTTCCGCCGTGCATCGGCGGTAACCGCGGTGGGCCCTACCCTGGCGGAAGCCATTACAGCGCATGGGCTCTTCAAGAACGTCGAGGTCGTGCCTAACGTGGTACCGGGCCTCGATCTGCCGCTCCCAGCTGCGGGACCGGCCCACCGCTTCATGGTGGTGGCCGATCTGGTGGACCGGACGAAGAACGTGAGCGGGGTGCTGCGCGCTCTGGCCTCCTGCCGCGAACGAGGCATCCCAGCGGAACTCGACATCCTCGGTGGTGGCACGGATGAGAAAATGCTCCGGGAACAGGCCCATGCCCTCGGCCTGAACGGTGGTGTCCGGTTCCATGGAAGGATCTCCAATAGCGAAGTATTGCGCCATATGGCCGGCACCGGTTCGGTGATCATCAACAGCAATGTGGAGACCTTCAGCGTGGTGACCGGCGAGGCGCTCGCCTTGGGAAGACCTGTGATAGCCACACGTTGCGGCGGGCCCGTAGCGTTCATCAGCCCGGAGAACGGGATCCTGATCGACGTGCGTAACGATGACCAATTGGTGCAAGCGATGGTGAACATGGTGGCAGAGCACCATCACTATGGACCTGATGCGGTGCGCCGCTCCGTGGGCCAGCGCTTCAGTCCAGGCGCAGTGGCGGAGCGGTTCTCGGCCGTATACGAAAAGATCCATGCCGACTGAGGTCTTGCGCGTCGGGATCCTCTGTAACGGCGGCACCTTCCAGCGCTGGCAGGCGGAAAGCATCGCGGCGGTCCGCGCCGAACCCGGAGTGGAGTTGGTGCTGCTCATTGAACGCGACGCGGAGACCGCCAGCCCGAAGAGCACATGGACACGTGCGCTGCACTATCCCTGGCGAACGGTGCTCTATCGGCAGTACCGCAAGCATTGGTTCCGTCCGAAGGCGATGGAACCCGTGGATCTTTCGTCGGAGCTGTCGAACGTACCGAAGATCCGCTGCCGACCTATTCTCCGAGGCCATGCTGAACTCTTCGAAGAAGCCGACCTCGCGTTGATCCGTTCGCACCGCCCCGATGTCTTGTTGCGCTTCGGCTTCAACATCCTGCACGGCGACATCCTCACCGTCGCGACCCATGGCGTATGGAGCCACCATCACGGGGATGAGGAACACTACCGCGGTGGGCCGCCGGCTTTCTGGGAGATCGTGGACGCCCAGCCCGTGATCGGCGCTGTATTGCAGCGGCTTACCGAGAAACTCGATGCCGGCAGGATCCTATACAAGGGCTGGTTCAACACCGTGGACCATTCGCTCGAAGAGACCGTGGATACCGTACTTACCCATAGTGCGCAATGGCCGGCATTGGTCATGCGCCGGATCCTTCAAGGCGATGCGGTCGCTGCAGAAGGAACGTTGAGCACCTCGAAAGCGCCCGTGCGCAAGTATCCTACGAACACGGTCGTTCTGCGCTTCCTCTGGAAACGGATGCGGAACAAAATGCGGTTCCACCGCGACAGCCTCAACGCGCACGAGGAATGGAACATCGGTGTGTTGAACCAGCCGATCCACCATCTGCTGCAGACGGAGCCTAGCTTGAACGTGCGCTGGCTGCCAGCGCCCGCACAGAACTCCTTCCGCGCGGATCCGTTCGGCTTCGTGGGAAGCGACGGGCAGCTACACATCCTTTACGAGAAATTCGATCATGCCACCGGCAAGGGCGAGATCGCACGGCTGCGACCAAAGCGCGACAATGTGCTGAAGCGCTCGCGTACCGTCCTCGAACTTCCCGAGCATCTCTCCTACCCCTTCGTATTGGAGCGGGATGGTGAAGTGCTCGTGATCCCCGAGCAGGCCGCGCGCGGAAGGGTGGATCTCTATCGCCTCGACGCCGATATGACCGCGTTGGAACGGATAGCTACGCTTTTGGAAGAACCGCTCTTCGATCCTACCGTGCTCGAATGGGAAGGTCGTTGGTGGATGTTCGGTACGAAGGCCCCGCTCACCAATGTGGAGCTCTTCATCTACCACGCACCTCGACTGGAAGGCCCGTGGACACCGCACACCTTGAACCCGGTGAAAGCGGATATACGGTCCGCGCGCCCTGGAGGCACGCCCTTCGTCCACAACGGTGCGCTATACCGCCCCGCACAGGACAGTTCGCTCACCTATGGGGGACGCATCGCGCTGAACCGGGTGATCGCGCTGGATCCGGAAAGGTTCGCGGAAGAGACCGTGCGGCACATCGGCCCCATCGGTGGAACGGCCTACAACAAAGGCCTGCACACGATCGCGGCAGTGGGTGACATCACGGTGCTGGATGGCAAACGGCTGTTGAAGGTCCCCGCCAAGGCCGCGCGGGAACAGAAAGCGAAACTGGTGCGCTTCCGCAAACGGCTCCAGGCATGATCAAACCCGTGATCGGTTCGGTACTGGCGCGGGTGTGGACCACCCTGGCGAACCTGCTCGTGTTCATGGTGGCCGGGCATGCGCTCGGCGCGGAAGGGCTCGGGGCCATCAGCTTGATCGTGCTGGGCATCACTCTCGTGCAATTGCTGAACAACGTGGTGGGTGGAGGTGCTCTGGTGCATCTGATGCCACGCGCACCGTTGGGCGCACTGCTGCGACCCGCCTATGCGTGGGCGGTGATCACCGTGTTCGTCGCCGCGGCTGTTTCCCTCCTGCCGTTGGTTCCGGAAGGGTTGGCGCTGCACGTGGTGATCCTCGCGTTCATGCAATCGCTCTATTCCATTCACCTGAACGTGCTGGTGGGGCGTAAGCGGTTCCGTGCCTATAACTGGATCGTGGCCGCACATGCCGCTCTATTGCTCGCCATGTTCTTGCTCCTTCTGCGGTCGCCGGGCCCTCGCGATGTGGTGAGCTATGTATGGGCGAGCTACGTGGCCTTCGGCGCCACCTTGCTGCTGAGCACATTGGCGATCTTCCTATCGCCACAACCTGTCACCCCACAAGCGGAACCGGGGTTGTTGCGACGCATGGTGAGGCAGGGACTGCAGATCCAGAGCGCGAACGCGATGCAGTTGCTCAACTATCGTCTGGCGTACTACCTCATCGAGCACTTTCGTGGATTGGCACCGCTCGGGGTTTACTCGGTAGCCACCCAGCTGGCGGAAGGCGCCTGGCTGGTACCACGCAGCCTGGGGCTCGTGCTCTACGGATCGGTGAGCAATGAGGCGGCCGCCGCTCGCCAGCGTTCGCTCACGCTCACGGTCTTCAAGGTGGCCGTCATCTCGGCAGCAGGTGCCATGATCATCGCCTTGCTGTTGCCGGACGCGCTGTTCGCATGGCTTTTCGGCAAGGAGGTCCAAGGGTTACGACCGATCCTGCTGGTGCTGGCACCGGGCATCGTGGCCATGGCCGCATCTCAAGCTTACAGCCACTACTTCAGTGGTGTGGGGGCCAACAAACACAATGCGATCGGATCTGGCGTCGGCTTGATGATCACCGCGGTCTTCGGTGTTTTCATGGTGTCGCACCACGGGCTTCTCGGAGCGGCGGCGACGGCGTCCCTCGCCTACGGTGCGAACGCCATCTACCAAGGATGGGTCTTCAACCGGCTCACGGGCGCGCGCCTCGCCGATCTCAAACCGACCGAGGCGGATGTGGAACGGATACGGAGCGCGTGGTCCAGGATGTGATCCCGGGCGATCGTCCTATCCAAGATCCATCAGGTCCCGCACGGCAGGAGGACGTACCGTGGTGAACCCCTCGCCGTAGGTCACACCGATCAAGCGGCCCATCTCGAGGCTGCGTCCTTGTAGAAAGGGCAGGAAGTCCGGGCGTGCGATCGGGCTCACGGGCTCTTTGCTCGCGGGATCGTGGAACTGCGAGCCGAAGCACAGCAGCGACTCCATCTTCCTGTCCCAATGCGGCGTGATATCCACTACCAGATCGGGATCGATCCAACGGTCCTGCACCGCATGCAGTACAGTAGTTGGTCGCCATGCTTCCTGCTCCACACCGCCATCCTTTGTCACTACCCGCCGCAACCCACTGAGGAAACAGGCCTCGGCCACCAAAGCCGCAGCGCGGCCATGATCCGGGTGCCGATCACGGATGGCGTTCGTGAGAATGATGCGCGGACAATGTCGCCGGATACTTCCCACCACGCCCAACAGGCTTTCCTCATCAGCGCGGAAGAACCCATCGCGCAGGCCGAGTTGATAGCGGAACTCCGCGTCCAGCACCTTGCGCCCGGCTTCGGCTTCTTGCGCGCGGATCTCCGGCGTACCGCGCGTGCCCAACTCACCGGCGGTCAGATCCACAATACCGACGCTATGTCCAAGTGCGCGGTGATGAAGCACCGTGCCGCTCATGCTGATCTCCACATCGTCCGGGTGCGCGGTGATGCACAGAATGTCCACAGGGCCGCCCTGCATGGTAAATTGCTGCATGGTGCAAAGATGCCGCTGTGCTGCGTTACGGTCGACCCAGTGGGTCGGCGCTACATCGTTAAGGCTGTAGCCAGGACATCACCCGATCGTCCAGGGGGCTCATTTCCGCAGAAAGGCTCATCACCAAGTGGCCTTCTGTATCGATCAAGAACTTGTGGAAATTCCATTCCACCTCGGAGTCCTGCCCACCGTTCAGCGCTTTGTGTGTGAGCCACTGGTACACCGGATGTTGCTCCGCTCCCTTGGTGTGCACCTTGCTCATCATGGGAAAGGTGACGCCATAGTTCTGCTGGCAGAAGCTCTCGATCTCCGCTTCCGTGCCCGGCTCCTGGCCTCCGAAGTCGTTGCTGGGAAAGCCCACGATCACCAATCCCTTGTCCTGATAGGTCTCGTACAGCTCCTGCAATTGCCCATACTGCGGTGTGTTGCCACATTCGCTCGCGGTGTTCACGATCATCACCTTCTTCCCCTCCAAGGACACGAACGAGAAGGGCTTTCCGTGGATGTCCGTGGCGGTCAAACTGTAAAAGTCCTTCACGGCTGTGGTGTCTTTCGGTTGTGCGTTCACGCATAGCGCTCCGGCGCAGGCCAGGAGCAAAGCAGCGACGGGGATGAACGAGAGGTGCTTATGTTTCATGGTTTTGTCTCAGGGCGGATCAATGAAATGATCTCCTCGCTCAACGGGTCGGTGCCCGGATCGAACACCGCGACCAAACGGCCCTGCTCGTCGATCAGGTATTTCTGGAAGTTCCACTTCACCTTGCTGTCCAGTGCGCCGTTGTTCGCTTTCTGTGTGAGCCACGCGTACACGGGGTGCATCGCTTTGCCCTTCACCTCCACCTTGCCCATCATGGGGAAGGTGATGCTGTACTTCTCCTCGCAGAACTTCGCGATATCTGCATTGGATCCGGGCTCCTGCCGCAGGAAATCGTTGCTGGGGAAGCCCACGACCATCAGGCCCGTGGCCGCATAGCGCTTGTGCAGCTCCTCCAACTTGGCGTACTGCGGTGTGTTGCCGCAGTTGCTGGCCGTGTTCACCACCAGCACCTTGTGCCCCTTGAACTGGTCCATGCCCACCTCCTGCCCTGTGATGTCAGCGGCCTTGAGGCTGTAGAAGGATTGCGGTGGATCGACCGGCGGCAGCGGGTTCTGGGCCCGGCTGGAACATCCGAAGAGCGAGGAGAAGAGACTGATCAAGGCGAGCTTGCGCATGGGTAGGTAACACGCAAAGGTCGTGATGGTTCGGGGGGAATAGGTCCTCTCGAACGACGAACATGCGTGATCCTTGCGGTGCGCGTCACAATTCGCCGGTGTCCGGCCGACCGGTACCTTGGTGGCGAACGATACAACGCACATGATGCACCGCTCCTTCTCCGCTCTGCTAATGCTCACTGCATTCGCGCCCACCCAGGCCCAAACGGTGCAGAAGTGCTGCGGCAGCAGCAACAGCACCTTCCTCCTCGGCAATCTGGCCACAGCGAACCACAGCCAGTGCCTCTATCTCCCGACAGACCTTACCGGCGCGACCGACGGAGAGATCACGCGCATCTACTACCGCTATGGTACCACGGGACAAACGAGCGGCAATACCCTCACGAATTTCATGGTCCGCATGACGCAAACCTCCGCCACGGCCTTCGTTGGTGGCGATACGTTCTTCACCGGGCTCGATACCGTGCTCACCCGCGCTACCTTCACCATTGCTCCGGGAACCACGGGAGATTGGTTCGTGATCCCGCTTGACAGCGCTTTCACCTTCGATGCCTCGCTCACGCTCGTGGTGGACATCAGCTTCACCGGCAGTGCCACCACCAATTTCGGGACCTACAGCACCAATTTGGCAGGACGCAAACTCTATTGGAACGACCTCACCTCGCCCACTGGAGAAAGTGTGGTGACCACCTGGCAGGACATCGGCTTCGATCTCGCGCCCACCACGGGTGTGGTCGATCATTTCGCCGCCGCACCGCTCCTTCCCTATCCCAATCCCACCATCAGCAGCGTACAGTTGGCCGGGGCCGCTCCCAACACCCCTTTTCAGCTGGTCCACACCGATGGCCGCATCCTGCGAAGTGGAACGCTTTCACCCGAAGGCATCGACATGAACGGTCTGGATCCAGGGCTCTATTTCGTGGGGATCCCCGCGCGTTCGGGCTGGCGCTATTCCGCGGTGGTGAAGGAGTAGCGCAAGGCCTCTAGGCGCATGGCCCGCGAGCGCTTCCGAAGAGACGTTCCATGCCCATGTTAAGCTTTCGGTCCGATGGTACCTTTCGCCACGATCCTCCGTACCAAGGTCCATTCGTACACCATGAGAACCGTTCTCCTCACCGCCCTGATGATCGCTGCGGGCCTTACCACTGTGGCCCAATACGAGGTACGCATCACGCATCCCGAGGCCTTGCGTACCAGTAACGACGTGCTGAAGGGCAAAGCCGCCAAGGCCGGTTTGCAGGCTGCGGGGCTGCCTGAAGATCAACAGCAGCAGGTCCTGCTGAACAGTTCGACCGACGTATGGCCGACCGGCCTGGCCAACGACAGCGCCCGCAAGGCCAACGCGCCGTACATCAAGAACTATTCGGCCTTCCGGCTCTTCAGCTATACCGAAGAGGAGGTGCCGCTCACTGTGGTGATGCTGCCCGCCAAGGACAATATCCACATGCCAGAGGAACTTCGGCCCGCCGCCGATCTCTTCGTGGTGCTGCCCGATTCAGCGCTCACCGCGGTGGAAGCCCCCAAGACCCGGCCCGAGATCAGCCGGGGACCGCGGTGGAAGAACCGTGACATGGCCTTGATCCTGCGCCCTGACGAGCTCTATGCCACCTACGACCTGGGTAACGACGAGACCGCCCGCAAGGCGTTGGAGGCGAGCGGGATGAGCCAACCCGAGATCGATGCGGTGATCTTCCGCAGCCACGAGCGGAACTGGCCCGATGGCATCGATTCCTTCGACGAGCGGGCGCCCCTGCTCAACAACTTCAAGAAGTACAAGACTTACGTAGGCGCCGACTGGGACGACAAAGTGCTGGTGATCGTGCCCGTGGACAAGAACAAGTCCATGCCCAAGCTGATGCGTCCTTACGTGGACGTCTACTTCGTCTACGCCAAGACGGCGCTGCAAGTGAAAGCGCAGAAGAAAAAGAAGGGTAAATAGCTCGCCTACCTTCGCGGCCGCGATGGAAGGATCCCTTCCTCGCGACATGATGCGGCCCCAGGAGATCATCGGTCTGGTACGATTGGAAGTGGCGCTGGACCTTCGGCAGAAGGCCAGTTGGGCCGGCATGCTGCTTTACACGGTGAGCGCTGTCTACCTCTGCTATCTCGGGGTGCGCGGCGGACTTCCCCTGCCCACCTGGAACGCGTTGTTCTGGACCGTGCTGTTGTTCGCCGCCTTCAATGCCCTGGCCCGTTCGTTCCAACGCGAGGATACCGGCCGCCAGATCTACCTCCACACACTGGTGGATCCGCGCAATGTCGTGTTGGCACGCACCCTCTACAACATGGCCGTGATGCTCGTGCTTTCGCTGCTCACACTGGCCGTCTACGTGCTCATGTTCGGTGGAGGGGTGCTGGACGAAGCGGAAGTGGGCGTCTTCGTGTTGAGCGTGGTGCTGGGAGGCACGGGCTTCGCCACGGTGCTCACGTTGATCTCCGCGATCGCGGCGCGTGCGGGAAATGGCATGGGGCTGACCGCGATCCTGGGGTTTCCGCTCGTGCTTCCATTGCTCCTTAGTGTCATGCGCGCGAGCAAGTTGGCGTTGGACGGAATGCCCTGGAGCATCACCAGCACCTACCTGCTCTGGCTGGTGCTGATCGACGTGCTCGCGCTGGCCTTGGCCTACTTGCTCTTCCCCTACCTTTGGCGCGACTGATGAGCCATTGGTGGAAGGCCCTGGGCGTGGTACTCCTGTTAGGGGTGGTTCTGGTCGGTCTTCGCACTCCGCTCTCTCCCGCTTTGGTGCATGTGAGCGAGGACAAACTGGCCCCGGGGCCGGTGACGATCGAGGTGCTGGCGTACAACACACACTTCTCCGCTAAGGCCCCTCCCCAAGCTTGGATCGAGAACGATGGACAGCGTGTTTGCACCGACGCGGTGGAGGTCCTCGCCGACAACTCTTTGAAGCTCTCGTTCAGCGTACCTGCTGGGCTTCGGAAGGATCTGAGCCATCTTGTAGTCCACGATCCAAAGGCCGGCGCGATCACCTTGTACGATGCCTTCTGGACCGGCGCGAAGGGCAACGGCATCGCCGACGCGCCCTGTCCTTCGATGAACGTACAGGCGAACACGGTGGAACCATTCCGCTTCCCGCACCGCAGCTTGCTGAACGAAAGCGTGCGCAACCTCTTCTTCCACGTTCCGATGTGGTTCGCGATGATGGTGCTGATGACCATTTCCGTGGTCCACAGCGTGCGTTACTTGCGGAGCAACGATCTGGTACAGGACGATGGCGCATTGGGCGCGGCCTATGTGGGCCTGCTCTTCGCGGTGCTCGGCCTCGTCACCGGCAGCATCTGGGCCCGCGTGACCTGGGGCGCCTGGTGGACCAGCGATACGAAATTGAACGGCGCCGCCGTCACCACCTTGATCTATTGCGCCTACCTCGTATTGCGGGGCTCCGTGCCGGACGAGCGCAAGGCCGCGCGGCTCGCCGCGGTCTACAACATCTTCGCCTATGTCCTCATGGTGGTCTTCCTGATGATCCTGCCGCGCTTGAGCGATTCGCTGCACCCGGGGAACGGGGGGAATCCCGCCTTCAGCCAATACGATCTGGACGAGCGGCTGCGCCTGGTGTTCTATCCAGCGGTGCTTGGCTGGATCCTGCTCGCCACTTGGGCCTATACCCTGGCGCGCCGGGCACGCCGATTACAAACCCTCATGCACCATGCGCACGATGCGTAAGCACGCCATCGCCACGTTCGTGGCCCTGATCCCACTGGGTACCTTCGCATCCTCTACGGCGCCCTCCTGGATGGCCGACACCCTGTACAGCTCCGGCAAGATGACCGCCGTGATCGTCGTGGTGGCGGTCGTATTGGGAGGGATCGCCCTCTGGATGGCGGCGCTCGATCGCCGGTTGACACGCATGGAACGGGACATGAAGCACAGAGATCCGCAGGCATGAAACGCACGCACATCATCGCCATCGCCCTGATCGCCGTGGCCATCGCCGCGCTGATCGGTTCGTTGAGCGACAGCAGCACCTACGCTGACCTGAGCGAGGCCATCGCCAACCCCGGCCGCGAATACCATGTGGTCGGCGTGCTGGACCGCAGCCAGGAGATCATTTACGAGCCGAGCCAGAACGCCAGCCTCACCCAGTTCACCATGCAGGACCTGGAAGGGCGCAGCTGCCGTGTGAAACTGGCAAAGGCCAAACCGCAGGACTTCGAGCGCAGCGAACGGATCGTGCTTATCGGCGAAGCTTCCGCCGACGGTGAGTTCCACGCCCGCGACATGCTGATGAAGTGCCCCAGCAAGTACAACGAGCAGAACAAGGTGGATGCCTAGGGCAATGGTCCGTGTAGCGACGACCCACCGGGTCGACAAGCTACAGGTCGAAGAAGCATGAACGAGATCGTCCACACTGCGGAACACACCTGGGCAGGTAGCTGGGGGCACGCGTTCACGTTGCTGAGCTTCGTGGGTGCGCTGCTCGCGCTGGTGGGCTACCTCTTCGCGGAACTGCGCAACGACGGCGCCTGGAAGTCCATCGGTCGCCTCGGCTTCCGCGTGCATTCACTGGCCGTGCTGGGTGTGATCGTGGTGTTGTTCATCATGCTGTTCAACCACTGGTTCGAGTTCGACTACGTGTGGAAGCACAGCAACCGGCAGATGCCGCTGAAGTACATCCTCAGTTGCTTCTGGGAAGGCCAGGAAGGTTCTTACCTGCTTTGGACCTTCTGGCATGTGGTGTTGGGGAATATCCTCCTGTGGCGCGCGAAGGATTGGGAGGCCCCGGTCATGACCGTGTTCGCCCTGGTGCAGATCTTCCTTTCCACCATGTTGCTGGGCCTGTACATCGGAGACGTGCGCATCGGCAGCAGTCCTTTCCTGCTGATCCGCGAACTGCCGGAGAACCTCGGCCTGCCCTGGACCTTCATCCCGGACTACCTCAGCAAGATCCCTCAGTTCGCGGATGGCCGAGGACTGAACCCCTTGTTGCAGAACTACTGGATGGTGATCCACCCCCCCACGCTCTTCCTGGGCTTCGCAGCGACGCTCGTACCGTTCGCCTATGCGATCGCGGGACTTTGGCGCCGCCAGTTGCAAGCGTGGATCGCACCCGCACTACCCTGGACCTTCTTCGGCGTGATGATCCTGGGCACCGGCATCCTCATGGGTGGAGCATGGGCCTATGAGGCGTTGAGCTTCGGTGGTTTTTGGGCCTGGGATCCGGTGGAGAACGCCTCGCTGGTGCCGTGGATCACGCTGGTGGGCGCGGGCCACTTGATGCTCGTGAACCGCAACCGTACCACTTCGCTCTTCAGCACTTTCCTGCTCGTGCTGGTCACCTTCCATCTGGTGCTCTACAGCACTTTCTTGACGCGCAGTGGTGTTTTGGGGGATACCAGCGTACACAGCTTCACGGGCGATGGCATGATGCCGGGCCTCACCGTTTTTCTGCTCTTCTTCGTGTGGCTGGCTGTGATGCTGCTGCACGGCGATCGCGGTCAGCGGTGGTTCTATACGTTGATGTCCATCGCCCTGCTCACCATTGGCGTTGGGCTCGAACAACAAGTTCCGGCGATCCTCGGATTCATAGTGCTGAGCGCCATCTGGTCGGGTCTGGCGTACCGCCGCCACTTCCCCGCACCTGAGCAGGAAGAATCCCCCTGGAGCCGTGAGTTCTGGTTGTTCATCGGTGCGCTGGTACTGCTGCTCAGCGCCGCGCAGATCACCTTCACCACCTCGGTGCCGGTGTTCAACCTGCTGATCGCGCCGTTCCAAAGTCCCCTCGCGGTGCTCGCACAAAAGGTCGACAGCGAATGGCTCCTGAGCCTCTCGCAGGCGAAGCTCGCTCCTCCCGGTGAAGCCATTGCCCATTACAACAAGTGGCAGGTGCCCTTCGCTTTCATCATCGCCATGCTCAGCGCCTTCGTGCAATACCTGCGGTACAAGGACACGGATATGCGGCAGTTCCGCAGGCGCATCCTCTGGTCGTTCGGGATCGCGATCGGTATCACCATCCTGGCGGTGCTGCTGTTGAAGTATCAGTTCTCCGAACTGAACCTGATCCTCCTGTTCTTCGCCACGGCCTTCTCCGCCGCTGCGAACATCGCCTACGTGTGGCTCGGCGTGAAAGGCAACTTCAGCCACGCCGGGGCTTCCATCGCGCATACCGGCTTCGCGCTCGTGCTTCTCGGTGCCCTGATCAGCACTTCGCGTCAGAACGAAATGAGCCGCAACACACAGAACATGGACCTGCGTTTTCTGAGCGACGGCCTGGACAACAATACGGACATCCTGCTCTATCGCGGCGACACCATGCGCATGGGCGACTACTTCGTACACTACCGCGAGAAGCGCAGCGAAGGGGTGAACCTGCACTACGTGATGGACTACCACGTGCAGGAGCCGCGTGACTACCGCGAAGGGGACACTGTCCGTGTGGGTGAGATGCTCTTCCGCGCGAAGGACGCGCACCGGCCCGGGCCCATCTTCCTCAACGACCAACCCACGCATTGGACCGCCATCGAGGACTTCCCACGTCGTGCGCTTTGGAAGGCCAAGCATTGGAGCCCGGTGCGTCCCGGTGAAAAGGCCTTCGAGCTGGAGCCCTTCATCCAGCTGAACCCGCGCTTCGGCAACGTGGCGGAGCCCAGCACGAAGCACTGGCCAGAGAGAGACCTGTACACCCACATCCGCTACGCCGATCTTGCCGCGGACGACAGCACCGACATGGCCGGCATGCACTACATGCCGGAGCGGCTCTACGAAAAAGCCATCGGCGACACGATCATCACCCCGACTTGCTTGATCCTTCTGGACAGCCTGCGCGCGGTACGCGATAGCGTCACCCTTCGTGTGTTGGGACCGGAGTACACCGTATACGCCTTGCGCATGCGGGTGCGCGACCTCTACGATCGTGAGCGCTGGTTCGAGGCGAACCCGGTGATCATTTACCGCGACGGCCAGCCGGTGATCGGCAAGGGTTTCGATGTGCCCCAACTGCGCGTGAAGTTCGAACTGGCCACGGTGCAGGGGAACCAGGTGGGCGTGAACGTCTTCGAGCGCGAATACCTCGTGCTACAAGCCATCGTGTTCCCGGGCATCAACATCCTGTGGACCGGTTGCATCCTGATGTTCCTAGGTACGTTCATGGCGGTCCGCAAGCGGTTCCTTCAGCGACCCAGCAAGGCTTAAAATGTCCGCACGGGATAGCATCCTGTTGATCGGTACGGGCCGTTTGGCCTTCCACTTGGGGCACGCGCTCGTACGGGCAGGCGCGTCGCTCGCCGGAATAGCGGGACGCCACGCGGAACGCACACAAATACTGGCGCGAGCGCTTCGCACGACGCCCTATACAATAGACGAAGCCTGGCCCGAGGTCGGCCTCTATCTGCTCACCGTCAGCGACGACGCGATCCCCAGCTTAGCCACGCGGATCACGCCGCGCGATGCGGTCGTCGCGCATACGTCCGGCGCCCAGGCTCTCGACCGGCTCGCTCCGCACCTGCACCGTGGTGTGTTGTGGCCTGTGCAGAGCTTCAGCCCTGGCGAACCTGCGGACCTCACGCGCACACCAATTGTCGTGGACGGGAACACCGAGAAGGCGACCACCCTTCTTCTGGATGTGGCGCGCAGCCTCAGTGGCAACGTGGTGCGGCTTCCTTTGGAACAGCGGCGAACCGTTCACCTGGCGGCCGTCTTCGCTTCCAACTTCCCGGTGTTCCTCCTGCACCAAGCCCAGCGCCTGCTGCGGCAGGAAGGACTGGACCCCGATATCCTGTTGCCCTTGTGGTCCTCGGTGGCGCAGAAGGCGGCGCTGGTGGGGCCTGGCGATGCGCTCACCGGGCCCGCTCGCAGAGGCGACACCACCACTGTGCAGCGGCATCTGGATCAGTTAACGCACGATGCCGATCTTCGCCGCGCTTACGCCCTGCTCTCCGAAATGATCGGCAAGCGCTTCGGGCCACACCGCGAATGACCTCCGACACCTGTAGCTACAAGGAACGGCTCGCGCACATCGACTGTTTCCTCTTCGATGTGGACGGCGTGTTCACCGACAACAGGGTATTGCTGTTCCCGGGGCTCGATCCGGTGCGCACCTTCCACAGCCGTGATGCCTATGCCGTGCAGCATGCCGTGAAGGAGGGCCTCCGCATTGTGATCACCACCGGCGGAAAGAGCGCAGGCGTGGAGGAATCGTTCGGCCGTTTGGGCGTGAAGGAGTTCTTCTACCATGTGCGCGACAAGAGCGCGAAGCTCGACGAGTTGATCGCCACCACCGGGCTGGATCCCGCACGCACGGCCTATATGGGCGACGACATCCCCGACCTGCGTGTGATGCAACGCGTCGCCCTGCCCTGCTGTCCAGCTGATGCCGCGCCGGAGGTCAAGGCGATCAGCGCCTTCATCTCTGCACGGCCAGGTGGGCACGGTTGCGTGCGCGACCTGCTGGAACAGGCGCTGAAAGTGCGTGGCCAATGGCTCACCGACAACGCCCATACTTGGTGACATGCTGGGCCTCTTGCGATTGACCCGTCCGCTGAACCTGCTCATCATCGCGGGTACGATGGCGGTGATGCGCTACGGGGTGATCGGGGGATTGCTCGGTGCCAGTGGGTTCGTGCCTCAGCTCAGCACCACGCTGTTCGCGCTGTTGGTCCTGAGCACCGTGTTGATCGCCGCCGGAGGGAACGTGATCAACGACTACTTCGACACGCGCATCGATCGGATCAACAAACCGGATGCGCTGATCGTGGGACGCTCCGTGAAGCGCCGCGTGGCCATGGCCGCGCATCTCGTGTTGAGCGGCCTCGGCCTCCTGCTCGGGCTGATCGTGGTGTGGCGCACCGGGCTTTGGCGCCTGTCCATCATTCCGGCCTTCGCCATCGGTGCCCTGTGGACCTACAGCACCGCGTTCAAACGGCAACTCATCATCGGCAATGGATTGGTGGCCACGCTCACCGCGCTGGTGCCGCTCACCGTTGGACTTTATGAGATCCCGCTCGCGCAACGCGCTTACACCACCGAAATGCTGACAGAGCTCGCGGACGGGGGCCTTGTCCATTTCTATTTCCGCGTGATCTGGTATTGGGTCTTCGCGTTCAGCGCCTTCGCCTTTGTGGCCACGCTGGTTCGGGAACTACAGAAGGACATGGCCGATGTGCCCGGCGACCTGGCCGATGGATGCCGTACGGTGCCCATCGCCTGGGGCATGCGATGGTCCCGCGCATTGGTCTTTTTCCACACCGCCGTGCTCGTTGTCGCCATCGTGCTGTTGCGGCGCACCTTTCTGCAGGACGCACTATCGTTCTGGTACCTGGGCGCGCTGATCTTCCTGCTGCTGATCAGTGCGGGCATGACCTTCATGGCACAGGACCGTGCCGCTTACATGCGCGCCGGCGCTGTGATGAAGGCGGCCATGGTGATGGCCGTGGCCTACGGCGCGCTGGTCGCCCGATCGCTCGACGCATGATCGGCCCGCCCATTCACCCCTGGCGGCTGGTGCTCGCCTCCGCTTCTCCCCGAAGGCGTCATTTGCTCGAAGGGTTGGACCTGCCGCTCACGGTCACACAAGTGGATGTGGACGAAACGCCGCCGCCCGGCATGCCGAACGAAGAGGTGGCGGAGCACCTGGCGATCCTGAAAGCGCGCGCATGGCACGGCGAACTGGCACCGGATCAGGTCCTCATCACCGCGGACACCACCGTGCTGCTCGATGGTCTTCTGCTGAACAAACCGATCGATGCGGCCGACGCGCGACGCATGCTCGGCCAGCTCAGCGGCCGCACCCATCGTGTTGTCACGGGCGTCTGTCTACGGACCTCTTCGGCCGTTCGGCACTTCGCGGATGTGGCGCACGTCACCTTCCGTGCGCTCAGTGAAGCGGAGATCGCGTACTACGTGGCGCGCTACGAACCGCTCGACAAAGCCGGGGCCTACGGTGTGCAGGACTGGATCGGCTATACGGCCGTCGCCCGCATCGAAGGGAGTTTCTATACGGTAATGGGGCTCCCGATGCACCGGCTCTATGAAGCGATACACGACCTGCCCGTACCTTCATCCTGACCCACCGTTCGTACCATCATCCGTTCTCGATGCGCATCCACCTCTTGCTACCCGCACTTGTGCTCTCCCTTTGCGCTACGGCCCAGGGTATGTTCCCGAAGCCTGTCCGCCCTCCCGCGAAGAAATGGTACGTCACGAACGGCACGGAATGGATCTTCACCTTTCCTGTGCTGGATGTGCGCACCTATGGCCAGCCGAACGACCATACGGGCGGCATCGTGCGCTTCGCCCCGGTGTTCAATCCCCGGGGATTGGTGCAATACGACCTCACCGATCACTTCGGTTTCTTCACCGGGCTGGGCTTCCGCAACCTGGGTTTCATCTATGCGGTACCCGACACCACCGTGCGCTACAAATACCGGGCATACACCGTGGGCGTACCTGTCGGTCTGAAGATCGGGCGCATGCACCGAACGCTGTTCTTCGTGGGCTACGAGATCGAGCTGCCGTTCAACTACAAGGAGAAACGCTTCGAGAACGAGAAAAGGGTGGACCGTTTCAATGTGTGGTTCAGCGATCGCACGGAACCGTTCTACCACAGCATGATGCTGGGGATCCAGGGACCTGCCGGAACCACCATCACCCTGAAGTACTACTTCACCAACTTCCACAACACCGAGTTCGAGGTGCAGAAGGACGGGATCACGAGCAAACCCTACGATGGCTTCAACGCGAACATCGCCTACGTGTCGATCGGTTGGGGACTGTTCGCGGGCCGCGTGCGGCCCTCCCGGCTTCCAAGCGCGGAGCCCACACACCAGCCCCAGGCACGCGCCTGGTAGATCAACGCAGCAAGACCACGTGGCCCTTGTGGGCGTGGACCTCGTTGAAGGCGTCCTGCAAGCGTATCGTCCAAGCGTAGATCCCTTCTCCGGCGACAGCACCCAACGCATCACCGTTCCATCCTTCCATCAGGTCGGTGCTGCGGAAGATCACCGCGCCCCAACGATCGAACACGGTGAACTCGTAGGACTTCGGACGTTGCGCCGTGCTGATGGGCAGGTAGTGATCGTTGATCCCATCGCCATCCGGTGTGAAAGCGTTCGGAGCGAACAGGGCGTAGGATCCTTCCACACAGATCTCCAGGCCTGCCTGATCGGCACATCCTGCCTCTCCGATCACCTGGAGATCGACCGGGTAACAACCCACCTCGGTGAACGTGTGCGTTGGTGAGGTTTCGGAAGAGATGCCGCCCTCACCGAAGGACCAGGCAAAGGTCAATGCCCCGGTGGACGTATTCTGGAACGCGACCTGGGCCTCCCCTTCCGCGAACACCTCTTGTGGCACCGTGAAAGCCGCTACAGGCGACACCGTGGAGTGGATCGTATCAGCAGTTCCGCTGGCGGTGCAGCCGAACCCATCGACCGCGATGAGCGTGGGTAGAAAGTCCCCATTGGTCAGGTAGCAATGCGTCACCGTACTCCCCGTAAGCACGACCCCATCGCCGAGATCCCAGGTGGTGCTCACGGATCCGGGGATCCCATCATTGAAGGTGATGCACAGTGGCGTGCAACCTTCCTGCGCATCCGCCGTGGCAGTAGGAATGATAGGTGGAGCTAAGTCCACCACGACGTTCACCGGGGGACTCATACAGCCGTTCACATCGGTGGCCACCACGGAATATGTTCCGCCCACGGTCGGTGTGATCAATGGTCCGGCCGGGCTCCAACCGAACGCATAAGGCGCAATGCCTCCGCTGGCGGTCGCGGTCAGTGCGAGCGAGGCTCCAACGCAAAGCACGGTATCCGGCATGGCCACGGCCGTGACCATAGCTGCCGCATTGATCGTGGTGCTGGCTGTGGCCGAACAACCGCTCGGCGCGCTGACGGTGACCGAATACACACCCGCCGTGAGCCCGGTGATGGTGGCGGTCGTCTCTCCACCGGGCTGCCAGAGTATCGTCTCTGTGCCATCGCCCCCCACGATCGTCGCGGTCGCGGAGCCCGGTACGCCGGTGCATGTAGGTTCGGTGCTTGCCACCGTGACCCCGAGTATGCCAACGGTTATGTCGATGCTCGATGGAACGCTGCACGGTCCATCCGTTGAAAAGGACACCAGGTAGTTCCCCGGACCCGGGTAGGTGTGCGAAGGGTTCTGCGAAACTGTAGCGTTCAGACCACCCGAACCCGGATCGCCGAACGCCCACCCCCAGGTGGAAGGGCACCCTGGGGACGCATCCGTGAAGTCGATGGTGTTGCCGTTGCAGGTGTAGGTGAAGGCAGCGGTGGTGGCAGGGGCTTCCTGGATGAGGATATCATCGATCGCGACGCCATCGTAGTTGTTGCATTGGGTGCCCGCCCCGAAAAGGAAACGGAATATCACCTGCGGGGCGTTCGCCACGGCCGGCACGCAGTGTTTCGCCGTGATCCAGCCACCGCTGCCGGAGCCTCCCTGGCAGGATCCCGAAGTGGCGCCCAGCCGTCCGCTCCATCCATGCTTCGGGCTGGCCCCGCTGAGATTCGTGATACTCGCAGCGTTGAACCAATTGTCGTTGAGGCAATCCACCGGATCGCCATAGGCACCCACGTTCGCCCAAGTGGATCCGCCGTTCAACGAGTACTGCAGGTTCATACCGTCGTACTGCCGTTCACATTCCCAGAAGATCTTGAAGCTGATCCACGGATGGTCCAACGTGCTCATATCGAAGCACGGGCTCTGCAACCAGCTCGACTGCCCCAGATTGTAGAAGGAACCCGTGAGCCCACCCACGCACCAGCTGTTCACACCGCCTCCCGCCGTGTTGATGGTAGGATGGGCGGGTGTGCCCCATGCCCAGTCGCTTCCTGTGCCACCCGGGGTCCAATTCGGGGCGCTTTCAAAATCCTCCTGATGTGGAAAAGTCGCGATCGGGTTTACACATTGCGAGCGCGCACCGCCACCCGCAGCCACGAGCAGCATACACATAACAGAACGACTGATCGGAGAAAGCACTGATAGACCTCGTTTCGGGGCGCGAAGTTCGGGCTTTCGGAACCGGCCCCGATGACCTATCGATCCACCGAACGGTGCAACCTGAACTGGCCGCCCAATACCACCGCGTACTGCCCGAACCAGAAGTGCTGGCTCGCCCCGTCCTCGGCCGTTCCCGTGGTAAGCACACTCGGTAGATCGTTCCATCCCGCCTTGCCGATCACGCGGAGGAACCCATGGCGAAAGAACCCCAAGTGCAAACCGACTTGCGCACCGACCCCATAGCCTGCGAGGTGGAATCTGTTATTGATGCCCTCGCCGAACAAGCGAACGTCCGTGCGCGGGATCACCGGCCCAGCATGCACACCTTCAAAGACATGGAGGGCGTGGCGGCCGTTGCGGCTTTGCCAAAGCGGATCGTAGTGATCCACATCCAGGCTCAAGAGATTGAGCCCGTCGCTATGCTCGTAAGTCAAGAGTTCGGGATCAAGGGTCACCTCGTGCGATCCTTCGGCTGCGGCATGCGGAACGGAACGGCTGGCGTCAACAAAACCGTCCATGCGTACCTGTTGGCCCTGCACCACCACGTACTTCATGTGGTCCATGCCGAGCGAAATGCTCCATCGGTCCTGGAAGAACCAACCCAATCGATAGTTGTATTGCGGTAACGTGAGGGTGCGTGGATCGAAGTAGAGCTTCGGGTCGAACGGGATCGGGCGGTCCGTGGCCTCCACATGGCGAAGAGTGAGGTCATACCCAGGGCCATCGAAGTGGATGTCGCTCCAGCTGTAACCGGAACGATTGTAGCCCCAGTAGAGGAATATGTTCCCCTTATGGGCGGTAACAGCGGGCAACTGAGCTACCGCCGGACCGGGACCGGCCATTGCAATAAGCCCGATGAGGAGAACTGTGCGCATCGCCCGGACGATCCAATGCATCCGGCGTCGCGAAAGTAGACCGTACCACCCATTCGGGTGGGCGCTCACGGCACTTGTTCCACCCGTGTGTTCGTGGGCACGGATCCACCTATGTTCACGAGGATGGGATCGCGGTCATTGGCGCTTCCGGCATACTTCACCGTGCCATCCAGGTTCACGTCCTCTACGCGATATCCGGGCGTGGTCGCCGTCGGCACCGTACCTCCTATCGCGGTGAGGATCGGATCGCGATCGTTGGACGACCCGGCATACTTCAACCGATCATCGCGCATCACGTTCCCTGCGAAGAGGGCACGTTGCGTTCCGACGGTCTTGTGCGCATTGGTCCCGTACGTCGCCGTGGTGCCGCTGCGGAAGTCGACCGTCACAGCGGTCGCGCTCAGGGAGATGGGCGCCGCGCTCATGACGCCGAGATGGTTCCTGTGCCGAACGACCACATAGTAGCTACCCGCACCTACCCCAAAGTCCAAGTTGGCCGTGCCGTTCGCTTTCACGATGTCGCCATCGCGTTGAACGAGCCCATGCGCGGAGGCCACAACGACGCCTGGAGCGGTCGCACTGCGCAGTTCCACACGCACCCAATCCACAACGGCATTGTTGCCAGTGGTCGCCAACACCGGCGTGGTCGAGGTCTCACCACCACCACCTGCGACCTGCGCAAAGCCCAGTGCGGTGTAGGGTTCTGTGAGGGGCACCAAGCCCGCCGTACGTAGGGGGTCGTTCATGATCAACGTGGTCGTATTGAGCGGGCCTTCAAGCAGCACCTTCGGGTTCACCCGCACCAATGCGGCGGGATCGATGATGCGCGATAAGGTGCCGGTCTCCGTGTTGCATACATACAGGTTGCGGGCAGCATCCTCACCGAAGGCGGCCAGACCAAAACCGCCGCTCGCCATCAGCGTGTCCGTCGTCCACCCCCCCACCCCGTTGGGCTGGAGCGAATGGATGCGGCCGTGGCAGTAGTCGGTGTAGATGTATTTACCATAGAGGTTCGGGTACGATCCACCCCGGTAGACATATCCACCGATCACCGAGCAAGAGCCATCCGAATGGGGATGCACATGGACCGGTGGAACGTAGCTCGCAGCACCCGCACAACCGGCGGTGTTGTAAGGCGTGTTGCCTTCGTAACAACGCCACCCGAAGTTCGGTCCGGTGTTGTTGCCAGCGGGCCAGTGATCGATCTCCTCATATACGCTTTGTCCTACATCGCCGACCCACACATCCCCCGTGAGCGCATCAAAGCTGAATCGAAAGGGATTGCGGAAGCCGCTGGCCCAAATGGCACGGAGCGTATCGGCCGGATCGGCATCCGCGAACGGGTTGCTCGGCGGTATGGTGTACGGAGCACCGTTGCCAACATCGATCCGCAGCATCTTACCGAAACCCAAGGTCATGTTCTGGGCCCGGTTGTCCGGATCACCGGAACCACCACCATCACCCAGTGCGAACCACAGATAACCGTCAGGTCCGAATTCAAGGTCCCCACCCTTGTGATTGGAGAATGGTTGGACGAGGCTGTAGAAGATCACTTCACTGCTCGCGTTCGCCACATCCGGATCGCCTGTCACCGCGAAGCGGGATACCCTCGTGGTCCCGTTCCCAGTGCCAGCGGTGTACTGCACAAAGAAGAACCCGTTCTGCGCGTACTGCGGATGGAACGCCAGCCCGAGCAAGCCCTGCTCTCCTCCCGTATCGTTCACCCTGGCGGTGATGTCCAGGAACGGCACCGGATCCAGGCTTCCGTTCGACTGCAGGATGCGGATGATCCCCGCGCGCTCCACGATGAACAGTCGGGCATCTCCCGCGTTGGCGATATCCACCGGGTTGGTAAGTCCCGTAAGCACCGGTTCCAACTCCACCGATTGTGCGAGGGACATCCCCGCGATGAGCATGAACGTGTACGAGAGCGCTGACTTCTTCATATGGTTGGGGATCTTGCGGTTCAAATTTTCCTCAGTCTCCATGGCCTCGCCGGGAGTATTCGCTCGATGGGATACGATCCCTGTTCGAGCCGGGACACCGCCCGACCAATTCCCCACTTGGGCCGAAGACCCGATCATCGATCCGCACCTCCACCGAAGGGCCTCTCGAAACCGGATGGTGATCAGCTGATCACCATCGCGTCCGGGTACCGCTTCTTCCAGAACTCCAAGGAGCGCATGTTCGAGAGCGTGATGACGGTGCGGCGGTCGAGTTGCACCTTGATGGCTTTTAACCCCTCTTTAATGGGTTGCGTAAGGATGAGCTTCTTGCGACGTGCCATGCTGCTGTGTGTTGGTAACAACACCACCTACGCACATGTGTGCCAGAAGGAGGGGACCATCGCCACCACCCATGGGGAGAGGGAGAGCGCTTAGAACGATGATCCTTGCATCACCGGATCGTGTCTTCTCTACGCCCCACGATCGTGGAGCGCTCTCCACATTGCGACGCGGGGAACGGGAGCGTCCGCTCACTCGCTTTTTGCTCGATCCCAGTAGGCGTCCATTTCCGACAGGCTCATCTGGCCCAACACTTTACCGTCCTTGCGGCTTTCGCGTTCCAAGAACTGGAAGCGTTGTATGAATTTGCGGTTCGTGCGCTCCAAGGCTTCGTCTGGATCGACCCCAAGGAAACGCGCGTAGTTGACGATACTGAACAGCACATCGCCCAACTCTTCGGCCTGCTTGTTCGAACCCGCGTCCACCTCGTGCTTCAGTTCATCCAGCTCCTCGTGTACTTTCTCCCACACTTGTTCCCGGCGCTCCCAATCGAATCCAACCCCGCGCGCCTTGTCCTGGATCCGGATCGCCTTCACCAAAGAGGGTAATCCCCGTGGGACCCCTTCCAATACGCTGATGTTCGCAGCATCACCGGATGCATGCCCCGCCTTCGCCTTTTCCTCCAGCTTGATCCGCTCCCAGTTCGCCTTCACCTCCTCATCGTCCTTCACCTGTACATCGCCATAGATGTGCGGATGGCGGTGGATCAGTTTCTCGCAAATACCGTCCAGTACCTCCGTGATGGTGAACGCGCCTTTCTCCTCTCCTATCCGGGCGTAGAAGACCATGTGCAGCAGCAGATCGCCGAGTTCCTTACGCACCTCGACGAGGTCGTTCTTCAGTATCGCGTCACCAAGTTCGTAGGTCTCTTCAATGGTGAGCGGCCGCAGTGTTTCCATGGTCTGCTTGCGGTCCCAAGGGCACTGCTCGCGCAACTCGTCCATGATCTTCAGCAAGCGGAGGAAGGCGGCAGCGCGCGGGTCCATCGAACTCATTCTTCGAACGCCGAAGCATATGGGGCGAAGGCGTGGGGCAAAGGTGCGGCATCGAGCTGGACACCGGTTCGCGTTCCTGCGGCGCATGATGTTCCTTTGCAGTGCTAGAGCAATTCCAGAACAATGGGCAAGAAGATCGGTATACTCGGCACCGGCATGGTGGGTCAGGTGCTGGCCAGCGGTTTCCTGAAGCATGGCCATAGCGTGATGATCGCCACGCGCAACCCCGATAAGGTGGCGGACTGGGTGGACAAGAACCCCGGCGGCAAAGTGGGGAGCCACAAGGAGGTTGGCGCTTGGGCGGAGATGATCGTATTGGCCAGCAAAGGAACCGGCGCCGAGGCGGCGATCCGCCTGTGCGATAGCGGGGACCTCGCAGGCAAAACCGTGATCGATGCCACTAACCCGATCGCCGATGCGCCTCCTACCAATGGAGTATTGCACTACTTCACCACCTTGGAGGAAAGCCTGATGGAGCAGCTACAACGGGCGAATCCGAAGGCCCACTTCGTGAAGGCGTTCAACAGCGTGGGCAATGCGTACATGGTGAACCCGGATTTCAACGGCGTGAAGCCCACGATGTTCATCTGCGGGAACGATGCCGGGGCCAAGCAGGAGGTGGCCGTGATCCTCGACCAGTTCGGGTGGGAGGCCGAGGACATGGGAGGCGTGGAAGGCGCTCGGGCCATCGAGCCGCTGTGCATCCTCTGGTGCATACCCGGGTTCGCCAGGAACCAATGGAACCATGCCTTCAAGCTGCTGAAGAAGTAGGGGGATCCCAGAGCACTGCCTTTCGGGCTGCGCGAGGCTTCACGCGATCGACCTTACGCACTACATTCGTTCTATGGACGCGTCCGTGGTCTTCCTGGGCCGTAACGCAAGCATCATGGCTTTGGTGAAGCACCAGCTCACCAGGGTCGGCCATTTCGCCGAGGGGTTCACGTGCGACGAGGAATTGATGCTCCGCTTGGAGCGCGGCAAGGTGACTTTACTCATCCTCGGTCCCGGTGTGGAAGACGGTCCGAGGAACAAGTTCCGGACCTATTGTGCGGAAAGGGATATTCCACTTCTGGAACACTCCGGTGGCCCGGATCAATTGCTGGAGAACGTGCGCGTAGCGCTCGGCCAGTGATCCGTTCGCGCCCCATTCCATAGCTCGCGGATCAACGCACGCAGGGACCACCTGAAAGCAGCAGCCCCCCGACAAGTCGGGGGGCTGTGCATGAACACGCTATCAGGAATTACTCGGCCTCCTCGGCTTCGTCCTTCTCTTCTTTCGCCGCTTTGTCGGCCTTCTTGCCCTTGGTGGCGCGCTCCTTGGTCTCCATCGCGCTCTTCAGATCGCTGAGTACGCTCAGGTCGCCCAGGGTGCTCTTCTCCACCTTCTCGTTCACGCTCTTCACGCTCGCGCTCTGACCATCGGTAGCGGCCGGCTTGCGCGTGGTGCGTGCCGCACGGGCGCCAGCTGCTGGCGTCTCGTCGGCGTCATCACCCTCTTCGAAGGTGCGGGTGTGGCTCAGGGTGATGCGACGCGCCTCCCCATTGAACTCGAGCACTTTGAACGGGAGCTTCTCCTCCATCGCCGCCTTGCTGCCGTCCGCCTTCTTCAGGTGCTTCGTGGCCACGGTGCCTTCCACGCCATAGGCCAAGGACACGATGAAGTTGTTGCCGTTGCGGCCAGTGATTGTGCCTTCGTGCACGCTGCCTTCGGTGAAGGTGTCCGCGAACACTTCCCAAGGGTTCTGCTCCACTTGCTTGTGGCCCAGGCTCAAGCGGCGGTTGTCCTTGTCAACTTCCAACACCTGTACCTCTACTTCATCACCCACGTTGCAGAACTCGCTGGGGTGCTTGATGCGTTTGGTCCAACTGAGGTCGCTGATGTGGATCAGGCCATCGACGCCCTCCTCCAGTTCGGCGAAGATGCCGAAGTGGGTGAAGTTGCGCACTTTGGCCGTGTGGCGTGAGTTCACCGGGTATTTGAACTCGATGTCCGCCCATGGATCGGCAGCGAGCTGCTTCATGCCCAGGCTCATCTTGCGCTCTTCGCGATCGATGTTCAGGATCACGCACTCGATCTCCTGCCCTTCCTTCAGGAAGTCCTTCGGGCTGCGCAGGTGCTGGCTCCAGCTCATCTCGCTCACATGCAAGAGGCCTTCCACGCCCGCGCTCACTTCCACGAACGCGCCGTAGTCGGTGATCACCATCACCTTGCCTTTCACTTTGTCGCCGGCGTTCAGGTCGGCGCTCAAGGCATCCCAAGGATGTGCGCTGAGCTGCTTGAGACCGAGCGCGATGCGGCGCTTCTCGTCGTCGAAGTCCAGGATAACGACGTTGATCTTGGCATCGAGCTGCACCACCTCTTCGGGGTGGCTTACGCGGCCCCAGCTCAGATCGGTGATGTGGATCAGACCGTCCACACCGCCCAGATCCACGAACACGCCGTAGCTGGTGATGTTCTTGACGGTTCCTTCCAACACCTGGCCTTTCTCCAGTCCACCGATGATCTGCTTCTTCTGGGCTTCCAGTTCGGCTTCGATCAGCGCCTTGTGTGAGACCACCATGTTCTTGAACTCCTGGTTGATCTTCACCACTTTGAACTCCATGTTCTTGCCCACGTACTGATCGTAGTCGCGGATGGGCTTCACATCGATCTGGCTGCCGGGCAGGAACGCTTCGATGCCGAAGACGTCCACGATCAGGCCGCCCTTGGTGCGGCACTTCACGAAGCCCGTGATGATCTCGTCGGTGGTCATGGCATGGTTCACCTTGCCCCATGCGTTATGCACGCGCGCCGTCTTGTGGCTCACGAGCATCTGGCCGCTCTTGTCCTCCTGCTTCTCGATGTACAGTTCCACCTGGTCACCCAACTTCAGATCGGGCTTGTAGCGGAACTCGCTCAGTGGCACCACGCCTTCGGACTTGTAGCCGATGTTGATGACGACCTCCTTCTTGTTCATGCCCACCACGGTGCCCATCAACACTTCCTTCTCGGAAATGCTGCTCAGGGTGTCCTCGTAGGCTTTCTCCATCGACTCCCGTTCGTTCGCGGGGATGGACCTCTTGTCATCTTCCAATCCGGCCCAATCGAAATCGGCGGGCGGTTCGGCGAAGGTGACCTTGCTATTCTCTGCTGACATGTACTGACTTACTTGTATCCCGGACCGAGGACGCTGTCCGGAAGGGTTGGTGTGTTGGCCTGCTGCGTCACGGCGGGCTTCCCGAAATGGGGCCGCGAAAGTAAGAAAAGGATCTGAAAGTCAGCCCATTGGTCGACCGGGGCAGCAGGCGGCACCGTATGGGGTTCCTTCGGCCAACTCTTGAGGTTTGGAAACCACGCGCCGTCGCCGGAGCGCTTTGGCGGCGTGCGACCTCCTTCTGCACCCGGGCGGAGCGATCCGCCCTTAGGAGGGGAATTGGGCCATTGGCACGGGCTACCTTTGCTCCCCACCCGGATCGATGCGTTCCTTCTCCATTCCCCCGCACTACCGCAGTAATCTGATCGGCCGGCTGAAGGCCTTCCGGAAGGTGCAGGACCCGAAGAAAAAGGACCTGACACCCACCCTTCTTGACTTGGGCCCGGTGCGCTTCATCCTGGCCCGGCACTTCGGCTTCTGCTATGGGGTGGAGAACGCCATCGAGATCAGCTATAAAGCCCTGGAGGAGAACCCGGGCAAACGGATCTTCCTGCTCAGCCAGATGATCCACAACCCGGCCGTGAACGACGACCTCACCGCCCGGGGCATGCGTTTCATCCAGGACACGCAAGGTCGCATGCAGATGGATTGGAGCGAGCTGAGCGCCCATGACGTGGTGATCATCCCCGCTTTCGGCACCACCCTGGAAACCGAGGCCCGGCTGAAAGCCATCGGCATCGACCCACTGAAGTACAACACCACCTGCCCCTTCGTGGAGAAGGTGTGGAAGCGCAGCGATCAACTGGGCGACAAGCAGTACACCGTGATCATCCACGGCAAGGCGAAGCACGAGGAGACCCGCGCCACCTTTAGCCATACCGTGCAGAAGGCGCCTGCGATGGTGCTGCGCGACATGGCCGAGGCGGAAATGCTCGGGCGCATCATCTTGGGCGAAGAACCCATCGAACGTTTCGCGGAGGTCTTCGGTGAGCGCGCCAGCAAGGGACTTCGATCCCGCGCGCGACCTGGGCCGCATCGGCGTGGTGAACCAGACCACCATGCTGGCCAGCGAGACCCAGGCCATCGCCGATCACTTGAAGCAGGTGATCATCAAGAAATACGGGGACCAGGCACTCGGCCAGCATTTCGCCGATACGCGCGATACGCTCTGCTACGCCACCAACGACAACCAGGACGCCACCCACGAATTGCTGAAGATGGATGCCGATCTCGCCCTGGTGGTAGGCGGCTACAACAGCAGCAATACCAGCCACCTCGTGGAACTGCTGGCCGGGCGCTTCCCGACCTACTTCATCAAAGGCGATGAGGAAGTGCTGAGCGCCGATACCATTCAACACTTCAACTACCCCGAGCAACGGCTGGAAACCACGAATGGCTGGCTACCCGCGAAGCGCCCCGTGACCATCATCCTGACCAGCGGCGCCAGTTGCCCGGATACTTTGCTGGACCGTGTGATGTTGAAGGTGCTATCCTTTGTGGAGAATGCAACAGATCCCGAAGAAGCCGTTGAAGTGCTCGTCTCAGCAATTCCAGGTGCTTAGTTGCCCTCATACGTATGGACTACCAAGTGATCCTCCAATTCAGAGGAGACTCGATGAGCGACTACGATACTATGGTCTCGCTGGAGAATGAACTTGCCGAACACCTTGGCGATAACGCCGACGTTGATGGTCATGATTCCGGGTCTGGGGAAACGAACGTTTTCATACAAACGTCGGACCTAGAGAACACTCTGAAAACGGCAAAGGCCGTACTAGAAAGTTCACACCTTCTTGATCGCGTTACCGTCGCTTACAGGAGACTGCACGACGAGATATACACTGTTGACTGGCCCGATGGATTCGAGGGCATTTTCATCAAGAAGTCGAGGGCCCCGCCAGAGGCCCTGGGAACGATCCTCACGCCCGCCCGCCGCCTTCACCACCACACCCAGGGCGACGAACGCGGTGCAAAGTCCCCGCAGGGTCACTCGCAGAGGACCCTGCGGAACGATCCTCACGCCTCCGTCACCACCCCGATCGCCTTCACCACCACTCCCATGGCGATATCGAACTGCTCGGTGCTGGTGAGGTCGCTGTTGTCGATCTCGAAGGCATCGGCGGCCTTGATGAGCGGATCGGCGGCGCGGTTGGTATCGTCGTCGTCGCGGCGCTCGATGTTCTCCAGCACGCTGGCGTAGTCCACTTCCACACCCCGGCCTTTCAATTCCTGGTAGCGGCGTTGGGCCCGTATCTCGGGACGCGCGGTCATGTACAGTTTCACTTCGGCATCAGGGAACACCACCGTGCCGATGTCGCGGCCGTCCATGACCACACCCTTGGGCGTACCCATGGCGCGTTGGAGTTCCACCAACTTGGCGCGCACTTCTGGAACGGGGCTAACGAGCGTCACGTGGCGGCTCACTTCCATGCCGCGGATGCGGTGCTCCACGTTGTGGCCATCCAGCCAGGTCTCGCTGCGCTGGGTGGCATCGTCGTGCCGGAAGCCGATGTGGATCCGGTCCAAAACACGGAGCAGGTTCGGCTTGTCCAGCTTGCCGTCGATCACCAGACCGTTCTCGATCACGTAGAGCGCAATGGCCCGGTACATGGCCCCGCTATCGATGTAGGTGTAGTGAAGGTGGTGCGCCAGTTGCTTGGCCAGGGTGCTCTTGCCGCAACTGCTGAAGCCGTCGATCGCGATGTTGATGCGCTTCACGCCGGCAAGGTAGGCAGGGCCTTGCGGCCACCTTCAGCCCTCTGGGACGATCGGCACTTCCTCCGCCTTCTTCGCGCGTTTCGCTTTGCGCGGCTTTTCCTGCCCGGGCGGCGGTCGGCGGAAATCGTTGAAGCGCGTGGCCAGGGTAATGGTATTGCTGATACCCGCCAGATGGTATTGGGCGAACCCATAGCTGATATGGAACTTGCTCACCCTCACCCCTGCGCCGAAACAGAGCCCGGAGATCCCTCCCTTGGCGTCCACTTTCAACTCACGCCGGCGCCGGAAGTCGAACCCTGCCCGCACATGGAAATAGCGGCCCAGCAGGATCTCCACGTTCGGCACCAAATGCAAGAGTGTCTTGGTACCGAAGGAGACCTTCTGCACCACTTCATCGCCGGTGGTGGGATCGATCGACACCTGCTGCACAGGATCATCGTAGGTGAGGTCCCATTGCTGTAGGTTCTCCAAGTTGATGCCCAAACGGAAGGGCGCATGCTTGAATTTGTAAGTGACCCCCAGTTGAACTTCGAACGGCAACTTCTCCTTGGCGTCCGTATAGGACGAACTCACAAAACCTATGTTCTTCACTAACGCCGCTACGGTTAGGCCCAACGACTTCTTCGCGTACACCGCGCCGAGATCGGCGGCCCAGCCCGTGGCATTGTAGGTGTCCAAGCTGGAGGTGATGAACTTCACGTTCGCTCCTACGCTGAACAAGCTGTCCAGCGCGCGCGACGCACCGATCTGGAACACGTACTCACCCGCCCGGAAGGTGCCGATCTCCGCACCATCGCCCTCCGTCCTGGTGAAAGTGCCATAGTCTACGAACTGCACGGTGCCACTGAAGGTGGTGCGGATGCTGTCGAAGTGGTGCGCGTAAGAGCCGAAGCCCATCTTCACCCCATCGAAGTAGGGCAAATAGCTCAGGGCCACCTGCTTGGTCATGGTGGAGTTAAGCAACGCTGGGTTGAAGATGCCCAGGTTCAGGTCATCGTCCATGAGCGCAATATGCGTCCCACCCAGTGCGGCCAGCCGCGCGGAGGAAGGGATTGTGGAAAGCCTTCCAAGGCCTGACACAATGCGATGTCCCGGACCCTTCTCCTTGCGTTCAGCACTTTTCTCTGCTCCATCCTGCTTGCCCAGAACGGCACCGTAAGCGGGGTTATCACCGCCCTCGAGAGCGGCCGGACGCAGCCCATGCCTTTCGTGAACGTGATCGTAAAGGGCACCACCTTCGGCGCCAGCACGGACCTGGACGGCAAGTACAGCTTCAGCTGTCCGGCCGGTGAGCATACGCTCCAGGTGAGCTTCGTGGGCTTTGACAATGTGGAACGGCCGATCAACGTGGTCGCCGGGCAGGTCACCAAAGGGGATGTGCAGTTGAGCGCGGTCTCGAACAAACTGGCGCAGGTCGATGTGGTGGCCGTTCGCCGAACGGAAACGGAGAGCGCCGTATTGCTCGAAACACGCAACAGTCAACAGGTAGTGAACGGCGTGGGCCGCGCAGATCGCCAAGAGCCAGGACCGCACCGCGGGCGACGTGGTGAAGCGGGTGCCGGGGGTCACCATCATCGGGGATCGCTTCGTGATGATCCGTGGGCTCGCCGACCGGTACAACACCGTCATGCTGAACGATGTGATCGCCCCCAGTTTGGAAGCCGACAAGCGGGCGTTCAGCTTCGACCTGATCCCGAGCGGAGCGCTGGAGCGCATCATGGTGTACAAAACGGGTGCGCCGGAGCTACCTGGTGAGTTCGCCGGTGGAGTGATCAAAGTCCACACCCTCACCGTACCTCAGGAGAACGAGACGCGTGTGAACCTCGGCACTTCGTACAGGATGGGAACCACTTTCCAGCCTTTCTATTCCGGTGGGAAAAGTTCGACGGATGCGCTGGGCTTCGATGACGGCCTTCGCCAGTTACCCGACGCCTTCCCCACCAGCCTGAACAGCCAGTCACCGGAGCGCCTCCAAACCCTGGGACGTCAGCTCTCCAACAATTGGGTCGCCAAGCAAAGCACCGCATTGCCCGATGCCCGCCTGGGTGTTCTGATCTCGCGCTCCTTCGGGAAAGCCGATGGGAAGAACCGGTACGGTTCCATAACGAGCATCGACTACGCGAACACGCGCCAGAGCTACACCGCGAAGAACTACAATTACAACGCGTACGACGCCGCCTCGCAACGCAGCGACACCATCTACAATTTCAGTGATAACGAGTACATCAGTTCCGCACGCGTGACGCTGATGCACAACTGGACCGCGATGCTGGGGACGGGTAGCAAGCTCGAGTTCCGCAATCTCTTCAATCAACTCGGCCAGGACCAGACCACGTTGCGCACCGGCCGGAACATGGAAGAGGGGTTCGAAGTGAAGAACTACGCGTTCCGCTACCAGCAACGCACCGTCTACTCAGGCCAGTTGCACGGTGCGCACGAACTGGGTAAGAAGGACCATCTCGAATGGACCGCTGGCTACTCCTTCGCGCGGAGCAAAGAACCCGACTATCGCCGCATCCGCACCAGTCGCGATATCAACACCGGGGATTCCGACACGCCGTTCCAGACCGTCATACCCCCCTCCGCCTCCACGCTCGATGCCGGCCGTTTCTTCAGCGATCTGAAAGAGACCGTGATGACCGGACGCCTCGATCACGAGCACACCTTCACCACGAACAACGAAAGCCTCATCCCGAAGATCCGCGCAGGCGCCTTCTTCGAACAGAAGGACCGCGAGTTCAGCGCACGCTGGATGTCCTTCACCCAGGCCAATTTCATGCAGTTCGATCAGTCGCTTCTCACCGAGGACCTGAGCACCGTGTTCAGCAGCGGGAATATCAACCCCACTACCGGCTTCGAACTGACGGAGGGCACCAACCCGAGCGATCGCTATGAGGCTGCGAACACGCTGATGGCCGGATACGCCGGCGCTTCGATGGGGAACACGGACCATTGGTCGGTGAGCGGTGGTGTACGCGTTGAACACAACCGGCAACAACTCACGAGCGCGCGCTTCGGCGGCGACCGGGTGCTGCTCGACAACCCGATCGTAAGCGTCCTTCCTTCGATCAATGCGAACCTCAACCTGACCACGCGCTCGCTTGTTCGGGTGGCCTGGAGCAATACGGTGAACCGTCCTGAGTTCCGCGAGCTCGCACCGTTCGCGTTCTATGATTTCAGCTTGAACAACGTCCTCTACGGCAATGATTCGCTCGACATCGCCAAGGTGATGAACGTCGATGCCCGCTGGGAGTTCTACCCCACCGCCAGCGAAGTGGTCAGTGCGGGTCTCTTCTACAAGCGCTTCGTCGATCCGATCGAGATGTACTTCGTACCGGGGACCGGCTCCGGCGGCACGCGCAACTTCACCTACGACAATGCGGACCTGGCCCAGAGCTATGGCGTGGAAGTGGAAGTGCGCCGCTCGCTCACCTCGCTCTTCGGTGATGGTTATCTCGGCCGCTTCGGGGTATTGTTGAACGGGGCTTACATCCTCACGACGGTGGATCTCGGGGAGAAGGCGGTGGGCCAGGAACAGCAGCGCCCCTTGATGGGCCAGAGCCCCTATGTGGTGAACGCCGGCATCTACTACCAGGACAGCGAGCACAAGCTCCAGTACAACATCCTCTACAATGTGATGGGCCGCAGGCTCTTCGCGGTGGGCACGTTCGGAACGCCTGACCTCTACGAAATGCCGCGCCACGCGCTGGACGTCACTTTGACCAAAGGCCTTGGCAAGCATTTCGAATTGAAAGTGAGCGTGCAGGACATCCTCAACCAGCGCGTTCGACTGGTGCAGGATAGTGATGGCAACGAGAAGCTCAATGGCGGCGATGAGGAGATCATGAGCTATCGCCGCGGACAAGTGTTCTCGGCCGGTATCAGCTTCAAGTTCTAAGCGCGTTCCGACCCTGTGAAGGAAGCCCGGCCCTAGGTCGGGCTTCGTCATGAACAGAGTTCACAAAATGATAACACATCTGGCGCGATCGCATAAGAATGACACCATGATGAGGTAACATCACAAGGTTCTCTTTGCGACCAGAAACAACTGGAACCCATAATGAACCTCATGACCAATAAGGCCCTCGCACTGCTGCTGATCGCCACCTTCGGCGTCGCCATGCCCGCCTGCAAGAAGACGGAAGGCTGCACGGACCCTGCGGCCACCAATTACGACCCGAGCGCCGACAAGGATTGCTGCTGCGAGTACGCACCCACCCCTACACCGAGCAACACGGTGAACGTCAACGCGAACATCACCAACAATACCACTTGGACATCGAGCAAAAAGTACGTGCTCTATGGTTTCGTTGAAGTGGAAGCCGGTGTCACTTTGACCATCGAGCCCGGCACCATCATCACCGGCGACAAGGACACCAAGGGCACCTTGATCGTGAACCGCGGCGCCGTGATCATGGCAGAAGGCACCTCCACGGATCCCATCGTTTTCACGAGCAACCAACCGGCTGGCCAGCGCGCTCCCGGCGACTGGGGTGGTCTGATCCTTTGCGGCAAAGCACCGGTGAACCTTCCGGGCGGTGTAGGCATCGTGGAGGGCGGCGTGGAAGCCCCGTTCGGCGGTTCGGACGCTGCTGACAACTCCGGCAAACTCCGTTACGTGCGCATCGAGTTCTCCGGCATCCCCTTCCAACCCAACCAGGAGATCAACGGCCTGACGCTCGCCGGCGTGGGCAGCGGGACAACCATCGATCATATCCAAGTCTCCTACAATGGTGACGACAGCTATGAATTCTTCGGTGGCACGGTGAACGTGAAGAACCTCGTGGCCCTCGCCTCTTGGGACGATGACTTCGACATGGACAATGGGTTCAGCGGCAAGTGCCAGTTCCTGGTCTCCCTGCGCAACCCCGACCTCGCCGACCAAAGCGGCAGCAACGGACTGGAACACGACAACGATGGCCAAGGCACCACCGCCACCCCTTACACGACGCCGGTCCTGAGCAACGTGAGCATCTTCGGTCCGCAAGCCACACCGGGAACGGTGATCAACACCAATTTCAAACGTTCGGGTCACTTGCGCAGGAACACGCATACACGGGTATACAACAGTGTCTTCGCCGGTTTCCCCACGGGCCTGTTGGTGGATGGCTCTTCTTGCGAGACCAACGCCGATGCCGGTGAACTGAAAGTGACCCGTTGCGCCTACGCAGCCATGGGTTCACTGCTCGCCGTAGCCAGCGGAAGCACTTGGGATATCCAGACCTGGTTCGATAACGGCGGCAACATGAGCTACGCGGACAACGCAGCGCTCGGCGTGGCCGATCCCTTCAACTTGACCTCCCCAAGCTTCGTGCTGAACGGTGGCAGTCCGCTCGCCGCCGGTGCTTCCTTCGGCGAAGCGGACCTCAGCGATCCGTTCTTCGAGCAGGTCTCCTACAAAGGCGCCTTCGGTTCGGACAACTGGACCAGCGGCTGGTGCAACTGGGACCCGCAGAGCACCCCCTACTGAGCGGTACTTTCCGGTACATCGCAACGCTCAGTACTACGAAAGCCCTGCCGCAAGGCGGGGCTTTCCGTTGCTATATCGAGCGCCAAAGCAGCGAACCATCCCCATAGCTCAGGAAACGATAGTCCGAACGCAGCGCGTGATCATACACTTTCCGCCAATCCGGGCCTAGAAATGCAGCGACCAGCAAGAGCAAGGTGCTTTGTGGCTGATGGAAGTTGGTGATCAAGGCATCCGCGAAGCGGAAGGTGTATCCGGGCGCGATCAGCAATCGCGTACTACCTACCAGATCTTCGGCACCGTCAGAACGCAACTTCGATATCACCGTCTCCAGCGCGGCTTGGGGGTCTGGTAGTTCCACACCGACATGGCCGTAGGGCTCCCATTGATCGACCCGCAGCTCTTCAGTACCACGGCCCTGGAGCAACATGACCCCGTGCCAATAGACGCTCTCCAATGTGCGTAGGGCGGTGGTGCCCACAGGAACTATCGGACCTTGACCCAGTTGACCTTTCAGCGCTTCCAAGCCCGCCAAGGGGATCCGCACCTGCTCGGCATGCATGGCGTGCCCTGCCATTGTCGCGCTCTTCACCGGCAAGAAGGTGCCCGCGCCTACATGGAGTGTGAGCCGTGCCGTTCGGATGCCGCGTTCTGCGATGCGCCCCAAAAGCTCCGCGCTGAAGTGTAAGCTGGCGGTGGGCGCCGCCACCGATCCATCACGCTCACCGAACACGGTATTGTAGCGCGCATCGTCGTCCTCGACCGGCGCCCGTCGCATGTAGGGTGGCAAAGGGACCGCACCGAAGTGGTCCAACTGTGCGACGAAGGGCTCGCCCCCCTCCCAACTGAACTCGATGAGATGCTCCCCTTCCACCTGATCAATGCGCACCGCACGGAACACACGTCCCTCACTTTCAAGAAGCAGTTCCTCCCCTTTCCAGCGTTTCGCATTGCCCACCATGCACCACCAGCGTGAACTGCTTCGGTCAAGCAATGCCCTTTCGATCGGTCGCTCCTGCTCCGGTGTGAGCACCATGCATTCCAACGCCGCGCCACTGGAGCGATGGAAGCCGATACGCGCATGCACCACCCGCGTGTCGTTCAGCACCAACATCGCATTTGATGGAAGCAGGTCAGGGAGTTCCGCGAAGAGGTGGTCCGAAATGACCCCATCGCGCACTACGAGCAATTTGCTCGCATCGCGCTCCGCCAGCGGCCGCTGAGCAATGCGCTCTTCGGGCAACACATAGGTGAAATCGGAAATGGAAAGCTCTCGCGGGTGCATCGGTGCGGACCTACGTCCATCCATCCCTTCCGGAATGTCCGAAGGGTGCGATCAATGGCGGTTAGGCGACCTTCAACGCGTTCTCCACCTTCTCTTTGAGAAGTGCGTGCTTCACCACCTCGATCATCTCTGTGACGTAGGTGAAGCGCATGCCCTTGGTGTAGCGTGCATCGATGTCTTCGATGTCCTTGCGGTTGTCGACGCTGAGGACGATCTCCTTGATGCCCGCGCGCTTGGCCGCGAGGATCTTCTCCTTGATACCGCCCACCGGCAACACGCGACCACGCAGGGTGATCTCCCCGGTCATGGCGGTGAACTTGCGCACCTTTTGTTGGGTGAACGCGCTGGCGATGCTGGTGAGCATGGTGATGCCCGCGCTCGGGCCGTCCTTTGGCGTAGCGCCCTCCGGTACGTGTACGTGTACGTTCCAACGCTTGAAGACATCGCCCTCGATGCCGACGATGTCGCTGTGCGCCTTGAGGTATTCCAACGCGATGATCGCGCTCTCCTTCATCACGTCGCCCAGGTTGCCGGTCAGCGTGAGTTTGCCCTCCCCCTTGGTGATGCTGGTCTCGATGAAGAGGATGTCACCACCGGTCGGTGTCCAGGCCAAACCCGTGACCACACCGGCCACGTCGTTGCCCTGGTATTTGTCGCGGGCATGACTGGGACCGTAGATCCTCACCAGGTCGTCCAAGCCGAGGGTAATGGAGTACTTCTCCTTCAATGCGATCTGCTTCGCGCGGTACCGCACCAGCTTCGCGATCCGCTTTTCCAAGGTGCGCACACCGCTCTCATCGGTGTATTGTTCGATGATCGCTTCCAAAAGGCCGGCCGCCAGCTTGAGCTGCTTGGGTTTGATCCCGTTCTCGGTGAACTGCTTGGGCAACAAGTGGCGATGCGCGATCTCCAGCTTCTCTTCCTGCGTGTAGCCGTTCACCTCAATGATCTCCATACGATCACGTAGCGCTGGATGGATACTGCTAAGGCTGTTCGCAGTAGCGATGAACATCACGCGGCTCAGGTCGTATTCGATCTCCACGTAGTTATCGTAGAATGCGCTGTTCTGCTCGGGATCCAAAACTTCGAGCAGGGCGCTCGCGGGATCACCATGGAAGTCCTTGCCCACTTTGTCGATCTCGTCGAGCACGAACACCGGATTGCTTGTTCCGGCTTTCTTCAAACTCTGGATCAACCGGCCCGGCATGGCGCCGATGTAGGTTTTGCGGTGCCCGCGGATCTCGCTCTCGTCATGCAGGCCACCGAGGCTCATGCGCACGTACTTGCGGCCCAGCGCTTCGGCCATGCTCTTGCCCAGGCTCGTTTTTCCCACACCCGGTGGACCATAGAGGCAGATGATGGGGGCTTTCATGTCCCCCTTCAGCTTCAGCACAGCGAGGTGCTCGATGATGCGTTCCTTCACCTTCTCCAACCCGAAGTGGTCGCGGTCCAGGATCTTCTGGGCGTTACGCAGGTCGAACTTGTCCGAACTGTATTCGCCCCAAGGGAGTTCCAACAGCAATTGCACATAGTTGCTCTGCACACTGAACTCCGCCCCGGCAGGGTTCATGCGCTGCAATTTGCTCAATTCCTTTTCGAAGGTCTCGGCCACCTTGGCGGTCCACTTCTTCTTGGCGGCCTTGATGCGCATCTCCTCGATCTCCTGTTCGATCGGGTTGCCGCCCAGTTCGTCCTGGATCGTCTTGATCTGCTGGTGCAGGAAGTACTCACGCTGTTGGCGGTCCACCTCGGTGCGCACTTTGCTCTGGATCTCGTTCTTCATTTCCAGGAGCTGTAGCTCCTTGGTCATGTGCGCCAGCAGCATCTTCGCGCGCTCGCGCAGGTCGGCCACTTCCAGCATGCGCTGCTTCTCTGCCACTTCCGCGTTCATGTTGCTGCTGATGAAGTTCACCAGGAAGCTGGGCGAGTCGATGTTCTTGATCGCGAACTGCGCCTCGGTGGGGATGTGCGGGCTCTGCTTGATCGTTTCCAGCGCCAGGTCCTTCAATGAGCTCACAAGCGCCACGAACTCCTTGTCGTCCTTCGCGGGACGGATCTCGGCGAACTCCTTGATGCGCGCGGTGAAATAGGGCTCCACCTTCACCATCTCCAGCACTTCGAAGCGCTTCTTGCCCTGGATGATGGCGGTGGTGCTGCCGTCGGGCATGCGCAGCATGCGGATGATCTGCGCGATCGTCCCTACACGGTTGAGGTCTTCGGCGCGAGGCTCCTCGATCTGTGCGTCCTTCTGGCTCACCACCCCCAAGGTCCGGTTGCCTTTGTACACGTCCTGGATGAGGCGGATGCTGCGGTCCCGGCCAACGGTGATGGGGATCACCACGCCAGGGAAAAGGACCGTGTTGCGCAGGGGCAGCAACGGCAGTTCGGGCGGGGTGCTCTCCGCGTTCATCTGCTCCTCGTCCTCGGCGGTGATCAGAGGGATCAGCTCTGTCTCGCTCTCCAAGGCTTCGGAACTGAACAGGTTGTCAGAAGGAAGGATATCGTTCATCAATGGGGTTGCCAGGATGTCAGGCGCAAAGGTACCGAGCCCCTCTGCCCCCAACGAAAGGTGATTTTCAACAGGACGACCACGAGAGGTCAAGCCTTGTGCCGGGCGGGAAATGTCTGCCAGATGGGCAGATCGCCCTAGGTCCGCGGACGGTCCTCGCGGAAAACATGCTCCAGCATGGCGCGGTCCACGGCGGTGAGTGGCACATGGCGGCGCTCCATGACGCGTTGGGCCGTATCCAGGGCTTTGTCCAACGTGTGCTCCAAAAAGCCATCCGCCCCACCCCAAGTGAAGCTGGGGAGGTGCTTCGGCGGGAAGCCGCTGCCGAACACGTTGGCCGCCACGCCCACCACGCTGCCCGTATTGAACATGGTGTTGATGCCGCTCTTGGCATGGTCGCCCATCACCAGGCCCAGGAACTGCAAGCCGGTGTCCACCATCGCGCGCTCCGCATAGCTCCATGCTTTCACCGGACCGTAGGTGTTCTTCAGGTTGCTGGTGTTGGTGTCGGCACCGAGGTTGCACCACTCGCCCAGCACACTGTTGCCAAGGAAGCCATCGTGGCCCTTGTTGCTGAAGCCGAGGATCACGCTATTGCTCACCTCACCGCCCACACGGCATTCCGGCCCCACCGCCGTTGCGCCGTAGATCTTGGCTCCCATCTTCAGTTGTGCGCCAGCCCCCAAACCGAAGGGACCGCGGATCATGCATCCTTCCATCACCTCAGCGCCCTTGCCGAAATAGATCGGGCCGCCCTTCGTGTTGAGGATGCTCGCCTCTACCACCGCACCGTCTTCCAGGAAGATGAGGTTCGGGTCGCCGACGACCGTGTTCAGCGCACTGAGCGGTTGGGACCGACGTCCTTCGGTGAGCAGGGCGAAGTCGTTGATCAGTGCAGCGCCGCAATGCTGGAACAGATGCCATGGCCGCTCGAAGCGCACGACTTCCCCTTGGAACTCGACCTTGTGCAGGTAAGCCGGTGCCGTGGACCAATCGCTCATCATGGGTGCTTGTCCGCCTTCGCGGCAGAAAGCGAGCGCTTCTCCATCTTTCAGCAACATCTGCCCTGGAACGAGGTCCAGCACGGCGGATACCAGATCCGGCGTCGGAAGCAGGCTCCCGCGTACGTCGCGCAGAAGATCGCCTTGCACGGCTGGGAATTTCTCCGCCAGATAGGCTTCGGTGGCGTAACCGACCGGCAATTCGGTCATGCGCCACCATGTATCCGCAAGAGAGAGAATGCCTGGCCGAAGCGCCGCCACGGGACGCGTGAACGTGAGGGGTAACAGGTGCCGGTGCAAGCCGGCATCGGAGAGCAGCAGGGCCATGCGCCGAAGGTAGAAGCCTTCTCAAGATCACCCTTCGGGATGCGCCGGGATCTCTCACGCCCATCCGACGTTGCGCAACCCTTCAAGCGCCCAGTTCTGCGGGGGGGTCGCGTCTTGGCTGGTCGCGATATCCCTCCGGCTCGTCACCAAAAGTGATATTGAGACGACTTCTAGCCGTGCCTGCGGATCAAAGACCGAAGAGGCCCAGCACGTAGTACACAACGGCCGCGAGCACGGCACTGACCGGGATGGTGAGGATCCATGCCCATAGAAGCTGGATGGTCACCCCCCACCGCACCGCGCTGAGCCGCTTGGTGGCGCCGACACCAATGATGCTCCCGGTGATGGTGTGGGTGGTGCTCACCGGAATGCCCATTTGTTCGGTGAGGTACAAGGTCATCGCGCCCGAAGTTTCGGCGCACACCCCTTCCAATGGGGTCACCTTAGTGATGCGCGTACCCATGGTCTTCACGATCTTCCATCCACCGCTCAGGGTACCCAGGCCAATGGCGGTATAGCACGCGAGAGGCACCCAATTGGGCATTTCCTTGATGTCGGCGATGTTGCCGTTGGCGATCAGCGCGGCGCTGATGATACCCATCACCTTTTGTGCGTCGTTCCCCCCGTGGCCGATGCTGAAGGCGGCGGAACTGAAGAGCTGCAAGCGCTTGAACATGTTCCCCACCGAGAGTGCCGTGGGTGTCCGCACCTTCTCCACATAGATGTAAGCGAGAATGAAGCAGAGCACCGTCACCATCAGCCCGTAACGAATGATGGAATTGTCCGACTTGTTCAATCCTTTGCCGAGTTTCTCCACGTCCACACTGGGGTCAACGTTCTTCTGGATGGCTTCGGCGAGGCCCGCTCCGCCCTTGCTACCGAAACCGGTGAGGTATGGCTTGGCGGCTTCGAGTTTGGCGCGGGCGGCCTCGTAGTCGGCGGTCTTGCCGGGGTCGGCGTCAGCGGCTTTCTTCGCCACATCCACTTTGTAGTACTTGGCCAGGTTCTCCTCCAGTTTGCTCTGCTGCAAATACGAGAAGAGGAACCACGTACAGACCGCAGCCACCAAAATGAACGCGATACGGGTCCACACGTTCCGTACGATGGTGATGAACGTGATGAACATGGAGTTCACCATGCCGATGAGCGGAGCGAGGAAGATGAAGAGCACGGTCGCGATCACCTTGTCGCTCGCGACCACATCCTTGAGCACGAAATGATCCACCGTGACGATCGCGTGCGCGATCGCGGCCCCGGCGAATCCTCCGATCAAGGTATGCGAACTGCTGCTGGGGATACCGTACCACCAGGTGAGCAGGTTCCAGGTGATCGCCGCTATAAGGCCGCTGAGGATGACCGGCAGGGTGATGAAATCCGCCTGCACCGTTTTGCTGATGGTGTTGGCCACCGCATGGTCCTTGAAAATGAAGAAGGCAACGAAGTTGAAGAAGGCCGCCCAGATCACGGCCTGTAGCGGCGTGAGCACTTTAGTGCTCACCACCGTGGCGATGGAATTGGCCGCGTCGTGGAATCCGTTGATGTAGTCGAACACCAACGCCAGGAAGATGATGACCACCAGCAGGGTCATGCGGTCAAGCGTACTTCAGCATGATGGACTCCAGCACGTTCGCCACATCCTCGCATTTGTCCGTGGCCATTTCGAGCGTGCCGTATAGGTCCCGCAGCTTGATCAGCGTAATGGCGTCCTTCTCGTTGGCGAAAAGACGTTGAAGGCCCCGGTCATGCACTTCGTCCGCTTCGTTCTCGACCGCGTTGATGCGCACCACCAGTTCGGCGTGCTGGTTGTCCTTGTGCATCTGGCGCAGGCCCTGTACGGCCAGTTGGATGATGATCGATCCCTCGTTCACCAGCCGCGCCAGTTCACGCGCCGTATCGTCCGGCTTGCCGATGCCGAAAAGCTCCAAGTTCTTTCCGGCGGCGAGGATGAAATCCGCCACATCATCCAGCGCGCTGGCCAGCTGGTGGATGTCCTCCCGATCCAGCGGCGTGATGAAATTCCGCGCCAGTTCGGTGAAGATGGTATGCGTCAGGTCGTCGTTCGCGCGCTCGGTGATCTCCAACCGTTCCAGGATCGCCGTGCGATGCGCGCCCGGCTCGATCCCCATGATCTGCACCAGGTCCTCCGACATCTTCAAGACGTTTGCGGCCGATGCCTCGAAGTGGTAGAAGAAGATCCGGTCCTTGGGACGGAAGATCTGGAACAACGAGCCGATCCCCATGGTGCTTTTCGTAAGGTGGCGGCAAATGTAGACGGCCGTTCCGGAGCCACCCGGCACCCATCCATCCTTAACCTTGGCTTAACATGGGGCCGCGGCCTACATCGCCCTAGTTTCGCCCCACGCCACGCACTTTTAGCTGCGGCGAACGAAGCATGCTCTATGAATTCGACGGCTACCGGCCCGTGGTCCATCCCTCCGCATTCGTGCATCCGCAGGCCGCGGTAACGGGCAACGTGGTGATCGGGGCGGATGTATACATCGGCCCCGGCGCTGCCCTGCGCGGGGATTGGGGCGAGATCGTGGTGAAGGACGGATGCAACGTGCAGGAGAACTGCACCATCCACATGTTCCCCGGGGTGAAAGTGGTGTTGCATCGCGGTGCGCACATCGGCCACGGGGCGATCATCCACGGCGCCACCATCGGACGCAACTGCCTGGTAGGGATGAACGCGGTGTTAATGGACAATGTGGTACTCGGCGATGAATGCATCGTAGGTGCACTAAGCTTCCTTCCCGCGGAAAGCATCTGGGAGGCACGCAAAGTGATCGTGGGCAATCCCGCGAAGGTGATCAAGGAGGTGAGCGATGCTATGCTCGCCTGGAAGACCGAAGGCACGAAGCTCTATCAAGGACTACCCGCGCAGCTACACACCACATTGAAAGAGTGCGAGGCTTTGCGCGAAGTTGACACGAGCCGACCGCCGATCACGGGGCGGTACAAGACATGGAACGAGAGCCGAGGTAGTGATCAGTAAAAGTGCGTTTCGATCGTTTCACGCAGTTGGGCCAGACCGGTCAGCCCTGTGCCGGCGGGGAGGGTATTTGATGCGAAGAGATTTACGCGACCGACGTGCATGATGGTGTTGTACTCGCCGATCGTATGATCAAGGTATAGGAACGCCACGGCCAGATAGCGCTTATCCTCCTCCTGATATCCGGGGATCACAAGTCCAACGTGGATAAGGGGTTCCTTTTCGTCGAAGCGGGTCGCGACCTGGATCGAGCCCGGATCGACTTCCAAGCCTTGGTAGTTGATGGTCGTTCCCTCGAGCCGAGGACTGCGGAACCGTTCAATTCGCCAACCGACCAGGCGTGGCGCTGCCTCCGCCAGCGCAATCACCGCAGGTACTGCCTCGCGTATCCCACCCGCGCTTATCACGAGCACATTGTTTTCATCGCCGTCACCCGTCACCTCTGGCATGATACTCTCATGCACTCGTTGGATCTCGGTGGTCAATCGCTCGTATGCCGCCATTCCCCGCTTTCGGTCGGACAGGAGCACTGCCACATCCTCCTTATTCTTCTCGAACCAAGCCCAGAAGCGCTCAGTGGGGTCTTTGGGCGCACGTTTCAGGAGATTTAAGAGCCCCATCCGAAGGTCACTTACGGCCCGAGCCACCCTCAAGATGCAATGCATGCAACAGGCGATGCAACGCGGGCGCCAGCACCATGGCCACCGTGGTGAGCAAGCCGATGCCACAGTAGAGCGCATAGATCGACGCGAAGATCTTCGCGCTGGTATCCGGCAGGTCGCCAATGGGACCCATGCCGGCCAGGATCATCGAGGCATTGAGGAAAGCATCCACGGCGGACTGACCCGCGAAATAGATGTATCCAGCAGTGCCGACCGCGAGCGATAGCGCCACAAAACCAAGCGCTGCGATCACATACCGCCATTGCCGTCTCACAAAGGCTCTCCGGTCCAGCAACGGCTGGCTGCGGTGCTCGAACATGCCGCCAAGGTATCCCTCTTCAACAGGAGACGTTCAGCAAATGGGCTTTGGCCCGCGTCCGGAGGATCGCTCCTGCGGTCATCTTCGCGACCGTCACGCTCGCCACCATGCGCGGTCTCTCCACCATACTCCTGCTCATCGCCAGCAATGCGTTCATGACGCTCGCTTGGTATGGCCACTTGAAGTTCCATGAATGGTCATGGGCCAAGCGCCTGGGTCTTTTCAGTGTGGTCCTGATCAGTTGGGGCATCGCGTTCTTCGAGTATGTGCTACAGGTACCTGCCAACCGTCTGGGCCACGTGGATCACGGCGGACCATTCACCCTGGTACAACTGAAGGTGATCCAGGAGGTGATCACGCTTGCTGTGTTCGCCGTGTTCACCAGCATCGCCTTCAAGCAAGAAACGCTACGGTGGAACCACTTGCTCGCTGCGATACTGCTGGTGGCGGCCGTGTTCCTCGTGTTCAAAGAACGCTGACCTGATGCAGATCCCGCTCCTCAAGGAGATCGTCCTGATCCTCGGCCTATCGGTGGCGATGATCCTGTTGTTCAAGCGGCTCAAGCTACCGGTGCTGCTCGGATTCCTGGCCACCGGCGCCGTGTTCGGCCCGCATGCCCTGGGGTTCGTTTCGGCCACGCATGAGGTGGAACTGCTCGCCGAGGTCGGCGTCATATTCCTGCTCTTTGTGATCGGGATCGAATTCAGCCTGAAGAGCTTGGCCACGGTGGGCCGCACGGCGCTTGTGGGTGGCACCTTCCAAGTGGCGGGCACCGTGGCAGCTACCGCCTTGGTCGCCCATTTTTTCGGGCTGGGATGGCCCTCCGCGATCTTCCTGGGTTTTCTTTTCGCGTTGAGCAGCACGGCCATCGTGCTGAAGCTGCTTCAAGAGCAAGGCGCGATAAGCGCGTCGCACGGCCGGGTGTCGTCCGCCATGCTGATCTACCAGGACATCATCGTGGTGCCGATGATCCTGCTCACGCCGATGCTCGCCGGACATTCGGAGGACCCTGCCGCGGACCTCTATGCGATGCTGGGCAAAATGATCGTTTTGTTGGTACTTGTCTTCGTAGCGGCGCGGTTCGCCGTACCGAAACTGCTGGACGCGGTGGTGCGCACCCAGAGCCGGGAGCTTTTCATCACCACGATCGTGGTGCTCTGTTTCGCCACGGCCTGGCTCACCTCTTCGATCGGCCTTTCCCTGGCGCTGGGGGCGTTCTTCGCCGGGTTGATCATCAGTGAAAGCGAACATCGTTACCAGGCCACGGGTAACATCCTCCCCTTCCACGAGGTGTTCATCAGTTTCTTCTTCGTGAGCATCGGTATGCTCCTGGACCTGACTTTCCTGTGGGAGCATCTGTTCACCGTGCTTTCCTTCACCCTGCTCACGCTTCTGGGCAAGACGGTGATCACGGCACTGGCCGCCTTGGTGCTCCGGTATCCACTGCGCACCGCGCTGCTCACCGGCTTCGCACTTTGCCAGGTGGGTGAGTTCGCCTTCATCCTCTCGGCCACCGGCCTGGAGCAGAAGGTGCTTTCCCGGGAACATTATCAGTTGTTCCTGTGCGTCTCGGTGATGACCATGGGCCTGGCGCCCTTTATCATTCTGCGGTCCAACAAGTGGGTGTCACTGCTCCTGCGTTCCCTGGTCCCTGCGCAAGCACGGCATCGGCTCGATGCGTTGCGCTCGGCCCGCCAGGAAACCCATGCGGAGAAAAAGAAGTTGAGCGACCATATCGTGATCGTGGGCTTCGGCCTGAACGGGCGCAATGTGGCGCGAACGGCACGCCTCGCCGGGATCGGACATGTGGTGATCGAAGGCGATCCGGACCTCGCTGAACAGGCGCGCGCCGAAGACATCGAAGTCATCAGCGGTGACGCCAGCAATGAGCATGTGCTCGAAGAGGCCGCCGCCGCCAGGGCCCGGGTCGTGGTGGTGGCCATAGCCGACCCAGCGGCCACCAAACGTGTGGTGGCAAGGGTCCGTCGCCTTTCCGACGCACCGCACATCATCGTGCGTGCGCGCTTCGTCGCCGAGATCGAGGAACTGCGTGCCTTGGGTGCCAATGAAGTGGTCCCTGAGGAGTTCGAGACCTCGATCGAGATCTTCGCCCGCACCCTGCGCCACTACCTGGTCCCGGAGGATGAGGTGGAGGAACTCGTGACCCGGGTACGCGGTTCCCATTACAAAGCCCTACGCTCCATGGCCAAGGCCGGGGCGCATGAAGGAATGGCCGTTCATGCGAGCGACCAAGAACTGGCCGCGCTACCGGTCCGCTTTGGAAAGAACCGCACGGTGGGCCAACGTCTCATGGACACCGATGTGAAGGGTCGCTTCGGGGTGAACGTTCTCGCGATCAAGCGGGGCGACCGCGTGATCACCGGTGTCGATGGCACCACACGCATGCTCTCGGACGATGTGCTCTACGTGCTCGGGCCACCCGAAGGCATCGCCCACCTGGACCGCCTGTTGCGCGAATAACCGGGCGGGCAACTTCCGTACGCGGGGCGCGTATGAAACCGCCTGCCCGCATGACCGATACCGCACTGCCCATTTCGCATATCCTGATCATCGACGATGAAGAGGATTGCAACTTCGTGACCCGCCTGGTGCTCCAACGCAGCGGTTACCAGGGCACCGTTACCTGTTTCACCAGCGCCATGGGCGCCCTGGAACATCTCGAGCAGAGCCCGATGCCCCCGGACCTGATATTCCTGGACATCAATATGCCGGGCATGACCGGCTTCGAATTCCTCGGCGCATGCGAGCATGCCTCGCTCCTACCGAACGGGCGAACCTCCGTGGTGATGTTCTCCTCCAGCAACCGTCCCTGTGACATGGAGCAGGCCGAACGGCACGGCTGTGTGATCGGGTATGTGGAGAAAGCACTGACCACCGAGGCGTTCGAACGTATGACCCAACAGCACGCACGGCAACGTGGCGGCATTAACTTCGACACACGACCATGAGAAAGGTTTTGATCATAGAGGACGAGGCGATCATCTCGTTCGGTTACCGGTTGCAGATCGAGCGAATGGGCTTCGAAGTGATCGGCGTGGCCCGCAGCTCCGCTGAGGCAGAGGCACTGATCGCCTTGGAACGGCCCGACCTGATGATCATGGACGTCTACCTCAAGGGTCCGAAGACCGGGCTCGAACTGGCCCAGGAGATCCACGCCAAGGACCCGATCCCCGTGGTTTTCCTCACGGCCAGCACCAAGCCTGAGGTGGTCGAAGCCATCCGCGCGCTGAAGGGTTCGCAGTACCTGGCGAAGCCGATCAGTTCGGACGGCCTCTCTGACGTGCTTGAACACTTCCTCCGCCAGCATGCCGAACGATGAGGGGGGCTCTGTCCCACCATTGAGCACGCCCCAGGCGGAAAGGCTGCATCGGCTCGCCCATGACCTGAGGAACCGCGTGGCCGGTGCCCTCGAGGCCGTGCGATCATTGCATGAACGTCCCGAGGGCATGGACCCCGCAGAACTCTCGAGCTTCGCGGAACGCAATCTGTTCCAAGCCCTCCGGGACATCGAATCCGCCCTGGACGATCTCGGGGTGGAGCGTGGACCGGGCAAGATGCGGATGGAGCCGGTCGATCTCACCCACCTCCTGAACGGAACGCTCGCCGATGTGCGACCACGTCTCCAACGCAAAGCCCAAACGGCGATCACCGAGGTCGGCGAAGGTCTTCAAGTGGTCGGGGATCCAGAGATCCTGCGCCAATTGGTGCATGCCCTGATGACCAATGCCTCGAAGTTCTCCGCCGCCGGTTCGGAGATCCGCGTTTCAGCGGCCGAACAGAACGGTCAGGTGATCGTGCGCGTCGAGGACCGGGGTGTGGGCCTGTCACCGAGCGATCTCCAAGAGCTTTTCGTGCGTTATGCCTGGCTCACTTCCCGTTCCACGGCGGGCGAAGGCCAGGCGCGAAGCACGTTGGCTCGCGCACGGCAGTGGGCGACTCTCCACCAGGGGTCCCTGGAAGCGGAAAGCAAGGGCATTGGTAAGGGTACTCGCTTCACCCTGCGGCTGCCCGCGCCCTGAACCGATCGGCGCGTTCAATCCAGTGCCCGCCGGATCTGTTTGGCCACCCGTTGGCCCTTGCCGTTCATCGCCAGGTTGAACTCCAGCTCAGTGCCTATCAGTAGTTCAGCGAATTCGACGTCCTCCAGATCGTCCCGCATGAAGAACAGGTTATTGTCCGGGTAACGGATGAAGCCATACCCGTTGTGCAGGCTCATTACGGAGCTTCGGTGCCGCTCGTCGTCCAGCAGTACCGTGGTGGCGGTGGAAGGCATCCCACCATCGACGTCGCCGTCCCGGATGGTGGTGTCACGCACGACGAAAAGGTCGCGCACCACGGGATCGTTCTCTTTGAGCCCTTCATCGATCAGGTCGTGCATGGGCATGGGGTAGCTCACTTCGTTCCACAGGTCGGTGCTCGTTTTTGTGACCTGCAGCTCACCGCTCTGTTCATCGGTGAACTCGAAGTCCCAACCTATGAGCATCGTCTTGCAGCCCAGTGTATGGAGCTTCCGCACCAGCGGCACATGGTCGCCATCGCTGGCGATGAGCACCACGATGTCGTAGCGCTTCAGCATGCACAGCTCATACGTCTCAAGGGCCATCAGCACATCCACGCCTTTCTCGCGCTTGCGCCCCTGTTGGTCCTTCACGGGGAGGTAGTGCGTTTGCACAGCGTTGTACATCAGCACGTCGTCGAACACGCGATCGTAGTAGAGTTGGTTCGGTTTCTCGTTCGCGTCGCGGGCGGTGAAACGCCCACGGAAGAAGTGGGCGTCCACGATATGGCAGAGGTTGGGGTGGGTGTTCTCCCGTTCGGCGATGATGTGCCGGATGTAGTCATGCAGCCCCCCGATGTGGATGCGGCGGCGGTGCGCATGCACGTAGTTGTAATAGTTGCTGACGTGCGTGAAGTAACTGCCGTCATAGAACACGCCCACTTTGAGGGCCAGATTTCCTTTCATAGCGTAGGGATAGGATGAACAGGGCGCCAAATGTAGCGTGCCACGGGTCCCGGGCCGGTGGCCGGGGCTCTACCTTCGGCGCATGGGCAGGTATTTCTGGCTCTTGTTCGCGCTCCTGGCGGGCCGTTTCGGCATAGCCCAGTCCGCGGACAGTTCGATGGCGATCACCTTCACCGGCGCCATCAACCTCCCGCTCGCCATGAAGCCGATGCACGCCCTGGCCATGGAAGCCTGGAAGGTGAGCTTTGGCCGCGAACCGGGGGCGGCGATCGTGCTCAACGATGCGGACAAGGGCGTTTTGGAGGCCACTGCGCACTTCAATTACCGGTCCGCCAAACTCAATGGGCGCGAGGAGACCATGGGTCGCGTGAGCTATCGCGTGCGTATCCGCTCCGAGAACGGCACCTGTTCGGTGGGTGTGACCCAGTTCAAGCACCAGGGCAATAAGGCGGCCCTTCGTGGGGGGATCGACCTTGGGCTGGTGACCGTGAGTGGCCCTCCGTTGGGCCGAACCCCAGGGCTTTCCCCTTGGGGCGCCAAGAACATCCTGGCCGAAGTGCGCGCCCGGTCCCGGTCCACCGCCGATCGCGTGATCCGGGCGTTCGTGGCCGCGATGCAGGCCACCGCTTCGGACCGCTGAAACCCGAACGGCGCTTGGCCGTTCAACAGGCCAGCTCGCCGCATCGTGGATCCCCGCTCCTACCGTTTCTGGCCGATGGTCGCCACCGTACTGGCGATCCTGTTCATCTCGTTCGACGTCCACCTGGTCTCCCGTGCCCGCGACGTGCAACAGCGGATGGGCGCCGAAGTGGAACTGTTGGACGCACTGGGTCGTATGGCCCGTTCGGTGAACGAATTGTCCACCATCCACCGCGTGGATCTGCACACGGGTCAGGACCACTGGAAGCACCAGCTCTTCGCGCTGCGCGCGGACCTGGAACGTACGGCGGCCCGGTTCGCATTGGAACCCGGCATGGCCGAACTTCCCGCCGCGCTCACGCTCTCCTTGGAACAGGTGGATTCCTTGCACCATCAAGCGTTGATGGAGGCATCCATCCCGGAGGATCAACGCACCTCACAGGCCGTGCTTCAATTGGTCGCGATGCGCGCCTCCAAAACCTTGGAACGCACCGCCCGCATCGTGCATGAGCAGCGGCTCAGTGTACACTCCGGCCAGCTGAGCCGTCGTTGGGATGAGGCGCAGGTGCTCATGTTCCTTTCTTGTCTCATGGCCGTGGTCTTCGCACTGCTCGTGGGTATGAACCGACGACTTCTCGTGGACAGCCGTCAACGCGGCGATCAACTCACCCACGCCAAGCAACGCCTGGAGCAGACCAACCGCGAACTGCGCGAGACCATGCTGAGCAAAGAGGAGAAAGAAGTGATGCTCAAGGAGATCCACCACCGTGTGAAGAACAACCTGCAGATCGTGAAGAGCCTGATCCGCTTCCAGCAGGACCAGGTGACCGACGCACGGACGCGCGAGCTCTTCAATGAATGCATCAACCGAGTGAGCGCGATGGCGCTGGTGCATGAGCAGACCTATCTGAGCAAGGACCTGGCGAACATCCCGGTGAGCACCTACCTCGATCATTTGGTGCGCGACCTGGTGAGCGCCTACAGCGTGCACCACAAGAAGCTCCGCATGGACATCGAGATCCATGTGCCCACCTTGAGCGTCGATACGCTCGTGCCGCTGGGCCTGTTGATCAACGAGGTGATCAGCAACAGCTTCAAATACGCTTTCGAGGGGCGTGACGGTGGGACCATCATCGTTCACCTGAACGGCAATGAAAGCGATGGGCTGCGCATGACGATCGGCGATGATGGCGTCGGCCTCAAGAGCCGGGAGGGATTCCATCGCCCGAACAGCCTGGGCATGGACCTGATCCACACGTTGGCCGGCCAGTTGGACGCCGACATCCACCTGCTGGACGGTCCTGGTACCCGGTACGAGCTGGTGAGCCAAAAGCTTTCGAAGCGCAGGGTCGCCTAACCACCGGTCCGTCCCAAGCCTTCCTATCCCAACATCACCCCGGGCGAATAGTTTCGCGGTCCCTATCGCGAACCATGAACCTCCGTCTTTTCTTCGCATGCGCCGTATTGGCCGCCTGCGGCGCACCCAACGATCCCGCCAGCACACCCTCCGTGGAACGCCTCCAGTATCCAGAGACCCGCAAGGACAGCATTGCGGGAGACTCCTTGCACGGCACCTTTGTGGCCGATCCGTACCGCTGGTTGGAGAACGACACCAGCGTCGCCACAAAGGCCTGGGTGGATGGCCAGAACGCTGTGACCAACGCGTTCCTGGAGAAGATCCCGTTCCGCAAGGACATCGCCAAGCGCTATGAAGAACTGTTCAACTTCCCCAAGGTGAGCGCTCCTATCAAAGTGGGTGATCTCTTCTTCCAATACCGCAACAGCGGCTTGCAGAACCAAAGCGTGATCTACGTGCGGAAGGGACTGGATGGTGAAGACAAGGTCTTCATCGATCCCAACGCCATCGATCCCGCAGGCACCACCACCTTCAACTTGATGGGTGCAAGCAATGATGATCGCTATATGGCAGTAGGTGTGCAGAAAGCCGGTAGCGACTGGCAGGATATAACCCTATGGGACCTCGGCGCAATGAAGGAACTTCCCGATGTATTGAAGTGGGCGAAGTTCAGCGGAGTGGCCTGGTATAAGAACGGCTTCTTCTACAGCCGCTATCCCACCCCGACGAAGGGCACGGAACTTAGTGCTGCCAGCCAATGGCAGAAGGTCTACTACCACAAAGTGGGCGATCCACAGGAGAAGGACGCCCTGATCTGGGAGAACACCACCGACCCCAATCTCTATGTGGGTGTGGGCGTCACTGAAGGTGAAGAGTTCGCCACGTTGTTCGTGAGCACGGGCACCGATGGCTTCGAGCAGTATTTCATCGACCTCCGGAAGACCGGTATTCCAACGCCCTCGACCAAGTGGATCGCGCTGCAAACCGGGTTCGAGCATAAAACGAGCGTTGTTGACCTGGACCCGAAGAGCGGTCACTTGCTGGTGCGCACGGACGTGAACGCACCGCGATACCGCCTTGTGAGCGTGGATCCAGCGAAGCCCGCTCAAGCGGATTGGAAGGATGTGATCCCACAGAAGAACGAATTGCTCCAGGGCGTTTCGACAGGGGGTGGGTTGCTCTTCGCCGAGTACTTGAAGGATGCCACGAGTCGCTTCTACCGGTATAACAGCGATGGAACGGGCGAACAAGAAGTCGTCCTCCCTGGCCTGGGAAGTGCCGGCGGTTTCGGAGGCAAGCGCAAGGACACGTACAGCTTCTACAGCTTCACTTCGTTCACGGATCCAGGCACCATCTACAGGTACGACTATGCCACGGGAAAAAGCGAGGTCTACTTCCGTCCGGAACTGAAGTTCGATCCCGAACAGTACATCACCGAACAGGTGTTCTATCCCAGCAAGGACGGCACGAAGGTGCCCATGTTCATCGTGTACAAGAAGGGCACGGAGAAGAACGGAAAGAACCCGGCCCTGCTTTATGCGTACGGTGGCTTCAACATCAGCCTCTCCCCTTCGTTCAGCACAAGCCGTATGATCCTGCTGGAACAGGGCGGTGTGTTCGCGATGGCCAATTTGCGCGGTGGAGGTGAGTACGGTGAAGACTGGCACAAGGCCGGCATGAAGGAGAATAAGCAGAACGTGTTCGATGACTTCATCGCTGCCGCCGAATACCTCATCGCGAACAAATACACGGACAGCGAGCACCTCGCGATCAACGGTGGCAGCAACGGAGGGCTGCTCGTCGGCGCGGTGATGACACAACGACCAGAGCTTTTCAAAGTGGCGTTCCCCGAGGTCGGTGTACTGGACATGCTCCGCTTCCAGAAGTTCACCGCTGGCTTCGGCTGGGTGCCCGAATACGGTAGCGCGGACAACAGCAAGGAGGAATTCGACTACCTGCGCGCCTACTCGCCCCTACACAATGTGAAACCCGCGAAGTATCCGGCCACGATGGTTATGACCGCCGACCATGATGACCGCGTGGTACCCGCGCACAGCTTCAAATTCATCAGCGCGCTCCAACCCGCGCAGCAGGGCGATGCGCCTGTGTTGATCCGCGTGGAAACGAACGCAGGACATGGTGCGGGCAAACCTACTAGCATGATCATCGATGAGCAGGCGGACAAGTGGAGCTTCTTCTTCAAGAACGTCGGTTTCACTCCCAATTACAATTTGAAGGACGGGACGATCAAGCAGTAACCCGCACGGCAACAAGCCACGAACCCCGGTCGCATCCATTGCGGCCGGGGTTCTTCTTTGAGCTACATCGCACGGTCGCGCTCCGTCGGCCTCACTCCTCCAGGACCCCGAATTTCCCGGCCGCCACATCCGCGAAAGCCTGCTTGATCTCGTCGTAGGTGTTCATCAAGAAGGGACCGTAGGCCGCGATCGGTTCGTTGAGCGGCTCACCGCTCAATACCAGCAGGGTGGCACCGTCGATGCTCGCCGCGTGGACCTCCTCCCCATCGTTGCGGAGCACCACCAGATGATCGACAGGAGCGTCGCTTTCGTTCACGATCGCCGTTCCTTCCACCAGCAGTATCGCACTGTTGAAGCCGCTCGGCAGGACAAAGTCCGCTTCACCACCCGGCGCGATGCGCACCACGGCAGCGATGATCGGGGACCATGTCTTCGCTGGCCCCTTCGCACCGAAAAGCTCACCGGCGATCACACGTGCCTCGCTCTTTCCATCGGATAGGTCCACATGCGTCATCGCGTCGCGTGTGATCGCCTGGTAGCGCGGTGCCTCCATCTTGTGTTTCGCGGGCAGGTTCACCCATAGCTGCGCCATATGGAAGGCGCCCCCGCTGCGCGAGAATTCCCGCTCATGGTACTCCTTGTGCAGCACGCCGCTGCCGGCGGTCATCCACTGCACGTCGCCTTCGCCGATCACGCCGCTATGGCCGGCGCTGTCGTGGTGGGCGACCCGGCCCTTGAAGGCGAAAGTGACCGTCTCGAACCCGCGATGCGGATGTACTCCCACCCCACGAGGATGCTCGCGCGGACTGAAGTCCATCGGACTGTTGTAGTCCAGGAGAAAGAACGGGCTGAGCCGCTGCTGCGACATGCTATAGCCCTGCGGAAAGAAATTGCTCACGCGGAACCCATCGCCTACCATGTGGGTAGCGGGTGGGGCGAGTACCGCCTCAACACTGCGCTTGGTCATTGGATGCACCACCATATCCTTATGGAGTTAGGTGGGCCGCGCAAAGGTCGGGGCGTGGCGTGGTTCCTGACAGGTCAAGAGCTATCCGCAGATGGTGCAGATGGGGCTCGCAAGCGCTCCCGAAAGCCAAACTCAGCGAATACCTGCCGGTAGGTAAGTAGATCTGTGCGATCTGCGGATGGATCCCACACAGATTATCCTTGTGTCCATGATCCGCTTCCCGTCCGTCGTTCTTCTGTTCCTACTCGTTGGGACGATCCGCGCGCAGGATCCCACCATCAAGGAGGAGCGCCTGCTCTACGTGGATCCCATGATCGGCACGCAGCGCATGGGCCATGTGTACCCCGGCGCGACCGTGCCCTTCGGCATGGTGCAGATGAGCCCGGATACCGACACGTTGCCGTATGCCGTCGACAGCAAGTATAACCCGGAGGTCTATCGGAGCTGCTCGGGCTACCAGTATGACGACAGCACCATCGTCGGCTTCAGTCACACGCACTTCAGCGGTACGGGACATTCGGATCTCGGCGACATCCTTCTGATGCCGACCACTGGTCCATTGCAGATGAACCCTGGGACCGCGGCCGCCCCACAAAGCGGATTTCGTTCGGTGTTCCATCACGCGTCGGAGAACGCCACGCCTGCGCTCTATTCGGTGCTGCTGGAGGACCAGGGTATCCGGGCAAGCCTCACGGCGACCACACGCGTGGGCATGCATCGCTATACGTTCCCGCGCACGGAGACGGGTCATGTGATCCTCGATCTGGTGCATGGCATCTACAACCACGCGGACAAGAACGTCTGGACTTTCGTGCGGATCGAGAACGACACGCTTGTGACCGGCTACCGGCAGACCAACGGCTGGGGCCGCACACGAACCGTGTACTTCGCGATGGCCTTCAGCGAACCTATCATGCACTACGGCCAGCAACCCGACGCAAGGCCCACCGAGTACCGTGGCTTCTGGCGGAAGTTCGACCAGACGAAGGATTTCCCCGAGATGGCCGGGAGACAATTGCGCGCGTGGTTCGACTTCGAAATGCATGCTGGTGAACAGTTGCTGGTGAAGGTCGCCTTGTCATCCGTGAGCACCGATGGCGCCCTGCGCAACATGGCAGCGGAAGTGCCGCATTGGGACTTCGACCGCGTGGTGCGGGAAGGCCAGGATGCGTGGCGGAAGGAACTCGACCGTATTAAGATCTCCAGCCGCGATCCGGATGTGCTGAAGAACTTCTACACCGCGATGTACCACTCATGTCTATCGCCTACGGTGTACATGGACGTGGATGGGCAATACCGGGGCCTTGATCAGAATGTGCACAAGGCCGAAGGCTTCACGAACCACACCACCTTCTCCCTTTGGGATACCTACCGAGCACTGCATCCGCTCTTCAACATCATCCAGCGCGAACGCTCCAGCGATCTCATCAACTCGATGCTGGCGCATTATGACCAAAGCGCGCACCACATGCTACCGATCTGGAGCCATCACGCCAATGAGAACTGGTGTATGATCGGCTACCACGCGGTGAGCGTCATCGCCGATGCGCATGAGAAGGGCATCACCGGATTCGATGTGCAACATGCACTGGACGCATGTGTGGCCACGGCGCGGCACCGCAGCTTCGAAGGACTTGGCGATTACATAGATCTCGGCTTTGTGCCGGAGGATCGCAGCGGATCCAGTGTATCGAAGACGCTGGAGTATGCCTATGATGATCACTGCATCGCGCGCATGGCCAGAAGTATGCGACAAGAGACCATTGCGACCGAGTTCCTGACACGAAGTGGGAAGTATGTTTATCTCTTCGATCCATCCTCCGGGTTCATGCGCCCACGGTTGATCGACGGCACCTTCCTCACTGAGTTCGATCCGCTGGACACGCATCAGAAAGGCTTCATAGAGGGCAACGCGTGGAACTACAGTTTGTACGTGCCGCATAGGACGATGGAACTCGTGCAGATCATGGGCGGTTGGATCCGCTTCCGCGAGCATCTTGATTCGCTCTTCACCATGCAGCTCGATGACAAGTACTTCGCGAAGACCGAGGACATCACACGCGATGGCATCATGGGCAACTACGTGCATGGCAACGAACCCAGCCATCACGTGGCCTACCTCTACAACTACAGTGATCGCCCTTGGATGACCGGCAAACGCGTGCGCGATGTGCTGGATCAGATGTACGCACCGAAGCCCGACGGTCTCAGCGGCAATGATGATTGCGGCCAGATGAGCGCGTGGTACATCTTCAGCGCGCTCGGTTTCTACCCGATGTGCCCCGGCAGCGATCGCTACGAGTTGGGATCACCGGTGGTACACAGTGCGATGATCCCCTTGCCCGACAACAAAGCGTTCCACATCTGGGCAAGAAAGCAGGGGCCAAAGAACGTTTACGTGCGCGCAGTGAAGCTGAACGGTGCGGTATTGGGCCGCACCTATATCACGCACGCGGAGATCATGGCCGGTGGCACACTGGAGTTCGAGATGAGCGCGAAGCCACCGAAGCATTGAAGGAAAGCGATGCGCACCGAACAACCTTTCCACGGATCTGCGTCAACGAAAGCGAAAACCTATCGCACATGATCAGGTCCCTGACACTTCCGTTGAGCATCGCCATCCGCACGCTGCTATTCGCGCAACCACCCGTTCCACCGCCGGTTGGCACCGACCTCAACAGCGGCCTACCCAGCGATTGGACCATAGAGAACCCAACTACAGGCTTCGTTTGGGGAAATTCAGTGGGCTACGGTGGTTCGGGGGGCCTGATCATGGATTGCGGGGGATGTCCGAGCTACCAGGAAAGCACGCTTTGGTCGCCGTGGCTCGACTTGTCCAGCATTGTGACATCACCTTCAAGTGCGCCATCATCGGCACCAGCACGATGGTTCCGCCGCCCATCTTCGTGCGCCGCGATGGCGTCGGGGATCCTCCTATGAACACGTATGGCTTCGCGGGCCTGATACCACCACCCAATGAGGTGATCCCGTCAACGATCACCCGTTTCCGCCATTGGATCCCGGTAACGTGCAGTGGGTGGACCTGACCTACTCGTTCTATGCCGGACTGAACGACGACAGTGTGCGTATCGGTTTGGGCAGCGGTATTCCGCTTGGCGGCTGGGCCCTGTTGGATGACATCGGCATCGGCGGCCTTCCAACCAGCATCACATCCCATCACGTCAACAAGCCGATGATCATCCGCAACGGCGACGACGTTACCGTTCAGTCCGATGAACCCATGCAGCGCCTCGAGATCTTCGATACGATGGGCCGCATGCTGCGGCTCGTGGACGGCAATGATCAACGCAGCGTTGGCGTGCCACTGGGCAACGTCGAAAGCGGTGTCCGCTTGCTCCGCGTTTGGCTTGAGGATGGGCCGGTGACGATGAGGATCGGCTTGTGATCCAATGGAGAACCGCTGTACCCATATCGCCACCACTGCGCTGGTCGCGATCACGTTCACCAGCGTTCACGTGCATGCACAACTATCCTACCCGCTCGACAGTACCGTACTCGCCATCGATGTGGTGTTGGACAGCAGCCGTGTAGATATCCCGTGGGAGATCCTTTGGGGACCTGACGATCGCCTCTGGATGACCGACGGTCCGATGATCACCCGATGGGACCCGGTGACCGATGTGGTGGACACCTTGCTCGATCGGGGCTACGGCAATGGACTGGGCATGGCGCTGCATCCCGATTTCCCGAGCACGCCCATCGTGATGGCCGTCTTCGATACAGGTGCGTACTACGGCAACACCGCCAGCATCTGCGAGGTTTCACGCTTCACCTACGACGCGATCAACGATACGCTGGTGAACGAGACCGTGCTCTTCAACTACTACCATGCGGGCGAACATGCCGGTGGCCGGATGATCTTCGACACCAGCGGCTACGTATTGCTCACCACCGCCGACTATTGGCTGAACGGCCCGGACACCCTATTCTCCACGAACGGCAAAACGTTGCGCTTCGCCACGGACGGTTCAGTTCCACCCGACAACCCGCGCGCTGACCACACCTGGACCTGGGGCCATCGCAATCCACAAGGTCTTGCCCGGTTGCCCAATGGCGCCGTGGTGAACACCGAGCACGGCCAGATGCCGTTCAGCAATGAGATCAACCTGCTCCAGCGGAATGAAGACCATGGCTATCCCTACTACGACGGTACCACCTGCTTCCTGATCCCCGACACGTGCAATTCCACCACCTACACCTATACGCACCCGATCCGGACCTTCTCGCATCCGCCCGCAGGTTGCGAGTTCTACACGAGCAATGCGATCCCCGAGTTCCAGAACAAGCTGATCACCGGCATTCTCTGGCATCGCGGCATCATGCTGTTCGACTTCAATGCGGCATTGGATAGCGTGGTGGGCGAGGAATACTTGGAAGGCGGTGCGTTCGACCTGATGTGGCGCAACCGCGATATCGCGATCCGGCCCGATGGCAGCTTCTACTTGATCACCAACGACCGGATGGACGCACGGATCCGATGGGTGCATCCGGACCTAAGCACTCCTCTCCCAGAGATATCCTCCTTGGACCACGCTGCTCGGATCTGGCCGAACCCCACCAACGACCGGCTCACCGTGGTGGCGGAGGGCGATGCCACCATCGCGCTTCTCGACCGGCAAGGGCGTTCCCTACCTGTGACAATGCACCGCATGGGCGATCGCTTCCTGCTCGACCTAGCGACCCTGCCTGCGGGACTCTATGTGATCCGGGTGCGAGAGGACGGGACCTCGCGAACAGCGCGCGTAGTGAAACGCTGATAGAGCGGGCGGGGTGAACAGGGATGGATCCATTTCAAGCGAAGCGGATCCTTGTACACATCGAGGCGCCTTGCGCTGATCCAGCCGGAGTACTTTCGGCCGCATGCACGCGCTCCTTCAGCTATCCGGCTGCCTCCTGCTCCTTCCCATCCCCATCCGCGCTGCGGTTTGGCAAGTGGGTCCTGGCCTCACCTACACGTCGCCCAGCCAGGTCGCTACGCTGGTGGGCAATGGGGATACCGTGGACATCGTAGCCGGCGTGTATCCTTCGGATGTGGCGGCGTGGACGGCGGATGACCTGCTGCTTCGCGGCGTGGGTGGTCTCGCACACCTCGAATCGAACGGGCTGGCGTGGGGCCAAAAGGCGATCTGGGTGATCCAGGGCGACCGCACCACGGTGGAATGGATCGAATTCTCCGAGTGCTCCGTGCCCGACCAGAACGGTGCGGGCATCCGGCAGGAAGGCCTCGACCTCACGGTGCGCCATTGCTACTTCCACGACAATGAGAACGGCATCCTCGCTGGCGAAGTGCACCCCAGCACGATGGTGATCGAGCATAGCGAATTCGGCTACAACGGTTATGGTGATGGCTATTCGCACAACCTCTACATCGGCAACATCGACTCGCTGATCTTCCGCTTCAACTTCAGCCATCATGCGAACGTTGGGCATGAACTGAAAAGCCGGGCCCATGTGAACATGATCGAATACAACCGCTTGAGCAACGAGGCCGACGGCATGGCCAGCCGCGAGATCGACCTGCCGAACGGAGGGCAGGCTTACCTGATCGGCAATGTGATCCAGCAAGGGCCGGCAGGTCAGAACTCCAACATGGTCGGATACGGCTTGGAAGGGCTCATCAATCCCGGTCCCCATCGGCTCTATGCCGTACACAATACACTGGTGAACGAGAAGACCGTGGGCACGTTCTTCGACATGCCCACGAGCATCCTCTTCAAAGCGTACAACAACGTGCTGGCCGGTGGAGGTAGCTTCATGAGCACCTGGCCCTTCGGGCCCGATACCCTGGCCAACGTCCGCAACACGAACATCTCCGCGCTCGGATTTAGCGACGCCGCGAACTTCGACTATCACATCGATGTGACCTCCCCCGCACACGGCGTGGGTTACCCGGCGGGCGTCGCCATCAGCGGCTATCCGCTCGGGGCTTGGTGCGAGTACGTTCATCCCATGGACAGCGTCATTCGTTGCCAGCATGCGACGTTGGATGCCGGTGCCTTCGAGACCTGCACCACTACCGCGATCGCTGAACGAACGGGGGATGGCATGCGGCTGTTCCCGAACCCCGCACAGGATCGGCTTGATGTGTCGTTCGCTTCGGGATCGGATCCGGATGAGGTGGGGATCCTCGATACCCAGGGCCGCGTGCTGCGCGTTTGGCCAGTGCAGGGTTCGCCGGCGCTGAGCCTGGATGTTCGTGATCTGCCCAACGGTGCGCTGTTGCTCCGCACGAAAGGGGCCGATGGTAGCCGTACCTGCACGTTCCTGAAGCTTTGAGAACCGTTCCTCCCATGGAAACACTTGCTGGGCGACGTGCCGGTCCAGCCCAACGTCATGAGCGCATCATGCGTTGGATCCTTGCCTGCCACCTACTCATCGCGCTCCACGGCAGCGCGCAACAAACCTCGGTGCTCTTCATCGGCAACAGCTACACGGCGGCGAACGATCTGCCGAACACCTTCCGGCAGTTGGCGCTCTCCCTCGGAGACACCGTAACGACGGCCATGCAAGCGCCGGGTGGCTATACGTTGATGGGACACGCATCGACACCCGCAACCATCAATTCGATCGAGTCGCAACCCTGGGATTTCGTGGTGATGCAGGAGCAGAGCCAACTGGGTGCCCTACCCCTCGACATCACCGACACGGAGATCGGTGCGGTCCAATTGGTCGCGACGATCGAACAGAACGACGAATGCACCTACCCCGTGTTCTACATGACCTGGGGCCGCCAGAACGGCGATGACCTGAACTGTCCCGACTTCCCGTTCATGTGTACCTACGAAGGCATGCAGCAGGGCCTGCGCGACAACTACGTGGAGCTCTCCGATAGCAACGACGCCTATACCGCGCCGGTAGGCATGGCCTGGAAGAAAGTGCGCGAAGATCATCCGCTCATCAACCTCTACCAGGCCGATGAGAGCCATCCTTCCGTGGAGGGCACCTACCTCGCGGCATGCGTTTTCTATAGCACGCTCTTCCAGCAGAGTTGCACCGGTGCCTCTTTCACTTCATCGCTGCCGCCCGCTACGGCAGCCATCCTGCAGGGGATCGCCAGCACCACCGTGCTCGATAGCAGCACCACTTGGAACCTCGATGTTCCCAATGGCACGGACGCCACCATCGACGGCTCCAGCAGCAATGGGCCGAACGATATCACCTACTACCACTTCGGCGAGGGCACGCACCTGTGGAGCTGCTCCAACGGACAAAGCTCCACGGACGCCAACCCCACCTTCACCTTCTCGGGTCCTGGCATCTATACCTTCACCCATACCTACACCGATCCTGTGGGAACACCGATACGGTGACCTGGACAGGTGAGGTGTACCCGATCGGGATCGAGGAAGGCATTGCTGTTCGACCGCACCATGTTTCATCGCCGAACGCCTTGGAAGTGGAGGTCATCGGTGCGACAGGCGAAGAGGTCCTGACCATTGTGGACCTGAGCGGCCGCACCTTGATCACCCGCAAGTTGGATACGGATCACGTGCGCATGCACTGCCCACCCGGCTTGCATGTCTGGACGATCCATGATCGTTCCGGACGATCCCGAAATGGGAAGGTGTTGGTGCGCTGAAAGAGGTCCGAGGATCACCGCACCGGTCACTTCGCGCGTCCGCGCCGCGACGGACTACTCCTTCACGAAGCGCTGTGGGAAGGAACCCTTGATGTCGAGCAGATAGATGCCGGGGCGAAGTGTGCCCACATCCACTACCGACCTCATTCCGATCCCTTCCTCGCGCTGAACTAACCTGCCGGACAGGTCGCGGATGGTGATGGCACCGCGAACAGGTGATCCGAGGTGCAACACGTCGAGCACCGGATTCGGAGAAAGTGCGTTGGTCGCAAGCGGCGTCTCCTGATCGCCCGTGCTCACATCCTCGAAGATGCGCTCGAAGTTCTCGGCATAGCTGTACGCTCCATCGCACGCGCTCACCGCATCCCAGTTGATGCTCCATGTCATCATCCCGCGCAGACCGGGGTAGCCGCCGGCTTGCATTAGCGTATAGGATCCGGGTTGCGGGCCTTCCCCGAGGAGGTAGTCCATCGCCGCACGCACGGTGGCCGTATCGGTGTAGCCGCCACCCGCTGCGCTCGCGCAGGCGGGCAAGGCCACCGCGACCTTCTCCGGTGCGAGCCCATCGAAGAACCCGCCGATCGTGTTGAAACCCTGGATCACCGCTTCGGTCTGGCTCACGATGAAATCGGCCGTGCCCTGGTTGTAAATGCCACCGTCGATGCCGTACATACTTCCGCTGTTGTATAGCTGCACCTGTAGGATGTCCAACGAATCGCGCAGCGCATCGATGATCGGTAGGTACGCTCCCCAGATGCCGCCAAAAGCGCTCTGGCCGCCTTGCACGTAAGCGGTCTCTGGCGCCATGGTGAGAAAGAGCTTCTCCCCTGTCAGCGTGCGGTACTGCACCATCACCTCCTTCACCGCGTGGATCAAGCGGATCACGGTGCTATCCACCGGAGCGGCGATCGTTCCTCCCGAGATCGCGACCGACGAACCTTCCAGGTCCAGGTCAAGGCCGTTGAAGCCATAGACGCTGAAGAGGTACATGACATGCCCAATGAACCAGTCGCGTTCCTGATCGCTGTTCAATTGGATGGTCGCGTTCGCGCCGCCGAGGCTGATGACCACCTTCTTCCCAAGTGCCTTCTGCGCCGCGACCTGCGCTATGAAGTCCGCTGGCACCTCGAACTCCGGCACGAACTCCACCACATAGGTGCTTCCAGCCACTGGCTCCGCGAAAGCGACCTCGATCACGTTGTACCGCGGATCGATCTGGTCCAGCTGGACATAAGGCGCGCCAACGTCGTTCCAGTTGTGCCAATAGCCCATGAGGGCTGGGCTTTGGGCATGCAAGGCCAGTAGAGTTGTGGCTGCTAAGAATGTAAGGACCGTACGAAGCATGGGCTGCGCTTCCACCTGGTGGCTTCGGCGACCAAGGGGTGAAGATCGTGGATGGAACGCGATCTAAACTCACAGGAAGGGACGACACAGAGGAACACATCCGCAGATTACGCAGATGCGCTCGCTACCGCTCGTGAAATGCCGAATACTGCAGAAGCAAGCACACCGGTAGACGGGCCTGTCCGCGTGATCCGCGGATAGCATCTGCGCTTGCCTGTCTAAGTTCCATGCCAAAAGTGGTTACCGACCACCAGCCCACCGTGCCACCACCGCTCTTGTACGCGCGTCCAGGTCGGCGAAGAGCGCCTCCTCCAACCCTTCGGTCCGGCCGCGCTCGAAGGACCGTGTGCTGGCGCCTGCCTCCAACAGGTGGATCCGGTCGCACAAGGCCACCAGCGGACCCAGCACATGCGAGGTGATGAGCACCGTGCGGCCCCGTTCCGCGAGGCGACGGATGATGGCCTCCAGCACCCGTACCGAAGCCAGGTCCAGACCATTGACGGGTTCATCGAGCAGGACCACTTCCCTATCCAACCGCAGTGCGCCCAGCAGCACAAGCTTGCGTTTCATGCCCGTGGAATACGTGCTGATGAGCGTATCCAAAGGCACTTCGAGCAAGGCGTTCAACGCCTGTTCATCGTTCGCGCCGGAACCTGGCATGAACAGATCGAGGTACTCGCCACCGGTGATGCCGGGATGGAAGTAGCTCTCCGCTTCCTGGAAAGCCGCGTTGCCGTGGAAGAGGTCCTCCCTTTCCATTGCACGCGCGCCGATGCATTGCGACCGAAGCCATAAAGCGCGTTCAACAACGTGGTCTTGCCTGCACCGTTCAGGCCCACGATGCCGTGTACGCCGGGTGCCACCTCGTAGTGCGGAATATCCAGCACCGGCTTGTCGCCGTAATCGCAATGCAGATCAGCGATGGTGAGCATGGAAATAGGTGTTGAGGTTCTCGCGGGCATTTCGCACTTCGCTCAAGAGCATGATGAGCGGCACCACCAGCAGGCCGGGCAGGATCGCGAAGACCGCTGCCACGGCCACGTTCGCGCCGTTGGCGGACAGCCGCTCGTTGGGCAGGTAGTTGGCATACTTGAGCAGCACCGCGTAGGCCACCAACACCAGCAGCCCGAGGCCGAATAGCCCGTGGAGCCACCACCAATCCGGCTGGAAGATCGTTGCACCGATGAGCACGGGCAGTTCCAGCAGCACCATCATCCGGATGGAACCGAACACTTTGCTACGCAACAGCGCGCGTGCATCGGGTGCAGTGGCCAGCATCATGGCGCGTGGCTCGCACTGTTCCTGCGCACCAGTCACCATCAACGCGATGGCTCCCAAGAGGAACATCGGCAGCACGGGCAACCAGCAGAAGGCCAACGCCGCAAGCCAGAGCAACAGGTTCCACGGATGAGTGCTCTGCAATAGGCTCTTCCACTCGAAGAGCTGCGTGGGTATCCGCTTCCGCAACCGTGCCGCGCGCACGCCCGAGGCAAGCGCCACCGGCGACCATGGCAGGACCGGCATAACCAGTAGCACCGAAGAGGACGTCCATTCCCCAGCGAACAAAAGGCCTAGCAGCACGGGCAGGATCAGTGCGCTGTACTCCAGGGCCATCGCAACGCGCGCCTGTGGCACGTGCCGGCGCAGGAAGTGATGATCCGCGCGACGTTGGTGCAGGCCCCATACCATGAGCACCGCACCAACGACGATGTAAGGTGCGTTCATGGCATCCTGGTGCACGACCTTGTGCAGCAACCACACCGCACCAACGACAGCCAGCGCGAGGAGCACAATGCCGTAGGTCGGTAGCGCGCGGCGCAATTGCAACCAGCGCAACCGAAGCAGCACCAAGGCGGAGGGCGCGGGAGCGTTCACGACGCCAAGTTGGCCATTCGTAATAAGACGCACCCATCACTTACATGAGCGGCTGAGGGGTGGACGCGATAACAACGGAACAACTGTCCGATCGATGGAGACCGCGCCGCTCATTCCCGCGCCGCCAACTCCTTGTCGATCATCCCTTGCAAGGCGAGCACGCGCCGCTCCACCCCTTGGTACTGTGCGATCATATAACCGCGAATGAAAATGTTCATGCGGAGCAAACCCTTGAACGGAGCATCATCCATCAATGCTTCCGGATCGATGGGCTGACCACTCGCCCAAACGGTGTCCACCGCCACCTTGGCCATCAGTTGTGGTAGGAGGTGATCGAATTGCAGCTTTCCATCCGCCTCGAACTCCAGGTTTCGCAGGTAGGTGTACCGTTCGGAATACAGCGTGGTGATCATCTGCCGCAGGCTGTCATTGCGTATCAGGTTGAAGCCGATGCTCTTCAGGTTGTCGTAGGCGGAGGTGTTCGCCGAGAGCTGCGTATTGCCGAAGATGTTGCCATAGTGGATGCGCAGGGAATCGTGGAAGAGGGTGTGTTCCGTCAACTGCTTCAACACGGATTGATTGCCACGCAGCAGGTGCCCGTTCCGCTCGATGTTGAAGCGGCAATCCGCCAGGTCGCGATCCAGGTTCGCACGCATCTCGCGCAGGATCTTCAACTCCTTCACGCCGTCCTTGCGGTCGTCGTTCCAGTTGTTCACCTGCAAGGCGAGCAGTATACCCACCATCACCATAATGATCTCGCCGATGCCGCCAACGAGCAGTTTGGTGAGGCGATGCTCGGGGCGCAGGTTGTTGCGGAGGGTTTTGAAGAAAGACATGGTGGTTGATCAGGAACGAATATCGGGGTATGGAGCGGACCGCGTGAGCGATCGACCCCGGTTCAAGTCAGGGAGGAAAGCCCGGATGCCGGTAAGGTCTGCGGCCGCGCAAGGATGCACGATCACCGATCCATATCAACGGCCGGTGAACTTCCGCAAGGGCCTCTGCTTGCCATGCCGAACACGGTAGACAACGATATCGTCCCCTTCCACCGCGTACCAGACGATGTATGGGAATCTCTCCAGCAGAACGGGACGGTAGGGATCCTTCCGAATACCGAAACCTGGCGGGTTCTCCACCACGAACCGCAAGCTGGCGAACAGATCACGGCGGAACAGTTCCCCAAGCCCCGGCCTCTGTACTTCATACCACAACTGTGCTTGGCGGATCTCCTGGAGCGCCTCTTCCTTGAAGATCAACATCGCGCTCAGCGCTTCAGGTCGTTCTTTAGGATCTCCTCTACTTGGTCCCAGGTGTAGGAGCGGGACTCCCCTTTCAGATGACGTTCACGTCGTTCATCCAGCACGGCCAATTCCTCCTCGGAAAGCTCCAGATCACCCGGCTCATGGCGCAAGGCTTCTTGATGCGCACGGTCCTCCTCCAAGATGCGCTTCACCTCTTCCGATGTGTAGGTGCGTTCCGTTCCGGACGGATCCTTCACCACGGTCAGTTTCTCGTTCGGAATGCCGTAGTCACGCGGGGCATCAAGTACGCGCTTGATGGCGAGCAGGCGCAACTCATCGTCGATCAGTGCGATGCGCTCCAGCAGTTCGAGCTTGAGGGTCTTGAGGTCCATAGCCCAAAGCTAAACCGCAGCGAAGACCGAAATACAATTGAACCGCCACGGCGCAACGAACGCAACGGTTCCGCCACGTTGCGTTGACTTTGCGTTCGTTGCGCCTTGGCGGTGAGAATACCTCTTGCATTCTACCTTGGCCTCCATGCAGCTAGAGAACTACACGTGCGGCGAGTGGGTCAAAGGATCCGGGAAACAGAGTGAACTGGTCGATGCCATCACCGGCGACCTCATCGGCACCACCAGCAGCGGCGGATTGGACTTCGCCCACATGCTGAACTATGCCCGCACCGTCGGCGGCCCGCCCCTGCGCAAGATGACCTTCCCCGAGCGCGGCCGCATGCTGAAGGCCCTCGCCCAATACCTCTTCGATCAACTCCGAAGGAGTGGGCCGCAGGGCGCGTGAGCGACCGAGGACTGGGGAAGTACTACGAGATCAGCTAACTCAAACTACCAAAGCCAATGGAAACCGTTCTCGTCATCGTGGGGATCATTGTAGTGATCTTCCTCGGGCGATTCTTCATCTACTTCACGAAGGTCAATAGCTTCTTCAAGGAGGTAGCCGATGAGTACATGAGCCTGAGCATGAAAGGCACTGGTCGACAGCTAAGCAATCGCATGATCATCCTGAGGAAGTTGACAGGGAATGCTACCTACTCGATCTCACCTGAAGCTACCGCGATCATTAATCTCTTCGATGTCGCCGACACGATGCAGTTCCTGCTGTTCTTCAACGGCAGCATACAGACCAAGCTGGATACGATTCCCAAGATGGCGCCCGATGACGTGGCACGAAATGACCGGAGCATGATCCTGCGCACGGGTTTCAACCAGACACAGCGCAGTTTCGTTACCGGGCAACCTCCTCACCTTAGGTCCAACACGATCGACCTAATGGAAGAGTTCCGCGCACTTGCACCATTGCTGATCCGTGACTGTGAGTTGTTCCATCGGATCCCCCAATCAAAGACAACCGCTCCGCAAGTTCCTCAAACACTGCGTTACAAGGAATGGCAAGTGCGCTTGAAAACGTTCAACTATCAGGTGGGCAACCGCTTAGGGCTTCAGATGGTTGATAGCAATGACGGGTCTCTCATCACCACGGTCACGACCAACGTGCCCGATGTGCCAATAGGACCAGGCGAGGCATGCATCAAGAGGTATTCTGAGAACGAAGGCATGTTCGAGTGGCTCGTTTCCAACCGACTTGTCACGGACACAGGAAGACGCGTGGATTCGGGGTATGTCCAAATGCCTATCGTGAAGGTGAATCCTTCAGTGCTGCATTCCGCGTGAGCGTTAGAAGCAGGTAGGCCGCTAGAGAGGAGTCCGACTCAAGGCGGGGACAGCGAACAACCCCTCTGAAATTCAGGAGGACACTCGGAGGTTGTCTGTGGCTTTTGAGCTACCGCTCAAAATACCCCTGCTTGTGAACACGATCGATAGCCCCATCTAATAGCTTGAATAGCTCCAAGCTCTTTCTCATGAGCAGCAGCATCGCTTCCAAGTCTCTCGACAACACGCTGTCATCTGCTGCCAAAGGGGTCTCGAAGAACAGTCGAACGGACCTCAATAGTGGAACATGACCACGAGGTGCTGGATTGAACATGGAGTCAACCTCTCCATCATAGAGTTCCAACCTGCTGGCGAGGAAAGAACCGATATCCGAACTAGGCAGATACGAGTCCAGACCCTCGTCACAAATCAAGTCTTCAAGTGATTGCCAATACTCCAGAACGAAAGCATGATGCCGCTCTTGATCCAACTTCTTGATCAGTTGTCGGAACAAGTACGCCGTACCGAAAAGAACCACCTCAAGTCTGGCATTCTTGTTCCGCTGATGCGGCTCAAGAACAATGTCAGCGGCGAGTACGCAAACCTTCATCAATTCGACGGTGATACCCCGAAGTGGGGTTCCGTAGGTCTCTCATTGTCGAAACTGAAATACTGCCGCCCGAACTTCACATAGTCATCCCGCATTCCTTCCTTGTGGAACCTCTCCACTTCGTATTTAAGATGATCCACGAAGTAGGCCTCACCAAAGAACTCAAGAACGCCCATGAACTTCAGTGCAATCCCTTTGTAGGTCGCTTCCGAAACGCGCTCCTGCTTGATGTGCGCAGCCTGACGGAATGCCGCAGTCGACAAAACGAATGTCTCGTAAATCTGTTCGTCCGATAATCTTGATGACGGCGGTACTTTCCTCTCCTCGCCAATGGAACGGTACTCTGCCACCAACTCATGCATCGGTGGCACCCTCACATTGTCGAAAAGACCAGAGCCACCATCTGAAGGTTGCGAGCCGAACATTTGCGATCTTTTTAGAAATCGAAGGTAGGTGGAATCTGTACCTGACTCAGGCTTGGCCAACTCCGCGTGAGCGATCGAACGGGAAAGCCCGGAGGCTGGTAATCCAGCCGAGGACTTGAACGGAAGAGCGCGACGGCGAGTCTTCGAGGCGGCACGCCCAAAGCAACGAAACCTCGGTTCTACTTTAGCACCATGCAACTACAGAATTACACGTGCGGTGAATGGGTGGCCGGTGCAGGGAAGCAATCGGAACTGGTCGATGCGGTGAGCGGAGAACTGATCGGGACAACTTCCAGCACCGGGTTGGACTTCGGAAGGATGCTCGCCTACGGTCGCGAAGTAGGTGGACCACCGCTCAGGAAGATGACATTCCCGGAAAGAGGCCGGATGTTGAAGGCACTGGCTCTCTACTTGATGGATAGAAAGGAGAGCTACTATGAACTCTCCTACCGCACCGGCGCCACCAAGGCCGATAGCTGGGTGGACATCGAGGGCGGCATCGGCAACCTCTTCGCCAACGCCAGTTTGCGCCGCGTGCTGGGCAACATGCCCTTCTATGTGGACGGCGACGCCATCAAGACCAGCAAGGGCGGCACCTTCATCGGTCACCACATCATGGTGCCCAAGGAGGGCGTGGCCGTGCACATCAACGCCTTCAACTTCCCCATCTGGGGCATGCTGGAGAAGGTGGCCGTGAACTGGATGGCCGGCGTACCCGCCGTGGTGAAGCCCGCCACCGTCACCAGCTACCTCACCGAGGCCATGGTGAAGGATATAGTAGCCTCAGGCATCTTGCCTGAGGGCGCCCTACAGCTGATCGTCGGAAGCGCCGAAGGCCTGCTCGACCACGTGATGCACCAGGACGTGGTCACCTTCACCGGCAGCGCCAGCACAGGCCGCATGCTGAAGAAGCACACGCGCATCGTGGACGAGAGCGTGCCTTTCAACATGGAGGCCGACAGCCTCAACGCCATCGTGCTCGGCCCTGACGCCACGCCCGGCACCGAGGAGTTCGACCTCTTCATCAAGGAAGTGGGCAAGGAGATGACGCTGAAGTGCGGCCAGCGCTGCACCGGCGCGCGCCGCATCCTGGTGCCGCAGAACGTGCTGGAGGATGTGCAGATCGCCATCGGCAAGCGCCTCGGTGGCACCGTGATCGGCGACCCGCGTGTGGACGGTGTGCGCATGGGCGCCCTCGCCGGACAGACGCAACGCAACGAGGTGAAGCGCGCGCTGGACGAACTGCTCAAAGGCTCGCAGATCGTCTACGGCAGCGCCGACAGCGTGGACGTGAAAGGCGCCGACGCCAGCAAGGGCGCCTTCATGAGCCCCATCCTGCTGCTCAACGCCGACCCTTGGAAGAACCAGCAGAGCCACAACGTGGAGGCCTTCGGTCCCGTGAGCACGCTGATGCCCTACACCGACATCGACGATGCCGTGGCCCTCACCAAGCTCGGCAAGGGCAGCCTCTGCGCCAGCATCGCCACGTACGATGAAAAGGTGGCGCAGCAATTCGTGTGGGGCGCCGCCAGCCACCACGGCCGCATGCTCATCCTCAACCGAGAGATGGCCAAGGAGAACACCGGCCACGGCAGTCCGCTGGCCACCTTGGTACACGGCGGCCCCGGTCGCGCGGGCGGCGGCGAAGAGATGGGCGGCAAGCGCGGCGTGATGCACTACCTGCAGCGCACCGCCATCCAGGGCCACCCCAGCACGATCACCGCCATCACCCAGCAATACCAGCAGGGCGCGCGGATGAACATCACCAAGCAGCACACCTTCCGCATGCACTTCGAGGAACTGCACGTGGGCGACACCGTGATCACCGACATCCATCCCGTCACCTTGCAGGACATCGAGGACTTCGCGCACCTGAGCGGCGACAAGTTCTACGCGCACATGGACGCCAACAGCCTCGAGGGCACCATCTTCACGGGGCGCGTGGCGCACGGCTACTTCATCCTCAGCCGCGCCGCCGGCCTCTTCGTTGATCCGCCGAAAGGACCGGTGCTGTTGAACTACGGCCTGGACGAATGCCGCTTCGTGAAGCCGGTGTACCCCGGCATGACGATCCAAGTGCGTTTCACGGTGAAGGAGAAGGTGGACCAGGAGAAGCGCACGCCGGAGGATGTGGCGAAGGGGATCGTCAAGTTCCTGGTGGATGTGTTCGATGAGACCGGGGAGACGGTGGCGATCGCGACGATCTTGACGATGGTGAAGAAGTTGGATCAGAGCCTATGACCGGTCACGTTCAGTTTCTTGAAGGTTTGGGCGTGCCCCCTCGCAAAGCCTCGGGGTCGCGCTTTCCGCTGCAAGTCCTCGGCCTGGATTACAGGCCTGTGGGCTTTCCGCTGCAATCGCTCACGCGAAATGCGTCTCGTATGTTTGAATCAGTGCTGGACCTATGTCAAAGTCAATTCTGAGACTTCAGGATCCAACTGATCCTGAATCAGCCTATCTGCTCGAGACTTTATTGGAGCGTGCAGTCGCTGCACGGTGCGGGGGAGCAGCATTCGCTTGGGCCACGGCAGCAGGTGTGCGGCTACTCATACGTGATGCCGTCTTTGAACGCTTTCTGAAGAAGTATCCGTTCGACTTGGTCGTTGGTGTAGATACCACGACTACGCCTGAAGCGCTTGCCGCGTTACAAGAGGCGCAACGTGACCTAAATGGACTGCGTGTACGGGTCTTCATTTCACCATCAAATGCTTCCTTGTTCCATCCGAAGATGACTTGGTTCGGTGAGCGCGATGGAGGAAGTCTAGTTGTGGGGTCCGGAAACTTGACGGGTGCAGGGCTTCGACAGAACTGGGAGGCTTACGCTTTGTGCCCGTTGAGCGTTGCGGAGACGGCAGAACTAAAGGGGCAATGGGAGGCTTGGACTGCGACGCACTCTTTGCGCTTGCATGCTTTGGATTCTGCTGAAGCGCTGGCACGAGCAGAACTCAACAGAGGTGGCTGGGGTGCGCGTCGGCGTGCCGCACCGACTACTGCACCGTTACTCGATGCGCAGGACACGCCAGTGCTGATCGCGGAGATACCCCGAAGCGGCGATCGTTGGAAGCAAGCCAACTTCGATCAAGACAATTACGAGAACTACTTCGGAGCTAAGGTGGGCACGCAACGCAGGATGCTTTTCCAGTGGTTGCGAAGTGATGGAAACCTTGCTGAAGTTGAGAGCCGTCCAAGTGTGCAGGTGATCAGCAGCAACTGGCGCTTCGAGCTGAACGCGGCAGCCGATCTGGACTATCCGAGCAACGGCAAGCCTATCGGTGTCTTTCTGCGCATCGCTGAACGCACCTTTCTCTACACATTGTCGATGCCTGGTGATGCACACAATGCACAGCTCTCATCATTCTTGGCAAGCAAGTGGACTGGTTCATTAACCAACATGAAGCGGCTTCGCTTCTCTATATCCGACGTCAGTGGGCTACCCATAGTACAGCAACTGCTGGCTGCTGTGCCAAAGGCGTTCAAAGACGACGAGTTCGCCTAGTCCTGTCAGGACCGACAGACCACAAGCACTTCGGCTACTTCAGGCGTGTCCAAATGAAGGTCCGTCCGATTGAGCTTGCTGTGAGCAAGGGTATCTGAGCGGCGTACCTCGATGTATGGGAAGTGCCGTTTGGCGATTTCCGTGATGTCCATCAAGCGCATCACTCGGGGATGCACTCGATCGCCATCAGCTTGTGGCGAGTAGGACAAGACCAGACTTGCTCCGCGCTCGGAAACCACCTTGAATAGTTCCTCGAACGCCCCTGGAGCTTGACTACGGATGCAGAAGGGTGATTGATGACGGTCCTCTCTGTACGCCCCGCGACTGATCGAGTGTCCGCCGTTCAAGTTCGTACGCGACAGTTTCGGATGGTCGCCAAGACACATGGTCTCCAATACGTGGTAGAAACGGCTATAGTGATCCCTCGTGTATGGTGGATCAGCATAGACAACACCAATCGGTAGTTCGGTTGTGCGGAGGAAGTCGCAGTAATCCGCACGGATGGCTGAGCTTCCGGATCGAGCACTGGGCTTCGACACGTAGGTCGAAAGCCATGCTTGAACAATGCTCGTGCTATCAACGGATCGAGACTTCTCCACCGTTCGCCAAAGAGCCGCTTTGGGCTTCCCGTCCTTTGACCGGGGCCGAAGGGGTTGAGCGAACTGCTTGCCGACCGTTCGGACAAGCATCACTGGCAGTGCTGAGAATGATGGATTTACCGAGGTCCTGAAGGTCTAGTGGTAGGGTATCAACCTTGGAGAGCAGAACATCCAGTGCGATGGCGTGGTGGTAATTGAAGTAGAGCCCGCCATAGTACCTCGAGACCAAGGCCGACTTTTTGAGCTTCCGCTTGGACAGTCGGTCAGCAACCTCAGCAAAGGCCTTCGAGGCTTGTACATTGGAAGATGTGATTCCACTCGCGCTCACTACCGAGCCCATTTCAATGAGGTCTGCAAGTGCTTCGGGTTTGCTATCACGACCCTGTGCGATGCAGTGGGCTTCATAGTTGACCAATGGCGCGAACGCCTGAAGCAATTCTTGGCCAAGGTCATCGTCAGTGGCAGGTTTCAGCAAAGCGCTGAGGTCGGCGTTCTTGACCGGGCTTGACAGAAGCACAGAGGAAGCAAGGACCCGGGCATACTCTTGAATGTCTACGGCGACCACTCGCCGCTCAAGCCCTAGGAAAGAGGACACGACGCCGGATCCCGAGAACAAGTCGCAGACCAGCGTTTCCTTCGTACTTACCTCGTTAACGGCGTCACCAATTTCATTGAGGAGCCGGAGCTTACTGCCCAAGTAGTGAATTGGCCTGAAGACCTGTGACGGGGCCTCCGGCGAATTGACATCGACCTGTGTTTCGAAAGTTTTCACCACCGTGCGTGCAACCCGATCAGCGTTCTACATTGTTCGCGAAGCTACTCCGAGAATCTCGTCGATCGCTCCATGCAACTACTCATCGATTCACCGACGAACGACGTTCTTGTCACCACTCCCAAACCTCGTGGCCGAACGATCAAAGCGCTCGGTGTTGGTAAGGGTGATCATGCGAACTACTTGATCCAAGGCGACAACTTGGATGTGCTGAAGGCTCTCATGCCCTCACTACAGGGGATGGTGCGCTGTGTGTACATCGACCCGCCATACAACACCCAAGAGAACTTTGCGCACTACTCCGATGTAGCGAAGCACCATGACTGGCTTGCGGAGTTGGAAGAACGACTAGTGCTTCTTTTCCGGACCTTGACCAAGGATGGTTCGCTGTGGATCAGCATCGATGACCTGGGCTTGCACTACCTCAAGGTCGCATGCGATCGGTTGTTCGGTCGCGACAAGTTCGTTGCGACCATTGTCTGGAATCATCGCGAAACACGAGAGAACAGAAGGGTGTTCTCGTTCAATCATGAGTACATCCTTGTGTATGCCAAGGATCCTGTTCTTTTCAATAGCACACGCGGCGACTTCCCACTGTCAGAGGAGATACTTGCCCGGTACAAGAACCCGGACAATGATCCTCGAGGGCCTTGGCAGTCGATTTCGGCGAATGTGCAAGCAGGCCATGCCGTGGCAAGTCAGTTCTACGATGTCGTCGCACCTAATGGCAAACGTCATTTTCTTCCACAGGGCCGTTGCTGGGCCTACAATGAGAGGCGCATGCGGGAAGAGATCAAGCAGGGTAATATCTGGTTTGGTTCCGATGGGAATGGTGCGCCGCGCGTAAAGAAGTTCTTGAAGGATGTACAGCGGGGTATGGCTCCCAGCACATTGTGGACTGCCGACGTGGCTGGCACTACGACCGATGCCAAGAAGCACATCAAATCACTTTTTCCGGACGGGCATCCATTCGACACGCCCAAGCCTGAGAAACTGCTGCACCGCATCCTGCAAATCGCAACACAGCCGGGCGACTTGGTTCTCGATGCGTACCTCGGTTCTGGCACAACGGCATCTGTTGCTCACAAGACCGGTCGCCGCTATATCGGGATCGAATGTGGTGAGCACGCTGTTTCCATCTGTGCCCAACGCCTGAAGATGGTTGCCCAGGGTGAGCGTGGCGGGATTTCGAGTGAGGTTGATTGGCGAGGTGGTGGCGGTTTCGGATTTGTGCAAGCCCCATAAGTCAAGTGATGTGTCGGACTGCTGCCAACAGCATTTTGACCACAGTGAAGTGATTCACGGCATTGACTCGTGCTGACCAACGCTTCATTTCGGACTCCTTCTTTCCGGGGAGGTTTTCGTGCAAGTAAGCTTGCAACTCCTCGTATTCGGCCTCCCCATTCCTAACGATTGCGTAGAGGAAGACTCCTGAGCGCAGTTCAAGAAAGATCGCGATTGGCCTAGCCCCATAGACATAACGCGGAACTTGCATTTCAAAACACAGGTTATCGCTTCCCTTTTCAATGGGCTTCGCAGTATAGCTCAAGACGGAATCAGGGGATTCAACAAGACCGAAGATCACGGACTCGCGGTTGCTCGTGACCTGGAAGAACTGCGTGAAGGCGTTCTTTCCGACATCCACCTGCAAGCCCTTTTTCGAGATTCGACCTTTACCAATCTCACAAAGAAGTACTCTAGGGTTTCTTGCCCTTTGTAATCTGGCACTTGTTTTAGCCCGCTCCTCTGACCAGTCTAGGATGTTGGCACCCGCGAGTTCCGCAACGGCAGGTGATGAAGCGGGAAGCAAGTATGGTTGCTGCTGCTCAATCCAGCATTCCCATGTGCGGTAAACCTCAACCATCTCCGCCTCCCCAATTTGCAGTTCAGAGAATGCCTCCCAACTCTCAGTAAGCCCCCGCTCGGTGAGGTTACCAGAACCGACAACTACAATCCCGCCGCTTTTGTTTCTAAACCACGTGAGTTTTGGATGGAAGATTCCGTGCTCCGGCGGTGTAACGAACATCTGGAGCTTTAGTCCCGGGAATTGATCTTCTGCCGCACGAAGGGCTTCAAGAGCTCGCGCGTCCGTGGTCGTATCGAGCCCCACAATCAAATGAAACCTGCCCCGCTCTAAGAACTGTTCGAAATGGGGATCGTGAATGAGCTTACGAATACCAGAACGCGAAGCCCATGCGAACGCAGCTCCGCCTTCAACAGCAGTACCAGCGTGGCGAAGGAGCACGTCAAGAAGTCGTACGGGTGATTCCTGCGTTGGGTCTTGAAAGACGATAGCAGCCATTGCGTCAAGAATGAATGCCAATTTGAGGACAATACGGCTATCGAGGCCGATTAGGTTCGTGTGCGCAAACATGGTGACTAGTGAGCCCCCATTTCGCGTGAGCGATTGCAGCGGAAAGCCCTTGCTACGCAAAGAACCCATCGAGCCTTACTTTGCCATCACGCCATTCGCACAGTTCTGAAGCACAGCCGCATGAACGAAATCATCTGCCCCCACTGCAAAAAGGCCTTCAAGATCGATGAGGCGGGCTACGCCGACATCTTGAAGCAGGTGCGCGACCACGCGTTCGAGGAGGCGCTCCAGGAACGGCTGAGGCTAGCCGAGGAGGAGAAGCGCACGGCCATTGAGCTGGCAGAGGCCAAGGTGACCAATAAGCTCGAGAAGGACGCCGCCAAGAAGGAAGCCGAGATCGCACAACTCAAGGCAAAGCTGGAGGCGGTGGATGCTACCAAGCAACTTGAGCTGAAGAATGAATTGGCCCCCGTGGAGAAGGAAAGGGACCGGCTGGCGGGCGAACTCGAACGACTGCAGCTAGCCCAGAAGCTCGCCATCAAGGAAGCAGTGAGTGCCATCGAAAAGGAACGCGACGAGCTCAAGAGCAGCACGAAGCTCCTGGAGCAGGATAAGAAGCTCGCGCTGAACGCCCTCAAAGAGAAGTACGAGGTGCAGATCAGCGACCACGAAAAGGAGATCGAACGGATCCGAGATATGAAGGCCAAGCTATCGACCAAGATGCTGGGCGAAACACTGGAGCAGCATTGCGAGATCGAGTTCGAGAAGATGCGGGCCACGGCCTTCCCCAAGTGCTACTTCGAGAAGGACAACGATGCGAAGACAGGCAGCAAGGGAGACTACATTTTCCGCGACGTGGACGAATCCGGCACTGAAGCCGTGTCGATCATGTTCGAGATGAAGAACGAAAGCGACACCACGGCGACCAAGAAGAAGAACGAGGACTTCCTGAAGGAACTGGACAAGGACCGCAACGAGAAGGGCTGTGAATACGCGGTCCTCGTAACGCTGCTGGAACCCGACAACGACCTGTACAACGGAGGCATCGTGGACGTGTCCCACCGCTACCCGAAGATGTACGTCGTCCGTCCGCAGTTCTTCATCCCGATCATCACGCTACTGCGGAACGCTGCCCAGAACTCACTGAAGTACAAGAACGAGCTCGCCTTAGTAAAGGCCCAGAACATTGACATCACGAACTTCGAGGAGGATCTCGAGGCCTTCAAGTCCGCTTTTGGGAACAACTTCAGGCTAGCCAGAGAGAAGTTCACCAAGGCGATCGAGGAGATCGACAAGTCGATCGATCACTTGCAGAAGACCAAGGAGGCTTTGTTAGGCACCGATCGAAACCTGAGGCTCGCCAATGACAAGGCTCAGGACATGACGATCAAGAAGCTGACCAGGAAGAACCCAACGATGGCCCAGAAGTTCGACGACCTTAAGAATCCGGATCCACCTAAGCCGGATTGAACTGAGGTTTATGATCCAAGGCCTGTTGTCTTGTGGGCCTCTGCACCTATGCAACCAAAGGCCTCATGGCTGAGCGGCTTTTAGTCAGCGGCCTATGGAGCGAATGACTTGCTCGCAATAGCATCTGCCATAAGGTGGTTTCAAGTTCCACCTGTCTTCGGCAGCCTGCTCATGTGCGCTAGTCGCGCGCGTAGCTTCGCCTCAGCCCGCGTCCACCATGCGATCCACCGAACGCTTCACCGGCCTGGCCAACATCTACGGGCAGGCGCGGCCCACCTATCCGCAGGAACTGGTGCGTTGGTGCTTGGAACAGGCACCGGCCCCCGGCTTGATCGTGGACCTGGGCTGCGGCACAGGCATCTCCACGCGCCTTTTCGCAAGCACCGGCCACCCGGTGATCGGCATCGACCCCAACGCGGACATGTTGGCCACGGCACGCGCGGAGGGTGCGCAGGACTATCGCGTGGGCACGAGCGAGCATACCGGCCTGCCCGATGCGTGCGCCGATCTGATCATCGCCGCGCAGGCCTTCCATTGGTTCGACCTGGATCGCACCTTCGCCGAAGTGGAGCGCATCGGCACCCCGCGCTCCGCGTGCGTGGCCTTCTGGAACGTGCGCCTGGAGGACACGCCCTTCATGCAGGGCTATGAGACCTTGCTGCGCACGTGGTCCACACAGTACGAGGTGAACGAGCGCGCAGGCCGGACGATCAACGCCATCCGTGAGCGAGCGCCGCATGCGGAACTCCGTGCGTTCATGCACTCCGTGCCCATGGACCGCGAGCGTGTGCGCAACCTGGCGCTGAGCAGCTCTTACGTGAAGCACGGTGTGGCCGACATCCCGGCTTTCCTCGAAGCGTTGGATGCGCTGTTGGATGCCACAAGCCCCCATGGGCCGGTGGAAATGCGCTACGCCACGCGGGCCATCGCATGGCGGGTGCATGGGTGAGCGGATGGCGATGTCGGCCTGTCGAAGGCATGGCTCCTTGCGAAAGGCCAGCAGTCTATCGCGCAATTGGTCGCCCGCAGCAAAGCGACGCACTTACATCACAATGCTCGACGCGATGTTCGGGCTATCCGGGTTCACATCCACTGTGCGTGTTTTCGGGATCACGATCAGGTCCATGTCTTCCATGGGGATCGCACCGAGCAACACCTGCGTGCCCAATACCAAGGCACCAGCAAAGCCAATACGGTTCTTGAACTTTATAGCGATCGGTCCGACGTAGGGCACGAGGTGCTTCGACCCATCGGCCAGTGTCACTTCCTTCTCGTCGATGGCCTCCAACTTCAATTGGATGCGCACGTGCTCCGGAATGCAGAGATGCAAGGCTCCCGTATCGACCAGCGCGACGCCTTCGACCCCTGCGAGGTCTGTAAGGCGTGGGTTCTTCAGTTGCAGAAGTCCGTTCTCCGATCCCATACCGCCGAAGTTAGGTGGGCCGCCAGAAGTTCACCTCATCCAAGCCACGCGCAGCGAGGAAGGGGAACCATTCGTTGTCGGTAACGCCGGTCCAGAATTTCATTCACCCAAAGAACGATGATCGAACCCGATCTGCGAACCAGGTCACGAACTGGGCTCGCCCCGGATCCATCACCTGCCGGAAGTCGCGGTAATAGAGACACCCCCTCAACGCAGGTAGCGATCCGCTTCGATCACCTCCCAGTCCGGATCGGCGCGCAGCAGTTGTTCGATGATCGGGCGGTGGCCATTGCCAACGATGACAAGGACGCGCTGGTCGGTAGCCCGCGTGGAACGGCAGATGTTCGCGTACATCCGGATGTTGCGCAGGTACCATTGGCCGATGAACTCCGCACCGGCATCGTCACCGAGCGGGCCAAGTCGTGCAGCGGCGAACACACCGTTCACCGCCAATGACAACCGGCTTCCCTCCTCGGAGTTCATTTGCCGCAATGCCTCGGTGATGGGCTGGTGCATGTGCATCGAATCCTCCTCCACCACCAGTTGCACCACACTATCCATGTAGGCCTCGAACCACGCGGTACGTCCGCTTTTCCCGGCTGCGTAGTTGAGGGTATCGAAGAGGAAGAGCCCATCGGCATCGATGCACTGCGGGGGGCCGGTATCGAAGCGACGCGCCTGGCGGAACCCGATCTGGTACACCTCGTTCGCCCGCAGCTTGAAGCGATCGGCCAGGTACTCGGCATACGCACTGTCCACGAACGGTTGATCCTCGACCACCTTCCATTCCACCATGATCCGGTCCGGCGCAAAGCCGGCCAGCTTGTCGTTCAATTCCTGGATCTCCGCTTGCCGCTGGGTGCTCAGGATGTCCATCTCACCGTGCTTGATCGCGTCCTGGTTCGACGCGAAATGAAAGGTGCCGAGCACGAGGATCTGCTTGCGCACACCCTGTTGTGCGATGGCGGATGCGGTGATCAAGGCAAGCGCAGCCCAGAGCGGATGGCGGAGGAACTGGATCATGGTGAAATGTAGAAATTGGATGCTCGCCGCTTTGTGGTCACGCTTTTGGGCAGGGTCATGTGATCGGATGGACATGCCTGCCTGACGAAGGCATGGCTTGGTCGCGGATCATGTGCGCTACAAGAACTCCTTCCTGAACGCCGCAGGTTTCAGGATCCGGGTCTTGCCATGCTTCTTCAGTACGAGCAGATCCTCATCGCCAGTGATCAGGAAGTCGGCCTTTCCCTTCTTGGCCAGCGCGAGCAGGTAGTCGTCCTTCGGGTCGCGGCAGATCCGGTCGTAGGGTGGCTTGACTTTCACCAGCGTGCCGTTGCGCTTCACGATGGCCAGGATCTCGACCGCTTCTTCCACCGGGAAATACTTCCTGAAATACGGCCTCGATACAACCCCCTCGACTTCTTCCAGCATGCGTGAAGAAACCAGCAGGTCCAGGTCGTCATTCGCCAGCACTTCCCTGAACCAGCGGAGCTCACCGCCGATCGCGCGCTGAGGATGATGTTGGCATCAACGACGAGCCGGACGCGTTTGCTCACGGGCGTGGATCTTGGCGCGCTCTTCTTCGACCATCGCGGTGAGTCGCTTCTCGCTGATCTTCACCTTGCTGAAGATCTCCACCAACCGGTCGATGTCCTTCGAGCGTTGGCGCTTCTGGATGCGCTTGGCCACCTTCAGCTTGTCTGCCGGGGACAACTGGTCCACCAGTTCGACGACTTGATCGAGCGTGAGAGCGACGGATGGTTTGTTCGTGAAGGACATGACCTGTGGCTAGTTGTCCAAAGATAGAACGTCATGCGCGGAGAACGGCGACTTGTCCGCCCGGCTGCCAGTCTTCGCCTCATCCAGCCCATGCGATGCGAGGAAGGGATACCGATCGTCAGCAGTGCCGCCGGCACCTCAATTCCGCTGACGTCAGGTTATCACACTACATCCGGAGTAACCGCAGAATGAGTTTCCACGCCACGAGGTCGGAAGCCTTTTCGGGATACATGTTCTTCGACGTCTCCCAGTCGTAGAATTTCCGCAGCGCTTCCAGGAATTCCGACTCGCTGGAGAACACGACCGTATCGGGATAGTCTCCGGTATCGATGCGCACGAACCGCGATCCGTTCCACGTGATGTTGGTGTCGCCTTCCTTGTTCGAAGTGGTGAAACGTGCGCCGGTTTTCATAGCCGCCACGATGGTCTGTTGCAGCGCGGGAACGGTGTCGAGGTGTGCTTCGGCGTTCAACGAGGCGAGGCAGATCGCTTGATACCGTTCGGTCGCACCCGTATCAGCAGCGGGCGCATCGTCGGGCATGAACCCGCGTGTCCAGTGGCTGAACCAACTGTCCGCCGTATTCCTGTAATAGTCGTGATGCGTCGCCGGTGCGTCCGCCCACGACGTCTTCACACCTAGCGAGTAGCAGTTGGTATGGGGCATGGCCGCCTCGAAGCGTAGCTCGAAGTCATACCGCGCGCCGACCACCTTGGCGTTGGCCGTTAGGATCAGGCGGTCGTTCTGCATGGAGGCGGCGAACAGGGTCATCAGGTCGCGCTCCAACGCGAACTGGATCTCGCGCGGCGGACGATGGTCACGAAAGTGCAGCAGGCGTTCCACGCCTCTGGCTGTTTCCACGATCGCCAGTGCGCCTTTCGGAATGCTGGCGGGTTGGGCGTTCTCCACCGCAACGCGCTCCCGCATCATCGACCGGACGATCTCCGGACCCGAGCGGGCTTCGCGCTGGGCCAGCTGGTCCAGCGCATCCGGCTTCGGTTCGAGCGCTTTGCGGATGGCGTCCATGTCCGGTTCGGGTTCCGGTGGCAAGGGCGGTTCGAGCACGAAGAAGTGTCGTTGTTCGGTGGTGAACTCGCCCGCGTAGGAGTAGTTGTTGCGCGCATAGAAGACCACCTCTCCGGTCGATCTACGGCGCACGTCCTGGACCGCATTTGCCAGCTTGATGGACGCGCCGCACGGCGCGGCGGGAAAACCGTTCTCAATGGCCACAATGGTGTTGCCGGCTTGGAGCTCGGCTTCAACGAGCGCGCGCAAGGGTGCGGGGAACTCCGCGATCTGCTGGCGGAAGGGCTCGGGGATCATTGGTCCGCTGGTGCCTCCACCCTATTGTTCCAGCCTGAACTCGAAGTCGGCGATCACCTCGGTGAAATCCACACCCGTGCCGGCGAACTTTTCGGGGAGGATGCGGAACATCTCTGTGCCCCAGCGCTTCAGGTCCTTGAGATGTGAACCCGTGGTGTAGTTCGACGCGGGAATGCGGTCCACCCAACGCTGCAAGGCCTTGAGCGCGGGCCGGGCGAAGCGGGCTTGTTCGGCGGAAGACAGCTCAGCATCGCGAAGGAACGACAGCGCAGGTTCCACATGGCCGGTCTCCAGTTCGCTGGACAGACGCTCCAAGAACTGTGGATGCGAACGCAGGCGCGCAGTGGCAGCCTCGCGCACTTCGCTGCCCGCATCACCATTCGCCCGCCACAGCAAGCTTTCGAAATCGTTCTCCGGATCAAGCTTGGCGATCTCGGCGAGTTGTTCCGCGGATGCTGGGCCCAGGTTGCTGATACGGTGGGCGAAGCCGACCACACCGCGAACGCCGTTGGTAGCGATCCAGTAGCCGCCAACGGCCACGCAGACCACAAGGCTGAAGGCGGTGAACCACGCCCACGGCCGATGCAACCACTGTGTTGGAACTGCGGCTGCGAGCTTCGGATTGAGGCTCCCGACCACCACCAGCACGGTGGAGAGGGTAACGAGGTAGAGCACTGGACTGTAGAGCCCGCGCGGCGTGAATCCCGGCCGGATGTACAAGGCGATGAACACGAACGAAACGGCCGCCAGCGCAAGTGCCGCAGCGACGGTGAGCGCGTAGAGCATGGGCCGGCCCAGTCGGATCCAATCGGATCCACCGCCGGCGGTAACGCAGAGCAGCGCGACCATCAACAGCAGCCACAGCGGAACCAATATGGTCAGGGCGGGCGTTACCCATTGATCGTTGCTGGCCTCCTTGCGCGCCCACTCCCACAGGAAAGGTTGCAGCCGCAGCAGGAAAAGGAGAGTGGCGACACCGGCGCAGCCTGTGCCGATGATCTGTTGGGAAGCAGTAGGATTCATACTCGGGATCGGTGGAGAGCGATGAGCAGGTTGAGGCCAAAATAGCTGTCGTCGCGAACGTGAGGACCACCGGTGATCCCCCGTCTTCGAGGAAGGGAACCCTTCCGTTCCGTGACGCCGGGATCTTTCGCCTCAGCCACGCGGAGGTGAACCCGGGCTCCGATAGGACATCCTTAACCGATCCTTAAACCCTGCTCACGCTCGGTGTTTATGGGACACGGTCCCGTATACTTGAAAGGATGAAGCGGATGGAGCGTTCGGACCTGGGGATCACCATGGCCTTGGGGGCCTTGTTCCTGGCCGGTTTGCTCGCGTGGGGCACCGTTCTGCGGCGTGAACGCACCGACCTACTGAACCAGGCACAGTTGCGCTTGGACAGCGTTGCAGCCCAAGTGCGGGATGATGCGCGTTGCGTTGAACTCTTTGCAGAACGCTCCCTCCCCGGTGGGTCCGAATTCTACTTGATCGCTCCGCCGAGCAGCGCGGGAACGATCAGCGATACCATTGCGCAGTACCGGGTACACACCGCCGGTCCGGACACCGTACTGCAACGCAGCCGCTTTCCTGTGGAGGTCCCGGCGGCCATGCGGATCCATGTGCGCCTCAACTTCCTGCTGCCCATGGAGGTCAGCCAGAGCGATACCGGCAGCACCGGATCACCGGGCGTGTTCGCGGACCGCGGTCTGCTCTGTGCCGAGGTGGCCGGGCGACGGATGGAATTGGTGGATGTGGCGCGCTTCACCCGATCGCTTCGGGAGACATTTTCGCAAAAGGGTGACGCAGGTTTTGTGGCGCTGATCATGGACACCCTTTCGATGGATACCCTCTTCCGAACGCCAACTCACGGACCCGCTGATGATGCACCATCGGTGCGCTCCTCGGCCATCGTGCCACCTGACGTAGCGCCGTGGGTGGTGGTGCTGCACTTGCCCGGCCTTACTGCTGCCGCCCTGCGGGAAACCCTACCCTACCTGTGGATCTTCCTGGCCCTGTTCGGTGTGTTGGTGCTCACCCTGTGGAGGAGCCGGCGCGCATGGGCCCAGGAGCGACGGTTGGCGCAAATGCAACTGGACCTGGTGAGCAACATCACCCACGAGTTCAACACACCGCTCACGCACATCTCCCTGGCCTTGGACACACTGCGGCGGCCGGACCAGCACGCGCAGCATGCGCACATGATGGAGGTGATCGGTGAGGAGAACGAACGCATGCAGGCCAACGTGAAGAAGGTGATGTCCGTGAGCCTGCTGGACCAGGAGGCGCTACCGTTGGAATTGGAGCTTCACGATGCGCATGAACTGCTGCAAGCGACCCTGCGCTCGCTTCGACCTGCGCTGGACCGGGAGGCCGTAGCGGTGTCCTGCACCTTCGAGGCCAGTGACCCGTGGGTACTTGTGGATGCGACCTACCTCACCAATGTGTTCCATTCCCTGTTGGACAACGCGATCCGATACGGCCGTGCGCCCCGACAGGTGAACATCGCCACCCGCGACACGTCGAGCGGTCTGCGGATCACCATCGCGGACAACGGGCCGGGCATTCCCGCCAGCGAACAGCAGTTGGTGTTCAACAAGTTCTTCCGCGGCACCAACGGCCGCGAAGCATCCGTGAAAGGCACGGGCATCGGCCTGTACTTCGCGCGCAAAGTGGTGATGGCCCATGGTGGAACCATCGCGTTGAACGCAGGCCCCGCGGGCGGGGTCGAGGTCGAACTCGTTCTTCCGAAACCGGCACATGGCTGAGCGGACCATCCTGATCGTCGAGGACGAACCGCACATGGCGGAGCTGCTGCGGAGCAGATTCCAACAGGAGGGCTTCGTCGTGCACCATGCCGCGGATGGCCTGGAGGCCTTGGCGCGGTTCACGGCGGTGCGACCGGACCTGTGCATCCTGGACGTGATGCTGCCCAAAATGGACGGATTCCAGGTGGCCCGCGAAATGCGGAAGATCGCTCCACTGGCGGCTTTCATCTTCCTCACCGCGCGCAACACCTTGCCCGACAAGCAGGCCGGATTCAACAGCGGTTGCGACGACTACTTGACCAAGCCATTCCTGTTCGAAGAACTGCTGTTGCGCGTGAACGCCGTGCTCTACCGCACGCAGGGACCCAAGGTGCACGCCAGCGGATCGTTGGTCTTTCCCACCTTCACACTGCACGTGCGCGAACGCAACCTGGAAATGCCGGGGCGCACCATAACGCTCACCGCGAAGGAGAACCAGATCCTCTACATCCTGCTTTCCAACGCGGGCAACATGGTGGAGCGGCAATTCCTGGTGGAGCAGGTATGGGGCAGGATGGACGACTATCATTCGCGTTCGCTGGACGTCTACCTCACGCGCTTGCGCAAGTACATCCAGCTCATTCCGGGGGTCACCTTGGCCAATGTCTATGGCAAGGGCTTCCTGGTCACTGTGGCGGAGAGCCGCGCCGGTATTGGGGAACCGGGTTCTTAGGTTTTCATTAAGCATCGGCCGGCAAGCCGAGCATCGTCATCCACGCACGTTCACCACGCACATCGGCACACGCCGTCGCATCAAACGCCGGCTCATGCAAACCACCTTTCAAGACACTCTTCTCGCTTTCCTTCTCTTCGGCTGTTCCAACGGCCGTCGCTAACGCGCAATCCTCCTATTGCATTCCAGTGCACGGTGGACAGATCGTCGCACCCATCCTCACGTCGGTCTCGCTCGGCACCATCAACAATACGGGTACGAATGCTCCGCTGGTGCCCTCGGGCTACTCCGACTATACCGCCTTGCAGACCACGCTCGCCGTGGGCCCTTCCCACACACTTACGATCGGATCGGACGACTCGTTCCCGCACAATTTCGCTGCCTGGATAGATGTGGATCATGACCGGCGCTTCAGTGATGACGAGCGTATCGGCTTGGCCGTGATGACCTTTAATTCCTACACGATCAACTTCAACTTCTCGTTGCCCGCCGACGCACTGAACGGACCGACACGCTTGCGCATCCGCGGTGTAGAGGAACCCTTCGGCCCGTGGACGCTTTCCAATGATCCCTGCATCCCCTTCACGTACGGGGAAGCGGAGGATTACACCGTGGTGATCACGGGAGGTGGCGACAACGATGCTGCATTGACGGAGCTCGTTTCCCCGATCAGTGCCGTGGGCCTCGGCGTGGAACCCGTGACCGTGAGGGTCGAGAACAGGGGGGGCGTCGCGCTCAGCAATCTGCAAGTGCAGCTGACGGTGGATGGGTCGCTCGGTCCCGTGGAAGTCGTAGCCGGGCCCGTGCAACCGGGTGCAAGTGTGGACCATACGTTCCAGACCACGGTGGACCACTCAGGGACGGCGTGCCATCTCATCAATGCGACGCTGCTCACCGCGGACAGCCGACCGGATAACAATGCACTGACCATCGATGTCTGCAGATTGGATCCCATCACCGGATCCGATGTGTGGTACATCCACTCCGACCAGTTCCAGTTGATGGAGACATACAGCAGCGGCACCACCAATGAGACCACGATGAATACCGCGTTCGGCCAAGGCAACTGGCAGTTGGGCCATTTCGAGACCATCAACGTGGCACAGGTCTTCGGGCCGGGCACCTGCACCATCTTCATCGACGGAACCTCCCTCGACGCGGACCCGATGATGGCCTTTCTGGCCAGCCATCAAGAAACCGTGGAGCGCTGGGTGGCCGCCGGTGGAAAGCTCTTCCTGAACAGTTCCCCTGACTCGCAGGACTTCACCGGCCATGTGCGTTTGGACCTTGGTTTCGGTGGTGTGTCCATCGCACAGGGCTATTCGGTGAGCTACGCCCGGCCGTACGGTTCGCACCCGATCCACACCGGTCCGTACCAGCCCATCGGTTCGGAATGGACCGCCTTCTACTATGCCAATGCGGTGCTTCACGGTGAAGGGCTTACACGGGTGAACGTGGAGAACAACGATGACTATTTCGGCGGCCCCGCGGTGGACCTGCCCACCTTGGCGGAGAAGGACTGGGGTGCTGGGAAGGTGTTGTTCGGCACCATCGGCCCGAGCGAGCTGTTCGGGACCGAGGCCATGAACGACCGGGCCAATATCCTGGACCACATCACCGATTGCAGCACCGTCACAACCGGCATCGGATCACAGGATGTCGCATCCGTGTTGGTGGCCTATCCCAACCCGACCCGCGGTGAACTGCGCATCAGCTGCGCCAAAGGGCTGAAGCCGATCACCGTAACGGTACATGACCTGCTTGGCACCCGGGTCGCGATGCCGGTCTCGCTGCTGGATGATCAGGTGGTCATCGATGCGGACGCCTGTGCTTCGGGCACCTACATCGTATCGCTCGGGTTCGCGAACGGGAGCCAGCAGCATTTGCGGTTCGTGCGGGAGTAGGAACATCGGAAGAATGGACGATGGGCAGTCCGGAAATACCCGGCCCTGAACAGGGTGGCGGGCGTGTTCATGCTCAAGCGCTCGCCCCGACCATTGTCGGTATCTAAAGGCCGCGCCCATCCAGGTTCAGGGTCCCGTGCATCTTCTGCGTGGCCAGTCGGACATTTGCGTGACCGGTCCACCTGTCCCTCAAGAATTCACGCCCAAATACGCATCGTACACTTGAACATGCGACCATCATCGATCATTCTACTTGCCCTTGTTCCGTTGATCCTCTGCGCGGGATGCAGCCCTTCCGGTCCAACGACCGCCGAACCTGAAGTGCTGCTGGTGGGTGTTGTTCATCAACTCCCCGACAGCCTCTCCTGCAACTGGAAGAGCGCCTATGACAAGGTGCTCCGCTACGCACCCGACGCCATGGCCGTGGAGCATGTGCCGACGGTCGACACGCTCAGCCTGGCCCACTTCTTCGGCGAGGACTTCAAGGACTACCGGGACTCGGTGATCGTTTCGTGGGAGGGTCGCCGCCTTTCCCTGGAAGAGATGAACACCTTGAGGAACACGCCACCCGCAGGAGCGGACAGCACGGCCCGCTTGATGCATCAATGGCGTTATGCCGCACTGATGTTGGACATGGCCAACCGTGACCAGGCTTCCTTCCAACTGCGCAACGTGGATGTCTCTAGGCTGGCCGACACCAGCACTGCCTTCGGACGCGCGTTCGTCAAGCGGCATGAGCGCATCTTGGGCTACATGCGCACAACGGAATTCGGCAACCTGGTGCATCCGTTGGCCGCGGTGCTCGGCATCGAACACCTGCATCCCACGGACGAGCGGCGCTACAACGCGGAGCAGAGCCTTGCCTATCAGGCCTTCACCCAGAAACTGGACAGCACGCGCGGCGCTGCTTACGAGCAGCTATGGGCGAAGTTCAACGCCGCCGAAGCGGAGGCCATGCAAGAGTGCGCGGTGCTCGATCGGGTGAACACGCACGCGTGGATCGCCCATGGGGACAGCCTGCAAACGAAAGCACTGGCCGCTTGGGGCGATGCGGACTACGCGGCCTTCGTGCGGGCCTGGGAGGCGCGCAACACGTCCATCGCCGATCGCATCATCGCGGCGGCGGAAGCTGACCAGGCGCAGCGCATCGCGGTGTTCTATGGGTACATGCACGTGGCACCGTTGAAGCGGGCACTGGAAGCGAAAGGCTACCGGGTGAAGGTGCTGGAGGAGCTGAAGTGAGCGTGCCCTGGGCTCCAGAAGCAGCCCCCTCACTTCATCGATACTATCCAGACCTCCCGCGAAACCTTGCCCGCTTGCACCCTACCGGCCCTGAAGCGCTCGTCCTTGAACCAGCCCCCTCACTCCCCCATCGCCACCCGCGCCGCCAGCACGGCACTCACCAAGGTGACAGGAGTGAAAATGAGCGTCTCGCGCATATCCAATGCGAAGAGGTTGCCCACGGTGTTGAGGGCGAAGAGCGCGCACACCACCCACATGCCCCACCTGCCTGCCGCCGGCATGGAACGCCCGATGTGGCCCATGCGCACCAGCACGAGCGCAACGAAGACGAGCAGGAACGCGATGCTCACCAGCGCGCCCACCGTGCGCTCCTCCTCGTTCTGCAAGCGACCGCCCCACACCATTTCCGTGGGAATGAGGCCTGCGAGCACCGCCAGCTGGAACATGATGGCCGAAGCGAAGAGCACCAGCAAGGTGATGGCGGCGGTGCGAAAGGGGATCTGGCGCATGGGAGGTCGCAGGGCATCAGCGCTTGGTCGGCGAGGTCGGTGAAGAAACGTGGAACCGATGGAACGGATCGTCCTCACGCTGCTGCGGTAAGTATGCCGGCATACCTGACCGGACCCGCAGGAAGTCGAGCATCTCCCCGAACAGCGCCAGATACACCGTGCTCTGTTGCCGAAGCTCTGTGGCATCGGGCACAGGGAAGCGCCCATCACCGGCCACCCGCAGGAGGCAGGCGCTCGTGTAGCTCTCGTGACCGAAGGGCTGTTTCGGATCGAGGTAGCCAAGATCGCCCCGCACACCTGCGAACAGCGGGTACGGAGGCTCGCCATCGGTATCGGCCACCAGCAGGATCGGCATCGGATAGCTCTGCGTGGTGATGGCCTCCAGCATATGCGGCCACTTGTCGCGCACCTCGGCGGTATCGGTCTTCCACTCCATGGTGGTCTCCAAACTCACGAAGGCATCGACGAGACCGGGTTCGTGCAGCGTACACCAGCCCTCCTGCGCGCCCCAGCTGTGGCCGATATAAAAGACCTTGTTGCCGTTGGCGAGCTGGCTTGCGAAGCGGAGGATGGTGCGGATGCTGGACTTGTCCGGCTCCCACAGGAGCGGTGTGCCATACGGCTTGTCCTCCAGCGGCCAATGGAAATTGCACGACACGAAGACGAAGCCGTTCGCGGCGAAGTGCTCGGCCATGCGCACGTTCTCATCGCTCTGGCCTTGCGAGCCGTGGTGGTACACGATCACCGGGAAGTCGAGCGTTTGCGCAACGTTCGGTCGATGGGATCCGGTGGGCAACGCGAAGAGGCTGTCCTTCACTTGTGCTTCGGAGAAAGGTGCGTAGTCGATCGGCTCATCGCCGCCCAGTGGGTAGCGCAGGTCGTACTCGATGAATGCGGAGTCCATGCGCAGCAGCAGTTCATGGTACACGCGCCGCAGTGGACCTTGGAGCGTGCGTTCCCGCAGCTGTGCGTAGCTCAGTGGCGAGGTCTGCGGTTCGGTGGTAAGCGGGAACCACACGTGCACGAAGAGCGGCGCAGGTCCGTCGTAGCCGAACGCTGCGTAGTGCAGTCGCTCGTTGAATAGAAGCGTATCCACGTAGCCGACATGGAACGGCGTTCCCGTGGAAGTCTGGCCGGCCGCAGCTCGTGCAAGCAGCAGGACCAGTCCAAGAAGTGCAACGCGCATCGGGTGGAAGGTAGGAAGCACGAATGCGCTCCTTGATGATCAGCGGGAAGTTGATGGGTAAGCCGACGCATGCCGGAGTTCCAACAACAGGGTTCAGCGCAAATGAGCCAATACCCTACTACGCACGGTCTACCACCCGCCTCCCCCTCCTCCACCGCCACCGCCACCCGAAGAACCACCCCCCGCTGGAGCCTCCGCTCTTGGAAGGCGGTGTGCTGGACGACTGCACACTACTGCTGAGCGAGCTGTTCATGTGGTGTGCGAACGAACCATAGTGCATGATGGAACCACTGTACCAGCCCGGCCGGTAGTTGGGGTCCACCAAGGCGCGGCTGATCATGCTTTGAAAACGCTCGCCCCAGACTTCCTCCACCTTGAAGGCGATGGCGTAGGGCAGGTATTTCTCGAAGACCTCGGGCGTCATCGTGGGCGGGTTGAAGTGCTGGAGCTGCTTCTCTTCCGCCGCGCCCAGGTACATCTTGAAGCCCTTCAGCCGCGCCCGCAAGGCCTGCTTCTCTTCGCTCGGCCGTTTGATGAGGTAGACGTACAGCAGAAAGAGGATCAGGTTCGCCACCAGAAAGGCGGCGATGTACACCACATCGCTGTCGCCCCAATACGAGTTGTGCAACACGATCATGGAGATCATGCACACGCCCACGGTGAGCATGGGGATCCACCAGAACCGCCAGTTGTTGCCTTTGTTCAGAAAGGCGTGCCACTGGTGCTTGAGCGTTGCCCTGAACGCACTGGCCATGCTCTGGACGCTGGGGTCGTAGGTGCCGTCGATCTCGAAGCGTTCCTGGCCGGACCCGAACATGCGGTTGAGCAGTTCCTGCTCCTCCTTCGGCAGGTCCGAGCCGCCCTTCAACTTCACGATGGTGTACGTCTCCTTCTTGAAGAGGCCCAGCAGCACATCCTCCTTCTTCTCATCGATCCGGAGGTGGCCCTTAACGGCCAGGCTGATCATCGCCGGGGTGATCTGGTCGTTGTCGAAACCGCCCTTCATCACCATGGCCACCGATGCCGGGGACAGGTCATCGGGCGGCTCGAAGAGCGGGATCACCGTGGGCCGGTCCGGATCGCGGCCGTGGCGGGCCCAGGTGATGAAGTAGTACAGCAACAGCAGCAGGGTGATGATGCCGCCCACGAGCGGCACGGCATAGCGCTCCCAGAACGTGGGCGGCGGTGGTTCGGCCACCACGCCTTTCTGGAAACCCACGGCCACGGTGAGGCCTTCGTAGTAACCCATCGCGCGCCCTTGGAAGCGCACCGTGCGCGCGTCGATGATGGAATCCGAGCACGCGTTCTCCGTGCTGCCCATCACCCCCGTGTAGCAGGCGGTCTGTTTTACCTGTGCGGTTGGCGGCAGGTGGATCAACGCCGAGATGCTGTCAACGTCGAAGGCCCAGCCGTTGCTGTTCACGTTCCAGTAGATCTCATCATACTCCGGGAAGAAACCCACCTGGCCCTTGGTGGTGTAGGTGATGCGATACGGATAGTCACCCGGCTCAAGGAAGTTGCCCTCACTCCCCACATACAGCACGAAGTCGTCGCCCTCGGTGGCGGTGTGGTGCGGCGAGGGCGCACCGAAGACCTCCACGGCGGTGAACTCGTACTTCACCCTGTGCTGCCTGCCGGTGTGGTCGGTGAAGCGCAATGGCAGCCTGCGGACGATGCCGCGTTTGAACTCCACGCCTTCCGCATGGATGCTGATCTCCTCCGTCACCGTCAGCTGCCCGTCGGGAGCCACAGCGAGATCCGTGTGGAAGGAGTTGATCTTCTCGGTTTGGCCGTGGGCGTATGCTCCACCCACCACGGCAGCCAGCAGTAACCAACGGCGCATCACCCGAACTTGACCGTTGGGTTCTCCTTGTGCGCCGGGTTGTCCAGTTCGAAGAACGCGGACTTCACGAAGCTGAACATGTTCGCGATGATGTTGCTCGGGAAGCTCTCGATCAGCGTGTTCTGCTCGCGCACATTGCCGTTGTAGTAGCGTCGCGACTTCTCGATATCGCCTTCCACCACGCTCAACATGTTCTGCAGCTCCAGGAAATTCGTGTTCGCCTTCAGGTCCGGATAGCGTTCGGCCACGGCGATCAGGTTCATCAGCGCACCGCTCAACTTGTTCTCCGCCGCCTGGTGGCCTTCCACCGTGGTGGCCTGCTGCGCGGCGGCGCGGGCGCGGGTCACGTTCTCGAAGGTCTCTTTCTCATGTGCGGCATAGCCCTTCACCGTCTCCACCAAGTTCGGGATCAGGTCGTAGCGCTTCTTCAACTGCACATCGATGCCGCTCCACGCCTCGGCCACCAGGTTCTTCCACTTCACCAACTTGTTGTAGATCGCGATGGCATAGAATGCCACGAGTGCGATCAAGGCGAGGATCACGGCCAATGCTATCATCGGGTGTTTCTTTAGGAGTATGGGTTCGAATATAGGTTCACATCTACTACCCGGTCGGTGCAACAGGGAACCCACTGAAGGCTGCCCGTATTCACGCAACACGTTGCCACACCACCAAGCGCATGGGATACCCGCACTATTGTGTATGCTGCGAGGCGCAGACCCCGTGAAGGATGGAAGGGATCGTGAAGTTCTTGGTCGACCTGTTCGATGAAACGGGAGAGACGGTGGGGATCGCGATGATCTTGTGCTAGCTGCCCGCGCTCCAACTCAGCGCGTCACCGCTCCACGATCTTCCAAAAGGAATCCTTGCGAATGATCTTCCCATCGCGGAACTCCCACAGGTCACAGCCGCGCACATGAACGGGAACGCCCGCGACCGTGGTGCCCGTGAGGGTCCACTCGGAAACGCCCCGGTCGCCGGCCACGAAATGGCGGTCGTCGCCGTAGTGGACATCGGGAATACCCTTGAAGCGGCCCGCCAGCGCTTCGCGCACCTGCTCCTTGCCAATGAAGCGTTTTCCCCCAGGCTCAGGTCCGCGGGGGAAGTCGAAGGAGCAATCGTCGGAGAAGTATTCCATGATCGCATCGAGGTCATGCCGGTTGAAGGCGTCAAGGACTTCCTCCAGGGTGTTCACGGTGATCGTGCTGACCGGCATGTTGGTGCTGGGGTTCTTTGGATCTCCGGTCATCTGGCTTGTGCAGGCTAGGTGGCACAGAAAACCGATGATCAAGGCCTGCGTCTTCAAAGGTGGTTGGATCACGTCGGGATCTGCCGTGGGAAGTTACACTCCTGCCCGATCTCGGCGCGCACCTTCTCGAAGAGCACGGAGCCGGTCGCCTCACTTCATCAACGCCATCCAGAACGCCCGCGCGACCCTGCCCGCCGACCACACCGGCATTGAAGCGATCGTTCCTTGAACCAGCGCGTGAACACGGCCGTGCAGTGGGCGGTGCAGGAACAGAGGTGGTGAAAATGGGCCGGGCGCCCCGGTAGGGACGAACCGCGCGCAAGGCGCCCGACCCATCCGCTCCGCCTCCCAGTTCATCGCCTTCATGTATACGTGTGCCCTTGCTTGGAATGAATTTCGGGCATCGGACCTCACAACATCCTCGCATGATGGAACGCTTACGCGCTGCTGCTCTGCTTTCGAGCTTCTGTTCGGTGGCCCTGGTCATGGGTGTCGCCCCAGCCCCCGCGACCTTTCTCGCCAATGAGGGGCAGTGGCTCCCCGCCATCCTCTTCAAAGGCCGGTCGGCCACGGCCAACGTTTCCTTTCTGCGCGATGGCATCAGCTTCTCGCAGGTCGCGCCGGAGGACGAGGAGGAAGAGCACGAAGAACCGCATGTGGACCACCATGCCGCGCCCGAATTCCAGGTGTGGAACATGACTTTCGCGGGCATCGACGCGGGCGTGCGCATCGCCGGTGAGCGCGGCCGAAAAAGCGTCACCAACTACCTCTCGGGGAGCGATCCATCGAAGTGGGTGGTGCATCCCATGGAGTACGAGCGCGTCATCTACCAAGGCATCTATCCCGGTATCGACGTGCATTTCTACGGCGCCGGTCTCGACCTGGAGTACGACCATGTTTTGCATCCAGGGGCGGACATCCGCATGATCCGCACCGTGTACGCGGGCATTGAAAGTCTCGCGCTCAATGTGTCGGGTGACTTGGTGATCACCACGGCTATGGGCACGCAGATCCAGCGTGCGCCAGTAGCATGGCAGGTGATCGATGGTGCGCAGCACGCCGTACCGGTGGACTTCGTGCTCTACAACGACAGCACCTTCGGCTTTACCGTGCGTGGTGGTTACGACCGCACCCGGACCCTGGTGATCGATCCGCTCTTCGAACTGGTGTGGGCCTCCTACACCCGCGCGCTCGGGAGCGGCAACAACATCAACTACTGCTTCGCCAACGCGATGGACGCGCAAGGCAACGTCTACCTCACCGGCATGGTGGACGGCACCTTCCCCATTACGCCGGGCTCCTACTCCGGTCCCGGCAACATCTACCCGGAGATCTTCGTGGCCAAGTTCTCCAGCGATGGCACTACGCTCCTCTACAGCACCTACTTACCGGGCAACTCGTCGGAGTTCGGCACCTCCATCGCCGTCGACGCGTTGGGCCGCGCCTACATCACCGGCGTGGTCGATCTCAACTTCACCGGACAGACCAACTTCCCCAGCACGCCCAACGCCTACCAGCCGGTGCATGCGGATGGACCGGATGCCATCCTCACCGTGCTCGATCCCACCGGCTCCTCCTTGGTTTACGCCACCTTTCTCGGCGAGGGCGGTGAGACAGGCTATGGCGTGGCGTTGGGCCCTACGGGTATCGCCTATGTCACCGGCACCACCAGCTACATCGGCTACCCCGAAGTAAACGCGGCCACGTACCCGCATGGTGACAAGGATGTCTTCGTCGCCAAATTCGACATCGCGCAGAGCGGCGCGGCGAGCTTGCTCTACTCGGTGCGTGTCGGTGCGGGCTCGTTCAACTATTGCACCGCGCACGGTCTTGCGGTGGATGCCGCAGGCAACGCCTACGTGACCGGCTCGGTGGGCGTGGGCTTCGGCAGCAGTGTCTTCCCCGTCACCGCCGGTGCGTACAACACCACCTACAACAGCGGACAGGATGGCGGAGCGGCCTACCTGCTGAAACTCGGCAACACGCTCCCCGTCCCCATCACGTACTGCACTTACCTGGGGCCCGGCATGGGCGCTTCGGTGGATGTGGGTTCGACGGGTGAAGCCTTCGTCGCCGGCACCACGGCCACGCCCACCTTCCCTATTACGGCCGGTGCGCTCCAACCCACCTATGGCCTGGGCAACAACGATGCGTTCGCACTGAAGATGAACGCCGCGGGTTCGGCGCTGCTGTACTCCACCTTCCTGGGTGGACCGGGGAACGACCGGGCTACGGACATCGCTGTGAACGGCAGCGGCGAAGCCTACGTGTCGGGCATCGCGCGCGATGGCTTTCCCACCTCGCCGGGTGCGCTGCAACCTGCCCTCGCCGGTGGGCTGTACCAGGACCTGTGGGTGGTGCAACTGAACAGCACGGGCACGGCATACGGCTGCGGTGGCTCCACCTATTTCGGCGGCACCTCGGATGAGTACTACGGCAGTTTCTACGACTACTTCGCTCCCAGCCTGGCGCTGCATGACAGTGGCGGACAGGACACCCTCAGCATAGCGGCCACCTCGCACTCCCAGGATTTTCCCACCACCCCCGGCGTGTATGAACCCACCAAGGTGAACGGCATCGCCGACCAACCCGTGTTCTTCAAGTTGACCTGTGCGAGCATGCCCATGGCGCCCGTGGCCGGCTTCAACGCCGATGTGCTCCCCACATGCACCGGCGCGCTCGTGGATTTCGACGACACCAGCACTCACAGCGCGGATACGTGGACCTGGTCCTTTCCCGGCGGCGCGCCTACTTCTTCCACCGCGCAGAACCCGCAGGACATCATCTATCCCGCAGCAGGCAACTACACCGTCACCCTCATCGCCTGCAACGCGATCGGCTGCGACACCGTCGTTCAACAGATCACTGTCTCCCTGGCGCCCGCAGCCACTGTGGACCTCGGCAACGATACCACGTTGTGCGATGGAAGCACGGCGACGCTCATTGCCGATCCAGGCTTCGCTACTTACATCTGGGAATTGAACGGCTCGCTGCTATCCGATGGCACCTCCTCCATCACCGTGAGTGACCCTGGTGTCTATACCGTTTCCGTCGCGGACTCGGCCGGATGCTCGGGCGTGGATACGGTGCTGGTCGAGGTGCTCAACACCCCGCTGCGGACTTCAGCTATGCGGTGGAAGAAACGCCCTGCGCCCTTGCCGCGCTTGAACTTTCACCGCGCCGCTGGGGGCACAGCGTACCTGTGGGCCTTCCGGGGGATAGCACCTTGGCCAGCGGACCGCAACAACAACATACCTATGCGTTGCCGGGCACCTACACCGTTTCGATCACCGTGAGCGACGGCCCTTGCACCGGCACCGCGTCCCAGACCGTGCTCGTTCCGGAAGCCACAGCCCTCGCGATGGGCCCGGCCGTGGTACCGAACGTCTTCTCCCCGAACGGCGATGGTGTGAACGATTGCTTCGCACCCGTAGGTCTCGAAGACTTTGCTGATTGCTATTCGCTGGTGGTCTTCGACCGATGGGGCGTGGCCGTGTTCCACTCCGGTTCACCCAACGCGTGTTGGAAAGGCGTGAACGATGCCGGTGATGCACTGCCGGACGGCGTGTACTACTATCTGCTCACGTTGGGGGATGTGGAATACCCCGGGGCGGTGGAGGTGCTGCGGTGACGCATGATCGCGGCGGCATCCCGGAGCGCGGACGCTGCGACCTGTCGGGACGAGGCTCCGCGCATCCGGGATCGCGCACATCTTTGCCGCATGCACCTGTTCCAGTTCCTGCGCTTCCTCTTCAAAGGCCCCACCCCGCAACAGATGGCCGCGCAACTGCGCAAGCCGCACGGCTTCATGGCGCGCAAGGTGGGCGAGCGCATGAACGCCGCGAACCGCTCGCTCTACGAAGGCGCTGGAAAGCACTGGACCTGCGCGCCGGCATGAGCGTGCTGGAGTCCGGCTTCGGCAACGGGCTCTTCTTCGGTGAGCTCGCACGCCTGGCGAAGAACCTGAAGCTGCATGGCCTGGACTTCAGCCAGGAGATGGTGGAGCAAGCCTCCGCGCGCAACGCGGACCTGATCGCATCCGGCACCTTGTCGCTCGTACACGGGCCCAGCGATCGCATGCCTTTCGCGGACGCCTCCTTCGATCGCATCTTCTGCATCAACGTGGTCTACTTCTGGGACGATCCCGCCGCCCATCTGCGGGAGCTGCGCCGTGTGTTGAAGCCGGGCGGCAGCTTTACCGCCGTGCTGCGCACCCGCTCCTCCATGGAGCAACTGCCCTTCACACCCTTCGGCTTCACCATGTACGAGCAGGCGGACTGGGAGCGCGTGCTGCGCGCCAACGGCTTCGCTCCTACCCGTACCACCGTCCTACGCGAAGCGGAGATCGAGTTCGCCGGCTCGCGCTTCACGCCGGAAAGCCTGGTGATGGTGGCCGCGATCGCCTAGCACTTCGCCCCGCGGAACGAAGCGCCATTTCCACACGCCACTCGCTGCCTCCTGTTCATGTCAGCTTCTTTCCCGTTCATGTCATCCTCGTGCGCAGGGTACGAAGCCGATGCGGAGATTTGAGCCATGACCCCGTTCCGCTTTGGGTTCGCCCTCCTGGCCTTCACCCCTTGGTCCACACTCCATGCCCAGGAGCGACCGGAGGCCGTGACGAAGGAGATCCAACTGGTGGCGAGCATCCTCCGTTCGCAGCCACCGGAGGTCGCGCTGCATCGCATGGACTCGCTGCTTGCCCTTCCCGCCGCTACGCAGGATCCCCTCCTCCGCATGGGCTTGTACAACTTCAAAGGCCACGCGTTCCGGTTGTTGGGCCAGTTGGATGAGGCACTGGCCGCGCAGGTGCGCTCGTACGAACTGGCGGACTCACTGAACGATCACAAAGGGCGGATCGATGCGCAGATCGCGATAGGCATCATCCACATGGATCTGGAAGAGACCGACCAGGCCCGTCGCGAACTGCTCGAGGTGTACGCGCTGACCGAGGCACGGCCCACCGAACGCAACTACCGCGTTCCCTTGGTGCTCGGGGCCATTGCGGACAAGGTCGGCCAGTTGGACAGTGCCCTGTACTGGTACGGGAAGGCACTGCCCTTGGCCGAAGCCGGGCACGATAGTTCCGCGATGTGCGACATCCGCTTCAACCTGGGTCTCGTACATGGCAGAAAGCAGGACCAGGGCGCAAGTGAGCGCTACCTTCTCGGTGCCATCGCGGCGATCCCCGCCAGGGGCTATCCACAATTGGAGGCCCGCGCGCGGGAGGGCCTCGCTGCCTTGTACATGGAACAGAAGCGGTGGAACGAGGTGCCACCGTTGCTGGACACGGCCCAGGAGCTATCGATCATGCACGGCGCGGGTGATGCGTTGGTGAACGTGTTGGGCAGTCGAATACGGTACTTCCTCGCCATTGGCGATACCGCCAACGCGCTGGAGGTATCGCAACGCCTGATCGCTGCGAAGGACTCCCTTACCACGATCTTCCGCGAGCGAACAGTGGCCGAGGCCCAGGCGAGCTTCGATGTTTCGCGCATGGAGAAGGAACTGGCGCTCACCAAGGCCGAGGCCGAAGTGAACGCGTTGCGCACAACGGTCCTGGATCGCGTGGGGCGCGTTGGCCGTGATCATCGTGCTGGCACTTGTGCTCATCGTCCTGTTCCGCCGCCAGTACCTGATGAAGAAACAAGCAGCGCTGGCATTGGAGAAGGATAAGGAACGTTTGCTGGAGGAGAACGACCTCCTGCACCAGGAGAACCTGATGGCGCGGTTCGAAACGCTGAAGAGCCAGATCGATCCGCACTTCCTCTTCAACGCCATGAACACACTGTACACCCTGGTGGAAACAGAGCCGAAGAAAGCGCGTGAGTTCGTGAGCAGTTTCAGCGCGCTGTACCGCAAAGTGCTCACCTCGCGCGAGCGCACCATCGTGCCCGTGCAGGAGGAATTGGAACTCGTACACCACTACCTCTTTTTACAGCGCATCCGCTTCGGCGACAGCCTACGCGTGCAAGTGGAAGTGCCCGCCCATGCATTGAAAGGCTACCTGCCGCCCTTCACGTTACAGATGCTGCTGGAGAACGCGATCAAGCACAACGTGATCAGCGCGGCGCACCCATTGCACATCACCATTACCGTGGAGGGAGAACACCTCATCGTGCGCAACGACCTGCTGCCACGCGGAACGAAAGAGGCGGGCACGGGCACCGGTCTGGAGAACATCCGCCGACGGTACGTCATGTTGGGCGCTGCGGAACCGACCTTCACCGTGAGCGATCCGTACTATACCGCGTCGGTCCCCATACTTTCACAGGAAGCATGACCGTCTACATCGTCGAGGACGAAGCCCCCGCCGCACAAGGCTTGGTGCGTTTGCTGGAACAGGCCGATGCCAGCTTGCGTGTAGTGGGCATGGCCGACAATGTGGAGGATGCCGCGCAAGGCATCGCTGCATTGCGGCCGGACCTGATCTTCATGGACATCCACTTGGGCGACGACCTCTGCTTCACCATCTTCGATCGCACCGCTGTGGAGGCGCCGGTGATCTTCACTACGGCATACGATCAATACGCGATCAAGGCGTTCCAAGCCAATGGCATCGACTACCTGCTGAAGCCCATCGAACTTGATGCGGTGAAGCAGGCCTTGGAGAAGGTGGCACTGCTCAAGCGCCGTTTCGCGATCGACCCCGGCGTGCTGCGTGAATTGAGCGGCATGCGCAAGCCCGCTTTCCGCGAGCGTTTCATGGTGGCCAGCGGCGGGCAGATCCGCTCCGTGCCCGTGGAACAGGTGGCCTACTTCCAGAGCGAAGGCCGCTATGTGAAGCTGGTGAGCGCGGACAATCACCGCTACATCGTGGATGGCACGATGGACAAGATCGCCTCAGAGCTGGACCCGCGCATCTTCTTCCGCATCAACCGCCAGCTCATCGTTTCCTTCCCCGCCATCAAGAGCATGGCACCGTATAGCAAGAGCCGCGTGAAGGTGCTGCTGCAACCCGCGCCCGATGTGGAGAGCATCGTGAGCGTGGAGCGCTCCGCCGAGTTCAAGGCCTGGCTCGATCGCTAGATCGATCGGTCGTTCGATCTTCTGATCGTATCCGGTCCATGCCTCCATTGTTCCCGTTCATGCCATCGGATGATCCCCGGGCCCGCATCGTATGTTCGTTTTGCGGAGCAATACAACACCATGCGAACCACGCTCCTCCTATTTCTTCTGCCCTGCACCTGCGCTATCCTTCGCGCCCAATGGACCCGCATCGAGGCGATACCGCCTTGGGATGTGCCCTCACTCCATGTCTCCGGGAACGCACTCTACGCCGGGACCGATTCCGCGGTGTTCCGCACCGATGACAACGGCCAGAACTGGACGCGTAGCAGCACCCTGCCGAACGCACCCATCTTCATCGATGCGGTCTTCCACGCGGCCGGAGACCTGTACGCCGGCACTGGTGGTGACGGCCTGCACAAGAGCTCGGACAATGGCGCCACATGGCAATCGTTCTCGAACGGACTGGTCGGTCTGGGGAGCGGGTTCCTGAGCGAGCTGGTGTTGCGCGAAGGCACGCTCTACTGCGGCACCGTGGGTGCCGGTGCGTTCCTGCGCACGAACGGGGCGTGGCAGCCCTTCGACGATCTCGCGGCAATGAACGCGGGCAATGTGCACATGCTCAAGAGCTGGGGCGATACGCTGTGGTCGGGTGCCGGTGGCAATGGCTTCATCTGGCGCTCGCTACCGGGCAGCACGGTGTTCGATGCCTTCCAGGTAGCACCCTTGCAGGGTCAAGCCCATTTGGTAACGGACATCCTGCGGCGCGGCAGCGAGCTGCTCATCGGTGGCACGTACGGCATCTTCCGTAGTGCGGATGGCGGAGCAACGTGGACCGGGTCGAGCACTGGTTTGCCGCCAAGTGGCACGGTCCAGTTCCTCGAAGTAGGGAACGCGCTCTATGCGTTGCGAAGCACGTCCGATACACGCCTGTACCGCTCCATGGACAATGGCCACACGTGGCAGCTTGAAGAGAGTATGCCGTATTGCTTTGCCATGGTGCACTATGGTGATCGCCTTTACGCGGCGCGGATCGATGGCCTGTGGGCGCACGAGGCCATGACCCTTGGCGTACCCGCTGAACAAGAGGATGACTTGGTGCGTGTGTACCCGAACCCGACCGCCGCGGACGTGATCATTGAGCGTCCCGACCGGATCCCGGCCCCCTACCGTCTTCTGGACACGCACGGCCGTGTGTTGTACGACGGACAACTGGTGTTGGAACGCACCCCATTGCAACTCGCGCTTCTTGCGGCCGGTGTGTACCTGCTCCAGGTACTGTCCGGGGATCGATGGGGCCAAGTGCGCATCGTGGTGCAATAAGCTTGTCCCCCCCCCGCGATCGAAGGGCGGCCCAGACGGGTCGCCCTTCGCTTTTCGTGGGGCTCGCCTCCCCCCACAAAGGGCCCGCCCTTCCTGTTGTTCCGGTTCATGCGTCCATTGTTCCGGTTCATGCCACTGCGCCGTGCGCGGGCGGCGGAGGGGGTCCACTTTCGCAGCGCAATACGGCATACTGCACTACCAAGAAACACCTCCTATGAAGCTCGCTCCACGCACCGCGACCAGCACACACCGGCTATCCACCTCGACCCTGTACGCGCTTTGCACCGTGCTGGCTTTCTATTACACGGCGCTCACCACCCGCGCGCAGGACAGCACCTACGCGATCAACGAACGCCTCCTCATCGACCTGCCACTGTTCGATGCACCGTATGCCCAAGCGGCGGCGAACATGGCCTACAACAAAAGGCTCGGCCTTGCATCCGGCGGATCCACTTCGCCCACGTTCGGCGACTGGTTGAGCGGCTACGAAAGTCCTTCCATGCAACAAGCCCTGGCCATCACCAAGGATCTGCACGCTACCAACTACTACTTCACCAACAAATTGTGGAACCGCTTCCTCAAGCCCACGAACAGGAAGAAGTACCTACTGAACCGTTTAGTGGCCAACGCGCAGGCCGGGGTGGTGGATTATCTGCTCGCCTACAAGCTGATGGTCTTCGGGCCGGCATGGATGCACGAGGAGTTCCACCGCGCCGGCCTCACGCTGCAAGGCATCAGCACCTTCGATGAGACCTACTACCGCTTCGGCGGCGGCATCCCCAGCGCCTCTGTGTCGCATGTGTTCGATACCGACATGACGCGCTTCAAGAATGACGCGCCGAACGAGCTGGTCCGCAGTTTCGCCGCGGGCATCGAAGGCCAATACGCGCTGGTGCGAAGCATGCAACAGGACAACTTCTTCGACCGCACCGAATACCCGAACATCGTGATGAACGTGCTGCTCACCCACCAGGCCGTGAACTATGTGCGGCAGTTCCAGGCGCCGGACTACGACCAGAGCATCGACACCATGAACTTCTATGGTGAGGAATTGCCCGAGCGGGACTTCGTGGGCTGGGACTTCACCGCGTGGGTGTACGATCTGCACCGCCCCGACGAACCTTACGAGGCGCGGGGGCCGCATCCTTACGGCGAGGGCATCAACCGCGCGATCAAACGTTCGCAGCTCACGCCGCAGGAGGACGCCTACCTGGTGCGCATGGGCAACCTGCAATACATCAACTTCCTGTCGCCGGACATGATCGGCATCCATGGCATCCGCCTGAGCACGAACACGCGCTTCACATTCTCCGCGCACCACGTGCTCACCTCTTTCGGCTACGACCTTGGTGGTGACATTCTGCTGGACCACAAAGGCCGCCACTGGATGCTCGGCATCCACACCTACCGCAACCACGCGATCGGATCAGGCGGCATCGAAGTAGCGCGCAAAGGTCTTCGCCTCGGCCAGAGCGAACGAGCCGTGCGCCTGGACCTGCGCGCCATGGCCTGGGCCCAGCCTGCACATGCCGGGTTCTATGACACGGGCACCACACTCGGCGGCCTGCTCACCGTGCGTGTCCGCTTCCCGCTCGGCAGAGTCTTCCAAGCCTACGCCGAAGCCGAAGGCAAAACGCATGGCTGGGTGATGGCCAACCCCTACCTGGACCAGAACCTGAGCATGCGCTTCGGTCTCTCGTGGGACATCCACAAGTGAGCATCACTACTACGCACCATCAACTCGCAACACCACTGTAACAACAACCGGGCATGGCCGTCCCATGCATATTCGAACAGAACAACACCCATGAAAAAGAACTTGACCCTCCTCACTGCGCTCGCCTTCGCTTGGAACGCGCACGCACAACCCACGCTCACTTTCGCGACCAACGCACCTGTGCCGGGCACGCAGTACACGCTCCACTATGGCCCCTACGTCGCACCCGGTAATGCGGGCGACATGCAGACCTGGGACCTGAGCGCCCTTGCGAGTGATAGCACTGATGTGCTGCAGCTGGTAGCACCGTCCTCCACCCCGAACGGGGCACAATTCCCCAATGCCACCGTGGCGGAGCTGAGCAGCGAGGTCACCACCTATTACCAGGTGAACGCCAACGGCATCCACTTCGCCGGAAGCGATGATGGTGTCAGCCTCATCGTGAACCAAACCGTGCCGAACTACCTGGCCTTCCCCTGTTCCATGGGCAGCAACTGGAGCACGCCGCACGGCGCCACCTTCACTTTTGACGGCGAGAACGTAGACCGCTCCGGCGAGGTGAGCGGTGAAGCCGATGGTTACGGCACCCTTACCATGCCCTGGGGTACGGTGAACGATGTGCTGCGCATACACCTGGTGAACACCGTGCAGGATTCGTTGAGCCTCTTCACCATCGACTATACCTACGACAGCTACCTCTACTATGTGGCCGGCCAGCCCTTCCCCATCGCGGAACTCGTTAGCGCTACGGTCGACTTCGGTTTCGGCCAGCCAGAACTCGTGCAGTTCAGCCGCTGGACCAGCGATGTGAGCACCGGCCTCGCCGACGCGCCCGCCTTCGAGAACGACCTGCACGTGTACCCCAACCCGGCGAGCGACCTGCTGAACATTCCCTTGCCCAGCGGTTCCGGAACCAAGGTGATGGCCAGTGTGAACGATGCAGCGGGGCGCATGGTATTACAAGAACAGTTGAACGGAGGCGGCCCCTTGGCGCGTTTGGATGTGCAGCACTTGAGCCCTGGCATGTACCAATTGATGCTCACGGATGAACGGGGGCTGCGGTCGGCGACCCGCTTCCAGGTGCGCTGAACGAAAGCGCTAAGCCAAAGCCCTCCGGTCCGGGGGGCTTTCGGCGTTGTGGACTGCGCGCCAGTGGAGAGCCCCGGCAATCTCCTCACCTTGGCACCCGTCACTGAGCCATCCAACACATGCGCTTCCACATCCCTCTTCGTGCCGCTTTGCTTTCGGCCCTCCTGCTTCCTGCGGTGCTACCCGCGCAAACGGAACCCTTCCAGTGCCAGAGCACTTCCTCCGTTCCCCCCGCCATCCTCGAGGCGGCGCAGGGCTATGCGCCACGCGGGGGCACGCGCTATGTGAAGCTCAAGGTGATCATCGGCTCGCAGACCACGCCCGGCGGCGATGCCACTACGCCCAGCATCGTGCAGCGCGACATCGATGGCATGAACGGGATCTTCGCGCAGAACAACACGGGTATCCAATTCGAACTGTGCGGGCCGGTGCAAGTGGTGGACGACAACGCCCTCCATGCGCTCTGGAATTTCAACCCGGCCACCATCAACCCGTACTATGAACCGGGCTACTTCACCTTGGTGTACACGACCATGTTGCCCAACAACCTCGGCGGTATGGCCATGGGCGACATCGTTTACCTGCGCGGGCAGGGCAGCCCGCAGATCGCCGCGCACGAGTTGGGCCACGCGCTCGGCCTGCCGCACACGCACGACGTGATCACCCAGGCGGAACTGGTGGACGGCAGCAACTGCACCACCGCCGGCGACTTCATCTGCGACACGCCCGCTGACCCCAACCTCGGGCTGGCCGGTATGATGGACTACGCCACCTGCACGTACATCGGCACTGCCACCGATGCCAACGGACAGCCTTATGCACCCATGGTGGACAACATCATGAGCTACTCGCCCTGCGTCACCACCGCGTTCACCCCGGGCCAGACGCAGGTGATGCAGTACGTGCTGGACAATGTGAAGACCTACCTGCACCGCAGCGCGCAGCCTGTCGCCATCGATCCGTTCAACACGCGGCAATGCCACAACGTGGGGCCGATCACGCTTTCGGCCACGCCAACGCCCGGCAACTTCGGTGGCCCGCTGGTGAGCGGCAACACCCTGAACAACGCGCCCAACACGCCCGGCGAATATCATGTGACCTGGACCCCCACCACACCACCGCAGGACAGCACCACCTACATCGACCAGTCGTACACCATGTTCGATCAGTACGCTGTCTACAGCTACACGTACACCTTGCTCGATAGCCTGGTACAAACGCTGCGCGCCGGTGCCGATGGCCGCCTGACCCAGGTGGACTTCCTGGTACACGATGCCTTACCTAACAACTTCCGTTTGCGTGTGTATAGCGGCGAAGGCGCTGGTGTGGTGCTGTTGCACGAGACCACGCTTGCTTCACCCGCCATCGCGGATACGGCGTGGCTCTCCATCCCGGTGTCGGCCTTCGTGCCCATCGCAAGCAATGCGGTTTACACCTTGGAACTCGTTACCGATCACGCCTTCACCCAGGTCACAGGGTTCGGTGCCAACTGGGCCTACTATGATTACACGCGGGGAAGCAGCAACGTGGATCCCTACCGCGATGCCGTCTTCCGCACATGGCTGCATGCCCTGCCACCGTGCCAGAGCGCCATCCGCTACTACGAGCTTTACCAGGTGCCACCTCATTACATGCTGAACCTCGCCGACGCCTATTGTGTAAGCGATGCCGACACGGTGTGGATCTTCGGCGACAATGCCGCATCACCGCTTGCCGAGATCTGGATCGAAGGCGCTGACACCAGTGCGTTCATACCGGCCACGCTCGGTGAAGGCGAGCACGATCTGCTCTACATCAACTCCGCGTTCGGATGTACCGATACCACCGTCTCCGTGATCAACGTAACGCTACCCGCTGCGCTCCAGATCCCGGCATTGAACGGACCGGTTTGCATCAGTACGGATCCTTTTGTGCTGCTCGGCGAACCCTTCGGCGGCACGATCACCATCAACGGTGTGCGCGACAGTTTGCTCAACCCCGCCGCCCTCGGCCTTGGTACACATAACGCCCAGTACCACTACGCTGATGTGTTGGATACCGTCTCCTTTGTGGACCAGACCACCGGCATCGGCAGCTATGCATCCGGTGCGCAGGGAACCGTGGCCGTGGGCACCACCATCTGGCAGTCCTTCACCCCGGCCTTCAGCGGGCGACTGGAGCGCATCAACATCTCCCTCTACGGACTGGAAGGCCCCTTCCACTATGGCGTGGAACTCCTGCACGGCACCGGGCCCGGCGGCCCCGTGATCGATACGGACACCATCACCATTCCACCAAATGCCTCCCTCCCTGACATCCTCGGCACCATGCGACCGGAGGTGCTGCGCGATTCGGTGTATACCTTCCAACTGGAGCGCCTGCCCGATACGCTCGCCACCGCCAACCAGATCTACTACTTCACGGACGGTACCCGCTATCCGCGCGGCACCGGGCAGTTCGACACCATCGCCGATGTCGACTTCTACTTCCAGGAGACCGTGAGCCATAGCTACACCTGCGCCGACTCCATCGCCGTGCCCTTCACGGTGGAGGTGTGTACGGGGGTGCCCGAACTCGCTGAGGGCGATGTGGTGCTTGGGCCGAACCCCTTTGCTGATGCGCTTACGCTGCGACCGACGAACGATGTCCGGTATGTGCTGTACAACGCCGTGGGGGCGGAATTGCTCTCGGGGATGGCGCGCGGAGGGGCGCTCACGAGCATTGGGACCGGGCACTTGGCGGCGGGGGTTTACACGTTGCGCGCGACTGCTCCGGATGGAACGGGTGGGCGGGTGTTCTCGGTGGTGAAGGAGTAGCGGAAGAGCGTTCCGAAGGGCTCTGTAGCGCCTCGATGTGAAAGGCCAGGAGTAGGATGGATACCTGGTTCGTGCCGGGCGGGAATTAGACCGCAACCGGGTATTATTGTAACCCAACCACCACCGATGCGCCACCTCTCCCCCCCCATCCTCGTCGCCCGCCTCCTGCCGATCATAGCCGGGGCTCGGGGGCGCCGCCGGGGGGCGGGTGTCCCGCCACCGGGAAGAGCCTTGCGACCAGAACGTGCCCAGTGATCGTACCAGCCACGATGCCGTTGGCCCGAGCGACGACTACATCGTGGTTTGGAAGAGCTGGATGCAGGACGACAACACCGCCAGCATCTACTTCCGCAGGTACAACAATGCGCACGTCGCACTCAGCCCTGAGCTGCTCGTAGCCACGGGCTCGGGCACTGCGGAAAGCCAGGTGGTGAAGGTGATCTCCTGGACCAATGGCAAGTTCATCATCGCTTGGAACACCTTCAGCGATCTGAACATGCGCGTGCTGGAGACCGACAATACCCTGGGCGCTACGGTACCCTCGCCGGCAGTGGTGTATGG
>JADJCS010000009.1 GCA_016703105.1 Flavobacteriales bacterium
TCGATCCCCTGTATGGTGGTCGTCGGACACCACCTGTGCCGCGTTCCATCTGACCATCATCGCGATCTTTCCGTTCGGGGACCAGCTTTGGGCGAAGACCGTGGGCATTTGCGCTTTCTACGGCCAGGCAGCCCGTGCCGTTAGCGCGAAGCGCAGCAGGCCGCGTTTTCGATCACCGGTGGAGGGAGGCATGCAGCTGTTAAACATGCTTACAGCCGCCACGCTTTTTAATGGTGTTGATGCAACGGCTCCTTCGATAGCTTTCTTCGCCCTCCCTGCAGGAAGTTACCCGTGATATGGCACCGTGGTCTCGCGGGGATGTGTTCGCTGGTTGATCCTATGGCTACACTCGGCGATCTGCGGGGCACGGTCAGCGTTTAACCCCAACAGGACAGGGCCTCTGGGGCGCGTACTTGAGGCTAATCACGATATCTCCTGCTGGTCCGTGTGAAACAGCGAGCGGCAGCGTTTTGCACCACCTCGCCTTGGCAGTGGGATACCATCGAGCGGGCGGTCGTCGTGCGCCTTCCTCTGGTCGGGCGCATCGATGCCCACCAGAGCGCGGTGGGATTAACCTTTCCACGGGTTCGGAAGCGCGTACATAGAGGGGCATCCAGGATGCAGTGGAGGATACCTTGTTGCTTGCGGGCAGCGAGGTTCGGGGCGTCAAGTCCGTCGCTATTCCATTGGCGCATCGGTTCGACATGAGTAACGCGTGTTTCCTCGGAGCCAGCGACGGTCACAGGCACGGCCGGGTGGGCGTTCAATCTGGGTGCTGTTCAGACTTACTGGTCCGACGCCGCGATCACGACGATACTTCCGGATCACTCCTCGACCCTCGCGGGCTGGGTGGGAACGGACTTCAGTGCCCGGCTCACCACGGTAGCGGTGGAGGAACAAGAGCCCGAAGGGTTAGCTGTATTCCCTCTTTGCTTTCACCGGGCGAACCGATCCAGGTCGTGGTGAGTTGACCTGCTATGCGTGGGTGCGCGATCCGCAGTGGGCGCAGCTTGATGGCGCGCAGGGCACGAGGGCCGATGACGTGGACACGGCGGGATGGGCAGCCGGCCTCTATGCGATCACGATTGCGGACGTCGCCACCCATCAGCGCCAATGCCGGAAGGTGATGGTGATTTATCGTCGATCACGAAGCCAACCACCGCGGCCAAGCCAGATACCAACACTTCTCCACCGTTCGCGTTAAGGCTTCGGGTAACCGAGGTTGTCGCTCGCTTCAGCGATATGGGGATGGCGGACATCGCCCTTCTTGGTTCTGCTCCCGATCAGGTTTTCCGTAGAGGGTCGCTACGCCACCCTACAGATGCGCAGTGCGCAGGGGCATGCACGAAGCCTCGGTTGCGGCACCGGAACCTGCGCTACCGTGCGATCATCAACCGCTCAGTGAAGAGCTGCTCCCAGTAACGATGGTGACGATGTAGAGGCCATCGGCCAAAGCACCTCGCAATGCGAGCGGAGTGTTCAACGCACCGTCATTCAGTGGCAAGGTGGTGCTCATCACGCGCTTGCCGAAGAGGTCGGTGATATCCAACGTAGCGTTAGTGAGCTCCGGATAGATGCCGCTGAGCTGGATGCGCACCTGGTCGCCGTTCGTGGGGTTGGGGTAGAGCAGTAGCTCCGTGGGCTCCTCGGTGAATGCGGCCTCGAAGCCGCGCGGCTCGGCGAAGGGCGCCAGCGGTGTCCAGCTGATCTTCACGGTACAGGAGGGACCGTAGTCGCACCATGTCGCACCGTTGTCGAAGCCGGCATGCACCTGCATCGTTGTAAGTGCGGCCTGCTTTCAGCGGCTTGGTGTACCAAGGTGAGAGTTCCGCTGCGGTGGGGAAGGCGATGGTGCGTGCGTAGGCCGGTTGGCCTGCAGTGTTGGTGAAGCGGAACTGGCATTTGTTCGCGCCGGGCACTTTCGGTGGCGGCGATGGTGCTGGTGCCGTTGAACTTCAAACTGGTGGCGCCGCAACCCGATCACCCCATCGGCGGTGGTGGTGAGCGGGTGGGGAGGCAGAGCGATGCGCTCTGTGCAGAAGCAGTTGGCGTCACAGGTATCATTGATGGTGCTGGCCATGCCGTCATCGCAGGCAGTTCCCACAGCACAGCCGGTGAGCAATCGCACGATGCGGTTGCGCCCAATGTTGCTTTGTAACTGATGAAATCTCCGGTCAGCATCACGGTTTACCGGGCTGGAATGCCAGCGTTGACCCGCGATATAATACCCGACTGGTCAAAATTGTGGAAGCGTGGGACCCCTTGGATCGAGCATCCATGTCCGCATCGCCGCTCGGGGTCCAACGGCGCGATATCCCCCCCACAGGGAAATGTTTCCGCCGACGGTGACTGAACGCCCCACCGCCGGAATACATAACCGTTCTGTTGAGGGCGAGCGCATATAGGCGACCGTTCGGTCGGGACCGGTGGGCGGTGGATCGACCGCGCCTGTGGGTAGTACCCGGGCGATACCCTCTTTCAGGATACCGGCGATCTGCGAGAAGTTCCTGCCTGGCGCATCACCTTGCCATCCGATTGAAGCGTGCGATGGTTTCGATACCGCTGTCGATATTGCCCGCATTGAAGGAGAGGGGATCGTCGGCTGCCATCCGGCATCAATCGGCGGAGCCCACTTCCCCCACCCACGAGGATGCGGCCATCGGGTTGTACTGCGAGCGACAGGGCGGAAGGAGCAATACCATGCTGAAAGTGGCATCCCGCGAGCCATCCGTGTTCAACAACCGAACGATGCCATCGGTCGGCTGTCCATTGAAGTAGCTATTGGACAGGCCACGCATCACCTTCCCATCGGGTTGGAGCGCAAGTGCCGTAATGGTGTTGTCGAAACCAGAACCGACATCGAATGATCCATCCCCACTGCCATCCGTGTTCAGCCGGACGATTCCGATGGATGGTCGCACCGTTATATTCTATAGAGGTTGTCCACCAACGCATCACCCTGCCAATGGGTTGCACGGCCTCGCAGGTCACGCGGCCAAGGGAACCATCATTCCGGAACACCGAACCGGCGGTCCAGAACCATCCGCATAGAGGCTGGCGTCGCCTGCGCGGGGCCGTGTCACTGAAGGAGATGCTGTCCCCGCCCACGACGCATTCGACCATCGGGTCGGAACAGCAAGAGCGAACGGTTGCTGGTCGAAATCCCGGTCCCACGGAAACGTCATGGTCAAGTGCGTCCTGTCCGCATGCAATTGCGCGATTCGGCCTCGGGGAAACACGACGAAGGCCGAATTGGAACCCTCCCACGATGAGCAGCTTCTCATCCGCACGTTCCACGATGGCTCCACCGGTCCGCTCGTGCCCACACTAATGCCCGGTCCGAAGCCGGTATCCACCGAGCCGTCCGTGTTCAATAGGACCAGCCCATTGCGTGCGGTCCATCATACGCATTGAACGCAACCTCCCACCATGACACTGCCATCGACCCGCAGTAATACCGAATGGACGCTGCCGTCGGTCCCGGTCCCAACGTGGAATGTGCCGTCCAACTTCCGTCCGCGTTCAATTGATGATGTTGTTCACGGGCGCACCCGCGAAGCTGGAGAACCACCGCCCACCAACAAGCGTCCATCGGGCCGAAGTGCCACTTCTCGACCGTGTTGTTGAAACCCGATCCCGTGATGAAGGTGGTGTCCAAGCTGCCGTCCGTGTTCAACCGGGCGATGTGACCGCATGGAACTCCATTGAAGGTGTTGAAGATCCCGCCGATGATGATGCGTCCATCGGGTTGCAGGGCGATCGCTTCGATGGGTTGACCTGCGCCGGTCCCGGTGCCCGCATTGAACGTGGTGTCCACACTGCCGTTCGGATGCAAACGGTAGATATTCACGTTGGGCGCCGAAAGGTGCTGAGCTGGCCCGCCATGATCACTTTGCCGTCGGTTGGACCGCCGAGGCTCGTGCGCTCGTTCCGCTGACAATGTTCATCGTTGTGAAGTCGGTGTTCAGGCTGCCATCCTGGTTCAGATGCGCCACGCAGCGCGTACTGGAACCCGGAAGGCCGATGAAGGCACCGCCGATGAGCAATGAACTATCGGGTAGCAGCACCATGCAGTTCACCGCACCATTGAATCCCGGTGGGTTGTTGCCACTGAACGCGGCATCCAACGTTCCATCCGCGTTGAGCCGGGTGATACGGTTGCAAGCCGTGCCTTGGAAGTAGTTCATGGAACCGGCCACCAGCACCTTGTTGTCCGGTTGTAGGATCAACGCCCGGACATTGCCCCGGAAACCGTTGCCTTGTGCGAAGCCGACATCCAGCTGATCGAACGTAGGGTCACTTGCACCCGGCTGCGCCTCGACGGGAACTGCGCCCAGGACCGCCAGAAGAAGGACCGCGGCAATTGGATGGAACTGGGTTCGCATGATATGGCGAGATGAGAGCTGCGTGAGGTGTTCCGTTACCGTACGATCATCAACCGCTCAGTGAAGAGCTGCTCCCCGGTAACGATGGTGACGATGTAGAGGCCATCGGCCAAAGCACCGGCAATGCGAGCGAGGTGTTCAACGCACCGTCATTCAGTGGCAAAGTGGTGCTCATCACGCGCTTGCCGAAGAGGTCGGTGATATCCAACGTAGCGGTCGTGATCTCCGGATCGATGCCGCTGAGCTGGATGCGCACCTGGTCGCCGTTCGTCGGGTTGGGGTAGAGCAGCAGCTCCGTGGGCCCTCCGTGTACGCGGCCTCGAAGCCGCGCGGCTCGGCGAAGGGCGCCAGCGGTGTCCAGCTGATCTTCACGGTACAGGAGGGACCGTAGTCGCACCATGTCGCACCGTTGTCGAAGCTGGCATGCACCTGCACGTTGTAAGTGCGGCCTGCTTTCAGCGGCTTGGTGTGCCATGGGGGTGAGGGTGAAGCTGCGTGTTGGGAAGGCGATGGTGCGCATAGGCCGGTTGGCCCGCGGTGTTGGTGAAGCGGAACTGGTACTTGTTCGCACCGGGCACTTCGGTGGCCGCAATGGTGCTGGTGCCATTGAGCTTCAGGTTCACCGCGCCGCAACTGATCACCGGATCGGCGGTGGTGGTGAGTTGCGAAGCGATGCAGGTGGCATCCACGGTGAAGAGACGTGCGATGCGGTTGCGTGCCACCCCGGCATAGGTGGTGAAGAGGCCACAGGCGAGCAGTCTGCCATCGGGGTTGCAACACGCATCGGTCACGCGGTCATTGAACCCTTCGCAAGGTTGGAAGGTGGCATCAAGCTGCCATCGGCGTTCAGCCGTGCGATGCGCTCCTGCGGGTCGCCCCGTTGAAGGAAGTGAAATCTCCCCTACGCAGGATCTTGCCGTCCGGTTGTATCATCCAAGGCATGCACTGGGTCATTGAACCCGGTGCCTGGATCGAAGGTGGATCCACGGTCCCGTCCGCGTTCAAGCGGATGATCCGGTTGCGTCACGCCTTCGTACGACGTGAAATCACCGCCGACCAGAATCGCCCATCGGTCTGTAGCGCCACGGTATAGGGCGTACCGGTGAACCCGTCCGTCGGGTCGTTGTAGTCACCGCCGTGCTCAAAGCTGAAGTCCAAGCCGCCGAACTGGTCGAGCCGGAGAATGCCGCGACAGATGGTACCGACGAACGGGGAGAGACCATCGTACCATAGGAACGCGCCCACCACGATCACCCGCCCATCCGGTTGGATGACAAGGTCCGTGGGCGCACCGTTGAGGTCGGAAGGGAAGTCGAAGCCCAGGCCGATATCGAACGAGGGGTCCAGGGTGGCACTGCTGTTCAGCCGCACTAGGTCATACCGAGCGCTTCCATTGAACGCATCGAAAAGCCGCCCACCAGCACCTTTCCGTCCGCCTGCAGGGCGAGCGCCCCGGTGGGACCCGGACCGAATCCGGTGCCTGGGTTGAACGATGGATCGAGACTTCCATTGGCTTGGAGCCGCGCGATGCGGGCCCGTGCGGTGCCATTGTAGGCGGTGTACTCACCGCTCACGACCACTTTGCCGTCCGGTTGCAAGGCGAGGCCGCTGGCAGTGAACCCTGCGAAACCGAAACCGGTAGCATAGGTCGCATCCAGGAGCCATTGCTGTTCAAGCGCGCGATGTGGTTCTTCGTGGTGCCGTTGAACGCGGTGAAGCGCCCGCTCAGCATCACTTTGCCGTCCGGTTGAAGGGCCATGTGGCCGGCCACATCATTGAAGCCTGTTCCAGGATCGAACGAAGGATCGAGGCCCGCTGTCTGGAAGGCCGTTCCGCCGATCGTCACACCGCTACAGACGCAGTTGGGATCATAGATGTCGTTGAAGGTGGTGGGGTCGCAATCGTTGCATGGGGTACCTGGCAACGCGGTACCTCCCGGCACACCCTCACAGTCGCCGATGGGTGGCGTACCAACGCAAACACAGGTGGCATCATAGAGGTCATCGGTCGTGCTGGGGTTCCCGTCATCGCAGGCAGTTCCTGGCAAAGCGGGTCCGCCAGCCACGCCTTCGCAATCGATCAACAGGCCTGCACAGAGGCAATTGGCATCGTACGCGTCGTTACCGGTTCCGGGGTCGCCGTCATCGCAGGGGGTGCCGGGACCCGCACTGCCACCGGGTACACCGGCACAGTCAAGGAGCAGGCCGCTGCACACGCAATCGGAGCCGTAGACATCATTTCCCGTGGTCGCGAGACCGTCGTCGCAAGCGGTGCCTGGCAAGGCTGGTCCGTTCGGAACGCCGAGGCAATCCACACCACCGCCCAGTAGCCGGGCGATGCGGTTGCGGCCGGTTCCGTTGTAGGAGATGAATTCACCGCCCACCACCACGTTCCCATCCGCCTGCAATGCCAGCGCATACACGGTCTGTTCGAACCCTGTACCCGTGTCGAAGGATGGATCGATGCTGCCATCAGGGTACAGGCGAACGATGTTCTTGCAGTTGCTCCCGTTATACGTGTTGAAGTTGCCGGCCACAATGATGCGGCCATCGGGTTGGAGGACCAGCGAGCGAACCTCCAAGTCGAAGCCATCGCCTGGATCGAAGGAAGTGTCCAAACTGCCGTCGGCATTCACGCGAACGATGTTGTTCCTACTTACGCCATTATAACTGGAGAACTCACCTGCCAGCACCATGCGGCCGTCCGGCTGCAAAGCGACGGCGCGGACCCAGTTGTTGTTGGTGAACCCCGAACCGGTATCGAAGGAGGGATCGACCGAACCGTCCGGCAGAAGCCGCGTGAAGATCGCCGAACCGCCCTCAGGGCCGCCGGCCAGGATGATCTTACCATCCGGTTGAAGTGCATTGGCTATCACCCACCCGCTGATCGGTGGGGCGAACGAGGCGTCCAGGCTGCCATCACTGTTCAGTCGCTTGCGGCCCATGATGATCTTCCCATCCGGTTGAAGAAGCAAGGGACCGCCTTCCTCAGCATCGAATCCACCACCGGGCGCACCCGTGAAACTGGGATCGATCGAACCATCCGTGTTCAGCCGGACGATCTTATCGATCGCTATGCCATCATACGCATCAAATCCACCCGTCACCAGCACCTGTCCATTACTCTGTATGGCGATGTGAACGGATGAGCCACTGAAGGGCGTATGGAATCCTGCCCCAGGATCGAACCCGGCATCCAGGGTACCATCTGTATTCAGGCGTGCGATACGGCCGCGACCAACTCCGTTCATCCGGGTGAAGTCACCCCACCAGTACCTTGCCGTCGGGCTGCAACGCAAGTCCGTTCACCCCTGCGTTCGATCCTGTTCCCGGGTTGAATGAAAGATCCAGGCTCGCATCGGTGTTCAGCCGCACGATGTTGCCCGCACCCACCGAGTTGTATGTGGTCAAGCAGCCCCCCACCATGAGTTGCTCATTGGGAAGCAGGAAGAAGGCATACACGTAGCCACAGTCCCGGAAGCCTTGGCCCACCGCGAACGAAGGGTCGAGCGTGCCATCAGGAAGGAGTTGCGCCAAGCTCCCGCGCGTAACGCCATTGTATTCAGTGAACGTGCCGCCGACCAGTATCTTCCCGTTCGAACGCAAGGTCAAAGCCTCCACCACACTGTAACCAATGCCCGGCGGCGGATCGGAGAAGCCGGAACCGATACCGAACAAAGGATCTACACCACCCGACGGGTTCAACCGCACCAGATGCCGATGAGGTGCTCCATTGAACGTCGTGAAAATTCCGCCAACGAGGATCTGCCCATCGGGCTGCTCCAAGATCGTACGGACCCCTCGTTCGCACCGCTTCCCCGGATCGAAGGACATGTCGGTGGTGCCATCGCCGTTGAGTCGCACGATGCCGTTGCGAGGAGTGCCATTGAATTCCGAAAAGCCTCCGCCCACGAGCACGTCCCCATCCGCACGAAGGGCCAACGCACGCAAACCACCGTCAGGTGTGGTCGAACTGGCGTTGAACGTTGGGTCCGTATCGCCGTCGGTTTCGAACCGGGCGATCCAAGGCATGCTGACCTCGTTCACATCGGTGTAACCACCACCCGCGATCACCTTGCCATCCGGTTGCAGGGCGAGGGCGAAGATGTATGGCAAGGGTGACGGCATCGATGAACTGAAGGTGGCATCCACACTCCCGTCCGCATTGAGGCGCACCAAGCGCGGGGCACTGATGCCGTTGAACGTATCAAAGGTCCCGCCCACCAGAATTTTACCATCCGGTTGCACCACCACGGAGTTCACGAACGAGTTCGGACCCGTGCCGATGTCGAACGACATGTCCCGGCTACCGTCAGGTTCTATGCGCACTAAGTGCGGGACCTCCAGTCCGTTGTAGGCCGTGAATTCCCCGCATAGGATCAACTTCCCGTCCGCCTGGCTGGCGATGGTGTAGACATCATAGGGAAAGATGCCATCCCCGTTCCCGAAGCCCGAGTCGCCCGGATTGAAGGTCGGGTCGTTCGAACCCGGCTGGCCGAACGCAGGCGTCAGCGCCAGACCGCCCAGTAGAACAAGTGACCTGAAGGAAAGGGAGTAGATGTGTGCCATGCATCGACGGTCAGAAGAGTGAGTACCCGGCACAGCATGATGTGTCGGTTTGTTCGGCAAAGTCAACGACCGTGCCTAACGGAAGCACGCAGGGTAGAGCACGGGGCCAACCGCGATCCGTGGAAACAAGTTCCTTGTTCGGGGCGCACCCACCCCACTGCCGCGATCGTACCAGCGACCATGACAGCGCTTGCCTGATCGGCTTGAAAGTGGCGATAATGGCTGTGCCCATGAACTCGCCAGAAATCCGGGGAGCTCAGGCGGCGATCCACTCGCATCGAAGACCAATAATGAAGCATCGCGTAAACGGATAGAACACCATCGTCCACGTTCCCCAGAAGCGAGGAAAGCGGATCGCCGCATGTTAGGGGACCCAAAGCAGCTTCATCCCAATGCGGATACAATGACGATCGTTTCTTTTCAGGTGCGGTTCGTCCTCCAGGTGCGCACTAACGTCCAGTGAGGTAGGGATCGGACCCGGCCGGGACTTTTTCCTGCGGAGAACCGGTCGGCTGATTCACACCAACCAACGCGGCCACGCCAAGTACCATTTCTCCACCGGCCGCGCCAGGGCTTGTATGCCGAGGGTGTCGCTCGCTTCGGCGATATCGCGCAGGCGGCCGTCTTTGTAAAGGAGTTCGATGCGGTCCTGCGTGGGGTCGTAGGCGTTGTTCACGATGCGGTCCGTGAGCACGAAGTGCGCGGCTTGCTCCAGCGGGATCGAGAGCGCTTTGGCCACCGCATCGCGCAGGGCTTGTTGCTTGTCCGCAGGCCATTGTTTGTCCTGCAAGCGTATGCGGAAGGTCCTTCGCTCCACCAGATCGCTGCAGATGGTACTGAGGGCCTTGTCGGCATGGCCGGCCCAGACCTTCACGGCACCCATGATGTCGTGATCGTCCAGTTTCAGGAAATCGGTGAGCACGGCGCGGTCGCGGAAGCTGGCACGATCGTGCGGGGCGCTGAGGAAACGCAGCAGGGGCGGGGAGCCGAAGACGACCTGCCCATCCATCACCAGGTTGCGCGCACGCTTCAATGCCTCCACCAGCATCACTTCAGCGCTCACCACGGTTTTGTGCAGATAGACCTGCCAGTACATCAGCCGGCGCGCTACCAGGAACTTCTCGATGCTGTAGATGGCCTTTTCCTCCACCACGAGCCGGTCGCTCTCCACTTCCAACATCTTGATGATGCGGTCGCCGCCGATCACGCCCTCGCTCACGCCGGTGTAGAAGCTGTCGCGGTTCAGGTAATCCATGCGGTCCACGTCCAGCTGGCTGCTCACCAGCTGGTGCAGGAAGTGTTTGGGGTAGGTGTCGCGGAAGATGGCGAGGCCCAGGTCGAGGGTGCCACCCAGTTCGGCGTTCAGGGCGTCCATCACCAGGGCGCTCACTTCTTCGTGCCCGATCCCTTGCACAATGCTGGTCTCCAACGCATGGCTGAAGGGGCCGTGACCAATGTCGTGCAAGAGGATGGCGATGGCCGCGCCTTGTGCTTCCTCCTCGGTGATGGGATGGCCTTTGCCGCGTAGTACTTCCACCGCTTCACCCATCAGGTGCATGGCGCCAAGGGCATGATGGAAGCGGGTATGGAGCGCACCGGGATAGACCAGGTGCGAAAGGCCCAGTTGCTTGATGTAGCGCAGCCGCTGGAACCACGGGTGATCGATCAGGGGCAGCAGACCCGTCGGAACGGTGATGAAACCATAGATCGGGTCGTTCAGGATCTTCTTCCGCTGCGTCATCGTGCCGAAGGTCGGAACTCCGGGCCAGCCCGCAGGTGGAAGGGATGAGGAGTCGTCGTTTCCTTTTGGTTTTCCGCAATACGGGTCGGAACCCACCGCGCCGTCGCCGAAGCCGGCTAAGGCGAAGTGCGACCCAACCCCTCCCTGCGCACGGCGATCGAGCGATCGATCGCCAGGAGGGGAGTTGATCCGTTGATGAGGGGAGCTGATCCTCCGCAGCGGCGTACCTTCACGCGCCTCCTGGGATCCATTCAGGAGGGTTCCGACCTCCCCTTCAACACCTTGATGAACGCTTCCATCCTTTGGGCCGACGACGAGATCGACCTGCTCCGTCCGCACGTACTGTTCCTGCAAGAGAAAGGCTATGCGGTGGATACTGTGAACAGCGGCATCGATGCCCTCGAAAAGGCGACGACCAAGGACTACGATATCGTCTTCCTCGATGAGAACATGCCCGGCCTCAGTGGCTTGGAGACCCTCAAACGCCTCAAGGGCATCCGCCCGAACGTGCCGGTGATCATGATCACCAAGAGCGAGGAGGAGCACATCATGGAGGATGCCATCGGTAGCAAGATCAGCGACTACCTGATCAAGCCGGTGAACCCGAACCAGATCCTGCTGGCGCTGAAGAAGCATCTGGACGGCCGCCGATTGGTGGGCGAAAAAACATCGAGCAACTACCAGCAAGAGTTCCGCCAGCTCGGCATGCGCATGGGCGACCGCCTGGGCACCAAGGATTGGATGGCGATGTACCAGGAGCTGGTGCGTTGGGACCTGGAACTGGCGCGCGGCGGTGGCGCCGACCCGGGCATGGCGGACATCCTGCGCAGCCAGTGGAACGAGGCCAACGATCTCTTCAGCCGTTTCGTGGCCGAACACTACGTGGATTGGGTGAACGGCAAAGGCGATGACATTCCGCTGCAGTCCCACAACCTCTTCAAGCAGAAGGTGGCCCCGCATATCGATGAGCGCCAGTCGCCCCTGTTCATGGTGTTGATCGACAACCTGCGCCTGGACCAATGGCGTGTGCTGGAACCCATCATCAGCGAGCATTTCCGCGTGGAGGAGCAGGAGCTCTTCTTCAGCATCCTCCCTACGGCCACGCAATACGCCCGCAACGCCATTTTCGCCGGCATGATGCCCAGCGAGATCGAAAAGAAATTCCCGGGCAAGTGGATCAGTGAGGAGGCGGAGGGCAGCAAGAACGCCCACGAAGAGGAGTTCATCGGCGGGCAGCTGCAACGCTTGGGCAAGAACGTGAAGTTCAGCTACCACAAGATCACCAACCTGGCCGCCGGGCGGAAGCTGGCCGAGAACCTGGACAATTTGATGGGCAATGCCCTCAACGTGATCGTCTACAACTTCGTGGACATGCTGAGCCATGCCCGCACGGAGATGGAAGTGATCCGCGAGCTGGCGGAGGACGATGCGGCGTACCGCAGCATCACCAAGAGCTGGTTCGAGCACAGTCCGCTGCGCGACATCCTCATCGGCATCGCCGAGCGCAAAGGTCGCCTGGTGATCACCACGGACCATGGCACCATCCGCGTGGAAACGCCCAGCAAAGTGGTGGGTGATCGCAACACCAACACGAACCTGCGTTACAAGCATGGCCGCAACCTTACCTACGAGGAGCGCGAGGTGTTGGTGATCAAGGACCCGGCCAAGGCCTTCCTTCCCAGGGCCAATGTCAGCACCACGTATATCTTCACCAAGCAGGACCGCTTCTTCGTTTACCCGAACAATTACAACCACTTCGTGAACTACTACCGGCACACCTTCCAGCACGGGGGCATCTCCATGGAAGAAATGATGGTGCCGGTGGTGACCCTCAAAGCCCGCTGACCGATGAGCACCATCCTTGTCATGGAAAGCGCCGATGAAGCGCAGGACCTCGCCGCCGCGATGTTGCATGCCTGTCCGACGAAGCGCGTGTTCGCCTTCCGGGGCGAGCTCGGTGCGGGCAAGACCACGTTGATCAAGGCCTTCTGCACGGAGTTGGGCGTGGAGGACAAGCCTACCAGCCCCAGTTTCTCCATCGTACACGAATACCACACGGAGCACAAAGGGCCCATCTACCATTTCGACCTCTTCCGCTTGAAGGATGTACAAGAGCTCCAAGGCATCGGCTTCGGAGAGTACATCGATAGCGGCGCCTACTGCTTCGTGGAATGGCCTGAACTGGCCAAGGGCCAGCTACCGCCGGGTACGGTGCAAGTGCGTTTTGAAGTGACCAAGGACGGGACCCGCGCCATCCATCTGGAACCATGAGCACGTCCAGCGAACTGCTGAAGCAACTGGCCCGCGAGGTGGCGCTGGTGCCCCAGGAGGAGATGCTGGAAGTGGGTCGCCGCAAGAAGAAGCTCTTCATCGGCATCCCGAGGGAAACGAGCTTCCAGGAGCATCGCGTCCCGCTCACCCCCACCAGTGTGGCCGTGCTCACCGGACGTGGGCATCAGGTGCTGATCGAACGCAACACCGGCAAGGCGGTCCAGTTCGAGGACAGCGACTACAGCGAGGCCGGTGCCATGATGGTGGACAGCGCCGAAGAGGTGTTCCAAGCGGATCTGATCCTCAAGGTCGCTCCCCCGAGCCACAAGGAGATCGAGATGCTCCGGCCCAAGCAGATCCTGATCTCCGCTTTGCAACTCACCGTGCAGCCCAAGGACACTTTGCGCCGCATGATGGAAAAGCGGATGACCGCCGTGGCCTGGGATTTCATCAAGGACCGCGAGGGCATCTACCCGATCGTGCGCGCCATGGGGGAGATCGCGGGTACCACCTCGATCCAGATCGCAGGCGAGTACCTGAGCTCGGAGAAGGGTGGACCGGGCCTCATGCTCGGGGGCATCAGCGGCGTGGCTCCTGCGGAAGTGGTGGTGATCGGTGCGGGCACGGTCGGCGAGTTCGCCTGTCGTGCCGCGTTGGGCATGGGCGCCAGCATCAAGCTTTTCGACAAGAGCATCTACCGCCTGCGCCGTTTGCAGAACGACCTGGGCCAGCGCCTTTGGACGAGCGTGATCCAGCCGGAAGAGTTGAAGAAAGCCCTCAAGCACGCGGATGTGGCCATCGGCGCGCTCCGCCCTGAGCAGGGCCGAACGCCCATGGTGGTCACCGAGGAAATGGTGCGCGAGATGAAAGCGGGATCAGTGATCGTGGACATCAGCATCGACCGTGGGGGCACCTTCGAAACCAGTGAGGTCACCACACACACCGATCCGGTGTACAAACGCTACGGCGTGATCCACTACTGCGTGCCCAACATCGGCAGCCGCGTGCCGCGTACCGCGAGCTACGCGCTCAGCAACATCTTCGGTCCGCTATTGCTCAGCATGGGCGACAAGGGCGGTTTCGAGGAATTGATCAAGACCAACTTCGGTCTCCGCCACGGGGTGTACTTGTACAACGGCCAGCTCACCAGCGGCATTCTCGGCGAAGCCTTCCACATCCCTTACAAGGACCTGGACATTCTGCTTGCGGCCTTCCGATCGTAATGGATATCAAGCGAAGGTTCGCCTTGTATGGTGTCGGACTTCTTATCGGCGGAGCCGCGGCTTACTTCGCCTTTGGTGATCGCCTATTGAACGCTAGCTGGACACCGAAGGAGCGCATCAAATTGCGCATTTCCCAGACGCTAACGAAAGCCACGCCTGCGGCAGCCGATGCATTGAGCGCCGAGGGGCTCACGCTCGAGCAACTGCGCACATTCGTTCCACAGGCCGAAGTGATCCTGGCGGAGACCCGCCGAAGCGGTGACAGCCTCTTCTACCAATTGCGCGCACAACCCGCTGCCAAGTCTTTGCTGCTTACCGTGCAGGTATTCGAAGACCACCGCCGGGACAGCTCGGCGACGTTGATGCGGATCGAGTGATCCGTCGGGCCGCAGGTCACTGCATTATGAAGCGTACGCTGCCTTGATCGCCGTTCGCCATGGTGATCCTTGCGCAGTATTGACCGGCGGGCCAGCCCTGCACGTTCAGTTCTTCGGAACTGACACCGGGCGCCACGGTGCGTTGCACCGGTGTTCCCATCACCTGTCCCAGTGCGTCGATCACCTCGATCCGCACGGCGCCTTGCGCGCCGAAGGTGAGGGTGACTTGATCCGTCGCGGGGTTCGGGCGTGCTTGCACACCGATCGCATCGGCTTGGTTCTCCTCCATGCCAACAGCGAGGGAACTCTTCAGTTCAACGCTGTAGTTCTCGTTCACCACTAGGCCATCCACGCGGTTCTCGGTCTTGAGCACGAAGCCGACATGGAACGCTTCCCCCGGTCGCCAGAAACGATCGCTGATGTCCACCGTCTGGAGGTGAACACCATTGATGATCGTGTCGCTCCATACTTCGGTCGAGCGCACTTTGAGCACGTTCTCCAGAAAACCACCCGGTCCGATCAAGGTGCCGTAGCCATCCGCGACGTAACTGATGGTTTGCAAAGGACCGTTCTCGAACGCATAGGTATCCGTCCATTGCGTGCCCATGGAGCAGGGATACTTCATGTACGTCCACGGGTTGGTGAAGTGATAGTCCGCTGTATTGTTGTTGTCGAAGAACCCCAAGTAGTTCAGGTCGGCGCCAGCAAAGGCGAAGAACCCGTAGAATTCCTGCGCTGCATCGCTGAAGGCGATCGTGGCCGTGGGGAAGTTGCTGCCGCCTGGTGCGAGGCTGGTGGGCATGAAATCGAAACTGTCATAATAGTTCACGGTTCCTCCGATGAACCAGACCTGGTCGGCACCAGGGGTGATCGTAGGTGTGTCATCCAGATGGCAATAGGCCAACGATGAACCCGGGTTAGGAACGTCACTCGCTGGGATCGTGGGCTGCGCGAGAAGAGCGCCCGGCAATGCGGAGAGGACATATAGGATCTTCTTCATGGAGGAGGAATTGGAAGTAAAACTAGGAGGTCGGGGCGTGCCTTAGCGCACTACCGAAACCGATCCTGGAGGATGTGCCGTTCCTGCGTGATCGCGTCGCGCACGGAAATGCGGTACGCATAGGCCGATCGGAACTGGCGCGCCGCTCCAGGTGCCGTCCCATCCCAGGAACCGATCGGTGGAAGCGAAGATCTCTTCGCCCAAGGGGCTAGCACTGGAAGTTCGGTGAAGTCACGGTCGAAGTAACAGGAAGTTCCCGATGCCGCACAACAGGCAACGGGCCGTGGCACAGCGCGTCTTTGGTCTGTCTTCACGATCTTGCTGACCAGAACCTGACCCGGAAACCGCAAACGCTGCTGGGCTCCTTGCACTCATCCCTTTTCTCATGACCTCTCGCTCCGGCCTTCGTTCCATGTTCTGGCCCGCCACATTGTTGCTCGCCACCACGTTGCACGCGCAGATACCAGAGCGCCTTGGTCGTGTGGCCGAGCGTATCGCGATGTTGCGGGATCAAGCGGCGGACTTCCGCACTGCGCTACTTTTCCAAGCGGTTCCACCCTCGGAAAAGATCGACGCTCTTTGGGACCAAGCCGTTCGCCATGCGGATGTGATGCGCTTCGAAGCGGTTGCCGCGGCAGAACTGCTCCTGCAGCGACCCGAGCGCATCGCACTTGACCTGCCTACCGCGGCGGGCACGATCACGATCGATCTCCAGCAGGTGGACCTCACCGCCAATGAGCTGGCGGTGCAGGTGACCAGTACGGGCCTGGCCGTCCGCGTGCCGGAAGGACTGCACTACCAGGGCTCCGTGCGTGGTGAGGCGGGATCCATCGCCGCCATCAGCATCTATGCGGATGAAGTGATGGGCCTGCTGGCCGATGCGAGCGGCACCTGGAACCTGGGCACCGTGAAGAGCGGTCCTGCCGGGTTGCACGTGCTCTACCGCGAGATCGATCTACTGGCTACAAGAACCATGGGATGTGACACACCCGAGGATGCGGGGGGGCATGGCTCGCATCAGCTGCCATCTTCCGGCGCCCGCACCGTGAATTGTGTGCAGCTCTACTGGGAGGTGAACTACGACATCTTCCTGGACAAAGGTGGCGTGGTGCCCGCCACCAACTACATCCTGGGTCTGTTCAATGAGACCGCGCTGCTCTATGCCAACGACGGCATTGATGTGTCGCTCTCCGGTATCGTCGTCTGGGATACGCCCAGCCCCTATACCGGCGGCAGCACCAGCCAATTGTTGGACGAGTTCCAGGCGTACCGCAACAGCTTTCCCGGCGATCTGGGGCATTTGCTGGGCTATGGTGGTGGTGGCGGTGTGGCCGCTGGTTTCGCAGGGCTCTGTGCGAGCGATCTGGACGAGAGCATGTGCTACAGCGGGATCGATCCCTATTTCAACAATGTGCCCACCTATAGCTGGAGCGTGAGCGTAGTGGCCCATGAGCAGGGGCACCTCCTTGGTTCGCGGCACACGCATGCCTGTGTATGGAACGGCAACGGCACGGCCATCGATGGCTGCGGTCCTTCCGTGGGTTATCCGTATGAGGGCGCTTGTGGTGGTGCCACGGTGCCACCGGCCGGCGGAACGATCATGAGCTACTGCCATCTCACCGGGGTGGGCATCAACTTCCTGCTCGGCTTCGGGCCGCAGCCAGCGGCGTTGATCACCAGCAATATCGATACAGCTCCCTGTTTGCAGCCCTGCGGCGGAACGAGTTGTGGCGTACCCTACGGCCTTGCCGCATCCAACGTCACCACCACCACCGCCCATGTGGAATGGCTCGCGGTGAACGGTGCCACTTCCTACACGCTGGATTGGAAGGAGCAGATCGCGCCCACATGGAACACGGTTCCGGGTCTCACCAACACCAACTATGATCTTCTCGGTTTGATCCCCTACACCGCTTACCAATGCCGGGTGCGTGCATGGTGTGGTGCCGATAGCTCGACGTACGGCATCACTACCACCTTCATCACGGCAGCAGGGCTCCACGTCGGCGTGGTGGCGTGCTATCCCTTCAACGGGAACGCGACGGACTATTCAGGCAATGCTCATCACGGCACCGTGTTCGGTCCTGTGCCCGTGGCGGATCGTTTCGGTGTGCCGGGCAACGCCTACCAGTTCGACGGGGTGGACGACCGGATCGACGTCACGGACTTCAGCACCTGGGGAGTGGCGAGCGAGTTCACCATCGGGTTCTGGATGAAGGCCCAGGTGAGCACAGGGAACTTCGTGGCGGCCATCTGGCCGGACAATGCGAACGACCGGCTTTCCATCGCGCCGCACTACAACCACAACGGTGTCAACTCCGTTTTCTGGGACCGCGGCCCGATCGGTGGTGGCGGGCGCAGCATGATCCTGCCGCATCCTTTCGTGAGCGAATGGGAACATTTCGTTTTCACCGCGAGCATGACCACCGGCTCCATGAAGATCTACCGCAACGGCGCGCTGATCCACCAGGAGGGCCATGCGGCAGCGGTGAACAACGTGCAGAAGACCTGGAGCTTCGGCGGCAACGGCACGCAGCCCTTCTTCTACTTCAATGGCCTTTTGGACGATGCGGTGATCTGGTCCCGCGAACTGGTGCCGGCCGAGGTGGAAGAACTCTACACCGTGGGCCCGCCTTGCGCGTCACGCCTGTTATTGGCTCCGCGCGTATTGTTGGACGGACCCTACGATCCCATGCAGGGATCCATGAGCGATGACCTGCGCAGCACTGGTCTCCTGCCGGATACGGAACCCTACACGGGACTTGGCTATGTACACACCCAGGGTGGCTCTGGCGTAACCGTGGGGACCGGTGTCTTCACCACCAGCGGCATGGACGCCATTGTGGATTGGTTGGTGGTGGAACTGCGTGAACCGAACGCGCCTTACACCGTGCTCGCGAGCCGCAGCGCGCTCGTCCACCGCGACGGCGATGTGGTGGGACCCGATGGTTTCTCACCCGTGGCCTTCGATCATCCTCCCGGCAACTATCGTGTAGCACTGCGCCACCGCAATCACTTCGGTGTGATGACGGGCACCGCGCTCGCCTTGAGCAGCAACGTCACCGCGCTGGATCTTTCCCTGCCAGGCACCGCTACCTACGGCGTGGATGCCCGCAAGACCATCGCCACCGTGCGTCTTCTCTGGTCCGGCAATACCGTGAACGACGGGCTCCTCCGCTACGCCGGTGCGGGCAACGACCGCGACCCCATCGTGGTGGCCATCGGCGGCAGCCCACCCACGAACACCGTGGTGGCCTACGACCGCACCGATGTGAACATGGACGGCGTGATCAAATACGCCGGCCAATCCAACGACCGCGACCGCATCCTGCAGAACATCGGGGGGGGCAACCCGAACGCGGTAAGGTTCGAGCAGATGCCTTAGAACATCGTAGTGTCCGGGTTGCACCAGCCACTTGCTCGATCCACGCCACCGCCTGCGCATCGTGGTATTGGGTGCGCCACAGCGCGGCGCACTTTCGCACACACCAAAACCAACCTACCATGCGTTCCCTAAAAGTGAAACAGTTCCTCGGCCTTCTCCTCCTCGTCCTCCTCATGGCCTCCTGCGCCTCCAGCAATGGCATGGTGCGCAAATGCGATGGCCGGCAAGGGCAACGGGTGGGTATGGGCGTGATCTGAGCGGTCTGGCCCCGCATGGTCCCTATTCCTGCGGTGCCCTATTGCGACCCCTACGGTCTGTCTTGCAGTGGTTCCAAAGGATCCCTGAGATCTGGAACTTAGGGGCACGGGAGCACAGCGCGGATCGCCCATTGCCAGGTGCGCCCTCAACTCCGACACCTTACAGGGAGGGTCCGCTGGTGGCTGCGGTTTTCGGAGGCGCGCCGGTCAGTACTTCAAGGAAGGTTTTGAGGTCGTTCAACTGGGGGTCGGTGAGTTCCTTGCCTAGCTGCACCGTGGCCATGATGCGAATGGCGGAATCGAGCTGGGCCACCCGGCCGTCGTGGAAATAGGGTGCTGTTTTCGTCACGTTCCGCAGCGCGGGCACCTTGAACAGATCGCGATCCGCCTCCGCGCCGGAGACCTGCTTGCGGCCTTCATCGCTAGCTGCGCTGCCGGTCCATTGGCGGAAATCCTGGTGGACACCGAATTTCTGGAGCATGGTGCCACCGACCGCGGTGCCGGTATGGCAATTCGTACAACCCACTTCGAGGAAAGTGCTCAAGCCGGCCGTCTCTGCGGGCGTCAACGCGGTGGTATTGCCTTTCAGGAAATCGTCAAAGCGCGAGGGGGTCAAAAGCGTGCGCTCGAACGCACCGATGGCCTCGCAGATATTCGCAAAGTTGAGCGGGTCCTTGTCCGCGGGGAACGCCACTTTGAACAGGGTCGGATAGTCCGGCACCGTCTTCAACCGCTTGACGATGAATGCTTCCGAGGGGATGGCCATCTCCACCGGATTGAGCATCGGCATTCCGGCCTGCTGCTCCACGTCCGTCGCGCGCCCGTCCCAGAACTGCATGTTGTGCAGCGCGGCGTTGAACACCGTGGGCGAATTGCGACCGCCGTGCTGTCCACGGACACCTATGGAAGTAGGTGAATTGTCCACGCCATAGTGATCGAGCTTATGGCAGGAGTTGCAGCTGATGGTGCCGTCCTCGGATAGTTGCGGATCCAGGAAGAGCTTATAGCCCAAGGCGACCTTCTCCGGTGTATCCGGGCCTGCTGGGTGCTCCACCACTTCCGGCAGCGGATGGAAAAAGGCGAGCGCCTGCTGCCGCAACGCTTCCGCGTCCACTATGGATGCCGCATCCGCAGATGCTCCAGGCGGCAAACTGGGCTGATCGGGCGTGGAACAGGCCATGACCAAGGGGAGCAGCAAGGTGGAATAGTGGAAAGGAAAGCGCATGAGCGTAAGGCTTGGATCGTGAAGGTGCCGCGATGATCCCGGTCCGCGTATGACGCCCGTCAGGTCATGGGCCGCCGAGGCCGGTTTACTTCGCTGACCCAGTTACCACCGGACATGATCAAGCGTATCCTTCTCATCGCGATCGGTATCCTCCTGCTGGCGCAGCTCGCCCAGCCTGATCGCAGCGTTCCCGCCGTGGATCCTGCCAACGACATGCTGAAGGTGACCGGGGCGCCGACCGACATCCAGCAGATGGTGATCGGCGCGTGCTACGATTGCCACAGCTACCGGACAGAGTACCCGATGTGGGCCTACATCACGCCCATCAATTTCTGGATCCAGGATCATATCAACGAAGGCCGCGAAAAGGTGAACTACTCCCGTTGGGACCTCTACGCAGGGAACGAGGAGGCCGCCGAGAGCGGCAAGTCCATGGCAGAAGGAGAGATGCCACCGCCGAACTATGCCCGCATGCACGGGCATGCGCAGTTGACCGCCGCGCAGAACGAACAATTGATCGCTTGGTTCAACGCCAACATCGTCGGCGCAGCTAAGGAGGGCGGTGGCCAGGAAGGAGGAACGGAAGAGGGCGAAGAAGAGGACTGAGCGCCTTCGGCAGCATACAAGATCGTGGCAGAAGGGACCGCATTGTTCAGGCACTGATAGGATGATCGCGGACCAGGCCGACTTTTTCAGGCGACGTCCATTGATCCCGGCAAGCGCGGCACAAGCGAGCAAGGGAGCATGAGCGCATCACCTGCGATCATAAGTGCGGACGTGAGCGTTCACATCCGGTGCGATCCGCGGATCGTGTTCAACTACTTCGCCGATCCGCGCAACGAGCCCGAGTACAACAGCCTGGTGAGCGATGTCACCAAAACGTCGCCGGGCCCGATCGGCATGGGCACTACGTTCGCTGGCAGGCACCGAGGGTTCGGTCCGGTGACTTGGCGACTGGTCACCTTCGAGCCCCGAAGCACTTCGTGATCGATGGCGTTGTAGGACGCGGACGCTACCGATGGACCAGCGATCTTGAACGCACCACGGAGGGCACCTTGCTCACCGGGCACATGGAGTGGGAACCTGCGGGCTGCATGCGATGGTTCCGGCCATTGCTCAGGCCTCTCCTGTCCTGGAAAGCTCGTCGTTCCATTCGACAAATGGCGGCCCGCCTTGACGAAGATGCGCTCTAGCACCCAACTAGCTCGGGCGCTGCACATTTCCAACGATGCGACTTCTACCCCTTCGGCGGCGCTTGCCGCGTAGGCACCAACCACTTGGGCGCCACATTGCGCCACGCCAGGTCCATGGCGTAGCGGAACAGCCGCTCGTTGCTGTGCGCCAGCTCCACGTTGGTCCAGCCGTGTTGGCCAAGCCTTTGGGCCGGTGAGAACGCATCAGGATGCTCGTCGCAAAAGGTGGCTTGTTGTGCAGGCGTCAGTTTCAGCACCGCGCGTTGCTCCTCGGTCCACAGGTTGAGGTAGGTCTTCTTCTTCACACTGAAGCTCGGCCGCCCGTACCGCCCTTTCTCGGCAGTGCCCGGCATGTCCAACGCCATGGCGCGCACGGTCTGGGTATCCACGGGAGGAAGGTAGGGGTGGAGGCGGGAAAGGACGCCCTTGCCGCCCGAGCACCCCAACACGTTCCGGGTGCCCCCATGCGATCTGAGAGGCGGTCAGTGTACCACGCTCACCGGCCGCTGGGCCAATACCCGTCCGTCCACATCGCGCAGCGCAAGCACATAGCGGCCCATGGCGATCGCGCTCATATCCGCCACCACATGCGCGTGGCCATGAGTAGGTTTGGTGGAAACTGCCCGTCCTGTCATATCGAGCAAGGCGATCATGGCCACCTCGGCGGGAAGGCCCTGCACAACCAGGCGATCGCTGGCAGGCACCGGGTGCACCGATACACTCGGCAGTCCCGTGGCCTCCACGCTGGTCACTATGTACACAATGGCTTCTGAAGCGAGCTCGCAGCCGCCGCCCATGTCCACCACCACATAGTAGGTGCCGGAGGCCGTGGGGCTATAGGTCTGTCCCGTGGCACCCGGGATGGGCGCACCGTCCAGGTACCACTGGTTGCCGTTCGCTTCGGAACTGCTCAGCACACCCGCATCGAGCGATCCCACGGGTGGGGCCATGGGGCAGGGATCCACGATGTGGTAGAGGATGCCGCCGCTCGTATTGCTCGCGAACAGTTCAAGCATGTTGTTCTCCGCAATGCATGTAAAGCCGATCGCCTGCAGTGGCCGCACTTCTTCGCGCACCCATCCACCCAGGTCGTCCGGTCGCAGCGCATAGAATTGCCCGCCGCAATAGTCCGTATAGAGGTAGCGCCCATAGAGGCGATGCGATGCGCTGCCGCGGTATACCCGACCACCCATAACAGAGCACCAGCCTTGATCGTTGTGCGCATGCACCGCCACGGGAGCCACGTAATCCGTTTGCGGAAGGCAGCCGACCGTGTTGAAATCGGAATTCCCCTCGTAGCAGCGCCAACCGAAGTTGGGCGCGGTATTGTTACCTGCCGGCCAACAGTCCACTTCCTCAAAGGTGCCCTCGCCCACATCGCCGAGCCATAGGTCGCCGGTAAGCGCATCGAACCCGAAGCGGAACGGGTTGCGCAGGCCGCTGGCCCAGATCTCGGGCAGCGTATCGCTTTGGGCGTTCGCCCACGGGTTCGTCGGGGGCACGGTGTACGTGGTGTCCGGATCGCTCACATCGATGCGTATGATGTCGCCCAGGGGATCGCTGGGATCCTGGGCATTGTTCATTACATCGCCCGGTTCACCGCCGTCGCCCAAGGGGATGTAGAGCAGGCCATCGGGCCCGAAGTCAAGATCGCCGCCGTTATGATTGGTGTTCGGTTGTGGCCAGCTCCAGATCACCTGCTCGCTGGCCGTATCGGCCACGTTCGGATCGGCGGACACCTGGAAACGGGAGATGCGCGTGCTGCCCGCGCCACCACCGAAAATGTAGTTCACATAGAAGAAGCCGTTGTTCGCATAGTTCGGGTCGAACGCCAGGCCGAGCAACCCTTGCTCGCCGCCGCTGTTCACCTGGTCCACAATATCGAGGAACGGCGTTGGAAGCACGGTGCCATCGGCGTTCACCACGCGTATCTCGCCCACTTGCAACACGGCGAAGAGGCGGTCATCACCGGCATGGGCGATGTCCACTATCCCATACAGCCCTGTGGCGAACGTGTCGAGCTCAATGGTCACAGGCGTTTGCGCCACCACTGATCGGGCGGCAAGAAGCGCGAGGAAAAGCAGGTGTCGCATCAGGGCGCGCAAAGCTAGGAGCCCCTGCCTGAGGCGGGATCTAGTGGGAAGGGATCGATCCCGGGTACCGCTCTGCGGTTCCGGGAGGGGGCGGCATGCCCATAGGTCATTCGGCTTCAGTTCATCTGGCACGTCATCGCGAGTCGGCTTCGACGACGCGATCCAGCTCACGGCGTTGTGGATCGCTTCACCCCGAAGCGGGTTCGCGATGGCGTAGGTGAGTGGGGCCACTCGTATTCCCTCTCTTGCGCGAGTTCAACAGGGGCACTGGAAGTCAGCGCGGATCCGCCATTGCCGGGTGCGCGCTTAACTCCCAAGCCATTGGCGGGCCTGATCGTACCGCGACAGCGGCATGCTACCGTGCGATGCCATGCCCACGGATCCTCTACTTTTACTTGAGCCGTAGGCCATGCAATGGTGTACGGGCTGGATCGCTCACCTCAACAAGATCGCCAAGCCATGAAACTATCCTTACCGTGCCGAAGCCTTGCTACCGCAGCACTGTTGGCCCTTCATGCCGGCGCTGCTTTTCAAGCGGATGCCCAGATCGTGCAGATCGCTACAGGAACACCGAACACGCCGTTGTATGCGGTGGGGCCCATCTACATGTCCTCCACACTGTTCTACCGCTACAGCCGCTTCGCGTACCTGTACACGCAGTCGGAATTGGCCGCTGCTGGCATAGTTCCCGGCACCGACATCCTGGCGGTCGGGTGGATGAAGAGCACGCCCAATTCCACCGCCGGACCGGCTCTCTTCAATATTTACATGAAGAACACCTTCGCGGCTGCCTATGCCGATCCCACGACGACGTGGGCCGGCCTGACCATCGGTGCGGTCCAGGTGTATAGCGAACCCGCACAATCCATCCCGGCCACCGCCAGCCCGGACTATATCGACTTCACGCTCGACACTCCGTTCAACTACTCGGGCGGCTCGTTGGAGATATTCACCGAGTGGGATATCTCCGGCCCCCCCGCACCCATAGCCACCGGCGCGTTCGAGTGGGTGAACACCACCGTGGTGGACAGGATCTATGCCAGCGGGAATACCAGTTTGCCCGCCACACTTTCCAGCACCACCAACAATACGAACATAGACAATAGACGTCCCGTGATCCAGTTCACCGTGCAGGGGGGCACTACGGCCATCCCGGACCTCTTGTCCACCTCCATTGGCATCTGGCCCAACCCGGCGGAGGATCTCCTGTACATCAGCAATAAGAGCGGCGCACCGCTGGAGAGCATCGTGATCACCGATGCGCTCGGGAAGGTCGTTCTGAACGAACGCCCAGTAGGGGTCATTACGGATCATCGATCGATCTGGGAGAATTCGATCCCGGCGCGTACTTGATCCGTTTGGAAACCGGCCTGGGACCGGTGGTGAAAAGGGTGACCGTGTTGTAGTGGGACCGCGGCAGTGCTAGGGTCAACGCTCGCGCAAGGCGGTGGGATAAGCGCACGAGCGTGACGCTCGCGCGAGTGCAGGAGCGATGGTCCGGCAACGGTACCGGGATGAAGTGGTGAACAGGAGGCACCAAGCCGAACTCCAGCGCAACAAGAACACATGGCCGAACAGTGGTGGCTCCAAGCCCGGTATTGGCTGCTATTTCCGATCCACATCGGCATGGCGGATCCCTTGGTGGGCCAGTCCTCTAGCACGTTGGACAGTTTGATCGCGCAGTTGGACACTGCACGCAGGGACACACTGGAACTATTCCATCTGTCTTGGATAACGAATATTCTGTATGAAGACCCGCGCGGCGCACCGTATCTCCACCGCTACGGCACCCTGGCCGAAGAATTGAGCGGATCTCACGTGCCGGCCATAGCCGAGTACGCCCAGAGCCATCAGACGAACCACCTCAACCTGTACGCTCTGGACCAGATGACACGCCAGAACTTCGTGGTGGCGCTGCGAACGTTCGAGCAGGCATTGGCATTGCACACGGCCCGGGGCAACGCGAACGGGATCGCGCTCATGTACAACAACATCGGCTGGCTGAACGAAAACACGGGTGATCCAGCGCGCGCCATTACGAACTATAAGGAAGCGCTGAAGCTGGTGCGCACCGGCGAAGTGTCCAATTTGCACGCTTCCGCCGTGTTGAGCCATATCGGCTCCCTCTTTACCGATATGGGTGCCCTGGACAGCGCGGAAGTGTATCTGCAGCATGGGTTGGCGGGCACCGACAGTCTATCGTTCGCGCACGATCATCTCTGCATGGGCCGGTTGCGGGCGGCACAGGGGCGCAACGATGAAGCCCTGCGGCATCTGATCTGGGCACGGGATGCCACGGACAAAGACCATAACCACCAACTGTTCTTCGCTGTGTTGAGTACGATGGGACAGGTATACAGTGCCATGAACGAACCAGCGCTGTTGGCCGCAGTAGTGGAAGAGCGCGTGCGCAGGGCCCGGGAGAGCGGGAATGATATGCAGTTGAGCAAGGCCCTCATAAAACGTGGCATGTTGCGCAGGGAGAACGGCGAATGGGTGGGCGCGGAGGACGACCTGCGCACGGCGTTGTCGATCGCCCGGAACAACGGATACCTGGCTGATGTGGTCGCCGCCACCACCGAACTGCGCGCCTTGTACGCAGCGAGAGGGAACTACAAGGGTGCGTACGACATGATGGTGGAGATGACGGCTGCTGCCGACAGTATGCGTGGTAGGGATGCGCGCAAGGAGGTGTTTCTCCGGGAATTCAGGGCCGAACTGGCATCCGATAGCCTGGCCAGCGTGCAGAAAGCAGAACGCGTGGCGCTGGAGCACACCGTTCAGATGGGCCGGGAGCGCACCCGGCGCAACATCTTCCTGTTCGCCGGGCTTGGCCTGCTCGTGTTCGCGGTGGTGGTCTTCCGCCAGCGAGCGCGCATCCGTAAGGCATTGGAGCGGAGCGATGAATTGCTGCTCAACATCCTGCCAGCGGAGGTTGCCGAGGAACTGAAGGAAAAAGGAGAGACCGCCGCCCGTCACTTCGACACGGCCACCATCCTCTTCACCGACTTCAAAGGCTTCACGCAAATGAGCGAGCAGGTAACACCGTCGGAACTGGTCGCGGAGCTGAACATCTGTTTCAAGGCCTTCGACCACATCATTACCGCGCGCGGCATCGAGAAGATCAAGACCATCGGCGATGCCTACATGGCCGCAGGTGGGCTGCCGGACCCGGCGAGCTCCACGCCTGCGGATGTTGTGTTCGCCGCGCTGGAGATGCAGGACTTCATGCAGAAGCACAAGGCCGAGCGCGAGACGGCCGGCAAGCCCTTCTTCGAGATGCGCGTAGGCATCCACAGCGGCCCTGTGGTGGCTGGCATCGTGGGTGTGAAGAAGTTCCAGTACGACATCTGGGGCGATACCGTGAACACGGCAAGCCGCATGGAGAGCAGCGGCGAAGTGGGGCAGGTGAACATCAGTGAGAGCACCTATCGGTTGGTTGTCGGTGATCGGTTGTCAGTTGTCAGTTCTCGGTTGTCCGTCGGCAGCCCGACAACCGACAACCAACAACTGACAACGGGGCCAGCATTCACCTTCACCCCCCGCGGCAAAGTGCAGGCGAAGGGGAAGGGGGAACTTGAAATGTATTTCGTTACGGGGAAGTCCGCCGTCGCCCAGGGCTATGGCGGGTGAGTGGGGAGGTGGAGATGCACTTTGTTCACCGTCGCTCCGGAGGAGCGCAGGAGAAATTCGTGAAGGCTCGTTCAGGATCATGGATGAAAGCATGATCGGGAAGTATGGTGCCACTTTGGGTGCTGCATACCCCCCCTGGCGAGCATCGGCGATCCGTGCCCCGAAGACACGACCGTCCTGCGCTCGAATGCCCGCAGGCTGCTAATTCTCCCTCTTCCTCCTCACCCGATCCGCCACCATCATCTTCAACTCCCGGCCCATCTGCCCGGCGGCTGTAGTATGGAAAACAACAACCCCCGCCGTCGCGGGGGTTGGTCTATTGATCCAAGAGAGTGGGTGGTGGAAGCTTTCGCTTCCCGGCCGGTGGACGAGCGCCGGCGCGCTTTTTTGGGTTGCTCTACCGTCCCTGTCTTTTAGCAGGGGTCAGGCAGCGCGCGCCATCAGTATGTCGCTCGGAAGGCTCTCCCCCGCTACGTTCACCGCGATCACGCGGAACCAGTACATACGGTACGGTTCCAGGTTCTCGATGGTGTGTTGGCGTTTGGAGGTCAAAGCCACCATGTTCCACACCGGCGTGCCGGCGGGGTCCGTGGTGGACATTTGAACCTGGTAGAGGCGCACCGTCCTTTCACCCTTCCACTCGATCTTCACCGCATTGGTGACATCGGGCGTAAGGGCTTCCAGGCTAGCCGGGGCCACCGGGAGGTGGCTCGGCTTCCGCTCAGCGCGTACTTCGTATCCGCCGTTCAGGATCAGCTGTGCATCGCCCTTGGCCACGTTGGCCACGTAGTCGGCTTCCTGCTTCAGCATATCCTTCAGCTTGCGGAACGAGTCGCGCTTCGCTTGGTGCGCGGAGCGACCGCCGTCGATCGCGCCAGCACTCGCCGTCAGCAGCTCTTCCTTCGCCGTTTCCAGCGCGGCCAAGGTCGGGCTGGGGGTGGTGAATTGGGCTGCGTGGGCGGTGAGCTGAGCGTGAACGTGCACGGCTTTCGCTACCAGACCTTCTGCGTTCAAACGGTACAGGCCTTCTTTCAAAGTTGCCATCGTTTTTCTTGCGTTTGGGTCAACGGCCTCGCCCTTCGTCCAAGGTTCGGCCGCCGCTGTTTCGGACTTCCGTATCCTGCTTTCCCGCACGTGTTCGGGGGCAGTTGGGCCGTTGAACGCATACCTGCTGCGCAGTGCGGATCCCAGAGGGAAATGTCGGTGAATGGCCATCTTGTATGAGGGGATCCTTGGCCAGTGCGCAAAGCGGCACTTGCACCGCATCGGCGAACTTCTCATACATCTTCAAGCTCATACCGGGGTAGTCGTCGTCCTCCGCTTTTATCACTGTGCTCGGGCTAACGCCCATCCGCCGGGCCAGCGCGATCTTGGACACGCCCCGTGCCTCACGGGCCGCTATCAGTTTCTTTCCATCCAGCATGGAACCAGAAATTCTCCCGTGCAATTTTATAGCACGTACCACATGCGCAGCCCCGTGAAAAACACCCGGAAGGGGGGGTATTTTTCCCGTGGGCAAGGCTGTCATTTGTGCACGCGTTCATTCCGAATGCGACAGCATGGCACAACTTGGGTCTTTTGCCCCGGCTGCCGTGCTGGCGACATAATTATGTCGGGGCGCTACATAATTATGTCGCGGCTCTTCATGATCAAGGAGCGGCTCCACATGATCATGTCACGGCTCTTCATGATCACGGAGCGGCGCTCCATAATTATGTCACGGCTCTTCATGATCACGGAGCGGCGCTCCATAATTATGTCACGGCTCTTCATGATCACGGAGCGGCTCCACATAATTATGTCGCGGCTCTTCATGATCAAGGAGCGGCTCTACATGATCATGTCACGGCCTTTCATGATCACGGAACGGCTCCACATAATTATGTCACGGCTCTTCGCGATCATGGAACGGCCCTTCATAATCATGTCACGGCTCCTCATGATCACGGCGCGGCTCTTCATAATTATGTCACGGCTCCTCATAATCACGAAGCGGCTCAACATAATTATGTCGCGGCTCATCATAATTATGTCACGGCCCATCATGATCACGGATCGGCCCCACGCGACGTCATCGCGAGCCGTCTTCGGCGAAGCGACACTTCACGGCATTATGGATCGCTTCACCCCGAGGCGGGGTTTCGCGATGACGAACACGACGTCATCGCGAGCCGTCTTCGGCGAAGCGATCCATTTCACGGCATTATGGATCGCTATCCCGAGGCGAGGTTCGCGAAGACGGATCAAAAGGTGGGCGGAGCCCATGGGTTGGTGGGCTGGTTGGTTGGTAGTTGTTGGTTGTCCGTGAATGCCTCCTTGCTGGAAAGCGACACGGCCCTCGGCTTCTTGGCCCTTGGCCATCGCCATCTGCCCTCGAACACCTGACCAGAGACGCCGACAATCGGCAACCGACAACTGACAACCACCAACCAAACTCTTACATTACTACCATAACCTTGACAGAAACCATGTCAACCGCCGGCACCTCCACAGAGCTTCCGCTCTCCCTGCCTCTGCCCGTGGGCGCAGTACAGAAGGAATGGGACCAGACCATCGCCCGCATGCACGCCGCCTGCGAAGTGCTGTACGCCACCGCCCAGGTGGACCTGCGCCGCTATCCCACCATCGAAGTGCGCAACACCCCCGATCTGCCGCTGGCCGAACTGGAGCGCATCCTCTTCGAGAACCTCCTGCTCGCACCCTTGCATAGGCTGGAGTACAGCCGCACCATTCTCTTTAAGTGCGAGTGGCTATGGACCTGGCGCAAAACCGTGCCCTGGAAACTGGACGGCTCCGGCAGCATTATGCGCCTGGCACCCGATACGCCCAAGGCGCTGTGGACGTATCGGTATAATGTGGTGGAGGTGGGGTAGGGCGGGCTACGGCTACGTGAGCATCGGGGCACGGAACACAGATCCGCGCCCGCGAGGGGAGGAAGTGGATGGCCTGCTGATCGCCAATGCGGAAGCCACTCGACATGCTAGCAAGGTAGCCACAGGCTACCAACAGCCTACCATGTGGTGCGTAACCGCAGGCTACGCTCAGACTACGCAGTCTACGGACAGTGGGGAAACGCATGTGGATGCCGGGGGCGCCCGACGACGGGAGAGCCCGCGGGGGCCTTACAATTACTTTTGACACATGCGGGAAATGCATCGATTCCAAATCGCTACTGCCATTTTCATGGGGGTCTTCTTTACGTCACTTGGGTACGAGTTGAAGCCCACCATCGGCGCGTATGTCAGCGGCTCCGCTGTGGCAATCGTTGCTCTCAGCATTGTGATCTCCGCCTTGATGGCCAACCTAGCCACCACGCTTCTCATCAAGATCCGTTTTGTACGCAAGTATGTCTTCAGGAACAATTGGATAGAAGGCTTCTGGTACAACATTGATCACGGGACAGAGGGTAAGAAGGACGTATTTAGTGCTAACGCTATCTCAGAGATCCGTTTCAAGGACCCTTCCACCGGATATCAGACCGTAAGCTATCGGTTGTCGGAGAATCGGGAGATCTTCACGATCTCACGCAACGTCATCCTCCTTGGGGCAGAGAATATGTACATCAACTACACGTCATCCTCCGCTAAGGGGCCATTCAAACCTCTGATCGCCGCCGGTTTCTTCTTCGCTTCTCCTGGCAGCAAATTCATCAACACTTATGATGGGGTGGTTATGGAAATGGACGGCGCATCCTATTTCCAACAACGCGCGATGCGCATGTCGCACAAACAGGTAAGGAGCCTCAGGCGGGAATACGGCAATGACTGGGTGCGGGTAATTCTTGGAGCGCCGGCTGATGGAAGTGCCAAGGATGGAGGTCGAGGAGCGACGCACCCTGAGGAGGGTACGCAGTTGCGGAAGCTCTCGATAGTAGCGACCGAACCACCACAGGAGCAGGGTTTGGGTGGGGAACCAGCCCTTTAGTACTGAACCCACTGACCAAGTACAGCACGCTAGCGGACACAACGATCGATCTTTCTAGGCTTCTAGTTCACCCGATGCCCCTCTCCCGCCGCGAGATCCGCACACGCGCCACCAAGTTCGCCAAGCAGTGGGTGGCCGCGCACAATGAAGAGGCGGAGGCCAAGCCGTTCTGGGTGGAGTTCTTCAACATCTTCGGTATCCGCTCCACCACCGTAGGCAGCTACGAGATGCATGTGAAGAAGCTCGATGCTGCCTTGGGCAAGATCGACTACTTCTGGCCGGGGCACTTGCTGGTGGAGCACAAGAGCAAGGGCAAGGACCTGAAGAAAGCCGCCATACAGGCCGCCGACTACCTGCACGGGGTGAAGGAGCATGAGAAGCCGCGCTACATCGTGGTCAGCGACTTCGCGCGGTTCGTCGTGTACAACCTGGCCGAAGGCACGGAAACCGAGTTGCTCCTGGAGGAACTTCCCAACCGTATTGAGGTCTTCGACTTCATCGCCGGGTACGAAGCGCGGCCGGTGAGGGAGCAGGACCCCGTGAACATCAAAGCGGCCGAACTCATGGGTCGCTTGCACGATGAGTTGAAGGCAGCGTCCGGACTGGACGGTCACCAGCTGGAGGTCTACCTGCTGCGCCTGCTCTTCATCCTCTTCGCGGATGATACCGGCATCTTCGAGCGCGACGCGTTCTACAACTTCATCGTGGACCAGACGCGTGATGACGGTACCGATGTCGGCCCCCAGCTCGCCCGCCTTTTCCAACTGCTGAACACGGCCGAGGACAAGCGCCCCAAGAACCTCGACGAGCGCCTCGCCGACTTCAAGTACATCAACGGCAAGCTCTTCGAAGAGCAATTGCCGCTGGCCGAGTGGGACGGTGGCATGCGCGTTACGCTCCTGGGAATGCGCCAGCCTCGATTGGGCCACCATCAGCCCCGCCATTTTCGGTGCGCTGTTCCAAAGCGCCATGGACCCGAAGATGCGGCGCAACCTCGGCGCGCACTACACCAGCGAGCAGAACATCCTCAAGCTCATCAAGCCGCTTTTCCTGGATGAATTGTGGGACGAGTTCGAGAAGGTGAAGGGCGATAAGAACAAGCTGAACAAGTTCCACGACAAGCTGGCCAACCTGCGCTTCCTGGACCCAGCGTGCGGCTGCGGCAACTTCCTGGTGATCACCTACCGCGAGCTGCGCACTCTGGAGATGCGCGTGATCGAAGCCCTGATGAAGGGCCAGCAGGTCGTGGATGTGGATACGCTCGTGCTCCTGAACGTGGACCGCTTCTATGGCATCGAGATCGAAGAGTTCCCCGCGCAAATAGCGCAGGTGGCTATGTGGCTCGCGGACCACCAACTGAACATGCAGGTGAGCCAGCGGTTTGGCGAGTACATGGTACGCGTGCCGCTGCGCAAGAGCGCCACCATTGCCAATACCAATGCGCTGCGCGTGGATTGGCAGAGCTTGCTACCGAGCGGTGAACGATACGACTACATCCTCGGGAACCCGCCGTTCTTAGGTCACACATGGCAGAACGAGGAGCAGAAGGCAGACATGCATTTGGTTATGTCGAAGATCCAGGGTCATGGGGTACTGGACTTCGTCACAGCTTGGTATGTGAAGGCAGCCGAGCTGATACAAGGAACCACCACCAAGGTGGGGTTCGTCTCCACCAATTCAATCTCACAAGGTGAGCAGGTGGGTTTGCTGTGGAACGAACTCTATCACCGGTACAAGATCAAGATCCACTTTGCTCATCAGACCTTCCGGTGGAACAATGAAGCACGAGGGAATGCAGCCGTGCATTGCGTGATCATCGGTTTCGCGAACTACGACACAGCTAGAAAGCGGCTCTTCACCTATGAGAATATTGCCGCGATACCCATAGAGGCTTCCGCATCCAATATCAATCCCTATCTCGTCGAAGGTCAGGATCTGGTCATTGTGAACCGAAGCACTCCTCTCTGTCCTCTACCACGCATGGTGTGGGGCAACAAGCCAACTGATGGCGGCCACTTCCTCTTTGAAGACAATGAGACCAAGGAGGCGTTCTTAGTCAGCGAGCCTAAGGCGGCCAAATGGATACGCCCATTCTTGAGTGGTGGCGATTTCATCAACGGAAGACAGCGATGGTGTCTTTGGTTGAAGGATATCAGCCCGACCGAGCTGAATGCATTGCCACGGGTGAAGGAGCGTGTTGATGCGGTACGAAGAGAGCGCTTAGCAAGTAAAGCAGATGCGACTAGGAAGAAGGCTGACACGCCGACGCTGTTCGCCCAAGTAGCCCAGCCCATCAGCGATTATCTCGCGATTCCAGAAGTCTCCTCTGAGCGGAGGAAGTTCATCCCCATTGCCTATCTCTCTAAAGAGGTCATTGCTAGCAACAAGATCCAACTCATTCCTAGCGCATCGCGGTACCAGTTCGGTATTCTAACCTCGATGATGCATATGGCCTGGGTGGGAAGTGTGTGTGGCAGACTGAAAAGTGACTATAGCTACTCAAATACGATCGTCTACAACAACTACCCCTGGCCCGAAGCGCCCACGGCGGCGCATAAAGCAGCGGTGGAGGCCGCCGCGCAAGGGGTGCTGGATGCGCGTGCCAACCACAAAGGCGCCAGCCTCGCCGATCTGTATGATCCGCTTACCATGCCGCCGGATCTGGTAAAGGCCCACCAAGTCCTGGACAAGGCCGTGGACAAGTGCTACCGCCCCGCGCCCTTTACCAGCGATGCGAAGCGGGTGGAGTATCTGTTCGAGTTGTATGAGAAGTATACGAGCGGGTTGTTGGCGCAAGAGAAGCCGAAGCGGAAAGGCAAATGAGCAAGAAAAGGCGCTCGTTCCTAGCAGCGTTTGGTGTACTGGACTGGACACTTACGCTCGTCGCGTTCGCGGCGATCGGTTATGGTGCGTACTCTGGCTTCACATGCAAGGACGACTGGGAGAAGGTCGCCGCACCACTTTTTTCCCTGGCAAGTGGTTTCTTGTTCGTGGTCGCGCTGCTTGTCCAACTGCGCGAACACCGGCAAACGATCGAGGAGATGGAGCAGGCCAATACGAACCATGCAGCCTTGCTCTTAGTGGCGAAGCAGGAGAAGGAGTTCAATGTCTGTCTACAGGCCGCGCAAGCAGCGAACACGGAGTTCAAGGAGTTGCGAAATGTTGAGCAGTATGGTGCCGATGCGATCAGGCAGTTCGTCAACTCTTGGGCAAGGATGATGCTAGACGAACAATGGACCGGTAAAGCAGTTGATACAGCGAATCCGTTCATGAATCTGCGGAACGTCGAGGAGGTCTTCCACGGGTTCAACAAGATCTATGAGTTGAACGTGCGCTTGTATTGGACACTATTCGCAATATCGGATAAGGACCTTGCGGCAGATGACCGTGCGTACTTGAATACGATGGTCATTCCATTGATAAGGGAGCTCGGTAAAGCACAGAGCGAAGCACTGCTGAAGACCACCGAGAAGATCGATCAGCTTCTTGGCTTGGACAATGCAGTCCTGTTGTCAAAGAGAATGGACCGCCACGTGCTGAACAGCTACCGCAAGGAACTTCAAAAGCTGTATGATGTCCGCACGAGGCGCCCAGAACTCGCGCAAGCGTCCTCCGCTCGTGCGCCAATGAACATGTGAATGGACATAGATCAGTCGCGACCGGCCCGATTCTACTTCCTTGCTGTGGATGCGCGGATCAAGTTCGGCATCCCTCAACTCGCGCGAGCGTCCTTCGCTCGTGCGTTCCGCATCTTGTAACGTGTGACACGAGCGTGGACGCTTATTCTATGACATGAGCAAGGGTCTTGTTTGGTATGGTTGATCCTTGCGCAAGACAGCGCAGACCCGGTGGATGATCTTGCCCCGAACGGCGTTGATCACACAAAGCTTGGGCTTTCCCTCAGCCACCTTTCTTCTGTAGTAGGCCCCAAGCTGTTCGTCATGGCGGATGGCAACGATGGAGGCCATATGCAACAGGCTCTTCAACCAGGAGTTCGCCTTCTTGGACGTTCGGGTACGTCCGCGCACGCTCGATCCAGAGGTACTCTCGAAGGGAGCGGCGCCTGCATGGCAAGCAAGCTGTCGCGGCGTGGCGAACCGCGTGAACGCATCGGTCAAAGCAAGAAGATTGGAAGCCAACACAGGACCAACACCCGGCACAGAACTGATCAAATCGTATTGCCGTTTGACCTTCGGGTCAGCCTTGATCTCGGCTTCGATCATCACCTCCACCTTCTTGATCAACCTGTCGATCGTGCGCATCTGGGCTTTGTCGAAGCGATTGAAGGAGGAACGCAGGTCCTTGTGCATGTGCCGGTTCACATTGCCGAGCTGGATCTTGAGCTTCACTTTCCCTTCGACAAGTTGTCGACGTTTCATCAAGAGCTGTTTCAGTTTGCCCATGCGCAAGTGATCGGCAGTAAACATGCGCGCCTGGTCACGGAATCTGCGTGCGTACTGTGCGATGCGCCTCAACTCGCGCGAGCGTCCTTCGCTCGTGCGTTCCGCATCTTGTAACGTGTGACACGAGCGTGACGCTTATTCTATGACATGAGCAAGGGTCTTGTTTGGTATGGTTCATCCTTGCGCAACACAGCGCAGACGCGGTGGATGATCTTGCCACGAACGGCGTTGATCACACAAAGCCTCGGTTTCCCTTCGGCCACTTTTCTTCGGTAGTAGGCGCCGAGCTGTTCGTCATTCCGGATGGCGACCATGGAGGCCATGTGGAGCAGGCTCTTGAGCCAGGAGTTCGCCTTCTTGGATGTTCGTGTTCGCCCTCGCACACTCGACCCCGAAGTGCTCTCGAAAGGTGCGGCACCCGCGTGGCAAGCGAGCTGCCTGGGTGTAGAGAAGCGAGTGAAGGCGTCAGTCAACGCGAGCAGGTTGGAGGCCAACACTGGTCCCACGCCAGGGACCGAACTGATCAGGTCGTACTGCCGTTTGATCTTTGGATCAGCATTGATCTCCTCCTCGATCAACAATTCCACCTTCTTGAGCAGTCTGTCGATCGTGCGCATCTGGGCTTTGTCGAAGCGGTTGAAGGAGGAACGCAGATCCTTGTGCATGTGCCGGTTCACATTACCGAGCTGGATCTTGAGCTTCACTTTCCCTTCCACAAGTTGTCGACGTTTCATCAAGAGCTGTTTCAGTTTGCTCATGCGCAAGTGATCGGCGGTGAACATGCGCGCCTGGTCTCGGAACCTGCGTGCGTACTGCGCGATGCGGACCGCATCGATCTTATCGCTCTTTCCACGTGCGATCCCCAGGCCTTGCTTGATGTTCATCGGATGCGCAAGCCATACCGGCACCTGTAGATCCACCAGCACGGCCAACAGCAAATGGGAGTAATGCCCAGTGGGCTCCAGACAGAACAAGCTTTGGGAGAGATCGAGTTGACACTTCTTGATCCACACTCTCACCAACTTGATGATCGCCCGTTCCTCATTGCGCACTTGGGCGCTTTCCACATGATCCCCTTCGCTGTTGAGCAAGGCGAAGTCCAGGTGGTCCTGGCTCACATCAATGCCGACGTACTTCATCTCCGTTTAGATTTGGGTTTGACCAATGATCCTGGAGGGGCTGAGCAAGGACCCTGTGCTTGATGACTCTAACAGGCCTTGAAGCCTCAAATTCTATTCGAGCCTCAGGTCCGAGGAGACGACAGGTCCCGATAAGCGTCGTAGGTCGTTAGCCTATCGCGCCAGCTGGTTCACCTGACGTCCCGCTCAGTCCTCTACCATCACCGCAAGAATAGAGTCGTTAGCCTATCGCGCCAGCTGGTTCACCTGACGTCCCGCTCAGTCCTCTTCAGTGATCTATCACCGCAAGAATAGAGTCGCGCCAGAATTTGGGCGAACTTCATGGCTGTGCGCGATCACTCGGTCCAACGAACCGCCACCACCACTTCGTTCCGGCGCGCAAGGAGCTGCCAGGGTGGATCGTACCCCAAGAACCGCACTGGGCTGACGCGTTCGAGGCCTGCGGCCTTCACCTGCTGAAGCAGTTCCACGGCATGCGCTTCGATCTTCGAGTCGTTGGAGAAACCACCGAAGCGCAGCACGGCCACCACTTCCTCGGGAACGCGTTGCAGCTTCACGTTCGGATCGTTCGGCCTAGGAAGGCTGTCCATCGTAAGGTCCGCAGGCATGACGAAGCTCATGCGTGAACTGTCCGATCCCATCTCCATGTGTACCGGGGCGGTCATCGCGATCTTCTTCCCTCCTTCATTACCCCCAAAGATGTAGCCCGCCAGGCTTCGGAAGCCGGAGTTGCTTACCTCCTTGTAAGTCGCCCCAGGCCTGAGCACCGTGGCGGTGAGCGCTTCGGGGTAACGACGGATCTCCATATCCCCGATGGTCTTCAGTAACGCATACGGCTGCTGGGGTGTGCCTTTGGTGCTCATGGTGATGTATATCTGGAACGCAACGAAAACAAGGACAAGTCCGGCGACGATGTACATGGCTTTACGCATAGGAGGATCTGTACAGAGGTAACACCCGGAACAGCGTATTGGTGCGAAGGTCATGTCACCGGGCCAGTACCCCCCCTCGCTGGCGCGGATGGTAGGCGTGCGTGTCAGCGCGGGGCAAGGCCGTCCATCCGTGCCTGCCTGTCTTACTTCTCTCTCTTCCTCCTCGCCCGCTCCGCCACGATCGTCTTCAACTCCCTCCCCATCTGCCCAGCGGCGCTCGTGTTCTCCTGCGCGCGGCGGATGAGGTACGGCAGCACTTCGCGCACCGGGCCGTAGGGCACGTACTTGGCCACGCGGAAACCGGCGGCGGCCATGTTGTAGCTGATGTTGTCGCTCATGCCCAGCAATTGCGCGAAGCGGATGCGGGGATCGTTCGCGGGCAGGCCGCGCACTCACTACGCTCCCGCGCCATTCTGTAGGGAATGGCCACTATGATCCGCCCAATTGCCTTTGAGCGACCACCTTCAATGCCGGTAAATGGTTGCGCACCACTTCCCAAACAATGCGGTCATCCACATTGTCGTAGGAATGGATCAGGCGGTTCCGCATGCCTACTATGGCCTGTGCACTTTCCAAGGGGACATCCGGCCGTTCCTTGGTGAGCTTGCCGACCGCCTCGCCAATGATCGCGAGGCCCCGCTCCACGGCGCGTTTTGTCTTCACATCACGTATGTAGACGTTCAGCGTATCGATGTCGGCGACAAAGCCCTCGATCTCGCCAATGGCCGTGAGGATGTCAGACCAATACTTGGCGCTTCGATCCATCGTAGATCAGCTGCTTGGTGCGCTCCACTTCGGCCCGCAGGTAGGGGTTGCGCAAGGAATTTTCGGTAAGGAGGTCCACCGGCCGTTGGAAGATCTTCTCCAGACCGTTCCAAACGTTGATGAGCATGCGCCCCGCCTCCTCGTCCGGCGCATCCACCTCCACCAGCACGTCCACATCGCTATGGGGACCGAACGGACCGCGCACACTACTGCCAAAAGCGTACAGGCGGCTCACCCGGTTCGCGGCCAGCAAGGCACTGAAGCCGACGCGGTCCCGATCGATGAGCGCTTTGAGCATAGTTCAAAGGTAGGCTGCGCGATGTTGCACGCTGCGGTAGATACCAACCCTGGCACAGGCCGCCGATCGATGCAATTCGTTACTTCTCCCTCTTCCTTCTTGCCCTCTCCGCCACGATCATCTTCAGCTCTCTGCCCATCTGCCCGGCGGCGCTCGTGTTCTCCTGCGCGCGGCGGATGAGGTAGGGCAGCACCTCGCGCACCGGGCCGTAGGGCACGTACTTGGCCACGCGGAAACCGGCGTCGGCCATGTTGTAGCTGATGTTGTCGCTCATGCCCAGCAGTTGCGCGAAGCAGACGCGCGGATCGTTCGCAGGTAGGCCGCGTTCTTGCATAAGCTTCGCCATGAGCAAGGTGCTCTGCTCGTTGTGCGTGCCCACCATTACCGCGAGGTGGCCGAGGCGATCGGCGCAATAGTGCAGGGCGGCGTCGTAGTCGCGGTCCACGGCGGCTTTGTCCGCATGGATGGGCGAGGGGTAGCCCTTCTCCTCGGCGCGCGCGCGTTCCTTCTCCATGTAGGCGCCGCGTACCAGCTTCAGTCCGAGGTGGTAGCCTTTGGCAGCGGCGCGTTGCTCGGCGGCCTTTAGATAGGCGAGGCGGTCGTGCCGGTAGAGCTGCACGGTGTTGTACACGATGGCGCGCGCACGGTTGAAGCGTTCCATCATGCGCTCGGCCAGATCATCGATGGCGAGTTGGATCCAGCTTTCTTCGGCATCCACGAGTACGGGAATGCCGGCTTCCGCTGCGGCGGCGCAGATGCGTTCGAAGCGTTGCTGCACCAAGGCCCATTCCCGTGTTTCCTCGGGGTTGAGCGCACGGCCTTCGCTCACCGCCTCCAGAAGGGCGACGGGCGAAATGCCGCTCGGCTTGAAGACGCTGAAGGGAATGTCCTTCCGCTGCGCGGCCATGGCGATGGTGTGCAGGATCTCCTCGGTGGTATGGTCCAGGGAATCGTCGTCCTCCTGGCCTTCCACGCTGTAATCCAGGATGGTGCCCAGGCCGCCGTCGCCGAGTTTTTGGGCGGTCACCAGGCTCTCTTCGATGGTCTCACCACCGCAGAAGTGCTTGAAGATGGTGGCCTTGATGATGCCCTTGATCGGCAGGTGGAGCTTGATCGCCGCTTCCGAAAGCACCTTGCCCACGCTGTTGAGCGCCGGGACGCCGATGATGCGGAACAGCCAATAGGCCCGCAGCAGGCCCACATCCGTGTACTGGCGGAAGGCGATGCGGGTGTTGGAGAGATCGGGGAGGGTGGTCCGCAGGGTCCCCTGCGGGTGACCCTGCGGGGACGGAGATGGGTGACCCTGCGGGGACTCGGAGGAAGGAGGGGGCTCTGGCCGCATTGTGCGGTGGCTCTGTTGTTCGTTCCTTTGGCCAAGGCGCCCGGAGCGGGTGCGAAAATAGCGATGACGGCTTCGCGCAGAGGGACCCGCACCATCCAGGCCGCAGGCAGCCCCGTCCACTTGGGCGAGGGGGTGCTGCACGAATTGCAGCGCTGGCTGCTGGCCGAAGCGCGCGAGGCCCGCAAGTTCATCCTCGGGGATGAGAACTCCTTGCGGCAATGCCTGCCCGAACTGCTGGCGCATGTGGCTGCGCTACGCGAGGCGCCTACGATCGCCATTCCCCCGGGGGAGAGCAGCAAATCGATCGAGGTATGCACGGCCCTGTGGTCGCATTTGGCGGGATCGGGCGCAGAGCGGAGTTCGGTGCTGATCGTATTGGGCGGCGGCGTGGTCACCGATGTCGGTGGCTTCGTGGGGGCCACGTACATGCGCGGCATCCGCACGGTACACCTGCCCACCTCGTTGATGGGCATGGTGGACGCCGCCATCGGCGGAAAGAACGGCGTGGACCTCGACGGCATAAAGAACATGGTGGGCACGGTGCGCCAGCCCGCGGCGGTGTATGTACACATCCCCTTTCTACGCACGCTGGGCAAGCGCGAGCTGATGAACGGCGCGGCCGAAATGTTGAAACACGGTCTGGTGCTCGATGCCGACCATTGGCACGCGGTGCGCGCCGCGCCCTGGCATGATCTGGACGCGCTCACGCCGCTGATCATGCGCTCCGCGGAACTGAAGTGCGAGGTGGTTTCGCGCGATGTGCAGGAGCACGGCGAACGACGTTTGCTCAATTTCGGCCATAGCATCGGCCATGCGTTGGAAGCCGCTTCCTGGGAAGGACCGCACCGTGGCCTCTTGCATGGCGAAGCCGTGGTAGTGGGCATGCTCTGCGAAAGCTGGCTGAGCTGGCGCCTGGGCCTGATGCCCCGTGAGGACCACGACCACATCGCCGAACAACTCTTGATGCGCTACAAGCACTACCCGTTCGGATCTTCGGATCACCACCGCATGCTGGAGTTGATGTCGCACGACAAGAAGAACCAGGACGGCCGCTTCCGCTTCACCTTGCTGGAGGGCATTGGCAAGGGCCGCATCGATGTGGAGGTGACCGCCGCACAGGCTGCCGAAGCTCTGGACCATTACCGGCTCCGCGCGCACGATGTCCAGCATCACGATCCGCAAGCCTGAAGGCCCGATCCGCGCACGGATCGCATTGCCGCGCAGCAAGAGCATGGCCAACCGCGCGTTGGTGCTCGCATCGCTGGCGGGCCAGAGCGATGTGGTGATCGATCTTCCCACATCGGACGATACGCGCATCCTCGATGTGTTGCTGAGGGAGCGCGCGCTGGCGATGCATTGCGGGCTCGGGGGCACCACCTTCCGCTTTCTCACCGCATGGGCGGCCGTGCAGCCCGGCGAGGATCGCTTGATCACCGGTGACAAGAAGCTCCTGGAGCGTCCGCATCACACGTTGGTGCAGGCGTTGATCGCCCTTGGCGCACGCATCGATGGGCTGGCATCCGGCCTGCTCGTGCATGGCACGGAGATGAAAGGAGGGGAGCTCACGATCGATTCCCCGTGAGCAGTCAGTTCATCAGCGCGGTGTTGCTGATCGCGCCGAAGATGCGTGAAGGCCTGCGCCTGCGGTGGACCGGTCGCCGCTTGAGCGAACCCTATGTCCGCATGACGATCGAAGTGCTGCGCCACTTCGGCGCGCGCGTGGAGGTGAGCGATGAAGTGATCCAAGTGTTCCCAGGACCTCTGCACGCGAAGCCGATCACCGTGCCGATGGATTGGAGCGCGGCCGCGTTCTGGTTCGAGATCGTCGCCCTGGCGAAGGATGCGCGCATCACCTTGGAAGGTCTTCGCACCGGCACATGGCAAGGCGATGAACGTGCGATCGAACTGTGGGCACCGTGGGTGAAAGCCGAGCAGACCGCGGATGGGCTCATGTTGTCCCCGCAGGGTCACCCGAAGGGGACCCTGCGGACGAACCCATCGATCTCACCGACACCCCCGACCTCTTCCAGCCTTTGGCGCTAACGCTCTTCGGGCGGGGTGAGGAGGCTACCATCACCGGACTGCACAATCTCGCGCTGAAAGAGAGCGACCGGTTGCGCGCCGTCCATGAGGCCATCACCGCTTGCGGCGGAACGAGTTCGATCACCGACGCACAACTCGAACTGAAAGGGCGTGTGGATCGCAAGCCCACCGAGCCCTTCGATCCGAAGGGCGATCATCGCATGGCGATGGCATTGGCGCCTTTGGCGCTCGTGAACGGCGCTATCACCATCCAGGATCCGGACGTGGTACACAAGAGCTATCCCGGCTTCTGGGAAGACCTGAAGCGTGCCGGCTTCAGTGTGGGGTAGTGGCGATCATTCGATGATCAGTTCGCCAAGGGCCAAAGGGATCCCGTTCGCGCGCAGGTCGACGGCGTACATGCCGGGAGAGAGGTTCGAGACATCGATCTTCTGCTCCGTGCCGCGCAACGTGAGGGAGAGCACCAGCCGGCCGGAGAGGTCGAGCACGTGCAGATCGCTTTTGTCCATGCCGGGTTCCGTGCGGATGGTGATCGAACCGGTCGCGGGGGTTGGGATAGAGGTTCAGGCGTGCGTTGGTGGGAAGTTCCTCCAGGCCGTAGTGGATGCTGCAAGACCCGGGTTGGTCTTCATAGAGCGCCGCACTATCCACGCTCAGGCAGTTCAAGTACGTCTCGCTGTCCACGTAGTTGATACGCTCCACGAACCCGGTGGTGCTTCCAACACCTTCGATGATGTGTTCCTCCTCACCGAGGTCGTTGATCAAATTCCATTGTCGGCGGTAGGATCCCAGGATCAAGACCGAATCGATGGTCGCGACCACCTGTGTCTCGATCAAGCTACCGCCCCTGTAGGCGTGGATCGTATCACCTACTTCCGCACTGAAGTCGAAGAGCAACTGCTCGTTCGTGGAATCCGGCGGAACCAACATCACTTGTTTTGCGATCGTGTCGTTGCGGATCGCTCCAGCATAGCCGCTGCCGATGAAGTTGCATCCGTTCACTACGCGTTCCCTCCAAACCTCCGAGTACACCTGCCCGGCGATCAGAGTATCCCCTATGAAGCTGTAGTACATGATCGAATTGGGCACGTTCGCGAGCGCGCAATCGCTATCACCGTAGGCCACGATCCAGACCGCATTGCTGTCGGGTAGAGGGTGGTAGGTCTGCGCGCTGCTCTGGCCGGGGAGCACGCAGATCATCGCTGGGATAAGAAGCTTAAGGGTGTATCGTATTCTCATGGGCCTCGTTGGCAAGGGCGCTTGGCAGCACGGAACTCTCTTCGGTGAAGGTCGGTGATAGGACGGGGCTGGACAAAGGATCGCTGCTCGGAGACAACCCCCCGAACGTGATCGTTGCTAACGCTACCTTCGGCGGTAGACCTTTCGCCGCATGAAGACCCTCGTACTGGCCGCCGCCGCACTATGGACGGTGGTGCTCTTGATCCCTCAACAAGGCGAAGTGGATCCCTCGGGCCCCATGGGCGGCGGCATGCCCGATGATCCGAACAATTTGCGCGAATGGCAGCTTTCCCGCCTGCGCGATCCCGCAACAGGTGCGTTGCCCGCTGATATCCGTCGCCGGGAACTGGCCTTCGCCGCCACGTTGCCGCAGGATCTTGAGAAGAGCCTGACGTGGATCTGGCAGGGTCCGCGCGATCGCGGTGGGCGTACCCGCGCCTTGGAAGTGGACATCACCAACAACCAGATCTGGTTGGCCGGCGGTGTTACCGGTGGCGTGTGGCGCACCACCGATGCGGGCAGCACATGGGCGCGCACCAGTCCGTTGGACGCCATGTGCGGCGTAAGCGCCATCGGCCAGGATGTGCGCGCGGGCCATGAGCAAACCTGGTATTTCGGCACCGGCGAGAACTACGGCGTGGTGAGCGGTACCAGCTTCAGCGCCTTGCTGCCCGGCGACGGCATGTTCAAGAGCACCGATGGGGGCCAGAGCTGGGCGCATCTGCCGAGCACCATCGCCGGTGACCACGAGACCTACAACCGTTCCGGCAGCTTCAAGCAGGTGAACGCGATAGTGGTCGATCCGGTGCGCAATGACAGCGATATCGTCCTCGCCGCGGTGTACGGCGGGATCTTCCGCAGCAACGATGGCGGCGGCTCGTGGCACGCGGTGCTCGGCCTCGACACCGCCGCTGCGACACAGTCCCTGTACACCTATCTCCGCGTGAGCCCCACGGGTGTGTTCTACGCTTACCTGGGGAACCAGAGCGCGCAGGAGGGCATGTGGCGCAGCACCGATGGGCTCAATTGGACGAACATCACACCGAACGGCCTCAGCGCGAACAAAGAGCGTTTCGTTCTGGCCCTCGATCCCAGCGATGAGAACACCATGTACTGGTTCGGGGAGACGCCGAGCAGCGGACTGCAAGGCCATTCCTTCTGGAAGTATACCTACCTGAGCGGTGATGGTACCGGGGCCGGGGGCCAATGGCTGAACCGCACATTGAGCCTTCCCAACGGCTCGTGCACCGGCTACTTCACCTTCGACTTCGCGCCGATCAATACGCAGACGAGCTATGACATGTGCATCGCCGTGCATCCTACGCAACCCAACACGGTGTTCATTGGCGGTACCAACATCTACCGCAGTACCAATGCTTTCTTTTCAACGGACAGCACCAAGTGGATCGGTGGTTACCGCTGCAATACCGTTGATCCGAAGGACTATGTGTACCCGGGCCATCACCCGGACCAACACTGGATGACCTTTCTGCCGGGAAGTCCGGACGTGATGCTGAGCGCGAGCGATGGCGGCATCAGCCGCACGGACGACTGCCTTGCGGACAGTGTGCTCTGGTACGAACGCAACGACGGCTACATCACCTCGCAGTTCTACACTGTACATATGGAAGAGGGCCAGGCCACCAACGATCTGATCCTCGGGGGCACGCAGGACAACGGCTGTTACATGGCCATCAGCGCCGACCCGGCGGTGAACTTCGCCCGCGTACACCAGGACGACGGTGCGTATTGCGCGATACCCGCGGGACATCCCTTCATCCTCACCAGCAGCCAGAGCGGCCGCATCTACAAGAAGCAGGTCGATGCGCAAGGCAACATCCTCGCCTTCGAGCGGATCGATCCGGTGGGTGGCACCAGCAGCTACAATTTCATCAATGCCTTCGTGCTCGATCCCGTGGACAACGACGTGCTGTACATGCTCAGCGCCTCGCGTATCTGGAGGAACAACGGCCTCGCGGCGATCCCCTACACCAACGAGTGGTACGACAAGGACACGATGAATTGGGAGAACCTCACAGCGAGCTACATCGTGAGCCAGCGCATCACCTGCCTGGACATCTCGCTCGCGGCCCACAGCACCGTTCTCTACGGCACCACGGGTGGGCGCGTGTACCGCTTGGACAGCTTGGACACGGCCAACCCGGTGCGCACCGAAAGATCGGACAGCCTGTGGCCCAATGCCTACGTGAGTTGTGTGGCACCGAACGACTTCGATGCGGACGAATGGATCCTCACCTTCAGCAACTACGGCGTGAAGAGCGTATGGCATACCACGGATGGAGGCACCACCTGGGAGAGCATCAGCGGGAACCTGGAGGAGAACGCCGATGGCACGGGCAGCGGACCCGCTGTTTTCTGGGCCATGATCTATCCCACCTGGAACGGCGAGAACGATCAATATTTCGTGGCCACCAGCACCGGCTTGTACAGCACCGCATTGCTCGATGGCGACAACACCGTTTGGGAACAAGAGGGTCCCGGGAACATCGGCAATGTGCCGGTGAACATGATCACCGCCCGCGGCAGCGATGGCCGCATCGCGGTGGGCACGCATGCGAACGGGGTGTACACCTCCTTCCTTCCCGCCGCACCGGTGAGCGTCACCAGCCCGGAAGGCGCAGGGCTCAGTGCTCCCTTTCCCAACCCTGCACAGGAGGAGGTCCGCTTCCTGCTCTACGCCACGGGATCACAACGCGCGGTGAAGGTGCGCGTCTTCGACCTGAACGGACGTGTGGTGCTCGAACGTTCCATCGCCTCACCATCCGCTGGCAACCTCACCTGGCGCTGGGACCTGCGCTCCGATGCGGGCCACCGCGTGGCGCAAGGCACCTATGCCGTCGCGTTCGAAGGCTTGGGCACCCGGCCGATGGTGCGGAAGGTGGTCGTCCATTGATCCGTAGGTCGACCCGGTGTGTCGACGCTGCGGGGTTCCTACATTTCCGCTTTCCAGAACGTCCTCAATTCCCGACACCTCCCTCATGGCCTTTCCTTCCGACCTCGAGATCGCGCAGAAAGCGCGGTTGAAGCCCATCAGCACGATCGCCAAGAACCTCGGCATCGATCCGGACGTGATCGAACCCTATGGTCGCACAAAGGCCAAGTTGCCGCTGGACCTGATCGATGAGGCGCGTGTGGCGAAGAGCAAGTTGATCCTTGTTACCGCGCTCTCGCCCACACCGGCCGGTGAAGGCAAGACCACCACCAGCATTGGCCTGCACGAAGGTTTGAGCAAGCTCGGCAAGAAAAGCGTCGTGGTGTTGCGCGAACCCAGCCTCGGGCCTGTGTTCGGTATGAAAGGCGGTGCAGCCGGTGGCGGGTACGCGCAAGTGGTCCCCATGGAGGACATCAACCTCCACTTCACCGGTGATTTCGCGGCGATCGAAAAGGCGAACAATCTGCTGGCCGCCCTCATCGACAACAACCTGCAGAACCGCAAGCGCACGCTGAACATCGATCCGCGCACCATCGCCTGGAAGCGCGTGATGGACATGAACGACCGTGCGTTGCGAGATATCACCATCGGCCTCGGCGGCACCGGTAACGGCATTCCGCGCCAGGATGGTTTCAACATCACCCCCGCCAGCGAGGTGATGGCCATCCTCTGCCTCGCCACGGGCATCGAGGATCTGAAACAACGCTTCGGCAACATCTATGTGGGGCAGCGCTTCGACCGCACACCGGTGTATGGGCGTGACCTGAACGCACAAGGCGCCATGGCGCTGTTGCTGAAGCAGGCGATCATGCCCAATTTGGTGCAAACGCTCGAGGGCAATCCGGCCATCCTGCACGGCGGTCCTTTCGCCAACATCGCGCAGGGCGTGAACAGTGTGCTCGCCACCAAGATGGGTCTCAGCCTGGGCGATTACGTGGTGACGGAAGCGGGCTTCGGAGGTGACCTCGGCGCGGAGAAGTTCTTCGACATCAAGTGCCGTGCGGCGGGATTGAAGCCGAGCGCCGCGGTGATCGTCGCTACCGTGCGTGCCCTGCGCTACCACGGCGGGGCTGATATCAAGGAGGTGAACAACGCGGACCCCGGCAAAGTCTCCGTCGGCCTCGCGAACCTGGGCCGCCACATCGAGAACATCGCCAAGTTCGGCGTGAAGGCGGTGGTCGCGATCAACCATTTCCCTACGGATACGCCCGAGGAGATCGAGCTGATCAAGAGCTATTGCAAGGAGCGCGGTGCCGAAGCCGTGCTCGCGCAAGGCTTCGCCAAAGGCGGCGCCGGAATGACCGAATTGGCCGAAGCCGTGCTGCGCATCGCCGACGGCGGAACGAGCGCGTTCAAGCCGCTGTACGAACTCGCTCTCACCATCAAGCAGAAGATCGAGGTGATCGCCAAAGAGATCTACCGCGCCGATGGCGTGGACTACAGCGGCGATGCCGAGACAGCGATCCGGCGCATCGACAAGCTCGGCCTCAGCGGCGTGCCCATCTGCATGGCCAAAACACAATACAGCTTCAGCGACGACAAGGCCCTGCGCAATGCGCCCACCGGCTTCCGCATCACCGTGCGCGATATCGAGATCAGTGCCGGTGCGGGCTTCGTGGTGCCCATCTGCGGCGAGATCATGCGCATGCCCGGCCTGCCTGAAGTGCCCGCGGCGGAAGGGATGGATATCGATTCGAACGGGGTGATCAGTGGGTTGAGTTGAGCGCGTCTTTGATTAGACGAATCTCCGCTTCCTCGCTCTTCAAGCCTGCGTAGCGTCGATACTTTGCATTCCTTCGACGGTAGCATGGATGCGTGAGAACCACAACGGTAGTTGAATGATCTATTCCGCTGAACCGAACATCCCGGATCAGTCCGTGTTGCGGGTCTAGTTGTGCAATGGATGTTGCCTTGGCCCAAGGTGACAAGCAATCAGATAGGCTGCTTAAGTGTTTAGGCACTTGCAAGCCAAGAACGAGAATGAGACGAGGGTGTTGAACCTCAACCTGCTTCAGAAAGAAAGTCTGGCAGCGCTGAACGAACTCAGGATCGCGAGCACCGGGGAACTCCCCTGTGTTCTTGACTTTCTTCTTCTTCCCCTTAATCTCCGTGGTCTCCTCTTCCTCCTTACGGGCAGCAATGAGTCCCATGAAAAAGTTCGTGAAGAATACCTCTTTAGGTGCTATCCTTACGCTGGTCAGCAATTGCACCAGGTTCTTCCAAGTGTGGTTCGTTTCCACGTCTTCGCTCCCGCGCCGAAAGGAAATGTGATATTTCTCCTCGGTGTCGAAGTTGTGACCGAGCACCATGATCTTCCCCACCGGGAATTCCGGAGCATCCGTTCCCTCCCTCCACAAGCCACGACCACCAGGAAAAAAGGCGGTTCCTGGAATGACCGCAGGTACTTCGACGACGCCATCCGGATAGGGCTGCACGAGCTGTAATGCAGCGCGTAGTTGCTGTTCCATAGGCCGCAAGGTATTGTGCAGGCTACGCAACCCGCCGCCCGATCCCCTAGGGGCGTCGCCCCCCTCACAGCCCCTTGTAGCATCGCTTCAGGCCCACGGCCAGGAGGTTCGTGCAGCATCACATGCCGAACGATTCCATGTCCGCTTTGCCCCCGGTGGTCCGGGTACTACCGAACGGCGACCTGTGGGCGGCTTGGAGCAGCTGGGATATTCGGACCACTCCCTGGTCTTCGCGCCTGCACATTCGCAAGTTCGATCCAGGTGGGCAGTTGTTGGCGGCGAATGACCTGCGATTTTCGATCCTGGCCGGAGGGTTGTCGTTGTTCGCTGCGGCATTACTTCCGGACGGTGGTCTGGCACTGGCGGGACGCTTCAATTCGAAGGCGCTGCTTGTGCGGGTGGATGCGAGCGCACAACTGATGGGTGCCACGCACTATTCCATGACCACGGCCGAGGCCTTCTCCGATGTGGTCGTGCAGCCCGATAGCTCATTGATGTTGGTCGGTCAGTGCCGTGATGGCGGAGGTTTCCTTCCCTGGATCGTGCGCACGGATGCGAACGGTGTCCTAGTGGATGCATGGAGCGATCGTATCGCCGGCATGGAGGGTGGGCATCAAATTGTGAGGCCCACCGACGATGGGGGAAGCCTTCTGCTCGGTACCCACTTCGCTACCGTGGACTCATCGGGCATGCACATTGCGAAGCTGGACGGTCTGGGCGAGTTGGAATGGGGACGCTTCCTTTCTGCGCGTCAACTCAGGCCGGTGCAGGCGATCCAACGAACGGATGGCGGATGGTTCGTACTGGCCCAACAATTGATCGAAGCGGGCGTTCTGTCCGGCGCGCCCGTGCTTTTCCGGATCGATGCGGATGGGACCATCGGGTCGAATACGCGGCTGTGGGCGGCCCAGCAGAGCAGCAGCCCATACTCGGATTGCTCCATGGATCGGCTGCAAGATGGCACCCTCATCGCGTGCGCTGCGGTGAGCGTATTGAATGGGACCGCGGTGTTCACCATGGATAGCAATGGAGTGCCGGAACCTGCGGCGCGATTCGTTCCGGACAGTGCGCTGGCGCTGCGGATGAAGGCCATGGCCTTGGATAACGGGGACCTGTTGTTCCATGGAGAGCGCGTCGACACCTCCATGAACACGAGCTCACCGCTGCTCGCCCGCTGGGATACAACAAGCGCTTTCCCCTGCGGCAGTTCCATGGTGCCGGTCTACACGGACAGCATTGGCCATGGGCTCGACTCCATGTTCGTGCGCATTCTGCTCAGCCCCTTGGTGGAGGATATTACCGCGCAGATCCTGCCGGATACTATTACCTGGACCGTGTCGGACCCGTGCGCGATAAGTACCGCAGTGCAGACGTTGCCTCACGTCGGGACAGGGCTCCGGGCCTTCCCCAACCCTGCGGACCGAACCGCTCGCTGGGCCGGTCTTCCCGGCACGCAGGAACTCGCGCTCCTCGATGCCCGAGGACAGGTGATGCGTAGCTGGCAGCGGCCTTTGCCCGAAGTGCTCGAGTTGTCCGGGCTTCCCAACGGGCTATATCTGCTGGTCGCAAAGAGCAACAACGGGATGCGCTCCACGCGCGTGTTGGTGCAACACTGATCTATTCGCGGACCGGTCGCCGGGTGGTGGATGATCGTTCAAGTGGATCCTGCGAGGATCCTCGTTGCGCAACCAACCGCCCGATCTCCGTCTTCCCTGATAGAGTAAGTTCGCCCGATGCACTACCGCCTCATCATCGCCTTTCTTGCGTGCATCGGTTTGTGCAAGGCCCACGGCCAGGAGTTCGTGCAGCACCATGTGCCGAACGATTCCATTTCCCCGGTGGAGCCTTTTGTACGGCTCTTGCCCAGCGGCGATCTATGGATGGCTTGGCTCAGTTGGGATACACGGACCAACCCGTGGGGTTCGCGTCTGCACGTGCGCAGGTTCGGTCCAGCGGGCCAGTTGCTCGCCGCGAACGACCTGTTCTGTCCCTCGGAGGCACCCCCTTTGTGGTTGGAAGGGGCTGCTGTTCTTCCGGATGGAGGCTTGGTATTGGTGGGCCGCTTCGCATGGAAGGCCCTCTTTGTGCGTGTGGATGCGGCCGCGCAACTCGTCGTGGCCAAGCGCTATTCCACGAACGGGAACGAACGGTTCGATGACGTGGCGGTGGCTGCGGACGGCATGCCGACACTCGTCGGTTCATGCAGCGTCGGAGCCGATAAATGGCCATGGGTGGTACGCGCCGATCCGAACGGAGTTGTACAAGCCGCCTGGAGCGATCGGTTCGTCGGCGTGGCTGGAATGCACCTTGAGATCAGGAACGCTGCGGATGGTGGAGCCCTTTTACTGGGCCAGCATGTCTCTGGAAATGCGTTTTCGGACATGCACGTACTGAAGATGGACAGCCTGGGCCAGGTGGAATGGGGGCGCTTGTTCACTGGTCCGAAGCTTTGGCCGGTGGAGGCGGTCCAGCGGTCGGACGGTGGATGGGCGGTGCTGGCCGGGCAGCAGGTGCAGGACAGCATCACGTATGGTGCGCCGGTGCTTTTCCCCATCTCCGCCGATGGCACGGTAGGCTCTAACACGCGGCTGTGGGCGGCACCGGTGGCCAGCACGTATCAGACGACTACAAGCATGGGCCAATTGCAGGATGGTTCACTCTTCGTTTGCGCGGGTGTGAACGCGTTGGCAGGGAGCGCGATGTTCACTATGGATAGTACCGGTAGCGTGGCACCTTGGGCACGGTCGGTACCGGACAGTGCGCTCGTGTTACGGGTCCACGCGCTGCCCTTGGACAATGGGGATCTGTTGCTATATGGTGACCGCTATTCACCAGCCATCGCTAGCTATTCGCCACTGATCGCGCGGTGGGATACGGCGCACGCGTTCCCTTGCGGAAGTGGTAACGTGCCGGTCTTAACCGACAGCATTGTCCATGGGCTCAGCACCATGTTGGAGCATATCCTGCTCAACCCGGTGGTAGAGGACTTCACCGCGCAGCTTCTTCCGGACACCATCACCTGGACCGTGTCGGACCCGTGCGCATTGAGCACGGGGATCATACAGTCTCCAAGTTCGGAGGAGGTGCTGGTCCCATACCCGAACCCGGTTGGTGAACGGCTTCAGTTGGCAGGCCTCTCCAGGATGGATGAACTTCTCCTTTTGGATGCGCAGGGCAAGATGGTGGAGCGCTGGACGCCTCCATTCCCCGCTGTGCTGGAGCTGTCTTCCGTTCCTGACGGACTCTACCTGCTGCGTGCCACCACTGGTTCCGTGGTGCGATCGGCCCGGGTGGTGGTGGTGCGGTGAACAGTGGTTCGCGACGTGGCGCGCCGATCCGAATTACGCCCTTCTCTATAGTCTCCGCATGGCGACCAACGCCACAGCCCAGGGCACTAACCAGGATACCCGCGCCAGAAAGCGTTGATCCGGCATGCTGAGCGCCGCACAACTCATGGCGGCGAAGGCGCTCGCGAGGAGCAGCACGAGCAGCAGTGTTCGTTCCATGGGGTTCACCGAGCCACGGAAGAGCAATGTGATCATCCCCAACAGGCCCAGGACCAACACGATCATGTAGGCGCGATCCACACCGCGCAGTTCCAGTTCGCCCCGCAGGCCACCGTTCTGGCGCGAGGCGAGGTAATCGTCCAGTTCGTGCGGCACGAACTGCTGCACGGCCAGGTAGGGCGGGCTCACCGGGTTACGGTACCACGCGAAGGCGATCTCGCCCACACCCCATTGTGTGAGTTGTGCTATGCCATCGCGCATCCCAGCACCAACAAGACCGGTCCAGGTCCGCGTATCGGCGAGCAGTGTTGAGGTGATCGCTTCCGCCTCCGGGCTGTATTCGTCCCAACCGCCTGCCACGGTGATAGGGCTATCCGATCCCCAAAGGAGTTCGCGGCTCCGCGCCGGGAGCGTTCGGCCGCACAGGGTCCATTCTTCCTCGGGGCAATGGCGGTCGAGCCCTGGGCGTAACACCCCCGAGTCAAGCATGCGCCCCACTAGGAAGATGGCATTGCCACGGGAGACCTGAGCGGGGTATCCGGCCATGCGGTTGCTTTCGCGCAAGCCGATCACCGAAAGGACTAGAGCGAGACCAATGAGCAGCGTTCCACGCGGATCGGGCCGCAGGATCCTTCCACCGCTGATGGCGCGTAGCACCCACGCGAACAGGACCATGCCTGGTGCGATGAGAAGGTGGGAGAAGTGTGTGGCGCAGGCGAAACCGATCATCGCGAGCAGGAACAATGTCCACAGCCACGAGGATCTCTTGAAAAGCAGTTCGATCGAAGCGAGCACGAGCAACGGCGTGAACGCGTCGGGGAGCAGCCGGCCCGCATACCAACCCATGCCTGTACAAACGCTTAGCACGCCCACGGCGACCGCGAAATGCCCCCACCGCCGATCGCCTACCGTGTTCCGCCATCCGGACCAAAGGAGCACCGCCGTCAAGAGCGCCTGTACCACGATCGGTCCCCACAACGTTCGCCCGTTCAAACTCGCGATCCGGCAAAAGAGGCCGTAGGCGATGGGCCGATCCGCCGGAACACCCAATTGGAAGCCGCTGGACAGATAGGTGCCCGTATCTGAATAGACGAGCGGATAGCCGTTGAAAAGGGCGGGCAGGAGCAACAGGAACGCAGCCACGAGCAGCGGCCAAGCTGTGCGCAGGCTCATGGCGCCCAAAGCCCCTTCACCAGGGGCAGGTTGCGGTGGTTCGCCTCCTTGGCCCCTAGAGCGACGGTCGGCGCCCTGGAAAGGAGCGCTGAAAGGGCCGTCGGTCGGGGCATCGTTGGAAAGATAGCGCGCCCTCACGGACCGTGCCGAAGGGCATTTGGGATCGGCGTTCTGTGATCCTATCTTTAAGCGTCCCTAACACCAAAACGATCCCGACATGAACATCACCTTCAATGAGTTGCGGAGGATAAAGGACCAGTTGCCCGATGGAAGCATCCATCGGATCGCACGCGAGTTGGACCTCAACGTGGAAACCGTCTGGAATTACTTCGGCGGGTACAGTCATCCGGAAGGACGGCCCATGGGCGTGCATATCGAAGAAGGCCCCAACGGGGGCGTGGTAGCGCTGGACGATACGCGCATCCTGGACATCGCGTCCCGGATCCTGTCGGAAGCGCACGCATAGGATCGGCACCACCGATCCTTATCCCGGTGCAATGACCGGGATGGAAGGGGACCTTGCGGGGTCCCTTTTCATTTGGGGGTCAGCGTTCCAGGACAGTGAACTCGACACGGCGGTTGCGGGCGCGGCCTTCCTCGGCGGCATTGTCCGCCACCGGGCGGCTCTTGCCATAGCCTTTCCATGTGAGCCGGTCGGTGTCCACTTTCTCCTTTATCAAGTGGTCCACCACGGCCTTCGCGCGATCGTTCGAGAGGCGGATGTTGTACGCGTCCGATCCTTGATCATCGGTATGCGCATGGATCTCGATGCGCATGTGCGGATAGTCCGTGAGAAGGTCCACCACTTTGGCGAGTTCGGTTTCGCTTTCCGGTTTCAGCGTGGCTTTGTCGAAATCGAAGAAGATGTTGTCCAGGCGGATGCTCTTGCCAACTTCAGGCTCCACTTGGTGGATGTCCACTACGGTGGTGCTGGCGTGGTCCTCCACGCGTTCTTTCGGTGGCGGCGGCACGCTTTGCTTCGGCCGTGGGCTCAAGGGCATGTCCGGCGGGGCGATGCGCACGTTCACGTCATCGATGAAGTAGTAGGCCCCGCGCTCGCCCTGTGGAAAGCGCTCATGCTGCGTGGCCTCATCACCGTAGAAGTTGCCGATGAGCAGGAATTTCTCATCACCCGTCGCCTCGAACACGCCGGTCACTTTGTACCAGCCGCTCTTCTTCACCAGCTTGTCCTCGTTCACCGTTGGCGTAATGTAGAGAGGCAGGCAGTCGCGGGTGCGGATCGGCACGCCGGTGAGCAAGAGGCCGATGTTGTTGCTGGCCTCATTGCTGAAACTGGCACGCATCACCCAGCATTCGGCGACGTAGCGCACACCGGCTTGTAAGGTCTCTGGTAGCTGGGCCTGTAGGTATTCGTGCCAGTGCGTGGGGGTATTGCCGCGGCCCCAGGTCTTGATCCCGGCCATGGCCTCGCCACTATGCGGTCGTGCGCGGCCGTCCGTGCGTTTGCCGGGATGGCTCCAGCAGGCGGGGTCGTTTTTCAGGCTGAAATGGTCCGGGGTGGTCTCCGTGGGTGAGGTCCAGGCCACCATCACTTCTTCATTGAACTTGGCGGCGTCCTGCGTCCACGCGCATTGCAGGCGGAGCGTTTCCTCGAAGCCCGGATTGGGGACCAGGTTGGGCATCGTATCGGCGTTCAAGGAACGCTGCAGGGCCGTCTGGGCTGGTGCGGATCCGGCCAACAATACACCGGCCAGCAGGGGGAGAAGGGGGATGCGGATCGCCATGCCGCAAACCTATCGGGTGCTGGAGCGGGGCTTCTTCGATCCTCCGCACGATCATGAACAGGGCACCGTGAACGACCGGGGATCATGGTTGCTCTGTAAGGGGATCCGACGTGAGCGACCAAGCTACCTTCGCCGCCCTTCGGACAACCCCTCCTGATCCAGGCGCGTCATCCGCCTCCGTCCGTTCACCATGGTCCTCGCCAAGTTCATCGACATCGTCAAGGAAAGCCTGCGCGGCGAGGAGCAGGACTACACGCGCATCGGTGTGCGGCGAGCGATCGTGCTGCTCAGCATACCGATGGTGCTGGAGATGGCGATGGAATCGTTGTTCGCGCTCGTCGACGTGTTCTTCGTGAGCCGCCTGGGTGTGAACGCGGTGGCCACGGTCGGGCTCACAGAGAGCGTACTCACGATCGTGTACTCGCTGGCCTGGGGCCTGGGTATGGGCATCACCGCGGTGGTGGCGCGCCGCACGGGCGAGAAGGATCCCGATGGCGCTGCGCGTGCCGCCCTACAAGGGATCCTGCTCGCCACCGCGTTGGGTCTCTTTCTCGCGTTGCCCGGTTTGATCTGGCCCGAACGCCTCCTGGAACTGATGGGCGCGGCACCCGATGTGATCGCGGAAGGAAGCGAATACACGCGCCTGATGATCGGTGGCAACGTGGTGATCATGCTGCTCTTCGGCATCAACGCGATCTTCCGCGGTGTGGGCGATGCGGCCATGGCCATGCGTTCGCTGTGGTTGGCGAACGCGATCAACATCGTGCTATGTCCGTTGCTCATCTTCGGCATTGGACCTTTTGAGGGACTTGGTGTCACGGGCGCTGCGCTCGCCACGTTGATCGGGCGCGGCACCGGCGTGGCCTACCAGTTGAACCATTTGTTCCGCCGTTCCGGACGTGTGCGGCTCTCAGGCATCCCCTTCGCGCTGGATGCACCGGTGATGATCAACATGATCAAGGTATCCGCAGGTGGCGTGGCGCAGTTCGTGATCGCCTCGGCGAGCTGGGTGTTCCTGGTCCGCATCGTGAGCACCTTCGGCAGTGCTGCGGTGGCTGGCTATACCATCGCGATCCGCATCATCATTTTCAGCCTACTGCCCAGTTGGGGCATGGCCAATGCGGCCAGCACGCTGGTGGGACAGAACCTGGGCGCGGGACAGCCGGAACGCGCTGCTCGTTCGGCCTGGCTCTGCGGTTTCTACAACATGCTCTTCATGGTGAGCGTGGCCGTGTTGTTCTGGCTCACCGCACCCTGGCTGATGCACTTTTTCACGGGCGATCCCGTGGTGGCCGCGCATGGCGTGCTCGCGTTGCGCATCATCTGCCTGGGCTACTTCTTCTATGGCTACGGCATGGTGCTCGCCCAAGCCTTCAACGGCGCGGGTGATACGCTCACGCCCACCTGGATGAACGTGATCTGTTTCTGGATGATCGAGATCCCGCTCGCCTGGCTGCTCGCGCGGCAGCTCGCCTGGGGACCGGAAGGGGTCTTCGCTTCCGTGGCGATCAGCGAGAGCTTTTTGGCCGTGCTCAGCGCCTGGCTCTTCTTCCGCGGGAAGTGGAAGCTGGTGAAGGTCTAACGTTCGCGTTCGCGAGGGTCAGCTCTGAGGGCAACGCCCGAAGAGGTGGCCGAAGCGATCTTTAATTCCAGCGGAGGGGTGTGCGTGGGGAAAGGGAGCCTGAAGAGTTCCAATGAGATCGCTTCGGACCGCAGAGCCGGATCCTCCCGAACCGGGTTAGTTCAGGCTGAACCGTTTCGGCTTGCCTTCCGCGTACCAGCGCATCAACGTGGTGAGGATGTGCTCGATCTTCCGGCTGTCCGCCCAGGTGCCGCGGAAGATCAAGGTGCCGTCCTTGTCCACCACATAGGCCGCGTTCGGGGCTCGGCCGTACAGATCGCTCACCGCATCGTTCAAGCCGTCCACGAGCACGGGGATCCTCACTGTGTTGCCGAGTTCCTGGGCGTAGGCCAGTTTCTCGTGCTCGCTTTTTGGGGCCGGGTAGTCGCGGTAGGTCTTTTGATCGCCCGGGTGCAGCTCGCGGCCGTAGATCATGAACAAGCGCACCTGGTTGGTATCGAACTTCTGTTGCAGCGCTTCCCACAGCGGCAACTGGAAACGTGCGGGCGGATTGGTGATGCTGCCGAACATGAACACGCGCACCTTGCCCGCGTCGTCGCTTAAGCGATAGGTCTTTCCGGTCTGCGCGATGGGCAATTCAAAGTCCTTGGTGCGGGTGGCCACGCCGGTGCCCTCGCTATGGGTGCGGATGTCGTTGATCGTGGCGCGGATCACCTTGTCGAAGTTCATCCGCCAGATGCTCACCATCCTTCGCATCGTCTTGATCTCCTTCTTGGTGTAGCCGTTCAGGTAGAAATCCAGATCGTCGTGGAACACCAAGGCACTGTCCGTTACGAATGGCTTCGGGTCCCAGTTGGTGACGATCTGCGCGCGTGCGCTCGTAGCGAAGAGGGCGATGGTCAGGATCAGCGCTTGCGCACGGGACATGGGGGAGCGAAAGTAACAGGCCGCCCGGTGAGGCGGCCTGTTGGATCTGTCGTCCTTTATTGGGGTCAGGGCACCCATGCGCCGGTGAAGCCTGCCTTGTAGCTGGGGAAGTCCTGTTTTTTGTAGGCGCCCTCGCCGATGTATTTCAGGATCGGTTCGATCTGCTCAGGGGTCATATAGCCTTGCACCGGCGCGATGATCTCCAGGTTCTCGTTCATATACACCACGGTGGGGTAGGCTATCCGTCCCTCTACGCTGCCGATGGCCTGGGTCAGTTCGTGCGTGCCGTTGCGCCCGGTCTTCATCGCCGGGTTGAAGGTGGGGTTCTTGTAGGTCTTGCCATTGAAGGTGACCTCCTCGCCGCTCTCGGCATCGAACTTCACGGCATAGAAGTTCTTGTTCACATACTCGGCGAGCTTCGGGTCGGTGAAGGTCTTGCTCGCCAGCATCTTACAGGGACCGCACCAGTGGGTGTACACGTCGATCATGATGGGCTTGGGGGCCTTCTTCACATTGGCCTGGGCTTCCGCCAGGCTCACCCACTTGATCGCGGAAGGTGGAGCAGGGGTCAGGTTGTTCTGGGCCGCGAGGACGAGGGGGAGAAGAGCGAGCGAAGCGAAAAGATGGCGCATGGTAGGATGGAATGTGGGCGCGGTCGCAAGGTTCATGCCGGGAAGCGTCGCTGTCAATGGATCCCGTGCATCAGTTTTCGGACGAGCGGGGAGATGGCGATCAGCACCACCCCGGCTACGAGCGCATAGATGCCGAGTTGCAGGTAGCCATCGGTGTAGGCCATGAGCTTGGCCACGTTGCTGGCGTTCGGATCGGCGCTGCTCATACCCGCACCGAGCAGACCGGCCACGTACTGGCCGTAGGCGCTCGCCAGGAACCACATCCCCATCATCAGGCCCTGGCTGGATTGGGGGGAGAGCTTGGTCATCAAGGACAGCCCGATGGGGGAGAGACGGAGTTCCCCGAAGGTGATCACGAAGTAGCCCAGTGTGAAGATCTCCAAGGAGGTCACCCCATCGGCATCCGCGAAGAAGAGGGTCGCGTAGAACACGTAGAACGCCACCGCAAGGAGGAGAAAGCCCAGGCCGAACTTCACCACCGAGTTGGGCTCCAACTTGCGCTTGCTCAGCCAGACCCACAGCAAGCCGACCAGTGCCGCGAACGCGATCACAAAGAGGGAATTGGCCGAGTTGTTCACCGCATTGGGGTCCATGGGGATCCCGAAGAAAGTGCCGTGCAGGTTGTTCAACGCGAACAGGCTGAGGGAGCCTCCGCTCTGCTCGAAGAAGGCCCAGAAGAGGATCGAGAACAGGATGAACACGATGGCAGCGCCCAACCTGCGGTTCTCCGCCCGGGTGAACTTGCGCATCTCCCAAGCCAGGTAGACCAGGGTGGCCGGACCGATGATGTACATGAACAGATCCGTGTACCGCGTGTTGGTAACCATGAGCAGTATCAACGGCAGTACGAGCAAGGAGCCCACGTAGGTCGCGATCTCCAACGTGCGTTGACGCGATGGGGTAACGCCCCGGGCAGCCAAAGGCGAAAGGCCTATTGGCCCGAACGACTTTCGGCGGAAACCGAAGTTGATCAAGCTGATCACCATCACCACGGCCACCAGACCGAAAGCCATGCTCCAGGAGTAGTACTTGCCTACGTAGACCATCAGGATACCGCCCAGTAACGCCCCCAGGTTGATGCCCGCATAGAACAGGCTGAAGCCCGCATCTCGGCGACTATCGTTCTCGTGGTACAACTGCCCTACCATCGTGCTGATGTTCGGCTTGAAGAAGCCGGTGCCGATGATGGAGAAGCAGATGCCGATGTAAAAGAGCTTCTCCGGGGAGAACGCGATCACCAATCCGCCGAGGATCATCAAGGTGGCACCCCAGAACAGCGATTTCTGGAAACCTAGGATCTTGTCGGCGAACACGCCGCCGATAAAGGTGAACGCGTACACGAACGCCTGGATGGCGCCGTACTGCAGGTTCGCCGCCTTGTCATCCAGGTGGAGCTGCGTCACCATGAACACGGTGAGCATGCCGCGCATGCCATAGAAGCAGAAGCGCTCCCACATCTCGGTGCCGAAGAGGTACCAGAGCTGTTTGGGGTACTTCCCTTTGAAATCGCGGATCTGGTCGAGGGTAAGTGTCTGACCGTTCATCGGGTGGTCGTTGCGAGCGGTGAAGTTGAAGCTCCTGAACGAAAGAAGAAAGGAACGGCTCGTCCGTTCCTTTCTTCTTTTCGCATAGTGGGCTCAGTAGTGCCCCGTTTTCTCTTTCAGTACGGTGCGGATACGCTTCACGGCGATGAACAACAGGACCGCGCAGATCATCGCCCCGGCGAAGTTCATGTAGAACACCAGGCTCTTGTTCGGGCTGTCCGAGCCCATATGGCCCAGCACGCCGGCGAGCTTGTTGCCAATGGAAGTGCTTAGGAACCAACCGCCCATCATCACGGCCGTAAGGCGTGCCGGGCTCAGTTTGCTCACCAGGGACAGGCCCATGGGGCTCAGACACAGTTCGCCACAAGTGATCACCGCATAGGTGCCTACCAGCCACCAAGCGCTCACCTTGTCCATACCGTTGCTGCTCACCGCCACCGCCGCGATCATCACCAAGGTGCTCAAGCCCGTGATGAACAAGCCCAACGCGATCTTGGCCGGGGTACTGGGTTCCTGTCCCCGTTTCGCCAGCCATGCGAACAAGGGGATCACGAGAAGGAGCGAAAGCAGCACCACGAAAAAGGGGTTCAGCGATTGGAACAGTTCCGTGCTGATCAACTTGGCCGGTTGCTGCACTGTGGGCCATTGCTCTTTGGGCAATGTGGAGAGATAGTCGTTGTACTCGAGTTCGCCGATGGCGCCTTCAGCGTGGAGCTTCTCGGCCATTTCCTTGCCCACCTGCCGGTCCGGGACCACGGCGATGGCCGCGAACACCGCACTGGTGTCCGAGGCGAGCGGATCTTCTTTGGCGACCTCCGGAGTGAGCGCCAGGGCCGTCATTTGATCCGCCAAGGCTTGTGCTTCGGCCTTGCGCAAACCTCCCACGGTCACGCTGTGCTCTTCGCCTTTCAAGGTCTCGCGGCTGCGCACCACGCCCGGCGCATCATCCACCACCTGGATCATGCCCAGCGGTTTGCCTATGGCCTGTAGGCTTTCCGGCATTTCGCGCCAGGTATTGCGTTCGGCCCATGCGGTGAGCACGTTGCCGTTCTGGTGGAAAATGGCCCAGAACACGATCACCACCACATAGATATACATCAGCGAACCCAGCGGCTTCTTGTCCTCGCTGCTGCTCTTCAGGTAGGTGCTCAGGTAGAACCAGATCACCGGCACGCAGGCGAAGAGGAAGGTGTCGTTGCTCGTGCTGCCGAAGATGTTGTCGACCCCGAAGATCTTGCCGGCGAAGAAACCGATAGCCGCGAAGATCAAGGCAGGCACGAAGATTGTCGCCACGATCCGGCCCATGGGCATGTCCTCCTTCTGCGCCGGTTTCATCTGGTCGGCTTCCGCGAGGCCCTTGCTGCCGCTCACGAACGTGATGAGGCCGATGATCATGCCCACACCCGCTGCGGCGAACGCGTAACCCCAGCCGTATTCATTGCGCAGCCAGGCCGCGATGAAGTTGCAGACAAAGGCACCGATGTTGATGCCCATGTAGAAGATGTTATAGCCCGAATCCTTCAGTTTCACATACTCGGGCTTGTTGTAGAGGTTGCCCAGCAAGGTGCTGATGTTGGGCTTGAACAAACCGTTGCCGATGATGATCAGGAACAAGGCGACCATGAAGGCCGTGGGACCCGGGATGGCCAGGGTGAGATAGCCCGCGGCCATCAAAGACCCACCGGCCACGATCGTCTTCCGATACCCGAAAATGCGGTCGGCGAGCAAGCCCCCGATGAAGGGCGTGAGATAGACCAAGGCGATGTACGTGCCATAAATGTCGTTCGCCTGGCCGTCCCCGAAGCCAAGGCCGCCCTTCAAGCCGTCGGTCATATAGAGGAATAGGATCCCAGCATGAGGTAGAACCCGAAGCGCTCCCACATCTCGGTGAAGAAGAGCAGATAGAGGCCCTTGGGGTGCTTGCTGGCGGGTGCAGGGGTTTGGCTCATGAGGGGTGGGGTCGGTTAGGAAGGCGGGAAGGTAGAAAAGGGTTCGAACCGGCGAACGGATGGGTAGAAGCTCCCCTCCGCCGATAGATCACTTGGGTGCTCGCACAAGAAAGGGGGGTCGCCGAGCGAATACGATCCGCAGATGACGCAGAAGCGCTCGCTACCGCTCGCGAATGCGGGCCAGCTCGCAACTTCCCTCCGCCGATCGATCCCTAGGAGGGGGGCTCATCCATCACAGATTCCGCTCCAACCATCCGGTCATCATCTCGAAGAGGTGCATCCGTGTGGTGCCCCCATAAATGCCGTGGTTCTTGTCCGGATAGGCGAACTGTTCGAAGCGTTTGTTCGCCTTCACCAGGGCGGTCACCATTTCCGCGGCGTTCTGGAAGTGCACATTGTCATCGCCCATCCCGTGGATCAGCAGGTAGTTGCCCTTCAACTTGTCCACGTGGTTGATCGGACTGTTGTCATCATAGCCCTTCGCGTTGGTCTGCGGCAGGCCCATGTAGCGTTCGGTATAGATGCTATCGTAGTAGCGCCAGTTGCTCACGGGCGCAACGGCGATGGCGGCTTTGAACACATCGGCGCCTTTGGTGATGCACAAGCTGCTCATGTAGCCCCCGTAACTCCACCCTTGTATGCCGATGCGCGCTGCGTCCACATAGCTCTGTTGCCCCAGCCACTTCGCCGCGCCGATCTGGTCCTCGGTCTCATACTTGCCCAGTTGCCCGTAGGTGATGTGCCGGAAGTCGCGGCCGCGATGCCCCGTGCCGCGTGGGTCGACACAAACCACCACGTAGCCCTTCTGCGCGAGGAGCTGATGCCAGAAGTAGTCCTTCCCGTCCCAGCGGTCGAGCACCTCGTTGCTGTTGGGACCGCTGTACTGGGTCATGAGCACGGGGTATTTGATGGTGCTTTGGAAGCCCGGCGGTTTGATCATCCATCCGTTCAGCATGATGCCGCCTTCGGTGGTGAACTGGAAGAACTCCTTGGGCTGCAAGTTGTATGCGGTCATTCGCTCCTGCAGCGCCGCGTTGTCCTTGAGGATCTTCACCACTTTGCCCTGCCCGTCGTGCAGGGTGATCATCGCCGGTTCGTTCGCCGTGCTGCGGGTATTGATGAAGTAGCGGAAGCCGTCGCTCCATTCCGCATCGCTCGATCCACCTGCGGGGGAGAGTTGCACAAGTCCTTTTCCGTTCAGGCCTACCGCATAGATCTCTTGCGCCAGAGGGCCGCGCTTGCTCGCCGTGAAGAGCAGGCGTTTGCCCACCTCATCGATGCCTTGCACTGAAAGCACGTCCCACTCACCCTGGGTGATCGCGCGCTGCACCTTGCCGTCCAGACCGCACCACAGGATATGGTTCCAACCGTCCTTTTCGCTGGTGAGCACGAAGCCGCTGCCGTCCTGGAGGAAGGACAGGTCGTCGGACAGTTGCACATGGGTGGTGCTGGTCTCGCGATAGATCTCCACCGGTTTATTGCCGAACTGTGGCGGCTTGGGGGAGGGCACGTGCACCGTATAGATCAACTTGGTCTGTTGCAAACGGTCCATAAGCATGTACCATAGCACATCGTCCTTGGTGGTCCAACCGAAGCGGGGCACGTAAGGCTCGTTGAAGGTCTCGCCGAAGCCGATGCTTTGGGTGGTGCCGCTCCGGGTGTCGTAGGTGTGCAGCGAGATGGTGCTGTTCTGTTCTCCGGCTTTGGGGTACTTGAACCGGTATTCGCGCGGATAGAGGCGGTTCTCATAGTAGGTAAGGTCGAACTCGGGAACTGCGGTCTCGTCACTGCGCAGGTAAAGGAGTTGCGTTCCTTTCGGGCTCCATTGGTAACCCTGCACCAGTGCGAATTCCTCCTCGTACACCCAATCCGTGGCACCGTTGATCACCTTGTTGCGCTCCCCGTCCGTGGTCACCTGGCGCTCTTCCATGGTGGACAGGTCCACCAGGTATAGGTTATTGTCGCGCACGAAGGCGGCCTTGCTGCCATCCGGGCTGAAGGTGGCGAGTTGTTGTTTGCCTTTTGCAGGATCGGTGAGCGGGCGCAGGGTCTTCGCCGAGCGATCGAAGATGAAGTGCTCGGCGGAATAGCTGTGGCGGTAGATCGCCTCGTTGTGCGCGCTGATCATCACCAATTTCTCGTCGGCGCTGAAGCTATAGTCCTCCACTTCGATCGGGTCGCTCGTGCCGGGAAGCACCAGGTCCTTGCCGTCCACCAGGGTGCTCACCTTCTGGCCGGTGGTGTAGCTGTACTGGTCGATGGTCTGCTTGTCGCTCACCTCATCGAGCACGGTGTAGTGTTCTCCATCGTTCATGCTGGCCAGGCCACCCACATGCTCGCCATTGAAGGTGGGGCTGTGCCAGATCTCTTGGTTGGTGAGTGGCTTCTGGGCGAGAAGTGGAGCGCTCCATAGCCATAGGGCGATGGGAACGAAAAAGAAGTTCCGGTTCATGGTCCGTTCTTAGGAGGTGCCCGCCAAGGAACGGGCCGGGCCAAGATAGAGCAGGTGGGAGGCTCGCAAAGGGATCCCCATGGCGCATCCAACCGTTCATCCACCGCCGCAATACGCGGCCAGCGCCCGGTCCGCTCCTTGGTACCCGATGGCCTTCGCCTGTCTAAGTACCGCGCAGGCCTCGTCCGTTCGTTCCATGCGCATCAAGGTCATGCCTTTGTTGCCCATCGCCAGGGCGTATCGGGGATCCACTTTCAGCGCCATGTCATAGTCCGCGAGCGCTTTGTCCAGCGCGCCCATCTGGTAGTGGCAGTTGGCGCGGTTGTAATAGCCGGAAACGTTGCGGGGTTTCAGGCGGATGGTACGCGTGTAGGCTTCCACGGCCTCATCGTACTCTTTCAACTGATAGTGCGCCGCACCGATGGCCTCAAAAGCCTGGTCCAGCTTCGGGGACCTTGCGATGGCCTTTTGGTAGCACCCCAGCGCCTCGCGCGGATGGCCTGCCTTCAACCAGCAGCTGCCCATGTTGTAGAAGGCCATGTAGTACCCGGTATCCACGCGCAGCAAGCGTTCGTATTGGTCCAACGCTTCCTGATAGCGGCCCAGTTGGTACAAGGCCTGCGCCCGGAGCAGATGGCTTTGCACGTTCATGCTGTCCATGCGCATCATGGTATCGGCCACGGCCAGTGATCCGGCGAAGTCGCTCAGATCGTTCAGGTATTGCCCGCGTGCATGGTAGCCCGGCAGAAAATTCGGATGATGTGCGAGGAACGCGGCACGTAAGGGCGCGGCGTCGTGCGTGTTGGTATCCACTTTCTGATAAAGGACGGCACGCAGCCGGTGGTCGGTGCTCACCAGTTCCGCCAGCGCCACCAGGCCGGTGTGGCCCATGATCCAGGGTTCGGGCACATCGCCCGATAGGCGTTGCGAATAGTGGTTCTCCCAGAGGAATACAGAATGGGGCGGCGCCGCTTGGATGGCCGCTTTCGTCAGCGTGCGGTAGTTCGGCCCCGGGTATCCCAGATCGTCCGGCCAGAAGAACCAGGGGTGGTTCGCATAGAGGGGGTATTGCCGCAGGTAGCTGTCCTTATACAGCTTGGAGAGCTGCGTGACCCCCTTGCGCTCCGGACTGAGGTGCGCGTTGGGCCGCTCGCGGTGCAAGGTGAAGCCGAGCGCCATGGCGCTTACCAATACCATCAGGCCATTGCGCCACATCGCCGGTGCTCGCCGCCGGAAGTACGCGACGGTGCCGATCAGCAGCAGCATCGCCAGCGCACCGGCCACGATCCGGTTGGTGGGTTCCGGTGTGCGCAACACCTTATGGTGGTCCTCCAGCACCACGGAAAAGTAGAAGTGGATCAACGCCACTGCGGCCAGCGAGGCGAAATGCACGCGCACCGTGGGCCACCACGGCCAGTGCCGCTTCGCTGACTTCGGTTCCGGCATCGGCTCCGGTCTTCTCCTCGCATGTTTGCCCAAAGGGTTGTCCACGGTAGTGAGCGACCCAACATCGCGATGGACGGGTGCTCCCGCCGGTCGTGCCATGGCCATCAGCCAGACCTGCGCGCCATCGTAAGCGATCACGGCCACGAAGGGGGTCAAGGGTATCAGGTTGCGCAGGAAACCCGCTGCGTTCCCTGCGTCCAACTTCCAGGAGAACAGCACATAGAGCGCGAACATCAGTAGGCCCTGGAGCACCACCATCATATCCATCCGCCATCGCACCAGTCTTTCGACCGCGCCGAGGGCGAAGAAGTAGAAGGGCACGATCCCTACCACGAACGCATAGCGTTGGAAATAGTGCCACAGTTCGCGGTGCCCGTAGCGGTTGTTCCCTTCGCGGCCCACGGTCTCGTCCACCAGCCAGAGCGATCCGGCGTCCGGTTTCACCAAGGCGCCGCCCACGGCGAGCAAAAGGGTCGGAAGCCCCAGCCAGAGCAAGGGCCGCCACTGGCGTTGTACCACCAATACCAAGGCCCACAGGGGCAGCACCGCCGATAGCTCCAGGCGCGCCAGAGGCAGCAGCCCTCCTGCCAAAGCGAACCAGCCGAAGCGCCGATGTACCAAGGCATACAGGCCCGCACAGATCAACGCGACCGCCAGCGGCTCGGTGAGGAAGTTGCGTGATACGGAGAAGTAGAAGGTTTGGAAAAGAACAGCGGCAGCACCATCCACGGCTGCCGCGCACCGAGTTTTTCCAGCGTGCGGTACAACAGCCAACCGGCCAGGGCGCCGATGGCCACCATCTCCACCAGCATCGCGGTTTTGCCGATCCAGGCGGTGGGGGCGAAGAGCAGCATGAACAACGGCCGGTTCCACATGCTGAAGAATTGCGCCGGTTCGCTCCACGCCCGCAACGTGTTGAAGTAACGTGTCACACAATCGTCGTCCCACGGCGCTTCGCTCATCGCCCCGTAGACCAACGAAGTGACCATGTACACGACGATCACAAGAAGTGCCGGCCACCTGCGCACCGCCACGGGCCCACTGCCCGCATCCAGAGGAGGGCGCACCACCCAGGCGGGAAGCGCTGCGGGTGGCAATACCTCTGGATCCGATGTCCCTTGCCGAGAACGCATGGTGCTCCGCTCTGACGCCCCACACGCGCCAAAGGCTGCCTACGAACCTACGCAGCCAGTAACACTGGTGCCACCTTCTTTTCTCTTTTCCCTTCAACCTCTCCTGTTTCCCCTTTCATTGTTTCCTTCCTTCCCCTTCCCACGACAGTACTTTCGCGCCGTGCATACCCTCGAGCCTTTTTGGAACTGGCGCCATCGCTACACCAGCGAGGAGGACGAACGTTCGCCCTTCGTCGGCCGTGAGCACAGCGAGTTCGAGTTCACCCATGCGGTCTACGATCACGCCATCCATCCGCAGTGGGATGAGTTCGGCTCGGCTACGCTGTATATGAAGTTGCTCTTCGCGGATTACGACCAGGGCTTCGCGGTGATCGAACTCATCGGCGAATGGAACGATCTGCTCGGCAACGATATCATGTTCCTGAAACGCGATGTGGTGGAACCGCTCATGGCCCACGGCATCGGCAAGTTCATCCTGGTAGGCGAAAACGTATTGAACTTCCACGCCAGCGACGAGGAGTACTACAGCGAGTGGTTCGAGGAGGCTGCCGACGCCGATGGCTGGATCGCCCTGCTCAATTTCCGCGAACATGTGCGCGATGATCTGCGCGCCGCCAACATCGACCAGTACTTCCTTCTAGGCGGACACCTTGACCAGATGGATTGGCGGACCTTCGAACCGGAGGATCTCTTCGAGAAGGTGGAAGGGTATGTGATGAAGCGCCTGGGAGCGTAGCGGACATTTTCAGCAGATCAACGAAGGGGCCGCCCATAGAGCCTGGTTCTGCTCGGAACCGTTGCGGGTGAGGTCAGCCTTCGCTGAAGCTTCCGCTGACAAAGTACATCTCCATTTCCCCCTTGCCCTTCGCCCGCACTTTCCCGCGCGACGTGAACGTGAGCCCCGCTTCATTCTTCACCAATGCGTAAGTCGCTTCGCTGATGTTCACCTGCCCCACCTCGCCACTGCTCTCCATGCGGCTGGCCGTGTTCACCGTGTCGCCCCAGATGTCGTAGGCGAACTTCTTCACGCCAACGATACCTGCCACGACCGGGCCCGTGTGTATGCCGATGCGGATCTCGAAATAGGGGAGGCCTGATGCGACTTTCCGCGCCTTGCCTTCAGCGATGAAGTCGCGGATCTCCAGCGCTGCTTTCACCACATCGAGCGCATGTGTGGTGTTGGGTGTCGGCAATCCACCAGCGGCCATGTACGCATCGCCGATGGTCTTGATCTTCTCGATGCCGTGCTTCGCCATGATGTGATCGAAGGCACTGAAGCAGGTGTTGAGTTCTTCCACCAGTTCTTGCGGCGACAATTTCTCGCTCGCCTCCGTGAAGCCTTTGAAATCGGTGAAGAGGATGGTGACGTTATCGAAATGCTCCGCTTCGGCGCGGCCCTTATCCTTCAGTTCATGGGCCACCTCTTCCGGCAGGATGTTGAGCAGGAGTTCATCGCTGCGGTGGAGGGCACGGCGGGTGCGGCGGCTCTGGCGGTAGCTGAAAATGCCGAATGCCACTCCAAAGGCACCTATGATAAGAAGCAGATTGCGGCGGCTACGCTCCTTGGCGAGGACCGCATCCGCAACGTGCGTCCGCTGAACGGCCAGTAGGCTGTCGGCCAACTGCTCCTTTTCGAAGGCGTTGGTGAGCGCCGCATCCGTGAGCTTGCTGGCGGCCTCTGTGTTGATGAGCGAATCGAGCAGGGCATGATAGCGCTTGTAATACCGCAGGGCCATGCGCGTATCACCAAGTCCTTCATAGGCCGTGGCAAGTGGATACAGGTTGTCCAGCATCTCCTTGCGCAGGCCATGCGCATCAGCCATTGCAAGCCCTTCGTTCGCCCAGCGCAGGGCAAGGGTGTACTGTTCAGCGCAGTTATGCGCCATGGCCACCCTCGAGCGCATCCAGCTCTTGCCCGCCTGGTTCTCCGGCTGTGTATCCAGCACCTCCAGGCACAATTGGAACTGTTCCAGTGCTTCCTTGCAGCGGCCCTCATCCAGGTACATGTTCCCCCGCATCCAGTTCACACTGCGCTCCCGATCCACGGCACCTCTGGTGCGCATCAAATGGCTTGCGCTGTCGAGCCAGGTATGTGTGGCGGCAATGTCGCCAAGGGACTTGTAGCGGTTGGCGATGCGCACCATGATGTCCAGTTCCACATCCGGTCGCTTGCCGCGCACCAGATCAAGGTTGCGCTGGTAATAGCCGATCGATCGCTGATCGATCTCCTGCATGGAATACGAATAGGCCAGGGCGGAGTTCATGGCCAGCATGCCCGTGGTATCCTTCAAGGTTTCGTACAGCTGCAGCGCATGCATGTAGTGCTGCACCTCCTCACCGGAAAGGCGCGCTTGTCCGGACTGCCGCCCGAGATAGCCGTGGGCAACAGCCAGGTCCACCGGGTGGCCCACACGCTCCAGAGCTTCACGGCGGAACGTGAATACCGCAGTGCCTCGGCAGCCCGTCCATTGTATGCGTGGGCTGAGCCCTGGGCGAGCAGCGCCAGACCGCGTTGCCGAGCGTACACCGCCGTACTTGTATCCGATCCCGGGGGCAGGACCGACCCGATGGCGGTTGTCAAGGCAAGCGTGCTGTCCCGGTCAAGCCATTGGGCAAGCGCGGGCACACGTATGCCCGGCGGAAGTGCCGTATCATTCCACGTGGCCCGCAAAGTGTCCAAGGGCACCTGCTGGGCAAAGGCACAGGTGCATAAGGCCTGGATCAGCGCCAGGAGAAAGTGCGCGTGCTTTCGATGTGCCATCGGTTCGTTGATGATGGAGTTGGGGGTCTAACGTTCCGCCTTCTCCATCCCCCTCACCACCTCCGTCGTTCCCACACTCAGCGTCGTCACCCGCTTCAGCAAGTCTATCACCTTCTCCTTATAGTCCGCGAAGCGGTAGGTGTTGAACCTCTCGGCGATCATAGGCTTCGGACAAAGTACATCTCCATTTCCCCCTTGCCCTTCGCCTGCACTTTGCCGCGTGGGGTGAAGTGGAATGCAGGAGTTGCCGGTTGTCCGTTGTCAGTTGTCCGGCCGCTGTCGTGATCACTGACAACCGACAACTGAGAACTGACAACATTTTTGACCAGCGCGTAAGTAGCCTCACTGATGTTCACCTGCCCCACCTCACCACTACTCTCCATACGGCTCGCGGTGTTCACGGTATCGCCCCAGATGTCGTAGGCGAATTTCTTCACGCCCACGATGCCGGCGACCACGGGGCCGGTGTGGATGCCCACGCGCATATCGAAGGCGGGCTTTCCTTGCGCATCGCGCCTCTTTTTTCGGCCATCAGAACGTCGCATCTCCAGCGCGGCCTGCACCACACCCGCAGGCGTGGTGTTGGGGAACAGGCAATCCACCAGCGGCCATGTACGCATCGCCAATGGTCTTGATCTTCTCGATGCCGCGCTTTGCGATGATATGATCGAAGGCGCTGAAGCAGTTGTTGAGTTCTGCCACCAGCTCCTGCGGGTGAGCTTCTCGCTCGCTTCGGTGAAGCCTTTGAAATCGGTGAAGAGGATGGTGACGTTGTCGAAGTGCTTGGCATCGGCGTGGCCTTTCGCTTTCAGTTCTTCGGCGACTTCTTCGGGCAGAATGTTGAGCAGCAGCTCGTCGCTACGATGCAGTGCTTTCTGGATGCGTCGTCGTTGGCGAAAAACCACGACCCCAAATACGAGAAGCCCCAACCCCGAGAAGAGGAAGATGTTCCGTCGGGTGCGCTCTCGAGAGATGCGTGCCTCCGCCTGTTCCTGCTCGCGTTGCAGGCGCTGTGCGCTGGCCGTGCTATCCGCGACTGCCTGGTCCTCGAACTCCATGCGCAGGATCTCCTTCCCGGCGTTCATCACGGCCACGCTGTCCTTCAGCACCGCCCAGCGATCGGTCATGCGCATAGCATCCTGGCAGCGTGCTCGCGTGTATAGAGGTCCTTGAGGCTCTCTACCGCGTCGAGTTCGTACTCCACCAGATGCAACGCGCGAAGGCCCTGCGCGGCCAGCAGCCATTCCCGTTCCGCCTCACGCCCGCGTCCCGAGCGTTCGAGCACATCGCCCAGCATGAGGCGCTCGCGACTTACATAAGTGGCACTGTTCAATTCCGTGGCCAGCGCGATCGCCCGTTCCAAGGCGGCGATCGCCTGCGGCAGACTGTCGAGCTTTGCATACGTCTCGCCGAGCGTCCAGTGGTTCAAGGCGTGGTCCCGGTCGTTAGGCCGGTCGCCATGCCGGTCGATGGACGACTTCAGACGGGTCAGTGCTTTGGCATAGTGCCCTTCGTCCATCAGGGTCCAGGCCATGGCCCACTCGAACTTCCTGGCGCTCTCGCTCTCCTGATCGCGGTAGAACCGATCACCCAGCCCTTGGATACTGTCCAGGTCGAAATGGCCCCGTTCGGCATTGGCGATCTCGAGCATGTGATAGAGGAGGCGTGCGGTGTCGCCCAGTGCGCGTGCATGTGGCATCGCCAGCAAGCCATACTGTGCTTGGCGGGCCGTATCGCCGACATCGAAGTACAGTTGGGTCAACATGCCATAGTAGGTCAGCGCTTCGTCGTGCGTGGCATCGTCCTTCAGGAGCCCCCAGGCACTGCGTAAGTACTGCAGCGCGACGGCATGGTTGGTCTGCCACGCCGCATGGTGCGCTCGGTTCATCAGAGAGCGGGCGCGAAGAGCCCTGCCCTTGCGTTTCACCACCGGGTCCGTTGATCGGTCGATGCGTTCGAGCAGCTCGTTCAAGCGCGACTCCAGTTCGAAGCACGCGAATTCCGAGAAACGTTGCACCCCTATCCGCTCGACAAGCGCCCGGGCCCGGACAGTATCGGAAGGCATTCGTGCCAGCCACGCATCCAGCGTGTCCGCGCCTTCCGGTTGCGCCGTGCAGGACATTACCGCATGGAGTGTGAGCGCGGCGAGGATGGAGCTACGGATGATACTCATGCGTTCGTAACGAAATACATCTCCATCTCCCCCTTGCCCTTCGCCTGCACTTTGCCGCGTGGGGTGAAGTGGAATGCAGGAGTTGCCGGTTGTCCGTTGTCGCCGGCGCCGGCACCGACAACGAGACCGACACATTTTTCACCAGCGCGTACGTAGCCTCACTGATGTTCACCTGCCCCACCTCGCCACTGCTCTCCATGCGGCTGGCGGTGTTCACTGTATCGCCCCAGATGTCGTAGGCGAACTTCTTCACGCCAACGATGCCCGGCGACCACGGGTCCGGTGTGGATGCCGATGCGGATCTCGAAGTAGGGGAGACCTGCTGCCACTTTCCGCGCTTTGTTTTCGGCGATGACGTCGCGGATCTCCAGCGCGGCCTTCACCACATCAAGCGCATGCGTGGTGTTGGGCGTGGGCAATCCACCAGCGGCCATGTACGCATCACCAATGGTCTTGATCTTCTCGATGCCGTGCTTTTGCATGATATGATCGAAAGCGCTGAAGCACTAGTGGATATCTGCCACGAGCTCTTTAGCGGTGAGCTTCTCGCTCATCTCCGTGAAGCCTTTGAAGTCGGTGAAGAGCACGGTGACCTGATCGATCTGTCGCGCTTCAGCCTCACCCTTCGCCTTCAGTTCTTCGGCGACTTCCGACGGAAGGATGTTAAGCAACAGCTCATCGCTGCGCTTCCGGGCCTTGTTGACCTTGTTGCGCTGGCGCCACACCAGCCCGGTGATCATCAGCAGGCCGAATGCGGAGTAGAGGAGAACGTTGCGGCGTTCGCGCTCGCGGGATAGCTGAGCATCGCGGTCCCTGATGATCGAGTAGCGCTCATCGGCGTTTCGCAAGCTGTCCGCATAGATGCGCTGAAGGAAGGATAGGCGATCGACGCTGCGCAATAGGGCATCGCTGCGAAGGCTATCGCCCATGCGCATCTCCAAGGTCCGCATTTCCAGGGCCTCCTGGAATCGGCCACGGTCTACATAGATGGAGGCCAGTACCGAGGCGGCGGCATGAAGTCGCTGGATGTTGCCCGTCGCGCGGGCCATCGCCAGGGCCGTTGTGCCGTGGCCCTCAGCTTGTCCTAGGAGTCCTGCGGCCAGTTCCAGCCTAGCCATGGCCGCGTACGATGCCGCCAGCAGGGTGGAGGTGTCCGTGCAAGCGGTGCTCCTTCGAAGGTCAGCCAGTGCACTGTCCACCGCGTGCATTTGCTCCCACACTTCGGCACGGTGGTAGAACGCACGGCATAAGTCCATGCCCAGCCCTCGCCGCTGCATGAAGCGTACTTCAAGTTCCGCGTAGTGGAACGCACTGTCAAGGTTGCCCATCGCGCGGTGCGCGCGTCCGAGTTCGATACAGGAGAAGGCGAGTTCCGTACTGTCGCCCATTTGCTCGAAGATCCTCCAACTTCTACGCATGTAGCCTAGCGCTTCGCTGCCATGCCCAAGGTTGGTGAGTGCCAAGCTGATGTTGGCCAGTTCCCAACCGATGTTGGTGCTATCGCCCAGTATAGTGTACAAGCCCAGCAGGTGCTCGCAGCTCTTCAAGTAGGCTTCCAGGTCCCCTCGGGACAGGTATAGGTCACGGCGGTCTTCCATGGCCGCGACCATGCCGGCGGTGTCTTGGATGCTCTCGTAGCGTGCAAGTGCCTTGTCCATTGTGGTAAGTGCTGGAAGGGCATTCCCAGATGCCCTCAGGGCCAAGGCGCGCGCCAGATCGCAGAAGGCCAAGCTTCTTACTGCTTCCTCCCGTGTCATGGGATCTGCGGATCCTTCCTGCTCGGTTGCAGCCTGCTCCAACTCAGCTAGCAGGGAATCCCTGGCAACTCCGGACTGCAATGCTCCGATGCGGGCGCGGAGTGCCTTCAGGTCCGGCGGGGTACTTGCCGATGCGGCAGCAGGGTTGCACACGAGCGAGCCGCAGAATACGAGCAAGGCGATCGCTCTTGACACCATTAGTCCCCAGTGGTTACGAAGTACATCTCCATCTCCCCCTTCCCTTTTGCCTGCACTTTCCCGCGCGGTGAGAAGGTGAGACCCGTCTCATGCTTCAGCAAAGCATAGGTGGCTTCACTGATGTTCACCTGGCCCACCTCTCCACTGCTCTCCATACGGCTGGCCGTGTTCACCGTATCGCCCCAGATGTCGTAGGCGAATTTCTTCACGCCCACGATGCCGGCGACCACGGGGCCGGTGTGGATGCCTGCGCGCATCTCGAAGGCCGGTTTGCCTTGCGCCTCGCGTTCGGCTTTGTGGCGCTTCATGAAGGCTTGCATTTCCAGCGCGGCTTGCACGACACCCGCTGGTGTCGATGATGTGGGAACGGGCAAGCCACCAGCACACATGTACGCATCGCCAATGGTCTTGATCTTCTCGATGCCCCGCGTGGTGATGATGCCGTCGAAGGCCTTGAAGCAGGTGTTCAGTTCTTCCACCAGTTCCTGCGGCGACATCCGCTCGCTCGCTTCCGTGAAGCCCTTGAAGTCGGTGAAGAGGATGGTGGCCTGCTCGAAGTGCTTCGCGGCCGCGGTCCCGGTGTCCTTCAGTTCATCGGCCACCTCTTCCGGCAGGATGTTCAGCAGGAGTTCATCGCTGCGCTTTCGTGCCTTGCTGATCCGGTTGCGCTGCACGAAGAACACCGAGGCGAAGAGGGCCACCAGCCCGAAGCCGCCCATGAACCCGTTCCGGACGAGCTTCTGCTTCTGGAGTTCTTTGTCGGCCAGGGCATCCTGCTTCTCCTGCTCGGCCATCAGCACGGCTTCCCGCTTGCCATACTCGTACTTGAAGCCGTTCCTGATCAGGTCCTTCCGGTTCTTCTCATTGGTGATGCTGTCCGACAGTTGCGTGAAGAGCCGGTATTGCGCGAAGGCGTTGTGGTCATCTCCCAGCGCCTCGTAGATGTGGGAAAGTTCCTGTGCCCGGTCCTTTTTCAAGTAGAGCTCATCGAGCCCTGCGGCTTTGTCCACGGAGAGGAGCGCATACCGGAGCGCGCTCCGTGCATCCCCCATCAACCGGGTGATCTTCGCGCGCTGGATGTGGCCATACGCCGCGCCACGGGGGGAGGAAGCCGAGTCCGCGTACAGGATGGAGCGGTCGCATTCGATGATGGCCCCGCTCAGGTCGCCCTGTTCCTCCAGGATCCGGCTTTGCTTGAAGTAGAGGTCGGACAGGGCATTGTGGTGGCGCCCCTGCACGGCCGGGGGTATCCCGTTCCGCACGCTCTCCAGCGCACGGTCATACTCCTTCAGGGTCAGGTACACGGTGCCCATGTTGTTATAGGCCAGCGCGAGCCCTTCGGTGTTGTTCAATTCCTTGAGCGGGCCGAGCGCCCTCCGGTAGTAGGCCAGCGCCGAATCCAGTTCGTGTTGCCCCTCGTGTAAGGCACCGATGTTCACGAGCACGGTCGCGTAGGCGGGCATGTCCTTCCGCCGCTCGGCCAGGTCGCGTGCCTTGACATACATCTCCAGCGCCATGGGGATATTGCCGCGGGCGTGGTGCATGGAGGCGATGTTGACGCAGGAGGCCGCCAGGGTCGCCGAGTCGCCGGTCGCTTCGCGTATCGCGAGGCTCTTTTCCATCAGCACCAGGGCCGAGTCGATGTTCCCCGATTGATAGAGCACCACGCCGAGCCCGTTCAGCAGGTTCGCCTCGGTCGCGGGGTCCTCCGCTTCACGCGCCGCTTCCAGCCCGCGCTGGTAGTAGAAGATGGCGCTGTCCCGCTGGCCCAGCTGCCGCAGCCGGGAGCCGATCCCGGAGCAGGCGCCGCCCAAACCGCGGAGCAATGCCCCCCGACGTTCGCCCTTCGATCCGGGAAGGCCCCGATCGGCGATCCGGAGCGCCGCTCTGGCGTACCCCATGCGCTCATCGCCCGTGACCAGGGAGGAGATGGCGATGAGCGTGCTCACGCTGTCCGTATCGTGGAGGGCGCTTCCAAGAACCTGCTGCAAGGAGTCGACCTTGCGCTGGCGCTCTTCGGACTGGGCGAGCAAGGCGCCGCACACGAGCACCGAAAGACAGAGGGTGAAGGGGCCTTGCATCGCGTGCATGAGCGGTGGGGGTGTTGAGGTTGTTCGCTATCGCAAGCCCGGATCCATGACCGGACCGAAGTCCTACAAAGTCGCCTCCGAACCGCCAACCCGCATCCTGCGAACCGGGTTGCAGCGGGTTGGAACCATCGATCCCCTTGTCACCCACCATGGCTTTTGGCGACGGCGGGTTCGCCTTCTACGCGGCACAGCTAAGCGACTTCTACGTTTCGCCGAACAAAATACATCTCCATTTCCCCTTTTCCCTTCGCATGCACTTTGCCGCGTGGGGTGAACGACAAGGCCGAACCGGTGCCGAGCGGAGTCGAGGCATCCTTCACCAACGCATATGTCGCCTCGCTGATGTTCACCTGTCCCACCTCACCACTGCTTTCCATGCGGCTTGCCGTATTCACGGTGTCGCCCCAGATGTCGTACTGGAACTTCTTCACGCCAACGATGCCGGCCACCACCGGGCCGGTGTGGATGCCCACGCGCATCTCGAAGGCGGGCAGCCTCACCGCATCGCGTTCGGTTTTGCGCTGCTGCATGAAGGCTTGCATTTCCAATGCGGCATGCACGACGCCGGCAGGGGAGGATGACTTCGGGTCGGGCAGGCCTCCCGCGCACATGTATGCGTCGCCGATGGTCTTGATCTTCTCGATGCCGCGCTGCGCGATGATATCGTCGAAAGCCTTGAAGCACGTGTTCAGTTCCGCGATCAGTTCTGTGGGGGTCACCTGTTCGCTCAAGCTTGTGAAGCCTTTGAAGTCGGTGAACATCACGGTGGCTTGTTCGAAGTGGCGGGCTTCGGCGGCACCGGTGCGTTTGAGCTCTTCGGCAACCTCTTCGGGCAGGATGTTCAAAAGCAGGTCGTCCGAGCGCTTCTTCTCTGCGCGCAGTTCGGCGGTGCGTTCGTGTACTTCGCGGTCAAGATCGTCGCGTTGACGGGTCACGGCCTTGCTGTGATGCGCCGAGCGGACGGCCAGATAGATGGCCACGGCCATGGGCACGGCAATGTGGCCGCAGTAACGACCAAGGCGCTCGTACCACTCGGCACCGGGCAGTGATGTGCCGGCGAGGATGCCGAACACCAGGGTGAGCAGTACGGATACTAAAGCGCCGCCCCCTACCCAGCGCTGGTAGCCCTTGGAGCGCAGCAGCCGGATCCCCAGCCGCACCACATCCACGGTGAACCATGCCACTACCAGCACAAGTGGAATGACCAGAAGGATGCCCACCACCAGGAACGCCACGATCCGCGGGGTGGGGGAGGAAACGGTGAAGCCTTCGGTGGTATCAATGCCCACGTCCAGCGCCTTGTCGTTGGCATCGAGCAGCAAGGAAGCGAGCCATGCATCGCCCATGAACCAACCGAAATTGATCAGGGCGAGAAGCAGTGTACCATACCATACGGCCCGTTGGTAGCGGCGAACGTTGCGCAGTGAGAGTTCGCCGTGGAGGTCCCCCAGAACGCGGATAAGCAGGTAGAAGGGCCAGAGCATGAGCGTGTCGGAAACGGCCTCCAATACACGCGGCCATGGATCGTGGAAACCGAGCAGGCCCGGGTTGCCGGCCACGCTCGCCAGCGCATCGAAGGCCTGGATCACCGAGAGCAAAGCGAGCAAGAGCCAGCTCTTCTCACGCCGGTCCTGGTACCAAAGGATCAACGCGAGCACCAGGATCACCAGGTTCACCCCTACGAACAGGCCGTAGTGCATGGTGAGGCGTTGTGCCTCGTACGCGGAGTCTGTACGCCGCAATTCCACCGCCAGCCCCGAACGATCCAGCGGCTCACCCTCAGGGCCTTCCAACCGTATCGCAAGTACCTCGCGCTTACCGTCCATGGCGAACCGTATCGCTGCGGATACCGTGGGAAGCGTATCGCCCAAGGGCACCCCGGACGACTTTCCCGGCATGACCGGCGCATGCACGATCGATCTTCCGTTCAGGAAAGCAGAGACCGCTGCGGTGGTGCTGATGTCCAGGGTCAGTGGCAAGGAACCCAGATCGGCGTCGGGTAATACGTGGAAGCGTACCCAATGCACGCGGGCACCGGCCACCACGCTGTCCTCGGTCTTCTGGAGCGCATTCCACTTCGTGTCGTCGAACGCGCGCGCGGCGAAAACCGTGTCGTCGCCGATCCAGTGTTTGGGCGTAAGCACTTTCCGCAGGTCCAGCCCGGGGATCTCCGCGCCTTGGCCGCTCACATGGACCAAGTTGTCTTGGAAGTTCTCCGCCCTGATCGCTCCATCCTGCGCGGCGCACAAAGCGGTCATCGCCACGGACCAGGCGGCACAAAGCCAATGGAGGTTGATCCGCATGGTGGAAAAGTAACCGTTGCTCTGTCCGCTCTGGAGCTCACGGTCCACCCACGTAAGCAAAGTACAGGGCCAGTTCGCCTTTTCCTTCGCCTGCACTTTACCGCGCGGGGTGAAGGTGAATGGGTGAGTTGTTCGTTGTCAGTTGTAAGTGAATGCCCCGACAACGGAGAACCGACAACTGTGGGCAGAGCAGCAGAACCTGGCGAACGCCTCGCGCTATTCGCCCACCGTGAAGGGCAGCGTGAACGGCCGCCCTTGCGGTGGTGTCACTCGCAGCAGGTAGTGGCCCGCGCTTAGGTTAGGGAGTTGCAGCGTGCGCACACCATTGGCCGCGCCCTGCCAAAGCATGCGCCCGCGCGCATCGCTCACCTGCATGCGGCTGCCGGGTTGCGGAGCGATATTGAATTGCAGTTGATCGCGGGCCGGTATTGGGAAGACACTGAGGATCGCGAGCTCCCCGTTCTCCGCCACGTTGCTCTCGCCGCATACCACGCCGGGGTCCGCGATGGAATGGTTCAAGAGGAAGTTCACGATCACCGCTTCCGCGACGAAGCCGCCTTGGGAGGGCCAGGCATGCCCCACGCCCTGCACCCGAAAGAGCGTGACCGGCTCGCCCACGACACCATCACAAAAGACAAGCTGGTCGATGGTGGGTGAGATGGGAAAAGGGAGGTACGCATCATTGCCACAGGTGGCGCTGCCGAAGGAACTGAGCGGCCAGTTCCAGGTGTTGGGGTCATGGTCCGCATCGGGGTATTCCACCACCGGGTCCGGATCCCCATGGAGGTGGGCGATCGGTACCGGCACGAAGCCCGCACCGAAGGCCTGCGTGAGGTAGGTATTGTCGCCCCAAAGGCTGCCCGCCACTGGCGCGAAAGCGGCGATCCGGTCACTGAGGTGCAGGGCGAGTTGGTAGGTCATGAAACCTCCATTGCTGTGGCCTGTGGCGTACACGCGCTGCGGGTCGATCTCGTGGGTTGTGCAGAACCAGTCGATCAGATCACGCGTGAATTGTACATCGTCCGTCGCGTTCGCATCACCCACGCCGACGTGGCCGGGTTGATCGTCCGCATAAACGTTCCATTGCAGGTCGACACCGATGGTGGTGCTGTTGGGATAGACCACGATCAAATTGGAGGCATCGGCCTGGGCATCCAGACCACAGTACGCCTTGAACCCCGCTCCCGTGCCACCGGTGCCGTGGAAGGCGATGATGAGTGGGAGGCCCTCGGGTACGGTGGTCCCCGGTGCGTGGTACACGAAGCTGCGCGTGACGCCTTGCGATACGAAGCTTCCGCTGCCGTCATAGGCAAGCGCGGGCGTTGCGGAAATGAGCAGGCTGACAATCGCGGTGGTGAATATGTAAGGTCGCATGGGACAGTGCGGGGTAAGTGGTGAACGTCGAATGTAGTGGTTCATCGGGGTGAACGGAATTACAGCCGTACGCTACGGCCTGGCAGCCTCCAGGAGCTTGGTCAGTACAACCCGGTCGATGGGTAGGCTCACATCTTCCGCGCGCGCGCTTTGCAAGGGCAACCAACGGAAGGCCTCCGCACCTTCGCCCGGGTTCTGGAAGGTGAAGGGTTCCTGAGCCACTGGCAGCGCTTCCGGCGCGGCCACATAGAAGCGGTAGTACACGCTGATCACCTGGATCTCCTCCTGGTGGAAGGTGCTGCGTTGGAAAAAATCGGTGGTGTAGTAATGCGCCAGGTCGAAAGCCATTACGCCGATCTCTTCACGGATCTCCCGCACCAGCGCGTCCTTCAAACCCTCGCCGTACTCCAACCCACCCCCAGGGAACTTCGTAATGCGTTGCCCTTTAATGATCTCGTCCGCCACAAGAACGGAGCCCTCGTGCAGCAGAAGACCGTAGACGCGGATGGTGAAGCGTGCCATGCTCACATCGGTTTCCTACCGCGAAGCATGTGGCGTTTACCCGGCGGCCCGGCCAGTCGTTCCACCACGAACCCGGCCTGCTCCATCGCACGGCGCACCGTGCCTTGTGCCGTGTAGGTGGTAAGGATGCCACCGGGCACGAGGGCTTCGAACATGCGCACGAAAACTTGCTCGGTCCAGAGTTCGGGTTGCTTCTTTGGGCTGAAGGCATCGAAGTAGATCACATCGAAGGCGTTCTCTTCCAGCAGCGCCTGCGCACGAGTGGCCCGTTGCACGAAGGTGAACCAGCCTTTGCCTTCGAACGGTTCCGCACCGTTGTGCGCCATGGCCTTCAGGAACTCCCGCTCCAGGGTGGGCACCGCCAGTTGGCCGGGATGGTCCAGGGCTTTGATCACCTCGCGCGGCAAGGGAAAGGGCTCCAAGGCGGTGTAGTCCACGCGGCATTTGCCTTCGATGCATTGCAACCAGGTGAGCAGCATGTTGAGCCCCGTGCCCAGACCCACCTCCAGTATGTTCAGCGCTTTTTTGTCCGAGGCGCGCAGGCCGTTCGCGATGTATACATGCCACGATTCCTGCACCGCGCCGTGCAAACTGTGGTAGTGATCGTCCAACTGCTCGGAACGCAGGGTGTTCGATCCATCGCCCGTGCGGGTAAGAACAAAGTCGTTGGGTGGGCGGTAGTCGGCCATGGGTCGGTAAATTTGGCACATGCGCACGTACCTGGTCCTCGCCCTCGGTCTATTTTGGACAATGCCCGTCAATGCCCAGGAATGGGTGGCCAAGTACCGCGATCCTGCCGTTCCGCTCGGCGAGGCGGTACAGGCCCATGATGCCTTCCTTGGCACCCAAGCCTACGAACGCGGCAAGGGGCACAAGGTGTTCGAGCGCGAACGTTGGTTCTGGGAGCAGCGCACGTACCCTTCTGGCCTTCGGCCGATGCCGGGGCACTATCAGCGCGAATGGCGACAGCTCAAGGCGCGCGCACCTCTGGCCGCTCCGAAGAGCGCGGCCTGGCAACAGCTCGGTCCCGTTAGCTGGGGCACCACCAGCTACAACCCCGGCAACGGCCGCGTGAACTGCATCGCGATCGCACCACTGGACCACGACGTGATCTACGCGGGAACGCCTGCAGGCGGCTTGTGGCGGAGTACGGATGCGGGCGTTACCTGGTCGTCCTTCGGTCAGGACCTCCCGTCCATCGGCGTGAGCGGCATCGCGCTGCATCCCACCGATCCGCAGGTCATCTACATCGCCACCGGCGATGGCGACTCGCGCGACACGTATTCGATCGGGGTGATGAAAAGCACTGATGGGGGTAGTTCATGGGCTTCCACTGGACTTCTTTGGGACACGCATCAAGTGCGCACCACGCGCAAATTGATCATGCATCCCACCGATCCGCAAGTGCTCTTCTGCGCCGCGAACAACGGCCTGTGGCGCACGGTGGACGAAGCGGCCACCTGGCAGCGCGTGGCCACGGGCAGTTTCTATGATGTGGAGTTCAAGCAGGGCGATCCCACCGTGGTGTACGCCAGCACCGATCAATTCTGGCGGAGCATGGATGGTGGTGCGAGTTTCACGCAGATCACCTCCGGCGTGCCTGCGGAGAACCTGCTGGTACGCGTCGCCATCGCGGTTACACCCGCCGATCCGCAGATGGTCTACCTGCTCGCTGGGCGTGAGGACGATGGCGGCTTCCGCGGGCTGTTCCGCAGCACCAACAGCGGTGCCTCCTTCGTGCAACGCAGCGCCACGCCCAACATCCTGGGCTACTCCGATTCCGGCAGCGACAGCGGTGGACAGGCCTGGTACGACCTGGCGCTCGCCGCCGATCCCACCGATGCCAACACCATCTATGCGGCGGGGATAAATGTGTGGAAGAGCACCGACGGCGGCACGGGCTGGGACATCAGTTCCATGTGGACCTGGGATAGCGGATTGGGTTACACCCATGCGGATGTGCATGCGCTCGAGATCGTGGATGGTGAGGTGTACTGCGGTTCGGATGGGGGGCTGTTCCGCACGTCGGATGGCGGCTTATGGTGGGACGATCTGAGCGCCGGTCTCAACATCACGCAGTTCTATCGGCTCGGCGTTTCCACCCATGCGGTGGACCAAGTGGTAGCCGGTGCGCAGGACAACGGGTGCATCCACTTGGAGGGTGGTGGCTGGACCCACGTGCAGGGCGGCGATGGCATGGAGTGCATCAGTGATCCGGTGGACGACCAGATCTTCTACTGCGCTTCGCAGTACGGCACCATCTACCGCAGCGACGATGGCGGTTACAGCTTTTGGGGTACCAGCGGCGGCATCACCGAGGAAGGTGCGTGGGTGACGCCCTACGTGATGGATCCCTCGGACCACAACACATTGTATGCGGGCTACGTGAACCTCTGGCGCACCGATGATGGCGGCGCGAACTGGACGATGCTCACCAACCTCGGAGGTCAGCGCAAAGTGAGCGCGATCGCCGTGGCACCGAGCGATCCGCAAGTGATCCTCTTTTGCAACAACCAGGCTTTGCGACGCAGCACTGACGGCGGCAACAGCTTCCAGGTGATCGGCACCGGCCTGCCCACGCTTGCCATCACCTACATCGCCATCGATCCACTGGATCCGGACCTGATGTGTGTTACGCTCAGCGGTTTCCTGGAAGGGGAGAAGGTGTACCATACCACCGATGGCGGCAACACCTGGAACAATATCAGCGGCAACCTGCCGAACGTGCCAGCGAACACCATCGTGCTATCGGGCAGCAATGGGGGCATGTACATCGGTACCGACCTGGGCGTCTTCTACCGCGATGATGATCTCGGGAACTGGCAGCCGTATTGGCAGAACATGCCGAACACGATCGTGATGGAGTTGGAGATAGATCCCACCGAACAACAACTCTATGCCGCAACGTATGGAAGGGGGATCTGGCGCACGCCGCTCTTCACACCGAGCAACCAGGCACCGGTGGCCGACTTCACCGCGACACCCCTCACACTGTGCCCGGGCGATCCCGTGCATTTCCAGGACATGGCCCTGGAGGCCGCACCCGGTTGGACCTGGCAGTTCCCCGGTGGCACGCCTTCTTCCAGCACCGATGCCGAACCCGATGTCGTGTATCCCGCGAGCGGCACCTACACCGCGAGCCTCACCGTGAGCAACGCCTTCGGCAACGACACGCACAGCGCGGACATCACCGTGGCCTATACCGGCGAGCGGATCGACGTGGACCTCGTGCTCGACCAATACGGCAAGGAGAGCAGCTGGTCCATCACCGATGACCTGGGGAACGTGGTGGCCTACGGCGGCACCTACGATGGCTTACTGAACGGCACCGTGATCGCGGCCTCCACTTGCCTTGCCGATGGCTGCTACACGTTCACCATGCACGATTCCTACGGCGATGGCATGTGCTGCGATAACGGCAACGGCAGCTACTCCGTGTCCGGCAGCGTGCTGGGGCAGATCGCCGCGGGCGGCACTTTCGCCATGGAAGAGAGCACACCCTTCTGCGTGGACAACAATGTGGCCGTTCCAGCGCAGACCTCAGCGAACAGCGTTGTGGTGCGCACGCTGGACCAAAACGGGCTCTTCGCACTGCGCACTCCGAATGCGAATGATGCATGGACGGTGTACGATGCGATGGGACGGAGGCTCTTCACATCACAGGCCCAAGGGCAGGAGGCGCTCATTGATTTGCGCGCTTACGCCACGGGTAGCTACATCGTGCTCAGCGCGCAGCATGGTGCGGTGCGGTTGATGCGGCCGTGAGCGAACCTGAGCGGTTACATTCCGTGCGCTTGATCAATAACAGTGAATGCACCCACTACATATCGTACCCTGCATGCAGTGGCCGCCCTATGGGCGGTCACTACCGCATGCGGCCAATGGAGTTTTACACTAGATACCACCTTCCGCACGGTGATCACGCAGCAATCCTTGAACGCAGCAATCTTGCTTCCGGATAGCGGTTTGTTCTTGTCAGGTCTTATTCGGTTCCCAGGTGATCTCAGCAACCGAGGTAGTGCCAAACTTCTTCAGGATGGATCAAGGGACCTTACGTTTCCTCAGTACCCACTTACGACTGGAGGGGGAAAAATAGTGCCGTGGAACGGTCAATTCTACGTGAGCGCGGTGGCAGTGCGCCGAATGACACCAGGTGGGTTGATCGATCCATCATTCATCACTATGAACGCCAGCCCCTATTTCTACTCGCTTACCTATGGCGACTATCATGTGTACGCCGATGGTGCAGTCCTGGCAAGTGGACAGCACCTGTTGAGCGATAGCACGCGTGGCTTTGTGGGCTTCTATGATCTGATCTGGTTCAGCAATACAGGCTACCTCGACACCACCAAAGTCCATCGGCAAAGCAATGGTATCATGTGGGAGTTCAAAGAACTGCCCGATGGCAAATTCATTTGTAGTTGCAGTTGCACGCAGTACGAAGGCCAACCAGTGGACAAGGTGTTCAGGGTGTACCCTGACGGCACCTTGGATACTACCTTCCATACGGGCATCAACATGGGGAACATCTACGCTTATCATCCCCTGCCCGATGGCCGCGTATTGTTAGGTGGCAGCTTCCCCGCGCCGCGGACCCCAACCAATTGCTACAGTTGGTTAGGCTTTTACCCGATGGTTCGCTGGATCCCACCTTCGAGAACTTCCACCAATTCGACATCGGCATACTCGACGGCACACCGCAGGTGCAACGTATCGAGCCGTGGCAGGCTGACAAGTATTTCGTCATGGGCCTTTATCGCGGAGTGGATGGCGATGAGCGCGGGGGTATTTGCGTGATAGACACCACGGGCGCTTTGCTGCCCTTGATGGACGAATGCCTCAACGGGCCCTTCACTTACCAGGGTCTTACAGCGGCATCGATTCATGGCATCTTGCCTACACCGGATAGCAGCGGCTTCTACCTATGGGGATCCTACACCGGCTATGATGACGGTACTGTCAATGACACCCTGCAACGCTTCGTGAGCCGCTTGCTGGTAGAGGAGCTGAGCACGCCGGTGGTCGAAGCTGTGCAGGCGTCCGTAACGCTTTCACTATCCCCAAATCCTGCGGATCGAACGATTCTACTGAGTTGGGGGGTGCAGGACAAACCTGGAGGCAGTGGCCAGTTGTCGGTTGTCAGTGCGCAAGGGCAACTGCTGCGCACCGTGCCGATCGTGCTCGCCGACAAGAGCTACGCGCTGGATGTGTCCAGCTATGCGGCCGGCCTCTACAACCTGCACTTGGTGGTGGATGGGCAGTGGGTGAGCGGGGTGAAGGTTGTAGTCGAATGACGTCATCGCGAGGAGCCTGCGACGAAGCGATCCAGCACACGGCATTGTGGATCGCTTCACCCGAAACCGGGTTCGCGATGACGAGACGCGACGTCATCGCGAGGATCCCGAGTCTTCGAGGGTCCGAAGCGATCTCTAATTCGTGCGGAGGGTTGTGCGTGGAGTCACGGACAACGATGCACGAACAACGATGCACGGTGGACTGCTCAAGGCTTCTGGAACACCACCTCATAAAGATCGTCCTCGCCTTCGCCCCCCGGGCGGAAGGAGCTGAAGTAGCCTTTGCTGCCATCGCCTACCAACACCATGAACAGGTCGTCGTCAGGTGAGTTGATGGGCCAACCGAGGTTCTCCGGTTTGCTCCAACGGCCGTCCGTCCACGAGGAGCGGAACACATCGTAGCCGCCCATGCTGGTGTGGCCCTTGCTGCTGAAATAGATGGTGGTGCCATCGCCCTGCACGAAGATGCCGTCCTCGTCGAACCGGGAATTGACATCGGGGCCCAGGTTCTCGGCTTCCTTCCAGGCTTTCGCGGTGGCGTCCCACGCGCTGCGGTAGATGTCCTGTCCGCCCAGGCCGCCTTCGCGGGCGCTCACGAAATAGAGCCACTTGCCATCCTGGCTGTAGCACGCGCTGCTCTCGTGGAACTTGGTGTTGATGGCCGTGCCGAAGGGTTCCGGTGTGCCCCAATTCGAGCCCGCACGTTTGCTCTCGAGCAGGTCGCCGGTCACCTTCACGTCGCGGTAGATGATCATCCGGTCCCCCTCGTGGTCCATGCCCACGGAGGCATCGTTCATTTCGGTGTTCACGGGTGGTGGCAGCGGTTGCGGTGCGCTCCAAGCCCCGTCCTTCAGCGTGCTGGTGTATACATCCTCGAAGTACTGGTTCGTGCTCTTGTTCACCTTGCCACCGGTGCTGTTCTCCCGCCGCGAAGTGAACCACATGGTCTGTCCATCGTGCGCGACCACCGCTCCGTAATCGCTGTACACACTGTTGACCCGCGGACCGAGGTTGGTGACCTGTGCGGAAGTGGGGTTGGCCATCAACGCCTTGCCATTGCGGCATTCGCTCAAGTGCTTCTCGGCTTGATTGTAGACAGGGTTCTCGTCCGGAAGACCCATGCTGCTGCGTTTGTGCGCTTCGAACTCCCAAATGGCCTCGTCCCATTTCGCGTTCAGCTGTAGTGCCATCCCAGCGAGGTAGTGCGCGCGCGGCACCTGTGGATCGAGCGTCACTGCTTTCTGGAAGTACGGCATGGCGAGATGCCGTTGCTGGCCGTTCAGGTGGCACAGGCCCAGGCGCACGTTCAGGTCCGCGTTGTCCGGGTTCACCGCGTAAGCCTTCTCATACAAGGCGATCGCCTGCCCGTAGTCCTTGCCACCGGCCTGCGCGAACTTTTCCGCGGTTTTCATGGCCGTGAGCGCTTCCTCCAGTTTCGCCTTGTCGGCGATATGCTCCTTGTCGAAGGGCACGTTGCCCTGTGCCCACGCCGGTGCGGTGGAGAGCGCGAGAGAACAGAGCAGTGTGGCGCGAAGCATCATGAGGGCGGTGGTTTTGGGCGGGGGACTGTTCACAGGTCGCCGGATCGGTCCCGGCAAAGGTGGGAGCGGCGGCTAATTTCGCCACGCCGCATCAAGGCGCTTTTCAAACCATGGCCATTAAGAAGTCCGCAGCGAAAGGAACGAAGAAGGGGACCACCGCTACCGCAGCGGCCAAACAGAAGAGTATCCTGGGCCCCGCCTCGCTGGAGTTCCTTACCAGTTACTTGAACAATGCCAGTCCCACCGGCTTCGAAGCCAGTGGCCAACGCCTTTGGCTGGACTACCTCAAGCCCTACATCGATGACCACTTCACCGATGTCTACGGCACGGCGGTGGGTGTGATCAACCCGAAGGCCAAGTTCAAGGTGGTGATCGAGGCGCATGCCGACGAGATAAGCTGGTTCGTGCATTACATCACGAAGGAAGGGTTCATCTACGTGCGACGCAACGGCGGGAGCGATCACCTCATCGCCCCCAGCAAGCGGGTGAACATCCATACGGACAAGGGCATCGTGAAGGCCATCTTCGGCTGGCCCGCCATCCATGTGCGCAACGGCAAGACCGAGGTGACCCCCACCTTGGAGAACATCTTCCTGGATTGTGGCTGCAAGAACAAGGAGGAGGTCGAGAAGCTCGGTGTTCACGTGGGCTGCGTGATCACCTACGAGGATGAGTTCATGGTGCTGAACGGAAAACACTTCACCGGCCGCGCCCTGGACAACCGCATGGGCGGCTTCATGATCGCGGAGGTGGCGCGCTTGATCAAGCAGGAGAAGACGAAGTTGCCCTTCGGTCTCTACATCACCAACAGTGTGCAGGAGGAAGTGGGTCTGCGTGGCGCGGAGATGATCGTGGAGCGCATCCGCCCGGACGTCGCCATCGTGACCGACGTGACGCACGACACGCAGACCCCGATGATGAACAAGATCGCCAACGGCGATGTGGCCTGCGGAAGCGGTCCGGTGTTGAGCTACGGCCCGGCCGTTCACAACAACCTGCTGAAGCTGGTGATCGATGCCGCGAACAAGGCGAAGATCCCTTTTCAACGCGCCGCGGTGAGCCGCGCGACGGGCACGGATACCGATGCCTTCGCCTATGGTGCCGCCGGGGTGCCCAGCGCGCTGATCAGTTTGCCGTTGCGTTACATGCACACCACGGTGGAGACCGTACACCGCGACGATGTGGAGAGCGTGATCCGCTTGATCCACGCCAGCTTGCGCGAGATACGCGACGGCCACGACCTCCGTTACATCAAGTAGTGGTCCTCAACGCATGAAGCTGCGGCTGGACGACAACACCCGCTCCGCGCTGCACTTCCTGCTGCTGGCCGTCGGCGTGCTCGGTGCGCTGCGGTTGGCGTACGTGGCCTTTCTAAGCGGGACCCGTGCCGTGGGCCCCGATGCCGCCGCGCTGGAACCTTGGCGCCATGGCTATCTGTTGCATGGATCCCTACGCGGTGGTGCGCGCAAGTACCACGCTACCCGAACGCCTCGCCTGGGTCTTCCTGTATGCCATCTTGGGAGGCTTCGCCGTCTATCTCCTCGTTTCGTTCTTCGCACGGTCGTTGCGCCATGCCGACGCGCGCTATCCGGTGATCGCGGGTCGCATCGCTGGGAGCATGGTCCTCTTGCTCGCAACGGTCGGGGCGTTGTGGTGGCCACCGCAGGAAGTTTGGCCGGACCGCGCAGCACGGGAGTGGAAGGGGTTCCAGCGCGGTTCGCTTCCCGGCGACCTCACCCTGCCATGGACAGGCCAGGCGCTCGCACTGCCTTTCGGCGAGTTGGTAGAGATCGACATGGAGAGGGCGCCGGAAGGGGAGGTCGCTTTGATCGCAGCGGGTCCCTTCGGCACCTTTGTTCTCGCTGCACAGGCCGAAAGCGCGGACCCCATGCTGGACGAGGCCGCCGCGCAACGTGCCATCGGAGCGCTCCGTGCCCGGGTGGCCGACGCGCCTTGATCGCACTGGACCCGCTCGCTCCCGCTCCCTAATTTGCGCAGCCCATGCGCATCGCCTACCTGAAAGCTCCGGATACATGGCCCTTGCGTCACTTGGTGTTGCGTCCGCACCAGCCGATAGAGGGGTGCGATTATCCCAACGACCGCAATCCGGACAGCTTCCACCTGGGTGCCTTCAGCAAGAACGAGTCGATCGCCATCGCTTCGTTCTATAAGGAACGAAAGGACGGCTTGACAGGCTGGATCCAATACCGCCTGCGCGGCATGGCCGTACACCCGGATCAGCGCGGCAGGGGCGTAGGAGGGAAGCTGCTCGTGTTCGGCTTTGGCCATCTGCGCGACCTGAAGGCCGATCTGCTCTGGTGCAACGCGCGCGACAATGCGAAGGCCTTCTACCTTGCGCATGGCATGGAGGTGCATGGTCCCCCCTTCACGATCGAAGGCATCGGCGAACATCACTTGATGTTCCGCCGCCTATGAGGCGCGGGTCGACCGATGTTTTCGTCGTTGTTGCGCTGCTGCTCCTGTGCGGGGTGGTGCGTGCCTTGTTCATCGGGCTGAACGAACTCGCCCATGATGAGCCTTTCACGCTCTACTGGGCGCATCGCCCCTTGGGCGAGCTCTTCGCGCAGCTGCGCACGGAGAACAATCCGCCGCTGCACTTCCTGCTGGTGAAAGTGTGGCTGCCGATCGCGGGATGGGACGTCACCCTGCTGCGCATGCCCTCCGCGTTGTTCAGTGCGCTTACCGTCTGGCCCCTGTTCCTGCTGGGCCGCGAGCTCGGTGGAAGGCTGGTCGGTTTCACGGCGGCCTTGCTCTTCACTTGTAGCAGCTACCATCAAGGGTTCGCCCATGAGGTCCGTGCGTACACGTTGTTCGCCTTGCTGGCCGCTGTGGGCATGTGGCAATTGGCACGGACAGCGCGCAAGGGGATCGCCGCATTGGGGTTGGCTCGCCGCCGCGAACACCGCGATGGTCTATACGCACTTCTTCGGCTGGACCATGCTGGGCGTTCAGGCCCTGTGCGTGCTCCTGATCAAGGACCTGCGCACCGCCCGGCGCGGATGGCTGCTGGCGACGGGTGCCACCTTGCTCGCCTATGCGCCTTATGCCGTGGTCTTCGCACAACGGCTCGCCACCAGCGTTTCGGAAGGCACCTGGCTTACGGCGCCCGAGCCTGAGGAACTCTACAACATGATCTGGCGGTGGAGCAATGCGCCGGTGATCGCGATCCTTCTTCTGCTCGTGATCGTGGCCGTGTCCGCACAGCGCCGGGGGCGCACCATGTTCTGGGCGATGGGCTTGTGCTGGACCTTGGTGCTGCTGCTGGGCATGTTCGCCGCTTCGTTCATCGCTCCCATGTTCCTGGACCGCTGCCTGATCCACGCGAGTCTGGGTTTCTACCTGCTCGCCGCCTACGCCTTGCATCATGCCTTCCCGCAGCGAACACCTGGATTGGTCCTCGCCGGCGCGGCGGTGGTGGCGATGGCCTTCACCTTCGAGCCCGACCGCTCCAATGGGTTGCGCCCCAGCCGCGTGCGAGCGGTGGTGGAGGCCATGGGCAAGGGAGCTGTCCCTGTGCTCATAGCACCCCCCTGGTACGCCATCACTTATGCGTGGTATCTCGATCCCTCCCTCTTCCGCGATCCCGCACGCCTGGAGCAGGCGCTCGCGGGCCGCGACGTTCATGCGGTCCGCGATGCGGCGAGCATACCCCACACTTCAGCGAGGCGGATACCGTGATGGTAGTGGATTCCTGGAGCGCTCTCACCGATCCCGAGGGCAGCATCGATCGAAGGTTGCGCACCACGCACCCATTGGTGGATGAGGTGGAAGCGGACGACCATGTGTTCGTCCGACGGTACCGCCGATAGCACCGTTCATCCCATGTCCGCTCCGATCCTGTCCAATAATCAAGGGTCCATGGATCCCTGCGCTGAAATCCCCAACGCGCGCGCACCTTTGCGTCCCTTAATCCCTCCGATGCATCCCAGAACATCTCTTCTCCCCAGCCTGGCGCTGGGTCTGCTGCTCGCTTCCTGCGGTGGCGCCGACACCACCGTGGCCGAGTCGAAAGCCCCGCTGACGCCGCCGCCGGTCATCGACATGGAACTCTTCTTCAAGAACCCCGAGAAGGCCGGCTTCCGCGTTAGCCCGACGGCAACCACTTCAGCTTCCGCGCGCCCTGGAAGGACCGCATGAACCTCTTCGTGCAGAAGATCGGCGATGCGGCACCGCTCCAAGTGACCTTCGACACCGTGCGCGATATCGGTGGTTATTTCTGGAAGGGCGATCGCCTTGTCTACAGCCGCGACATCAATGGCGATGAGAACTTCATCATCTTCAGTGCCAGCATCGATGGCAAGGACGCGAAGGCGCTGACCCCAGAGAAAGGCGTGCGCGCGGGAACGATGGACGACCTGCACAACATCCCCGGGATGGAGCAGAGCATCATGATCCAGATGAACAAGCGCGATCCGCAGTTCTTCGATCCCTACTTGTGCAACATCGCCACCGGCGAGTTGAAACCGCTCTATGCCAACAAGGAGAACTTCGAAGGCTGGATCACCGACCACACCGGCCTGATCCGTATCGCTACGAAGACCGATGGCACCGACCAGGTGTTGTTCCATCGCGCCACGGAAGAGGAGCCGTTCAAGGAGATCCTGCGTACCAGCTTCAAGGATAGCTTCGACCCCATGTTCTTCACGTTCGACAACAAGAACGTTTTCGCCAGCAGCAACTTGAACGGGCGCGACAAGAGGGCCATCGTGGAATACGACCTCGCCGGCAACAAAGAGGTGCGCGAGATCTTCGCCAACAAGGACTACGATGCGAACGGATTGGACTACAGCCGCAAGCGCAAGGTGATCACCACCGCCAGTTTCACCAGCTGGAAGTCCGAGGAAGTACACCTGGACGAGATCACGAAAGCCCGTCATGAGAAGTTGAAAGCGAAGTTCCCCGCATACGAGGTGTACGTGTACGGCGAGAACGACGAGGAGAACAAGTTCATGGTGTGGGTCGGCAATGATCGCATGCCGGGCAAGTACTTTTTCTATGATGAGGCCGCCGATAAGACCGAGGAAATGGCCACCCTCTATCCCTGGCTGAACGAGAACGACCTGGCCGAGATGAAGCCCATCGAATACAAGACCCGCGATGGCCTCACCGTGCATGGCTACCTCACCCTGCCCAAAGGCCGCGAGGCCAAAAACCTACCCACCGTGCTGATGGTGCACGGCGGACCCTGGGCCCGCGACATCTGGGGCTACGACTCCGAAGCGCAGTTCCTCGCGAACCGAGGTTATGCGGTGTTGCAGGTGAACTTCCGCGGAAGCACCGGCTACGGCCGCGAGTTCTGGATGAAGAGCTTCAAGCAGTGGGGCCTCACCATGCAGGATGACCTGACCGACGGTGTGCAATGGCTGAAGAAGGAGGGCATCGCCGATAGCACGCGTATCGCCATCTACGGTGGCAGCTACGGCGGCTACGCCACGCTCGCCGGCATCACCAAGACCCCGGAACTTTACGCCTGTGCGGTGGACTATGTGGGCGTGAGCAACATGTTCACCTTCATGAAGACCGTGCCGCCCTACTGGGAGCCCTTCAAGAAGATGATGTACGAGATGGTGGGCGATCCCCAGGCGGACAGCCTGCTGTTGGCCGCTGCCTCACCGGTGTTCCATGTGGACAAGATCACGTGCCCGCTCTTCATCGCGCAGGGTGCCACCGACCCCCGCGTGAACAAGGCTGAGAGCGACCAGGTGGTGGAAGCCCTGAAAGCCCGTGGCGTGGAAGTGCAATACCTGGTGAAGGACAACGAAGGCCACGGTTTCCGCAATCAGGAGAACCGCTTCGAGTTCTACGGCGCCATGGAGAAATTCCTCGAAGAGCACATTGGCACAAAGCCTGTCGCAGTGAAGGGCTGAGGAGAATTGAACATTGCGGTGAGCGGCGGCCAATTGGCCGCCGCTCTTTCTTCCGAATTGTCCAAGTTCGCGATGCTCTCCGACGCGTCGGGGTCGAATCGACCCCTCATTGCGCGGTGGGAAGTTGGGGGAGAACAAGGATACTGATGATCCCATTACGATCGCTTCGCTTCAACGACGAACGATCGCGAATGTGGTGGACAACCGGTTCAAAACCGGTGCATAACCAAACGTTAAAAAGCTTGCACCGCCACTTGTGCAGGGTAATACGTTTGTTTCCACTATGCGCCCGTTCGCTTATCACCTGGAACGATCCGATCGCGCGCCCGCTGCGCCCACGGCCCACGGCCCACGGCCCACGGCCCACGGCCCACGGCCCACGGCCCACGGCCCACGGCCCACTGAGGAGGATCGGCCAAGGTCGCGCTTCTTCGTCTTTGAAATTCCCGGTCGTCTCAGCGTGCCCCGATGCGTGCAGAAGGCCGCATTCCCGTGGACCTAAAAACCTACGGCCATGAAAACGCTCTACCTCGCTTACAAAGTGGCGCCTTGGTTGCTCACCGGGTTTTTCGCAACTTGGCATATGCTCCGGCCAAGCGTGCCACCAGGAAATTCGGTCGCTCACGCCGGCGATATCCATGCCTCCGCGTCTCCGTGTGAGACTGCTGTAAGCGCACCGAGCGATCCCTACACCTGCCAAAGCGCACCGCCCTCCTGGGTTTGCAGCGACGTGGAGGAGCACAGGCTTGAACGTCTGGACCACTGGGCTTCCTCGCCAGGGCCGCATGTGTACTTCGGGCACAACCGCAAAGGGGAGCGGCATGAGCTGCTGCAACTGGACGGAGTGCGCATTCTCACTTGGCAGAACATGGGTGCGGAGTGCTTGCATGAGGAATTGTTATCCGCCAGCGAGGCAGCTCAGGTAGAACCCGATCAACAGCGCGTGCTTGCCCACCTGCACGCGAGCTTGGAACTGCCAGCCGAGCCACATGCAGCGAAGGAGTCCGAAGCGACTTACAGCATACGCGCGGCGGCCCTTAGCGATGCCGATAATGACATGCGGGAAGGGCTGATGCGAAGAGCGGACAACGCCGCTTACTCCCGTGCGGAATTCGTAGTGCCCAACGGTTCCGTAGAGCCTGCCATTCTGTTCACTGACCCGGCGCTGAATAGTCCCTCGATCAACTGGGATTCGCTGGAGCGGGCCTACCAGCGTACAAAGTTGATGGAGCTGGCTCAATTGATCGATAGCCTAGTGAAGGCCAATGCCACCCCAACACCTTGAAAAAGAAGCCCCCACTGCGCGAACAGCGAGGGCCTCGGTCGCTCATGTCCCACCAACCCACGGTAATAGGTGAACGAAACAGAGCAGCACAAAAATAGACCGATCCGCAGAAGAGCAAAGGCAACCACACCTGCGGGCGGAAAGAGCACCCGGCCACCATGCGGCCGGAAGCGGTAGGCAGCTAACCTTCGGGTAAGCTTCGTCTTCCAAGTGCTAAAGGGCTGCCAAAGGAGGACAACATGAAAAACATGCTCAACACCCTTCTCTCTTCCGGCCTGCCCAAGCTCACGTCCTTCGGGGTGCGGGTGGGCCTGTCCATTTCGCTTTTCGCTTTTACCTGCTGTGCCTTTGCACAGATCAACTTGGTGCCCAACTGGTCCTTTGAGGATACTGCCTTTTGCGCCACCGCCAACAATCCCATCCTGGTCGCTCCACCATGGTTCAGTGCCAACTATGCCACCCCAGATGTGTATAGCATGGAATTGACCGAACCATGTGCCGTAGCAATGGATACCACTGAATTCATCGGCATCGTTTGTTACCAAGGACCCTTTGATGGGATACGGTTCGCAGGCGCGTACCAGTGGTTGCAGGATCATGAACTCAAGGAGTACATGGAGGTACAATTGACCTCGCCTTTGGAAGTGGGACACACCTACAAGGTGTCCATGGAGATCTCTTTCCCAGAGTGCTACCGTTTTGCGATCGACCGCATAGGCGCCTACTTTTCACAGGACACTGTGTTCGATCCCGATCTGGTCGATATGGGGGCGTTACCTGTTACGCCGCAAGCGCAGTTCCATGACCCGGGATTTTATACCAACACCACGGATTGGATCCATCTTGTGGACACGATCGTGGCAGATGGCGGCGAACGGTACATGGTGATCGGTTCCTTTACGGATGAGGCGACCACCAATGTTTTCGCCGTATCGGGGAATATGGCTGAGGCTGCGTACTACTATTTCGACGCGATCGAAGTGGTCGACATCACCAATCCCGAGAGTATCAGCGAGGGTCTGCTCATTGTCAGCGATCCAACTGGTTTGGGTCTGCTTTGGCCAGGCGCGCATCGTATAGACCGTGTAGTGCTTTGGGATATGATGGGCCGTGTGGTTATGGAGGAAGACATAGTGGGACAGGAACGTACCACCATTGCGATCCCCCAAGCTCTGGCCAATGGGACCTATGTGGTGCAGGTATTCAGCGGGCGCCAAGTGGCGAATGCGAGATGGACAAGGATGTAGAAGGGTGTTGGGGCTAAAACCCTGACACAATGAGAACGTGGATAACAGCATTACTGCTTGGTTCGGGAAGCGTTGCCTTTGCGCAACCAACCGAATGGCTTTTGCTGGGAAATAACGGAACAACTGCAGGCACGAACTTTCTGGGTACGGATGATGCCGTGCGGTTGACAGTGCGCACGGATGATAGCTGGCGTTTGCAAGTGAACGAAAGCGAGAGCTACAACATTGACGCGTTCAGCCTGATGCCTGCGGATGGTTTCGTAGGCATAAGCCCGGACGATGCGTTCTGGAGCACGGCGCCCTATGGCCCCTTCGGTCGGTTGCACCTGGCCGAAGGCCGTGAATACAACACGCAGACCATCGGCTACCGGCCTTGGATGCGCAACGGCATCAACTTCACGGGCAACAACGACCAGATGTACATCGGGCAGAAGTACACCTACGACGATCCGGAGGATCACACCTCCGGTGAGCTGCTCGACTACACCGATGCGATCATCCAGTGGAGTGACAACCCGGGTACTTGGCTGAGCGACCGCATGCGCTTCATCTTCACCTCGGAGTATAGCAGCATGAGCACAACGGGCAATGCTTCGTTGGAAGGCCTGGAGGCGATGCAACTGTACCCGCACGATGATGGATCGGAAGTCTTTGTGGGCATTGGCGACTGGTTCGCGGCGGGGGTGAGCCCCAGCGAGAGGTTGGACGTGCTGAACCGCACCATAAGGATCCGGAGGTTGGTACCTGACTATGAGGACACCGGTCTGGACTATGACAAAGTGATGGTTACCGATGATGACGGTCGCATACACTGGCGTCCGATTTCCACCCTTGATTGCGAGTGGAGCATGAGCGGCAGTTCGCCGAACCATGTTTACACCGCTGTGGGATCCGCGAGCGCAACCTGCCCCGATGAAGTGGAGAATGTGGGTATTGGCACCGCTTCGCCAGCATATAAGTTGCATGTGGTGGATGACACGCCAGTGAGCAGTACTACGCGGGCCATACATGCTTTGGCCACAGGAGGCACCGCAGGGAACACATGCATCGCGGCCGAAGCAGAGGCGGACAACGGCACCGCTTCGACGGCCGTGTGGGCACTTGCCTACAATGGCAGTGCAACATGCACGGGCATCTCCGGCGTGGCCAACGTGGAGGCCGGTGAAACCAGCGTGAACATCTATGGCGTTCGCGGGAATACCGAGATCGATGTGGATGCTACGGTTACCGAAGCTTTCGGCGTACATGGGCAAGTGTCAACGAGCACAGGTACTATTACGAACGCACGGGGAGTGTATGGCCGAGCCGAAGCGACCGCCACCCGGTGCTACGGTGTGGAGGGCACTGGGCGGAACGGAACCACAGTGAACTATGGAGGCCGCTTCGAGGCGACCTCTACCACTGCGGGAACCAACTACGGTGTTTTCGCATCGGCGAACAGCTCCACCACCGCGAACTGGGCGGGTTGGTTCTCGGGAGATATCAACGTCACAGGGCAAGGGTTCATACCCGGAAACCTATGGACCCCCAGCGATGCCATGTTTAAGACGAACGTGGAGCCGTTGATCAATGCCGTAGATGTGATCGCCCAGTTGGATGCCCACACGTACGATTATCTTGAAGCCGATTTTCCTATGATGGACCTTCCTTCAGGCAATCAAGGTGGCCTGATCGCTCAGGAACTCGAGTTGGTACTACCCAGCTTGGTTACAGAAACCACGTTCCCTGCGCAGTACGATGATCAAGGCAATCAAACCTCCTGCCGGAAACGGTGAAAGGGGTGAGCTACACTGGCCTGATTCCATATCTGATCGGCGCAATTCAGGAGCAACAGCAACAGATCGCAGGCTGATGCAAGCAAGACCTTGCCGCCTGCTGCGAAGGCCGCGCTATGTTGCAAGGCTCGGGTGGTGGCAACACCGACGGTCAGAGCACGAATGAACTGCGCGCAAGCGATGCCACCGACCAGCGCCTCACCATCACACCGAACCCTTTCAGTGAGGGCGCAGTGATCGGTTACAACCTGCCGAAAGCCGGCATGGTGAGCCTGCAGGTGAGCGATGCGAGCGGCAAGTCGCTGTTCAACCTCTTCGAGGGCCAGCAGATGGAAGGCACGCAGCGCTACGATTGGAACACCAGCTTCCTGGCACCGGGTGTGTACCATGTTACCCTGTTGGTGGATGGTGCGCCCTTGGTGAAGAAGGCGGTCAAGGTGGCGCGGTAAGTAGAAGCGATCGAACGAGAAGAGCCCTGGACACTTTGGTCCGGGGCTTTTTCTTTGCACGTATGGATCACACCCTCCTCATCACCGAAGCCATCCGCCACCTGGAGGAAGGCCGCAAGCGCATCCACCGCTGCGCAGGCCTGCTGGGTGAAGAAGGCTTGTGGCATCGCCCGAACGCGCAGGTGGTGAGTCCCGGCAACTTGGTCCTGCACCTCTGTGGCAACGTGGGCCAATGGATCATTTCCACTTTGGGCAAGCGGCCGGACCATCGGCAGCGGCAGCAGGAATTCGATGAGTCGGGGCCGATCCCCACGCCCGAGTTGCTCGCGAAACTTGATGGCACGATCAGCGAAGCCGTGGCAGTATTGGAAAATTTGAACGCTGCGGATCTTGAAGCGATCTGGGACGTGCAGATCTACAAGGAAACGGGTGTGGCGCATGTGGGGCAGATCACCCTGCACACCAAGTTGTTCCAGGGCGTGGACACCGGCTATTACTCCGGGCAGGATCTGTGACGGCACCTTCAGGCGACGTTTTACCCGCACGTTACGTCACCCCTTGGCAAAGGGGTGTTGAGGGTTCCTAGAGTGGAGAGAACCTTTTGCGGTTCAGCGTGTTGACCTGCCTAACGATCCGTTAACTTTCCGCTCTTCATGCACGGCTCTATGTATTCACGCTCCCTGTTCCGATCAGCAGGCCTTGTGGCCGCCTGTTCCCTGCTCCCCCAGTTGCACGCCCAAGTGGTGATCAATGAAGTGAGCGGTGCGAACCTTGCCTCGTTCGCGGACAACAATGGCGAATACGAGGATTGGGTCGAACTGTTCAACACCGGTGCCGCACCCTTCGATCTCAGCGGATGGCACCTGAGCGATCGGCAGAACAACCCCACGAAGTGGCAATTCCCCGCTGGCAGCAGCGTACCGGCGAACGGCCGCATCATGGTTTTCCTCTCCGGCCGTGACATGGTCACTTTACCGCTTATCTACCATACCAGCTTCAAGCTGAGCCAGAGCACTGGCGAATGGGTGATCCTGGCCGATGCGGGCGGGGTGATCATGGACGACTACCAAATGCAGGCCACTAAAGAGGAGGGTAGCCGTGGTCGCACCACCGATGGTGCTGCCACGTGGTCGCTTTTCCCGACCGCCACCCCCAATGCTCCGAACGCCGGTTCCTCTCCGGACTACGAACCCAAGCCGCAATTCAGCCTGCCCGCTGGTTTCTATGCCGGTGCGCAGAGCGTTTCCATCACCGCACCTGGCGGTGGCGATATCCGCTACACGCTCGATGGTACGACACCCACAGCCACCAGCACGCTCTACGCGGGTCCGATCAACATCGCGGCCACCACGGCGGTACGGGCAGCTTGCTTCAGTGCTGCGCCCGGGGTGCCTTCCAGCTTCATTGAAACGAACACGTACTTCATTGGTGTCACGCATACCGTGGCTGTTTTCAGCATGGTGGGTGATGACATGGAAACCCTGCTTAACGGCAACGGCGGGATCGAACCGGTCAGCTCGCTCGAGTACTTCGGTCCGAACGGCGGCGTGCTGCGCGCCGAGGCGGTGGGCACCTCCGATGAGCACGGCCAGGATAGCTGGGCCTACGATCAGCGCGGCTTCGATTACGTGGTGCGCGACCAGTTCGGCTACAACGATGCGGTCCACTATCCCATCTTCCGCACCAAGGACCGCGATTCGTACCAGCGGTTGATCATCAAGGCATGTGCGGGCGACAACTACGAGTTCGGTCCCGGGCAGCCCGCGCACATCCGTGATCCCTACGTGCAGGCCTTGAGCCAGGTGGGCGAGTTGAAGGTGGATGAGCGCAGCTACGAAGCGTGCGTGGTCTACGTGAACGGCCAGTACTGGGGGGTGTACGACGTTCGCGAGAAGGTGGACGATAACGACTTCACTGAGTACTACTATGGCCAGGACGAGTACGATATCCAGATGATCAAGACCTGGGGCGGCACCTGGAGCGAGTACGGTGGTGCGCAGGCCCAGACCGATTGGGCCAGCCTGTTGAACTACATCAACACCAACAACATGGGCGACCCCACGGCCTTCGCCTATGTGGATAGCCTTTACAACTGGCAGAGCCTGATCGATTACTTCTGCCTGAACAGCTATACCGTTTGCGCCGACTGGCTGAATTGGAACACCGGTTGGTGGCGGGGAATGAACCCTGCCGGGGACAAGCAGAAGTGGCGCTACATTCTCTGGGACATGGACGCGACCTTCGGGCACTACGCGAACTTCACGGGGATCCCCGACCAGAGCCCGAACGCGGATCCATGCACGGTGGAAGACCTGGGGGATCCAGGAGGACAGGGGCATACCGTGATACTCTCGAAACTGATCCAAGAGAACCAGATGGTACACGACTACTATGTGAACCGGTACATCGATCTGGGCAACACGCTTTTCAATTGCGATTTCATGATCCCCTTCCTGGACAGCTTGGTGGGCGTGATCACCCCGGAGATGACCATGCAGGTGGCCCGGTGGGGGGGCAGTGTTGCCGACTGGCAGAACAACGTGCAAGTGATGCGGGACTATATCGAGACACGCTGCGTCACCATCGAGAGCGGCCTGGTGGATTGCTACGATCTGAACGGTCCGCACGATGTGCAGTTCGATGTGTATCCGCCGCTGAGCGGCAAGATCCAGGTGAATTCGCAAGTGCTTCCGAACTATCCGTTCAATGGCACCTACTACGGCGGTATCACCACCACGCTCGCCCCCTTGCCCGAACCCGGTTGGGCCTTCAGCCATTGGACCATCCAGAACGATACCATCCTGCCCAGCCTGAACGATAGTCTGGTCACTTTGACCACGGACACTTCGGACGTGATCGTAGCGCACTTCCTGCCACCGATCTCCTACGAGGTGATGCTCGATGTAGAGCCGCGCAACTCCGGCCGCATCGAGTTCGATGGAACCGTTTACACCGACTTCCCCACCTATGTGGCCGTGCCCGAAGGAGTGGCCAAGGCCGTGAAGGTGCTGCCTGCGGAGTTCTATGATTTCGCCTATTGGGACATCAAGAACAACTATCCCAACCCGGCCGATACCACCGTGACCGATATCAGCATCACCTTCTTCAGTAGTGATACGATCATCGCCAACCTGAAGCCGCAGGACTACGCCTACTTCGTGCCCAATTCCTTCTCCCCGAACGGCGACGGCATCAACGATGAGTGGCGCCCATGGGGCAATGTGATCGATCTCGAGACCTTCGACCTGAAGGTGTTCGACCGGTGGGGCCAGCTCATGATGGAGTCGAAAGACCCCAACCTGCCCTGGGATGGCAGCGATGGCAGCGGCACGGTTCGGGACGGTGTCTACACCTACCGCGCATACGTGATCGAAGGCATCACCAAAGAGCGCCACGAACTCTTCGGGCACGTTACCGTTTTCAAGTAACCCACCCGATCACCAACAGGAAGCCCTCGGTCGAGACCGGGGGCTTTTCCTTTCCTGCCAGTGGGTTGGGATGAATTGTTCAGATTATTTTCGCACCTGTTGAACAAAATGACACCCACCTTGTTCTCCATGTCCTAACCTCAAACACCGAACAATGTCACGAACACTTTCTCTGGGATTCTTAGCCGCATTAGCGGCCAGTCCCGCTCTCGCGCAAACCGCGCGCGTGCAGGTCATTCACAACTGCGCTGATGCCGCCGCTTCGGTGGTGGATGTGTGGTTGGACAACACGCTGCTTATCGACGACTTCGCTTTCCGCACGGCCAGTCCCTTCGTGGATGCCCCTGCGGGAACACAGTTCACCGTAGGCATCGCGCCAAGTAACAGCACCAGCGCTGTGGAATCCATTTTCACGCAGGACTTCACCCTTGCCGACGGGGAGACCTATGTGGTCGTAGCCAGTGGTATCGTTAGCGCGACCGGATACACCCCGCTCACTCCGTTCAGTTTGGAAGTGTTCGATCAAGGGCAGGAGGCCGCTATGATGGGCACCAATACGGATGTGCTCGTGCTGCACGGCAGTACCGATGCACCCACCGTGGATGTCTACGAGAGTGCCGTCCTGAACGCCACCGCAGTGAACGATGCTTCCTACGGTGACTTCGCAGGCTACCTCGCACTCCCTACTGCGGACTACACGGTCCAAATTCGCACTGCGGACAATAGCACCATCGTGGCCGCCTACAGCGCCCCGCTGCAAACGCTTAGCCTCAACGGCGCAGCCATCACGGTACTCGCCAGCGGATTCCTCGATCCAAGCGTGAACAGCGTTGGGCCCGCGTTCGGCCTATGGGCCGCTACCGCAGCAGGTGGTGCCCTGGTAGAACTCCCCAGTGCCTCGATCCCCATCGCCCGCGCGCAGGTGATCCATAACTCCGCTGATGCCGCCGCGGCCCAAGTGGATGTGTACTTGAACGGCGGCCTCCTGTTGGACAACTTCGCCTTCCGCACCGCCACACCATTCGTCGACCTGCAAGCAGGAGTGGACCTCGAAGTGGCTATTGCGCCAAGCACCAGCACCAGCGTGAACGATGCGATCGCGACTTTCCCCTACAACCTCGCAGCCGGTGAGACCTACACCCTGGTGGCGAACGGTATCGTGAGCGGTACCGGTTATATGCCCAACCAACCCTTTGGCATCGACGTGTTCGCCGGTTCCCGCGAAACAGCGACGTCCGGTCCCGCGAATACGGATATCCTGGTATGCCACGGAAGCACCGATGCCCCTGTGGTGGACGTGAACGAAGTACTCGTGCTGGGTGGTGCGACCCTTGTGGATGACATCGCCTATGGAGAATACCAAGGCTACGTGGAAGCACCCACCGCGGACTACGCATTGCAGATCACCGCAGGCGGCAACCCCGTGGTGACGTATCAAGCGCCGCTCGCTACGCTGAACCTGGATGGCGCCGCCATCACCGTGCTGGCCAGCGGCTTCCTCGATCCTTCAATGAACAGCAATGGTGCGGCCTTTGGCCTTTGGGTGGCATTGCCAGCGGGTGGTCCGCTGGTTGAGTTGCCCGAGTTGGTGGGAGGTGGCACAGCCCGCGTGCAAGTGATCCACAACAGCGCCGACCTGGCTGCTGCGGTAGTGGATGTATACCTGGACAACACCTTGCTGCTGGACGATTTCGCTTTCCGGACGGCCAGTCCTTTTGTGGATGCACCCGCCGGTACCCCGTTCGTGGTGGGCGTCGCTCCGGGCAATAGCACCAGCGCTGCCGATGCGATATACACGGAAACCTTCACCCTCGCCGATGGTGAGACCTATGTGATCGTGGCGAGCGGGATCGTTAGCGCAACCGGTTACGCGCCCCTCACCCCCTTCAGCTTGGAGGTGTTCGACCAGGGCCGCGAGAGCGCTGGCCTTCCGGCCAATACCGATCTGCTCGTATTCCACGGAAGCACCGATGCCCCCACTGTGGATGTGTACGAAGCTGGTGTGCTTAATGTGACCGCGGTGAACGATGCATCTTACGGCGATTTCGCCGGTTACCTCGAGCTCCCCACCGACGACTACACGGTGCAGGTGCGCACTGCTGATAACAGCACGGTGGTAGCCGCCTACAGCGCCCCATTGCAAACACTTAGCCTGAACGGAGCCGCCATCACGGTGCTCGCCAGTGGCTTCCTCGATCCTGCACAGAACAGCAATGGTCCGGGCTTCGGTCTCTGGGTGGCTCTGGCCGCGGGCGGGCCGCTCGTGGAACTGCCGAGCGCAGCGATCCCCGGTGCACGCCTCCAGGTGATCCACAACAGTGCCGACCTCGCCGCTGCCGAAGTGGACGTTTACCTGAACGGCGCTTTACTGCTGGATGATTTCGCCTTCCGCACCGCTACCCCCTTTGTCGATGTGCAAGCCGGTACCGACCTCAGCGTAGCTATCGCTCCAGGCAACAGCACCAGCGTGGCCGATGCCATCGCCACCTTCCCGTTCAACCTGGCGACCGATGGGAAGTACATCGTGGTAGCCAACGGGATCGTGAGCACGAACGGGTATTCCCCGAACCCCGGCTTTGACCTCTTCGCTTATGCGCCTGCACGCGAAAGCGCCACTTCAGGGGCCAACAACACAGATATCCTCGTATTCCACGGCTGCACCGATGCTCCGGCCGTGGATGTGAACGAGACCGCTCTGCTCGGCGGTGCCACGTTGGTGAACGCCATCGAGTACGGTGAGTTCAGCAGCTACCTGGAGCCACCTACGAACGATTACGTGCTGCAAGTGACGGATGGTACCACACCGCTGGTGAGTTACCAGGCACCCTTGGCGACCTTGAACCTCGAAGGTGACGCGATCACCGTCCTTGCCAGTGGTTTCCTTAACCCCGCAGTTAACAGCAATGGTCCTGGCTTCGGCCTCTGGGTGGCCCTTGCCGCTGGTGGGAATTTGGTGGAACTGCCGGTGTTCACCGGTATGGCAGAGCAGGGTCTCTTCGCAGGTAGCAGCCTGTGGCCGAACCCCGCCACGAATGAAGTGAACGTGTTCGTGCCTGCCCTCGGCGACGCGCAAGTGGAAGTCGAACTGCTCGATGCCGCTGGCCGGGTGGTGCGTTCCTTCGGTGCTGTGGCGCGTGGTAACGACCGCGTGATCATCGGTACCTCGGACCTCAGCGCGGGCCGCTACTCGATCCGCTTGAGCGGAGCGGGTAGCCGAATCATTTTGCCCTTGAGCGTGGTGCGCTGATCCTATTGGCTCTGAGTGGGAGGCCTTCTTCGGAGGGCCTCCCGCCTTTGGGCCTGAACCAAATCCTTGTTGGTCTGCTCTCCACTTCGATCCACATCACCGGACCTTACCTGGGCCGGAAGCTCGCATGCTTGATAGTCCTTTCCGCAGCCGTTTCCAGATCCGCGACCTCGAGGAGTTCTCCGGTGTGAAAGCCCACACCATCCGGATCTGGGAGAAACGCTACGGCCTTCTTCGTCCGGAGCGGACACTCACCAATATCCGGACCTACGGATTGGAGGAGTTGAAGAACCTTCTGAACGTGGCCTACCTGAACAGGCATGGCCATAAGATCAGCCGATCGCTAAGCTCAGCCAGTTGGACCGCGAGCGTTTGGTGAGGGACACCGCGCAAGAGCAGAACGACCTTGGTGACGCATTGACCGGGTTGAAAATGTCCATGCTTGGTTTTGATGAGGCGCAATTCGACAGCATCTGCGATCGATATCGCCAAGCTTCCGGGTTCCGCGCTGTGGTGGAAGACCTGTTCGTACCCCTGTTGGAGCACATCGGACTTTTGTGGCAGACCAGTTCCATCTGCCCCTCCCATGAACATTTCGTGAGCAACCTCGTCCGGCAAAAGATCAGTGCGGAGATCGACGCGTTGCCTCCGATCCCAACCACCTCCGATCCCATCGTGGTACTCTTCCTTCCGGAGCACGAGATCCATGAACTGGGCTTGCTTTATGTCGCTTATGTGTTGCGTTCGTTGGGTCGAAGGGCGATCTATCTTGGGCAGAGCGTGCCCATGGCCGACCTGGCGCAGGTCAGCGGAACGTGTTCCCAGCGGCTCATCTTCATCAGCTTCGTCACCGCCTTTCCAGCGATGGATGAACTGATCCCCTATGCGAACCGGTTCCGGGAGCTTGTGCCGAAGGAGCGCTGTGCGCTCTGGCTGTGCGGAGGTCAAATAGCACGTCTGGGCGATGCCCCCTGGCCCGAAGGGGTTCGTGCGTTCACGCACATCCGGGAGCTGCTCCAAGAATTGGAAGCCTCCGCCACGGGCGGTGCCGAACGGTAATTTGGCCGGGATGCGCAGCCATCCCTCCCTCTCGTTCGGAGCACTATTGGCGTGCAGTGGTGCCATGCTGTTGTTCGTGTGCATGGCGGTGTCGTGCAACGACGTTCCCAGCAACCGGATCGTTCAACAGGAGGATGCCCGTACCCTGGCCGTGGTATCCCTGCGGAACGGGAGCAAGGATGGTCCGGCCCGGTTGCTCGATGGAACAGGTAACGTGCGAAAGGAGGGGCATTACGTGCGGGACCACAAGGAAGGGCAGTGGAGGACCTATGATCCGCAGGGCAAGATGCTGGAAGTGCTCTGGTACCATGAGGGAACGTTGCATGGTACCTGCACCACTTTTTCGGCCGACGGGAACGTTGTGCGCGCTGTGAACTACGCCGGTGGTGTGCTCCACGGTGCGTTCGGAACGTACCATCCGGATGGTAGCATCGCGCTGCGATGCATCTACGCGAACGGCTCGCTGAACGGACATTACTTCGCGCAGTCCTGGACCGACTCCCTGTTGCGTGGACCGATCACGGAGTGTTGGTATGAGCACGGTCACCGCGAAGGGATATGGACGCGCCGATATGGGAACGGACAAACCTCCGTGGTGGGCATACGGCATCGGGACGTGCAGGACGGTGTATGGCGGTACTGGGACCGTGCAGGGAATTTGAAACGCATCGGGTAGCGTTCACGGGAACACCTTGCCCGGGTTCATGATCCCCAGCGGATCGAACGCACGTTTGATCGAACGCATCAGGTCCAGTTGCACCGTGTTGAAAGCGATGTCCATATAAGGTCGCTGCACCAGGCCAATGCCGTGTTCCCCGCTCAGGGTGCCGCCCAGGGAAACCGTCAGCTCGAAGATCTCCCGGATCGCCTTCGGCAATTCGTTGGCCCAGAACGCATCGCTCAGATCCCCCTTCAGAATGTTGACGTGCAGGTTGCCATCGCCCGCATGCCCGTAGCACACACTCCGGAAGCCGAACCGCGCACCGATGGCCTTCACTCCTGCGAGCAATCGGGGCAGTTCGTACCGTGGTACCACGGTATCCTCCTCCTTGTATACACTGTGCGCTTTTACGCTCACGGGAACACTTCGCCGCAGCTTCCATAGTGCGTCCTTCTCACTGCTGCTCTCCGCGAACAACACCTCGCCGCATCCGTGTTCTTCCATCACGCGCAGGATCGTTCCGCAATCACGCATGAGTTCCTCCCCGTGGTTGCCATCGACCTCGATCAACAGGTAGGCCCCGGGACCCGTGGAGATCTGCGTCGGCAGACCTTCGGTGAAACGCATCGTCCAGGCGATGGCATCGCGCTCCATGAACTCCATGGCGCTCGGGTTGATCCCGGCTCGGAACACCGCGCTCACCGCCTCGCATGCCCGTACCGCATCGCCGAAGGGTACCAACATCAAGCGGGTCTCCCGGGGCATGGGTACCAGCCGCAACACCGCTTTTGTGATGATCCCCAGCGTGCCTTCACTGCCCACGATAAGGCGGGTAAGGTCATAACCGGTGCTGTTCTTCAACGTGTTGGCACCGGTCTGGATCACCGACCCGTTCGGTAGAACCACTTCCAGATTGAGCACCCAATCCCGGGTAACACCATACTTCACCGCTCTTGGGCCACCGGCGTTCTCCGCGAGATTCCCACCGATGGTACAACTGCCTTTGCTGCTCGGGTCGGGTGGGTAGTACAGTCCCTTGGCGGCCACCGCGTCCATGAGCACTTGGGTGATCACCCCGGGTTCCACGGTCACCTGCAGGTTGCGCTCATCAATGGCCACGATGGCGTTCATCCGGTCCAGTGAAAGGCCCACGCCCCCATGCACACAAAGCGCGCCTCCGCTCAAACCAGTTCGCCCGCCAATGGGGGTTACCGGTACTTCGTGTTCAGCGCACAGGCGCACGGTGGCCGCTACTTCCGCCGTGTTCCGTGGCCGCACCACCACATCGGGCGGGTAGGAGAGGTCTTCGGTCTCGTCATGTCCGAAAGCTGTGCGTTCCTCTTTCCCGGTATGGATGATATCCGGTGGAAGTGTGCTTCGCAGGGCGGTCAGGAACGCATCGTGCATCGTTTCCGAAGAGGGATGGGAGGGCGAATTTGCGCCATGCGCTTCTCCGATCGATCGGTGTGCGTAACTTTCTCAGGCCACCCGGGGGATAGTGCCCCCGTCTTCCCAACAGAACCCGATCGTCATGAGAACACTGCACATCCTCCTGCCCGCCATGTTGCTGCCGGGCATTGTGATCGGACAGAACATCGGCATCAACGTGAACGGCGCGGTGCCCGCTGCCAGCGCATTGTTGGACATCGATGCTTCCGCGTTAGGTGCTGCGAACAAAAAGGGCCTCCTAGTCCCTCGCATCGCCCTGACCGCCACCAACGTGGCCGCGCCGGTGGTGGCCCCGGCCACGTCACTTTTGATCTACAATACCGCTACGGCCGGTGTCGCACCGAACAATGTGGTCCCGGGTTACTACTACTGGAACGGTGCGGCGTGGGTGGCCTTCGTGGCGGGCGTGCAAGGATGGACCATCCTCGGGAACGCAGGTACCGTTGCGGCCACCAATTTCCTTGGGACCACGGACAATGTGGACCTGGTGGTGCGCACGAATAATCTGGAGCGGTTCCGGACCATGGGTGCCACAGGCCGCATCGGTTGGGGCACCACTGCACCGATAGCCCCCCTGGAGGTGAGCAGCGGCGCGACCGATGCGATCTACGGGCACAGCATCAACGTGGGCGGCTGGCTCGGTCGGGAAACCAATATCACCTTCGGGGTGCCTTTGCAGAACGTGTTGGGAGCGGGTCTCTATGCCAATAATCCCACCGCCGGTTATACCTCGGCTTATGCACAAAGCACCGGAGCGGCGACCGTCGCGGCGAATATCAACTACAGCGATGTGTGGATCGCGCAGTACAACTATGTGCAGAACGCGAGCGCCGTGAACAATCCCTCCGCCACGTACAGCCAGTTGAACGTGACGAACGGTACGCTCGGCGGCCTTCAGGCCGCCCACAGGGGGTATAGTAACCGTGGTACGGTCGCTGGCAATGTGGGCTGGACGTTGGGTGGTCAGTACACCGCCGTGTCCCAGTTCCAGGACGCGATCGGCGTCTGGGGTACGGCCATCTCCAATTCCGCCCTCGAACGCACGGGTGGGTACTTCGAATCCGATCAGTACACCTTGCCCGCGAACTACCTCTACGCCTGGGTCGGTGGAGTGGTGGGTGGTGTGAACCGGAAGATCACCGGTCTTGGAACGGTCGCTGAGATCATACCTACGCAGAACCATGGTCGTATCACGATGATCTGCCCGGAGTCGCCCGAGTACTGGTACCAGGACTATGGCTCCGTGCAGTTGGTGAACGGCACGGCGCATGTGGAACTGGACCCGATCCTGGTGGACATAATCCTGGTGAACGATGAGAACCCCGTCCGTGTGTTCTGCACCCCGGTGGACATGCCCAATTTCAATGGGGTCACGGTCACCAACAGAACGGCTACGGGTTTCGATCTGGTGGAACTCAACGGTGGTGGCCACTCGGGTACCCTGGACTACCAGTTGACGGCCAAGCCCAAGACCAACTTCGGAGAAGGTCGATTCCCACAAGCGCCTGGACCAGCTTGGTTGAAGCCCGAGTTCGAACCAGCCTCCGCAAAAGCCGCCAACCAACCGACGACCCGGAGCATCTTCCATTGGCCAGCGGATTGGGAGGTGTATGGCTATGATGTGGAGAAGGCTACGCCGATCGGTGCAACGGTGATGGGTGGAGAGCACAAAGGCATGGTGAAAGTGGCCGAAGGTGTTTTTCAGCCCGGTATCCCTGCAACGCGCCCCTCGGAGCATAAGTGAGCGCCGAACTTCGTAGCTGTTCCTTTGTGTTGAGGCGTTCTGGGTCGGGGCCAACCGCCCGGTGGTGCGGTGCGTTCCGTTCCTTCGCACCTCCACAATGATCACTTACGACTCCCGCGATTGGTTCAAGGCGCTCGCCCTGCATCGCTCGGACACCGTCCGGAAATTGTTGCCCCTGCTCATCCTCGTCGGGCTCTTCACCTGGGGGGTGAGCATCCTGGAGATCCGGGTCCTGAAGCTGTCGAAGACCGATCTGGTGACCAATCTGCCGGTGATGCACAGTCTGCTGGGTTTCGCCATCAGCATGCTGCTGGTGTTCCGCACCAATACCGCGTACGACAGGTGGTGGGAGGGACGGAAGCTCTGGGGGCAACTTGTGAACGTGAGCCGCAATCTGGCCGTGAAGATCAGTGTGATGGTGCCGCACGAGGACCACACCACGCGGTCCTTCTTCACCCGCACGATCAGCCTGTTCGCGCACGAGCTGCGACAGCATCTTCTTCTTGAGAAGACGCGATTGGAATTGGATCAGCAACCGCATCCGGAGATCCCGGATCTCGACCTGAGCAAACATGTGCCTTCGCAGGTGGTCGGTTTGATGCAGCAGCGTGTGCAACGGCTGTATCGCGATGGGGTCATTTCAGGCGATCAACTCATCGTTCTGAACACGGAACTCGTGCAATTCCTGGACATCTGTGGTGCGTGCGAGCGGATCAAGAACACGCCGATACCCTATTCCTACAGCACCTTCATCAAGAAGTTCATCGTGGTCTATGTGCTCACCCTGCCCTTCGGCTTCGTTTTCTCGCTGGGCCATATCGCCATCCCGGTCGTGATGTTCATCTTCTACGTGCTGGCGAGCCTGGAGCTGATCGCGGAGGAGATCGAGGACCCCTTCGGCAAGGACGGGAACGATCTGCCGATGGAGCGACTGGCCACAATGATCGCGAAGAACGCCGAAGAAACGCTCGTTCACTGAGGCCGGTACGCGTACCGGACGAGAACGGGGTCGCGGCCCTTGCCCTCGCTGGATAGAAGCAGGTCCTGGTCCGCCAGGAAGGTGATCCCTTCGGGTTTTGGAAGTAGTTCCGGGTCCAGGTTCACCAGGTCCACGAGCCTTCCATTGCGGTCCACGATCAGCAAGGTGCGGTCCGCTGCGGAAAGCAGGTAGTAGTGTCCGGTGGATGGGTGGACCGCCACCGAACTGTAACGCAGTTTGAGGGCGGGCGCGCTTGCGCCGTTCTCCTTGGTGCGCATCGGGACCGGGATGCCCATGGCGGTCGCATCCGCCATCACCTTTTGCACGGACAGCGTGAGCGCGATGGACGGGGTGTGCGTAACATCCTTCGGATCGAAGGCGTGGATCACGCGCTGGTCCCGGACCTCCGAGGATCCCTTGATGAAGTCCTTGGGTGATACCAGGACCCTGCGTCCCGGTTCATCGTACCCAAGGCCTTCGATGTTGTGGTTCGGCAGATCCAGCCGGAAGGTGTCCTGCACCACAGTATGGTCGTCCCGGATGATCAAACGATGGATCAGGCCGTCGCTGCGCAACGCGAAGAAGAAGCTGTCCACACGTGTCAGTCCTTCGAAATCGCCAGGTACGGAGAAGGGAACGCGCCGTAGGATGCGACCATCCTTCAACGAGAGGAAGTACACGGCGGCCTCTTCATCCTGAACGCACGCCACAGTAAGGCTATCCACATCGGTGAGCGCGGAGATCTCGACAAGTTGCGGCGGGAGCGGAAACACGGCCGTCGGATGGGCCATGTCGTACGGCACCCCGCCACCCGACGTGGTCACCGGGGGGACTTCCTGCTTCGGTGTTGCCATGCATCCCACAAGGAAAAGGAAGTAAAGGAAGGTCCGCATGCGGTAAAGGTCGGCCCCTGGCGGCTTGGATTTGATGGTGCGCTCCCCACCTCGTTCCTTCGCCAGCGATGCGAGAGGTCTTTCCCGACGGGCGTACGTTCCTATTGGTGGTGGTGGCCGCTCTGGGCTACTTCGTGGACATCTATGACCTGGTGCTCTTCAACGTGGTGAAGCGGGAGAGCTTGGAGTTCATACTGGGTCCGGGACATCCGGACATCAAGGACGTGGGCATCGATCTGTTCAACTGGCAGATGCTGGGCATGCTCGTGGGGGGCATCCTCTGGGGGGTGTGGGGGGATCGAAAGGGACGGATCACCGTGCTCTTCGGCAGCATCCTGCTCTATTCCATCGCGAACATCGCCAATGCGTTCACTTACGACCTCACCACCTATGCCATTGTGCGCTTCATCGCCGGCGTGGGGCTGGCGGGTGAATTGGGTGCGGGCATCACCCTGATCACGGAGTCGATGCCCCGGGAGAAGCGCGGCTACGGCACCCTCATCGTGGTCACCTTCGGCGCGTTGGGTGCGGTGTTCGCTGCGGAAGTGGCGGACCGCGGTGCGTGGTTCATCGCGCTTTGGCACAGCATCACCGGAACCACGTTGATGAACTGGCAGGTGACCTATCTGGTAGGAGGGGGGATGGGGCTCGTTCTTCTCGTCATGCGCGTAGGCACCTTCGAGAGCGGACTGTTCGAGAACATGCGTGAACGCTCGGTACGCAAGGGTGATCTGCGCATGCTCTTCAACGATCGCCACCGCCTGCTGCGCTATGTGAGCTGCATCCTCATCGGAATTCCTGTGTGGTATGTGATCGGTGTACTCGTGAGCTTGAGCCAGGATGTCTTCGTGCCCGAACTCGCCATCGATACCAGCGCGCTCGACGCGGACGGGCTGAAGAGGATCAATGGGCAGGCGATCAAGTACGCCTACATCGGCCTGAGCATCGGCGATCTGCTGAGCGGCCTGTTGAGCCAGTTCCTGCGCAGCCGCAAGAAGGTGATCGTGCTCTATCTCTTCGCGAACCTAGCGCTAACGCTCATCTTTCTTTTCGGCATGCGCGGGGCCAGCATCGCGAACTATAACTGGCTCTGCCTGGCCCTGGGCATGGCCACGGGTTACTGGGTGATCTTCGTTACCGTGGCCAGCGAACAGTTCGGCACCAACATCCGCAGCACGGTGGCCACCACCACGCCCAACTTCGTGCGTGGCGCCGTATTGCCCGTTACCAACGCTTTCAAGTTCCTGGCGGTCCCCCTGGGCAATGTCACCGGTGCGCTCGTGGTCGGGTTGGTGTGCATCGGTGCTGCGCTTTGGGCCACCACGCGGGTGCATGAGACCTTCCACCGGGATATGGACTTCGTGGAGGAATGAGGATCACCCTCGCCCAGCTTCGATCGCACGTCGCACACTACCGTATTGTTTGAGCAGGGTGTTCGCCGCGTCGTAGCCGATGCCGAGCCCGTCCATCACCATGCGCGTGCCGCGGTCGATCAACTTCACGTTGCTCAACTGCATATCCACCATACGGTTGCCCTTCACCCGGCCGAGCTTGATCATCACGCTCGTGCTGATCATGTTCAACACCAGCTTCTGCGCGGTGCCGCTCTTCATCCGCGTACTGCCCGTCACGAATTCCGGGCCTACCACCACGGCGATCGGATGGTCGCAAACCGTGGTCACCGGGGATCCCGGGTTGCAGGTGATGCATGCGGTGGTGATCCCCTGCGCGCGACAATGCTCCAACGCGCCCACCACGTACGGCGTGCCACCACTGGCCGCGATACCGATCACAGTATCATCAGCGCCGATGGCATGGTCCTGCAGGTCCTTCCAACCTTGCGCGCGATCGTCCTCGGCGAACTCCACCGCTTTGCGGATCGCGGCATCGCCACCGGCGATCAGGCCCACCACCAAACCGTGCGGCACCCCGAAGGTGGGCGGGCATTCGCTGGCGTCCACAATGCCAAGCCGTCCGCTGGTGCCCGCGCCGAGATAGAACAGCCGTCCACCGCGCTGCATGCGTTCCACGACCGCGTCCACGAGCCCTTCGATCGCGGGTAGCACCTCGCACACGGCCGCTGGAACGAGCCGGTCCTCGGCATTGATGTTCCGCAGCAGTTCCGCTGTGGTCATCTGTTCGAGGTGGTCATAGCGTGAAGGGGATTCAGTGATGCGTTCCATGGGAGTGTGGTCGGCTGTCGGGTGGGTGAAGCTCCGAACCTGGATCCGTTGTCCGTTGTGAGCGTACCGACAACTATCAACGAACGACTGTTCCCACCGGAACACCACAAAGAAAAGGGCCGCCCGCAGGCGGCCCCTTCCCAAAATGATGGCGATGCGTTAGTCGAGCATCAACTTGCGGGTCACCGTGCCCTCGGCGAAGCGGAGCTGTACGGAATAAGCACCGGCCTGCAGGCCCTGGCGCTCGATCACCGCTTGTTTCGCATTGACGCTCGCGGTGCGCACCAGGCGGCCGTTCACATCGTACACCTCGTAGCTCACGATCGCGGCTTCCGTGCTGCTGATCGTCACGCGGTCCGAAGCGGGGTTGGGGAAGAGGTCCACCCCTTGGGCGACGCTGCTGTTCTCATCGATGCTCACCAGGGAGCAGAGCCCGAGCTGCAACTCGCACACAATGCGCGGGTTGATGTAGCCCATGATCGTATCGATGTACGCACGGCCTTTGGCGCCGCTCATGTCGGGGTTGCTCGCCAGGCTGGCCTGGTGGCAGGTGATGTTGAGGCCGGGGATGATGTCCAGCGCGTCGGGGCTCGTGGGGTCCCACCACTGCCAGGGGCTGGCTTCATCACCCGCAGGAGGTGCCCAATGCGGGCGGACCATGGGGAACAGACCCTCGGGGTTCGCGGAGATCTGCACGCCATCGACCACTTGTCCGTAGAGCGAGCGGGCGCGGTCTGTGAAGGGATCGCCGGCAGGAAGGGTGGCGAACGAGGCGTTGTTGCCGTAGGTGTTGGCCAGGGCCACGAAGAAATTCGAGCCTTGCACGGGCACCACTTCCTCCCCGGTGGTGGGCACGATCACGGTGCCTTCGGTGAAGGGTGCGTACGGATCGAACACCGTATGGCAGGCCACCATCGGTACATCGCCCACTTCCATCCAGCTCGTGTCGGCCAAGGCACCGCCGAGGTTCACGCAGAACTGGGTCTCGTAGTCGAAACCGTTCGGGCGGTAAAGCGTGAGCTGGCCGTTGAATCCGTCCAGGTTGCCCACCGCGTTCGTGTCGATGTAGCTCACCCCCGGGTTGTTGAGCGGGTCGGGAACGAACTTCTCGATGAAGAGCTCGGAGGCTTGATCCAGGGTGGCGTTCGCCAGGGCGATGTAGCCACCCGTGCCCTCGCCAAGCACCACGATCTTGTCCGGGTTGATCGCGTAGGTGTTCCCACCATTGGCCGCCACCGCTTTGTGCGTGCGGATGCACTGGCGCACGTCATGGATGGCGCGGTAGATCGCGTTCAGCAGGGTGCCACGACGTACTTCCAACGTGGTGCCGAGCGGGTTCCAACCCAGACGGTAGCTCATGCTCACGGCCACGTAGCCGCGTTGCGCCAGCTGCTTGCAGATCTCCACGGCGGTACTATCCGTGCGTCGGCCCGTGGGGCTGCCATTCCCAGGATAGCCGGGAGGAAGAGCGTTGCCCGTGTGCAGGTACAATACCATTGGCCGTGCGGTCTCGGTGTCCACCGCTTGGTCGGGCTCGTAGATGTCCATCTTCAGATCGGCCACTTTCACGGCCGTGCTGGTGTCCAGCGGATTGAAGTACTCGGGTGGGATCGGGTTGCCCTGCGAAACGGTCATTTGCAGGAAACCGAGGTCGGCGGGAACATCCGGATCGGCCAGGTTGCTCGTCAGGAAGTCCACGTTCTGGCCGTAGCTCACGCCGGGGGTGATCACCACTTGGTCGGGCGTGAACACTTCGGTGACGTAACGCTGGGCCGATGCCGCCAGCGGCAGGCCGAGCAGCAGGAAGGGTAGGGCTCTTTTCATGGGACGGGAGTTGGGTTCAGGTGACTAAGGTAGGGGTACCGTGAGCACGGCCCGAGGCCTTCGACGAAGGGGGGCCTTCGATCGGTCGCACAGGTGGCCACGGAGCGCCCCGCTCTCCTTGGGCAGGGGTCGGGGTGAGGGCGCATTTTCCGTGCTTCCGTATGAGCTTCACCCGGTCCTTCGTGGGACCCCCGTCAGCGGCGGTCGAGCTCGTAGATCAGCTGCACGTAGCCGAGGCGCCCCACGGCGGGTCCGCCATAGACGAGGTACACATCGTTGTTCCACACCCGGTCCAAGCGTTCATCGCTCGGCACGGTCTTGTCGAACAAGGGCACCACACCGAAGAGGTTGCTGCAGCCCACCTTCACCGTGAGGCCCGGCTTCGGGAACTTCACGTTCACCTGCGCGTCGACCATGTCATAGCTCGGGATGCGGCCGGTGAACTGCGGCGAGCCTTCGAAAACGTAGCCTTCCACGTATTTGTAGTTGATGCCGAAGCCCAGATCCTGTCTGTCCGTCCACGGGATACGCATGTCGTGCCCGGTGAAGGCAACGTTGAACTTGTTGAGCGGTGTATTGAACGCGGGGATGATCGGATCATCCTCTCCGGCCACCAAACGGTTGTAACTGTAGTTGACGCTGTAGGTGATCTTGCGGCGGTAGTAGTTCAACCCGATGTTCGCGCCTTGCGTGCGTACCTCTTGCGTGCTGTTGGCCGCGACGCGGTATACCTGCAGGGTGAGCGGGAAGCCGTTCCCTTCATCGAAGCTGCCATCAATGCCGATGAGGTAGCCGATGAAATCCGTGTACCAGCTGGTGTAGGCGCTCAGGTCCAGATAGAACTTTTCCCAGAGCGTGCCGCGATAACCGGTTTCAAGAGTGATCACCTTCTCCGGCCGGATGCGGTCCACATTGAAGTACTCCAACTTGGGCAATCCATCTGGCAGTAGAGGTGTATTTCGATAGTCATTGAAGCTCTCCAGGGTGATCAGGCTGTCGTTGCCTTCCTCGAACTGCCCTTCGATGTTGCCCAGCAGGATGGCGCGGCCTACGTTGTAGTAGAGGTACTGATCGGCGAGTGTGGGGTTGCGCACCGCGCGGCTCGCACTGATCCGGATGACGTGCTCCGGCTTTGGTGTCCAGACCGCGCTGATGGCCGGGGAGTACTGCTCCTTGAAGTTCTCGTTCTTGTCCACGCGCAAGGTGGCGGTCAGCCGCAGTTTTTCGCGGAGCACTTTCTTCTCGATGCCCACGTAGCCGCCCACTTCCCAGTTGGTGATCACCACATCGGCCGTGTCCTTGAAGATGGTGCCTGCCGTATTGGGCCGGTACATGCGGCCGCTGCCGCCCACGGTGATCTCCGCGAACGATGGCTTGAACCGGTACTCGGCCATGCCGTGGTAGAGCGCCGAGCGATCGAAGAACAAGGAGCCGCCTTCGGTGAAGCGTTTGCCGGTGATCTCATCCCGTTTCTGGTTGAAGCGTTCGGTACCGGGCACGTAGCGCGGGTCCAGGCCGGGGGTGTCTTCAGCGTTCGTCCATTCCAGCACTTGCTCATGATAGTCTTGGAACAGCTCAAGATTGTCTTCAACGAATTGATCCTGCCATGCGAACCAGGTTTCGCTGGTCCATCCGAGTTGTGCGGCTTCATTAATCGAAACATAGTCCGGGTGTGCTTGCACCTGGCTGCGGATGCTATCAGCCCAGAAATCCGTATAAAGCGTGTTCCAAGGTGTTGTGTTTCCCGAAGCGCCCTGCAAGCGCAAGCCGGTGGTGTAGATGTCGTACGTCTTCCCTGCATCTTCATGTGTGACATAGCCGCGCACGTACCATTTCCCTTCCTGCTTGAACTCCAACTTGTGCTGGAAGAACTGCACGCCATCCAGCCGGTAGCGGTTATCGCCCTGGTACACGGTGCTGCCGGTGCTGTAGTTGCTGCTCACTATTGTCTCCACGCTGTCGGTGATCTTGTAGTGGAGGCTCAATGCTGCCTTCACGTTGTAAGTATTGTAGTCCACCAGATCACGCTCGTTGTAGCCGTTCCTTAGAAAAATGCCCAAGCCTGGATATGATGCACGCTCAGAGATGGAACGGAGGTAGTTGTTGTTCGTGGTCACATCCTCATCGCCGTAGCTGTTCACCGCATCGTAACGGCCGGGGTTGTCCACACCAGTGGGGCTGTTGCTGGTGGCCGAATAGTTCTCCGCGAACCAATCCTCGGCGCGCATCGCGAAGACGTTCACCTTGTACCCGAAGCGGTCTTTGCCTTCTTTGTTCTTGAACACTTGCGCCCAACGGACGCAGCTTTCAAGCATATCGCGTTCACCGCCTTTCACGCTTACGCTCAGGCCGGGAAAGGCCCAAGGGCTCTTGGTGGTCATGGCGATCACCCCGTTGAAGGCACCGGGGCCATAGAAGGCGCTGCTGGCACCGGCGATCACATCCACTTTCAGCACGTCCAGATCGCTGGCACCGAGGAAATTGCCGAGGCTGAAGTTGAGGCCGGGGCTCTGGTTGTCCACGCCATCGATCAGTTGCAGGCTGCGCACCGGGCTGGTGCTGTTGAAGCCGCGGGTGTTGATCACCTTGAAGCCGAAGCTCGCCGCCGTCATGTCCACACCCTTCAAGGTGCCGAGGCTCTCGTAGAAATCGCCGCTCGGCGCTTCGCGGATCGCGATGATGTCCATGCTCTCCACCGTGAGCGGCGCCTGCTTCTGCTTCTCGCTGATGCGGCTGCCCACTACTTCGGCTTCCTGCAAGAGCACCTGGTCCGTGCTGAGCTTGAACTTCAGGTCCTGGTCCAGGCTCTTCACTTCCACCTCCTGATCGGTGAACCCCACGTAGCTCACCACCAGTGTGAGCGGCGGCAGTTCGTTCACCAGCAGTTCGAAGCGGCCATCGAAGTCGGTTTGGGTGACGTTCTTGGTGCCTTTTACCAGTACGGTGGCGCCGATCAGCGTTTCCCCATTGGTGCCGTCGGTCACCACGCCGCGCAATTTGTATTGCTGGGCGAGCAGGCAGCACGGGAGCAACACGAAGAGGGCCGTGAGGCAGCGGGGCAGGTGGCGCATACGCGGCATGGTCGCGACCAAGATAGCGGGCGGGGCTATCCCGAACGTGTTCGCAAGGATCGGCCCTGACGGCGGAGCCGGAAGGGACGGCCGACCGCGCCGTCGCGAAGCGCTATGGCGAAGCACGGAGCGATCTTTAATTGTGCGGGGGGGCGCATGGAGGGCACCGACCCGCACGGACCTGCACGGAACCAGCAAGATCACTTCGGACCCCGACGCGTCGGGGATCCTCGCGAACTCGTTCGCTACTCGACTACGAAACGTGCGCTGCCCAGCGCTTTGCCCTGCCCATCGATCCCCTGGACAAGGTGCAGCCCTGACGCAAGACCGCTCGTAGGGATCTGGGTAAGGCCGGCCGGAACGCGACCACGCCATACGATCCGCCCTCGGGCGTCGACCACAATGATCTCTGCGGCCTTGCTCGTGCGCAGGTGCAATGGGTTACCTGCGGCCAACGGCGAAGGGAAGACCTCCAGCTCTGGGTGATAGTGCGCGGTGTTCTCTTCGAAACCGACCAGGGTGCAGAAGTCGAAAAAGGTTGTGAGGTTGGCAGGGACGGCAATCGTGGTGGTATCGATGACCGTAACGGCCTGAGGTAATGACGCTGGTAGGGTATCCACTTCTATGAAGGCCATGGGCACCAATGTGTCAGCTACCGCATAGGTGGTGTCCATCGTCCAGCCACAGGTGCTGGTCAGGTCCCAGGGGATCCGATCGATCGTCGGTGTGGTCCAGGTGTAGTTGAACAATTGGTCGATGCGCTTGTAATTCCCGGTGACGATGAAACCTGAGGCCGAACGCTCACCGTAGCCCGTATGACGGATGAATTGCTCGCTGCCAATTACCGTTGTGGGCAGAGATCGGGCGGCACCGCCCAGATGAACACCCGCGGATGTGAAGAATTGTCTGGTGCGTAGGCCGAACTCCAGGTCGCCATTGGGGAGTTCGAACCCGGGTTGAAGCGGATCGATAGGGAAAGGAAGGTACAGGCCGTCGCCGAAAAGCTTGTACCACGCCAGGGAACCGTTCGGATCCAGTCGCACCAGATAGCCGTGTTGCTGCTGGGGCATGTGCTGTGAGCCGACGATGTATACCGCCCCGGAGCCGGTGACCGCGCACTTGGCGTTCGCATACTCCCAGGATCCGTTCGTCATTCCAACCTTGGTGCCCCATACCCTATTGCCGAATTGATCATAGCTCACCGCTGAAATGTGCCCGCCAAAACTGCCCGAGCCACGCAGGAGCAACACGCCATTGTTCGGTGTTCCGACCAATTGCACATCGTACGTCGTTGTCGTCCATGCGTTCAGGAGCGAAGACCAAAGGATCGCACCTTGGTCATCAATGCTCAGTAGCAGCTCATGCCATGAGTTGGTGCCGTGGAACAGGACCGAATGCGTCCCGTTCGGGTGGGTGACGAGCATGGGATACGGAGAAGAGGTGTTCAAAGTGCTTGGTAGCGGCAATGTGTACTTGCGGCTCCAAAGCACCTGCCCTGCGATATCCAGTCGTGTAAGGGTGGCTTGGTAGTTCTCCTCGAAGGCGGGGCCATGGATCCAGACATCATGAATGAAAATGCACCCTCCGTCCGCCGTGGCGGACAATTGCACGATGTCCCAATGTGTGTCCCCGGAAAAGGCCAGGTAGCTGTTCGCCCAAAGGAGATCACCGTTCGGGTCCAGCTTCACCAGATAGAGCGCCGTGTCGGCGTCCAGGGTGGTGAGCACACCCCCGTCGGCGGTTTCCACGGCGAGTTCGAACCCGGTGGTGGGCTCGGTGTGCTCGAACAAAGTGGACCGCTGGAAGTAGTTCTGCGCCTCCACGCAAGGGGCTGCGAGCAGAGTACCTGCGAACGCGATCGAACGGGTCAAGACCTTCATGGCGTTCTGTTTTTGGAAGTCGAATGGAACGGACGAAAACGAGGAGACCGAATCTACGCCTTGCAAAAGGTCAGCCGACTGCCCACTTGTGGTGAATTATAGCATCGACCACATGGAGGACACCCACGGCGTGACTTTCGCTGTTTTGACGTCCTCCTATCTGTTCGGTTGCCACGCGCGAGCGAACTTCACGCCCCTTTGAAATGTTCCCATCCCATGCGCACGCCCTTGCTTCTCGCGGTTCTCTGTTCTTCGCTGTGGTGCAACGCGCAACTCCGTCCCGGCTTCGATAAGGCGGAATACCTGGAACTGCTGCGTGTGATCAGCAGCGGCATCGACTCCATGATGGAGGGATACAAGTTGGACGCCCCGGAGCGGTTCGAGCGCATCTACCGCAGCCCCGTAGTGGGCATGGACAACCGCTGGTCGTTGTACAGCGATCATAACGGCACCGTCGCGATCGTACTACGCGGCACCACGCCACGATCGGTGAGTTGGATGGAGAATTTCTATTCCGCCATGGTGCCTGCGACGGGAAGCATGAAGCTCGACGACGGGCCGACGTTCAACTATTCCCTGAGTTCCGACCCCAAGGCCGCCGTGCATGTGGGTTGGTTGCTGGGCATCGGTCACCTCGAGCGCACACTTCTTCCGAAACTCGATTCATGCCTTGCCGCTGGGGGACGCAATGTCTTGATCGGTGGCCATAGCCAGGGTGGTGCGCTGGCCTACCTGCTCACCGCGCACCTCTGGCAATTACGGGCGAGCGGCAGGTTGCCCGCGGACGTGGTGTTGAAGACCTATTGCAGCGCCGCCCCGAAGCCGGGCAATCTGCCTTTTGCACGGGACTATGAGCACACCACCCGGGGAGGATGGACCGTGAACGTGGTGAACGCTGCGGACTGGGTGCCCGAGACCCCGGTCACCGTGCAAACATCCGATGACTTCAACGCGGTGAACCCCTTTGTACAGGCCAAACCATTGATCCGCAAGCTGCCCTTTCCGCAGGACCTTTTCGTGATCGGTATGTTCAACAAGCTGGACCGACCCACGAAGCAGGCGCGGCGCAATTTCAAAAAGCTGCTCGGCGGCCGGGCCGGCAAGTTGGCCGCGAAGGGCCTGCCGGGCTACGTGCCACCGGCGTACGCGGATTGCTCGGACTATGTGCGCATCGGGCCCATCCTCGTGCTTCAGCCCGATGCCGCCTATCGTACCGCATGGCCCGATGATCCCAAGCGCATTTTCATGCACCATGGCTTGCAGCGCTACTACGAGTTGATGGAACGCTACGATCCGATCGGGTGGACCAACAGCGGGAAGTAGGGTGGTAGCCCCCGCCATGCCTATGTTTGGGCAAACCGATCAACCGTCATGAGACAGCTCCTTCTCGGTGCCGCCTTTGCTTTGCTCACCACCTTGCCCACGGCCTGTGCACAGGAGGGCCCCCTGCTATCCGGTCAACGACTGGTCGAACTTTTCACCAAGGTGAACGAAGTGGTCTTCATCGTACCCGGCTTCGAATACAACTACAATGGCGAGTGGCTTCGCGGAATGAAGCTGGAAGACAACAACACCATCAGCTTTACCAGGGGCAAAGTGGTCCACTACTACGACCTGCGCAAGATCCTGCTGGTGCAGGACGAAGGGGCCTACATCCGCGTTCGCGCTCAGTAGAACACCATGTCCATCACCCTCACCTTCCACGGTGCCGCAGGTACCGTGACCGGCAGCAAGCATTTGCTCGAAGTCCAGCGCCGCGATGGAAAAACGTTCCGTGTGCTGTTGGACTGCGGCATGTTCCAAGGCGAAGCGGTGAACGGGGCCAAGCAGGACCCGAACCGCCGCTTTGGTTTCGACCCCACCACGGTGGATGCGCTCTTGCTGAGCCACGCCCACATCGATCACAGCGGCCTGCTGCCCCGCCTCGTAGCGGAAGGGTTCAAAGGACCGATCTACAGCACACCCGCCACGCGTGATCTGTGCGCCATCATGCTGGAGGACAGCGCCCGCATCCAGGAGAGCGACTTCGCCTACGATCTGAAACGGGCGAAACGACAAGGCCGTGCTCTGGAAGAGGAGGAACCGTTGTACGCTCCAGAGGATGTGCCGCCCGCCATGGCAGTGTTCCAAGCGATGGACTATGGGGAAGCCCTGGGGATCCTGCCGGGGATCACGGTCTCCTTCACCGATGCGGGGCATATCCTGGGCAGTGCCGTGGTACACCTCACCATCGACGACGGCGAACGTGTGCTGCGCCTCACCTTCAGTGGCGATGTGGGGCGCTATGTGGAACGCCTGCTGCCCGAGCCGGTCCCCTTCCCACAGGCCGATGTGATCATCTGCGAAAGCACCTACGGCGATCGCGACCATGAGCCCCTGGCGCAAGCGGAGGATGAGCTCCTGGGGCATGTGCTACGGACATGCGTGGAGAAGAAAGGAAAGCTCCTGATCCCGGCCTTCAGCATCGGGAAGACGCAGGAGATCCTCTACACGCTGAACAAGTTGAGCAATGCCGGCCGTTTGCCACGGATCCCCGTGTTCGTGGACAGTCCGCTGGCGATAAGTGCCACGGCGATAGCGCGCGATCACAGCCGCCTGTTCCGGGCGAGCGTGCGGGAGGAGTTGAGCCGCGATCCGGACCTCTTCAGTTTCCTCGGTGTGGAGTTCGTGCGCGCTGCGGAGCGCAGCAAACAGTTGAACAGCCGGCAGGAACCGTGCATCGTGATCGCCGCCAGCGGTATGATGGAGGCCGGCCGTATACGCCACCACCTGAAGCATTCCCTGCCCGATCCCCGCAACACGTTATTGGCGGTGGGCTTCTGTGCGCCGGGCACGTTGGGTGCGAAGATCTTGGAAGGCCGCTCCGAGGTCCACATCTTCGGCGAACTCGTGCGGGTGAAGGCCGAAGTGGCGAAGATGGAGTTCTACAGTGCCCACGGCGATCGTACCGAACTGGCCCGCTTCATGAGCTGCCAGGATCCGGCGAAAGTGAAGCAGGTCTTTCTGGTGCATGGCATCCCCGCTTCCTTGAACGGGCTGAAGGATGTGCTGACGCATCAAGGCTTCAAGAACATCGCGATCCCCAAGCGCGGGCAGCGGGTGGAGCTCTGAAACGCTCCACGAGATCCGTCAGGATCGGGGGGGGTTCCTGTCACTTTCAGAACCAGGGGAAGTATTTGCCCGCCCGCTTTCGGGCAAAACCGCGGCTTTCAGTAGGTGCCGACCGGTCGGATGGATTGGTCTGGTGTCCATCCGGTGGCCACGTGCAAGAGAAAGGCTCTAGCCGCCAGTGCTTCCGTCGTTTTCGGCATGGTCGCTTTCGTTGTTTTTGTTCATTCATACTCTGTGAGTTACCGCTATCATCGGATCAATACGACTTCCTTGGACCGAGCGTGGGACGAAGGGTGGCGATCCGGTTAGCGGTCAATGAAGGCGGTTCGAACCCTCCCCGGAACCCCGCCTGTGCAGGCAGGCGGTTCATTCAGGTTCCAGAATGCGATGCGCCAGGAGGAGCTGATCCATCACTAGGAGGGGAGTCGATCCGCTTGCCACGCAACCGTTCCTCCCTACCTTCCGTCATACCTCCGCCCTAACCCTTCGCCATGCGCTTCGCTACCCCCGTCACCGTCCTGTTCGCACTAGTAGTGGCCTGCTCCGCGCAGGCCCAGGTGCCCGACGTGCCCTGTGCCGCCGATGTGCTCCACCAGCAGAAGATGGCGAACGATCCGGTCTATGCCGCGAGGCATGCCTGGTTCGAGCATCAAGCCCGGCAGGCGGCGATGGGTAGAGCGTTCCTCTCCGCGGAAGAGCGCGGCGGGGGCGGCGTGCTCACAGTGCCCGTGGTGGTCCACATCATCCACAACAACGGTCCGGAGAACATCCCCGACGCGCAGGTGATCCAGGCCATCGATGACATGAACCAGGCCTTTGAGAACATCGGTTTCTACGACCCGCTGACCGGTGTGGACACCGAGATCCAGTTCTGCCTTGCCCTGCGCGATCCGAACGACGATGCCACCACCGGCATCAACCGGGTGCAAAACGTGCTGACCGACCTCATCGTGGAAGCGCAGGACATCGACATGAAGAACCTGAGCCGCTGGGACCCCCTGAGCTACCTGAACATCTGGGTGGTGAAGGAGATCACAAGCAGCGTGGTTGGATCCGGTGTCGCAGGGTACGCCTTTTTCCCCTCTTCGCACGGGCAACCGGAGGACGGCATCGTGGTGGAAGCGAACTATTTCGGTCTCAACCCGGACAACAGCAAGGTGGCCGTGCATGAAGCTGGTCACTACCTCGGCCTCTACCACACCTTCGAAGGAGCCTGCGCCAACAACAATTGCCTGATGGATGGCGACCATGTGTGCGATACCCCGCCCGACCAGAGCACCAGTCCGGTGAACTGTGGAACGGTGATCAACACCTGCACTACCGACCAGAACGATACGTCCCCCAACAACCCTTTCCGGCCGATCGGAATGGGTGGCCTCGGCGAGCAGGACGATATGTACATCAACTACATGGACTATGGGTACAAGAGCTGCCAGACCGCTTACACCCAAGGCCAGAAGGAGCGCATGCACGATGCCTTGAACGGCACCCGCGCGAGCCTGCTCGCCTCCGATGCGTGCATGACCCCGTGCAGCATCCCGTTCGCGGCTTCGTTCACCATCTCGCCACCGAACCCTGTCCCTGTCGGTTCCACGGTCAACTTCACGAACACCACGGGCCCCGCCACGGGCTTCGAATGGACGCTGAACGGCACCGTGTTCAGCACGAACGTCAACGCGAGCTACAACTTCCCGGATGAAGGCGTCTACACCGTGATCCTCACCGCGGCCGATACGGTGAACTCGTGTTTGAACACCTTCTCGATGGACGTGGTGGTGGACTGCCCGGGCGTGGCGTCTTTCAACGCAAGTGCTACGACCATCCTTCCCGGTGGCACCATCGACTTCACCAACACGAGCACCGGCGCCATCAGCTACGAGTGGATCCTCGACGGTGTGAGCTACAGCACGAACACCGACCAGAGCATCGTGTTCAACACCCCGGGGATCTACAGCATATACTTGATCGCGAATACCGCCACGTGTGCCAATACGAGCAGCACTGTGGTGCTCACCGTAGGTGATTGCGATAACCAGAACTACCTGAAGCAATGGCGCTTCGGATATGATGCAGGGCTTGATTTCACCAGCGGCACCCCCGTACCGGTGGTGGGCAGCGTGATGCACAGCGATGAGGGGGTCTCCTCCATCGCCGATGGCAATGGGAACCTCTTGTTCTATACCAACGGTGTTACCGTGTGGGACCGCAACAACAACCAGATGCCGAACGGGTTCGGGCTCTTGGGCGGTCAGCTCACCTCGGCGCGCAACCAGGCCATCATCGCGCCCGATCCCGCCGATCCGAACAACTACTACATCTTCTGCAACGACGAGAACGAGAACCAGTTCAACGCCGGGGTCCACTACTCCAAGGTGGAAATGGCGCTCAACGGCGGGAATGGGGATGTGACCTTGAAGAACGCCGTACTGTGCGGCACCGATCAAGAGAGCATGGGCGGCGTGGTCCATGACAACGGCACCGATTCCTGGATCTGCATTCCACGCCGTTTCCCGAACGCGCGGCTAGACATGTTCCATGTGAACGCCCAAGGCACCTTCCCGCTCGTGAGCACCCCGATCGCACCGCGGATCAATCCCGGCCTGCCGATCTTCTCACACAGCGGCGAGAAGCTGGCGGTGAGCACCGCCAGTCCCCCTCCCGTGAACGTCTACATCCGCCTCTACGATTTCGATGGCACCACGGGCACCTTCTCGAACAATCCCGTCGAACTCGTCCTGCCGGGCGGCCAGGGTTTGTGGTGCATGGAGATCTCCCCCGATGATTCCAAGCTGTATCTGGTCCGCAGCCAGCAGCTCATCCAATTCGATCTCTCGCTCACCACCCAGGCCGCAATCCAGGCTTCGGAAACGGTGATCGCCGCGGTGCCCTTCGGCTTCGGGGAAATGCGCGCCGCGACGGATGGGAAGATCTACGCGGCGACCGCCCACCTCAACGACCTGGACGTGATCAATTTCCCGAACCTGCCGGGGATAGCTTGCGGCTTCGTGTCCCAGGGTCAGCCCGTGGGCCCGGGGAATTCCCGCCTTGGCCTTCCGCTCAACGTGCGTGGCCCGCGCTACTCCGGCGATATCGAACTGGCCGTGCCCGCCGAAGCCTGCATCGGTTCGCAACCGCTCGCGCAGGTGATCTCGCCCGACACCGCATGCACCTACACTTGGTTCGTGAACGACAGCCTCGTGCAAGCCGACCCCGGCGATAGTACGCTGCTAGTGCCGTACCTCGGGACGGACAGCGTCACGATCCGCGTGAACAAGGCTTGCTCCTGCGGCGCGGCGACCTTCGCCACCACGGTGCAGTACATCCCTGTCGGCACCATCGACCTAGGGCCCGATACCGCCATGTGCCTCCCAGGCCTCCTCACGTTGAGCCCAGGACCGGGCTACGCCGATTACCTCTGGCACAACAACAGCATCACACCTTCGGTGAACGTGAACAACGCGGGCACTTATTGGGTGCAAGTGCACGATGCCGCTGGTTGCACCATGAGCGATACCATCGTCGTCACGGCGAACAACACCCCGCCTTTGATCGAACTCGGGCCGAACGACACACTCTGTCTCGGTGCGGTGCAGGTGCTGGACGCTGGTCCCGGCTTCAACAGTTACCTCTGGCAGGACAACAGCACCGCGCAGACCTTCACCGCCTTTCAGCCTGGCAGTTACTGGGTGACGGTGAGCAACGGATGCGGCAGCGCGACGGACACGCTGCACATCATCCAGGCAACGGACGCCTATATCAACTTAGGTCCGGACACGGTGCTTTGTACCTGGACGCCGATCCTGCTGGATGCGGGTCCACCGGTATCAGTTGGCTCTGGCAGGACGGTTCCGTGGGGAACACCTTGCTCGCCACCACGCCCGGCACCTATTGGGTGGATGTGGCCGATGAACGCGGCTGCTTCGCGCAGGATACCATCACCCTCGCGCTCGACACCATGGCACCGGTGCTTGAATGTCCGGAGGATACCATCGGCTATGTGGGCTTTGATGTATCGAGCCTCTTCATGCCGCTCTCAGCGCCAGTGGTCACCGAAGATTGTGGCTTTACGATCACCAACAGCTTCAACAACACACCGAACGCCAGTGGCAACTATCCCATCGGCGTTACCATAGTTACGTGGACGGTGACCGATGCCAACGGCTTGGTGAGTTCGTGCACGCACATGGTCACTGTATCCAATACCGTGGGGATCGATGGGGTGGGGGATGCAGGGACCGCGCTACGCGTTTATCCGAACCCCGGTGCCGGCCACTTCAATGTGGACTTCGGTGATGAAGTGAAGAGCACCGTGACCATGAACGTGGTGAACGCATTGGGCGAACTGGTGCTCCAGCATACGCATGCGCCCGGTGAGGGCCGCATCGTCGCGCTCGACCTGAGCGATCGCGGGGTCGGGGTATACCATTTGCAACTGGCGACATCGCAGGCGGTGGTGGTGCGGAAGTTGGTGGTGCAGCGGTGACCTGGTAAACGAACGCGCAAAGTCCCGGTCGAGACCCCGAGGCTCTTGCGTTTCACGTCCCCGCAGGGTCACCGTCCTCGGGACCCTGCGGTCATCTCTTCGTTCCGCAGGGTCGTCTTCGATCGACCCTGCGGGATCGTTAAAGGCTTTCATTTTTGCACACTGGACCTGACGCACTTGTTCGGCAGCGCCTATTTTCTTTAATTCGTTTCCGTCCTCCAGATGCGAAAAGTCATGTCCTATAAACCGATCAACACCCCGCAGCCTACTCCAAGCCATCGCACCCACAAGGTGGATCGTTCCATGCACCTGCTTCCCACCCTGCTCCTGGCGACCATGGGACTGCTCATGGAAGCAGGCGTTGCCAGAGGCCAATCCATCACCACCGGCACCATGGCACCTTACAATGGAGGGAACGGAGTGGGCGGTAATGGCGTGATCACCTTCGGCGTGACGAACAGCTCCGGTGCCGATATTCTGCTTACGGACATCGCCTCTTATTGGCAGACAGCCTCCAATGGTGCGAACACCACATTGTGGGCCACCACCGTCACCCTGGGTGGGCCGTATTTCCCTTTCGTCGCCTCGGATTGGACGGTGATCGGTACCGGCACGAACCTGTCGGTCCCCATCAATGATATCCACCCGACGATCACCGGCATGACGTACTTGATCCCCGACGGGAGCGCCGTGCGCTTCCTGCTTGAATCCGACCAGAACATCCGCTACAGCGGCACTGGCGTCATCAGCCCCAACACGTTCACGGTGGGTGGCATATCGTTGCATTGCGGGGACCATACCCTGCCTGGAGCCACCGGTATCGTGGGCTACGGAGGCGTGTTCACCAATACGGGGAACAACCCGCGCTACTTCACCGGCACGCTCACCTTTGTCCCGGCCACTCCCTGCGCGGGTGCGCCCACCGCAGGGATCATCGCCGGGCCACCTTTCACCTGCGCGAACGGATCGGCCGTTCTCGAGCTGAACGGCTCTACCGTGGGCACCGGGATAACGCGGGAGTGGTATAGCAGCACCACTTCAGGTGGCCCTTACACCACCTTCGTGGGTTCTGGCGCCACGGTGAACACCGGATCGGTCACCTCCGACACGTACTATATCTGCACCGTCACCTGCACCAACTCCGGCCAGGATGCCACCACCGCCGAGTTCCACTTGCCTGTCACTCCCGGCATCTCCGGCACCTACACCATCAACGACGATGGCAGCGGCGACCTGCTGAACTTCACCGAGGCAGCGGCCCTGGTGAGTTGCGGGGTGAGCGGGCCGGTGGTCTTCAATGTGGCGATTGGCAGCGGGCCCTATGTGGACCGCCTGGTGCTTGGCGAGATCCTGGGCACCAGCGCCACCAACACCGTCACCTTCAACGGCGACGGCGCCACCCTGGTGCACTCCCCGAGCGTCAGTGCTGACCGGGCGGCGATCTTGCTGGACGGCGCCGACCACGTGATCATCGATGACCTGATCATCGACGTGGCCGGCGGCACCTACGGATACGGGGTACATCTTCGGAACCAGGCCGACCACAACACCATCTCGAATTGTATGATCATCAACCCCGACAACACCTCCTCGGCCAACTACGCCGGTATCGTGGCTTCCAATTCGCTCACCAGCGCCACCACGGCCGGCGACTGCGCCGATCACACTACCATCGAGAACAACACCATCCGGGGCTGCAGCGGTACTTACAAACTGCGCCTCAACGGAGCTTCGGCCACCGCGCGCGCAACGGGCAACGTGGTGCGCAACAACCGGTTGGAGAATGGATACAACTACCAGCTTTACATGCACTTCCAGGACAGCGGCTTGGTGCAGGGCAACGAGATCAGCCGGCCGGGATTGACCAATACCACCACCTTCTATGGCATCTACGTGAACAACAGCGTGGGCATGACCGTGGACGGCAACGCCATCCACAGCGTGGGTGGCACCGGCACGGCCTACCTGTACTATATCACCGCCTCGGACCCTGCGCCGGGTAGCGAGAACACCTTCCAGAACAACATCGCCTACAGGCTGAACAACACCGGCGCGAACTACGGCCTGTACAACAGCGGCAGCGACCGCACTCGTTACTTCCATAACAGCATTCTGTTCGACGACCAGAACACCACCACGGGCATTACCTACGGCGCGTACCAGACCACCGCGGCCACTGGCCTGGAATACCGCAACAACATCATCCACATCAGGCGCTCTGGTACCGGCACCAAGCGCTGCCTGTACTTCATTGCGGCCGCCACGAGCTTTACCAGCGACCACAACGTGCTGGTGATGGCCTCCACCAGCGGCACCACCAACCAGGTGGGTTATTTCTCCACGGGCTACGCCACCCTGGCCGCCTGGCAAGGCGCGGGCTACGACCTGAACTCCTCGGGTGCGGACCCGGTCTTCGTTAGCAACACCGACCTGACCCCGACCAATATGGCGATCAATGATATCGGCGATGCGGGCATCGGTCTCCTGGTGCCGCTGGACTACACCGGGGCGCCCCGGCCGTTGGGCGCTGCTCCCGATCCGGGTGCCATCGAATTCGGCTCCACCATCAGCGTGGCCGACCCCTGGTCGGTCCCGAACGATTGGTCCATCGCCCCCAACCCGGCCTGGGACCATTGTGTCCTGCGGTCCCGCGCTGGACGAACGGGGGACTGGACCTTGATGGATCATACAGGAAGATCCATTCTCCGTGGAGTTGCCGTCGGGGAGGTGGACATCACGGTCGGTTCCTTATCCACGGGCACCTATGTGCTTCTGGTGCGCGAGGGGCAGACCTACACGCGCCTGCCCCTTGTGGTTGCACCAGCGAACAGGTAGCACACACGTCCCTTACAATGGCGCAAGTGTTCGGCGCGCGGCAGGGTGAGCGAGAGCGGCCGGTGACTTTTGCCGTAGCTGAATATGCCGCAGGATCACCGGCCAGTTTGCTTTGACCGCCATAGCCTGGGCGAAGGCGCGCAACTGGCCCACACCTGTATTGGAGGAAAGTGGACGTGGCGTCGTCACAGACTTGGGGAGTGCGCAGATGGGCACATCGTGGGAAGATCGTCTACGGCACAAGTGACCCCGCGCCAACTATAGGGCGCGTGAACGCTTGCGACAGATTGGTGCATCGATCAGCCGGGATGCGCTACATTCATCCCACCCAACCACACCTATTCCCATGGACCGTCGCAACTTCCTCCTCGCTGGCTGCAAGGCCTGTGCTGCCATGGCCGCCCTGCCGACCATAGCCTCCCTCGAAAGCTGTTCCAGTACCAAGGCTGCGGCCATGGCCGTGGAGAACGGCGTGGTCACCGTTCCTATGAGCATGTTAGTGAACGGCTCGGCGGTGGTGAACGCGAACGGCGTGGCCGATAAGATCCTGGTTACCAAGAACGCCAGTGGGGAATACAAGGCGCTCGTTTTGAACTGCACCCACAAAGGGGGACCCGTGAAGCAGAAGGGGACCGAACTTTCCTGTAGCTGGCACGGTAGCAAGTTCGACCTGAACGGCGCTGTGGTGAACGGTCCGGCCAAAGATCCGCTCAAGAGCTACCCCGTGGAAGTCGCTGGGGAGAACTTGAAGGTGAAGGTGGCCTAGTGCAGATATCAGCTGTTATACCATTTCGCATTTAGGGATGGGCTAGAGATGCGCCGCAATTTTTTCGCAAGGCGATCCGAACGGGTCGTTGCGTAGCCGCCGCTACGGAATGGCATGGTCGGAGAAGCCATGCGGAAAAAGCGTCTTCGTCCCGACTTGTCGGGGAGCAAGCAGATCGGCCCAAGCTTTATTGCCAGATGGTATTACTTGATAGTTGTCGGTGTTGATCGCGCCAAGCTGACCCGTGGACAATAGACGACCGACAACCGACAACTGACACCCGACAACTTTCCCTCCCCGCCCCCGGCTACATTTGGCCGCATAAGAGCGGTGCGATGAGCGACGTCTACTATCCCGATTACCTCCGGCTGGACAAGATCCTCAGCGCGCAGGAACTTGAGAGCGTGAAGCAAGGCCGACCCGCGCACGATGAAATGCTCTTCATCGTGATCCATCAGGCCTATGAGCTTTGGTTCAAACAGATCCTGCACGAAGTGGGCAGCGTGGCCGACCTGTTCAAGGACCATCACGTGGACGACAACAACGGCGATCTCAACATCGCCGTGCATCGCATGCAACGGGTGGTCACCATCCTGGAGGTGCTCGTCCACCAAATGGACGTGATGGAGACCATGACGCCCCTGGATTTCCTCGATTTCCGCGATATGCTACGCCCCGCCAGCGGTTTCCAGAGCATGCAGTTCAAGGTTCTGGAGGCACGGCTCGGACTGCGGATGGAGGCCCGCTTCGGGAAGCAGTACTACACGAGCCAGCTGCGGCCGGACCACAAGGCGGCGATCGAAGCACTGGAGGGGCTGCCCACGCTGCTGGAACTGGTGAACGCTTGGTTGGAGCGCATGCCCTTCTTGGAGCCCCGCTTCTGGCCGGACGGAAGCGTACCCTTCTTCGAGCGATTGGAGAAGCTGTATGCCGACAGCTTGGTGCAGGGTGAAGAGGCGAACGCGAAGTTGTGGAAGGACATCTTCGTTACCGGCAGCGCTGAACGCCGCCTCAACCCGGCGGCCTGTAGGAGCGCGCTCTTCATCATGCTCTACCGCGATGAGCCCATCTTCCAGCAGGCTTTCCGGTTCCTCGAAGTGCTGCTCGACATCGATGCGGGCATGGCCACCTGGCGCAGCCGCCACCTGAACATGGTACACCGCATGATCGGCCTGCGCGTAGGCACCGGCGGCAGCACGGGCAAGGCCTATTTGAAGGGCGCCATGGACAGCCACTACATCTTCAGCGAGATCGCCGATCTGAGCAGTTTCCTCTTCGAACGCCGCAAGCTGCCCGCGCTACCGGAGGAATTGAAGGGTGCCTTGCGCTTCAGAAGCTGATCCTGTTCCCGGTTCTTTCCGGCTTTCCGTTCTCCAGGCGGGTCCCCATTCCTGGATCGGCTTATCCGTACATGGATCGTTGCGCGCACCGCTGCACCGATCGTCGCATTTTGGCGCCATGGAACTCCATTCCCCCGACAAGCGCACCTACCAGCTGCTCGGCCACCAGGGTCAGGACCTGGGCCGCCTGGAATATCCGAAGTGGTTCAGCATGAACGCCGACATCTTGCTGCCTGAAGGCGTGTATCAGGTCCGCGGCGAAGGCACCTGGGGCGTTTCGCTGGGCGTGCGCTTCAACGAGGTGCTTCTTTGGAAGATGAAGATGGCGTGGAACGGTGATGTGCTGTTCCAGCGTGAGGGCCATCCGGACCAAAGCCTGCTGTTGAAGAGCAAAGGTTTCTGGCGCGAACGGTATGTGATCATTGATAAGTCGGGAGAGGAGCGGGCGCAGCTGAAGCCCAGCATGAACTGGCGGTCGACTCAAATGAAGTTCGACCTCGAGCATTCGGCGGAGCATCCGCCGGAACCGATGCACATCCTGCTTGCGGTGTACGCGGTGAACTACCTCTACGCGATGAGCGCTGGGGCCGTCGTCGTATAGTCCGTTGGAAAGCCGGCGATGAGGATACCTTCGCTCGACCTAAACCCCATCGCCCATGCTTGACCAGATCCTCTCCACGCTACAAAGCCAGGCCGCGCCTGAGCTCATGAGCAAATTCGGCTTGAACCAACAGCAGACCAATGGCTCCATCAAGGCGGCCACCGACAGTGTGACGGAAGTGATCGGTGGGGGTGATGGCTTCGGCATGGACGATGTGCTCAACCTCTTCAGCGATGCGAAGAACACCGGCGGCGCGGATGGCATTTTGAACAACATCGGTAGCGTGCTCCAGGGCAAACTCACCGGCCAGGTCGGACTCAACGCCACGCAAGCGGGCGGTGTGCAGGCCATGCTCATGCCCATGCTTACCAGCTTGCTCAGCAAGTACGTGGGAGGCAACGCGGGTAACCTGCAGCAACTCATCGGCAGCTTCAGCGGTGGCAAGGCCGGTGGCATAGCGGATATGGCCCAAGGCATGCTCGGAAAGCTCTTCAAGTAGCATCCCGGAACAAGTACGAAGCCCCCATCGCAGCGCGGTGGGGGCTTCGCTTTTCCGTGGCTCGATCCAGGGCTGTTGGTCCGGACCTGCTGCCCGAAAGCACGAAGCCCCCCGACAACGTCGGGGGGCTTCGAACTTCAATTGCTATCGCTGTGCGATCAACGCTGGATCACCAGGCGCTGGTTCCACTGTTCAGAACCGGCCGTGAGCGTGACCACATAAACACCGCTGGCCAGGCCGCTCAGATCGAGCGTACTGTTGAGCGTTCCGCTCACCGGGAGCTGCTCGGCATGCACGCGCTTGCCGAAGAGATCGGTCACGTCCAAGCTCACCAGTTCGATGTCCGCCTTCAGCACATCCATGCGCACCGTCACCAGACCATCGCGGTTCGGGTTCGGGAAGAGTTGCATGGATACTTGCTGCAGCTCTTCTTCTGCCTCGAGGGCACGTCCTTGGGCCACAGGAGGCGCTACGATCGCCACGGTGCAGGACGCACCGTACGGACAGTAGGTGCTGCCACCGTCATAGCTAACGCGAACGGTGACATTGTACGTATTGCCCGCCACCAAAGGAAGGGTGTTCCAAGCCAGGGTGAGGTTCGTGTTCGGTGATGCGATGGTGCGGATGTAACCACCACCCACGCGTTCGAACCGGAACTGGTACCTGTTCACACCGAGCACGCTGATAGCGCTGATGTACTGGCTGCCACCGAACGTGCGGGTCACACCGCAGCTATAGTTCGGGTTGTTGATGTCGTCCACCAGTTTGGTGGTCGCACAGGGCGGCTGGCCCACACGCATGCGGCACACAGGGCCCCACTGGGCATAAGTACCGGCCACGCGGCTGCGGACACGCACGTTCAGCAGGACGTTCTGCGGAACCGGCAGGGTGACGATATCGGCGAGTTTCAGCGTCGCGTTCTTGGTCGGACCGTTCGGACCTCCACCCGTGTTGTGGGCAAGGAAGATCATGCGGGTGTAACCACCGTGCGGGTTGAAAATGTGCCACTGGTAACCGCTGGTGCTGTTGGTCACGTTGTACTGCGCGCTCACCGCGGGGTTGACGACGCACGTGAGCGTGCCGTTCGGCGGCAGCGACATCTGATCGCAGGATCCGGCGGTCAGGGCATCGGTGCCCAAGGGAACGCAGAAGCTTGGGGCCGCCTTGCTCAGCGAGGTGAAGGTGTTGCCGTTGTTCACGTTGTCGATTATACGGCTATCGTTCGCATCACGCAGCACGAAACCACCGGGGTTGATGCCATCGCCCATACTATCGTACACCTCCAGGCTGTAGCAGCCATCAGGCAGGCAGCAGGAGGCGATGATCACTGAGTTGTTCGTGGGGGCATCGCCGCTGCACACAATAGCCTGGTTACCAACGTTGATGATGTTCCAGGTGGTCTGGTTCGCGTTCGCATCGGAGTTCAAGGTCAACACCACGTTGTTCTCGGAGCATCCGCCAATGGGCGTACCAGCGCAAACGCAGTTCGCGTCGTACACATCGCTGATCGTGTTCGCATCCCCGTCGTCGCATGCGGTGCCTGGCAGGGTCGTGCCGCCTGGTACACCGAGGCAGTCGATCAGTACGCCGGCGCAAGTGCAGTTCGGCTGGTACACGTCGTTGCCGGTGTTCGGGTCGCCATCATTGCAGGCCGTACCTGGCAGTGCGGCACCACCCGGTACACCGAGGCAGTCGATCAATTGACCTTCGCATACGCAGCTGCCGTTGATCACATCGTTGCCCGTGGTAGCGAGGCCATCGTCGCAAGGATCACCCTGCTCGCCAGCGAGGTTCGGGCAATCATCGTTCGCATCGCAGATCAGATCACCGTCCGCATCTTGGAATGTGTTGGTCACCACGCCGTTCGAGCATGCGTCCAGTGTGCAGGGGTCGCCGTCGTCCACAGTGACCGTCGTCACTGAAGTGTTGCCCTGTGCGGAGCAGCCATTTTGCGTGACCGTTACCGTGTAGTTGGTGACCGTACCAGGCGTATTGATCGTGGCGGTCGGATTCGCGATGGCCGCGTTGTCCAGTGTGCCAGGGTTCGACCAGCTATAGGTGTAAGCGTCCACACCACCCGTCACGTTGATCGTGTAGTCTTCGGCCTGTCCGTAGCTGTATGCGCCGCAAGCATCGGTCGGCGAAGTGAAGTAGTTCTTCACCACTCGCATGCGCGTGTTGCCATTGAACGCCCCGGCCGGAACCGTTACGTTGTTTGTGGCGGTAAGTATGCACGCCGTGTTGGTGATGGAGCCGATCGCTTGCTGTGATTCGAACGTACCGTTCTGATCCCAGTCGAAGAAGGCAGTGAAGTAGGTCGTGAAACTTCCATCCGTGTTACCCGATGCGGTGAACGGATATACCCCACCGGCGACCACGTTGCCGATCACCCCTGTGAAATCCTCCAGCGTGTTCGCAGGAGGAGCGTTCACCGTGCAAGTGCTCGAGTTGTTGATGCCGGCGAAGGTCACGTTGGAGATCGGCTCAATGCTGGTAGCGAAGCCGATCGTGGCACAGTAGACCGCGCCGCCAGCTATGTTCACTTGCAGTTGCGAACTACCACCTGGGCAGATCGTACCTGGGGTGGCCGTGGTGGAACTGATCACTGGAAGCTGTACGCCGATCACTACGTCGGTAGTGGCCGGGGCGGATGTGCAGGAACCTAGCGTAGCGGTGAAGCTGTAGGTGCCCGTAGCCGCTGCGGTCACACCCGGAATGCTCGGATCCTCGTTCGCATCGGCGAAGGAGTTCGGGCCGGTCCAACTGAAGGTGGTGCCGATGTCCGTAGTGCCGAAGAGGTCGAGCTGGCTGCCCGCACAAACTGGGCTGTTGCTGCTCGCGCTGGCTGTGGGGGTGGGGTTCTCCACCACCGTCACAGGGCCCGTGTTCACACTACCGCCGCAGGCATCATCCACTTGCGCGCTATAGTTGCCACCCACGGTCACGTTGATGCTGGCGGTCGTTTCCCCGTTGGGGCTCCACAAGTAGGTATAGGGGCCAGCGCCATCCGTCGGAACGGCGGTAAGGGTCGTATTACCCCCTGTGCAGAATGCCAACGTTCCGGTGATCGTCGCAGCGGTGATCGGCGCGCTCGTGTTCAGCGTGACGTTACCCTGTGCGGTGCAACCGTTCGGTGCACTCACGGTCACCGTGAAGGCTTCGCTTGGCACGGTCACGTTGTTCGCCATGGGGTTGGCGATGTTGTCGAAGTCCAGGAAGGTGTTCGGGCTCCAGAGGTAGCTCGAGGGAGTGCCTTGGTTCGTGTTGGTATAGCCCGCGTTGAACACACCCACCGTATTCAGTGGGCTTGGCGTGTTCGTGGCTACCCAATCCGTAGCCGTATTGCTATCCACAGATGCGCTTCGGATGAAACCCGATCGCCCGGACACACTGAAGAAGGTGCCGCTCCAGTCACCGCCGGTCACTCCGGTACCTCCGGCGAATGTGTAGACCGTGGGGGTGTTGGCTGCTCCCATGGCATCGATCACGGTCGACCCGTTCAACAGAACAAGACCGATCGCGGAGGAGGAGAAGTACGAATCGTTGGCCCCACCGGTGTAGTAAACCCGGTTCACAGGATCGTTCGTGCCCACGCCCAGCGTGACCACCAGCCAGCTATTCGGCGGGATGATCGTGCCCGAGGGGAAGACGATGGAGTGGCTCGCAATGGCGGTATTGTTGCCATAAGCTGCCAACGTCCAACCGCTGATGTCCGCTTGCACCCCGCTGGTATTGTTCAACTCCACCAAGTCGGCTCCTGGGATGGTTAGCGGGATGGTTCCGGTACCCGTTCCGCCGCGATTGATGATCATTTCGCTGATCCGCACGAACGGTGCGTCCACCAAGGCGTTCACGTTCAATTGCGAGTTGCCGTTGAAGCAGATCGGGTTCGGCGTCGCCGTGGTACTGACGATGATAGGGGCAAGGTTCACCACCACCACGGTATTGCTCGGTGCACTGGTGCAGCCGTTGTCCGTAGCGGTGAACGTATAGGTGCCTGCCATTCCACCGGTCGCTGAAGCCGAAACCTGTGGGCTCTGGCTGCCGCTGGCATAGCCTAGCGGGCCGGTCCACGAGAACGTGGTGCCGATATCCGTTGTGCCGGTCAGGTTGAGCGGTTGACCCTCACATAGTGGGCTGTTGCTGCCTGCCGAAGCGGTCGGAGTGGGGTTCACCGTGAGGGTCAACTCGTTGGAATCATCAACACCGCCAAAGGAGCAGGTGTTGGTCATCACGTAGTAGTAGGTACCGGCGGTCAGGGGGCCGGTGGTGTAGCTCGTGCTGGTCGCACCGCTACCGCCCGAAACCGGTGCATAAGGTCCACCTGGGGTGGAGCTCACCTGCCATTGATTACTGATACCAGCAGCGACCAGCGAACCGGTGCTCGTCATGACATAGGTGCCGCCTGAGCAGGCAGAAGCCGTAGCAGGTGTGATGGTGCCGCCATCCGCGCCTGCACATACCAAGGGGGTGTATTCGTCCGCACCGATATCGGGCGTGCCGCTACGTGCTTCGTTGTCGAAGTCGATCGAGCAGGTCACACCGGCGACCGTACCCACGTTGTTCACGGCCGTTGCGCCCGCACTGATATGCAGGTCCGTGTCCGAAATGAACCCCGGGTCGGCTTGGATCGAGTTCGCATCCTGAGGTGCGGTGTATGCCGTCTGCCAGTTCGCGAGAGTAGGGAACTGGTTCGTAAGAACAGTACCGGATGCTGTTCCCAAGCCACCGGTCACACACGCGGTGTTCAATGGGTTGATATAGTAGTCGTTGTGGTCCTGACCACCTGTCCCGAACGTATAGGCTGCGGTCCTTCCGCTTATCGCATAGTATCGGGCGGCCGGTGTGCTGGACGAGAAGAGGTCCATGTACACCACGTTGTTCTTCAAGTTCAGGTTCGCATGGGTGGTGCCGTTATCGAGTCCGATGCGGATCCCGCTTCCGAAGTTGCTGGTCGCAGTAGCGCCTGCGTTTGGATCCACATCCCCGCTCATGCGGATGGAGTTGTACACCACCTGGTCCGAATGGCCACCAGCGATCGCCAAGCCTACAGCCTGATCACCAGCCGTGCCGTTCGACTTCACATTGTAGATGATGTTGCTGCACACCACGTTGTTCGTCGGCGAGCCACCGTTGGTGGTTTGCAGACCGATGCCCACTGCGGAGAAAGTCCGCTCATCGATAATGTCATGCACCAGGTTCCGGGAGACAGTGTAGTTCAGCGACGTAATGGTGCCCGGGGTCATGCTCCAGGATTCAACCCCTATGGCGATGCCATAGCGGTCCGCACCGCCGGTCGTATTGGCGAAGTCGCCGCCTACGAACTGCACGGTGTTGCCTCTGACGGTGCTGTTCTCATCGGCTTGCATGTAGATACCCACTTTGCCGATCTGATCCGCACCGAAGGCCGTTGGGCCTACGATGTTGTCCAGGACCTGTATGTTCAGGTTTCGGTCCGATGCGGCAGTGCCGCGCGTAGCGATGCCATGGCGGCACTTAATGATGCGATTCTCCTGGAAGGTGTTGTTGTCATTTTCCACACCATTGGAGGTCAGGCTGATCGTCGTGCCGCACATCAAGATCCCATAGGTCTGGAGGGTCCCGGTGTTCTGCGGTGCGTTACAAGCGATCTCGCAATTGCGGATCGTATTGCCTGAGCAGCCGTTGCCCACCGCTACGCTGGCCAACCAAACAGCCGCAGTTGTTGCGGCGGTACTGTTGTTCCGGATGGTCAAGTTGCGTCCCGTACCAGCGATGCGACCATCTATGGTCACATTGTCAGCACCGTTCAACTTGATAACCGCACCGGCAATGGTGCCCTCGATGATATAGGGCGCACCGGTCGGAGTGATGGACATCGATGTCCACGCCGCCGGAGCTACCGCTCCACTGTTCAGTACGGCGCTGGCCGATTCCGTGGTGTTACCGCTGATGCCGATGGTGATCACCCCCTGGTGAGTTCCAGCGTTGATCGCGGCAAAAGCGAGGTTCAACTGCGTGTAGGACTGGGAAAGCGTTCCGGCCGTGGCCGTAACGTCCACCTGCGCCTGCGTCGTCCCGAACAGCGCGAACGCCGCACCGAGCAGGCCGGTCTTTAGCCATCCCCACGTTCGGTGGGTCGGCGTCGAGGAGTTTCGACAATTCATGGGTCTTGGGTTTGGTTGGGGTGGGTTGCTTGAAGAATGGATAGCGATCGGGCTATCGCCGTGGGTAAGGCAGCTTGCCTGGCAGTAACGGATGATCTGGATGTACCGGTGAGCGGTTCCGCTCGCCAGCGCGAGTAGGGTTTTAGGTCGTGGAAATGGGGTGGGACCTCCCCATTCTGGAGGAGGAAGTAGGCAAGCTTAAGGCGTTATGAGCGCGCGACGCAATATGACACCCCAGATCGTTAATAACTTTTCGAGGCAACCCTAAAGGGTGGTCTGCGAACGTATATCGACGAAATGCGCGCTTTCGGCGCTCGTTCACGCCGGCCTTACGCTGGAAAAGTCCCGTCCAGCAAGAGTTCTTTAACGATCGGAACGCGCAAGGACGAGGTCATTCAGGTCGACGACCGTCCCTTGGCTGGTCGTCATAGAACGAAAGGCATGCGGTGTACACCCGCGCGATCGCTCGTCCAAGCATGGATCCCATACATGCCGGCGGGCCAATCCAAAACCGATACGGTAAGTGGGACGTTGTGCGCGCCGGGATCCAACACGGTGTGATCGTGCAGTACGGCCACGACCTTTCCGGATCGGTCCAGTACCACTGCGTTCAGGATGGTGCTCACACCCACCGAGAGGTGCAGGGTGCGCGAGATCGAAGCGGGCCGGCCGCTGCACACGCGTTCGGGATCATCCGCGTAGCGCAACGTGTGCAATGGCGCTGGTTGCCCGCTGATGCGGCTCACGGCGTACCGCAACGTATCCGCCGCACTGCTGTCCAATGCGCCCATCGAGGCGATGTCGTGCGCATCGCTCAACACCCAGATCGCGCTCTGGGCCAGATCGTCGGGATAGTCGCCCCGCGCTATGGCCATCGCGGTCTCCGTGAGCTTCTTGCCCGCCTGATGCCCTGTGCGGAAGGCCTCACCCTGCTCCGGCCCGGTGCCGACGCTCTCACAACAGAAGGCGCGACAGGTCACCGTGCGCGTGGCTCCGCCCGGTAGATCAACGAACTCTTCGCGCACCACGATCAGGTCCTGCACTTCCGGCTCGGCGCTCACGAACACCCAGCCCACGGGAATGCTCGTTCGCAGTGGCCGTGCGCTCTTGTTGAGCACCCTCACCTGCAGGCTTTCGCCACTGTGGCCACCCAGGCCGGTCGGTGTCAAGGCGACCTGTCCGCGTTCCAGCAATAGGCCGAGGGTGGTGCGCTCTTCGGCCGCGGACAAAGGCAGAAAGACGATCGCGGCCGCGCAGGCCGTCGCGTTGCGTAGCGTTCCCATGGCGGTGGTTTGGGGAGGAACGCAGAAAGAGCAGAGATCGTTGCGGCGATCCCGGTGTGGCCGGAGGCTATGGGCTGTAGGTGCTCAGTGTCAGTTGTTGGTTGTCGGTTGGCAGTCGTCGGTGCATAGTTGTCAGTAGTGCGCGCTGCGCTACTGACCACCGACAACTGTGAACTGACAACTTATACCCGCTCAGAACCTCCACCGCACCTGCAACTTCAGATCGCTGCGGGTATCCCCACTGATCTCCTGTAGGCCGCTGCTGATCCGGTCCTGGTCCTGGAAGATGAACGCGCCGTAGCGTACCCAGACGTCCACCCGGCGCAACGGCGTGAGGCGGACCATGGCGTACCAGCGCATGCCGCGACCGTAGTAAGGTGGTATACTGAACACGCCGATCAGGTCGTTCTCATAGGCGTAGAGACGGGCATCATAGCTGTCCGTATCGAAGAGCGCGGCGCGCAAGGTGAGCTCCACCATGCTGCGCATCGGCCGGTAGGCCAGGTCCTGGTAAACAATGAAGCCGTGTTCGGTGGGGGAGTCGCCCCGGGTGAAGTCGATCGTTTCAATGCGGGTGCGCAGGTTGATGCTCGGGGTCACCTTGTAGTTCGCGTTGAAGCGCAGGTTCATCTGCTTGCGGCGCACGATGGGGTCCACGCCAGCCACATCCGCTTCGGTGTTGTAGCCTTTCTCCTCAAAACGGGCCCGGGCGTAAAGCTCCACTTGCTTGTTCGGCCGCCAGGTCACTTGCGTGAGCACATCGTAGCCATCGCTCGGTGCATCCACCTGGTACTTCAACCAAGGGAAACGGTACTGATCGAAGTAGGCATTGATGGTCCATTGGCGGGAGGGGCGGATCTCCAAGCCGGTGTACAGGCCACGTTCGTTCCATGGGTTGCCGCTTTCGGCGAAGCCCACACTGCGGAGCCCGTGGAAATCGCGCTCGTAGTTGCGGTACAGCAGGGCCAGCGATACGCGCCGGTCCAGCGCGATGAGGGTGCCCAGGTTCAGTGCCCAACCCATGTTGCCGCCGGGTTGTGGAAGCGATCCGCTCACCTCGCCGAAGAAGCTCGCGTTGCGGAAAAGCCAGCTGAAGTCGCTGCCCACCGTGGTGTTCTGTTGCCCGTTGAACTCGAACTGGTTGTACGGTTGTGCGTTGCGGCTCAGTGGAACATCGAAACGGATATGGGCACCTGTGGCACCGATACTGAAGTTGTTCCTCCGGTAGCGCACATGCCCACCGAACACCTGCTCGCGGATCGCGTCCTTCTTCGCCAGTTCGTTGAACGTGCGGTGGTAGCCATCTTCCTGGAAGGAACTGAAACTCACTTCCTGCACGTCCACATCGCTGGTATCGACCTCCTGTGCCACGTTGCCATCGATCCCTTTGTTGGAATAGAACGCGGTTACGTCCACATGCTTCATCACTTCCACCGTGGCCGCCACCCCGCGGTTGAAGAGGTTCTCATTCACGCTGGTGTAGGGCACGATGCCGGTGGCGTTCCGTTTTACATTGAGGCTGAACGATGATTTGCTCGCGAAGGCCAGGCCGCTCCAATACGTAAGGCCCAGCCCGAACTGCGCCTGGTAGTCGCCGATGGCCAAGGCCTTTAGCCTTCCGAAGCCCCGGAGAAAAAAATGGGCGCTGTAGAAGTCGAAGCCTTTCGTCTGCGTTCCCCGGAAGAACTCCTCGCCTTCGTCTTTCTCCGCAGTGATGCCAAGACTAACGTTGTTGCGATAGCGGAACCGGTAGCGTGTGTAGAGCTTGTAAGGGCTGCCGAGGTAGAGGCGACTTTCCCTGCGCAGGCTGTCGCGCACGGCATCGTCATCGGTGTTCGGCAACGCATCACCATCCGGATCGGTGTAGCGATCGCCGAGCAGCCCGCGCCGGTCCATGGAACCACGGCGAGGCTCCACACCGATGATGCTCCGAACGGTGATCTCGTGATCACCATTGCGCAGGATCTCCTTCAGCGAAGCGTTGGTGCCCTGTGCGTTCTCGCGCACGTTCACGAAAGGTCTCACCAGGGCCAGAGTGCGTGCGTCCCACGCATCGATGGTCTGCACCTCGTATACGCTCAGCAATTTGCCGTTGCGACGGATGTGGTCGAAGAGCGCACCGATCTGCACGTCGGTGAGGAGTGAGAGCGTACTGAGCTCCTCGGTCGTAGTGTGGTTCAGGTCGATCGGATCGGTGTAGCGATCGGTGAGCACCTCGAACAAGGTGGTGAGGTCCACGTCGCTGTCGTCGCCCAATTGTTCGGCGGCGGCTTCGATGCGTTGCTCGATCAGATCGCGCGGTACGCCGCGATCGTCCTGCGCCATCGCTGTGAGCGGAAGCAGGAGCGCGGCCCATCGCACCGCGCGTTTCATTCGAACCGGTAGTTCAGGCCGATCATCGGCGTGGGGCCGAGCAACGAACGGTAGGCCACGGCGAGGTCGATGTCGAAGTTCTTCACCCGCACGCCCGCACCGAAATGTCCTTGCACCGGACCCGTGCTCACCCCGGTGCGCAGAAAGAGCGCGTTGATCGGCCGGTACTCGATGCCCGCATGGAACTGTTCCTGCCTATCGATGTCCTTGGCCACTTCGCCGGTGATCACCAACTTTTCGCTGAAGGTGTACCCCAGGCCGACGCGCAGGATGGTAGGCACCTTTTCGTCGTACGGCCCACCCAGTTCCGCGCGGGTGGGGTTGTAGAGATGGGCCCCGATCCACAGCTTATCCGTGAGCCGCGCCTGGATGCCGAGTTCGGCCGTCATCATGCTCCGACTGCCGTAGTTCTCGCCGAGGCGGACGTTGAAGTAGTTCAGTTGCACCCCGGCACGCAGCCCTTCGCCGAAGCGCATGGCGTAGGCCACGCCCGCCTTGGTCTCGCGGTACAGATCGAAGCCCAGGGAATTGCCGCTCACCGCGATCGTGCCCTTGCCCAAGGGTATGGCCACGGCCAATCCCTGCTGGCTCAGTTCTTCGCTTAAGAAGTGCCGCTGGTAATGCGCGCCCACGGTGATCTTCGTCAGGCCCGCCAATCCTGCCTGGTTGTGGTGTACGCTCCAGAGGTCGATCAGCGTAACTCCCGCCTGCCCCATACCCGCGATGCGCGGACCCACGGGCGTGTTGTCTCCGCCTGCACAAAGCGCAAGGGCACGAAGGCAGAGCAAAAGAGAAGTCAGGCGGCGCACGGTGCCGAATGTAACGGATCGCCGCATCGGAGCACCGCTGTGAACGGACCATGAAGGGGACGTTACCGGGGGTGCGATCCAGGAGAAGGCCTCCGCATGCGTTGCCTACCTTCGGCGCCCCGGACCGCGTCCCCTTTGGAGCTATCCGCTGGAATGGCCGAGAGCGAAACCACCGTATCCCGCGTGAAGCTTCACAATATGGAGTTCACGCCCTACCTCAGCGCTGCGGAGTTGGAGGTCGCGATCGCACGAGTGGCGGGCGAGATCGATGCGAAGTATGCCGGACAACGGCCCCTCTTCCTCGGTGTGCTGAACGGTGCGTTCTTCTTCGCTGCCGAACTGATGAAGCGCCTGGATACGGAGTGCGAGATCAGCTTCATTAAAGTGGCGAGCTACCTGGGTACCTCCAGCAGCGGTTCGGTCACGCAACTCATCGGACTTACCGAAAGGATCGAAGGCAGACATGTGGTGATCGTGGAGGACATCGTGGATACCGGCGGCACCATCGCGCACATCATGGAGGAACTAGCCGAGCGTCATCCGGCCAGTGTTGCGGTGGCCGCATTGCTCTTCAAGCCGGACGCGTACGAACGGCAGTACCCCATCGATCATGTGGCCGTGCGCATCCCCAACGTCTTCGTAGTGGGCTCGGGGCTGGATCACGATGGCCTTGGGCGCAACCTGCCGGGGATCTGGCGCATTCTAGAACCCACTTCATGACCAAGAAGCTCAACCTCGTGCTGTTCGGCCCGCCGGGTGCAGGCAAGGGTACCCAGAGCGCCTTCCTGATCGAACGCCATGGCTTGGTACACCTGAGCACCGGCGATCTCCTTCGCGCGGAGATCAAGGCGGAAACACCGCTGGGGTTGGAGGCCCAGGAAATGATGGACCGCGGTGATCTGGTGCCCGATCATGTGGTGATCGGCATGATCCGCAACAAGATCGAAGCGCATATCGAAGCACCGGGCTTCATTTTCGATGGCTTCCCGCGCACCAAGGCCCAGGCCCAGAGCTTGGACGTCATGCTCGACGCCAAGAGCGAACCCATTACCTCCATGCTCGCGCTCGAAGTGCCCGAAGAGGAGCTTGTGAAGCGCCTGCTGAAACGCGGTGAGACCAGCGGGCGGCCCGACGATAAGAACGAGGGCGTGATCCGCAATCGCATCCGCGAGTACGAGGAGAAGACCGCACCCCTTAAGGCCTACTACAGCGCCCAGGGCAAGTACAAAGGGATCGATGGGGTCGGGTCCGTGGAGGACATCACCGATCGTTTGGGGAAGGCCATCGGCTAACTGCCGCTGCTCCCGCTTATCGCTCCCGAAAGAAGCGCACTGTTCTCGTTGCAGTGTTCTGTTCCACTTCCAGGAAATAGGTTCCCGGTGAAAGGGTTACCACCTCGATCGTTCCCGGTCCGTTCAGTGTGCCCCGTTGCGTCAGGCGCCCGCCGATATCGCGGATCCGGTAGCGTACCGTTCCACTGAAACCATCGACCCTCAGCCGGTCGCGCGTTGGGTTGGGCATTACGATCAACTCAGTGTTGCTGTGCGAACGCACGCTGGTCGAATTGTCCACGAGGAACACCGCCGGCGGTGTCACGATCGCCTCATTGAAGTCGAAGACGATATGCGCGATGTTGCTCACGGTCTCGCCGAATTGCAGTTGTGTGCTGGGTCGCATGCTGAAGCGCACGAAGCCGTGGGATCCTGCTTCGTTGCTTCCGCTATCGGGCAATAGGATGGGATCGAAGATGAAGTGGAGCACGCCGTCCACCATGTACCAATCGCATGCATGGCTGCTGCCCAGGAATTGGAAGGTGGACCACTGCAATTGATGGGAAAGTGTATCCACGATCACCACGCGCTCGGCTTGGAAGGTGCCGGTGTTCTGGAAGCGGATGGTATAGGTGAGATCCAACTCATCGGCTTGTACTTGGGGGAGCGTAGCCGTGGGTGTGTCCAAGAGCTTGTCGTTCGGATCGTACGCACCGATCACGGTATCCACCCAGTTCGCGGTGTTGTTGGCCGGTGTGGTATCACCCGCCAGCGGATCGATCAACGCGGTGTGCAACAAGGCGGTGCCAATAGGTACGGCCGCATCGGTATGCACGGTGATGGCTATCTGGCCTTGTGTTCCCGGGGGCAGGTTGGGGAGGGTCCAGTTCGCGGTGTTGGCGCTCTGCGTAGTTGGCGCAGGTGTGCTGCCCACCCAGCTTTGGTCCGTGTCGAAGGTGAGTTGCAGGTCCGCGCTCAACGTGGTGGTGCCGTAATTCTCGTAAGCGAGGTGGACGATGTTATCGAATCCGGGACGTGCAACGTTCGCGCCAATATCCACACGCAGATCGTTCACCCCGGGCAGCAACGTGTAGGCGAAGTGGTTGGTGCTGTCCACCTCGCCAAGAGCGCCGAAGGTGGCGGTGTGCTGTGCTGGGGCGGTGTTGATCAGGTAAGGATAGTTGCTCGTGGAGGTGATGGTGTACGTACCGGGAAATGCCCCGCGCTCCCACCAACCATCGGATCCGCCGGGCACCAAGGCGTTCATTGGCTGGATGGCCACCTGCCCCCATGGGAAGATGGGTTCACCCGGGTCGATGAGGCCATTGGCATTGCTATCGATGACGTGGCGGCCGGCGATCACTGCCGCCGTGCCGGAGCAATTCGTGTTCAGAACAGTACATAGCACAGTGTCACCCCCAGCGATGAATTGACCTTGAAGCGATACGATAGAATCAGGAATGTTCGGTATGCACTGCCTTGAGTATGCGATCACATCCCGAACAGTGTTCGGGAACATCGGGAGACACAATTGCGGATCAACATCCATGTTGATGTACTCGATCGTAACTGGCCAAGGGGCCATGTGCTCAAGTTGAAGGTTGAGCATGTAAGTTGTTCGCACCGAGTCCGGCCAGCTATCAATGCGCGGTATCCCGCCATAAGTTCGGAAGTAGTCACAGCTCGAACCAACAAGGTCCAAGTTGCATGCGCCAAGATCGACCCCATGGAACCACATTTCACCACACCGCCATCCTGGCAAAACGAAGTTGAAAGTGTCTGATAGGCTGTGCCCAGAAGGGTAGAACTCGAGTTCGTCGAAATACCCGGAATTCGCGGAACACGAAACGGACCGGACCCGTGCGAATACCGCGTGGTGAATGGTGTCCTGTATCGAGGCGATGTTCAGGTCGATCGGGTGCCCGATGTTCGCGCTTACGATCTGCACTTTCCTGAGCGGTGCGCGGAGATCCGGAAGCGATATGTTCCGGGCCCCCATTACCACGTAGATCTCAAACTCATCCAGAATAGGCGGCAGGGCAGGGCAGACCACATCGATCTGTGACCAGGTGCTGCCATACGGGAGCACATGGCAGTATTCAAGGGCATCGAGGTATGCGAGACCCGTGAGGTCGACCACAGCAGTGTCCAGGTAAGGTGACATCCAGGTCACCGAATCCAAGGTCGCGATCCCCACATGGCTCGTGTCCATGATCCCGTTCACATCTACGATACCTGGAATGGACCCGTTGAGCCAGTTGCGCACGAGCGTGTCGGGGATGAAGACCTGGGCCGTAGCGTGTTGGCCGGTGGTGAGGAGCGTTCCGCAAAGCGCGAAAAGGGCGAACTGGTGTTTCATGCGTGCGGAATATCAAGTCCAGGTGAAGGGCGATGAAGGTAGGTCACTGATCAGACGTGCCGACCTCATCGGGTTGCTGCCGCTGGCTGTGAAATACGCACTAGTGGGGATATGGCGACCTTTGCCCGCCTATGAATTTCATTGACCATATCCGCATCGAGTTCCGGAGCGGCAAGGGCGGCGCCGGTTCGCGCCACCTGCGCCGGGAGAAGTACATGCCCAAGGGCGGGCCCGATGGCGGCGACGGCGGCCGGGGCGGCAACGTGATCCTGCGCGGCAACGCCCAGCTGTGGACCTTGCTGCATCTGCGCTACACCAAGCATGTGATCGCCGGTGATGGTGGGAGCGGTGGTTCCAACCAACGCAGTGGCAAGGCCGGCAAGGACGTGGTGATCGAAGTGCCCCTCGGCACGCTCGCCAAGAACGAGGACACCGCCGAGGTGATCTGTGAAGTGATGCACGACGGCGAAGAGCACATCCTGCTGGCCGGCGGCAGAGGAGGCCAGGGCAACCAGCACTTCGCCACCGCCACACGGCAAACGCCGCGCTTCGCCCAACCCGGCGAACCTGGCAAGGAGCAGTGGATGGCCATGGAACTGAAGGTGCTCGCCGATGTGGGCCTCGTCGGTTTTCCCAACGCGGGCAAGAGCACCCTGCTCGCGGCCATTACCGCCGCCAAACCCAAGATCGCCGACTACGCCTTCACCACGCTCACGCCCAACTTGGGCATCGTGCCCTACCACGACCATTTGAGCTTCGTGATGGCGGACATCCCCGGCATCATCGAAGGGGCGCACGAAGGCAAGGGGCTCGGGCTGCGCTTCCTGCGGCACATCGAGCGCAACAGTGTGCTGCTTTTCATGGTGCCTGCGGATAGCAAGGACATCAAAGAGGACTACACGGTGCTGCTGAACGAACTGGAACAATTCTCTCCTGAACTATTGGACAAGGACCGCGTGCTGGCCGTTACCAAGTGCGATCTGCTCGATGACGAACTGCGCACCGCCATCCGCAAGGAATTGCCCAAGGGCGTCGAGACGGTGCTGATCAGTTCCGTGAGCGGCTTCGGGTTGCCAGAGCTGAAGGACCTGTTGTGGAAGGTGCTCCATCGGTCATGAACCCATTGTCCGCTATCGTCGATCTGGACACCGACCTCTTCCTGCTGATCAACGGGGCGCATGCGCCATGGGCCGATGCCGTGATGGGTCTGGCGTCGGACATGCGGATCTGGTTCCCGGCGTACGCGCTCTTCCTGGTGCTTTTGAAGAAGCGTTATGCCTGGAAAGGCCTGTTCCTCGCCCTGCCCGTGATCGCGCTGATGATCGTGGCGAGCGATACGGGCAGCGTGCTCCTCTTCAAGGAGACCGTACATCGCCTGCGGCCGTGCCATGAACCCGCGCTGCAAGGGTCCGTGCATCTGGTGAACGGGTATTGCGGGGGACAGTACGGCTTCGTTTCCTCCCACGCCTCCAACCACTTCGCCATCGCGGCCTTCATGGCATGGGCGCTACAAGGCCGTCCGCTTTGGGCGGGTGGTGCGTTGTTCGGCTGGGCCGCGTTCATTGGCTTCAGCCGTATCTATCTGGGTGTGCACTATCCAGGCGATGTGCTGGTAGGTGGGCTCTACGGCATCGTCGTGGGCTCCTTGTTCTTCGCCATCTTTCGGCGCGTGCTGGCATTGCGCGCGAAGGCATGAACACCTGGTTGGCGGTTTTTCTGGGCGGTGGTGCGGGCAGCGTGGTGCGTTACGGCATCTCCCGTCTCTTCATCGGTTTGGACGTGCGCGGCGGTTTCCCCTGGGCCACGCTCTCCGCCAACGTGTTGGCCACTGCCCTCCTCGCGTGGTTGATACTGCGCTGGCAGCTGCATCTGCCTGGAAAGGAGCAGTGGTACGCCTTGCTCGCCATCGGTTTCTGCGGAGGCTTCAGCACCCTCAGCACTTTCAGTTCCGAGAACTACACACTGCTGCGCGATGGACTCTACGTCTATGCCACGCTGAACATCGTGGTCAGCGTGATGGCCGGCATATTCTTTTTCCACCTTTTCGCACGTCCCGTATGAAACTTCCGATCCGCCCCGTGATCTTGTTCCTTCGTTCGGTCGACCCGGTTCGCCTTCGCTGGGCTATGGCGAACGATGTGGGTCGACGCTCCAGCATGTTCCGGCCGATCCTGCTACCACTGTTGTTCCCTGTCATCCTCTTCGCGCAGGAAAAGGGAAGACCGATCCCAGTTCCCGTCGCTACCGTGAGGGTTGCTTCGGCACAACCACCCGCTTGGACCACGCCCCCGAAGCTGGTGGTAGGCATCATCGTAGACCAGATGCGAACGGATTACATCTATAGGTACTGGGACAACTTCGGCGATGGTGGCTTCAAGCGGCTGATCGGAGAAGGTGCCTTTTGTCGCGATGCCCATTTCGATCATGTGCCCACCGAAACGGGCCCCGGCCATGCCACGGTCTATACGGGAGCGCCTCCCGGCCGCCACGGCATCGTGTTGAACGAACGGTACATCAAGGGATCCGGCCGGATCGCGTATTGCGTCGAGGACCCCGATGTACAAGGGGTGGGCATCGCAGGCTCTTCCGGGCAACGGTCCCCGCGCGAACTTCTGGTCACCACCCTTTCCGACGAACTGGAGCGGCGCACGGACGGGGCTTCGAGAACGATCGGGCTCTCGTTCAAAGATCGCGGCGCCATTTTGCCGATCGGTCGGACAGGGGATGGTGCCTACTGGTTCGGCAAGGGCCCGCAAGGCCCATGGGTCACCAGCACTTGGTACATGGAGCAACTTCCGAAGTGGGTGGTCGACTTCAATGCGGAGGGCCGAGCGGCGAAGTATCTCCAGAACACCTGGGAGCCACTGCTCCCCCGGGCCCGCTATCACACACCGCTGGAGGACGACAACCCCTTTGAAACACCGATCCCTAGCGCTTCCTCCGCAACTCTTCCATTGGACCTCCGCCCACTGTTCCAGGCGAGCGGATCGACCGCGGTGATCACATATACGCCTTGGGCCAATACCCTTACCACGGACTTTGCGCTTGCCGCACTGGTCGGGGAGGAGCTCGGTGTGGACGCGGTTCCGGACCTCCTGGCCATCAGTTATAGCGCCACGGATTACTTGAGCCATTGGATGGGTCCGCGCGCGTTGGAAGTGGAGGATATGTATCTCCGCTTGGACAAGGAACTCGCCCGCTTGTTCGCCGATCTCGACGTGCGGGTGGGCAAGGGACAATACACCGTGTTCCTCACTGCGGATCACGCCGGGCCTGATCTGCCGGGCTTTGTAAAAGAGATGAAGGGCAACGCGGATTATCTGGATGAAGGGGCGATGGAGGAGCGGGTCAATGCCGCGCTCTCCGCCAACTTGGGCCCGGGCGATTGGGTGGATACACTCCTCTTCGGACAGGTCTATTTGAACGACTCCTTGATCCGAGCGCGCAAGGCGGATCGTGCTCTGGTGCAGCGGCTCACAGTGCAGGCGTTACTGAGCGAACGGGTGATCGCCGACGCGGTGACCGCGGTGGATCTGGCGACCAACCAGTATCACGAAGGCGTGCGGCGAAGCCTACAGCGCGGGTACATAGCGCAACGGAACGGAGATGTCCTCTTCGCTGCCCAGCCCGGTTGTTTTCAGCCCTACGCCGATGACCCGGCCAGGGGGGTCAGCCATGGATCCCCATGGAACTACGACACGCATGTACCCATCCTTTTCATGGGCAAAGGGATAAGCCACGGCGAAGTGCTTCGCCGGGTTTCGGTGGAGGACGTCGCTCCCACCGTCGCCATGCTCGTGGGAATGACCATGCCCAATGCATCGACCGGCCAGGTGGTCCCCGAAGTGATCGGGATTGAACTTGGACGCTGACAAGGCTCCGGGGTTGTCATTTTTGTCAAGCAGGATTTATCCACCACTGATCGGGATAACGTGATCTCCGCTGTGCGCGAGGCTCGGTCCGCGCGCCTCTACATTGGTCCGTGCTCCCAGCGATGCCCCGTGCCGCGCATGCGCCCTACGAACTGTGGCGTGAGGACGGTCTTCTGCGGGTGGAGCTCACGGCCCAGGCCAGGATCGGTCGGTGGGAGATGTGCGAGTTGATCCGGCTCGCTGAGGCCATGGATCCGCAGGGGTCGATGCCGCTACTGGTCATGCTTGGACCGCAAGTGCGGGTGAGCCCCGACGCGCGCACTTTGCTTGTGCGCTGCAGCAAACGCAGAGGCCGGGCCGTGGCGTTCATCGCTGCCGAACTCGCGGACCGGTTGCAAGGGGAGTTCTTCCTCCGCTTCCACAAGCCGGCCTTCCCGTTCCGGGTATGCGCGGAGGTGCATGAAGCGTTGGCATGGATCGCCCGATGGAAACCGCAGTTGATGCCGCTGCCCCGCTCACCGAGCGACTGTTGATCGCCTTGTGGGGATCTTTTGGGCAGCGACGCCTTCGGTCCCTGAGGGGTGGGACTAAGTTCACCCCTTCGTAGCAGAGCCATGCGCGCCGTCGCACCGATCTTCCTAGTACTGTCGTGCTTTTCGGGCATGGCGCAGGACCTTGTGCTGCATGCCGGAGCGGAGGCCGGATCGGTGCATGTGCGCGGTGTGTCGAGCGATACCACCGCTCCACAACCCCTGTTCCAAGCCACCTGGCGCTATGCACCTGATGTGGCCGAGCCCGCTTTCACCTTCCTCCGTACCGCCAACAGCCCGGTGGGGAGCCTCATGCTCGACCGTTTGGTTGAAGCCGGTATCGGTGCCTACCTGGACCATCATGTCCAGTTCACGCGTGATGGTGTGCGCACGGATCAGCCACTTGCCTATCTCGTCCTGGCGCTTGAGGGCCAGGTACGCAGTGCGGCGGAAGAGTTCCAGGCGGCGGACCTCTTCACCGGGTTCAGCCCACCTACGCGCGATCAACTCGATCGTTTGTTGCAACTCGACTGGTCGCAAGCCCGCATGCCGATCGATGCTGGCGGCGATGGGGATCGATACCTCGCCATTTACCGTTTCGTGCGCAGCCAGCGCGAGGAGCTCGAGCGTCAGTTCCGCGCCGATCTTTTGCCTTTGGCTACCGTAGCCGTTCTGGGTGCGACCGCTACGGATCCCGGTACGACCGTGGAGGTACCGAGCGTTTGTGGTACCGTGTTCGACCAGGAGAATTTCCTGTGCGCGCTCGATCTGTCCCTGGCCGATACGGGCCGCGGAGAAGTGGATCCGCCACTGCTGGAGATGCCCACCCCTGCCGTGGTCGCTCCTCCTCCGGCGGCGGAGGTCGTTCAGGCCCCGGCGCGCATCCGAAAGCGGGATCGCTGGCTGAAGGCCGAACTGGACGGCATCCATGAACGCATCGATCGCATGGACCAGCGCAAGCAACTCTGGGAGCTGCGCGACCGGATGGATGACATCCAGGGGCAGGTGGACGACCTGCGTCTCCAGGTGGATGATGTGCGTGCCGATCAAGGATCCTCGAACGGCTCGGAGAACCCCATCGCCAACCTCAGTGCGCTCACCGGCCGCGATATCACCGTGCGGTTCCTGCGTGCTTCGGCCGATCTGGAACCGGAGCAACGGCTGCTCCTCAACGAAGTGTTCGAGCAACTGGCCCGTGCCCCGCGCGAGCGGGTCTTGATCACCGGCTATACCGACCGCAGTGGCGATGCCGCTGTGAACCTCGCCCTGAGCGAATGGCGCGCACGCACAGTGCGCAACTACCTGCTGCAACGCGGCATCGCCCCTGAACGCTTGTTGGTGAACTATTACGGTGATAGCCGCAGTAACGGACGCGATCCGAGCGAGCGGCGCGTGGAGATCGAGTGGCTGAGCGAGTAAGGGGCCGCTCGGATCAGGGGGATTCCACCGCAGGTGCCCGCATCAGGAAACGGACCTCGCAGATCGTGCCTCCCTCGTGGCGGTAGGTCGCGCTGCCGTCCAGCTTTTCGGCGAGCGCCTCCACCACTTCCAGGCCCAACTTGCCCTGGCCTTCCGTAGAGGAGGGGTTCATACCCGTGCCATTGTCCTTCACCAGCAGGAGGTGCGACCCATCCCCCGCGGCGCGCACCTCCACTTCGATGTGTCCTCCGGTGACCAAGGGGAACGCGTGCTGGTAGCAGTTGGCAAGAAGTTCACAGAAGATGATACCTATGTCGATGGCCGTATCCGGGTCGGTCACCATCCCAGTGGCTTCGATGCTATGGCTCACCGTCCGGCTGCGCGGTTCGAAAAGGGCCGCGATGCTCATGGCCAGTTCGTGGAACAACCGGTCCAACCGGATACCCCGCAGATCGGGCATGCCATAGAGCTTATGGTGCACCAAGGCCATCATGTCGATGCGTCGCTTGCCCCGCACGAACTCTTCACGTGCCGCACCGTCAGGAAGGCGTTGGGCCTGCAGATTGAGCAAACTGCTCACCACTTGCAGGTTGTTCTTCACCCGGTGATGCACCTCGCGGTCCAATACGTCCCTTTCGCCGAGTACTTTGGCCAACTTCCGCTCCTGGCTGCGCGATCTTTTCTCCTGCACCCGCAGGCGTTTTTGATCGCCGCGCCGACGGAGCCATGCCCAGATGATCAGGATGAGCAGGATGCTCAACAAAGCGCCGAGCCAGAGGATCAGGTTCCACTCGGGGACCGTCCAGGAGCGGATCGCCTCGGTGTCCATCACCGCGCCGATCTGGAAGTTCACCCCGTTCATCGAGTGCGGCAAGATCTGCACCACCGCGCGCATGGACCCTTGCTCCACCGGGATCGCCCGCCGGTCCATTTTCACTTTCCAACGGCGCAAAGCCTCGGGATAGGCTTGGCCCAGCGCACTGCTATCAGGGCCTTGATCGAGCAGGTCGAGCCCGCTCTCCATGAGCACGATCGCGCGGTAAGTGCGGGCAAGGTCCTGGCGCACCGTGCCCCTCACCACATCCTGCGGTCGGATCGAGAAGGCCAGCACGCGGAACGGCCGGTTGCGTTCCGATGGGCGGATAAGCTGGCCGACATGGAGCAGCGCCATGGTGTCGGCTCTAGTTACCATGCCAGCGCTCCAGATCGGTGCACCTTGTTGGTCCTCCAGGGCCCGGCTGAACCAATTCTGCGTGCGCGGGTCATAGGTCTCCTCCATGATCATCCGCCGCGTGGTGTCCGAGCCTTTGTCGGCGAGCAACGGCCATGTCATAGGGTACCCGAGACCGGGCCCGGTAAGCGAACGCCGCACCATGAGCGTGCCGTTCTCGCGGAGCAGGGAGACCTCACTTCCGCGCTCGTCGGCCAAATGGACCGCCATCAAGGCGGGCTTCGTGGACATCAGCGCCTGCCAGCGCTCCAACAGCCGACCGGCGGAAGTGCTATCGGAAACGGCCACGAAGGCGGCCTCCTCCCGAAGATCCTCGGCCAGTTGATCGAATCCGGACAAGGCCTGTCTGCGGATGCTCTGGATGGTACGGTCCATGCCCAGGCGCGCCAGCTCGTCCAACCGTGCGGGCATTCGAAGAACGGCGGTGGTCAATACGGCGAGCGCGGCGATGAGCACGACCGCGATCGCCAGGTACAACCATCCGTCCGAACGTCCGCGTTCCTCCATCCTTTACGCAAGGATACGGCGTGCCCTCACGACCGCGGTGGCTATGGGCATGGTCGCACCATGACGACCGCACGGGCCAGTTCCAAATCCACCGCGCCGCTCTTGATCTGTTCGGTGGTGAGTTCCGTGGGCCGGAACCAGAACCCGTTCAATTTACCCACAAGCTTCGAACCTGCTTTCATGCATGTATCCGCATGCATGGTCTCCACGGTGAAGCCTTGATGGCTGAGCGCCAATTCCAAGGAGAGCTGCCGATCATCGGTCGTGGTGTTCTCCAGCCGGAGCAGCAATTCTGAAGGCCGCCCGACCGAATGCGACCAACGGTATCCGATCGCGATGCCTTCTACCTGGCCTTTGGAGGTGAACTTCTGTGCGGCCGCTGAGGGCGCGAGCAACAGGAAGAGCGGAAGGGCGATGGATGTCCTCATGGCACGATCCGTTCGAGGCTTTGCACCACGAGGTCGATGGCGTCGTCGTCCACATCCAGATGCGTAACCATGCGCACCATGCGCGGTCCGAATTGCACGGCCAGTATGCCTTCTTCGCGCAACTTGCCGAGAAACCGGTCCACCGGCACCCCGGCTTTCAAGGTGAAGACCACGATGTTCGTAGCAACGGGCACCACGCTCTCGACCCAGGGTCTGCCCTGGACCACCTCTTCCAAACGCTTGGCACGGGCGTGATCGTCCTTCAGTCTTTCCACATGGTTGTCCAAGGCGTAGAGACCTGCCGCCGCAAGAATGCCCGCTTGTCGCATGCCTCCACCAAAGCGCTTGCGCACCCTTCTGGCTTCAGCGATGAAAGAACCGCTACCTGTGAGCACTGAACCCACGGGAGCACCAAGGCCCTTGCTCAAGCAGATGCTGATGGAATGGAACGCGGCACCCCAGGCAGCTGGCGCGGTGCCATCCACCTGTATCGCGTTGAAGATGCGCGCGCCATCCATGTGGAGCGTGAGCCCATATTTGTTGCACGCCGCGCGGATGCGCCTCACTTCGTTCAGGTCCCATACCGCACCGCCGCCCCGGTTCGCTGTGTTCTCGATGTTCACCAACCGCGTCCGGGCCAAGTGCACGTTGTTCGCATCGCTGATGGCCGCTTCCACCTCCGCTGCGGTGAAACGTCCGCGATCGCTCGGGAGGAACTTCACGCTGCATCCGCTGTTGGCCATCATACCGCCGCCTTCGTAGCGGTAGACATGGGCGCCTTCATCGCAGAGCACCTCGTCGCCGGGACGTGTGTGTACGTTGATGGCGATCTGGTTCGTTTGTGTGCCGCTGGCGCAGAACAGACCTGCCTCGTGTCCGAAGAGCGCGGCCATGCGTTCCTCCAAGGCGTTCACCGTGGGGTCTTCGCCGAAGACGTCATCGCCCACTTCGGCGCGCAGCATGGCCTCGCGCATGCCGGGCGTGGGGCGGGTAACGGTATCGGAGCGCAGATCGATCATTGGTCCGGCAAGTTAGCCGGGGCCGCATTGTGCATAGACGACCCTATTTCTTCCGGGCTACTAGGATCCCATCGCGCAACGGCACCATCACCTGCTCCACCCGTGGATCCGCTTTCACCTTGCGGCTGTATTCCACGATGGCGCGAGTGGCTTCGTCCTGTTCGGCACCGGGAAGGAGCACCTTGGCGTTCCATAGCACGTTGTCCGCGAGGATCAGCCCGCCGGGCCGCACTTTGTCGATCACCGCGTCGAAGTAGTTCGGGTAGTTCTGCTTGTCCGCATCGATGAAGACCAGGTCGAACGGTGCGGGAAGATCCGGGATCACTTCAAGCGCAGGCCGGTGGTGCATGGTGATGCGGTCGAGCATCCCGGCTTTCTCCACGTAGCGGTGCACCATCTCCGGCAGATAGGGATCGATGTCGATGGTATGCACCATGCCGCCTTCGGCCAACCCTTCTGCCAGGCATAGCGCGCTGTAGCCGGTGAAGGTGCCGATCTCGACGACGGTCTTCGGTCGCACCAGATGACTGAGCATCGAGAGGAAGCGTCCCTGCAAATGCCCGCTGATCATGATCGGCATCTGCACCTTCGCATAGGTCTCTTCCGTCAGCTCGCGCAAGTAGCCCGCTTCCTCGGTGCTGTGGTGCTCGCAATAGGCGTCGAGGGCGGGGTCGAGGAAATTCATTGAAGATCAGGGAAGCTTGATGAACGAGGAGCGCAAGATCAGGTCCCGACCGTGCACTAGGATCGTGTACCGCCCCGGAGCCAAAGTTCGAAGCTCCATGCGGCCATCGAGAGGAACGGGTGTACTGATCACCGTGCGCCCCAAGTCATCTACCAGGTCGCACTGGAGCCCGGCCAGTAGCGCCGCAGAGGATAGGGTGATATGATCCGTCGCCGGGTTCGGTCGCACGTTGATCACATCGTCGATGCGCTCTTCGATACCCGTCTCGAAGAACAACCGCCACCAATCGTTGTAGCGTTGCAAGTTGTCGCTGCCCGTGCCATAGTAGATGAGGCCGGCATCCGCCAAGACGGTCGTGATCCCGGAAACCCCTCCGCGTCGCGGACCACCAGCGAAGGAAGGGAACGTCGAGGCGGACCATGTCTCTGTAGTCCAGTGGTAGTTCAGGACATCCGCATGCACTGTAGCAAGGTCCGATGCCCCTCCGATCAGGAACCCATCGACCCCATCGGCTGCGAAGCGCGCGAGCGGAATGTCCTGCTGCTGCGTCCAGGTGTCCGTGAGCGCCGTGTACAGATACGCATCTGAGAGAGCCTGGAACGCGCTATCGGCCCCACCAATCAATTGCCCTCCTGCAAAACTCGCTCGGTGACGGGATGGGCCAGGAAGGGACGCTCGCTGGATCCATGTATCGATCGAGGGATCATACCGCCATGTTTCGTTCGTCGGGATGCCTCCCGCCAACATTCCTGTGCAGATGAATCCGAATTGGATGTCGTCGATGACAGTGCTCGCATACCGGCCGGGGGCTGGGAGGGAGGCGCGTTGTTCCCAGGTGTCGTTCACGGGGTCGTACCGCCAAAGTTCATTGAGCGGTCCGTTCCCGTCGATCCCACCGAACAAGTAGGCGTAACCATCAACTTGGAAGGTGCTGCAGTATTGTCTGCCGGTCGCGGGCAGTGGAGCGACGATATCCCATGTGCTGGACCATTCATCAAAGGCGAACCAATCATTGCGCAGGGCGAAGGAAGTGTCCAAGCCAGTGCCCACAAAAACTTTCCCGATCATGGAGAACGAGGCCGCATCATCGCGTGGTGTGCCAGGTAGGTCGGGTAGTTGCACCCAGGTCTGGGCGAGCGCTGAGAGTGGGACCAACAGCAGGGCAGAAGTGAGGGAGCGCATGCGTTGCTCGCCACAGCACGTGGCGAAGTCGATGCCCGAAGCTACGAATGGGATCGAACCGCAACGGCGCAACGGTCGCGCCACGCTGCTTTTCGTTGCGGTCCCCTGGCGCTCGTTGCGCCGTTGCGGTGAACGGACCTCAGAACGGGTTCTTCCCGTCCCCGATCAACTTCGCTGCCACCAGCCTCCGTGCGTTCTTGCTGTTGAAAGGCGCGCTCTTGGTGAAGCGCTTCGCGCCCATCAGCATCGCTTGGCGCTCATCGCCCTCGGCGAACGCGCTCACGGCCTCCTTGGCGTTCTTGGCGATGCGGTCCGCGGCATCACGGATGTAGATCTGGCACATAGCGACCTGCTCTTTCACCTCCTCACCTCCTTTCATCCCCGCGAGCTTGAGCGTCCGCAACAGCACGCTCTCCGCGAGGTAGGTATCGATCACCATGTCGCTGATGCGCATCACGATCTCCTGCTCATCGCCAAGCGCGAGGCCCAGTTTCTGCGCGGCGCCACCGGCGGCCATCAGCACGGCCTTCTTGAAGTTCGCCACCATGCGCTTCTCTTCGCCGAGCAATGAATCGTCCGGCTCTGGCATATCGGGGATGCCCATCAATTCAGCAGCGACTTGCATCGCCGGACCCATCAGATCGAGCTGGCCTTTCATCGCGCGCTTCAACAGCATGTCCACGGTTAGAAGGCGGTTGATCTCGTTGGTTCCCTCGAAGATCCGGTTGATGCGGCTGTCGCGGTAGGCACGCTCCACGGGACTTTCGGCGCTGTAGCCCATGCCGCCATAGATCTGCACGGCTTCATCCACCACATAGTCCAAACACTCGCTGCCTGCCACTTTCAGGATGGCGGCTTCGGCGGCGTATTGCTCCACGCCCTTCAGCAAGGCGGTCGCGTGATCGGCGCCGCCGGCTTCCAACGCTTCGATCGCTTGCTCCATGTCGTAGCTGCAACGGTAGGTTGCGCTCTCCACCACGTAGCAGTAAATGGCCATGTCCGCCAGCTTCTGCTGGATCGCACCGAAGCTGCTGATCGACTTGCCGAACTGCTGGCGTTCGTTCGCGTAGGTGATCGCGATATCCAGCGTCTGCTTCGCACCGCCGAGTGCGGCACCGGCCAATTTGATCCGGCCGATGTTCAGGATGTTCACCGCGATCTTGAAGCCGTTCTCGCGCGTGCTCAGCAGGTTCTCCACCGGCACCTTGCAGTCGTTGAAGAAGACCTGGCGGGTGCTGCTGCCCTTGATGCCCATCTTCTTCTCCTCCGGGTTCAGCGTGATGCCGCCGAAGCCCTTCTCCACGATGAAGGCGCTGAGGTTCTTGTCGTCGTCGATCTTGGCGAAGACGGTGAACACATCGGCGAAACCGCCGTTGGTGATCCACATCTTCTGGCCGTTGATGAGGTAGTGCTTGCCGTCGGGCGTGAGCACCGCCTTGGTCTTGCCGCTGTTCGCATCGCTGCCACTTCCGGGTTCGGTGAGGCAGTAGCAGGCCTTCCATTCACCACTGGCCAGCTTGGGGATGTACTTCTTGCGCTGCTCCTCGTTGCCGTAGTAGAGTGTAGGCAAAGTGCCGATGCCCGTGTGCGCCGCGATCGCCACGCTGAAGCTGTAGCCCGCGCCGGTGCGCTCTGTGGCCAGCATCGTCGTCACGAAGTCCTTGCCGAAGCCGCCGAGGTCCTCCGGCACGCTGATGCCCAGCAGGCCCAGCTCACCCGCCTTTTCCAGCAGGCTCACCATCAAACCCTCCTCCTGGTGGTCTATCTTCTCCACATTCGGCCACACGTTCTGTTGCAGGAACTCCGTGCAGGTCTGCGCGATCATGCGCTGCTCCTCGTTGAACTCCTCGGGAATGAAGATGTCCTGCGGTGCGCTTTCGCGGATCAGGAATTCGCCGCCTTGAAGGGCTTTTTGGTTTCGATTGCCATGACTGCTGAATTGAGAGGGTTCTAACGGAGAGGGAAGGAGTTCGTTCGTGTTGTGGAAGTCGGAGATTTGAGGCCGTGCAGCTCCACCGCTTCCTCCTCACCATCCTTCCATCGCCGGCTCTTTCCGCCGAGGTGGACCGGCTGAAGGCCTTGGTGCATGAGCACGTCGGTTCCTTCAGTGGGCGCAATACCGCGCCGCACATCACCCTCTTCTTCGCAGACCTGCCGTTGGAATGTGAAGGCGACATCTGCGAGGGGATCGCACGCGGTGTGGTCGGACACAAAGGCTTCATGCTGCGCTACAACGGCATCACGCACTTCCCTGACAAACGCACTATCTACATCGATTTGGTGGAGAAGGAGGTCATCGCACCGGTCCGCAGCAGCATCGTCTCGGAGGTCCGCAACTATCCGCAACTCAGCGAGGCCATCCGCGAGACCGACCATCCGCACCTCACCATCGCGGCGGGGCTCAAGCCCGCGCAGTTCGAGAAGGCCTCGAAGTCCTCATGCCACATGAGTTGCGCAGTGAAGAGCAGGTGACCGAAGTGGTCTTGCTGCGCCGCGAACTGCGCCCCGGTGCACGGTATGAGCATGTCCGCACTTTCCCGCTGGAATGAGGGCAGCCATTTCAGTTGGTTACAAATTGTAACCGACTGCAACTGGTAACGATCTGTTACCAGTTGCCCACGCGACCGATCCAACCGGTTACGATCTGTAACCGGTTGCCAGCGCTCCATTTCAGTTGGTGACAAACCGTCACCGACTGAAACCCCAACAACGGCCGAGTTCAACTGGTGACGACTTGTCACCGGTTGGAAAGCATGGCTGATGGTCCGGGGCATGGCTTGCAGCGTGGTTCCTACTTCTTGTTCTTCTTGGGTAGGGCCTTCTTCTTCGGTGGCAGGAAATTGCTCCCCGACACCACCGACTTGCCCGTGCGTTGCTCCAGCTCCAGCCGCGCCTTCTTGGCGATACCGCCACCCTTCCTTGCCGCGACCTTGTTCTTCGGCATGCCGGTGGCCTGTTCGGTTTCGGCGATCTGCCGGGTGCTCATCTCGGCCAGTGCCGTGAAGATCAGTTCGGCCTCGGTCATGTGGTCGCGGAGGTTCTGGGTCTTCAGGCCTTTGATGGACTTGTGGTCCTTCACCGTAACGCCGCTCCACTCCTGATGGATGATGTTGGTGAGGATCGCGAACTCTTCGCCTTCCTTGATGTCGTGGTTCTTCCAGTAGTCGGTGAGCTTGTTGCGCGTCTCCTGGCCCATCATGCGCTGCTGGATCCATTTCTCGCTGCGGCCGTGCTTCAGCCAGAGCTCGCGGGCGCGATCAACGGATAGGCTCGGATCGGCCATCTCTTGCATGCGCTCATAGCCCACCTTCGCCAGCCAGAGCTTGATGGGTTCCGCTTTCGGGCTGGGAACCGATTGGACCAGTCGCAGGAGCGTCTCTGCCTTGGCCACATCCGTCTCACGCATCTTGCCATCCTCGGCGGGTAATTTCAACTGGTAACAATCTGTTACCAGTTGGCTGCCTTCCTTGGCCAGCCTGCCTTTCAGCACTTTCCAGTACTTGCGCGCGGCTTGGTAGTCGGACGACTGGGTCAACGCTCGTATGATGTCGATCACCGAGAACCACCACGTCTCCGTGGCATCATCATAGAGCCGACGGATCTGATGTTGTTCGAACAGAGTAGCGGAGGGTAGCAGGGCGCTCATGGTTTCAGCGGGTGACGGCTTCTTCGTCAACGCGCATTGAACAACATACGGACAGGATGCATCACCTAAGCCGAAGGAGTTCTTCCCGATGCTTGAGAATGCCCGCTTCCACCTTGTCCACGATTTCTCGGATGGTCGAGTATTGTTTGTCGAGGATCTGATTGATCTGAGCGGCATCGCTTCCGATCAGTTCCTTGTCGAAGTCCCAGGTTTGGTCGAAGTGGATGAGCCATTTCTCACCCTGTGGCTTTTTGGCTCCGGGTACCTCGGAAAGTGCATTGGCTAACAACCGATGGACTGCTTCATCACTTGGTGCGATGAGTGCTTTGAACTTTGCCTTCTTCTTCTTGCCATAGAAGTCGATCTCAAAGGCGAAACTCTCTTTCCTGGCAGGCCGACGCCTTTGCGTGGAATGACGGCGTCGAGAGCGGAGGTAAGAAACCGGGCGTATCCCTTGTTCTCGGAAACTGGCACGTAGCCCCATTCCTTGAACTTGTCTCTGAAGATGGGGAGCATGTCGCTCTCTACATCCGTGCCGTGATCCAGTATGAAGCGGAACAGCTCTTCATGGTTCTTGGAGATCTGCTTAGCCAACTGATTGAGTTCATCGGTCTTTGTCAGTTCGCGTTTCAATGTCACGGAGTAGTCTTTTATGTAACGGAAGGCAGCAGCGTTCATCGATGCACCATGAACGGACAGAACCCGATCAATGAACACGATGATGTCACGATAGGAGCAAAGTGCGTACGGGACGTTGGCCTCTTCATTGGGCCGGTCGCCATCTGGGGTGAGGTAGACGAACACGCGGTGGTGCTTCGGAAATGAGGCCCCGACAACGTTCGCATAGGTGTTGAGTTGGTCGCTGTGGTCCGAGCTATCAACCTTGTTCTCGATGCAGACGACGAGATCCTGAAAGATGACCAAGAGGTCGATGTGGCGCCATTCCCTGCGGATCTCGACATCATCGTAGTTGAGTTCTTCTACTCGTATCTCGTCAAGGTCTTTGCGTTCTGACCGTGCGGCAACATCCCTGAGGAAGCGATTAAGGAAAAGCTTGCCCAACCCATGGCTGCCGTTGGGGTCTAGGAGCCAACCGAGAAAATTCGAGTGCCTGATCTCTGTTCTGCTCCCCCAGTATCGAGAAGATGTTCGGCGCTTTGAGCCCGATCTCGATCCGTTCGAAATCATCATCGTTTAGCAGAGACCGATATCGGTCAAGGACTTCGGTCCTGGTATCAGCCATGTCTCAAATGGTGCGGATCAGACTTCCGCTCATCTTACGCAGTTCGGTCTTTCCGTTCTCCATTTCAATGGCGATGTCATCACCGGACCATCTCACGCCGACCGCGCGGCTCGTGACCAGCGTCCTTTCTAGGCTTCCGCTGGTCTTGCGCAATTCGCATTTCCCATTGTCCAAGACCAGTGCGATATGCGTTTCGTCACTGTTCAAGTCGGCATCAACCACATGGGCAGTGGCGATAGTACGTTCGAGGCTACCGCTGTCTTTGCGCAGTTCCAGTTTGCCTCCGGTGATTTTGAGGATCATGTGTTTGGGGTTTGTAGTGGCAATATAGATCGCCGGGTCAGTGACGAATCTTTTACGTTGTAGGCTTCTGCATTTCGCGTTAGGGACAGAAGTGGAAAGCCCGGAGCGCGGTAATCCGCGTGAGGACTTGCAACGAATGGCCCGACGGTGAGTCTTCGAGCCGGAACGCCCAAGTCAGGAACGCAAGTCTTGTCAGGCATCACTCTTCATTTCAAAAATCTCTCGTATGAGGAAGTCGCGATTTTGTGCTTTTGCCCAAGCTTCAATAATCTCTCCATGCCTTTTGCGCTCGCTATGCCATAGGGTCCAATCCCCAGTAGCAATGGCTTGTTTGAGTGCTTCGTCCACGACATGTTGTTGTTTGATGACGTCTTCCCAATCCATGGCCAATCTTTCAATCAATTCAACAACTCGAACACACTCGCCGCCCCCTGCCCGGTCCCCACGCACATCGTCACCATGCCATACTTCTGCTTGCGGCGGCGCATCTCGTTGAAGAGCTGCACCGTCAGCTTCGTGCCCGTGCAGCCCAGCGGATGCCCCAGCGCGATGGCGCCACCGTTCACGTTCACGATGTTCGGGTCCAGCCCCAGCTCGCGGATCACGGCGAGGCTCTGGCTCGCGAAGGCCTCGTTCAGCTCCACCAGCTCGATGTCCTTCAGCTTCAGGCCGGCCTTCTCCACGGCCTTCGGCACCGCGGCCACCGGACCGATGCCCATGATGCGCGGCTCCACGCCGGCCACGTGGTAGGAGAGGAGGCGCGCGATCGGCTTCACGTTCAGTTCCTTCAGCATGCGCTCGCTCACCACCAGCACGAAGGCCGCGCCGTCGCTCGTCTGGCTGCTGTTGCCGGCCGTTACGCTGCCCTTCGCATCGAACACCGGTTTCAGTTTCGCCAGCCCTTCCAGGGTGCTCGCGCGCGGACCTTCATCCGTGTCCACCACGTACTTCTTCACCTGGCGTTTCTCCTTCTCGTCCAGGTACACCTGTTCCACTTCCACCGGCACGATGTCCTCCTTGAAACGCCCGGCGGCGATGGCGGCCAGCGCCTTCTCGTGGCTGTGCAGGCTGAAGGCGTCCTGGTCCTCGCGGCTCACCTTGAAGTCGCGCGCCACGGCCTCTGCGGTGAGGCCCATGCCCCAGTAGTAGGTGGGGTTCACCTTGCTCACCTCGTAGTTGGGCACGATGCGCCAGCCGCCGAAGGGGATCGGGCTCATGCACTCCACGCCGCCGGCGATGATCATGTCGCTGAGGCCGCTGTGGATCTTGCTGCTCGCGATGGCGATCGTCTCGCTGCCGCTGCTGCAATAGCGGTTCACCGTCATGCCCGGCACCTTGTCCGTGTTCAGGCCCATCAGGCTGATCATGCGGCCCACGTTCAGGCCCTGCTCGGCCTCGGGCGTGGCGTTGCCCACGATCACGTCCTCGATGCGGTTGACATCCAAGTTGGGCACGCTCTTCACGAGGTGTTGCACCACGTTCGCGGCCAGATCGTCCGAACGCGTGAAACGGAATTTGCCGCGCGGGGCTTTGCCCACAGCGCTGCGGAAACCGGCGATGATGTATGCGTTCATGAGGGAGTGTCTTATGTCTGATGCAGGATTGTCCTACGTGGCTGGTGGGTGCTGTCTTATGTCTGATGTCTTATGAAGGATTGCAAATGCCGCGCTGCACATTGAGGCGGCGCATTCGGCATAAGACAATCTTGCATCAGACATAGGACAGTGTTGCGCTAGCTCCGCGCCGGGCGTTTCTTGTGTTTGGTTTCCAATTGTGCTTGCAGCTTGAAAATGCGATTCATGATGTGGTCGAGCTCTGCGGTGATCTTGTTCGACTGCTCTTGAGTGATGTAGTCGAGTTCCCTTGCAATCAGGGTCTGCGTGAAGAGTTCTGCCGACGACCCACAGGCAATTCCGAGGAAGTGATAGAATTCGCCATCATGATTCCTTGCTGCGCCCTCGGCGATGTTGCTCGGTACCGATACGCCTGCACGCTGCATTTGGCTTGCGAGTCCGTACACCTCCTTCTTGGGGAACTTCTCCGTGGAGCGATAGACTTCCACAGACAGAGCAAGAGCTTGCTTCCAGACATCAAGGTTCTTGAAACGGTTCATGGGTTAGGGGAATTGAGGTGGTGGATCATCCAAAGTCTGGCATGGACAGTCCTTCATAGGACATTGGACATAGGACAGCCTTGCCGGTCAATTGGTGATACGATCATTTCTTCTTGCTTTCACTCTTCTTCGCCACCTTAAGGTCGGAAACGCTCTTGCCTTTGGGTTTGAGCTTTCCTTGGAGCTTGAAGATGCTGTTCATGATGTGTTCCGCTTTGTCCACGAGGGTATCGCGTTCCGCGCTGTTGAGGAAGCCCAGGCGCTTGGCTAGAACCACTTGGGTGATCAGTTCTGCTGCGTAACCAGCAGCGTCCCCGAGGAGGAGGTGGAACTCCGCGTCGTTGTTCCGCTGTGCCCCCTCCGCGATCTTGCTCGGTATCGAAACGCAACAGCGGCGTAACTCCGACTGAAGCCCATAGGTCTCGTGCTTTGGGAACTCCTTGCTGACCTTATACACCTCGACAGCGAGGTCCATTCCAAGGTTCCAGACGTCAAGGTTCATGAAGCGATGCATGGTGCTCAGGTTTTGGTGTTGGTCGTAGTTCAGATCTTGTTCTGATGTTGAAGTTGGAGATGCTTGCGGAAGTTATCCTCGAATTGTGCGAGTTGTTCCATGACAGCATCGAATGCAGGTACGTCTCCATAGAACATGTCACGCGACATGCCATCGTAATCCTGATTCCATGCCTCGCGTGCTGCGCCTTGTGGAATGATGTTGAAGCCTTCGCGCAGAAGTGCGGCATAGTCCACAGCGGGATAGCGGTAGTAGATGCTGCGGTGCTCTACCACGGCAGGGTAGAGGTTGCTCTGTGCTTTGGCCAGTTCAGCTACACCCGCACGGTGCAGGAAGTACAGGTCGAAGTAGTGACGTGAAAGCCTGCGTCGCGGACCATCTGGACGTTGTACTAACACCTCATGGAGCAGCAGCGCTTTCTCGATCATCGTACGTGCGGCGTGCAGCGTGCGCGCATGGAAGAGGCCGTCGCCCAATTCATCCGGGAACAGTTCATGGATGTATGCGCGGATGGGCATGGGCGCATTAGGCCATGTGTCCGCCTTCGCCACCAGATCCACTTTCACATCTTCCAGCAAGTAGCCGTTACTATCCATCAGCCTCGGATACCCGAACGTGATCACCGTCTCGTGATTGCTGCTTTCAGGTTCGAGGCTCAACTTCCAATTACTTCCCGGAAGCTCAGCGGCGATCGCCTCACGAAGGGCGGGTAGCAGTATTGAGTCGGCCCACGCGTAACAGGCCTTCGCGATCTTCTTCGCGCGTTCCTTTTGTTGGCGTGGTGAGTGCTGCGGTCCCGGAATTCCATCGTCCGGAAGACCGAGCACAGAACGATCGACAACGAGATCCACATCCTCCGAGAAGCGATCCGTGATCTTGTGCGCCTTCGAAAGCGATGTCCCTCCCTTGAACGTGATGTGCTGCCCGATCTCCGGCAACGCCATCACTTTGTCCAAGAAGAGGCACACGAAGATGTCCTTCTCGAAGCTCTCGATGGCCAAGGGCATCACCTCGTTGGCGCGGGCAAGCAACATTCGCTGGTCCAGCTCAGAGAGCTTAAGGAAACGATGGATGCTCATTGTGCTTCTGCCGCCAAGCGACGCATGATGTCCGCGATCCATGCCGGTGCGGTGTCCAGGTCTTGTAGAAGTTCCCTTTTCGCCGCAGCAGGCAGCTTCCGGCTCAGGGCCATGTACTCTTCCTTGGTGAAATCCTTTCGCCCTTGGTCGCGCAATCCTTGGATCACCAAGTACCCGATATCCGTCCGTGCATTCATGTAGCGCGCGCTGGTTCGACGTAGGATGATCACACGGTCCTTGTAGCCGGGTATGGTCGCTCTCAGCCGGAGCTTGCGCGAGCGGCCATCCGTCTGGTACGCGGGGCGCGTGGGCACTTGCGTGGTCAGGCCGGTTACGTTCGCCGCATAAGCGTGCGTAGGCCGGATCTTGATGCTATCGCGACGGGCCACGGCTTGTAGAATGTGTTCTTCGAAGGGGGATGATTCCCCGAACATCCCGCCCAGGTCCGGGAAGAAGTACAACCCGTTCCCGATGTTGCGCACCACCTCCTTCTTCACCAGCCGGTGCAGCGCCAACGCCACCGCGCCTCGACTGCCCAGATCACGGAAGTCGCGGGGGGTAAGCACGCTGCCCCGGCCACGCTCTTCAATGCGCGCCAGTACCAGCTTTTCCACGGATGGGCGTTTCATCTTGCTTCGCTTTGTAACACAAAGGTATACGAAAGTGTTACAAATGTTGTTTCGTGCTGAAGGTCAGGTGGTTGGATGGCGTTGGGCGTGCCCCTCGCAAAAGCCTCGGGTCGCGCTCTCCGCTGTACTCCTCGGCCGGATTACCGGCCTGCGGGGTGCCGCTTCGATCGCTCACGCGAAATGCGTCCTTTGAATGAAGCTCTGTCAAAGTCATTGGGCTAGTCGATCAAGGAAGGCTCTTGCGGTTCCTGTTTCATCAGCAGCTTCGGCTTGGTGCTCGAAGTGGTACGAAATGAGTTGCGGAACTCCGCCTTCAATTCGGTTGTAGAAGTAGCAGGCCGGTTGTTCCTTCTCTTTCATCTGAACGAGCGGTGCTACTCCTAGGACCTTTTCACGACCAGCTTCGTGCAGGTATAGTTGTCCTTTCACGACATGTTGCACGAGTTCGATGTCCTCCGCTTTGAACTGGGGATTTGAACCGGTCAGCACACGAACGGAAACACGTGAAGCACCATTGGGTAAGCCGTCTGCTGAACCCGCTTGGACCAGTTGGAGACTGTAAAACGAACTGCCCAAGCGATCACGGACTGTCTGTAGCAGTGCAGCAAGTTCTTTATGCTGTTCTTCAGCTTCGGCTTCGCTTATCACCCCACCGTGGGCTTTCCGATTGCGCATGTTGTTAGCGGACTCCAGAACCTGGCTTAGTCCCTTGTCTACTAATCCTTCCAAGCAGCTTTGAGATGCCACAGAATACAGATCCGCTATGGCTTGCTTGTCTTCGTCCTTCTCATTCAACATGCGCCGTGTCTCCTTAGCCAGTGCATTGTACACGGTGCACCAAAGGCCGAACGAAGCTCGGCGAAAGTCAAGGTCAGCACCGTTTGACGCGCGCTTCAACTTTTCCTGGACGAGTAACCATCTGCCGGGGTCAGAGGTGTATGCGCTCAGGTGGATGATTGCCATGAACTCAGCGAATGCTTCAAAGAAGTGGAGCAGTCGCTCGCGCTTGTCTTTGTATGTCCTATCGACAGCGTGATAGTGGCGGAGAATGGACGCCAACGGGAATGGTAGCGTTTCCACCCAATCAGTGAAGCGCGCTTCGTGGTCTGTCTTAGGAAGTTTTCCGGCTATTTCATCGAGGGAGCGGGTGCTAGCCCATATCGCCGATTCTGCCTCAGTTAGCTCGAGGCGCATTTGATCTACCACGCGCTGCGTCCGCACCATCCTTTCCTGTTGGGGGAGTGGAGGAAGCGGAATGGAAGAGTCTTTGAGAATCCCGATTGCTATGGCCGGAATGGTTGTCCCGGAACTGCTCATTGATCGAAAGAGTAGGCCCGCTTCTGTATTGAACCAATGTGCTAGGTACTCGGGATGTGCGATAGCAGGATCCACGATCAATTGTAGATAGGACTTCAGCTTGGTCGGCAAGCGGTCCTGTGCCGTGGTCGCGCGGGTCGAACCCATTGTAGGTAGGTAAACCGCAAGTGGATGCTCCGGCAAGGGCTCAAACTCAGCAGCGCCCTTCTTAGAGGGAACGACCTTGGAGACAGCCTTACTGAAAGCAACAAGTGGCCCGACTTTCCAGCCAGCGCTGTTCGCGATTGTTTCTTGAGTCTGAATTGCACCGCATCCTCGGAAGGTTTCGCGATCAACTATGACGCCGCTAGCCAGACGTCCTCTATGCTTCCGCTTGATCCAGCCTTGAACCAGCGGAACGATGCTCTCCTCATTTGCTTGGGCTTCGACGACGTAGAGATTCCCTGCATCCTTCTTCTGGATTAGGGCCAAGGCAAATGGAACACTAGTCGACGGGAGGAAAGCGCCTGCTGGTAGCTGTATCCATCCATTCAAGAAGAGGCCAAGCTTTTGCAAGTTGTTCCTGACTGCTTTTTGAGACTGGTCGAAGCCGAAGCGCGGTGCGACAAGCCAAGCAACTATTCCGCCGCCTGACAGGCTTTCAGCAGCAGCACACATCTCAACGAGTCCAGCCTCATCAAGTAGGTCAACCCCTCGGACTGTCCTGTCCTCGCGCATGCCCATAGGTCCCAGAGAAACGACTGCATCATAGCTCGCTTCGTCTTTGCGTTTCGATGTGCTCCAACCCTTCGCAACCGTTCCGTTCATGTTGCCGCCACCGAATGCGGAAATCCATTCTGCGGAATCGCCGTGGAATGATGTTACGTCGTAGCGTCCAATAGTCGGCAAGGCAGCCTGAATCTGAAGAGCATCCCACGGCATGCTACTCCATGGGTCAAGAACCGACTGCGCATTGTGAGCCTTGAGCAGTTCCGCCAGCAGGTGGGTGACGTACTGTGGCGCAACTACTTCTCCGCTTCGGGATGACATGCGGCGGATTGCGGTCAAAGCATCCTCTAGAGTAACAGCCACACCCTCGCGCTTGGCTTGGAGTATTAGGCCAGGACTGAGTTGCTTCGAACCTCGCTGCTCATCGAGGTAGGCCCACAAGGTTCCGCGCTGAGTCATCATTGCTTGGTGGTTGGCTGATCAGTTGGTATTTCGGTTACCGATGTTCCAAGGGCACTCGCCAAGGCCAGAATGTCAGTTAGGTAGCTGTTCCGTGCTTTGTCGACTTGCTCCTTCAACCCTTGGTCATTGAGATTCTTGCCGAAATTCTGGAGCGTTGTCTTTTCGCCAAGAATGAAGAGGTCAGCGGTCTGCGACTGTTCGGCATGATTCATCAGCATCTCACCCTTTGCAATCAAGTCCCGATGCGTGATGCGACTGACGAGGCTTGAATCGCGACCTTGCTCAGGTGGGTAGACGTCGATGCGGTACTTGTGGTTGATCGGTAGCGACAGGATGTTTGTGGGAGTGAATGGTGCCTGTGGCACACCCGGAAGAGCCGATGGGTTGTAGAACGAAACCGGATGGTCGGAGGTCACGAAGTTGTCCTCCGAATCGAGCTTAATCACATCGACGCGGTCGTTCTTGCGGACGTTTGCAAGCGTGATGGCCATGCGCAGTTGCGTCAGCACTTGGCCGTCGTGCTGGGTTCTCTCATACTCACGAGCTAGTTCCTTTGCCGAGCGACCATCGAGTGGCATACTGTACCTTTCTATGGTCACGTGGGTGATGTTCGAAGTGCGCGACACATTGATTGCGTCCTGGATCATTTCCTCATACATCCGGCCGAGTATGATCTTCAGCTTTCGTGTTCGGAAGAGAAGTGATGTTACCGTCCCAATGATGAGGCGTCTGGTGTCGTCGTCCAGATGCGTTAGCGAATCATCAGTGACGGCATCGTAGACTCTCTTGTAGTTGTCCTCCCAGACACGGCCGTAAGTGTTCTCGACGAACTGTCGTTCAGCTTCTGTGGATCCAGATATTGTGTAGCCATTCGTTTCGGCGCAGAGGTTTCCAACGGTCGAGGGCTTCGCTGCGCTCAGATCTTCTTTCCTCAGGAAGTGAATACGGGATCCGCCCTCAGGGGTGGCAAACCCTTTCATGTATCCTTGAGGAACGTAGTGTTGGTGCTTGGTCTCCTGTGATGCCATGGCCTCTATGGTTGACGTGGGCATACGACGGAGGTGGCATTTCGCGTGAGCGATTGAAGCGGAAAGCCCACAGCGCGGTAATCCGCGCGAGGACTTGAAGCGGAAAGCGCGACCCGAGGCTTTGCGAGGGGCACGCCCGAACCACCACTATGCTTCACGGCGTTCATCAGTTCCGCAACACTTTCCCGCTGGTGATGATCGACTGCAAGCGCTCCAGCGTTTTCCGCTGCATGCAGAGTTCCAGGAAGGTCTTCCGCTCCAGGTCCAGCAGGTATTGCTCGCTGACTTCCGTGGGTTCGCTGAGGTCGCCGCCGCAGAGCACGTGGCCCAGCTTCTGCGAGATCAGCGTGTCGTGCTCGCTGATGTAGTTGCCGCTCTGCATCGTATTCGCCCCGATGTACACGATGCCCAGGCCTTCGCGGCCGAGCACTTTGATGTCCTTACGCATGGGCGGCTTGGTGTAGCCCTTCTCCCAGAGGTCGAGCGCGCATTCCTTGGCGTAAGCCAGCTGGTGCGCGCGGCTCACGATCACCTCGTCCGTGCCGCGGCGCAGGTAGCCAAGGGCGAAGGCCTCTTCGCCGCTGGTGCTCACCTTGGCCTGGCCGATGGTGAGGAAGCGCTCGCGCAGCGCGTTGATGCGGATGTCGCCTTCCTTCAGTTCATCGCTGAGGCGCAGCGCGAACTCCTTGCTGCCGCCACCGCCGGGGATCACGCCCACGCCGAACTCCACGAGGCCCATGTAGGTCTCGGCATGCGCCACCACCTTGTCCGCGTGCAGGCAGAGCTCCGTGCCGCCCCCGAGGCACAGTTGGTGCGGCGCGGCCACCACGGGGATGGATGAATGCCGCATACGCATCATGGTGTTCTGGAAGGTGCGGATGGCCATGTCCAGGTCGTCGTACTCCTGCTCCACGGCCATCATGAAGATCATGCCCACGTTGGCGCCCGCGCTGAAGAGCGCGCCGTCGTTGTAGACCACCAAGCCTTTGTAAGCGGCTTCCGCGAGATCGATGGCCTTGTTGAGGCCTTGGATCACCTCCGCGCCGATGGTGTTCATCTTGCTGTTCCAGCTCACCGCGAGGATGCCGTCGCCGAGATCGCGCACGGTGGCGTTGGCGTTCTTCCACACAATGCTGCTGTCGGGCAGGTCGGCGAGCACGATCAGGTCCTCCTGGCCGGGGATCGGTTTGTAGCTCTTGCTGGCCACATCGTAGTAGAGCCGCTTGCCGCCTTCGCGTTTGTAGAAGTGCGTGTTGCCTGCGGCCACGAAGTCATTGACCCATGCGGCCACCTTCACGTCCTTCGCTTTCATCTCCTCCATTACCTCCTTCACCCCAATGGCCTCCCACGCCTCAAAAGGCCCCAATTCCCAGCCGAAGCCGGCGCGCATGCCATCGTCGATGCGGTAGAGCTCGTCGCTGATCTCCGGGGATGCGGTTGCTCACGTACGCGAACATCGCTTGGAACGAACGGCGGTAGAACTCACCGGCCTTGTCCGTTCCGTGGTACACCAGCTTCGTGCGTTCGCGCAGGTCGTCCACCTTCTTCGCGGCGTCCAGCGTGGCGAACTTGGGTTTCACCTGCGGGGTGTACTCCAGCGTTTTCAGGTCGAGCGAGAGGATGTCGCCCTTTGGTGATGTGCGGTCCTTGAAGAAGAAGCCCTTGCCGGTTTTGCTGCCGAGCATGCCCTTCTCCACCATCTTCTGGAGGTATTCCGGAATGGCGAAGAGGCTGTTGCGTTCATCCTTCGGACAGTTGTCGTGTACGCCTTTGGCTACGTTCACCAAGGTGTCGAGGCCCACCACATCCGCCGTGCGGAACGTGGCGCTTTTCGGGTGACCGATCGCGGGTCCGGTGAGGGCGGTCCACTTCCTCCACGCTCAAGCCCATGTCGTTGATGAGGTGGAAGATGTCCATGATGCCGAACACGCCGATGCGGTTGGCCACGAAGGCGGGCGTGTCCTTGGCGAGTACGGTGACCTTGCCCAGCACGCGACGGCCGTACTGTTCCAGGAAGGCGACGATCGCGGGATCCGTCTTTGGGCTGGGGATCAGCTCCAGCAACGGCAGGTAGCGCGGCGGGTTGAAGAAGTGTGTGCCGAGGAAGTGCTTCGCGAAATCCTCGCTGCGACCTTCCAACAACGCGTTGATCGGAATACCGCTGGTGTTGCTGGTGATGAGCGTTCCCGGCGTGCGGTACTTCTCCACGTTGGCATACACCTGCTGCTTGATGTCAAGGCGTTCCACCACGACCTCTATCACCCAGTCGCAGTCCTTGATCTTCGGAAGATCGTCCTCGAAGTTGCCGGTGCTGATGCGCTTCGCGAAACGCTTGTCGTAGATGGGAGAAGGGTTGCTCTTCAGCGCGAAGGCGAGGGCATCGTTCACCACTTTGTTGCGCTCGGCGGGCACTTTGCTTTCCGCTGCTTCCTTCGGAACGATGTCCAGGAGGAGCACTTCGGCCCCCACGTTGGCGAAGTGGCAGGCGATGCGGCTGCCCATGACGCCGGATCCGAGGACGGCGACTTTCTTGATCTGTCTGTTGGCCATCTACTTCAAGGAGTTTGAGAACGCGTTGATACCGCAAAGGGCACAAAGAGCGCAAAGGAGCCCAGCAGAGCGAGTGGTTCGTTCGGGTTTCATTCGGTTGGCATTTCACTTTGCGTCCTTCGCGCCCTTTGCGGTATGTCTTCAGAAGAGTTGTTCTTGTTCGAGTATCCGATCCAGCTCGGTCATCACCGTCCGGAAGTTGTTGAGTTGCGTGGGCGTGAAGCGGCTCTGCACCGCTTCATTGAATTTGATCACGGTGTTGCGGCTCACGTCGCGCATCTGTTTGCCTTTCGCAGTAAGGTGCATGCGCACCACGCGCTTGTCCTCCTTGCACGCGATCCGTTTGATGAGCCCGGCCTCCTCCATGGTCTGCAAGGTGCGCACAAGGCTGCGGCTCTCCATGCCCATCTTGGGGCCGAGCTTGGTGCTGGGCGTGCCTTCCGGATCGATGCTCAGCAGGATCTGGCCAATGGCCATGGTGCCGCCATACTTGGAGGCTTCGCTATTGTAGATGCGCGAAATGCGGCTCCACACTTTGCGGATCGGAAAGTCGATCGTCTCTTCGGGCTTCATGTACTGGACCTCGGCACCGAAGCTAACAGCATTTGTTATGCGCGCATAACATGTAAAGAAATTTCTTTCGCCTGATGGTCGTAGTTCCACCGACCTAGTTTCGCCCACCAACCCATCCCTCATGCGTACCCACATCCTTGCTGCCCTGGCTGCCCTCGCGTTGATCACTTCCTGTAAGAAGGAGGAGGAGCCGACGCCTGGGCCGACGCCTTCTGGCCCGCGGTTGATCCTAAAGTTCAAATTCGACAGTACCCAGGTGCGCTTGGACGAACTTGGGCAGCCCGAACCGAACTTGCCCGCTGGCCGCGCTGCGCAGAACCCGCGCTTCAACAAGATGAGCGCACATTTTGTGGAGTTCGTCGATGATGCTTGGACACTTCCAGGTGGTGGTTCTATTGTTTACCACGCGCCAGAGACCACGGCGGGTGGCGCGAACGCGATCAATTTCTCACAAAGCGTGCTCGCCGGACAGGGTGAGACCTTCTTGAGCGTACCGCTGTCGCAGTTGTCCGCCGGTACCTATCCATGGATCCGCGTTTCGCTGGGGTACCAGAACTACGACATCGACTTCCGGTATACAGACACGGTGTTCGGGCTGGGAGGGTTGGATCTGGAAGGGACCATCGCCTCCTTCATCGGCTTCAATACCTACATCAGCACCTTCACGATCAACCAGCAATCGTTGACGGGGGGGGGGGGGGCCCCCGGACAGCTGGCGTGACCACACCCAACGATTCGACCGTGCAACTCCTGCCTGGTGACCGGTGGATTCGCACAGCCATTGGTGATCACCGGTAATGAGACCCAGGATGTGGTCATCACGGTATCGTTGAGCACCGACCGCAGTTTCGAGTGGAGCGACAACGGCGACGGGATCTACGAACCCGGCTATCCCGCATTCGATGTGGTGCAGGACATGGGGGTACGCGGGTTGATCCCTACGGTGGAGTAGGAGTTCCGCCGCGCTGGTACACCCGAACGTAGTCCACGTCGAAGCTGGTACCTTCTGGCCAAGCCTGAGGTTGGACCGGTCCGTTGCAAAAGCCCTTCGCGCCGGAGACCGCCAGGTCGAGGATGATGCTCAGGTCGTCCTGCCCGCGCGGGAAGTAAGGAGCGGAATGATGTTCACCCGGCACGCGTTCACATGCCGGCATGGACCGACCGCGCTTGTCCACAAAGCGCCCGCGGTATTGCACGAGCTCCTCGTCCACGTACCACCGCACACCGTCGCGTTCCCATTCCACCGCGAATACGTGGAATTCCTGCGAGAGGTCGCTCACGCGCTCCTTCCCGTTGTTGGAGAACTTGGGTTTTCCCCAGCGGTGGAGCGCGGTCTTGTATACACGCGTTCGCTCTCCGCAGATCTCGAACACGTCGATCTCCGTTTCGCCCCCGAATCCCCAGAAAGCGGGCCACAGCCCGGCTCCCTTCGGTATGCGGCACCGTACCTCGAAGCGGCCGTAGTTGAACCGGGCGGTCCCGATGGAGTGTATGATCGAACCCTCGTGCTCCTTGGCCTGGCCGTACCATTCCCCCGACCGTGCCCGAACGCCCATGTGCAACAGACCATCACCAAGGGAGACCAGGTCGTCCCGGAAGATCGTATTGCTCGTGCCCATGAGTCGGCATCCCTCACAGTGGTCGCTGCCATCGTCACTATAGGGGAACCAGGTGCGCCACTTGGTATCGTCCAGGCGCGTGCCCTCGAACTCGTCGCTGAACACGAGCTTCCATGCGGATGTGTCGCAGCGCCCCCCATCGTCGACCTCGATCGGTCCCACGCGTTTCTCACGCTTGGTCTGTGCGTCGACCGGGTTGATAAGCGAAAGAACAGCCGCGTGCGACAGTGCGATGCACAAGAGCTTGCGCGGGGTCATGGCGCCGGGGTGACCGACCCCGATCCGTGGATCTTCGAGGACACTTGCGGTGTACCACGATAGCGCACACTGCCGCTGCCCATGATCTCCGCATGCAGTTCTCCTATCGCGGTGACGGATACACTGCCGCTGCCCATGATCTCCACTTCGCTGCGGGTGGTGCTCAGTTCCAACGCTTCCACACCACCGGATCCGGCGATGGACACATTGAGCGCTGAGGCGGTACCCTTCAGGGCAACGTCACCGGAGCCCTGGATATCCACGTCCACCTCCTGATAGCTCAATGGAAGTTCCATATCGCCGCTGCCTTGGATCGTTATGCGCAGCTTTTCGCCTGCGAACGGCGTTGTACTGCGAACATCGCCGGATCCAGCGACCCCGACCTCACCCAAAGAAGGTAGTGTGATCCGCACCACCACATCCACATCGGAGTCGAAGCATCCTTCGGTGGTGACCTTCCAAACACCTCCGCTCACCGAAGTGCCGATCAGGTCAAGTACAGCGGCTGGACCTTCGGCCTCCACGCGTTGCACGCTGCCTTGGGTGAGTTCCACATCGATCGAACCCTCGGTCACCACACCGGTGATCGGAGCCAGGGACAGTTCGCGCTTCACGGCCGGGCCCTTGCCATCCACACAGTCCATGCGGAAGCAAGATGTGAGCACGAGCGAGCAAACCATAATGCTTGTAGCGGAGCGGAGCATGGTCGTAACCTTCATCGGATCAATTGCACCGAACCCTCGAAACGCAACCCGTTGAGGTCGATGGTATAGAAATAGGTCCCCACGACAGCTGGCTCGCCGGCGAAGGTGCGGCCATCCCAGGTCGTGCTGTTCCCGAGGCTCTCGAACATCTGTTGTCCCCAACGGTTGAAGACGTTCATCCGCAAGCAGCCACCGAGGTAGGCATCGGTGATCGGTCCGAACAGGTCGTTGTCCCCATCGCCGTTGGGCGTGAACACGTTCGGCATGGTAATGTCCGTATGATCCTCCAGCGAACCGGAGGGGTAGGACTGCGTCACAGAAGCCGTGCAACCCAGCGCATCTGTAATGGTCAGGCTGATCACCAGATCACCGCCATAGGTCATTACAGGCGACGGTTCCTGCTCGGTGGAAGTGGTTCCATCGCTGAATGTCCAGAGGTAGCTCACCGCCCCTTCGCTCAGGTCCGTGGTGAACACCCGCAGCCCATCGCACCGCGCCTCGAGGCGCACCGTGAACCCTACCACCGCTTCACCGGCGATGGTGACGAGCACTTCATCGGTGCTCGTGCATGTATCGTTCAATACGGTCACCGTGTAGATCGTAGTGGCCAGCGGTGAGGCGGTGGGGTTGGAGAGCGATGCATCGTCCAGTCCAGCGCCGGGTGTCCATGTGAAGCTCGAACCTGGGATCGAGGTCGGAGCACCGCCGATCTGCACGGGAGTGCCAAAGCAGACCACTTGGTCGGGACCCGCATCCACCGGAGGATCATCGTTCACGGTGACCGTGACCTGGTCGGTACCATCGCATCCCGCCGCGTCCGTTCCGGTAACGGTATATACCGTGGTGATCACCGGTGAAGCGGAGGGGTTGGAGCTGTTCGGATCGTTCAAGCCAGTGACAGGCGACCATGTGTAGGAAGCCGCACCAGTGGCCTGGAGTTGCACATCGAAGCCGGGACACACCCAAACATCCGTGCCCGCATCGATCGTGGGCAAGGAGCCAACGCTCACCGTCACATCGTCGCTCGCGCTGCAATCATTGCTATCCGTCAAGGTCACTGTATAGGTGATGGTGGCCGCGGGTGTAGCGATCGGATCCTCCACGTTGGGATCGCTCAACCCCGTGGTCGGCGACCAGACGAAGGTGCCGGTACCCGTCGCGTTCAATTGAACGCTGCTGCCTGTGCAGATCGAGGTATCCGCGCCTGCACTGATCGAAGGCAGGGGGTTCACGTTCACGATCACTGTGTCCGTGTTGATGCACCCGTTCAGGTCTTGTACACCCACCACGTAGGTCGTGGTGAAGGTTGGATCCGCCAACGGGTTCGGATCGGTGGTGCTGTTAAGGCCGGTGCCAGGGGCCCATAGGAAGGTGCTGCCCGCAGGACCGGTCGGCGATCCGCCGATACTGCCTTGTTGTCCCACGCATAGCGAGATATCCGAACCCGCGCTGGCCGCAGGCAAAGCGTTCACGGTGATCGTCACACTGTCGGTGGCTATGCATCCCTGACCGTCGGTCACCTGAAGGAAGTAGGTGGTCGTGTTGCTGGGGAAAGCAAGAGGGTCAGCGATATCGACCGCGCTCAGCCCCGTGCCAGGGCTCCACGAATAGGAGGGTCCTCCCGCACCTGCCAGTTGTGTCGTGTCACCGATGCATAGTGCGTCATCGGATCCGGCGTTCGCGGGCGGTGCCAGCTCTTGCACGGTGACCGTGGCACTGGTGTCAGGACAGCCGACGGCACCTGCGATCGTGTAGGTGTAGGTCCCTGGCTCATCTGTGGCAGGGTCGTACGTATCGCTATGGGCTGCGGAAAGCGGATCGGTCCAGGTCCCGTTCAGTTCAGGCGTACCGGCGAGCGAATCGAACAAATTGAACGCGATGCCGCTGCTGCATAAGCTCACGCTCATGGCGGCACCCGGATCAGCGGCCACGCCGATGGTGATCGTCACGGTGGCAATGGCATCCACGCAGGGCGCTGCGCCGGGAACGGTGTAGGTACACGTAACCGTGCCTGTGACCAACGAAGGATCGAAGATGCCACTGAACGGGTTGTTGTTCGGGTCGGTCCAGATCCCGCCAGCATCCGGGGTTCCTCCTAACACAGTGAACAGATCGACCGGCGTGGTATTCGAACAGACCTCGATCGAAGCGTTCCCCCCAGCGTTCGGCGCCGCGTTCTCCGTGACGACTACGATCGAGGAATCGTTCACACACGGCGCGATGGCCGTTACCACATAGGTGAAGGTTCCACCCCCACTGCCAGGTGTATAGATGGAGCCGGGGGTCCATGTGCCGCCGATATCCGGCGATCCGCCGAGCAAGCTGGACAGGTCCACGGGCACTCCGTCGCTGCACACTGTGATGCTTCCATCTGTTCCCGCGTTCGGAGGATCGTTCACCGTCACCGTGACATCATCCGTCGCAGTACACCCGATGCTGTCCGTGACTTGGACGGTGTAGGTGGTGGTGATCGTCGGTGAAGCGATCGGATCCGCGATGGCCGCATCGCTTAGGCCGGTGGCAGGTGACCAGAGGAAGTCGGCCCCTCCGCTCGCGGTCAACTGCACCGCTCCGCCGTTGCAGATCGCCACATCTGGTCCCGCATTGGCAGGGGGGATCGATACGAAGACGATCACGGTGTCCGTGCTGACACAGATGCTGTCCGCGATCACGGCTACGATGTAGGTCGTGGTCACGCTCGGTGTGGCGGACGGGTTCGCCAGCGTGCTATCGTTCAATCCGAACGCCGGAGACCACAACGTTTGCGCACCGATGGGTCCGGTGGGGCTGCCCCCGATGTTGGCGGAGCCTCCTGGACAAATGCTCTGGTCGGGACCGGCATCCGCGACCGGGCTATCGATCACGCTGAAATTCTCCGTGATAGGCGATGACGCACAGCCATTGGTATCGGTCACCACGAGTGTCACGGATCCGGGGCCGGGGATATTCAAAAGAACATCGGCGGTATTGCCGTTGGTGCCGACCACCGTGCCGCCCGTGGCCGTCCACGAATAGGTGTATCCGGGAATGGAGAGAAGCGTGAAGAAACTCACCGTGTCCCCTTCGCAAATGCCTTCCACATCCGGAAGAACGCTGAAGGGGTCGCTAAAGGAATTCACCGCCACCAACACACTGTCCGTTGCGGTGCAGCCGACACTGTCGGTCACCGTCACGAAGTACTCCGTAGTGGTCGCTGGGAAAGCGAGCGGGTCGGCGATGTTCGTGGCACTAAGCCCGGTGCCAGGGGACCAGGCGAACGCGCCGATCCCGGTCGCGTTGAGTTGGACGGTGTCACTTGTGCACAGCGCTGCGTTCGCACCAGCGTCCAATTGGGGCAAGGAGAGCGTCACGGTCATCGTGTCGCTCACAATGCAACCGCTATTGCTCACCTGCACGATATAGTTGGTGGTGCTGGCGGGCGAAGCATCCGGGTTCGCGACGTTCGTCGCAGAAAGGCCCGTGGACGGGCTCCAATTGAAAGTGCTGCCCAGCGGCCCCGTGGGAGCGCCTCCTATGTTCACGCTATCGCCAGCGCAGATCGTGAGGTCTGCTCCAGCATCCGCATCCGGTTCGGGAGAGATCGTGACCTGGAGTTCCACCGGGGGCGCATCGCAACCCAGCGTATCCGTCGCCACCACGGAGACCGTGCCCGTGCCGGGAGCGCCCCAATCCACCGTAATACTATTGGTGTTGCCACCGCCTGCTTGCGTACCCCCTGCAAGGGTCCATTGGTAGTTCGCGCCAGCGATGGACGGCACGGTGTAGGCCGCGCCCGTGGTTCCAGTGCATACCGTCGTGGGACCCAAAATGGGACCAGACCCCAGAAAGGGCTGCACTTGCACTTGCACTACCACATCGATCGTCAACGGGGGACATCCATTGTCGGTAACGCTCACACTGAACAGGTAGGGTTGGTCCTGGCCTTGATCGCACGCGGTGTTCCAACAGAATTGCGTGGCCACCGTGCCATCCCCTTCCACCGGGCTGCCGATCGAAGCGGGCGGGTTGAACAAACCACCATCAAAAATGCTGCCGTCCGCGTTCAAGATCAGCGAATCACCATCGGCATCAAGGAACGCGAAATCGATGCAGAGCGAGGCCCCGGCTTGCACCGTGTACGAGGCTTGGATCGGGGTGCTCGCTTGTGGTGTGGCATTGGGCGGACAAACGATGGCCTGCAACTGGAGGTCGCGACGGATGCGTCCGATCTGGATCCCGTTGCGGTATTCCTTCACCTCCACGGCCACCACGTAGTTGCCCTGTAGCGGCGGCTGGTACTGCGTCAACCCCGTGGCCCCGTTGATGAACGAATAGCCGCCAGCGCCGAAGGGTTGGGTGAGACTGAAGCCGGGGTTGTAGGTCACATCGGCGATCGGCCAGCCCAGAACGGGTGGAGGCGGGATGATCCCGCCACCGAAATTCTGGGAGTTGTAGGGCACCTCGAAGGAGAATATCAGCAGATCACCATCGGGATCCACCGCTGTGTTCAAGAAGGTGGCCGTGTCGGAAATGCACAAGAAGGGCGTCGGCAAGCCTAGGAAGATCGGAGAACTATTGTTCACCAATGGTGGGGGAATGAACGCGTAGTATCCGATGCCCGTTCCGTTCGGGTTGTTCAGGTTGGTGATGTCCAGATTCCTGCAGCACATGTGGTAGTACAGGTGGATCCCGCCGAAATTCAACGGGATGTCCACCTGGCCGATGAAGCGGCCCTTCACTGTGCAAAGACCCTCACCGACCGTGCAGCCATCCGGTAGGTCCGGTTCGATCAACAACGAATCGGTGAGGAACACCTGAATGTCCTGTAGTTTCACCTTGTCGCCGTTCGGGTCCAACGGATCTTGGAAATACGCACCCACCAGGAGGGGTGTGTTCAGGTCCTGGCCCAGCAGATCATAAAGCGTTGGGAAGTTGGAGTTCGGGCCGCAGTTCATGAAGAAATCCAGGTAAACCTCATAGCGGTACAGGCCGCTCCCGGGTGAGGTTTCACCCAGGTAGGTATACCCCAGATTGCCGCCTACCAAGTGGCTGGCATGCGCGGGGAGAGTGCTGATCGCGATGGCCGCAGCGGCCATCATACGGAGGAGGTGACGCTTCATGCGCGAGCGGATCATCGTTGCACCACGATCAAGCGGGACCAGATACCGTCCGGACCATGCACGGAAAGACCGTAGCAGCCCGGGGGCCATGGTGCAGCATCAAAGGTGGCACTGCGCACCCCTTGTGGAAGGGCTTGGCGCACCATAAGTTCTCCCAAGGCATTGTTGATGGTCACCCACTGATCCTTGCCCGCACCACGCGTCAGGTTCAAATTGAAGACATCCGATGCTGGCACCGGACCCACCGAACCGATCGGGTCATGCGCTTCTCCGATCCCGGTGAAGGAACAATCCCATTGTGCCACGAAACCCTCCCAGGTGGTGGGGCCGTTGCTCGCTTCCTGCCGGATGGTAAGCGCCGGGCCGCTGGAGGTGAACACCCCTCCATTGGGCAGGTCACCCACCGTCGCGCCCGTCAACTCCGCCAACAAAGGCGCGTTCACGGAAGGCCCATCATAGAGCGCCAGGAAATCGAAATTGGTCTCGAAGGCGAACTGATCGAACAGCAGCGTCACCGTTTCAGCACCAACTGGTGCGAGGGTCACCGAACCGCTCACGCCTGGGGAATAGTCGTCGGTGATGCCGCCATCATCGACCAGCAGGCCTTGGCACTCATCCAATACCAGCTGTCCATTGTCCGGGATGGAGGAGGTGTCGCACAGGAAGCCCTCCAGATATTGGATAAGCCCGGTTTGAATTTCGGTGTCGTTCCCGTTCCCGTTCGAGGCGGTCAGTGTCACGGTATAGGTGCCGGGCGTGGTGTAGGTGTGCAGCGGATCTTGATCGGTGCTCGTGGTGAGGTCGCCGAAGTCCCAGAGCCAACTGTTGGGGAGTGCCGTGCTCGCATCGGTGAATTGCACCACGCCGTCACAAGTCGTCTCGGGTGTGGCGGTGAATTGTGCGGTGGGGGGCGTGGTGATCTGCGAAACCACAGCGGTGAAGTCCTCCACCTGGCCGAACAGGGGCGGGTCGCACGGGCCGGTGATCTCACCCACCACATCGGTGATCACCCGCATGCGCAAGGGTGTATTGTACACCGAACCCTGCGGAATGGCTACCGTACCGCTGGGATCGACGGTGCCAAGCGCGAAAAAGACCAACTCGTTCGCGGCGAAGACGCCGTCGTTGTCCAGGTCGATCCATGCGTAGGCGTCCTGATCGTTCTGGTCATCGGTCTCCATCGCGATGGCGTAGGAACTACCCTCTTCCACCTGCGCCACCTGGCCACAACTCCGGTCCTGGTAGCCCTCCGCTCCATCCACGCTCGTGCTATTGATACCGGCGAACGTGATGCCCAACAGGCCATAGCCACAGCAATAGCTTTGGGTCTGTGGGGTGCATTGCGCGGCCGGTAGTTGGCCGTTCAGGTCGACCGTGATCAGGTCGGTGAAGGTGAGCGTATCCCCCCCGTTGGCGTTGATGGCGATCAGCGTCACGCTGTAGACACCGCTCGCGAGGTAGGTGTGTTGGGGCGAGGCATCGGTACTCCCGGTCAGATCGCCAAAGTCCCAAGTCCAGCCGGTCGCCAAGTTCAACGAACCATCGGTGAACTGCACTTGCCCGTCGCAACTGAACAGGGGCGATGCGGTGAACTGGGCGATCGGTGGATCGGGGTTGGTGATGATCACCAGCGCCAGATCCTCCGCCTGCCCGAACTGCGGACCTACGCACGGGTCGAGCGCAGGGCTCACTTCGTAGTCCGCCATCACCCGTATGCGCAGAGGCACGTTCTGGACCGCCGTGCCGGGCACGATCGAACTCGCGGTCGCAAAGTTCCCGTGGGCCTCGTCCAGGATCACTTCATCCGCCGTGAACACACCACTGCTGTCCCAGTCCACCCAGACCTTGATCTGGTGCGTCGCGATGGTCCCTGTGGTCACCGCTATATCGAGCAAGGAACCCACTTCCACCGTGTCCAGGATGCAGCTGCGGTCCAGGTAGCCACCATCGGCCACAGCATCGTCCGAGGGCAGTGCCACCCCGTTCAACTCGATGTCCAGGATCCCGAAGCCTTCGATCGTGGGGCTGGATAGCGGCAGGCAGGCGGTATCCGGTCGTGGTCCGTTCGTGAGCACGGTGATGGCTGCGAATTGCGTGAGCGTGTCGCTGCCGAAGGCGTTCGTCACGATCAGCGTTACGTCGTACACGCCGTCGGCGAGATAGGTATGCTCGGGCGAAGCATCGCTGCTGCCGGTGAGGTCACCGAAGTCCCAGGTCCAAGTGTCGGGAAGGTACTGTGACGCATCGGTGAACTGTACCACTCCATCGCAGGTAAAGGCAGGGGACAGGCTGAATGCGGCCACCGGCGGGATCTCAGCCGGGATCCACTCAAAGCGCAGGTCGGGCCGCTGGTCGCTGTTCACGATCATACCTCCGTTGAAGGTGCAGACGTTCGGGTTCGGTGTCTGGCGATAGCTCACGCTGGTAAAGCCCGTCGCCGTGCGGTACATGCCGCTGTTCTCCGATCCAAAGCCGTTCGAAAAGCACGTCTCGATCAGCAAGTTCGTAAGCCCGTCCCAGGTGAACGGCGAATCGAACGGATGCATGTTCCAGCCGACCGAGGCGGTCAGGTCCAAGGGACCCCAGACGGGGACCATGCCGGGCTGCCACAGGTTCGTAAGGCCGGTCGCCGTGGTTGTGCCGATACTCACCGTGAAACCAAGCAGGGTGGTGGGTGAGGGGACCGCCACGTTGAAACCCAGTGAAACGATATCGCCTGCGGTCATTCCCGCAGCGTTCAATTCGCTGGCGAGCACCAGGATCTGGTGCCTGGAGCCATTCGCTTGGTTGCCGTAAGGTGCGGGATACTGGTTCGGTGGGTTGAAGGTGACGCCGGTACCGATATCGGTGGTGACCTGGGCGCTCAATAATGGTGTGAGGAAAATGGCGGTGCATGCCACTGCGGTGCAGTGGATCCACGGGGTCGTGAGGGTCATCGTAGAAGGGTTCGCAAGGGACCCTCGAAAGATAGCCGTTCACCCGTGCGGGCCACGCGTTCCAAGAATTATCCGAAAGGGACCTTTGTGCTGCTGGGATCGTATGGTCCGCGCACTTCCCTGTTCCGTCGAACCATTTAGCCATCCTGTCCGTATCGGGGGACTATTCATGGGAGATCCCCGGAACCCAGTCCCTTTCCACCACGCGCTCGTGGCGGAGATCCGTGGCCAGGCGCTGGCCCTGGAAGGGGCTACCCTGCTCTGGGAACACACGGGAACTTTCGCCCGCGCGGACCTGGACGTGGCCTTGCATAGAGTAGAACATGTGAGCGTGGACCACAGCGATGCCACTGCGGTGCGCAAGCGATTGATCAGCGTATTGGTGGAAGGCATGGAGAACATCCTTGTGCATGCGGGGAAAGACCTGGCCGCCCTCTGCGCTGTGCTGGTGCTGAGAACACGGTCGGACTACCGACTGGTGCTCATCAATCCTGTCCCGCTGGCGACCGCGGCACTGCTCCAACACCGCATCGACTTCTTGAACGAGATGGACGAGGTGGGACTGAAGGAGCACTACTTGAAACTTCTTGCGAATCGGGAGCGCACGGAGCGTGGTGGTGCGGGACTGGGCTTGCTCACCATGGCCCGCCGCAGCCAGAGGCCCATGCGCGTTCGGTGCAACCCGTTCTCCGAGACCGAGGCTTTATTCGCTTTGGAACTAGCGGTGCCCCTGGGCGATTGAATGTTATACCCCGGTGGGCTGCGAAGCGTAGTCCGCCAGGTATTCGAACCTGTCGCTCAACTTACCGTGGGATACGATCGTTGCGCGTTCGATCATCTCTTCATCACCATCCCCCAAAAGCGCTGGCAACACGTGGTCCAGGAGGTCTTGGGCGAACGCTTCGGAGGCATCACGAGGTAGCGCGCAGGGTAGGTTGTCCACGGCCATAACGAGCACCGAACCCGGGGCGGCGACCTCTGTCTCTTTTCCGCTGTGCGGATCATAGCCATAGAACGGCGCGGCGATGCTGGAAGCTCGTACCGTACTATCAATAGGGCCGCCCACATCGCAGCTGATGTCCGCGACCACACGCAAGGAGAGTTCCGTATCGCGCAGGTCTTCGGTCGAAAGGATCTTCGGCCCACGCGGGTCCCAGAAGTGGCAGGCCAGGTAGACCGACGCTTTTCGGGCGAAAGGGAGGAAAGTGCCCTGATGGCCGCTGGGGTCGGCGTAGAACGCCTTCTTGTCGAACGGAGCGCCGTCGTTGCGGGCGTAGAGATCCGATGTGCCTACGATGGTGAACACAGGTCCCGGTGCGCCTCGGAGAAAGTCAGAGGTGTTCACTTGATGGATCCCGGCGACCTCGAGGATCTCCAAAGCTCCTTGGCCCACGCGCCCAGCACCTGTTATGACGATGCGGAGATCCGTTGTCGTGTACAATTTCTTCACCTCATGCTTGAGTTCGGCCAGGTCGTGGCATTCTTCAGCGGGCTTCAGCGGCGGGCCACCATACAACATGTTCCAGCCGCGAAGAGCATTGTAGGTCCCGACCACACCAGCCCAGTGTCCGAAAGCCAATACACGCTCGCCCTTCGCATCGGTGAGCAGCTCATGGTCGAGCAGCGTGATACCCTTCTTCAGCACGGCCTGGAGCAACTTCCGATTGTGCGGCTGTTTTTTGATCGTGTGGCTGAAGATCAAGTAGGTCTTCCCTGCGATCAGATCTTCCACCGGCACCTCCTTTACTCCGATCAACAGGTCGCGATCGCTCATGTCGTCGCTTAGACGAACACCGGCAGCTTCGTACTCCGCATCCGTGAAGGCCCGCACCGGGCTGCGCTCCACCACCAGGTCCAGATCGGGGTGGTTCCCTTTGGCCCGGCGTACCGCTTTCGGTGTCATGGCCACCCGGCGATCCACGGGCACTTTGCGTTCGCGGATGATGCCGATCCTTCGCTCCATTCCTTTCATGCTAAAAACGGCCGCGAAGGTAGATGGATCATCGGTCCTTGGAACTGACATGTTGTCGCGGCGGACCTTGCGGCACGGCCTTGGCCGGATGCGAGCGGCGTATCTTTACGCTGAGTTCTTTGGAACACCTTGGGGCCGACCTGGTTTTGACAGCGGCTTGGTGGTGTGTGTAAGCAGGCCGAGCGTGAGGTGCGGCTCGTTATCCCAGTGCCTCAACGCCATAACTGGCAACGTAGACTACGCTCTCGCAGCTTAATAGCCTAAGGCTATTCCGCTTAATCCACGCGAATAACAGTAGCGTGGACGAGTGCCCCTCGGGGAGGCCCGTCATCCTCCTTCCCGGAACCGGGGTATCATCTTGGAAGACTGGCTCATGCGGTGGTCCGTAGCATGGGTAAGACACAGGACCTAAGCCGTCACTAGGGTGCCCTTTCCCAGGTGATGGTCGAAAACCAATAAAGTGGCTAAGCCTGAAGAAAGCGCATGGCACGGTCGTTTGGACGAGGGTTCGAATCCCTCCGGCTCCACAAAGTGTGAAGGGCGGCCTATGGGCCGCCCTTCCTCTTTCCAAGACTTCCAAGAGCGTGAGCCTTATACCATTCGGACATACGGATCCCTTCAAAGACGCGCCGCTATTTTTTCGCAAGACGATAGGCTAGAGCTGCTGCTTAGCGGGGCCTACGGAACGGCTTTAGCGGAGAAGTGATGCGGAAAAGAGCAAGCAGATCGGATGGATCTGCATGTCCATATGGTATTATCTACCGATAACCAGCGGGATCACTGTTCTTTTCGCTCCGCTGACCACATGTACCATGTAGGAACCAGCGGTAAGCAGGCTTACATCGATCCCCCGCGACGGTCCTGCAACCTGGATGGACAACACCTGTAGGCGCCCTTGCAGGTCGAAGACCCTGATCTCAGCGACCTCGCTACCAAGGCCCCACAGTTCCACGCGCTCGTTCGCGGGATTCGGAAAGAGCGTGATCTGCGATAAGCGGCTCTCCGGACCGAACCCAACGGAACAGGCGGTGCTCATACAGAACGTCACTCCCGAACTGACCGTGCCGGTGTTCACGTCGAGGATCGGCGCTTGCGTGGTGGTCGGGGAAAGGTCGCAGATATCCAGAGTGCCGGTGATCGATCCGTGGTTCATCGTGGTGCCATCGACGATCACACAGCCGCTGCCTTCCATCGCACCATACACGGTGAGGTCGCCATCGCTCACGTTCAACCTGCCCGGAGCGGTGATGATCATGGTGGAATTGGTGTCGACGATGATGTCTTGGCTCACTGGCATCACCAACCACTCCCCAGCGCCGCTGTAATAGGCCCCGATGGTGATCGTGGCGGAGTTGATGGACCCTTCGTTCAGCAGGGTATCCACCCTCAACCCGTGCAGCACGAGATATCCGTCGTTAATGATCGATCTTGCCACGGACCCTGCGGAGGCATGGAACTCCAAGGTGTCGTGATTGAAGAAGCGTATTCCCGTGCTTCCCACGCCAGAGAAGTCCGCCACATTGAAATTCTCGAACTCCTCGTCCCCTTTGATGGCATAGGCGCTGAAATAGCCTGCGGGCCCGTTGGTGATGGACGAATAAGTGTACAGGGTGTCTATCACCATGAGATAGCCGTCGTTGTAGAGGTCTTCGCGATAATTCGCGATCCGATAGCAGTCGATGATGCCGAGGTTCTCGAACTGCTCCATATCCGCGTCGATCCAGAGATCCTCGAGCACCATGTACCCATAGTTGACCACTTTGCAACCAAGTTGGATCACGGTGTAATTGTCGATCACTCCCCCAGGGCCGATGGTCAGACTGCCACCGCCCTTGTTCATGCCGCCATCCACGGTCACATAATGATCAACGGTCACCAAGGCGGTATTGCCCGGAACGCAACTGCAATCCCAAGTGAACGGGTCCCACCAGTCCCCATCGGTAACGCTATTGACCGTTTGCTGCGCATGCGTAGCGCTTGACAGGACGAAGGGAACGGCAAAAGCGGTCAGGATCCTCATTTGGGAAAGGTATTCTATGTGTCGATCGCATGCGGGTGGCTCAACCATCAAGGCCACTGCGTTAGCTGACGCACCTCCCAATTCGAACGCTGCTTGACCCGGAACGATCGGCTATTTCTTGAGCCGATCAGAAGACCTACTTCCCCCTACCAATGCGAAGCGCCACAAAGCTCACGGCCGTTCCCGCCAACCCGGCCACGATGGCCAGCACCACCGCACCCACCGCGTACTGCATCACATTCCAATGTATCGCCTCGAGCGTGAGGTCGGAAATGGAAGTGATCCGGACACGATCGTCACCGACGAAAGGTGCGCCCGCCAGATAGCTGCCGTAAAGGATGAGCGGGATCATCGGCGGTATGCTGATGTTCGCAGCGGCCACGAAGAGCACCCGGTTCAACTTCAGAAGGAAGGCGAGGGGAATGCCCACGGCCAATTGGAAACCCCAGATCGGCACGATGCCCATGAAGAGTCCGAAGCCGATGCTTAATGCCTTGCGTATTGAACTCTCCTCTGGCCGCACCGCTTCGGCCTTCAGCTTCTGCCAGAGGCGGCCACCGGTGAAGAGTTGCTTGGGCCAGTGCCAGAGGAATGCCAAGGTGACCAGCACGGAATTGAGCACGCTGATGCGCAAGAAATCGCGGCCCGGACGGAAGTGGGAGACACGTTCCGCGAAGTCGTAGCGCACGCTCACCGGCACTTGCACGAAGGGCACATCGCGCCAAGCAAGGCGCACGATCACCTCGATCTCGTACTCGAACCGCTTGGTCCATGCGCGCATGCTGCAAGCTGCCTTCAATGGATAGGCGCGGAAACCGGTCTGTGTATCGTCCAGCTTCCAACCTGTCTCTACGCGGAACCAGAAATTGCTGAACCGATTGCCGAAGCTGCTCTTGCCGGGCACGTCGCTGCCGCTCATATCCCGCGCGCCCATGATCATCGCACCCGGGTTCGCCGCGATGGCCGCGCGCATCTTGGCTATCTCCGCCGGAGCGTGCTGCCCATCGCTGTCGATGGTGATGGCGTAGTCGAACCCTTGCTCCAGTGCCGCATCGAAGCCGCGCCGCAACGAAAGGCCTTTGCCGCGATTGCGATCGTTCGTGAGCACTTGAACGCCATCGATGTTTCGCAGAACATCCACGGTGTTGTCCGTGCTACCGTCGTTCACGACGATCACATCCCGTTCGCCGCTCGCGAGGATGGCTCGTAGCACCGTGGCCACGGTGCCTCCATTGTTGTAGGTGGGCACCAGGATGCAACAGCGCGGGATGCTCACGACGGGATCAGGTCCTGGGTGCGAACGATCCCTTCAAGCTGAACACCGCACGTTCACCACACGTGCCGTGGATATCGCAGGTGTAGCTCGACCCCTCTTCACCAGTGATCCTCAGCACGATGTCAAGTTCAGTACCTATGGCGGGTTCCAGCGGAGAAAGGAACTTGATGGCGCGTGCGGTGCGCAGATGCACTTCTTGCGATAGACCCTCACTGAGCAGCTGCTGCGCGAGTTGTACCATGGCCATACCCGGCGTTACCGGCCGACCGGGAAAATGCCCTTGGAAGATCGGATGGTCGATCATCAAAGCAGCGCGTGCGCTCCAGCCACGTCCTTCGGGCAAGGGTGTAAGCGCAGAGGTGCGGAACAGGCTTCGGCAAAGGGCTCGACCCATCGCACTCAAAGATCGGTGAAGGTGCCCGATGGCAGTGCCTTGTCCGCGACCACCTTCGCGTACCGCACCAGGGTGCGATCCCCGTCGTGTTCAGCCGTCTCCATGGTGCGTAGTAGATGGGTGGTACGATCAAAGGTGAGGGTGAAGCTCTTCACCCGCTTTGCCATTGGGCTTTGCGTAGGTGTGAGGCGAACGTGTACCGCGTCTTTGACCAGTTCATAGGTCGGCTTCATATCGGGTGATTCGAGCATCTTGCCGCTGAGGATGTCCAGGACCATACCATTGATCGCAGCGTACATGCGTTGCTCACCGGGGTTCAGGATCTTTTCCTTCGTGCCCTCTTTCACGCGCACCTTTTCACCGTTCGTGAGGATCACCATCGGTGCGGCCCCGTTGGTGCTCCAGCGGAAACGGTCCGGGCGTTCGAAGGCGAAGCTGCCGGGTTCGATCACTGGTTCTTTCAACACCTTCAGATGCTTCTCTTGCGTGAAGTCCGCTTGCACCGTGCGCATGGCCTTGGTCGCTGCGAGCAGTGCTTTCACTTCCGGGTGATCCACACCCACGGATTGCGCGAACAATACCGGTGCGCTGAACAATAGGACGAAAGAGAGGAGGAGGTGACGTATCATGCGGAAAGGTTGAGCGAACGGTCCACACGAAGAAGGGGCACCTTCTGCGCGCGGCAACGATCGATGATGGCCTGCGTGGTCTCCACCACCGGGCCGACCGTGTCATGCAAGACTACGATAGTACCCTTGGGCTGGTCACCGAAGATCCAAGCCAAACGCTTTTTTGTAGTGCGGAAGGTGGTGTCGAAGGGGCGCACATCCCAGCCGATCACCTGCGCCCCCGTGATCTTCACGGCCCGCGCCACGTTGGGCGAGGTCACGCCGAACGGAGGACGGAAGAAGGAGGTCTGCATACCACTGGCGGCTTGAACGGAGGCCCTGCCTCGCAAGATCTGTTCCACCACCTGCGCCGTGGGAAGAAAGCCCCAGCCCATGGGGTGTTCCTGGCTGTGGCTGCCCACCAAATGGCCTTCTCGCACCATGCGTTCGACCAATTGCGGATGCGCTTCCACATGCCGACCGATACAGAAGAACGCCGCCTCAACGCCTTCTCTCTTCAGCAGATCGAGCAAAGCTGGCGTGTGCTCCGGATGTGGACCATCATCGTAAGTGAGCGCCAAGGTGCCGGGCTTGCCGATGCGATGTGCTTTGAGAAAAAAACCGAGCCCGAGGTCCAGTGATCCCCAGGTGATGAGCCCGAGGTGTGCGAAGAGCACAACGAAGAACGGCCACCAAGGCATCCGGTCGAATAGGGCTATGCCCAGCAGCACCACGTGGATCGGCACCAGAACGAAGAGCAGGTTGCGGTGTGTCAGCATCGTTCCGCGCGGATGAGACCGGCAAGGTCCTCTTCCCGATCGAGAAGCACGAGCGATGCGATCCCGTTCTGGGTCCGTAGCATCTCCAGACCTTCTGCCAACGCCACGGCCGGTGCGCTTTGATGCAAGCCTGTGCGCTCCGCGTAGGATGATCCGTTCGTCCTCGCGGGATCGACCGTCGGTCCAGCTTGGATCGCTTCGGTGCGATATGCGCTCAGAGCCCCCAATAGATCGACGTTCGTGATGCGCACATCCGCGATGCGGAACACACTTTCCTGCTGTTCGCCGCTCACAACGAAGAAGGCACCGCCTTCCGCCGGGCGCACCGCACTGCCGAAACGCGCTTCACCACCCAGCCGCGCATAGAGGTGATCGAGCAAGGGCAGGTGCTCATCGCTGGCGCCGACCAATACGCTATGCATTGGATGCTGCTCCACGTGCATCATGGCGTTCAGCAACGCCGCGTGGAACCCGATGAAGCCTTGACTGAAGGTGAGGTTCGGTCCTTGCGCTTTCAGCGCCAGCGCGAGCAGGCCCGGCACCGTGTTGTGCGTGGAACGTATGAAGGCGGTGGGGGAGAGCAGCCCGCCCGCGTTGCGTTCGATCTCCAGCAGGAATTCCTGTGTGTCGAGGAGACAGCCCAAGCCTGTGGCGTAGTAGATCCCGTCCGGCCGTTCCACTTTCGCATGATCCAGCGCCGCGAGACCGCACGCCACCGCACGACGCAAGGGGGGGGGCATGCGGCGCGCCATCGGTTTGGGCAGCAGGTCCATGCCCGGTGTGGGCGTGGCTTCCGCGGAAGCGCTAAGCAGAGCATATGTAGCGGCCGCGCGGATGAACATCAGCTCGCGGTAAGTACGATCGCGGTGTCGTTCCCGCCGAACCCGAACGAGGTGGAGAGCACGGTGCGGATCGAACGTTGCATCGGCGCGATCACCGGTGTGCTCCTCAAGCTTTCGATCGGCGCGGTGAAGCGGAGGTTCGCAGGCACCAAGCCATGACGGATGCTCAGGACGCTGAACACGGCCTCCAAGGCCCCGGCAGCGGCGAGCGTATGGCCCGTTGCGCTTTTCGTGCTGACGAACGGCGGCATGTGCATGAAGAGCCGTTCCATGGCCGTTTGTTCGGTCAGGTCGTTGTTCTCCGTGCCGGTGCCGTGCGCGTTCACCAAGTCCACTGTTCCCGGTGCGATGCCCGCGTTGGCCAAGGCTTGCGACATGGCTTGGTAGGGTCCTTCACCGTCAGGGGAAGTGGCCGTTTGATGATGGGCGTCGTTCGTGTTGGCCCCGCCAGCGAACAACGCGAGCGGTTCTACCCCGCGTTGCGCAGCATGTTCCACCGTTTCCAATACCAGGTAAGCGGCGCCTTCGCCGAGGTTCATGCCATTGCGATCGTTGCTGAACGGACGGCATGGCTGCATATCCATCGCGGAAAGCGAACGGAACCCATGTGCGGTGAATCCGCATAGTGCGTCCGTGCCGCCAGCGAGCACCACTTCCGCGCGACCAGTGCGAAGGAGCCATGCGCCGAGCACCAATGCGTTGGCTGAAGAACTGCAGGCGGTACAGATGGTGGAGACCATGCCGCGAACGCCCAGGTGATGGGCGAGAAGCAGGGCGTGATCTCCGACCGGGTGGTGCGCCGCGCGATCGAGCCCCCGATCCCCACCCGCGATCCACTCGGTGGCAAAGGCCTCGCTGCGGTCCATGCCACCCACCGTGCTCGCGCTGAGGAGCGTGAGCGCGGAACGATCCGTGATCCGGGCGTGTGCCAGTGCTTCGGCGGCTGCGACTTGCGCAAGGAGCAGCGTGCGTGAGCGATCGGCCGTTGTTCCAGCGCGTTGCGCGAGTTGTGCGGAGGTCTCCTTTACTTCTCCGAAGAACAGATCAGGGAACGGCAGGTCCAGTACCTGCAGCCGCGCGATACCCGAGCGGCCCTCGCGCAACGCGGCCAGCTGGGCGTCCACGCCGGTCCCCAGGGCGGAGATGGCACCGATCCCCGTAATGGCGACCGGCGAACGGTTCACTTCTGCGACTGGATGAACTCCGCCATGGTGTTCACCGAGCGGAAGATGGTCTGCCCCTGTTTCGGGTCGGTGACCTTGATGCCGTAGTGGCGCTCGAGCAGAACGATCAGTTCCAGCGCATCGATGGAATCCAGCCCCAACCCTTCGCCGAACAACGGCTTGTCGTCCGCGATGTCCTCCACTTTCACCTCTTCCAGGTTGAGCTGGGTGATGATCTGTTCCTTCAGTTGCTGCTTGAGTGCTTGGGGGTCCATGGGCTTATGTGCTGATCAGGGTCCGTAGGGTGTTCGCATCGGCCGGGGCACCGGGCCCTGGACCGAGCAATACGGCCCGCGCGTCGTAACGGTCCGCGAAGATATCGGACCACAGGCAGACGATCCATTCCATTCGATCGCGCTCGTGCAGCACGCGGATCGACCGCAGTACCAGTTCGGTCTTCGGTTCATGGTCCAGGAGGCACAACGAACTGCCGAAAATGCGGTGGCGGATGGTGATCTCGCCCAGGCCGATGTTGGGCAGGGTGTACACGAAGACCGCAGGGCTGGCCAACCCGGTCCCGCGGCGTATGTCCCAGTGTTCCTGGTCGGTGACGGTGCTCCCGCAGTGCGAAATACCCAGCAGGCCCGTACGGTTCTCCAGATCGGCGCCTTCCTGCCGAGCGCGCTGCAGCAATGGCTCGGTCACAAGAACGGCCAACTTCGAAGGCGCGTCCATCTTGTGGAACTTCGGATAGTCCATCGCCATCGCCTTGTAGCATGCGCGGAACATGTCCTCCATCGTACCACTGGACCGGAGCAGCTCCCGATCGTCCAACCTGAACGAGCCATCGATCAACAGGCTATGTGCGATCACGTTCATGACCTCAGGGCGCGCAAGAGAACGGCGGCATTGCAACCCCCGAAGCCGGAGGAGGTCTTCAACAACAGGTCCCTGCTGGTGTCGCGGTTCTCCTTCAGTATGTCCATGTCGGGCATAGCTGTGGTGTTCGTCGCACCAAGGCTGCGTAGCAGTATGCCCTGGCGTAGTGCTTCCACCGCGATCAGCGCTTCCACGAGCCCTGCGGTGCCCAAGGTGTGGCCGAAATAGCCTTTGTAGGAGTTCACCGGTGCATGGCCTAGGCCGAGCCGACCGAACGCAATGGCCTCCATACCATCGTTGTACACGCTGCCGGTACCGTGGGCATTGACGTGCCCGACATCCGATGCGGTCAGGCCAGCGCTGTCCAGGGCCGCCTCCACGGCGCGCACCAATCCTTCGCCCGTGCGCGATGGTCCGGAGATGTGATTGGCATCGTTCCCCATGCCACCACCGACGTATTCCGCCACCGCTCCTTCTTGGAACAAGGAACGGTCCCGGCTAAGGACCACCGAAGCGCTGGCTTCCCCTAAGGAGATGCCGTCGCGTGCGTCATCAAAGGGTTCGCATCCTTCGGTCGCCATCGCATGTAGTGCCAGGAAACCGGAAAGCACGAAATCGGACGCTTCATCGAACCCCACCACCAGCGCATGGTCGAACTCACCCAACGCGATCAGATCCGCCGCGAATTTGATGGCCAATGTGCCGGAGATGCACGCGCTGGACACCACGATCGGTTGCCCGGAAAATCCTTGAGCGGCGCCCATGCGTGCCGCGAAGACAGGAAGCATGGTATCCTCCGGACGCCCCTGTTCCAACGCTTTCACATCGCCCTTGGTGGTGGCCAGTATGAAGCACGTACGCGGTTCGGTGCGCAGGTTCCTGGTCAACCGAGTAAGCGTGTGTCGGACCACACGGCCGATCATCCGTTGGGAACGTCGCCCACTTCCGGTGAGCCAAACGTCGTCCACGCGGCCCACGTGCACGGGCTTTTCCGAGCCGGGGAAAGAGGAAGGGAGCAATGCGGAGGTGCCTGCCCGCATCGCGGCCAGTGTCGTTGGGAGATCCGGCCCCAGCGGCGTGAGGCAGGCCGGGCCGCCCAGAAGGATCTCCATCGCTTCAGTGCGCTCCGTGGCGTTGTTTCCACTCCAGGAAGAAATCCGGAGCCACGAGTTGCAACCGTCGTTCCCGGTCCAGGAAAACCTGAGTGGTTTCACCGATGGCCGCTACGATCCCCTTGCCCTTTGCCTGGATGCGATAGCGTAACACCACCTTGGCCGCAGGTGAGGGAACGAAGAGGGTGGTGATCTCCACGATGTCCCCATACTCCAGCATGGCTTTGTGTTCCAGCACCGAGCGTACTATCGGCGTGGACCAACCCATCGCGTAGATGCTCATCGCATCCAATTCATGTGCGCGGCCGAAATGCTCGCGGCCACGTTCCATGAACTTCACGTAGTTGCCGTGCCACACGATGCCCATGGGGTCGAGGTCGCCGAAGGTGATCGGCACTTCGCATGTGGTGCTTAGTTCAACCGGCATGTGCGCTTTCCATCAGGAAAACCTTCATCTCCATCTCGGCCAGGACATCGCCATGACAACGCACCGTGCCGTGGATCACTTGCACGTTCTCCATACGGAGCGACGTGATCACCTCGGTCTCCAACTGTTCGCCGAGGACCGGGTGGCGCTCGATGCGCAAGCGCGTTACAGCGCCGATGAAGCCCACGCGAGGATCGCGTTCACCGGACCGCGCCCCCGCATACCCGGATCCCACGGCACTGCTCTGCGCTACGTGTTCTATCAATCCTCCTTCCAGCAGCAGGCCATCCTCCACGAACGGGTTGTTCGCCGCCACGGTGAGGCATGTCACGGTGCGGTCCGCTTCCGCTTCCATGAGCTGATCAACGAGCACGATCGGTGGCCGGTGGGGCAGGTAGGTCAGTATGTCGTCGCCCTGGAGCAGCGGTGGCTTGGTCATCGTTCCAAAAGTCATAAAAGTTCGCCCATTGGAAGGGGTATTCGTCGGCGATCCGCTCCAAGGCGGTCGCGAAACGGTCCAAGTGTACGTGTGGATCGCGGGCCACGGGCAGGGGTTCGGTCGCTTGCAAGGTGTACTTGCGCGGCCCGGTGCGTACCACGAAAGCGAAACACACCGGTACATCGAACGCGGCCGCGATCGCGAAGGGGCCGAGCGGGAACGCGGCGGGTGCGCCCAGGAATTCCTTCATTGCCGTGCGGCTGCCGGGCATGGCCCGGTCGCCGTGCAGGCATACCAGTCGGCCCTCCGCAAGTGCGCCGCGGATCCGGAAAAGGTGGGACATGTCCGGTTTCAGCGGGATCACTTCAAAACGCCGGTCCTCGCTCGCTTGTTCATGCACCTGTTTGATCGCGTCCACTTCCGCGTCGAGCATCACTATGCTCACCTGTCCCTTGTAGCGCTTGAGCATGAAGCTGGCCATTTGCCAATTGCCTATGTGCGCGCTGATCAACAACCCGCCCGTCCCGGAATCCATGATCCGTTGCAATAGCCCCGCTTGGAGGTGGGTGGTGGTGAACCGGTCCCGGAGGCCCCCGGTGATCGCCGCCTTATCGATGAGAAGCTTGCCGAACGTGTGGTAAGCTCTGAAACGGACCTGCCAACGCGGGGTCCGGTCATGTGGGCGTATCCGGGCATAGAAGCGCTCCCAGGCTTTTCCCGGAGCGCGTGCGAACAGGGTGAACCAGAACGATACCGGGAGGAGCAAGGCATACGCCGCGCCGAGGCCGACCCGGCGGATCAAAAAAAGGAAGATGCGGTGGCCCAGTGGAGTACCCCTGCTGCGGCCGGCCCATTTCGCCTGAGCCGCGCCCTCAGGCCCGGGCGATGCGCTGCTCAATGTGCTCGTAGAAATCCTGGAAAGTGTCGATGCGCTGGAAGTCTTCCGCAGTGAGCTTCACGCCGAAATGGTCCTGGATCACCACCACCAGATCCACATAATCCAGACTGTCCAAAGCCAGGGTGTCCTTCATGTTGGCAGTGGGCAGGATCAGGTCGCCGTCCACTTCGAACTCGTCCACCAGGAACGCCTTGGTGGTCGCCTCGATCTCCTGCCTTTGCGCCACGGTGCTCATATCAGCCATGGTGTCGTTTGATGATCAATGTCGAGTTGGTGCCCCCGAAGCCGAAGGAATTGGACAGCAAGATACCGACCTTCCGCTGCATGGGTGCTGCCACGATGTTCAAACGCTCCGAGTATTCGTCCGGTTCTTCGAAATTCAGGTTGGGGGCCAGGAAACCGCCGTGCATCATCAGCATGGAATACACCACTTCGCTCGCACCGGCCATCCAACATTCGTGCCCGGTGAGGCTCTTGGTGGAACTGATCGGCGGGCGGGAGGCGCCGAACACGCGGTCCAAGGCCTGGGCCTCCACCTGGTCGCCAATAGGGGTGCTGGTGGCGTGCGCGTTGATGTATTCGATGTCCGAAGCGCCAAGTTCCGCCATCCGAAGGGCCATGTTCAAGGCCCGCACCTGGCCATCCAGGTCGGGGTCGCTGATGTGCAGTCCATTGGAGGAGAAGCCGTAGCCGACCACCTCGCCCAGAATGGTGGCGCCTCGTTCCTGCGCGGAACTGAGACTTTCCAGCACGATAGCGGCGGCACCCCCGCTGGGTACAAGGCCGTCCCGGTTCCTATCGAAGGGACGCGAGGCCCGTGTGGGATCCTCTTCACGGACGCTGAAGGCCGAAATGCCATCGAAGCTGCAGAAGGCGATGGGGTTCACTTCCTGAGCCCCTCCGCACAGTACGATCCGCTGCAGCCCTTGCTTGATGAGCAGGTAACCCATGCCGATGGAATGCGATCCGCTGGCACACGCACCGCTCACCGTGAAGTTGATGCCGCGCAAACGGAAGATGGTGGCCAGGTTCATGGTCACCGTGGAGTTCATGGATTGGAAGATCGAACCCGATCCGATCAAGGTCGTATCCTTTTTCCGTCGCAGAATATCCACGCCGTCCACCACGGCCTGCGCCGAACTGTCGTTGCCGAAAAGCACGCCCACTTCCTCGCGCACGAAATCAGCCTCGCCAATGCCTGCTTGCTTGAAAGCCTGTGCGGCCGCGACATAGGCATAGTAGCACTCTTCGGCCATACCCACACGTTGTCGGCGGCCCAACTCGCTCTTCAGGTCCGGCATGTCCACTTTACCGGTAAGGCCGCTGCGGAAACCCAATTCCTTGCGAACGGGGTCCATCACGATCCCCGACCTTCCTTCGCGCAAACTGGTGGACACCTCCTCCAGGTCTTTGCCGAGACAAGACCAGATCCCCATGCCGGTGATCACCACGCGCTCCATCACTTCCTCAGGAATAAATGCCTCCGTTCACATTGATCACCTCCCCGGTGATGTAGGACGCCTTGGGCGAGGCGAGGAAGGATACCGCGTATGCCACCTCTTCGGGTTCGCCGAAGCGTTCCATCGGTACCATCCGTTTCAATTCCTCCACCGGAAGGTCCTTGGTCATATCGCTGTGGATGAAACCCGGGGCCACCGCATTGACGGTGATCTTCCGCTTGGCCACTTCTTGTGCCAGTGAACGTGTCGCCCCGATGAGGGCCGCTTTGGCGGCGCTGTAGTTGGTCTGTCCCGCCACGCCCTTCAAGCCCGATACGGAGACCACGTTGATCACGCGACCGCTGCGCTGGCGCACCATCCGTTGCATCACCGCGCTGGTCACGTTGTAGAAGCCGTGCAGGCTTGTATCGATCACCGCGTGCCAATGCTCCGGCTCCATGAAGACGAACAGGTTGTCGCGGGTAATGCCGGCATTGTTGACGAGCACTTCGATGCGCGCGTCGGGATGGGCCTCGGCCCACTGGGCGATCGCCGCATGGGTCGCGGAACGGTCGGTGACATCGAAGCCAACGACATCCGCCTTCACCCCCTTGGCGCGCACCAGGGCTGCGGTCTCTTCTGCTTTTTCAGCGCCCTTCGCGTAGTTCACGATCACATGCATGCCGTGATCCTCCGCCAGTGCCAGCGCAATAGCTCGACCAATGCCGCGCGAGGCCCCGGTCACAAGGGCGTATCGTTCAGGCGTGTTCATGCGGCAAAAAGATCCGGGATCAGCAGATGGGTCTTCAATTCCTGCAGAATGCCGGTGCTCGGGGCGTCGATCACCACGGCCGGGCTCACCGCGCGGATCTCGTCGTAGAAGGCCTTGTTCGCGGGCGAAAGCGAGGCGATATCACCGGCGATGTCCGCGGCTTGGGCCAGTGCGAGGCATTGGATCGCCATGACCTGTGCCGCATTGTCGATCACCCGGGCGGTCATCCAGGCCGCATTGGTCCCCATGCTCACGATGTCCTGGTTGTCGTTGTTGTTCGGGATGGAGTGTACGTACAACGAAGTGCTCAAAGCCTGGTTCTCCGCCGTGGTGCTCACCGCAGTGAACTGGATGCCTTGCAAGCCATAGTCGATCCCAGGCCGTCCCATCACCAGGAAAGGCGGGAAACGGCCGTTCACTTTGTCGTTCAACAGGAAATTCAGCTGTCGCTCTGTGAGCATGGTGAGTTTGGTGATCGCCAGCTTGAGCTGGTCCATGGCCAATGCGACCTGATCGCCGTGGAAATTGCCGCCGTGGTATACGCTCTTCGTGCGGTGGTCCACCACCGGGTTGTCATCTACGGAAAGCAACTCGTTGTGGATGGTCGTTGCGGCCTGCTCGACCGTATCCATGATGGGGCCGAGTACCTGCGGAATGCAGCGAATGCTGTAGTGCTCCTGCACTTTGTCCTTGAACACCGAACCATTGTCGGCGCCGCGTTGCTTATAGAGGTGTTCCTCGCGCTTCTTCGTCCAACCGGCGCCGTTCAGCCGGTCGCGGAGCGCGCTGGCCACACTGTTCTGTCCTGCATGGCGCTTTGCTCCGTTGAGAACATCGCTCAAGTGATCGTCGTAGGCTCCTACCACCTCACTGATCAAGGCGCCCATGGCGAGGGCACGATCCACCAGCTTCCTCGCGTGATGCACGTTGATCGCGGCGATGCCCGACATGCACGCCGTCCCGTTCACGATGGCCAGCCCGTCGCGCATCAGCAATTCGAGCGGTTCGATGCCGAGAGTGCGATGGATATCTGCCATCGGCTGCCGCGCACCTTTGAACATGCCGGTGCCTTCGCCGATCAGCGCCAATCCCAAATGGGCTTGTTGCACCAGATCGCCGCTTGCGCCAACACCACCGTGTTGTGGAATGGTAGGGTGTACCCCATGCTCCAGAAAGAGCAACAGGCGTTCGATCACTTTGGGGCTCACGCCCGAATAGCCGAGTAGAAAGGTGATCGCACGTGAGAGCATCGCCGCACGCACGGCCACATCGGGCAGGGGCGCGCCCATTCCGCTGGCGTGGCTGCGCACCAAATTGTACTGGAGCTGCTTGCTGTCCGCCTCGGGAATGTGGTACTGCACCAGTGGCCCAAAGCCCGTGTTGATCCCGTAAATGACCTTATCCCGCGCGAATTCCTGAAGGAAAAGGAAGGACCGTTCCGCCGCCTCGAGATCGGCCGGATGTGGCCGGAGGGTACCCCCCTGCATGGCGAGTTGGACAATGGTGTCCAGGCTCAGGTCGCGGACGGTGCTCGGATGAGGATCTACTGGCACGGGGGCAGGTTGGAAAAAGGCGCGCAAAGTTAACCGTTGGCTCTACTTTCGCCGGACCTGCGTTGTAGACGCCGGAAAGTGGCGATGGGAGCATGGTGCAGCGCGCTGTACGAACGGTTCTCCGGTAGACCGGTCCGCTGGATCGCACTGCTGGTCCTTTGGGCCGCGTTCGTGGCCATCTCCTTGCCGCGCCTGCGCATGGAGGAGGATCTTTTCGAGGCGCTTCCCAGCGATCCGGTGGTGGACCGTTTCCGCGAGCTGTTGAGTTCCACCGCAGGGGCCGATCGGATGATCGTAGGCTTTACTGCGGATGAGGGCACGCCTGCGGACAGTGCCTTGCTGGCCGCCGACCGGTTCGTGCAACGCTGGTCGGCGACGGAAGCGAAGGGACTGGTCGATGTCGCGGAGAACGCACCGGATCCCGCGCTCTTCGATGCGCTCCTGACCCACGGCCTCGCGCATTTGCCCCTGTTGGCCGATACCATCTCTCTGCGATCACTGGCAGGGATGGACAGCGCCCAGGTGGACCGCCTCGTCGGGAAGATCCACGAGGCCCTGCTCGCCCCCAGTGGAATGGTGCTCGAGCCCCTTTTGATGGGTGATCCAGCCGGCACGCTCACTCCCTTTTTCCGCCGCATGCGCTCACAGGCCGATCTCGGCGGTATCCGAGCGGAGCAAGGGGTCTATACGGATCGCGCTGGACGAACCGCTTTCGTGCTGGTGCGGCCTGCAAAGGAGCTTTCGGACCCGCAGCGACAGGACTTGGTCTTGCAGCTGCGGGAAAGCATGCCCGGGTTGACACCCGTAGGCGTAACGGGAGAGGTCTTCGGGAAGGATGCCATCGCCCTGGACAATCGGTCGCGCATACAGGAGGATGCCAGAAACACCATGGCTGTCGCCCTGGCGTTGATCCTCGCCTTGTTGTGGTGGTACTATCGGAAATGGTCGCTGCCCTTTCTCTTCCTTCTTCCCGCCGCTTTCGGTATGCTCAATGCCTTGGCCGTGGTGGCTTGGATCGCCCCGGGGATCTCGGCGATAGCCCTTGGTGTGGCGGCCACCTTGCTCGGGATAGCCCTCGACTATTCGTTCCATTTCTTCACCCATCTGAGGCATAGCCGCGATGTGTCGGGCACCCTGCGCGACATCGCAGCACCGCTGTTGCTCGGTTGTCTTACCACGGTGCTCGCCTTCCTGAGCCTTCGCCTGTTGAACGCACAACTCTTGCGCGACCTGGGTCTGATCGCCGGGCTGATGTTGTCTTCCTCGGCACTGTTCACCTTGGTGGTTCTGCCACACTTGATCGGCCAGGGTTGGAAGGAGCATGCACCGGCACCGTCCCTGGAACCTTCCGCACGCTGGTCCCGCCTATTGCGCCGATGGAGCCCGGTGGCGGTAGTGTTGATCACGCTCGCTCTTTTGCCGTTCACGGACCGTGTTCGCTTCGAACAGGACCCCGAAAAGTTGAGCTACATGTCCCCTGCCGTGCGCGACGTGCGGACCCGGGTGTTCGATTCAGAGGCGGACCTACAGACCGTGTTCCTGGTGACCGAGGACCGGGACGCCCAGCAAGCGACGCGCGAATTGGAAGCGGCGGTGCATGCCCTGCGTCGCGCTGCGAAACCTCCCTTTACCGCGCTGGTATCACCTACCGAGGTGTTGCCGTCCGAGGCTGCACAAGCGGTCCATCTTGATCGTTGGCGTGGGATCTTCCCCGCGGATCGTATCGTGGCACTGCGCGGATCGTTCGCGATCGCTTCGGAGCGCCATGGGTTCAATGTGGATGCGTTCGCGCCATTTCTCCGGCGGCTCGATGACCCCATTCGCACGGGATCCGTTCCAGAAGTGGATCCTGCGGTGAGCGGTCTGTTCGAGGGGCTGATGGTGCGCACCGAGGAAGGTGCGCTGCGCTGCACCGCGATCGCCCGCGCCAGTGCCGACCAAGTGGAGGAGATCGAACGCGTTCTTGGTGCGCAAGTGGGCGTGGAGGTGCTGCATCGTGGCGCGCTCGGGGATCATCTACAACGTCTCATTGGGGATGATCTCCAGCGCACCTTATTGCTTACCTCGCTGCTCGTCTTCTTCACCTTGCTCATCAGCTACGGGCGGATCGAACTCGCGCTGATCACCTTCCTGCCGATGCTTCTCAGTTGGGTATGGATCCTTGGCCTCTGCGGGCTGCTCGGCATCCCGTTCAACATGGTGAATATCGTGGTCTGCACGTTCATTTTCGGCTTGGGCGATGACTACTGCATCTTCACCAGTAGTGGCATCCTGGCACGCTACCGCAGCGGCAGCGATGATGGACCCACCATCCGGGCTTCAGTGATACTCTCGGCGATCACCACCATCATCGGCACCGGCGTGCTGATCCTCGCGGAGCACCCCGCACTGCGTTCCATCGCTTTCCTGAGCGTGACCGGCATGCTCTCCATCCTTTTCATCTCCTTGACGGTACAGCCCTTGCTCTATCGGTGGATGATCACGGGACGCGCGGCCAAGGGCAAGTTCCCGTTCACATTGCGCGCGCTCCTCATCTCGCTCTTCGCCTTCGTGTACTTCGTGCTGGGGTGCCTCGTCCAACTGGTTTTCCTGCCGGTCGTGTACCTGCTGCCCATTCCGAAGGAGACGAAGCGGCGCATTTTCGGTCGCTCGCTCATGCTCTTCACCCGATCGCTGGTATACGTGATGGCCAATGTGCGCAAGGACATCGTGGATTTCCGCGCGGAGGTGGAACGAACGCCGTCCTTGGTGGTCGCCAACCACAGTTCGTTCGTGGATATCCTGGTGATGCTGATGGTCTTCCCGCGCACGGTGATGATGACCAACCGCTGGGTCTGGAACTCGCCCTTCTTCGGTGCCTTCGTTCGGTTCACGGGTTTTATCCGGAGCGAGGATGATGTGGAGACGAACACCGTGCATGTCCGCGAGTTGATGGCGCGCGGTTGGAGCGTGGTGATCTTTCCGGAAGGAACGCGTAGCCGCGATGGACGGATCGGACGCTTCCATAAAGGCTCCTTCCATATGGCCGCCGCTTTGCAAGCGCCTATTGTTCCGGTGCTTCTGCATGGCGTCGGCTACTCCATGTCCAAGAGCGATGCGATGCTCAAGGACGGCACCATCACCATGCGTGCACTGCCCTCCATCGCGCCGGATGATCCACGGTTCACCGGTGAGTTGAAGGAACGCACCAAGGCGATCTCCGCATGGTTCAAGGAACGTTATGCGGAACTGCGCACGGCGCGCGAGACGCCCAGCTACTTCCGGGAGCAACTCGTTCGCAACTTCACCTACAAGGGGCCTGTGCTGGAGTGGTACGTCCGCATCAAGTCACGCATCGACGCGCGGCTCGACGACCGTATCCACGGGCTTCTCCCACGCGAGGGGCGCATCGTGGATCTGGGTTGCGGCTATGGCCCGCTCACCTTCCTGCTCCATTGGAGCGCACCGGAAAGAACGATGCTCGGGGTCGATCACGATGGGGAGAAGATCGCCGTGGCGACCCATTGCTTCGGGCGCGGCACACAACTCACGTTCGTCCAGGCCGATCTTACCACCTATCAACCTCCCGCAGCGGAAGCCTTTGTTCTGAAGGATGTACTGCACTATGTACCTGCCGATGCGCAACGCCGCTTGCTCGGCCTATGCGCGGAGCGGCTCCCGCCCGGTGGTATGATCATCGTGCGGGACGGTTTCACCGATGAGACGGGCCGCCACGAGCGCACCCGCTGGACCGAGCGGTTCTCCACTGGACTGGGTTTCAACAAAACGAAGGGGGCGTTGCACTTCATGGACCGCTCGTTCATCCAACAGGTAGCAGCCACGACAGGCCTATCGGTGGAATGGGTGGATGAAGGCGCCATCACTTCCAACGCATTGGTGGTGTTGCGGAAACCAGCACCATGAGCGCCGACCGCGACTTCGACGTGGTGGTGATCGGCGCCGGGCTCGGTGGTCTGCAATGCGCCTATATCCTTGCGAACGAAGGGAGGAAGGTGTGCGTGTTGGAACAGAACGCGCAGCTCGGCGGAAGTCTTCAAGTGTTCAGCAGGAACAAACGGCTCTTCGATACCGGCGTACACTATCTCGGCGGCCTTGCCCCCGGCCAGAACCTCCATCGCTACTTCAGCTACTTCGGCATCCTGGACAGGTTGAAGTTGCATCGGATGGACCGCGATGGCTTCGATCGCATCAGCTTCGAGGGCGATCCCACGGACTATCCCATCGCGCAGGGCTATGAGAATTTCGTGCAGCGGTTGCTACCACATTTTCCGAGGGAAGAGCATGCACTGCGCCGCTATATCGCTGACGTCAAGAGCACCTGCGATCGCTTCCCGCTCTACTACCTGCGCTATGCGGAGCACAATGAACTTGAGGATCCTGCGCTCCAGGTGAACGCGCGGGACCACATCGCTTCCCTGACGAACGATGTGAAGCTACGCGCGGTGCTGGGTGGAAGCAACGTGCTGCATGGGGGACGCGCGGACCGCACGCCGTTCTATATGCACGCGCTCGTGCAGAACACCTACATCGAGAGTGCCTGGCGTTGCGTGGACGGGGGATCGCAGATCGCCAAGCACCTGGCCCATCAGGCGCGTGCCCAGGGTGTGACGATCCTGAACCGCAAGCGTGTGGTCGCATTAGAGACGGATGGACACGGTGTGTGTGCCCTGCGCATTTCAGATGGCGACCGTTTCACCTGTCGGCAAGTCGTGGCGGATATCCATCCTGCGGCTGTGCTCGCTATGCTGGAGCGATCGGCGGTGCGGCCCGCTTACCGCAACCGGGTGCAGGCCATGGCCAATACGATCGGATCCTTCACCGTACACCTCGCGCTCGAACCGGGTGTGTTCCCCTATTTCGATCACAATCATTACCACTTCCGCGACCACGACGTATGGGCACCGATGAACGCGGAAGCCACCGCGCGAGAAGGACAGTACATGCTGTTCACGCCGCTCACGCATCAAGGCAACACGCATGTGGACTCCGCTTCGATCATGACCTTCATGCCTTTCTCGGAGGTGGCACAATGGGCGGGTTCGCACAACACGACCGCTGAACCGGGCACGCGCGACGCGCACTACGAAGCCTTCAAACAATGCAAGGCCGACGAGGTGCTGCGCGCGGTGGCACAGCGGTTCCCCCAACTTGCCGGCGCCGTGCGCGGCACATGGACCACCACGCCGCTCACCTTCCGTGATTACATCGGCTGCCCGGAAGGCACCACGTACGGGATCCAGAAAGAGGCCGCTGCGCCTATGCGCACCTACCTATCGCCGCGCACCAAAGTGCCGAACCTCTTCCTCACCGGGCAGAACATCAATTTGCACGGCATTCTCGGTGTTACAGTGAGCAGCGTGGTCACCTGTGCGGAGCTGGTGGGTAAGCGCTACCTGGTGGAGAAGATCCAGCGGGAGACCGGCGGCGGCGAGGTGACCGTGAAGGGCTGAGGAACCTACCACACGGGCTAGAGTTCGCAGCGCCAGATGCTATGACCCTGTCCGACGTCATCGTACTCCTTCACAATGCGCAGGCCGGCTTCCTTCACCAAAGGGGCGAAGTGCTCCGCGCGGTACATGCGGCTGTTGCCATTGGCGGTGGCCGTGAAGTAGAGGGAGGTGGCGGCCAGACAGAACGACGCCGCCTCGAAGCGCTGTCGATCGATGAAGGTCTCCATGATGTAGAGCGGCGTACCGGGTCGCAACACGGCGCGCGCCTTACGCAGGATCGCCACGATCTCGGCTTCGCCGAAGCAATCCAGGAACTGGCTCATCCAGATCGCGTCCGCACCTTCGGGCAGCTTGCTGGTTGGATCGAGCATGTCCGCCGCCACAGTAGTGAGGCGGTCCTTGAAGCCGGCGGCGGTGACGTTCTTCTCCACCTCACGCAATTGGCCGGGCAGATCGACCACGAGCATGCGTACCTCTGGATCAAACCGCAAGCAGGAGAGCGCCCACTTGCCCGTATTTCCGCCTACGTCCATGATGGTCCGTGGGCCATCCTTGAAAACGATCTCCAACGCGGGCGGGAAGGAGTGATCGCTGTAATAGTGGTCGAAGTCGAACCAGCTCTTGCGGACCTGTTGCGGAAGATGTGCCAATCCTTGGTACACCGTGGGCCAGTCCCCGAGCACCTTCAACCCGGCGGGTTTGCCGGTGGTAAGGGCTTCGTCCAGAAAGTGCATGCCCTCATAGCATACATCGCCGGTGAAGTCCATGTTCACCCGCGTCATTTCATCGGTGGCGAGCATCACGCCGACCTTGGTAAGGCCGAGACGGCCCTCGTTGATCCAAAGCACGTTGGCGGTGAGGGCCATGTCTGTGAGCACCATTACCGCATACGCGGAGATCCCGCAGACTTGGGCAAGCTCCTCCCGCGTCAGACCGTGTGTCCCGCTCTTGCTCAATGCATCCATGAGCCCGCGCCGCTGCATGATCCAGCAGGCCTGGAAGAGCATCGGTCCGAAAGCGATGCGTTGTGCTTCCGCACGCGCTTCCACGGCGGTGGGTTCCGATCCTTGCTTGCGCGTTTTCTCAGGTGCTTTGGTGCTCGTCGTCATATCACTTCACATATTGTTTCACCCAGCTCTGGCGCAACTGGCTCTTGATCACTTCGTGGACGCGCAACGCCGAGGAGGCCCAGTAGTTGCGCACTGATGCACCACTCGGCTTGGTCACCACTTTTTCCACATGGAGCACATCGCGCGTGGCCATGTCGAAGAACGTGATGAGGTACTCGGCGGTTTCGGCCGCGGCGTCGTAGCGGGTGGCGATGTAGACACAGCCCACGCCACCCCGATCGCCGGGAGCGTACCTACGCACCTTGTCGTGGACCGACTCTTTGTCGAAGGGGTCCGATCCCCAGATCGCAGTGGTGTCCGCCTCGGCGTTCACCGCGTTCAGCGCGGTCGTCATGGTGGTGCAATCACTGGCTTTGATGAACGGACAGATACTGTACTTCTCCTTCTCGCTCTCGAAGAGTTTGTTCCACACGCGATAGTACTCCAGTGTGTGCAGTGCCACTGCGTTGAACTTCTCGCGCGGCGTGAAACGAACGGAGGTATAATCCACACCGATCCAGGTGACCGGGGTCTTGTCCGTGAGCATGGCCGCCATGGTGTTCTGGGCCAAGGCCGATGGGGTCAGGAACAGCAGTAGAAGCAAAAGGCAGTACGGGCGGATCATCGGGTGGTGCGGTTGGTGCTTCGGCGATCGATGAAGAGGTGGGGTTTGCGGCTGTCTTTCGGCCACTTGAGGGTTTCGATGGCGGCGGCTGGCAGGGGGGTTACCCGTGGCGCCACACGGAGCAGACCGCGCAGGTGTTCGCGCATCCGTTCCGCTTCGTCCATCTCCAGGTCCACCAGGATCTCCAGATCATCACCCCCCAGTTCGTCCGTGGTGCAGACGACGACGAAATTAGGGATCGCGGGCATGGCGTTGATCGTGTCCAAGACCTGTGCGGGAAAGAGCGTGGTGCCGCGCACTTTCAAGCGGTGTTGCATGCGGCCGAGCACGGGCCCGAGATGCACGCCAACGCCACTGCCGTGCCGGGCGTTCTTGTGCCAGGTGCAGATATCCCCCGTGCGATAACGAAGCAGCGGCATCGCGCTCACATGGAAGGGCGTGACCACGACCTCTCCCGCCGCGCCATCGGCCACCGGCCGGTCCTGTTCATCCAGCACTTCCACCAGTACCAGTTGGGGTTGCACCGCGTGGCCACTGCCTTCTTGCCGCTCGGAGCAGGCCGTGGCCATCTCGGTGCTGGCGTAGGTGCCCAGCAACTCGATGTTCCATTGGTCCTTGATGCGTGCGCCCAGGTTGTTCCAACTGCCGGTGATGTCGCGGATAGGCTCACCGATACAAATAGCCTTGCGTACGTCCGATGCGGTCGGATCGATGCCGTGTGTTTTCGCGTGCTCTAACATGCGCACCAGGAAGGAGGGTACGGTTATCAGCACCGTGGTGCCGAAACGATGGATGCTCTCCCATTGCAATGCGGCCGCGCCCGGGCCCACGCGTACCACGCCAGCGCCAAGGGATCGCGCACCGAGGAAGTACGCGAGCCCGGCCATGAAGCGGCGGTCCATGGTGGTCATCAACTGCACCACATCATCCGGCGTGACACCGGCGAGCAAAAGTGAGTTGTGCTCATTGGCCGTGAGGCGTTCGAGGTCAGGCTCATCAAGGAGCAGCGCCACCGGCCGACCTGTGGTTCCGGAGGTGGTCACATGATCCACCACGGCGCGCTTGGGTACGCATAGAAATTCCTCGTTGTACGCTTCCAGGTCGCTGTTGCGCGTGAAGGGGAGTTGCCGCAGGTGATCCGGGCTTTGAACGTCTTCGATCCGCAGACCGTCCAAGGCTTTCTGGTAGTAGGGGGACCGCTCCAATACATAGCCCAGGTGCTTGCGCAACGCGGCCAATTGAAGCACTTCGACATCTGCGTCGCGCCAGGAAGAGGGCAGGCTCAGTTCCGCGCGCATGCGTTCCGTGCTGCTTGGAGTTTGGAGCGTTCGCCTGCGCTGCTCACGGTGCGCGCCAATGCTTGATCGAAGTAATGCACCGCCTTCGCGTGGTCGCCTTCGGCTTGGTACCATTCGGCCAGATCCGAATAGGTGAGCGCATTATCCGGATCCGTGGCGATGTAGCGCGCTTCATCTTCCGAAGCCAGCGCGTACGTGCGTCCTGTGATGCGATGCTCGGTGAGAGCGGCGCGCATCGCGCGGTGCCAGGTGAAGTCACCCATCACCGGGCTCTTCAGCAAGGTGTCGGCCGGCAGTGTGGCGAGCGGATCGTACAAGGGGTCGGGCAATCGTTCTGGACCGCCATGCGCAAAGATGGTCCGCAAGTCGTAGGCGAGGTATTCGCCCAGGGTGTAGGGGCCCACACTGATCCACATGCGACGCTGGGCTGGTTGGAACACCACGCTGTGGTGCGCGATCAACTGATCGATGGCGATGGGATTGCCGAGACCCACCGAGGCCCCGCCCGGGCCTGTGCGTTCGCGCAACACGCGCACCGCGTCGATGGGCGTCATAGGATCACCTGTACTGGTGAGATCCGTCATTCGCTTGAAGCGGGACATGCTGTCGCTATCCCGGATGTTCGCCTTGTTCACCTCGGAGTCCCGAAAGGTGTCGCTCTGGTAGTGGTTGGCGCACACCACCAGCCCATTGCCGGGATCGAACACGCCCATGCCATCGGGCGCTTTTTCGATCACGGCGGCACGACCATCTTTCGCGGAGCCCACCAGAATGCTCTCGCTCACGAACACATCGCGACGTTGGGCGATGGCGACGGCTTCGTTGATGGTGGTGGCGTATTGCAGGATCTCGCGGGCCAGCAGGGAGATCGGTGTATGTGCGCCGTTCGGAAAGGCCGACCGCGATGCGTTGATGGTGACGGTGAGCCCTTCGAGGTTCATGCCGCTCACCGCGCCGAGCATACCACCCCAGGTCACTTCAACGAAGGGAAAACCCTTCTCCGGGCGCATGAAGAGAAGCACCTTGTCGCAGGCGAATTCCTCGCCGAGGTAGAAATCGAAATTGCGCCCGATCAACAATCCGCCATCCGCGGTTCGCTCGCCCCAGGCGGCGAAGCTGGTGCAGCCCACGAAGGCGAGGTCCTGCAACGCATGGCCGATGTCATGCGCGGCGTGGTAGTTCAAAGCTCGCTCGTAGCCGCTGCCGATCACCTCGAACGCCGGACTGAACGAGCGGCTCTCGCCATAGATCTCGCGCCGGTATTCCAAGGATACATGGTCTTCGATGTCGCGGTTGAAGAAGTTGACGAAGTGCTTCAGCCAGCCCAGCTTGCGGGCATCGGGCACCAGCATTTTGATGCGGTCTACGAAGAGCGTCTCCTGTTTTTCGATCAGCTCTTTCGCCAGTACGCCGACCGTCAGGCCGCGCTCCAGGTCAGGTCCTTCCACGTATGCTTCCCAAAGGCCATGGTCGGTGACGGACAACCGGCCGTGCTCGGTGATCCAGCCCCGATCGCCGAAGGGGCGACGTTCAGGCAAGGTGAACGTCTCGCCTTTTCCAGCGGAACGTTGAGGCGCATGTCGAATAGCAGGGCGCAACCACCCGTCACCGCGACCGCCAACAGGAGCTCCACCACCAAAAGTGGAACGACAAAGAGGAGGCGGAGAAAGCGGGGCATACGGAAGGGCCGCAAAGCTAGGTGGGTGGGAGGTCTTGGGTTGTCCGCGCCGACCGCCTTTGTGCGATCAGCTACCGCATTGAACGTTGCGTCCCCGTCGCGTTCTTGGCGTCGTTGCGAGGAAAAAAAGCGAAGAGGGGCGCTGCTCAGAAGCCGAAGCCGACCCCCGCACTGATCCATGGTTCGCCGCTGGAGTAGGGGCTGTAGGCGTCTTGGATCACATCGAAGAGCACCATGGCCGTGAGGTAGGTGTTGCCACCCAACCTCGCCGAATAGCCGCCGCCGACCAGCAGGAAAGGCACCCAGCGGCGGTAGAGTCGCGCCTGGTAGTAGTCGGGCAATTCGAAACTCAATTGGTTGTACTCCACATGCGCGAAGAGTTGCTCGATGATCCGGTAGCGCGTGAAAAGCCGACCTCCATATATGCTGGTTTCGTACCCGTAGGTGCCACGATTGTCCCGGAAGTACTGGTAACTGATGCCGACCCCCGCCGAGAGCTTGCCGTTCTTGGTGATCTTGTAACCCACCATAGGCTCTATGGCGATGTTCGTCACCGAGCCGAAGGAAAGGCCCAACCCTCCACCGAACCAGATGCGGTCCTTCCAGGGGCGTGGAGCATCGGGGATTTTCTCTTTTTCGGTCGCGGTGGAGTCCCGATAGTCCTGTGCCCGCGCGGCCGCCGGGGCGAGCAGCAGAGCGAACACGAACAAGGATAGTAAGGGTTTGGACATCCGGCACGAAGGTATCTAGACCACCACGCTATGGTGCTTGTACCGTCGACGGAACAGCACGGTGAGCCAGGCGCCCCGTGCCACCATCCAGAGCAGGAACGCGGTCCAGATGGCGAAGAGTTTCCAGCCTTCGTAGTGGCCGACCATGATCACGGGAACGAAGATCAGGAGGGTGGAGAAAAGCAATGCGTTGCGCAAGCCAGCGCCGTCGCCAATGCCTTTGAAGATGCCGTCGAAGGCGAAGGCCACGGCATTGATCGGTTGGGTGAGCACCACCATCCAGAACACCGCGTTGAAGAGGTCGAGCACCTGCGCATCGCGCGTGAACATGCCCCCGATCCATGCATAGCCGAGGCCGTAGAGCGCTGCCAATCCAACGCCGATCCAAATACTGATGCGCACCACCTGCCAGCTCACCCGATAGAGTTCGCGCCAATTGCCTTCGCCCAGCAGCCGCCCGGTCAGCACGCTACCCGCCGCTGCATAGCCGTCGATGAAAAAAGCACTGAAAAGCCAGATCTGCATGGCGATGCTGTGCGCACCGATGTAAGCCTCGCCATAGCCTGTAGCGTAGCGGTTGCCTAGGTAATAGCATGCATTGAGCGCCATGGTGCGTGCGAAGAGATTCCCGCTGAGCAACCAGAGGTTCAGCAGCTCTGGGTGCCGCCATGTGCGTGGGAACAGTGCGAACGGCGTTCGGGTTCGCAGCACATAGACCGCCACCGAGAACATGACCACCTGGGCTGACAGGCTGGCATAGGCGGATCCTTCAATGCCCATTCCCCGCACGGGTCCCCAACCGAATATGAGCAGCGGGTTCAACAACAGGTTCACGCCCGCACCGATCAAGCTGATCCACATGCTCCAGCGCAGGTTCTGGATGCCGCGGAACGCACCGGTGAGCGCGAACGTGGCCAGCGAGATCGGGAAGCCGAGCGAACGGATGTGGAAGTAGGCCACCGCCTTTTCCAACACCGCTCCTTCGGCATTGTACAAACGGAAGATGGACTCTGCTACGGGGGCGGTAGCCAGGAGAAAGACCAACCCGAGCCCGAAATTCATCCAGATCGAAATGGGCACAAGGCCCTTCACATCGTCCAGCCGTTGCTCGCCGTAGTATCGCGCCACTACGCTGAGCACAGCACTCCGCGTTTGCGCCAGCACCCACACCACGAGCAGGAAAAAACTGCTGCTGATACCCACCGCCGCGAGATCGGCCGTGCCCAGCCGCCCCACGAAGGCCGTGTCCACCAGCGAGATCAACGGTTCGGCGATGCCGCTGATGATCGCGGGCACCGCCAGTCGATCCAGATCGCGACGCGTAATGGGATGCGGGGTGGGCAATGCGGCTACCGGCTCTTCATATGCTCTCCGGCGCGGCGAAGTTGTGCGATCGCCGCGTGATGCGCTCAGCGCAACAGGGTCACATGGCCCGTGTAGATCTTCTTTCGGGCGAGGTATCTATCGGTCACCTTCGCTCGCCAGGCATACATACCTGCGGACGCTGGTGCGCCCCCCATCAAGTCGCCGTCCCATCCTTCATCCGGGTGCGTGGCACGGCCCACCACTTGCCCCCAGCGATCGTAGATCTCCAGCAGGAACTCCTTTTCGGAGATCCCCTGTCCGACCACGTTGAAGACGTCGTTCACATCATCACCCTCCGGTGAGAACGCGTTCGGGGCATAGAAGAAGAACAGGCCGTTGATGTGTACCACGTGCATGATGCTGTCCGGGCATCCATAGATGTTCTCGATGTGCAGCCACACGGGATAGTCGCCCTCTTCGTCTTCTGGGAAAAGCACCACGGGGTTGGGCTCGAACGCCGAATCCGGTAAGCAAAGCGGGCCGAACGACCAGGCCCAACTGACTTGATCCGTCGAACGGTCCAGGAAGGCGACCTCCGGGTCCAACACGTCCGGTTCGCGGGGGAACCACTCGAAATCCGCATTGGGATAAGGGCGTGCACAAACCAATTGCGGGAAAGTGGCCGTGCCCGGGCAGCCCTCCGGGCTGTAAACCGTTAAGGTGATGTCGTAGCAGCCGACGTTTTGGAAAGTGTTCGTGACCGTGTTGCAACCGGTGCCGGAGTTGCCATCGCCAAAGTCCCAGGTGCAGTTGGCGCCGATATCGGCTGGCGCGGTCATGTTGGTGAAGGTGATCTCCGCTGGGAAACAGTCTTCAGTGATATCAGGAACCACCAATGGAACCGGCGGTGGGTACCAGGCGACTTCCACCGTGTCCGAAGCGGAAGGCGTACCGCACCCATCCGCAGCTGTAACGATGAAGGTGTTCACCTGACCATTGGGCGTGTATATGATCACATCTCCATTGCCGATGGTGCCATTGCCCAGTTCGGTCCAGAGGTAGTCGTAGGGTGTACCGATCCCACCACCGGCAATGGCGCTCATCTGGGAGCCTGCATCAATGCAGATCGAATCCGGCGCGGTGGCGGAGACGTTCAGCGGTGGGTACAAGTTGACATCGCTCACCACTGCCGCGGATACGCATCCCTCACTGTCCGTGGCGAAGACCGTGTAGCTGGTGGGGCTCCAGGGACCGACCTGATGCGGTCCGCTGCCGACCAGTCCTTGGTCCCACGAGAAAGTGAAAGGAGCGGTGCCTCCGGTGGCTTGCGCGCTGATCGTGGCCGTGGTGCTCAGGCAAACGGTGGTGTCGCTCGTGGTTGTCACGAGGAGATCGGGCTGGTCGATCACCACGGTGGTGTCGTGCATGCAGCCAAAAGGCTCTATCAACCGCACCTCATAGGTGCCAGCGGTCAAGATCTCCAGAGTGCCGTTGCCGTTCGTGGTCTCGGACTGCTCCAGGATCCCGTTCTCATAGAGTTCGTAGGTCCAAGGCGGTCCGGGTTGACCCCAGGGTTCCACCGCGATCTCGCCATCGTCATATCCGAAGCAGGTGGTATTGGTCAGATCCACCGCTGTGAAACCGAACTCCGGGACCACCACGACGGTGAGGGTGTCCTTGTTCACGCAGTTCACGCCGTTCAGGTCGCTCGTCACTTCATACACCGTGGTGGCGATCGGCGTGGCGATGGGATCCTCGCAGGGTGTGCAGCTAAAATTGCCCGGCACCTGCATCGGCGGTCCGCTCAGCACCACCCAGTCGAAGATGTTACCACCGGTGGCGAACATGGCCAGGTTGTCCGCGTAGCAGAGCGTGGTATCGTTCAGGTCGATCACCGTGGTGGGGAGGAACGTGACGAAGACCGTGGCCTGGGAAAGGCCCGTCACCGGGCAGGCATTGTCCTCCGCGAAAACCGTGAAACTCGCCAGCGAACTGGTGCCTGGCACGGCGGTCCAACAGATCGTGGCCATGGCGGGGTTAACACCGGTTTGCACCATGGTCGCTCCGGGAAGTACGAGGTCCACGTTGGAGGTGAGGATCAGGCTATCCGTCGGGTTGCCATCGTTGAACAACAGTTCCAGACAGAACTGGTCGCCCAGGCAGAGTTCCAGGCTGTTCGGGCCAGTGGACTGGGCATCACCGCTCAGGTTGGTGTACCCCAGCGGGCCGTCGGGGATGATGTTGGTGCAGCTGATCACCGTGAACTGCATATCCCGCATCACAACCCCGATGAGGTTGCCGTTCGCATCGAACTCCTCCACCTGCACCACCACGATGAAATTACCGATCAGCGTGGGCGTGAACGTCACTGCGCCGGTGTTCTGGTCCAGCGTGATCCCCGGTATGGGCTGGAGCGGGGTGTAGAGCGGGTCGTACGTCAGACCCGTGGTGGCATCCATCCGTGCTTCCACGAAGGTGTACACCAGCGAATCGCCGTCCGGATCGTACACGCCGAAGTTGTAGGACACCGGCTGGAACTGACAGACGAAGGGGATGGGCTGGGCGGTGAACACCGGCGAGTCGTTGCACGGCGCGGTGGCGGTGTTCAATATCGCCTCGGCGTACATATCGTCGTTCAGGCTGTTGGGCACGTTCTCCGAGGTGTTGCGACAGCATTCGCTCCAACTGATGGTCCACGAATCGCACGGTGGGTTCAAGGTGACGATGCCCTGGTAGTTGTAGGCCTCCATGCCCGGATAGCCTCCGTTACCACAATCACTTTGCGGAAGGATCGGCGGGCACAATTGGCTGATCTCCACACCCGATCCCGGACCCTGTGAGAGGGTGATCACAAAGCTTTGGCCACAATCGCTGGTGACCTGTATGTCCTCGGTGCTGGACATGCTTATGCCCGAGCAATCGCGGAACAGGTTCATCGTGATCAGGTAGCTGTTGCCACCCTGGCATTGCCAATTGATGTCGATCCCGCTGACGTGTGTTCCGTAGGTCGGGAGCGATAGGCCCACGAACGCTGCGAGCGCCGCTATGCCCCAAAAGGACCGAAAGCGCGGAATGGAGCGTTGCATTGTGTCCGCAAAATACGCTTCTCCCGGATCACTTCTCCGGCGCAGTATCTCGCTCGATAACCGGACGGAGCCACTCACTTTTCCCCCGGGGCCCCCGGGGGGGCCGGGCGGCGGCGGGGGGCGGGGGCCGGGGGGGCCCGGGGGGGGGGGGGGGGGGGGGGGGGGGCCCGGCGCGCCGCGCCCCCCGGCCCCGCCGGGGCGGGGGGCCCGCGGGCGGGCGGGCGGGGGCGGGGGGGGGGCCCGGGGCGCGCGGCGGCGCGGCGGCGCCGGCGCCGCGGGGGGGGGGCGGGCGGGCCCGGGCGGGCCGGGCCCGGCGGGCCCGGGGCCGGCCCGGGGGCCGGGGGCGGGCGGGGCCGGGGGGCCGGGCCCGGGCCGGGGGGGCGGGCCGCGGGGGGGGGCGGGGGGCCGGCCGCGGGGGGCGGGGGGGCGGGGGGGGGGGGGGGGGGGGGGGGGGGGGGGGGGGGGGGCGGCGGCGGGGGGGGGGGGTGGGGGAGGGGGGGGGGGCGGGGGGGGGGGGGGGGGGGGGGGGGGGGGGGGGGGGGGGGGGGGGGGGCCGCGCGCCGGGGCCGGCCGCGGGGGGCGGGGGGGGGGGCAGGCCGGGGGGGGGGGGGGGGGGGGGCGGGCCGGGGGGGGGCCGGGGGGGCGGGGGGGGGGGGGGGGGGGGGGGGGGCGGCCCCGCCCCCCCGCGGCCCGGGGGGCGGGGGGGGGGGGGGGGGGGGGGGGGGGGGCGGCGGGGGGCGCGGGGGGGGGCGGGCGGCGGGGGGGGGGGGGGGGGGGGGGGGGGGGCCCCCGGGGGGGGGCGGGCCGGGGGGGGGGGGGGGGGGGCGCGGGGGGGGGGAGGGGGGGGGGGGGGGGGGGGGGGCCGGGGGGGGGGGGCCGGCGGGGGCCGGGGGGGGGGGCCCGGGGGGGGGGGGGGGGGGGGGGGGGGGGGGGGGGGGGGGGGGGGGGGGGGGGGGGGGGGGGGGGGGGGGGGGGGGGGGGGGGGGGGGGGGGGGGGGGGGGGGGGGCGGGGGGGGGGGGGGGGGGGGGGGGGGGGGGGGGGGGGGGGGGCTTGGGGGGGGGGGGGGGGCGGGAGGGCGGGGGGGGGGGGCTGGGGGGGGGGGGGCGCGGGGCCGGGCCGCGGGGGGGCCCGGGGGGGGCGCGGGGGGGGGGGGGGGGGGGGGGGGAAGGGGGAGGGGGGGGGGGGGGGGGGGGGGGGGGGGGGGGGGGGGGGGGGGGGGGGGGGGGGGGGGGGGGGGGGGGGGGGGGGGGGGGGGGGGGGGGGGGGGGGGGGGGGGGGGGGGGGGGGGGCTCGAGTCCCTCCCGCAGCGCAGCCATGAAGGCTTCGGTCGAGAGGTAGTTGACCGAGGTCACTTTCTCCCCGTGGATGCAAACAGCGAGGTCCTTGGTCATCTTGCCGCTCTCCACGGTTTGGATGCACACATCCTCCAGTTTGGTGGCGAAGTCGATCAGTGCCTGGTTGCCATCGAGTTTTCCGCGGAAGGCCAGACCTCGTGTCCAGGCGAAGATGCTCGCGATGGGATTGGTGCTGGTGGGCTTGCCCTGCTGGTGCATGCGGTAGTGGCGGGTCACGGTGCCGTGCGCCGCCTCCGATTCCATCGTTTTACCGTCGGGTGTGATGAGCACGCTGGTCATCAGGCCCAAGGAACCGAAGCCTTGCGCCACGGTATCGCTCTGCACATCGCCGTCGTAGTTCTTGCACGCCCAAATGAAACCGCCGCTCCACTTCATGGCGCTCGCCACCATGTCGTCGATCAAACGGTGCTCGTAGGTGATCCCCGCTTTTGCGAAATCGGCGTTGAAGTGCTTCTGGTAAATGCCCTCAAAAATGTCCTTGAAACGGCCGTCGTACTTCTTTAGGATGGTGTTCTTGGTGCTGAGGTAGAGCGGCCACTTCTTGGCGAGCGCCAAGTTGAAGCAACTGTGCGCGAAGCCTTCGATACTCTCATCGGTATTGTACATGGCCATGGCCACACCATCGCCATCGAATTGGTACACATCCCATGACGTGGGGGTGCTGCCGTCATCGGGCGTGTAGGTCATGGTGAGCTTGCCCTTGCCCTTGATCACCGCATCGGTGGCGCGGTACTGGTCGCCGAAGGCGTGGCGGCCGATCACGATGGGCTGGGTCCAACCGGGCACTAGGCGCGGGATGTTGCTGATCACGATCGGCTCGCGGAACACCGTTCCGTTCAAGATGTTGCGGATCGTGCCGTTGGGGCTCTTCCACATCTGCTTCAAGCCGAACTCCTTCACACGCTCCTCATCCGGGGTTATGGTGGCGCACTTGATCCCCACGCTGTGCTTCAGGATCGCCTTGGCACTTTCCACGGTCACCTTGTCGTCGGTCCTGTCGCGGCTTTCGATCCCAGGTCATAGTAATCGATGGGCACGTCCACATAAGGCAGGATCAACTGGTCCTTGATCCATTTCCAGATAATGCGGGTCATCTCGTCCCCATCCAGTTCCACTACGGGATTGGCCACCTTGATCTTCGACATGTACGTGCTTGGTTTAGTGCTGCGAAGGTATTCTTCAATAATCACGCGATGGTTCATCGCCGCTGCGGCGCGATGAGCGCAACCGACCCGCAGCGGAACGCAACCGTTGTGCTCGAAAATAACGTAGCACAACCGCTGCGTTCGCCGCGTTGTGGCGGTGGATCACGACCCCAGGTCCAGATCCAGTTCGTCCTTCAGTTTCAGCAGCGCCGGGTTGCGTTCGGCCATGATCCGGAACCGGTCCATGGGCGTGTAGCGTGGACGCAGATCGGTCACTTCCTCCTTCACCACACGTAGTTCCAAACCAGGGGCGTCCAGTTCACCGCGCAAGTGCGCCATCAGTTCGAGGCCCACTTCTTTGAAGTAGCGCTCCTGCACCTCGTTCTGGATCACAAAGGTGACCAGGTTCGGGCCGGCGGCCTGGGGTTCGTGGGCCATCAAGGTGGCATGCAGGCTGTTCTTGCCTTGGCGCTTGCAGACGAGCGCATAGTCCTGCCAGACCTTCTGGAGCAGGCTCTGCGAGATCACTTTCGGCGCGGCGCGAAGGGCGGGATCGGCTTGGAGCGGACTGTCCGTATTGCTCACCGCGGAGGGTGCTGTTTCCTTGGCCGCCACCAAGTCGCGGATCGAGCCGCTATTCGCCAACCTCCGCGTCGGAGCTGTTTTGGCCGCGATCGGACCACCGTTGACCGGGGCTGCCGGTTCGGCGACCGCGGACATGGCCAATTCCTCCGCGATCACCGCGAGCGCAGGAGCGGGTGCGCTCGGCGTTACGCTGGGTTCAGGCTTTTTTTTTTCCAGCGCTGGTGCGGCGGGTTCCGATCCGTTCTCCTTCGGCCGGCCGGCCCGGCAGAGTTGGATCAGCAACAGCTCCACCAGGAGCCGGGGCTCCTTGCTGCTCTTGTACTGCACATCACACTGGCCGAGGCGCTCCAAGCCATCGATCAGCAGTGCGCGGCTCACCACGGACGCTTGTTCCACATATCGCTTTCGCAGATCCTCGCTCACTTCCATGAGGTTCGCCGAACGGGGGTCCTGGCATACGAGCAGATCGCGCAGGTGATGGCCCAGGCCAGCCACGAAAAGATGCCCGTCGAAGCCGTTCTTCAAGATGGTGTCGAACTCCACCAAGGCGCCGGCCACATCACCCTGGCGCAGGAATTCCGTTACTTGGAAGTAGTGCTCATAGTCCAGCACGTTCAGGTTCTTCACCACATCCTGGTAGGTGAGGCGCCGCCCGCTGAAGCTCACGAGCTGGTCGAACATGCTGAGGGCATCGCGCAAGCCGCCATCGGCTTTCTGGGCGATGATGTGCAGGGCTTGCGCTTCCGCTTCAATGCCTTCTTTTTTCGCGATGCCCGCGAGGTGGTCCACAATGTCCGTTACCGTGATGCGCCGGAAATCGAACACCTGGCAACGGCTCAGGATGGTGGGCAGGATCTTGTGCTTCTCGGTTGTGGCTAGTATGAAGATCGCGTAGCTCGGCGGCTCTTCCAGCGTTTTCAAGAAGGCGTTGAACGCATCCTTGCTGAGCATGTGTACCTCATCAATGATGTACACCTTCTTGGTGCCGACCTGCGGGGCGATGGAGACCTGCTTGATCAGTTCTCGGATGTTCTCGACCCCATTGTTGCTGGCCGCGTCCAGTTCGAAGATATTCAGGCTGTGCCCTTCCTCGAAGGTCTTGCAGGGGCCGCATTCGCCACAGGTGCTCAGGTCCTCCCGTAGGTTCTCACAATTGATGGTGCGTGCCAGGATGCGGGCGCAGGTGGTCTTTCCCACCCCCCGGGGACCGGTGAAGAGGAACGCCGATGCCAGGTGCTGGCTCTTGATGGCGTTCATCAGCGTGCTGGTCACCGCCTCCTGGCCCACCACTGTATCAAAGGTGGCTGGCCGGTACTTGCGTGCGCTGACAACGAAGCGGTCCGACATGGGGCGGCTAAGATAGCCGGGGTGCAAAAGGGGGTCGATCGGAGATCTTAACAAGATGTGGATAGGCGTTTCGGGGGGTGTCCGGGTCGCCTTCCGACCTTCTGCCATGGCCGTTTTAAGGAAGATGCCTACATTCGCAGCCCATTTACCAAGAGGTAGCTATGACCAACCGGTACGAAACCGTCTTCATCCTTACTCCCGTTTTGTCTGAGGACCAGACAAAGGAGGCGGTTAAAAAAGTGAAAGACCTTATCAAGAAAGGCCGTGGCAAAGTCCACCACGAAGAGAGCTGGGGGATGCGCAAGCTCGCGTATCCCATCCAGAAGAAGTCCACGGGCTTCTACCACCTGTTCGAGTTCGAAAGCGAAGCCCCTTTTGTGGACAAGCTGGAGACCGAGTACCGCCGCGATGAGCGCATCCTTCGGTTCATGACCGTGAAGATGGACAAGCACCATCAGGCCTTCGCCGATCGCCGCCGCAACAAGCAGAGCGCCGCCAGCAACGGGGAAGCCCCCGCTGCCGAGCGCCCCGCCCGCAGCCGCAAGGAGGAGAGCGCCAACCAACCGAACAGCTAAGCCATGGCCGAGAACAACGCCCCCGGCGGTGAGATCCGTTATCTCACCCCCATCGCCATCGAGACGAAGAAGGAGAAGTACTGCCGCTTCAAGAAGATGGGGATCACCTACATCGACTACAAGGACGGCGACTTCCTGCTGCGCTTCGTGAACGAGCAAGGCAAGATCCTGCCCCGCCGCCTTACCGGCACCAGCTTGAAGTATCAGCGCAAAGTGGGCCAGGCCATCAAGCGGGCCCGCCACATGGCGCTGATGCCTTACGTGGCCGACATGCTCAAGTGATCACCCCCCAACAGCTACCACCATGGAAGTGATCCTGAAAAAAGACGTGGAGAACCTGGGTTATGCCAATGACCTGGTGAAAGTGCGCGACGGTTACGCCCGCAACTTCCTGCTCCCGCGCGGTTTGGCCGATCTGGCCACACCGAGCAACCGCAAGCAGCTCAACGAGACCCTGAAGCAACGCGCCCACAAAGAGGCGAAGATCAAAACGGAGGCCGAACGCATCGCCGACGGCCTGCTGGACAAAACCCTGCGCATCGGTGCGAAAGCCGGTGAGAAGGGCAAGATCTTCGGCAGCGTGAACACCATCCAGATCGCTGACGCCATCCGCGCGCTCGGCTTTGAGGTGGATCGCAAGAACATCAAGCTGAAAGGCGATGCCATCAAATCCCTCGGCAAATACGAGGCGGAGGTGGTTTTCCACCGCGATGTGACCCGCACCATCGCCTTCGAGGTGGTGGAAGAGTGATCGCGAACGAATTGAACAGGAGAGGGGCCGCGAGGCCCCTCTTTCTTTGTACACATGAAGATCTCGCGCTTCGAACTCTTTCCGCTCCGCATTCCGCTGAAGGCGCCTTTCGTTACGTCGCTCGGCGCGTTGAGCGCCGTAGAGAGCGTGGTGTTACGCGCCACATGCGAGAATGGTCTAGTGGGATGGGGCGAGTGCAACCCCTTTTGGTCCATCAATGGGGAGACCCAGGAGACCTGCCTGGCGGTGGGGGAGCATTTGGCGAAGGCCTTGATCGCTCACGATGCCACCGACATAGAGGGTATCCATGCCCGCATGGACCGTCTGATCTTCGGGAACAATAGCATCAAGAGCGCGTTCGATATCGCGCTGCACGATATCGCCGCACAAGCGGCTGGGCAACCGCTCTTCCGCTTCATCGGCGGCACTGACAACCGGCCACTAACGACCGACTATACCGTGAGCCTGGGATCACCGGAGAGGATGACGGCTGATGCTGAGGCGATCGTGCGGAACGGATTCAAGGTGATCAAGGTGAAACTTGGCAGCGGTGCGAAGGAGGATATCGCCCGCATCAATGCGATCCGGGTGGCGATCGGGAACAGCATCCCCTTGCGCATCGATGCCAACCAAGGATGGACCCCGGAGGTCGCCATCCAAGTGCTGAACGCCCTTGCTCCCTTCAACGTCCAGCATTGCGAAGAGCCGATCCCGCGTTGGCAGTTCACGGAGATGCGTCGTGTGAAAGAGGCTTCACCCATCCCGATCATGGCCGATGAAAGTTGCTGCGACCATCACGACGCCGAGCGGCTGATCGCTCTGGGCGCCTGCCAGCGCTTTAATATCAAGTTGGGGAAGAGCGGTGGGTTGTTCAAGGCGCGGAAGATCATCGCACTGGCTGAGCAAGCAGGGATCCATGTGCAGATGGGCGGTTTTCTGGAATCACGCCTGGCCTGGACCGCTGCGGCTCACCTAGCCTTGACCAGCGATACGGTCCGTTATTGCGACATGGACACGCCGCTCATGTTCACCGCTGATCCGGTCCTTGGCGGTATCGAATACGGGCCGGGAGGGTCGATCCGAGTTCCGGATCGGCCAGGGCTTGGTGCTTCGATCGTCACGGATCATCTGGACCGCGCGACTTGCGTGGAGGTCCACTGATCGCCTATCACATCAGGATCTGGTTCGAGGGCTTCAGTGGTGGCGGGATGTTCTCCTCGCCGAGCATTTCGCGCAGGTCGATCTCGATGGTGCGCGTGATCGCTGTGATCGGCACATCGTTCGCGCCGCCCTCGAAGGGGTTCTCGGTGCTCTCTCCGATCTTTTCCATCATATTGAAGACCCAGGCCACCAATGCGCTGAAGGGAATGGTCAGCCACACGAAACCGCCACCCAATTTGGCGAACTCGCCGAGCATGCCGAAGGGTACCAACGTGATGAAGAGCTTCGTGAACATCAGGTTCAGCGTGCCGAACTGGCGCGGGTAGGGGAAGTTCTTGATGCGCTCGCATTTGCCTTGTTGCGCATAAAGGTCCACGAGCATCTTTTCCAGTTCCATGTGTCGGAAGTCCTCGATCAGACCGGCGTCCAACAGTTCACGCAGGTCCTGGCTCTGAAGGGCGATCAGTTGGGTGGCCGCATTGCTCTTGGCCAGCACGAACGCTTTCTCTTCCGAGGTGATCAGGCCCGTGAGCGCGTCCTCCATCTTGTTCTCCACTTCATCCACCGTGTACCATTTGCGGTACTCCCGGTTGTACACCTTGATCATGTGCTCCCAAGCGCGGGGAACGCGCAATTGGAACCGGAGCGCATGCAGCCAGGCGATGTGCCGATGGATCAACCGGGTGTGCACTTCTTTCAATTGGTCCACGCTGGCCGGTGTTTTGGCATGCTTCGCGGTCACCAGGTCCTTCACCATGATGCCCCACGCACGGCTGCTGTTCACAATGGCACCGTAGATCTGACGCGCCTCCCAAAGCCGGTCGTAGGAGGCGTTGTTCTTGAAGCCCGTCACGAACGCGACGGCGGTGCCGACCAATGCGATCGGTACCCAGGGGATCGTGAGCCAGGTCCAGCCCACCAGCTCGTAGAGCATGGTCGGCACGATGGCCAGGAAGAGGAACCATACGATGTCGCGGCGCGTCCACCAAAGGACTTCGCGCAAAGTGAACCGTCGTCCAGCATGCATGCGTCGTTGTCCCGCATTTGGCGGGAGGGCGAACTTACGTTCCGTGAAGCCTAGCTTCGGCCTGTCCCACGGATGCCACAGAACGCCACAGACCGGAGCACTTTGATCCGCTTTCTGTCCCGTTTGGGGCAGGCGGAACTCGCGGCTGGTAATGCCGTCGCCCTGGTGGAACGTGATCTGGGCATGATCGCCCGGGTGAACGGCGTAGTGGGTTTTACCGCGAGTGTGCTTCCTACGGTCCTATTCCTGCAGTTGGACGACGACCGCGGCAATGATGTGCGCATGGCACTTGGTCCCTATCGCACCGGCGACCTGCGCTTCGACCAGATCGAGGGCGTGTTGCGTATTGCACGGGAAGCACGCGCTGGGGAGATCAGCCCAGTGGAGGGGCTGCGCAGACTGGATGCGATGTGGAGCATGAAGCACCGCTACCTCGATATCGGCTTCGTGTTCGGTTATTGCCTCACGGTGGTGGGGGTCGCCCTCATGCTCCGGAGCACCCCGGTGGGTCTTGCGGTTTCAGGGGCCCTGGGGCTTCTGGCGGGCTTACTGCTCATGGGCGTCCGTCGGCAGCCCGCGTGGAGCGCCGTTATGCCGGTCGTGATGTCGTTCGTACTGGCTTCGATCGTGGCCATTGCGCACCGCTATGGGCTTCAAGTCCCTGCCATCGATCTGCTGATCCCGCCCTTGGTGGTCTTTCTTCCTGGCAGCACGCTCACCATCGCGGTGGTGGAACTCGCTTTCGCGAACATGGTCAGTGGTGCCAGTCGTTTGGTAGCTGGTTTCGCGCAACTCATCCTGCTCGCTTTTGGGTTGCTCGGTGGTTTCCAGGTTTTCGGCGGATCAGCGGCGATCGCCCCACCTGCGGAACTGGATCGTTTGCCGTTCTGGGTCCCCTGGATCGGTGTTCTCCTTTTCGCGGCCGGTCTTCATGTGTTCAAGAGCAGCCGTCCGCGCTCCCTGTTCGCCATGTCGCTCACCATGGTGATGGCCTATGCGGGCCAAGCCCTCGCAGGTCAGGTCCTCCAGGGGTCCGCCTCCGCGTTCTTCGGTGCGGTGCTCATGACCTTCACCGCGCTCACGATCGAGTACCGGTTCAAGGGCCCACCGGCCATCGTCACCTTTCTTCCGGCCTTCTGGCTTCTGGCACCGGGTTCCTTCGGGTTGGCGAGCGTGACCGGGATCGCCATGGACGATCAAGGAACGGCGGAGAACCTGCTCCGGTTCTGTTTCATCCTGGCCGCCATCGCCATGGGCTGCCTGATCGGTGCTTTCGTCTACAGTGGAATGTTCCACATGCGCCGTAGCCGGTGGTGGAGCCGACAGGCCCCGGTGCGGGAAACAGGAGGCCGCGTCGATCAAGGGTTTCCTGAAGGCCCCTAGCCGCTCCCGCTGCCACGGCTACCTTCGCGGTCACAACCCCACCGATCCCGAACGATGTCCCAGATCTTCGACCTCGACATGATCAAGGCGGTATATAGCCGCTATCCTTCCCGCGTCGCCGCTGCCCGCAAAGCCGTCGGCAAGCCGCTCACCCTCACGGAGAAGATCCTCTACGCGCATCTCTGGGACGGCGATGCCACGAAGGCCTTCGGTCGTGGCAAGGACTATGTCGATTTCGCACCGGACCGAGTGGCCATGCAGGATGCCACGGCCCAGATGGCGTTGCTCCAGTTCAGCACCACCGGACGTAAGACGGTAGCCGTGCCCAGCACGGTGCATTGCGACCACCTGATCCAAGCGCGCGTCGGCGCGAAGCAGGATCTACAGGACGCCTTGCTGAAGAGCAACGAGGTCTTCAACTTTCTGGAGAGCATCAGCAACAAGTACGGTATCGGTTTCTGGAAACCGGGCGCGGGCATCATCCACCAAGTGGTGTTGGAGCAATATGCTTTCCCAGGTGGAATGATGATCGGTACGGACAGCCATACGGTGAACGCGGGTGGCCTGGGCATGATCGCCATCGGTGTCGGTGGCGCCGATGCTTGCGACGTAATGAGCGGCCTCGCCTGGGAGCTGAAATGGCCCAAGCTGATCGGCGTGAAGCTCACCGGCAAGCTCAGCGGTTGGGCTTCGCCGAAGGACGTGATCCTGAAGGTGGCCGGTATCCTCACCGTGAAGGGTGGAACAGGAGCCATCGTCGAGTACTTCGGTCCTGGGGCGGAGAGCATGAGCTGTACGGGTAAGGGCACCATCGCGAACATGGGCGCGGAGATCGGCGCGACCACCAGCACCTTCAGCTATGACGATTCGATGAGCCGCTACCTGAAGGGCACCGGCCGGGCCGATGTCGCCGTGCTCGCCGATGCCATCAAGGAACACCTGCAAGGCGACCCGGAGGTCTACGCGGATCCCGCCAAGTATTTCGATCAGGTGATCGAGATCGACCTGAGCACCTTGGAGCCGCATGTGAACGGTCCGTTCACCCCCGATCTGGCTTGGCCGATCAGCAAGTTCGCTGCGGCCGTGAAGGAGAACAACTGGCCTGCTAAACTGGAAGTGGGCCTGATCGGCTCCTGCACCAACAGCAGCTATGAGGACCTGACGCGTAGTGCTTCCCTGGCGCAGCAGGCCATCGACAAGAACCTAAAGGCCAAGAGCGAATTCACCATCACACCCGGTAGCGAGGTAGTGCGTTTCACTGCGGAACGCGATGGGTTGCTGAAGACCTTCGACGCCATGGGCGGCGTGGTGCTGGCGAACGCTTGCGGTCCCTGCATTGGCCAGTGGGCGCGTCACACCGATGACCCGAACCGGAAGAACTCGATCATCACCAGCTTCAACCGCAACTTCGCCAAGCGGAACGATGGCAACGCGAACACGCATGCCTTCGTCGCATCACCGGAGATCGTGACCGCGCTCGCCATTGCAGGCGATCTCACTTTCAATCCGCTCACGGATGAACTGGTGAACGAAGCAGGGGTGAAGGTGCGCCTCGACGAACCCAAAGGCATCGAACTTCCGCCGCGTGGGTTCGATGTCGGTGATGCCGGTTATAAAGCTCCCGCCGCGGATGGTAGCACCGTCAACGTGGAGGTGAAGCCCGATAGCGAGCGACTGCAACTGCTAGAGCCCTTCCCGGCATGGAACGGCAGGAACATCACGGATGCCCTGGTGCTCATCAAGGCGAAGGGGAAGTGTACCACCGACCACATCAGCATGGCCGGTCCCTGGCTGCGCTACCGCGGGCATCTGGACAACATCAGCAACAACACGCTGATCGGCGCGACCAACGCCTTCAACGGAGAGGTCGATAAGGTGAAGAACCAGTTGACCGGTGCCGATGGGGCTGTGCCCGCCACACAACGCGCTTACAAGGCCGCTGGCACGCCGAGCATCATTGTGGGGGATCAGAACTACGGCGAAGGCAGCAGCCGTGAGCACGCCGCCATGCAGCCCCGACACCTGGGCGTAAGCGCCGTGCTGGTGAAGAGCTTCGCGCGCATCCATGAGACCAACTTGAAGAAGCAGGGCATGCTCGCCCTCACCTTCGCCAACGAGGCCGATTACGACAAGATCCAAGAGGACGATCGCATCGACTTCACGGATCTTACCTCCTTCGCACCGGGCAAACCGCTCACACTCGTCTTCAAGCATATGGGCGGCGGAAGCGATACCGTCATTTGCAACCACACCTACAACGCGCAGCAGATCGAGTGGTTCAAGGCGGGTGGTGCGCTGAACATCATACGGGCGCAGCACGTAGGTTGATCCATTTGTCGGGAACGGGAGCTTTGTTGGCTTCAAGCCGCTAGCCTCAAGCTACAATCTCTATCACGGTATTGAGCTTGTGGCTTGAGGCTAGAAGCCTGCGGCTTGGGTCACGCCCGCATCAGTGGCATTTCCACTTCCACGCGCGTGCCTTGGGGCAGGTCGGTATAGTGGAAACCTGCGTTGCCGCCGTATTGCTTCCGCACCAGATCCAGACGCGCACGCGTGATGGTGGTGCCCAAGCTGGTCTTCTTCGTCGGTGTGCCATCCACCTGTGCGATCTTTTTCGCGTGTCTCCCGGCGCCGTCGTCCTCGATGGTCCACACGAGTTGTTGGCCGCGTTGCTCCACCTTCAAAAGGATATGTCCTTTGCCCTCTTTTCCGGCCATGCCGTGCCAGATGGCGTTCTCCACGAAGGGTTGCACCACCAACGGAGGCACCATCACTTCCTGCGGATCGATCGCCGGATCCACCTCCACGCGGTAGTCGAACTTGTCCTGCATGCGCTTGCGTTCCAGATCGATGTATCCGCGCAGGGTGTCCAGGTCCTCCTGCAACGGTACTTCGGCGTGTCGGCTGTTCTCCAACACACTACGCATTACCCGCGCGAACTTGGTGAGGAAGCTCGTCGCGTTCGCGGTATCGTTCTGCTGCACATAGGCGTTCACGCTGTTCAGCGCGTTGAAGATGAAGTGCGGGTTCATCTGGCTGCGCAGCGCTTGTGTCTCCAGTGTGGCGGCCTCCTTCTCGAAGCGTTCCTTGCGGCGTTTGCGGTCGGTGTAGGTCCAGGCCGCGATACCGCCCAACAACAACACGCCGCCGGCTCCCGCGGCCCAGGAACGATTGCGAATGCGTTCGCTGCGGAGTTCCGCGATGGTGCGTTCGTTCTCGAGTTGGGCCAGTTGTGCTGCGCTCTCCAAACTGTCCGCCAGCGCTTTCTTTTCGAAGGTGAAGCGCTGTAGTTCCTGCTCCCCTTCCGCGTTCCGCAAACTGTCCTTCATCTGCACGGATAGTTCGAACATGGCGAGCGCTTCCTTGGTGCGTCCTTCGCCCTTGTGTGCCAGGTAGAGCAGATCGGCGGTCTCGGATGTTTCCTTCGGGAGGCCAGCGGATCGGCAGAGCGCCAGAGCCCGATCGCCGAAGTGGATGGCCCGTGCTCTATCGCCCATCCGCAGGTAATGCCCTCCGATGTTCTTCAGCGCCATGATGCGCAGGTCGTCCTCCTCCAACCCCTCTGCCAATGCAAGGCTCCAGGTGTGTAAGGAGTCCGCCAGCTTGTTGCGCCCGGCGCGGCTGTGTACGATGCCCATGTTGCCCAGCACGATGCTCAGATCGCGGTCACCCAACCCACTGTGGCGGTAGCGTACCGCCTCGTCGAACGCCACCATGGCACGCGCGGTATCGCCCTGGTCCATGCGCAAGGAACCGATGTTGATCGCGGCTGCGGCCATGGTCGCTGTATCGCGCGCGATGCGCGCCATCCGAGCGCTCCGCTCGTAGTATTCCGCGGCGTTGTCCCAGGCTTTCAACTGTTGGAGCAGCACGCCCATATTGCCCAGGATCTTGGCGAGCGCCACGGTGTCCTGCCCGCGCTCGAAGAACTCTCTGGACCGCTCGAAGCAGTTCAGCATCCGCGGGAAATCGCCCTTCATGCCGAAGTACTCGCCTTGCGTGTTCAGCGCCAAGCCTTGGTAGCGCTCATTGCCCACCTTTTCTGCCAGGTCGTATTGCATCACCGCGAGGAGGTAGCCGCTGTCGGGCTTGTTGTGCAGATATCCGTCGATGCTGATGTAGCTCATGGCCCGCAAGCGATCCACCGGGTCGCGGAGCGTGTCGTTCCAGACGCCCCACAGGGAATCGAGGTTGATCTGGGCGTTCAGCAGGATGGGCGAACCGGACGAGATGATCAATAGGAAGATGCCGAATGCGCGCATGGTGAGAAGAAGATGGCCGAAAGTAGAACGCCCCGCAACGGACTTCACCGTGCGGGGCGTTCAACGAAAAGTTACTGGTCAGTCCTTCACGCAGCGGCAGGAGTGGCCCCAGCCAGGTTGGTCACTGCCCATGCCATGGTGGTAGCGCAGGATGCCGCTTTGTTGGTGGGACAAGCCGCGCATCCATTGTGCAGGGTAGGCGGACCAGAACGTGGCGCCCTCACCCATGTTGGCGAAGATGCCTTGGAACTCACGCTCTCCGGAAGACAGCCCATTGAACCCGCTGCTGTTGTCCGCCCCGGTGTTCGGGCCGTCCCAAGTGGTGGTGCTTTTCAGTTTGCCACCCACGTTCGCGGTCCCGCCGCGCCATGCGCCATACGGCCCCGGCAGGGTTACGGAATCCAGCTCGCTGGCGGGCATGCCCAAGTGGCTTTCCAACTGTTTCCAATCATCGTCGGTGGATGGGTGCCAACCCTCCGGACAGACCCCACGCGGGTCCTGCACCACGGCCACGGTATAGAGCAGCCCATGCAAGGGCACCAGCGCCTCGTCGTTCTGGTAGGCACTGCACAGCGCGAGATCGTGCTCGGCGAGCCATTGCGCGTTGCCGGACACATACGGGATGCTGTCCCCGTTCTTGAAGCGGCGCACGCGCAGGTTCTCGGTGAACCAGGTGAGCCCGCCGATGGAAAGCGTGTCGTAGCGGTTGCCGTCGATGTCCGCCACGCCTTGAGGTGTGGGTGTGGTCGTGGGTGCGGGGTCGGGGGTGTCCTCGTCCTTTTTGCACGATGCGAGCAAGGCGACTAGGACGATCGTTGTGCAGAGAGCCTTGTACATAGTGTTCCGGTGTTGGTTGTGGTCGTGTGAGAGTTATTCGTTGGATCAATCCTTCACGCAACGGCAGGAGTAGCCCGCCCCTGGCGTGTCGCTGCTTTGCCCGGGGGACCGGCGGATCACACCAGGGGTTCCATCCGAAAGCTGCCGGTACCAGCCGGAAGTACTTGTCCAGAAGTACGCGCTCGCAGAAGTGTTGAACCCGCCTTGTTGTGGCGCGCGTGACCGGGCCGGCAGCACGGCCATTCCCGAACTGTTCGTGACCGTGCCATCCAGCGTGGGCCACAGCTGCAGCGCTTTGAGCTTTCCGGAAACGTTCGCGGCCACACCGCGTTCACCGTAGGTAGGGTAGCTGTTCATGCCCACCTCGGAAGGGTCCATCCCCAGCGCCAGTTCGAGCGCGCCCCAATCTCCATCGGTGCTGGGATGCCAACCGTCCGGACAAAGGCCGCGCGGATCGGTGACCGCCCGATAGTTGTAGAGCAGCCCGAACTGGTCTTCGTTCGCCATGTCGTTGTCCAATACGGTGCAGAAGGTTTCGAGCGTACCCCAGTAGGCATTGCTCGTATCGAACGGGATCGGGTCCCCGTTCCGGAAATTCCGTACGCGCAGGTTCTCGGTGAACCAAGTGAGCCCGCCGATGGTGAGCGTGTCGTAGCGGTTGCCGTCGATGTCGCCTACACCCTGTGGGGTGGGTGTTGGGGTGGGCGCGGGGTCGGGGGTGTCCTCGTCCTTTTTTACAGGCGACAACCAACACCAAGGCCATGACCAGGAAGGGAGCGATGCGTTCCATTGTCTGAAGATCTGTTTGTTCAGTCCTGCACGCAGCGGCAGGAAAAGCCTTGAGAATAGGCTTGCATGTTGCGATCTATTCCTCCCTCATCGGCACTCAGGCCCCGTAGAAAGTAGCCTACACCAGGGATCGCATCAGTGGATGACAAGAAATAGGCAACGGAGCCTACTGGGGAGTACCCATTGGAAACTTGCATATAGTAGCCAGCCGGCAGTGCATTGAATCCACTCGAATTCGTGGCACCCGTGTTCGGACTATCCCAAAGGGTTGTGGCCTTCAATTTTCCGCCCACGTTTTGGGTCGCACCCCGATACTCTTGGGTCAGTGTCGTTTGCGCCAGCGGCATGCCCAAGCTCATCTCCAAGGCTATCCAATCAGCGTCCGTGGGCATGTGCCATCCGGCCGGGCAGATCCCTCGAGCATCCCCGACCGCGTAGCCGTTGTAGAGCTTTCCGTAGATGGTGTTGTTGGCGGGATCGTTCCCGGGGTAGCCGCATGCTCCGGTCATGGTAGCGGGTGCGTTCTGCATGTCAGTACTGATCACGTCCCCGTTCCGGTATCGGGACGTCCGCAAGTTCTCTTTCATCCAGCGATCACCGTCTATCAGCACCGTGTTGTACACATTGCCGTCGATGTCCGTGACGGTCACCACAGCAGGTGCCGGCGTTCCGCCGCTGGGGGGTGCGGGATCATCGTCTTTCTTACACGCGGCGAAGAGAATGATACTCGCGGCGAAGGCTGTTAGGGAATGGTTCATGTGGGTTGTCTTCGAATAAGTTGGATCTACTTGCTCACCTGCACGCTCATCCTCCCCTTCGGGCTGCTGAACACGAGCAGGAAATTGCCCGAAGCCAGATCGCTGGGCATCGTAACGGTCTGCGTATGCTCTCCGGCGGGCATGTCCTTGCCGTTGAGGTAGGTGGCCAGCACGCGACCTTGCAGGTCCTGGAGGGCGATGGTGAGTTCTTCGGCTTCGGCCAGCGTGTAGCGAAGGGTGGCGGACTCTTGGATGGGGTTGGGGTAGATGAGAAGGGAGCTTTCCAGCGCAAGCGTAACCATTCCGACATTCAAGCCGCTGAGGTATCTCAAAACCATGGCATCATAGCTATTGCCAAAGTCGTTGGCATAGCCTATGGCCAGAATTCGGCCGTAGGCATCCAGTTCGAGGTGAGAAATGTTACCGTCGGGAAAGTTCTCATCTGCCCAGCCATCGGTTCCAAAAGTCAGGTCGATTGCTCCATTCGGTTCGAATCGACAAATCCTAGACGTGGATAACCCACTCCCAGCCGCGACAATTCGTCCATCCCCCTGGATGAGGAGTGAGTAGAGCATGTTCTGGTAAAATTGCGTTGTCGTGGCGGTTGTGTATCCGCCGATTCCAAAGTTCGGATCAAGTGTTCCATTGCTGGCGAACATGGCAAGCAGGAAGGAACCAGCTGCGCCGCCGGTTTGTGATCCACCAATAAGAAAGCGGTCATCTGATAGAACGCAGATACTCGAACATGATTCGTCCCATACGTTGTTGTATCCGAACAGGACGTCGATCCATCCATTGTTACCAAAGGAAAGGTCTAGGGATCCATTCTGGTTCAATCGACACACTAGGGTCCGAGCGTCCCCCGTGGAGCCAGTGGTTCCGGCGATAATTATCTTTCCATCCGCTTGAAGACCAACGGCGTAAGCGCGATCCAAGCCAATACCATTGTAGTCTATGGTCCGCTTCCCGTCAACATCGAATGACGTGTCAAGTGTTCCATTCGCAGCGAATCGAGCAGCCGCGAAGTAAGAATTACCGTTCAAGGAGGAATAACCAACAACGACGTATTTTCCGTCGGCATCTGCGGCCATTGCCGTGGCAACATCGGTTCCGCCAAAACTGACCAGCTTGTAGCCGTCTTGTTGGAAGGTAGGATCAGGGACTGCCGTATTACTATTGAACCTGAAGAGAGCAAAGTCGTCGCCCGCTGTCCCACATGCCATGTACTTGCAGTCCGGCAATGCGAGAGCATCGTTGAGCGAGCCGTTCAATGAAAAGCTGGATACATAGGTTTGACCATTGGGGGCGTAGTTGTCGTCCAACGTACCATCAGCGTGTAACCGAGCTAAATAGATCCGTTGGTCACCGTTGATCGAAACGTTACCGACGACAACTATGCGACCATTCAGGTCGATCGCACCCCCTTCAATAAAGATGGGGGAGGCATAAGCGTTGAAGGCAAGGGACCCGTCTGCGTTGAAGTTGTCGTCCAAGGTTCCAGGCGTCTGCGCGTGCGAGTTCAGCACCAAGGCAAGTAGGGCCGCAGCGCTCAATAGCCCGCCGAACGCATAGCGCTGCGATTGGTTGCAATGGAGTGGAGTATCCCTCATCGTAGTATGGTTTTTTTCATCGATCCATGTTCAGCGGTGTTGAAGTGCCGAATGCCTCGGTTTCGCGTTGTATGGATCACATCAATGGGTTTGTTTGGAGGGCCAGTTCGTATTTCAGACGTCCCCAATTCTTACTTGCTCACCTGCACGCTCATCTTCCCCTTCGGGCTGCTGAACACGAGCAGGTAATTGCCCGAGGCCAGATCGCTGGGCATGGTGATGGTCTGCGTGTGCTCACCGGTAGGCATGTCTTTGCTGTTGAGGTAGGTGACCAGCGCGCGGCCTTGTAGGTCCTGGAGGGCGATGGTGAGTTCTTCGGCTTCGGCCAGCGTGTAGCGAAGGGTAGCTGACTCTTGGATGGGGTTGGGGTAGATGAGAAGCGAGCTTTCCAGCGAAAGCTCAACCATGCCGACATTCAAGCCACTGAGGTACCTCAATACCATGGCATCATAGCTGTTGCCGAAGTCGATAGCATCGCCTATGGCTATAATTCGACCGTATGCATCCAGGTGCAGGTCGGAAATCCTACCGTACGGAAAATTCTCGCCTGCCCAGCCATCGGTTCCAAAGGTCAAGTCCAGTTCTCCATTCGGTTCAAATCGACAGATCCTAGAAGTGACCACCCCATTTCCAGCCGCGACAATTTTTCCATCCCCTTGGATGAGCAACGAATAGAGTAAGTTCAGGTCAAGTTGCGTTGTGACGATTGTATATCCGCCGATTCCAAAGTTCGGATCAAGTGTTCCATTGCTAGCGAACTTGGCGAGCAGGAACGAACCAGCTGCGCCGCCGGTTTGGGATCCACCAATAAGAAAGCGGTCATCTGATAGAACGCAGATACTCGAACATGATTCGTCCCATACGGTGTTGTTCCCGAACAGGACGTCGATCCATCCATTGTTACCAAAGGAAAGGTCTAGGGATCCATTCTGGTTCAGTCGACACACTAGGGACCGTGCGTCACCCATAGAGCCAGTGGTTCCGGCGATAATTATCTTTCCATCCGCTTGAAGACCAACGGCGTAAGCGCGATCCAAGCCAATACCATTGTAGTCTATGGTCCGCTTCCCGTCAACATCGAATGACGTGTCAAGTGTTCCATTCGCAGTGAATCGAGCAGCCGCGAAGTAAGAATTACCGTTCAAGGAGTGAATAACCAACAACGACGTATTTTCCGTCGGCATCTGCGGCCATTGCCGTGGCAACATCGGTTCCGCCAAAACTGACCAGCTTGTAGCCGTCTTGTTGGAAGGTAGGATCAGGGACTGCCGTATTACTATTGAACCTGAAGAGAGCAAAGTCGTCGCCCGCTGTCCCACATGCCATGTACTTGCAGTCCGGCAATGCGAGAGCATCGTTGAGCGAGCCGTTCAATGAAAAGCTGGATACATAGGTTTGACCATTGGGGGCATAGTTGTCGTCCAACGTACCATCAGCGTGTAACCGAGCTAAATAGATCCGTTGGTCACCGTTGATCGTAACGTTACCGACGACAACTATGCGACCGTTCACATCTATCGTGCCCCCTTGTATGCTGATGAAGGAAGGATATGCGTTGAACGCAATGGATCCATCCGCGCTGAAATTGTCGTCCAATGATCCTGGTGTCTGTGCCGTCGTGCTCAACGAAAAGGCGAGCAATGCCGCAGCGCTCAATAGCCCCCCGAGCACATAGCGCTGCGCTGGGGTGCGGTGGAGTAGCGTATTCTTCATGGTCATATGGGTTGGTTGTTCGTTCTCTGTTCAGCGATGGTGAAGTACCGATGCCTTCCCCCATTCCCCAAGGCGTGATGAGCCCGTCGCAGCGCGCTCTGCACAGCCGGTAGCAGTTGTCCCCCAAGTGGCGGAACCGCTTGGGAGGTGGATGGAGTGGTTCTTCAGAATGGTCATATCAAACGCGTGCAAGCGCATCCAACACCTCCTGCTTCTTCCGGCGGCTCACCTGTACGTTGGTGCCGTCGGCCATGATCAATTCGCCGCCTTCGCCCTTTACATAGCGGGAGACGCGACCCATGTTCACGAGAAAAGAGTGGTGTACCCGGATGAACTGGTCCTTGTCCAACATTTCCTCGAACTGCCCCACGTTGCGCGATACGGTGAGGCGGCGTTTGTCCACCAACCGGAGCGTGGTGTAGTGGCCGTCGCTCTCGCAGTAGAGGATGTCGTCGATGGAGACCATCTCCAAGCCATCGGTAACGGGTAGGGCGATGCGCCTTCCGTTCTCCGCTCGTTGGGCCAGGTTCTTCAGCAGGGCCATGAACTGCGCCGGGTGCTGCGGTAGGTGCGTAGCGTCCGCCGCTTTGCCAATGGCGATGCCGAGTTCCTGGGGATCCACGGGCTTCAACAGGTAGTCCAGCGCGCTGAAGCGGATGGCCTTTACGGCGTAGCCCTCGTGGCCGGTGGTGAAGATCACATGCGGGCGCACAGTGCCCAAGGCATCCAGCAGGTCGAAGCCGCTGCGGTCGCCCAGTTCGATGTCCAGGAAGAGGATATCGGGTTTTGCCTCCGTGACCAATGCGAGGCCGGAGGCGACATCATCCGCTTGGCCGAGCAGTTGGACGTGCGGGAACTGGCGCTCTAGAATGCCGGTGAGCGCTTTGCGGCTGCGCTCCTCATCCTCCACGATCACGGCGGTCGCCTTCATCGCCGGGAAGATAAGTTTTGGCTCATTGATGCGCTGGTCGCATTGCCGGGAATTTCTCACGGAGGCACGGAGCCACGGAGAATGCGCCCTCACCCTCGCCACGAACCGTTCGCGAAGACGCGAGGGGGACGCTCCATGCCTCCATGGCTCCGTGTGAGAGTGCGCCCTCCCACCTGGCCCGCGTTCCGCTCGCGAAGACACGAAGGGAACGCTCCGTGCCTTCGTGGCTCCGAGTGAGCTTGCGCCCGACCATTACATCACGCTGAGCGGCAGTTCGATCTCCACGCAGGTACCCTGCTCCCGGTCCAGGTATCGGAATCCCGCCGCCGCCTTCTTCATCTTGCTCAACAGGTCAAGACGCTCGCGGGTTATGGCGGTGCCCAGGGAGGAGCTTTTCGCACCGCCACTGGGACGGCCCACACCATTGTCCTCGACGCGCAGCAGCAGTTTTCCGTGCTGTGCCTCGGCGTGTATGGTTATGGAACCCTGCGTGGCCCGCTGCGCGAAGCCGTGGATGATCGCGTTCTCCACGAAGGGCTGCAACACCATGGGGGGCACCATGGTCTGCTCGCGGTCCACGCCCGGGTCGATCTGTATGGTGTACTCGAACCGCCCGTCAGCGCGATCCCTTTCCAACTGTAGGTAGGCTTCCACCGCTTTCAGGTCCTGCTCCAAGCTGATCTCCTGCGATCGGGAGTTCTCCAGTGTGAGGCGCATGAGGCGGGCGGCCCGGGCCAGGTAGGAAACCGCGCTGTCCACATCCTTCGCCTGCACGTAGGCACTGATCGAGTTTAGGCTGTTGTACAGGAAGTGCGGGTCCATCTGGGCCCGGAGTGCCTTGGTTTCCAACTGCGCCGCCTGCTGCTCGAACTTGGCTTTGCGGCGTTTACGATCGGTGACGGTGTAGGCGCCGATCCCGGCAACCAATAGGATACCACCACCGCCCAGGCCCATGGCGCGGTTGCGGTTGCGGTCGGCCCGGAGCCGCTCGATGGTACGTTCCGAAGCGAGTTGGTCAAGTTCCATTTTGTGAGTAAGGCTGTCCGCAATCACTTCTTGGCGATGCAGGTAACGGAATTCCTGTTGGAGTACATCCCTGCGGGTGCGCTCATTGGTCACGCTGTCCCTCGCCGCGATCGCCTTTTTCATGGCCCGTAACGCATCGGCGGGCCGGTCGGCTGCTTCGTAGATGTTCAACAGCGCATCGCTGGCCCGATGCACATTGTTCAGGTTATTGTCCTTTTCCGAGAGCGCCAAAGCTTCCTCACCTGCACGGATGGCAGCGGCGATACTTCCGCTGGCCAGGCGCGCTTTCGCGTAAGTCACCAGCACGAACGCAAGGCCGTTCATATTGTCCATTTCCCGGTACAGCGTGATGCTCGAATCCAGATGGGCTAGTGCTTTGGGGTGGTCGTTGAGCTTCAACGCCACTTCTCCAAGGTTGCCCTGAAGCAATGCCATGCCGAATTTGGACGGGATCGCCGCTGCGATCTTGTAGCTGCGCAGAAAATACTCGAAAGCCTTTTGCTGGTCACCCAGTTCGCCATGCATGGCCCCGATGTTGCTCAAAGCAGTGGCCTGGGCAAGAAGCGCGCCTTGGCGTTCCGCAAGGTCAAGCGAACGATGAAAATAGGTGAGTGCGTTGTTGTGATCTTTTTGGGCGCTGAAGCTCGATCCGATCGAATTGAGCGTGTTGCTCATTTCGACCGAATCCCTGGTCGCTTCGTTCAGCGCCAATGCTTCCAGGTAGAACCGGATGGCTTCGGGATGGTTGCCCATATTCCGCCAGAGGTTCCCCAAATTCACGAAAGCGCTCGCCTGCATCTCTTTCTGACCACCAGCCTCTGCGGATCCCAATGCTGAACGGTAGGCCCGTTCAGCTTCCGTCCATGCCGCGCGTTTTCCGAAAAGCTTCCCTTGCAGCAAGTACGCCCTGGTTACTATCACATGGATCGATCCGTCCAATGCGATACGAAGGCAGGTGTCCAAGTGCTGCTGGGCCAACGTATTGTCCTCTTTGCCGCTATACGCCGCAGCGATCCTATGGTGCGCTTCAGCGATGTACCGCGTATAGGGGCCCACCCTCGCCAGATCCAGTTGCCGACGTGCCAGTACGATAGCACTATCCGGCCCATGGCGTTGGGAGGCAAGGGCCGATAAACTACCTATCGCGTGGAGCCTGGCGGTATCGTGCGTTTCCGTTCGGTTCACAACCCGCCATAGTGAATCCACGTTCTGCGTGTGACCGGACATTGCTCCAAAGAGCATGGAGATCACCAAAGGAAAGGAGCGTGTCATGAATAGGATGTTGCGGAAATCTAGCATTTCATCGAGAACCCTATCATCCAGCGAACAGCGCAGCCTGAAGGGTAGTTCAAAAGGCCTATAGGGGCACTGGCCGTTGCGTTTTTCGCAGCGTGCCCGTTGCTTTCGTTACGTCGCTGCGGTGAATTACTCCACGCCCGGCTCACGAGAGCAAGAAGTCGACATGGTTGTGGACACTATGCCCCCATGCTCAACGGCAATTCGATCTCCACACAGGTGCCCTGTTTCCGGTCCAGGTAACAGACGTGCCAGAGCGAGTCGACCAGTTGGCTTTGGGCGATGGAGCATATCAGCACGCCCGTGAAGGAGAGGAGCACTAGGATCCGGTGCATGGCAAAGTGGGGTCGACCGAAATGTAGTCGACGCCCACCTTGTCCCCTTGCCCCCCGCCATGCGAATGCGAACAGCCGCCTTTCGGGGCGGCTGCTCCAGAAGACCGTGCGGTTCAGTTGGCGGCGGTCTCGCTGCCCAGCAATGTCACATGCCCAATGCCTTCGGTCGCTGGCAGACGCTCTCCTTTAACATGGAAGCGGAACACATACACACCGGTCGGCGCGATGCTTCCGTTCGCGGTGCGGCCATCCCAACCTTGGTCCATGGCGGATGAAGCGAACACTTGCGCGCCCCAACGATCGAACACGATGAAGCTCACTTCGCTCAGTTCATGGCCCACTGCGCCGAACACATCGTTGATGCCATCGCCATCCGGCGTAAAGGCGTTCGGAAAGTACACGTGGGCGGCCGGGGCGATGTGTACCGTGTCGCTGGCGGTGCACCCGTTGGCGGTGGTGATGGTGAGTTCCACCACATGGAACTCGGTGTCCAGGTAGCGGTGGTTCGGCTGTGTTTCAGTGCTGGTGTTGCCATCACCGAAGTTCCAATCGAACTGATCGGCACTTGGGGTGCTGGCGGATGAGAACAGCCATTCGTCCTGGCCTTGGCTGATGGCGGTGATGTTCGTTACCGGTGTTTCCACGCCCACCGTTACCGAAGCGCTGAGCACCTCCCCGCAGAGGTCGGTGGCTTGTACCGTGAAGGTGTTAGACTCGGTGATACTGACAAGCACGGTGCTGTCGTTCGTGTTCATTCCGCTCCAGAGGAAGGTGTGGATACCGGATCCGCCAGCTACTTCAGCTTCCAGCAGAAGGGAGCCACCGTTGCACAGTACGGTGTCTTCGGTAAGAGAGAGCACCATGGGAGCGTACTGCGGTGCGAATGTGTTCACGGTGGCCGAGGCGGAGTCGGCGCAAGCGTCCGTGACGGTCACCGTGTAGCTCGCATCCTGGTCCACGATCACTTGCATGTTCAGTGCATTGGAGAGCAAGGAGGTTTGTGCATCGGTCCAAGTGGTCGTGAACGGAGCTGCGCCACCGGCGATGTTCAGTAGGGCCACCGTGGCGGGTTGACCTGCGCACCGCACCGTGGTGTCGTTGCTCACGGTAAGCGTCATTGGGCTTGTGGGTATGATGGTCACCGTGTAGCTGTAGTTCTGGAGAATGGCCAGTGAGCCCGGCGAGCAATCCGAAATAGTGACGTTGAAAGGCACGGTGCCCGAGATGTTCGGGTCGCCGTTCCAGCAAATGATCGCGGAAAGGGGGTTCGAGCCGGATACCATCACCGTGGCGCCTGGCAACACTTGCGCGATGTTGCTCTCCAGGATCAACGAGCTCGCTGCATCGGCATCCGTGTACACTGCGGTGAAGCAGAAGCTACCGTTGCCGCACAGGGTGATGTCATTCGCCCCATTGGCTTGCGCGTTGCCGGTCAGGTTCGATACGGCACCCGCGTTCGGGTCGGGGGGCGTGCCTGCACAAGGCACTACTACGAACTGCATGTCGCGCACCGTGGTGCCGATCAGCACGCCGTTGCCATTACGCGACTGCACTGCCACCACCACTACGAAGCTGCCCACCTGCGTCGGGGTGAAGTTGACCTCGCCGGTGGAACTGTTCAAGGTGATGCCTGACACCGGGCTGTTCGCGCTGAAGCCGGCGTTGTACAGGATCGCCACACCAGCCCCGCTCTGTGCGCCAAGGAAAGCATAGGTGAGTGCATCCCCGTCCGGATCGATCGCGCCGAAGGAATAGCTCACCGGGGTATTGAGGCATACATAGGGGATGGGAGCGCTTTGTAGCACGGGGCCGTTGTCGCACGGTGCGGCCAGCGTGTTCACCGTGGTGGAGAAGAACATGTTCTGGTTGCTAGGGTCCACCAGGTTGAGCACCGCCCCGTTCCGCGTACCCTCGGCCGCGGAGTTCCAGGAAGCCGTCCATACATCGCAGTTCGCGAGGTTCACTGCTGCGGTGGTGAACACGAAGCGCGTGGTGCCGGGCAGGTTGCCCCCGTTGCATGTGCTGCTGCCGAGGTCCTGCGGGCAGAGTTGGGAGACTTCATCCGTGGTGGTCTGGGTGGTGGCCAAGGTCATGTTGCCGCATGGGCTGGTCACGTTCAGCGAAGGCGTGGATGCGATGTTGATGCCCGAGCAGTCCCGGAACAAGGTCACCGTGAACTGGTAGTTGTTCCCTCCCAAGCAGGTGTAGCTGATCTCGCCACCGCTCAAGTGCGATGCATGGCTCCGGCCCAAGCCGAAAGCGACCATACAGCTTACCACCGCAAAGGCGCGCAGCAGGATGCGGAAGGAGGGGGCCAGCGCGCTCCAAGGGGCGCAGGTGATAGCGAGTTGCTTCGGTGCTGGGGAGAAGGCTGGGCGGTTCATGGCTCGGGGTCGTTGATGGGCCGAAGCAACCGCCATTACCAGCCGAACCCATGCCCCGAAGAGCAAGTGGTTGGGGGGGCGACACAAGTGGTCGGAAATGATCCTCCCGAAAACTCGGGAGCGGGATGCGCCGGTTGGAACGGACTTCGTATCAGTGCGCCCTCAGTGGCGCGCAGCCTTCGCTATCGCTTGCGGAAGGTGTACCGGTAGCCCACCTGCACCCCGATCTGCCCCGGGAACAACCAGTGCTGCTCCCCTGCATAAGGATCTGAAGCCAGCGTGATCCCACCTTCTACGAACGGCGATCCCCAGCGGGTCCCGTATTGCAAACCAACGGCGGCTCGGCCCATCCAGCGGTCGATCCGGTCGGTCGCCTCGCTCAGCACCGCAGCTTCGGTCCCAACGGCGTTCTCCACGGCGATGCCGCGCACGTGGCGCTGGGCATGTTCCCAACCCAAACCGGCCACAACGTAGGCGCCCCGATGATAGCCGCCTTCGCAGGGTGCGGAGAGGACCGGCATTTTCACCTCCAGCGCAAGCCCATATCGGCGGATCGTTTCAGCCTGTACGACCTCCATCTCCACTGAACCATCGCTGTTCGGCCGCAGTTCGGTGTAGGCGCGCTCGATCGGATCGTACCATTGACCGCTGAGCCGCAACACGAAAGAGGAGCTATCGCTAAGTCTCCGCTCCACCAAGCCACCCGCCCAATGGCTGGGTCCGGTCCATCCATGGTCCAGCCCAGCGCCACCCATGACCCCTGCGGACCATTGCCCTAACACGCTGAACGGAGCGCTCAGCAGGAAGGTGGCCACCACATGCCGAAAAGTCGAGGTCCTGTCCATAGCTCGAAGATAACGAACCCTGCGCCCTTTCATTGCCTGGCATGCGACTTGCCAAGCGCGCTTGCCCGCTTCCTGCGGGTTCCCGGCCGCTGGCCTAAATTGCCCGCCCGGACACTGAACCAACGCCCATGACCGCACGCTTCACCCTGCTCTGTGCCACTGCCTTTAGTGCCCTTACACTGATCGCCCAGGACAAGGATCCGGACAGCGACGATCCCACCGACAGCCTCAATATGGTGCCCAACGGGGGCTTCGAGGATTTCGAAGGCAAGTTGAAGCGCCTGGGTAGCATTGAAATGGCCACGGGCTGGAAGAGCCCGACCTTGATCAAGGCGGACCTCTTCAGCGACAAGGTGGCCGTTGGCCCGGCTTCCGCCCCGCGCAACGAGTATGGCGACCAGGGGGCCTTGAACGGTAGCAACTACGCGGGCTTGATGTGGTGGAGCTACATGAACAAGGAGCCGCGAGCGTACATGCAGGTCAAGTTCAAGAAGATGCTCACCAAAGGTCAGAAGTACTGTGTGCGCTACTTCGTGAGCCTGAGCGACCTGAGCAAGTATTCCGCGAACGAACTAGGTGCCTGCGTGAGCAAGGTGATGGTGAAGAAGGACGATGAGAGCGCGCTCACCTACGAAATGCAAGTGCCCAACCTGCGCACGAAGATCTACGACGATATCTACTCCTGGCAGGGCGTGTGCGGCGTGTACGAGGCCAAGGGCGATGAACAATACCTGATCCTCGGCAACATGGCGGCCAACGATAAGGTGGTCACCGGCAAGGTGAAGCGACCCAAAGGCGAAGTACGGCCGCAGGTCTTCAAAGCCTACTACTACATCGACGATGTGTCCGTGACACCTGTCAAGCTGATGAGCGAGTGTACTTGCCAGCAATTGGACAAGGCCGAAAGCGAGTTCATCTACAGCAAGCGCAGCACGGTGAACAAGACGCTGAAGCCAGACCAACAGGTGGATGCCACCGTGATCTACTTCAAACGGTTCCAGCAGAGCATCGATGGTGCGATGGACACGCCCCTCAACGATGTGATCGAAGCGCTGAAGGCCGACCCGAACGTGAAAGTGCGCCTCGTGGGCCACGCCGATGTTCTCGAAGAGGACCGCACCCGAATGCGCCCCGATCTGCTCGAACTGGGCAAGCTCCGCGCGGAGAGCGTGAAGACCGTGCTGGTGGAAGCGGGGATCCCCGCCGAGCGCGTCACTGTGATCGGCATGAAGGCCGAAAGCCCTGCCGATGCGGGTGATGATGAAGTCGCCCTGAGCAAGAACAGAAGGGTGGAGTTCGAATTGGAATAGGGGATCGTGCATGGTCCATCCCTGGCGAAGGCCGGAGCGCGAGCTCCGGCCTTCGCGTTACATTGCCCACCATGCGGAAAGGCGACAAGCGCATCATTCGCGGCTGGACCATGTACGATTGGGCCAACTCGGTCTATTCGCTCACCATCACCAGCGCGGTCTTCCCGATCTTCTATGCGGCGATAACCATGGCGGGTGGCACCGATGTGGTGCTGGAGCGGTATGGGTTGCCCGCGCAATCGCTCTACTCCTATGCGCTCTCCGCAGGTTTTCTGCTCGTAGCGCTCATCACCCCGGTGCTCAGTGGTATCGCGGACCATACAGGCCGCAAGAAGGACTTTCTCAAGAGCTTTTGTTACCTGGGAGCCATCAGTTGTGCGGGCCTCTTTTTCTTCAGCGCGGAGAACCTTTTGCCTGGCTTGCTCCTGGTGATGCTCGCGTGTGTGGGTTTCAGCGGCAGCTTGATCTTCTATGATGCCTTTTTGCCGGAGATCGCCGAGCCCAAGGACCACGACCGCATCAGCGCGCGCGGCTACACCATGGGCTATTTGGGTAGCGTGCTTCTCCTTGTCGTCAACTTGCTGATGGTGATGAAGCCGGGTTGGTTCGGAATACCCGATCGTGACGGGCTGCCCGCGCGGATCACGTTCGTCACGGTAGGCATCTGGTGGGCGGGCTTCGCCCAGTTCGCATTTCGTGTGCTCCCGGACAACCCCCACGGCCGTAAACCCACCGGGAACGTGATCGCGAACGGATACCGTGAGTTGCGTAAGACCTGGCAGGAGCTGCGTCGTACCCGCAGGTTGAACAGTTATCTCATGGCCTTCTTCGTGGTGAACATGGGCATACAGACCGTGATGTACCTGGCGGTGACCTATGCCAAGGCGGAAGTGCAGGAACTCGACGCGAACGGTGTGGCAGGTCCGATCGGTGATAGCAGCCTCATCATCAGCATCCTCTTGATCCAATTGGTGGCTGTGGTGGGCGCCTTCCTATTCGTGTGCCTCAGCAAACGCTTCAGCAACCTTTCCGCGCTTATGATCGGTTGCGTGATCTGGATCCTGCTCTGCGTAGCGGCCTACCGCATCCATTGGGCTTGGGAGTTCTATGCCTTGGCCAGTGGGGTAGGCCTTGTGATGGGCGGCACCCAGGCGCTTTCGCGAAGCACGTATTCCAAATTCCTTCCCGACACGATCGACCATGCTTCCTACTTCTCCTTCTATGATGTGAGCTATTATGTGAGCACGGTGCTCGGCACTTTCGCCTACGGCTTGGTCTACCAACTCACCGGCGATCTGCGCAACACAGTGATCATCATCGGCAGCTTCTTCGTGGTCGGGTTCATACTGCTCCTGCTGGTGCCGCGCACGGAGGTGCCCATCGAGATCCGCAGCTGATGGTCCCGGGGTACCTTCGCAGCTTCTAGCAGCAGCGGCCATGAGCGTGGACAAGACCTGGGATGTGGTGATCGTGGGCGGCGGCATTGTTGGCGCCGCCACGTTCTACAAAATGCAGGTGCGCTTCCCCAAGCTGGCCATCCTACTGATCGAGAAGGAGGAGGGGTTGGCCGATCACCAGACCGGGCACAACAGCGGCGTGATCCACAGCGGCATCTACTACAAGCCGGGAAGCTACAAGGCGAAGAACTGTGTGGAGGGCCGTCACGAATTGGTGGCGTTCGCGAAAGAACATCATATCGCCCACGATATATGCGGCAAGCTGATCGTTGCCACCACGCATGACGAACTGCCAGGACTGGACAAGATCTGGAACACGGGTCAGACCAACGGCATCGAGGATCTCCAACGGGTGACCCCGGAACAGATCCGCGAGATCGAGCCGGAGTGCGCGGGCATCGCGGGCATCCGCGTGGGTTGCACAGGCATCATCGATTTCCGAGGTGCCACCAACAAAATGGCGGAACTCGCCCGGGCGATGAACCCGGAGAGCGCGGTGCATCTGGGCGAGGCCGTGACGGGCACGGAACACGGGGAAGGGATCAGCATCATCCGCACCACCCGAGCATCTTACCGCACCAAGCACGCTGTTTTCTGCGCGGGTCTTCAGAGCGATCGACTCGCGAAGGCTGATGGCGTCACCTTTCCCGAGCGCGTGGTCGGCTTCCGCGGCGACTACTTCGAGCTCAGCGACCACGGCAAGCACAAGGTGAAGCACTTGATCTATCCCGTGCCCGATCCGCGCTTCCCCTTCCTCGGCGTACACTTCACGCGCATGACCGATGGCAGCATAGAGTGTGGGCCGAACGCGGTCTTTACCTTCAAACGCGAAGGCTATGGCAAGACCGATTTCGATCTCAGCGACACGTTGGACGCCCTCACCTACGGCGGCACCTGGAAGCTCTTCTTCAACAACATGAGCTATGGCATCGATGAATACCGTCGTGCCTTCAGCAAGAAGCTCTTTCTAAAGACGCTACGCCGCCTTGTTCCATCGCTCACCATGGAAGACCTGAAGCCGGGCCGGGCCGGGGTGCGCGCCATGTTGCTCGGTACTGACGGTGCCATGGTGGATGATTTCCGGATCGAGCGCAAGGGTACCCACGTCCATGTGCTCAATGCCCCTTCCCCAGCCGCCACAGCGGCTCTGGCGATCGGCGGTACGATCACCCGTATGGCGATGGAAGAGCTACGGGTCGGCGAAGCGGCGCGTTGAGCGGGTCCGGTCCAAGGCCCCCTCAGTGAGCCACACGGTATTGCTCGTGGAAACCGTCCCAATCCCAGAGGAAGAAGCCCATCAGTCCGTTCACCCGTTTCAGGATCACTGGATGCGGCACACGCTGGTCGCGGAAGAACTCATCGGTCTGGAACCGGAACAGATCGTACTGGTGGAAAACGGCCTTGCTCATCGCATACACCGTGTTCTTGCTCGGATGGTTCAGGCGGGCCATCATCTGTTGGAGCGTAGTGATGCTGCGCTCCACATCCGAGGTGCGCGTGCCCAAGGCTTGTGCGAACTTGGAGATCACCAGCGCGGCTACGCGTTGGTCCTGGCCCGCTTGCAACTGGCGCTGTAGCTCCATCAAATTGCCGGCCAGCACAACGTGGAGGAAGGTCTCATCCCCTTCGGGATCGACCACTTGTGCCCCCGCCAGCTCGGGCGCTTCGTTCAGTTCGGCCGCCACATCCGCGAAACCTTGCTGCACGAGTTGGAGCAACGCGTTCACGAACACGTTCGCTAGACGGTCCTCCGTGATCTTCTTTTTTCCGAATATGGTGGCGATCATGCGCGCTTGGTGCCGCGAAATTCGACCAACCTCCGGCGCGCCTTCGACCAATACTTCAGATATTTTTAACAGCTTTATCCACCTGCTATGGATCTGGCCGCGCTGCTGCACGAATACGCCACCTACGATCATTGGGCCACCGCGCTCTTTGTGGACCGCCTCGAACGCGAGCCTGGCGATACCCTGGACCGCCCGGCGACCAGCAGTTTTCCATCGATCCGGGGCACGCTGTTGCATATCCGCGATGCGGAGGCCGCATGGCTCGCACGCCTTACCGGCCAACCCGTTCGTTGGCCCGCGGAAGAGTTGACCACCCTCGCCTCGGTCATGGCGCATGCTGTACGCTTCCGCGATCATGTGATCACGTTGCCTTTGGACGGGCTCCTGCGCGAATGCGCCTACAAGGATCTGAAAGGCACACCTTACGCCCAGTCGGCCTGGCAGATGATCATGCATTGTCTGAACCATTCCACCTATCACCGCGGGCAAGTGGTGACACAGATGCGGGAGTTGGGTCTGGAGGATATCCCGCGCACCGACCTGATCCACTTCCAGCGCACACGGTGATCGGTGGTTCCGTAGCATCATGTCGGTTGGCCGTTCGGCGCGCGCGGTTTCCTTTGTCCTATGCGATGTACCCTACCTGTGATCCGCGTGATGCTCTGCGTTGCTGGACTCGCGCTCGGCCATGTCTCCACCGCCCAGACCGAATCGGATGAGCGTGCTCTGCTGGATGTGAAGAACGGCATCAGTATCAGCAAGGAACCGAAATTCCTGCTCAACCTGCGGTTCCGCATGCAGGCCCGCCTAGGGTTGAACACCGTAGGCGGCGAGGACCTGAGCACCGACAAAGTGGAAGGCCGCATCCGGCGGCTCCGCCTCCGGTTCGATGGTCACGTGCTGAACCGCAAGGTCCAATACTACATCCAGTTGGCCTTCTCTAAAGCCGATATGGACCTGGAGAGCGGAGAGATCGCGCAACCCATCCGCGACGCCATCCTCTACTACAACTTCTCCCCCAACTTCTACATGGGCTTCGGACAAAGCAAGTTGCCCGGCAACCGCGAGCGCGTGGTGAGCAGCGGCAACTTGCAGTTCGCGGACCGCTCCATCGCCAACGGGGCCTTCACTCTTGACCGCGATTTCGGTGTGTTCGGGTATTGGACCATTCCTGCAGGAGGAACCTTGTTCAATGTGAAGGGAGCGGTGACCACGGGCGATGGACGGAACGCCTCAGCCATCAATTCGGGTATGGATTATACCGGCCGTTTGGAGTTCCTCCCTTTCGGAAAGTTCGAAGGCAGCGGTGATTACAGCGAAGGTGACCTCGAACGCGAGATGACCCCCAAATTGTCCATCGCGGCCGGCTATAGCTTCAACGACGATGCCGTGCGCACCGGTGGTCAACTGGGCTCGGATCTCTATGCCCCCCGGGACATGGGCACGTTCATCGCCGACCTCATGTTCAAATGGAAAGGGGTCGGAGCCATGTTCGAGGTGTTCGACCGGCGCACGTCGGACCCTTTCACCTTTGACGCGGACGGGGCGCAGCGCATCGCACTGGAAGGAACAGCCATGAACAGCCAACTGAGCTACTGCTGGCCCAAGCATTGGGAACTGGCAGGCCGCTATGCCTTCGTGCAGCCGTCGACCCGCTTGCGCTCGTCGGTGAAGAAGAGCGAAGAGGCCATCCTCGGGTTGACCAAATACTTGAACGGACACCGCATCAAGGCGCATTTGAACGTGGGTTATCGCTGGACGGAGGGCGATGCCGCCCTGGATCATCCGGGAAATTCATGGAACGCGATGGTGCAGGTGGAATTCGGGATCTGAGCGGGGGCACGGACGCGCTGAACGTACTTTCAACGCCATTAAGGCCCCCCCGAAAGTTCAGGATACGCCATGGCACAACGCATCATCGTGAACGCGGACGACCTCGGGTTGGCACCCTCCGTGAACGATGCCATCTTCGAGGTGTTCCGGGCGGGCAACTTGAACAGCGCCACGCTGATGGTGAACATGCCCGGCACCGGCGATGCCGTGGATCGTTCAAAGGACCATCCGGGATTGGCCGTTGGGCTCCACTTCACCCTCACTGAAGGCCGCGCGCTCACCGGTCAATCGTCCCTGACGGATGGGGCTGGTGCGTTCGGGTCGCGCAAGGATCTGGCCATGAGGTCGATGCGGGGTCAGGTGAAGAGCATCGACATCCTGCGCGAGTTCGAAGCGCAACTGGATCGCGCCGAAGCGATGGGAATAACGCTCACGCATAGCGACAGCCACCAACATGTAATGATGTTGCCAGCCGTTTTCGACGCTGTAGCGCCCGTGATCGCCGATCGCGAGCTCGGGGTGCGCTTGGTGCAACCACCGTTACGCATGGTCCGCGATGCATGGACCCGGCCCATGAAGTTCTTGAAGCAAGTCCTGAACCTGCGCAATGCGCGGCGGCATCGCACGCGCCATACCCTGCGCACCAACGATGTGTTGGTCTCCATCCATGACCTGGCCAGTACCGGCCCATATACCGCCACCACGTACCAAGCGTTGCTCGCCACTACCAACGAACACGAGGTCGTTGAAGTGATGGTCCATCCCTACATCGTGGATGACGCGTTGCGCGCCATGTACGCTTCCGACTTGGCGACCAAGGAGCCTTTCTTTCAGCGCTGCATCGCGGAGTATGAAGCTCTCCGGGGCGCATCGGTCTTCGGCGATCGTAGCCTGATCAACTTCGTGCAGCTATGAGCCGAGCCGAAGAAATGCGCGTGCGCGAGGCGCAGGAAACCGATGCGTCGGCGCTTTCGGTCTTTATGATCGCCCAACAGCAGGAACGATGCACGCCGGAGTATCTGCGCCATTGGTACTTCCAAGGGCCGGTGAAGGGTGGTGCGGTGATGATGGGCGAACGCAACGGACGGATCCTCGGTATGGCCACAATGACCGCGCATCGGTTCGAACGAATGGAGGCGTCCGCACTGGTCGCGATGCCGCAGAAGGTGCTCACCGATGCATCCGCCCGGGGTCAGGGGATCTTCGGAAAGCTCTATCGCGCCAGTGAGCGCGCTTGCCTGGATCACGGTGCCGACTTCTTTCTCACTGTCACCAACGCTGCGAGCACACCGATCTTCCTGGGCAAATTCGGATACAGGCGTGTGGATCCACCGCGCATGGCGGTCCTTCTGCCGTTGCCGGGCCGACCAGTGTCCAGGGTGCTGGTGCGCGCCGAAGTGGAACGATCGGATCCCCTCCGCAATGGGATCTGGCGCATGCACAAGGACGCCGCCTACCACCAGTGGCGGTTCATCGATCATCCCCTGCGCGAGTACATCTGCCTCGCATGTGAACTGAACGGCCGCCCCTTGGGCAGCATCTTCCTGAAGCGCATCCGTAAGAAGGGTGTGCCCGTGATGCTTCTCTTGGACATGGTTCCTACTGCGATGGAGCTCGCTCCCGAACTGTTGCGCGCGGCACGCAAGGCCGCCTGGCAACAGCGATGCCTTGCCTTGTTGGTGCTGGACCAGGAAGACAACCGGGCCGCTATCGCTGCCAACGGGCCGGCGGTGCACCGTTCCAGCAATTTCAACCTATTGGTGAAAGGCGAGGATGAGGTCCACACCGCCGCGCTCGCCTCACAGCATTTCGAACTGGCCTTCGGCGATCTCGACTTCTTCTGATCAGGACGTCACGCGTCCCAATAGGTCCATACCTGTATAGTGCCGTGGGGATAGTGTGCGGAGCTGCTGCTTCACCGCATCGCTCACGTCGAGCCCATCAATGAAGGCTTTGATGTCCTCCTCTCCGATGCGCTCTTTGCCGCGCGTCAGATCCTTCAATCGCTCGTACGGTTCCGGGTATCCTGCGCGGCGCAGGATCGTCTGGATCCCTTCGGCCACCACCGCCCATTGGGCCTCCAGATCGCGGTCTATCGCTGCTTCGTTCAGAAGGAGCTTGTCCAGGCCTTTGGCAATGGAATCCACGGAAAGCAGGGTATGGGCCATCGGTACGCCAATAGTGCGCGTCACGGTGCTGTCGGTGAGGTCGCGCTGCAACCGGCTGATCGGAAGTTTCTCACTGAGGTGCGCGAACAGTGCGTTCGCGACGCCGAGATTGCCCTCGGCGTTCTCGAAGTCGATGGGGTTCACTTTATGCGGCATGGCGCTGCTGCCCACCTCGCCCGCCTTGGTGCGTTGGCGGAAGTAGTCCATGCTCACATACTGCCACACGTCGCGGCAAAGATCTATGAGTATGGTATTGATCCGCCGCATCGCATCGAACAGGGCGGCCATCCCGTCATAGTGCTCGATCTGCGTGGTGAACTGTTGACGCACCAGCCCGAGCCGCTCCTCCAGGAACCGGTCCGCTAGCCGTGCCCAATCGAACTCGGGGTAGGCCGCGTGGTGCGCATTGAAGTTGCCGGTGGCACCGCCGAACTTGCCGCTGAAGGGCACTGCGCGCAGCAGTTCCAATTGCCCCTCCAGCCTTTCCACGAACACCTGGATCTCCTTGCCAAGACGGGTGGGTGAGGCCGGCTGGCCATGGGTGCGTGCCAGCATGGGCACCAGTGCCCACTCCATCGCCAGACCGTGCAGGCGGTCCTTCAATTCCGTGAGCTTCGGCAGGTAGTACACGAACACGAATTCCTTCAGCAGGAGCGGCAGCGCCGTGTTGTTGATGTCTTGCGATGTGAGGCCGAAATGGACGAACTCCTTCTGTGCCCCCAAACCCAGCTCGTCGAGGCGTTCCTTGAGCCAGTATTCCACGGCTTTCACGTCATGGTTGGTCACGCGCTCAATGGACTTCACAGCCTGCGCGTCCGTTTCGGAGAGCGCCGCGATCCGGGCGAAGAGGCCATCGAACTTCGACGTATCGGTCCCTTGGAGTTCGGGCAATGGTATTTCGCACAGGTAGCGGAAGTAGGACAGTTCCACCATGAGCCGGTATCGGATCAATGCCAGTTCGGAGAACCAAATGGCCAGGTCCGCGGTGCGTTCCCGGTATCGCCCATCGATGGGAGAAATGGCGGTGAGCGGTGACAGGTGCATGCGCTCCAAAGGTAGCCTTAGGCACCTCGACGGTCCATGCGCCTTCAGGGTCAACGCGAAGCGGTGATGCCGCCGGAACGAGGTTCGTCGAGGTACCCCCGGGAGAACAGGCCTACTTTCGTCCGTCGATGAACGGGATCGTACACGGCTTCGGCGGTTTTCTCCGCGCCTTCGGTTTCATGCTCCGCCATCGCATGGCCTGGATGTTCCTGGTCCCGGCCCTGCTGTGGATCGCTCTGGCCTACGGGTTGTTCACCCTCCTGGAGGGGCCCGCCGCCTTGATCGGCGAATGGTTGGCACAATCGCTGGGTGTGGAGGTGGTCCAGGCCACACAAGCGGAGACCTCCTGGTGGAACACCGCCAGGTCGATCTTGAACTCGACGCGTGAAGTGCTGGTCTGGATCGCCCTGAAGCTGATCACGCTCTTCGTTCTGTTCACGGTGAACAAGTACCTGGTGTTGATCCTTCTTTCGCCGCTTCTCGCCTATGCCAGCGAACGCGCCGAGGAGATACTCACCGGGCGCTCGTTCCCGTTCAGTTGGGCGCAGCTTTCGCGCGATGCTGTCCGAGGATCTTTGCTCGCGCTGCGGAACGGCACGGTTGAGCTGTTCGCCGTGGTGCTCATCGGCATCGTTGGGCTCGTGCTCCCCATCTTGTTGCCGGTGAACGCGGTGCTGCTGTTCTTGCTATCGGCCTACTTCTATGGCTTTTCGATGGTCGACTATGTGTTGGAACGCCGAAAGCTCCGCGTGGTGGATAGCGTGCATGTGGTGAACGACCACCTTGGACAGGTGATCGGCAATGGAATGGCCTTCAGCATGTTGATGAAGATCCCTTTGCTCGGGACGATGCTCGCACCATTGCTCGGCGCGGTAGGAGCGGTGCTCGCCTTGGAACGCGAAGGCGCATTGCAGCGCATTCCTCACGGGCAATGAAGGTGCTCTCTTTCCGCCGATCCCGCCAGTGATAGAGGACCTGGATCTTCGTTCCATCATGGCCGTACTTTGATCCTGCGATGACCTCTTCACCCAAGCGCTCTACCGAACACACACCCTGGTGGCGCTCCATCGTTACGCGAACGGTGCTGGTGTTCACGGTGCTTGTGATGAGCGCTGCGGCCCTTGCGGGCTATCTGGTCTACCGGGCGGTGCGCGAGCAGGTGCAGCTCACGGCGCGGGTCGATCTGCGGCACGATCTGGACCTCACCGAATTACGTCTCCGTGCTTTCATGGACATGCTCGGCAACGACATCGCCTTTCTCGGGAACAACGACCCGGTGCGGGACTTCGCCGCGGATACGCTCGGGGACAGTTTGCAAAGTGCGGTGACGCTCGAACGGGTCGCCTTGTTGATGGAGAGCTTCCTCCGCAGTCGCGACCAACTCGCTCAGGTACGCCTTTTATCCGCGGACAGTCTGGGGATGGAATTGATACGGTACGACAGGACCGATGATCGTATACGGCGTGTACCCGATACCGCTTTGCAGGCCAAGGGTGATCGTGACTACTACCTGGAAGCCATGGCGCTGGCCCCAGGTGGATTCTATTTCTCCCGCATCGACCTCAACCGCGAGCATGGTGGTTTGTCCCGGCCTCTCATGCCCACGCTGCGGGCTGCCACCGCGTTGTTCGGGCCCGACGGGCGCAAGGTCGGGCTGATGATCATCAATGCGGACCTCCGACCGCTTTTCGGCGAACTGCTCGCAGGTCGGCGGAGCAGGGAAACACTCGTGTTGATCCGCGAGGATAACGAGATCATCCTCCACCTTGATACGGCGATCGTGTTCCGCAGTGAATTCGGGGCGCTCAGCGCGGCGGATGCACTGCTTGGTCGACCAATCCCACCGAACGATTCGGTCGCGCTTATCGGCGACCGGTTCTGGACATTCCGGTCGCTCGCGCTCCCGCCATTGCCTTATGCGTTGCGGGTCGGATTGTCCACCGATACGGCTCCCTTGCTCGCCGGCTTGCGCGAACGGCGGGACCGTGCCATGCTGCTCACGCTCGGCATCGCGCTGGGCTTCATGTTGCTCGGGTTGGTATTCGCGCGTTCCCTGGCGGCACGCCTGGATCGGATCACTTTGCAAGTGGAACGTTACGCCGCTGGTGAAGGCACCGATGGACTGCCTTCGACACGACATGACGAGGTGGGCCGACTGGCGCGAAGCTTGGAGCGGATGCAGCAGCGGATCGATGAGCGCGTGACCGAGTTGCAGCAGGCCCGGGCCGTGGCGGAGGACGCCGATCGCGCGCGCCGCGAGTTCATGGCCAACATGAGCCACGATGTGCGCAACCCGCTCCAGGCCATCCTCGGAATGACCGATGCGATCGACCGTGCCCACTTGAGCGTTGCCGATAGCGAGCGGGTGGGCATCGTGCAACGTTCCGCGCAACGACTGCACGGTTTGGTGGACGACCTGCTGCTCCACGCCCGGATCGATGCGGGACGTGCCCGGGTGCGCGCGATCGAGGTGGACGTACACACCCTGTTCTCCGACATCGCGCAAGCGCATCGCGCGGAAGCTGAACGCAAGCACCTCGCCTTGCGTCTCGACCTATCGTCCGCTCCGCCCCGGTTCGGCACGGATCCCTTGCACGTGCATCGCATCGTTGATAACCTCGTGGGCAACGCGGTGAAGTTCACCCCCCACGGGCATGTGGATGTTCGCGTTCGCACGGAAGAGATCGGTGGGATACCGCATATCGTCATGACGATCGCGGACTCCGGTGTCGGTATCGCCGCGGAAGAACAGGAGCGCATGTTCCAACGTTTCGAGCGCGCCCAGGATGAAGGCGTGGGGGCTGGCCTGGGCCTGGCGATCACGCGACGGCTGGTAGAACTGTTGGGTGGAACGATCCGCCTGGAGAGCCGGGTGGGGGAGGGCAGCCGGTTCACCGTGGAACTGCCCGAGCAGCTGCTCGACGCGGTTCCCACCCCGACCGTTCCAATAGCCTTTGACCTGCGCGGACTGAGCGTACTGCATGTGGATGATGTGTCCACGAACCGGGCGCTCGTGGTCGAATGGGCTGCGGCACTGGGGTGGACCTTGATCAGTTGTGGAACTTCCAAGGAAGCTCTGGCCGCTTGTGAGGACGGGCGCTTCGACCTGATGCTGATCGACATCGACCTCGGTGGCGATATGCGCGGTACCGAACTGGCGATGCGGATCCGCGGACTTGCGAAACACCGGTATGTGCCCATGCTCGCCGTCACCGCGTTCGTGGCTACGGATCAATTGGAGGAGATCCTGAAGGCCGGAATGAACGGGAGGATCACCAAACCGGTGGACCGGCGTTCGCTCGCTTCCGAAGCAGCCTTCTGGACGGGCCGCTCCGAAGAGGGATGTTCCGAGCGACCCGAGCTAAGCGCGTTGGAGAACCAGTTCGATGGTGTTCCGGAAAAGGTCGCACGTGCATTACGGAACTACCGACGCGAGTTCGCGCAATGGCGCATGGACCTGCTCCGTGCGAACGATGCGCTCGATCAGAAGGCACTGGATGCGGTGCGGCACAAGTTGCGTCCGCACCTGGACCTCCTCGGCATGCGCCAAGGGCGCGCATTGGTCGACGCGTTCGCGCTGGGAAGCGATACGCACGAGATCGATCGGATCTTCGCCTGTTGCGACCGCACCTTCCTCTTCCGCCAAGCGACGCTCACAGCAGGTCCAAGCGCCGGATAAGGTCCTGGCGGTAGGTCTCGCTCACCGGGATCAGGTCGCGGCCGATCTTCACATCCATCGTATCCAGTTTCTCCACGTGCGCGAGGTTGATGATGTAGCTGCGATGTACGCGCACGAAGGTGGAAGGCAACTTGGCCTCCAGGTCCTTCAGGTTCATCAAGCTGCTGATCTCGCGGCCGTCGAGCACGAAGCGGACGTAGTTCGAATCGCTTTTCACGTAGCGCACTTCGCTCAAGCGCAGCCGTACGATCTCCTGTCCGGTGCGAACGAACACGAGGTCCTTGTCGCTTTCGCCGCGCTCAGCGGCCGTTTCGCTCCGGGCTTCCACTTTCCGCCAGGCCTGCGCCAGACGTTCGAAGGACACCGGCTTCACCAGGTAATCCACCACGTTGAAGCGGAAGGCCTCCACGGCGAAGCTCGGATCGCCGGTCACAATGATCACGGGGCAGCCGGGATCGGTGGCTTCCAGCAGTTCACGACCGCTGATGCCGGGCATGTCCAGGTCGAGCAGCACGAGATCCAATGATCCCGCGCGTATCTGGCGCAGCGCTTCGGTACCATCTTGCGCTAGCACGATCTCGGCATCGGGGAGCAATTTCCCGCAATGCTGTTGCAGCACTTCCGCAGTGAGCACGTCATCGTCCGCGATCAGTATGCGCTGGCTCATGGCGTGCTGAGGGTGTCGCGGTATTCCCGGATCAATTCGCTCACGCTCCGGCCGTCGATCAAGAGGTCCTCGATCACGCCTTCGCCGTTCAGGAGCCGGACCACGGCATAGGCTTCCGGCGTCGGTCCGTCGAACTGCCCTCGCATCAGGTCTTCCACGATCGCGCCATCACCCTCTTGCAGGTAATACCTATCGAAGGGCAGGTCCACGCGAACGGTGGCACTGTCCATGAACGGGGAAATATCCACGGTGCAGGTGACATAGGGCCATCCGTCCGTCGGCGGTTCGGATCGCACTTCATCGATCTCCACCGCATAGCCCGAGGTGTTCAAGGTCGCATAAACCTGCTCACCCACCGTGTTCGGTCCTTGGGTCTGAGGAATATCCCGGTCCTCCTCTTCATAGCGCAGCACCACGTACTCGCCCCGGAAGGGGTCCGTGGGATCCACGGGACGGAGCCGGAAAAGAAAGGCTTCACCCTCGCTGCGCACTTCCTCTTTCGTGGCGATGGTCCACAAGGGGACCGCCCACTGGGCCAGCGCGACCAGCGCGAAGAAGATGAGCGCCTTACGCATGGACCTTGTTGCGTTTGGCGCGCAAGGTGCGCAGGTTCATAACGAGGAAGCCGATGCCGAGCGCGATGAACAGCAAGCCGCGCAACGCGAAGCTCAGGTCCAGATCGAAGAAGCGCATGGCGATGGTGGTGGCGATCACCGCGAGGCCCAGGTTCAAGCGGCCCATGGCGGCATCGTGCGATCCGTGCAGGGTGATCACCACGCCGATCGCCAGCAGGCCCAAGTTCACCAGCAGGCACGCGATGCCCGGCATCCACAGGCCGATCACCAACAGCAGCGGAAGCACCCACATCACCTCGGGGAAGAGCACGCGCTCGAACGGCCGGCGCTTGCCCCAGGCCAACGCATAGGCGGTGATCCCTAGACCGACTTGCACGATCCATGGGATCAGATCGCCACCCGACACGAACTGTCGCTCATCGTCCATCGACGTCCAGAAGTCGAGCCAACTGAGGGCGAAGAGCAGTCCGAGGATGGTCGCGCCGCCGAGCCAGGTGAAGGCGCCCACGCGCGCTTCGCGATCGGGTATTGACCAAGGCACAAGCGTGTAGCCACTTGCTAGCGCTATTGGAGCGAGCATGTGCCACAAGCGGAAATCTTCCCAATAGAATTGCAGCCCGATGCCCAGGGCCAACGCGCTGAAGAACGCCAGCCAACCGAAGCCCGCCGAACGGCCGTGCTGGCGCAACTGCATGAAGAAGAAGGGCGCGATCGCCAGCAGAAGCGGGATGAACAGCCAAGGCGGTTCCTCACCGGTGCTCCGGTCGAAGGCGAGCGAGCCGCCGTACCACGTGATCGCCACGAGATAGACCAGCGCCACCGCCACCGAGCGCATCACGTAGACCACGCCGATGATGAGCAAGGCCCAGGTGAACAGGAAGCCCTCCAACTCGCCGGGGATCTGGTGGATCTGCGCGATCAGCGATAGCGCCGCCGCGACCATGAAGGCCAGCCCGAGGGCGGTGCCCTCTCGCCAACCTCTGCTATCCGAACGCTTCAAAAGCACCCACGCGCAGAGCCCTTGCGTCATCGCCATCGGCGCCAGGGCCAGCACCGTGCGCAGCCCACGCCCCAGTTGATCCCAATTGTGCGCCACCAACAGCACCACGCCCAAGCCGATCAACAGCCCACCCAGGATACTGAAGAGCACCATGCCCCGGTTGGTTCCCGTGCCCGGCTGGCTCTGGTAGTGCGCGCGGATCCGCTCGGCCTGCTCGGCGCTGAGCAAGCCCTGCGCCTCCAGTTCGGGCAGAGCCTTCAAGAACCCGCGATCGGACATGAAGGCCAATGTAGGAGTTGGGCGGGAAGCGGTGGGTAGCACTGGGCACTCGGCTGGAGCCTAGCGCTAACTTGGGAACCGCGATGTTTCAGAAAGCGATGAACCGCATGCGGCCCGAGGCCGTGATCCTATCATTGACGTGCGCCTTGATCTTCGCCGTGGCCCCGCGCTGCGCAGCACAGAACCTGGTGCCGAACCCGAGCTTCGAATTAATGGTCACGTGCCCTACGTTGATGGGATTTTCTTCTCCTGCCTATAGGCCAACTGGATGGGATACGTTCAGCGACACGCCAGATTATTTTCATGCTTGTGCACCTGACAGCGCCCCGAACGCGGTTCCTCTGAGCGTGGTGAGTTTTCAGCATCCCCACCAAGGAGAAGCCTTTGTTGGACTAGCCGCATGGGAAGCCGGTAATTTCCGAGAGATGCCTGGTGCGTAACTCATTCAACCACTGAGCATAGGTGAGACCTACTACGTAAGCTTCTATGCCAATTGGGGAAGGAACGGCTCGATACTCGATCCGCGCTATGCCTGCGATCATTTGGGTGTTAAAATGACGATGCAGTTCGATCCGTTGTCGGACTACTCACTTCGCAACTATGCCCAAGTGTACAGCGGTAGTCTCCTGCTTGATTCCAGTGGATGGGTGCTAGTTGGTGGAAGCTTCGTGGCAGACTCAGCGTACCAATTCATCGTTCTGGGAAACCATTTCGATGACGCACATACGAATGCTGTTGCATTCGGTGGTACCGAGCAGTTCGCCTACTACTTGATCGATGATGTGTGCTTATCACCAGATCCTTCCTTCTGCGATCTTCCCGAAGGGATAACTCTGAACTTGACCATTGGTGAGCCGGTGATCCATCCAAATCCGGGTGTTGATGTCATCACAGTCTACTGCGGCCGACAAGACAGTTTTGGTGTGAACGTCCGGAACGCGGTTGGCGAAGCCGTACTATTGAGATCGGCGGATGGCTCAGACCGGATCTCCCTTGATGTGTCTGCATTGCCTAGAGGCGCCTACTTCGTGGAAGTGGAGGGCGTAGACTTTGTTAGTTCAGGGAAGTTCATTCTCGTCGAATAGCCTTGGGTCCCCACAGGATCATTCGAAGAGGACCCTGCGGAGTTGAGCTAGACTAACACGGATCAACTCCCCTCCTGGCGATCGAGCCCTCGATCGCTGTGCATAGGGAGGGGTTGGGGTGGGTGCCGCACCGCATTCCTGAAAACTGAGTTGAACCCACCATGCCCCTCCTTGCCCGGTCCGGCGGAGTGTTCCACCGGACCTCGCTTCGCCGAAGGCTTCGCGAAGGCGCAGCAGGAGGGGAGTTGTATGAAGCGAGCAAGGCGGCCGATTGGCCGCCCCGCTCATTCCACCAAAACGTCCTTCTTAGTTCTTCACCGGTGCGGTGGTCGTGCTCGCTGGCACGGGTACCGCTTCGGCCTTCACTTCTTCCTTGGTGCCTTGCACCAGGGTCATCTCGTTCACCAGGTGCGTGGCACCAGCGAATTTGTCGATCGTCCACAGCACGTAGCGGATGTCCACGCTGATGGTGCGCTGCAGTTCGGGCTCGAAGGCGATGTCGCCGCTCATGGCCTCCCAGTTGCCGTCGAAGGCGATGCCGATCAGTTCGCCGTTGCCATTGATCACAGGGCTGCCGCTATTTCCGCCGGTGATGTCGTTGTTGCTTATGAAGCAGGTGATCAGTTCACCGTTCTCATCGGCGTAACGGCCGTAGTCCTTCTTAGTGAGCAGTTCATGCTGGCGCTTCGGCACGATGAACTCGTCGTTCGTGTTGTCCTCCTTTTCCAGGATACCATCCGCCGTGGTGGTGTGCTTGTAGATCATGGCATCGCCCGGCGTATAGCTGCCCACGGTGCCGTAGGTAAGGCGCATGGTGCTGTTGGCGTTGGGGTACCACATCTTGTTGGGGTCCTTCTCGCGCATGGCGGCCACCATCAGGCGGTAGCCCTTATCGATGTCCGCCTGGGGCGCATCGCTCATCGGTCCGATGGTGCCGCGGAAGTGGGTAAGGCAGCTCTCCATTAATTGCACGCCGAGGTCCTTTTCCATGGCCTTCAAGGTGGGCTTGGCCAGGAAGGCATCGAGGCGCTTGCGGTCGGTGAGGAAGCTCGTGCTGAAGAGCGCTTTCGCCCATGCCTCGAAGTCGCCTTTGTACTTGCTCTGGATGGTCTTCAGCACGCCGGGCTGCAGGGCCGGATCCACATCCTCGTGGATCATGCGGAACATAGCGGCGGTCACTTCCTGGTCGGTGGCGGGATCGTAGTCCTTCCAGAACTCTTCCGCGGCGGCTTGTACGCGCGCCACAGCGGCGGCCACTTTCTCCGCGTTCTTCGGGTCTTCGCGCAGTTGGTTCAACAGGCCGAAGCTGCGGAAGCCGAAGGTCACCACCTCGCTGCCAAAGGCCGCCTCCTGCATGTAGGTGCTGGCCTTTTCCACTTTGGTGCGCTCGCCATAGCCTTTGTCGAACAAGGTCACGATCTCTCCGTACTTCGCTTTGCGACCGGCATCCGCATTCACCCACGCCATAAGCTCATCCTCCTGTGCCTTCTTCTTGTCGTAGACATGGAGACGTTTCAGGCCGCGTTGCTGGCCGATGAAGTACTTCCAGTAGTTGCTCACCTGGGCATCCTTGGCGGCGTACTTGATGCGCACCTCGTTGCTGGCGTCCATGTGCTGCTTGTAGATATCCAGCTTCTTGGCGCGGATCTTCACGCGGCTCGGCTGCTCGATGTCCAGCGCCAGTTTCACGCCTTGGCTACTGAGGAAACGATCGGTGCTACCAGGGTAGCCCATCACCATGGCGAAGTCGCCTTCCTTCACACCGTTCAAGCTCACCGGGAAATGCCACTTGGGCTTGAAAGGGATATTGGCTTCGCTCGGATCGGCGGGCTCGCCATCAGGACCGGTGTACACGCGGAACATGCTGAAGTCGCCGGTGTGGCGCGGCCACATCCAGTTGTCGGTGTCGCCACCGAATTTGCCGATGGCGCTGGGCGGCGCGCCCACGAGGCGCACATCGCGGTAGGTCTTGTAGACGAAGATGTAGAACTCGTTGCCCTCGAACATGGTCTTGAGGCTCGCGCTGAGGCCATTGCCTTCGGCGGCTTCCTTTTCCAGGGTCTGGGCCACTTCGGCGATCTTGGCCTGGCGGTCGGCCTCGCTCATATCGTCGGTCAGTTCCTTCAAAACGCGATCGGTCACGTCGTCGATGCGCTGCAGGAAGCTCACGTTGAACCCGGCCGGCGCTTCGTCCTTGCGGGTCATGGCCCAGAAGCCGTCGGTGAGGTAATCGTGCTCCACACTGCTGAGGCTCTGCACGGCATCGTAGCCGCAGTGGTGGTTGGTGAGGAATAGGCCTTCAGCGCTCACCATCTCGCCGCTGCAGAAGCCACCGCCAAGGCGGATCACCGCATCCTTGAGGCCGCTTTTGTTGATATCGTAGATGTCCTCCGCGGTGAGTTTGAAGCCGAGGCGCTGCATGTCGGCCTCGTTGATCTGTTTCAGTTTGTTCAGCAGCCACATGCCCTCATGGGCGAACGCGGTGCTGCAAGTAAGTATCGCTGCGACGAGCAGCAAAAGGGTCTTCTTCATAGGTGTAGGTTCTGGTGCGAACAAGGGGCTCAAAGGTAGCAGGCTAGGCCACCCGTGCCGGACGCGAATAGGGACGGAAAGCAGAGGGGGTGACGGATGCGTCCACCGCAGAAGCAGTCTCAAATTATTCTTCGCGCTGTGCCGGGGTCTTTCGCGGCCATCCGGCTCGCTTCCAAAAGCAAATTGAGCCCGCTTCTACTGGCCCAACTCCGGAGCACGCTTCCAGGCCATGGGCAGGAGCAACTCATCGGCACGCAGTGCGAAGGCCTTCAATTCCGGTGGAACTCCGGCGCGCGCCAGAATGGACTTGTCCCTCGCGCCGCTCACCATGCGCAGGCGTGTGCTGGGGATGTCCGTTACCTGGCGGTCGTAGCTGTCCTGCAGATCGAAATAGCCGATCGCCTCCGCCTCCTTGAGCAGAAGGGCCAAGGTGTCCTTCCCGACCCATGCGCGGTTCTGGCCGAGGCGTTCCACGTTACTGATGCCTTCGTAGGTGGCGTAGCCGCTGCGATAGACCTTGATCCGGTACGCGGGGCATTTGCCAAAGCAGGGTGTGCGTTCGATGGAGAAGAAGAGCGAATCAGTGGGGTTGGGGCCGCCATACATCGATGCGTCTTCATCACCAGGGCCCGCAGTGCTCTTCGCTGTGTTGCCGCAACCCGCACCGATCAATAGAAGGGCTGCGGTTGTGAGAGAGACTATGGTGCGCATGGGACGAACGGTTCAGTAGGCGATGTCGGGGACCGATAGCAACACCGATGCCGGATCACGGACCGGTGGTGCGCTGCGATCTAGCGCTTCCGGGCTTGCTGTTGTTGCTTCTGAAGGTCCTCCAACCGTTGTTGCCACTTGCTCTTCTTCTTCGGTGTCTTCATGTTCAGCAGCAACTGTGCGCGGATCTTGTCCTCATCGATGAACCAATGCTTGAACACGGTCATCTGCAGGATGCTGATCAGGTTGGCCAGCAGGTAATAGTAGCTCAGGCCACTGCTGAAATTGTTCAAGAAGAACAGCATCATGATGGGGAAGAGCCAGATCATCAACTTCATGCTGGGCATGCCTTGCTGTTGCGGCATCTGCTGCTGGTTGATCAACGAGTAGACGATGGTGCTCGCGGCCATCAGCAGGGTGAAAAGGCTCACATGGTCGCCGTAGAAGGGGACCTCGAAGGGCAGGTTCAACACGCTGTCGTAGCTGCTCAGGTCGTCGGCCCAGAGGAAGCTCTCCTGCCTTAGCTCGATGCTGCTTGGGAAGAACCGGAACATGGCGTACAGAATGGGCATCTGCACCAGCATCGGCACGCAGCCGCTGGCCGGGTTCACGCCCGCTTTGCGGTAGAGGTCCATCACCGCCTGCTGCTTCTTCAGCGCGTCGCCTTCCTTGTGCTTGGCGTTGATGGCGTCCATTTCGGGCTTCAACACCCGCATGCGCGCACTGGCGACGAAGTTCTTCCATGTGAGCGGCATCAGAAGCATCTTGATCACGAGGGTGAGCACCAGAATGATGATGCCATAGCTCCAGTTCCAACCGTCCAGGAAGTTGAAGATGGGGATCACCAGCCAGCGGTTCATCCAACCGAAGATGCCCCAGCCCAGGTCAATGATCCGGTCGAATTGATCGATCCCGGTGCGCCGCAGGGTGTTGTAGTGGTTCGGGCCCAGATACATGCGCATGGGCACCTTCACGGACGCCGAACGTTCGTGCTCGAAGAACACTTTCGCGTTGAACCGTTTGGTGTGAACCGAATCCTGCTCACGGAAGGCGACCGCGATCTCCGAGCCGCTGCTCGCGAAGCCTTGGTCGCTCACCAGGGCTACGCTGAAGAAGTCCTGCTTGAAGGCGATCCAGTTGGTACGTCCCTCGAGTTTCTCACTGTCCTCTTCATCGGTCTCGCTCAGGTAATCGCGATCGCCATTGAAGTACTTATAGTAGATACTGCTCTTCTGCCGCTCGCTCGGCAGGTGCTTCTCATGGTTCAACCCGTACAGGTCCCATTGGAAGAACAAGTTGCCCGGATCCACTTCCTGTTCGAGCCCCACCAGTTCCAGGTCGCTGTGCAGGAAATAGCCACTGCTGTCCAGCCGGTAGGTCAAGCTCACGTATTTGTCCGGCACGCTCGTGGGTGCCTTCAACCGCACGGCACCGGGGCCCAACTGCTCGGCTGTGAAGTGCATGTCCGCCGTGCTCACATCCAGGTTGCCGAGGAAGAATTGGTAGGCGTAGGTGCCTGAATCAGGATCCTGCAACAGCAGGGGCTGTCCCTTATAGGTCTTGTAGTCCTTCAGCCGGATCACATCCGGGCGGCCGCCCTTGGTGTTGATGCCGATCTGCAACTTGTCGTTCTCGATCAGCACTTGCTCGGCCTTGCCTTCCGCTGCGGCACTGAAAAGGCCATAGCGCTGCACCAGGGCCAGGTCGCGCAGGCTGTCCACGTTCACGCTGTCGCGCAGGCTGTCGGGCACGGCGGCGAGCAACTCGTCCACCATCGGTGCAACAGGCGCGGTCACGGGGGTCTTCTCCGCTTCCGCGGCCTTCTTCTCCAGTTCCACCTGCGCCAGGCTGTCCTGCTCATGTTGCGCACGGGCCATGTCCTCCGCGCTCGGTGCGGTCCACAGCGTCCAGCCGATGAGTATGGCGGCGATAAGGGTGAAGCCGATGATCGAATTGCGGTCCATGGAACTGCCTCGGGCGCAAGGGGCGCCGTGGGCGAAGGGGCGCAAAGATATCGGAGGCGGCGGGTTTGAGGGAGAGGAGAGAAAAGAAAGGAGGGGGGCCGGGGGGAAAGGAAGGAGGGAGGTTGTGGTAAGTTGTAGGAGGGGAGGGAGGGGGGAGGCGACCTCGACACGAGCCGCCTTCACCGCGGCCTGCACGAACGCCACGAACAACGGGTGCGGTTTGGCCACGGTGCTGCGGTACTCCGGGTGGAACTGCACGCCCACGAACCACGGGTGATCCCTCACTTCCACGATCTCCACCAATTTGCCTTGGGGGTTGATCCCGGTGGCCACCATGCCGCCCTTCTCGAAGGCCTTCAAGTAAGCGTTGTTGAACTCGTAGCGGTGGCGGTGGCGCTCACTCACCTGCTTCTTCTTGTAGATCTGCGATACGAGCGATCCCTCGGTAATGGCACAAGGATAGGCGCCGAGGCGCATGGTGCCGCCCTTGTTCACGATGGCTTTTTGCTCTTCCATCATGGCGATCACCGGGGCCGTGGTGTCGGGGTTCATTTCGGTGCTGTTCGCTTCGGCCATGCCCAGCACGTTGCGGGCGAACTCGATCACCGCGCATTGCATGCCCAGGCAGATGCCGAGGAAGGGCACCTTGTGCTCGCGTGCGTATTCGTCGCTTCGATTTTGCCTTCGAGGCCCCGGTGACCGAATCCTGGTGCCTTGAGGATGCCGCTCCGACCACCGAGATGTTTGCCCACGTTCTTCGGAGTGAGCTTCTCGCTATGCACCCACTTGATGTGCACCTTGGTCTCGTTCTCCGCGCCAGCATGTTCGAACGCTTCCTTGATGCTCTTATAGGCGTCCTTCAACTCGACGTACTTGCCCACTAGGCCGATATGTACTTCGCCTTTCGGGTGCTTGTACCGGCGCAGGAAGTCTTTCCACGGTGCCAGATCCGCCGCAGGATAACCAGAGACGCCCAAGCGTTCCAGCACTACCTCATCCAGTTTCTCGTCCTGCATCAGCAGGGGCACGTCGTAGATCGTTTCCGCGTCGCGGCTCTCGATCACCGCTTGGGCGTCCACGTTGCAGAAGAGGGCGATCTTCTCCTTCATGCCCTTCTGCATGGGGTGCTCCGTACGGCACACCAGCACGTCCGGCTGCACACCCAGGCTAAGGAGCTCCTTGACGCTGTGCTGCGTAGGCTTGGTCTTCAGCTCGCCGGTGGTGCCCAGATAGGGAAGAAGCGTGAGGTGGACCACCAGGCAGTCCTTGCCCTTTTCCCATTTCAATTGACGGATGGCCTCCACATAGGGCAGGCTCTCGATGTCGCCCACGGTGCCGCCCACTTCGGTGATCACGAAATCGTAGATCCCCTTGCGGCCCAAGGCCTGGATATGCCGCTTGATCTCGTCGGTGATGTGCGGGATCACCTGCACGGTCTTGCCCAGGTATTCGCCCTGCCGTTCTTTGTTGATGACGTTCTGGTAGATGCGCCCGGTGGTGACGTTGTTGGCCTTGCTGGTGGGCACGTCCAGGAAGCGCTCGTAGTGGCCCAGGTCCAGGTCGGTTTCCGCGCCGTCCTCCGTCACGAAACACTCGCCATGCTCGTACGGGTTCAGCGTACCGGGATCGACGTTGATGTACGGGTCCAGCTTCTGGATGGTGACGGTGAAGCCGCGTGCCTGAAGCAATTTGGCCAGGCTGGCGCTGATGATACCCTTCCCGAGGGAAGAGGTGACACCGCCGGTAACGAAAATGTACTTGGTGGAGCCCGTCATCACGCTGCGACCCGACCCTGGATGGGAATGGTGATCACGGGGCGTAAAGATAGTCGGCGGGAGCAGAGGGTGGAAAGAGCCAGCAGGTCGATCGGGTCGAGATCCCATTTCTTCCTGTCCCACACCGAGACGAGGAGGCACGGAGAAGGCGCAAACCCATCGATATCACTTCGCTCCGGTCGCGATGACAAGGGAGCCATGTTCCGTGCCTCCGTGGCTCCATGTGAACTATCGCACGGCTTAGGCGATCGCCCCTACTGGAAATGAGTGGATCCGGACCTGGAACCGGAAGAACTCAGACCAACCCTCGTTCGTGATCCGAGATCAGAAGCTCCAACTCAACCCGGCGCTTGGTAGGATCGGCAACTGGTCAACCCGCTTGCCACGTGTGCGATCGTAGTAGAAGATGTTCTGGCGGTCGTACGCATTGGTCACGCTAAGATCGAATTCGATGATGTTCCGGTCGCTGAGCTTCCAGGTTTTGGTCATGCCCAGGTCCAACCGGTGGAAGGTGGGTAGGCGCCCTTCGTTCAGTGGGCCATAAAGCAGCACCAGTTCCCCATTGCTCGTGGTGTAATCCGTGCCGATGCCGCTGCCGAAGGGGTTCCCCTCGATATAACCCTGTGTCTGTGTGAAAGGGAAGCCCGACCCAAAGTTCCAGCGCCCGGTGAGCTTCCAGGCATCGTGCCGGCCGAAGGTGTAGCTCACCACCAGGTTCGCGTTGTGGCGACGGTCCCAGATGGGATTGTAGCTGTACCGCCCGTTCCAACGGGTCACAATGGTGTAGGAGTATACCCCCCAGAAGTAAAACCCGCCCTTCTCGTACTTCAGCAACAGATCGCCACCGTAGGCCTTGCCCGTCTCCACGACGAAGTCCTTCTTCAATTCATCCGGCTTGTCCTCGAAATCGGGACTGTCCTCGAAAAGTTTGTCCCGGTTGATATTGGTCACCTGGCGGAAGTCCTTCAGGTAGCCTTCCAGGTTGAGGGTGATCTCGTTGGTGATGTCCACCTCGAAGCCGGCCAGGTAGTGGTTCGCACGTTGCAAGGGGTCCTTGATCTTACGCGTGGTCCCATCCTCCTCGGTGAAGTCTTCTTGTAGATTGTCCGGAGAGGACAGGAAGCCATAGAACAGGTTCACCACATCGCGATCACTGTTGGCGGCGACGAGGTTCTGGCTGTAGCGGCCCGCAGCGGCTTTGAACCGCAGGTTGTTGGTGATGTTCCACTTCAGGCCCATGCGCGGCTCGATGTTGATCACCGTGAGAGAGGCGTAGTACTGCACGCGCAATCCGGGGTCGATGATGAACTTGCCGAGCTTCTTCCGGTAGTTCACATAGGCGGCCAGTTCGCTGGTGTTCTCGTTTTGCTCGTATTCCTGGCCGCTGCTGTTGAAGAACTGGAAATTGGTGCGGAAGCCCAGCACCTCAAGCCCGTACTTGATCTCATCGTCGCGCACGAAATACTTGAAGTTGAGGCCGCCGTTGAAGCCCGCGATCTCGCTGCTCCGCGCGGGCAACGCCCCTTCGGCCAGTTCGATACGGTAGTTGCTGAGGCTGAACACCCCGTCGATGAGTACCGCGCTGCCCGACGGTACCAGCACGAAGTTCGTACCCGCTCCCCAGTTGTTCCAGTTCAGGTCCCCGACGCCCCTGTACTGCACCGCATCATGGAAATTGAAGCCGAAGAGATTGAATTTGCTCCCGTTGGCGCTATTGAAGCTCAGCTTGCCATAGGCATCGGTGAAAGAGAACGGCAGGCCTGCGGTATCCACGTAGGTGTAGAAGACCTTGCTGCTCTGGTCCAGATAGCTGTGGCGCAGGTTCAGCAGGAACGAACTGGAGCCTTTCCCCGGTGCGCTCTGCTTCTTCAGAGGGCCTTCCAAAAGCAACTTGCTGGCGAAGGTGCCTACGCCTACCCGGCCCGCGATCCTGGTCTTGTTACCGTCCCGGGTGGTGATGTCCATCACCGAACTGGTGCGGCCACCGTGCTCCGCGTTGAAGCCCGCTGTGAAGATGTCCGCGTTGCGGATGATGTCGTTGTCGAACACGCTGAAAAGACCGATGCTGTGGAAGGGATTGTACAGCACCATGCCGTCCATCATCACCTTGTTCATGATGGGCGAGCCCCCACGCACATACAACTGGCCGCCTTGGTCGCCGGTGAAGATCACCCCGGGCACCACTTGGAGGTATTGGGCCAGATCCGCCTCGCCGCCAATGGCCGGCAATCGATCGATCTGCTTGGGGTCCAGCTTGGTGACCCCCATGCGTACTTCGGTCTGGGCCTCTTGCTTCTCCGCGGTCACCTTGAACTCCTTCAGTTGCACATTGATCTTCTTCACAAAGAGCTTTTCGGTGAGGATCTGATCGGCACGAACGCTCACCTGTTTACGCAGGGTGTCGTAGCCCATGGAGGTCACCATCAGGGTGTAGTCGCCGGGTGGGATGCGTGAGAGGGAGTAGTAGCCGTTCACATCGGTGCTGGCCCCGATGCTCTTGCCCTGTAGCATCACATTGGTGAAGATCACAGGTTCTCCATTGTCCTGGTCGTACACGAAACCGCGAATGGTACCTGTGGTGTTCTGCGCGAGCAGGGCCAGGGGAGCGAGAAGGGCGGCGCAACCCAGTGCGACACGCGTAAGAGAACGGATGATCATGCGATGCCTGTTCCTTGCAGGAGGCCCTGCCTTTGGGCGCGCTAAAGTAGCTGGATCGACCCCACGGCCGAGCGGTCCCGGGGTGGAAGGTGGTGTCGTTGAGCGGTCGCGATATACAGGTCCGGCCGCTCGTTCAGGGGTCGATCACGCGGATCAACAATTCCTGAAGGAGTTCGCCTTCTTCAACGCTGCTCCCACCCATGCCCTTGCTGCGCAGGTCGCAGGTGCGCAACAAATGCTGTGCACGGAGCAAGTGGTCGAGGGAATAGTTGCGGGCGGCGCTGCGGTAGTCGTTCAGGAAGAACGGTGGGACCTTGGCCATGCTCGCCAGTTCCTGGGCGGGCCGTTCTCCCAAAGTGTGCATCAGGACCAATTTGGTGAGGTAGCCGTTCAGTGTGGCGACGGTCACCGGCAAGGGGTGGTTCTTGGCGTCCTGGCCGTAGTGCTTGGCGATGCGCAGCGCCTTCACGCGGTCACGGTTGCCGATGGCGTTCTGCAGTTCGAAGATGTTGTGGTCCTTGCTGATGCCCACATAGCGCTGTACGATGTCCGAGGTGATGGTGCCGCCTTCTTCGGTCACCAGACAGAGTTTTTCCACCTCCATGGTCACCTTGCCCAGGTCGGCGCCGAGGTGCTCGCTCAACAGGTGGGCTTCCGCTGGCGCTATGCGACGTTTGTGATGGGTCACGTAGCGCTGCACCCAATCGGGTAGTTGTTCGTCCTTCAACTTGTCGCTGGTGAACACCGTGCCGGTCTTCGCCACGCTCTTGCTGAAGCTCTTCCGCCCATCCACCTTCTTGTTCTTGTAGCAGATAACCAACACGGTGCTGGGGGTGGGTTTCAGCACATAGGGTTCGAGTTTCTCCAACTGGTCGATCCGCCACCCCTGGGCCTCCCGGAGCACCACGAGCTGGCGATCCCCCATCATGGGATAGCGCAGGCAGGTGTCCTTCACCTGATCCGCATCGCAATCGCGGGCGTACAGCACGTTCAGGTCGAAATCACGGGCATGCTCTTCCACGGCCCCACGCTCGATCTCGCCGCATACCCGATCAATGAAGAAGGGTTCTTCGCCGTGCAACAGGTACACAGGCTTGAACTTGCCCGAACGCACCTCGGCCATCACTTTCTTGAACCCGTCCAGTACGCTCATGTGCGGATCGATGTGTTGGGGCTTTCCGCCGGAGCGATCGACGCCTTTCCTCACGCCAAACTTAGGCAGTGTCCGGCACCAGCGTCAGTCTTCCTCCACCTTCTCCTTCTTCACTACGCGGTAGCGCAGCAGCACATCGGTGAAGGTATAGCTCGTGCCCGTCACCTTGGCCTCGCGCATCGGCATGCGCTCGGTCCACTCCAGGTCTTTGTTCTTGGGCTTCGGAGGCAATGGAAGCGGATCCAAGGCGTAGCCGTCCATACCCTCGATCGTGAAGGAGATCATCCGGAAGTTGTTGGCGCTGTTCAGCGAGGCCTCCGCAGGGATCACCAGGGTATCCCCATTGACCGCTATCTCCGCGGTGTCGATGTCCGCGTAGCGATTGTCCTTGTCCCCCGCAAAGAGGCTCATCTTGATCTTGTCCGCCTCGAGCTTCCCGTTCGGCAACAGACGAGCGGGCATGTAGACCTCGATGCGCAGTGCCAGGTAGTGGCCGTCCAGCACAGGGGGATGCACTACGGAGAGCAAGGCGAGCCCGGCAATGCCAAAAAGGGAGCCCTGACCCAGGAGCAGCGCCAGACCAGCGGCCTTCCAAAAGTGCGCCCATTCCACAGCATGTACCAGCTTGGCGCCCAACAAACCGAGCACCAAACCTCCGATGAACGCGGCCGGTATGAATATGAAAGCGATCGCCATGCCGCGGCCCCCTTCGAAATCGGAAACACCCATTGCTCGGGTCACGCGATCGGCCACGGGCATGGCCACCAGTGCCGTGATCAAAGCGTTGAGCAGGGCGACGACGAGGGCGATCTTCCAAGACATGGGGCTTGCCTGTCTTACTCGAAGCGCAGGTGCTTCACCGAACGCCCTTCGTTGATGATGTCGCGCAAACTCATGACCCCCACCTTCACATGCGTTTCAGCGAAGCCGAGGGTGACCTTCGCATCGCTGGCGCTGGTCTTCACACCCTCTGGGACCATCGGCTGATCGCTCACTAAGAGGAGCGCCCCAGTGGGAATGCTGTTGGCGAATCCTGCGATGAATATCGTGGCCGATTCCATGTCGATAGCCATGCACCGATCACGGCGCAGGCGCTCTTTGAACTCCTCGTCATGCTCCCATACCCGGCGGTTCGTGGTGTACACCGTGCCGCTCCAATAGTCCAGGTCCATGTCGCGGATAACGCCGCTCACGGCGCGGTGGATCATGAAGGAGGGAAGGGCCGGCACCTCGGGTGGGAGGTAGTCGTTGCTCGTGCCCTCTCCTCGGATCGCCGCGATGGGTAAGATCAAGTCGCCCAGCTCGTTCTTGCGTTTCAGCCCGCCGCATTTGCCCAGGAAGAGCACCGCTTTGGGGTTGATCGCGCTCAGCAGGTCCATCACCGTCGCTGCGGTCGGGCTGCCCATACCGAAGTTGATCATCATCATATCCTCGGCGATGGCAACCTGCATGGGCTTGCCTGATTCCTGCAGCACCGCACCGGTGAGGTTGCAGAACAGTTCCAGGTAGTTGCCGAAGTTGGTGAGGAGCACGTACGGCTTGAAGTCCGTGAGGGGCACCCCGGTGTACCGGGGCAACCAGTTGGTGACGATCTCTTCCTTGGTGCGCACTTTTGTGGGATGATGGGAACGGCATGATCGCGCTCGACCTGCCGGACCACGGCGTCAAAACTAAACAAGGACCCCGGGACCGATGGTGTTCGATCCTTGGCGTCGCCGCTGGGTCGCCCTTACGCCAGAGGAATGGGTGCGGCAGCACTTCCTGAACCACCTGGTGCAGGACCTGGGCTGCCCCGCTTCGATGATCGCCGTGGAGCGTGGGCTCACTCTGAACGGGCTGAGCAAACGGGCCGACGCCCTGATCCACGGACCCGATGGGACACCGCTCGCGCTTGTGGAGTGCAAAGCACCTACCGTGAAACTTGTACAGGCCACTTTTGATCAAGCGGCCCGCTACAACCTGGTGTTCCGGGTACCTGTGCTCCTGGTAACGAACGGCCGCACCCACTATGCGTGCGCGATCGATCGAACGGCCGATCAAATACGCTTCCTTGATAAACTGCCGGATTACGCCGCCATGACCGCCTTGGCGCTGACCTAAATTTGGACATGCGTTCACTCATTACCCTGCTCTTCCTTGCGCTGCTCGTCGTTCCAAACTTCGCGCAACGACCCCAGCCGTTCGGACTTCAGCTCGAGTACTTCTTGAAGCGTCCGCACATGGCGAACGAGGAGGTGGACCTCCTGCTGCGTGGCGATGCACGGATACTGGCGGACGCGGTGAAGCAGGTCGAAGGCCGCGTGAAGATGACCATGGCCGATCGCGTGAGCGCGACCGTTCCGGTGGCTCGTGTTCTTGAACTGGCTCAATGCCCCGCACTGCAAGGGATCGAGTTCAGCATGGACCGCGGCCGGACCATGAACGACTCCATGCGCGTGCGCAACCGCGTGGACTTGGTGCATTCGGGAATGTCTCCGCTGCTTCAAGGGTATACGGGGGATGGTGTGGTCATCGGCATCATCGATACTGGATTGGAATTGCTGCACCCGGACTTTCAGGATAGCCTGGGGAACACACGCGTGCTCCATTATTGGGACCAGACCTTGAACGATTCTCTGCCGCTCGCACCACTGCCTTACGGCTATGGCCAGGAGTATGACAGTGCAGCGATCAACGCGGGGCTTTGTCCGGCCGTGGACCCTTGGTACGAATACGGTCATGGTAGCACGGTCGCCGGCACTGCTGCCGGGAACGGCCTTGCCAACGGACGGCACAAAGGCGTGGCGCCCGATGCGGACCTGATCATCGTAACAAGCGATTTTGGACGGCCCAACTGGCGTGCTTCCGTGGCCGATGCGGTGAAGTACATCTTCGACCAGGCCGCTGCGCTCGGGCGACCCGCCGTGATCAATGCCAGTCTTGGCGATTACTATGGGAGCCACGACGCTTTGGACGCTGCGGCCTTGATGATCGACAGCATGTTGGACGCGGCGCCAGGCCGCGCGCTGGTTTGTGCTTCCGGTAATAGCGGATCGATCCCGAACTACCACCTGTCCTATCCGGTCACCATTGACACGGGCTTCACTTGGTTCTCCACCAACTATACCAGTGGGTTCGGCTTTCCCTGCGTGTATTTCGAGCTTTGGGCGGACACGACGGACTTTGAGCAGGTCCACTTCGGTATCGGTGCTGATATCTCCACCAGCAATGGTGTCCCGCACCGTGGCGATGCCCCCTACCATACCGTCCAGGACGCGCTCAATACCTTGGTCGAGGATACCTTGTACTCCATCGATGGCAACCGCCTGGCCGTGGTGAACTATTACGCCGAGCTGCGCGGTGGTCAGTACCGCATGGATGTGATGTTGGCTGAACCGGATTCGGACACATACAAGTTCCGTTTCAGCACCACCGGTTCGGGGCAGTTCGATGTATGGTCGTCCAGCTACTTAGGGACTTCGGAGATCTTCTCCAACCTCGGGGGATTGGTGGGTTTCAGTGATAGTGCGCACTACAGGCTTCCGGACGCGGAGAAGCGCGTGGTCGATTCGTGGGCTTGTTCCGAGAAGGTGATCACGGTGGGCAACTACCGGAACCAGATCTCCTACACCGACCATACCAATACACTTCAAACGTTCACAGGTACACCTGGCGAGTTGGTGAACACGAGCAGTGGAGGCCCCACGCGGGACCATCGCTTGAAGCCGGACATCGCCGCCACGGGTGACATCACGCTCAGTTCAGCCCCTTGGAATGGCTGAATTTGCTCATCGCCAACGATCCCGCCAAAGTCGATGTGGGTGGGTACCATATCCGAGCGGAGGCACCTCCATAGCCTCGCCCGTTGTTACCGGAACCGTGGCCCTGTTGTTCGAGCGCTGCCCCAATGCGACTTGGTTCGACGCCAAAGAGGCCATCATCGCAGCGGCGCGGGTGGACAACTTCACGGGCACTGCACCGAACAACCTCTGGGGCCATGGCAAGCTCGATGCGTTCGGTGCATTGCTCGCGGCGGGGCCTGATATGACCTTCATCGTGGACACCACCATTTGCGACGGCGATAGCGTACTGGTGACGGCCCCGTCCGATCTGATCGACTACACCTGGAACACCGGTCTGCAGAACGCTCCGTTCTATCAATCCACCAACGGACAGTATTTCATCGATGGCACGAACGACGCGGGTTGTTTCGGGTACTCCGATACCATCACGTTCAGTGTGGTGCCGTTGCCTTCCGTCCCGGTTATCACCCAACTCGGCAACACGCTGGAAAGCACTCCCGCCACGACCTACCAGTGGTGGATGAACGGCGCACCCATCAACGGGGCGGATCAGCAGACCTACGATGTGTACGTGACCGGTACGTATGCGGTCTCGATCACAGATGCGGAAGGATGCGGCGCCATGAGCGACACGCTCTTCGTCCTTTCCACTGGACTTGCGGATCCTTTCGCATCCGACATACGGATCTGGCCAGTGCCTGCGGCGAACGAGTTGCATGTGCAATGGCCCGAGAACATCCCGGCTGTGCACGTGACGCTTGAAGTGAACGATGCACAGGGTCGCTTGATAGCGCGCGGGCGCGCGGTCACGACCAGGGAATTCGTTCTGGACGTGAACGGATGGGCGAGCGGACTTTACACCTTGCGCATCCAGAGCGATGAGAGCTCGCGGGCTGTGCGGTTCAGTGTGCATTGAACTGCGGGCACCCACGCGTTGTTAGCGCACCAGCACCAAGCGCTCCGTAACTCCTGAAGCGGACCGGATGGTGTAGGTCCCTTGAGCCAGGTCGCTCAGGTCGAGTTCGATGCGGCCGTTCACGCGGCCCGACCAAAGAGTACGGCCCATGGCGTCGTGGATCATGATGTCCTCTGCTTCGTTGCTCAGGATGGTCAAAGCACCGGTGCTCGGGTTCGGGAAGAAGTGGAACGCCTGAATTCGATCGCTCACTTCGTCCAGACCGCTTGGTAGGTCGTTGTTCGCCGCGAAGGTGGGTGCCTGCGGCACGAAGCCTCCGGTGCCGTTCGGAACGCGCGCATAGCCCAGGTCCGTGGATTGATCACCGAACACCACTTGGTCCATCACTGCGGTGTCCGGGCTCACGAGCCAAACCTCTTCGCCGCTGGCGCTGAGTTTGAAGTTGGTGTGGCCATCGCCTTGCTGGGTGTCCTCATCGGCCCAGAAGATCAGGTACCCGTTCGGTTGGATGATGGAACCGGGTGGAATGGTCCACTTCGTGAGGTTCTGGCCATCGTCCGTGAGGAAGCCACCGCTCAAGTCCACACCGACCGTTCCATTATTGTATAGCTCGATCCAGTCCTCGTACTCTCCGGCGGCATCCGCAGCGGTAGCGCTATTGGACGCCATCAATTCGTTGATCACCACACCCGTGAAGGCGGCGGTTTCCACCGAGACGCGATACACGTACACATCGTGCTCCGCGCCAGGAGGCGCGTAACTCACCGTTTGTGCCGGGTTGTTGGCGGTGGCCTCCACATAGAAGCGCACATAGCTGTTGGCGCCATAGGCTGGGATCTCGCCGCCGTAGACACCATCGCCGGAAGCGCCATCCTGGTGCGCGCCATCATCGGCCATCAGGACGTTCTGGAAACGGCCTTCCAATTGGTCGGAGTAGAAGAGGCGTACTGCGGAAATGCCGTTCGTTGCGGTGACCGTGGCACGCACCCAGGCGGATGTCTGGTCATCAGGCGCTTGCCAGATCGTGCCACCGGACTCCATCTCCACGTCGCTGATCGTAGGGGCTGGTTGCGATACCTCGCTATTGCTCAGCAGAAAATTCCTTCGGTTCGTGACATAGGTCTGTAGTACGTTCAGCTCGTTCTGAAAGGCGTTGTAGGTGTAGAGCTTCTTCGGATCGTTCTGCACGATGGTATCGATCATCGCTTCGTAGCCATCGAGCAGTGTGGACACGACCGACGGCTGCAGCTTCTCTTCGATCAAGGTGCGCATATGGGCCAGGTAGCGCTGGCGGAGACGGGGCACTGCGAGGATCCGGTTCAGCAGCGGGTAGTTGGCATCGGTCTCGTGGTAGAAGGCGCTCCAGTTCACCGCGTTCGTTTTCATCACACTGTTGCCATCGAACTCCTGTGGGATCATGCGGCCGCTCTCCGGTTCCCAATACAGGTAGTAGTCCATCTTGCCTTTGTGGGCGTAGCCGTCGTCATCGCTGAAGGCGATCTCCGATGCGAGGAACCAGAGCGTGCGATCGAGGTCGATGTATTTCGCCAGGCTGTCCTCGAACTGGGCGAGCGGCAGGCCTTCCAATTCCTGGCAGACCTGTACCAATTTGGTCCAGGGGTCCGCTGTGCCGCTGCCTTTCAGCGTGTAGTAGGTCTGGTAATCGGCGGTGTCCGGTCCGAGGTCGTTCAGCGCTGCGGTGCCATCACCCCACATGCCGCCCATCTGGCCATCGGAGCGGTCCGCACGCCAGCGCGCACCTTCATCATCGAAGAACCATTCCTGGATGAAGTCCTTGTCGACCTGCTGCACATTGGGGTAGAGCCCCCAGTTCTCGCCATTGATATGCAGACGGACGAAGTTGGCCTTGGCGGCAGGGATGTGGTCGCGGATCAACTCGAGATAGACCACCTCCCGGAGAAAGGAAGCGTCCTGGAACGCGTTGTTCAGGTTGAGCGTATTGTAGCTCATCACGTCCTGGTTGTTGTGTACATGGTCCAGGGTGATGTTGAACGACATCTTTTCGGCGTTCTGTGGCAGTTGAAAGTAGCTGGTCTGCCCTTTGAAGCGCGCCCCCACACTATCGTAGAGCACGCCGTCCACGGTGAGGTCGGCCAGCAGGTCGATCTGGTCCTGGTAGTTCTGCTCAAGCAGTTGCCACCAGTTGCTTTGGCCGAAGGTGAGTTCCAACGTGCGGATCGTATCCTTCTGATACAAGCCGGTGGTCGGCCCTCCTCCTGCGTGCAACATCCGCCCATCCGGGCTGAAGTACCATTCCCCAGGAAGGCTTTGCGCTGGGAGCCGTGTGATCGAGCCGCAGAGAATGAGGAGCGTACCGATGAGGAATTGCCGCATGGTGCAAGTTGGGGTAATGATCCGTTGACCTTGGCTTTACACAAAGGTTTGATCCCCTTCGGTACAAGGCCGTTCTTCTCGGCCAAGATCCCGATCCGATCGACGGATGGCTGAAGTGCCGATCGCTGATCAGTGCATCCGCTCCCCGTTCACGTAGGTGTGCATCACCCTCGTCCCCAGAAGGCTTTCGGCGCTCGCGGTGAGCAGGTCGCGGTCCAGGATCACGAAGTCGGCGAACTTTCCCACTTCCAAACTGCCCAGGTCTTTCTCGGTGAAGCTCGCGATCGCGTTCCACAACGTGATGCCGTACAGGGCTTCCTCGCGCGAAAGGGCATCGCCCATTTGAAAGCCGCCTTCCGGAACCCCTGCGCTGTTCTTCCTGACCACGGCGGAGTAGAACGTGGCGATGGGTGAAATGCCCTCGACGGGGAAATCGGTCCCCAGCGCGATCATTCCGTTCTGCTTCAATAGCCGCTTGTAGGCGTATGCGTGCGCAAGACGGTCGGGGCCGAGCCGTTCATCGGCCCAAAGCATATCGCTGGTGGCATGGGTTGGTTGCACGCTTGGGATCACCGTGTACCGGCTGAAGAAGTCGAAGTCGGCGGGATCCATGCATTGGGCATGCTCGATCCGCCAGCGCAGGTCGTTGGTGCCGCCGAGCGCCATTGCGTAGATGCCTAGGAGCAAACGGTCCGCGCTGTCGCCAATGCAATGGGTGGCCATTTGGAAGCCGTGTCCTTTGCACCACGTTGCGATATCCGCGAAGTGTTCCGGGGTGGACCGAAGCAACCCGTGCCAGGTGCTGTCCACGTCGCTGTATGGCTCCCGCAATAGCGCACCGCGCGAGCCCAGTGCGCCATCCGCATAGCACTTCACCGCGCGCACGATGAGGCGATCGCTGAGGATCGGCCCCTTCACCGCGAAGTGGTCCAGGTTCTCCTGTTTATCGCTCACCATAGCGTAGATCCGGATCTTCAGGGCACCCTCTTGCTGCATTTGCGCGATGAGCTCGATCGTGTTCACATCGAGCCCAGCATCGCTGACCATGGTCAGACCTGTGGCAAGGCAATCGCGCTGCGCATCCAGCAGTGCACTTCGTTTCAGGGCTTCCTCGGCATCGTCGAAGATCTTCTGGTACACCTCCACCACATTGTCGACCAGTAGTCCGGTGGGGCGTCCGTCGCGCAGTTCGAGGATCCCACCGGCCACGACGCTCTCAGCACCGAGGCCCACGCGTTCCAAGGCCATTTCGTTCACTACGGCGGCATGACCATCTACGCGTTGCAGGAGCACAGGCCGGTCCGGGATCAATTCGTTCAACCGGGTGTTGTCCGGGAAGCGCTTGTCATCCCAAAGGTTCTGATCCCAACCACGTCCAAGGATCCACTCATGCTCCGGGTGCGCTTTGGCAAAAACCACGGTGCGTTCGAGCACTTCCGCCCAACTCTTCGCGCCGGCCAGGTCCACCTTCTGTTTGTTCAGGCCGTAGCCCAGGAAGTGGCAGTGCCCATCGATGAAGCCGGGATAAACGTGCTGTCCCGCAACATCCAATTTTTCGCGCGCACTGTACTTGTTCAGGATCTGACGTTCCGCCCCGAGTTCCACGATGCGGCCATCGCGCACGGCCATGGCCTGAGAGGTCTCCGAACCTCCTTCACCCAGGGTGTGGATCACCGCGTTATGTACCACGAGATCGGCATCTTCCTGCTGAAAGGCGCAGCCCGAGGAGCAAAGCACGGTCGCCAATAGGATGGAAGGGGAGAGCTTCATTGTCGATGGTTCCGGATGAAGGGCCAGCGGGAGGGATCGGTCAAAAGGGCCGCCCCGATCAATAGAAAGGGCAGGAGCGGGGTACGGTAGCGCACAATGGCACCCATCACAGGAGTGGTGTAGCCGATCACCAGGGCCAGGAGCAGCACGAAGCTCAAGCAGAACAATACCTGCGCTTTGCCGATCAGCGGCCAAGGGCGGTGCCAGAGCACAGAGAGGACCACGAAAAGCAGCACGGCGATCGTCTCGGCCGCCGCGAGCAGCCCTGCCGCCCCTCCACTGAGGTGTACCAAAGGCCCGAGGAAGGTGATGTACAACGCATAGGGTGCGAAGCGGACGAAGCTGCCCACGCTGGGTTCCAAGGCTGGTGGTGCGACATAACTACCGCTGTTCATCAGATCGGCCAGGCCAATGAAATCCCGATGCTTCCAAAAGAGCACTTCCAGGATGTTGAAGCCGGGGACCAGATGATGGATGTTCAGCGCAGCGACGAGGAACAACAGCAACACGAGCCCGAACCGGAAGAATGTGCGCCCCGGCCGCCAAGCGCACCAAATGAGCGCCACCAAACCGGGCAGCATGCTCATCAGGACGTAGAACTTCAGGTAGAAGAGCAGGACACTGCAGCTTAGAATGATCAGAATTCCTTTTGCATTGAGGCCGTGCTGTATCGAATGGAACACCTGCCACAACAGAAGACCGACCGCGAAGATACGGAAGGGGGAAGGAAGAGAAGAAAGGCCAACAGACGCTCACGTCCTCCGAACCAGGGAACGAACGCTTTCCACAAAGTGAAAAGGCCGGTGAAGCTCATGAATGCGGCCATGACGGTATGCACATGCATATGCCCTGCGGAGAACAGGCGCAGTAAGGCGTTGAGGCGGATGAGCGTGTGCGAGTCGTTGTACAGGTTGCCCTCGTACTGCCTGAACCAATTGTTCATGTGGATATAGTAGCGCTCCGTGAAGTACGGGCTGTCGTTCCCTATCCCGAAGAGCATTCGCGCATAATCCATCGGCCGGTCCGGCAAGGCGCTGAACATGACAGCGCTATCGTCGAAATACTTGTACAGGTCGGCAGTGCTGCGGTCGCGATAGTGATAGGTGTAGACCCACCACAGGGCAAGACCTCCGAGCACCTTCAGCAGGAAGAGCACTGATAGCATCGGAACGGACAGTCCTTCGGCCGCGAAGAAGCGCAGCTTGCGGATCAACAATAGGAAGAGGAAGAGGTAGCCCAGCGAGAGCAGTACGGCCGGCATCGGGGCGGGAAGTTAGTCGGCCCGGAACGCGGACCATCCCTCGAATTGCCGTGCATGCACCTCGACCGGGGCCGGACCCGGCGATCGCACTTTCTTTGTGCCCGAATGGCATCCCCCTCCGCTACCCCTGTGAAAGATCCCGATCTGGCCCCGGCCGGAGCGGACACCGCGCGCAAGCTCGGCCTCCTTTCCGAAGAGTTCCAAAAGATCAGCGAAGTGCTGGGCCGTGCGCCGAACTTCACGGAGCTCAGCATTTACAGCGCGATGTGGAGCGAACATTGCTCCTATAAGAACAGCATCCTGCTGCTGAAGACGCTGCCGCGCACCGGCCCGAAACTCCTGGCCGAAGCAGGAGAAGAGAACGCCGGCTTCGTCGATATCGGGGATGGATGGGCCTGCGCGTTCAAGATCGAAAGCCACAACCACCCGAGCGCCATTGAACCCTACCAGGGTGCGGCGACCGGTGTGGGTGGCATCAACCGTGACATCTTCACCATGGGCGCAAGGCCCATCGCCCAACTCAATTCGCTGCGCTTCGGCGACATAAGCAAGGAGAAGAGCAGCCGTTGGCATATGCGCGGTGTGGTGAAGGGGATCGGAGACTATGGCAATGCCTTCGGGGTGCCGGTGCTCGGCGGTGAAGTGTACTTCGATCCCTGTTACACCACAAATCCATTGGTGAACGCCATGAGCGTGGGGATCGTTCGTGCCGACCAGGTGATCAGCGCCACTTCGCATGGCGAGGGCAACCCGATCTTTATTGTGGGTAGCGCGACGGGAAAGGACGGCATCCACGGCGCCTCCTTTGCCAGCAAGGACATCACCGATACCAGCATGGACGACTTGCCCGCCGTACAGGTGGGCGATCCGTTCATGGAAAAGCTGCTGCTCGAGGCTTCGCTCGAACTCGCCCAAGTGGATGCGATCATCGGCATGCAGGACATGGGCGCGGCGGGTATCACGTGCAGCACCAGCGAAATGAGCGCGAAGGGGAAGAGCGGCATGGACATCCATTTGGACCGCGTTCCCACCAGGCAGCAGGGCATGCGCGCCTGGGAGATCTTGTTGAGCGAAAGTCAGGAGCGCATGCTGGTGGTGGTGAAGAGGGGCCGCGAAGCGGAAGTGAAGGCCATCTTCGAGAAGTGGGATCTGAACTGTGTGGAGATCGGAACCGTGACCGAGGGTAATTCCCTGCGCTACTTCATGCACGGAGGCTTGGTGGCCGAAGTACCGGCCGCTAGTTTGGTGCTTGGCGGCGGTGCGCCCGTGTATGAGCGCTCCACGAAGGAGCCTGCCTATTTCGCGGAGAACAAAAAGTTCAAGCCTTCGGAAGTGCCCGAACCGGATGACCTCAAGGCTGTCGCCAAGAGCTTGCTCGCCAGCCCGAACATCGCTAGCAAGCGCTGGGTGTACGAGCAGTACGATAGCATGGTGCGCACCAACAACATGAGCACCAACGATCCGAGCGATGCGGGTTTGGTGTTGATCAAAGAGACGGGCAAGGCGCTGGCCGTCACGGTGGATTGCAATGGCCGCTATGTGCATGCCGATCCCTACGTCGGCGCCATGATCGCCGTGGGCGAAGCGGCTCGGAACATCGCCTGCTCGGGAGGCGAACCCTGCGGCGTGACCAATTGCCTCAACTTCGGGAATCCCTATGACCCGGAGGTCTACTGGCAGTTCGCCAACGTGATCAAGGGCATGGGCGAAGCGTGCCGAGCGTTCGATGCCCCAGTGACCGGAGGCAACGTGAGCTTTTACAACCAGACCGTCAGTGAGAAGAGCACAGTACCTGTCTTCCCCACGCCCACGATCGGAATGGTCGGTGTGCTGCCGGACGCGACCAAGCGCATGAGCCTCGGGTTCAAGGAGAAGGGAGATCTGCTTTTCCTCCTCGGTAAAGTGACCGAAGATCTGGCGAGCAGTGAGTACCTGGTCCGCCACCATCGGATCGAACGTTCCCCTGCGCCCTATTTTGACCTGGAGGAGGAACGTCGGCTACACACCATGTTGCTCATGCTCGTCCGCAAGGGCCTGATCAATGCGGCGCATGATGTGAGCGATGGCGGGCTTTGGGTCACCCTTGTAGAGATGGGCTTGGTCCGTGGACTTGGTTTCGACATCGTAACCGACAGTGAGATACGTCCGGACGCTTTCCTGTTCGGAGAAGGACAGGGACGCGCCGTGGTTTCGGTGAACGAGGCGCAGGAGAACGATTTCTTGGATCTGATGCGTGCCAGCCGGGTCCCGTTCATTCTGCTCGGTCATATCACCAAGGGCAAACTCGTGGTGGACGACGAGCCTTTTGGCTTCATCGAGGATGCGCGCAAGACCTACGAGGAGGCTATCCCGAAGATCATGGCCGAACAGTAGGAGCCGCCCAGCCGTTCATTGTCCTGACGGAACCCTCCGAATGCCTCACCCCAAGCTCAACGGAACTATCCCAGCGGTGGGCAGTGAGGCCCCGCAACTACGCTTCGTATTGCAGGATAGGTCCAATTCGGATCTGACTTCTTTGCGTGGGCAGGTGGTGGTGCTCCTTAGCGTGCCCAGCTTGGACACGAGCACCTGTGCTTTGGAAACGCGTAAGTTCAATGAGCTAGCCGCCGGGTTGGGTGCCCAGGTGCTCCTCGTTAGCGTGGATACGCCTTATGCGATGAAGCGGTTCTGTGTGGCCGAGGGGATCGACAACGTCCGCATGGGCAGCGACTTCCGATTCCATGACCTTGTGCGCAACTGGGGAGTTGAGATCGCGGAAGGAGGACTTCAAGCAGCAACGGCGCGGGCCGTCTGGGTGCTAGATAAGCAAGGGGTCATCCAATATCACGAACTCACTGCTGAACTGGGCCATGAGCCCAACTACGAGGCCGCCTTGGAAGCTGCGAAAGCCCTCCTATAGAGGTCGAGCCTTGTTGAGGCCGTGCATCCGGTCGGTCCGCTCCAAGAGCGAATCCATGGCCAGAAAGGCCACCGCGCTGCACGCTGTCAAAAGCACCCAGGGTGAAGAGAGCAGATCACCGATCGGGAATCTCGGCAGGCTGCTGAGCACGCGTTCGATGCGCCCCACCGTATCGGTCGTTGCACCTGAGTAGATGTACGCGACGAACGCGGCGAAGCCTCCGGCCAACGCGATCCACACCCACGTGGGGATCAATCCGGCGGCCGGTGTGATCGGCCGGTTCACCAGCGCGATGCGTTGAAGGACCCGCGCATCCAAGCCTTCCGGGGCGGTCAACCGACCGCTCGATCGGAACAGATCGCGCAGCGCCTTATCCGCGTCCTGGTCGTTCAATCCTCGATGAGCGTCCATGCCTCTTCCTTCAGTTCGTGCTGCAAGATCTCCAAAAGGCGCTTACGGCTGCGATGCAGCTTCACTTTCACATTGGACGCGCTCAAACCGGTGACGGTTACGATCTCTTCCACACTGAGTTCCTCCATGTAAAAGAAGTTCACGATCGCCGCGTCCTCCGCAGGAAGTTGGGAAAGTGCCTTGCTCAGCGCTGCGGATCGGTCCCCGGCCTCGCCGGTATCGGGATCGTGGGTCGTCGGCTCCAGCGATCCAAGGCCCTCCAGCGCGGCGGTCGGCGTGCGACGCTTCCGTAGCTGCGAGATCGCCGTCCGGTACGCAATGCTGAACAACCACGTGCTGAACTTGCTACCGCCTTGGTAGCTACCAAGGTTCTGGTAGGCCTTCACGAACGTGTCCTGGCTTGCTTCCTCGGCTTCCTCCTGGTTGCGCAGGATCCGGTACGAGGCCGTATGGACCATATGCCTGTACTGCCCGATCAGCCATGCGAAAGCGGCCTGATCACCGGTCGCGGCGAGGGCTATGGCCTGGGTTTCGTTCACGTGCGCAACGCCGATGGGACGCTTCTGCACGATCGGCGGTTACACAAAGGTGCCGGCCGATGTGGTCCAACGACGTACTGTTACACCAGCGGCTCCAAGGGTGCGGGGACGGTTTGTAACCAGCGTTCGGCCACTGGCGTCAGATGGGCAACAACGACAACACCGACCCACGCCATGAACGAGGACACCCTAGTCGCCATCTCGATGTTCGCCGCGATCTTCGGCGTCGTATATGTCATCGTCACCAGCAGACACAGGCAACGCATGGCGTTGATCGAAAAGGGAATGACGCCTGGTGATCTCGCTACTGCGCGTCCTCCTAGCCGGGGGCTGACCTTGAAGTTCGGCATGCTTATGGTCGGTCTGGGTGTTGGCATCCTCTTCGGCTATATTCTCAACCTTGCGATGCCCGCAAAGCCGACGGAGTGGGATCCGCATCCGGAAGAGAACCCGGTCTTCTATTTCCTCGCCATCCTGATCTGCGGAGGTTCGGCGCTCATCGCTCATCACTTCATTGTTCGGCGCAAGCAACAGGGGTAATAACGGTCGTCGGACAAATGCGGAGCGGGACCGATCGGTCCCGCTCCGTTCATTTGCAGGCCCGGGACCTATGCGCACCGTGCTTTCCATACTCCGTTGGTTCGTCTCAGGCCTTCTCTGGTGCATCACGCTCAGTGCTCTGTGGGTGTTGCTCTTCGGAGTGGTCGATCCACCGGTCACGAGTACGATGATCGGTCAGCGGCTGGAGCAGGGTAGCATTCGCCGTTCGTGGCGCGATCTCGATGAGATCGCTCGGAGCTTACCGAACGCTGTCATCGCTGCGGAGGATCAGAAATTCATGTACCATTTCGGGTTCGATCTGGAGGCCATTGAAAAGGCTTTGGACCAGAACGAGCGGCGCAGAGGACGCAAGCGGGTGAAAGGAGCGAGCACCATCAGCCAACAGGTCGCCAAGAACGTTTTTCTATGGCAGGGGCGCACTTACGTGCGGAAGGGGCTGGAAGCCTGGTTCACTTTGCTCATTGAGATCTGCTGGACCAAGGAAAGGATCCTTGAAGTGTACCTCAACGTCGCCGAGTTCGGGAGTGGGGTTTTCGGGGCGGAGGCCGCAGCGCAGCGTTGCTTTGGCAAGGCAGCAACGCGACTGAGCGGAACGGAATCGGCATTGCTCGCTGCGGTGCTCCCAGCACCACGGCGCTATCGATGCGACCGCCCTTCCGGGTTCGTCCGGGCACGGCAGCAATGGATCCATCGCCAGATGAGCAACCTGGGTGACCAATTGGACCCAGAGGTTCGGGCGAAGGCGAGTGCCGATGCTGAAAGGGAGGCTGAACGAAAGGCGGGCAAAACGAAACGCAAGCGCTCATGACAGCTTCGAACGGCATTGTGATCGTCACTGGCGCAGGCCGTGGCATAGGACTCCAGACCGTGCTCTCTCTTCGCCGCGATCATGGTGCGTCGGTCCTGGCTTTGGCGCGGAATGAAGAACAACTCCGGCAACTGGTTTCGGAAACGGCTCGCATGCCCGGCGCACTGCGCACCCTTCAGGTCGACCTGACCTCCGCGGATGCTGTTCTCGCTACCCTGAGTGCGTTAGGGGGAGATCAAGTGTCCGGCTTGGTCAACAATGCCGGTCTCTTCATGAAGCGGTCCTTTGGCAATTGGACCTTGGAGGATCTGGCGGAGGTCTTCAAAGTCAATGCTCATCTCCCTTTCCTTCTGGTCCAGGCATTGCGCGAGCGTTTCACCCGGGAACACCCGGCGCATGTGGTGAATATCGCCAGTATGGGTGGGTTCCAAGGCGCGGCCAAATTTCCGGAACTGGCGGGGTACAGCGCCAGCAAGTCGGCGTTGGTCGGTTACACCGAGTGCTTGGCTGAAGAGATGAAGGAGCGAGGGGTTCGCTGCAATTGTCTGGCCCTGGGGGCTGTGGACACCGAGATGTTCCGAGAGGCCTTTCCAGGCTTTCAGGCGCCGTTGACGGCTATGGAAGTAGGTAAGTTCATTGCGCACTTTGTCCTGAAGGGGCATAACCTGTTCAATGGCAAGGTGTTGCCATTGGCTTTTGAGCACTCCCTGAGGCTGGATGTCAAAAAAATCTTAGCTCCATGTGGATCGTATGTGCCATCCATCTACATTTGCACCCGCTTTAACGGAATCGTTCTTTAGAAAGCCCCAGTGGAAAGGGGGAGGTGATACGGTAAGACGGGGTGTTTGAAAAAGACCCGTCAGTAAGCTTGCCGGTTCGTCCGGATCGTTTACTTTTGCCGTCCCTCTCGCAAAAAGATTGTTTCCGCAAGGGGTTTCGACAACGTCTGTAGACCGGTCCGCCGGTACACATACCGTTCTTTGAAGTATTGTCCATTCTGAGAACAGCAGAAGGTTTTCTTGACAGTAGTCAGGAAGAAAGACCACATCGAGTCCAGATCGAACGATCTTTTACAACGGAGAGTTTGATCCTGGCTCAGGATGAACGCTAGCGGCAGGCTTAACACATGCAAGTCGAGGGGCAGCGGGGTGTAGCAATACATCGCCGGCGACCGGCGCACGGGTGCGTAACACGTATGGAACTTGCCCTGCACTGGGGGATAGCCCGGAGAAATCCGGATTAATACCCCATAACATACGAGGAGGCATCTCCTTGTTTTGAAAGAATTTCGGTGCAGGATAGGCATGCGTCCGATTAGCTAGTTGGTGAGGTAATGGCTCACCAAGGCAACGATCGGTAGGGGGCCTGAGAGGGTTATCCCCCACACTGGTACTGAGACACGGACCAGACTCCTACGGGAGGCAGCAGTGAGGAATATTGCGCAATGGAGGCAACTCTGACGCAGCCATGCCGCGTGCAGGAAGACGGCCCTACGGGTTGTAAACTGCTTTTATTCGGGAAGAAACCCCTCGACGTGTCGAGGGTTGACGGTACCGAAGGAATAAGCACCGGCTAACTTCGTGCCAGCAGCCGCGGTAATACGAAGGGTGCAAGCGTTATCCGGATTCATTGGGTTTAAAGGGTGCGTAGGCGGGGTGATAAGTCAGTGGTGAAATCCTGCAGCTCAACTGTAGAATTGCCATTGATACTGTCATTCTTGAGTGCGCTTGAAGTAGGCGGAATGTGCCGTGTAGCGGTGAAATGCTTAGATATGGCACAGAACACCAATTGCGAAGGCAGCTTACTAAGGCGATACTGACGCTGAGGCACGAAAGCGTGGGGATCGAACAGGATTAGATACCCTGGTAGTCCACGCCGTAAACGATGATCACTCGTGATTGGCGATATACGGTCAGTCACCTAGCGAAAGCGTTAAGTGATCCACCTGGGGAGTACGGCCGCAAGGCTGAAACTCAAAGGAATTGACGGGGGCCCGCACAAGCGGTGGAGCATGTGGTTTAATTCGATGATACGCGAGGAACCTTACCAGGGCTCGAACGTACGTTGACAGGGGCGGAAACGTCCTCTTCTTCGGACAACGTGCGAGGTGCTGCATGGCTGTCGTCAGCTCGTGCCGTGAGGTGTCGGGTTAAGTCCCATAACGAGCGCAACCCCCATTTCTAGTTGCCAGCGGGTAATGCCGGGGACTCTAGAGAAACTGCCCGTGTAAACGGTGAGGAAGGTGGGGACGACGTCAAGTCATCACGGCCCTTACGTCCTGGGCTACACACGTGCTACAATGGCGAGGAACAAAGGGAAGCTACCGCGCGAGCGGATGCCGATCTCTAAAACTCGTCTCAGTTCGGATCGGAGTCTGCAACCCGACTCCGTGAAGCTGGAATCGCTAGTAATCGCATATCAGCCATGATGCGGTGAATACGTTCCCGGGCCTTGTACACACCGCCCGTCAAGCCATGGAAGCCGGGGGTGCCTGAAGTTGGTGACCGCAAGGAGCTACCTAGGGCAAAACCGGTGACTGGGGCTAAGTCGTAACAAGGTAGCCGTACCGGAAGGTGCGGCTGGAACATCTCCTTTTTAGAGTGATTTTCGATGAGGCTTTCGTTCCTCAGTGTTCGCACTGGGGTCCGGCCTTCGCTGTCTCGGATGGATGATATTTTTAACGTGGCACATTTCCGTGACCATCTCCTAGTCCTGTAGCTCAGCTGGTTAGAGCGCTACACTGATAATGTAGAGGTCAGCAGTTCAAATCTGCTCAGGACTACCAGGGATAGGGAACGGGGAATTAGCTCAGCTGGCTAGAGCGCCTGCTTTGCAAGCAGGAGGTCATCGGTTCGACTCCGATATTCTCCACTTTCGTCCACCAAAGCCTTTCGCATAGGTGGGCGGCCCTTTCCGGGCACACGTTCTTTGATTTATTGTCAGACCGACCAAAACAGACCGAGAGATCGGTCCACCGAGCAAGAGACCTCTAAGGTTGAAAAGTTACTAAGGGCGTATGGTGGATGCCTTGGCTCTCAGAGGCGATGAAGGACGCGATAGGCTGCGATAAGCCACGGGGAGGAGCATAATATCCTGTGATCCACGGATTTCCGAATGGGGCAACCCGGCTGGTTGAAGACCAGTCACCCGAAAGGGAGCAAACCCAGGGAACTGAAACATCTAAGTACCTGGAGGAAAAGAAATCAAGTAGAGATCCCCCTAGTAGTGGCGAGCGAAAAGGGGACAGCCCAAACCGGGGCCGTTTAGGCGGAACCGGGGTTGTAGGACCACAACGTGGAATCCATATGCATAGTGGAACCCCTCTGGAAAGTGGGACCATAGCGGGTGATAGTCCCGTACACGGCATGCATGTGGTACCTAGTGGTATCCTGAGTAGGGCGGGACACGTGAGATCCTGTCTGAACCCGCCAGAACCATCTGGCAAGGCTAAATACTACTGAGAGACCGATAGTGAACCAGTACTGCGAAGGAAAGGTGAAAAGCACCTCGAACAGAGGAGTGAAATAGTCCCTGAAACCATACGCTTACAAGCGGTCGGAGTCCCTTCGGGGATGACGGCGTGCCTTTTGCATAATGAGCCTACGAGTTGCTCGTCACTGGCAAGGTTAAGGGGTTCAGCCCCGCAGCCGAAGCGAAAGCAAGTCTTAACAGGGCGTATAGTCAGTGGCGGCAGACGCGAAACCTGAGTGATCTAACCATGGCCAGGATGAAGTCCCGGTAACACGGGATGGAGGTCCGAACTGGTAGACGTTGAAAAGTCTTCGGATGAGCTGTGGTTAGGGGTGAAAGGCTTATCAAACTGGGAGATAGCTCGTACTCTCCGAAATGCCTTTTGGGGCAGCCTCGGATGTACTGTTGTGGAGGTAGAGCTACTGATCGGGCTAGGGGGCTTCACCGCCTACCAAACCCGGACAAACTCCGAATGCCACAACATCAGTATCCGGGAGTGAGCGCATGGGTGCTAAGGTCCGTGCGCGAGAGGGAAATAACCCAGACCATCGGCTAAGGTCCCCAAATACATGCTAAGTTGATCTAACGAGGTCGGACTGCATTGACAGCTAGGATGTTGGCTTGGAAGCAGCCATTCATTTAAAGAGTGCGTAACAGCTCACTAGTCGAGCGGTCCGGCGTGGATAATGATCGGGCATCAAGCATGTTACCGAAGCTGTGGGCCCCGACTTGTCGGGGCGGTAGGAGAGCATTCCGGTCTGCGTTGAAGGTGTGTCGTGAGGCATGCTGGAGCGTCCGGAAAAGAAAATGTAGGCATAAGTAACGATAAGGCATGTGAAAAACATGCCCGCCGATAGACCAAGGGTTCCTGATCAACGTTAATCGGATCAGGGTTAGTCGGGTCCTAAGGTGTAGCCGAACGGCGAAGCTGATGGCCAGCAGGTCAATATTCCTGCACCGACTTGCATTGCGATGGGGTGACGAAGGAGTGAAAGGTCCGCGCATGAACGGTATGTGCGTTAAAGGGCGTAGGTATAGGACTGGTAGGCAAATCCGCCGGTCTTGCTGAAACCTGACAGTACCGCGAGCCCTCGGGCAAGCGGATAGTGACCCTAATCAGACTTCCGAGAAAAACCTCTAAGCTTCAGATGCAAGCCGCCCGTACCGCAAACCGACACAGGTGGTCAAGGAGAGTATCCTGAGGCGCTCGAGTGATCCGTGGCTAAGGAACTAGGCAAATTAACTGCGTAACTTCGGGATAAGCAGTACCCACTTTAGTGGGTTTCAATGAAATGGCTCAGGCGACTGTTTAACAAAAACACATGGCTCTGCAAAATCGAAAGATGACGTATAGGGCCTGACACCTGCCCGGTGCTGGAAGGTTAAGAGGAGAGGTCAGCCGCAAGGCAAAGCTTTGAATCGAAGCCCCAGTAAACGGCGGCCGTAACTATAACGGTCCTAAGGTAGCGAAATTCCTTGTCGGGTAAGTTCCGACCTGCACGAATGGTGTAACGATCTGAGCACTGTCTCAGCCACGAGCTCGGTGAAATTGTAGTCTCGGTGAAGATGCCGGGTACTCGCAACGGGACGGAAAGACCCCGTGCACCTTTACTATAGCTTCACATTGACATCGGCTGCCCGATGTGTAGGATAGGTGGGAGACTTTGAAGCTGCGTCGCTAGGCGTGGTGGAGTCAACGTTGAAATACCACCCTTCGTTCATCTGATGTCTAATCCCTGCGAAACAGGGAAACAGTGTGTGGTGGGTAGTTTGACTGGGGTGGTCGCCTCCAAAAATGTATCGGAGGCTTTCAAAGGTACCCTCAGCACGCTTGGTAACCGTGCGTTGAGTATATTGGCAAAAGGGTGCTTGACTGTGAGACCGACAAGTCGAACAGGTACGAAAGTAGGACAAAGTGATCCGGTGGTTCCGTATGGAAGGGCCATCGCTCATAGGATAAAAGGTACGCCGGGGATAACAGGCTGATCATTCCCAAGAGCTCATATCGACGGAATGGTTTGGCACCTCGATGTCGGCTCGTCACATCCTGGGGCTGGAGAAGGTCCCAAGGGTTCGGCTGTTCGCCGATTAAAGTGGCACGTGAGCTGGGTTCAGAACGTCGTGAGACAGTTCGGTCCCTATCTGTTGCGAGCGTTAGAAGTTTGAGGGGAGCTACCATTAGTACGAGAGGACCGTGGTGGACGAACCGCTAGTGTACCAGTTGTGGCGCCAGCTGCATCGCTGGGTAGCTATGTTCGGACGGGATAAGCGCTGAAAGCATCTAAGCACGAAGCCCACCTCAAGATGAGACTTCTTCATAAGGGTCGTGGAAGACTACCACGTTGATAGGCCGCAGGTGTAAAGTCAGCAATGGCATAGCCGAGCGGTACTAATTACCCGTAAACTTTGACCTTGAACGTCTCCTCGTGGAACGATCTCCGTCTGTTTTGGTTCGGTCCGACAATACTTCGAAATCGCATCTACGATTTCAGGTGACTATTGCGGTGAGGTCCACCTCTTCCCATTCCGAACAGAGAAGTTAAGCTCACCAGCGCAGATGGTACTGGGCCAAAAGCCCGGGAGAGTATGTCGTCGCCGATCTGAGCCCCGACCAGCAATGGTCGGGGCTCTTTTTTTTATCATTGCTCCATCTCTCCATGCGGATATTGGCGCTGCTTCCCGCGATCGCTCTGCTGTGCGTTCCTCTGTTCGGCCAAGTGCTCAGGGGCGCCTTGTTGAATGTCACGGAACGACCCTGGTTGACTTTGTTCGACACTCGCGGCGCATCACACACCGCGTTGGATTCCGTCCGTTGCGACGCACGAGGTCGTTTCCGGTTCGACCATCCTCATGTGCCGTTCGCCGGGTTCTACCAGTTATCCGTTCACGACACGGACCGGGTGGACATCATTCTGGATCCGCGGGAAGCCGAAGTAGTGCTGGAATTCAGTGGCACACCGCTACAGGAGCATATCACTGTGCTCCGTTCGGAGGAGAACCTGCGCCTTTGGGAGTACAAAGCCGTCAGCAGGGAGACCCAAGCGATCCAGCGCGCGGTTGAGGCGGAACGCAGAACCCTGCGCCCTGATCAGGTGGTGCGAAGCAGGGAATTGGACACCTTGGCCGCGAGGGCGGACCATATGCGTAGCGCCCATCTGGACCAAATGATCCAGAAGGCGCCCGATCGCTACTTCGCCCGGGTGGTCCAGGCCGATCGTGCACTGATGGCCGTCCAGCGCAAGACTCCCCGGGATGTACTTCGAGCCTTTCCCTTCGATGATGAAAGCTTGCTGCACAGCGCGGTGTATGCTCAAGCGGTGCTTAGTTACTTGCGTAACCTCGAGGCCGTGAGCGAGCAGCAGTTCGTTTTCGCCGCGGATACGCTCATCCAAGCGACAGGCTCGTGTTCACCATGCCGATCTTTCCTGTCCGGTTATCTCGTTGAAGCGTTCGGCAACTACGGCCCGGACCTGGCACTACAACACGTCCTCGACCACTATCTCACCGACACGTCGGCGGTGGGTCAGCTACCGGAGGGTGCCCGCGTGAAGGTTCGTGGAGCCTTGCGAGTTAGGATCGGACAAAGGGCGCCGGAATTGAAGCTGAGTGCGCCAGGCCAGGATACTACCATGCTGTCCGTGATCTGGGGGGCGAACCCTGCCACGCTTCTGTTCTTCTATTCGAGCGCATGCGATCACTGTCATGAGCAGATGCCTGGCCTGCGTGTGCTCTATGCGCGCTACCGACCGAAGGGCCTGCAGATCGTAGGTCTTTCACTGGACGAGGAGCCCGGCCCCTTCCTGGAGACCATCCGTGATGAGTCCTTGATCTTCCCTTGTTACTCGGAGTTCAAGGGTTGGTCCTCCTCTGCGGCCAAGACGTTCGCCGTTCAAGCAACCCCGGCGTTCTTCTTGCTGGACGACCAAGGGAAGATCATCGCCAAGCCCTTCGATCATCAGGAGGCTGAGATCGTCTTGAAAGGCCTCTTTCCTTGATCGCGCCGATGACACTTGCAACGTGGATCAACGCGCCTGGTGTTCGGGCTGGGGCTGAAAGATCCATTGATGCCCATTTCCATAAGCACGCTCAGATCGCGGCCGCTCGTGGAAGAGCCCGAAAACAGATGACCCGGAACCGCTCATGCTGGCATAGACGGCCCCATCTCTGTAAAGAGCCTCCTTGATGTCCCGAAGTTCGGGGTGCTTGCCGAAGACCGGGTCCTCCATCGTGTTCACAAGAGTCCCTTTCCAGCTCTGTGGTGGTTGTCGAAGAATGGACGGCAGGTCGATCGAGCACCCGCTCATGGGTGTGGCGGCATAGGTTTCGGCGGTACTGACATGGATCCCGGGGTCCACTAGGACCATCCAAAGCCGCGCGAGGTTCACCTCCACGGGCAGCAATTGCTCCCCGCGGCCGTGAGCCGATCGGGGAATGCGCTGAAGGAAAAAGGCGCAATCGCTCCCCAAGATGGTGGCGAGTTCATGCATCTCCCTGTGGACTAGACCGAGTTCGAAAAGACGGTCGAGCACCTGGAGCATGTGCGCTCCATCACTGGATCCGCCCCCGAGCCCCGCGCCGATGGGGATGGTTTTGTGCAAATGGACCCGAACTCCGGGTAAGGTGTACCGTGCATGGATCAGCTGATAGGCCCGCACGCACAGGTCAGTGGTTGGGTCTCCTGGAACGCTGCGCCCGGTGCGCACGATGTCCACGGTCCCGTTCGGCAGGGCCGGATCCGGGAGCACTTCCAGAACCTCTTCAAGCGGGATAGGGAGCAATACGGTCTCAATGTCCCGGAAGCCGTCTTCACGCAACCGGATCACGTTAAGCCCCAGATTGATCTTGGCGAAAGGAAAAACGACCATGTGCAGCGACCGCAAGGTTAGAACATCGCCTCTACAGCCGATCGAACGAGGCCAGCCCTTTGCTGGGCCGCATTCCGACCTGGCTGCTACTTTCGTCCTCCCAACCGAGGCCCATGCAGACGTTCCTGGAGTTCGAGAAGCCTATCCAGAACATCATTGAGCAGATCGAGAAGCTTAAGGAAGTCGCGGCCCAAGGGGCTGTGGACGTGAACCCGACGTTGCGGGACCTGGAAAAGAAACTGGCCTTTGCGCGGAAGGACATCTATGCGAGACTCACGCCTTGGGAAAGAGTTCAGGTGAGCCGCCACCCGGATCGGCCCTACAGTTTGAAGTACATCGATACCATTTCTGGAGGCACCTTCATGGAACTCCACGGTGACCGCACCGTGAAGGACGACAAGGCCATGATCGGCGGTTTCGGATTGGTCGATGGCCGGTCCGTGATGTTCGTTGGCCAGCAGAAGGGTATCAATACCAAGATGCGCCAATACCGGAATTTCGGAATGGCGAACCCGGAGGGTTACCGGAAAGCGTTGCGGTTGATGAAGCTGGCCGAGAAATTCGGAAAGCCCATTGTGACCGTGATCGATACGCCTGGAGCTTTCCCGGGGCTGGAGGCGGAGGAGCGTGGACAAGGGGAGGCCATCGCGCGTAACCTCTTCGAGATGATGCGGCTGCGCGTCCCGGTAATATGCATCGTGATCGGCGAGGGGGCGTCGGGTGGTGCCCTCGGTATAGGTATCGGTGATCGTGTGCTGATGTTGGAGAACACCTGGTACTCGGTGATCTCGCCTGAGTCGTGCTCCAGCATCCTGTGGAGAAGTTGGGATTTCAAAGAGCAAGCGGCCAAGGCTTTGAAACTGACCGCCGAGGACATGTTGGCCAATAAGCTGATCGATGGCATCATCCCCGAGCCTGTAGGTGGTGCCCATGCGGACATTGAAGAGGCATGTCGCTTGGTGAAGGCCGAGGTTGTGCGATCACTGGAAAAATTGTCCAAGACGGACCCCGACAAGCTGGTGGAACGCCGTGTCAAGAAATTCTGTGCTATGGGCACAGTGGAAAAGGCCAAACCCGTAGCCCGCCCCAAGGCCAAAGCGTGAGCGGGTCGTCGGCCCGAACCCGGCGTGAAGGATCCGGGAAAGCAGCCCTAGCAGGCGTTGTTGATAGTGGTCACTATCGAAGTTACGCTACCATAGGCCAGCAGGCGAGCAGGTGTGGTTGTACACGATCGCAATGTTAGCGGGGTATGAACGAGTTGTTCAATTTACCCGGCGACGGGCTTGAGATCAGGTCTACTTTTTGGCCCCCGCTCCAGGATCCCTGCCGCCTTTCCGATGCCTGATACTTCCTCGCTCCGCGCCGACCGCAAGCGGCGCACCGTTCCATCGCTGATCGATCCAGCCCTCGAGGCCGGCAAGTTGCCACCACAAGCGCCCGATCTGGAGCAAGCAGTGCTAGGCGCCCTTATGCTCGAGCGCAACGCGGTGAACGAGGCGATCGACATCCTGCACCCAGAGAGCTTCTATGTGGATACGCATCGGCGCATTTTCGACGCGATCCAGGGTTTGTTCCGGAACGATCAACCCATCGACATCCTTACGGTCACCGAGGAACTCCGGAAGCGTGGAGAGCTGGATCTGGTGGGTGGTCCTTACTACATCAGCCAGCTCACCAACAAGGTGGCCAGCAGCGCGAACGTGCAGTACCACGCGCGCATCATCAGCCAGAAGCATATCCTCCGCGAGCTGATCCGCATCTCGTCGGAAACGATGCGTGATGCCTTCGACGAGACCGCCGACGTGTTCGACCTTCTGGACAAGACCGAACAGGACCTTTACGCCATTACCAGCGGGAACCTGAAGCGGAACTACGCGGCGATGAGCGATCTGCTCGGCGCGGCCATGACCCAGATCGAAGGGGCCAAGAACAGCGGCGGGGGAACGAGCGGCGTGCCTACGGGTTTCGTCAAACTCGACAAGCTCACCGCCGGTTGGCAGCGAAGCGATATGGTGATCGTAGCCGCCCGCCCCGGCATGGGTAAGACGGCTTTCGTGCTGAGCATGGCGCGCAACATCGCCGTGGAGCACAAACGCGCCGTGGCGGTGTTCAGTTTGGAGATGAGCAGCACCCAACTGGTCACGCGTTTGTTGTCCAGCGAGGCAGGTATCGCCAGCGAGAAGTTGCGCAAGGGCGAGCTCAACGATGGGGAATTCGCCATTCTGCACCAGCACATGGCCAGGCTGGACAAGGCGCCGATCTTCATCGACGATACCCCGGGACTCAACATTTTCGAACTTCGGGCAAAATGCCGCCGGTTGAAGGCTCAGCACAATGTGGAGCTGATCGTGATCGACTACCTCCAGTTGATGACCAGTGGCACTGACAACAAAGGGGGCAACCGAGAGCAGGAGATCAGCCAGATCAGTCGTTCGATAAAAAGCATCGCCAAAGAACTCGACGTGCCCATCATCGCCCTCAGTCAGTTGAGCCGGGCGGTAGAGACCCGGGGTGGTGACAAGCGACCCCAATTGAGCGATCTGCGGGAATCGGGTGCCATCGAGCAGGACGCCGATCTGGTCTGTTTCCTATACCGGCCGGAGTACTACAAGATCTACGAGGACCACTACGGCAGTACCTTGGGCATCGGCGAGGTTATCATCGCCAAACACCGGAACGGCGCACTTGATACCGTCCTGCTCCGGTTCATTCCCGAGCTGGCTAAATTCGCTGACCTGGAGACCTCGCCCGTGACCTTTGACTCTGGTGGCACGGGATCCGATGGCATGAGGACCATCACCCGCCCCAGCCGGATGAACGACGATGCTGACGAAGACGCTCCTTTCTAGCCCGCTCCGGCGGATCGTGCTGACCCTTGCGGTAGTCGCTAGCGCGATCGGTGCGCAGGCCACCAAGCTGTTGATCCCCATGGACGACAGCCAACGCGACCACTTGAAGGCCTATGGCATCGCTTATTGGACACTCCAACGCGAGGTTCCCGTGGAATGGCTGCTCAACTACCGCGGTGGCAGTTTCCTCATCGACCATTTTGAAGCCATTGAACGCGAGTGCAGTGTGCGCGGTGTTACCCACCAGGTGATCGCCGACGGCCAGGCCGCTGCAATCTTCGCCGAGATCGCCGACCCCGAGGTGAACATGGAAGTGGTGAAGCTGGAGAAGGCTCCCAAGATCGCCGTGTACGCGCCGGAGAGCTTCCAGCCTTGGGACGATGCGGTGGCCTTGGTAATGACCTATGCCGAGATCCCTTATGAACGCATCTACGACGAGCAAGTGATCGCGGGTGTGCTGCCCCAGTATGATTGGTTGCACTTGCACCATGAGGATTTCACAGGCCAGTACGGTAAATTTTACCGCAACTACCGCAACGCGCCGTGGTACCAGGCCCAGGTGAAGGAGAGCGAGGAAATGGCCGCACGCTTGGGCTTCGCGAAGGTGAGCAGCATGAAGCTGGCCGTTACGCTCCGCATCCGTGATTATGTCGCCGGGGGAGGATATCTCTTCACCATGTGTTCGGGCACCGACAGCTACGATATCGCTTTGGCGGCCGAGGGTGTCGATATCTGCACACCCGAGTTCGATCACGATCCCATCGATCCCGCTGCGCAGCAGAAGATCGACTTCGACCGTGCGTTCGCGTTCAAGGACTTCCGCCTGGTCATCGACCCGATGATCTACGAGTTCAGCAATATCGACGCCACGGACATCCATCAACCCATCGGACAGGAGCGGGACTTCTTCACCTTGTTCGACTTCAGCGCGAAGTGGGATATCGTGCCCACCATGCTCTGCCAAAGCCACGAGCAGGTGGTGCGCGGGTTCATGGGTCAAACCACCGCGTTCCGCAAGCAATTGGTGAAGACCGGTATCACCGTGATGGGCGAGAACAAGGCCCAAGGCACCGTGAAATACATCCACGGCGAATATGCTTTGGGGCAATGGACCTATTATGGGGGGCATGATCCGGAGGATTACCAGCACATGGTAGGCGATCCCCCCACGGACCTGAGCCTGCATCCCAATAGCTCCGGCTATCGGTTGATCTTGAACAATATCCTCTTTCCGGCCGCCCGGAAACGGAAGCAGAAGACCTGATCGATCGTGCCATCAAGGCACGCGCTCCCTTTGCTAGCTTTGCCCACCTATCGCCCATGGACCTCAGCAGGATCATCTCCGTGGCCGGCAAGTCCGGTCTGTTCCGTGTTGTGGCGCAAGCCCGCCAAGCCGTTATCGCCGAATCCCTTGAGGACTGTAAGCGCATCCCGATCCCCTCCTCGGTGCGCGTGAACTCATTGGAGGAGATCAGCATCTTCACCACCGGGGATGATGTGCCTTTGAAGGGTGTGCTCGAAAAGCTCCATGCGTCCAGCAAGGGGGCGAGTGTGGGCGACCCGAAGGGCGAGGAGGAGGCTCTTTGGAAGAAGCTCGGGGAGGTCCTCCCAGAACATGATCGAGGCCGCATCTATCCCTCGGACCTCCGCAAACTTTTCAGTTGGTACGATCTGCTACTGAAAGCGGGTGTCTTCGAACAGAAGGAGGAGGCCAAGGACAAGTCCGAAGAGGACAGCAAGGCCACGAAGACCGCCGACAAGAAAAGCTCCAAGGCCAGCAAGGCCAGTGCTGCCGTGAAGAAGGCCAACGCCCCCAAGCCAGGCGGTGGAAGCAAAGCCAAGAGCGCCGGCACGACCCTGCGCAAAAGTTCCCAGCGCGGTAGCTGATCTCTGTCTATGAGCGACGTGGTTCCCGCTAGGCAGGCCTTCCTGCCTGATGGTGTTCTGCTCGATCATCCCGGAGCGATCGAACCTCTCTACCGCGCGCTCCACGATCGCGTTATTCCGGATAGACCTGCTCTGGAGCAATGGCTTTTGGACTGGAGCGACCTAGAAGCCGCATTGAGCGAAGAGGGTGCCTGGCGCTACATCCGCATGACCCAGGACACGCGTGACAAGGAAGCCGGTGAGCGCTATGAACGGTTCACGCTGGAGGTGCAGCCCTTGGTGGATACGTGGACCGATCGGCTCAATCGGAAACTCGTGGCGGTCCCATTCGCGGACGAGCTCAGAGAAGGCGGTTATCCCGTGATGCTGCGCGGCATACGGGAGCAGCTACGGATATTCCGCGAAGAGAACGTCGCCATCCAGGCTGGCCTGCGCAAGTTGGCGCAGGACTACAGCACCATGATCGGGGCCATGACCATTCCTTGGAACGGAGAGGAGATCACCCTGCCCAAGGCCGCTGCCCTGCTCGAAGAAAAGGGCCGGACGGTAAGGGAGCGGGCGTTCCGCGGTATCGCGTCGCGTCGCATGCAGGACAGGGACCGATTGGACGACCTGTTCGATGCCATGGTGCGCGATAGGCACCGCATGGCAGTGAACGCGGGCTTCGCGAACTACCGCGACTATGCTTATGCCGCATTGGGCCGCTTCGATCATGGCCCTTCGGATGCGGAAGCGTTCCACGCGAGCGTGGCGGAAGTAGTGGTACCGCTTATCGAGGAATTGGAGCAAGAGCGGCAGCAAAGCCTCGGCGTGGATCGACTGCGGCCTTGGGACCTGGCCGTGGATAGTGCGGGCCTTTCCCCACTGCGACCCTTCCGCACAGGGCAGGAACTTCTGGTCACCGCCACGGCCATCTTCGAGAAGGTGCATCCGTCTTTCGCCGCGCACCTGCGCGCTATGGGGGACAAGAACCTGCTCGACTTGGAAAGTCGCGAGGGCAAAGCTCCCGGTGGATACAACTATCCGCTCTACCGTTCGGGTGCTCCGTTCATTTTCATGAACGCCGTGGGTACGGCGGATGATCTTTGTGACCATGTTGCACGAAGGCGGGCATGCGGTGCATTCCTTCCGCACGCATGCGCTGCCGCTCACCGCGTTCAAGCAAATCCCCAGCGAAGTGGCTGAACTCGCGAGCATGGGCATGGAACTTCTCAGCATGCGCCATTGGGATCTCGCCTATCCGGATCCAAAGGACCTTCAACGTGCCCAGCGCGATCAACTCGAGCGCGTGATCGGTGTGCTGCCCTGGGTAGCCACGGTGGATGCTTTCCAACACTGGGTGTACACGCATCCGGACCATGATCGTGTTCAACGGGCCGAGGCCTGGACCCGGATCCACGAACGCTTCTCGGGCAGGGTGGTGGATTGGACAGGGTTGGAGGAGGAACGCGCCTCGTTCTGGCATAAGCAGCTCCACATCTTCGAAGTACCCTTCTACTACATCGAGTACGGAATCGCCCAACTGGGCGCCATTGGACTGTGGGCCCAAGCGGAACGCGAACCGGACGCCGCTGTGGAGCGTTATGCGAAGGCGCTTTCCTTGGGATACACGCGAACACTGCCGGAGATCTACGCAGCGGCCGGTGTGCGTTTCGATCTGGGCAAGCCCGCCGTTACCGATCTCGCCGGAGCTGTAGCCCAGGAACTTCGCCGCCTGCGTGGCATGAACTGAATCGCAAGGATGCCGGAACCTTGTGCTTCCTCCCAGCCCGCCCACCTGCTACCTTGCCCGAACCTTCAAGGAGACCCAACGTGAAGAAACTCAACCCCGCCCTTTTCCATGCAGTGGTCATGATCGTGCTGATCACTACGGTAGCCGTTTTTGTCGCTTGGTCCGACGGCAGCCCGGTGGCACACGCGCAACACACAAAAGCTGAACTGGACGCCTTCCGGGGCGGTGGCGCATTGCTGCCTTTCGGTCAGAACACCTATTTCATGGCCAGCGGGAATTGTGAAGGCTGCCATGGCTATGATGCCACCGCGTTCGCCATGGTGGACGACAGCGGCACCGATGTGAACGTGGTCGATGACTGGCGGAGCACCATGATGGCCAACAGCGCCCATGATCCGTTCTGGCGCGCCAAAGTGAGCCATGAGGGGATTGTGAACCCCGGTCTTCAATCCGTCATTGAGGACAAGTGTACCAGCTGCCATGCTCCCATGGGACGCCATGAAAAATACCTTACCGGAGGAGGGCCGTATTCGATCGCCGAAATGGAGCAGGATCCCATAGCTCTTGACGGGGTTTCGTGTGTGCCCTGCCATATCCAATCAGCCGACAGCCTCGGCATCCAGTTCTCCGGCCATCTCAAGTTCGATACCCTGGGCCGGCCGCTCTATGGACCCTACGACAACCTGTTCGGTGCGCCGATGACCAACTTCGTTGGGTACGAGCCCTTGTACGGTGCGCACATCAACGATGCGGGACTCTGTGCGGGTTGCCATACCCTGCAAACCGAAACGGTCGATCTGGCCGGTACGCCCACGGGCAACATCTTCACCGAACAGGCCACCTATCACGAATGGCTCAATTCGAGTTTCGCGGAGCCGACCTTCCCGGATACGATCGTGTCCTGCCAGGGCTGCCACGTGCCTCGCATCGACGATGCCGTGGTGATATCCGCCAACTACCTTTTCCTCCAGGGCAAGTCGCCTTTCGGTCTGCACCACTTCGCGGGTGCAAACACCTTCATGCTCGAGCTCCTGCGCGACAACCGCGTAGCGCTCGGTCTTAGTGCGGACGAAGTGCATTTCGACAGCACCATTGCCAGAACGTATCGCATGCTGCAACAGAACAGTTTATTGATGCAGGCGACCATGATCGACCGCACGACGGATACCGCTTTCATCGATGTTTCTCTCGTGAACCTCGCCGGGCACAAATTCCCCAGCGGTTATCCCGCGCGTCGCGCCTTTCTGGAGGTCGTGGTGTTGGATGCTACCGGCAGCGACACCATTTTTCGCAGCGGCGGTTGGGACAACACTTACGAGGTGGTCGGCCACGATGCGAGCTGGGAACCCCATCATGACGTGATCACCGATCAGGGGCAGGCCCAGATCTACGAGCATGTGATGGCCGATGTGAACGGTGACAAGACCACCGTGCTGCTCCGCGCCGACGCCCCACTGAAGGATAACCGGATCACCCCCCTCGGCTTCAGCACGAGCCACATCACCTACGATACGACCTTGATCGCCGGGGTTCCCCCCACCGACCTTGATTTCAACCGCGACGCGCTCGGCGTGGAGGGAAGTGGCTCGGACATCGTGCATTACCATGTGCCTATGAACGGATACGTCGGACTTGTGCAGGTGTACGCCCGCTGCTGGTATCAGGCCGCGCCGCCGCGTTGGATGGAGGAGATGTTCGACAACAACAGCGCGCCGATCGATACGTTCCGCACCATGTACGAAGCCCAGGATGGCAAGCCCGTGCTGGTGAAGGAGATCACGTTCACGGACCTTTCCGTGGGCATCGACGGGATCGAGGACCTCGGCCTGCGCATCTTCCCCAACCCAGTGCGTGACGGACAGCTCCGCATCGAAGGTGTGAACGGGATGGTGAAGGAGATCGTGGTCTACGACCTGCGTGGGCGTGAAGTGGCTCGGCCGCAGTTGCGCCCTGGCACCCTGGTCATCGCAATCAATGAGGGTCCCGGCACCTATCTCGTGGCCATACGCACCGAAGAGCGCACCTTCGTGGAGAAGATCGTGGCGCAGTGAGCCGCGGGTGAAGGCGCCGGGATGTCTTGGCCATCCGTGCAACTATCTTTCCGCCATGGGGAACTTAAGGAAAGCAGCTACCTGCGGGGCCTTCACACTGATGGTAGGTATCAGCCACGGCCAATATGCTTCGGTGACGTCGCTGCTGGACGCGATGAGCATAGACAGCATGCTCCTCTATGTGAACGAAATGAGCGGAGAAGTGCCCATCGATGTGGGCAATGGGCCCGAGCTGATCGTGAGCCGCCATTCGGACAACCCGGGAAATGCTCTCGCGGCGCTCTACTACCAGCAGAAGCTCACGTCCTGGGGTTATTCCCCCACCATCCAGGGTTTCAGCGCCGGGAGTGGCGAGAATATCCTGGTGGAGATCCCTGGTCTGGTGCATCCCGCTCGGAAGGTGATCCTCTGCGGACACTATGACGCCATCCCCGGCGGTATCGCCGCCGCTCCGGCGGCAGATGATGATGGGAGCGGTACCGCAGCCGTGTTGGAGGCGGCGCGCGTGCTCGCGGGACTGCAGTTCGAGAACACGATCGTGCTCGCGCTCTGGGATGAGGAGGAACAAGGCAAGGTGGGAAGCGAGTACTATGCCGGGGCCGCGGCGGCCAACGATGACACCATCGTGGGCGTGGTGAACATGGATGCCATCGCCTACGACGGCAATGGCGACGGGCTCATGCGTATCCACACCAAGGCGGTGGCCAATTCCATCGCCATCAAGGACACCGCCCTTCTGGTGAATACGGCCTACGGGTTAGCGGCGAACATCGCCATCAACAACCCCGGCGCGCTGTACAGTGATCATGCTTCGTTCTGGTCGGAGGGGTACGGGGCGATCCTGGTGATCGAGGACTTCGATAATGATCCCAATCCATACTATCACACGCCGAACGATAGAGTACAATACCTCGATGTACCCTACTATGAACAGTTGGCCAAACTGAGCCTGGGTACCCTGGCCCATCTGGCGATCCCGTTCTCCGGCGGAACAGGTGTGTCGGATATCTCCGGTGTTCTAGAGCCCGGACTTGACATCTGGCCAGTACCCACCCAAGGCTGCTTGAACCTGATCCTGCGGCTAGCCGATCCGGCCCGCGGGAGTGTCGTGGTCGTCGACGCGCTCGGACGTCCGGTCAAAAGTGTCTTCCAAGGCAACCTGTTCGCTGGAAGGAACGCGTTCAGCATTGATCTGAACGATCTGCCGCCCGGTGGCTACCTGGTGCACTGCGACGACGACCGCGGACACAGGTGGACTGCGCGCGCGGTCGTCATGCCTTGACGTAACGCTCTTTCTCCTAGGAGCCCTTCACGAATTTGCGCATCAGCGGCTTACCAGTGCTGCCGTATACGAGCAGGAAGTACTGTCCCGGAGCAACGCCGCTCAGGTCGAACGAATTGGTGCGTGCGTCCACAAGATGCTGGCTCTTCACCACATGGCCGCTCAGGTCGATCACCTCGCCACGGACCACGCCGGTGCAACCGTTGAGGGCGACCATCAACACGTCATCCGCTGGGATCGGGAACAGGATGATGTTCTCCGGCTTCTCGTAGCTCTGCACGTTCGTGGGATCGATCACCGTGATGGACCCGAACTGGGTGAGCGGAATGCCCTTGCTGATTGCAATGGTACTCGTAGAACCCGGGCGTGGTGAAAGTGAAGGAGAACGGCCAACTCGTGTTTTGCGGGGTGCCGGAGTAGAAGCCTGCCGGATTGTGGGGAAGGTCTGCGTCCGCCCGTCGATGTTGTGGGTGCCCGAGCTCTCGTCCCATTCCACGATATCGCCGACCTCTATGGTGATATGCTGGGGCGCATAGAACGGATCGGGTCTGTCCGGGCAAGGTGCTCCCTCCTACATCCACCTGCCAGGTAGTTTGTGCGATAGGGCGAGAGGTGCCAGGGTCAACAGCGTAAGGATCCGACGCATGGGCGATGTTTTGCTCAAAGAAAGGCCATCACCTGCTCATAGATCCACCAAGGATCGGCGGAACCGGGGATCCCAACGACGAACCGGGCGTTCAGGTCCCGGGCTTCAAGGTCCGGTCCAAACGGTCCAGCACTTTGGTCATCAGGTGCAGCCGATCCTTCCCGCGCACATTGTGCTCATGCCCCGGGTAGGTGAAGAACTCGACCTGCTTTCCGTTGGTGATGCAGTCCTTCAGGAAGGAATACGAATGCTCGGGCAGCACCACCCAGTCCTGCAAACCGTGAATAATGAGCAGCTCACCCTTCAGCGCATCGCACTTATCAGTGAGCCGTGCGGCCGCGTAGCCGTCGGGGTTCTCTTGGGGCGTGTCCATATAGCGCTCGCCGTACATGATCTCGTACAGGCCCCAGTCCATTACAGGGCCTCCAGCCACGCCTACTTTGAACACATCGGGGGCCTTCAGCATTAAACTCACCGTCATGAAGCCGCCGTAGCTCCATCCATGGATGCCCATGCGCTCGCCGTCCACGTAGGGTAGGCTCTTGAGGTAGTTCACCCCGTGCAATTGGTCTTTGACCTCCACTTCGCCCAAGCGGCGATGCACGGTCTGCTCGAAATCGCGCCCCCGGTTCTGGCTGCCGTGTCCATCCACTGTGAACACGAGATAACCGCGCTCGGCAGCCTCCAGCATCCAAAGCGACGCACCGCCCAGGAAGGAGTTCGTGATCAGCTGCACGTGCGGGCCATTGTAGGTGTACACGATCACCGGGTAGCGCTGACGGCTATCGAAGTTGCTCGGCTTCACCAGACGCGCGTGCAGCATGTCGCCGTTCTCGCCAGGCAGTGTCAATAGCTCCACCTTGCCATGTTGAAAGCCGGCCAGGGGATCCTTGCTGTCGAGCATGGTCTTCAGACCCTGACCTGTGCGTGCATCGAGCATCTCCACACGACCGGAGACTTCTACGCTGCTCCAAGTATCCAAGAGCGAATTACCCGCGCTGTTCAACACGCCGTGGTGTGTGCCCTTGGTCTTGGTGAGCATTGTGGACCGGCCGTTGTTCAGTTCCACACGATAGAGGTGCGTTTCGATCGCCCCCGCACCGGTGAAGCCTTCGCCAACAGCGGTCCCTTCCACGACCACACCGCTTTCCTTCGCATCGAAGCCCACGATGTTCTTCACGCACCAATTCCCTGTGGTCAACTGCCGCACCAGGCCAGTGCGCAGATCGTAGAGGTAGAGATGTGTCCAGCCGTCGCGATCGCTGGTCCAGATGAACTGGTTCGCATCGCGCTTCAAAAAGCGCATGGGTACGAGAGGCTCGACGTAGCGCTCGCTGCTTTCTTCGAGCACCGTGCGCGTCGCGTTGCCGGTGGTGAGGTCGTATTCCACCAGGCGGGCCTTCGTCGTCGCTCGGTCGAGATGTACGATGTACAAGTGCTTCTCGTCCGGCCCCCAGGCGATGTTCGTGAGGTATTGGTCCAGCGGTTCGCCGGTGTTCAGGAACAGGGTCTTCCGCGTGCGCATGTCGAAGATGCCCACTTGCACCTGGTGGCTCTTGCCGCCCGCCATCGGGTAGCGGATCTTCTTGAACGTGCTCGGCTTGCTGTTGATGTCCTCCAATTGGTACGGCGTCACCATGCTCTCGTCCATCCGGTAGAAGGCGAGCTTCTCACCGCTCGGGCTCCAGAACGTGCCCTTCTCGATGCCGTACTCGTTGCGATGCACCTGCGAACCTCCGTTCACGATCCCGTCCGCACCGTCGCTGGTGACGCGGACCGCCTGGCTTTCGCCCGGTGATCCGATGTAGAGATCGTTCTCGACCGTGTAGGCCACGCGTCCGTTGTCGGTGATGTCCTCGTTCGCCGCATCGGGCAAGAGGCGCACGCGCGCGTTGAGCAGGCGGCGGCCGCGGTCCCAGGTATAGATATGGCTGTTGTGCGCGAAGCGGAAACGCGTCGGGCTTTCCCAGGTGACCGGAGGAAAGGCTTTCAGCTTCGCGCTGTCCGGCAGGTCGCGGTTCAGGTCCGTGAGCGTAACGGCCGCTTGGTCCATCATCTTGCCCACGCCGTTCTCCCACAGCGTATCGCGCTTCACGAAGCTGTACGTCTCGGCGCCTTCCACCCAGGCGAGTTGCGGCAGGCGTTCCGGCGCCAGGTCAGTGCCGGCTTTCAGCACGGCATCGCGCAAGGTGAGCGGCAGGAGTTTTTCCTGTGCCGATACAAAGAGCGTCGCGCAGCAGGCGACGACGAGAACGACCTTCCGTTGCATGATCCTGTTCAAATGATGTTCACCTCGCGTTCCAATTCCACGCCGAAGCGCTGCTTCACGCTTTCGAGGATGTGGGTGCTAAGGTCGAAGATGTTGGATCCCGTCGCGCCGCCGTGGTTCACCAGCACCAGCGCCTGGTCCTTGTGGACGCCGCAGGGGCCTTCGCGAAAACCCTTCCAGCCGGCCTGCTCGATCAGCCAGCCTGCCGCCAGCTTCACTTCACCGGGGCCAGCGGGATAGCTCACCACTTTCGGGTGTTCCGCCTTGATCTTGTCTACCACGGCTTGCGGCACCACGGGGTTCTTGAAGAAGCTGCCCGCATTGCCGAGCACCGCCGGGTCCGGCAACTTGCTGCGACGGATCTGGATCACCGCCTCGCTCACATCCTTGATGGTGGGCGCGGTGATGTTGCGTTGCGCGAGCACGTCCTGGATCGCGCCGTAGGTGGTGTGCACCTCCGGCCGCTTCTTCAGTTTGAAGGTGACGTTCAGGATCACGAAGCGCTCCCGGCCTTCCCGCTTGAAGAAGCTCTCCCGATAGCCGAAGCGGCAATCGCTCCGCCGAAAGACCTGCACCTCGCCATCCTCCACACGCAAGGCTTCCAGGTGATCGAAGCTGTCCTTGATCTCCACGCCGTAGGCACCGATGTTCTGCATCGGCGCGGCGCCCACCTTGCCGGGGATCAAGCTCAGGTTCTCCAGGCCGCCCCAACCCTGGGCCACGGTGTGCAGCACCAACTCGTGCCAGACCACACCCGCACCCGAACGCACCCAGACATGCTCCTCATCCTGGTGGACCACGGCGATGCCGGGCAGTTCGTTCAGCAGCACCACGCCCTGCGGATCCTGCGTGAAGAGGATATTGCTGCCACCGCCCAGCACCAGCCGCGGCTGGCCCTCCAGCTCTGGCGCGAAGACCAGGGCGCGCAGATCATCCACCGTCCGGATCCGACCCAACCAGGGCGCACGAGCGGCCACGCCGAAGGTGTTCAGCGTGCGCAGATCGGCGTTGCGCTCCAGGTGCATGGGCGGCAAGTTTACGGAGGGGCTCGTTGTGCTGGAGGCCTACTCCGAGCCATTCACTGTGCCCTGGCCCAGTATACAATCCCTCCGAAAAGAAGAGTCTGCGACACACCGCAGACCATAGCGATGTACACTATCGCCCCGCGTTACTTTGGCCCGATGCCCTCCCGGCCCAAGCGCGCCATCGTTTCCGTAACGAACGATCTGGCCACGGACAACCGTGTACACCGCACCTGCATGGTGCTGCGTGAGCTGGGCTATGAGGTGCTGCTGGTCGGGCGCCAACTGCCCAACAGCCCACCGCTGGAGCGGCCCTATGCGACCAAGCGGATGCGCCTGCTCTTCAACAAGGGCCCGTTGTTCTATGCGGAGTACAATGTGCGGCTCTTTCTGTTGCTGCTTTTCAGTTGGCTTGTCAGTTTCTGGTGGCGAACGACCTGGACACCCTGTTGGCCAACTTCCTGGTGGCGCGGCTGCGCGGGATCGAGCTGGTCTATGACACGCACGAGTTCTACACCGAGGTGCCCGAGTTGGTGGGGCGGCCGCGCGTGCGGGCGGTCTGGCTGGCGATCGAGCGCTGGATCTTCCCCAAGCTGAAGCGGATCATCACGGTGAACGCCAGCATCGCCCAGGCCTATAAGGAGCGCTACGGCAAGGAGGTGGCCGTGGTGCTGAACATTCCCGTGCCAGTGGACTTAGGTCCGGCGGTGACCAGAGCCGCTCTTGGTTTGCCCGAGGATCGCTTCATACTGATCCTGCAAGGTGCGGGCATCAACGTGGAAAGGGGAGGAGAGGAGGCGGTGCTGGCGATGAAAGAGCTGCCCGACTGCTTGCTGCTGATCATCGGCAGCGGCGATGCATGGCCGGTGCTGCAGCGGCTCGTGAAGGAGAACGGCCTGGAGGATCGCGTCCGGCTCATCGGCCGCCTACCCTACGTCGAGATGATGCGCTACACCCGCAACGCCGATCTGGGCCTCACGCTCGATAAGGACACCAACTTGAACTATCGCTTCAGCCTGCCTAACAAATTGTTCGACTACCTGCATGCCGGTATCCCCGTGCTGGCCACCGATCTGCCCGAGGTGGCGGCCATTGTTCGCGCACATGATTGCGGCGTGGTGATCCCGGTGCCGACTCCCGAGGCCATCGCTCAGGCCGTCAGGGAATTGCAGGCCGACAAGGCCCGTCAGGTTGCCTTGCGGGCGAACGCTACTTTCGCGGCCCGTGAACATGACGGCGCCCGCGAACAGGATCGATTGCGCGCGCTGCTAGCCCCTTGACCGAACGCCATCTGCATATCGTCAGCTTCGATGTACCCGCCCCGCCGGATTATGGTGGCGTGATCGACGTGTACTACAAGGTGACCGCGCTGGCGGAACTGGGTGTGAAAGTGCACCTGCATTGCTACAGCTATGGCCGCAAGCCCGCTGCAGAGCTGGAGCAGTTCTGCGAAAGTGTTCACTACTACCCACGAAGCACGAGCAAGCACCTTTTGTTGAGCGCACTGCCCTACGTGGTAGTGAGCCGCAAGAGCGAAGAATTGCTCGACCGGCTGCTCCAAGATGATCACCCCATCCTGTTCGAGGGACTGCATGCCTGCCACTTTTTGGGTGACCCACGCCTGGCCGGACGAAAGCGGTTGGTGCGCACCCACAATGTGGAGCACGACTACTACGACGCGCTCGCCAAGGCGGAACGATCCACCTTCAAGCGGACCTACTTCGCTCAAGAGGCGCGCAAGCTGAAACGCTTCGAGCCCGTGCTGAGCGAGGCCGATGTGCTCCTCACGATCTCACCGAACGACCAGAAGCATTTCGCGGCGCACTTCAACAACGCGGTGCATGTGCCGGCGTTCCACCCCAGCGCGAAGGTGGACGTGCCATCGGGTCTTGGGCGCTTCTGCCTCTACCACGGTGCGCTCGGCGTACCGGAGAACGACCAGGCGGCGCTGTTCCTGGTGAACGAAGTGTTCAACGAACTACCTGTTCCCTTGGTGATCGCTGGCAATGGTGCGAGCCGGGAATTGCGCACGGCGGTGGCCGGGGCGAACAACGTGAAGCTCCGCGAGCATATCCCGACCGCCGAGATCACGGAACTGGTGCGCTCGGCCCAGGTGAACGTACTGCCCACTTTCCAAGCCACCGGGATCAAGCTGAAATTGCTGCTCTGCCTATTCGCGGGCCGCCATGTGGTGTGCAACACGCCCATGGTGAAGGACTCCGGCCTGGAGGATCTCTGCCTGGTGCACGATGATCCCGAGCACATGCGGCTCAGCATCCAGGCCTGCATGGCCAAACCGGCCAACGGGAGCACCTTGGAACGACGGATCGCCGTGCTCGAGGAGCGCTTCTGCAATGCGAAGAACGCGGAGCTGATCGTGCGTCTGCTGGATTAGGGCGCTTACCGGCGGCGTTTTCCATTTCGAAGTGACCATGAACGAACGAACCCCGCTTATGACGGGGTTCGCTTTTTCGTAGGAGGTAGCTCGCTACTCGAACATCACTTTCGAGGTACCCAAGGTCTTACCATCGCGGAGCACTTCGACCATGTAAAGCCCGGTGGAGAGTTCTTTGCGCGCCAGCACCGTGGTAGGCCCATTGTTCAAGGCCGGTTCCGAGCGCACCACGCGCCCGAGCGCATCGCGCCAGACCAAATGATCCGGTTGTGGGCTATTGCCCCAGGTCATGGCGCCCTGGTGAGCGATGGGATTTGGTACCACCCGGAAGAATGACTTCTCAGCCACATCATCGCGCACCCCAAGCCAGGCGGGCTCGCTGTCGTGGTAGCGCTTGCAGAAAAGAGGAAGGGCCCATGTATCGAATGTGCCAGGCATGTACACCACCGCAGGATTTACAGGTGGACCGCCTAGAGCAACCGGCAAAGAATTGAATTGTTCCAATACGCCCCAATTCTGATACGGGCCTCGGAGATACAGCTTGCCATCCGCCGCCAGGATCAAGCTGGTTCCGAGCGTGTCGACGCCCCATGGGCCTAGGCCTGGTTGATGTCCAGATATCCCAAGTGGCTGTTCCGCGATTTGTTCTTCGTCAAGGGAAAGATCGTACTGAACGATATGCGAGTCTCCCGAGCCATCCCAAATCGTGGTGTCGAGGTACGTAACATAGGCGAAATCGTCGGTAGCCATAAAATCGACTCCCACAACGGCAGCGGAAATGCCTTGCGCAGTGAGGGTGTCGCTCGTGAACGGATCGATGTAGCGGCTTCTATCCCGCAACGCGCTTGTGCGCAGCGATACTGAGCCCGTGGTTGCGTCGAACCAGTAGAGCGCTGATGCCATGGTATCCGGAGCAACATCAAAGCCCATGAGCATTTGGTTCCCGCCAACCGAGAACCGCATCGATCCATAATAGTCGGATGAGTACGGCGCGTTTGAACCGGTGACGCCCAACATCGGGCCGGCTGTGGAGATCACCGGCGTGGGAAGAAGCCCGGAGGTTGTCAGTCTGAAAGAATGGAATTCATCAGTACCATCGGCATGTTGCACTAACCAGTAGTCAGCGCCGTTGCTATCCGGCGTCGCGGCCAGTTTGCCAGTGCAATTGCTCATGTACCATGTGGGGCCTCCTATCACCGCTCCGGTGCCCAGGTTGGCGCTCATATCCACTTCTACATATCCTGCTTGCTTGGTGGTTTCTGTGGTGTTCACGAAAACGAAATAGCGCAGCGGCGCTTCCGGTTTGGGCAGGATCAGTATGCTGGCCAGTTCGGCCGGCCATCCTAGGGTGGCTGCAGCGCCGCCCTGAACCAGGTCAAAATTGGCGTTGTGTATTCCGTTCTCATCCACGATCATGCATAGAGCACCATCAGGTTCGCTCATAGTCGCATTGCGCGCGGTGATCTGATAGGTGCATGGAATGGTGGTCAAAACCTCATTGTAGAAGTTCAGCCAATTGCTGGGTCCGAAAGTGATGTTGTAATTACGCGCCTGGCCAAATACGGGTATGACGGGCAGTAGGCCCAGAGCGCACAAAACGCGCGCGGTTACCATAGTTCATACTCGATTTTATTAGAATCATAGCCATTGCCTTGCAAATGAGCGTAATACCCAGGCCATCCCTGCAAAGGACATGAATACACATAGGTGCTCCACGCACCGCTCGTACCACTGGTACAAGTCCAAGTCGCAATGACCTGGGTACCGTCCCAGATGTCCACTTTGTTAATGAAGCTACCGCCCACTGTCACTGAAACACCGCTGCTACTTGCGGGTATCGGCAGTACTGTAGTGCTCGGGATCGTCACTGCAGGGCATGCGCCGCTATGGTGTATGATCGCAGCGAAGGGACAGATTGTGCCATTCCCAATACTGAAGGTGGCACCTGCTAACGGGACTGGTGGTGCCTCCGTTCGCATACTGGTAAGCACCACATAAGGCATTGCGATCAGGCCCACAATGGCTAGCAGCTTAGCAGCGGGCGGAAGGGCGGAAGGGCGGAAGGGCTTTTTCATGATGAATTGGATTTTCATCGAAGCTATGCACAGAGTTTCTCATTCCGAACGACGGTTGAAAACTCGCGCGCGGATAGGGCGGCTGGGGGAACCGTCGTAGCTCAGCCCGCCGCCTCGCTCAATTCGAGCAACTTCCCTTCCTGGCAGCGGATCACGCGGGCATTGAGCTTCTTCATGTGCGTGTAGTCGTGCGTGGCCATCATCACGCAGCGGCCGCTCTGGCTGATCGCATAGAGCAGGTCCAGGATCTCGCCCGTGGTCTCCGGATCGAGATTGCCCGTGGGCTCGTCGGCCAAGATCAATTCGGGATCGTTCACCAACGCACGGGCGATGCTCACGCGTTGTTGTTCGCCGCCGCTCAGCTCATGCGGCATTTTGTAGCCCTTGTTCGCCAGGCCCACCTTCTCCAGCACTTGCTGGGCTTGCGCGTCGATCTTCTTCGTATCGATCCAGCCCGTGGCCTTCATCACGAAGAGCAGGTTCTCCTGTACCGTGCGATCGCCGAGCAACTGAAAATCCTGGAACACGATGCCGATGCGGCGCCGCAGGTAGGGCACTTGCTTGCGCTTGAGCTTCAGCAGGTCGAAACCGCAGACACTGCCGGTGCCTTCCTTCAGTGGAAGATCCCCGTACAGCGTGCGCATCAAGCTGCTCTTGCCACTGCCGGTGCGCCCGATCAGGTAAGCGAACTCACCGCGGTCCAGGGTGAGGTCCACATTGTTCAACACCAGGTTCTCGCGCTGGAAGATGCGCACCCCGCGCAATTGGATCACAGGTCCTTCGGTCGTCGCGGTCATCGTATTCCCCGCGCTGGGCGCGGTGCACCAAAGGTGGAAAATTTCCGCGCCCCGCCTTGCGTTGTCATGAACGATGGTTGCCGCTCCGCATGAACATCCCCGCGTGGATAAGTACGCCGGACATCATCCTTGTCAGGGATCCCACCCCAGGAACTTTGACCGCTTGATGAAGCTCTCCGCATCCACCGCACTGCTCACGCTCGGCCTTTGGGCCAGCCCCTGGTCCGGTGGCTTGGTGTTCTCCCAACGCCCTGCGCATTACGAGCATCCTCGGGCCGCCTTCGATCTCGCCAGCGACCTGTTCGACCGGGCCAAGTACGGTGCTGCGCAGTACGAGTTGGACCGCATCATCGAGACGACCCGTGATGCGCATGCCCCGACACGTATCGAAGCGGAATACCTAAGCGCCATCTGCGCCGTGCGCCTCTTCCATAGCGATGCGCCGGTGCGCTTGTTGGCCTTCATGGCGGATCACCCCGAGGACCTGCACGTGGGCGCGGTGCGCTTTGAACTCTTCCGGCACTATTTCACCAACAAGCGCTGGAAGGATTGCCTGGCATGGGCAGGCAAGGTGAACGAAGAGGATCTGAGCAGCGCTGACCTGGAGGAGTTCCAGTTCAAGTCCGGCTACGCGCACTTCCAGGAAGGTCATACCGAACACGCCCAGAACGCATTCGGCAAGGTGAAGGATGGCACGGGGCCATACGCCGTGCCTGCGAAGTACTACACTGCTCATATCGACTATGAGCGCGGGCGCTATGCTGTAGCTCTGCCGGTCTTCAAGTCGCTGGAGAATGATCCCGCCTTCGGGAAGATCGTGCCCTTCTACATAGCCGAGATCGAGTTCATGCAGGGGCACTATGATGAAGTGATCGCCTACACCAAGCCGCTGTTGGAGGACCCCGAGGGCACGAAGCGGATCGGGGATATCAACCGGTTGGCCGGAGAGTCCTACTACCGCACCGGACGTTATGCAGAAGCGGTGCCCTACTTGGAAAAAGCGATCGCACGTGGGGCCGGCGTGGGTCGCACGGAGCGTTACCAGCTTGGCCATGCCTACTACAAGGCAGGGGATCACCAGAAGGCGCTCACGCAGCTCACCTTGGTCAATACGGAAGAGGATAGCCTGAGCCAACTGGCCGTATACCATATGGCCGATTGCTACCTCGCGCTGAAGGAGAAGAACTATGCGCGTAATGCGTTCAAGCGTGCCTACGAACTGGGCTTCGACGCGAAGGTGACCGAGGATGCGCTCTTCAACTACGCCAAGCTCGCCTATGAACTTTCATTCGACCCTTACAGCGAGGCGATCGTCGCCTTGCGCGATTACCTGAAGAAGTATCCGAACACGCCGCGCCGCGATGAGGCCTATGGCTTTTTGGTGGATGTGTTCCTCAAGTCCCGCAACTACGATGCGGCGCTGGAGGCGCTGGACGAGATCCAGAACAAGGACATCGTGCTGAAGGAGACCTATCAGCGGCTCGCGCACGATCGCGGCGTGGAACTTTATGATGGCCGCAAGTACGATGAAGCGGTGACGGCTTTCCAGCGTGCGCTCAAATACCCGGTGGACCAGTCGGTGAACGCCCGCTGCCACTACTGGATGGGGGAATCCTACTACGGGGCTGGGGACTATGATGACCAGGCTTTGGCCAAGTACGACGACCTGCGGAATTCACCAGGTGCCTACGCCACGGAAATGTACGAGCAGGCCAGCTACAGCATGGGCTACGCGTACTTCAAGCAGAAACGGTATGATGAATCACTGACCGCGTTGCGTCGGTTCGCGGGCGTAAGTGGCACCGAGGCCAAGCAACGTGCCGATGCCTTGATGCGGATCGGTGACTGCTACTACCTGGCCAAGGATGAGGAGCAGGCTATCTCCTGGTATGATCAGGCGATCAAGGCAGGCAGCACCGAACGGGACTACGCGATGTACCAGAAGGGCGTGTGCTACGGACTGGAACAGAAATTCACGGAGAAGATCGCCGTGCTGAAAGCCCTGCTGGCGGATCGCCCCAATTCACGTTTCGCGGCCGACGCCAAATTCCAACTCGGGGAGACCTACATCAACCTGGACAAGAACGCGGAGGCGGTGTCGTACTACGAGCAAGTGGTGCAGCAGCACCCGAACAGCCCGCATGTGCGGCAGAGCATGTTGCAAACCGCCTTGGTCCGCAAGCGCCAAGGGGATGCACCGCGCGCGCTGGAAGAGTTCAAAGCCATTGTGGCGCAATACCCCACGGTGGAAGGTTCGCGCGATGCGCTGGCAGGCATCGAGAGCATCTATGTGGAACAAGGCAAGGTGGGCGAATACGAGACCTATCTGCGCAGCTTGAGCTTCGTGGATCCCACCACACTTGACCTCGACGAGAAGTATTACCGCAGCGCTGAAGCGCTCTACTTCGATGAGAAGTGCGACAAAGCCATCGGGGCGTTCGGCGACTATCTCGCCAAATACCCGAACGGGGCCTTTGCCACCAATGCGCGCTTCTATCGTGGAGATTGCGCGTTCCACGCCAAGCAGTACGAGGTCGCCTTGCCCGACCTGGAAGCGGTGATCGCCTCAGGAACGCAGGACTTTTTGGAGAGCGCCCTGTTCGGCGCCAGCGACATTCTCTTCCGCGACCACCGGTGGGAAGGCGCGCTGGAGCACTACACCAAATTGGAGCAGGTGGCGGCGATACCGCAGAACGTACTCGCTGCCAAGGTCGGCCGCATGCGTTGCCTGCGCGAGTTGGGCCGGATCGACGAGGCCGCTGACGCTGCCTCTAAAGTGATCGCCGAGCCAGGTGCCAACAACGATCTGAAAGCCGAGGCCGGCCTGTTGCAAGGCCGCAAAGCGATGGAGGCCAATAGCCTCGACGATGCGTACGTCAAGTTCAAAGCGGTGGTCACGGCCAGCACCAGTGAAGCAGGCGCAGAAGCCAAGTACCACATGGCCTATGTGCGCTACATGCAGGGCAAATACACCGATACCGAGAAGGAGGTCTTCGATCTGGTGAAGAAGTACCCGAGCTACGAGGACTGGAAGGCGCGCGGCTTCATCCTGCTCGCTGATGCCTATGTGCAATTGAACGATCGCTTCCAGGCCAAGGCCACCTTGCAGAGCGTGATCGACCACGTGAGCGATCCCGAACTAGTGGCGCAGGCGCGTACCCGTCTCGATACCATCCTCGCCAGCGAAGTGCAGCAGACCACCCCCGCGCCGCAGGAGGAGATCGAAGCGCCCATCGACGAGAGCAACCCCAGAGAGAACGACGAATGAAGACCCACGTCCTTCTCCGTGCATGCAGTGCGTTCCTCGGCCTGCTGCCCATCGCCCTGCTGGCCCAGGAAGGCGCCACGCCGGGCGGTCAGTACTACATCCACGGGATATTCAATCCCACCATCGCCGACGTGCAGAAGGTGGATCGCCGCCCGCAGGCGTTGGATACCGTGCTGCCCGAACGCGTGGTGACCTACCAGGTGATACCCACCCAGGCCCGTCTGCCGATCAAGGTGGACAGCATCGCCCCGGCGAAACTGGGCATCTCCCAGACTAATGAGCGCTTGTACAAGGGTTTTGTGAAGCTCGGCTATGGCATTTTCAATACCCCGTTGGGTGAGCTCTACTACGACCAGGGCCGCAACAAGAAGAACAGCTACGGTATCCACCTCAAACACATGAGCAGCAACGGTGGGCTCAACGACCTCGGGTACAGCGGCTACAGTTTCAACAACGCGGACGCCTTTTACACGCTGCGTCTGCGCAACCATGCGGTGAAGCTCCGTGCCGACTACGCGCGCCGGGGCGTCAACTACTACGGCTTCCGCGAGGAAGGATTCGATACACTGGACCTACCCGTGCCCGGCGATATCCTACAGGTATACAACGACCTCGGCTTCGCTGCCCAGGTGAAGAGCATCTACGGGGATAGCACCGCCCTGGCGCACGATGTGAAATTGGACGCACGTTATTACACCGCCCGCACTGGAAGCAAGGAGACCCAGGTGAAGTTCACCGCCGACCTGAGCAAGCGCCTGGACAGCGAGACCTATGCCGCGGTGCTCTTGATCGACAACAACGCCTACACCGGCCAACCGAACGATACCCTGCCATCGTTCCGCCAGAACGGGACGCTGATCGGGCTCACGCCAACGGTCAGTACCCGCGGTGAGAAATACGTGGTGCGTGTAGGTGCAGGCATCTATGTGGACGCGATGTCCAAAACCACCTTCCACTTCTACCCCCAAGCTTACCTGAGCTACAGCCTCTTCGATGACATCCTGGTGCCCTACGCCGGGGTGGATGGTCAACGCATGCGGAATAGCTACCGCAGCATCACGCAGGAGAACCCATGGACCATTCCCGGTCCGGTGTTGGCGAACAGCAGCAAGCTCTATGATATTTACGGCGGCCTGCGCGGCAGCCTTAGCAGTGCCCTGGGCTTCGATGTACGCGTGAGCTACACGGGCTGGAGGGACCGCCTGCTTTACATCACCGATGGGTTCTACTCCTTCGGCAACCAGTTCAACACCGTGTATGATGATGTGAAGGTGCTGGATGTGAGCGGCGACCTAACCTACGATGCCGGCAAGGGCATCCGCTTCCACGGGCGTCTGGACATCTTCAACTACGATACGGATGATCAAGCTGAGCCTTGGAACCTGCCGCCCTATCAATTGGCCATCGGTGCCCGTTACAGCCTGCGCGACAAGCTGATCATTGAACTGGACGCCATGCTGATGGGGAAGCGCAAGGCCTTCACGCCCATTTTCGATAGTGTGCTCGACCAGACCCCGGACCGCACAGAGACCGTGGAGTTGAACGGCTTTGTGGACATCCACCTGGGCGTGGAGTACCGCTACACCAAACGGTTGAGCGTCTTCCTCCAAGCCAGCAATTTGAGCCTGAGCCGCTATGAGCGGTGGGTCAGCTACCCGGTGCAGCGGGGGCTGGTATTGGGGGGCGCGAGCTACGCCTTCTAAGGCGCTTCACGCGGCACAACGTACGTTCCGCAGGGGTCATAAAGATCCATCCGGGACATGCAAGCCCAACGGGCTCGTTAAATATCAACAAAACCCGCGTCGTTGTTGGGAAAATGCCCTCGCCAGGAGGGAGCAGAACGGTATCTTCGCGTGCCCTTCGGAACCAGGGCTTTTGAACCCAAGGAACATGTCAGAGACAGCAGTGGAAATGAGCGAGAAGAAGAAGAAGGCCTCGGCCAGCTATTCGGCGGATAGTATCCAGGTTTTGGAGGGCCTCGAGGCGGTGCGGAAACGCCCCGCGATGTACATCGGCGACATCAGCACCAAGGGGCTGCACCACTTGGTCTACGAGGTGGTGGACAACTCCATCGACGAGGCCCTGGCCGGGCATTGCGATACGATCAATGTGCAGATCCTGCCCGACAACAGTATCCGTGTGAAGGACAACGGCCGCGGTATCCCCGTGGACATGCATGCCAAGGAGGGCAAGAGCGCCCTCGAGGTGGTGATGACCGTGCTGCACGCCGGTGGCAAGTTCGACAAGGACAGCTACAAGGTGTCCGGCGGTCTGCACGGCGTCGGGGTGAGCTGCGTGAACGCGCTGAGCGATATGCTTCTGGCCGAAGTACACCGCGATGGCAAGATCTACCAACAAGAGTACAGCGAGGGAAAGCCCAAATACGCGGTGAAGGAGGTCGGCAAGACCGACCAGCGGGGCACCATCGTCACCTTCCATCCCGATGCCACCATCTTCCAGGTCTCCGAGTTCAACTACGATACCCTGGCGGCCCGCCTGCGGGAACTATCCTTCCTGAACAAGGGCATCAAGCTGACGTTGACCGACGAGCGCCACACGAACGAAGATGGCAGCTTCGTACACGACACCTTTTACAGCGATCGTGGTCTGGTAGAGTTCGTGCAATACCTGGACGGCACCCGCGCGCCGCTGATCGAGGACGTGATCTACATGGAAGGGGAGAAGCAGGATATCCCCGTGGAGATCGCGATGGTGTACAACGATTCCTACACCGAGAACCTGCACTCCTACGTCAACAACATCAACACCCACGAGGGTGGCACGCACCTGGCCGGTTTCCGCCGGGGCCTGACCCGCACGTTGAAGAAGTACGCGGACAACAGCGGAGCCACCAAGAACCTCAAGTTCGAGATCGCGGGCGATGACTTCCGCGAGGGGCTCACCTGCGTGATCAGCGTGAAGGTGCAGGAGCCCCAGTTCGAAGGCCAGACCAAGACCAAGCTCGGCAACAACGAGGTGATGGGCGCGGTGGATATGGCCGTGAGCGAGATGCTCGAGAACTACCTCGAAGAGCACCCGAAGGATGCCAGGCAGATCGTGGACAAGGTGATCTTGGCAGCCACAGCCCGCCACGCCGCGAAAAAGGCTCGCGAGCTGGTGCAGCGTAAAGGCGCTTTCACCGGCGGTGGTCTACCCGGGAAACTGGCCGATTGCCAGAGCAAGGATGCCAGCGCGAGCGAACTTTTCATGGTCGAAGGAGATTCCGCCGGCGGCACCGCCAAGCAGGGCCGCAACCGCGAGTTCCAGGCGATCCTACCCCTGCGCGGGAAGATCCTGAACGTGGAGAAGGCCATGCAGCACAAGATCCTCGACAACGAGGAGATCCGGAACATCTACACCGCGCTGGGCGTGCACATCGGCACCGAGGAGGACAGCAAGGCGCTCAACATGGACAAGCTGCGCTACCACAAGATCGTGATCATGTGCGATGCCGACGTGGACGGCAGCCACATCCAGACCCTGATCATGACCTTCTTCTTCCGTCACATGCAGCCGCTGATCGAACAGGGCTATCTCTACATCGCCACCCCGCCGCTCTATCTGGTGAAGAAAGGGAAGGAGCAGGTGTATTGCTGGAACGAGGCCGAGCGCGATCTGGTGATCGAGCGCATGAAAGCCGGGAACAAGGAGGCCAGCGTGGGCGTGCAGCGCTACAAGGGTCTCGGTGAAATGAACGCTGAGCAGCTCTGGGAAACCACCATGGACCCGAGCCGCCGCACCCTCCGCCAGGTGACCATCGAGAACGGTGCCGAGGCCGATCGCGTCTTCAGCATGCTCATGGGCGACGATGTGCCGCCCCGCCGCGAGTTCATCGAGAAGAACGCGATCTACGCGAAGCTCGACGTGTAGATCGCACTGAACGTTCACAGTGGACTGTTTTTGATCCAATGGCGAAGAAGCCTCGAGGATCGGGGCTTTCGTCGTTTTGCGGGATACGGAACGTACCGCAATACTGTCACATGCCCCTTGGCCTTCCCGTAGTCCCTTGAGAGCATATCGCGGTACTTCAACTCCCACACATAGACCTCACTTTCCACTGCTACGCCGTGGTAGTTTCCGTCCCAAACTTCGCCGGGCGTGGTGCTGGTGAAGAGGCGTTCGCCCCAGCGGTCGAAAATGAGGAACTCGTAGTTGTCCACCCAGGGCAGGTTGAAGATGGGTACGAAGCCATCGTTGATGCCGTCGCCATCCGGCGTGAAGGCGTTCGGCACATGCACGATCAGGAGATCGTAGATCACCACGGTGGTGCAGATCTCGTCCGGGCAGTTGTTGGCATCGCTCGCGGTGAGGCAAACCTCGTACATGCCCCCTCGCCATCGGGGAAGGTGAACTCCGGATATTCCAACGTGCTGCTTCCAAGCCCGGCGAAGTCCCACAGGAAGTTGACCGCATTGGGCGAAGAGGCATCGAAGAACTGCACGGTGGGATCATCGATGAAGATCGTATCAGGCGCATAGCTGAACGCAGCCTCGACCGGAGGTGGGGTGGCCACATTGGTCAGTCCGATCGCCTTGCATCCCGCAGCGTCCATCATCATAATGTTGTAGGGTCCGGGGCACAGGCCGGGGAAGTACCCGCCCAATTGGAACGCGCCGCCGTTCAGGCTGAAGTAGAGGCCTTCCGTATCAGCGGCTATCACAGTGCCGTCGCAACTACCCGGACAGGTTTCGGGCAACCCGGCCAAGGCATCGATCACGAGCGGTGGAGGTTCGGTGACCACAGCGGTCGCGGAGGCGGAACAGCCGTTATCATCCACGCAGGTCACCGTGTACGTGCCTGTGCACAAGCCCCAGGCTGCGGTATCCGCGGGTCCGGCTACCCCGTTGCTCCATTGGTAGGTATAGCCTGTAGGTGCTGGGTTGCCACCGCTCACGGCCACCACCATGCTTCCATTGCATTCGCCGAAGCAGACCGCATCGCTGGCGCTGGTGACGGGAAGGATCGGCGTGGTGAGTACCACCGTCACACTATCCAGTGAAGCACAGCCATCGGGTGTGGTCACGGTCCAGAACAGCAGGTGTGGGCCTCCATTGGTCGCTGTGACCGTGGTGTTCGCTGCGGAAGGATCCGCGAAGCTCACGTCCGAGGGCCCGCTCCACAGGCCCGAGGTCCAGGCTCCTGTGGCCGCTAGTGTGGCCTCCAAGGTGCAACTCACTTGATCGGGTCCGGCATCCGGTGGGGCGATCAGGAAGACGTTCACGGTCGCGCTCGCGCTCACGTTCGGGCAGGCGATGATGCCGAAGACAGTGTAGGTGTAAGCCCCAACGGGATCTGTGCCCGGATCGAAATCACCGGAACACGCCACACCATAGGGATCGGTCCATGACCCACCGGCATCCGGCGTTCCACCGAGCAGTTGGAACAGATCCACGTTCGGTGCCTCGGGGCAAACCGTCACGCTTCCATCAAGACCTGCGTCCGGCAAGGGCTCCACCGCAACGAGCACATCCGCAGCCGCATCCAGGCAGGGTGTGGTGCCCGTAACAGTGTAGGTGAAAGTGCCATCAGGATCCACTGCCGGATCGAAGGTTCCGCTCACGATCGTTCCACCCGTGTTCGTCCAAACACCGCCCGCATCCGGTGTGCCGCCTAGCGAATTGAAAAGTTGAATGGGGCCGTCGTCCGAGCAAAGGGCAACGCTGCCATCAATCCCAGCATCCGGCGGTACCACCACCGAGACGGTGACGAACGAAGTATCGCTCACGCACGGCGGCGGAACGACGAGCAGGTACATGTAAATGCCCGCAGGATCCAGGGTCGCGTCGAACGAGCCGCTATGCACGAGCCCATTTGGGTCGGTCCATGCGCCACCTGGATCCGGTGAACCGCTTAGCGAGGGGAACAGATCAGTGGCAGGTGCGTTGCCGCAAAGCGTCAACGTTCCGTCAATGCCAGCGTCCGGATCGGTGAGCAGTACGACCGTGATCACGCCCTGGTCGTTCGGGCAAGGGGCGGTGCCGGTCACCGTGTATGTGTACGCGCCTGCGGGATCAAGTCCTGGGGTGAAAAGCCCCGCGAACGGGTTGCCGTTCGGATCGGTCCATGTACCGCCAGCATCCGCATTACCAAGCTCAGGGAAGAGCAGCACGGGGGCGCCGGCAGCACAGAGGTTCAGTATGGCATCCGTGCCCGCATCGGGTTCCGTCACGATGTTCACCGCGATCACCGCAGATGCCGCAGGGCAGGGTGGTGTACCTGCCACGGTATAGGTGTAGTTGCCAGCAGGATCGATGATCGGATCGAACAGGCCCGCATGCGCAACACCGTTCGGATCCGTCCAGGAGCCACCCGGATCCGGGCTTCCACCCAGCAAGCTGAAGAGGTCTTGTGATGCACCTATCGCACATGCGGCGAGCACACTGTTGCTTCCTGCGTCTGGCGGAATGGAAAGCGTGATCGCAACCGTCGCGCTCACGCTGGAGCACGGCAGCGGAACGGTGATAGTGTAGGTGTAAACACCTGCCGGATCGTTGGCAGGGTCGATGGTGCCGCTATGCGCGTTGCCGTTGGGATCGGTCCATGATCCACCGGCATCGGGAGTGCCTCCCAATTGCGCGAAGAGATCGGTCGGTGCATCGGATGTGCAAAGCGTGAGCGCACCAGGAGTGCCTGGATCGGGAAGGTTCACCACGGTCACCGTGGCGCTAGCGGCGGCGTTCGGGCAGGGTGCCGTGCCGGTCACCGTGTAGGTATAAACACCCGCGATGTCCATGCCCGGCGTGAATGTTCCGCTGTGCGCGTTGCCGTTCGGATCGCTCCACGTCCCACCCAGATCCGGCGTGCCGCCTAACGAGGCGAACAGATCGGACGGTGGACTGGAAACACACAACGTCAGCGAGCCGTCCGTGCCAGGATCCGGCGGTGTGGAGATCGCGACCGCAACGGTGGAAGTGACGCTCACACAGGGCGGGGGAACAGTGATCGTGTAGGTGTACGTGCCTGGTGCATCCGTGGTAGGATCAAATGTGCCGCTGAAGGGATCGCCATTGGGGTCGGTCCATGATCCGCCCGCGTCCGGTGATCCGCCCAGTTGAGCGAACAGATCGCCGATGGGATCGGTGGTACACCAGGTGATCGCCCCGGGAAGACCAGGATCGGGCAAGCTCACCACGCTCACCGTAACAACGGCTGACGCTGCCGGGCAAGGCACACTGCCGTTCACGGTGTAGGTGTAATCCCCCTGGACGTCATTCGCAGGATCGAACGTACCGCTGTGCGCGGCGCCGTTCGGATCGACCCAGGTCCCGCCCAGATTCGGGGTTCCACCCAATGAAGCGAAGAGCGTCCCTGGTGGGCTGGAGATGCACAACGTGAGCGATCCATCAATTCCCGGATCCGGTGGCGTGGAGAGGGTGACAGCGACGGTGGAAGTAACGCTTAAACAAGGCGGAGGAACAGTGATCGTGTAGGTGTAGGAGCCCGGTGTATCCATTGCGGGATCAAAGTTTCCGCTGAAGGGATCGCCGTTGGGATCGGTCCATGATCCGCCCGCGTCCGGTGTTCCGCCCAGTTGAGCGAACAGATCGCCGATGGGATCGGTGGTGCACCAAGTGATCGCCCCTGGAAGCCCGGGATTCGGCAGGCTCACCACGCTGACGGTCACCACTGCGAGGTCCGAAGGGCACGGAGCGGTTCCGTTCACGGTGTACGTGTAGTCGCCGATCACGTCGTTCGCTGGATCGAAGGAGCCGCTGTGCGAGACACCGTTGGGATCGGTCCACGTCCCACCGCCGTTGGGCGAACCGCCCAACGAAGCGAACAGACCGGTGACCGGGCTGGAGATACACAGCGTGATCGCACCATCCGATCCGGCATCTGGCGGTGTGGCCAGCGAAACGGTGACCGTGGACGTCACACTCACGCATGGCGGGGGAACCGCGATAGTGTAGGTGTAAATACCTGCTGGGTCGCTTGCTGGATCGATCTGGTTGGTCTGTGCAACTCCATTGGGATCGGTCCAAGTGCCGCCCGCATCAGGCGTTCCGCCCAACTGGGTGAACAGATCCGCTGGGCCATCCGTGAGGCAGAGCGTGATCGATCCGGGAAGACCTGCATCCGGCAAAGCCACGACGCTCACCGTCACCACCGCTGATGCGGAAGGACACGGCGCCGTCCCGTTCACCGTGTAGGTGTAATCACCGGCGGGATCGTTAGCCGGGTTGAAGGTGCCACTGTGCGCGTTGCCGTTGGGATCGGTCCAAGATCCACCGGCATCGGGGCTGCCACCGAGCGAAGCGAAGAGCCCGGTGGGCGGGCTGCTGATGCACAAGGTGAGGGCATCATCGATGCCTGCATCGGGCGGCTGAACCTCGCTCACCGTTACAGTGCTGTTCACGCTCACGCATGGCGGTGGAACGGCGATGGTGTAGGTATAGACACCCGGGTTCATGTTCGCCGGATCATACTGTCCTGCAACTACAGGGCTCGGGCCGGTCCAGTTGCCACCGGCATCAGGCGTTCCACCTAACTCTGTAAAGAGGTCGGCTGCACCATCGGTAGTGCATAAGGTGATCGAACCCGGAAGACCGGCGTCCGGCAGGGCCACTACGCTCACGGTGACGATGGCCGATGCCGATGGGCACGGCGCCGTCCCGTTCACCGTGTAGGTGTAATCACCCGCTGGATCGTTAGCTGGGTTGAAGGCGCCACTGTGTGCGTTGCCGTTGGGATCGGTCCAGGAGCCACCAGCATCCGGGCTGCCACCAAGCGAAGCGAAGAGCGAAGCGGCCGGGCTGCTGATGCACAAGGTGAGGGCATCATCGATGCCCGCATCGGGCGGTTGCACTTCGCTCACCGTCACGGTACTGTTCACGCTCACACACGGCGGCGGTACGGTGATCGTATAGGTGTATACCCCCGGGTTCATGTTCGCCGGATCGTACTGTCCACCGACCACGGGGCTTGGGCCGGTCCAGTTGCCGCCCGCATCAGGCGTTCCGCCCAACTGGGTGAACAGATCCGCTGGGCCATCCGTGAGGCAGAGTGTGATCGATCCGGGAAGACCTGCATCCGGCAAAGCCACGACGCTCACCGTCACCACCGCTGATGCGGAAGGACACGGCGCGGTCCCGTTCACTGTGTAGGTGTAATCACCGGCGGGATCGATGGCCGGGTTGAATGTGCCACTGTGCGCGTTGCCGTTGGGATCGGTCCAAGATCCACCGGCAGCGGGGCTGACGCCGAGCGAAGCGAAGAGCCCGGTGGGCGGGCTGCTGATGCACAAGGTGAGGGCATCATCGATGCCTGCATCGGGCGGCTGAACCTCGCTCACCGTTACAGTGCTGTTCACGCTCACGCATGGCGGTGGAACGGCGATGGTATAGGTATAGACACCCGGGTTCATGTTCGCCGGATCGTACTGTCCACCGACCACGGGGCTTGGGCCGGTCCAGTTGCCGCCGGCATCAGGTGCTCCGTTCAGTTGTGCGAAGAGGTCGGCGGGCGCATCCGTCGCGCATAGCGTGATCGCTCCAGGCAAGCCCGCATCCGGGTTGGTCACCACGTTCACATCGACCGCTGCCGTTGCGGTCGGGCATGGTGCGATCCCCACAACGGTGTAGGTATAGATCCCCGCGTTCATGTTTGCCGGGTTGAACATCCCAGCGGCCACGGGGCTCGGGCCAGACCAAGTACCTCCTGGATCCGGAGAACCACCCAGCTGACCGAGGAGACCGACGGCAGGACTCGTCGCGCACAACGCGATTGCCCCATCGATCCCTGCATCAGGCATCGCATTGACGGATACCGTTATGGTCGCCGTTTCGTTCGGGCAGGGTGCAGTGCCGGTGATGGTGTACACGTATGCTCCCGCGTTCATACTCGAAGGATCGAACATGCCACCGACCACCGGGCTTGGCCCGCTCCATGTGCCGCCAGCATCAGGCGTTCCGCCCAACTGCGTGAAGAGGCTCACAGCGGCATTTGTACTGCACAGCGTGATCGCACCATCCACGCCGGGATCAGGCGGTGTGTTGGTGGTCATGGACACCGTGGCGGTTTCGCTGGGGCAGGGCGCAGTGCCGTTGACGGTGTAGGTGTAGACGCCATCGGCATCTGTCCCCGGTGTGAACGTTGCACCGAACGCACCACCACCGGGCGCGGTCCAAGTGCCGCCGGCATTAGGCGTTCCACCGAGTTGTGCGAAGAGGTCAACTACGCCATCAGTGCTGCAGACAGTGATAGATCCATTGGTACCGGGATCGGGTGGCGTGTTGATCGTGGTGGTGACCGTTGCGTTCTTGGGCAGGGTGCGGTGCCGGTGACGGTATACACATACGCCCCGGCATTCATACTCGAAGGATCGAACATGCCACCCACAACAGGGCTTGGTCCGATCCACGTACCGCCGGCATCTGGTGTTCCGCCGAGTTGTGCGAATAGTGAAACGGCCGCATCGGTACTACAGAGTGTGATCGCACCATCCACACCCGGATCAGGCGGCGTGTTGGTGGTCATGCTCACGGTCGCGGTTTCGCTGGGGCAGGGTGCGACGCCATTGACGGTATAGGTGTACACGCCGTCCGCATCGGTGCCGGGTGTGAACGTGCCCAACGCACCCCGGCGCGGTCAGGCCCGGCCCCCAGGGGGGGGGGGGGGGGGGGGGGGGGGGGGGGGGGGGGGGGGGGGGGGGGGGTGCGGGATGCACAAGGCACCCCACCGGGCGCTCCACACCAGGGTGGGGTTCGCCGAGTGTGCGGAGTCACCGCCATCGGTGCTGCAGACAGTGAGGGTAGCATTCACACCGGGATCAGGCGGAGTATTGATCGTGGTAGTGACCGTCGCCACTTCATTGGGGCAGGGCGCAGTGCCAGTGATGGTGTACACGTACGCTCCCGCGATCATGCTGGAAGGATCGAATATGCCACCGACCACCGGGCTTGGCCCGCTCCACGTGCCGCCAGCATCCGGTGTTCCGCCCAACTGCGTGAAGAGGCTCACAGCGGCATCTGTACTGCACAGCGTGATCGCACCATCCACGCCGGGATCAGGCGGTGTGTTGGTGGTCATGGTCACCGTGGCGGTTTCGCTGGGGCACGGCGCCACACCGTTCACGGTGTAGGTGTAGACGCCGTCCGCATCGGTGCCTGGTGTGAACGTTGCACCGAACGCACCACCACCGGGCGCGGTCCAGGTGCCGCCGGCATTAGGCGTTCCACCGAGTTGTGCGAAGAGATCAACCGCACCATCGGTGCTGCAGACAGTGAGGGTAGCATTCACACCGGGATCAGGCGGAGTATTGATCGTGGTAGTGACGGTGGAGGTCGCATCCGGGCATGGTGCCGTGCCAGTAATGGTATAGGTGTAGACCCCAGCGCTCATTGTTCCTGGATCGAACATTCCGCCAACTATCGGACTTGGGCCGCTCCAAGTGCCACCGGCATCCGGTGTTCCACCGAGCTGTGCGAATAAGCTCACAGCCGCATCGGTGCCGCAAAGTGTGATCCCCCCGGGAGTACCCGCATCGACGGTGGAGCCCACAGTGATCGTCACGGTGGATGTGGCAGGACATCCAGCATAACCATCTTGGTAGATCGTCACCGTGTAGACCGTGGTGGTGGCCACCGTGGCGATCGGGTCGGCGATGCCAGCGTTGTTCAACCCCGTGGTCGGGGTCCACGCATATATGATCGTGCCGTTGCCGGGGGCGCAATCCGCGGAGCCATTGAAGGTGACGCCGGAAGCCATGGGCGGGGTGTCGGAGAAGACCGTGCTACCCTGCCCATCCAACAGTTCGTAAGCGTGCTCCGCATTGAAAAGCAGGCTTGGCTGATAGCTGATCTGGATCGACTGTCCGTCCAGCACATTGATCGTGTAGCTGATGTTCGTGCCGTTGGCCATGCCATAAACCGTGGGCACCCCGTTCACCGTGACCGTTACAGTGGCGCCGTCCCACCCATCACCGAACGTGTCGAAAAGGTTCAGCGTGTAGATGCACGGAGCGGGTGGAATGATCCCGTTCACAACAGCGTTCAACTGCACATCGCCCGGTGTACAGATGGTTTGATCGGCACCCGCATCGACGGTGGGTCCGGGAATGATCGTGACCGTGACGGTCGTATCGTATATGCAGCCGAAGTTGTCGGTGGCATGATACACATAGTTGAAGTTCCCGACACCCGGTGGTGTCACGCAGATCTGGTCGCAGTCCCCGGACGTGGATGTGATGTTGGGTCCGGTCCACCACGTGCTGTCGCACGCGTTACCGTATACCGGCGTGAACTCAGTGAGGCCCGGGAAAAGTGAGGGGTCGAAATCCAAGGAGAAGCCACAGAGGAAACCATTGTCCAGCGCCCACATATCGCAGATCTGCAACGTCCATGTACCGTTGAGCGAACTTCCAAGCAGGCCGGTGAGCGGGTCGACGCTTTCGTACGACCCCGCAGGTAGCGTAACCCCGGCGTTCGCGGCCATGGTACCGTTCGTGGCGAGCGGGTCAATACAGTAGCTCCAACAGGTTCCCGGGTTCGGGTTCGCATCGTCGAGATCGTCCGGAATGCCGAGGAAAGTGCCCGCCCCGCCCTGTTGATGAAGGATCACCGTCTCGCCGCTCGGGCTGATGATGGAGATGATCAGGTCGCCCAAGAACGAGTGTTCGATATCAAAGCAGATCGCATTGAGGTCGTTGATGTTGTTCAGTGTTTGCCCCGGTGCGAATTGCGAGAAGGTGAGTTCGCTTATGAAGCAAGAGCCCACATTGTCCGGCAATAGCACCCCCGCTCCATAGTTCGCATCCGGCGTGGCGCTCCAGGTGACAGCGTTCACCTGGCCATCAAGGCATAGTGTTTCGCCAAGGCACCCGTACTGATCTCCACCTGTCCCCGTGAACGTGGGCTCCGTTCCCACAAGAACTTGGAGGTCCACCAAATTGGTGCTCGCGCAACCATTGTTGTCTTCCAGGTAAAGTTGGACCACATATTCGCCCGGGATGTTGAACACATGGCTCACTACGGGCCCTGAGGAACTCGTCGTGCCATCGTCGAAATCCCAAAGCCATTGCGCGATAGAGAAACCTGGTGCGGCGAACGAGGCGTTCCCATTGAAGTTGACAGCCTCACCTGCACATATCTTCGCCGGGGCACCGCCCACCATGGAGGCCACCGCGGTAGGCCGTGCGCAAGGCGTTGTACAACTGATACTGCCCGCGAAGATCCCCAGTCCCGCGTTGTTCGAGTGCCACACAAAGGTGAGGCATCCGGTCACATTGCCAGCACTGGCAGAGATCACCTGCCCCTGCAACGTGTTGCCGGTCCAATTGCCGATCAGCGGCGCGCCGGTGTTGTCGCCATCGTAGATCGTCATGTTGTCGATCGGTACCGCGCCGTTCGCGGCCATCAACGCGGTGATGAAATTCACCGAGATGGCATCTCCCGGATTATCCGGGCAGATCGTATAGGTATAGTCCTCATTGTTCGAATAGCCCGAACCACCTTGGCCACCGCTGTCCAAGAAAGCACCCACGCAGGTGTTGTCCGTGCCATTGAAGATCACATAGGCCTGCGCACATACACCACTCGAGAGGGCCCAACCACCGAGAAGAAGAGCATTGCGGGCCAGCCAGCCGAGGTAACGCGGGTCGCAGCGACGAAAGGCTTTTCCAAGAAGCCTGCACGGCGAACCTATGGGGCGTTGGTCCTGCACGTGTTCCCGGGTGAATGGAACGCGATGAAAATAGGACCATCCTTCCACCCACAGCGGCCCGACCCAGCCTATTCGGCGAACACCGTGATATGGACGACGGAAGGTGGGAATACAGACAGACCAGGGCCCCTCGACGTGGATTCGGCTATTTCATCAAGGTGATATGGCCCACGAATTCCCTCTTCTCCAAGGAATACCCGGCCTTCACCTGCAACTTGTAAGGGTATACACCCTGCGCCAGCACTTCGCCACCGCTGTTGTTCATGGTCCCGTTCCATGCCAGTGCCGGATCCGCCGAACGGAACACCAGCTCCCCCCACCTGTCGAAGATCATAAGTTCGAAATCCACGTTGGAGATGTCGTTCCCTACAATGGAGAACGTTTCGTTAAGGCCATCGCCGTCCGGCGTGAAGGTGTTCGGAACGTAGACGAGCAGAACATTCTCGACCTCCACCAAGCGGGTGATCGAATCGGGACAGCCCAAACTGTTGGTCACGTAAAGCGTGACAGGATAGCTGTGCCCGAACTGGTCAGGGAACGAGAATACCGGGTCGGGATCTTGCGAGGTGCCGAGCCCTGCGAAATCCCAATCATAGGTCACCGCATAGGGTCCTGCCTGTTCGTTGAACTGCAGATGCGGCCAAAGAATGTTCGCCGGGTTCTCGGACCAACTGAACTGGGCCTCGGGCAGGGAAGCACGGTGACAAGGTCCACCATAAGCGTGGTATCCGTGCAACCGTTCGGCCACGTAACTATAGCGCCTACATCGAACGCGCCGAGATCAGCGTAAGCATGGCTTACCACCGGTGGACCACCTGTGCTCACACCATCCCCGAAGTCCCATTCCACGGTCGCGCCACCAGTGGTGTCCTCCAAGGTGAAGGTCACGGCGAAGGGTTCGCAACCAATAACGGAGTCTACGGAAAGGATCAGCAGCGGGATGGGTGTAACCTCTACCCAGCTGCAGCGCTCCAACATTGGGGTTTCACAACCATCCGATAGGGTCAAGCAGACCAACTGCGAAGTGGTCACTATGATGGTGTCCGAGGCATTGAGGCCAGGTCCTTGACCCCAGTCGTACATGTAGTTCCCATCGCCTCCCATCACGTTCACGGGAGCCAGCACAACCGGGACCTCAGGACAGGTGATCACGGTATCCACGATATCGAACTGGAGGAACGGCCGCACCGTCACTGTGACGTCGAGCGTGTCGGAACTGCAACCGTTCGCGTCCAAGGCGAACACTGTATAAGTGGTGGTACCGTTCGGGCTAACGCTGTGTGGACCATTGCCCATCAGCCCGTTGGACCATTGCTGTTGCAGTGTGCCTGTACCTCCTTGTGCGAAAGCGTCGAGCAGCGCGTTCCCTGTTTTGCAGATGGTGGTATCGTCCACCAGCAGATTGATGGTCAACGCGGATGGTTCATTGATGATCGCCGTGAGCGTGTCACTGCATCCATTGCCGTTCACACCTTCGATGATCACGACCGAGTAGGTCCCTGCAGGGCCGGTGAACGTATCTGCAACGGCCGCGGTCGTGGTCTGCACGATCGTGCTGTTCTGATCGGCCCATATGTAGTCCCAAGGCCCCGCGTTCCCAACAGTGCTTATCGCGATGGTTCCGGAACTTGCCCCGTTACACAACAAGTCGGTCGTAACCAGAGCGCTGGTGTGGCTGTTGGTCGTCATTGTGACCTGCCCTGTCTCTGGGCACCCTCCCAATGCAGGTGAGGTGTACACATAGATCCCGTCCATATCCACACCCGCCTGGAAGATCCCGGAATGCGGGTCGCTGTTGGGGTCCAGCCAGTCGCCTCCCGGCTGCGGAGGTGTGGTGAACAAGGCAAAGAGATCGACCGGTGGATCGTACAGGCATACCGTATCCACTGCCGGAGGGACCACAATGGCCGGCAGCACATGGACAACGATAGTGATGGTGGATGTGAGCGCCGGATTTCCATTATCGGTGCCTTCGAAAGTCACATAGTGGTAACCGACATCGGTCAGCGCCGGAGTGAAGCCGGCAGTGATCGTGGCTGCGAGCCCCGGGCTGCTGGAGATGATCGTGAAAGAGGGAAGAGTAGGGGCGAACGCGGTGGGGGTGGTGATCTGGTTCGGTTCCGGGGACAGAAAGACCATCTCGAACAAGGCAGGTTGGCCAACACACAAAATGAGCGAATCGCACACGCTTTGGCCACTGATCACCGGTGGAACGTTCGCTGTAGTGATATCGGTGCTGAAGCTGAAGTACTGGTCGTCAAGAAAACTCACTCCATCATTGAGTCCGAAGGGACCGTCATAGGCCGTCCCAGGTTGGTCGAACCGGCCGAACTGGATATAGTCGATGCCATTGCCCTGGTTGGCCCCGACGCTGGCCGGTGTTCCCCCGAAGCCGTTCACACCGCCGCTCGCACTGCCCGTGGTCCACTGCATGTCCTTGTAGCAGAAGCTAACGTTCGCACCGTTCGGCACGATCGGGTCGGTCCCGTCCGTGATGATCAATTGGAACGTGTTCACCTTATCGGTCATGGAATTGAAGTACCCCACATTGGTCCAATTCACATAGAACGCGGTCGGTGTGGCTTTGTATTGAACGATGTTGTTGCCTATACCCGGGCCTCGCAGGTCCACGTCGGCCCAGAAAGGAGCGACCATCACATAGTCCAGGAAAGGGAACCCTGTGGAACTGAACGTGCCGTAGTACTGCCCAAAGCTTACGTTCCCGTTGATATTGATATAGGCCGTGTTCCAGAACTGTCCGTACAGATAGAACTGGAACGGGAGTATGATGGGGCCATAACTGCCATCATCGGCATTGTGGAACCCGCTTGCGTCCCATTCACTGCTGTTATCCACCGTCGTATAGCTCGCATCTGGTGTGATCCAGCAATCGCATGTGGTGCCGCCCCCGCGTTGTAGGTAAGGATCGTTCACGACCGTGCCGTTCGGAGGCGCTGGAAGTGCTGGGTGATTGGCCAATTTCCAAGCGTTGTAACTGGCTTGATCGAAGGGTTGTGCCGAAACGGTCCCGACCGCCAGGAAGAACACAAGGCTCAGGTACCCGAGCCAAGGCCGTCGGGAGCATACGGCCATGCCGGAGCTGAAAGATGGGTGGTGCATCTGAAGCAAGACGAGCCTTCCCGGAACTGCGGTGTCTGTCTTCGCAAAGATGCGTCGATCCGCGCGGACCTAGGTGATCACATCGTCAGGTGGTCGACGCGTCTACGTGAAAAGGGAAGGCCCCGCATGGCGGGGCCTTCCACGTCTCCGATCTACCCGGGATCAGCGTACCAAACTGACCTTGCCGTTGAAGGTCACTTCGCCCAGGTGGGCTCCTTCTTTTATCTGGGCCATCCAGACATAATCGCCGGTGGGACAGGCTTCATTGCGGTTGTCAACTCGGCCGGTCCAAGGTTTCGTGGCGTCAGAGGTCTCGTACACTTTGCGGCCTGTATTGGCATCATGCACCGCCAACTGGAAGCGCACACCAAGTGTTCGTAAAGCGTCCGGCATGAACAGATCGTCCTGGCCATCCCCATTGGGTGAGAAGGACGCAGGGGCGTCCAGGTTGTAATCCCGATCGATCCGGATCTCACGTTCCTGTTTGTCCACACAGCCTTTTTCATTCGTCACGGTGAGTTCCACAGGGTAGACGCCCTTTTTCAGGAACACATGGTCCGGATGCGCGATGGCCGAGGTGGTCCCATCGCCGAAATCCCAGTGGTAGCTGCGGCCACCCTGGGAACGGTTCTCAAAATGCACGGAGGGAATGTGCCCCTCGTACTCCATTTTCATGGTGGTGAAGGTGGCCTGCGGAGCTTCGTGGATCACGATCAGGTCGCTGCTCGGCTTGCTTTGGATATTGCCCCCGCCTGTGTTTGATAGAGACAGCATCACCTCGAACTTACCCGATTTGGCGAATGTGTGATCGGGATCGCTCTGGTTGCTGAAACTGCCGTCGCCGAAGTTCCATAGGTAGATCGCGTTCTCCGGCATGCTGTTCACGGCGAACTCGATCGAGGTCCCCGGGCATCCTTCCGTAGCGCTCGCGCGGAAGGCCAGATCGTTCGGACGATCATTGGAGGATGTTGCTTTCTTCACTTCGCCGGTCATGACCTCCCCGGGTCGATCGGCCGCACTCTCTTTGTTCTGCCGCGCGATGGTACTGGAGGTCGGCTGTGTTGCGTGTTGTCCGCTAGTGGAGGCGACGTCCGCTTCTTGGATCTTGGTGGACGCTTGAGCATCAGCGGCCCCCATCCCTTCCGCCGCGGTCGGCTCGATCTGGGCCTTGGCCCGTGGGCCATTGGGGGTGGGGATTTCTTTGCCAATGGCGGCGATAGGTTCGTTCCGGAGGAACCAATATGAGCCCGCCCCGATGGCCAATCCACCGGTCAAAAGAAGCAGGTAGAGCCCTACAGAGCCCCAGCGACCGTTGGTGCCACCGGTCAGCGATCGCTGCAACTGGGCCCAGTCGGCGGAATTGTAGGGAACTTCGAACTCCTCGAGGGAATCCTTGATCCGTTTTTCGAAAGCGTCCATGGAATTCATGTTCTAGCGCACACGCCCTGCTCAAAGCAGTTTGTGTTCCTTTTTAAGCAACTTCTTCAGGTTATGTTTCGCTTTGGCCAGGTTGCTCTTGGATGTGCCTACACTGATGCCGAGGGTGTCGGCTATCTCCTTGTGGGTCATTTCCTCGAACACATATAGGTTGAACACCGTGCGATAGGCCGGCGTGAGCTTTTGCATGGCGTTGATCACATCGGCCGGTTTCAGGTCCAGTTCTTCTTCCTGGCCCACATCCTCCAATATGTCCTCCTCATCCTGGTTCTCGAAGTCCTCGATGCTCCGATCCGTTCCTAGCAGCAGGTATGCGTTCTTGGTGCGCCGGAAGTGGTCGATCGCGGTGTTCACCATGATCCGGCGGATCCAGCCTTCGAAAGAGCCGCTCCGATTGAACCGGTCCATGCTCCGGAAGACTTTGATGAACCCGTCCTGTAGGATATCCTTCGCTTGGTCGGCGTTCTTGGTGTACCGAAGGCATACGGCCATCATTTTGCCGTAGAACAACTCGTATACCTTCTGCTGACTGCGTGATTCCCCCGCGACACACCCGTCGATCAGGCCGATCATGCCGGGTTCCAAGGCACCTTCCATCCGCTCCGTGGCCGGTAGACGACGCTCGATCGGTTGGGTTGCCAGGCCGTGCAGCATGCGCGGTATCGGGATCGCCGTGAAAGTAGTCATCCTTGGTACGAAGACGCAACCTCTTAAGAAAGGATGCCTCGGGGCATGCGATGAGTGGCGGGAACGATGCGTTCGGGCCTAGGGATCGTGTACAACCCTTGGGCGATCGGATCGGGGAGCCGCCTATTTTCGCGCCGCGTCCTGATGTTATGGGCGCTCAAACACGCGAACGCGATCGCCATGAAGATCACTGTTGTAGGGGCCGGCAATGTGGGTGCGACCTGTGCCGATGCCTGCGCCCGTTGGGAACTGGCCAATGAAGTGGTGTTGCTCGATATCAAGGAGGGCTTCGCCGAAGGCAAGGCCTTGGACATCTGGCAGACCGCCCCCATAAGTTTGTTCGATAGTCGGCTGACCGGTAGCACCAATGATTATTCCAAGACCGCGCACAGCGATGTCGTGGTCATCACCAGTGGCCTTCCCCGCAAGCCTGGCATGAGCCGGGATGACCTCATCGCCACCAACGCCAATATCGTCAAGACCGTCACCGAGCAGGTGGTCAAGCAAAGTCCGGAGGCCATCATCATTGTGGTGAGCAACCCGCTCGATGTTATGACCTATTGCGCCTTCCTCACCAGCAAGTTCCCCGCGCATCGGGTGTTCGGTATGGCCGGTATCCTGGACACGGCCCGGTACCGCGCTTTCCTGGCCACTGAGTTGGGTGTGAGCCCCAAGGACATTCAAGCGGTACTGATGGGCGGGCACGGTGACACGATGGTGCCGCTCCCGCGCTATACAACCGTAGGTGGGATCCCGGTCACGGAGCTGATCGCCAAGGACAAATTGGACGCCATTGTGGAGCGCACCAAGAAGGGTGGGGGCGAGATCGTGAACCTGCTTGGCACAAGTGCCTGGTATGCGCCCGGGACCGCCGCCGCTCAGATGGTCGAAGCCATCGTTCGTGACCAGAAACGCGTGTTCCCCTGCTGCGTTTGGCTGCAAGGGGAATATGGTCTAAAGGACATTTACATGGGTGCCCCGGTGATCCTGGGGCGCAAGGGTGTGGAGCGGATCATCGAACTTAAGCTCACCAAGGAGGAAATGGAGCTCTGTGCCGCGAGCGGCAAGTCGGTGAAAGAAGTGATGGACGTACTTGACAAGATGAACAGCGTCACGGCCTGACCGCGGTTCGCACAGAAGGAATAATGAAAGAAGGCGCCTTCCGAGGCGCCTTCTTTCATTGCCCGACCACCGCCACTAACGGGCTATGAGCAAGCGGGCCCGTAATCGTATGCCCATCCTCTCCACGAGCACGGTATACGCTCCTGAGCCCAAGCCTGAGATACCAACGAGGGCCTTGCCTTGGGGCAGCGTGCCGGTCATCACTTCCTGGCCCAACGCGTTGACAATATGGTAGCGGGATCCGGGGACCAGATCCCCGTTCACAAGGATCTCGACCTGTTCCTGCGCCGGGTTGGGCCGAAGTTCCAGTGCTCCGCTGAGGTCAAGGCTTCCCTGGCCAACCCCTACACCGAAATCGTTCCGCCAGAACCCGAGCCCACCGCGGTAGTTGCCGGTAAAGGCATCCACGAAGCCATCGCCGTTCATGTCCGCCACCGCTATGCTGCTCCTAGATCCTTCTTTGATGTCCTGGAAGGTGCTGTCCACCAAGTTGAAGCTACCGTTCAGATTCCCCTCGATATTGTTGAAGTGGTGGATCCAGCCCGCCTCGGAGCCAACCAAGAGCTCGCGCTCGCTGTTCCCGTTAAGGAACATGCATGGCACACTGTACCCGGTCACGTTCCAGTATTCGGCCACATCCAGTTCGCCAATGGTATCGTTCTCCAAATGCCACACCGGTGCGCTCAAGGTTCCTGTGTTGCGGAAGTAGTTGATGTTCCCGTTCCGCTCGCCTACCAATAGATCGAGCAAATTGTCCCCGTCCACGAGGAATAGCTGTGGTGTGGCGAACATGCCCACGTCCATCGTCACACCCAGGTCGTCCGTGATGTTCGGGGTGATCAGCTGAAAATCCGCGACGGGCCCAGTTGCGATGTTCCGGAAGAAATGCATACGACCCTGCAGATCACCGACGATCATGTCCTTGTCCCCGTCGTTGTCGAGATCGCCGAAGGCAGGGTACATGGCCGCTCCGATCCCGCTGGCGGACAAGCTTTCCCAATCGGTATCGACCACGATGAAGCTTGGTGCGGTAGCTGTCCCGGTGTTCTCCAAGAGCGCCATTTTGCCCGGGTAGTCCCCACCCGGTTGGTAGTAGCCATAGTTCGAAACGACTAGATCCATCAATCCGTCGCCGTTATGGTCGAAGATTACGGGATAAGCACCTTCGCCGAACTCCAACATATCCCGTTGGAAGAGGTCTTTCTGCTGCCAGTCGAAGATCGGGACCTCATCCGTACCCGTGTTCAGGTAGTACCACATGCTTTCGAAGTCCTGGGCGAGGGAGGTGGCGTTGGGGCTCACCACCAGGTCGCGCTTACCATCAAGGTTCACATCCACATGGAAGGCTCCCGGGAAGATGGGTAGCTGCAACGGCACGTCGTAGTTCGGGTACGTACTGTCCTGGGCGGTGATCAGCGCATCGTTCACGGCCCCTCCGTTGAAGAGGGTGGTCAGGTTTTCATGAGAGATGTCACCGAGCGTTAGTTCCTTGTCCCCATCGTCGTCCAGGTCCATGGTCAAGAGGGTACTGCCGGAGTGAGCGGCGGCCCGCTCGGTGCCATCGATCGGAAGATGGTATTGTTCCTTTAGTTCCCGGACCGCCTTTTCGATCCCGATGGCGAATTCCTGGTTGGGCACGTTGAAACCGCAGGAGTCGAACAGATCAACGCTGTTGGTGTTGGGGTCCTCGGAGAAGTAGCCCCAGCAACGGTTGCGCACCTCATAGATCAAGCTGTCGCAAGTACCGTATTGCTCCATGCTCAGGTTGCGGTGGTATTCCACGTAGGCGCCGAATATGCTGAAGGTCAGCACGTCCAGGTCGCCGTCACCGTCCATATCGTCGATCGCGGGCAGGTCGACCTGTGTGACATAGAGATTGGGGCTCCAAGTGGGCACGTAATTGCTTCCCACAAGGGAATAGGCCAGTTCGAACTCCAGCTCACTACCAGTGCTTACGTTCTTATGGACAGAGAATCCGCCCTGACCAGGTGAGTAACTGAAAAGGTCCTGTTTCCCGTCGCAATTGTAGTCCCGCAAATACGCCCAGCTCTCCAGTTCATTGAACGGCCAGGTGGTGCTAATGATGGGATCATAGGTGTAAGTGCTGCTGCCCGGACCACCTTGGTGGATCAATGCGATCACTTCGTTCCCTGAGCGGTCGAAAATGAAAAGGTCCTTTTCGCCGTCCAGGTCCATATCGGCCTGAGATACCTGGCACCAGTTCAGCCCGCCGACCCACGGCATGGCGAGGGTAACCGTGTCGCGCACCACGGGGAGGCCTCCGTCATGCTGAAGCAGGAACTGCGCCTGCATCGCGGGGCTCAGGATCAGGAGCCATGCGGCTCCCCAAAATTTGTGGATGGTCATGGTCGAGGGTCGATGGATGGACGAGGCAACCTATGCCCACGTTGCTTTTTCCATGGGCAAAGCTAGGCCTGCCGATCGCGGGTCGGCCGCATGGCCCACCTTTCTATATTTGCCGCCCCATTGTCCGGCCTTCGCCTATCGCGAAGGAGGACGACCATCGAAATCCCCCTATCGGTCATGCAGAACAGAGGTGCGCTGTGGATCTTCACCATCCTGCTGGCGCTCGCGTGCTTGTGGCAGTTGTCCTTCTCATTGTTCACCTCCCGCGTGGAGAGCAAGGCGCGTCAGGATGCGGGCTTCAGCGCCGATTCCGTCTTGGCGGTCGTGGGTAACGCGGGGCTCGATCGCGATTCGGTGCTTCTGGTGCAGGAGAACCGCATGCTGCGCGACAGGGGGCGGGACAAGATCTATCCGCTCTTCGGTTATACCTACAACGAGTGCAAGGAGAAGGAGATCAACCTCGGCCTTGACCTGAAGGGGGGTATGGCCGTGACCTTGGAGGTGAGCATTCCCGAACTGGTGGCCAACCTGAGCGAGAACAGCGACGATGCCACGTTCGCGACGGTTATGAGCAGCGCTCGCGAGCGTCAGCGCTCCAGCACGGAGGACTTCATTACCCTGTTCGCCCAGGAATGGCAGACGAAGGCCCCCAACGCCAAGATGGCGGCCGTGTTCCATTCCGCGGACAAGAAGGACATGTTCCCCCCGCGAAGCGAGCAATGAAGAGATCGTCGAGGCCCTGCGCCGTGAAGCGCGCACCGCGATCAATAACACGGAGAACATCCTTCGCAACCGTATCGACAAGTTCGGGGTCGCCCAGCCCAGCATCCAGAAACAACAGTTCAGCGGACGCATCCAGATCGAACTGCCTGGAGTTAAGGACAAGGAACGGGTGCGCAAAGTGTTGCAGAGCACGGCCAATTTGGAATTCTGGGAGACCTACGACAATGCGGATGTATATCCCCTACTGGAGGAGGCGAACAAGCGGCTCCGCTCCAATGCCGCTTCCGTGGGGAGCGCTGCGGACAGTCTGCTGGCTGCTGCGGATAGCACGGCACTCGCTGCGGACAGCACCGCACTACCCTTGGATACCACCGACCTTGCCGCAGATAGTGCCACAGCGGACAGCGCTACCGGAGAGGATCTGCTAGAGTCCTTGGTAGCGGACAGCGATTCGACGGCACTGGACACGGCGGCAGGCAGGGAGAACTTCATCAAGGAGAACCCGCTCTTCGCGGTACTTACGCCGAGCGTTTTCGGGGGAGAAGGTCAGGGCTATCGGTTGGCCAAAGGCCCTTCTGTCGGGAATGCACGTGCCACAGACACCGCGGCGGTGAACCAGGTGCTTCGTGGTACCAGGGTGGCCGATGTATTCCCTGCTGATATGCGCTTCCTGTGGAGTTCGAAGCCCATCGAAGGCACGGATGTCCTTACGCTCTTCGCCATCAAGGAACCGCGCGGTGGCGAACCGAAGTTGGATGGTTCATCCATCGTGAACGCCGCCCAGGATTTCGACATGAAGGGCGATGTGGAGGTGATCATGCAGATGGACGCTGAAGGAGCACAGACCTGGAAGGTGATGACCGGGGACAATGTCGGCAAATGCATCGCCATCGTGCTGGATGAACTGGTGTACAGCGCGCCCACCGTGATCAGCGAGATCGGCGGAGGCCGCAGCAGCATCTCCATGGGTTCCGGTGACCTGAACCAGCAGATCCAGGAGGCGGATGACTTGGCGAACATCCTCAAAGCAGGTGCACTGCCCGCGCCGGCGCGCATCATCGACGAGACCATCGTGGGCCCCTCGCTGGGCGAGGAGAACATCAGCAGCGGGCTTGTCTCTTTCGGGGTGGCATTGCTTTGCGTGCTCTTGGTGATGGTGCTCTACTACGCGCGTGCCGGGTGGATCGCGGATATGGCCCTCCTGGCGAACGTGTTCTTCCTCGTTGGTACCATGGCATCTATGCAGGCCACCCTGACCTTGGCCGGCATCGCCGGTATCGTGCTCACCATCGGTATGGCCGTGGATGCCAACGTGCTCATCAACGAACGTGTGCGGGACGAGATGAAGCAAGGACGAATGCTGAAGAGCGCCTTGGAGACCGCCTACAGCAATCAGGGAGCTCTGTCGGCCATCATCGACTCGAACGTGACCACGTTCGTAACGGCCATTATCCTATATCTCTTCGGTTCGGGTCCCATCCGGGGGTTCGCTACAACGCTGGGCCTGGGTATCCTCACCTCCCTGTTCACCGCGTTGTTCATCTCACGCCTGTTGATGATGTGGCGCTTGGACCGCGGGAAGACGATCTCCTTCTGGCAGACTTGGAACAAAAACCTCTTCGACGGGGTCAAGGTTGATTTCATGGGCAAGCGGCGCATGTTCTACTTGATCTCGTTGGTGGTTATCGGGATCGGGATCGGTTCCATGGTCACCCGAGGGTTCAACTGGGGAGTCGATTTCTCCGGAGGCAGGGCCTATGTGGTGGAGTTCAACGACGAGGTAGATGTGGAATCCGCCCGGAAGGTCATGGAACCTAAGTTCCAGGATGAGAACGGGCGCCAGTATTCCCTCGCAATGAAAACCTACGGCAGCAACCGGCAGCTGAAGATCACCACCAACTACTTGGTGGATGACCTGACCGTCGGTGCTGATGAACGCGTCGACGCCGCCTTCAAGGGGGGGCTCGATCTCTTGAACAACCCTTACACGATCATTGAATCGAGAAAAGTGGATGCCACCATCAGCGATGACATCAAGACGAAGGCCCTCACCTCCGTGGGGATCGCATTGCTGTTCATGTTCATCTATATCGCCATTCGCTTCAGCAATTGGCAATACGGGGCCGGGGCGCTGCTCTCGCTCGTTCATGACGTGCTCATCGTGCTCAGCTTGTACTCTCTGCTTTGGGGCGTCGTCGGGTTCTCCATGGAGATCGACGAGGCCTTCATCGCCGTGATCCTCACCGTGGTGGGTTACTCCATCAACGACACCGTGGTCGTCTTCGACCGTATCCGGGAGTTCACACAGGACCACAAGCGGGAGGCGGTCGTACCCTTGTTCAACAAGGCCATCAACAGCACTTTGAGCCGCACCTTGAACACCGGGGTGTGTACGTTGATCGTGCTCTTGATCATCTTCTTCTTCGGTGGGGTATCGATCAAAGGCTTCGTTTTCGGCTTGTTCGTGGGTACCCTGGTGGGGACCTATTCCTCCATCTTCGTCGCTTCCGCCGCCGCAGTGGATCTGCTGTTGCGCAAGAAGAAGAAGGGCGAGGCGGTGCCCGTGGCGGCCTGACCCTCAATAGACCTCAAAGAAGTCCCGCCCGGCCTCCGGAGCGGGACTTCCTACTTTTGGACCGACCATGCGCTTCGTCCTCATCTTCGACATCAGCGGTGGCGAGTTGCTCGTCATCCTGATGTTCGCGCTGCTGTTTTTCGGTGCGAAGGGTATTCCGGATATCGCCCGCACGGCGGGTCGTACCATGCGGCAACTACGTGATGCCACCGACGATGTGCAGCGCGAGATCCGTAAGGGCGCTATGGAGGTGAAGCGCGAAGTGGACGCACAGAAGCGCGTGCTAAGTGCGGAACCGCCCGATGGCGCCCGGCCTGTTGTCAAGCCAACCGCCGTTCCTACCCCTGGGGAAACCCCCACAGCTCCTTTGCCTGCGGAAGAGCCCGGCACGACGCAACCGTAGACCGTCTTCCTAACTATTCCCGAGGTCGGTGGGGCAGGGGCTCCTTCGGGAGGGCGGGCTTGCGATTTCCTCCGGTTTCAGGCGTATACCCATATTCCAAACAGGTGTGCATAACCAAAATAACCTACAACATTGCGTTCACCCCCCTCAAGAAGATACCTTCGCCGCCGAAAACACCAATTTTTCATGCCTACCCCCCATTTGCGCGCCAAGGCCTTGGAAGATGTCCTTGATCGCCGTCCGAAGCACACGGAGAATACCGGCCAGCGGATCAGCGAGTACTTCGGTAGCAGTGTGTTCAATGAGGAGGCCATGCGCATGTTCCTCACCGAGGATGCCTATTTCGCCGTGCGACAGGCCATCCACCAGGGGTCCCGGATAGACCGGAAATTGGCCGATCAGGTGGCCAGCGGGATGAAGGAGTGGGCCGCCAGCAAAGGGGCGACGCACTATACCCACTGGTTCCAACCACTCACCGGCACGAGCGCCGAGAAGCACGATGCCTTCTTCGAGCCGATCGGCAACGGCCGAAGCATCGAACGCTTCGACGGGGGTATGCTCGTGCAGCAGGAACCCGATGCGAGCAGCTTCCCCAGCGGTGGTATTCGCAACACGTTCGAGGCCCGTGGGTACAGTGCCTGGGACCCCAGCAGTCCGGCCTTTCTCATGGGCCGCACGCTCTGCATCCCCACCATCTTCATCAGCTATACAGGCGAAGCGCTCGACTTCAAGATGCCCCTGCTCCGGGCGATCAAGGCGGTAGACGAGGCTGCTACCGCGGTCTGCCAGTATTTCGACAAGGATGTGACCAAGGTCACTTGCACTTTGGGCTGGGAACAGGAGTATTTCCTCATCGACGAGGCCTTGTACTATGCCCGTCCGGACATCATGGCCTGTGGCCGGGCACTTTTTGGGCACAGCCCAGCCAAGGGACAGCAGCTCGAGGACCACTACTTCGGCAGCATACCCGAACGCGCGCAAGCCTTTATGCGCGACTTTGAAACGGAGGCACTGAAACTCGGTATCCCGGTTAAAACCCGGCACAACGAGGTGGCCCCGAACCAGTTCGAGTGCGCCCCGGTCTTCGAGGAACTGAACCTCGCTGTGGACCACAACATGCTGCTGATGGACGTGATGGAGAAGACCGCGCGCAAGCACGATTTCCGGGTACTGCTCCATGAGAAGCCATACGCCGGAGTCAACGGCAGTGGTAAGCACAACAACTGGAGCCTGGCGACGAACACTGGCAAGAACCTGCTTCGTCCCGCTAAGACCCCCAAGGAGAACATGCTCTTCCTGGCCTTCTTCGTCAATACCATCAAAGCCATCCATAGCCACGCCGACGTGTTGCGCGCCAGCATCGCCAGCGCGAACAATGACCACCGCCTCGGAGCCAACGAAGCGCCCCCTGCGATCATCAGCGTATTCATCGGGGACTATCTGACCAAATTGCTCGATGGGTTGGAGACGAACATCAAGGGGGCGATGAGCCCCACCAGCAAAACCGAGTTGAAGCTCGACATCGGCCGGATCCCGCCGGTGATGCTGGACAACACCGATCGCAACCGCACCAGCCCATTCGCTTTCACCGGCAATAAGTTCGAGTTCCGTGCCGTGGGCAGCAGCGCCAATTGTGCGGCGTCCATGACCGTGCTCAACACCATCGTGGCCAACCAGCTACGGGAGTTCAAAACGACCGTGGACGCGCTGATCAAGAAGGGCGCGAAGAAGGATGAAGCCGTCCTGCGAGTGATCCGGGACCTGATCGTGGAGAGCAAGGCCATTCGTTTCGAGGGGAACGGTTACGGGGATGAATGGAAGAAGGAGGCCGCCAGGCGCGGGCTCGGCAATATCCAAGACACCCCCCGTGCTCTCGATGTATGGGGCCGAAAGGAGACCAAGCAGCTCTTCAAGGACATGGGTGTGCTGAGCGAGGTGGAACTGGAGGCCCGACACGAGATCGAGCTGCACAGCTATGTACTCAAGATCCAGATCGAGAGCAGGGTATGTGGCGATCTGGCGGTGAACCATATCATTCCAGCGGCTATCAGCTATCAGAACCGATTGCTGGAGAACGTGCGGGGGCTGCGCGAAGTGCTGGGGGCGGAGAAGGCCAAGAAAGCCGCGGCGACGCAGATCGAACTCATCGAGGAGATCAGCGAGCACGTCGGTAAGATGAAGTCCCTCACCGACGCCATGATAGAAGCCCGCCGACAGGCCAACACCATCGAGGACCACCGGGCGAAGGCCATTGCTTACTGCGACAAGGTGCGTCCCTTCCTGGACGAGATCCGCACCCACAGCGATAAGTTGGAACTCACTGTGGACGATGAACTGTGGCCGCTGCCGAAACTGCGCGAACTGCTCTTTACCCGGTGAGGCACGTTCGACCCGGGTCTTACACCGTGACGCGTGAACAAGAGGCTTTCGCGCTTCGTCCATCGCCGTTGCGACATTTGCTTACTTTCGCCCGGAACCAACCACCGGACCTATCCTGCACCTGCCGATGCGTATGAGCAAGTTCCTGGCCTGCCTGAGCGCGGGCCTGTTGATCTCCACTGTGGCGATGGGCCAGTCCAAACTGGCGGAAGAAGCGGATGCCGCGTTCAGCAAGGGGTATTACTTCAATGCCATAGAGCTGTACAAGAAGGCCTATACCGTGGAGAAAAAGGCCAGCGACAAGGCCGCATTGATCTTCAAGGTCGGCGAATGCTATCGCACCTTGGGTGACGCGCAACAGGCCGAGGTCTGGTACGAGAAGGCGAATAAAGCCCAGTACAACGACCCGATATCGTACTTCTACCTGGGCGAGGCCCTGAAGGAGCAGGGGAAATACGCCGAGGCTATCGCGGCCTACAACAAGTACAAAGACAAGAACCCCGGTGATGCGCGTGCCGCCGCTGGAATCGCGGCCAGCCAGGTAGCCCAACAATGGAAGGACAATCCCTCCCGGTACAGCGTGGATCCAGAAGTGCTGCTGAACTCCCAGCAGTATGACTTTACACCCGGGTTCGCGGATAAGAAGAACGACGACGTCGTGTTCACCAGTACCCGCAGCGCCAGCACAGGCACCAATACGGACCAGATCATCGGGGAGAGCTTCAGTGATCTTTTCAGCAGCAGCCGTGACAAACTCGGCAAGTGGAGCGAACCGGTGAAGCTGCCCCCGAGCATCGATACGGAAGGCAACGAAGGCGCCCCAACCTTCAACGCCAAGCGCACGATCATGTACTTCACGCGTTGCCCCTTCGAGAAGAACAAGGTACACGGTTGCGATATCTGGATCTCGAAAAAAGTGGGTAGCAACTACAGTGAGCCGGAAATGCTGGCCCTGCGCCCTGCGAAGAGCGGTACCAGTAAGTTGGATACCCCTGTGGTCACTATCGGACACCCCGCGCTCTCACCGGATGATCAGACCCTCTTCTTCAGCAGCAATATGAAGGGTGGCCGGGGCGGCAAGGATATCTGGATGGTGAAGCTGGACAAGGATGGTAAGCCAGTAGGGTCGCCCTCCAACTTAGGTGCGGAGATCAACACGCCCAAAGAGGAAATGTTCCCCTTCAACCGGCATGACGGGAGCTTCTACTTCAGCAGCGACGGTCACCCGGGCATGGGTGGTATGGACATCTTCCGCGCCGAGAAGACCGGCGATGCCTCTTGGGGCCAGGTGGAGAACGTGAAGTTCCCCATCAACAGTTCCATGGACGATTTCGGGATCATCTTCGATGGCACAGAGGAGCGTGGCTACTTCACCAGTAACCGGCCTGGCGGTAAAGGGCAGGACGATATCTGGCGCTTCTACATGCCGGACCTGGTGTTCGCATTGCAAGGCACGGTCTACGACAAGGTGACCAGCCAACCGCTGCCCGGGGCCAAGATCGAAGTGGTGGGCACCGATGGAAGCAGCTTCAGCGCCCTGAGCGATGACAATGGCGGGTTCAACTTCGCCGAGAACGGCAAGGACCGCTTCGTCAAAGAGAACACCACCTATACCATCCGTGCCAGCAAGGATGAATACTTGGTGGTGAACGATCAGGTGACCACTGTGGGCATTGATGAGAGCACCACCTTCGTGAAGGAGTATTTCCTACAGCCAGCGCGCAAGGATGTCGTGATCGCCATGCCCGAAGTGCAATACGAGTTGGGCAGCTTTGCTTTGACCCAAGCCGGTAGGGATTCGCTCGAGTTCCTGTATGGCACGTTGACGGAGAACCCGACCATCGTGATCGAACTCGCAGCGCATACGGATTCACGCGATACCGACAAGCGCAACCAGGTCCTTTCAGAGAACCGTGCCAAGAGCTGCGTGAACTATCTCGTTAGCAAGGGGATCGATCCCGCCCGCTTGCAGGCCGTGGGTTACGGCGAGAGCAAGCTCCGGATCACCGATGCGGAGATCAAGGCAATGAAGACCAAGGAAGAGCAGGAGGCGGCCCACCAGATGAACCGCCGTACCGAATTCCGCGTGCTCAGTTTCGATCATGTGCCCAAGGACCCCGGCACCACGCCCCCCGCGCCCGCACCGAACAACTAGTGACGAACCTCATGAAAAGAGCATCCCGAGCGGTCGGGATGCTCTTTTCGTTCCGGCCATGAACACCTCCGATCGCTACGCGCAACGCGGCGTGAGCAGCGCCAAGGAGGACGTGCATGCCGCCATTGCCGGACTTGACAAGGGCCTCTTCCCAAAGGCCTTCTGCAAGGTGGTCGATGACGACTTGACCGGAGATCCCGATCACTGTTTGGTGATGCATGCTGATGGCGCTGGAACCAAGAGCAGCCTGGCCTATGCCTATTGGCGCACCACCGGCGACCTCAGTGGGTGGCATGGCATCGCCCAGGACGCCGTGGTGATGAACCTTGACGACCTGCTCTGTGTGGGTGCCACGGACGGTATCCTGCTGAGCAGCACCATTGGGCGCAATAAGCGCTTGATCCCCGGTGAAGTGATCGGGGCGATCATTGAAGGGACCGAGATGTTCCTGGAGAAGATGCGGGCCCTGGGCATCGGCATACGCAGCACCGGTGGAGAGACCGCGGATGTCGGAGATCTGGTGCGCACAGTGATCGTGGATAGTACGGTGGTCTGCCGCCTGAAGAGGAGCGAGGTGATCGACAACGCCCGCATCGAGTCTGGCGATGTGATCGTGGCCCTCGCCAGTGATGGACAGGCCACCTATGAGGACACGTATAACTCGGGCATGGGAAGCAATGGGCTTACCAGCGCGCGGCATGAGGTGTTCGCGAAGGAGTTGGCCACGGCCTTCCCGGAAACCTTCGATCCCGGCACCCCGCAAGAACTGGTGTACTGCGGACAAGCCCGTTTGACGGATCCGCTGGAAGGAACTCCGCTGGACTTCGGAAGGGCCGTGCTTTCCCCTACGCGCACCTACGCGCCTGTGGTGCGTGAGGTATTGGCCGCCATGCGATCCGAAGTGCACGGTATGGTGCATTGCAGCGGTGGCGCGCAGACCAAAGTGCTGCACTTCGTGGAAGGTCTCCGCATCATCAAAGACGACCTCTTTCCCGTTCCTCCGCTGTTCGCTGCAATCCAGCGCATGAGCGGAACGGACTGGAAGGAGATGTACAAGGTCTTCAACATGGGTCATCGAATGGAGTTCTACGTGGACGAAGCCCGCGCCGCGGAGATCATCGCCATTTCGAAGTCCTTTGGCATTGATGCGAAGGTGATCGGTCGGGTGGAGGCCGCACCCTCCAAGGAAGTCGTGCTCACCAGCCCGAACGGCACCTTCACCTATACCGGCTGAACACAGAGTTTACCGTTGCGGCGCGTTGCCGCTCCGGGTGTCCTATCCCATGAGCGACCTCCTCTCCAAACTCGCCTCCCTCCACGATCGCCGCGAAGAGATCGGCAAGCAGCTCGCTGACCCGAGCGTGATCGCCGACCAGAAGCGCTTTGTGGAATTGAACCGGAGCTACCGGGACCTGGAGCCTATCGATCAAGCGTTCGAGCGCTTCCGCAGGCTGCACGAGGAACTCAGTGGTGCCGAGGAGATGTTGCGGACCGAAAGGGACAGCGATGTCCTCGACATGGCCCGAACGGAGCGCGATGCCCTGCGATCCTCCATCGAAGCGATGGAGGAGGAGGTACGCATCATGCTGGTGCCCAAGGATCCGAACGATGCGCGCAATTGCATCCTGGAGGTGCGTGCAGGCACCGGGGGGGATGAAGCGAGCCTTTTCGCTGGCGACCTCTTCCGCATGTACAGCCGCTATTGCGAGGGCCGGGGCTGGCGGATGGAAGTGGCGGATGTAAGCGAAGGGACCGTGGGTGGTTACAAGGAGGTGGTGTGCAACGTGATCGGGGAAGGAGCCTACGGAACGTTGAAGTTCGAAGCCGGTGTGCATCGTGTGCAACGTGTTCCGGATACCGAGGCTAGCGGCCGCATCCACACCAGTGCGGCCACTGTGAACGTGCTGCCCGAAGCCGAAGAGACCGATGTGGATCTGCGGGAGAGCGATGTGAAGATGGAGACCGCCCGCAGCGGCGGTGCCGGCGGCCAGAACGTGAACAAAGTGGAGACCAAGGTGCGGCTCACCCATATCCCCACAGGCTTGGTGGTGATGTGCCAGACAGAACGCAGCCAGCTAGGCAACCGGCTAAAGGCCATGCAGATGCTGCGGTCCAAACTGTATGAGGACAAGGTGCGAGCGCAGGAACAGGCTGTGGCAGCGCAACGGAAGAGCCAGGTGAGCAGTGGCGATCGCAGCGCCAAGATCCGCACCTACAATTTTCCGCAGAGCCGTGTCACCGACCACCGTATCGAATTTACCGCCCACAACCTACCCGCCATCTTGAACGGTGATCTACAGACCATTATCGACGCGCTCCAACTCGCTGAACGCACTGAGAAGTTGAAAGCCGAAGCCGGTGTTTGAGCGACAAGAGATCCCACTGCATCTCATTGCTGACCTTCGACCCCTATGACCCGTGCTGAGCTCATCGCCACCATTCGCCGCAAAGAGAGCCTGCTCTGCGTGGGATTGGATACCGAAGATCATCTGGTACCTGACCACTTCCGGGCCGAGAGCCATCCGGTCCGGGCGTTCAATGAGGCGATCGTGGAGGTGACCCACGATCTGGCCGTCGCCTACAAGCTCAATCTGGCCTTTTATGAAGCCCTCGGCGACCAGGGCTGGTTGGATCTGGAGGCTACCGTCGCTTACATCCGCAGCAAGGGGGATTGCCTGATCATCGCTGATGCCAAGCGCGGCGATATCGGCAACACGGCCCGGAAATACGCGGAGGCCTTTTTTGACCACCTCAATGTGGATGCGGTCACCCTTTCCCCCTACATGGGCAGGGATAGCATCCTGCCCTTTATAGGCCGGAACGGGAAATGGGGTATCGTGCTCGGGGTCACCAGCAATCCAGGTGCGGAGGACTTCCAATTCCTGCCGGTCGCTGGACAACGGCCGCTGTACGAGAACGTGATCAGGCAGGTGAGCAAGTGGGGTAGTTCCGAAGAGCTCATGTTCGTGGTGGGTGCCACGCGTCCTAGTGTCCTTTCGGAAGTACGCGCCCTCGCCCCGGAGCATTTTTTCCTTGTGCCAGGTATAGGTGCGCAAGGTGGTGACCTGTCGGCAGTTTTGGAAGCCGGGTTGACCAGCGATGGGGGACTTCTGATCAATAGCTCGCGAGGGATTCTCTACGCTGGGAAAGGGGAGGATGCCATCGCGGCCGCGCGCCGCGCTGCGCAAGACATGCAACAGGCCATGGCCACCGTGCTGCATAGCAAGGCGGTGATCTAAGGCAGGTCCTTCCTGGGTTACCGTGCAAGTTCGTCCCGTTCGTTGGCGAAAGAAAGCCCGGTGTCCGGATCGGTCCATACCTACATTAACCCTCTGCCGATCGCCAGAAAAGCCGGCGGTGTTCAACCATGGCCTATCCTGTCCCTAACCCGGAGCTTCTTCCAGGTCGTGTGCTGTACTTGGCAAAGGGGCGACCTTCCGTTAATCAAGGCTTCGACCGGGCGTGGGACGTTCTTCGGGACCCGACTTTTCCATACGGAGAGAACCTGCTCCAGTTCATCTGGGAAGCGCAACTATTCGATCGCCACGCCTTGCGCACCACGGACGGCCTGCCTGTGGAGGTGATCCGCCCGGGCCGCCTCCATTCCAACGCAGGCCCCGATCTCCAGGAGGCGCAATTGAGGATCGTTGGACAACTCTGGGCCGGAAGCGTGGAGGTTCATGTGCATAGCAGCGAATGGAACGCGCACCATCACCAGAGCGATCCGGCCTATGATGGGGTGGTTCTGCACGTCGTGTTCGAGCATGACGCGGATGTGCGCACGTTGAGTGGTCGTGTGCTCCCGACCGTGGAATTGAGGTCAAGGATCAGCACGGACAGCCTGGCTCTCTTTGCGGAATTGATGCGGTCACGGGCCGTGGTGACCTGCGCCGGACTTCTTTCCAGTGTGGATCCCACGCGTCTGAACACCTGGTTGGAGAGTGTCCTCATCGAGCGCCTGATCCGCAAGACCGAACAGGCCGAAATGTTGTTCAGCCAGCTGGGGGATGATGGTCCAACCACCTTCTATCATCTTCTGGCGAGGGCGTTCGGTCTTGGGGTGAACGCGGAACCCTTCGGGATGCTGGCCCATGCGCTGCCTTGGAAATTGCTCCTCCGCCATCGTGATCAGCAGCTACGGATCGAGGCACTCCTTTTCGGCCAGGCAGGCTTGCTGCGAACGGACTTTGTGGATGCGTACCCGGTGCTGCTTTGGCGCGAACATGCGGCGCTGGCATTTGCCCATGACCTGAGGCCAACTCCTCTAGCCGCGTGGAAATTCGGGCGGATGCGGCCCATGAATTTCCCCACGGTGCGGATCGCCCAATTCGCCGCCCTGATCGGCCGGTTGGACGGCGACGTCTTGACGCTCCTTGACCATGATAACCTCGCCCCGCTGCGCGCGCTGTTGGAAGCCGAACCTTCGACCTACTGGCTGTCGCACTATCTCTTCGACCGGCCCAGTGCCGAGCGAGCCAAACGCCTGGGCTCCGGAGCCGCTGATCATTTGATCATCAATGCGGTGGTGCCGATGCTCTTTCTATTGGCCAGGGTGAAGGGGCGCCAGGCATTGCGGGATAGAGCGGTCCGGCTGTTGGAACAGATGCCGACCGAGCGCAACAGCATTACCGAGGGATGGGCTTCCCTCGGCCTGAAGGCCGATAGCGCGGCACGCGGCCAGGCGCTTATCGAACTCCGCAATGGCTACTGCACACCCCGGAAGTGCTTACTTTGCGGTATCGGAAGGCACCTCATGCGTAGCGTGCGGCCTTTCGACCCGGAGTTCCACTTTCCACCGAAATGATCGATCGCATCAAGACCTGGTTCGAGCGCCAAGCGTTCGGTGTCTGCGCGTGGTGGGGCGAGAAGCTCAATATCAAGACGGAACAGGTGCGGCTCAGCTTCATCTATTTGAGCTTCGTGACCGCAGGCCTGCATCTCGTGCTCTACCTGATCATGGCCTTCGTGCTGCAGCACAAGGAGCGGATCAAACGACCGTTGGCGAAGCGCAGTACGGTGTGGGAGCTTTGAGCGGTTTTCGGCTGGAGCGGGCATGACCAACAACGACATCTTCAAGAAGCTCCGGGTAGCCCTTCGGTTGAAGGACACGGACATTATCAAGATCCTGGCGTTGGTGGACTACAAGGTGAGCGAGAGTGAACTGAGCGCGCTGTTCCGCAGCGAGGATCATCCGAACTACAAGCCAGCCGGGGACCAGATCCTGCGCAACTTCCTCAATGGGCTGATCGTCCATTTGCGCGGACCGATGGAGAAGAAATCTCCGCCGTCGGCTCCCAAGACGCGGTTGCACGGTCCTAAGCGCTAGGTTGCTGAACGCGATCGGCGGAATGCGACCTTCGCAGCGATGCGGATCTTGATCACCGGTTCCAACGGGCTACTGGGCCAGAAGATCATCGCTGCGCTGCGGAACGACACGGAGGTGGAGTTGATCGCGACCAGCCGTGGACTGGATCGGACCCCGGAACCGTTGTTGGATAGGTACCGCGCCTTGGACATTACGAGCCAGGCCGAAGTGCAGGCGGTTTTCGATGCGACGCGGCCCCAAGTGGTGATCCACACCGCGGCGATGACCAATGTCGACGCGTGCGAACTCGATCCTGTCGCATGTCGGCTTCAGAACGTTACGGCCACGGACCATCTCGTGCGCGCGGCCGAGCGGCACCAGAGCCACTTCATTCTTCTGAGCACGGACTTCATTTTCGACGGAGAAGCAGGCCCCTACCGCGAAGAGGATCAACCTCACCCCTTGAGCATCTATGGGCACAGCAAATTGGATGGGGAAGCCCTGGTGATCGGAAGCAGCCTGACGAAGTGGTCCATCGCACGCACCATCATCGTGTATGGCATAGCACCTGGCTTGAGCCGCAGCAACGTGGTGCTTTGGGCCAAAGCCGCCTTGGAGAAAGGAGAGCCGATCAACGTGGTGGACGATCAATGGCGCATGCCCACCTTGGCCGAGGACCTGGCGGATGGTTGCATCCGCATCGCCAAGCGGGGCGCCTTGGGCATCTACCACCTGAGCGGTCCGGACGGCATGAGCATACTTGAACTTGTGCAGCGGGTAGCGCGTTTCTTCGATCTGGATCCCAGCGTGATCCAGCTCATTACCTCGGCGAGTTTGTCGCAGCCTGCGAAGCGACCACCGCGCACTGGTTTTGTGTTGGACAAAGCGCGCCGGGACCTGGGATATGCCCCTCGTTCGTTCGAAGCCGGGCTTGCAGTGCTCCGTTCGCAATTGATGTGATCCCTGCGGTTACCTTGTACGGCGGAACGCTTTACCGATGGCCTGGAAGCTTTCAGAGCCTATGAAGAACGCCCTCGCGATGCACCGCGGCGAACGCCAGGGCGTGTTGCTCATCCTGCTATTCATCGTGGGATGCGGTGCGTGGATCACCTATGCGCGATGGCGTGGTCCGGATCCAGCGGAAATGGCGGAAGTGCAGCAGCGTATGGATTCCTGGCTAGCTGAACGATCAAGTGCATTGGTCCAACGATCCCAGGAGGAGGTGGTCACGACGGAGTTGTTCCCATTTGACCCGAATACGGCCTCTACGGAAGAATGGCAGCGACTCGGATTGACCCCGAAACAGGCCCGTAGCGTAGGTAATTACTTGGCGAACGGCGGTAGTTTCAGGTTCCGGGAGGATCTCTCCCGGATGCGCAGTTTGCGTCCGGATCAGGTAAGGGTCTTGTTGCCTTATGTCCAGCTACCGAGCAAGGAAGAGCGGCGTCCTTCACGCGGATCTTCAAGCAATGGAGCCGCCGACTTCAAGCACGATACGGCCACATGGGAGAGGCCCTATGATCGTGCGGCAAAAGCCCCAGTGCGGAAGTTGGAAGTGAACACTTGTGACAGTGCCCAACTGGTCGCTCTTCCTGGTGTGGGGCCGTCTTTCGCACGGGGGATCCTGCGGTACAGGACCTTGCTCGGCGGATACGCGGATCTCGATCAACTGGCCGAAGTGAAGGTATTGAAGGACAAGCCTGATGCGCTCGCGAACTTGCGGGAATTGCTCATGGTGGACACGTCCGCGATCATCCGCATCCCCCTCAATACGTGCACTGTGGAACAATTGGCCGACCACCCTTATGTGGACTGGAAGCTTGCCAAGGCGCTGGTCGCCTACCGAACCCAACATGGTCTGTTCAAAGAGGTCGTCGGCATTCGGGGCTGCGTCTTAGTGGATGACTCGCTCTTCCGTAAACTTGCGCCCTATTTTTCCACGGAGTGAGCGCACTGCAGCAGCGTCTGCTGGGATCCATCCGGGCGGTGCCGGATTTTCCCAAGCCAGGTATCCTTTTCCGCGATATCACCCCGGTGATGGAAGATCCCTCGCTCAGCAATGCGGTGGTCGATGCTTTCGTCACTTCTGCTCAGAGCAAGGGGATCGACGCCGTGGCCGGGATCGAGAGCCGCGGATTCCTCTTTGGTATGCCTCTGGCGCTCCGTCTTGGTGTGCCCTTTCTCACTGTTCGAAAGAAGGGCAAGCTGCCCTACCGTACCGTTTCCTACAAGTACGACCTGGAATATGGTTCGGCCGAGATCGAGATGCATGTGGACGTGGTGTGTCCTGGAATGCGGGTGCTTGTACACGACGATCTACTCGCTACCGGGGGTACCGCCGCTGCATCGGCCGAACTGATCCGAATGCAGGGAGGCCAGGTAGCCGCCTTCAGTTTCCTTGTCGAACTTTCCACCCTGGGCGGGGCGGAACGCTTGCGCCCCTACGGCGCGGATATCCTCCGCCTGGTCACCTACTGAACCCATGGAATTCATCGCCACCGAGAACCAGACCATGATCGCGCAGGCCGTGCGCGATCTCTGCGAACGTGAACTACGTCCCAACCTGATGGAATGGGACGAGGCGCAGCACATGCCGATCGACCTGTTCAAAAAGCACTTCGGTCCGGCAGGGATGCTCGGCGTGCTGGTTCCAGAAGAGTACGGTGGGGCGGGTTTAGGCTATTTCGAGTATGTCTCCACAATTGTGGAGGTGTCGAAGATCTGCGGCAGCATCGGCCTAAGTGTGGCCGCACACAATAGTCTTTGTACGGGCCACATCATGCAGTTCGGCAGCGAGGAGCAGAAGAGAAGGTGGTTGCCCAAACTGGCCACCGGTGAATGGCTGGGCGCATGGGCGCTCACCGAGCCGAACACCGGAAGCGACGCGATGCGCATGAAGTGCACCGCCCGGAAGGAAGGGAAGGAGTGGGTGCTGAACGGCACCAAATGCTGGATCACCCATGGAAAAAGCGGCGATGCCGTGGTGGCTATCGTGCGCACGGGAGAGCTGCTGGACAGCAAGGGCATGACCGCCTTCGTGATCGAACGCGGTACGCCGGGTCTCAAGGCCGGCAAGAAGGAGAACAAACTGGGCATGCGGGCCAGCGAGACAACGGAGGTGATCTTCGAGGATTGCCGTGTTCCAGAGGAGAATGTCCTGGGGCAGGTGGGTGAGGGCTTCCAGCAGGCGATGAAAGTGCTGGACGGCGGTCGCATCAGCATAGCGGCGCTGAGCCTGGGTATCGCCAAGGGCGCCTTCGAGGCAAGTGTCAAGTACGCCAAGGAGCGGGAGCAATTCGGTCAGCCGATCGCCAACTTCCAGGCCATCAGTTTCAAGATCGCGGACATGGCCACCCGCATCGAGGCCGCCGAGCTCTTGATCCTCCAGGCCGCTGATCTGAAGAACCGCCACAAGAAAATGACCAAGGAGAGCGCCATGGCCAAGTACTACGCCAGTGAGGTGTGCGTATGGGCCAGCAACGAGGCGGTCCAGATCTTCGGTGGATATGGTTATACCAAGGATTTTCCGGTGGAAAAATTCTACAGGGACAGCAAGCTGTGTACGATCGGCGAGGGTACCAGCGAGATCCAGAAGGTGGTGATCGGACGGGAGGTATTGCGGTAGGTCTCGACCACCCCTGTTGCAGGGATCGGTACTCCCGCTATATTTGCGACCCCTTAGAGAAAAGTACATGCTGATCATCCCGGTCAAGGAAGGCGAGAGCATCGACAAGGCGCTCAAGAAGTTCAAGAAGAAGTTCGAGCGCACCGGCACCATGCGTGCGTTGCGCCGCCGCCAGAGCTACACGAAACCTTCCGTGGAGCGCCGCAAGGAGATCATCCGGGCGTCTTATAAGCTCCAAACCTACAGTGTAGAGCAATAGACCTCCGGGCGTCGCTTGGATAGGCGAAAGTTCCTCCGGGAATTTTCGCCTATCTTGTTCTCGGATGTTGACCGAGCGTTTTCTGGACCATCTGGCGTACGAGAAACGGTGTAGTCCGCATACCCAGGCCGCTTATCGGCGGGACCTGGCCCAGTTCGGCGCCTACCTGGATGAACTTAGGGGAGACGCTGCATTGACATCGGCCGACCCGCGCTCTGTCAGGGGTTGGGTGATGAGCTTGCTGGACGGCGGGATCTCCGCGCGGGCCGACAAGCGCAAATTGAGCGCGTTACGGGCTTTTTACAAGTTCGCCCGCACCGTAGGGTCGGTTTCAGAAGATCCGACCGACCTCATCGATCCGCCCAAAACGCCTGCGCGCTTGCCGGAGTTCATCCCCGAACGGGAGGTCGAGGACGTGTTCGCGTCAGCCAAAGAAGGTCCCGGTAAGCCGGATCCCTTGGAACGCTTGGTATTGGAGTTGTTCTACGGTACCGGCATCCGCCTCGCGGAACTGGTGGGACTAGAGCTGAACGCTGTGGACCTGCACCGGCGCACCATCCGCGTGCTGGGCAAGCGGAACAAGGAACGGATCATCCCTATCGGCGAGGGTTTGAGCGATGCGATAGGCTTCTACCTTTCGGTGCGGCCCGCCCCCATGCCAGCATTTGGGCAAAATGAGCCGCTCCTCTTGGGAAGCACAGGGAAACCACTCGCTCGACGCACCGTACAACGACTTGTGGCACGCGCCTTGGGCCGTGTCACCACCCGAACGAAAAGAAGCCCACACGTGCTCCGGCACACCTTCGCTACACATATGCTCGAACACGGGGCTGACCTCAATGCCGTAAAGGAACTCCTTGGCCACGCGGGCCTCGCGGCTACTCAGGTATACACCCATAACACGGTAGAGAAGCTCCGCAAAGTGCATGCGCAAGCGCATCCGCGCGGGGGGGGACACCTCCAAGAACCACAAAAGACACCTTGATCATGAACGTGAACGTGCATTCCATCCATTTCGACGCCGACAACAAGCTCGTTGGCTTCATCCATGAACGTCTTCGTAAGCTCGACCAATTCCATGACCGCATATTGAGCGGCGAGGTTTTCCTGCGCCTGGAGCATGATGGCGAAAACCGGGAGAACAAGGTGGTGGAACTGAAGATGTTGGTGCCCGGTCGCGAGCTGTTCGCCAAACGCCAAAGCAAGACATTCGAAGAGGCCACTGATCAAGCCGCTGAAGCCATTCGCAGGCAGCTTGAGCGAGCTAAGCCACGGCTGAACAAGGCCTCTTGATCTTACCGGAACCTCCGCCACCCCGCGTCGGGGGCGGATGCATGCAGGGCCCATGGAAGTGTGGCCCTGCATGCGTTTGGAGGGACCGGATACTTTCCTACATTTGCAGGCCCAATTCCAAGGCAAACCATCCTTGGAAGCGGGCAAAAGGCGTTCTTTCCCTTGCTGTACTTGCCAATGTAGCTCAGCTGGTAGAGCAGCTGATTTGTAATCAGCAGGTCGGGGGTTCGAATCCGCCCGTTGGCTCCGTGAACGGGACGAGGGGAGATACCCAAGTGGCCAACGGGGGCAGACTGTAAATCTGCTGCTTCATCGCTTCACAGGTTCGAATCCTGTTCTCCCCACGCTTCACACGGAGCCGCTCGAAAGCAGGGCACGCATTAGCCTCCAAACACTATTGCGGGAGTAGCTCAGTTGGTAGAGCATCAGCCTTCCAAGCTGAATGTCGCGGGTTCGAATCTCGTCTCCCGCTCCACCCAGGAACATCGGCCTTTGTAGCTCAGGGGTAGAGCACTTCCTTGGTAAGGAAGAGGTCCCGGGTTCAATTCCCGGCAAAGGCTCCAGAAGGCGGGCGAACTAGGCAGGTACAATCAGTGAAGGAACCGATCAGGAAACAAGAACAACAACCGAACGACAAATGGCTAAGGAGACTTTTCAACGTAACAAGCCGCACGTCAACATCGGCACCATCGGTCACGTTGACCATGGTAAGACCACGTTGACCGCGGCCATCACTTCCGTGCTCGCCTCGAAAGGCCTGTCGGAGAAGCGCAGCTTCGATTCCATCGACAATGCCCCCGAAGAGAAGGAACGTGGTATCACCATCAACACGGCCCACGTAGAGTATTCGACGGAAGCCCGTCACTACGCGCACGTGGATTGCCCGGGCCACGCGGATTATGTGAAGAACATGGTGACCGGTGCCGCCCAAATGGACGGAGCGATCCTCGTGGTCGCCGCGACCGATGGGCCCATGCCCCAGACCCGCGAGCACATCCTGCTCGGCCGCCAGGTAGGCGTACCGAAAGTGGTGGTGTTCATGAACAAGGTGGACATGGTCGATGATCTCGAGTTGCTCGACCTCGTCGAGATGGAGATCCGCGAATTGCTCAGTTTCTACGAGTACGACGGCGAGAACACCCCGGTTATCCGTGGCAGTGCTCTGGGAGCTCTGAACGGCGAGGAGAAGTGGGTTGAATCTGTGATGCAACTCATGGGCGCGGTCGATACGTGGATCCCGGTCCCCCTTCGCGAAGTGGACAAACCTTTCCTGATGAGCGTGGAGGACGTGTTCACCATCACCGGTCGTGGGACCGTGGCCACCGGCCGTATCGAAACCGGCGTGGTGAAGGTGGGTGACAACGTGGAGATCATCGGCATGCAGGAGACCAAGATGACGAGCACCTGCACGGGCGTGGAGATGTTCCGCAAGCTGCTCGATCGCGGTGAGGCGGGCGACAACTGCGGGCTGTTGCTGCGCGGGGTGGAAAAGAAGGACATCCGTCGCGGCATGGTGATCGCCGCTCCCGGCAGCATCACGCCGCACACCGAGTTCAAAGCCGAGATCTATGTGTTGAAGAAAGAGGAAGGTGGCCGCCACACTCCCTTCCACAACAAGTACCGTCCGCAGTTCTACTTCCGGACGACGGACGTGACAGGTGAGATCACAATGGAGGCTGGCCGTGAAATGGTCATGCCCGGCGACAACGTGACCATCAGCGTGAAATTGATCGTTCCCATCGCCATGGACAAGGGCCTGCGTTTCGCCATCCGCGAGGGTGGCCGTACCGTGGGTGCCGGCCAGGTGACCGAGATCATCAAGTAAGGAACATAGACCAATGGAGGCTGGGCCGTCCCGCGAAAGCGGGACGGCCTTCGCCGCCGAAAAGAGAACCACGGAACAGGACATCTACGGGTGTAGCTCAATTGGTAGAGCGAAGGTCTCCAAAACCTTAGGCTGCGGGTTCGATTCCTGCCACCCGTGCCAACAGCGACCCGACCGAACAGACGAATGGCAAGCTTCAAAACATACCTCAGCGAGAGCTACAACGAGCTCGTCAACAAGGTCTCCTGGCCCACATGGAAGGAGTTGCAGGGCAGTGCCATCGTGGTACTTGTCACCGCGATGATCATCTCTCTTCTGGTGTTCGTGATGGATTACGTGTTCGGCGTCCACAACATGACGAACGGGTCGTTCTGGAAGGGCATATTGGGGTTCATCTATAAACTGATGAGCTGATGGCCACCACGACGACCGGCAACAAGAAGTGGTACGTGATCCGCGCCATCTCTGGCAAGGAGAAGAAGGTGAAGGAACTCATCGAGGGCGAGGTAAAGCGCTCCAACATGGGCACGTATATCTCCCAGTTGCTCATCCCGACCGAGAAGTTCTACCAGATCCGTGATGGCAAGAAGGTGAGCAAGGAGCGCAACTTCTTTCCCGGCTATGTGTTGATGGAGGCGGATCTGACCGGTGAGATCGCGCACAGCATCAAGAACCTGCCGAACGTGATCGGGTTCCTCGGTGCGGAGAAGGGAGGCGACCCCTTGCCATTGCGCCAGAGCGAGGTGAACCGCATCCTAGGTACCGTGGATGAATTGGCGGAAACGGAAGAATCGATCCACAACCCCTACCACGTGGGTGAGGGCGTGAAAGTGATCGATGGTCCTTTCAATGGCTTCAACGGCGTGATCGAGGAGATCAATGAAGAGAAGAAGAAGCTGAAGGTGATGGTGAAGATCTTCGGAAGGAAGACCCCGCTCGAACTGAGCTTCATGCAAGTCGAAAAAGAAGTCTGACGTAAGGAAAACCGTCCGAGCTGACCGAGAGGAAGGCGTTACCAAGGACACAAACCAAGCAACATGGCCAAGGAAATTTCGGGGCTGATCAAGCTCCAGGTAAAAGGAGGGGCCGCGAACCCCTCACCACCCATCGGACCGGCGCTCGGCGCCAAAGGGGTGAACATCATGGAGTTCTGCAAGCAGTTCAATGCTCGCACGCAGGACAAAGCCGGCAAAGTACTGCCCGTGGTAATCACGGTCTACAGCGACAAGTCGTTCGACTTCATCATCAAGACGCCACCCGCCGCTGTGCAGATCATCGATGCGGCCAAGATCAAAGGTGGTAGCGGCGTGCCCCAGACCAAAAAGGTGGGAAGCATCACCTGGGACCAGGTGAAGGCCATCGCCGAGGACAAGATGCCCGATCTGAACTGCTTCACCGTGGAGAGCGCCATGAGCATGGTGGCCGGCACGGCCCGGAGCATGGGGGTCACGGTTTCTGGCAAGAACCCATTGGAAAAAGCCTGACACCATGCCGACCCTATCCAAGAAGCGCAAGGCCGCAATGGCCAAGTTCGACACCTCCAAGGCCTATGGCCTGAGCGAGGCTACGCAGATCGTGAAACAGATCAGTACCACCAAGTTCGACGCTACGGTGGATATCGCCGTGCGTTTGGGCGTGGATCCGAAGAAGAGCACCGAAATGGTGCGCGGTGTGGTGAGCCTGCCACACGGTACGGGCCGCACCGTGAACGTATTGGTGCTCGCCGATCCCGCCAAATGCGAGGAAGCCCTTGCCGCTGGCGCCGATATGGCCGGACTGGAAGAGTACATCGAGAAGATCAAGGGTGGTTGGACCAGTGTGGACGTGATCATCTGCACCCCGGCCGTAATGGCCAAAGTGGGCGCGCTGGGCCGTGTGCTCGGTCCCCGTGGCCTCATGCCCAACCCCAAGACCGGAACCGTGACCATGGACGTGGCCAAAGCCGTGAAAGAGGTGAAGGCCGGTAAGATCGATTTCAAAGTGGACAAGGCGGGCATTATCCACGCGGTGATCGGCAAAGCCTCTTTCGATGCGGTGAAGCTCAGTGAGAACGCCAACGAGTTGATCCAGACCCTTTTAAAGCTGAAGCCGAGCACGGCGAAAGGCACTTACATCAAGAGCATCGCCATCAGCAGCACCATGAGCCCGGGCGTTCAGGTGGACACCCGTACGATGCAGTGATACCAACAGCACGATAACCATGGCAACCCGAACCGAAAAGGACCAAGAGATCGCCACGCTGGTGGAGGACCTCAACGCGAGCAATGTGATCTATCTGGCCGATAGCAGTGATCTGTCGGCCGAGGCGACCAGCAACCTTCGCCGCGCCTGCTTCAAGAGCGGCATCCGCATGAAAGTGGTGAAGAACACCCTGCTGAAGAAGGCGATGGAGCGGATCGAAAGCCGGGACTATAGCGGCTTGCTCGGCACACTGAAAGGCCAGACCTCGATCATGTTCGCCGAGAAGGGCAATACCCCGGCCAAGGTGATCCAGGATTTCCGCAAGAAGCATAAGAAGCCCTTGCTGAAGAGCGCTTGGATCGACGAGGCCGTTTTCATCGGTGATGATCATGTGGCCATGCTGAGCAACCTGAAGGGCAAGGAGGAGCTCATCGGTGATATCATCGCGCTGCTCCAGAGCCCGATCAAGAACGTCATCGGCGGCTTGCAGGCCAGCGGTGGCCAGAAGATCGCCGGTTTGGTGAAGACCCTCCAGGACCGCGCCGCCTGAACCCAAGACCCAACGCGTTACGCACTTCCACGATAGCTTCTCAACAAACAGTAACAACCCCCGAAAGATGGCAGATATCAAAGCCCTGGGCGATCAGCTCGTTGGCCTCACCGTGAAAGAGGTCAATGAACTTGCCCAGTACCTCAAGGACGAATACAAGATCGAACCCGCTGCGGCCGCTGTGGCCATGGTGGCTGGTGGTGCCGCCGGTGGTGGCGAAGCAGCCGCTGCGCAGACCGCCTTCGATGTGATCCTGAAACACGGTGGCCAGAACAAACTGGCCGTGGTGAAGCTCGTGAAAGAGCTCACCGGCCTGGGCCTGAAAGAGGCAAAGGACCTGGTGGACGGTGCCCCCAAGCCGCTGAAAGAAGGTGTGTCCAAGGAGGACGCCGAATCGATCAAACAGCAGCTGACCGAAGCCGGCGCCGAAGTCGAGGTCAAGTAAAGCCCCTGACGACGCAACGACCACGGCAGATCGGGCAGGCTCCCGCAAGGGGCCTTTCCGTTCGTGCCGTGGTCGCATGTCGTTCCCTGCCCGCATAAGCGGCCGCCCACAGGCACAGAGCCTCCGGCCCCGCCACGTAGTCCGGTCCTTCTCGTTCCTTTTCCCCCGATCGCAACCCATGGCCCAGGCGAAGACCCATTCCAAGAAGAGCAAGCGCATCGATTTCGGATCGAATCCCCTGCCCACCCCGTATCCCGATTTCCTCGACATCCAGTTGAAGAGCTTCGAGGAGTTCTTCCAGATCGAGACCCTGCCCGAACACCGCCAAAGTGAAGGCTTGTTCAAGGTGTTCTCGGAGAATTTCCCGATCACGGACACCCGCAACCAGTTCGTGCTGGAGTTCCTTGATTATTTCATCGATCCGCCCCGGTACAGCATTGACGAGTGCATCGAGCGCGGCCTCACCTACAGTGTTCCGCTGAAGGCCAAGCTGAAGCTCTACTGCACCGACCCAGAGCACGAGGATTTCGAGACCATCGTGCAGGACGTCTACCTCGGCCAGATCCCCTACATGACCCCCAAAGGCTCGTTCGTGGTGAACGGCGCCGAGCGGGTCGTCGTTTCCCAATTGCACCGCAGCCCGGGCGTGTTCTTCGGCCAAAGCCGACACGCTAACGGAACCAAGTTGTACAGCGCCCGTGTCATCCCCTTTAAAGGGTCGTGGATCGAATTCGCCACGGACATCAACGGGGTGATGTACGCATACATCGACCGTAAGAAGAAGTTGCCGGTGACCACGCTTTTGCGTGCCATCGGTTTTGAGAGCGACAAGGACATCCTGGAGATCTTCGGCCTGGCCGACGAGGTGAAGGTGACCAAGGCGAACATGAAGGAGGCCGTGGGCCGCAAGCTCGCCGCCCGTGTGCTGAAGACCTGGGTGGAGGACTTCGTGGATGAGGATACCGGCGAGGTGGTCTCTATCGAGCGTAACGAAGTATTGATCGACCGCGAAACGATCATCGAGGACCACCATGTGGACCAGATCGTGGAAAGCGGCGCCAAGACGATCATCCTGCACAAAGCGGGAGTGAACGCCGCGGATTACGCCCTGATCTACAATACCCTGCAGAAGGACACCTCGAACTCCGAGAAGGAGGCTGTGGAGGTGATCTACCGCCAGCTGCGCAATGCCGAACCACCCGATCTGGAAACAGCGCGTGGCGTGATCGACAAGCTGTTCTTCAGCGAGCAGCGCTATGACCTCGGTGAGGTGGGCCGCTATCGGATCAACAAGAAGCTCGGCCTCGAAAGCGAGCTGAGCGTGAGGGTGTTGACCAAGGAGGACATCATCAGCATCATTCGCTACTTGATCGAGTTGGTGAACTCGAAAGCGGATGTGGACGACATTGACCACTTGAGCAATCGCCGCGTGCGCACCGTGGGCGAGCAGTTGCACGCCCAGTTCGGCGTGGGGCTGGCCCGTATGGCCCGCACCATCCGCGAGCGCATGAACGTGCGCGACAACGAGGTGTTCACGCCCACCGATCTGATCAACGCCAAGACCCTGAGCTCAGTGATCAATTCGTTCTTCGGAACGAACCAGCTGAGCCAGTTCATGGACCAGACCAACCCGCTGGCCGAGATCACCCACAAGCGGCGCATGAGCGCCCTCGGACCCGGAGGTCTTAGCCGCGAGCGTGCCGGTTTCGAAGTACGCGACGTACACTACACGCACTACGGCCGTCTCTGCACCATTGAGACCCCTGAGGGACCGAACATCGGTCTTATCAGTTCGCTCTGCGTGTACAGCAAGATCAATCACCTTGGGTTCATTGAGACCCCATACCGCCATGTGAAGGAGGGAAAGGTGGATCTGAAAGCCGAGCCGATCTACCTCAGCGCCGAAGAAGAGGACAACAAGGTTATCGCGCAGGCGATAGCGCAGCTGACCGACACCGGAGTGTTCGAGACCAAGCGCGTGAAGGCGCGCCTGATGGGCGATTTCCCGGTGGTCGCCCCCACGGAGATCAACCTGATGGACGTGGCCCCCAACCAGATCGCTTCTATTGCGGCTAGCCTGATCCCATTCCTCGAACACAACGATGCCAACCGCGCCCTGATGGGCTCGAACATGATGCGCCAGGCCGTTCCGCTACTGCGGCCCGAAGCCCCGATCGTGGGCACCGGCCTGGAGGAATTGGTGGCGCGCGACAGCCGCGTGCTCCTCACCGCCGAAGGCGATGGGGTGGTGAAGAGCGTGGATGCCGACAAGATCATCATCGACTACAAGCGCACCGACGACGAGCGGATCGTGAGCTTCCACGGCGATGAGAAGGAGTACAAGCTCACCAAGTTCCTCAAAACGAACCAGAGCACTTGCATGAACCTTCGCCCTATCGTTCGCAAGGGCGAGAAAGTGACGGCGGGTCAGACCCTTTGCGAAGGCTACGGCACACAGGACGGTGAACTGGCGATCGGGCGTAACCTGCTCGTGGCCTTCATGCCGTGGAAGGGCTACAACTTCGAGGATGCCATCGTGATCAGTGAGCGCGTAGCGCGCGAGGACATCTTCACCTCCATCCATATCGATGAGTACATCATGGAGGTGCGTGACACCAAGCGTGGCTTGGAGGAGTTGACGGCCGACATCCCCAACGTGAGCGAAGAGGCCACCAAGGACCTCGACGAGAACGGCTTGATCCGCATCGGCGCGGAGATCAACGAGGGCGACATCCTCATCGGCAAGATCACACCGAAAGGAGAAACCGACCCTTCACCGGAAGAGAAACTGCTGCGCGCCATTTTCGGCGACAAGGCCGGCGATGTTAAGGACGCCAGCCTGAAGGCGCCTCCCAGCACCCGAGGCGTGGTCATCGATAAGAAGCTCTTCAGCCGTGCCATTAAGGACAAGAAGGGCAAGACCAACGAGAAGGCCGTACTTGAAGCCATCGACAAGGATTACGACAAGGAGCTCGGTGAGTTGCGCTCCGTGCTCGTGGACAAGATGATGCAGGTGGTGAACGGTATGGCGAGCGACGGTGTCTTCAACAAGTACAAGGAGGAGCAGATCAAGAAGGGCGTCAAGTTCAGCCCTAAAGTGCTCCAAGGCATCGACTTCGTCACCGTGGACCCCACCAACTGGACCGCGGACAAGAAGGTGAACGAATTGGTGCGCCAACTCATCCACAACTACAACATTCGCCACAACGATATCAGTGGTGTGTACAAGCGCAAGAAGTTCCAGGTGAGCATCGGCGACGAACTGCCCGCCGGTATCGTGAAGCTGGCGAAGGTCTATGTGGCTGCCAAGCGGAAGCTCACCGTCGGAGACAAGATGGCTGGCCGCCACGGCAACAAAGGGATCGTGGCCCGCATCGTTCGCGATGCGGACATGCCCTACTTGGAGGATGGTACTCCGGTGGATATCGTGCTCAACCCGTTGGGCGTGCCTTCCCGCATGAACTTGGGACAGATCTATGAGACCGTGCTCGGTTGGGCCGGTCTGCGCCTCGGTCGCAAGTACGCCACGCCCATCTTCGATGGAGCCACGCTGGAGGAGATCCATGCCGAGACCAAAGAGGCAGGCGTACCGGATTACGGCCGCATCTTCCTGCACGATGGCGGCACGGGGGAACGGTTCCACCAGCCGGCCACCGTGGGTGTGATCTACATGATCAAGCTCGCGCACATGGTGGACGATAAGATGCACGCGCGTTCCATCGGGCCCTACAGCCTGATCACCCAGCAGCCGTTGGGTGGTAAGGCCCAGTTCGGTGGTCAGCGGTTCGGTGAGATGGAAGTGTGGGCCTTGGAAGCCTTTGGTGCCGCCAACATCCTCCAGGAGATCCTCACCGTGAAGAGCGATGACGTGGTGGGGCGCGCCAAGGCGTATGAGGCGATCGTGAAGGGCGAACCCCTCCCGGCCCCTGGCATCCCCGAGTCGTTCAACGTGCTGCTCCATGAACTGCGCGGCCTCGCGCTCAATGTGACGCTCGAATGAGCGCCACCCGGTCACTGATGGTCGAACGCATTGCAAAGCGATAACATGAAGAAAGAGATCAAGCTTAGTAGCAGCTTCAACAAGATCGTTATCAGCCTGGCCAGCCCCGAGCAGATCCTCGAGCGCAGCCACGGCGAGGTGATAAAGCCCGAGACGATCAACTATCGCACGTACAAGCCCGAACGCGATGGTCTTTTCTGCGAGCGCATTTTCGGCCCCGTAAAGGATTTCGAGTGCCACTGCGGCAAATACAAGCGTATCCGTTACAAAGGCATCGTATGCGATCGTTGCGGGGTGGAGGTGACCGAGAAGAAGGTGCGCCGTGAGCGCATGGGTCATATCCAACTGGTGGTGCCCGTGGCCCACATCTGGTATTTCCGAAGCCTCCCGAACAAGATCGGCTACCTGCTGGGCCTGCCCACCAAGAAGCTCGACCAGATCATCTACTACGAACGGTATTGTGTGATCCAGGCTGGTACTGCCAAGAACAAGGAGGGTAATCCGATCCAATATCTGGACTTCCTCACCGAAGAGGAGTACCTCGATACCCTGGACAGTCTCGGCAAGGAGAACCAACACCTGGATGACCACGACCCCAACAAATTCGTGGCCCGCATGGGTGCGGACGCGCTGCACGATCTGCTGAAGCGCCTCGACCTGGACGCCCTGAGCTATGACCTTCGCCACAAGGCCAATACCGAGACCAGCCAGCAGCGCAAGAACGAAGCCCTCAAGCGTCTCAACGTCGTGGAGGCCTTCCGCGATGCGAACACCCGGCGGGAGAACAAGCCCGAGTGGATGATCGTGAAGGTGGTGCCAGTGATCCCACCCGAACTGCGCCCGCTGGTTCCCTTGGACGGTGGTCGCTTCGCTACTTCCGATCTGAACGACCTCTACCGCCGTGTGATCATTCGCAACAATCGCCTGAAGCGATTGATGGAGATCAAGGCGCCGGAGGTGATCCTGCGCAACGAGAAGCGTATGCTCCAAGAGGCCGTCGACAGCCTGTTCGACAACAGCCGCAAGAGCAGCGCAGTGAAGAGCGAGAGCAATCGCCCGCTGAAGTCGTTGAGCGATTCGCTCAAGGGCAAGCAGGGCCGTTTCCGCCAGAACCTGCTCGGGAAGCGTGTGGACTACAGCGCACGTTCCGTGATCGTGGTAGGTCCCGAACTGAAACTGCATGAGTGCGGTCTGCCGAAGGATATGGCCGCCGAGCTTTTCAAGCCCTTCATCATCCGCAAGCTCATCGAGCGCGGGATCGTGAAGACCGTGAAGAGCGCCAAGAAGATCGTGGATAAGAAGGAGCCCGTGGTGTGGGACATCCTTGAAAGCGTGCTGAAGGGCCATCCCGTGCTCCTGAACCGCGCACCAACACTGCACCGCCTAGGTATCCAAGCGTTCCAGCCGAAACTGATCGAAGGCAAGGCCATCCAGTTGCACCCCCTGGTCTGCACGGCGTTCAACGCTGACTTCGATGGTGACCAAATGGCCGTACACGTGCCCCTCGGCCATGCCGCCATTCTGGAAGCGCAACTACTGATGCTGGCCAGCCATAACATCCTGAACCCGGCCAACGGCGCGCCTATCGCGGTACCGAGCCAGGACATGGTGCTCGGTCTCTACTACATCACCAAGGGCCGCAAGACCGACAAGGAGCACACCATGAACGGCGAAGGCCGCGTGTTCTACAGCCCGGAAGAGGTGATCATCGCCTACAACGAGGGCAAGTTGGAAATGCACTCCTGGATCAAGCTGCGTTGGGCGCCGGCCGGAGGCAAGAGCCAGATGATCGAGACCACCTGCGGCCGAACGCTCTTCAACGAGGTGGTGCCCGACGAAGTGGGCTTCATCAACGAGCTGCTCACCAAGAAGGCCTTGCGTGACATCATCGGCCTGGTGCTGAAGGAGTGCGGAACGGCCAAGGCCGCCAAATTCCTCGACGATATCAAGGATCTGGGCTTCATGAGCGCCTTCCGCGGCGGTCTCAGCTTCAACCTGATGGACGTGGTGGTGCCGGACGAGAAAGAGAAACTCGTGAAGGCGGCCCAAGGCGAAGTGGACGAGGTGACGGGCAACTACAACATGGGCCTGATCACCAACAACGAGCGCTACAACCAGACCATCGACATCTGGACCCATACCAACAGCAAGGTGACCTTCACCTTGATGGAACGCCTGAAGGCCGACAAGCAAGGCTTCAACTCCATCTATATGATGATGGACTCGGGCGCCCGTGGCTCGAAAGAACAGATCCGCCAGTTGAGCGGCATGCGGGGCCTGATGGCCAAGCCACAGAAGAGCGGTGGTGGTGGCGGTCAGGACATCATCGAGAACCCCATTCTCTCGAACTTCAAGGAGGGTCTGTCCATCCTGGAGTACTTCATCAGCACCCACGGTGCGCGGAAGGGTCTGGCCGATACGGCATTGAAGACCGCCGACGCCGGTTACCTCACCCGCCGTCTTGTGGACGTGGCGCAGGACGTGGTGATCACCGTGGAAGATTGCGGAACGCTCCGTGGTTTGGTGGCCACGGCGCTCAAAAAGAACGAGGAGATCGTCGAGAGCCTGCACGATCGCGTGCTGGGCCGCACCGCCGTGCATGATGTGTACCACCCTCAAACCGGCGAATTGCTGGTGGCGAGCGGTGACAATATCAATGAGGATATCGCCCGCGCCATCGCAGACAGCCCCATCGAAGAGGTGGAGATCCGCAGCGTGCTCACCTGCGAACAAAAGCAGGGCGTGTGCGGCAAGTGCTACGGCCGCAACCTGGCGACCGGTCGCATGGTGCAGATGGGCGAGGCCGTCGGTGTGATCGCCGCGCAATCCATCGGTGAACCCGGTACACAGCTCACCCTGCGTACGTTCCACGTGGGTGGTGTGGCCGGCAAGATCACGGAGGACAGCGAGATCAAAGCGAAGTACGATGGTGTGCTGGAGATCGATGAGCTGCGCACCGTGAAGCGCAAGGACCGCAAAGGCAGCGACGCCGAAGTGGTGATCAGCCGCAGCACTGAGATGCGGATCGTGGATTCGAACACCGGTATCGTGCTCACCACGAGCAACGTGCCTTACGGTGCGTTCCTCTACAAGCGCAGCGGCAAGGTGAAGAAGGGCGACGTGATCTGCACGTGGGATCCTTACAACGCCGTGATCATCTCCGAGCTTTCCGGCCAACTGGCCTTCGAGAGCATCGAGGAGAACGCTACGTACCGTGAAGAGATCGACGAACAGACCGGCTTCACCGAGAAAGTGATCATCGAGAGCCGCGACAAGAAGAAGAACCCGACCATCCGCATCATGGATGCGAAGGGCAAGGAGGAGATCAAGAGCTATTCACTGCCTGTCGGTGCCCACATCATCGTGGAGGACGGCAAGAAAGTGGAAGCCGGCGATGTGCTGGTGAAGATCCCCCGCACCAGTGGCAAGGGTGGTGACATCACCGGCGGTCTGCCGCGAGTGACCGAACTGTTCGAAGCACGTAACCCGAGCAACCCCGCCATCGTGAGCGAGGTGGACGGTATCATCTCCTACGGCAAGATCAAGCGGGGTAACCGCGAGATCATCGTGGAGAGCCGCACCGGCGAACGCAAGTTCTACCTGGTGCCACTGAGCAAGCACATCCTGGTGCAGGAGAACGACTTCGTGAAGGCTGGTCAACAGCTAAGCGATGGTTCGATCAGCCCAGGTGACATCCTCGATATCCAAGGCCCCACCCGTGTGCAGGAATACCTGGTGGACGAGGTCCAGGAGGTGTACCGCATGCAGGGCGTGAAGATCAACGACAAGCACTTCGAAGTGATCGTGCGCCAGATGATGCGCAAGGTGGAGATCGAGGATCCGGGAGATACCCGCTTCCTGGAGCGTCAGGCCGTGAACAAGATCGAGTTCATGCAGGAGAACGACTACATCTACGACAAGATGGTCGTGACCGAGGCCGGTGAGAGCACCACGCTGAAAGAGGGCCAGATCGTGACGATGCGCAAGCTGCGTGACGAGAACAGCATGCTGAAGCGCAAGGACCAGAAGCTGGCGGAGGCCCGTCAGGCCAACCCGGCCACGGCCCGCACGCTCCTGCAAGGGATCACCCGCGCATCACTGCAGACCGAAAGCTTCATGAGCGCCGCTTCCTTCCAGGAAACGACCAAGGTGCTGAACGAGGCCGCCGTGAACGCGAAGGAGGACCTGCTGAACGGGCTCAAGGAGAACGTCATCGTGGGCCATTTGATCCCTGCCGGTACAGGAACCCGCAAATACCAAGGCAATGTGGTGTACAACAAGGAGGAGTATGCCCGCATGATGGCCGAGAAGCTCACCTCACTGGAGGTCGAAGAATGATCCTGGCAGGCCATTGAACAGCAAAGGAGCGGCCCCGATCCATCGGGGCCGCTCTTCGCTTCCAATGCGCCGCCGCAACAACCCTAACCATGGCAGATCAAAAGGACCAACCCCGGCCCAACCAACTGAACATCGAGATCAGCGAGGAGGTCGCTGATGGCGTCTACAGCAACCTCGCGATCATCACCCACAGCAACTCGGAGTTCGTGCTGGACTTCGTGCGCGTGATGCCCGGCGTGCCCAAGGCGAAGGTGCGCTCGCGCATCCTGCTCACGCCCCAGCACGCCAAGCGCCTTATGCGTGCCCTGGCGGACAACCTCCAGAAGTTCGAGCAGGTGCACGGTGCCATCCGGGAAACGGAGATGCCTGAGATCCCTATGAACTTCGGCGGGCCGCCCGCGCAAGCGTGAACGATCCCCAGATGCACTCGAAGCCCCGAGCGATCGGGGCTTCGGCATTAAGGGGCCGTGGACCCGAACTCGTTGGTGCTCATTGCCATAGTGCTCGTAGCCGATCAGCAACGCTATCATCCGCACAGTGTGCGATGATCCGCCGGTCCAGATGTTTCGCATACCCCGAGTTGGCATAGCCGTGGCGCACCATGTGCAGGTCCAGGAGCAGTTCGTCCAATAAGGCCCAGGGCTCTTTCAGTTCGGCGGATCCCGCATGGGGTGAACGCTCCAGCTCACCCTTGTACAGTTCGTAAAGGTCCAGCAAGGCGTGGTCGATCACCATGGGCTTATTCACTGGAGCGCTGGGCGAAAATGACGTAGCCGAAGTTGAGGCTGAAGGCCCAGGGATCGGGCAGCCCATCGATATAGCTCGTGTTGAACCATATCGGTCCGATCGGGCTTTGATAGATCAGCGAACCGGAGGCCAGATAGGCACGGTCGCTCACCTCCAGCCCAGCCTCCGGTTGGTCGTCCGCGGAGCGCAGAATGGCGCGGTAGGGTTGGAACACGTAGCCCTCGATGCGTAGATCGAACCGGTCCCGGGCCAGCGCCACGATGGTGCGCAGGCCGCCAGCCAGGTATTGCTGCGCACGGAAATTACCCAGGAAGTAGGTGCGGCTCTCCGGCGTCGGTTGGAAGACAGGCGCCCGGTTCAGCGTCGCGGTATAATTCTCGAAGAACGGGTACGTACTGTACACCGCCTCGACCAGCGCCCCGAACCGGAAGATCCCCTTCGGCAGGAAGTACTTGTCCAAGGTGCCCCTCACGTACAACCATTCGTGGTGTTCCCGCCACAACCGGCGCACGCTGCTGGTGGTCCCTGGTTCGGTGCGTTCCTCTCCGTTCACATAGCGGACCTCCAGTTGAAGCAGTTCACCCATGTTCGGATGTTGCTTGCGGTTCAACGAATTGCGCGCGATGCGCAGGCCGGTCGTGCCATGCGCGAACTCGGTGATGTCCGCGGTATCCTGAACAGCGAAGTCGATGGACTGATAGTACCGGTCGCGCGTCTGCACGTACTTCGCATCCCAGCGCAGGAGCCCCTTGTTGCCGAGGCCGATGCCCAGGTTCATACCGCCCCATGTTTCGCGGAGCACGATGAAGGAGGGGCGTACCTCATCGAAGAAGGTCGCGAAGCTGCGGAAGTAGTCCCAGCGTTGGATGGTGAAAACGGGCTCCAGGTATACCGGTGTTCCCGTCGGCAGATCGGCGCGCAGTTTCACCTGACCGGCCACATAGAACTTGCCGAAATAGGAACTGGCCTGTAGGGAAGCGCTCGTTCGTCCGAAGAGGTTGTACCGCAGCCCGATCATTCCGGTGTTGATGGGCCGTGAACTGAACATACCCCCGAAGCGCGCCTGCAGGTCCTTCTCCGCCTTCACCATCAACTCGAGGTCAAAGTCGCCCCGCGCGGGCACGTACGTGGCTTTGGGGAAGATCTGGCCGATGTTGTCGTCGTCATAGAGCCGGAAGTACCGGGCCTTCAGCACATCCGCATGCACCCGATGGTGTTTGTCGGTGATCATCCGTTGCACGTACAGCGAACGCGGTCGGTTCAAACCGGTCACCTGGAGAGCCCCGAAACGGAGCGTGGGCCATTTGGCGAGGAACGCCCGCCTACGTGCTGTGAGTTCGTCCGGATCTGAGCGGCGGTCGATCAATTCCAGGATCTCCGGTATGCGCTCCATGGCGGCCGCATAGCCTTCGTCGACGGTCGCGCCGATACGGCTGAAATCGAACAGGCCGGTGCTTGTCACCGGTTCGATGATGAGCCCGTTCTCGCACTCCACGGAGTAGTTCGTGGGTTCCTGTAGCATCGCCTTCAATTGGGAGAGCAGGTCATCCTCGCTCGGCGGGGAGGAATTGGACGCCACATTGCTCCCGATGATCACGTCCGGGAAGAACTCCTGGTACATCACATCGCTCGGGAAGTTGTTGTACAAGCCACCGTCCATCATCAAATGCCCGTTCACGCGGATGGGTTTGAAATAGAACGGGTAGCTCATGCTCGCCCGCACCGCTTGCGCCAGGTCACCATCCCGGAACAGCACGGGTTGCTGCGCGGTGATGTCCGAAGCCACGCAACGGAAGGGGATGAACAGGCTGTCCAAGTCGTAGCCCGAAGCGGCGGAAGCCCCCGCGAACCCGCGCATCTGCTCAAAATCAATGAGCACCGGACTGCGCAAGTTGGTAGGGAGGGAGGTGTGCAGCAGCGTATCCAGGTCCAACTTCACGTTGATCAACGAGGCGTCCGGTTGGTCGTGCTTGAAATAGTAGGTGTAGGACCGCTCCACACCACCTTCCGCCATGGTGCGGTACAGGTCCGTGCGGAACAGGGAGTCGATCTGATGCGGCGACAGGCCTGCGGCGTAAAGGGCCCCGACCAGCGCCCCCATGCTGCTGCCGGTGATGAAGTCAATGGGAATGTTGTTCTCCTCCAGTGCCTTGATCACGCCGATGTGCGTGAGGGCCGAAGCGCCGCCACCACTGAGGACCAAACCGACCGATTGGCCATGCAACCCCGAACCGAGGAGCAGGCAGCATAGGATCAGGAGAGCGCTTCGCATAGGGCCGCGCAAAAATAGGACCGCCTCAGCCAGGCCGACGGCCACCCGTCAGCCCACCAGACCGTTGAAATACGCGGGGCTATGCAATAGCCTGCTGCCATACCAGCTGAACAGTTCCCCATCCACGATCCGGACCGGCGTTCCAGGACAGATCATGTTCAACTCAGCGAAATGCTTCTGCTTGAAGGGGTAGGGCTCCGAGGACAAAAGGATGGTGTCCGGGTCGGCTTCAGCCAGATCCTGTGCGGTGATCTCCGGGTAGCGGGCATCGCCTTCGTCGAATACGTTCACCAGCCCGCAGCGCGCGAGCATATCGTTCACGAAGGTGCCGTGACCCGCTACCATGTAGGGTTCGCGCCAGATGAAGTAGGCCACGGTGCGGGGAGGGTCCAGTGGGCGCAGGTCCGCGAAGCCTTGTTCGATCCGTGTGACGATATCCGCGGCTTGAAGCTGCGTTCCGGTCAACTCCCCGACGCGGGCGATCATGTCCAAGGCGCTGGGCAGGTCGCGCACGTCGCTAAGCCATACGGGGAACTCCTTGGCCAATTCCTCGATGTCCTTCCGCTCGTTCTCCTCCTTATTGCCAATGATCAGGTCCGGCTTCAAGGCGCGCACCTTGTCCATGTCCACCTTCTTCGTTCCGCCCACGCGGTGCTTGGAACTGAACCAGGTCTCCGGATGCACACAGAACTTGGTGATGCCGACCACGCGTTCCCCAAGGCCGAGGTCGTAGAGCAGTTCGGTCTGGGAGGGGACGAGGGAGATGATGCGCTGGGCCCGCTCAGGGACCTGCACTACACGGCCCATCTGATCGGTCAGTGCTCGTGCGATCACTTGAGCTTCCCGATGATATCCTGCTTCGCGTTCACGCCGCCGCCTGCCGCTTCGTCGCCAAGTCGTGCAAGAATTCCGGGCACAGGTCGAAGCCGTTCGGCCAGGAGACGCCACCTCCAGGTTCGGTCGCTACCTCTCGGAAGCGATCCTCATCGAGTAACTCCTGTGTGAACCCTTTCCCGATCAACGAGCGGACCTCCACCGTTGCGGTGAGGCCATCGGCGAACGTGAGACGGAGCTTGTACCCATCCATCGGTTGCACATGGACCACGGTGTTCATGACGCTAAGCTAGGGGATCGATAGGGGTAAGCGGTTCTGGTGTGCAAGCACGTTGCCAGTTGTCCATGAGCTCTTGCCGGTGCGTTGCCGCCCATTCCAGTACCAGCGCCGTTGCCCTGCTGGGCAATCCACCCGATCACTTCCAACGTGCGTATGTCGAACTCAGCCCTATCTCCTTGCTACTCCGCATGGAAGTGGGGCGGGTTGTGGTCCATGAAGTACATCCGGATAATGATCCCATAGAAACGGCAGAGCTCGGGCATTACCGTGGCGCTTTTCTACTTCAACTTCCCGATGATATCCTGCTTCGTGATGATCCCGAACCCCTCCTTCATCTTCACCAGCACGGCCTGGGATCCATTGCCCAGCTTCTTCGCGATCTCCGCCAGTGTTGCTTCGGGTTCCATCACAGGCAACGCCGGACCCATGACCACCCGTGCCTTTTGGTGGCGCACTTCGGCATCTTCGAGGATCGCATCGAAGAGGCGTGCATCGGTGATCGTGCCAACGGGTTTGCCAGCTCTCCATAACGGGGAGCTGATCGATGTTGTGCTTGCGCATGCGATCGATGGCGAGCAGCACGGGTTCATCGGCTTCCACGCTCACGAGTGTGAGGTCCTTGCCCTTGAGCAGATCACCGGCGGTGGGTTTCTCTTCCACCAGGAAGCCGCGCTCGCGCATCCAGTCATCGTTGAACATCTTGCCCACGTAGCGCGTGCCGTGGTCGTGGAAGATCACCACCACCACTTCGCCTTTCTTGAAGTTGTCCTTCAGTTGCAGCAGGCCGGCCATGGCGCTACCTGCGCTGTTGCCCACAAAGATCCCTTCGTCACGCACGATCTTCCGGGTGAAGATGGCGGCATCGCGATCGGTCACCTTCTCGAAATGGTCGATGAGGTCCATGTCCACGTTGGCCGGCACGAAATCCTCGCCGATGCCTTCGGTGATGTAGGGGTAGATCTCGTTCTTGTCGAAGATGCCCGTCTCCTTCAATTTCTTGAAGACCGAGCCGTAGGTGTCGATGCCCCAGATCTTCAGGTTGGGGTTCTTCTCCTTCAGGTACTTCGCGGTTCCGCTGATGGTGCCGCCCGTGCCCACGCCCACCACGAGGTGGTCCACCTTGCCGCCGGTCTGGTCCCAGATCTCGGGGCCGGTGCTCTCGTAGTGCGCCTGTGCGTTGCTCGGGTTGTCGTACTGGTTCGCCTTCCAACTGTTCGGCGTTTCGTTGACCAAGCGCGAGGAAACGGAGTAGTAGGAGCGGGGATCCTCCGGATCCACGTTCGTGGGACACACGATCACTTCCGCGCCGAAGGCGCGTAGGATGTCCACCTTCTCGCGGCTCTGCTTGTCGGTGGTAGTGAAAATGCACTTGTATCCCTTGATGATGGCGCCGATGGCCAGGCCCATGCCTGTGTTGCCGCTGGTGCCTTCGATGATCGTTCCGCCGGGCTTCAAGCGGCCGTCCTTCTCCGCATCCTCGATCATCTTGATCGCCATGCGGTCCTTGATGCTGTTGCCAGGGTTGAAGGTCTCGACCTTGGCGAGCACGGTGGCGGCGACGTCCTTGGTGATGCGGTTGAGGCGCACCATGGGCGTATTGCCGATGGTGGACAGGATGTTGTCGTGGATCTTCATTGCGCTGCGAAGGTACAGGGCGCGTAGGGGCTTGAAATTTCAAGCCCCTACGCGAACCGGATGGCCCGGGCGGGGGCGATGCGTGTGACCAGCAAACTGGGTAGTAGCAGTGCGGCCACACAGACCACCAGGGTCCCGAGATTCAAAACGAGGACGGGCCAGAGGCTCAGGTCCACGGGCACTTGGTCCACATAGTAGCTCTCGATCGGCAATCGCACGAGGCCTGTGACACGTTGCAGCCAGGCCAGCGCGAGCCCTAGTAGATCGCCGCCCACCATCCCTATACCGAGGATGTAGGCGCCGTCGATCAGGAAGATGCGGCGAACCAGTCCGTTCGACGCTCCGAGGGCTTTCAGGACCCCGATCATGGTCGTACGCTCCAGGATGATGATCAACAAGGCCGAGGTCATGTTGATGATCGCCACGACCACCATGAGGATGATCACCACCAGCACGTTGGTGTCCAGCAGTTCCAGCCAGGCGAAGATCTCCGGGCTCCTTTCCTTTACCGTGGTGACTTGTTGTTCTGGATCGAGCAGATGGCGATGGATCTGTTCGTCGGCCACATCCAGGTCCTCGTAACTACGCAGATCGATCTCCAGCCCACCCGCATAGTGGTCGTACGATCCGCCGCTGGTGCCTACGGTCCATTGCAACTGGTCTCTGGGCGGGCACGACGGGTGCGTACTGCCGGTGCGTTGGATATGGATCCATGCGGTATCCGCCACGGTGCCGCTACCGTCCTGCACCACCAACTGTATTGTGGTGTCCTGCTCAATGCATAGCGAATGTGGCCCGGGGCCTTCCAGATCGGTGCCGGTCCATTCCATCAGGTAGTCCCGATCCCCGCCGAAGGCCAAGCCTTCCACACATAGCCGGTCCGGAACGCAGCTGTCCTTCACCTGTATCTCCGCTTGCAGACCCCATTGGGCGAAGCGCTGGAGATGTGCGATGTCGATCAGCACCATTTGGTGGTCCACTTGTTCAAGCCCGGTGCGGTAAACGCCGACCACATGGTATTTGCGCGGGCGGATCTCATCGCGTCCCTTCACCAGGTAGATGGTGATCGTATCCCCAAGGCCGATCCGCAGGCGATCGCGCAGGTAGGCGCTGATCAGGACCTCATTTCGGCGCTCTCCGGGTTCCACCCGTAGCATGGATCCTTCCACCAGATGGGCAACCAGATAGGCCGGATCGTGGTCTGTTCCAATACCGCGCACGATCACTCCCTCGATGTCCTCATCGGTCTCAATGATCCCTGGTTTTGTGGCGAAGCTTTGCACATGGTGGACCTGTGGCAGAGAACCCAGCGCTGCCAGCAGTTCCGGATCCAACTCCATACGCGGGGTTTCCTTTGGGTCGGTCTGGGCGATGGAGGTGATCCGCAGGTGGCCGCCCACCCCGAGCACCTTGGCCCGGATCTCGCGTTGGAAGCCACGGGTTATGGATACCGTCAGGATCATAACCGCCATTCCGAGCATGATGCCTAGTATCGCGATCAGTACGATGGGCCGGGAGAGCCGGTCCTGGCGTTCCTGGTCTTCTGACCGGAGGATCCGGTTGGCGATGAAACGGGCGACTGACAATCTGCGCGAAGCGATGGAACGGACGAAGATAGCCGCGTTCATTCTGGGCCTCGGGCTCTCGCACTTCGGTGGCGCGCAGACCGGCCCCATCCCCGTGGACCAAGCCAAGTCACCCATTGTGGTCGGAGCGCAACGCACAGCGGAATATTTTCCGCTTCTGCAGGGCAAGCGCATCGCGATCGTAACGAACCACACCGGTCTGATCGGCACCACCCATCTGGTGGATTCGCTCGTTCGTGCGCAGCTGCTCGTGCGTCGCGTGTTCGCACCGGAGCATGGCTTCCGCGGCGATGCGGACGCGGGGGAGCTCGTCCAGGACGGCCGCGATACGCGCACCGGTGTGGAGTTGATCTCGCTGTACGGGGATCAGAAGAAACCCAAGGCCGTACACCTCGCGGATATCGACGTGGTGCTCTTTGACATCCAGGATGTCGGGGTGCGTTTCTATACATACATCAGCACATTGCATTACGTGATGCAGGCGTGTGCGGAACTGAAGCGTCCGCTCATCGTGCTGGACCGACCGAACCCGAACGGATTCATGGTGGACGGTCCTGTCTTGGATACCACCTATCGGTCTTTCGTGGGCATGCACCCTGTGCCCCTGCTGCACGGGATGACGATCGGCGAGTATGCCCGGATGATCGAAGGGGAAGGATGGTTGGGCAAGGACCTGCACTGCGAGTTGACCGTGGTCCCGTGCACCGGCTATACCCATCGCATCATGTATGTGCCACCGGTGAAGCCTTCCCCCAACCTGTCCGGGCATAGCGCCATCCTGCTTTATCCCGCGCTCGGGCTCTTCGAAGGAACGTTGGTGAGCGTAGGGCGCGGAACGGACCGCCCCTTTACGTGCATCGGCTATCCGGGATGCCCCGTTGGTCAATACAGCTTCACGCCACGCGCCCTGCCCGGCGCGAAGGATCCACCCTACAAGGGACAGCTTTGCAAGGGGCTCGACCTCGCTGAGTACGGCACCTTTTACACCCGGCTCGAACCGCGCCTACATCTCCAATGGCTCATCGGCATGTACCAGCAGGCACTGGAGAAGGACGCCTTCTTCAACCCGTTCTTCGACAAGCTCGCGGGTGGTCCCGGACCTCCGGGAACGGATCGTGCGCGGCGAGAACGAGGAACAGATCCGTACTTCCTGGCAACCCGCCCTGAACGCGTTCCATAAGGTGCGGCAGAAGTATCTGCTCTACGAGGATCTTTAAGAAATGCGAAGCCCCCGGGACCTCCGGGGGCTTCGCGGTTACGATATAGTTCGTCAGTTTATCACCAGGCGCTGCGTGAAGACCCGCTCGCCTACGGTCAACTGCACCAGATAGACCCCGGTCCCCATGGTGCCGTCAAGTTCGACCACCGCGTTCAGATCGCTGTGGGCGACCACCAGGGCGTGGCGTAGTACCGGTCGTCCCAGCAGGTCGAGCACCTCGAGGTAGGCCGGGCCTTCGTAGTCGTCGATCCCGGTCAGGCTCAGGTTCAACTTGTCACCTTGGTTGGGATTGGGCCACAGCAGGAGCTCGGTACTTCCCAATTGCACCATCGGCTCTTCCATCGTACGACTGGCCACAGGCGGCGCGGCCGCGGTGGTGATGGTGCAGACGAGCCCCCAAGGGCAATAACTGGCACCGTTGTCGAAGCTGGCCCGCACGCGCACGTTGTAAGTCTTGCCGTATTGCAGGGGCAGGGTGGCCCAGGGTTGCAACAGCAAGGAGGTGCTTGTGGAGGCGATGGTGCGCAGGTAGCTGGAGTTGATGTCATCGAACTCGAACTGGTACTTGTTGGCGCCGGAGATGTATTGGGCGTACAAGCGTTTGCTGCCATTGAGCACCACGTTGGTGATGCCGCAGCTGTGGTAGGGCGAGTTGATGTCGTTCACCAGTTGGGTGAGCGGGCACTGGCCGGCCACATCGATCTTCAGGCGGCAGGCGGGACCGAACTCCGCGTAGGTGCCATTGACGCGGCTGCGCACGCGCACGTTCAGCAACACATCCTGCGGCAGTGGCAGGGTGACCAGATCGCTGAAACGCAGGTAGGAGCAGCGTGCGGCGCCGATGGGGAACTGGTAGCTGGCCGTGGCGTGGCTCACGAAGATGCGCCGGGTGTAGCCACCATCGGGGTTGAAGAACCACCACTGGTAGCCGTCGTCGGTCTGGTTGCCGGTGCCGTACTGTGCACTCACGAGCGGATTGGGCTGCACCTGGATGAAGTCGCTGGGCAGCCAGGTCTCCACATCGCAACGCCAGGGCACCACCTGGTCGGTGCCGATGGGCAGGCAGAAGCCGTTCACGCCGGCGATCTGGCTCACGCTGGTGAAGACGCCATCACCGGCATTGTCGATGATGCGGCCGCCGTTCTGCACGCTCAGCACATAGCCACCGGTGCCCATGCCGTTGCCACCACTATCGAGCACACGCAGGAAGTAGCACCCTGCGGGCAGGCATTGATCGACGATCACGGTGCTCAGGTTGGCATAGCCGCTACCGGACCACACCGGTGCACCACCGCCTTGCGGGATGATCTCCCAGCTGGTCTGCGATGCGGCTCCGTCGGTGGTCAGGGTGAGCTCCAAATTGTTGCCCGGGCAGTTGCCCTGGCAGATGCAGCTTTCATTGAGCTGGTCATTGGAAGTATTGGGGTCGCCATCGTTGCACGGTGTTCCGATCTGGCCCGAAACGAAGGGGCAGGAATCGCAGGCGTCCCCTAGGCCATCGTTATCCGTATCCGCTTGGTCGGGGTTGGGTGTGGTGGGGCAGTTGTCCACACCGTCCTCGATCAGGTCACCGTCCGCGTCATCGAAGCAGGCTATAGCTCCCATGTAGCTGGAGCTGCCCGCATCACATGGAGGACACACCACGGCTGCTTCCACCGGGTTGTAGGTTCCCGCCGCGCAGAGTTGGCAGGCGATCGAACCCAGCGTACCACTGAAACTTCCTGCCGGACATGCTAGACATTCGATAGCCGCAGTGATAGGATTGTAGTAACCGGCCGCGCAGGATTGGCAGGCGATCGAGCCAGTGACAGCACTGAACGTTCCCGCGTCGCAGGCCAGACAGGAAGTGGCGGCGGTGGTCGGGTTGTAGTAACCGGCCGCGCAGGACTGGCAGGCGATGGAGCCCGTGACATCACTGAACGTTCCCGCATCGCAGGCCAGACAGGAAGTGGCGGCGGTGGTCGGGTTGTAGTAACCGGCCGGGCAGGACTGGCAGGCGATGGAGCCCGTGACATCACTGAACGTTCCCGCATCGCAGGCCAGACAGGAGGTGGCGGCGGTGTCGGGTTGTAGTACCCGGCCGCGCAGGACTGGCAGGCGATGGAGCCGGTGACGTCACTGAAGGTTCCCGCGTCGCAGGCCAGACAGGAAGTGGCGGCGGTGGTCGGGTTGTAGTAACCGGCCGCGCAGGACTGGCAGGCGATGGAGCCGGTGACATCACTGAAGGTTCCCGCGTCGCAGGCCAGACAGGAAGTGGCGGCGGTGGTCGGGTTGTAGTAACCGGCCGCACAGGACTGACAGGCGATCGAACCGGTGACATCACTGAAAGTACCTGCGCTGCATGCGTTGCACACGATCTGTCCGAAGCTGTCACTGAAATATCCCGCAGGACAGGCGAATTGGTCGACGCCATCCGGGCAATACGAACCCGGGGGGCAAAGCGTGCAGGCGGTGATCACTGTATTGAGACCGATCACCGTCGTGGTGGCGTAATAACCCAGTTCACAGTTGCACGTGGTGGTGTTCAGGTTGGGCGTGCCGTCCACCGCCAGCGGGCAATCATCGTCGCAGTCCGGTGTGCCGTCGCCGTCCGAATCATCAGCGACCACGTTCACGGTCACTTCGCAATCATCCGTGCAGCCATTGCCGTCCGTGTAGGTGTATGTGAGCACATTAGCACCGGGGGTCGCCGCTCCTGGGTCGAACTGGTTCCCGCTCACACCTGTGCCGCTCCATGTGCCGCCTGAAGGCGTTCCGCCCAAGGTGACCGGCGCATCGGTCGCGCAGTAGGGTCCGTAAGGTCCGTCGCATGAGACCACCGGCAGCGGGTTCACCACCACTTCGCGCGTTGCCGTGTTTGAGCAGATACCGTTGCTGTAGGTGACCGTGTACGTGGTTGTGCTGCCCGGGGAAACGGTGATCGCGGCCGTCGTCGCTCCACCGGGGTTCCAGGTGTAGTCGTTCGCCGTGGGCAGGATGTTCACAAAGGTCTGCGCGATGGTCGTTGCCTGCGCGTTGTTGATGAAGGCCCCGCTGGCCCCGGCGTAGAGCATATAGTACACGCGGGTCACACCGGTGAGGCCGGTGATGTTCTGCTGGCTATCGTCCGTGGTGACGCCGATCGTTTGGCTGGCGCTGTTGGGCTGTGGGATAAGGAAGAGCTGGTTGATCGAAGGGTCGAAGGCGTTGTACACGCGCTTCAGGAAGGCGGTGTAAGTGATCCCGTTCGCACTGACCGTGAACGTATGCGTGTCCTGCGTTCCTTGTCCGTCCGCGCCGTTGTTGCCGGTGATGCTCATGGTGCTCAGGCCGTTGATGTCAGCGGCCCAGAAGAACAATGTGGCCGGTCCGGTCTGGCAACCACCTGGTCCGAGATAGCGAGTGAAGTATTGCCCACCCGTGCCAAAGGAAGCGCTCGGTGTGATGGTATTGTCGGAATAGCTGATGGCCGACCCGAGGTTGGTATTGATGTAGTTGCCTCCATCATACATGTCGCTGCACCCGTCGCTGATATTCGTACCGTTCACGCCGCCATCCATGCCGAAGCCGCTCGGTGTCGGGATCGAAGCGATCAGACCTGGGCTGTTCGCATTGATCGCACTGAGCACACTGGCCAGTGAATTGTCAGGCGATCCGATCGCCGTGAGTGTGATCGAGCCACCCGCGCAGATCACGGCCGGATCGGGAGTAATGCTTACCGTAGGCAGCGGCGTTACCGATACCACGATGCTCGCGCAGGTGGTGGTGTTGCAAGTGCCGTTATATCGGACGTAGTACGTGGTGGTCGTGCCCGGTGAAACGCTGATCGATGCTCCAATGCCCGCAGGCGTACCGCCGCATGAGCCCAGTGAACCACTCGACGATGGCGCCTGTGCCCACTGTACCACCGGTCGCGGTAAGCGTCGTGCTACCACCTGTGCAAATGCTCGTTGATCCGCTAACACCGGTCGGAGCCACCGAAGCGGTGAACGGTGCGCTCGTCACATTGAGCTGGAGATTGCCGGAAGCAGTACTGCTGAAGTAGCTGCCCACCGTGATGTAGTAGGTCGTTCCCGCCGCCGCGGTCCAACTCGCCCCGGCATAGTTGCTCGTGCAACCAGCGCCGTTGTCGTCGTTGCAGGCCACCTGGGTCCATGGCCGCTGCAGCCGCCGGTAGGAGGTGAAGACCGCGATCTCATCATCGAAGTTCGTACTGCCGGTACAAGTGATCGCCGTCATCGTGCCACAGATCCCGGTAACTGTCCACCACACGTTCTTGTAGGGACCATCGCAGCTGCTCGTGGGCGAATCGTCGGTGGCGAGCGCGTTGGGGATCACCGGGCTCATGTAAGGGAGCGATGCGATCGCGATCGCGTTGGCACAGGCGTCGTTCGCGGGTGCGCCCGCAGCCGTTACGAAGCTCCAATTGGTGCAACCGGTGGCGGTACCCACCGCGTTGCGAGGGACGATCCGCCAGTAGTACGTTGTGCTTCCGGACATGGCCCCCGTTGCATAGGTGGTGCCGGCCTGGTTGGATGATACCAAGGTTGGGGCCGGGTTCGTAGTGCCGAAATACACGTCATACCCGGTAGCGCCAGCAACAGCAGGCCAGCTCAATGTAGTTCCAGCGGCTGCGATGCCGGTGGCGCCGTTCGTCGGTGCGGTCGGTGCACCAGGACAGTTCGGCGGTGCCGTGATCGACCACTGCAAGGTGAAGGTGCCCGATCCATTGAAGCCATCCTGAATGTACCACACCGTCTGTGCGGAGCCGGTGCTGTTGAGCCAGGTGGTCTGGGCCAAACCATCGTTGTCCCAGCATTGGATCTGCGTGGTGCCCGGGCAGGTCGCGCCGTAGCCGACGTACTCCCACTCATCATACCCGTTGCTGCTCTCCCCGATCGTCAGTTGCGAGCCGTTCGGCACGCTGATGTAGAAGATGCGGTCCGGCCAACCCGTGCGGCAAATGGAGATGTCATCCGCGTACCCGATGGTGGTACCGCTGAACGGGCTCAACAGCAAGGCCAGATCCTGTGCATTGCCGCAATTCTCACCTGGCAGCGCCGCGACCGATGTGTTGGTGATCGTGCTCGTCATGTTCACGTTGGCCGTGCCGCACGCCGAGTTGGTGTTGTAGTGGATGAAATAGGTGCCACCCGCGGAAGCGGTCCAGTTCAACGGGGTTGTGCCCGAGGCGACGAATGTTCCGTCGAAGGTCCCCGTCCGCACCGTGATGAAGGTTCCCGCGATGCTGCCCGTAGAGGTGAACGTATTGCCGGCGGTGGCGCCGGTCATCTGGTTGTATTCCGATTGCCATTGGTTGGTGGCGATGGTGTAGGCACCCGCTCCGCCACCGGTGCGGCGAACGCGCCAGGAATCCTGGAAGTGTTGGTGCATGAAATGGGCAGTGCTGTGCAGCGCACGCTGATGGTGCCGCTGGCCGATCCATTGGGATCGCAGTTATAGCGATGAAGGACCATGTCCTTCGTGCCCCCGATCGTCGGCGCGTAGTTGATGGATGCGGCAGCCCCTGAGCATTCCGGTCCGTTGTCGTCGTTATAGCCCTCGGAGGTGCCGCCACCGCTAGGGTAGATCGTGATCTGCGTGTCGAACCCGCTTCCGCAGTTGTACACACGGTAGGTGGCACCGGCGATAATGCCAGTAACGCGGTACGCTTGTCCGGCGTTCATCGTCGGGCTCGTGATCGTCGTGCCGACAGTAGCTGGTGCAGCGACCGTGGCCACGATACCCGGCGTACCGTAGGCGCACTGGGCCATTGCATGGTGAACAGGCCAGAAGGATCCAGCGATCATCACGATCGCCTTGGACAAATGGAGTACTGCATTCCGCATCGGAGTGGGGTTGGAAGGTGGATGGAGCGTTTCGCAGGGAGGGTCGCCCAGCGAGCGCGATCGGGTAGGTCTTGAAAGATAGGGGGTTGCCCGGAACGGGCAAGCCGCAGCGGAATTCCCATGGGCCGGGACTTCGCCCAGACCTGGTGGAGGGCTCGCCCACGCCGGTCACCACACCCCAAAAGCGAAGCCCCCTGGGGTTCTCCCAAGGGGCTTCACCGGTTATGTTCTTGCTTCGGTTACTCGATCACCAAGCGCTGCACGCGTTGTGCGCCTTGGTCCTGCAAGGTCACGAGGTAGACGCCTGCTGGCAGTCGCCCATCCAGTGACATGATCTCACGCACGGTACCATCGGTCACCGGGACCTTCGCCGCATGCACTTGCTTGCCGAACAGGTCCATGATCACCACCTCGGCGGTCACCGCTTCTTCGGAGAGGCCATCGGCGATCAGGTTGAGCACATCCCCGCGGTTCGGGTTCGGCCACAGGCGGAACTCATGGCTCTCCTCACCGATCACGGTGATCATGCCACGACCTTGCCCTTGTGCGGGCGGTGTCGGTGCGGTGGTGATGGTGCATGCGTTCCCCCACGGGCAGTAGTTCGCACCGTTGTCATAGCTCACCCGCACACGCACCGAGTAGGTGGTGTTGTACTGCAAGGGTAGCGTGGCCCAGGGCACCAGGTGAAGCGATGAACCCGGGATGGCGATACGGCGCAGGTAGGTCGAGTTGATGTCATCGAACTCGAACTGGTACTTCACCACATTGGCCACATACACCGCGTGCAGGTATTGGCTACCGTTCAACAGCACGTTGGTGAGCCCGCAGGAGTGGTTCGGCGAGTTCGTGTCGTCCACCAATTGCGTGGTCGGGCACTGGTTCACCAGGTCGATCTTCAGGCGACAGGCCGGACCGAACTCGCTGTACACGCCGTTCACCATGGAGCGCACGCGGACGTTCAACAGGGTGTTGTGCGGCAGCGGAAGCGTGACCAGATCGCTGAGGCGCAGGTAGCTGCAGCGTGCAGGGCCCCAAGGGAACAGATAGTTGTTGGTGGCATGCGTTACCAGCACGCGCCGGCTGTACGCCCCGTTCGGGTTGAAGAACCAGAACTGGTACCCATCGTCCGCCTGGTTGCCGATGCCGAACTGAGCGCTCACGGCCGGGTTCTCCTCTGCGGCGGCCCAATCGGTAGGCAACAGGTTCTCCAGGTCGCAGCGGCTGGGTTTCCGGTCCGGGCCCAGGGGCAGGCAGAATCCCTGACCGTTCAACAATTCGCTTGTGAAGGTGAAGTTGCCATTGCCATTGTTGTCGATGATGCGCTCGTTCTGTCCGTCGCGCAGGGCGTAGCCACCGGTGGTCATACCATCCCCGAAGCTGTCCATCACGCGCAGCACGTAGCATCCGTCCGGCAGCGGGCAGTTCAGCGGAATGCTGCTGTTGTTCGCATAGTTGGAACCGGAGCACAGCGCCGCACCGCCGCCCAGGGGAATGATCTCCCAGGAGGTCTGGCTGCCGTTCGCATCGGTGTTCAGAGTGAGGCCCACGATCTCGCCGGTCGGTGTTCCCGCGCAGGCACAGCTCGCGTCGTACACGTCGTTCACCGTGTTCGCGTCGTTATCATCGCAGGTGGTGCCCGGGACCGCGGGTCCACCGGGCACACCGGCGCAATCGAGCGGCGTGCCGAGGCACTGGCAGCTGGCGTTCACCATATCGTTCCCTGTGTTCGGGTTGCCGTCGTTGCAGGCGGTACCGGGTTCCGCGTTCCCGCATCCACAGGTGCCGGGGGCGGTCTTGTTCGGATCGAGCGGGCACTGGTCGTTGCAGTCCGCAGCGGCGTCACCATCGGTATCCGTGTCCGGCGTGCCGCAACCGCATACCCCGGGTGCGATCTTGTTCGGGTCGGTGGGGCAGCCGTCCAGGCAGTCCATCACGGTATCACCGTCACCATCCACATCCGGGTTGCCGCAGCCGCAGATACCCTCCCAGGTCTTGTTCGGATCGGTGGGGCAGCCGTCGTCGAAGTCGCAGGTGCCATCGCTATCGGTGTCGGTGTAGGTACCCGCGCAATTGCACAGGCCATCGAGCACATCGTTCAAGGTGCAATCCACGCCATCATCACAGGCGGATCCGATCTGGCCGCTCACGGTGGGGCAGTTGTCGTTAGCATCGCAGACGCCATCGCTGTCCGTGTCGGTATAGGTGCCCGCGCAGTTGCAGGAAGCGTCCAGCACATCATTGAGGGTGCATGCGTTCCCATCGTTGCAAGCGCTGCCGATCACCCCGAACACGCTGGGGCAATCATCGGTGCTGTTCGCCACATGGTTCAAGGGTGCGGTGCAGGCCAGTTGGCTGCTGCCGGGGTCACCGAAGCCATCGGCGTCCGTGTCCGCGTACCAGAGCGTTGCGGCCGGTTCGGTCACCGTCACGGTGGCCTGTGCGTTCGCGCACGGTGTTGCTGTCACGGTATAGGTGTACACACCGGGGTCCATGGTGGCGGGGTCGTAGTTCCCTCCGATCACCGGGCTCGGTCCTGTCCATGCACCACCGGCATCCGGTGTGCCCCCGAGCGAGGCGGACAGCGCCACTGCACTTTGGTTGCTACAGATGTCCAGGGTGCCACTCGTACCCGCATTGGGCGCGGTGATGGCGGTAACGCTCGCGGTTGTCGCGCTCGCGCTGCATCCGTTCGTGGAGGTCGCGGTCACAGTGTAGGTACGCGTCTGCGTGACCGTCACACCGGTCGGGCTCTGGCTGCTGGAGGTGTAGCCCGCAGGGGTGGAGGTCCAGCCCCAGGTGAGCGTAGCGGGTGTCCCGGTCAGGGTCACGTTGTCGATCGCCCACCACCAATCGTAAGTGGCCGCGTAGCGGAAACGTATGTAGAGCACCTCTTCTCCTATGTAGGCATCGAGGTTCACCGTGGCCAGCACAAAGCCGTTCACCGCGCCTTGCGTGGAACTGTGGGTCTGCTCGATGGTCCAGTTCTGACCGTCGGTGGAAACTTCCACGCGTCCACGATCGCCCGCCCCGAATTGAACCGGTAGTGGTGGTAGTACGAAAGGCTGAGCGAGGAATAGCCTTCGGTGTTGATGCCCGGCGACCGAAGGACCGTGGCGGTGGTACCGCCGGAACCTTGATCATCCGAATTGCTCAACACGAATTGCGTGTCGTCATTGCTGCTGAAAGTGGGGTCCGAGCCACTCGATGCGTTGTAGAAATAGCTGTTCGGACGAAGCGTCCAGGCCGCGTCCGCTACGGTGCCACCGGTGCTTGTGTTTTCGGTGGCCCATCCGTTGAAGCCGCTGTTGAAGTCGTTGCTCAGGAGTGTGGTGGGCAGGTTCGTAGCGGACCCCGTAAGGTCGATGGTGCCACCTGTGCATACGGGAAGTAGCGGACGGGGTCGCACTAGCTGCGGTAGGAGCTTCTTTCACGCTCACTTCCACCTGCTGCGTGCCAGCGAACGCGCAGCCGGGGCTGGTGCCGCTCACCGTGTAAACGGTCAATGTGGATGGGTTCGCGGTAACCGTCGCACCGGTGGTGCCGCCGCCTGCCGGTTGCGGGCGACCACGTATTCGTGGCACCGGATGCGGTCAAGGCCACGCTCCCTCCTGGCAGTAGCTCGCCGGGGAAGGGCTCACCGATACGGTGGGTGGCGTGCAAGCCGACCAGGTGTAGATCTGCCCGCTGGTCCAGGATTTCGCGGGCGAGGCGTTCGTGAAGCGCACCTTGTGGCTGAACGAGGTTCCGGCCAGGCTGTTCGCCCAGGTTTCGGCGCCGCTTTCCACGCGCCGGCTGTTCAGGTTGGATAGCAAGAGGTTGCTCGGTCCGCGCAGGCCCACTTCCGGTTGGAAGGTGGTCGCGTTGTCCGGAGTGCTGCGCGGACCGTAGATGATCACGATCGCGTTGGTGGCGGTGTTGAGCCGGATCTGGAAGGTGAAGTTCTCGCTTTCGTTCTGGCGGCGTACGCCCTTCCATTGGATCACCACTTCGCTGCCCACGGTCTCCCAGCGGATCGTGCGCGTATTCAAGCCCGTGCGGTTCTCGATGTCCGTGCCGAACGCACTGATGGCACCATCGTATGCCTCGTTCCCGCTGATGGGGGTGAAGTTGGTGGCGCTGGGGGCTGAGCCGAACGTGATGAAGCCGTTACTGGACACGTACATCGATGTGTACACCGTGCCGTTGAAGTTGAAGGAGGGGATGGTCTGGGCGGAGGAAACGGAGTTGTCGAAAGTGGCGCCAAAACCGCCCCAGAGCTGCGTGCCACCCGTGATCTCCGTGTAGGTGCCTGAGCTGCCCGCAAAGGTGTAGTTGGTCGATACCTGCGCTTGGGATGCACCCGCCCACACCAGGAGGAAGCAGAGCGGGGTCGCCATGCTTTTCAGCATGCCCATCAAGCGGTTCGGAACGGTGCGTAGTGACTGGTTCATGTTCGCGTGGTTACAGGTGTCCTGAGGCTGCGGTCCTGTTCGCCTCTCTTTGTTCATGGCGAAAGGGTATACGGCCGTGGGCGTTCTACGCGGCGGCAGGTCCCCGGGTTCTGGAAAAAGAAAAGGCCCCCCGAAGGAGGCCTTTCCAGTATCGGACGATGTGGTGGTTTACCGCACCACCAAACGTTCCATGTGCTGCGTTCCCTCCGCAGTGAACCGCATGAGGTACACACCGCTGCTCAAGTGCTGTTGGGGCGTGATGTGGGCTTGCAGGAAGCCATCGGCCATGGCGATACGCTCCTGGTGCAGCGTTCTGCCGTTCAGGTCGAGGACTTCCAAAGTGATCGTCCCTTCCTGTACCATCGGCACGGTCCAGCGGATATCGAAAGTTCCATCGGCGGTCGGGTTCGGCCATACCTCGGGACGCTCGGTCCCCAGAGCCGCCACCTCGGTGGTCTCCATCGCGCGCCCGTTCTGCGCAGGCACGTTCAGGATGTTCACCACACACACATCGCCGAGCGGGCAGTAGGTCGCGCCACCGTCGAAGCTGGCTTGCACCTGCACGTCGTAGATGCCTCCGTTCACCAGGGGTAGGGTCACCCAGTTGAGCACAAGGGTAGGGGTGTTCGTGGCGATGTTCCGCAGGTAGCCTTCGTTCGCGTTCTCGAAGCGGAACCGGTACTTGTTGGCGCCGGCCACAGGGAAGCAATGCACTTTGTCACTTCCGCCGAATTCACGTTGCACACCGCAGGAGAAGTTCTGGTGGTTCTGCGTGTCGATCAACTTGGTGGAAGGGCAGGGGTCCACCGCGATCCGGAAGCGGCATGCCGGCCCCCATGGGCTGTTCGCACCGTTCACGCGACTGCGTACCCGCACGTTCATCAGCGTGTTCGCCGGCAGCGGGTTCGTCTGGATGTTGTTCAGCGCCAATTTGGTGGCACGGATCGCATTGGCCGGGCCGAAGCCACCACTGGTAGCGTGGTTGCGGAAGATCCTGCGGCTGTAGCCACCGCTCGGGCTGAAGAACCAGAACTGGTAGCCGTCATCAGAGTTCGGCATTGCTGCTCACGGGCCACTGGGCGCTCACCTCCGGGTTGGCGCTGGCGTACACATTGTCATTGGCCCCGAAGAACTCCTGACGACAATCGCTGGCGATAAGCTTGTCCGTCCCCAGCGGGTTGCAGAAGGACTCCCAGGGGCGGAGGTGCAGGTGCTGGTGAAAGCACCGCCGTTGCCCCCGTTGTCCAGCACTGCGTCGCCGTTGTTGTTGCGCAGCACCCAGCCACCGCCCGGGATCCCGTTGTTCCCCGCGTCGTTCACGGTGAGTTCGAAGCAGGCGCCCACCGGTACACAGAAGGAGGAGGAAACGGTGTTGTTGTTCAGCACAGGGGCACCGGAAGCGAGGATGAACGCGCTGTTCGCGTCCTTCACTTGCCAGCTGATGTCCGCACCGTTCGCATCGGTGGTGAGGTCCAGGGACCAGGTGTCGCACGGAGCGGGTGTACCGGTGCATGCGCAGGCGGTGATCGCATCGCCACTGGTGAACGGGTTGCCGTCATCGCACAGGTCGCCGTTCAGACCGGCGAGCGCGGGGCAGTCATCCGTGTTGTCGGCCACGTAGCCCAAAGGCTGGGCGCAAGCCATCTGCATGCTGCCCGGATCGCCGAAGGTGTCGTTGTCCGCGTCCTCGTACCAGGCTGTGGCGGCCGTCACCGTGATGGTGAACGTGCAGTTCGAGCTGCACCCGTTGCCGTCGGTATAGTTGTAGGTGATCAGGTTCGCACCCACGTTGGCCAAAGCCGGATCGAAGTTGCCACCGCTCACCCCTGTGCCGCTGTATGCGCCACCGGAAGGACTGCCACCGGTCAAGGCGAAGGCCGCATCCGCGCTGCACACACCGAAGTCCGCCGGGCAGGTCACCACGGGCGGCGTATTCACTACCACGGGGATGATGAGGTTGGAGGAACCGCAAGAACTGTTCGCGCCGTGAGGGTATAGTTGCCCGATGCAGCTCCCGTCACGCTCACGTTCGCACTGGTGTTGTTCGGAGCGAAAGTGCCTGTGCCGGACCAGAGCAAGGTTGGTGTCGGACTACCGGTGACCGTAGCGCCGAGCGTGACGGCAGCAGGCGAACATACCGGGCTGTTCGTGGTGGGCAACGTGATCTGCGGTACGGTGCAGAAGTTCAGCTGCGCGTACACCAACCGCCCGACATCGGTGCCAGCGTTGTCGCAAATGCTCAGCAACCAGCTCCCGTTCGGATCACCCGTGAAACCAGCCAGGGATTGCTCCGGGTTGTAGGTGCCGCCCACGTTGCTCGTGTTCGTATCGGTAAGGGCGGTTCCGCCATCCTGCAAGGTGAACACGGTCCCCGGGCAAGCCTGCCGGGTTCCCCAGGTTGTCCCCGTTGCCGAATCGGTTCATCACCAGGTTGCGCGTAACTCCGCTCAGGGCGGTAAGCGTGATCTGCATATCGCTGTTCCAGGTGTGGGCAACGATCAGTTCCACGCTGAAGAGTGGCGTTCCGCCGCCGGTGCCAAGCAACCGTGGGCAAACCGGTGACCTGGATGGGGGCGTTCATCCGAAGCCACCGCCGCAACCGTTATCCAGGATGTTATTCAAGCCGTTGGTGCCGGAGATGCAAGTGCCATCGTTGTAGTAGGTAACGACCACTGGCCCACGGCGCCATTCCGCCAACGAAGGAGCCGCTGAGTGCGGACGCGCCGCCGCCACCCCCCAGGGGCGGCGCCCGACCATTCCCTGCGGAGGTCCCACCACCGCCACCATTTCCTCCACCCGCGGGCGCGGTCCCGCCGTGGAGTTGGCACCGTTGCCGCCTACGGCACCATATCCTGCAGATGAGCCACCACCGCCCCACAGATCAAAACCGAAGGGTGCCCGTTGGCACCGGTACCGCCGTTGAATTTCACCCTACCGAGGACGCTGCGGCGTCACCTCTGGCCACCGGTGGTGTTGTTGGCCACACGCTTCCCGCCCTTGGCCATCGCCGTTGCTTGCGGTGTTGAACCAGGAATCACCACCCGGGGTGGCGGTCGTGCTTCCTGCACCAACGGTCACCGTGTAGCTGTTCCAGGGGGTCACGTCCACCACGCTGCGGGAATAGGCCCCGCCGCCGCCGCCGCCGCCTCGCCATTGGTGGTCCGGTTGCCGCCTGGCCGCCACCGCCCCAACATTCCACCACCACCTTGGTAACACCGGCGGGGGCGGTGAAGGTGTTCGAACTTGTGTAGGTGGTGGCTACCTGCGCCGAAACGGGCGCTAGGAACAGCCCGATCAGCACGGCTGCGAACAGCCGGAACGTGCGTGTACTGGTCATGGGACCGTGTACGAGGGGTGAGTATCGATGTGCCATTTTTCTTCTGTTTTTGTCGACGAACGATGCCGTTTCAATGACGGCGCTACGAATCTTGTCGACAAAACTTCTTCATTCGCCGACAGATGTCAAGTGTTTATCAACCCGAGCGGTTCATTCATCGAGGGAAAGCACCTTCCATACCCGGAGCGGAGCGGCTGCGGATCACATGGTTGTTAGGCCCGCTATTGGTCTGAAGGGCAGCGTGTAGGCAGCATAGATGCGGGCTGGTTCCTGGGCCACTTCCGCCTGCGCCAGCCTTCAAGATCGGGACGAACGGGGGGTAAAAAGAAAACCCCCCGGCCTGGGCCGGGGGGCTTCTTTCTGAAAGGCTCGCGCCTTACTTGTTGATCACCAAACGCTCGGTGAAGGTCTTGTCACCGGCGGTCACCTGTACGGTGTACATACCGCTGGCCAGGCTGTTGTCCAGTGCGAGCACCGTGTTCAGCGAACCGTTCTGGGCGGTCTCGGTCACGCTCATTACGCGCTTTCCGAACACGTCCACGATATCCACCGTCACCAGCACATCGGTCTCAGGCAGTTCTCCGATCTGGAGGAACACCTGCTCGCCGTTGTTCGGGTTCGGGTACATGCGGAAGGCGCTCTCGTTCTCCATCAGCGAGCGGTTCTGCGCCACCGGTGGGTTCGTGATCTGCACCTGGCAGCTGATGCCGTACGGGCAGTAGTTCGCTCCGTTGTCGAAGCTGGCCGCTACCGTCACATTGTACAGGTCGCCGTCCACCAGAGGCAGGGTCACCCAATTGAGCACCAGGCTCGTGGTGTTGGAAGCGATGGTGCGCACGAAGCCACCACCGTCCTTCTCGAAGCGGAAGCGGTACTTGTTGGCACCGGTCACCGTGTTCGCATGCACCTTGTCCGAACCACCGAAGGACTTGGTCACGCCGCAGCTGTAGTTCGGGTTGTTCGGGTTGTTGATCAGGTTCGTGAGCGGGCAGGCCGGAGGGGTGCTCGGCATCAGGAAGCGACAAGCTGGTCCGAACTCGCCGTAGGTACCGTTCACACGGCTGCGTACGCGCACGTTCAAGAGCACATCGTAAGGCACCGGCAGGGTCACCATGCTGCTGATCTTCACGTGGCAGGCACGCGTGGCGCTGGGGGGGCCGAAGCCGCCCGAGGTGGCGTGGTTGCGGAAGATCCGGCGGCTGTAACCACCATCGGGGTTGAAGAACCAGAACTGGTAACCATCATCCGTCTGGTCGCCCACGGTCCACTCGGCACTTACAAATGGGTCCGGGGTGGCCACTACGAATTCGTTCGGCGTCCAGTCCTCACGATCGCAGCTTGCGAAGGTCAACTTCTGGGTGCTGAGGGGCAGGCAGAACGGCAGGGCCGCGCTGCTGGTGAAGGTGAAGTCGTCACCATCGGCCGTGTTGTCGATGATGCGCTCTCCGTTCTCATCCACCAGGCTGTACCCACCGAGGCCGGCAGGCGTGCTCAGGCTAAGGCCATCGCCGAAGCTGTCGAACACGCTCAGCACGTAGCAGCCATCGATCAGGCAGCAGTCAAGGGTCAGGTCCGCATTGTCCGGATAAGAAGCGCCACTGCACACCGGGATGGTGTTGCCGAACGGTGCGATCTCCCAGCTGGTTTCACTGGCGAAGTCGTCCGTACGCAGTTTCAGTTGCACACCGTTGTCCGCGCAAGGAGGCACGTTGTTGCCCGCACACACCACTTCCATGGTGAAGGCGCCCGTAGCTCCGCTGAAGCCGTTCACCACCACATGGTAGGTGGTGCCCAAGGTGCTCAGGAAGCTCACTTCGCTCTGCAATGAACCGTCGCAGGCGCTCGGAAGCACCGCATCATCGTTGCCGGTGACGCAGGTGTAGGTCACACAATCCGGCGTGGTGTACACACCCAGTTTGGTGTCGTACGCGCTGCCGCAGAGGCTGATGGTCACTTGACCACCGGTACCCACCACGGTGTACCACAGACCCGGAGCCGTTACGCCCGTGCCGCAGAAACCAGGCAGGGGCACTTCCGCTGTAGCGAATTGCGTGTTGCCGTTGGTGATGCTGTTGCAGTTCACCGCGATCGCGTTCGCGCACTGGTCGTTCGGCGGCGGGCAGTTGTAGAGCTGCGGGGTGAGCGTCACATCGCATAGGGAGTTGGTCGCCTCCAGGGTCACGGTAACCGTGGTGCCGCTGGGGAAGGGACCTACCGTCCAAATGCCGGTGGCACCTGCGGTCACTACGCTCGCGTCGAAGTCGTTGGTGAGGTCGATCGAAGCGCTGCTGCCCAAGCTGGTCAGGTTCACGTCGATGCTGTACTCGTCGTTCGCGCAATCCGGAACGATGGTCTGGCCACCGGCCACAGGGGCCTCGCAAGGCACAATGTTCACGTTCACGAAGCGCACACCGCCGTCATCGCCGCCCGTATCGTCCGTTACCCGCAGGATCCAGGTCCCGTTGGGGTCGCTGGCATCGTGCAAGGTGCTCAGCGGTTGCTCCGGGGTGAAGGTGCCCACCACGTTGCTCGTAATGGTGTTGTTCAGCGCGGTACCGCCAGCGGCCAGGGTGAACAGGCCACCGGGGCACAAGGCCGGGTTGCCCAGGTTGTCGCCGCTGCCGAAGCGGTCGTTCACCAGGTTCACGATGGTGCCGTTCGGGTTGATGAGCTGGATGTCCATATCATCGTTCCAGGTGTGGCTGATGATCAGGTCCACGCTCTGCACAAAGGCGTCCGTGCCCAAGGCCGTGCCCGGATCGCTCACACAGAACGGCACGTTGGTAATGGGGAAGGTGTTGCTCACCGGGAAGCTGTGGCCGGGTGCGTACACTCGTCGTTATCCGCGTTCGTGAAGTTGTGGAGGTGAGGTTGCAGGCCGGGTTGCCGGCCACCACGGTGATGGTCTCGGGTGTGCCCAAGGTCGTGGGGTTGCTGCTGTAACTGCCGATGCCCACACCGCTGAACAAGGTGCCGTGCACGCTGCTGGTGATGTTCACGCTGGCGCTCGTGCCCAGCCCGGTCACGTCCACCGGCCGTGTAGGTGTTCGTGTTGCAGTCGTTGGTGTTGCTGCGGTACGTCGGCGCAGGCAGGGGATCAGGTTCACCTTCACGAAGCGCACGTCGCCAGGGTCCAAGTTGAACGCATCACAGATCCGCAGCGTCCACACGCCGTTGGGATCGCTGCCATCGTGCAGGGTGGTCAGTGGCTGCTCGGGGGCGAAGGTGCCCACCACGTTGCTGGTGTTGGTGTTCGTCAATGCCGTGCCACCGTCCTGCAGGATGAATCGCGGCGTGCAACCCGCCAGGGTGCCGAGGTTGTCGCCGCTGCCGAAGCGGCTCAGCACCAGGTCCACCGGTGTGCCGTTCGGGTTGATCAGTTGGATCGCCAGGTCAGAGATGTAGGTATGTGCGATCACCAGTTCCACACTGCTCACGTACACGTCCGTGCCCAGGGCCGTGCCGGGGTCGCTCACGCAGAAGGGCAGGTTCAGGAAGTTGGCCACGCCACATCCGTTGTCCGGGATGGGGTAGGTGCCTGCCGTGTGGCAGGTGTTGTCGCCGTCGTTCACCACCACGGGCCCGAGGGGCACGTTGCAGATGGCGTTGCCGGTGTGCACCACCGTAAAGCTCTCGGGCGTGCCCAGTGCGTTGGGGTTGCTGGGGTAGCTGCCGATGCCCACGCCTGTGGCGATGGTGCCGTGGATGCTGCTGATGATGTTCACGTTGGGCGCATCACCCAGGGCCGTCACGTTCACCGTGGCCGTGTACTGACCCGTCGCGCAGTTCAGCGGGCTCAGGGTCACGTTGGCCGAGGGCGAGGCGCAGGGGGGGTCGAACCAGCGGTAGGTGAGCCCGTTCGGGATCACGTTCGCCGGAGCCATGTTGTTCAACAACATCGCCGAAGAGTTCGAGGTGCCCGCCACGGATGCGTTCCAGTTGT
>JADJCS010000010.1 GCA_016703105.1 Flavobacteriales bacterium
CCTTGCGCCCTACGAGCGCATGAAACGCACCGTGGAAGTCCCTGATGCACCCCGGAAGTTGATGAGGTAACTACCTAGCGGGTAGTGCTGCACATCCAACCGCAAGAAGCCCGAGACGTCATTGCGCATCATCACCACGCGGCCCGTGAGGTCGGTGATCGTGATCTCGCCCAAGCCCAAGGAAGGATCCAAGTTGAGGTCCAAAAAGGTCGAGGCTGGGTTGGGTAGGACCTGCATCAGGCCGTTCGGGACCGTGCCATCCAATATACCCGCGTCCTGTGGCAGCACACGGAAATGGCCCATCATGCCATCATCCTCATGGGGCAACATGTGGCAGTGGTACATGTACGGCATGTCGTAGCTGGAGTAGTCCTCGAAGCGGGTGATGAAGCGCACCGTGCCGATTCCGGCGGGGCTCCAGCACCACATCCTTGCTGACCCCAGATGTTGGGCGGTGGCGTGGCACCGTTGATATCCAGGATGTGAACTGCACGTCATGGATGTGGGGGGGATGGGCGACGGGTGACTGATTGGTGAGTTCCCAAACCTCGATGTTGTCCAGCGGCACATCGAAGTTGATGTTCACTCGTATCGAACGAGGCACCAGTGATCAGAACGGACCTTGATTATGGCGGTCGGACCCACGTTCACCGGCGTGAAGGTAAACGTGCGCGTCGTGTTGGCGCTGGCCTCGGCCCATGGGGTGAGTACGGCCAGTGTGCCCGGTGTGCTGGTGATGGGGTTCGGCGGGGGGGCCCACGTTGATCCGAAGCAGGCTGAAATCATTTCCGTTGGAGGCGGGTTCGGGGGTGTAGTTCGGGGATGGTCTGCCCGGCTCCCATTCCGGGTTGCGCCGCACCGTAGATGGCGCTCGGCAGTTCGGATGCGAAGCTCACCAACTCGATGCTCTGGCCTTGCAGCGCCGACAGGTCCACGAGCACCTCCGCGCGCTCACCCGGCGCCAGCCGCAGTCGTGTGAGTTGCACAGGCGCGGCGAGCAGGCCACCGTCCGTTCCGATCTGGTGGAACGCATGGTTCCCTGTGAGGCCCAGGTTCAACACCCGTTCGGATGCACCGTTCAGCAAGCGCAGCCGCACCACCTGGCCGGGCACGTCCACGTATGGGTCCAACGTGCCGTTCACCAGCACATGCGTATCCAGTGCATCGCCCACCACCACTTGGTTGTTCGCGTCGAACTGTTTGGTCTGAAGCACCAGTGGAATGTCGTCCACGCCGTAGGTGCGCGGCAGCGCGAGGGCTGATTCGAGCGGATCGCGTACGATGATGAGGCCCGCGATGCCCTTCACCACCTGCTCGTTGGTGTGCATATGCAGGTGCGGGTGGTACCAGTGCGTGGATGCACGCTCCAATACGGCGAAGGAGGGACTCCATGTATCGCCTGCGGCAATGGGTGTGTGCGGACCTCCATCCGCCTCCGGAGGGACGTGCATGCCGTGCCAGTGGATGGTGCTCGGCTCGCCCAACTGGTTGTTCACGTTCATTGTCACCGTCTGGCCTTGCTGCAGGATGATGGTCGGGCCCAGTAGCGTGCCGTTCACACCCATGGTCTGCGTAAGCGGGCCCGGCAGGAAGGGCATGGTGCCCGTTCCCAGTTAAGGTCGATCGCTCCTCCGCTTACCGTATCGGGTAGAACAACTGGTTCTGTGCGGCCACTTCACCCGTGTGAACGGAAAGGATGCTCAACGCAAGGAGTATGGCCTTGGAGGAAATCTGTCGGGGTTGGTAGTTGGTGCGTTCCTGCATGATAAGGGTGTTCATCGATGATCGGCGCGGCAAGGATATCGGGAACCGGCCGGGTACCGGGTGACATACATCACACGGGCCATTATGGTCGTGCTGCGTTCCGCAGCGAAGGTGTGGTGGACGATCGAGGACCTACTTCAACAGCATGAACTTCATATCGCTCACCGCTTTGATGTGGTGATCGATGGCCATGGGAAGGATGATGTATCCACCGGCGGCCACCCGGTTCACCGCATCCTTGATCGTTACTGTGGCTTCCCCTTCCAGTACCGTGAAGAGCGCTTCCACAGGAGAGGAATGCGGTGGCACATCTTGGCCTGCCTTCAACGCGAACACGATGGCCTTGGCGCTCCCGTTGTTCAGCACCATGGTGCTCTGGAGCTTGGCCGCATCGTAGGCGGTGGCATCAGCGAGGCGGGCCGCTGGTTTCGGGGTGCTACTGTTCATGGTGATCAGGAAGGGTGGGTGAGTTCAAGAAGGTTTATCGGTATGGTCACGTAATTCGAGGATCAACTGCCCACAGGTATACGCTTGCTTTTCCAGCCCATACCTCTCCTTGAGCGCATCCACGGCGTAGTACACCACGGGCACCAGGAACACGGTGAGCAGCATGGAACTGGTGAGGCCGCCGATGATGACCCAGGCCAGGCCGTTCTTCCACTCGCTGGCTGTACCGGGCGAGTGCGATGGGCAGCATGCCGAAGACCATCGCCACGGTGGTCATCAGGATCGGTCGCAGACGTGTTCGGGCCACCACTTCATCGGCCACGGTACCTGAGCCGCGGCCCAACGCATCGGCGGTGAGGGTCACCGCGTTCTGGCGGTCCATGCGCTCCACCAACGTGGGCGGATCGTGCCGCTCCACGCGGGCGAACTGGGCGAGCCGCACAGGAAGTCCGGCCGGGTTGATGAAGAGCAGCTGTTCCACATCGCGTGCTTCGCGCCGATCGAAGTCGTCCAAGCGGATGCGCACGGTGTGTTCGGTGCCTGTTTCGTAGAGCAGCGCATCGTCGTTCCCTGCGAAGGCATTGCGCAGCGTGGCACCCACCACCAAAGTGTTCAATCCGAGGCGTGCCATTTCATCGCGGTCCAGGAACACTTGCAGTTCGGGACTTCCGGTCTCGATGCTCAAGCGCACGTTGTTGGCACCGGGAATGCCGATGAGGGTGTCCTTCAATTCGCGTGCGGTGCGCATCACGACCGCATGGTCCGCACCGCTGAGGGTGATCTCCACGGGTGCGGTGCGCGGGATGAGGCCTATCGCGGCCATGGTGATATCGACGGACGGAAAGCTGTCCTGCAACACGCGGCGGATGCGCATCATGTACGCGTCGGAACTCGTTGCCGCGTTCGGCGCGCGGCACCAGTTGCACGGTGAGTTCGGTGCGGTGCTCGGCCCCACGCCCATGCTGCCGATGCCGCTGCTGGCGCCGCCCACGTTGCTGAACACGGAGGCTACTTCAGGTTGTGCGAGCAGGAGGGTCTCCACTTTCCGCGAGCGCATATTGTTGGTGTGCAGCGCGGTGCTCTTGTCGTATTCCAGGCCAAGGCGGAATTTGCCCTGATCACCAGTGGCGATGAGCTCCTTCCCCATGATGCCCTGCTTCATCACAGCACCCGTGCCCACGAAAAGCAGTAGCACGATACCGAGGAAGGCCAGCTTGTGTGCCAGCACCCAAGCCAGTTTGCGGGCATACCAGTTGTTGAGCGCATCGAGGCCGTGCTCGAAGCGGATGAGCACCCGGTTGTACACGTTGGTCGGTTCCAGTTCCTCCTTCCGGCCCATACGCGATGCGAGCCACGGCGTGAGGGTGAAGCTGACGAAGAGGCTCATGAGCGTGGACACCACCACCACCACGCTGAACTGCTTCAGCAGGTCGGCCACGAAGACCTGTACGAAGAGGATGGGCAGGAACACCACCACATCCACCAGCGTTATGGACAAGGCGGAGAAACCGATCTCCGCACGGCCCTTGATCGCGGCGCTCTTTCTATCCTCGCCCTTGTCCAGGTACCGCTGGATGTTCTCCAGCACCACGATGGAATCGTCGACGAGGATGCCGATGATGAGCGACATGGCCAACAGCGTCATCAGGTTCAGCGTGTAGCCGAAAAGTCCCATGGCCACGAATGCGCTGATCAGCGAAGCCGGAATGGCCACCAGGATGATGAGCGAGTTGCGCAGGCTGTGCAGGAAGAGCAGCATGATGAGCGATACCAGCAGCACGGCCAGGCCGAGGTCCACGAGCACGCCGTTCACCGCTTCGATGGTGATATCGGTGCTATCGTCGGCGATGATGAACCGCGTGGCCGATGCGTGTTCCTCCTGTTCAATGCTGGCGAGTTCCGCCCGGATACCGGCGCTGACCTCCACCGCGTTCGCATCGCCTTGTTTCTTGATCAACAGGCCGATGCCTTCTTCCCCATTGTACCGGCTCACCGAAGTGGCATCGGCGATGCCATCCACTACGGTGGCCACATCCTTCACGCGCACCACGGACCCCGGCGACGGAATGGCCACCACCACATTCTCGATCTCCCCAACGGTGGTGAGCTTGCCCGCGAGCTTCACGGTGAGCTGGTCAGACTCCGTACGCACGCTGCCCGCAGGCACCTCACGACCGGCGCGTACGATGGCGTCGGATACGTGTGCGAGCGGGATCCGGTACAACAGCAGTTTCGCCTGGTCCACCTTCACCTGCACTTCGCGCTGTTCGCCACCGAGCAAAGTGATCTCCGACACGCCCTTCAATTGTTGCAGACGCGGCAGCAGTTCATCCTGCATACGTTGGTAGAACCGTGGTGCGGGCTCATCGCTCAAGGCGCTCACGCTCATGATGGGCAGGTCGTTCGGCGAGACTTTCGTCATCACCGGCGGCTGCAGACCGTCGGGCAGATCCTGGCGGATGTTGTCGATACGGCGTTGCGCATCCTGCATGGCCAGATCGAGATTCGCGCCGTACTTGAAGTTGACGATGACGATGGACGCGTTGGCCAGTGACCGGCTGCTGATGAAGTCCACATGCTCCAGTGCACTGAGCGCATCCTCCACAGGCCGCGTAACGGCGTTGGCCACTTCATCGGGTGCGGCACCGGGGTACATGGTGCGGATGGTGATCACCGGCTGGTTGAAGTCCGGCATGAGTTCCACACCCAAGTTGCGGTAGGCCACCACGCCGCCCAGCAGCAACACACCGAAGATGACGATGATGAGCGACGGCCGCTTGATGGCGATCTCGGTGATGGTCATGGTCTGTTGCTGTTCGAACTCATGATCAAGGATCAGCGGTACCGCACCGGCATGCCATCGGCAAGGCTGATGAAGCCACTGGTCACCACGATGTCACCGGGTTTCAAGCCTTCGGCCACGGCCACCAGGCCACCGCTCGTGGCGGTCGTTACGATCGTGCGCCGCTTGGCGATGCCGTCCTGCACCACATAGACCTCCGGTTGGAGCGTGGAACCGATCAGCGCATTGGCCGGGATCACCGCTCCGGGCACTTCCCCTTTGCGAGGCGCCTGCACCGAAGCCGACATGCCCGGTCTGATCGCATCATTGACTGAGGAAGCAAGGGCGATGCGCACCGCGAAGTTGTGCGCGCCATCACCGCGATCGCCCACGCTGGATACCTTACCGACCAAGCTCCGTGTGCCACCAGCTGTGACCGTGAGCGCATCGCCGATCCGGAAGCGACCGCGATCCGATGCGGGTACCAGCAGCACCAGGTCCATCGCACGATGATCGGTGAGTTGCGCCACGGGCATGGACGGTGCGAGCACGGTGCCTACTTCCACAAGCAGTTGCACCACCTGCCCGCTGAACGGTGCCACAATGGTGGTGCGCCGCAATTGTTCGCTCAGGTTGTCACGCTGGATACGCGCGGCCTCCAGGGCCACGTCGGTCTTTTCCAGCTGCACGGCTTGTACCGCATCGGCCTTCGCCAGTATGGTATAGCGGGCATGGTCCTTTTCCAAGCCTCCCACTTGCACTTGCGCCGCTTCCAACTGCAGGCGCAACAGTTCACCATCGAGGCGTGCGATCACCGCGCCGCGTTCCACCCATTCCCCTTCTTTCACTTCCAAAGCCACCACGCGACCCGGTACTTCGGCCATCACGCGGCCATCGTGCGTGGCTTCCACCGTGCCACTGTACCGGGTGCCTTCCCCAAGCAGCGCCTGCCGCACGGTGTCAACACCCACATGCACGGGTGCGCTCTTGTCGTGGCGGTACACGCGCTCCTGCACAATGCGCTTGTTGGATGCGAGCTTCCATACCGTGAGCACGACCAAGGCGCCCAGCGCGATCCAGATCATCCAGCGTTTCATGGGCGTTGTGTTGGCAGCAGTGTTCCGTTGATGCGCGCCAGTTCCAGCTGGGCTTTGCGCAGGTCCACCAAGGCGTTGATGTAGTTCTGTTGTGCGTCCCAGAATGCCTGGTCGGCAAGTACGATGTCGCTGAGGGAGGCCACACCTTGCCCGTGTTGGAGCAGTGTGCTGCGGCGAATGCGGTCGGCCAGTTCCAGCTGCGCTTCGCTGTCCGCGAGGGTACGGCGGGCCAGGGCTTCATCGCGCAGGGCGGCGCGGTGTTCCAACGCGTCGCGTTCAAGTGCGACATCGCGTTGCAGCGTGGCGTGCTCCAGCTCCAGTTCCTTGCCTTTGATCCGTTTCCCCAGCACTGTTCCTTGGAAGATGGGCACCTGCAACTGCACACCGAAGTAGCCGATGGGATAGTAGTCGTACCGGTCCTCCGCACCGATGGGGCCGAAGCCGGTAGTGCCATACAAACCAGTGGCGTTCAAACTGGGAATGCGTGAGCGTTTCACCAATTGTAGTTCGGCCGTCTTCAAGCGCATGGCCTGTTCAGCTGTGCGCACACCGGTGCCCAAACGCGCTGTTGGTGCCGTTGTGTACAATACGGCCTCGGGTGCGGTGACCTCCAGCGGGGCATCCACGGGAACTCCGATCAGCATGCGCAAGGCGTCCATGGCTTGCGCGTATTGCGAACGCGCACGTTCACGCTGGGTAAGGAGTTGGGCGTGTTGCAAGCGCAGCCTGTCCACGTCGCTTGCACGTGCGAGCGCCTGATCATGCAGCAGCTCAGTATTGCGTACCAGGTCTTCGGCATTCACCACATTGCTGTCCAGGAACGCCAACCGCGCGTTCATGATCTGCAGGTTGTAGTACACGTTGCTCACCTCCAGCACTACCGCTTCCCGTGTCCGTTCACCTTGTAGTCCGACGATCCGATCGCCCTCCCTGGCCATCTGGATGCCACCCCACACCTGCGGATCGTACAGGGGCATCTGCGCTTGCAGGTTCGCGTTGATGTTCTGCGTGGTACCGAATTGGACGGCGCGGTAAGCGCCTTCGGGTCCGCCGAAGAAGCTGGAGGGCATTAGTTGGTAGGGCAGGTCGGTGTAGTGCCTGAACTCGGCCGCACCGCGCACTTTGGGGATCAGCCCGGCCTTTGCTTCCCCGATCCGCAGTGTGGACATTTCTTCGTCCAATGCCGCCATGCGCACGCGCCGATCGTTCGCCAGTGCGGAATCCACGCACTGTTCAAGGGTCATGATCTGGGCGGATCCCTGCGCGGCCAGTAGGGTGACCAACAAGGACACCATGATGATCCGCAAGGCTGTGGAAGCGCGCCGCATGGTGATCACGGGCTACTGGAAGTAGGTGGTGTACGTTGCGAGGTGCGTGGTCATGGCCTCACGGTCGCGGGCTGCTTGCCCGTCGAATTCACGCAGCGCGTGGTGGATCGGGATCAGGAAGTTGTGCAGCTGGTTGTGCGCTTCGCCCTCCATGGTACACCGTTCGAAGATCAAGCCGAACTCTTCTTCCAGCGCGGCCTTCAGCGTATCCGCGTTCCCGCTCGCGGGATCGAACGCCTGAAGGATCGCCGACATATTGGCGATGCCAGCTGTGGTCTCCGGGTTGGCGATCCAGCGGTTGCCCAAACTGTCCAGGCGCACGGCGGGAACATCGCTTTCTCGAGCGTCGGTGGCCTGCGCGGCGGCGGATCCTTCATCCGTATAGTCGCTATGTGCTGGTGCATTCGTGCCACAGCCCAAGGCAAGGAGCGTAGATCCGACAAGGGCTGTTGCAAGTAGTCCGGTGGTCTTCATCGTGTATGTTGTTGGTTCAGTGTGTGTGCGGTGTTGCCCAGTCGAGCGGCACCGAAGTAGAAGGCCCCGGTGAGGAGCGTTCGGAAAGCCAGTGCGCCGATGGTCTTCTGTTCGTATGGCCCGCCGCTGTATACATGCCAGGCGAAAACGATGGCGGCACCGACGAGCACCACCACGGCCGCGAACAGCACCTTGGCAGGCCAGCGTCATTGCGCGATCACGCCCCCGGCGGCCAGCACATAAAGGACACTGGCGATGAAGTTGGCCCACACCACCACGAGCACGTAGTTCCCTTCACGCGCCCGAACGCCGAACAGGTCGAAGATCACGGATGTGCTGAGGAACAGCGTGAGCGCGCCGAAGAGCAGCAGCACGGTGGCGAGCACGTAGCGTAGGATCGGTCCTTTCATCATCTTGCCTTTATCTGGTTCGGATAAGCTCCACCACCACTTTCACCAGCGCGCGGCCCTTCTTCGTCAGATCGAACGTGCGGCCGCTCATGCGCCAGCGGAGCATGTGCAGCCGGAAAGTGCCCATCGCGATCATGGTGAGCATTTCGGCGGGGAAGGCATCGGTGAAAACGCCTTTCACCTGACCTTCCTTGATGGTGGCGAGCAGATGGCGCCGCTTCACGTCCATGAGGTCGGTAATGCCCTTGTCCAGCGCGGGAGTCTGGTCCAGTACGCCGCTGGCGAAAATGGCCATGAGGAAATGGGGATACTGCGTGAAGAACCGGAAGTGGCTGTCGAACATGGCTACTACCCGCTCCGATGGATCGCTCACGCGGGCTGTCACTTCGGTGAGGCGTTCCTCCATGGAAGCAGCGAGGTAGTGGAGCATGGTGAGCAGGATCTCCTCCTTGCTCTTGAAGTGCCGGTACAAGGCAGGCTCGCTGAAACCCATGCGCTCGGCGAGCCGCTTAGTGGTGAGCGCAGCGTAGCCGCTCTCGGTCATGAGCTGACCTGCGGCCTCCATGATCTCCAGTTGGCGGGGCTTAATGTCCATTGACCTGCTTGAGTTTGAAGAACGACACACCCAACCAGATCACCGAAGAAGTCATGGCGATCGCACCGACCAGCACAAGCACGGGGGGCGCACCGAAGTACACTTCCGCCAAGATGCCGACAGGCATCAACAAGCCTGTGAGCGCAAGCCACGAGATGGCGGCAGTACGCGCGAGGCGTTCCCGGAAGTGCAACAAGAGGTAGCCGATGATCACGTTGAGCACAGCGAACAAATTGCCATGCACGTGCGCGAGACGCGCCTCGAAATGCTTGCCGCTGGAATAGCTGTCCACCCACGCCTGCTTGTCCGGTGCGAAGTCGCGCAGGTAGATCAGGAGGAAGCCGTAGAGCATGAAGCCCCCCATGACGAGGAAGCCGATCGCGATGTTGTTCTTGCCGTGCATGGTGCCGTGTTCAGGTCAACGGTACAAAGAACGTTAGTGTACGCTAACATGAAGGTGATGAAAGTCACCGGATGCGATGGTCAGCGTTAGCGCAGCGGGTGGTACGGTTCCAGGTGGCACCGTTGTCGAAGCAGGCGCGCACGTGCACGTTGAAGGTGCGTCCGCCTTCAACGGCATGGCGCCCATGGTGAGGAGGGAAGCCCGAAAGGCGTGACTCTTTCCGGTGGATTGATCGGGCGAGCACGCAAGGTGAAAAGGAGAACGGTACGATCCGTTGTTTCACAGCCGCAGTATCCGCAGCGCGCCACGTAACACCAAGCCGAACACCACGGTGCCCACAATAACGTCGGGCCAATGCGTCCCCGTGATGACAACAAGACCAGCAGCGCTGATCACCCCCACGTTCACCTTGGCATCGGTGCTGGTAAAGATCCACGACGCCTGCATGTGCGCCTCGCCATCCTTCGACTTGCGAAGCAGATACAAGCAGGTGAGGTTGCCGATGAGGGCGAAGAGCGAGACTACCGCCATTGTCCAGGGTTCGGGCATCGCTTCGGCCCGAACGGAGCGGCGCAGCACCTCGGCGAAGCCCACCCCCGCTAACCCAAGTTGGATGTAGCCGCTGATGTGCGCCACCCGACGCTTATGCGATGCTGCTTTTCCAATGGCGACCAACGCGAGGCCGTAGACGAAGGCATCCGCAAGCATGTCCAGCCCATCAGCCATCAGGCTCAGGCTTCTGGCCAGCAAGCCCGCCACGCTCTCCGCCACGAAGAAGACCGCGTTGATCGCGAAGACCCAAAGGAGGGTGTGTTTGTCCGTGCGCATCGATCATCCTTTTGTTCGGTCGGCCAACCCGAGCATGTTCGTATGTGCCCCGATCCGGCGTGAGCGACCTTCGTCCGTCTCTGAATGAAGAGGTCCGCGCACGGCCCTCAAAGCTCGCACGCGTGATGGGTCTTTATTTGTCGGCCATTGGTTCCAGAACGATCGGCAATGGATCGATAGGGTAGGTCCGACCCATGTGGGGCATGTCGCCGCGTTGCCACGTTGATACGAGCTCCGCGCTTATGTTTGGCTAACGATCAGCCTTCGAAGACGGCGATGCCCGGACGCAACATACGCTGCATGAGAAGGCAAAAGAGGGAGCATGTTCTGCGCTCCGGCATAGCAGCGGGGTGGGAGCGGGCGCGGCTGCCTTTGCGACGTGGCTTGGCCGGGTGGAACGACTGAGCCATGCGTGCGCTGCTCCATACCCTGCTCATCGCGCTGGGCCTTTCTGCGCTGATCAGCGGGGCGATGCTGGTTCTGCATCCCGACGGATCCGTGATCAGGGCACCCTTGTACCTGCTGGAGCGCACCCCTTTCCTGGATTTCTTCTGGCCGGGGATCATCCTGGGTGGTTTGTTCGGGTTCGGCAGCCTGCTCGCGAGCCTGTGCATTGCACGCCGGTGGCGCCATGGCTTCCGCTTCGCGCAGGTGATCGGTGCCGGGCAGATCAGCTGGATCCTCTTCCAGGTGTACTGGTTCCCCGAGTCGAGCGCGCTGCAAGCGGTCCTCGCCGGGGTTGGGCTTGCGATCTTCATCGCGGCCGAGCTGTGCCGACGGGCACGGGTTGGACCATAGCGGGATCCAGGATGGGATCGGCTCCTGATGCGGCGCCCTGCCCTCGCACAGTCCTTTCCCAGCCGGAACATGAGCGCCACTTTTATAGCCGTGCATCATGCACCTATACCTGACGGGGGTCATGTGGCCCGCTCGTGAACACCCGCACCTTCACCGGATAAAACCCAGCACCATGAGCATTATGAAGGTCATCGAGGTCCTCGCTAGTTCCAAGGTCAGTTGGGAGGATGCCGCACAGCAGGCCGTGAAGGAAGCGGCCAAAACGCTGAAGAACATCCGCTCCGTGTACATCAAGGACCATAGCGCCATGGTGGAGAAGGGCAAGATCGTCGCCTATCGCGTCACGGCGAAGATCTCGTTCGAGATCCAGCACTAACGCGGCCGGTCCCGATCCGGTCCGCAACTTCTGTTCCCGTCGCGCCCGGTTGCGCGATCCGCGTTACGGAGTTGTGCGTTCCTGCCCGGGTCGGTCCCCGCAAATGGAGGGAGTGAAGCACCCACCCCGCAATGGCCGACCCGCGCCGTCCTCCCGTGCCCCGTTCGCGATGTGGTTGAGCATGCTTCGGCGAGGATCCCCGAACTCAACGTCGTTCCGGTCCTCAACACGTCCATCACCTTCTCCTTTGTCCGCCCATCGAGAGGTGTTGTACTCCATCGCGATAGCGGCCGCTGGCCTCATGGCGTGTCCCCGGAAGCGCGCCGTATGCCGAAGCGCCGACCGTAGGACAGCTGCCGCCATAACCATTCTGCCGGACCGTAGTGGTAGCGCGCCATCCACCACGCGCTGAAGGCTATCTGCAGGACATAGAAAGCGATACACAGCGCCCAGATATGGTGGTACGCCACCTTGCCGAGCAGCCCGAAGCCGATGCCATAGAAGAACACCACATACAGGATGGATTGCACCAGGTAGTTGGTGAGCGACATGCGCCCCACTTGGGCGAAGGCGCCGAAGACACGCTTGAAGAGTCCCCGACGGTAGAGGAGGATGATGGACGTGGAATAGAACAAGGACATGCCGAAAATGGCGCCTTGGAAAAGGGGGAACGCGCCGTGATAGAACCAAGGGTTCTCCATGAGCCCGGCCTTGCCCGCGTAAACAAAGGCCCACGGAACGGCGATAAAGGCCAACCCGATCCACCATACCTGCTTGATCATGCGCACATACTGTTCTAGGCGGCCGAACAGGTCCTTGCGGAACAACCAGTACCCGAACAGGATGCAGCCGATGGCGTGGCCGTACATGTAGACCACAAGGCCCGTTGTCTGGAACAAGCGTTGGATCCGGTAGTTCGTTTCGGCCATTGTGCCGAAGTCGGTGGAAAGGAGCGCCGGGTAGTGCGCCTGCGCCAGCGCGGGATCGAACTCCAGGGGGAACACATACTTGGAAAAGGCGAAGTGCGCCCACGTGAAACCGAAGCCGAAGACCACCGCGGACGTGAGCACCACACCGTTCGATGCGCGCCGGAAGAGCAACAGCGCCAGGCCGGCCAAAGCATAGACATGCAGGATGTCCGCCCACCAGAGGCACAGGTTCAGCAAGCCCAGGGCGAAGAGGATGCCCATGCGCCGGAAAAAGAATCCGGCGACCGCCGTGCCCTTCGTCCCCAGCCGCTCCAGCAACAACCCGAAGCCGTAGCCGAAGAGCATGGCGAACAGCGTAACGAATTTCGATTCGAAGAGCCAGTGGTGCAGCCGGTCCAGCAAGCTGTCCATGGGCCAAGAGACCCCGGCGAGCACTTCCTGCGGGGTGGTATAAAAAACGATGGCATGCAGGTTCACCAGCAGCACGCCGAACAAGGCGAAGCCGCGCAGCACATCCAACAGCGCCACCCGCTGGCTTGGCTGTACAGGCAAGGAAGTGTTCATCAAGGTTCGTTCGATGGCTTTGACGATCTGTTGCCTCCCAAGCTCACCGTCGTAACCCTACATCTGCAAGGCTATCACTTTTTGCCTTGTCCGGGAACGGGAGGTTTTACGTGGAAGCGATGGCGGGGTCGATAGGCTCCACCGCAATGCTAGATGTGCGATGGATCTTATACTCAATTCCCCCTCCGCACCTTGAACTCCATGACCCCCGCAATGGTCTGCGCCCGTTGTTTGGCCTCTTCGGCTTTGGCACCTGCGAAGAGTTCATCCACGGTGTTGTGGAAGAGTTCCACCCAGCGGGCGAAATGCCCGGGTTCCATGGGGAGGCGGTGGTGGAGCTGAACGTGCGCGGTAAGGGGATCGCCTTGATAGCCCTTGTCGCCGAAGAGGATCATGTTCCAGAAAGCTTCGATGCGTGGGGTGTGGTGGGCCCAGTCCACGTGGACGAAGAAGTGCGCCAGGGCAGGGTCGTAGCGGGCCTTGGCGTAGAAGGCCGCGATCAGGTACTTACGTCTTCGGGGCCGCGGATATCGGGGCGCTGGGGCATGGGGCCAAAGATCGACCTTCTGTTCCTGCAGGGTCACCGTCCCCTTGCTCCGCCGACCTCGGGACCCTTCGCTTATGTCCGCGAACGCAAGGACCTTGCTCCGGGTGTTGAACTTCTCGGCGATGGTTGCTTGAGCATGGCCTGCACCAACCGCACCCCCTTGTCGCCTGGGCCGCACGCTGTGGCGGGGTGTTCGAAAGTGGTTCCGGGTGCTTGGGAAAATCCCCGATGCCGGCTATCGCTTCAGCACGGCCCCCCCTTCCTTCATATCCTTCACCAGGTCCTGCACGCTGGTGCGCTCCAGCATGCGGCGCAGGTCCTCGCGCACTTTCAGGAAATGGTCGTGCAAGGCGCAGGGCCGGGCGGCATCGCAATGCGGAAGGCCCAGCGCGCAGCCCTTGTAGATGGCATCGCCATCGATGGTGGAAACGATGTGGCTCAGCTTCACCTTGCGGGCCAGGGCCGCCGGCATGGAGAAGCCACCGCCCGGCCCCTTGGTGGAAAGCACCAGCTGGGCATGCACCAGCTGCTGGAGCACCTTGGCGGTGAAGGCCTCGGGGATGGCGGTCTCCTTCGCAACCGCTTTCAGGTTCATGTGCTTCCCCTCCCCGCAGGCGGCGATACACACCACCGCCCGTATCGCGTACTCGCACGCTTTTGAGAACATGGCGGCAAAGAACGTGAAAGCGCGGAGTGGCTTAGATGATGAGCGTCAGCAGCCCGCTGCGGAACCCACCTAGGAAGGCGCAGGCAGCACCGGCACCGCGCGCCGCCGTTGCACCAAGTGTACCAGCAGCGCGATAACGCCGAGCGGTATGGGCACCGAGGTGAGCAGCTGGATCCAGTGGTAACCGGGGATCATGCCCCAGCCGATCCAGAAGAAGGTGCCCTGCACGAAGAGGGCCGCTTCACTGAGCAACACACCGCCGGTGAAGAGCGAGAGCCCCACGCGCACGAGGGGATCCGTGGAAACGAACCAGCCGCGCAGCAGGGCCATGGCGAAGAGCATCATGCTGATGGCGCCGAGCATGTTGAGGTGGATGAAGCCGATGACGTAATTGCGGATGGTGAAGGCCATGACGGCCACGGCCGGCACGGCCACAGCGGTCTGCATGAGCACCTTGAGCCCCATGCCGATGAGGGCGTAGGTAACGCAGCGCCAGGCCCAGAGCGGGGCTTTGCCGAACAGCTTCTGTTGGGTGCTCCGGATGGCCATCGCGGTGCGCCAGCCCGCCCACAATTGCAGCAGCACACCCACCGAGTTGATGGCGATGATGGGCCAGTGCCGTTCGCTCCAGGCGATGGCGAGCGCGAAGGTGAGCACGGCGGAAACCAGCCAGAGCCGGATGGTGAAGGGATCGAAAAGCTCCGCCGTGCCGTGGGTCTCCGCCCAGCGGCTCCAGAGTGCGAGCGCGGCGAACCAGAACCAGCCGTTGAATTGGAAGTGCAGGAAGAACTGGATGCTCCAATAGTACACTTCGGTGCCGAAGAGCCCCATGGCGAGCAACGGGGCCATGGCCCACACCCCGATGGTGGAGACCGCCATCAACCACACGGCGATGCGCACCAGCTTGCGGCTGCCTGCCGCCAGCCAGTGGCGGGTGCCGCGCCAGGCCATTACCGCCAGCGCGTAGGATAGCAGCAGGTGCAGGGTGGTGAAGGAGATGGACACCGGTCCGTACGACTCGATGGGGAAGGAGAGCAGCATGCCCACCACCGCCACCTGCACCAGGAGCAGGAGCAGGCGGTGCTTTCCCCGCGGCTGTTGCCGGTCGGCGTCCTCCAGCAGAAAGACCATGAGGGCGATGAAGAGCCAGCCGAGCATGGCCACGTGGGAGTGCGCGTGCAGCAGCGGCTTGAAGCGCAGGTAGGGGATGTCCACCACGTAGTAGCTCCGCAGCACGCAACCGATGGTGGCCGCGATGGCCAGGTTCAGCAGGGCGATGCCGAACCAATAGCGCGGATCTCTACCGGATGTTTCCTTGGGTTCCGCAGGGGTTCTGGTCATGCCGGTGAAGGTTCGTGCGATCGAGATGACAAACGTCATATACCGGATGGAAATGTCCGATGATTTTTGTCACGCCTAGATTTGCCATCGAAAGGAGCCACGATCGAGAGCGGCCCCACCACGAACAACAAACAACCTTACCAATGAGAACGAACAGCGGAGTTGCCACAAGGATAGTGATCGGAGCGATGCTTCTAGGCATGGCGGCCTGTGGCGGGAGCGGAGCACCGGCCGGTCCCCCGGGTGCGGTCAGAGCGCCCGCACCTGTTGGCGAGACGAGCGCTCCTAACGAAGGAACCACCACCCATACGAAGCTCTTCACCGCGGCGGACCTGAACCTGGGCGACATCGATGCGGCGGTCGCCGAGAAAGGCAAGATCACCTACGATGTGAAGTGCCAGGCGTGCCATACGCTCACGGACAAGCGCGTGGTGGGGCCGGGTTGGCAGGGGATCACCAAGAAGCGGGAACCCGCCTGGATCATGAACATGATCGTGCACACGGACGCCATGCTGGAGACCGATGCCGAAGCGCAGAAGATGCTGGAAGAATGTCTTGTGCGCATGCCGAACCAGAACCTCAGCCATGACGAGGCACGCCAGGTGCTCGAATTCATGCGCACGCTTTGACCGACCACCACAGAACATCACCAAAACACCATGAAACGACCGCTCACCACCACCTTGCTGCTGCTATCGGCCGCCGGTGGCTTGTTCGTACTACTTAACGCGTTGCACGGTTGCCGCCCCACCACCACGCAAGCGGCCGTGCAGGGTGATGCCGCAGCGAAGACCTACGTGAAACCCGGCTCGTACGATGAGTTCTACAACTTCGTCAGCGGCGGTTTCAGCGGGCAGCTCTCCGTGTATGGACTCCCCAGCGGCCGCATGTTGCGTAATATCCCGGTGTTCTCCGTGAACCCCGAAAGCGGCTGGGGCTACAGCGAGGAGACCAAGCCGATGTTGATGACCACCCACGGTTTCATCCCTTGGGACGATTCGCACCACCCGGAGCTGTCCATGACGGATGGCGTCCCCGATGGCAAATGGTGTTTCATCAACGGCAACAACACGCCGCGCATCGCGCTGGTGGACCTGGGCACTTTCCGCACCAGGAGCATCATCGAGATCCCGAACTGCGCGGGCAACCACAGTTCACCTTTCACCACGCCGAACAGCGAGTATGTGATCAGCGGCACGCGCTTCAGCATTCCCATGGGCACCGACGCGGAGCGCGACGTGCCGATCGAGAGCTACCGTGAGAATTTCAAGGGCACGGTGAGCTTCATCCATCCGGAACCGGAAACGGGCAAGATGTCCATCGCCTTCCAGATCATCACCCCGGGCATGAACTTCGACCTGAGCCACACCGGCAAGGGACCGAGCGACGGCTGGTTCTTCTTCAGCTGCTACAACAGCGAACAGGCGTTCAGCCTGCTGGAGGTGAACGCCAGCCAGCGCGACAAGGACTTCATCATGGCGGTGAACTGGAAGAAGGCCGAGGAATACGCGAAGGCCGGCAAGGGCCGCAAGGTGCCCGTGGAGTACTACAGCAACTGGTACAACGACGAGACGCACACGGGGGAGAGCACGGTGATGACGGAGGTGCTCCAGTTGGATCCGCGCGAGCTCACCGACCTGGTCTACTTCATGCCCTGCCCGAAGAGCCCGCACGGTTGCGATGTGGATCCCACGGGAGAGTACATCGTGGGCAGCGGCAAGCTGGCGGCGCTTATCCCCGTCTTCTCCTTCGCCAAGATCCAGGCGGCGATGGCCGCAAAGGATTACGACGGTGACTTCATGGGCATCCCCGTGCTGAAGTACGAGAGCGTGCTGCATGGCGAGGTGAAGAAGCCGGGCCTCGGGCCATTGCACACCGAATTCGACGCGAACGGCAACGCCTACACCTCCATGTTCGTGAGCAGCGAGATCGTGAAGTGGAACGTGAAGAGCCTGGAGGTGCTGGACCGCGTGCCCACCTACTACAGCATCGGCCACCTCTGTGTGCCCGGTGGCGATAGCAAGAAGCCCTGGGGCAAGTACGTGATCGCCTACAACAAGATCACCAAGGACCGTTTCCTGCCCACCGGTCCAGAGCTGGCACAGAGCGCGCAGCTCTTCAGCATCGATGGCGACAAGATGGAACTGCTGCTGGACTTCCCCACCATCGGTGAGCCGCACTACGCGCAGGCCCTGCCCGCCGAGCTGGTGAAGCCGCGCGAAGTGAAGTTCTTCGACATCAACAAGAACAAGCACCCGTACCTGGCCAAGGGCGAAAGCGAAACCAAGATCGAGCGCAAGGGCAAGGAGGTGCACGTGTGGATGACCACCATCCGTTCGCACTTCACCCCGGACAACATCGAGGGGGTGAAGCTCGGCGATGAAGTGTACTTCCACGTCACCAACCTGGAGCAGGACTGGGATGTGCCACACGGCTTCGCGATCAAAGGCGCGGCCACGGCGGAACTCCTGATCATGCCCGGAGAGACGCAAACGCTGAAGTGGGTGCCCGACCAGATCGGGGTGGTGCCCATGTACTGCACCGACTTCTGCAGCGCGCTCCACCAGGAGATGTCGGGGTATGTGCGCGTATCGCCTGCCGGCAGCAATGTGGAACTGAAGGCCGCGACCCGTTCCGTGGATGCAGGTTCCTAGTCGAAAGAACACCGACCTCGATCGGTCGTGAGCGACACCGGTGGATGGGTCACCTCCACCGGTGTTCGTTCTTAATAGTAAGCACATGACAACTCCCCGCATCCGCCCGCTGAACAGGGTCCTGATCGTGATCGCCGCGCTCGCGCTGGGTGCATTGCTCGTCGTGCCCATCTGGCGCATCGACCTGATGGCCCCGCAGTATCCGGAAGGCCTGTACCTGCAGATCTTCCACGATCGCTTTTCCGGCGATGTGCAGAAGATCAACGGCCTCAACCACTACATCGGCATGGCCATCATCGAGGATGCGATGTTCCCGGAGTTCGCCATCATGCGGTACGCGTTCTACCTGCTCATCGGATGGGGTGTGATCGCCGCGGCCATCGGCCGGAACGGAGCGTTGTTCACCTGGCTCATCGGTTTGTTCGCTTTCGTGATCTGGGCCATGTGGGACATGTACGCCTGGGGCTACAAATACGGGCACGATCTGGACCCGCACGCCGCCATCAAGGTGGAGGGGATGGCCTACCAACCGCCGCTGTTCGGTCACAAGACACTGCTGAACTTCGATGCATGGTCGCTGCCCGATACGGGTGGGTGGGTGCTCTTCGGAGTGATCTCACTGGCCTGCATCATCTGGTTCGTGGAGTGGCGCTGGCCGAAGCGCCAAGCCGATCCATCCGGGCCTTCGCCGATGAGCATCTCTGCGGTCGCGATGGTCTGTGCGCTGTTCCTGGCCTCCTGTGGCACTTCGGAGAAGCCGGTGATCGCCTTCGGCAAGGTGGAGTGCGAATACTGCCGGATGAACGTGATGGACCCGCAGTTCGCCGCCGCGATCGTGACCCGGAAGGGCCGCACCTATGCGTTCGATTCACCGGAATGCATGGTGCAGCATGTGGCGGAGGGGCGTGTGGCGGAGGACCAGGTGGCCGCCTGGTGGGTGTGCGATCACGCGCATGAAGGGGTGCTCATCGATGCGACCTCGGCCCACTACCTGCGATCGCCGGACCTCCATAGCCCCATGAACGGCAATGTGGCCGCCTTTGCGACAGAGGACGACCGGTCCGCCGCTTCGGGTCGGTTCACCGGTGAACCATTGGACTGGACGCAGGCACGAAAGCGATTGACCGGACAAGAATGAGGCTAGCGGCCGCTTTGACCATCATCGTGCTTGCTGCGCAGGGCAACGTGCTTGCGGGTATCTGCGTGGTGGGCCCACAGGCCACGCGCACCATCCAGGAAGCCCTTGCCAAGACCGCCGACTGTGACACGGTGCTGGTGCAAGCGGGACATTACCGCGACGGCACCATCACCATCGCGCGTCCGGTGGTGCTTCTGGGAGAGGGATGGCCAATCATCGATGGGGAAGGGGTGGGTGAAGTGGTGCTGGTGAAGTCCGCGCATGTCACCATCGCCGGATTCGTGGTACGCGGCACCGCCATCAGCCACGTGAACGACAACGCCGCGATCAAGTGCATCAGCGTCACCGATGTGGTGATCCGGAACAATCGTGTGGAGCGCAGCTTCTTCGGCATTTACCTGAGCAGCGTGGACCGCGCCATCTTGGAGGGGAACCGCGTGATCGGCGATCCCGGCACGGAGGAGAACCGCAGGGCGAACGGTATCCACCTGTGGAAGTGCGCGCACGTCAACGTAACGGGTAACCGGGTGGAGCACCACCGGGACGGCATCTACCTGGAGTTCGTCACCGACTCCCGCATCACGTACGACACCACGGCCTTCAACATGCGCTATGGGCTGCACTTCATGTTCAGCCATCGGGATAGCTACACGCACAACCTCTTCCATGATAACGGTGCGGGCGTGGCCGTGATGTTCACGCGGGATGTGGTGATGACCGACAATCGTTTCCTGCGGAACCGGGGCGCCAGTGCGTACGGCCTTCTGCTGAAGGAGATCAACGACGCACGGATCGAGCGCAACACATTCGCGGAGAACACCGTGGGCATCCTGATGGACGGGTGCAACCGGGCGACGGTCCATGCGAACGCGTTCAGCAACAATGGATGGGCCGTGCGCCTCTTCGCCAACAGCACCGATGCGGTGTTCGAAGGCAATACCTTCACGGGCAACACTTTCGATGTCACCACAAACGGCGATCTGGTGCTGAGCGTGCTGAAGGGCAACTACTGGGACCGCTACCGGGGCTAGGATCTGGATCGTGATGGCAAAGGCGATGTGCCTTACCGGCCCTTCGGGCTTTTCGCATTGGTCACCGAGCGTATGCCGTACGCCATGGTGTTGTCCCGCAGCCTCATGGTGCAGTTGCTCGATCAGAGCGAACGTCTGTTGCCTTCGCTCACGCCGAAGTCATTGGAGGACCTTTCGCCCTTGATGCACCCGCCCGCCGCCGCCGCGGCAGGCGGTCCACACGTTTCACTATTGACACGCTAAAGCGGCTACGATGGATAGGGTCGTGTTCGAAGGGGTGGGCAAACGCTACGGCAAGCAGTGGGCGTTGCGCGGCGTGAACGCGCGCTTCGCACCGGGCGAGGTGGTGATGGTGATCGGACCGAACGGATCGGGCAAGACCACCTTGATCAAATGCCTGCTCGGCTTGGTGCGGACCACGGAAGGGGCGATCCAGGTGAACGGGATGGAAGTGGGCACCGATCCGGAGTACCGGCGGGCCATCGGCTATATGCCCCAGCTGGCGGAGTTCCCACGCGAGCTCACCGTCGATCAGCTCCTGCGTATGATGAACGACATCCGCAATGCCCGGTCCGGAAGCACCGATGACCGGTTGATCGAGGCGCTCGGCCTGGAAGCCTTGTTGGACAAGCGCATCGGAACGCTGAGCGGGGGTATGCGGCAGAAAGTGAGCGCGGTGCTCGCATTCCGTTACCGGCCTTCGGTGCTCGTCCTGGATGAACCTACTGCGGGGCTCGATCCGGTGAGCGCCCGCACCCTGCTCGAGGCGGTGAGCGAAGCGCGCCGCAATGGTGCCACGGTGCTCATCACCTCGCATATCATGGAGGAGGTGCAACAGCTCGGGGATCGGCTGGCCTATCTGCAGGATGGTCGTTTGCGGGTGTTGTTGGCGCCGGAGGTCCTCCTGGAGGTGACCCGCGAAAGCAGTTTATCGAGAGCATTGCCCAAGTACCTGGACCAGCTTCCCCCCAGCCATGTGGAAAGTATGTAAGTACACCCTGATCGATCTGGCACGGAACCGTTTCGCGCTGGGCTATGCCGCATTGCTGCTCGTGGTCTCCGTCGGCCTCTTCCAGCTGGAGGGGGATCCCACCAAGGCCCTCATCAGCCTCACCCAGGTGGCCCTGGCCTTGGTGCCGCTGCTCGCCTTGGTGTTCACCATCATCTACTACTACAACCAGTACGAATTCACGGTGCTTCTGGCCGTGCAGCCTTTGCGCCGCCGAAGCATCGTGCTCGCGCAGTGGGCGGCCATCAACATCGCCATGCTCGTTGCCTTCCTCTTCGGCATCGGAATGCCGGTGCTGGTGTACTCCCCGGATGCGGCGGGTTGGACCTTGTTGCTCACCGGAGCGGCCCTCACCGCGGTGTTCACCGCGATCGGGGCGTGGATCGCGGTGAGGAACAGGGACCGCGCACGCGGCGTGGGCATAGGTCTGGTGACCTGGGTGCTGATGGTGCTCGTGTACGATGCGCTGTTGCTGTGGATCATGTTCGCCTTCAGCGATCGGCCGATCGAACCCGTGATCGTGCCACTGGCGGCGTTCAACCCGATCGACCTCGCACGGATCCTGGTGATGCTGCGGATCGACCTGGCCGCGTTGCTCGGATACACCGGGGCGGTCTACCAGCAGTTCTTCGGTACGGCAGGGGGGATGCTCGTTGCCTTCCTCGCCTTGCTGTTGTGGGTGCTGCTGCCTTGCTGGCGTGCGGTGCGTGCGTTCCGGGTAAAGGACCTTTGAATGGTCTTCCTTGTTCTTGTTCTGCATCTGTTGGGTGCCGCGGTTTGGGTGGGTGGCCACTTGGTGCTTTCGCTCACGGTGCTGCCCGGTGCGCTCCGCGACCGGGATCCTGGACCGGTTCTTCGGTTCGAGAAGCCCTTCGAACGGATCGGGATCCCTGCTCTAGTGGTTCAAGTGATCACCGGCTTGTGGTTGGCGGACCGCTATGTGCCGGGGATCCTGCCCGCGTTGGACTTCGCCGATCGCTTGCACACGATCGTGGCCATCAAACTCCTATTGCTCATCGCGACGGCGATCACGGGAGCGCATGCCCGGTTTTGGATCATCCCACGGCTCACGCCCCAGCGCATGCCGGCCCTTGCGGTGCATGTGACGGTCGTGACCACCATGGCGGTCGCCCTTCTTGTGCTGGGGGTGTCGGTGAGATACCTCTAGCCGGGGATCCGATACGGCCGCCGAAGCTTCGTTCCGCAAACTGTCCGGGATCACGCGATCACCTGACAAAGCTCATGTGCCGGTGACGATAAAACGGACAATATTGTCCGCTGTAAGCCCAACCAGAACACCCATGAGAACCATTTCAAGAAGTACTACTTGGTGCGCGGCGATCCTCGTGATCGCGGCTTTGAGCGCCTGCCAGACCGGCGAAGCTGGCACCGGAACGGCAGCCGCTGCCGCACCTGCTGAGGCGAGCGCCCCCGGAGGTGGGCAATCCATGGTGAAGGATGATCTATCGCAGAAGAACGTGGTGGGTGTGGCGGTCGGTTCTCCGGACCACAGCACCTTGGTGACCGCCGTGAAGGCTGCGGAACTGGTCGATGCGCTCAGCAATGCCGGTCCCTTCACGGTTTTCGCGCCCACCAACGCCGCGTTCGATGCGTTACCGGCCGGTACGGTGGAGGGATTATTGGAACCCGCGAAGAAGAGCGACCTGCAGGACGTGTTGCAATACCACGTCTTCGTGGGTGTGCTGAAGGCGGAAAGTCTCCGTGATGGCCAGACGCTGGGCATGGTGAACGGAAGCAACGCCAAGATATCCGTGAAGGACGGCAAGGTGATGATCAACGACGCCACCGTGGTGGCCAGTGTACCCGCCAGCAACGGGATCGTGCATGTGATCGATAAGGTGATACTGCCCCCCGCTCCGGCGCAGTGACAAGGCATCCACCTTGGGCCCTTCTTTCCGGGGGCCGGGTGAAAGTCGGCGAAGGCGTCCGCAAGGGCGCCTTTGCTGTTCCAGCCTGTTGTCCGGTCGAACCATGGGCACCTGACGGAAGTCAGTTCCCGGTCTGACCAGCCTCAGTCCGCACCTCCCCGCATCGCTGGATTTTCGCAACGCAAACCCACGGAGCTGATGAGCGTCATCTTCCTTCTGATCGCCGCAAGCACGCTGGTCGCCGGGATCTTCCTGGCGGCGTTCGTGTGGGCGGTGCGGAAAGGACAGTACGATGATGACCGGTCCCCCGCCGTGCGGATGCTGCATGATCCTTCCGTGCCACAACCCCTTTCCAAGGCGGAAGGGACCCTACCCCTGAACGAAATCAAGTGAACCGATGATCGAGCGTTTCGAGTACGACAACCGCATCGTTAAGAACTTCCTGTTCGTCACGATCCTCTGGGGTTTGGTGGGCATGCTGGTCGGCCTTACCGCCGCCTTGCAACTAGTCGTCCCGGGCATGAATTGGACGGAGTACTTCACCTTCGGCCGGGTGCGGCCCCTGCACACGAACGCGGTGATCTTCGCCTTCGTGGGCAATGGCATATTCGCCGGGGCCTATTACAGTCTGCAGCGGCTACTGAAGACGCGCATGTTCAGCGATGCGCTGAGCAACATCCATTTCTGGGGCTGGCAACTGATCATCGTGGCGGCGGCGATCACGCTGCCGCTCGGCATGACCAGCGGCAAGGAGTACGCCGAGCTGGAATGGCCCATTGACATCGCGATCACCCTGGTGTGGGTGGTCTTTGGCATCAACATGTTCGGCACCATCCTGAAGCGGCGCGAGCGGCATCTGTACGTGGCCATCTGGTTCTACATCGCCACCTGGGTCACCGTGGCCATGCTGCACATCGTGAACAGTATCGAGCTGCCGATCTCGATAACGAAGAGCTACAGCTGGTACGCGGGCGTTCAGGACGCACTGGTGCAATGGTGGTACGGGCATAACGCGGTGGCCTTCTTCCTCACCACGCCCTATCTGGGGTTGATGTACTACTTCCTGCCGAAGGCCGCCAACCGGCCGGTGTACAGCTACAAGCTCTCGATCATCCACTTCTGGGCGCTCATCTTCCTCTACATCTGGGCGGGCCCGCACCACCTGTTGTACAGTGCGCTGCCGGATTGGGCACAATCGCTCGGGACGGTGTTCAGCATCATGCTCATCGCACCGAGCTGGGGCGGCATGCTGAACGGCTTGCTCACGCTCCGTGGCGCTTGGGACCGCGTGCGGGAGGATGCCGTACTGAAGTTCTTCGTCGTGGCGGTGACCTGCTACGGCATGGCCACGCTGGAAGGGCCCTTGTTGAGCCTGAAGAGCATCAACGCGATCGCGCACTATACCGATTGGATCGTGGCGCACGTGCACATTGGCGGTATCGGCTGGAACGGCTTCATGACCTTCGGCATGGTGTACTGGCTGGTGCCCCGCCTCTACGGCACCGAACTCTACTCGCAGAAGCTGGCGAACATGCACTTCTGGCTGGGTACGCTGGGGATCATCTTCTATGCGGTGCCGCTGTACTTCGCCGGCTTCTTCCAAAGCCTCATGTGGAAACAGTTCACACCGGACGGCTTCCTGGTGTACCCGAACTTCCTGGATACGCTGCTCCAGATCAAGACCGCGTACTGGTTGCGCGCATTGGGCGGGACCATCTACATCGTGGGCGTGTGCATCATGATCTACAACATCTGGCGCACCGTGAAGGCCGGTAGGCTGGTCGCGAACGAAGCGGCCGAAGCACCTCCGCTGGAGAACGTGTCGGTGACCAGCGAGAGCGGTCATTGGCACCGCTGGATCGAGCGTCGTCCCATCCAGATGCTCGTGTTAAGCCTGGTGGTGGTGGCCATCGGCGGGTTGTTGGAGCTCGTCCCCACCTTCCTGGTGAAGAGCAACATACCCACCATCAGCAGTGTGAAGCCATACACACCCTTGGAACTGCATGGCCGGGATATCTACGTCCGGGAGGGATGCTACACCTGCCACAGCCAGATGGTGCGCCCCTTCCGAAGTGAAACGGAACGCTATGGGGAATACGCGAAGGCCGGCGAGTTCGTCTATGACCATCCGTTCCAGTGGGGCAGCAAGCGTACGGGCCCCGACCTGCTCCGTGTGGGAGGGAAGTATCCCAATAGCTGGCACTACTACCACATGTGGGATCCCACGAGCATGAGCCCGGGTTCCCTCATGCCCGCCTACCCGCACCTCTTTGAGGATGCGTTGGACACGTCCGTGACCTCCAAGAAGATCGATGCGATGATCACGATGGGCGTACCTTATGCCAAGGACTTCCCTGCCAAGGCGAACGCCGATCTCCAGGCGCAGAGCCAGGCCATTGTCGCGGATCTGAAGAAGGCGGGGGTGGAAGCGATGAGCGACCGGGAGATCATCGCCGTGATCGCCTACCTGCAACGCGTGGGTACCGATATCAAGGCCAAGGCACCGGCTGGAGTTGCCGCCCAACCCTGATCGCGATGCTGAAGTTCATCAAGCACCACTTGGACACCATCGCCGGGGTCGGTATCTACCCGGTGATCTCCTTCGTGATCTTCTTCAGCTTCTTCCTGCTGATGCTTTTCTGGTTGAGGAGAGTGGGTAGTGCGCACGTCGATCATATGGCGGCACTGCCCCTTTCCGACGAGATCAACACCAATGACACCGCTTACCATGCGCATTGATACATCCATCGCTACACGTGCGATCCTGGTCCTGTCCTTCGCGGTCCTGTGCGGACCCCTGCTGGCACAAGGCAACGCACCGACCGGCACCCTATCGGAGCCGCTCTTCAACGTGGACATGGGCGTGGTCTATGCGCTCCTGGCGCTCGCGCTGGTGCAAGTGATCTTCATCTTCTCGCTTTCCGGCATCATGCGCACGATGAGCGGCCCGAGCACATGGACGAAGCGAGGGGCGAGCAGTGGATCGCGTATGAAGGTGTTGGTCCCGCTGTTCCTCTTTGCCACGACCACTGCGAACGCCCAGGCGTACGAGGGCGATGGGGGCACCGTGAGCAACTACGTTCTCTTCTGGTGGTTGATCGCCGTGAACGTGGTGCTCTTCGTCATGCTTCTCGCACAAGTGAACCTTTTGCGCGGATTGACGAAGGTGGTGACCGGTGTCGACGAGGCGGCCGAACCGGAGCCCGCCCCCGCAGGGCCGACTTGGGATCAGCGGTTGTTGGCACGCCTTACACGGCAGGTCTCCGCAGAGAAGGAAGAGGACATTCTGATGCACCACGAGTACGACGGCATCCGCGAATTGGACAATGTGCTCCCCCCTTGGTGGGTATGGCTGTTCTACGGTTCTATCATCTGGAGCGTGGTGTATTTGGTGAACGTACACGTCATCAACATATGGCCCGACCAGAAGACCGAATACAACAATGAGATGGTGCAGGCCAAGGCGGATGTGGCCGCGTACATGGCCACCCTTACCAACACCGTCGATGAGAACACGGTGGTGCTCAGTACCGAGGCCGGCGTGCTCGCGAGCGGGCGTGCTGCCTTCACCCAGTACTGCACACCTTGCCACGGGGCAGACGGGGCGGGATCCGAGACATCCGTGGGGCCGAACCTTACCGATGCCCATTGGATCCATGGCGGCGGGGTGAAGAACGTGTTCTCCACCATCAAGTATGGTGTGCCGGAGAAAGGCATGATCAGTTGGAAGACGCAGTTGAAACCCGCCGAGATCGCCGCTTTGACCAGTTACATAATCAGCCTGCAGGGCACCGGGTCCGCCACCCAAAAGGCTCCCCAAGGCGAGCTTTGGACCGAGGGCGGCGCTCCGGTGGACACTTCCGCAACTGCGCCTGACAGTACCGCGGTCCGTGCGGATACAGCACGGCTGGCGGTGAATTGAAATGGACCGTCAACCCGCCCATATCCGACGTGACGAGAGCTACCGCGATAGCATCAGTACGGTAGACAAGGCAGGCAAGCGGATCTGGGTCTACCCCCGGAAGTCGCACGGCAAGTTCACCACATGGCGCGCGTGGTTCGGTTACGGGCTGCTCGCCCTGCTCTTCGCGGGCCCGTTCATTTCCATTGGTGGCGAGCCGCTGCTCATGATCAACTTCGTGGAGCGGCGCTTCGTGTTCTTCGGCCAGGTCTTCTGGCCGCAGGACTTCCTGATCTTCGTTCTCGGCTTCATCACGTTCATCGTCTTCGTGGCCTTGTTCACTGTGGTGTTCGGCCGACTTTTCTGCGGCTGGGCATGCCCGCAATCGGTGTTCATGGACCAAGTGTTCCGCCGGATCGAACACATCGTGGAAGGGGATTGGAAACAGCGGCAGGCCCTGGACAAAGGGCCGCTCACCACGGACAAGCTCTGGAAGAAGACGGTGAAGCATGTGCTCTTCTTCAGCATCAGCTTCTTGATCGGGAACACATTCCTTGCTTATATCATCGGGAGCCATGAACTGATGCGCATCGTGACGGAACCCGCTGCGGAGCATGCGGGCGGCCTGCTCGCCATGATGGCCTTCAGCGGTACCTTCTACGCCAACTTCGCCTTCTTCCGGGAGCAGGCCTGCACCACGGTGTGCCCCTATGGTCGTTTGCAGGGCGTGCTCATGGACCGCAAGACCATTGTGATCGCCTATGACCATGTGCGCGGTGAAGCGCGCGGCTTGTTCCGCAAAGGAGAAGTACGGACCGAGGTGGGCAAGGGCGATTGCATCGACTGCAAGGCCTGTGTATATGAATGTCCCACGGGCATCGACATCCGCAATGGCACACAACTCGAGTGCGTGAACTGTACGGCCTGCATCGATGCCTGCGATCACATGATGCGCGGCGTCGGGCTACCCACCGGGCTCATCCGCTATGCCAGCGAGGATGAGATCGCGGATAAGAAGCCCTTCCGGTTCACTGTTCGGATGAAGGCGTACACGGCGGTACTTGCTGTCCTCGTGGGGGTACTTGCCACGTTGATCGTGATGCGCACCGATACGGAGACCACCGTGCTGCGCACTCCGGGCATGCTGTTCCAAACACAAGAGGACGGGCGGATCAGCAACCTGTACTCGATCAAGACCATGAATAAAACCCCCCACGACCTGCCCGTGCATCTCGAATTGATGAACGTGGAGGGTGAGATCAAGGTCATCGGAAAACCCATGGACCTGAAGGCCGGCGAACTGGGGCAGGGCGAGGTCTTCATCCTCTTGGACAAGGACCAGTTACAAGGCATGAAGACCAAGGTGGTCATCGGTGTGTACGTCGGCGACAAGCTGTTGGAAAAGGTGAGCACGTCATTCGTAGGTCCCATCAACATCAACCCATCATGAACTGGGGAAAAGGACTCGCCATGGCATTGGCCGCTTTCGCTGGGCTGATGGTCTTCTTCATCGTGATGGCCGCGCGGAACCCGGAGCCGCTCGTTACGGAGCGGTACTACGAAGAGGAGTTGAAGTACCAGGAACGCATCGACAACAGCGAAAGGGCCAACGCGTTGACCCGCGCTGTGCGCATAGAGGTGAGCGGGCAGGGCGTTCGATTGAGCTTCCCGGAGGAAATGCACGACCGCGCGATCCACGGCGAGCTCACGCTCTTGCGGCCCAATGATCCGATCGCGGACCGTCACGTCACCATCACGCCGGATGGATCGGGGGTCTTCGAGACCGCTGATCTGGGCCTGGTGAGCGGGCGCTACAACGCGCTCTTGGAATGGAGCGTGGACGGTGTGGCCTACTACACGGAGGAGAAGCTGGTGGTACCATGAACCCCATGCTCGCCACGGCCTTCGTGCTGGGTATGGCCGGCAGTGCGCACTGCGTGGGCATGTGCGGGCCGATCGCGCTGGCCGTACCCTCGCCCGGCACCGGTTGGCGGGCGAGGCTGGTGAGCACCTTGATCCTCAACAGCGGTCGGGTGAGTACCTACGCATTGCTGGGAACGGCCTTCGGGATGTTCGGGGCAGGGCTGGCGCTTGCCGGGCTTCAACAGGTCGTTTCCATCGTCGCTGGTGCTGTGCTCCTCCTTTCCATCCTCGTTCCCGGAGCGGTCGAGCGGTGGAGCCCCGCGAGCCGAACGGCGATCCTCATCGGCAGGTTGCGCGGTGCGTTGGCCCGCAACCTGAAGCGCACGGCACCCGAGGCGCTCTTCCTCACCGGCGCGTTGAACGGTCTGTTGCCATGCGGGCTGGTCTATGCTTCGGCCATCGGTGCGGCGTCCATGGCCACCGCGCAACAGGGAGCATTGTTCATGGCCCTCTTCGGTGCGGGCACGCTGCCCGTGTTGATCGCCCTGCGCATGAGCGGGAGCATGCTCGGCCTGAGCGCGCGTGCCTGGTTACGACGAGCTTCGCCTGTCCTGGTATCCGCCATGGCCGTAGTGTTGATCCTCCGCGGTCTCGAACTCGGGATACCGCTCGTGAGCCCTTCCCCAGCCACGGTGCCCGCACAAGTCACCGCGTGCCATTAGGCCCCCCGTTAGCTCTGGTGAAAAGTCGCTATGCGATCACGGTCATCGACGTGTTCTCTGCCGACGTGATGGATCTTGTACCGGACCAACAATGCATCGGGCCGAACTCGAGTCGATACCCTGGAAGGAGCTAGTTCCTGTTCTGCTCGAGGACCAGGAGCGGTAGCTCGATGCGTTGCGCGAGTTCCTGCGCTGTGCTCGGGTGGAACATACCCGCCAATAAGCCGATGTGCCGATGCAGCACGGCGATCAGGTCCACATGCTTGCGTCGCGCCAAACGATCGAGGCCATCGACCACGTCCGCACCGCGGGCATGGTGGTAGCTGTGCGCCACCCCTGCGAGCGCGGGCCCATAGACCCCTTCGCTCTCTAACGATGTTCCTTCGTTGACGGGCATCTCCACATGCCCCACCAATACTTCCGCAGCGGACAGTTGTGCGATCCGGCGGAGCATGTCGAGGTCTCCGGGAAGGATGTCCCCGCGATCATCCGCCAAGAGGATGCGTTCCACCGTCTTGACCTTAGCTCCCGCCGGCACCGCGAGTACCGGCAGGTGGCTGTGCTTGAGAACCGAGATGGTATTGCTGCCGAAGAAGAAGGAGCCGGTCTTTCCGGCGTTCCCGATCACCACCAGATCATTGTTCCCCTCCCTGGCGATATCGTTGATCACAGCCGGGAGCGGCCCGTAGCGCACTTCCTGGCGCACGCCTTCTGCTCCCGTGCGCCGCACAAAACGATCGACATGGTCCCGCAGACCGTCTTCCGACGCCTTCATCAGTTCGGCCGCCATGCTCGGTACCATGGGATCCGCCAGACTGAGGTCCACATACGTGTGCAACAAGGTGTAGGTGTTGCCTTTCGGTCCGAAGAGCCCAACGGCATATTCCGCAGCATGAACGGCATTGTCACTGAAGTCGGTAGCGAGAAGGATGCGGGCCATGGGATCTGCTTTGAACAAGGGTATCCGGATCCGCGTTCACACTGCCTGACGAACATCAGACCGATAGCGGTCGATCGTCATCCGAGACGCACGCAGATGAAGATACGTAGGTACCCCTTGGTCAGTCCTCGCCGTTGAGTCGGCCGATCGCGAAGGTCAGATCGGAGATCGCTGCATCCTTCGTATTGCCGGTCCCGTTCTCCGGGTAGCCCAGGCGCCTGAGGAGGGAACTCACCTGGTCGTGCTCCGTGGTCCCATCGTGCAAGACGCGGACGGTACCAGCGGCCGGATCCACCATCACGCCGGTCACTCCCGCCAACTCTTGCAGCCGCTGGCGGACAGCATTGGCGCATCCGGTGCAATTCAGGTTCTCTATGTGCAGGAGAAGGGAAGGCATGGCTCCATGTTCGCAACGAAGGAAGCCCGCTGCGACCACCGGTCCACTGAGAAGGGTTGGGTGGATGACTGATGATCGTCAGGAACCGCACCTGGTCGACCTGATACGTTTGCCAGGAGCACCTCGCGCTGCTCCATCATGTTATTGTCCCCCATCACGACCATCCGAGATCTGGTCAAGGAACTGCTCCGGCACCGGGACCATACGGCGTATGCGGATATTTTGTCGCGTTATGCTGTGCCGAGCCACGACCTGGAGCCGTACTTCCGATGGAACACTCGCCACTACACTCGGACCTGCATCCATCGGAACGATGAGTTCGAACTGCTCGTGATCTGCTATGAACCGGGACAGCGCACCAGCATCCACGATTATGATAGCCAGACCGCATGGATCCATCCGGTGATGGGCGAAGTGGCCGAAGAGCGCTACAACCGGAGGAAGGACGGTGGCCTTGAACTGGCGAGCGAGATCTTTTTACGGCCCGGCACCGATGATGCGCTCACCAACGGAACGGCCATCCATCGGTTCAGCAACAGAGGGCCCGAGCGCGCGGTCACCCTGAACCTTTACGCCAAGCCGATGCGCAAGTGGCGTGTTTACGAAGAGGGCACCGGTATCGAGCGCATCTCACCCGCCGGACCGCCGTTATGAACCCGGCCAATGCCGCGCATGAGTATCTTGCCAGCATGGCGCAGGGTATTGGCGAAACCTTGGGCGGCGTGGACGTGGCGCGCGTGTGCGAACTGCTCTTCACCACCGCTGCGGAGGGGTTGGTGGTCGTGGACGGTACGGGCATGATCCGGATGCACAATCCGCGGCTCAACAGCATGTTCGGTTATGCGGAAGGTGAACTGATCGGTGCTACCATCGAAGCGCTGCTGCCCGACGCGGCGCGCGCGCGCCATGCGCAACACCGGGAGGTGTACGACAAACGTCCGGTGCAACGCTCCATGGGCATCGGCATGGACCTTTGGGGCAAGCGCAAGGATGGCAGTATCCTCCCGGTGGAAGTGAGCCTGAACCACTTCACTGTGGATGGGGTCCGCTTCGTGATGGGGCTGGTCACGGACATTACCCTGCGGCGCCAGGCCGAGGAAGAACTGAAGCGCACCAACCAGGAACTCGAGGATCGCGTGGAGCAGCGCACCGCCGAACTGCGCGAAGCCGAGCACAACGTGCGCGAGGCGCTTGAGACGGAGAAGGAACTGCATGCCTTGAAAAGCCGCTTCGTGGCCATGGCGAGCCACGAGTTCCGCACCCCGCTCAGCACCATCATGAGCAGTGTGGACCTCATCGCGCGCTACACCGAGGATCACCCGAACGAGAAAGTGGAGAAGCACGTCACGCGCATCCGCGGGAAGGTGCGCGAGATGACGGCCATGCTCAATGAGTTCCTGTCGCTGGAGAAGATCGATCAGGGGCAGGTGGTCTGCACGCCGATCGAACTGGACATCGTGCATCTCACCATCGAGATGATCGAGGAACTGCGATCGCTCGCGAAGCCCGGCCAAACCATCGACTACGACCACGAAGGGGTGGAGCGTACCGTGACGCTCGACCGGCAGATGCTCAGCAACGTGATCACCAACCTGGTCACGAACGCCGTGAAGTACTCGCCGGAAGGGAAGCGCGTTGAACTATGCACCGTGATCGCGAAGGGACGGCTCATCGTTACCGTGAAGGATGAAGGTATCGGCATTCCGCTGGAGGACCAGCAGCATCTCTTTGAGCGGTTCTTCCGCGGCAGCAATGCCACTACCATCCAGGGCACCGGTCTCGGTCTGAACCTCGTGAACCGTTACCTGGAGATGATGGGCGGCACGATCCACTTCTCCAGTGCGCCCGGTTGTACGGTCTTCACCGTCGAACTCCCACAACAACTCACTCCATGAGAACCATCCTGTTGATCGAGGACGATGCCGACATGCGCGACAACACCGCGGAGATCCTGGAACTGGCTGACTACCGTGTGCTGAAGGCGGAGAACGGCCGACGTGGTGTGGAGATCGCGCGGAAAGAGATCCCCGATCTGGTGCTGTGCGATATCATGATGCCGGAGCTCGACGGGTACGGCGTGCTGCACATGTTGAGCAGGATCCCCGCCACAGCGGAGGTCCCCTTCATATTTCTGAGCGCGAAGGCCGAACGCGGCGATGTCCGGAAGGGAATGGAGCTCGGAGCGGACGACTACCTCACCAAACCCTTTGAGGAAGGCGAACTCCTCAACGCCATCGAAGGCCGATTGAAGCGGAGCGAACTGTTCCGCAAGGGTTTCGACAACGGCTTCGACGGGTTGAACAAGTTCATGGACCAGGCGAGAGGGCTCGAAGCCTTGAAGGACATCGGCCGGGACCGCAAAACGCGGAAGATCGCGAAGAAGGAGGTCCTTTTCCATGAAGGCGATGAGCTGCGCTACGTGCCTTATGTGGTGACCGGTAAAGTGCGCACCTTCAAAGTGAACAAGGACGGTAAGGAATTCGTGACCGGCCTCCACGGAGAAGGGGATTTCGTCGGCTACATGGGCTTGCTGGAGAACGGCCGGGCCATGGAGACGGCCGAAGCGTTGGAGGACACCGAGGTGGCCCCGATCCCCCGCGAGGACCTGCTCGCCCTGCTGTATAAGGACCGCGACGTAAGCATCCGTTTCATCAAGATGCTCGCGCACGATGTGAAGGAGAAGGAGCAACACCTGCTCCATCTCGCCTATGCGAGCGTTCGGCAGCGCGTGGCGCAAGCATTGTTGCGCGTTCACGAGCGCTACGCGGATCGGGAAGGCGGGGAGCTCGGGGTGAAGATCAGCCGGGAGGATCTCGCCAGTATCGTGGGCACCGCCACGGAATCGCTGATCCGATGCCTCACCGATCTGAAGGAGGAGGGTTTGATCGCGAGCGAGGGGCGCGACATCCGGATGGTCAACAAGGCCGGTTTGGAAAAGCTCGCGCGTCGCTGAAGGGACCCGCAGGTGCCCGAGCGGTGAGGAACTCACGCCAGGTCGTGCGTAGCCAGGATCCGCTCCACCCAGCTCACCGCCTCCTGCATGTGTGGGAACACCTGGAAGTGTATGCCCGGTGGTGGGTCGGTCACATGGAGGTCCTTCAGCCGTTGGAACAGTTCGCCCTCGGCCACCCAAGCCAGCACATGGGTCACGCGGTCCAAGCCCAGCACTGCCCACGGTGCGTTCTCTACGAAGCTCAGCGCGAAGCGTGCGTTCTCCGGGATCACCACGATCACGGCTTCGGGGTCGGGGCCGGGGAGGAAGCGGCGTGCCTCCACGTTCTCCGCGATGGTCGCAGCGTTAATGGTGCTGTGCGGCTTGTAACGGCGCAGCAACACCCGATCGGCCATTCGGCTGGCCGTGGCCGTCGAGGTATGTACACTGGGTTCCATGTGGTTCTTACTTGTTGGACCAAAGCTCTTCATCACGGAGGGCCGAGAGCAAGCGCAGGTCGACCGGGCCGACCCAATGGTGGATGAAGCGGTCATCGCTTTGGACCAGCAGGTCGGTAAGAGGCGCTACGGAGCCGCCGCCCTCAGGGCTCCTTTCCATCCCCTTGACCCTCTTTCGTGATGCGCTGCCATTCCGCGTACTGGTCCTTGGTCATCACACGCTGTATCTCCGCATCACGCCGCGTTGCCAGTTCCTGGAGCCGCATGCGCACGGCGTCCTCCCCGAGCGTATCGTTCGCCAACACCGCATCGTAGCTCTGTTGATAGCGCCTTTCCCCTTCCGCGAGTTGCCTGCGCTGTATGGTATCGAGCACCAGCCCACCTACCAGGCTATCGTTCACCATAATGTAGGCGGTCTCCTTTTCGCCCGGTGGAAGGGACTGCGCCACGGCACAAGGGGCGAGTAGAGCGAATGCGAGGAATAGGAGGACCGTTCTCATGATGTTGGTGCCGGGGATCGACCCCGGCACCAACGAAGGGACAAGGAACATACCGGGCCGCCCGCACATACGGATCCGCATGGGCGTGCCGTCCTCGCGTGGTCACACCGCCCCAAGGTGTTCCATAAATGCCACACCGGCAACGCGTGGAACGAGCAGTGCCGCGCTAGTTGCCAACGAGCACCACCCGCGCGACACCGTGGGTGGTGCGCAGCAAAAGCAACCCTTGCGGCAGGTGCGTGGTGCCCAGTGCAATCTCGTTGGTCGCGGCGCTTACCTGGTGCACCAGCTTGCCTTGCGCATCGAAAAGCTCCACGGTGCCGAGCGCACCACCATCCACGCGGCGCACCACCAGGCGATCCATGTATTGCTGCACCAGAAGGCCTTGTGACCCGGTTTCCGGAACGCTGTTCGGTCCATCGGCGCAGGGTAGGTAGAAGTCGAAAGGCATCGCCACGGGCAGCGACCACACCACAGGATAGGATGGACCCGCTATCATGCCCTCGACCGATACACCGAAGTACGGTGCGCCACCAGTAGGCGGGTCGTTCGGCGACACGTCCATGAAGTAGCTGCCGGGCGGCAGGCAGAGCGTGTCGGCATCGAATTCCTGGCCAATGCCCAGTTCGAAGACGCCGTTGGCCAATGTGGTCCCGTTCGTATCGAACACGATCCAATCGTAGGTACCTATAGGGATGGCACCACCCAGATTCATGATGGTGGGAATGAACACCGGGCATGGCGGCGGTGGACATAGGTTGAACGACATGCTCCACGAGCAGGAGAGGTAGGTGGTGAACCCGGTCCATAGCTCCAACGTGCCGTTGAAATTGCCCAGCGGTGGCGTTACCCCGTCCTTGATCCGCAACACATGCCAGCTGTCCTGGGTGATCACGAAGAAGTTCGGTTCCTCCACGGCGATCGTGTCGCCCTGGTCATCGAAAAAAATGAAGTTGGGGTAGGAGTAACTGGAATCGGTGTTCAAGTTCTGCACATGCACCACGATCGCCGTGTCGGTGAAGGCATGCCATTGCACGGATATCACGTCCAGGCTGTCGCAAGGCACGCCACCGCCACCCACTACGAACGTATGCTCCGGCTGGGGCGCGAAGTCGCCCACGAACTGCGCATTGAACGCAATGGTGTAGGTTCCGGCAGGTAGCTGGCCTACGGCCACCGTTTCCGTATGCGGTACGATCACCGTAAAGCCGCCGGGATCGGCGGCGACGATAGAAACTGTCACAACGTTCCCGGTAACCTGCGCGGATGCGCTCACCACGTACGCACCCGTGCTGGAGAGGCCGCCGATCAGGTCGATGCTGATGTTATCGGCCGGCGTGGCCGGCTGCGGGTTAACGCCGATGGCGTCGATGTAGAAATAGGTCTGCGCGTTGGTGGCGAGGGTGCAGACAAGCGCGGCGAGAAAGGGTAGGGGTCGCATCATGGTTCCAAGTTTACGATGGGAGGACGCATGGGCCGGGCACTGCGCTGCCTAGGAGAGAAAAGCCCCGGACCAACGGCCCGGGGCTTTCATGCCTTCAAGTCCAGGGTTTACCGTGCGACTTTCACCGCCTTCTTCACCAAAGGAGCACCATCCACCAGTAGGGTGACATGGTACATGCCCGGCGCCAGGAAGCTGGTGTTCCAATCGTAGCGCTGCGTGCCTTCCATTTGCTGGCCCTCGAAGAGGTTGAACAGCGACTTGCCGCTCGCATCGCTCACCTGTAGGCTCACCATGCCTGCCTTCGGCAACGTGTAGCCGATCACCGTGCCTTCGCTGAAGGGGTTGGGAGTGATAGTGAGGCGTTGATCGGCGGCCTCGCTGGTGCGCAGTTCGTTCGTGTTCTGACCGTCGGTGTTGCCACCACCCAAGCCTTGCATCATAGCGCGGCCTTCGCAGCAGGCGGCGAGGTCTTGTTCCATTGCATCCAAGCGCGCGTTCTGCTCGGCGATGGTGGCTTGTTGTTCTTGCATCGCGCCGATCAACACAGGGATCAGACCGATGTAGTTTACAGATTTGAAGGTCATCGCCGGGGAAAGTTCGTTGCCCTGCTCATCGTAGGCGGCGGGGTCTGTCACATCGTCCACCAATTGCGGCAACACTTCTTCAAGGTCTTGGGCGAGGAGGCCGATCTGAGGCCCGCTCGGCGGGAACAAGTTCGCATGCACGCCGGGAATGAACTCGTAGGTCTTGGGGCTCAACTGCGCGATGATGCTGCTGGCATCCTCCAGGTCTTCCACATTGGTCTTCAAGTTCTCGTCCGAAGTGTTCGAGAAATTGATCGTATACAGTGGCTGTTCCGCGCACCTTGCCGGTGAAGTACCCCGCCCAGTTGGTGGCTGTTGTATCGTCCACTTGGCCGTACACGCCAATATTGCCCACTGAGCCTGTCTGAGCCCATCCGTAAACCCCATAATTGTTGGTGCCGCTGGAATTCGACCTCCCGTAAACAGCTCGGTTCTGCGCGCTGCCTTGGGAAACTCCATGCACACCCAGCGTCACACTTGAGCTTCCTGCCGCATAGGCTGAAACCCCAGTAGCGCCAGTGGTGCCACTGGCGCTTCCTTGTACGCCAATAGAGGAGCCACCCCCGCTACTATTCCCATATACCCCGTAGTTGTTCGTCACGGTCGAAGCTCCGCCCCCAGACTTGCCGTAGATCCCATAGGAGTTGGTCACAGTGCCACCCGAAGAGTTTCCGAGAGCCTCACCATGTACCCCATAGAGCTCGTACATAGTGATGCTTGCGTTGGTCGCCCGGGCTATTGCATGCACGCCCTTCGCCACGGAATCCGCGTTCGAGGCGGTGGCAGTAACACCATTGATCAGAACGGCATTCCCAGAATTGGGTGCTATGGTCGCCGTCATCGCGCTGTGCAGGTTGTTCGTGCCGTCCGCCTTCAAGTCGCACTGGATGCCGATCCGCGGTGTACCATCGGTCACCACATTGCTCACCACATCCAACTTGGCCGCTGGCGTGATCGTACCGATCCCCACGCTATTGTCCTTGTCCGGGCAGCCGCTCACCGTCCCATAGGCGGTATAGACATCATCGTCAAAAGTGCCACCGGAGATCTGGTTCCACTCGCAATTGTCGGGTAGCGAAGAGACATCCCGCCAATGCAGCACACCAGCGGGATCGGTCACAACGATCTGGTCCAAGCTCGGATCTTCAAATGGGTTCGATGGCAGGTCCCGGATACGCACGGCGCCGTCCAAGACATCCAGCCGTTCCTCCGGATCCGTCGCCGCGGCGTTCCAGTCGCCGATACCCACATAGGCCTCGTCGTTCGACGGAACGAAGATCCGGAAGGTCTCCAGCCCTTCCAGGCACGTAGCACCGCTGGTGGCTCCGCTGTTGTAGTCATTGGTAAAAATGAAACGCAAGCGATCGGTCAGGTAGGGGTCGTACTCCGCATCATCGCTCCACTGGAGTACTAGGTCGCTCTCGTCCGCGCCCCGGTACTTATGGCCAATGTAGCACTGGTCGCCGTTGCCGGTCATGGTGATACCGTTCTTCATCCAACGCCGGAATCCCACGGCATTCATGTCCACACCTACGGAGTTGCTAGTGCTATCCATCAGATGCAGGCGGCTGTACGGACCGACACCATTGAACAGACCCGGCTGCCGACTGATCCCTACCTAACCGTTCTGTTCAATGTTGGTGAACCCATTGATCGTGTTGGTCATGCGGGTTTCCAACAATTGCATTCGCCGCAGGTTGTGCGTACGGAAATTGAAGGGAACGTTGTCGATGTTTCCGACGAAGTTGGTCGTCGGGTTCATTCCAGTATTTCCGGTATCGTGCCATTCCTGGGCGCGCAAGCCCGTTGTGCTCACGCAAGCCGCGATGAGCAGAAGTCTTGTTTTCATTTGGTCTTTGAGCTTTCGCGCAAAGCCTTATTCTCCCTTGACGAACCTTCCTGTCAGCGCGTGCTGGCCATCCGCTGCACGGACAACATAGAATCCTGGTGCCAATACCGGCACGTCCAAGCGGAATGATCCAGAGCGCGAAAATCTCGCTTCGAACACCGCTTTCCCCGATGCGTCGTGTATGCTCACTTCACTGGGTTGAAAACTCGCAGGGTACCGGATCGAAAGGCCATCTCCAACCCACCACGCCCGAATACCTTCATCCGGTACTGCCATCACCTCTGGCAACAAGCGCACGGATACCTGATCAATGTAGTAGTAGGCGTAGTTCAGGCCTGGATTGACGTAGATGCCCACCACGGAATCCGCCACATCGAAATTTCCGATCACCACCCACTCTTCACCTCCACTGGCAAAAAGGGTATCAACCAATTGCACCCAAGCTGCCCCTTCGATCAAATAAGGGGAGTTCGGATCTCGCAATTTGACCTGTGGCTCCACATGGAGCCAGTCCGGGGTATTCTCCCAAATGCTGTCAATCCCGAGCCAGACGCCAATATGGTCGGTTGCCCAACTAAACCCCTCCGGTCTGGAATAGTAGAGCCCAACCTGGTAGGCATTCCCTGACACCAAGGGTTCATTCAGCTTGGTCATTAAATACTCTCGGGTGTTGGAACTTCCTGGACCATACCAGTAAAAGGCCCCGGCATGCCTCAAGCCATCGAACGATTCTTGGTAGCCGGATGCTTGCATGTCCGGATCGTTCGGGTCCATCGAAAAGCCGCAGTCGCGGACGAGATCGCAGTCCCATACATCTGGCGTGGCGCTGTTCGGGTTGTACCAGCCTGAAGCTTTAAGTAGCAGGCATTGGGTGCCCACTTCACAATCCACAGTATCCTCGAAGCTCGGGTTGTTTACGAGGTTCTGTGCCGTCGCTATCCCAGCGAGAGCCACTGCCGCAGCCAAAGGGATGGCGCGGGCGGGAAGGTTCGTCAAGAAGGGTAGAAGTGCTTTGAGCATGTTGTTCTCCTTGTTAAAGCAACCCATTGGCACATGGAAGACATGCCTTATCGAAGATAAGCTGCCCGCCGCTTCCGGTCCACCTGGTGGCCGGGTGCTCTTTCCGCCCGAAGGAGCGGTTGCCTTGCTCTCCTCCGGATCGGCGTGCTTTTGTTTCACCGGTTCATCTTACGTCGCAGTTAGGTGAGACTTGGTAACAGAGGCCCTGCTGGCTCCACCGGCGGGGTCTCGCTTTTCGTAGGCTATTGTCACGCCGCACGCAACCGCATGCGGCAAGTTTTCGGCGAGAGGATGGGATATGGAGAGGTCCGGATACATGAGAGGTCATGTGCTTTTCTTCCCGGAGCCTGGAGGTTGAAAGCGGTAAGGAACGTAAAGCGGCCGGAGGCGTTTGCGACGATAGTTGAAAACTTCAGTGTGATCGTGGAATTAGTTCCACGATCCAGTGCTGGCGGTACTCTCAGAAGTTTAGGTAGAAATGTCTCAATTGTTAAGAGAGGGTGTTCAGCCCATCCTGGCTCGGGCCGTCCGAGTGTGCTGCACAAGGCTGTGGAGCCCTGGTGACCGCATTGTCTACTTTCGGTACGCCCCCTTCAAACGTGCCCGCATGAAAGCACTCCTCGTTTGCTTCCTGCTCCTGCTCACCACGCCCACGAACGCGCAATTGGTGAACGGGAGTTTCGAGAGCAACGGCGCATTCAGCTTGGCGGGTTGGGAATGGACCTGCGAAACACCTGTAGGCGGGAACGATGTCCCTGCGGGCACCGGCCAATGGAGCGTGCGCAAGAACATGGGCGACGCGAATTGTTCGCCCAACTTCCTCTACCAGCGCATCCCCTTCGCGCAGGCCGGTGACTATTGGAAGGTGAGCGGCTGGGTGAAGGTGGATGCCATGGGCTGGGATGCCCTGCCGCGTATGGGCCTTGCCAGTGTAGGCAACGGCGCTTTCACCACGCAGTCCTGGATCGGGAGCCCAGCGTTGGTGTGGAACTATTGCTGGATCTGGGATACGGTGCATGCCACCGCCATCGATACCGCCGTCGTGCTCCTTACGAGTGGTGATGGTTTCTTGGGAGCGGGCTGGTTCGATGGGATCGAATTAGAACCCCTGCTCAACGGTATCGGTGAGCTTATCGACATCAACACCTATTTCGATCCGGAGCAGATCTTTCATCTCTCCGCGGGCGAGCATGCGATCCGCAGCGTGCGCTTGTTCGATGCCGCCGGTCGTGTGGTACATGCGGATATCGTCGCACCGGGGAACACGGCCTTGGCAACGCCCGATCTGAAACCCGGCGTGTACCTGGTGAAGCTTTCCACCGATGCGGGGCCTGCGACCACACGCTTCGTGAAGCCTTGAGCTTCCGTCGCCTCTTTCCACCCCATTGATCACGATCCTCTGTTCGTGATCGAAGCGCCCTGCTGACGGCAGTTCCTCGCGCAGCGCGCCGTCGCTGGAGCTATGGCGCGTAAACGACCCGAAGGGCATTGTTGAGATGCGGTCTACCTTCAACGCCGATGGGAAAGTGCGCCACGGCCGCCGAAGCGGTCGGAGCCATCACAGCGGGTCAGCGGGTGTTCCTCCACGGGAGCGCGGCCACACCGCGCGTGTTGGTGAACGCCCTGTTGGCGCGTGCCGGTGAGCTGCGGGATGTGGAACTCGTGAGCATCAGCACGCTAGGCGCCCTGGACCTTGACCGCCCTGACGTACAACGCGCCTTTTTCATCAACTCCCTCTTCGTTTCGCAGAACGTGCGCGAGGTGGTGAACGGACCGGGTGGTGACTATGTACCTGTTTTTTTGAGCGAGATCCCGCGCTTGTTCGATCGTAAGGTGCTGCCGCTGGACGTCGCGCTCGTGCATCTCTCGCCGCCGGACCGGCATGGCTTCTGTTCCCTGGGCGTCTCCGTGGATGTGGCGCGCGCGGCGGTGCGCAACGCGCGGGTGGTGATCGCTCAGATCAATGCACGCATGCCGCGTACCCATGGGGAGGGACAAGTGCATATCGATCGGCTGAACGCTTTTGTGGAAGTGGATGAGCCGTTGCCCGAGGTGGACTATGCGGGTCGCATCGGTGAACGCGAACACCGCATCGGTGAGCATTGCGCGGGCCTGATAGAGGACGGCGCCACGCTGCAACTCGGCATCGGCGCCATCCCCGATGCGGTGCTCGGCGCTCTGCACGGGCACAAGGACCTGGGCGTACACACCGAGATGTGCTCCAACGGTATCGTCGATCTGATCGAGCGGGGCGTGATCACCAACCGGCTGAAGCGGAAGCATCCAGGGCGCGTGGTCACCAGTTTCGCGATCGGCACGCGGAAACTCTATGACCATATCGACGACAATCCACAGTTCGCCTTTCTCGATGCCCAATACGTGAACGATGGCCATGTCATCCGTTCCAATCCGAAGGCGACCGCGATCAATAGCGCCATCGAGATCGACCTCACCGGCCAGGTCTGCTCGGACAGCATCGGCAGCTACCAATACTCCGGGGTCGGGGGGCAGATGGATTTCATGCGTGGTGCGGCCCTGAGCGAAGGCGGCAAGCCCATCATAGCGATGGCATCCACCACGGGCGATGGTGCGTCCAAGATCGTCCCCTTCCTGCGGCAAGGGGCCGGGGTGGTCACCACCCGCGCGCATGTCCATTACGTGGTCACCGAGTTCGGCGTGGCGTATCTGTATGGTCGCAACCTCCGCCAACGTGCGGAGGCTTTGACGGCGATCGCCCATCCCCATCATCGCGAAGCACTGGAACGAGCTACGCTCGAACGGTTCAGTACGTAGCGGATGACGATCGCACTGCAAGGGATGGGAATGCCTTTTGCTCGATGGCTGAAGTACATTCGACGGAACGCGCCTGCGATCAAGTCGGTCGTTCGAAATTGACCCTTACGATGGCCGCACTTTTTGGATCGGACGCGTTCACCCGGCGCAGATCACGGAACGCATCGAACGTGTCGGTGTGGTGAAAGCTCGCCTGCCGTTGTTATCATTGGTCTTGTTGGGAGTGCTCGCAGGTGCTTTCATCGGCCTTGGTGCGATGTATGCCACTTTGGTGACGGCCGATGCGGACCTCGGTCACGCTGTGGGCCGCGTGCTCGGCGGCGTGGTCTTTTGATTGGGTCTGCTCTTGGTGGTGATCGCGGGCGCGGAGCTCTTCACTGGGAACAACCTGCTCGCCATGGCATGGGCCGACGGGCGGATCACGACGCGGGAGGTTCTGCGCAACTGGGTGGTCGTGTGCCTGGCCAATTTCTTGGGAGCCGCTGGGATCGCGTTGTTGGTGCATCTCTCCGGCCACACCGAGATGAACGGCGGGGCCGTGGCGGACCAGTACGTGAGGATCGCCGCCGCGAAATGCACGCTTCCCTTCTGGAGGGCTTTCTTCAGCGGGGTATTGTGCAATATCCTGGTGTGTCTGGTCGTGTGGATGGCATTCGCTGGGCGCAGTGTGATGGACAAGGCGGTCGCGATCGTGTTCCCGATCTCCGCCTTCGTGGCGGCGGGTTTCGAGCACAGCGTCGCCAACATGTACCTCATTCCGATCGGCATGTTGTGCGTGAGCGCCGGATCGACGATCACCGCTGGCGTGGACATCACATGGGTCGGCATGCTGGGCAACCTCGCACCGGTGATCCTGGGCAATCTGCTCGGGGGAAGTGGTTTCGTAGCCTTCATCTATGACATGATCTACCGGCGCGATCCGCGCATCTCCCCATGATGTTGCGCGGCCAAGCTCGGTGACGCACCGCTACGTGCGCTCGATGAATGACGGATGGCAGTTCCCATGCGCTCAGGTGGAGCTACCTTCATGGCATGAACACCTCGATCAAGTGGTTGCGTGCTTTGCGCAATACGGATGTGGCCAGCGTGGGCGGCAAGAACGCTTCGCTGGGGGAGATGATCGGAACGCTCGCCAGCAGGGGATCGTTGTGCCCGATGGCTTCGCGATCACCGCGCAGGCCTATTGGTATTTCCTGGAAGCCAACCGGATCAAGGAACTCTTGGCGGCTTGCATGGCGCGGGTCGACCGAAAGGGCCTAACGAATCTGACGACCATTGCGGAGGAGGCCCGTGCCTTGGTCCTGAAGGCCACCTGGCCCGAAGACCTTGCGCAGGAGATCCGCAGCGCTTACCGCGCACTCTCCGTTGAACACAATTCCGTCGCCGTGCGCAGCAGCGCCACCGCCGAGGACCTGCCTACCGCGAGTTTCGCGGGACGCCACGAGAGCTTCCTGAACATCCAAGGCGAGGAGGCCCTGCTCGATGCCGCACGGCGGTGTTACGCCTCCCTGTTCATGGAGCGCGCCATCAAGTACCGGCAGGACATGGGTTTCCCTGACATGAAGGTGGCCCTGTCCATCGGCGTGCAGCACATGGTGCGCTCGGACGTGGGCGGGGCCGGTGTGCTGTTCACGTTGGAACCGGAAAGCGGCTATCGCAACGTAGTGCATGTGGCCGCCAACTGGGGCCTCGGCGAGAACGTGGTGCAGGGCGCCGTGGAGACCGATGAGTACCAGGTCTTCAAGCCGACCTTGCGCGCAGGGAAACACGCCATCCTCCAGCGCAAACTGGGCGCGAAACAAAAGACCATGGTGCTGGAACCCGCAGGTGACGGACGGCCTGGATCGAGCACGGTCAACCTTGACACCACCGTGGAACAGCGCGAACGTTTCGTGCTTTCCGATGAGGAGATCCACCAGCTCGCCCACTGGGCCCTGACCATTGAGGACCACTACGGCATGCCCATGGACATCGAGTGGGCGAAGGACGGCATCACCGGCAAGCTCTACATCGTGCAGGCGAGGCCGGAGACGGTACACTCCGCAAAAGACCCCTTCCAACTGAAGGAATACGCGTTGAAGGGCAAGGGTGCGGTACTCGTCACCGGCAGCGCGGTGGGCAGCAAGATCGCGGCGGGCCGGGTGCGCAAGCTTGATTCGCCCGCGCAGGCCGATCAACTCCAGGATGGCGAAGTGCTCGTCACCGACATCACCAACCCGGACTGGGACCCGGTGCTGAAACGGGCTTCGGCGATCGTCACCAACAAGGGTGGGCGCACCAGCCATGCTGCGATCGTGGCGCGGGAGATGGGCACCGTGGCCATCGTGGGCGCGCTCAACGCCACGGACGTGTTGCAGGATGGTCAGCTCGTCACTGTGAGCTGCGCCGAGGGACGGACCGGTAAGGTCCACAATGGCTTGCTCGAATGGACCGAGCTCAGCATTGATCTGAAGTCGGTGGCACTGCCACGTACCGATGCCATGCTCATCCTGGCCGATCCGGAGAAAGCCTTCCGCTATTCCTTCTACCCGAACCGCGGGGTGGGCCTGATGCGCCTGGAGTTCGTGATCAACAACACCATCCGCGTTCACCCCATGGCGCTGGTGAAATTCGACGAGCTGACCGACGCGACGGCGAAGGCCGAGATCGAGGAACTGACCCGTCATCATCCTGACAAGCGTCACTACTTCATCGAGCACTTGGCGGAAGCCGTGGCCACGATCGCGGCCGCTTTCCACCCGCATGATGTGATCGTGCGCATGAGCGACTTCAAGACGAACGAGTACGCCAGTCTGCTGGGCGGCAAGCAGTTCGAACCCGAGGAGGAGAACCCGATGATCGGTTTCCGTGGGGCCTCCCGGTATTACAACGAGCGATACCGCGAAGGCTTCCGCTTGGAATGCGCCGCCATGAAGCGTGTGCGTGAGGAGATGGGACTCACCAACGTGAAGCTGATGATCCCCTTCTGTCGCACCGTGGGAGAGGCCGGGCGCGTGGTGGAACTGATGGCGGAGTTCGGGTTGAAGCGCGGAGAGAACGGACTTCAGATCTACATGATGACCGAGATCCCCAGTAACGTGGTCCGAGCGAAGGACTTCGCGAAGCACTTCGATGGCTTCAGCATCGGGTCCAACGATCTCACACAGCTCACTCTGGGCATCGACCGCGATTCCGCGATCATCAGCGAACTCTTCAGCGAGAGCGACCCTGCGGTCACCGACATGATCACGAGCGTGATCGCCTCGGCCCATGCCACCGGCACGCGCATCGGACTGTGCGGGCAGGCCCCCAGCGACGATCCCAGCTTCGCGAAGTTCCTCGTGGAACAGGGCATCGACAGCATCTCCTTCAACCCCGACGCGTTGATCAATGGGATCACCAATATCCTGGCCGCGGAGCGTGAACTGGTGAAGGCGGACACGTAGTGACCGCATCGCACACATGCTCGTCACATCATGTCAAGGCGCGACATAGCGCCGATCCCGTGCGCAGCGAGGCGGCATCCCCGGAATTGAAAGGGCTCACTTCAAAGGAAGCGGTATCGCGTGCCCGGCTTTTCGGGGCGAACGAACTTCCCGCTTCAGCACCGAAGACATTGTGGCGCATTGCCTTCGAGGTGATGCGCGAGCCCATGTTCGCGTTGTTGCTGGCCTGTGGTATCATTTACGCGATCCTCGGCGACTATCAGGAAGGACTGTCGCTCCTTGTGGCGATCTTCCTCATCATCGGGATAACGTTCTCCCAGCACCAGCGTAGCGAACGCGCGTTGGAGGCACTGCGCGACCTGTCGAGCCCACGCGCGTTGGTGATCCGCGATGGGGTCCGTCGGCGGATCGCGGGGCAACGATCGGCGGTGGGCGTTTCGAAGGGTTCTGCGGAGGACTCATGAGAGCCGAACTGACAAGGCCATCCGACGCTCGTTCGGTGGGCGGTGGGGATCGCATCAACCGCGTTCAGTGCTCCAGCACAAGCAGCGGAACACGGGTATGCAGGGCGAAGCGCTTCGCGGTGCTCGAGTGGAACAATGAGTCCAATACACCTAGATGCCGATGCAGGACAACAGCAAGGTCCATGTGAAGACTATCAGCGAGGTTGCTCAACGACAACGCGACATCATCACCGGGGATCCCGATGAAGGTGTGTTCCACGTTCGCCAGTGCCGTATTGTAGTCCTCCACGATGCGTCGATCGGGCAGTTCGTTCTCGTTCCGCACTACGTGCGCGATGGTCACCACTGAGTAATGCCGTTGCGCCAGCCGGATCAACCACCGCATCGCGAAGGGCTCTACGCCTTTGTGATCATCCGCGAACAGAATACGGCCCAAACCGGTGGGTCGTGCCTCTTCCGGCACGATCAACAGGGGCACCTTGCTGTGCTTGACGAGTTCACTGGCATTGCTCCCAAGAAAGCTGGTGTCCGTGGATGGGTGTGTGCCCATTACGACCACATCCACCTCCAGTTCCTTGCAGGTCTGTTCCACCACCGCGCGTAGCGGGCCATAGCGGACGTCCGTTCGTACCACCATGTCGGCCGTGTTCGGCAGCGCGGCAATACGATTCCGGAACAGGTCCATGGCCTCCACCGATGCTTTGTACATCTCATCGCCCACAGCCGCCGGTGCGGTATCATCCGGGATCGAAGCCCAATAGGTATGCAGCAACAAGTACTCGTTGTTCTCGGTGCCGAACGATCGCAAAGCGAACACACAAGCGTTCAATGAAATGGGGCTGAAGTCAGTGAGGAGCAGTATCAGGGCCATGGGCTTTCGGATGGATCGACGAAGAGGAAGGTGATACGATGATCACGCTGTGTAACTGCGTGCGTCCACCGCGCCTCCACGGATGTTCCAGGAGGTCGGGTGGGGTCTGGTCGGCGGTTCGGATGGCGGGGTGATGGGCGCATCCGGGGGGCGTGTGATCGGCACATCCGGCGTGTGTCTTTCCGGTGGTGCCGCAGGAATGATCGGAGGTTGGGAAGGTGGGGGAAGTTCCGGTTCCACCGGTTCAATACCGGCGACCTTTCGGGGATGGGGTCCGGGTTGCGGAGGCGTGTGGTGGGTTCGCGCGTTCATCGGAAGTGTCTCGTGAAAGTACCACGCATGATCGTCCACTTTACAGGTCTGGTCGCTTTCTTTCCGTTCCGGATCAGTCCTTTAGCGGGCTCTTCCAAGGCTATCTGGTGTGGCGATCAAGTATCCACCCTTCGAACTTCGTGGCGCCCGAGCATCGGTCCATGCGGTCCAAGGTCGCGATACGCGCGTCGATCGGATATGAGGGATGTTAGGTGCCTGCCGCGCTTTGCACCGACCTTCGTCCTCCGCACGGAACGGAACGTGATCCCATGGCCGCAGGACGAAGAACCTCACTAACACTGTTCACTATCAAGGGCATCCAGGTGCGGATGCATTGGAGTTTTCCGCTGCTACTGGGATGGGTGATACTATCCTCGCTGGCCGAAGGCATGGAACTGCCTCACATGATGCGTCAATTGCTCTACTTGCTGATCGTGTTTTGTTGCGTGGTATTGCACGAGTTCGGCCATGCGCTCACGGCGCTGCGGTTCGGCATACGTACACATAGCATCCTCCTTCTCCCCATAGGAGGGTTGGCCCGACTGGAGCGTATGCCGGAGAAACCGGCGCAAGAGCTGTTGGTCACTTTGGCCGGACCCGCAGTGAACCTGGCAATTGTGTTGCTGGTGGGTGTTCCGTCGCTTCTTCTGGGCTACCACGTACTTGGGGTCGATCCGATGGAGGATGCATTGGGACCTTTGAGCCTGATCGGTTTCGTCATCCTGGTGAACGCGGGTCTGTTCCTGTTCAATCTTATCCCCGCCTTCCCGATGGACGGCGGTCGGGTGCTGCGTTCTCTGCTCGCCTTCCGGACCGATCGAGTGCGGGCTACACGTATCGCTGCGACCGTTGGCAGAGTATTCGCCGTTGGCTTTGTCATAGCCGCGTTCATCTGGCAACAACCTTCGCTGGGATTGATCGGTCTCTTCGTCTTTTTCGGTGCTACCGCGGAATTGAACATGGTGAAGACCCAGCAGGCGCTTTCAGGTGTGCGGGTCAGGGACGTGATGCGCACACGTTTCTGGACCATGCCGCATGATGCCACCGTCCAAATGGCGGCGGGGGAATTACTGGCGGGCGCTGAGCATGTGATAGTGGTAACACGGCACGGAGACCTCGACCGGGTTGTGCAGCGTGCCGAGATCATCGCGGCCGTTCAAGGGGGACAACAGGCATTGCCCTTGGAGAGCATACCCGGCATGGTGGTGCAGGCGATCGCGCCGGACGTTGATGTCAAGGAAGCGCACCATGTGCTGAGCATGGGCGCTAGTAAGCTGATCCCGGTGGTCGACCAGGGTCGGCTTGTGGGCGTGCTGGACGCGGACAACATGAACGAGTATTTGGAGCTCCACGAGCGAACAGGGGGGGGGCGCGCATCGCGGTGAGCGGGAAGCACGCTCGGAGCCATGCGGGTCTGTTTACTCATTAACAGGACCTTGCACGGTCCGCTCTGGTATCGCCCATTCCTTTTGTTCCGCGGCACGTTAACGCCTAGCTTGCACAACCACCACACGTGAACGTGGCGTTCGCGCACATGGGTTCTGGTCAAAACCGCCGCTCATGTGCTTTTCCGCCAATGCGAGTTTTACCGCGAGCGCCATCCTGGTCACCGCAGGTGCCTACTCCTTGATTATGGGCCGTCGCTCCGGCCAATGGGCCTTTGGCGTTATTCCCTTGATCTTCTCCATACAGCAGTTCGTGGAGGGCTTGGCATGGCTGCGTCTATCGGACGGTGGTCCACCGGAAGCCGTGGTAGCGACGGCCCGCGCTTTTCTGCTCTTTTCCCAAGTGCTGTGGCCGCTTTGGGTACCCTTCGCGGTGCTGCGGATGGAGCCGGACCGGGGCCGTCGCCGATGGCTCCGATGGATGCTGGCCGCAGGGACAGTGACCGGTGGCTACTACTTGTGGACCATCCTTTCCGTTCCCCCGATCGCCTCGGTGGAGAACCATCACATTCACTATACCATGCTGTACCGGTGGGACCTTGAGCACCCCATCGCGGCGCTCTACTTCACGGCCACCGTGCTCTCGGTCTTCATCAGCAGCTTGCCACGCATGTGGGTACTGGGTGTCGCTCTGTTGACCTCATACGCGGTGGCGCGTATCGCGTTCCCGGGGAATGTCATCTCGGTGTGGTGCTATTTCGCAGCGCTCATCAGCATCAGCATCATCTACCTGCAGTACCGGTTCCGTGCGGCGCACCGGGCCCAGTTCGCGACCGCGGCCGTGCCCTTGGGATGAACCTCTTCCGCGATCATGCGCAGGGGCGCATGTGCTGTTGATCACGATCCCGTGTTCGTGATCGCAGGTCTCCGCTGACGGCGACCTGCGTCCCGCTGCCATCTTTGTCCCTTCGCCTTTACCGGAAACGGGGCGCATAGGACCATGAGGACGATCATTGCGGGTAACTGGAAGATGCACAAGGACCGCGCGGAAGCGGAAGCGTTGATCGACGCCTTGGCCGAGCAGGTGGGGAACACCGAGCGGGTGGAGGTGATCATCGCGCCGCCCTTTCCCTTCCTGGCCATGGCGGTGGAACAGCTGCGGGACGTGCACATCGGCGTGGCCGCACAGAACTGCCACGAGACCTTGCACGGCGCTTTCACCGGCGAGGTGAGCGCGGTGATGCTGAAGAGCATCGGGGTGTCGGCGACGATCGTGGGACATAGTGAGCGGCGTCAGTACTATGGCGAAACGGACGCGGCGGTGAGCAAGAAGATCATCGCGTTGTTGCACGTGGGCATGATGCCGATCTACTGCTGTGGCGAATTACGCGTGGATCGGGAGAAGGGCACGCATTTCGAGGTGGTGCGCATGCAGATGAACGAAGCCTTGGGACCGATCGCGCCCGCGGACCTCGCCAAAGTGGTGGTGGCCTATGAACCGGTATGGGCCATTGGCACGGGACTTACGGCCACCCCACAACAAGTCCAGGAGATGCATGCGTTCATCCGGCAGGAGTTGCGCGCGCTGGCCGGTGAAGTGGCCGCTGCGATCCCCATCCTATACGGGGGCAGCATGAAACCGGACAACGCGAAGGAGATCCTCGCCGGTGCGGATGTGAACGGCGGATTGATCGGTGGCGCATCGCTGGACGCGGGCCAGTTCACCGAACTGGTGCGTATCGCCGCGCGTGCGGCCGCCCACCCCTCGATCCCCTGATCGCATGTCGTACACCGAACTCGAATTCCTGATCGGCTCCCGTGGACCCATGGCGCGATGTGCTGATCGCCGAGTTGGGCGAGTTGGGTTACGATAGTTTCGAGGAAACGCACGGTGGTATGCGGGCTTACATACCCAGCGATCGCTACGAACGCGCTGCGCTCAACGATCTGCTCGCCATGCGTGATCCGCATGTGCGGGTGAGCATGACGGTGCGGGAGGTGAAGAACGAGAACTGGAACGCCGCCTGGGAGAGCAGTTTCGAGCCCGTGCGCGTGGGCAAGGAGGTGATCATCCGTGCGGACTTCCATCCTGCGGAGGCGGGTTACCGCCACGATCTGGTGATCACCCCGCGGATGGCCTTCGGTACCGGGCACCATGCCACCACGCACATGATGGTGGAGGCCATGCTCACGCTGGACCTGGAGGGTGCGCGCGTGTGCGACATGGGTTGCGGCACCGGTGTGCTGGCGATCCTCGCGGAGCGCATGGGTGCGGCGCATGTGCGGGCCATCGACTACGACCAGCAGGCGGTGGAGAACGCACGGGACAATGTGCGGGGCAACCATTGTGAGAGCATCATTGTGGAAAAGGGGGATGTGACCGGTCTCGGGCCGGATAGCTGCGATGCTATTTTGGCGAACATCGAACGCAATACCCTTCTTCGCGGCATGGCGTCGCTCGCCGCGGCCTTGTGCCCTGGCGGCACATTGCTGTTGAGCGGTTTCCTGCGGCCCGATGTTCCCGCCATGCGCCAGGGCGCCGCAGCGCAAGGCTTGGAGGCGGGCGACGCGTTGTACCGAGGTGAATGGGCCTTGCTCACTTGCCGCAAACCCGAACGCCCATGAAATTGGTACGCATCCTTTTCTGTCTGGCGCTCTGCCCGCTGATCATTGTTCCGGTCCACGCGCAGACCAAGCCCTTCAGCACCGATCCGGCCACGTTCCTACAGGAGATGACCACGTTGCTGGTGGAGGCGGACAAAAAGGAGGGCAAGCCCTTCATCGAACAGGTGTTCACACCGGTGTGGAACGGCACCTACTACAAGGAGGCCCAGCGCCAGAAGATCGTGGAAATGGCGAACGCCATGCTCAAGAAGCGTTTCGAGGCCTATCCCTATTTCCGCGATTACCTCGCCGCTATCGCGGCCTTCGCCGCGGGTGGTCGCAGCGCGGTGGAGTTCGACGCCTGGATGACCAGCATGGACGAACTGATGAAGAGCGGTCGAAAGAAGAACTTCGCCTCCTACATCGAGATGTGCGGCGGGCTGTTCCGCGACAATACCATCTACCATAGCGCCAGCACCCAGTGGAAGGCGGGGGGCAAGGCCTTCACCATCGCCTACGATACGCTGCCCAAGGTGGTCTTCGATCGTATGGACCTGCGCTGCTTCGCCAAGGGCGATAGCTCGGTGATCATCGGTACCAGCGGCACTTATTATCCCACGCTCGAGCTATGGAAGGGCCGTGCGGGCAGGGTCACCTGGCAACGCGCGGGCCTCAAGCCCACGGCCACCTATGCCGAGTGGACCGGTCCTTACGAGATACGCATGAAGAGCAGCACCTTCGAGGTGGACAGCGTGCAGTTCAACGATCCCTACTTCGAGCGCACCTTGTTGGGCAAGCTAACGGACAAGGTGCTGGCCAATGTGGAAGAGGATAATGCCAGCTACCCGCGCTTCGAGAGCTACGATCGGCGCATGCGCATCCGCGATATCGTGGAAGGGATCGACTTCGAAGGGGGCTTCACCATGCAGGGCGCCAAGTTGCAGGGGTACGGCACCAGCGACGAGCCCGCTTCACTCACCTTCTACCGGGAGAAAAAACCCTTCATCATCACCCAGGGCCTCAACTTCAGCATCGAGCCCGAGCGCATCACGAGCGAGGATGTTTCCATGCGCATCGTGATCGACCAGGACAGCATCCACCATCCCAGTGTGAGCCTCCGCTTCATACGCGAGAAGAAATTGCTCACCCTGATCAAGCCGGACGAGGGCCTGAGCAAGGCGCCGTTCTACGACACCTTCCACCAGTTGGACATGTATTTCGAAATGCTCACTTGGAAACAAGGCGATCCGGTGGTGCATCTGGGCAATTTGCAAGGCAGCACCCAGGACCGTGCTTCGTTCGAGAGCTTCAACTACTTCAAGGAGAAACGCTACATGGCCATGCTGGGGATCGACGAGATCCATCCGCTGGTGCGCTTGAACGACCACACCAAGACCGCGGGCATGGAGTTCAGTGCACAGGAGTTCGCCAGCGCCACGCGTATGCAGAAGCAACAGGTGATACCCCTGTTGATCGACATGGCCAACAAGGGCTACCTGGATTACTACACGGAGACCGAGCAGGTGAGGGTGAAGCCGCGTTTGCGCCAGCACATCCTGGCCAGTGCGGGAAAGGTGGACTACGATGTGCTTCAGTTCAACAGCAAGGGACAGGAAGGTGTGAACGCCACCTTGAACCTCCTGAACAATGACCTGGCGCTCGTAGGTGTTTCGCGGATCGTGGTGAGCGATTCGCAGGATGTGAAGATCTATCCGAGCGATCAAAGGATCACCATCAAGAAGGGCCGTGACTTCACCTTCGGCGGAATGATCCAGGCCGGTAAGCTGCAATTCCATGGCAAGGAGTACTACTTCCACTACGAGCCCTTCAGCGTAGACCTGCTCAACGTGGATTCCGTGAGCTTCTATGCGGACGCCTTCGAGCCCGATGAGAACGGCGAGACCGCGTTGGTGCGCGTGAGGAACGTCTTGGAGCAGGTGAGCGGCACCCTGGAGATCGACCAACCCAGCAACAAGAGCGGCCTGCAGCAGGAGAAGTACCCGCAATTCCCCAAGTTCAACAGCGCCAAGGAATCCTTCGTGTTCTACGATGCCAAGGACATCCAGCTGGGCGTGTACAACAGGGACCGTTTCTACTACCGCAGCGATCCGTTCCAGATCGACAGCTTGGACAACTTCACCAACAGCGGACTCTTCTTCCCGGGTACGTTGGTGAGCGCGGGCATCTTCCCGGATATCCGCGAGCCCTTGCGTTTGCAGACGGATTATGCGTTGGGTTTCGTACGCGGAACGGGCGATGGCGGTATGCCACTGTACGGCAAACGTTCCAAGTTCGACAACACCATCACCCTCAACCACAACGGCCTGCAAGGCGACGGCGAACTCGCCTATCTCACCACCATGGCCCGGTCCAAGGGCTTCGTATTCACCCCGGACAGCACCTTCGGCATAGCCGACACGCTGATCAATTCACCGAGCACGACCGCGCTGAACGTGCCGGGCGTACACGGTGGCCAGGTCTTCTTGCGTTTGGAACCCGCACGGGACAACCTGCACGCCCAAGTGACCGCAGGTCCGATGGTGATGTACGAGGGCGAGGCACTGCTGCACGGCAGCACCGATCTGAGCCCCAAGGGTATGACCGGTGCCGGACTGGTCGATTTCGGCAATGCCACCCTGCGCGCGGACCTGTATGACTTCAAGACGTTGCAACTCCAATCGGATACCAGCGACTTCCGCCTCACCGAGGGGGATACCGCCAGCATCGCCTTTCGCACCGACAACGTGAACGCCACGGTAAAACTGGACGAACGTGTGGGTGAGTTCGTGAGCAACGGAGACGAGACCAAGGTGGAGTTCCCGGTGAACCAGTACATCTGCTACATGGACCGCTTCAAGTGGTATATGGACCAGGGAGATATCGAATTGGAGAGCGATCGCACCGCCGCGGTCGGTTCGGAGGACCTGCAGCTCTCCGGCTCCAACTTCATCAGCATACGCCCCGACCAGGACTCACTCGCCTTCATGGCGCCCAAGGCGCGTTATGATCTGAAGAAGCACCTCATTACCGCCAACGACGTGCAGTATATCCAGGTGGCCGATGCCTTGGTGACACCGGACAGCATGCGCGTCAGGATCCGTCGCAACGCGGAGATCGACCCATTGACCAATGCCGTGGTTACGGCGAACTACGTGACCAAGTACCATCGCATCTACGAAGCCACAGTGGACATCAAAGCACGCAGGCAGTACAGCGCCACGGGCGCCTATGACTACGTGGACGAGAACAAGAAGACCACCAAGATCCGATTGCAGAACGTGAACGTCGACACCGCCTACCAAACCTATGCGCGCGGCCGCATCCTGGAGGATGAAGCGTTCCAGCTTAGTCCTGCCTTCGACTATTTCGGGGATGTGATGATCGAAGCGAGCGTCAAGGAGCTCAAATTCAGTGGGAGCACACGCGTGCAGCATGGTTGTGCGGGATTGGAGCGCAACTGGATGCGGTTCGAGGGCCGCATCGATCCAGCCGAGGTCTTCATTCCAGTGAGCGATTCACTATTGGACGATCAAGGCCTGGCCATCGGCAATGGCGTCTTCCTCACCGCCGAGGATCCCTTCAAGAGCTACGGCACCTTCTTGAGCCGCAAGCGTGCCAAGCAGGACGCACCGGTGATCACAGCGAAGGGGCTGTTGTTCTATGACAAGGCGAAGAAGGCCTACGTGGTGGGTAACAAGGAGAAGATCCGCCAACGCAACCTACCCGGTGATCTGGTGAGCCTGAGCACCGACGATTGCCGCATCACCGGCGACGGAAGGATCGGGCACGGGCTTAACCTCGGCCGGGTGGAAGTGCAGGGCTTCGGCACCTTGGAGCACCGCAGCGACAGCGCGCGCACGACCGCACAGGTGGCCTTGCTAACCAATTTCTTCTTCCACGAGAACGCCTTGGAGCGTATGACCACCGAGATGGTGGCCTATCCGGACCAGAAGCAGGTGGACATCACCAAGACCCCGTACGAACGGATGCTGCGCGAAGTGCTCGGCCTGGAACGTTCGGACAAACTGATCAGCGAACTGAGCCTCAAGGGCGAGATCAAGAAGTTGCCCGACGAACTGGCCAAGAGCCTGATGCTCTGCGACGTGAAGTTGCATTGGGACGAGCAGGAGCAGAGTTGGCTGAGCGACGGCCCGCTTGGCGTGGGCACCGTGCTGAAGAAACCCGTGTTCCGCTATGTGAAGGGCAAGGTGGAACTGCAGCGCAAGCGGAGCGGGGACATGATGACCATCCTGCTGATGCTCGACGACCAGACCTATTATTTCTTCCAGTACAGCCGCAACTACCTTTATGCCTACAGCAGCGATCAGCAGTTCAACACCATGCTGACCGAACTGAAGGACGATGCGCGTGTACAGGAAAGCAAGAAGGATGAACCGGCCTACCAGTTCATGCTGACGAACAAACGAAAAGTGGATGAATTCCGGGACCGTTTCGGTCTTTGAGCCATGGACTTTCCCTGGGTGTACGGCACCATGAGCATAGTGCTGGCCTATTTGATCGGCAGCGTACCCACGGCCGTTTGGTGGGGCAAGGTGTTCCATGGCTTGGACGTACGTGAGCATGGGAGCCGGAACGCGGGTGCCACGAACACTTTCCGGGTGTTGGGGCCGAAGGCCGGCGTGCCGGTGCTCATCATCGACATCCTGAAGGGGTTCCTTCCGGTTCGCGTACTACCCAACTTCACCGACCTGGAAGTGGACGGTTCCGCGTGGATGTGGCTGCGGGTTTCCTTGGTGATCGCCGCCGTGCTCGGGCATCTCTTTCCGGTGTTCGCAGGCTTTAGAGGGGGGAAAGGCGTAGCCACTTCGCTCGGTGGTATCCTGGCCGTGCATCCGGGTGGGGCCCTGCTGTGCATCCTCACATTCGGGCTGGTGTTCGCCATCACCCGTTACGTGTCCTTGGGCTCTTTGATGGCGGCCTTGGTGTTCCCGCTCTCCCTGCTGCTGGTATACCACGAGACCAACCCCGTGAAGATCGGGTTCTCCATCCTGCTTTGCCTGTTGGTCTTCTTCACTCACCGCCAGAACATCGGTCGCCTGCTCCGGGGCGAAGAGAGCCGCATGAGCTGGGCGCGACGGAACGCCGGATCGTCATGAAACCGCAGGGCCTCCGGTGCGGTACAAAGGGCCGCTCTTCACAGATGACGCGATCCGCGGCCATACTCTTCGGGCTGCTTTGCGGAATGGTCGGTTCGGCCCAAAGCGGTGCGGCGCAGCTGCGCGCCAAGGCCGATGGCCTTTTCGCCGAGAAGCACTACGCGGAAGCGCTCCCGCTGTATTCGCAGTTGGTGAGTTTGGAACCATCGGACCGTATCCTCAACTACCACTACGGCACCTGCGTGCTCTTCGGGGGCGGCGCTGACCGAGAGAAGGCCATTGGATTCCTCAAGTACGCCTCGGAAGATCCCGCCATCCCCGCCCCGGTGTGGTATTGGCTGGGCCGGGCCTACCACCTCAACTACCGCTTCAATGACGCGCTGAACACTTACCAACGGTTCCGCGGCACGGGAGATAAGAAGGCCATCGCCGAACTACCGGTGGACGCTTTGGAGCAGCAATGCCGCAACGGGCAGCAACTGCTCAGCAGCCTCAAGGACATCTCCGTGCACAGCAAGGTGGAAGTGGAGGGGCGGGAGTTCTTCCGGTACTACGACCTGGAGGGGATCGGTGGTCGCATCGTGGTCACACCGGAGGAGCTGAAGACCTCGTTGGACAAGAAGAGCAGCGAGCGGCAACTGATCTACTTGCCGGACAAGCCGGGCCCTATCTACTTCAGCAGCTACGGTAAGGACGGTAAGAACGGGCGCGACATCTACCGCACCGAGCTGTTGCCCACCGGCTCTTTCGCCGAGCCGACCCGGCTGGCGGGTTTCATCAATACGGACCAGGACGAGGATTTCGCCTTCATACATCCGGACGGGAAGAGCTTCTATTTCGCCAGCAAGGGCCACAATAGCATGGGCGGCTTCGATGTGTTCAAGAGCACGTATGATCGAGGCATGGACGTGTTCGGCCGCCCGGAGAACATGGACTTCGCGGTGAACACGCCGGATGACGACCTCTTCTATATCGTGGACGGGGAAGGCAAGCAAGCGTGTTTCGCATCGGCGCGTTCGAGCAGCCAGGGTATGCTGCATGTGTTCCGCGTAAGCACCGAGCAAGTGCCCGTGGTGCTCACGGTCCTCAAAGGCACCTTCGCCTCGGCCTTCGACGCCGAGGATCGCAAGGCGCATATCGTCGTGGAGGACGCCCTTACGCGGGAGGTCGTCGGGGATGTACGCACCGACATGAACGGCACCTATATGCTCAGCCTCCCGCGCAGCGGCCGCTATCGGTTCCTGGTGGAAGCGGGGCCGAGCGGGCGCACCCATGCGGGTATCGTGGAAGTACCCCGTAGCGACGGACCGCGTGCGTACCGGCAAGAACTCGTGCTGGAGAACCAGGCCGGACAGGAGCGGTTGATGATCAAGAACTACTTCGATGAGCCGTTGGAGGGTGATCTGATCACCATGGCGCTGGAAGAGATCAAACGCCGCGCCCAGTTGGAGGTGGGCAATGCCGCTGCAGCGCCACCCGTGGTCGCCCAGGAAGCAGCCCCGACGAAGAACGAACTGCTCGCCAAAGCGGGCTTCACCGGGGACCTTACCACGGCCGATGTCGTGCGGAAGCTTGAAGAGGAGGGGGTCAACGCCACCAAGGAGGCGGAGGACCTGCGATCGGGATCGGGCGCGGCCTATACGGTCGCTTTGGAACAGGCCGCAGTGGCCGATACGGAAGCACGCGCTGCGGCCGATCTGGTCGCCCGGGCCAATACCACGAGCGATCCCGCGGAAAAGGAGAGGACCATGCGCGATGCTGCCGCAGCACGCCAACGCTCACGCGTAGCCAATTTGAAAGCCCGCGCGGCCATGGAGGCGGGCGAGGACTTGGACAGCGAGCGAGCGGCCACGCGGCAACGCGGAGAGCGGGCGGCCAAGTTGGCCACCGATCTGACCGGGGCACTGAGCTCCACGGACACGAAGAACACCCTGCCGCTCTTGGTGCAAGCGCGCGAGCGGATCGAGGCGAACAAAGGTCCTGCCAGCGCCCCCGATCTGCAGGAACGCGCACGGCGCGCCGCAGCGGAGAAGGAACTCGAAGCCGCGCGCACGCTCGCCACTGCCAGCGGTCGCAGCGCCGAAGAAGGGGAACTCACCGACCGGATCGTCCGGTTGAAACGCGAGCAAGAGGAGAGCAAAAGCAAAAGCAAAAAGGACGATCTGCAGCGCGAGATAACGGGTCTGGAGGAGCAACTCGGCTTTCTGCGGCAAGAGGTCGCCCAGGCCTTCACCAAGGCTCGCATTGCGGAACGGGAGGTCACCATGCTGAAGGCCAAGGCGGGCTTGGTGGGTGAGTTGCAGGAACAACCAGGCGCGAAGCCGGCCACCGAGCTGGATGCGACGGCGATCACCTCCCTAGGCGAGCGGATCGCAGGCAACGAGGTGGCGATAGGTCACCTGGCCATTGATCAGCGGTACGAAGCGGAGTTGAACACCACCGCTGCGGATCTCGCGCGCATGTCCTACGATTGGGATCTGGCCGATATGGGCCGGGCGGTAGGCGAACGATCCGCGGCGACCGAAGTGGTTGCGGAGCAGGAGGGTGTGGAGAGCACCGTCGGCCGCACCATCAGCGCCACAGAGCGCAATGTGGAGAACGCCGCCCCGGTCACGGTGCCCGAGCACGATGGCGTGCGCACGGGGGGGGAGGTCGCTCCAGGGACGGAGCGCGCCAGTGGCACCGACACTTCCCTGGTCGCTGCGACGTCACAGGCCGCGACCACCGATCCGAAAAGCAACGATCCGGCCATCGGTTCAACGCAAGGCGATCAAGGTCAGGTGTCGCCTGCGGATCCCGAAACCAACAACACCGCAGGGGAACCACAAAGCCAGGTGCCCCCCACCAGTGGTGCTTCCATCAATACGGGGACGGGAACGGTCACCTTGGATCGCCCAGCGCTCACCCCCGAGCAAGTGCGTGAAGAAGCGGAGCCGCTTCCTGTCCAAGAACCCGCCGCTGCGCCTGCCATCACTTACGAAGAGCAACGCTTCGTGCTGGAGAACCAGTTGGCCGAGTTGACACAGCTCCTCACGGCCACGCGCGACAAGGATGAGCGCGCACGTATCGACGCGCGCATCGTGGAGGTGAACAAGGAGATCTTCGCGCTCGACCTTGCCCGACCTGCTGTGGAAGTTCCGGTAGAAGCAGGCGCGATCGATGGCACAGCGACAGCCTCTCCGAACCAGAAGGGGAACGCCATTCCCACGGACGGGGGACCCGTGCTCCAGTTCTCCGCGAGCGTCCCGGGACCGGTCCTCTCCGAACAACTCTACCCGGGTTACGCGGCCGACGTGGAGCGCTTGAACACGATCGCCGACCTGGATGAGCGCATCGCTTCGCTTACCGGTGCGGAACTGATGCTGATCGACAGCATCGATGCACAAACGCAACGCCAGTTGGCGGTGGTCGAAGCGGATGCCAAGCGCGCGGCGGAGGTCCTACCACGCGTAGAACGCCTGCGCACCCTGAAGCTCGAACATCAGCAACGGATCGAGTCCCTTAAACAGGAAGCATCGCGCACCATCGTGCTCTCCGAGGAGGCACCCCAGGATAGAGTTCCGGCGACCCCGTCGCCCTACCCCGGGATGGGAACCGGCTCTTATGATGACCACTATGTGGACATCCCGGAGGATCCCACGCGGGTCTACGAAAGCCGGTTGGAGCACCGGGCAAACACCGTTTCGGAGGCGGTGGGGCTCATGAACAAGGACCTCGCGGATATGGACGTCCTTACCCGTCGCATCGATTCCATGGAGCAGGTGCTCGATACCATGCTCTACGGCAAGGCGCGCGACAAGCTCCTCAAGAGCACGGACAAGCTGATCGATGACCGGATGATCATCCGGTCGGACCTCGGGCAACGCACGGCGTTCATCACGCGGGAGGAGCTCGAACAGGGCAGGGATAGTTTGAAGGTGCTGGGTGTTGAAGTGGCCCGTAAAGGGTTCGCTCCCAACGAGCCGGTCTTGGCGCTCGCCCGGGCAGCGGAAGAGAATTCGAAGCGCCACGCTGGCGATGCGGAACGGTTGCGGAAGCTGGCCGATCGGAGCGAAGACATCCTCGCTCGCGACAGTCTTTTCCGTCTGGCGTACACCATCGAACTGCAAGCATTGGCCGAACTCGATCGCGCGATAACGGCGAACGCATACCTCCTGAGCAGCGAGCTGGTCCGCGGTGAGTCCCTCACCATGGAACAGGTGCAACAGCGCGTTCTCGGGCCGACCGTGCCCGCGACCGTCGAGCCGATGGCCGGGGCGGACGGAGCTTCCGATAGGATGGTGCCATCCGCACCGCCGACGCAAGAGATGGGGACCAACACCACCACGGACGTGGTCGTTGCGGACAGTGCCCTCCTTGCCACCGAACCCGTGCGCATGGGTGCTGACACGAGCAGCGCTGGTACCACCGATCCCTTCGTTGCGCGGTCGTTGGATCCCGCTGGACAGCCGCGGTACGACAGTTTCCTGGCGAACGACGCCGATGGCATGGGTACGATGAGCGCTTTGGCGAAGGAGGACCCCGTGCTACTGGACCGCAGCGTGAAAGAGACGGCACAACGGGCGGAACAGCAGGAGGTCAGCTCGGTGGAATTAGCGGACCGCGCCGTGGCGCTACGGGACAGTGCGACCACCGCGAAGCGCAAGGACCGGGATGAACTCGCCAAGGAAGCCGTGCTTCTGCAGTCCATGTCAGACTCTCTGCACACAGCATCCCTGCGCACAGCGGAAGAGGCCAGGGCTTTGGAGCAGCATCAACGCGACGTGGTCGAGGCGCGCGCTTTCGCGGAACGGCTCCGTGCGTTCTACTATCTCAGCGGTCAGGAGCATCAGCTCGTCATGGACAACGAGGATCACAGCCGCTACTTCCAGGCGAAGGTGAAGTCGTTGCAGCAGGTGGAAGCCGCAGCGAGCGCCGGGGAGGAGGCCGTGTCCACGCGTCAACTGGCCGATGCGTTGAAGGTGCAAGCGGAACAACTGGCTTCCAGTGCCGAAGCCGCGACGGAAAGTGGTCGCGAACGCATGGAGAGCATGAACGCCCGGGCGATCGAGCTGGGCCAACGCAGCGATTCGTTGAGCGCTGTGGCACAACGCCTCAAAGGTGCCTCCGCGCTGAACGACGGGCAGGCCGCGCTCTACCTGCAAGGCATGGAGAACGAACGCGCATCGGAGATCATGGCTTTGGAGCAACGCGCGCGCCGCGTGGAGCCGATGCTCGCCGAGGCCCGCTCGGTGGTTCCAGCAGGTTCGACGGTAGCGGATCGGACGGCCGCTGCTGCGGTGCGCGCGACCGGTACGGACAGTGTTGGTACCGCTCGCACTGGACAAGATCCAGTGCCCACTTCACCAACGAACGAACCGGTGCTCGCCGTGCAGACCCCCGCTGCACTGCCGACAACCAGCGGTGCGAACGATGGAAGCACCGTGCCGTTGGTCACACCAGCGACCACGGCGGCAGATGTGCCGAGTACACAACCCGTCGGCAGCGGCGTGGAGCCAGTACCGGCCGAACCGACCGTGGTATCTCCGGCCCAAGTGCTGGCGAGCGACAATGCTCCGATCGTTGCTGAGCGGACCGCTGAACGCACTGCCTTGGAACGTATCGAGCCGTTGCGCAACGATGTGTTCGAGGTGATGAACAACCCCGTTCCCCGCGCGGAGCCGATCCCGATCGAGACGCCCATGCCCTCGGGTCTGGTGTTCAAAGTGCAGATCGGTGCCTTCCGCGATGTCGTGCCGCAGCAGCTCTTCAATGACCTAACGCCGGTTACGGCCGAACGGACATCGAACGGCCTGATGCGTTACACGGCGGGCATGTTCGTCAGTTTCGACAATGCGGACGAGGCCAAGGCCAGCGTGCGTGATCGCGGTTACCGGGACGCCTTCGTAGTGGCATACCTGGACGGGAAGCGCATCACCTTGCGCGAAGCACGCGACCTGGCCACCGCGCGTGCCGCGCAGGAAGCCCCGGCGACCACACAGATCCCCGCAACAACAGCGGTCCCGCCAGCACCGCAGCCGACGGTCGAACAGCCCGCGGTCCAGCCCGCAGCGCTTCAGGAGGCGCCCCCGGTCGTCGTTATGCAGGCTCCATCAGTGACCGCGGTGGTGCCCGCCGTGAGCGACGAACAAGTCTTGGCGAAGTATCCGGCCACCGCACAGGAAGTGCTCGCTCAGTTCACGCCAGCGCCCGAGGCCGTCGCTTATTACAACGATCCCTCGGCCGCGCCTGCCCGCCAGGTGGAAGTGGTGAAGGGGCTCTTCTTCACCGTGCAGGTGGGTGTCTACTCGAAGCCGGTCGCGTTGGACAAGCTCTTCAACATCACTCCGCTGAACAGCGAACTGATCACCGGTGGGAAAGTGCGCTACACGACAGGGATCTACCGCGATATGGAGGTGGTCCGTGGACGCAAGGACCGCGCGGTGCAGCAAGGGGTGAAGGATGCTTTCGTCACCGCTTACCTCAATGGCAAGCGGATCCCGGTCGCCGAAGCGCGTGCGCTCATCGCCAAATTCGGCGATGGCGTGATGGTGGAGCCCACCCTGGTGACCCCCTGAGGTCCTTCCATCCGTCCCTAACTTCGCACCATCCATCATGGTGCATACCCTCGACCCCGAAGTCGCCCTCCTCGATGAGGTGCTTTACGAGAAAGGACCACAGCGTGAGCTACTGGTCTTCAACGACGACGTGAACACTTTCCAGCATGTGATCCAGTGCTTGGTGGAGATCTGCGATCACGACCCCCTCCAGGCCGAGCAATGCGCGTGGATCGTACACTACAATGGCAAATGCGGCGTGAAGCGCGGCAGCTTCGATCGTTTGGAGCCGATGTGCAACGCGTTGCACGCACAAGGCCTTTCCGCCGATATCCAATGAACTATCCCACCCGTGCGGGCGCCATTGCGGCGTTGCTCCTCTTGAACGCCTGCGGTTCGGTGCCGATCACCGGCCGGAACCAGTTGAACCTGCTGCCCGAGAGCGACCTGATGGGCATGTCGCTCACCGAGTACCAGGGCTTCCTGAAGGAGAATCCGCCTTTGCCGGCGGGCGATCAGCGGGTGGCCATGGTGCGGGGCATCGGGCAACGCCTGGCGAAAGCCTCCGCCGACTACCTGGCCGGGGTGGGCGCATCGAGCCGCATCGACGGGTTCAATTGGGAGTTCAATGTGGTGAACGATCCCACGGTGAACGCGTGGTGTATGCCGGGAGGCAAAGTGGTGGTCTATACCGGCATTCTGCCCGTCACGCAGGATGAAGCGGGGCTCGCCGTGGTGATGGGGCATGAGATCGCCCACGCCATTGCCCGCCATGGCAACGAGCGCATGAGCCAGGGCATGCTGGCCCAAGGTGTCGGACTTGCGCTGAGCGTGGCATTGAGCGAAAAGCCCCAATGGACCCATGACCTATTCCTACAGAGCTATGGCATCGGCACCCAACTGGGTATGCTGGCCTATAGCCGCAGCCACGAATCAGAGGCCGACAAAATGGGTCTGGTGTTCATGGCCATGGCCGGATACGATCCCCGCACAGCGCCCAAATTCTGGGAACGCATGTCCGCTCAGAGCGGCGGCGGCAAGCCCCCTGAGCTATTAAGCACCCACCCCAGTGACGCGACCCGGATCCGGGATCTGGAGGCGTATATGCCCGAGGCGATGAAGCACTACAAGCCCTAGAGCGTATCCCAAAATTGCTTTCGTAAGCGAGCGAGAGGGATCTCGCGTTCAGGCGAGGCGCCGGAACCGAGCATAGTCGGGTGCTCTGCGAGGGTTCCGGCAACGAAGCATGGGCGCGAAAGACCCGAGCGTAGCCCGAAGGGCATTTTTGAGACACGCTCTAGTATCGCTCACACAGAACGGCGCCCCGCTTTTTCTATCTTCGCACCCGTTTTTGTGAGGACTCGTAGCTCAATTGGATAGAGCACCTGACTACGGATCAGGAGGTTGGGGGTTCGACTCCCTCCGAGTTCACTAACCAAGGAAGGGTGCCAAGAGGCACCCTTCGCCTTAGGAGACCATGGGATTGAAGTGCGGTATCGTCGGCTTGCCCAACGTGGGCAAGAGCACCTTGTTCAACTGCCTCAGCAACGCGAAGGCACAGGCGGCCAACTTCCCGTTCTGTACCATCGAGCCCAACGTGGGCACCATCACCGTGCCGGATGCGCGCTTGAACAAGCTGGCCGAACTGGTGAACCCCCAACGGATCCTGCCCACCACCGTGGAGATCGTGGACATCGCCGGCCTGGTGAAAGGCGCCAGCAAGGGCGAGGGCCTCGGCAACCAGTTCCTCGGCAACATCCGCGAGTGCGATGCCATCCTGCACGTGTTGCGCTGCTTCGACGATCCCAATGTGGTGCATGTGGATGGCAGCGTGGATCCCGTACGCGACAAGGAGGTGATCGACATCGAACTACAGCTAAAGGACCTCGAGACCGTGGAGGCCCGGATCAAGAAGGTGGAGAAGCAAGCCTCGATCGGCGACAAGGAGTCCAAGCGCCGCTTCGACCTGCTCACACGCATCCGTACCGCCCTGCTCCGAGGCGAAAGCGCCCGCACCGTGGTTTCGGCGAACGATGACCCGGCCCTGGTGGGCGAGTTCCAACTCCTCACCACCAAGCCCGTGATGTACGTGTGCAACGTGGACGAGAAGAGCGCCGTGACCGGCAACAAGTATGTGGACCTGGTGAAGGCCGCCGTGGCGAACGAGAACGCGGAGGTGATCTTCGTGACCGCCGCCATTGAAGCGGAGATCGCCAGTTTGGAGACCCCCGAGGAGCGCGAGATGTTCCTGAAGGACATGGGCCTGGACGAACCCGGCGTGAACAAGCTCATTCACGCCGCCTATCACCTGTTGAAGCTACAGACCTACTTCACCGCCGGCGTGCAGGAGGTGCGCGCCTGGACCATCCATCAAGGCGATACCGGTCCAAAAGCCGCGGGCGTGATCCACAGCGACTTCGAGAAGGGCTACATCCGTGCGGAAGTGATGAGCTACAACGATTTCATCACCTTGGGTAGCGAGGCCGCCTGCCGCGCTGCGGGCAAGTTGCGTGTGGAAGGCAAGGAGTACGTGGTGAAGGATGGCGATGTGATGCACTTCCTCTTCAACGTCTGATCGACGCTCCGGGGAAGCTCACTTCCGTTCCCGCTCCGCGATCAGGTCGGCGGTGATCTTCGCGGAAAGCAGGCACAGCGGAATGCTCGGGCCCGGATGTACACTTCCTCCGCAGAAATAGAGGCCTTTGATCCTTCGGGAGAAGTTCGGGTGGCGCAGGAAGCTTGCGAACACACCGCTGGAGCTGCTGCCGAAGATGGCTCCGAAGGCGCTGGAGGTAAGTGCCTCCACCGAGCGGGGATCGAGCAAATGCTCCACGGTGATGTGCGTTCCCACCGGTGCGCGCAGCATGCGTTCCAATTTCGCGATCACCCGTTGCCGGGTCGTGCGGATCAAGCTGTCCCAATCCTGGCCGGTGTTGTGGGGCACGGATACCATCACGAACCAGTTCTCATGGCCCGGAGGTGCATCGGCCGGGTGCGCTTTGACGCTCACGTGCAGGTAGATCGACGGATCTTCGAAGAGACTCTGCTTGTTGAAGATGTGATCGTACTCGGCGCGGCCGTCGTTGCTCATCAGCATGTTGTTCAACTGGAGAGCGGGGTAGGTGCGGTCCATACCCCAGTAGAACACGATCACGGAACTGGAACGCGGCTGGTCCAAGGTGCGCTTTGGCCGACGCTGGTCGGGTAGGAGGCGGTGGTACGTGCTGTGCGCATCGGCATTGCTCACCACCAGGTCGAAGCCGCTCCGTTCGTTGTTCACCTCTACGCCGCGCACCTCACCACGCTCCACCACGATCCGTTCCACGCGGGTGTTGAAGCGGAACTCCACGCCTTGCCGTTGCGCCAGGGCCACGAGCGCACGGACCACAGCGTGCATACCTCCCTTCGCGGAATAGGAACCGAGGGCCAGCTCGTAGTAGGCGATCAAGTTCAGCGTGGCGGGCGCGGCATAAGGGTCCGCGCCATGGTAGCTGGCGTATTGATTGAAGATCGCGGCCGCTTTGGGGTCTCGGAAAAGCGTTGCATTGGCGCGGGCCATGCTGGTGAATGCCTCCACCTTGTGGAATTGGAGCACGCCCCGGAGCGTCGGTCCATTGAGGTAGTTGCGGATCCGGTGCAGGGATCGTTGCAAGAACACTTCATCGGTGAGTTCGCGCTTCACTTTGCTGCGGCGCAGGAATTCCAGCACGGTCGCACGGCCTGCGGTGGTGCGCTCGGCGAACTCATCGGCCAGCCGCTCCGCATCGGCGTGCATGCGCACCACCGTGCCATCCTCGAAAAGGAACTGGGAGCTCGGGTCGAGCTGGGTGTAGTTGAAATGGTCGCGCGGATCTTCGCCGCACAAGGCGAAAAGTTCGTCCACATAGGCGGGCATGGTGAGGATCGTGGGCCCCATGTCGAACCGGTAGGGTCCGATACGCCACTCGGCCGCTTTGCCGCCGGGGACCGCGTTCGCCTCGAACACCGTGACGCGATGGCCTTGCCGTGCCAGCCGGACCGCCACCGCGATGCCCCCGAAACCGGCGCCGACGATGGCGCAGTTCAGCCCTGCTGCGGAACGAGGGCTCTTGGGTGGAGCGATGGCATGCGAGGGCTGGTCCATGGAGAGCGCACGGCCCGCCGCGCCCGGGCCAATTTACAGGATGGGGTAGATCCGCCTAAATTCGCGGCCTTCGATGGAAAAGGCGATGTCCAGCAACGAACAGGAACTGGCCGAGGAGCTCTGTGCCTACCTGCGCTCCCATGTGCTCGCCAAGCAGGTATCCATCGATCCGGACCTACCCTTCGCGCAGCTCGGCATCGATTCCATGTCCATCATCGAACTCGTCATGTACCTGGAACGGAAGCACGGAGTGGCGCTGCCGGACAAGGCGTTGCACCCGGAGAATCTGCGCACGGCCAAGTCGCTGGCCCGGTGTGCCATTCAGGCGCGTGCCGACGCGGTGCTTCCATCCCGATAGATCGTGCAACGGTGAGGCCGGTCCAGCCTCTGCGTCCCTTCTACCTTTGGCCATGAGCGACGGATGCCGGCCAGCAGCGTTGCGCCGTCCGTGACCCACCGCCCGTTCGATCCCTTCCTCACACAGCCCATTACCGGGGCGGACAATTTCCAATTGTTGCTGGACCGGCACATGCGCAAGCAAGGCCAGCAAGGCAATGTGGTGCGCCTGGAATTGCGCCTTGCCCCATCCGCGGACCTCGAGCAGTTGCGCGGCCACGTGCAGCGTAATGGGATCTTCATGCTGGTACGCCGCATCCGGCTGGCACGTCCCATCGCTCGTGCGCCCTATTGGTACCAGGATAAAGGCGCGGATCTTCCCGGTGGCGTGGAGGTGCGTACCGCGATGGATCGTGCGGACTTCGAGGCGGTGGTCTTGAACCGTGATCTTTCGTTGGCAACCGGTGCGGCCTTCATCGATCTCGTCGCGTTCAACGATGGATCCAAGAGCCTTGTGATCTCCGCCCATCACGCCCTCTTCGACCAACGGGGTATGATGAACCTCGCCAGGGTCCTCGATCCAGAGGGACCAGGCATGGGCGGCGAAGCGCTTTTTCCTGAACCCTCCCCGGAGCCCTGGCCCAAGCGCTTGAAGCATGCCGTGCAGGTGATGTTCTATATGCTCGGTTCGCCGTTCTGGTACCTCGCGCGGCTGTGGGTCAAGGGCCGACCCCCGCAGAGCGGGACGCGCACGCGCGTGCTCCGTTTCTCCGCGAGCGATACGCAGATCGTGGATCAACAGGCTTGGGCGCAAGGCGCACGGCTGGGCCGTTCGCATTACCATTTGGCGGCGACGACCATGGCATTGCGTACTGTGTTCATGCAGCGTCGTGAACGGCATCCGTATTTCTGGTGTCCATGCCATTGAGCCGCCGACCGCGCGGCGTGCGCGGACACTCCTTTCCAACCAGCTTTCCTTCGTTTTCGTGCGTTTGCACGACCAGGCCCTGGGTTCGGTGGCCACGAGCGTCGCCTCCATCAACGAACAGATCAAGGAGCAGATCGCTGCGGGCCTTCCGGCGAAGTACGTGTCGTTGCTCGAAGTGCTCCGCCATATCCCCTTGTGGTGGTTCGGTGCGATGGTGAACCTGCCCATGCGGGGTGCCTACGCCAGCTTCGCTTTCTCGGATATCGGCGAGGATCATGACGAGTTGCGCACCTTCGCGGGTGTGGACGTGCTCGAAGTGCTCAACTATCCGCCGGCGCCCTGCCCGCCTGGTTTGACCATCACCTTCATGCGGCACGCTGGAGAGTTGAAAGTGGTCCTCGCGTCGGTGGAGGAAGCCATCAGCGCGCAGGAGATGGACCTGTTCGAGCGGCAATTGAACGCCTTGTTGCGCACCGGGGAGCATGCGTCCTGAGCAGACGGTCACTGCCGAGGTGCTCGTGGTCGGCGCAGGTGCGGCGGGCATCGCCGCTGCGGTGGCGGCCAGCAGGATCGGGGCGCGTGTCGTGGTGGTCGAACGCGGTGCGTTAACCGGAGGGAAGGCCACTGCGGCGATGGTGGGTACGATCTGTGGTATCTACTTGCGCGGCGGATCGGAAGCGCGGTACGCCATGAACGGTTTTCCGCGCGAGTTCTGTGAGCAGCTCGCCGGTCGCAGTGGCACGCACGCGGTCGCCGGTGTGCGGGGGCTCTGGTTCCTGCCCTACGCGTACGACGCGTTCGAGGAACTCGGCACGTGGCTGTTGAACGAGACCGGTGTAGAACTACGCACGAGCACCTCCATCGAAAGCTGCCATGCGGAAGGCGATCGCTTGGTCTCCGCTGCAGCTCGCGGCCGGGACGGGCTAACGGAGATCCGTGCAGCGAGCATGGTGGATTGTTCCGGCACAGGCCTCCTCGCCGAACTGTCCGGGGCGCCGATGATCCGCACGCAGCGGTACCAGCGGCCCGCGCAGGTGTTCTGCATGCGTGGGGTAAGGGCGAACGAGGAAAGCGCACTGAACATGGCCGTGAACCGTGCGATGCTGCGCGCGGATCCCACCGGCCATGGCTCGGTTTCCGTGGTCCCCGGTTCATTGCGCGAGGGCCAGGTCTGCTTGAAGATCGCCTTCAGCGAGCAAGTGGAAGAGGGCGCGGACCTCGACGTGTTACAAGCGAACGGTCAGCGGATGGCCGGGGAGATGGCCGCGCTTTTGAAGGAGGGGGTCGAAGCGTTCCACGGTGCCGAGGTGAGTACGGTCGCACCAGAGGTCGGCGTGCGCACACAGCAACGTGCCCAGGGTCGTTACACGTTGGAGCAGGAGGATGTGATGACCTGCCGGAAGTTCGCTGACGGTGTGGCCAACGGCGCCTGGCCCATCGAGTTCTGGGGCGCCGAACGCAACGTGGCGATGCGCTATTTCGGAGAGGGGGAGCACTACCAGGTCCCGGCGGGAGCGCTGCGCGCGGCCACCCTGAGCAATTTGTTCCTCGCGGGCCGCACGATCAGTGCCACCGAACAGGCGATCGCCAGCGCACGGGTGATCGGCACCTGCCTGGGCACCGGTTACGCGGCCGGTGTGCTCGCGGCCACCGCCGCACTGCGCAAGGATATGGATGCCGCCATCGAAAGTGTGAGACGCGCACAGGTCTACATTTGATCGGTACACATGAACGTTTTCGAGCGCATCAAGCAACGGGCGGCGCGTTGGCCGGGTCGGCCGGCGATCCACTGCGCCCGGGGTACGCTCACGTTCCAGCAGGTGATCGATGCGGCCGAACAAGTCGCGGATGACCTCGTTTCCTCGGGCGTGAAAGCCGGGACCGGTTTGGGGATCAGCGATCACAACAGTGCGGAGTTCATCATCGCCATGCTCGCAGGCCTGCGCTGCGGTGCGGTGGTGGTGCCCATCGCGAGCAACCTCACCACGACCGAACGCGATGCACTGATCGAAGGGGTCGGCCTCCATGCGCTCTTGTGCGAAGGGGAGGGGGAGCGTTCCATCTTCATCGGTACACGGCACTTCCACCTGCGGCGGATGCATCGCGCGGAAGAGCGCATCGCACCGCACATCGCCGAGGCGGCCTTCATCCGTTTCACCTCGGGTACCACCGGCACCTCGAAGGGCGTGGTGCTCTCGCATCGCACGGTGATCGAACGTGTGGAAGCCGCGAACAAAGGCCTGGGACTTTCCGAACATGATGCCGTGGTCTGGGTGTTGCCGATGGCCTACCATTTCGTGGTGTCCATCATGCTCTATCTGTACTTCGGCACGGCGGTGATCCTCTGTGCGGATTTCACCGCGCAGGCCATCGCGCATTGCGCCGCGCGTTTCAAAGGCACTTTGCTATACGCGGCGCCGACACACATCCGTTTGCTAGTGGCCGATAGGGCGGTCACTTCGCTGGGCACATTGCGCAGCGTGATCTCTACCTCAGCAGGTCTTCCGCTGGGTCTTTGCGCGCAGTTCAAGGAACGTTTCGGGTTGGCGGTGAGCCAGGCCTTCGGGATCATCGAAGTGGGGCTGCCCATCATCAATACGGAGCGCTCCGATGAAGCACCCGAGGCGGTGGGCCATGCCTTGCCCGATCACGAGGTCGCGATCCTCGATGATGCGCTGCACCCCTTACCCGATGGCAGCACCGGCCTGCTTGCGGTGCGGGGACCAGGGCTCTTCGATGGCTATCTCTCTCCGCCGGTATCGCGGGACCAGGTGTTGCGGCAAGGATGGTTCCTCACGGGCGATCTCGCGGTGCGCACAGCGGACGGGTTGGTGAGCATCAAAGGCCGCCGCAAGAGCATGATCAATATCGCGGGCAACAAGGTGTTCCCCGAGGATGTGGAGGCCGTCGTCAACGCCCACCCGCAGGTGCAAGCGTCGCGCGTGTTCGGTGGCGCGCATCCGTTGTTCGGCGAGATCGTGGAAGCTGAGGTCGTATTGGCACCGGGCGCCCAGTTGGATCCCGAGGATATCGTCTCCTTCTGCCGCGAACGCCTTTCGGCCTACAAGCTGCCTCAACGCATCCACTTCGTGGAAGCACTGGCGATGACCGCGACGGGAAAGGTGAAACGGGTCTCAGCGCGCACGCGGGTATCGGCCATCGACCGATCCATCACATCGCCCCATTCGCGTTGGATCCGCGCCCGCGTGGCTGGGTCTAAGTTGTACTCGTTCGTGACGTATTCCTCGTGCGCAGCTACCTCCATCTCCAACAGCGGTCGTGCGAACTCGAAGTCGCCCAGGCCGAGTTGCCTGTAGACGCGTTCTAGAATGTCGATCTCTTTGCCGATGAACTCCTCATAGCCGAACTCGACCAAGTGGCCGGGAGGGATCAGCGCCTTTTCGCGTTGGAACTTCTCCATCATCACCTTGTACCCGTGCAGCACGAAGTCTTCCACATCCGCTGCGGAGTAGGTCTGCAACGTGAGCATCGGCAGCGTTTTCTCGTACAGTCGCAGGTTGGACGCGTACACGGTATAGGGATCGCGATGGATGTGGATGAAACGCGCGTTGGGGAACACCTCCAGGATCTCCTTCACCCGCGCGGTGTTCCATGGGCTCTTGAGCAGCAGTGGGCGGGGACCGTATTTCAACGTGAGTTTGCGCACCAGATGGAGCAAGTGTGCTTGCCATTGGCGCTTGTCCGCCGAATCGTGCAGCAGCACGTAGCGATCCAGCATCGCCGCCATCTTCCGGGGAAAGAAATAGCCGGTGACCATCGATCCCGGACCCATGCAGGCCAATGCGAACTCTTCTTCTTTTGGGCAGCTCGGCCCCCATGCGCAGGTTGTCCATGGGCCGTGTGGCGGGGAGCGCACGGCGCAGGATGGCGCGCAGCGGCCGGCCAAAGGAGAGGAAGACCCAGGGCATCAGGCTTTCGTAAACCGCGCAGAACGCGAAGCGCGGATCGCGGCTCAGGATGTAGTGCAAGTAGGTGGTGCCACTGCGTGGATGGCCCAGGATGAAGATGGGATCCTGGACCGTGGTGTTCCTGATCCGCTTTCCGAACCGCAGCCGCTCGATCAACCGCGCTGGAGCGCTGGCCACCACGGTGAGCGTGATCACGATGATCCTGGGCACGAAGCGGAAGCTGATCCCCCGGCCATTGCGCCAAAGAACGCTGAACCAATTGCGCGAACTCGATCCGAACGCGGCATGCGAGCGGAGGTTCCAATAAACGCGGGGGCCGAGGTCTATTCGCACAGTGGGCGCTGTCGCGCCGGCGGGCTGTTCTTTAGCTTGGCCCAAATATCCGGAATAGGTGAGCGGGGCAGCATGGCGGCGGGGGGATGTGCCCTGTGGCTCGCGTTCATCGCGCTCCAGAGCAGCGCCCAGCGCACACGCATCGAAGGCCGGGTGATCGATGGCACCACGTTGGAGCCCCTGCCCTTCGTCACCGTCGCGTTCCAAGGGGGCAACGTCGGCACGGTCACCGATACGCTGGGCTACTTCACGCTGGAAACCGCTCGTGCGTTCGATTCCCTTGTGGTCTCGCTGGTGGGTTACCATAAGCAAGTGCTGCCCGTGGCCGGGGGCACAACGGAGTATATCGATGTGGAACTCTTCGCATCGGCGATCCAAATGGACATGTTCACCGTGCGGCCGGGCGAGAACCCCGCTTTCGCCGTGTTGCGCAAGGTGATCGCGCGCAAGGAAGAGAACCAACCGGAGCATTTGAGCGCCTACCGGATGGAGGCCTACCACCGCGTGCGTTTCGACCTGAACAACTTCACCGACAAGATAAAGCGCAACGTGTTGCTGCGTCCTTCGACTACCTGTGGGACTACGGCGATACCACCACCGACGGCGTGCGCTACCTGCCCATTCTGCTCACCGAAAGCAGCGAGGAACACTACTACCGCCGCGACCCACCCGCACGCAAGCAGGTGGTGAAGGGACGGCGCGTGGTGAAGTTCTTCAAGGCCCCGCGCATCAGTGCCTTTGTGGAGGACATGTACGTGGACCTCGACCTCTACCAGAACTACGTGGAACTGCTGGAGCATCCCTTCCCCAGTCCCATCAACGACCACTACCGGCGCAACTACGACTACTTGCTCACTGACAGCGGCCTGGTGCTGAACGGTCGCACATGCTACCACATCACCTTCAAGCCGAAGGGGAGGAGCGATGTGGCCTTCACCGGCGATATGTACATCGACGAAGCGACCTACGCCTTGGTGCAGGCCGATCTCGCCTTCAGCATCGAGGCCAACATCAACTTCGTGCGCAACTACTGGATCCGTCAGACCTATGGCCGCGTGGAGGACAAGCAGTGGTTCCTGCTGAAGAGCCAGGTGCTCGCCGATTTCACCGTGGTGGAGAACAGCGCGGAGATGACCGGCTTCTATGGCCGCAAGACCACTGAGTTCCGGAACATCCGTATGGACGAGCCCCTGCCCGATCGCTTCTATGCCGGTGTGGATGCGGTGGTGATCGAGGACGGCGCGCTGGAACGCGACAGCGCCTTCTGGCAGGCCGCACGCGGTGATACCCTCGCGCTCACGCCCGAGGAGAAGGGCGTGGAGGAAATGGTGGGCCGCATGAACACCGATCCGCGCTGGGTTCGGCTGATGAACTTGGGCAAGATGGTGGGCAGTGGCTGGTTGCCCTGGGGACCGGTGGACCTGGGGCATGTGTTCACTTTCTACAGCTTCAACCGCGTGGAAGGTCCGCGCTTCAAACTGGGCCTGCGCACCAACGAGCGCTTCAGCGAGCGCATCGTGCTGGGCGGTCATGCGGCCTACGGGCTTTGGGATGAACGCCTCAAAGGCGGCGGTGATGTGCTCTTGCATCTGGCGCGCACCGGTAGTAAGCGCTGGTCGATCGGGGCCAACTACCGCTATGATCTGGTGCAGCAAGGGCGTACCGGGAATATGATCCCGCTGGACCACCTCCTCACTTCCGCCATCCGCATCAGCGGGAGGGAGCAGCGCATGTTGGTGGACGACCGCAAGGCCTTCGCTTCCACGAAGTGGACCGCAGCCTCTACTTCCTCAAGTACCCCATGGTCACCTTCGAACTGGTCACCGGGTTCAAGGACCTGTGGGGAGGCCAGTTCGACCTGCGCAGCTACAAGCTGAAGGTGGAACACCAGGTGCGCATGAACAAGGCGGGCTTCCTGAACATTCTGGCGGAAGGCGGAGCGATCGACGGCAGCGTGCCTTACCCCTGCTCCACACCCCGGACGGAAACCCGCTCGTGCTGAACGACAACCATGCGTTCAATACGATGAACTACCTGGAGTTCGTGAGCGATCGCTACGTATCCCTCCAACTCGAACACCACTTCGAGGGCCTGCTGTTGAACAAAGTTCCTTGGCTGCGCCGCCTGAAACTGCGCGAATTCCTGCTGGCCAGGGCTACTACGGAACCTGGAGCGAGGCCGACCGCACGGGCCCTACCTGCTCGGCGAAGGGATGCGCACGCTGGATAGGCCTTACACCGAGGTGGGTTTCGGCATCGAGAACATCCTGAAGCTGGCCCGTGTGGACTTCTCTGGCGCCTGGACCACCTGGACGGCCCCAAGGTGTTGCCCTTCGTGGTGAAACCGTCCTTCTACCTGCGTTTCTGATACGCCCGGTGAACGATCCGCACCGGTTACGCGTTGGAGAAAGCCTACGAATGGGCTTGTTTTGTGGTCTGTAACAAGGCTTCGTCCGATCCGTCGTTCTACCACTGGCCCCACACGTACACGCTCGCTATTCGTTCGCTGCTCCCTGGAGCGCTGCCCTGTTCCTGGGCCTGGGACCAGTGCGCGCGCAGGACGATACGGACCTCATGACCGATCTGCGCACCCACATGCGCGATGCCTTCAAAGATGAAGACCTCTGCTATCGCCTGCAGGCCCGCTTGCGCAAGGAGGATCTGCAACGGCCTGTGCTCAAAGGCTACATGGCCACCCTCACCATGGCCGGGAGCGTTCACCTGGTGAACCCCTTCGCCAAGTTCGCCCCCTTCAACGAGGGCAAGGCCATGCTGGAGGAGGCCATCGCCGAGGAACCCACCAGCGTGGAACTGCGCTTCCTGCGCCTCACCATCCAGGCCAATGTGCCCGGCTTCATGGACTATGACGAAGCTCTCGCCGAGGACCGCGCCTTCATCGAAGCGCACCTGGGCGAAGTGCCCAACATCACCTTCCCGCAACCGTATCATCGACTTCATCGCCCGCGCCGATGCGGAGGGCAAGCTCTGAGCCGTGACCGCACTGCTGAACATATTCTGGGTCGTCCTCGCTTTCTTCGTCATGGAGTTCGTGGCCTGGTTCGCGCACAAGTACATCATGCACGGCATAGGCTGGAAGGTCCACCGCGACCACCACCAGCCCACGATGGGCCGCTGCAACGCAACGACCTCTTCATCATCATCTTCGCGATCCCCAGCTGGCTCTTCATGCAGTTCGGGGTGATGGGTGGCAATGACTGGCGCCTCTACTGGGCATCGGCATCGCCATCTATGGCGCGGCGTATTTCTATGTACATGAGGTGATCATCCACAACCGCTTCCACTCCCGGGGCAAGATCACCAACCGCTACCTCCTCGGCTTGGTAAAAGCGCATGGCAACCACCACAAGCGGCGGGAGAAAGAGGATGGGAGTGCTTTGGGATGCTGGTGGTGCCGTTCAAGTATTTCAGATCCAGGTGTGGTCGTACCTAGACAACCCAAGCCATTAACGAAGTTCACCGTACCCGAGCATTTACGCGCGCAAGTGCGGTGGGTCTTCGGTAGTTGGCTCCAGGCCCTTCGGCTCTGTTTTCACTTTGACCCATCCTAGGGGCCAACGGGCACCCAGCACCCGCCTGGTGGCGCGCCTTGCCAAAGCGGGGGAAGGTGATCCGTGCTTCCATCCTCTCTGGTTTGTTCCTCCTCCGCAGGGCGGCTCATAAGGCCGGTGTTGGGAAGTGGAGTTGGGAAGATGCATGATGGTGGGTCGTTCGGACGAGAATGAGAAGCCCCGCTTGCCGTTCTACTCACCAAGCGCTCAGCTCGCCTCGAAACTCGACCGGTTCGCTGCACGCTCGATCCTCGACGAACTCCACGGCATGCCCCTTGGCAGATATGGTAACGCCGAACCTTGAACCATGAACGAGCGAACGATCACGCAAACCACCACCACGCAGCAACCGCTGCGCGCGCTGGTGGTGGACGACCGCGACGATGTGGCCATGGGCCTGGCCATGTTCCTGAAGCAACTGGGGTACACCGTGCAGGTGGCCAACCAGGCCCAGGAGGCACTGGAGAAGGGTGAGATCTTCCGACCCGATGTGGTTTTCCTGGACATCGGCCTGCCGGATCTCTCCGGCTATGAGGTCTGCTTGGAGATGCGCCGGAGCGAATGGGGCGCCAATGCCTTCATTGTGGCGGTGACCGGCCGGAGTGAACCATCGGACATGCTGCGGGCAGCCGAAACCGGTTTCGACAGGCACGTGAGCAAGCCCATGGGCTTCGGTACGCTCCGCGAGATCTTGCGGACCGTGGAGACCAGGGCAGCGTGACCGGGGCCTGCGTTAAGCCCCGGCAAGGACCGGAGCGTATTTCCTAGTTCGCCATGGACGAGCGGTTTTCTCGATCTCGACAACACCGAGCTACTTCGCGCGCATCCTGTTCCCCTTCGCCTCGTGCGTCACTTCCGCCAGCCCGAGCGCTTCCAGCAACGGCGGCAGGTACACACCAAAGCGGCCGCGCAACCTTCTTCAAACCGTACCAGCCTTTCACGGGGTTCTTCTCGCTGCGACCCCAAGCTTCCACGGTGCCCTCCTTGGCGGGCTTCTGCTCATCGGCACCGCCGAGGTCCATCCAATCGCCGTGCTTCTTCAGCATGGCCTGCAGGTCATTGATGCACCGGATGTCGTAGAGCAGCACGGTCTTGTCTACAGTACAGACGAGCACCTCCTTTCCATCCTTTTCCTCGACGTGCATGGTATACTCACTGCTGCCGGGAGGGGTCTTCAGTTTCCAAGGTTTGTCTTTGGTGCGCTTTTCCATGTGAGTGGTTGTTTGGCTCTTTGACGATCAAGGCGGACCGAACGATAGGGTCCGATGAACTATTTCCAGTGACGGTGAAGGTCAGAACTTCCCATGCACATCCACCACCACCCGCCCTAGCACGCCTCCCGCATGCAGCCGGGCCAGGCTCTTCGCTACGTCGCGAACCTCGACCACGTGATCAACGTGAACGTTAAGTCCTTCAGCAAGCCAACGCCCCAAGAGTTCCAGGTCGGCGGGCTTGCACTTCACGTTCACGAAATGGACACCGGTGGAAGCGAACAAGCTGGCGAGTTTGTCCACCATGAAGTTGAGCGATGGCAGCGTGGTCACGAAGTGTCCCTTCGGGTTGAGCGCGTGCTTCCATTGCGACCAGCGATACGCAGCCGAGGGATCGAAGACCAGATCGAACTTCCCCTGCACGGATCCAGGGACCTGAACGGACTTGCGATCGATGACCTGCTCTGCACCGGCTTGCTTCGCGAGTTCGAGGCCCCTACCGGAGCCAATGGCGGTGACCGATGCGCCGAGCCTTTTGGCCGCCGCCACGGACAGGAGGCCTACGCCGCCAGATACGCCGGTGATGGCGACATGCTGTCCATTCCGGAGCTGTCCCAAGTCACGCATGGACTGGAGCGCGGTAACACCCGCCGTGGCCACGGCGGCGGCTTGCTGGTGGCTTACCGAAGCGGGTTTCTCCGCGATCTGATCCACACGCGCGATGAGCGCTTCAGCGAAGGCGCCTTGCTTGTTGAAAGGGCCATAGGGGAGGAAACCGAATACGGCTTGGCCCACTTTGAACGCCGTGACTTCAGGCCCCACGCTGTCGATCACGCCGGAGAAATCGTAGCCGACAACAAGCGGCCGGTTCCGCGCATGCAGGAACTTCATCGTGCCGGTGATCACCTTGTAGTCAGCCGGATTGAGCGCTGAGGCATGAACGCGCACGCGCACCTCATCTTTTCCCGGATCGGGGAGCGCAATGCTCATGTGCGCAAGGCGCTCAAGGGGTCCGTAGCCATCGGTGGCTATCACGTTCATGGTGTCGCTCATGGTCGTTGGTTGTTGCCGGTAAGGTGATCGGTGGATCAGTTGGCCTTGCTCTGGATCAGTTCGGCTTCCTTCTGATCGGCAGCGAACGCGCATTGAAGCTGGCATCGAAGGACGGGATGCACTTCGCGTACATCGGGGAACATCAGGCCGCCGATGCGCTCATGCATACTGAAGGTTGCCGTTCCGTCCCTATTGTTCGTCAGCGTGAAGGTGCGCTGGCCTTTGCCGTCGCCCCAAACCATCCGCTTGTCGGCTTCGAATTCCTTCACTTTCAACTTGAAGCTGCGTTCGGCATCGAGGGTGCTCTTCAGCACGATCTTCTCGCCAAGGGCGATGTTGCCTTGGATGGAGGTGACGGTGCTGTTCCAACGTGGATAGTCGCTGGTATTGGTGAGCAGGGCCCAGATGATGGCCTCATCCGCCTTGATGGTGATGACCACGGAGGTCTCGCGGTGGAAGGTGGTCTTCGCCGTGGTGGCCTGTCTTGCGGGCGGCGGTCTTGGGAATGGTCATGAACAGGAAGGGTGTTAAGAGGCGTTTCATACCTGTTGGACGACCGAGGGCAGCGGAACGATAGGATTGCTGATCAAATAGTCCGGAAGGGCTGCCCACAGCAGGCTTCAGGCCACCTCCAAGTGCCGATCCATCACCTTCCGATCGAACTCCAGGTGATGCAACTGCAGCTCTGCCGCCGGTGAGGTGAACGGATCGACCTCTTTCATTACCGTGATACGCAGGTCGAAGAGGTGCTCCTTGTCCTTCTTTTCAGCATCGCGCACCATCTGGATCTTCACGGCTTCCTCCTGTGCGTTCTGCTTCGGATTGAAGATGCCGTTGAGCTCCGTACACTGGTGGCAGGCGCCTTCCTTGTTGATCAATGCGCAACGCTTGTCGAACACCTCCATCATCTTGCCGCGACCGGTGTGCAGGTAGTATGTGGAGGGTCATGGCCTCTCGGAAGAAGCCGGGGTCTTTCATCGCCGCGTCCTTGCAGATGTCGCCCACGTCCTCCGGCCAGCGCTTCAATGAGCGAAGTTGGTCGCGCGCGATGTTCTGCGCGATGGCGAAGAGCCAGGTCTTCACGCTGCTGTCGCCCTTGAAGTGCTCCACGTTGCGGTGCGCGCGGATGTAGGTCTCCTGCACGATGTCCTCCGCATCCTGCTTGTTGGCGGTGATACGTATGATGTAGGACTTGAGCGCGCCCTTGCAACGTTCGAATTCGGTGGTTAGGATGTCCGTGGTGAGCATGGTACTTGTAGTACGCGAAGGTCGAATGAACGGTGCATTGTTGTTCATGCGCGTACACAGCTCGTCCTTCCGGGACCTGGCATTGTCCATCGGATATGTGCCCATGCACGGTTCGGGTGGATCATCGGTGCTCCTGCGCGCTGCTGGGCCAGGCGGTGGATCGGCGCGAGCGCACCAGGAAAGCACTACTGCTTCACAAAGACCGCCCGGTCTATTCCACCGGCACGATCAGACCCTCAACAATAGGTAGGCATGCTGGTGGCAATGCGGAGACATCGCCCCATGGTCCGTTCAGGACTTTCACCAACCGTCCGGACATGTCGCGCACCTCGAAGACATCGTTCTGCGCAGCGCCAATGATCATCATCCGGTCCGTGGCCGGGTTGGGCGCGATCCCAAGCGGTGGTAACGAAAGTCCTTCCGCCATACCAACGCTGCCTTCCGACACGCCCCACAGCTCCCGCGAGAAGCCATTGTTGATCGTTCTCGTTGCGCATGCCCACGCGTGTGTAGCCGATGGCGTCGCCGGGCGTGCTGTAGAAGTAGTAATAGAAATGCATGGTGTCTCCCGCAGCGATGGGCACGATCGCGGTATCCACATCAGGCAGGTAGCATACATCGAGGCAGAGGGAGGTTTGCCAACCGACGGGCAGGAATCGTCTGTAGCTTCACTACGCGCACCAATACGTCGTCCGTGGCGCTGGTATTGAAGAGCTTCAGGTGCGCGGTGAGCGTGGTACCGCCCGTACCGTAGACCGTGTCGTTGCTCATCCACTGCACGTTGAAGTGCCCGCCGTAGGTCTCGCCCCCGCAATCGCCGGTGGTCGGCAGTGCGAGCAGGTCCTCGATGTCGCAGTCGATGTCCTCCGGCAGCTTATCGAACCAGTCGTGGTGCGTGTGGATGGTGCCGTTGAGGTCGATGAGGTAGGCGTTGTTGGGTTGCGGGCCGTAGTAGTTCCACCACGCGTTGCACGGCCCGTCCATGTACACAGGCGCATCGATCTGCACGCTGTCGAGCATCGCTTGCAGCACCGACTTGCGTTCGCCGTAGGTCTCAGGTTGCTCAAAGAGGATGTCCGCATCGATGTTCTGTTGTCCGGTGTTCACCGCACCGAAGTAGGGGCTGATGTCCACAGCAGGATGCGCCTCCAGGGTATACACGATCACGATGTGCAACTGCGATGAATAGGTGGCGACGAGGTCGTTGATCTTGGGTACCTTGTTCCGGAACACCGGGCAGGTGTAGCTGCTGGCCGATCATGAGCACAGGCTTGCCTTGCAGCAGCGCATTTTCCAGGTTGAAGGCATTGCCGTTGATGTCGTATAACGTGAGATCAGCGGCCTGCTCGCCTTCGGGCCGACCGCATGAAGTGATCGGTGGCGTTTGCGTGGGCAGCGTGCAGATGGGATCGCTATCCGCAGGCAGCGGCAAGGCCGATGGTGGGGAGCAGCACCGGTTGGGCGTATACGCCGACAAGCGCCACCCATGCGAAAAGACCGCGATGTTGCGCTTCGTCATTTTCGGAGGTTTGGGAAGGACAGGGCAAAGGTGCAGGTTTGATCGCACGGGCACTGTGATCTTGCCGACAACAGACCTGCAGGACGGTCGGGAGGGTTCACCTGACCCATCGGACCGAACGGATCCCATCGCTCGCCGATCCATTGGACTTGATGCGCGGATGGCATCTTGGCGGAATGAGGACCGAGAAGACACCGAAGTTCATCGCCTACCGACCAACGCGGTTGACATTGGCGGAAACGAGGCGACGTGCGGAAGATTTCTTTGCGTTGATGGATGGCCGCCGGAGCGTGCGCCACTTCAGAGATGAGCCCATCGCGGATGAAGTGATCGACAACCTGGTGCTCGCCGCAAGCACGGCACCAAGCGGTGCGCACAAGCAACCGGGACGTTCTGCGTGGTGAAGGACCCTGCCACGAAGTCGGCCATTCGCGCTGCGGAAGAGGAAGAGAAGGAGAACTACAATGGCCGCATGCCGCCGGAGTGGCTGAAGAACTTGCTCCCTTGGGAACCGATTGGCGCAAGGAATTCCTGGAGGTCGCCCCGTGTTGGACCGTGGTCTTCAAGCGTGCGTATGAACCAATGCCGGATGGCAGCAAACGCAAGAACTACTACGTGGAGGAGAGCGTGGGCATCGCCTGCGGATTCCTGCCACGCAGCGCGGAACGCCGGATTGGTCACCCCCACCTCCACGCGGAGCCCCATGAACTTCCTCGCGCATACGTTGCAGCGGCCGGAGAACGAACGACCGTTCTTGCTCATCCCGATCGGCTACCCAGTGGCGGGTTGTGAAGTGCCGGACCTGCAGCGGAAACCGTTGGAGGAAGTGCTTGTGCGGTATTGAACGCCTGACACCGCGGTCCATCCAGACCGGTCCACGAATGGGTTTGACCCGTCCGGAACATCCACCGGCCATAGGTTCACGGTCGCTCGGCCAGGAGCGGTAGCATTGGTCTGAACCAATGCTGCGACGGAGGTCCGAAATGCCCTCACGGCCTCACGCATGCTCCGCGCCCGCCGATGGGGGTGGAGGTCTTTCCGTGCATTTTCTAGTACACCGCTCACCGCGCCTGTCCAACGCTTTCCCGAGCGAAGAACGCCCGGCACCCCACTACGCAAAACCTTCCCCACCGTGGGCAATTGCGCCCACGATCGCACGAAAGCGGATCACGCCGTGGCGATAGCATACCCCTTGTGAACGGGGCTTCAATGCCCAACGCACCTGGCGGCCTGCGATCGCCGCAAGGATCGGTATGACTGATACCAACACCGATCGGCGCCCCGCCCCGGTCCCGCGCCCCGAGAATGCCCCAAACGACCACGTTTGAAGCAACGCGCTGAACCCATACCCACCACGCGACGAACCGGAAGCGCCGAAGCCCGACCGCGGCGTGCAGCCAGGTATCATCGGCTAGAACGCAGACCCCAACAACACGAACATGGATATCCTGACCGAACCCAACATGACATCAAACAACGGAAAACGCGCGGGCCATCCCTCGCCACCGACGGCTTCGAGGAAAGCGAACTGCGTGCACCACGCGAAGCCCTGCTCCAGGCCGGCGCCTTCGTGGACCTGATCTCCCTGGAGGCCGGTGCCATCAAGGGCTGGAAGGACGGCGACTGGGGCGAGGCCGAACAGGTGGACCGCACCGTGGCCGATGCCAACGCGGAGGATTACGATGCGCTGCTCCCGCCAGGCGGTGTGATGAACCCCGACAAGCTGCGCATGGACACGGATGCCGTGGCCTTCGTGCGCCTTCTTCGATCAGCACAAACCGGTGGCGCCATTTGCCACGGACCCTGGCGCCTCGCCGAAGCCGGTGTGCTGCGCGGTCGCAAGCTCACCAGCTACCCAAGCATACGCACCGACCTCACCAACGCGGGTGCCGAATGGGGGGATGAGGAGGTTGTGGTGGACAATGGATTGATCACCAGCCGCAGCCCCGAAGACCTGCCGGCCTTCAATGCCAAAATGGTGGAAGAGATCGCGGAAGGGGTGCATCAGGGCGTGAGCGGAGCTGAAGGGTT
>JADJCS010000011.1 GCA_016703105.1 Flavobacteriales bacterium
CGGCGTGAAGCGCGGCAGCTTCCCGTCGTTGGAGCCGATGTGCAACGTTGCACGCACAAACGCTCCGCCGATATCCAATGAACTATCCCACCCGTGCGGGCGCCATTGCGGCGTTGCTCCTCTTGAACGCCTGCGGTTCGGTGCCGATGCGCCGGCCGGAACCAGTTGAACCTGCTGCCCGAGAGCGACCTGATGGGCATGTCGCTCACCGGTAGGGCTTCCTGAAGAGAATCACCTTTGCCCGGCGGGCGATGAAGCGGTGGCCATGGTGCGGGAGCGCATCGGGCAACGCCTGGCAGCCTCGCCGACTACCTGGCCGGGGTGGGCGCATCGAGGCCGCATCGACGGGTTCAATTGGGAGTTCAATGTGGTGGCATTCCACGATGAACGCGTGGTGTATGCCGGGAGGCAAGGCGGTGGTCTATACCGGCATCTGCCCGTCACGCAGGATGACAGGGGCTCGCCGTGGTGATGGGGTAGAGATCGCCACGCCATTGCCCGCCATGGCAACGAGCACTGAGCCGGGGCATGCTGGCCCGGGTGTCGGACTTGCGCTGAAGCGTGGCATTGTGAGCGAAAACCCCAATGGACTGTGACCTATTCCTACAGAGCTATAGCATCGGCAACCAACTGGGGTATGCTGGCCTATAGCCGCAGCCACGAATCAGAGGCCGACAAAATGGGTCTGGTGTTCATAGCCATGGCCGGATACGATCCACACGCGCCAAATTCTGGGAACGCATGTCCGCTCAAAGCGGCGGCGGCAAGCCCCCTGAGCTGTAAGCACCCACCCCCAGTGACGCGACCGGATCAGGATGCGGGCGTATATGCCCAGGCGATGAAGCACTACCAAGCCCTGGAGCGTATCCCAAAATTGCTTTCGTAAGCGGCGAGGGGATCCCGCGTTCAGGCGAGCGCCGGAACCGAGCACCAGTCGGGTGCTCTGCGAGGGTTCCGGCAACGAAACATGGGCGCAGACAACGTAGCCCGGGGGCATTTGAGACACGCTCTAGTATCGCTCAACAGAACGGCGCCCGCTTTTCTATCTTCGCACCCGTTTTTGCTGAGACTCGTGCTCCAATTGGATAGAGCACCTGACTACGGATCGAGGAGGTTGGGGTTCGACTCTCCCTCCGAGTTACTAACCAAGGAAGGGTGCCAGAGGCACCCTTGCCTTGAAGAAAACCATGGGATCGAAGTGCGGTATCGTCGGCGCCCAGCGGCGGGCAAGAAGCACCTTGTTCCAACTGCCTCAGCAACGCGAGGGCACGGGCGGCCAACTCCCGTTCTGTACCATCAGCCCAACGTGGGCGCCATCACCGTGCCGGATGCGCGCCCGAACAAGCTGGCCGGACGGGTGAACCCCAACGGATCTCCCACCACGGCGGAGATAAGTGGACATCGCCACCGACCTGGTGAAAGGCGCCAGCAAGAGCAGGGCCTCAGCAAGCCAGTTCCTCGGCAACATCCGCGAGTGCGATGCCATCCTCCACGTGTTGCGCTGCTTCGACGATCCAATGTGGTGCGTGTGGATGGCGGAGTGGATCCCGTACACGCGACAAGGAGGTGATCGACATCGAACTACAGCCTAAAGGACCTCCGAGACCGTGGAGGCCCGGATCGAAGGTGGAGAAAGCAAGCCTCGATCGGCGACAAGGGCCAAGCGCCGCTTCGACCTGCTCCACACGCATCCGTACCGCCCTGCTCCGAAGGCAGCGCCCGCACCATGGTTTCGGCGAACGATGACCCGGCCCTGGTGGGCGGGTTCAACTCCTCACCACCAAGCCCGTGATGTACGTGCAACGTGGACGAGAAGAGCGCCGTGACCGGCAACAAGTATGTGGACCTGGTGAAGGCCGCCGTGTGGCGAACGAGAACGCGGAGGTGATGCTCCGTGACCGCCGCCATTGAAGCGGAGATAAGCCGGTTGGGAGACCCGAGGGCGCGGATGTTTCCTGAAGGACGCCCATGGGCCTGGACGAACCCGGCTGAACAAGCTCATTCCACGCCGCCTATCACCTGTTGAGCTACACTGACCTACTTCACCGCCGGCGTGCAGGAGGTGCGCGCCTGAACCATCCATCAAGGCGATACCGGTCAAAAGCCGCGGGCGTGATCCCACAACGACTTCGAGGGGCTACATCCGTGCGGAAGTGATGAGCTACAACGATTTCATCACCTCAGGTAGCGAGGGCCGCCTGCCGCGCTGCGGGCCAAGTTGCGTGTGGAAGGCAAAGGTACGTGGTGAAGGATGGCGATGCTGATGCGCTTCCTCTTCAACGTCTGATCGACGCTCCGGGGAGCTCACTTCCCGTTCCCGCTCCGCAATCGAGGTCGGCGGTGTCTTCGCGGAAAGCAGGCACGGCGGAATTCTCGGGCCGGATGTACACTTCCTCCGCAGAAATAGGGGCCTTTGATCATTCAGAAAAGTTCGAGGGTGGCGCAGGAAGCTTGCGAACACACCGCTGGAGCTGCTGCCGAAGATAGCTCCGAAAGACGCTGGAAGGAAAGGTGCCTCCACCGAGGCGGGGATCGACAAATGCTCCACGGTGATGTGCGTTCCCCACCGGTGACGCGCAGCAGCCGTTCAAATTTCGCGATCGCCCGTTGCCGAATCGTGCGGATCAAAAGTGTCCCAATCCTGGCCGGTGTTGTGGGACGCGGATACCATCACGAACCAGTTCTCATGGCCCGGAGGTGCATCGGCCAGAACACTGACGCTCACGTGCGGGTGCGTCGACGGATCTTCAGAAAAGACTCTCTGCTTGGCCCGAAGATGTGGTGCCGACACTCGGCGTGGCCGTCGTTGCTCATCAGCATGTTGTTCAACTGGAAGGCGGGGTGGTGCGGTCCTTACCTGATAGAACACGATCCCGGAACTGGAACGCGGCTGGTCCAAAGGTGCGCTTTGGCCGACGCTGGTCGGGGAGGAGGCGGTGGTACGTGCTGTGCGCATCGGCATTGCTCACCACCAGGTCAACCGCTCCGTTCGTTGTTCACCTCTACGCCGCACCTCCATAACGCACCACACGATCGTTCCACGCGAGTGTTGAAGCGGAACTCCACTGCTTGCCGTTGCGCCAGGGCCTACGAGCGCACGGACCACAACGTGCATACCCCTTGCGGAATAGGAACAAGGGGCCAGCTCGTAGTGGGCGTCAAGTTCAGCGTGGCGGGCGCGGCGATGGGGTCCGCCATGGTAGCTGGCGTATTGATTGAAGTCGCGACCCTGGGGTCTCGGGAAAGCGTTTACATTGACGCGGATCACCTAACGGTGGAACCGCCCACCTTGTGGAATTGGAGCACGCCCCGGAGCGTCGGTCCATTGAGGTGGATTGCGGATCCGGTGCGGGATCGTTGCAAGAACACTTCATCGGTGAGTTCGCGCTTCACTTTGCTGCGGCGCAGGAATTCCAGCACGCTCGCACGGCCTGCGGTGGTGCGCTCGGCGAACTCATCGGCCAGCCGCTCCGCATCGGCGTGCATGCGCACCACCGTGCCATCCTCGAAAAGGAACTGGGAGTCTCGGGTCCGAGCTGGGTGTAAGTCTGAAATGGTCGCGCGGATCTTCGCCGCACAAGGCGAAAGTTCGTCCACATAGGCGGGCATTGGTGAGGTGAGTGATGGGCCATGTCGAACCGGTAGGGTCCGATACGCCACTCGGCCGCTTTGCCGCCGGGGACCGCGTTCGCCCTGAACACCGTGACGCGATGGCCTTGCCGTGCCTGCCGGACCGCCACCGCGATGCCCCGAAACCGGCGCGACGATGGCGGAGTTCAGCCCTGCTGCGGAACGAGGCCCTTGGGTGGAGCGATGGTGGCATGCGAGGGGCTGGTCCATGGAGAAGCGCACGGCCCGCCGCGCCCGGGCCAATTTACAGGATGGGGTGATCCGCTAAATTCGCGGCCTTCGATGGAAAAGGCGATGTCCAGCAACGAACAGGAACTGGCCGAGGAGCTCTGTGCCTACTGCGCTCCCATGTGCTCGCCAAGCAGGTATCCATCGATCCGGACCTACCCTTCGCGCAGCTCGGCATCGATTCCATGTCCATCATCGAACTCGTCGCGTACCTGGAACGGAAGCAAGCCCGGGCGCTGCCGGACAAGGCGTTGCACCCGGAGAATCTGCGCACGGCAAGTCGCTGGCCCGGTGTGCCATTCAGGCGCGTGCCGACGCGGTGCTTCCATCCCGAAAATCGTGCAACGGTGAGGCCGGTCCAGCCTCTGCGTCCTTCTACCTTTGGCCATGGGCGACGGATGCCGGCCAGCAGCGTTGCGCCGTCCGTGACCCACCGCCCGTTCGATCCCTTCCTCACACAGCCCATTACCGGGGCGGACAATTTCAATTGTTGCTGGACCGGCACATGCGCTAAGCAAGGCCAGCAAGGCAATGTGGTGCGCCTGGAATTGCGCCTTGCCCCATCCGCGGACCTCGAGCAGTTGCGCGGCCACGTGCAGCGTAATGGGATCTTCATGCTGGTACGCCGCATCCGGCTGGCACGTCCCATCGCTCGTGCGCCCTATTGGTACCAGGATAAAGGCGCGGATCTTCCGGTGGCGTGGAGGTGCGTACCGCCGCGATGGATCGTGCGGACTTCGAGGCGTGGTGTGAACCGCGCTCATCGTTGCAACCGGTGCGGCCTCTCTCATCTATCTCGTCGCGTTCAACGATGGACCCACCATGACCTCCAGCCCATCACGCCCTCTTCGACCAACGGGGTAGCGAGTGAACCTCGCCAGGGTCCTCGATCCAGAGGACCAGGCATGGGCGGCGAAGCGCTTTCCTGAACCCTCCCCGGAGCCCTGGCCCAAGCGCTTGAAGCATGCCGTGCGGGTGATGTTCTCTTATGCTCGGTTCGCCGTTCTGGTACCTCGCGCGGCTGTGGGTCGAGGGCCGACCCCGCAGAGCGGGACGCGCACCGCGTGCTCCGTTTCTCCGCGAGCGATACGCAGACCGTGGATCAACAGGCGCTGGCGCAAGGCGCACGGCTGGGCCGTTCGCATTACCATTTGGCGGCGACGACCATGGCATTGCGTACTGTGTTCATGCAGCGTCGTGAACGGCATCCGTATTTCTGGGTGTCCACGCCATTAAGCCGCCGACCGCGTTGGGTGCGCGGACATCTCCTTTCCAACCAGCTTTCCTTCGTTTTCGTGCGTTTGCACGACCAGCCCTGGGTTCGGTGGCCACGAGCGTCGCCTCCATCAACGAACAGATCAAGGAGCCAGATCGCTGCGGGCCTTCCGGCGAAGTACGTGTCGTTGCTCAAGTGCTCCGCCATATCCCCTTGTGGTGGTTCAGTGCGATGGTGAACCTGCCCATGCCGGGTGCCCTACGCCAGCTTCGCTTTCTCGGATATCGGCGAGGATCGTGACGAGTTGCGCACCTTCGCGGGTGTGGACGTGCTCGAAGTGCTCAACTATCCGCCGGCGCCCTGCCCGCCTGGTTTGACCATCACCTGCATGCGGCACGCTGGAGAGTTGAAAGTGGTCCTCGCGTCGGTGGAGAAGCCATCAGCGCGCAGGAGATGGACCTGTTCGAGCGGCAATTGAACGCCTTGTTGCGCACCGGGGAGCATGCGTCCTGAGCAGACGGTCACTGCCGAGGTGCTCGTGGTCGGCGCAGGTGCGGCGGGCATCGCCGCTGCGGTGGCGGCCAGCAGGATCGGGGCGCGTGTCGTGGTGGTCGAACGCGGTGCGTTAACCGGAGGGAAGGCCACTGCGGCGATGGTGGAACGATCTTGTGGTATCTACTTGCGCGGCAGATCGGAAGCGCGGTACGCCACCGAACGGTTTTCCGCGCGAGTTCTGTGAGCAACTCGCCGGTCGCAGTGGCACGCACGCGGTCGCCGGTGCGGGGGCTCTGGTTCGCCCTACGTACGACGCGTTCGAGGAACTCCGGCACGGCTGTTGAACGAGGCCGGTGTAGAGCTACGCACGAGCACCTCCATCGAAAGCTGCCATGCGGAAGGCTTACCGACGGTCTCGCGCTGCGGCTCGCGGCCAGGGCGGCTAACGGAGATCGTGCAGCGAGCATGGTGGATTGTTCCGGCACAGGGCTCCTCGCCGAACTGTCCGGGCGCCGATAATCCGCACGCAGCGGTACTCAAGCGGCCCGCGCAGGTGTTCTGCATGCGTGGGGTAAGGGCGTTAACGAGGAAAGCGCACTGAACATGGCCGTGAACCGTGCGATGCTGCGCGCGATCCCACCGCCATGGCTCGGTCGGTGGTCCCCGGTTCATTGCGCGAGGGCCAGGTCTGTTCTTGAAGATCGCCTTCAGCGAGCAAGTGGAAGAGGCGCGGACCCCGACGTGGCGGCGAACGGTCGGCGGATGGCCGGGAGATGGCCGCGCTTTTCGAAGGAGGGGGTCGAAGCGTTCCACGGTGCCAGAGGTGAGTAAGGTCGCAACGAGGTCGGCGCGCACACAGCAACGTGCCCAGGGTCGTTACACGTTGGAAAGGAGGATGCTTGATGACCTGCCGGAAGTTCGCTGACGGTGTGGCCAACGGCGCCTGGCCCATCGAGTTCTGGGGCGCCGAACGCAACGTGGCGATGCGCTATTCCCGGAGAGGAGCACTACCAGGTCCCGGCGGAGGCTGCGCGCGGCCACCCTGAGCAATTTGTTCCTCGCGGGCCGCACGATCAGTGCCACCGAACAGGCGATCGCCGGCGCACGGTTAAGTCGGCGGCACCTGCCTGGGCACCGGTTACGCCCGGGTGTGCTCGCGGCCACCGCCGCACTGCGCAAGGATATGGATGCCGCCATCGAAAGTGTGAGACGCGCACAGGTCTACATTTGATCGGTACACATGAAACGTTTTCGAGCGCATCAAGCAACGGGCGGCGCGTTGGCCGGGTCGGCGGCGATCCATCTGCGCCCGGGTACGCTCACGTTCCAGGGTGTTCGATGCGGCCGAACAAGTCGCGGATACACCCGTTTCCTCGGCGTGAAAGCCGGGACCGGTTTGAGGATCAGCGATCACAACAGTGCGAGTTCATCATCGCCATGCTGGCAGGCCCTGCGCTGCGGTGCGGTGGTGGTGCCCATCGCGAGCAACCTCCACCACGACCGAACGCGATGCACTGATCGAAGGTCGACCTCATGCGCTCTTGTGCGAAGGGGAGGGGAGCGTTCCATCTTCATCGGTACACGGCACCTTCCACCCTGCGGCGGATGCATCGCGCGGAAGAGCGCATCGCACCGCACATCGCCGAGGCGGCCTTCATCCGTTTCACCTCGGGTACCACCGGCACCTCGAAAGGGCGTGGGTGCTCTCGCATCGCACGGGATTCGAACGCGTCTGGAAGCCGCGAACAAAGGCCTGGGACTTTTCCAAACATGATGCCGTGGTCTGGGTGTTGCCGATGGCCTACCATTTCGTGGTGTCCATCATGCTCTATCTGTACTTCGGCACGGCGGGTGATCCTCTGTGGATTTCACCCGCGCAGGCCATGTCGCGCATTGCGCCGCGCGTTTCAAAGGCACTTTGCTATACGCGGCGCCGACACACATCCGTTTGCTAGTGGCCGATAGGGCGGTCACTTCGCTGGGGCACATTGCGCAGCGTGATGCTCTACCTCGGCAGGTCTTCCGCTGGGTCTTTGCGCGCCAGTTCAAGGAACGTTTCCGGGTTGGCGGTGAGCCAGGCCTTCGGATCATCGAAGTGGGGCACTTTGCCATCATCAGTACGGAGCGCTCCGATGAAGCACCCGAGGCGGTGGGCCATGCTCGCCCGATCACGAGGTCGCGATCCTCGATGATGCGCTGCACCCTTACCCGATGGCAGCACCGGCCTGCTTGCGGTGCGGGGACCAGGGCGCTTCGATGGCTATCTCTTCCGCCGGTATCGCGGGGACCAGGTGTTGCGGCAAGGATGGTTCCTCACGGGCGATCTGCGGTGGCACAGCGGACGGGTTGAAGAGCATCAAAGGCCGCCGCAAGAGCACTGATTGCGTGTCGCGGCAACAAGGTGTTCCCCCGAGGATGTGGAGGCCGTCGTCAACGCCCACCCGCAGGTGCAAGCGTCGCGCGTGTTCGGTGGCGCGCATCCGTTGTTCGGCGAGATCGTGGAAGCTGAGGTCGTATTGGCACCGGGCGCCCAGTTGGATCCTGAGGATATCGTCTCCTTCTGCCGCGAACGCCTTTCGGCCTACAAGTTGCCCTCAACGCATCACTTCGTGGAAGCACTGGCGATGACCGCGACGGGGAAGGTGAAGCGGGTTTAGGCGCGCACGGGGGTATTCGCCACCGACCGATCCATCACATCGCCCCATTCGCGTTGGATCCGCGCCCGCGTGGCTGGGTCTAAGTGGTACTCGTTCGTGACGTATTCCTCGTGCGCAGCTATCTCGTTCTTCAACAACGGCCTTGCGTGTTCGAAGTCGGGGAGGCCGAGTTGCGCGTAGACGCGTTCCAACATGTCGATCTCTTTGCCGATGAACTCCTCGTAGCTGAACTCGACCAAGTGGCCGGATGGGATCAGCGCCTTCTCGCGGTCGTACAGTCGCAGGTTGGACGCGTACACGGTGCAGGGATCGCGATGGATGTGGATGAAACGCGCATTGGGGAACACCTCCAGGATCTCCTTCACGCGGGCGGTGTTCCAGGGGCTCTTCAGCAGCAGCGGGCGTGGGCCGTATTTCAACGTGAGCTTGCGTACCAGGTGGAGCAAGTGTGCCTGCCATTGGCGCTTGTCAGCCGCATCGTGCAGCAGCACGTAGCGATCCAGCATCGCCGCCATCTTCCGGGGAAAGAAATAGCCGGTGACCATCGATCCCGGACCCATGCAGGCCAGTGCGAACTCTTCCTCTTTGGGCAGTTCGGCCCCCATGCGCAGGTTGTCCATGGGCCGTGTGGCGGGGAGCGCACGGCGCAGGATGGCGCGCAGCGGGCGGCCAAAGGAGAGGAAGACCCACGGCATCAGGCTCGTAAACCGCGCAGAACGCGAAGCGCGGATCACGGCTCAGGATGTAGTGCAAGTAGGTGGTGCCGCTGCGCGGATGGCCCAGGATGAAGATGGGATCCTGACCGTGGTGTTCCCGATCGCTTTCCGAACCGCAGCCGCTCGATCAACCGCGCTGGAGCGCTGGCCACCACGGTGAGCGCGATCACGACGATCCTGGGCACGAAGCGGAAGCTGATCCCCGGCCATTGCGCCAAAGAACGCTGAACCAATTGCGCGAACCTCGATCCGAACGCGGCATGCGAGCGGAGGTTCCACAAACGCGGGGCCGAGGTCTATTCGCACAGTGGGCGCTGTCGCGCCGGCGGGCTGTTCTTTAGCTTGGCCCAAATATCCGGAATAGGTGAGCGGGGCAGCATGGCGGCGGGGGATGTGTGCCCTGTGGCTCGCGTTCATCGCGCTTCAGAGCAGCGCGCAGCGCACACGCATCGAAGGCCGGGTGACCGACGGCACCACGTTGGAGCCCCTGCCCTTCGTCACCGTCGCGTTCCAAGGGGGCAATGTCGGCACGGTCACCGATACGCTGGGTTACTTCACGCTGGAAACCGGTCGTGCGTTCGATTCCCCTGGTGGTCTCGCTGGTGGGTTACCATAGCGCGGTGCTGCCGTGGCCCGGGGTGCATGGAGTACATCGATGTGGAACTTTCGCATCGGCCATCCAAATGGACATGTTCACCGTGCGGCCGGGCGAGAACCCAGCTTTCGCCGTGTTGCGCAAGGTGATCGCGCGCAAGGAGGAGAACCGACCGGAGCATTTGAGCGCCTACCGCATGGAGGCCTACCACCGCGTGCGTTTCGACCTGAACAACTTCACCGACAAGATAAAGCGCAACGTGTTGCTGCGTCCCTTCGACTACCTGTGGGACTACGGCGATACCACCACCGACGGCGTGCGCTACCTGCCCATTTTGCTCACCGAAAGCAGCGAAGAACACTACTACCGCCGCGATCCTCCCGCACGCAAGCAGGTGGTGAAGGGCCGTCGCGTGGTGAAGTTCTTCAAGGCCCCGCGCATCAGCGCCTTTGTGGAGGACATGTACGTGGACCCCGACCTCTACCAGAACTACGTGGAACTGCTGGAGCATCCCTTCCCCAGTCCCATCAACGACCATTACCGGCGCAACTATGACTACTTGCTCACCGACAGCGGCCTGGTGCTCAACGGTCGCACCTGCTACCACATCACCTTCAAGCCGAAGGGGAGGAGCGATGTGGCCTTCACCGGCGATATGTACATCGACGAAGCGACCTATGCATTGGTGCAGGCCGATCTCGCCTTCAGCATCGAGGCCAATATCAACTTCGTGCGCAACTACTGGATCCGCCAGAACTACGGCCGGGTGGACGACCGACAGTGGTTCCTGCTGAAGAGCCAGGTGCTCGCCGATTTCACCGTGGTGGAGAACAGCGCGGAGATGACCGGCTTCTATGGCCGCAAGACCACCGAGTTCCGGAACATCCGTATGGACGAGCCCCTGTCCGATCGCTTCTATGCCGGTGTGGATGCGGTGGTGATCGAGGACGGCGCGCTGGAACGCGACAGCGCCTTCTGGCAGGCCGCACGCGGTGATACCCTCGCGCTCACGCCCGAGGAGAAGGGCGTGGAGGAAATGGTGGGCCGCATGAACACCGATCCGCGCTGGGTTCGGCTGATGAACTTGGGCAAGATGGTGGGCAGCGGCTGGTTGCCCTGGGGACCGGTGGACCTGGGGCATGTGTTCACTTTCTACAGCTTCAACCGCGTGGAAGGTCCGCGCTTCAAATTGGGCCTGCGCACCAACGAACGCTTCAGCAAGCGTATCGTGCTGGGCGGTCATGTGGCCTACGGACTTTGGGATGAACGCTTCAAAGGCGGCGGTGATGTGCTCTTACATCTGGCGCGCGCCGGTAGCAAGCGCTGGTCGGTCGGGGCCAACTACCGCTATGATCTGGTGCAGCAAGGGCGTACCGGGAATATGATCCCGCTGGACCACATCCTCACTTCCGCCATCCGGATCAGTGGGAGGGAGCAGCGCATGTTGGTGGACGACCGCAAGGCCTATGCGGAGCGGCAGTGGTGTACCGGCTTCACCACACGGGCGGGCGTGTACCGCAAGGAACAGATGGCGTTGGGCGGCTTATTCCAGGAGCGCCGCGCCGAAGGCGACACCGTGGCGGTGGCCGGCTACACCAGCGCCGGGGCGGAACTGGTGGTGCGCTACGCCTGGGGCGTGAAGAACCTGCCGGGCAGCTTCCACGAAGTGGACCGCGGCCTCTACTTCCTCAAGTACCCCATGGTCACCTTCGAACTGGTCACCGGGTTCAAGGACCTATGGGGAGGCCAGTTCGACCTGCGCAGCTACAAGCTGAAGATGGAACACCAGGTGCGCATGAACAAGGCGGGCTTCCTGAACATTCTGGCGGAAGGCGGAGCGATCGACGGCAGCGTGCCTTACCCCTTGCTCCACACCCCGGACGGAAACCCGCTCGTGCTGAACGACAACCATGCTTTCAATACGATGAACTACCTGGAGTTCGTGAGCGATCGCTACGTATCCCTCCAACTCGAACACCACTTCGAGGGCCTGCTGTTGAACAAAGTTCCTTGGCTGCGGCGTCTGAAATTGCGCGAATTCCTGCTGGCCAAGGGCTACTACGGAACCTGGAGCGAGGCCGACCGCACGGGGCCCTACCTGCTCGGCGAAGGGATGCGCACGCTGGATAGGCCTTACACCGAGGTGGGTTTCGGCATCGAGAACATTTTGAAGCTGGCCCGTGTGGACTTTCTCTGGCGCCTGGACCACCTGGACGGCCCCAAGGTGTTGCCCTTCGTGGTGAAACCTTCCTTCTACCTGCGTTTCTGATACGCCCGGTGAACGATCCGCACCGGTTACGCGTTGGAGAAAGCCTGCGAATGGGCTTGTTTTGTGGTCTGTAACAAGGCTTCGTCCGATCCGTCGTTCCCCCTGGAGCGCTGCCCTGTTCCTGGGCCTGGGACCAGTGCGCGCGCAGGATGATACCGACCTCATGACCGATCTGCGCACACACATGCGCGATGCCTTCAAAGATGAAGACCTCTGCTATCGCCTGCAGGCCCGCTTGCGCAAGGAGGATCTGCAACGGCCTGTGCTCAAAGGCTACATGGCCACCCTCACCATGGCCGGGAGCGTTCACCTGGTGAACCCCTTCGCCAAGTTCGCCCCCTTCAACGAGGGCAAGGCCATGCTGGAGGAGGCCATCGCCGAGGAACCCACCAGCGTGGAACTGCGCTTCCTGCGCCTCACCATCCAGGCCAATGTGCCCGGCTTCATGGACTATGACGAAGCTCTCGCCGAGGACCGCGCCTTCATCGAAGCGCACCTGGGCGAAGTGCCCAACATCACCTTCCGCAACCGTATCATCGACTTCATCGCCCGCGCCGATGCGGAGGGCAAGCTCTGAGCCGTGACCGCACTGCTGAACATATTCTGGGTCGTCCTCGCTTTCTTCGTCATGGAGTTCGTGGCTTGGTTCGCGCACAAGTACATCATGCACGGCATAGGCTGGAAGGTCCACCGCGACCACCACCAGCCCCACGATGGGCCGCTGCAACGCAACGACCTCTTCATCATCATCTTCGCCATCCCCAGCTGGCTCTTCATGCAGTTCGGGGTGATGGGTGGCAATGACTGGCGCCTTTACGTGGGCATTGGCATCGCTATCTATGGCGCGGCGTATTTCTATGTGCATGAGGTGATCATCCACAACCGCTTCCACTCCCGGGGCAAGATCACCAACCGCTACCTCCTCGGCTTGGTAAAAGCGCACGGCAACCACCACAAGCGGCGGGAGAAAGAGGACGGGGAGTGCTTTGGGATGCTGGTGGTGCCGTTCAAGTAGTTCAAGGATCCAGGTGTGCGTCGCGTACCCTAGACAACCCCGGCTCTGGCGCGACCCTCGCAAGCCATTGAACGAAGTTCACCGTACCCGAGCATTTACGCGCGCAAGTGCGGTGGGTTTTCGGTAGTTGGATCCAGGCCCTTAGGCTCTGCTTTGACTTTGACCCATCCTGAAAATGGTTCACAGGTCAGTGGTTCATGGTCTTGGTGGGTTTACAAGTCGATCTTCTTGACACGGGGAGGACGATCGCGCCAGGACGAGGGGGGGCACCCAGCGCCCGCCTGCGTGGCGCGCCTTGCTCAAAGCGGGTAAGGAATGTGATCCGCGTTTCCATCCTCTGTGGTTCCGTTCCGCTGCTCATAAGGGCCGGAGTAGACGGGGAAGTGGAGTTGGGAAGATGCAGGATCGAAGTTCGCTCGGACCAGAAGACAAGCCCCCGCTTGCCGTTCTACTCACCAAGTGCTCAGTTCGCCCCAGAAACTCGACCGGTTCGGTGCACGATCGATCCTCGACGACCCTCCACGGCATGCTCCTTGGCAGATATGGTAACGAAGAACCTTGGAACCATGAACGAGCGAACGATCACGCAAAGCACCACCACGCATCAACCGTTGCGCGCGCTGGTGGTGGACGACCGCGACGATGTGGCCATGGGCTTGGCGATGTTCCTGAAGCAACTGGGATACACAGTGCAGGTGGCTAACCAGGCCCAGGAGGCATTGGAGAAGGGTGGGCTCTTCCGACCCGATGTGGTTTTCCTTGACATCGGCCTGCCGGACCTTTCGGGCTATGAGGTGTGCGTGGAAATGCGCAGGAGCGAATGGGGCGCGAATGCCTTTATTGTGGCGGTGACCGGACGGAGTGAAACATCGGACATGCTCCGCGCAGCCGAAACCGGTTTTGACAGGCACGTGGTCAAGCCCATGGACTTCGGTACCCTCCGCGAGATCTTGCGGACCGTGGAGACCAGGGCAGCGTGACCGGGTCCTGCGTAAAGCGCGGGCAAGGACCGGAGGTATTTCCTAGTTCGCTATGGACGAGCGGTTCTCCTTGATCTCGACAACCCGAGCTACTTCGCCCGCATCCTGTTCCCCTTCGCCTCGTGCGTCACTTCCGCCAGCCCGAGCGCTTCCATCAACGGCGGCAGGTACACACCAAAGCGGCCGCGCAATCCCTTCTTCAAACCGTACCAGCCTTTCACAGGGTTCTTCTCGCTGCGACCCCAGGCTTCCACGGTGCCCTCCTTCGCGGGTTTCTGTTCGTCGGCGCCGCCAAGGTCCATCCAGTCCCCGTGCTTCTTCAGCATGGCGTGCAGGTCGTTGATGCACCGGATGTCGTAAAGGAGCACGGTCTTGCCTACAGTGCACACGAGCACCTCTTTGCCGTCTTTCTCGTCGACGTGCATCGTGTATTCAGAAGTGCCGGGCGGGGTCTTCAGTTTCCAGGGGTTGTCCTTGGTGCGCTTCTCCATGCGTTCGCGTTTGGTCCGTGAAGATGCATCGAACTATGCTCCGTTACGAACGGGTCGTCACAAAGCCATTGGCCAGTGACAGGCTCTCTGATCCGGTCGAGAACAACTGAGCGGCGCAACAACTAGAGGGTATCTCAAAATTATCCTTCGGGCTGCGCGAGGGTCTTTCGCGGCCATACTTCGTTGCTCAACCCTCACATAGCCACCGGCTATGCTCGGTTTTCGCGCCTCGCCTGACCACGAAATCCTCATCGCTCGCTTCCGAAAACAATTTTGAGATACCCTCTAGTACTTCACGAACAATACGCGCGATGCCTTTCCCGCACTTGGCGCACCGGACAATAGGTAATGGCCAGGAGCCAACCCGTTGACATCCGCAGCCGGTCCCGTGAAGCTCAGCACGGTGCTACCCATCATGTCACGCAGCTCATAGGCATCGTTCTGCGCAGCGCCAATGATCATCATCCGGTCCGTGGCCGGGTTGGGCGCGATCCCAAGCGGTGGTATCGAAAGTGCTTCCGCCATACCAACGCTGCCTTCCGACACGCCCCACAGCTCCCGCGAGAAGCCATTGTTGAAGTCGTTCTCGTTGCGCATGCCCACGCGTGTGTAGCCGATGGCGTCGCCGGGCGTGCTGTAGAAGTAGTAATAGAAATGCATGGTGTCTCCCGCAGCGATGGGCACGATCGCGGTATCCACATCAGGCAGGTAGCATACATCGAGGCAGAGGGAGGTTTGCCAACCGACGGGCAGGTTCGTCTGCAGCTTCACTACGCGCACCAATACGTCGTCCGTGGCGCTGGTATTGAAGAGCTTCAGGTGCGCGGTGAGCGTGGTACCGCCCGTACCGAGACCGTGTCGTTGCTCATCCACTGCACGTTGAAGTGCCCGCCGTAGGTCTCGCCCCGCAATCGCCGGTGGGCGGCAGCGCGAGCAGGTTCTCGATGTCGCAGTCGATGTCCTCCGGCAGCTTATCGAACCAGTCGTGGTGCGTGTGGATGGTGCCGTTGAGGTCGATGAGGTAGGCGTTGTTGGGTTGCGGGCCGTAGTAGTTCCACCAAGCGTTGCACGGCCCGTCGATGTACACCGGCGCATCGATCTGCATGCTATCGAGCATCTCCTGCAACACCGCCTTGCGTTCGCCGTAGGTCTCAGGTTGCTCAAAGAGGATGTCCGCATCGATGTTCTGTTGTCCGGTGTTCACCGCGCCGAAGTACGGACTGGTGTCCACAGCAGGATGTGCCTCGGGGGTGTAGACGATCACGATGTGCAGTTGCGATGAATAGGTGGCGACGAGGTCGTTGATCTTGGGTACCTTGTTCCGGAACACCGGGCAGGTGTAGCTGCTGCTGATCATGAGCACAGGCTTGCCTTGCAGCAGCGCATTTTCCAGGTTGAAGGCATTGCCGTTGATGTCGTACAACGTGAGATCAGCGGCCTGCTCGCCTTCGGGCCGACCGCATGAAGTGATCGGTGGCGTTTGCGTGGGCAGCGTGCAGATGGGATCGCTATCCGCAGGCAGCGCGGCAAGGCCGATGGTGGGGAGCAGCACCGGTTGGGCGTATACGCCGACAAGCGCCACCCATGCGAAAAGACCAAGGATGTTGCGCTTCGTCATTTTCGGAGGTTTGGAGAAGGACAGGGCAAAGGTGTGCAGGTTTGATCGCATGGGCACTGTAGATCTTGCCGACAACAGACCTGCAGGACGGTCGGGAGGGTTCACCTGGACCCATCGGACCGAACGGATCCCATCGCTCGCCGATCCATTGGACTTGATGCGCGGATGGCGATCTTGGCGGAATGAGGACCGAGAAGACACCGAAGTTCATCGCCTACCGACCAACGCGGTTGACATTGGCGGAAACGAGGCGACGTGCGGAAGATTTCTTTGCGTTGATGGATGGCCGCCGGAGCGTGCGCCACTTCAGAGATGAGCCCATCGCGGATGAAGTGATCGACAACCTGGTGCTCGCCGCAAGCACGGCACCAAGCGGTGCGCACAAGCAACCGTGGACGTTCTGCGTGGTGAAGGACCCTGCCACGAAGTCGGCCATTCGCGCTGCTGCGGAAGAGGAAGAGAAGGAGAACTACAACGGCCGCATGCCGCCGGAGTGGCTCGAAGAACTTGCTCCCTTGGGAACCGATTGGCGCAAGGAATTCCTGGAGGTCGCCCCGTGTTTGATCGTGGTCTTCAAGCGTGCGTATGAACCAATGCCGGATGGCGGCAAACGCAAGAACTACTACGTGGAGGAGAGCGTGGGCATCGCCTGCGGATTCCTGCTGGCCGCAGCGCGGAACGCCGGATTGGTCACGCTCACGCACACGCCGAGCCCCATGAACTTCCTCGCGCATACGTTGCAGCGGCCGGAGAACGAACGACCGTTCTTGCTCATCCCGATCGGCTACCCAGTGGCGGGTTGTGAAGTGCCGGACCTGCAGCGGAAACCGTTGGAGGAAGTGCTTGTGCGGTATTGAACGCCTGACACCGCGGTCCATCCAGACCGGTCCCACGAATGGGTTTGACCCGTCCGGAACATCTACCGGCCATAGGTTCAAGGTCGCTCGGCCAAGGAGCGGTAGCATTGGTCTGAACCAATGCGTGCGACGGAGGTCCGAAGTGCCCCTCACGGCCTCACGCATGCTCCGCGCCCGCCGATGGGGGTGGAGGTCTTTCCGTGCATTTTCTAGTACACCGCTCACCGCGCCTGTCCAACGCTTTCCCGAGCGAAGAACGCCCGGCACCCCACTACGCAAAACCTTCCCCACCGTGGGCAATTGCGCCCACGATCGCACGAAAGCGGATCACGCCGTGGCGATAGCATACCCCTTGTGAACGGGGCTTCAATGCCCAACGCACCAGGCGGCCTGCGATCTGCCGCAGGATCGGTATGACTGATACCAACACCGATAGGCGCCCGGCCCCGGTCCCACGCCCCAAGGACGCGCCCAAGCGACCACGTTTGAAGCAACGCGCTGAACCCATACCCACCAGCGACGAACCGGAAGCGCCGAAGCCCGATCGCGGCGTGCAGCCAGGTATCATCGGCTAGAACGCAGACCCCAACAACACGAACATGGATATCCTGACCGAACCCAACATGACATCGAACAACGGAAAACGCGTGGCCATCCTCGCCACCAATGGCTTCGAGGAAAGTGAACTGCGCTCACCACGCGAAGCCCTGCTCCAAGCCGGCGCCTTCGTGGATCTCATCTCCCTGGAGGCCGGTGCCATCAAAGGCTGGAAGGACGGCAACTGGGGCGATGCCGAACAAGTGGACCGCACGGTGGCCGATGCCAAGGCGGAGGACTACGATGCGCTGCTCCTGCCAGGCGGTGTGATGAACCCCGACAAGCTGCGCATGGACACGGATGCCGTGGCCTTCGTGCGTGCCTTCTTCGATCAGCACAAACCGGTGGCGGCCATTTGCCACGGACCCTGGCTCCTCGCCGAAGCCGGTGTGCTGCGCGGTCGCAAGCTCACCAGCTACCCAAGCATACGCACCGACCTCACCAACGCGGGTGCCGAATGGGTGGATGAGGAGGTGGTGGTGGACAATGGATTGATCACCAGCCGCAGCCCCAAAGACCTGCCGGCCTTCAATGCCAAAATGGTGGAAGAGATCGCGGAAGGGGTGCATCAGGCGTGAGGGGGAACGGAAGGGTTTGGAAAGGATGTGGGCGTGCCCCTCGCAAAGCCTCGAGTCCGGCTTTCCGCTGAACTCCTCGCTCGTTCCTCGCTGCGGGGTGCCGCTTCAATCCGTCACGCGAAATGCGGTACTGACTTCAGCCGGTTGGTGACTCTCACAACCCAAGTGCCTTCCGCGCTTCCTTGGTCATGTGTTCAGCTGTATGGTAAGCCCGCTCCTCATACTTGTTCCTGAAGCTCTCGAAGAGCCAATCGAAAACGGGAACACTTCGTTTGCGATGATCAAAAATTTCGTCCTGGAGGGACCGCGATTGGGATGCCATAGCCTCTGGCGATGCACCGCTGAGGCCAACGTTCCACATGGCGTCGAGGTGGTCTTGCAACTTGTCCAGTCGGTCGGCGGAATCGATCTGCTCCTTCCAATGCCGTATGCCAACAACCAGCGCCGGCGCTAATGGAGCAACCACATACTTCAGCAGGTCGATTACGAGCATGCCTTTGACCCAGCCAACTACCAGAAATGAGATGGTGACAACGATGATTGCGCCAAGAAGCCAACGACAGAGATAGCGGCGTAGCTGACCGTCCCAACGGATGTTCTCTCGCTGGCACACTACACGAGCCAAGGGGATCGGTAGGCCATGAATCCCCGGCGTGTACCAATCCACAAGTGGTGAGTGCTTGTGTGCATTGGGTCGGTAGCGGTCGCTCCATTCCTTCTCTACTTCCACTGCTTCCGGCTTGCCAGACTTTATGCTAGACCAAGGAAGTTCCAGCACATAGCAATCAAAGGCCTCTTGTATCCGTGCAGCGCGCTCCTTCAGCCGCCTGATATGGGGCGTAAGGAGAAGGGCGTCGATAAAGACCATAATGAGGCCAAGCACGGGACTAATCGGCCGATAGGCTTCATCCCAAATGCCAAGGGGGGTTAAGACCACGGGCACAGCCCCGAAGACGATTACGTTGAGAACGAACCAGCCCTTTGCGCATGAATTCAGCGCCCGCTGCGCAGCAAGACGATCCAGCTGCCTTGCCTCATTCTGTCTGGTTAGAATGGCACTCATCGTCAGTATTTCGGGTACTCGTAGTAATACAACTTGTTCGACCAGTCGAAGGCATCGACTACGCGCCCCGCCTCTTCAGCTTCACGTGCCTTCTCGGCCCTTATCACAGCGGTTTCCAGCTTGCTCAAAGCGTCCTCATGCTTCAGTTCGGTCTTGCAGGGATAGATGTATCCTCCGATGCCAGTTGGATCCTGCATTCGGGCCAAGCCACCATTTAGAATGTTCCTCAAGACGTTCTTCACATCGATGCTGTATATGATGCTCGACTCGCCATCAGCATACTTCGCCGTCCTCATCTCCAGGTAGAAGGAACTTATGGGAACGTCTCGGAAGTACTTCCATGCCTTGACATATCTGATAAGCTTCTTCACCTGTCCCGAGTGCTTCAGATTCACATCACGGACATAGTCGTTGTGGGCATCGGGGCTTGCGTTCATCCACCCGCCCTCGCCATCTGCGATTCCATAGACTTTATAGCCCTCGTAGGTGCTTCTGTGATAGGCTGGAACGATCTCCGTCTTTTGTGCAGCGGTGGTTCCAAACTCGAGCCGCACTGCTGGTGTGCGAACCTTGACATCCGTATCAGTGTAGCGGTAGTCGAGAACATCACGCACCTTGGTAAGTGCATTGGCTGAATTGTCGGGCAGCTTGTCGCCCGGACACACCGCGATGTAGTCCGTATCGCTATGTCCCGTGATGCTTGTGCCATTGCCGAAGGACCCGATTCGAGCGAAGCGCGTCATGCCGAAGTTGGCCTTCAAGCAAGACTCGAGTGATAGCCTATGACTACTTGCGTATGTGTCCTCGGTCGATGTTGGCGTCAAGCGGGTGTGGAACTCGCGCCATCCTTCTTCAATCGTCTTGGCCATTGTCTGTTACGTTCTTGAACACTTTCATGCCGCTTGCGCTGTGCTATGCTCAACTTCAGGGCCCAGCCACACGCCGTGTTCAAGCCACACTTCATAGAAATAGACCCATCCCATGGACCAAGGGACGATGTACTTGGAGATGAGTTTGGGGCTTGACCATTTGAAGTTGTCAGGATGATACAAGCACAAGGTTCCATCACCGTGCCGATGAGGTGCGTCATCCTTGATCAAAGGGGCAAGGACCCTGACCTTAGGTCGAGCATCACCTGCATGAACGATGGAGACGTGATAAGGCCTAATTCGTGGCGAAGGCCGTAGGTCACCAACCCACTCAATCTTCTCCGCACTTCGTTCCTTAACAACGAACTGAGGATAGCAAGCTCTCATCGCTTCGATTTGAATAAGTGGGCTGTAGTGCTTACTCATTCGTTGTTGAGCCAAAGTATCCTGACGATGCAGGAATTGCCCGACCAGCTGCGGTAGAAAGCACGCCTGGACCGGCGACGCGCAGTGTACCTTCCCTAAGGGCGCTGCTGAAGCTCCTTGCCTCACCGAGATCGAGGACCTTGAAGACCGAACCGAAGAGTTCTTTCCAGATAGCCAGGGCCTCGTCCTGCTCATCCTTCCTCAGGTGGTCCTCCGCTTTAGCCAAACGCTCTTTCGCCTGTTGGACTTTCTTAATGGCTTGATCGTACGCGGCGCCTGAGTTGAACTTTGACTTGATCCAGATGGGATCTCGGCGCGCTTGAACCATTCTTTGATCCCACTTGCATGGTCCGATATGGTCACGACACGACTAACGGCAACTGTTACTTCTTCGGCGTGAAAGGATGGAATGGAGATGTCGTGCTCCCTCTTCCAGTGTTTCACAGCCTTGATGATGCCTTTGACAAACTTGCACGTAGTTGTAGCTGTTGCTAGTTCTTGCTCCAAGAGCTCTGGGTCCGTGAAAATCCAGAATTTCAGATCCGAACTGGGCATCAAATAGCCTCTACCGGTCTCTTGGAAGCATGGAAGCACATCAATGTGCTTGTGGGAAAGCTGGATTGTCACGCAAGGTCGATCCTGCGTGACTTTGCCCTCATAATCAGAGAGTCCATTCAAGTAGTTCTTCAGGCTGACAAGAACAGACTGCGGGGAGCTGCGCTGTCCATATTCATCCTGCCAAACAGCAGGGTCCAGTACCGCAAACACATCCACGTCATCAAGTGGACGGATGATCGTATCTCGTTCCCACGAGCCTGCGGTGAAGGTTCTGCGAACGCCCATTTTGGCTTCCTTGTTCTTAAGGTGTTCGTTAAGGTTCTTAACGGACTGCGAAATGCTCGATTCCTGACGGTCGGTGACAGTGATGTTCTCGATGAAAGAATCGACGCATTCGGAGAGAGTGCTCATGAGTTCGGTGATGAATTAGTTTAAAACATCAGGTATGACGGTTACGAAGACCCCTTGTATCCGGAGGTTTGCATGAACGAGAATGGGCTTGTGCTTGGTATTCCTGGACTTCGGTCGTAGCACGTAGTGGGCTCCTTCGCGCTCAAAGACCTTGACCGTGGCTTCGTCATCGATCAGGGCAACAACGATTTCACCCGGTTTGGCGGTTACCTCTTGACGGATGAGCATTAGGTCGCCATCCTCGATACCAGCTTTGTTCATTGAGTCACCGTCCGCTCGAAGGAGGAAGTACTTTTTCCCGGGCTTCGCGAGTTTGGTTGAGATGCGCACCACCCCTTCGTGCCTTTCCTCTGCTAATGATGGAAGTCCAGCCGTGATCGAACCGAGTAGCGGAACGGCAACGGTTACTTCACCCTCTATGGCGTGATTGCCTAAGAGGGTTATCCGACCATTCTCATAGTTGATCAGTTCATTTTCCGCAAGCCGGTGAACCAGAAGCCATGCTGTCTGCTTGGAGCCGAAACCAAGTTCCAGTCGTATCTCCTCCATCGATGGACCCTCTCCGGTGCGCCGGAAAGTCTTTCTAATAAAGGCGAGGCCCTTGAGGTCGGTCTTGGAAAGCATGGAGCCAAAGGTAGCTATCGTTCACTAAGACGTTCACTTCCGTTCACTAGTTGCCTCGCGTGAGCGATTGAAGCGGAAACCCCGCAAGCGAGGGAGGAACGACCGAGTGCGGAGTTGCAGCGGAAAGCGCGACGGTGAGGCTTTGCGAACCGGCACGCCCAACCTATAACCGTATCCCCACCGCCAAGATCGATACCTCCAGGCATCGGCCCTTGTATGGCCCCAGCCCGAAACCCTTTTCCAATGCGGTCACATAGCCCTTGTCGTTCCGGAACGCAGGGGCGCGATCCTGAGCCCCGGAGTTCCATCCGGGAGAACCGGCACGCCCAAACTCACCCCTTCCTACCAACCGCCTTCTGCTTCGCCGATCCTGCGCGACCATACTTGGTCACCGGCTCCGCAGCCACGCTCATGCTCCTTGCCTTGGCGTATGACTTCACCAGCGGCACTGCCTTCACCGCCCATTGGACCTTGAAGATCTTAGCCAACTGCGCTTTGTGGTAGTCGCTCACGGGCCGGTCCCCACGGAATAGTTGGGTGAGGAAGCTGGGCGATACACTCATCCGTTCCGCAAGGTCCTTGCGCAGCATGCCGCTTTCGTCCATGATACGTTGCGCTTCGCTCAGGTAGGCGTGGCCGATGGCGAGTGCTTCCATCTCGAGCAGCTCTTCCTCGGTGAAATCGTTCAGCACCTTGGCGAACGCGGCCTTCACGGCCTTGGGGTCTTTGAGGTTCTTAGGGCTCATGGATCTTGGTGTATTCGTACGTGGCTACCCTGCGGATGACTTCTTTCTCCCGGTGGCTGTTCTTCTGGCTGCTCTTGTGTTCGATGACCTCGCAAGCGATGACGACGAAGTACATGCCCTTCACATACACCTCCCGGCAATAGATGCGCGCGTTCTCCGCACCCTTCAGCAAGTTCATGGCCATTACGCCTTCGCATCCCTTCTCGATATCTTCCTTGTCGTAGAGCTCCGGTGTTCGGTGTCCTAGGAGGATCAATTGGGTGATGTACTTGAACTTCTTCCTGATCCTGGGATCCGCCTTGATGAACTCCAGGATCTCCTCTGCCAGCGCATCGTCCACCGCCAAACAGCGCTTCCCGTCAGGGGATCTGCTGATGATGGTGGCTGTGCGTTCCATGGACAAAATTAAGCAATAGCTTAATCAAAGGTGCAAAAAGTTCTCAAACTCTTCGGGGCAGCCCGCTGACGGAATGCTCGTCACGGGGCAAAAGACAAGATAGCCGATTGGCTGCAACCACCAACTGGCGCGGGCTGCGCGGCTGGCTGGACGGTGATCCGCGTGAGCGATTGCAGCGGAAACCCCGCAAGCGAGGGAGGCACGACCGAGAGCGGAGTTGCAGCCGAAAGCGCGACCCCGAGGCTTTGCGAGGGGGCACGCCCAAACAACCACCATGCTCATGGTGTCAGTTCAGGCCGGATCCACCGCACCGCACCTACAACCGTATCCCCACCGCCGAGATCGATACCTCCAGGCATCGGCCTTTGTATGGCCCCAGCCCGAACCCGGTTTCCAATGCGGACACGTAGCCTTTGTCGTTCCGGAACGCAGGGGCGCGATCCTGAGCCCCACCACCGCCACGGGCGAGAGCGGTCTGCGTCCGTCTTCCAGCAGGACTTCCGCACGGGATCCCCACAGCAGCGAAATGTCGATCAGGCAGCGATAGGGGTGGGCTGAGGATACCACCATAGGCGGAAGAAGTAGGATGCCGTGTGCTTCGGTATGCCTGGTGCCGTGGCGGTATTTCAAGCAGGCGAGGGCGGCTTGCTGAGTTCTAACTTCGGTCGGCTTGAATCTCGTTCAGGCATACGGGTCCGCTTGTCACCTTGCGCGTGCTGAGTTGATCGTGGTTGTGCATGTGAACTTCTGTTGGGATCGAGCACATACGAAGTATTCCTGGGAGCCAAGCCTCTCCTTGAGATTCGGGGTTCTGCTAGGCTTGCATATATTCACCTCAGAACTGAGAAGGCATCCATATTACTTCTGTCGTGAGCGGTTCCCATACCAGCAGGTCGGTCTTCGAACTCCGTACGGCGCTGACTAGTTTGGACAACGACGTGCGAGGTGTGCTGCTATGGGGATCATTGGCCCAGGATTCAGGGCCTCTTGGACGCGAAGCTTGAATCAATCATCGAGGCTAGCAGCAGGTTCCAGAAGCGATTTTCGTCAATTATGCGTGAGGCTGATACGAAGCGGTCGTTGGGCATCCAAAGCCAAGTGGCTTGCCTGCATGACCACCTCAGGAAGCTAGAGAGTTTGCTGGGTGAATTATCTAGCAGGCCCCGCCGAGAAAGGAAAGCGAAGGAAACGAATGGCGATGAGGTACTCTATCTCGCACCGCATCCTGAACTCACTTTAGCACTGCAATGGTCAGACAAGGGGATGACAATTAGCAGGCCTGTCCAGCAAGAAGGGCACACAATTCAAGCTGCTACAAGCGATTCGCAGTCGATAGCTCTCCTACACATTACGGGAGAAGCACTTTTTGGGGCTATGGCAGCCGTGGCGGTATGCGTCGAGCTCTGGCTGAAGTCTCGCAGTTCCAAGTACGAACGCGAAGCACAAAAGCGAACAAAGAGAAATTGAATCTATCCATATGACCGAAGCCATCGCCCCCCGCAAAGCCCAGGAACTCGCCCACGCGAATGTGGAGCCGAGCCATTTGCTCTGGGCCATGCTCCACGATACATCAGGCTTGAGCGGCACGCTGTCCAGCGCGGGCATCGATCTGCTCTACGCACGCGATTGGGCGGAGACGCGCATGGAAGGTGCGGTGAAGTCCAAAGGCACACCCACCGAACCAGAGCCAAGCGTCGCTGCGGACGATGTGCTGAAGGAGGCCCGTCGCTTGTCCGTGCGATTCCCCAAGAGTAGCGATACCTCCGAGAATGCCGCACTGCTTGCGGCGTTGTGTCGGCCTGGGCTCGCCTTTACGAAGGACCAGCTTCAGACCTTCCCCCTAACTGAAAAGATGGTGCTGGAGATGTTCGGCACCGCAGTGGAAGAGAGCGGCAAGGCGGCGAACGGTTCGGCGAAGCCAGGCAAGACCGGTAGCGTGCTCGCCACGTATTGCACCGACAAAACCGCACAAGCGGAAGCGGGCAAGCTCGATCCCATCCTCGGCCGTGACAAGGAGGTGCGGCAGATGGTGGAGATCCTCGGTCGGCGCACCACGCCGAACGTGGTCCTGCTCGGCGAGCCCGGTGTGGGCAAATCAGCGTTGGTGGAAGGCTTTGCATTGAACATCGCGCAAGGCAATGTTCCGGAACGGTTGAAGGGTGCTCGCGTGTTCGAACTGGACATCGGGGCCTTGGTGGCGGGTGCGTCCTATAAAGGAGAGACCGAGGACCGCTTGAAGAAGATCATTAAGGAGGTGCAGCAATACCCCAATGCCATCCTCTTCATCGATGAAGTGCATGTATTGATGGACCCGCAAGGTTCGGCGGGGAAGGGGCTCGCCGATATCCTGAAGCCGGAACTTGCACGTGGTGGCCTGACCGTGGTGGCCGCCACTACGAACGAGGAGTACCGCAAGTACATGGAGCGCGATGATGCGTTCGCGCGGCGCTTCGGCGTGGTGCGCATCGAGGAACCCGATCCCGATATGGCTGCGCGAATGCTCGAGGCCATCCTTCCGAACTACCAAAAGCACCACAAACTGGGCATAGAGAACGCGGCCATCATCGGGGCTGTCGAGTTGGCGAAGCGCTATGTGAAGGACCGCTGTTTGCCCGCTTCCGCAGTGGGCCTGATGGACCAGACCATGAGCGCCGTGCGTTTGTTGATGGACACCTCGGGAAGTGAATTGGAGAAGTTGGAGAAGGAGTTGGACGGTCTTACAGGCGCAAACCAGCAGGGAGGCGTGGACTTAGCGAAGGAACTGGACTGGTTCGAACTGCGGATGGGCCGTTCGTTGAGCCCGATCCTACTGGCGATGTTGGAGGAAGGGAAGAAGGAGGAAGCAGCGGATACCCCGCGAGCCGAGATCCTCAAGGACCGTATTGTGCGTCTCAAGGCCGCTTCCAATGAGAAGCGGGAGAAGGTCTACTACACGGATGTGGTGAGCATCGTGGCGCACAATACCGGCATACCGATCGGTCGTTTGCAAAGCGGGGAGCGCGAGCGCCTGCTGAACATGGCCGAAATGCTCGGCCAGCGGGTGATGGGCCAGGACCATGCATTGAGCACCGTGACCGAAAGCATGATCGATGCACGATCCGGCCTGGCACGGGATGGCAAACCGAAGGGTGCCTTCTTCTTTCTGGGCCCAACGGGGACCGGCAAAACCGAACTCACCAAGGCGATCGCGGAACAGCTGTTCAATGACGAGAGCGCGTTGCTACGTTTCGATATGAGCGAGTTCAAGGAGGAGCGCGACGTACAGAAACTCATCGGTACCTCACCCGGCCTCGTAGGTTATGAAGAAGGCGGGCAACTCGTGAACAGTATCCGGCGACAGCCGTACAGCGTGGTGCTCTTCGACGAGATCGAGAAGGCCCACCCGAAGATCTTCGACATCTTCTTGCAGATCCTCGGTGAGGGCTTCGTTACCGACAACAAGGGAAACAAGGGCGATTTCTCGAATGCGCTCATCGTGTTCACGAGCAACATCGGCGCGCAGGCCATCGCGGCCATCTTCAAGGAAGGTCGTGTTCCCACTACCGATGAACTGAGCGCGATCTTAGGCAAGTCAGAGGGCTTCCGTCCCGAACTGATCGGCCGCTTCGTGGCCAACGTGGACATCATCCCCTTCGCGCCCATCAGCCGCGAGGCGGTGGGCAAGATCTTCGACCACCACTTGCGGAAGGAGATCACCAATGGCTTGCTGAAGATGGGGATCACCTTGGAGATCACTCCGGAAGCGAGGGAGTGTTTGCTGGAGGAAGGTTACTCGGAGCTGTATGGGGCACGACCGATCCTTGGTGTGATCCGGAACCGGTTGCGGAAGCCAGTGTCAAGGACGCTTGTATCGGGTGGAACTGAACAAGGAACCTTGCTCGAAATAGTGCTGGGAACGGAAGGTGAGGTGCAGGTCAAGAAGAGATAGGTGCGAGTCCTTGTTTGGATCCTTACGGCTCTTACTTTAGACAAGTAAACTACGCACCATGACATTCGAAGACCTTGAACTCGGCTATCCTGAGCAAATCACCACGGCCAACGGGAAGGGTTGTGGTTGGAGCGGATTCAAGAACCATTGTTCCATGCGTTTGAGCCAAGCCCTTTGGGCGGCAGGTTTCCCGCTTACATCGGAGGCGTACAAAGATCCACTTTGCGCCCTGAACGGACATAAACTCGCGACAGGCGCGGAGGCCTTGGCGAAACATTTGGAGAAGAGTTTGGGGTTAGCCGTGAAAGGAGTCTCGAAGGATGATATTAAAGGCAAGAAAGGGATCGTCTTCTTCAAGGACATCAAAGGGTTCGACAATGGGTCGAGCGGACCCGATAGTGGTGATCATATCGACCTTTGGGATGGTGTCAAGGCTAAATCGGGTGAGTATTTCTCTGAGGCCAAGAGTGTCTGGTTCTGGGAAGTGAACTGACACCTTTGCACTGTGAACGCTTAAAGAAGCAATATCATGAGCCTAAGTCGGATCATCGAAGCGGCCGAGAACCACTTCAACGCTTACCAAAAGGACTGTAGCGGCTATTTGAAGAAGGTTGCGGGAGACCTTTTCATCGATCTCCCGAACTACAACGCCAATGGCTTGTACGACTACTTGGCCGGTAGCCCGGAGTGGGAGAACCTCGGCAAAGGACAGGCAGGTATGACCCTGGCCGTTGTACGCGCTTTCGAAGGCCTGCTTGTGGTTGCGGCCAAGAAGGAAAGTGGTCATGGCCATGTGGCGATCATCGTTGGTGTTGAGAAGGATGGGACACCACTAGGTTATTGGGGAAGCATCGCCGGAATAGGCAAGAAGAATGCGAGATTGACCAACTCATGGGCCAAGAAGAAGTTCGCGGATATAAGCTACTATGCTTACTTGGGCGTGCTGGTTTGATCGCAATCTGGATCCGTGGAATGTTGGGAATTTGATGAGTTCTTCGCAGCACCCCACTTGACAACGCAGGTCGCCATGACCAACCGAGGTGGAGATAGCCCACCTTGGATCGGCTAGAGATATCGGCGAGATCAACAGCCTATTGTTGATATCCAAATCCCTCGTCTATATTAGCAGCGACGCACCTAAGGATATCCCATGCCCACCTACCACATCGGCGGCCACCCTGTACGGTTGGACCCGAGCGGTTGGATCGCAAGGGTACCCGGGAACAACTTGCTCTTCGTGATGAGGCTTACGGATGGGGAGTTGAGTGCGCCGGACATCGCCGAACTGAGGACGGAGAGGGCGGTGTACGATCATTACAAGCCCAGTAGAACGGTATGTTTCAGCGATGTCGATGGCACCACTGTGAACGAAGAGTATCGCCTCCATGAGGCCAGTGACTTTGAGTTGAAGGGCTTGGTGGGAGCTAGCCCTCTTCTGGCTTCCCAAGCGGCGGAGGTAGAGCAACTTGGTGAAATGATCGAAGCGCTGGAGACGAGGGATTTGGTTCGTAAGGTGTTCGCGGATGCCGATTTGTGGAAGATCTTCCAGCAGGGATTAAGTGTTCTACAGGACGAACTGCGCGGGGCCAAGGGCGAACCGTTGCGGGTAACGAAAGCGAAGACGCTCAAAGGGAAGGAAGGGCGGACGGGTAAGACGCCCATCGAGTTCACGGTTGAGGGTCTGGAGAAGTTCGGCGGTTATGCGCTATTTGAAGAAGCAATTCCAGGAGTAGAAGTTTAAATCCAGCGCGCCCTGCCTTGCGCACGGCTTTCCTTACGGACAATTCAGGACGGACCAGCGCAGCGTGCTTTTCGCAACACTGGGGTTGTGGCAACAGGTAATGGAAAGGGCTATAAGCTTGGATGGCATGGTGGGTCTCGCCAAAGCACGCTTGTCCAAAGTAGAGCGGGTCTTGCGTGACAACCAAAAGACCGCTTTGGAAAGCACCAGCGAACTGGCGGAATCCTATATCGCACTTTCCAGGTTTTTCGCAAACGTTCGCGGACAGGGCGATGGCAGGCTGTTCTTCCTCAACGCGGGTCGTACCAGCATTGCGGATACAAGAGACGCGACCGTATTCAAAGCCATCGAAAAGTTCCTGCTTGAACGGAACGTGGGCTTTGACCTGAACCATAGTATCAGTGGCTTGATTTTGCCGGGGAGGATCGGGGGCAAGGAGGTAGTGGGCGCATACAGCCATCTCGCGTACGATCACCTTTGTTGCATCTACACGGACTGCTACGCCTTCGACGACTACTGGGATATCAAGGAAGAGTTCGAACATTCGGAGATTGCCAGCTCTGATAAGCAATGCGCAAATGCCGTGATGTCGGCGGTGTGGATACAGGCGCGCAAGGGTGAGGAAAAGTTGGGCGTGGAACCTGTATATTTTCCAGGGTCGATGCTGATGGCAGCACGACACTACATGTATTGGGAGAAAGGATCTGATGATCTCGTGGTTCGAAAAGAGGAATGGGCAGGCCATGCCGACGAAGTAGCTGTTGGTCTGCGTAAGTCACAAGTGGAGACCTTATGCGAGATGGGGCTAGTAGTGGCCCAAAAAGTACGCGGCCGGATGGTCCTATATGGCGACGAGAACTTACATCGTGGTGATCGGCCAGACGGCGGAGATATTCAACCGTGCTATTGGACGATTGGATCTTAAAGGTCATTTCTAGCTATGCCCTTGCGCGTTCGGGTGAGTTGAACAAGTTCCAGATGCGGGGGGAGGTGCACAGGAATATCCAGACCTTCTTCAATGACCTGAAAAGCGCGGGAGTTATCGAACGCCTTATCGAGTTGGATGTGCGTCAGAATATCAAGAGATCGGATGCGACGGACATCAATATTGAATATGTTCCCTATGCTTCTGAGCGGAGCTTTTGCATTTGTGGGGAGGCCATTGATGGTTCCGGCAATGGTGTGTGGAATGAGGGAGGATAGGCGCCGATGTTAGCCAGACTTGACCTGAACCACCCCACCTCGGGAACGACTTTGAAAATTCACTCAGCGAATGTTAACCTCAGCACGCACCGCTGATCATCCTGATCGGTTGAAGGGCATTCGGGGGCTTTGCGCAGGGTCCTGAGAACAATATGCTCATTGCGCTGAAGCTTACGGATTCAAGTCCAGTTAGACCCGAGATCGTAGAGTTACAAGCGGAAGAGCCGTATACGATCACTTCACACCCAGCGTGAAGATCATCTTCAAGGATATTGAAGGAGGCCCGGTTGAAGAGCAGTATAGATTCGACAGTTCAAGCGACTTCGAGTTGGGTGCCTTGGTGGATGCCAGTCCGTTGCTCTCCTCGCTGACCCGCGAGTTGAAAAGTGCAACGAAGTCGAGTATGGCGAGGGTGGAGGAAACCCTGAAGCACAATAAGCGGATTGCCCTGGAAAGTACGGCTGAACTGGCGAGAACATATGGCGCACTGGCCCGATTCTTCGGCACTATCGGGGAGCAAGGAAATGGCAAGTTGTTCTTCTTGAATGCCGGCCACGATGAGCTAGTTGATATGGACCGGAAGACCGCGTGCGATGCCATGCGTGAGTTCATCCGCGATCGGTTTGACAGCTTCGATCTAAGCTCCAACATTGGCGCATTGGTGTTACCTGGCTTAGTCCTAATCGGTCCATGGTTCATGTGTATGGTAACCTCGCGCATGAGAATAATTGTCGGCTCTACATGGACTTCCCGATGTGCGAGTCTTTCGCCGAACTACAGAAGGAGTTCGTTCGTGAGGGTATGGCAACTAATGACAGGGAATTGGGCAATACGGTAATGATTGCTGCTTGGAGCGTAGGTCGCAAGGGTGAGGAGAAGCTCGGCATAGGTCCCGTCTACCTCCCAGGGTCCCTATTGTTCGCAGCCAATCAGTATCGGGCTACAGAGTCGGGAGAATTTCCATACTTGGAGGTTGGCGAGGCATTCTGCACCTTGGAAGGGACAGGGACGCTGCAAATGGAACTCGATAACGCCGAGATCGAAACACTTTGCAAGATGGGACTCATCGTGGCAGAACGAGTCGATGACAAGGTAGTGTTCCGGGGCGATCTTAGTCTGTACAATGGGAGTGATATCGAGCGCCGCAAGTACGCCAGCGTCCAACTCGCTGACTGGATCCATAAAGTTCTAATAGATCATTGCACATGGGGTTCTGGGCAAGTGTCTTTCATACGGAGAGAAATCCAGAGCTTTATGGTTGATGTACGAGCTGCAGGGTTGATCGAGGAAGTATTGGACATGAATGTAAACGGGACGAACCGTGAGACAGGCATCACCGTCCAGTATCTACCCTGCAAGGCCACCCAACCAATTCACGTCACATGTACGGTGCCTTCTCCGGGGTGGCATTATGCTATGTAAAATCGCCCTATTGTTGCCTCAATGCCTTGCCGTGCAATCTGAATTATCGACTTCCTCGTCCCTGGTTGGTTACTTGGGGCGGCCGTTCGTGTGATTGATTCAAACCACTTACATTGGTCGAAGTAACCAAGCCAACCCATGCCCACCTACCACATCGGCGGCCACCCTGTACGGTTGGACGACAGCAGCGACAGCATTCCGAAGATCCCGGAGAACAACATGCTCTTCGCCATGAAGCTTACCGACGAGAAGGCGAGCACGCCGGACGTCGCCGAACTGAAGAGCGAGAAGCGATGCACGAGCACTGCAAGCCGGAGCAAGAAGGTGCGCTTGAAGGATGCCGACGGTCGCACCGTGGACGAGGAGTACAAGTTCCGGGACGCGGGCGACTTCGAACTGAACGGACTGGTGGACGCCAGCCCCCTGCTCTCCTCCCTGAAGAGTGAATTGGAGCAATTGCGCGAGATGATCGAGGTGCTGGAGACGAACAACCTGGTTC
>JADJCS010000012.1 GCA_016703105.1 Flavobacteriales bacterium
GGAGCGGGCAGGCCGGGTCACTTGTGCCGTAACCGAATGAGCCAACAAGTGCTTGTAGGCTTCCCTTGTTTTCGGTCCGATCATAACTGGAGATTCCAAGGGCATTGGTTTAGGGTTTAATTGCGTTGAGACCGGTAGCCAAGCGCTTTGTGTGGTCTGTGATTGTTGTAGTCGTTCATCCAGGTTTCGGCCCGCTCACCGTACCTCTTGCAATGTTCGGAAGACGTATGCGCTGAGTAGTTCTCGTCTTATGCTTCCATTGAAGCGTTCCACGTATGCGTTCTGTGTTGGCTTACCTGGCTGTATGAATGCCAAGGTAATACCGATGTCCTTGCACCATGCGTCGAGTTTGTGGGAGATGAACTCTGGTCCGTTGTCCACGCGGATCATCTTGGGCAATGGGCGCACTGACTTTATTCTTTCCAGTACGCGGATAACGCGAAGTGCAGGTAATGAAGTGTCCACCTCTATAGCAAGTACCTCGCGGTTGTAATCGTCGATCACGTTCAATAGCCGATAGGTGCGTCCATCCCAAAGTGTGTCGTGCATGAAATCTATACTGTATACCTGATCGGGCGCAGCGGGTTGGAATAAGGCTTGTTTTACTCGCGTTGGCAGCCGTTTCTTAGCTCTACGCCTAATGTTCGCGCAAGCGGTGTACACGCGGTAAAGCGTTTGTGGTCGATCCGCCCCTTCTGCGCAAGCGTGAGGTAGCATTGCCAAAAGCCAATGGCCGGATGCTTCTCTCAGCTGGTCACCGGGCGGTTACTACAAGTATCATCCTGCGGTCGTTTGCGGTATCCCGGCAGTGCTGCGGGGTAATCCCAACAATCTGGCTGGCTCTTCGCTGGCTCATGTTCTGTTGCTCAACGCCTGAACGATCTCCCGTTTCTCGTCAGGCGCCCCACTTCTTTTGGACCGCCTTCATGGCGTCGTTCTCCATGCTCAGCCCGGTGTACATGCGTTTAAGCCGACTAAGCTCTTCTTCGAGCTCTTTGACGCGTTTGAGCTTGGCTGGGTTCCATGCCCCACAACGGGCTCTGAAGCCAGGAAGGTACGCGCTGATGGTATGCTCCCCTACAGATGTTCGCGACCTTCTGCCGCCTCGTGTTGCTTCAGCAACGCAACGACCGATGCTCTGAAAAACTTCGACTTTCTCATGGCCACAGGAGTCGAAAGTAGCCTCCATGTCGGTCGCTGCGCGCAAAAAGCCGCGCAGCCACCTCCAGTTACATCGACCGATCTTAGGCTTACACTTCGGTCAGCTTGAAAATCGGCCAAGCCGACTACGCGTCGGTAATGTGGGTTCAATCATTGGCAGAACAGATCCGGGTTGCGAAGTCGCAGACTTCAGGAGAACAGGAGTGGGCTTATGGCGACAGATTCGTCACAGGCAGGTGCCCCCCGCGCGAACTCAAGAGGAGGCAACACTTGCGCCATTTCCTAGGGCGTGCGCTACATTCACCAGATGAATCCACCACTGCGTCTGGCGATCGTCAGCCTACTACTGATTTTTAGCACTCACGTGTGCTCGCAGAGCACGTCCGATTGGATCACGAAGAAACACCTGAAGTTCGTGAGCCCCGAATACAAAGGCCTGTTGCACCGATCGTTCACCCCCAAGGGAACGAAGGCCGACGCGTACACGCTGTATGGGAAGAAGTACACTGTGCAAGAAGGTGATACGTTGATGGTGTCAGATGTGTACGAGGGCGAGTATGCCCGGACATTCGGGTCTTTGGATGGAGTATCTGTCTTGCGTTACCAATTCACGCTTGTGCTACGTGCAAATGCATCAGATGAAGGACGTCGAAGATGTCGTTCAGGCACATTTGGCCAAGAGCATTGAACGATCAAAGGAAGGGCAGTTGCATATTTTCATGAAGGTGGGCCTCTACGGAATCGGTGTCATCATCATCGGGACGTTAGTGGTCGGCTTCGGGTTCAGGTGCAGGCATTGCGGTGCATGGTTCGCACTGAGCAAGACCGGCAGAACCTACCTCGGCAAGGAGATAGAGGATCGTTGGATCATGAAAACCACCAACTCAGGTGTGGGCTATCGGAACGTCCACGAGACCAGTGTACCTCACAGATCCGGAACAGCTACAGGTGCAGAAAGTGCGGGCGGGATTGGTCTGAGGTAAGGTCTATCACCCGCACCTCACGGTCCTAGACCAACGCAGCGTGTCCTGCCAGGTGTGCGCGGGCCTGGTGCACGGGAACCCGTCCACCCGTGCCCACGGTTTCCAGGCATTAGGTATCGAGGTGCCGCAGAATGGTGGCCCAAGGCCTCTCCGCCTCCGGCGGCCTAATACAACTGAAGGTGAGCTAGCGGCCTTGTCCCGGCGAAGCACCGGAGCCCTTGGCCCGGGGGAGGGATGGCCGAACTGAGGGCGACGGCCGGGATGGGCGCTTTCGTAGCGCTGCTGGTCCAGGCGCTCCATCTGTTCGATCTGTTCCGGGAACAGTTTGCCCTGATCGACGAAGGTGGTGAGTTGGGCCACCGTATCCTTCACGGCCCAGACACCGGTGAGGTAGCCGTGGCGTATGCCGCAACGCAGCTCCCGAGGGCGTCGCAGGATTCTGTGCCCATGTCCATGTTCTCCACGGCGAACTCCTTGAAGCGTTCCAAGGCGCCGGCCGCCTTGTTGAAGCGGGCGAAGTATTGTTCCAGCAAGTGGCCGCTGAAGTGGTAGGAGATGCCTGGATCGCAGATGCGGGCGGCGCGCAGCTTTTTGTCGCTGCCCCAGTAGTACACGTACGGCACAATGCTCACCACCTTCTTGGTGGCGCGCACGACGATGATCCAGTTGTTGCTGTTGTGCGAGCGGTATTCCACGAACCGCTCCTTGTCCCGCACCCGCGGGTCCACTTTACTTGCCGTTGCAGGCGGGCAACGGGTTCTTTGAGCTTGTTCCAGACGGCAGGCAGGTCGCGCACGGCTTCCGCGACCACTTCGGTGGGGGACATAGTGTGGACGATCATGGCGGCGTTTTTCTTGCGCCCTTGAACGAGGAAGAGGAAGACGGGGTTCCGCTACGCTGGCCCAAGCCCTATCCGCAGCTTGCTCCGGCCCCGGATGGAGAACGGGGGCATGCGGGCCGGCATTGTACTTACGCCAACACCACCACGCCACGGCAAAGCCGGGCCATCCTCATGCCGCCTTGGCGCATGTGATATCGCTCATCGGCCCATCACCCAGAACACCCTGGGCCACCACACGGAAGGTGTAGGTGGTGCCGCTGGCAAGGTGCTCGATGGTGAAGTAGTTCCGGGCGGTCACCTTGATCATTTCATAGTTCTCGAGTTGGGCCGGATCGCCCTCGGTCATGAAGACCTTATAGATGCGGCGGTTCTTCACCCCGTTCCAGCGAAGCTCGATGCAACCGGGATATCGGGTATGCAGGGTACGCAGGTTCTGCGGTGCGGGCATCGGCTGGCTGGGCTGGCGCTTCTTGCGCACATCGAAACCGGCGCTTCGAATGAGCGAGGCATCGCCATGTGAAAGACTCTGCACCATGCCGGCCAGCTCGCGGATCTTCCATTTGAGCTGGCCCTGGGCGTTGTTGCGCAGGAAGAGGTCCTGCCGGCCTTTGTTGAACTGGTAGACGCGCTCGGCGACGTCGAGCTCATCACATGCCTCCTCCAGTTCCGGCAGCATGTGCTGCAAGCCCGCGTAGTCGGGGTTGCCGGTGAGCAAGCGGACATGATTGCGTCCGCGCGTCACCAATTCACCCGCGGGCAGGCGCTTCGTGCCGACCCGGACGATGCTGTATTGGTCTTTCATGTGCGTGTCCTTTTCCTGTTCCGTGTTACCGATCGGTGGCCTTGAACGACATCCGGAACGGGTGTGTTTCAGTGGCTTGAGGCCGTTCGTCCCAGCGCCGGATGTGGTCGGACGTCGCCGTCGTCCCATCATCACGCGGCGGGATACGATCGCATCGCACCGTCGTCCCATCATCACACGTCGACATACGATGGTATCGCGCGGCCGTCCTATCATCACATCGCTGGATTCGATAGTACCGCGTCGACGTCCCATCATCACATCGCGACATACGATGGTACCGCATCGCCGTCCCATCATCACACGGCGGCATACGATGGTACCGCGCCGCCGTCCAATCATCACATGGCGGGATACGATGGTACCGCGCCGCCGTCCCATCATCACATGACGGCATACGATCGTATCGCGCTGCCGTCCCATCATCACGTGGCAGCATACGATCGTATCGTGTCGCCGTCCCATCATCAAACTGCAGCTTACGATCGACACATGGCGTCGTAAGATGGTATCGCGTCGCCGTCCCATCATCACATGGCGGCTTGCGAGCGTATCGCCCCGCTGTCCGATCATCCCTTGGGCATGTTCGACCTTACGTCGGCATCGCGCGATCGTGGCGTGGACGTGTCCGGCCCTACGCTACTGCCGTTCCAGCATCCTCGCAGCGAGCAAGCCCGCCTCGAGCGGTTGTCGCATCATCGCACGGGCGCATAGGATCGAATTGCGTAGTTGTTGCACGATGACATGGCAGTGTTCGAACTTCTCGGTTCGGCCTTGCTTGTCCAGATCTGTTCGTCCGCTGCTGCGCCGTGGATGCATTGTATTTCGATCCGCGGTGCAGCCGCAGAGGGGGACGAACGCAACCATAGCGGTTCGCGACCGTCATAAGTTCACGAACCGTTGTAGATGGAACGCTCACCAGCCCTTGTCCAGATCCTGTGCATGTTGTTCATCGGCCTTTGGCCGATCCATCACTGCCGGGCTCAATTCGCGACCGCGGTATCACAGATCAGTGGTAACGATCATACGGCGGCGTTCGAGCCTTCGTTCGATCCGTTCGGCAACCTGTTCGTGACCGGGGTCTTCCGAGGCACGTGCGATTTCGATCCCGGTGTGGGGACGTATCCGGTTGTTGGGATCGGACTCGATAACATATGGGTGGCGCGTTACGGTACCGATCGCACGCCCGATTGGGTGGCGAGGTTGGGCGGCGGTGCATGGTTGGATCAGCCACGTGGGCTGGCCACCGGATCCTTGGGACAATGTGTGGTCGCCGGCATCTTTTTGGACTCCGGAGACTTCGATCCCGGGCCGGGCATCAGTACGCTGTCCGCTCTGCACGAATCGGACATCTATGTGGCACAACTAGACTCGTCCGGTGCACTGGACTGGCTGATCCATCTGCCCGATTCCTCCTATGACCAGGTCTGGGACGTCGGCATTGACAGCGACAACAATGTTTACATGACCGTTGGGGGGCTGGATTCTGTGGATCTGGATCCCGGACCCGGGACCGTACTGGCCGACTCCCCATTCGGTGTCGATGGCTTGGTGAAATACGACCAGAACGGGGCGTATGTGTGGAGCGCTTTGCTGCCTGTGAACTTTGAACAATTGTTCATTGATGCCAATGACAACGTACTGGCCGTGGGGGAGTTCTCCAGCACCTTCGACCTGGATCCGGGACTGGGGGTCACCCTCGTGGATGCGGCGGATGGTGAAATGCTCGTGGTGGAGTACGCGCCGAACGGTACCGTGAACTGGTACACCCAGTTCGCGCAAACCGTTCCTGGCTCCTGGGGGCTACGCGTGGCCGATATCGAAAAGGACCAGAACGATGATCTCGTCATAGCCGGTGCGCTCCTTGGCACAGGGGTGGACCTGGATCCTGGCCCGGGCCAGACCATGGTCGGTTCCAGCGACAACGGTGATGCGGATTGGTTCTGCATGAAGATGACCACCACGGGCAGTTTCCAATGGGGTGTTGCGGGAGGCTCCACCTATAACGAGTACATCAGCGATCTGACGCTTACCACTTCCGGCTCGGTCCATCTCGCGGTGAGCTATGGCGGACCGCATGATGTGGATCCCGGCCCGGGTTCCTGGATGGCGGCAACGCATGGTGCTCCAACGTTCAATAGCAGCGATGATGATGCTCTGCTGCTGACCCTGTCCTCCACGGGGGTGTTCGAGCACGCGACCCCGATCTGGGCTTTGGGAGGGGTCTACTTCGCAGGAACGATGTGGGGGCCCATGGGAGAATTGCTCGCTGTGGGGTACTTCAGCGATAGCCTCACGTTCGGCCCACCCAACGGTACCGGTCTGCTGGCCAACGGGCTCACGGATGTGTTCATCTGCGAACTGGACCCCGAGTTCCAGACAGGCCTACCCGAGATCGTTCCCAACACGATCTTCGCTTACCCCAATCCAGCCACCACCGAAGCGCGTGTCCTTGGTATGGACGGTGATGTGGTCGCATTGCATCTTTACGATATGCATGGTCGACAAGTCCTGGATGATCCGGGACGATCACCCGGCTCCAACCGCATTGATGTCTCCGGGCTTGACCCTGGGAGTTACTTCCTTCGGGTGATGTGCTCTGGAGGTACGGTCCTGACCTGCAAGTTGATGGTAGCGGCGACACCTTAGGATCTAGGGTGCCTCCCCCAACGCTGGCGCGGATCTGCGAACCGTGCCAAACCAACCATCGCGCAAGGCATTTTCTAGCGCTGGATACTCTCGGACCGGGACCAGCGCAGCATGTCCTACAACCACGGGTCGTGAACCGGGGAACACAAGCCATGCGCGATCAGTTATTCTATTGTTCACCTTCGCGTATGGGCCTCTCGGGGAAGAGCCCTGCACTTCGACTCGCACTTCTTCCGCCGCTGGGGCAAGCGTACCGAAAAGGTCGGGGTGATGATCACCAACATGGCCGGCTTCTTCAAGTTGCGACCCGACCTGCGACCCAAAGAGCTGGGTTGGCTACAGTACGGCAAGCCCGCCACGGCGGCAGCGATCCCGGAAGGTCTGGTCTACGGCAACCTGAACGGCATCCACCTGATCTCGTGTAACACTTTCGTGAACGTGGGGATGATGCGGGCGGATCAGTTGGCGTTGTGGGAGAGACTGAGAAGCGAATGATAGGTGGGTGTAGAATGTGTGCCCCTTCTTTCGTCCGCGCTTGTCCAGAATTCTTCTGCCTCAGCCGCGCCGCTTGATCGCAGCCCCGCGCTGGACGGCGGGTTGTATCAACTCTTCTTAGCACAAAGCGCTTGGGATGGGAGGTTTTGGCGTTCGCAAAGTCTCCACTGAACGAGTTGCTCCGAACTCCGGCAGAGCCGCGGGCAAGCGCTGGGTTAGGCACGCGGCTGGACCGTAGCGCCAGGAGGGGATGTATTTGCGTCTATAAAGGAAACCGTCAGTCTCGAAGCGGAGACCCTATGCAGATAGCAGGTCATACATTTGAGTGGCTGCAACTCATGGCATGACGTTTAGGCAACCTTGTTCAATGAAAGCAGATCGCGTTATCCGTGGACGTAGAACGATCGGTCCATTCCCTCAAGGGCTCACGAAGACCATCGTTGCGGCCTCTCGTGTGTATCGTACACGCGAGCAGGCGCAATCCTTTGAATGGGTTAAACAGTATGGCGGAGGCAATGAGATCGCACGGATCGTGACGGATGCGGATGGGAACATCTACTGGTCAGGTACTGGTGTGCATACTGGGTTGATACGTAAGGTGAGCCCGCAAGGGAACCTGATCTGGAGCAAGACGTTGAGCCTCGGCACCAATAGCTTCGGTGGTGAATGCCTATTGGGCCCGGATGGTGCCCTCTACTTCGCTGGTAATTTTAATGCCACGTGCGACTTTGACCCACCGAACAACGTCTTGCGCACCGCCGTCGGCGAACATGACGCGTTCCTCTTGAAGTGTGACACGGCTGGGAACTTCCAATGGGTGAAGACATTCGGAGGTCTGGGGGACGATAGCGGCCACAATTTGTGTATGGACGCCTCCGGTCATATATGTGTCGGCGGCTATTTCTCCGGTACGGCGGACCTTGACCCCGGGCCGGGTAACACGGGATCCGTGAGCGCAGGAGAGACGGATGTTTTTATCTCAAAGTTCGACACTAACGGGGATCTCATGTGGACAAGAACGTTCGGCGGTGATGATACCGACGGTTGCTTTGACCTCGCGGTGGATGACAATGGCGACGTGCTGGGAGTGGGGATCAACCACCATGAAGCCGACCTTGATCCAGGTGTTGGCGTGCATCTTGTTCCGGGCAACAGCAAGTTCCTGGTGAAGCTGGATGCAGCGGGCGGGTTCGTGGATGCGTTCCGGGTCGCACCGTACAATGCGTACGGATACATCTCCGTTCGGACCATTGGTGATGGCTTTCTATATCTCACGGGCTGTTTCAGCGATTCCGCGGATTTCGATCCAGGTCCGGGGACCATCGAGCTCAATACCACCTCGCAATACGATCAGGACGCGTTCATCTGCAAACTGGATGTCGATCTTTCCTTGGTCTGGGTGAAGCAGCTCGGCGTGTCCGCTCTGGATGAATACGGCACAGACATCTCTATTGCGCAAGATGGCTCTGTCTTCGTGTCAGGCGGTTTTTCCGGTTTCGGATCCACGGATCTGGATCCTGGGCCCGGAACATACCTAGTGGATCAAAGTGGCGGCAACTCGGACATGTACATGGTCAAGTTGGATCCACAGGGTGATTTCGTTTGGGGTGTGGGTTTGGGTGCCTCAGGCTTTGATCTGGCAGAGTCGATCCAGATCGATCTCTTCGGCAACGTCTACACAGGTGGACGGTTTGGTGACGAGGTGGATTTCGACCCTGGACCTGGAGTTCATTCACTGGACGATTTCAATGGGGGGTTCTTCCTTTTGAAATTGAGCGACGAACTGGTATCCGTTGAAGATCTTGATGAGGCTCCGTCACGTTTCTCTGCGTGGCCTATCCCGTGCGATGGGTACTTCACGGTTCGCGTACCGGAGGTTCCGGGTGAGGGTGTCCGCCTTTTTGCATTTGACATGCAGGGCAGGTTGGTGGGAGAGTATCCAATAGCGGTGACGACGACGCGGGTCGAATCCGCTTTGCCGAACGGCACTTACTTGCTCACCACCTCAATACCGCCGGTCCGGCCCTCATTTCAGATGCTTGTGATAGCGAGGTAGATAGCAACGCGCGCTCCGTTCGACCTTCAGTACAGGTCTGAACCCACGGTTTTTCCGCGCTTGTTTAAACCACCTCAGGGTGTCCTCCCAGATCTCCGCAGTGGTCTCCCGCGCTTTGGCGGGGACCCTGCGGCTCACAAGCAACTCGCAGGGTCCTCAATGACGAGAGATCCTGCGGGGATGCTTAAGACGGGGCCAGCAACGTAGCGCGCTCGGGGAGATCGTGCCGCGAGCACTGCGCTCGCGGCACGCATCAGGGCCACGGATCACTTCATGCGCGCCTCGACGGCCCAGGCGCTGAGCGGCACACGAAGGTCTACGCGGCCGAACCGGGTCACCAGCCGTGCTTCGAGCTCCGTGCGCATCGCCGGTAGCAGGAGCGGGTCACGATCGATGATCGCGGTATGGATGGGCGAGCCTTCGAGCAGACCCACAGCCGCATCGGCGGCGGTGCGTGCATAGCCCTCCGGCGCGAGCAGTTCCATCTGCACGTGGTCGAACCCGGCGGTGAGCACGTCTTCATGGATGCGCACGCTTTCGTGGTAGGCGAACGGAATGGTGTAGAACGCGGGTGGATCGATCGGGAAGAACTTCTCCACCACACCCTGGGTGGCCCATGCAGCAGGGTTCTTGTCCACACTGTTCCAGCATGTGAAGAGCATGCGGCCACCGGGGCGCAGCACGCGCAAAGCCTCACGGTAGGCCTGCATACGGTCGCTGTAGAACATCACACCGAACTGCACCACCACCAGGTCGAAGCTCTTGTCGGGGTAGGGCAGGCTCACCGCATCCACCGCGTTCCATTCAATGTCTTCGTTGGGCAGTTGCTGCTTGGCGAATTCGAGCATGGCGGGGTTGATGTCCGTGGCGACGATACGTGCGGACTTGTCCAGCCGCTGGGCGATATGGCGCGTAAGACGGCCCGTGCCGCAGGCGAGCTCGAGGACCGCGCTCGGAGCGAGCGCTGCGATGCGTTCCGCGAGCAGTTCACTGAACGGCTCGAAGAAGAGCGGGCCCAGGTGCTCGTCGTAGTTGCGTGGGATGCTCCCGGAGAATTGGACGTTGATGGGGCGGGCAGATGCGGTGTTCATGATGTGTTGTGTTGTGCGGACAAAAGTCCCGACACCACGGCCCCTGCTGTTTTTCCCAGGAGCCCGATCACTTTGCCCAGCGGTTCACCTCGCGATCGACCGCTTGAGCTCCATAGGCGAATGGCCGAACTCCTCCTTGAACGCCTTGCTGAAATGCGAGAGGTTCTCGAAGGCGCACTGTAAGGCCACCTCGCTTACCTGGAGATCACCGGCACTCAGCAGCAGCTTGGCGCGACGCAAGCGTTGCTCCCGCAACCAGCGGCCCGGTGGCGCATTGAACAGCTGTTGGAAATCGCGCTTGAAGGCCGAAAGGCTGCGCCCGCACATGCGCGCATAGGCCTCGAGCGACAGATTGTAGCAGTAGTTGTCCTCCATGATCCGGCGCATGCGATCCAAGCCGCGGGTCCGCATCATGGCCTGGAAGGATGCAACGAAGGCCGCATTCCGCGGTTCGCCAGCGATGTTCAACAGCAGTTCGCGCAGCTTCAGGTCCACGAGCTGCGGATCCATGGACCGTTCATTCCTGAAATGCGGCAGCATGCTGTTCATGAAGGCATCCATGGCCGGCGTGGTGCGGACCATCGCCAGTGGGGGCAGGGGTGCTGTCCCCTTCGCCAGCACCTCCACGGTGCGAAAGACCTCGCAGATGAACTCATCGGTCATGAAGAACAGGAGCACGCAGAACGGCGTTCCGAAATACTGCTCCACGATGCTGCCCCCCTTCTTCACGAAGGCCATGTCGCCGGCGCGCAGTTCGACCTTGCCATCAGCACTTTGCCAGTCCTTGCGTCCTTCGAGCACGTATACGAAGTAGCTCGCGTGGCTCCACATGTCCTGCTGCGCGCTCTCGAGCGGGCAGGTGAACTCGGTCATGAGTTGATCCCCACTGCGGAACTGCCGGTGGCCCGCCGGATCGGCTATGATGACATCAACGAAGTTGTACATCCCTGCAAAGATGTAGCCTCCTTTCGGACCACGGAAGGCCCTCCTGCGGACTCCCGTGGGTCAGTGCGCCTGGCTCACGCATCAGCCGCTGACCGGTACTTCAAGTAGGCATGCAGCGTGATGGCAGCCTTCTCTTTCGGGTTCGCCACCACATGCGCACCGAGCTGGTCATCGATATAGCTCAGGGCATGCCGCTCCAAGGTGCGTACTTCATAGGGCGCTGCTATGGTAGCGTTGAGGAAGCGTGATTCCTGTATCGCCCCTTCAAGCACCATGATCATGCCGCCTCCGTTCGGGTGGTAATGCCGGGCACATTCCGCTCCGGGTTCCCAGCGGATCAACACTACTTTCATGAACTCATTGTCCACGAGCACCTTGCGTCCGCCGCTTTCTGTGGCAAGGAAGGCCCACTCGCTGGATGATATCGATGTGGCGCGCTCCAGGATGGGTTGGAATTCTCGCGCTGTGGCGCTGTTCCGCAAGGTCATTGCTTTCACCAGGAGGTGATAACTGATGTTCTCCAGATGAGCGGTGCCCATGACTTTGCTGCGGACACCGATGCCGGTGAGGAACCATGCGATGCGATCGAGGAAGGTGGGCCGATAGGCGAGCTGCACAGAAGCGTTCATGTTGGTTGTCATTGACCGCTACAAAGGACCGGAGCTGTACACAGCGGGGTTTTGCGGAGAAGTCCAATGATCTGTCCGTACGGCTCACGGTGATCGGAACACTAGGGCTCAGCGCGCGCTGGCTATGTTTACAAAACACTGCGCCAAATGGGGCACACACGGAACGATGCCGACCGCCAAGAGAACAACAGTCCTAAGTCCTGCTGCTGCTGCTGAAGCACAGATCGCCAAGCTCATTTCCAAGTACGAGGTGGAGGATCAGAAGCTCATCCAGGCGGTGCGCGAATTCCTACAGAAGCGGTTCCCCACGGCGAACGAACTGGTGTACGATTATGCCCGGAATTTCGTGATCGGCTATTCGCCGACAGCGGCCGGCAGCGAGGGCATCGCAGCGTTGAGCGCGGACGCCGATGGGGTCCGTCTCTACTTGACCAATGGCTCGCAACTTCCGGATCCGCACAAGTTCCTCCAGGGCAAAGCGCAGGCCCGCTATCTGATGCTGGGGTCGGCTAAGGAAGTCGGGCCTGTGGCCCCAGGTGCTACGGAGCCCCGATCCCCAAGGTCTCTGGCCTTTTCGGATCGTAGATACGCATCAACGCCGCCTCATCACCAGCTTCTCCACCTCCACCCCGATGAAGACCACCGACGACAGCACGGTGACGACGAAGAAATCTTGCACTGTAAGCGCCTGCGTGTGGAAGATGCCCTGGAAGAGCGGTACGAAAGTGACCAGTGCCTGAAGCCCGAAGGTGAGCGCAACGGCGCCGAGCAGCGCAGGGTTGGAGAGGAAGTTGGTGCGGAAGAAGGAGCGTTCTGTGCGGATCGCCCACACGTGGCCCATCTGGCTCAGGCAAAGCACGTTGAAGGCGATCGTCTGCCAGTTGGCATGCCCAGTGCGGATCGCCCAGGCCTGCGCGGAGAGGGTGACGGCGCCCATCAGCAGACCCACCCAGAGAATGTGAACGCCCAACCCGTGCCCGAAGATGCTCTGCTTCGGACGGCGGGGCTTGCGCTGCATCAGGTCGCGCTCGGCGGGTTCCAACGAGAGGAAGAGGCCGGGCAGTCCATCCGTGACCAGGTTGATCCACAGGATGTGTACGGGCAGTAGCGGGATGGGCAGGCCGATCATAGGCGCCAGCGCGATGGCCCAGATCTCGCCGGCATTGGCCGTGAGGATGTACTTGATGAACTTGCGGATGTTGTCGAACACCCGGCGGCCTTCGCGCACGGCCTTCGCCAGTGTGGCGAAGTTGTCGTCCAGCAACACCATGTCGGCGGCCTCGCGCGACACGTCGGTGCCGGTGATGCCCATGGCCACGCCGATGTCCGCGCGCTTCAAGGCCGGTGCATCGTTCACGCCATCGCCGGTCATGGCCACGAAGTGCCCGCGGTCCTGCAATGCCGTCACGATATCGAGCTTCTGCTCGGGCGAAACGCGCGCGTACACCCGGATGTGCTCCACACGCGCGCGCAGTTCGTCGGCACCCAGCTTCGCCAGCTCGGCGCGGTTCTCACGGTGCGCGCATCCGCCGTCTTAGTGGCGCTCCTCAGCCCGATGCGGTGCGATGGTGCGCGCTGTGACAGGATGGTCGCCGGTCATCATCACCGTGCGGATGCCGGCGCCCTGGCAATCGGCGATGGCTTGCGGCACTTCATCGCGCGGCGGATCCTCTATGCCCGCCAGGCCGAGCAGCGTGATGTCATGCTCCAGGGTGGCCGGATCGTGGGGCAGTTCGCCCGTTGATAGGTCGCGGACGCCCAGCGCCATCACGCGCAGGCCATCCGCTGCGAGCCGATCGGCTTCCACCTTCCAGCGCGGGTCCGGCGAAGCGGTGCGTTCGAGCAGTGATTCCAACGCACCCTTGATGAAGAGTACGTGACTGCCATCGCTGCGCCGATGAACGGTGCTCATGCACTTGCGCACGGCATCGAACGGCACTTCGGCCACGCGGGGCAGGTCACGTTCGACATCCACTTTCCTGATCCCGTCTTCACGCGCGTGCTCGAACAGTGCGAGCTCGGTCCCTTCGCCCACGGGGCGATCCGTCCGTTCCGATCGCCACATCATTGCTGATGGCCATCGTTCGTACCATCGCCTGGCGATCGTCCTCATGCAGCACGACCACCTGCTCCACGCGCATGCGGTTGCGGGTAAGCGTGCCGGTCTTGTCGGTGCAGATGAAGGTGACCGAGCCCAGCGTCTCCACTGCGGCGAGGCGGCGCACCAGGGCATGCTGCTTCACCATACGCGCGGCCGAAAGCGCCAGCGACACGGACATGAGGGCGGGCAGCGCTTCGGGGATGGCGGCCACGGCCAGGGAGATGGACGTGAGCAACAGCGTCATGGGATCGCCGCCGCGCAGCCAGCCCACGGTGAAGAGCACGGCGCAGATCGCGAGCACGGCGATGGAGACCACCTTTCCGAAGGCGGTCATGCGTTTCTGCAGCGGGGTGGCGGCGGTGCCCTGGTCGAGCAGCTTGGCGATGCGCCCCATCTCCGTGCGCATGCCCGTGGCCACCGCGAGGCCCTCGGCGCGTCCCTTGGCCACCACGGTGCCCTTGAAGCCCATGTTGGTGCGATCGCCGAGCGGCAGGTCATCCCCCTCGAGCGCACCGGTGTGCTTGGCCGTGTCGAGCGATTCGCCGGTGAGCGCCGCTTCCTGCATGCGCAGCCCATGGCACGCCGTGAACCGCAGGTCCGCAGGGACCACCTGGCCGGCTTCGAGCACCACCAGGTCGCCGGGCACCACCTCGCGCGCGGCGATGGTGCGCAACGATCCGCCACGCCGCACGGTGGCTTGCGGGGCGGCCATGCGCTTCAACGCGTCAAGCGCCTTTTCGGCACGGTACTCCTGTACCACGCCGATCACCGCGTTCAGCAGCACGATGGCGAGGATGATGTATGTATCGGTAAGGTCGCCGATGGCGCCGGCGATCGCAGCGGCGGCCAGCAGCACCAGGATCATCAGATCCCTGAACTGCGACAGGAAGAGTCCGGCCACCGTGCGGCGCTTCTTTCCCTCCAATTCATTGGGGCCGTGCTCCCGCAGGCGTTCCGCTGCCTGGGCCTCGGTGAGGCCGTGTTCGCCCACGCCGAGCGACCGTCGCAGTTCTTCAATGTCCAATAGGTACCAGTTCATGCCTTAGGGGACAAATAGGAGCAGGACGAGATCGAACACTGCTTCGGAGCGGATCTCCCCTACCAAGGTCGGCGTTACGTCATGCTCCGTCCGATCGCCACCCGTTGCCCGCGGTCGGCACGGCGCGATGGAAGCGGTGACCGACCGCGAGGTTCAGTTATGTGCGAACAAGGCCTCCACCTGTGCGAGCCGGACCAGTTCAGCTTTGTTCTTTCCGGAGAACGCCGCTGCGATGGCCGCCGCTGTATTCCGCACGAGCTGGCGGGTGACCTCATCATAGCTTCCGGGAGCGTCGCGGTAGTGGTCCTTGAACCGTTCGAAGGCATCATCGGCGGACATGCCCTGCTCATGGGCGTAGTCGAAGCTGATGCTGATGTAGTGCGCGGCATCGGTGCCGAACTCGTCGGTGCTGTCCTCCAGGGGAAGCCAGTTCTTCTTCACCTGTTGCTTGAACACCTCCACTTCGGCGGGGGCGATCCGCCTATCGCTCGCTGCGATGCTGTAAAGAACGAAGCCGATGTTCGCGTAAAGCTCGGGATGAGTCGTGGTCATGGCAGGTGAGGGCGTTGATGGTTGCGGATGCGAGATCCCAGGATCGGAACGGCAAGGTAAGCGCCGGTACAGGATGACCTGGTTGATGACCATCAGCGTACCGGACGCATGCCATTGGTAGATTCGGCGGCGAACGATGAAACGCACGACGCGAATGCCTGCCCTCTACGGATCCGATGCGTTCTCGCCGGATGAGATCGCGGACCGCATACAGCAAGTAGGCGTGGTGAAGGCGCGCCTGCCCATGCTCCAACTGGTGCTCCTCGGGATCCTGGCCGGCGGTTTCATCGGCCTCGGTGCGATGTTCTTCACGCTCGTGACCTCCGATGTGTCGCTGGGCTTCGCGCTCGGCCGCGTGCTTGGCGGTATGTGCTTCGCGCTCGGCTTGCTGCTCGTGGTGGTGGCTGGTGCGGAACTGTTCACGGGCAACAATCTGCTCGCCATGGCTTGGGCGGATGGCCGCGTGAGCACGGCGGAAGTGCTGCGCAACTGGGGCGTGGTCAGCATCGCGAATCTTGTAGGCGCGGCGGGGCTGGCCGTGCTGGTGGATCTCTCGGTCATCCGGCCATGAACGATGGCGCGGTGGGTGAGCAGTATGTGCGGATCGCGGCGGCTGAAGAGCGCGTCCCCTTCGGCACCGCGTTCGTTAGTGGAGTGCTCTGCAATGTGCTGGTGTGTCTGGCGATATGGATGTCGTTCGCGGGGCGCAGCGTGATGGACAAGGCCATCGCCGTCGTGCTGCCGATCGCGGCCTTCGTTGCAGCGGGCTTCGAGCATAGCGTGGCCAACATGTACTTCCTGCCGATGGGCATGTTGTTGAAGTCGGCCCATCCACATGTGGCCGGCGCCGATGGCATCACCATCATGGGCTCGATTTCCAACCTGGTGCCGGTGGTGCTGGGCAATCTGGTCGGAGGGAGCGGCTTGGTGGCGCTGGTGTATTACCTGACGGCTGGCAGGGGTCGACGGGGCGATCCGTGATCGGGGCGGTTCGCACCCTCAGATGGGATGTTCGGCGTGGCGATCTTTCCCGCATGATCGACTATCACGGCAGACGCTTTCGGCCGGTGAGCAATACGGCGAACGGGGAGACTTCAGCGGAGACCATCTTCCACTATCAGCAGAACGGAAGGGTGCTCACCTGCGCGTATGCGGGTGGACGGATCGTGACCGGGCATTTGATCGGGCTGGTGGATGACGATGGCGGCATCGACATGCGCTACCACCAAGTGAACGACAAGGGCGAATTGATGACGGGGGTCTGTCGGTCCGTGCCCGAGCTGATGCCGGAAGGCCGTATCCGGTTACATGAGACCTGGCGCTGGACCAGCGGCGATGGGTCCAGTGGCCGTTCGGTATTGGAGGAGATCGATCGTTCCTGATCGTCGCACCCTTGTGCAAGTTCATGCGGTTATCTTGCACTATCATGATGCCACCACTACGCGCACGATCGCGCTCCTGGACAGTGAACATCTTCACGGCTGCGGCGATCGCGATCGGGTCCACCGGCCCGGCGTGTGCGCAATCGCTCAACTGGGCGGTATGCGGTGGTCCCTTGGGTTCGAGCAGCGTGATGGACCTGGCCTACGATGCGAACGGTGACCTGTTCGTAGGAGGTTATGTAGCAGCGGGTGCGCTCGACATCGATCCCGGCACCGACACACTGTTCGTGCAGTCCGGCGGCACCAGCAGCTCGCTGCTGGCCAAATACACCGCGAACGGTGAGCTGCTGTGGGCCCACGTGTTCGGCGACACCCTGTTGCAACGCATCCACGCTGTGGCGCCCGACGGACAAGGTGGGGTGGTGGTGGCCGGCTTGTACACCACCCCCTTCGACATCGATCCGGGCCCTGGGACTTGGATGATGACCGTGAGCCCCGGTTCGCTGTGGAACACCACCTTTCTCGCGCGCTTCGATGCGAATGGCGCCCTGCAATGGGCCCTGTCCCTCGGTGCCGCATGGGCCTATGTGGTCCCGAGCGAGGTGGCCGTGGACGACAGCGGCAATTGATCCTGTTCGAAGCTTCGACAACAACATCGGCAGTGGAGTGGACATGGATCCCGGGCCTGCCGTGCACACCTTGGTGTCGCAGGAGGAGGACACCTTTGTGGCGAAGTACAGCCCCAGCGGAGCCTACCTCTGGGCCTTCACGCTCGGCGGCGTGGAGGATTTCGAACACGGGAACTGCTTGGCCTGTGACGGCAGCGGCAACGTATATGTGGGCCTGGAGGCGCGGAGCATGGGCATCGATGCTGACCCCGGCCCCGGCCAATACCTGGTGGACGCGGTGAACACGCGCAAGCACATGCTGCTGGCCAGCTACGAACCGGGCGGTGCCTTTCGCTGGGCATTCACCGTGGGCGTATCCCAGATCTCCAGCGCGGTGGTACCCCTGGATCACCGTGGACGACAATGACGATGTGATCGTGAGCGGCTATGCCACAGGCACCGACATCGACTTCGACCCCAGTGCCGATACCACTTCCATCGACCAGTCGCCGGGCATGGCCATCTTCCTGGCGAAGTATTCAGCGGCCGGTGCGCTGGTGTGGTGCAACGAGCTGGAGAGCACCGGCACCAACTTCAACCGCGGTTGGTCCTTGGACTGTACTCGGGGAACGACATCGTGCTGGCCGGGGAGTTCACCGGCGATTCGCTGGATGCGGACCCCTCGCCGGGACATTTCCCGCTTTACCGCATCGGCGGCATCGGCGACTCGTTCGCCGCGCTGTACACGGCGGGCGGCGGTCCTGATCAGCGCTTTCAACATTTCCAGCTCCAGCCATGCATCCCCCTTCGCGGTGGCCAGCGGTAACGGCGGCGCCCTCGCCATGGGCGGGCATTTCGAGGGCACGGACTTCGATCCCGAGCCTTGGGCAACAGGGCCTACCTACGATGCCGGCAACAACGGCTTTTACCTCACCGTGTACAAGGACCTCGCGACCAGCATCCAGCTTGTGGCGCCCTAACCGGCGGCCTTTCGATCGTGCCGAACCCGGGCGATGGGCGCGGGCCAGGGCGCGTTACATCACCCGGCGGACTGGCGGAGGTGAGCACATGGTCGATGAACGGCACCTTGGTCCGTGCGATCCCTGCCGCGGGTGGCAGTGTGACGATCGATCCTTCGGGGCTTGCCCGGGCCTGTATTTGATCCGTGCGGTTACGGGCGGGTGCCCTCCTTTCCGAGAAGCTGGTGACGAGAGGGGAACGCTGACGCGCGGTCTTTCGGACGTCAGCGCGATCCCGACCTTCGGCCCGATGGACAGCTCAGCGGAATTGCGCAGGTCCGGTTTCTGGACCGCCGTGGTGCTCTACGGCCTCGCGCTCGCTGCGTTGGTCTTTGTCCTGAAGTACATCGAGTACCGCTATTTGCTGCGTGAGCTGGGGGTGGAGGTGTACATCGGCGTGGTCGCCGCACTGTTCACGGCGCTGGGCATCTGGATGGGTTCGTTGCTCCTCACGCGGGAAGGAGGAAGTCTCCGGCCGAGGTACCGCATCGGCCGAACGAGGAGGCACGGTGTCGCATCGGCATCAGCGGGCGGGAGCTGGAGGTGCTGCGGATTGATGGCCACGGGCCGGTCCAACCAGGAGACGTGGGGGGACCAGCTCTTCACGCCGTTGCCCACGGTGAAGTCGCATTACATCGAACCTCTTCGCGAAACTGGACGTCAGGCGTCGCACGGAGGCGGTGCATCATGTTAAGTCCTTGGGGCCTCATCCCATGAGACGCCACTCATCCTCAGGTTTTCTGGGATCTTCGCTTCGGCGGGCACGGACCCTACTGAAGTATGATGGCCTTCGCCTCGAACGGCATTGGTTCGCGGCACAAACCAACACTATGAAAAAGACCATCCTCACCTACGGTTTCATCGGCAGCATCATCGTTTCGCGATGATGGTTGAATCTCGGCAGCGTGACACCACGACTTTGACAATGATGCATCGAAGCTAAGACACGATGGCGACGCCTCGACCATCTTCTTCGCATCAAAGGCTATCGTGACAAGCATCTGAACGGGTCCATTACCTTCGGAAGGCCTTCATGGGGCTTCTACATCACGCCTGTGGAATCCCACGCCCACGTGGCCTCTGCCATGGCTGGTGCCTGTGTGCCACCTCCAAGCAGGACTTCATGACGGAGTACTACGATAATGAGAGCCAGCGCCAGCCTGGAAAGCAGCGACCTTGCTGTGGACAGTGGATGTTGTTGCAGTGAGATAAAGTGACTTCCAGGAACTCTACAAGAACCCCGTGGTGAAAGTCGGTTCACCTACAGCTGGCCATCCTGTTCGTGGGTCTGCTTGATCAGTTCGATCTCCGCGTGGCATTCTGAAGCGCGGTGCTCCGGTCAGGGATGTTCGATCATGAGACGATCGGATCTCGCGTTCACGAACGCGCTTCTCGAAACAGATGCCGGTTTCACGCCGATGTACTGACCGTAGTTGGGGATGATGCTGTAGCCGTGCTTCGGTGTAGAGCGCGACCGCTTCCGGTTGCTTCTGGCCGGTCTCCAGTTAACGCAACGGTCATAGCCCAGCCCATTGGCCCAACGCTCGAGCCCTCGCGCAGGATCCCCGAGGCGATGCCTTTCGGCTGATGCGCGGCCGCACGTACATCCGCTTCACTTCGACCATATTCCCATCGAACGGTTTGAACGCACCTTATCCAACGAAGTCCGTACCGTGCCACACCACCACGGCATGGCGGATGTCGTGCAACCTGTTGAAACCGCGCGAAGAACGCGTGGTCGTTCCTATCGCGATCGCGGGGTCCTTGTCCAATTCAGCGACCAGTTCGCGGAACGCGGGGTCATTGGCATCGGTCCGATCGACCGATGGGCCGCGTCAGTATTCGTTCCCATCATCGTGTAAGTACGATCTCGCACCCCACTGCTCTGGCGATGCATCAACTCGTTGCGCTCCAGCATCGCGATGAACCCCGCAAGCGTTCGGCGCGTGTCCCGATCCGCGGTCTTCTCCAATCGATTCAGGATGGCGTAGCGGTTCTGGAGCGTTCAGCGCGCATAGAACGCCTTCGCGGGCGGTGGGTTCTTCCGCAGGGCGGCCAGCAGGTCCTTCTGGTTCGGTGATGGTCGATGCGGGGCTGTAGGCGCGGTCCCATCTGCCATTGGCCTTCGCGGCGCCCACGGCGGCCAGCCCGCGGGGAGCATGGCACCGGCCTCGATCAGTGAGGGCGCGGTCACGGTTCACCTGGCTCCAAA
>JADJCS010000013.1 GCA_016703105.1 Flavobacteriales bacterium
TGAACTGCATTTGTACCGGTCAGTTGATCGATTGCATAGGCGTTCCAAACGGCACAACGCTCCCTGGAACAGGTTGCGATGACGGGAACGCGTGTACGAGCGGCGACTTTTACGATACCAACTGCGCCTGTGTAGGCACCCTGATCACCTGCGATGATGGCGATCCCTGCACCATCGATTCCTGTGATCCGTTGCTCGGCTGCCAGTTCACCCCGGCACCCGATGCCGACGGCGACGGCCTCTGCGATGCCATCGACAACTGCCCCACCGTCTTCGGCCAGGTCGGTTCACCTTGCGATGACAACAGCGCTTGCACCACCGGCGATACACTGGACAGCAACTGCAACTGCGTGGGCACACCGATCACCTGCGATGACGGTGATCCCTGCACCATCGATTCCTGCGATCCGGTGCTCGGCTGCCAGTTCATCCCGGCACCCGATGCCGATGGCGACGGCATCTGCGATGCCACCGACAACTGCCCCACCGTCTTCGGCCAGGATCGGTTCGCCTTGCGATGACAACAGCGCCTGCACCAACGGCGATATGCTGGATGCCAACTGCATCTGCACCGGCACTCCGATCACCCATGATGCGGCCTTCGCCTATTCCAATATCGCATACTGCACCAACAGCTCAGATCCGATACCCTGGATCGCGGAATTGGGCGGCGTGTTCTCCGTCGATCCGATCGGTTTGGCGATCGACACATTGACCGGAGAGATCGATCTGGACATGAGCACACCCAATTCGTACTACGTGAGCTATACGGTGGGTGGCACTTGCCCTTACAGCTCCACCCAGCAAGTCGCCATCAGCGCGCCACCAAACGCGAGTTGGATCCATCCAGGACCTATTTGCGTCACGCAGGGGCCGCAGGACCTCAACCTGCTGGTAACTGGAGATGCTGGAGGTGTGTGGCAGGGTGACGGCATGATGGGATCGGTCTTCGATCCTACCGTCGGCCTGGGCACCTATGAACTGACCTATACCGTGATCTTGGGCGCATGCACCGCAAGCGTTTCACAGACCGTACTGGTGAACCCGGGCCCCTATGCCGAAGCGGGGCCGGACACCGCCGTATGCGGCCTTGCGGCACAAGTACATGCCGTCCTTCTGCAAGCAGGAGGGGTTTGGAGCGGTCCGCCCTCCCTGGCTATTTCGAACCCCAGTGATCCGAGCGCATGGGTGACCGCTCCGATCCCGGGAACCTACACGCTGCTGTGGACCGTGGGGACCGCACCTTGCATCGCTACAGATTCCATACACATCACCTTCCACGATCCGAACGAACCGATTTGGGTGAGCGCCGGGGATGACCAGTACCTCGCTGTGTTCACAGCCACGCAATTGCATGGGCAAGGATCCGACGGCGCCACCTTCCTATGGACGGTGATCACCGGCACTGGTTCCCCCACCGATCCGAGTGATGTCGCTTCCGATATCACCGGCCTTTCGATGGGCGAGAACACCTTGGTGCTCACCGCCAGCATCGACGGTTGTGGCTTCACAACGGATACGGTGACGATCACCGTGCAGGACCTCTTCATTCCCCAAGGGTTCTCACCCAACGGCGATGGCGTGAACGATCGCTTCGAGATCACGGGGATCGAGGCCTATCCTGGTAGCGATCTGAAGGTCTTCGATCGATGGGGTCGCCCTGTGATGGCCCAGAAGGACTACGACAATAGCTGGGACGGCCGTGCCAGGAACGGAGTTCCCTTGCTGGACGACACATACTTCTATGTCTTGAACCTATCGGAAGGTCTGACGTACAACGGCTACTTGATCATCAAACGGTGAGGTGTATGCGCTACGTTCTCTCTTGTTCGAGCGCGATCCTCGCACTGGTCGCGCACGGCCAGCATACCCCGCTCACCAGCCAGTACCTTTTCAATGGGTTGTTGATCAATCCGGCATACGCTGGCAGCCGGGATGCCTTCGCCGTGAACCTGACCTACCGCCACCAATGGGTGGGCATGGAAGGTGCGCCCGTTACCCAGGTGCTGAGCGTCCACTCCCCCGTGAAAGGAAGGAAGATGGGCCTGGGGTTGACGCTCTATTCCGACAAGATCGGCGTCAGTCGCGAGACCGGCCTCATGGCCAACTACGCCTATCGCATCAAGTTCCGCAAAGGACGTCTATCCTTCGGACTGGGCGGCGGTGCGGTCATGGCCCAGGCAAGGTGGAGCGAAGTGTCCCTACAAGAGCAGCAGGACCAAGTGTTCGCCGCGGATATGCGCGCCTCGTTCCGACCCAATTTCAGCGGTGGCGCCTTCTACTACAAGCGGAGCTTCTTCGTCGGTGTATCGGTTCCCTTTCTCATGGGTCGTCGTTCCAGTTCCAACGGCATTGGCTGGGTCTCCACGATGGATCTCAAACAACTGCAACCGATGCTAACGGGTGGCTATGTATGGAAGGTGAGCGATCATTTCAAGCTGAAGCCATCCACCTTGATCCGCTACCAAGCGTCCTCGAGCCTCCAGGCGGACCTTAATATGAACGTCTTCTTCCGGGAACGCTTCACCGCAGGCCTCTCCTACCGGACCCAGGATGCTTTGGTCGGTATGTTCGAGGTGCTGCCCACCCCCCAATGGCGGTTCGGGTACAGCTACGATCTGGGCTTGTCTGCCATAACTCCCTACCACGGTGGTTCCCACGAAATAATGGTGCAATACGAACTCGGATACCGGATCCGCGTAAAAGACCCCCGCTATTTCTGATGCTCCGTTCGATCCCCATAGTCCTCCTGTCCTTTCTGGTCATGCCGGGATCCGCGCAAGTGACCTATGAAGTGCGTCCTGCGGGTATACGCCCCGCTGGAGAGGACTACGCGCCCTCTCTGATGGACAGCACACTGGTGTTCTGCTCCCTCCGCTTCGCCGACCAAGTGGTCCGCGTAGAACAGGCCGATACCGAGAAACCGCTCAGCGATCTGTATTCGGTACCCTACGCTTCCGCCGCCACCGTACCGGCCGTTCCATTGGGCGCGCTCAACACGGTACTGAACGATGGCCCCGCCACTTTCGCCGCCGATGGTACCATCTGCTTCACCAGCAACACCGATGCCCCTGGGTCCATGAGCAAGATCCGTCGTGGCACGGGAGGCATCGGACTCTTCTTCGCCGCGCGTGCGATGGACCCGACCACCGGCCAGGTGCTGGCCTGGACGCAAGCGCGCCCGTTCGAGTACAATTCACCCGAACATCGTCTCGTTCACCCGAGCCTTTCCGCCGATGGCCACTGGCTGTACTTCGCCTCGGATCTCCCCGGAGGGCAGGGTGGTATGGACCTCTATCGGTCAGAGCGGGAAGGGACCGGCTGGGGCCTTCCGGAGAACCTCGGCCCTTCTGTGAACAGCGAAGCCAATGATCTTTTCCCCTTCATCCACCAGAACGGTTCCCTCTACTTCACGAGCGATCGCGAAGGCGGCCCTGGTAGATTGGACATCTACCGCACAGAACCAAAGGGGACCCGTTGGATGCGCCCTGAAGCCCTGCCCGAACCGATGAACTCGGCCGCCAATGATCTGGGGTACACCAGTTTCGCGACCGACGTCTCCGGGGCCTTCAGCAGCGATCGCCTGGGGGCGGACGAAGTGTTCCTCTTCTCGCGCACGATACCTCGCTTCGTGGACTGCCAGACCCAGATCCTCAACAACTATTGCTACCAGTTCAAAGAACCGATGGACCCCTCGATCGGGAGCTTGCCCCTGCGCTACGAATGGGACCTCGGTGATGGTACACGCGTGCGCGGCGAAAACGCCGAACACTGCTATGCACGGCCAGGCCGGTACGTGGTCGAACGCGACCTGGTGGATACACTGACGAACACCGTGTTCTTCACCGCTGCTACGCACACCCTGGTGATCGAAGAGACCCAACAGCCGTACGTCACCTCGCCCGATTCAGCGCGCACCGATCGCCCTGTGGCCATGGACGCCCTCCACTCCTACCTGCCACAATGGACCGTAGAGGATATTCGTTGGCGGATGCCGGATGGTGAAGAACTCCGCGGTGCATCGGTGAAACACCGACTTGGTACCGCTGGCACGCTGGACGTGCTGCTCGACGTGATGGGCACCGACCGCATCAGCGGCGAACTGAAGAGCCATTGCGTAGCGCGCACGATCCAAGTGATCGATCGCTTCAAGGACAGCGAGGATGTCCCGGTATACGCCAGCTATCAGGATGCTTCTGGCGTGACCCGCGAATTCGCCTACCAGGCCCTTCCCTTCGATCAGTTCCAATTGACCGTGAAGGAGGGGGAGGATGTGCGCTTCTCCATCGAATTGTTCGCCAGCAAGGAGCGGATCTCTTTGGAGGATCCCCGCTTCATCGAGATCCGCAAGCACTATCCGGTGATCGAGCGTTTCGATCCCGAGCGCGGGGAATACACGTATTCCGTGGGCGAGGCAAAGTCATTGGGAGAGATGTACGACATCTACAAGAAAGTGAAGGAACTCCGCTTCCTGGACGCCGAGGTGCTCGCGCTCGACGTGGACAAGGTGGTGGACCTGAGCATGCTCTCGAAGTTGGCCGTCGAAGAGTTGGACAACACCGTGGTGCGCACTTCCACTGTGTACTTCGCCACGAACCGGTCCAGCCTCGACCCGCGCTTCATACCTTCCCTCAGCAAGATCACCGACCTGTTGCGCGAACATGACCGCCTCACGCTCGTGATCGAGGCGCATACGGACGACAAGGGCACTGAACAGTACAACCGCGAACTCAGCGACCGCCGCGCCCAGGCGCTTGTGGACCACTTCATCGCCCAAGGTGTCGATGCCACCAGGCTCACGCCGATAGGCCATGGCGAAGCGCAGCCCATCGCCGCGAACACCCAGGAGAAGGGCCGGGCCAAGAACCGCCGTGTGGAGTTCCGCCTGAACGTTCCCAAGGAGGACCAGGCGCGCATGACGCGCTGATCACCGCCTCTGCTCCATCCGGGGCGGCCGTATCGATCACCACGCTGCGCGTTAGCGGAGACGCACCGCAAGCAACATCCATCCCCGCCCTCGCGTCCTGCTATCGCTACTTTCGTCGCGATGATCGTTCACACCCGGGGCCTGCGTTCCACCTTGCTGCTCGGCGGCATGTTGCTGGTGCTCGGGGTCCGCTCCCAAGCTTCCGCACGCTTCGTGGAGAACAAGGGGCAATGGCCCGGGCAAGTGCGCTACATGGCGGAAGTGAGGGGCGCCGCGGTGTGGTGCGAAGGCGATGGACTGCTCGTGGACCGGTACGATGCGACAGAGGTCCATCAAGCGCATGCCCATGCTCGACCCGTTGGTGCTGGGCGCCCGGTTATCCGGCACCACGCCATGCGCCTTCGCTTCTTGGGCGCTTCGGTAAATGGTCCTGTTCACGGTGCGCAACGGCTGATCGGCACGCACAATTACTTCCTCGGGTCGGACCCCACCAAGTGGGGAAGCAACGCGCACGCTTTCGGTATTGTGGAATGGAGCGAGGTAGCGCCCGGTGTGCGACTGCGGCTAACAACCACGGCAAACGGACTTAAGTATGACCTGCACCTTGCCCCTGGAGCGGATCCTGGCGCGATCCTTTTGCGCTACGAAGGAGTGGATCGGATCTCCTTGCGCGATGATCACCTCTTGTTGGAAACCTCTTTGGGGCCGGTGGTGGAGCGGATCCCGCTGGCTTATCAGGAACGGAACGGAAAGCGCGTGCCCGTTGCATGTACATACACATTGACCAATGGCGTGATCGGCTTCCGCCTCGGTCGTTTCGACCCCGCTATAGAACTGGTGATCGATCCCACGCTCGAGTTCAGTACGTACTCCGGTTCGACCACGGACAACTTTGGATACACAGCCAGTTTCGACGAGCAGGGCTTCCTCTACAGCGGCAGCTCCTCCTTTGGATCAGGTTACCCCACCAGCTATCGGAGCCTACCAGGAAACCTGGAACGGTGGCGACGGGCAAGGCAACATCCCAGGAACGGATATAGCCATCTCCAAGTACGACACGACCGGCACCTTCATGCTGTGGAGCACCATGTTGGGCGGGCAAGGCGATGACCTTCCACATAGCTTGATCGTGAACGCCAACAACGAGGTCTACGTCCTGGGCACCACGGGATCCCCTGATTTCCCGGTCACCGCAGGGGCGTTCGATGGCACCTTCGGCGGTGGCCAGCCCTACACCCCTCAGGGATCGGCGTGAGCTATCCCAGCGGAAGTGATATGATCGTGGCCAAGCTCAGCAATGATGGTACCGAGCTGTTGTCGAGCACCTTTTTAGGGGTTCTCAGAACGATGGGCACAACAGTGCCCCAGCATTGAAGTTCAACTATGCCGATGAGATGCGGGGGGAGATCCTCCTGGACGCCAACGACCAGGTGTTCGTGCTGAGCTGCACCAGGTCCACGGATTTTCCGATGAGCCCGGGCGCGCCGCAAGCAGCGTTCGCCGGAGGCACACACGATGGCGTATTGGTGAAACTGAACGCATCCCTGACCTCCCTGGTCTGGAGCACCTCCGGCTCGCCCACCATCAGTCCGACGGCCTTCCTAGTGGACTATTGCGACAAGATCTATGTGAGCGGCTGGGGCAGTAACCTGGGTCCGAATTACGGTCCACCGCTCACCACCAACGGCCTGGCCCATCACATCGGACGCGTTCCAGGCCACCACCGATGGGCACGATTTCTATCTCGCGGTTTTCGAAGTCGACATGAGCGCCCTCTCCTACGCTACCTTTTTCGGTGGCAGCATCAGCCATGAGCATGTGGATGGCGGCACGTCACGCTTCGATCGACGCGGGCGGGTCTACCAAAGTGTTTGCGCTGGCTGCGGATCGAACTCGGATTTCCCTATCGAACCGAACCCCGGTGCGGTGAGCGCGACGAACAACAGCCCCAATTGCAACAACGCGGTCTTCAAGTTCGATTTCGACGCACCCCTTGTGGTGGCCGCTGCCGACGCACCGGACACGGTCTGCGCGGATGCCCCGGTACAGTTCTCGAACTACAGCAATGGTGTCTCCTACCTCTGGGAATTCGGCGACGGGGACTCCTCGACCTTGACCGCACCACAGCATACGTATCAAAGCACCGGGAATTTCATTGTTACGCTCACGGCGTTCGATCCCGCCTCGTGCAACGGAGAAGACCAGATCTCTTTCACCGTGACGGTGCTCGGCGCCGCGCCCGCGCTGGAAGCCATGAACGATACGCTCTACTGCGGCCCCCTCGCCAGCTTCACCCTCACCGCTTCGGGGACCGGCGATGTCAACGCATGGCAATGGTCCAGCAATGCCGCCTTCAGTGACATGCTGAACAGCTCCCCGAGCGACAGCACGGCTTTGATCCAACCGGCAGTGAGCGGTACGTGGTACGTGCAGGGCAGCACGAGTGGCTGCGCGAGCATTGATAGTGCAGTGGTCGAAGTCTCGCTGGCGAACATCGCGATCAGTCCCGATCAGGAGATATGCGCGGATGAGACCGCGCAATTGCAACTGAGCGGTGTGGATCCCGGAAGCACGATCGTATGGACCCCCTCTTCGGAGGTGATCGCCGGGCAAGGCACCGCGATCGCCACCGTGGGACCCGACGAAACACTCGTTTTCCAGGCGGATGTGACCACTCCCGCAGGTTGCACTTGGACCGGTACCAGCACCGTGTTCGTATCCCTCGTGAACGGCAGTGAAGTGACAGTAACCGTGGATCAGCCGATCGTGGTGGCAGGGACCACCGTGCAACTGCTGGCCCAGCCTTCAACAGGTGTGACCTATTCCTGGCTCCCTGCCGATGGGGTGAGCGATCCGAACATCGCCAACCCGACCGCCGTGGTGAACGTGACCACCTGGTTCGTGGCTACCGTGAGCGATGGCATCTGCACCAAGATCGATTCGGTGCTGGTAACCGTGTACGAACTGAACTGCAGCGATCCGGATATCTATGTGCCCAACGCGTTCAGCCCGAACGCGGACGGCAGCAATGAGGTGCTCTTCGTGCGCGGACGCTTCATCACCGAGATGGACTTCAAGGTCTTCGACCGATGGGGCGAACTGGTGTTCCAGAGCGGTGATCCCGCGATCGGATGGGACGGCACCTACAACGGCAAGCCGGTGGATCCGGCGGTGTTCGTGTGGCACCTGCGTGTGGTGTGCGCGGACGGGCAGACCTACTTCAACAAGGGTAACGTGACGGTACTTCCGTGATGCGAGAGCCACAAGCTGCAAGCCACAAGCCACGAGCTTTTGCTCACGTGGCCCGGCTTGCGGCTTGCAGCTTGTGGCTTGTGGCTACGATGCTGGCCCCGCGCGTGCTCGCGCAGGACATCCACTTCTCCCAGTTCTTCCACACGCCATTGGCCTCCTCCCCCGGGAACATCGGGGCGTTCGATGGGGACTACCGCGTACATGGCATTTTCCGCCAGCAGTGGCGCGCCGTTACGGAGCCTTACCGCACCTTCGGCCTCGGTGGTGATGCGGCGAACGCGTTCGGCAAGAAGGGTCTTGGTGTGGGTGCCTGGCTCTTCAATGACAAGGCCGGTGATTCGCGGATGAACACCTTTCACTTCAGCCTGGGTGGTAGCTACACCCTCACCCCCGGTGGAACGGAAGAGCATGCCGTTACGCTCGGTGCACAAGTGGGCCTCACGTCCATCAGCATCACTACGGACGACCTCCGCTTCGATGCCCAGTACAATGGGTTCTACTACGATCCGAACCTGGCCACCGGCGAATCCTTCGCGCGCGGCTCCCTCGTGCATCCTGATGTACATGCCGGTGCGGTGTATCGGTTCCGCCCCGCGCATCGTCAATTGATCCAAGTTGGTCTGGGCTTCTTCAACTTGACACGTCCGAAGATCGGCTTCCTGAACAGCCCCGCCGTGCCGCTCGACATGCGCACGACCTTCCAATTGCTCACGCAGTTCCCGGTAAGCGAGCGCGTCGATGTGCTGCCCATGATCCAATACATGGCCCAGGGCCGCTTCAAAGAATTCGATCTCGGTGCCACCGTGCGCTATGTGCTTGTGGACCGCTATACCACCGTGCGGGCCGTGCGGTTGGGCGGCTACTACCGCGCTTCGGACGCGGGGTACGTTTACGCCGGTGTGGAATACGACGATTGGACGGCCGGGATCAGCTACGATGTGAACGTGAGCGATCTGGTGCCCGCCAGCCGCAACCGGGGGGGGATCGAGATCAGTGTTACGCGCGTGTTCCGCAAGCAGCCAATCGTACCCGCACGGTTCAAAGCCTGCCCGCATCAGCTCTGAACCATGTCGAGCCGCACGCTGTTCAGTTCATTGGTCCTTCTATCATTCGTGCAGGTGAACGCACAATCCGTGGCCCAATGGACCGCTTGGGGTGACGCGGCCATGGTGCGCGGCGACCATTACGGCGCCTCCCGCTTCTACGGTGAAGCCTTGGCGAAGGAACCCGGCCGCATGTCCCTGCAATGGAGCCAGGCGGAAGCCTGCCGCTTGAGCGATCAGTACGACAAAGCCGCCGAACTCTACGAAAAGGTGCAGCGCAAGGACATGGGCCGCCAGCATCCGGAAGCGTTGCGGTGGACCGCCGAGATGCAACTATGTACCGGCAACTACGCGGATGCGCGATCCACCTGGCAGAAGGTGCTCCAGAAGGAAAAGGACAAGAGCTCGTTCGCTGCTCAACGTGCGGTGAACGCCCTGCGCGGTTGTGCGATGGCCGACAGCTTGAACGCCCATCCGGCGGACGTGACGTTCGAACACCTTCCCGAACCGGTGAACAGCTATGCCAGCGAGTTCGGCGCCCGGCTCGATACCAGTGGTGCGCTCGTCTTCAGTTCGTTGCGCGGTGAACTTTCCGACGAGGGGGAGGTGGAGGATACCGCTGCCTACCGCGTCGCGCTTTTCCGCGCTGCGGGCGAAGGAGGCATCTGGACCAGCGCATTGCCTTACCCATCCGCGGCGCCGCTGAACGAGGACCGCGCCAACACCGCCTGGAGCAACGATGGCCGATACCTCTACTTCACGCGTTGCCTGGCCGGCTCGCCGTGCACGATCGTGGCGCAGGAGCTGGCCACGGGTACCGTCACCGAACTGCAAGGTTTGAACGATGGCTCGCGCAACACACAGCCCATGGTGGCCGTGGTGGATGGCAGTGAACGTCTTTTGTTCGCCAGCGATCGGCCGGGCGGTGCGGGTGGCATGGACCTGTGGTGGGGCCATCTGAGCGGGAACACGGTGCGCGAACTTTTCCCATTGCTCGGCGCGGTGAACACACCGGGCGATGAAAGCGCGCCCTTCTATGAGGTCACGGAGAACAAACTCTACTTCAGCTCCAACTTCCTCCCCGGCCTTGGTGGTTCGGACCTGTTCGTGAGCGAGCACCGCGATGATGTTTTCGAGGCACCGAAGAACTGGGGCACACCGTTCAACAGCCCCGCGAACGATCTGTACGCGGCGGTCTATCCGGCAAAGCACAGCGGCTTGTTGACGAGCAACCGCGTAGGCTCGCTCGCCAAGAAGGGCGAGACCTGCTGCAGCGATATCTATCTGCTCACCTTCCCCGCACCACCGCAGGTCTATGTGCCGGAAGACATTGTGAAGGCCGATACGGTGCTCACCATCCAGGAACGCCTCACCGACCTGCGCAGCAAATTGCCGGTGCGCCTTTACTTCCACAACGACGAACCGGATCCCCGCTCGTGGAACACCGGTACCGCGCAGCGCTACGACGCTACGTACGATGCCTACAAGGCGCTGCTCCCGGCGTACCGCAAAGCGAACGTGTCCTCCACGAGCACCGCTGCGTTGGTGAATTTCTTCCGGGACGAAGTGGACCATGGCCGCGCGGATCTCGATGCGGCGATCCCGGTCCTCCGCCAAGCGTTGGACGAAGGACAACGCATCGAACTGGTGGTGCGCGGTTTCGCCAGTCCGCTGGCCAAGAGCGACTACAACAAGAACCTCTCGCTGCGCAGGATCCAGAGCGTGGTGAACCAATTGCGCGCGGTGGACGGTGGTGTGTTCATCCCCTACCTGGAGGACAGGGCCGGGAACGGCGGCAAGCTGACGATCACGCCCGCTCCCTTCGGAGAGGACCGCACCGCGGTCGGGGTGAGCGATGACCTCGGCGATCTGACCAACTCCGTATACGCCGTGGCTGCTGCCAGGGAACGCCGCATCGAGATCGAGCAACTCCTGGAGGCACCGGCCGAGGGCGTGACCGCCCAGATGGACCGGACGCTGATCGATCTGGGCCCGCACATGATCAACGACACGGCCACGGTGCGCTACTTCCTTTACAACCGCGGGAGCACGCCATTGAAACTGCTGGATATCACAGCCGACTGTGGTTGCACCACCGCGAAACCCGGCAAGAGCACGCTGGCCCCGGGTGAGAGCACGGCTTTGGTGGTCGAGTTCAACGGCCGCGCACCGGAAGGTCCGATGCAACGGAACATCGTGGTATTGACCGACGGTGTTCCCCAACGGATCGAACTCCGGTTGATCGGCACCATGCACTATTGAACGCATCCATGCGCCTGCTCCTGCTCAGCAATTCGACGCTCCCTGGCGAGCCCTTCTTCGCGTGGCCCACGCCCTATGTCGCCGCGTTCCTGGACCGGCCGATGACCGTTGCCTTCGTGCCGTACGCCGCGGTTTCGTTCTCGATGGACGAATATGCGGAGGTGGTAAGCAAGGCCTTCGCGGCACTGGGGCATACCCTCCTCCCCTTGCATCGCGAAGCCGACCCCGCCAACGCTGTGGGACGCGCCGATGCGGTCGCGGTGGGTGGTGGCAACACCTTCCAACTGCTGCGTATGCTCTACAAGCATGATCTGATCCGTGCGATCCGGGCCCGGGTGAAGAGCGGCGCCCCCTACGTAGGCTGGAGCGCGGGAAGCAACGTGGCCTGCCCGAGCATTATGACCACGAACGATATGCCCATTGTGGAACCACCCTCGTTCCGTGCGCTGGACCTTGTGCCCTTCCAGATCAACCCGCACTACACGGAGGCGCGGATCGAAGGGCACGGCGGCGAATCGCGTGACCAGCGCATCGCGGAATTCCTTGTGGCGAACCCGGACAAACGCGTGATCGGCCTGCGCGAAGGTGCCCTGCTGAAGGTGGAAGGGCACGGGATGATGCTGCAAGGACGTGGCGGCCGCCTCTTCCGGAAAGGCGCGGAGCCGGTGGATATCGCCGACGGCGCCCAGTTGCGCGTGGACCTGACGTAGCCCCTTGCTGCCGCGCGGGCCGAAGAGCCTGCTGGGCCGCCCTGGATCGCCAATGGCCTGCGGCCTCGACCGGGACGGGTACTATGTTTGTCCGCACTTGGTGCCTGCATGACGATCGGCGCAACCCCATGAACGAAAGGCTACAGCAGATCCTCGACAAACTCGGCTTCAACTTGTTGCTGCTGGCCAAGGTGGTGCTGATCATCGCGGCGGCGCTGGTGCTGGAGCGGGTGATCCGCATCCTGCTGAAACGCGGTTACCTGCGCAGCGACCAGAGCAATGAGGACCGGACCCGCTACCGCTTCCTGCGCAACGCGGTGCGTTTCCTGGTGGGCCTGTTGGCGCTCGGTGCCATCATTTACAGCATCCCCGCGTTCCGGCATGTCGCGGTGACGATGTTCGCCGGTGCGGGCATCCTGGTGGCGCTGCTCGGCTTCGCTGCACAGGGGGCGTTCGCGAACATCATCAGCGGGGTGTTCATCGTCAGCTTCAAACCCTTCCGCGTGGGCGACCAGCTCACGGTGGGCGGATACAGCGGCGTGGTGGAGGACATCAATTTGCGGCATACCGTGATCGTGACCACCGAGAACCGCCGCGTGATCATGCCCAACAGCAAGATCAGCGATGAGACGATCGTGAACAGCACGGTGATCGATAGCGCGATCTGCGAGCTGGTGGAATTCGCTGTGAGCTACGACACCGATATCAGCAAAGCCATCCGCTCGATCCAGGAGGAGGCCGCCGCGCACCCCAGTTGCATGGACCGCCGCACGCCCGACGATATGGAGCGCGGTGAGCCCGCCGTGCCCGTGCGGCTGATCGCGCTCGGCGAATCCGCGATGACGTTGCGCGCTTATGTATGGGCGAAGGACGCCATGAGCGCACGCATGATGCACTACGATCTGAACCGCGCTGTGAAAGAACGCTTCGATCGCGAAGGGGTGGAGATCCCCTACCCCCACCGCACCATCATCCACCGGTATGAAGGCGCGCCGCCTGCGGCGATCGTGGAATGAGACGGGTGCGCAAACGCTCCGATAAGGCGGGACTTCCGCCGGGTTCGCTCGTAGGGGTGAGCGCGGAGAGTTGCGTGCTGACCACCATCAAGGTGTTCACCTATACGCCCGACCAGTACACGGAAAAGGACCTGAAGCACATCAGCGAACTCGCGGCGGGCGAAGCGGGCAAGGAGATCACCTGGCTCGATATAGACGGCTTGGACGACAGCAGTGTGGTGACCGCCGTGGGCGAACGTTTCGGCCTGCACAGCTTGCTGCTGGAGGATGTGCTGAACACCGACCACCGGCCGAAGGTGGAGGAATACCAGGACCACTTGTTCGTGGTGGCCAAGATGTTGAGCCTCGACGAGGAGACCGACGGCATCGTGAGCGAGCATTATGTGATCACCTTCCAGGAAAAGCCCGGCGACGTGCTCGACCCCATCCGCGGGCGCATCCGCCAGAAGACCGGCCGTGTGCGCAAGATGGGTGCGGATTATCTGCTCTACGCCCTGCTGGACGTGATCGTGGACAACTACTTCCTGATCGTGGAGGACCTGGGCGAGCGGATCGAGGAACTGGAACGTAAGATCAGTATCCGCCCCAGCAATGAGGACCTGCTGACCATCCAGGAGATCCGCAGCCTGCTGATCACCGTGGCGCGCTACACCACGCCGGTGCGCGAACTGGCGGGCCGGATGAACACCGCACAAACGGAGCTGATCGAGAAGGGCACGCGCCGCTACATCAACGACCTGCAGGACCACACGGTGTACATCGCGGAGAGCATCAACACGTTCCGCGATATGCTCACCAATTTGGAGAACACCTACCACGCGGGCCAGAACGCGCGGATGACGCAGGTGATGAAGTTGCTCACCATCATCAGCACGATCTTCATTCCATTGACCTTTATCGTGGGTGTGTTCGGGATGAACTTCGACTATATGCCGGAGCTGCGGTGGAAGTACGGCTATCCGCTTGGTGATGGGATCGATGGCGCTGCTCTCGATCGGCATGCTGATCTGGTTCAGGAGGAAGCGGTGGTTGTGAGGCCCACATCGGCCCGCGCGTTGTACGCTGCTTTTACTTTGCACTTCTTCTATGGACCGCAAGCGAACCACCGGCGTATGTGACCAGACGTGGTCCGCCTTGCTGATCGCTGTGGGCGGTGCCAGCCGCACGCACTTCCGCTTCCGCTGATGTTCGCGCCCAGCCTCCGCCGACCTGACACAAGCGACTTCGATCGCAACGTGAACATGGTGGACGGCTACTGGCGGACAATGCGCACCACCTCCGGAACCTTGCGCACTGTCGCAACCACCGTCCGGGGTACGCGCTTCTCCAGTAGTTGTCAGTTGTTGGTTGACGGTTGTCCGTCGCGATCCACCGGCAACCGACAACCGACAATCGTTCCCAGCCTAACGGCCTCCCGCGCATGAAGACCCGTTACATCGATCTGATCGAGCAGACCTTCGATTTCCCGAAGGACGAGTTCGGCCTGGAGAACGACCAGTTGAACTGGAACAACATTCCGCTGGTGCCGCTGATCGAGAAGTACGGCACGCCGTTGCGCATTACCTACCTGCCGAAGATCGGCGAGAAGATCGACCTGGCCCGCGCCAGTTTCGCCAAGGCCTTCAAGGAGCACAAGTACAAGGGCGACTACACGTACTTCTACTGCACGAAGAGCAACCACTTCAGCTACATCATAAACGAGGTGCTGGAGAAGGGCGTGACGCTGGAGACGAGCAGCGCCTATGACCTGGAGATGATCGAGCTGCTGCTGGAACGCGGCAAAATGCCGAAGGACGCCACCATCCTGTGCAACGGTTTCAAGGACGAGCGCTACATCCGCAACATCGGCCGCCTGGCGAACAGCGGCATGAACGTGGTGCCCATCATTGACAACATGGCGGAGATCTACCTGCTGGACGAGGTGATCAAGGGGCCGTGCGACATCGGCATACGCATCGCGGCGGAGGAGGCGCCCAAGTTCGAGTTCTACACCAGCCGCCTGGGGATCGGCTACAAGGACATCATCCCCTTCTACATGCGCAACGTGAGCAAGCAGAAGAAATTCCGCTTGAAGCTGATGCACTTCTTCATCAACACCGGGATCACGGACACCGCCTACTACTGGAACGAGCTGAGCAAGTGCGTGAACGTGTACTGCGACCTGAAGAAGCTGTGCCCCAGCCTGGACACGCTGGACATCGGCGGCGGACTGCCGATCAAGAACAGCCTGAACTTCAGCTTCGACCTGGACTACATGATCGGCGAGATCGTGGGACGGATCAAGGATGTGTGCGAGGAGAACAAGGTGAAGGACCCGCACATCTTCAGCGAGTTCGGCAGCTTTACCGTGAGCGACAGCGGCGCCACCTTCTTCAGCATCGTGTACCAGAAGAAGCAGAACGAGAAAGAACGCTGGGACATGATCGACGGCAGCTTTATGACCACATTGCCGGACACCTGGGCGATAAGCAAACGCTTCATCATGCTGCCGGTGAACAACTGGAACGATGAGTACGAACGCGTGTTCCTGGGCGGTATGACCTGCGACAGCGACGATTACTACAACAGCGAACAGCACGTGAACGCGATCTACCTGCCGCGCTTCCGCGAGGACCGCAAGCAGTACATCGCCTTCTTCAACACCGGGGCCTATCAGGACACGCTCGGTGGCTTCGGCGGCATACAGCATTGCCTGATCCCTAAACCCAAGCATGTGCTGGTGGACCGACTGCCGGATGGCTCGCTGACCGATATGTTGTTCGCACCGGAGCAAAGTGCGGAGCGGATGCTGCAGTTGTTGGGGTATCTGCCGATGGAGGAGGTGGTGAAGAAATAGACCATCACCGTCATGGCTACTCTTCTAAGTGATCGCACTGGACTTTGGGCGATGCTTGTTCTGGTTTGTTGCGGCTGTACCAAGGCGTATGCTCAATGTACCGATAGCGTTGGTATGGATGATGTGCCCGCGTTGACGCGCTGCGAAGCCGAAGTACTCTCCCGACTTGGCGGAACTTGGCCGAACGTTGAGGGGGATGAACCACCAGTGCTGTCGTTCAGAAATGGGAACAGTGCCGTCAAAGTGGACAAGTCGTATTTCTTTCAGAAGATCGTGGTCCCCAGGTTACCGAACGATCAGTTCATAGCACTGAACTGGTACGCGCTCACCGTGGCCGAAAAGCAAGCGACCGGTGTAGACGCCATAGTTGTGGCTTGGAGTAAGATCGGACTCACGGAACGACGGAAGCGTAAGATCCTGCGCGAACTGGGCTACTCGGGAAAAACCACGTGAGCCGCGCGCAACCTTGTTTTTCACGACGCGCCTCTATATTTCGCCCCCATTCGCAGAAATGAGCAACCGACCGATCTCCGGCTTCCTTGAGAAGCACTACCTGCACTTCAACGCGGCCGCGTTGGTGGATGCCGCCAAGGCCTACAAGGCGCACAAGGCCGAAGGCAAGAAGATGCTGGTATCCCTGGCCGGGGCGATGAGCACCGCCGAGCTCGGGAAGATCTTCGCGGAGATGATCCGCCAGGGCAAGGTGGACATCATCAGTTGCACCGGGGCGAACCTGGAAGAGGACGTGATGAACCTGGTGGCGCACGACCATTACGAGCGCGTGCCGAACTACCGCGACCTCACGCCGCAACAGGAACGCGACCTGCTGGACCGCGGCATGAACCGCGTGACCGATACCTGCATCCCGGAGCACGAAGCCTTCCGCCGCCTGGAGAAACACGTGGTGGACCTGTGGAAGGCCGACGACAAGAGCGGCAACCGCCGGTTCCCGCACCAGTACTTCTATGAGATGATCAACTCGGGGGTGCTGAAGCAGTACTACCAGATCGACCCGAAGGACAGCTGGATGGTGGCGGCCGCCGAGCGCAACCTGCCGATCATCTGCCCGGGTTGGGAGGACAGCACCTTGGGCAACATCTTCGCCGGGCACTGCATGGTGGGCGATTGCAAGCCGGGCATGATGAAGAGCGGCATCGAGTACATGATGTTCCTGGCCGATTGGTACACCAAGGAGGCGGGCACCGATGGCATCGGCTTCTTCCAGATCGGCGGCGGCATCGCGGGCGACTTCCCGATCTGCGTGGTGCCCATGCTGCACCAGGACCTGCAGCGGGAGAGCATCCCCTTCTGGAGCTACTTCTGCCAGATAAGCGACAGCACCACCAGCTACGGCAGTTACAGCGGTGCCGTGCCCAACGAAAAGATCACCTGGGGCAAACTGGATATCGATACCCCGAAGTACATCATCGAAAGTGATGCTACTATTGTGGCGCCCCTCATCTTCGCGTACATCCTGGACATGTAAGCCGCCCCCATGCAACGCCTGATCCGTTCCTTCAACACCCTCACCGACGAACTGCGTGAGAAGCTCCAGGAGCAGTTCCCCGATGGGATCGACAACTCGCACATCCGCGCCATAAGCACCGCCAAGGGCGAAACGCTTCGCGTGATCGAGCTGCGCACCGCCGAGGCGATCTACCTGATCAAGATCAACCCCGAGAGCCGCGCCGAGATCGAGGAGTTCCTCGACCAGGAGGAAGCGACCCCTGCCACTGGCGACGACATGGACGGCGAGGACCTGGCCACTGGCGACGACGGCGCCAGCGATGAGGAGGAGGAAGAGGACAAGGACGATGCCCCCGACGATGATGAGGACGATGATGCGGACGCCGATAAGGACGCCGGCGATGAGGACGACGAGGACTGAACGATCCCGGGACTTCCAAGAGAACAAGAGAACGCCGCTCGATGAGCGGCGTTCTTCGTTCCCCTGTTGATAAGCCCATAACCGTGACCTCATCCGCCGCCAACAGGCGTTTACTTTAGAGCCATAGGTAAACCGACACTCGATGAAAGGCCCCTTCCACCTCGCCTTCGCCACCACGGATCTGAAACGCATCAAAGCGTTCTATGGCAAATTCCTCGGCTGCGCGGAGGGCCGGAGCGCGGCCAGTTGGGTGGACTACGACTTCTTCGGCCACCAACTCACCATCCAGGAGGTGCCGAAGCTGATCAAGACCGCGCGCATTTATAACCCCAAGAGCACTGTACCCAGCGATCACTGGGGCATTGTGCTACCCTTGGCCGATTGGAAGAAATTGCGCGACAAACTGAAGAAGGTGGGCTACCCTTTCTTCATCGAACCGCGCACGGTGATGAAGGGTGAAGTGGGCGAACAGGTCAGCATGTTCATCGAGGACCCCGATGGGCACGCCATCGAGTTCAAGGCGTTCGAGAGCGCCAAGGACCTGTTCAGAAAGGCTTGATCGGACGAATTCGAACTACTGGCCGTAGTTGCGCTGGGCGAGTACCTCGCCATTCTCGCCGACCTGCTCGGCGGCGGCCAGGAGGCCATCCTGAAAATACAAACGACCGGACCCGCCACCTTCGGCGGTGTGGATCTCCCAAGTTCCGCTGCGTACACCCTGCTCGAACTCCGCACGCGATAGCAGCACACCCGCCTCGTTGAACTGCTTCCATGTGCCCTCCCTCTTTCCACTGCGGAAGGCGCCCTGCTCTTTGACCCGGCCGCTCTCGTAGTAGGTGATGAAACGCACGATACCGCCTTCCTTGTAGAGGGACGACTTCAAGCGGCCGTTATCGAACCGCTCCTGGCGGAGCAGTTCCTGGGCTTGGGAACCGAGGCTGAAGAACAGGACGGACGCGAGAAGCAGGGTGCGCATGGGGAGCTGGTTCATCGCCTTTAACGGTACCAAGGTAAGGATCGTTTCACCGGGAATTCACATTGGCTTAACATTGACTTGTCCACTAGGGGCGGTGCGTAGCTCGCCAGAGGGTATCTCCAGATCACTGCTGTCCGGTTAATTCCACCGTCCACCTTTTCGCGACCCCGGCTCAAGGCCGGGGTGACATTCACTGAAGGGCTGGGATCCGCGCGGAGCGCGGATCCCAGCCCTTGTATGAGCGTTGTCATGCCGGGCTTGCCCCGGCATCGCGAAGTGTAAGATCGCCTGTCCGCGATCGATATCCGCCCCAAGTCGGGATCGGCTACACCCCAGCGAGGACGAACTGATCCTGAAACAGGCTGTACTTTAACCGGACAGCAATGATCTCCAGATCATCCTTTGGGCTACGCAGGGTCTTTCGCGGCCATACTTCGTTGCTCAACCCTCACGTAGCCCCCGGCTATGCTCGGGTCTCGCGCCTCGTCTGGCCGCAAAATCCTCCCTGCTCGCTTCCAAAAATGATCTGGAGATACCCTCTACTTTCGCCCGCCTTCGGCCATGGTATTCAGTTCGCCGGTCTTCCTCTTCCTCTTTCTTCCGCTGACGCTGCTACTGGTGTGGCTGGCTGGCAGCCGATCCGCGCAGAACACCGTGCTGCTGTTCGCCAGCCTGGTGTTCTACGCCTGGGGGAGGCTGGCTATGTCTTCCTGATGCTCGCCAGCATCGCCATGAACCACTTGGTGGCGTTCGCGATGGAGCGAAGCGGGCACGCGAGGGTATGGCTGGCCGTTGGTGTGGTGCTGAACCTGGCCACCCTTACATGGTTCAAGTACGCGAGTTTTCTTCTGGACGGGTGGAACGGCCTTACGGCGCTCCTTGGCGCAGCGCCGATCACACTTCCACCGGTGGACCTGCCGCTGGGGGTTTCGTTCTTCGTGTTCCACAGCATTAGCTACCTGGTGGATATCCATCGTGGAAAGGCCACCGCCCAGCACGACCCGAAGATCACCGCCCTCTACATCACCCTCTTTCCGCAATTGGTGGCCGGCCCCATCGTGCGTTATCGCGATGTGGCCCGGCAGTTCACCGAGCGTGTGCTGAGCGTGGGAACCTTCACCAGCGGTGTGCAGCGCTTCGTGGTCGGCCTTTCGAAGAAGCTCCTCATCGCGGACGAATGCGCGCGGATCGCCGACGGCATCTTCGCTCTGCCGAGCAATGAAGTGAACGCTGCCGTAGGCTGGCTGGGCGCCGTGGCCTACGCGATCCAGATCTATTTCGATTTCAGCGGGCACAGCGACATGGCCATCGGCCTGGGCCGCATGTTCGGCTTCGAGTTCCTGGAGAATTTCAACCGGCCCTACATCGCGCGTTCGCTTCGTGAGTTCTGGAAGCGATGGCACATCAGTTTGAGCAATTGGTTCCGCGACTATCTATACATACCCCTGGGCGGCGACCGCAACGGCGTGGTGCGCACGTACCTCAACCTGTTCATCGTCTTCTTCCTAACCGGCCTCTGGCACGGGGCGAGTTGGAGCTTCGTGGTCTGGGGTATGTTGCATGGCTGTGTGATGGTGGTGGAGCGGCTCGGGTTCGACAAGATCCTCTCCCGCGCGCCGCGGATCCTGTCGCATGCCTATCTGCTTCTCGTGGTCCTGGTATCGTGGATCTTTTTCCGGGTCACGGACATCACTTCCGCATGGCGGTTCGTGCAAGGCATGTTCGGCGTGGCACCGACCGGACCGATCCCGCACCATGCGGACTTCTATCTCACCACCTCGACCGTTCTGGCTTTGGGCATTGGCATCGCCGGTGCTCTTGATCTCCACCGGCCGATCTTGGACAGGGTGGTGCTATCCACTACGGGCAGTGCTATTGTGCATCGCGCGAGGACGATGGCGATCCTCCTTCTCTTCGTCCTGTGCGCCATGTCCGTGGCCAACTCCGCGCATAGCCCGTTCATCTATTTCCGTTTCTGATGAGCACGCGTGCCTGGGCCTATCTGCTGCTCTTTATCGCGGTCTTTGCCACTGCCTGGCAGCTACTGCGCTACCCGCAGGATCCAGCGCCGATCCGCGTGGCCGTGTTGGTGGAGACCCCCTACGACGACCGCTTCGAGTTGTTCTATCATGCTCCTGGAGCGCAATTCGGGCAGGACCGCTCGGTGTCCGTTGAAGTTACGGGGCATGTGGGACCGCAGTGGGTCGTTCTCCAACTACCGGATGATGTGGGCGACGTGGCCGGGCTGCGTTTGGACCCTGGCACCCTCGCTGTGCCCCTCACCTTATGCGGCATGGAGGTCCGCGGCCGGTTCCGTACCGCCCGGTTCGATGCTGAAGCGCTCGAGACCGGGTTGATACCCTCCCAACAGCTCGAACCTTTCAAGCGATCAGAGCAAGGTCTTGAACTACGATGCACCGGTGGTGATCCCTACCTGACCGCCAACGCCGAATTCATGCAACAGGCCGCAGTGGCGTTCGACCCGGTGCGCCCGGTGCTGGGCCCCGTATTCATTGCCTCGCTCGCCGGACTTTTCTCGCTCCTTCTGGTGATCTCGATCCGCAACCTCGCTGCCCGGCGGAGCGAAGTGGAAGTAACGCCCGCTGTGGCGGCAGCACGCCCCCCCTGGCCACGGGCCCCTTTCATCGTTGCCGTGATCGCGATCGACCTCGCTACACTATTGGCCACCTTCGGTTTGCTCTTACGCACACACACCGCGGACGCCCTCCTCACGCTGGACTTGCGCATGACGGTGCGACGGAACGATCTGTTCCATCTTTTCCATCGCCATGAAGGCACTCCTTTCAGCGGTACCGCTTCGTCGGCCACGCGCGCCATAGGTTCCCCAAGGCCCCAGTGGGTGCGATTGGAATTGCCCAAGGATACCATCCCTCCCTTCTTGCGCTTGGACTTCGGCGCGGAGCAGGATACGGTGGTCCTGCACGAGGCGATCTTCCGGTGTGGGGCGGCCATGCTGGTGATCCCTGTTGACTCGTTGCTGGAGTGGGCTTCAGAAACGCACGAGATCGACACCGTGATCCATCGCCAATGGGGTCTTGTGATCGTTCCTGTGGGCAGAGACCCCTTCTTCGCGCTGGAAAGGGATCTCTCCGGTCAGCTCACTGCCCTGAGGGAAAGCGGCTCCCCTGACCGAACCTCGCTGCCTGCGGCGATCGTGGTGGCCCTGCTGGTCCATCTCGCTGTGTGGCGCTCGCAGCGAACGCGGCGAACATTGGGAACGATGCGTACTTCGGATGCCACGCTGGCGGGCGGGTTCATCCTCCTGTTGTTCCTCCCCTTGCTCGCCTTGCTCCATCCCGGGCTGGATGCGGCACAGCGCTACACGGAAAAGCGCCACCTGGCGGAGCTGCCTGCGCTCGGCTGGAAAGATCTGGACACTTGGCCGGACGGGGTGAACGAATGGTACAAGGACCATTTCGGCTTCCGGAGCATCCTGTTCCGCTGGAACGCGATGCTGCACGCGGTGGTGATGCATACCTCCCCCTTACCGGACCGCCTGCTGATGGGCAAGGATGGCTGGATGTACCTGACGAACGACAAAGTGATCGGCAATTACCACGGCCAGAAGCTGTTCACTTTCGAAGAACTGGAACGGATCCGGATACACTACGAAAAGCGCCAGGCCTGGCTCCACGCGCGCGGCATCCCTTACGTGTTGCTGGTGCCCCCTTTGAAAGCCAACGTTTATCCCGAGCATCTTCCGGACCGCATACACCGCATGGGAGCCAGCACCTGGCTGGACGAGGTGAAGGAGCATTTCGCCCGGTACTCGACCTTGCGGATCATCGATATGCGGCCAGCGCTCCTGGAGGGCAAGAAGGAACGCGAGGTCTACTACCGCACGGATATCCATTGGAACCCCTATGGGGCCTACCTCGGCTACCGCGTTTTGATGGACAGCATGCGCACGGTGCTGCCGCAGCTGGGTCCGACCACTCCGATCGGTGCGTTCAACATCACCCTCGACGTGAACGAAGGTGCCGACCTCGCCCAATTGATCGCGCTGAACGACGTGTTCACCCGCGTGACACCGAAGCTCGTCCCCGTGCGTCCGCCCAGGGCCGTACCAGGTGAGGCTGGGGCATTGCCGGGGAGCGCGTTCTTCCATGCACCTGCAGAGCTGTTCACCACTTCGGATACAGCGGCCCCTCGCTTGCTCATGTTCCATGATTCCTTCGGCCTCTACCTGAAGCCGCTGCTCGCCGAGCACTTCAGCCGAAGCCTGTTCGTATGGACCGGGTTGTTCATCCCCGACATCGTGGAACACGAGCGACCCGACATCGTGGTGCAGGAGTTCATGGAGATGTTCATAGTGAACATGCCCCTGGACCGCTACAATGAAAATGACGCGCTGCCCTAAATGGCGAACTGCCAATCATGCACCCGACGCCCGAGATTCGGGTTGTAGCAGGGATCGTCCTCCACATAGGCCGCCCAGCGCTTCTGGAACAGGCCCACCTCGTGCAGATGCCTTTCGTAGCTCTCCTGTGTGAGGTGCGGATGGCCGCGCGTGAGGGACTCGAAATGATAGAGCGACACATGGGGTAGGTACACGTTGTTGAAGCCCTTTTCCCGCAAGCGCAGGCAGAGGTCCACATCGTTGTACTCCACGCTGAAAGCTTCGTCCCAGCCCCCGATCGCCTCCACCTTGGTGCGCTGCACCATCATGCAGGCGGCGGTTACCGCACTGTTGTTGTTGATAGTGTTGATGTAGTTGAAATAGCCCGGCCCATCCTTGTGATAGCCCACGAAGGTGTGTCCCGCGACGCCACCCAGGCCGATCACCACCCCAGCGTGTTGGATCGTATCGTTCGGATAGAGCAGTTTCACCCCCACCGCACCGATCGAGGGACGCTGCGACCATTCGTGCATGGCCCGGAGCCAATCGGCATGGATCACTTCCGTGTCGTTGTTGAGATAGAGCAAGTGGGCACCGGTGGCCTTGGTGGCCGCGAAATTCATGAGGCCCGCGAAGTTGAAGGGCACATCGTGCGCGTACCAGTGGAAGCGCTCCGGATACCTGGTCCGGAAGTCGTCCAACACTTCGAAGAGGGCGCCCTCGCGGCTGTTGTTGCTCACCACGATCACTTCGAAGTCCGGGTGGTCGGTGTTCCCGAAGAGCGACCGCAGGCAGGTGCCCAAGACCTCCGCCTTGTCCTTCGTGGGGATGATGATGCTGACCCGGCCCTCCAGCGGACGCTTGAACCGGACGCCGTATCCGCGGAAGCCGTCCAGAAAGCTCACCTGCGCCGGTTCACCGCGGCGCTCACAGGCTTCGGTGATCGCCCGCCGAGCGGCTTCATAGGCGTAGGGCTTCACTTCTTCGCTCCTCGCCGCGCTGCCCGCATGGATGCGCCAATGGTAGAGCACGCGCGGGATGTGCGCGATCCGCCCGGTACGCTCCGTGATGCGCAGGAGCAGATCGTGGTCCTGGCTCCCTTCGAAGCCGAGGCGGAATCCGCCGACCTCGCGCAGGAGTTGGGTGCGTGCCACGACCAGATGGCCGAAGTAGTTGCGCGAGAGCAAATGATCCGGGCACCATTGTGGTTTGAAGTGCGGCTCACTGTGCCGGCCCTGTTCATCGATCTTGTCCTCGTCCGAGTAGAGGATATCCAGGTCCCGATCGCGCTGCAACCGCTTCACCATGTGATAGAGCGCATCGGGCGCGAGCAGGTCGTCGTGGTCCATCAACGCGCAGAACTCGCCGGTCGCCAGGTGGAGCGCGCTGTTGCTCGCTTCGGAGATATGGCCGTTCCGCTCGCGGTACTCCACTTTGATGCGCGGGTCCTCCTTCCTCCAACGCTCCAGGCAGCGCCGAACCTCAGCATGCGTGGACCGATCGTCCGCGATGCAGAGTTCCCAGTCCGGGTAGACCTGCGCACGTACCGAGCGGATCGCGGCATCCAGCAATTCCACCGGAGCATTGTACACCGGCATCACCACGCTGATCATCGGCCGGTATTCGAACTCTTTCACATGGTCCGCATGATCGCGCAGGTCCGAAGGACGTGCGAAGTGCCGGGCCATCCACTGGTGGTAGGGATCCCCTTGTACCGCGAAGAGTTGCTGCTGCTCCTCCCCTACAATGATGCGGACCGGACGTACCTCGGTGAGCAGGTACAACGCTTTGAAGACCTTGGCCAGGAACTTCCGCAGGATGTGCCGTCCCTTGGAAGAGACCAGAAAAGTGATCCGTTTGAACCAGCGCCACCCTTTGCGTGAGGTTCCGCTGGACGTGCGCAACAGGGCTCTGAGCTTGTAGTACTGCTTCCTCAGCCGCCACAGCTTGCTGCCCTCCAGCGCCCGGATCCTCGCCTCGTACTGATCGATCAGCGCTTGCAGGGCGCGGGCATGTTCGCGCTGCACACCCAGGGCATGCATGGCTTTGTCCACTTCACCGACCAGCCGATGCGCCTCCGTGGCCAACGCGGTTTTGCTCTCTTCCAGAGCGGCCAGTCGTCCGGCGCTGGCACGCGCGGCCTCTTTCAGCACGTCGATCTCATGGCACACTGCCTGCCGCTCATCTGCGCCGCGCGCTCTTTCATCGGCGACGAGGCTGATCAACGCGTCATACCGTTCGACCGCTTCAGCCTGGACACGGCGCGCCTCCTCCAGATCCGATCCGAGCCGGTCCACCAGGTCGGTCGCGTTGCGTGCCGCCTCTCTGGCCTCGCGCGTAATGCGGTCCGCCTGGATCACCCGGCCGCGGTCATGCGCCTGGATGCGGTGCAATTCGGTGATCACGCGGTCAGCATGCGCGGAAAAGAGCGCATGGTGCTTGTTGGTGATGTAGTGCAATACAGAGGCACGCACGTGCGGATCATCCGCGCGGCTGAGCAGGGACCCCTCCCGCACCCGGTAGTGGAAGAGCGCACCTTCCACGTGGACGAAACGCAGGCCGGCATCCAACATCCGGATCCATAGTTCCCAATCCTCGTAGCCCTGGCGCATCGCACTATCGAACCCGTCCATCCGCACCAAGGCGGTGCGGCGCACCACGGTGCAGGCATCGATCCGGTTGCCCACCAGCATGGCCGAGAGGTCCGCCTCCGGCTGCACGACAAGCCCGGTGCGATCGCCGAACTCCAACTTGTCCGAATAGACCACCACTGCTTCCGGATCTTCTTCGAACACGGTGCATGCCCGCTCAACAAGTTGGGGGTCGGCACGATTGTCCGCATCGAGGAACAGGATGTACGGCGCATCGCTCGCACGCCACCCCACGTTCCGCGCGGCGGCCGGACCCTGGTTCGGCGTATCGATCACGCGGTACCCCAACGCACGCAACCGATCCAGTTCGCGCAAAGTGTCGTCCTGCGCGGAGCCATCGTTCACGATCAGTACGCCACTACCCTCCGCATACGCCTCGCCCAAAGAGTCCAGGGCCTCCTGGAGAAATGCACCATCATTGAAACAGGGGATCACCACATACACTAGGTCGGTGTATCGGACCTCCGTGCCAATGCCGTGCGGGCGGAGCCTTGTGCTCATCCTTCGCGCGGTATTCCCAGCAGATCGTGATAGAAAAGCCCGACCTCGTGCGCACCGCCCACCTTCACCATGCGACCATGCTCCATGCAGCCCGCACGATCGCATAGTTTCTGCACCTCGCCGAGGGAATGGGACACGAACACGATGGTGCTTCCCATCCGCTTCAGCATGTCGATACGTTCATAGCAGCGGCGTTGGAACTCGGCATCCCCTACGGCGAGCACCTCATCGATCAGGAGCACTTCGGGATCGTTCGCGATCGCGATAGCAAAGCCCAGCCGGGCCATCATACCGGTGCTGTACCGCTTCACCTGCATCGTCAGGTCGTCCTCGGAAAGACCGGCGAATGCCCGCACATTCTCCAAGGCCCGCCGCACGGCGTAACGATCGCCACCCATCAGCACCGCGCATAACCGGACGTTCTCCAAACCGTTGAGCTCCGGTTCCAAGCCCACACCGAGCGCGAGCATCGGCGCCACCCTACCCTTCATCAAAGCGCTTCCGCCAGAGGGCTCCACGATGCCGGCCAGCACACGCAACAAGGTGCTCTTACCGCTCCCATTGCGCCCTACGATACCGAAGCACTCACCCGCGTAAACGTCGAGGTCCACATGGGAAATGATGCGCTTGCGCTCCAACAACTTCTTGGTCCCGAACGATACGAGGTACTCCTTGATGGACCGGTAGCCGTGGCGCTGCACCAGGTAATCCACCTGCAAGCCGCGCAATTCGATCATGGTGCGTCGCTCGCGCATGCTCAATAGTTCGCGATGAACCCCGGACGGAGGGAACGGAACACCAGCATGCCGACCGTGAGCGATACCAGCGACAACAACACGACACGGACCCATTGCTCCACACCAGGAACAAGTCGTTCACTGACCACGGTGCGGAAGAGGTCCACATACCAATAGAGCGGATTGATCCCGGCGATCCAGCGCAGGTCCTCCGGGACCAGATCGGGTGGATAAGCGATGGGCGTGAGGTAGAAGAATGCCGGAAGCAGCGCCCCCCACAGCAGGCCGATATCCCGGAAGAAGACGTGCAACGCGCCCAACGCGAGCCCCACCCCGAAAACGAAAACGGTGAAGACCAGTAGTGCGGGGATCGCCAGCACATCCACCAGTGATGGCCGCCAACCGAAGAACGCGAGGATGCCCGCGAAGGGAAGGAGCGAAAGCGACAGATTGAACAATCCCGCCATCCACTGTGCCAATGGGAATACCAGCGGCGGCACGGCCAGCGAACGCAACACACCCGCGTTCTCCACCAGCGCACCTTGGATATGGGCCGTGGTGGTGGCGAAAAAGGTCCAGAGGATGAGACCGGAAAGCGCGAACACGGGATAGTTCTCCACTTGGGGGAACGCTCGGCTGAAAATGAAGAGGAAGATCAACAGGTAGAGCACGGGGTTCAGCAGGGTCCACAGAAAGCCGAGCAAGGAACTTTTATAGCGCAGCCGCACGTTCTTCCAGGCCACCTCCAAAAGCAGGGGCCAGGCCAACCCGCGACCACCGCCCTCCGCCATAACCGCTCCGCCGCCCATGGCGCGCAAGTTAGCCGAAGGCCTTGGCGGGCCGCCCTACCTTGGCCGCCATGGCGCTCGTGGTGAATGGCCGCTACCTGGACCGGCCGGTGACCGGCGTGGAGCGGTATAGCGACATGCTGGTGCGTATGGTAGCGCGCGAATGGCCTTCCGCTCGGATCCACGTTCCTAAGAAATGGCAGGGTGCCTCTGAGGTGCACGGGATCGAGGTCATCCGAACAGGATCGCTCCAAGGACATGCCTGGGAACAACTTTCGCTTCCTCGTTCTCTCGGCCCAGATGATGTGCTGCTATCCCCTGCGAATACTGGACCGCTATGCGTCAAACGTCAGGCGGTCGTCATACACGATCTGGCGACCATCCATCATCCAGAATTGTTCAACAAGTGGTTCGCGTCGTGGTATCGTTTTCTGCTACCCAACCTAGCGCGCCGGGCGGCCCGTGTGATCCCCGTTTCCACTGATTCCGCCGAGGCCCTTGACCGCACACTCGGTACATCAGAGAACAAAGTGTTCGTCGTTCCTCCCTTCGCGCAGCCAACGGACATGACTTATCGCGATGTGATCGGCGAGCCCTATGTGCTTTCGGTCGGAAGTCGGGACCCTAGAAAGGGCCTTGATCGCCTGGTGAAATGGTACTCCAGCTTGGTGGACCCGGGCTATCGTCTCGTGATAGTCGGACGTCAGGTCAGTTCGTTCCGCCCCCGCCCTCTCGCGCCGCATCCCGGCATCATCGACCGTAACGACGTCAGCGATGACGACCTCAACGCGCTCTATACACATGCGATCGCACTGATCCAGCCTTCGGTTTACGAAGGTTTTGGATTGCCCATCCTGGAAGCCCTGGCCTTGGGATGTCCTGTGATCGCCTCGAACCTGCCTGTGTTCGTGCGCAATTTTGGTGGCTCATTGTTGTACTTCCCCATCAACCACACGGACGCATTTGACCCGATGGTAGATGGCCTTCGCGTACAGAACCGTCGTGTGCATTTCGCAGCCCGAGGCCGACAACGGGCTGCGCAATTCACACAGCAGCGCATGGCGGAGGCCCTGCACGCAGCCATTGACCCCTTGCTCCATACCGCATGAAAGTCGCCTTTGTCCACGATTGGCTGGTGGTGCATGGCGGTGCCGAACAGGTGACCCGTGAATTGGTGGATCTCTTCGATGCGGATGTGTTCGCCCTTGTCGACTTTCTTTCGGCTGATGATCGCCAGGCGATCCTTAATGGAAAGCATGCCCGGACCAGCTTCGTGCAACACCTGCCCTTCGCGCGCACCCACTTCCGCTGGTACCTTCCCCTATTCCCAAGCGCGATCGAAAGGCTCGACTTGCGCGGCTACGATCTGGTGATCTCCGCTTCGTACGCGGTGGCAAAAGGTGTGCGTACGCATCCGGGTCAGGTGCATGTGAGCTACGTGCACACACCGATGCGCTATGCGTGGGTGATGGAGGACGCCTACCTGAACGATCACGGCATCCGGAACGGCCCGAAGGCATGGCTGGTGCGCCGCGTGCTGCGCTACCTGCGTGCCTGGGACCTGCGCGTCACAACGCGTGTGGATCGACTCGTCGCCAACAGTCGCAACACCGCAGCACGTATCCAACATATCCACGGTCGCGACGCAGAGGTCGTGTACCCACCCGTGGACCTCGCTCACTTCGCTCCAGGACCAGGTGAGCGCACTCACTATCTGGCAGCGGCGCGCCTCGTGCCGTACAAACGCATCGACCGCATCATCGCCGCGTTCCGCGCACTTCCCGATCATAAGCTGGTCGTCTTGGGCGATGGTCCGGAGCGCGAACGCTTGCAACGCGTTGCTCCAACGAACGTAGCGTTCCATGGTCATGTGGGTAGCGATGAACTCGTGCGGTCCATGCAACATGCGCGTGCCCTGATCGTGGCCGCTGACGAGGACTTCGGTCTTACTCCGGTGGAAGCCTTGGCCTGCGGCACTCCGGTGATCGCGCTCCGACGCGGTGGGTATCCGGAGACGATCACCGACGGTCGGACAGGCTTGTTCTTCGATGAGGCCACACCTGAAGCGATCAGAGACACGGTCCTTCGCTTCGAACGGGACGGTGTAGCCTGTTCGCCGCAAGAACTTCGCGCAGCGGCGGAACCCTTTTCCCGCGAGCATTTCCGCCGTGCGATGACACGCATTGTCAACGAATCGATCGCTCATGCGCGCGCTTGACCGTCTCTCCATCGGCGCGCTGCTGCTTCTGGCGGCACAGCCGATCCTGCCCTTGCCCATTGCTGCGTCGGCCGTGGTGATCCTCGCGGTGGTCCAGCTGGCCCGGGCGATCCAGCAGCACCTGGTGCCCGATCGACGCGACCTGCTTCTGGTCGCTGCCCTCGCGCTTCCGTTCGTGCTGCTCGCGATCGCCTCACTGGTGGCCAATGACCACAGTGCGGCTTGGGCCGTCGCGGAACGTACCGCCTCGCTCGCTGTGCTTCCTATCTGTCTGCTGCTTATGCCCGCACCACCCGTGGGACGCACGCTTGTCCTTGACGTGTTCAGCATCGCTGCCGTGTGCCTCGGCCTGTACGCCAACGTCGGGGTCGCCTGGGACGATGCCCAACTTTTCACGGCCACGGCGCGCGACTATCGCGAAGCCTTCGCCACGCGCACCGGGATCCATGCGGTGTATGCGGCGTACTACTTCTTCGTGGCGGCACTGATCCAACTTCATGCGGCTAGGGAGCGCCGCTCCACGCTCCGTTGGTCCGCATGTGCGTTCCTCTTGCTCTGCGGGCTCCTGCTCGCGTCGCGCATGCCGATCATCGCCTTCGCGTGCGCGGCACCCGTTATCCTTTTTCGGGAACGATCCAGCGGAGCCGCAAAGCGTGCTGCGTTGATCGCGCTCGCCCTCCTGGTCCTTTCGGGTGCGCTGCTCCCCTCCGTCCGTGAGCGTATGCACGAAGCCTGGACCACGGCGGCGGAAATTCCCTCATCCGTAGGACTGAACAGCGTGAGCGAGCGGATCGCGCTGCTGCACTGCTCGGTGGATCTGCTGGAAGAACATGTGTGGTTCGGCATGGGGCCGTATCGCGTGCGCGCTGCGATGGATGACTGCCTTCGCCCAATAGTGAACGGGGTACTCGCCGATGGGCACCACGGCCCACACATGCAACCCTTGTTGTGGTGGATCGGGCTTGGACTTCCTGGCCTGCTCGCGTTCGTGCTGCTCTTCGGCCTCTCGGCCCAGCGAGCCTGGCGTCGTCGCGATCACCTTCACCTCGCCTTCCTGCTTTTCTTCCTGCTGTGCTGCCTGACCGAGGACGCGCTGGACCGGCAGTGGGGGGTGTTGCTGTTCGCGTTCTTGAACACTTGGATGCTCGTGCAGCAAAAGGCCCCTCAGGTCGATGCTGGGCCAGCCTGAACGCCGCTCCGGTTTTCAGAAGTTATCCACACGCACCCGCCACCGCCGGGGCGCCGGGTATTTTCGCGGCGCTCCCGCCCCTATGGATCAAGTAAAACCCGCTGTTGCCAAGGGCTCCAGCACCTCGGTGGAGGACCTGTCCGCCATCAGCTCACAAGTACGCCGGGACATCGTTCGCATGGTGCATGCCGTGCAGAGCGGCCACCCCGGCGGATCGCTGGGATGCACCGAGTTCTTCGTCGCGCTCTATTTCCGCGTGTTGCGGCACGACCCGAAGCACTGGGATATGGACGGCACCGGACAGGACCTCTTCTTCCTGAGCAACGGGCACATCAGCCCCGTGTGGTACAGCGTGCTCGCGCGCAGCGGCTATTTCCCTGTGAAGGAACTGGCCACCTTCCGCAAACTGGACAGCCGACTGCAAGGCCATCCCACCACGCATGAGGGTCTGCCGGGGGTGCGCATGGCGTCCGGCTCATTGGGCCAAGGGCTCAGTGTGGGCATCGGGGCAGCGCTCGCCAAACGCCTGACCGGCGATACGCACCTGGTCTACACGCTCCATGGCGACGGCGAGTTGCAAGAAGGCCAGATCTGGGAAGCCGCGATGAGCGCCGCCGCGCATAAAGTCGACCACCTGATCGCCACCGTGGATTGGAACGGACGCCAGATCGATGGCGATGTCGACGATGTGATGCCTTTGGGCGACCTGCGCGCCAAGTGGCTCGCCTTCGGTTGGGAGGTGCTCGAGATGAACGGCAACGACCTTGAGGAGGTGCTGCGCACGCTGGAGCAGGCCAAGGGCCGCACAGGCAAAGGCCGGCCCGTGGTGATCCTGATGCGCACCGAGATGGGGCATGGCGTGGACTTCATGATGGGCAGCCATCATTGGCACGGCATCGCCCCGAACAACGACCAGTTGCAGAAGGCATTGGCACAGCTTCCCGAGACCCTCGGCGACTACTGATGCGTTCCGCACCGTTCCGCCGGCGCGAACAGCATGTGACGGTGGTACCGCGTTTGCTTGGAACGTCGTCCATGCGCTCCCGCACGATACTGCTCCTACTGCTGGCCAGTTGCTCTTCGACCGCACTGCTGGCGCAAACGCCGCAGAAGCCGCTCACCCGCATGTTGTTCGTGTTCGACGCGAGCAACAGCATGAACGCCTTCTGGGGCAACCAACCGAAGATCAATACGGCGCGCGAACTGCTGCTGGAGTCGCTTAGCGAACTGGACGGACGTACCGATCTGGAACTCGCGCTCCGCCTTTACGGACATCAGACACCGATCGAGCCGGGCAAGCAGGATTGCGATGACACGCGCTTGGAAGTGCCGTTCAGCAACACGTCGATCCCCGGTATGCGCAGCGTGTTGAACGCGGTGCGTTGTGTAGGCACCACACCGATCGCACGCTCGCTGGAGAAAGCGGCCGGTGATTTCCCGGATGAGAAGGGTGTGCGCAACATCATCATCCTGATCACCGATGGCATCGAAGCCTGCGATGAGGACCCCTGCGCAGTGAGCCGGGCGCTGCAGGCACGCGGCATTGTGCTCAAACCCTTCGTGATCGGCGTAGGTCTGGAGGACGACCAGAAGTACAGCCTGCGATGCGTGGGCAACTACTACGATGCCAGTTCACCGGAACTCTTTGAACACGTGCTGGACGTCGTGGTGGCACAGGCGTTGAACAATACCACGGCGCAGATCGACCTGCTGACCGAAGGTGGCAAGGCCACCGAAACCGATGTGGCCATGACGTTGTATGATCAGCGCACCGGCCAACTGCGCTACCAACTGGTGCATACCCTGAACGAACGAGGCTTGCCGGACACGTTGACCCTGGACCCGGTGTTCACGTACCGTCTCGTGGTACACACGATCCCAGAGGTCGTACGCGAGAACGTGGTGCTGAAACCGGGGATCCACAATGTGGTGCAGGTGGCAGCGGGACAAGGGGCGTTGGAAGTGAAGCTCGGGACCGGCCTGGCCGATGCGTACGGGACGATGTGCATCGTGCGCGAACATGGAAAGGGTACGACGCTGCACGTTCAACCGGTGAACACCACGGACCGTTATCGTACCGGCACCTACGACCTGGAGATCCTGACCCTGCCGCGCATGCTGATCCCCGGGGTGCGCATAGAGCAGAGCAGGACCAACACCGTTCAGATCCCGCAGGAAGGTGTGCTGAACGTGCAACCCGGTGCGCCCGGAGATGGTGCCCTCTTTTTAGTGGACGGCAGCGAACGCCGCTGGGTCGCTGATCTGGACCCGCGCAGTCCGCAGAACCAATTCCGCCTGCTGCCAGGTACCTACGAGGTGAACTACCGCAGCAAGAACGCTCGCCGTACCGAATACAGCCTTACCAAGCCCGCCACGGTGGAGAGCGGACGCTCCATCACGCTGACCTTCTGAAACGATCCACGCGATACGATCCCCATGACCCCCTACCCCATCCTCGACGAAAAAGACACGCGCTCCGGATTCGGCGCAGGTTTGCTGGAAGCCGGCCAACGCGATGAAGCCGTCGTAGCCCTTTGCGCGGACCTCACCGGTTCGCTGAAGATGGACGGCTTCGCGAAGGCCTTTCCCAAGCGCTTTTTCCAAATGGGCGTCGCGGAGGCGAACATGATGGGCGTGGCCGCCGGGCTCACCATCGGTGGACGCATCCCTTTCACCGGCACCTTCGCCAACTTCAGTACGGGGCGCGTGTACGACCAGATCCGTCAGAGCATCGCTTACGCGGGCAAGAACGTGAAGATCTGTGCCAGCCATGCGGGGCTCACTCTGGGCGAGGACGGCGCCACCCACCAGATCCTGGAGGACATCGGCCTCATGCGGATGCTGCCCGGGATGACGGTGATCGTACCCGCCGATCACAACCAGACCAAGGCCGCCACGCTCGCCATCGCCCAACACGATGGCCCCGTTTACCTGCGCTTCGGCAGGCCCAAATGGCCCGTGTTCATTCCTGTGGACATGCCCTTCGAGATCGGCAAAGCCCAAGTGCTGAACCCTGGCAACGACGTGAGTCTCTTCGCCTGCGGACACCTGGTGTGGCGCGCATTGAAGGCCGCCGAAGAACTGGAGAAGCGCGGCATCCATGCCGAAGTGATCAACATGCACACGATCAAACCTTTGGACACCGCCGCCATCCTAGCTTCGGTCCAGCGGACGGGATGTGCGGTAAGCTGCGAGGAACACAATCGGCATGGGGGCTTGGGCGATGCGATCGCCCAGGTGTTGTCGTTGCATCGCCCCACGCCACTGGAACTCGTCGCGGTGAACGACACCTTCGGCGAAAGCGGGACACCCGATCAATTGCTGAAGAAGTACGGCCTGGACGTGCCCGATATCATCGCGGCCGTGGAGCGGGCGCTGAAGCGCAAATAAAAATAGCTCCCCTTCTGTCCGGTGGAGCACTCCACCGGACCGAGCAAGGAGTGGTTGGGGGTGGTTCCCTCCTTCCTGCTCTTCCAAGGAACCATTGCTGCTCGATCCTGGCATGAGCGAGCTCTCGGACCAAGAACTGCTCGCCCTCTTCCGCAAGGAAGAAAGCCGCCACTATGCCTTCAACCTGATGGTGCGCCAATACCAGCAACGGCTGCACAGCTTCGTGCGCCGGATGGTGACCGACCCGGACGAGACGAAGGACGTGCTGCAGAACGTGTTCATCAAAGCCTGGAACGGGCTCGACCGCTTTCGGGAGGACGCCCAATTGTACAGCTGGCTCTACCGCATCGCGCACAACGAGAGCATCAGTCACCTCAAGCGCATGCGCCGCGGACTGTTCGTGAACCACGATGCGGTGATCGAACGGCTTACCACCACCCTCGACAGCAGCGAGCACTTCAGCGGCGACGCCATCCAACGCAAGCTGCAACGGGCGGTAATGAAGCTGCCCGAGAAACAGCGCGCGGTGTTCACCATGAAGTATTTCGAGCAGATGAAGTACGAAGAGATGAGCACTGTGACAGGCACCAGCGTGGGCGCGCTGAAGAGCAGCTTCCATATCGCCGTGAAGAAGATCGAACAATGGGTCACAGACGATCGAACCAAATGAGCTTGCCGCCGTCCTACCCTCGCCAACGATGAGCACCCAGCTGGACAACGACGACCTCGAACACCTCGCTCCGAACCTGGCGCGGATCCCGAAGATGGACCCTTTCCACATGGAGGAGGGTTTCTTCGAGCGCTTCCCGCATCAAGTGCAGGCCCTTGTGGCACATGAGAAGCGGGGCGCATGGTCCTCCGTATGGGTGCGCCGTGCGACGTTCGCGCTTCCCTTGATGGCACTGCTGGTCGGGGGCTGGTGGTTCTTCCGCCCCCTCCCTCAGCACCCTCCTGCCGATCAAGTGGCCACTACGGAAAGCCTTAGCACCGAAGAGCTTTACATCCTGGAAGAGGACGGTCTGCTCGCCGACCTGGCCCCTGAGGAACTGCCCGAACACGCCGCTTCCTCCGAAGCTCCCGCTTTGGAAGCCGACGAACTGGCCGCTTACTATGAACTGACCGGTACGGACATTACCGACCTGATCGAGAACCTATGACACACTTCCCTCCTTTTCGTTCCCTTCTGCTCGCTGGTGGCTTGTTGCTCGGCTCCGCCGTGATCGCGCAGGACGACGAACCGCCCATACCGCCCGAACGCCTTCAGGAGATCAAAGCCCAGAAGAGCGCCTACCTCACACAGAAAATGGGTCTGACCCCGGAGGAGTCGCAGAAGTTCTGGCCCGTGTACAACCAGTACGACAAGGAACTCGATGCCCTGCGCAAGGAACGGCGCGATGCCCATAAGACCATGCGTGCCGATGGCGATGTGAGCGAAGCGGAAGCGACCGCCGCCATTGAGAAGGAACTGGCCGGCCAGCAGCGGGAACTCGACCTGCGTAAACGGTACAGCGTCGACTTCATCAAGTCCGTGGGTGCTCGAAAGACCCTGCTCCTGGCGCGTTCCGAACGTGAGTTCAATCGCGAACTGTTGCGCCGGATGAAGGAGCGGTCGGACGACCGACCTAGCCCACCGCCTGGCGATCGTCGCTGATCATCCCGCGATGCAATAGGAACTGGGACCCTGCCGTGCGGCGGGGTTCTTCTTTTCTTCGCAGCGATGATCGACCTGCACGACGGCTTTCTGAAGCATCTCGCCCAGACCAGCCCCCATCCCCTGGCGCTGGACATCGTCGGCGCGGAGGGTTGCCATCTGCTCACCCGCGATGGCCGCCGCTACCTGGACCTGGTAGCCGGGCTCGCTGTGAACAATGTGGGGCACCGACATCCGAAGGTGGTGCAAGCGATCAAGCACCAATGCGACCGCTACCTGCACGTGATCCCTTACGGCGAGTTCATCCAGGGACCGCAGGTGCGGTTCGCCGAAAAGCTGACCTCGCTCCTTCCCGCTTCGCTGAACTCGGTCTACTTCGTGAACAGCGGCACCGAGGCGATCGAGGCGTCTTTGAAGCTCGCGAAACGCGCGACCGGACGAACGAAATTGGTCGGCTGCCGAAGGAGTTATCATGGCAGCACGCACGGCTCGCTCAGCCTTTCAGACAACGAAACGAAGAAATACCGGAACCGTCCACTACTGCCGGATGTGGAACACATCACCTTCAACGATCCTGCGGATCTCGCGTTGATCGACGACCGCACTGCGGCCGTCGTGGTGGAGCCGATCCAAGGGGATGCTGGCGTACGAGTTCCCCATCAAGCATGGATGACAGCGTTGCGCGAGCGATGCTCCGAGGTGGGCACCATGTTGGTGTTCGACGAGGTGCAGACCGGCTTTGGCCGTACCGGCAAACTCTTCGCCTTCGAGCATTTCAAAGTGGTGCCGGACATCCTGGTGCTCGGAAAAGCCCTTGGCGGCGGCATGCCCATGGGTGCGTTCATCAGTTCGCAAGAACACATGAAGCTGCTGACGCATGATCCTGCGCTAGGCCATATCACTACGTTCGGCGGTCATCCCGTTGCTTGTGCTGCCGGGCTCGCAGCATTGGAAGTCCTGCTTGAAGAGGACTTGATCGCCAACGCGATACGGATGGGTGATCTGTTCAGAGAACTGCTCGTTCACCCAGCGATCCGCGAGGTGCGGGGCAAGGGCCTGATGCTCGCGGTGGACCTGGGCGACGCTGACAAAGTGCAGCGCGTGGTGCATGGCTGCCTAGAACAGGGTGTGCTCGGATTCTGGTTCTTAAGTTGCCCGGAGGCGTTCCGCCTAGCACCACCCCTCATGATCAATGAGGAACAGGCCAAGGCCGCAGTTGAAGTGGTGCTGTCCGAACTGGGCTCAAGTTGAAAGCACGGCTGGCTTCGCCGAAATACCGGAGGGACTAAAACGTTCCAGCGCTCAGCATCACCAGCGTACATCCCTCGACCACCTCGATACCGTTCGCTTGGGCGGCGCGTGCGAGCTCCCTGTTCTCCGCTCCAGGATTGAAGATGATCCGCTTGGGGCGAAGTGCGAGGATCCGTGCTTCATGGATCGCCTGGTTCGATGCGTTCAGGTACAACGTGATCGTATCGAACTCCATGTCTTCGGGGATGGCCGTCCCGATCGGCAGCGTACCGATGAAGCCCGGTCGCCTCCCCACCGCGCTGACCGGATGTCCATGGGAAAGGAGCCGCATCACGGCCAGGTTCGAATACCGATCGGGCTTCGGGCTGGCGCCTAGCACTAAAGTTCGCTTCATGATCACGCAACAAAGATGGGCCCCCTGAACAGCAGGACTTGAAAAGAAGATGCCGCTGTGTCTAAGCCTGCCCGGACAAGTCGCCCATCCCCTTCTTGAGGTCCTCAATGGTACGCGGCGGCACCTTCGACAGGTCCAGCACCATCAATCCATCGAGGGCGTCGTTGAAACGAGGATCGCTGTTGAAGCCGATGATCTTGGCGTTGAGCAGAAGATACTTCTTCAGCAGCACCGGCATGGCGGACTCATTGGGGTCCACCTCAGCGATCAGGCGGTCCAACTTCTTGAGGTCGGTGGCCGAGGCTTGTACCAAGGCCTGACTGCCCTCCGCGTCCTGTTTCACCTTGAACCGGTTGCGGGGTTTCACCAGACCGGCCAGGTAGGCGTCGTAGTGATGCCTTTCCACGTAGGCCATGATGAGCGCCCGCGAGAAGTGGCTATAGTTGCTGCTGATGCTCACCGGTCCGATGAGGAACTGGTGGTCCGGGTGCGAAGTGATATGGATGAGCAGACCACGCCATAGGATGAAGAGCGGAAGCCGATGCCGCTGGTATTCCAACGCCACGAACGATCGACCCAGTTCGAAGCTCCGCCGCAGCACCCGGTCCATCGCTCGATCCATCTTGAAGAGCGTACTGAGGTAGAAGCCCCGTTTGCCGTACCGGGGTATGATCTTCTGTCCATCACCGATGCGGTACGCACCCACCAAACGACGCTTATCACGGTCCCAGAGGAACAGATGGTCATAGTACAGATCGAACTCGTCCAGATCGATCCGCTTGTTCGTGCCCTCACCCACCGCACGGAAGGTGAGCTCGCGTTGCCGCCCGATCTCGCGCAACATGAGCGGGATCCGATCGCTGCTCGCGATGTAGAGATCGAACTCCGCCTGACTATTTATCCGAAGGTCCTGGATGCCGGCCAGTTCGCGTTCCAGTGCCTGCGGCGTGGGGCCCTCGATGATCTCCTTCGGCTTGCGCGGGAAGCGTAGCGGTCGGAATTGATCGCGTCGCACTTGGACCCCGGATCCCAACGCGTACGTCTTGGCACGGAGATACCGGCCCAATTGGTCCGCGGAGCTGAACGCCGCGATCTCCTTGGCGGGTATGGGCTTCCCGACGCGCATACGAACTTGCCGACCACGCATCCGGAGCATTTCGTTGGGCAGGATCATGGTGCGCAGGTTCGGATGGATCATGCCCAGCATCTGGAACACGACGCTGTTGGCACCATCGAACCAGACCGGCACCACCGGAACACCTGCGAGTTGTACGAGCTTCAGGGCCGGGGTCTTCCATCGGGGATCGGCCACCGCCTTCAATTCGGTGCGCCAACTGCTCACCTCCCCGGCAGGGAACAGGGCCAGCGCTCCGCCTTGCTTCACATGCTCCAGGGCGTTGCGCATGCCTTGGAAGCTGCTCATGCTCCGCAACTGTTCGAACGGGTTCACCCCAATGAACCGATGGCCCAGCGGCTTGAGCTGCTGAAGCAGGAAATTGGCCATCACTTTCAGTTCTGGTCGGATGCGGCCGAAGATGTCCACCAGGGCCAGGCCGTCAATGGCACCGTAAGGATGGTTGGCCACGAGGATCAATCCCCCCTCCCGGGGAAGCTGATCGAGTTGGTCTTCAGGGACCTCCAGTTCCAGGTCCAACTGCTCGAACACCGCTCGAACGAAGTCCAGATCGTGCAGGTGCCGGGCACCTTCATAGATCTTCTGCAAGCCCTTCAACCCGCTCACCTCTGTGAGCAGGGTGATCCGCGGATCCCCGGGCCGCATGTGGCTGGCCCGGGCGAGATCGGCGGGATCGACGATGCGCTCGTTATCCATCGGATCTTCCAAAGGTATCCATGCGGCCGAACCGAGGTTGGTCGATCCACCGTCGGAGAACCGCGGATCATGCTTAACTTTTGCCTCCTTTTCCGACCCGCACAATGATGACCCTATCCAACCGAGCCGCCTTTTTCTTCGGTGCGCTGTTCCTTGTTCACGGACTTTTCGCCCAGACCTATTGGGGTATGACCAGTTCTGGAGGGGCCAGTGATATCGGCACGCTCTTCACCATTACCGAGACGAGCACGTTCACGAAGAGATTCGAATTCACCCAAGTGTCGGGCGCCACCTCCAAGTGCGACCTGATCAAGGCGACCAACGGGAAATACTACGGTGTTACGGAACTTGGCGGGGCTGGCGGCTTCGGCACCGTCTTCTCCTACGATCCTGCAACATCGACCTACACCACGCTCGCGAGTTTCAACAGCACCAACGGGGAACAGCCCACGCGTGGCTTGGTACAATCCACCGTCAGCGGACGCTTGTACGGCACGTGCAGCGCCGGTGGTGCGAATGGCTTCGGCACCATCTTCGATTTCAATATCACCACCGGCCTGATCTCCAAACGGCACGATTTCGTGAACGCAGGTGCCAACCTCAACGGCCGGGCCCCGAAAGGCGGAATGGTGGAGGCGTCGAACGGTCGATTGTACGGTACCACGCAGATCGGTGGAGCGACCAACCAGGGAACCATTTTCGAACTCCTCGTCAATGCGGGGGGTACCACCACCTTCACCAAGAAGATCGACCTGACCCTGGCCGGAGGGGCGCGACCCTATGCCGGCCTCTTCCGGGCATCAAGCAACCTGCTTTATGGTACCACTACGCAAGGCGGTTCGAATTCCGATGGTGTGATCTTCAGTTACAACGTAGGAACGAACGCGTATACGGATCTCGTAGACCTGGTCAACGCCACTGGCTCGGCCCCTTACAGTGAACTCGCCCAGAACGGTGCCGGTGGTTTGTTGTACGGCACGACCTCCGCTGGCGGTGCGACCGACCAGGGCGTGATCTTCAGTTATAATATCGCCACCGACACGTACACCGATGTCGTGGACCTGAACCCCGCGATCGGGTACAGGCCGCTGGGGCGTTTGCGCCGGGCGAGCAATGGCTTGTTCTATGGCCTCACGAACTTCGGGGGGCTCACAAGCGCGGGTGTCCTGTTCTCCTTCAATCCGGTGGGGAATGTGTATACACCGCTTTTCAACATGTACGAAGGCAATTTGCGCGACGCTTGGGCCGGGTTGATCGAAGACCCCAATGGAACCTTCCTCGGAGTGTGCAATGATGATGGCTCCGGTGGTTCAGGAGCATTGTTCCGTTACGTACCGGCGACCAATACGATGACGGAGCTCACCGCCTTCGGCTCCAGCAATGGCAGCCAGCCCAAAGGGCGTTTGGTGCGGCACACGACCGGACTGTTCTATGGCCTCACCAATTCTGGTGGAAGCAATAACGTGGGCACCTGTTTTTCCTTCGATCCGGTGAGCAGTGCGCACGTGCGGCTCTCGAACATGGGTGGGACCTTGGGCGACTTTCCTGTGGGCACACTGGTTCTAAAGGGCACCAAGTACTATGGCCTGTGCAGCGCCGGTGGGGCCAATGGCGGCGGCACATTGTTCTCGTTCGATCCATCGAACAATACGTTCGCCAAGCTGAAGGACCTCGACGCGGTATCGGGCACCGCACCGCGCACCGGTCTCTTCCTTGCCGCCAACGGTACGCTGTACGGTACCACCGGTCTGGGCGGGGCGAACGGTCTGGGCACGCTCTTCTCCTATGACACCGGCTCGAATACGCTTGCTCCGTTGGTCGCATTGAGCAACAGCACAGGGTCCGCGCCAAATGCGGACCTCATGCAAGTGGGGACCGGTCTTCTTTACGGGGTGCTGAGCGAGAACGGCGATTTCGGCGATGGAGTGCTCTTCTCCTTCGATACGGGCACCAACACCTTCCTCAAATTGTACAATTTCGACGGGACCCAGGGCGGTGGCCCATCCGGTAAGCCGGTGCTCGCGGCGGACGGCAAACTCTACGGCACGTGCCGCGAAGGGGGGGGCTTCCTGAACGGATGCATCTATAGCTGGGACATCACCAACGCGGTGTACACCCAATTGTATGATATGCAAACCACGGATGGAGCGCTCTCCGAAAGCAACCTGGTCCAAGGGACCGATCTGCGGCTTTACGGAGTATGCACACAAGGGGGATCCTCGTCGCTGGGGACCATCTTCCGTTACAACCCGAGCACCAACAGCGTCGGGGTGATCACGAACTTCGCGGGGGCCACGAACGGCTCGTTGCCCTTTGATGGCCTCGTGCCCGAATCGGCGCCGACCCCGCCCACGAACGTTTCGCTCGCGTTGCGCGTTCTCTTGGAAGGACCCTACAATAGCGGCACCGGGGTCATGAACGATGCGTTGCGTTCCCTGGCTTCCTTCCCGCTCACCGAGCCCTTCACCAGCCTTGGTTTCACGCATGTAGGCGGAGGCGGTGGGGAGACCATCGCGCCCTCCGTATTGACCACCACGGGCAGCAATGCGATCACGGATTGGATCTTTGTAGAGCTGCGGTCCAAGACCAGCAACACGACCGTGCTCCGCACGCAGAGCGCCTTGGTACAAAGAGATGGTGACGTGGTCGCTTTGGATGGCGTGTCCGCGCTCACCATCCCGGTGGTACCGGATGAGTACTACATCGCGGTGCGCCACCGCAACCATCTGGCGACGATGACGCTTGCCACCGTCGTCCTAAGCGCGACCCCACCCCTGGCGGTCGATCTGACCAATGGGACCGTGGCCACCTTCGGCACCAATGCACAGAAGATCAACGGCAGCACCCGATTGCTGTGGGCCGGGAACGTGATCCGCGATACGCAACTGAAATACGCCGGCGGAAGCAACGATAGGGACCCGATCCTGGTGAAGATCGGCGGTGTGGTGCCCACAGCGACCACCACGGGCTATTGGCCCGAAGATGTGACCCTTGACGGTGTGGTGAAGTATGCTGGTGGCAGCAACGACCGCGACCCGATCCTGGTGAATATCGGCGGTTCCATACCTACCGCCGTGCGAGCCCAACAACTTCCCTGACCAAAAGGGATCAAACGGGCAGTATCCCCACGATCTTCTCGTCCATCACCTCACCGCCCGGATAGTTGCGGGTGTAATCCAGGTTGATCCATCGTTGTCCGTGCATATCGGTGTGGTAGAAGAGCGGCGCCGATCCGATGTGGTCCTTGAACAGCATGTTACGTAAGAGATAGGCGACACGCTCCATGGCCTGGGCATCGCCTATGAGCAGTTCCGGATAGAGGTGCCCTACCGTGCGCACCAGGCGCACCTCCCCTCCGATGGCCTTGATGCACGCGGCCATGAGGATCGCATGGTCGTCGCAATCCCCGGCCAGAAGCTCCACACTTTCACTGGCTCGGGCGAAGTACTCCCCCCCCTTCACGTCGTTCACATAGCTCCAACTCCCATTGATCACCTTGAACACGGAAAAGGCCTGTACCATTGTCACTTCCTTTTCGGCGACCAAGGCCTCCGTGAAGTGCATCGTAGCGGCCCGCACCGCGAAGGTGCGCACACGCGCATCCTCATGATCGATCCGTGACCCGATCATGTCCGCGTTCTCGAAAGGCTTTAACCGCGACGCGGATAACGGAACGAAGACGGTGTTGTCACGCAACGCGAAAAGAAAGCCACGGTAGTCCTCCACCAGATCGCCCGGCCGATACCGGCCTGTGAAACTGGACCACGTCAGTACCACACCCCCGAGGATGAGGAGAGCGAATAGTACGAGCCGCATCTTGCGCAGCAAGACGTAGAAGCACCCCGCGATGATCAAGAACGTAACGATGTGATCGATCCGCGCACGATCACCGAAGGGCAGAAGGATGACCGGCACATGGGGATAGACCACTACGAACAAGGGCATCGTCAGCACAATGGCCGCGAGCAGCACCACCAAGATGTTGAACGCACGAACGCTTCCATCCGCTTGATGCGATCGTGCCTGGCCTTCCACATCCCTCATCGCACGAAGACCATGCCGGATCCTTCAGCGGGGACCGGCGTTCGCCGCAGGGCACCTGGACCAAATGGCCAGTTCCTCCAGGAACCCTGTTGAAACTATTTAACGATCGTGGATTTGCATGGCCGGATGGTACGGATAGTTTTGCGCGTCCATGATCCGGAGGTCCCTTCTTTTCTCATGCACCGCGCTCTTCGTGTGGGTGGGCTCCGGCGTTAGTGCGCAGGTGGATAGTGTGGCGATCGGTGGCCCGGAGGAAGGCAGCGTGTACGAGGAGGTGGACCCGACCGCCACGGATGTCCCGTTGATCGCGATCGAGAACTCACTACCGACCCCATGGACCTTGCGTGATTCGCTCGCATTGATCCCTTGTTATGACCTCTATTGCGATTGGAACACCAGCAGTATTTTCGGTCACCATGACCAGAACGCGGCCATGGCACCCGTCGATCTCGACCTCAGCCATGCGGCCTGCGATCATGCTATGCCCATTTGCGGTAAAGTGAACTCCCCTTTCGGTCCGCGCCACGGACGCATGCATTATGGGGTGGACCTCGATCTGGAGACCGGTGACGCTGTGGTGGCGGCCTTCGCCGGGATGGTTCGGATCGCCCGGTATCACAAGTCGTTCGGGAACGTGGTCGTGATCCGCCATCCGAACGGTTTGGAAACGCTTTATGGTCACCTCAGCCGACTTTCCGTGGACGTAGGCGAGATGGTGGAAGCGGGTGAGCGTATCGGCCTCGGCGGTAGCACAGGGCGGTCCACCGGAAGCCATTTGCATTTTGAAGTGCGCTACCTGGGACGTCCGATCGATCCCGCCATGGTCTATGATATCCCGGAAGGCGAACTGGTCTCACGACAGCTGCATCTCTCGGCCAAGAGTTTTGAAGCTCCAGCCACCGCCGCTCGCTACTACCGCGTGAAACGCGGCGATACCCTCTCCGCGATCGCGAGGCGGCAAGGGACCAGCGTGGCACGTTTGTGCAAGATCAACCGCATTTCAGCACGGAGCACCTTGCGGATCGGCCAGACGTTGCGGACGCTTTAGCACACCCACACTTTCTTAACCGGTCACGCTGTCCGCCTTGCCGCGTTGCGACACGAGCGCACGGGTGAGCGTATCCACCAGATCCTGGTTGTACTGCGGCGAAAGCACCAGATGGCGCCCACCCGAAAGCCTCAACAGCACCAGGTCGTCCTTGGAGTTCGGCATGCGGTCGATAAGCCGACGGCCCAAGCCGAAAGTCAGCGAGCGCAGTCCGATGTCCACCGAGCAGAACCGCACGAAGGCTTGTTCGCGGGCGCGTGTCTCGTTCTTCGGCTCGTCCTCCTTCACGAACTGGCGGATGTAATCGCGGGAAGCGCTCCGGTCCACGAGGCTCGCATCGATGATCTCGTCGAACCCCGCACGTAGATCCGTTCCGGTCGTGCGCAACCAAAGCCCTTTCTCGTCCACGATATACTGGCACTCGTTGCCGCGATCCCGCAGATAGGCCATGACATACCCGGCGAGCAGGAGGACGATCGCGATCACGATGAACAGCACCTTGCCCGTGCTGAGCGACCCCAACAGGCCAACGACCGTCAGCGCCGAGCCCACGTAGCTCCATGCTTTGGTGTTGTGCCAAAGCCGTTTCGTTCGGAACCGTTTGCCGCGTACCATGGAAGATCAAAGGTAACCGCACGTTGTGCGCTGCATCCGCCGCGCCATCGCAACCGTACGATCAACGATGGGAACGTGGGGCTTGGTCTCCAAGAAAAATGACGAAGCGGCTTGCGCCGCTCCACTTGTACCGAAGTCGGGACTCGAACCCGCACAACCTTACGGTCACACGCCCCTGAAACGTGCGCGTCTACCAATTCCGCCACTTCGGTAAGTGGAATTTCTCTTCGCAGGGGGCGCAAATATAGCGGTTGCGCACACGCACCAAGGACCCCGAGGGCGTCATCGCTCTCGTTACCTTCGATCACATCCTCCGTAGGTGATTTGACGGGCTTTCGACATATGGGTGATGGGCGGACCGTGAGCGTGCTGGAGCATGTTCGGGCGCAATTGGACCTGTACCCGGACGCCGAGATCCTTGTCGGAAGCGACAGCCACAACCGCGGCGACCGCACCGTATACACCACCGCCGTCGTTCTGCGCTACCGCCGCAACGGCGCCCATGTGCTCTACCGCCGCGAACGCCACGGAAGGGTCCAGGATATGTGGACGCGCTTATGGGGCGAGGTGGAACGCAGCATCCACGTGGCGCAGTGGCTCACCCGGGAAGGCCAGGTAAAGGTGCGTTGCATCGACCTGACCTGAACAGCGACCAAGTTCGGCTCGCACCGCCTCCATAGCACGGCCGTAGGCTACGTGCGCGCTCATGGCTACGAAGCACGCACGAAACCCGAACTGCTGATGGCGAGCTGGGCCGCCAACATCCTGTGCAATGGATATGGTGGAAAGCACGAAACCCCCACCGGGCTGAGCCCTAGGCAGGGGTGACGTGACTCTTCAGATCGACTCTGAACTACTTGGACAAGGGTTGGTACGGGCCAAGACCATCTCCGGTTTCAACAGGCCATCAAAGATCCGGCGAACCCGCTGACGAACAGGGCCGAACCCTGGCCTCCGATCGACGGAACGCGGATCATCGCCCGTTCAGTCCGGTATCACGGGGCATGACGGTCAACCGGGCGTTCGCGACCGGCGGTATGGCGCTGTACTGTAAGAGGAAAGAGCGCACGCCGTCCGGGCCCGGGAATAAAGAGGCATAGCGACCGAAAAGCCAGGAGATCCGCCCCTCCTCCGTGCCGATCACGTTCCTGCGTGGATGGTTCACAAAACGAAGCGCCGCTGCCTGCAACTGCTCTTCCAAGTGTTCGGCGGTGTAAGCGGTGTTCGCCAGTACCGGACTATCCCGCGTGGCCCGGTGGAGGGCGCAGATCACACGGGGATCGCCGAAGCGATCGACCACATGGTCCATAAGCTCCGCAACGGAAAATGAGATCCCCTTCACCACCAACACCTTCTTCTGCTCCGCCATGGGGATCGCCCCCACGCTATCGATCGGAAGATGTGCAGCGACCAGTTGCACGACCAGAGCGTTCGAAGCGTTGATCCACCATGCTTTGCTTTCGGCTTCCGGCCAGGTGGCCTCCGGAGCGAAACGCTGGAGCACCTGCAGATAGCGCCTGAAGCCAGGATCCGCAGCGATCCCCTTGTAGTCCACCAGACCATCGGCACCGACGTAGGTCGCTACCACCGTGTTCCATGGCGTGTGGTCCACCCGCACATCCTTCTGCGCATGGGCCGAGAACATGGAAAGGAGAGTTGCGAGGAGGAGAACGCGCATGGTCCGAAGGTAGCTGGGCGCCGGTCCGAAAACACCGCGGCCCCGTTGCCGGGGCCGCGATCGCTCGTTCGGTACGGTCAATTCTCGTCGGGCAGGAAGCTGTGCTTCTCCCCGTAGTAGAGCATCTGCTCCACGAAGTCATCGGGGAACTCCAGCTTCACATCGGTGATCGCGCCATTGGCGTCGGTAACGGGTACCATGATAGGTTGGATGAAGCCAGAGTACGGCGCCGTCTTGATCTTCTCCGCGCGCTTCAATACTTGCGCGTGCAATGCCGGGTCCACCTTCACACCGTAGGTCTCCACCAGTGCCTTGCCGGCCGCGTAGTCCCCCTGGCTCTTGATGCGTTGCACCTCGCGCAACAGTTCGCCGAACAGCACGCGGAGTTTCTCGTAGTCGCGGATGTCGTAATAGGTCTCGCCGTTGCGCTCCACCTTCACGATCACGCTATCCTTCATACCCTTCTCATACGCCCAGGCGCTCACCCACATGCGGTTGCGCATGTGCGCCTCCTCCACATCCTTTCCCGGTTTGATGCGCCGCAGTTGCACGAGGAGCGCGCTGCGGATGTATCCGTCATATTCCGCCTTGCCCACTTCAAGACTTGGCATTACACCGAGCTCCACCAGCTTCGGGTCCATCACGTAGTAGAGGGCGACCAGGTCGGCGCGACCTTCCTCCAGGGTGCTCGCGAAGCTCTTGAGCGTGGCATCGGTCTCTCCTACGCCGGGCTCCAACTGACCGCTGGCGTGCCCCACCACTTCGTGCAGCGCGGTGTGGAGCATTCCGGCCAATGCACCGTGCTCCTTGGCACGGGCGATCTCTTCCGCATCATGGCAGAACACTTCGAGCGTGCTGCTGCCGCTGCTCTTCTCGTACGCATCGCTGATGTTCCCCAAGCTCACGCTCTTGCTGCCATGCGCGGCGCGGATCCAGTTCGCGTTGGGCAGGTTCACGCCGATGGGAGTGGACGGGGCCGCGTCACCGGCCTCCCCTACGGTATTGATGAAGCGGTACGTAATGCCCACCACGTCCTTCTTCTTGTGCTCCGGCAGCAACGGACTGTTGTCCTCGAACCATTGTGCGTTCTCCTGGATGGCACGCATGTTCTTGGTGGCCACCGGATCGTTCACCTCTACGATGCTCTCATAGCTGCCGCGCTTGCCCATCGGGTCATTGTACACCTCCACGAAGCCGAGGATGTAGTCCACGCTGCTCTTGGTGTCCTTCACCCAGGCCACATTGAAGTCGTCCCAGGTTTTCAGGTCGCCCGTGCGGTAGTATTGGATCAACAGGTCGAGGGCGGTCTTCTGTTCCGGTGTTTCCGCCACACCTGCGGCTTTCTCCAACCACTTCACACTCTCTTCCATCGCCGGGCCATACATGCCGCCCACTTTGTAAACCTGCTCCATCAACTTTCCGTCCTTGCCACGGACCAACTTGCTGTTCAGGCCATAGCTCAGCGGTTGCGGATCGTCCTCCTTGTCCATACCCGCATAGAAGGCCTCCACCTCTTTCTGGTTCACGTCATCGCCGTAGAAATTCACGGCGCTCGCGAGCACCAGGTCCTTGCTGGCATCCAGGCTCACCTTCTTGGCATCGATGGCGGGATCGAAGATGGCCGCGATCACCTCCGGGGCCAGAGCGGCTCCGCTCTCCTTGAGCAAGGTCTCGAAGTAGGCCTGCGGGAATTCCGGCGTGTGCTTGTCGTTGCTGTAATGGTGGTGTATGCCATTGCTGAACCACACCTTCTTGGCGTAGGTGGCGAAATGGTCCCAATCGGCCCCGCTTCGGGCTCCCTTATAGTCCTTCATGATGCGCTCCAAGGCGCGACGGATCTTCAGGTTGTGCTTGTAGTTCTGGTCCCATTGCATGTCGCGCCCCGCGAGGCCGGCCATGTTCAAGTAGTAGCAAAGCTGCTTCTGCTGCAGGCTGAGCTGGTCCCAACCCGGCACCTGGTACCGCAACACGCGGATGTCGTCGAATTGTTCGGTCTCCCACTTGAAGCTGTCCGCCACGGCCGTGGTGTCGGCGGCTTTGGCTTGGGTATCGTCACCTCCATCTCCGCATGATATTGCTAGCGGTAGGGCGAGCAGAAGGAAATACGGCTTGATCATCGGTACCGGTTTAGGGACGGCGAAGATAGCCGGACACCCTTACCTGGGAGGCACCGTCCGCCCCTGCTGTCCCTACCGGTCCAGCGTGATCCGCAGGTCCAGGGTCTTGGGCTCCTTCATGATCACGCTCCAGTCGGTATCCAGCTTCAATTCCTTGCTGTTGGGGCTTTCCTGCACCACCCCTTCCGCCAGCTCGCGCCCGGTGATGGGCTGGGCGAATTTGAAACTGAACTTATAGTGCATGCTCTGCAGGAAGGCGGTGGGGTCCATGCTGTCCGTGCCCGCGTCCTGTCCCATATCGCTACCCAGGTCGGTAGCGTGCCTGTTGTTGGTCCTCACCAGCGTATTCCCTTCCCAGGTGTAGAACGTGTGTTGTACGCCCGAGCTGTCGGGCATCAACACATTGAGCGCTCCGTTCAAGGAAGCGATGTCCTTGAACTTGAAACTCACCCGCTGAACGAACTTCTCCTTGGTGTTCACCTTCACCTTGCTCACACCCGGCACCGTCTTCAACTTCTCGGCTTCCGCCTTCATGTCCATTTCGCCCATGCCATCGTCGTCCTCACCGCTGCCTTCTGTCATCTTCTCCATGCTCTCCATCATCTCCGCCATGGCGCTCATGTCCACCACGTATTCCATGGTGCCGCTGCCGTCCTTTTTGAAGGTGTAGTTCTCTTCTATGGTGAGGCAGGCGCTGAGCGAGAGGATCAGCACCACTGGGAGCAAGGTTCTGCGCAGCATGGTCAAAGGGGAAGTGGAAGGCATGGTGATAAGGTTGGCCGCAAGGTAGGAGGCTTGCCGCGTATGGCGTGGAACGAACAGGGCCTCCCGAAGGAGGCCCTGCATCGTTCAGATCTATGGTGCTTAACGTGTGAGCGGCAACTTGAAGGTGCGGCCCTGATCGCCTTTCAGCAGTTGGACGAGGATCACCCCTTGCGCCACATGGCCCACCGGGATGCGTTCACGCCCTTCGGTGATGCGCGTGCGGCGCTCGGCCACTTTGCGCCCTTGAGCGTCCAACACCGTGATGAGCACCTCATCAGCTTGCTCCTGGTGCAGGTCCACCACCACTTCATCGTTCTGCAGCCATACCCGCGCCAGACCGTCCGTGATGCCTTGTACACCGGTGCTCATGTCCACGATGATCTCCTCGGTGATCACGGCTTCGCAGCCGTTCTCGTTCACCGTGAGCGTCACTGTGTAGATGCCGGGCAGGGTGTAGCTATGGATGGGCTCATTGTCCGTGCTTCCACTGCCATCACCGAAGTCCCAGGTCATCTGTGCGCCCCAGGTGCTCATGTTGAAGAATTCGACCGGCTCACCGGTGAAGGTGGTCGTGGTGCTGGGCAGGAAAGCCGCCATGGGACCGGTGCCCGCATCCACCGTGATGCTGATGGGCGCCAGTGCGCAACCGTTGCCATCGGTGATGGTCACTTCGTAGGTGCCCGCAGGAACAGCCGTGAGGTCTTCCGTGGTGGCCCCATTGCTCCACACGAACGTGTGCGGATCCGTGCCCCCCATCACCATCAGGTCCACCGAGCCGTCGGCCACGGAAGCGCAGGTGGTGGAGGTGGCCGTGAGGGCGCCATCCAAGGGAGCGGGTTCATCGATGCTGAAGCTTTGCACGAGCGTGCCACAACCGGCGTTGCTGCTCACGGAAACTTGATAGTCACCCGCTGGCAGGTCGGTGAATTGCCCCGTACCGTTCAGTTGGAGCTGCTCCAACAGCACCGTGCCGTTCTCGTCCATCCAGGTGTAATCCCACGGTCCGGTGCCTTCGCCCAGCGCGCTGGCCATGCCCGTGGTCCCGCCGTTGCAGGCCACATCGGTGTAGCTGTACTGCACCGGTGCGCTCGCATGCACGAGGAAACGCGCGGGCTCGGCCGGTGTGGCTTCACCCGCGGTGAACGTGTAGGTGCTTCCCTCGCTCAACGCGATGCTCTGACCGGTGAAGAGGTCCTCCAGCACCAGGCAGCTCATGCCCATGAGGCCCATCGCGTCGAAAATGCGGAGGGTATAGTCGCCCGTGATGGCCACATCGATGGCCACGGGGATCTCGGTCGCGGTGGTGATCGGCCCCCAGGCGTTCAAGGTCATGTCCGCACCATCCGCCGTGCGGCTCATGATCTGAGGTGCGTCCGGATGGCTGAAGGTGAACTTCACCAGGTCGTGCGCATCGCCGCTGGCCGGTGCGCCGGTGCCGAAGTGGATCAGCGTTTCATCGAAGAACGCATTGATGCCGCTGCTCAGTTCCACACGGAACATCGGCTGCGGGCCTTGTTCGCTGCCACCGAAGAGACCACCGCCGTTCAGGTCGAGCACCTTGTCGCCTTCCTCCACGCTCATGGTCGGTGCGGCGGCGTTCGCCTTCACCCAGAAGCCTTGGAAGCTCTGGATATTCCCGTTGAGCGAAAGCGCGGGAATGCTCACGCCGAGACCCTCGTCCCAACTCGCGTTGTTACCGGCCACCGGATCGAACACGTAGTAGAAGTCATCCACGTTCGTCTTGCTCACCAAGGTGAAATCGATCGGGCTCGGTACCGGGTTGCCTACCAGGTTCCAGCCGTCAGTAGCTGGAAAACCGTTGGTCGTGTAGGTGACCGGCAAGCTGATCGGCGCGAGGCCCAGGCGCGGTGTGCTGCGCAGGTCGATGGTGAACGCGCTGGTGCCGAGGAGGGTTGTGCCGCTCCAAGCCGCGAAGCCTTGCCCAGCGGCCATCACCATGTTGTCGCCGGTAGCGCCGGTAAGACCGTCGATCAAGGCCGGGCCTGCGTTCGGTTCATCGTACGTGCGGATGCTCGGCCACAGAATGTTGCTGCCCACCGGCTGATCGAACAACGGGAACTCGCTTCCCGGATAACCCGCGGTCACGAAATCATCCTCCAAGGAACTGAGCGCATTGCCATTGGTGGGTGCGCTGATGAGGCGCCAGTTAGTAATGCCGGCAGGAACGAAACGCTCCATGCGGATCTGGCCGAGGAAGGAGGGACCCGCGCTCACCGGACCCAAGCGGCCCGTACCCGTGGCGCTGCTCGCCAGCACCAGGTTGCGGTTCGGGTTGCCGCTGTTGTTCGCGTTGAAGGTGCCGCCGTTGGTCATCTCCAGGGTGCGGCGCACGCTCATCAAGTTGCTGTTCAAGGTCACGTCCGCGTTGTTCGCGGTAACGTCGTACAGGTCATAGGTCCCCGAACCGCTCACGCTCACCGCGCCGCTGTTGCGGAAGGTGATGGCGCCCGTGCCGATGGTGAAGCTGCTGTTGTTCACCAAGCTGGTGCCGTAGTGGTCCAAATTGGTGGTGCCGAGCACCGCGCTGCCGCCTGCTTCCACATCCAGGTTATACACCGACCAAGTGGCGCCGGTGGTAGTGATCGTGTTACCGGTCTGGATCACGCCGGTGGCGTTCTTGTCGAAGGTGACCGCTCCTGCGGTGCCGGTGCGTGTGGTGCTCCAGGATGCCGTGAGTTCGCTGCCATTGGCGCGGCTGTAATAGATGGGGCGGCAGAGGTCACCTTCCACTTCCACCAGGTCGAACGCGATCTCTTCATCGGACGCATCGGTCCGGAAACGGATGCGCACATCCATCGAAGTGCCGGTGGCACCCACCAGGAAAGAGAAACTGGCCATCGTGGCGTTCAACTGCGTGCCATCGCCCACACCGTTCAGATCGGTATCCAAGGCGATGCGTTGGTTGCTACCACCAATTGTCGCTTCCGAACGGAAGGCACCCACGGTCACCCATCCGCCCCCGTCCACATTGCGCTCCACGAAGAGGTAATCGAGGTTGGCCGCATTGTCATAGTTCGCAGCAGCTCTGGCGCCAGCGAGCAGGCTGATGGTGGTTCCGGATACGCCCTGGATATCCAGTCCGGTGAAGGTGACAGTGATCTCCGCGCTGGGCGCGATCACATCCATATCCTCACCCTCCATGTAGAAGGTGCCGCTCTCCCCTGCCATGGTGAGGCCCCCGGCAGCGGTCATGCCCGCATCGTCCGAACGCAGGAAAAGATCGCCGCCCACCGGGTTGCCATGGGGCTGGTTCAGCGTGTAGCGCGAACCGGCCCCATCGGTCTCGAAGTCTTCAATCAAGAGTTGCACAACACTAGACTCGTTATCGGTCAAGGTCAAGTTGAACGAGGACGGAGGTGCGGATGCGGCACTGTTGCCTCCGGCAACGTTCTGTAGTTGGAATGTGAAAAGTTCGTTCCCATCGCAACCACCATTGTCTGTAAGCGTGATGGAAACGTTCTGGCTTGCACCGCTACCTGCTGGAAAATTCAGCGATTGCGTCGTGTAACCACCGATGCGGGCCGCCGTCCCTGCGGTCAATACCACGTCCACGGTCGTGGCGTTGCTTAGGTCGGGATTAGAAATGCTCACGGTGAGAGTGGTGGAGACACCCGCCTCGCTTACAGTCGCATTCGTGCCCGTGAATTGTACAGTAGTGGTAGTGGTGGTATTCATGGTTACCGAGATATCGTCTAGGGCGATCTCGTCACGGCTGCCTGAACCACTCATCATCGCTCGCCCAGCGGAAATAGATGCTGGAACCATTAGCAAGCGAAAGGCTATTGATCGTCGTATTCCGGTTGTTGGAAGTCCAAACTGCTGCGCCAGCTGCAGCAGGCGTTGCAAGGTCAAGAGCCCCAACAGGTGTCCAAGTCAGATTATTCAACGACCACTCAAAATTCCAACTGTTCGACCAACCTTGGTCGTTGAAGTAGTATACCAGATAGCTGAGGTCGACAGAGCTAACTGTCACGCCTGTATTATTATCCACTTTCAACGTAAGAAGTCCTGGGGTCCAATCAGCACCAACAGGTTGAACGCCTAGGGCACGGTTCCCAACGGAAACGGTGAAAGCATAGAACCCTCCAGTAGTAACACCACCTGCTGAAATCCCCCGGGCGTGGTCACCCGTAGTGGCATCTGCACCAAGCGCTTTGGACCCATCGCTCATGCCGTTCGTAGCCCACGCATCAGCGTCTAGGTCGCCCGCAGCAGCGGCAGCCACGAACCCGCTTCCATCGATCTGACCATTGTTCACTCCGCTAAGGGTATTGTCGAAGTCGATCAAGAACGGAACTCCCGTCGAAGTGACGCTCAACTGAGCATGACTAGTTCCTGCCAGCGCGAGTGCGGCCAAGAAGGTGAGTGAGAGGCGGGAACGAAGAACGAGGTAACGCTGGGCCATGGGGAGGATCGTTGGGGCGTGCGGAGGTGAATACCAGGGAGGTATCCCCGGTCGTGCAAACCTACCAATTGCCCCCTCACGGCCAAGGGCTTGGGGTGGTGTAGTTTTCCACGTTTGTGCTGGTGGGTGGTTGGTGGTTGTCAGTTGTCGGTCAGCCGCCTGCCTACTACCCGCTGACCACTGACAACGAACAACTGAGAACTGACCTTCGGCAACCCTATTCCACCCACACGTCTATCCAAGCATGCTCCTCCTCCGCCGCATCATCGTGTTCGCCGCGCTGCTCGCCAGCACGCTTTCGCCTGCGCAGACCACCACCATCTTCACCGAAGAGTTCGAGACGAACGGGCAGTTCAGCATGTCACCCGGATGGGTGTGGGATGGCGCGGCGCCTGTGCCCGCACCGGCGTGCCAGTATGGGAGTTGGAGCGTGCAGAAGGATGTGCATGGACCCAGCGACCTGTTTTGGGGAGGGACTTCGGGGGCGCGATGGATGTTCCATCCCCTGCCCTACGATCCATTGATGCAGTATGGTGTGAGCCTGAACGCGGATAAGGTGGGGCTGTGGGACGATTCGGTGGTCGTACACACCCATACCACCTGGTGGGATACCCTGCAAGGGAATCCTTTCAGCAGCGGTGGCTATCACACGCCCATCTACTCCTGTGGTGCGCATACGGGTGTTTTCTACCAGGCATCCGGACAACCGGCCGGGCTGCCCAACTCCCAGTTCGGCGTGCTGATCTATGCGTTCACCTGGAGCAATGTGCAGATGCTGCTGGACCATATCGTGGTGCAGACCAAGCCCTACAAGGCGCAGTTCGTAGGCAACGTATTGCTCGGCGGACCTTATGACCCGCTCTCGCAGACCATGAGCGATGCGCTGCGCCAGCAAGGCCTGGTGCCGCTGACCGAACCGTATACCGCGCTGGGTTGGCCCCAGGTGAGCGGCGGCGGCGGCGAGACCGTGACCCCCGCCGTGCTTAACGCGACCTACGCCGGCGGCCATGTGGTGGATTGGGTGCGTTTGGAACTGCGCAAGCACAGCGACCCCACCGTGCTGATGGCCACGCGGCAGGCATTGGTGCTGCAGAACGGCACGGTGATCAGCACCACGGGAACCCAGAGCGTGCTGTTCGACATCCTTCCGGGGAACTATTACGTGGCAGTGCGGCACCGCAACCATTTGGGCACGATGAGCTTCGCCCCCTACACGGTACCCTACCCGGGTGGTGGCATCTGGACCTACCAATTCGCCGATGGCTTCGGCGGTTATGGCACCAACCCGGTGCAGGTGATCGGCAACAAGCGGGTGCTGTGGCCCGGCAATGCCCGCAAGGACAACGTGCTGAAGTACGCGGGCAGTAACAACGATCGCGACAAGGTCTTGCTGGTGGTGGGCGGTGGCACACCCACGAACACGGTGAGCGGTTATTACAGCGAGGATGTGAACATGGACGGCGTGGTGAAATACGCCGGTGCCGTGAACGACCGCGATCGCATCCTGGTGGCTATTGGAGGCACGGTGCCCACGGCTACGCGGGTGGAACAGATGCCGTAGGGCCAGTTGGCGGTTGCCAGTTCTCAGTTGGCAGTTGCCAGTTGCCAGTTCTTAGTTGGCAGATAACAGTGGCAGCAGGCCGGAAGTCGTGGGTTGACCGACAACTACCCACTGTCAACTGACAACCAGTATCCCAACAAACGTTAAGCCTTGCCATTCCGCTGTTAACGTGTGGGACGGACCGGGACATCCCAGCCACTTTCGCGGCACCGGACCGCATGACGCACCTGCTCCATTTTCTTCGCCGCCACCTGCTGTTGGTGCTGGCCATCAGCTTGGCGGTAACGGCCTGGGCGAACGCCGAACCCCGGACAGGATGCGCTCCGAAGCAACCGTACCATCATCCGCTCGGGCGGATCCTGGCGCATGGCGCGCATGCCGACAGCGCATGGGTGGTGCGGCGTGTGCCGACCCCGGACGATACGTGCAAGTAGACCGCGACCGTCCCCGGCGCTGCGCTCAATGCACGGAGAACCGCTCCGTTCGCATGCCTCCGGGATCATCCTGGAACTCCAGGAAGTAGAGGCCCTTGGTCAGCCCCGCCACGTTCACCGCAAAGCGGTCCGTGCCTTGTGCATATCGGCCGGTGAACACCGGCTTGCCCAGCGCATCATGCACGCGCCAGATGCCGGGATGCGCAGGCGCGGGAGACAACCGGACTTCCAATACATCCTCCGCTGGCACGGGCCAGAGCAAGGCCTCCGGCATTTGTCCTTCGGCGATGGAGGTGCCCAACTCCAGATCGAAGCCGATGTCCTGCAAGGAGATGCTCGATGCGTTCCCGGTCGGTGAGCTGTTGTCGGCGGAGTACAGTTTCTGGTCGTTGTTCGCCCCCCCGAGGCAGCCCATGTTCGTGGTGGAAGTGAGCCAGGCCACGTCCACGATCAGCGTCTTGGTGCTGTCGTATGCGAACAGCGTGTCCAGGTCAATGCTGAACCAGTCGCCTTCGATGCCGGGTTGGATCACCCAACTGCTCCGTGTGAGCACGGTATCGAGGCCGGTGAAAAATTGGTTGCCGTTGGTGAAGGTGGTTTGTGTGGTCTGCCCCAGCCGGATGGTGAGATCGGTGAAGGAGTTGCCCACATCCTCTGACACATTACCATAGCGCCAGTACAGGCGGTGGATATCGCCGGACAGGAGGCCGGTGAGGTCGGCGGGCAGATAGAGGCATTGGGTGTGGCTCGCTGCGGGCAGGCCCCACAGATACGTGCTGTTCTGGGTGCCACAGCATTGCTGCACCATCTGGGCCCTGGCATCCAATAGGAAGAAGGAACCAAGGAAGAGTATCGTGGTACGGACCATGGTCAACGCTTTGATCGAAGATAGGGATCCAAGATCACGATGACGGGACCGTGGAAGGACGATCAGAACGCCAGGCGCCCTTGCTGCTCCATGTGGTGACGCAACTGGCTCACCTCCTTGCGCAGATCGATCACGCTGCGGGCCAGTTCGTCGCGGCTCAAGTTGGGTTCGGGCAGCTCACTGCTGATAAAGTGTACGAACTTCCAAACCTCGAGCACGTTGCTCACCGGCACCTCGTAAGGCGAGTAGATGGGGTTGGTGCTGCACAGCAACAGGTTGCCGTTGTCCTTCAACTTGTTGTAGACCACCTTGAACACGATGCCATCCTCCTTGGTGACCACGATGTAGGGTTGGCCATCGCGCAGGGTTTGCCAGTTCTGCACATACTCCCCGGTGACCCACGAGCCGTTCGCCACCGGCGGCATGCTATCCCCACTGATCTGGAAGGTGCGGTACTTGCGGTCGCGCGCCAGGAAGGGCATGTGGAAAGTGGGCAGAATGCTGATGTACTCCGGATCGGCGTAGCCCAGCGCGTAGCCGGCCGTGGCCTTTTCGGGCACCAGTTCCACGTTCTCGCGGTTGTCGCTTGTAACGGTAGTGGCCAGGATCCGCAGACGCCTTCCGCTCAGGTCGATATCACCGCCCCGTTCCAGGATACCGAGTTGGCTTTCGCTGAGCGAGGGCAGATCGTCCTTGAGCAACTTATCGATGCTCACCTTGTAGTACTCGCTCATGCGCACCAGCAGATCGAAGGGCGGTTCGGCGGTGCCGTTCTCGTAGCCGCTGTAGCTGGAGCGTTTCACTTCCAAAGCCAGGGCGACTTCTTCCTGGGAGCGGCCGCGGCGCTGGCGGAGGAGCTTGATGTTGGGACCGAAGAGTGGGTTTGCCATGGTTCCGTGGATTGGAGGTTGGAGGTTGTCAGTTGTCCGGTGTCAGTTGTCCGGTGTCAGTTGTCCGGTGTCAGTTGTCAGTTGGCCGTGTCAGAGAGTTTGAAGCCGACGGGCTTGCGGGCTAGTTCCGTTGGTGAGATCAATTCCGTGAGGTGATCGAAGATGGCCTGGATCTCCTCGTCGTGCCCGGTGAGGCGGCCTTCCAATTGCTCCAGCTTCTGGAGGATGTCGCGGTGTGAAAGGAGCACTTCGCGCATCCTATTGAAGACACGGATGATGAGGATGCTGACCGCGACCGCTTGCTCGCTGCGGAGCACGTTGGCGAGCATGAGGATACCGTGCTCGGTGAAGGCGAAGGGTGGGTACTTGGCGTGCTCGCCCTGCTTTAAGGTCACAAACTGTGACCTTAAAGCCCGGTCCTCCTCCAATGTGAGTTCGAACATGAAGTCCTCCGGAAAACGCTCCATGTTCCTGCGCACGGCCTGTTTGAGCGCTTTGACCTGCGCGCTGTACAGTTCGGCGAGGTCCCGGTCCAGCATCACCTTATGCCCACGGATAAGATGGATCTTCTGCGTGATCGCGGCATCGGGTGGGACGATCGCCATGTGTGTGGGCGGCGACTCCATGACCAGGGTATCCATCGCGGTGCTCATGCTTCGCCGGGTTTGAAGCCGATGGGCTTGCGCGCTTGTTCCGTTGGTGAGACCAATTCCGTGAGGTGATCGAAGATGGCCTGGATCTCCTCATCGTGCCCGGTGAGGCGGCCTTCCAATCGCTCCAGCTTCTGGAGGATCTCCCGGTGTGAAAGGAGCACCTCGCGCATACGGCTGAAGACCCGAATGATCTGAATGTTGACCAGGATGGCCTGCTCGCTGTTCAAGACGCTGGAAAGCATGGCCACACCTTGTTCGATGAAGGCCATGGGGAGCACCCTGGAACCGCCTCGTTCTGAGAGTATTTCATCGTTCGAGGTGCCAAAATGGTACCTCAAAGAAGCCCATTCCGCTGCGGTGGGTTCGAACATGAAGTCCTCCGGAAAACGGCCCAGGTTCCTTCTCACTTGGCGCTTGAGGTGTTTGGTCTCCACCCCATAGAGCTCGGCGAGATCACGGTCCAACATCACCCTTTGCCCACGGATGTGGTGGATGCGGCCGGTAATGGCGGCATCGGGCGGTGCGATCCCCTTGTAGATCGGGGGCGGTTCCGTTGCCAGGGAATGCATCATCGCGTTGGCCTGTTATCTGCCGGACAAATGTAATGACTAATTTACCGGATGTATGATGACAGGTAATTTGTCAATGCGCGATGGTGGGTTGGACGGGGTTCCCCGCCCGGGATGGGAGCGGCAGCCCGGCGCAGGGCGGACCTGTGGGCGCGTGGAGCGAGGAGGCGACCATAGGAAGCCACCGCAGCCCCGCGACCGCTGGCCCGCACAAGTCGGCTACAGCGGACAGCCCGTTGAGGCGGCCACCCCACCAACATCCATCCGATGCACCTGTAGCGTCGACCCACTGGGTCGACCATAACCATGGAACGCACATCCTCCACCTCGATCTGTAAGGGCGCATCATGATGCGCCCCAACACCATGGAACGCACCATCCTCCACCTCGACCTGAACACCTTTTTCGTGAGCGTGGAACGCCTGCGCGAGCCGAAGCTGAACGGCAAGCCCGTGCTGATCGGCAGCGAGAGCGATCGCGGCGTGGTGGCCAGTTGCAGCTATGAGGCCCGCGCCTTCGGGGTGCGCAGTGCGATGCCCATGCGCATGGCGAAACAGTTGTGCCCCGAGGCGATCGTATTGCGCGGCGATAGCGGGGCCTACTTGCGCAAGAGCGATGAGGTGACGGAGATCATCCGCGCGCATGTGCCCCTCTTCGAAAAGAGCAGTGTGGACGAGTTCTATGTGGACCTGAGCGGCACCGATCGCTTCCACGGCAGTGGGAAGCTCGCCAGCGAACTGCGCCAACGCATCATCAAGGAAAGTGGATTGCCCAATTCGTTCGGGCTGAGCGTCAACAAGACGGTGAGCAAGGTGGCCACCGGCGAGGCCAAGCACGGCAATGGCGAATGGCGTGTGGAGCGCGGCACGGAGAAACCCTTCCTGGCGCCCATGCCGATCGAACGCATCCCCGGTGTGGGTGAAAAGACCGCACACCTGCTGCGCAGCATGGGCGTGGCGAAGATCAATACGCTGCAGGACCTGAACATGGACCTGCTGTACCGCCTGCTGGGCGAGCACGGCCCGGTGCTGTGGCGCAAGGCCAACGGGATCGATGACAGCCCCGTGATCGCCTGGCACGAACGCAAAAGCATCAGCACCGAACGCACCTTCGAACGCGACACCATCGATGTGGCGATGCTGCGCGGCATGCTCACCGCCATGACCGAGAGCCTCGCCTTCCAACTGCGCAAAGGCCCGAAGCTCACCAGTTGCGTGGCGGTGAAGATCCGCTACGCCGACATGAACACGCACACGCGGCAACTGCGCATCGGCTACACCGCGTGCGACCACATACTGCTGCCTGTGGTGCATGATCTCTTCCGCACGTTGTACGATCGGCGCCAACGCATCCGCTTGGTGGGCGTGCGCTTCAGCCACCTGGTAGGTGGGGGCCACCAGATCGATGCCTTCACCGATACCGAGGAGGCGATGGGGCTTTACCAGGCGATGGACCGTATCCGCAAGCGCTTCGGCGATCGCACCGTGATGCGCGCCAGCGGCATGGACGCGAGCAGCATAGGCCGCATGGACAACCCCTTCGATGGGCAGGCACCGGTGCTGTTGGCGAACAGGAGGAACTAGAGCGTATCTCAAAAATGCCCTTCGGGCTGCGCTCGGGTCTTTCGCGCCCATGCTTCGTTGCCGGAACCCTCACAGAGCACCCGACTATGCTCGGTTCCGGTGGCCTCGCCTGAACGCGAGATCCCTCTCGCTCGCTTACGAAAGCAATTTTGAGATACGCTCTAGAGGGAAGCACGATCGCGGCCCAACATCTTCTTCGTGTAACACCCACATCCCCTTCCGCTTCCCACCACCGGCCGCCCACACGTCCAACCGCTCATGTGATCGGCCTGGGGCGTATGGCCCTTTCGGTCATCTTCGCTCCGCACCAACCACCACCGCTCCCATGGAACTCCGCATTCAAGGCCTCAGCAAAACCTACGCGAACGGCGTGAAGGCGCTGGACGATGTGAGCCTGCACATCCCCACTGGCATGTTCGGCCTGCTGGGACCGAACGGTGCGGGCAAGAGCACCTTGATGCGGATCCTCGCCACGCTCCAGGAAGCGGATGCGGGCATGGCCATGCTCGGTGATCCCGGCTCGGAGGCCGGGACAAGCCTGGATGTGCTGAACCAGAAGGAAGAGGTGCGCAAGGTTCTCGGCTACCTGCCGCAGGAGTTCGGCGTGTACCCGCGCGTGAACGCACAGGAGATGCTGGACCACATCGCACTGCTGAAGGGTGTGACGAACAAGCGCGAACGCAAGGACCTGGTGGAGGCCCTGCTGCAGAAAGTGAACCTGTGGGAACACCGCAAGCGCCGCCTCAGCGGATACAGCGGTGGCATGAAGCAGCGCTTCGGCATCGCGCAATCGCTGATCGGTGAACCCCGCCTGATCATCGTGGACGAACCCACCGCCGGCCTCGACCCTGGCGAACGCAACCGCTTCTACAATCTGCTCACCGAGATCGGCGAGAACGTGATCGTGATCCTGAGCACCCACATCGTGCAGGACGTGCAGGAGCTGTGCAGTAACATGGCCATCATCAACAAAGGCAGGTTGCTCTATGCCGGTCCGCCGGACGCATCGCTACGCGCCATCCACGGGCGTGTGTGGGAGAAGACGATCGCGAAGAGCGACCTGGAACGCTACGCCGCTTCAGGCCGTTTGATCAGCAACAAGTTGATCGCGGGCAAACCGGTGATCCGCCTGCTGAGCGACGTGTCGCCCGAAGATGGGTTCGCCGCCGCGGAACCCGGCCTGGAGGATGTGTTCTTCAGCGCCATCAGCAAGGGTAACCTCGAACACGTCAACGCATGATCGCGCGCATGTTCCTCTTCGAAGTGCGCTATTGGCTGCGCCAGCCGATGGTGTACATCTTCCTGTTCGTGAACGCGCTGCTCACGTTCGGGGCCACGGCATCGGACGGGGTGCAGATCGGTGGCGGCGTGGGCAACGTGGTGAAGAACGCGCCTTATGTGGTCTACATCTTCTATGGGATCATGTCGTTCATCGCCCTCTTGATGGTGACGGCCTTCGTGAACGGCACCGCGATCCGCGACTTCACCAGTAACACGGCCCAGATCATCTTCTCCACACCGGTGTCGAAGTCCGGCTACTTGATCGGCAAGTTCCTGGGCAGCACGTTCGTGGCCTCGATCCCCTTGATCGGGGTTTCGCTCGGCATCGTGGTGGGCAGTTGGATGCCCTGGGTGGATCCGCTGCGCGTGGGGCCGAACTACCTGTACCCCCATGTGCAGGGCTTCCTGGTGATGGGCCTTCCGAACATCCTGTTCTCCGCCGCCATCATTTTCGCCGTGGCCGTGATCCAGCGTTCCACCATGGCCTCGTTCATCACGGCCATCGTGCTGTTCGTGGGTTACTCCATCGCTAGCAGCAGCATGGAGGACATGGACAACCAGACCCTGGCCGCCATGCTCGATCCCTTCGGCACCACGGCCATGAGCGAAGCGACACAATACTGGACCGTGGACGAAAAGAACCTGGCCGCATTGCCGGTGAGCGGGCTCGTTCTCTGGAACCGCCTGCTGTGGATCGGCGTGTCGGCGCTGGTATTCCTCTTCGGCTATTCCCGCTTCTCCTTCACCGATCGCGTGCAAAAAGCGAAGGCCCGGGTCGCGGAGAACGATGCGTCATCAACCGCCGTCGCCGCACCGCTTCCCAAAGTCGCGCTGCACTTCGACCGCAGTGCGTTGCGCCGCCAATGGTCCACGCTCTACCGCACCGAACTGGTGGGGATCCTGAAGAGCACGCCCTTCATCATCATCATGGCGCTCGGGCTCGCGCAGCTGTTCACCTCGCTCTCGTTCGTCACCAGCATGTACGGCAACACCACCTATCCGGTGACCTACTCGGTGGTGGACATGATCTCCGGGAACATCGTGATCTACGTGATGATCATCGTGGTGTTCTATGCCGGGCAACTGATCTGGAAGGAGCGCGACCCGAAGTTCGATGGGATCATCAACGCCTTGCCCATGGCCACGCGCACCGGCTTGCTGGCGAAGCTCGCGGCATTGATCACCGTAGTGTTCGTGGTCCACCTGTTCGCCGTGGGGGCCGGTATGACCACGCAACTGCTGAACGGCTACACGCGCTTGGAGCCCATGGTGTACCTCACCTACTTCGTGGTGCCCGGAACGCTCTTCTTCGCGGGCTGGGCAGCGGTGGCGCTGCTGGTGCATGTACTGGTGAACAACAAGTACCTGGGCTTCTTCGTGTTCATCGTGCTCTTCATCCTGAACACCTTTGCCTGGACGCTGGTGGATGTGGAGTCCAACCTGGTCCTCTTCAACGGCTCGCCGGGACTGCGTTATTCGGACATGAACGGGTTCGGTCCTTACCTGAAGAACTGGATGTTCTTCAAAGTATACTGGATCCTGTTCGCCGGTCTGATCGTACTGTTGAGCTACCTCTTCGTGGTACGTGGCAACGATACCAGCATGCGCTGGCGGATACATCAAGCGAAGCAACGCTTCCGCACTTCCTGGCCCGTGGCCGCAGTGCTCGGCGGCGTCTGGTTGCTGATGGCGGGCTTCGGCTACTACCAGACCAAAGTGCTGAACACCTACCAAACGAGCGATGTGCTGGAGGAGGCCCAGGTGCGCTATGAGAAGGAGTTCAAGCGCTACGAGCACATGGCCCAACCACACTACACCGCCGTGAGCTTCACGATCGATCTGGACCCACCGGCACGCGCGATCAGCTATTCCGCGGACATCACTTTGAAGAACAAGAACACGACCGCCATCGACACGCTGTGGCTCAATGTGCCACATCGCATGAACGTGACGCTGGAGATCCCGGGCGCCGAACTCGTGTTGAACGATGACGCGCTCGATCAGCGCATGTACCGCCTCTCCCCTCCCCTGGCCGCCGGTGCGGAACTGAGCGTGAAAGTGAGCGGAGGATGGAAGCAGAAGGGCATCGAGAACGAAACGGAGTTCACCGGGTTGGTGCAGAACGGCAGCTTCTTCAACAACATGGAACTGTTGCCGGCCATCGGCTACAACACCTCCGGCGAACTACAGGACCGCGCCGATCGCCGCAAGCACGGTCTGCCTCCGAACGACCGCATGCCGAAGCTCACCGAGGATCCCGCGCTGCGAATGCAGAACTACCTGATGGCCCACAGCGATTGGATGACGGTACGCACCACCATCAGCACCTCGCCGGACCAGATCGCCATCGCACCTGGTTCCTTGAAGAAGGAATGGACCGCCGACGGTAAACGCTACTTCCAGTACGAGCTCGATCACAAGGCCTTGAACTTCTTCTCCTTCATGAGCGCACGCTACGAGGTGGCGCGGGAGAAATGGAATGACGTCGATCTCGAGGTCTACTACCAGAAGGAGCACGCGGTGAACGTGCCCCGCATGTTGAACAGCATGCGCAAGGCCTTGACGTACTACACGGAACACTTCGGCCCCTATTCGAACAAGCAGGCGCGCATCATCGAGTTCCCGCGCTACCAGAGCTTCGCGCAAGCCTTCCCCGGCACCATGCCGTACAGCGAGAGCATCGGCTTCATCACCGACCTCACCGCCGATGAGGACATCGACATGGTGTTCTATGTGGTGGCGCATGAAATGGGGCACCAATGGTGGGCGCACCAGGTGATCGGTGCCGACATGCAAGGCAGCACCATGCTGAGCGAGAGCATGGCCCAGTACAGCGCGCTCATGGTGATGGAGCGCGAGTACGGCCGCACCCACATGCGCAAATTCCTGAAGTACGAGAGCGATAAATACCAGGAAGCGCGCGGTGGGGAGACCCTCGGCGAATTGCCACTGATGTACGTGGAGAACCAAGGCTACATCCACTACAACAAAGGCAGCGTGGTGCTCTATGGCCTGCGTGAGTTCCTCGGCGAGGACACGCTGAACAAGGCGTTCCGCGCGTTGGTAGATTCTTTCGGTTATGCCGAACCGCCCTGGCCCACTTCACTGGACATGTACCGCGAACTGCGCAAGGTGACACCGGACAGCCTCACCTACCTCCTTGAAGACCACTTGAAGTACATCACCCTCTACGACAACCGCGTATTGGAAAGCACCGCCCACCTGCTACCGGACAGCAGCTACGAAGTGACGGTAAAGTTGACCTGCGAAAAGAACCACGCCGACAGCCTGGGCCGCGAAACACCTGCGCCCATGAACGACTGGATCGACGTGGGCCTCTTGAAGGAACCGACCGATGACGAGGAGGAAGGCGCGGTGATCACCTTCCAGCGCGTGCGGTTGAAGGATGGTGAGAACACCGTGGTGCTGCGCAGTGAAGAGCTTCCCGCGAAGGCCGCGATCGATCCCATGCATCTGTTCTTCGATCGCGTGCCGACCGATAATGCGAAGAGCGTGGAAGTGAAGTAGGCACCCTTTGAACGAACTTGGGGCCGTATATCTCGAACTTATGGCGGTACCAGATTTCCAAAGCACCATGCTCCCATTGCTGAAGCATGTGTCCGATAGAAAGGAGTATGCACTGAAGAACGTGGTCACCGAATTGGCCGCGAGCATGAAACTCACGGAGCAGGAAGAGAGCGAACTTCTTTCCAGCGGGCAGACCCGATTCTACAATCGAGTGGCTTGGGCCAGCATCTATTTGAGACGGGCAGGGTTGATGACATCACCCAAACGTGGAGCCTTGATGATCACACCACGGGGCCAAGAAGTTCTGGAACAGAAACCGTGGCGGATAGACATTGCGTTCTTGAAACGTTATCCTGAGTTCGTCGTGTTCCAGAACGCGAAACGCGATCAAACCATTACCGCTGACGTGGTCGAAGTAGACGCGACGCGCACTCCAGAGGAGGTTCTGGACAATGCCTACGAGCAGATAAGGTCAACCCTTGGGCAAGAAGTACTCTCTAAAGTACTGGCCCTTTCGTGGATGGACTTTGAACGAATCGTCGTGCAGTTGCTCGTACGGATGGGCTATGGCGGATCCATGAAGGATGCGGGACGCGCTCTTGCCAAAAGCGGCGACGAAGGCATCGATGGTACGATCAAGGAGGACAGACTCGGTCTTGACATCATTTACATCCAGGCCAAGAAGTGGCAGACCGGGAACACGGTGGGTCGGCCGGAGATCCAGAAGTTCGTTGGGGCGCTTGCAGGCCAAGGTGCGAAGAAAGGGATCTTCATCACCACTTCGGGGTTCAGCAAGGAGGCGCGCGACTATGTGCCGCGCAATGAGACGAAGATCGTACTGATCGACGGCGAGGAATTGACCCAGCTCATGATCGATCACGATCTAGGGGTCACACCTCAACGCACCTATTCGGTCAAGCGGATCGACGGGGATTTTTTTGGTGAGGAGTAGGCTACTTCTCCCCATACCTCGGATCCGGTTTCCACGGCAGCTTCTCGAAGTATTGCGTGCGCAGGGCCACATGCCCGAACTCTTGCTCCACCACGCCAGTGAGCCGGTACACGCCGCGCCCTTGGAACGAATACCGCGCGGCCACATCCGGGAACTGCGTGCTGTCCCAGAAATCTCCGGCGGTATCGATGAAGGAGCCGAAGGTCATGCGTTGACCGTGGTGCGTGTCAGTGGCCTTTACGTGGATCAAGTAGCCGAGCATGGTCACGCGCTTGTCGACATGCGCATGCATATCGCGCTTGAGGATGGTTGTCGGTTGCTGGTTGTCAGTTGTCCGTCTGCCACCACCGACAACTGGCAACCAGCAACTGACAACGGGATCCACATCCACCAGCGTGAACGGATCGCACAGGGGGAAGCCGAGCAGGTCCAGTTCATCATAGGCATCCGCCAGCGGGTAGTGCTGTAGATCGGGTAGCTTGGGTGCTTCCACTTTGGTGACGAAGAGGTCGCCAGCGACGCTCGCTCTGGCGGGCCGATGCAACAGCGTAAGATCCCATAGCAACGCGGGTTTGCTCTTGCCCGTGAAGCGCAATGCGCCCACGCGGATCAGGATGCGCGCCTGCTCCACAGGCAAGGGCGCACGCTTCAGCAGGTCCTGGAGATCTATGAAGGGACCATGACGGCGGCGCTCATGCAGGATCAGTTGCACGGTCTCCTGTTCCAAGCTCTTCACATTGCCGAGACCGAGGTAGATGCGGTTGTCAGTTGTCGGTTGTCGGTTGTCGGGCTGGGTGGTGGGCATTTCCCGGACAACTGACAACTGACAACGCTGTCCTTCCACCAAAGAGCACAGCTCCTCACTGGTATTGATGCACGGCGCCTCGATCGTCGCCCCCGCGCGCTTGGCCTCGTGCAGGTAGAACTCCGTGTGGTAGAAGCCACCGAAGTTGTTCGCCACGCCCACGAGGAATTCCAGCGGATGGTGCGCTTTCAGATAGAGGCTTTGGTAGCTCTCCACCGCATAGCTGGCGCTGTGTCCTTTCGCGAAGCTGAAGCTGGCGAAGCTTTGGATCTGCCGCCACACCTCTTCGGCCTCCCCGGGTGGATAGCCGGACGCCTTACAGTTGTCGAAGAACTTCTGCTCCACCAATTTGAACTCAGGTCGGTCGCGGTAGCGGATGTTCATCCCACGACGCACCTGATCGGAGTCCTCCAGATCGAGCCCACCGTACTGGTGCACCACTTTGATCACGTCCTCCTGGTAGACCATCACCCCGTAGGTCTCCGGCATGATCTCCAGCAGCCTCTTCGGCGCGCTCTTCCTGCGCTCGGGATCATGGTGCCGCAACAGATACTCGCGCATCATGCCGCTTTCCGCCACGCCCGGCCGTATGATGCTGCTCGCCGCGACCAGGCCGAGATAATCCTCCACTCGCAACTTTTTGAGCAGCATGCGCATGGCGGGGCTCTCCACATAGAAGCAGCCGATCGTGTTGCCGGTGCGGATCAGTTCCTTGATCGCGGGATCCTTCTTGAAACGCTGGATGTCGTGTATATCCACGGTAGGTCGACCCGGTCCGCCTTCGCTTTGCCGGCACTGGGTCGACGCTACGGCGGACATTCACCAATTCCACTGCATCCCGAATGTGGCCCAGCCCACGCTGGCTCAGCAGATCGAACTTGTGCAGGCCGAGGTCCTCCGCCTCCAGCATGCTGAACTGCGTGACAGGAAAACCCTTCGGTGGCCGGTGCAATGCGGTGAAATACGTCACCGGCTTCTCGGTGATCACGATGCCACCGGCGTGGATGCCCAGGTGATGCGGCATGCCGAGCAGATGCCTTCCATAGTTCACAACGGCCTGCGCCACCTTGTCCAATTGGCCTTTCGCGCCATCGGGCACGTGGCGCTGATCGCGGTAGTAGTTGCTGTCGCCCTCGCTGAGCGCATCGATCTCGCCGGGTGGAAGGCCCATCGCCTTTCCCAGCTCGCGTATCGCTCCGCGCCATTGGAAGGTGGCATAGGTGGCGATCTGCGCCGCGTGGATGTTGCCGACCCCTTCGCCGTTGTACTTGCCAAAAACGTACTTGAAGATCTCGTCGCGGTCCTTCCAGCTGAAGTCGATGTCGAAATCGGGCGGCTTCTTGCGCGCGGGGTTGATGAAACGCTCGAAGTAGAGGTCGAGCTCCATGGGGTCCACATCGGTGATGCGCAAGCAATAGGCCACCAGGCTGTTCGCGCCGCTGCCGCGCCCCACATGGAAGAAGCCGCGGCTGCGCGCATGGTTCACGATATCCTGGTTGATGAGGAAGTAGCTGATGAAGCCCATTTCCTCGATCACCTTCAGTTCGTAGCGCATGCGATCGATCACCTCCGGTTTCGCGTTCGGATAGCGGTAACGCAGCCCTTCGAGCGTGTCGCGATGGAGCTTCTCGCGATCCTCCGCCTGGCTCGCACCGAAGGCCTTGCGCGTCTTGTCACCGCCTTCGAACGCAACGGAACATTCATCCAAGATCCGCGCGGTATTGTTCAGCAGTTGTGGAAAGTCACGGTAGATGCGTCGCACTTCCTCTTCACTGCGGAAGACCTCATCGGGCTCCCCCAGTTCCTCCTTCGGCAGCATGCTCACCACGGTGTTCTTCGCCACGGTGCGCAGCAGACGGTGCGTGTTGAAGTCGCGTTTGTGGCGGAAAGTGACCGGCAGCAGGGCCACGAGGTCCTGCTGCCGTCGTGCCCAGGGGGTGAAGGGCAGGCGCGTAAGATCCCCCGGCTTTATGCCGACCCGCTCGTTGGAGCGCAATAGTTGCGGGGCCCTGTTGAACGGATATATGAAGAAGGCATCCGCCAGTTCCGGCGCGCGCTCAGGGATCGCCTCCCCATCGAGCAGGTGGGGGCTCAGCAATTCGTTCAGCTGCTGGAAGCCCTGGTTGTTCTTCGCGATGCCGATGTAGAGCAATTGTGCCCCCTGCCGGAACTCGACCCCAGCGACCGGCCGTATGTCATAGCGCGGGGCATCGCGGATGAGGTCGGGGATGCCCGCGGTACAATGGATGTCGGTGAGCGCAAGGGTGCGCACACCCGCCTTCGCCGCTTCGTACAGCAAGGCATCGGGCTTCAGCACACCGTATTTGAAACTGAACCAGCTATGGCAATTGAGGAACATGCTCCGGGGATCGACGCGGATACCGTCGATCGCGCGATCAGAAGATAGGGGCCATGGTCATCCACTCGACATGGCTCCTACGCTGATCCGATCAGGCAGCGGAAAAGGGAACGCCTGCGTCTTAGTTTCGCAAAACGAAAACCACAACCCAAAACCGCCGCCTAGCGGCCCATTCCATGAAACGACTTTCCGCACTTTTCCTTGTCGCTGCTTCGCTCACCGCTGGTGCCCAAACCATCAACCAGTCCGGGTTCAGCTTCAGCCCTGCCACGCTTACCGTGGACGCTGGCGATGATATCACCATCACCATCGGTTCCCCCCACACCTGCACCGAAGTGACCGAAGCCACCTGGAACGCCAACGGCAATACGTCCAACGGTGGTTTCAACTTCTCCGCAGGCACGCACACGCTTACCCTCACCATCCCCGGCACCTACTATTATGTGTGCCAGCCACACGCCAGCATGGGGATGAAGGGGCAGATCATTGTGAACTCCACGACCGGCGTGGAAGAGAACAACGCGACCACCGCGCTGCGCATTTTCCCGAACCCCGCCTCCACCGAAGTGCAAGTGACCACTGCTCAGCCTGGCCAAGTGATCACGCTGATAGACGCTCAAGGGCGTGAAGCACTGCGCCAAGTGGTGAACAGCTCCGATCGTCTGGACCTTTCCGCCCTGGAGCCCGGCAATTATGCCGTTCTGCTCACCAATGCCGCACGGAAGGTGGTGGCACGCGAGCGCCTCACCATCGCACGCTGATAGGCCGTTCTCCGAGAGGGCACCGTTCCGCGAGGGGCGGTGCCTTTTCCGTTCGGAGCATCAGCGCGCGGCTTCCCACCAGCGCACGCTAGCCGTGAGGTCAGCACCGACCACCGTCCGCCCCAGGGCGGGTGTAAGCAAGGGCACGTTCAATTCCGCCGCCTTGATGCTTAGCCTTTCGATGGGCTCCTTCCAGGATGCAGCGCCAAGTTGAACTTGGCCCAATGGATCGGCATCAACACCGCGGCGTTCATATCCACCGCGGCTTGGGCGGTCTCCTCAGGCATCATGTGGATCTCCGACCACTGCACGTTGTAAGCCCCGCATTCCAGCAGTGCCAGGTCGAAGTGGCCGAAGCGCGTTCCTAATTCCTTGAAGGTGGGGGCATAGCCGGAATCGGCACCGAAGAGCACCCGGCGCTCCTTGCCTTCGATCACCCACGAACCCCACAATGTGCTGAAGCGGTTGGTGAGGGCGCGTCCGGAAAAATGCCGCGCAGGTGCCAGTGTCAGCTTCACTGCGGCCACATGGGTGGTCTGCCACCAGTCGTGCTCGGTGATGGCCGAGGACGGCACGCCCCAGGACTCCAAGTGCGCGCCTACCCCCAACGGAACGATGAAGCGTTCGTCCTTCAACTGGAGAACGGTCTCGTGGTCCAGGTGGTCGTAGTGGTCGTGCGAGATCAGTACAGCATCCACCTTGGGCAGCAGGTCCACCCGCATGTGCTCGCGGTAGGCGAAGCGCTTGGGCCCGGCAAAGGAGAAGGAGGAGGCCCGCTCCCCGAACACGGGGTCCACCAGAAAAGTGATGGCGTCCATCTTGATCAACAAAGAGGAATGCCCGAACCATGCGATGGCGAAGCCGGTATCGGGCAGCTGTTCCCAGGCCATGCGATCGAACGGAACGTTCGGGATGGTATCGTCCGGCTCCCGGCCGTCACCGCCTTTGAGCATTTCCCACATCACCTTCCCCATGGTGCTCACGGGCATCTCCATATTCGTAGGCACCACGTTCTGGAACTTGCCATCGCGGAAATTGGGCGAGGCATCGATGCGTGTCTGACGCGCGCCCGTGGGATCGCTTCCGATGCGCGGGGATAGCATGAAGTAGAACACCAATGCGATCGTGGGGAGCGCGATGAGCGCCAGCAAGATCCAAAGCAGCATGCGGAGGGTTCTCAACAGAAGGGCCGAAGGGTCGGCAAAGGTGCGAGCGGACGCGCAACCGTCCCCTACCTCTTCTCCTGCCAACGGACCGCCCAGCACACTTCTCCTCCCGCACTTCTACCTCCTCCACGGCGCGCCTTTGACCAATGTCACTTCCCGCACGGTCGTATTCCACTAACTTGAACCCATGGGAAACATGTACCGGACCTTCTCCTTCGCTCTCCTGCTGTTCTGCTCCGCGCTCCATGCGCAGGACGTCGCTTTGGTCCCGTTCGGTTCCACTTGGAAGTACCGCGACAACGGCAGCAACCAGGGCACTCCGTGGCGCGCCATCGGCTTCAACGATAGTGGTTGGGCCAGTGGGCCCGGCGAACTGGGCTATGGAGATGGCGACGAGGCCACGGTCGTGAGCTACGGCCCCAATGCCAGCGCCAAGTACATCACCACCTACTTCCGCAAAACCTTGAACATTCCGGACGTGAACGCCTATGCGGGCTATCTCCTCAGCGTGAAGCGGGACGATGGCTTCGTGGTCTATCTGAACGGCACCGAAGTAATGCGGCAGAACCTGGACCAGGTCACGATCACTTACACCACCCTGGCCTACCAGGCCATCGCCGATAGCGAAGAACCGAAGTTGATGCGGCAAGTGCTCACACCGGCCCAGTTCGTCAATGGCGACAACACGATCGCGGTCGAGATGCATCAGAGCGCAGGCAGCAGTAGTGATCTGAGCTTCAACCTGGAACTCCTCGGCCTGGATGCCTCGCCCTCCCTGTTCCGAGGGCCTTACTTGCAGGCCTCGACGCCCACCAGCATCGTAGTGAAGTGGAAGACCGACGTACCCACCAATTCGCGCGTGCGCTATGGCAGCGCGGTCGGTGCGCTCGACCTCTCCAGCGCCCTCGCGGCGCAAGTGATCGAACATGAGGTCAAACTCACCGGCCTGCAACCGAACACCACGTATTTCTATGCCATCGGCACAACGACCGAGGACCTGGCCGGCGATGCACCCACCTACTTCTTCCGCACGCATCCGCCGGGAGGGAGCATAAGCCCGCTCCGCATCTGGGCCATTGGCGATGCCGGTACCGCTTACATCAACCAGGCCCATGTGCGCGACGCTTATACCAACTTCATAGCCACCGGCCGAAAAGCGGATGTCTGGTTGATGCTCGGTGACAATGCCTATAACCATGGCCGCGAATGCGAGTACCAGCAGGGCGTCTTCCAGAACATGTACGAGGGGATCCTGCGGAACACACCGCTGTTCCCCTGCATCGGGAACCACGACTATTACAGCGGTGCGAACGGGAACACGAACACCGGGACCTACTACACGCTCTTCGCACCGCCGAAGCTCGGTGAAGGTGGTGGTGTCCCCAGCAACACCGAGGCCTACTACAGCTATGACTACGGCAACGTGCATTTCATTTCACTGGACAGCTATGGTGTATCGCGCTCGGTCACGGGGGCCATGGCCACCTGGCTGACGAACGACATCACGCAAGCGCAGGCGAACCGCCAATGGATCATCGTCTACTGGCATCATCCACCCTATACCAAGGGTTCGCATGATTCGGACGATAGTGGCGACAGCGGCGGGATCATGTTCGATATGCGACAGAACATCGTGCCCATCATCGAATCGCACGGCGTGGACCTCGTGCTCTGTGGGCACAGCCACAGCTACGAACGCTCCTTCCTGATCAACGGGCACTATGGCGTGTCCTCCACGTTCAACGGAGCGACCATGAAGTTGAACGGAACGCCGGGCCAACTCGACGGGGTGGGTGCGTACACGAAGCCAGGCATGGTCACTCCGAACATGGGAACGGTCTACGCCGTGTGCGGCGTGAGCGGGAAGAAGGATGCCACCGGCACCTTCAACCATCCGGCGATGTACTTCAGCTCGGGCGCGTACTGGGGAAGCATGGTGATCGATGTGCTGGGCAATACGCTCTCGGGAAAGTTCCTGAACGATCAGGGCCAGGTGATCGATCACTTCGACATTCGTAAGGCCTTCGGGCCGGTGAAGGTGGAGCTGAAAGCGTTCCTCGAAGGTCCGTTCGATCCCATCGAGGGACGTATGCGCGATGATCTGCGCCTGGCGGGGATGATCCCCACTATATCTCCTTATCCCAGTGTTTTCCCGCACCTCGGCGAAACGCCGGCGGGATCCATCGCGCCAGCACTGCTTACCGACACCGGTGCCAATGCGATCGTGGATTGGGTCTTCGTGGAATTGCGGGACCGCTTCGTTCCATCGCAGATAGTGGCCGCAAAGGCGGCGTTGATCCAACGCGATGGCGATGTGGTGGACGTGGACGGTACCTCCCCTGTGCAGTTCGCCCTCCCACCGGAGAACTACCATGTCGCCCTGCGCCATCGGAATCATCTGGGCGTGATGACCGGGCAAGCCCTCGCCTTGGCAGCGGCCCCCACATCGATCGACCTCACTTCCGCAGCCACACCCTTTCGGCACCGAAGCGCGCAAGGATATCAATGGCGTGCAGGTCCTTTGGTCGGGGAACATCGTGCATGACCAAATGCTGAAGTACGCCGGCAGCCACAATGACCGCGACCCGATCCTGGTGCGCGTGGGTGGCTTCACCCCCAACAACACCGAAGTGCTCTACTGCAATGAGGATGGCAACCTGGACGGTGTGGTGAAATACGCCGGTGTGCGCAACGACCGTGATCCGATCCTGGTGAACATCGGCGGTATCACCCCGAACAACACACGCCAGGAACAACTTCCCTGACATGAAGACCTCTTCGTTCAAACAACAAGTTACCGTTCACACCACCCCGCAAGTGATCTACGACCTGCTGATGGACGCGAAGAAGCACAGCGCACTTATCGGCTCGAAGGTGAAGATCTCGCAGAAAGTCGGTGGCATGTTCGAGGTGTACGATGGCTACGCACATGGGGAGAACTTGCAGTTATTGCCCGGCCAGCGGATCGTGCAGACCTGGCGCGCCAACGAGGCGAAATGGCCCAAGCACCACTTCTCCTCGATCCGTTTCGAGCTCCAAGCGATCGGCAAGGGCCGCACGCGGATCCTGTTCCACCATAAACATGTGCCGGCGGACCTGGTGGAGAATTTCAAGAGCGGCTGGCGCGAATTCTATTGGGAGCCGCTGAAGGCGATGTTCAACAAGTAAGAACGGCAAAAGGGTGAGGGCCTTCACCCCCACCCTCGCACCTTCCCTCCTTCCGCAACTACTTCTTCACCGTGGCACCCTGTGCCACCAACTGCTCGATGTCGTTGTTCACGCTGAGGATGAGCAACGATGTGGCCGTGCAGAACACCGGGCTCGTAATGCAGTGGTGGCCGCTCCAGCTGCCATCGTTGTTCTGGATCTCCACCAGGCGCGCGCTGGTGGCGCCGTACCAGTTCTTCCAGCTGTTGTCCTTGTTGATGATCAATGACTCACCGGTCTGCAGGAAGCTGAGGAACTCCTCGCCACCGTTGTTGCCGAAGCCGCTGATCACTTCGTTCGATTGCGCGCGGGTCTTCGCCGCGTTATAGACCTGCCAGGCGGTGTTCATCTTCTCCGCCTCGTCCTTAGTGTACCCGGCCTGTTCCAGGTTCTTCACGGTCACCGGTGCGCTCTTGTCCACCTTGCCCTCCGCGCGGGCGCGATCCATGTCCTCCTCGGCCTTGCGCGCCTCTTTGGCGCTGCTGCGCGTGCTGCCGCTCACCGCATAGAGGGTGACGCCCGCCGCTGCATCCGTCGCCACCGATCCGGTGTTCACATCGAAGTTGGCCTTCTGGAAATCGCGCGCTTTCTCCAGCGCTTCCTCGTCCACGTCGGCGCCTACATGCTGTGCGCTTTCCAACGCATTGGTGGCGAAGCTGCTCTGCAACACACCGGCCCAGCCGTTCCCGGCCACACTGCCGTTGGAGGTTTGCGACTTCTGGATCTTGCGCGTGCATTTGTTCAACGCCCGCAACCAGCGATCGTGCTTCGGATCGTTGCACGCCATGCGGCCCATCAGGTTACTGAGGTATTGCGCCGTGAGCGCCACATCGATGTTCTGTCCCAGCTTCACCTGGATCTGGGTTCCCTGCAGGTCGGTGATGTTCAGCGCCTCGTCCGAACTTCCTTCCACCGCTTTCAACAGGAATTCGGTGGTGCGCGCGAGCACGTTGGCGAAGCGGCCGCTCTCGGGCGTACTGCCAGCGCGCAGCAAGGACATGCTCACCATCGCCGTGGTGGCCGGATCGCTCGGCGAAGCATGCGGATCCATCACGTTCTGGCTGGCATGCGAACCCGCCGCGAAACCACCGTCGTTGTTCTGCGCGTTCAGCATCCAGTCATAGGCGCGCGTCTCGGAAGTGAGCACCTGCGCAGGGGTGGGCATCAAGAACGCGCTGTCCAATCCTTCGCCTTCATAGACGGTCTTGAACACACAGCCTTTGGGTGTGTGCTGCGCATGGTTCCGCGGCACGGCCGGCTGGCGGAACGAGACGAGCACGAGGATCGCTGCGCTCGCCAGCCCTGTGATCAGGGCGATGGTCCATCGGGTCTTCATGGTCTTAGGGTTTGGCCTGAGGGTAGTTGATCAGGGCGGTTTCGAGGACCCGTACACCGCTCGTTCGTGGAGGTTCGATCCGGACGTAACTTCATCGCATGCGCCTTCTACTCCTGCTTTTCATTTCGCAGCTCTTCGGCCCGGCCATGGCGCAATCCGTGCTGCACTATGCGGAGACCTCGGGTTTCGACCATCAAACCCGCACGGTGTCGCTGGCATTCATGCAAGACATCGGCGCGGAACTTGGCTTCAGCGTCGTCGATGATCCCGATGGCTCGGCGTTCAATTCGCTCGCGAACCTGGCCGCGTTCGATGTAATCGTGTTCAGCAATACCAGTGGCAACGCACTTCTGGTTCCATCGCAGCGCGCGAATTTCGAGGCCTACGTGGCCGCCGGCGGATCGGTGCTCGGGATCCACGCCGCGAGCGATACCTACCGCCACACCACCGCCAACGGGGCCAATACCGGCACCTGGGACTTCTATGCGGAACTGATCGGCGCGAGCGTACAGGAGAACCCGAACCATGTGAGCGGAACGCCGCTCTATGCGATGCATCACATCGGCACGCACGCTTCCACCGCCCATCTGCCGGACCCCTGGCTGAAGAACGAAGAGTACTACTACTGGGAGAGCGGCTACTACCGGCCGGATAACATCGCCGTACTGGAAGTGGAAGAGACCATCGGCCCGAACAACCTGGTGAACAGCTACGATGCGCCACGACCAATGAGTTGGTACCGCGAACTAGCACAAGGTGGCCGTGTGTTCTACACCGCGCTCGGGCACGCGCCGTCCAACTTCATCAGCGATACCCTGTTCCGCACACATGTGCGCGATGCGTTGGGCTGGCTGCTTGGGACCGTCTCCGTCGCGGACGAGGAAATGCTCCTAGCCCTGACCGTATGGCCGAACCCGACAAGCAGAACGATCAACGTCTCACGCGCTGGCTCGCGAACGGGAACGGTTCAGATCCTTGACAGCACCGGACGCCAGCTAGTCACACACGCGTGCAGCTGCGCTCCGTGTTCGATCGATCTATCAGCCCTAGTGTCGGGGATCTATTGGTGCATTTCAGATGACAAGCACATCCGCGTGCCCTTCATCATCCATCAATAGACTTCTTGTGTACAGCGCCCATGACCCACCGGCCGCATAGCCTATCAGTCGATTACTACGGTATACACTACGTGACCGGAGCGGCCATCCAACTGCAGAGCATATAGCCCGGGGGCTAAGGCGGACACATCAAGGGTTATGCGATCCGACGGGGTGCTCGATCCACATGGAACCTGTCGGCCCTGAGCATCGAAGATCAACACGCTGGAGCCGCCCCATCGGTCACCGGTGATCGTGATCCGATCCGTTGCGGGATTGGGATATAGGATACCCAAGGTCCCGTGCATCGGTTCGTCCACGGCCGCGTCCCCCGAGGCGCAGATGAACAAGGAGAATGTGGCACCGCCATAGAAGGCGCCGCTCAATGGCACATCCTCCACCATCAGCGTCGTTATGGGACCCTGTATCGTTGTCCCGTTCCATCCGGAAACGATGCACGGCATACATCCGGTGATATCACCGTTGGCGGTCAACATGGCCATATCCTCGCACGCGTGGGGCTGGCCGACGCTCGATATCGAGTAGTGTGAACCATTCACGAACAGTCTTATCTCTTCCGCGTCGCCGACACCTTCATTGCCGAGACCACCCACATTGATCATCGCTGAATCGATCGGAGGATCGAACTGGAAGGTGTATGCGCCCGGTCCGCTGAGAGGTGTCACCCCTCCCACGGCGCCAACGATAAACGGAAATGTTTCCGAGCAGAAAACCGTATTCGTATCGACGTAACCCGTGCTCGTCACCGTGACATCCACTCCGGCTACAACCTGGGAGCCTTGCACATGGAGCACTTGATCAGTGCATTGGGCCATGGTCGCCACATGCTGCACCATCAAGATCACCACTACTATCATCGATGCTCGCGATCGCATGCCGGTTAGTTTGTACACCAAACCTATCCGCCAGGCGCAGCGATCGGGACAAGCGAGTTAGCGAATTTTTACACAGCCCTCTGTGGTCTGAACGAGCAACAGGCCCCACGAAGAACGCCGACCCAAAAGGTCGGCGTTCCCAAGTTCGATAATGAATGATCTAGCTGTACGCCTCGATCGACTTGCCGGCCTTCTTGCGGTCGTTCTCGTCCAGTAGGATCTTGCGGATGCGCAGGCTCTTGGGTGTTACCTCCAGGTACTCGTCGTGGGCGATGTACTCCATGCACTCCTCCAGGCTGAACTTCACCGCAGGGGCGATGTTCTCTTTGTTGTCCGTGCCGCTCGCGCGCATGTTGGTGAGCTGCTTGCCCTTCAACACGTTCACCACGAGATCGTCCGTCTTGGGGTTCTCACCGATCACCTGTCCTGCGTAAACCTCATCTCCGGGGTCCACGAAGAACTTGCCGCGGTCCTGCAGCTTGTTGATGGAGAACGCGATGGCCGTACCGGTGCCCTGGCTGATGATGCTCGCCGCGCGGCGCACACCCAGTTCGCCTTTGTACGGCTCGTAGCCTTTGAAACGGTGCGCGATGATGGCCTCGCCTTCTGTGGCCGTGAGCAACGGGTTGCGCAAGCCGATGATACCGCGCGCCGGAATGTTGAATTCGATGTGGACACGATCACCTTTCAGTTCCACGCTGAGCAGTTCGCCCTTGCGGCGCGAAACGAGGTCGATCACTTTGCTGCTGAAGGTCTCGGGCACCTGCACCGTGAGGATCTCGACCGGTTCGCAACGCTGGCCATCGATCTCCTTGTACAATACTTGCGGTTGACCCAGTTGGAACTCGTAGCCCTCGCGGCGCATGGTCTCCACAAGGATGCCCAGGTGCAGGATGCCCCGGCCGAACACCAACAGCTTATCCGGCGATCCGGTCTCTTCGACCTTCATTGCCAGGTTCTTCTCGATCTCCTTGAACAGACGATCACGCAAGTGGCGGCTGGTCACGAACTCACCCTCCTTCCCGAAGAACGGCGAGGTATTGATGGTGAAGAGCATGCTCATGGTGGGTTCGTCCACCTTGAAACCGGGCAAGCCTTCTGGGTTCTCGAAGTCGGCGACGGTATCGCCGATGTCGAAGCCTTCCAGACCCATCACCGCGCAGAGCTCGCCGCTGTACAACTCACGGTCCTTCACCTTTTCCTTGCCCAGGCCTTCGAACACCATCAATTCGGCCACCTTGCCCTTCTTGATACTGCCGTCGTTCTTCACCAGGCTCACGTTCTGCCCGGGTGCGATGGATCCGCGACGCACGCGGCCCACGGCGATGCGGCCCTGGAAGCTGCTGTAGTCCAATGAGGTGATGCGCATCTGTAGCGTGCCGTCCAACTTCTTCGGCGCGGGAATGTGCTCGATGATCATGTCCAACAGGTGGCTCACGTCCTCGGTCGGCGTCTTCCAATCCGGACCCATCCAGCCGTGCTTGCTGCTGCCATAAACCACGGGGAAGTTGAGTTGGTCCTCGCTGGCGTCCAACGCGAACATCAGGTCGAACACCTGCTCATGCACTTCTTCGGGTGTGCAGTTCGGCTTGTCCACCTTGTTGATCACCACGATCGGCTTCAAGCCGAGCGCGATGGCCTTGCCCAGCACGAAGCGCGTCTGCGGCATGGCGCCCTCGAAGGCGTCCACCAACAGCAACACGCCGTCGGCCATGTTCAGCACACGCTCCACTTCCCCGCCGAAATCGCTGTGGCCCGGGGTGTCGATCACGTTGATCTTCACGCCCTTGTAGCGCACGCTCACGTTCTTGCTCAGGATAGTGATGCCGCGCTCGCGCTCCAGGTCGTTGTTGTCCAGCAGCAGCTCGGCTGTTTCCTGGTTCTCCCGGAAAAGCTGGCACTGGTGCAGGATACGGTCCACCAAGGTGGTTTTCCCGTGGTCGACGTGGGCGATGATGGCGATGTTGCGTAGCTCGGTCATGGGCGTCCTTGAAAAGGCGCGCGAAGGTAAGGTTTCTTGAGCAGCCGGGTGCTTGGGCGTGGCCCAGTCGGCAGTAGGCAGGAGCAGGAGCAGTGGGCAGGCCGGGACATTGCACCTGGGCCTGCCTCCTGCCCCTGACTTCGCCCTGCTATCTTCGCCGCCGCAAAACGGCCCCGTAGTTCAACTGGATAGAATGGCAGATTCCGGTTCTGTTGGTTACAGGTTCGAATCCTGTCGGGGTCACCAAAGAAAGCGTCCGAAAGGGCGCTTTTCGTTGTTTCGCCCAAAAAAGGGGCTCAAGCGATGCCACCCGCGTCTCCGACCAGCCGGTCGGGACCCACCACCGCTCTCCACCACGAACGGGGCGGTCACAAAAAGAGCACGGGAGGGGGCAGGGGCGGACCGGGGGTTCCAAACACGCCAAGAAAGCCCACCGGGGCACCGGCCCCACCCGACCGGCGCTCGGCGGGGGGCCCAAAGGGGGGGGGCCGGGGGGGGCGGGAGCGGAGGGGGGGGCCGGCACCGGGGGGGGGGAAAGGGGGGGGTCACGGGGGGCCCCGGGGTTCCGCGCGGAGCGAGCGGGGGCACCAGGGGGAAAGGGGGGAGCGGCCCCGGGGGACCGCAGGAATATGAGCATTCCGGAAGCCAAACAATTGTGCCCATCAACACCGTCATTGATATGGGAAGCGCGGTAAAACATCTGCTCTTAGTACAAACGCCATGACCTTTGGGTCGGAGGCGTGAGGAATGCCACAACGACAAGGCTGTCAACATCGCTCAGATTCCTGGCAAGATCCAGGTCCAGCGGATCACAGGTATTACTCTGTGGGAGGATGCAGGAAAAAGGCGTCATTCGCGACTATTCGTGGGTGTCACTGATCGATGGCAAGCCCCACCCGGGCCCGCACCGGGGGGGAAACCCGGCCGCGGGGGCCCCCAGGGGCGAGGGACGCCCGGCCCCCACGGGTTCCACCGCCACCGGCGGCGGAGGGGCCGGGGGGGGGTTCAGAGCCTCATCGTCGAACACACTGCTGAAACCCAAGAAATTGGGTATCTTCCATAGCGGGCCTCTTATGCCCGCCCACGCATCGGTAAGAAGGCAGGGACAAGGGGTGTCGACAAAATCCTCATGGCCGCCAAGCCAGAAGAGCGCCCGCTGACACTGGGGGGAACCGCCCAGGTTGCGGGGGGGGGGGGCGGGGGGGGGGGGGGGGGGGGGCCGGGGTGCGGGGGGGGTGGTGGTGGGGGGGCCCGCCCCCGCCCGGGGGCGGGGCCCGGCGGGCGGGGGGCCCGGGGGGGGGGGGCGGCCCGCCGGGCGGGGGCGCCCGGGGGGCCGCCGCGGGGGGGCCGGGGGCCCCGGGCCCGGCCGGGGGGCCGGCCCGGGGCGCGGGCGGCCGGCCGGCGGGCGGGGCCGCCGGGGCGCCGCCCGGGCCCGGGCGCCGGGCCCCCCGCCCCCGCCCGGCCCCCCCCCGGGGCGGGGGGGGCGGGGGGAGGAAAGGGGGGGGGGGGGGGGGGCCGGCCGGCGGGGGGGCGGCGGGGGGGCCGCGGGGGCGGGGTTCCCGGGGGTTGGGGGGGGGGGTGGGGGGGGGGGGGGGGGGGGGGCCGGGGGGGGGGGGGCGGGGGGGGGGCGGCGGGGGGCGGGGCCGGGGCGGGGGGGGGCGGGGGGGGGGGGGGGGCCCCCGCGTTCCCATCGATGCGCATCGACAAATTCCTCTGGTGCGTGCGCCTGTTCAAGTCGCGCAGCATCGCCACTGAAGCCGTGGGCCGCGAGCAGGTGCAGTTGAACGGCCGCGTGGTGAAGGCGAGTGCCGAGGTGAAAGTGGGCGATGTGTTCGCGGTGCGCGTGACGCCGGTTTGGCGCAGTTGGGAGATCCTCGCGCTGCCCGCCTCCCGCGTGGGGGCCAAATTGGTTCCCGGCCTCATCGCCGAGCGCACATCGTTCGAGGACCTTCAGAAACTGGAACTCGCGCGCCTGGCCCGCGCCCAGCACCGCGATCCCGGCGAGGGACGCCCCACCAAACGCGAGCGCCGCGACCTGGACAGGTTTACGGAGTAGGCTCAGCCCTCCACGTCCGCACGGATCGCGGCGTGACCATCCGTTCATTTTGTCCTGAGAAGCCCGATCTTGGCTTCGTGAGCTTCCGACCCCTTCTGCTGTCCCTGGCCCTTGTTGCCCAGGTCCCGTTCCTCTCCGCTCAGTCCGAACCGCTGCGCTTGCATAGTGGCCTTGTGGCTGTGCCATCCATTTTGGCTCATCCGAACCTGCTTCGGCTCGAGAGGAGCGATGGCCATTGGCAAGGCCGCGCCATCCGTGCGTTGCAGTTCGACCATACGCTCAATGCCGCGGAACGCGCACGGCTGGGAACGCTCGGGCTGGTACTGCTCGATCCCTTGCGGCCGCATGCCTGGATGGTATCGGCGCCTATCGGCACCGATCTAGCTCCCCTGCAAGCCATCGGTTTGATCGGCGTGCTGCAACTCACTGCGGAGCTCAAGCTCGCCCCACAACTCGCGAAGGCGTTGCGAGAGAACGATCCGCGCGTTCAGCATGACGTAGTGTTCGTGCCCTGGCCTGGCGTGAACGCAACGGAACTGGGAGAAGTGTTGCGCGCGAGCATAGACGCGCAAGGCACGTTGCACGCACGCGCTGATCGCGCAGCGATCCTGCGCATGGCCGGTCATGCCGCTGTGCAATGGGTGAGCAACGAACCGGAGGAAGGCAAGCCCGAGAGTTTGCGTGGGCGCACCTACCACCGGGTGCATGGCATCGGGCCGGGCGTCATCGGCGGTCCGGGGTTGGATGGCAGTGGGGTGACCGTGGTGGTGAACGATGATGGTTTCGTAGGTCCGCATATCGACTTCAAAGGCCGCACCTCACAGGATGACGTGCTGGGCGATCTGACCGGCACACATGGCGATATGTGCGCGGGCATCGTGGCCGGCGCGGGTAACATCGATCCGTCCACTGCGGGCATGGCGCCCGGTGCCGACCTCATCATCCGGCAATACGACGGGGACCTGCCCGATACCGAGATCCTCCATCAACTGTCCGGTGCGGTGATCTTCAGCAGTTCGTACAGCAACGGTTGCAACGCCGGCTACACGGAAACCACGCAGCGTGTCGATCAAGAAGTGGTGGACAATCCTTCCATTCTACAGGTGTTCAGCGCCGGCAACGAAGGGCAGAACGACTGCGGCTATGGTGCGGGTACCGGCTGGGGGACGATCTCCGGCGGGCATAAGATCGGGAAGCATGTGATCGCCACGGCGAACATGACCGATACGGATCAACTGGTAGCGAGCAGCAGTCGCGGCCCGTCCGCTGATGGCCGGATCAAGCCGGACATCGCCGCGTTCGGCAATGGGCACATCAGTACCGCACCTGACAATGGCTACTTGACCGGCTCAGGCACTTCGGCCGCTGCTCCCGGCATAGCGGGTACGGCGGCATTGTTGTACCAGGCATGGCGCGATCAGTTCGGCAACGATCCTCCGAGCGCGCTGATCAAAGCGATCCTCCTGAACACCGCCGATGATATCGGTACCATCGGGCCCGATTACGAATACGGGTGGGGCACGGTGAACGCCACGCGCGCCCATGCGCAGATCGCCTCCGAACAATGGGTTACAGGCAGTGTGGATCAAGGAGGCACAGCGGTGCATACGTTGCAAGTGCCGCCGGGCTTGGCGGAGGTACGCACCATGCTGTACTGGATGGACCCTGCTGGTCCGTTGCTCGCAGCGACCTCCCTGGTGAACGACCTTGACCTGTCGGCCAGCGATCCCCAAGCGGCGTTGCATCTACCGTGGACGCTCTCCATCGCGCCCGATCCCGTGCAGTTGGCGGCCGGTGCTTTCAAAGCTGAAGATCACTTGAACAACGTGGAACAGGTGCATGTGCTGTCCCCGGAAGCAGGCACATGGACCTTCACCGTCTCGGGCTTCGACGTGCCTGACGGACCGCAAGCATATTTTCTCGTGCATTCGTTCATCGCGCCCGGCCCCCAGTTGGCCTATCCTCTGGGAGGTGAATTCCTCGACGCTTCGGAGAACCATCGTTTCCGATGGGCCTCCGCCAACTCCAGCGATCCTGTGCAGCCCAGCGTAAGTCTGGACAGTGGGCAGACCTGGCTACCGCTTTCGGTGCTCCCTTCTAACGCGCGTTACACGAGCTACAGCTTCAGCAACACTATCGTGCCGGATGCCATGTTCCGTGTGGAACAAGGCGGCTACGTGTCGCAGAGCGCTGCCTTCAGCGCGATGCGCAGAGCCGAAGCGCCGACCGTCGTGTTGAATTGCCCGGACAGCGCGAGCATCGTATGGGATCCCGTGCAGGACGCCTCGAGCTACATCGTCCACAAACTCGGCGATCGCTACATGGACAGCGTGACCGTGACCACCAACACGGCGTTCACCTTCCACGGCCTTTCCGCCATCCACGACGATTGGTTCGCTGTTACAGCCATCGGCCCGCAAGGGATCCTCGCCGAACGATCGCTCGCCACGCAACGCCCCCAGCAACTCGTGGCTTGTGTGGTGCAACACGACCTGGCGGTGGAAGAATTCCTCTCGCCCGGTACAACGACCCTCGGTTGCCAATCCGGTGATCCGGATGTGATCGTGAACGTGCGCAATGCGGGATCGATGGAGGTACAGAGCTTCGAAATGGGGCTTCGTCTCAATGACGATCCACCGGTGCTGTTCAACCGCACGGACACCATCGCACCGGGCGCGGTACGCACCATCGCGCTACCCCCCACCGCCTTGGACCTGCAGCCAGGAGATCTGAACATGCTGAAAGTGTGGGCCCGTTGGCCCAATGAGGACCAGCCGGTGAACGATACGATGACACTCGGCATCACCCCGATCGGCGACTTCGCCACCCTGCCATGGAGCGAGAACATGACCACCCTGGACATCTGCACGACACCGGTGATCTGCAACCAACCCTGCCCGCTTGGGAACGATCTGATCGCAGGCGTGAACGGATCCGCTGGGCAGGTCGGTCCCCTGGATGATGAGGTGGATTGGCGTGTGGACGCGAACGGCACCGTGACCGCTTATACCGGTCCCACCTTCGACCACACCTCGGGCACCCCGCAAGGCCGCTACCTCTATCTGGAATCCTCCGGATCCTGTATCGGTGAGCAAGGGGTGTTCCTCACCCCCTGCCTGAACCTCCCGTCCGGCGGCGCATTCGCACTTTCGTTCTGGTACCACATGTTCGGCAGCGGCATGGGCGAACTCCATCTGGACGTGGTTTCGAACGGAAGCTGGACCACCGATGTGGTGCCTCCTCTCATCGGCGATCAGGGCGATCAGTGGTGGCGGCATTGGGTGGATCTCTCAGCGTTCGCAGGCACCACGGTGAACGTGCGCTTCCGGGGGATCATCGGGACCGGAGGAACGAGCGATATGGCGATAGATGACATTTTGGTGGACAATTCCGTTTCCATCGCGGAGACCGAGGGCTCGTCTTTGTCGATCCGACCTGGAGCCGCACCGGGCACCTTCGTCCTGCAGCCTCCTTCGGGTGCGATCGGGACGTGCGACCTGTTCGTGTTCGATGGGCGGGGCCAATGCGTGCAGCGTGCGGAGCATCGCGCCAATAGCGCCATCGACCTGGACCTGCGAGGGCAGGCCACCGGCTTGTATCTGCTGCGCTGGAGCGATGCCACACGGTCGCTTTCCACCCGCGTGCTAAGGCCTTGAACGCTTAACACCTTTTCACCTTTGTTAACAGGAGATCCGGAAGGGGCCCGGGTACTTTTGGATCATCGCTCACGACCCCATGAACACGCTTCCACTTATCGCCCTTTCCACGGCCGCGTTGCTCGCGGCACAGCTTCCCGCCCAAGAGCCTTCTGGTGATCGTAAGGTGCGCATCGAGATCACCACCAACGAGAACGGCAAAACCTCCACGGTGACCCGCGAGTTCGACATGAACGATGAACGCTCGCTGGAGGATGCCCTTAACGAACTGGGCGTGCTGGACGAGATCAAGCTGATCGGCGAGGGCGAGAACCTGGTGATCGACATGCGCCGCATGAAGGACGGTGGTGCCCTGGAGGACATGAGCATGGCCATGGTGATCGATCCGGGAGGAATGGGCCGATGCCGTGGAGGATGATCGTCCGTTGCTGGGTGTGTACACCACGGATATGGACGGGAAGAAATGCAACGACCAGAAAACCCCTGTCGAGCGTGGCGCCTGTGTCACCGGTATCGTGGAAGGCAGCCCGGCCGAAGCCGCAGGGCTCAAGGAAGGTGACGTGATCACCGCGATCGATGGCAGGGACGTGCGCGACGAAGGGTCCTTGCTCGATGTGCTCGCCGAGCATGAGGCTGGGCAGACAGTGAAGGTGACCTACTACCGCGATGGCAAGAAACGGGATGTGGAAGCGGTGCTCGCGGAACGCAAAGAGGAGGATCACTGGAAGTCCATGGACTGGTCGTGGAACGATGACGGTACACCGTACATCTGGAACAGCGGCCCGCGCGCCTACCTCGGCGTGAACGGGGGCGAAGAGAACGAGGAGGGAGATGCAGGTGCGCTGGTGGCCGCCGTAGTGGATGGTTCCGCAGCGGAGAAGATGGGCATCAAGGAGGACGACCGGATCACTGCGATCAATGGCACCCGCGTGCTCAACTTCACCACCCTGGCGGAGTTGGTGGGCGAGATGGAACCGGGTACCGATGTGTCCATCGACGTGCAGCGGGGCAGCGAGCGCCTTACCTTGAAAGGTGCCCTGGGAAAACGCGATGAAATGACCTGGGTGATGCCGCCCATGTCCCCCTTGGCCCCGATGCCCCCTATGGCACCGATGCCACCCATGCCGTCGCTGCCCCGATCGAACGGACAGTCCATGACCCCCGAAGAGCGGGCCGAGTACGAACGTGATATGGCGGAATACCAGCGCGATATCGCAGAGCGGTCCCGTGACATGGCCGAGTATGGACGGGACTGGGATGAGCACCGCCGCGAAATGGACCAGTTGCGACGCGAGATGCAGCACCTGCGCGAGGAGATGCGCGGTGAAGTGATGCGCGAGATGCATGTGGAGATCGGTACCTTGGAAGTGAGCAAGGAGGAACGCGATCTGCTCAAGAACAAAGGCGTGACCGCGATCGACAACACACTCACCCTCGGCGACCTCAGTTGCTTCCCAAATCCCAGCAGCGGTTTCTTCCGCCTCCAGTTCGACGTGGCCGAACGCGGTGACCTCAACGTCGACGTCCATGACGCCAGCGGCGAACGCGTGTACCACGAAACGATCACCGGCTTCAAAGGCCGTTACGAGCGCACGCTCGACCTCAGCGACAAGGGCAACGGCACCTACTTCCTTGTGATCACTCAGGGCGACAAGGCCCAGCTGAGGAAGCTCATGAAGCAGTAAGCAACTCCCCTCGGCGATCGATCCCTCGATCGCAATACCCAAGGAGGGGTTAGGGGGTGGTTTCCAAGTCGGCCTTCTGAAAACCGGATCGAAACCACCCCTACCCCCTCCTTACACGTTCGGCGGAGCGTTCCGCCGAACGTGTAAGGAGGGGACTTCATTCTGTCTCACGCGCGACGGATCTCCCCGTTGCGCGTTGTGCGTTCAGTACCATCCTCGCGCATTGTTGCGCATCTTCGCTCACATGAAACTCCTCGTCCGTCTCATCATCTCGGCCATCGCGGTGCTGATCTGTGATCTGCTACTATCCGGCGTAAGCCTCGGTGATATGGGCGATACCCACGGCCTCATCACCGCGCTGATCACCGCCGCGGTGCTCGGCCTGCTCAACGCGTTCTTGAAACCGTTGCTCATCCTCTTCACCTTGCCCGTCACCGTGCTCACGCTGGGCCTCTTCCTACTGGTGATCAATGCCTGCGTGGTGTTGCTGGCGGCGGAGATCGTGGATGGCTTCGTGGTGAAGAGCTTCTGGTGGGCCCTTGGCTTCAGCTTGCTGCTTTCCGTGGTGCAGGGATTGTTGAACGGATTGGACGGAGGACGTCAGGAGCAGTAGGCAGGGGCAGGCGCAAGGCTCGTTAGCCCGTCCGCCGCCCCTGCACCTGGTTAATTATCCCCGTCCAGCAATCGTCCCAGCCCGCCGAGCACACTACCCTCCTCCTTTCCCCGGCCACCGGCGCGCGGCGCAGCGGCGATGATGTTATCCGCCAGTCGGCTGAAGGGCAGGCTTTGGATCCATACGTGGCCCGGGCCTTTCAACGTGGCGAAGAAGAGTCCCTCGCCGCCGAATAGGGTGTTCTTGATCCCGCCCACGAACTGGATGTCGTACTCCACATCCTGCGTCATGGCCACCAGGCAGCCTGTATCTACGCGTAGTGTTTCGCCCGGCACCAGTTGACGCTCCACCGTGGTGCCACCCGCGTGGATGTACACCTGGCCGTCGCCCTCCAGCTTCTGCATAATGAAGCCTTCGCCCCCAAACAGACCAGCGCCCAAGCGCTTCTGGAAAGCGATGCCGATGGAAACACCTTTCGCGGCGCAGAGGAACGAATCCTTCTGGCAGATCAGGCGCTGCCCGAAATCGCGCAGGTCGAGCGCCATGATCTTGCCCGGATAGGCCGCCGCGAACCACGCGGTGCGGCGCACGTTGCTGTCGTTCGTGTAGGTGGTCATAAAGAGGCTCTCGCCGGTGAGCACGCGTTTGCCCGCGCCGAGCAACTTGCTCATGAAGCCCTGCTCCTGCCCGTTGCCATCGCCGAAGATGGTCTTCATGCTGATGCCCTCGTCCATCATCATCATGGTACCCGCCTCGGCGACGACGGTCTCCTGCGGGTCCAGCGTGATCTCCACGCATTGCATGTCATCACCGACAATGCGGTGGTCAAGTTCGTGGGAGGTGCGTTCGATGTTGCTCATAGTGGTGGCAAAGCTATCGTCCGATGCGTGCGCACAGCATCCGGTCATGACTGCCGGTCGCCGCTCACGTATTTCTGGCAGGCATCCGGATCCAGTTCTGTACGTCGTAGACATGGAACGCCGCGCTTATCTTGGTGATCCTCGTAGATATCCATCCTCCCGCCGATGACGAACACGCTCCGGAACGGCGCATACTTCCTCGCTTCGTGCATGGCGGGACCAGCGATGGCGCAATGCGACTACGACCTCTGTGGATACTGGTACTCGGACGACTACAATGCCGGGGTTCCGGTGGAGTATCTGTCCATCGAAAAGGTCGGGAACGAATGGCACTGTCGCAAGGTGCTTGGCGATCCCTACGTGCCCACCGGCCATCTTACTTGGAAGGGAGTGCAGGATGGCTGCACCATCATCGGTTCGGTTTACGGCACATCGGGTATCGGTGCGCCCATTGTGCCTTTAGCCGCTCAACTGTTCATCGTTTCAGCGGACGAACTGGAGATGACCGGGCAATTCACCATGGATTTCCAACGGAGCACCGTGGAGCACCTGGAGTTCGTTGGCATCGACACCAAGCTCTGGCCCATCGCCTGCTTCCCTTGCGGATCCTTGTTCCCGAACGTGTTCACCCCCAACTCCGATGGTGTGAACGACCTTTTCGAACCGACCTGCACGGTGCGCTCGCAACGCTTCAGCATCCGCGACCGTTGGGGCAAGGTGGTCTTCGAAACGGAGGAGGAAGAACCCAGCTGGGATGGGCGGGACAAGTGGCATCCCTGCGATGCGGGCGTCTATTTCTGGTCCATGATCGATGCCGACGACCGTACAGGCGAGATCCGGCACGGTACCGTGCAGATCCTGCGGTGATCCTCATCGGATCCGCCGACCGCCATCGCGTAACTTGGCCGTCCACGTACTCCTTGGAATGACCGCCACCCGGACCCGCCCCGCGCCTACCGTGATCGATACCGACGTCCTCCTGCGCGCCTGGGAGTTGATGTGTACCGCGAAGGCGATGACGGAGATCTACGAGGAGAACTTCAAGCTGACCAGCAAGTACGTACACGCCACGAGCCGCGGGCATGAGGCCATCCAACTCGCGCTGGGGATGCAGTTGAAGCCGCAGGATTTCGTGGCGCCCTACTACCGCGACGACAGCATCCTGCTGGGTATCGGTATGGAGCCCTACGAGCTGATGCTGCAGCTCTTGGCCAAGCGTGACGACCCCTTCAGCGGAGGACGCACGTACTACGGCCATCCCAGCTTGCGGCGGGATAGCATGCCGAAGATCCCGCACCAGAGCAGCGCCACCGGTATGCAGGTGATCCCCACCACCGGCATCGCATTGGGCCAGTGGTACAAAGAGCGCGCGGGGCTCGCTGAGCAACCCGAAGGTGAGCGGCCCGTGGTGGTGTGTTCGCTGGGCGATGCCGCGATCACCGAAGGTGAAGTTTCCGAAGCCTTCCAGATGGCCGTGCTGAAAAAGCTGCCCATCATCTACCTGGTGCAGGACAATGAATGGGATATCAGCGCGAGCGCTGATGAGATCCGCGTTGCGGACGCGACGGAATACGCCAAGGGCTTCAAAGGACTTGAAACGCGCAGCATCGACGGCACCGACTTCCTAAGTTGCCACGCGACCATGCAGGAAGTGATCGGCGCGGTGCGCAGGGACCGCCGTCCCTTCCTGGTGCATGCGAAAGTTCCTCTGCTGAACCACCACACCAGTGGTGTGCGCATGGAGTTCTACCGCAGTGCGGAGGACCTCGCCGAACATCGCCGTCGCGATCCGCATCCGCGCTTCCTCCAGCAATTGCTCGATCTGCGCTTGCAACTCGATGGGCTGAAGCAACTCGAACAGAAAGCCATCGCTCGCGTGAAAGCGGATTTCGAACGCGCAAGCGCCGCTGCGGATCCTACGCCGGAGGACCTGCACACCCACATGTTCGCCCCTACGACCGTGACGGAGGAGTTGGGCGAGCGTGCACCCAAAGACCGCGAACCCACAGTAATGGTGGACTGCGCCCTCTTCGCCATCCGCGAGCTGATGCAGGAGGATCCGCGCTGCCTGCTCTACGGACAGGATGTCGGGGCGCGCCTTGGTGGCGTGTTCCGCGAAGCAGCGACGCTCGCACGCGACTTCGGAGATCACCGCGTGTTCAACACGCCGATCCAGGAGGCCTTCATCATCGGTAGCACGGTGGGCATGAGCGCCGCCGGCTTGAAACCGATCGTGGAAGTGCAGTTCGCGGATTACATCTGGCCGGGGCTCAATCAACTCTTCACCGAAGTGGCGCGCAGCTGTTATCTCACCGTCGGCAAGTGGCCAGTGAGTTGCATCCTCCGTGTACCGATCGGCGCGTACGGCAGCGGCGGCCCCTACCACAGCAGCAGTGTGGAGAGCGTGCTCTGCAACATCAAAGGCATCAAGATCGCCTACCCCAGCACCGGCGCCGACCTGAAGGGTTTGATGAAGGCTGCCTACCACGATCCGAACCCGGTGGTGATGCTGGAACACAAAGGCCTTTATTGGAGCAAGATCAAAGGCACCGAGGAAGCGAAGAGCATCGAGCCTTCGCCGGATTACATCATTCCCTTCGGCAAGGCGCGTATCGTGCAAGAGGCCGATGCGAAAGTGATCGAGCGCGGTGAAGCGGCAGTGATCGTCACCTACGGCATGGGCGTTTACTGGGCCAAAGCGGCGGCGAAGAATTTCCCAGGACGCATCACCATCATCGATCTACGCACGCTCGTACCCTTGGATGAAGAGACGGTGATGAGAGCCGTCGCCAGGCACGGCCGCTGCCTGGTGATCACTGAAGAACAGGTGACGAACAGCTTTGCGCAAGCGTTGGCATCGCGCATCGGCGACGGCTGCTTCGAGCAACTCGATGCGCCGGTGCGCACGTTGGGTTCCGTGGACATGCCCGCGATCCCGCTCAACAGCACACTGGAAGCGGCGATGATCCCGAGCGCGGAAAAGGTCGCCAAGGCGTTGGAGGATCTGCTCACCTACTGATCCCTTGGAAGAGCGCTTCCTCCGGGTGGACCGGACCGCACGCTATCATGTGCTGGGAGAAGCCGCAACGGCGCGCAGCATCTGGATCGTGGTCCACGGCTATGGTCAATTGGCCCGCTACTTCCTCACTGCTTTTGAAGATCTGGCGGAAGAGCGATTGATCGTCGCGCCCGAAGGGCTCTCGCGTTTCTACACGGACGATGCCCACCAGCGCGTCGGTGCCACATGGATGACGCGTGAGGACCGCTTGCACGAGATCGACGACCACGTTGCTTATCTCGACGCGCTCGTGGCGTCCGTCGGGCAGGTGGCACCGGGCCTACCCGTAAATGGCCTGGGCTTTTCGCAAGGCGTAGCTACGGTGACGCGATGGGCCTTGCGTGGGCGCACCCGGCTTCATCAACTCGTGCTCTGGGGCGGCCAGCTTCCTCCGGAACTCGACACCGCTGCGCTCACGAACGCGCTGAGCACAACGCGCATCGACCTGGTGCACGGCGAGCAGGACAAGTTGGTGCCCGAACGCGTGTTCCGGGATGCGGAGGAACGGTTGAGATCGGCCGCCCTGACATTAAGGACGCACACGTTCCCCGGAGGGCATGCGCTGGATCCCGTGATCCTATCGCGCTGTATGAAGGATGGAAATTGATCGAAGGATCAGAGCGTCACCGGGTCGCTCATCTTCGTCCAGTCGAGCAGCTCATCGATCGTACGCACCGCCACACTGTGGTAGTTCGGCCGTGCGTTGGCATAGATGTGCTGGGCCATTGCGCGGCCCTTCTCGGTTTTGATCAATGCCTCGTACAGCGGTTGCAGGAATTTGCGGCGGCCCACGCTCGTGAGGAAAGCGCTCAACCTTTCATACGCGGGCGCATAGTCGTTCTGCACGCTGCGTTCCAGCCACACGGCGAGGATCTCCGAATTGCCCGTGCCGGTGAAACGGAAAGCCGAGTCAAGATCGGCCATTTGCGGAGTGGTCATGCTATCCGGTAGATGCCGAACGAAATGGATCCACTCGAACGTGGACCAGCCCTCTGTGCGCAGCTCGGCAGCTATGGTGCCCAATCGCCAGCGCTCCACCTCCACCTCCACCTTGGTGAACTTGTCGCTCACGGGCACAACGAGGTCTGCGGGGATCCCGGTGCCATAGACCCATGCCTTCACATCCACCTGCACATTGGCGGGTTCGATCAAATGCTCTTGCAGATGGTCCAGGAACTGTTCCGTGTTGAGGCTTTGGAAAGCGAACCGATCGAAGTAGTTCCGCAGGAACGCATCGAAGCGCTCACGCCCAACACTTTCCTCCAGGCGACGCAGGAAGGCATATCCCTTTTCATAGGCCACATCCGAAACCCCATCGTCCGGATCCCTTCCTGTAAGGTCCAGCTTCAAACGGGTATCCGCGGCCAGACCTTCCCCGGTGAACTTCTCCACTGTGTGTTGCAGGTCCTGATGCCCGAGGGTGGCGAGCATGTTCGCATAGTCCTTCCCATAGATCTTCTCGCAGATCCGTTTCTCGAAATAGACCGTGAAGCCCTCGTTCAGCCAGAAGTCGTTCCAAGTGGCGTTGGTCACCAGGTTGCCGCTCCAGCTATGCGCCAGTTCATGCGCGATGAGGGCGGTGAGCGAGCGATCGCCCGCCAAGATCGTGGGGGTGGCGAAGGTCAACCGGGGGTTCTCCATGCCACCGAACGGGAAGCTGGGGGGAAGCACCAGCACATCATAACGCTCCCAACGGTATGGGCCGTAGAGATCCTCGGCAGCTTGTACCATCCGTTCCATATCCGCGAGTTCCCAAGCGGCGGTGTCCACCATACCCGGCTCGGCGTATACCCCCGTGCGCGGACCGACGGAACGGAACGCCAGGTCGCCGACGGCGAGGGCCATGAGGTAGGCTGGTATCGGTTGCTCCATATGGAAACTGTACCGGCCGTCGGGCGAGCGTTCCTGGGTGTTGGAGGCGCTCATCAAGGCCATCAGATCGGGAGGGACCTGCACGCGCGCATCGTATGTGAACCGGATGCCGGGACTGTCCTGGATCGGGATCCAACTACGCGTGAGGATGGCCTGCCCTTGCGTGAAGAGAAAAGGCTTGGTGCCGCCAGCCGTTTGCCTCGGCTGCAACCATTGCAAGGCACGCGCGGCCGGGCCGGTGGTGTACTGGATGGTAAGGCTGTCCGTGTTCTCCGGCAGGTCCACTTCCAAGGCGGCACCGAGCGGCCCCGCCGTGCCAAGCCGATAGGTCAACGCGTTCCCTTTGGCATCCTTCACGTCATGCAGGGTTAAACCATCGGTATCGAACCGCACTAATGGGCCGTGGCCCGGCTTCAGTGCGTAGGTGGCCGACCCTTCGATGCGTTGGGCCTCCATGTCCACCTTAATGTCGAGGTCCAGGTGCTGGATCACGGCCTCGTTCGGCCGGGCGGCGCTGTGCGTGTCCATGGTAAGGGCGGATGTGGTGGTTCCCTCGGCGCCCGACTCGCTGTGATCACCAGCCCCACCGCAGGCAGAGAGCAAGAACAGGGAAAGACAGGCCGAAGGAAAATGACGGAACGGCATGGGTTCGAGTGGGGAGCGCGCAAATGTAGGCGCGCATGCGGCCAAGGCCGCGTGCTGTAGGCTCCCTAACCTCCTGCCCGGATCGCGAAGGGCCCGCGAGGAAAGCAAAAGATCCCGCCAAATGGCGGGATGCTCATTGCAGGTCGGGGTGACTGGATTGCCCAGGGCGGGCCATCCAGAATGTGGGGGAACTTCATCCACGAGGATCCGGGTCGCTCCGCTCCCGGATCTTTTGTTCCTGTTCTGCCGCGAGCATGCTCGCTTCGGACCGAAAGCAAAAGATCCCGCCAAATGGCGGGATCCTCATTGCTGGTCGGGGTGACTGGATTCGAACCAGCGACCACTTGCACCCCATGCAAGTGCGCTACCGGGCTGCGCTACACCCCGAAATTCCTTGTCCCGCATTTCACAGCGACCATCCCGCCAACAGGCGGGATGCGCTACCGGGCTGCGCTACACCCCAAGGGGCGGCAAATGTATGATTCCGCCGGTTCTGGCGGATCGGATCGCCAAGGCTTTCCTGGGCCCATCCAGACGTGTAAGGCGATCGTTGACAAACACCTAAGGATCTTCTTTCGCTCCGCACAGGGATATTCCTATTTTTGCCGCTCAAGTCTTCGCGTCTTGCGCATTACCCTAGTTCTCCGCCTTCTCTTGGTCATGGCCCTGCTCGCTTTCCCGCTCGCTGGAGGGTTGTGGGCACAACCTCCGGTCGGAGGCCAGCCGCCTTGTTGGCCGCCACCCTGTATCCCCATCGATGGTGGAGTAGGACTGCTTATCGCCGCTGGCGCACTTTTGGGCGGTCGCACCGCATGGGGTGCCCGTCGAGCTCGCAAGTCCTCCATCTGAGGCGCATGGCCTCCCTGTCCGCTCCGCAGGCGGCATGGCGCGATCCGTTGGTCCGCTTTTTCGCGTTCGCAGGCTCTCTATACCTGGGTTGGTATCTGCTCTACGACCTGGTCATACACCCTTGGGGGGTGCTGGACCGGGCCTTGATCGATCAGTTGATCCGGCTGAGCGGGGCGATATTGAGAGGACTGGGAGAGACCTTGATCCCCGAACCCGCCAACGCAGAAATGATCCGCACCATCGGCGTGGAGGGCGGGCACTTGCTTTGGATCGGGGACCCGTGCAACGGCTTGAGCATTTTCGCGGTGTTCTTGATCTTCCTCGCGGCCTACCCCGGCCCCCGCCTCCACAAAACGTGGTTCGCGCTCATCGGTATTCTCAGCATCCACCTTATCAATGCCCTACGCATCGTGGTTTTGTGTCTCGTGGTGAAAGTGGATTATGAGCTGCTCAACTTCAACCATGACTACACGTTCTATGTGATCGTGTACGGCTGGGTGTTCTTGCTCTGGTACTTGTGGGTGAAGCGCTTCGCGAACCGCGGTGTGGGTACCGGTAGGCCATGAGCAAGCGATGGGGTGTCGCGGCATTGGTCGCCCTGGCCGTCGGATCGGGCGCACTGCGCGAGTTCCTGTTCGTGAACTTGAACTACCAGTTGGACCATGTGGCCCGCGGCACTCCCTTCTCCTATGCCCATTCGCTTTTCCAAGGATGGACACAAGGCATCGGGACCACTGGGCTCACCGCGCTCAAATGGGCCGCCTCGTTCTTCTTCATCCTCCTGATGACCGGCCTTTCCGTTGTTGCTGCCCGACTGCTCTTCGGCGACCATCGCTACCTGCGCCTCATCGCCGTCGCGGTCTGTTGCGTGGCCCTGCTGGCCCTACTGCTACATGCTCTTTCATTGGAGATGGCCGCCGTGAAGCTGCTCCACGCGCTCCAATACCCGGTCATACTTCTGGCCTTGGTGCTGGTTCGGCCCTTGGCACGATCCTGATCTTCGACGAACCGCGTCCCGGCTACCTTGCGCATCCATGTTCATCACGGATCGGTTCGTCCTTCTGAACTTTCCGAAAACGGGCAGCACCTTCGCCCGCAATGTGTTGGCCGAGTTGCATCGACCTACCGCCCTGCGTGCTCTTCTTGTCAAGCTCGGCCTTGCCCAACCTCTCTACCAGGACCTGATCCTGCCGCGCTACGTGGTCGATCCATCGGTCCCGGTGCGGACCACGCAGCATCTGGTGTATGCGCAGGTACCCGAAGTGGATCGCCACAAACTCCTGCTCAGCGTTGTGCGAGACCCTTTCAGCCGACTGATCTCGGCTTTTGAATACCGCGATTGGGTGCGCTTCCCGATGGCACCCATCGAAGACCTGCGCCGATCCTGGCCCACCTTTCCCGATCTGACGTTCGAGCAGTTCCTCGAAATGAACTACATGCTAGGCCCCGAGCAGCTCATCGGCGACCTACCGCTGCGGGTGGATGTGGGACCATTGACCCTCCAGTTCATCCGGTTCTATGCGCGCGACCCACGGAGGTACATTCTCGACCTGAGGCCGGGATCGGACCTATTGACCGATCAAGATCGGCATTTCCCATCCATCCGGTTCCTCCATACCGAACATCTGAATCAGGAACTCCACGATCTGCTGCTCGAATTGGGTTATGCGCGCGAACGCATTGACTTCATCCTGGAGCGTGGCAAGGTGAACAGCACGGAACGTTCGCGCACGGAGTACTTCACCCCGACCCTGCGCGCACTGGTCCTTCAAAAAGAACGCCTCTTCTTCCAACGCTTTCCCGAGTACCTGCCCGCCCCTTCCGTGAGCTAGGCAGCCGCTATCTTCACCCCCATGTCCACTACCACCCTGCAACGCGACCAACTGGTCTTCGACATCATCGACAAGGAACGCTGGCGTCAGACCAAGGGCCTGGAGTTGATAGCCAGCGAGAATTACGTGAGCCCCCAAGTGATGGAGGCGATGGGCTCGGTGCTCACCAACAAATACGCGGAAGGGCTGCCGGGCAAACGATATTACGGTGGTTGCGAACATGTGGACGAGGTGGAGGAATTGGCCATAACCAGGGTAAAACAACTCTTCGGTGCGGTATGGGCGAACGTGCAGCCGCATAGCGGTGCGCAGGCGAACGCGGCCGTAATGCTCGGGTGCCTGAAGCCCGGCGACACGATCCTCGGGTTCGACCTCAGCCACGGCGGGCATCTCACGCATGGCAGTCCGGTGAATTTCAGCGGCAAGCTGTACCGTGCCACGTTCTACGGAGTGGAGCAGGCGACCGGCCGGGTAGATATGGACAAGGTGGCGGCCACGGCCCGAAAGGAGAAACCCAAGCTGATCATCTGCGGAGCCAGTGCCTACAGCCGGGATTGGGACTATGCCGCCTTCCGCTCCATCGCCGACGAGGTAGGGGCCCTGCTCATGGCGGATGTGAGCCACCCCGCCGGCTTGATCGCCGCGCATCTGCTCAACGACCCCCTACCCCACTGCCATGTGGTGACCACCACCACGCATAAAACCCTTCGGGGACCACGCGGAGGACTGATCATGATGGGGAAGGACTTCGAGAACCCCTGGGGACTGAAGACACCGAAGGGTGAAACACGCATGATGAGCGCTGTGATGGACGGCGCCGTATTCCCCGGCACCCAGGGCGGCCCGTTGGAACATGTGATCGCGGCGAAAGCGATCGGGTTCGGCGAAGCGCTCGACCCCACCTTCCAGGACTACGGCCGCCAGGTGATCGCCAATGCACAGGCCATTGCCACCTCCTTGGTGGAGAAAGGATACGACCTGGTGAGCAGTGGCACGGACAACCATTGCATGCTGATCGACCTGCGCAACAAGAACATCACCGGAAAAGAGGCCGAACGCGTGCTGGGGCTGGCGGATATCACCGTGAACAAGAACATGGTACCGTTCGACACGCAAAGCCCCTTCGTCACCAGCGGCGTACGCATCGGTACCGCCGCCGTCACCACGCGTGGACTGAAAGAGGCGGAATGCCAGCAGATCGCGCAGTTGATCGATGCGGCGATCACCCACCCCGATGACGAAGGGGAACTCAAACGCATCCGATTCCAGGTGAACGGGATGATGCGTTTGCGTCCACTCTACGCCTGAGCGGGATGGCCCGACGCCGTCAACGGAACCGGCCCAGACCCCTGCGCAATGCGTTGATCGTGCTGCTGGTCAGCATCGCGACAGCTGAACTGAGCCCCTATGCGCTTGGCCGGTTCCTCGGTTATGGTGCTTTTGACCGGGATGACGTCCAGGCGTCGCTCGGCACGGCCCTCTCAGTCGATACCGTGCGTACCGAGCGCCCGGCTGAAGAGTATCTGGGCGACCACTTCCTACATCCGTACCTGGGTTATGTGAGCGTGCCTTTGAACGACCGCAACCGCTTCGGACTTCCTGGCGCCGATCCCGTGATGCCTGCTTCGCCGGATACGGTGAACATGGCGTTGTTGGGTGGCTCCGTGGCCATGGGGCTGCACACCTTCAGCGAGCAACGCTTGATAAAAAGCTTGCAACGCATCCCCCGGTTCAAGGGCAAGCCCTTCCGCGTCACGGTCTTCGCACTGGGCGGGTTCAAGCAACCACAACCGCTGCTCGCCCTCAATTACTTCCTCGCGCAGGGGGCGCACTACGATGTGATCCTCACGCTCGACGGGTTCAACGACATCGTGCTCCCCTTCTGCGACAATGTGGGGTTCGGCGTGTTCCCCTCTTTCCCCAGGCATTGGAACATGTATTCACGGAAACGGCTCGATCCCCGCGCCGAGCGCGTGTTGGCGGAGCGTTTATTCCTGGCGGAACAACGTGAACAGCGCCGTTCGGAGATGGCCGCTTCCATCTGGCGTCACAGCAACCTGGCGCTGCTGCTATGGAACGCGCGCGATCGGCGTGACGCGACCGCACTGGCCGCACTGGAGGACCGGCTACGCAGCGCGCTCGCCACGCAAGACAAGGATCTCCAGGTCACCGGTCCGCCGGCACCCTTCTCGGACACCGCCGCGTTCTTCTCCGCGCAAGCGGATATGTGGATGCGAAGCTCCTTGCAAGTGGCCGCGCTGGCCAAGGACCACGGTGCGTTGTACGCGCACTTCCTACAACCCAACCAATATGTGCCGGGATCCAAACCCATTGGCCCGAAGGAGGCTGCCGTTGCCCTCGTGGAAGGCCCGTTCTGTTATGGCGATGCGGTGAAGAGAGGATACCCGATGCTCATCGATCGAGGCAAGCGCCTTACAGAAGCGGGCGTGCTCTTCGAGGATCTGACCATGATCTACAGCGAACTGCGACGCCCGGTGTACAACGACAATTGCTGCCGTGTGCAACCGTTCGGATACGACCGTTTCGCGGCCCGGATGTCGGAGCGTCTTCTCCAGGCAGAAGGTGATCGGTGATGGTCCGCCAGAACGTTCAGCGCATGTTCCCCTCTGGAACACGGCCCTGCGCGTTCTCGGCGCGTGCCCGGTCCCAATCCAGATGCGCGCCACTGGTGCCAAGGATCCGTTTGAAGAACCCTTCGCGTTCCTTGATCGAAACGAAACCTGGCACAAAGGCCGATGAGGGATCGATGGACGGGGTCGAGAGGTTCGCCACGTTCAATTCGGTGAACACCACAGGCACCGGATCGATATCGGCGTGGAGTTCCCGCTCCATGCGCTTGGCAAGGCCGCGCAGAAGAGCTGTTTGGAACGGATCGGAAGCGAAGCCGATGCGGCCCTTCAGACCCCTGTCGCGCGCTACTTCGAACCCGTTGAACAAGTTCTCGGTGCTGTGTTCGGCCTGCGTCTCGAGCAGGATGTTCGCTCGCGGTACCCCGAGTTGTTCGGCGTAGAGGGCCATGATCTTGGCCTCCACATAGGGGCTATACACAGCCGCACCGGAAAAGACGAGGTTCTTGGCGAGCCCTTGTTGGTAAAGATGCACCGCCCAATGGACGCGCATCTGCATCACATAAGACCATTGCCCACCCTCAAAAGGCACCCCTGGAACGATCACAGCCTCGAAGGGCGCTCGTTTCGCACGCTCATAATACTTCGCCTGGCCCTTGCTGGAGATGTAGCATCCCGGAAGGAGCAGCAAAAGCAGGAGGCCGGCCAGGAAGTTGGGGAGGGTGCGATGAACCATGCGTGGATGAGTTGGCTGAGACCTGAACAAAGAACGCCCTGAGAAGGTTCGAATATTGTCCGAGCTGCCCCGTTGGATCATGTGGTGTTCGCAGTACTCGTTATCCTGAGCGATCGCATCATCCATGCCACTCCCTCCTCGGGGAACCAAAGCAGGTAGAACACGAGGAAGGCGAACGCCATGTCGACGATGCCCAACCAGAACGCAGTGCCCAGGTGGAACACGACACCGGCGGCCAACCAAACAATGCGCGTCGGTCCCCACCACACAGCCAACGGAAAGGTGAGTTGGAAAAGCAGCACGGCCCAACAGAGACCCGGCGTGACCGGGAGGAGCGAAGGACCGTAGGTAGGATCCGAGGCGATGATCCCCAGCGCGGTGCCGTCGGTCCACGTGGTGCCGTGCAGCTTCTGAAGGCCTGTGATCGCATACGCCAACAACAGTTGTAGCCGAAGGACCTGGATCGGAACGAGGGACAGGGGTCCATGTTCCTTGGATGGATCAACACGCAAGAAAATCGACCAGAACAACGCGTTGCGCATCAACCATGTGCCGCCGTTGTTGGCGAGCCAGGCACGGTCCGTGAGCGCGCAGAAGAATAGCCAGGTGAGCGCTCCGATCCACCAAGGTCGACTCTTGAAGGCCCCGATCACCGCGAATAAAAGCAATGCTATCGCAACAGGCACAGCGGCACCGGACGGCATCCACACGCCGAAACCATGCAACAAGCCGGAAACGATGCCGGGATCCCCGAGCTCCGGTGACACCGGATGCTCCCACAGCCATTCAGCCGCAGGAAGCGCGCTAAGCAGCCATACCAGTAGCCAAAGGTGCAACGCACGTTGGAACCACATGACCCGTATATCCAGTGCCTTCATGGTGACCTGAACCGGATGGGAACGATCCGCCCCGGGCGGTGCTCCGGACGCGCAACGTCGTCCACACAATATTGTACCGCTTGGAACCCGAGGCCCAGCTCCGTGCCACCAGTGTCCCGAACCAGCCCACGCATCGCGCCTTCCATACGTTCGTCCACCACAAGCGTGTCCGGCAACGGTCGTGTTCCACCCAGATAGTGGCCCATCTGCAGGGCCATGCGACGGACCAAGAAGGGGTCGTGAGAACCGGCCAGTGGGCGGCTGACCGACGGACCCAGCAGGACTCGCAATTCACACGAACAAAGCGGTGGGTCCGGCGCGAAGAGTCCCCAGGTCTGATGAAAGACCGGCCGGACATAGGCTTGCGACCAGAGGCGCACCCGCGCCGGCACCCATTCCTCGGGGGCCGTGTAGGCAGCGAGCATCGCTATATGCATGGCCACAGCGAACACCACATACCATTTCCTTCCAGAGCGCGACCGCATAGGTCCGTGAAGATGGCACCTTACCATGGCATACCGCTCTTCGCCCGATCCGCACCTTTGCACCCCTACCACCCGATCTTCCATGCACATTCCCGCCAACGACCCCGCACTACGCTCCTGGGTCCCCGTTCCACTGCGCAGCGACTTTCCTATCCAGAACCTGCCGTTCGGCATGGGCCTATGGAACGGCGAGGAACCAGCGCCCATGACACGCATCGGTGACCGCTGCGTGGACTTGGGTGTGCTTGCGGAAGCGGGACTTCTGGATGGGCTTGGTATGGTCGCTTCGGACTTCCAGCGCCCCGTATTGAACGGGATCTTGGCGCATGGCAAACCTGCGCTCCGCGCCCTTCGTCAACGACTATCCGACCTTTTGCGCGAAGGCGGGGACCCCGCGCTCCGGAACAACAACGACCTGCGCGAGGAGGCTCTCCTCCCGGCCGACATGGTGCTCATGGGAATGCCGATCGCGATCGGTGACTACACCGACTTCTACAGCAGCCGCGAGCATGCCACCAACGTGGGCACCATGTTCCGCGATCCCGCGAACGCGCTCCTGCCGAACTGGCTCCATCTACCCGTGGGCTACCACGGGCGCACCAGCAGCATCATCATCAGTGGGGAGGAGATCCATCGACCGATGGGCCAAACGCGACCGGACCCCAATGCCCCGCCCGTATTCGGCCCCACCAAGCAGTTGGATCTCGAACTTGAGGTGGCCTTTGTCACTTTCGCGGGAAAACCCCTGGGCCAGCGGATCAGCACTGCGGAAGCGGAGGACCACATCGCCGGCCTACTGCTGTTCAATGATTGGAGCGCGCGTGATATCCAATCCTGGGAATACGTTCCCCTCTGTCCGTTCCTCTCCAAGAATTTCGCGAGCAGCGTCAGCCCCTGGCTCGTGACACTTGACGCGCTCGCACCATTTCGCGTACCGGGTCCCGTGCAGGATCCACAACCGCTCCCCTACCTGCTCTTCGAAGGCGACCGCAACATCGACCTGCGCTTGGAAGTGGCCATCGTTCCTGAGGGGGGAGGGGAAACCGTGGTATGTCGAAGCAACCATCGCCATCTGTATTGGAACATCGCCCAACAGCTCGCGCACCATACGGTGAACGGCTGCAACATTCGCTGTGGCGACCTGATGGCGAGCGGCACGATCAGCGGCCCCGATCCGACCAGTTTTGGCAGCATGCTCGAACTCACCTGGCGCGGCACCAAGCCGATCCTCTTGAACGATGGCAGCACGCGCAAGTTCATCGAGGATGGCGATACGGTGGTCCTGCGCGGCCACTGCGAAGCGAGCGGGGTGCGGATCGGTTTCGGTGCTCTCGAGACCAAGGTGCTGCCGGCGGTGTAGCCCACGGCCCTGCTGTGCGTGCATACTTTTACAGCACGCACTACCGCACAAAGACGCTGAGGATCTCCTAGTCAGCCATGGACAAAGGCCCCAACATCCCGCCCGTGGTGGAACAGGTGCATCAGGCGCCGCATCAGCCGCACATCGATGTGGCCAAAGAACGGGGCGAGATCCTGCTGCGTTACCGGGGTCTATTGCGGACCATCAAAGGGCACCGCACGCCCGATGATACCCGCCTTATCCGGAAGGCGTTCAACATCGCCCTGGAGGCACACAAGGACCAACGCCGCAAGAGCGGCGAACCATACATCTACCACCCGCTCGCCGTCGCCCGCATTTGCTCGGAAGAGATCGGCCTGGGCACCACCAGCGTGGTGTGCGCTTTACTGCACGACACCGTCGAGGACACCGACCTGACATTGGAGGATGTGCGCGACCTCTTCGGCCCCACGGTGGCCAATATCATCGACGGGCTCACCAAGATCAGCGGTCTGCAATTCGGCACGGACAGCATCCAGGCGGAGAACTTCCGCAAAGTGCTGCTTACCCTCGCGCAGGATGTGCGTGTGATCCTGATCAAGCTCGCCGATCGGCTTCACAACATGCGCACGTTGGACAGCATGGTGCGGGACAAGCAGCTGAAGATCGGCAGTGAAACGCTCTTCCTCTATGCCCCGCTCGCCCATCGACTGGGTCTTTACAGCATCAAGAGCGAACTGGAGGACCTCGCCCTGAAGTTCAAGGAACCAACGGTCTACCTGGACATCGAACAGAAACTGAAAAAAGGCGAAGCGGTGCGCAAACGGTTCATCAGCCGCTTCACGTTGCCCATCCGCGAGTCTCTGGACAAGGAGGGTTTCACTTACGAGATCAAAGGGAGACCGAAGAGCATCCATAGCATCTACAACAAGATGCTGAAGAAGAACGTGAGCTTCGAAGAAATATACGACGTGTTCACCCTCCGCATCATCATCGATACCAAGCAGGAACTGGAAAAGGCCGATTGTTGGCGGGTCTACTCGGTGGTGACGGACTATTACCAGCCGAACCCGGACCGGCTGCGGGACTGGATCAGCACGCCAAAGGCCAACGGCTACGAGAGCCTGCACACCACGGTCATGAGCCCGGGTGGGCGATGGGTGGAGGTCCAGATCCGGAGCAAGCGCATGGACGAGATCGCCGAGATGGGCCTCGCCGCGCACTACCGCTACAAGGATGATGAAGAGCATGCCTCCGCACTGGACGATTGGCTGGGTCGCGTGCGCGAAGTGCTCGAGGACCCGAGCAGCAACGCCATCGATTTCGTCAACGACTTCAAGCTGAACCTCTTCAGTGACGAGATCATGGTCTTCACGCCGAAAGGCGAGATGATCAATCTGCCCGCCGGTGCCACCGCGTTGGATTTCGCCTTCGACATCCACAGCCATGTGGGCCGCCAGTGCATCGGGGCCAAGGTGAACCACAAGCTGGTGCCATTGAGCCATAAGCTGCGCAGCGGCGACCAGATCGAGATCATCACCAGCAAAAAGCAACAGCCGAAAGAGGAGTGGCTCAACTATGTGGTGACCGCCCGTGCGCGACACAAGGTCAAGCAGGCCCTGCGCGAGCAGAAACGCAAGCTGGCCGTCGTGGGTCGCGAGGCCGCCCAACGCAAGCTCCGCAGCTGGGGTGCCAAAGTGGACGAGCGCAACATGGCGGTGTTGGTGGAGCACCACCGCGCCACATCATCCACCGACCTTTTCTACCGCATCGCACGTGGACGCGTCGATCTGGACATATTGGGTACCCCGAGGGTGCGGAACGGGCGATTGGCCCTCCCGAAGATCGTGGTGCTCGAAGAAGAAAAACCGCTGGAGGATGTCGTCTCCGGGATCCGGGGAGAAGCTTCCGGTGCCTTGGTCATCGGTGACGAGCTGCAAAAGCTGGAGTACCAGCTCAGCACTTGCTGCAATCCCATTCCGGGTGATGACGTGTTCGGTTTCATCACCCAAGGTGAAGGGATCCGCATCCACCGCGTGAATTGCCCCAACGCGGTACAGTTGATGAGCAACTTCGCCTACCGCATCGTGAAAGCCCGGTGGAAAGGAAAGGACAGCATGGAATTCCTCGCCGGGCTCCGTTTCTCCGGGATAGATGAAGTGGGGCTGGTGAACAAGATCACCTCCATCATCAGCCACCAGCACAACGTGAACATGCGTTCCATCAGCTTCGAGAGCAACGCTGGCATTTTCGAAGGTAGGGTGATGGCCTTTGTGCAGGACACCGATCACCTCAGCTCATTGATCGAAAAATTGCGCCGGGTGCATGGTGTGCGTTCCGTGGAGCGCATCGACAACTGACCCCTTCGGGCACCGGCGTACCCTTTGGGCCGCGTACCTTCGCCGCGCGATGGTGAGTCCCGAACAAAAGGATCGCGTGCGGGCGCTTTTCACGGAATTCCTGGAACGCCGGGGGCATCGGAAGACCCCGGAGCGTTTCGCCATCCTCAGCGAGATCTACGAGCAGGAAGGCCACTTCGACATCGAGCGCCTCTACGCACGCATGAAACAGAAGCGGTACCGCGTGAGCCGGGCCACGCTCTACAACACCATGGACCTGCTGCTGGAAAGCGATCTGGTGAGAAAGCACCGTTTCACAGGTGCCCCGGCCCAGTTCGAGCGGAGCCATTCCTTCCGTCAGCACGACCATCTTATCTGCCGTGTATGTGGCGCGGTCACGGAATTCTGCGACCCCCGTATCCAAAACATCCGATCCACCGCAGCGGAGGCCACCGGTTTCATGGTGGAGCATCATGCGTTGCATCTTTACGGCGTCTGCCGAACCTGCCGCTCCAAGAACGAACGATCATGACCGAACGCCCCACTTTCGACCTCGAGGTAGAAACCACCCCTGCGGGACCCGTCTTCAAACTGCACGGGCGCCTTATGGACCAACAGCAGGCGGACAAGCTCATGAGCGCGCTGGAAGAGGGATTGTCCCAGGGACGCAAGAACGTGGTGCTGGATATGAGCCAGCTCCAATACATGAACAGCACCGGCTTGAACATCCTGATCAACGTGCTGACCCGTACGCGCAATGCGGGTGGCGATGCCATCATATCGGGTCTTTCCCCGAGCGTGCGGCAACTCTTCGTGGTCACCAAGCTCGACTCGGTCTTCACCATCACCAGTGGTGTGGACGAGGCCCTGGCCAAGCTCCAGGCCTGATGCCAGCGCGCATGGACGTGCTGCTCGGCGCCCAATGGGGCGATGAGGGCAAGGGTAAGGTGGTGGATGTGGTGGCGCCATCCTATCAGGTCATCGCCCGGTTCCAAGGGGGACCGAACGCGGGACACACCCTCTGGATCGAAGGCCGCAAGCACGTATTGCATACCATTCCAAGTGGCGTCTTCCACGAAGGGGCGACCAATCTCGTGGGCAATGGGGTCGTGATCGATCCGGTCACGTTCCTGGAGGAGTTGGATGGCATCGCCGCCGCTGGCGTGGACCTCAAAGACCGCCTCCTCATCTCACGTCGCGCTCACCTCATCCTGCCCACCCATCACGCGTTGGACGCAGCGAGCGAAGCGGAGAAAGGCGGGGAGCGGATCGGAAGCACCTTGAAGGGGATCGGCCCCACATACATGGACAAGACCGGGCGCAATGGGTTGCGGGTCGGCGACCTTGAACGACCCGACCTGATGGACCGGTATCGCGCACTGGTGCGCAAGCACGAGCGCCTCCTGGGCCTTTACGGCAGCTACACGCCGGACAAAGAGGGCGAACAGCGCTGGCTCCAAGCCCTGGAACGCATGCGTTCCATTCCCTTGGTGGACAGCGAGCACTATCTTGACGAAGCGTTCAGTAAGGGCAAGGCCGTTCTCGCGGAGGGTGCGCAAGGCACCTTGCTCGATATCGATTTCGGCACCTATCCCTACGTCACCTCTTCCAACACGGTTTGTGCGGGCGCTTGCACAGGCCTGGGGGTCCCCCCTTCGCGCATCGGCAAGGTGATCGGCATCTTCAAGGCATATTGCACCCGCGTGGGCAGCGGCCCGTTCCCCACGGAACTGTTGGACGATACCGGCGAAAGATCCGCATAGCGGGGAACGAATTCGGCAGCACCACCGGACGGCCCCGTCGCTGCGGGTGGCTCGATCTCCCAGCGCTGCGCTACGCGGTGATGGTCAATGGTATCACGGAGCTGGCCATGATGAAGAGCGACGTGCTCTCTGGAATGGACCCCGTGCGACTTTGCACGAACTACCGGGTGAACGGGCGCACGATCGACCGGCTCCCTTACGATATCGCCGACGCCGAACCCATATTCCAAGACCTACCGGGTTGGGGAGCGCTCGACGGCGATACGATCCCCGACGCCCTCGAACGCTACATCCGGCATATCGAAGAAGCCGTGAGGGTGCCGATCCGTCTCGTATCCACTGGCCCTGACCGGCGCCAAACGCTGGAACGACGGAGCCCTGTGGCTGCCATTTGATCGATGGCCAGGTGTCGGCCCGCGAAAAAAAAGCGCCCCGAAAAGGGTGCCGTTCCACTCCCCGGCCTTCGTAGCGCGGATGAACGCGACGTTGGGGGATCACGACGCCGCCCTGTTGTGCGAGGCCCTCGATGCGCCGCCGCCGTGCAGCGTGCGCGCGAACCCGGCGCGTCATCATGTTCCTGATGGGGAGCGTGTGCCTTGGTGCGAACACGGACGATATCTGGACAAGCGGCCCGTGTTCACCCTCGATCCCTTCTTCCACGCGGGTGCCTACTACGTGCAGGAGGCGTCCAGCATGATGGTCGAACAGGCCTTCAAAGCGACGGATCTCGCCGACAAGGAAATACTCGCGTTGGACCTATGCGCGGCGCCAGGTGGAAAGAGCGGGCATTTGCGGAACCTTCTCCATTCCTCCTCGCTATTGATCAGCAACGAGGTGATCCCCGCACGTGCCGCGGTGCTCGCCCAGAACCTCTGGAAGCAAGGGGCGGAGAACACCCTTATCACACAGCAGCAAGCCACGTTCTTCGGCCGCTGGCGGGAACGTTTCGATCTGGTGCTGCTGGATGCGCCTTGTTCAGGTGAAGGGTTGATGCGAAAAGACCACTTCGCTCGTCGGCAATGGTCCCCAGGGTTGGTGTCGCAATGCGCCAACGTGCAACGCGAACTCTTGGGAGAGGCATGGAACGCGCTTCGGCCGGGTGGATCCCTCCTATACAGTACGTGCACCTGGAGTCCGGAAGAGAACGGGATCCAGATCGCCTCTTTCTGCGAACGCGAGAAAGCGGAAGTGGTCGCGGTGCCCGTTCAACCTTCCTGGCATATCCGGACAGGGGACCTCGGACTGCACTTCTACCCTCACGAAAGCCGGGGCGAGGGCTTCTTTCTTTCGCTGCTTCGGAAACCCGGGGACCGCGGTCAGCACCCAAAAGAAAGGGATGGTGGTGGCGCGGATCTGTTGGAAAGGAACGGTATAAAGTATTCGCTCTCCCGGCAGTGGCAGCGCCTCGCACTGGAAATGTGGGAGGCCGATAGTCGTTCCGTTCCGGGACTCCCGATCGCCGTTTCGGAAGAGGACCGTTGGACGCCCCACCCGGCGGCGGCATACTCCGCGCGGGTCCAGGGGCTCCTGGCCCCGTTCGTGCCCTTCAACGTCTTGGACCTCGATCATGGCCAAGCTCTGACGGTCCTCCGGGGGGAAAGCTTGCGCACAGGCGATGCGCATGGATGGGCACTGGCGCGGTATGAAGGAGCGGGCCTGGCCTGGATGAAGGGTGCGGGCGGGCGGTGGAACAACCATTTGCCCAAGGCCTTGCGGATCCGCATGCGTCCGCATGGCGTATAACTTGCCGCAGTGAACGCGAGCACCTCTCTGTTCGATCTTGTTCTCGAACGTTTCGAGCGTCACAAGTTCGGCGTCATCGGCACCCTTGTGCTCCACACGATGATCATGTTCGGGTTGGCCATCACGCAGATCCAACGGCCTGCCCAAGAGGAGACCCCGAAGGAATTGCAGGTCGATGTGATGGAGCCGCAGGAGGCCGAACGCCTCGTACAGGCCTTGGAGACCGGCCAACCCCTTGAGTCACCTCAGCAGGTCACGAACGCCATCAGTGATCTGAACGCACGGATCCAAGAAATGCGCCCTCAATTGAGCAGTGGTGCCCAAGAACGCATGGAACAGGACCTGAAAGCGTTGGAGCAGAGCGAATTCGATCGGCTCGCCCAAGAACGCAAGGACGCTGGCCAGGAAGTGACGGTGCCGGCACTGGACCCCACCAAATGGGACAAGCGCAACTACTTGAAAGAAACACCGCCGCCAACCAAAGTGGAAGGGACGGCCACAGTATCCTTTCAACTGAAGGACAGACGACTGGAGGATCTCGACATTCCCGCCTACTTGTGCACCGGTCAAGGGCAGGTGACCATCCTGATCTCCGTGGATCGTAGTGGTGCGGTGCGTAAAGCGACAGTGGACAAGGCGAATACCCGGGTAAGTGAGGAGTGCATGAGCGAATACGCACTGCTTCGGGCCCAAGAAGCCCGCTTCGACCGGTCCGCGACCGCGCCGGAGGTACAGGAAGGCACGATCACGTTCGTTTTCGTACGTCAATAAGCCATAATGGCATAAGTCGTTGTGCTATTCCGGCCATTATGACTTCGTTTTGCGGTCGGCATTTTCATTGACCGGGGCTGGCGTCGGCTTAGTCCGATCCCAACCTGAAAAACAAAGCGCCATGACCCTTTTGAAGTACCGCACCCAGCCTCCCGTTACCCACACCTTCGGTGACCTCTTGAACACCTTCTTCGGAGGTGACATCTCCCAAGCCCTTGGATCGGACGATCTGTTCCGTCGACCGGCCCATGTGAACATCGTGGAACGGGAGAACGACTTTCAGTTGGAGCTGCTCGCACCCGGGTTCTCCAAGGAAGACCTTACGGTGAAGATGGACAAGAACGTGCTCACGATCAGCGCTGAGAAGAAGACCGACGCCCTGAAGGAGAACGAACGATATACGCGCCGTGAGTTCAGCCTGAGCAGCTTCGAACGCAGTTTCCGACTGCCGGAGGGGATCGATGTGGAGAAGATCGCCGCCCAGCATTCGGATGGCGTCCTGCGCCTCAGCATTCCAAAGGCCGTGGAGCCAAAACCTTTGGTGAAGCGGATCAGCATCGTCTGACCGTAGGTTTGGTAGGAACGGGAAGGTCGCTCATCGCGGCCTTTCCGCATTTGGGCCGGGAGGCGTAACAAGGCCGGGCTAGAGAACGTTCACAGTGAACACCGATATGCGACCACCCGAAATGAAAAAGAACAAGGACCTTCTCACCTACTACCGCGAAGTGCTTGACAAGATCAGTACAGCCGATGCACGCACCTTCCGCAAGGAGCTCCGAAAGGCTTTCCGTGCACTGCTCCCGGAGGAGCGCAAGGCCCTGAAAGAGTGGTACCGCTCCTCCTGCGCATGTCGTGTGGAGAGCGTCCTACCGATGCGAGTGCAACGTACGGGGCCGTTCAGTTGAGGGGGCCGCTGCGACAAGCTACACTACTGAACCGGCCGCGCGGGCAGGACCAAGTCCTCCCCTTCCCCGATCCGGCTATCGTCTCGATGCTGTCGTTCCGGGAACTCAATATCACTGCACCCAGGATGGCATCGCGGCTGTCCTCATCCGGAAGCCAAGCATGGACCTGCTCCAGTGATCTCTCCACACCAATGAGGATCCGTTCCAGCCCATTGTTCTTCTTACCAGGGTCCAGGAGCTATCGGAGTTCGCAGCCCCCTCCTTCCGTCAGTTCAATTCCGATCGCTCTCTTGCTGGTCCTGCACAGGGGCTTCCGCGCTGTCTATGAGGATCTGGGCCTGTTCCTCCGCTTCGCGCACATGGGCCGGCGCATCAAGCGCGACAGAGGAGAGCACCTGGCGGTCCGGCGGTAGCACCCGGCACTGCGCGTTCATATCCATGGGTTCGTAGTGGGTCCCCTTCTCCACCACCACATGCCACACCGAATCGTAGGGTAGCACGAACCGCACCAAGGAACCCTCGAATGTGCCTCCGAAAAAATTGAACGAACGGCCGTTCTTGTACCGTTTGAAGTCCACAGCGGTCATGAAACGCACTTTCGTGGGTCGATCGATCCGCACTTCGACGATCTCCTTCTTCTTGGCCTGGAACTTCTTGTACAGGAACTTCATGCGCGATCGGTCATTTCAGGGTGAAAGATAAACGGTCCTGCGATCCTGGTCAGAGCTTCACGCTCAGGACCGGGAAGGTGGTGTGGTTCACGATGTCCTCCGTGAGACTGCCGTTCACAACGTGGAAGAACCCCGTGCGTCCGTGGGTGGCCATCGCGATCAGATCCGCATCAATGGAACGTGCGAAGTTGAGGATGCCCTCTTCGATGCTCAGGTCATTGTATATGGTCGCGGTGAACTTCGTGAGTTCATGCCGCTGCAGGAAAGCGTCGATCGCCCGGTTGGTGTCATCGCTGCGCTCGAAGTTCTTCGGCGTGTTGATCTTCACCAGATGGACCTTGGGGTCGAAGAGCTTCAACATGGGAAGCAAGGCCTCGAACTTGACGTTATCGGCCTCGCCGAAGTTGGACGCATACACCACGTCGCGCATCTCGAAATCCTCCACATGGTGCTTGATCACCAGCACCGGCATGGGAGCGATACGCACTATCCGCTGTGTGTTGGAGCCCACCAGGCCGCGTATGCCCCGCGCCCCATGGGAGCCCATCACCACCAGGTCCACATGCGCCAACCGGTCGTTCTTGAACATCTCATTGATGCTCATCTGCCGTAACATGAACTTCTTCAGCTCTATCCCCGCCAGGAAGGGCAGCGTGGGCAACCGTTCCAACCGCGCCTCGATGTCCTCCCTGATCTTCTGGTTCTCCGTATGAAAATCCGTCATCTGCTCGTACACGTGAACGATGTCGATGCAGGCGCCGGACATGCGGGCGATCTTGGAAGCCACGCGCAGGGCGTCGGTGGCGCAATCCGAGAAGTCGTAGGGTACGAGAATGGTGTTCATGGGCGTAACGGTTGGTCGGAGCGCGCTGAAAAGGTAAGACGCGAAGGCGTTCCATGGATCATCAGGGCAAGGCTATAGCGTCATAGATCCGAGCAGTAGGTCGAGGTGGTCGTTGGACCAGGCCGCAGCCTTACGTCGCCTAGCCAAGGATTTCTTGGGGTCATCGAACCACTTGCACATGGTTAAGGCGGCTGCGCGGATGTTGGCTTTGTTCTGCTCAGCGTGGCCTTTGCCGAGCCGTGGGCCATCTTCATCGAAGATCACATCGAGCATTCACTGGGGCCATGGTGAGCGTCGATGCGACGGGTTGCCAGACACGATGCGCACTGGACTATCGATCAACTGATGTTATGAACGTCCTGTTCGGCGTTCGCCGCAAGAACGACGATCGGCCTTCAGGGACCAACTACCCCGCCAAAGCCTCCAGCAACCGCTCAGTGCTAATGAAGACGCGCTAGCCCTGGGGGATCACGACCCTGCGATCAGATCAAGCCGATGGAGACCAATAGCGCGAAGGCCGTCAAGGCCAGATAGATCCCAAAAGTCAGCAAACTGGTATGGTGCTTCCGAAGAAAGGTGTGCATGCGACGTGTTTTCGTGCGGTACAAAGGTCCGATCGCCAGGCCGGGCGCACGTGGTCCAAATGTGAAGGGATCCTCATTCTTTCCACAGCGCTATCCACGATCAGAACATTCCACCTGCGGGAACGTTCGTTGCAAGGCGCCCGTCTACCTTTGCCGCCCCGTGTCCACAATGCGCCTTTTTCTTCTCCCAGCGCTGCTCACCAGCATCCTCCTCGACAACACCGCGAACGCGCAGAACACCCGCCCCACCCTGAGTGGATACGTAAAGGACGCCTCCAGCGGCGAAGCCTTGATCGGTGCGGGGGTCTATCTGAGGGAATTGAAGAAGGGGACCGCTACGAACGCATACGGTTACTTTTCGGTGACCGTCGATCCCGGTATCTACACGGTGGTGAGCAGCTACCTGGGCTACCAGGAGTTCGTGGACACCTTGGACCTGCGTTCCGACCTGGTGCTGAACCTTGAGCTACGCCCCAATGCCATTGTGGTGAAGGAACTGCTGGTGACGGGCAAAGATGCCCGCCGGAACACCGAGAGCACGGATATGGGGCGCGCCGAGCTCGATGTGCAGAAAGTGAAGCTTCTCCCGGCACTGCTCGGCGAAGTAGACCTATTGAAGACCCTTCAATACCTCCCCGGCGTGAAGAGCAATGGCGAGGGGAACAGCGGCTTCTACGTGCGCGGGGGCGGGCCCGACCAAAATCTGATCCTGCTGGACGAGGCCACGGTGTACAATGCGAGCCATCTCTTTGGATTTTTCAGTGTGTTCAACGCGGACGCGGTGAAGAACATCGAATTGATCAAGGGCGGAATACCCGCCAACTACGGGGGCCGCATCAGTTCGGTGCTGGACATCAATATGAAGGAGGGCAATGACAAGACCTACCACGCCCAAGGTGGCATTGGGCTGATCAGCTCACGCCTCACCGTCGAAGGCCCTATTGTGAAAGACCGCGCCTCCTTCCTGCTCAGCGGCAGGCGCACTTACGTGGATGTGATCTCCAAACCGTTCATACCGGACAGTTCAGCCTTCGCGGGGTCCGGCTATTACTTCTACGATGTGAACGCGAAGATGAACTACCGCGTAAGCGACAAGGACCGCCTGTACTTGAGCGGCTACTTCGGACGCGACGTGTTCACCTTCGCCAACAGCGACCCCGACGCGCCCACCTTCCGAATACCTTGGGAAACGCCACAGTCAGCGCGCGCTGGAACCACGTCTTCGGTCCCAAACTTTTTCTCAACACCACCGCCACATACAGCGACTACAATTTCGAGTTCGGCGCTGACCAGGAGTTCTTCGCGTTCAACCTCTTCAGCGGCATCAAGGACTATGGCCTGAAACTGGACCTGAGTAACTATACCAGTGTGCGCCACACCCTGAAATTCGGCGGTCAATACATCAACCACACCTACACACCAAGCACCGTAACAGCTCGCTCAGGTAGCACTGAGTTCGATATCGAAACACCGAGCCTCTTGAAGGCGCATGAGGGCGCGATCTACCTGCTCGATGAGTTCGACGTGACCGACGAACTTCGGATCAATGCGGGCCTGCGCCTCACCGCCTTCGCCCACGTGGGCCCGTTCGATGAGTACCAGTTCGATGAGAACGGCCTGCGCGACGGCACCATTTCCTACCGGCCCGGCCAGGTGATCGGCAGCTATGCCGCCTTGGAACCGCGATTAAGCGCGCGCTATCGCCTCAACGAACGGAGCAGCGTGAAGGCGAGCTTCAACCGCGGCCAGCAGTATGTACACCTGGCCAGCTTCAGCAGCATCGCGCTTCCGACCGATATCTGGATCCCCAGCGGCAAGAACGTGAAGCCGCTTGTGGGTACCCAGTACGAAGCAGGCTATTTCCGCAACTTCCTGGACAACATGATCGAGACCAGCCTGGAGGTGTACTACAAGGACATGAGGAATCTCGTGGAATATGCCGACGGTGCTGACCCGCAAGCCAACGGCAACTCCAATTTCGATACACAGTTGGTGTTCGGCAATGGCTACAGTTACGGTGCGGAACTCTTCATCAAGAAGACCACCGGCAAGTTGAACGGATGGGTGGGTTATACCTGGAGCAAGACCATGCGCAAATTCCCGGACATCAACGAGGGCCGCGAGTTCCCGAGCCGCTGGGACCGCCGCCATGACCTGAGCGTGGTGGCCATTTACGAACCGAACAAGCGTTGGAACTTCGCCGGTACTTTCGTCTACTCCACCGGCCAGGCCGCCACACTGCCTGTGAACCGTTACTTCATTGAAGGCCGATTGGTGAGCGAGTATACCGAGCGGAACGGGTTCCGCATGGTGCCGTACCACCGCCTGGACCTCGCCGTTACGCTGAACAACAAGGAACAACGCAAGGTGAAGGACAAGGACACCGAAGAAGTGACCTACCGGACCCGCCGATGGCGCAGCAGTTGGACCTTGGCGATCTACAACGTGTACAACCGCGCGAACCCCTATTTCATCTACTTCGACAACGAGGGCAATGTGGCGGACGGTAGTTTGAAAGTGGTGGCCAAGCAGGTCAGTTTGTTCAGCATCCTTCCTTCCCTCACCTGGAATTTCAAGTTCTGATGCGGTACCTCCTCCTCCTTCTTACCCTGGTGGTCATCGGTTGTTCCAAAGAGATCACCGTGGACCTGCCGGAGACCGAAACGAAGCTCGTGGTGGAAGCCACCATCGAACCCGGCCAGCCGCCCTTCATCATTCTCACCCGTACGCAGAGCTATTTCGCGCCGGCCGACCCGGCCTCCTTCGCGAACATTTTCGTACGCGATGCCGTGATCACGGTACAGGATGGGACCACGACCTATACCATTCCCATGGTTTGCTCCTCCATCCTTACGGAGCAACAGTTGATGGCCGCGGCACTAGCTACCGGACTGGATCCCGACATTCTGGCCAACTTGGATATATGCCTGTATACCAGCTTGACCGAGCCTGCTACATTCGGCGTAGTTGGCCGGACTTACACGCTTACCATCCAGGCCGAAGGGAAGACGCTCACCAGCACCACCACGATCCCCGGACCACCCAGCCTGGACACCCTGTGGTTCACCTTGCTCGACCAGGAAGGTGATGATGGCGACGACAGCACCGGTTTCGTGTGGGGTCGGAGCCAGGATCCCGACACTTTGGGGAACTGCTACCGCGCGCTTACACGCCGCACCAACCTGGACAGCAACGGCGATCCGGTGGACCCCACCTTCGCAGCACCCCTGGGAAGCACGAGCAACGACGAGTTCTTCAATGGCCAGGTGCTGGAGTACATCATCGCGCGCGGCAACAGTTCCTTCTCCGACCCTGCGGACGGGGGTAGTACGTTCAAACGGGGCGACACCGTTCTGGTGAAGCTCTATGCCCTGGGTCGTGATGAGTTCGATTTCTACCGCAGCTTTGAAAGCAACGTGGCCACGCAGGGAGACCTGTTCTCGCAACCGAGCAATGTGAAGAGCAATATCACCGGAGGCCTTGGGGTTTGGGCGGGGCTATCCCCCACCGTGAAACAGGTGATCTGTCAGCCTTGACAGGAGCTGGTCGGCAACCGCAGGGCGCACCTCGCGTGGTACGCTAGATTTGCGGCCCATTCGCACGCATGACCACCTTCCCTGAGCATATCCGCTGCCTGATCATCGGTTCCGGTCCCGCGGCTTTCTCAGCCGCCATCTATGCCGCCCGTGCGGACCTGAAACCCGTGATCTTCGAAGGACCACTTCCGGGTGGTCAGCTCACGCAGACCACTGAGGTGGACAACTATCCCGGATATCCGGACGGCCGCACCGGTCCGGAAATGATGGAGGACCTGAAAAAGCAGGCGCTCCGGTTCGGCACGGATGTACGCAGTGGATGGGTCACCAAGGTCGATCTCACGGGTCCGGTCCACAAGGTCTGGGTGGATGAAAAGACCGAGATCCATGCCGACACGGTAATAATCAGTACCGGAGCGAGCGCGAAATGGCTTGGTTTACCGAACGAGATCCGTCTGCGCGACATAGGTGGCGGAGTTACCGCTTGCGCGGTTTGCGACGGTTTCTTCTACCGCGGCCAGAACGTGGTACTGGTGGGGGCAGGTGATACCGCCTGCGAAGAAGCCACCTACCTGGCCAAGCTCTGCCCGAAGGTGCATATGCTCGTGCGCAAGGAGAGTTTCCGCGCCAGTAAGGCGATGGTACACCGCGTACTCAACACCAAGAACATCGAGGTACGCTTCAACACCGAAGTGAAGGATGTGCTGGGTGAGCACACTGTGGACGGCGTTCTTGTGATCAACAACAAGACCGGCGAAGAAACCAAGCTGGATGTGACCGGCTTGTTCGTCGCCATCGGGCACAAGCCCGCCACAGACCTCTTCCAAGGCTGGCTGGATATGGATGAGGCCGGTTACCTGAAGCATGATGCGGATCGCACCAGCACCAAGATCCCCGGGGTCTTCGTGGCCGGCGATGCCGCCGACAAAGTGTACCGGCAAGCGGTGACCTCGGCTGGCACAGGCTGCATGGCCGCGTTGGATGCCGAACGGTACCTCGCGGCCAAAGGGATCCATTAACGAGCAACGAAGCGGCGCGAGAGCGCCATTCGCTCAGATCCTACCATATCAGCCCTCTGCGCAGCTCAGACCGCGGTTCGCCCATATTGGCTTCGTAGCGGGCCAGGAACATCCGCGCGCTCACAACAGCCGTCCCGCGAACCACTTCAACTGTAGCTCGGCGAGTTTGGCTTCGTAGCGGGCCACGAGCAAACGACCTTCAGCAGCCACCATGCCTTGTTGCACATCGCGTAGTTCCACGCTCGTGATCGCACCGAGACGGAAGCTCTCCAACGCGATGTCCACTTGCGTGCGGCTGCCGGTGAGGTTGGCTTCTTCCAAGGCGACGCGCTGTGCGGAGAGGGTGTAGGTCGTCCAGGCGTTGAGCACGCCTTCCTCCAGGTCGAGCTCCACTTGCTCCGTGGTGAGCGCGGCCTGTTCGCGCTGGAGCTTGGCCACTTCCATCGCGCTGCGCGCCTGGAAGCCACGGAAGAGCGGGATGCTCACGCGTGCACCGTAGTCCGGGCCCAGTGCTTGGTTGCTCTGCAAGATGCCCACGGCAGACGTGCTCTTGGTGTAGCCGTAGTTGGCGAACACGTCGACTTGAGGGAAGAGCGCGCCGCGCAGCTCCTTCACGCCAAGGTCCGCGGCGATCTGCTGCTGCCGTGCTCGCTGCACGGCACTGTTGGCCTGCCGCGCGGCGCCTTGGATCTGGGCGAGGTCGAGCGCTCCGGCCACGGGCATGTCGGCGTCCACCACGGTCGGGGTCGCGGGGTCGCGACCGAGCAGGGCGTTCAGACGCGTGGTCGTCGCTGCCTGCTGCGCTCGCAGGTCCAGCGCAGAAGCGCTGTCTGTGCTGAGGTCCAGTTGCGCTTGCACAACCTGTAGTCCGCTGGCGGTGCCGATGTTCTTCGCCGCTTCGGCGATGGTGAGGCGTTCGCGGGAGATGCGCGCGCTCTCACGTTGCACGGCGATGGCCTTGTCGAGTTGCACCAGCTGGTAATAGGCGGCGAGCACTTCGTAGACGGTGGTTTCGATCTGCTGGCGTAATAGTGTCTGCCCGATGAGTTCCAGCGCTTCGAGCCGGTCCTTGGTGGCGAACATCGTCAAGCCATCGAAGACGGTCCAGTTCAGTTGCACGGCGGCATCCAGCACGCGTTGGTCGGCGTTGTCGCGCTCGCGCACTTCTCCACTGAAGAAGGTCTGCTTGGTGCTGCTGTTGTCCAAGGTATACTGGCCGACCGCATCCACGTTGGGCAGCATACCGGCGTTGCCCGCGGTGTTCAGCAGCTCGGCACCGCGCGCATCGAGGCGTGCGACGCGGATGCCGTAGTTCTGTTCGAGGGCTATGTGCACGGCCTCCTCAGCGGTGAGGACCTCCTGCGCGCACAAGACAGTGATCGCGAAGAGGAATGCGAATGTGATCAATGACCTCATGTGTGCAGTGGTGTTGCGTCTTGCTCGGGTCGTATCTGAGGGTTGACGCTACGGTCGGTTCCAGCGGGCTTCAGCTCCCGCGACATGTAGCTGTACAATGCCGGCACCACATAAAGGGTCAGGATCAACGCGAACAGCAAACCGCCGATGATGGCGATGCCCATGGGCACGCGGCTCTTGGCCGCAGCACCGAGGCCCAGCGCGATCGGCAGCACGCCCAGCACGGTCGCAAGACTGGTCATGAGGATGGGACGGAAACGCTGTCCGGCAGCATCGACAACGGCCTCGAGTTTCTTCAATCCTTGTTCCTTCCGCTGGTTGGCGAACTCCACGATAAGGATGCCGTTCTTGGTGACGAGGCCGATGAGCACGATGCCACCGATCTGCGAGAAGATGTTGATCGTATGCCCGCCGATCCACAAGCTGAGCAAGGCACCAGCCAGTGCGAGCGGCACGGTGCAGATCACGACCAGGGGGTCCAACCAACTCTCGAACTGTGCGGCGAGGATGAGGAAGATGAGCACGAGTGCCAGCCCTAGTGCGAACCAGATGCTGCTGCCGCTCTCGGCGAATTCCTTGCTCACACCAGCGAGCGATGTGCTGAAGCTATCATCGAGGACCTCATCGGCGATGCGGTCCATGGCAGCGATACCATCGCCGATGGTGTATCCCTCCGCAGGGTCGGCCATGACTGTGGCGCTCACGTATCGGTTATAGCGGAAGAGCTGCGGCGGTGTGCTGCGATCGCTCATGCGCACGAGGTTGTCCAATTGGATCAGCTCGCCCTTGTCGTTGCGCACGTAGGCGCTCTTCAGGTCGATGGGCGCATCGCGGTTGTCGCGCGTGGCCTGCCCGATCACCTGGTACTGTTTGCCCTGCATGATGAAGTAGCCGTAGCGCTGGCCGCTGAAGTAGAGCTGCAAGGTCTCCGCGATGTCCTGCATGCTCACGCCCATGGCGCGTGCGCGATCGCGGTCGATCTCCACATTGATCTCCGGCTTGTTGAACTTCAGGTTGAGGTCGGTGACGCGGAAGGTCTTGTCGGCCGCAGCCCTCTCCATGAATTTGGGGATGATCTCGCGCAGGCGTTCGAAGTCCGGCGCCTGGATCACATACTGCACGGGCAGCGAAACGAATCGACTGCCACCGATGGTGGGTTCCTGTATCACGATGCTCTTCGCCAGGTTGAAACGCTGCACTTTCGCCATCACGTCCTTCGCCAGTTCATCCTGTGTCTTGGTGCGCTCTTCGGGCTGCACGAGCGTAACGCGCACAAAGCCGTTGTTGGTGGACGATGCTGTGCCGAAGCCGGGTGCCGTTACACTGATCAATGCCTGCCGCTCGGGCATGGTGTCCACCACGTTGATGATGTCCGCGAGGTAGGCGTTCATCAGTTCGAAGCTGGTGCCCTCGGGCGCGGTGCTCTGCACCATGAAGCGGCTCTTGTCCTCGGCGGGCGCGAGCTCGCTCTGGAGGTTGAAGAAGGCGAGTACGGTGAGGCCGAGGCTGACGAGGATGACCGGGAATACGAGCCAACGACGGCGCATGAAGGAAGCGAGTGAGCGTTCGTACGCACCCGAGAGATCGTTGAACCAGCGCTCGGTGATCTCGAAGAAGCGGCTGTGCTTGTCCTTGTGCTTGAGCCAGCGTGCGCTCATCATGGGCGTGAGTGTGAGCGAGACCACCGCGCTGATGATCACCGATCCGGCCACCACCACGCCGAACTCTCTGAACAAGCGACCGGTCAAACCACTGAGGAAGATGATGGGCAGGAAGACCGCCGCCAACGTGACGGTGGTGCTGATGATGGCGAAGGTGATCTCCTTCGACCCTTCGTGCCCCGCCTTCATCGGATCCATGCCGCCCTCGATCTTGCTGTAGATGTTCTCCAGCACCACGATCGCATCGTCCACCACGATGCCGGTGGACAGCACGATGGCCAGCAACGTGAGGATGTTGATGCTGAATCCGGACACGTACATGATGAAGAACGATCCGATCAGCGAGATCGGGATCGCCATCACCGGGATCAAGGTGGTGCGCCAATTCCGGAGGAAGATGAAGATGATGAGCACCACCAAGCCGAAGGCGATGAGGATGGTCTCTTCCACTTCGAGGATCGCCTTGCGGATCCCGATGGTGGTGTCGAGCGCGACGTTGTAGCGGAGGTCCGATGGCAGGTCCTTCTTGATCTGCTCCACACGCTTGTAGAACTCGTCCACGATGGCCACGTAGTTGCTACCGGGCAGGGGCGTGATAGCCACGGCGACTTGCGCCACGCCGCCATTGCCGCGCAGGAGCGAGCGTTCGTTCTCCGGACGCAATTCCGCATTGCCGATATCCTTCAAACGCACCACCGGTCCGCCGTCGTCTCGGATGATCAGGTCGTTGAACTCCTCGGCGGTGGTGAGGCGACCGAGCGTGCGGATGCTCAGTTCGGTGTTGAAGCCCTCGATGCGGCCGCTGGGCAGCTCCACGTTCTCTCGGTTGAGCGCATTGCGCACGTCTACGGGCGTGACGTTGAAGCCGGCCATCTTCACGGGTTCCAGCAGCAACTTCATGCTGTATTTCTTGTCGCCCCACACGTTGATGGCGCTCACGCCGGCAATGGTCTGCAAGCGCTCCTTGAACACGTCATTGGCGATCTGTGAGAGTTCCAGCAGGTTGCGCTGATCGCTCTGGATCGTCATCGAAACGATGGGGTTGCTGTCCGCATCGCTTTTGGCAACGATCGGCGGTTCCACGTCCAGCGGCAGGTTCTTCAAACTCCGGCTCACGCGGTCTCGCACGTCGTTGGCGGCGGCTTCCAAGTCCACGTCCAACTCGAACTCCACGGTGATCGTGCTGCGGCCATCGCTGCTCACGCTGGTGAGGGTGCGGATGCCCGCGATGCCGTTGATGCTCTCCTCCAGCACTTCGGTGATCTGGCTCTCGATGATGTCCGCGTTGGCGCCCACGTAGTTCGTCGTCACCGTGATGATCGGCGGATCCACGCTTGGGTACTCGCGTACACCCAGGAACCCGAAGCCGATGGCTCCGAAGAGCACGATCAGGATCGAGATCACCGATGCGAGCACCGGGCGGTTGATGCTGACGGAGCTAATGTTCATCGAACCGTGCTGTCAGCCGTGGTCGTCATGTTGATCGCTTCGTTCGGAATGGGTCGCACGGCGGCACCATCGCGGAGCGCAAGCAGACCGGTCACGATAACAGAGTCACCAGGCTGCACACCGCTGGTTAGCTGCACACTGTTCGCACTGCGGATCCCGAGCTGCACGCGCGCGCTAACGACTTTGCCGCCTTTCATCAGCAGTACTTTCTGGCCTTGTATATCCGGGATGAGCGCTTCGGCGGGAACGATCAACGCGTCGTTCAACTGCTCCAAGCGTACATCCACTTTGGCGAAGGCACCAGGGATCAGGCGGCCGTCCTTGTTACTGCTGCGAGCTCTGATTTTCACCGTGCGCGTGGTGGCGTCCACGCTGGGGTCCACGGCATACACTTCTCCGGCGTAGGTGCTCGTATCGCCCTCCATGGTGAAGTTTATCATCGCGCCGGGCTTCATGATGCGGCCGTAGCGCTCGGGCACGGCGAACTCCACTTTCATGGGATCGGTCTGCTGGAGCTTCGCGATGAGCGTATTGCTGCCTACGAAACCGCCTTCACTGATGGAGCGCAAACCCACCTTCCCACTGAAGGGTGCGCGGATGGTGCTCTTGGCGACCTGCGCGCGGAGGTTGTCCGCATCGGCTTGCAACGCGGCCAGCTGCGACAGCGACGCGTCATACTGTTCCTGACTGATCCCACTCACAGCGAGCAGTTGCTTCTTGCGCCCCTCATCGTCTGTGCCCAGTTTGAGGTTGGCTTCGGCTTTGCGCAATTGCGCTTGCAAATCATCGTCGTTGATGCGCACGAGCACTTGTCCCGCGCTCACATTGCCGCCTTCCTGAAAGCCGATCATCGTGACCCGTCCGGCGAGCTCGCTTACGAGATCCACCTCCTCGTTGGACATCAAGGTGCCGGTGGTGGTGATGGAATTGTCCAAGGGTTCGGCCTGAAGCACATGCACCTGCACGGCCATGGGTGGCATTGCGCCGCCCCCCGCCAGTTGCTCTTCACTGCCACCACACGCGGCAAGCAGCAGGGGAACGACGTAGAGGCCATTGATCGCTTTCTTCATGGGTGTATGCGCTTGGTGGTCACTGGCACCGGTTCGTCCGCAGGTCGCAGGTTCTTCACAACATGCATCAATTGCTCCATGAAGGCAGTGCGGTCCGCCTTCCTCACGCCGTGCAAAGCCTCATCGTTCAGTTCTTCGTAGGCGCTGCGGATGGCCTTCACTGCGGGCCTTGCCTTCGGCGTGAGCTTGATGAGGTACTTCCGCCGGTCCCCTTCGCATTCGCACCGCTCCACATAGCCCTTCTGACTGAGGTGGTCGAGCGCGCGGGTCATGGCCACCTTGTCCAGATCCAGTTTATCGGCCAGCTCCTTTTGGCTCAACGCGCCCTTACCCTCGTCGATGATGAGCAGCACATAGAACCAGTGTGTGATGTCCAAGTGCTTCAGCTTCTCCTGCAGACGTGCGAAATATTGATGGGCGGCGATGGAGCACCAGTAACCGAGGGACGTGGCGGGCATGATGGTTCCGTTCGTAATGGTTACAAATGAAACTATTTCCCACCGCCCGGAGGGAATGGGATCGTTAAGGATCGTGAATTCGCCCTGCGTCAACGCACCCTCCGCCAATCGCTGTTACGCAGGTGGAAGCGCACCCGCTCCTTCCGTTGCAGCGGTATGTCCCAAACACCGTCGTACGTGACATGGGTGGGAACGAGGAGGCCCTCCTCCAGCGCAAGATCCGCCTTGATCGAAATGTCGAAACCCAGGAGCAGTGAGTTGTGGGCGATGCGGTACTCGCGGGCGATCACCTGGCCGGTGGTCTGATCGAACCAGGTGTCCATGTGCTTGATCACGGTATCGTCCTTGTCGGTCCCCTCCCGGACATCTGCGCTGAAAACCCAGCAGGCGTGGCCATTGCGCGGGTTGCTCCACAGACGGAGGTCATAGAACGTCGCCATGTATGGATCGAAGAGCGCGAGCTTGTCGCCGATCAACGGTACGCTCGCCAGTTCCTGGCCCGGGTTGAACATGAAGCGCTTCAGTTCGTTCTTGTATCGCTCGATACGGGAGACAGCATCCCCTTCCACCGTGCGGTCGCGGATCTTACCATCCGCGATCCTCGGTCCTGTGGGGAAGAAAAGGTCCTCGAAGAGCTCGGCCGTTAGGAACCGATGCTTCCCTTTGGCGTTCCTCAGCTTCCCACGCTCGTAAGCGCTGTCCACCAGGAGCTCCGCATAGGCTCCGGTCCGCACCAGATGGGCATCCCGGTAGAGCTCTGCCGTTCCGCGTTCGCGCGAATCGCGCACCCGGAGCGTCCCCACCGACCGATGGGGGTGCACCCGCATGTTGAGGAACGCGTGATGGAAAGTAGTATCCTGCTTTACGCGCTGGATGAACGTGGGCACATCGAATCCCTCCGCCTGGGCCCGCACCACGAACTCGTCAAGGACGATGGCCCGGAGCACTTCTTCCTGGGCCGTAAGCCTGGAAGCTGAAAGCAACAGCGCGATCGCGATCGAACGGCACACAGCGCAATGGTCAATGGCGCCGCGTTGGGCCCACACTGGTATACAGCTCGTACTTCTTGCGCACGTACATCAGGAACTCGTACTGGGTAAGACCCTTGATCAGTTCATCGGGCACCGCGCAGAAGTCTATGAAATCATCGAAGCTGTCCTGGCTGAGATTGATGATGTCGTACTCTACGTACAGGTGCAACAGTTCCTGCAACAGCGCCCGCTTGCGGTCCTCGTTCTCCAGGCGCGCCACTTCGCGCTTGCTACGCTCACGCCTGCTGAACTCCTGGTAGAGGAAGGTGATCGGGCTCTGGAATGCGTCCACCGTGCTCACGCGGTAGTCGCTCTCGCGATAGCCGAGTTTCGCGATGTCCGCTTGGATCTGTTTCAGTGTGCGCTCACTTAGGACGCTGGCTTCGGGAAGGACGATCGTCCATGGGCTCAGCATAACGAGGATGTCGTAACTCTCCTTCACCACACTGTCCCGCACGGTGACGGGGCGCGTGACATAGCCACCCAGACCGATCAGCAAGGTGTCCGTGCGCAGCATGCGCACGGTGAACGTCCCCTCCGCATTGCCGAAGGAACCTGTTCGGGTCCGTTTGTTCACCACCATCAGATCGTAATAACTGCCCTGGTGCCCACTGGCCACCACCTTGCCATGCACCGTGACCTCCTCTTGGGCCAGGGTTTGTCCTGCCATCACTAGGCTCGCGAGCAGGCCGAGCAGAGCCCGCCTAAGGAGTGCATGCATGGGTGGCAAATGTATAGGCGGCTACAAGGCCGCGCCGTGGGCAAGGATCGTGCCGCCTCGCTTCGTAACCACGAATGGCGAAGGGCCCTCGCTAGCCACGATCGTGGTACGAAGGCCCTTCATGTATGGCCTGTGCATCTGTAAGCCGGGTTCTGTCCCTCCCACCGAAATGAAAGGTCTCCGTCATCTATCCAGGATCCGCCTTGCGACGGACCTCTATCGACCTACCCGCCGGGAGCGAACGAGCCGCCCGCTGCCCTGCCTTGCGGCAGCACTTCCCGGCCTATTTGGTCTTTCAGCCCGTGGGGTTTACCAAGCTGCCCTGCTCGCACAGGGCACTGGTGAGCTCTTACCTCACCTTTTCATCCTTGCCTGCCGACAAAGTCGGCATGGGCGGTTTCCCTTTCTGCGGCACTTTCCGTAGCACTACCGTTCCCAGTAGCACCCCTTCCCGTTAGGAAGCACGGTGCCCTTCGCTGCCCGGACTTTCCTCCTCGCATCTGCAATGCGCGGCGACGGAGCGATGCACAGGATATCAACGAACGTCCATCGAACGCCGCGAAGGGCGCCCGTTCACTACTTACGATGGATCAGCACCTCGGTGGCGCCCGAACCATAGCGGCGCGGGTCAGCATCGTGGAACTGTACCGTCTCATAATACTGGAGAACCTTGCGAACCTCTTCACGCAACACCCCTTCCCCCACCCCGTGGATCACGATCAGTTTTCGTTTGCCATCACGGATGGCCCCTTCCAACGCGCGTTCGAAGTAGGCCAGTTGGTAATTCAACTTCTCGTCCTGACTAAGGCGGCTCTCGTCCTCCACCAGTTCGTGCAGGTGAAGGTCCACTTCCGCTACGCTATTGTCCTCCGACCGCTTCGGGGTTTTGCCCGCACGCACCGTGTCGCCCGATCGTTCGCGCTTGCGCCGCTCTTCCATCACATCGTTGGCGGCGATCATACCGGCCTGATGATCGGTCACCATATGATCGCGCTCGGTCATCACCCTTTGCACGAGCGCTTTGGAGGCATACTCCAACTCGAAGCCGTCATGCGTCCTCACCACGACCCGGTTGTGGCTCAATACACGCAGCACGGTGCCGCCACCCGCCTCGTCGAGGAAGGCGACGCGATCGCCGGGCTGGTATGTGCGTCCCGTTGCCACGCTGCGAATCTACGGCAGGCCGAAAGAGCGGTTCTCCCCGGCTTCTAGCTTCGCGCACCCAGTAGCCCGAACCATGCCCACCAAACGCGGCCCTTGGACCACCCTGAGCGAGCGCCAGGCCTATGTCTCGCCCTGGATCGAAGTGGGCCATCACGAAGTGATCGACCCCGGTGGCAACCCGGGCACGTACGGTGTGGTGCACTTCAAGAACCTCGCGATCGGCGTGATCCCTTTGGATGAGGAGGGCAACACCTGGATCGTGGGGCAGTACCGCTATCCGGTGCAAGCCTATAGCTGGGAGATCCCCGAAGGTGGGGGCAAGCGTGACGTACCTCCCTTGGAAAGCGCACAACGCGAATTGCGCGAAGAGGCGGGCATCGTGGCGCACTACTGGACCGAACTGCTGCGCATGGACCTGAGCAACTCGGCGAGCGATGAGCACGCGATCCTTTACATCGCGCAGGACCTGGAATTCCATACCCCTGAGCCGGACAGCAACGAGGAACTTATCCTGCGCAAACTTCCCTTCGAGGAGTTGTACCGCATGGTGATGCAGGGTGAGATCCTCGACAGTCTCACCGTCGCCGCCGTGCTGAAATTGAAGCTCTGGCTGCTCGATGGCAAGGTGCGAACTCAGTAATATAGCCCGTGGGCCAGAACCCTTCCGGTGCTGCGGAACTCGATCGCTGGTGCGGGTACTTTCAGACAGTTCAGCAGGAAAAATACAGTGCGTAGCGCCCTACTCTGCGTAGGGATCCGTTCAAGATCGACGTCCAGAGAAAGGAAGATCTGCCGCGCACGACCATCGCCCGGCGTGGCCTCCGCCGTGATCATTCCATCGGCTCCATGGCCCACGCTGATGCCCAGCCAGCCCCAAGGGACCGGCTCTCGATGTAGGCCACCCCAAGCCAATGTGCCCCATAGGGTTTGGCCGTTGTAGTCCTTAAGGACCCGTTCACCGAAGGAACTACCCAATAGTTCCGGACGCCTTTCGGCGTAAGGCGAGGACCAGACACTGTACTTGAGTTTGATCCGTTGCTGCCCCCATGCCAGCTCCTGGCCAAGAAAAACTCCCGCGCCCACTGCATTGGCCGCAATGTCCCATCCGCTGAAACCCCATCCGGCTGAATACCCATCGAGCACCTCAATACCTCCCAGAAAGACCATTGCCGTAGCCGCACCGACCCAGGCACCGGGCCGCTCGGGCACTCCGGAGTAGGTCATGAGCCCTTGGGCCCAACGCCCGATCCAGTAGCTGCTGAACACATGTCCCCCTTTATCCGTTTGAAGCCATTCGTCACCATCATTGAACCCATGGAATGCCTGCCGGTCATACTCCGCGTACCACGCTGAATTGAGCCCTATCAAACTACCTCCCATAATGGCCACACCGCCGCCGGTTGCCGCCCAGAAGCGGCCAGCCTGGAAGGTGGTATCCTGCCGCTGCGCTACTACGGTCAACGTCCCAAAGGCCAACGGTGCAGCGACCAACCAGAAGGCCACGGAACGAGAGAGCCCTCGTCTTAATATCGATCTACTAAGCACCGTGCTCATCCCCACCGTCGTCAAAGGTATTCCGCCGGCGTGGACGGAAAGATTGCCAAGTGCCCTCATTCCCAGTACTTTTGCGCCCCGTTTCCGCGTACGGGTATCAAGTTCTTCAATGCACCGATCCCGCCCTTCCTCCCGAACACTGGTCTGTTCGGTGCTCATGCTCTTCAGCATGCTCAGCCGGGGTGCGGAACCCGATCTCTCGGCCGTGCGTCGAATGGTGATGGACCAGGAAATGGACCTGCATAGGAATGGTCCGGAAGCGGTGTGGACAACCTTCAACCGAGGCCTTGGCCTATACCATACCCTTTCCCAAGGAAGACTCGCGATCTCAGGTTCGGTCGATGACACCGCATGGGAACAGCACTTGAACCCTGTGTCGGTGACCTGCGGAGGTTTCACCAGCCCGTGGTCGCCTCAGGCGGTGCGCTCCGACTTTCGCGAGATCATTTGGAGGGGGCATGCTTTCGACGTGCAATATGTGCATTCGAGCGAAGGACTTCGGCAGAATTTCATTGTCCATCGTCGGCCGGATGGGACCGGCCCCCTCATCGTCGCCCTTTCCAGCCAAGGGGACCTGCTGCCCGAAAGGATCGCGGATGGTTCGGTCGCGTTCCTTACATCGGCAGGGGCTTGCGCCTTCGTCTACCGCGACCTGGCATGCTGGGACGCCAAAGGGAAGCCGCTTACAGCTTCCATGAACGTGCGCTCCGTAAACGAGGCGTACGAAGTGACGATCACCGTGGATGACGCGAACGCGGTTTACCCGGTCACCGTGGACCCGGTCTCCACCACAGCAACTCCACTGATACTCTCGCCGGTGAACACCGCTGATTTCGGTGTGGCCGTGGCTACCGCTGGCGATCTGAACGGCGACGGCTACAGCGATATCGTCATCGGCGCCTGGACCGCCAATTTGGGTCAGAATTCAGAAGGTGCCGCCTATGTCCATTACGGAAGTAATACGGGCATCTCTGCCGTACCTAGCGTCGTCCTCCAAGTGGATCAAGCAGGTGCCTTGTTCGGCTGCTCAGCCAGTACCGCTGGGGATGTGAACGGGGATGGATACAGTGATCTGGTCGTGGGGGCGCGGGCTTGGGAAAGCGAAGCGCTCCATGTATCTGAAGGTGCCGCGTTCATCTACTACGGCGGTCCCGCCGGGATCAGCACGATGCCCGACCTGACCCTGCAAACGAATCATGCGGACGACAACTATGGCGCTAACGTCGCCTGCCTGGGCGACATCAACAATGACGGTTATAGTGATGTGGGTATTAGCGCGTATCTCGCCGGATACCCTTCGTTCCAGGAAGGTGCGGTATTCATCCATCTGGGATCAGCCACGGGGCTGACAGCCATTGCCGCGCACCGTTTGGAACGTAACCAAGGAGGGTCCCACTTCGGTCGCAGCATAGCGAGCGCAGGGGATATAAACGGTGATGGGTTCAGCGATGTGGTGATCGGTGCGTCTCAATGGACGACCGCCCCGGGGAACGACCAGGGCGCGGCTTTCATCTATTACGGCAGTGCCGCGAACCTGGGTGCTGGGCTCAATCCGTTGCCCGCACAGACCTATCTCGGAACCGTCGGTATCAACGACAACAACTTCGGATGGAGCACCGCCTGTGCCGGTGACGTGAACGGGGATGGGTACAGCGATGTGGCCATTGGGGCCTATCGCGACCAGAACGGCCAGGTTGGCGAAGGCATGGTGCGGGTCTACCATGGCTCGGCAAGTGGGTTGTCCGTTGCGCCTGCCACCACGCTTGAAAGCAATCAAGCGAATTCGTGGATGGGGCGTTGGGTGAGCACTGCTGGTGATGCGAACGGCGACGGCTACGGTGATCTCCTGGTCGGCATTCCCTATTATGCTGCTCCGGAAAGTCAGGAGGGACGGGTTAATCTCTACTTCGGGTCCGCGACGGGAATTCCTACCGCCGCAAGCCTGACCTTCGAGCTCAATACGCCAGGAGCATTCCTCGGTGAATGCGTCGCCACCGCTGGTGACGTGAACGCCGATGGGTACTCGGATATCGTTCTTGGCGCTTTCAAGTACGGCTTTGGAGGAGCCGCAGCGGTGTATCTCGGCGGCAGCTATGCGATGCGGATAGCTTCCACGACCAGCACCACCGGTGGTGCAATAGCCGCTCGTATGGGAACTGCCGTGGGCAATGCCGGCGATGTGAACGGCGATGGCTATGCCGATGCACTGGTAGGACTTCCCGATGCCACGAACGGCCAGGCAGGCGAAGGGATAGTTCAGTTCCGAACGGGCAGCACAGTTGGGCTCTCGGCCGCTCCCACACTCGTTCTCGAAGCCAACGTTGCTGGTGCGCGCTTCGGCGCCAGCGTGTGCAGTGCTGGCGATGTGAACGGAGACGGCTATGCGGACGTCATCATCGGCGCCCCCCTGGCCGGTGGTGCAGGAAGAGCTTACATCCATCACGGGTCGCCCGGCGGACTTTCCGCTGTTGCGGCGCTGACACTCACCGGTCCGGCCGCCTCGCGCTTTGGAGCATCGGTAAGCGCTGCCGGGGACATCAACTCTGACGGCTACGCGGATGTGATCGTGGGCGCACCGGATGCGAACGAAGTTTATGTCTACCTCGGATCCGTCACTGGCATCGTTACACCGGCACATACGGTGCTCTCGGAAGGGGCCGGTGCGTTGTTCGGCCACTCGGTCGGGACCGCAGGCGATGTGAACGGCGATGGTTTCAGCGATGTGGTGGTGGGCGCAATTGGCTACTGCAACGGTCAGGCCAACGAAGTAGCGGCTTACGTGTACCACGGATCCCTATTGGGCATTGTGTTGCCTTTCGCCCAACGTATGGAACCGAACGTGGCGAACGCACGATCCGGATATAGTGTAGCCGGTGCGGGCGATGTGAACGGGGACGGTTTTTTCGATGTGATCGTCGGGGCCGATCAGTGGGCTTCGGGGCAGGCGAACGAGGGGGCCGCGTTCATCTTCCACGGATCACCTACCGGCATTGGTGCTGCACCCAACATCAATTTGCAGCGCAATTTGGTGGACCTGTTCTTTGGTCGGAGTGTGGCGGAAGCGGGTGACATCAATGGCGATGGCTATGCGGATGTGATCGTGGGCGCCCCCGGCTACGAGGCGCCAGCGGCGCAAACCGATGAGGGTGCTTTCTACGTCTTCCGGGGATCGCCCACAGGGATCGGTGGTGCTGCGTTCGATGTGATCGATGCCAATGTGGCGGGGGAGCAACTCGGTAGCGCCGTGAGCGGTGGCGGCGATTTAGACGGTGACGGGTTCAGCGATGTGATCGTAGGCGCTCCTTCCGCATCTCCCGCCTTCGCCAACGAAGGCCGCTGGCAATGGCATCGCGGTGGACGGGGATATGGCCTGGACCAACTTTCACGACAATACATGGCGGACCTCGTTTCACCGCTGGCCACCAATTGCATGGACTTCGCGGTGCCGGACTATTTCGGCATTGGTCACCGCACGCGCAGCCCAATTCACCGCACGGATGGCAAGCTTCATTGGGAGGTCGTGTTCGAAGGCCAGGCTTTTTCCGGGGCACCTATCACCAACAGTTTGGGGTTCACTGGGATCAGCGCCGCATGGACGGATCTGGTCCCCGGAGGTGTGGAGATCAAGGAACTGATCTACAAATCGTCAGGCTATATCCGTTACAAATGGCGCGTACGTGTCGAATACGAAATGGCCAAGATGTTCGATGGACAGCGTTACAGACGATGGTTCTATGGTTACGCCAGCGGGCTCGGTGACATCGGCGTGCTTCCGGTGGAACTGGTGCGCTTCATCGGCCGAACGGAACCTGTCCTGAACGTGCTGGAATGGACCACCGCTTCGGAACACGCCACGGAACGATTCATCGTGGAACGCGGTTCCAACGGCGAGCAGTTCACCACGATCGGAGAAGTGGATGCGGCTGGAGAGAGCCTTTCGGTGATCGACTATGCGTTCAACGATACACATCCTCCGAAGGGCGTGGCCTACTATCGATTGGTGATCAAGGATGTGGATGGTGGGTCGGAAAGGAGCCCTGTGATCGCCTTGTACCGTTCCGGCCCGGCCGGGAACATGAGCCTATCGCCGAATCCAGCTAGCGAGGAGGTGACCATGCACTGGTCATTGGACGCCGGATCCCTCCGTCTTGTGGACGAGATGGGACGACCCATCCGCGACGTGAGGTTGGCCACCGACCAACGCAGCTTAGTGATGAACGTTGCCGATCTGGCCGCAGGCCACTACACTGTGGCCCTATTGGACCCGACCGGTGCGGTGTTGGACCGGGCCCCTCTTCTGAAGAACTAGGCTCCGATGGTCCTTCGACAGGCTTCGAGGATGCCGCGAGCCTTTTCGAGCGAGCTACTTTCCGCGTAGGTGCGCAGCACAGGTTCGGTCCCGCTTGCCCGGATCATCAACCACTGGTCGTCGTCGAAGTGGTACTTCCACCCATCGATCGTTTCCAATCCGCGCACCTCCAAGTCCCCGAACCGGTCGTACTTATTCTCGGTACAGGCCTTCAACACCTGCTGTTTCAACGCCTCGCTGATATGGAGGTCGTTCCGATCATAGCTGAAAGGACCCACGATCGCGTAGACCTCCTGGATCAACTCCTCCAGCGTCTTCCCGCTTCGCGCCATGAACTCCCAGATGGTCAACCCCATCCATATGCCGTCGCGCTCGGGGATGTGGCCCTTGATGGCGATGCCACCGCTCTCCTCCCCGCCCAGCAACACATCGTCGGTGATCATGATCCCGCAGATCCACTTGAAACCGATCTTGACGACCTGGTATTCCAACCCGTAGTGCTTGCACATCTTCTCCACCTTGGGGGTGGTGCTCACGGCCACCACCACCTTGCCGGTGAATCTCTTGTAGTTCACCAGGTAGTGGATCAACAGCAGGATGATGTGATGCGAATCCACGAACTCGCCTTTGCTGTTGTACAGGCCTATCCGATCAGCATCGCCATCCGTCGCCAATCCGCACTGTATCGCGCTGTTCTTGATCAGTTCGCTGAACTCGATGAGGTTCTTGTGGATGGGTTCCGGCGCCTGGCCACGGAACGAAGGGTTATGGTCACAGTGCAATAGCACCGCTTCGGGGAGGATCCTCGGGACCACGTTCTGACCAGCGCCGTACATCGCATCGTAGCCAAGCTTCAATCCGCTCTTCCGGATCATCGGGAGATCAAAATTGGCCTCGACATGCTTCACGTACATGGTCTCCAGATCCACAATGACGATGAGACCGCGAGCCTCGGCAGCTTTAAGATCGATGCTGGCAAGATCGAGGCCATGCGCGGCGGGAATGATGTCCTCGATCTCCTGCACATGCTCAGGGATCAACGGGCCGCCATAGGATCCCTTCAACTTGTAACCATTGTAGCTCGGCGGGTTATGGCTGGCCGTCATGATCACGCCCATGCTCGCCTTTAATTGGTATGTCCCGAGCGACACCATTGGTGTGCTCACGAACCCTTTGGCGAGATACACCCGGATCCCGTGGCCCACGAACACTCTGGTGCATGTTTCGGCGAAGAGTTCGCCCGCGAAACGGCAATCATGGCCTACGACAATGCTTGGGTCGTTCGGGAAGTTCCGCTTCACCCATTGTGCCACGGCCACGCTCACGCGCGCCACATTGTCCACGGTGAAATCGTCCGCGATGATGGCCCGCCAGCCGTCGGTACCGAATTTGATCTTCGTCATTCCAGGTGCTCTTTGGAGGCGCGAAAGTAGCCGCGCGCCCATGGCGACCGTCAACCGGACCGCAGAGGTTTCAACAGCTCAACGATAAATGCCGCGTGCGTTCAGCGCCTTCTGGTAGCGGCGCGCGTTCACAAGGTGCTGATCATAGGTCTTGGCGAAGTTGCTATAGCCATCCAACGTTTCCCGCGCGCAGAAATAGAGGTGGTCATGCTCCGCTGCGTTCAGCACCGCATCCAGGAAGTCGGGTTCCGGCATGTTGATCGGACCCGGGGGGAGTCCGGAATGTGTATAGGTATTGTATGGCGAGTCCACCCGTTTGTCCGCATCCAGCACACGGTTCACACTGTCCAAACCGAGGGCGAACTTCAAGGTTGGGTCCGCTTGCAGCGGCATGCCGATCCGAAGCCGGTTGAGATAAACACCAGCGATCTTCGGGGCTTCATCCCGTTTGGCCGTTTCTGCTTGAACGATGCTGGCCAAGGTGCTCACCTCGGTGAGCGATAGCCCGAAGGTCGCCGCCTTGGCCCGCCGTTCCTCTGACCAGAAACGCTTGTATTCACGCGCCATTCGGCTCAACAGATCCGTCGGCCGTTCGTTCCACCATACTTCGTAAGTGTTCGGGATGAACAAGGAGATCATGGTCGCTTCGGTGAACCCAAGTCGTCCCATGGTCGAAGGGTCCCGCATGGCGAGGATCAGGGAAGTCGAGTCGGCTTCCAAGTAGTTGTCCAATCGTCCGGCCAACTGGGGAAGCGTGCGGATGTTGGTGAACGTGATGCGAACGGGGTCCTGCTCGCCACTGCGGAGCTTGTTGATCAGATCGTTGAGGCTTATGCCGCTAGGTACCACATACCGCCCAGGTCGTACGCGATCGGTGTAATTCTTCCGGTCGGCGAGCAGACGGAACGCTTGTTCATCGTTGATCATGTCTCCCGCCATCAAACTGTCCACTACGGTTCCGAGATCCGCACCGGTAGGGATCAAAAGCACGCGATGAGGCTGCGCGAACTCAGGACCAGGGCCGAAGGTCTTCCGCCAAAACGACCAACCCACCACAGCGGCCGTGATCAGTAAAATGCCAACCACCGGTCCGATCATCCTCCAACGCCGCATCTGGTCAGATATCCACGGTTCCCTTGAACACTTCACGTACGGGCCCTACAAGACGGATCTTCGCATACCCCCCAAGCGAAGTTGGATCAGCTTCTACGCTCAGCTTCCCGCCGGGTGTCACCACCTCCACAGGCGACCGTGCATGGCCCCGATGCAATGCGCTGATCGCCGCGGCCACGACCCCTGTTCCACAACTCAGAGTTTCATCTTCCACCCCGCGCTCGTAGGTCCGCATCTCCACGCGTCCTTCGTGCCATCGTAAGAAATTAACGTTGGTCCCATGAGGCTCCCATCGCGGGGCATAGCGTCGCACCGCCCCTTCCCGTCCCACATCTACCTGGGCCGGCTCATCCACCCACACCAGCTCATGTGGCGAGCCGGTCCCGATGTGATCCACGTTCGGTTCATTCTCATGGTTCTGGACAGCCTCAACATCCCCCAACGATATCGCCACCTCCCCCCCTCGCCATTCTGCCAAATGCGGGCCGTCGACCGCCGTGAAACGCGCTTGACGCAAATCGCCGATCAGCTGGCTCCAGAAGGCGAACCCACAACGACTGCCATTGCCGCAAAAGCTCTTGCTTCCGTCCGGATTGAAGAACTCCATATGGTAGTCCATACTGGTATCCTTGGCCGCACGGATCAGTATCAACCCGTCCGACCCCATGCCGAAATGACGGTGACAGAGATGACGTACCAGGGCAAGATCGTCAGCCGGGAAACTTGCGCCACGATCATCGATCACGACAAAGTCGTTGCCCGTACCATGCCACTTGCTGAAGGCTGTGCGCGTTGCCATGCAGCAAAGATGCGTGTCCCTTCGGTCGCTCCGATCAACACATTTTAACGCGCCGTGAAGCACCTTCGGGACGGAGTGATCGTTCCTTCGCAAAGCCCCGGCACGACAGTTGCCCGACCGGTGCGTTCAACGAAACCCATGAAACACACACTCACCTACTTCTTCGCCGCCCTACTGGGTGGTGTTCTCGCGCTGGGAGGTCATGAAGCGATGCGGAACAAGGAGCGGTCGGTCGCCACAACTCCCGATCAGCCGCCCGCACCGACGCACTTCACCGGCCTTCCTGGCACACTATTAAGCGCCGCTCCAGTGGACTTTGTGCCTGCGGCCGAAACATCGGTGAACGCGGTGGTGCATGTGACCACCGAGACGATGGTACAGTACAGTGATCCGTTCCGAGATTTCTTCTGGGGCTACCGCTCTCCAACCCCACAGCCCCGTCAAGGTGTGGGTTCCGGCGTCATCATTGCCAGCGACGGGTATATCGTGACCAATAATCACGTGGTGGAGGGTGCGGACAAGATCACCATCCATTTGAACGACGGCCGCTCCTTGTCAGGGAAGGTCATTGGCCGCGATCCCAGCACGGATATCGCTTTGCTGAAAGTAGATGCGGATGGTCTGCCGACATTGCCCTTCGGCGATTCGGATGGGGTAAAGGTTGGGGAATGGGTTCTGGCCGTGGGCAACCCGATGAATTTGACCAGTACCGTCACCGCTGGTATCGTGAGCGCCAAGGCGCGCAACATCAATTTGCTACAGTACGACCCCGGACGCGATGTTTTCCCGATCGAGAGCTTCATCCAAACGGATGCTGCGGTCAACCCGGGCAACAGTGGGGGAGCGCTGGTCAATACCGCTGGCGCACTTATCGGCATCAACACCGCCATCGCGAGCACTACAGGCCAGTACACGGGGTATTCCTTCGCGGTGCCGGCCAACATCGTCAAAAAGGTGACGAACGATCTGCTGGAGTACGGCAGTGTGCAACGCGCTTACATAGGTGTCAGCATTCGCAACATGGACCAAGACCTGGCCGGGCAGGCCCGGATGGACCGCATCCGCGGGGTATTCGTGAACGGGATCACCGAGGGTGGTGCCGCACAGAAGGCCGGGATCGAGGAAGGCGATGTGATATTGAAGGTGGGCACAATGGAAGTGAACAACGTACCGCAACTCCAGGAACAGGTGGGCAAATTCCGTCCTGGTGATGAAGTGACGGTGACCATCATGCGGGATGGCCGTGAAAGGGTGATGGACATGGAACTCCGTGGCAAGGATGGCACGAACGTTCTGGCCACGACCCCACCCAAGCAGGCCGCTCTTGTTCTGGGAGCTCAGTTGGCCCAAGCCACCACGAGCGAACTGAAGGCGCTGAAACTGGAAAGCGGTGTAAAGGTGGTGGCAATAGAGAGCGGAAAGCTCCGCACCAGCGGTATACGGGAAGGCTTCATAATTACGCGGATCGACGACCAACCGATCCGGCAGCCAGAGGATATCGAACGGGCCATCACGAACAAGCGCGGTGGAGTGCTCATAGAGGGTATCTATCCGAACGGAATGAAAGCCTACTACGGGCTTGGGATCTAAAGAGCCTGTCAACCAGCCTATTGCGACCTACGGGACAAGCCTGCTTGTCCCGTAGGTCGCATGGGCCGTACCTTCGCCGCGATCCTCCATTGGGTAGGTGGTTCGCCTTCGACCCACCCACCTTCATACTCACCCTACAACCCTCCCCGCCCGTGACAAGCCGGATGCGCCAACTAAAGATCACCAAGTCGATCACCAACCGCGAAAGCCAATCGCTGGACAAGTACCTGCAGGAGATCGGCAAGGAAGGCTTGATCACCGCGGATATGGAGGTGGAACTGGCGCGTCGCATCAAGGAAGGGGACGGCATGGCCCTGGAGAAGTTGGTGAAGGCCAATCTCCGCTTCGTAGTATCGGTGGCCAAGCAGTACCAGAACCAAGGCCTGAGCCTGCCCGATCTCATCAACGAAGGCAACTTGGGGTTGATCAAAGCGGCCCAACGTTTCGACGAGACGCGCGGGTTCAAATTCATCAGCTATGCGGTGTGGTGGATCCGCCAAAGCATCCTGCAGGCCCTGGCCGAGCAAAGTCGTATCGTGCGCCTTCCGCTCAATCAGGTCGGCTCGTTGAACAAGATCAACAAAGCCTTCGCGAAGCTGGAGCAGGAGTACGAACGTCCGCCCAGTGCTGATGAACTTGCCACCCTGCTGGACCTTCCGCCTGAGAAAGTGGCGGACACAATGAAGGTGAGCGGGCGACACATCAGCATGGATGCGCCCTTCGTGGAAGGCGAGAGCAACAGCCTGCTCGACGTATTGCCGAACAATGATAGCGCCCCAGCCGACCGGCTGCTCCTGAACGAATCACTTAGCAAGGAGATCGAGCGTGCGCTAAGTACCCTGACCGAGCGCGAGCGCGACGTGGTCAAACTCTTCTTCGGGATCGGGATCAACCATGGACTTACCTTGGAAGAGATCGGGGCCAAATTCGATCTTACGCGCGAACGCGTCAGGCAGATCAAGGAGAAGGCCATCCGTCGCCTGCGGCATACGAGCCGAAGCAAACTACTGAAGGCCTATCTCGGCTGATCGAACAAGGGGGGGCCGATCGGCCCCCTTTCGCTTTTCCGAACCTCAATTTCCCATCAACAACCACTAATGGAGACAGTAGCCGCTAAAGCCGGATACGAAGCCGGTCTGAAGGAGTACGTGGATCGTGAACGCGCCGCGGTCGACCTGATCAATTCGGTCGGTCAGCTCATGTATGGCCGTGGCGTGGAACTGGTGTTCTTCCGCAACCACCTGCTGGACATCAGCATCTCGGAAGTGATCAAGCTTTTCAACTACGCCGAGCAGGTGGTAAAGAAGCCGATCGACGTGCATAGCACAGCCGACGTAGCCCGTGGTCTGCTGGATCTCGACCTCGCCCCCAGCAAGATCGACATCGGCAAACTCAGCCATGAATACACCAACTCCGGCAGCAAGTCCATCAGCGATTTCCTGAAGGGCCACCTCAGCGGCTTCATCGGCCAGGACAAACACAAGTTCCAGCCGCAAGACGTGGTGCTCTACGGCTTCGGTCGTATCGGGCGCATCGCTGCGCGCGAACTGGTGAAGCAGGCCGGAAAAGGACAGCAGCTCCGCCTGCGCGCCATCGTTACACGCACCTTGACGGATGCCGAGATAGTGAAACGCGCGGCACTCTTGCGCAATGACAGCGTACATGGTGCTTTCAAGGGCACAGTGATCGAAGATGTGCCGAACAAGGTCCTCTGGATCAATGGTCAGTTGGTGCAGTTGATCGCGGCCAACAACCCGGAGGACATCGACTACACCGCGTTCGGGATCAACAACGCATTGGTGATCGATAATACGGGGGCCTTCACGAAACGTGCCGACCTGGAGCGCCACCTGAAAGCCAAAGGCGTCTCCAAAGTCCTCTTGACGGCCCCAGGCAAAGAGATACCGAACGTGGTGTACGGGATCAACCACAAGGAACTGGACATCGAGAACGAACGCATCTTCAGCGCCGCCAGTTGCACTACCAACGCCATCTGCCCTGTGCTCAAGGTGGTGGAGGACGAACTGGGTATCGAGAAGGGGCATATCGAAACGGTGCATGCCTATACGAACGACCAGAACCTTCTGGACAACTATCACAAAGGCCCGCGTCGTGGTCGGAGTGCGGCCATCAACATGGTGATCACCAGCACAGGAGCTGGCACCGCCGTGGCCAAGGCGATACCAAGCTTGAAGGACAAATTGACAGCGAATGCTGTGCGCGTTCCCACCCCGAACGGTTCCCTAGCCATAATGAACCTGACGCTGAAGAAGCCTATCGGCGGCATAGCTGAGATGAACGACCTGATCCGTAACGCAGCGCTCATCGGAGAACTTGTGAACCAGATCCACTATCAGATGGATCCCGAACTGGTGAGCAGTGACATCATCGGCGACACCTGCTGTAGTGTGTTCGACAGCAATGCCACCATTGTGGCACCCGATGGAAAAAGCGTGGTCCTCTATGCGTGGTACGATAATGAGTTCGGCTACACGAAGCAGGTGATCCGCTTGGCCAAACATGTTACCAAGGTGCGGCGCTTGGTCTATTATTGAACCGCATCCTACGCACCGCGCAGAAAGGCCGCTCTTTGAGCGGCCTTTCTGCTTCCGATCAATGGACGCGAGATCACTAGAGGGGTATTCACCACGATAGGCATGCCGGTGTCGACAACCCAGAGCATGTGTGCCGGACAGCGAGGACGTTGTTCATCACGAAAGGCGATCGGTTCGTCCCGAGCGTTACGGACCCTGCGAGATCACGCCGGTCGAGGACGTGAACAGGCAAGAAAACAAGAAGCCCCGGCCTAAGCCGGGGCTTCCGTCAAGATAGCTCTGGGCAGTTACTGTTTCACCAGGCGATCGGTGTAGAGGCGATCGGCCACGCGGACATTCACCAAGTACACACCGCTGGCAAGGCCGTTCACATCCATGCTGTGGGTGACCTCTTCCGATGGTGCGGCGAACTGATCGGCGAAGACGCGCTTGCCGAAGAGGTCCATCACATCCAGTTCCACTTTGGTATTCGCTTGCACACCGCCGAGGACGAGGAACAATTGCTCACCACGGTTCGGGTTCGGGTAGATGCTCAGGCTGATGGCGCTGGCCTCATCGAACAGGATCGTGCTGCGACCGCTGCCACCACCGGGGGTGTTGAGGCGGATGATGCAGGCCGGGCCGAAGGCAGTGTACACTCCGTTCACCAAGGCACGCACGCGCACGTTCAGGTCCAGATCAGCAGGTGGCGGGAAGTTCACCAAGTTGGTGGGCTGCAGGTTCTGCGTGTTCTTGAACACGCGACGGCTGTAGGTACCGTGCGGATCGGCCATCCAGAACTGATAACCGCTGGCAGCAGGGTTGTTGCTGGCGTATATCTGCGTCGTGTACGCATAGACCAGGGTGGTCTTATCGCACTGGCTATTGATCAGCTTATTCGCGCTGAGCGGCAGACAGAAGGGCAGGATGTTCGAGCTGGTGCTGGAGAACTGGCCATCGGCATCGATGATGCGACGACCCAAGGGATCGCGCAGCACATAGCCGCCACCGCTGATGCCGTTGTTACCATCATCGTTCACTACGAGACGGTAGCAGAGCTGGTTCAGGCAGATGGTCTCCGAGACCGTGGTACCACCGACACCATCCGTATACGGCCCACCGGCCACGATCAGGACATTACCTGTCTCATCGTAAACCTCCCACGTGGTCTCACTGCCGAAATTGTCCAGTGTGATGTCCAGCGTGAGCAGCTCGGTGCAGTTGCCGATCGGGGTACCCGCGCAGACACAGTTGGTACCGATCACATCTCCAATGGTGTTCGGGTTGTTGTCGTTGCACGCGGTGCCAGGCTCAGGACCAGCGGGGCAAACATCGTTCGCGTCGCAGGTGCCATCACCGTCAGCATCCTGGAAGATGTTGCTTACGCCGGTAACGGGGTCGCAGCTATCCAGTGTGCAAGGGTTGTTGTCGTTGGGGTCAACGGCCGTGCCGCCGCCGCAGTTGCAGTTCGCATCGAACACTTCGCCCGTGGTGCAGGCGTTGTTATCGTTGCACGCTGCACCGGGGGTGCAACCCAGCACGCCTGCGCAAACGCAGTTCGCACCGATCACATCCCCGCTGGTGGCGGGGTTGTTGTCGTTGCAAGCGGTGCCAGGCTCAGGACCAGCGGGGCAAACATCATTCGCGTCGCAGGTGCCATCACCATCAGCATCCTGGAAGATGTTGCTTACGCCGGTAACGGGGTCGCAGCTATCCAGTGTGCAAGGGTTGTTGTCATTGGGGTCAACGGCCGTGCCGCCGCCGCAGTTGCAGTTCGCATCGAACACTTCGCCCGTGGTGCAGGCGTTGTTATCGTTGCACGCTGCACCGGGGGTGCAACCCAGCACGCCTGCGCAAACGCAGTTCGCACCGATCACATCCCCGCTGGTGGCGGGGTTGTTGTCGTTGCAAGCGGTGCCAGGCTCAGGACCAGCGGGGCAAACATCGTTCGCGTCGCAGGTGCCATCACCGTCAGCATCCTGGAAGATGTTGCTTACGCCGGTAACGGGGTCGCAGCTATCCAGTGTGCAAGGGTTGTTGTCATTGGGGTCAACGGCCGTGCCGCCGCCGCAGTTGCAGTTCGCATCGAACACTTCGCCAGTGGTGCAGGCGTTGAAGTCGTTGCATGCCGCACCGGGGGTGCAGCCCAGCACGCCTGCGCAAACGCAGTTCGCACCGATCACATCACCGGTGGTGGCGGGGTTGTTGTCGTTGCAAGCGGTGCCAGGCTCAGGACCAGCGGGGCAAACATCGTTGGCGTCGCAGGTGCCATCACCATCAGCATCTTGGAACACGTTGCTGACACCGGTAACGGGGTCGCAGCTATCCAGTGTGCAAGGGTTGTTGTCATTGGGGTCAACGGCCGTGCCGCCGCCGCAGTTGCAGTTCGCATCGAACACCTCGCCCGTGGTGCAGGCGTTGTTGTCGTTGCAAGTTGCACCGGGGGTGCAAGGCAGAACGCCTGCGCATACGCAGTTCGCACCGATCACATCGCCGGTGGTGATCGGGTTGTTGTCGTTGCAAGCCGTGCCAGGCTCAGGACCAGCTGGGCAAACATCGTTCGCGTCGCAGGTGCCATCACCGTCAGCATCCTGGAAGATGTTGCTTACGCCGGTAACGGGGTCGCAGCTATCCAGTGTGCAAGGGTTGTTGTCGTTGGGGTCAACGGCCGTGCCGCCGCCGCAGTTGCAGTTCGCATCGAACACTTCGCCCGTGGTGCAGGCGTTGAAGTCGTTGCATGCCGCACCGGGGGTGCAACCCAGCACGCCTGCGCAAACGCAGTTCGCACCGATCACATCACCGGTGGTGGCGGGGTTGTTGTCGTTGCACGCGGTGCCAGGCTCAGGACCAGCGGGGCAAACATCGTTCGCGTCGCAGGTGCCATCACCATCAGCATCTTGGAACACGTTGCTGACACCGGTAACGGGGTCGCAGCTATCCAGTGTGCAAGGGTTGTTGTCATTGGGGTCAACGGCCGTGCCACCGCCGCAGTTGCAGTTCGCATCGAACACCTCGCCCGTGGTGCAGGCGTTGTTGTCGTTGCAAGTTGCACCAGGGGTGCAAGGCAGAACGCCTGCGCATACGCAGTTCGCACCGATCACATCGCCGGTGGTGATCGGGTTGTTGTCGTTGCAAGCCGTGCCAGGCTCAGGACCAGCGGGGCAAACATCGTTCGCGTCGCAGGTGCCATCACCGTCAGCATCTTGGAACACGTTGCTGACACCGGTAACGGGGTCGCAGCTATCCAGTGTGCAAGGGTTGTTGTCGTTGGGGTCAACGGCTGTGCCGCCGCCGCAGTTGCAGTTCGCATCGAACACTTCGCCCGTGGTGCAGGCGTTGTTGTCGTTGCATGTTGCACCGGGGTGCAAGGCAGAACGCCTGCGCATACGCAGTTCGCACCGATCACATCGCCGGTGGTGATCGGGTTGTTGTCGTTGCAAGCCGTGCCAGGCTCAGGACCAGCGGGGCAAACATCGTTCGCGTCGCAGGTGCCATCACCATCAGCATCTTGGAACACGTTGCTCACTCCGGTGATCGGATCGCAGGTGTCGAGGGTGCAAGGGTCACCGTCGTTCGGATCGATCGGGGTGTTGATCACACCAAGCAGTGGATCGCAGGAATCGGTGGTGCATGCATTGTTGTCGTTAGGATCCACTGGGGTTCCCACGCAATTGCAGTTGGCGTCGTACAGATCGTTGGTCGTGCATGCGCTCAGATCGTCGCATGCCGTGCCCGGAACCGCTGGGCCACCTATGTTCCCTTCACAATCCGCAGCGCAATTTCCGAGCTGGAAATCATCGCTGTAGATCAGATCGGTTTTATCCACCCCGTTAAGCGACAGGAAATAGTCCTTGTTGTCCGCTCCGGTGAAGCCATCGTTGACGATGTTGAACGTGGCACAACCGGTAAGCCCAAGGACCGGAATGGTCATGATGACACGTTCCGTATTCGCTGCCCAAGCTTGGCCAGGACAGGCTGCCGAGATCTGCGCGAAACCGAACGCATTGAACGTGTAGTAGCGGAACGCACCGTCCTCTAATACACCATCACCAGAAGGTGTTATAAAGAACCCACCCGGGCAGAACTGCGTGATCGCACCGGCATCCAGACTGTCGGCCGCGTTCGCGTTCCAGCGGATGGTGAACGTCAAATTCGAAACTACCTGATTGAACGATGCGTCTGGACGCAAACGCACTTCCAGGGTATTCGGGCTGGCATTCGGAAAGAGACCGATGTCCGTCAGCGGCTGCGCCGTGAGGCCGGTCCCAACCGTCATGGCCAGCAAAGCACCCCATAGGTGCGATCGCCGTTGACTTGGGTTGGACTGATTCATGATCATTGGTTTGGGTCTGGGTTGGTTAGGGCTTTTCCCTTGGGCCGGGAAGTTAGGATTAATTGATCGATCCGCTCAGGGAACCTGTTCAGTACGGGTGGCGGTTGGCACGGCGCCCCCGACATTCACCAGGATCGGGTCCCGGTCATTGCTTCCGCCCGCGTACTTCACCAAGCCGTCCATTGTCACGTCCGGTGTGAGGTACCCTGGCATGGTGGCCGTCGGAACGGTGCCCCTGATGGTCACCAATATCTCATCCCGGTCATTGCTACCGCCGGCGTACTTCAATGTGTTGTCGATCCTAGCGTTCCCGGTCCAAAGCACCATGGTTCCGCCCACATTCTTGCGGGCATCCGTACCCCAAGTGGCCGTTCCAGGCTGAGTGAGATCCACTGTCGTCACGGCGCCGGTCAAAGTGATGGGAGCTGCCGTCATCGCACCCAAATGGTTCCGGTGGCGAACAACCACATAGTATGGCCCGGCGGGTACATTGAACTGGGGGAAGCCTCCCAAGCCATCAATGACCAGTCCATTACGCTTCAGCAAAACAGCCTTCGTTGCCAAGACCTGCGTAGCATCCGTCGAAGAGCGCAGTTCGATCCGAACCCAGTCCACAATGGCATCATTTCCGGTGGCAACAAGCAGACCGGGGGTCAACACCTCACCCCCACCGACTACTTGAATGTAGCCTAATCCACTGTATGGCTCGGTTGAGGGTATCAATGATGCGCTGCGAAGATCATCACGCATCAATTGCGTGTTCTGATCGTACGGCCCTTCGAGCATTACCCGCAAGTCCAGTTGGATGGCATTGTTCACCGTGGCGGTCACCATGGTACGGGCGCTAGTAGCCACTACCGCGTTCTTCCGCACCACCCAATCGTACAGGTAGTAGTAATACTGGGTCCCGTTAGAAGCGCCTGTGATCGAACCCATCGTGCCTATAGCGTATGGGTATGTAGAGCCCCCGTCGCTCCGCCACAGGTCACGCACCACCTCAGAGTTGTCATCGTACGCCGCGATCTTGTGTTGCACACCGGCGGGCACGTCCCAGTCCACTGTGATCGTATTCATACCGACCGGGATCTCAATGAACTTCTCGGCGATGAGATTCCCCAATCGGTCCACCAACACGAAATGGCGGTTCCCGATGGAGTTCGCATATACCTTGAATGATTCCAGCCGGAACGGTTCGTAAGCGTCGAACAGCAACCATTGCTTCGAAGTGGAATACGCACCGCCCCCCGAGTTGTTCGGGCGGCCTGCGTTCACTACCACCGCTGGCACCGTATTGCGAGCCTCCACCCAATAGTCGGTCGTGGAAGAGATCACCGGTGTGTTCCATGGGCTACCGGTGCCCACTTCGTTGCCTCCATTACTGGCATCGAACCAATGCAGGTCCGAGCCGCTCGCCGCGAGTTGCGCTGAGCCTGTACCAATGATCGTCGCCCCTGTGCCTATGGGAGGAGAAGGGGCGGCAAGAGTGGTCAAGTTCAATGTCGGAGTGGACAAGGAACCACAAGGGCAGGTCACTGTGCAGGAATAACCGCCGGCCGTGTTCACGGTAATGCTGCGGGTGGTGGCTCCCGTGCTCCAGAGATAAGCCGTACCGGGCGAGGCCGTCAATATGCGGCTCTCGCCAGGTCCCATTACCAACGGGCCGTCCGAAAGAATGTTGGCCGTACCTCCACTGTTCGCTGGCGTTTGAAGGGTGAGGTTGAACGGAATGGAGGTGTAGTTGTTCTCGTCATTCTCCTCAATGAAGTTGTTGTTCGGATCCACATCCGCCACGATCTGGTACTGACCGTTGCATAGACCCGGCATGAGATTGATCCACATCCCATCCAAGCTCTTCAGAATACGTATCCCCGTTGCCCACTTTGATACCCTGCTGGATATCGGTACATCCATTCCCAAAACCCAGGTCGTAATTGCTCCCGAACGAAGCATTGTTCAAAGTGCTGCCCTGGCCCATCAGATGCGAGGTCCGGCAATAGTCCTAGAGCCGGAGCAAGTGAAAAGGTTGATCAGGCAGTAGCCCACCTTGCCGCCCGTGGCCACGACCGGCCATAGGCGGGGGTCGCTCACTCCAGGCTGCGCGAGGCGCAAGCTCATCGTGCTCCAATCGTTCACGTGCTGGTGACTGTGCTCATCGTGGTAAGTCATTACACCGGCGGGAACATCCGAAAAGGACAACACGCTGCCGTTCTTGTGATATATGCGTTGGTAGATCACCTGCCTAGCAACCATGCCGTTGGCGCAGTTGTAGTCCGCTGCACTTGTAATGATCGTGTCTGTACCACAGATGTAGGTGCGCAATCCGGCGCTGTTGACCCCGCGGGTCTCCAAGGGGCCATGTCCGATGTTGGGAGTGGAGCCGGTCACCCTCAACCGGGCCGCGTTCGTGCCCGTTTGTCCATATTCGCTTGGTCCGGAAGAGGCGGTCTGCAATGCCTTCCATGAGATCATCATGTCCGGGAGCAGGTCGCAATCCGTTGCACCGGGCGTCAAGCACGAGCAAGTGGTGGCCACATTGTTCGGCACGGAACATTGCCCCGCCACTTGACGAGGCGCTGTAACAATTAAAGACAAGACGAGGGTTAAAGGGTAGAAGCCTTTCATGTGTCGGAATGGGTTCGGATGAATGCAGGGAAGATCCCAAAAGTAGTCATGTCGTGCAGCAGGGTCAAGGATGTCGCGCATCCTTCAGAACAGTAGCTCGGGCCGTTCGCGAAGCGGTATACGCGCGGACGACATACACACCGGTGTGCAACCCACGCAGATCGATCACTTCGCCGGATGCGGTTGACGCGCTTCCGAACAGCACTTCGTGCCCGCAGGCATCGTATACCTTCCAATCGAAACCCATAGCCTCATGCGGCCAAATGATGGTCACATGATCATCGGCTGGAATCGGGAAGAGGTGCAAGGCCGGCGTACCACTGTTCTCAACGATCACATCGGTCGGATGGAAACGCGCCGCCCCAGCGAAGGGAGTGCCCACCCAGATCGCACCGTCCGAAGCGACCTCGATAACTTCGACCGTATTGTGCGGTATGTCCGAATTCAGGGTGTCGAATGACGCGAAGGTGCCGTTCGGATGGCGCACGATCAGGCCTTTGTCCATACTACCCACCCAGGGCTTACCCTGGGCATCCATGGCGATGGAAATGAGCGCGTTGGATGGAATGGTCGAAAGACCGGTGCTGTATTGGAACCATGGACCGCTCTCCAAAGATCCGCCCTGGCGCAACAGCCCCTGCGAAGGGGTGACCACCCAACGCTCCTCCGCGACAGTATCGATGGCCACACCAAGTTGGGAGTTATCGGGGAACAGATCGATATAAGTGGCATGCACCGCGACCGAAGTATCCGTGAGATAATGGAATCCTCCGTTCAAGGTACCTATCGCCACCAAACCATCCGCGCGTACCGCTACATCCTCGATCACTTGCCCGTTCAACTGCAGCCCACCGTAGCTCGTGGGTGATTCGTCGTAGATCCTCCATTCCGTGCCGGTATAGCAAACCAACCCAAGGAAGGTGCCGATCCAAGCCCAGCCCCGATGATCGATAGTGATGCATTTGATCTGATCGTCCGGGAGCGGGGAATTCTGGGTGGTGTAATTCACCCAGGTCGTCCCATCATACACCAACACACCATTGAGCAGTGTTCCGATCCAAACACGGTCAAGGGAGTCGACGTCCAAGCACAGCAGTCGATTGTCCGGGATGCCTGAGTTCTGTGTCTGAAAGAAGGACCAACCGCCATTCTCGAAAAGGCAAAGGCCCCAATCCGTAGACACCCAGGTCCGTCCTTGGCCGTCAAGTGCGATGTCCGTCACGTTATTGCTCGGGAACCCGGCGGTGTTCATGTCGAACACCTCCCAACTTTGCGCATGTGATCCATGTGCGAGCAGCATGACGAGGATCGCTCCGAAGCTGCGCCGTTCGACTGACACTACTGGCTCCAAAAGCGGCATGGCTAGGGCAGTTGCTCCGCGCGCACCGCAGTGGGTATCGATCCCCCGATGTTCTGCAGGATAGGATCACGGTCGTTCGACGATCCGGCATACTTCACCTGCGCGTCCAAAGTGACGTCCTCCGGCCAGTAACCCGAAACCACCGAGGTAGGAACCGAGCCGCCGATCCGGATCAGGATGGGGTCCCGATCGTTGGCCCCACCCGCGTACTTGAGCAGCACGTCGGAAACCACGTTCCCCGACCACAGGCCCATGACCGTTCCCAGCGATTTGCGTGCGTTCGTGCCGAACGTAGGGACCAATGGATCCGTCAGATCCAAACTCACTGGACCGGAAGCGAAAGCGACCGGAGCGGAGGTCATAGCCCCCAAGTGGTTCCGGTGCCGGAACGCGACATAGTAGTTCCCGTTGGGGATCGGAAGGACCAGATCCGCAATGCCGGTGCCGGTCACGAGATCACCATCGCTCTGTAACAAAACCTGAATGGCGCCGACCACAATAGAGGGCGCTACCGCGTCGCGGAACTCCACACGCACCCAGTCCACGATCGCGTTCGGCCCTGTGATAGTGAGCAGACCGGGATCGACAGATTCTCCGCCGCCCTGCGGTTGCGAGAACCCGAGCGATGTGTAAGGCTCAACAAGCGGAAAGCTTGGCTGGCTCCGGAGTTGATCGCGCATGAGACCCGTGGCGGTCAGATAGGGTCCTTCGAGGATGAGCCTGGCGCTCAAGCTCGGCGCACCGATCAAGCAGGCCGTGTCCGTGCGCTGGAAAGTGAACTGTCCGTTCCCATAGACCAACGTATCGCCCGTTCCCAAGGACAACAAATAGCCACCCTGACCATAGGCGCAACACATGCCATCCCCGTAGCTGTCGTTCACTTGGAGCACGTAACAGCTATCCTGATCGAGGCAGAGGAACTGTGGTGGTTGCGGATACACTCCGTTCTGCCCGACCGTGGTGTATGGCCCGCCAGAGGCGACCGTCGTGCCGTTCAATCGCTTGAGCGACCATGTGGTTTCAGCTCCCCAACGGTCGAGGTTCACGTCCATGCGGGCAGCCACGCCAGTACCAATGGTCACCGCTGAGGTTTGCGTATGGCTATCCTGCCCGAAAGCGTTCGTCGCCGTAAGGGTGATGTCGTAAACCCCTGGTGCGGTGAACAGGACTTTGGGTTGTTCGCTCGAGGCATTGGTGCCATCCACGAATTGATGCGTGGCTGGAGTGATGCTCCAGTTCCAACCCGTCGGGTCGTTCGCTGATAGGTCCGTGAGCGTGGCTTTGCCACCCACGCACCAACTGCTCGGGGTCGCGGAGAGATCGGCGACAGGAGGAATGGCGCCATCGTAGATCTCGATCGCGTCCAGCGCCATGTCCGAGGTGAAATCCGAGCCGGTGCGGCCGCGGAAGCGGATCATCACGATGGCGTTGGCATAAGCGTCCAGGTTCACCGTGCGCTGCTGCCATATATCGCCCTGATCGCCCTGAACTACGGGAGCGATGTCAAGATGCCATTGGCTCCCATCGAACAGGTCCACATGCAGCGAACCCATGGCCGCTCCATAGAGATGTTGGGCGTAGCGGAGCCTTGGAAGTATAACCCCGCTCAGATCGATACAAGGACTGAGCAGGACCGCATCGCTATTGAAGCACGCCGAGGCTTCGAGATAGACGTAGTTCCCCGTAGCTGTGCCGGGAGCGAAATCCAAAGCAGGCCCGGTGCTACCGCTCGGTGTGTCGTTCTCGTCCACCCGCCAATCGCTCGCGTCAAAGGTGCCGTTCGAAAGATTCCTCCATCCGTTGGGCAATGCACATACGGTGGCACCGCAATTCGACGCCGTGCCGCACAATGCGGCCGATTCGAAAGTCTCCAAGAAAGGAGTGCTTTGGGGGGTCCCTGTGACCAGTTCCAGCCCGATCGAAGTGCTGTCGTTGTTCTGGTTCAGATCCCCGACCAGTGCGGTCCAAGCCTTCATCGTGTGTGCCCCTAACCCAGCGATGACAAGTGGGGTGGCGAAGGTGAAATCCACCGTGATCCCCGATGCGACAGGGCCCACCAGCACCTCTGTGACCAATGCTCCATTGTCCAGCCGGTAGACCACTGGAATGTTGGATTGCGCAGTAAGGCCATTGTTCCGCACCTTCACCTTCACGGTACGCGCGTTGTTCAAACAATCCGGGTAAGAACTTGAGGTCGGTTCCACTATGGCGGTAACACCAACGTTCACGTCCAGAGGAACGTCGAACGCCTCCACTTGGTCCGAGCGGCTGGACGCACTCCCCTGGCTGGCGCTGAAGCCAAGTCCCCGCCGGGCGAAAGCCGCCCAGATAAGCTGCTGGTTCGCGCCGCTGTTGTTGATCTGGTCGGCCATAAGAATGGCGTCACGACCATCCACGAACCCCGGACCGCACGGAGTTAGTTTCAATCCATCCATGACCAGCTGCATGGCGATGTTGTTCCCTCCGGTACCGTTGTAGATATCAGGATCGAAGCCGTACTGCGCGATCAGGTCCCAGGTAAGTTCCCAGAGCATCGTACACCACACGAAGCCGATGCCGTGCGGTTGGCTCAGACCACTATTGGTGGAGGCATAGGTGTAAGCGTTCACGCCGAAGTTCGTGCTGTATGGCGACGGACGTATGCCCAACCCAGTGACCGGTTGGCCCAACACGTAGGTGCCGATACCTCGCGCGTCCGTGCCTTGATCCCCGGGCTCTATCGTGAGCATCAAGCCGAAATAGTCGCTCCAGCCCTCTCCCATCTGTTCCGCATTGAACAGGCAACTCGTGTTCGACGGACCGCCTACCAACCGGTTGCTGATGCCATGGCCGTATTCATGCACAATGATGCCGTTGTCGAGGTCGCTATCCCTGGCCGGCGTGGTCTGTGTCCAACGGAACATCTGCATGCGCGGGCTGCTGCCGTCCGGCGGTGTGCCGAAATTGGCATTGTTCGTACCGCTCCCATCCTGGGCGTCCGCATCCACTTCGTCGTTCCCCGCGCCCCCGTTCCCATAATTGTTCAATTGGAAATTGCCGCTCACCTCATCGAAACCGTACTGGTAGGTCACATCATGGATGATGTTGTTCCAGTAGAACAGATTGGTGATGGCCGCGGATTCGTAGTCGAGCGGATCGAGCGCGAGGTTCGCTGGAAAGTCGAAGTCCAACGTAGCTCCCCCATCCGGGCTGAAACCCGGCACGTTGTTGTTGTCCCGGTCCTCGCTGGCGTAGACGTTGTTACCCCGTGTAATGGTGTATTCAGCTCCAGCCGCTCCGTTCACGTCGTTCCATCCGAAGGGCGATGCGTTCAACGCAGCGTTCCAAGGTGCGTTCAAAAGGGCGTGCGCGCCGTGGTTCGGAGATTCCGCAGGCCGGGCGAACACGCGAAGATCCGCAGGGGCCGCTGGTGCGGGTGCTAGCGGAACCGGTGTCCCGTGCGCATGCTCCCCTACCCCATCGAACTCGCACTGTGCCACCCAATCATTGCGCTCCAGTTCCTTCCCGGTGGTAGCATCGATACGTATGTTCCACCAATGCGAACCGTCGAGCAGATACAGCGTGACATTCCAAACCAAGCTGACCTTCTCACCCACTGGCATGAGATAGAGCTGCACAACGGGATCTTCGCTGGCGATGCCTTCCCTGGAGAAGACGTACCGGTGGGAGGCCCCGTCGCCCTCAACACGCGCGATACGGGCGACAGGCAGCTCTTCGATAAGAAGTGCCGCGCGCAGGGCCTCCTCGGGAGTAAGCCCCGGCGCCGTTTTGGGTGCCTTAGCTACGAGGTCTTCGATCAAACGTTGATGCAGACCAACTACACGGCCGTCGGGAAGGATATGCAAGGCGACCTCCGTACCAAATACATCCAGTCCGTTCAGATGCTGCCGCAAATACGCATGCAGGATTCCCGTGCGGCGATCGGTGTAGGCATCTCGCACCACCAACTCTCCGATCGCATCAAGACGTATGCCCTTGTTTTCCAATTCATTACGAGCGATGGAAAGCGGGTCCAAGGGGAGCGCCTGTCCGAAAAGGTAGCTACCGGAAAGGAGAAGACATCCGATAAGCACGAAGCGTAGTGGTGAAAGCATGGGAAAATCTAGGAGGCCCAATATACCCCCAACGCTTCTAGTTGGGCCACACCAGGATCGCTCCCGGATCGGGATCCCGAGCTCGGACGCCCCTGGCTCACTGTTTCACGAAACGCTGTGAAAAGGCGCCGATCCGCAGGGAATAGGTACCCGGGCGCAGTGCCCCAACATCCAATCCGTTCCGTATATCGCCGACCTGCGCGCTCAGTACGTCCCGTCCCATAGCGTCCTGCACGAGCACGGTACCGTTCACGGTCAAATGGTCCAGCCCCCTCACGAAAAGGCGGTCCACGACCGGGTTTGGCCGCAGTGTGAGTTCGGGATTGGCGACTTCCTCGACCCCGACCGTGGCGTCCGGACCGATCCGCACCAAGGAATGGGTCGTTGCGTTCACCCCCCAAATGCGGCCATCGGGCCCCACCTTGATGCCCATAAGCCCGGGTCCGCCAGCATCAACCCGGCCCAGCTCCGCTACCACGGGCCCGCTAAGGTCGTAGATGATCACTTCTCCCGTAGCGTGATCGCTGACGAGGAGGTGATCGCCGACAATGTCGATCCCCGCAGGTTCCACCAAGCCGGAACTGATGATCACCTCCCAGTCGTATCCGGTGTACATCGTGTACTCCACGTAACTCTCGAAGGGCCCGAAGTTGCCCGGGCCACCAGCAGCACCGGTAGTCGTGTTCAGCCGAAGCACCCTATCTCCACCATGGTCGACCACGTAGAGCCAGCCCGTGGCTTTGTCCATCACGCAATGGCTCACGATGTGATCGTTCGGATCCTTTGTGATCGTGAAATCCGCGTACCGCCGGATGATCGCGTCGCCATGATAATCCATGCCCGGACCATGGTCCGTGCGGAAGTCGTGCACCACCACATCCCCATTGTATCCGTCGACCACCCAGAACTTGTTCCAATGTTCGTGTGCGATGCCCTGGCTGTTGGGCGTTACATGGAGCATGTCCAGATGGCTCCCCAGCGGTCCGAACGTGCCCTGTGCGTAGATGGTGGGGTCGCTGCTCCAAAGCGACGGGCCGGTGAACGGAGTGCCGCCGTTGTGGTTGGCATCGAACACGCCCGGGCAGGTGGAGAAGTTGTTATTGTCCGCGAAAGCGATGCCAGTAGGCAGGCTCATGAAGTGCCAATTGTTCGGGTCCTCCTGCATCAAATAGGACATACCCGGCGCGCCGACATTGGTGAATTTCACGGTGCTGCCGCCGCTCGCTTCGGTGTCCTTGTTGATCACCCAGAGCTCATTGCGTTCGAAGTCGGGATGGAAATCAAGGTCGCGGGGGACCAGTAGGTCCTCGTTGGACGTGGCGATCACGTCCAATTCGGGCGTCCCGAAGAGGAATTGATCGATGATGTCCGGGACGGGCTCGTTCACCTTCACTGCCGCAAGACCCAGGTCGTTGCCTGTGTTCAGATCAGTACCACCGTTGATATTGCTCGCCCAAACCTCGATCGTGAACGCACCCGTGCTACCGGGCACCCAGGGCTGTGTGTGCTCGAAAGGATAGTAGTCACCAGCCGTCAGGTTGACCGGGGCGACGGATTGCACCACGGGCGTGCCCCCATCGACCGTGTAGTTCAGATCGAAACTAGTCACGGGATCCGCCCCGAGCGAACGCAATTCGCCCTTCACGGCGACCGGCACATCGCGGTAGGCGAACAGCGCCGTGATCATCTTGGTCACGCTCATGTCGCGCGCAGGAGGAAGGTCCGCGATGAACGTGAAGGTCTCCCCGAGCCCGCTACCCACGAAAGAGGCACTGCTCACACCGCTCACGAACACTTCGAACGAAAGGCCTGCATCGCCGAAATCATCAGCCCAAAAAATGTCATACGGTGCGCCCTGGACCAAACAGAAAGGTCCCTCGCTGATCACAAGACCGTTGCCGTATCCGCCAGGGTTCTGGTTCTGCAGACCAGCGCCATTGCATCCCACCAAAGGATTGCTCCCGGCGAAGATGGTATTGGTGCCGCACGGTGATCCGTTCGGGAGAAGTTCCCAATAGGTTTCGTAACCGTAGTCGTCGGTCGTGACCTCAATGAAGACCTCGACCTCGCCAACGCCACATTGGGCGAAGGTGTAGTTGGATAGGAAGAGCAGGTAGGCGGAGAGCAGTAGTGATCGCATGGGTCGGGAATGGTGTGCAAGATAGCGTCAAGGGTCTTTATGCGAAGGAGCATCCTCGCCTTGCGGATAGGTCAAAGCTGATCGATCCGATGAACCCTCGCCAACCTTCGACCGACCATTCCTGGCGCTTGATGGCACCGGATCCTTCGAAAGAAGGAAATCGCTAAGGCAGTTGTTCGGTCCGCGTGGACGTAGGTACGTTGCCGCCGACGTTCACCAAGATCGGGTCCCGGTCATTGGCATTACCCGCATACTTGACCACCCCTGACAAATTGATGTCCTCACGGTAGTACCCAAAGGCCACTGCCGTAGGTGTGCTGCCACCCACCACGTTCAGGATCGGGTCGCGATCGTTGTTCGCACCGGCATACTTGAGCAAAGCATCGGTCACCGCATTGCCTGCCCAGAGTACGGTTACCGGCCCCATGGTCTTGCGCGCGTTCGTGCCCCAGGTTGCGGTACCAGGAGAGCGGAGATCGATCACCGTGGGGAGGGTGCCCACGGAGATCGCGGTCGCCGTCATCGCCCCAAAGTGGTTCCGGTGCCGAACGGCGACATGGTAATTGCCCGCTGCGGCGTTCAACACCACGTTGGAGATACCGTCCGCCGCTACGATGTCACCATCGCGTTGCAGCAACGCGCAGCGAGTCGCCACGACGTTAGAAGGGGTCCCGGCGCTGCGGAGTTGGATCATCACCCAATCGACGATCGCATTCGGTCCAGTAACGTCGAACGCCCCGGTCACCACTTGTTCGCCGCCGCCGCCGCCAGCTTGAGGAAAGCCCAATGCCGTGTAAGGCTCCCCCGAAGGGATCAACGCGGCAGAACGGAGCGCATCGTTCATCAGCCCGGTCCCGTCCACATAAGGCCCTTCCAGGAAGGCCTTCACATCAAGCACCACCGTGTTCGGCACGGTAAGACACGGCCCGATGATCCGCGTGATCACATTGTTCGCCTGATCATTGGCCACGTCCGTGATATGGGAGATGCAGACCTGCGACCCGGTGAGCGCGAGGTAATGCACGCGTACCAATGGCACCCAGCTCGTGTTCTTCGCCAACGTGGTATCCAAATAACTGAGGCCGATCACTTTCATGCCCCCGAGCGATGAGGTCACGCTGATGTCGTTCTGGAGCGTGGGGGCGAGGTTCTCCACGTTCTGGATCGTGAGGCCGGACAATTCGAACTCATAGCCGAGCACACGGCAATTGGGGTTCTTGATGTGGATGTCCACGTACCCGTTCACCAGATCGAGAGCGCCGACTTTCAAGTCCACCGTGTCTATGGTGCTCAACCATCCGCGCGGAAAATCGCACCAGGGATGATAGTGGATCATATGCGGGTCCTGATCGTGCGCGTCTTGCGTGGAATAGCAGTTCACCATCAGGGCCGCATCGGTAACGGTGATGGCACCATCGTTGTTCAGGTCCGTGCATGCCGCAGGGCTCACATCATTGCCGTGGATGCCGAGCACGTACTGCTGCGCATCGGGCTGCGTCTGAAAGGTGTCGTTGTTCAGGTCGCCGGTCTTTGCGGTGCCCGCGCACTGTCCCGTGCAATCGATCTGTGCATCCCCATAGACCTGACCCAGACAATCGGTGTAGACCGGGCAATTCGCGACAACGCTGAAAGAGGGCACGTTCTGCAGGTTCCGTGTGATCTGAACGCAGACCTGGGCGTAGTTGTTGGAATAGTCCGTTTCGTGGCGGCCTAGAGCGTCCGGTGTGTGTTGCCAATTGGTACGGAGCACCAAGGTGTAGGTCCCTGCGGGAACATCGGTGATGTCGATCCAGTTGCAGGTCGTGCCTGATCCATACACGTCATAACACCCTGCGGTGATGCCCATATTACTGCACCCGTACTGGCCGGTATGACCCGGCGTGCAACCGCCATCTATCACGCAGAAGCCGTTCTTCAAGCCGACCGGGATCTTGGTCCCGTTCTGATCGAAGAGGACATAGTCCGCATAGCCCTCATAGTGCGCATGGCCGTGGCAGTTGCTGGTGCTGAACATCTGCGGCTGGGCGCTCGGGCTTCCGATGTAGTAGTCCGTGGTACCTATGTTGTCGATGCGTGTGGTGAAGCGCAGTACGTAGCGCTGACCGAGCCCCTTCGTGCAACCTTCCACAGGTGCACAGGCGTCCGTGATGTTGGCCGAGTATAAGTTCAAGCTGCTTTGCAATGCGGCTTGGTTCATGGTCAGGTCCGGACCGTCCGGGCAGTTCGGATCGCCGGGCACGAGACAGCAACCAGTGCAGGGCACCGTGGCCAGGGGTTCGTATGAGCACGACCCCGGATCCATGCACCCGATGACCGGCCCGTTGTAGACGATCTGGAAGGTGATCGCGGAGCAGCTGCTGTTGTTGGTGCCCAAACGGAGGTGGTGGGTGACACCGGCCGGCATGTTCGCGTTCACCACAGCCTGCAACCCGCAGTTGCCATCATTGTCATCCCCGAAGGTGGCACCTTCGATGCCGGGCTGCGGATTGACCAGACCACAGGCCATGTCATAGAGCCAGAGCTTCGTATCACAGGTGTTCAATCCACAGGTGGTGATGGTGTACGACCCGGTCTGTGCGGGGGTGAAATCGTACCAGTACTCCAGGCCGGGTGCGGTGTGCGTTCCCAACCCGACGGGAACAGCGTTCGAGCAACTGTACCCGGGAGGGCAATTGAAAGAGGTCTCTTGGAACGTGGTGTAGCTACCACCCTCCACAACCAGAGCGCCGTCCACATAGACCGCGTAAGCTCCGTTGCCATATCCGCAACAGATACCATCGCCATAACTATCATTGATCCGGAACACCAGGCAGGTGTTCGCCGGTACGCACACCGTGGTCCCGGTCGATCCGCCACTGGCGAGCGTGGTGTTCGTCGCACCGTTCTTCAGCGTCCAGGAGATCTCGCCGGGATAGTTGTCCGCGACCAGATCGATGCGCACGCGCTGCTGGCCACCCGGGCAGGTGTAGCTGCACGTGCCGTTGTTGATGTTCGCTGCGCTGTTGTAGTTGGCTGCTGTGGTCTCAGTGCAGCCGAACATGGGCGTGAGGTTGCCCACGAACACATCGTCGATGGCGATGTCACTGAGTTCACCTGCTCCGGTAACCGCGCGAAAGCGTACACGGACGTTCGTTTGTCCGACCCATGGCGCAAGGTTCAACCAACCTTGCTTCCAATAGGCCCCCTGTGCGCCAGCGACGGACCAAAGCCCTGTGGTCACCGTACCATTGATGTTCATGTCCACGAACAGCGAGCCCAGCTGTGCGCCCTGCAAATGGTACCAGAACGTGAGGTAGGGCGCGGTCAGCTGTGACAGGTCGTAACAAGGCGACTGCAGAATTGCGCTTTTGTTCGGGGTCGCCGTGGAGCCGGTGGTCTCCACGTACATGTAGTTGCCACTGGTATTGTTGGAGGTGTGGTCGCCGATCGGACCCGTCGCTGCGGTCGGTGTGCCGTTCTCATCCACGTTCCACTGGAGGTCGTCGGTGGTGAGGTTCGTCCAGTTGTTGATCAAGGTCCCGGGCGTACCGACGCCGAAGTCGGTGAACGCCTCATTGGAAGGGAAGGTGGTGACGCACTGGGCGCGGACCGGGCCCACGAACAGAGAAGTAAGAGTTACGAGAGCTAGGAGACGCATCAGCGGCTTGGGGATCGGAACGGTGGCACGGAGCAGGGCCCTAAAATAGATCAGGCCAAGGAAGACCGCCTGTGCTGGTTCACGGGATCTGCTGAAAACGGGTCGCGGTCGGCAGGAACCCGCCGATGTTCACCAGGATCGGATCGCGGTCATTGGCACTGCCAGCGTACTTCGTCACACCGTCCATGTTGACATCCGTGGAGAGGTAACCGACAACGGTGTTCGTCGGGGTCGACCCTCCGATCGTCGTGAGGATCAGGTCCCTGTCATTGTTGACACCGGCATATTTCAGGACGTCGTCGCGGTTGGCATTGCCCGCCCAGAGCGCGTTCACGGACCCAAACACTTTGGTGGGCTGCACGCCATGGAGCGGCACGCTACCATCACTCAGGTCGTACGTGCGCTCGGCCACGCTCACCTGAACGGCCTGGCCCGTCATCACCCCCAAATGGTTGCGCTGTCGCAGAACGATACGGTAGTTGCCCGGAGCGATATCGAACTGAACGGGGGAGATGCCGTCCAAGCCGACCACATCGCCATCACGCTGCACCAGTGCCGGGCGACTGGAAAGCACCGTGAGCACGTTAGTGGCGTCACGCAATTCGACCACCACCCAATCCACAATGGCGTCCGCTCCGGCGGTAAGAAAGGCCGTGTTGGTGACCATCGCCCCTGCTCCAGGGCCGGTATAGACGTAGCCTAGCCCGCTGTACGGCTCGGAAATCGGCAGTAGTGATAATTGCCGTAGGTCGTCCTTCATCATTCCACCCACCGCATCGAACGGGCCTTCAAGAAATACCCGCAGGCGCAAACTGAGGCGCGGCTTCAGAATGAAGAGGCCGCTGACCATGTCGCTTACGATCACCGTGCCGCTGGGGAAGTAGGGGTAGTTGCCCCAAGCGCCGGTCTGTGCGGCACCATCATTGGCCGTATAGGTGTCGAAATGCGCGACCGGCGATAGCGAACCCGCGCTAACTCCGGTGGTGTCCAAGATCCTCAAGCCGCTCGTGTAGTTGCTCTGGAAGACTAGACCGCGATGCGTGTACAAGTTGTGATCGGTGCTTGCCAGGGGCGAGGTATAGGCCCCCACATAGATCGGAGCGTCAAGATCCCTTACATCGAAAATGCGCGTCCGGGTGCCATGGCCGTAGAAACCCTCGTCACCTTCATCATCCATCAGCAAGTACCTCTGGTCCTCGGTAAGCCAGCCTTGATGCGTGATACGCGCACCGGTATAGGTGAACGATGCGATCAGCTCCATATCCGTCTTGTCCGTCACGTCGACTATGGTGATCTTATCCGGACTTCCACTGTGGAAGTTGAAACTGACCTGCTGGCCCTGGTGATCTGGATCCGGGCCGGTGTATGCGTAAACCACGTTCTCATGGATGTAACCCTCCTGTGAGAAGGTCCCCACAAGTGCAGGCGCCAATGGGTTGGTGACATCGAGGGCGGTGATGCCCCCGTTATTGATCCCCGTGCCGACCACATAGACGTACGGCTCCACCTTGTCCGCGCAGATGGTGTGACTGTTACCGAAGCCCGGGTAGTGCGCGTCTTCGGTGAAGTTCACGGGCGGGTTCGGCACATTGCGCAAGCGGGTGAGGTCGAAGACCTGTAGGCCGTGGCCGGCGAGTTCACTGCCCACAAAACACCAGGTGCCATGCACGTCCACATCGCGCCAGAGGTTGCTGGTGGGCAGGTGGCTCGGCAAATTGCCCACCCTCACCGGGGCTGTGGGCACCGTTACATCGATGAAGGCGGTGCCGTTGTTCAGGCCGACAATAGCATACTCCCGTTGCGTGAGCGGATCGGTCCAACCCCAAAGATCGGCCGCATTGGGCGCTCCGCCGGTGGCACCGAGCTGGGCCAGATTGAGGCGCGCCAGAAGGTCCACGTTCTGGCATGGATAGGGACCGGCCATGCCGTTCACACAAGGTGACTGTGCTTCCGCATCCATGAGAGCGGCGCAGGAGAAAAGCAGAAATACTCCCGTTCTCATGTCCGCACCCGAAGCCATGACAAAAAGCTGAAGGATCAGCGCCGGACCAGACGCTGGGTCAGCACCTGTTCGTCGGAGCGCAAGCGCACCGTGTAAACCCCGGCCAGGAAAGGAGTAAGGTCCATGGATGCACGCACGGTGCCGCGCAGGGAGCTGAAAGAGCGCGACCATACAAGCTGGCCTGCCGCATTGATGAGTTCAAGTTCACCTTGCCCACTGCCCTCCGGAGCCGCGATGGTGATCGTCGAGGGTCCATCCGTCGGGTTCGGCAACACATCCATCGACCAATCGTCCGACGCGACCGGTTCCACCACACCCGTGCTGATCTGGTAGATCGATCCGGTCTTATCCTCGCCGTTCAGGGATACATAGAAATCCCCGTTGTTGTTGGGATCGGCCGTCCAGGCATCGTTCACGATCTCGAAGACACCAGTTCCGTTCAGCACGTTGATGGTCATCAAACCGATCTCCGCCGCTGGAGCCCACGTCACACTGAAATTGCTGAGCGGTGCGGTACCGAACCCGGCAAAGACCTGGTAGCGATAACCCTGGTCATCAATTTCGCCACCGGACTTGAGCACCGGCATGTAGTTCGACTGGGGGGCCACTTGCACCACCGCATCGAGGTTCGCACCGGAAGCGGCGTCCCAGCGTACTGTGAAAACGACGCTGGAAAAGAACTCATTGAAGCTACCGTCCGGGCGGAGGCGCACCTCCAACTGACCGAGGCCATTATCGAACAGACCGATGTCCACGACGGGCAATTGGCCGAACGTGGCAAGTACGGAGGAAAGCCCGAAGGCGAGGGATAAGGTGCGGGACGAGATCATCTTGCGGGGTCTGTTGAAAATAGGACCGGTCATCCAAAGGTAGACGCTGATCCCCTTGTTCGGATGCCGCTTAGACGGATCAGAGGATCGCCTCGACGATCTTATCCACCGTCACCCCTTCCGCCTCGGCCTTGTAATTGCGTACCAGACGGTGGCGCAGAACCTGGGTCGCGACGGCTTTCACGTCCTCGATGTCAGGGGAGAACCGTCCGCGCACGAGCGCATGGCACTTGGCACCGATCACTAAGAACTGCGAGGCCCGGGGACCAGCCCCCCAGCTAATATGGTCGTTGATGATGGCAGGTGCGCTCGGCAGTCCGGGGCGCGTGCGTGTGGCCAGTTTCACGGCGTACTCCAGCACGTTCTCAGGCACCGGGATGCGGCGCACGAGGCCTTGGTAGTATTGGATCTCTTCTGAGGTGAGCACGCTCCGAACCTCGGGCTGCGCATCGCTCGTGGTGGCCTTCACCACGGCGAGTTCGTCCACATAGGTGGGATAGTCCACCCAGATATTGAACATGAAACGGTCCAACTGCGCTTCGGGCAGCGGATAGGTGCCTTCCTGCTCGATGGGGTTCTGCGTGGCCAACACGAAGAAAGGCTCGGGCAGTGGGTAGTTGTTCCCTGCGGCTGTGACCGAACGTTCCTGCATGGCCTCCAGCAAAGCCGCCTGCGTCTTTGGGGGGGTCCGATTGATCTCGTCAGCCAGAATGATGTGGGCGAATAGAGGACCCTTGACGAACCGAAAACGACGGTCCTGGTCCAGGATCTCGCTTCCGATGATGTCGCTCGGCATCAGGTCGGGGGTGAACTGGATCCGGTTGAAACTGATCCCGAGCGCCTTCGAAACGGTGTTCACGAGCAGCGTTTTGGCCAGGCCCGGTACGCCCACCAGCAAGCAATGGCCCCGGCTGAATATGGCGATGAGCACGTCCTCGACCACCTTGTCCTGCCCGATGATCACTTTGCTTACCTCGGTCTTGAGGTCCCGATAGCGCTGTCCGAAACGCTCCACGGCCTCTACATCACTTGCGGGTATGTTCATAGGATCGAAAAGGGGGCTGAAATTACAGGATCGGTGAAGGGCTATCGGTCCACGCTCACGGACCAGTCGCTGAGGAAGGGGCAGCCCGTGTAGGCCGGGTCCACCTTGATGTACGTGGTGATGAGTTTTTCCTTCACCCATCCGTCCATGGCATCGCTTTTCAGCTTGTTCTCCGCCGCTTCAAGTAGGAGTTGATAGTCGTCCTTCAAGTTGGCCTTGTGCGGTTCGGTGCGTTGGAGCACGCGGAGGATCCGGAAACTCTTGGTACCGTCCTCGGCGGTGAGCACTACCGGCTCGCTGACCTGCTGAACGGCCAGTTTGTCAACAACGAGGAAGGTCTGTTGATCCAATTCACCGATCGCCCAGAGCGGGCTGTTGCTGTTGGGTTCGATCAATACGCCGCCGTTGGAGCGGCTCTCCTCATCATCGCTGTATTCGTTAGCGGCACTGCTGAACTCCAAAGTACCCGCGCGGATCAGGGTTGCCAAGCTGTCCACATAACGCCGGGCTTTGGCCAGGTCCTCGGAACCCACTTGGGGTTTTAGCAGGATATGACGGGCGTTGTATTGCTCCCCCCTTCGCTCAACGAGTTGCATGAAGTGGTAGCCGTAGGTGGTCTTGAAGACCTGGGAGGTCTCCCCTTCCTTGAGGCTCATGGCCACGGCATCGAACTCGGAGACCATGGCACCCAGTGGTACGAGGCCGAGTTCGCCGCAATCCTTCGCGGAACCGGGGTCCTCGCTGTAAAGGATCGCCAGTGTGCAAAAGTCCTTATCCCCGTTCACGACACTGGTGCGGAACTCTTCGATGCGCTGCCGCACGCGCCGGTCCTCTGCTGGGTCCACCCGGGGTGTGCGCACGATCTGGGCGATCTCCACCTGGGCATTGATGAAAGGCAGACTATCCGCAGGGATGTCCTTGTAGAAACCTTCCACCTGCCGTGGGGTGGCCCGCACCCCTCCGACCACTTGTTGTTGCATTTGTTGCACCAACAGCTGCTCCTTCACCTGGTCATGAAAATCGGCTTTGATCTCCTCGATCGATTTTCCATAGAATTCCTCCAGTTTCTCCTGTGAACCCAGTTGCATCATGAAGTAGCGGATCCGCCGATCCAGCTCAGCCTGCACCTGGCCATCATCCACCTCCACACTGTCCAATCTGGCCTGGTCGATCAGGAGTTTTTCGAACAGCAGGGACTCGAGCTCTTCGCAGGTGGCATCCATGGTGACCGGTGCGCCCTGTTGCCGGATCTGTTGTTCTCGTGAACGCAGATCGCTCAGCAGGACCACCTCCTTGCCTACCACGCTTACAATGCCGTCGACAAGTTCGGCGGCCGGTTGCGCCGATGCGACGGGTGCAAGCAGCACCGTGGCGAGCGCCAGCAGGAACCGTTCAGTAGACACCGATCTCATCGTGTTCCAAGGCTTGCCTGTAGAGGTCTTCCCTCATCCGTTCGATCAACTTCACCTTTCGTTGGTTCAGCAGGATGGACCGGATGTCCTGGGCCACCATTTCGATCGGTGGTTCGCTGTCCACCGCCCGATGCTCCAACAGGTCCACGAAGTAAGTACCTGCGCTGTCCTCCAGCACCACCTTGTCTCGTTGATGACCACGCCGTTGCTCGCCGCCCATACCTCCAGTTCATGCATGTCCTCGTCCTTGCCGCTCTCGAACTGTTCCCGGAGGCGTTTCACGAGGCGCGGGTCATGATCGTCCACTTTGAACCAACGCACACGGACGATATTGTCCTTCAAGGCGAAGTCCTTGGCATGCTGGCCGAAGTGCTCGGCGATCTGCTGCTGCGTGATCACGGTGTCCAGCTTCTCGTCCACCAGTGCTTGCTCATAGGTGAAGATCACGAGCGAATTCCGATAGTCCCGCATGCGCGCCTCCAGATCCATGCCTGATGTGGGCAGGTTCTTCTCCGCGTTCGCCAAAAGCACCTGCTCACGCATCCAGTTCTCGACATAGCCAGCGGCAAGTGCGGCGCTGTCAGAAGCGCTCGCATCCATCGGCACCACCTGGCGTAGGTCGCTCCAGTACAAGATGTTCCCATAGGCCCGTGCGACGGGTGGGTCCGAAGGGTCATGATCCGCGCCGCAACCTGCCCAAGCCAGCCCTCCCAGCGCAATGCCCACCAGAGCCGATCGCCGGATCACGGGTGCTTCAGCGGATGGAATAGAGCACGTCTTTGTTCACGCGCACTTCATATTTACCTCGCAGTTCGTTTATCCAGTCCTTCTCCAACTGGTCTTGATAGGCCGCTGTGACCAAGCCGCGTGCTTCGTCCAGGGTCTTCGGCACCGGGGGTACCACTTCCTTCAGGTCGACCATCACCACGCCACCGTCCAGTTCGAAATTGTCCGTGAGTCCAGGCTTGCTGATACCCTTCAGAAAGGGCTTCTCCTCCGCGGTCCAGGTACCTTGGTCCAGGCTCAGGTCCAGTGCGGATCCGATATTCACCGCGGTGAGCAGATCGTTGCCCCGCTTCCCCTTCTTGTACAAAGCGCGCGTCTTCTTGGCCACCTCCGCGTTCGCGCAAGTATAGATGTCGGCATTGTACCGGGTATCCCACATGAAGTTCTTCTCATTCGCCTGCTGGTAGGCCATTAGGCCCAGGGTGTCCTTCACGGCCTTGCTCCACACTTTCTGGTCGGTCAGTTCGAAGAGCAGGATCCCATCCCGGTATTCCTTCATGAGCATGCGGAACTCGGGATGCTTGGTGTCCAGGTTCGAATCCTCGAACGCCATCAATTGGTCGTCGACGAACTCCTGAAAGCGCTGGTCCACGTAGCCTGCGAACGGACGCCCCGGTTCCCGGCGTTGCTTGGTGACCAGGTACTCCAGGAACTCCGTCTGTGAGAAGCTTTTCGCATCAATGGTAAAAACCGGTTTGGTGAGTTTCGCGGCCTTCGCCTTGTCGTAGGACCAACCTTCGTGGAGATCGCGCACAACCACCGTGTCTTCGGGCGAGACAGTGATGTCCTCGTGCTTCCGGCTCCGGATGTTCACGAGCTTACCATCCTTGATGGTCCCATTGATCTCGCGTTTGTACAGACCATCCTTTCCAGTGATCGGTCCTTCCACCGCCTCCTTGCGCAACATGGTATCCAGTTTCTGGGTACCTTTCTTATAGATGCTGCTGTCCAACAGGGCCAGCACCGCTTTCACAGCCTTGGGGTCGCTCTTGTAGTGGTACTCCGCGCGCAACTTGTCCAGGAAGGCGCGCTTGGTGACATCCGCGCGACTGTCCTTGCTGATCTTGTTCTTCAGGTCCGCCTTGGCGACATCGAAGGCGGGAGGCGGCATGTACTCGAGCAGGTTGACGATATGCCAGCCGTAGCGGGTCTTGAACGGCTCGCTCAAGGCCTTTTCTTCGGTCAGTCCGAACGCCACATCTTCGAACTCTTCGATCATTTTGCCCGTGCCGAACTGCGGAAGCTCGCCTCCCTTGCTGCTTGAACTTTCGTCCTCACTGAATTTAAGGGCCGCATCCGGGAAGGTGACCTTACCGCCGGTGATCTGTACATGGATCTCACGGATACGCTTCTCCACCTCTGCGGCCTTCTCCGGACTGTCCTTGTCCGAAGCGCGCAGCATGATATGGGCCACGCGCACCTGACCCCGCGCCGGTCGTTTGTCGACCGCCTTGATGATGTGGTACCCAAAACGGGTGCGCACGGGCTGGCTGAGCTGTCCTGCGGGGGTGGTGTAGGCGGCCGATTCGAACGGATACACCATCTGTAGCGCACTGAACCAACCCAGATCGCCTCCGTTCTTCTGTGCGCTCGGATCATCGCTGCCACCTGGGCCGCGTGCCACTTTGTCGAAATCCTCACCCTTTACGATCCGCTCGCGCAGGGTCGTGATCCGCTTCCAGGCGGCCAGGGTATCCTCCGCTGAAGCGTCCTCGGCCACCTGTACCAAAATGTGGCTGGCCCGGATCTCTTGCTGTGAACGATCGTAGGCTTCCTTGATGAGGTTATCGTTCAACTCCCGGTCAATGAGGTAGGGTCGGGCCAACTGCTTGCGGTAACCGTCCAGTTCGGTCTTGAACTTCCCTACTGTGTCCATTCCCAGCACCTCCGCCTCCCGCACCTTCAGTTTGTAGTTGATGAAGAGATCGAGGTACTCATCCAAGGCCTGTTGCGTCACCGCCGCATCCTTGTTGTTCTTCTTGTAGATGGCTTCGAACTCGCTCCGTGTCACGGGTTTGCCGTCCACGGACATCAACATGGGATCGGTCTCCCCGTTCTGGGCGATCACCAGTGAACCGGCCAGCAGACCGGCCACCATCACGAACTTCCTCATTTCCATAGCAGTACGCATGTGTATTGAAGGGGCGCAAATGTAACCGATCGGACAATCGGTCCGAAGGCCTTGTCGCGTTAAGATGATCGAACGAGATGTTGTGCAGCGCCAAATCGGAACAGCCGGTGCTCGGGTGGGATCCGACGGCTGGCCGCTGGACACTTAGGTCAGGTCCTGGTTCAGGCTCCGGAAAGAAGGCGCCCGGCGGTTCACTTCCCCCCTGCCATGACCGCGACGAGACGCCGGTCATAGCGCACCTTCATAAGCCCGGTGCCATTGAGGAAATCGATGCTCCCGACGGGACCCATGTATACTTTGTCCTTGCGGGCTTCCTCGCTCTCCAGTTCCACTTCGAAACGCACGGCTTTGTTGATGCGTTCCGCCCGATCGGTGTTCATGGCATTGTGGGTATCCACCACTACTTCCTTGGCGAGATAGCCCGGCTTGAGGAAATGCAGGCGGGCTTTGGCACCGATCGGCAATTCCAACTCGAAGCGGCCGTTGTCCAAGAGCAGTGAGTAGAGGCAGATCTCACCTTCCAGTTCGACCACCATGACCGCATCGGTGAGCGGCGCGTCATCCGCACGCAGCCAACCTTTGATGGTCACCGTTTCTTCGGCCCGGACCATTCGCGGCGCTACGATAGCGAGGCAGATCACTAACGCGAACAGTGCTTGGCTGATGTTGAGGAGGTTCCGCTTTTCCATGGCTTTCGGCATTGGGTCCGATGACGGGTCAAAGCTGCACGGCCGCCGAAGCATGTACAATACCCACTAATGGGGAATTCACTCTGCCGGGGAGGTGAGCGCATAGGCCCCAAAGACGATACCGAAGGAGGAGGAGCGCTCAGACCCAGCAGCGGTCCACGGCGTACTTCACCAGCCCAGCGGTGCTTCGCACGTTGAGCTTGGTCATTAGATGCTTGCGGTGGGACTTAACGGTCTCTTCGCTGACATGGAGGGCAGCAGCGATCTCCGCGTTGGTCTTCTCCTGCGCTATGAAGCGGATCACTTCACGCTCCCGCTCCGTGAGCCCGACGTACTGCCCGTCCATGCGCTTGTCGGTATGAGTGTAGCCTCGCTCCACACTGCGCTGTGCTTCCTCACTGAGGTAACGACCGCCACCCATCACCGTCCGGATGGCGAGCACCAGTTCCTCCTTGCTCGCTCCCTTCAACAAGTAACCAGCGGCCCCTTCGATGAGCATACTGTTGACGTACTCGATCTCCGTAAGCGCGGAGTGAGCGAGCACCTTCACTTGAGGGAACCGCGTTCGTATCGCACGGGTGGTATCGATACCGTCCATCAATGGCAGGGAAACATCCATCAATACCACATCGGCGGTGTCTTGCTCCAACCATTCCAAAAGGCCCAACCCCGTTGTCACATGGTCCACGATGCGCAGGTCCGGGTGATCGGCTAAGCGCATGCGCAACCCGTCGGCCAGCAGTTCCTGCGCATCAGCGACAACGATCCGCAGCTCCATCACAACGTTGCTTGATCCGGTCCTGGCGTTCCCGTGGAACCGATCGATGGGGATGACCCGCTCGCAGCTTCCATGTTCTCCTCTCTTCGTCCGAACGTTCTTAAACAAGAGCCTGCCCCAAAGTTTCGTGAACCGGACAGAGGGCGCAATCCCCACATGTGGTGATTCTATTGGACCTGCGAGGGAGGCGGAAGCCGTCTAGAGGTGGCTATAGTTCGGCGCTTCGCGGGTGATGTAGACGTCGTGCGGATGGCTCTCCTTCATACCGGCGGTGGTGATGCGAATGAATCGGGCCCGCTTCAACACACCCATATCCGGCGCGCCGCAATAGCCCATGCCCGCGCGCAAGCCACCCACGAGTTGATGCACGACCTCGGCGAGCTTGCCTTTGTAGGGTACACGGCCGCTGATGCCTTCGGGGACGAGCTTCTTGATGTCGTCCTCCATATCCTGGAAATAGCGGTCCTTGCTGCCCTGCTGCATGGCCTCGATACTGCCCATGCCGCGGTAGGTCTTGAAGCGGCGCCCTTCGTAAATGATCGTTTCACCGGGGCTTTCCTCCACACCCGCGAACATGCTCCCGATCATCACCGTGCCAGCGCCTGCTGCGAGCGCTTTGACGATGTCGCCCGTGTAGCGGATACCGCCATCCGCGATCACGGGAACCCCGTAACCTTCGATGGCCCTTGCACACTCGAGCACGGCGGTGAGTTGCGGCACGCCAACGCCTGCAATGACACGCGTGGTGCAGATACTGCCCGGTCCGATACCCACTTTCACCCCGTCGGCGCCAGCCTCCACGAGCGCTTGTGCGGCTTCGGCCGTGGCGATGTTGCCCGCCACCACATCCACTTGCGGAAAGGCCTTTTTCACCTGCTTCACCATCTCGATGACCCCCTTGGTGTGACCATGCGCGGTGTCCACTACCAGCGCGTCCACACCGGCATCCACGAGCGCCTTCGCACGCTCAAGAGTATCCCCTGCAATACCAATGGCCGCGGCCACGCGCAAGCGTCCCAACTTGTCCTTGCAAGCATTGGGGCGTTGCTTCAGCTTGATGATGTCCTTATAAGTGATGAGACCTACAAGCAGCCCGGCCTCATTGACCACGGGGAGTTTCTCGATCTTGTGCTCCTGTAGGATCCCTTCGGCCTGGGCCATCGTGGTATCAGGCTTGGCGGTGATGATGTGCTTGCTCGTCATCACCTCTGTGACCGGCCGCGCCATGGTCTTCTCGAAACGCAGATCGCGGTTGGTGACGATGCCGACCAGCCTGCCCTGCGCATCGATCACCGGGATGCCGCCGATCTTGTTCTCGGCCATCAGGCGTAACGCATCGCCCACCGTGGCTTCCTTTTCCAGCTTCACGGGATCGAGGATCATGCCGCTCTCACTGCGTTTCACGCGGCGCACCTCGGCGGCTTGTTCGGCGGTCGGCTGGTTCTTGTGGATGACCCCGATACCACCCTGCTGCGCGATGGCGATGGCCAGGTCGGCACCGGTCACCGTATCCATGGCGGCACTTACGATGGGAACGTTCAATCGAATGTTCCGGGAAAAATGCGAGCGGATGTCGACCTCTCGTGGAAGTACCTCGCTGTAGGCAGGTACCAGGAGGACGTCATCGTAGGTGAGCCCCTCACCCACGAATTTCTCTTGCGAAGCGAGGGTGCTGGAATGGCCGATCGGAGCCGTTCGCTCCAACGTACCGGTAGCTGATCGTTCCATGCACAAAGGTAGGCTGCGGATCCGATCGGGATCGCCCACCTACTCCCGACCCCAGAGGAAAGTGACGGTGCCGCGTTTCTCCAAGCGCCGGCCCTCCCCATTGTCGTAGGTGCAGAAGTAGCCGTAAACCCCCTGTTCCACATAAGCTCCGAGCGCCTGTCCGTTCCACCCGATGGCCGGATCGGTGGAGCTCCAGATGTTCTGCCCCCACCGGTTATAGATCACCAGTTGGTAGTTCTTGAAGCCGGCATAGGCGGTGACCGGCTTGAACTCCGTGTTCTCCGCTATGGCACTTCCCGCGATGAACGCATTGGGCAACCAGAAGAGCTCCTGCTGTACCGCGCAAGCCACGTTGCTCCGCGCCACCGCATTGTTGCCGGAGGGGTTGCCCACCTCGGTCGCCTCCACGTAATAGCAGAACTTACCATTGGTCGAGGTCTGGTCCTCTACCGGATCCACATAGCTCCATTGGTCAGCAGGCAGCAGCGCGATCTGCTGGTAGGGGCCGTCGGCAATGTTGCGGTATAGCGCCTGAACACCCACTGCGCCGCCCCAAATGCCATAGCCGTTCCAGCTCAGGTCGTTGTAGCCCTCCAGGCGCGGTAACGCACGCAAGTGCATTGTCGAGGCCACGTTGGACACCACCGCTTGGGTGCCACAACTGTCATCCACGATCAACCGATAGCTGTAGCTCCGCTGATCGGCTTCCACATCCAGATCGTTGAACTCGAGCAAGGGACCAGCGCCGAAGCCGCTCATTGCGGCGATCTCTTCGAAGGGCTCCCCATTGGCCGATCGTTCCAAACGATAACGGCTCGCCACGGCGGAGGGATCCACTTCATCCAGGACGCGCACGTGGTCCGCGTTCTCTACCGTAGCCACTTGTATGTAGTTGAACAGTGGCACGGGTGGGTAGTCCGTGGTACGGCACGCCTGGTTGCTCAGGGAAGTGACCCCTCCCCCGGACTTGATCGCTTTCACTACGTAGCAGTACTCGGTGAAAGGGAGCACGTCCGCGTGTTGGGCGCTGGTGACGTTGGCATTGAAGGTGCCCAAGAGGAAAACGCTCCCACCGGTCTGTCGCGCGTACACTTCGTAGTTCTGCACATCCCAACCTACGTACGGTGTCCAGTGTACAGTGATCACACCTTCGCATTCATTGTACTCTGTGGACGTGTGAACGGTGGTGTGCAGCGGAAGGGTGGCACTGGTGTTCGGACTTGCCGGGGTACCGGTCCAGCAGGTATCGAAAGCCGCCAGAGTAAAGGACTCGGCCATGGAGCCTGCGTTGCTCAGCGGGTAGGTATAGAAGGTGGTTCCCTGGCCGTACAGGGTGTCCACGATCAAGTTGCCCAAGGCATCGCTCAGGATCACGATGTACGCATCGGTATCCGGCTCGGGGCTGGGGGCCCAGGTGATGGTGGCCAGCCCTGTCGCGGTATCCACAGATACGGCTGTGATCACCGGAGCGCTCGGCGGGGTGGCGTCCTGGAACACATCGCCATCCCTGCTGCTGAAGGAGTTGCAGAACACCCCGTTCGCCAAGCTCACGCGGAAGGTGAGCGAATCCTCGCAGATGGAGATGGCGTGCTCATAGTGAAGGGTGTCGGTACCGACCTGTCCGATCAACTGCCAGGAACCGATCGGGTACTCCATCCATAGGTCGTACTCCGTGTCCGCCCCGGGAAGTGGTGGCGTATGCTGGGGGGTCCAGTCCAAAACGGCACTGCCCAGGGGATTGCTCTGGGTGACATCCAGATGGATGGTGCAGATCGTATCGCTTGGTACCGAGATGTTCGGTGGGGCGGCCGTGGATACCGTGACCACGTAGTAGCACTGCGGACCCACCACCGCGCCGGCGCCCAGATGCAAATAGGTGGTCTGGCCATAGACGTTCACCGTAGGGGCCAGCAGCGTGTAGGGCCCGCCCAGGCCGCTGCTGTGGTACACCTCGTAATGGTCGAAAATGCTGTTGGGGTCAGGTGGCACCACCCAATTCAAGGTAACGTCACCGGCCACGTTCACCGTCGCGCAACTCAATACCGGCGGGTCCAGCACCTGAGCCGCCGAAGGAGCCGCCATACCAAGTAGCGCGAGCAGGGTCCAACGGAACATGGGGAACGAACGCAACACCTGGGGGATCGTTGTTATGGAGAAGACGCTCATCCTAGCCCTGATGTTGCCGCACGGTCACCTATGTGGTAACGCCCATCCACGCGAACGCGTTGGGTCGCCGCCTGATACTCGCTCAACAAGCGTTCCAGGATCGCTGCCGCAGGCTTGATATCGCGGATGCCGGCGCTCACCTGCCCGATCTCCAATTCGCCTTCCTCCAGGTCGCCCTCGAACATGCCACGCTTGGCACGCGCCCTGCCCAGAACGGACTTCAATTCATCCACCGAAGCACCCCGTTGATACGCTTCCTGGACCTGTGCATAGAACCCGTTCTTGATCAGGCGTACCGGGGCCAACTCCTTCAGAGTGAGGACAGTACTCCCCTCCGTGGTTTCTGTTACCGCCTTTTTGAACGCCGGGTGCGCACTGGATTCCTCCGCACACACGAAACGGCTGCCCACCTGTACCCCTTCCGCTCCCAATGCCATGGCGGCCAGGATCGCACGTCCGTCGCCGATGCCGCCGGCCGCGATAAGCGGAAGTTCGACCGCGTCGCGGACCAGGGGGATCAATACCAAGGTGGTGGTCTCCTCACGCCCGTTGTGGCCTCCAGCTTCAAAGCCCTCGGCCACCACAGCGTCCACACCCGCCTCTTCCGCTTTGCGGGCGAATTTCACACTGCTCACCACATGTACCACGGTGATCCCACGTTCCTTCAAGCGGCCGGTCCAGGTCGCAGGGTTCCCGGCCGAGGTGAAGACGATACGTACGTCCTCTTCCATAAGTATGGTCATGTGCTCCTCGATATTCGGGTACAGCATGGGGACGTTCACCGCGAAGGGCCGATCGGTAGCGGCTTTGCACTTCCGGATATGCTCGCGCAACACTTCCGGATACATACTGCCCGAGCCGATCACACCCAAACCACCGGCATTGCTCACGGCCGAGGCCAGCCGCCAACCCGAACACCAGATCATGCCCGCCTGCACAATGGGGTAGCGCACCCCGAACAGCGCCGCCACCCGGTTCGCGGTGCTCGGCATAGAGGCAGGTGTGGAAGACATGCGAAGGGCGCGCGAAGATAACCGTGCCCTCCCGGTCGAAAAGTTGGCAGCTTGTTGATATCCAATGGGTTCATCGGGACGTAAAAGGCCGGACGGAATTTCTATGTTTGCGGGATAGAACCGAAAGGTCCCGACCTCTCCATGCTCCAACGTCTCTTCAACCGCAGCTTGCTCCTGGTCGCTTTTGCCGCTCTGGGGGCGAACACGCAGGCCCAGTACGCCTGGGACATCGGCGTCCACTTGGGGGGTGCCAACTACCTGGGTGAGATGGGCGGCAAAGAACAGACCCGCCGCGATTTCATCTGGGACATGAAGCTCAGCCAGACCCGCTGGGCCATCGGCGTTTTCGCGCGGCGCAAACTGAACCGTTCTTTCTCGCTGAACGCCGGGTTGATGTACTTCCGCATTCAAGGCGCCGATGCATTGAGCACCAACCCACAAAGGGTTGGCCGGAACTTGAACTTCCGCAACGATATGTTCGAGCTGTACCTGCGGCCGGAGTTCACCATTTTCCAAGACAACGACATCGGTGGCCGGGGTCGCTACCGCACGGACTTCCGCCTATTCATTTACGCGGGTGCAGCGCTTTACTACAGCAACCCGAAAGGCCAGCTCAACCGCGAGGGCGCGTTCTATGCCTTGCGTCCCCTGACGACAGAGTTGAACAACTACTCCCCGCTCGGCTTCGCCATCCCCGCCGGTGTGGGTATGCACATCACCAAAAAGCGCCGCCACCGTTTCGGCTTCGACTTCGGGTACCGTACCACGTTCTCTGATTACATCGATGACGTGAGCACGGATTACCAGGATCCCAGCCTGATGCCCGGTGGCATCGGAGGACTTGCGGATCAACTGGCCGACCAGCACAGTTTCGTGGAAGATGGTGATGGCCCCATTCCCAGTGAGTATCAGTACGGCTGGGAAACGAAGGACAGCGACGGCAAGCTGAACAAGCGCGGCGATCCCACGCACAACGACAGCTACCTCATGGTCACGTTGACCTATAGTTATGTGCTGAAAGGTCAGTCCAACTTCTACCGACAACGGTATAGCTGGATCCGCGGCAAGAAGCGCATCGGCCGGAAGAGCCGGGCGAAGTTCTAGCGCCCTCATCCCAAACCCTTCTCGTCGTCTTCGCCAAAGGCTACGACGACCAAAGCAAGGAGAAGGGCTTAGTGAGATCTGTTGGAAGGGGGCTTCGGCCCCTGCCTCTTTGTCCTCTTTTGAAGGATCTCGGTGATCAGAGTATGTACCGCGTATCCTCCAAGATCCGCTTGATACCATCCGCCAGCGGAAGCATCTCCCGACCGAGCAGCGCGCGCATGCGCGTTACGTCCGGCATTCGGCGGGTCATATCGCCTTCCTCCAACGGTGGCAGGTGCGCCAGTTTGCTCGCACTTCCGGTGAGTTGGATGATGAGCTTCGCCAGTTCCAGAATGGTGATCTCCACGTCGCTGCCGATGTTCACCACATCGTTCACCACTTCGTTGCGGCGGTACGCATTGAGGCAGGCTTCGATGTTGTCGTCGATGTAGCAGAAGGTGCGGGTCTGGCTGCCATCGCCGTAGATGGTGATGTCCTCGTTCTTCAGCGCGGCCCGGATGAACTTGCTCACCACGAAGTCCTTGCTCTGCTTGGGGCCGTAGGTGTTGAAAAAGCGGAACACGGTGTAGTCCAGGCCGTACTCCTTCTGGTAGCTGCGCAAAAAGGCCTCCCCGATGTTCTTCACAATGGCGTAGGGCAATTTGCTGTTCAGCGGGGTGGTGCGTTCGTTCTGGGGTATCTCCACCGGCTCGCCGTACACCTCGCTGCTACTGCTGAAGAAGACGCGCTTCACCCCGGTGTTCTTCGACAGGTCGAGCACATTGCGGATGCCATCGATGTCGCGCAGCACCATCACCGGATTGTCCGTCGTGCGCTTCACGCCCACCACAGCGGCGTAGTGGAACACGTACTCGAAGCGATAGGCATAGAGCACGCTGCTGATGTCCTCGAAACGGTTGGCGTCGCACTTGATGAAGTGCAGGTTGGGACATTCCGCCAGCGGCAGCTTGCCCACATCGCCGGTGAGCAGATTGTCCACCGCCACCACTTCGTTGGAGGGATCCCGCGCGAGGCGATCGGCCAACTCGCTCGGAACAAAACCGGCGCCGCCGGTAACAAGGATACGTGCCATCGTGTTGAAGCGGCGAAGCTAGCAATGTGCGGTGGTCACCGCCGCAGTACCCGCCGCACCACGAAGACGAGGAGCAAGGCCACTAGGATGCCCCACCAGAACGCCTTGTGCAGCACGGTGCTCTTCACCAAGTACGGGAGCAACCGCCAGTTGATCTCGCCATTCTTGCCGAGGCGCTCGGCCCACCACGCCGCATCGTATTCTTCCGGGGCCATCAGTTTCTGACCGGTGAGAGGGAGCGAACTCCACCGCACGGAGTCGGGATACACATCGGCGATCAACAAGGCATCGCGCGGCTCATCGCGGATGGCGCATTGGATGTAGGTGATGTTCTTCGCGTGCTCCTGGAAGAAGATGCTGCTCGGCGCGCTTCCCCCCATGCTGCCGCTGATCCAGTACACATGCGCGTGTTCGGCGATCCTCTCCAGGATCGGATACACGTCCTTCCGGAAGTTCGTGCCGGTGACCGAGCAGGTATTGCCTTTGACAAGGTCCTTGTACTTCGGATCCTCCTGGGCCCAGATGGGGCGGTGGGAGATGACATATAAGTTGCGCACGCCGATGGCTTGACCGAGGTTTCGCAAGCGGCCAAGTTGATCATCGATCAGCGAACCATCATTGAGTTCAGTATTGAGTACGAGTATGCGATCGTAGAATACCGTGTCGCTAACCCGCCCCGGATCGAAGGGCAGGTCGAACTCGATCGGGTCCTTCGCATCGATGCCGAACTCATCGTGATTCCCCAACGCATTGAAGAAGGGAGTATTCAACTTGCCGAAGAACGACCGCTGGTAGCGAGGCAGATCGTTCTCTGGATCCATGAACAGATCGCCGGTGCTGAGAAAGAGGTTAGCGCCTAACTTGTTGATCGTGTCCAGGTTCGCGAGCAGGGTGGCCGCAGGATAGCCGCTGCGGTTGGTGCTTTCGCCGTGGAAGTGGCCACCGAAGATGATCCGGTAGTGGCCGGTGCTATCCGCGGGAAGGACTTCGAGACCGTTGAAGGGGGAACGTTGAGCCCAAACGACTCCGGTGAAAAGGAGCCACAAGCCACAAGCTGCAAGCCTCAAGCGCGATCCGTCCGCAAGGCTGAAGAACCTCATGTCCCTTTCGCTGTTCTCGTTTCCCCAACCCGCTGGCCATCCTTATCAATGCTACTTCCGTTCGCCGCTTTGAACGTGACTTTCGGATCGACCTCCACTTCCTTCAGCAAAATGTGCACCGGACCATAGCGGATCTCGTCCTTGCCCGCATGGGCTCCTTCGGTGGCGTCGATGGAACCACTGTTCACGGTGATCGCCGATCCTTCCCGTCCTTCCACACCTGTTCCAGTTCGACGGATGACGCATTCGGTGATCTCCACCCGTGCATGCACAGTGGCTTTCACCGCAACACCGGTCGCGCCATCCACGATGCTCGTGGCAAAGGAAAGTCCACCGCCCGCGACGCTGATGGCATCGTCCGCCGCCTTCAAGAATCGCGTGCCCGAGATCTGCAACGCAGCGAAGTGTGCCTCCAATTGATCCGACCCGCCTTCGAACAGACTGTTACGCAGTTGTGCTTCGCCGAGGGAGATATCCAACAGCGTAGCTCCCGTACCCGCGAACGCGCAATGATCCAACGTGACCGGCGCGCGGTAGAAACTCACGTCGCCGCTCCGCAGTTGATCCGGGTCATAGCGCCGCAACTGGAGGAACTGGACATGGTCCAGGATCGATCGTCCCTCCGGCTGGATCACATGCACCCCCATCGAACTGCTGTCCGGACTCGTGATGATGATCGGCGTCTCCTCCGTTCCCACCCACCGCAAGGGAGAATGGCTGATGAGCTCCGCCCCGTTCACGAAAGAGAGCTTCAGCGGTGGCATCGCTACCAGCGTATATCCTGCTGGAACCACCAGCGTCCCGGTCAGCGTCCATGCGCCGGGCTTGAAGGTGAACGTGCGCTCGCTTTCATCTTTCACCAGGAGATCGGAACGGTCCGCGTTCGGCAAGGCATGCGCAGGAAGATCGAGCGCCTGTGCATCACGCAAGCTGAACGGAAAGGCTTCCACGGTCCCGAGGCGCGAGGAGCCCAGTATCCGGCCATCGGTCTCCACCGCTTCCAGCAATAGGCTGTCCGCGACAGGTCCAGTAACGAAGCGCATCGCGAACGGTCTTCCCAGCGCGCCGCGCGGGCGGGCGGGGACGATCGCATCGCCCAACGGAGCGATGTTCCGGCCATCGCTCAGGTGCAAGCTATCCACCTCGACAGGCAGGCCTTCGATCGGCACTACCAGCATCGCGAGCGTGTCGCCGCTCATGCCTTGCACATGGGCGTGGAAGAGCTTCGGAGCTTTGAGCTGCGCTATGATCACACGCTGATTGGCATAGTAGAGATCGCGGTGAAGCTCCTTGTAGGGGAACTCGCGGTAGAGCGTGGCGCTGGCCGTGTCCAAGGCTCCTTTCAAGGCGGCAAAGGCGCTGTCCAGGTAGTTCGGCGCAGAGAAGCGTTCCAGATGATGCACGTACGCGGCCATGATCGCCGGATCGTTGAACAGCTGCTGGTGCAACTCATCGCGTTCGCGCTGTACGCCCGTATAGCGGTAGGCTCCTGCGAGTTCCTTCAAGGGGAAGGCACTGAAGCTCTCGTAGCTCACGGGCTCCAGGCGTTGCACGGCCGGATCGTAGTGGAACTTCACGTCGCTCCAATCCATGCTGTGGTGCCCACCGATCAGATCGAGCAAGGCCAACCGCCTTCCCGTCCGGTCCACATCGAACACTTCGCTGGCAGCGAGTTGGCCCCGCCGGAAACCGTCGACCAACGCCAAGGCTTCTTCGAAGTAGCGCTTCTGTTCGGGGTCCGCGGCCACATCGTTCGTGCCGTAGGCATCCAATGCCGCAGCCTGATAGCTTGCGTATGCCTCCTCCGAACGGATGCCCTGCATGGCGTTGAGGCGATGCTGCCAGAAGAGGCCGGGATCGAAACGCAGCAACGGACCGTTCAGCCGTTCGTTGTTCTCCAACAACTCGGGGCCGAAGTGCTCTTCGTAGGCATAGATGCCCAGATCATCGCCGTTGAAGGTGACGCGGCAGAAACCATAGCGCAAAGCGATGAGCCCTTCGCCACGCATCAATCGGTGGTAGAACCAATCGCACAGATAGTTGCGCGTGCCTGGATGTTGCAGGCTGAAGCGCTTCATGCCCTGGAAGCCACCATCCTTCTTCGCCTGCACGCGGAAGCTCCATTTGCTCCCCTGCACGTGATCATTGAGCTTGCCCTTGATGCGGATGCGCCCCTTGAAGGTGCGTCCATCGACCTGGAAAGCCGCGTCCACGAGCTCGTTGCCTTCGGGCATTATCACACCACGCTCACGAGCGGCCTCGACCACCTCGGTCAACCGCGCCAGATCCCGCTCTTCCACGGTGATCGAGATCACCGGCGGCTCCATGGCCAGCCCCGCCGGGTAGTTCACCGCGATCTGGCGCACGAAGGTGATCAGGCCCGGATGGCCGCGCTGCCGAAGCGCGCGATCGGCCCACCAGCCCGCCAGTACCATCAGGGCCAACACGGCCGCAACGATCAGGAACCAACGCGGTGGACGTTTCATATGCTGGAAAAGCCGTGCGAAAGTAAGCGGCTGTCAATGGCCACCAGGGAGCGGCTGCCACTGGGGCTCCACTACAGGACCGGGCTCCTCCTCCGCGGCTTGCTGCTGCCGTTCCTCCCACTCCACGATCTCCGGCTCCGTTACCAAGGTGAGGATGATGACCAGCATGATGGTGAAGGGGTTCAATGAACCGCTCAACCACGATTCGTACAACACCGAGAACATCACGGCGAACATGGTGGCCAGCGCCATGGGGACGCGCTTGCTCGCCTTGATGAAGATGAGGAAGAAGCTGCGGAAGAAGATCAACAGGCCAATGATGCCCACGTTGAACCACATGGTGAGGTAGCTGTTGTGGACCCCGCCGTGGTGGCCCAAAGTGCGCAGGTAGGCGTAGTTCTGCCGCATGATGAACTCATCGTTCCCGAAGCCGCCGCCGAACATGAAGTAGTCCTGGATCTTGCCCCAGGCGAACGCCCAGGCGATGTACCGACCCGAGCCGTCCTCCAAGGTCTCCACGCGCATGTAGTTCTGCAGACCCAGGGCGAACACGATCGCCGTGAGATTGGAGGACACCGCCTCCACCACACCCAGGAACACGATGAACATGATCACACCGATGAAAGGGGACAAACTGAAGAACCGACTGAAGAGAAGGAACATCAGTGTCGCGGTGAGCGAGGTGCGTGATCCGCACGCGATGAGGAAGCCGCCCACGATCGCATAGAAGATCATCTTCGTACGGAACGGCAGCAGGTCCCTTTTCAGGCTGTTGATGATCACGAAGAGCATGAACACGAGGAAGGTGAAAATGCCCAGCCCGTTGGGGTTGCCGAAGAACCCCCGGAACCGGCCACCCGCGAAGGCCCACCAGTTGGGGCCCAACCGCATGAGCTGCGACGCGAGAAGGAGGGCGACCAGAAAATACATCAAGTTCTTGAAGAAGTCCCAACCGTGGCGCCTGAAGTTCAGCAGCACGTAGTTCGGCACCACCAGGTAGAGCAGCGCATAAGAAATGGTCTTCTGGACACCCGTGATGGGGTCGTTGCTGAAGATGAGCGGGAAAAAGGAGTAAACGAAGAACGGCAGGAAGAGCTTGAACACCGCCGCCATTGGTTGGAAGCGCCATTGGTCGGCGAGGAGGATCACGGACAGGGCGATGATGTACGCGTACTTGGCCGTCTTGATCTTCCGCATCGGGAAGATATCCGGGGTCATGTCCGACAGCACCAGAATGAAGATGAAGCCGAAGAGCATATCGGGGAACGACTCGCGCCGATAGAAGAGGAACACCGTGATCGGCAGCAAGACATAGATCAAGGGCCCTGCGAAGACCGTCGCGAACACCCACGCAAGGATGAGCACGAAGAGTTGGATCCGGTCGCGGAGGAAATCGAGCATGGCCTAGTGAACGGACAGATGGGTCGCCGCGTAAGCGTGCATAGCGGCAGGCCGATCCCGGGCAAAGGTGCGTAACACCTCCACGTTGCGCTCCCACTCAGCCACGGTGGCCGGCTTACGCCATCGCGCCACATGGTCCGCCATCTCGGGCGCGAGTTGTGCGCGTGCCTCATCAATAACGGTGAGCATGCCTCCGGTGGAAAGAGGACCAGCGAGGAGCCGTTCGACCTCGGCCAGCATCCGTTCCCGCAGACCATCGGACCGCATCAACGCTTTGTACAGGCGGGCGATCGGCCCGTTGTGCCGCTCCACATGCGCGAACGGATCGGTGGTGACCGGGGCGGAATAACCAAGGCCCATATCGCTGTCACCCATCATCATATGCCAGCGCCCGTCGTGCGGTCCAGGGACCGTATCAGCCGATCCCGTCCAGCGCCAGTAGCGCACGTTCTGGTCCGGCCAATCCATGTTGCCCAAAATGAGTTGGGCGGCCATGTAGGCGAGGAACCCGTCCACGTCCAGATAGCGGGACACGCTGTCCACGAACGCGGGTGCGGATGCGTCCCATCGTTCGCTCCACGTAAGGAAGCGGCTGAAGTGCTTGATCTGCGCCTCATCACCTTTATACAGCTTCAAGCGGTCCTCCAATACCGTGTAACGCTTCGCCGAACCCCCATGCCGACGCGCCAGTTCGTTGTTGTCCATCCGGTCGCGTACATGATGCACTCCCCAATAGGCTCCGTTCAGGTACATCACCACGGAACGTCCACCCGTGGTCACGAAAGGCAGGCCGGTACACATGCGATGCTGCACCAGATCCCGCATGAAGCTGTCCGCCTGGTCATTGCCGGCGGCGCGAAGTATCACGCTCTTTTGTCCAGCTGTCCCCGAGGTCCACGCATAGGCGCAGGGCTCAGGGAGTGTGATCCTGAGCGCGTGCTGGGGAAAGCCGCGTGTGTTGTTCCCATGGATCCTTGCGCGCGCATCCCCATCCCAGAGCGGCGTACCGTCCGCGCCCAAAGCTTCGACGTACACGGAACGTTCCCACTCCTCACCACGCATTTGGAAGTTGCCGGGATACTTCCACCACCGGTGATCCTTCGGGAAGGTCCGGACCGGAATTCCATCACTGCGAAAGATCGCATTGCCGATCACGTAAATACCGGAGTCCGGATCGAAGAACGCGCCGGCATCCGCCGTCAGGGCCACGATAGGAAGGGTGTGGTGCCGCACGGGAACGGTGCGGGTGCGCACCGGTCCATGCGCTCCGCCGATCCACTGGGCCGCCCGCACCACCACGGCATTGGGCAGGCCGATCAAGGGATCACGTTGCTGAATGGAGGTGCGGTGCCGCATCAAGCGTTCGGAACGTCGGGTGTCGGGCATCCGGATCGTCCGACCGTTCGCGATCGGATCGTTGCGGTCCGGCGCGGAGCCGTCCAGCGTAAAATGGATCTCGCCCGCATCAGCGGCATCGAGAAGGATATCCTCACTGGCGACCGTTACATCCACATACTCGATCGCCGGGTCAAAAATATGCGGACCACTGTGGGGAGGCCGCGTCCAAGCGCCCCAGCAAACACAGCACAGCACCAACCCGCACCATGCGATGCCCGCGTTCCTGTCCTGTACGTTCATGAGGCAACCTCACCACTGCGGCGCAACGCCCAGCGCATCACCAAGGCCAGCGGTAACAACCCGACGGCGACCACCAGGGATGCACCCGTACCACAGCCACCGCCGATCACCACAGCAGCCGTCCGCAACAGTTTCGCACGTCCATCGACCCCAGCGTCCGCCCTTACCAGGATGGCCAATGCCACCAACGCGACGCTCATGGGCAAGGAACCTTTCACCAACGCTACGGCGAAGGCCGCCAGTGCGCCCCATACAGCGAGCTCGCGGGCCGCGTTCGGCGATGCTCCCGCAACGCGCCCCAAGCCCCATGAAGCGGCCGCCCCGATCAACACCACCAGCACCACGCCCGGCAGATCGCCCGGGGTAAAGAAGCCCATCTGGTCGGCCAGGAATCCTCTCCAATCCATGGTTCAGGTCATGTGTGGTGCGCGAAGGTAGCCATGTGCAACCTGGTGTTCCGAGTATCTTCGGGCCGTGGTACGTAAGCTCGTTCTCGGTCTGCTCGGGTCGCTGCCACTGGGCTCGTCGTGTATTGCGCAATCCGTTCTGCACACGAATACCATCCTCACGGTCGACCCCGGTACCACCCTCTCGATCCCTGAAGGGCTCACACTTTCCATCGAACCCACGGCCGTGGTCGTGAACGATGGGCTGATCACCTTCGCGCCGACAGCGCTCTTGCAAGAATCCGCCGGTTCGCCGATCATTGGTTCCGGCACGGAGGAAGTGAGCCTGTCGGTGGGCGTTCCTGCGGTGGAATTGGATCCCGCCGGCCTTGGACTTATTATCAATACGGCGCTCGCACCAGGCCAGCTGGATGTGGAGCGCGGGCATACCGCCTTCATGGATACGAGCGGCAGGATCAGCACGCTTCGCTGGTACCGCACCGATGCCAGCACGAATACGAATCTCGATGCGACCGTTCGCTTCACCTACGACCTCACCGAACTGAACGGTATTCCGGAAGGATCCCTGGAACTGTTCGTGCGCAACGGTGCCGATGACCACTGGCTACCGCTCCCGAGCGGGCTCAACACCGCGCTGCAGCAAGTGAGCGGATCCGCGCTCGATAGTATCGGGACCTATGCCTTGTTCGACGCCAACCTCCCCACCGGCCTCGTTCATCCTGATGGATCCATCACCGCTTGGGTATACCCTTCTCCCGCGTCGGAGTTCGTGGAGGTGGTGAGTTCGGCCGCACGGATCCATGGGATCACCGTATTGGACGTGACCGGGCGCACCGTGCGAACCTACCCCGCGATCGGTGCCGTTCGTTCTTATCGCTTGGATCTTGGAGGCCTCGCACCGGGCACCTACCAGGTGGTGCTCAGTGATGGTCGCTCCCTTCGCTTCATCCGTTCATGAAACGCTGCGCGAACCTTCTGCTTTTTTGCGGGACGCTCTCGGCGGCAACCGCCCAGTGGGACCTCCCGGTCGGCATTTCCCTGGTCGCTGATAGCGCCGACGAACGCCAGGTGCTCGGTGTGGCGGCCCCCACGGGGGAGACCCACGGAGTGAGCGCGGGTACGGAGCGTGATGGGGCGTTGACCTTCGTGCATGTCACCGGCGCGCAACTTCTCACCGGTGCCTCCCTTGTGCCTGGTGGTTCCTTTTCGCCGGGGCAACGGCTCACCATCGTGGCGGACGCCGTGAACTCCGGCGATGTGTCCCTTTCGGTGGACGGCCTTGCGTCGATCCCCCTTCGCAAATTCGTTTCGGAGCCACTGGATAGCGCCGATCTACGACCCGGTATCCCGGTGGATGTGATCTACGACGGAACTGTTTTCCAGATGATCTCCCAATTACCCGCTACATGCCCCACCGGCACCGCAGGTGTTTCGCGCACGGTATGCATGGAGGTCCAACCCTCACCTGCGGCCAATTTTTTCGTGGCCATTGAAGCCTGCGGCGCCCGGAACGGTCGGCTTTGTTCGTTCTCAGAATGGATCGGCGCATGTACCATGGGGAACTTCGTTCTCACCAGCATCACTGACTACGAATGGGTGGACCACGCGGCCAATCATTACGATCGCGCCAAGACCATGGGCATCAATGCGAACACGCTCGCACCGGATTGTCTTTCAGGCGGGCTGCGTATCCCCACCTTCGCTTTACCCTACCGCTGCTGCTACGACCGATGAAGATCTTGACCGCGCTTTCCCTGACCCTGGCCACCGGTGCGTGTGCCCAGGTGAGCGTGGACAAGCCCGTTCAGTTCACCGCAGCCGATCCTGCGCAACGCCAGGTGAGCGGATTGGGCAGCCCCACGCAGGAAGATGCATTGATCGACCTCCACACCGCACGCATCGGCTCGGTACACTGGGCGCAGGCTGGCGGCACCGCCGCCGCGATCTCTCTTTCCATGACGCCCCTGGCCACCGCGTACCGGAACGGACTTCGATTGCGTTTCATTCCAGTGGTCGCGAACGCTGCGAACGTCACCCTCAATGTGGATGGGCTCGGGGCTGTGCCCCTCGTGGGACCCGAAGGCATCGCTCCTCCCGTAGGTCTCCTTGCTCCCGGCCGGGTCGCCGAAGTGATCTACAGCGACAGCGTTTTCACGATCAGTGCGCGCACCACGCATGCCTGCCCTGTCGGTTTTCTCCAGGCCAATGACCGGTTGTGCATACAAGAGAGCGAGGGCGCCAATGTCTCGATCTTCACCGCGGTACAGCAATGCACCGCGAAAGGCGCGGCCGTCTGTTCCTGGGATGAGTACATCCATGCGTGTACGCTGTTGAGCGGACAGCTCACCAACTTGTTCAATGACTGGGAATGGATCGATGGTACCAGCGATCATACTCACACCGCGAACCAGGCCGGGCGCTATTACTGCGGCCAGCAACGTTCCATTTCCGCCGCCGAACATCCGAACGCATACGCCCGCGCTCGCTGCTGCTACCATCTGGAATGAAGAACCGTGGCCCCTGCTTGCTCCTTTGGGGGCTGTCCACCGTCCTCTGCCAGGGCCAGGTGACCATTGACCAGCCCTTGGTGCTATCGGGCGTGGACACTGCGGACCGCCAGGTCATCGGCGTCGGTGACGCCACGATACCCGGGGACGCGCTGAACGCGGGTACCGCTCGGGCCGCATCTTTCCGCGTTGCCGATGCGGCAGGCAGTGTGAACGCATGGCAGGTGGTCACGATCCCCGCGTTCACCACCGCGCCAGTGCCCGGCACCGAACTCGTAGTGCGCGTGCAGGGCACCAATACCGGGCCGGTGACCATGGATCTCGCGGGAGCAGGCACGTTCCCGGTGGTGAAGGGGGCCGGCTTTCCGCTCGATAGCGGTGATGTGCGACCCGGGCTGATGGCCGTGCTCCTATTCGATGGCCAGGCCTTCCAACTCACCAACGGGCTACGATCGTCCAGGCGCCCGTGCCCATCGGGCTTCACCGAAGTGAGCGACCAATTCTGCATCGAACCCGGACAGCGCGATACGCTCGACTTCCGCTACGCGGCGATCGCGTGCGGAAATGTGAACGCCACGGTATGCACCTGGGGGGAATGGCATCTGGCCTGCGACCGAGCAGCCCAACTCGGACTTACGGACATGATCGGCGATTGGGAATGGACGAATTCCTCCGCCAGCAGCGATATGTACGTGCGCGTCGTCGGCCTGTCCTCATGCACGGTGATGGGTGTGGAGCTCTCCATCGGAGGAGCCCCGCTGAACTTCAGGTGCTGCTATCGCCGATAGAAGCACCGAGCGCCTTCGCATAGACCCCTGCGATCTTTTCGTTCCGCACGCGCAGATCGAACTTTTCCCGCACTACCGCAAGCGAAGCCTTGCCCATGAGCTCGCACAAGGCCGCGTCATCCATCAGCTGGCGCAAATGGAACGTGAGATCGTCCGCGATCGCATCGCTATCGCGACCCTCCACCTGCAGGAGCCATCCGTTCCTGCCGTGCTGCACAACTTCGGGCAAACTGCTCACTTGGGATCCGATGATCGGTAGCTGCGTGCCCATCGCTTCTAGGATCGTGTTGTTGAACGGATCGGCGAAAGTGGTGCTCACAAAAACGTGCGCTTGTCGCATGCGTTGGATCAAGTCCGCATGGCCCAAACCACGCCACAGCGTGATCCGGGGATCTTCGGCGATGATGCGTTCGGCCCACGCCTTGTCCGCCTCGCTCGGGAAATGGCCCCAGTCCACTTCCAGCGTGCTCACGATCCACAAGCGTGCATCCGGGCGCTTGAGCCGCTGGAACGCTTTCAATAGTTCGATGCCGCCCTTGCGGTAAAAAGCGTTCCCTGCGAAAAGAACGGTGAAATGATCCGAGGCCTTTTCTCCGGGGAGGTATTGTTCCACGGCACGATAGATAACCTGCATCTTGGCCGGGTCCACACCCGCGGCAACGAGCTTGTCGCGGTTCATGCGCAATGTGTGCTCGCTTGTGTAGATCAGCGCACGGCAATCATGCGAGGCCAGTCGCCGCAAGCCCCATTGGAACAGACGGTGCGACTCGGGCATCGGTTTGTAGCGCGGCAGGTAACTCTCCACTTCGATAACCCAGGGATGGCGGTTGGCAACGATACAATTGTATGTATGGAACAAGTCCGCACGCTTTACCGGTAGGAAGAAGCGCGTATGCCAGAGGAAGGCGCTCACGATCCCTGTCATGTGCCACGGGAAGTCCACCATCCGGGCGTAGCGGTACCCTTCGGGTGGGTTGCTGAACGCGTAGTGCTGCCAGTAGCGGGTCTTGTGCGAGATACCGATGATACGCATACGCCGGGGCGGCCAAAGGTAGCGCGTGCCCCGTCGCACCTCCTTGTTCCGGATCAGAGCTTGAGAAGGGTGCCGATACCGCGAGCGCTCGCACCGTGCCCTTACTTTCGGCCGCCCTTGGCCGGACCACGGATACCATTTGTCGATCTCATTGCGGAAGGAAAAGGTTCCGTGGGGACGGCACGGGGTTGACCAGGACGCAAGAGCACCAGGGAGATGGAGTTCACCTCGTTCGTATATGCGCTTTTTCTCGCGCTGGCTTTTGCGCTCTACTGGTCGGTCGCGCGCTGGGGTGCCAGAGCCCAGAACATGGTGCTGCTCCTGGTCAGTGCCATCTTCTATGCCTGGGCGGACCCTCGCTTCCTAGGGTTGCTGTTGCTCAGCGGTGCGGTGAACTACGCTCTAGCGATCGGCATCGCGGGCGCTCGCGGCGAACGCGCCAAAAGCATCCTCTTCTTCCTGGGGATCGCGATGCTGGGTCTGCTCTGCTGGTTCAAGTATTTCGATTTCTTCTACGGCAGTGCGGTGGACCTTCTGAACACCATCGGGTTCCAAGGCACCCATAGCACACTCGCATTGGCGTTGCCGCTCGGCATCAGCTTCTACACTTTCCAGATGCTCGGTTACCTCATCGATACACGTAACGAGGAGATCGAACCCTGCGAAGATCCATGGCACTTCGTCACCTATGTGCTTTACTTCCCAAAGATCATGGCAGGCCCCATCGAGCGGGCCCAGGTCTTCCTTCCGCAAATAGCCGTTGCGCGCACGTTCGACAGTGCGCTGGCCACCGATGGCATGCGGCAGATCCTCTGGGGCCTGCTGGCCAAAGTGGTGGTGGCGGACAACGCCAGCGCGTTCGTGGACCTGATCTTCAAGGACCCGGCCGCTGAAACAGGTAGCACGTTGCTCGTGGGAGCCTTCCTCTATTTCATCCAGATCTATTTCGATTTCGCGGGCTATTCGAACATCGCGATCGGCTCTTCCAAACTACTGGGCATCCGTCTCACCACCAATTTCAGGACACCCTTCTTCGCCACGGGTGTCAATGACTTTTGGAAGAGGTGGCACATCTCGCTCACCACCTGGATGATCGACCATTTGTTCACGCCGCTCTCATTCCTATTGCGCGACCGGGGAAGAGCGGGTACAGTGATCTCCTTTACCACCACTTTCCTGGCCGTGGGTATCTGGCACGGCGCGAACTGGACCTTCGTGGCGTTCGGGACGCTGCAGAGCCTCTACTTCCTTCCCCTGGCCTTGTCCGGTCCTGGTAAGAAGACATCCGCGTTCCCAACAGGTGATCGCGTCCCCTCTCCACGTCATTTTGCCCGCATGTTGGGGACGTTCCTCCTAATGATGCTCTCGTTCGTCCTTCTTCGCGTGACGAGCATTGGGGACGCTGTGACCTACTACCTCGGTCTATTCGACCCCTCCCTATTCTCCAAACCCACCGTGTTCCCCTCCATGGTGGTGCTACTCGCGCTTCTGCTCATGCTGGTGGAGTGGTTCCAACGCGGAATGACGCATGCGCTGGAACGGATCGAAGCCGCTATGCCGGGATGGATCCGTTGGACGATCTATATGATCATCCTGTACACGATAATCCTGTTGAACCATACCGGCCACTACCGGTTCATCTACTTCCAGTTCTGATCGATGCGGCGCTTTCTCACAGCCCTCCTGCTCTTCGGCCTGCTGGTGCTGGTCCTGGACCTGCCCTTCCGATGGGCCATGCGCGATCTGCCGGACACCGAATACGATGATCGCCTGCATCGCATCCTGGAGGACCGTCTGCCTGCACGGATCCTGGTCTTCGGTTCTTCGCGGGCCGCCCGGGATGTGATGCCGCAACGCATCACGGAGATCACCGGTAGCGAGGCCTTCAGCCTGGGCTATCCGGGGGCGAGCATCACGTTCCAGGAGTTCGTGTTGCGGCTTGTGCTCCAGAGCGCGCACAAACCGCACACCGTGCTATTGGTCGTGGACGATCCCTCCGAACTTATCGGCACCAAGACCGTCGATTTCCGCCTGGACCGGTCCTATCCGCTCGCGGGCTATGATGTGGTGAACGACGAGATATGCGAACGGACCGGAAAGTCCAGGCTCCTCACCCGCCTGCTCGCCTCGTACCGGATCAAGGAGAGCCTCTCGCAACTATGGGCCCCCCCCAAGCCGGATCGCTTCGATACGGTGTTCGCCGATGGATCCATGACCAGCATGATGCGATCGGCCGCATTGGATACTTTTTCCTTCCAGGCCGCGGCGCGTCGCTATGCGATCCAGCATGAATCAGCAATGCACCGGGACGCGTTCTTGCGCTTCGTGCAAGGGTGTACCGATCACGGGATCCGGCTGATCATCGTGCATCCTCCTGGCCTGGATCCCCCGACCATTGGCTTCGCTGAACGGATCGCCGAGCTGACCAAGGGTAACGCGGAGATCTATCACTACGACACGACGAACCAGGCCTATCGCGATCTCGGCTTCTATTACGATGCGCCGCACCTGAACCGGAAGGGCGCGCGCGTGTTCTCCGAAGAGCTGGCCGGGTTCCTTGCCAGGCGTTGAAGCCTCAGGGGTTGTCCAATTTGGAACTGATGAGCTCGATCAGCGAGCCCATGTTCTTCAGCTTGTTCACCTCCTTCAGCTTGAACTTCACACCGAAGTTCTTCTCTATGCGGGTGATTATCGTCATGTGGGTGAGCGAATCCCAGCCCTCCACATCCGCCGCGGTCAACTCGTCCCTAACTTCAAAAGAACCATGCCCAAGGACCGAGGTCACGGTTTCGCGGATGCGGGCAATGATGAGATCTCTTTCCATGTACTGAAGAATTACAACGGCCGCTCAAGTAGGAGTTTCTCGTGCCAGGGTAGGTGATCGGAGATAGCGGGGTGAACGGATGTGAAAGTACGGGCTACGTGGAAGCCAAGGCGCTGGTACAAGCCGACGGCCACGCGATTGTTGCTGAACGCTTGCACCTGCGCCTTTTCCGGCATCGGATCGGATGCTTTGGCCCTGGCGAGGTGCGCCTCGATCAAACGGCCTGCCCACCCTTGCCCACGGTACGCTGGGTCCACATGAACGTATTCCAACTGAAGCGAATTCCAATGGCGATCGATGCGCAGTCCCGATAACACCCCGGACCTGGAGCGGAGCACTTCGAGGCTTTCCTGTGGATATGTAGCACCGATCAGATTGGACTTGAGGATCGCGGAAGGCATCTCCTCCGCAGCACCTTCGATCCACCCCGCTACGGTAGCTACAGGCCGACCTTGCACTTCCGCGATGAGGAAGCTGCTGATCGAGAGTTCGCAGCCGTCCACCTCTTCCTGCAGCATGGCTTGGATCAATGGGGCCGTCTGTTCTTCGGAAAGACCGAAAAGGGTTGCAAGGCCGAGGTTCCGCGATCCGCTCTTTTCCGCGGAAATGATCGCTGCGACCAGGAAATCGAGGTCCTGTGGTAGGGCCGCTCGTATCCTCGAACCGTCGGTCATACCGGAACGTTGATCAGGCGCTGCAGCGCTTTGCGATCCGTTTTGCCGCTCGAACCCAAAGGAAAGGCCCCCACATACCGTACCTGCGTCGGGATCATGTAGGGCGGTAGCTTGGTGCGTAAATAGGCCAGCAGTTCCTTCGGATCGGACGGTTCCGTTTCGATGGCCATCGCGATCTCGATGATGCCCAGTTCGTTCTGAACGGCCAGTGCGGCCAGGTTCGCCCCCTTTAGATAAGTGCGTGCGAAATGCTCCACTTCACCGAGTTCCACACGGAAGCCCTGGATCTTGGCCTGCTGGTCGATCCTGCCGAGGTACATGATGTCGCCCTCTTCATCGAGCAGGCAAAGATCGCCCGTGCGATAGAAGCGCGTCATCACGCCTTGATGCTCGGCGACGAACATCACCTGGGCGGTGCGCACCGGATCGTTCCAATACCCCGCGGTAAGCTGCGGACCCGAAAGGCAAAGCTCCCCCTTCGACCCGGGTGGAAGGATGCGTCCGTCCTCATCGATCACTACGATCACGGATGCGCCCATCTGCTTCCCAATCGCGATGATGCCATTGCGCTCCTTGTTCGCCCCATCGCGCCGGTAGAGGTACTGCGTGCACACCACGGTATGCTCGGTCGGTCCGTACGCGTTGTAAATGCGCGCGTTCGGTGCGCATACGCTCCAGGCCGCTGTAAGGTCCAGTGGCAGTGCCTCTCCAGCAAAAACACAGTACTTCAGGTCCGGATGGAGGATCTCATCGAAATACGGGCGGAGGTAGGGTGTCACCGAAGGCACCATCGGTGCCATGGTCAGCTTCCGATCGCCCAAAGTTCGGCGATGTACATGTACTTGATCGCGCCCTGCGGTACGGTATGCACACAAGCACCGCACAGAAGAGGAAGCACGAAAGACATCACCGAGACGTCGAAGGTGAGTTCGAACATCTGTAGGCATCGGTCGGAAGGTCCCAACGTGATACCCAACGCACCGGAGGCCTCTACGAAGGCCCTCAAGTTCGCGCGGGTGATCGGAACGCCCTTGGGCTCGCCCGTGGTGCCGGAGGTGAACAGCACATAGGCGAGCCCCCTCATCCACATGCGCCGTATACGAAAGGTCAGATGCCACTGGTGGTAGCTCATCCGTTCGCACGGTGCGGTGCACCTTGTACGCCTCGTGCGCCATCGAAGTGAAGAGCGTGGAAATGCCTGCTGCCGCGATGATCCCCTGGTTGCGATCGAAGGGTGCTTTGGGCGCGATCGGCAAATACGCCTTCCCCTCCGACCATAGGGCTAGAATGCTGGCATAGGTGTGCAGGTCATCGAAGCCGATCAAACCCACCAGAACCTCCTCTGTGGGAAGATGCGCCCGTATCCATGCTCGTTTCGCGGAGATCGAAGCGGCCAGTTCCGAATACGTGGACCCCTGACCGTTGATGAAGAAGGCTTCATTGCTCCCGTGCCGGGCAAGGGATGCGAACAGGGTGCTGAAAAGATCCATCCGTCGCTATTCGACCGCGAAAATAACCATGTGGCGCATCGTCCTGTGTGACGTGAGCGGCCCTCTCAACCTTGCAACACACCCTCTCCACGCAACCATGCGTGGAACCGCGCCAAACCTTCAGCAAGCGTTGTGGACGGAACAAAACCCAGGTCCCGCTGCGCCTTTGCTCACGTCCGCGAAGGTCTGCGGCACATCGCCGGGTTGCTCTGGGCATTGCTCGATGAGCGCGGGTCGACCCACTTCGCGTTCGATGGCGGTGATGAGGTCGCGCAACATCACCGTACCCGAATTGCCCAGGTTGTACAACGCGTACCGATCGCCTTGTTCGCGGTCCAGCGCCGCGCGCACACCCCGGATGATGTCGTCCACATAGGTATAGTCGCGCCGCGTGGTGCCATCACCGAACCGCTGGATGGTCTGTCCGGAGGAGATCTTGCGGAAGAACTGATGGATAGCGAGGTCGGGCCGTTGTCGCGGACCGTAGACCGTGAAGAAGCGCAACGTGGTGATCCGCATACCGTGCAGGTCCGAACAGACCCGCGCGAACTGTTCCGCCGCGAGCTTGGTGGCCGCGTACGGACTGATAGGCACCAAGGCGGGCTCGTCCTCCTTCCACGGAACGTTCGGGTTCTCGCCGTACACGCTGCTGCTGCTCGCCAGGATGAAGTGGGGTACTGCGCGCTTCCGGGCCATTTCCAGCAAGCGCAGCGTTCCGGTCACATTCACCCGATGGTAGGCGATGGGGTCGTTGATGCTTGGTCGCACCCCGGCCTTCGCAGCGATATGGACCAGGCGATCGATGGGCTCCGGGCCGAGCCGTTCCTCAAGATCATCGGCGAGGATGTCGGCCTCGATCAACCGGAAGGAAGGGTCGCTCCGGTGGGCGGCGATGTTCCGCTCCTTCGCCACGCGCGGATAGAAAGGATCGAAGTTGTCCACCACCGTGACCCGCCAGCCGCCTTCCGCCAGCAGGCGGTCGACCAGATGGCTCCCGATGAAGCCTGCACCTCCAGTGATAACTATATGTCCGGGCATCGCGAAAAGGCCCGCAAAGCTAACCGGAGCGAAGGATCCCAGAGGCCCGGGCTACCTTGCGGCCCCGGTGAAGGCACCGACAACACGGAACGCCCGCAGTATGGCGGACAAGGCGCCCATTCTCATCGTATCGCATACTTTCCCTCCCTACCGGGGGATCGGAGGACGGCGCTGGGTGAAGTTCGCCAAAGCCCTGGCACGACGTGGTCACGCCGTGCATGTGATCCACAGCGCCGGTGGCGGAGACCTGCTCGGCTCCCTTTGGACCGATGATCTGTCGACACCCGGGATCCATGTTCACCCCTTGCCGCAGCGGTATCCCACCGTACTCTTCAAGCGACCATTGGCCACGGTGCTGGAGAAGGTGATGTACCGCTTCTGGAGCTTCGCGCTCCCGCTTTTCACCAGAGGGAACTGGTTCGATAAAACGATCTTCTGGGAGCGACCGTTCCTCCGGCAGGCTGGCACGTTGATCCAAGAGCATGGCATCCGCAACGTGCTGATCACCGGCGCACCGTTCCGCCTCCTCTACTACGGCACCTTGTTGAAGCGTTCCCACCCGATCCGCCTGGTGAGCGACCTGCGCGATACCTGGACCTGGCAGGACGGCTATGGCGGTGGGCTCTTGGGCCTCGCGCGCAAAGCCTTCGAGAAGGAACTGGAACGCAAGGTGATGGAGGAGAGCGATCATATCGTTTCCCCGCATCCGGCTGTTGTGGACCATCTGCGCCATGCCTATCCGTCGGCGACAGGCCGCATCGCCTTGCTGGGACATGCCATCGATCCGGATGAATTGGGGCCGCCGCGTCCTGCGCACAGCCCGAAGCTGCTGCGCCTGATCTACGCGGGAAGCATGTACGGCGCCAGCGAGGCCGATGCCTACTTCAACGAGCTGCTGAAGGGATTCGCTGCGCTGCGCGAGAAGTATCCGGAGAGCTTCGCCGTGTGCCGATCGGACCTCTACATCACCGGCCACGGTACGGCACGTTATCGCGAGCAGGTGGAACGCGCCGGCCTGAGCGACCGGATCCTCTTCCACGAGCCACTGCCCGCGAAGGAGATCTTCCCACGCATCGCGGCGGCGGATGCGGTGATCCTCTTCATCCCTTCAGGGAACAAGGATGTGTTGGGCACCAAGTTCACCGAGATCTTCTACTTGGGAAGACCGGTGATACATGTGGGCGCCCCTGGATCGATAAGCGCTTATATCACATCGAACGGCTTGGGCGTTACGTTGCCGGTGGAAGAACTCGCCAACGCATTGCCTGAGCTGATGAGCGGGGCGCGACAGGTGCATACGAACACCGCCTACGATCCGCGAGCCCATCTGCTCGACCACATCGCCGAGGGGATGGAGCGCACGTTGCTGTTGCCACCGACGGTCTAGGCCGTAGCGCGCACGCGCGCAGGCACCAAGGCTTCGATATCCGAGCTCAACGCGTACCGCTCCGAACATTGCCCCAAAAGGCGCTCGAGCATGTGCAGGTTGTGGCGTGTGACCATTTTCGGGTGGCTGATGAACTGCACAAGGGGATGTGCCTCGATATGCCGCAGATACTCCCGGTACCGTGCGGCGGTGAGCAGTTCCACCGACATCATCTCCCGGTGACTGGTGCCCATGGTGCCATCCGCGCCCGGCACATCCACGAAGGCCACACCCTGGCCATCGCCCCACTGGCGGCCGTAGGGGATGCGCCAGAGCACCTTGTCCAGGATGGATGAGGTCCATGTCCGTTGGCGCAGCGGGATGCTGGAAATGGTCACTTCCACGAACGGCCCTTCGGGATCCGGGCGCATCACATCCCTCGAGAACCGGTACACCGGACCCGGCAGCGGTGCGGTGAAATCATAGTCCACCGCGTTGCTATGCCGCTTCATCCCTCCAAGCACGCTCATGTCGCGCTCCACCAGATGGCGTGCGAAATGGGGAGCGAAGTCCTCGAACGGTTGGATACACCAGCCGCCTGCCCTGTAGGCCCGGATCCGGTAATGTGGGTCGACCGGTGCGATGATCCGCCGCAGGATCTCGATCGAGCCACTGAACACACGGTCGCGTGCGGCCTCGTCCAACGCGGAGAAGCGGTACAACCGCAACTCCTTCAGGTCCCATTCATGCGCCGCCGCATCATAGCGCGCATCGGCCCAATGCGGGTGGATGTGGGGATAGACGGCATGCCCGCGTTGAACCAGTTCGCGCAGTTGCCGTGCGATCCGGTCCAGGTCGGCCCGGCACCTGACGCTCACCGTAGAACGCTTGTCCAGTTCCAAGAGGAAGGTGGTATCCACGAAGAAGACCGCGCGCAACCCGTGCCGTTCGATGATCGGCAGCAACCGGTCCACCGGGCGCACCATGCAGAACTCCACGGTGCCGCTCCGACGACCAAGGAACAGTTCGTGATCGAACGTGAGGACGAGGTGGCGCGTTTCCATCCGGGAAGGGTCGGCAAAGTAATGCTCCATGCCCCGCCGCTACTTTTGCCACGATGAGCCTGGCCAACAAGATCCGCTTCCAGTACGATATGCGTCTGCGTCCGCTCGTGGACCCGGACCTGCGCCGCCTGCGGATCCTCGCCCAACAGCCCTACCTCTTTCCGGAAGAGGACGCGCTGACCCACTTGCGCCTCGCCTTGGATTGGATGTGGCTAGCCCACTTGGCCGTGGACCGCGAAGGGCTACCGAACAAATTTTCCCTCGGGCCCGCGTTCGGGATCGGCGTGCCCTATCCCGAGACCACGGGCTATACGCTCAACACCTTCCTCGCAGCGCTCCGGAAAGCCGATGCGATCGGAGCCCCTGCGGACCGGCTGCGCGAACTGATCGAAGGTTGCTGCACTTTCCTGTACGGACAGCAACTACCGAACGGCGCCTTCACTGGCGGGCATCGCAACCTGCGCAACTATGGCAAGCCGAGCATCTTCAACACCGGCCAGATCGTGCTCGGCTTGGCCGACCTGCTGGAGCATGTGCGCACCGATCCGGCTTTTTGGAAATGGAGTGGGACCGAGGTCGACCGATTGCGTTCCGCGGTTTCCGCCGCAGGGAACTTCCTCGCCGACCAAGTGACGGCCGATGGTGCCTACGATCCCACGCACAGCTATCAGAACAAGGTGCGGACCTACTACGCCCGCGCCACCTATGGCATGATGCGCGCCGGGCAGGTCACTTCGGACGATCGCCTGCTTCAACAAGCGAAGCGCCACTTCGATCACGTACTATCCCAACAACGTGCGGATGGATGGATCGTGGGTTGGGGGTTCGAGGAAGACCTCGCCGTGCTGCATACGATCGCCTACACCTTGCGCGGCATGGTGGAAGCCGGGCATGGCCTGAACGACGAACGCTATTTCCACGCCGTGCGTCGCAGCCTGGACCTGCTCGCTTCGTTCGACCGCACCCGCTTCAACTATCCGGAACTGATCCCCTCCCACTTCCGTTCGGACATGACCTTCCTGAACGAGCTCTGCATCACGGGCATGAGCCAGTTGAGCATCGTGATCATGAAACTACCGGAGCCGTTCCGGGGACCGGAGCACAGCGGCTGGGCCCAGCGCATGATCGCTGCCACGAAACGTTTCCAACTACGCGGCTTCCGGGAACCGCTCATGAACGGCGTACTTCCGGCCTCCTTCCCCTTGCGCGGCACGTACCAACCTGGTGATCTGATCGAGTGGGGAACCAAGTTCTTTATGGACACCATGCTGATCGAACTGGGCGTGCCGCCCATGGCCATCAAGGGGTGAGAGCCTTCGTCAGCGAGCGGCGATCCGGCGGAACAACGCGAGATAACTCTGAGCGACCACCGGCCAACTGAAGCGTTCCAACACGCGCTCATAGGAGTACCGGCCCATTTTGGCGCGCACCTCCGGTGGTCGTTCGGCAAAAGCGAGGATGGCGTTGTAAAGCGCATCCGCATTACCGGGTGGAAGCAGGTATCCGTTGTGCGGGGTCACCAGTTCCGCCGTGGCGCCGACGTCGCTCACGATGATCGGTCTGGCCCGGGCCATGGCTTCAAGCACGACCGTCGGCATCCCTTCGAACCGGGTGGGAAGGATGAACGCATCGCATGCGGCATACAGTAGCGCCAGATGATCATCATCCACGCGCCCCAGCAACCGCACGTTGGCAGGAAGGCCCTGTGCCTGATAGCGCTCCAACAAAGGCCCGTCGCCCGCCAGATCGAAACGGACCCTATTGCCCCTGCCCTCCTTCACCAAGCGCTCCGCCACGGACATCAGCACGTCGATCCCTTTGTTGAAGACGAAGCGCCCCACGAAGAGAAGTGAGAGCGTTTGTCCGTTGTCCGTTGTCCTTGGCCCCACTGCATCCGCAGGGATGTCTGTGGCATTCGGAAGCACGACCACTTCGCAGGAAGAACCTTCCACTTGCTCGCGCAGGATCGGGGTGAGTTTGCCCCCGAGCGAAATGCACACGCGGCTGTTCCGCAGAATGTGCCGCAGCGCACGGCGGAAAGGCCAGCCCAGCAGGTGCTCCTTCGACGTGAGCATCTGGAACATCTCCAGGCCGTGTGGGTGAACGATCAACCTGGAGCGGAAGCGCTCGATGCCCTTCCACACACAGAAACCCTGCGACACGATCACATCGGGCATGGAGCGCTCCAGTTCCTCACCTACGCGCTCGCTGTAGCGCCATAGCTCCCGCAGGTAGAATTTGCTCCGATCGATATCCGGCACATGCACTTCGCGGATCCCGAGCGCTGGATCGAAAATGCCGATCGTATGCGGGTGCAGCACCGTGAGTTCCACATCGTCTCTCTTCACCAAGTGTTCCGCCAGCAACCGTGAATGCCGTGGCATGCCGCCCATGGCATGCGGAAAAACACCGTCCGTGCAGAGCGTTACACGCATGGGGAACGGCGCATGAGAGGCTCGATCATCCAGCGCACAGGATCACTCAAGCACCTTCTCCTTCAGAAGTGTTCCTACTCCTTCATCGATGCCCCACTTCGGTTCCCAACCGGTGGCCGACTTCAGCTTGCTGACATCCGCGAGAAGATGCATGCGCTCCACTTTGCGAACGCGGGCGGGGTCCACTTCGATCCTGAGCTTTTCGCCCAACTGGCGTTCGAACGCTTCGACCACTTCACGCACACTGTACTCGATGCCGCGGCCGATGTTGAACGTGTCCTGACCCTTCAGTCCCATGCCGAGCAAGGCGGCCATCGCGCGGCTCATGTCCTCCGTGTGGATGTAGTCGCGCTTGGGATCGAGGTTGCCCAGTTGCAAGGTGCGGGCACCGGCGAGCACCTGCCGCTGGATCTCGGGGAAGAGGTGCGGATTCGTCTCGTTGGGGCCGAAGGCATTGAAGAAGCGCCCAATGACCGTCGGGATGCCGGTGCGCAGGTGGAACTCGCTCGCGAGCTTCTCGGTGGCCAATTTGGTGGTGCCGTAGATGTCCATGGGGCCTGTGGGATGGTTCTCATCCATGGCGCCATCGGCGATAGGATACACGGCCGCCGTGCTGGCCACAAAGACCTGCTTTACCGTTCCGCAATGCTGTGCAGCGTCGAGCACGCTGATCGTGCCGTTGATGTTGATGTCGGCGGCTTCGGCCGGGTGCTCATTGCAATACGGAATGAAATGCACCGCAGCGAGGTGGAGCACCTGCTCCGGCCGAGCCGTGTCGAACACCTTCTTCACCGCCGTTGTGTCGCGGATGTCCACTTCGAAGAACCGCGCATCGGGAACGCCCGCCAGGTGCCGCCGCCCGAAGGAGAGGTTGTCCAGCACGAAGATCTCGTGGCCCTGTTCCTGCAAGTGCTTGCTGAGCGCGCTACCGATAAAACCTGCGCCACCGGTGATGAGGACCTTTTGGGACATAGGAGCGCGAAAGTAGCCCGTTGCCCACGGACCACCGGGCGCTGCCCGGTCACGATGACCCCGTACTATCCTCGACCATACCCTGCCGAACAGAACTTCCACTCCTCCGCACGGAGGACCAGACCAGCCTTCACCGGATCCTCCCGGATGTATTCGACCACGTTCTCATAGTGGGTCTCATCCCGGATGAACCGATCGTAGTACTCCCGCTGCCAGACCGGCCCTCCTTGCGCACCGGTGTCCCGTCCGGTCATGATCCGCCACTCGCTGATCTTCCTGCCGGTGAACGCTTTCCACGAAGCCACGCTCTTGCTCATGGTCCAACCGTTCGTTGGCTGGAACAGTACATGGACATGATTGGGCATCACACACCATTCGTGCAGTTCGTAGCGGGCACCTTGGAAGAAGAGGAAAGCACCCTGGACCATTTCGGCGACGCGTGGATCACGCAGCCAACAAGCCCCGTGACCCGCATCCAGGTAGGCATGGAAACGCTTCTCGCGTTCCGCATCACGCAGGATGGGCGGCACCGACTTCAGTTCCTCTGCCATTTGTTGGACAGCCGAAGCGGGAAGACTGTCCACCAGGTGAAAGCAGACGTGCTGGATATGGTCCTGGCTCTCGAAATGTGGCAGGAAGCCACGATCCCACCAGACGGGATCACCGGACCTCTTTCCGGACCGGCCTAACGGACCGTATTCGCTCTCGGCCATCGGTGAACTGCGTTGTTGTGGTGAAAATAGGGTCAGCATGCGAGGGCGATCATCAGACCGGGCAGAGCCCGGTGGTCCGTCAGTTCTGCCGCCCCCCCATCGCACCAAGGATCCTGCGATACTGTTCCCTGTAAGTCTCTTTCCTGAACCGGGAAGATGCGAACAGCATCAGCCGGCTCCGCTCTTCCGCCGATACGGGTGCCAACGTCGGTATCAAGTCCGGCTCCCGAAGTACCACCCCCAGTCCTTCGCTCCGGATCAGTTCACTGAGATCGCCCAACCCGCTGTTGGAGATCACCTTCAACCCATTGCTCAGGTACTCCGCGAACTTCGTGGGGCTCGCCACCTGGTTCGTGATCGTCCGCTCGCGCACCATGAGGCCGTAGTCGCAGGTGGCGAGCGCTTGGGATACCTGCGCATGATCCAGCCACTTCACCTCCACGCGGCCGGGATAGGCGGCTTCCAACGCGCTGTTGTTCGCGTCGCGCTTGCTGAGGAAAAGCACGTGCACGTTGGGCTGGGCATCGAGGATGCGGCTGAGCAGATCCTTCAGCAGATCGAAGGACTGCCAACCGGCAGTGCTGCCACTGTAGACCAGCCGTACGACGTTGTCGTTGTGCTCTAGCGGCCCGGACATACGCACATCGGACCCGAGCGTACACGGGATGACCACGTGCTCCTCTCCAGCATAACCGTAACGTTCCCGCCAATGCGCCACCAAAGCGTTGCTCACCGCCAGTCGAAAGTCGCTCTTGTTCACCGCTTCACTTTCGAGCGGCCGGAACTGTGCGATGAGCGCATCATCCGGGATGATGCGGTACTCCTCCCATTCCGCGGCATAGGCCCCGCGTCCATCGAAACACACGCGTTTGACGAGGCCCCGATCCCGCATACGCAAGGCCATCCATGCGGCGAAAGGTCCGCGGCAGATCATACCCGCAGGCCGTAGCGTTCGACAGATCCAGGCCAGGGTGCTGGTGTTCCATCTCCAACGCTTCATGGTGGGCACCATCGGCAACACCAATGCGGAAGGGCTGTGCGCCCGGATCTTCCGGCGTGTGTTCAGAAAATCGCGCCCGCTCACAAGGGCCACCAGTTTGACCTCGGGTCCCCCGAGCGTGTTGAGGTGTTCGACCACGTCGGTCACCTGGCTCCAGTAGACGCCGCTTGGTTGGTCGTTGTAGGTGAGGTAGAGGAGCATCGGGATGGAGCGCGTGGTCGCGGAGGATCGGGCAAAGGAACGCAGAGGATGATCGGGAGGCCCGTGATGCCCACGCAACCATCCTCGATCGTGTGCGCTGATCGGCACGTTCGAGCAGCATCTTTGGTGGCCAACGAACGACCGCCACACGAACGCAACCCCTCCGGAGAACATGCAAGCGAACAAGGACTATGCGGAAATGACCGTCGAAGAACTCAGGGTTGAGGAAAAGAAGACCCGCAACGAGCAGATCACCGCTGCGGTCTTCATCGGCTTCTTGATCGGGGTGATCGTTTATGGTGTGGCCACCCAAGGGTTCGGGCTCTTGTACTCGGCGATCTCCCTAGGGCTCATCTACCTTATCCACCGTAACTCCAATAGATCGAAGCAACGAATGGCCAGCATCCGATCGGCGCTGGACAGGAAGCGTTCGGGGTAAGACCGCCTCTGACCGGCACAGGTCGTGCCTGCCTGTCGGCCAAGCAGATCCCAGTGCTCCATGATAGCGGACACCTGGCTCCAGTTGACGCCGCTGGGTTGGTCGTTGTAGGTGAGGTACAAGATCACGCGGTGCAAAGGAAGGATGCCGGTTCCGAAAGGACGCATCGTACTGTAAGCCATCCATGAGCACGAGCCAAATTCCGGTAACGGTTGCTGCCAGCGAGCCAACCAGCCATATCCTCGAACAGTAGACACTATTCGGTGATCATCTCGAGCTATCTTGCCGATGGCAGTGAGCAACAGTGGGAAAGAACGTGGGGACACGGCAGTACGGTGCGACCCACCTTTAACCGTGTTCTCACCTCTCTGTCGCACCAGTATTGAGATATAAACGGTACCCGATGGAACGTCTGCATCAAAAACAATGGCCTGAATTCAAAATCTATGAGCTAAGGGATGATGGACTGCAGTTCGAGGCTCGTGAGGAACACCAATACATCAACACATTGATCGAGTTCGAACAAATCGGAACGAAAGAATTGATCCTGAATAAAAAACCGAACCTCGTATCGGTGATCGCATTCATCTCCGTCTTCTTCAACGCTATCTCGCTCTTGATTTACGTCAGTCCGTTAGTGGACGATCCAACCGTGTTGGGCGGTGTTGGAACTGGAATTACCACTGGGCTCTCATTCTGGGCGATATCTCTTTTCAAATCATCAAAACAAAAAGTCCTTCAAGGGGGAAGAAATATTGGATTCTTCTACAACAAGAAGCAGAGGGCTGATGTCGATCGATTCATTGTAGCACTGGAATCCAAGAGAAGATCTTACTTACGGGCCAAGTTCATGCATGTCGACAAGCATACTCCTGAGCCGCACCTTATGTCTCGCTTCTTATGGTTACGCGACGCAGAGATCATAAGTGAATCTGAGCTTGACGCATTGGTACTTACCCTTGAGAATAGACGGTTGATAGACGGGCAATGAAGACCCAGTACGCCTGATCATGGCCAATTGCCAAATCACCCCAGGCCAAGCAACGGTCTAGGCAGCGTACTAGAAGAACTCTGCCTCGGCGGAGGTCTAAATACCCCAAAAATGACACCGCATCGGAAGCATGGTGTCGCGCACGCCCCTGTGCGTTACAACACCTTCTCCAGCACGTCCATGATCCGTTCGGTGGCATGGCCATCCCACAACGGTGGAATAGCGCCATTCTTGAAGCTTCCCTCCTCGATCCGCGCGATCGCGGCCCGGACCGCCACCAGATCCAGCGGCACCAACTCGTTGCTTCCGATGGTGATGGTACTGGGCCGTTCGGTGTTCGGCCGCAGGGTGAGACAAGGAACACGGCGGAAGGTGCTTTCCTCCTGGATACCGCCGCTATCAGTGAGGATGAAGCCGCAGGTGGCGATCAGTTTTTGGAAGGCGAAATAGTCGAGCGGTTCCGTGAGCACAAGGCCTTTGATCGCATCGGCCTTGGTTTTCAAGCCGAAGGAGGCGATGTTCTTCACCGTGCGCGGATGGATCGGGAACACCACTTTGCGCCGGGCAGCGACCTCGGAGATCAGGTCCAGCAGTTCGCTCAAGCGCTCCGGTACATCCACTGTGGCGGGGCGATGGATCGTCATGAGCACATGCCCACCTTCGCCCAACCCAAGCTCCTGCAACACCTGTGAGGCTTGCACCTGCGCATCGAAGGCCACCAGCGTGTCGATCATGGTATTGCCCACGAAATGCAGGGCCTCCTTCGGCTTGCCTTCGCGCAGCAGATTATCCATGCCGCTCTGCTCGGTGATGAAGAAGTGATCGGTGAGGTGATCGGCGAGCACGCGGTTGTGCTCCTCGGGCATGGAGCGATCGAGGCTGCGCAGGCCGCTCTCCAGATGGCCGATGCGCACGCCCATTTTGTTCGCCGTGATGGCGGCGGCCAGGGTACTGTTCACATCGCCCACCACCATCACCAGGTCGGGGCGCTCGCTGTCGATCACCGGCTCCAGGTCGCGCATGATCGCTGCCATCTGCGCATTGGGGCTGCCCGCGCCGATGTTCAGGAAGATGTCCGGCACCAGCCCGAACTGTTCGAAGAACACATCCGCCATGTTCGCGCTGAAATGCTGCCCGGTATGCACGATGCGCACGTCCACCCTACCGCGCTCCGCGGCGACTTTCTTGAAACGGGTGACCTTGATGAAGTTCGGGCGCGTGCCCACAACGATGAGGACCTTCTTCATCCCAGGGATTTCAAGGGGCTTCGCGTGGCGATGATGAATTCGCGCGAATCGGTATCGCTCACTTTATGGGCCGGGGCCCCCGCGATGGTCATGTGACCTTCGGGGAACGACTTGTTCACGACGCTGTTGGCGCCTATCGCGGTGTTGTTGCCGATGAATATATCGCCGAAGATCTTCGCGCCTGGCCCGATGTAGCAGTTGTCACCGATGGTGGGCACCAGTTCGAAGGGTCCGGGGCGGGTGCCGATCACCACGTCCACATGCAATCTGCAATTCCGCCCGACCCGGGCATCCGGATGCACCACGATCGTACCCCGATGCGCGATGCTGAGGCCGGGTCCGAAAGTGTTCGGTGGAATATCGAAACCGCACCGAATGGAACGGCGATGCAAGCGGATCGAATAGTACTTGGTGACCACGAGCCAGAACAGACCCCGATGCTTGCGGCAGTTCATCAAGTACTCCACACGCCGCAACAGCCGCTGGAAGGCGTAGACCTCATCGAACGCCAACCACGCCCCTTTGCCACGGCGCAGCGCGATGCGGTCCGCCTCGCGGTACTCGAGCATTTCCTGGTGGGAACGGATCATCGGGCCAAAGGTCGGGAACGGCGCGCCAAGCGAAGGGCGCGTTCAGCACCGGAGAAGCCCAGCACGTTGTAAAGGAATACGTAGCGTTCCGTGATGGCACGGCCAACTTCGGGCACGAAGCCTTTATCGATGATGGTACGAAAGGCCGTCGCGGCAGCGGGTAGATCGTATGTGGCCAGAATGCGCAGGGCCATGAAGACATACTGGTCCAGTGCCGCTATCTCCGCTGCATGCCGCTCGCGCCCCAGCGAGACAAGATGTTCCTTGATGGCCTTCCGCAGGGCGATGTAGCGTTCCCAATTCCCACGGAGGCCCGTACGGCTGATGCTACCGCTCTCCCTTTTGTACACGTCGGTGGCCTCGGTCCGGTCCCAAGCCACGCGGGCGCCGTTCCGCAGCATGGCGAACATCAACGCATAGTCCTGGCTGCTGGCCAGTTCTTCGGGCCACCCCCCTGCGGCAAGCACCGCATCCCGCCGCCAGAGGTTGGCGCTGGTGGTGCCCATGCGCGTGCGGATCAGCGCCATCCACGGCCGATCGCAGAGCGCCTGGTTGCGCACCAGGAGCCCATTGGGCATGACGGCACAATAATCACCCACGATCAGTTCGGGCGAACCATCCCGTTGCGCCAGCACCACCTGGTCGCGGATCTTGTCGGGGTGCAACACATCATCGGCGTCGAGGAACTGGACGTACTCGCCGGTGCATTCGCGCAAGCCGGCATTGCGCGCCGCGCTCGCTCCCCGGTTGGGCTGGAGTAGAAGACGCACCTGCTCCGGATGGCGTTCGGCGTAACCGCGCAGGAGGTCGATGGTTCCATCGGTGCTTCCATCGTCCACCGCGATGATCTCCGTATCCGGATGCGATCCTGCCAATGCCGAAGCCATCGACTTGGGCAACCAAGCGGCCACGTTGTAGCAAGGGATAACGATGGAAACCCGCATGGCGCGCGCCGGACCACCGGCCGGACACGGCGAAAATAGCCCTATGGCCGTTGGGGCAGGTGGCCCGCTTCCACCAATCGCGGGATCAGCCGGGCGTTGAAGCGCTCCACCCCTGCGCTGTTGAGATGGTTGTGGTCATAGAAATGGTCCTCGTCATCCAGGTCATGATCGTAGGCCATGTCGATGTAAGGCACATTGAACTCCTCGGTCAAGGTGCGCAGCATCGCGTTGAACTGTGCGTGTTTCGCATGGTCGCTCTGGTGCGGATAGGGATGGTTCACCAGCACCAAGGGGACGCCATGGTCGCGGCACCACTGCAGGCACTTGCGCAAATAGCGCACCTGCTGCTCATGTGGTTTGAACGGATGGCCCTTGCGGTAGTGGAGCCGGGTGCGTACCGAATCGGAACGCCAGGAGGAGCCTCCGGGGCGGTAGTCATCATCGGCATACATCGGCGGTGCATCGCGACGCATCCAACGCAATGTGAGCATGTTCACCGCACGGGGGTCTTGCAGAGCCAGCGCCATACCCGCCGCGGCACGGTCCGAGCCGATGTTCTGCGAGAGGTCGGCCGTGCTCTCCAACCCATCGCGTTCCATCGCGCCCTCGAACACGTCCAGCAGTACCAACTTCGTGTTGGCCTTGTTCAAATAGGCGTCCAGGATGAAGTAGCTGTTCATCGGCGATTGACCGCTGGAGCCCAGATTGAACGAGGTGTAGCCCCCGCGTGCGAAGAATTCAGGGTAGTAGCCGCGGAAGGCGTGGGAGGAACCGATGAACACCACATCGTACACACTGTCGCGCTTGAACTCCTGGAACTTGCGGTAGCTGTTGCCGCCCTTGAAGTTGAGATAATCGCCGATCCGGTAGACCAAGGGCACACCTTGCGGCGCGATGCTGCATAGCAGGGCCATCACGGTAAGGTAGCACACCAGAAAGGTGAACAAGAGAAGCAGCATATCTCGGATGAAGCGGCCCATCAGAACTGGAAGTAGATGAACATCGCCGCACCGTAGTTGCCGAAGATCAGACAGGCCGCGAGCAACGCACCGAAATACGCGAAGCGCGCCGGTCGCCATGCGATGCTACGTTCCCCCTTGGCGATGGCATCGGCCCAGGGATCAAGCGCGATGAACACCAGTGCGAACGCCAACGTGGTGGCCACGATCCCGGCACCGATCTCGCGTGCGAGCGCGATCAAACCTCTCATCGAGCCATCGATGCGCGTCCAGGAAGTGATCACTTCGCCCGCTTCGGCAAAGTTGTCGGCGCGGAAGAAGACCCACCCGAACACGACCAGATGCAAGGTGACAAGAATGGCCAGCGCCCGCCGTAGCCGCGGTTGCCGAACGAGACCGGTAATGCCATCGAACCACACCATCGCTCCCGCAACCACGATGGCCAGCACCAGGTACAGCCCATGCAGCCCTCCCCAGGCCACATACGTCCAGTTCGCGCCGTGCCATAGACCACTCAAGAGGAACACGATCATCAGGTTCATGAACCAGCGCCAGCGCACCACGCGGTTCCCGCCGAGCGGGATGTATACATAGTCGCGGAACCACGAACTGAGGCTGATATGCCATCGGCTCCAGAACTCACTGATGGAGGCGGATCGATAGGGCGTGCGGAAATTCACCATCAGATCAAAGCCCATGACACGCGCCGCCCCGAGGGCGATGTCGGTGTAGCCGCTGAAGTCGCAGTAGATCTGTAGCGCGAAGAGATAGGTCGCCAGCAACGTGCCAAGCCCGTCGTAGGCGGAGGGGTCACCATACACCTGGTCCACGATCACCGCACAGCGATCGGCGATCACCAACTTCTTGAAGAAACCCCAGAGCATCTGCTGGAGCCCATGCACCACGCGCGCATGGTCCCATACATGCCGCTCGTTCAACTGCCGGAGCAGGTTCCCTGGCCGCTCGATCGGCCCTGCGACCAGCTGGGGGTAGAACATCACGTAAAGCGCGAAGATGCCGGGGCGTCGCTCGGCCTTTTGGTGCCCCCTGTACACCTCGATCGTGTAGCTCAGGCTTTGGAAGGTGTGGAAGCTCAGGCCGATGGGAAGCAGGATGCCCAGGTCCGGCACGGTATAGGCGATCCCCATGCCCTGCACCAGTGCCGCGATGCTCTGGTTGAGGAAGTTGAAATACTTGAAGAAGGCCAGCACGCCGACGTTCGCTACAATGCTCGCGATCAGCCAGCGCTTGCGCACTGATCCCTGGCTGCGCTCGATCAGTATGCCCGCGGCATAGTCCACCGCAATGGTGAAGCCCAAGATCAGGATATACACCGGCACGAACGCCATGTAGAACCAGCAACTCGCGGCGAGCAGCATGGCCCAGCGGAACCGGTGCGGCAGCAGGAAATACAACGCCGTGACCAGCGGGAAGAAGATGAAACAGAAATCGAAGGAGTTGAACAGCATGTTCGCCGGTGGTCAAGCCCGGCCCTCGGCCGCATGCAGAAGGCGGTCGCAAAAATGCCCAAAATTGACCTCCGCTTTGAATCCCGCGGACCAGGCCGCGCGCACCCCGGCCCGGAACTCCGCGGTGTGTTGGGGCCCTTCTTGAAAGGCGTCGAGCAGAGCGGCGATCGCCAAAGGCTCGGGATCATGCGGCAACAACGTACCGGTGGCCGGGCCCACGATCTCACGCACCCCACCGGCATCGGCGGCCAACAACGGGATGCCGAAACTCGTGGCTTCCTGCATGGACACCGGGACCCCACCTTCCGTGCTGCTGAGATGCACGAAAAGATCCACCGGTTCCGTCCTGTACCACGCGAGCAGTTGTTGGTTGGCCACGTTCCCTGGGAGCGAGACGTTCACATGCGACGGCAGGGCACGCACCGCACGTTCCAAGGCCGGACGTTCCGGCCCTTCTCCGAAATGCGTCCAACGCACCGGTCGTCGCACATGGCGCAAGGCCTCTGCCAAGAGCGTCACACGTTTTAGCGGCACGATATGCGAGCACGAAACGATGCGCAGGGTATCCGATGGGCTCCAAGGGCCAGGTCCGTGATCGAAGGTGCCTAGCCGCGCGAGTTCGCAGCTATCCGCGCGCTCCGGATAGCGGTGCGTGAGGTAGTCCTTGCCTGCCTGCGAGACAATGAACAAGCGTTCCACCTGTGTCATTTGGAACATCTGGAAGAAGGACCAGGCATCCGGCCAACGCTCCGCGAAAAGATCATAGCCATGCATGCGCGCCAGAAAGCGCACGCGCGGATCGACCAGTCGCATCAATGAGAGGGCCGTGGCTTGATCGGCCATCCAATAGCTGTAGAGCACCACCTGCTCCGGATCGTAGTCCTTGAAGAGACCGAGCCGCATGCGGTGCATGCGTTGGATCGCCTGCCGCATCGCCGCGCGAGCCTCGGGCCAGCGACGCCGCAGCACTTCGTCGGAAGGAGCAGAGGCCCGCACGGTGCTTCGCAGAACGGACCAGGTCCTCGCATAACGCAACACCAACCATGGGCTCGCGGAACGATACGGATCCTCCGGCGGCGGCATCACCTCCACGTTCGGTGGCAGAGGCCGCATGCCCTCGTCGCGGATGAGCGGGACGATGCGGATCCGCCGGAAACGCTGGCTCAGGAAAGGCAGTTCGTTCTCCAGGAACGGCTCGTTGTGCCCATACGGGAACCGGGTGGTGAATAGCCAGAGGTCCTTCATGACCTGCTTCCTCCGGTTACGCGTGAGAGCGCTGCGCCGAGCAAATAGCGCAGCTTCGGCCCAGTGGTCCCAGAGATGCGCATGTGCTTCAGCGCGGCGGCGGGACTTCGATCGGCGAGCGGATGAAAGAGAGCGGACCAGGCCTGCTCCACACGCTTCTCGAAGGCGCCCTGCGGAAATACTCCGTGCGCGCTATTGAACGCGATCAAACTGTCCAGCCAATTCCGCAAGGCCGACACCCGCTCCCCGGTAGGTGGATGTCGGAACAAACGCAACGCCATCAGGTGAAGGTCGATATCGGCCGCCGTGTGCGGAATTCCGAACCACGCAAGAATATCGCGCAGCAATACGGCGTGGTCCTCCAGCTTGTCGCGTCCGTGGCTGATGTTCTGTCCACCCCGCCGATAGAGGGTAACAGATCCATCGAGATTGCCGAAGCGCGCCACTTTCGCCATGCGGGTCCAGAACAGCCAGTCCTCCCCGACCCTGGGCCATGCCGGATCGTACCGCAAGCCGTGGGCTTCGAGAACGGATCGCCGCATGATGGACGCTCCTTGCGATACGGGTACACTGAAGAGCAGTTGCGCTTTGCAGTCGTCGTCGGTGAGTGGGAACTTCCACGTGCGATCGCGCGCTCCGAACAACTGTAGCCATCCCCCGCTGGCGCCCACTTCGGGGTGTGTGCCCATATACGCCACCTGTTGTGCGAGGCGCTCCGGGACCGCGAGATCGTCCGCGTCGAGACGTACGATGTACTCTCCCCGGCACGCCTCAATACCCGCGTTCGCCGCACCCGCTGGCCCCAGGTTCCGCGGGAGTGCGATGATGCGCAGACGCGGATCGTGCTCGGCCTTCAAGAGCGCAAGGCTATTGTCCGTGCTGGCATCGTCCACCGCCACGATCTCGAAGTCCTGGAAGGTCTGACCGTACACACTGTCCAGGCAGTCCCGCAGGAAGGGCGCCTTGTTGTAGACCGGGATCAGCACACTGACCATCGGGGACCTCGAAGAATCTCGCTCCGGCGTCATCTGCGCAACCGCCCCAATTTGCGCCGCAAGCGGAAGGTCCACCAGCCTGGGGCACGGAGCTGCGTGCCGATCTGCTTCCAACGCTCGGTCATCCGGTCGTCCAACATCACCAGGTCCTTTGCCCGGACCGCACGCCGGAGCGCCTTCATCATGCGGTACTGCTCCTTGCGGTGAATGGCGCCGTGCCATTTCAGCAGGAAGTACAGCGCGATACCACGTACGATCTCCTGGTGATGCGCTTCGACGGGCACGCCGCGCAGGTCGTTCCGGATGGGATGGCCCAATCCCAACACATGCGCCAGTTCCGGGGCACCGCTCCGTAAACACATCGCGTGGATCAGGTTCGCCAGTTCGTCCAGAAAGCCGTGATGCGCGGTGACGGTCTTGCTCTGATCATGCATACGGAACATCGCCAGTTCCACCGGTTCGAAGCGCAAATGGTCGATCCCGTAGCGGAAGAGCACCTGCCACCATAGCTCCACGTCCATCACATAGCGCAGTGCGGGATCCACACCGCCGACCTCCTTCACCACATCCAGCCGAAAGAAGGTCGCCGGCTGATTGATCACGGGATCGCGATAGAGCTGCGCCACATCGCTCACATCATTGAGCCGCTCGAAGATCCTATCCCCTTGCGCATCGCGATGTAGCAACCTCCCTCCGAAGACCAGCAAATGCGGATCGGAGGCGAATGCTTCGGACACCCGTCCCAATGCACCTGGCAGCAAAGCGTCATCACTGTTGATCCAGGTGAACACCTGCCCGGTGGCATGCTCCAATCCCTTGTTGATCGCATCGCTCTGCCCCTTGTCCGGAGCACTGCACCACCAATGCAGTTGAATAGCATGCCGTTCGATGATGGCACGCGAACCATCCGTGCTTCCGCCATCCACCACGATGTGTTCCACTTCCGCACCCTGCTGCGTTGCCACGCTTTCCAGACATTCCGTGAGGTAGTCGGCCTGCTGGTAGCTGGGCGTGATGACCGTGATGCGCGGCGTGGACATGATCAGTGGACCTTCGACGAATGTACCGCGTGGTAAACCTCCAACACGCTCGACGCATAACGTTCGATCGAGAACCGTTCCTCCGCCAGTGCCGAGGCACGGTCGCCCATGGTCTTCGCCTTCGCGGGATCGTCGATCATGCGGAGCATGCGTTCGGCCAAGGTCGCCGCTCCGCCCGGATAGAGCAGTCCGTTCACCTCCTCTTGGACCAGTTCCTGTGTGCCGCCGCTGGCATGGCCGATCACAGGCATGCCCGTAGCCATGGCTTCCACGGTGACACGACCCATCGCTTCGTTCCGAGAGCACATGAGCAGCACATGGCCGCGTGCGAACACCGTGTAGGGATCCTGTACAAAGCCCGCGAGTTCAACCGCCTCCTGCTGACCCGTGCGCGCAATGGTGCTGCGGAGCGCTTCATCCCGCCCCTCGCCCGCGATCAAAAGGCGAGCTTCCGGACGCTGGGCGCGGACCAGTTCCAGTGCTTCCACGGCCTCGACCTGGCCTTTGGAGGGATGGATCAACCCCACCAGCACGAAAGTGAAGGGCGAGGTCCGCTTCCATCGTTCAGCGCACTGCGCACGCACTGCGGCGTAGCGCGCTTGGTGCAAGACACCGTTCGGGATCAAGGTGATGTTGCCGGCCGCACCTGTGTAGCGAACAATGTCCTGACGCACGGCAGCGCTGATCGCGATGAGCCGAACGGCTTCGCGCAAGGCAGCACCATAGCGCCGTCGTCCAGCATCCAAGTGCAAGAGGTATTGTCGTTCGGGAAGTTCACGGATATGCCAGACCAACGGAACACCCAACGTCCTGGCGAGTTGGGGCGCGATACCCACCACCGACGAGTTGGCATGAACGAGTTGGGTGCCCGCATCGCGCAGGTGTTCCGCGATCCTCGGAAGCACATCCCGGTTCTCCCTGGCCCGGTCGCGCGCCGCGCGCTCCTGTCGCAAGTATTGACCAATGCGATGGTGGATGTGTCCGCTATAGTAGCGTTCGCTCATCCACGGTTTGAAAGGCTCGATGAACCGGGGCACTCCGGCATCGTCGAGCACTCCGGTAAGGGCTCCGGGTCGAGCCAGCAACACGATGGGGTCGACTTCGCCCCGCTGGCGTAGTTCGAGCAGCGATCGAGCATGCCCTATTGGCCCCGTACAGTTCAGGATAGTGCGTGATGTACGCGACGCGAAGGGCATGGCGCCGCGAAAGTAGGTCGCTGAAAGAGGCCGCTCAGCCTTGCGCGGCGCGCTCCAACAAGCTCTGGATGGCGGCGAACTGCTGGCGCTGGGTATACGCTTCTTCGATCCGAACGCGAGCTTGCACCCCTATGGTAGCCGCCAGAGCGGGTCTTTCCGGATCCGCACCAGGTTCGCCGCCATCGCCGGCACATCGCCTCCGGAAAGCAAGCCGCTGCGTCCATCCTCGATGGCGTCGGCGATGCCGGCATGGCGCGTGGCCACCACCGGCAGAGCGCTGGCCATGGCTTCGAGCACAGCCACCGGTGTGCCTTCCCGGTCGTTCTTCGCCGTGGCGATGGAATGCTGCACAAAGCCCGCGCCGATCGCAAGCGTTGCTGCACCGCATCGTGCGGGAGCACACCGGCGAAGTCGAGGCGATCCTGGATGCCCATCGCCTTGGCGATGCGCTGGCAGGTCTCAAGCAATGGGCCATCGCCGATCATAACAAGACGGGCTTCAGGAACTTCCGCAAGCGCACGTTGGAATGAAAGCAGTGTGAGGTAGGGTCCTTTCTTCTCCACGAACCTGCCGACGGCCACAAGCGTCGGGCCGGCCGATCCCGGTTGGCAAGCCGGGAAGCGATCGACGTCCACGCCGCAGCTGATGTGATGCGTGCGTTCTGGTGGAGCGCCCAAGGAGACGAGTTGACGGACCATCTCCTTGCTCACGATCACCGCGGAAGCACCCTTCAACATGTCCGGATAGCTCGTAGCATGCTTCGCGAGAACATCCTGATGGAAGGCATCCACTCCCGTGGAAATGGGGCCACCAGCGGAACTCCGGCCATTTGGCAGACCGGGTACATCGCCGCGGCGGTGGGACCGTACTCAGCGAGCACGACCTGCGTGCGGTGTGTGCGCAGCATCGTTGCGACCTGTTCGCGCTGGAATTGTTCGGTGCTGACGCCGAAGACCTGCTGGCGGAAAGCGCGGACCCACGGGCACCGCCGCCCTGAGGCAATAGTGGTATGCCAGCCTCCGTGCGGGTCGGCAGGGCACCGTCGATCAATACGCGCTTCTCCCCTTGCAGACCGGCGATGAGGTCCGTGATGAAGGTCTCGCTGTACGCGTTGCGGTTCGGGGAGATGATCGCGATCCGAAGGCCTTGCATGCGGTGGAAAACTAGCGAATGTGCAGGGGCTTGGTGATCATCACCGCTTCGGCGCCACCAGGATCGCACGCATGACCTGCCGGGCACGCCGGGGCTTGCCTAGGAAATAGAACGGATGCTCGAGCATCGCGAGGAACCAACGCCGCTTGTCCATGTTGTTCATGGCCATGCCGGGCACGTGGCTCAAATGCGAATCACAGACACCGATAAGATGCGACCGTTCCGCACCGGAACACAGCGCGGCCAGGCGCAACCATTGAGCATGCGCAAGCGATGGATATTGCTCACCGCGAACAGCCCGGTGGCCGTGATCCCCTGACCGTGTTTGCGGTAGAAGCTCGCTTCGCCTCCCGCGTTCCTCAAGCGGCCCTGGCAAGCGGCGCAGGCGAACAACCAGAGATCATAGCTACCCGCCCGCCATCCGGCGCGGGAGAAGATCATCCTTCGCAATGCGGGGGTGTTCCGGTAGATGAACGCGCTGGTATGGAAGGGTGCTCGCAGGCGCACCACCTCCCGCACACCCATGCTTTCCGGCGATCACCATGCGATGGACCGAGCGAGGCACCGAGCCGATCGACGCCGCGTGTCGCATGATACGTACCCATGCAGGAAGGATCCGCCTCCATCATATCGATCGACGTTGCAACTTCTGGGGATCGAGCCAGCCATCGTCGCCGTCGAGGAACATGGCGTAGTCGCCGGACGCGCGTTGCAGGAGGTCCAGGCAATTGGCGCGGCCGGTGGTGTGACCCTCGATGCGCCATTTCCTTTCTCCCTTCCGATGGAACACCGTGATGCGTGGATCCATGGCCGCGTAGCGATCGCAGATCGCCGGCGTATCGTCCGTGGAGGCGTCCTCGCCGATCAGGATCTCGAGTTCGTGCGTCGTTCGCTGGGCCAAAACGCTGTCCAGGCATTCGGCCAGGTACGCTTCGTGTTGGAAGGCGAGGACGATCACCGAGACGCGGGCCATGGGGCGGTCAGTCGGCGTTGGGCAGTGAAAGGTCCGCGCCTGAAAGGCCCTTCCACGCGGTGAGGATCGCCTGGCGTCGTGCGGCATCCACCAACACCTTGTCATGCACGCCGAACCGATCAGGGCCGGTGTATGGGACTGGCAGCTGATGACCAAGAACAGCGAGCTTCTCCGCAAGGCGTAGATAGAACGCGGAGGGAGCTGAGCAGAAGTCCTCGTGGGCGATGGAGAGCGCGTTCCGCGGCATGCCGGCCAGCTCCACTTCGATCCCGACCTGGGTGTGGTACACCTGCCCGGCCACTTGCTGCACGGGGTCGAGGTCCTTGAGCTGCTGATACTCCTTCGGCTTCACGGAGAACCACGTGCGCTCCTCCCCGAAATATTGCTGGCGCGCCTTCAGCAGCGACTGGATGTTGAAGAACGGGTGGCGGTAGGTGTGGATGAAAAGGGCCCTTGGAAAAATGCGTTGCAAAGCGGCCAGGTTGTATTGCAGGATGATGCCTTTCGTAGCGAAGGGCCGATCGAAAGCCGCTTCGATGGCCGCCACACCGGCACGAAAACCGATGATGTCAATGCGTGCCTCCTGCTCGGGCGTTATCCATTCGGGGTCCACATTGGGGATGAAGCGTCTCCAGAAATACCAGAACTCGTTCGGCTGCAACATGCCCTTGGTCTTTCCGATATGGCTCTCGAAAGCGGAGGTGTGCTGCACGGGGTCGCCCAATTCATCCTTGTAATTGAACACGGGATCGGTGAGCAATCGCTGGATGCGTCCACCGAGGTAGGGCGCGCCATAGAACCGGGAGAGCAAATTGGAGGGCACCGCGAAGAGGCCGGTGGCCGCGAGCCATTGCATCAGCAGGGTGGTTCCGCTCCGCGGAGCACCGACCACGAAAACCACTGGGAACCTGGGCTCCTTCGGGAGGTCCATTCCCGCCTCCGCGCTGCCGAGCGTACCGTTCAGTTCGTTCAGAAGGTCCTCCAGCCGATCGTTCCGCTTGAAGACCTCCCGGCGCCTTTCGTGTTCCATCGCCGTGGGTTCAGATGCCCTGCACTTTGAGCTGTTCCCGGAAGAAGCGGTCTTGGGGACCACCCATCACATGCAATTCCTTCATCATCACCACATCGCGCTGGTAGTCGCCCATACTCGGTTCCACGGCCTCGCCATGGATCATGCGCACGATCTTCCCAGGGAAGTCGGCACCTGCGAAATGGCTCACGGGATAACCTCCACCAAAACGAAGGTTAACCTCCAGCACCGAGGCCACATCACCGTCCACGAAGAGGTCGGCATCCAACGGTCCTGCATGCCCAAGAAGTCCTGCGAGCCGCTCGCCCAAAGCCAGCAGCCCTGGATGCTCCACCGTGATGGCCTGCTCGGTCTCGCCCATGCGCGAAAGGGATTTGCGCCAGGGTACCACCGAGATCACGCGTCCGTCCAGATCGTTGAGGATGTCGAAATCATAGGCTGTTCCACCCAAGGTGCCTTGCACGATCATGTCCGGTTCAAGCCCGAAGAAGACCTCCATCTGATGCGCGTTCTCCGCCTTGAAGGTGTTCCGGCTACCGAAGCCAGAGCGCGGTTTCACATAGAGCGGGAAGCTCACCTCGCCGTTGCTCAAAGCCTCGTGTACAGAAGCGAGCGAGGTGAAGGTGCGCGCCGTGGGAATACCGTTCGCTACGAGGAAATCATGGGTTCGCACTTTGTCGAAGCAGATATCTGCCGCTTCCGCAGAAGGAATGAAGGGCTTCACACCAAGGGCCTTCAAGGCATCCACCACCTTGCTGAGCCGGTGCACATCCGTGTCGAAGAAAGAAAGCAAGCCATCGATGCGCTCGCGCTGACATAGATCGAGCACGGCGTCGGTATATCCCGGATCGCTGATCGGCGGCATCAGGAAGGCCGCATCGCACGCATGGAAACCGGAGGTCCATTCGGTGTTGCTGGTGCCGATGATCCGGTCGCCGGGAGCCAGGTGCGCCCTGAACAGTTCGGCGATGTAGCCGCGCTTGCCGATGCAGGAGAAGAGCAGGTTCATGCGATAGGATAGGTCGTCATCAGGTCGTCCAGTGTCTCAGCGCGCCGCGCGACCGTCATGGTGCTGTTCGCATCCACAGCGATAATGGCCGGTGCGGTTTCGATGAAGGGCGGCTTCAAGACCACGGTATAGGCGCCGGTGTTCGCGAAGACGACGTGGTCACCCACGGCCAGGTCGGTATGCGCACCGCTGTGCAGGATGTCGATCTCCATGCAGGTGTAGCCGCTTACCACCCACCGGCAGGCCGGAGCCGCAGCACGTTCACCAGGCACTACGAGCAGGGGCATATCGAACGTGTTGAGCGTCGGCTTCACGTTGTAGATGCTGCCCGTAACGATGGCATGCCGGACCCCGCCGATGGTTTTGGTGGCGGCAACGCGGCACACGAACTCCAGCACGTCGGAGAATAAGCCCATGCCCGGTTCCACGATCAGCTCCGGGGCATCGGGGCCGACGCCATAGCGCTCGCGCATTGGGGTCGCGATGGCCTCCGCATATTCAGCATAGGTGGGAGGTGGCTTCTTGAACTGGGCCCGCAAGGCCTCCGGCATCGGGCCCGCAAGGCCTCCACCCACATCGATGAACTTGGGCGGTCCAGCACTGAAAAGCCGGTCGACCAAGCCGATCATGCGCTCCGTGCGCTGCCGGTAGGACGCAGCGGATCGATCGCCACCGAAGTGGCCATGCAGGCCTTCCACCGCGACGTTGCCCTTTTCGGCCAGGCGTGCATGGGCTGTAGCGAGTTCCTCCCCCTCCGCATCGATCCCGAAACGGGAACGCTTCAGCCCGTCCAACGCGAAGTTGACACGAAGGCCAACACGAAGTGTGCGGTCAGGATGACGCTGCGCGATGGCGCGCACCACCTCCACTTCCTGCGAACTGTCCACGTTCACCAGAGAACTGGCGAGCAAGGCGCGCTCGAGCAAGGCTTCGGACTTCACCGGGCCGTTCAGCAGAATGCGCTGCGGCGCGCCGCCAACCGACATGCCAGATCGTACTCCATGCCGGAGACCACCTCGGCGTAAGCCCCCTCGGCGTATGTGAGCGCACAAAGCGAAGGGATGTAGTTGGTCTTGTACGAATGGCCGATGGCGGTGCGTGCATAGATCGCTCGGAACGCTTGGGTCAGCTCGCGGATATTGGACCGCGCGCGCTCCAGATCCAGCAGGTAGAACGACGTACCGTGATCAGCGTGCAACCTTTCCAGCGCCGTTCGGCCCAACCTCGCGGCGAGGGGCATGGAACCAACGGGAACGGCGTTCATACTGGTAGCAGCAGATTGTCGATGTGCCATTCCGTGCCTGTGCGCGAACGGACCGTGTCCCCAGCGGCCACCTCCGGAGCCGGATGCACCCAGCCTACCGAACCGTTGCGGAAGATGAGCGCATCGCGGAACATCAACTCTTGCTGCCACAGCACGGTTGTGAACGAACCCGGCGCGTTCATGGTGAGCGCGAGGTGATCCGGCCAGGGTGTTGCGGGCAGGGAATAGTCGACCGTGTGCCATGGCCGTACTTCGGAGAGCGCACGGGCATCGGGCAAAAGGACGACGCCCGCGTCATCGCGCACCGGGAAAGCCTCCTTCGGGGGGCGATGGCCCATGGCCGATCGGAAACTGTCCATGCGCATGCCGAAAGCGACCTCCAGTTCCTTCACACCTCGATCCAGATCGGCCATGCGCGAGGCGAAATGCTGCGAGCGGCAGTCCAATGCTTGTGCGGTGTAGCGCACCTGGTCGGGTACTCGCACGGCACCCGGCCTCAGATGCCGACCGAGATCATGGACCATGGCCGACGCCCCATGATCGCGTCGTGGATCCTTTAAATACACCATGGCCAGTAGCACATCGAACGGACCATGCTCCTCCAGTCCAATGGCGTTCAGGTCGCCTTGCAGGAACGTTGTCCGGTCCGCCACGCCATTCTCCGTGGCGAGCGCGCGGGCCAATGCGAGGTCCGCGAAGTCCACCCCCACTACGATGGCTCCGGCCTGTGCGGCCCAGACGGAAAGAAGACCACTGCCACATCCGGCGTCCAGCACCATTTGGCCGGGCTTGACCACCTCCTGGATGATCCGCCGCAGCGCCAGTGCCCTGGGCTTGCGTCGCAACAAAGCATAGTGCTGATGCGCGTTCATCGGGGGGCAAAGGTGCCGTTTTTCGTGACCCGGACCGGGGTCACAAGCCAGCGCGTACGATGCCTGCGATACGGGGCACCAATTCAGGGTGCATGTCGGCGAACAGCGGCAAGCACAGCACACGCTGTGCGATGGACCGGCTCACAGCGCATGCTTCGGACACCACATAGGGCAACGTGTCGAGCGAGGGATAGAAGTAACGGCGGGGCTCGATGTGTTCGGCCCGTAGGGCTTCGCGCACTTTCAACAGGCGTGCTTCGGTGTCGAACACCACCGGGAAATAGGCATGGTTGTAATCGGTCCCCTCGCGCACGTGGAGCAGTTCCAGTGCGGTGATGTCCCCCAGCGCATCGCGGTAGGCCTCCCAGGAGATCTTGCGGGAACGGGCGATATGGTCCATGCTATCCAACACCAGGTGACCCATGGCCGCGTGGGCCTCGCTCATTTTGCCATTGATCCCAATGCCCTGGAACGCTTCCGGACCGTTGTGCCCGAAATTGCGCATGTAGGACAGCTTATGACCGAGCTCCGCATTGCGCGCGATCACCGCACCCCCTTCGATGGTGTGGAACAATTTGGTCGCGTGGAAACTGAGCGTGGTGACGTCGCCGTATGCGGTGATGGGCTTGCCCAGGTAGCGCACGCCGAACACATGGGCCCCGTCGTAGAGGATCCGGAGGCCATGTCGATCAGCGATGTCCTGTAATTCCTCCGTCGCGCAGGGCACGCCGAACACATGCGTGGCGAGGATCCCAGTTGTACGGGGGGTGATGGCCCGCTCCACCGCTTTCGGGTCGATGGTGAGATGCACCGGATCGATGTCCGCGAAGACCGGTGTGCAGTTCTCCCAAACAGCGCTGCTCACCGTGGCCACGTAGCTGAACGGCGTCACGATCACCTCATCGCGCAGATCCAAGGCCTTGATGCCGATCTGCAAGGCCACGGTGCCGTTGTTCAGCACGAAGAGGTCCGGGGCGTTCAGGTATTCCCTCAACCGGTTCTCCAGGTCCTTCACCAGTGGGCCGTGGTTGGTGAGCCAGCCCCGCTCCCACACCCCGCGCATCAGTTCGGTGTACGCGGCGAGGTCGGGCAAGAACGTGCGGGTAACAGGGATGGGCCGCACTTCCGCTGCGGAGGCTCCGACGACCTCGTGCGTATCGATCAGGTGCGACGGGCGTTCCATGCGTGGCAGCTACTGGTCAAAGATAGCCCGTTGGGACCGGAAGGGTCCACCTTCGCCGGACGCGTTCAGCGGCTTTCCTGAAGATCGATCGGCCCGCCGAGGACGGATTCCAACACGCGGTGGTGCGGGGCGAACCATGCGGTGAGGCGCTCACGCAGCTCGCTGGACATTCCGTGACTATATGGACGCTCGTTCGAACGGATGCGGGAAAGCCCCTCCTGCGGCGGCAAAGGCCCCAGGCCCATGGTGGCACAGATACTGTCCACTACCACGTGGGGTGCGGACTTGAACTCCGGATAGGCGAAGACGTGCACGCGATCGCGACCGAAAAGCTTGATGTAGCGCTCCAACTGCGGCGCATAAACGCCACGGTCCAGGTAACGATGGGCGACATGCATCGGCTTGCCCGAGATCTCATCCTCCACCGCCTGCTCGAAGGTCCGCGGATCGTGGTAGTCGGGGAAGAACGGGGTGTTCTCGAACTGGCGGAACATGTTCCACGCCGAGAAGGCGCGCTGCACCGGATCGCGCAGGACGGCGAACAGTTCCGCGTCCGGCAAGTGTTTTTTGATCCGTTCCGGCGCTAGTGGGTTGTACAGGTAGCCCGCGCTTGCCTCGAAAGTGATCGGCTCCGGGCCCCGCAAGGGCACCAACGGGAATTGCTTGAAGTAATACGCCATGCCTTTGGCGAACTCGTCCTCCCGGTTGAAGAAGTGGGGCTCCTTCACCTTCGGCGCCAGGATACGCGGATGGAGCCGCAGCATCTCGAACAACGCGGAGGTCCCCGCCTTCTGGGTACCCAAAACCAGGAACGCTGGTTTGAGCCGCGAGCGCAACGGATCGAAAAGGCGCTTGGTGCGATGGAGTGGGTCGGCCATATGCTCGAACGCTACACGACCGGGCCCCGGTTCCATTGGAGCAGAGGCCGGACCACGCCTTTGTGTTTGCGGAAGTAGCTGCCCGCGCGCCGCGCATCGTGGATGGTGAAGGCGATGGTCTCCTCGCAGCGGAAATAGAACTTGCCGCGCTTCATGAAATTCACCGCCACACGGTAGTCGCCGGAATTGAGCAGATCGGCCGGTACAGCACATCGCACGCTGTGCGGGCCCAGACCGAACGGCTCGGACCCGCGCTGGGTATCGAGGTAGGTGCTGGTGAACACGAGCACGTCGTCCTCGTTGATCAGGTTGATGCCCACGTTCATCTCCTCGTCCACCACGCCCAGGTTCTCGAAGTCGATCCGTACGGCGAAATCGTCGTTCACCGCGAGGAGATCATCCGGTGCGCCGTGGCGAACGAGTTCCACACCCCGAAGTTGGAGGTCCTCTTTACCGGGTCGTTCACTCTCACGCCACGCGATACGCTCGCGCTGCACGGTGTAGGTATGGAGGTAGCTGCGCACCACCTCGTCCGTTGGGCCGTCCATCACCACTTTTCCGTCCTGTAACCAGATCACCCGGGTGCAGAGGCTTTGCACCGAGACCATGTTGTGGCTGACGAAGAGCACGGTGCGGCCGCTCTGCGACACGTCCTTCATCTTGCCCAGGCACTTCCGCTGGAATTCAGCGTCGCCCACGGCGAGCACCTCATCGATGATCATGACCTCGGGCTCCAGGTGCGCGGCCACAGCGAACCCGAGCCGCACCTTCATACCGGAACTGTACCGTTTCACGGGCGTATCCACGTGGTGTTTGATGCCGCTGAAGGCGATGATATCCTCCAGCTTGGTGTCCACCTCGCTCTTGCGCATGCCGAGAATGGTACCGTTCAAGTAGATGTTCTCCCGGCCGGTGAGTTCTGGATTGAAGCCGGTGCCCACTTCCAGCAGGCTGTTCACGCGACCCCGCATGCGGATGCGGCCTTCGGTAGGGCTGGTGATGCGCGACAACAGTTTCAGCAAGGTGCTTTTGCCCGCACCGTTGCGCCCGATGATGCCGAGGATCTCCCCTTCCTCCACGCGGAAGTCCACACCGCGGAGCGCCCAGAAATCCTCGCCGGATCGTTGCTCGTCCACCGCGTCCAGCGTAGCGAGGGGGTTCGGCTGTCCGCGCAGCCGCGCCCAACCTGCGCGCAGTTCATCGCTCAGCGTGGCGCCGCCGATCACGCCCAGGCGGTAGCGCTTCTTCAATCCCTCTACCTCGATGACGGTGCGGCGGGCCATGGCATCAAACGATATCGGCGAAGTACTGCTCCACGCGGTGGAACATGACCAGGGCCACCAACAGGAGTACGCCGGTAAAACCCGCCGTGTACGCCAGGCCCGCCCAATCCAGCGTGCCGCCGAAGAACATGGTGCGCGTCGCCTCGATCACCGGGGTCATGGGATTGAGCTTGAGGATCCGAAGCAGCCAGGGGATGCGTGCCACGCGCTCCAGGGGCATGATCACCGGACTGGCATACATGAGCAATTGGACCCCGAAGCCGACCAGGAAGCTGATGTCACGGTACTTGGTGGTCATCGCCGAGACCAGGACACCGGTGGCCAGGCCGAGCAAGGACATGAGCAGCACCAGCGCCGGGAGCAACGCGATGGTAGCCTCCGGATGCCAGGCGCGTTCCGTAGTGGTGAAGAAGTACCAGGCATAGAAGGCCAGGAAAGTGGCCATCTGGATGCCGTAGCTCACGAAACTGCTGGCCGTATTGCTGATCGGCACCACCAAGCGCGGGAAATACACCTTGCTCATGAGGTGCGCGTTGCCCACGAAGGTCTTGGATGTGCGATTGATCACGCCGGCGAAGTAGTTCCATGCCACGATGCCGCTCATGTAAAAGAGGATGGTGGGAAGGCCCGGTGGTGAGAGACCGGCCGCTTTACCGAAGATGAGCGCGAAGGTGAACGTGGTCGTAAGTGGCTGCAGCACATGCCACAGCGGACCGAGCACGGTTTGTTTGTACTGGGCGGTGATGTCGCGCCGCACCAGAAGGAGCATCAGGTCGCGGTAATGCCAAAGCTCTTTGAGGTCGAGCCGCCACCAGGTGCGGTCAGGGCTGATCTCGATGTCCCACGGCTCCGTATCGGGCCGGGCGGTGGCGGTGCCGTTCGCAGCGTCCGGAGCGCCCATCAGGCAGCGGTCTTGTCGGCCCCTTCCCCGTCCTTGCCCCGCTTGCGCTTGCGTCCGTAGCCGTAACCGTAGCCGTAGCCGTAACCACTTCCATAGCCGTAGGCGTAGCGGTAGCCATAGCCGTAGTTGGTGTTGTAGTAGTATTTGCTCTTCTTCATCCGCACACCATTGAGGATGAAGCCGAAGTTGCGTACAGGGTTGCTCTGGATCACTTCCATGGCACTGCGCAAATGGTCCTTGTTGGCGAACCGGGTGTTCACCACGAAGAGGGTCGCATCGACGTGCTTCATCAGCACGAGCGCATCGGTGATGAGGCCCACCGGAGGTGTATCGATGATCACATAGTCGAAGTGCGTGCGGCCATAGTCGAACAGTTCCTCCATATGCTTGCTCAGCACGAGTTCGGAAGCGTTCGGCGGTGTGGGGCCGGAGAGGATCACGTGGAAGTTCTCCACCTGGGTGGCCAGGATCACCGATGGGATATCCACATGGCCCACCAGGAGATTGCTGAGACCTTGCGTGCTCGTCATGTTCAGACCCTTGCCCACTTTGGGCTTATGCAGGTCAAGCTCCAATAGCAGCACCTTCTTGCCCGCCTTCGCGAGGATCGCGCTGAGGTTCACGCTACAGAACGTTTTGCCTTCATTGGGGCGATAGCTCGTGATCAACACCACCTTGCCCACGCCCACCCCGCCGCCTGGCAGGTACTCCAAATTGGTGCGCACCGTGCGGAAGCTCTCGGTGATGGCGCTCTTGGGATCGGTGTCCACCACCACGTAGTTCTCCTCGGCCTTTTCGCTGGCGATGATCTCCCCGAAAACGGCCATGTTCACAACCCCCTTCAACTGCTCGGCGTTCTCGATACGGTCATAGAACATCACCCGAACGAAGACCACCAGGAGCGACAGTACGATGCCGCCCACCATGAAGGCATAAAGGATCTTGATCTTATCCGGACGCACCACCCCAATGGACCGCGCGGATTCGATGACTTTGGTCTGGGGCACGATCCCGGCGCGGGCGATCACGGTGTTCGCCCGTTTCTCGAGCAGGAAGAGGTACAGTTTCTCGTTCACCTGCAAACGTCGTTCGATGTTGAGCAGGTCGCGTTGCGCAATAGGTACACTGCGGATAAGCCCCTCGTAGTCGTCCATCTGCGCCTGAACATCGGCGATCTTCTGCCGGATGGCTTCCTTGCTGTTCTTGATGTAGATCATCAAGTTCCCCTTGTGCAGCCAGATGGTGGCGTCCAGCTGGCTCACACCCATATTGGTTTCCTTGGCGTCGAAAAGCATGCTGTTCCGGTTCATCTGCATGGCGTACAGCTCGCTCAGGGTGTTCCTCAGGAAGATGTCATCCTCAAGGATGTAGAAGGACGGAGGGAGCAGTTTCTCATCCCCGATGTTCAACACGTAGTTCTCCAGGTTCTCCAGGGACTGGATCATCAGTTCGAACTGGCGCTTCAGATTGTCGAAGCGGACAAGTTCCGTGAAATATCTGCTCTCCTCCCGATTGAGGTCCAGGATCCCTTTGTTCTCCTTGTAGCGCTGCAGCTCATCCTCGAAATCGTTCAGGATGAGCGTCACCTCGTCAAGCTGTTTATCGATGTACCGCAGTGTGTTCTGGTTGATGTCGATCTCGCTCTGCTGAGTGTAGTCGATGTACACGCGGCTGAGGGAGTCCAGGAACATTTTGGCCCGGGCGGCGATCTCGTCCTCGACGGTGATCTCCAGGATGGTGGTGTACTCCAAGTTATCCACCGTCATACTGCTCTTGTACTTGTTCACGAGCCACGGTCGGTTATGGCGCACGAACTGGTAATCGCTGGCGGTGAGCTTCTCCAGACTGCCGCTCTGTATCTGCTCGTTCTTGTTGACGCGGAGCAAGAAATCCGTCTCCACGATATCCTGGTTGAACGGATAGGTCTTGGACACGATGCCGTTCCCCCCGTCATAGCTCAGCTCAAAATGGTCGGGGTCCACCACCCGCAGGTCGAAGGGCTTCTGGTAGTACTTGGTGTTCAGCAGGTCGATCTTCACTGTGAAGGGCAGAGTGGCATAGACCTGGGACACCTTGAAACGACCGATGATATAGTAGGACACATCGAAGTCCAACTTGCCCAACGTCTTGTCGATCAGGTCGTACGAGGTGAGCACCCGCTTTTGGTTGACGATGTCACCATAGGCCGCCACATACCCGATGTTCTGATACACCTGTGCCTGGTAGTTGTACACATCGCGGTCCTTCAGCAGCACCTGTGAACTGGCCCCAAAGACCTCGGGGATCTTGTAGGAGTACAAGTAGGAGAGGACGGCAGAGAGGATCAGGGCAACAACGACGAAGTACCAGTTCTTCGAGAAGATCCGGAGGAAGTACCGGAGGTCGTTGACGTCGATGATACCGCCCTTCGCCTGACTTCCCGGTGTGGCCATCGCTCGTTCGTGGGTCCCTATCGCCTTCTGGCGCGCACGGGAACCTCGGATCGAGCCATGCGCAGGGGGCGGCAAAGATATGCGTCCTATCCGATGGGCCCGGCACCGGGGCAGGGCTATCGCGCCTTAGCGCCTGTTCGGGGTCTCTTCAAACTCGTCCCCCGGTCTCTTTTCCGCCCACGTTCCACCGGAAAATGATCCTGTAGACACCCCCGGTTCGAAGTCCGGGGCAGGCCCAGCGCGAGGATCTTCCGGCAGCGCCTGATCGAAAATAGCCTCGGGGTCCTTCGTTCAACAGATCCAACCAGTCCCATAGATCCGAGCAGTAGGTGGAGGTGGTCGTTGGACCAGGCCGCGGCCTTGCGACGCATGGCCAAGGATCCCACGGGTCATCGAACCGCTTGCACATGGTCAAGGCGTTTCGGCGGATGATGGCCATGTTCTGGTCCGCGTGGCCTTTGCCGAGCCGTGAGCCACATCGCGCATTCACTGAACCTAGTTATCGATGTCCCAGGGGTCCCTCGAAGAACCTCCAACGGATAGTACGCATGGCTATCGTTCTGCCAGGCAAGGCGCGACGAGGGAGGATACTGGAAGTCTCCGACCGAGGAACAACGCGGCATGGCGGAACGAGAGCCATACGCCCGAAGGGTCACTGCGGAGCGGTGCTAAGGCCGGAACGAGGTTCTTCGAGGTACTCCAAGTGCTGATCGGCCGTCGCGGATCAAGTACCCCGTTCATGCATCCAGCAAGCGCTCAGTGCTCAAGGAGACGCAAGAGCCCTGGGCATCAGGCACCCGACCCGGACCGCTTGTCTACTTTCGTCGCGCATGGACCGATTCGAACTACCGGCCACAGACAAGACGCCCCATGTAGTGCTGGACCCCGCCACCGGCCGTTTCGAGCTAAGTGGCTCATCCATTCACGAGAACGCGGACCGGTTCTACGCTCCCATATTCGACCGTCTCAAAGAGTATCTCGCACGGCCTTTCCGCACCACCACTGTGCGCGTGTCTTTGATCTACTTCAATTCCAGCTCAGCGAAATACCTCCTCGACCTCTTGATGCTGCTGGATGATCAACACGCCGCAGGGACCACCAAAGTGGTCCTTGAATGGTGCTTCGCCGAGGATGATCTGGACATGCGCGAAGCTGGCCAGGACTACCAGGGGTTGCTCGACCTGCCCGTAAAGCTGTTGCCCAGACCGGTTTGACCGCGAGGTCATCGGTCACCGAACCGTTCGGTCCAGACCCGCTCCTGGATGGAAAGGCCGTCAAGGAAATAGAACGTTCTCCCCCACGGATGATCCACCTTGCGATACACTTGGACCAGGTGGCCCGAACGACAAGTGCGCTGCAACACGATCGCTTGACCTTCCTTGAACTGCGCTTCCTCTATGCCGTCCACAGGGACCGCCTCGGATATTCGCGCTTGTTCGATCGCCTGTACCGGGGGAACCGGGACCGGATCCCGGACCATCTGCGCTATGGGCGCTCTGGGGGCAGCGGTCTGGCCCACGCTGATCGTCGCTGACCTCTCGGCGGATGGTGTTCCGTGCATTGTGTGCTCTGGCGCAACCTCCTCCGCGGCAGAAGCGACAGAGGTGGTCAGGACCTCGGGGACCTCATTCATCGGAGCGCCTGTGCCAGACCATGGAACGGGATCGGGGATCGGAGCGGGGACGTCGGTCCGGATGGGACAAGTGTGGCCTCATGGGCCGCTTCCGCCTCCTTCAGCGCGGCGTCGCGCTTGGAGATCAGTACCCGTAGGTCGTCGATCTTCACCTTCGGATACACGTTCAGCGGCCGACGCTCGCGTGCCTTTTCGAAGACCGCCATGGCGTCATCGAACCGCTGGGCCTGGAAATGGCGCTCGGCGCTCTCCATAAGCGCGAGATACTCGACGTCCTGGTTCGCCTCATTCTCCTCCTGCTTGGCCATACGGGTGCGTTCTTTGGCGCTCAGCTGCGCGAACGACCCGACCGGATCATCGTCCCGCCGTTCCTGACACCAGCCCAGCGATCCCCACAAGCAGCCCACGGCCACCAGACCTATCCGTACCAATTTAACGGGGCGTTCCATACAGGAGGACAACGATACGTAGCTGGAGGATCCCACAAAGGAGCACGACGCACCAGTGATCAACACGCACTGGTGGGCGGCCTTCGAGCGGTCCATCCCCTTTCAACGCGCTTCCTTTGTTCCGGTTGCGGAACCTCCCTTCGGGTTTTCCCCCACACGTACCTTCGAGGCCTATCACCAACCGCCCATGAAGCATTTCCTCCCCATTACCGCGCTCGCACTGCTCCTTGGAGCCTGCGAACAAGACCCGACCCAGAGCGAACAGTATAAAGGCCTTGCGGACCAGAAGTTCCAAACCGAAGTGGCCCTGGCCGCCAAGGACAGTTCGCTCAATGCCATGTTCGAATCCTTCAACAGGATCAATGAGAACATGCGCACCATCCGGGAGAAACAAGGGATGCTGGACGATACCACGCCGGGAGCCGAGCCCAGCGATGACATGGAGCAACGCATGGCCAGCGATCTCGCCCGGATCGACGAACTACTGGCCCAGAACCGGGATCTGATCTCCAAGCTGCGCAAGGATGCCAAGGCCAATACCGGTGCCATCGCTGCCTTGCAAAAAACCCTGGATGAGATGGAACGCACTGTGGCCGAAAAGGACAGCGAGATCAGCGGTTTGAAGGAGCAACTGCTCAGCGCCAACAGTTCGCTGGCCACCTTGATGGAGATGTACCGCGACAAGGAGCAACAAGCCACCATGCAGCGCGACGAGCTCAACAAGGCCTTACGTGATCGGCACCGCCAAGGAACTAACGGAGAAAGGGATCTTGACAAAAGAAGGCGGCGTGGTGGGCATCGGGGCAGTGAAAAAACTGAACACCGCAGGCTTGAGCACCGAACTCTTCAAGCAGGTGGACATCACCCAGACCCTTGAGATACCTCTGATGGTGAAAAAGGCCAAGCTGGTGAGCACCCACCCCAATGGAAGCTACAAACTGGAGGGCGAGGTGGACAAGTTGGTGATCAGCGACCCCAACGCGTTCTGGAGCGCCTCTAAATACCTGGTGATCGTGGTCGATTGATCATCTCCTTGTACCCGGTGGGCGTGATCATTGTATCGTTGTCCGCTCTAGGCTCAGTGATCGGGGAAGCGAACCCGCAACAGTGGTTCTCACGGTCAACTGCCGCGTGTGCCTCGCACCATCTGTTCGATCGCGTCCCACATACCGGGTTCCACCTCCTCCAGCATATTGAACTGGCCCGCACCCTTCAGCCATTCCCCACCGTCGATGGTCACGACCTCTCCGTTCACATACCCCGAATAGGTGGAAACGAGATAGGCGGCCAGGTCCGCCAACTCCTGATGCTCCCCCACCCGGCCGAGCGGAACACGTTTGGCCAGATCGAACCGCTCCATCATTTCTCCGGGCAATAGCCTGCTCCACGCCCCCTTCGTGGGGAACGGCCCGGGGGCGATCGCGTTGGTCCGGATGCCGTACCGCGCCCATTCCACCGCGAGCGAACGGGTGAGGGCGAGCACACCCGCCTTCGCGCAGGCGCTGGGCACCACATAGCCGCTGCCGGTCCACGCATAGGTAGTGGTGATGTTCAGCACCGCCTTATCACGCTCCTTGCGGGCGATCCACTCCTTGCCGAAAGCCAACGTACAGTTCACACTGCCCATCAGCACTATGTCGATGATCACCTCGAACGCTTTGCTGCTGAGGCGCTCCGTAGGGCTGATGAAATTGCCCGCCGCATTGTTCACCAACCCGTCCACCCGGCCGAAGCGGGCATGGACCGCTTGCACCAGTTGTTCCACTTCGAGGTACTTGCGCACGTCGCACGCTACCGCGAGCACTTCGCCCTTGGTCTGTTCGCGCAACTCGTTCGCAGCCTTATCCAGCACTTCCTGTTTCCGACTGGTGATGCAGACATGCGCGCCCAGTTCCAGGAAATAGGTGGCCATACTTCGCCCAAGACCAGTGCCACCTCCGGTCACTACGATCACCTGTCCCTTCAGCGCGTTCTCGCGCAACATGCCTTTGCTTTGTTCCATGCGGTCTATGGTGCGTTGCTCCCGCCCGGCGCATTGCGCTGCGGACGCGGTATGCCCGGTCCATCCTTGGGGAGGTCCTGGGGTACGGGCACGGTCGGGCAATCCTTCAACAGTTCGCTGAGTTCGTTCCCGTAGAGCGGCGTGCCACCCATCGCCATCGCTTCACGGAAATGTGCGCAGGCTTCCTTCGCCGCACCGTTCTTTCTGGCCAACAATCCCAAATTCCGTTGCACGTAGGGATTGCTCTTGTTCTTGCGGCCCGCTAGTTCAATATCCTTCTCAGCCTTGCGCAGCTCATCGAGTTGCAACCAACTGTAGCCGCGGTTGTTCAATGCGAAGCTGTAGTTCGGGTTGAACTTGATGGCCTGATCGTAGTCCGCGATCGCCCGCTTGTGATCGCCAAAGGCGGCCCAGCGGTGGAACCCGCGGCTGTTCCAGTTCACCGGATCGCGCGGCGCGAGCGCAATGGCCTGATCGAGGTCCATTCGGGCGTTCGTCGAATCACCTAGCTGTGCGTAGCATGCCCCACGCTCCCTCAAAGCGTTCGGTGCAGGGGCCTTGGTGATCAGCGCCGTGAGCAATGGGAGCGCCTCGGTGCAACGGTGGGCCATGCCGTAAGCCATGGCCAAACGCAGGTCGCGTTCGGGACCTGCGGGGAGCGAATAAAATCGCACGATGGCGCTATCGGCCTGGTTCATACCCAAGAACGCGATGCCGTACTGCATCACGGTCGCCGAGTTCCCGGGGTCCAGCGCCAAAGCCTCTGCCGCATCGCTGCGGGCGGCGGCATATTCACCCAGTTTGTTGTACGCCTCCGCGCGCAGTGGGATGAAGACGGCGCGATCCCCACCACGGGCGAGAAAGGTCCCGCACTTGCGGAGCGCCACCAAAGCCTTGCCCCGATCCAGAGCCGAGCGCACCTGAGCGGCGCCTTTGCTTCCCTGCGCCTGGGCAGGGCCCATGGACCACAAGGACCAAACGACCACGAACACGAACGCACGCATGGGCCGAAGGTATCCACGATACCATGCCGCCGCCGCAGCCGTTGTAGCTTTGTTCGACACGCTACCATGCGTAGTGAATATCCCGCCAAAGTGCTGCTCGCCTGGGGTGAGGCCATCGGTGGTCATGCACCGCTTGCGCGACTGGCTGATGGGCCATGGTTACCCGGAACTGGGCATCTTCACCTTCGCATTGCGCAACAAAGAGGACGCGCGCAAATGGTTGATGACGAACGGACATCCCCATCTGATGGCGGTGATCACCGGCATCGAGGGGGATACGAAAGCGCTCGACTGGTTGGAGCGCAACGGATTCAACGTGTTGAAACAGGTGGCGCTCACCGGCGATGGTGACAAAGAGGCTTTCGAGTGGCTGCTTCGGCACGGCCATCGCGAGCTGGCGATGATCGGCACGCGCATGCACCGCGTGAAATCGGACATGGATGATGCCTACGGCGATATCCATAAGTTCGCGCAGGAATGAACCCCAGCGGATCCTGGTCGCGATATGCTACCTCCACCCTGGCGATCGCCGCTGTGGTCCTGGGACTAAACGGGTGCCGGAAAGATGCCACACTACCAGGGGACGAAGGTGCAGGACCGCCCACGCCGTACTTGCTCGATCTGCCCACCTGGGTGACCGATAGCGTCGGACCGATGCCCATCCCTTCCGACAACCAGCTCACGGTGGAAGGGGTGGCCCTGGGCCGCCGACTTTTCCATGAAGTGGCGCTCAGTGATGACGGTTCGATCTCCTGCGCTTCCTGCCATGTGCAGGCGAACGGTTTCGGCGACCCGCGGCGGTTCAGCATTGGGACCACCGGCCAGGAAGGCACACGCCATGCACCAGCCCTGGTGAACCTGGGTTGGGACACTGCTTTCTTCTGGGATGGCCGACGTGCCGGTCTTGAAACCCAGGCCCACGATCCCGTGGTGAACCCGATCGAAATGAACGCCCGTTGGCCGGAAGTGGTGGACCGGCGACAGCAGATCCCGGAATACCCACCGCTCTTCAACGCGGCTTTCGGCACCGTTCAGATAGACAGTATCCTGGTGGTGCGGGCGCTGGCACAGTTCGAGCGAACGCTTGTCTCGTTCAATTCACGCTACGATCAGTTCCATAGCACCGGTGATAGCACGGTTCTCACCGACACGGAACGGCGCGGGTTGGCGCTGTACGTGGGGCGCGGCGCTTGCGCCAAATGCCATCCGCTGGGGATGTTCACGGATCATGGGCTGCGCAATGTGGGTCTCGAGCCGTTCAACGCTGACAGTGGTTTGGCCGGCATCACAGGGCTCTCCACCGACCTGGGCCGCTTCAAGGTGAGCAGCCTTCGGAACGTGGGTGTTTCCGCTCCCTATCTGCATGATGGTCGGTTCAGTGATCTGATGGCGGTCATGGAATTCTACTTCGATCATTTGGAAGCCTCCACCCCGAACCTGGATCATTTGTTGATCGACCTGCTCGACCAACAGGGCCAATTCACGCATGCGGAAATGATGGACCTGATCGCGTTCCTGCATACCCTCACCGATCAGAACTTTCTGAACAACCCGAGCTTCACTGCGCCTTAAGCCCTGCTCCCAGGGTATGGACCCGCTGCAAGAGGATCACGTCGAAGAGGAAGTGCGCGATCATCGCAGGCCAGAGGCCGATGTGTTCCGCCACCGTGCCGTAGGCGAGCATACACAGCACGAGGTAAGTACCATACACTGTGACCCGGGGGTTGCGCGGATCCAGGTAACCGTGCAACGCCACGAAACCCACAGCAGTTAGCGGCACCCCCAGCCAAAACTGCAACGCACCTCGGAAGAGCAACTCTTCCCCAACACCCGCGCAGAAGGAGATCACCCACCGGTCGAGCCTACGACCCAACCAGGGGGCCAGCAAACGCGCGTAGTGTTCCGTGAGGGGCCGCAGGTAGGACCAACGGAGCAGGCGCACAGCACCGAAGGCTGGTAGCGCACCCAGAAGAACCCCGAGCAGCAATTGCGTGTGGCAAGCGCCGGTGCCGAAGATGACTTCTACGATATCGCGGTTCTGTACGAAATGAATGAGCAATGCACCCAGGCCGCCCATGCCGAACAAGGTGAGCGCCGCCAGGAGCAGAAGGGTCCATTTGCGCGGTCGCGCGGTCTCAGCCTCCGGGGGAACGATCATCGCCATCATCCTCGTCGCTCCGCGAAAGCACGCTGTCGAACAGGTCGCTGAAAGAGACCTTCCCCACCAACATGCTCCGACCCACCCGGCTATGCTCCGCGAGCCCGTGCAATACGAACTCGCTCCATACGGCCACTTCCCATTCTTCCAGATACGCGTGTTGGTTCCGCACCAGATCATGCAGCCCGGGCACGTTCCCGAGCACCTCGCCATAGGCATCGTTCGGGGCATCGCTCATCAGATCGGCCTGTGATCCATCAAAGTACGCGATGATCCCAGCATACGGATCAGGCCTTTGCTTCTGGGGTGACTTCTCCGGGCCCGAGCGCTTCCGTGCCTTCGCGGGATCGGGAAAAAGCTCGCTGAACACATTGCGGATGGCAAGACCCAGCAGGTGGTGCGCCACCTTTTCCGGACCTTCCTGTTCGCCTTCGTACACCAGCTCGATCTTTCCGGTAATGGCCGGCACCACAGCCTGTAGATCGCCGATGCGCACCACCGTGCGTTCCTCTCCGTTGCGCAGGGCCCGCCGCTCGGCCGCGCTGATCACGCTCTCCAACGCACTTATCGTAAGACGCGCACTGACACCGCTCTTGCGGTCCACGAACTCGCTCGCACGGGCTTCCAACGCGATCCGCTCAATGAGCACGCGGATCAGTTCCGGAACGCGGACACGCGTGGCCTGCTCCTTCGGGGTGCGTACTTCCTGTTGCGTGATCCGCATGCCCAGTTCGATGGAGGGCGGATAGTGCGTGAGGATCTGGCTCTGGATCCGGTCCTTCAACGGTGTGATGATGGCGCCGCGATTGGTGTAGTCCTCCGGGTTGGCGGTGAACACGAATTGGATGTCCAGCGGCAGCCGCAACTTGAACCCGCGGATCTGTACGTCGCCCTCCTGCAGAATGTTGAACAGCGCCACCTGGATGCGCGGCTGCAGGTCCGGGAGTTCGTTGATCACGAAGATGCCCCGATGCGACCGCGGGATCAAGCCGAAATGGATCACGCGTTCGTCGCTGTAGTCCAGTTGCAGATTGGCGGCCTTGATCGGATCGCTGTCCCCGATCAGGTCGGCCACGGTGACGTCCGGCGTGGCCAGCTTCTCCGCGTAGCGCTGATCGCGGTGCAGCCAGGCGATCGGCGTCGCATCTCCTTTTGCAGCGATAAGGTCCTTGGCGGAGCGCGAGATGGGTACGAGCGGATCATCGTTGATCTCGCTGCCCTCCACGACAGGGATCCATTCATCCAGCAGTTGCACCAGCGAACGCGCCATACGTGTCTTCGCCTGGCCACGCAGACCGAGCAGGTTGATACTGTGCCCGGCGAGTATGGCCCGCTCCAAGGCAGGGATCACGGTATCCTCATACCCATGGATGCCTTCGAACAGCGGCTTCTTCGCCTGGATGCGCGCGATGAGGTTGGCGCGTAGCTCCTCCTTCACGGTGCGGCTGCGGTAGCCGCTCTTTTTGAGGTCTCCTAGAGTGGTCGGTCGGTCGGTGGTCATCGTGGGGGGTCCGACCCTGAGGGTCGACGGTCGGTGCTTACTAAGAGGCTTTCCGGTTGCTCGCATGATCCCGGAACACCATGTCCGCGAGGCCTTGCAGGCCGGTGTAGAACGCGCGGCCCTGGTTCACTTCGGTGAACTTCTCGATGAAGCGTTGCAGGTAGTTGTCCCGCGCGATCATGAACGTGGTGATCGGAATGCCCGCCTTCCGTGCGCGTATGGCGGCATCCAATGTGCGCGCTACAATGAAGTCGTCCAAGCCGAAACTGTTCATGTAGTACTCGCCGTCGCGCTTGATGCAGCTCGGCTTTCCATCCGTGATCATCACGATGCGACGGTTCTTCAGCTTACGTCGGCGGAGGATGTCCATGGCGAGTTCCAGCCCGGCCACCGTGTTGGTGTGGAACGGGCCAACTTGCAGGTAGGGCAGGTCCTTCAGGCTTACCTGCCAGGCATCGTTACCGAAGACGACGATATCCAATGTATCCTTCGGATAGCGGCGTTCGATCAATTCCGCCAAGGCCATCGCCACCTTCTTGGCCGGTGTAATGCGGTCCTCACCGTAGAGGATCATACTGTGGCTGATGTCCAGCATGAGCACCGTGGCGCAGGCGCTCTGGTGTTCGGTCTCGATCACTTCCAGATCATCCTCGCTCATGCGCAGATCATCGATGCCACGCTGCTGCGCGTTGCGGATGCTGTCGCTCATGGCCACTTGCTCGATGGGATCGCCGAAGCGGAACGAGCGACGATCGCTCGTGGGCTCATCGCCCGGTCCCGTGCGACGCAGCGCATGGTTGCCGCGATCGCTCTTCTTCAACTTGCCGAACACCTGGTCCAAGGCCCGCTCGCGGATGAGCTTCTCCCCTTTCGCCGTGAGCCCAGGCCCCTTGCCTTTGCGCGGACGATCGCCGATGATACCGTGCTTGCGCAGGTCGGTTTTGAAGTCCTCCAAGCCATACTTCTCGTTGAAGAACCCATGCTCCTTGTCCAACTCCTTCATCCAGTTCAGCGCCTCCTCCACATCCCCGCTGGTATGCGTGAGCAACTCCAGAAAAAGCGGCAACAGCTTCTCGAACGGAGAGCGGTCGTCCTTCGGCGGAAAGTACTTCGCGAAGCGGTGGCCCAGCATGGGAGAAAGGTAACGCTGCTGCTGGCCGATGGTTCGTTCCGAATGCCGCTCGAATGAAGAAGCCCCCGCCGAAGCGAGGGCTCCACATGCGCTGTTCGCGCCACTATTGTTTCACCAGACGCTGTGTGCGGACGGCACCACCTGCGGTTGTGACACGCACCAGGTAGATCCCTGGAAGGCATCCCGCCACATCCAGGTCCATGCGCAGGCTGTTCAGCGCTGGCTGGGGCACCGGCACGGCACGACCATGCACATCGATCAGTTCCACACCGATCATCGGTACGGCGCTCGTCAAGGTCAGGCGATCAGCGACGGGCTGGGGGAACATCCCGAACGTGAGGGCGTCGGCCTCAGGAACGGCCACATCGGAAGCGTCCAGCCATTCCGTGGTGATGGTGTTGAGGGAAGCGGGCGGCAGGGAGATGCTCAAAGAATCGAAGGTGATGCGCACCACCGGATGCTCCATGAAACGCGTGTAGAAAGAGTAGATGTCCTTCTTGCGGGTCGCCGTGGTCAACGTGGACGCATTGCTCTCCTCCGAATGGAAATGCAAGCGGAGGACCTCCATGCTCGGACTGGTGCCGGGAAGCTGAAGACCGCCCCAACCATCGACCATGGCCATATAGCTGCCGGTACGAACGAAATTACCCACCCCGTCGATGTCGAACGTGGCGATGTTGGCCCCGGCACAAATGGTCTGGTCGGCGTAGACGGCCGGATCGATGTACTGGTAGGTGCGCGTTCCGGCACCCACCAGGCCACTGAAGTCATAGGTCACACCGGCGCCCGCAGGTCCAGGGTTCGCCACCAGCGCGTAGTTCACCAGGAACTGATCGCCGATCTCCGGCGCGTTCTCGCTGGCCACGATCGTGGGCTGGGCGTAGGTGGCCGTACCGGCCAAAAGACAGAAAAGGAGACAGAGGGTCGAAGTACGGTTCATGGGCGTTGGTTGAGTCGACGAAGGTAAGATGCACCTGCGGGTACATTCGCTGCCCACAGGCCATTCATCCATGGTCCGAGCCACCCCGATGCGACATAGCGTAAGCGACCTGAGCGACCTGATCCGCGACCGACGCACCATCCAGCCGAAGGACTTCACCGACCGCGTAGTGCAGCGCGATGTGGTGGAACGTGTGCTGGGCAATGGCACCTGGGCCCCCACCCACGGCATGACCCAGCCTTGGCGCTTCAAGGTCTTCGCCGGTGATGCACGGCAGCGCCTCTCCACCTTCATGGGCGAGGAATACACACGGCTCACCACACCGGAGAAGTTCCTGCCTCGCAAGTTCGAGAACGTTACCCAACGCCCACTGCAAAGCAGTGTGGTGGTGGCCCTCGGCATGGCAAGGGACCCGAAAGGAAAGATCAGCGACCTGGAGGAACAACTCGCGATGGCCTGTGCGGTGCAGAACATGCATCTCACCTGCGCGGCTTACGGGCTGGGTGCCTTCTGGGGCACCGGTGCAGCGGCCACTGGCGAAGGCATGCGCCGCTTTCTGGGACTGGCCGAAGGCGACCGCTGCATGGGCCTTTTCTTCATGGGCTACCCCGCCGTGGAATGGCCCAAGGGCTACCGCAAGCCCCTGCCCGATGTAATGGAGTGGTTCGATCGGTAGGAAAGGCTTCATCCCGATGTTCCCACCCTCCGTCGATCATTTCCCCTCGATCACCTGATCGGGCTGGCCCGGACGGGTCCTCGGATATCTTCACGCCCCCCTTCCGCGTACACACCCGCGCATGCGTCCCGCTTCGACCCTTCCACTGAACTTATTGATCGGGTTTTGCCTGCTCGTAGGAAGTGGATCGGTGCGCGGTCAGTCCGGGGGAATGGGGTTCCATGGCGACACCTTGACCGCATTGGTGATGTATGGCGACCAGACCCTTAGCGAAGGGGAGGGATTGAGCGCCGACCGGCTGGACGCTATGCTCGATTCGCTCTGCGCCCTGCCCGACCCGCCCGCCGATCTGCTGCGCGACCTAGCCTTGTACAAGCGGATCCACTCCATGAACGAGGAACAGCTCGTGGCGTTGATCGACTCGCTCTTCGAATTGGATGTGGTGCCCTATGCCCTGGTGAACGAGATCAACCTCTACACCGCGCAAATGCCTACGCAAGCGGATGTGGACGGCAGCGAGCTGCTGGCCTGGTCCTCGGATCCGCGTGCCACCACCTGCGGACCCTATGCCGATTGGAACACTCTGCACGTTCATTCCGCCGTTCCGGCGAACTCCGCCACGGACAGCCTTCTCATGGTGCGGTTGGTACACCCCGAACAATTCTGTGGCTTCCAGATGCCGGTGAAAGGTGTGCTCACTTCGCGTTTCGGCTGGCGCGATGGCCGGCCGCACAACGGTGTGGACCTGGACCTCCAGGTTTGGGATCCCGTGACCTCCGCTTTTCCCGGCGTGGTCCGCTTTGCAGGCGTTCAAGGCGGGTACGGACGTGTAGTGGCCGTGCGCCACTACAATGGTTTGGAGACCTACTACGCGCACCTGCACCGTTTGAAAGTGAAGAGCGGCGATGTGGTGGACGCGGGGGATGTGATCGGCCTCGGCGGGAGCTCCGGGCATTCCTCCGGAAGCCATTTGCACTTCGAGGTGCGCTACCGGGGCGTGCCGATGGATCCCGCACGATTGATCGATCTGAGCAACGGCGAACTGCATACGGACACGCTGGTCCTGAAGCGTACCCGCGCCAGCTATGCGGCCTACCCGAAAGGCACACGCTTTCACACCGTGACGAAAGGTGACCATCTTTACGCCATTGCCGACCAGTACGGCATCAGTGTGCAGGCTCTTTGCGACCTCAACGGCATATCACGACGTTCCATCCTGAAGGTAGGGCAGCAACTGCTCGTCGCCGATCTGGGCCGTCACTGATCCTTCTCTTCTTTCTTGCTTGGGCCGGGCCACTGCAGGCGCAGCTCGGCGTGACCACCTTCGGGATACAGGTGAAGCCGGTGATCCCCCTGGAGTTCTTCGATCCGCGGGTGGAATTCCAGGAGGGCGCACTGAAAGGGAGTGCGGAACTCACCGGGGGCTTCGCGTTCGGGATGCTGATGCGCTTCGGGTTCACGAAATTCCTTTCCATGGAGGTGGGCATCAACCAGGTGCGCCGCAACTACGCCTTCAGCTTGGTGAACGATACCGCAGGGTTCGAGGCCAACGACCGGATCCGCTATGTGGGCTATGAGATCCCCGTGCTCCTGCTGGCCTATGTGCGGCTCACCGAAACGCTCTGGATGAACGGGGCGCTCGGCCCTTCGGTGGACTTCTACCCTTCCGATGCCGTGCGCGAGGTGCTGGACGCGCGCGCCTACGTCACGCGACAAGAATGGGCCCAGCTGGGCGCCGTGGGCAATATCGGCATGGAGCTGCGCACCCGAAAGGCCGGCTATTTCTACTTCGGCGCTACCTACCACCGCGCCTTCGGGGCCATGGCCCGGGCGAACCTCACCTATTACTCGCCCATCGGCGTGCCCACCACCATCGCCGACGACCTCAGCGGCAGCTACCTCACGGTGGACTTCCGCTATTTCTTCCATGAGGATCCTGATCGCCTAAAGCGTCCGCGCAATTGAAGCGGAGCAAGCGGATACCTTTCCCCCTTCATTGACCAGCGCATGAACCTTCGCTACGCTTTCGCCCTTGCTCTCCCCTTCTTCGCCACCGGGCTCTTCGCCCAAGGCGAACTGTGCACCACCGCGGTTCTCATCACCCCGGGCCTGTATACCGCCGATGGCCCCAGCAGCGGAGCCGGTGCCAGCGCTGGTGATGCCACCAATGCGGATTGGTACGCCTTCGATCCGGTGCAAGCGGGCTACATCACGGTGAACTCCTGCGTGGACGGCGACATCGATTCGCGCGTGCGTGTACACAGCGGCACCTGTACCAATTTGCTGTTGCTGGGGCAGGATGATGATGGCTGCCCCACGGGCTACCCGCCGGGCAACTCGCTGCTCGCCGGTGTTCCTGTCACGCCCGGCGGCACCATCTACATCGAGTGGGACGATCGCTGGAGCGGCGACTCTTTTGAGTGGGAACTCACCTTCCACGACTGCCCTGGCCCACTGCCGCCGAGCCTTACGGCTACCGATACCACGGTAACGGTGAGTTGGGCCGCCCAACCGGTGGCTGCGGGTTTCACCGTAGAGATAGGGCCTGCGGGTTTCACGCCCGGCACCGGCACCGTGTTGAACGGCACCATGGGCATTGACGGGCCACCCGTCACTTTCGATGGCCTTGCGGAAGGAACGGACTACGAGATCTACGTCACCTTGGATTGCGGCGCTGGTCCGGTGATCGGTGGTTGGCCGATCCGCACCCTGGGCAATCCCTTGGTGGACAATGAGGACTGCTTCGATGCGCTCCCCTTGCTTTGCGGCGATACGGTGCAGGGCAGCACCACGCTCGCCTTCTTCGATCAAGTGCCCAACTGCGGCACGGACATCGAAGCGGCGGGCATCTGGTACGACTTCATCGGCATTGATGGCAGCGCTACGCTGAGCACGTGCAACAGCGCGAGCTACGATACGCGCATCAACGTGTTCACCGGTGCGTGCGATTCGCTCGTTTGCGTCGGCGGTAACGACGATTCCCCGGGCTGCGATCTTTACCTCACAGGTCACGGTGCTCACCACCGCGGGCACCGTGTACCACGTACTGGTGCAGGGCTACGATGGCCAGGTGGGCGACTTCAGCATGGCCCTTTCGTGCAATACATGCGTGGCACCATCGGGTCTGTTGGTGAGCCCGAGCGATGTGTTGGCGAGCGTGTACTGGACCAGCGCGAACGCTGCGGGTACGTACACCCTGGAGTTCGGTCCGGTGGGATTCACGCCCGGCACCGGCACGGTGATCACCGGTACCCTCGGTATCGATGGTCCCCCCGTGCTGCTCAATGGGCTCACCGCCGCCACGGACTATGACATCTACCTGCAAGAGGATTGCGGCAGCGGCGACCTGAGCCCGACGATCGGCCCCGTGCCTTTTACCACCACACTGGATCCGCTACCGGCCAACGCCTTCTGCAACCAGGCCCAGGCCATCGCCTGCGGCGACACCATTACCGGCAACACCGATCTGGGCCTGCTCTCCCCTGGACCCGAATGCGCGGCCGCCTTCATCACCGCGCCCGGCTTGTGGTACATCTTCATCGGTAGCGATGAGGATATCACTGTGACCACCTGCGGGCAGGCGAGCTACGATACCAAGATCAGTGTGTACACCGGTACCTGCGGAGCGCTGCAATGCGCCGCGGGCACCGACGATGCCGTGGGCTGCGCGGCCAATAGCAGCAGCGTTACCTTCTTCGCCGTCAACGGCACCGAATACCTCGTGCTCGTACACGGCTACGATCAACAGACCGGCAGCTTCGACCTCAGCCTGACCTGTGCTCCACAATGCGCCACAGTCCCACCGAACGATGTGTGCGCCAACGCCACGACCCTGATCCCGCAACCGCTGAACGGATGCACTACACCCGTGCTCGGCACCAACGAATGTGCCTACGGATCACCGCTGCCCAATCCGCCTTGCGATCCCTATGCGAACATCAACGATGTGTGGTACACCTTCAACACGGGCACCGAAGCGAACCACACCATCACACTGGAAGCGGTGACCGCCGAAGTGCTGAACGCAGCGGTGTACCTCGCCTGTGGCGATCCGCTCTATGTGGATTGCTTCACCGAGGTAGCTGCACCGATCGCCCTCACCGGACTGCCGCTCAACACCGATGTGCTGGTGCGCGTGTGGAACGGTGGCTACGCCGATGCGGGCACCTTCCTGATCTGCGACCAGGCCGCGATCCCCGATGCCATCGCGGAGTACGGCACGGCTGGGGCCAGCGTATGGCCGATCCCGACCAGCGATCAGCTTTTCGTGCGCGGCATACCGGGCAGCACCAAGCGCACCGAAGTGATCGATCTGCAAGGGCGCACCGTGCTCGTGCTTCCACTGGATGGACATAGCACCAACGCCTCCGTGGATGTTTCCGCGCTGGGCACCGGCACGTACTTGCTTCGTTTTATTGGAAGCGAACAGCGGCCGGTGAGGTTCGTGGTGGAGCGCTGAAACCTGACCCTGCCGATCGCTGACGTACCAGATGAAGACGGGAAGTCTCCCGACTTCCAAAGGATCATCGTTCCCCGCTCAAAGGCCACACACGAATTAAAGATCGCTTCGGACCCTCGAAGACTCGGGATCCTCGCGAACGCGTGGGATCGTAGGTGGCCGGAGGCCATTGGCTTCCAGGCCTGCTGGGAAGTGGTGCCTTCGTGACGCACAACCTCATTACCAACCGACCTATGGGCTCCGCCCACCTTTTTGATCCGTTCACAAAGCTCACCTGCAACAGTCATCGCGAAGTTCCGCGACAGGAGGAGCGGGCTGAAGCGATCTTATTGGAGCCGTGTGTGATCCGTGTTTTCCACGCACAGTTCCCGCGCGCCAATTAAAGATCGCTTCGGACAACTCCTCGGACCACGTCCTCGGATCTGATCCTCGCGACGACGATTTGAATTGAAAGACAACCGTTCGTCAAAAACCGGAATTGGTATTCCGGAGCATTTCGCTCCTTCACGTTATGGGCAAGCCGGCCAAACTGCGCATCGCGGTGGTGGACGACCATCGTCCCCTGCGTGCGGGGTTGTGTACCATCATAGCGCGGTGGCCCCACGGCGAGGTGGTACTGGAGGCGGATGATGGTATCGCCTATGAAGCCGCGTGCGTGGGAATACCACCTATCGACATCGCGATCGTGGATCTGTGCATGCCGGGCCGCGATGGGTTCGAGACCATCGCGTGGATCCGAGTGAACCATCCCGATACGAAATGTGTAGCTATCACCTTCGACCCCACGGACGAAGCGGTGCATGCGGCCTTGCTGGCCGGTGCCTGTGCGGTGCTATCCAAGCGGATCGAGGATGAGGAGATCCACACCGCCCTGGACCATATCAAGCTTACGGGCCGTTACCACAATGTCCTTATGGAACGGCAATTGACCCATGTGCCGGACCCCGGCAGCCCACTGGCCTTGCGAAAAAAGGCGAAGGAGAGTTTCGCGCCGCGCGAGTTGGAGTTCTTCCTGCACTATATAGATGAGGAGGAACATACGCGCCGCCACATCGCCGATCTCATGGGCATAACCGAGCACACCGCGGAGACCTATCGCAAGAACGTGGCCGAAAAGACCGGTGCGCCCAGGCGCCTTGGCATGCTGCGGTTCGCCCTTCGGTTCGGCCTGGCGAAGTTGTGACCGCAGGCCGCATGTATGGCTTGACAGGGCGCGAGGGCGGCCGAACATTGCCGTTGCTTGACCAGACCGCGACCGTGTAAGGCCCGACAGCAGCGCTGCTTGACCGGACACCGGCCATGTCACGTCTAACAGCGATGCTGTTTGACCTGACGCCAGCGTTGCTTGACCGGACCGTGCCTCTGCTTGATCAAGCACAGTTCGTGTAAGGTCGAACGCTGGCGTTGCTTGACCGGACACAGCTCGTGTAAGGTCAAACACTGGCGCTGCTTGACCGGACGCAGCCCGTGTAAGGTCAAGCGCTGGCGCTGCTTGACCGGACACAGCCCGTGTAAGGCCGAACGCTGGCGTTGCTTGACCTGGCACAGCTCGTGTAAGGTCGAACGCTGGCGTTGCTTGACCGGACACAGCCCGTGTAAGGCCGAACGCTGGCGTTGCTTGATCAGACACAGCCCGTGTAAGGCCGAACGCTGGCGTTGCTTGACCGGACACAGCTCGTGTAAGACTTGACAACGGCGTTGTTCGGTCTTACAATGGTGTGCTCCCGCCATTAGCGGAGCACTGTACCCGATGCGATGCGACCCGCACGGTGCCAGAACTGAGGGTGTGCGCGACGTTTTTGGTGATGCGTGCGAAAGCCACGTCCAGCAAGGCGTACAGAAAAACATATCCCGCTGTAGCGGGAGGCCCTTCTCCCGGCGCTGCACGGCGCGACGGGAACGAACACATGTGGCAAAACGAACAAGGGTCATAAACCTTAAACAGGGCTACGGCCCACAGAACATGAAGAAAGTTTGGTACATCATAAAACTCGGCCTGGGCCGGGTCACCCCAACGGCCCTGGTGGAAAAGGGACGGAACCACGTGACGATGCTCACGGGCAACCCCGCCTTCCTCGCTCCGAACCCGACCCCTGAGCCAAGCCTGGTCGCGCTAACCGATGCATGCAATGCACTGGATGCGGCGAACCAGGCATACGCGTTCAACAAAGGGAAGTTGGAGAAGGAGGCGCGCGATCTGGCGTATGAGAACCTGAAGGTGATCATCCGCGATCTGGGGGCTACGTGCAGTTCGCCAGCAAGGGCGAGAAGGACATCATGCTGAGCGCGGGCTTCGATGTCACCAAGTCGCCGAGCGCTCCCGTGGTGCCCACCACACCACGTGACGTGCGTGCAGAGTCCACTCGTGTGCGCAAGCAGATCCTCGTTCGCTGGGGTGCGAGCAAGGGCCACCGTCTCTACCGCGTGGAACAGACCGAAGGCGATCCCACTTTGGAGACCGGCTGGGAGGTGATCGCGGAAACCGGTAAGAACCGTCTTGTGGTGAACGATCTGGAAAGCTTCAAGACCTACAGCTTCCGCGTCGTAGCCATCGGCACCATCGGCAACAGCATCCCCAGCGATGCGGCAAGCGCGATCGCCGCTTGAGCCACTAACACTCGAACCAACGCCCCGGCGCTATCCTTCGCGCCGGGGCTTGGTGCGTAAAAAGCCCGAACACATGAACGAGCGCATGTATGACGAACTCATCATTGCTCCCTTGGTGATCGCCGATATAGAAGCGGCCTGTGCCCTGCATGATGGTGAGCCGGAACCGCGCGCTGAACTGCTCTGGCATTTGCACACCCCCTATGCCCGTGTGCTCAAGGCCGTGATGGACGGAAGGTTCGTAGGCTATGCCTGCGCTATCGTTTTCGAAGACAGCGGCTGGGTGCGCGAGATCTACATCAAACCTTCTTTCTATGGCATTGGTATTGGCGGCATTTTGGTGCAACGCCTATTGAGCTGGATGGAGGAGCAAGGCGCCATGCGCCAGATGGTATTGGCGCCGGAAGCCACGGAGGCATTCTGGCGGTCCCAGGGATTTCAAGCCGATGGTGGTTTGCTCCACTATGAGGACGGCACCTTCCTCGAAGCCAGCAAGGATGAAGTGGTGCACCTGGAACCTGAACACATGCTCGCCGTGTTGCACCTGGATGAACAAGCTACCGGCGAACGGCGTGTACGTATGTTGCGGGAACACATGTATTTGGGCAGTGTATACCTGGAGAAAGGCCGGGTACGTGGCTTCTCGTTGCCGCTCCTGGGGCACGGCCTCATCGTGGCTGATGCACCTGAAGTGGGCCTTGAACTACAACGGTGGCTGCTGCCCTTGCAACCTTATCTGCGCCTGCCCGTGGGCCACTTGCCGGCGCATGCGCATATGATCGCGCGGAAGTACACGGCGAAACCGGCGGGCCTCCGCATGGTGCGTGGTGATCGGCCGGTGTATCGACCGCAGATGATCTACGCGCATCCATAGCACCACAGTATGGAAATGGAACGGCCTCGGAGGATTCTCCGGGGCCGTTCGCGTTCTGTTGGATGCACCATCGCCTTGTGCTCAGTTTACGGACAAGGTTCTGGAATTCCAAAGCAGCGACTTATAACGCTGCCGCTATCTTCTCTGCGCCTATTCGTCTGTTCAGCATTCATTCCTACAACCTCACCATCATGAAGCGCTTGTTCAACCTCCGTCTTGGAATAGCGGATCTGGGAATGTTCATCATGGGCACGCTGCTAGTATCAGCGGGGGCAAATGGCCAAAGCGCCTGGCGCTCCTACGTTCTGAGCGACAGTACGAACTACTATGACATAAGAGCGGTCCATGATTCCGAGGTTGTGGCCAATGGAGTGGATACCACCGAGACCGATGGGGACGACATGGCCTTCAAACGCTTTCAATGGTTCTGGGAGGGGCGTTGCGAAACTGGCGACCCGACGAAATCGGGGCTGATGCGGAGCTACGGTGAGAGGCTCTCTGAGTATTTCGACACCTATCCTGTCTGCAATGGGAACGTGAACCCGGGTATCTGGGAGAATATTGGTCCTGATCATTTGGCTTCTGCTCAACACATGGGTAAAGTGCAATGCGTGTGGATGGATCCTACCCAAGATCCGCCGCTGCTAGCTTATGCGGGGAATGCGCATGGCGGGCTTTGGCGGACTACAGATGGAGGGAGCACTTGGTCCAATATCACAGACGGCCATCCTTATCCGATCCTCGGGGTTTATTCGATCCTTCGCCTCACCGATCAAGCACCCGCGAGGCTGATCATAGGCACTGGAGGGGGCAGCTACGACGACTATGGCTGTGGCGTATTTACCAGTGATGACGATGGTGTCACATGGTATCGTTCACCTGGGATCGACGCTTCTGCCGGTGGTACCATAGTTGATCTCCGCCACTATGGCAACCAGGTCTATGCTGTCCAAGGCACACATGTGTGGCGTTCGGCGAACAGAGGGTTGACCTTCACGGAGATAACGCCAGGCGTTAGCCCCGTACCGTTCGGGGATGAGCCTGATGATTCGAACCGGTACACCGGCATAGGCAAGTACTTGGCTGGCGGTGGTCAAGGGCTGCTGGTTCTTGCAGCCAAGGATGAGACCCAAGTGGGTGACGGACCGGACATCTATGCTTCTGAGGACAATGGGGTGAGTTGGAACCGCATTACAGATGCCTTCCCGGTTTCCGCCTCCGAGGGCTGGGCCCATTATTTTGACTACGCTGTGGGATCGAATATATACAAAGTGCAATGGAGGGGTACCGATCCAACAGCCCTTCCGAACGATCCGAACCTTTGGGATTTTCGTGATGTTCCGGATCAAGACAATCAAGATGGCACGCTCTTCATCACGCCAGAGCAAACAGCATTGCCACTGACGACGAGCATGCACTATTGTTACGACAACGAACCGCCTCTTGGGGATGGCCCGTGCGAAGAGATCGTCGCCAGGCTCGATGCCGAATTGGTGCTCCGAATCAAGTTCTTCAAGGACCCACTCGCGGAGTTCAACGTCTACTTGACGAATACACCGCTTAACCTGAACAACGCCTTAAGGATCTATTCGACCACGGATTACCCGAACGCAGAGAATGATCTCTCCATCCCCGCCGTTCCATTCGTTTCCGACGCGGACTACTACAATGTGGTCATTGAAGCGGTGTTCCCGAGCGCTGGATATGTGCCGGATAGGGGCATCAGTATCGATATGATCGCGCTCGGATCTCTCCGCCAACGCGTCACCCAAGTAAGCGTGGTGAACGACCCGGGTGGCCCTTATGATGGGGTTCATTTGCTCGCAAGACCGTTCGGTTCAACTGGTGGGACACCGCCACACCTATTCCACTTCATGGATCCAGCGAGCGTTTCCTTATTGCAGCGATTTGACTGTTTTACGGTCTCCGATGAGCCCTTCAATCCGGTCTACGACGAGTTCCATCTGAACCGGTTCGGCCGTGCCTTCGTCTCAGGAGTACGAAGTGTTCATGAACTTGACATTTCCTCTGGGTTGTGCACTGAAATACCTTTGGGCTATACAGGTCACCATGACGTTCGTGGTTTCTTCCTTGTTGACGGGTCGATAGCTGGAAATGAACGTATCCCTGATCGGCCATGATGGCGGAATTGCTTACAGGCCCGTAAACGGCGTTTGGCAAGATTGGAACGGCTCCTCGCTGCCCACAGCGCTGCTCTATGGAATGAGCGTTGATGAGTTCGGCCGCAGGAGGGTCTCCGGTGCGCTGGATAATGCGACTTGGATGCGGCCACCAGGAGGTAGTACTTGGACATGGAATCCAAACTACACAGGTGGTGATGGTGGCCTTACCGATGTGTACGGGAACAAGGATGGATCCACCAACGTGTACGCGTATTCATCGAACCAAACCAAGTTCGTGAAGGGCGTTCACAACGGTGTGAACGTAGACTTGTACCACAGTTCTTTGTTGGCCGCCTTCCGGTTGCGTTGGCCAAGCGTACTCTTTGCAACACCAACAGGTCCACGCCTGTATGCTACACATACCGACACTGGCAATCCCCCGATCGCTGGCATCTATAAGGTGGATGCCCAGAGTGGTGGTAACGCACCACCGATCACCGTGCTGGGGCAGAGCGGGAAGTACGCCAATGATATCTACGCCTTGGATGTTCATCCAAAGAACGACGATGTCATCTTCTTCGGCGTTTGGCACCCTATGTCGGCTCCGAGCGAATGGGAGTTCCGCCTCATGCGCACCACGAACAATGGCGTTGCTTGGGATGAACTCTCACAGAACATTACCACGGCCGGGATCGGAAATGTTTTCTTCCGCTACGGCGTCAATACCATCACCATCGACCCGGATTCCGATCCCGATGCCATCGACAATATGACCGTGTACGCCGGAATGACTGGCCTACCGGCGAATGACAACTTTGAACGCGTCTTCAAGAGCCAGGACGGTGGTGATACCTGGACCGACATATCCGAAGGTCTGCCCGCCTTCCCAGTGAACGATATCGCCTGCCAGCCCGGCAGCGGAGGCATCATCTACGCGGCCACCGATGTTGGGGTATTCGTATACGATCCCGCTCTAGGCAACTGGCAATGCTTTAATGAAGAGTTACCCATCTGCATCGTAACCGGCTTAAGCGTGAACGCATGTGAGGGCAAGCTCTATGCCTCCACCTTCGGGCGCTCGGCCTGGCGCACGGAGCTCTACCATCCGGAACGAAGCGGTGATATGGTGATAGGCACCGATACACCTTTCAACACGGATATGGCTGTCACCAGCGACATACGCGTAACCAACGGTGCCGTGCTCACAATAACAAGCACGGTGGAAATGGGCCCCACATCGGGGGGATCATCGTGGAGCCTGGCGCCAAATTGGTGGTGGATGGCGGCACGCTCACCAGCCGGTGCTTCGGCTTTTGGCGCGGCATTGAGGTCCACGGCAATTCCCTTGAGCACCAATATCCCTACACGCAGCCCGAGCACCAAGGCATGGTGGAGGTGAAGGGCGGCGCGGCGATCGAACATGCCCGCGAAGGCGTGCGGCTCTGGGATCCGGGTAACTATGGCAGCATGGGCGGGGTGCTCATCGCTGAGGATGCGACCTTCCTCAACTGCCGTCGTGCCGTGGAAGGTATGAAGTACGAAGGTTTCTCACCCCATGATCCCAACATCCCTGGAAGAACCGCACCCGGTTCAACCGTGTACGTTTCGCGGTGGATGAGAACTACCGCGGTGGAAGCGACTTCGATACGCACTTGAGCCTGTGGGGCATGGAGGGGATCGACTTCGTGCAATGCACTTGGGAGAACCTGCAACCTAATATGGTCGAAAGTGCCGACCTCGGCCATGGCATCACCAGCGGTGAAAGCAGCTTCCGCATCCGCGCGGGTTGCTCCACCATCGTGGGTCTGGGCGAACCCTGCCCACAGGCCTATGTGGAGGAAAGCGTATTCCGCAACTTGGACCATGGTATACATGCCGAGAACGGCAATGCACTTTCTTTCAGCGTGGACCAGGCCCGCTTCGAGAACAATGTCTGTGGTGTTTATACGAATATGGTGAACTGGTTCAGCGTCACACGAAGTGAGTTCACCATGGCGGAGCGGATCATTCCATTGTCGGGTAACGAAGACCAGGAGTTCTTTAGCCGCCACAGAGGGATCTATAGCTACGAAAGTCATGGGTTCATCCTCGAAGACAACAACCTGTTGCCTGACGACAATCCTATTCAAGGTTTGGAGACCGAAGGGATCGTTGTCGGATACAACAGGGACTTCAATGATGCGATCCGCGCCAATACCGCCAGCGGCTTGACCTTCGGCTTCGTTGGAGAGGGTATATGCAGTGATGTGGATAATAGGGGCCTTGGCTTCATCGGCCTGCAACATCTCTGCAACACCAACAATGAGAATGCCTTCAATCTCATGGACCGCAAAGTGACGACAGCGGGCGCAAATGAACAGTTGAAGCACACTATGCGATTGGAGCAGGGCGACCATAACGTTGCCGCGAAGAATCAGTTCGACCAGCAGGATCAGCCCATGGACGAGAGCGATTTCAAGCGGACCAGTACGAATGGTGTCCTGACCTATTACTATGGGGGCCTCGGGAATGTGGAACCGGCGGACTATACCCCCGTCTGGGTGGAACCAGTGTTCGCCACCCACTTGCCGATGGTATGCGAGCCACGGGATTACCATACTGGCCGCTTAACCGGGGTGCAGAAGGCCCTGTTGGAGGATGCACTGGAGGATGGTAAGACCGCTTACGGCAACCTGCGCTATGCGTACAATGCCCTGCTGGACGGTGGCAATACCGATGCGGTGGTGGAGGAGATTATGAACACTTGGCCAAGCGGGGCCTGGGAGTTGCGGGCCTATCTGCTCGGGCTCAGTCCTTTCCTGACCGTCGGTGCGCTCCAGGCGCTGTTCCAAGAGGACGTTCTGCCACAAGCCATGGCCCTAGAGATTTGCCTGGCCAACCCTGATGCCACCCAGCAAAAGGATTTCACGGATTGGGTTCTGAGCGAGGCTCCTTACCCACTGCCGCAGTATATGGTGGAGCAGATACGGGCGAGCTGGGGGAGGAAGCCACCTTGCGCCACTACATGGAGTCGGAGATGGCCGGTCACCACCGCGCCATGTGCGTGGCGGCCATGGAGCTGATCGCCGATCTGCGCAACGATACTGTGCTGGTGCAACTAGACAGCATTCTGATGCATATCCAGCAACTGCCCACCTGGAGCGCCCGCTTCGATGAAGCCACCCTGCGTATGGAGCGTGGAGAGTTCGATGCGGCGCGCGCGGTGCTGGACAGCCTGGAGAACCACTTTGACATGCGAGCTGCCGCCACTGCGGAGCGTGGGCGGATGTACGATCTACTGGATATTTTGGATGCGGTGCGGGATGATGAGCGCACGGACGCTGAATTGGACAGCGCCGAGATTGACGCATTGACCTCCCTGGCAGCCGACCACTACGACCGGGCCGCGCACTGGGCGCAGAACATCCTATGCTTTCACTATGGGCTGTGTCGTCCGCCTCTTACAGGGGGAGGCGAGTTCCTAGCATCCATTCCTTTTCAGGAACCTCACACTGTTGCTACGCCTGTAGATGTCTTTGTAATGCCAGTGCCGAATCCAGCGCGCAACTTCGTTATCTTCCACTACCAGCTACCCCCGGATGCGCAAGGGGCGATGATCATAGTTCGCGACGTGCATGGTCGGCAGCACTATCGACAGCAGGTGAACGGTGCACAAGGCCAGAGCGTCTGGGATACCCGCAGCGTTCCTGCTGGTGCGTATACTGTAGAGCTGATGTCTTCTACACAAAGACTTGCCTACGAACGATTGATCGTGCAGCCATGAGATACGTGGTGTACACATGGCTCGTATTAGGCGCAGGGGTGGCCATGTCCCAGGCTCCTTTTGATCTGGACACCACCTACCGGACGGGGATCACTAGGCAGCATGTGAACTCCTTGCTTCCGCTCTCAGATGGAAGGATGGTGATCTCCGGACGGATGCGATTCCTGGAATTCCCACTTAACGACAAGTTGTTGGCACGATTGGATGTGGACGGCGTATTGGATCCGTCTTTCAATACCAGCAATCTGGGTGGAGGCAAGTTGACCCCTTGGAACAATATATTCTATGTGGCCACCGCACAGACAGTGCGCCGCATCCTTGCGGACGGAACGCAGGATCCATCATTCATAGAAATGAACATGGATCCTTACTTCTCCTCCGGTCAAGGCGGCGACTACCATGTGTACCCCGATGGCCGGGTGGTGATGACCGGGCTGCATCTGCTATCCGACACAGTGCGCGGTTTCGAAGGCTTTTACAGTCTGGTGTGGTTCGCCAATACTGGGTACCTGGATACTACCCGGATACATCGCTACTGTGATAACACCATCGACTTTATCCACCAGCTCCCGGACAGCGCCTTTCTGTTGAGCGGTTGGCTGAACACCTACGAAGGCCAGCCGGTGGGGAGAATTTTCCGCGTACAGCCAGGCGGCGCTCTGGACCCCAACTTCCACACCGATATCCATTGGGGGCAAGCCTACGACCTTCAGGTGCAGGATGATGGCAAGATCGTGGCTGTTGGTCTTTTCCTGGTGACCGGGGTCACGGACACCCTGCACATGATCCGCTTGTTGCCGGATGGCTCGCTAGATTCCACGTTCAACAATCATTTGCGGTCGGTTTACTTCGATGACGGCGGGTATAGCGCATGGGTAGGGATTCATCCTTTACCCGGCGTCGGTTGGATCGTGCATGGCGGTTTCTCTTCCATTGATGAAGAAGTTCGCGGGGGCATCGCTCTTGTCGACACAGCAGGTCAGTTGTTGGACACTTACTTCGATGGGGCGGGCTGTGGAGTGTATGAATACATGGGCTCGCCCTATGCGTCCGTCGAGTCGATCATTCCCGATCCCTTGGGCAGCGGCTACTATATCTGCGGCGCGTATCATGGCTATGACGATGGAACCACGAACGATACGTTGCAGCGCTTTGTGAGCCGTTTGTATGGTTTGGATGTGGGCATAGCCGAGCCAACGCCAAACGTCGCTTTCTCCCTCTACCCGAACCCGGCGAACGAATACGTTACTCTTCAGCGTGCATCTACATCGAAAGCCTCACCGCGAACGCTGGAGGTACGCGATGCCTTCGGCCGTGTGGTGCGCACCGAGCGAATTCCACAAGCCGCCGATCCGATCCGGTTGGATCTGCGCGAAGTGCCTCCTGGCTTGTATGTGGTAACGCTGCTGGGCCAGGGAGTTTCCTCCGCTTCGCAACGCTTGATCGTGCAACCATGACCGCTTTGCTGGCGCAGGCCTTCCGCGTGCGAAGGATTGCGTAGGGGCAAGCGGGCGACTTGTGCCTCTTCCATGGATCATTGGCAATAGTTCAAAGCTTCGTGGAAGGCTCCTGACGTCCGAGCGCATCTTCGTTCGCGACTGTGAGCAAAGCGGCGTGGAACCCACCCCCTAACCCCTCCCTATGCACAGCGATCGAGTGATCGATCGCCAGGAGGGGAGTTGATCACGCTACCGCAACCGCACCGCGATCCGCTCCGCCCACTTGCCCTGCACGACTTCGTTGCGCCCATGGTCCGTCTCCTGGTCGTAGCGCCGTTGCTCTTCGTTCAGCGCCTTCATCCTGCGGTCGTGCCCCGCTTTGAAAGCGCGTTCGGGATCGCTGCCCTTCACCAGGGCGGGTAGCTCCTCGCGGAACGCGCGGGCATGGAGTTCGGCGATGTCGAAGTGCAGGCGTTCGTGCGTTAGCAGCAAGGCGCTGTGCTTCGCTTCGGGGCGCACCCAACTCTTGTCCGGGAGGAAGACACATTCCACGTTGGCCTTCACCACCCCTTGCGCATCCTGCTCCCAACTGGCCTGGATACCATAGTAGGTGTAGGCATCGCGGTCCGTTCCGGCAGGCACCTTCGCGTTGAAATCGCTCCATTCCAACGCGCGATCGGCGGTCCAAGGGATCGGCTCCTGCGCCGAAGCCGCACCGGCGATCAGGAGAACGTACGCAAGGGTCCAGGACCGCATCATACCCGCAGAACGCGAAGGGTGTGGCGATCCTTGCCCGTTCGCTTTGGGTAGTTCGAAGGATCTTGAAAGGAAGAGGTTTCGCGACCCCGGCTCAAGGCCGGGGTGACATTTGCAGAAATGGTTGTGGTCCGCGCTCCGCGCGGACCACAACCATTTTGAAGGAAGAGCATGCCGGCCCCGGGTCAAGCCCGGGGTGACCCTGCATCGCGATAGGTTCCGTGCCAATGACGTACCCTCAGCGCTTCAGCAACGCATGCGTGCTCCGGCCCGCTGCCGTGCGCACTTCCACCTGGTAGACGCCGGTGCGCAAGGCTGACACATCCGCGAAGAGGCGACCGTCCGAAGGCAGGCTGCCTGCATGAAGCGCCATCACCACACGGCCGGTGGCATCGAGGATGCGCACTTCCGCCTGGCCGGACCCTTGCGATAAGGCGATCACCACCAACGCGTTCGCCGGGTTCGGGTATACCTCGGTGATCATCGGCATGGCGCCTTCGCCGATGCCGGTGTTGGGATCCAGGATGCGGAAGCTCCACCAACCCTCGGGCGCTACGATGGGACGCACCTGCACCTTGCCGCTGTTGGCGTTGCCTTCCACGTAGTAGAAGC
>JADJCS010000014.1 GCA_016703105.1 Flavobacteriales bacterium
GGCTGGCCACATCATCGTTGCTGGCCAGGCGGCAAAGGCTGTTGTATACCGGGATGAGTTCCGGCATGTGGAGCTCCAATACGCTCCTGCAGGTCGGCAGGTCGGGACGCTTCTCGAGGCCTTCGCTCTCGTACCAGATCCGGAAGAGCGGCCAGGCACGGTCGAAGAAGGTCTGCCAGCGGTCGCTGGGCCAGGGCTCGTTTACAAGCTTGAGGTGTACGTACATGCTCCCTTCGTCCTCACATCATTTTGAATCCACCGATCTCCAACAGATGCTCATGCCCATTGGTTCCATGGGCACCGGGCGCCATGCTCTTGAACTGTGAACGGATCGCCGCCAGCCACTTCTTCGAACGTTCGGTCAATTGGAAGTCGTCGGTCATCATGCGGCCGCGCATCACCAGGATGCCCATGTCGGCGCCTTCGTAGAACCAATCGCCCGGACGTGTGATGCGCAGGAAGAAGGCCTCGTTGTCCTTTTCCACATAGCGGCGGTGCGTGTCCATGCGCCAGAAGTAGATACTGCCGTCATCGCGCATGCGCCAGATGCCGCTGCGGGGTGCGTCGGTCACGCGTTGCACATCATCGGTGGTGTACTTGATCACCATCTGGCCCCAGGTGTCGATGTTCTCCGGCTTGGACCAGCGGCGATTGAGCGCGTTCACGCTGATCTCGTACGGCACGTTCATCCATTCGAGCGTGTGGAAGAGGTGCAGCGGCATGTCGCTCAGCGCGAAGACCGCGTGGTTGGTGATGCTGCTCGCGCCCGTTACGCGTGGATTCAGTTCGCCGAGGTAGATCTCGCCGTTGTCCTTGTCGATGAGGTAGTCCAGTTCGAAGTAGCCCTTGTAGCCCTTCCCTTCCGCAATTGATCGCCGAACTCTTGGCGTAGCGTCGGGCCTTCGCGCGGATCTTCGGTGTGAAGGTGTCGCTGTAGATCTCGTTGCCGCACCAGCCGCCTTTGTAGGGCGTGAGTTCCTTGAAGCCCACCAGTTCGGTCATCAACGGCGCCACGATGGTGCCGTGCCGCGTAACGCACGCTTCCATGGCCGCACCGCGACAGTTGATGCGCTTCATGATCTTGCACTCCTTCTCCGCCTCGATCTCCTTGGCGTACTTGGCGTAGTCCTCCTTGGTCTTGATGAAGAAGGTGGTGTGCCCGCTGTCGCCGTAGGGTGTTTGCACCACGAGGTCGTTGCCGAGTTTGCCTTTTGCAGCAACCTGCATGAGGTGCTCGAAGTTCCTCACCGGATGAAGCACGTAGGGCACGCAGGGCACGCCGGCCTTCTCGGCCACGCGGTTCGTGTTCACCTTGTTGTCCAGCCAACTGCGCAACTTGGCGGGCGGGAAGATCACCTCAAGTCCGGCCTTCTTCGCCAGCGCTTCGGTCTTCTCATCGAACATGAGGAAGAGCGCCTTGCCAGCGGTCTTCGCGTTCATCCGTCGGCTTTCGATGTAGTCGCGCACCTCGCTGTGCGTGAGCAGGTAGTTGTTGATGTCCTCAATGCTCTGGAACTCCTCGTGCGGCTCCTCCGTGCGCGGGCTCATCAGGTTGGGGTGCAGCCCGTCGAAGCAGTCGATGTAGGTGATGAACTTGAAGCCCTTGATCCATTCGTCAGCCCCCAGCAGGTTGAAGTTGGTGGCGCTGATGAAGTAGATCGGCACTTCGTTGCGATAGAAGTAGCGGCGGATGTCGCTGACGCCTTTAAGGAGGTTGGCGCCCCGGGCTTTGACCCGGGCTCCCGACCTTTTCATCTGATGTTTCTTCGCTGGTCGCTTCTCCGCCTTCTTCACGGTCGCCACTTTCCGAACGGGCTTAGCAGCCTTGGCGCGAGCGCGTTGGACAGGCTTCTTTTTCGCAGGCGCCGCCTTGGCCTTGCGCGGGGGGGGCTTCTTGGTCTTCTTGCTCATGGCTTCTTCATCTCTATGGTTCGGCTTGCCAAGCGACGGACAGGCCTGCGTATCGCCTTCGGCATCTTGGGCAGCTTACCCGCGTACAGCGTCTCGAACCGGAAACACATTTCCCAATCGTCCCAGTACACATCCACGTTGCGATGCAACGTGCAGTCCCGGAAGCGGGTCACATCCAAGTACTGACTGTTAATTGTGTTCTGGCCGCAGCACTGAGGAAGGGGTGGAAATCGATGTCAGAGACATGCCCATCGGTGAACGCGAAACGGATCGCATAATCGCCGAGGTAGGTGTCCTTCTTGATGCGGACGTTCTCTGGGATGTTCATTTCACGCGGCGGGTGATGCGCTCGGGCTTGATGCGCTTGTGTTCGACATAGAAGGCTGTCCACGATATCGTCCTTCATCACGCACAAAGACTTCAGATTCGCGTTGTTCCTTCGCATTCAGCATCTCAGCGCCGCGCTTGGCACGCCAGCGAAGTTCCACCAGCTTGCCCTCCACGATAATGAGCATGATGATGCCTTCGCGGTCGCCATGCTGCACATGCAAATGCATAGGGTCATGATCGTCACTGTAGAACAGGAAGATCAGCCCGAAGTATTCGTACAGTTTGGGCATTGATCCAAAGGTAGCGGCCCGTTATTTCCTCTTCCCTTTGGTAGGGCCCTCGCATCCCCCCCATCGCCGTCCCGGTCTTCTGCCGTCCCATGGCGGCATCGGTGAAGACGCGCAGGCCGAGTTCGGGGCGGTAGCCGTGGATCTCCTTGACATCGATGGCGATGAGGAAGTCGATGATCTCCTTGTTGATGACCTGGCCGGGCACGAGCACGGGGAAGCCCGGCGGGTAGGGAATGACGAAGGATGCGGAGACGAGCGGCTGGCCGTTGCGGAGTTCGGCGAGCGCGGGTTCCAATTTGACGTAGCGGCAACGCTCCTCCTTGTAGGCGAGGAAGTAGGCCGAGCGGATGTCGCCGCCGGGCACGCCGGGCTGGCCCTGGAAGCTGGTGTGGAAGCTGGAGAAATCGGGCAGCGGCGGATACTTCTCGAGGTCCTTCAGGTCGCGCAGTTTGTCGATGTGCATGAGCTTGTCCTCGCGTTCCATGCCCGCGTTGCGTTCCTCGAGCTCATCGGCGATCTGTAGCAGCACCTTGGTGAGGTAGGCCAGCGAGCCGCGCGTGGTGCCGATGTTGGTCATGAAGAGCACGCTGTTGCGGCTCGTCTTGTTGATCTGGATGGCGTGCTTGTCCATGAGGTACACGTTCTTGAACGTGTCGCCATCGATGCCGGTCTTGCCGGTGTACAGGTTGATCTTGGTGGGGTCCACGGCGAACTCATCTTCGGCCCAGGCCTTCTCGATGTCGTTCCAACCCTTGTCCTTGCGGTAGTAGTGTTCCAGTCCGCTCTGCCGGTGTTCGGCGGGGATGAGGTCGGCGATGGTGATGATGTCGAACCACTTCCGCAGCCGTTCGTTCTCGCGGATGGTGCGACGCAGGAGCAGGCCGAGTTCCATGGCCTTCTCCACCAGCTCGTAGCCTTCGAACTCCACCTGCCGGCGACCGACATCCATGCTGGCGAGGATCTGGTAGTTGGCGCTGGTGCTGGTGTGCGTCATGTACGCCTCGTGGAAGGCGGCTTCGCTCTTGCGCTTAAAGTCCTCGTCCCAGATGTGGATCATGCTGCCCTGGCGGAAAGAGGTGAGCGTTTTGTGCGTGCTCTGCGTGGCGTAGGCGCGGATGCGCACTTTGGCGGGATCGGGCAGGCGCGGCTCTTCGCCCTTCTTCAAGCTCTTGACGTGCGCGGCGTACTCGGCCTTGTACTCCTCGGTCTTGTACTTGCGGTGCAGTTTGGCCGCCACGTGCATGGCGGTGCGCTGGCGAAGGATGTAGCTGAATCCCGCGAACGCGAACCAGGCTTCATCCCACAGGAAGACGATGTCCGGCTTGATGGCCAGCACCTGTTCCATCACACGCTCCACGTTGTACACCACACCATCGAAGGTGCTATTGGTGAGCAGCAGCATCTTCACGCGGTCGAGCTTGTTCGCCTTCTTCAGGCGCAACATCTGCTCGCGGATGTGCTCCAGCGGCACCGCGCCGTACATGCTGTATTTCGGCAGCGGATAGCTGTGCAGGTACACGGGATACGCGCCGCTCAGCACCATGCCGTAGTGATGGCTCTTATGGCAATCGCGGTCGATGAGCACGATATCGCCGGGCTCCACCAAGGCCTGCACAACGATCTTGTTCGTGGTGCTCGTGCCGTTGGTGGCGAAGAAGGTGTGCTGCGAACCGAACGCGCGCGAGGCGAGTTCCTGCGCCTTCTTCAACGGACCAGTTGGTTGAAGCAGTGAATCCAATCCGCCCGTGGTGGCGCTCGTTTCGGCCAGGAAGAGATTGCGTCCGTAGAACTCGCCGAAGTCCTGGATCCAGCGGCTCTTGAACACGCTGTTGCCGCGCGAGATGGGCATGGCGTGGAAGACACCCATCGGTCGTTTGCTGTACTCTTTCAGCGCGGTGAAGAAGGGCGTATCGTACTTCTCCTGGATGCCGCGCATGATGGTCATGTGCAGCTCATTGAGGTCTTCCGTTCGGTAGAAGATGCGGCGGAAGTTCTTGAGCGTACTGTCCTTCAGGTCCGTCACCGGCGTGTCCGTGACGTAGTAGCGGTCCACTTCCGGACGGAACCAGCGCATGATGCGTGCGAGCACCGGACCCATGTTCGCCTGCCCGCGATCGCTGAGGTCGAGGTCGTCGATCGCGCGCGTGAATTCCTGGAGGATGCCCTTGTGGTGCGTGCTCTTGTAGGGCACGCCGTAGCGCACCACCACCGCTTGAATGTTGTGGTTGAAGAGCAGCGCGACCAGCGCATCCTGCACGGTGCGCACGACGATGGGGTCGTATATGAAAGCGTCGTTGCGGTCGCGGCAGTTGTGCAGTTTCTGCTTCAGTGAGGCCTCTTCCCCATCGCTCAGCTCGTCCACGAAGAGCGTCTCGAAGTAGTTGAGACGAGGTGCTTCCTTCTCGCCTTCGAGCAACTCATGCGGCGGTGCGAAGGGATCGGCCAGCGCTACTGGATCGCTGCGGAAGGCGCCACTCACCAAGTTGCGCACGACATGGTTCACGGACTGCGTGAGCGTGTGGTACTCGCGGCCTTTCAGCATCTGCTGCAGGCGCTTTACGGTGTCCTTGCCGGGATAGGCCCAGTAGAGTTCGATGGTCTGGAGGTCCTTCAGCAGTCCTTCCACTTCGGAAGCATCACCACGACCTTCGTTCAGCGCTGAAGCAGCGAGCTTCAGTTGGTCCCAGGTATGGGAGCGGAGGCGCGCGGCGTTGAAGTGCGAACGAGTGGGGGCGGTGCTATCTGCCATCGGGGTAAGCCGATGGGAAAGATAGGAGGCGATGTAGGATCACCGCGACGGCGCGACGAGTACGCGACGTTGAATGCCCCGAAGTCGATGCGTCAGTAGCACTTTGGCATTGCCGTGTTAGCGCTTCTTCTTCGCTGCCGTCTTAAGGACCTTCTTGGCTGCGATTTTCTTGACCGCCGCCTTCTTCACCACCTTCACCTTGGCCTTCGCGGCCTTGGGTGCAGGACCGCTCCGTGCAGGTCCTTCATGCAATGCAAGGCGATTCCCTTCGCTGTCAATGAACAACGCGAAGTTCCCGGAGGCGTCGTTGATATGCGTCTTGGACATGATCACGCGGCCGCCCGCCAGTTCCACGCGGTCCAGTACGCCTTCGAGGTCGTTACCGGCGTTGAGATAGATGAGCGAACCGGTGTCACTAGGGTAGCAACCCGGACCAGCGATCAGCGCACCGCCCACGCCTTCATCCGCGGGGAAGTAAGCCATGGCGAACTCGCCGTTCACGCTGATCTCCATCTCGATGCCATAAAGCGCATTGTAGAACGCGGCGGCCCGATGGATGTCGTACACGGGGATCTCGAACCAGCTGATGTAGTTCTTGAGCCGTGCGTGGTGTTTACTGCTGCCTGCTGTGCTGCCCATGGTCAGATGGTGAATGGATCGCTGGGTGGACGAAAGGAAGAGATGATCGTGGGTTTTGGTTCCTGTGCCTGGCGCACTTCGTCCTTGATCTGAAGTTCGCCCAATTCCTGCACGCGTTTCGGTTTGATCAACGGCCCGAGGCTTTCCAAGTACGGGTGTTTCGCGCCCCTCTGATAAACGGTGAAGTCGATCATGTGGTCGCGAAAACTCTTGAGCGGCTGGCCGAGACGCAACACGCCCAGCTCGCGGCTTCGGCGCACTTTCTCCAAGTTGATCTCGATCGGGATGAACTCCTCGTTGTTCTCCGCCTGGTAGATCACGCGGCCCTCCGGACCGCATACGATGCTGCGTCCACTTCCACCCGCATCGAGGCCGTTGATGTCGAAGAAATAGCACTGGTTGATCGCCGCACTTGCCCGTGCGATGCTGAGCTCGATCTCGCGATCGATGGTACCCGTGAGCGTGGGGTGCAGGATCACCTCGGCACCCAACACGGCCAGTGTGCGCGTGGTCTCGGGGAACCACATGTCGTAGCAGATGCTCACCCCGAACTTGCCCACATCGGGCACATCGAACACGCAGAACTCATGTCCGCCGGTAACGCCCACTTCATAAGGGTAAAAGGGGAACATTTTGCGGTAGCGCGCCATCACGCTGCCTTCCGGGTCGATCACCGTGGCGGTGTTATAGATCTTGTCATCCTTCTGCTCGAAGATGCTGCCGGGCAACAACCAGATGCCATGCTTGGCCGCGGCTGCGCACATTTCCTGTTCGAACTCGCCGGGCACCACTTGTGCATTGGTCGTAAGCGGTCCGTACGCGCAGAGCTCGCTGAACATCACCATGTCCACCCAAGGGTACATGTTCATCAGGATGTCCAGCTTGAGCTTCATGGCATCCACATTGGGGGTGGAAGCGCTTATGCGCATTTGGATGCCGGCTATGGAGAAGGGCTTCATGGAAGTGGTCTATACCGCAAAGGGCACGAAGGACGCTAAGAAATGCAAGGCCACGCGCGCGCTATCAAACCGCTCTGGGCATTTCCCTTTGCGCTCTTCGCGCCCTTTGCGGTATCCATCCTCACGAACAGATCTTGTCCAGTTCCTCCTCCATGATGTCCAGCCCCTTGTTCAGCAGTTCATCGCTGATCACGAGCGGGCTGAGCACGCGGATGATGTTCTTCTCCGTGCCGGCATTGATCACCACTAGGTCGCGCTTGGCGCAGGCGTTCATCAGGGCGTTGCAGGTGTCGGCATCGGGTTGCAAGGGGTCGCTGTTCTTCACGAACTCGATGGCCATCATGGCGCCTAAGCCGCGCACATCACCGATCTGGGTGTGCTTCGCCTTCATCTTCTCGAAGCGTTTGCGAATGACCTCGCCAACGTGTTTTCCTTTCATGTTGATGTCGATCTCCTCCATGTACTTGATCGTGGCCAACGCCGCAGCACAGCTCACCGGGTTGCCGATGTAAGTGCCGCCGATGCTGCTCGGACCAGCCTTGTCCATGATCGCGGCTTTGCCCATCACGGCGGCTATCGGCATACCACTGCCGAGGCTCTTCGCCCATGTGCTGATGTCCGGCACCACACCTAACTGTTCGTATGCGCTCCACGCGCCCGTGCGGCCGAAGCCACTTTGGATCTCGTCGAGGATCAACAGGATGCCGTGTTTGTCGCAAAAGGCACGCAGGCCTTTCAGGTAGGCCGCCGGTATGACATTAAAGCCACCTTCGCCCTGCACTGTTTCGATGATGATGGCGGCCAGGTTCTCCGGAGCGACGGTGTTGTGCGAGAGTTCTTCGAGACGGTGCAGCTCCCCCTTCACGAATTCACCCTCGCTACGACCGGCGCCGTAGCGGTAGAAATTCGGGAACTGCGTGCGGTACACTTCCGGTGCGAAGGGTCCGCAGTCCGGTTTGTAGCCCACCTTGCTGGTGAGCGTCATGGCCATCATGGTGCGGCCATGGAAGGCATCGGTGAAGCAGAGCACTCCTTGGCGCTTGGTGGCTTGACGGGCGATCTTGATCGCGTTCTCCACGGCCTCGGCACCGGTGCTGACCAATAAGGTCTTCGTGGGTCCGCCATGAGGAAGGAGCGTGTTGAGCTTTTCGCAGAGTGCGATGTAGGGCTCATAGCTCGCCACATTGAAGCTCACGTGCAGGAACTTGGCAGCTTGCTCCTGGATGGCTTTCACCACGGGAGGAGGGCAGTGACCCGCGTTCACCACGCCGATGCCACCTGCGAAGTCGATCAACTCTCGGCCGTCCTCATCGATGATAGTGGCACCGCTGGCGCTCGTGGCCGTGGCATAGTTGAACATGCCCACCCCGTTCGGTACGGCGGCCTTGCGGCGGGCGATGAGCTCCTGGCTCTTGGTCAGTTGGTCCGTCATGTCGGGCGCGAAGTTCAGGAATGCGTGCGCCACAGCGGCGGGGAAAGGGCAGAGAATGCGAACAAGAAAGTGGCTGACGGTCAGCCGGGTAAGCCGCGCGTTGAACAATTGTGCCCAAGACGGAGGATCGGATGCTAATCGAGCTTGTGCGCCAGCACCACCGTTTCCCGGAACCGCAGCACGTTCCCCGCGAGGTCGAACACCTCGAAGACAAATATGTGCGCCCCGATCCTTCCTTTGGAACCGTCCTCAAGGATGCCATCCCAGCTCACCGCACCTTCCACCCCGAGCAGGACATTGTTCAGTAAGGTCCGCTCTTCTCTTCCCGCCAAGTCGAACACTTTCAAGGTGCCTGTGAACCCCGGCTCGTCGAAACGGTAGGTCGCTGTCAACACGTCCTGGTACCCATCGTTGTCCGGACTGAAGATGGCCGGGTCGATGGTCAACTCACCACTTGGTGATGGCGCCGCGGAGAATTGAGAGTTGAGATAGCCCGGGGTTGCCCAGCCTATGAGGTCCGATGCGCTGTGCCAGTTGCTCGCATCGTCCGCGGCGCGTGCGGGGTCCACGCGTTCCAGGCTCACGCCTTCGGTCTCGTTGAGCAACTCGAAGTGCATGTCGTCAGTGTACCGGAAGGTCTCCAGCGTGTCGCCTGCGGTCGCCATCAAGACCACGCTGCCTTCGCCGTTATTGAAACTCGGCAGATCCGCTTCGAGGTATCGGTCCGCGATCCCGAGCGGATATTCCGCAGCGATGTTCGCCGGGTTCTCGGTGATCACCACGTATTGACCGGGCAGAAGAAGGTCGGCCGCACCGATGGGCGTGATGTTGGCGATCTGGCCATCCTCCTCATTGGCCAGTGCGAGATCCGCCAGGGTCAATGTCTTGCTGCTGCGGTTGTAGAGTTCCACGAAGTCATAGCCACCCACGCGGGGATCGTAGAGCACTTCATTGATCACCACATCGCCCGCGGCGACCGGTTCCGGCAGCGCGAACTGCGCGGTGTTGGTAGAGCCGATCTCGTTACCGGGGCAGTCCTTGACGCCCCCGACGGTGATCGTGTACAGCACCCCGGCCACGAGCGGCGCATCCAAGGTCACGTTCACGGTGGTGAGCGGTGCGGGTCCGTTCACCACCCCGATCACCGTTCCGCCGGGCGCGAGCGTATAGGCGGCGGTGCCGGTGCTGGTCGCATCAAGAAGTTCGTTGAAGAGGAGCCTCAGTTCCGTAGGGCTGATCACTTGCACGCTTGTCAAGGCCGGACCGGTGAGGTCGGGCACCACGGCGAATACGCTGTTCTCTTCCCCGGGGGTGCCTCCTTGTGGATCGTTGCTCGCGGTCCAGTTGGCCGCGCTGCTGCACGGGGTCGTTGGGTCGATCCGTTCCAGGGTCCAACCGCCATCGGCCTTTATGTCGTCATTGTACCAGGCATCGCTATAGGTCACCGCGTCGATGGGAACGCCGTTGTCGTCCTTCAGTTCCAGCGGGTCCCCATCATTGTTCAAAGACGGGAACGACCCAATGCTCACTACGGTGCCGAACACAGCATACTGCGGTGCGCTCGTGTCATCGGTGAGGATGGCGAACGCGCCCGGCGTTAAGGGAATGCTGGGAAAAGTGCCCGTGCTGCTGCCGTCGCCGATCGTCCAATCCGCCAGGTCGAAGGTCTTGTTCGTGGTCGCATTGAACACCTCGATGAACTCCGCTTCAGGCAGGCCAATGATGGGGGTGGGGTCGGCGAAGATCTCGTTGATCACCACCTCGCCGGGCAGGGCTTCGTCCGGGACGAAGTAGAGCACATCCGTGGTCTCGTTCACGCAGGCGTTCGCGGCGAGGTCCTCCACGCCGTTCACCGTGATCGTGTAAGTGTTTCCGCTCTGCATGGCGATCGCGAGCGTGAGGTGCACCAGCGCGAGGTCCGTTCCATCGCGCACCACGGATGCCGCGCTGTTGAAAGGAATGATGTCGTAGTTGGCCTCCTCTTCCGCAGTGAACTGTTCCACCGCTTCGCTGAAGGCGAGATCGATCTGCGTATCGGAGATCACGGTAGCCGACACGAGCGCCGGAGGGGTAAGGTCCACGGGGATCGGACCCGCGCTGATATCATCGAAGAAATGGTTGTTCACCGGCGTGCCTGCCGAACTCTGTTCGATACGAATGCCGAAGAAACCGGCGGTGGTGTACGTGCCCTCCGTGGCGCTGCCCGCAAGGGTGTAGGTACCCAATGCACCATCGTCGAAATAGAGGCTCCACAGGGCCGCGGCGGTGCGCGTCACCTTGATGCGGAACGGGTTCGCGGTGCTGCTGTTCACCACGCCATCCGGGCTTTGCACCAACAGGCTTACGGGCGTGCCCACATCGCTCCGGAAAAGCTCTACGCGGTCGTCCGTGCCGCCGATGCGCACGAAGTAGCCGTCAACCCCACTGGCCAGGTCGGCCGCGCTGCTCATCAGGTATACGTCGGCATAGTTCGCGCCGCTGGTGCTGAACTTTAGGTCGATGAAGAATTCCCATTGGGCATCGTCCACCAGGCTGCTGGGCGTGCTCAGGTGGTAGTTGGCCGCGCCGGGGCTGTTGCTGCGCAACTGGCTGCCCACCACAGTGTAAAGGGCGTCGTCGCCCGTCCAAAGCGTGCCCAGGGTGAAGTCGCCGTCATCGAAGTTGTCGGAGAACTGCGCGCGCAGGCCGGTGACAGGCAGGAGGGCCGCGGCCAACAGGAAGGCCCGGGAAACAGCGGTGGACATGGGCTCGTGAAGGCAAGCAAGGTAAGAGCATATCTCAGAATCGCCCTTCGCGCTGCGCAAGGGTCTTTCCCGCCCATGCTTCGTTCCCGGAACCTCACAGAGCCTCCGGTTATGCTCGGTTCCGGCGCCTCGCCTGAACGCGAAAGCCCTTTTGCTCGCATGCGAAAGCGATCCTGAGGTATGCTCTAGTACTTTCGGCCACCCGCGAACGTTACGGGCACATCATGAAAGTCGCTGTGGTCGGTGCCACCGGATTGGTGGGCGGAGTGATGCTGAAAGTGCTCGAGGAGCGCGACTTCCCCGTGGAGGAACTTCTTCCAGTAGCCAGTGAGCGCAGCGCGGGCCGAACGGTCGTGTTCAAAGGGAAGGAGATCCCCGTGATGAGCATGGAAGCGGCCATCGCGGCGCGGCCGGATATCGCCTTGTTCTCCGCTGGAGGCGCTACTTCGTTGGAATGGGCCCCGCGCTTCGCGGAAATGGACTGCACGGTGATCGACAACAGCAGTGCCTGGCGTATGCGCGCCGATCGGCCGCTCGTGGTGCCCGAAGTGAACGGGCATGTGCTATCGGCCAACGACAGGATCATCGCCAACCCGAATTGCAGCACCATCCAAATGGTGATGGCATTGGCCCCGCTACACAAGGCGTATGGCGTGCAACGCGTGATCGTGAGCACGTACCAAGCAGTGACCGGCACGGGCATGAAAGCCGTGCGCCAGATGGAGAACGAGCGCAATGGGACCGAAGGCGAAATGGCCTATCCGTTCCCGATCGATCGCAATGTGATCCCCCGCTGTGATGCGTTCATTGAGAACGGTTACACCAAGGAGGAGATGAAATTGGTGAACGAGACCAGGAAGATCCTCGACCCCTCGATCCGTGTTACCGCCACCGCCGTCCGCGTGCCGGTGACCGGAGGTCATAGCGAAGCAGTGAACGTGGAGTTCGAAAGGGAGTTCGATCTGGAGGACGTGCGACGCGTGCTACGTGAAGCTCCTGGCATCGTGCTTCAGGACGATCCGGCGAAGGATGTGTACCCTATGCCTCTCACGGCGCATGATCGCGATGCGGTGTTCGTGGGCCGCTTGCGACGGGACGAGACCCAACCGCGCACGCTGAACCTTTGGATCGTGGCGGATAACCTGCGCAAGGGAGCAGCGACGAACGCCGTGCAGATCGCGGAGCACTTGGTGCGGCACGGGTTGCTCAAGCCGCGGAAGGTCTCCGCCTGATCGGTCTTTCAGGGAATACTATCCGGCGTAGTGCTCGGTAGGGGCGGTTGCTCGGCAATGCGCACTTCACCTTCGTCAGGGCTTGTCCTTCCCTGGATCAGGATGAACATCGCCATGCCCACGGTGATCGCGGCGTCCGCCAGATTGAAGACCGGCCGGAAGAACACGAAGGGCTCGCCACCCCAGAAAGGCAACCAATCCGGCAGCTGCCCCTCCCAGAGCGGGAAGTAGAACATGTCCACCACGGCCCCGTGGAAGAACGGCGCGTATCCGCCCTCGGGGGGGAACAAGACGGCCTTCTGGAACGGGGTGCTCGCACTGAAGAGTTGTCCGTAGAACGTGCTGTCGACGATGTTGCCCATTGCACCGGCCAGGATCAAGCTCAGGCTGGTGACCAGCCAAACCGAAGCATCCTTCACCAGGACCCGGCGAATGATGAAGGCGATCACGATCACCGCCACGATGCGGAACAAAGTGAGAGCCAGCTTCCCTTGGTCGCCACCGAACTCCAGCCCGAAAGCCATGCCGCGGTTCTCGATGAAGTGCAGGTAGCCCTTGCTGCCCAGCAGCGGGATCGAGCTGTCGTAGTAGAAGTTCAACTTCACCCACACCTTCAGCGCCTGGTCCGCAAGCAGGACCAGCGTTGTGATGAGCAACGCGCGTTTCAAGGGAGGAAGGGACCGCCCGGGCGGTCTAGTTGTTCAACTGCTGCTTGGCCTCAATGCTCAAGGTGGCATGGGGGACCAATCGCAGTCGCTCTTTGCTGATCAAGCGCCCGGTGACACGACAGATGCCGTAGGTCTTGTTGCGGATGCGCAGCAGGGCGTCCTCCAGGTGCTTGATGAACTTCTCCTGACGCGCGGCCAGCTGGGCGGTCTCTTCGCGGCTCAAGGTCTCACTGCCGTCCTCGATCATCTTGAAGGAGGGGCTGGTGTCGTCCGTGCCGTTGTTGTCGTTGTTGGCGAGGGTCTGCTTCAGCAGATCGTAGTCCTTACGCGCTTCGTCCAATTTCTTATTGATGATCTGCCTGAACTCGTCGAGCTCATCATCGGCATAGCGCTCTTTGTCAGCGGATTCCAAGGTGGACACTTGTTTTTTCACGATCGGGGCGGCCTTCGGCATCACGAGATTTCCGCTCATGCGCACCACCGGTGCCGCGGACTTCTCCTCCTTCACCTTGGCTTCCGAGCGCTTGGGGCGGCCGGCGGGTTTCGGGGTCGCCGCCTTCGGGGCTGCCGGCGCCGCCACAGGGGCGGTCTTTGCCGGAGCCTTGGCCACCGGGGTCGTTGGTTTCGTCACAGGTTTTGATACGGGTTTTTGCGGTGCGGCCTGTTTGGCCGGCACCACTTTTTTGGCCACCGTTTTTGGGGCCGGTTGCTTCTTTGCTGGAGCCGCCTTTGCGATCTTCTTCGCGACGGGCTTCACTACTTTCTTCGGAGCGGCCTTTTTGGCTGCCGGCTTCTTCACCGCAGCTTTCTTCACCACTTTCTTCTTCACCGGAGCGGCCTTTTTGGCTGCGGGCTTTTTCGCCGCCTTTTTGGGTGCGGCTTTCTTCGCGACGGCCTTCTTGGCAGGCTTCGCGGCTTTCCCGGCCTTCTTCGGGGCGGGTTTGGGGGTTGACTTCTTGGCCATGGCTACCCTCCGGATTTTGGTCCGCGAATATACACCCTTCCCCCGTTACCGGACCGCGCGGGACAAGGAGATCCGGCAGGTCAGACCCTCTTCCAGATCGAGCTCCTGAACCCCTCCGGAGACCCCTTCGAGTGTATCCGTAAGTAGCTGTCGGTCAGCCGTTAAGGCCAGTGTTTCGGAAACGATATAACCGCCGTGCCGCTCCACGGCTTCCTCGAACCGGGCGTTCCCATTGCGCTGAATGTGCAGATCGATCCGGTCCGTCACCTCGAACCCGCACTCTTTCCGTAAGGTTTGGATCCGGCTCACCAACTCACGGGCGAGGCCTTCCTGGAGGAGCGCTTCGTTCAAAGTGATATCAAGTGCCACGGTCAATGCGCCATCGCTGGCCACGCTGAGCCCGGGCACGTTCTCGGCGGAGATCTCCACGTCGTCGCGGAGCAGTACAACCTCCTGGCCCTCCACGGTAAGCTTCATGCTTCCGTTCGCTTCCAGTTCCGCGATCTGCGCTTGTGTGAAACCAACGACCGTGTTCGCGACGCTCTTCATGAGCTTGCCCATGCGCGCACCGAGCTTCTTGAAATCGGGCTTGATCTTCTTGGTGAGGTTGCTCTCGCTCGCATCGAGGACCACGAGTTCCTTCACGTTCACTTCGCTCAATACCAGATCCCGTATCGCATCAAGACGTGTGCGCATCGCAGCATCGGTCACTGGCACCATCATCTTCTGCAGGGGCTGGCGCACGCGATGACCCTCCTTCTTGCGGATGCTCAATACGAGCGACGTGAGCTTCTGCGCGAGCGCGGTGCGCTGCTCGAGTTCGATGTCGATCGCCGCGTGGTCCGTCTTGGGCCAGTCGCTCAGGTGCACACTGCTGCCCACCAGGTCGCGATGAAGGCGATCACTAAAGAAGGGTGCGATCGGCGCGCTGAGCATCGCCACCACTTCCAAGCAACGGTGCAGCGTTTGGAACGCGGCGTTCTTGTCCGCGCCTTGTTCCCCTTTCCAGAAGCGGCGCCGGTTCAAGCGTACATACCAATTGCTCAGGTCCTCTACGACGAAGTCCTGGATGGCGCGCGCCGCAATGGTCGGTTCGTAGTCCGCGTAGCTCGCATCGGCCAGTTTCATCACGCTGTTGAGACGCGAGAGGATCCACCGGTCGGACTCGGTCAACGTGGCTTCACCATTTCCGTCGAAGCTGTCGATGTTGGCATAGAGCGCGAAGAAGTTGTAGGTGTTGAAGAGCGCACGGAAGAACTTGCGCTGCACTTCGGTGATGCCTTCCGCATCGAACTTGAGGTTGTCCCACGGCGATGCGTTGCTGATCATATACCAGCGCACAGCATCGGCGCCGAACGCATCGAGCGTCTTGAACGGGTCCACCGCGTTGCCGAGACGCTTGCTCATCTTCTGGCCCACCTTGTCGAGCACGAGACCATTGCTCACCACGGCTTTGTAGGCGACGCTGTCCTGCGTGAGCGTGGCGATGGCATGCAGCGTGTAGAACCAGCCGCGTGTTTGATCCACGCCTTCCGCAATGAAATCTGCCGGGAACGTTTCCTTGAAGATCGCTTCGTTCTCGAACGGATAGTGCCATTGCGCGTAAGGCATCGCACCGCTGTCGAACCACACATCGATGAGGTCCGTCTCGCGCTTCATCGGCTTGCCACCGGGCGAGACGAGCACGATGTTGTCCACGTACGGGCGATGGATATCGACGGTGTCGTAGTTGGCATCGCTCATGTCGTCCACCTTGAACGACGCGTACGGATCTTCCTTCATCACACCGGCTTTCACCGCGCGCGCGATCTCTTCCTTCAGTTGCTTCAACGAACCGATGCACAGTTCTTCATCGCGATCCTCGGTGCGCCAGATCGGGAGTGGGATGCCCCAGTAGCGGCTGCGGCTGAGGTTCCAGTCCTGCAAGTTCTCCAACCAATTGCCGAAGCGGCCGGTACCGGTGCTTTCGGGCTTCCAGTTGATCGTCTTGTTCAGTGCGATCAAGCGGTCCTTCTTCGCGGTCACGCGCACGAACCAACTGTCGAGCGGGTAGTAGAGAATGGGCTTGTCCGTGCGCCAGCAGTGCGGGTAGTTGTGCTCGTACTTCTCCACCTTGAAGGCGCGCCCCATCTCCTTCAACTTGATACTGAGCTCGACATCCACGCTCTTCTCCGGCGCTTGCCCTGCTGGGTAGTATTCGTTCTTCACGTACTTGCCGGCGAACTCGCCCATCTCCTTCGTGAAGCGGCCCTGCATGTCAACGAGCGTGAGCGTGCCGATGCCATGCTGGCGAGCCACGCGCATATCGTCCGCACCGAAACTTGGTGCCGTGTGGACCACGCCGGTGCCATCTTCCGTGGTCACGAAATCACCACCGATCACCTTGAAGGAATCGCCGCCTTCGGGCTGTGCGTAGGGGAGGAGTTGCTCGTAGCGAATGCCTTCGAGTTGGTGGCCGTAGAACTCGCCCTCGATGGCCCAAGGGATGTTCTTGCCATCCTTCTTGTAGTCGTCGAACGAGGCGTTCTCGTTCTTCTCGTTGAAGTAGGCTGAGAGCCGGGACTTCGCGAGCACCATCGTTTGCGGCTCGTGCGTGTAGGGGTTGAACGACTTCACCCGCACATAGTCCAGCTTGGGGCCGATCGTGAGCGCACAGTTGCTCGGCAGCGTCCAGGGCGTGGTCGTCCAGGCAAGGATGAAGACATCGCCGAAAGCATCCTCGAACAGGAACTCCGATGCGTGGTCCTGCTTCACCTTGAACATGGCCACCACGCTCGTATCCTTCACCGGCTTGTACGTGCCGGGCTGGTTCAACTCGTGGCTGCTTAGGCCGGTGCCGGCCGCAGGCGAATAGGGCTGGATCGTGTAGCCTTTGTAGAGCAGATCATCGTCGTAGAGCTTCTTCAGCAGGAACCAGACGCTCTCGATGTACTTGGTGTGGTAGGTGACGTAGGGCTTCTCGAGATCGAGCCAGAAGCCGATGCGCCTGGTCATGTCATTCCACACATCGGTGTAGCGCATCACGGCCTTCTTGCATGCCGCGTTGTAATCCTCGATGCTTATCTTCTTCCCGATGTCCTCCTTGGTAATGCCGAGCTCCTTCTCCACGCCCAACTCGATCGGCAGGCCGTGGGTATCCCAGCCGGCCTTGCGATCCACGCGTTTGCCTTTTTGCGTCTGGTAGCGGCAGAAGATGTCCTTGATGGCGCGGGCCATCACGTGGTGGATCCCCGGCAATCCGTTGGCGCTGGGCGGACCCTCATAGAACACGAAAGGTGGAGCGTCCTTGCGCAGCTCGAGGCTCTTGCCGAAGGTGTCCTCGGCATCCCATTGCTTCAATACCTCGTCGGCGACCTTGGGTAGATCGAGCTCATCGTACTGTGGGAAACGCTTGTCCATGGCGGGAACGAGGGCCGCGAAGATAGCTGGGCCGCACCTCACGCCACGACCGGCCGCCTCAAGCGCTGGGCACCTGCATTACACGCACGGTATGCTGTGGCCCACCGATGCGGGCCTTTTGAAGAGCGGCCAGACCTTGTTCATAGGTCTCGAAGTAGACCGTCCAGTAATCGCCGGGGGCACAGTAGGGCCGGACGGCGAGCTCCACGCCGTCAAGCGTGAGCTTGGCGATGTTCACGCTGGGGGCCGGTTCCTTCAACACGTTCGGATGCTGGCGCATCACCTCCATGAGCACTTCCCGGGCCGCGCCGATGGGTGCGGTACTGTCGAGACCGAAGGTGAGGTCCACGCGGACGCTGCCTTCGCGCGTATGATTGATGATGTTGCCATTGGCCATGGGGCCGTTGGGGATGATGGCGGTCTTGTTCTCCGGGGTGAGCAGGACAGTGGTGAATATCTGGATCTCCTTCACCACGCCGGTTATGCCCTGGGCCTCGATCAGGTCTCCCACCTTGTAGGGCTTGAAGAACAGAATGAGCGTGCCTCCGGCGAAGTTGGCCAGGGTGCCCTGCAAGGCCAGGCCGATGGCCAGACCGGCCGCACCGAGGATCGCGATGAAGCTGGTGGTCTGTACCCCGAGCATCCCCACCACGGTGATGATGAGCACGACACGCAGGCCGATGGTCACCAAGCTATTGAGGAAGCGACGCAGGGTGAGCTCCACGCCGCGTGCATCGAGCACTTTGCCAAGCATCTTGGCCACGAGCTTGATGACGACGGAGCCGATCCAAAAGACGAGTATCGCAGCGACCACCTTGGGCGCATAGGCGATCGCCATATCGAGAAGCCTCGTGGTGTAGGCCTCGGCTCTATTCATCTCATCGATCATAGAAGTGATGGTTGGTCGAGCCGAAGTTCGTTTCTATTTCTTGGACACCCGGATACGGCGAGAACGACCGCGTCTCCGTTGAACAGGCGATACTGGCAAGTATAGCGGCTCGTCAGGACCTGAACCGCACCATCACGGTATTCCCCTTTTCCTCGCGGCGCACTTCCAACTCGTCTTTCAAGGCGTTCACCAGCGAGGAGAGCGAGGCGTGACCATAGCTGCGTGGGTCGAAGCCGGGATCCAGTCGCCGGAGCGCCTGGCCGATCAGGCTTAACGATGCCTCCTCTTCTTCGCCCTTGGCGATGGTGAATGCCTTGCGCAGTTTGCGCATCAAAGCCGGGTTGGTGGAGAGCGCGGGGCCGCCGGCTTCTTCGCGCCACCGGTGCGCTTCTGCTCGGCCTTCGGTTCCTCCTGTACATCCAGGTTCTCCACATAGATGAAGCGTTCACACGCTTTGACGAAGGCATCGGGTGTCTTCTTCTCGCCCACGCCCATAACGAAGAGCCCGGATTCCCGCAGCCGCGTCGCCAGCCGTGTGTAGTCACTATCGCTGCTCACGATACAGAAGGCGTCCACCAACTCGCCGTGGAGGATGTCCATGGCATCGATGATCAAGGCGCTGTCCGTGCTGTTCTTCCCCTTCGTGTACGCGAACTGCTGCACCGGCTGAATGGCGTTCGCGTTCAGCAGGTCCTTCCAGCCGATCATTCCGGTCGTGGTCCAATCGCCATAGATGCGGCGGATGGTGATGGTGCCTTGCTTGCTCACTTCCTCCAGAATGGCCCGAAGGCGCTTAGGTGCAGCGTTGTCCCCATCGATCAGCAGTGCGATCGTGGTGTCGTTGATCTTCTTCATGCGGCAACAAGGTAGGCGCAGGGCTGCTGGCGAAAGCACAGAGTTCCCTTAGGAGATGCTACCTTCCTGACCCGCCCGCCATGAAGCACATCCATGCCCTCCTGCTTTCTCTGCTCACCGCATCGGCGGGCGGACAGGCCGTTACCAACATCACATGTACCGAGCCCCTCGCCCTCCAGGCGATGAAAGGCGTGCATAACCCGGCCGACTACGCGGCCACCAACGTGATCGACGACCACCAGCAGATCCTTTGTGAACTGCGCACCCGGCTGTCGCCGGATTCACTCAAGGCGTTCTTGCAGCGGATGGAAGGTTTCTACACCCGCCATTCATACAGCGATACGGTCTCGGCGACGACCGGGATCGGCGCGGCGCGGCGTTGGGCCTTCGGCAAGTTCCAGGAGTTCAGCGCGGCGAACGAGGACCGGTTGATCCCCGCCTATCTCCAGTTCGACTGGCCGGGGGGGCTCTGCGGCGATGGCCTTGGCTGGCGCAATGTCTTCGCGGTGCTTCCTGGCGCGGACACCACCGACCACCGCATTGTGCTGATCGAGGCCCACCTGGACAGCCGTTGCCGGGAGGATTGCGATGCCACCTGCCTCGCGGCGGGCATGGAGGACAATGGGAGTGGCAGCGCGCTCGTGCTGGAACTGGCCCGCGTCATGAGCCGCTACACCTTCCGCCACACGCTCGTCTTCCTGCTCACTACGGCGGAAGAGCAAGGGTTGATCGGGGCGAGCGCGATGGCGCAGTTCTGCGTGGATGAAGCGATCGCGATCAAAGGTGTGCAGAACAATGATGTGGTCGGCGGTATACTCTGCGGGGAGACCAGCTCGCCCCCCAGCTGCCCGGCCGAAGGGGATGTGGACAGTTTGCAGGTGCGGCTTTTTTCCAGCGCGTCCCTTTCCAGCCCGCACCGCGGCTTCGCGCGCACCGTGAAGATGTACTACCAGGAAAAATGCAGAGCCAGGTGCCCGTGCCCATGACCATCAGCATCATGGCGCAGGAAGATCGCACCGGACGTGGCGGCGACCATATCCCCTTCCGCGTGAAGGGGTTCCGCAATCTGCGGTTCACCTCCGCGAACGAGCACGGCGATGCCAGCACGGATAGTTCCTGGTACCACGACCGGCAGCACACCAGCGATGATATTCTCGGTGTGGATACCGATGGTGATCTGATCGTGGACAGCTTCTTCGTGGACTTCAACTACCTACAACGCAACGCGGTGATCAACGGGATGAGCGCTGCCTTGCTCGCGCTCGGGCCGGAGACGCCGACTTTCGTGGTACACGACGAACCGAACGGCTTGCGCGTCTCGCTCAACGGAGCCCCTTCCTTGGCGGCCTACCGCATCGGGGTACGTTCCACCAATGCCAATCTCGATTTCGATGCGGTGTACCGCACCACCGACACGAGCTATGTGATCCCGGGCCTGCTCGCGGGGGACATCTACTACATCAGCGTAGCGGGTATCGACAGCGCGGGTATCATGAGCCCCTTCTCGCATGAGTCGTTGAAAGGGAACGACGCGGATACCCCCGCCGCGCCCACCGATCAGTTGCCCTACGGCATCGCTTGTGCACCGATCACAGTCCCCGAGGTCGTAGCGACGATGGGAACGCTCACGATCGTTCCTGATCCCGCCTCGGACATCATCACGTTGGTGACCGATCAGCCCATGGGGAATGTGGTGCTTCTGGATATGATGGGCCGCGAGGTAGTGCGGACACGGTTCGTGGCCAGCGTGCCGATCACCGTCGCTTCGCTCCCCGCCGGATCCTATTCGGTGGTTCTGCTCGGAACCGACAACAGCGTGCGCGCGCATGCGCGCTTCATCAAGAACTAGGGGGCGACCTACTGGAGGTATCCTGGCAGCAAGCCGAACACAACGACGGAGATCCCGCAGACCGAGATCAACAAAAGGTTGACCGGGCTCACCACCAACGCGGGTGCTTCCTCGGAAGGCGTGAAAGCCTCGCGGATCACCACGGCGTAGTAGTAGATCCCCACCAAGGCCATGAGCACGGCGAACACCGTGGTCTTGATCATGTCAGCGCCGATGGCCAGAAGGAAGATCTGGTACTTCGCTACGAAGCCGGCGGTGAGCGGAATGCCCGCCAGGGAGAGCAGGAGCAGCAAGGTAACCACGCCGATCCAGGGCTTCGCCCGGAACAGTCCGCGGAAAATGCGGATGTGCTCATCGCCATTGGCGGCACGCTTCGCGAGGGTCATCAAGATGAAGAGCCCAACCGTGGCCAAAGAATAGGTGAAGGTGTAGTAGAAGAGCACCTGCGCGGTGTTCGGCGCCTGGCTCAGCACGGCCATCAACAGGAAGCCGCTGTGCGCGATGCTGCTGTAAGCCATCAATCGTTTGAAGTGGCTCTGTCGGAGCGCGACGATGTTGCCGATCAGCAGAGTGAAGATCGTCATCACCAGCAAGGCGTTGCCCAAAGTGGGAGGCATCTGCGTCATGCCCACGAAGCGGTAGAGCCCGATGAACGCCGCCATTTTCACCACGGTGCTCATGAACGCGGTGATCAGTGTCGGCGAGCCCTCGTACACGTCCGGGCTCCAGAAGTGGAAGGGCGCTGCGGCCACCTTGAACGACAGGCCGATCGCCACGAAGAAGCAGCCCAGGGTGAACAGGATGTCGGGCTGGACCAGTTGCCGCAGGGCGACCTCCTTCACTACCCCCAGATCGAAAGAGGCGGCCACGCCATAGATCAATGCGATGCCCATCAATAGGAACGCGCTGGCGAACGAACCGAGCAGGAAGTATTTGAAACTCGCTTCGCTGCTGCGCATGCTATCGCGCTTGCCACCAGCCATGATGTAGAGCGGGATGCTCAGGATCTCGATGCCCAGAAAGAGCATGAGCAAATTCGTGTAGCTGGTGAGCAGCAGTGCGCCGGTGAGTGAGAAGACCATCAGCGCGTATTGCTCGGCCACGTTCTCCTCTTGCCGCGCATAGTAGTCAGCGCCGAACAGGAAGATCAGCACGGTGACGACGAGCATGCCGCAGCTAAAGAACCAGCTTGCGCGATCGAAGGAGACCATGTTGGCGAACATGGCCACGTTGATCGAACGGTCCATGACGAACAGCCCGATCGCGGCCAACAGGCCAAGGACACCGACCGGCACGAGCAACTTCTTCTGCCCGAAAAGCCCCAGGTAAAGGAGCAGCACGCCCAGGACCGAAGTGAGGATCAGCGCGCTCATCTCAGTACAAAGCGGTGAAGGTGGAGAGCATCTGTTGCACGGAACCGTCCAAGAGGTTGAGCACCGGCGCAGGGAACACCCCGAGCACGAGAGAGACAGCGATCAGCGGGACGAGCACGAGGTGATCGTGTTGGTCCGCATCGCCCGTCTGGGGCAGCTTGGCGTTCTCCGGACCGAGCATCACGCGTTGGTACGCGTAAAGCATGTAAACCGCGCCCAGGATGATCGTCGTCACCGCGGCGAAGGCCATCCAGCCGTCCCGTTGCCACAGCCCGTTGAACATCAACCATTCGCCCACGAAGCTCTGCGTGAGGGGCAGTGCGACGGCGTTCAACATGACCAAGAAGAACAGCGCGGCCAAACGCGGTGCGCGGTGCTTCAATCCGCCCATGGCCTCCAGATCGGTGGTGCCCGTGCGCCGCTGGATGGCGCCCACCAGATACAGCATGCACACCACCAGCACAGCATGCGCGAAAGCCTGGTAGAGCGATCCGCTGATGCCATAGGTGTTCTGAGCGAAGAGCCCGGCGCACAAGAGCCCAACGTGGCTGAGCGAGGAATAGGCCACCAGACGTTTCAGATCGCGTTGGCGGAAGGCGATGATGCCGGCGTACAACGCACCGATCAATGCCATCCAGACCACCGTGCTGCGCCAGAATTCCACACCCTCAGGCACAATGGGCAGCACGAAACGCAGGATGCCGAACAGGCCCATCTTCAGCAAGACCCCGCCCAGTACCATGGTGCCTTGCAGCGGTGCCGAGGTATAGGTATCGGGCTGCCAGCTGTGGAAGGGGAAGATGGGAAGCTTCACCGCGAAGGCCAGGAAGAGCGCCCAGAACAACCAGATCTGCACATCGCCCGGCAGGCGAAGAGCGTGTAACGCATTGAAGTCAGCGCTATGTGTAGGCTCTTGAACCACGCAGTAGGCGATGGCGAACAACAGTGCCAAACCGCCCAGCAACGTGTAGATGAAGAACCGCATCGTGACCGCCTTCGCACTGCCCAGTCGACCGGGAACGGCGGAACCCCAGAACAGCAGCAGGAAGAAGAGCGGCACCAGGCTCAGTTCGTAGAAGATGTAGAAGAGGAAAGCGTTCTGCGCCATGAACACCCCGAACAACGCGCTCTGGGTGAAGAGCAACAACGCGTTCATCAAAGCCGGACGATCGGCGCCTTCACGACGACCGGCGCCGATGATGAAGGGGAAGATCAGCGCGGTGAGCAGGAGGAAGAGCAGCCCCGTGCCATCGTAGCCTACGGTGAACCGTAATCCCCAATCGGGCATCCAGGCCAGGTCCAATAGCGTCACGTTGCTTCCCGGATAGCGCACCCACAAGAGGATCGCGAGCGCCGCTGTGATGAACGAAGACAGCAATGCGATCGTGCGTGCCGCACCATCGGGACGCGCCACGAGCAACAACGCCGCGGCGAGGAAGGGAACGAGGAGGAGGGCGATCAGCAGCATCTCATCCACCGTATAGCGTGATCATGAGAAAGACCACGATGCCTACCACCATCCCGAAGAGGTAGAAGCTCATGTTGCCGTTCTGTAGCATCCGCGCCGCCTTGCCCGCTTTCTGGGTCCAGCGTCCAGCGCCCAGTGTGATAGGTACCATCACCTTGCGCTCCAAGATCCCATAGAACTGGGTGCTGAGCCAACCGTATGGGCGTTCCCACAGGAAGGCGTAGAGTTCGTCCACCATCCACTTGCGGGCGATCAACCGCGAGAAAATGGACATCTCCTCCGGCTCCGGATCCAAGGTGGTCTTCTTCACGAATCGGTTGTAAGCGAGTAGGATCGTAAGCAGGATCAGACCCACGGTAACGGCCATCAGGATCCATTCGGTGGAAGCGCTCAGGTAGTTGTGTTCACCCGCGATACCCTCGGCGGCGGTCTCCAGGTAGTGCTTCATCGGCTCGTGGCCACCGAAGAGATGCGGCAGGTTCAGCAGGCCGCCAGCTACGCTCAGCACGGCGAGAACCATCAGGGGCACGGTCATCACCAGCGGGCTCTCGTGCGCATGCGCATGACCCCTGTACGTGCCGAAGAAGGTGAGGAAGAGCAGCCGGAACATGTAGAAAACGGTGAGCAAACTCACCGCCATGGTGGCCGCATAGAGCATCGGATGTTCCTGGTACGCCGCCATTAGGATCGCATCCTTGCTGAAGAAACCACTGAAGCCCGGAATGCCCGCGATGGCCAACGTGCCGATGAGGAAGGTGACGTAGGTGATCTTCGTTACGCCCTTCAACCCGCCCATCTTGCGGATGTCCTGCTCGCCGCCGAGGGCATGGATCACACTACCGGCGCCGAGGAAGAGCAGGGCCTTGAAGAACGCATGCGTGGTGACGTGGAACATCGCCGCGCTGTACGCACCGAGACCAAGGGCCACGAACATCAAGCCCAGTTGCGATACGGTGGAATAGGCGAGCACCTTTTTGATGTCGTTCTGGAACACGCCGATGCTCGCGGTGAGCAGGGCGGTAATGAGGCCCGTCCAGAGCACGACGTCCTGCGTGAACGGTGCCAGGCTGAAGAGGGCGCTGCTGCGCACCAACAGGAAGATGCCGGCCGTTACCATCGTCGCGGCGTGGATCAAGGCGCTCACCGGCGTGGGGCCGGCCATGGCATCGGGCAGCCAGGTGAAGAGCGGCAATTGCGCGCTCTTCCCGATCGCTCCCACAAAGAGCAACAGTGTCACCACCGTCACCATTTCAACGCTCAAGCTGCCTGCGCGGTCGAAGACCTCGACGTAGTTCAAGGTGCCCAGGCGGCTGAACAACAACGCGAGCGCGAGCACGAAGCCCACATCGCCGATCCGGTTCATGACGAAGGCCTTGCGCGCGGCATAGTTGTACGCTGGCTTGGTGTACCAGAAGCCGATCAGCAGATAGCTGCACAGGCCCACGCCCTCCCAACCGATGAAGGTCATCACGAAGTTGGCGCCCATCACCAGCAGCAGCATGGCGAAGGTGAACAGGTTGAGGCAGGCGAAGAAGGTGCTCACCCGCGCATCGTCGTGCATGTAGCCGATCGAGTAGAGATGGATCAAGGTGCCCACACCCGTCACGATCAACATCATGGTAAGCGAGAGCGCATCGATCTGCAGGGCGAAGGGCACATCCATGCCGCCGATGTGGATCCAGTCGAAGAAGTTGACCACTTGTGGCCCATCCTCGGCATGGGTGTGCAGGAACATGATCACACTCACCACGAACGACAAGCCGATCATCGTGGTTGCCAGCATGCCGGCCGCGTTGCCTTTCAACTTGCCCCGCAGCGCAGCGATGACGAGCGCCCCTAGCAGTGGGAAACCAGGCACCATTGCGGCGTGGAGCGGCAGGTTCACCATTTCAACCGGTTCAATTGGTTGATGTCCACGCTGTCCACGTTGCGCTTCATCATCACCAGGATGGCCAGACCCACGGTCACTTCCGCAGCGGCCACGAGCATGATGAAGAACACGAAGACCTGGCCGCCCGGATCGCTGTGGTGCGCACTGAACGCCGCCAGCAAGAGGTTCACGCTGTTGAACATCAGCTCCAAACACATCAGGATAATGATGGTGTTCCGGCGGAACAACGCCCCCGCCATGCCGATGGAGAACAGGATGAAACTGAGCACGATGTAGTGCTCCAAGGGGATCACGCGGATGGCCGTCATCATGCCGTCCATCACGCAGGGATCTTTTTGGTGCGGCGTTCCACGGGCGCAGGATGCGTCGGCGCATCCTCACGCGGTGTGCGATCCTTGCGGCCCAGCATCACAGCACCGATGATCGCGCTGAGGAAGAGGACACTGCTCATTTCAAATGGCAGGAGGAACTCGCTGAAGAGGCTCTGGCCCACGCTCTTCACCAGGCCCGTGCTACCGTCGAACTCCTTCGCGGCCGTGATCTGAACGCCTTGTCGCAACGCGCCGAGCAGAGTGAACAAGAACAGTGCTCCAGCGGTCACCGCAGCGATCCGCGTCGTCAAAGTCTTGCTGGGCTCTGTGATCTTGTTCAGGTTGAGCAGCATGATGACGAAGAGGAAGAGCACCATGATGGCGCCCGTGTACACGATGATGTGCACCGCCGCCAGGAATTGTGCGTTCAGCAGGATGTAGTGGCCCGCGATGCTGAGGAAGCAAACGATCAGCGAGATCACACTGTTCACCGGACTCCGCGCGGCCACCACCATCAATGCACTGAGCACCGAGATCACTGCGAAGAGGTAGAAGAGGTACAGCATCCGGTCAGCCGCTCAACGATTGTGGGCGAATTTGCGGTCTTTCTTGAACTCCAGCACGGCGGCCGTCTGGCGTTTGCTCACATCCACGCGCAGGGCGGGATCGAGCGGTTCCACCAGCCATTGTTTGCCGTAGGTGAAAGTGCCGCGTGTGTAGTCGGTGGGTACCAGCCGGTCGGTGAGGAAGATGGCCTCCTTCGGGCAGGCTTCTTCGCAGTCGCCGCAGAAGATGCAGCGCAGCATGTTGATCTCGTACACCGCTGCATACTTCTCTTCGCGGTACAACTTCTCTTCGCCCTTCTTCCGCTCGCCGCTCACCATCGTGATCGCTTCCGCAGGACAGGCCACCGCGCAAAGTCCACAGGCGGTGCAGCGCTCGCGGCCCTGGTCGTCGCGCTTCAGCACGTGCATGCCACGGTAGATCTGGCTGAACGGCCGGATCTGCTCGGGGTACTTCACCGTGGCCTTCTTCAGGCGGAAGAAGTGCTTCAGGGTGATCGCCATGCCCTTGATGATCGCCGGCAGATAGATGCGCTCCATGAGCGTCATCTTCTTGTTGCTCGCGACTTCGGAGCGCTTGGTGAGCGGCTGGGTGATCGGGGTGCTCATCGCTCAGAAACCGTTCTTGAGGTAATAGCCCACACCGGTGAGCAGCACGTTCAGGATGGACAGGGGGATCAAGGCTTTCCAGCCCAAGTTCATCAGTTGGTCGTAGCGGAAGCGCGGCAAGGTCCAGCGGATCCACATGAAGAAGAAGATGAAGAAGGTGATCTTCATGAAGAAGCCCACCGTGCCCAGGATCACCGTCACATTCTGGGAAAGGCCCAGGTCCGCCAGGAAGGGTACATCATAGCCGCCGAAGAACAAGGTGGCGATGACCGCACTGCTGATGAACATGTTCACGTACTCGGCGAAGAGATAGAAGCCGAGCTTCATGCTGCTGTACTCGGTGTGGTAGCCGCCCACGAATTCGGTCTCACATTCGGGCAGGTCGAAAGGGGCGCGGTTGCATTCCGCGAACGCGCAGACCAGGAAGAGGAGGAAGCCGAGCGGTTGGTAGATGATGTTCCAATAGCCCGCCTGCTGTTGCAGTACGATGTCGTTCAAGCTCAGACTGCCGGTAAGGATCACGAGCGCCACGATGCTCATTCCCATAGCCAGTTCGTAGCTCACCATCTGGCTGGCGGCGCGGATGGCGCCTAGCAAGGCGTACTTGTTGTTGCTCGCCCAACCGCCGAGCATGATGCCGTACACACCGATGCTCACCATCGCGAACACGTAGAGGATACCGATGTCGGGATCCGCGACCTGGAGGGTGAAGGGGGTGCCGTTCAGGTCCAATGTGCCGCCCCAAGGGATCACCACGCCGGTGAGCAGTGCGGTGGTCATGGCGATGGCCGGACCGAGGAAGAAGAGCCAGCGGTTCGCGTTCGCGGGCATGAAGTCTTCCTTCATGATCATTTTGAGCCCATCGGCCACGGGCTGCAATAGGCCGAAGGGACCTGCGCGGTCCGGACCGATGCGGTCCTGCATGAAGGCGGCCACCTTGCGCTCCGCGTATGTGGCGTACATCGCCACGCCCAAGGTGACAAGCAGCAGGGCGACGAGGAAGATGATGATGGGGATCATCCTTGCCCGATCTCTTTAGGTCGGCCGACAGGAGTGCTCTCAGGAGCGGCCTTGGTGAGGAGCTTCTGCTTCTGCTGGAGCTCGTAATGGTTCGCGGAGATCACGCTATGGCGGTCGAGGTGTCGCGGACCTTCCACGGTCCAGTGCTTCACGTCCTTTTTGTCGAAGCGGCAGGTGTTGCAGATGAAGCTCTCCACCTCCCCCCACTGGTCTTTGCGGCCGGTGACGCGCAGCACTTCGTTGCCTTTCAGCCAGAGCACCACCTTGCCCGTACACTTCGAGTTCTCGCAGGTGCGGTGCGCATCCACGGGCTTGGTGTACCATACGCGGCTGGCGAAACGGAAGGTCTTATCGGTGAGCGCGCCCACCGGGCACACGTCGATCATGTTCCCGCTGAAATCGTTCTCGACCGCTTGCTGGATGTACGTGCTGATCTCGCTCACGTCGCCGCGATTGATCACCCCGTGCACGCGGCCATCGGTGAGTTGCTCGGCCACCTTCACACAGCGATAGCACAGGATGCAGCGCGTCATGTGCAACTTGATCGTGTCGCCGATGTCGATCGGGTCGAAGGTGCGGCGCTCGAACTCGTAGCGGCTGCCCTCGGCGCCATGCTCGTAGCCCAGGTCCTGCAGGTGGCATTCCCCGGCCTGGTCACAGATCGGGCAATCCAACGGGTGGTTGATCAGCAGGAACTCCGTGACGCCCTTACGCGCATCCAACAGCTCCGGGCTCGTGGTGTTCTGCACCACCATGCCATCCATGACGGTGGTGCGGCAGCTAGCCACCGGCTTGGGCATGGGGCGCGGGTCCTTGGTGCTGCCCTGGCTCACCTTCACGATGCAGGTGCGGCAATAGCCGCCGCTGGTCTTCAGGCTGCTGTAGTAGCACATGGCCGGCGGCACCACATGGCGGTCCGCCTTGTCGCGCTCGCCGATCATGCGGGCGGCCTGCAGGATGGTGGTTCCCTCGGGAACCTCGATCTCAACGTTGTCGATGGTGACCTTCGGCATGGCTCAGGCGGCTACGGTCTTCGGTTTGCGCACGAACGGCGTTTTTTCGAAGTGCTTCGGGTCCTTCACCTTTTGCGGGTGGTAGACGTGGTACTCGAACTCATCCCGGAAATGCCGGATGGCCGAAGCTACGGGCCAGGCCGCGGCATCGCCGAGCGGGCAGATGGTGTTGCCTTCGATCTTTCGCTGGATGTCCCAGAGCAGGTCGATGTCCTCCAGGCGGCCTTCGCCGTTCTCGATGCGATGCAGCACTTTCTCCATCCACCCTGTGCCTTCGCGGCAGGGACTGCATTGCCCGCAACTTTCGTGCGCATAGAAGCGGGTGTGGTTCCAGGTGCTGCGCACGATGCATTGCGCATCGTTGTAGGCATAGAAACCGCCCGAGCCGAGCATGCTGCCGGTGGCGAAACCACCATCGCTCAGGCTTTCGTAGGTCATCAGGCGCGCTTCACCGGCGGCGGTCTTGAAGTAGAGTTCCGCAGGGATGATCGGCACGCTTGATCCACCAGGTACCACCGCTTTCAGCGCACGGCCTTGCACGCCGCCACACCATTCGTCGCTGTTCAGGAACTCTTCGCAGGTGATGCCGAGATCGATCTCGTAGACCCCGGGTTTGTTGATGTTCCCGCCGGCGCTGATCAGCTTAGTACCCGTGCTCTTGCCGATGCCGATCTTGGCGTATTCCTCACCACCGTCGTTCACGATGGGTACCACCGCTGCGATGGTCTCCACGTTGTTCACGACAGTTGGACAACCGTAAAGTCCTTTCACCGCAGGGAAGGGCGGCTTGATCCGTGGATTGCCGCGCTTCCCCTCGAGGCTTTCGAGCAGTGCCGTTTCCTCGCCACAGATGTATGCGCCCGCGCCCACCTGCACATGGACGTCATGATCGAAACCACTGCCCAGGATGTTCTTACCGAGCCATCCCGCTGCGCGTGCTTCTTCAATGGCGCGCTCCAAGATCCGGTAGATGTAGAAGTACTCGCCTCGGATGTAGATATAGCTCACGTTCGCGCCCAACGCGAAGCTGGAGGTGATCATCCCTTCGATCAGGATGTGCGGGATCCGTTCCATGAGGTAGCGGTCCTTGAAGGTGCCGGGTTCGCTCTCGTCGGCGTTCACCACCAGGTACCGGGGCACGCCGGGGGGCTTCGCCATGAAGCTCCATTTCAATCCCGTGGGGAAACCGGCACCACCGCGACCGCGCAAGCCGCTCTTCTTCACTTCTTCAAGCACCGCTTCCGGGCTCATGGTCCTCAGCGCTTTCTCCACGCTGCGGTAGCCGCCGTTCGCGCGGTAGCCCTCCAGGCCCTGGATGCCGGGCTTGTTGTCGTGTTCGAGGAGGAGTTTGCGGGCCATCAGAGTTCGCGTGTGATCTCACCGCCACGGCGCCACGAACGCCACGGGAACGCAGAGGAGCGCACGGTGTTCGAAGCAGCCCGACAACGAACAACGGAGGAGCATAGTAGCTGGCTCATTGGTCCGTGTAGTTCTGGCGCTTGTTCTCCGCGCGCAATTGCTCGATGAGCGAGTCCGCCTTTTCGGGCGTGAGGTTCTCGTGGTACTTCGCGCCGCACTGCAACATCGGTGCCGTACCGCAACTGCCGAGGCATTCCACTCCCTTCAGCGTGAACATGCCATCCTTGGTGGTCTCGCCCACATGGATGCCGAGGCGTTTCTCCAGGTGTGCTATCAGATCGTCCGCACCGCGGATCATGCACGGGGTTGTTCGGCAGACCTCCAGGTGGTAGGTGCCCACCGGGTGCAGGTTGTACATGCTGTAGAAGCTGGCCACCTCGAACACTTCGATGCGTTGAATGCCGAGCACCTCAGCCACGGCGTCCATGGCGTGTACGCTCAACCAGCCGTCGTTCTCGCTCTGCGCAACGTGCAGGATGGGGAGCAGCGCGCTCTTGCTCTGTTCGGCAGGATAACGCGCGATCAAGCGGCGGCATTCGGCCAGGCCCGCTTCGCTGAAGCGGAAGGGCGCGACGCCCTCGGTGGTGGTAATGGCTTTGATCGTGGAGGCCATGGCTACGCGTGCAAAGAAAGCGGAAGGCGGGCAAGTGACGACGGAAGAAGGCTGCGCCTTTTTCACCGCCACGACGCAGCGAACGCAACGGGGGCGCAACGCTATGCGGGCATGCCATTGGCGATGCGGCGGATGCCGCTCTTCAGTAGGACCTCATTGAAGTTGATCAGGAGCCCCAGCCGGTCGCCCGTGAGCTTCAAATAGGTGAGTAGCTGCGCGGTATGGATAGGGTGCAGTTCATCGACCGCCTTTACTTCCACAATGACTTTGCTTTCGACCCAGAGGTCCAGTCGGTAACCCGCATCCAAGGACACTTCTTTGTATTGCAGCGGCAGTGGATGCTGATGGAGGACCGAGAGCGCCAAACTGCGGAGTTCGAAGATCAGGCAATGCACGTATGTGCTTTCCAAGAGGCCCAGCCCGAGCGCTCGATGCACTTTGAAGGCAGCATCCAGAACGTGCGTCGCTATACGGTCCTCTTCTACCATCCTTGGCGGAACCTTGGCGTCCGTGGCGCCGTGGCGGTGAAGCACTAAGCGTCCAATTCCCCCGCGATCACGTTCATACTGCTCATGCTCAGGATCGCGTCGCTGAGCATGATGCCCTTCACCATTTCCGGGAAGGCCTGGTAGTACACAAAGCACGGACGGCGGAAATGCACGCGGAAGGGCGTGCGGCCGCCGTCGCTCACAAGGTAGACGCCCAGCTCGCCGTTGCCGCCTTCCACGCAGTGGTAGACCTCGCCTACGGGCACGTCGCTCTCGCCCATCACGATCTTGAAGTGGTAGATGAGCGCCTCCATCTCATTGTACACTTCCTCCTTCGGCGGGAGCACCCATTCGGGCACCTCCGCGGTGAAGGTGGTCTTATCGCTCATCTTCTCGCACTTCTCCACCGCCTGGCGGATGATCCGCAGGCTCTCCCACATCTCCTTCTGCCGCACCATGAAGCGATCGTACACATCGCCGTTCTGACCGATGGGGATCTTGAAGTCAAAGTCCTCGTAGCTGCAATAGGGGTCCATCACCCGCACGTCGTAGTCCAATCCGCAGGCACGCAGGTTGGGGCCGGTGAAGCCGTAGGCCAGTGCGCGGTCCAAGGGGAACGGACCGCAGTTGATGCAGCGGTCCATGAAGATGCGGTTGCGCATCAGCAGGTTCTCGAATTCCTTCAGCTTCTTGGGGAAGTAGTCCAGGAAGTGCTTGGTTTTGCGCCAGGCGATATCGTTGAAGTTGCGCTCGAAGCCACCGATGCGGCCCATGTTGGTGGTGAGGCGCGCGCCACAGATCTCCTCGAAGATCTCGTAGATGAACTCCCGGTCCTGGAAGATGAAGGTGAAGCCGGTGAGCGCGCCGGTGTCCACGCCGATCACCGCATTGCACACGATGTGGTCCGCGATGCGCGCCAACTCCATCGCGATGATGCGCATGTAGTCCACGCGCTTCGGCGTTTCGATGCGCAGCAGCTTCTCCACCGTCATGTGCCAGCCCATGTTGTTGATGGGGGCACTGCAGTAGTTCATCCGATCAGTGAGCGTGGTGATCTGGTAGAACGGCCGCCGCTCCGCGATCTTCTCGAAGGCCCGGTGGATGTATCCGATCGTCTGCTCGGCGCTCTGGATGTACTCGCCGTCCATGGTGAGCACGTTCTGGAAGATGCCGTGCGTGGCCGGGTGCGTGGGGCCGAGGTTCAGCACGTTGAGCTCCTTGTGCTCAGCGGGCGGCACCAGGTCGTGCTGCCAGAAATCGGGTTTCGCGATCCCCGTGCTCATCGGCCGAACATGCTATCGTTCTTGTCCTCGCGCGTAGGGTCTTCCAAGGGATAGTCCTTCCGCATCGGAAAGGCGGGGAAGTCCTCCATGTTGAGGATGCGTTTCAAATTGGGATGCCCGGTGAAGGTGAGCCCGTAGAAATCGAATGCCTCGCGCTCCATCCAATTGGTGGCGGGCCACAGGTCGGTGAAGGTGGGGAAGGCGGGATCTTTCAGCGGCGTGTTCGCCTTGAGGCGGATGCGATGGCGGTTCCGGAAGCTGTGCAGGTGGATCACCAAGCCCAGCAGGTCCTCTTGGCCCTCTGTGGCCGGGTAGTGCATGCCGCAAAGTGTGGTGAGGAAGTTGAAGTCCAGCTCATCGCGCAGGAAACGCAGGATGTCATGCAGACTCTCCTTCCGCACGGTGAAGCAGCGCATGTCATGGAACTGCTCTTGGGCCAGCACCGCCTCGGGGAAGGCGGCGCCCAACCGGTCCACCACCAGTTGATCCCTGTCTGTTTGAATGGCGAAGGCCGGCACGATCAGTCGATCTTGTACTGCTTCATCAGGTCCTCGTACTCCTTGCTGTAGCGCCTGCGGCTGCCTTCGTTCGCCACAAGTTCCTGGATCTTCAGGATGCCGTCGATCACCTGTTCGGGGCGAGGCGGACAGCCGGGGATGTAGACATCCACGGGAATGATCCGGTCAATGCCTTGCAGCACGCTGTAGGTATCGAAGATGCCGCCGCTGCTGGCACAAGCACCCATGCTCAGCACCCATTTGGGCTCGGCCATCTGCGTGTACACGTCGCGCAGGATCGGCCCCATCTTCTTGGCGATGGTGCCCATCACCATCAGCAGATCGCTCTGGCGCGGGCTGAAGCTGAGGCGCTCCATGCCGAAGCGGGCCAGATCGTAGTTGGAGCCCATGGTGGCCATGAACTCGATGCCGCAACAACTGGTGGCGAAGGGCAGCGGCCAGATGCTGTTTTTGCGCGCCAAGCCCACGGCATCGTCCAGCCGGGTGGCGAAGAAACCTGCTCCTTCATGGCCGGCCGGACCGGGCACGATGGTCGGCTTGCCCAAGGCCGGGCGCGGAGCGATGTCGGTCGGCTTCGTCATTGATCCCATTTCAGCGCCCCCTTCTTGATCACATAGAACAGCCCGGTGACCACGAAAAGTATGAAGATCACCATCTCCACGAAGCCAACAACGCCGAGGGCCTTGAAGTTCACGGCCCAAGGATACAGGAAGATGATCTCCACATCGAACAGCACGAAGAGAATGGCGATCAGGAAGTACTTCACTGAAAAGGGGCTGCGGGCGTTGCCGTAGCCCTCGATACCGCATTCGAAGTTCTCGGTCTTCTCCTTGCCGCCACGCTTCGGCCCCGTCCATCCGGTGAAAAGCAGCATGCCCAGCACGAACCCGATCGCGATCAGGGTCTGGATCGCGATCGGCAGGTAATCCGCGGGGCTCGACATGGGTGAAGCGCTGGTCCTGGAATGGAACGGGCGCTAAGGTATGATCGTGCGGCACCCGACAATAGCGCGGTGCCAAGGTCCGTTCCCCGCCAAGACCTGCGAACAGCCATCCTTCTACCTTTGTTCATTCGTTCTACCCCCGCCCACGTGCACCAACCCGCAGGAACCTACCCGTTGCTCGAGCGCATCCTTCTGCCCAACGACCTGCGGAACCTGAGCGAACCGCAACTCGAACAGGTCTGCAAAGAGCTCCGCGACTTCATCATCGATGTGGTGAGCGTGAAAGGCGGCCACTTCGGGGCGAGCCTCGGGGTGGTGGAGCTTACTGTGGCGTTGCATTACGTGTTCAACACCCCTCATGACCAGTTGGTATGGGACGTCGGGCACCAGGCCTACGGCCATAAGATCCTCACCGGCCGGCGGGAGGTCTTCCACACCAACCGCATCCACAAGGGCCTGAGCGGCTTCCCCAAACGCAGTGAAAGTGAATACGACACTTTCGGCGTGGGCCATAGCAGCACCAGTGTGGGCGCGGCCTTGGGCATGGCGGTGGCCAGCAAATTGAAAGGAGAGAAGGACCGCCAGGTGGTCGCTGTTATCGGCGACGGCGCGATGACGGCCGGCATGGCCTTCGAGGCCCTCAACCACGGCGGGACGGCGCATAGCGATCTGCTTGTGGTGCTCAATGACAATTGCATGAGCATCGACCCCAACGTCGGTGCCCTCAAGGAATACCTCACGGACATCAGCACGAGCCACACCTATAACAAGGTGAAGGACGAGGTGTGGAACCTGCTGGGCAAGGTGAGCAAGTTCGGGCCGAACGCCCAGGCCGTCGCCCAGAAGGTGGAGAACGCCGTGAAGAGCGCCCTGCTCCACCAGAGCAACCTGTTCGAGAGCCTCAAGTTCCGCTACTTCGGGCCGGTGGACGGCCACGACGTGGAGCGCCTGGTGAAGGTGCTGAAGGACCTTAAGGACATCCCGGGCCCCAAGATCCTCCATACGATCACCGTGAAAGGCAAGGGCTATGCCCCCGCCGAAGCAGGATCCCCGACCGTATGGCACGCACCGGGTCTCTTCAACAAGGAGACCGGCGAGATCATCAAGGTGGTGCCCAAGAGCCCACAACCGCCGAAGTATCAGGATGTTTTCGGGCACACTATCGTCGAGCTGGCCGAGAAGAACCCGAAGATCGTAGGTGTAACCCCGGCGATGCCCACGGGCAGCTCACTGAACATCATGATGAAGGCCATGCCCGACAGGGCCTTCGACGTCGGTATCGCTGAACAGCATGCGGTGACCTTCTCCGCCGGCATGGCGACCCAGGGCCTCGTGCCCTTCTGCAACATCTATAGCTCGTTCATGCAGCGGGCCTACGACCAGGTGGTGCATGATGTGGCCCTGCAGAACCTCCACGTGATCTTCTGCCTGGACCGCGGCGGTCTGGCGGGCGCCGATGGGCCGACCCACCACGGCGCCTTCGACATCGCCTACTTCCGGTGCATCCCGAACATGATCGTGAGCGCGCCGATGAACGAGGAGGAGTTGCGCAACTTGATGTACACCGCCCAGTTGCGCGACTGCGGCCCGTTCAGCATCCGCTATCCTCGTGGCGAAGGCGTGATGACCGAGTGGAAGACACCCTTCAAGGAGATCAAGATCGGCACCGGCCGAAAAGTGCGGACCGGTTCGGAGATCGCCGTGCTCAGCATTGGTCACATCGGGAACGTCGCTGCCAAAGGCATCGATGCCTTGCAGGCTGAAGGGCACAGCATCGCGCATTACGACATGCGTTTCGCGAAGCCGATCGACGAGATGCTGCTCCACGAGGTCTTCGGTAAGTTCAAGCAGGTGATCACCATCGAGGATGGTTGCATCCAGGGCGGCATGGGCAGCGCGGTGCTGGAGTTCATGGCCGACCACGGCTACCAGGCGCACGTGAAGCGCCTCGGCATCCCGGATCGCTGGATCGAGCACGGCTCCCAGAAAGAGCTCTACGCCGAATGCGGTTTCGATGAGGCCGCGTTGATCGCCGCCGCCAAGGAGATGCTCGCCGAGCAGAAGTCGCTCAAGGAGAAGCGGGCGAGCGCCTGAAGCACCTTACGCTTCAGCGATCCTGGGGCAGCCGACGCAACGCACACAGTCCAAAAGGTTTGGTTTGGGCGCCCAGTATATCTCGGCAGAGGAACTAAACATGGAGGAGGGGTGGGGGGGCGGGCCCCAGGCTGCGCCAAAACTGGGCAGACCACCATTGGCCTTTGGGTACCCCCAAAACCCGCCTGGAAGGCAGAGAAGTGGGTGCAGCAATTCAGCTTCACTGCCACCGCAACAGAACTCCCGCCCAAATGGTTTATCAAAGTAAGCCAGTCATCCTCAGCAGGCACATGCCAACCTAGCGGACACAGACCTGCCGCGTTGTCCACCGCATACCAGTTGTACAGCTTGCCCAAGATCGCATCGTTGGCAGTGTTGTTAAAGTTGCACCAAGCGCCACTTGCGAGGTTTACCCATTGCGCACTGTCCGTCACATTCGGGATCGGTGTATTGTTCCGGTAGGTGCTTGTCCTCAGGTTTTCCATCATCCAACATTGCCCGCCGATCTGTACCGTGTTATAAACGTTTCCGTCGATGTCCGTAACCGTAGGCATTCGGGACAGGTTGGGGTGCAGGTGGTCCGGAACAGGCGTCGACTTGGCCCATGTCCTCGATCTCGTTGGGCATAACGGTCACGCTTTGGGAATAGGTTTGGATAGTGACGTTATAGGTCGATCCGGAAGTGTTCACGGCCACTTCCACCAAGATCCTTCCGTTCGCGTTGGTGCTGGTGTTATAGGTCCGCGCGAAGCCCGCACCTGTAGTGCGCAACTTTACTTCCACATTGATGAGCGGATCGGTGCCGCAGAGGAATTCCGCCTTGATCGTGCCGCGCGCTCTTAGTTTGTCACAGTTACCATATCCGGACGAGGTAACGGGCATGTAAACCTCGGTGCCGCTCACGGTGATGGCGCCACCAAAAACCCATTGGCCGCTAATGTCGTCGAAGAACCAAGCGTTCGCCCCTTCATTGTTGATCTGATCGATCGCATCCTGTGGTAGTTGCATCACCACTTGGGCGCTGCCCGAGTTGGGGAACACTTGCGTTCCATTATCGTCGGTGAAACCAAAAGCGGTGAACCCATAGGATTCAAGCACGCCCTCCTCACCGAATTCACCCACCGCACTGAAGTCGCCACCCGGCATCAGGTCGGCGATGATGTCCGGATCGCTCGCATTGATATAGCGTGCGCTCACATTGATCGTGCCGGTGACCGGATCACCCTGCCCGTTCTGGAACCCTTGTCCGTTCAATTCCAAACGGAAGTCCGCAGCGTTAATGGTACCTGCGGTATTGGCATCGGTCGTTCCTATCACTTGTTCCTCGATCAGTCGTACTGTGCAATAGTGCAGGCTGCTACTGATCACCGAGACGTTCCGATAGCCGTTGAAATACCCGTCCAATTCCACCTTGACCACGATCTTTCCATCGTTCGCTGGAGCGCCGGACAGCGAGGCTGTGCCATTGGCCCCGCTTGTCGCCTGCGCGGAACCACTGCTCACTGAAGCGCCCGAAAGTGGGAAGCCCGCTTCGTTCAGCACCATGACCTCCACGGAATAACCACCACCACCAGAGCCTCCGGGAGGAGGGGTCGGTTCTTCGTCCGCTTCCTTCTTACAACCTGATAGTGAACCGATCAGGAACAGAAGTGCCAGTGAAGACTTCAAGAGGGAGTGGAGGCGCATGATATGGAATGGATGAGCAATATAGGCGGCGATTTTGAGGCGAGGAGCACCTGCGTCTATCATCCACTAGTTTCACCGCATGCCGCGATCCGCAGCGCTCCTACTCATCGCCGCCTTTGCGCTGAGCGTGCTGGTGCGCCTACCGCAACTGGGCCGCCCGCTCAGCAAGAACCATGAGTTCTGCGCCGCGCTGGTGCTGGTGGTGCATAGCGTGTGGGAGGAGGATGGTTTCCTGAAACACCACGGTTGCCCGGCGGTCACCTATCCGAACCCGGGCGATCGCGGTGTGATCGGATTGCACTACGACCTTACCGAGCAGGACGGGATCTACTACTACGTCTCCCATCTGCCCTTGGCCTATTGGGCGCCGTACGCGGCGTTCAAAGTCCTCGGTGTGACGGCTGCGGAAGTGCCCCTCCGCATCTTCAACGTTCTGCTGCACGGGCTCACCGCTTTGCTGTTCTTCGGCTTCCTGAAAAGAATGTTGGGCGACCTACCACAGCACGCGAACATCGCTGCTTGGGCCGCGGCTTTCTATCTGCTCATGCCTGGCCCGCTCTGGTTCCATGGCAACGTGTACATGAGCGACATGGCTGTGCAACTGCCCTGGGCGTGGTCGCTGTTCACTTTCGCGCGGCTGGGCCCCGCTCCGCGACCTCTCGCGGTCGTGCACTTCCTGCTGGCTTCCGCTGTGCTTGCAGCTACGGAGTGGATCGGCGTGTTCGTGGTGTTCACCATGCTGATCGTGTTGGTGCATCGATGGCGGAGAACAAAGGACCAGCGCTGGCTTTCGCTGGGTATCGCGCAGTGCGTTGTTGCGGCCATCGTGGTCGTCGTATGCCTCGGTCTCTACGCGAGCCGCATCGGGTGGAGCGACCTGGTGGCCTATCTCTTCCACCGGTATGAGGAACGCGGGGTTCTCCCCGGTGAAGCCAGCGCTACCATACTTCAAGGATTTTGGCAATTGTGCCTGAATCTGCTGCGCTCCTGGGGGACGTTGGTGGGGTTGGGGATCGCGGCGATAGTCATGAACGGGCAACGTTCATGGCCAGCAGCGCTTGATCTCCTGTTGCTTACCCTGCTACCAGCGGTGTTGCACCTCCTGATCTTCGTGCGCTACGGCATCCATGAGTTCGCGGTGCTCAAGCTCGGTTTCTTGCTGTGCGCAACGGTCGCCATTGTCCTTTTCCGTGAAGCGACTTGGGGACGATGGTCCCGGCTTGGTGCCGCATGCGCGCTCTTGTTAGGCATGGCCTGGTACACCTGGGTGAACCGTCCCGGCGATGGCACCGCCACGGGCGAAGCCTATGCGACCGCACAAAAACGCGGGCTGTTTATCGCCGCTGAGGCCCAGCCCGATGAGGTGATCCTCCTTCAAGGGATCCAGGCCGACCCACAGATACAGTTCTACGCGCGGCGTAACATGCGCACCGTGGCCGATAGTGCGGAAGCGATAAGGGTCCTCAACGAATTAGGAGCGCGGAAAGGCCTCCTTTTCCGAGACATCGGCGGAGCGCTCACGGCGGACCATCTAGTGCCTGCGGATCGCTGAACGGTCGTTGATCACAACGGCTACGGCCGCTTGATCTCGAAGTCCTCCAGGAACTTCGTGGTGAACTCCCCCTTGCGGAACTTTTCGTTCTGCATGAGCTGCAGGTGGAAGGGGATGGTGGTGGGTATCCCTTCGATCACGTATTCGCTCAGCGCGCGTTCCATCTTCATCAGCGCTTCCTCACGCGTTTGCGCGCTCACGATCAACTTGCCGATCATGCTGTCGTAGTTCGGCGGAATGGTGTAGCCGGCATAGACGTGCGTGTCCACGCGCACCCCGTGGCCACCCGGACTGTGGTAGCTGGTGATCTTACCCGGGCTGGGCCGGAAGTTGTTGAAGGGATCCTCCGCGTTGATCCGGCACTGGATGCTGTGGCGCGTAGGCTCGTAGTTCAACCCGCTGATCGGTACACCTGCGGCGATCTTGATCTGTTCGCGGATCAGGTCGTAGTCGATCACCTCTTCGGTGATCGTGTGCTCCACCTGGATCCGCGTGTTCATCTCCATGAAGTAGAAGTGCCGGTCCTTGTCCACGAGGAACTCCACGGTGCCTACGCCTTCGTAGTTCACACTGGCGGCGGCTTTGATCGCGGCCTCGCCCATCTTCTTGCGCAGCGCCTTGGTCATGAAGGGCGAAGGCGTTTCCTCCACCAGCTTCTGATGACGGCGTTGGATGGAGCAGTCGCGCTCGCTCATGTGGCAGAAGGTGCCGTACTGATCGCCCGCGATCTGGATCTCGATATGGCGCGGCTCCAGGATGTATTTCTCCATGTACATCCCGGCGTTGCCGAACGCAGCGCCGGCTTCCTGGCTCGCTTTCTCGAAGGCCTCCTGGAACTCCTCCTCTTTCCACACCAGGCGCATACCCTTCCCGCCTCCGCCGGCGGTGGCCTTCAGGATCACAGGGTAGCCGATGCGCTTGGCCTCCTTCTTCGCCAGGGCGATGTCGGTGACCAGACCTTCCGTGCCGGGCACCACCGGAACTCCGGCGGCGATCATCGTGGCCTTCGCGGTAGCCTTGTCGCCCATGGCCTCGATCTGCTCGGGCGTGGCACCGATGAACTTGATGCCGTGTTGTTGGCAGAGCTTGCTGAACTTGGCGTTCTCGCTGAGGAAGCCGTAGCCCGGGTGGATCGCATCGGCGTTGGTGATCTCCGCCGCGGCGATGATCCGCACCATGTTCAGGTAGCTCTCCTTGCTGGGTGGCGGGCCGATGCAAACGGCCTCGTCGGCGAAGCGCACATGCAGGCTTTCGCGGTCCGCCGTGCTGTATACAGCCACGGTCTTGATGCCCATTTCGCGCGCGGTGCGGATGACGCGCAGGGCGATCTCGCCACGGTTGGCTATGAGGATCTTCTTGAACATCGCTCAGTCTGATTAACCGCCACGACGCCACGGACGCAACGGGTTCGCAACGTTATTGTTGAGTTCAAGCCTGTTCATGGGATGAATGCACATGCGCTGCGCCATCGTTGCGTTCGCTGCGACGCTGCGGTGGTGCATTACGCGGGATCGACCAGGAACAAGGGCTGGTCGTACTCCACTGGCTTGGCATCGTCCACGAGCACCTTCACGATCTTTCCCGCCACCTCGCTCTCGATCTCGTTGAAGAGCTTCATGGCTTCGATGATGCAGATGGTCTTTCCGGGCTTGACCTCATCGCCCACGTTCACGAAGATGGGCTTTTCGGGTCCTGCAGCGCGGTAGAAGGTGCCGATCATCGGCGCCTTGATGGTGATGTACTTGGAGTCGGCCGCTGGCGCTGCTGCAGGAGCGGCCGCGGGCGCTGCTACAGGCGCCGGAGTTGACGGAGCGGCTGGTGCGGGGGCAGATGCATAGACCGGAGGAGGGGCCGCGAGGACCTGTACCTCCTTCTTTCCCGCAGGGGTTTTGATCGTGATCTTGAAGTCCTTCTGCTCGATCTCCACCTCGCTCACGCCGCTCTTGGCAACGAACTTGATCAACTCCTGGATCTGTGCTAGGTTCATCGGTTCGCTCATTGGGTTGATGGCCCCGGATCCGTCCGGGCTTTAGGCCTCTTTTCAGGCAAAGGACCGCCAATGTAGAAAGTCCCGTGGTTCAGCCCCCGTAGGCCCACTTCACGTACACCGCTCCCCAGGTGAAGCCGCCCCCGAAAGCGCTGAGTATCAAGTTGTCACCCTTCTTTAAACGCGGTTCCCATTCCCAGAGACAGAGGGGTATTGTACCTGCCGTGGTATTGCCGTACTTGCCGATATTGATCATCACCTTGTTCTCGTCCAAGCCCATGCGCTTGGCGGTAGCGTCGATGATCCGCAAATTGGCCTGGTGGGGCACCAGCCAAGTGACGGTTTCCGCCGTGAGGCCATTGCGCTGCATGACCTGGGCGCTCACCTCGGCCATGTTGGTCACAGCGAACTTGAAAACCGACTTTCCTTCCTGATAGACGTTGTGTTCGTGGGCCTCGACCGTTCGGATCGTGGCCGGCTTCACCGAGCCGCCCGCTTTCTGGTGGAGGAACTGACAACCCGAGCCGTCGGAATGCAGGGAACTGTCCAACACGCCGAGTCCTTCGGTGCTCGGCTCCAAAAGCACCGCACCACCACCATCGCCGAAAATGATGCATGTGGCGCGGTCTTCATAGTCGATGATGCTGCTCATCTTGTCCGCGCCCACCACCACTACTTTCTTGTGCTTGCCGGTCTCAATGAACTGCGCCCCCGTAGTGAGGCCGTATAGGAAGCCGCTGCATGCGGCCATCAGGTCGAACCCCCAGGCGTTCTTCGCGCCCAAGCGGTCGCAGATGATGTTCGCGGTGGCCGGGAACTGATGATCGGGTGTTACCGTGGCGCAGATCAAGAGGTCGATCTCCGAAGGATCGATACCCCGTTTTTCGCAGAGTGCGCGCACGCTGCGCACCCCGATCTCCGAGGTGCCCAAGCCTTTACCCAGGATGCGGCGCTCGCGGATCCCGGTCCGCTCCGTGATCCAGGCATCGTTGGTCTCCACCATGCCCTCCAAGCGTTCGTTGCTCAGCACGTCCTCCGGCACATACCCGTACACGGCGGTAATAGAGGCGGTAACGCGGGTGCTCATGTCAACGCTTCGCGTATCCGGTCGTTCAACTTGCTCTCCACCACTTGATGGGTGAAGAGGACCATGTTCTTGATGGTGAGCGCATTGCTGATCCCATGGCCGATGATCGCGTTACCGTTGATCCCCAGCACAGGCAGCCCGCCGTAGTTCTCGTAGTTGAACCGATCGAAAAAAGGCTCATGCACACCGCGCTGTTCCAACAGCTCGTGGAACGCTTCCACCGCTTTCAGCACCACATTGCCTGTAAACCCATCGCAGACGACCACATCGGCTTTGTCGTTGAAAAGGTCGCGCCCTTCGATGTTCCCGACGAAGGTGTATTGGCCGCATTCCTTCATCAAGCCGTAAGCCGCCTGGGTCACGGCATTTCCCTTCTTCTCTTCTTCCCCGATGTTGAGCAAGGCCACTTTCGGATCCTCGATGTGGTACACATGCTGGGCCAGCAGCGCCCCCAACAAGCCGAACTGTTGCAGCACATCGGGTTTGCAATCGGCGTTGGCCCCCACGTCCAACAGGATACCATAACGTCCGCTCTCCTTGGGTACCAGCGAGCAGAGCGCAGGCCGGATCACCCCTGGGATGGCTTTTACACTGAGCACGGAGCCTACCAGCATCGCGCCGGTGTTGCCTGTGCTGGCAAAGGCATCGAGTTGCCCGCCCTTCAACATGCCGAAGCCCAAGCTGATGCTGCTCTGTGGCTTGGTTTGGAGCGCTTTGGTAGCGCTGTCGCGCATGGTGATGTCGTCCTTGCTCGGAACGATGTCGAAACCCGCTGGATCGGCACCCTCTTGGGCCAGGCCTTCCGCGATGGACACGGGATCACCGATAAGAACTAGCCTGACCCCGGCAGGAAGTTCACGAGCCGCCATAACGGCACCTTGCACGGGCACTTGCGGCCCATGGTCGCTGCCCATGATGTCCAGTCCGATCCTCATCGTGGCTGGCAAGGACGGTGTGTGGTCAGGAACCGGGAGTTACTCGGTTGCAGTGCCACTAACTACCACGCGCCCCTTGTAATAGAGGTCTTCGCCCACTTTGTAGGCGCGGTGGCGCAGATGGATCTCCCCGGTGTTCGGGTCCTTGCTCACGGTAGGCAAACCGGCTCCCTGGTGGGTGCGGCGCTTCATAGTGCGGGTTTTCGAGTGTCGGCGCTTCGGATTTGGCATCGGCTTGCGGATTTACGCGGTCAGCGTTGAGCTCTGAGAGCATTGAGGGCGGCCCAACGTGGGTCGGTCCCCGTGTTCGGATCTTGTTGTTGTTGTCGGGCCAGCAAGGCGTCCACGATCGGGTCGCATTGGCCTGCAGGGTGTACGCGGCGGATCGGCAGGGCTAGCCGGATGCACTCGTAGAACGAATGGCTGAGATTGATGGCATGATCGTCCGGATCCAAGCCGATCACCTGGTCGTCCCCTTCGAAGTTCTGCCGCCCGTTCATATGGAAGACCTCGCGCAGATGACCATCGACCGGGTAGTCGAGCGGCGCATTGCAATGGTCGCACAGCACGTCCACCGTGCCCGTGATCCGGATGTCGGCCACGAGCATGCTCGGGTTCTTGTCCAACTGCACCATCGCTTGTGCCTTACCACCCTCCAATTCCTCATCGGCCGCGGCCTTGAAGAAGGCGTTGTCCAAGTCGAACTGGAAGGCATGCAAGCCGTTGTTCAGTCCGGTGAAGTGGATGGTGTGGTCCTGGAGCGCGTCCATGGCAGGCGATCCTTGCGGAAACGAACGGCAAATGTAGCGGATCGCACGGATCCCACAGGCCATGGATAACTCCTTGGAAATCCGGTCAGAAAAGATGCTTGGCCGCACGCAGTAGCACCTCCTCGGCGAAGGGTGCGGCCATGAGCTGGGCCCCGAAGGGAAGGCCTGCGGTATCTGTACCGAGCGGTACGCTAATGGCCGGCACGCCAGCCAGGTTAGCCTGCACCGTGAAGATGTCCTGTAGGTACATGGCGATCGGATCCTCGCTGAGCGCTCCGCGCTCAAAGGCCGTCATTGGGCTCGTGGGGAGCAGGATCAGGTCGTGATCGCTCAGCGTGCGCAACGTGGCCTCGCGGATCAGCCGCCGCACGCGTTGGGCCTGGCCGTAGTAGGCGTCGTAGTAGCCGGCGCTCAATACGAACGTGCCGAGAAGAATGCGCCGTTGCACCTCGGGACCGAAACCTTCGCTCCGGCTGAAGCGGTAGGTCTCTTCCACTCCCTTAGCCCTGGCACTTCGATGCCCGTAGTGGATGCCATCGAAGCGGGCCAAGTTGCTGCTGGCCTCCGCCGTGGCGATGATATAGTAGGTGGGCACCTGGTGGTCGAGCATGGGCAGATCGGCCGGTTCCACCGTATGCCCCCCCTTCTTCAGGCGGTCCACCAATGCGGTCATGGCTTCCCGCACGGCGGGTGCCACGCCGGGCCGTTCCACGCACTCCTTGTAGTAGGCGATCCGCAACTTGCCGGGATGGTCGAGCGCGATCGGTGGGGCTGGCCGCTGGCTCGTAGTGCTATCGTGCCGGTCCGGACCCGCGATGGCGTTATACACGGCCGTCGCATCATCCACAGAGTGGGCGAACGGGCCGATCTGATCGAAGCTGCTGGCGAACGCGATCAACCCGTAGCGGCTTACGCGACCGTACGTCGGCTTGAAGCCCACCGTTCCGGTGAACGATGCGGGCTGGCGGATGCTCCCTCCGGTATCACTTCCCAAGGCGGCATGCACGATGCCCGCAGCCACACTCGCTGCCGCCCCCCCACTGGAACCGCCCGGCACACGCGAGGGGTCCAAGGGATTCAGCACCGGGCCATAGGCGCTGTTCTCATTGCTACTGCCCATCGCGAACTCATCGCAGTTGGTCCGGCCCAAGATCACCGCATCGGCGGCTAGGAGCCGCTCCACCACTGTGGAACTGTAGAGGCTCGTGAACCCTTCCAAGATGCGGCTCGAAGCCCCTACGCGATGGTCCTTGTAGCAGATATTGTCCTTGATGCTCAGCACCAACCCGGCCAACGGACCGGCATCACCGCCCTTCATTCGGGCATCGACGTGAGCCGCTTGGGCCAATGCACTTTCGTCGAAAAGTTCGAGGAACGCGTTCAGGTCCTGCTTGCTGCGCGCGTCCGCAAGGGCCCGTTCGGTCAACGCGGTGATCGAAGTACTGGCCGAGGTAAGAAGGTCCTTAGCCTCACGAAAGGTCCGTGGGGTATTCATTGGCGCCTTGGGGCCGAGCGATCAGGGTTTCTCTTCCGAGGAAGGCTCGCCTTTCTGCGCGTCCTTGAACTCCCGCATGCCCTTGCCCAGGCCGCGCATGAGCTCGGGGATCTTCTTACCGCCCCACAACAACAGAATGGCGAGGATGATGAGGATGATCTCCGTAACACCGAGCTTGCCCATGGTGGAAGGCTTGCCGGACCGATGGTGCGAAGACCGGAAGCCGCTGCGAATGTAGTCCGATCGCTGTACGGGCCGTTACGGCTGGGCCAGCCAGGGCCCCGGATCCACCTTGATCAAACCTTCGGCGGTCACCTTCCAGATCTCCACATGCGCGGTACTCGTGTTCTCCTCGCTGAGCACCACGCCCACCTTCTGCTTGGTCTCCACTTTCTGGCCCTTGGTCACGCTCACCTCACGCAAATTGCTGTAGACGGTGCGGTACGCTCCGTGGGTCACGATCACGGCTTTGCCAGCGCCGGGGATCACGATCACGCTGCTCACCTCGCCGCGGAAGAGAGAGCGTACCGCAGCGCCTTTTTCCGTGGTGATGTCCACGCCGTTGTTCTCGATCGTGATGCCCTTGAGCACCGGGTGTGGCTGTTTGCCGAAACGTGCGGTGATCACCCCCTTCTCCACCGGCCAGGGCAGCTTGCCCTTGTTCTTTTCGAAGTCCGCGTTCAACTCGCGTGCCTCAGGCGTCAATGACAGCCCGCCCGTCTTGCCGCCGCTCGCCTTCTGCTGCGCCTTGATCTCCGCTTCGATCGCTTTGCGGATGGCTTGGTCGAGATCGGTGCGCTGGCGTTCCTGCTTGCGCTGGGTCTCCTTCAGGCGGCTCTCTTCTTTCTTCAGTGTCCCCAAGGCCGCTTGTTGTCCATCGCGGTCCTTGTCCAGCCGCGCGCGTTCCTGTTGTTGCGCGCTGAGCAGGGTGGTCTTCTCTTCCCGACGACGTTTCTGTTCGTCGATCTTCGCTTGGAGGGAGACCTGGGTCGCAACGATCTGGTCCGCTTGCTGTCTGCGGTGCTCGGCCAGTTGGTCCAGATAGCGGCCGCGCTTGTAGGCTTGGGCGAAGCTCTCGGCGGCGAAGAGGTAACTGAGTCGATCGTAGGAGCTGCGGTTGCGATAGGCGTACTGGAGCATTCGTCCGTATTCTTCCTTGAGCTGCACCAGGTCGTCGCTGAGCGCGCGCACCACCGCCTCGTCCTCGGCGATGCGCTGTTCCACTTGGTGGACCTCACCACCCAGTGTGGCGATCAACTCCTGCCGGGCACGCAGTTGTTCGTTCAGGAGGACCAACTGCTTCTGGGTGCTTTTCTGCTCCCGTTGCGCCTGCTCGAGAAGTGTGTTGGTGGTGCGGATCTGCTTGTCCAGGGCATCCCGCTTCTTCTCCAACGCCTTGCGGTCCTGCGCAGGACCGGGAAGGATCATCAGCAGCGTCAAAGCGATAGCGCCAGCGCGCTCACTCCATCGGAACGAACTTCTCGGGGACCTTGAACGGCAGGTTGAGCGGACCGGTGGTCTCGACACGATGCAATTGAAGGGTGCCGGAAGCATGGCGGGCGGGGTCGGACAAAGAAAGCGAGATGCGGTGGGGTAGCGGTGGCCGATCCTCGCCTCCGATGTCCTCATAACGCACATCGGCATGTTGATCGTGTACCAGATCGCTCACCCGCACCCGTACCACGCGGAAACTGTCCGGTTCGATCCAGTAGCGCAGCACCACGGCCTCGCGCACCTCGGCCCGGCGCAAAGTGCGCTCCAGGCGTCGTTCGGGCATGTCCCGATCCCCGGCGAGCGTGTCTTCGGGGAGGAGATCCTCCGCAGCGCGGATGAAGCGGCGTTTCTCTTTGCTCGTGAGAACGTACAAGCCTTCCTCACGGTCCACCCGGTATTTCTCCAAGGGGTCTAATCCGATGGCACGGCCGAGCAAGGCGTCCTGGAACAAGGCCAGGTCCGGGTCCATTCCGAAGCGTGCCCGTGCGCTATCGCGCCCTGCGAGGAAGTAAGTATCGTGCAACCGGTCCATGAACTTCGTCGAATCGGTAGTGATCAGCGCCCGCGCGGCTTCAATACCTAGTGCAGGCACGATACTCAGCCAAAGTGCACTGTCCTGGACGGAGCGAATGATGCCCTTGAAGGAGCGATCGCCTTCCGGCAGTTTCAGGTCGACATCGACCTTGGCGGCATAGTAGCGCACTGGGACCGGTTCTGCTGCCACCGCGCGTTCCAGCACTTTCTCCCAGGAACGGAGAGGAAGGACGCGATCTGTTTGGATGACGCTTTGGAGGGGATGGCATGCCGATGAGGCGAGAACCAAGCCGACCAGCAGCACAACTGCCCCGTTATGGGTTCGCTGCGCCATGGCACGGGATCAAGGAACGGGCTTGCCTTCGGACACCTTGCGGTCGATCTGATCGCCGGCACCGCCCAACTGCTGCGCTTTGCGCCATTGCTCCACCGCACCGGCTTGATCACCGAGCGCGTAAAGGATGTCGCCGTAGTGTTCCACCACTTCGCCACTGGTGTTGCCACCGCTGGCCAGCGCTTTTTCCGCCCAGGTCCGCGCATCCGCATGCTTCCCCATCCTATAGAGCACCCACGCATAAGTGTCCTCGAACGATGTCTGGCCCGGGGCGAGTTGGTTCGAGAGGGCGCTCATCTCTTTGGCACGTTCGAGTTTCTCGCCGCGCACACTGAGGTAGTAGGCGAAGTTGTTCAGTGTGGTCGCGTTCTTCGGGTCCAATTTCAGGGCTTGTTCAAAGGCCTCGTCGCTCTTGTCGAACCGCTGGGCCACGTTGTAGGCATCGCCCAAACTGGTCCAGAACTGCGCGAGCAAGGGGTCATTGTCCACCACCAGGTCGCGTCCGGTCACCAAAGCCTCGATGGCTTGCTCGTGTTCCTTCAACTGTGAGCAGGCAATGCCTTGGAACAGGAATAGCTCCGGGCTGGTGGGAAATAGTTCGATCGCAGCGGTAGCATCCGTCTTCAGCCCGGGATAGTCGTTCGCTTGGAGGTCGAGTTGCAGCACCTGCATCCAGATCGGGTACTTGTCCTTTTCGTGCTCCAACGCCTTGCGGAACGCATCGCGCGCCTCGGAGGTGCGGCCATCGCGCATGAGGAAATCGCCACGAATGCTTGGTGGCTTACCGCTGTCCGGGTGTGTCCTTTCCAGGACGTCGATCAAGGTGTAGCATCGATGAAGCAGTGCTTTTTGATCTTCCGCGGCGATGCCCTGTCCGCTGGTCATCTCGAAGAAACCGAGCAACACCTGCATCTTGGGATCCACGTCCAGATCGGGGTCCGCGAACGCTAGGCCAAGTTGTTCGAACGCCGGATCCATCTCGTTCTTGGCGTAGTGGTGTTCGGCCAAGGCGAGCCGCGTCATGCTGTCGTCCGGGTCTTTCGCCAATACGCGCTGGTAGAGCGCCAGGGCTTCTTCACCGCGTCCCATCTCGTCGTAGAGTTCGGCCAGCATGCCGAGGTAGCTCACGTTCTCCGGATCGTCCTTCAGCGCCTGCTGTAGCACTTGCTCGGCCTTCTCCAATTCGCCGCTGTTGGCCAGCATGCCGTACTCCTGCATCACCACTTCTTCGGTGTTCCCCAATTGTTGGCGCAACACCTCGAACTCCTTTCGGGCATCGTCGGTGCGGCCTGCCACGGCCAGGGTATGCGCCAGTTGGAAGCGCACCTCGTGCCGCTCGGGCCAGCGTTCCAATATGTCCCGATAGACCTGCGCCGCCTCCGCGGACTGGCCGTATTGGCCATAGAGGTCGGCGAGCAGGAAGTAGTACCAGATGTTGTCCTTGTCAAGGTTGCGCGCTTGCTTGGCGAGCGGAAGGGCCTCGGCCGGCCGCTGCTGCATGTGCAACAGCTTGGCCAGTTCGAACATGGCCGCGTGATTGACCGGGTCCATCTTCAGGCACTGATCGTAGAGCGCCGAGGCTTTGCCGTATTCGCCTTTCAATCGCGCCTGCGTAGCGTCCATGAAGACGCGCATCACCTGGGCCCGCTTGTCGCTGGCCTGCACATGATCGCCGGGTTCGGAAAGTGCCCGTTCCGTAGGCTTGTCCGCCACCGGGCGCGCACCACCACAGCCCATGATCAACGCGGCGAGCAGCGGAAGGAGAGCGGGGCGGAGAGGGAGCATCAGAGGGTGGGGATCAGACCACGGTGCTGTGGTCGCCCACGCTAAGGTCGGCAGCGTGGCCGTGGTACACAACGCTTTCACCGAGCATACAGTTGTCCAGCACGGCATCTTGTACACGTACATCCCCCCGAAGGATCGAATTACGCACCACACTGCCCGTCACGGTGCTTCCTTTCTCGATGCTCACATTGGGGCCCACCACGCTGTTGGTCAGGGTGACCTCGTCCCCGATGAAGCAGGGCTCGATCACCACGCTGTTCTCCTTCTTCAGCCTCGGGCTGATCAACGATTTGTCGCCTTTCAGGAAGCCGAGCACCTTGGTGTTAGTGTCCACCATGGCGTTCTTGTTGCCGCAGTCCATCCACACATCTACGCTGCCGGCCTTGAAGCGCGCACCCTTGCGCTTCATGTTCTCCATGGCGTTGGTGAGCTGGTATTCGCCCTTGTCCTTGATATCGTTGTCGATGAGGAACTGCATCTCCTTGCGGAGGTATTCCCCATCGGCGAAGTAGTAGATGCCGATGATGGCCAGATCGCTCACGAAGGTCTGCGGCTTCTCCACGAACTCCGTGATGATGCCCTTATCGTCCAGCTTCACCACACCGAAAGGTTTGGGGTCCTCCACCTTGTTCACCCAGATCACGCCGTCGCAGTCCTTGTCCAATTTCAGTTGGGCGCGGAAGAGCGTATCAGCGAAGGCCACGATAACACGGCCGTTCAAAGCCGGTTCAGCACAAAGGATGGCATGGGCGGTCCCCAATGCTTCCTTTTGGTAGTGGATGGTGCCCTTCGACCCGATGGCTTTCGCGATGCCCACCAGTTGTTCTTCCACCTTCTCGCCGAAGGAAGGGTGTACGATGTAGGCAACTTCCTCCACAGGTTCCCCGGCCACGGCGGCAAGGTCCTCCACAAGACGTTGGACGATGGGTTTGCCCGCGATCGGGAGGAGGGGCTTGGCGGTGGTGTGGGTATGCGGACGCATCCGTTTGCCCATACCCGCCATCGGTACGATGATCTTCATGCCGGTCAGTTCGCTCAGCGGGTGCCGGTGTGGCCGAAGCCACCCACCCCGCGTTCCGAGGCGCGAAGGTCCGCAGTTTCCTCTAATGTGATGCGCACGTACCGTGCCACCACCATTTGCGCGATCCGTTCCCCGTCCTTCACCACGAAGGGCTCCTGCCCCAGATTGATCAGCAGCACGCCCACCTCACCGCGGTAATCCGCATCGATCGTGCCCGGCGCGTTGAGCACCGTGACCCCGTGTTTGAAGGCCAGCCCACTGCGCGGACGCACCTGCGCCTCGGTACCCTCGGGCAGCTCCAGAAAAAGCCCGGTGGGGATCAACGCCCGTTGGCCCGGGGCCAGAGTGATCTCGGCCTCCAGGTTCGCGCGAAGGTCCAGGCCGGCACTGTGTTCGGTGCCGTAGTGCGGCAAGGGGTGCTTGCCCCTGTTCGTGATGCGGACAGGGAGCATTTCGGATCTGCTGGTCATCTGTTCACAAAGGTCAGTCGAAGAGGTGATAGCTGAACGGCGCAAGCGGCTAGCTTCGTCCGAAACGATTTTCCATGGCTATCCCCGGGCTGCGACGATCGTGCTTTGTAGGGGCCCTGCTGGCCTCCGCACCATTGTCCGCCCAATGGGTCGACTGGCAGAACCAGTACCCCTATACCGGTCATAGGGTGTATTCGCACACGATGCATCGCACCAGCGACGGGAATTATTTGTTGTGCGGAAGCATCCATGGGGCTTGGACCCAGGGAAGCGGAACCCCCTTCGAGGATTGGGCGATCGCCACCTACCTGGTGAAGATCCAGCCAAGCGGCGATACGCTTTGGACGCAGCGCATCGACTCCATCAAGCCAGGGAGCATCACCCATGTGGTCGACCTGATCGATGGGAACACGCTGATCGCAGGAACGGCCCAATCTTCATACACCTATTGCGGGATGGGCGTGTCCGCCTTGCCCATGGCGCAGTTGTTCGCCTTGAAGATCGATCAGTCCGGTAATACGTTGTGGTGGCATCAATACGACCAGCCCTGCGCACGCACGCTCGCGGATGCCTGGGAGACCGCCAACCAGGAGATCCACCTCCTGGCGATGAACACGCAGCAGCCGAACATCCAGATCGGCTATACGCCACCGACCTGGTTCGAAGACTACACGTTGACCAGCACCGGCAACACCGTAAGCATCGAAGATCAGCCGATGGGAACGTATTACTATGACAACATCGGTTGCGCAGCGCTCACCTCGGGGCGCCATGTGTTCTCCTCCGTGCTTGATACCGTGGGCCAGAATAACATGGAGTTGTACCTCATCCGGTTCACGGGGGACGGCGACCAGGGGAACATGGTGCTTTTGTCGGATACGCTGCGCAAAAACACGCGGCGCATCATCACCACTTTGGATAACGGCTTGCTGATGCTCGCCAACTACGACTACACCTCCTCCCGGATCCTGCGCACCGACACGAACGGCACCATCGTTTGGGATCGGATCTACAACCAGAAGATGATGGACGTCGTAGCCCTGCCGGACAGCACCTACCTCACCGTCGGGACCGTGGGCACCTTCCAATCGCCAGACAAGCAACAGCTGTGCGTGACCTTGCTTTCCTCGGCCGGCGACAGCCTATGGTCACGGCTTCATGGTGATTCGCTCTACGATATGGGATCGAGCGTTCTGCTTACGCCCACGGGTTATGTGGCCTACGGAACGAAAGATTGCTTCTCCGGCTCCGTGCCGCCGAAATTGTTCATCCCGGCGGATACGCTCGGCTTCTTCACGCAGATCGATCACAGTAACGCGCGTGCTTCCCAACTGGAGATCTATCCGAACCCCGCCACGGAAGGGATCAACGTTCGTTCCCCCACCGATCACGTGCTGCGCGATGACTTGCTGGTGCTTGATCCGGTAGGACGGATCGTACGGCGTATCCGCGTGCGATCAGGATCGACACAGTGGATCGAAGTGCAGGATCTGAGCGCGGGCCACTACACACTCGTCGCGACCACGGATGCGGGCAGAAGTGCCGCGCATTTCGTCGTCGAGCACTAGACACTCGGTTCAATCACGCTCGCCACAAGCCGCCGCGCTCTTTTCGCCATACTACTGCGCAGTAGCTGAGGAGAAGCACACCGCGCACGGCGTACTTCAGCACGCCATCCAACGGAAGCTGCTCGGCAGCCCACCACAGGAACACAGCACCTGCCATGTAGGCCAGCATGCGGCTCACGTTGTACGGGATAGGATAGTACCGTTGCCCCCACACATAGCTGATGATCGCCATGCTCGCATAACAGGCGAGCGTGGTCCATGCGGCGCCCATGTAGCCCATGCGCGGGATCAGCACAAAGAGCAGCACAAGTGTGATGGCCGCACCGATCAGCGCGATGGTGCCGCCGGCGCGCGTACGATCCGTGAGTTTGTACCACACGCTCTGGTTGTAGTAGATGCCAAGGAAGACGTTGGCCAGCATCAGGATCGGCACCACGCGCAATCCTTCGTGGTAGGCCGGGTTCGGGATGAACCACTTGAACAGATCGAGGAAGAGCATCACCAGCAGGAAGGCGCCCATGCATACGGCCACGAAGACGTTCATGATGTGCGCGAACGTGTGCTTGCTGTCCTTCTCCTTCGCATGGCTGAAGAAGAAAGGCTCCGCGCCCATGCGGAAGGCCTGGATGAAGAGCGTGATGAGGATCGCCAGCTTGTAGCACGCGCCATAGATGCCGATCTGTTCGTCCGCGATGGCCGCGGGCAGGAGGTGTTTCATCAACACCCGGTCTGCGGTCTCGTTGATCATGCCGGCCAATCCTGCGAGCAACAGCGGCGCACCGAAGGCGAGCATCGGCCGGAGCAGCTGCTTGTCGATGCCCAATTTGATCGGAGGCCACTCCGGCACGAGAAGGAGGAATTTCACCACGCTGCTGATCAGGTTCGCGAGGAAGACGTAGCCCACGCCGAAGGCCGGATCGTACACGGCGTCGATCAACGCATTGGTCTCACCGGCGTTGTACTTCGGCAGGCAGTAGGCCAGGAAGAACACGTTGAGCGCGATGTTCACCAGCACGTTGATGATGTTCACCGCCGCGAACCGCCAGGCGCGTCCCTGCTGGCGCAAACGCGCCATAGGCACAGCTGTTGCCGCATCAATGCCGATGATCAGCACCAGCATCAGCACCGACACACTATGCCCGGGATACCCGATGCCGCCTGCGATGTGCGACGCGAACAAGCAGCCGAGCAGTAGGAACACTGACGATGAAATGCTCAACGCCCAAGTAGCGGTCGAATAGACCCGAGGCGCGCCGTTGGGGTCTTTGCTCGCATAGCGGAAGAAGGTGGTCTCCATCCCGTAGGTGAGCACCACATTGAGCAATGCTGTCCAGGCATAGAGTGCGGTGATCACCCCGTACTCCGCAGGTGGGAACACGCCTTTGCTCGTATAGAGCGGCGTGAGCAGGTAGTTGAGGAAGCGCGCACCGATGCTGCTCAGCCCATAGATGGCCGTTTGCCCGGCGAGTTTGCGGAGGACGCTCATTCTGGCATACGCGTGAGCGATAACGTCTTGTTGGGTTCGATAAGCAGAACCTGATCACGATCCACCCACTCTACTTTGTACATGGTCGTATCCATCAATTCCCCTATCAGCCCCAGAGAGTCGCCGAGGATGAAGTAGGTCACGCGAGAAAGATTGGCGCCCTCAGGAGGACGCGGTTCTGCCCAACTTCTAAATCCTCCCTTTTCATTGAACTGAGCAATGCCCGTTTTGCCGTGCTCCAGTGGCGTGCTCCATGTTCCAACTATCCCATCTTCAGTCTCAATAACACAACCCGTCAGGACGAAGGCAATGCTTAGCCCCTTGATGGCCGTCTGCCCGGCGAGTTTTCGGAGGACGCTCACTTTTACCTTATTGGCGCACTCTGGTTATGGTCGCTCGAGCCTTGTGGTGGTCAGATCCTGATTCCATGACCACAGTATCCGAGCCGAACCAAGTCAGTTTGCCAGAGAATTTTGCCAATCCATGCCAGGAGACTTTGTTGGGAAGAGAATCGAGCTCCAAGAACGGCTCGCTGGACCGCACAAGTTGAAAAACCGAGTCACCCTGAACCCAGAACGTTCCTTGAACCTTAGTCTCCCCGTTAATACTTCGAAAGAAAGTGGAATCGGCAGAATACACTTCAAAAGCACCACGAGATAGTGAGAGAGAGTCTGTCGGAAGCCAACGGCCAATGAGCGATGGCCGGTCGTTCTCGCACGAACAAAAGAAAAGCGCAACGAGCACCAACCCATTGATCAATCGTAGGACTATCCGATGAAACACACTTACGCCCCCGTGAAATTCGCCTGCCGCTTCTCCATGAACGCACTCGTGCCCTCCTTGAAGTCCGCCGTACCGAAGCACTTGCCGAACTCCTCGATCTCGCGTTCCATGCCGTTCACCCCGGGCTCGTAGCCGGCGTTCACCGCGCGGATGGCGGCGGCGAGGGCGGTGGGGCTGTTGCGTGCGATCTTACTAGCCAGCTCCTGGCAGGTGGAGAGCAGTTGGTCCGGTGGTACAACGTGGTTCACCAGCCCCCATTGCAGGGCCTCTTCCGCGGGATCGAAACCCATATTGCCCATCATGGTCATCTCCAGAGCCTTCCCTTTGCCCACCAAACGCGCGAGCCTTTGCGTACCGCCGTACCCGGGGATCACGCCTAGCGAGACCTCGGGCAGACCGAACTTGGCGGTCTGGCTCGCCACGCGGAAGTGGCAGGCCATGGCTAGTTCCAAACCACCGCCGAGGGCGAATCCGTTCACGGCGGCGATCACGGGCTTGCTCATGCGTTCCACATGGTCGAAAAGCTTGTGCTGGCCGTCGGCGCTCAAGGCCTTGCCTTCTTCGACGGCGAAGTGCGCGAACTCCTTGATGTCCGCGCCGGCGACGAAAGCCTTCGGCCCGCTGCCGGTGATGATCAGCACGCGCACGTTCTTGTCCGCATCCGCCTCGCTCAAGGCGCGATCGAGCTCATCGATCGTGTCGCGGTTCAGCGCGTTTAGTTGCTGCGGTCGGTTGATGGTGATGGTGCGGACGCCTTCCGCATCGTTGATGAGCAGGTTGTTGTAGGGCATCAGTACGTATGTATCTGCGTCATCCTCGCATGCGCGAGGGGTGTTGTTTGGTGTCGAAAAAGTCGGTGATATGAATGACCTCGCCGATGATGCGGTAGATGATCTTGTACCGGCCGAGCAGCAGGAAACGGTGGCCTTCGTTCAGTTCTGCCAAGTGCGGTTCAGGTGGCCCCTTGAGCGGCTCTGCGAGCAACTCGTTGGCTCGAAGGAGTAATCGTTCTTCCACCTTCTCAGCACGTTCGACGGAAGATCCGTCACGGATGCGCTTCCAGATGCCTAATAGGCGCTGCCGCGCCGAGGTCGAAACCTCGAGCGTCATGTCTTGCCCTTTTCTTCGTTCATCCAGCGCTTCACTTCTTCCACGCTGTGTGTTCTACCTGCAGCGATATCCTCATCGCTGAGCCGGGCCATCCGGACCATGTCTTCGACCGCTTCTTGGCCAAGCGACTGCTCGGTGATGAAAGCCTCCCAAGATTCGAGGAGCCTTCTGTCCTGCGTGCTGTCGATGATGCGTTTCAGCTTATTGCGGAGGTCGAGCGTGGTCATGTGCTGACGGTCTTGCCCAAAGGTAGTGTCACGAAGAACGACGTTCCAAAACCCTCGATTGTCTCGAACCGGACACTGCCACCGGCCTGTTCCACCATTCGCTTCACCATGGCCAGACCCAGGCCCATGCCGCTGGTCTTGGTGGTGAAGCTGGGGGTGAATATGCGGTCGCGCACATCTTCCGCGATGCCGGTCCCGTTGTCGCGTACTTCTGCGACGGCCTGTCCATGCTCTTGCCGAAGCACCACACGGACCGATCCGTCGCGGTCGTTCGGGATCGCCTGTAACGCGTTCTGGAGCAGGTTGTTGAAGACACGCAACAGATGCTCGCGATCGGCAAGTACCGGGATAGGGCCGCTCGCATCGAGGGTCAAGTGCAGGTTGGGGTGACCGTGGAACAGACCGATCGCTGCGGAGACCACGTCGCGCAGGTCCAAGGGCTCGGGGCGGGCGGGCGGCATCTGTGCGAAGTGTGAGAACTCACCCGCGATGCGTCCCAGCACATCGATCTGCTGGACCAGTGCGGTGGTGAAACGGTCGAGGCGTTCGCGTGCGTCGCTCGCACCGGGGTCCCAGGTGCGTTGGAAGTGCTGCACGTTCAATTTCATCGGGGTGAGCGGGTTCTTGATCTCGTGCGCCACCTGCCGCGCCATTTCGCGCCAGGCGCTTTCGCGTTCGCTGCGGGCGAGCTTCTCCGCGCTTTCGCGCAGTTCCTCCACTTTGTTGTTGTACACTTCCACAAGTCGGCCTACCTCATCCTGCCCGCGGTAGCGCAGCGGCACGTTCGCCCCGGTGAGCGCCACACGGCGCAGGCTCTCCTTCAGCACATCCAACGGTCGCGTGGTCCAGTTGCTAATGAACACCGCCACCAGCACGCTGAGGGCGAAGAGCAGCACGAAGAGGTTGGCAACAGCCACGTACACGGCAGCGCGATCGCGGTCCTGCTGGGCTTGGTCGGCGAAGGAGGGCAGACCGAGATAGCCGAGCAGAACGCCGCGGTCGTCACGCAGCGGCATATAGGCCGCGCGGTGTACGGCCTTACCCAGGGCTTCCTCATGCACGAACATGTTCGAACCGCGGATCGCCAATTCGAGATACGCGGCGGGGTCCATCCGTCTTCCGAGCAACCCGGCGGAGAACAGTTGCGGCCGCGAGGAGGACAACACCTGGCCATCGCGGCGGTAAACGTGGATGTCCGTGAAGAAGATGTTGCTGAGGCGCCCCAGCACATGGTCCAGATAGGCGTTACGGTCACCTGCCAGCGGCGCCGTGCCATCCAATCTGCGCTGTAGTTCAACATGCACCGAGCGGGTTTTTTCCACCAGGGCCGCAGTGCTTCGTTCGGCATAGGAACCGCTGAGGAGCCGCTGTGTACCAAGGCCGAAGAAAACCAGCCCGATCACCGTGAAGGAAACCAAGGCGAGGCGGACCTTTCCAGCGATGCTCACCGATGGTAGTCCGCGGTTCCGGACCACGGCGACGACGCCGAAGACCAGCACGAACAACAGACTGAAGAAGGCAAAGAGGTAGCTGAACCCCGTGGCTTTGTCCACCCAGGTGACCTCTGGCACGCTCAGCACCAAGAGCGATCCTGCGGGGTCTCCGTAGGGGATGAGGGCATGGTCGGCGACCTGTATGGGTGCCGTACGCACCGGGTCCCAGTGCAGGGGGAACACTGTGGCTCCGGAACCTTCCACCAGTTGCCCGCTCTCGTAGCGTGCACGATCGTAGCGGTCGATGCGCTGGTCGAGCGGGTCGCTACCGGCCAGCAGCAACTCCGGAAAGCCGAGCCCTTCCGGCACCAAACGCGGATGGAGTTCGACGATGAGCTGGGCAGGTCCCAGTGTGTCCGTCGGCATGATCGCTACGCGAGCATGGTAGAAGGGGCGGTTGTCGGCACCATGCTCCACATGCAGATCGGGCATGTCGGTGATGGCCACCGAACGGCCCGGAATGGACAAGGCGCCGGACCCGATGAAAGGTGGTGTGGCATCTGTCGCGCATCGCGGAATTCCGTCGGTGCCGAAAGCATAGAGCCGAACGTCGTAGCGCTCCCAATAGCCGGAGAAGCGTTCTTGCCGCACCAAGCGGTCCAGGTCAGCGGCGGTGCAAGGCATCGAGTCCGTGAGCGAAGCATACAGGATCGGATCCGTGCGCAGTTGAGGAGCGAGTTCACGGAACATCTGCTCCACCACGGGATCTTCCTGGCTCAGCAGCCGTTCGGCCACGGCCGTGCGTTGCCGTTCCTCCCTTTCCCGAACCGAACGCGTGAGCAGGTGGGCGGTGAACGCCGAGAGCACCGCCAGGGCCAGTACCGCCTCAGCGAATCCCAGCCGGTGTACCCGTCCGAAGTACGCCACGGCGAGCAAGGGCCATGGCCAGAGCACATGCACCGTATCCAACACGCCCGCCCAATGGTGCAGCGCGATCGAGAACAGGAGCATGGGTAGTGCTACCCCCACCACATACTTCATCGGTACCGTATGGGCCAATGAACGGACCCAGGTATCCGCCAACAAACACCATCCCCCAAAGAAGATGGCCGCGCCGCAGAGAGCAAGCGCGCTGTAGGGATCGAAGCCCTCGACATGTTGGAGATCGAGTTCGAGCCGGCTGTCGGTAACAAGGCCTTGTACCAGCCCGGTAAGCCACGCTGCGACCACGAGCAGGACGGCGAGCCATGCGATGTTCCATAAATGTCCGATATGCGGAGCCGCAACAAGGGTACCGCGCAATGTGTTTCGGACGAAGAGTACGATACACAGGAAGAGCCCTGCGTTCAGGAGGAAGTCCCCAAGCGAAGGGAATACGAAGGACGTGGCGTACAGGACCGGATCGAAAAGGGTAAAAGTGTCCTGGTCCGGGAAGGTGCGGTAGGTCAATCCAGGCCAACGGGCCAGAAGAAGAACGCCAAGGAAAGCAAGTACCCCGGTAGCGACGTTCGTTTTCTCGGCAAGTCGCATGGAGGTGCGCCAGAAAGCGACGACAACGAGGCATGTCCCGAGCAGCAGCAGCAGTGAACGAACGATGGGCCAACCTCCCCCAGGCCCGGGTTCGTCCGGCAATGCCGTTCGGAACATCACTTGGCCCTCGCCGTCGCGCACTACCGGACCAAGCCCTGGACCGGCCTCGGCCACAAGCCCGTGCAACAACCCCAAACTGGATGCGAAGCCCTTCGTTAGGTAGCGGTTCTCGATAGGTGGGGCATACCAGACCAAGCGCAGTCCATGGAGACGATAAGGGCCGTTGCTCACCTCGGCATGGAGATACGTCCCATCCGGCAGTTGCGCATGACCGGCCACATCCCGATAGAGCGGTCCACCTTCCGCCGGGGCTCGGCTGGTCCAGAATACAAGTGAGTCATGTTGGAACACGAAAAGTTCCACTCCGGTGCGGGTATCCATCAATCGATCCCCTTGCCTGTGGATCAGGCTGTCGAGGCCTTCGACATCTAGATCCGCAGCGACCGATCGGACCTGGGCCCGAAGGGCACTGGCCGCTTTGTTCACGGCCTGCTGAAGTCGTTCGGTGCGCGTGGCCAGGACCGCATCGTCATCGGGTCCCGTTAGCCCCCATGACAGGGCGCACAACACAGCTCCGAGAAGGAAGGGGAGAAGGAAACGACGCATGTGGGCCTGTCGGCCTTTAGGCCCCCGCCAAAATACGCACGCACCAAATTGGCGATGACATACGCTGCTCCTCAATGGGATCACCCGCAAGAGGTGCCGAGCTTTCGCAACGAGCGACCACAGGAACGCTCACATCCCGGTACATCAGAGGGGCTCTAGGTCCGCGCCAATGCAGGGTGGACCGAGTGAGGGATCCGCTAACGGGCTCACCGTTCTATGACCACGCGTTCGGTACGATGCGCCCGATCATTGCCAATGATCGCGGTGTAAGTGCCTGCGGGAAGGTGACCAAGGTCCATGGTCACCATGCCCGTCATGGGAGTTCGGCTCGACCATACCACACGGCCGGACGCATCCACCATTTGGACCATGCTAGGGAGTGTGGCTTCGAGGCGCAGCGTGAAGCGACCGTTGCTTGGGTTGGGCATTACGCGTGGGGCGGAAACCTGCGACCAGGTCACGCCGCGCACGCTGGATCGTTCTTGTTCGCCGTTATGATCGACTTGCACCAGCCGATAGTAGGACGCGCCATCCAAGGGTTCCTTGTCCCAGAAGGAATAGTCCGTTGGCTGAAGGATGGTGCCTTGGCCATCCACCTGTCCGATCGGCGACCATTCCAGAAGGTCGCTCGAGCGTTGCACCACGAAGTGGTCATTGTCCATTTCGGTGGCGGTGGACCAGGCGAGCTCCACGCCCATCGGTGGCACGGCCTCCGCGTCGAAACGGACCAGCTCCACTGGCAATGGGGTTTGGTAGGTGTCGATCGTGCCCAACGTGAACCTTCGCGCGTTCGCGAGTTGGGTGACCCCCGTGAACCGGTAGATGTTCCCGCCCACTGCGGTCGGCGGACCGATGGGCGTTTCGTCGGCGAAGATCCCATCGTTGTCCGTGTCCACCAGCAAGCGGATATCGGTGGTGGTTATAGGCGTGATGCCGGTGAGGTCGAATTCCATCGTCACCGTTCCGACATCCACTGCCGTGCTTCCGGTCGCATTCACTTCGCTCACCCGCCAAGTACGATACCACCGCCCTTGTATTCCGGGCGGAAGGTCCACCGAACCCCAGGTCCCCATGATGTCATTGTCATGCCCCCACATCATGAACTCGTTATTGCCGAGACTGGTGGCATTGTAGATGCGCACGATACCGGTGCCGCGCGAATCGAGCTGCAGATTGTTCGCGTCCACCCGTCCTATTCCCGCGACATCGTGGTCGTAGTCGCCATTGACCCCATTGTCCATTTGGTAGATCTCGTTCGCGCCGAGCGCGATGCCGTATTTCGCTGCCAGGTAATTGGCGATCAAATAGCGGTGCGCGGTGTTCACCCGGTTGTTGAACATGATCACCTCGGCGATATCACCATCCAGGTTCCAGCCAACGGAACCGCTGGTATTTCCTATGCGTAAGGGCTGGTTGTTCGTCTGGGGTAGCTGCAACAGGTTCACATCCGAATGGATGCTCACCCCATTGCGATAGACCGTCCTGGCGGGGAACAATCCGAAGATCACGTTGTTCGTATACTGCTCCAGGGTGAAGGCAGGGCTCGTTACATTGGCCATGGTGGTGGGTGCGCTGAAAAGCGTCCAGATGTCGTAGATGGGAAGTTGGAGCGCGTTTGTGGCGGTGCTCCATAGGCCGTAGTTGCACTGCGTGCTGCTTCCCTTGCTAAACCAAACGTTGTTGCTCTTAGCCGCATCCACCGCGTTCACGATGAAAAAGTCCCACCCGGTAAGGTCCAGGTTGTTCTGGTCCGGCACAAGGAGTTGATCATCGATCCCATCGAAATCGATCGTAGGATAGCCGTTCTGAGAGCCCCTACCACCGCGGGCCTTTGGGCGGGTTGACCGACCGCGAACGTCGCGTGGTTGTTGTTGCCGGAGCGATCGTTCCATGTATCCACGAACCCGCCGGTCTGGTTGACGCCGTTGTCCGCCCTTAGCCAGAGCACATTGTTCGCTGCGGATCCCACACCCGCGGGGCCGTTCTGTGCGGCAAGCCCAAGTTGGATCAGGGTGCAGAGGAGGATGAAGTGGTGCCGCATAGGTCCGATCGAACGGGCGGAGGCCCGGCGGTCAAGTGCGGCAAATCTTTGCTGATCAGAGGCCTCGTGTCAATGGTCGTCGAGCAGAATTATGTTTTCGTCGATGGTTAGCGGCTTCTGGTCAGTACGTCTGTTCTTCCGAGCCCACGACACAATGGGTCAAAAACGCTGGGTTTGTTCCTCCGGCGATGCCCCCGTTTGGGGTGGAACACAGAGAATTGCGACCAAGACCTGCCGCGATCTGAGCACTGACGGTGCTTGGAAGAGCTAAGAACGGCTCAGCCTTTCAGCGCCTCCGCCCCACCGACGATCTCCAGGATCTCGTTGGTGATGCTCGCCTGCCGCGCTTTGTTGTAGGTGAGCTTCAGCTCCTTCAACAGGCTATCGGCATTGTCGGTGGCCTTGTGCATGGCCGTCATGCGGGCGCCGTGCTCGGCGGCATGGCTGTCCAGCAGTGCTTTGTAGAGTTGGATCTTGAGGCTCTTGGGGATGATCTCCTGTACGATGGTGGCCCGATCGGGCTCCATGATGTAGTCCACCTTCGAGGTGCTGTCCTTCGCCTTCGAGGGATCGGGCGGCAATACGGGGAGGTATTGCTCTTCGGTGGTGATCTGCGTGGCGGCGTTCTTGAACTTATTGTAGTAGAGAACCACGCGGTCGTACTTACCCTCGGCGAACTTCGCCATGATGAGCTCGGCGATGGGAGCGGCCTTGTCGAAGTTCAGCCCGTCGAACAACCGGGCGAGGTCGCTCGGGAGTTCAGTGTTGAAGAGCGGCGTGCGGCGGTAGGCGTCCAAGGCCTTCTTGCCGATGGGAAGCACGGTGGCCTCAACACCCTGGGCCTTCGCATCAGCGGCCGCTTTTCGGATCATGCGGAACACTTGCGTGTTGAAGGCACCGGCAAGACCACGGTTGCTGACGATGGCTACGAAGAGCACCTTCTTCACCTCGCGCTGCTGGCTGTAGACGCCCTCGTTGCTATCCAGTGAGGCGCTCACATTGCTTAGGATCCGTTGCAACTTCTCGGCGTACGGACGCATGCGCACGATGGCGTCCTGGGCACGACGCAACTTGGCGGCGCTCACCATTTTCATGGCGGCGGTGATCTGCTTGGTGCTGTTGACCGAGACGATCCGGTTGCGTACCTCTTTCAGACTGGCCATCTGCTGCGCGCTTCGCGATCCTAGTTGTCGAGGCTCTTCACCAGGTCCGCAGCGACCTTCTCCAGCGTACCGGTGATCTGGTCGTTATAATCGCCCTTTTTCAAGGCGGCCAGCACATCGCTGTGCTTGTTGCGGAGCATGGTAAGGAACTCGGATTCGAACTGTTTCACGTTCTTCACCGGCACCTTGCTCAGCAAACCCTTGGTGCCGCAGTAGATGATGGCGATCTGCTCCTCCACGCGCATCGGACTGTTCTGCCCTTGCTTGAGGATCTCCACGTTGCGTGCGCCTTTATCCAGTACGGACTTTGTGGCCGCATCGAGGTCGGAGCCGAACTTGCTGAAGGCCTCCAGTTCGCGGTACTGCGCCTGGTCCAGCTTCAACGTTCCGGCCACCTTCTTCATGCTCTTGATCTGCGCGTTGCCACCCACGCGGCTCACGCTGATACCCACGTTGATGGCAGGGCGCACACCGCTGAGGAACAGGTTGCTCTCCAGGAAGATCTGCCCATCGGTGATCGAGATCACGTTGGTGGGGATGTAGGCGGATACGTCACCGGCCTGTGTTTCGATGATCGGCAGCGCGGTCAGTGAACCACCGCCTTTCACTTTTCCTTTCAGCGAAGCGGGCAGGTCGTTCATCTGCTCGGCCACGGTCTGGTCAGCGGTCACTTTCGCGGCGCGCTCCAAGAGGCGGCTGTGCAGGTAGAACACATCACCCGGATAGGCTTCCCGTCCTGGCGGACGGCGCAACAGCAACGAGACCTCGCGGTAGGCTACCGCTTGCTTGGAAAGGTCATCATATACGATCAGTGCGGGTCGACCGGTATCGCGAAAATACTCGCCGATGGCGGCACCTGTGAAGGGTGCGTAGAACTGCATCGGTGCGGGATCGCTCGCGTTGGCGGCCACCACCGTGGTGTAGGCCATGGCGCCGTTCTCCTCCAGGGTCTTTACCGTGCCGGCCACAGTGGAACCCTTCTGGCCGATGGCCACATAGATGCAGTACACGGGTTTTCCGGCGTCGAAGAACTCGCGTTGATTGATGATCGTGTCGATGGCCACCGTGCTCTTTCCTGTCTGGCGATCGCCGATGATCAGCTCGCGCTGCCCTCGGCCGATGGGGATCATCGCGTCGATGGCCTTTACGCCGGTCTGCAGCGGCTCCTTTACCGGTTCGCGGTAAATGACACCGGGCGCCTTGCGCTCCAAGGGCATCTCGAAGAGTTCGCCGCTGATGGGGCCTTTGCCGTCGATGGGTTCGCCCAAGGTGTTCACCACGCGTCCCACCATGCCTTCACCCGTGCGGATGCTGGCGATGCGCTTCGTGCGCTTCACGGTATCGCCCTCCTTGATACCTACACTGGGGCCGAGCAATACCGCCCCCACGTTGTCCTCCTCCAGGTTCAGCACGATGGCGCGCAGGCCGTTGGTGAACTCGATGAGCTCACCGCTCTGCACACCTTTCAATCCGTAGATACGGGCGATGCCATCACCGACCTGCAGCACGGTACCGACCTCTTCCAATTCCGCTTCACTGCGGAAACCGGCGAGTTCTTGTTTGAGGATCGCCGACACTTCGGCGGGTTTCACTTCGGCCATGGCCTTGGGCTATTAGATCGCGGGGATGTAAGGGTTCTTGGAGAATTCACGACGCAGGTCATGGAGGCGACGGCTGACGCTGGCGTCCAATTGTTCGTCGCCGACGCGGATCACGATGCCGCCGATCAGATCGGGATCCACTTTTTCGGAAAGCGTGATGGACTTGCCCGGGAATTTGCTGGCCGCCATTTCCTGCACGCGCTCGCGGGCTTCCGTGCTCAGGGGCACGGCGCTGCGCACTTCGCACGTGATCAGCCCTTGTTGGTGGCGGTACAATTCCGTGAAGGCGGCAGCGACATCGGGCAGCAACGCTTCACGGCCCTTGCGCACCAAAATGCTGATGAACTTCGCGGTCACTTCGCCGATCTGGCCGGCGAAGACCAGGTCCAGGATGCGGTCTTTCTTGTCCGGTTTCACCACCGGGCTTTTCAGCAGCAGTATCAGCTCGCGTTCCTTGGCGCAGGTAGCCGCCACCAAGCGCATATCCGCCTGGGTGCCTTCCAGTGTGCCATGCTCTGTGGCGAGCAGCAGCAAGCTGTTGGCGTAGCGGTAGGCGACCGGAGCGATGATCATGACTTGCGCAGGTCCGCGTCCTTCATCACCTTGTCCACCAGCGCATGCTGTGCGGCTTCGCTGCCGAGCTTCTCACGGAGGATGATCTCGGCGACCGTCACGCTCAGCTCGGCCACCTGGTTCTTCATCTCGGTGATGGCGGCGTTCTTCTCGTTCCGGATGTCCTCACGCGCGCGGCCGAGCAGCGCTTCGGCTTCGGCTTTCGCCTTGGTCTTGGCTCCCGCGATCTCCTGGTCGCGGATGTCGCGAGCTTCCTTCAGCATCACCTCACGTTCCTCGCGGGCATGACGCATCAACTCTTCATTGCCAGCGCTCATGCGGGCCATGTCCTCGCGCATCTTCTTCGCTTCGTTCAACGCCTCTTCGATGGAGCGCTCGCGTTGGGACACGCTGCCGAGGATCGGTTTCCACGCGTATTTGGCCAGCAGCCAAACCACGATGCCGAACGAGAGGCACATCCAGAAGAGGAGGCCGATGGGGGGGGTTACGAGTTCCATGGACGAGAAGGTTATGGACCCGGGTGCCTAGGGTTTGCCGGACCGCGTCGCGCACCGCGCGGCGTCGGAACCACCCTGTAGGTGCCCGCTTTAGAGACCTACGATGAAGCCCAATGCTACGGCACCGAGGGCAACGCCTTCCACCAGTGCGGCGGCCAGGATCATGTTGCTCACGATGTCGCCTTTCGCTTCAGGCTGGCGAGCGATGCTCTCCAGGGCGCTTCCGCCGATGCGGCCGATGCCGATACCGGCGCCCATCGCGGCGAGACCGGCGCCGATCACGGCACCCGCTTTCGCAACGGCCATGCTGGCCTCAGGAGCGGCTTGGAGAAGGATGTTCAAAGTGGTCATCGAAGTGAAGGTTGGATGTTCGGGTTGTTCCTAGTGGTGATGATCGTCGTGCCCACCGGCGACGGCCGTGCCGATGTAGATGCTGGTGAGCAGCGTGAAGACGTAGGCTTGCAGCGCGCCTACAAGCAGTTCAAGGCAGTTGATGAAGATGGTGAACGCCAACGCGAAGGGACTGGTGGCATAGCCGCCGATGAGCGACTCGCCGTTCTTGCTGAATATGAAGATGAGGCAGAAGAACACCAGCAGCACGATGTGGCCCGCCATGATGTTCGCGAACAATCGCACCATGAGCACGATGGGACGGATGAAGTGCCCCATGATCTCGATCGGCGTGAGGATGACGAGCACGGGCACCGGTATGCCGGGCATGGCGAAGATGTGCCGCCAATAGTGCTTGTTGGCTACGAACGTGACGATCAGGAAGGTAATCGTCGCTAACACCAAGGGTGTCACGATGTTGCCCGTCACGTTCGCGCCGAACGGGAAGATGGGGATGAGGCCGATGAGGTTGAGCGACCAGATGAAGAAGAACAAGGTGAGCAGGTAGGGCAGGAAGCGCTGGTAGTGTTTCTCACCGATCGCGCTCTTGGCGATGTCGTCGCGAACGAAGAGGATGATCGGTTCCAGGAATTTCGCGAGACCCTTCGGCGCGCTTATGCTACGCTGCGCATAGCCACGTGCCATACCCACGAACACCACGAGCAAGAGAGCGCAGGCCGCGATCAATGTGACGGCGTTCTTGGTCAGGCTCAGGTCCGTCACCTGGGCGGCTTCGTTCACTGTGCCATCGACGTGTACCGCGTGGATCTTCTCGTGTTCGAGCAGATAGGTATAGTGCGCGCCTTGGTACGCGACGGGTCGGTGATGCTCGTCCATCAGCTTGCCGCTGCTGAAGAACTCCACGCCTTTGTCTGTCCACAGGATAACCGGGAGCGGCAGGCTCGTGTGGCCCCACAAATGCCAGCTATGCGCATCGCCGATATGCTCCATGATGAGCTTCCCGGCATTGAACTTCTCCGGGGTGTGCGCGGAGGATGTGTGTTCCGCCACCTCGTGTCCGGCCGCAGCACCATGGGGCTGCACCACCAACGTGTCCGGATCGGCATGAGACCCCTCCTGCGCCAGGGCCGCACCCGAAAGGAGGGTGCCGAGCAACAGCAAGGTGTTGGGGAGCAGGGCTTTCAGTGACATCGAAAGAGGGGGTACCCCTGTTTGCGGCCGCAAATGTAGCAGTCGTGGGCATACGACGGGAACGCTGTGTGCAACGCCGTTCCCCGATCACTTGCGTTGGGCCTCTTTGAAGAGGAACCAAAGCGATCCCACGAGCCCGAAGGCGACCCCGAGCAAGGTGAAGAGGGGAAATTTCCACGCCAACTTCCCATCCAACCACCGACCACCGATCACGCCCACGGCCAGGAAGGCCACCATCTGGATACCGAGAGCGCCATACCGGGCATAGCTCTTGGCCGGGCCGGTGACCTCCTCGAGCTCTTCCTTATCGATGCCATCGTCCAGCTTCATGGGTGTGTTGGTTGGCGCATACTACCCACGAGCCGCGCCGTGCCGAAGCTGAGATAGGCGAGGTAAAGCAGCGCGAAGGAAACGGCCATCGGTTTCGCGCTCTCGGTCGGCACGAGCCGCATCAAGACGAAGAGCAGCACCAGCGAACCGAGCAGTTTGATGACAAGCCCGGCCATGAACCGACGCATGAAGGGGCGAAGATCCGCTCCTACGGCACGCTCCTGCCAGAGCAGCAATGCGAGCGTCACGGTCGCGAACCAGACCAGCATCACGGCGAAGGGCCAAGTGAGAACAACAGAAAGCAGACGCAGTGCATACCACGTTACCCCTGTGCAAAGAAGACTGAACAGAAGGACGGGAAGTACGGCTGTGCGCCGACTTTTCGCCATGGGGCTTTTCGCCACTGTTTATCGCGTGGCCTGCGCGGGCTCTACGCGGGTAGCGTTCCCTGATGTGCTCAACCGCATCGGATCCATCTCCTTCACCACCCCGCCTGCCATGCTGCAATTCCCGGTGAAGACCGCTCCGGGCTCGATGGCGAGTTTCTTGGTGTTGATGTCCCCTTGGAGCTTCGCCGTGGCCTTCAGGCTGAGTAGGTCCTGACAATTCACTTTTCCGATCACGGTGCCCTCGATATCGGAGCTCTGGCAGATCACCTCGCCTTCGATCACACCGCTCTGGCCCACGATCACGCGGCCTTTCGCGTTCACGATGCCCTTCACGCGGCCGTCGATGCGGATGTTGCTGTCCGATCGGATCTCACCCTCGATGGAGGTGCCCTCCATGATACTGTTGATCTTTCCGGTGTTCACCGGCTCCGCTGCCTTGTTCATGGGTTCGGTCTTTTTATCGGGTTGGAAGATCGACATGGCCTCCTGGGTTCCAGTGGATGGGTCAAAGATAACAGCCTCAGGTACTTATCCGATGCCGCCCAAGATCATTCGCCCGGCAGGTAGTTCTTGGTGAAGAACGAGGCGTACGCATCGACGTCCTTGTTGCGGAAGAGTTGGGCGTAGTTGTCAGGGCTGATGGCGAAGATGGCATGCCCTTGATCGTTCACCCCGGCGAGCATACCAATATCGCTCAGGAACTGCTGGTAGTAAGCCATAGCAGCTGGAAGGTCGTCGAACAGGCGCAAAAGCACCACCTGCTGGTCGCTGTTCAAGATGGTGCTTTCCACCAGAATGTTACGATCCGGATAGTAACGCTGGTTGAAGTCACTGATCTTGGTCTTCACCCCTTCCACATCCCCGGCCTCGTTCGGGTGTATCAAGGCGATGTAATGCGGACCCTGGTCCACACGGAACGTACTGGCGGGGGCGGGTCCCTTGCCATCGTTCGCCTGGGCGGTGCCAGCCTGTTTGTCCAAAGCGGCCAGTAGGTCCATCGCCGCTTTGGCCTCGTCCGTATCGGGGAATTTGTCCTTCACTTCGTTGAGGGCGATGCGGAACGCGCCCAGTTCATGCGTGCCACCCACGGCCATGGCCTTCAGCAGGTGGTACTTGGGTAAGAGGTGATTGTTCGGCTCGTTCGCTATCACTTGATTGGCCGTGCTGATGACCAGCAAGTAGTTCCTCTGTCGGTACTCCCGGTACAACTGGTCGTACTCGGCCGATTCCACCAGGCGACGCGCCTCACCCGCTTCCAGGAAGGAAGGGTCGCGCACCAATCGTGCGAATTCGCTGTCCGGCCAGCGCTCCAGAATGATGTTCGCGTAGGCCTGCGACGAACTGCCGCCGAAGTCCATGAAGCCACCGCTTTTTTCCCGGGCCAGGTAGATGCGGTATAGCTGGTAATGGCTCTCCGGAGTATAGCGGCACTCATCAAAGCGATTGTTCAGCACCTCGAAGCTCTCGATGGCGTTGTCCACGTCCTTGAGTTTCTCTTTGTAGATCATTCCGGAACGGTACATCGCTTCGCATATCCGGCCGTTCGAGGCTTCGATCGCGGCCGTGTCACCCGGGATGTCCTTGGAATAGAACGCGGGGTCCTTCCACGCGGGCTGGCCTTCCTCCTCTTTCTCGGCGGTCGGATCCTCTTCCGTCTCTTCGTCGGGGTCCTCAGCGCCGGCCAACGCGCTGCCGCTCCGGTCTTTGCGGCGCCAGTCGTCCTCCAATGCGCGGTTGCCCCACTTCTTCTTGAATTCCGCCAGACCGCGGCTCAACTGTTGGGGATTGTAGAAGTACCAAGCGCCACGATCCCCGGGTGCTACGGGAGTGGCGGGTTTGGCAGGAGCGGCGGTGCCGTTCTCCAAGGCTTCCCGCGCGGCGGCTTCGGCTTCGGCCTTGTCCTCCTCTTCCCGTTCGCGTTGGCGGATGATCTTCTGGATGGCCTTTTCCCGCTCGTTCGGGTCCATGCCCGCCAGGGCCTGCAGGCTATCCTCCCGGGAGATGATGTTCAGTTGCTCGACGAGTTCCCCGAGCACCTCCGCACGCGTCTTTACTTCTTCGTAGCGGACGTGGGCTTCGGCGAGCAGGGTCGTGGTACTATCGTAGTAGAGTTGCGCGTCCGGGTAGGCGCGGTCATCGAAGTAGAGATCCGCCAGGCGCAGCCAGGTTTTAGCTTTCTGACGGGTGTCGGTGGTGCTCACCAAGGCGCTCTTCTTCAAGTGCGCCACCGCGCTGCTGTCCTTGTTCTCTTTCAGATCGATCCCCGCCAGCGCGTAGTGGATCATGTCGTAGTGGTCCACATGCTTGTCGTCGTGCAACATGCGCACCAGCATCTTTCGCAGCTTCTTGCTGTCGCCTTGATCGAACGCCATGGCTTGGAACACTTGCGCATGGAAGGCCAGTTCGTAAGGCGGGTTCATGCGCGTCACGGCTTTGTAGGCCGCGATCGACTTCTCGTCCTGCCCTTTCACTTGGTAGAGTTGCGCCAGGATGAAGGTCCAGCGCACGCGCTCGTTACGGCCCTTGGTGATCTCTACAGCGCGCTCCAGGTTGATGATGGCATCATCCACTTTGCCGCGCTTCAGGTCCAGGTCGGCTTGGATGACGGCCAACTCATCGTGGGGGAAGCGCTTCGGCAACTTCTTGATCTCGCGCACTTCATCGAGCACGCTCTGAGCACGCGCGTACTGCTCGGTCTGGATCAATGTCCGTGCGAGCCATAGTTTGCTTTCCAACTGGCGGTTCTGCCCTTTGAAGCGGCGGCCCGCATAATCGAACGTGCGCTGCGCATCGAAGTAGGCCCGCTTGTAGAAGTAGGATCGCCCTATCACGAAGTAGGCATCATCGATCCATTTGTTGCGCTCCTCACCCTTGATGTCCATGGAGTGTCGCTCGATCACCAGCGAGCACTTCTCAATGCACTTCTCCAGATCGGCGCCAGCGCCTTTGGCCTGGGCTTCGGTGCCGTACACGAAAATGGGCAACACCTCGTCGAAGTCGTCCACGAAGGCTTTCTCAATGCCCTTCACGGTCTCCTTCAGCTTCTCGTTCGCGTTGAACCAGCCATTGTCACGGGCTGTGAGACGATGGTAGGCCCGGCTCGTGAAGCGGTCCTTGTTCTTGGAACATCCGGCCGCGACGAGGGCTACCAACAGCCAGATGGCCGGGCGAAGGGGTGGAACGCGGATCACGGGAGCTTCAACTACGAACGGGCGAAGTTATTTCATCCCCCGGGAAGCTGCGTCGGCCCGGTACAGCGCGAGTTCGCGAAGGAGAACGCCACTATCCACATATCCCGGAGGCGGCAGGGCTTTCTTCGGACCGATGGACCAGGCGTGCGAGTTCCCCCTATCATCCACGGAGATGGCGTGGTACCGCATGAGGTAGCCCTGCAGGTTCCATTCGTTCCAGAGGTCCGGATGCAGATCCACCAAGCTGCCGGCCGGCACGGACGCACCGATGGTGGCCACGTCCGCGAGAAGGTCAGCGTCACGCGCAGGTTTTGCGAATAGAAGCACCGAAAGGACCAGGGCCACCCCGAATGCTGTGATGCCGGTGTACCGCACGAGCTGAGTCAACACTTGGCGCTCCCCGAGACGATCCAGCAAATGACATAGTCCTTGGGCGCTCAGCAATCCCAGTCCAGTGGCGATCATGGGGGAACGCCGGTACGCTGTAGAACGATTTCTGCACCAGGGTCAACATCATCGGTGCCACGCCGCTGAGCCCGATCAGGAACATGCCGATCGCCGTGGCTTTCAATGTGTCCGGCGGACGTTCGGTGCGCGCTCGTCGGCCCAACAGGAACACCACTGCCGCCAGGACCAAAGGACCGACCTGCGAGGCCAGTAGGTCCGCAAGTATCCGCCAGCGATGTTCCACGGTATGCTGGGCATCGATGCGGTGCAGCAGGCGTCCGTTCACATAGGGCTCCAAATTGCCACGGGCATCCGGCCATTGCCAGAGCAGCAGGTAGCTCGCGGCCACCACCGTGCCCATCACCAAGGAGATCAACAGGGCGCGCCGAAAGGAATGAACGTTCCGCGACGCGGACCACAAAAGGACCGGGGCGGCCAGCGGGAAGAGCCCGGGCACGCCCTTGGTGAAACTCGCGAGAAATACGAAAACGCCAGCGATGATGGCACGCTTCGCCCAGGCGGCCGACATGCCGAGGACCACCTGGAGCACCGCCGCTGTGACGAACACCGCCATCGTGTTCTCCAACATGTTGTTGTGAAAACACCAGAACACCTGTGGCACGATGATCCACAGGAGCAACGGCCATCCCCCCAGCGGACGCAACGACAGGTGTTCATGCAAACATTCCCGCCAGAGCCGCACCATCACGAACATCGTGATCAACGCGGTCGCAAGACAGTAGAGCCGCTCCACCCAAAACCCGTCCCCCAAGACCCGGAACCACCAGGCCTGCAGGCCGAACGCCAGCGGTGGATGCTCGTGGAAGATGGCCATGCCAGCGACGCCGACCTGGCTGAAGCGTGGAGCCCAGAACGTGCCGAAGCCGTTCGCCTGATTGTGCGCCACCACGGTGTAGAGCATGCCGTCCATGAACATGCCCTCACGCACCAGGCCCGGCAGTAACAATGCGGCGCAGATGCCGATCACCAGCCAGTTGAACGCACGGGTGCTCTGTGCCATGGAAGCCCGGAAATTACATGCGTCACCGACGTGTGCCCCGTGAGCCGCGATATTTGTCCGTGATGGCCGCAGCACCCGATCCCCCGAAGCGCGCACGGGTCCTTCGCAAACTGAAAAGCAAGTACCGGCTGCTGCTCATCAACGACCGTACCTTCGAAGAGCGTTTCAGCATCCGGCTCTCCCGGCTCAACGTGCTCCTGCTCGCCATCGCCGCCTTCACATTGCATGGGGCGTTGGTCACCGCCGTCATCGTCTTCACTCCGCTGAAGCGCTACATCCCCGGTTATGCCGACCAGGAAACGAAGCGGAACGCCTACCGCAGCACCGTGCTCGCCGATTCCATCGCCCTGCGGCTCACCGACCAGGAGCTCTATCTGGCCAATCTGCGCCGTGTGCTCAGCGGAGAAATAACGTCCGACAGCACCCTGACCACCGCCCGCGTGGAACAGATGCCCACCGCCGCCGATCTCGCTCCAGGCCTCAAGGACAGCTTGCTTCGCGCCAAAGTGCAACAACAAGAGGCGTACGCGCTTTCCGAAGGCCAGGTGAACGCGCCCGCCGGGCGGGAACTCGCTGGCATGTTCTTGTTCCCCCCCTTACGCGGCATCGTGACCAGCACGTTCGAACGGCGCGCGGGACATTTCGGGATCGACGTGGTGGCCAAGGCCAACGAGGCCGTCAAAGCCTGCATGGATGGCACGGTCACCCTTGCTTCCTGGACCACGGACGGTGGCCATGTGCTCCAGATCCAGCACCGCGGGGACCTGGTGAGCGTATACAAACACAACAGTGTGCTGTTGAAGAAGGTGGGTGAAAAGGTGAAGGCCGGAGAGGCGATCGCGATCGTAGGGGACAGCGGCGAACTGACCACCGGCCCGCATCTGCATTTCGAGCTTTGGTTGAACGGCGAGAGCATCGATCCGCAGGCGTACATGGTTTTCCAATGACGAAAGCGCAGGGGCAGGATCAGGGGCAAGAGCAAGTGCTCGTCCCTGCCCCTGCCCCTGCTCCTGATCCATGAGCTTCAAGTCGCTCCTCGCCAAGCCCTACGCCCGCATCGTGACGAACGCGGTGATGCGACGCGCTATGGATCCCGTCGGTACGCAGCTCGGTATGCTGCGCTGGCTTGTGGAGTTCGGAGGAGCTACGGACTTCGGGAGGGAGCATCGACTGCATCAAGTGCATGATCATGCCGGGCTTGTACAAGCCGTACCGTTACGGGATTACGAAGGGTTCGAACCGTACATCCACCGGATCATCGCAGGGGAGAAGGATGTGCTGTGGCCGGGACTGCCGCTCTATCTGTGCAAAACCAGTGGCACCACCAGCGGCGCCAAATACATCCCCATTACGCGGAGTTCACTGCCCAACCATATCGGCAGCGCGCGCCGCGCGCTCCTCGCGTATATCGCTCACAGCCGAAGGGCGGACTTCGTGGACGGCAAGATGATCTTCCTCCAGGGCAGTCCCGTGCTCGACATGAAAGGCCTGATCCCCACCGGCAGGCTCAGCGGCATCGTGGCCAATCATGTGCCCGCCTATTTGTTGAAGAACCGTTTGCCGTCGTTCGCCACGAACAGCCTCGCGGATTGGGAAACGAAGGTGGAGGCCATCGTGGGCGAAACGATGCGCGCGGACATGCGGTTGATCAGTGGGATCCCCGCCTGGGTCCAGATGTACTTCGAGCGACTTTTGGCGAGGTCGGGAAAGGCAACGGTGAAGGAGGTCTTCCCCAATTTCTCGCTCTTCGTTCATGGCGGCGTGAACTACGCGCCCTATCGCCATCGCATGGAGGCGTTGATCGGGGGCAGCGTGCCGAGCGTTGAGCTGTTCCCCGCGAGCGAAGGTTTCATCGCCTACCAGGACAAGAGCAACGAGGAAGGGCTACTGCTCGTGCTGGACAATGGGATCTATTTCGGGTTCCTCCCGGTCGACGGGTCAGCGTCGCGCGGGAGCGAACCGGGACCTCATAAGAGCCGTGTGATCTCCATCGCCGAGGTGCAGGTCGGTGTGCAGTACGCGCTCGTACTTTATACCAACGCCGGGCTTTGGGGCTACGAGATAGGGGATACGATCAAGTTCGTTTCGCTCTCGCCTCCGCGCATCGTGGTCACCGGTCGCACCAAGCATTTCACCAGTGCCTTTGGGGAACACGTGATCGCGGAAGAAGTGGAAGGTGCCCTGAAGGATGCGATGAACGAGCAACCGTGCGAAGTGGCGGAGTTCACCGTAGCGCCGCAGATCGCTCCCGTGGAAGGACTTCCTTACCACGAATGGTTCATCGAGTTCGCAGCAGTACCGGGTGATCTCGAGCGCTTCGCGATACTTACGGACGAAGCATTGCAAAAGCGCAACCCCTACTACAAGGACCTGATCGCCGGCAAGGTGCTGCGGCCTTTGGTGATCACCCCTGTGATGCGCGGAGGGTTCGCTTCATGGATGGATCAACGTGGTATGAACGATGCGCAGAGCAAGATGCCGCGCTTGGCGAACGATAGACGGTATGTCGAAGGCTTGGGGTGATGCCCCATGGATGGCACCGGTGCCGATCGACCTCAGAAAGTGTACTTGATCGTAGTTCCGTTGAACTGGAGCTGATCCCACATACCCGCGCGCTTCTTCTTCCAGTGCCTGGCATGCACCATGTAGTTGGCCAGGTCATACACCAAGAGGAAACCACCTTGGAGGATCAAGGAGGTGCCATAGCCCTGGAGCATCTCGCTGTTCTTGTCCAATGAGTTGCTGCGGCCGTGCTCCCACATCCACAGGCCGCCGCCCGCATACAGGAAGTCCAGTCCGAAGTTGATCAGGTAAATGGCCCCAACTTTCCGCTGCGCCTCGAAGGTGTTCGGGATGTCCAGGTTGGAAGGCGTGCGCATCCGCTTACGTGCGCCGAAATACGCGGGCACCGCTATGCCAAGGTTCACCACGTTCCACGCCAGGTTCATCTGGTGGAAGTAGTTCGCTTCGCTTTTGCCGGGTGTAGTGGCCATGCCGATACCACCGGCCACCATGTTGGCTATGCTCCAGCCACCCAACACCAGCATGCTGTTCTTGCTGATGCGGTCCCGCTCCATATTGAACTCATTGAACGGCGTCATGTCCTGCCCGAGCGCGGAAGAAGCGAGCGCGCATCCGAAGAGTATGGTGCAGAGGTTTTTCATCGACATGGAAACAAGGTAAGGCCCACCTTGTTCGTCAGCGGATCAATGTCACATGTCCCGCGCGGCGCATTCGACCACCGCCCATGTCGGTGTATTCCAACTGCCACTCATACACGTCTTGGGGCGCTTCAGTGCCGAGATAGGTCCCATCCCAAGCCGGGTCGTTGCGGTCGGTCGTTCCGTGCACCTGTAACCCCCACCGATCGAACACGCGGAAGAGAAGCAGACGATCCTTCGGTGTGATCACAGGCAGGAACCCGTCGTTCACCCCATCGTTGTTGGGGCTGAAAGCATTGGGCACATGCACGCAAGGAGGTAGTTCAACGTGCGCCTCATCGGTCCCGACGCACGTGTCCGAGCTGGTTACGATAAGTTGCACATGCAGGATGCTCGCATCATCACCGTAGAGGTACACTGTCCCCAATTCGCGCGAGTATTCCACGCCATCGATCAGCCAGAGCACTGAGGCGCCCTCCACCGGCTCCGTCCACAGCCGCACGCGCTCGCAGTCGCCCGCCACGTCGTAGTGCAATATGGCGGGAGGCACCGCATGCACATCGACCACCACCGTACTGCTATCCAAGCAACCTTCCGCGCTGGAGACGACCAGCAACACGGTGTTGGCACCGAGCGTGGTCGGTACCAATGAAACGGTATTGGGTTCGGTGCTCACTTGTACGCCGTTATAGTACCACCAGTAGCCCACCGCGAACGAACTCGCATCAGTGACCATCATGGATTGGTCCAGGCATGCCGGGCCCAGTGTGAAGTCCGCTTCGGGGAGCACGTTCAGCGCGAAAGCGGTGGTGGCGGTGTCCGCGCAACCGGGAAGTTCCGCGACCACCGAGATGGTGTGTTGGCCGGGTGTGGTCCAATTCTGTTGCCACGAGGGTCCGCTGCCCACATAGGTGCCATTGATCAACCAGTGCGTCAGTGCGCCTGCGGGTGTGCTCGTGCTTGTTCCATGGATGAACGCTGGATCGCCGCAAGGATCCACCGGATCGAGCGTAAAGCTGGCCGCCGGCATTTCGTTCACCACGATCGTCATCGCGATACTGTCGCCACATCCGGTGAGTTGATCGTTGATCACCAATGCGATGGCATAACTGCCCGGGGTGTTGAAGCTCTGCGGCGGGGGATCGCTCTGGAAGGAGAAGGACGTGCCGTCCAGCATCCAGTCAAAGATCAGGTTGTTGCCGGTGGTGCCGTTGCTGTTGAAGTCGATGCTCTCGCCAGCGCACACGACACTATCCGTAGCGGTCATGGCCACGACCGGAGCAGTGACCACCGTAACGTTGATCGTATCGGCGGAAGGACAGAGGGTGATGTTGCTGATCACGCTGAGGATCACCTCATAAGTCCCCGCAGCCCCGTAGGTATGGGTGGGTGAGGGGATCGAATCGAAGGTGCCATCGCCGAAGTCCCAGACCAATCCCACAATACCCGCACCCGCGGCGCTGAAAGTGATCGGGTCGCCAAGGCATATCGTCGTATCGTTCTGTGTGGTGACCACAGGTAAGGCGAGCACATCGATCTGTTGGTACGCGGTGTCGATACCGCAGCCGTAGGATACCAGCATCACGGTGTAGCTGCCGGGATCGGTATAGGTGAAGCCGGTGTTCGTGGAGGTGCTGGTGCTGTTGTTCGCGTCGCCGAAGTACCAGATGCTCGCGGTATCACCATCGCTGAAGTTGGTGAAGGTGGCTGTGAGCGGTGCGCAACCGATCACGGTGTCCGTGTTGAAGAACGCCGTCACTTCATTGGGCAACACGGTGATGGTGAACGTGGCGGTGTCCGCACCGCATGCGTTGTACACCTCTTGTATGATCGTCCAGGTGGAATCCAACGTGTACTGATGGAACCACACGACAGCGTCCTCCTGGCTGATGCTGCCGTCGCCCAGGGTCCATTGCACGGAATCCACCAGACCATAACTGTCGTTGCCGATGAAGACCGTATCCGCCAGACAGTAGATCAATTGATCCGTGCCGAAGCTGGCAACCGGCAATGGATGCAAGGTGATGGTGGTGTCGGCGATGGTGCTACCACAGTAGTTGCTCTGCTCGTACTCAATGTGATAAGTCGTGTCGCTGAGAACGGGTCCTACCAGCGCGAAGGGTGCGGGTTGGTCCACACTGCTGATCATGGTCCCGTTCACGGACCACGCGTGGACTGCCCCGGGCACGATGTTCAAGTTCAATGCCTCCACCACACCATCACCACAGGTATCGATCGGGGTCCAGTCCACCTGCGCCACCGGAATGCTATCCACCGTCACGATCGCCGTGGCGCTGTCCACACAGTTCGCTCCGTTGGTGACGATGAGCTGCACGGTGTATGTGCCGGGAACATTGTAGGTGTATGTGGGGAACTGCAAGGTGGAAGTGCCCACGTTATCGCCGAAGTCCCAAGCGTAACTGGCCGGTGTGGTACTGAAGTTCTGAAAGGTGATGGGCACACCTGCACAGGCGATGGTGTCCTGGATGATCACCGTGGGCAGATCGTTCACGAGCACATTGCGGCAAATGCTGTTGCTACAATCCGTGTTAGGATCGGTGTAGTCGTAACAGCAAGGAGAGAGCGATCCTACGGTGGCGAGCGCCGGATCGAAGGTGCCGTTGACTTGCAAGTAGGCGGTAGGTTGCCAACTGCCACCGCTAGGCGTGGCCCACAGCACGAAAGGCGGGTCGCTCACGCACACGGCCGTGTCCAAGCCTACGTTCAGCACCGGCAAGGGATCCACAGTGATGTCCACTTGATCGGTGGTAGTACAGCTGGCCGTCCCCACGGAGTAAGTGAGCGTGAAAGTGCCGACCACTTGCGGATCGAACGCGTAGCCAGGGGTCACATGTTGTCCGGTCCAATCCCCACCAAGTCCATCGCCGATGAGCGGGAACGGCGGATCGAACACACACACCGACGTGTCATTACCCGCCCACGCGGTGAAGGGTGGCACGGTCACCGTTACAGCGATGCTGTCGCTGTTGGTGCATCCGTTCGCATCGGTGTAGGTATAGTAAAGCGTGTCCGGATCGTTCGGTGGGGTCACCGTGTTCGGTATATATGCACCGGTGATAGGATCCACGTTCGGTCCGCTCCAGGTGCCGCCGGTGGGGGTGTGGAAGATCTGCTGCGCGATCGGGGTCACACAGAACTGCGTATCCGAAGCCAGGGTGATAGAAGGGATCGGATCCACTGTGGCGATAACGTCGTCCACGATCACACATCCGTTAGCATCATTGTAGGTGTATTGGAGGATATGGATGCCGGGTCCGGCCGCTACGGGGTCGAACTCATCGTTCAACGTGAGCCCTGTGCCGGTCCACGTGCCGGGTTGCAGGTTGGGCACCAACGGCACCACCGGGTCGTTGGCGCACGTGCTGAAGTCGGGCCCGGCGTTCACGTTCGCGCCGTTCACCACTTCTACGGTCACATCATCATCCGTGGCGCAGGAGCCTGTGCCGACCTGGTAGTTCACGGTGAAGACACCGATCGCGCCCGGTGTGAAAAGGCCGGACCCGTTCACCCACACCGGCCCGCTCCAAACGCCGTTGGGTTGTGTGGCCGTGAGTTGAAGTCCCCCACTGTTCAAACAGATAGTGGTATCCGGCGCCGCCGTGACAGGCAGCGGCGGCGGATCCACGGTGATCGAGATCGAATCAGTGTTGGAACAACCGTTCCCATCGATGTACTCATAGTACAGTGTGAACGTGCCCTGCCCGTTCGGCGTGAACTGGCCGCCCACCACGGGCAAGTCCCACGTACCTCCGGCGGTGATCGGTTGCAATGTGACCGCGGTCGGTTGATCGCACAGGGTCATGTCGGGACCCGCGTCCACGATCGGTAATGGGAAGACCGTCACGGTCACATCGTCGGTGCCGGGGCAGCCGCCTACATCACCCTCAAGCGTATAGGTCGTCGTTGTCGTGGGTGCGACATTGATCGGGCTGCCCACACCCACTTGCACGTTGTTCTGATCCGTCCATACATAGTTGCCCGCACCATTGGCGGTGAGGGTGCTGCTTCCACCGATGCAGTAAGAGGTTGGTGCGGCGTTCGCGGTGACCGGTGGTGCTGGGATCACATCCACTTCCACGGTGATCGAGGGTCCAGGGCAAACGCCAAGTGTCCCCACCACCGTCCAGATCCCATCCTCCGCGGGGGTCGCGTTCGGGAAGTTCACTGTAGCCGTGTTGTAGGTCGCATTTGTCGGCGAGGTCCAAGTGAAGGTTACGCCGGGGTCGTTCGTGGCAGTGATGCTCAGAGGATCACCCTCGCAGACTTGTATCGGGCCTGCGGGCACACCGCTTGCCGGGGGAATGTCATACACGGTGATGGTGCCGGTTTGGCTGCCCGGCCCACAAGCGCTGGTGGCTGTGGCAGTAATGTCGAAGACGCCTGCGATGGCGAAGCTCACGGCACCGGGGATCTGGCCGACAGCGTTCGGTGGTGTGCCGTTCTGGAATGTCCAAGAGTAGCCCGTGATCGGTGTCCCACACGCAGTGAACGTCGCTTGTGGGTTCGCGCCACCTCCAGCGCAGAGATTGATGAAGGGGTTCAATGTGACCGTCGGAGGGGCGCCTACAGTGAATACATATGGAACGCTGCTCTCCGTGCCGCAAGAATTCGTCGCTTGTAGCGTCACCGTGTAGGTTCCTGGTTGTGTTACCGAGAGCGTGGGCGAGAAGGAGCTAGCATTGCCGGCCGACCATGTCGTTATGCCAGTGCTCCCGCAGCTCAATGCGCTTGATGTCACCACCCAGTTCCAAGTCACTGAGCAGTTGTCCGTGAGGTTAGTGGTGTTGGTGAGCGACACGATTTGTGGCACGCACAGGCCCGGATTGCTGTGGTTGAACGTGGGCACCAACTCGGGTTCGACGCATACGGTCAAAGCCTCTTGTGTAATAGGACAATCTTCGTTGCCACCTGCGGTGAACTGCACCGTGTAGGTGCCGGGTTGGTTGAAGACCACGGGCAGGGGATCCGCACCGCTCGTCCACTGGTCCGGGATCGCCGGAAAACCATTGTTGCTCCCCAGGTTCGCAAGTGTGGTTGTCCACTCCACGCCATTGGTGCCCGGGCTGACGCTCCATAGAAAATTCGGTCCTCCGCAGGAGTTGGTCCCATCGATCCACTCTCCGGTGCTTTGGTTGTAGAAATAGGCGGTCTCCCCAACGCAATACTCGTCGTCGTTCGAGTACATACCCGCGACCGGAGGCTCGGATACCTGGATGTTCGCCGTGAAATTGACCGGATTGTTGTTCGTGGCACAGCCATACGCCCCTTCGACCTGGACGGCGAACGTGTTCTGGAAACCCAGGAAGCTGAACCCACAGGACGAAACCGGGAACGTGTGGGTGAACACGTATGGGAACGCGTTCGGGATGATCGTGTCCGTGGTGACCAGGCCCAGATAATTGTACGCGACATAGAACACCATGCCGGGGTAGTATCCGGAAATGGCGTCCAGTTCGAAGGATACTTGAGCGGGAGCGCAGGTTCCCTGAGTTGCCGCTACTGTGCCCAACGAGAAATCGAAAATGATGTCCTCGCCGATCAACACCCCGTAGGTCACCGTGTCGGTGCATCCGCTTTGCGGGTCCTCCACCACGTATTGCACCGTATCCAGTCCAGGTGTGAAATTCTGCGTGGTGGGTGGCGCGTTCGTGTTCCCCGTATTGCCCCAGATGGCGGAAACGAAAACAGCCCCACCAGGTGAGGAATTATCATTGAAAGTGATCGGGGCGTTCGCCGGTGGCGGGTCCTCACAGATCACGAAAGTGGGCAGTGCGCTCCCGTAATCGAACACTTGCACCAGCGGGGATCCATTGTATATGGCGGTAAGCCCAGCATTGGTGATCTCGTTGATCGTGACGGTGAACTGCTCGCTTCCGCAGGGCACACCATTGTCGAACAGCGCCACTGTCAGGGTGTAAGTGATCGTCGTGGTGGATGGCGGCCCAGTGATCGTGGGGTCGAGCAATGAGGCATTGTTGAACGCCAAGGCGGGCACCGATGTCCAGTGGACCGAGTCCGTACCACCGCCATAGTTCGTGTTCAGGAAGATCGATCCGGGGCAATAGTCGTTGCCATCCCATGGTGCTGTGGCTGTACACTGCCCCATCACCTCTCCGGCCCACGCGATCAGCGAAAAGAAGAATAGGACAGGAGTGCGCATAGCTATCGCCATACGGCGTGTCGCCGTCAAGCCGTCAAATATCCCGGTTGTGCCGCACCGCTCGAAGTTTCCGTACCCGTGAGTTTTCACGGAGCATTGTGCGTGGATCTTGCTGTTTCCGCCTAGGAGGTGCTCTAATAGCGGACGTATGACCCGAAGGCAGGAGCGCCCCTGCCTCATCTTTGCGCCCGCTCCGCCATGCCCGCCTTGATCGGCACCGACCTTCTGGAAGCCGCACGCCTGCTGCGTGCCGGGCAGGTGGTGGCCATTCCCACCGAAACGGTCTATGGCCTGGCGGCGAACGCCTTCGACGAAGCCGCCGTCGTGCGCGTGTTCGAGACCAAACAACGCCCGGCTTTCGATCCGTTGATCGTGCATGTGAAGGACAGGAACCAGTTGGAGCGGGTGGCCGTGGTCCCCGCCGAGGCCGAGCCGCTCATCGCCCGCTTCTGGCCTGGACCGCTGACCCTCGTTCTGCCCAAACGGCCCGAGGTGCCCGACCTGGTGACAAGCGGCCTGGACACCGTCGCCGTGCGCATGCCCGCTCATCCGCTCACGCAGGAGCTGCTCGCCTTGCTGGATTTTCCCCTGGCCGCGCCGAGCGCCAATCCCTTCGGCTATGTGAGCCCTACCACCGCGCAGCATGTGGCCGATCAACTGGGCGATCGCATTCCCTACATCCTGGACGGTGGTCCCTGCGATGTGGGTGTGGAAAGCACCATCATCGCGTGGGATGGTGTCGGCTCGTGGAGCCTGCTGCGGCAAGGCGGCGTGAAGCAAGAAGACCTGGAACCCTTCACAGGCCCTTTGCACCAGCCGGTTTCTACGGAGCGACCCACCGCGCCGGGCATGTTGGAGAGCCACTACGCCCCGCGCACGCCAGTGCACGTGGGCGAGGTACCCGCGTTGCTGCAACGGTTCGCAAGAAGATCGGTCGGTGTTATCAGCTTCCGGACCACGTATCCGGCGTCTCGCTGCGAGGTGCTTTCGCCCTCGGGCGATCTCTCCGAAGCCGCCCGCCACCTCTTTGCGGCCCTTCGTGCGCTGGATGCCAGCGGCTGCGAGGTGATACTGGCCGAGGTGTTCCCGGAGGAAGGGTTGGGCCGCGCGATCAACGACCGCCTGCGTCGCGCAGCGGCCAACCGAGGATAGAGCACCTGTCGACGGTGCCCTTTGGGCTGCGCGAGGGTCTTTCGCGTCCATGCTTCGTTACCGGAACCTCACAGAGCACCCGACTATGCTCGGTTCCGGCGCCTCGCCTGAACGCGAAACCCCGCTCGCTCGCTTCCAAAAGCACCTTCGACAAGTGCTCAACCCCGATCTTTGCGCCCCGGTTCGCAAGGACCCACGTGCCCAATGCCCAAACGCATCGCCATCCTCGGTTCCACCGGTTCCATCGGAACGCAGGCCTTGGACGTGGTGCGCGAGCAACCCGAGCACTTCGCTGTGGAGTTGCTCACGGCAGGCCGCAATGCCGACCTGCTGATCGAGCAGGCCCTCGCCTTCAAGCCGAACACCGTGGTGATCGGCGATACCGCGCAACTCGGCCGCGTGAAGGATGCGCTCTTTCCGCAGGGCATCAAAGTGTACGGCGGCGAGGAGGCCATCGCGCAATGCGTGGCGATGGACGGCATCGACATCGTGCTGACGGCCATGGTAGGCTATGCCGGCCTGCGCCCCACGCTTGCGGCGATCGAAGCGGGCAAATGCATCGCGCTGGCCAACAAGGAAACGCTCGTTGTGGCTGGGGAATTGGTCACCACAGCCGCGCGCGCCAAGGAGGTGGACATCTACCCCGTGGACAGCGAGCACAGCGCCATCTTCCAATGCCTGGCCGGGGAGTGGCACAATCCGATCGAGAAGATCGTCCTAACCGCCAGCGGGGGTCCGTTCCGCGGCCGTAGTCGCGCGGAGCTGGAGATGGTGACCAAGGCGCAAGCGCTGAAGCATCCCAACTGGGATATGGGCGCCAAGATCACCATCGACAGCGCGAGCCTGATGAACAAGGGTTTGGAGGCGATCGAGGCCAAGTGGCTCTTCGCGCTGAAGCCCGAACAGGTGGAGATCATCGTACACCCGCAGAGCATCATCCACAGCTTGGTGCAGTTCCGCGATGGCAGCATGAAGGCCCAGCTGGGCCTGCCTGACATGAAGCTGCCGATCCTCTATGCGCTGGCCTATCCCCATCGGATCCAGACAAATTGGCCGCGCTTCGACTTTGCCGCGTATGCCGCCTTCACCTTCGAAAACCGGACCTTGAAGCCTTCCAGAACCTTGCTCTGGCGCTGGATGCGATGAAGCGCGGAGGCAACGCGCCCTGCGTGCTGAACGCTGCCAATGAGGTGGCCGTGGACCTGTTCTTGCAGGACCGGATCAGCTTCCTCGGCATGAGTGATCTAATAGCGCACTGTCTGGCCAAGTCGACCTTTGTTCCACATCCCACCTTGGAGGACCTGATGGCCTCCGACACTGAAACCCGCCGCCTCGCCCACGAACGGGCGCCCGTATGGAATTCCTGATCAAGGCCGCACAGCTCATCCTCAGCCTCAGCATCCTCGTGGTGCTGCACGAGCTAGGCCACTTCATTCCGGCGCGTTGGTTCAAGACGCGCGTCGAAAAATTCTATCTCTTCTTCGATCCCTGGTTCTCGCTCTTCAAAAAGAAGATCGGCGACACCGAGTACGGCATCGGCTGGCTGCCGCTGGGCGGCTACGTGAAGATCAGCGGGATGGTGGACGAGAGCATGGACAAGGCCCAGATGGCCAAGCCACCCGAGCCGTGGGAGTTCCGCAGCAAGCCCGCGTGGCAACGCCTCATCATCATGGTGGGCGGTGTTACTGTGAACCTCTTGCTCGGCTTCCTCATCTACATCGGCGTGCTCTATACCTGGGGCCGCGACTATCTGCCTTTGGAGGGCGCCACCTATGGTCTGCATCCCAGCGCGTTGCTCAAAGAGGAAGGCTTGCGCGATGGCGATCGCATCGTGGCCGTGGAAGGCGAGAAGCTTGCCACCTTGGAAGATGTGGCCAAAGCCATCTTGATCCACGACGCGCGCATCCTTACCGTGGAGCGCGACGGCAGGCAGGAACAGGTGGTGCTCGGCACCGATATCGCGGACCGTATCCTGGACCGCAATGAGAAGACCCTGTTCACACCCTGCGTGCCCTTCTTCGTGGACACGCTGCTGCCCGAGGGCACCGCGAAGGACAGCGACCTGCGCAAAGGCGATCGTTTGATCGGGGTGAACGGAACATCGACGCCCTACTTCGCGCAGTTCCGCGAAGCGGTGGCCGAACACAAGGATGAAGAGGCGCAACTCACCGTGCTGCGCGGAAGCGATACGCTGGTGGTGCCCGTCCGGATCAACGAAGCGGGCTTGATCGGTGTGGGCAACCGGTCGCCGGAGACCTACTTCACCTTCGCCAAGGAGCGCTTCACCCTGGCGCAGTCCATTCCCGCCGGTATCGACTATGGATGGAGCACTCTGAGCGGATACGTCTCCTCCTTGAAGTTGCTCTTCAGTTCCACCGGTGTGAAGCAGATGGGTGGCTTCGGCGCCATCGGCAGCCTCTTCGCACCCACTTGGGATTGGCAGCGCTTCTGGGAGATGACCGCCTTCCTCAGCATCGTGCTCGCCTTCATGAACATCCTGCCCATCCCCGCGCTGGACGGTGGTCACGTGGTCTTCCTGCTCTACGAAATGATCTTCCGCCGTGCGCCGAACCAGAAGGTGCTGGAATACGCCCAGCTCGTGGGCATGGTATTGCTCTTCGGCCTGCTGCTCTTCGCCAACGGGAACGATGTGGTGAAGTGGCTGAGCGGGAAGTTGTAAGCGCGTTCGCGAGGTCCCCGATCTCCGAAGCGATCTGCCCCAACCCGGGTTCGCGAGGATCCGGCTTTGCGGTCCGAAGCGATCTCCCCCAAACCCGAGTTCGCGAGGATCCGGCTCTGCGGTCCGAAGCGATCTCGTTGGAACCGTGTAGGCTCCTATTTGTCCACGCACGTTCCCTCCACATCGATCAAAGATCGCTTCGCGCCGAAGACGGACGCTCGCGAACGCGTTAGAGATGTGAGATCGCATCAGCTAAGTCCTTCCATTCCGGGTTGAAGGCTTCCACCAATGCGATGTTCTTCTTCCGTGAGCCCGCCTTCAATTGGTGCTCCCGCTCCATCGCAGCGTCAATGTTGTCGAAGCCTTCGTAGTAGACCAACTTGTCCAGGTTGTACCGAGCAGTGAAAGCCGCTGGAAAGGACTTGGTCTTGTGTTGATGGACACGTAGAACCAGGTCCGAGGTAACGCCGATGTAGAGCACCCCGTTGGGCCTATTGGTCATGATGTAGATCCAGCCGCCGCGTTCCATCTGCACAAAATAACTCACGGGTTCGCGAGGATCACCCTCCAACCGGGTTCGCGAGGATCCTGAGTCTTCGAGGGTCCGAAGCGATCCCCCCTCAACCCGGGTTCGCGAGGATCCCGAGTCTTCGAGGGTCCGAAGCGATCCCATTGGAACCGTGTAGGCCCCTCTTCGACCACGCACCCCCCTCCGCACGAATTAAAGATCGCTTCGGCCTTCTCCTCCGGCTTACGCCCTCGGAACTGATCCTTATTCTATGACCTGTGCAAGTGGGGTCCGGACAAATGGGGTACCTCGTTGGACCACTGCGAACAGGCGATGTAGGATCTTGCAGCGCACAGCGTTGATCACCAGCATAGGGGCCTTGCCTTCAGCACGCTTTCGTTTGTAATAGTCCTGGAGCTCACCAGCACGAGCTATCACACCGAGTGCTGCCATATGCAGCAGCGTTTTCAGCACGCGGTCGGCTTGTGGAGATACGCGTGTGCGACCATGGATGCTGGAGCCCGAAGAGTGCTCGTAGGGAGCCACACCAGCCTGACAGGCTAAGCGGCGGGCGGTAGCAAAGCGTGTAAAGCCTTCGGTGCATGCCAGGAGGTGCGCTGCCAATACGGGTCCCACGCCATCCACGCTAAGGAGCAGCACATACTGCTCGCGTAGCCGTGGATCGGCATGGATGTGGTCCACAATTGCGGCTTCGATCTTCTCCAGTTGCGTGTCGATCTGTTCGATCCGCTCTTGGCTCAGACGATCGAACAAAGCTCGGAGCGATCTGTCCACATGGCGGTTCAGGTCTTTGATCCTCACCTGATGGCGGCGTTTGTCCGTCACCAGTTGACGTCGGCACGTAAGCAGCTGCTTGAGCTTGTTCATGCGCAAAGAACCAGGCCCCAGCAATCGGGCTTTGTCGTGGTGCCTACGGGCATAATCGGCAATGCGCTGGGCATCGATCCGATCGTTCTTACCCCGTGTGCTTCCGATGCTGTGCTTGATGTCCAGCGGATGTGCCAGCCAGGTCGGCAGACCGGCCCGCATGAGTTCTTCCACCAGCAGGTACCCATAGTGCCCCGTAGGTTCCAGGCAGAACAGCGCATTGGCCTTGGTCACTCCGAACTGCTTGTGCCATCGCTTCAGCAATGCTCTGATCGCCTTGCTTTCATTGGTGATCCGCTCGGTCCCCAAAACGGCTCCGGATGCGTTCATCAAGGCTAGGTCCAGGTGGGCTTTACTCACATCGATCCCGATACATAGGTCCATGTCCTCGTAGTTTTGAGTTACACCAATGATCCCTGGAGGGACTGAGCGAAGGGCCGTATGCTTGATGACTCTATTAGGCCTGACTGCCTGAAATTCTATCTGAGCCTCCGACCCGAGTGGAAGACAGGTACCAATAAGGATTCATAGGACTCGCTCCTATCGCGAACGATGGGTCACCTGCCTTCCTGCTCAGTCCTCTTCAGTGGATCTATCGCAGCAAGTGTAGAGTCGCGAACGCGGTCAATTTCCACCCGGGTTCGCGAGGATCCCGAGTCTTCGAGGGTCCGAAGCGATCTCGTTGGAACCGTGTAGGCTCCTCTTCCTCCACGCACGCTCCCCCGCACGAATTAAAGATCGCTTCGCGCCGAAGACGGACGCTCCCGAACCCGATAGAGCTTGATCCCGTAGGAACGGAACAACCCCGCTCCCATGCCCCATGTGATCCTGCTCGAAGACGATGCCCTGGTGCGGGCCGTGCTCGCCCACCGCATGCGCGCTGCCGGCTGGCAGGTCACCGCTCTTTCCAACGGCCTGGAGTTGGAGTTCACCCTGCGCACCACGCCCGCACAACTCATCGTGGTGGACATCGGCCTGCCGCATGTGGATGGTCTGTCCCTGGTGGAGGATCTCCGCGCCCGTGGCATCCAGGTGCCCGTGATCGTGCTCACCGCCTACGACCAACCGCACCTCCTCGCCGCGGTCCAGAACGCTGGTGCGAACGAGCTGATGCAGAAGCCCTGCGACCAGGAGGAGCTGATCGATCGCATGGAGCGACTGCTCGCGGCCTGATCCGCCGCATCTTTGCTCCTTGTCCACTTCCGCTTTCACACACGATGTGCTGATCATCGGCCAGGGTCTGGCCGGTTCGGTGCTGGCCGATACCTGCATCGCCCGCGGCTTGCGCACGGCCGTTCTGGATGTGCCCAAGGAAGGCCGCGCCAGCCACGTGGCCGCCGGCCTGGTGAACCCGGTGTCCATGCGCCGCACCGTCCTCAGCTGGCGCGCGCCCGAACTGCTGCCCATCGCCGGCGCCTTCTATCGCGAAGCAGGACTGCGCTTCGGCAAGGAGTACTGGCATCCCATCCCGCTCATCAAGATCTTCCCCAGCGCCAAGGAGGCCGGGGAGTGGCGTGTGCGCATGAACGATCCCGAGGTAAGCCACTACCTCAGCGATGAACAGAGCCAGGATCCCGGCCTCAAGCGCGTGGACCAACCCTACGGCCATGGCCAGGTAAAGCGCGCCGCCTGGTTGGATGTGGTGGGCCTGCTCGATGCCTACCGCAAGTGGTGGAAGGAACAAGGCGCGTTGCACGAACGCACCGTGGAACAAGCGGATGTGCGATCCATCCCGAACGGCGTGGAGGTGCATGGCCTCAGTGCTCCGTGGCTGGTGTGGAGCGCCGGTCCCTTCAAACCGATGACCGGCCTGGTGCCGGTGCGCGGCGAACGCATCACGGTGCGGTTGCCCGGCCTCGACCTCGGCGTGCTCGTGCATCGCGGCGGCTTCATCCTGCCGCTGGGCGGCGACAACTACCGCGTGGGGAGCACCTACGATTGGGACAATGTGTGGAGCGGTCCCACCACCGAAGCGCGCGAAGAGTTGTTGGCGCGCTTGCGAAAGTTGCTCCTGCGCACGCCCCTCGAACCCGACGAGGACACGCCCTTCAACGTGGTGGACCATTGGGCCGGTGTGCGCCCCACGGCCATCGATCGCCGCCCGTTGCTCGGGCGTATCGCTCCACATCAGGCGGTCTTCAACGGCCTGGGCTCCCGCGGCGTGCTGCTCGCGCCGTGGTGCGCGCAGCATTTGCTGGAGCATCTGCTCGAAGGCAAGCCACTGGATCCGGAGGTGGATCTGGGGAGGTTCGCGTGATCGAGGGCCACGATTCGCGCCACGTTTTGTTCACGCGTTCGCGAGCGTCCATTTTCGGCGCGAAGCGATTTTGTTGGAGCCAATCACTCGCGCGAGCGTCCACGCTCGTGTGTTCCTGATCTATCTCAGCCAATACCTTTCCGGTATGAGCGAGCGCTACAAATTCGTCGAGGGCGATGCTCACTTCATCACGTTCGCGGTCGTCGGCTGGGTGGATGTGTTCACGCGACGAGAGTATGCGGAGTTCCTATTGGAGAACCTGGCGTATTGCCGCAAGAACAAAGGATTACGGATCTACGAATTCGTGATCATGCCCAACCATGTGCGCCTCATCGCTGCGGCGGCGAACGGGAGCCTCGGGGAGATCATGCGTGACTTCAAGACGTACACGAGCAAGGAACTGGTGAAGATGATCGCAGCGAACCCACAGGAGAGCCGCAAGGAATGGATGCTGCGGATATTCAACGAGCACGGTGCTGCGAACCCGCAGAACAAGGGCCATCAGTTCTGGCAACAGAGCAACCATCCGATCGTGCTGGACACCCCCGAGTTGTACGAACAGCGTTCGCGGTACCTTCGTGAGAACCCGGTGCGCGCTGGCATGGTCACTGATGAGACCGCATACATGTGGAGTAGTGCGAACCCGCATTCAGATCTTGAACTCGATGAAGCATGAGGATCAGCATAGGAGTGAAGGCAGACGGCAGAAGAGCGTTAGCACACGAGCGTGGACGCTCGCGCGAGTGTTGGGTTCTGCTAGACTCGCTCATGACCGACTGATCGTGCAGCCATGAAGATCGTGGCGCTCTTAGGATTCGCGCTCAATGTCGGGTGCGTCATGGCCCAGGCACTTTTTGATCTTGACACGACCTTTCGTTCGACCGTCGAACGCCGAACGGTGAATTCCATTCTACCCCTGCCTGACGGCGATGTGGTCATTTCAGGCATCATGCGCTTCCCGGGAGATGCGAACGATCGCACTGGCGCACGCCTGAACTCCGACGGTACCCAGGACCTCTCGTTCGCGAACGAGACTTACATGGGGGGCAAGCTCATGCCCTGGAATGGCCGGATCTATGCGGGCAACGGGAATATCGTGCGACGCCTTTGGCCTAATGGAACACTGGACACCGACTTCATCCTTATGAACGCCGATCCCTATTTCTCTTCTGGCCAAGGGGGCGATTATCATGTATATCCCGATGGTCGCATCCTAATGACGGGCCTTCACTTATTGAGCGATACCATACACGGCTATGAAGGGTTTTATAGCATGGTCTGGTTCAGCAACACGGGTTACCTCGATACCACAGCCCATCACCGCACCAGTGACAACAGCATTTTCGCGTTGGAAGAGCAACCGGATGGGCGATTCTTGTGTAGTGGTTGGATATCGCAATACGAAGGTCAGCCGGTGGGGCATGTCTTCCGAGTGCTACCAGACGGCGCGCTCGATCCAAGTTTCACCACGGACTTCATATGGGGAGAAGCGAATGCGATCACGGTGCTGGCGGATCAGCGCATCATTCTCTCGGGCTACATGATCCGGGATGGAATGACAGATACGCTGCGCGTGGTGCGCTTGCTGCCGGATGGATCGTTGGACCCGACGTTCAACAACGCTCTCAGCGCACCTAGGGAACAATTCGGAAATCACTCGAACCTAAAGCATACTGTACTGGAGGATGGCCGGATCGTGTTACATGGAGGCTTTTATCAAGTCGATGGAGAACCGCGCAGTGGCATTGCCATGCTGAACCCTGATGGAGAATTGATCGATGACGCGTTCACGCCGGGAGGCTGCGGCAACTACTATGATGAACTGAACAGCATCAACGTACATTCTACCTGGGGAATGGCTCAGGGCCCGGAAGGTGATTGGTATATCCATGGTGGGTACCATGGATATGACGACGGAACTAAGAACGATACGTTGCAGCGATTCGTGAGCCGCTTGTACGGTTTGGATGTGGGCGTGAAAGAACCGGCCGCCGAGACGGGATCCGGGTTACGGCTTTATCCCAACCCCGCCAGCAGTTGGGTAGTGTTAGCGTATGATCTGGACGAGAACGCGATGGGCGGGCCGCTCGTGATCCGCGATCTGATGGGCAGGGAGGTACATCGCGCAACACTGAAAGGAGCAATGGGTCAAATGCTCTGGGATACCCGCCAAGTACCCGCTGGTAGCTATTCGGTGGTGCTTCAGGGTGCCTTACAAGGTCCGTTAACTCAAAAATTGATCATTCAGCCATGAAGTACAGCCGCCAAGGGCGGCTGTACTTCATGGCAATGGTAGCAACGGCCATTGGCATAGTACAGGCGCAACAGCCTTTTGATCTCGACACTACCTATCGTACCCAGATAGAGAGGATCTACGTGAACAGTGTTGTGCCATTGCCAGATGGCAAAGCGGTGATCTCGGGTAGGATGGTCTTCCCCGAATATCCCTTTGATGAGATATTGCTGGCCGGATTGCTCGCGAATGGTTCTTTGGATCCCGACTTCGAAGTTTCAGGATTGGGGGGGGGTAAACTGGTCGCTTGGAACAACAAATACTATGTACGCGGGGGTAATTCCGTGCGACGTGTAGAACTCGATGGTTCGAACGACCTGAGCTTTGGGATCAGCGCTGGCACCGTACCCTATTTCTCACCTGCCCAAGGCGGCGACTACCATGTATACCCCGATGGGGGCATCATCCTCACTGGTTTCCACACCTTGAGCGATACAGTGCGCGGCTTCGAGGGCACCTACAACGTGATCTGGTTCAGCAATCAAGGTTACTTGGATACTACCGCCACCCACCGCCAGTGCAATGGCAGCATCGACTTCATCCATGAACTGCCCGATGGCAAGTTCCTGCTCAGCGGGGTGTACACAACCTACGAGGGACAACCTGCCGGGCGGATCCTACGTGTGCACCCGGACGGGGCCTTGGATACCACGTTCAACACCAGCATTTATTGGGGGCAGGCCGTTGGTTGCCACGTACTAGCCGACGGTCGGGTTCTGGCCGCTGGCCGCTTCCAATTGACCGGTGATCCCGATACGCTTCATTTGATCCGGTTGCTGCCCGATGGCACCTTAGACCCCACCTTCAACAACAACTTACGATCAGTGTACTATTCCGCAGGGGGTTTGATACCCTGGTCCGGCCTCTTTCCCATTTCGGACAGCAGCTACGTGGTGTACGGCGGTTTTTCTTCGGTGGATGAGCAAGTGCGGGTTGGCATCGCTGCTATCGACACGGCCGGGCAACTCTTGAGTAGTCCTTTCGAGGGTATGGGGTGTGACACTTTTCTATACAATGGCACCACGTATGGTTCGATCAGCCGTTTCGTGCCGGACCCGGTCAGCGGAGGCTACTACATCTGCGGAGCCTATCGTGGGTATGATGATGGCTCGGTGAACGACACCACGCAGCGCATGGTGAGCCGTTTGTATGGCTTGGACGTGGGCATCGGAGTATCGCCTTCGTGGCAAAGCCCTTCACTCACACTACAGCCCAACCCGGCGGACAGAGAAGTGACCATCGGTTATGAGAACGGAACATCGCGCACCGTGATCGCAGTGCGGGATATCACCGGCCGTGAGGTGTTCCGCAAGATGGCCGGAGCCACGGGCAAGTGGCTATGGGATACCAGCACCCTACCCGCCGGAACCTATGTGGTGACACTGTTGGAGGAAGGCAGCGTGCGCAGCGCGCGACGTTTGGTCGTGGCGCGATAATACCCGACCCAGTGCGTTCAGAGCCGTTCAAGCTCTTGGGTGAACACCTCCACGGTCAGTTTCAGGTCTTCGCGGATGATCTTGCGCAACAAACCTTTCGGTAGATCGGCGTTGCCATGGACCGGTACGGTGGTCACACGGCCGTCCGCATGGCGCAAGCGGTGATGCGATCCGTTGATGCGCACCACGACAAAGCCCATCTTCTGAAGGAGCCGAAGGAGGTCCTTGCCGCTGAGTACCGGCAACTTGTCCATCAAGAAGCCCTCCGTCCCGATGGCACTTCTATCTCGCGGAAGCCGACGAACCGGTTCAGTTGTTCCGGCTGCTCTTCCTCCATGCACATCGCGATCACTTCGCGCACGTTGGCGATCGCCTCGTCCACCGTCTTGCCATAGCTGTGGCACCCCTTGAAGGCTGGGCAGCTTACGATGAAGACCCCATCCTCATCGGTCTCGATCATCAGCGGAAGGTGAACCGTGTCCATTGTATTGTATGCTTAGGCCAAAGATAGGCTCCTGTGGCTCTGGATCCGGTTCGGGAAAGGCGCAAGTGTGCTTCCGCACACCCGACCTTTACCCCTCGGCGTTCCATTTCCAAACGCCATGAACGGATGCGCTTTGTGAGAACGATGATTTGGGCGATGCTGGTGATCGCCTTGTTGCCCGGTTGCGGTACGAACAAGCAAGTGGTGGATGCCCCGCTGCGCAGCGCGGATCCGCGCTGGGCCGGCGTGGACAGCTTGATGAGCATCGGCCAGTACGCCACTGCGCTGGAAGGCACGGAGCGTATTCTGCAAGAGGCGACCACCCCCGAGGACTGGCGCGCGCGCTTCAAGGCCTACCTGCTGCGCGGGCAGTTGAAGCAAATGACCGGCACCGATGCCTATGCGGTGCTCGCGGAACTGGAGCGCACCACGGACAGTTTGCAAGCCGCGGGGAACGAAGTGCCGCTGGTGCCCTTGCTGCACAGCGTGCTGGCGGAGGGTTGGTGGAACACCTACCAGCAAGACCGCTGGCGGATCCTGGAGCGCACCAATTTGGAGGACAATGCCGCCGACCCGGCGACCTGGTCGCAACGCGCCTTCATGGCGCGGGTGCTGTTGCACGCGCAGGCCTCGTTGCAACCGCGCGACAGTTTGCTGCGCATCCCCACCGGTGATCTGGGCGAATTGCTGCGCTTCGATCCGAACCTGCCCTCCACGCAGCAACGCACGGGCGTGGCCCTTCGGCCCACGGTGTTCGACGTGGTGGGCCATCGCGCGGTAGCGCTCTTCGCCAATTCCGAGACCCGCCTCGCCGAACCCGCCTGGCGTTTCCGGCTGGACGATCCGCGGCACTTCGCACTCTTCGAGGAGTTCGTGTACAAGCCGCTGCGGCATCGCGATAGCACCGCCTGGGAGTTCCAGGCCTTGCGCCTGCAACAGCAATTGGAGTTGGCGCACATGAGCGACGATCGCCCCGATGCGTTGGTGGATGCCATCCTATCGCGCCTCGCCCATGTACACGCCCACAGTGTGCTCCCGGAAAAGGACTCGCTCTACCTCGCGGCCTTGGAGAAGTTGCGCACCCGCGTGCCGCAGGACAGCTGCTGGAGCGAGGTGACCACGGTGATCGCGCAATGGCACCACGAACAAAGTGTGAAGTACGACCGCCTGGCGGGGAATGCCTGGAAGAACGAGAAACGGACCGCGCGCGATCTCTGCAATGAGGCGATCGCAAAGTTCCCCGGCTCGTTCGGTGCGCAACAGGCCGCTGCGCTGAAGTTCGCCCTGGAGCAGCCTGCGGTGAACGTGCAATGCGAGACCGCCACCCCGCCGGACCAGGCCTTCAAGGTCGCCGTGCGCTACACGAATACCTCGCGCGTATGGTTGCGCATAGTGAAGGACCCCGAAGAGCTGGGACGCGAACGCCGCTGGGACCACGATCATGGCCTCTGGCTCACGCAGCAGAAACCGGTTCGCGAATGGAGCGTCGACCTTCCTGATGACGGTGATCTGAACGAACACCTCGCGGAACTTCCCATTGATGCGTTGCCCCTGGGCCGCTATTCCATCCTGATCAGCAATGCCGCGGAATTCACCGCGAAGCGCGATGTGATCGCCCATGCACCCGTGCAGGTCACGCGCCTCAGCTTGGTGGAACGTCGCGCGCGCAACGATTTGGATCTGGTGATCCTGGACCGCTGGACCGGTGTGCCGCAACCCGGCGTGAAAGTGATCCTCTTCGCGGACAACCAGCGTGCGCAGGAACTGGTGCGCATGGGCGAGGCGATCACCGATGTGGAGGGACGGCCTTCGCCGAAACTGCTTGGTGCGAACGGCCGCTACTCGATCCGCTTGGAGCAAGGGGAGGATCAATGGTCCACGAGCTACGGCTATGCATGGTGGGGCGGTGAACAAGGCATCACCGACTCGCTGCGCACCTTCCTCTTCACCGATCGCGCGATCTACCGGCCCGGTCAGGAGGTCTTTTTCAAGGGCATCGTTTCGGTGAAGCGCGGCAAGACCACGGAAGTGAAAGCTGGCTATGCGACGCGCGTCAACTTCTACGATGTCAACGGCGAACTGATCGATTCAGCGAAGGTGAAGACCGATGCCTTCGGTTCGTTCAAAGGTTCGTTCAAAGCGCCGGTGGGTGCGCTCACCGGATCCATGCGGATCGAAGAGCAGCATGGCAGTCGCACCGTGCAAGTGGAAGAGTACAAGCGGCCCACTTTCGAAGTGGTCTTCGATCCCATCGCGGGACAACCGAAGTTGGAGCAACCGGTGCTGGTGAGCGGTGTGGCGAAGAGCTATGCCGGCGTTCCGCTCGATGGTGCCCAAGTGCAGTGGACGGTGAAGCGCGGCGCACGCATGCCGTGGTGGTGCGGTTTCGGATGGCGCGGACTGCCGTGGGGACAGGAAACGGAGATCGCCAGCGGCACGAGCGCGTGCGATGCGCAAGGGAAGTTCTCGATCACGTTCACCGCATTGGCGGACGTCGCTTTCCCGCGCGATGCGGATCCCACCTTCTACTACACGGTGGAAGCCAACGCCACCGACATCACCGGTGAAACGCAGCGGGGCACCACGAGCCTCAACCTCGCCTACCGCAGCATCGATATCGCGCTGAACGTGGGCGAAGCGATCGATCGCGAACGCGCCGACAGCCTCGATGTGCGCGTCCGCAACTTGAACGGCGAAGAGGTGGATGTGCCGATGGACATCACCATCGCACAGCTTCAGGCACCGCCGCTTCCATTGCGCGATCGCCTGTGGGACCGCCCCGATCGTTTCGTCCTCACGCAAGAGGAACATGCCCAACGTTTCCCGCAGGATGTCTATGCCAACGAGGATGATCCGCTTTCCTGGCCTCTAGCGAACACCGTGTTCCAGCGCGCGCAGTACCGCGCGAACGGCAAGCCGCTTTCGCTCGCAGGCGTGGACGCGTGGCCGGTGGGCAGCTATGCGATCGAAGTGACCGTGAAGGACGCCGATGGCCGCGAAGTGAAGGCACGGAAAGTGATCAGCGTGTACGATACCGCGATCCAGAACACGGGCTTCGTCTCTGCCTTCCATGCGGAGCCGGTGATCACTACTTGCGAGCCTGGTGAGAAAGCCGTGCTCTTGCTTAGCTCCGCACTACCTGACGCGCGCGTGTTGATGGAAGTGGAACGCGATGGCATGATCGCGGTCAGTCGCCGTTTCATTCTGAACAAGGGCCAACAGCGCGTCGAACTACCTGTGTTGGAGAGCGATCGGGGTGGTTTCGCCGTGCATCTGCTTTGTGTGGAGCGTGGCCAAGTGCATCGCGAGACGATCTGGATCGATGTGCCGTGGACGAACAAGCAACTGCAAGTGGAGTGGATGAGCTTCCGCGACAAGCTGCAGCCGGGCGATAAGGAGGAATGGCGCCTGAAGTTGAAAGGGCCGAAAGGCGAACAGGTCACCGCGCAATTGCTCGCGGGTATGTACGATGCCTCGCTCGATCACTTCGTGCCGCACGACTGGAGCATGAGCCTCTGGGGCCGCAACGATGCGCGATACGGCTGGTCGCGCGCGGAGCCCTTCGGTGCGGCATATGGACAGATGCTCTACCGTGAGGTGGTGGGGCCGCCCGGCGCTTCACGCAGTTATCCTTCTTTGGATACGTACGGCTTCGCGGAGCCTTACGGCTGGATGTACCGTGGTGGGCGAGCGGAGTCCATGATGTTGATGGAGGCGGACGGCGTAGGAACGCGAACACGCGAAGGGAATGCGGCACAGTCTGCACCAGCCATGGTACCCCCCACCGATGGTGACAAAGCGGGCGAAGAAGAGCCGAGCAAGAAAGGCGAAGCCAAACCCGAAGATCCCGCCCCACCTCCGGCAACTGACAACCCACAACCAACAACCATCCGCTCCGACTTCCGCGAAACCGCCTTCTTCTTCCCCGACCTGCTCACCGAGCGCGACGGCAGCTTCGTGCTGCGCTTCACCACGCCCGATGCGCTCACGCGTTGGCGCGTGTTCGGCGTGGGGCACACCAAGGACCTGATGCTGGCGCAGTTCGGCAAAGAGACCATCACCCAGAAACCGCTGATGGTGGTGCCGAACCTGCCGCGCTTCCTGCGTGCCGGGGATCGCATCGCGCTCACCGCGAAGATCAATTTGGTGGAAGCGGGAAGAGCGGAGGGCACCGCGACCCTGGAGCTTTTCGATCCCTTCACCAACGCATCGCTCAACAAGTCGTTCGGCGTGCAGGTCGGCGATCAAGTCTTCATCGCGTCGCAGGGCGAAAGCGCTGTGGTGCAATGGTCTGTCACTGTTCCGGAAGATGTGGATGCCGTGGGTGTGCGCATCACGGCGCGCAGCAAGGCGGGACCCATGAGCACCATCGTCGCCGCTGATGGCGAGGAGCGTGTACTGCCGATCTTGACGGACAAGCTGCTCGTTACCGAGAGCCTGCCGCTGTGGATCAGCAAAGCGGGCACGAAGACCTTCACGCTGGAGAAGTTGAAAGCGAACACGAGCACCACATTGCGCAGCCAAAGCCTGAAGCTCGAGTACACGCCTAACCCCGCATGGTACGCCGTGCAAGCGTTACCCTACTTGATGGAGTTCCCGCACGAGTGTGCGGAACAGCTCTTCAGCCGTTACTATGCGAACCGCCTGGCCACGCATATCGTCGAGGAGCGCCCCGCGATCAAGAAGGTTTTCGCGAAGTGGAAAGCCGCCGGACCGGAAGCCTTTGCCAGCGCCTTGGAGAAGAACCAGGACCTGAAGAACATACTCCTTGCCGAAACACCGTGGGTGGTGAACGCACGCAACGATCGCGAACGAAAGGAACGCATCGCCCTGCTCTTCGACCTGAAGCGCATGGCCGCTGAAGAAGCGACCGCGTTGAAGAAGTTGCGCGACATGCAGTCACCGAGCGGCGCATGGCCCTGGTGGACCGGCATGCAGGAGAGCCGTTGGATCACGCAGCACATCGTGGCGGGGCTCGGTCACCTGGAGCAATTGAAAGCGGCGGACCTTCGCGAGGATGGGGAAACCCAACGCATGTTGCGCAGCGCTGTGCAATGGTTGGATGCGGACGTGGACCGCGAATACAAGCGCCTGCAACGCGACTTGAAAAAGGATGACCTGGACAAGTACATGCCGGGCTACGGCGAGATCCAATATCTCTATGCACGCACTTTCTTCCGCCGCTGGCCGATCACCGGTGGCACGAACACGGCGGTGGAGTTCTACAAGCAGCGTCTCGCGAAGGAATGGCTGAAGTACGGCTTGCAGGAGCAGGCGATGATCGCGCTCACATTGCATCGTATGGACGATCGCACCACGGCGACGCTGATCCTCGAAAGTGTGCGCCAGCGTGCCGTGCAGAGCGAAGAACTCGGCATGTACTGGAAGGACTTCCGCGGCGGCATGGACTGGTGGAGCTACCCGACAGAAACGCACGCGTTGATGATCGAGGCCTTCCACGAAGTGGCGAAGGACGAGGCCAGTGTGAACGCCTTGCGCACGCATTTGCTCAAACTGAAGCAGACCACCGATTGGAGGACCACCAAGGCGACGGCCGAAGCTTGCTACGCACTGCTGCTCACCGGAAGCGAATGGCTCACCGAGGATCAAGCGCCGGTGATCAAGGTGGGCGGCACGGCCATCCCGGCCGCGAACGCGGAAGCAGGAACAGGTGTCTTCGAAAAGAGTTGGACGGCGGACGAGATCAAGCCCGCGCTAGCGGAAGTCACCATCACAAGCACCGCGAACAAACCCAGCTGGGGGGCGCTGCACTGGCAGTACTTCGAACGCATGGACAAGATCACACCGCATGAGAGCCCGTTCAGCATCAAGAAGCAGGTGATGCTCACGGAGCAGACCGACGCGGGTCCGCAACTCGTGGAATTGGGCGGCACGCGGAAACTGAAAGCTGGGGACAAGCTCACCATCCGCATCGAGCTACGCACCGATCGACCGGTGGACTATGTGCATCTGAAGGACCTGCGTGCCGCCGGCCTGGAACCCACCGAGGCCTTGAGCGGCTACCAGTGGAAGGGTGGGCTCGGGTACTACCAAAGCATCCGCGATGCGAGCATGAACTTCTTCTTCGACCGCATCCCGGCCGGCACGCATGTGTTCGAGTACACGCTGCGCGTCACCCATGCGGGCGACTTCAGCAATGGGATCACCACCGCGATGTGCATGTACGCGCCGGAGTTCTCATCGCATAGCGAGGGTGTGCGGATCGTGGTGGGGGAGTAGATCCTTCGACCCTAAGCCGTATGGTTCCAAGCCATGGGTTATTTCTGGTCAGCGATCCGTCGCCCGGATACGGACCCTCGTCCTTGTGGACTTGGGCTTGGTCGTTCGCAAACGAGAACATCGCCGGACCTGGCCCCAACGTGACAAATGTCCTTGCGCGCCGCCCCCGAACCTCTGCACCTTTGCCGCCTTCAACCAGAAAAGTCCCGTCCATGTTCCGTGCGCGCTTTGCTCTTCTTTCGCTCCTGTTGATCACAGGCCTCACCAATGCTCAGGAGTACGTCCAACTCCACAATGCCGAAGTGCTTCCGCTCGAGCTCCTCGGCGAAACCCCGGCCTACCGCGATTGGGACAGCACCCGGGTGTTCGCCGACGAAGTGGTGCGCGACGAGCACGGCTGGCTGGTGAAACCAGAGCCACCGGGTACCAAGGAGAGCCGCATGCACCCGCAGGTGAACCCCAAGGCGCTACCGCTCGGGGACGATCCCGTCTGGCAGAGGACCCCTGGCACGCGGAGCACGGGCCGCGCGCTGGACCTTACCACCAACGGCATTCCCAACACCGACGTGAATCCCTCCGATCCCTGTCTTTCCGTAGGGCCGAACCATGTGATACAGATGATCAACGGGAGCTCGGGTTCCTACTTCAGGATCTTCGACAAGAACGGTGCGGCTCTGGGTGCGCAGACTTACTTGGACAACTTCATCAACGCGATCGGCGGCATCACCTCGTACAGTGGAGCCGGTGACCCGATCGTGCTTTACGATGCGCTCGCAGACCGCTGGTTGATGAGCGAGTTCAGCGCCAGCGGCAACCGCTTGGTGATGTGCGTGAGCACCACGGCCGATCCCCTGGGCACCTGGTACGCGTACAGTTTCACCGCCCCCAGCTTCCCCGATTATCCGAAGTACGCCGTGTGGAGCACGGCCTATCTCATCACCAGCAATGAAGGCACCGGTTGCCCGATCTATGCGCTGGACCGTACCCGGATGTTGGCTGGCTTGAGCGCCACCTCGCAGCGCTTCACCACGCCGGATTATCCCAGTATCGGCTTCCAGGCCACCACCCCGATGAATTTCAGCGGTGGCACCCCGCCGCCCGCCGGTGCGCCCGCCATGGTGATGCGCATGGCCGATGACGGTTGGACCGCCGCGATCCCGAACGATCGCCTGGAGATCTGGACCCTCACCCTTGATTTCACCACCCCGGCGAACAGTGTGCTGGCAGGCCCCAGCTTCATGGCCACTTCCGACTTCGATACGGACCTGTGCGGCTACACGTCGTTCTCCTGCATCGACCAACCTGGCAGCACCACCAATCTGGATCCGCTGCGCGAAGTGATCATGAACCGGGCGCAGTACCGCAATTTCGGCACGCACGAGGCCATCGTGTGCAACCATGTCACCGATGTGGGAGGCAACCAGGGCGCCATACGTTGGTACGAATTGCGCCGCATCGGCATCGCCAACCCATGGGCCATCCATCAAGAGGGCACGTACGCGCCCGATGCCACCAGCCGATGGATGGGCCATATCGCCATCAATGCCAACGGAGATATCGGACTGGCCTACAACGTGAGCAGCAGTAGCGTGTTCCCTGGCATCCGGTATACCGGCCGCAGCGCCAGCGATCCATTGGGTCAAATGACCTTTGCGGAGACCACCATCGTGGCGGGCACCAACCCCAACAGCAGCAATCGCTACGGCGATTACAACTCGCTGGATGTGGATCCTTCCACTGGTAGCTTCTGGGGCACGGCGCAATACAACCCCGCGACCAGCTGGGCCACGCGGATCTATGAATTCTCCTTCACTCCGCCGCTATGTACTCAGCCTTCGGCCCAGGTGAGCGCCACCTGCGCGAACGCGACCCAGTTCAACGTGAACGTGGATGTAACGTCCATGGGAAGTGCCACAAGCCTCACCATCCAGATCGATCCGGACGGCGCTGGTGCCAACCCACCTGTTACTGTGGGAACCGCCAATGCGACCGGAACCTATGGTCCGTATGGTCCCTACCCGAGCGGGACGGCCGTGACCGTGTCCTTGTTGCACAACCTGTTCTCTTCCTGCGATGTGAACTTCACCGGCATCGTGGCCAACTGCAATGTGCCCGGTGTTGGTTGTACGAGCTTCAATAGCACGGCCACTTCCAATATCCTGGACAACACCACGGCGAGCAATACCATCGTGGTGCCTTCCCAAGGCGGTGCTACGCTCACCGACCTCAATGTCTACGTGAACATCACCCACACCTACACGGCCGATCTGCGCGTGTCGTTGGAGAGCCCCACCGGCACGGTGATCAACTTGATCAATGCCGCGAAGTGTACCAACAGCGACAACATCATCGTGGAGTTCGACCAGACCGGCGCGAACGGCGCGGTGGGCGTTACCTGCCCGATGAGCAACCTCTTCGTGATCCCCGATGTCTCGCTCGCCGGGTTCAATGGACAGGTTTTCCAGGGTTCCTGGATCCTTCGCGTGCAGGATGTGGCGACCGACGATGTGGGCACTTTGAACAGCTGGTGCTTGATCCCCACGCTTACGCAGCCCAATGTGCAAGTCGCTCCGAAAGTCTTCCTGGAAGGCCCCTACAACACCGGCACCGCGTCGATGAACGACAACCTGCGCAGCGCGGGCCTGATCCCCCTGAACGAGCCCTACTCCGCCCTCGGTTACACATTCGTGGGCTCGGCGAGCGGACCCACCACGGCACCGGTGCTGGCGGTTACCGGCAATAATGCCATCGTGGATTGGGTGGTCGTGGAGCTGCGCAGTTCCATTTCCAACACCACGATCCTGGCCAGCAAAGCGGCTTTGCTACAGCGCGACGGCGATGTGGTCGGCGTGGACGGCACCTCCCCGGTCTCCTTCGAAGTGGCCGGAGGCAGCTACTTCGTGGCTGTCCGGCATCGCAATCACTTGGGTGCGATGGCCACCCCCGCCGTTACCCTCAGCGCGGCCCCGCTCACGGTGGACCTGACCCTCGCAGGCACGGGCACGTACGGCACCAACGCGCGGAAAACGGTCGGCACCATCCAGGCGCTTTGGGCGGGCGATGTCACCTTCAACAAGCAGATCAAGTACGCCGGGGGCTCGAACGACCGCGATCCCATCCTCGTGCGCATCGGTGGCACGGTGCCCACGGCGACAGTGAACGGCTACTTCAGCGAGGATGTGAACATGACCGGCCAGGTGAAGTACGCCGGTAGTTCCAACGACCGGGACCCGATCCTGGTGAACATTGGGGGAACGGTGCCCACGGCCACGCGGAGCGAGCAGTTGCCGTAGCGCGCGATCACCTTTTCTGAGGGCGTCATCGCGAGACGTCTTCGGCGAAGCGATCCACTGTAAGGCTATTTCGGAAGTCCGGAGACTTCCACGAGCTTTGAGCTATGGCGATGATCCATGGTATAGGCACAAGTCGCCCGCCCGCCGCGCAAATGCCACCGCGCGCGGAAGACTTGCGCCAGCGTGAGGGCACCTTACCTGGCTTGCGCACATTACGCGGCGACGCCACGAATTGGCTGGCTTTACAGAATGAGCAATACGGCTCGGTGATCGGGGCTTGGCATTTCAGCAATGTCAACGGCGACCGGCTGAAGCTGGAATATGTTCCGACCGGCGGCAGTGCATATTCCGGCCTTACTTTCTGGAATAACGGCAAGGTGAGCATTGGCAACGACGTGGATATCGCTACGGACTATGAATACGCCCTCTACGTTTGGAAGGGGATCCTCACCGACAAAGTCAAGGTAGCGGTGTTGAATGAGGACCAATGGGAGGATCGCGTCTTCAAACCTGGTTATGAGCTCAAGTCCCTGCCCGAAGTGAAGACCTTCATCGCGGAGTACGGCCATTTGCCCGGCGTACCCTCCGCCTGCGAAATGGTGGACCAAGGGCTCGATGTGCTACAGACGGACGCAATGCTCCTCAAGAAGATCGAAGAGTTGACCTTGCACGCCATCCGGCTGGAAGAGCGGGTGAAGGAATGGAGCGTGCCGCGACCAAAGGCTCAAAGCCTTAGTGCCATGCTGCTACCCATGGCCAGTTACTGGCGGTGCATCCAGTCGGGAGTACTCGTCACGCTAGTATCCGCATTGCCTTTTGCGATGGCCGCACAGAACGACACCGTGCACCGCATACAGCATACGATGTACTTGGAGTTGCTCGGCAACAGCCTACAATACGGGTTAGCATACGACCTCAGTTGGCGCGTAGGGAGCAGCTGGATGTCCGCCGGTGCTGGGGCGAGTTATTTACCTGATCTAGATCCCCTTCAAGAGGGTTCACCATCGTCTTCAGAATTCACGCTGCCCGTTCAGTGGAACTGGTTCCACGGAAAGCGCCGGCACTGGGAACACGGGCTTGGTGTAACATATGCGAGCGGGCTGGATGCACTGGGTGGTACATACGACATCCATTCGGATGCACTCTGGGCCTGCATCAAGCCGATAGCATATCGCATCCAGAGGCCTAAGGGCGGTTTCTTCTTCAGGGCGAAGGTTTACCTGATCGCCAAAATCGCTGAATTCAATGTAGAGTGGCGCCAGTACACCGCAGTGTATGGTGAGCCGCACATCACGATCAGCCCGTTCCTTGGCATCGACCTGGGGTACACCTTTAGAACTAAACAGCACAAGCCGAAATGAGGTCGCTTAGCTTGTTGTTCACCGCGCTCGCATCCATTTGGTGCCGCGCACAGCCTCTTGCCATTAAGGAGCAATTCGACTACATAGATCAGAAGTTGATCTATAACGGCACGTACGCTGGGGTGATCGACTACATCACCGAGAACTCAGGGAACAACCCATGGTCCGGCGCGAGTTATGGCGAGCAGGTGGGCTACTTTCTTGAAGGCTATTTGAGGATGTACGAGACCACACATGACAAGGCGTACTTGATCAAGTTCATCAACCTGTCCTTGAAAGCTATCGCGTGGCGGTACTCCAGCTACCTTTTCTGCGACAGCCACTATCAGAACGGCCTGCTCTTATGGCCGATGGCGCACTACATCCATCTCGTGGAATACGATGAACCTGAACTGAACAGCCTAGCCATTCCATCCGGCTTGATCGCCTACCAAGCGTCAACAGTGCCCATCAATGAATTCCCCTCTGCATCCCACACCTATGGAACCGTAGCCGCTTGGCTGTACAACCGCTGCTACGAAACGCTGACTACTGAGTTGGTGCTGGAATGGGACCCGGATCTAGCGCTTGATCGGTCGGTCAATGAGAATGCGAGCTTTTCGGGACCGCTGCTGTATCTAGGTCACCTTTCAACTGTCAATTCGGAGTATGCCGCGTGCGGACATTTTTTGGACAAAGGGGCGCTACAGGCCACTTTGTTCAAGGGTCTGCTGCCGGAGGAGGACAAATGCACTTGTGACGATTTTCCCCAAGGTGTGCTCCAGGTTCTTCCTAACGGCTCGTATACATGGTATCACTCCGGATGGTCCTTACCAACCGACAATTGTGTTGTGGGTTGTGTTTCGCCCTATTATTTTTCGTCAACGCCAGATGTGGAGCTCTACACTGAATTCATAGAAGATCTTAGTCACGCGGTTACCACGCTCATCCTTCCGCGCTTGGCGCATCAGATCGAACTCTACACGGGTGGCAACTACCCCTTCACCGACGTAGAAATGGTGCGATTTCGGAACACGTTCACCAAGAACCTATGGTCTGCCGCGGATGAGGATTTCTATAACACCACCGCCGGCACCTTAGGACCATTTTCGGATAACAATGGTCCTAACCAAGCCATAGGGTGGCACAAATACAAGTCGCTTGCTTGGATGCCCCTTTGGAAGTTCGATGCACAGGCGGGCAGCTCTCCAAATGTCTACGACATCATCATGGACTTCTATGAGAGCGACATGTATCCCCAGCCTGCCAATGATTTCGGCGGTCAGACCCACTACGGTGTGGCCGAGGTCGTCTCGGCCCAATGGGAGAACGAGTGCTTCGACCTCACCCTCTTCAACCGTGAATTGGTGTACGACCAGGATTTCGCCGCCAAGGATGTGCTCACGGTGGATCCTGACGGTGAGGCGGGTGCCTCGTTCGCCGAACCGGTGATCAATGAACCACGTTTCACCGTGAACGAGGGTATCACAGCCGAATTCCGGGCGGGTGCTGCTGTGGTGTTCGAGCCCGGCTTCGAAACGATCCCAGGGAGCACGGTCACTGCGGTGATCGATCCCCTGGGTTGCGACCTGACCTATCGCGCGCCAGCCATGGTGCTCACGGGCCCCACTTACGCGAATGTGCAGGAGCCACGCGAAGCACCCGTGGTGGACACCACTGCGGTGGATCTGAGCGAAGAGATCGGCACGCACAAGGATGATGTGCACTTCTTGTATGACCAAGTAGCACATGTGGCAACGGTCCGCCTCACACTTGTGCAGGGCCGTTCCGTGCGTGTGGAGTTGAGCGACGCCCTGGGCAAACCCGTGATGCAACGGCCCGTCGCTCCGTTACCTGTCGGTTCTCACGACCTTTCCTTGGAACTGGATGGCCTGAGTACAGGGATCTACTTCTGCAAGGTGTGGATGGATGCTTCGCCGCAGGTGTTCAAGTTCATCCAAGACGAGAACTGAAGTATCAGCCCCTGCCGGCGTGAGGTGGCCGAGCAGACCGGACAGGAAGGCTGCGCACCCTTTTGTTGGATTCGTTACACCCGTCATGCACAGCCGATCGGTGGAAGTCCGCTGTTGGGTCGTGTCCTACCGGTCCTGGCTCGGGATAGCTTGGCGCCATGGAACGCTACGCCTTACTTCTCTCGATCGCGCTTATCGCCGGCTGTGGTGATGGGAAACAGGATGCCGCGGATAAGATGGCCGAAGAGGCCGCTGCCGACAGCACCACCGCCGCTGTTCTGGATCTGAGCACCTACGACACGCCCTTGCTCATCACCCCGCCGGACGCGCAATTCCTCGGGGGCGCCCAGGCCACGGCGGCCTGGAACGAAGAGTTCGGCCGCGTCGAGGTCCGGGCCGGAGAGCATTTCGCCTTGAACATCGCCGAAGGACCGGGCGACCTCGCCCGCTTGAAGGCCGATCTGGAGCGCGACATGCTGCGGAAGCACACCATGATCGAAGAGACCCCGGACCGTCTGGTGTACCGCTCCCAATTCCCGGATGATGCAGGCGTTTTCGTCCACTTTCTTCGTGTTGTACAGATCGCTGGAAGGACGTTTGAAGTGACCGATCACGATGAGGGCCGCTTCACCGAAGAGGACGTGCGCCGTATGCTGGGATCGGTGGCGCCGAAACAGCCTGTTTGACCATGCGCACTGGGCTGCTGGCTTGGTGCCTTGTGGTCCCTTTCGCGGGACGGGCACAGCCCGATGCCGCTTGGCCGGATAGTCTCGCGGCCTATTGGTCCCGCATGGAGGCCGAGTTCGAGGACAGTGCCCATTCGCCTCTGCTGGCAGAGGACCGGGCCATCTTTGAGCATCTGGCCCGCTTTGCGCCGGATCCCGCTTTCGTGGTCACCGCCCGCTTCAAGCCCTCTGCCAAGGGACGCACTTTCGGCATGCGCACTTCCACGGACCGCCTGCCTATGTATCAGGACATGGGCAGGCTCCATTTCACCCTAGCGGGTAGGAAGCGGACGCTCCATGCCTACCAGAACCTGGACCTGCTGACCAAGCCTGGGTATGAACACTACCTCTTCGTACCCTTTACCGACCTCACCAACGGGACCGAGACTTACGGCGGCGGCCGGTACCTGGACCTTACCGGCCCACTTGGACCAACGGTCGTCCTGGACTTCAACCGGGCCTACAACCCCTATTGCGCCTACAACCACCGCTATTCCTGCCCCATCCCACCGCAGGAGAACCACCTGGACCTGCCGGTGCGGGCGGGGGTGATGAAGTTCCACGAACACTAGCGCCGCGCAACTTGCGCCCCCCACTGCCGTAGACACGGCCCGGAACGGCTCGGAAAAGCCTTCCCGATCTTGTATCATTGTCCACTTTTCAGACCGTTCCGGACATGCGCATCGCTCCCCTCCTCCTGGCCGCCCTGGTCAGCCTGCCCTCGATGGCGGGTGTGATCGTGCTGGAAGGCCGCTACCAGGGCAAGAACCTTTTCGTGCAGAACCCCTTCTCCGAAGCGGGGGTGGGCTTCTGTGTGTTCGAGGTGACGGTGAACGACCAGATCGCCACCGACGAGATCAATTCCAGCGCGTTCGAGATCGACCTGGGCAACTACGGCCTGAAGCTCGGCGAGGCCATCGTAGTGAAGGTGAAGCACAAGGACGGCTGTACCCCCTTGATCCTGAACCCCGAGGTGCTGAAGCCGAAAAGCACCTTCGATATCGTGGCCCAGTCGATCAGCCCGGAAGGCACCTACAAATGGACCAGTACCAACGAGACCGGCGAGCTACCCTACTTCGTGGAGCAGAAGCGCTGGAACAAGTGGGTGAAGGTGGGCGAGGTGATGGGTGTGGGCACCCCCGGCGAGCACGGCTATGAGTTCAAGGTGACGCCGCACAGTGGCGAGAACACCTTCCGCGTGAAACAGGTGGACCTCACCAAGCGTTCCCGCTACAGCGAGCCCGTGAAGTACACCGATGCCTCCGTGGCCTTGGTGACCTGGAGCCCGCCCAAGCCGAAGGACGAGATCCTCTTCAGCGCGAACACGCTCTATGAGATCTACGACCAGTACGGCAACATCGTGAAGCGCGGCTACGCCAACAAGATCGACATCACCACCCTGAAGAAGGACCTCTACTACCTGAACTACGACAACAAGATGGGCGAGACCTTCTTGAAGCGCTGATCGGACCAAACAGCATTTTCGAAGCCCTCCAACCCGGAGGGCTTCTTCTTTTTCCGAGCGTATTGCGCTCGCATCGGTTACTTCGCTTTATGATCCGCATCGAACATATCGGTATCGCCGTGAAGGACCTGGCAGCCGCCGAGGAGATCTACACTCGCCTATTGGGCACCGCGAGCTACAAACGTGAGCAAGTAGAGAGCGAAGGCGTGATCACCTCCTTCTTCCGCGCCGGTCCCAATAAGATCGAGCTGCTGGAAAGCACACGGCCCGACGGCCCCATCGCCAAGGCGATCGAGAAACGGGGCGAAGGCATCCATCACATCGCGTTCGAAGTGGCGGACATCCGTGCGGAGATGGCCCGCTTGAAGGCGGAAGGCTTCACCCTACTGAACGAAGAACCCAAGCATGGGGCCGACAATAAGCTTGTCTGTTTTGTACACCCGAAGAGCGCGAACGGTGTGCTGGTGGAGTTGTGCCAAGAGATCCCTAGTTGATCTCAGTTCGGCGCCATCACACGCAGGAAGGCCGCATCCATCCGGCAGCCGTTCGGCACATCGAGGTGCAGCGCGATCGTATCACCCGCTGTTTGCGGTGGGATCCGAAGTGTGTTCTTCCAACCCTTGGAACCGAGGCCTTCCACCGGCAGATGCTCCACCTTGAAACGCACGCCTTCACCGGGCCATCCCGTGGAACTGCCATCCAACAGCGCTTCGATCCGCTGCGCCGCGCCGGGCTCGAACTCCGTTCGCGTGATGTCCAGTTCAACATACCAGAGCCAGGAACCCGCTCTCGCTGGAGGTACGATCCAATGCATCGTGCCGGAACTGTCCGGTTGCCAGGTGGCGTTCGTGTCAAGCACGGGGAACATGCCTTGAGGAGCGTAGGGTGGCAGATCCTGGATACCGCCTAACGCGGCACCACGAGCAGGGTCGGTGCGCAGGAACACGTAGGCGTACTTCGAAAGATCCATCCGCGCAGGATCCAGAACGTGTGTGGCGTACTGCCAGCTCTGGAAGACGTTGAGGAGGATCAAGGGTATGCAGGCGTACACGATCCATCTCTGCCATCGCCCCCGCTTTGGATCGATCGCGAAGGCCATCGGGATGGCGAAAAGCGCCAGTATATCCACATAAGGCCGTTGACCGAACGAATCGCCGTAGGACCAGTTCCACCAAGCGCTGGTGACGTATCCGAACAGAGCAAGGAACATCACGAAGATGGCGGCACGATAGGGCGTTCGCTGGGCGAGGGTCCATAGTCCCGGGACCAATACCAGCAGCACTGGCCAATAGAACAGCAGTCCGTTCCGCGCGCTGAACAGATGTTGCAGGAACGCAGGTCGATCCCAATGGAAGCCCTCGTTCGAGTATGGCCGGACGATCCACTCGCCGCATTGGACATACCACGCAGCGCCCTGCACAAGGAGCACCGCGCCGAACGCGATGGCGAAACAGGCAAGGTCGTTCCATCGGGTTCTGTGAACGGGCGGTGCGATCCCGATGGTGGCCAATGGAAGTCCCAGGAGCAGGAGCATATCGACCGGCCGCAAAATGATCACCAATCCCAAGAGGCCGCCCACCAGCATCCAACGCCACGCACCACCGAGCGACCAGGCGCGGCGTGCGGCCAGAAGGAAGCCAGCCACCGCGGCGAAGGAGTGTACGTGCGACATCCCTGGATGGACCACGGTCTGTACAAGGAGCCCGGTGCCCAGCGTGATCGCCACCAACATGAAGGCCGTGGCGAACTCGCCAACACCCATGCCGAGCAACAGCCCACGGGTGAACCACAGACCGAGGAGCAGCGAGACCAATGCCGAGAGCACGATCGCCAGGTGGTATTGGAGCGAGTAGCCATCCTGCGGCCCGTTGGAGAACAACAAGGTATACGCATGCGCGGCCAGCACATAAGGTGCTTGGATCAGTGCCGTGCCGACGAAGAATTTGATCGCCTTGCCATCTCCGGCGGGAGCGAACATCCATGACTCGCCGTGCTCACTGCGGAAGTCGCCATCAACCAGGAGGACACGCAGATGTTCGTAGTAGCCCTTACCATCGTTGTTGATGGCGTACTTCCAGGCCTGCCCGTGATCGCCGAGCAACCGATAGCGCAATGATCCGCCGATGGCGATCACCATCACCAGCACAATGGCCCATCGCGCGGGGGTGGCCAGGCGGAACATGCCATGCAAAGTAGTAGGTGCGGATGCGGAGGACCTTCCCTCAAGCAAAGAGGCCGAGGCGCTTGACCAGATCCCGCACGTTCTCATGAGCGAGTTCCAGGTGTTGCGCATGCAACCCTGCGGCTCGCGCTCCGATCACGTGTTGCATGCTGTCGTCGATGAAGAGCGTACGTTCCGCCTCGGCGTCATGTTGTTCCAACACATGGTGGAAGGCGGCTGCATCCGGTTTCCGCAAACCCATCTCACAACTGTAGTAGGCCCCATGAAAAAGGCCTTTGAAGTCCGCGATGCCGTTCTCCTTGCGGATCATCTCCGTGAACGCGGACACGTGGATCGCATTGGTATTGCTCAATAGCAATACCTGGTAACGCTTCTTTAGGCGGTCGATCAGATCGATCCGCTCCATCGGCACTGATCCGAGCATCGCGTTCCAGCACGCATCGATCTCGCGGTCCGTCAAGTCCTGCCGGAAGAGTTGCCGGATGCGGTCGCGGAACTGCGCGGGGCTCAACGCGCCGATCTCGAAGCCGTCGAAGAGATGGTCCTGCTTCGCCTGGCTGTACAGCGCATCGAACTCCTCGAAGCCCAACGCACGGAAGGCCCGTGCGCTCGCATGGTAATCGACGTCGATGAGCACGCCACCGAGGTCGAGAAGGATCGTATCGATCGCGTGGTGCGCGCTCATTCGGGCGGACTTTTTCGGCGGGCGAAGATATCCGAAGGCACCGTCAGGGACATGGACGGACCGCGCTCAACCGGAACGTTGGCGCGTCGACCTGGAAGGCGCCTTCACTTGGCTGTTGAACGGAAAAGGAGAGATGCTCTCCAGGCAGTGCGGCTGGCAGAACGAAGGCGTAGCGCCAGAGTCGCCATGACGGCGAAGCGGGAAGGTCGTTCATTGCGAAGGCATAGCGGACCCGATCCGCACCGTCACTTCCCATGGTGCAGACGATCAATGCATCTCGGCTCGCGCCTGGATCAAGGTCGCGTCGACGTAACGATGCTTCGACGAGGAGCGCGCGACCATCGGGAAGCACATTTTCCGGGATCCGTAACACCGGACCCGTGGGATGCACCCGGTCCACCAGGAACGATCCGTTCACGCTATCGCTGTTCTGCCAACGCGTGGATGTGCCTTGCGGAGGCCCCTCCGCGAACACCGTATCCATCCCGCACGGTGCGTAGGGTGCCGGCTCGAAGTCGCCACCCAAGGAATGGCGCCACTGTGGGCCTGTCCGCAAGAACACCGCCCTCCACTTTTCGCGGTCCATGTTGAAGGGATGGAGAATGCCCACCTGGTACTGCCAGGCATGAAAGCATTGCAGCAAACACAGAGGGACGATCAGTGCAAGCCCAATGCGCAAAGCCAGTGGACGCAACCCACCAAGGAAAGCGGCGATCGGCACGGCCAACGCGGCCAGGTGGTCCAGATAGGGGCGAGGACCGTAGCTATCGCCATAGATCCAGTTCCACCATGAGCTGGTCACGTAGCAGAGCACGGCGAAATACGCCACTGCCCAAACCCCCGTCCTCGGCGACAGCCGGCCCAATGCGATCAGCCCGGGTAGCACGAGCAACAGAAGCGGCCAGAAGAAGAACAAGCCCTTCTGCGCGCCAAAGAGGCTGCGGCACAGTTCCGGATGTGTCCAATTGAAGCCTTCTCCCGGGTATGGTCGCACGAACCAACTGCCGCACTGCAAGTACCACAGCAACGGTTGCATGCAGAGGGTCAACACGAGCAACACAGCAGCAAGTGATAGCCCCCGTCCATCCGAAGCGAGCAACCATGCGCGAAGCGTTCGTGGATGTCCCATCGTCACCATGGGCAGTGCCAACAGCGCGAAAGCGTTGGTGGGGCGGATCAACACCACGAGTCCGAAGGCAAAACTCGTAAGCAGGAGCGCACGTGATGCAGCGGTACACCATGCCTTACGTGCGGCAGCGAGCAGCACGGCGATCATCGCGAAAGAATACACATGCGACATGCTGGGCGCCATGAGGGCATAGTACCCGAGGCCCGTGCCCAAGGGAAGGAGAACCAATGTCACAGCCACGGCACGATCCGCAACGCCGAGATCGTGCAACAACCACCGAACGCGTTCCAATCCGAGCAGGAGGAAGCCCAGGCCGCACAAGGCGATGGCCACGGAATGGTGTGGTGTGAGCGTATCGCCTCGGATGCCCGAGAGCCAACGCACCGCATGGGCGACCAGCACGAAGGGCGCCTGCACGAACGCTGTTCCAGCGGGGTATTTGATCACCTGCACGGTGCCAGCAGGCACCAGATGATCGGGCCGCGCGACGGGTGGGCTGAGGGTTCCGTGCAGGAGCGGCGACGTGAGATAGGCCGCATACCCTTCACCATCGCTGTAAATGGTGCTGCGCCAAGCCCCGCCGTCGTGGCCTATTATGCGCCAGCGCACGGAGGCGAAGAGCGCCAGCAGGCCGATCAACAGCAGCGTGCGGCCCGACAGCCGCCCATTCGCGGGCATCCGGCCAAAGGTATCCCGGGTCTACTTTAGCGGCCCTTTCCGCTTTGGCGGATACGACCGGGCCCATAGCTCAGCGGTCAGAGCAGGGGACTCATAATCCCTTGGTCGCAGGTTCAAATCCTGCTGGGCCCACCTCGTTCGTTCGTTGGAACCTTCATGCCCTGGACACACCGGTCCTTCGGCGACGCCACCGCCTCTATCTTGCGCCGCATGCGTAAGGTGATCGTCACCGGTGGTGCCGGCTATATCGGCTCGCACACGGTAGTGGAATTGGCCGCCGCAGGTTATACGCCCATACTGGTGGACGACCTGCGGAACTCGCAGGAGCGTGCGGTGGAAGGGCTGACCACCTTGCTCGGGCGGGCTCCCGAACTGCATCGCATTGATTGTGCCGACCAGGCCGCTCTGGAGCGCGTATTCGCGCAAGGTCGTATCGACGGCGTGATCCACTTCGCGGCCGAAAAGGCCGTGGGCGAGAGCGTGGCCGAGCCGCTGAAGTATTACACGAACAACATCGGTTCGCTTACGTCCCTGCTCGCCGTGATGGAGCGGCACGGCGTGCGCAAGTTGGTGTTCTCCAGCTCGTGTACCGTGTACGGCCAGCCGGAAAAGCTACCCGTCGATGAGAACGCGCCGGACCATCACCCGACCTCGCCGTACGGCTTCACCAAGGTGGTGTGCGAGCAGTTGCTTCGCGACGTCTGCGTGGCCGATCCCACCTTCCGCGCGGCGTTGCTACGCTACTTCAATCCCATCGGAGCGCACCCCAGCGCGCATATCGGCGAACTTCCGCTCGGTGTGCCGAACAACCTGGTCCCCTTCGTCATGCAGACCGCCGCAGGCTTGCGCGACCAGCTCGTGGTGCATGGCGACGACTACCACACGCCCGATGGATCGTGCGTCCGCGACTACATCCATGTGGTGGACCTTGCCCAGGCACATGTGAAGGCGCTGGCGATGCTGGACGAGGCGAACGCCCCGCAATGCGATGCCTTCAATCTCGGCACCGGCCACGGGCATAGTGTGATGGAAGTGGTGCGCACCTCGGAAGAAGTGATCGGCAGGAAGTTGCCTTACACCATCGGCCCCCGCCGCGCCGGCGACGTGGCCAGCGTATACGCCGATGCAACTAAGGCGCACGAGGTGCTCGGCTGGATTGCCCAACTTGGCCTGCGCGAGTCGCTCGAGGATGCGTGGCGATGGCAGCAGCGGTTGGAGAGTTAGCCATCGCACGATCCTCCGTTCATAATGCCGGGTGATACTTTGGTGTGTCTAGGCACGGTCCCGCTAGCTTGCCCTCCACAACCGCTTGCGAATGCCCGCTGAACGCTCTTCAAGTAATGTGCTTCTTCTGGTGCTGCTCGGCGCCTTCTATGCCATCTTCGGCGCGGTCACCTGGCTGAACGGGGTGCTGATCCCCTACTTGAAGATCGCCTGCGAGCTCACGTTGGAGCAGGCGCTGCTGGTCACCTTCGCGTTCTACATCGCTTATACGGTGATGGCACTGCCGAGCTCTTGGGTGTTGAAGCGCACGGGTTTCAAAGGCGGTATGGTGCTCGGTTTATCGGTGATGGCGCTCGGTGCTTTGCTCTTCATCCCCGCCGCCAACTCACGCACGTACGAGTTGTTCCTCACCGGTCTCTTTGTGATCGGCACCGGTCTCACGCTCTTGCAAACCGCTGTGAACCCTTACGTCACGATCATCGGTCCGCTGGAGAGCGCCGCGAAGCGGATGAGCATCATGGGCATCTGCAACAAGGTGGCAGGTGTGCTCGGCCCGATCGCATTGGCTTCGATCGTGCTGAAGGACGCCGATGCGTTCGTGCAAGGGCTAGCCGAACTCGATCCCGCGCAACGCGCCTTGGAGCTCGATGGTCTCGCCTCGCGTGTGATCCTGCCCTATGGCGTGATGGCCGCTGTGCTGGTCGTGCTGGCGATCGCGGTATGGCGCTCGCCCTTGCCAGAGATCGCCGATGAAGCCGAAGCCACGCATGCGGACGCTACTTCGGATGCGCGGGGCATCTTCACCTTTCCACATCTGGTGCTGGGTGTGATCGCCCTCTTTCTCTACGTCGGCGTGGAAGTGATCGCGGGCGATACCATCGCCACTTATGGACAAAGCCAGGGCATCCCGCTGGACCGTTCCAAGTACTTCCCGGCGTTCACGCTCACTGCGATGGTGGTGGGCTATTTGATCGGTATAGCCACCATCCCCCGTGTGCTTTCACAAGCAAAGGCGCTTTTATGGTCGGCCCTCGCTGGGATCGCGATCAGCCTTCTGGTGGTGTTCACGCACGGCTATGCGAGCGTGCTCGCCATCGCGCTGCTCGGCCTGGCGAACGCGCTGATGTGGCCCGCCATCTGGCCGCTCGCCATCGAAGGATTGGGACGCCATACAAAGACAGCCTCGGCACTGTTGATCATGGCCATCGCGGGTGGTGCGCTGCTGCCGAAGGTTTACGGTATGTTGGTGGGAACGCACGATGCACCGTTGCTAGGTGACCGCGCCGCGTACTGGATGCTGGTACCGTGCTATGTGTTCATCGCGTGGTACGCGATGCAAGGACATCGCCTGCGCCGCTGGAGTTGATCGGCCCACTAGAGCAGAACCACGGATGAACGCGGATAGACGCGGATGCGTCACTGCGGTTCAGAGCGACCAATCCGAAACAACGCAGCCGTAGGTACACAAGAAGCCGAGCGCTGCGCCTGCGTGGATCTGGCCCGGCGTGTGGTCGCTCGCCAGCAGACGTGCGGTGCCCAACGCACCGGCGATGATGATGACAGCGGCGAGCGCGATGAAGGGAAAGGGATCATGCAAGGCCAGCAGGCCGGTGAAAGCACCCACCGCACCACCGATGCCCACCATGTGTGCGCTGATCTTCCATACCAGGGTGATGGCGGTGGTGAGAAGGAGCGCGAGCAGCACACCGGAGAAGAGCGCATACGTCGCCGGATGGTGCATGGTGCGATGCAGCAGATAGAGGCACATGCCGGTGTAGAAGAGCGTCATGAGCAACGGGATGATGCGCTCCTGCCGCTCGGGCATCGCCAAACTGCTGATGGCCCCGCTCTTCAGCAAGAGCAACGCGCTGGTGATCGGGAACAGCACGGTGAGCACGAGCACCATGCCATAGGTGACCAGCTTCAATGGCAGCGGGAGGAAGAAGCTGAGGTGGGGGTCCAACCAGAACGCCGTGACCAGCGTGAGCAGTGGCATGAACACCGGATGCAACAACACGGAGAATAGATGGGCAGTAGTGCGCACGGATCCTCGATCAGAGTTCCTTGCGCAGTCGAGCCACCGAGATGTTGAGCTGCTCGCGGTACTTGGCTACGGTGCGCCGTGCGATGTTGTAACCCTTCTCCTTCAACAACGCGGTGAGCTCATCATCGGTGAGGGGTTTGTGCTTGTCCTCGGCCTCGATGGCATCGTGCAGGATCTTCTTCACTTCGCGTGTGCTCACCTCCTCACCGCTGTCGGTGCTCAGGCTCTCGCTGAAGAAGAACTTCAGCAGGTAGGTGCCGTAGTTGGTCTGCACGTACTTGCTGTTGGCCACACGGCTCACGGTACTGATGTCCAGATGGATCTTCTCTGCGATGTCCTTCAGGATCATCGGCTTCAACTTGGTCTCGTCGCCGGTGAGGAAGAAATCACGCTGGTGCTCCATGATGGCCTCCATCGTGGTGAGCAGGGTGTTCTGCCGCTGCTTGATGGCATCGATGAACCACTTGGCCGCGTCGAGTTTCTGCTTGATGAACTGCAAGGCCTCGCGCTGTTCCTTGTCCTTCTTGTTGCGCTGGTATTCCAGGATCATGTCGCGGTACTGCTTGCTCACGCGCAGCTCTGGAGCGTTGCGCCCGTTGAGCGTCAGTTCCAATTGACCATCGATGGCGAGCACCTGGAAGTCCGGTACGATCTCTTGTGTCGGCTTGGCGCTGTCGCGTGCGGTATTGCCCGGCTTGGGGTTCAGGTGTACGATCACTTCCACGGCGGCCTTCAGGTCCTCCTCGGTGATCTCCATGCGCTCCACGATGCGGTCGTAGTGCTTCTTGCTGAAGGCGTCGAAGTACTTATCGATCACTTCTTTCGCAGTGAGCACTTCCACTTCGCGTGGTAGTCGCTCCAGTTGCAGCAACAGGCATTCGCGCAGGTCGCGCGCGCCGATGCCGGCCGGATCCAATCCATGCACTTCACGAAGCACCTTTTCCAGGTCCTCCTTCGTGCAAGCCACGTTCTGCGTGAAGGCGAGGTCGTTCACGATGGCCTCCAGGTCGCGACGCAAGTAGCCATCTTCGTCCAAATTGCCGATGAGGTGCTGGCCGAGCAGTTCGGTGCGCTCGTCGATGTCGCGCAGCGCGAGCTGCTGCATGAGCGCTTCCTGGAAACTGGTACCCCCGGCCAGGGGTACTTCGCGTTCCTCATCGTCCGCGCTGCGGTTGTTCACCTGCAGCTTGTAGTCGGGTATGTCGTCGTCCGGGAAGTAGTCGCTCAGGTCGATCTCCTCGCGATCGGCGTCCGGCGTCTCGGGTTCGCCGTCGTTGGCGCTTTCGGCGATGGCCTGATCCTCCGTGGGCGCTTCTTCATCGGCGCCTTCGTCACCCTCCTCCAGGGCGGGGTTCTCCTCGATCTCCTGTTTGATGCGTTGCTCCAGTTCAGCCGTGGGCACCTGCAACAGCTTCATCAACTGGATCTGCTGGGGGCTCAGCTTCTGCTGCAGCTTCTGGAAAAGTCCTTGTCTCAACATGTCGGGGCAAAAGTACGGCCGTGCCCGCGGAGGATGGGAACGCGGAGCGGAACCGCCGGATCCACTCCTCGAGGTGGTCGATCCTTCGCTCGATGGTAGCAAGGCTGGAAAGGAGGGGTTTTCTGTTCACATGTCCGCAAGCGAATACCATCCGCAGATGACGCAGATGGGTCCACCTACCGGCGGACCGCGCGAGGGTGGCGACCGTGGATCAGCGCACGATGATCGCGCCCTCGTCATATGAACGCAAATGCATCCGCAGATGACGCAGATGGGTTCGCCTACCGGCGGACGGCATGGAGGCTGGCGATCATGGATCAGCGCACGATCTTCTTCACCGTATCGCCCGCCCGTACGATGTTCACGCCATCGGTCAACGGCGCGAACGCGGATCCCGCGGCCGCGCTTTTGTAGAAAGTGACACGTCCGAGCGCGTCACAGATCGATAGTTCCAGAGGCTTCTGCGTGGTGATGCGTACCCCATCGTTCACGGTATGGATCGTGACCTCCTCCTGGTGCAGCTCCGCCACCGCGGTGGAGTTGATAGCACAGGCCGAGGCCACTACGCGCAACCCTTTGAAGAGGAAGCCTTGATCCCCGCCATGCGCGCGCACATGGATGTTCGCCCAGCCCATACCGGCGCCCCACATGGGCACGCAGCCCAGATCGGTGATGGTATAGGTCTGTAGCTGGTTGTCCAATGCGCCTTGCATCAAGGAGATGGTCTGCGAAGGGTCCGTGCCGTTGTACTGAATGGCGATGTCCATGGAATCGGGACCGCCGTTCGCTTTCGCCGCGATCACCTCCAGGGTATCGATCCGCAGTTCCTCCCAAAAGACCACCTGGCCATAGACGTAGGAGCCCGGGTCCGCCTCCAGCGGCCAACCGCTGATGAGCACCACGTTGTTCCCAAGCGTATCGAACGGATGCGGACAGAGCACCAGGTCAGCGCTCCACGCAATGGTGGCGCCGTCCATGATGTTCGGTTCGCTATTGATCGCCGTGCCGCACGAGCTGCAGCCCCCGCAACCGGGCGCGGGGTTGATCCACTCCGAACAGGGGATCATGTTCAAGGGGTGGAAGTTCCAGGTGGAACTCTGTGCGTGGGTGGCCAGCTCCCCGAGCGTGAGCAGGGCTGCGAAGAGGGTGGTTCTCATGGGGCATGCCTGCGAACACCTGAGGCATGGGCCCTTTCAACGGGGTTGGGACGAGATGGTTATCGGCGCCCTTCCTTGCACCTGGCGATCGCGGGTTAGAGCGACAGAAGCGGAGTTGATCCTCTACCTGACCACACGCGGAGACGAGCGCGGATCGTCCCGTATCCCGCGATGGCGCGGATGGGTGGTCCGTGTCGGAACAGCAGTCAACAACCGATCGGTAGGGCCGCCGCACCTCAATTCAGGCTCTGTCTCTCCGGCCCCTTGGCCAGCGTAAGCCGCGCATCGTTGAGCAGGGTTTGGATGAGCATGCCGGCGATGAGCACCACCACCAGTTGGAGCTTCGCGAAGATGGAGGTGTTCGCCAGCAACTGGGTGGAACGCTGTTTCAGGTCGTAACCTACATCCAGTTGGATGCGGGAGAGTTCCTCCAGATCGGTGGAGGTAAGGGCGAACACCTGGTCGAAGCGGTGGCTGTTGTGCGCCAGCCAGGCGGGCCGGTCCGGCGCGTTAAGCAGGAGCTGTTCCAGATCGCGCACCCTGCTCAGGTGTGTTTTCAGCCGGGTGAACCACACCTCCTCAGCGGCGGTGAGGTAGGTGTCCTGGTAGTCGCTGATGATGCGGTCCAACGCAGTGTCCAACGCGAAGAGCTGGGTGCGCAGTTCCGCCAGCGGCTCGTACGCTTCGGGGTGCTGAAGAATGCGGTTCTCGCGGTGCAGCAGGTCGGTGAGGTCCATCAGGTAGCTCTCGGCCAACAGCCGGTCCTTGTACACGCTGTCGAACGACCGCGTCAATTCCGTGGTCTTCCGTTCGTTCCATGCGTTCCCCAAGAGCACGAACAAGACGATGAGCACCACGAGGGCGGAGATCTTGTAGCGGATGCGGGCAGCGACACGGTTGGACATGGCGGTAAGTGGTGATCGCTCTGGACCGAACGGGAGGTAGTGAACAGCTAAGGCTTCGCCCGTGCTCGCGAAGCTAGAGCGCATGTGTTGATGGTGGTGCGGGGTCCAGAGGCGCCCTTCCTGCCGGATGTCAGCGCGCGGAGCGCATCCACTACCGACCTTGCGCGCATGCAGACACCTGACTCTCCGTTTTCCACTACCGCCCGGTGCGCTGCTTGGCTGCTGGCTTGGTGGTTGTGTACCACCCTTGCGGGTGCACAGGTGCTACCGGCGTACGCAGTTTTCGATGGCCAGGGGAAGAAGCTCTCGCACGAACGGATGTTGCGTACTGTCGCCGCGGGTGACATTGTGCTTTTCGGCGAAGCGCACGACAATCCGATCGCGCACTGGCTGCAGTTGGTGGTGGCACGCGACCTGGCCGCGCGCGGCCCCCTGGTGATGGGTGCGGAGATGATCGAGGCGGACGACCAGGCCACCCTGGACCATTACCTGCATGGGGAGATCGATCAAGCGGCCTTCGACACACTGGCGCGGCTATGGAAGAACCATGTGACCGACTACGCGCCGCTGGTGGACCTGGCGAAGGAGAAAGGCCTGCCCTTTGTGGCCACCAACGTACCGCGCCGCTATGCCCGGGCGGTGAGCAAGGGCGGTTTCACGGCGCTCGATACGGTGCCCGTAGCGCAACGTGCATGGATGGCCCCCTTGCCCATCGCCTTCGATGCCACTCTACCGGGCTACGTGAGAATGTTGACACTGATGGAGGACCACGGCACCCCGGAAATGGTGCAGGCCCAGGCGTTGAAGGATGCCACCATGGCGCACTTCATAGCGCGGCACACCGCGCAGGGCGTACGCTTCCTGCATTTCAACGGCAGCTTCCATTCCGATTTCCACGAGGGTATCGGGTGGTACTTGCAACGCGCCTTGCCGGCTCTGAAGCGAGTGACCATCACCACCGTCTCGCAAGAGCGGTTGGAACGGTTGGACCCGGCCTACCATGGGCAGGCGGACATCGTTATTTGCGTGGACGCCGCCATGACGCGGACGCACTGAGCGGGCGGGGATCTCGTTAGTTCCATTCCCACAGCCACAGTCCCGAGACCCGGGGTGCATGCGTTCATTCGCAGGGTCAGCACTTGTTGGCCGGGGTCGTCCAGGCGCATTGACCTGGGCGAGCCGCACAACCGCGCGCGCGTGCTGTCGTCTTCACCTGCGGCCCTAACTTGTTCCCATGAACCTTCTGCTGCGCGCCCTTTTGGCCGCACTGCCCATTTGCCCAGTGGTGCTGGCCCAAGACGGAGCGGGCACGGGTGTATGCACTGCCACAAGCCTCAATGACGCGGCCCGGGATGCTAACCCCGCTTTCCGCCGCGCCCTGGCGATGCACGAGCGTGCGGTGCGCGAACGCGTGGAAGCTGGAGCGCGAGGCGGTGGTGGTGTGCTCACCATCCCCATCGTGGTGCATGTGGTGCATGACGGTGGTGCGGAGAACCTGAGCGACGCGACGGTGATCGACGGCATCGCACAGATGAACGAGGCCTTCGCCAACAGCGGCAACTTCCATTCGCCGGACGGCTACGATACGCGGATCCAGTTCTGCCTGGCGCAACGCGATCCGCAGGGCCTGGCAACCACGGGCATCGAGCACATCCAGTCCACGCTTACGGATCTGACGGCGGAAATGCAGGACACGCAGCTTAAAGCGCTCTCGCATTGGGATCCCCTGAGCTACGTGAACCTCTATGTGGTGCGCGAGATCACTTCCCTTGTGGTGGGCGCGGCCGCCGCGGGCTATGCCTACCTGCCCGGCATGCATGGGCTGCCGGAGGACGGCATCGTGGTGGAGTTCGGCTTTCTGGGCAGTTCGACCGACAACGCGAAAGTGACCGTGCATGAGCTGGGCCACTATCTCGGGCTCTACCACACTTTCGAAGGGGCGTGTACCAACTTCGATTGCCTGAGCGATGGCGACCGCGTGTGCGACACACCGCCCGATGATGCCACTGCTTCAGTGGCCTGTGTGGATGTGGTGAACTCCTGCACCAACGATGCGGACGACACGTCCACCAACAACCCCTTCCGGCCCGTGGGCCTGGGTGGCCTGGGCGACCAGAACGACGAGTTCCGCAGCTACATGGATTACGGGAACAAGACCTGTCAGGTGCTCTTCACCCAAGGTCAGGGCGAGCGGATGGAGGCCGCGTTGCTTACCACGCGCGCCAGCTTGCTCGCTTCGCAGGCCTGCCTTTCGCCATGCGCCATTCCGTTCAATGCGGGGCTCCTGTTGCAGCCCGCTTCGCCGGTGCCGGTGGGTTCCACCGTGGATTTCGTGAACCTCTCTCCGGCGGCCACTTCCTACCTGTGGGAGTTGGACGGCAGCTTCCTGGCCAGCACCATGAACGCATCGGCCACCTTCCCCGGTGAAGGTTTCCATACGGTGCATCTGGTGGTGGAGGACAGCATCAACAACTGCATCGATGACACCACGGCCACCTTCGAGGTGGATTGCCCGGGCGAAGCCACCTTCACGGTAAGCGAGGTGAACGTTCTTCCCGGCGATACGGTCGTGGTGACGAACACCAGCAGCGGCGGCGGCAACTACCAATGGTACTTCGACGGCGCTCCTTACAGCACGGCCACGGACCTGTTGCTGCCCATCCCAGGGCCGGGGGCGTTCACGCTCTACCTCACCAGCACCACGGTGCTCTGCACCAACACGTCTACCACGGTGACCATTACCACCGGCTCGTGCGCGAACAGGTCTTCGGAGATGCACTGGTACTTCGGCGATTCGGCGTCCATCGACTTCAACTCGGGCAGCCCCGTCGTAGGCTCGGGGAGCGCGATGTTCTGTCGGGAGGGGAACGCTTGCATCAGCGATGCCTCCGGCGACCTATTGTTCTACACCAACGGGTTGACGATCTGGGACCGCACGCACCAAGTGATGGCCAACGGTAGCGGACTGCTCGGCGGCACCCTGTTGTCGAGTATCAACCAGGCGCTCATCCTGCCCTGGCCCGGTAGCAGCACCCTGTTTTGCGTGATCACCATGGACGAGTTGGAGAACAACTACGCGAATGGTGTGCGCTGGTCGCAGGTGGATATGACCTTGAACGGCGGCCTGGGCGCCGTAACGCTGAAGAACCAGTTCCTGCATGCGCAGGGCCAGGAATCCATGGCGGCCACCTACCACGCGAACGGCACGGACATCTGGGTGCTCTTCTCCCGCCCTTCACCGGCCCGCATAGAACTGTACCTCCTCACCGCGAACGGTTTCCAGGCTCCCATCACTACGCTGCCACCCAACAGCGACAACATTATGCGTCCGATATTCAGCCACAGTGGCAAGCGGCTGGCGATCACGTGGCGCACGCCCTTCCCCTTCATCAATTCCTGGCACCTTTTTGACTTCGATCCCGCCACGGGTGCGTTAAGCAACCAGCTCGACTTCCCATTGCAGGGGTTCAACTTCGCGCAGGCGTGCGAATTCTCCCCGAACGACCAGGTGCTCTACATGGCCGACTTCGATGGGTTGCACCAATACGACCTGACGCAAACCACCGCTTCGGCCATCCAGAACTCGCAGTACACGCTTAACCCGAACATCTCCCCATTGCACATTCGGCTTGCCCCAGATGGCAAGATCTATGATGAGGCGTTGTTCTCCGCGAACATGGCCTCGATCGCGGCACCCAACAACCTGGGTGCCGCTTGCGCCTACACTACCATGAGCGTGGACCTTTCACCGGGCCGGGGCCAGATAGGTTTGCCGCTCTTCGTGCGCGGCACCCCGTTCGCCGCCGAGCTGGCGTTGGACGCGCCCGATACCGCATGCGCGAGCGGCACGGCACAGATCGCCGTGCAGTTCGTGGATACCGCGTGCGCTTACACCTGGTACGTGAACGATAGCCTGGTGCAAGCCACCTTGGGCGATACCTTATTGGTGCTTCCGTATCCGGGCGTGGACAGCGCGGCGGTGCGTGTGGTGAAGGCATGTCCCTGCGGCTACACTACAGGCACTCGCGTGGTACACTTCGTTCCGGCACCAGCGTTCTCGCTCGGTCCGGACACCGTGGTGTGCGCGGGCCAGGGTCTGGTACTCGATGCCGGTCCCGCGTCGGCCTATTCCTGGTACGATGGAAGCACGCAGCAGACCGCGATCGTTACCGCGCCAGGTGTGGTATGGGTGGAGATCACCACCGCGCAAGGATGCGTGTTGCGTGATACGCTCGAGGTGGGCCAGATCCCCTTGATACCACCAGTTGATCTTGGCCCGAACGACACGATCTGCGCTGGCGCGGTGGCAGTGCTTGATGCGGGTCCCGGGTACCTTGCATACCAATGGCATGACCTCAGCATGGACCAGACCTTCACGGCCTGGCAGACCGGCACCTATTGGGTATCGGTCCTATCCGCCTGCGGGACCTCTACGGATACGATCGCGGTGATCGCCATGCAGGAAGACCTGATCGAACTCGGTCCTGATCCGGTGCTCTGTTCCACTGACCCGATCACCTTGACCGCCAGCGGCTTGATCGCCACCGCTTTGTGGAACGATGGCAGCGCGGACACCACCTTGATGGCCACTCCTCCCGGCGTGTACTGGGTGGAGGTGACGGATGATCGTGGCTGCGCTGAGCGCGATTCCATTACGCTCACTATGGACACGCTGCCACCGATGCTGATCTGTCCACCGGATACCACGGTGTTCGTATCCGAAGGAGGTGCCCCGCTCCAACTTGTCCTGCCGGTCGCGGTAGCCACGGACGATTGCGCCTACACGTTGTTGAACGACTTCACGAACACCGGTGATGCGAGCGGTCTCTATCCGGCGGGTACCACCACCGTCACTTGGACGGCCACGGATGAACTCGGCAATACGACGACATGCGATATGACCGTGTTGATCGACCCCTCATATGCCGTTGGTGAGGTCGCGTGCGCCACGCACGATCTCTCCGTAGCACCGAACCCGAACGACGGAAGCTTCACGTTGCGCATCACCTGCGCCACGCCGGGCGGCTTGGTCTGCATGGTGGATGCGTTGGGCCGACAGGTCTCCGCGTGGGAACCAGTGTACTTGAGGACACACGCCATGGCGTTCCCCGGGCTCGCACCCGGTCACTTCACGCTGCGCATGGTGTTCGCGGACCGCATGCACCATGTGCCGGTACTGATCACGCGATAACAGGCGATGTGGGTGCGTCGCCACACCCGTATCGGGCGATGGCAGCAATGGCCGTTGGGGTGGGAGAAGTTGGGCGATGGGGCGGCCACGGATCGAGGCGGATCTTCCCCGGCAGTGGCCCGTTGCGTTCACAGTGAAAGTACCGTTCGCAAGGTCCATTGACCACACTTGGCCCATGGCCGGCGCGGGTTTGCGCTATCCGGCGACCCGCGCGCCCGCTATGGCCTTGAATTCGCTGAGCGCTCGTGCTAACCCATTCAAACCAACGAACCATGAGAACCGTGATCGCCCTAGGCGCTTTCGCATTGATCGGCACCCTGAACGTGCAAGCGCAGGAAACCAAAGCCAGCCCCGCTGACAAGGCCTGGGTGGCCATCAACACCGAAAAACTGGACATGCAGCTCGGACTGAACGACGAGCAAGTAGCCAAAGTGAAGGACATCGACCTGCGCTACATCACCAAACACGAGTCGCTCGAGAACGCCACTCCCGCGCTTTCGGAGAAGGAAATGTCCGACAAGACCGGCGCCCTGATGATCGAACGCGACCGGGAATTGAAAATGGTGTTGAACGCTGAGCAGTACGCCAAGTGGGACGACATGCGCCAGAAGGGCACCAGTGATCTTACACAGGAGAAGAAAGAGAAGATGAAGTAAACGGGCAGGCAGCGGCACGCAAGGGCCGCCACTTGATCGTTCTTCATCGAAAGCCAAGGCTCCAGGAATGGGGCCTTGGTGTTTTAAAGCGCAGGTGTGTCGCGTGTGAAGATCGCGGCCGTGCGTTGAAGCCTGCGACCGCTGTAGGCAAGCTCCCCACAGGAGGAGAAAAGAACAACTGGTCACGAACGGCGCATCGCTGGAACGAATATTTCCGGGTGCAGGATACTCTTGGAGCCGTGCCGTGATCATGCGGTGCCGAACAAAACTCCCGTTCCATGCCCACACGCGTCCTTCTGTTACCGGCCCTCTTTGTCCTGGCGTTGTCCGCAAAGGCCCAACCGCAGCTTTCCCGCTCGATCTTCAGCCCGCGTGATCCGAACAGCGGTATGCCTACAGGGCAATACCCCGTACAACCCAGTGGGTCGGCGAACGCGTATCGGGTGCCAGTGACGGACCGGACGAACGTGATCGTGCGGGCCACGCCCATTCGCTCATCCAGGGCGTACCCATTGACGGGTCGCCGTGATCGGTAGTCCGAGACGGAAGGACCTACAAGCACAAAAAAAAGAAGTGCGCCCCGATCCGGAGCGCACTTCCCATGATATGCGCGATCAGGATCCGGCTACAGCGGCGGTGTCCTTAGCGGCCTCCTTGGGCGTCTCGCTCACACTGATGTCGCGGATGCACTGCCAGGTATCTCCGTTCTTGCGGAACACGCTGAAGTAGGTGCCGTGGTCCACCACGGTGCCGGCCGGATCGGCATCCGTCCACGAGCCGATCTCGGTCACATGGTCGTTGCCTACAAAGAGCTCCAGCACTTTGAAAGTGGGCTTAATGCCGATGGTGTCCTTAGCCATTTGTTCGGCCAGGCGCTGGCGCAGGGCGGGCTTGCCTTGGGCGGGCGCCTTCTCGCGGGCGTAACTCACCACGTCATCCGCGTAGTAGGCCATCACGGCATCGGGGTCCTTGGCGATGGCGGCGGTGGCATAGGCATCTTCCATGGCTTGGATCTGGGCGGTGAGCACGGCCATGTCGACGGCGGGCACGGCCGCTTCAGTGGCCGGGGTGCTGCAGGAGCTCCAACATAGGGCGAGGCCTCCGAGGGTGATCGCAGGGATCAGGGTACGCATGCGCATGGTATGTGGGGTTGGTTGGTGACGTGGTGTTCTGAGATCCGTTGATCCGCCGTTCATCGCGGGAACGCAGGCCATGGCCCGCGTTCCTCTCAAAGATGATCATTCTCCCCCGCCGTTTCTCGAAGAACGAACGGACATTGGAGGTGGCGCCCTCTGTTCAGCACGCCCGGACGAACGCTGCCCGACACTTGAAAGCCGTTGGTCGAAAGACGCCGCTCGTCGTGGAACCGCTGATGCCCCCGCCCGTATCCGCTGTGTGATCAACGGAACGAACACCAACCCCCCCCCCCACATCATGGAAAAGCGGATCATCCCCGAATTGAAGGTCGGCCTCGCCCTTGCGCTCTTTTTGCTTTTCGGCTTCGCCCAGGCGGCCACACCACCTTCCAGCCCGCCCACCGCAGCGGCCAGCGAGGAGGCGGTGGTGATCACCGGCTGGCTCCAGGTGGAAGGCCTTACCATGAAGGATGTGATCGTGGAGGTGGAGGTGAACGGCACCACGCGGATAGCTCCTGTTTCAGAGACAGGCCGTTTCACGGTGGAGTTGCCAGCGAACGCCGAGGTGCTCCTGCGTTTCGAAAAGCCCGGGCATCTCTCCAAAGAGGTGACCGTGGACACGCGCTATGCGGGGGACGGCAAGGGCGGCCAGAAGAAGCGCCATGTGAAGTTCGGCGTGATCATGGAGCTGGAGCGGTGGATGGGCGGTCTCACCTACGCGGGTCCCGTGGGTTCGATCGGTTTCGACCAGGGCGGTGGCTGCCTCGCGGTGGAGCACGACCGCACCATGGTGCCGGCCGAACAACGCAGGCCGATGGTGTTCTGATCCCCCAGAGCGATCCGGGAAGGGGCTGTGCCGCACGCACGGCCCCTTCGTGTTCGCGACCCGTGGCACGGTTGCTGCCCGAAGCTCCCGAACGGACGGCCGTACCTTGGTACATCCTGTCCGCACCCCCATGCGCATGATGAAGACCCTCGTACCGTTCGCCGCTCTGATGTTATGTGGTCTTGATACCACGGCGCAGCCCACCACGGCCGGACCCTCCAGCGAGGTGTTGCAGAGCTGCCTGCTGGGCACACCCACTGAGACGTGGACCGCGCTGAAGCTCACGCGCGACCAATTGCGGCGGGTGCAGAACATCCAGGAGGCCTGCAAGGAGGAGTGCGGCGCGGCAGGCGCGAAGAAGCAGGCCAACCCCATCTCCAACGCGGATGGCACCACGGTGATGGCCGAGTTGGACAATATCCTCGACGATGACCAGTACCGCGCGTGGGTGGCCTATTGTACGGGAAGCTCGGGCGGACAGGTGCCGAAGTGATCGTCGGTCCGCGGTGTCCTTGGATCGGAAGCGGTGGTGCTCGTCCGATCGTGAACGAATGTTAATTCAACACCGTGCGATCGAACCCCGCATGGTGATCGATGTCCCACCCCTACACGACCAAACAGAACGAAGACATGAAGCAAGGAATGATGATCGCGGCGTTCACCCTATTGATGGCCGCGAGCGCCCAGGCGCAGGAAAGGCAGGTGCGCACGCCGCAGGAACGGGCCAAGGCACAGACCGAGCGGATGACGCGGGAACTGGCACTGAGCCCCGATCAAGCCGCCAAGGTCGAGGCCATCCATTTGAAGTACGCCGAACAGGCCGAGGTGATGCGCAAGGAGCGCGAAGCCCAACGCGCCGCCATGGAGAAGGAGGGTAAAGGCAAGGACATGCGCGCCGCGCGCGAAGCGGACATGAAGGCGGTGCTCACATCCGAGCAGTACGAAAAGTGGCTGGCCCAGCGTGAAGCGATGAAGGAGCAGCACATGCAGCAGCGCAAAGAGTCGCGCGACGATCAGAAGGAGAGGGAGTAGGGGAAAGAGCGGGCCGATACACCGCTACCGCGCACCGATCTTGCTGGCCGCTCGCACCATCGCGGCGGTCACCTTCGGTGCGTTGCCGATAAAGATCTCGTTATCAAGGATCATCACCGGCCGCTTCAGGAAGGTGTATTCCTGCAGGATGTACTTGCGGTAGTCCTTCTCGGTGAGCGTCTTCTCCTTCAATCCAAGTGCGCGGTACTTCAGTGCGATGCGGCTGAACAGCGCCTCGTAACTACCGGCGAGCTTCTTCATCGCATCGAGTTCGGCAGACGTGATCGGATCGCCCTTGATCTCGCGCATCGTGAAGCTCTTCAGGTTCGGGATCTCTTTCAAGATGCGCTCGCACGTGCTACACGTGCCGAGGTAGTAGATGATGCGGGGCATGATCTCAGAACTCCGCGCTCTTCGGTGTCCGCGGGAAGGGGATCACATCGCGGATGTTCCCCATGCCGGTAACGAAGAGCACGAAACGCTCCAATCCAAGCCCGAAGCCCGCGTGCGGCACCGTGCCGAAGCGGCGCGTGTCGAGGTACCACCAGAGCTCTTCGGCGGGCACATGCATCTCCTTCATGCGCGCTTCGAGCACATCGAGACGCTCTTCGCGCTGGCTGCCGCCGATGATCTCGCCGATGCCGGGGAATAGAACGTCCATCGCGGCCACGGTCTTGCCTTTCTCGCTGTAGCCGAAATCGCCCGGTGCATTGGTGCGCATGTAAAAGGCTTTGATCTGCGCGGGATAACCCGTGACGATCACCGGCTTCTTGAAGTGCTTCTCCACCAAGTAGCGTTCGTGCTCGCTTTGTAGATCGATTCCCCATTCCACGGGGAACTGGAATTGCTTCTTCTGGTAGGGCTTGCTGCGCAACAGGATGTTGATCGCGTCGTCGTAGGTGATCCGTTCGAAGGGGTTCTCCAGCACGAAATTCAGACGGTCGATCAGACCCATCTCGCTGCGCTGCTCCTTCGGCTTCGTTGCTTCCTCTTCCTTCAAGCGCGCATCGAGGAATTGCAGATCGTCCATGCTGTTCTTCAGCACGCGGGCAATGAGGTGCTTGCACAAGCCTTCCGCCAGGTCCATGTCGCCCTGCAGGTCCATGAAGGCGGCCTCGGGCTCGATCATCCAGAACTCGGCGAGGTGACGCGTGGTGTTGCTGTTCTCCGCGCGGAAGGTGGGGCCGAAAGTGTAGACCTTGCCCAATGCCAGCGCGGCGGTTTCGGCTTGCAATTGGCCGCTCACGGTAAGCCGGCTCTCGGCACCAAAGAAGTCCTCTTTGAAGTCCACCGTCCCGTCTTCCATCAGTGGTGGTGTCTTCGCATCGAGCACGCTCACGCGGAACATTTCGCCCGCGCCTTCCGCATCGCTCGCGGTGATGATGGGTGCATGGAAATAGTTGTAGCCCTGCTGATCGAAGTACTCGTGGATGCCGAAGCTTACCTGGTGGCGCATGCGGAAGACCGCGCTGTAGGTGTTCGTACGGAAGCGCAGATGGGCGTTCTCGCGCAGGAACTCGAGACTGTGCTTCTTGGGCTGGATGGGGTACTTCTCCGCATCGCTGTCGCCGAGCACTTCCACAGCCGTTACCTGCATCTCCACGCGTTGTCCGCTGCCTTTGCTTTCGATGATGAGGCCCGTACACTTCACGGCGGCGCTCGTGGTGAAGCGCGCGCGCGTTGCGACATCCACCTTCTCCTGGTCGATCACGCACTGCAGGTTGCGGATGGTGCTGCCGTCGTTGAGGGCGATGAAGCGGTCGTTGCGGAAGGTGCGCACCCAGCCGGCCACGGTGATGGTGGTACCGGTGAGCGTTTCATTGTCCAGTGCGGACTTGATCGATCGGATGTCCATGGGTCTTGGGCTTCGCCCGCCGAACCCCGGGCTTGACCCGGGGGAAGGCGGGCAAAGATGCGGAAGAGCGTTGAAGCACCGCGTACGCGCCGATGGGCGCTGCCTGAACTATCGGTCGCTGTTGACGCTCCGGGTCGCCGTGACCGCTTCGAGCTGTGTAAGTCGTGCCAGCATGGCGTCGTTCGCCTGCCTGGCTGCTTCCAGCTGGATGTTCAACTCTTGCACGGCTTTCACCAGGGGCATCACGAAGGCCTCGTAGCCAATGGTGTAGTGGTCCGCATCCGAGATCGGATGGTGTACGCCCGCGAAGTCGTAGCCGATGCTCCGGGCCGCAGCCTCCACCTCTTGCGCGATGAAGCCGGTCTGCACCTCGGTCGAGACCTCATCGAGCCGCTGCTGATATCTCGATCTTGCCGCTTGGTCCGAGATGGTGTCCATGCGCTGCGCTATGCCCAGGAAGGAATCCACAGCGCGTGCATCCAAGGTGTAGGTCACGGGGCGGAGCTGGGTGATGAACTCAAGCCCAGGCACATTCTCCTGCACCTGCCGCTTGAAGCGCCCATCGCTCAGATTCTGCCAAGCCCCATAGCCCCCGGTAAGGTTGTTGTTCGCGACGGTGCCGATCACCGCGCGGTTGGTGATGGTGGCTGTGGCGGTGTAGCCGATCGCGATCGTACCCCCAAGGGCTCCGGTATTCGGACCAGCCCATACTCCCACTGCCGTGTTATTGCTTCCAGTTGTGTTGTACGTCAAGGCGGCCTCGCCCAATGCCGCATTTGCGGTGCCCGAGGTATTGTTGTTCAGAGCGAATGATCCGATCGCGCTGTTCGAGAGGCCGGTTGAGTTCGACCAGAGCGCTGTGTATCCGGAAGCGGTGTTCGAATTGCCGGTGGTGTTGCTGAACAGTGCTTGGTAACCTGCGGCTGTGTTGTAGCTCCCCGTGGTGTTGAATGAGAGTGCATGCACCCCGGACGCGGTGTTCACGGCGCCAGTGGTATTGGAATTGAGTGCACGATTTCCACTTGCGGTATTGGAAGAGCCGGTCGTGTTCGAGACCAGCGCCGAATAGCCCATAGCGCTATTGTAACTGCCTGTTGTGTTGTTGTACAAGGCGTAGCCGCCCGATCCCGAGTTCTCGCTACCGGTGGTATTGAGCCGCAGGGTCTCAGCTCCGCAGGCGGTATTGGAAACCCCTGTGGTGTTCGAGTAGAGCGCATAGATCCCACAGGCGGTGAGGAAGCCAGCCGTGGTGTTGGAATAGAGCGCATCATCCCCGATGGCGGTGTTGCCTGACCCGGTGGTATTGGAGAATAGAGCCCGCCAACCTATGGAGGTGTTATTGCTCCCGGTGGTATTCAGCCTCAGCGCGTTGTTGCCACTGGCCGTATTCTGGAATCCGGTGGTATTGGCGTTCAAGGTCATGAAGCCGTTCGCCACGTTGTTCGAACCGGTGGTATTGGCAACAAGGCTACCGGCACCTGCTGCGGTGTTGAAACTGCCCGTCGTGTTGTCGTGCAACGCCCCTTGTCCCGTGGCGGTGTTGCTGCTGCCTGTCGTGTTGGTGTACAAGGCCCGTTGCCCCAGAGCGGTGTTGTTGCTGCCGGTCGTGTTCCCCCGAAGTGAAAAGTGCCCGGTAGCGGTGTTCGATCCGCCGGTGGTCGTGTTCAAAAGGGCCTCGAAGCCAACAGCGGTGTTGAAGCTCGCATTGGTATTGTAGTAGAGCGCGTTGGATCCAGTAGCGGTGTTCTGAATGCCAATGGTGTTCGAGCCAAGTGCGCCCGTTCCTGTGGCGGTGTTCGCGGAACCGGTAATGTTGAGGCGTAGCACGTTCAGTCCTGCGGCGGTGTTCTGGCCCCCGGTTGAGTTGGTGTAGAGCGCATCCTGCCCAATGGCCGTGTTACCGCCACCCGTTGTATTGAGGCGCAAGGCGCTGACACCTACTCCGGTGTTGGATGGCCCGGTGGTGTTGCCTTCGAGCGCCAATACGCCAACAGCCGTATTGTTTGTGCCGGTGCTGTTGTTGTACAGCGCGTTCGCGCCGAATGCCGAATTCCAGACTCCCGTGGTGTTCTGATATAATGCGCTCATGCCGGCCGCTGTGTTGTCGTTGCCACTGGTGTTCGATCGCAGCGCGTTCACACCGAATGCCGCGTTCCGCGCGCCAATGGTATTGGACAGCAGCGAGAAAACGCCCATCGCGGTGTTCTCCGTGCCGCTAATGTTCGCGTTGAGCGACAACCAGCCTGCGGCCGTGTTGTTGGAGCCGGATGAATTGCTGTAGAGCGCTCCGCTGCCCGTGGCGGTATTGTTGAAGCCCACCGTGTTATTGAACAGCGCCTGGTAGCCGTTGGCGGTGTTGACCGAGCCAGTTGTGTTGGACCGCAGCGCTTGATGGCCGCTCGCGGTGTTGTAGCTGCCTGTGGTCGACATCTGCAGCACCTGATAACCCATGGCCATGTTCTCCGTGCCCGAGGAAGTCGGCAGGGCCTGGAAACCCCACGAGGTATTGGTGGTGGCGGCTGGAGACAGATAGCCCGACCGTACGCCAGCCACGCGTATCTCGAACGGCACCGCATCGGTGGTTCCAAGGAAATTCGTTCCCGCCACAGTGCCTGCGTTGCCGGTGGTCGACCAGCCCGCTCCACCGCTCGCTAGTTGTACCCACATCGTCCCGTTGAAATACCAGAAGCCATTCGTAGTGGTGTCGAACACCAAGAGACCGGTCGCAGGGGAAGGAATAGCCGCACGTTCAGCAGAGGTCACGCGGGGGATCAAGAGGCCCCGTTTGGCGCCCACGATCGCGCTCACGTCGATGTCCAGCATGGCGCTGGCGTTCGGCGTGGCACCGTTGGCGTTGATGCCGATGTTCTGCGCTTGTGCCGCACCACCGAGCAGGACCAGCACAAGGGCCAGAATGCTGCGAAGTATGGCGCGGATCGAGGACATGGCAGGGACGTAATTCCACTAACAAATCAACCGGCAATGACCGGTCGGGTCAATACTTGAATAGTAGTAGAAAGGCCTTCAGGGCAGCTGTGCGTTCCGCGTCGCGGTGGGCACACTGCCGCCGATGTTCTGCAGGAGGATGTCGCGATCGTTCCCACTGCCTGCGTACTTCACCACGCCGTTCATGGTGATGTCCTCCTGGCTGTACACCAGGCTCAGCGTATTGGTGGGCACGGTGCCGCCGATGGCGACGAGGATCAGGTCGCGGTCGTTGCCACCGCCTGCGTACTTCAATTGCTGGTTGAAGGTGACATCACCCGCCCACAGCGCCTGCGCTCCGCTTAGGCCTTTGCGCGCGTTCGTGCCGTAGGTCTGGGTGCTCGCCAGGCTGAAGTCGACGACGGTGGGAGTGGCGTTGATCGACACGGGGTTGAGTGACATCACCCCCAAGTGGTTGCGATGCCGGACCGCCACATGGTAGTTCCCTGCCGGCGCATTGAAGACAAGTCCGGAGGTGCCGTTCATGCCTACGATATCGCCATCGCGTTGAAGCAAGGCGCTCCTGGAATACAGCCTGACCTCTGGTGCACCCGGATCACGCAACTCCACGAGCACCCAATCCACGATCGCGTTGTTGCCGGTGACAGCCAGAACCGCAGGCGGACATGTTTCGCCACCACCACCACCGACATGCGCATAGCCCAGCGCAGAGAACGGTTCCGTCGTGGGGAAGGTGGGTAGTGTGCGCAGCGCGTCCGTCATCAACCCGGTGCCGCTGTCGTACGGCCCTTCCAGGAAAGCCCGCAGGCCAAGAGGGTTCACATCCGGAACTTCGATCGCCGAGTGGAAGCTATAGTTGTAGTTCGGGGAGGTACCACCGTCCGTCCATCCAACGAAGTAGAGGCGGTTGTTCGCACCGATCTCGAGATCCGTTACGTCGTTGGTGGCCACGGGTATGCTGAACCCGTTCACGGCTCCGTCCACCGGCGACAGGCCATACACCGCGAGGGGCAAGCCGGTTCCGTTGCCGCAATGGTATACCGCGTGGTCCGTGGCTGCGAGCGCCGCCAGTGGACCGCTGACAGGGGACACCCAGGGATCGCGTATCCCCGTTACAGAATTCACTGCGGCTATATGGTTCGGCGCGCTCTGGCCACCGATGGTGTTGAAAAATCCTATTGCGTAGATGCGGTTCCCCGACTTGGCGATCGCGTTCACCGTGTTATCCGCAGTGGGGTTGAAGGGGGAAACGGCGCCTGTTGAGGTGAGCACCGAGGCTAGGTTCGAACGGAGTGTACCGTTCACCTGCTGGAACGTGCCGGCGAAAAAAAGTGTGTCATTGCTTCGCAGGATCGATACCACCTGGCCGGAGACCTCCACGTTCCATGGCGTGGCGGCACCGGTCGCCGTGCTGAGTTCGGCGAGCCTCGAGCGGGCCGCACCACTGATCTGGGTGAAATGGCCACCGGCATATAAGGTGCTCCCGTTCATTAGTAGCGCGTACACGGGTGCCGAAGGTGCGGGGTTCCACGCCGTAGCCGCATCGTTCGTCCGGTGTACCGCGCCCAGGTAGGTGCGTGAGGCGCTGCCCAGGTGTGTGAAGTTGCCAGCTACATAGACCACATCGGTGCCGATCGCCAGCGCAAAGACGCTCCCGTTCGCGCCGGGGTTCCACGCGGTGGGCTCGCCCGTGGTGATGTCGAAGGCCGCCAGGCGGGAGCGCTTCAGTATACCGATGTTGATGTACTGGCCACCGGCGTAGATGCGGCCGTTGTGCGCAGCCAAGGCCAGGATGCTGCCCGTGCAGCCGGGATCCCATGCTGTGAGGAAGGGGGTGGCGGACCCAGGCTCGCCGATCGCTGCGATGCCGCTGTGTGTGATGCCGTTGATCGTGGAGAAACTCCCTCCCACGTAGATCGTGGAGTTGGCGATCACCAGGGCCCACACTGTGGAACTCGCGTTCGGGTTCCACGCGCCCAGTGCGCCTGCCGTGCTCACTTGTGCCAACCGGTTCCGTGGTTGCCCACCGATCGTGGTGAACTGGCCGCCTACATAGACCTGCCCATTGGATACGGCGAGCGCCCACACGGTGCTGCTCGCTCCCGGGTCGAAGGCCGTAGGCACGCCCGTGGCGAGGCTCAGGGCTGCGAGCCGCGAACGCGCACTGCCACCCGCCGCGGTGAACTCACCGCCGATGTACAGCGCAGCGCCGTCCACAGCCATCGCGCGCACCCTCCCCACTGCGCCCGGGTTCCATGGGGCAAGCGCACCGGTCGTCAGGTCGATCGCGCACAGGTTCGCTCGCGGCTGGCCCATGGCCGCTGTGAAACTTCCACCGACGTACAGGGTATTGCCCGACCGCGCCATCGCGCTCACCCAGTTGCTCCCTCCGGAGGTCATCGCGTTCAAGCCCAATACCTGCCCGGTTTGCCGATGCACCAGCGCGACACCGCTGCGCGCTACGCCACCGAACTGGTTGAAGGCACCACCCACGATCAGCGTATCGCCCTTCAACAGCAGGCAGGAGATGGTCACGCCGAAGCTGAGGTTGGCGTTCCACGCGCTCGCGTTCCCATCACTGCCCAGATGGGCCAGTGCCGTCCTGGAAGAGTCACCCACCCACACGAAGCCCCCTGCGATGAACCAGCCACCGTTGCCATCGCTCACCACGGCGGTCACCAGGTCGTTCGGGGTCTTGAACCGAATGTCAGCGGCACCGGTGGCCATACTGAGGTCGGCGCCCTGCCCGATATCGATCGGGGGCTTCACCGAAGTGAAATCGCCGCCGATGTACACGGTGTTGTTGGCAGCGTCCTCGGCTACCGCGCGCGGCAGCCCGGTGGGCTGGTACCAGTGCGTTTCGATCTGCGCGCTGTATTGCGCATTTGCGGCAGAAGCGAGCAGGGTGGCGTAGACCGTAAGCGTGCGAGGGAGAAGCGTCGTCATGGATCAAAGGGAACACGGGCGGCCGGCATCCACAATGCTTGAATAGTAGTAGACGAGATCAGTTCAACGCAATTGCGATGAACACGTATTCGCCGGCACCGTGCCGCCGATGCTCACCAGGATCGGGCGCCACTCGTGGGAACGGAAGGGCTGCTCAGATCGAGCGCCTTAGGTTAATAGCCGCGATCAATGGGATCAACGCCATCACCGCCAGGTGGTTGCGATGGCGCAGCGCAACACGAAGACGGACGGCGAATGAGCAAAGGCCAGGTGGTCCGACCGACAGGGGAGCTTCCGCAGCAGGAATTGATGAACGGCGGAAACATTCCATGAGCGGAAACGTTTCCTATGTGTTTATCGGCTACGTTTGCGCCCCGAACGATGGCCCACGAGAAACCCAACCCCACCGATCAGCCCGGTTTGGAGCCCATGGACGAGCGCGGACGGCGCATCCTGGACGAATCCGCCAAAGTGTTCTGGAAGCTGGGCATCAAGAGCGTGACCATGGACGACGTGGCCACCCGGCTGGCGATCTCCAAGAAGACGCTCTATCAGTACGTTACCGATAAGAACGATCTGGTGGACCGGGTGTTGAAGCACCTGAGCGCCTGCTATAAATGCGATATCGATGCGGTGCGTGCCCGTGAGAAGCAGAACGCCATCGATGAGCTGTACGCGGTGACCACCACGGTTGCCGGGCACCTCCAAGGCATGCATCCCTCCATCCACTTCGACCTGGAGAAATACCATCCGGAGGCCTTCCACCACATGGTGGCGAACAAGCGCCGGGAGATCTACCAGTGCATGACCGAGAACATGGAGCGAGGGATCCGGGAGGGGTTCTACCGCGACGACCTGAACATACCGATGATCGCGACCATCTACAACGCGCGCTTCGACATGGTCTTCGACGGTGACCTCTTCCCTCCGGAGAAGTTCAAAATGAACGACCTGCACTGGGAGATCTTCCGCTACCATGTGCGCGGTATCGCCAGCAAGAAAGGCCTGGACTATTTGGAGAAGAAGATGAGCAAGACACCCATCCACGAAATCGCCCCGCCGGTGCCGCCGGCGTCCCGCCTATGAGAACGCTGATCCTCTGCCTTACCCTCTCGGCGGCCGCCGCCGCATCGGCGCAAGGCCCTGTCTCCCTATCGTTGAAGCAGGCCATGGACATGGCGGCCCTGCAGAGCTACCAGGTGCAGGCCGGAGAGCTCAGCGCGGAGAAGGCCCGCGCCCGGGTGAAGGAGGTGTTGGCCATCGGACTGCCGCAGATCGAAGCGACCGGCGGATTGAACAACTACATCGATGTGCCCACCAGTGTGATCCCGAATTTCTTCGGTGGGCCCGGCGCGCCGGAGACTTTGGAAGTCCAGTTCGGAATTCCCTGGACCGTGACCGGAGCGGTGCAACTGAACCAACTGCTCTTCGACGGAAGCTATCTGGTCGGCCTTGCCGCAACCAAGGAGTTGAAAGTGCAGAGCGACCAGCAATTGGAACAGAGCCGCGCGGATGCCCGTGTTCAGGCGGCCAAAGCATACATGGGCGTGCTCGCCGCGCGCGAGGGGGCCCGCCTTTCGGCCGATGGGGTGCCGGTATTGGAGAAGAGCCTGAAGGAAGCCGAAGCCATGGTGCAGGCCGGTTTCATGGAGAACACCGATAGCGATAGGTTGAGCATCGCACTGGCCAACGCCAAGGACCGCGCGCGCAGCTTCGCCCAGCAAGAGCGTGTCGCTCTGGCCTATCTGCGGCTTGTGCTCGGTGTGCCCGCTGACACGCCCATTGAACTCACCGAGCCATTGGAAACCATCGTGAACGATGCCGACGAGAAGGCGTTGAGCAACACGACCATCGACCTGAACGGTCAGGTGGACCACCAACTCGCTAGCACCGCAGTGCGCCTCCAGACCATGGATGTGCGGAACCAGAACGCGGCCTACATGCCCAAACTCTACGGCTTTTTCAATCACCAACGCCAGAGCTTCGGCACCGACGGGCCGATCGAAACCGACTGGTTCCCCGCCACCCTTTGGGGGGTGAACCTGCAGATCCCCATTTGGAGCAGCGGCATGCGTGGCAATCGCGTGAAGCAGGCCAAATTGACCTTGCAACAGACACAGGTGAACCTCAAGGCCACCGAGCAACGGCTGCTAGCCGAGGCCGAGGAACGCAGCGAGAAGGCACGCGCGGCCGAAGAGAGCTACCGGACCGAGGCGGCCAACCTTGAACTCTCGAAGAGGATCTTCGACCGCACCAGCATCAAGTTCACCAATGGCCTGGCCAGCAGCTTTGAGCTCAACCAGGACCAATCCCAGTACCTCCAAGCCCAGAGCGCCTACATACAACGCCTGGTGGACCTGCTGCTCGCACGCGCCGACCTGCGCCGTTCCCTCGACCTCTATTGAATCCGACCACCGCACTCGTGATGAAAACAACCCTTCCTTCTATCATCGCCGCAGTCCTCCTGATGGGATGTGGTGCCCCCACCAACACGGACGACCTGAGCCGCAAACGCGTTGAGCTCGATTCCCTCAAAGCCCAGTACAAGGCCACTGCGGCCCTTATCAAAACCGCGGAGGAGTGGATCGCGGAGCACGATAGCACCGTGGTTAAGAACCTTCCGGCCGTGACCACCTTCGTGCTGAAGCCCACCACCTACGAGCATTTCGTGCAGGTGCATGGCACCGTCAAGGCCGATAAGAGCGCCGATCTCTTCGCCATGGGAGGCGGCCGCGTGCGCCGTGTACTTGTGAAGGAAGGCGACCTGGTGCGCACCGGGCAGTTGCTGATCGATCTGGACAACGACGCAATTGACAAGCAGATCGCTTCGGCGGAATCCGGATACGCACTGGCCAAGGATGTGTTCGAGAAACAGAACATGCTATGGAAGCAGAAGATCGGGAGCGAGGTGCAGTTCCTTCAGGCCAAGAGCCAGATGGAGCAGGCCGAGGCCGGGGTCGCTGCACTGCGTGAACAGCACCGCCTTACACAGGTGACCGCACCGTTCGATGGGACGGTGGACGAGATCATGGTGAGCATCGGTGATATGACCGGCCCCCGTCCGGTAGCTCGTGTGGTGAACGCCAGCGGCGCACAGCTCGAAGCCGATGTGCCGGAGAGCTACCTGACCCGCGTGAAGACCGGTGACCCGGTGCGTGTCGAGTTCCCCAGCCTCGGTGACACCCTGGTGGCCGCGCTCAGCAATGTGAGCAAGTACATCGATCCGGCGAACCGCACCTTCCGTATCACGGTGCGTGTGCCCGAAGCGCAGAACCTGCTGCGCCCCAATTTGCTCAGTGTGTTGCACATCCGCGACCAGGTGCAGGATAGCGCGCTGGTGGTGCCCAGCCGCACCATCCAGGAGGATGTGAACGGCAATAATTATGTCTTCGTGCTCGAGGACACCAACGGTCGCAGCATCACACGTAAAGTGATGGTGAAGCGCCTCTCCGATTATCGCGGCAACGCGATGATCGTGCCCGTGGATGGGGAGGCCGCGCAACTGAACGGCGCCACCTTGGTGGACGAAGGCGCGAAGAGCGTGGGCGGGGGACAGGAAGTGAAAGTGACGAACCTCTGAGAAACCGTACCGCAAAGAACACGAAGGCCGCAAAGTAGAAGCGCATGGGACCAGGTGAGGACGATCACCGGACCTCTTCGAGCCCTTTGTGCCCTTTGCGGTAATCCGACCTGAACATGGACCACAGCAATATCGAGAACGACGCCTACGGCGAAGGCCACGGCAAGCAGTTCGCCATCACCAGCTGGGCGGTGAAGAACCGTACCACCGTGATGGTGATCACAGCGCTCATCTTCATCTACGGCATCTACTCCTACATCGCAATGCCGAAGGAGAGCTTTCCGGAGGTGGTGACGCCGGAGATCTATGTGGCCACACCCTACAACAGCAGCTCGGTGGTCGACATCGAGAAGCTCATCACCAAACCGCTGGAGAAGGAGATCAATACCATCACCGGTGTGGACGAGATCAACTCCACCTCCGTGCCGAACTTCAGTACCATCCAGGTGAAGTTCGATTACAACGTGACCCCTACCGAGGCGTTGCGCAAGGTGAAGGACGCGGTGGACAAGGCGCAGGGGGACGTCAATTTCCCCAAGGACCTGCCTGCCGAACCGAACATCTTCGAGATGAACTTCTCCGAGATGATCCCGGTGATGAACATCAATCTGAGCGGTGATTACAGCATCGATCAATTGCACCACTATGCCAAGATCCTGGAGGACCGCATCGAGGCCCTGCCCGAGATCAACAAAGTGGATATCCGGGGCGTGCCCGAAAAGGAGGTGCAGGTGAGCGTGGACGTCCACAAGCTGGAGGCCGTGGAGTTGAATTTCGGCGATGTGGCCATGGCGCTACAAATGGAGAACCTCACCATGAGCGGGGGCGAAGTGCTCACCGATGGCCAACGCCGTGCGGTGCGTGTAATAGGTGAGTTCGCCGACATGGACATGATCCGCGACATCGTGGTGAAGAACGAGTTCCAGAAGGAAGTGCGCTTGCGCGACATCGCCACGGTCGAGTTCGATTACAAAGAGGCCGATAGCTACGCCCGCGAATACGGCAAGCCCGTGGTGATGGTGGACGTGATCAAACGGGCCGGAGAGAACCTGATCATCGCCAGTGACAAGATCAACGCGATCCTGGCCGAAACGCGCGGATCGGTGATCCCGAACGACGTGATCATCACCATTACCGGGGACCAGAGCGAGGACACGCGTGTGCAGGTCGACGAGCTCTTCAACCACATCATCTTCGGCGTGATCCTGGTCGTCGGGACCCTGCTCTTTTTCCTCGGTCTGCGCAACGCTCTCTTCGTGGGGCTGGCCATCCCGATGTCGATGTTCATCTCCTTCATCATCCTCAATGCGTTCGGTGTAACGCTGAACATCATGGTGCTCTTCTCCTTGATCCTCGCCCTCGGCCGACTGGTGGACGATGGCATCGTGATCGTGGAGAACATCTATCGCCATATGAGCAATGGTGAACCGGCCATGGTGGCCACGCGAAAGGCCGTGGGGGAGGTGACCCTGCCCATTGTGGCGGCCACCACCGCCACAGTGATGGTCTTCATGCCGCTGTTGTTCTGGCCCGGCATGATGGGCCAGTTCATGAAGTGGATGCCGATCACCTTCATGGTATCGCTGAGCGCATCGCTCTTCGTGGCGCTCGTGGTGAACCCCGCCCTCAGCACCCAGTTCATGAAGGTGGAACGCGAGAACCCGAACGCACGCAAAGTGTGGCGCCTAGCCGGCATACTCGCGGTAGTGGGCACGTTGATCGCCGTGCTCGGCTATTCCACAGGCAGCGGCTTCATTACCTCGATCGGCACGCTCAGCGTGCTCGCTGGGATCCTCGGGATCCTCAACCTGAAGGTGGCGGTACCCGGCACGCGTTGGTTCCAGGAGGTTTTCCTGCCACGCCTGGAAACCATCTACGAGCGATTTCTCCGGTACGCGCTGGACAGGCATCACCCGCGCACGTTCTTCTTCGGTACGATCGGCCTGCTCTTCTTCGCCGTTCTGCTCCTTGTCGTTGTTCCGCCGAAAGTGGAGTTCTTCCCGATCAACGAACCGAAATACGTCAATGTGTTCATCGAAGCACCGATCGGCACCGACATCGAGAAGACCGACATGATCACCCGCCGCCTGGAATCCCAGGTGAAGCGCATCGTGAACGCGCCACCGTACACCGAGGTGAAGGAAACCCGCCTCCCGGACGGTACCCTCCGGCAGGATACGGTGAACTGGCTGATCAACTCCATGATCGCGCAAGTAGGCAGTGGCACCAGCGATCCCGCCCAAGGCGTGAGCCTGGCCACCACCCCGAACAAGGGCCGCATCCAGCTGAACTTCGTGAAGTACGCCGACCGCCGCGGGCTGAAGACCAATGATGTGCTGCTGAAGCTGCAGAAGGAGCTCACGGGCTATCCCGGTGTGATCGTGAGCGTGGACAAGGACGCTGCCGGTCCGCCAACCGGCAAGCCCATCAATATCGAGATCACCGGGGACGAGATCGAACCGTTGCTCGCTGAAGCGGATCGATTGAAGAGGTTCATGGAAAGCAAGAACGTGCCGGGCGTGGAGGCCTTGCGCGTAGACATCGATCGCGCCAAACCGGAGATGCCGATCATCATCGATCGCGCCAAAGCCCGCCGTCTCAACGTGAGCACGTATGCCGTGGCCGATGCCATACGCAGTGCGCTCTTCGGCAAGGAGGTGAGCACCTACCGTGTGGAAGGGGACGATGATGACTACAAGATCATGGTGCGCCTGCAGGATGATCAGCGCTACGATGTGGGCACGATCATGGATATGAAGATCACTTTCCGCGATATGCTCAACGGCCAGATCCGTCAAGTGCCGATCAGCGCGGTGGCCACCGATGAGCTGAGCTCCACCTTCAGCGCGATCAAACGCACCGACCTGAAGCGCGTGGTGACGGTGAGCAGCAATGTGATCGCGGGGTACAACGCCAATGAGGTGATCGCGGAGATGAAGGAGGGCTTGCTCGGGTATGAGAAGGACGAACGTTTCGGTATGACCTTCACCGGGCAGCAGGAGGACCAGGAAAAGGAGATGGCCTTCCTGGGCAAGGCGTTCATGATCGCGCTCTTCATCGTCTTCCTCATCATCGTGTGGCAGTTCAACAGCATCAGCTGGCCCATGGTGATCCTGAGCACCGTGCTTTTCAGCACCATCGGTGTGTTCCTCGGCTTGATCATCTTCCGTCAGGATTTCATCATCCTGATGAGCATGCTCGGCATCATCTCGCTGATCGGCGTGGTGGTGAACAACGCCATCGTGCTCATGGACTTCGCCAAACTCCTCTTCGAGCGCAAACGGGAGAAGTTGGGCTTGGAGGAGACCGCTGAACTGCCCGTGCTGGAAACGCGCGAGGCGCTCATCATCGCCGGCAAAACACGTTTGCGCCCCGTACTGCTCACCGCCGTTACCGCGGTGCTGGGCCTGCTGCCGCTCGCGGTCGGCTTCAACCTCAATTTCGGTACGTTGTTCAGCGAGCTCGATCCGCATATCCACATCGGCGGAGATAACGTGATCTTCTGGGGCCCGCTCAGTTGGGCCGTCATCTATGGCCTCATCTTCGCCACCTTCCTCACCTTGATCATGGTGCCGGTGATGCTGCTTATCATCGCCAAGATCAAGCACCGCCGCGCGTGGAAGCGGTCGATGCGTCTAGCAGCTCAAGCCGAAGTAGCACCCACACCCCGGGGCAATACGCTTCGGCCGGGGCCGGCGATGGGTTGAGCCGCGAACGCGCTGAACGAAGAAGCCGTCCCGGCCCAGGACGGCTTCTTCGTTCCCGGGAGCTCGAGCTTTCGTTCCATTCCCCGATCCCCATTACTTTTCGCCACATGGACAACCTGCTGGAGAGGGCGGTGAGGCTTGCGGCCCGGGTACACAAGGGCCAGGTGGACCGTTTCAGCCAACCCTATCTCCTGCATGTGCTGCGCGTTACCACCCGCGGCCGCGACCTCGAAGAGCAGTTGCTCGGGGCGCTGCATGACGTGCTCGAGCGCTCTGAGCTCACCATGGAGGACCTGCGTGAAAAGGGCTTTCCCGAAGAGGTGCTCACCGCTTTGAAGCACATTACCCGCGTTCCGAACGAGAGCTACGAAGCGTACATCGAACGTGTGGCGCAGAACAGCCTAGCGGTGCGCGTGAAGGTGCATGACCTAAGCGACAAAATGGACCTGCGCAACGTGGGGCAGTTGAACGAGGCCGACCTGAAGCGCTACAACAAACAGATGGCCGCTTTCAAGCGATTGAAACGACTGGAGTCGATCGTGCGGGCGCAGCTCACGTTGCAAGCCAAGCCTCCCAAAGTCGTCGCCAAGCAAAAGTGATCGGCGGGCCTCCACAGGTGTTCCTTCCCGAACCACGCGATCCCGGATGCGCTCCGTTCTCTTCTCCGCATGCGCATGGGCGTTCGTGCTGTGGATGGTCCCCGCTCCCAGCCATGCCCAACGGTCCGCGGATAGCTCGGTGTACCGTTCACGTCCTTGGGTGGACCTGCCGCTGGTCCTCGGGTCAGCGGGGCTGGTGCTCGGGGGCGCACAGGTACAGGCCGCTCAGCAGCCTCTGGGGGAGAGTGTCGTGATCTCTTTGGACCCGGCCTCCGTCAATGGATTCGATCGCTGGGCGACGGAGATCGATCTGGAGGAGCGGGGTTCCGCACGGATGCGCTCGGACGTCCTGCTCTGGTCCTCTGCATGCGCCCCCTTCGCCTTGCTCTTTGATCGCGAGGTACGCAAGGAATGGGACCACGTGTTCACTTTTTACGCGGAAGCGATGCTCGCCACCAGTGCCTTGCAGTCCTGGACCGTGATCGCAGCAGAGCGCGTGCGCCCGATAGCGTATATCCCTGAAGCCCCGATCACCGATCGCATGGAGGCCAAGAACCGGCTGTCCTTCTTCAGTGGTCATACATCGAGCACCGCTTGTGCCTCTTTCTTTATGGCGCGGGTGCTGGACGATATGCATCCAGAGTTCGGAGGCTGGCGCTGGCTTCTATACACCGCTGCGCTGATGCCGCCGGCGTTCACGGGATACTACCGTATTCAAGCAGGTAAGCACTTCCCCACGGACGTATTGGTCGGTTTGGCGGTAGGCGGTGCCACGGGCGTCCTGGTGCCCGCCTTGCACAAGCGCCGCCGACCCAACGGATTGAGCGTGCTACCGACCACGGTGCCCGGTGGATTGGGTCTGCACATGGCCCTCCAATGGTGATGGACGTGCTGGGAACGATCTTTCATCGAAGGTCCCTGGCGGACCCGGTACAGTTCAGGTCCACCTCGTCCCGTCCTGACCTGAAAGGCCCGCGCGCCGGACCCGGACTTCTCTTGTTGACCGCGCTCTTTGCCTGGTCCAGCGTATTCGCGCAATCCCTGCAACCCGACGATCATGTTCTTTATCTGATCGGTGATGCCGGAGAAACAGGGGAAGAGCATGGTGCTCCGGTGTTCCGCCTCCTGCGCGAAGTGGTGGGTACGGAAGAAGCCAAAGAACGCACCATCCTCTTCCTTGGGGACAACTTGTATCCTGAAGGATTGCACAAGAAGGGCCACCGGCTCCGTGCACAGGATGAGTTGAACCTCAACGCACAGATCGATGCGGTGCGGGACCTCAATGCCCGGATCCTGTTCATTCCCGGTAATCACGATTGGAAGCAAGGCGATAAGCACGGGTGGAAGTACGTGCAGCGCGAAGAACGCTTCATCCGTGACACACTTGGCCGAAAGGCTTTCCTGCCGCATGGCGGTTGTCCCGGTCCGGAGGTGGTGAAACTGGGGAATGGTACCGTGTTGGTGATCCTGGATACCCAATGGTGGCTGCACCGCTACCGCCGTGCGGAGGGTGAACGCGATGGTTGCGAAGTGGCCACAGAAGCCGACCTGCTCGCCGCGCTGAAGAACGTGTTGAACGAATACCGGGACCAGCGCATCATCGTGGCCGCGCACCATCCCTTCCGTTCCTATAGCAGCCACGGGGGTCAGTTCCCCCTGCGCACGCATCTCTTCCCACTTACGGGGTTGAACCCGCATCTATGGATCCCCTTACCTGTGCTCGGCAGCATCTACCCCCTCTACCGCTCATTGCTCGGCGATGTGCAGGATGTGGCCCATGCGCGCTACAACGCCTTGCGCGCCGGCGTCGAGTCCTTGCTGGAACAGTTCCCCGGTAGTGTGTACGCTTCGGGGCATGAGCACATCCTGCAATACCTGGAGCGCAAGCAGGTGCATCATGTCATCAGTGGTGCTGGTTCGCGTACCACCTGGATGAAGCGCAGCAAGCAGCTGGGTTTCGGGCGCAGCGAGCGCGGATTCGCGCGCCTCGTGATCTCCTCCTCCAGTGGGCTGCGCTTGGAGTTTTTCACGCTGGACCACGGCGCGGTGCCTGATATCTCCATCCCATTGGAGGGCGCTGAACGGCCTGCTGTGGTCGTGGACGATGGTCCGCCCCTGCCGATGCCCGCGATGGTCACCGTAGCCCCGAACGCTGACTTGGACGCGAGCGCGTTCAAACGCTTCTTCTTCGGCTCGTTGTTACGCGATGTTTGGTGCGCACCCATCAGCGTCCCCGTGCTGGATCTGGATACGACCTTCGGCGGGCTGCGTGCAAAGGCCATGGGCGGCGGTTTCCAAACCCGTTCCCTCCGCCTTGATGCGGCCGATGGACATGCCTATGTATTGCGCTCCATCCGCAAGTATCCTGGCCTCGCCCTAGCCCCGAATTTGCGGGGCACCGTAGCCGAAGAGGTGGTCAGTGATGGGGTCGCCGCCAGCCATCCGTACGCGGGCATCGCCATACAGCCATTGGCGGACGCGGTGCGTGTCCTCCACACCAACCCGCGCCTTGTCGTGGTGCCCGACCATCCTGCGCTTGGCGCCTATCGTGCGATCTTCAGCAATACGCTCTGCCTGCTTGAGGAACGCACCGATGGCGATTGGCGGGGTACTTCACAATTCGGAGGAAGTGAGCGCCTCGCAAGCTCCGGGGAATTGATCGAAGCGCTGCGCGAAGGCCATGACGATGTGCTCGATGTTCCCGCGTTGCTCCGCGCAAGACTGCTGGATATGACCATCGGCGACTGGGACCGGCATGATGATCAATGGCGTTGGGCCACTTTCGAACAGGGCGATCGCACCGTGTACAAACCGATCCCACGGGACCGTGATCAAGCGTTCTTCACCCAGAACGGAGCGATCCCTTCCCTCACCAACCGGCGCTGGGGGATCAGCAAGTTCCAGGCCTTCGGACCGGATATCCGCGACATAAACGGACAGAACTTCAATGCCCGCTATCTGGACCGCGCTTACCTCACCGAGCCCGATCGCGCCCTATGGCAGGCCGTTGCCGATAGCATGCGCACGGAGCTCACCGAGGCGGTGATCGAAGAGGCGGTGCATCGGTTCCCGGATACCACCTTCGCTTTGGTGGGACCACGCATCATCGCCGGATTGAAAGGGCGCAGGGACAAATTGCCCGAGATCGCTGAACGACACTACCGCGCTCTGGCGAAGTACGTGAACGTGGTAGGCACCGATGAGGATGAGTTCTTCGAAGTGGTGCGCTTGCCGGAAGGCCGCACCGAGGTGAACATCTATGACCGGAAGCATGGTAAGAAGGTGGGCAAACGACGCTACTACCACCGCATTTTCGAAGCAAAGGACACGCGCGAGATCAAACTCTACGGCTTGGAGGGCCACGATGAGTACCGCGTGAAGGGCGACGTGCGCTCGGCCATCAAAGTGCGCATCATCGGTGGCATGGAGAAGGATGTGATCCAGGACAGTTCTCATGTCCGTGGACCGGGCAGACGCACCATCGTGTACGAGAGCGGCGGGCTGAAGAAGGGGAACAAACTCCGCCTTGGGAGCGAAGCCAGGTTGGTACGAAGCGATCGGTCCGATGCCTTGGACTATGACCGCACCGAGTTCGTGCGCGATGTGTTCATGCCTCTTGTTTCCGTTGGCTTGAACCCGGACGATGGCGTGTTCCTCGGAGGTGGCTTCAGCTACACCAAGCAAGGGTTCAAGGTGGAGCCGTATAAATGGCGCCACCGTGTATTGGCCAGTGCCGCCCTGCGCACCGGAGCCTATCGTGTGCAGTACAACGGCCGTGTGAACAAGGCCTTCGCCGGGCTCGATGCCGGTTTGGACGCACGACTGCTGGCCCCTGACTTCAACTTCAACTTTTTCGGGTTCGGGAACCTCACCACACAACCGGAGGATGAGGAACAGTTCCAGTACCGTATCGATCTGGTCGATGTGGAACCCTTCGTGGCCCGCACGTTCGGGGGTGCGCATGAAGTGCGGATCACCGGGCTTTATCGCGGTGCTTCGCAAGGACGGCTGAGCCCCGCATTGGAGGACCGCCCTGAGTTGCGACCCCAGCCTGATGTGGACTATGCCGGGGCCGCCTTGAGCTATCGCCTGAACAATGTGGACAACGAGGCGGATCCCGAACGAGGCATCCGTCTTCAAGCGGAGGTGGACGAGCTGGTGGAGGTGAACACCAGCAGGGAAGTGCGTGGTATCTACGGGGATCTGCGTCTCTATCTGCCCGCACGTATCCTACCCGCGCGAACGGTGATCGCCCTTCGTGTGGCCGCTTCCCGACGTGATGGCGCGATCGACCCCTTGTTGGCGCGTTCGCTGGGCGGCCAGGAGGGCATGCGCGGCCTGCGCCGCACGCGATATACCGGCAACAGCATGGCGCTCGGTAACCTCGAGCTGCGCCAGGATCTTTTCAATTCGCGCAACCGGCTGGTGCCCTTTCGCATGGGCCTGCTCGCCTTCGCGGATGTCGGCCGTGTTTGGGTTGACGGACGTGACGAGCATTTCTGGCACAGTGCGTTGGGCGGAGGACTATTCCTGAGTCCGTTCAACATGGTGATCCTACAGGCCAGCTACGCGGTGAGCGACGACGATGCCATCGTGGACGTGCGACTCGGCTTCTTCTTCTGACCGGTGGCCTAGTGACCGGGCACACCGCTCGCGGTAAGCCCTGCCAGGTAGGCCGCTCGCGCGGCCGCCGCTACGGAGAGCACCAGACCGATGGCGAAAATGCTGTAGGTGAGGTTGAGGTAGCGGTACTTTTTGTGAAGCACCTTCCCCAGGTAATACAGGTCCTTCGTCATGGAGCCGTACAGGTAGTCACGATCGTTCATCACCTGCTCCACGCCCCACTTGAAGTCGGTGTACTTCATGTAGTGGAAGCTGCCGAAGAACAAGAGGTTGGCGTTGCGCTTCTCGATCTCTTCCCGAGAGGTGTTGCCCTGCGTCACCTTGGGTCGCGTGGCCAACGTAGCAGTTACGATGGAGGCCAGACAGGTGAAGGTGAGCAACGCGGCGGGCAGCATCAGAAGTTGGTTGTTTTCCAGTTTGGGCGCGAGCCCGCTCAGCACCACCGAAATGATCAGCGCGTTCACGCTGAGCATCATGTTCGCCTTGTTGTCCGCTATCTGGCTTAGGCGCGTGTGATTGTTCAACGTGACACGGAAGAGCGTTTCCACTCCGCGTTCGGTCTCCTTGCGTTTGCGTGAAGCATCCTTCTCCGATCGCGCTTCCTCACTGGCGGGGCTCTTCCGGTCCTTCTCTTCGGCCTTTTTCGCGCCGCGCTCATGTAGGGATGCGCGCAGCAGGGCCAGGTTCTTTTCCCGTCCGGCGTTCCATGACCTCTGGGCCACCTCGGACAGATACGGCGTGGACTCCATGAAGCGGATGCTCTCCGCGAGCCAATCCTTCTTCTTGATCTTTCCACCGCCCAAGGCCTCGACCTCCTCCCGCAAGCGCGTCGTCTGGTCCAGGTGGTCCGCACCGCCGAGGTGCACCAGGTCCGCGTCCCGCATCAGGGGTTCCAGTGCTCCTTTCCGCTCCGCATCCTTCTTCGTGGCCATGATCAAGGTGCGCACTTGCGCGATCAGCGCGGGCGATGCCTGCGCGGTCGCGAGGAATTCGCTGGCCAGTTGTGCGCTGCGCTCCTCGTGACCCACCGCGCCAAGGTGGAAGGCGCTATCGTGGAACCAGGCGGCGATGATCAGGGCGGTCGTCTCGTCCGGGGTACACTGCGCCGCCGTAGCCAGATCGCGGACCGCGCCCGCCACCTGTGCGACATGCCTGATGTCGTGATAGCTCAACCGGGCATCGGAATGGTCGGCCATGTACTTCCTAACATGTGCTTCGGCCTGCTCGATCAATTCGTTCATGGGTCTTCAAACTTCGGTGATCGTGGATGAAGCACGACGCATAGGTGCCATTTCACTTGCTGTGACGGAACCGCCGACCACAGCGTAAATGTTCACGTGGTTCTGCTTCCCCTTCAGGATCACCGCCCCCAACGCCTCGGTGCGCAGCGTATGTTCCATCTCCGGCCAACATGTTCGGAGCATGCTCTCGCTGATGATCAGGGGGCGGCCCATGTCACTGCACATGCTCTGTATGCGTGCCGCGGTATTGATGGTATCGCCGTGGTAGGCGATCTCCCGCTTGATCTCACCGATCTCCACGGCGATCACCTCGCCGAGATGCAGGCCGGCTTTGAACGTGGGGATCCGGTCATAAGCGCGCTGGTAGTGTTCCGCGCGCATGGCGATGGCGGCTTCGATGGCGAAGTAGAACCGCACGCACTGGCTTTTGTCCCGCAAAGCGGGGGCGTTCCAGGTGAAGACCACTTCATCGCCCACGTACTGGTAGATCTCCGCCTCATGCTGCGGCACTTGCGTATCGATGTCGTGGAACAGGTCGCGGATCATCGCGCTGTAGCGCTCAGGACCGAGTTCCTCCGCATGGCGTGTGCTGCTCTTCAGGTCCATGAACATGAAGATGCGTTGTTCGGTGATCGGCTTTTGGTATCGGCCCAGCAGCAGGCTTACCAGCATGCCCGGCCCAAAACTCCGGTTCACTTGTTTGATGAAGGACACGACAAGATTGCCCACCAAGGTGGTGGGTATGAAGGTGAGCGCCCACCGGTAGCGGGCCTCATCGCTAAGCTGCATGCCCATGCGCGCGAACCAGTCGTCCATCACCATGTCGAAAACGGCGAGGGTTCCAATGGAAATGACCACGAAGACCATGGAATACAGCACGGCTTTGCTCAGGATACGACGGCCCAACGATGCGCCCATGCCCAAGTGGCGTTCCACCCACACATCGATCAAGCCCAGTGCCGTGCCATAGAAGATGGCGGTGACCGCGCTCAACGCCAGTACGGCCAGGAAGGGGGGTGGGGTGATCTCCACATAAGTGGCCGCCACGGCCTTGATCACCAAATGGCTGATGGTGACCAACAGCGCGTTCGTCAGGATCCAGAAGTTCACCTGCGCCAGGATGGCGGTGAACACGGGCCTACGGTAGGTGAGCCGTGTGGCGATGGAGCGATAACGAGCGGGGGATCGGTCGGCACCCATGGGGTGTAGGAAAGGTAGTGACCGCACGGATGCGCTCGGTGCGGGCGTTCATCGGCGCTGCATGGTCCTCTATTCGTGGATGGTTCGACGGATGTGCGGACCAGCCCCGTAGCCGGTCAGGTCGAAGTCTTCCATGCTCAGGAACGGGAAGATGAACCAGGGTATCCGCTGCGCGCAGGACCACGTGCGTATGTTCAGCGGTAAAGCGAGAGGCGTTGCATCGCGGAGCGACCCTCCGAGAAGAGATGGACGGTGTACATACCGGGGGGAAGCGTGGAGAGGTCCAGCGGAACGGCTATGTCCTGCTGCAAACCGCACTGTTCTGTGCGCAACACGCGCCCGCTGATGTCCAGCACCGTGATGCGTGCATCGTTCCAGCCGCGCGCGCTGCGCAGCATCACCGTGCCCACTTCCGCAGGATCGGGGTAGATCACGATGGCATCGCCCAGCAGGTGTTCCTCGACCCCCACGATGCCCGCACAACTACAGTCGAACGTCCATAGATCGTTGTACGACCACGCATTGCCGTCATCGCACGGCAGGCCGGGCAGCGCATCACCGCCGAGCACACCGGCGCAGTCCATGCCCACGCATGCACAGTCCACATCGAACTGGTCGTTTGTGGTCACAAGCACACCATCATCGCAGGGTGTGCCTGGCACAGCGGGGCCATCCACCACGCCGAGGCAATCGAAGGTGAGCAAGGTGCCGGTGCATGTGCAGCTACCGTCCCATGCGTCGTTGATGGTGTTGATGTTGCCATCGTTGCAGGGTGTGCCTGGCAACGCGTTGCCGCTCGCATTGCCCAGGCAATCGATCAACCCACCCAAGCATACGCACTCCGTGGTGTACACATCGTTCCCCGTGTCCGGGTCGTTGTCGTCGCACGGGGTCCCGGGTTGCACCGGACCTCCGGGTACGCCATGGCAATCCACTGGCAACGCACCATAGCAACCGCAGTTGCTGTTCCAGCTATCGTTGCTGGTGTCAGGGTCACCATCGTCGCACGGAGTACCGGGCTGGGCCGGGCCCGCGAGCACACCGGTGCAATCGAAAATGGAGGCGCCCGCGCAATCGCAACTCGTGGTGTATACATCGTTCTGCGTAGTGGGATCATTGTCGTCGCACGCAGTACCGGGCTGTGCCGGTCCGAGCAACACGCCCTCGCAATCCAGCGCGTTGCGCAGGCAGATGGAGAACTCGGTGCTGATGGGATAGCCCGGCCCCACATCGTACACGCGCACATAGTAGATCCCTGTCGTGAGGCCCCCGACGAGTAAGGCTTCACCCTCACCGATGCCATGGTCGTTCCGGCAATTGATGTTGAACAGGATCGCGCAGTTGCCCTGGTCGGAGCTGAAGAGTTGTACCGCCGGATCCGTCCCGGGCGATGGCTCGACCTCCACAATGAGCACCGGAGAGGTGGCCACGAAGCTGTACCATACATCATCGCTGTGGTCGTGGGCCGGAGCACAGGCATCGAGTGGATCGGAATAGGTGGCGCCGGCCACATCGCCGGTCACCGGGGTGCAGAGCGGGTCTGCGGTGATCGGTTGCGCGAAGGCACATTCGTCGTTCGGTGGTGGCGCTTGCTCGTAGACGCAGATGCTGAAGTAGGAGGTGAGCGGCGCACCTGTGCCCGCATCGTATACGCGAAGCCGGTAGTTGTTGCCCGGCACAAAGTCGTTGCGCAGGATCCGCTCACTGCCACCTACGGCGGTGCTATTGGCACAGTCGACCAAGGTGCTCCCACACGGGTCCGCGTAGAGCTCGATCACCGCGTCGAGACCGGGGCTGCCGTTCACCTGTACCCGCAGGATGGGAGCCGTGGCGGTGAAGGTGTACCACACATCCTCATCGGCCACGGCGGCGCCGCACGCACCGGGTTCCGTTCCAGTGGCTCCGGTCACGTTGCCGTTCACGGGGTTGCAATTGATGCTTACAGCCAGCGGGATCGCGTCGGCGCATTCATCGTTCGGCGGTAGCACCAGGTGGGCGCAGATGTTGAATTCGGTGTACGGCCAGCCGGTATAGTGATCATAGACGCGCACGAAATACTCCAGTCCCGGCAGCAGGTCGTAGCGCACGATCTCTTCTTCTTCGCCGAAGCCGGTGAGGTTCGCACAGTCCACGAAGGTGCCGCCGCACCCGGCCATGTAAAGTTCGAGCACCGCATCGAAGCTGGGGTTGGCGCCGGCCGCCGCGATGCGGATGTTCGGGCCGGTGGCGATGAAGCGGTACCACACATCTTCATCCGGTGTCGCGCCGCCGCAGTTGCCGGGTTGCACGCCGGATGCGCCCAAGGCCGATCCGATGGTGGGCACACAGGTCGCCTCCACGGGCAACACCAGCGCGTCCGCGCAGGCATCGTTCGGTGGCAGCGGTTGTTCCAGCACGCACAGAGCGAAGGGGCCCAAGGGGTAGTAGCCGATATGGTCGTACACGCGGACGTAGTAGGTCGCGCCAGGTGTGAGCCCGCCTTGCACATGCAACAGTATCGGGTCGTATACCGCCGCACAGCCTATGCTGGTGAGCGCGCCGCAGGTGCCCGAAAAGACCTCCATGCAGGTGAGCTCCATGGTGCTCTCTACTTCGATCCGATGGATCGGCACGGTGGCCACGAAGCTGAACCAGGTGTCATCGTCCGCCACTCCGGTGATGAAGTTGCCGCACTGGATGCCCGGGAGCGATTCGGTAGCGTTCAGCCCGTTGCCCGCCACTTGCACGCAGGTGGGGCCTACAGGCAATGGGATCGCGCCGGTGCATTCGTCGTTGGGAGGGATGGGTTGCTCCGATACGCAGATGGTGAAGCCCGGATCGCAGGGAAAGCCCGCATCACAATCATAGACACGCACATAGTACGTGGTGCCGGGAGCGAAGTCCGTGCGCGGAATGAACCCACCCCGGTTGCACTGGATGGAAAAGAGGGAACCGCAACTGCCGCCGAAAAGCTCCGCCACGGGCAGTGACCAGCCCTGCCCGCCATCCACGTCGATCCGCAGCCAAGGCACGGTGGCCACGAACTTGAACCACACGTCGTCGTTCGCATCGCATTCTCCCGGCCAACCGAAGGGTCCATTGCATCCGGTACCGGGCAAAGATTGGGTAGCTCCCTGCACGCTGCCGGTCACCGGTGTACATGAGGTGCCCACGGTGAGCGTGATCGCGCCCGTGCATGCATCGTTCGCGGGTGGCGGTGGGTCTTCGGTAACGCGGATGGTGAAGGTGGTGGTGGCCGGGTAACCCGATGAATAATCGTAGACCCGGATCCAGTACACCGATCCAATGGTGAGCCCGCTGGCCGCGATGGTCTCGATCCCGCCACCGACGGTGGCGTCCGCGCAACCCAAGGTCACAGGGCCAAGACCGCAGCCGCCCTGTAGCAGTTCCACCACCGGATCGAAGGAGGCAGAGCCAGTAACATCAATGGTGTTTGCGGTGGCCGTGGCCGTGAAGCTGTACCACACATCGTCGTTGGCGTTCCCCGTATAGGTGTTGCATACGATCGCGGGCAGCGACTGGGTGGCGTCCAGCACATCACCGATCACCGGCGTGCAGGAGGTGCCGATGGTGAGCACGATCGCATTGACGCATAGATCGTTCGGTGGTGGGTTGCCCGCAAGCGCGTGCGATGTACCCAGCGAAAGGAGGGTAGCGAGCGCCGGGATCCAGCGCGACGGCTTGAACATGTTCGTGCTTCGCATGGGTGCGGAGGCTTCACCTTTGAACAAAGTTGATCTTTTCCGTTACTGCCCAGCATGCCGAAGGGTCGCCCTGGATCCTCGCGAACACCTTACTCCACCACCAGCCGCTGCACCGCGCAGCGCCCCGCACAGATGAGCCGCACCATATAGTGGCCGGGGTCCAGGTGAGCGAGCTCAAGCGGCATGTTCCGGATCACCGCGCTTAGAAGGGAACGCCTGTGTACCATCCGCCCTGCGAGATCGAGAACTTCCACCCTGGCCCCTGGCCATTCTCCTTCCGCGGAGAGCAACACCATTCCCGCATGCGATGGGTTCGGAACAAGGGTCATCCCACTTTGCGATGGCAGCGGACCATCGATCCCGACCACGCCCACGCAGGCACAATCCACCGTCCAGTATTCGTTACTCGTCCACGGGTCCTGATCATCGCACGGGGTGCCGGGCAACGCGAAGCCGCCAAGCGATGCAGCACAATCGAAGCCCACGCACTGGCACTGGAGGTCGTACTGATCATCGTAGCTCGCCAGGATACCATCGTCGCACGCGTTGCCCGGGTATGCGGTGCCGCCAGGTACGCCATTGCAATCGGCGCCATGCACGCAGATCTGAAAGCCGGTCTCGGGCCAGTTCTGTCCGTTGTCGTACACGCGCACCGAGTAAGCGGCGCCGGGCACCAGGTCGTTGCGCACCAGCACCTCATCGTCCCCATAGCCCCCATTGTTCGCGCACGCGACGTAGCTCCCCGCGCAAGTGCCCTGGAACAGTTCCAGCACTGGATCGATCAACGGGTTGGCGAGCACTTCGATGGTGATCGTGGGTCCGGTAGCCGTGAAGGTGTACCACACATCATCATCCGCCACGGACGCGCCACAGTTGGCCAGTTGGGAGAGTGTGGCGCCCATGCCCGAGCCGCTGGTGGGTGCGCAATCCGGGCCCACCGCTAGCTGGATCGCGTTCACACACGCATCATTGGGCGCGGGGGATCGCACGCCAACAGAGAACGCGCTGCTCAAAGGCAATTCCCAGAAGTCGTCCCACACCCGGAAATAGTACGTCTCCCCCGGCACAAGGTCCGTGCGCTCATAGCACTCCGGGATCCCCTCGATGTACATGCCCCAGCAGCCGGCGGCCACAAGCGCCCCGCATGTGCCGGTGAACAGTTCGATCTCCGGTGTTAGATCTGGCGTAGGATATACTTCGATGCGCTGGTGCGCATCGGTGGCCACGAACTTGTACCACACATCGTGCAGGCCGTAGGTCACCCACCAGCAGTCGGCATATAGGCCCGCCCAAGTGGCGCCCGCGACATCACCGGCCGTGAGCGTGCATTCGGGGCTTGGTGTGAGCAGAACGGCGCCCGAGCATTCGTCGTTCGGTGGCGGCGTGGGGCTCCACACACAAATGCCGAAGGTGGTGCTGGCCGGTACGGTGTTGTAATAGTCATACACACGCACGCGATACGTCTGGCCAATGTTGAAGTTGGCGTAAGTGATGGCTTCTGTTCCGCCAACGAACGTGGCATCCGCACAGGCCAGGCTCACCGTGCTGCCGCACACGCCGGAGAGCAGTTCCACCACCGGATCGAAATTCACTGAGCCTTCCACCTGGATAGTGGCCTGGTTCGTCGTGGCCACGAAGCTGTACCACACGTCGTCGTTCGCGTCCCCCGTGTAGGTGTTGCAGGTGATCGCCGGTAGGGACTGGGTAGCGTCAGCCACGTCGCCGGTGACGTACGTGCAGCTACCGCCCAAGGTGAGCGCAATGGCTCCGGAGCAATTGTCGTTCACCGGTGCCACATCCTCTGCGGCCCATGCGGCTTGCGACGCGCTGATGAGCAACGCCACCGTCAGAACTCCGACCGCACGTAGCCGCGCGATTCGAGGGGAGGGAGGAAGCATGCGCATTGTTCTGCTCAAAGTTGATCTTCTCTACCGGATGGGCAATGTCCGGATGGACCCAAGTGCGCCGGGATCGCCGATCTTCTACTACTTTGGCAACATGCGCGAACGCCTCCTTTCGCTGTTCTTCTTCTTCTGCGTCGCCCTCGTTTCCGCGCAAGCGCCTTATGTGTTCCAGCAAGCCTTCAATGGTGATGCGGAAGTAGGTAGCAAGTTCGGTTGGTCCTTGGCCGCGAGCACGGATTGGGTGGCGGTAGGTCTCCCCTTCAGTGGGCCGGGGAACTTGGAGAACGGTGCGGTCGCCATATACGCGACCGCGGACCTTGCCGCAGGGGTATACGCGCCGGTGCAGGTGGTCCACGAGAACATCGGCCCGGTGAACGATCAGAAGTTCGGCGCCACCCTAGCCTGCAGCAACACGCTGTTGGCGGTGTCCAACTGTTCGAAGCGCGCCACCGAAACGTATTGCAATGATGCGGCCGAGTGGGTGTCGCTCTTCCAGTGGAACGGCACCACCTGGCAGGAACTGCAACAACTGCAACGCCCGCCCTGGGCCACAGGCGGCACGTACGGTAGAGCGCTCGCTGTTTCGAACGAGGTGCTCGCCGTGGGTGGCACGCGTTCGTTCAACGGGACGGTGACACGCGATGTGGTCTATCTCTACACCTTCCAGAACGGCGGCTTCACCAGCCTCCCCACCGATTCGGTCGACGGCAGCCCGTACAACACCTCCGCAGCGGACGACCTGGGGCACGCCCTCGCGCTCGACGGCAACACGCTGTTGGTGGGAAGTGCGGGAGACGGTGAATTGGGCGCTGGGGCTGGCGCGGTGTTCATCTATGACAAGGACCTGGGTGGTAACGATCAATGGGGGCTGGTGCGCAAGTTGCTCGCTTCCAACGGCCGCGCTGAGGATCGATTCGGCTACGACGTGGGTGTGAACGGGACGCGCGCCGTGGTGGGTGCTCCGGGCCGCGAGCAGAACGGTATGACGGCCGGCATGGCGTATGTCTTCGATCGTGATCATGGTTTCAGCGGGAACTGGGGGCAGGTGGATTCCCTCGCGCCCCTGGTACCGGAGGAAGGAAGAGTGTTCGGTGCCACCGTGGCGATCAGTGGGGACCGTGTGGCGATCGGCGCACCACCACCCCCGCTCGGTGACAATGGTATCGCCGAAGTGTTCGCCCCGGATGCGGGTGGTTGGACCCGTGTGCAACGCATCGATCCGTATGCCGAGGGACATGTGAATTCCGAGAACCGCGCTGCCAATTGCATCGCGTTCAGTGGCAATAGCCTGTTGATCGGTACGCCATGGGCGAGCATCACCCACCCCCCGGGTGACCCCACCGGAGGAGTGCTGCGCTACACGCAGGATGTCGTGGGGATCAACGAGACCGCGCGCGGATCGTTGCGCGTTTGGCCGGTGCCCTTCAGCGAGGTGCTGCATGTGGAACTAGCGGCCGGGGGGGGGCAAGGTCCGCTCGTGGTGGAAGTGACGGACGTGTTGGGCCGCGTGGTGCGCACTGAGCGCATCAGTGCTAGCGGCAACGTGCTCACCCTTGCGCGTGCAGCGATGACCACTGGTTACTATCAGGTGCACGTATCGAACGTACACGGCGATGTGGTATCCGGTCCACATCGCGTTATCGCGCAGTGATCGATCGATGATGCGCGAGACGAACATCATCCGCGCTTTGGCTTCTCTTCTGCTGCTCGGGGCTGCGCATGTCCACGGGCAGGTGTGGTCAGAACGCATCGTGCAAGCCCCATCGGATGTCACCCCCAGCGGCCTCTTCGGTTGGAGTGTGAGCTTGGACGGTGATCTTTTGCTGGTCGGCGCGCCCGGCACTACGGACCTCGGTGCCCAGAGCGGCGCTGCGTATCTGTTCCAACGCAACACCGGCGGTCAGGACCAATGGGACCTTCTGCGGAAACTGGTGCCCATCGGGGTCACGCCCGGTGCCCGCTTCGGTACGTCCGTGCTGCTGCGCGATGGACGTGCGCTCGTAGGGGCGCCTTCGGATATCGTGAACGGGATCGCTCTGGGTGCATTGTATGTTTTTGAGGAGGATGCTGGTGGGACCGGCAATTGGGGTTTTGTGCAGCGCGTGTTCGCTCCCAACGGATCCTCCGGCATGCATTTCGGCGAAGCCTTCAGCTTGGGGGACCTGTTGGTAGTGGGTGCTCCGGACTACGATGTGGATCCGAACAACGCGTTCAACGTGATCGGTGGATCGGCCGCTTTCGTCACCGACCTTCAAGGACAGTTCCTCTTCGTTGACCTGTACGATCGCGGTGGCGTGGGGCGCAGCCAAGCCGTATTCGCGGACCGCTGCTTCACACCGAACGGTGCGTCATGCGCCATCACCCCGCTGGATTCCCTGGTACAGGACACCATTCTCTACACCCCGCTGCCGGTGGCCGGGGATCTGGTCTCCACGGAAGCAGCTGGCTTCACCATCCAATCCAGTGGCATCCAGTTGATCGCGGACACGCAGCGCCTGGTCTGCACAGTGGTCGCCGATCCGAACCGCCAGATACACACCTTCGTCACTCAGGCCGACAGCCTCGTGCAAGAGGGATACATCCTCCCGGACACGGACCAGTTCGATCTCACCAATCGTTTCGGGGAATCGCTCGCGCAGCTCGGGGACCGCTTGGTGGCGGGTGCTCCAGGTTCACCGTTGACCATGCCCTTGGGCCGGGTGGGTGTGTTCGATCGCGATCCGCTCGCGACCGGTGGATGGAGCAGCATGACGCAGTTGGTCCCTTCCGATCCATACTTCGGCGATCTCTTCGGCCAAGCGGTCGCGGTAGCGCAGGAGGTGGTCGCGGTGGGCGCTCCTGGCCATGGGTTGGACGATCGTGGCCAGGTCTATGTATTCCACGATCCAGCAGCTACTGTGTTGGATACGCGCGAGGAGTTGACCATCAGCATCGCACCCGTACCGGCGAACGCGGAACTCACCGTGCGTATCGCGAACGATGTCCCCGGCGAGGTGCGTGTGCTGGACGCGATGGGCCGGATCCAAATAACGGGACCGATCATGAACAGCACCGCGGTGATCGATGTCCGCGCGATCGCCGCAGGTCCCTATGTGGTGCAAGTGATCCCACAGGATGCCAACGTTCGCGGCCGCAGCCTACCACTCCTCATCCTCCGGTAATGCGCGATGCGAACCTTCTTTTCGTGTGGGGCGTGATCGGCACCGTGCTGTGCGGAACGCCTGGTGCATATGCGCAACAATGGGAGTTGGCCAGCACGGTGCTGGCTTTCGAAGACAGCGAACCGACGGACCACCTGGCCCTGGCCATCGAAGGGGATGTGCTCGCTCTGGCGCGTTGTACGCCCGCCGGCGGCGAGGTGCGCCTGCACGCGCGTAATGCGGGCGGCACGGACCAATGGGAGGCCTTCGCCGTCCTCACCGATCCGCGCCGAGGCTTCGGCTTCTCCCTCGATCTGGACCAGGGACGCCTGGCCATTGGTATTCGTGGAGGCACTACTTGGGATTCCGGGACAGGATCGGTCCTCGTGCTCAGCGTGGACCCTTCGAACCTCCTGCAGCCGGTCTCCTCCTGGGGCGAGTTCACCAGTGCGAACGGACTACCCGGTGATCGGCTCGGCCACAGTGTGCTCTGGCAGGGCGACACGCTTTTCGTGGGGGCCACCGGGCGTTCGCATCCAAAGGGTTCGGGCGCGGTGCATGTGTTCGCTGCGGACGGGGAGGTGTTGCTTGAACTGGCGATGTTGCAGCCCGACGCCATGGCGTTCCAATTGCCGCAGATGCGCGAATTCGGCGCCGTGATCACTTGCGATGGCAGGCACCTGGCGATCGCTTCCCCACGCTCCGGCTACAGCGATGAGTTCCGCAGTGGCGCGGTGCATGTCTACCACCCGGACGCGAACGAACCTTCCGGATGGGCGGAGGAGGCGGCGCTCTTCGATGATGATATCGTGATCCTCACCGACACCTTCGGCAATGTGATCCAGAACGCGTTCGACGTGAACGAACTGGGCCGCGAAGGTCTATACCTCGGGGACAGCTTGGTGGTGGCCCACGCTGTATCACCCTACTATGGCAGCTTGGATGAAGAAGGCCTGCCCACACCGGACCTCGTGCCCGCATGTGCCGAATGCGGCATGCGCTTCTACCGGCTTGGCACCGATGGTGTTTGGGCACCGGAGGCTCTGGTGGAGTTGCCCGCAGGTCTTGCCCAGCGTGCACGAAAGGGCTGGGGCATGGACGGACCGCTCGCGTTCGCCACAGGCTACGATACGCTCTTGGATGTGTGGAGCACGGTAGCCTATGGAACGTTCGATGGTGGATCGACCTGGATCCCATCGGACGTGCTCCCGGCCCTGGATGCATGCGATCGCTACAACGGCCCGGTCGCTTCCACGCCGCAATGGTTCGCGCGCAGTTCCATCCGTCGCGGAACGCCGTGTGTGCCCGGTGGTGCAAGCACCCGGGTGATCGTTGAATTGTTCGGCCGCACGGATCCCGTCGCGGTCGGGTCCTTTGTTCCGGATGCGTTGCTCCAGCTCACGGTCTTTCCCGTGCCCGCGCACGACCGGTGCGTGGTGCGGTTCCCTGCGGTCGGCCCCTGGCGCATGGCGTTGATCGCAGTGGATGGGCGTACGCTCCGGCGTTGGTCAGTAGCAGGCGATACCGATGAACTCTTCCTCGGTGACCTCGCTCCCGGCATCTACACGGTGCAAGCCGAGCAGGCCAGTGACCGGGGCTTTGGCACAACGCGCTTGGTGGTCTATTGATCCGCGGTGCGGTGAACGAAGGGGATGCAGGTGCGCTGGCCGTTCCTGTTTTCCACCACCACCACATAGAGCCCATCGCCCAAGTCGGCTACGGGCACATCCACAGTGGTGTGCGTGTTCGGGATACGGATGGGCCCGATCTGAGGTCGGCCCAGCACATCCACCACTTTCAGCGTGCCTTCGCCGGCGCCATGCAGCAGCATCCGATCGCTGCTCGGGTTCGGGATCACCTTCATGGCAGTGCTCGTCGCGAACTCTTCAAGGCCCACCGGCTGAAGGTGCAATTCATCGCTGGCTTCGGCTATGCACGTGGTGATCGGATCGGTGTAGTGGTAGGTGATCACATAAGGTCCGGTCCCCGCGAGCATCGCGTAGAACACGTTGTTGTACACCCCAGGGCCGCTGAAAAAACCACCGACCGGCGTGGCGAACGGCATGGCGGCGAGCAGCGACAGCACCGTGTCAGCGGGCAGTGTCCCGTTGGGTAGGTCGATCTGTACGGGAGGCGGTTCGGCCAGGTTGAACCGGACCGTCACAGGCTTGCCACCACTCCCTTCGTCCCTGTCGAACAGTTCCACTTTCCCATCCCCGTTCAGGTCGCCGATGCGGATCTGGAATTCGGTGTCGATGAAAACGGGCCGGAAGACGAAGCCGCCCGGGGTCAGGTCTTGCACCGAAGTACCGCCGAAGCCGCCCAGAAGTTCCAGCGTTCCCTCGCAATCCACATTGCCCACACGCGAGTCCCGAAGATCCGCATAGCCGATCACCATGGCCCCGCCGGGTGAGCGCAAATTGATGAGCTGGCCTACCACGTAGTCCTGTAACCCATCATTGTTCACGTCCGCCACGGTGTTAGTGTTTCCGCCAGCCCCGAAAAATTCCAGAACGGTCCACGGGAAGCCCCATGCCACGCCCACGTTGTACGATACCATGAGATAACGCTCCAACCCATCGCCGCCGATCAGGTCCAGATCTCCGTCCCCATCCCAGTCGAAAGGAGGGTAGACCGACGTGGCCTGCGGTGCCGCGTACTCGCTGGTGAAGATGCCAGCACCGTTGTTGCGCAACAGATAGGTCGCGTTCGATCGCCCGACGACCAAGTCTTGGTCCCCGTCCCCGTCCATGTCCTGCGGGTAGAAGGAACGGAGGTCGTTTGGTCCGTTCGGCGTGGAGATCACCTCGCGGGTGTATCCTACTGGTCCCTTCCGCATAAGCATGAGCGTATCGATCAGGTCGCCAGGAGCGTTCGTCCAGATGCCCCCCAGCAGGTCTTGGTCACCGTCGCCGTCCACATCGGCGAACTTGAAGGGATCAGCCGAATAGTCCGGACCTTGGAAGCGCACGGTGTCTACGAAGACCGGTGCAGCAAAGGCCCCGCTGCCATCGTTCACATACATAAAAAGTGAGTCGGGCGTGCCCATCGGGAACTCCGGCCGGTGCAATACCCAGGCGTCGAGGTCGCCGTCGGCGTCGGCGTCCTGTAGCACCGGCAGCAGGCAAGCAGTGCAAAAGGGCTGCGTGGGGCCGAACACTTGCGCGACCACTGGGGATGCGCCAGCGATGGTCCCGAACAGGACCGCGATGATGAGCTGTGGTGCGTGATGACGCATGCCTGATCCGTTACTCCAATACGAGCCGGAACGTATGGATGAAACCGGCGTTGAGATAGGGGTGCTGGCTGCCGATGAGCACACGTTCACCGTTCTGTACAAAGAGGCCTATCGCTCGCAACCCCTGCCCGGACACCAATGTGCTGGTAGTGCCCAAGGACAGACCAGGCCAACCGAGCGCTACGGTCTCCAGGTCGCTGGTGATGTCGCCGTCGAAAAAAGGAGGAAGCGCACTGCTTTCGTGTGCTTGTGTGAGCAGTTCCATTTGGCCGTTCACCACCGCTGCGCAGTAACAAGCCACCGTTCGATCGCTCGCCGAAAGACCCGAGAGTACGCGGATCTCACCGCTTATGTCAGTGGCCGTTCCGAAGCGCGCAACGAAAGGCTTGCTAACGCTCGCATCGCCCGTATTGGGGCGGGTGCCCACCAGAACGAACGAATCACCCGCCCAGAACATTTGCTGGGGTTCGGCATTGATGATCGTTTGTCCCTGGTCCTGCAACGAACCGGTGCCTTCCCCGATCCAATCGGTACTGCTCACCTGGTAGCCGTGCGCGGTGATCGTGTGCGAGGTGCCCGGCAGACCGGCATCGGTGACCACCACCACCCGCCCGTTCGGCGCGCAAGTGAGCGCGTGCAAGCGATCGTCAGGAGCGGTGAGTACGATGTCCGCTTGCGCGAACGCGCCCGTGCTACCGCCGATCGCGAAGCGGAAGAGCCGGATGCCCGCCGCGCTCGCGGTTTCCCACCGCGCGGCCAACAGAAGGTCGCCGCTGGGGTGCAGGTCGCACAGCGCGCGAAGCCGTGGCAAGCCGTCAAGGTCCTTGGTCGCACCATCGATGTTCACATGTACCGAACCACCTGCCGTGAGGTAACGGCGGAACGGTGCGCCGATGGGGGCGCCATCACGCCCCACACGATGCACGATCACATGCAACCGGTCCTCCTGCTCTACCTGTCGACCGATCCCCACCACCAGGATGGACCCATCGCTCAAGGGTGCGAAGTCCGTGTAAAGCAGTTCGCTCTGCTGGAAAGTGATGTTCTCCGCTGTGCGCGGAAGCACGTCCAGATCGATGCGGGGGCCAAGATCCCCTTCGGCGCTCATCAATTGCAGAAAGGACGTTCGGCGATCCACGGGGGAGCCCTTGCAAAGCAGGATCTGCCCGCCCCACGGGTCGGCCTTTACCGCTGCGCACACCAGTTCGTAGGTGCGGTAGCTGCTTATTGGCGGCGCCTCCTCCTGCGGGTCGTTCTTCCGGCAGGCGCCGAAGAAGAGCGTGCAACACACCAGTGCGAACGTGCTGTATCGTGCGCCCTTCATTTGAAGATCCTGTTGTTGGGATGGTAGCGCAACACATACTGCAGCCCGATCGCTACACCACCTCCTGAAAGCGAGAATTTGCCGTCGACCCAGTAGTAGTTGGTGAGCAACTCGGACTCGGTATAGGTGGGTTCGTCCTTGGTGATCCGGTCCAGGGCATAGCGGTAGTGCCCTTCCACGAAGAGCACTACATGGCCCACTTTGTAACCTACGCCAAGGCCACCGCCCACAGCGATCTGTTCTGTCTTGCGCTCACTTGCACGCTCCACGGATTTCGGGGCCAGGAAGCGCAGGCCATCGCCCGTGCGTTCAATATCCGCGGTCGCGTTCCGTAGTAGCATGTAGCTGCCTTCGCCCAGTATGTAGGGCACCCACGAACAGTCCTTGATCCAGAACATCTTCTTCACGCCAAGGCCCAAGGGAATGAAGGTCAGTTTTTCGCCGTAACGCACTCCGTTGCTGCTGGCCTCCAGGTTCCATTCGCTCCAGCCCGCGCCTATGCGCAACGCGAGGTTGGGCACCATGTCCCATTCGGCGTGCGCGCCTGCCTCCCAACCTAGTGTGCCCTTGTATTTCGGTGGTGCATCGGCTTCGAATACCCTCGGCGGATCCTCCAGGTCCAGATCGCTGCGGTGACCTTCGAAGTGGAGGCCAACTCGCCATTGGCCATGGTCTTTGCGCAATTGCCCGGGCCCGGCGCCTCGACTGCCGGACAACTGTTCGTAAGTGGTGAAGATCTCTTCTTTGACCGGCAGGCCCACGATGATCGGATCGTACGGCTTTAGCACATAACCCCGGTCGTTCCGGAACAACTGTTCCACGCTCCGGCGCATGGCTTTGATGGAATCGTTGCGCGCCTCGATCACAGCTTTGAGGAACACGATACGTTGCAGTTGGTCCTTGTCTTTGCGGCACTCGGAACATAGACTGTCCAGGAGGGTCCACGCTTCGTTCAGCCGCCCGTCCTGATCATAAAGCGTGTAAGCGCGGCCATAGGCCTGCTCGCAACTGGTGGCGTCCTGCGCACGTGCGGTTACGGTCAAGATCGCTGCGAGGAGGAGCGGAAGTGTGCGGGGGATCACTTGTCGCATGCGGATTCCGGGGTTCCTTCGCCGATGTACTGATCCCATTCGGTCGCCGTGAGTTCGCGGCCCACCAGCGTACAGATCCATTGCGCCATCCCTTTCGTGGTGGTCAGGACACGCCGCACGGTGCGATCCTCCGAGCCAAGGTAGAGAACATCCCCAGGGCCGAACAGCAGGACGTTCGGGATGCCTGTAAGAGGCAGATGCAATGGGGAGGGACCACCTCCAGGGAACACCACGCTCAGAGCGCGCACCGCATCCACCAACGCTACCCGGCCATCGGTCGCGGCCGTCAGCACTTCCACCCGTTGTCCGTTGCCGGCAAAAAGCGTGCGTGTGGACCGGTCGGCCACATCCAACGCCACCACCGTACCACTGTGCGTGCCGATGTATACCTCGCCAGGAGTTCCCGGTGCGATGCAATGCGCGCGCATGGCATCGCTGAGCGCGATGGTGGAAAGAGAACCGTCTTTGGAGAGGATGGAGAGTTTCTCCGTGCCATGCACGGCCACGATGCGATCGGTGCGTGGCTCATGCACCAGGGTGCGCACGGTGCCACTGGCTTTGTGCTGTTGTACCATGCGCAGTGTCGTGCCATCCACGGCCCACACCACCAGGTTGCCGTCCCGATCGCCGCTCACCAGTGCGGAGCCTCCTGAGAAAGTGGCCATGGCGGTGATGTCTTCCGTGTGTGTTGTCTTCTGTGCCGATGCGATCACCGCACCGTCTTTCGTGGAACAGACCGTGATGGCATGCTCCAGGTCGGCAAGGAGCAGCACACCGGAGCCGAGGAAGGCCCGCCCGCCGGAAGTGCCCGCATGCTGGGAGGCGTCCGCCACCACGCGTTTGCTCCATGCGCCCTGCTCGATACCGAGCAGCTTGCCATCGTTGCCCAGCGCCCAGAGCTCCGATCCTTGCATGCGCAGTGCCCGCGGACCCGCGCCCAGACGGTCCACACCAGGTGGGGAGGCTCGTTCCAACTCCTCCAGCGAACCTTGTAGTGCGCGCACCAGTTCATCCTTATGGACATCGCCCCCGGCACGTTCCATGGTGCGGAGCGCATGCAAGGCCATGAGCGCACGAGGCTGCGGTGCGCCTCTCACGGACAAGCTGTTCTGCGCCAATTTGCTCGCCTGCAACCGGCGGTTGGCCTCATCGGTGCGCTGCTGTTCCACCGTGATGGAATCGGCACGGGCATCGGCTAGGTCACGCTGTGCCTTCTCCTCGGTGCGCGCTTGTTGTTCGTTCTTGAGCGCGGCCTCCTTCGCGCGCGTTTGCTTCTTCGCTTCCACCGCCTGGGCGATCGCTTCGTTGGAGGCGGCTTTCTCCGCGTCATACACGCGCTTCAGCTCCTCGTTCCCCTTCATAAGATTGTCCAGGTAGGTCTCGGCGAACTCCTTTTGCCGTTCTGCTTGGAAACGTGCCAGCGAGGAGCGCTCTAGTTCCGCGCGCAAACTGTCGGCTTCGGCGTGCGAAGCCTGGGCCTTCCTCTCCGCGTTCGCTTTGCCGTGCAGCGCCCAGAACCCCATCGTGCCCAAGCCCGCCGCCAGGATCCAAGGCAGTGCGGTGAGCGCGAGCCGTCCCCATGGACGCGGGTCCCGCTTGACCCCATCTTCCATTACCATGCGACCGGGCTCATCGTGGCCAAGCTACGATCCTTCGTGCTTCGCCCACGCATCGGGTGGCCGGTCTATATTTCCAGCCTCCGGACGATGCCCGCCCCAGCTCCCCTTCGCCCCTGCACGTGGCTCGCGTACCTGGCCGCTTTGGTGCCGATCCTGTTCGGTTGTGGCACCGAAGATCCGGCGAATGCTGATGGGGCATCCTCTGCCTCGCTGCCTGCCGCATGCGCCACCTTGGTGCGGGAGACCATTGAGCGGGCCGATGCCACAGCGGATACCGCTGCGCGGATCACCGTGCTGGAAGAGGGGCTTGACGCCATGCCCCGCGAAGGCGCCGCGCACTGTGAACGCGAACTGCTGGTGGAATTGGCCGAGCTGCATGCAGGCACGGGCCGCACCGAAAGGCTGATCAGCGTATGCGAAGCCGCCATCCGGCCGGGTATGGGGCTGGATGCCGAACAGACCGCCCGGTTGAAAATGAAACTGGCACGGGCGTATTTCCAGGCAGGTCTGCCCCGTTCGTTCGATCTGGCCAAGGATGTGTTCCTCTACCTCGAGGAGATGAACGTGCGCAGCGACCGTATGCTGGAGGCCACGGACCTGTTGGTGAACACCTACGACCTGACCGGGGAGCTCACCGAGTGCCGCAAATTGTTGAGCGAGGCGCTGAAGAAGGCCGAAGCGGAAAGGGACATCCGTTGGACCACCGATCTGCTCGATCGTCTAGGCGTCTTGGCGGTGAAGCAGGGCGACGGCAAGGCGGCGGTGGCCTTGCACGAACGCTCGTTGACGGAACTCGCGCGGTTCTTTCGGAACGGTGCCGTGCGCGATACACTGGTGAGGCATGTGCAACAGCGCCAGCGCCAAGGGAGCGCTGGTCTCACCACGAGCACCGACACGCTCACCGAGTTGCTCACCGAACGGCAATACCTCACCATGCGCCACCGCGCGCTGAAGCTCCTGGGCGATGCGCGACGTGCCGTCCATGCCGACGAGCGCGCCGCACATGCGTATCTCGAGGCAACCGCTATGGCAGCCACCGCGCAGATCCCGGAGTTGGTGCCACCCTTCACCGAATTGGGGGAGATACGCGCCGCGCAGGGGGATACCCGAGAGGCCGTGCGCTTGGGCGAGCAAGGCCACGCGGACGCATTGCAGCGCCATGATCCGGTGCGCGCGCAACGCGCTGCAAAGCTGCTCTACCAGGCCTACAAGGCACAAGGCGATGCGGTGAAGGCGCTGCACATGTTCGAACTCCAGGGCCAGTATTCCGACTCGCTCAATAATGAATCCTTCCGAATGGGTCTGCTGAAGAACCAGGTGACCTACGAGGTGCGCGATGACAGTTTGCGCATGTCGCTCGCCATCGTCGAGGGCCAACGCGACACCGCCTTCGCGCGGGCCGAAGCCCGTACCAATCGCAACCGGGCGCTTATGGTGGGTGGTGTGGCCGTGTTGCTCCTCATCGGCGGTGGGCTTTGGTGGCGCACCGATCGCAAACGGCGTAAGGAGCGCTTCGAGAAAGATGCCGCCCGGTTGGAGACACAAGCATTGCGCAGCCAGATGAACCCGCACTTCATCTTCAACGCGCTGAACTCGATCAACGCTTATGTGCAGAAGAACGACCAGGACAGCGCCAGCAGCTACCTCACCAAGTTCGCCCGTGTGATGCGCAGTGTGCTTGAGAACAGTCGCCACGCCGAAGTACCGCTGGTGCAGGACTTGGAAACACTTCGGGGCTACATGGACCTCGAGCGCAAACGCATGCAGGAGAAGTTCGACTTCACCATTGAAGTGGACGATGCGCTGGACCCTGAAGAGGTAATGGTGCCACCTTTGGTAGTGCAGCCCTTTGTGGAGAACGCCATCTGGCACGGCATGGCCGGCAAGGAGGGCAAAGGCCACATCAGCTTGCGGGTCGAGCAACAGGGCAAGCAACTGCTTTGGATCATCGAGGACGATGGGGTGGGGCGGCAGGCGAAAAAGGAACCGCTGCCTCAACCCGTTGAAGGTGCGACCAAGAAGACCAGTTTGGGAACCGCCATCACCCGGTCCCGCTTGGACCTGGTGCAGAAACAATACGGGGGCAAAGCGGGCTTCCGCTATGTGGACCGACCTGTGGGCACGCGCGTGGAAGTCGATATGCCCATGCATTTGCAACACTGATCCGATCCCTCTGTTCCATTTCACAGTGCCCATGTCCATCTGTTCAAACACTCTGGTATGCGCGACGACCCTGTGTGCTCTTTTGTTCACCGCATGCGGTATTGACGAACGAGTCGCCGAAGAAGAGGACACAGCGCGAACGAGCAACTCCGCATGCGCCGAACAAGTGCGTCGTCTGTTCGAGCGGGCGGATGCGATTGCGGACACCGCGGCACGGATCGCGGTGCTGGAGGAGGGCCTCGCGGCAATGCCGCGTGAAGGTGGCGCCCATTGTGAACGCGAGTTGCTGGTGGAACTGGCCGAGTTGCATGCCGGCACGGGCCGCACGGAACGCCTGATCAGCGTGTGCGAAGCGGCCATCCGTCCGTCCATGGGGCTGGATGCCGAGCAGACGGCCCGCATGAAGATGAAGCTCGCGCAGGCGTATTTCCAGGCCGGCCTGCCCCGTTCATTCGATCTGGCCAAGGATGTGTTCCTCTACCTGGAAGAGATGAACGTGCGTAGCGATCGCATGCTCGAAGCGACCGATCTGCTGGTGCGCACCTACGAACTGACCGGTGAGTTGGAGGAGTGCCGCACCTTGCTCACCGAAGCGTTGAAGAAGGCCGAATACGAACAGGACATCCGGTGGACTTGTGAACTGTTGGACCGGTTGGGCGTGTTGGCTGTGAGACAAGGGGACGGTGCAGCAGGGGTGGCTCTGCACCGGCGTTCGCTCGCCGAGTTGGCGCGCTTCTTCCGCAATGGGGCGGTGCGTGACACCTTGGTGCGACGCGTGCAACAGCGCCAACGGGAAGGGGCCAGCGGCCGTACCGTGACCACCGATACGCTCACCGAACTGCTCACCGAACGGCAGCATTTGGTCATGCGTCACCGCGCGTTGAAACTGCTGGGCGATGCCCATGCTGAGGCCCACGCGGTGGACAGCGCGGCCACCGCGTATGCCGCAGCATTGGAGATCGATGCCGCAGCGCGCATCGCCGAGCTTGTCCCACCCTTCGCCGAACTGGGCGAGATCCAATTCCGGAAGGGAAAGGTGCCCGAGGCGGTGCGTCTTGGTGAGCAAGCGCTGGAGGCCGCCCGAAAGGACCGTGACGCCGCCCGCGCAAAGCGCGCTGTCGAACTCCTCTATCGGGGGTACAAGGCACAAGGGGATGCGGCAAAAGCGCTGCGGATGTTCGAGCTGGCCGGCAACTACGCAGATTCCCTGAACAATGAATCCTTCCGCATGGGCCTGCTCAAGAACCAGGTCACCTATGAGGCGCGTGATGACAGCCTGCGCATGTCATTGCAGGTGGCCGAAGGCCAGCGCGATGCCGCCATGGCCCGAACGGAGGCCCGTACCAATCGCAACCGCGCGCTTTTGTTCGGAGGGGCCGCGTTGCTGCTGCTGCTGGGAGGTGCGGTGTTGCTGCTCGTGATGCGAGGTCGCCAGCGCAAGAAGGAATTGCTGCGACAACAGGAGATCAACGAACGTCTTCAGCACATCGACAAACTGAAGGACCAGTTCCTGGCCAATACGAGCCATGAGCTGCGTACTCCGCTCAATGGCATCATCGGCCTCAGCGAGTCCATGTACGATGGTGTCGACGGCGAGCCCAGCGAGGCCATGCGGCAGGACCTCGCGATGATCATCTCCTCTGGAAAGCGGCTTTCGGGCCTGATCAACGACATCCTCGACTTCTCCAAGCTGCGCGAGAAGGATATTCAATTGGCCACCAAAGCGATCGACCTGTGCTCAGTGGTGGAGGTGGACCTGCGCATCATGACCCCGGTGCTGGAAGGCAAGGACCTTAAGCTGTTGAACACCGTAGCGAAGGACCTGGTGCATGTGTTGGCCGATGAGGACCGGTTGCAACAGATCCTGCTCAATCTGCTCGGCAATGCCATCAAATTCACCGAGAGAGGCGAGATCGTGGTGTCCGCCGAAGCGCACGATGGCATGGTCGCGATATCCGTTGCGGACTCCGGCATCGGCATACCAGCGGATAGGCTTGAGGCGATCTTCAAACCGTTCGATCAGGTCGATGGGAGCGCGCAACGCCAGTACGGTGGCACCGGTCTTGGCCTCACCATCACCAAGCAATTGGTCGAGCTGCACGGCGGTACGCTCACCGCCCGAAGCGCGGTCGGCAAAGGCTCCATTTTCACCTTCACACTACCCGCCACCCGTGAGAAGGCCACCCCCATGAAGGTAAGCGCCGCGCTCTCCCGCGCACGTACATTGGACGATAGCGCTACCGTGGTGCGGGTGGTACACACAAAGAAGGACGGTGCGTTCAGGATCCTCGTGGTGGATGATGAACCGGTGAACCGGAAGGTGCTCGTGAACTATCTGGCAGATGGCCCCTTCGACGTAGAACAAGCCGCGAGCGGTCCGGATGCGCTGGAACTACTTAACGCCCATATGCCGGACGTCGTACTTCTGGATGTGATGATGCCCGGCATGAGCGGCTATGAGACCTGCCAGCATATCCGAGAGAAATACCTGAGCAGCGAGCTGCCCGTGATCATGCTCACAGCGAAGGACCAGGTGAACGATCTGGTGCAAGGTTTCAACACCGGCGCCAATGATTATCTGATCAAACCGGTGAACCGCAATGAACTGATGGCGCGGCTCAAGACGCACCTGAACCTGCTCAAGATCAATAATTCGTACAGCCGGTTCGTGCCACGCGATTTCCTGCGCTCCTTGGGAAAGGAGAACATCATCGATGTGCAATTGGGTGATCAGATCAAGGACGACATCACGGTTATGTTCAGCGATATCCGTGGATACACCACCCTGAGCGAATCGATGACGGTCGATGAGAACTTCCGCTTCCTGAACGCCTTCATGGGGCATGTGGGACCGGTGATCCAGAAGCACCACGGATTCGTGAACCAATTCCTGGGCGATGGTCTGATGACACTTTTCCAGCGCCACCCGGAGGATTGCCTGCGCGCTTCCTTGGAAATGCACGCCACGGTGTCGGACTACAACACGCGTCGCGCTGCGAAAGGAAGACAGCCGGTTCGCATCGGCATCGGCATGCACTATGGGTCGCTGATGATGGGCATCATCGGCGATGAGAAGCGCATGGACGCCGGCGTGGTGAGCGATACGGTGAACACCGCCGCGCGCGTCGAAGGTCTCACCAAGTATTACGGTGCTTCCATCCTGTTGAGCCAAGCCACCGTGGAACGCATCGGGGATGTTTCCGCATATGCACATCGCTTCCTGGGACGCGTGTTGATGAAGGGCAAGATGAAGCCCATGGCCATCTATGAGTTCTATGGAGGGGATCCGCCGTCCACCATCGATCGTCGGGAACGCACCGCGAAAGATTTCGCTGCCGGCCTCGAGGCATATTACGAGAGGCGGTTCGCGGAAGCGGCCAAGCACTTCGGAAAGGTCACCAGCATCGATCCGGATGACCTCGCCGCCCAGCTCTATGCGGGCCACTGCATACGCTTCGTGGTGCATGGTGTGCCGGAGGAATGGACCGGCGTAGAGGAGATGATCGGAAAGTAGTGCCGTGGGGGCCGGATCTATTTTGGAGGCCCGTTCGGTGGACGGAGGATGACCACCTATGAGAACGTTCCTGATCAGAACCGCCGGACCGTTGCTCGCCGTGCTCGTGGCCTGGGCCAGCTGGCGGTTGGGCGCACCGGCCGCATGCATGGCGGGTATCGTGGCGTGGATGGCCCTGTGGTGGATCAGCGAAGCGGCCCCTTTGGCGATCACGTCGTTGTTACCGCTGGTGCTCTTTCCTCTGTGCGGTGTACTGGGTACGGCGGAAACAGCGATCAACTATGGGCGGGATATCATCTTTCTTTTCCTCGGCGGCTTCCTGCTCGCCTTGGGGATCGAGCGCAGCGGGCTGCATCGGCGTGTCGCGCTGATCATTGTGGGCCGCGTCGGGACATCGCCCGCCCGGCTCGTGATCGGGATCATGATCGCCAGCGGACTGCTCAGCATGTGGATCAACAGTACAGCCTGCGTGCTGGTGATGCTGCCCATCGCATTGAGCCTGGTGGATGGTCTCCGTGCCAGTGAACGCCACGATCGGTTCGCCGTGGCGATGTTGCTGGCCGTGGGCTATGGTGCCACCATCGGTGGGATGGCCACACCGGTGGGCACACCGCCGAACCTGGTCTTCCTGGAATTGGCGAAGCAATTGTTGCCGGACCGCGCGGCGATCGGATTCGGACAGTGGATGACCTTCGGCGTACCCTTCGCGGCCGCATATATGTTATTTGCCTGGGGCCTGCTGGTGCTCCTGCACACCCGCCATGTGCCACGCGATCCGCACGGAGCGGCCGATGTACGTGCCGAACTGAAAGCGTTGGGCCGTATGCGCACCGCCGAGCATCTCGCCGCGTGCGTCTTCACGCTCGCCGCATTGCTCTGGATCACCGGGGACGACCTTTCGATCAGCGATACGTTCACCTTGCATGGTTGGCGTTCGTTCACCGGATGGAAGGGGATGAGCGATGCCGGTGTGGCCCTGGCGTGCGCGATCCCCCTGTTCCTGATCCCCGTTGGCGCGCCGGGTGACAGGAAGCCGTTGTTGGACTGGGACTTCGCGCAGATGCGTGTGCCCTGGGGGGTGCTTCTGCTCATCGGTTCCGGTTTCGCCCTGGCGAACGGCTTCACCGCCAGCGGGCTGGACCAGGTGCTCGGCCATGCCTTGGCGGGTTGGCACTTCGGGTCCTCTGCGACCCAGGTGGGCGCTTTGGGGCTTGGGGTGGTGTTCCTGAGCGAGTTGGGCAGCAATACCGCTGTGGCCAGCTTGATCCTGCCCATCCTCGCCAGCACGGCGCCGGCATGGGGCATGGATCCGGTGTCCATCATGATCCCCGCCACGCTCGCCGCCAGTTGCGGCTTTATGCTGCCCATAGCCAGTCCCATGCAGGCGATCGTCTTCGGGACGGGGCGTATCCCGGTGCGCAGCATGGTACGGGCCGGTATTTGGATGGACCTGATCGGGGTGGTGCTGCTCGTGCTCTTCTTCATGTGAGCCGATCACCGCGTTAGGGATCCTGTCAACTTCTTGCGAACTTCATCGGCTCTTGCACTGGGCGATCGTGCCTCGTGCCAACCAACGATCCCTGCATGATGACACGCTTACGCCCGTTCACACTACTGATCACTTGTGCCGCGATCACCGCCCAGGGGCAGGTCGCCTTCTCCTATCCGGACGCTTTGCCGGAAGAAGGAACGCACAATTTGGCCCAGCGGATCGCTCCGTTGCCGACCTATTCCGCCGCCCCACCGTGGAATTTCAATGGGCTCACCTTCGGGTCCATCGCCAGTTACATCGAGGTGTGGCGCCCGGCGGCTGGAACCCCCTACGCTGCCCAGGTGCCTCAAGCCACCCATTGCCTGTACAATCAGCTGGAATTCCCGGTGATCTACGACTACTTCGTGACCAGTACTTCGGGGATCCAGCAAGTGGCCTCCGGTTCCACCGGCGGTTTCTTCAACTACCTGGACCCCTGGCAGGTCTATGTGTTCCCGAACCAGATCGCCACCGGATACAACGACAACTACACGGTGAGCGGGAACACCTACCAGGGGATCGTGAATCCGCTCGCCAAAGGGACCATGCTCACCCCCTTTGGTGATCACGCCAATGTGGTATTGATCGAGTTCGGCTTCAACGATGGTAGCGGTACCGGCACCGTCTTCACCTACAAGTGGTTCCGCGATACCAACTGCATGATCCCCATCGCAGAGTACAACCCCGATACACAGGAACTCACCCTCAACACACCCATCAGCGTCACTCCGCTCTCCGTGCCCGAGTTCGATGCGGCATCGGTGTCCATGGGCCCAAATCCGGCGACCTACGGCACGGTGCGGCTCCAATGGACCGGTACAGCGGTCCAGGCCGATCTGCGCATCATCGCCGCCGACGGCCGCATGGTCCACCAACAGAACGTGGTCTCCGGTCCCAATGGATCGATCGATCTGGACCTGAGCGCGCTGACCCCTGGAACGTATGCCGTGCGCATGGACCAAGCGGGCGAGCTGCTTTGGCAGGAACGGCTTGTGGTAGTGCGTTGAGCCTTCTTCGGTAGTGGTGGCCCGGCTCCTGGAAAGGGCCGGGCCGCTTATTTCCGCGGTCCGATCGCCCACGTCGGCCGATCCGTTCGTTCGTTCCCGTGTACCAGTTCCACCATCCGTTCCTGGGTGATCCATCCGGTTATCGTCCCGTGCTTTGAGCGTGCGGCCCGATAGAGCACCGTGCCTTGCCGGAAGTTCCACGTGCGTTGCACCATCACGACCGGCCCGCTCTGCGCCAGGTTCACCTCGGCGTCCTTTTCAAAGCGCGCGTACATCGCGATGGCCTTCAGCAGATCGGCATGCGGCACGTAGTAGTGGATCAGCAGCTCGCGGTCCGGCGCGCGGGTGTGCAGGGTATACGTCCATCCATGGACCGGGTCGGACCGCCCGTTCAAGATGGGCACCACCTGGCCTTCGTAAGGAACAAGACCGTGTACAGGGAATGGGGTCATGATCGCAGCGGACCGACGCGGAAAATGTCGATCCGCTCGCCAAGAAGGTAGGGACGCCGATCCACACGGGGCACCGCGCTACATTCAACCCATGGAACTCAAGGATGGAACCTATCGGATCGGAGGATCGCCGGTCGAGGATCTGGCCGCGCTGGCGGGCACGCCGGTATACGTGTACGATGCGGGCATCATCGATCGCCAGGTACATCGTTTGCGCGCGGCGTTCACGGACATCCCCTTACGCGTGTTGTACGCGTGCAAGGCGCTCACGAACATGACAGTGCTTCGCCACATGCGCACGCTCGGTTGCGGGCTGGACGCCGTGAGCATCCAGGAGGTGGAGATCGGCTTGCGGGCCGGGTTCCTGCCAAAGGAGATCCTCTTCACACCGAACATGGTGGCGTACTCCGAGTACCAACGCGCCGTGGAACTGGGTGTCATGATCAATATCGATTCGCTGAGCGTGCTGGAACACTTCGGCCACGACTTCGGCGATCGGGTCCCGGTGTGCATCCGCTTCAATCCTCATATCATGGCCGGCGGCAACGAGCGCATCAGCACCGGCCACATCGACAGCAAGTTCGGCATCAGCATCCACCAGTTACGGCATGTGGAACGAGTGCTCGCCACGACCGGGCTACGTGTGAACGGCCTCCACATGCACACCGGCAGTGACATCCTCGATGCAGAGGTCTTTTTACAAGGGGCCGAGATCATCTTGGAGATCGCGGGATCCTTTCCGAGCATCACCTTCCTTGATCTCGGTAGCGGCTTCAAGGTGCCGTACAAGCCCGACGACATCGGTACCGACATCGAGGACCTGGGCAAGCAGCTCGGTGAACGACTGGCCCGTTTCAATGCGGAACGCACGACACCAGTAGAGGTCTGGTTCGAACCGGGCAAGTTCCTGGTGAGCGAGGCCGGGGTGCTGCTGGTGCGTGTGGATCAGGTGAAGCATACCACGGCTACCGTCTTCGCTGGTGTGGACAGCGGCCTCAACCATTCGATCCGGCCCATGCTATACGGTTCCTATCATGGCATTGTGAACGTCAGTTCACCGGAAGGCAAACCACGCATCTATACCGTGGCCGGATACATCTGCGAAACCGACACCTTCGCCTGGGACCGCAAGCTCGCCGAAGTGCATGAAGGCGATCTGCTCGCCTTCCTCAACGCGGGTGCTTACGGTTACAGCATGGCCAGCAATTACAACAGCCGCCCACGCCCACCGGAGATCCTTGTCAAGGACGGCAAGGCGCAACTGATCCGCCGGCGCGAAACGATCGAAGACCTGCTGGCGACGCAATTGGACGGCGGCACATGATCGCTTCCCGTGGGATACGCGCGGGGATCGTCATCGCGGTTGTTCTGGTACGCCTTCAAGCACCGGGACAAGATCACCGCGTCGAACAACTGAAGGAGTTGCGAGCCAGGGGTGAGCATGCCCCCCTCGAAACCGAGGCGAAGCGCCTTCTCGCCGATGCAAAGACGAAGGACCTTCGCTACGAAGCCGAATACCACTGGGCCTTTGCCCGAAGCGGCAAGGATGACCCGCTGGGTGCTGTGGAGCACGCGCAGAAAGCCCTTCTCGTAGCGCGTGGGATCGCGGACACCTCGCGCGTGCTGGCCTCACTGTACCAACTCACCAAGTTCAATGTGGAAGGGCGGCACTTCGAAGAGGCCGATCGCTTCCGTCGTGAGCACTTGGCCTTGGCACGGGCATACGGGCGCGATACCATCCAGCAAGCGCTCGCACTCAACAGCATGGGGAGCATGTACAGCCGCATCGAGCGCCCGGATTCCGAGGAGTACTGTTACCGCGAAGGGCTGAAGTTGCTCGGTGACAGCAAGCACGTGGTGAAGCAAGCCTTGTTGGGCAACCTCGCAAGCACGTTAAGCGCAAAGGGCGAACACGCTGAAGCGGCGAAGCTCCATGAACAGGTTCTGGCCGAGCTGGACAGCACCGATCTGCACAACAAGGCCTGGACGTTGAGCAACCTCGGTCGGTCATTGATGTACGCCAAACGCTACCCCGAGGCCCTCGCGGCGTTCGATACCGGCGACTCGCTGAACGCCGCCAGCGGCAATGCGCTCGATCTGGCCATCGACCTCGCCGAACTGCGCGCGGAATGCCTGGAGGCCATGGGCGATATCACCGGAGCTTACGCGATGATCAGGCGTGCCCGCGATCTGCAGGACACGCTCTTCGACCGATCCATGAACGAGCAGTACCTGGAACTGGAGAAGCGTTTCGAGACCCAGTTGAAGGAAGAAGAGATCCAACGGCTCGATGCACAGGCCCGAGAACAGGACGAACGCCTTCGCTTGCGCAACGTGCAGCTCTATGGAAGTCTCGCGCTCGCTGTTCTGGCCTTGAGCGCGGCGCTGCTCGTGTGGCGCAACCTGCGGCAAAGGCGTAAGTACTCCGCCACACTGGAGAAGTTGAACGCGGAACTGAGCGAGCAGAAGACCCGGATCGAGGAGATCAACCGATTGCTGCAACTGAAAGTGCTGCGCACGCAGATGAACCCGCACTTCATCTACAACAGCCTCAACGCTATCCATAACCTCGTGCGCAAGGGCGAGGCGGCCGCGGCAAGCGCCTACCTCGATGGCTTCGCGCGCTTGTTGCGCATGGTGCTCGACCACAGTGTGAAGGAACGGGTGCCTCTTGCGGATGAGATCGCTTTTCTGCGCCAGTACCTCAAACTGGAAGCGATGCGTTTCGAGGATGGACTGGAATACGTGGTTGATGCCGATCGCGCACTGCTCGATGATGAGGACCTGCTCGTACCAACGCTGCTCGTGCAGCCCTTCGTGGAGAACGCGGTGTGGCACGGGCTCGCACCGAAGCAAGGCGAGAAGAAATTGAGCGTGCGCTTCGCGATGCGGGGGGACCAAGTGGTCTGCACGGTGGAGGAAAATGGCGTTGGAAGGAACGCCGCGCCGAAGCGGGCTCATCCCGACGGAAGCGCGAGCATGGGCCTTCAACTCACGAACGAGCGCTTGCAGTTGCTGGCCTTCAAGCTCGGGGACACGGGCCGCGTGAAGTTCACCGATCTGATGGAAGCGGGTGCGCCTGCGGGGACTCGGGTTGAAGTCTTGCTTGGCTAGGGTCGATCACCGCCACGACGCCGCGAGCGCCAAGGACCCGCCAAGGACCCGCCAAGGACCCGCCAAGGAATTCAACGTTGCGAAGCCGTCGCGTCCGTTGTGTCGTTGCGGTGAAAGGAACACGCACTCTAACTTGCTCCCATGATCACGGCGGTGCAGGTGGATGATGAAGCGAGCGCACGCGAATTCCTGCGCTCCCGCCTGAGCGATGTGGCCCCGGAAGTCCAAGTCCTCGGCGAAGCGAAGAACATCGACGAGGCCGCAAGCATGATCGCGGACACCAAACCGCAACTCGTCTTCCTCGATGTGGAGATGCCCGGCGGCGATGGCTTCGAACTGCTCAAGCGCCTCGGTCGCTGGGACTTCGATGTCATCTTCACGACAAGTCACCAGCACTACGCCATACAGGCCATCCGCTTCAGCGCGCTGGATTACCTGCTGAAACCGGTGCAGGCCGATGAGTTGCGCGCAGCGATCGATCGGCATGTGCAGCACAAAGCCCACGCGTCTACCGACGTGCAGCAGCAGTTCCTCAACAACATCGTGCAGCGCGATGAGCAGTCCCTGAAGCTCACCCTCACGCACGGCGATCGCACGCACGCCGTTGCACCCGCCGACATCGCCTGGTGCCAGGCCGACGACAACTACACCGCGCTGCACCTCGCAGATGAGCGCCGCTTCGTCTCCGCCCGCACACTGAAAGACTACGACGAGATGCTCACCCCGCTGGGCTTCATCCGCGTACACAAGAGCGCGCTGGTGAACCGCCGCCATGTGGACGGCATCGATGGCGAAGGACGCGTGCGCCTGCGCAATGGCGTGCGCGTGGAGATCAGCAGGAGAAGGTTGGAGGAGGTGACGCTTGCGCTGCGAGGCTGACCGTTCCCTCAATCCCTTCCCGTAGCCTCGGTCTTCCTTTCCGTTCGCCCCGTGTTGCGTTCCCTTGGTCGTGCAATTCCAACGACACATGCGCACCGCTCTCTTCATCCTCGCTCTGGCCCCAACGATCGCCTTCGCCCAGAACGCCAACAACCCCGATTGCGCCAACGCCTATCCCATTGCGGTGAGCAGCGGCGCGGTGCCGGACGAGTGGGTGTTGAGCAACACCGGCGATGAACCCAACGCGATCAGTCCGGCGGCGTGTATGGGCAACGGCTACAGCGATGTGTGGTTCAGCTTCGTGGCCACAGCCAGTACGCTCACTGTTGTACACGATGGCCATGCAGTGGATGCCGTGTGCATCGAGGCGTTCAGTGGGACGTGCGGCACGCTCAACAGCATCGGTTGCACGGCAGGGCCGATCAGCAATGGTGCTTTGCCACTTACGGGCTTGGTGGTGGGCAACACCTATTATTTCCGCAGTTTCCAGACGTACCCGGGCGGTGGCAACACGCGGCGTTGGGGCGTGGTGCATCCGATCGCGAACGACGAATGCACAGGCGCCATGGAACTCATGCCCTCACCGAACATCGGCCCGTTGACCTTGGGCAGGGAGTTCACCACGATCGGTGCCACGCAATCGTTGCCCGGTTGCGGTGTGGCCGCCGCCAGCGACGATGATGTGTGGTTGCGCTTCACCGCCACGGCGCCCAAGCACACGGTGGTGATCACCACGGACATCGATGTGGTGGTGGAAGCCTACTCGGGCTCTTGTGGAACTCTGACCAGCCTGTGGTGCGAAGACAACTGGGTGTTGGACGCAGAGCTCACGGGCCTGACTGTCGGCCAAGAGGTCTTCCTGCGGGTATACTCGGAGAGTACAGTGGTGCAGTCCTACGTGTGGTTCCGCGCGGGCATCGGCAGTCCACCGGCGAACGACGAGTGCGCGAACGCGATCACCATCGCGGTGAACGAAGGTCCGGAGCCTGGACAGGTCTATGCATTCGACCTCGAGACGGCGACGAGCTCCGTCGTGAACAACCTATCGACGCTGGAGGACGTGTGGTATTCATTCACTGCACCATCCACCAACCTCGTCGTCGAGAAAGTAGGCTCGTTCAGCCTTGCGCTCTTCGATGCGAACTGTGTGGACGGCATCACCTCGGAAGGCGTGTACTTCCCCTTGGTGCTGGATGCGCTCGTGCCCGGGACCACCTACAAGTTGAAGGCGGGCAGCGGAAGCGGTGGAGGCATCCGCACGCGCGGCTTCACCACCAACGATGATTGTGCGGACGCGATCAACCTGGCCGTGCAGAACGAAGATGACCCATTGGTGTACACGCACGCCGTGACCTACGGTGCCACCGAAAGCGCCACGGCCTGCCTCACCGGGACCGACGACGATGTGTGGTTCAGCTTCACCGCCACGGCACCGACCATCCTGCTGAGCGCGCTGGCGGATGGAGTGGGCGTACGGTATGAACTGAACACCGGTGCATGCGGTTCGCTCACCGCGATCGAGTGCGGCGCGGTGGACTTCAACTTCCCCACCGCACTGGACAGCCTGGTGGTCGGCACCAACTACACGTTCCGCCTATGGACGCTCAATGCTTCGCCGAAGCCGCTGCGGGTGGCCTTGACAAAGACGCTATCGAACGATGAATGCGCGGGTGCCGTTCCTCTGTTGCCGGTAGCCCTGGATGACTTCGATCCAGCGCAACGCACCGAGTTCCGTTACGCAACATCGTCCATGCCGCAATGCGGCAATGCGCTCGGCACCAAGGACCTGTGGTACAGCTTCACCGCCACGGCCCCAACGGCAGCCTTGGTCCTGCAACCGCATTACACCCTCTTCGACCTCTCGAGCGAGATCTTCTCGGGCACTTGTGCGTCGCTCACCAGCCTCCTCTGCACGGACGAGCTACAGACCAACTACACGGGCCTTGTCCCGGGCGAGACCTACTTCGTGCGCATCTACACCAATGCGGGCGGCGACACCCATCTCTTCAACCACCAGTTCTATGCACCACCTGCGAACGACGACATGGCCGACGCGATCGAGATCATACCGGGTGGCGATGCCTTCGCCCATCCGATGAAACCCTTTGCGAACTATGGTGCCTCGATGTCGTTCCCACAACCCGGCTGCTCTGGCACCCCGGCGAACGATACCTGGTTCTACTTCGTGGCCACCAACACCCAGCACGCGGTGGGCGTGGATGTGGGCAGTCTCCATTATGCAGAGGCGGCAGCCTCATTGCGCATCGAGACCTTCCGCGGCTTCTCCACCATACCGGACAGCTTGCTCGCCAACGTGCTGGTCTGCGGCCAGAGCGCCAACGGCGTTACGGTCACCGGACTTGCGGTGGGCGACACGGTGATGGTACGCATCTACAACTACTACTTCGGGCCGGAGGACATCCGCACCTTCCACCCGTGGGTGGGCGGAGGTGGCACAAGTGATGAAGCGAGCGGTGCTGTGCTGATCTCCGAACGCGATGTGTACGCGGTAGAGTTCAACACGAACAACGCCACACAGAGCCTGCCCAGCAACGGCTGCGGAGTGATCGGCGACAGCCCCGATGACGACATCTGGTTCAAGTTCACGCACGATGGCGATGCCGCGACGCTCGCCTGCCACTTCCTGGACAACAACGCGGTGCTCGAGCTTTTCCAAGGCCCGGTGGGAAGCCTCACGTCCATTGCGTGCGGCTACAACTACCTCGTGCTGCCCAACGGCATGGTCGATGGCCAGACCTATCACTTGCGCGTGTACAGCCGCAACACCAATGAGGTGCGTGGCAAGCTCGGCATCTTCCACACGCCGCATCCGATGGAAAGCGAATGTGCCGATGTGGATTGCCTGGGACCGAACCTGGTGATGAACCCGGGCATCGAACCGGGTGAGCTGAATGCCACGATGTTCCAGACGACAGGACCGCCCACACCCATCGGCCACGGATTGGCTCCGCACTGGCATACAGCCGTGGCTACGGCGGACAGCTATTCGTCCGGTAACGACTTTGCGGATCCCGAGCACCTGCCGACGAACCTTGCGGGCTCGATCGATCTGGCCTCCGATGTGCGGCCACGGAACGGTGGGGGCACGGGCGGTGCGTTCGCCCACCAATCGTCCACCTACCATGAAGCGCTCGGCGGAAAGCTGAGCGCTCCACTCGTGCCCGGTGTGCCTTACCTCATCGCCTTCAACGTGCGGTTGCGCGGGAACATCGGTGGCTGCGATGGTTTTGGTGCCCATCTGAGTTTGGAGCCTGTGGCCGTGTCACTTGCCCCATTCAATCCGCCCATGCAGATCGAATGGCAGGGCGGACCGATCAACGTCACCAACGAGTGGCAGACCATCTGTGGCCAGATCATCGCCGATCAACCCTACGAGCACATCACAATTGGTGTGTTGAAGTCGCAGGATGAAGTGGAGTGCTCCGCAGGCACCGCATACTACTACTTCGACGATGTGACCGTGGCCGAGGTGATCGACGCGCTGTGCGTGACGGTGGATGTGGAGGAGGTGGATCCCGCGACTTCCACCGCGGCCATCGGCGATGGCCTGCAGGTGTTCCCCAATCCCGCCAGCGACCGGTTGAACATCAGCATCGAAGATGGACTGACCGGTGAAGAAGCGGTGATCGAGCTGTTCGATGTCACGGGCAAACGGGTGCATGCGCGAGTGGTGCCGTCGCTGGTGAGCAACGTGGTACTTGAGCTTCCAATGGAGCTGTGCGAAGGGTTGTACATGGTGATGGTGCGAGTGGAAGGGCGTGAGCCGATGTCGGCGCGGGTGGCGGTGAGCCGATGAGCCCAACTACATTGTTCGCATGCGACCACTGACCGCGCTGCTGTTCATTCCGCTGGTGTTCGGTTGCAGCACACAGGAAAGGGAGGCCCGTGAATATGTCCTTCCCGCTGAATGGGAGCCGCACGAGGCCGTCTGGTTCAGCTACTATGGCGACGTAACGGACACGGTGTTGGACAAGGTGGTGCTGGCGATGGATACAGCGACCCTTGTGGTTTGTGCAGTGGAAGGCGACAGCGTGGCCAGGTCTATCGCGCTTCGTTGGGACAGCTTGGGCATCCCGCGCCACCGTTACCGGATCAATCTCTTGAGCGACACCATGCCGGGCCCGACCGTCCGCGATGCCGGCCCGATATTCCTGCGCCAGCGCGATGGAACGCTCGCTGTGCTCGATCCCGACTGGAACTACTATGGCGATCACGCGAACATCATCGAGTCACCACCCGCTGTGCTGGCCTACGAGGACAGCTTCCCCACCATGATCGCGCGGCGGCTCGGGCTTCCGGTGGTGCGCAGCAACATGGTCATTGAAGGTGGTGCGGTGGAAGTCAACGGCGCGGGCACGCTGTTGCAAGTGGAAGCTGTTACGATGCAGCGCAACCCCGGCTGGAGCCGCGACAGCATGGAGCACGAACTGAAGCGCGTGTTCGGTGTGCGGTCCATCATCTGGTTGAAGGCGGGACCGGCCGATGACATGTGGTACTTGGAGCCGCGCATCCACGGCAATGTCCTCAACCAGGGCACGGGCGGTCACGTGGACGAGTTCTGCCGTTTTGTGAACGACAGCACGGTACTGCTCGCCTGGCCCGATGATGCCGACCTCGGTGACAGTGCACAGGCTTTGACCCGAAGCCGGATGGAGGTGAACCTGCGGATCCTGGAGCAGTTCCGCGATCACGATGGCCGGTCCCTGAACGTGGTGAAGGTGCCCACACCGGAAGTGGAGTTCCACCACACCCTGGTGGACACCGCGAGGAGCTATGGCCGCTGGCTGCTCACGAAGTACGCGGACCTGTCACCGGGCGACAGCATCAGCTACATCCCTGCGGCCAGCTACCTGAACCTGCTCTTCACCAACGGCCGCGTCTTCGTTCCCGCCTATTGGCATGAGGGAATGCCCGTTTCCATGAAGGAGAAGGACGCGCGTGTGCGGGCCATCCTTGAGGCGCACTTCCCTGATCGCACCGTCGTGCAGGTGGATCCACGGGCCATCAACTGGCAGGGCGGCGGCGTACACTGTTGGACGCAACAACAACCGCCTTCGCGGTGATGCTGGGAATGCCGTTCTTCACGGCATGAGCGCCCCAGCCGTTGAGCGCACCCATCTCCTCGACGCCCTTCGTGGCTTCGCGCTCTTCGGCGTGGTGTTCTCCAACTACGCGGCGTTGGCCTATTGGCTGTTCCTCACGCCGGAAGAAAAGTCCGCGCTGCCGGGTTCCTTCCTGGATGCGCCGATGCATTGGATCCACATGGTGCTGATCGACGGCAAGTTCTACTCGATCTTCTCCATGCTCTTCGGTATCGGCTTCGGGTTCTTCTTGGCGAAGGGCAACGATGGCCTGCTGCGTTTCTACCGCCGCATGTTCATCCTGCTGATCATCGGATGGCTGCACTTGCGCTACCTGTGGAACGGCGACATCCTCTTCCTCTATGCCGTGCTCGGCCTTCTATTGCCGTTGTTCAGGACCGTCAGGGATCGCACTTTGCTCATCACTGCGACTGTGCTTCTGCTCATGCCACTTGCCATCGACACCCTGAACGTGATGACGGATGACGCCTTCGACCCGGGCGCATATCCACGCGACATGGCCGATGCCAGACTCGAAGAGCGCGGGCTTACCAAATTGGAAATGCGCCACACCGTGCTGAACGGCGGCCTGCACGAGTTCATGGAAAGTCGCAAGATCACCTGGCTCTGGCGCATGGAGAACCTGCTCGTCAGCAATCGCATCCCGAAGGTCTTCGCGATGTTCCTCATTGGCCTGTGGGTGAGCCGGCGCAAGTTCTTCGTGGATCCCGGCGCGCATGCGCCGCTGCTCAAGCGCGTATTCTTGGTCGGCTTTGCCGTCGGCTTGCCAGGGTGCATCCTCACGCATTGGGCGCATGAGCATCTGGAGGAACTCTCCTCGCCGGAAGGATTGTGGGGAACGCTCGGATACACGGTCGGGGTTGTTCCGTTGGCCATGGCCTATGCCAGTGGTTTCGCACTGCTCTGGACGAAGGAACGTTGGCTACGTCTGCTGAACGTATTCGCTCCTTTAGGCCGCATGGCGCTTACGAACTACCTGATGCAGACGATCATCGCCATCTTCCTATTCACCGGAATCGGCTTCGGCTGGGGCACCCACGTCAGCGCGATCACGTTCGAGTCATTGGCTGTTGGAGTATTCATCCTTCAAGTGCTCTGGAGCCAGTGGTGGCTGAAGCGCTTCCAATTCGGGCCGATGGAGTGGCTTTGGCGTTCGCTCACCTACGGGAAGCTGATGGCGATGCGGAAGTGATCAGGCATAGTCCCGTTCCACCAATGTTTGGTGGTGCTTTACATGGTACATGGTGAAGAACAACATCTCGCGTACCGTGAGCTTGCCGAGCAGCGGATGGGGTAGGAGGTAGTGGTCGAGGTCCGCTTCCGACCAACCGTTCACCCGACGGACCAGGGTGTTGACGATGCGTTGCAACGAAGCGGAGATCCGTTCCACTTCACCAGCGGCAACGACCGGTGGTACGAACCGCCCCGAAGCCTTTCCTCCGGCCGCGAGTTTCTCCTTGTAGCGCGCTACGAGCGCATCGTAGTCACGTGGTGCACGGTTCGGCTTTCCGAACCGCCAGCGCAGGAACCACTTGGGAACGAGCAGCGCGAGAGTAACCGGACGTACGGCCCGCTGAAGGTGTTCCAGATGTTGTGCCGGCGTCCATTTGTCATTGCGCGATCGATCCAGCTGATCTTGGGGTAACGCTCGCACGCGTGTGATGAAGGCTTCGTGGCCCCTCAGCAAGGAAGCGTTGATCGCAGCCCTGTCCATGCCCCGGTCAGATGGTAGCGATCACCTTCAGCTCGATCGCGATCGGCGTCGGCAGGCAGTTGATCTCCAACGTCGTTCGGCACGGCGGGTCCTTCTCGAAGTACTCCTTCCACAAGCGGTTGTAGGTCGGGAAGTCGTCCTTCATGTTGGTGAGGAACACGGTCACGTCCACGATCTTCTCCCAGCTGCTGCCCGCATCCTCCAGGATCCAGCGCACGTTCTGGAACACGCTACGCACCTGCGTCTCGATCTCGTAGCTAATGATCTTCCCGTTCGCATCGAGCTCCACGCCGGGGATGATCTTCGTGCCGCGCTCGCGTGGACCCACGCCGCTCAGGAACAGCAGATCGCCCACGCGGCGCGCATGGGGATAGTGACCAACAGGTTCAGGGGCTTTGTTGCTGTCGATGCTGCTCATGCGGAATGGGATCGCACAAAGGTGCTGGTTCATCGGGAGACGCGTACCATGGGCTCCGCGTCCCACCTTTGTATCCCAAATCCACCAGCCATGCGACGCCTCCTTTTCCTTCTTCTTCCGCTGGTCGCCTGCTGCCCCATACGCGCCCAGATCACCTGGTCGCCGTGTACCATGCCGATGAACACATTAACTGTGCTGACGGTCGGTCCGTATGGCGAGATCGTCACCCTGCTGCCCACCAACCCGGCGCAGCCACGCATCAGCACGGACCAAGGGCAGAGCTGGCAGAGCTTCCCCGGCACCGGCGGACCGAACGGCATGCTGCTGTCCGACCACTGTCTGCACCTCACGAACACAGGTGCGATCCTGATCTGGGGTACCGTCGGCGGTGCCTACCAAGTATGGCGCAGTGCGGACGGTGGCAACACCTTTACATCGATCGGAGCGGGCAACGGGGTGCCCGCCAGCCGCTTCTTTCTGGGGTTCGTCTCCAGTCCCAACGGCGATGTCTACCTCTACGGTGAAGGCGTGCTGCGTTCCACGGACGATGGCCAGAACTGGACCAGCATCGTGAACGCCAGCACCAACCTGAGCGCCTTGTCCGCGAACACCACTACCCTTTATGGCGCCCAGTTCAGTGCCATTTATCGAGGTGCCTTGGACGGTACCGGCTTCGCAGGTTCCAACACGAGCGGTGTGTTCGTTACCGACGGCAGGGATCTGGCGCGCGGGTTGAACGATCGCATCATCGCGGTGGGCGGTGATGACCTTGTTATAACCACCTGGGACGATGGCAACCTCTGGTGGACGGCCAACGGCGGACTGGGCCTTGTACCTGCGGAGTGGGAGCATGTCGCGACTTCCTTGTCAAGCGACAATTGGGTGATCGGCAAGCAGACGAGCGTGCGCTTCACCGATGATGCCGGTGCTTCGTGGATCACCGCTGAGACCGGCCTTGCGCTCGCCCCCAACGAACCGATCCAAGGCGTCTTTTGCGATTCGGTGGGAACGTTCTACCTGTACAGCTACTTCCACCTCTATCGTGCCGACATCGGCACCAGCGTTCACGCCACCACCTCGCTCGATCGGAGCAGCGTGTTCCCGAATCCCACGACCGGCACTGTCCGGCTCGACGCGAAGTTCACTGGCGAAGCCTGTCTCGTGTTCGATCCATCCGGCCGCGAAGTGATGCGCGCCCAGGTCGGCTCTGATGGGACCTTGGATCTCGGCCTGTTGGAGACCGGACAGTATTTCCTACGGACGGCGGGCGACCCTTCGGTCGTATCCGTGCAGGTGAGGCATTGAAAAGAAGAGGCCCCGTCCCCGGAGCCTCTTCTTGTTGGCGTGCGCAAGGCGCACCTCACGTTGCCGTTAGGCCGGGCCGTGCCCTCCCGGGCAAGCAAAACACGTTCGGTGCAGGGGCCGCTGCTCGCGGATCCCCGTTGTTCGGTGCGCGCGTAGGGGGTGCATCTATCGATCGGAGCAAAACTCAGGCGGCCGTGTGAAATGTGTTTGAAGCCAGTAACACACTTGTGGAACTTGTGAACGTCTGTTGATATCGGCCGACCTTTGCGCTATGACGATGCACTACCGTCGGCTTGGTAATTCCGGCCTCCAAGTCTCCGAACTCTCCCTGGGTTCCTGGCTCACCTTCGGCAAACAGATCACCGATGCCATGGCAGAGAAGCTCATGCGCATCGCGTACGAGGGCGGGATCAATTTCTTCGACAACGCCGAGATCTATGCGCGTGGCGAGAGCGAGCGGGTGATGGGCAAGATCCTGAAGAAGGTGAAGTGGCCGCGCGATACCTGGATCGTGAGCAGCAAGGTCTTCTTCGGCTCGGGTGGCAAGTTGCCCACCCAGACCGGACTGCATCGCAAGCACGTGGTGGAAGCCTGCAACGATGCGCTCAAGCGCCTGCAGGTGGACTACCTCGACCTCTACTTCTGCCATCGGCCGGACAAGAACACCCCGATCGAAGAGACGGTGTGGACCATGCACCAGTTGATCCTCTCCGGTAAGATCCTCTATTGGGGCACCAGCGAGTGGAGCGCACAGGAGATCATGGAAGCGCACATGGTCGCGAAGCAGCATCACCTGATCGGCCCGGTGATGGAACAGCCGCAGTACAACATGTTCCACCGCGCGAAGGTCGAAGTGGAATACGAACAGATCTACAAGACCGTGGGGCTTGGCACCACGATCTGGAGCCCGCTCGCCAGCGGCATCCTCAGCGGCAAGCACACCCTCGATGGCGCCAAGAGCAGCCGCCTGCGCATGGCCGGGCTCGACTGGTTGCGCGAACGGGAGCTGACCACCGAGCGGCTCAAGAAAGTGGAGCAGTTGAAAGGGATCGCAAGGAAGCTGGACCTCTCCATGCCCCTGCTCGCCCTGGCCTGGTGCCTGAAGAACCCGCATGTGAGCACCGTGATCCTCGGCGCGAGCAAGGAAGCGCAGTTGAAGGAGAACCTCCACGCCGTCGAAGCCAAGGACAAGCTGACGCCGGAGGTGATGGCGCGGATCGCGAAGGTGTTGGATAATGCGCCGGTGAGACCGCTGTTCTAGGCGCACTGCCATTAGTGACGGGGTGCGCAGGTCCTATTGCCGGAGACGACCACGGCGTGGATCACATGGGTCCGTTGGCCTGCCCGGTGGCGCCTTGGGCCGGATGCTTGTGCGGCGAGCACGTATGGACCGCCCCCTAGGAGGAGAGATACTTGATCTCCGCACGAAGGAAGCGGATCACATCATCGGTATCCTCGATGTTGCTCCTGGACTTCTTCTGCGCCTCGCGCTGCGCCTCCATGCGCACGAGATAGGCCTCGCAGGCACGCTTGCGCTCGGCCTTGTTGGTAATGGACTTCAGCTTCAGCTTGATGAAACCGGACGATAGGACGCTGGCTGGCTTTTTCGGGGTCGACATATCAGTGCTTGCAGTGCTTAGCAGCGGGGAAAATACACTTTCGCGCCTCTTCTCCTAGGGCGGATCGGTGTTTGGGGCCGTTCGGCCCGCCCCAAGGGCCTGGAAAAGCGGGCCAGTGCGGGCCTTTCCTGCGGGTAGCCCTTTTTTATCGAACCTCAGGTCTACCCCGTGCAGGGTCTCCGCCTCGGGACCCTGCGCCTAGATCGTGATCGCAGGGTCCCTTCGAAGACACTGCGGGAGGAGGAAAGGGCCTTGCCTTCCACGATGAACTCGATCGCGTCGAACCAGATCCGGCCCCTACCCCTCAAGAAAGAATAGCCCTTGAACTCACGGCGCGTCACCCTCATGCGCCAGGTGCCGCTTGCCCCTTTAGGCCCGCCAATCCAGGATCCCTTCGGTGACCCAGCGAGGAAGCGAGGCGTAAGGGCAACCGCTCCGCAGCCTAATTATTCCAACACTATCCGCTGACTTGTAACCCCATCGTAGCGCGAGCGTCCACGCTCGTGTCACTCTGCCAAGCGGACATGCGCTAGTCGAGGCACTACTCGACCACGACCATTTGGGTGACCATTGCACCCGCGTTCTGCACCTGCACTGAATAGCCCCCTTTGGCCAATCCGGAGAGATCCAGGACGCGTTGTGTGCGGCTACCATTGGCTTGGAATACTTCGTTGTGTACTTGTCGGCCACGCGTATCGAACACCTGAAGCGACACCAAACCTTGGAGTTCGAGCTCCACCGTGAATTGGCCGTGGTTCGGATTGGGGTATACGCGCACACCACTGAGCTTCGGAGTTGGGTCTTCGAGCTCCATTCCGATGTTGACCGAGGTACACAGACTGTAGGTGTTCACACAGTTATTGGAATCCAGCCAAGTGTAGCTGATGCTGTGGGTCCCTTCGCCTGCTGTGGCCGGGTCGAATGTGCTACCCGACATACCCTGTCCAATGAAAACACCTCCGGCAGGACTAGCCACGAGTGTTACGGCGGGATCCAAGGTCGTATAGCTGGCAGATAGACCGGAGTAGACAACAGGCGTTGTGCTGATGCAGGGACCACCAGCAAGGCAGAGGCCATCGATCTCACCCTCGGTCAATGCACGGTTCCAAAGGCCGATGTCATCCAGTTCGCCATTGAGGAAGTACTCGAAATAGTTCGGTGGTTGATTGAACCATTTGTAGGCGCCGAAATACACGGAGTCCGGATTGGAGCTTGTAAGTATGGTTGCCGGGCAAGAAAACGCGGTATCCAGGACACAATCGATATAGTAGCTGACAACACCTTGCGCTCGGTTGGCTACGAAGTGATGCCATTCTTGAGCAGGCTCGGCGGGGTTGGCGGATATTTGCTGAAAGCCGTTGAACCCATTCACGATCAAGGCGAGCCGGTCATCATCTCCGCGCCAAATGCTGAAACCCTCCGTGAAATCAAATCCACGACCGACCAGATATTGCCTACCCTCAGAAGTGTTGCCATCGACCCTGAACCAAACCGACCATGCGAAATCATCCATGCCATTGATGGCTGCGATCGGAGGGATCTCGATGTAGCTCGAACTGAAAGCGTAGGCTTGGTTTGGCCCACCAAACCTGTCTGTGGTAAGGGAAGCGCCGACCGACGTTCCATGATGTGCATCACCGCTCTCATCATCCGCATTTCCATTCACCGGCCACCAGCCGACGAGTCCATTGGTTGGCACATAGCCTGGAGGTTCTGCGAAGACACATTGTGTCAGCAAGGTGCAGCCAATAGTTCTACGAGGCGGTTCATTAGTGTGTGGTTGTGGTTTTGCTGAGGTCTGCATCGCACCACCCTTGGGTGAGTGTTGCGCGAGTATATGCGGTACAAGAACACAAGCAAAGGGCAATATGCGGATAAGGTGGAAGAATGGGCCGGTGCCAGAACTTATCAACCCAGTTCGCGCTCGGGTGTTTCCCGAGTGCGATCAGCGCTGAGGGCCTCCGGCCCGTCATGAATGGCAAGGCGGGCCAGAGGGCCTAGTCAAAGCCGTCACTCGGAAACACCCGAGCGACAACATTGCGGAGTGGATGGGTGGCTCGACTAGATCTTGTGGGAACGCCTTGCTCAGTTCTTCCCATTTTCCGACGCATGCACGGCGATTGGTCACCCTGGTTCGCGACTGTAAAGCGATTTTGTGGCACCTCACACCACCACTCTCCATATTTTCGCCTGAGTTGCATCGATACTCTTGCCAGCGATGTAGTGCGTCACACACTAACCATGCATACCGCCTATGAAACCATCTACCCTTCTTCGAAAAAGGCCTTTACATGCTTGTAGCCGCTGCGTCCAGTTCATGTCTGCAACAAGGGTATGTCCAACTGGCTCAGAGAGAAGATGAACTAGTTGCTTCCGAGGTAGTTCGATCGTTCATCAAAGCGAATCCGAACGCGTCGATAGTGCTACGTGTGCCGAATACTCCACAAACCGCAACTCAGTCCGATCCGAACACTTCGGTCTATAATGCGATCGAGAAGGAGCTTGTGATGGCCGGCTTTAACGTCAAGGACCGTGGCCTCTTCAATCAAGCGTTAAAGAGTGATGTCTCAATGGACTACTCCCAGATCGCGAATCTCTCGGGAACCGATCTCATCCTCGAACTGGTAAAGGTGGATCTGAGAGTGCCGATCAAGACAAATCGGGCCTACACAAAGCACGGAGAGGAGAAGGTACTCGATGACCTGGAATACACCCGGTATGGAGCCTCGATCGAGTTCAAAATGGTCTTGGTAAGGACCAACGCCTACGGGGGAGCTTCTCCTTTTACCATACGCCATGCACTGGTCGAACCACGGATTGCCAGTGCAAGGTTTCCTTACAAGTACGGTGGGAAGTTCTATCCGGACTACGTTGCCAGATTTTGCTCAGAAGAAACGAAACGGAATGTAGCCTACGAGTACTATCCTATTGACGTGTTCGAGCAATTCGTCCGCGAACGCACGCGAGAACTGATCGAGGTGATCCGGCAATAGCCATTGAGCGATACAGTGCCCGGGAAGCATCCACTACGGCACTATCATTGGCAAAGATCAAAATCGACCTTAAGATCGTATCGAATGATCTGCACTACAGGGCTGCGATTGGCCTCCTCCCCAACTGCATCGGACAGCTTCCGGGAACCACCATGCACGAGGATCCCACGGGGTTGCTTGCGGGTTTCCTCCTTCAACTTGTCCATGTAATGCCTGAGTTGGTGCACAGCACTGACGCTCGGCGCATCGCGCTTGCATTCGACCACCACTGCAATCTCATCGCGATCGATGAGCAATACATCCGCTCGCTTCCGATCATCGAAGACCTTTTCCCGCACTTTCAGGTCAGGATGAACCGATAAGCCATCTTCCAAGTGATGAGGATAAGTGTAGATGTAGGCCTGTAGTGCCGACTCGTGTTTGAACTTGGATTGAATGCCCATCCAGTTGCTCGGATCATTCATCACCGCGCGGAAATCGCTCACTGAATGGGATTTGATCGCCCAATGGTTTGCCGGGCTTGTCCACTATTGAATCTGTACGCTTCTGGGAGTTGAATGACGAGGCTCCTATCCGTAGGACCTGCCGTTAGGTCCCACCTGACCTCGATCCGCCTACCCATTTCGCCAAAGGGATACTGCTTACTGATCGGCACCAGGGGATTCCAGTTGTCATCATCGTATTTCAGGCCTGTAATGACCCCGATCCGTCCTACCGTGCTACCCCGCAATGCAACAATGACAGAATCACCAATGGCGACTCCATTGAGCGCGCTACGTGCTTTGGTCCAATTCATTCGCTTTAGCCCTCCGTCCAGTCTGAAGCCGTCCCCGGTCGGCCAGCCAACAACAACACATTGGTTCAAGAACCACCGTTGCCACATACCTGGAAAGCTATCCTCCATGCAATAGACCCTCCAGAGTTTCGGTGCAGTGCTCATGGGTACATGATCATTAGCGGCTGGTCGTTTACTGGAGCAAGGCGATCAGCTCATCGTGCTGGAGCCATGGTCTGCGTAAGTGCAGCATTACATGGCAATTCGCACACACCATTACCAGGTCCTCCGGTTTTGTCCGATGGCCCGGCGGCATCTCTGACACTGGCAAGACGTGATGTGCCTCGATGTAGCCGATCCGCTTTCGGACCATAGCGCTCGGCGAAGGAGAAAGTACAGACCTCGCAACGAAGCAGAGGGTCCCTTTCACAGTAGCGCTCCTTGGCGATACGAACCACTTCTGGGTCACGCGCTCTGCCTTACGGTGCAACACCCATTTCTCCTTGCCTTCTGGAAAACCGTCGGCTGTGAACTCTGGTTGGAGCGAGGCAGTCTCGGATTGAGGCGGCGTAACCGTTTGGTTGCCGAGCATCGTAGCGTCCAACGGAAGCGTTGGCTTCGTGCGCTGCCGGACCTCCAACGCCTCCTGGTCAGCAACGTGCTTAGGTATCGTACTACCAACCGTCCAAAGGAAGGAGTGGGCATCGAGCAGGTCGACCGGCCCTATGCCCCGTGTTTGCAACCATTGTTGTGTCTCGCGCACGATGGCGATGAACGTAGTGTAGTTCTCCCAGCTGATATTGTCTGATGTATGGAACTCAACTACCGTCAGCGTGGTAAAGGCTCTGTCAAACCCCTCCTGCGATATGGGGAGGTAACGGTTCTGTCTTTCAGGAAGAACAAGTAGGCAATGAGTTGGTACTTGAGACCCAGTGCCTCCAGGTCTGCGAAGCAAGTCTCGTCGGGGCGTTTGCTCTTGTAGAGGTCGAACAGCGCTTGATCAGCAAGCGCGTGGCGGCGAGGTTCTTGAAATCATCCTTCAGCCGCCAATCGGTCGAGGTTGTTCTGTTGCTTACGTCCGTTGTGCACAACTTCGGTTGCAATGGCACGCACCACATCCGCCTGTATGCTGCCTGTTCCGATGTGCTCAGGCTTCCAGAACTGGGTCTTTAGCTCAGCACGTGCTTCGCGATAGACCGTCTTCTTGTAATTCTCCAATAGGTCGATCCCGTGGTGTTCGAAGTTCTGGAAGGCTGCCCCACCAAATCGTTCGTGCAGATAGAGCTTGAAAAGGTCAAATGCTTCCGCCAGACTCGATTCCCTGAGCAAGTTCATTGGTTAGGCATTCACTCAGAACAACTTTCCTGCCCCTTCTTCCCCGCCTCCTTCTTCGCCTTCTTGAAGTTCAGGTCCGGCATGTGGTCCGGGTGTTCAGCGCGTTGCTTGCCACTTAGCAGGCCTTCTATGTCGAGGATCCGCAAGCGCGGATAGTCCTTGCCGTTGGCGCCGGTGTAGAAGCCCGCGCTGGCGGCATCGGCGCGCATGCTCTTGCTGGGCGGGTAGAGGCAGATCGAGAAACCGAACTCCGCGCCTTCGCGGTCGCGCACATGGTTCAGGAGCGCACGTCATCCGCCTTCAGGTGGCCGCTCTTTACGCTCACAATGATCTTGCGCGCGCCTTCGGTGTCAGCATCGTGGAAGTACTTGATGCCGTCCACGCCGCCGTCCTTGCCTTTCTTCTTGCCTTGGTAGGGCTGTGCGTTCACCAAGCTGGTGGCCCACCATTGGAACTGGTAGCGGTCGCGCAAGCTCAGGTCGCGGGCCGCATCCAGATCACCGGGTGTGCCGATCACATCGAACTTCAGCTTCTCGCCGAAGGCATCCTTCATGCGCTACTCGATCAGGCTTACGGCCAGGTGGGTGATGTCGATGCCGATCCAATCGCGCTTCAATTTCTGTGCAGCATGCACAGCGGTGCCACAACCACAGAGGATCGAGCACCACGTCGCCTTCGTTGCTGCTGGCGGAAATGATGCGTTCCAAAAGGGCGAGGGGCTTTTGCGTTGGGTAGCCGAGGCGCTCGTCAGCCTGTGCCCCAATTGCCTCAATGTCGATAAAGGCTGTCAATGGTACTGCCTGGTATTTCTGCTAACCGCACCTTCCGTCTGGGCACACCAGTGCTGGACCAAAGACGTCTCCCTTATTGTCCAGTGCGGTAAGCTTCTCCTTCGTCATGCGCCATCCTTCTGGGCCGGGCGTATAACCTTTGTAGGTGTACACAAGATTGGGTCTTGCTCCCATGGATGCCGAGCGGAGGAGAGGCCCGCTGTAAAATGGTCCGTTCGCATCTGTATGTGTGAAGCGTGGATCGATCGCTTCGTCGCTGAGTCGCCTTTAATCCTATCGAGGTAGAACGAGTACTCGTTTGATTTTGTGTAGTAGAGTATGGTATCGGTCGCAGTCCCAAACTTCCTTGCCTCGAACTGTGAACCCTTTGGTCGCTTGTATCGTCGCCAGATTATTTCGTTGCGATAGTGCTCCTTCCCGAACACCCCATCCAACACCACCTTCAAGTAGTGGCTCGCTGTCGGGTCACAGTGCAAGTACAAGCTCCCTGTCGGCTTCAGCACGCGGTGCATTTCCAGCAGGCGGTTGGCCATCATGGTGAGGTAGGCCATCATGTCGTTCTCGCCGAGGAAGTCGCGCAACGCTTTCATCAGTTGCGCCACATCGGTATTGGGCTGGTGCAGCAGTTCCTTGAATTCGTGCTCGGCCTGTATGCCCCAATGCCAACTGTCCTCGAAGGCGGTGATGGAGGCGTCAGCGGCCTCGCCCTTGGGGCTTTTGAAGAGCAGGTTGTAATCGCGCTTGCTATTGAAGGGCGGGTCGAGATAGATCAGATCGACCGACTCGGTGGCGATATGCTGGCGCAGCACATGCAGGTTGTCGCCGTAGTAGAGGGTGGGCATGTGCGATAAGTGGATGGGCTGATGCCCGAACGAAAGTATACGGAACGCTCAGGGGTGAATACCGTGACAGGACTTAAGCTGAACAGTGTAGTGTGGGCAAGCGGGAGGGCGTTACGCCCGGTCACGACCGCCGGTGCTCCCCGAAGTTCGTGGCGGTGGTGATACGCCGTTGTTGCTTCACCATTTCGCGGCTGTAGAACGTGTCGGCATCCACTTGGTAGGTGGTGTGCATGGCGGTACCGTTCTTGGCCTCGATGAGCATGCGCCGCTCATAGCGCCACCAAGCTTGGGCAAAGTGTTCGGCGGGCGGTGCATGGCTCTGCACGGCGCGCACAAAGGCCTGTTGCGCTTCGGTGAGTGGAACCAAGCGCCCGCTCGCCAAAGCTTGCATCCAATGGCCCCAGCGCTTCACGGTGGCGTACTGCTCTTCGCTGAACACCCACGGGTCGCACCGGAAAGGAAAGTCCCGCATACGGGCGAAGGCGAGATGGTGTGGGTCGTCGGTTTTCATGGCAACGCGGGCAACCCCAATGTAAGGACCAGTGGCCGATGGGTACATTCGTGTGCGCTTTGCTCCGGCGCAAGAGAACGCCCGCCAGGGTTTCCGGAAGAACCGGCCGTAAGGTGGTTCGACGTACGGGCCTGAGGCGGGCGTTCTTCCGTTCCGTGCCGAGGGCTGCTCACCTCTCCCGCAGGATCCTCGCTGCGCCCCTGCGCACATGCATAGTTCCGTTTATCTTCGTGCCGATGCCCGGGGATGTCGCAGGCGCGGGCGCGAAAGCGCTCGGAGGCCTGTGCGTTGGTCGGGCATCGTCCATTCCATGCAACCCCAAGCCCAACTCAGCGAAGCGCGCAAAGTGTTGAGCGATGCACGGCTTATGGCCTTTTGGAAGGAGGCCGCTGCGCAACCCTTTCCTGGGGCACCGGGGCGAATGCTGAAACAGCTTGGCAGAGGTCATACTATAGATGAGATCTTCGCGATGCATGCGCGCGGTTCGATCGCCCATTGAACTGAAAGTGGTGCGCATTGGTCCCCGCGTGTTCCGCATCACCTTCGGCCATCATGGGCCGCAAGTAGGCGATGGTGGCGTATGGCGCGTGGTGTTCAGCGGGGCGCCAAGGTTGTGCGCTGCCAGGAGCAGGGCTTCTGGATCCACTGATCGGGGAGCGTGCCGGTGCGGGAATTTAGAGGTGGCCGGAGGCCATGGGCTACTAGGTGCTCGGTTGTCGGTTGGTTCGTTGTTGGTTGTCGGTGGGTCCGCTGGTCAGTTGTCAGTAGTGGGTAGCCAAGGGCCAAGGGGCCAATAGGCCATGCCCGAGGCGGCCCACCAAGGAGGTATTCACCAACAACTGTCAACTACCAACTGGCCCACAGACCACTGGGCTCCGCCCACCTTTTGATCCGTTCCATTCGCGTTCTAGCACCCCGTCCCCCAGTCCACCAACCATTTCCTCCCACCGCAGGGTCTCCGCCGCGGGACCCTGCGGCGACTTGGGCCCATCCATGAGATCGCGCGTTTGTAACGCGAATGCTCTCTTCTTTCGCCCAGAGCCAAGGACCAAAAGCCTGGGCCCACAACCAACAGCTCACGGCTCGCAGCTTCAAGGCCCAGATCCACCACCAACCAGCCAATGGGCTTCTTCGGCTGCCGAAGCTTTAGCGAAGGCATGCCGCCCACCTTTTTTTATCCGTGCAGGCTCTCCCGTCGCGCAGCACGCATAAGCTTCCGGCTTGCGGCTAGGGGCTTGCAGCTAGATCGGGCTCGCGTCTCGTAGCTCAAGGCTCGTGGCCTCGATAACACGACACCAAATGGCCAAGGGGCCAATAGGCCAAGGGCCGCGCCGGTTCCCACCAAGGAGGCATTCACCAACAACCGACAACTACCAACCAGCCAACCAACTGGCCCACCAACCAATGGGCTCCAAGGCCCGAGGCGGCCCACCAAGGAGGTATTCACCAACAACTGTCAACTACCAACCAGCCCACAGTCCAATGGGCTTCTTCGGCTGCCAAAGCTTTGTCGCACGTCGCCATAGCGCTTTGGCGACGGCGCGGCGAAGGCATGCCGCCCACCTCCCGGAACCGCAGAGCGGTATCCGGGATTGATCCGTTCCATTCGCGTTCTAGCGCCCCGTCCACCCAGTCCACCAACCATCACGCAAGCGCCCCCCTCTCCGGCTCGCCCCGGGCCTGACCCGGGGGAGAGGGCTTCACAGTCCCGACTTGTCGGGGGCCGGGGTGAGGGCCTCCGCACCGCTCGCCCGCGCCGCCGCATACGCCTGCGCGAATTCCGCCGACCGCTCCCGCAGCAAATACATCAGCTTGTCCATCCGGTGGATAAGGATCTTGCTCAGCTCCGGCACCAGCGCGTGGATCATGGCGTTCCGCTCCTTGCGCTCATGTACCGTCATGCGGGGTAGCGTGATCATGGCGTCATGCGCGGTGATCGCCTCCTCCAGTTCATCCAGTCGTTCCGTCGTCAGTTGATAGGCGTCCAGGTCGGTCTGCTTGGTCCGTGCGATCGCCAGCAGCTTCCGGCAATGTGTGGTGGCGCCCTCGCCCGGTGCGTTCCACAAATAGCCGCGCTCGGTCTTCACCGCTTGTTTCAGGTCCATGTCTTTGTGCACGTCAGCGTATACTTCCAGTGTGTTCAGCACCATCAGGGTGCGCCGCACCATCGTCAGCCGCTTCTCCTTCTTCTCGTGCGTCAGGTTGCTCGAACTCGCATTTGCTGCGGCTATCTGGCTGTCCAGTTCCGCCAGCTTCACCCGCAGCTCCTCCACCGCTAGGGCGAACGCCGGTAGGTCCGCCCAGATGGGTCGGTGTTCATCGCACACCGCTAGGGTACTGCGCACCATCCGTGCGCGCTGCAGATCACGCGTGGTCATCCCTTCTTGTTTTCACAAACCTTTCAAGTGTTCTTCATTTCTGCAATCCCGATTTTCCGGGGGTCCTTCACGTTCCGTCCCAAAACGCGGGAACCCCGGTCATCCCGGGGTTCCCATCTTGCGTATGTGCTGCTTTACGCTGCCTGCGCGGGCGCGTCCTTCTCGCCTGTGCCCAGGTCGATGATCATGCGCGAGTTGAAGTACTCGTTGTAGAACGCCGGATCGCTCGTCTCGAACTCCGGCATCAGCTTGTCCATCCGGTTGTTCAAGATCTTCATGCTGTCCTTCACCAGGATGTCGATCTCCGTCGTCGCGTTCTTCCGCACACCTACCGCCGTGCGAGGTGAGCTGATAACCGCTTCGTACGCATCGATCAGGCCCTGCAAGCTGGTCATGTCGGCCGCCAGCAGTCCATAGGGCCCAAGGTTCGCCAGTTCGGCTACACCGGTGTCATGTACGTTCTGGCACATCACAGCGATCACACCATCACGCTGCCGGAAGAAAGTGCTCTTGCCCACGCTCATCTGTCCCCGCAATACCTCGTTCCCCTGGTCCACGGCATAGGCATAGATCCCCTTGCGCCACCTCGGTCGCCTTCTTCACCATGGCTTCACGCTTCAACACCTTGTCCACAGCAACCCCCTTCAAGATCTGCTTTTGTACCTGCGCCGCCGCCTTCAGGCTGTTCAGGTTGTCTACGAATTCATCGTGCGCGGTCTTGAAGGGCAGGAAGGTCGTCCACGTCGCGGCGAATTTCAGGCATGTCTCTATCACGGCGTAGAACATGCTCAGCTTGTTTTCGTTCGTCTTTTTCATTTTGGCGTCTTGTACGGGGTTTGATTTGGTTATCCGTACAGGCACTTATACATGGATAGGGGGTTGCGTGGTTTCATTAAGTATGAAAATAAAGTACAAGATTGAAATATGAGTTCTGCGTTGTATATGGTAGAAACAATTGCGCATGACATGGATGTGCTGTGATATGTGATTGTGTCAGGTGAGTGGGCGTTTGCATCATCGAAGCAATGTTTGCGATCTATTCGCTTTCGTTATTCTCACCTCTACCTGCGTTTGTGTCATGCTGCAAGTGGTTTGCAACACCACGCAATGTCTATGTGTCAGCTTCGAGGCCTCCGCGAATGCCGCCGTCATCTCCGCGAGAACGAGCGACGCCCCTGCGAATGCGACCGACGCCCCTGCGATTGTGCTCAACGTGTCTGCGTTTGTTGTCAACGCTCTCGCGGATCATGCGTTCGTCTCCGCGATCGTTAGTGCCTTCCCTGCGATGGTGAACGTGCGCTTTGCATTATCGGCCAAATTTCACGCATGCACCCTCAGCCACCTTTCTGCTTGGTTCGTTCTCAACACCGCCGTTCTCAGACGTACCGTTTCAAGATCGCCTGCACCTGCGCCGCATAGCCACGGCCGAACAGGTTGACATGCACGAGCAACGGATACAAGTTGCACAGATCCATACGCTCTTCCCAGCCTTGCTCCAAGGGCTGCTCAGCGTGGTAGGCCGCATAGAACTCCGCATCGAAGCCACCGAAGAGCTTGGTCATGGCCAAGTCCATTTCGCGATGGCCGTAGTAGACGGCAGGATCGATAAGCACCGGCTCGCCATTGGGTCCCGTGAGGAAGTTGCCGCTCCATAGATCGCCGTGCAGCAAGGCCGGTGCTTCCTTCGGGAAGAGCGAAGCGAGCTTGCTGTACAACCGTTCGAAGCACAGCACATCGCCCATGCCGATGCGCTGCTTGTTACGCGCGAGCTCCACTTGTGGCTCCAGGCGGCAGTGCAGGAAGAAGTCGCTCCATTCCAGGTGCGGCGTGTTCACCTGCTTCAGCGAGCCGATGTAGTTAGCGCGTTCCAGGCCGAAGCGATCGCTGCTGTGTTGATGGAGCCGCGCGAGGGATCTACCGAAGTCTTCCCAGAAGTCCGCTTTGCGAGCGCTCGATCCGATGTGCTCCAACAAGAGGTAGGCATCATCATGATCCTCCCCCGTGGCGATCACTTCAGGGACCCGGATAGCTGCGGCTTTGCGCAAGCGTTCGAGGCCATCGGCTTCCGCTTCGAACAGCGAAGGGAAGCGGTCGGCGCTGTTCGTTTTCACGAAGAACGCTCCGTGGTCCGTATCGAGCCGGTAGGCGTCATTGATGCTTCCACCACCCACGGGTGTTCCACGTTCCACATCCACCGGTGTGCCGACGTGGGCGCTCAGATGTTCAGTGAGGCGTTCGATAAGCTGGCCGGAGAGGGGCATGGAGCAAAGATGGACCGGCCAATGCTCCGTTATTCTTAGATTTGCCGTCCGTTGCAAAACGGGTTGATATGATGGGGGATCAGCTCAGCTGGCTAGAGCGTCCCGCACGTCGTGCGGGAAGGCTACCAGTTCGGGCATTGACATAATGGGGGATTAGCTCAGCTGGCTAGAGCGCTTGCATGGCATGCAAGAGGTCACCGGTTCGACTCCGGTATTCTCCACTTGAAAGGCGGCTCACAGGCCGCCTTTTTTGTTCGTGCCTTACGCGGTCTACATCCTCTACAGCCCGAGTCGGGATCGCTACTACGTGGGGCATGCGGAAGACCCGGACTTGCGACTGACCCGCGACCACAATGGTAGGAGGAACGCCAGCACTAGACCTGGCGTGCCATGGGAGCACAAATGGTCCCGTTGGTTCGCAACGCGCCGTGAAGCCATGGCCTTTGAGAAAGTCATCAAATCCCGCAAGAGCCGCGTTTACATCGAGTCTTTGATCCAACAGGCCGGTTAGAGCGTCCCGCACAGCGTGCGGGAAGGTCACCGGTTCGACTCCGGTATTCTCCACACTTGAAAGGCGTCTCACTAGGCCGCCTTTCGCATTTTCGGTCGTCTGCGTGACGAATGGCGATCGCAGTGAGCCGTCTTTCTTTCAACTTGCGGAGGTGATCACCACCCACGTCTTCCATCCCACGGACCTTGCCGCCGGGAGTGCGCCATCCTTTCACCATGCCGTGCGCCTTGCCCTAACCGGTCCGGCACGTCTCACGGCCATGCATGTGGCGGAGAATGGAGATGCCCAGGTGGAACTACCCGGTGTGCGCCAGGTGCTGGTGCGCTGGAACAAACTGCGCGATACCGAGGATGAGAAGGGGCTCGAGGCCCTGCGTCTTTCGGTGCGCAAAGCGGTCACCGAGGATGGCGATGCCGTGGACGGCTGCCTGACCCACTTGATCCGGCATCCCGCCCAATGGTTGGTGCTCAGCACAGGTCAGCGCAAAGGGGCCGCGCGCTGGTTGAACGGTTCCGTGGCTGAAGCATTGGTACGCAGGTCCCGGATCAATGCGCTGGTGCTCCCCCTGGGGGTCCCTGGCTTTGTACTGCCGGAGGATGGTCGTGTGGTGTTGAAACGGGTGCTGCTTCCTGTGGGCCCGCCGCAGTTGGCCCGGATGGCCACCATGGGATTGGCGCAACTCCTCGACCGCTATGCGTGCCACCAAGTGGAGGTGGTACTGCTCGCGGTAGGCGCGGGCTCGATGCCCGCCGATCTGCGGGATCGCCTTCCGGCCAAGGCGGCAGTGATCGAGCGCACGGAGGATGGGGATCTTGTGCCCACCATCCTGGATACCTGCGATCGCATGGCGGCGGATCTGGTGGTCATGTCCACCGAAGGACATGATAGCTGGATGGACAGCCTCTGGGGAAGCCATACGGAACAAGTGCTCCGAAGTGCGCAGGCGCCGCTGTTGGTGGTGCCGTCGAAGTTGCCGGGCTGAACGCCCTAGCGTTTTGCCGGGGCGGGTCCCGTTCGCTTTTTGACGGTCGATCGCCGCCGCCGGTCCAGACCCATCAAGTAGTTGTGGAAGGCCAACTGGCTCTGGATGGCCGCCTCGTTCTTCTCCCGTGGTACGTAGGCGTTCCTTTGGTCCGCATCGATCAGCCGTGCCTTGACACGGTCGCGCCATTGTAGGTCCAGAAAACGATGTACCTGGGCGCGCAGCTCCGCATCTTCCAACGGAAAGGCGATCTCCACACGGCGGTCCAGGTTGCGCTCCATCAGGTCCGCACTGGCGAGGTAGGTGGTCATGCGGCCGCGGTCATGGAACATATACACGCGGGCGTGTTCCAGGTATCGGTCCACGATGCTGATGGCACGCACACGTTCGCTCACGTGCGGTAACCCGGGCACCAAACAACAGATGCCGCGCAGGATGAGCCGCACCTCCACACCCGCCCTGCTGGCATCGTAGAGCTTATGGATCATGCTCGTATCCTCAAGGCTGTTCAACTTGAGAAGGATACGGGCAGGGCGCCCCTTCAATGCCTGCTCGATCTCCCGATCGATCATCTCCTCCAGTCTGCTGCGCAGATCGATAGGGGCCATCAGTAGTTGGCGCAATGCGGGCACATGTCGCCGGTCCATCAAATAGGAGAACACCTCTTGCACCTCGCGCGTGATCGCAGGCTGCGCGGTGAGCAGACCCATATCAGAATACACCTGGGCCGTGCGTTCGTTGAAATTCCCTGTTCCCAGATATGCGTACCGCCGCGATCGGCCGCGTTCCGAACGCTGGATGAGGCACAACTTGCCATGCACCTTGAGCCCCTCGTAGCTGTAGAGCACCTTGGCTCCTGCCTTCTCCAACATCTCGCCCCAATACAGGTTCGAGCGTTCATCGAAACGGGCCTGGACCTCCACGAACACCGTGACCTGCTTGCCATTGCGCAGGGCTTGTAGCAAGGCCTGGCATATCAACGATCCGTAGGCCACGCGATACAGCGTGATGGAGATCGAGCGCACGGCCTTATCCCTCGCGGCCTGCTCGAGCCACCGCACCATCAGGCCGAAATCGTGGTAGGGGAAGTGGAGCAACTGGTCCTTGTCCGAGATCGTTCGGAAGAGGTCGGTGCGTTGAGATAGTCCCGCATGTGGAACGAGGGGCAGGGGCTTGTCGCGCAGGTCGGGCCGCTCCTTTACGGGTAGGCGGAGCAGATCGCTGAAGTTGTGGTAGCGCCCACCGGGCACCAGGTCCGGCGGACGCAGCCCGAGGAAGGCGATGGTCGCCTTTAGCAGGGGCTTCGGCATGGCCTGGTCGAACAGGAACCGGGAGGGCACTCCGGTCTGCCGTTTCCGCAGGCTCTTGCGCACCTTATCCACCACCTTGCCGGCGAACTCTTCTTCCAGATAGAGGTCCGCATCGCGCGAGAGCTTGATGGCGTGGACGCGGATCACACGATGTCCTTTGAACGTGCGGTGCAGGCAAAGGCGCAGCACATCGTCCAGGAACATGAGGTCGTTGCGGCCAGGTGCGGAAGGAAGCTGCACGAACCGCCCCAGCTCCTCGCTCGGCACGTTCACCACGACGCGCTTTTCCTTGCGCGACCCCTTCGGCCGCAAGGCGCATACCAGGTAGAGGCGCCGATCCTCCACGAAAAGGGCATTGCCGGGGCGCATCGTAGCGGTGGTCAACAAGGGTTCCACCCGTTCTTGATAGAACGCCTTCACGAAAACCTCCTGCTTCGCGGACAATTGGTCCTCACGTAGTATGTGGATCTTCTCACGCGCCAGGGCGGGTAGCAACTTGCCCCGGTAGAGCGCACCGAACTCCTGTTGCTGCCCGAGCGCTTTCGCATTGATCTTCGCCACCAGACGGTCCGGGGTGATGCTCAGCGCGGTACGGTCGTGCTTGCCCAATTTCACCAACGATCGCAGGGACGCCACGCGCACCCGGTAGAATTCATCGAGGTTGCTGGAGTAGATGGCCAGGAACTTGATCCGCTCCAACAAGGGCACATGCTCGTCCTGGGCCTCCTGCAACACCCGATCGTTGAACGAGAGCCAGCTCAGATCGCGATCGAACAAAGGCCACCTCCCCGGCTTCGGTAGCTTCTCCTTCTGCAGCTGGCCGGCCATGCGGAGCTTGAGCCGCTTGAGATTGATCGTCTTCTGCGGCCCGAAACGGTTGCGAGCATAGGTGGTATGGAACCTGTGCGCGGTGAGGTACGCCAGGTTCTCGCGTGACCAATCCGTTTTCTTGATCGCCTTGCCATGCACCAACTGCAGTTCAATGCGCAACCGCTCGGCGCGCTCCTCGAAATCCGCCTGGCCGGCCTTGGCCGAATCGGCATCGCGCAATACACGCTGCAACATGCCGCGCGGGGTGGCCCCCAACCGGGTGCCGTTGATCATCGCGCTCACCCGCTCCCGGTCCCGGGTGGGGAATTTGGCCGCATGAAGGAACCCGCGCGCGATCCGTGCGCTCTCTTTCTCATGGCCGACGTAGGTGCGCGCATACCCCGCATCGTGGAAAAGCGCCGCGATCTCCAGCAGGAGCAGATCGTGCCCGCATAACTTCAGCGCACGGCCGATCTCCAGGGCCGTACGTGTTACCGAGAGCGTATGGTCCAGGTCGTGGAAGACGAATTTCGGCGAGACCTCTTTGCTGAAATGACGACGGATGAACAACCGCGCGCTTTCCAAGGTCGCCTCGCCCGCCTTCCTCATCGCGTGGCAAAGTAAGTGCTGCGACCGACCCCGCACGGGGACCGGCCTCTATATTTGGCCGGCCCGGCCGGATGAAGGCACCACGCGCTCATAGCCTTTTCCAAGCCTTGGTAGGGGAGGGTCCTTCCTTTCTGTACAGTGGGGCGTTCCATGATGGCCATACCGCCCGATTGATCGGGATGGGAGAGGCGTTGGCAGAGCACTTGGGGCTCTCTCGAGCGCACCGTACGAAGCTGGCCTTCATCATGGTCGAGGCCTACCAGAACATCGTCCGTCATCGCGTTCGTGACATACAGCAGGGTGCGGCGGACAGGAGCATGTTCCTCTTGCGCGCATCCGCACGCTCCCAGCAGGTGGTCGCTTTCAATCCGTTGTTGGAACAGGACCTGCCGGAACTCACCAGCGCCCTATCACGCCTGAACGGCAAGGGCAAGGACGAACTGAAAGAGATGTTCCTGCAAGGTCTGCGCTCGAACACCTCCTCGGCGAAAGGTGGGGCCGGGTTGGGCCTCATAGAGATGGCCCGCCGCAGCGGGCATCCCATTCGGCACCAACTCTACGCGCTCGCCAACGGTTCGCACCGCCTTGGATTGGAAGTGGACCTTGGCGAGATCCCGCAGAGCGAGGGTCCGCACCGTGAACTGCCTCTTCTGGACCTTGTTATGGCCGAGGATGTACTCCTGGCCTACGCTGGCCAACCTTTTCCGGCCATGCTGGAAGCGATCATCACCCTGGTCCAAGAGGATCTGGACGATCGGCCGGAGAAAGCCGCGGCCCGTCGATCGGCACTTCTGGCCGCGACCCAACTCCTGGACGATCTGACGGGCTTTGGTCCCGCACCTGTGTTGTTGGCGCTTTCCCGGGACGGTGCAGGGTACCGGCTCTTCATAGCGCGACCATTGCCGCCGGGACCTGCCTCCGACATGATGGAACAGGTCACCGCATTGAACGCCATGGATGCCCGCTCCAGGCAGGCCCGTTATCGCCACGATCTACGCACGCAAGAAGCGGATCGGAGCTTGGGATTGCTGGAACTCGCCTATCGGGCACATGGCCCGCTATCGGCGGAGGTGGTCCCCCGGTCAAGCGGGGACGTATTGTTCACGTTGGAGATCATCGTCTGAGCGCGCTGCACAATTTCCGAGCGGCGAACGCAGTTGTTCAGAGGAACATGGACCGTCTTCTTTTCCTGCTTTTTACCTGGGCCGACCGCTTCGAGGTATGGTTCGACCGCCGTTTCGGCTGGTTCTTCACCAATGGGATGAAAACGGATCGGAGGTCTCCGATCAAAGACGCACGCACACGTTCTTCGCCTCGCTGAAGAAGCGCAGCGCTTCCCACCCTCCTTCGCGCCCCACCCCGCTTTGTTTCACGCCGCCGAAGGGGGTGCGGAGGTCCCGTAACATCCAGCAGTTCACCCACACGATGCCGCTCTGAACTGCGCGGGCCACCCGGTGCGCGCGTTGCAGGTCCTTTGTCCAGATCACGGCGGCGAGCCCGTAAGGCGTGCTGTTCGCCAAGGTCAGCGCCTCCTCTTCCGTATCGAAGGGTTGGAGGGTGACCACAGGTCCGAAGATCTCTTCCTGGTTGGTTCGGCACGCTGGCCCCAAGCCTTCTATCACCGTCGGTCGCATGTACCATCCACCAGAGAGCGCGCCTTCGAGTTGCACCTGATCACCGCCGCAGAGCACCCGCCCTCCCTCTTTCCGGGCGATCTCCACATGTCCCAGCACTTTTTCCAGATGCGCCTTGGAGACCAAGGCGCCCAGATCGCTACCAGGGTCCTTGGGGTCGCCCACACGCAATGTGTTCGCACGCGCCACGAAAGCATCGCGGAAGCGATCGTACAGACCTCGTTGCACCAGGATCCGCGAACCGCACAGGCAGATCTGCCCCTGGTTCCTGAACGAGGACCGCACCGTAGTGGCGAGCATCGCTTCGAAGTCGCAATCATCGAACACGATCACCGGGTTCTTTCCGCCTAGTTCCAAACTGAGTTTCTTGAACAACGGTGCGGCTGTGCGCGCGATCTCGGCTCCGGTGCGTGTGCCCCCGGTGAAGGAGATCGCCGGAATGCCCGGATGCGCGCTCATGGCAGATCCCACCTTGGGCCCAAGACCATGAACGATGTTCAGCACCCCTGGCGGAAGACCCTCCTCCGCGCAGACCTGTGCGAGAAGATAGGCCGTCCATGGTGTCACCTCCGAAGGCTTGGCCACTACCGCGCAGCCTGCGGCAAGGGCCGGCGCCACTTTCCAGGTGAAAAGGTAGAGCGGCAGGTTCCATGGACTGATACACCCAGCTACCCCGACAGGTTGCCGATCGGTGTAGTTCACCGCCAGATCATCCGTTAGGTGGACCTCACTTTGTTGGTGCAGGATCGCGGTAGCGAAGAAACGGAGATTGGCCACCGCGCGCGGGATGTCCACCTCGTGGGCCAAATGGACCGGCTTCCCGTTGTCTTGTGATTCGGCTGCAGCGAAGCGGTCCAGATCGCGCTCCACACGGGCCGCGATGCGCAACATAGCCTGGCTGCGGCCCTCTCGTCCCAAGCCCTGCCAGCCACCGAGCGCACTGAGCGCTGCCGTCACCGCCAGGTCCACATCCCGTTCATCGCTGTCCGGTATCCGGGCGAACACCGCACCGGTAGCAGGCGTATGCACATCCAACCAGCCTTGGCCTTGCGCGGATAGGAATTCGCCCCCGATATAGTTGAGACCTTGTTCCATGGGAGAGGACGGCCGAAAGGTAGCCTTGAGCGTCAACAGGCGCGGACCTTAAAGCCGAAAGGCCCTCACTGTGTGAGAGCCTTCCAGCCCCTTGTTGCGCTGTCATTGAACGAACCTACTCGATGACCAGCCTCTTGAATTCGATGGGACCACCACTCGTTCCCGCAGGTGCGAAGGAGGTGCTCTTGGGTTTCTTGGTGTACCGGAACGGCGTGGCCCGAAGTAGGTCGTCAGCAGCGGGTCCTACTCCGGTGCGGCGCTGGGTGCGGGTTGTCTCGGGTCCGGCGGGATGCGCGCTGGCGATGCCGGCCGGGAACAGAAGGGTACTGAGCAGAAGGATGCGGGTGATCATGGCGACAGTGGATCGGACGATGCGAACGTAGACCCCGCCCTGCGCGGCGAACGTTAACGCACCGCCAACGGCCGTTAAAGAACGTTAACCGGCCAAGCCCCCCCTGGGCCCGGGATATTTTCGTCGCGTGAACGAGCGGTCCATCATGGGCCTGAGCGTGGCGATCACCCTCGCGCTCGTGGGCCTGGTCATCATCCAGGTGCGGTGGATCAATGATACCATGCTGTTGAAGGACGTGCAGTTCGCGCAGAGCGTGGACAATGCCTTACTCGCGGTGAGCGATCGCATGGAGCGGCTCGATGCCATCGTCCACTTGCGAGGTCATGAAAGTGGGAAGGAACTATTGGCCCGGATCGACCATGCGGCGGCGGACACGTTGCCCACCGGACCTGCCTCTGCGACGGAGGACGACCTGATCGCGGAGATGTTGCGCGGCATCTTGGCCGCTGGCGCGGCACAGTCCGTGGTGGAACGGATCGATCCGCGGTTGCTGGATTCGCTCATCACGGAGGAGATGCGTGTCCGGGGTATCGAGCAAGCCCACCTTCACGGGGTGTTCGATGCGGACGGTCGGGCCTGGCTCCTTTCCCAGAACGAAGCGCTCGACACGGCTGGCCTGTTCGCCTCACCACATCGCGTGCGTCTCTTCCGCAATGATCCGGACGCCTCCGCCACGCATTTGCATGTGCTGGTGCCCGGCCAACAGCGTCATGTGTGGCGCAGCATGCGCCCGCTGCTGGCCATGTCCGCGGCCTTTTTACTGGTGATCGTGCTCGCCTTTGTGATCACCATGCGGACCATCCATCGCCAGAAACGCATCAGCGATATCAAGAACGACCTGGTGAACAACCTCACCCATGAACTGAAGACCCCGATCAGCACGATCGCCCTGGCCTGCGAGGCGTTGTCCGATCCGGGTATGCCACGCACGGAACAACAGACCAAGACCTTCGTGAACATGATCCGCGATGAGAACAAGCGTCTAGGCGTGCTCGTGGAGAACGTGCTGCAGAGCGCGGTGCTGGACAGCGGGCAGATGCGCATCAAACCGGTGGACCTTGATCTGCATGCCGTACTACAGGACGTGGTGCGGAGCATTGAGATACAAGCGTCCCGGCGCAATGGCCGTATCGACCTGGACCTGCGCGCGGACCTCTACCATGTGCAGGGCGATCGCATCCACCTGACCAACGTGCTGCACAACCTGCTGGACAACGCCATCAAATATTCCGCCCAGGAACCTCGCATCATGGTTTCCACTCGGAGCGATGCCTCCGGTCTGTCCGTTTCCGTGCGCGACAATGGGATCGGGATCCCACGTACCGAACAACGCAGGATCTTCGACAAGCTCTATCGCGTGCCCACCGGCAACATCCATAACGTGAAAGGCTTCGGGCTCGGGCTGAGCTATGTGCGCGCCGTGGTGGAACGCCATCATGGACGCATAGCTGTGGAAAGCACCCCGGGGAACGGCAGCACGTTCACCATCACACTCCCCTTCGAACATGGACACACACTTCAAGCTCCTACTGGTCGAGGATGACCCCAACCTGGGCACCCTGCTCGCGGAGTACCTGCGCGTGAAGGGCTTCGACGTGGAGCTTCGCAACGATGGTGCGGAAGGGCTCAAGGCCTATGCTCAAGGCCGCTTCGATCTGCTTTTGCTGGACGTAATGATGCCGGTGAAGGACGGCTTTACCCTCGCCCGAGAGATCCGCCTGAAGGATGAGCAGGTGCCGATCATCTTCCTCACCGCGAAAAGCATGAAGCAGGACACCATCCAGGGTTTCCAAAGCGGGGCGGACGACTACCTCACCAAGCCCTTCAGTATGGAGGAACTGGTGTTGCGCGTGCAAGCCGTGCTCAAGCGTGCCAAAGGCCCCATGGGGGCGAAGGACCAACCGCAGCACTACGTCCTGGGCACCTACGCGTTCGACCTGCGGAAACAATTGCTCATCCGTGAGGGGGTGGAGAAAAAGCTCACCACCAAAGAGTCGGAACTACTGCGGTTGCTATGCCTTCATCGCAACGGCTTGTTGGAGCGACGCCTCGCGTTGCGGGAAATATGGGGCGACGACAATTACTTCAACGGGCGCAGTATGGACGTGTACATCGCCAAGCTGCGCAAATATTTGAAGGACGACCCGGAAGTGGAGATCATCAACATTCACGGACAAGGGTTCCGCCTAGCGGCGCGCGAACCCGCGTGAGACCTACAAGCAACCGGTGCGCCCACCGTCGACCGGCAGGTTGATGCCGTTGATGTAGGCGCCATGCGGCCCGGCGAGGAACGCTATGGCGTGCGCTACCTCTTCGGGTGCGGCGAAGCGCCGCAACGGGATCTCATCCATCATCTGCTGGGCCACATCGGCCTCCGTCGCTCCCGTGGCCGCGGCCTTGTTGCGGATGATGGCCGCGAGCCGCTCCGTGCTAGTAGCCCCGGGCAGCACGTTGTTCACCGTGATGTTGAAGGGCCCCAGCTCGTTCGCCAGCGTCTTGCTCCATTGCGCCACCGCCCCACGGATGGTGTTGCTCACGCCCAGGTTCGGCAGCGGTTGCTTCACGCTGGTGCTGATCACATTGATGATGCGCCCGTGGCGCACCGCTTTCATGCCCGGCGCCACCGCGAGCACGAGGGCCTGGAAGGCCAGCATATGGAGGCGGAACGCGTGTTCAAAGGCGCCCAGCTCGGCTTGGTGCGCAGGGCCTGGTGGGGGGCCACCAGCGTTGTTCACCAGGATGCTGAACGGGCCGTGAGCGCGCAGATGATCCGAGACCACCTGACCGAGAGCCGTCGTGTCGGCGAGATCCACCGCTATGATCGCATGGCCGCGCCCGGGCAGTGAAGCGAGGACTTGCGCGAGAGCCTTCTCCGTCCGGGCCAGCAAGGTGACCGCCGCACCCTGCTGCGCCAGAGCCTGTGCTGTGGCCCGGCCAATGCCTTGGCTGGCGCCACATACCAAGGCGCGCTCCCCGGAAAGCGGGAGGGTGGTCGGGTCCTGAGGCATGGGTGGGAACGTCGGTGGCCAAAGGTATCCGGTCGTCCTGTCCAAGATGACAGCAGGCCGTTGATAACCATTCATCGAGATCCTCCGCTGAAGTAACATACAGCGACCATCTTTGTGGATCCCAACAAGCAACCACCTGAACTTCACGATATGATCCTTCGTTCCGCTCCCGCGCGTGTCGCGCTCCTGGCCGTTACCATTTGGACCCTTGCTGCCTCCGTTGCTTCGGCACAGGGCGTGGATTCTTGCTCGCAAGTTGTGCCCGATGTGCTGCAGATCGGCACTCCCCTGACTTGGATAGGAGACAACAGCAACGCCACAGGTGGTGGCGATGCGGCGCCAGGTACGGCACTCGACGGCTACGACAATATCTGGTACGCGTTCACCACCGATACCTGCACGGATATCATTATCGACTACTGCGGATCACCCACGGTGTTCGAGTATTGGAACGTCCTTGTGGTTACTTGTCCGGCAACGAACCAGCTAGTGGTTACCCACGACCACGCAATAACGCCACTTGTGGTGATGGGAACGCGACGATGCGGTTCAACAACGTGGCCGCCGGCACGTACTACTACCCGGTCTACATGGATCCGGGCACGGCTTTCGGTCCTTTCGTGATCAATGTGAACGCCGTGGCCTGTGGTGGATGACTGCTGCCGCCGCCGAATGATGATTGCAGCCAGGAGTCCCGGAACTACTGGTCGCAGGGGACACGCTGACCTTCACTGGCGACAACACGAACGCCACGCAAGCGAACGACTTCCTGCCGGGCGTTTCGCCGGCCGGTCCGGTTGTTTGGCACGCGATAACCACAGGGGGGGGGGGGTGTCCCGAAGTGCTGCGGGAACATCACGGCTCGCCCAATACGAGCCAAAGCCCACCGACTGTGGGGCAATGCCTTCGCGTTTTTGACCGTGAATTGTCCGTGGGATTCCGTGCGGGTGGGACAATGCCTTCGGCTTCCTCAGCCTGGATTGTCCTGGCGATTCGCTCCTCTTCTTCAGCACCTTCAACGACAACGATTGCGGCGACGGTAACCTGACCTATATCTGTACAGGTGCCTGGGGAACCTACTACATCCCCTGGGTCCTGACGGCAACAACGCGGTGGGACCCTATACCATAACCGGTGAGGCGACCAGGCTAGCGGCCCCACCTTTCAGGACCTTTGCAGCCAGACCATCGCGCAGACCTTGGCGGTCGGCGATACGCTCGTTCTTGCCGGTGACAACAGCAATGCCACGCCAACCGGCGATTTCGTTCAGACCTCTCCGTTCGCTGGCGCTCCTGTGGTTTGGCACCAGATCAGCCTACCGACATGTGCGGATGTGACCGTGCGCTATTGCGGACTGAACCCGACCTGGACCAACGCCTTCGGTTTCATGGCCACAAGTTGTCCGGCGGACTCGCTGGTATTCTTCAGCACCTTCGATACCACCTCCTGCGGTGATGGTAATCTCACTTATTCCTTCGATGAATTGGCCGCTGGTGACTACTACGTGCCGGTCGTGCTCGATCCTGGCAACAATGCGGTAGGTCCGTACGCTATTGAGGTGATCGCAGCAGCTTGCCCGGGCAGTAATGCGCCGGTGAACGACCTCTGCGGAGATGTGGTCGTAAACGACCTGGCCCCTGGCGATACATTGACCCTTGTAGGCGACAATACCGGCGCTACGGCCGTTGGCGATTGGGTCCCGAACTCTCCCTTCGCCCTCGCACCCGTGGTCTGGCACGCCTTCAACACGGACACTTGCACGGAGGTGACCATTTCCTATTGCGGCCTCAACCCGGCATGGACCAATTCGTTCGGCTTCCTGGTCACCAGTTGCCCCGGGGATTCACTGGTCTATTTCAGCACCTTCAACGATACGATCTGCGGTGACCAGAACGTGAGCTACTTCTTCTACCAGCTTGGAAGCGGGCACCTACTATGTGCCTGTGGTGCTCGATCCTGGCAACAATGCGGTGGGACCCTATTCGATCGAGGTGAGCGCGGTGAACTGCCTTGGCACCGGGCTGGCGGCGAACGGGCGTCCGAGCTTCTCGGTGTTCCCCAACCCTAGCAATGGCGACATGACCGTGCGGAATGATGGCGCGTTCGTAGTGCAATGGATCGAAGTGCTGGATGTTTCCGGTCGCTCGATGCACCGCGAGCGTGTGAACCTCGCACCTGGCCAGCGCCTCGATCTCCACTTGCAAGGCCGCGCTGAGCAAGGCATGTACACGTTGCGTGCGATGGGTGCGGAAGGCAGGGCCGAGCAGCATTTCGTCGTCCGCTGATCGTCCTATGAACCACTGATCACCTACCTGTCATGAACCACAACTACCTCCCAGACGCAAGAGCCATCGTGTTGATGGCCATTGCCGTTCCGATGATCTCCATGGCGCAGCCGCCGAACGACCTCTGCAGCGGTGCCGTGATCGAACCCTTGGCCAACGGGGCGACGGTGACGAGGACCGGTGACAGTAGCGGCGCAACGGATGAGGTTGGTTTCGGAGCCCCCCAGGTCTGGGAGGCGTTCTCCACCGTGGAGTGCTTGGACGTGACAGTGGACCTGTGCGGGACCAGCCCGATCTTCAACGATTCGTTCATCTTCCTGGTGATCGGTTGCCCCATCACCAACACCGTGAACACCGGCGACTTCAATCAGATCGAATGCGGGGACGGTAATGTCACGATCCATTTCATGAACCTTCCTGCCGGAACGTATTATTTCCCGGTGATCGCCACCACCGGGGCGATCGGACCCTACACGCTGCATATCACTGGAACCGCCTGCGCCACACCGCCACCAATGAACGACGATTGTCTTGGAGCGACCATGCTGACCCCGGATGTGGTGTGCAACGCTGTTGTCTCTGAGGTGGCCGCTGCCACGGAGTCCCTGCCTGGAGGGCTCTGCAACGGATTTACCGGAGATGCGAACGACGATGTTTGGTTCTCCTTCGTGGCGGCCTCCGCAGAGCAGACCATCGCCGTTGAGCCCAGCAGTGCATACAACGCGGTGGTGGACCTCTACGAGGGGGACTGTCAGAACCTGATCGCACTGGCTTGTGCGAACGACAACCTGGCTGGTACCGGGGAAACGATCGAAGCTACCGGCCTTACGGTCGGTAACACCTACTATTTCCGGGTGTACGATTGGTCGAGCGGTCAAGCGCCTACGACCCAGGTCAGCGTTTGTGTCATCACCCCCGGTTCCGCCCCACCGAACGATCTCTGCATGGATGTTCTTCCAGAGAACTTGCAGGTGGGAACGCCCCTGAGTTTCTCCGGGACAACAGTAGGGGCCACAGAGTTGATCGACGCTGCGGCCAACTCGACGCTCGACGATGGTGTCCCCAAAGTATGGCATGCGTTCACCACGGTGGAATGCACCAACCTGCTGATCTCTTATTGCGGCACACCAACGCCGTTCGATGAGGTGTATGGATTCCTTTCCACGAGCTGCCCGGGGGATGGGGTCCAGGTGTTCTCCGGATTCGATTTCAGTTGCGGTGATGGCAACGCGGAGGTGGCTTATGCTACCGTGCCCGCGGGTACCTATTACATGCCGGTAGGCCAGTTCGGCCCTGGAAGTACCGGTGCTTATTCTGTCACGGTTGTAGCCACCGCATGCCCCCCGCCTCCCTCGAACGACGATTGTGCCAATGCGACCCAACTGCCTCTGAACCTCTCCCTGGATTGCCCCGCGAATTCCTTGCCCGGTAGTACGATCACCGCCACCCAGGATGCCGGTGATCCCGGATGCGAATCCGCCTCGGGCACCTATCAGGATGTATGGTACACCTTCAACGCCGGCCCGAACACCTCCGTCACTATCAATTTCGACCCTGGGACCATGTCCAGTTGGGCGCTGGTGGTGAGCCTGGGCTGTGGAGGCGCCGAGGTGTATTGCGAGGCCGATCCGTTAGCACCCGCAGTGATCGCCGTTGACCCGAACACGGATTACGCAGTGCGCGTCTATTCCAACACCGAGTTCGGCGCAGGCGGCGAGTTCGCCATTTGCGCGACCGCGGACTTTCCCACGTCCATCCAGCCGCTCAGCGCTGAAGGGTGGCAGGTGTACCCGAACCCTACCAATGGTGGTATGACCCTGACGAACAGAGGCCTTGGAGGACCGGCACATATTACCCTAGTGGACATGGTGGGCCGTGCTGTATACACCGAGCGCAGCACGATCCTGGCCGGTGCCTCGCATACCCTTCCCTTGCAAGGCCAGCTGGCCCAGGGTGTGTATTCGCTCCAGGTAGTCCTGCCCGGTGGGCATTGGGAGCAGCGTATCGTGGTACGCTGATCCCTGGATATATAGCGATCAGTGCGAGCGGGCCCTTTCGGCCCGCTCGTTCGCTTCCAGATGAGGCTTGGCCGCTAGGTGCTACCTTGGCCGGTCCCAGTCCCTCGCCCATGATCCGGAACGCTATACTGCTCTCCTGCCTGCTGCTGCTTTGCGGCATGGCACGCGCCCAAGCACCTACCAACGATACCTGCGCCTATCCCCAGGTGCTCCCGGTGAACGGTCTGCTGGAATGCCCGCTGCTGGGCGTTGCTTGCGATAACAGCCAGGCCACTTGGGACGGCGATTTTCCCCTGTGCGACGGCGATGGTCTTAACTACTTCGACCTCTGGTACACCTTCAATAGTGAGGACCATAGCGAAGTGCTCATTGCGCTGCAACCGGGTACCATCACCGATTGGGGGGTGGAGGTGATCGATACCTGTTTTGGAACCTCGCTCGTGTGCGGTGTGTGGCCTCTGTTCGAGTACACGGTCCCCACGGTCCCCAATACGGATTACCTGATACGCGTGTTCACGAACGCCGATTTCGGTTCGCCAGGTACGTACTCACTCTGCTTGAGCGCGGAAGACCCCCCTTTGATCTGCGACGGAGACGTGGTAAAGAGCGATCTGGGCGATACCACGGCCACCATCTGCAAGGACGGTGTTCCCGACCCCTTCACCTTCATCCACTATACCCTTGCCATCGGCAACAACATGATGGTGCTCACTGATGACGGGGATAACGTCATCGCGGAGATGCCGAACGGCTATATCGATGCCGATACCCTGCGCGATGGTGCATACCGCATCCATGGGATCAGCTTCGAGGGAACGCTCACGAACTTCATGGAGGGTATTTCGATCCGCGATGTGGAATCCGATGGCCTTTGCCTGGAATTGAGCGACACCTACTTCGAGCTTTTCGTGGACCTCTGCACTGGGCTGGAAGAGGGCCAAGAGGTCGGCTGGGCTGTTCACCCCACGGCGGACAATTTGTTGATCACCGGACCGAAGACCGGCGGGCAGGCCGAGCTTTGGGTACATGATGTGATGGGACGTCCGGTGATGCGGCAACCGGTCGTTACCGGTCCGATGGGTCGATGCATGATCGCATGGCCAGGTGAGTTGGCCCATGCCGCCTACGTGGTGCGGATCCAACCTCTCGGCGGAAGGGCCGTGGTGGCGCGCGTGGTGCGATAGGGACGCGATAACCTACCGAACGTTCGGGGCGTAGAAGGCGGGATCCTATCCACCTTCCCATGGAAACCCGCTTCCTGTTCATGTGCTCTTTCGCCCTCGCTGGCAGTACGCTCGTACTCGCCCAAGACTACCGCCAAGAGGCCTCCTTACCGGTGATGGGCCGCATCACGGATGGGGAGAACAAGCTGGAAGGGTGCGAGGTGATCACCTACCGTGGGAACGAGCGCATGGCGTCGGTCCTTACCGACAAGAGCGGCAAGTTCCGCGCGGAACTCGCCCTCAACGGAGAGTTCAGCTTGGAGTTCCACAAGAAAGGCTTCGTGCCCAAAAGGATCCTCGTCGATACGTCGTTCCCGCTCCAGATGGACGACCTGATGTTCGATCCCTTGATGATGGATATCAGCCTGTTGGCAACGGACAAGTACCAGGGAGTGGCTACCGATGAACTGGATTTCCCCTTCGCCCGGGTGCGCTTCGATACGAAGACGCAGACCTTCGCGCAGGACCAGGAGTGGACCATGGACATGCAGCGCACCAACGGAGCGCTGTTACTGGCTGCCGGCCGGGTGGAGAAGCGCTCCAAGTAACGCGCCCCCGGCAAAGCGATGGAGGACCAAGCGGGCATCCTACCTTTCGGCGGACCAATGCTCCTCGCGCCATGCCCGTTCGTCGTCCGTTCAACCTGAAGCAGTGGATCGCGGACAACCGCGAACTATTGAAACCGCCCATTGGCAATAAGAACCTGTACGTCGATGCGGGGGATTATATCGTGATGGTGGTAGGCGGCCCGAACGCGCGCAAGGATTACCATTGGAACGAGACCGAAGAGCTCTTCCTTCAGATCGAGGGCGATATCGAAGTGGGCATCCAGGAGGACGGCAAGGCCGTGACGATCCCTATCAAGGAAGGTGAGGTGTTCCTGCTACCCTCCCGTGTACCGCATCAGCCCCGCCGCGGAGCGGGCACCGTGGGCCTGGTGATCGAATGCAAGCGCGATGACCGCGAACTGGAGGATGGCCTGCAGTGGTACTGCGAAAAGTGCAATCACAAGTTGCACGAGTACCGGTTCGTGCTCCACAACATCGAGAAGGATTTCCTGTCGCGCTTCAAGGAGTTCTATTCCAACGAGGGGCTCCGTACCTGCGGAAATTGCGGGCATGTGATGGAGGTGGATAAGCGCTTCGTGTGAGCGTTGCACGATGCCTGAGCTGCTCTCGATAGACATACACACGCACATCCTTCCGGAGCGCATCCCTGATTTCGGCGCGCGCTTCGGTTACAAAGGCTTCATCCACCTGGACCACCATCGGCCCGGCTGCGCGCGGATGATGATGGATGACAAATTCTTCCGAGAGGTGCAGGCCAACTGCTGGGACCCGGAAGTGCGCCTGAGCGAGTGCGACCAACACCGCGTGCGTGTGCAAGTGCTGAGCACGGTGCCCGTTATGTTCAGCTACTGGGCGAAACCGAAGGACACGCTCGAACTCGCTGTGTTCCTCAACGACCATATCGCCGGCATTGTGGATCGGTGGCCCCAACGTTTCGTTGGCTTGGGCACGGTGCCTATGCAGGATACGGATCTCGCGATCCTGGAATTGGAGCGTTGCAAGCGCATCGGGCTGGTCGGCATCCAGATCGGGACCCATGTGGAGGGGATCAACCTCGGCGACCCGCAGCTCTTCTCCATTTTCCAAGTGTGCGAGCGGCTTGACATGGCCGTGTTCGTTCACCCATGGGATATGTTGGGCAAGGAGCGCATGCAGAAGTACTGGATGAGCTGGTTGGTGGGTATGCCAGCGGAGACCACCCTGGCCATCACCTCCATGATCTTCAGCGGGCTGCTGGAACGCTTACCCAAATTGCGCGTGGCCTTCGCCCATGGAGGTGGTTCGTTCCCGGCCACGTTGGGGCGGATCCAACATGGCTTCGAGGTTCGCCCGGATCTTTGTGCGGTGGACAACAACGTGGCACCGAAGGACTACCTCGGCCGCTTTTGGATCGATGCGCTTGTGCATGATCCGGCCATGTTGCAACGTGTGGTGGAACTCTTCGGATCGGAACGTGTGGCAATGGGCACGGACTATCCGTTCCCTCTGGGCGAACTTGTTCCCGGCGAACTGATCCGCAGCATGCCGTGGGAAGTGGCCCGTAAGGAGATGCTGCTCAGCGGGGCGGCTTTGCAATGGTTGGGCCTGGAACGGGCGAAGTTCCTGGGCTGATATTCTCCTTTCCGCGTCGACCTCGCCAACGTTACCGCACCAGGTTCACATGTCCGAAGAGCACATGATCCTCCCCGTTGCGTTCCGAGTAATCCACTCGCCATACGTAGGTATCGATCGGAGATTCAATGCCGTTGTAGGTGCCATCCCAGAAACCTTCCAAGGCGACCGCTTCGAAGATCCGCTCGCCCCAACGGTTGAAGACCGACAAGCGGAAATCCGTGATCTCCTTGCCCAAGGCGAAGAACCAGTCGTTGATCCCGTCGCCGTTCGGCGTGAAGGTGTTGGGCACATAGAGCGCTCCGTCCAGAACGACCGTAACGGCATCGGTCACCTTGCAGCCATTGGTATCAGTGAGTTGCACGGTATAGGTGGTACTCTCCTCCGGCTGAACGATCAACCAGGCGCCGTCCATGGTCTCCACATAGAGATCGGGGGTCCAAGTGAACACCCCGTTGCCGATCGCGTAGAGCGTGGCCAGATCGCCGTACTCGATCTCTTGATCGGGGCTCGCGAGCACCGTGGGTGCGGGGTAGAGCGAGACGAACACCGCGGCCGTATCGCTGCACCCGATCGCGTCGGACACGACGACCTGGAACACGGTCGGTGAAGTCACACTCGCAATGGGGGTGGCACTGGTCGCATCGCTCAACCCTTGTGCTGGGCTCCACTGGTAGATGGTCCCGCCAGTGGCGTTCAACGGCACAGGATCACCAGGACAAACGAGCGTGTCCGGCCAGGCCTCTGCTTCCACTGTAAGCACAACCACGGTGACCGTGTCCGGGGTTGTACCGCATGTGTTCGATACGAGCACGATGTAGTCGGTATCCCCCGGCGGGGTAAGCACTGGATCCGGGATGCCGGGATCGCTGATACCCGGGCCCGCCTGCCAGGCATAGCTATCACCACCACTTACGCTTACCTGCACGGAGCCCCCTTCGCAAACCGCCGTATCGCTGCTCACCGGATCGGGTGGTCCGAATTGCACGCTCACCAGCACAGAGTCCGTTCCTACGCATCCCAGGGCGGTGGTGACGTCCACGAAGAACCAAGTAGTGTCCGGAGGAGAAGCCACGGGTGTGGCACTGGTGGGGTCGTTCACCAAGTTCGCCGGCGTCCACGAATAGGCCACGCCTCCGCTCGCGGAAAGAGGCACACTACCCCCAAGGCACATCACCGTATCCGGTCCTGCCACCACGGTGGGGTTACTGAAGACGATGGAAACCTGAACGGTATCCGTGCCGCATTGGTCGGTGACCGCCACCGAATACGTGATGTTCCCCGAAGGGCTGGCGATAGGGTCGGGGATGGTGGTGCTGCTCAGATCCGTACCCGGGAACCACAGATAGCTCGTTCCACCAGAGGCTTGCAACTGCACGGTTTCGCCGGGGCATAGGTTCGGCACGCTGTCCACCGCAGCGTCCAGTGGATCCACCACTTCAACGATCATTGTGGCGGTATCCGGCGGTGCGCAGCCCGTCGTGTCTGTGAGGATCATGGTCACCGTATAGATGCCGGGACCCGGATAGGTATGCGTGGGTTCGAAGTCGGTGCTGCCTGTGCTATCACCGAAATCCCACTGGAAACTATTGCCCCCGTTGCTCTGGTTGATGAACTGTGCTGTACCGGGATCGCAGAGATAGGTCGGGCCGTTGATGTCGATGATGGCCAGGGTTTGCGCAAGGGCGAACTTGAAGACGCCCAGGTTGCAATTGAAGCTGTTGTTGGTATTGCTCCATGCGCCTGGCGTTGTTGGGAAATCATCCTGACCGCCGCAACCCGCGCACACCGCTTGGTACACATTGCCGTTCTTGTCGAAGCGGCTTGTGCCACCATCCACATGTTCGGCAGTGATACCGCCGCCGAAGAAAGTGGCGTAGTTCAGCCCGATCGCTTCGGGCTCCAGCACCATCAGGTAGAAGTCGCTGCCGTCCGTCGAAGCCTGGAAGGTACCTGGGGTGGTGGGCAGCCCGGCCGCAGTGCTGGTGAGCGATTGTCCGTTGAGGTTCACATTTCCGCCCCAGCCACTGAAATAGATCTGGCCACAATCACTCACAAGGAAAGCAGAGGGGGAGACGTCCTCTACGCCGCTCCCGTTGCCGATGCGCGTGCTCCACAGCGAGGTGCCCAGATCGTGACTGAGCTTGTGGATGAACTGCGAACTCCCCGCATTGGCGTACTTGCCCGGTGTAACAGGATATGCGCCGCGTGTTTGGCCCACCACAAAGACCTCATCCGAGGTGTTGAGTTGTACGAAGTAGCTCTGGTCGTAGGAACTTGTGCCGAGATAGGTAGCGCCCAGCCGTGCGTTCCCCGCTGCGTTGAAGCGCATGATGTAGCCGTCCACCGCTCCATTGTGCGAAGCATCATAGGGCGATCCCGCCATAGGCAGATCGACGCTGGTGGTCCCACCTGTGACATAAACCTCGCCACCGCTATCGAACTGTACGCCGAAGCAACTATCGTCTCCGCTTCCTCCCACATACGTGGCCCAGAGTTGTGCAGTGAGCGCGGGGTTCATCCGGAAGACGTACCCGTCCTGCTGACCGCCACCAAAAGTCGACTGCGGGGCCCCCGGCGTAGTGGGCAGGTTGGAGCTCTCGGTACTTGTGGCCACCACCGGGTTGCCCGCAGGGTCCAAAGCCACTTCACCACGGAAAGAGTCGCCATAATTGTAACCAAGCGGTGCGGCATTGTTCAACCCGTCCGCCTCGCTCCCGCCGATGTACGTGGCCCCGATGAGCGAAGTGGCCGACGCGTTGAGGTGTGCCAGGAAAATATCCACCCCGAACGCATGGCCGTATCCATAGGCGATGTTGAAGGTGAGCCCCGGACCCGAACCGAAACTGCTATCGAAACAGCCCGCCGTGACGGGAAAATCCGACGAGCCGGTGCTGCCAAGGATGTAGAGTTCATCGTTCGCGTTCACCACCAAGCTGTGCGGTGACTCATTCATCGAGCCGCCTATGTAGGTGCTCCATAGCAAGAAGGCGCCTGACGCATCCCATTTCGAGACGCCCACGTCGATCACCCCGCCTTGGAAGGAGTTCTGCAACACGCCGATGGTAGTCGGATAACCGATGCCGAACACGATGCCGCCTCCGTATAGGTTTCCACCGGAATCATAGGTGGCGGTGAACCCGAAGTTGTCCGCAGTGCTTCCGCTGTAGCTCGCGAAGCTCAAGACCGGATCGATCACCAACGCTTGGTTCTGGTCGTATCCGTTCGGAAGGGAGAACCGCAGCCGCTCGCCCTCCAACACGTACGCGCAGGCCACTTCGCCCCCGGGGCCATAGGCCAATGGTGCTTCTTCGGTGACCGTTCCCGCAGAGGTATGCACGATGATCGCACCGGCCCTCTCTTCCACACCGTCCTGGCCGATGTAGCGCATGCGGATTTTAGCCGGATCGGCACCAGCGGCCACGAGCAGGTCGTACTTAACACCATGTCGGCCGTCGATCCGCAGGTCGATCCCGGGGTACAGGTCCTTCAGAAGCACTTGGCCATGCACGGCTACTCCAGCAGCCCACTTCGCCGGGTCGTTCCCCAGGAAATAGTTCTCATAGTGCCCAAGAGAACGCTCACCCCGCCAGGCGGTGGCGTTCCCACCTTCGAAAAGCACCTGATAGGCGTGGGCCCGATAGGGTTCGTTCACCTCCTGATGGACAACATGACCATGCTGATGGCCAGTTCCGCCCGAGGTGAGCACGATGGTAAGGCGATCGCGTTCCACGAAAAGCGCTCCCCCCGGCACCATGGCCCGGTAGAGGACCTGGGCGGGCCACTGGCCCTGGTTGGTGGAAAAGGTCACACCGCCATCGGCGCTGCTACCAAACAGCGCGGTGATCAAACCCAGGAGGAGGGTCAGGGAGCGGGAACGAACGGACACGCAAGCCAAGTTACAGCGGGAAGACAGTCCAAGTTCCGCACAAGTTGCTTCGTGGCGCAGCCCGACCTGCCAGAACGAGGAACGGCCCGGATGACGCCGTATTTTCGCATCCTGAAGTGGGAAGGACGAAAGCCCTTGAACCTCCTGCTCCGGCGGCCCCCTATGAGCGACGCGATCAAGCACGAATGCGGCATAGCGCTGATCCGCCTGCGCAAACCCTTGGAGCATTACCACCAGCGGTACGGCACTCCGTTCTACGGGCTCCAGAAGCTCTTCCTGCTTATGGAAAAGCAGCACAACCGCGGGCAGGACGGTGCCGGAGTGGCCACCATCAAGCTGGATCCGGACCCAGGGCTCAATTACATCGATCGCGAACGCAGTACGGACAAGCAGGCCATCCAGAAGATCTTCGGGAAGATCCAGAAGGGCTACGAAGATGCTCTGCGCCAGGAACCGAAGCGTAAGAGCGACGCCGCCTGGTTGAAGGAGCATGTGCCCTTCTTGGGGGAACTGCTCATGGGCCATTTGCGCTACGCAACCTACGGAAGGGATAGCCTGGAGAACTGCCATCCGCGCCGCCGCCTCAACAACTTCATCACCCGCAACCTTGTGGTGGCCGGAAACTTCAATATGACCAATGTGGACGAGCTCTTCGAACTGCTCGTCACCATCGGCCAGCACCCCAAGGAACGGAGCGATACGATGACGGTGTTGGAGAAGATCGGCCACTTCCTGGATGTGGAGAACGATCGCCAGCTACACATCCATCGGCAATTGGGCTACGCCGACAAGCAGATCACACCGCTGATCGGCCAGAAGATGGATCTGCGGCAGGTGCTGGTGAACAGTGCGGTGGATTTTGACGGTGGTTATGCGCTTGCGGGCATGGTGGGTCATGGGGACGCTTTCGTGTTGCGCGATCCGAACGGTATCCGTCCGGCGTTCTGGTACGCCGATGATGAGTTGGTGGCAGTGGCCAGCGAGCGTCCCGCCATCCAGACCGCCTTCGCCTTGCGCACGGAGGATGTGCGTGAGTTGACCCCGGCCACGCATTGATCATCCGAAAGGACGGCAGCTACGGCGAAGAGCTGATCCGCGAACCGGCCGAACGGAAGGCGTGCAGTTTCGAGCGTATCTATTTCAGCCGCGGTAGCGACCGCGATGTTTACCGGGAACGTATCGCATTGGGCCGCTCGCTTTGTCCAGCCATCCTGGATGCGGTGGACCACGACCTGGAGAACACCGTGTTCAGTTTCATACCCAACACGGCCGAGGTGGCTTGTTATGGGATGATGAAAGGCATTGAGGATGAACTGGACCGGGTGAAGGAACGCCGGATCCTGGAGCTGGGCGTTCCGCCCGACCCCACTGTGCTGCGAGCCATCCTGGCTATGCGGCCGCGCCTGGAGAAGGTCGCCATCAAGGACGCCAAGCTTCGCACCTTCATCACCGCGGATGATGCGCGCGATGATCTCGTGGCCCATGTGTACGATATCACCTACGGCAGCGTGCGACCCGGCGTGGACAATCTGGTGGTGATCGACGACAGCATCGTGCGGGGCACCACGCTGAAGCAGAGCATTCTGCGGATGTTGGACCGGTTGGAGCCGAAGCGCATCGTGGTGGCCAGCAGCGCCCCACAGATCCGCTATCCCGATTGCTATGGTATCGACATGGCCAAGCTCGGGGACCTCGTTGCGTTCCAGGCGGCCATCGCCCTGCTTAAGCAGACCAAACAGGAGAACATCATCGACGATGTGTACGATCGCTGCCTCGTTCAGGTGGAACAACCCATGCACACCATCGAGAACGTGGTGAAGGATATCTACCGGCCCTTCACCGCCGAGCAGATCAACACCAAGATCACCGAGTTGCTCACACCGCCTTCGATCAAGGCCGAGGTGCGGATCCTGTTCCAAAGCATCGAAGGGCTGCACACGGCTTGTCCTGCGCACACCGGTGATTGGTATTTCACCGGGGACTATCCCACGCCTGGTGGCCGTCGTGTCGTGCTGCGTGCTTTCATCAACTTCATGCAGGGGCGCAACGTGCGCGCGTACTGAACGCGAGCCCCTGCCCATGCTCGCTTTCCAGTGATACCGTGGAAGGCGCTTGTTCCATCGGCGACTTTCCGTGCTTGCGCGGTCGCCGAACAAAAGCTCCTTCGGCGGAATACATTGCGTGCCATCCGGTATGAGACCCCTGTCGTTGACCCTTAGGCGCGGCATGATCACGATGGCATGCGCTGCGATCATCTTGGTCCCCGCACTGATCAATGGGTTCCCGTTCGTTTATGCCGACACAGGCACCTACGTGCGAAGTGCGTTCGAGGGGTATGTACCCTTTGATCGACCCTATTGGTACGGACCCTTCATACGTGCGACCAGCCTGGGTGGAACGACCCTCTGGGGGGTGGTGATCGCGCAAGCGATACTGTGCGCGAGCTATATGCTCCGTATTTCCTCCTTGGTGCTCCCGACCATGATCGTCGGTCGCGTTGCGATCGCAGCCTGCATGCTTCTGAGTGTGGGAACCGGCTTAGGCTGGTATGTCGGCCAACTACTGCCGGACATCTTCACCGGTATCGGACTTCTGGCGGTGTTCCTCCTCGTGAGAGGTGCCAATGGCCCCTGGCTCCGAGGTATGGACAGCATTGTGATCGCCGGTGCGTGCTGGATGCACTTGAGCAATCTCCTCATACTTCCATTGGCCGGCATGGCGCTCTTGCTCATCGATCGGTGCTCACCGTCGAGGCCGCTCGGTCGTGGTATCGTGTGGCTTGCCTTGGCCACCGTTCTGGGATGGGGAGCTCTCGCATTGGCGAACAGGATGCTGGATGGCAACGCCTATATATCCCGTTCCAGCCATGTCTTCTTGATGGGCCGGATGCTCGATACGGGCATGCTCCGGCCGTATTTGATGGAGCATTGTGCTACCGAGCAGTTTGGCATTTGTGCCTACATCGATAGCCTGCCACCACACAGTCAAGCGTTCCTCTGGTGGGACAGCAGCCCTGTGGTCAAACAAGGGGGGTGGGAAGCGACACGGGAGGAGTACGATCGTATCGTGCATGGATCGTTCAAAGAGCCACGTTTCCTATGGTGGCATGTACGTGGAAGTCTGGCTTCCACCTGGGAGCAACTGGGCATTTGGGAGATCTGCAAGGGATCCGCTTCGGAGTGGCATCGTGCGCCGGACAGTCCTTCGTACAGGATGCTCGCTACACACCTTCCGCACGAGCTGGACAACTTTCTTGGATCGATGCAGAACGGCGGGCGAGGTGGGCTCGACATGCGATGGCCGGACCTGAGCTACCGGTCGCTATTGGCATTGACCGTGCTCGCGGCGGCGTGGACGCTGGCGTACCGGTCACATGGTCCGCAAGACGCCGAAGCTCGGACGCTGGTCCTGTTCTCCTTGCTGGCGATAGTCATTGGAGCGTGGGTTTGCGCCACGTTGAGCGTGGTGGACGCGCGCTACCTCGCACGCGATTCCTGGCTGCTGCCTTTGGCGGTGATCCTCTTCTTCGCGCAGCGTATGAAGGTACCTGCGCCTGCGGTGCACCGCTCAATCGGCTGATCGTACGAGTCGCCCGTTCTTCTCCAGCTTCGCCATTGCTTTCGCGTTCGCAGCGAGCTTCGCATCGCCATGCACTACGATACGTGAGGAAGGATCCACGTTCAGCTTTGTGGATATGTCGAGGAGGAGCTCCGAGCCAGGCATCAAGTGGAGCGTGCTGCCGGTCTCCAGGCGCAGTTCGCTCCCGGGTTCGAACAACACGGACGCACCGGAGGAGATGGTAAAGCGCGTGGGGGGGGAGAAGTAGGGGCGCCCCTGGACCTCGCCTTGCAGGGCCATGCGCGTGGGTGTGAGCGATCGGTCGATCACCATCCGCTTGCCGGCGGACATGATCAGAGAACGACCGTCCTTGCCCCGCAAGGGTGGTAGCACGATACTGTCCGCGCACCAGGTGACGTCGTTGTTGATCCGTGTAGCCCCGGTGCTTACCCGAAGCAGGATGGGGCCATCGCTCCGTTGTTCCAACAGCTCCACGCGAAGGCCATTGAGGTAGACCGTGCGGTTGTCCGGTACACCACCCTTGTTCTTCTCTCGTTTTCCGCCTGCGGTAAGCGTAAGCATGTTCGCGGAAGAGGGGTTCGAGGCCATGCTCAGCACGCGCGATCCTCCGGCACTGAAGGCGTGGTCCGGCCTCCCGAAGAATCGGGGGCTGCGAGAAGGGTCACCGCCGGGGGCCTTCAGAATACAGGGTACGAAATGTTCACCCCGTTCCAAGGCATCATCCCCGTTCCTGTCATACACCACGAGCTCCTGCTCGCTATTGCCGCTGAGCGGGTTCTCACGCACCCTCCGGAAAGCGATCGTCTGGCCACCGAACGGGCAGGTGCCGCGCAAGGTGTCGTCCGTAAGTTCGAGGTCGTAGTGCCCGCAGGCCGTCAAGGGACGCAGATAGTCCGCGTAGCCGCCGAAAATGTTCCTGCCGCGCTTGTTGTCGCGTTCGATCTGCATCGTCATGAAAAGTCCAGGCCGTGCTTTCGCAATGCAGGGATTGTTGGTGTCCTCCCAATGGAAGCGATCGGTGGGGGAACCGTTCAGCGCATAGGTCTGGTGGTTCTCCACCCAAAGCCACTGCTGGTGCTCCCCCTCCGGCAGGAAGGGCATGCGGATGCGCAAGGCATCGCCACTGGTGACGAGATCGCGCAGCAAAAAGATGCCGGTATCACCGGCGATGGGATCGAGGTCTCCATTGATGACGTTCTCTTCCGCGTCCCGCGCATTGATGCGGAAGGGTGCGTTCGGTAGGCGCCAACCCAGGCGGTCGCGGTCCCATCCGCTGCATGTGAGCAGGCTGCTGCTGGACGCGCCCATCATGCTCCATCCACCTTGCACACAGAGCGAGTAGCTGTCGAACTGGGCGGCGTTGCCTCCGCCGCTGTGGAAGTTGTTGCTGCCCAAAAGCAGGTGATTGAATTCGTGCTTCAGGATCTCGAAGGGCAGGGCGTTCATCCCTCCGAAGCGGCTCTGCGTATCGCTTTCGTAACCGAAGAGCTTGCCGCTGCTGCCCGGGTCGGTGCTGCCCTGACCATGCGTGAGACTGCTGTTCCGAAGGATCACCATCACATGATCGTAGCTGTGCGGATCGTCGGCACCGGGGGTTTTCGGCATTCCCACCGCGGCGCCGTCCTTCCACAGATCGAAGTCGGCGGGTGTGAGCCCATGGGCCGTTCGGAACGCGGGCAACTTGTTCGCCTCTTTGATCACTAGGGCGTTGGCGCTTCCGCCGTTCGCTGCGGTGGGGTACTCGCTCTCGCGCAAGGTGAATAGATGATCGATATGATCGCCCAGTACGATGTATTGACCCAGGCTGATATCGTGATAGTACCGCGTTACCGTCGCCTTGGGAACCTTGAGCTGCTGCGGATCGAAGATGTTGTCCTTCCACCGTGGCAATTGTCCTTTTGGCCAATGCTCGGCGCCTTCGGCCTGTGGGTCCTTGCCCGGGTTCTTGTCGTAGACCACTTCGGCGAAGAGCACCAGGATGCGTATCGTACCATGCGGGCTGAGGTACCAGCCGTTCTCGCTGTTCTGTTCAGTGCTCGTATCCTTCACTACGGCCAAAGTCACCGGTTCCACCACAGGCTTGGTGGTCGGCATCCCTTGAGGAAAACCGCGCGGTGGCATCTTGGCCTTTCCGGGAAGGACCGGGCGACCAGTTTGCGCCTGGCCAAGGGTAGCCAGCGAAAGGAGGATCGGGAAGGTGGAAGCCAGACGCATTCGTCCGAAAGTACGATTAGGCCTTGGGGGCCTTGTAAAGCGGAACTGTGCTGCACGGCTCGCCGAACATCAGGCTTTTCACCACGGGCAACAGCTTGGCGCTCAGTTCCACATAAGCGTTCAAGGGAACGGGCAGTTTGCTGCAGCCCTTCACTACGATGCGGGCGTTGCGATAGGGTTCCACATCCAGTTGATGCACGAAGCGGGTGAAGACCGCTCGCTCCAATTGGTCCGCATCACCCTGTGTGACGAACACCGCGTGCGGTTGCAGGTGCGTGGCGACGAGCATATAAGCCCAAGTGGGAATGATCGCATCCGCCGAGCAATACACGGAAACGAAGTTGCCTTTGTACTGCGACCAGTCATGTTCCTTCGCGAAGGCGCGCAGGTCATCCTCCTTCAACGCGACCTCCTGCCAGAGCAGCGGCTTTAGATCGAAGACCACGCGCTCAGCTTGTGGATAGAACTTCTCCAGATCGAGGGTGACGATCCCGCTCGTGGCTACCTTGTTTACGATCTCCGCCATCGCCGCAAAGGTACCGTCAACCCAGCGGGACCTAGCGGGTCACCATGAGCTTGCGGGCCGCAGTCCGGGTGGCGCTTTCCACCGTGACGGTATACGGGCCTGCGCTGATCAGGCTCAGGTCGAGATCGATCGTCCGTCTGCCCATCGGGAGCGTGCCCTGGAAGAGCGCGCGCACGGGGCGCCCGGCCATATCCCGAAGTATGATCAGGTAGCTGGATGCCTCCGTGACCTCCAACGTGAGTTGCGCACGTTCCCGGGCGGGATTCGGAGAGAGGAGCACGTTCGCATCGCTATTGTGCGGTTCGGGTATGGCTACCGGGAAGTTGCCCAGTTTGAACACCACGCCGCTCGTGTTACATACCCACGCGCCCTGTAGATCGTTGTCCAAGGCGATGCCGCTCAGGTTCGTTACGCCTACGGGGAGCAAATGCTCCGTGATGAAAACGCCGTCCGCAGTGAATTCCGCGATGCCATCGTCCGAGCTGCTCACGATGAATAGGTTGCCCGATACGGGCGAGATGTCGAGGTCGCCATAGTTCACATCGAAGTACGGTTGCACAGAGAACGTGTAAAGTGTATCGCCCGTGGTCGCGTCGATCTCAGCGACGCGGTTCTCCTCGAAACCACCGGGCACATTGTCCTGCACGAGGAAGAAGGTACCGCGTTGTGGGTGGTAGGAGCCACCGACCACATGGCTGTCACCGAAGCCTGCTACCAACGTATCGATCACTTGGTTCGTCGCTTCGTCGATGGCGTAGATCTCTGCCGCGCCGCTCTCACCGTTCACCAGAAGCAACTGCCCCTGCGCCACGAAAGTGCCGTTCATGGTGAGGTCCGCAGGCGACATATCGATGTCCACGTCGTTCGCCGATCCGCCCACCATCGTTGCCGAGGTAATGAACGTTCCGTCCTCCGCATAGCGGTCTATGGTGCTGGCGCTACAACCGATGACCATGATCTCAGCAGCGGGCGAATTGTACGCGATGCCACAAGTACCACCTGTGTTCGAGGGGTTGAACTGTGTAAGCACGGTGAGTTGCGCACAGAGCGGAAGTGCGGCGATGAATGCGAGCGGAGTTGCGAAAAGGGCGTAGCGTGGGATCATAGGGGCCGTTGTTGGATGCATCGAATGTACCGAAGCCCCGCCGCAGGCGCCCTCCCGAGTATTCGGGAGGGCTTACATGAACCCTAGCTCCAGCTGGGCTGCCTCGCTCATCATCGTACGGTCCCACGCCGGTTCGAAGGTGATCTCCACCTTGGCGCCGTTCACGCCTTGCACGCTGGCGACCTTCTGCTCCACTTCGCCGGGCAAGGTTCCCGCCACCGGGCACGCCGGACTGGTCAAGGTCATCTTGATGTACACGCTGGCATCGTCGTGGATCACCACGTCGTAGATCAGCCCCAGCTCGTAAATGTCCACGGGGATCTCGGGATCATAGATGGCCTTGAGCGCATTGATGATGCTCTCCTCCAGTTGTTTCTTCTCCTCGGGGGTCATGACTTGGAAGAATAAGCCAGCGCGTAACGTTTCATCTGGTCCATCATCGCGCTGAGGCCATTGCTGCGGTTCGGGCTCAAATGCTCGCGTAAGCCGATGGCATCGATGAAGGTGAGCGGTGTGTCCAGGATCTCTTGGGGTGTTCGATCGTTCAGGACGCGCACGAGCAAGGCGATAAGGCCCTTGGTGATCATGGCATCGCTGTCGGCGGTGAAGTGGACAAGGCCGTTCTTCTGTTCAGCGTTGAGCCACACGCGCGATTGGCAACCGCGCACGATGTTCTCCTCGGTCTTCTTCTCCGGCGCGATCAACGGCAGGTCCTTGCCCAGCTCGATCAGGTGCTCGTAGCGGTCCTGCCAATCGCTGAAGATGGCGAACTCGTCCACCACTTCTTGTTGGGCTTGGGTGATGGTCATCGGCAACGTCATTTGACCGAACCGTCGCGCTTGTCATGGCTCTCTGAGGTCCGTGGAACAACCTCGGCGTAGTACTTCGTCAGCTGTCGGCGATGATTCTGTTTCCACATCAGTTGACGGTTGTTCACCACTGGCCAGGATAGAATACAATCCGCCTGCATGAAGGGCCTTTCCACACCAAGTTCGCGTTCGATGAACCACCGGTCTTTACCAATTGCAAATCCGAGAGCACCATCCGTTCAGCGGCGAGGAGTCTGGCGTTATCGGCTCTCCCGTAGTAGTGATCCGGGCAGTCCAGCATTCCTGAAGTTCCAGCTCGCGAAATTGAATCCGGAAAATTGCTGGCGGGGTTTCCCGCGTGCTGAGAATCGGCCGCAGCCACTTACGAGCAGTGCAAGGCGAAGACTATGATGGAACATTGTCCGCGGTTTCATCGCAACATCTTCACGCCCTTCTTCACTCCAGCCACCATCGCCTCCACCTCCCGCGATCGTATTGAAGGAAGCGAAACTCGCCCGCGTTGTTCCGCTCACGCCGAAGCGGTCCATCAGCGGTTGGGTGCAGTGGTGGCCCGTGCGTACGGCAATGCCTTGCTGGTCGAGTAGCGTGCCGAGGTCGTAGTGGTGTACACCATCGATCACGAAACTGATCACCCCAACTTTCTCTTTCGCGGTGCCGAAGATGCGCAGGCCATCGATGGCGAGCAGCTCCTTGGTCGCGTGTTCGAGCAGCGTGCGCTCGTGCGCAGCCATGGCGTCGAGGTCGTAGTCCTGCATCCAGCGGATGGCCTCGCCCAGCCCGATGATGCCCGCGATGTGCGGTGTGCCGGCCTCGAACTTGAAGGGCAGCTTCGCCCAGGTGCTCTTCTCCAGCGTGACCGTTTCGATCATCTCGCCACCGCCTTGCCAGGGGGGCATGCGCTCCAGCAATTCCTCGCGGCCGTACAGCACACCCGTGCCTGTCGGGCCATAGGCCTTGTGCCCGCTGAACGCGTAGAGGTCGGCGCCGAGATCCTGCACATCGACGTTCAGGTGCGGAATGGCTGCCATGCCGCTCGCAGGCCAGCTGCCACGGCACGATGTTGCTGTGGTGCTCCATGCCGCTGATCACCACCTCATCGCCTTTCTTCAGAATTAGTTGACCAAGACTGGTCGCAGCCAGGTTGATGCTCGCCGTGGTGCCACTGGTGAAGATGATATCGTGCGCGTGCTTCGCGTTGATGTGCGCACGAACCGTTTCACGCGCGGCCTCTTGCGCCTCGGTGGCCTTGGTGCTCAGCGTGTGCACACCTCGGTGTACGTTGGCGTTGATCGTGGCGTAGTAAGCACTCTCCGCCTTGATCACGCGGCGCGGCTTCTGGCTGGTGGCGGCGTTGTCGAAGTACACGAGCGGCTTGCCGTGCACCAGCTCCTTCAGGATCGGGAACTGCGCACGGATCTCCTCGACGTTGAAGGCAGACTTTACCGCTGAAGTCGAGTTGCTCATGGGTTCATACCGCAAAGGGCGCAAAGAGCGCAAAGGGGAATGCAATGCAAGCTGATAGGACGGTTGCTCATCCCAACAGGCATTGCTTTGCGTCCTTAGCGCTCTTTGCGGTAAACTCCTTCATAGCGCTTCGAGCTTCGCATCGATGAGCGATGCGAGATGCTTCCGCCAATCCTCGTTCGTGATGCGCTCCAACACGTCCGTCATGAACGCGTGTGAAAGCATGCGCCGCGCTTCGGCCTCGCTCACCCCACGCGAACGCAGGTAGAAGAGGCCCTTCTCATCCAGACGACCGATGGTGCAACCATGGCTGCACTTCACATCGTCGGCGTAGATCTCCAGCTCGGGCTTGGTGAAGATTCGCGCGTCGTCGCCTTGCAGGATGTTCGCATTGCTCTGGTAGGCGCGGGTGCGCTGGGCATCCTGCTTCACATACACCTTGCCGTTGAAGACACCGGTCGCCTTCTTCGCCACGATGCCTTTGTATAGCTCGTCGCTCGTGCAATCCGGCACGTCGTGGCCGATGTAGGTGTGGTTGTCGCAGTGCGTGGTGCCGTTCAGTACGTACACGCCGTTCAGTTCGGCATGTGCTTCGGGACCAGCCAGGGCCACATTCACTTCGTTGCGCACCAGGGATCCGTTCAAGGTCGTGGTGTCGATGCTGAAATGGCCTTTCGCGCCGATCTTCACGCCATCGAGACCGATGTGCGCTGGGCCATTGGCTTCATTCTGCAGTATATGGATCGTGAGGTTCGCGCTTTCTCCGATGACGCTTTCGCGGATGCCGTTCACCAATGAGGAAGATGCGTCGGTCCCGATGTGTTCAATGATCACTTCCACCGTAGCGCCTTCGTGCAACAGGAAAGATCGCGAGGCTGGATCAGCTGCCGCCACCGGTGGTGATGTGCAGGACGTGGATCGGCTTCCTGGTCTGCGTGCCTTTGGTGGACCAAGATGATCAGGCCGTCGGTGGGTGCAGCGGCGTTCATCGCGGTGAAGAAGCGATCGCCTATCGGCGCGACCTGTCCGTAATGGGCCTTCACCGGGCCGTGCGACAGGTGGTGCTTCAGGCTGTCGATGACAACGCCCTTCTCCGCCTTCAGATCATCGCTGAGGTCTGCCCGGAAGTGACCGTTCACGAAGACCACGCGGGTGACATCGAATGGCAGGCGCGCGGGCAGCGTGACGTTCGCATCGCCCTTGGGCGCCACGTACGCATGCTTGAACAGCTTGCCGACGCGCGTGTACTTCCAGGCCTCGGTCTTGATGCCTGGGGAACGGGAAGAACGTTCACCTGCGCCAGCGCCTCACTCGCGCCGGGCCATGCGCTGCCTTCGAGCAGGGCGAGGCACAGTGGCCTTTTTGGATCGGTGGCGGTCATCGTGCTCATCACGCGTGCTCCTTCACCCAATCATACCCCTTCGCCTCCAGTTCCAGCGCCAGTTCCTTCGGGCCGCTCTTGATGATGCGGCCATCGGCCATCACGTGCACCACGTCGGGCACGATGTAGTCCAGCAGGCGCTGGTAGTGCGTCACCACGATAAAGGCATTGTCGGTCGAGCGCAGCTTGTTCACGCCGCCAGCGACGATACGCAGCGCGTCGATATCCAGGCCGCTGTCGGTCTCGTCGAGGATGCCTAGCTTGGGTTCGAGCATCGCCATCTGGAAGATCTCGTTGCGCTTCTTCTCGCCACCGCTGAAGCCCACGTTCAAGTTGCGGTTCATGAGGTCGGCGTCCATCTCCACCAACTTGGCGCGTTCGCGGACCAGCGTCA
>JADJCS010000015.1 GCA_016703105.1 Flavobacteriales bacterium
CTTTCGCCTTCAACTTTCCAACCATGCGTTACGCCCCCCTTTCCGCCGCCACCTACCGCGAGCACCGCGCCCGTTTCCGCCAAGCCATGGAGAAAGGCGGCCTCGCCATCTTCCACAGCAACGACATCATGCCCACGAGCGCGGATGGTTCGATGCCCTTCAAGCAGGCCAGCGACATCTTCTACCTCAGCGGCATCGACCAGGAGGAGACGATCCTGCTGCTCTTCCCCGATGCGGTGGACGCGAAGGACCGCGAGATCCTCTTCGTGCGCGAGACGAGCGAGCTGCTCGCGATCTGGGAAGGCGCCAAGTTCAGCCAGAAGGAAGCGATGGAGCTGAGCGGCATCGCCACGGTGCTGTGGACGACGAGCTACGAGGCAACGATCAAGCGGCTGGTGCCGCAGTGCGAGCACGTGTACCTGAACAGCAACGAGCACCTGCGCCAGGGCAACGAGGTGGAGACGCGCGAGGAGCGCAAGAACAAGGAGACGCGCGCGCAGTTCCCATTGCACAGCGTGAAGCGGAGCGCACCGATCATGCACCGCATCCGTAGTCGCAAGACGAAGGAGGAAGTGGCGCAGATCCAACGCGCGATCGCGATCACGGGCAAGGCGTTCGAGCGTGTATGCGGTTTCGTGAAGCCCGGTGTGAAGGAGTATGAAATTGAAGCGGAGATCTCGCACGAGTTCCTGCGCAGCGGTTCGCGGGGACATGCCTACACACCGATCATCGCCAGTGGCTACAACGCCTGCGTGCTGCACTACATCACCAACGATCAAGTCTGCAACGACGGCGATGTGATCCTGATGGATTTCGGCTGCGAGTACGGCGGCTATGCGAGCGATCTGACGCGTTGCGTGCCGGTGAACGGCCGTTTCACGAAGCGCCAACGCGACGTGTACAATGCGGTGCTGCGCGTGAAGAACGAGGCGACGCAATTACTGCGCCCGGGAACGATGCTCGCCGACTATCACAAGCAGGTGGGCAAGATCATGGAGAGCGAATTGATCGGTCTCGGCCTCATCGACAAGAACGATGTAGCGAAGCAGGATCCCGAAAAGCCGCTCTACAAGAAGTACTTCATGCACGGCACCAGCCACTTCCTCGGCCTCGATGTACACGACGTGGGCCTGTGGAACGAGATGATCCAACCGGACATGGTCTTCACCGTGGAGCCGGGCATCTACATCCGCGAGGAGAAGCTGGGCATCCGCCTGGAGAACAACATCCTCACCACGCGCGACAATCCGATCGATCTGTTCGCGGATATTCCTGTTGAAGCGGATGCGGTGGAGGAGATGATGAACAGGAAAGCGGTGGTGGCATAGGATTGGCAAATCCAATCGTATCCGATCTCGCAATGAACGCGCAAGCGCTGATTCCTTGGGAAACTATTCGCAAGGAGTTCGGTGATGATGGCGAACTTCTGGACTTGTTGATCACGGGTGCCGGGCTACATGGCTGGCAAAGGTTCTTGGCCTTCGGCAAATCAGCAGAGCTTGACATGCACTTCTTCGTGGATTGCGTGGAAGTGAGCATCCCAAATTCGGTTGAGGACATCTTCGCCCTCTATCCTGAAAAGGTCGCTCGACTCTCGTTCTTTCATCTCGACGGTCTCTGTTTGGACTCCAATTTCTTTTCACAAGAGATGGTCGATGTGGCTATCCCCGTAAACGGGATGAGTGAAGACCGGTTCACTATTCTCTTGGAGTTCATGGCAGCTCTTGGCCTTGAGTTAGGTAAGGACGTAACGTTGAATCACGACTGCCAACGAGACACACCATTCCTTCGCTATTCCTGCGCCACGCGGGATTTCAAGTACACGCCAAGTTCCTGAAGTTCGACGTCTTATTGCTCGAGTGGTACGCACGTGGAGGTGCGGTGCGTTACCAAAGAGTTCGCTGCGCATTCATCATCCAAACACCACCACCATGTACATCCGCTCCATCGGTATCGCTGGCCTCATCATCGGCATCCTGTTCAAGACCCTGCACTGGCCCGGCGCAGGCGAAATCGTCGTGGCAAGCAGCGTAGTAGTCATCGCCACCCTTTCGCTCCTGCTCTTCCGCAAGCCTGGGCCTTTGTCCGTGCAGCTGCAATGGCCGGGCATGCTGGTCGGCTCGGTGATCGCGGTGGTCACCGGCGGGGTGTTCAAGGTCATGCACTGGCCCGGTGCCAACATGCTGCTGCTGGTAGGCCTCTCGGTCTGCGCCGTGTGGTTCTTGCTACCGCCGATGCGCTCCCACTCCAAAGCCGCGTAGCTGAACGGATAGCACGAAGCCCCTCGAACGCGAGGGGCTTCATTCACTTACCACCGAACAGGAAAAGCCTACTCCTTCGTGAAGCGCGCATAGCGGCGCAAGCCATCGTGCTCTGCGATCACGGTGTACTGTCCATCGGCTAAGCGCGACACGTCGAGGGTGCGCACAACGCTGTTCGACTTGTTCTCCACCTGCACCGTGCGACCGATCGCATCAACGATGCGCAGTGATGCGCGTTGCAGTGCGCCAGGCAACGTGATGGTCAACACCCCCGCTGTTGGCACGGGGTGTACCGAAATGGTCCCGCCCTCCGCGTTGATCGGTGTGTGGATACCGACGGACTGGCTGAAGCAAGGGATCTCATCGCGGGTGCCCCCGCAGAAATCCTGACTTCCGGCGAAAGCGTGGATGCTGTCCACACGGGCCTGCAAGGCTTGCACACTGGCCCATGGCCCGCCCGTGGAGGCGCGTGCATAGGTGAACGCCACCAGGATCCGGTTGATGGCACCGGGCTCAAGGGTGATGGGACCCATGGTGCCCAGGCCGCGGCGATCGCCCGGGACGTTCCCTGCGGAAGCTTCGCTCCAAGGGGCTTGCGGGTTGCCGCCCATTCCAAGTCCCTGGGGGTCGGAAGCATCCGGGAAAACAAAGCGCGTGGGGATGGTGCCGGTGAACCCGTTGCCCCCATGGGTCTGTTGGATGCCGTTGGCGGAGAAGCCGCGCATGCAGTTGTAGTATTGGTTGGCGAGCACCGGGTTGCCGTTCCCGCTGTTGTCGTAATAGTTGAAGTACGATAGTCCGAGCCGTTCGTTGTCGATGATCCCATCGCCCACACCGTGGCCGTTGTAGGCCACCAATGCGGAATCGGCGGTGTGGTCCAAGCCGTCCGCATCGGCGAAGGCGCCGCAGAGGATCGTGGCACCGAAAGCGGGCGGTTGCGCTCCGTAGCCCGGCGCCACACCGCAGCTACTCTCATCGAGATCATCGGCGTTGTAGACGTACCACATGCTGCGGCCTACGTCGCAACCCACATGGTCATCGGTGTAGCAACCCAGATCGAAGTCGGTGAACAAGCTGATGTACGCATCGCTGAGCGTGACATTGCTGCGGTTGATGATGCGGTACTGCACGAAGACGGTATGCGCCAGCGCAGCACTCGGCCCATCATAAGCGAAAGGGGTTGCCTGCACTTCGATGCCGATGGGAACACCTTGCGTGTTCTGGTGCGGACCACCTTTATCGTTGAAGATGAAAAAGAGCGAGCCATCGCCGGGCCCGCATGGTGCATCGCAAGCCGCGGGGTCGTAATCGCCGTTCCCGTTATGGTCGCTGAAGGGTGCTTGATAGAGATCGAAGCCCGCCCCCACATCGCCTATGGCCGGCCACGTGTTGAACCACAAAGGCATCTGGTACCCCGGGAACTGGACCGCCGGATCGCAGTTGGGGTCGTCCACGCAATCGCAATAGGCTTCGTTCACCGCCACATCCGCATTGCTCAATGGCCACACCTGATCATAGGCGGATTGCACCGCCGTGTTGGTGCTGGCGGTCCCGTCATTGGTAAGCGGTCCCGGATACCAATCGCTGGAGCCGAGCGGTTCGTAACACATGGCGGCCAGCCGCAGTGAATTGCCGGGATCAATACCCCCGATCCACAGACCGGCGGAGAACAGCGGATGGGCGCCACCACCGTTGGGCACTTCGAATTCAGGTGAACTGGTGGCGACGTTCATGCCGATGAGCCCATGTGAATAAAACCGTGCGCGGACATTGTTGATGTCCAATTCATAGAAATTCTGGGCGCACGGCCAGGCTGAGAGGAGGGTAAGAGCACCTAAAGCCAGGGGGTAGCGACTTAGCATCGGTGATGCGCCATGGATGTGACCAGAGCACGACGTGAAAATACCCGGCCAATACGGGGTGGAACATCACGTACGAGGAAGGGCGGGAACCGAACGAGCATCGCCCGCCGGGATATACCGGTCAGGTACCGATGTGCTGGAAGGGACGGTTGCTCAGCGTCCGCTACCGGGAGCTTTCGGAAGCATCGTGTAGTGGACCGCGAGGGGCATCGGGGCGGTGGTATCCGTGCACAACGCTACGCGCACCTCCCCTTCGCTATTGATAGTGATAACGGAACCTACCACGGTCATGGCCCGGTAGGTCGGTATAAGGGAATGACGGGTGGTGACCATCAAACCGCTCGGCGCAAATGGATGGGCTTCACCGTGCTGAGCTCCCCATCCAGCACCATCAGGAAGTACTCTTCGCCGTCAAGATCAGTGATGCGCACTCGGGTGACGGGTCCGTTCACATCACCGGTCTTCACGATGCGGCCGCTGGGGTCCACGATGTCGAACAAGGCATCCTGCGTGGACGGGTCGTAGTCGAACATGAGCAGCCGCTCGATCTGGTCGATGCGGACGTGGATGGCGTGCGTGGTCTGGTTGTTCATGGCACCGGGATCTTCGGTCCGTCCTACGCACTTCAAAGGCCCAAGGTTGCGCCGGAAAACCCAGAGGCCCGGCCCGCCGAACGGCGGACCAGGCCTCTACACCAAAACAAAACATGAGCACGAAATGGTCAGCTTCCCTGATCGTTGAAGATCCAGAGGGAACCGGATGCGGTGAGGATGTTCATGGCAGAAAGGGTTTGTTCGATGTCCAAGCTATACGACGGCGGATCGGATGCATAGGCACGCACGAGCAACGGTCGCAGCGATGGCACCAGCGGTTCGTACGGACATGCCGCGCTACATTCGCTCGCCATGCCGAGTACGCTGCTCCGTGCCCTGATCGTGGACGACGAGGAACCCGCACGCGAGAACCTTCGCTTGATGTTGGAGGACCTTTGCCCGGAGGTCCAGGTGGTAGGCACCGCCGACGGACAAGCCAGCGCGCGCCGCATGATCGGCGAGCTCGATCCCGAGGTCATTTTTCTGGATATCCGCATGCCGAGCGGCACGGAGGGGCTCGATCTGCTTGCGGATCTGGAGGGGTTGAAGGCGCTGATCGTATTCGTTACCGCGTTCAAGGATTATGCGGTACAGGCCTTCCACACGCATGCGGTGGACTATCTCTTGAAACCCATCGACCAGGATGAGCTGCGGGCGGCGGTGGGCAAGGCACGGACGCGGGTGGACCAAATGCGTGGGGCACCGAACGACGCTGAAGCCTACAGGAGAGCGCTCGGTGAAGCAGTGAGGCAGGTGGCCGGCCACTCCGGCAGGATCATCATCGACCATGCGCGTGGGTTCAAACTCTTCGACCCCCGATCGATCGCACACCTGGAAGCGGAGGGCAATTGCACCGTGCTTCACTTCACCGATGGCACGCGCTACCTGGATACCAGGACCCTCCGTGTCTATGAACAGTTGCTCGATCCATCGGCGTTCATGCGCGTACATCGATCGCACATCATCCACTTGGACCATCTGCGCGAATACCTGCGCGACGATGGTCATTGGGCGATCATGCGCAACGGAGAGCGCATCCCGATCGCCCGGGAGCGGCTTTCCGATTTCCTCGATCAGGTACGATGAACGATCCACGCTCCCAGGGGTGCGGTCCGCTCGATCAGTGGCTCCCCTCACGCGATCGCCACGCAAGGGCACTGCACAACGGATAGCTTGCCGCTCAAACCCCCTGCTGCCATGCGTGTGCTGATCGTTGACGATGAGACAGATGCCCGGGAGAACCTCCAATTGATGCTGGCGGACCATTGCCCTGAAGTGGAAGTGGCGGGCCAGGCGGGTAGCGCCCAGGAAGCGCGCACGCTCATCGCGGCGCTGCGCCCGCAGGGTCTCTTCCTGGACATCAAGATGCCCGGTGAGGACGGGTTCTCGCTGTTGCGGTCACTCGCAGGTGAAGAGCTTCCCGTAGTGTTCACCACGGCTTATGATGAGTACGCGCTGCAAGCCTTCAAGGAGAACGCGCTCGACTATTTGGAGAAGCCGATCGACACCGAAGAACTGAAGCGCGCAGTGGGCAAGCTGCGCCGATCGGTGGTCGACCCCGAAACGGGTCAGCGGCAGGCGGGCGCGATCGCCGCATTGCTACAAGATCCTGATTCTCCGCTGAGCAAGCGCATGGCCGTGCCGGGGAGGGACGGGCTGACGTTGCTGAGGCATGAGGACATCCTCTATCTCGAGGCCAGCGACAGCTATACCACCATCCACTTGAAGGACGGCAAACGGCAGATCAGCAGCAAGCACATCCGGGTGTTCGAGACCAATTTGGACGCGAAGCGCTTCTTCAGAGTGCACAAGTCCTATATCATCAACCTCGAACATTTAAAGGCTTTCAGCCGGTCCGAAGGCAACATGGCGGTGCTGAACAATGGCGTGATGATCCCCGTTTCGCGTCGCAAGCTGCCCGATTTCCTTGCGCTGATCCCCACCTTTTGATGGAGCTGACCCGGTCCGCCGCGCATGCATCTGTGCTATGCTTGGGTGCGCTCCTTGGCCTACGGGCCAATGCCCAGCAGTACGGCTTCGTCCAATACACGACCGAGGATGGCCTCGCGCAGTCACAGGTACGGTGCATCGCGCAGGACGCGCAGGGGTTCCTCTGGTTCGGCACGCTTGGAGGAGTGAGCCGTTTCGATGGACACGAATTCGTGAACTACGCGCTACAAGAAGGGCTGCCCGACGCACAAGTGAGCGCGTTGTTGAGAACACAGGATGGCGGTCTCTGGTTGGGTACGGGTTCGGGGATCGTTCGCACCATCAACGGCAACCAGTTCCTGCCGGTACCGCTCGCTACCGATCCCGCGCCTCGGATCATGGCCTTGGCGGAGGGTCCAGGAGGCGTGGTGTACGCAGCGACCGATGAGCGTGGTGTTCTGGTTTTTACGGAAGGGACCAGCGGCCTGCTTCCAGGTTATCCTGTTGATACAGCGAACACCGTCAGGGCTTTACTGGTCTTGCGTGATGGGGGGTTGCTGATCGGATTGCGCAACGGTTTGTTGCGCTGGAAGAACGGACGATGCGAACGCGTATCCCTTGGGGAAGGTCCGCCGAAGAGCATTAGCGCCTTGGCAGAGGGCCAGGATGGCGGACTATGGGTCGGCACGTATGGAGAAGGTCTGTACCATGTCTCATCGAGCGGCGCTATCACAGAGTATGATGAGACCAACGGCCTGCTTCAGAACAACGTCCGCACCTTGCTGATGGACACCGAGGGCCGACTTTGGATCGGTTCCAAATTCGGTCTCAACCTATACGCGAACGGGAAGTTGCGCGCTTTCACGATACATCAAGGGATGCCGAATGACAACGTATGGTGCGCCTATCAGGATACGGAAGGTGATCTGTGGTTCGGCACCGACGGAGCAGGTGCAATGCGGTACGCCGGGGACCGGTTCGTCACCTACACGGTGAAGGACGGCTTGTGCAGCGATCAAGTGATGTGCATCACCTCCGATGAAGCAGGTGACCTTTGGTTGGGGACATACGGCAACGGTATCTGTCGAATGGATGGGATGGCCATGGTCACCACCTTGGACGGCCTTCCGAACAATACGATCTGGAGCGGGCTTCGCACACGGGACGGAGCGCTTTGGTTCGGAACGAGCGATGGGTTGTGCAGAATGCGCAACGGCACGGTGGAACCAATGGAGGACAGTGTAGCACTGCGGGGTCAACGCGTGCTTTCCATCATGGAGGACCCGGATGGAGGGATCTGGTGCGGTACGCGTGAAGGCATCAGTCGGCGTCTTTCGAATGGTACCGTTCTTTCGGTCACGCCACTCCGCACGGGAGCGTTGCGAGCGGTCCGAGACCTCCATCGCGACCGACGCGGCAGACTTTGGGCCGCCTGCGAACAAGGGGTAGCCAGGCAAGAACACGACCAATGGACGATGCTCCCGATAGTGCCTGGAAAACCAGCGGTGGCCGTCCATTGCCTTGCCGAGGATGCTTCAGGTAGGATCTGGGCCGGCACGGCGAACGGCTTGGCCTGCTTCGCGGACAGTGGATACCGGACCATTCTTATCGGGACGGATTTCGCTTCCAACTTCATCAGTTTGTTACAACCGGACCTCAACGGCATGCTATGGGCCGGCACGAACAACGGTCTTCATGTCTTCCACCCCGATAGCCTGCTCGCGGGCGGCACGACCTTGCGTATCGGCCGGAACGACGGACTGAGAGACCTTGAATGCAACCTGAACGCATCTTTCCAGGATGAAAGGGGCCGGATCTTCCTTGGCACCGCAGGTGGAATGGTGATCCATCTACCAGTTCTCGGAGGCGAACTGGACAGTGGGTCGCCCCCCAGGATGTTCATCACAGGCCTTAGGTCCTTCCTACGGCCTTCGTCTTGGGAAGGACAAACTGATGGGCACGATACCATCACAGGCCTGCCGTCCGGGCTCCGCTTACCTTACCAACGCAACCACCTTACGTTCGACTATACCGGGATCAACCTCAGTGCGCCCGAGCAAGTGCGTTATCGTTACCGGTTGCTGGATTGGGACCCGGATTGGTTGCCAGCGACCAATGTCCGTTTCGCGAGCTACTCGAATTTGCCCCACGGTCATTACACCTTCCAGGTCATGGCAGCGGGCAGGAACGGTGTTTGGGGCGCTCCGACCGAGTTCCATTTCGAAGTGCTCCCTCCGTTCTGGTCGCGCTGGTGGTTCTACGTCCTCGCGGTCCTGTTCGTCGCTTCGGTGATAGGCGGTATCCTGAGGTACCGGTCGATCCAGCGGGAACGGAAGGAAAAGACACGTCAGCTCATGCTCCGTTCGCGCATGTTACAACTCGAGCAACAAGCCCTCAACGCCAACATGAACCGCCACTTTGTGTTCAACGCGCTCAACAGTATCCAGTATCATATCAATCGACAGGACCGCGCCACTGCCAATCGCTACTTAACGAGTTTCGCGAAACTCATCCGCAAGAACCTGGATGCCAGCCAGAACGACACGACGACATTGGCCGAGGAACTTGAGCGGCTGGAGCTCTACTTGGTATTGGAGCACATGCGGTTCAAAGACAAGTTCAGTTATACCCTTTGCGTAGCCCCGAGCGTGGAGAGCCAGCTCGTACATGTGCCGGCCATGATGCTACAACCCTATGTGGAGAACAGCATCTGGCATGGCATCTTACCCACGGAAAGGCCTGGCCATGTGCTCATTGACGTACGCTCTGGTTCCGCCCGGACCGTGGTGATCACGATCAGCGACAACGGCATGGGGATCGACAGGAGCCGTGCAAGCCGGAACCACGAAAGCGACCACATTTCCCGGGGCATTGAGATCACCAAGGGACGCGCGGATGTGCTACGGAAATTGCAGGTCACCGATATCCGCATAACGGGTCCGGAACAGGTCCATGGGACGTTGGGAGAAGTGACGGGAACGCGGGTACTGATCGAACTCCCATGCAACCCTCCGTCACAGAGTCCACAAGAAAACTTGCGTAACGCGCCCGCTCACGTTACATTTGGAACATGATGCGGGGCCTGCTCAATTGGACCTTTGGTGTAGTCACCTGTCTCGTGCTGGTCTTATCGGCATGCACGAAAGAGGCTCCTGTAGGCCCATGCTCCCATGATGATCCTTCCGGAACCGAGAAACGGGGCGGTGAAGGCGGATGGTCCGATCCTTCGGCGAGCAGCGGTGATGAAGGCTCGGATCCCACGTTCGACAGTGAATTGGAAGAGGACGGCATCAGCGATGATGGTGATGACGAAGCGGACAACGAGCGCAACAAGAAGAAGCCGATCGCCACGAACTGAGATCGCCTCGATAGGTTGAAGCGAAAGACCCGGAACGTTCCGGGTCTTTCGCTTTCTGATCCAGTTCCAACCGCACACTTCCGATCCTCGGCCGTTCCTCGTGCCCAGCGTACAATGGCGCATGGCTGCATCTAGCTTGCCAGTACCGGTCAGTTTACCTGTCCGGTTCATACCATGTCGAACCAAGCCCATGACCACGTGCATCGGCTCATCCGTTCGATGAGCCCTTCCGAGAAGCGCTATTTCAAGTTGTACTCGGTCCGCCACCGCCCTACAGGCGGCGGCAACCACGACCTCCTTTTCAATGCGATCGCGGCTATGGAGCAATATGACGAGTCTCTATTGCTCAACCGCTTCAAGGACAAAGGGTTCGTAGCGCGGTTCCCCATCGCGAAACGGAGATTGTACGAAGCCGTGCTCCGAAGCCTCGCGGCATACCATGCGGAGTCCTCGGTGGATGCCCGGCTCCGCCGGCAGATGCATGAAGTGGAGATCCTCTTTCAACGAGCGCTGTATGAAGACGCCGACAAATTGCTGCACGGCGCGGTAAAACTCGCCGAGCACTATGAGCGTCCACACATCCTAGTGGAGGCCCAGCAGTGGAGGAGGAAGTTGATCGAACGCTCCAACTATGCGGGTACCACCCGGACGGATCTTATGACCGCACGCGCGGAAGCTGGTCGATTGCGCGAACTCTTCGCTGAGGTCGATGCTCTGTGGGCCTTGAAGAGCGACATCCTGCTCACTCTGTACCAACGCGGTCCTGCACGGAGCGCCGAACAGATCCAAGAGATCACGCGTTCGATGGATCAACCCGTTGCACGCGGAGAGGTTCCGCACCGATCGGCCAAGGCCCGGTTCCTTTTCAATCATCTGCATGGCGTGGCGGCGTTCGCCATGGGCGACCTCGAAGGGTGCCATGAGCACCTCGCCCGGAACCGAGTGCTTCTGATCACGGAACGCGACCGCTTTCTTGACGAGCCCAATCTGGCCCTTTCCGTGCTCAGCAACCTGACCTATGTCTGCGCACGCACAGGGCGTTTCGAGGCCGGGAAGCAACACTTACAGGAGTTCCAGCGCGCGCCTTCGGAGTGGTGTATGCCCGAGAACGAGGATCTGGATCTGAAGCTCTTCGCAACGAGCTACAGCCTGGAACTCACACTGCACACCCAACTAGGTGACTTCGACAAGGCGAAGGCGTTGATCCCTCAAGTTGAACGTGGCTTGCTCAGGCACGGGAATAGTCTCGGGGCACTGAGAAAGGCCGGCTTCCACTATCAAGTAGCCTATACCTGCTTGGGGATCGGAGACCTTGGTGGCGCCTCCAGGTGGTGCCATCGTCTTTTGAACGAGGTCAGAGTGGATGAGCATGAGGAGCTCGTATGCTTTACCCGTATGCTCGACCTGTTGGTGAGGATCGAATCGGGGGACCACGCGCTGCTCTCTTACGCGCTGCGGAACACCGAACGCTACTTGCGCGGCAAGGCGCACGCCCACCGCTATGAGGACCTGTTCCTGGACTTGGTGCGCTCCTTGCGCAAAGCGCGGAACGCGGAAGCCACCCGCGGAGCCTTCGAGCATTTCAGAACAGGTTTGCTGCCGTTGGAAAATGACCCGTTGGAACGCTCCGTGTTCGATCATCTTGATCCCATCGCTTGGGCGGAAAGCAAACTGACCGGCAGACCCTTCGCGGTACTGGTGCGTGAAAGGGCGCTGCGCTCCGCGCGCGCAGCATAGCACGCGGAGCGGACCGGGCACTGTCTTGGCCGTCCTTAGGAACGCATCCCTATTGCGATACGGCCGATCATCGCTTCGTTGCTCCGTTCAGCGAATTGCCTGTTCACCGCTCCTTTTACAGCACCAGTCCCCGAGTGATCTTTTCGATCTTCCCCGGGCCTTTGGAGCTGTTCAAGAACCCCAAATTCGAGCGGAGCTTGAACGATCCGGAAAACTCGAGAATGACATTGATCCGCACGGGACGACCCAGTGCCCAAGTAGCTCAGTGCAGTGACGAATGGCGGGCACGGACAGGAGGCATGAACCCGCTCACTCGAGAAGGTGCGCAGTCGGGGCGTGCTGTTCCTCCTTCAAGTCCACCTGAGGTCGAGCGCGCTATTCCGACCGATCAACGATCAACAAACCAGGAACGGAAAGTGGCACCGCACAATGGGACCACCCGCGAGTCATGCTGGATGCCTCCAAAGCTCGAACTACATCAGTACCGTCGCCCACCACGAGCCCGGGACGCAGCAAGGGTGGTTCGCAACAACGTCGTTGACCGATCGGTGGGCGATGCTTCAGGGGGCGCTCTTTCATTTTCCAATTGCCAGGCAACGAAGCGACGTGGTGTCCGGTCAACTTTATGATCACTTTGAACCTCAATATGAGACGTCCGTTGTCCCTTAGCCTCCTGTTCGTGTCACTTTTCGGATATGCACAGCAGCCCGATTGGCTCGTAAGCTGGCCGGTGAACTATAGCTCGAACCCCGGCATGCCCCGCCATGTGCTAGCCGCTTCGGACAACGGCAACCTGATGAGCGCACGGGTGCTGGACGGCACCTTCAATTACGGACAGGACATCTATGGAAGTGCTGCGGTGGATCGAATGGATCCCGCCACCGGACAAGCCCTTTGGTCCTGCCTGCTGCTGGACTCCGCGAACATTGAAAGCGGCGCAGTGGACGCCAGCGGCAACGTATACCTGGCCGGTCGTTTCATGGGCGAACTGGAGGTCTGCGATGGTTCCATCCTTGCGCACACCGGCACATGGTGGGACGTGGACCTCTTCCTGATGAAGTTCGACCCGAATGGCGCAGTGCTCTGGTCCAGGAATTTATCCCTTGCCATACCGGACATGACGACGGCGACGGCGCTGGCGATCGATCCGAACGAAGACCTGTGGTATGCCACCGGCGACTTCATGCTGGCACGCTTCGCCCGGGTTGACGCCCAAGGGAATGACCTGGAGGTCCGCTACATGGATGGAGCGAAGACCATCGGTGGCATGGACTTCGATCCGGCTGGAGGCCTTTACGTGAGCGGCGGTTGCGACAATAACGCCTTCGCCTTCGGTGGGCTGAACCCCGTGTTGCCAGCGAACGACCCCTACCTCATGTACCTCGCCCGTTACAAGCCCGATGGCACAGGCGACTGGGCGCACTTCGCACACGATATCACCTTCCAGTTCCCAAACGTGGCGGCGGATGACCTGGGACACGCCTACCTCGCGGGCAACATGTTCGACACCACCAGCTGGGGCGGCATTCCCTTCAACGGACCGGACTGGGTGAGCGGGGTGTTCCTAGCCAAGGTGGACAGCACTGGCCAATTCCTGTGGGGAGTGGAGAGCGATCCGGCCGGTGGAACGATCAACGGCGACTTCGAGGCCGCAGCCCGCGCCTGTGTGGCCGTGGACGGTGACGGCAACCCCTACCTCACCGGCACCCTCCGTGGACTCGTTGATTGGGGCAATGGTGTGGTGAGCGACGGCATCACACTTGGTATGCGCACACAGACCATCGTGTCCTTCGACCCTGCCGGCACACCGGTGTGGGCCAGCACCAGCTTCCCCACGGCCAGCTTCGTTCAAACCCTGGCGATCACCGCCATGGACGATGGCACGCTCCACTTCAGCAGCCACGTGAGCGGGCAATTCGACTTCGCACCGCTATCGACCAACATCGGCGGTCAACAGGCCTATGTGATCGGCCGCTTCGGGGGAACGAGCACCGCCACTGAAGACCTCGTCACCGTCACTGGGACCATCGCCTTCCCTTCACCGTTCACGGAGGCCATACATCTGGCCCCCGCTCCCCCAGCCGATGCACGGATCACCGTGACCGATGCAATGGGTCGCGTGGTTCAGACCGGTCGCTATACAGGAACCCTGGGCGAAGACTGGGATCCCGGGATGTATGCACTGGAAGTCCGCACCGGCGATGAGCGGACAGTGCTTCGGGTCGTGAAGCAGTGAGCTACCCCTTCCTCAGGAAAGCATCCCAGCCTTGGGCACGCAGCTCGTGCTGTCCGCCCTGCCTGTCCACCAGGGCGTATCCGCTGGCTTTGTCGGTTATATGCCCTATCACGGTCAGGCTTGGGTTGCCCTTGATCTTGTCGTAGTCCGCTTGGGAGATGGTGAAGAGCAGCTCATAATCCTCTCCCCCGTTGAGCGCACAAGTGCTGGGATCCAAGTTGAAATCGCGCGCTGTCTGGAAGGTACTTGGATCGATGGGTAGCTTCTCATCGTGGATCCGAACGCCCAACGCTGAGCTTCGTGCGATATGGATCGCTTCGCTGGCGAGCCCATCGCTGATGTCGATCATCGCCGTTGGCATCACATCGAGTTTCTTCAGCAGATCGATGACATCCTTCCGCGCCTCCGGTTTCAACTGCCGTTCAAGGATGTAATCATGTCCGACCAGATCAGGTTGGGCACCGGTCTCATTGAACACCGCTTTCTCCCGTTCAAGCACCTGAAGGCCCATATATGCCCCACCCAAGTCTCCACTGACCACTAATAGATCATGCTCCCGAGCCCCACCTCGATATACCAGAGCTTCCCTTGGGGCAGCACCAATAGCCGTAACGCTGATCACCAGCCCGCTTATGCTGCTGCAGGTATCCCCTCCCACCAGATCGACCCCATACGCGCCACAAGCCAGCAGCATGCCCTCGTACAGTTCATCGATCGCCTCCACGGGGAAGCGGTTGCTGATCGCCAGGGCCACCACCACCTGCCGAGGTCGGGCGTTCATGGCGTACACATCGCTCAGGTTCACCACGATGGCCTTGTAACCCAGGTGCTTCAACGGCATGTAGCTCAGGTCGAAGTGTACACCCTGCACCAGCATGTCCGTCGTGATCACCTGATGGAGGCCTTCGGGATCGATCACAGCCGCATCGTCGCCGATGCCTTTGACTGTTGACGCCTGGCCCAGTTGAATGCGCGAAGCGATGCGCTCGATAAGGCCGAATTCGCCCAAGTGGTTCAGTTCTGTTCGGGATGTGTCTGCCATACTTGCCAGCCAAAGGGGAAATAGAAAAGGCGGGCCGCGAAACTACCGAGCCTCCAGCGCCTCACCTCCAGAACCGATCACGCTCATGGTTTCTCCGCTGGCTGCCGGGTACTACCTTTGCTTCGCTTCTCTTTAGACCCATTCTAAATAAGCTCCGTAGCCATGATCACCGTTAGCGAGAACGCCAAGAGCGAGGTCACCAAACTGCTTGGCATGGAAGGCCGTGGGCCCCAGCACTTTGTACGCGTTGGCGTGAAGGGCGGCGGCTGCTCCGGCCTGATGTACGACCTGATCTTCGACGACCAGATGAAGGACGGCGACAAGGTCTTCGAGGACAACGGGGTGAAGGTGGTGATCGACAAGAAAAGCATGCTCTACCTCTTGGGCACCACCCTGGACTTCAGCGGTGGGCTCAACGGCAAGGGCTTCCAGTTCATCAACCCGAACGCCAGCCGGACCTGCGGGTGTGGGGAGAGCTTCTCGATCTGAAGAACACCAAGAGAATGGATACCGCAAAGAACACGAAGGACGCAAAGGAGCTCACGCTCTCCGATGCATGGCATTCCCCTTTGTGCTCTTTGCGCCCTTTGCGGTAGAACTTCCCCATGGCACAGGACACCGACGATATCCTCCGCGAGGTCACCTCGAAAGAGTACGCCTACGGCTTCGTCACGGACATCGAGAGCGAGAAGGCCGCGAAGGGGCTGAACGAGGACATCGTGCGCTTCATCAGCGCGAAGAAGAACGAGCCCGAGTGGATGCTGGAGTGGAGGCTGGAAGCCTACCGCATCTGGCTGAAGATGGAGGAGCCGCATTGGGCGCACGTCCACTACCCGAAGATCGACTACCAGAACAGCTACTACTACAGCGCGCCGAAAAAGAAGCCGCAACTGAACAGCCTCGACGAGGCCGACCCCGAATTGGTGAAGACCTTCGAGAAGTTGGGCATCTCACTGGAAGAGCAGAAGCGGCTGGTGGGCGTGGCCGTGGATGTGGTGTTCGACAGCGTGAGCGTGAAGACCACCTTTCAAGCGGCGCTCAAGGAGAAGGGCATCATCTTCTGCAGCTTCAGCGAAGCGGTGCACAACCACCCGGACCTGATCAAGAAGTACCTCGGCAGTGTGGTGCCGCGCACCGACAACTACTTCGCCGCGCTCAACAGCGCCGTGTTCAGCGATGGCAGCTTCTGCTACATCCCGCCGGGTGTGCGCTGCCCCATGGAGCTGAGCACCTACTTCCGCATCAACGAGGCCATGACCGGCCAGTTCGAGCGCACGCTGCTGATCGCCGATGAAGGCGCGTACGTGAGCTACCTCGAAGGCTGCACCGCACCGATCCGCGATGAGCACCAGTTGCACGCCGCCGTGGTGGAACTCGTTGCGCTGAAGGACGCGGAGATCAAGTACAGCACCGTCCAGAACTGGTATCCCGGCGACAAGGACGGCAAGGGCGGCATCTACAACTTCGTCACCAAGCGCGGCATGTGCCTGGGCGATCGCAGCAAGATCAGCTGGACGCAGGTGGAGACCGGCAGCGCGATCACGTGGAAGTACCCGAGCTGCGTGCTGAAGGGCGACTACAGCACCGGCGAGTTCTACAGCGTGGCGGTGACCAACAACCGCCAGCAGGCCGACACGGGCACCAAGATGACCCACATCGGCAAGGGCACCAAGAGCACCATCGTGAGCAAGGGCATCAGCGCGGGTTTTTCCAACAACAGCTACCGCGGCCTGGTGAAGATCGGCAAGGGCGCGAAGGGCGCACGCAACTTCAGCCAGTGCGATTCACTGCTGCTCGGCGACCGTTGCGGCGCGCACACCTTCCCTTACATCGAGAGCGAGAACCCCAGCGCGATGGTGGAGCACGAAGCGACCACCAGCAAGATCGGCGAGGACCAGATCTTCTACCTCAACCAGCGCGGTATCGAAACGGAGAAGGCGGTGAGCCTGATCGTGAACGGGTACTGCAAGGAGGTGTTGAACCAGTTGCCGATGGAGTTCGCGGTGGAAGCGCAGAAGTTGTTGGCGGTATCACTCGAAGGCAGCGTCGGTTAGGTCTTTTGGGCGTGCCCCCTCGCAAAGCATCGGGGTCGCGCTCTTCGTTCCAAGTCCTCGGTTGGATTACCAACCTCCGGGCTTTCCGGTCCAATCCCTCACGCACCCGTCCCGAATGGTGATCGCGGTAATTTCAATGGCGCGCAATACATTGCCGGACCAAACACCATTGCTCATGCGCCTCCTCTACACTTTGGCCCTTGTCGCTCTCAGCATCGCCGCAAATGCTCAAGTGCCAAGTTACGTGCCCACGACAGGCCTCCTTGGATGGTGGCCATTCAACGGCAACGCGAATGACGAGAGCGGGAATGGGAACAATGGAACAGTCAATGGGGCGGTGTTGTCGCCGGATCGTTTCGGAACGCCGAACAGCGCTTTTACACTCAACGGGCTCGACCAGAATGTTGACGGCAATATTGCAGGGATTTCGAGCATGGTATCATCCACGATTACGGCTTGGGTGAACTACACCGGCAACGCCGGAGGCCAGCCCTACGATTTTTTCTTTCAGTTTGGAGTTTACGGCAATCACACGTTTGCCTACGGGTATAACTTCGGTGGGCAGAACATTGATCTCTACTCATTCTGCACGGGTGGAATTCCAGCCTACACGGCCATCAACCTGAACAATGCATGGCACTTCATTGCTATCGTTGATTCCGTGGATGTGTCGCGGCTCTATGTTGATGGTGTGCTGCTCGCTTCAGGCGTAGGCGGCCCGCTCACGGATTGCTACCAAGGCAGTCCATACTTCCAGATCGGTGGCGGATCCGATAACCAGTGGGTGACTGGTGGGGTCGATGATATCGGGTTTTGGAACAGAGGGCTCACCGAACAGGAGGTGATGAACTTGTTCAACGGTCAAGTTCAACCTCCTTGTGTTTCGACGGAAGCGCTAACCATGGATGGTCTGGATACGAGCTATGAAACTACAGACGGTCCTGCGACCTTGACCGGAAACCCTCCCAACGGCGTCTTCCTTGGTCCTGGCGTTTCTGGTGCGTCGTTCGATCCGGGAGCAGCAGGTGTCGGAACTCATACCATCATCTACACCTATGTGGATGAGAATGGTTGCGTGAATTCCACCGGCCTATGCACAAGTGTTTCCCTTGGCATCGGCATCGGCGACGTGGATAACATGCCGCTCCAAGGAGTGCGCGTCTTCCCAAATCCCGCCGATGGACTGTTCAATCTCGAATTGGAGCTTCAAGGCATGGTGTCCTTGGTCGTGTTCGATAGCCGGGGCAGGCAGGTGATGAACCAGACGTTCATGGCCAATAGCTCCAAGACCTTGCGCGTGCTTGATCTGAGCCGGGCGGCCGCCGGGACGTATTCTCTACAAGTAAGCACCAGCGAGGGATCCGTCCAGCAATTCCTCGTAAGGGAATGAACGCGGTTGAGAACTGTCTGGAGGAGCCGTCTGCCGAGAAGTATCTCCGGTGTCTGCTTCGCACCACGCTTCAGGGTTCGACAACGCAGTTCGTTAAGGAAGGTCCACCACAAGGCAATTCGGTCAGCACGATATCGTGCTTGACGGAACAATTGGCGACAAATGGGTCGTTGAGCTTGAGGCTCGGACACTGAAGCAGGTGCGGGGCGTCATTGTCGACCTCATGCTTCACGAGCGCACAAAGAAGCTGCTTGTAGTACTTGTTGAGGAAAAGGGCAAAAGGACCGCCGCCACCGTCCAAGAACACCTGTACAAGGTGATTGACCAGCTCGAACAGGAACGTAGCGATTGGTGCATCGTCGGGCTCACGACCGCCTTCGGGGCACCGGAAGGAGCTTCGGCTGCATTCCGAAAAGCCGGAATACTGCGTTGAAAGCAGCGGGATAGTGCCCGAACTCTTCCTCCCTCAAACTGTTCCATGCTCACCCATTGCCACCTCCCAAAGCGGCCCTACCTTTGACCTCCGTTCAACTTTAGAACGGTTCTAAATAGTCGTTTGCGACCATGTTGAAGATCGAAGGGCTGCATGCCCGAATAGAAGGCAAGGAGATCCTCAAAGGCCTGAGCCTCAAAGTGGAACCCGGAGAAGTCCACGCCATCATGGGTCCCAACGGATCCGGCAAAAGCACACTCGCGAACGTGTTGGCTGGTCGTGAGGAGTACGAGGTGACAAGCGGCACCGTGACCTACCAAGGCCAAGACCTGCTGGAGCTTTCTCCCGAAGAGCGCGCCTGGAAAGGGCATCTTCCTCGCCTTCCAATACCCGGTGGAGATCCCGGTGTGAGCAACATGAACTTCCTGCGCACCGCCTCTGAACGAGACCCGCAAGGCCAACGGTCTCGCAGAACTCGGCGGCAAGGATTTCCTGACGCTGGTGCGCGAACGCGCCAAGCTGGTGGAGATGGACGCCGATCTGATGAACCGCAACCTCAACGTGGGCTTCAGTGGCGGCGAGAAGAAGCGCAACGAGATCTTCCAGATGGCAATGCTGGAGCCGAAGCTGGGCATCCTCGACGAGACCGACAGCGGCCTGGACATCGACGCGCTGCGCATCGTGGCCGGCGGGGTGAACAAGCTGCGCTCCACCGACAACGCCTTCATCGTGGTGACGCACTACCAGCGCCTGCTGGACTACATCGTGCCCGACGTGGTGCACGTGATGGCCGATGGCCGGATCATCAAGAGCGGACCGAAGGAACTTGCGCTGGAGCTGGAGGAACGTGGATATGATTGGGTGAAGGGATGAATCTGTACGGGCGGGAAATTTCCCGCCCCAACGTAATGACGACTACCACCATCATCGATCCGAAAGCAACGGTGCTGCCGTTGTTGGAAGGACGCACCTGGCCCGGCGCCGCCGAAGCATTCGCCCAGGTGCATGCGCTGCCCGTTCCCACCAGCAACACCGAGGCGTGGAAATACACCCGCGTAGCGAGCTGTTCAGCCAGCCGTGCGCTGCGCCCAAGGGGAAGGCGACCGTCACACTTCCAGCACGCCTGCCCTTCGATACCATACGCGTCGTCTTCGTCAACGGCCACTTCCGCGCGGACCTGAGCGATGACCTCAAGGGCCAGAAGGGCCTAGTGATCGACAGCCTGCAACACCACCTCGCACACGGTCCGGTGAAGGAGCACTACGGCCATGTCGCGCCGATCGGTGACCGGCTCTTCACGGCGATGAACACCGCCGCTCCTACGGATGGCCTCATCATCCTCGCCACCAAAGGCACGAAGACCAGCAGGCCGCTCCATGTGCTCCATATCACCACCGATGGCGGTCAGCTGATCCAGCCGCGCGACCTCTTCATGCTGCACGAAGGCGCGAACGTGGAGGTGATCATTGAGCACATCGCGCAGGGGAATGCCTCCACCTCGCTCATCAACGGCATCCGCGAAAGCGTGATCGGCGAAGGCGGGAACCTCACCTTGCACCTGCTGCAGAACGAGGCCAACGGTCCTGCACACGTTGGCCTTGATGGAGTTTCGATCGGCGCGAAAGGCCGCTTCAGCATCGACACCACGACTTTGAACGGTTCATTGGTGCGCAACGAGGTCAACGTGACCCTCGCCGGTCCCGAAGCACATGCCGAACTGAACGGGGTGTACGTGCTCAACGGCACCACGCACTGCGACAACCACACCTACATCGGCCACGACGTGCCGGACTGCACCAGCGACGAGCTTTACAAGGGCATCGTGGCGGAGAAAGGCACGGGCGTGTTCAACGGCAAGGTGTACGTGAAGCAGGACGCGCAGCGCACCCGCGCCTACCAGAGCAACGCCAACATCCTGCAAGGCGACGATGCCAAGGTGTACACCAAGCCCGAACTGGAGATCTACGCCGACGATGTGAAGTGCAGCCACGGTTGCACCATCGGTCGCCTGGATGAGAAAGGGCTGTTCTACCTGCGCTCGCGCGGGGTGAGCGAGGCTGAGGCGAGGCGCATGCTCTCACACGCGTTCATGACGGACGTGTTGGAGCGGATCACGAACGAGGATTGGAGGAAGCACCTAGCATCGCTCATCGATGCGAAGCTCGAAGCGCTATGAAGGAGTTTACCGCAAAGAGCGCTAAGGACGCAAAGCAATGCCTGTTGGGATGAGCAACCGTCCTATCAGCTTGCATTGCATTCCCCTTTGCGCTCTTTGCGCCCTTTGCGGTATGAACCCATGAGCAACTCGACTTCAGCGGTAAAGTCTGCCTTCAACGTCGAGGAGATCCGTGCGCAGTTCCCGATCTTGAAGGAGCTGGTGCATGGCAAACCGCTCGTGTACTTCGACAACGCCGCCACCAGCCAGAAGCCGCGCCGCGTGATAAAGGCCGAGAGCGCATACTACGCCACGATCAACGCCAACGTGCATCGCGGCGTGCATACGCTGAGCACCAAGGCCACCGAGGCGCAAGAGGCCGCGCGTGAAACGGTTCGTGTGCATATCAACGCGAAGCACGCGCACGATATCATCTTCACCAGCGGCACCACGGCGAGCATCAACCTAGCCGCGACCAGCCTTGGTCAGCTGCTGCTGAAGAAGGGCGATGAAGTGGTGATCAGCGGCATGGAGCACCACAGCAACATCGTGCCTTGGCAACTGGCTTGCGAACGCCATGGGGCGGTGCTGAAGGTGATCCCGATCACGGACAGCGGTGAATGGGATCTGGCCCAGATTCCGGGTCAAGCCCGGAATGACGTCTTCACGGATAAGACAAGGATCCTCGCCATCAGCCACGTGAGCAATACGCTGGGCACGATCAACCCGGTGAAGAAGCTGATCGCCGAGGCGAAGAAGAAGGGCATCATCACCGTGGTGGATGGTGCGCAAGCCATTGCACATCTGAACGTCGACGTGCAGGACCTAGGCTGCGACCTCTATGCCTTCAGCGGGCACAAAGCCTACGGCCCCACCGGCACCGGGGTGCTCTACGGACGCGAGGATCTGCTGGAGCGCATGCCCCCCTGGCAGGGCGGCGGCGAGATGATCGATGTGGTCACCTTCGAGAAGACCACTTACGCCAAGCTGCCCTTCAAGTTCGAGGCCGGCACACCACACATCGCGGGCATCATCGGCTTGGGCGAGGCCTTCCGCTGGATGGAGGACTACGACAAGACCGCCATAGCTGCTCATGAGCACATGCTTCTCGAACATGCGACCAAGGAACTGCTCGCCATCGACGGCCTGCGCATCATCGGCACCGCGAAGGAGAAAGTGGGCGTGATCAGCTTCGTGATCGAAGGTGTCCACCACTACGACCTCGGCACCTTGCTCGACCAGCAGGGCATCGCCGTCCGCACGGGCCACCACTGCACACAGCCGCTGATGGACCGTTTCGGCGTGAGCGGAACGACGCGGGCAAGCTTCGCGTGCTTCAATACAATGGCCGAGGTGGATGCGCTGGTGGCTGGGGTGAAGAAAGGGTTGAAGATGCTTCGCTAAAACACAAGCAGGACAATGACACCCTACATGCCACCAAACTTCAGAGCCTCGGCCTTCCACTGCGCCATTTGCGGAGCCTATGCCAATCAAGTATGGCATGCTGCTGGCACCTACCGCGGCTCACAACTCAAGGGTGTCGAAGTTCCTAAAATCACCTTCGCCCATTGTCAGCATTGTCGAGAGCATTCGATTTGGCTTGACGGCCGCATGGTCCATCCGAATTCCGGAAGCGCCCCGCTTCCAAATCCGACGACATGCCTGAGGCGATGCGAAGGACTACAACCAAGCGCGCGGATATTGTCCATCTCGACTAAAGGTCCCGCAGCATTGATCCGGTCGATTCAACGGTAGTCGCAAGCATCTTTGCAGAATCCGGGCGAGAACATCAACGCGGATATTGCCGCATCTGGTAAAGGAAAGGACTCCCGGAATGCTCCAACAAGCACTCGACAGCGTTCGGGTTGTTGGTAACCACGCCGTTCATCCCGGCAAAATTGACTTAGATGACAATCCCGAAACGGCCCAGAAGCTGTTCGTATTCGTCAATCTGATTGTGGAGAACAGAATCAGCCAACCAGCTCAGATCAAGAAGTACTACACTGAGGTTGTTCCACAGGAACTCAGAGAAGCCATCGACAAGCGCGACGGTAGATCATCATGACGTTGCTCATGACCATCACCCAAGCCCAACAAGAAGTGGTGGACGAGTTCGCCCTCTTCAGCGACTGGCAGGACCGCTACGAGCACCTGATCGAGCTGGGCAAGGACCTGCCGTTGATCGCGCCGGAGAAGAAGACCGAGGAGAGCATCGTTCGCGGTTGCCAGTCACGTGTGTGGCTCAACGCTGAACAGAAGAACGGACTCGTCCATTTCACCGCCGACAGCGATGCGATGATCACCAAGGGCCTCATCGCGCTGCTCGTGCGCGTGCTGAACGACCGGGCACCCCATGAGATCCTGAGCACACCGCTCACCTTCATCGACACCACTGAAACGCTACGCCCTCGCCTATTCCTCCAATTCATGACGTCCGAGGAGAAGAAACAATTGGAGGAGAGCATCATCAATGCGCTCAAGGCCATCTATGATCCGGAGATCCCCGTGGATATCTACGAGTTGGGCTTGATCTACGACGTGGTGATCCACGACGATGCCAGTGTGTACATCAAGATGACGTTGACCAGTCCGGCGCTGCCCGGTGGCGGGAACCTTGCCCGGTGAAGTGGAACAGAAGGTGGCCGGTGTGCAGGGCGTGAACGGCGCCAAGGTGGAGATCACCTTCGAGCCGGCCTGGGACCGCACGATGATGAGCGAGGCAGCCCAGCTGGAGCCAGGGTTCATGTAAGCCCCCTCCCGAATACTCGGGAGGGCGCCTGCGGCGGGGCTTCGGTACATCGATGCATCCAACAACGGCCCCTATGATCCCACGCTACGCCCCTCTTCGCAACTCCGCTCGCATTCATCGCCGCACTTCCGCTCTGTGCGCAACTCACCGTGCTTACACAGTTCAACCCCTCGAACACAGGTGGTACTTGTGGCATCGCGTACACTCGCCCGCTGCTGAGATCATGGTCATCGGTTGTAGCGCCAGCACCATAGACCGCTATGCGGAGGACGGAACGTTCATTACCTCGGCAACGATGGTGGGCGGATCGGCGAACGACGTGGACATCGATATGTCGCCTGCGGACCTCACCCATGAACGGCACTTTCGTGGCGCAGGGCAGTTGCTTCTGGTGAACGGTGAGAGCGGCGCGGCAGAGATCTACGCCATCGACGAAGCGACGAACCAAGTGATCGATACGTTGGTAGCAGGCTTCGGTGACAGTCATGTGGTCGGTGGCTCCTACCACCCACAACGCGGTACCTTCTTCCTCGTGCAGGACAATGTGCCCGGTGGTTTCGAGGAGAACCGCGTCGCTGAGATCGACGCGACCACGGGCGATACACTTTACACGTTCTCTGTGCAACCGTACTTCGATGTGAACTATGGCGACCTCGACATCTCGCCCGTATCGGGCAACCTATTCATCGTGAGCAGCTCGGACGATGGCATCGCGGAATTCACTGCGGACGGCGTTTTCATCACGGAGCATTTGCTCCCCGTAGGCGTAACGAACCTGAGCGGCATCGCCTCGGACAACGACCACAGGGCGCGTGGGCACGTAACACGAGCGGCGTGGTGTTCAAACTGGCAACTTCCCGGTAGCCATACCCGAACCGCACAATAGCGATGCGAACATGCCCTCTCTCCGAATCCCGCCCGGGAACGTGCGCAACTCACGTTGGAGGTCACGGAGGCATCCAG
>JADJCS010000016.1 GCA_016703105.1 Flavobacteriales bacterium
CGGTGATAAGCACGTCCACGCTACAGGTCGAAATGTGGCCGGCCGAATCGACCGCGGTCACGACTACGGTGACGTCCGCGCTGATCGGCGAGCCCGCAGCGGGGGTCTGGTAGAGATCCTCCAGATAGCACTCGTCCACTCCGATGGCACCCAGTACGTTCGGAACGAGCGCATCGCAATTGCCGTCGCCAGGGGACCTGACGGGCCGGCCAACGAACAATCAAGCTATGGCGCTTCCAAATCAACAGGGATCACTCACACCGAATCCCTGGCGATATTGCCAGCATTGTCGGCGACCTCCACGAACACCCATTGGGGTGCCACCACGAAGTCGGTGTTCGGCGGGGGCGTCTGGTCCACATGATCGATCCCGCTGCAACCATCCACCGGGTTCAAAAAGGAAAGGAGATCGGGAATATGCGCGTGGCACTGCGGCATCCCGTATTCGATCTCGAGCTCCATCGTGTCGGGCAGGGCATCGTGCTGAGGGGGTGTGATGTCCTTCAGATGTACCGGGTCCGTGGTGGTGGACACGTTGCCGAACGCATCGGTTACCGTGGTCGTGATCACGGTATCCCCATAGATCACGGTTCCAGATTCTGGATCCTGTTCCACCGTCACGCCACTGCAATCATCGTAGGTCTGTTGCGAACTGAGGGACGGAACAATGGCGGCGCAATTCTGGTCCGCGTTCAACTCGATCGGCGCTGGCCACAGGCAGGTGATCACGGGTGCGTCCACGTCGATCAATTCGATCCACTGCACGCAGGTAGTGATGTTCCCGGACGAGTCCACAGCCGCCCATTTCGTATAGTACGGCCCGCTGACCAGGGTGAGCGGATCGTTCGGAACGGGTCCTTCGGTTTGCCAGATGGAATCGATGGTATGATTGTCCGTAGCCGCGGCCGTGTATAATGGCGTTGCCACCGAACAGGTGGCGTCCACCTCCAGGGTATCGTTGGGGGGACAGGTGATCACGGGATCTTCGTCGTCCGTCACGGTCACAAGGAACGTGGCCGAGATGCTGTGCATGGCATCCATGGCGGTATAGGTCACGGGTGTGGTACCGATACCGAAAGCGTCGCCGCTCGCATGGTCAGCGGTGATGGTGGCGGCACAGTTGTCCGACGCGGTGGGTGCCGCCCAGGTGACCAACGCCGTACTGTCCGACGGGTCGGTCGAAACACTGATGTTCGCGGGGAGCCCCACGATCGTAGGCGCCTCATTGTCGATCACCAGGATCTGGAAGGTGCATGTGGCGTTGGAGATGCCATCCGTGACGGTATAGCTCACCGCAGTGGATCCGACCGGGAAGAAAGCGCCGCTGAGCTGTCCGGTCGGTGGGGTCAGGGTCGCGATACAGTTGTCCTCGGCAAAGGGCGACGCATAGTTGACCACCGCCCCACATTGGCCGGGTCGGAAGCAACGGTCAGCGTATCAGGACAGTAGGTGAAGACCGGCGCGGTCAAGTCGTCCACATGCACGTTGAAATCACAGGTCACCGAGTTGCCCTGCGGGTCGGTGGCGGTGAATTCCACCGACGTATCCCCGATGGGGAAGAGCGCGCCGCTCGGTGGACCCGCCGTTCGCGTGAGAGTGGCGAAGCAGTTGTCCTGTGCGGTAGGCGGTGTGAAGGTCACATGGGCCCCACATTCGTTCGGTTCGGCCGCCAGGGTGATAGCTGCTGGACAGTTGGACAGCGTGGGGAAAATGTCGTCGACAACGGTCACATAGAATTGGCAGCGGACCGTGTTCCCTGAGGTGTCCATGGCCCGGTGGCGAACGAGTGTACTACCGATCGGGAACAGGTTGCCCGAGGCCGGCCCTAGCAGTCGGACCACGCTGATCACACCAGGGCAGTTGTCCGTCGGGGCCGGAACAGCGTACGTGTAGTGCGCGCCGCATTCTCCCGGTTCGGCGGAGATCGTCACGTTCGTGGGGCAACTGGGGAACGAAGGCATGATCGTGTCGATCACCTGCACCGTGAACGAGCAGGTCGTGCTATTGCTGTTGCTGTCAGTGACCCGCCACGTCTGCACAGTGCTGCCCAAGGGGAACGGGGAGCCGCTCGTGTGGCCGGTGCCGTCGATCTGCACCGGCTGGCCCGCTGGTAATGCCATGTCGTCCACGACCGGAGGGATCCCATAGGAAAAGACCTGCGCGCAGTCGAAAGGTGCGCTGTAGAGCACTTGGTTCGCCGGACAGGTTATGGTCGGCGCGTCATTGCTGATGACGGTTATCGTGAAGGTGCAGGTCGACGTGACTCCGTTGGGGGCCGTGGCCGTATAAGTGATCACATGCGCGCCGAGCGTGAGGAAGGATCCAGGCACTTGTCCAACGGTCTGGGTGATCGTGGCCGCACCGCAATTATCGCTGGCGATGGGGGGCGTCCAAGTGGCGACGGCACCCGTACCTGCGAGAGGCGCTTGTACGATGAAATTGCTTGGACATCCCGTCAGAACTGGAGCTTCACCGTCTTGAACGATCACATTGAATGTGCAGCTCACACTGTTTCCGGCGCTATCCGTGGCGAGGTGCTTCACAGGCGTGGTGCCCACTGGAAAAAAGTCGCCGCTGGCCGCACCTTGTGTGCGCTCGACGAGGTACGAACAGTTGTCCGCGAAGACCGGGATCGTATAGTTGACAGCTGTGCCGCAGAGCCCGGGCGATGCTGGCACCGTGATGTCCCCGGACAGGACACGACCGTGGGCCACTGGTCGTCGATCAAGTGATATCGAACGAGCACGAACTGGAGTTCCCCGAAGCATCGGCGAACGTGAACGTCCGGGTCGTGACCCCGACCGGATATTCGTTCGGCGCGTTCAGTACAGAGATGGCCAAACCGTCCACATCCGCGATCGCGATCATGGCGATCGCGCTCAACACCATCCCGCAATTGTCGGTGGCCGTTGGGGCTATGAAATTGTAGACCGCGCTGCACTTGCCGGGATCGGCGCTCAGCGTCACGTTCCCCGGGCAACCGCTGATCACCGGCGGCGTGGTATCGCGCGCTGTTATGGTCACGTTGCAGGTGGTCGCGTTCCCCGCCCCGTCGGTGGCCGTGACCACCACCACGTGTATGCCCTTGTTCACCAGGCTAAGGGCCACGGGGAATTGGGTCCAGGTGAGCGTTGCGGAGCAATTGTCCGCACCGGCAGAGCTGGGCAGCAGGTCGGGGATCGGCGCCTTGCAGTTCGCACCTACATAGATCGTTCGTGGTAGCGGGCAGGTGGTGATCACCGGTGCGGTGTTGTCACCTACTTGCACGGTATAGCTCGCGCTCAGCACCGTTCCACAGTTGTTGGAGACCCTTGCCCGGTAGGAGGTGGTCTGGGTCAGGTTGTTGAAACTGTAAGTGGCCAGTGTATTGGCCAGCACGGTGAACGAGGCGAAGTTGTCCGCGGACGCTTGCCACTCCACGATCGTTCCCAAGTACCCACTGAGGGTGAGCGTGCCCGCGTTGTTACCGGGACAGAGCATACCGCTCACGGAAGAAGTGATCGAACCACCTTCCGGCGCAGCCTCAATGGTGATGGAATTGCTGGTGGAAGTGGTACAAGGCGGTGTCCCGATCGTGTAGGTGATCGATACCGGGCCGGAAAGACCTGACGGGTTGAACGTGCTGCCGGTAACACCTGTGCCGGACCATGTGCCATCCAGATCATTCCCGTATTCATAGTAGATACCGTCCACGTGGAACGTGACGCTGCCAGCCGGACGGGTAACGCGGAGGTATCGGGCAGCACTGGTGAGTACGATGGAGGTGTAAACGTCCGTAGTGGAAGAAGTGGTGAACGAACTCTGTGCAACCGTTGGCGGATTTGCTGTGCCCACCAACGTTGTTGCCGTTGCCGCACCACCGTTGGAATGCCAGAGCAAGCTGATGATGCCTCCGACAGGAACGGTGACCCCGAGATCCACCGTCACGTAGCCGTTGGTTGTGTTGAACTGTGCGTAGTTGCCCAGGACACCACCGAGAATGCTCGGTGGGCTGAGTACGTTGCTTGAGGTTACTACCGAGGCGGCATTGCCGGTCTGGTAGGGCGAGACCAAGGTGCTCAGGTCGAGCGGGGCTGCATTGGAGCACATCGTTGCCGGTGCGTTCCAGAAGGAAATATCCACGCCGGCCAGGGTGGGTATCGACCCTTTCACCAAATAGCCGTTCAGGTTGTTGGGGCCAGTGAGCGAAAGCGCCGCACAAGCGATGTTGGCTTTGTAGGAACCAGCAAGGATGAAGTTGCCTTGGTCATCGGCGGTGATCGCATTGGCTAATGCATCATTGGAACTGATCAGGTCTTCCAAGCTGGCACCAGAACCCGTTGGGCGGAAGCTGGCCATGAAGGGCTGGACCTTTCCGTTTGTTGACGTGATCGAGCGGGTGCCCATCGTGAGATCATCCTTGAACTTGCCGACCACATGCACGAAGCCGTTTCTGCCCACGGCCAAGTCGGTTCCCCCAGTGGTGTGGTGGCTACCTGTGGAGGTGCCTTTGTTCACCCACAGGAATTGACCGGTGGATCTTTCGATGCGGCCGAGGTAGAAGAAGTCATGGGACGTGGAACTGACCGATCCCACGCCGGCGAATGTGGCGGGTCCATGCGTCAAACCGGTGAGGTAGAGCGCGCCGCAGCCGACCGCCAATTTCGAAGGTGCCTGCTCAATGGCATCGCTCAATTCGCTCACCGCAGCGGTCCACGCGTGCGCGCCCGCTGTTGTGAAAGCGGTTACCCGCTGATCCCATTCGTCGATGGCTGAAGCGTTCCCGAGAAGTAGGCCAGTAGGCCCATACCAGCGAAGATCGTTGTCCTTCGTACGGCAGGCGACGTAAACGCCATCGTCATCCGCAACAACACTGTTGGCCAATTCATCCTGCCCGCTGCCACCGGAGATCAGCGATTGCCCGACTCCGAGCAGGCTGTATTTCGCCAGAACGAGGTTGAGTTTGCCGTTCGGCAGGCTCGCTGGGATGCTTCCAAAAGCAGTGGTGATGTTGGTCTTTACGGTACCGAACGCGTATACGCCGCTGCTGGAAACAGCGACCCCCACCGGCCTTTCATCGCTCGTTCCGCCGAGTTTCGTACACCAGCGAAGGAGGCCCCCAGGAGTATAGGAGGCAACGAACCAGTCTTCACCACCGGAACTGATCAAGATACCTGCGCCCAAAGCGGATAGCCCATGCAGGTCGATCGTATTCTTGAACCAACCGGTGATGTAGATGTTTCCGGCTGCATCAAGCGCAACACCCGTGGCTTGGCTTTCACCGAGGCCACTGGGCGTGAAGCCCCACACCACGTCCCCCGCTGCACTGTACTTCACCAAGAAGGCATCCTGGTTACCCAGAATGGAGCCCAACGTGGTGGAGATAATACCGTTGCTCTTGGTGTACCCCACGGAATAGACAGCACCGGTAGCATTGTCGATTACCAGGTCGGCGACTTCCTCATCGCCGGTGCCGTTGATCCCTTGCGCCCACCCCCAGGAATAGGATTGTGCGAAAGTTCCTTGGTCCGCTCCTACTGCGCAAAGCAGGAGGGAGAGGGGGAACCATGTAGCTCGCAGGGTCTTCGGAATTCGTCGGTCGTTCATCTACGTTCATGGGCTGTCCAGGCCCATTAAGAGTTGACCGCTTCAACGGGAAGTTGAGACCAGGGTTACCGCCTTCAGGAGGGCCCAGCGCCTGAGGTTCAGACCGATGGAATGGAAGCACGCCCGTCGGCACTGCCAGCGGGCGTTCGATAGGAGAGGGAGTGTTACCGAGGCCTATCGATCAAGGCAACTGCGCGTTCCGCACCGCGGTGGGCACCGTGCCACCCACCGTTTGCAGGATATGATCACGGTCGTTGTTACCGCCCGCGTACTTCACTACCCCGTCCAGGGTGCAGTCCGCACTTAGATAGCCGGTCACCGTGCCGGTGGGCACCGTGCCCCCGATCGCCAGCAGGATCGGATCGCGATCGTTGTTGCCACCCGCGTATTTCACCTGGCCGTTGCCGGTCACATCACCGCTCCAAAGGGTGTGTACACCGGAAACATCGCGTTGCGCATTGGTACCGTACGTGGTGGTGGCAGGTAGGTCGAAGCGCACGGAGATGGTTGTGCCTATGGTGAACAGATGGGTGCCTGCCGTCATCACACCCAGGTGGTTCCTGTGCCGCATCGCCAGGTGGTATTGCCCGGAGGGGACGTACAATCGCACGGGTGAAACACCGTCCAGGTCCACCACGTCCCCGTCGCGCTGCACGAGGCAGCTACGTGTAGCGATCACCTGGCTCGGCTCGCTCGGGCCGCGCACTTCCAGAAAGACCCAATCCACCACCGCGTTGTTCCCGGTAACGGTGAGCACAGCGGGCGCGATGGTCTCACCACCGCCCTGGGCATGGTGCACGTAGCCCAGGGCGGAGTAGGGTTCTGTGAGCGGCAGGAGGCTCGCCGCGCGCAGGTCGTCGCGCATCAAGCTCACATTGGATACGTAAGGACCGTTCAAGAAAACACGGGCTTCGATCGCGTAGAATTTGCCTGTGCAGGTGCACGCGATGTCGATCGCGTCGAACTCGGAATAGGGATCGCCGTCATCGCAGGCGGCGCCTATGAAAAGAAGCGGATCCGAATCGTCACAATCCTCCGCCTGATCGATCATCCCCGGCGGTTCCTCGCACGCGAAGACCATGCTTGCCGGAGCACCATAGCCGTCACCATCGGCATCGATGAACCATTCGGAGCCCGTGCAGGCGCCGTACACCGCGTGCGAACGGCCAAGGAACCCATTGAACCCCGTGAACCCGCCGCCAATGAACAGATGGTCGCTGGCACCATGCACTGTTTCAGCTATTCCACCGGTAAGCGCCGGATCGAACGAGTTCAGGCCCCCGCTCGAAGGATCCAAGGCGGCCACGCCGTTCCGCAGTTGGCCGTTCACCATGGAGAAGTTCCCGCACAGGAAGAGAAGGCTGCCTTGCAGGTGATGGCCCTCACGGGGCCATCTACCAGGGAGGAACCAAGGTTCGCGGACAGCGTTCCCGTCGTTGCGTCCACCATGCCGATCCGGTTGGCAGCAATGCCATTGATCGTGGTGAAGTCACCGGCGATATAGAGGTCCGAGTTGAAGAGATCGAGCGCATGGCACGATCCGGAGATATCCAGATCGTAAGCGATGGCCTCGGCCAGTGCGGTGGTGCGGTCCAAGGAGGCCACGCCGCGGTGCCCGGCGCCACCAATGTTGTTGAAGGCACCTCCTGCGTATACATGGCTCGCATCGAGCTGAAGTGCGCGGACCGTTCCATCCGGGGCGGGATCCCAGGCGGTGGCAATATTGATGTTCGAAAGCAGCGATAATTCAGCAAGCCCATTGCGCGGCTGCCCTCCTATGTTCGTGAAGTCCCCGGCCGCATAAATGCTGCTTCCATCCACGGCGAGCGCGCGCACCGAGCCGTTCGCCGCCGGGTTCCACGTGTCCAGCGCTCCGCTGGTCTGATCGATGGCGAGGAGATGGGGGGTAGGAGAGGAGAAGTCACCGCCCACGTACCACATGCCCTGAGCGCAGGCGATGGCGCGCACGCCCGCGTTGAAGGCTACGTTGGGTTGTGTCGGAACGGCAACGCCGGTGGTGCCATCCAACACTGCGATGTTGGTTCTGGACCTTCCGCCGGAACTGAGGAAGGAGCCACCGTTGAACAAGCCCGTCCCTGAGCATGTCAACGTCAATGTTCCGGGGGAATGGCGGATATCCAACGAAGTGACCGATCCCGTGGCGATGTCAATTGCGGCCATGCATCTACGATCCTGTCCTGCCATGGAGAGGAACGAACCTGCCGCGAAGAGGGTGGTCCCGCTCGGATCCAAGGCCAGGGCACTTACGCTCGCGTCGGGGGTGGGCACAGTGGTGGGGTGGATCGCACCGGTAGTAAGGTCCACCGCGGCCAAGCGGTTCGCGGGTAACCCGGCCAGCTGCGTGAACGAGCCCGCCAGGAAGATGCGATCTGTGTGCAGCACCAATGAGCTCACTGTTTTCGTAGTGCTGAGGTTCGGGCTCGGGTCCCAAGGGAGCAAGGTGCCCGTGGTCGCATCGAGCGCACCGCAGTAGTTGCGGGCCGTGCCGTTCAATGAGGTGAAGTCGCCAGCTACATAGACCTCACTTGCGGAAGCGATCAACTTGGTCACCGCATGGGAGGCGGTCGGTGCCCAGGGATCGATGGCCCCCGTAGCGGCGTCCAGGGCCATCAGGTTGTTGCGCGTGTATGGTATCGCGCTTATCGTGAGGCTGGAGATCGAACCTCCCAGGTAGATCTTGCCGCCTGCAAGGGCCATGGCGAATATCACGGTCGGCGGGCTCACTGTTTGCGTGCTTCCCCAAGAGCCAAGGGACCCTGTGGCCGGATCGAGCGTGGCGATCCGCGGTCTGGGTACCCCGTTGACCAGCCCGAACCCGCCACCGATATAGAGGGCCCCAGCATGCATCAGCATGGTGAACACGGTATTATTCGCCGTGGGAGCCCATGGGCCCACACTGCCGTCGGACAGGATATGCGCCAGACGTAGGCGTGGCAGGCCTCCCACCTCGGTGAAAGCGCCGCCGATGTACCACCCTCCTGCACCATCGCTCACCGCTGTTTGCACGACCCCATTGATCCGAGGCATTTGCGGCCGCACCTGGCTAGTGCCCAGATCCACCTCCGTGCCGAACGGATTGTTCGGCCCCACATAACTGAAGGCACCACCGAGGGCCACGGTATTGGTGATCGGGTCGAGTTCGATGGCGTTCACGGTCCCATCCGTGATCCACCATTGCGGTCGGGGCGTGGTGATCTGCGCGGATGCGGCCACACCGAACATTGAAAAACCGATCGGGAGCAACAGGTTCCTCATGACCATAGTGGATAAGATGAGCGAAAGGGTTCGTTAATGTAACGGTTCTTCCTGAGAGCGCGGGACCGTGCTTCGAACCGTTCGGATCGGGGAGAGGTGACACTCTTCAGACGCTACCTTGGTCGGCCTATCACGCAACAGCAATGGGTCGCACCGCTCGTTTCTTTTTCATCGCCGCGTTCCAAGGCGCCACTTCGATCGTTCCCGCCCACGAGGGCATGTGGCTCCCCACCGTACTGGGCAGCATCCAGGACCGTATGCAGGCCGAGGGATTGGAACTTACCGCGGAGGATATCTATAGTGCGAACAATGGCAGTTTGAAGGATGCCATCGTATTGTTCGGTGGTGGATGCACGGCCGAGGTGATCTCCGGGGATGGATTGATCCTTACCAACCACCATTGTGGCTTCGGAAGTATTCAGGAACACAGCGCCCTGGACCACGACTATCTGAAGAACGGATTTTGGGCCATGGACCGTGCCGCCGAGTTGAAGAACCCAGGGCTTTCGGCCACGTTCATCATCCGCATGGAGGACGTGACCGAAAAGATGCTGGCTACCGTTCCTGTCGGCGCTTCGGAGGGCGAAAGGCAGCAGGCGCTCGCTACGGCGGGCGCATCGTTCGCGAAAGAGGCGATCGCCGAGGGCCATTACAATGCGGTGGTGCGTGCCTTCAACTATGGACTGCAGTTCATCCTGATCATAAGTGAGACCTTTCCTGACGTGCGCCTTGTGGGAGCTCCCCCTGGTGCGGTCGGGAAATTCGGTGGCGACACGGATAACTGGATGTGGCCCAGGCATACGGGCGACTTCTCCATGTTCCGCATCTATGCCGGGCCGGACAACAAGCCGGCCGACGCGGGACCCGGCAATGTGCCCTTCCGACCAAGGCACGTCCTGCCTATCGCCATGGGAGGAGTGAGGGAAGGCGACTTCGCTATGATCTATGGATTCCCAGGGAACACACAGCGCTACCTCACCAGTTACGCTGTGGAGCATTTGATGATGCGCACCGATCCCGCCCGGATCGCCATGCGCACCGCCAGCCTCGGCGTGATCGACCGCGCCATGCGCGCGAGCGATCGGGTACGGATCCAATACGCCGACAAACAAAGCGGCATAAGTAACGGTTGGAAAAAGTGGATAGGGGAGTTGCGGGGATTGCGCGAATTGGAAGCGGTGGACCTGAAGCGTTCGCAGGAGGCCGAGTTCAGGCAGCGGGCGATCAACCAGGGACGCCCGGACCTGGTGGCCGTGCTGGACACATTGGGCGCGATCTACGCCAAGTGGTCCCCCTATGCCCACGCGCGTGATCTGTTCGTGGAGTGGGCCTACTATGGGCCTGAACTGGTGCGCTTCGCGGATAGGTTCAAGGAACTGGAAGCGTCACACACGGCGTGGCGGGAAAGCGGAAAGTTGGAAGCCGAACTGGTGAAGTTGCGCGCCGCGACGGAGGGTTTCTACAAGGACTTTGATGCCCGTGTGGATCGCGACGTATGCAAAGCGCTCCTGCCGATCTATCGCGAACGCATCGACCCGGTGTTGGCGCCAGCGGCCTTGACCGCCATCGATCAACGATCCGGCGGGAACGTTGATGCGTTCGTGGACGATCTCTATGACCGCACGCTTTTCACTTCCAAGGAGAACGTCTTGGCGCTGCTCGCGCGTTTCGATACGAGGGCCGCGAAGAAACTTTCGGCCGACCCGATGAGCCGGCTGTCGCGCAGCTTTTTCGATTCCTTCCTCAACGGGGTTCGGCCCGTCCATGCAGCGCTCGGTGAGCGGATCGAGTCCGGGATGCGGAACTATGTGCAAGGGACCATGGCGCTTTTTCCGGAGCACACCTACTGGCCGGACGCGAATAGTACGCTGCGTCTCTCGTACGGCAAGGTGGAAGGATCGCGACCACGCGATGGAGTGGTCTATCAGGCGTTCAGCACCTTGGACGGTATCTTAGAGAAATACCAGCCCGGCGACCCGGAGTTCGACGTACCGGAGAGGCTGGTGGAGTTGCACCAGCTACGGGACTATGGTCGCTACGCCGAGGCCGGTAGTATGCCGGTATGTTTCACGGCTTCTTTGCACACCACGGGTGGCAACAGCGGGAGCCCGGTGATCAATGGTCGCGGCGAGCTCATCGGCCTCAACTTCGATCGAAGTTGGGAAAGCACGATGAGCGATATCCTGTTCGATCCTGCGAAGTGCCGCAACATCGCGGTTGATATCCGTTATGTGCTTTTCGTGGTGGACAAACTATGCGGAGCCGGGTATTTGCTCGAAGAGATGCGGTTCGCACCGGCTGAAGCCACCCTGCCCATCATCGATCTTCCAATACATCGTTGATCCATGGGAACCTGGACCGAACGGCATGGCCGACTGGAACGCAGCTTCAAATTCAAGGATTTCAGCGAGGCGTTCGCCTTCATGACCCGGGTGGCCATGGAAGCCGAAAAACTCGGGCACCATCCCACTTGGACGAATACCTGGAACACGGTCGACATCGCACTGAGCACCCACGATGCGGGTGGAGCGATCACCGAGAAGGACCACGCCTTGGCGAAGGCGATCGACCGGGTGGCAGGTGGAAAAGAAGAAGCCCCCCGGTGATCGGAGGGCTTCAAGGGGAGAGGTGAACTGGATCAGCCCACTTTCTTCACATCGGCGGATATGCGCAAGGTGGTTTGCTTGGGTTCGGTGTTCGCTGTTACCGTGACCGTTTTCTGCTGGGCGTTCTCCTGCTTGCCCGGCTTGTAAACCACTTCGATCTCGCCACTGCCGCCCGGAGCGATCGGCTCTTTGGGATAGCTCGGTACCGTGCAACCGCAGGAACCTTGGGCGTTCTCGATCAGCAGCGGCTCTTTGCCGGTGTTGGTGAACTTGAAGACGTATTTGTTCTCACTGTCCTGCTTGATGCTGCCGAAGTCGTGCTCGTATTGCGCGAAGTTCACGGTGGTCTTCGGGCGGTTGTCCACTTCCGTCTTGGCCTGCTGGGCCAGTGGATCGAAGGCCTTGGCCTCTGCGGTCGTAGCAGGCGGCTTGGTCGGTTGCGCGGCGGACATCGTGCTGGCGGCCTCTTCCGAACTGGTTGAGCTGCCCGTGGATCTGCCGCTGGCGGCCATATAGATCAAGGTGCCGGCGATGATGGCCAGCAGCGCGATCTTGACGGTCTCTTTCATCGCTTGGTAGGTTGGTCGTTGGTTGTGGCCGCGAAAATACACCGGCCACGCTCAACCTGGGGGCGTTAACGATCCCTTAACAGCCTTCTACTGCTGGCGGGCGATGCCCATCCGCTCATAGGTGTCGCCACTAAGCGCATCCAACGCTTTCTGGTAGCTGTTGTCCACGGGATTGTCCGCGTTGATGGCTTGCCAGTAGGCGGAGTTATCCCAAAGATCGCGGGCGATGAGCGCTTTCAGGCGAAGCGCGAGGAGCGGGCGCGAACGGGCGAGACCTTCGGCATCCTTCTTCACCTCATCCTTCTCGCCCGCTGCTACCAATGCGTTCATCAGGTCATCGCTCACCGTGAAGGAGCGGATGAAAGGTTCGACAGCCGCGAATTGCCGAAGGAGCGCCTCACGGTTCGTATCGACGTACGAAAGCGCGAACGTGTTCAGGGTCCCCTTGCGCACCAGCTTTCCGAAATACTCAGAGCTGAGGGACGTGTCGATGGCCACGAAAATGTCCGGCATAATGCCGCCACCGCCGAACACAACGCGTTTGTTCATGGTGAAGAACCGGGCGGTATCGAGCGGATGGATGCTGTCCGCATGGGTGAGTTCGCCACGTTCCAATCGCTCGCTACGCTCCTTGCGGTAAGCCTCCACCCCTTCCTCATAGGGCTTCTGGATGCACCGGCCGCTGGGCGTGTAGTACCGGGAAACTGTCAAGCGCACGGCCGATCCGTCGGGTAACATCACTGGTCGCTGCACCAGACCTTTGCCAAAGCTCCGACGACCCACTACGAGCCCGCGGTCCCAATCCTGCACAGCCCCCGTTACGATCTCGCTCGCACTGGCGGAACCTTCGTCCACCAGCACCACCAAACGGCCTTTCTCGAACCGTCCTTCGCTCGTCGCGTAGGTGTTCTCCCGAGGGGCATTGCGTCCTTCGGTATACACGATCAACTTGTGGTCGGCCAGGAACTCATCAGCCATCTCGATGGCGGAACGCAGGTAGCCGCCCCCGTTCCCTTGAAGGTCCAGCACCAGGTCCACCATGCCTTTAGCGCGGAGTTCGTCCAGCTTGTCCCGCACCTCTTTTGTGGTGGTGGCGCTGAAACGGCTCACTTTGACATAGCCCACGCTAGGCGTTGCCATATAGGCGGACTCCACGCTGTAAATGGGGATCTTGTCACGGACGATGGCGAATTCCAAGGGTTCTTTCTCACCGCGCCGCACCACCGTCACGTTCACCTTGGTGCCCTTCTTGCCGCGCAAGCGCTTCATCACGTCGCTGTTCTTGAACTTGACACCGGCGACGGTCTCGTCCTCGATCTTCACGATGCGATCACCTGCCCTGATGCCCAAACGTTCGCTGGGACCGCCGACGATCGCGTCCACCACGTAGATGGTGTCCTCGACGATATTGAACTGGACCCCGATCCCTTCGAAATTCCCCTTGAGCGGTTCGTTCACCTCGTCCAACTCCTCTTTCGGGATGTAGATCGAATGCGGATCGAGCTCCGCGAGGATGCTCACGATGGCCTCGTCCACTAGCGCCTCATCATCCACGCTGTCCACATACATGCGGTCGATATGGTAGAGCAGCGCTTCGACCTTGCTGGCTTTGGTGGTGGGCTGGCTCTGTGCGAAAGAAAGTCCCGCTTGCAGGATGATCAGAAAAAGAACGGTGGGTCGGTTCATCGGCTGTTGCTGAAGTTCGTGTGGATCAGGGATGGAACGGATGGGAGGTTCGACGGGTTGCCCGGGACATCACTTGCTCGGAATTTTCATGCCAAGGATCCGGTACGTGCTGCCTTGCTTGAGCTGGTCTTTGTGGTACTTCTCCACCCAAGCCACTTTTCCGTCCTTGTAGTAGCGCCATTTGCCATGTTTCATCCCATCCTTGTAGTGACCCACGATGCCCTCCTTGCGGAAAGCCCATGTGCCCTCGCGCTTACCCATGCGGTATTTCCCTTTCAAGGTGATGTGACCGAACTCATCATATTCGGTCCAATCCCCGTGAAGGGAACCCCAGCCATACACCGCGAAGATGAGCGGTCTTCCGTCCGGGAAGAACGCACGGTACACTCCGCTGGGCTTTCCACGTTTGTACCCCAGCCGTACCGCGACGCGGGTGGTATCGAACGCGTAGCGGCCGAAGTGGGTGAATGCGACCGTATCGCGCAAGGGGCCATAAACCACCTGGTAAGCTCTTACCTCATTTTCCGTGGGTACCCAAAGGGTGTCGGGTTGCGCACTACATGGGAAGGAGTGCGCCAGGACCAGAGAAAATACGATGGACCGGATCATGGTCGCGCGGGTACGGAAACTTGGAAGGAGCGACCGATGGACCGGCCTTGGGTATCCGTCAAATGTAAGTGGTGTGTTCCCGGACCTACGGCAAGGGCCAGACGGTGGTCCCCGTGGGTGGTGGCTACGAATACTCGGTCCAGATGCCAATGGATGTAAGTGTTTCGGTCCCGATGTGCGGCTTCGGCGACGACCCGGCCGCGAACACCATCCAGTTCTGTGGCCAGGAGCACTGCGGCTTCGGGCCCCGGGTAGATCAGTTCCATTACATCGTTATCCGCCGTGTTCAGCTCAGGTCTTCGCCACGGTGGAAGGCGCACATAGCTGGGGTCCTGGGGAGCATAGTAGGATTCCATCGCCGGGGGGAGAACGAACCAGGGCACAAGCACCCCGCCCTCGTTGACGGCCAAACGCGCTTTGTGATCCGCTGAAACAGGTATTGAACGATGGTAAGGACAGGGCTCCGTGCGTGCGCCCGAGCGAGGGGCCCAGGTGGTATCCGTTCCGGGACAGATCGCTGTGCTGCGATGGCCGCTTTTCCGGCAGATCGATAAGGGGAGAAGATCGTCGAAAGGCACCTCGGGCCTCTCACCGACGGGAAGTAGCCCGAAAACTTCGAATAGCAAGGGTGCGGCCGCGAGCGCCCCGGTAAGACCTGGCCGTCCCTCTCCACTGGCATTGCCGCACCACACCCCCACACAATAGGTCGCGCTCACCCCGATGGCCCAGGCGTCCCTGTGCCCATAGCTCGTCCCGGTCTTCCATGCGATGTTCCTGGCACCCGCGAACCTTTGCCAGCCCTGTTCCTCCACAGGCCTTTGGGACCGGGTCAACGCGTCAAGGGTGAGGTGTACGGGACCGGCGGAGAGTGGGACAGAGGTTGCGGTATGCTCCGGGGGTGCGTTCGCGAACAACACGGGCGCATGCACCACTCGGTATCCCTCCCACGCGGTGCGTCCATGCGCATATCGAATGCGCCCCAGGGTCGCGTATGCTCCACACAATTCCCACAAGCTGCTTTCGCCACCGCCCAAGATCAAACTAAGTCCGTAGTGCTCCGCAGGTCGGTCAAGGCCAAAGAGCCCTAAGTCGCGCAAGAGACCCAATGTTCGGTCCACCCCGTGCCGACGGAGCGCGCGCACGGCGGGTACATTGAACGATCGTGATAGCGCTTCGGCCGCCGGAACCGCTCCTCGGTATTTCTGGTCATAGTTCTGCGGGCTGAACCCTTCATATTGGGTGGGGAGGTCTGCCACGAGCATGTCCGGTAACAATTCGCCGTGCTCGAGCATGGCTGCGAACAGGAACGGTTTCAATAGGCTGCCGGTGCTCCGCTGCGCCCGGACCAGATCCATTCTTCCCGCATGCGCGTCACCAGCGGCCGCCAGATTGCCGACGTAGGCGAGGACCTCCCCGGTTGGAACGTGCATCACGAGCACAGCCGCATTGTGGATCCTATCCTCGAGCAGTCGTTCCCCATGTTGCTCGGCCACGGCCATGACCCGGTCCTGCAGATCACCATCGAGGGTTGTGCGCAACGCTGATCCGGGGGCTTCCGAACGGAGAAGCAGGTGGGGTGATTTCAGGGGGAGCGCTCGCGGACCCTCAGGCAAGGGCTCGTTGCGGGCCAGGGACCACTCAAGGCTGTCCAGCACTTCGATCGCCAATAAGCGGTCGAGCAACCGATCGCGTTTGGTGCGTAGCGCCTCCCGGGATCGGCCGGGATGCACAAGCCCCGGTGCGTTCGGCAGCACCGCCAAGGTGGCGGCTTCCGCCCAGCTTAAGTGACGGCTTGAGTGGTCCAGATAGCGCCAGCATGCGGCCTCAAGCCCAACTACATTGCCACCAAAGGGGGCGTTCGCTGCGAACAACGCCATGATCTCGTCCTTACTAAGGTGGAATTCCATTCCGAGGGCAAGCCAGATCTCTGCGAGTTTGTTGCAAAGCGTGCGTGGTCCTCCGCGGCTCATTCGCGCTACTTGCATGGTGATGGTGCTACCACCCTGAACGATATGACCGGAGCGTATATTCTGGCCCAGAGCGCGGAACAGGGAAGGAAGATGGATCCCACATTGGGAACGGAAATGCCGGTCCTCGAACTGTTCCAAGCAGGTTTCGAACCGGTCTGCAACGCTATCGGATGCAGGGGGCAAACGCCATTGTCCGTCAGCCGCTACGGCCGCCGCCAGGAGTTCTCCGTTCCGGTCCAGAACGGTGCGCGAAAATGGCTTGTCGAACCAGGCCGGACCTGTGGTCGACCAGAGAAGTGAGAGCCCGGCCAGAAGGAGCACGGAACAAGCTATGGCCCAGCGCACAACACGTCGGGACAACCTGGACGGACTTGGGGGCGTCATGGCAGCAGGGAGCAACGGTACGCAAGTTCCAAACCTTGTTCCGAGGGAACCTTATCTTCGACCGCCTTAACGACACACGATGCACCGTAAACTCCTTGCACTAGTCGCCCTTTCTACCCTTTCCTGGAACGTTGCTAAAGCCACGCACGTCGCCGGTGGGGAGATCATCTACGAATGCTTGGGCAATGGGCAGTACCAGTTTTCGCTGATACTTTATCGTGATTGTGCTGGTACTACCTTGGGTACTTCGTACACCTTGGACTTCACGAGCCCGTGCGGCAATCAATCCTTGACAGTGGACGTGGACACGGTGTTCGAGGTGAGCCAACTTTGTGAGGATCAGCTTCCGTTCAGTTCCTGCAACGGGGGTAACCTTCCTGGATTGGAACAGCACGTCTTTACCGGAACGATCACACTCCCCCCTTGTGATTTCTGGACCGCATCCTGGTCGCTTTGCTGTAGGAACGATGCCATTAGCAATCTCCAGACGCCGGGAACCTATGACGGGTATCTGGAGACGAGCATGAACAACGAGGATTATCCCTGCGATAACTCTCCTGTTTTCACGAACGCGCCGATCCCGTACGTCTGCTTGAACCAACCGGTCGTTTATTCCTATGGTGTTTACGACCCGGACGGAGACTCGCTTAGCTATGCATTGATAAGCGCCATGACCACCGGCGGTGTGCCGATCCCCTATGTATTCCCCTACACGTTTTTGGAGCCTATCCAAGCAGGGTTGACCTTCGACCCCTTCACCGGGCTGCTGCAATTCACTCCGAACGCCATTGGGAACTACGTGGTGGTGATGGAGGTAACACAGTACGACGACGATGGTAACGTCATCGGCACGACGTTGCGCGATATGCAGTTCGTGGTGATCGCCTGCACGAACCAAGCCCCCGACCCAACCGCCGGGGCGATCGACAATTTCAGCGGAACCGCCGTTCAGACCGGGCCGTTCAGTATCGAACTCTGCGAATCGGACAATTTCTGCTTCGAGGCGACCTTCACCGATCCAGACGCGGGCGATACCCTCACGTTCAGCAGCAATATTCAGCAGAATCTCCCCGGCTCAACCATTTCGGCCACCGGTGCCAACCCGCTCACCATAACGGTTTGTTGGACGGCCCAAGCGGGTAACTCGGGCTTCTTTCCGTTCACCATAACGGTGGAGGACGGCAACTGCCCGATCAGTGCGTTCCAGACGTTCGTGTATGCCACCAATGTGCTTCAACGCACCTCGGTCGGTCCTGACCAGACAATTTGTGGTCCGCAGATCGCGGAGATCGAAGCACAAGGAGGATTGAATTTCGTGTGGACCATTATTCCCGGTGGTGATCCCATTACAGGTCAGAATTTCACCTGTTTGGATCCGCCGTTCTGCTCTGAGGTGATCGCGGATCCGAATTCCACGACCTCCTACATCGTTACCAGCGACCTGGCAGGTACATGCATCAACGCGGACACCGTAACTGTTTTTGTAGTGTCTGATTTCACCTTCGCGGCGACTCAAAGCGACGACACGCTCTGCTTGGGGGAGACCGCCCAGTTGAACGTGGTGCCGAACCCGAACCTTCCCGGTTACACCTTTGAATGGATACCCACCTTGGGTCTATCCGCTGGTGATATCGCCAACCCGATCGCTGGATATAGCCAGCCGGGGTCGTATGCCTACACGGTGGAGATCACGAGCCCGGATGGCTGTGTGAAACAGGACACGACATTGGGTCTGGTCGTATTGCCTGGCTTCGTCCCCGACTTCACGCTCACGGTTGCGGATAGCTCTTTCTGTGAGGGCCAGGGAACCACGTTCACCGTGGACATTGATAACTCCCCACCCATCTATTGCGGACCGAACTTTGCGGGTTGCACCTCGGGCATCGTTGCTGATTTCGAACTGGGCACCGGTGTGGACCAGGGAACGACCACTTCGTATCCTGCCCCCTATGGCAACTGGTACAACAGCACGCGACACCAAGTATTGGTCCGTGCGAGCGAGTTGTTGGCGCTTGGCTTTACGGGTGGGACGATCAATGAATTGTCGATGAACATCGCAGTGGTCAACGGGCTAAGTCTCTATCCAGGTTGGTCGATCCAGATGGGTTGTACGACGCTCGATTCGCTGGATATCAATGACGGGTTCGTTTCAGGGTTGACGCAAGTTTTTGGACCCACCGATGTGAACATCCTGGCGGGCTGGAACAGCTACGTGCTCAACCCCGGCTTCAATTGGGACGGTGTATCGAACGTGGTCGTGGAGTTCTGTTTCAGCAACTATCCGAACGGCTTCACACAGAATTCCCCAACGTTCTACACGACCACCAGCTACACATCCGTGATCTACAACTTCACGGATGGTGCGAACCTTTGCGACACGGTGACGCCGCCGTTCTTCAACCAAGGTGAGAGCAACCAACGCCCGAACATGCGTTTCCGCGTCTGTGCCGGTGTGAACGAGGATCTGCTCGTATACTCCTGGAGCCCGACCGACGGCCTCAGCGATCCGAACGGTCCGGTCACCAATGTGGTCCCCATTGTGACACCAGCGGTTTACACAGTGACCGTTGGTGATCCGAATTTGGGCTGCTTCGGCACGGCCACGGCCACCACCTACTGGGATCCCCCTGCGGACGTGAGCTTCGTACCCTTGCCAACGAATGAAGGTGTGGCCCCATTCGTTGTCAGCTTTGACAATACTTCCTCAGGCAACGTGACGTCGTTCACATGGACGTTCGGTGATTCGACCGGCACATCCAACGAATTCGAACCTGGTTACACTTTTGAGGCCGCTGGCACGTACGTTGTTACCCTCTACGGCGTTTCGGATCAAGGTTGTACAGGCTTCTACCAGGATACGATCGTGGTTTTACCCGATCCGGTCGTGGACATTCCTAACGTATTCTCGCCCAATGGTGACGGCGATAACGATGCGTTCATCTATCGAGATCTGCGCGGCTTCAAGCAAGTGGAGATGACGATCTTCAATCGGTGGGGCCAGAAGGTGCATGAAGCACCTGTAACGGCGGACAACGGCACCATTTGGCGTCCAGAGACCAGTGTAGCCGAGGGTACCTACTTTTATGTGTTCATCGGCCAGGGCAACGACGGCAGTGAAGTGAAAAGGGAAGGGCACGTCACTCTGGTGAGGTGACCTGCACAACGATCCGAGAAAGGGCCTTCGGGCCCTTTCTCATTTGCCAGATCCGCTATCCTACCGGTATAACTTGGCACAATGCGAACTGGGATCAACACGGGTTGGGTGTCATGGAGCCTCGGCTTGCTGCTCTGTCACCTGTCCTCCGGTCTGTGCGCGATGGAAAGCGAAGTGCCTCGATCCTTTGTACTCGGGCTCACCTCGTCCCACGTGCCAACGGTGGAGGTTCGCGGCCCCGATGATGAACGCATTGCGGAACTGGACAAGATCACAGCGAATGAGGGTCGGCCGCCCGCGTACGGTGTCGTACTTCCTGTGGGTGTTGACGCGATAAGGACCGGAATATGGAGCGATGTTCCAACCGGTGGTCGGGTCCTGCGGCTCAAGGTGCGTTCGGCGAACGCCCTCGGAGTGGAACTCTACTTGGACGAGATGGACCTGCCGGAAGGCGCGATGTTGCATGTCTACGATGAACGTGGCCAGCAACTTCTAGGCGCGTACACCGCTGCACATGTAAGGTCGAACGGCCGGTTCACCACGGCCCAGCAGATAGGTGATGCCTGCATCTTGGAACTTTATGAGCCGCCCAATGCGTACGGTCGGTCCCGTCTCCGCGTCGCGGAACTGGGGTATGCTTTCCGGGGCTCCGATCCAGGGCGGTCGGATCCTTGCGAGGTGGACGTGAACTGCACGGAAGGTGCTGACTGGGCGGACGAGCGGGACGGTGTGGTCCGCGTGGGTACGCGTATCAATGGCGTCCTTTTCTGGTGTACGGGTTCCCTGGTCAACAACACAGCCCTCGATTGCAAACCCTACTTCTTGACGGCCCTGCATTGCGGCCTGGGTTCCACCGCTACTGACCTACAGGATTACAAGTTCTATTTCAACTATCAACGTCAGAGCTGCGGAACAGGGAGCGGTACCGCGACAGATGTGATCACGGGATGCCATCGTAGAGCCGACAGCAACGACGGGGGGGGGACGAGCGGGTCCGATTTCCTACTGCTGGAGAGCCTGGATCCGGTCCCCCCGTCGTTCTCACCATACTGGAACGGTTGGGACGCGACCGGCCCGGGTAGTAGCAGCGGTGTATCTATCCATCATCCTACAGGTTCTGAAAAGAAGATCAGTACTTACGCGATGAACCTCCTTACTACACAGTGGGCGGCTGGAGGCCCCTACAGCCACTGGTACGTCAAGTGGACCGCGACCGCGAACGGACACGGGGTAACAGAACTTGGGTCATCGGGTTCACCCTTGTTCAACGCTGATGGCAGGATCATTGGAACGCTCACCGGGGGTACGTCATGTTGTGTCGTAGATGGTTGCAATCTACCCGGCAGTGGGCCCAACGAGCCCGATTACTATGGCAAGATGCAGTACCATTGGACATCGAACCCGAACGATCCGAACGAAAAGCTCAAGGTGTGGTTGGATCCCCTTGCCACGGGAGTGACCGTACTGGATGGCAGCCGGAACCCTTGTGCGAACAACGTTTATGAACACAACGTACCTGCGTTCGAGCTGTTCCCTGTTCCTTGCGCCGGGCAGCTTACAGTGGCCGATACCCAGGGCGTGCTGAACGGTGCTTCCATGGATGTTGTCGATGCTACGGGGCGCGTCGCATGGCGGTCCGACTGGACCGGCGGGGGCCGTGGGCAATTCGATCTGGGCGCGCTGCCCGACGGAGTTTACCTACTAAGGATCAGCCGCACGGACCGGCCCGTGCAGCCCGTCCGGTTCATGATCGCCCGCTGAGCCTCTTTGAATTGATAGAGCGCCCGTAGGCGCTCTATGCTCGCAGGGTGCGAGCCGCACTATTTCACTGGATCCACCATAAGGCCCTTCGCCTTGTACTTCTCTTCCATCTTGGCTTTCTCGCGCTGCGCGGTGCTCAGGTCCACATGCCGGACCACGGACCACTTCGCAGAGCCGATCTCGATGCCGCCAGCCTTGGCGAATTGCGCCACGACCTGATCATTGCTGGACTTGGGGTCGATCTGGAACGCCTCGGTGATCACCACGGTCTTCGTATCGGACTGGCTTACCAGGAACGCCGCGGCCGTGGCGGGTTGTTGGGCGCTGGCGAATAAAGCGGTGCTGAACAGCACGGACGCTAGGAGGGATCTGCGGAGGAACATCTGCATGTGTTTGATCGTACAATACTACGGAATGTGGCGTGCCGAGCAGCGCTGTTGGTGCGGTGCTACTTGGAGGCCTGTGGTCCGTCGCCCGGCGCGATCACCGCTACGTTCTTCCCCGGCGTGCGGGCCTGGATGGAACGATCGTACATCGCCTCGCAGACGGCACCTGGTAGGTAGTAGCGCCCGGCATAGGCGGCCGTGAGCCTTAGATGAAAGGTGGCCTTCTGTCCACGACCCAGGCTGAAATAGGTCAGCACTCGGTCATCGCGGATATCCTGATGATCGAACGGCGCGTCCGGATAACTCTGCTCGAGCCCTTCCATGCGCGCGTTCCGCAGTTCCCAACCGGATGGTAGCACCTGCGTAAGTGCGAGATTCTCGTACCGATCGAGCGAACCCGTATGGGTTACTTCCGTCGTAGCCAACAAGTCCGTGCCCTGGGTCAAAGCGGTCACATCCACCGGTCGGCCGTCGAGCGTGGTGTAGGTCACGCGGAGGTCGAGCCCCTGGTGGGTGGGCGGCTCCTGCCCGATAACCAGAGTGCCGGTGCGTATAGTGCGCAGGAAGAGCTGTGCTTGTCCCTGGTTGTTCAGACGCACCGTGGCAGTCCCATCCGGGATGGGGAGTTGCATGCGCCAAATGGATCGTCCGGTACGCACATCCGAGGTCTTCCCGCCAACGGTCACTTGGAAGTTCAGGCCGTCGCCGAGGGCGTTCTTTGAGGCGTACCGGGCCACGGCCATGAGCGCGAAAGCGGTGCTCTGGGTGCTGAGCCATTGGCCATCGCCGAGCCGCTGGGCCAGGCGACGTACCACGGCCCCAGCGGCTTCCTTGCGCTCCATGGCGACCAGCGCCAGCGCGATGATCGCTTCGTCACGCGCTCCGGAACCGAACGTCCCGGCCAGTTCGGCGTACGATGCTACCTGAACGCTGCGGTCTTTTACAAGGTCGTTGGCCACATCGATCCGCCCCAGATCAGTATACGCACAGGCCAGCGCCCAACGCGTGATGTCGTCGATCCCAACGGTCGTTCGAAGGCGGTTCATGGCCCCGCTTTCGCCCGCATTGGCGATCGCGAGGACCCAGAGGCGATAGGCCTGGATGAAGTGCGTACGCTCTTGACCCGGGATCGGGTTCCAGGTGCGCGCCATACGTCGCTGTCCGTCCTTCCATCGTTCGATCATGGGGTGTGGCACAGCGAACCCGCTCCCTTCCGCTTCCAGTAGGAAGTGACCGGCGTAAACATTGCTCCACTCGTTGGAATAGTCCCACCCGGCCAATACGCGAAAGATCCGTCCGGCCGTTGGAAGGTGCCCAATTTGGTGATCGCTGCCTGCACGTTCGCCTGTGCATCGGCTTCGCCGGCTTTGCTCAGGTCAGTGAGCGCGGACAGGAACAACTGGGGGAACGCTTTGGAAACGGTCTGTTCCAGGCAGCCGTGCGGGTAACCGAGCAATTCGTGCGAACGGCTCTCCAATCCCAGCGGAGGGATCGCGGTCACTTCCAGAGCCGCGGAATTGGTGCCCACCACCCCGATCGGAGTTGGTGTAAGGTTCCTTTCGCCCCCGGCGGGCAGTACATGGTCCTCTGCGACGGTGAGTGCTTGAACAGGTGGACGTACACCGATGTCGATGGCAGTGGATGCGCTCTCGGCACCCGCGGAGACGGTGACGGTCACTTTCGCGGCACCGAGCATCTCCTTCGCACGGAGTCGGAAGAAAGTGACCTGTTCACCAGGTGCGTTGAACGAGAGAACGCGTTGTTCACCCGCTATGGAGAGCAAGGTGCCCGAGGTGCTCAGCTTCACCTTTACGTTCCGCAGGTCCTTACCCATGGCGAAAACGGTGACGGGCAGGCTCACCTCTTCCCCCGGGCCAAGTACACGAGGCAAGGTCGCCAGTACCATCAAGGGTTGGCGAACTGGCACAGCCTGCTCAGCGTTCCCGTATGCGCGCTCGCCATTGCTCGCCACGACCATCACCCGCACACTACCCACATAATTGCTGATGGTGAAGCGATGCTCGCCTTTGCCACCCTTTTCCAACCGCGCGGGACCCTGGAACCGAACGATCGGTTTGAAGCGGCCGATGCGCGAAGGGTCAACGGGGCCTCCTTCATCACTTCCTCCCAGGGCCAGGATGCGCTCGGCCTGCACACCGAAGGCCCCTATCACCTCATCATAGAGGTCCCAGGTATGCACACCCAGCGCTTCGCGCGCATGGAAATGCGCCCAGGGATCCGGCGTTGCGAAGCGCGTGAGGTCGAGGAGGCCTTCGTCGACCAAGAATACCGTGTAGTTCATGGCGCGGCCTGTCTTCTCCCTGATCGAAATGGTGAACGGCTTGTCGGGGCGGATCTCCGCGGGTGCGCTGATGATGGGTTCCAAATGCGATCCAGGGTCCTCCACATGGATGGGGATCACGCCGTACAATCGGATCGGCAGGTCGTTCGCCACATCTCCATGGGGCTGGAGGATGCTCACGTGGGCGTATACCGTAGGACACATGTCCGGGGTGATGGTGAGGTGATGGCGCAATTCACCTCCGTCGAGCGGTACGCGTTCGATACGGAGCACACGATGACCGTTCTCGATGCTGATGAACGCGGTGCCTTTGGAAGGTGAAGGGATCAGCAGTTCCGCTTCATCCCCGGGTGCGTATCGTTCTCGATCGGTGTGGAAGACAAGACGTGTCGCCGCATCATCGCCTTCGCGACGCGAACGGCCTTCGCTGCCGGGCCAATCGAAGTGGACGGAAGCCACGGCCACATGGCCGCTGCTGAGTTCCTCCGATCGCACAAGGAACCGTCCCCATAATGGACGATCCACGCGTACATCGAATGTGGCTCGACCCTGAGCATCGGTCGTGATCTCTTCGGTACTTATGTGGCGGAGGCTCGACGCGCTCATGGCGCTGGTAGGTCCGTCCATCTCACCATCCCACCAACGGTCCTGGTCCATCTTCATCAGCCGCACGCGTAAAGCACGGCGTGGTAACGGCCTTCCGTTCGCGTCCACGCTCACGAGCGCGAAGCGATACGTCGTATCGGTGCGATAGGTGTCCCAGGCCCCATCGGCCGGTGCCGGCTTGATCCCCACATAGGCAGCATAGGGATGGAAAAGGATCTCCTGCCGATCCGTGCTCGCATCACCGCCCGGATCGCTCACCCGAGTGAGCACGGTAAGCCTTGTGGCAGAGGGGGCACCCGCACCGGCTCTCACATCCAGTGGAAGATCCAATTGGCCCTGAGCGTTGGTCCGCCCTTCGAACACGACCGTTTCCTCAGTGCGCAGTTCATGGCCAAGGTCATCAAAAAGGAAGTCCTCATAGCCTTTGGGCCGGAACCGATCGGGGCTCATGGCCAGGCTCACCACTACGGGTGCTGATGCCGCCGGCGCGCCGTGCAGCCAGACCGCTTCCAAATGCGTGTTGCGCGGCAGATCGGAAGGGACCAGGGGACCATCGCCCAATTGAAGGGCGACGCGCATACGGTTGGGTTTCACGGTCTCGATCCGCAGGCTTTTGTGGAAGGTGGCCCCCCCACGTTGATATGTGCTGTCCAAATGCCTGTTGGCGCATCGGGCGAGGTGACGCAAGTGAAGCCGTACAGGTCGCCGGTCCCGCTGCTGCGCACCTGACGTAACACCGTGCTTCCACGCGGATCGGAGAGCTCGAGCACGATGGGATGCTCCGCAGGCAGGGTGTGGTCCGGGTCCTGTAGGATGAAGGTGAGATGGAGCGTATCGCCCGGACGCCACACGCCCCGCTCCCCGAATAAAAAGCCCTTCAACCCTTGCTCCAGTGTGTTCCCGCTCACTTCGAAGCGGCTGATGTCCAATGCGGATCCGTCGTCCAGGCGGAGATAGCCGCGTTGCTCGCCTTGCTGGGCAACGAGGAGGAACGGCTTATGGGCCGCATCGGGCAGCACGGCCATGCCATTCCCGTCGGTGGTCAGTGCGCCAAGGGACCGCAGTTGAGCGTCGAGCACGTCCACTGTTACACCGCGCAGCGCAGCGGTGCTTCGCAGGTCGCTCACGACCACATGCAGGGCGCCCTGGTCGCCACGTTTGGCCACCAGCCCCAGGTCCGAGGCCAGGATATTGCGGCTTATCGTGCGGCGTGCGCCATAGTAGCTCGGCGAACAAGGATCGTCCCGGTGCGCATGATCGTAGTCGTCATAGTACCAACCCTCTTCGTGGTAGTAGTAGGCATCGGGGTGATCGAAGACCGAAGCGTCCAACGGCTCATCGGCGTTGCGCCCGCTCATCCACTCTTCAGGATCGAGCGCGGGGACCTCGCCACAGGGGTAGGCGGAGTGCTCCTGCTCAAAACCCAGTTCGACACGGTATATCGCACCGGGTTCTGAGTTGATCAACTCGTCCAGATCGATGTGATAGCGGTTCCATCGGCCGGGATCGGGCGCATCGGCGGTGCGGAGAGGGAGGATCTTGTCAGCGACCAGTCGCCCAACACGTGCCAATTCCTGATCACCCTCCAATCGGTTCGTTTGCAGGAACTGTGGCACATTGCTCTCATAGATCCGCACCACACGCACGCGCACGGCCGAGAGGCTCACTGCTTCGAAGGGTACCAAACGGCCCTTGGTGCTGGGCAGTATCGTACCGTGGCCCACGAAACGGAGATCGGGTCGAAGTTCCTCGAAGGTGACCGTGGTGGTCAGGTCAGCGCCGAGCGTGCGGCCGTTCATGAACCGCAGGCCACCGGCTACGAAGGCTTGTTGCGCACCATGAAGGCGCTCGGCCGGGTGCAGCATCAACGCGTTGCCGTCCAGCGAAACGCGCACTTGGTCGGCGCCTGCGATGCCGACAAGCCCTTCGAGTTCCTGTTCCGGGTCGATGGGGTCGGAGAGGAGAAGTCGGAGCGCCTGTTCCCCTTCGTCCTCGGTGCGGGTGAGCACAAGGGAAGAACGGTCCAACGCGGGAAGCGACAGCCGAACCTCTCCGTCCTCCTCGCTCTCGATCGGTCGTCCGTTCCAGCGCAGCACCACTTCCCGATCTTCGCGCCCGCGCGGAACGCTATCGACCCAGGCCCGGTGGTGGTGACCATCGGCCCCGAGCGCCCATCGGAGCGTGAGCTTTTGCCCGTTCTGTTCCGCGGTGAAGCACCCTTCGGGATCGAGACCGGTGATGTCGTCCGCAGTGGTCACTACCCATTCGATCTGTTGCCAGGCCGGGTCAGCGGCGTCCACGGGTCGCAGGTCGACCACTTCAGCGGTAATGTGCTGCTGGAACGTGCGGAATCCGAAGCGGAAGGTGCCTAGATCATCCGGCACGTTCATCACCTGCCCCAAGCGGAAGCGAACGTTATAAGTAGTGCCTGCCTTTAGTCGCTTGGTCGGAACGAACGCCAGCGTGCGCGCATCGTGCCAGCGAACCGAGCCTTCCACGGACGGATCCAACTGGAACAGCCCGTTCAATTCACCTTCTGCGGTATCCTTCAGGGTGATGCCCTCGGCCAGACGTACCAGAACAGGCGAACGGGCGGGAATATATCCTGCGGTGAACGCTAGGACATAGGGAGCGAAGGCCGGATCGGGGCGTTGTGCGGTTCGATGCGAGCATGATCCTGCGAAAAGGACATCACCCCGAGGGCGGATGCCACCAAAACGTTGCGTAAGGACATGGAGGGGATCGGGTTCGGCCCGGAAGTTAGCCGACGCGATCTGCAACGCTAGCCTCGGCCGGGGAATTGCGGTAGTCGCCGAAAGGGACCTGCCGCTATGGTTCGGCCAGGATCTTATCCGCTTCGTCCGCAGCGATGATCCTGCCACTGAGCGCGCCCACGGTGAACACGTCCACCAGCCCCTTGGTCTTGAGGTCTTCCTTGGCCTGGTCGGCCTCAGCACGGGTGGCGAAGGAGCCATGGTAGTATCGCACGGCGTCCACACTGGTGATGGGCGTCACATCACCGATCTCAATGAACTTGTCCATCACGTCCATCGGTACGTTGCCCGCGAAGGTGCCTACCTGCACGCGGTAGCGGATCTGCTTCTTGTCGATCCCGCCTACAGGTATGCTCCTCAAGTCTTCGGGACCGGTGAGTCGCGCACCCGCTTCCCGCAATGACACGCGCTTACCACCCTTGAACGCGACGAGGAACGCGCCCTTGAAGCCTTTCAGCAACATATCGACCTTGTGCTTCGCTGCGGCGTTCACATCGGTGAAGCTCCCTGTATAGTAGCGTGTGAGACCATCGTCGCCTTGGATCACTACCAGATCCCTCACCCCCGCGAAGATGTCCTTCGACAGTTTGTTGCGGAAGGCACCGAGCTGTACACGGACCACTGCACCATCCGGCGTCGTGGTCGGCAGAGCGCTATCCAGGCCGTTGCGAACCCCGTTGACGGCGTCGTCGATCGCGATCAACTCGCCGTTCTCCTCGGCCATTACGCGCCCTTCGATCCCCTTTGCCCCCAATGCGAGTTGTCTGCGCACCGCTTCCGGCAGCGCTGCATAATCACCGACCACATAGAAGGTGGTATCGCCCTTCTCGATGGTGCGAACATCGGGTATGCTAAGGATCTTCTGGATAAGCTCTTCGGAGATCCCCTCCACATGTGTTCCCACCTTCACCACATACGCGCGGCGCCGTGCGGCGTTCGCCGAGCCGGATCGTGGGCCGATCGATTCCACCCGCGAGGTCACGGTGTTCACATTGCCCGAGTCCTTGTAGTTCAGGAAGGCTTGCAACAAATCCTCGTCGGAGATAGTGACCCCGTTGGCATCGACTTGAGCGCCGGGCGCGGTGGCAAGTTCAAGGTCCAGATGGTCCGGAACACCGTCGCCATCGCCGTCCAGGGGACATCCGGTCGCGTCTACAGGTGTTCCGTTCGGTGTTCCCGGGCACATGTCGTTCCAATCGGCCACACCGTCCTGGTCTTCGTCGTCCTGCAGCGTGAGGACATCCATCTCTTCGGTGGAGATGGTGGGTTCCTTGATCCCTTTCTTCGGTTTCTTGCGGGTACTGATGCCGTAGTTGATGGAAAAGGAAGAGAAGAGGAAGCGATCGGCCGCCGCATTGCCCTGTCGGCCCTCCTGGCTGTCCTGGGTGACGCCATCGATCAGGTCGGTGCCGGTAAGATGCAAAGTGGCGCCCAAGCGAAGGTCGAGATGCGCCCCCAAGTGCATGCGGGCTCCGAGGCCTATGGGTACGGCCCAAGTGCGCTCTGGGTATTTACCGAAGCCATCAAGGTTGAGTTCGCGGATGTCGCTCTCGTAGCTATAGTCCCTTTGCAGTTGGACCGCCTGGCCGGCGTTCGGTGCATGTTCCGCGATGTCACGGATGGTACCATCGCTCCAATAGTTATAGCTGCGACCTTCACTATCGTAGAGATCGGTCTTGCTCAGGAATTCCACGCTTTCGAAACCCACGGAGAGGTAGGGTTCCACCACGCGTTGCGGGTTCAGCAATTGGTGGAAATTGTAGACGAGTTCTACGCCGCCTATAGTGACACGCGATTCGAAGTTCAGATTCCGATCCAGGTCGCGCTCGTTGGCGCCCATGCGGCCGTGCAGCGCGTAGAGGCCAATGTCCAGCCAAGGGGTGAGGGGCGTACCGGCGCGGAACTCATAGCCGACACGTGTCAGCAAAGGGCTGTAGTTCTTGTGACCATGGCCGATGTCGCCGAGAAAAGCGAACATGCCGATCCCTGCGCCAAAGGTGGGTCGAACACCGAACCGAGCGGTATCCGGTGCTTCCTGCGCCCGCGGTCCTGGGCTGGTGAGGAACAGCACCGCAGCGGCAAAGAGGGCAGGCCGAAGCGAGGAGTTCAGGACGTGCTTCGGAGCAGGGGAGAGGGACATTGCCCGGAAAGATAATCGTCCGCGTCTATTGCACCCATTTCTGGGAAGAGAGCATCAACGCTTCTTGCACGGTGATGCGTTCGCCATTGTTGTAGGCGGTAACGAACGGTCCAGGAAAATCATGACCGGCGGCGATGAAGGCGATGCGTTGATCGCGTGCTTCGCCGTACTGGGAAAAGCGCCCGGTGGTGTACTTGATCCAACCTTGGTGATGCTCGATGTTGAAGTCGCCGTTGAACCGGTGCCGCTGGACGAAGTAGGGCTTGCCAACCTCGCGATGCGCCGCGCTGATCTGGACTTTGTAGGCGATCCCAGTCTCCGGTGCGGGCACTCCCTTGCTGACCATTGCGGGCGGATCGTTCTTGGGTGTTGTGGCGGCCACCTCCTCCTCGACTTTGGTCGCGGCGGGCTTCTCCTTCATGTTCAGCGCGGCGTCCGAAGCATCGGTGGGGCGCATGTTCTGCTCCATTTGTTGCAGGGCCATGTAGGCCATGTTGCCTATGGTGAACGTGCTCGACCCGACATCGATGCGCTGCGTCTCGTCGTTCAACAGGTAGCCGAATTCACCCGAAACGGTGTATTCGCCATCAGGCAGGCTGTTCGCCCGCAGCTTGTAGGAGACGTTCATCTCCGATCCTTGGGGAAGGTTGAGCCATACGAACTTCACGATCTTGTCCTGCGCGGTGAAGATCGCCTGTGAACTTGATTTTTCGATCGCCGTGAACCCGAGCGGGACGGCCTCCTGCAGCTTGCCAAAGCCCCGGATGTCACCTTTCTTCACAAGTACTTCCACCAACAGTTCGTTCGCTGAGACCAACGTGACCGTGCGTTCCGCGGTCACTCCGCCTTGACCTTGCGTGGGAAGCGGCACGGGCACAGCCGCCGGTGAGGTGACGGGTGCGGCACCGGCGGCAGAGACCACATCATTGCTGTTGTCCATGGCCGGCATAGCGGGTACTTGTTGCGCTACTGCGGGATCGCCCATTACCGTGACCGTGCTGGTGGCAAGATCATAGGTGCGGCGTTCATTGTCCAGGATATAACTGAAACGGCCGTTGATAGGCATCTGACCATTGGCAGCAGCGTCGGCGACAAGGTTGTAGGAGACTTTGAAGGAAGGTGTGGAAGGCAGCGACATCCAGATGAATTTGGCCTTCTGATCGCTGAAAGTGAAGGATGCGCCTTTGGTCTCGATGGCGGTGCAGGTGAAGCCAACGGGCAGATCGATCTGTAGCTTGGCGAAGCCGCTCAGGTCGCCTTTTTCCACGGTCACCGTCACTTTGGTCTCGCTACCCGGAAGCACTGTGGCAGGAACGTCCTGTGCAACACGCAGGTCACCGAGAAAGAGCAACTCGATCAGGAACACGCCGATCAGATCAACGAGTACGAGCAGCGGATAGGCCATGGTGCTTGAGCGGTTCGCGAGGCCCTTCGGTGGGCCCGAGCAAAACTACCCGGGACCCGGCGCGCGCTCGCCCGCGCCGGCCGTGCGATACCAACACCACTGTGTTGAGAAGGAACAGGCGCACCGCTTTGGGCGCGATGCTCAGAAGTTCGGCTTCAGCAGGTAGCGGCTGTAGAACTCGTCGATCGCTTCGACGGCCTGCTGTGCGGTATCGACGAGCGTGATCAGTTCCATGTCCGTGGCGTTCACATTGCGGTGCTTGTCGCACATGGTCTGTTTGATCCACTCGAACATGCCTTTCCAGTAAGCGCTGCCTACCAGAATGATCGGGAACCGGGCGATCTTCCGGGTCTGGATGAGCGTTACGGCCTCGAAGAGTTCATCGAGCGTGCCGAAGCCACCCGGCAGCACTATGAAGCCTTGGGAGTATTTGATGAACATCACCTTTCGAACGAAGAAGTAATCGAAGTGGAGGCTCTTCTCCTTGTCGATGTAAGGGTTCGGTGCCTGTTCGAAGGGAAGCTCGATATTGAGACCAACGCTGGTGCCACCACCGCGTTGCGCACCCTTGTTGGCCGCCTCCATGATCCCGGGTCCACCGCCGGTGATCACGCCGTAGCCGTGGCCCGTGAGCAGGTAGGCCACTTGCTCGGCCATGGCGTATTCGGGCTGGTCCGGCTGTGTTCGGGCACTGCCGAAGATGCTCACGCAGGGCCTGATCCGTTGCATCGCCTCGAAACCCTCGACGAACTCGCTCATGATCTTGAAGATCGCCCAACTGTCGTTGGCCTTCACCTCGCTCCATCCTTTGCGTTTGAACGCTTTACGGATGCGTCGTTCGCTTTCCTCGCGGACCGTATCACGCGCGGTGGACGCCTTGGTCTTCTTCTTCTCGATCATGCCAGTTCGTGTTCCAGGTAACGTGCGGTATGCCCTCTTCCCATGCGCACCACCTCCTCCGGAGTGCCGCGGGCCACGATCCGGCCACCGCCCGAACCTCCTTCGGGGCCCATATCGATCACGTGGTCGGCCACTTTGATGATGTCCATGTTGTGCTCGATCACCAACACCGTGTTGCCCTGTTCGACCAATCGGTCCAGCACGCCGATCAACTGGCGCACATCCTCGAAATGGAGACCGGTGGTGGGTTCGTCCAGGATGTAGAACGTGCTGCCCGTACCCCGGCGGCTCAGTTCCGCGGAGAGCTTGATGCGTTGGGCCTCACCACCGCTCAGCGTGGTGCTGCTTTGGCCGAGCGTGACGTATCCAAGACCGACCTCCATCAAGGTGCGCAATTTGGTGGCGATCTGAGGCAGGTCTGCGAATACCTCCAAGGCTTCTTCCACGCTCAGGTCGAGCACATCAGCGATGCTGCGGCCTTTGAAGCGCACCTCCAAGGTCTCCCGATCGTACCGCTTGCCCCGGCAGGTCTCGCACGGCACGTCGACATCCGGAAGGAAGTTCATCGCGATCGTTCGCACACCGGCACCCTTGCAGCTCTCGCATCGCCCACCCGGGGTGTTGAACGAGAACCGTCCGGCCTTGTACCCTCGGATCTTGGCGCTGGGCAGTTGGGTGAAGAGTTGCCGGATGATGTCGAAGATGCCCGTGTAGGTGGCCGGGTTGCTGCGCGGAGTGCGCCCTATGGGGCTCTGGTCCACTTCGATCACCTTATCCACGTGCGACAACCCTTCCACTTTCGTGTATGGTAGCGGATGAACGTCAGCGCGGTGGAAATGGCGTGCGAGAATAGGGTACAAGGTGTCCCCGATCAGGGTGCTCTTTCCGCTTCCGCTAACTCCTGTTACGCAGATGAAAGCGCCGAGTGGGAAGACGACGTCCACTTCGTGCAGGTTGTTCCCTCGTGCGCCTTTCAGCACCAGCCGGTTGCCATTGCCGATACGCCGCACCGGAGGCACTGGGATGGAGAGCTCCCCACGGAGGTATTTGCCGGTCAATGAACCGCTCCGTCGCAATTGGTCTGGCGTTCCTTCCGCGACCAAGCGCCCGCCATGTTCACCGGCGCCAGGGCCCATGTCCAGGATATGGTCAGCATGGAGCATCATCTCCTTATCGTGCTCCACCACGATGACGCTGTTTCCACCATCGCGTAGGCGACGCAGGCTGTTGATCAAGCGATGGTCATCGCGTTGATGCAACCCGATGCTCGGTTCGTCCAGGATATAGAGAACCCCTGTAAGCTGGCTCCCGATCTGGGTGGCTAACCGGATGCGCTGGGCCTCGCCGCCGCTCAGGGTGCGCGCACTGCGGTCCAGGGTCAGGTATTCCAACCCCACGTCCAGCATGAAGCGTGTGCGCGCGGTGATCTCCTTCACCACTTCGGTCGCGATCAAGGCCTGGCGCCCCTCGAGGCGGCCGCTCAACCCGCTCATGTGCGCGTGCAGATCGTCCAGCGCCATGGTGGCCAGTTCAGTGATGTTCCGGCCATCGATGCGGAAGAAGAGCGCGACCTTCTTGAGCCGTGTTCCCTTGCACTCGGGGCACTGCACCATGTGCGTGAAGCGTTCGGCCCACTTCTGCACCTGTTTGCCGCCTTCTTCCGCTTGCTGCAGAATGAAAGGGATGATGCCCTCGAACTGTACCGTGCGGTCGCTGAGACCGGCCTGGCTGCTCACCCGCAGGGGTTCGTCCATGCCGTTCAACACAGCGGCCAGCACCTCTTCGCCCATTTCTTCCACGGGCGTATCCAGATCATGACCGAAACCGCTGAGGACCGCCTCGATCTGCCGGAACACCCAGGATCCTTTGTAGGTGCCCAGGGGAAGGATCGCGTTCTTGCGGATGCTCTTGCTGCGGTCGGGCACGATCTTATCGAGAGCGACCTCGGTCACCTGGCCCAGACCGCTACAGCGCGGGCAAGCACCGTACGGGCTGTTGAAGCTGAAGAGATTCGGTTCGGGTTCCTCATAGGCGACGCCACTGGTAGGACACATCAGGTGACGGCTCAAGTAGCGGGGCTCGTGACCGTTCACGGGCAATGCCATCAAGTTACCCTTGCCATACTTCAAAGCCAGTTCGCACGCGCTCGTCAGTCGCTTGCGGTTCGGGGGTCACCTTGAGCCGATCGATCACCACCTCGATATCATGCACCTTGTAGCGGTCCAATCGGGGTCGGGCGGTAAGGTCGATCACATTGCCATCCACACGGGCGCGCAGGAAGCCCTGGCGGAGCAATTGCTCGAAGAGTTCCTTGTAGTGGCCTTTACGTCCGCGGATGATGGGTGCGAGGATGAGCATCTCCTGATCATTATGCTCACCGAGCAAGCGCTCCACGATCTGGTGATCGCTGTACCGCACCATGCGTTCGCCGGTGACGTAGGAATAGGCATCCGCAGCGCGGGCATAGAGCAGACGGAGAAGATCATAGATCTCCGTAATGGTCCCCACGGTGCTCCGCGGATTGCGGCTGATGGTCTTCTGTTCGATCGCGATCACCGGACTGAGGCCGCTGATCATATCCACGTCGGGCCGCTCGATCCCGCCTAGGAACTGGCGCGCATAAGCATTGAAGGTCTCGATGTACCTGCGCTGGCCCTCGGCATGCAGCGTATCGAACGCCAGGCTGCTCTTGCCGCTGCCGCTCAGTCCGGTGATCACCACCAGCTTATCGCGGGGTATGATGACATCGATGTTCTTCAGGTTATGCACCCGAGCACCGAGCACCTCGATGCACGCTCCGTCCAGAGCCTCAGCAGGGCCGCTGGCGTCGGACGAGGCCGTCGGCATCATGGCCGTATCATTCTTCGGCACCGACGGCGACATCGAAATCGGCTTCAGGCAGAAGCACCTGGTAGCGCGCTCCCTTCGGGTCGCTCAGGCGGTTGTCGCGCAACCACGGATTGAGCAGCTTGAGCACTTTGTACGTGGTTCCGTGGGCGACGGCCCATGCCGCGAGGTCGGGCACGGCGGCATCCAACTCCACGGTCCGTACACTGTACGGTGCGTAAAGGTCCTTCTTCCGCAGGTGGAACCCGTAACGCCCCGGGTCGCCCATCACCTCTTTCATGGCGAGTGCGCGGAACACGTAGCGGGAGGTCTCATCCGGAAGCAGCAGATCGTAGTAGTTCGTAACGCCCTGGCGAGCCACTTGCTTGTCGAGTCCGCCTTGTCCCAAGTTATAGGAGGCCATGGCCATGGCCCAAGAGCCGTACCGGTCGTAGGAGGATCTGAGATAGCGCGCCGCGGCCTCAGTGCTCTTGATCACATTGTATCGTTCGTCCACCTCACTGTCCACACGCAGACCGTGCGCTTGGGCGGTTTCCTTCATGAACTGCCAGTACCCCGTGGCGCCCATGGGGCTTACCACATTGGAAAGATTGCTCTCGATCAAGGCGATGTACTTCAAGTCCTCAGGGACGCCCTCCCGGCGGAGGATCTCCTCGATGATCGGGAACCAGCGCGCAGCGCGCTTGTGCGCGAGAATGGAGTTGCTCTGCCAATAGGTGTTCACCAAAAGTTCGCGGTCGAGACGCTCGCGAACGTCCAACTTCCCCATGGGAACAGGCTCGCCGCACAGCTCGATGCTGTTTGGCAGCGTAAGGGAGAAGATCTTGTAACCGTCGTTGAAATTCCGTTGATGGTCCAAGTCGGTATTGTCCACGGTCACCGAGTAGGTGAACAAGTTGGCGACCAGGGCGAGCGTGAACAACATCAGCCCGGCACCGAGCACGCGGAGCACTGGCTGCCAGGTCGATCGGTCAACGGGTGGGTTCGGCATCTGGGCTGGGGCGCGGGCGCTTGGTCGGGATGTAAAGGAGCAGGAAGATGATAACGGCGTAGAGAACGTAAAGCGTACTATAAAGGTTGTGCCAAACGGGCATGAACCGCAGAGCCACAAAGGTAAGGAACACTGAAACGGAGCCGAGGCCGGCGAAAACCAAGGCCACTTGCGCATCGCTCAAGCCTAAGTAGCTCAAATGGTGGGTGGTGTGGTCGCGTCCGCCCACGAAGGGAGAGCGGCCTTTGGCGATCCGGTTGATGGTGACGGTGGTGGTATCCACAATGGGGAGCAGGAAGACCACGAGGGTGAGGCACGCTTGCCTCCAGGGTTCCTGTGCTGCGGCGGGAGAGGTCCCGTTCCAGAAACACTGTATGCCGACGAAGGCGAGGTAAGCGCCCAGAAATTGGCTCCCGGTATCGCCCATGTACATGCGGCTCGGGTTCCAATTGTAGAAGAGAAAGCCGCCCAATGCCGCGATGGTGCCCACCAACAATACCACGTGTACGTTCTCTGCGGAGCCCGTAAGCAAATGGTAGAGCAACCCGTTGAGCAGGATGAAGATGGAGACCAAGGCGGTGATCCCATCCATGTTGTCCAGCATGTTCACGGAGTTCATGATACCCACGACCCAGACGATAGTGAGCAGGTGGTTGGCCCAACTGTGCTCGAAGAGCGTGATGCCATTGCCCGAGATGATCAGCAGAACACCACAGGTCACCTGGGCGAGGAATTTTAGGACCGGGCGCGTGTTGTACGAATCATCCGCAAGGCCGAGGAGGAAGCCCAGCGAGGTGGCCGCGATGAGACCGAGCAACTGGGGTTGCCAGGGCGCGCTGAGCTTCGGGAAAAGGGCTCCGTTGATCGCGAACGCGCCGAGGAAAACGATGAAGAATGCGATGCCGCCGAAGGCGGGTTTATGCGTCGCGCTCCAACGTACAAGGTCCGCATTGAGCTCGCGGGAACCCAGGGTGCGGGAGAAGCGCATGAACAAAGAGTTGATGAGCAGCGAGAACAGCACTGATGCGAAGAACAGGCCCGAGTAGATGAGGAAGAGCTGGGTACTGGTGTACATGGCGCTCAACGTTCGGTCCAAGACGTGGCCAGGAGAGGGGTTCCCGCCCGGTCCTTGTCGCTGACCAGTGGATCATTGATCTCCCAATCAATGGCGAGATCGGCATCGTTCCAGAGCAGCGTGCGCTCGGCGGCCGACTGGTAGTAGGCGGAACACTTGTAATGGAACAGGGTGCCCTGTTCCAAGGCGCTGAACCCGTGGGCGAAGCCAGCAGGAATGTAGAGCATGGTCCCATCGCCTTCGGTTAGAAGGAGGCGGTAGTGCTGCCCATACGTGGGGCTGTCGGGACGGATATCCACGCAGATATCCAGTGCGCGACCGCGCACCACACGCACCAACTTGGCCTGGCCGTGCGGCGGTACCTGGTAGTGAAGGCCGCGCACCACGCCTTTGTGCGAGAAGGATTCGTTGTCCTGAACAAAGCGCACGTTGAGCCCAGTGGCCTGATGGAAAGCGCTATCGTTGAAGGATTCCATGAAATGGCCGCGACTATCCACGAAGATCCGGCTCTTCAATACCAGCAGGCCTTCCAACCCGGTCCGTTCCACGGTGATCATCGTCGGCCCATCAGTTTCGCCCAAAGGCCGGTCTTTGGGGAGCGGGCTCTGCTTTTGGAACCGGTCCTGCTAGCCCCTTTCTTTTCGCCCTTGTCTTCGTAATAGCCGTACCCATAGCCGTAACCCTGACCGTAACCATAACCATACCCGTACCCATAGCCATAATTGTACCCGTACTTGTTGCGGTCGATATCCACGCCGTTCAGGATGGTGGTCATCCGGCTGATCTTGTTCTCGTTGATCAGACGGTCCACGTTGTGGATGAACTGCTTCTTGCTGTAGTCGGCGCGGAAGATGTAGATGGGGTAGTCAGCGCGTTGTACGATCGTGATCCCATCGGTCACCAGGCCCACCGGTGGATTGTCGATGAGGATGATGTCGTACGAGAGTTTGAGTTCCTCGATGATCGTGTTCATGCGCTCGCTGATCACGAGCTCGGAAGGATTGGGTGGAATGGGGCCTGCGGTGATGAAGTGGAGGTTCTCCAGCGTGCTTTGCTGGATGCAGTTGACGATCTCGTCCTTGTTGATGAGGAGCGTGCTCATGCCGCGAACGTTCTCGACCCCGAAGCCCAAGTGGATCTTCGGCTTGCGCATGTCCAGGTCGAGCACGATCACCCGCTTGCCGCTGAAGGCGATGATCCCGGCCAGGTTGATCGCCACGAAGGTTTTGCCCTCCCCGCTGATCGTGCTTGTGATCGCGATGATCTTCGGCCCCGGGCTGTTGTCCACGAACTGGAGGTTCGTACGCACGGTCCTGAAACTTTCCGCGATGAGGCTCTTCGGGTTCTTGTCCACCAGGAGCTGGCTGATCGGGATCTCCTTCTTGTATTTGGGGATCATTCCGAGGATCCCAATGGAGGCGTTCGTGGTCTTGGCGATATCGTTCAAGGAGGTGATGTCATCGTGCAGGATATATCGCACGAGCACGATGAGGAAGCTGAGGATGAATCCTGTGAGGAGGTAGGAGATGTAGACCGTTCGGTTCTCCGGTGCGATGGGCACGCTGCTCAATGTCGCTTTTTCCAACACCTTGTTCTCTGCCACAAGCCCCGCCCGGCTGATCCTGTACTCGATATCCTTCTCGAGCAGGAGCGTATAGTATTTCTCGTTGATCTGGAACAGGCGTTGGATGCGGGAGTACTGAAGCTCCTTTTCGGGGATGCCGGTAGCCTTCATTTCGTACTCCGCGATGATCTGTTCGAACTCCTCGCGTTGCCCCTTGTACCGCTCCATCAACCGGTCGATGCTTCGGAGGATCAGGTCCTTCTGCACCGAGATGCGCTGCTCCATGCCTAGCACGGCCTGGTGTGTGCTGGTGGCCTCCACGAGCATCTCATCGCGTTCGAGTAGCAATTTCTGAAGCGCCTCGATCATGGTGGACAACGTGCGCTCATACGTAGTACCCACCAGCAGGGGCAGCAGGTTGTAGACCTCGGTGCCATCCTTCTTCTCGGTGGCTTTTTGTATGGCGCCGAGCAGGTCCTCCTCTACCTGGAGGCCCAGGAGCTTGTCCTCATACTCGCGCGAGCGCGCCATGAAGACCGGTGTCAACTGCTCCATGTCGGCCACCTTGTTCTCCATTTTGAAGGCGGAGAGGCGGTACTCCGAATCGCGCAGTTTGTCGAATACGGTGTCCTTCTGCGACTCCACGAACCGAAGGATGCTCTCGGCGCTCTCGCGCTTTCGTTCCACGTCGTACTCGATGTATGTACTGGCCATGGCCTCCACCATGTCGTGGGCCAGTACGGCGTTATTGTCCTTGCAGCGTAGGAAGATGGTGCTGGCGTTCTGGTCGAGGATGTTGACATTGATCTGGCGCGCGTACTGGTTCACCAATGTGTTCTGGTTGTTGAACCGGAAGTACACCGAGGCCTCGGGTTCGATCTCCGCGCTGGAGCGCACTTCGTCCAACCAGATCGTACAGCGGAAGTGCGGAGTGGTGATGCGGTCGCTCAGCGCGAAAGTGTGCGTGACAGGTTGTGCGCCGACGCTGTATGAGATGGTGACTTTTCCCGGGACACTGAACTCGACGAAGATGGGTAGGTCGCGCACTTCGGGGGCCAGCACCTCCACGTTCTCCACGCGGAAGAAACTGCCGGTGTAGAGTTCATTGGTGAGGATCTGGCCTTTGTAGTAATAGCTCACGTCCAGGGGCAGGTTCTCCAGCACCTGTGCGACGAAATATTTGGAACGCAACAGTTCCACATCGGCGAGCAGGTTATTGTCCTCCATGAACTCACCCACCTCCAACACTTTCTTGGCGTTGTTACTGTCGCGGATCTGCAGCACAGCGCTGCTCTCATAAGTGGGTGCCGTATATCGCAGGTAGATGTACGCGGCGGCGCCGGAGAGCACCATACAGAGCGAGATCCACACGAGCGACCGCTTGATGATGTACAGGAACAGCCCGAGGTCGAACTCGTTGCTGAAGTTCGTGATGCGCTCGCGGTAGCTCTCCAGATTGAGGTTCCGCTGGCTGATATCCTCGCTCAGCATGGCATCCGCCTATTGGAAACCCCGGACCACACCGATGACGAGTACGATGCTGGTGAGCAGGGTGATCACCGGGGTCAGGTCCTGTAAGAGTTCCCGCACAAGCTCGGGGTTGGGTTCGATATAGAGGATGTCATCGGCGAGCATCACCAGGTCGGCGTATTTGAGGCCATCGATGTCGCTCATGTCGAATTCGAAGACGAGCCGCTTGCCGAGCGGCCCTTTGCGGAACAATTTCACCTTGTGGGCGTTCCCACGAGGCGCCACACCGCGGGCCAGCGCCAATACTTCCAGGAGCGTCGTATTGTTGTTCTCCAACGGTATGATCTGCGCATCGCCCCCACCGCCCGGAAATACCACTACGCGCCGGTTCGTGATCTGGAGTTGCACGAAAGGGCGGTTGTAGAACTCCGTGTAGCGCTCTTCCATGTACATCTCCGCCTCACGGGGGGTCATGCCGCCCAACTTCACGCGGCCCAGTAGAGGGAGTTTTATCTGCCCATCGGCCTCCACGAGGTAGTTGAAGTTGATCCGGTTCAAGTTCAAGGTGTTGTCACGACCACCGGCTCCGGAGGATATCATGTCGATCATCTTGAAGCCGTCGTTGGCGAAGAGCCTGAACTGGACGTAGTCGTTGGGCTGGATCTTAAAGGTCACCTCCATCGTGTCCGGGATCGTATCGAAGGCGTACCCGATCGGGGTCCTGAACATGATGTCCCGGTTGATGGTGCAGCCGCCGAGCAGGAACGTGACCATGAGCGTTCCGAGCGCGACCTTCCGAATTCCCATCCGCATCGCGCAAAAGTATTCTTTCCGGCGGGCCCTTCAGTTCAGAAGGGAACCATAGAGACGTGCGGTGTCGTTCACCAAACGAGTGAAGTGGTACCGTTCACGCACATGGTCCCAGCCCTGTTCCCCCATCCGCAGACGCAAGCCATCATCTTCCACCATGCGTCGCAGATTGGCCGCGAAGGAGCTGACGTCGCCCGAAGGGCTCAACAGAGCGGTGCGGCCGGGCACAACCACGTTCTCGATGCCACCCACATTGGTGGCTACGACGGGCCGGTCCGAGGCCTGGGCCTCGATCAAGCTCACGGGGGTACCCTCGTTGCGGCTGGTCAGCACCGCGATGTCCAGGCCCGCGTTCACGATATCCACCTCCTTGATCCAACTACAGAAAGTGAGCGCGGCGCGTTCCACCATGGGCTTGCCGTTCACGCCATGTCCGAAACCGTGTCCATTGAAGTAGGGACCGGCCACCTGGCCTAAACCGAGGTCCCGGGCCTTCTGCTCCAGGCGTTCCCGTTCCTCGCCGTCACCAACGATGAACGCCCGGATGCGTCGTTTGGTCCTTTGTTCAACGTCCCGAATGGCTTCCAGGAACATATCATGGTCCTTGATCGGGACCAGTCGGCCGACGATGCCGATGGCCACCTCGTCGTCCGCCACGCCGTAAACCCGCCGGAACAACTGGCGTTTTGAAGTCATGTCCGTGCGGAACTTGGTCAGATCGAACCCCAGGGGTATCACACTCACCTTTTCCGCTTTGCAGATGCGGTGCTCGTCCACCAACTCATGCTTCTGCTTATCGCTTATCGCCACGATCCGGTCCGAACGGCGGGCCAGAAAGCGTTCGATGTTCTTGTAGACCTGGGTGCGGAGGGCGCCGAAGTAGCTGTGGAACACGTGGCCGTGGAAGGTGTGCACCACCACCTTAACACCCATTTCCGCAGCGGCCATGCGCCCGATCGCGCCCGCTTTGCTCGCGTGGGTATGCACGATGTCCGGCCGGTAGTCCTTTATCAACTGCTTGATCCGGGCGTAGGCGACGCGGTCCCGCCAAGGGGCCACTTCGCGCTGCAGTTCGGGCAGTATCAAGGGTTCTACACCGATGGCGTCGAGAATATGCTTGGACCCTTCCTCGGAGGCATCCCACATGCCGCCTACAAGGAGGGTCTCGTATTCCTTGGGCAGGTACCGGGTAAGGTAGGCCGCGTTGTGCGTGGGTCCCCCCAGGTTGAAACGGTTGATGATGCGGAGGACCTTGGGCATTTCAGCGGGGTGGTGGGAGCCGGGGCGAAGTTACCCTGGTCGGCCAGGCTTCCCCGCGAAGGGTTCCACCTGGTTTTTCCACCACGATAAGTAGACGAGCAACGCATGTACGGTTGCCTGTGATGAGCCCGGCGATGCCGACCGCATTTGCTTGAGAACAGCTTGCGCGCCGACCGGATCGAGCCCAGCCGCAACGATCAGGTCCTTCCGGAAGAGCCCGTCCACGAAGGGCGTCAACGGTCCGCGTAGCAGCTCGAGGAGGGGTACTTCGAAGCCCTTTTGCTGCGGGTCATCACCGTGGTGGGTAGCAAATGCCCGAACGTCTCGCGCAGTATGTGCTTGCCCGAGCCTTTGCGCATTTTGGTTTCTGCGGGCAGGCTGAACGCGAATTCCACCACGCGACGGTCCAGGAAGGGGGTCCTTACTTCGAGCGCATGGGCCATGCTTGTGAGGTCCACCTTGTGGAGCATGTCGTTGGGCAGCGTGGAAAGCACGTCGGCGAGCAGCACGCCGTTCATGCCGGGCATTCGGCGCAGTGCGTCCGTGAAGCCCATATTGCGGACATCCAGTGCGTTCGGCGCGGCTCTTTCGACCACAAGACCCGCTGCGGTGCTTGGTTCCGCGAACCCGGCAAGTTCGAGAAAACGTTCCCCTTCGCTAGTGCGCGCCAACCGCGCGAACCGGTCGTATTGACGGAAACGGTTCTGCCAGGTGCCGTTCCTCGAGCGGGGCAGCATTCTCCACAGTGGTGCGAGCGCACGCACAACCTGTTCCGCAGCTCCGGGCGAACGCCAGCGCAATTCGGCCTGGTGTTTTCGATAGCCACCGAACACCTCGTCCGCACCATCGCCGCTTACAGCAACTGTGACTTGTTTCCGCGTTCGCTCACAAAGAATGAAGGAGGGAAGGGCCGAACTGTCCGCGAAGGGCTCGTCGGTCGCTGCGAGCAGGCGGGGGTAGTTCTCGGCCAGTTCCTCCCGTGTTAATTTGAAGGTGCTGTGCTCGCTGCCGATGTGGCGCGCTACTTCCTCCGCGTACCGCGATTCATCGAAGAAGGGATCATCGGCATACCCGATGCTGAAGGTGTGTAGATGCTTGTGGTGACGCGCGGCCAGGGCGCTCACAATGCTGCTGTCCACGCCACCGCTCAGGAATGTGCCCACAGGCACGTCGGCGATCAGGCGGAGGCGCACGGCATCGTCCAGAAGCTCGAACAACGTCTTCTTCGGCTCCGGGGAAGGCTTTACTCGCTTGCTCGCCTCCACCACGTCGTACCACTGTTCTTCTTTCACGCCGCTCGCATCCACGGTAAGGGAATACCCCGGCAACAACTTCCGTGTTCCGGTGAAGACGGAGTAGGGGGCCGGTACGTAGTGGTAGGTGAAGTACTGCTCCGTGGAAAGCCGGTCGGGCGTGCGTTCAGCCCCCAGGGCGAGCAAAGCGCGCAACTCGCTCGCGAAAAGGAAGCGGCCATCGGCGGTGCTCCAGAGCAATGGCTTCACGCCGAAGCGATCGCGCGCGACGAAGAGGCTGTCGTTCTCGGCATCGTGGATCGCGAGCGCGAAAAACCCGTTGAGATCATGCAGGAAGGCCGGCCCCTTGAGGATGAAGAGGCGAAGCGCCACCTCCGTATCCGAATGGCTGCGGAACGTATGTCCCTGCGCCTCGAGTTCCGCGCGCAAAATCTGGTAGTTGAAGGCCTCACCGTTGAAGACGATCGTGTAGCGTCCACCATTATCCGTGAAGGGCTGGTGGCCCCCTGAACTTGTGTCGATGATGCTCAACCGCCGGTGACCCAGAACAGCGCGCCCCTGGCGATGGACCCCTGCATCATCCGGACCGCGGTGCGCGATCCACGTCAGCGCATCCTCGATCCGCGCACCGGTCTCGGAACGCGAGGGGTCGATCTGGTAACTACCGGCTATGCCGCACATGGAGGGTCAAAGGTCGAAGGGCTGGCGCAAAGAGATCGCAAATAGGAGGACGAAGGCTGAAGGCAAAAGGCTAAGGTGAGAAGCCTGACCAGCGCGCGGTTCAGGCTTCCACCTTCCGTCCTTCAGCCTTTTTCCTTTTGCCTTTACAAATGGATCACCTCGCCGTAGGCCGCCGCCGCCGCTTCCATGATGGCTTCGCTCATTGTCGGGTGCGGGTGTACGGTCTTGATGATCTCATGGCCCGTGGTCTCCAGCTTGCGGATGCTCACGCACTCGGCGATCATCTCCGTCACGTTCATGCCGATCATGTGGGCGCCGAGCAGTTCGCCGTACTTGGCATCGAAGATCAGTTTCACGAAACCGTCCTTCGCGCCTGCCGCGCTGGCCTTGCCGCTCGCACTGAAGGGGAACTTGCCCACCTTGATCTCCAGGCCTTTGTCCTTGCACTGTTTTTCCGTCATGCCCACGCTGGCCACCTCAGGGGAGCAATACGTGCAACCGGGGATATTGCCGTAGTCCAACGCATGCGGGTTTTGCCCGGCTATCTTCTCCACACAGATGATGCCCTCCGCACTGGCCACATGCGCGAGCGCCTGGCCCGGGGTCGCATCACCGATGGCGTAGTAGCCCGGGATGTTGGTGGCGTAGAACTCGTTCGTGGTGATCTTGCCTTTGTCCGTGACGATACCCACGGCCTCCAACCCGATGCCTTCGATGTTGGCCGCGATGCCCACAGCGCTCAACACGATATCGCACTCGATCTTCTTCTCGCCGGCAGCGTTCTTCACCGTCACCACGCAGCCCTTGCCCTTCGTATCCACGCTCGTTACTTCCGACGAGACCATCACCTCGATGCCTTGCTTCTTGAAGCTACGCTCCAGTTGTTTGCTCACATCCTCGTCCTCCACGGGAACCACGTTCGGCAGGAACTCGACCAGCGTCACCTTGGTACCGATGGCATTGTAGAAGTACGCGAATTCGCTTCCGATGGCGCCGCTGCCCACCACCACCATGCTTTTGGGTTGGTCCGCCAGCACCATGGCCTCGCGGTAGCCGATGATCTTCTTGCCGTCCTGGGGGAGCGTAGGCAGGGCGCGGCTGCGCGCGCCGGTGGCGATGATGATGTGCTTGCCTTCCACCACCTGCTTCTTGCCGTCCGCTCCGGTCACTTCGATCTTCTTGCCGGGCTGCAGCATGCCGGTGCCCATCACCACGTCGATCTTGTTCTTCTTCATGAGGAACTGTACGCCGTTGCTCATGCCCTTGGCCACATCGCGGCTGCGCGAAACGATCGCCTTCATATCGGGCTTGCCTTCTGCCTCGGTGATGCCGTAGTCCTTGGCGTGTTGGATGTACTCGAAGACCTGTGCGCTTTTCAGCAAGGCCTTGGTGGGGATGCAGCCCCAGTTCAGGCAGATGCCGCCCAGCGCCTCCTTCTCCACGATGGCGGTTTTGAGGCCCAACTGGCTGGCGCGGATGGCGGCCACATAGCCACCGGGGCCGCTGCCGAGAACGATCACATCATAACTCATCGGTCCTGCGATTTGAGGCCGCGAAGGTAGTTGGCGCTTCGGGTTGCCGTTCGTCCGTGCGAAGTCCCCGTAGGGTCACTCGCAGAGGACCCTGCGGTCTTTCATCACCGCGCCTATCTTCGACGCTTCACCGACCCTCCATCATGGCCAACCATTTTCTCGCGGATGAAACCGGTTCCACCCAACGCCCTGACATGGTCTCGGGCTTGGGGATCCTGAGCTTTATCAACTGCGGCTTTTTCCTCCTGCTGTATGGCTTTGGTGCGATGGCGATGCTGGGCATCCGCTCAGTACCGGAAGAAGAGTTCATCAGCATGCTCACCGCCCAGGCCGATCAGTTCAAGGCCATGATGGGCGAAGGGGCCGAAGCGCAGCTGGAGGAGATCGGCACCATGCTTTACCACAGCGGGGCGCTGCTCATGTTCCTGCTGCTGGTGCGCACCGTCGCGCGGTTCATCGGGGCCATCGGCATGTGGCAGGGCAAGCGGAGTGGCTTCAATATCTACGCCGGTGCGCAGGTGGTGGGCATCTTTCTGCCGCACATCGTGCTTCCCCTCAAGTACCTGGGTTTCTTCGGACCCATGATGGCCCTGGCGCTGGTGGCGCTTTATGGCACGCAGCGGAAGAGGATGGGGTGACAAGCGCATGGAGTTTTGTACGAGTACTTCTCCGGTCGTCGCGATCTTATGTCGGACGGAAAGGCCGCGATCATGGCGGCGCGGGTGGTGGGCCCTACTGTTCGGCTGCGCGTTCCTGTGCGGATGTTTCAGTGTTCGCAGTAAAGAAGGATTCACGTACGAAAAGCTGGAGCCTGCGAATTACGCACGACTACTGGCCGACAGTGGCGACCATGTGATCATCGATGTGCGGACCCGCGGGGAGTTCGCCAAGGGGCACCTTCCAGGGGCTTTGAACCACAGTTACCTGTCCTTTCGTTTCGGACGTTCGGTCCAAGCGATCGAACGCGATGCGCTGGTCTTTGTCTACTGCCAGACATGCCATCGGAGCCCGCTGGCCGCACGACGCATGAAGAGATTGGGTTTTCGCAGGGTGGTGGATCTGAAGGGTGGTTTCGCGCACTGGCGCACGTCGGTGGATCCTGCGCAGGAGTTGCTCCCCTGAAATGACTTTCGTTCACGTCACACTACGACACCGCTCCGTCGCGACCCCACTGATCTCCACGTTCGCGCCGCGCGGCAGTCCTTTCACCGCAAACGCACCGGACAGGGGCTGATCACATCAGCGAGCGGTGCCAGTAAGGCAGATGTCCCTCACTCGCACAGCACCCGGGCCTGCCCCAAGCGCTGCCCGTTGCGGGAAGGAACTACGAGGTATAGACCGGAGGTGAGTTCGCCTCGATCGAGCACCACGGTGGGCCCATCGATAAGGGCTGGTTCTTCGCGTACCAAATGACCCATGGCATCGAACCATTGCAAATGGTCCGGGTAGCCTAACCCGTGCATATCCAGCACGGCACGTTCTGCCATCGGTTGCGGGCGTATGGTGAGATCCCCGCCTCGCGGGGTGCGCTCAGGTTCTACCCATGTGGGACTATCGCCCAGGTAACGCTTGCAGAACGTGGGAAGGCCGTACATTGAGGTGGCAGAGAACAGAGGATAATGGCCTAAGTTAGATAGCGACGAGCCGTATACTTCCGGCAACTGGTTTCCGTAGTAAAAAGTTGGCACAGATCCAAAGGGAAGTCTGAAGATTAATTGTCCGTTTGGTGCCAATTCTATTTCCGAACCGTGGCGATCTGCAATGGGATAACCCGAGTTGCTATAAATACCATTGAGGTCGATCAACGAGGCTTGAATAGCCTGTTGGTCCATGGATCCAAGGTTCACCTGCAAGGGGAACCACCCGTTACCAGAATTCGTGGAGTCCGTCCCAGGTATTGTATCCCACTCCGCGAGGTACAGGTACTGTCCGGTGGTATCGAACTCCAGACCCATGAAGTGCCTGAAGGGGTACCATTGTGGAATGGAATCGTAGATCGTATCGGTACCGATGATATCGTACGAGACATACATCACCGAGTTATGTATTTCTGCGAAAGGGTTGGAGGCCACTGCTCCGATGGCCGCGTCGAACTCATAGACCTCGACGGTAGTGGTGGTATCCGGCGGCGGGCCGTGGGTCACCATGGCGAGCAGATCGCCTTGTATGTTGAACTTCATCGGGCCCCAGAAATCCATGCTCTCTGTGGGTGCGGTGCTCGGTAGAAAATCGCTGCCGGCATGGGTTATCACGGGCTGGGGATCGATGCCAGCGGCGGTAAGCTGATAGGACTCGAAGGCATCCGTCCCGTCCTTGTGCTGCATGATCCAATACCCGGTATTGCTCGCGTTAGGCGTCGCCGCCAGTTTCGCGGTAACGTCCTCCGCGTACCAGATCGTGCCGCCCACCACTGCGCCCATTCCGTTGTTAAGCGTCATGTCCACTTCCACCGCCCCTCCGCGATGGCCGGGTAGGTCCTCATTGATCAGGACATAGTACCGGTTGGGATAGGCCGGTTTGGGCAGCACCAGGAATTGCGCGGGCTGACCCCAGCCCAGGGTAGCGGCATCGCCACCAGGCATCATCTGGAAGAGGGCATCGCGAATCCCGGCGCTATCCGCCACCAAAATGAAATTGCCGCTGGTATCACTGATACACCCGGAGCGTGTGCCGATAGGATGAGTGCTCACCGTGGGACTCACCATAGGTCCAGAGAAATTCAACCAGATGTCCCGGCCAAGGATCCAGTTCTCATTGTGGCGCTGGGCGTTCGTATGAAGCACGAAAGCAACATAGAGCAGAAAGAAGGTCTTGAGCCGGATCATGGTCCGCAGGTATTGCTCACATGAAGGTAAGCATGGTCCTCTCTTCAGATAGCCACCCCACTCCGTCGCGCGATCCCGCTTATCTCCACGTTCGCGCCACGCGGCAGTCCCTTCACCGCCATGGCTTCGCGCGCCGGGGGGGTGTCTTCGAAGTAATCGCCGTAGACCTCGTTCACGGCGGCGTAATGGTTCATGTCGCTCAGAAAGATCGTCACCTTCACCAGGTTCTCGTAGTCCAGCCCGGCGGCTTTGAGAAGGATGCCGATGTTGTCCATCACCCGCCGCGTTTCGGTGGCGATGTTCTCCATGTGCAGTTCGCCTTTTTCGTCCAGCGCGATCTGGCCGCTCAGGAACACGAAGCCGCCCGCTTCAATGGCCGGGGTGTAAGGAGCCAGGGGTTTCGCCGCGTTGGGAGGGTGGATGGGGATCTTCATGCTTTGTCCGCCGAAGCCTTAAGGGCGAAGGCGCGGGAACGAAGATCGTTCACCGTTCTCCGGTTCTTCATTTTACATTCTTCATTTTTCATTCGTCATTCATCATTCGCGCCAAGGGTAGATTTGCGCCCCTGATGAACAAGCCCCCGCTGATCCTGGTCACCAACGACGACGGCATCTTCGCCCCGGGCATCCTTACACTGGTGGAGGAGATGAAGGCCTTCGGCCGGGTGCTGGTGGTGGCGCCGGACAAGCCTCAGAGCGCCATGGGGCATGCGATCACCATCCACAGCTTTCTGCGGCTCGCCAAGGTGGACCTGCTGGAAGGTGTGGAGGCCTGGAGTTGCAGCGGTACACCGGTGGATTGCGTGAAGCTCGCGGTGTACAAGTTGCTGCAGGGCTCGCGTCCGGACCTGCTGGTGAGCGGCATCAATCATGGAGCCAACATCAGTATCAATGTGTTGTACAGCGGCACCATGAGCGCAGCGGTGGAAGGCGCGATGGAGGGCATTCCGAGCATCGGCTTCAGCTTGATGGACCATGCCTTGGAAGCGGACTTCGGTCCGGTGCGTCCGGTCGTACGAAGCGTGGTGGCCAATACGTTGAAGCATGGCATGACCGCCGGCAGCTGCTTGAACGTGAACGTACCGCGCACCAAAGGGGAGCCGCTGAAGGGCATCCGCGTGTGCCGCCAAGCGAAGGCCAATTGGGAGGATGAGTTCGAGACCCGCCTGGATCCCGGGAAACGCGAGTACTACTGGTTGAAGGGCGAGTTCAAAAGCGAGGAACAGGGCGAGGATACCGATGTATGGGCGGTCGACCACGGGTATGTGAGCATCGTGCCAGTGCAGTTCGACATGACGGCGCACCATGCCATCGCGCCCTTGAACACCTGGGACCATGCGCTGGAATGACCGCACTCTCGGCGTCCTGTCTGGGATACTGGCTCCCTTGCTGGGTTTCTTGATCTATGGCCTGATCTACGTGACCATCATCCGGCCGCACCACGATCTCGCCTACTTCGTCCAGGACCTCTTCCTCGGCACGCACCGCTACCAGGCGCCGATCATGAGCCTTTCGCTCCTCGCGGATATCCCCCTATTCTTCTGGTTCGACCATGTGGGGCGTTTCGAGGCGATGCGCGGGGTGGTGATGGCCCTTTTCATCCACGGGGCCATCATCGTTGCGCTGTGGCTATGAGCACCGCAACGGGCAAGCGCGTGTACATCATCGCTGGTGAGGCCAGTGGCGATCTGCACGCGAGCAACTTGGTGAAGGCCCTGCGGCAAGTACGTCCCGAAGTGCAGCTACGCGGTTGGGGCGGTGATCGCATGGCGGCGGCCGGTGTGGAGGTGGTGAAACATATCCGTGAACTCGCCTTCATGGGCTTCGCCGAAGTGGTGATGAACCTGCGCACCATCCTGCGCAACATCACGTTCTGCAAGGTGGATATCGCTGCTTTCGCACCGGATGCGATCGTGCTTGTGGACTATCCCGGGTTCAACCTGCGCATCGCGGAATTCGCCAAACTCCAAGGGATCCCGGTGTTCTACTACATCAGCCCGCAGGTGTGGGCGTGGAAGGCGGGTCGGGCCAGGCAGATCAAGCGCGACGTGGATACGATGGCCGTTATTCTTCCCTTCGAAAAGGCGTGGTACGCGGAACGCGGGATGGACGTCGAGTTCGTCGGCCATCCGTTGTTGGATGCCATCGAAGAGGAGGGCAAGCGTCCGTTACAACCTCTTCCCGGAGGAAGCACCGCACCGGTGATCGCCCTGCTCCCCGGCAGCCGCTTGCAGGAGGTGAGCCGGATGCTGCCGGTGATGTTGCAGGCGAGCGCCTCCTTCAAGGATCATCAACGCGTGGTGGCTGCAGCACCGGCCTTGCTGGATGAAGTGTACCGCGAGCTGATCGGTGACCAGGACGTGCTATTGGTCCGGGACCGCACCTACGATGTGCTGCGCATGGCGAGAGCGGCGTTGGTCACCAGCGGAACGGCCACGTTGGAGACCGCGCTCTTCGGCGTGCCGGAAGCGGTATGCTACAGCGGCGGCGCGCTCAACGTATGGTTGGCGAAGCGGCTTGTGAACGTGCCCTTCATCTCGCTGGTAAACCTGATCATGGAACGCGAGGTGGTGCGCGAGATGATCCAGGAGGACTTGACCGCGGAGAAGCTCCGTGCCGAACTCGATCGTTTGCTGCACGACGCGCCCTACCGCGAGCGAATGGTGCATGACCTGAACGATCTGCGCGCCCGCCTTGGTGGGCCCGGTGCTTCGGAGAAAGCGGCGCAGGCGCTGTGGAAAATTCTGGGATCAACGGCCTGAGGCCCCTCCCGGCCGCGGGTACATTCGCGGCCGTGCGCACCCTCCCGCTGCTGACATTGCTTCTATGCACTTCGCTGCACGGGCAGTTCCAAGAGGTACAGATATCGGTACTGAACGGGACTTCCGTGAGCGCCGTGACGGTGATGGGGATCAAAGGCGGCCTGGTCCTCTTGGCCGATGACCATATCATCGGGGAACTCGCGCCCAACGATGGGATCCGCGTGGAAGTGCTGGGGGACAAGCTGGTCGGGCGAACGCTCGCAGCATCGTACAGTGCGAAGGAACGCTTCACGCTCCGCTCCAAGCAGCCGGACAGCGGCGTTCGGCTGCGCGCGTTGGTGCCCAAGCTCGCCGAGCGTACGTATGGAGGATCACTGGACATCCGTCGGATGGGAAAGGAGCTTCGCTTTGTGGTGGAGGAGCGCCTGGACGACTATGTGGCCGGTGTGATCCAGAGCGAGGCTGGTACGGATCAAGCGCCGGAGTACTACAAGCTCCAAGCGGTGATCTGCCGTTCCTACGCGCTGGCCAATGCGCGCAAGCACGCTCCGGAAGGATTCGAGCTATGCGATCAGGTGCATTGCCAGGTATACCGGGGGCGCGCCACGCATCCGCTGATCCTCGAAGCGGCCCGGGCCACGCGGGGCATGGTGGCGGTGGATGCCGACATCCGCTTGATCCACGCCACCTTCCACAGCAATTGCGGCGGCGAGACCATGAACGCGGAGGACCTTTGGAGCAAGTCCGAACCCTACCTGTGCGCCACGCGCGATACGTTCTGTTTGGCCCAACCCCATGCCACCTGGAGCCGCACCATCAGCAAGTCCGAGTGGCTGAGCTACCTCAAGCGGACCTATGGTCTGCGTATCGACGACCCGGCGGTCCAACACGAACTTCTCGCGTACGAGCCGGGTTGCCGGGGCTCTACCTCAATTCGAACCGGCCGCTCATCTCATTGAAGCAGGTGCGCGATGATTGGAAGTTGCGCAGCACCTTCTTCAGCGTGCGCACGGAGGGCGATTCGGTGGTGCTGCATGGGCGTGGCTTCGGGCATGGGGTAGGCCTGTGCCAGGAGGGGGCCATGGAAATGGCACGACGCGGCATTCCGTTCGTGGACATCCTGCACCACTACTACAGTGAAGTACATCTCGTGGACTTGAGCTCGATGGAGTTCTTCCGGGATTGAAGAGCCCCGGAAGGCGAAGGATACCTTCGCGCGCTCCGACGAACCCCGCATGTCCACACGCACCCGACTGATCATCAACGATACCCGGGACCGCATCCGCCAGGGGCATCCCTGGGTGTACGACAACCAAGTACTTCGTCAGGAGGGCTCGGTGGAGCCGGGTGGGATCGTGCAGGTCTTCGATGCCAAACGCGGTCCGCTCGGTCAGGGCTATATCAATCCAGCGAGCAAGATCCGCGTTCGCATGCTCACCAAGGACCTGGACGAGCGCATCGATGCGGCCTTCCTGCATCGCCGCATCGCAACTGCTTGGGCCTACCGCCAGCGCATGGTGGACACACGTACCTGCCGGGTACTGTTCGGCGAGGCGGATGGTCTTCCTGCGGTGGTAGCCGACAAGTTCGAGGACGTGATCGTGTTACAGACCATGTCGCTCGGCATGGACCGTTGGAAGGCGGAGATCGCGCAAGCCCTGCGCGACGTGACCGGCGTGCGGAACATCTACGAGCGCAATGATGTACCCATCCGCGAGAAGGAAGGCCTTCAACAAGTGAAAGGCCCCATGGGCGATGCCTTCACCACCGATCTGGTGATCGAGGAGAACGGCTTGAAGTGGGCCGTGGACATCGCGAACGGCCAGAAGACAGGCCACTTCCTTGACCAGCGCATGAACCACGCGGCCATCGCACCGGTGGTGAAGAGCGCGCGGGTGCTGGATTGTTTCACCCATACGGGCGGCTTCGCACTGCACGCCGCGCACTATGGTGCCAAGGAAGTGCTGGGGCTGGACATCAGCGCGGAGGCGGTGCGCCTGGCCATGGCCAATGCTGTGCTGAACGATTTGCAGGACCGTTGCACCTTCCGCGGGGCGAACGTCTTCGACTTCCTCACCGAGGCGAGCAAGACCGCCCAGAAGTGGGATATGATCGTTCTGGATCCGCCAGCGTTCGCGAAAAGCCGGGGCGCGCTCGATAGCGCGACGCGTGGCTGCAAGGAGATCAACCTCCGCGCCATGAAGTGCCTGGTGCCCGGCGGCTTCCTCGTTACATGCTCATGCAGCCAGCACCTTACCCCGGATCTCTTCCGCGCCATGTTGGCCGATGCCGCGCGCGATGCGTTCCGCCCGCTGCGCGAGATCTATTTCGGCACGCAGCCCCCGGACCATCCGGTGCAGTGGAACATCCCCGAGACGCTCTACCTCAAGTGCCTGGTGCTGCAGGTGCAGTGACATCCGCGCTATCCGAGGCGGCGGGAGCCAGAGGCCTGTGCAATTCGCGTTGCACCACGGCTGTGAGCGCCTTCGCGCAGACCTCGCCGCCAGCGCTGTTCAGGTGGCAATAGTCGATGAGGAGTTGCTGGCCTTTGAATGTGGGGTCGTTGAACGGAGGGTTCATGTCCACGAGCGGCACGTTCCATTTGGTGGCCACCGCACGGAGTTCGTCCAGTACGATGGGGTAGAGCGTCTGCACGTTCACATCCTTGTGCAGGAACGCCTTTTCCGCCGGGGAAAGAAGCGTGGTATCGCGCAGCACCAGCATGGGTTGGAGGCAGAGCACGGCTCTCACGCTATCGCGCTGTAGCAGGAAGAGGTTCGTTTCAATGGACCGGAGGAACTGGTCACGCGCCACACGTTTGTGCGCCGCGATGGATTCGGGCGAGCCATCCGCGTAACGGAGCAGATCCGTGCGCATCGTTTCCTTCAACGCATCGCGGTTCATGCTCCAGGCCACGTAGCCCCGGAAGGCACCGCTGTACTTGGACATCCAGAAGGCGAACTGGAACCATATGCTCCGGAGCGAGGGCTGTTGCAGCAACGGCTTCCAGAACTGGTAGCGGAAATCCGTCATGTACTGGAAGTCCGGGTTGTTGGTGTAATGATCGTTCGCGCCGTCGAAGAAGATCACCATGTCCGGGTCGTAGGCGAGGAGTTCGGACATGAGGTACTCGGTATGTTGGAAAACGTGGTAGCCGGTAACGGCAGCGTTGATCACTTCCACGCGTTGGCCGGGCATGGAGGTCTTCAGCATCCGCTCAAGATGGGCGTCCACGGTCTCCTCCATGCGGACATGCACGATGGGGTAGGGGGAAGCGCTGCTGATGCCGTGGGCGGCGGAACCACCGAGGAAGAATACGCGCGTGGTACCCGCCGGTTTCTTCATCGGCACATCCTCACGACGCCGGAAGCCATTGGCGTTGATCACGATCCAATCCTCCTTCCCGTCACCCTCGTGGAAACCCGGTACATGCTCGTACACCCGGTAGTGGTTGAACCGGAACTTGTTGTCGCTCGCTTTCTGGAGCACATGGCCCAGGTAGTAGCGCGCGCCGATCTCCACGCAGCCCAACGTGAACACCGTGAGGAAGAGCACATAGGCCACACGGCCCCAATAGCGTTTGGAATGGGAGGGTTGATCTTCCATTGATAGGGATCGGCGCGAATGTAACCGAGGCCGTTATCTTAGGGCTCAACGAACCACGATCAGGTGTGCTCCCGCCGGGTCCTGGTGGGAAATGGTCTTGCCGATGGAACGAAGGGAGCGGCTATGGAGCGGTGTGGTGCGTGCGCCGATGATGCGCATCACCTGCCCGTTCGCGCTGGGCCTTCTGGTCGGAGGTCTTCGCTGGCCCGATGAGGATCGGTTGTGGTTGGCGGCCGGTGGCACCGTCCTGCTTTTCGCGATCCTCACACTTTGGAAGATCAGGTTCCGGTGGCGCTGGTGGATCGGCCCTTCCATGGCTTTGGCCATGCTGTGCTGCGGTATGCTTTGGTGGCCCGTGAGAACGCCTCCTGTTCGGCATCACCCTGCGGCGCAGCGGGAAGCACCCTGGCTGGTGGAACTCACCACCCTGCAAGGCCTGTCGGATCGCACCGCACGATTCGATGCCTGGCTGCTCGCTGCAGGCGATAGCACCGGCTTGATCCCCGAACACGAACTGGTGCAGCTCACGCTTCTTCGGGAGGATACCGCCCCCGTGCCCGTGGCTGGCGATAGGTTATTGATCATGGCGCGCTTCGAGCCGATCGATCGCCTGCCGGATCCCGGAGGGTTCGATGCGCGCGCCTGGGCCGCCTCGCGCGGGATCCACCGCCAGGCATTGGTGTCCATGGAGGACTATGTGGCGATCGGGCACACAACGACATGGACGGATGTGTTCGCTCCCGCGCAGCAGAGGATCTCCTCATGGTTGCTGTCCAGCGGATTGCCGGATCGCGAACGGGCCTTGGTGAAAGCGCTCGTCCTGGGTATTCGGGATGAACTCGCAGATGACCAGAAGGCCTCGTTCGCACGCAGCGGTACCATGCACGTGCTGGCCGTGAGCGGCATGCACGTCGCGTTGATCTATGCGGTGCTCATCACCTTGCTGTCGTGGATGGGCAAAGGTCCGCGCGCCCGGCTCGTTCGGCTCGCGATCGTCCTGCTGCTGCTTTGGGGTTATGCCGGCCTCACAGGCGCGACGCCATCCGTGCTCCGGGCCACGGTGATGTGCAGCCTCTTCGTGGTGGCGGCTTCGATGCAGCGCCGCACGGAAGCCCTGAACACGCTCTTCGGTGCAGCGTTCGTCCTGCTGCTCTGGGACCCGCTGATGATCGGGCAGCTCAGTTTCCAACTTTCGTTCCTGGCGGTGCTCGGGATCATCTTGTGCTACGATCCGTTGCGGCGGTTATGGAACCCGGCGAATTGGGTGCTAAGGCAGATCTGGTCGTTGATCGCTGTGTCATTGGCCGCACAGCTCTTCACCACGCCGCTCACGTTGTATGTCTTCCAGGCCTTCCCGGTCTGGTTCCTGCCTGCCAACGTGTTGGTATGCACCCTGGTGAATTTCGCGGTGGTCGGAGGGCTCTTGCTGCTCCCGTTCCACGCGGTGCCCTACGTGGGTCCTTTCATTTCGGATGCGCTCGCCGGCCTCGTTCTGCTCCTCGGGAAGTCCACCGATCTGTTCGCCGGACTTCCGGGCGCATATCCAGTGGTGCGCATCGGCCTCGCGCAATGCCTATTGCTCTATTTGATGATCGGCCTCTTCGCGCTGGGCTGGCTCGGTGGCGTACGCTGGGCGAAGTGGGTCGGACTCTGCACTGTTCCGCTCTTCCTGTTCACTTGGGCGCTGCGCGAAGGACAGGGGCGGGACCAGCGGAGTTTCACCGCTCTGGATCGTCGGGATGGAGTGGTCGCCCTTCTGCGGCATGCCACCGAGGCCTTGCTCTACAAGCAGTTCGACACTTCCACAGTGCGACTACCGAAGCAGCTCGAGGGATACGAACGGGCAACGGGAACGACCATCGTGACGACCGTCGCGACCGCCGATGTCCAGGGCGGAACACATCGCACCATCCGGAGCTCCCTGGCAGGTGGTGGGGCTTGGATGTCCGAGGGGATCTCGGTGCTGTTCCTTTCCGATACCACCGTGGTTGATACTACTATGGCCACACGGTTCGATGTGATCGTCGTTTTGAGCGGGGAAGCGGAAGAGCATGGATCCGTGCTGCGACTGCTCGTCTCCGGCGGCGCAGCGGTGCTCTCACCCGCTTTGGACGGCCTGCAACGATGGCGCTGGCGGCAATACTGCGAGGCGATGTCCGTCGCGTGCCATGATGTACGACGCGATGGGGCCTTCATCTTTGTGCCCCATGCTCGTGGACCGGATACGATGGCATCGCGTGAGCGATGACCGGGTGAGCGCATTGCCGGAAGGTGCATTGGTGCGCGCTGTGGTCGCGAGCAAGGCCGTGTGTTTCATACGATCCGGTGGTGGCATGCGCGCGGTACTGGACCAATGTCCCCACCAGGGAAAGAGCTTTCAGGGCGGCTGGTGCGAGGAGGGTTTCCTCGTCTGCCCCTGGCACCGGTTCCAGTTCGATCCCACGACCGGCCGGTCCCGGCACGGCACCACCACCCACCTCACCACGTTCCCCTTGGAGATGCGCGCGGACGGCCTCTACATCGGTTTCGAGTACACCACCTTCAGCCTCTTCGGCTTGGACCTGTGGTAGCGTCCATCAGAGCGCGCTGAGCGGATAGGTCTCTTTCAACCGAACGCCCTTTTCGGTGCGTTCGACGGTAGCACACTGGTTCACGGGATCGTGTTCGAAGAAGAGCACGAACTGTTCGTCGGCCGCGCGCTCCAGGAATTTGCCCTTCTCCTCCATGGTGAGCAGGGGGCGCGTATCGTAGGCCATCACCCACGGCAGCGGGATGTGGTGAACGCTGGGAAGCAGATCGGCCATGTAGCAAAGCGTACGGCCTTTGTACTGCAGGTGGGGGATCATCATGGCATCCGTGTGTCCGTTCACCAAGAGCGCATCGAACCCAGGGAAGAGGTCTTTCAAGTATTCATTCTCGGGATGTGCCCCCCTCTCCCCGGAAGAGGGGCCAGGGGTGAGGACGAATTTGAGCTGCCCGCTCTCCTGGATGGGCAGGATGTTCTCCTTCAGGAACGAGGCCTTCTCCCGTGGATTGGGTTTGGTGGCCCACTCCCAATGACGTTGGTTGCTCCAGTACGTCGCGTTCTTGAACGCCGGCGCGAAGCCTTCCCCCTGGCGCGCGATGCTGCCGCCACAATGGTCGAAATGCAAATGGGTAAGGAACATGTCCGTGACATCATCACGCGAGAAACCATGTTTGCGCAGTGATCCGTCCAAAGTGTCGTCACCGTGCAGATCATAGTGCGCGAAGAACTTCGCGTCCTGCTTGTCGCCTATGCCGTTGTCGATCAGGATCAGGCGGTCGCCGGTCTTCACCAGCAGGCAGCGCATGGCCCACGTGCATAGGTTCTTTTCGTCAGGCGGGTGCTGCTTGCTCCAAAGTGTGCGCGGCACCACGCCGAACATGGCGCCGCCATCCAGTTTGAAGAAGCCGGTGTCGATCACATACAGTTCCATGGGGCGAAGATCGCGTTCCGCTCAGCGTATTCTTGTGCCATGGCGAAGCGCCGTCCACGGTGTATAGTTATCGCAGGCCCCAACGGTGCGGCAAGACCACCTTCGCGCGGGAGTTCCTGCCGAAGGATGCGGGCATTCTCCACTTCGTGAACGCGGACCTGATAGCGGCCGGGCTTTCACCGCTTGAACCTGCCGCAGCGCAAGTGGCGGCGGCAAGGATCTTTCTGGAGGAATTGGACCGCCTGGCCTCAGCGCGGGCCGACTTCGCCTTCGAGACCACATTAAGCGGTCGTGGGTACATGGAACGGCTTCAACGATGGAAGGCGGCAGGCTATCGAGTGGAGATCGTGTTCCTGAAGTTGCCGAACGTGCAGTTGGCGCTGAAGCGTGTGGCGTTGCGCGTGAAGCAAGGGGGGCATCATGTGCCCGAGGCAGATGTAAGGCGACGCTTTGTTCGCGGTTGGCTTAATTTTGAAACCGTCTATAAGAGGATCGTTGACGGCTGGACCGTTTTCGACAACACTGGCGACACACTCAAACTCATCGACCGTTCACATGGCTAAGTCCACTGCCGGGAAGGAACACGATGAATTCGTGGCGGCCGTTGGTCGTGCGCTGAAACGTGCGGCGAAGGTGGCTCGCAAGACGGCTCGCATGCACGGCACCCCGATCGCCCTTTGGCGCGATGGGAGGGTGGTGCTGGAGAAGCCATAGACTCTACCCACATCCCGTCGTTGAAGCATTCCATGCGCACGTGCGCGCCTGAGCCCGTGTGTACCCGCACCTTCGCACCATGCGCACGGTCCATTTCATCGCCATCGGCGGCAGCGCCATGCACAACCTGGCGATCGCCCTGCACCAGAAGGGCTTCGAGGTGACCGGCAGCGATGACGAGATCTTCGAGCCCAGCCGCAGTCGCCTCGATCGCTTAGGGCTGCTTCCGGAGAAACTGGGTTGGGATCCGTTCCGCATCCACAGCGGCTTGGATGCCGTGATCCTGGGCATGCACGCCCGCGCGGACAATCCCGAACTCGTTCGGGCGCAGGAGTTGGGCATCCCGGTGTTCAGCTATCCCTCCTACTTCCACGAGCAGACGAAGGACAAGACCCGTATGGTGGTCGGGGGCAGCCATGGCAAGACCACGATCACGAGCATGATCATCCACGTGCTGCGCCATGCGAACGTGGAGTTCGACTACCTGGTCGGTGCGCAGCTCGAAGGCTTCGATTGCATGGTGCGGCTGAGCCCGAGCAGTCAGGTGGCCATCATTGAGGGGGATGAATACCTCGCGTCGGCGCTGGAGCCCGTGCCGAAGTTCCACCTGTACCGCCCGGACATCGCGTTGATCAGCGGGATCGCGTGGGACCACATCAACGTTTTCAAGACCTTCGAGAGTTATGTGGAGCAGTTCCGCAAGTTCATCGAGGTGATCGAGCCCGGCGGGAAGCTCATCTACTGCGCGGAAGATGGGGAGGTGCGCCAACTTGCCGAAGAGCCTGGGGTAAAAGCAGTGCCCATCCCATACGGCGTGCCGACACACCGCATCGCGGATGGTGTGACCGTGCTATCGACCACGATGGGGGAAGTGCCCTTGCAGGTCTTCGGCCGCCACAACCTGATGAATTTGGAAGGTGCGCGCCATGTGTGCCATCAGTTGGGGATCGGGGACAAGACGTTCTTCGAAGCGATCCGCACCTTCCACGGTGCGGCGAAGCGCCTGGAGAAACTGGCGGAGAACGGACAACGGGTGGTGTTCAAGGATTTCGCCCATTCGCCCAGCAAGTTGAAAGCCACGGTGGAAGCGGTGCGCGAGCAGTTCCCAGGCCGCAGGCTGGTGGCCTGCATGGAACTGCACACGTACAGCAGCCTCAGCGAGAACTTTCTCGACCAATACGCCGGGGCGATGGATCAGGCGGATGCGGCGATCGTGTTCTACGACCCGCACGCGGTGCAACTGAAGCGGCTGCCACCGATCCCGCCGGAGCGCATCCAACGTGCGTTCGGAAATGACAAGCTCCGTGTCGTGAACGACCCGATCGAACTGATGGGCGCGCTTCGCGACGGTCAGCATGGCCCCGGCGTTCTGCTGATGATGAGCAGTGGCAACTTCGGTGGGCTCGACCTGGAGGCGATGGCCGAAGCCTACATCGCCTGACGCGTGCGCACCAGCGGCCGGACCACCTTGTGCAAGAGCACGGTGACGAGCAAGGTGTTGAAAGCCGCCAGCAGCAGCATCAGGAAGAAGGAGAGGCTGGCGTAGTTGAACGGAGAGAAGAACTCCGAGAACCGCGCACGCGCGTCCGCCTCATCCTTTCCAGCCAGCACGGCCTGGTCCACCAGCGCATTAACATGCACGGGGAAGGATGTGACGTCCATCCAGGTGTAGAAGGCATAGAGGAAGAAGCCCGTGAGCAGTACGTACAGCGCGGAGGCGCGCAAGCCCTCCCGGAAGAGTTGCATGATGCTGGCTTCCGGCGATGCGAGCAACTCCGCACGACCGACAAGGAAGGGGATCAGCACCAGCGCGAACAAATGTGCTGGCATGTAGAACGGAGGTTCCGGCGCGTGGCCCGTGCTGAAGAGCGCCATGCGCAGCCCCATGCTCAGCGAAGCGATGATGAACGCGATCCTCATGTACGGGTTGAAAGGGGTAGGAGCGGGGGCAGGCGCAAGAGGGCCGTCAGCGTTTCTTTGGTTCAACCGCTCCGTACTTTGAAGGGTTCTCGATCATGTCGCCGAGCATGCGTCCTACGTCCTCAGATACTTCAAGGATCGGAGCGACGTCCATTTTGGTTACATATCCACAAGCCACTGCATGGTCCAACCAAACTTGAGTTTCCGCGTTCTCGCCGTCGCAATCAGTCATTTTCGCCGCGAAATGTAAAGGGTACCTCTTCTTACGATACCCTTCGGCGAATTAGGCGGTCAATCAGCGTGAGGATCGTCTGATCTGATCCGTTAGAGAGTATGTCTCTTCTTTCGGAAAGCGCTTCGACAGGTGGAATACCAAGTTCGCCATTTCGAAGGCCTTCTTGTACAGCGTCATGTCCTTGAAGCCAGCCATGGTGTGGGGTGTTGTTCGGCAAAAGATACCGATCCCTTCCACGCAGGACGTGCTCTTGCCCCTGCTCCTGAACTCAACTATTCATAGAAACCAGGAACTCCTCATTGCTCTTGGTGCCTTCCATGTGCTTCTTCACGAACTCCATGGCTTCCACCGGGTTCATGTCGGCCAGGTGCTTGCGCAGGATCCAGGTGCGTTGCAGCACGTCCTTGTGGTGCAGCAGATCGTCACGGCGCGTGCCGCTGCTCATGATGTCGATCGCGGGGAAGATCCGGCGGTTGCTGATCTTCCGATCGAGCACCAGTTCCATGTTGCCGGTGCCCTTGAACTCCTCGAAGATCACCTCGTCCATCTTGCTGCCGGTATCCACCAGCGCAGTGGCGAGGATGGTCAAGCTGCCGCCGTTCTCGATCTTCCGCGCGGCGCCGAAGAAGCGCTTGGGCTTCTGCAAGGCGTTCGCATCCACACCACCGCTGAGGATCTTGCCGCTGGCCGGTTGCACGGTGTTGTAGGCGCGCGCCAGGCGCGTGATGGAATCCAGCAGGATCACCACATCGTGACCGCATTCGGTGAGGGCCTTGGCTTTCTCCAACACGATCCCAGCGACCTGCACGTGGCGTGAGGCGGGTTCGTCGAAGGTGCTCGCGATCACTTCGGCCTTCACGCTCCGGGCCATATCCGTCACTTCCTCGGGGCGTTCATCGATCAACAGTACGATGAGGTACGCCTCCGGGTGGTTGGCCGCGATGGCGTTCGCCACATCCTTCAGCAGCACAGTCTTACCGGTCTTGGGTTGGGCCACGATCAAACCGCGCTGGCCTTTGCCGATGGGAGCGAAGAGGTCCAGCACACGCATGCTCAAGTTGGTGTCCTTGCCAGCGAGTGTGAACTTCTCGTCCGGGAACAACGGCGTGAGGAACTTGAACGGCACCCGATCGCGCACCCATTCCGGATCGCGTCCATTGATGCGATCGATCTTCACCAATGGGAAGAACTTGTCCCCTTCGCGCGGCGGGCGGACGAAGCCGCTCACCGTATCGCCGAGCTTCAGGCCCGCGGCCTTGATCTGCTGCTGGCTCACATACACATCGTCCGGCGAAGCGAGGTAGTTGTAGTCACTGCTTCGCAGGAAGCCGTAACCGTCCGGCATCAGTTCCAGCACGCCCTCGGTCTCCACGAACGCATCGAAGTTGATCTGTTCGCGCGGTGGTTGCGGCGGACGTTCGTTGCGTTGATCGTTCCCACGTTGCCCTTGGTCCCGCTGTTGATCGCCACCCCGTTGGCCTTGGTCTCGCGGGTCGCGTTGCTGCTCACGTGGTTGGTCCCCGCCGCGTTGACCTTGTTCGCGCGGCTGATCATTGCCACGCTGCGCTTGGTCCCGTTGTTGATCGCCTCCGCGTGGCCCCTGGTCGCGTCGATCATCCCGGCGGTCCTCGCGGCGATCGTGGCGAGGCTGATCAGGCGGTCGTGGGCCTTGGTCACGTCCGCCACCGGCCTGCACTTGATCACCGCGTTCGCGCCGCTCGTTTCGTTCGGGGCGAGGCTGGTCGCGGCGGTCATCGGCCCGCAGTGCCGAAGGTGCGGGGTCGCGTGGCGCATCTGGCAGTGGACGCTCAACGGGCTTGGTCTCGGGCAAAGTGCTCCCGCGTATCGGGGACTCCTCTTCCTCCTCGTCCTCCTCTTCCTCCTCGTCCTCGTCCTCGTCCTCGTCTTCATCCGCATCATCCCCTTCCTCCACAGGTTCGGGTTCCGGGTCGGGCACGGGTGCGGGATCTTCGTCGGCCACCGCGTCCAATGCTATGGCGTCGGTATCCTGTCGAGTGTCACTGGCGGAAGGTTTGCCGACCTGGGCTTCCAGAATGCGGGCGATCAGGTCCTGCTTCTTGAGCGTGTCGGCCTTCTTCACCTGGAGTTTCTTGGCGATCTCACGCAGTTCGGCCAATTTCATTTCGCTCAATGCGCTGCTGTCATGCATGACTAGGGTAGGTCAGGTAGGGAAAAGGCGCGTGCTACGCCTGGTGGAAAACCCGGATGGGCTTCGATACGCTCGTGGAAAAGGACTTCGGGAGGGGGAGCAGGGGCCGAACGGCACCCGCAGGAAGGACAAGAACAGGGCAAACCTAAGGGGAAAGGTGGAATGTGCAAATCCCCGCGCTCGCCATCTTTGCCCCGTTCTTCGATGATCCAGCGCAAGCAGACCATATTCCTGGCCCTGGCCGCCCTGATCGCCTTCGCGGCCAATCTGGTGCCATTTGCCACATATACCGTTGCTGGTTCGGTGCAGGCCGTCGAGTTCCGCACCACCGGCCTCTTCATGGCGGATGGAACGCCGGTGGCGGATGCGAGCCCCAAGGTCCCTTTCGTGGCGGTGTTCGGCTTGCTCGGGGCGGTGCTCGTGGTGGCGATCTTCCTTTTCAAGAACCGTCCCCGGCAGGCGCGGATCGTGCGTTACTCCTATCTCTTCGCGCTCGGTGTTCTGGCCTTTGCCGTCATCACCGATCGTTCCGTGCAGGTTTATCTCGGTCAGCAGGGCGCGGTCTCCGTGGCCTATGGGGTCGCCTTTGCCGCACCGCTCGCGGTGCTCATCCTGGCTTTCCTGGCCGAGCGCGGCATCCGGAAGGACGAGGCGCTGGTGAAGAGCTTGGACCGGTTGCGGTGATCCGTCACATGCTGACCTGTTGCGCTACTAGAGGGCATCTTAAAATTGTCTTTGGAAGCGAGCGAGAAGGATCTCGCGGCCAGGCAAGGCGCGAAACCCGAGCATAGCCGGTGGCTATGTAAAGGTTGAGCAACGAAGTATGACCGCGAAAGACCCTCGCGCAGCCCGAAGGATGATTTTGAGATCATTGGTGTCCGGGGAAAATGCTCAAGAGCCATGATCGGGTCACTAAGTCGGTGTTTGGCGCGGCCTGTTGTGTTGGTGTTTAAGGGCAAGCCCCCTTATGGGTATGCGAAGCTGAGTTGATGGCATTGTGGCGGCGGTGGGCGGTAGTTGAGCAGGGCGCGTTCCGGGTTTTTCAGAAAGGCCATCAGGTCCACATAGGTGCCAAGGTGCTGGCGCACGATGGCCGCCAGATTGCTGAAGGACCATCGACGTGGCGCCACAAGCTCCGCACGGTCCTTGGTCACTTTGATCAAAAGGTCCGCGATCAGGGCGCACCAGATCTGGATCTTGATGGCATTGGGTGAGTCGCCAAGAAAGTAGCGCAGCGGGCGGTGCTGCTTGATACGCTTGAACAATAGTTCGATCTGCCACCGCCGCTTGTACAGTGCCGCGATGGTGGCGGGGGCATGTGAGCGGTCGTTGGTCAAGAAGCGGAACTCACGCCCGGTGGCGGCATCGAAGAAGCCCACAACCCGCGCCTTGATCCGCTTGACCTTGGTGTTGCTGTGCTGAGCGAGTTCCACCTCCTGGTCGCTCAGCACCCCTAGGCGTCGTTGGTGCTGCGATACTTGCCGTTCGTGATGCACACGCAAGGCGGAGTTCTCCACCAGGCGGGTGACGTAGGTGACCTGATGCTGCTCCCATCGGTCGTACTGCGCGTAGCTGTTGAAGCCCTTATCCAATACAATGATCGACCCTGCTGGCAAGGGCAATCGGTCCAGCACCACCCGGTCGTTGACACGGGCCTCGGTCAGGTGCACGAAACACGGCACGTCATCCGATGCCCGCATGAGCACATGGGCTTTTGCACCGCCCTTTTTGCGCCCGTTGTTCCTATAGGCGCCTGCACCATGCATCACCTCGCTGAACAGGCTTATCGTGGTGGAGTCCACGATGAACAGCCGTTCCAGCATCCGCTTGTTCTTCCGGTAGCTGTCCGGCAAACCACCCATGTGCAACCGCATGGAAGAGCCCGAAGAACGCTTCCACCTCGGCTGGCATCGGCCACCTCGCGTCAGCCCCAAGTTGCCGAGCTGGTTCACCCGCATCAGTTCCCGCAACGACTCGCAGCCCCTGAGGCTTGTGTATAGCATGGACACCAGATGGTCGTAGGCGAAGAACCGCTTGTAGTAGCGGTCTGCTTGATGCTTCTCGGCCAGTTCCCTCACCAAAGACTTGGGGATCAAGGATAGCAGTTGACTCATCACCGGCTCCCACTATTCCTCATGGATCGGTTCGGATGTCAGATACCCGAAACCTAATCCATGTTCGGGGGCTTCGGCCCCCGTTCTATTGATCAAGAATGGCCCGTTCCCCGGACACCAATGATTTTGAGATGCCCTCTAGCTCCCTCTTTTCCCCAATTCCACCACCTCCAGGTCTTTCACCTGTCCGGCCTCCAGAGTGAAGCGCAGCACGGTGCGCATCACATGCCAGCCATGGCGGCCGCAGGCGCCTGGGTTCATGTAGAGCATCTTCAGCGCGGGATCGAACTTCACCATGCAGATATGGCTGTGCCCGCAGATGAAGAGGGTGGGGGGAGCACTCCGCAGTTCCTGGAGCACGGTGGGGTCATAGCGGGGCGGCCGTCCACCAATATGCGTCATCCATACCCGCACGCCATCGAGTTCGAAGCGTTGATGTTCCGGAACGGCTCGACGGACAGTAGCATCGTCAATGTTGCCCCACACGGCGCGGATCGGTTTCTTCGGGAACCAGCCACGCAACTCGTCCAGCAAGGCCACACCACCGAGGTCGCCAGCGTGCCAGATCTCATCACAGCCCGCGAAATGTTCTTGTATGCGCGGATCGAGCCAGCTATGGGTGTCACTGAGGAGGCCGATGCGGGACATGCGCGCGAAGATCAGGGCTATCTCGTCTATGGTCCATCACGTTCACATCCCACACGGAGACACGGAGCGCCCCTCTCCTTGGAAGAGGGGTTAGGGTGAGGGCGCATTTCCGTGTCTCCCTATGAACTCATTACGCAGGAACTGAACACGATAGGCTGGGTCAGCGCTGTTCGAGCGCCTCGCGGAATTTTCGCCGTTGGTACCTTCGGCACCCTTTCCCATGAACGAACAAGAGATCCGCGCCACGATCCGCACGCGGCTGGCACCGCGGCTGGCGGAGATGGGCCTGAGCCAGGAGGACGTGACCGATGGCATGAACCTCACCCAGACCGGGGTGCTCGATTCGTTCGCGTTGATGGAACTGCTTTCACAGGTGGAGCAGGAACTCGGGACGGAACTCGATTTCGATACGCTCACGCCCGAGGAGTTCACTTCGTTGCGAGGCCTGGGTTCCGCCTTCGCCAAAGCCCTCGCGACGTGATCCGGATCCTGCCGCTGGAGCGTGAGGCCGCGCCGGAGGATCTGCTGGCGCTCGAGGTCTTGTTCACCGAGATGTACCGGTTCATGGATGAGCATGGTCTCACCATGACCTTGGCGCCGGGAGGCGCAGGACTATGGCTGAAGACCCAGATGCCCATGCTCGGCAAGCTCAACACAGTGGTTTGTGCCTGGCAGGAGGTCGCGCCTTCCACGGAGTATCCGGAAGGCCGGCGCATGGTGGGCTTCGCCGCGGGATCCATCCGCATGTCACCCGCGCATCTCGGCGGCTTGAAAGGCGGAGCCGTCACACACATCTATGTACGACCGGATCTGCGAGGCACAGGCGTGGGCGAAGAGCTCTACCGCGCCTTGTCGTCGTGGTTCACCAGCAAGGAAGTGACCTACCTGGAACTCGAAGTGCTGGAGGCGAACACCGGTGCGCGCACCTTCTGGGAGAAGCTCGGCTACCGGTCGGACCATCTGGTGATGCGCCGAAAACCGCATTAGCATGGTGCCGTCGGATACTTTCCTGTTCCACGCCGGTGCGGAGCGCATCACGGCGGGCGATCTCGCCAAAGCCTTGCACGATCTCGGTGTGCGCCGCGGCGATCTCCTCTTCCTGCACACCGATCTGCTGCGCTTCGGCCGCATCGCACCCGGCATGCTGAAGAGCCGCACCGCCCTCTTCGATGCCTTGATCGCAGTGCTGCGCGAAGCCGTGGGCCCGGAAGGCACCTTGCTGATGCTCACCTTGAGCGTGCGCACCCTGCATACCGGCCGCTTCGATGTGGACCAGACGCCCTCCGAAGCCGGCGCGCTCACCGAATACTATCGCAGCCTCCCCGGCGTGCAACGCACGCCGCATCCCACGCATTCCGCCGCGGGTGAGGGCGCGCGGATCGCCCTGTTCATGGATCCTCCAATGCATCCTTTCGGCGTAGGGTCGCTGTTCGATCTGCTGAAGCGCGAGCACGGAAAACTGCTCTTCCTCGGTGCCGACTTCCACTGGTCCACCTTCAACCACCACATCGAGACCCTGCTGCCGGTGAAGTACCGCAAGGAGATCCCCATGCCGATGACGGTGGTGCGCAACGGCCAGGAGAAGAAGACCACGGCCCTGCGTTTCCGCAAGCCCGCGCGCTACTGGACCAGCTTCGCGCGCTTTCGCACCGCGCTGATGGAGCGCGGCATTTTGAAGGAAGCCCAGTTCGGCAAGGGCACCATCGCACTAGCACCGGCCAAGGCTGTGTTCGATGTGGGCACGGAACTCCTTCGCCGCGATCCGCTGCTGTTCATGAACGTGCAGCCGCTTGGGCGGTTCCTGGTCTACAAGCTGAAGGAGCGGGCGGGGAAGGTCTTGCGGGCGGTGGGGTTGCGGTGAGGTCCGTCCGCTGATCCTTTGCGGGTTCTGCGGGCACGCAAAGAATCACCCCTTACGCTCGATGAATGGTACCTCCGTTATTTGAAATCCCTCAGAAACTCTAGCAATAAAGGCCAAGTCAGCGGATCCAAACAAGACATCTATCCCCCACCCATTGGCTTCGATCCAAACTTGGAAATTCGTGCGCACTCGTCTGCGCCTTATCAATTCTATAGCTGCGATCCGCGGCTCGAGAAGAACACGAAGTTGACGCACATGAGCATTTGATAGTTCTAACGCATCACCAATTTGAGGTTCGGTATGTAACGCCCAGAGATGATGGAACCTAACGATGGTGGATCGTGCCGGGTTCTTAGGGATCACCTGATCGCCCTTGGCGAAATGTCGGCTTGGTTCAAGAGCGAGCACTTCGGTGATTTCACCAGAAGTAACTTCAACAGAGGTGATGGCATACTCGCAGGAAAGTTTAACGGAGCCTTCTGGAAGTCCCACTTGCGTCTCGGTGTTCAAGGCGATTTACGTAATTGTCCCTTTCGTTCGCGCTCGGATGTTTCCCGAGCGCGGAGCAAGCTAGGGCCTCCGGCCCGCCTTCCAAAGTCCCCGTGTTCGCGAGCGTCCCAACGGGCCAATGTCCCCGCAGGGTCACCGTCCTCGGGACCCTGCGGACCCGCCTCCTAGCTTCACGCCATGTCCGTGCGCGAGGACCACTGGAAAGAAGGCGGGGTGTTCTTCTGCTCGTTCACTTGCTACAAATGGCTGCCGTTGTTCGAGCGGGCGGACATGTATGACTGGATCCACGACTGGTTCCGTCGGCTTCACGCAGAGCACAACCGTCTGATCGGATATGTGATCATGCCGAACCATTTACACATGCTGCTACTCGTTCCGGAGGGCACATCGGTGAACAAACTGCTCGCAGAAGGAAAGCGGTTCATGGCGTATGCGATCCGCAAGAGACTGGAGGCAGGTGGGCATGAGGACTTGCTGGCCGTGATGGCTGAAGGGGTGCGGAACGGGGACGCCGCCCGCGGGCTGAAGTACCGGGCGTTCGAAACATCCTCCGACATCAAGGAATGCTGGAGCGAGACGTTCCTTCATCAGAAACTGGAGTACATGCACGCCAACCCGGTGAGCGGGAAATGGTCGCTAGCTGAAGACCCGGCGCTATATCCTTATTCCAGCGCTGCGTTCTATGAGCGAAACATGCGCCGGGCCTCCGGGGCTGCGGGGCGGTTCTATGAGTTAGGCGCCGCGCCGGAGGTGCCGTTGCTCCATATCAGCGGTTTGTAGATCCGATCCGCAGGGTCCTCTGCGAGTGACCCTGCGGGGACATAGGGGTTCGGACCACTCCTCGGGCGCAGCCCTCGGATCGGATCCTCGGGAACGCGGGAGACTGGGGCAACTTACCTTGGCCGCATGCGCACTTTGACCTTCGGCTTGCTCGCGTGCCTGCTGCTGATCGCCTGCGGAAAGAAGCGGGAGACCATCACCCCTACCGTGGGCCCCATTACCGAGAGCGTCTACGCCAGCGGCGTGGTGAAGGCCGAAGGGCAGTACCAGGTCTTCCCGATGGTGAACGGCACGGTGACGGCCTTGCTGGTGAACGAAGGCGATACCGTGGTAGCAGGCCAGCCGCTGCTCCGCATCGACGACCGCAGCAGCAGCGCGACCGCGCGCAATGCGGACGCCCAGTTGCGCCTCCTGGAACAGAACGCTAGCGACAGGGGTCCGGTGCTGGCGCAGCTACGGGAGGCCGTTGGCCAAGCGCGTGACAAATACACGGTGGACAGTACCAACTACGCGCGGCAGCAGGCACTTTGGGCCCAACAGATCGGCAGCCAGAACGATCTGGACCAGCGCGAACTGGCGTACACCACAAGCAAGGCGGCGTTCGTGCGGGCATCCAAAGCGCTCGAAGAGACCCGGGAGCGCCTGCGCACTGAATTGGACGTGGCGCGGAACAACCTCACCATCAGCAGTGCCGGCAACGACGACCGCACACCGCGCAGCTTGATCGACGGTATCGTGTACGACCTGCGGATCGAGCCGGGCGAGCTGGCCACCACCCAGAAGGCCGTGGCGGTGATCGGTAGCGCGAGCAACCTCTACCTGGAACTGGAAGTGGACGAGTACGACATCACCCAGGTGAAGCCCGGGCAGAAGGCCGTGATCAGCCTCGACAGCTACAGCGGGAAGGCCTTCGGAGCGGAGATCACGCGCATCATCCCGATCATGGACGAGCGGTCCCGCACCTTCCGCGTGGAGGCGCGCTTCACCGAGCCTCCGCCGATGCTCTTCCCCTTCCTCACCGCCGAGGCCAGCATCGTGCTGCGCACCAAGGAACAGGCGCTGACCATCCCGGCGGCCTACCTCATCGATGGCAACTACGTGCTCACCGGAGACGACGAACGCACGCCCGTGAAGGTCGGAGCCCGCGACCTGGAGAAGGTGGAGGTGCTGGAGGGGATCGATGCGAACACTGCGCTGTACAAGCCATGAGCATGTGGAGGAACAAGGCAACATCCTTGCGAAATGCCCGTCTTTCGTTGCGTTCGTTGCGGCGTTGCGGTGAGTCCCGATCCGCATGAAGCTCCTGCTCTCCATCGCTGTGACCCTGTTGCGCGCCAAGCTGCGGCAGAGCATCGTGGCGGCGGTGGGCGTCATGTTCAGCATCACCATGTTCGTCACGCTGCTGGGCTTCATGAACGGCTTGAACGACCTGCTCGACGGCCTGATCCTGAACCGCACCCCACACATCCGCCTGTACAATGAGCTGCAGGCCTCGCCCCGGCAGCCGATCGAGTACGGGACGGACAGCACCACACACGCCTTCATCCGCTCGGTGAAGCCCAAGGACGAACTGCCCCGCCTGCGCAACGCCACCGCCATCATGGACGTGCTGGAAAAGGATCCTCGCGTGCTGGCCGTTTCGCCGCGCCTGGTGGCCCAGGTGTTCTTCAACGTGGGCACGGTGGACCTCAACGGACAGGTGAACGGCATCGATGTGATGCAGGAGATCCGCTACTACAAGTTCGCCGACTACCTGGTGGCGGGCGACCCGCAGGACCTGGCCACGGGCAACAACACCATCGTGCTGGGCAAGGGCCTGGCGGATATGATGGAGGCGGGCATCGGTGAGGTGGTGCAGGTGACCACCGCCTCCGGCGAACGCACCATGCTCCGGGTATCGGGCATCTTCCAGAGCGGCATCGCGGACTACGACAAGGTGCAGTGCTACGCGAACATCAAGACCGTGCAGAAGCTGCTGGCACGTCCCGGCAGCTACTACACGGACATCAACGTGAAGCTGCACGACCTGCTGCTGGCCCCGGCCATGGCGAAGGAACTGGCGGCGCGCTTCGATGTGGACGCAGTGGACATCCAGACCGCGAACGCGCAGTTCGAGACGGGCAGTGACATCCGTAACATCATCAGCTACGCTGTGGGCATCGTGCTGCTGGTGGTGGCCGGCTTCGGGATCTACAACATCCTGAACATGATGATCTTCGAGAAGCTGGACGCCATCGCCATCCTGAAGGCCACGGGCTTCAGCGGCAGCGACGTGCAGCGCATCTTCCTGTTACTGAGCATGATCATCGGCGTGGTGGGCGGTGTGTCGGGACTACTGGGCGGCTTCGCGATGCAGAACGTCATCGACAACATCCCCTTCGTCACGGCGGCACTGCCTACGGTGAAGACCTTCCCGATCGATTACAACCCGAAGTACTACATCATCGCGGTCAGCTTCGCCCTGATCACCACCTGGGTGGCAGGATGGTTCCCGGCGCGCAAGGCCAGTCAGGTGGATCCGGTGGAGATCATTCGAGGGAAATGAGAATAGAGCCAAACGCTTACCGCAAAGAACACGAAGAGCGCGAAGGGCGGCGGCGCCGTCGGGTGTGGGGGGTTTTTGGGGGGGGTTGTTTGGGGGGGGGGGCCCCACCCCCCGCGTCCTTTGTGCTCTTTGTGGTATCAATTCCATGCGGTGGAATGAGCACGAACGTTCTTGAAGTGCGGAAGGTGAGCAAGTCCTTCCATGACCCGGTGACGGTGCCGGTGTTGAGGGAGGTATCGCTCGACGTGCGGCGCGGGGAATTCGTGAGCATCACCGGCAAGAGCGGTTGCGGCAAGAGCACGTTGCTCTACATCCTCAGCACGATGGACACCGATTATGAAGGCGAAGTGACCATTGACGGTGAGGCTACGCGCGGCCTTCCCGGTTCCCGGCTCGCGGAGATCCGCAACGAGAAGATCGGCTTCGTGTTCCAGTTCCACTACCTGCTCGCCGAGTTCAGCGTGTTGAAGAACGTGATGCTCCCGGGCCTGAAGCTGGGGCGCTATACCGCCGAAGAAGTGGAGCACCGGGCCATGGAACGGCTGCGTGAGCTCGACATGCACGACCATGCCGTGAAGAGCGCGAACCAATTGAGCGGCGGCCAGAAACAGCGCGTGGCCATCGCCCGATCGCTCATCAACGATCCGCTCATCATCATGGGCGATGAACCCACGGGCAATTTGGACAGCCGCAACAGCGATATCGTGTTCGACATCTTCAAACATATCGCCTCTCAGCACCGGCAAAGCCTGCTGGTGGTGACGCACGACAACGATTTCGCCGCCCGAACGGATCGCACCATCGTCATGGACGATGGGCGTGTTGTCGGCTGAGAACCGTGTCGGGCAGACGCCCAAATACGAACTTCGCATCCTCGATCCACGTGAACATGACCTACCGCTCGACCCTACTGATCAGCGCCGCATTGCTCACCGCACCCTTGGTGGCCCAAAAAGGCATCTCTCTGGAATGGAACAAGACCATCACGGCCATACCGGATTCCATCACCAACGGGACCCATCGGTTGGGCGCTTTCACCGTGCAGGTCTATGAGATCGACGCGGACGATCTGATGACGATGTGGAGCAATGACTTCAAAGCCATCAGCCAGAAAGTGGAAACGGGGAAACCCGCAAAGGCCTTGGGCGCGGTGTTCACCGCCGTGAACGCGGGTCCCATTCTCGTGCTGGCGCAGACCGCCACAGAGAAAAAGGCCGGGCTATCGAAGTTGACCATCGCCTTCGCCCAGACCGATAGCACTCCACTCGTTGACTGTAGCGCGTGCAAGCAGGCGGCCACGGACCTCGCGGTGAAATACAACAAGGCGGTGGTGCAAGGCCAGGTGAGCGCCCAGGAAGCGATCGTGGCGAAAGCCACCGGGAAACTGGCCGACGCGAACGATGACGAGGCGAAGCAGAGCGGCAAAGTGACCCAGGCGAACACCGATCTGCAGAAGTTGAAAGCCAAGATGGGCAAGATCCAGAAGGACAATGCGAAGGTGCAGGGCGATATCGCCGGGCTGGAGGCTCGCTTGCAGGTCCGGACCACCCCGAAAGACCAGGAGAAACTGGCCAAGGCGCGCGGCAAGCTGGCCTCCGGCGAAAGCGCACTGGCCAAGCTGATGCAGCAGGAAGCCAAGTTGCAGGGCAACCTCAACAAGTACCAGGACAACCTGAAGGGCACCGCCGCCGATCAGGAGGAACGCACGGGCACCAAAGAAGAAGAACAGGCAAAGCTGGATGCGCTGAAGCGGAAGCTGGACAATATCCGCTGAAGCTTTAGGAACCGAGGTCCCGCGTGCTTGTCGCCTTGGAATACACCGCTGGATAATTCGGGCGGCCCCGCTCCGTTACTTTGCCGCCCATGTTCCGCGCCGGTGCCCTGCTCCTCTTCCTGTTGCTCCTGGTAACAGGGAGCGCGCAGACCGACGGCACCATATTCGGCACGGTGCGCACGCCGGATGGCCGGGTGGCACCCTTCGTGAACGTTTTCGTGGACGGCATGTCGCGGGGTACGCAAACCACCGATGAAGGCCGGTACGAGCTGAACCTCCCTTCCGGAGCCGAGCTACTGCTGAAGTTCAGCTTCGCGGGCAGCATCCAAGAAAGACGGCTCACACCGGTCGCTGGGCAACGTATGCGCATGGACGTGGAGCTACCGGTGAACACGCTCGGGCAGGTGGATATCCGCAGCGGCAACAGCGAACGCGATGGGGGGCTCACCGTGCTCGACGCGAAGCTCACCCGTTTCATTCCCACGCCGCTGAACGGGGTGGAAGCCCTCCTGAGCGGCCAACTCGGCGTGGTGATGCGGAACGAACTGAGTTCCGGCTACAGTGTGCGCGGCGGCAACTTCGACGAGAACCTGGTGTATGTGAACGACATCGAGGTGTACCGTCCCTTTCTGGTGCGGGCCGGGCAACAAGAGGGCCTGAGCTTCCCGAACCCGGACATGATCGAGCGGATCCATTTCAGCGCAGGAGGTTTCGAAGCGCGCTATGGCGACAAACTGAGCAGCGTGCTGGATATCACCTACCGTAGGCCGAAGGAGTTCGGCGGCTCGGCCACCATGAGCCTGCTGGGTGGGGCGGTCCACTTGGAAAGCGCCATGCTGAAGAAGCGGCTGCGTCAGATCACCGGCTTCCGTTACCGCACCAACAGCTATCTGCTGAAGAGCCTCGACACCCAAGGGGAATACGATCCGCGCTACGTCGACCTGCAGAGCTACTGGACCTTCGATATCAGCGACAAGGTGGAACTGGGTTTCTTGGGATTGTACTCCAGCAACAAATACAACCTGATCCCGCAAAGCCGGGAAACCGAACTGGGCAATTTCAACCAGGCCCTGCGGTTCACGGTGTATTTCGAAGGGGAGGAACGCACGGCCTTCGACACCTACTTCGGCGCCCTCAACCTGAACTGGAAAGCGAACAAGGAAACCTTGTTGAAGTTGACGGCGAGCGCCTACCGGACCTTCGAATCCGAACATTTCGACATTCTTGGCCAGTACTACCTGGACGAACTGGACCGCGACCTGGGCAGCGACCAGTTCGGCGAAGTGGTGCGTAACCTGGGTGTGGGAAGCTTTCTGGACCACGCGCGCAACGACCTGGACGCGACCGTGATCACCATCGCGCACAAAGGGTTCCGGCAGCTGCGCAAGAGCTATCTGCAATGGGGCGTGGATGGGCGTCGGGACATGATCAACGATAAGCTGAGCGAGTGGACCATGATCGACTCGTCGGATTACAGCATCCCGCAGGGCGGAACAGGCGACGAGCTGGAACTGAACTATGTGCTGAAGAGCAAGTTGTCCGTCGAGAGCTATCGGTTCAGCGGCTACCTGCAGAACGCCTGGAATTGGGAGACGCGACCCGAACGCACCTGGGGCCTGACGGTGGGCGCACGCGCGAACCACTGGACCTACAACGGGGAAACGGTGGTGAGCCCGAGGATCCGTGCCTCCTACTCCCCTGGCTGGAAGCACATCAACAACAAGGGGGATACGCTGGACCGCCAGCACCGCTTCTGGTTCGCCACCGGGCTCTACTACCAACCGCCGTTCTACCGCGAACTGCGCGGCTTCGATGGGCAGTTGAACCCGGAGATCAAGGCGCAACGGAGCCTTCACTTCCTGTTGGGCTGGGAACGCGGCCTGCGCATCTTCCAGCGCCCCTTCAAACTCACCGGCGAAGCATACTACAAGTACATGGACAACGTGATCCCCTACGAGGTGGACAACGTGCGGATCCGGTACTATGGGCGCAACAATGCCAAGGGCTATGCAGCGGGCCTTGATCTGAAGCTGAACGGTGAATTGATCAAGGGCATCGAATCGTGGGCGGGAGTGAGCGTGATGACGGTACAAGAAGACCTCACCGACGACTACTACTACCTGCGCTACAACGCGGCGGGCGATACGATCATACCGGGTTACACCTTCGATCAAGTGGCGGTGGACAGCACGCGCAAGGAGCCCGGCTACATCCCCAAGCCCACTGACCAGCGCGTCAACTTCGCGCTCTTCTTCCAGGACGAGATGCCGCGTTGGCCCACCTTCAAGGTGCATTTGAACCTGGTGTTCGGCACTGGCCTCCCCTTCGGCCCACCGAACGACGATCGGTACAGCGACACGCTGCGCACCAAACTCTACCGGCGTGTGGACATCGGCTTCAGCAAGCAGTTCCTCGGTGCCAAGGGACAGGAGAAGACCGGCTTTCTCCGGCACATCAACGACCTGTGGCTCACGGTGGAGGTGTTCAACCTGCTCAACATCAACAACACCATTGACTATACCTGGGTGCAGGATGTGGGTGGGCGCTTCTACGCCATCCCGGACAACCTCACCCCGCGGCGCCTCAACGTGAAGTTGATCGCGTGGTTCTGACGCGGCGCGGATCGTGAGCGTATCTCGATCTAAATTAGCCCGGTGATGACGCGCTACCTTCCCTCCCTTGCCCTGTTGCTCCTGCTATCCGCGTGCGGCGCGCATCGCTACGTGGCCTCCACCCACCCCAACGGAAAACCGGAAGTGGTGATCTTCATGAAAGGCAAGGGCGAGGACGCGGTGAAGGTGATGGAGAAGGTGTACTACACGAACGGCCAGATGGAATACGTCGGCCATTTTGAGAACGGCGTGGAGCACGGTGAATGGGAGTACTTCTACGAGAACGGCACCCGCAAATACCTGGAGACCTGGGTTGACGGTGTGGAGCACGGCGTCCACTACGACTATAGCCCCGATGGTCAGGTGTACCGCGAACTCCACTACGACCACGGCAAGCTCGTGAAGGAGGTGGATCGGTCCAAGCAATAGGACCGACGAGCGTCAGAGCGCACTTCGCTAGGCGAACTGTTTCACGCTGAGCGCGATGATGCTACAGCACTCCATCACCTGCTCCTCGGTGATCACCAAGGGCGGTGCGAAACGGATGATGTCGCCATGCGTGGGTTTGGCGAGCAGGCCATTGTCACGGAGCAGCAGGCAAAGTTCCCAGGCGGTTTTGGGTGCGCCATCGACGGCAGTGCGCGGCTCGATGATCAGCGCGTTCAACAGGCCTTTGCCGCGCACCTTTTTCACGAAGTCGTAGCCATCAACCAACTTCTGCATCTCGGCGCGGAAGATCCTGCCAAGGCGTTCGGCGTTCTCCACGAGCTTCTCGTCCTTCACGATCGCCAACGCCTCCACCGCCAGCTTCGCTCCCAGCGGGTTGCCGCCATAGGTGCTGCCATGTGTGCCAGGGGTAAAGACATCCATAACCTCATGGTCCGCCAGTACCGCGCTAACCGGATACATGCCCCCGCTCAGGGCCTTGGCCAGAATGACCACGTCCGGCCGCTTCGCCTTGTCGCGCTCCGCATCATCCACGCTGCACAAAAGACGGCCGGTTCGCGCGATCCCCGTTTGGATCTCGTCCGCGATGAAGAGCACGTTCTTCGCCTTGCATAAAGCGATAGCGCGCGGGATGTAGTCCTCCGCAGGGAGTGAACACGCCCTTCTCTCCTTGGATCGGTTCCACCAGGAAGGCACAAACATTGGGATCGGCGAGCGCCTTCTCCAACGCGGCCAGGTCATCATAGGGGATCACCTCGAATCCCGGCGTGAACGGCCCGAAACCACCTTGGCTGTCCGGATCGGTGCTCATGCTCACAATGCTGATGGTGCGCCCATGGAAGTTGCCCTCGCACACGATGATCTTCGCCCGGTCCTTGGGGATCCCCTTCTTCTCATAGCCCCACTTGCGGGCCATTTTCAGCGCGGTCTCCACCGCTTCGGCGCCCGTGTTCATCGGCAACATCTTCTCATAGCCGAAGGTCTCGCAGAGCACTTGTGCGTATTCGCCGAGCACACTGTTGTAAAAGGCGCGGCTCGTGAGGGTCATCCGGGCCGCCTGTTCCTGCATCACCTTCACCAGACGCGGATGGCAGTGGCCCTGGTTCACCGCGCTGTAGGCGCTGAGGAAGTCGTAATAGCGCTTGCCCTCCACATCCCACACGAACACCCCCTTGCCGCTGTCCAGAACCACCGGAAGCGGGTGGTAGTTATGCGCCCCGAATTGCTCCTCCAGCGCGATGGCGCGTTGGGTTTTGGTGCGCTGGTCGATGCGTGACTCTTGCATGATCTGATGGAACGGCGCGCAATATACCGGGTCGAGCGCGGCGGATAGGAACACCGGTCCGGGCGGCAGGATCCGGATAGACTTGTTCACCGGTCGCACTAGGTTCCGCAGAGGCACGGAGAATGCGCCCTCACCCGAACCCGCTCCCAACTGAGGGGCGCGCTTCGTGGCTGCCTGTGCGCTACCGCCCGTGCTCTGGTGCGAGGAGCGGGACGCGCTGGGACGCGGATTACTTTCGCACCCCGCATTTGATCATCTGATCCTCTGGATCATCTGATCGGCTGGATCGATCTGATGTCCCGCTATTTCATTGAACTCTCTTTCGATGGTTCCGCCTATCGGGGCTGGCAGTTCCAGCCGGACAGGCCGAGCGTGCAGGAGACGCTGGAGCGGGCTATTCGCACCGTGCTTCACCGGCCCAATGCCCATGTGGTGGGTTGTGGACGGACCGACACGGGTGTCCACGCCAGCTTGTACTATGCGCATCTGGACCATGTGGGCGAGGCGATGTTGGACGATCGTTTCGTGCATAGCATCAACAGCTTGATGCCGGGCGATATCGCTGCTAAAAGGATCCTCCTCGTGCCAGATGATGCCCATGCGCGCTTCAGTGCCATCGAGCGCGGCTATTGTTATCGCATCCATCGCCAGAAGGACCCCTTTCTCACCGGGCGGTCCCATCTGCTGCATCCCTCATTGGACGTAGTTGCCATGAACGAAGGATGCAAGGCATTGATCCTGCAGCAGGACTTCAGCAGCTTTTGCCGTGCGGGAAGCGATGCCAAGACGATGCTGTGCGATGTGCGCCGCGCGGAATGGGCGGAGGTGGAGAACGGATACCGCTTCACCATTCGCGCCGACCGTTACCTGCGTAACATGGTGCGCGCCATCGTAGGTACTTGCTTGTTGATCGGTCGCGGGCATAAACCTCCTGGTCACATGGCAGAGGTGGTAGCAGCGCACGATCGCGGTGCTGCTGGAAAGTCGGCGCCGGCGCGTGGGCTTTATTTGGAATACGTGGCGTATCCCTTCATCTCCATCCCAGGGTCCAACTCTGGGATGTCCTCCGCATGAGCGCCCCCAAGTCCAAGGGCAAGGCCTTCGACCGGAAGCTCTTCGGCCGGGTGATGACCTTCGTGCGCCCACATCGCACGTTGTTCTGGGCCACGTTCGCGCTCACTATTCTGCTGGCAGTGGTCGGGGTGGTGCGCCCGCTGTTGATGGGAGACATGATCGACAAGTACGCCCTGACCGGCGATGGAAAGGGCTTGTTGTGGATGACGGTGCTGGTGATGGCGCTGTTGGTGGTGGAGACCGCGCTGAGCTACTACCAGGCGTTCTGGACGAGCTGGCTCGGGCAGGTGGTGAGCTATGAACTGCGCACACGGCTCTATGCGCATGTGGTCCGCTTCAAGCTGCGCTTCTTCGACCGTACACCGATCGGTACGTTGGTCACACGTGTGATCAGCGATATCGAGACCATCGAAGACATCTTCTCGCAGGGGCTGCTTTCCATCCTTGGGGATATTCTGAAACTCGTGGTGGTGGTGATCGTGATGTTCGCCGTGAACTGGAAGCTCGCGTTGTTGAGCATGGCGCCGATCCCATTGTTGTTGTGGGGTACGAACATCTTCAAGAACAGCATCCAGAAGAGCTTTGAGGATGTGCGCACCTATGTGGCGCGGCTGAACGCGTTCGTGCAGGAGCACATCCAGGGCATGGCGATCGTGCAAGCCTTCGGGCGGGAGCAGCAGGAGTACAAAAAGTTCCAGGCGATCAACCGGGAGCACCGCGCGGCGCACATCCGCTCGGTATTGGCTTACTCGATCTTCTTCCCCTTTGTGGAGATCCTCGCGGCACTGTCGCTTGCCTTCCTCGTGTGGTGGGGTGTACGCGACGTGCTGAGCGGCGTGGCCACGTTCGGGGATATCTTGGCCTACATCCTCTTCATCAATATGCTCTACCGTCCGATCCGACAGCTCGCGGACCGCTTCAACATCCTGCAGATGGGCATGGTTGGCAGTGAGCGCGTCTTCGGCTTGTTGGACACTGAGGCACGGATCATGGACCAAGGATCACGCACGGTGCAAGGCGTCCGCGGCGATATCGACCTGAAGGACCTCTGGTTCGCCTATGAGGAGCTGAAGGACGTGAAGGATCGTGACAACGCACATTGGGTGCTGAAGGGGATCGACCTCCAGGTGCCTGCGGGGACCACGGTGGCGTTGGTGGGCGCGACCGGCTCGGGGAAAAGCTCCATCATCAATGTGTTGAGCAGGGCGTATGAGTTCCAAAAGGGAACGGTGCGGGTGGACGGCGTCGATATCCGCGACTATGCGTTGGATGAGTTGCGCCGCTGCATCTCGGTGGTATTGCAGGATGTGTTCCTTTTCAGCGGGACGGTGCATGACAACATCACCTTGCATGATCCCAGCATCACCACGGAGGCGGTGATCGACGCTGCACAGCGCGTGGGCGCGCACGACTTCATTATGCGGCTTCCGAGGGGTTATGATACGGACGTGCGTGAGCGAGGCGGTGTGCTGTCCGTGGGCCAACGCCAGTTGCTTTCGTTCATTCGCGCCATGGTACACCATCCGTCCATATTGGTGCTGGACGAGGCCACGAGTTCGGTGGATAGCGCCAGCGAGCAGCTGATCCAGCTCGCCACCGAACGGATGACACAGGGGCGCACCAGCATCGTGATCGCGCACCGGTTGAGCACCATCCAGAACGCGGACCGCATCGTGGTGCTGGACAAGGGCCGGATCATCGAACAAGGCGATCACCAGGAGTTGCTCGCTTTGAACGGAGCCTATCGCAAGCTCTACGATCTTCAGTTCCGCTAGCGGTCTCCCGCGAAGACCTAATTTTCGGAGCACGGCAACGTCCTTCGTTGTCGCGGCGTCATTTCTCCAGCGAACGCTCCCCCATGCACTTCCTTACCGCCCTTACCAGCACCAGCCGTCTTCTTCGCTACTCTTGCTTCGTCACCGTTCTGGGTGTCTCGACCCCAGGACACTCGCAGGGCGTGGTCCCCACCATGGGCACGGAATTCTGGTTGGGCTTCATGAAGAATTACCAGGGCAATCCGAACCAGAGCCTCGACATCTTCATCTCGTCCTACACCAGCACCGCTGGTGTGGTGGAAATGCCGCTGCTCGGGTTGAACATCCCGTTCACGGTGATCGCGAACGTCACTACCACCGTAACGATCCCGGTGGCGCAGGGCATGCACCAGCAGAGCGATGTGGTGGACAACAAGTCCGTGGTGATCCGGACGCAGGACACCGTGGCGGTGTTCGCCATCAACTTCGAGGAGTTCACCGCCGACGGTGCCACGGTATACCCGGTCCAGTCCTTGGGCGACAGCTACCGGCTTGTGGCTTATCCCGGGTTGAACGGATTGCCGGAGTTGGCTTCGGAATTCCTGATCGTGGCCCGGCAGGACGATACCGAGATCGAGATCAATACCACCGCCAACACCGTCGGCGGTCAGATCGCGGGAACGCCGTTCACGATCCAGCTGGATTCCGGACAGACCTACCAGGTGATAGCGGCGGACGCTTTGGGGGACTTCACGGGCACGACCGTTCGGGGCACGTTGAACAGCGGACCCTGTCGTACGTTCGCGGTGTTTTCCGGTTCGGTATGCACCAACATTCCGGACGGCTGCGGGGCTTGCGATCATGTGGTGGAGCAGAACCTGCCGCCGCAGGCTTGGGGTACGCGCTATTTCTCCGTGCCTTTCGCCACCACCACACAGTACACCTACAAGATCCTCGCGGATACGGACGGTACGTTGGTCACGGTGAACGGAGGTGTGCCCGTTCCATTGAACGCGGGGCAGAGCGTGGAAGTGAACTCGTTCACACAAGCGGCCTGCTTCGAAGGCAACCAACCGTTCATGGTAGCACAGTTCATGGAAGGGATCAGTTGCGGTGGGAACGGTGATCCCGCGATGCTTTTGCTGAACGCGGAAGAACAGAGGATCGACAATGTCACCTTCGCCACGGTGGTATCGAACATCATCACAGGGCACTACCTGAACGTGATCGTGCAGTTGCCCGATGTGGACGATGTCAGCCTTGATGGCACCCTTGTCCCTCCCGGGTCTTTCACGCCGTACCCGAACTGTGCCACGGTGGCCTACGCATCGTTGCCGCTCACCCAAGGCAGCCATACGCTGCAATGCCCCGGGGGCCTGACCGCCTATGTGTATGGCATGGGTAGCGCGGAGAGCTACGCGTATTCCGTGGGCTCGTTCACGCCGCTGCCCGCGCTCGCACTGGACACCGTGCTCTGCTTGGCCGACACCAACACCACCATCACGTTGGTGATCCCCGTTCCGATCAACGACCCGGTGTGGACCACCTTGAGCGATCCGAACACCATACTGGCCCAAGGCGCGAGCTACACCTTCACGCCCACAGCGAGCGATGTGTACGTGGTGACAGGCACCGCAGGCCTAAGCGGTTGCGAGCAACAGTTCTTCTTCAGCATCGAGATCGCGATACCTCCTGTGATCGAAGCATTGGCCAATGGGGGGACGGCGGGCATAGAGACCTGCCTGCTGCAACCGGTGCAACTCAGTGTGAATGTGCAGCCGCCGGGCACGTATGCCTATTCCTGGTCGCCTGCGGCCGATCTGAACGATGCGTTCGTTCAGAACCCGTTGGCCACACCTGCGCATACCACCTGGTACGTGGTCCAAGTGAGCACCCTGAACGGTTGTGCGATCACGCAGGACAGTGTTTTGGTTACCGTGGTGGCCGGGGATGTGGTCGAACTTCTCGCTACTGTGGATCCGCCCGTGCTATGTGCGGGCGATGCGGCGCAACTCGGCGTGCAGGCCCAGCAGGTATTGCAGGGGATCGATGTGCTGGACGTGACGCCCGGAGCGATCTGGGGGAGCATCACCAATGGCGCGATCAGCAATGCCTGCGGATCGGTGGCGGGCAATGCGCTCTACTTCGATGGGGTGGGCTTCCGCCGTGCGGAAACGATCGACCTCGACGTCTCCACGGGAGGCACGGTACGTTTCGCGATCAAGATCGGGTCCGGGACCGCGCCTTGCGAGGATGTGGACCCTGGTGAGGATGTGGTGCTCGAGTACAGCACCAACGGGGGCGGCGCGTGGACGATCATGAACACGTTGCTGGAATACGTCTACCCCAATTTCACGGTGGTCGAGCAAGCGATCCCGGGACCCGCGCAGACCACCGCCACGCGTTTCCGCTGGAGGCAACTGGCGAACGGTGGCTCGGGTGAGGACAACTGGAGCCTGGACGATGTCGCCATTGCCGTGAACGACCTTGGAGGCCTTGCGTTCCTCTGGACGCCACCGAACGATCTGAACGATCCGGCCATCGCGACACCGATCGCGACACCTGCCATTTCAGGATGGTACACGGTGACCGCGGACGATGTGCAATTCGGTTGCACCTACCAGGATTCGGTCTTCATCCAAGTGGGTCAAGCGTTCGACATCCTGCTGCCGGACGATACCGCCATTTGCGGAGGCGGTTCGGTCGTGCTGAACGCCCAACCCACGTCAGGCACGGGCCACACCTGGCTCTGGACCCCATCCGCCGGATTGAACGCCACCTTCCTGCAAGCACCGATCGCAACTCCCACGGTAACCACCACCTACATCGTAACTGTCACCAGTGGCGAAGGCTGCGTGCAGACCGACACCATCGTCGTGGCGGTGGATGTGCCGCTCGCCGTGGCAGCGATCGTCACCACCGAACCGATATGTCAAGGAGGCTCCACGCAGCTCACGGCCATCGCCAATGGCGGACAAGGTGGGTACATCTATAGTTGGACCCCTGCGAACAGCCTGGACGATCCGTTCAGCAGCGCCCCTGTGGCCACGCCGCCGAGCACGGTGATGTATATGGTGGTAGTGACCGATACGCTCTGCAATACCAGCGATTCCGCCCAAGTGCTGGTGCGTGTGGTGCCCGCGTTCGCCGTGGACCTCGGCGCGGACCTGGTGCTATGTCCTGGTGAGAGCGCGACATTGAGCACAGGCATTTCCGGGGCACCGCATCTGTGGAGCACGAACGAGAACACCGCGAGCATCGTAGTGAGCGATCCGGGCACCTATTGGGTCACGGTGGATCAGAACTCCTGCACGGGCTCGGATACGGTACAGGTGGATGTGGCGCCGGACCCGGGCGATCTGCACATTTCCGTGTACACCTGTGTGGGGCGTGCCGAAAGTCTAACGATCCCTTATGAAGGCGTGAGCTATCTGTGGGAAGGTGGTGAGACCACACGCACCATCATAGTTGATCAGGAGGGCATTTACACGTTCAGTGTCACGGATGGGTACGGCTGCACTTACGAAGGCGAAGCCACCGTGGGGGCGGACCCCCTGGGCTATGGCGTCACGGTGCCGAACGTGTTCAGCCCGAACGACGATGGTTCGAACGATCGCTTCGAGCTACAAGCGGGAGGAAGCAGCGCCGTGGCCGTGACGATCTACGATCGGTGGGGCAGTACGGTGTTCGAGACCCCTTCGTTGGGGAAAGCCTGGGATGGCCTCATCAATGGTAACGCGGCGAGCGATGGCACCTACTTCTATATCGTTCGCTACCAGCCCATTTGTGATGAGGAGGAGAAGGAGCAGCGCGGGCATGTGACCCTGCTACGGTAGCGCGCGTTCCTTCCTATTGATCCAACCGCAGGTACCGGCCGGTAAGGCTGGTGGTGTGCTTGGCCAACGCCTCCGGTGTTCCTTCGAACACGATCCGTCCGCCCGCATCCCCGCCGTCGGGTCCGAGGTCGATCACATGGTCGGCGCAGGCGATCACCTCGGGGTTGTGCTCGATGGTGATCACGCTGTGGCCGTTCGCGATCAATGCGGTGAACGCGTCGAGCAACTTGGCGATGTCGTGCACGTGCAACCCCGTGGTGGGCTCGTCGAAAATGAAGAGGGTGGGACGCTCCTCCTGGCCCTTGGTAAGGAAGCTGGCGAGCTTGATACGCTGTGCTTCGCCACCGCTCAGCGTGCTGCTGCTTTGGCCCAGTTTCACGTAGCCCAGACCCACATCCTGCAGTGGACGCAGTTTCTGCGTGATGCGGTGGCAAACGGTGCTCTTCCCTTGATGGGCCGAGAAGAAGGCGAGGGCATCGTCCACGGTCATGTCCAACACTTCGGCCACGTCCTTGCCGTCGAAGCGCACATCGAGGATCTCCTCCTTGAAGCGTTTGCCATGGCAGGCATCGCAGCGCAGGCGGATATCGGCCATGAACTGCATCTCGATACGCACTTCGCCTTCGCCCTGGCAGATCTCGCAGCGGCCCCCATCCACGTTGAAGGAGAAGAACGCTGGGCGGTAGCCGCGCACCTTGGCCACATCCTGCTCACTGAAGAGCTGGCGGATCTCGTCATAGGCCTTCACATAGGTGACCGGGTTGCTGCGGCTGCTGCGGCCAATGGGGTCCTGGTCGACCAGTTCCACCGCATGGATCTGTTTGAGGTCGCCTTCCAACCCACGGTGTTCGCCTGGTTTTTCGCTCGACCCTTCCATTTCGCGGCGCAACGCGGGGTACAGGATCCGCTTCACCAAGGTGGTCTTGCCACTTCCGCTCACTCCCGTCACCACCGTGAGCATGTGCAAGGGGAAGGCCACGTCGAGGTCCTTCAAGTTGTTCTCCCGCGCGCCGCGCACGATGATCCGATCCCGCGCAGCACGTCTACGTCCGGGTCGGGCTATCGCCATGCGCCCGGTGAGGTACTGCGCGGTAAGTCCATCGCTGGCGAGCAGTTGGTCATGCGTTCCGCTGAAGACGACTTGACCACCGTGCGATCCCGCTTGCGGACCCATGTCGATGATATGGTCGGCAGAGCGCATCACCTCTTCGTCATGCTCCACCACGATCACCGTATTCCCCAGATCGCGCAGTTGCTTGAGCACCACGATCAACCGTTGGGTGTCGCGCGGGTGGAGTCCGATGCTGGGCTCGTCGAGGATGTACATGCTCCCCACCAAGCTGCTGCCAAGCGAAGTGGCCAGATCGATGCGCTGCGTTTCGCCTCCGCTGAGGGTATTGCTCCGGCGGTCCAGCGCGAGGTACCCCACACCCACGTCGGAGAGGTAGCGCAGCCGACCGAGGATCTCCTTCAACAGGCGCGCCGCGATCTTCGCCTCCTGGCCGGAAAGATGCAAGGCTTGCACGACGGGCAGAAGCTGATCGATGGGCATGCGCACCAGATCGGTGATGGTGCGATCCTGCACCTTCACGTAGTGGGCCTCTTTGCGCAAGCGGGACCCGCGGCATTCGGGGCAGGTGGTCTTTCCGCGGTAGCGGCTGGCCAGCACGCGGTACTGGATCTTGTAGCTCTTCTCCTCCACGTAGCGGAAGAACGCGTCGATGCCACGAACCCCTTTGCGGCCATGCCAGAGAAGGTCGCGCTGCTCGGCGTCCAGATCGCGGTACGCGCGGTGTATCGGGAAATCGTGTTTGGCCGAAGCTTCGATGAAGTCCGCCTTCCACTCGCTCAATTTCTCACCACGCCAGGGAGCGACGACATCGTCATACACGCTGAGGGTCTTGTCGGGGATCACCAGGTCGGCATCGATACCGATCACATTTCCATAGCCCTCGCACTTCGGGCAGGCCCCCAACGGATCATTGAAACTGAAAAGGTTGGGGCTGGGCTCCTCGAAAGTGATGCCATCGAGTTCGAACCGGTCGTTGAAGGTGAGGCGGTGGGTATTCCCCTTTTCATCCTCTCCGAGGAGCACCATTTCGCCCAGGCCTTCGAAGAACGCAGCCTCGGCGCTATCGGCCAGGCGGCTGTCGTTCTCCGTGTCGTCCGGCGTTACGGTGATGCGGTCCAGGACCAGGTGCCAGGTCCCGGCAGGGATCTTCTTCGCCGCGAGCAGGTCCTCGATACGGTGTACCTGGTCGCCGTCATGGACACGCGCAAAGCCTTGTTGTACGAGCACATCGAAATGGGCGGCCACCGTGCGCCCTGCGGGAATGCGGATGGGGCAGAGCACCATCACTGTGCTACCTGCGGAGTATCCGTGGACGGCGCGGAGCACGTCCTCGACGGTATGCCGCTTCACCACCTGGCCGCTCACAGGGCTGAACGTGCGACCCACGCGGGCGAACAGCAGTTTCAGATGGTCATAGATCTCGGTGCTGGTACCCACCGTGCTCCGCGGGTTGCGGGTCATCACCTTCTGTTCGATGGCGATCGCCGGGCTGATGCCGATGATGCGGTCCACGTCCGGCTTCTCCAGGCGCCCCATGAACTGGCGGGCATAGCTGCTCAGGCTCTCCACATAGCGGCGCTGCCCTTCGGCGTAGAGGGTGTCGAACGCCAGGCTGCTCTTTCCGGAGCCGCTCAAGCCGGTGATCACCACCAGCTTACCGCGGGGGATGTCCACATCGATGTTCTTCAGATTGTGGACCCGCGCCCCCTGCACCCGGATCAGGCCGCTGGAACGGGGGAGCGGGGCGCGATCGGGTCCGGAAGGGACCGGGACCGGGGTCTTGGAGCGGGTACTGGCGGGCAAAGCAGGACCATGCCGGTGGCACGGGGGCGCGAATTTAGGCACGACCCCAGGGTGACTGGATCGGGCCGACCACTATCTTTGGGTGCCGTGGAAAATTTTCGATCTACCCACAATAGGGGAGTTCGAGCAACGTTTCACCGGTACATCGCGTCCTAGGACTGTTCCCCAAGCACCCGGCCCACGGCCATAAACCCGCTCGCTAGCATCGCATAGACCTCTACCCTGGAAGTTGAACGGTCCTCTGGACCATAACGGGAAGGTCACATGCTAACGAAGGTGCTTACTGATACGGAGCTCGTACACAATTACCTGGGAGGGGAGGAGCGCTCGTTCGAGCTTCTCCTCCAACGGCACAAACGCAAGGTTTGGAGCCACATCTACCTGCTGGTCCGCGACCGCGAGATCACCGAGGACCTGTTCCAGGAGACCTTCATCAAGGTGGTACACACCCTGAAGCTGGGCAAGTACAACGATGAGGGCAAATTCCTGCCCTGGGTGATGCGGATCGCTCACAATCTGGTGATCGATCATTTCCGCCGGAACAAGAAAATGCCTATGGTGCGCAGCCATGAGGACCACGACGTGTTCGCCACGGTGGCGCAACCCGGCCTGAACGTCGAACAGCGCATGGTGAACGTGCAGATCGACGAGGACGTGCGCAAGCTGATCGACAACCTGCCCGAGGAACAGCGTGAGGTGGTGATCATGCGCACGTACATGGGCATGAGTTTCAAGGAGATCGCGGAGCACACCCAGGTCAGCATCAACACGGCGCTGGGCCGCATGCGCTATGCGCTGATCAACATGCGGAAGCTCATCAAGGCACACGACATCCATCTGGAGCGCGCTTAGTACTGCCAGGTGCATGTCCTTGAACGCCGGCCCGTAAGCCGGCGTTCACCTTTTGGAAGGTAATAGTCCTGTATTTCAGGTGTTTGGGTCCGCCGCGTGCGGATCTTGCTAGGGAACGCAATAGAATGTTGAAAAGGGTCGTTCTAGCACCAAACCCACCGAACCAGGAACGAATGCTTCACTCTACACTTCGCAAACGCGCCACGCGCAACCCCTCTCGCCGACCCTCCTTGGAACTTCAGCCCGGACCCCGCACGAGCACGATCAACGCCATTCTGAACTACAGCAAGGCATTGACCGTGGTGGAGGCACCCCCGCTGGGAAAGATCGCGGTCGTGCTGAACTGATCAACGGACATATCCCGAAAGAGCGAGCCCCGATCCGGGGCTTGCTTCGTTATGTGCGGTCACGCGAACATTTCGCGCCTCCCGATCACTGAACAGATCGGGCACTTCTGGGGATTGTGTCCCTTGGCCGGGCAATGCTCCCGCCCGAAATAGATGATGCGCAGGTGCAGGTCGGCCCATTCCTCCTTTGGGAAGAGCTTCTTCAGGTCGGCCTCGGTGTGCTCCACGCTTTTGCCCGAGCTCAAGGTCCAGCGCCAGGCGAGGCGGTGGATATGCGTATCCACCGGAAAGGCCGGCACGCCGAAAGCCTGCACCATCACCACGCTCGCGGTCTTGTGACCGACGGCCGGTAACCGCTCCAGGGCTTCCATATCCGCAGGCACCTTGCCACCATGTTCATCCAGAAGGATCCGCGAAAGGCCATGGATCCCCTTGCTCTTCATCGGGCTCAATCCGCAGGGGCGGATGATCTCCTGGATCTCCTCCACCTCCAGCTTCACCATCTGCTGCGGCGTGCGCGCCTTGGCGAACAGCAGCGGCGAGATCTCGTTCACCTTCTTGTCCGTGCATTGCGCGCTGAGCACCACGGAGACGAGCAGGGTATAGGGGTCCTCGTGGTCCAGCGGGATTCGCGGGCGTGGGTAGAGCTTGGCGAGCGTCTTCGAGGCGAATGCGGCTTTTTCGGGGCGGGTCATTTCTCAGACGCCTTTTTCAGCAGGCGTAGGAGGCGTCTCCCATGCTTCTCAACGATCTGCCAATCCCAAAGCTCAGGCAAGCCCATCCCTGAGGGAATGTCTGCCCAAGTCTGAGCCCGTTTTTCGCTGTTCTGCGCGATGCCAAACTCGACAACGCCGTCTTTGTCGAAACGAAGATTGAGACCGATTAACCCCCACCCCTCGATGGATTCTCTCCACGTCGCGCCATCGTATTTTTCGGGCCTGAGCTGGATTCTGCGCACGCCGACTCGACCATTCGCTTTGGGGTAGTAAACATCGAAGGAAAAATGTGTTTGGCCCGAATCCCGTTCAGTTTGGATGTAGGCCAACAGAATTTGAGCGCTCTCAACCTCAAGGAGAGCTGTTTCGTGTTTGGAATACCTCTCGTAGACTCTTGCGTCGTCGATGAAGACGGCTTCAAGGATTGGAGCGACGGCAATCGCGGAAATATTCACCGCTGCTGGCATGATAGAGCTATTCGATTTTGGACTACCACGTGAACGTATGCGGCGACGATCCCTTGATGAACGTATGCGACCGCGTCGGCATCTTCTCGCCCTCCACGTGCACCAGGTTCTGCTGCTCGATGAAGACATCCTGTAGCAGCGTGTTGGAGACCATCAGGTCGTTCGGGGTGTAGACACCTTCCACCTGCAGGTAGCAATACAGCGTTTCGCCGTCCAGTTCCTTGCCAACCCACTTCCAAACCATCTGCTTGTCCTCCTGGAACAACGTGAGGTGCTCCAGGAAGTAGCGGTTCAGCAGGCTGTCGGCTTTGGGGTATTCCGTGGCTGAGCCGAGCTTCAGTTCGACACGATCGCTCAGCGCGTGCTCGATGTCGTGGGCGGTCATCCGCCAGGTGAGGTCGAGGGTCTGGGTCTCTGGTTTATGACGGATGGTGAGAATGGAAACGAAGAAGTCGTGTGCGGCCAGCGCGCTGGAGAGTCCGGCGGCGAGTAGGAAGACCTTCATGGGGCTAAGGTCGGGTCAATTGCACTAACCGCAGCGGCGCAGCGAGCGCCACGGCAACGCCACGTAAAGGATCGATCGTTGCGAACTCGCTGCGTTCGCTGCGCCGCTGCGGTGGAAACTTCCCGCCCTACTTTCGCGATCATGTTGAGCAAGCTGGTTACCACCTCCCTTTTCGTTATCGCCGCCTGCGTCGTCCTCGCCCAAGACTCTCCCCGATATGGGAGGGACAAATTCCGCCAGCTCGACCAGGAACTGCCCACGCCCAATGAGCAGCGCACAGCGTCCGGCGCCCCCGGCCATGCCTACTGGCAGATGAAGGCGGACTACAACATCAGCGTGGAGGTCGATGAGACCACCGGCCCGGTGCCCAAGCTCACCGGGAAGGAGACCATCACCTACCACAACCAGAGCCCGGACAAGCTGGATTATCTCTGGCTGCAGTTGGACCAGAACATCTTCGAGCCGGGCAGTGATGCGAACATGACGCGCACAGGAACGATCGGCGACAGCATCAGCATCGAGCAGGTGGGCAAGTGGGTGGCACCCTTCGAGGGCGGCTACCACATCACCGCCGTGACCGACGCGGCGGGCGGCAAGCTGAAGTATACCATCAACAAGACGATGATGCGCATCGACCTGCCCAGGCCGCTGGCGCCCGGAACCACGTACTCCTTCAAAGTCGAATGGTGGAACTGGATCAACGACCGCATGAAGGTGGGCGGCCGCGGTGGATATGAGTACTTCGAGTCGGAGGATAACTACATCTACACCATCGCGCAGTTCTACCCGCGCATGGCCGCCTACATGGACTACAGCGGCTGGATGCACAAACAGTTCCTCGGCGCAGGCGAGTTCACGCTGGATTTCGGTGACTACACCCTGAGCATCACAGTTCCCGGTGATCACATCGTCGCATCCACCGGACTGCTACAGAACGAAAGCGCCGTCCTCACTGCCGACCATCGTTCACGACTTTCCAAGGCCCGCACGGCCACGGCGCCGGTCATGATCGTCACACCGGAGGAAGCTAAGAGCAACGAGAGCAAAAGCGCCGACGCGAAGAAGTCGCTCGGCAAGAAGACCTGGACCTACAAGGCCATCAACGTGCGCGATGTCGCCTTCGCCAGTAGTCGCAAGTTCATTTGGGACGGTATGAACCAACCGGTCGGTAAGTCGCCCAACGTGACGAACGTGCTGTGCATGAGCTTCTACCCGAAGGAGGGCAATCCCCTGTGGGAGCAGTACAGCACTAAGGTCGTCGCGCACACCATCAAGACCTACAGCAAGTTCACCTGCGACTATATCTACCCGGTCGCGCAGAGCATCCACACCGATCGCATCGGCATGGAGTACCCGATGATCTGCTTCAACGGCGGGCGGCCGGAGAAGGACGGCACCTACAGCGAACGCACGAAGTATGGCATGATCGGCGTGATCACGCACGAGGTGGGCCACAACTTCTTCCCGATGATCATCAATAGCGATGAGCGGCAGTGGACGTGGATGGACGAGGGCCTGAACACATTCGTACAGTACCTCACTGAGCAGGAGTGGGACCGCGACTATCCCAGTCGGCGAGGTCAACCGCGCAACATCGTGGATTATATGAAGGGCGATGTGAACGCCGCACCGGACAAGGTGAAGGCGCGCATCGAGCCGATCATGACCAACAGCGAGAGCATCACACAGTTCGGCAACAACGCCTACGGGAAACCGTGCACCGCGCTGAACATCCTGCGCGAGACCGTGATGGGCCGCGAACTCTTCGACCACGCGTTCAAGACCTATTGCGAGCGCTGGAAGTTCAAGCACCCCACACCGGCCGATTTCTTCCGCACCATGGAGGATGCCAGCGGCGTGGATCTCGACTGGTTCTGGCGCGGCTGGTTCTACACCACGGATCACGTGGATATGAGCATCGAGAACCTGAAGTACAAACGCATTGACCCGCGCGATCCCCTGCAGGCGGAGAAGTTGAAGCGCGAGGACAAGTCGCGCGAAGTGGTGGACATCAGCCGCGAGCGGAACATGACCGCTGTGACGGACGTGGTGGTGGACCGTGACCCCAGCACCAAGGATTTCTACAACCGCTTCGATCCGCTCACGGCGACCGAGAAGGATATCACCGAGTTCGAGAAGTGGAAGAAGGGGTTGAAGCCCGAAGAACTGGCTCTCTTGAACGAGGATCTGCACCTCTATGAACTCCAGTTCAAGAACATCGGGGGCTTGGTGATGCCGGTTATCCTGGAATGGGAGTACGCCGATGGGACCAAGGAGGTGGACCGCATCCCCGCCGAGATCTGGCGCGTACACGACGAGGTGAGCAAGGTCTTCGTGAAGCGTAAGGAAGTGAAGAGCGTCACCCTGGATCCCTTCCTCGAAACCGCCGACTGCGACCTGAACAACAACAGCTGGCCACCGAAAATGGTGCCCACACGCTTCGACCTCTACAAGGACCGTGAGTGGAAGCACCCCAACCCGATGCAGATCGAGCGGAAGCAGGGGGAGATGAAGGGGCAGTAGTGATCTCCGCAGGCAATAGCAATCGAATGATCCAGCCCGTTGGTGTGCTGTTGTTTGTCGTGATCGCACTATTGGCAGTTTCCTGTAACGGTGAGGTCGCGAAAGGATCGCAGGAAGTCCGGCAACCTCAGCCCAGCAGCATTGGGGTACGCCCAGTGCTCGACGAAGCAAGTGGTCCCACCTGTGCGTGGGACACCGGCGGTTTCGGACGAATGGTGGACAGTCTCATGTCGATCGCGCATCATCGGCAGCTGAGCTTTACAGCCGTTGCCTGGGCTCCCGTTTCAGGACCCGGCGCTACCATACGTGCACATGCTTCGGAAGTGACCGCAATTCAGTATCGAGATCCAAGGAGACAGTCAAATGCACATATCTGGTTGATGATGGCATGCTTTGGCAACGATAGTTCGGCGATGGCGTGTTTTCACTCACTCGAAAAACTATCGGCTGAGGATGGAGTTCCTGGTCTGACGTATACGAACGATGATGTTCGCTTCCTAAATGGGCGAATGGTCTGGATCAATTCCACTTGTCAACTTTCTATTCCGAATCATCGCAAGCTCGCTGGGCTGTTAATGGAGCGCTTGCACCTTGGCGAGGCGGTACGCAGGATCGAATGCAATTGCGGAGGCTTCTGTAGGACCGTGCAGTAGTTGATACCCACCCTTCGCGCGACGGAGATCCACGCGCTAGTGGTTGCGCATCAGCGTCGTCCACTCCTGCGCTGGGAGGGCACGCCATCCTATCTTTTCACACCGCGCCAGGGTCTCCGTCTTTTTTCACACCGCCAGGGTCTCCGTCTTCGGGACCCTGTCGCGCGCCCAAGACCTAACTTTGGTCGTCAACACACGCCGCCATGAGCACCTCCGACCTAAAGCTCAGCCTTGTCCAGCGCCTATTGTCCGAGAACGATCGGGCGTTCCTGGACCGCCTCCGCGATCTTTTCGAGCGGCGTGATGCGGACGATGTGGATCTCACGGATGCCGAACTGGCAGAGTTGGAAGGATTGCGCGCACGGCGGCTCAGCGGAGAGAGCAAGGGCCATTCATTGGAGGAGGCCATGCGTTTGGTGCGTGAGCGCTTGAAGAAGGGATGAGCCATCTGCTCATCGTTCAGCCCAGCGCGTTGGAGGATGCATGGGAAGCGGCATTCTACCTGGAGCATCGTGAGCCGGCGCTGGGCGGTCGATTTCTCGACGAGTTGGAACGCTGCTATCAGTATATCCGCGACTTTCCCAGTGGCTTTCAGCAGCGTCGAGGTGGCTTCCGGCATGCGCCTGTTGCCAAATTCCCCTACCGTGTGGTGTATGAGATCGACGGTGGGACGATCTATGTCTATCAAGTGCGCCATACCAGCCGCAAGCCCAGCCAGCGCTTCGGGCCCTAACCCCTTCTGAACGGGGAATCCCTTTCCGCTGACCGGGGCATTCCTGCCTCATCGATCCGTTCATAGCGTGGCGTAGACCGGTCAAGGTGTAGCCCAGCACAGTTGGAACCGTCTTTGCTTTGGCCGATCCGACAAGAACAAATGACCATGAACATCTCCCCGACGCGCATCCTGCTCGTTCTCACGGCCTGCACCGCGCTGGCCGGTTGCAAAAAGTATGATGACGGACCTGCCTTCAGCCTGCGCTCGCGGGAAGAGCGCATCGCCAACAACTGGCGTGTGGAACAGGCCACGGACGGGGGCAGTGATGTGACCTCCGCCTTCAGTGTGTACGAATTGCGCTTGACCCGCGATCGCGACGCGACCCTGCTCGCATCCTATACGCTGGGTGCCCTCACCCTGGACTTCCAAACCAGCGGCACCTGGGATTTCGAGAACAGCATGGAAGACCTGAGCTTCGACTTCGAGAACAACGCTGCGGACGCCATCTACGAGATCCTTCGCTTGAAGGAGAACGAGTTGTGGTTGCGCGAGAAGGGGGGCGATCTGGAGCTGCACCTGGCCCCGCTCTAGGCTAGCGTACCACCCAAAGTCGCTTTGCCTCCAGCCTGAACCGTATGTCGTGCCCGATCTTCACGGGTTCGCCATCCAAGTGCGCGATCGTACCGGCTTGGTGAACGACCGCTTCACGAGCCACTACGGTGCGGATGTACTTGCTCCGATCCGCCCGGCCTGTGTACACATCGTAGAACGCTTTGAAGAGCGGCAGCAGCCAGGGTTTGCTCACCAGTTGTAGCTCGGCCAGCCCGTCATCCGGCGCGGAACCCGGACTGATGATCGCGCCGTTCCCGAACTCGCGGGTGTTCGCGAAGACCAACATCAACACTTCCGCATCTTGTGTTGTTCCGTTCACCGTAATGCGCACCGGCATCGGCTTGGCGGTCACGATCTCCTTCAGAATGATGCGCATATAACCCCAGAGGCCGCGGCTCGTGCTCTTGTCGAACTCCCAGGAAACGCGGGCGTCGAACCCGATGCCTGCTGTGCCCAGGAAGGGAAGGTCGTTGACATAACACACGTCCATTTGCGCTGCGCTGCCGGTGAACGCGGTGCGCAACGCCGCTTCGGGCCGAAGCGAAAGTCCGAGCGAGCGCGCGTAGCCATTGCCACTGCCCATGGCCACTACACCCAGTGGGACGGATGTGCCGATCAGCCCTGCAGCGACAGCGTTCAAGGTGCCATCGCCGCCTGCGCAGATCACGCGATCCACGCCGTGTGCCACCGCTTCACGTGCCAGCACGGTGCCATGGCCCGGTGATCCGATCACTTGTATGTTGATGGTCGCGCCGAGTTCCGTCGCCATGTGCGTCGCCATTTTCTGGATGGAAAGCGCACGCCTTTTCCCGCTGAGCGGGTTCAGGATCAAAGTCGCCTTCATGGTGCGGGCGGTTGCACCGTGAGCGTATTTCGGAGCAGGTTGCCGTTGAATTGCTGGATGGCCGCTTGGGTGCGTGTCAACATGTCGAAGGCGACCAGATCGCGCGGTTCGCCCGACGGACCGACGGTATCCGGACCAAGCGCTTCCATGCCCAGCAAGGTCGTGCCGTCGAACCCGATCTGGTACCGATCACCGATCATGTGATAGATCTGGTTGCTCGCCATCACCGCGTACGGCGGGCTGCCTGGCCGAAGTGCGCTGTGGCCGAAACTGAAGAAGGGTGCTCGGTAGCCGATGAGGTCCAACGTGGTAGGAAGGATGTCGATGTGCTGCGTCACGCGCGCTTGAGCGCTCGGCGGCAAATAGGCGGGCATATGGTAGACCAGAGGTATCCAGTAGTCGATCGCCTTGCTGTAGTTCTGCCCGCTGCGTTCCAGGTCCGCGGTGTGGTCGGCGGTGATCACGAAGAGCGTATTGCGGAACCAGGGCTGGCTGCGCGCGGCGTTGAAGAAGCGGCGCAGGGCCTCATCGGTGTAGCGCAACGTGGGATGGATCTTCTGTGTGCCACCCGCGAACTGTGCCGCCAGATCCGGAGGTAGATGGTAAGGATGGTGACTGCTCAGCGTGAACACGCAGCTCATGAAAGGCTGTTGTTCCCTCGTCAGTTCGTTGGCGAAGAACTGCAGGAAGGGCGCGTCCCAGATCCCCCAATGCCCGTCGTAGTGTTCCTGCACAGGGTACTCGTTCCGCCCCACATAGCGTTGGAATCCGGCGCTGCGCGCGAAGCCATCGAAGCCCATTGTGCCGTTGTTCCCGCCGTGGTAGAAGCTGGTGGCATAGCCTTCCGCAGCGAGCACGCTCGCGATCGAGGTGAAGGGCTGCTGCGCGTAGTTGGACGTGATGAAGGCCTCGTCCATCAACTCCGGTATGGAGGCGAGCACGGCGGGGACCCCATCGATGCTGCGTCGCCCGTTCGCGTAGGCCTGGGTCATCGTGAGGCTCTGCTCCATCAACTCATCTAAGAAGGGCATGTAGCCCGATCCGCCAGAGAGTTTGGCACTGTACGCCGCGCTGAAGCTCTCCAGGATGATCACCACCACATTGGGCCGAGCGGGGATATGGAGCGCAGGCGCGGTCGGCAAGGGATAGTGCTGGATCACAGGCCAGAGGAGATCGGCCTGGGGCTGGGCCATGTAGATGCGTTCCTCCAGCACGGGCTTGCCCAAGCTGTTCAGGATAGTGAACGGTGTATTGAGCACCACTGGAACGAAGTGGGCGGGCGCATAGCTCGCCGCCGCCATCACTTGCAAGGGCATGAGTTGTAGCCCACCGCGCGAACCGATCGCGATCAACACAATGGCCACCGCCCGCCATACGATAGACCGCCAGAGGGGAAGCGCTTCCCCTCGGTCCAAACGCGCCAAGCGCCCATAGCCCCACCACAGCGACCACAGCAGCGCGATGAAAAGCAGGGCGATGTACCAATAGTCGCGCAGGAAGGCGGGGGCCAGGTTCACCGTATCGCTGCCTGCCATCAGGATTTCAAAATCCGCTGTGCTGCGTTTCAGACTGAACTTGTAGTACTCCAGGTCCACACAGGCGAAGAACAAGCCGATCGCATTGATGACGAGGAAGACCAGACGTTGAGCCCTCGCCCCACCCCCGGTGGGTCTTGGGAGGAACAGCACGAACGCCACCCACGGCAGGTTGAGCCAGGCCAGCGCGCTGATATCGAAGCGCAGGCCTCCCAGAAAAGCGGAGATGGGAACCGCGCTGAACTGATCCGCGTTCAGCCACACGAAGCACAGCCGAAGGATGGAGTAACCCACCAGCATCAGCGCGAAGCGTGCGAGCAGGACGAGCAGAGGACCGCGGAACATCGCGGCGAATGTAGCGGGCTCACGGCGCAGGGGCTGTAGATAGGCGCAGGGGCAGGAGCAGGCGCAAGTGCACAGGGTACTTGCCTCCTGCCCCTGCGCCTGCCTCCTGACCGCACACGGATACCTTTGCGCCACGCACCCCAAGAATGTCCACGTTGACCACCGAAGACCGCCAGCTCCACTACGAGCGCGGCAGCCACGACGACGCCTTCCTGCTCCAGACCTACGAGAAGCTCGTCTTCCCGCGCATCATCGAGGAGAAGATGCTCAGCCTGCTGCGTCAGGGCAAGATCAGCAAGTGGTTCAGCGGCATCGGCCAGGAAGCCATCAGCGTTGGGGCGGCTATGGTGCTCCAGCAGGACGAGTACATCCTGCCCATGCACCGCAACCTCGGCGTCTTCACCACGCGGGGCATGCCCTTCGCGAAGCTCTTCGCGCAATGGCAGGGCAAGGCCACCGGCTACAGCAAGGGCCGCGAGCGCAGCTTCCACTTCGGCAGTCAGGAGCACAAAGTGGTGGGCATGATCAGCCACCTCGGTCCACAAATGGGCATCGCTGACGGCATCGCGCTGGCGCACAAGCTGAAGAAGGAGAACCGTTGCACGATCGTCTTCACCGGCGACGGTGCCACCAGCGAAGGGGACTTCCACGAGAGCGTGAACGTGGCGGCGGTATGGGACCTGCCCGTGCTCTTCATCATCGAGAACAACGGCTACGGACTCAGCACGCCCAGCAGCGAGCAGTTCCGCATGAAGAGCTTCACCGACAAGGCCATCGGCTACGGCATCGAAGCGGTGCAGATCGCCGGCAACAACATCCTGGAGGTCTACAACAACCTCGCGAAGCTGGCCGACAGCGTGCGCGAGAACCCGCGGCCGATCCTGGTGGAGTGCATCACCTTCCGCATGCGCGGCCACGAGGAAGCGAGCGGAACGAAGTACGTGCCCAAGGAACTCTTCGAGGAATGGGGCAAGAAGGACCCCGTGATGAACTACGAGGCGTGGCTGCTGAAGACCGGTGTGCTGAGCATCGCTTCGCGCGATGAGATCCGCACGCGCCTGAAGGACAGTATCGAGGACGATCTGAAGCATGCGTTCGAGGAACCGGAGCCGGTACCTGTTGAAGAGGTGGAGGTGGGTGATGTGTACGCACCAGTTGTCAGTTCTCAGTTGTCAGTCCTCAGTGAGCCGCCCCTGACAACTGACAACCAGCAACTGACAACCCCTGCCCGCGAGATCCGCATGATCGACGCGATCCAGGAGGGCATGGCGCAAAGCATGGAGCGTCACGCCAACCTCGTGTTGATGGGCCAGGACATCGCGGAGTACGGCGGTGCGTTCAAGATCACCGATGGTTTCGTGGAGCGCTTCGGCAAGGACCGTGTGCGCAACACGCCGCTTTGCGAGAGCGCCATCCTCGGTGCGGCGCTCGGGCTCAGCATTAAGGGCATGAAGGCCATGATGGAGATGCAGTTCGCCGACTTCGTCAGCGAAGGCATGACGCAGATCTGCAACAACTTCGCGAAAATGCACTACCGCTGGGGGCAGAACGCTGACGTGGTGGTGCGCATGCCCACCGGCGCCGGAGTGGGAGCGGGGCCCTTCCACAGCCAGAGCAATGAGATGTGGTTCGTGAAAACGCCCGGATTGAAAGTGGTTTACCCGAGCAACCCCTACGATGCCAAAGGCCTGCTCATGACCGCCTTCGACGATCCCAACCCGGTGATGTTCTTTGAGCACAAGGCGATGTACCGCAGCATCAGCGGTCCCGTGCCCGAGCAGCCCTACGGCATTCCCTTCGGCCAGGCGAACGTGGTGCGCGAAGGCAAGGACCTATCCATCATCACCTACGGCATGGGCGTGCATTGGGCCGTGGACGTGCAGAAGGAAACCGGTCTCGACATCGAGATCATTGATCTACGCACATTGGTACCACTGGATGTGGACACCATCATCACCAGCGTGAAGAAGACCGGCAAAGCCCTCGTGCTGCACGAGGACACCCTCACCGCCGGCATGGGCGGCGAGATCAGCGCGCTGATCAACGAGCGCGCCTTTGAACACCTTGATGCGCCCGTGGTGCGCGTGGCGAGTTGGGATACACCGGTGCCCTTTGCCATCCCGCTGGAGCAGGGCTTCCTGCCGAAGGGGAGGTTGAAGGCGGCGGTGGAAAAACTCGCTGGTTATTGAACGGCACCATAGCTTTGGTCAACCATGAGCAAGCTCGGATTCGCAGGCAAGTTCCCCGGTGGCAAGGGTCATGTGGAAGTGAAGCTCTCCTTGTTGAAGTTCAAGGAGGACGGCATTGTCTTCATCTATAGCCCATCTCTGGACCTTACCGGCTATGGTCGTGACGGCCGTAGCGCGAAGCGTTCCTTCGAAGTGACGATGGAGGAGTTCGTGAACTACACCACGCACAAGGGAACCTTGGAGAAGGAATTGAAGCGGCTCGGATGGAAGGTCGGCGGCAGCAAGCGCGCACCGAAATTCCAGCAGCCCTTTTTGGACGAATTGTTCAAGGCACGACCCTATCTCGGCGAGATCTTCCGCGAGAAGGAGTTCCAGCGCTACGATGAGGAGGTGATGTTCCCGGCAGCCTGAGCATGTCGCCCGGCCTGCGGAACTACCGTTGCGCCGTTACCGGAAATATCTTGAAGAACTGGGTTGCAAGTGCGCGCGCACGAAAGGCGGCCATGAGCATTGGACCCGCGCCGACCTGAACCGGCCGATCACGCTCCAAAGCCATATCGACCCGGTGCCGGAGTTCATCGTGCGACAGCACCTGCGCTACCTTGGCATGGAACGGGAGCAATTCGAAAAGCACTTCGGCCGATGACAATGGACGATCGATTTGACGAGCACGCCTTCGAACACCTCGACGCACCTGTGGTGCGCGCCTGCCCCGACGTGTCGGTGGTGGCGAGTTGGGATACGCCCGTGCCCTTCGCTATCCCGCTGGAGAACGGCTTCCTGCCAAAAGGAAGGCTGAAGGTGGCGGTGGAGCGGTTGGTGGGGTATTGATCCTGCGAATGGGAGTGTTCCGATTTCAAGCAATTGCCGACTGGTTATCAAATCAGGCGAAGAGGCTTGAAGCTTCAGGGCTTATCGTTGAATGGCAGACGATTGATCTCCCAGTATGAAGCGTAAGGTTGCGCGTTGAAAGCTCAACCCACATCGGTGAGATTGTAGTCTGGGCTGAACGCGGCATGGTCTCAATAAGCGTCGCGGAGTTCAACGGAGCCTTCGTCCTGACCAGAACTTCGAAATGACAGCTAGCGACTATAGCCGGTTCGATGATGTTCTGAAGTACTTTCAAGTTTGAAGGTGGCGGTGGACAGGTGGTGGGTGTTGAACGAGATGCACAATTGAGCCTGTTTATGACGCTTGAGCAACGCGTTGAGCGAATGCCGGAGGAACGTCGCTGGGCGTTGGCTCTACGGTTAGTGAGCGCGGCGCTACCAATATGGGAAGTACATACGTCAGGAAGGCCAATTGAGTACCGAGATTCTGTCGTTGGCTTGGCCCACGAGATTGCACCTGATTTGTTGCGCCGGAGTATTGCATCGATGACCAGATTCGTTAGTACGCCGTGGTTCCTCAGACGGATTTCAGCACGTAGGAATTGCTGCGGATAAAGGATGAATTCACGGATCCGATCGTCTCGCTAAAAGACAGTGACTTTGACCCCCACGTTGACGCTCGCGTCCTCGCGAGTGTCGCATTCACTTAGGGCCTCTGGCCTGTCCCAACAGGTTACTTGCTAAGCTCTCGCTTAGCCAAGCCAGAACATGACGACAACGCCCAGAATGCCAAACGCCCAGCCTTGGTCTTTTTCATCCTTCCTCTTAAACAACATGAAAAGTGCGATGCTTGAGAAAATGGTACTTATGGCCAGGGCCGCTATCACTTGTGATGGCTAAGGCGTCAAGTTGTTCAAGTTGAGCTGCGGTATCAGAAGCTTGGGCAGCGATCTTCTCTATCCGATACTGCGACCACCATCGAAGACCGATGAAGGAGACCACTGCTAGTGAAAGGAGAACAGGACCGCGCTTCATCCGACTTCAATAGTAAGGGATGAGATGCGTGCCACCAAGCTGACCCCTCCGCTGGCGCGGATCTGTGACCCCCGTTGACGCTTAGCTCCAGCCGAGTGTCTTGTTCGCTAAGGGCCTTCAGCCCGTCGCAATGATCGTCGGGCCGTAGGCCCTAGGATGATACGCACTCGCGGAACACGCGAGCGCGAACAGCCGGGGCCTGGGAAATCAAAGGTTTGTGAAAGTGTGTGACACTCCGTCGGAGTGGTCATACCTCCTGAGACCCCATTCAGCCGCCATCTGATTGCAAAGGCCAATTATTTCCATGCGTTCCATCTCTCTATGTGAAAAGTCGGTTCTGATTCGAACGTAGACAATCGAAGTGGCGCCAAGAACGGAACGCATCTTGTCAAGGAGCCTCTTTGCTTTTGTAAAGGAGAGGTAATGAAGAACATTGCTCACCACGACTAGACCATATTCAGGTAACTGACAATCGTAGTCACAGGCATCTACACTGTAGGTAAGGTGAAGTCTCTTTCGGAATAGTGACCTTTCGGTTATCTGCTGTATGACATCGCTATCATCGGTCTTGACTATGCTCCAAAGTGCTTCGAGAGAATGCTCACTCGGTGTGATTCCCTTATCGGCAAGCATCTTCAAGGCGCGATTGGTTGCCGTTGTCTCTGATATTTCATCCACGCCTTCACAGTGAGGCGTACCAAACGCGTAGTGAAGGTTAAGCAGGGTTAGTCCTGTTGCACATCCAATGTCTAGAGCCGAGGACAAGCCACTGAGGCGCTGACGGATTTCTGGATCGATGGAGCCAGTGACCAAGTCTGAAAGCCAAGCCTCCTGACCAAGAGTATTTCGATTCATGGTTCAATTGTAACCTGAATTCGCCCCTCCGTGCCACACTCCATGGCAGCGGGTCTATCTTGAACCCGTGATCGCATCCGTCCCCAAAGCCGCTGCGCTCTGCGGTGCTTTGCTGGCTGTTGCCTTCGTCCCCGCCCAGGGGCCACCGAAGGAAGCAGGCACCTTCCGGCAGCCCGACCTTGTGGAACTCGTGAAGCTCGACCCCACGATCAAGCTCGACATCCGCTACGCGACGAAGAACAATTTCCTGGGAAGGCCGGTCTACAAGCAGGCGCGTGCCTTCCTGCAGCGTCCTGCGGCCGAGGCGCTGGTGCGTGTACACCAGGCGTTGAAGGCGCAGGGCTTCGGCTTGCTGGTCTTCGATGGCTACCGGCCCTGGCGCGTGACCAAGATCCTCTGGGACAGCACGCCCAAGGAGAAGAAGAGCTTCGTGGCCGACCCTGCGGTGGGTTCGCGGCATAACCGGGGATGCGCGGTGGACCTGACGCTGTTCGATCTCAATACCGGCCGAGCGGTGAAGATGCCCAGTGAATACGATGAGATGACGGAGCGGTCGTATCCGGACTATGCCTGCTCCACGCCGGAGGCGACGCGCCTGCGCGATCTATTGATCGCAGCGATGCGGGCAGAGGGCTTCACGGTCTTTCAGACCGAGTGGTGGCATTTCGACTTCAAGGACTGGAAGGAGTACGCGATCCTTGATCTTGACTTCTAGGAGATCGTGGGGAGGTAGGTTCTAGCCGACGCAAGCTCTCGCGGTCGCCTCAGAATTGTAGCGCAAATCCCAGCCCGGAGGAGGATGGGCCGATGATCAGCCGGGACTCGCCGTGGAGTATGTCACGCAGTCTGGCGTTATAGGTCCCCACGGCGGTCGCCGCGTGACGCTTGTAGGAGGAGTTCAAGGTGATGCCGACCACGATGAGGCCGGCACCGATGCCTGCCATTATCCATTGCGGATCACCGCCGGCCACCGCAGCGCCCAGCGGCCACCCGACCAAAAAGCCTCCTACGCACCCGAAGGCCGTGGCGTAGTCATTGCTGCGCTTGGCCAGTCGCATGTGATCATAGGCGGCCGCATCGTTCGACATGACATCCAGCAGCTGACGCGGCTTAAGCACCGTACCGTGCATGAGGAACTTGTTGCCATCGATCACGATGGTGTCCGCCACGCTCTGACCCATAGCTGGAGCAGAGCAAGCCAACACCAGGGTCAACAGACCTATTTCGCGCATCGCCGTTCCGGGTGGTGGTTCAATTTAGGAATACGGCCCAGAAACCGGAGGGGATGGAGAGGCGGGCGTGACGCGCGATCGCGGTCATCCTTTCGCATCCTATTCCCGGACCACGATATCCCGCGTACCGAACAGGACCCCTTCCTGCGGAACAAGTGTCACCACGCCGTTATCCAGTTCCTTGGGGTTGTGTGGTTCCCTGAGCATCTGGAAGTAGACCGAGTCCAGATGCGGGTCATCGGCGAAAACGAAGTCGTTGATCCAGTACGCGTTGCCGTTCGGCAATTGCACGGCGACATGGATATGCGCCGGTGCTTTGCCATTGGGATAGGCGCCAGGTCGGATGCTGTGTAACTCATAGCGGCCCTCAGCATCGGTGCGGCACCAGCCGTGCAGTCGTCCGTGCCAGCGGAGAATGTGGTCGCTGGCATCGCTGGTGGTATAGTGCCCTGTGATGTCCGTGTGGTAGGCGTAGAGCACGGCTTCAGCGTAAGGCAACTTCGTATCCGCACGTAGCACACGGCCGCGGATGATCATGCGGTTGCCTGGTTCGTCAGGCGCGGCAATGGTCATCACCGGCCCAAGGTTCGCCGGCAGGTTGACGAAGAAGCACTGGACCTTCTGGTCTGGGCCGTTGCAATCGCCCGGGAGAGCCGCAGGTGCACTATTGACAGGCGGCGCTGGTGGCAGGCCACAATGCAACATCAGTAGCGAAAGAGCGATGGGGTAGGTGCGCTGGTTCATGGCCTTGTTGGTTGCAACAGGTGCCTGTCGAAGAAAAAGTCTTCGACGCCCGAAATGGATCCGTCTACCGCTGTATGATGATCACCGGCAACCCGAGCTGCTCCTGCCGGTTCGTATGGCGCGTGCCGTTGATGGCGATGAAATTGCGCTCGCCGGTGGCATCGAGGGCGCCGTCTTTCAGCAGGCGGGCATCCACCATGGCCTTGGCCAGGTTCTTCGCGGAGACCTGGTCGGTTTCGGCCTTGCCGCCAGATCCCAGGAAGGTCCAATCGAAATAGAGCACCCGGTCGTTGGGGTTGGATGAACTCACCTTGTCGCGATCGTTATAGTCCATCGCCTTGATGAAGATGATCTCCGCGCCATCCAAGGTGGCCACATGGTAGTCGCAAAGGCCGAGCTTGCAGTTGGTCTTGGCGAGTTTGCAATAGGGCTGGCCGTCCACCGTGACGAGGTCGTCTTCGTAGGCCACCTTCTGGGCGTGGATGTTCAGCGTTAGGGCGACGGCGAGCAGCAGGAGGACGTATCTCATGGTTGGGGGCGGTGGTTCGAAAGTAGTGTTGGCGGACCGTTGGATCCGATAGCGGACAATAGCGGAAGGAGCGAAAGTGACTTGAGAAGTATGGAAAGGAGAGCGGCTCGCAGGACCGAAGCTCTACTTCACCGCCAGATCCTCCGTGCGGTGACGGTTCAATCGTCCCAGTCGCATCAGGTCCAGCATCGGGCCGGTCACGAAGCGCAGGAAGCCACGGCTGTACCAGCGGTACACCGCTTCACCGCTGAAGATCCGCGTGAGGTGCTTCTGCATGTGCGGGGCCAAGAAGCGGCCCAGGGCGGAATCCAACCGGTCCTGCCCCACTTTGAAGAGCGTGAACAAGCTGCCCGAATACCAGGTGTCCACAAGGCGCTGCCACACGAAGAGCTCGCGCATCTGTTCCTTCTGGTAGCGCTTCCAATTCGGCGCGTTGCCGTCGCCCAGGAAGCGCGCCAGGCGGAAAGCGCCCTTGATAGCGAGGAACAATCCGGAGGAGAAGATGGGGTCGAGGAATCCGCCCGCATCGCCGGTGAGCACCCAGTTGCGCCCGTACATACGCTGGCTGATCAGCTGGTAGTTGTCGTACTGCACCACGCCGGTCTCGCGTTTGCCCATGGCCGTGAACTTGCGCAGCGTGGGCTCGCTCTTCAGGTAGTTGTCATAGCGTTCTTCGCGTGTGCTGCCCAGGTCCTTCAGGTGGTCGGCATTGATCACAACCCCGATGGACGTGCGGCCCGGCAAGGGGATGCGCCAACTCCATCCTTTCTCCAAGCGGTGCAGGTGGATATTGAAAGGGGCGATCGGTTCGGTACCGCTCATATGGCTGAAGAGGGCGATGTCCTTTCTTTTCCCGGTCTTGGTAGGGATGTTCAGTAGGCGGCTGATATGGCGGGCGCGGCCACTGGCATCCACGATCAGATCGGGTTGGCCCTGGAAAAAGTCTCCGATGGCGGCCCGTGTGTCGTCGCTCAGCTTCAACTCGTCCCCCTTGCCGGTGCGCTCCAGCTTGGCGGCCTGGTGGAACATGGTCACGCCTTCGCGCACGGCGAGGTCGAAAATGGTCTTGTCGAAATCACGGCGGGGCACATTGTAGGCATAGGGGGGCAGGCTGCCTCCGCCCATGGCGAAGGGGGAGGTCGCCTCTTCATCCTTGTTCACCCACACGGACGCACCGGGTTTGAAGGTGCTATAGCTCTTCACCTCGTCCTCCACACCCAGCTCCCGCAACATGGGGATGATCGCCGGCACCAAGGATTCGCCCACGATGATCTCGGGGCGTTTCTCCAAATAGAACACAGCGACATTGAAGCCCTTGCGCTTCAACAAGGTGGCCAGGGCGCAGCCCGAGGGTCCTCCGCCTACGATGGCAACGGTACGAATGGTCTTCATGCGAAGCCTCGGTGGTTCTGGTTCGCTCCGCGTCCAAGGCGATGGTGCGGGCAAGATAAAAAGGTGTGTGTGGTCGGGAGGTGATCATTCGCATCCTATTGGTCGATGATGGCACAAATACCCGAGGCCGCCTATTCCACCGCCCAGCGCTCGAGCTGCCCGCGTTGCATGCGCTCTCGGACCACCCGTTGCACCTGGACCAGGCTGGCCATGAACAGAGCTACTCCTGTCACGATCATGATGCCGTCCAGCAAAGGAGCGCGCGGATGGATCCGCGAAGCGAACGCGTGTTTCGACCTATCACCGGGCCCTGTGGACACAATGCCATCATTGCGCCGTTGCACCGTGGATGAACCTTCTATGTTCGCATCCGTAAAGCGGTCGTTCACCACCCATTCTCGTTCCATGGACAACGCCTTCATCGCCACCACCTTCGATTGGGACCACCGCACGCCGACGGGCTGGCAGATGTTCGTGAACAAGGTGATGCGGAAGTTCCACCTGCCTGTCCGGCTTACGCCGGCGCCGTCAGACATGGCCAATGTGGAAGCACGCATGAACCTCTTCCACCTGCTGGAGCAGACCGTGGCGAACAAGGTGCCCGGCGATGTGGTGGATGTGGGGTGCAACGCGGGCGACAGTACCATCGTGATGCAACGGGTGATCACCACCCTGGCACCCGAGAAGCAGGTACATGCCTACGACAGTTTCGAGGGACTGCCCGAACTCACCGAGAACGACGCGAAGGATGGCGTCTATGGCAAGGGTTACATGGCGGCGGGGCTCGACCTCTTTACTCAGAAGTTCAAGGTGCTCAACTTGAAAATGCCGCACACGCACAAGGGCTGGTTCGAGGCCACCATACCCAGCGAGTTGCCGGAGCGCATCAGCTTCGCGCTCATCGATGGCGACCTGTACGAATCGACCAAACACGTACTTCCGCATCTGTACGCACGCATGGCCCCGGGTGCCATCGGCATGATCGCCGTGTACTACGATGAGAAGATCTTCCCGCGCAAGGGCGTTTCCGGTGGCTACATGTCCCCCGGCGTGAAGCGCGCCACGGACGAGTTCTTCAAGGACAAGCCCGAGAAGATCTCCCTGCTCTACGCGAACGAGTACTCGAACGGGTACTTCCGCAAGCTGTAGGTAGCGCGTTCAGCGCACGCTGATGTTCTCCAGGATCGCAGGTTGGCCCTTGGCGCAGTTCCCTGATGAGGCCCGCGACAGGCGGTAGGTGAAACTGAGCTTCACCCCGTCCTTCAGGTATTGCTCGTCCAACGCGATCGGCAGCAGGTGGGTCACCTCCGTGGGCTGGTCCAGCACCACGAGAAAAGCGCAGCCTTCGTTGGCGAAGGCCGTGGTCATGGTCCCGGTTAATAGACCTTCCACAGCGGACCCGGTGCTTTCCACGGCGGCCGTGGTCTTACTGCCGTTGCACGCGGCCAACAGGCCGATGGTCAAGGCACTTGCCAGGTATCCGTTCATCGGGTAAGCACGATGCGTTGCACCTTTTGGAAGCCGGCCCGGCCCAGTCTTACGAAGTAGGCGGAAGGCGGCAGTGCGGCGATATCGAACGAACCGTTCCAGCGTGTTGAAGTAGGCTGTACGGCTTGGCTGAGCACGGTACGTCCATCCATCGCGATCAGGTCCAGCGCCAAAGCACCGTCTTCCGGCAGGCCCATTGCGCTCACCAACAATTGGTCGCCTTGCAGGATGGCTTGTAGCTCTGTGCCACTCGCCGACACGCGCGAAACCTCATCCAAGCCGACGGTCTGCACCAGGTCGAACGAGGCGATCCTTGTGCGTTGCGCGCCGCCACTGGTCAGGTATTCGCCTGTATGCCAGAAGGTGGTGCCGTTCGGATCGAGCGACATGTGGGAATAATCCCCGTAACGATCGAAGTTCGTTTGTGCACCACCGCCAGCGATGATGACCTGCTCCGGCAAGGTCATCGAGCCGAGCGGATCGCTGGCATAACGCCCGGTGAAACGTAGTCCTGGGTAAAGGGTGGTGGCGGGATCGGTATGGCTGTAGCCCAGACCGATGTTGCCCTGGTTGTCCATGGCGATGCTCGCCATCCATCGGTGGGCCGCATCGGGGGCCCATGTGCCTTGCTGGTAGATGTACCAGTTGCCATCGTTCGCGTCGCGTAGTTCGTACCAGCGCACACCTGCTCTGTTCGCACCGTTCACATCCACCACATGGCAGAGCACCACGCTGCTATGGCCCACAAATCGCAAATGTGGGGCGCGGAAATAGAAGATCTGCGACACCGCGTCCAGCTTCTGAGTAGTGCCGGGCTGGCTGATGTTGGAGAAACCGGACCCGAAGTTGGTATCGAAGGGAACGGTGTTCAGGGTCATCGATACGGTGATCTCCGTATTGGCGATGTTCACCCAATCGGTATGCATCTCGTAGATCTTGATGCGGTCGGCCGGGGCGCCCCAGCCGTTGTCCTCCAGGTTGAAGAAGTAGCAGGGGGTGCCGGCGGGGGGCAGATCGCCGTCCGCATCGGCAGGCAGCACACTTCGGAACTGGGCGATGAGGCTCGGGGCGCTCAGATCCTCCATTTGCGCGGTCTGCCCGAGCAACATCTTCTCCCGCTCGAACACCAGCGCGGTATTCGATGAATTGGAGGTCATGTAGTAGCCGTCCCACCAGATCGAGAACTTGGGGTAGTCCGGGAAGTCGTCCAGGCTGAAGTTGTAGGCGAAGTAGTCGCCAGTGGGATCGTTCGTCTCCGAGATAGCGATGGACATACCGTTGCTCTTCATCTGGGAGATGAACCAGCGGTCGGCATGGCGGTCGTAGAGCACAATGGGATCACCCAGCCCGGATTGCCCGGGGAAGAGGCTGTTCAAACTGAAGGCGCCACCCATGCCCGTGCCGGTCTTGGTGTACACCCGGCAGGAGGAGTTCACGCATTGCACGTAGTGGTTCGGACCCGCCGCGCCGGTGGGGTCGGGGGGGGTGCCATTTCCCGTCTGGGCCTGCCATTCTTCGATCGGTGCCCGGTCCATCCGGCTCGGCGCGGACTTCTGGAGGGCGAGGTCTTCCACCTTGGTTTCGCCGTCGGGGATCAAGTAGGTGTGCATCAACGCTTCATTGCGCGAATGTCTGCGCACGGCGGGGGGCACGTTGCTCTCTTCCAATGGGGGTTTATCGCGCAACGGTCCGGTGCGCACCATGGGCGATGAGCTGACCTTGATGGTCTGCCCAAGGGCGTTCACAACGGTCTTCTTTTCCGGGACTTGGATCTGGGCGGAGAGGCACATGGGCAGCGTGAGCGCTGCCAAGGCGAGTAGGTGGGTGGTACGAAGCATGGGGTCTTTCAACAAGGATCGCCAAGGTAAGCCGTGAACGCTCCGAGAGCGTCAGGCGGTTACTTTTTCCGATCCACATTTCGCTTCGATACGCCCGTCGTGAAGTAGCCCGTCTCCAACCTCAGGAGTAATTCGGCCACACGTTTGGCACGGGTGGCCACGGTCTTCGCGCTACCCACCCAATAGCACATGCTGCGCCGCATGCCAGGGTTGAGCTGGTCCCAAGCGACCTTCATTTCGGGCAGGAAGTCCAGTGTCTCGGCCAGTTCCTCAGGTAGGTCCAATTGGGTGGGTTCGGTGTTGAGCCAAACCTCCACCTGCGCCAGGTCACCGACCTTCGTCAGTTTGGCCGCCCGGCGGATATCACCACCCAGGATGATGATGTGATAGCCGCTCTTGGTGGGCATCAACGCGCGATCCACCGGCACGCCGTTGATGGTGCCCTTCACGCGCACGTTCCCCCGTCGCCCGAAGAGCTGCTCGACATCATGCGGGAATTCCAGATAGCTCCAGGCGAATTGCCCGGACATTTTCTCCATCGGGGCGGTGAAGACGATCGTTCGCTTCGGCTTCGCCATGCTTCAAAAGGACGGATGCGGTGGTCCGTCCTCTATTTCGGCAGCATCTCCCGCATCACCTTGTTGCCCATGTATTCGCGCATCTGCCCGAACTGCTCGGTCATGGCGTTCACCTTGTCCTTGCCGCCGACCTTGGCGTCCAACGCATCGCGGATCGCCTTCCACTTCGCTTCGCGGGCGGGATCGGGATCCATGGCGGCGAGGTTCGGATATTCCACCAGCATCATCACGTCGTAATCGTCCTGGTTGGCGAACTCACCAGCGAGCAGGGAGAAAGAAGTGATCAGGCCTTGCTCCTTGGCTGTGGTCATCATCGGGTACCAGTAGTCGTTCAACTTCTTCAGGTAGCCCTCCTGCGAGTTCGCTTCGGTGCGGATCATCGCCACGGTGAACACAGAGCCTTCCTTGAACGGGTTGTCGTCCTGGGCAATGAGCAGCGGCGCGGTGCACAGGGCAAGGCTCAGCAGAACGAAAGGGCGCAAGATGGTTCGCATGGGATGGTGGTTGGTTCGTAAGGACTTCGAATGTAGCTTTTGGTACGATCGCGCTCAGCCCCCGGCCTTTTTCGCCTTGTAGCCCTTTTCGGTCAGGAAGGCCAGCACCTTTTCACGATGGTCGCCTTGCAGCAGGATCATGCCGTCCTTGGTGTTGCCGCCCACGCCGCACTTGCTCTTCAGCGTGCGGCCCAGGTCATCCAGGTCGGCTTCCTTGCCCACGAAGCCCGCAATGCGCGTCACCTCCTTGTTCCCCTTCAAGCGGTCCAGGTGGATGCGGAGGTCCTGCTGGCCGGGAGCAGCGGTCCGTTGGCCAGAGCCTTTCGGTCCGCTCGAGTAAACCAGGCCACCGAAGGAGTTGAGCGCGCGCTTCTTCATCTCTGCGAATTTCGGTGATGTTGCCCGGAGGCGTCCTCATGCGCGGAAGTGCTTTCGTGAGCGCGTGGCGGGAAGAAGAACTGTGCGGGATGCCTCCGGAAGTGTTGCCACACAGCGAGCGCCAATTCGTCCAGATCGCGAACGGGGATCCCCCTGGAGCGCATGGCCAGGCTGAGCGAAAGCCCGAAACTCACCGCGAAATTGACGAACCCGATGACCCCGACGCCGATGAAGCCCCATACCAATGCTCCAGGCCCCAGCACGAAGTTGGCCCCATGCAGCGCGATCCCCAGGTTGCCGGCCGCGAAGGTGATATGTCTTATGTCCAGCGGCAACCCGAGTATGGTGCCCAGCACCACCGTGCTGCCCATGAACACCCCGAACCAGAAGTTGCTGAGGATGCCCGCCCACCTCTTTTCATAGAAATGTGCCAACCGCGCGGCGTTCCGAACTCCCAGCGTGGTGCGTAACAGCGGGTGCTTTTCAATGCGCAACGGAATGCGTTCATGCCGGCCGCGGTTGGCGACGCTGCCTGCGATGATGCCGCTGAGGAAGAGGAACACCCCGGCGATCGCCGCGTGCAGCACGGCCAACGAATGCACTGGGCTCAGATCGGTGAGCAGGTCTTCCCACTTGGTGGCCGAAATATTGAAGCCGGTGAGGTAGGCCACCAAGAGGCTCAGTCCCAGCGCCACAGGGAAGGCCAACAGGATGTTGCCCATGAACGCCACGAACTGCGATCGGAACAACCGCGCGAACAACTGCGCGAACGCGCTGTACGAATGCTTATCGCCCACCGCGTGCTGAAGGCTTTTCACCAGTGTGGCCGCGGTCATCGCCGGTTGTTTGGTGGCCAGGGTGGCGCCCAGCATGTAGATCGCGATGAAGCCCCACGCATAGTTCATGCTGTAGAAGAAGGCTTTGCCGAACAGGCTTGGGTGCAAGTAGGAAAGCAACACTTTCAGGATGCACATCACCGCCACGATGGCCCCGCCGGCAGCGGCACTGGTGAACATCCTCCGGTACTCCTTAGAGGTACTGGTAATGTAATGCTCACCGGTCCTTCCCGTGTGCTGGGTGATCTCATACGCGGTAAGCCGTGTGCTCTCTTCCACCAGCCCTCGCACATTGGTTTTTTCGCGGTTGAAAGCGATGAGCCGTCGCGCCAGTTCAACGGTGTTCCGTTCCGCGGTGCGTGAACCATCCACCACCAACAGGTCGAGCACGATACGCAAACGTTCGAGTTGTTGCTGTATCCGCAACAGGTTCTGGTTCACGCGGATACTGATGCCGTAGTGCTCGCTGTTCGCAAAGGCCTTGGTCACGAACTCCACGCACTGCGCATGTTGTATCCGCAGTTTCCGGTGAGCTCCCGGGTCCAGCTCATCCACGGATCCTCCATGTTCCAGAAAGTACTGCACCACCTCGTCCAGTTCGCGCTGGAAGGCCAGGAAAGGGTTCTCCAGCCGTTCCTGCTCGGGCACCATTTGCAGCACCGCCGCTTCCAAAGCACGACCGCTTATGCGATGTGCCAGCACACTGGCCGCGAAAAGGAGGTCCGCAAAGGGCCCTTCTCCGTTCTTGGTCGCGCTGATCGGCCGGAGATCCAATAAGTGGAACAGTTCCAGGAGTTCCTCTTCCGGCAACGCGCCGATCCACAGCGCATCGCCCTTGCGGTAGAACACGTTGATCAACACGTGCCCCATCGTGCCTTCATCGGGCTGGTCCGGCAATAGCTTCAACACCAACCTGCGCACCACTTCGCGGAAGAAATCGGTGTCGGCCAGAATGCCGTTGTCCGTGAGGGAATGCCGAATGCGGCGGCCTTTGAGGAGTTGCGTGATGTACGCGCCCAGGCCTTTGCGGTGCTCCTCGTTCTGCCGCAATAACGCAAGGAACGGTTCGATCGTGGGGCCTTTGTCCTTGCGAAGGGCATCCACCAAACGCACGAGTATCCGCAGGTCGTCCGGTTCGCTGCGCCAAGCCTCACTTTCGCCGAAGTACTTGGTGAGCAGCCGCAATAGCTGGGTGTCCGACGCGATCTTGGTTTTCATGCCTTGCGGGCCGAAGTAAGTCGACATCGGGGCAGTTCGCACATGCCCGCTTCCAGATCTCTTAGCTGCACGGGTCGTTGCGGTCTCGGGATCAACGGCCACGTCATTTCCAGCGTCCCAACTCCCGTTGGCATTGCTTTCCTTCCGTGCCTCTGTGCCGGAGCCTGCCCCGACGAAGGACGGGGTGGTGGAGCATTAAATTCCACTGGATCAACCGCTGCATTCTTTGCGCCCTTCGTGTCCTTTGCGGTACCCTTTCACTTCCACCAAAGCATCAGCGGCATTCTTTGCGCCCTTCGTGTTCTTTGCGGTACCCTTTCACTTCCACCAAAGCATCAGCGGCATTCTTTGCGCCCTTCGCGTTCTTTGCGGTACCCTTTCACTTCCACCAGAGCATCCGCTGCATTCTTTGCGCCCTTCGTGTCCTTTGCGGTACCCTTTCACTTCCACCAAAGCATCAGCGGCATTCTTTGCGCCCTTCGTGTTCTTTGCGGTATGTTCCCTCACTTCCACCACGTGATCAATGGCCGTGTCATCTCCAACCCGAACCTCCGCGCCTCCTCCAGCTTGAACGGCCCGTGCATCTTCAGGTAGAGGTCGAAGGTGATGGGCCCTTCCTGGTCGGCCTTGAAGTTGGTGTGCCAGTAGTTGTTGAGGGCGTAGAGGTAGATGGTGCTGCTGCTCTTCGCCTCGGTCTTCCAGGCCTTGTAGTACTCCGGGTTGGTACCGCGACCGGGGTTCACCTTGCGTTCGTCCACCATTTCGCCCACTTCCCAGATCGCGCCTTGCGGGCACACGATGGTGACGCCCATGCTGTCGTTGCTCACATCGATCCAGCGCTGGGCGCAGAAGAAGTCGTTGTTGCTGCCGGGGATGCGGCCGCTTTCAGGCGTGATGCACGTATCACTGATACCAATGCGGACGGTGGCGTTGGGGATGTTGAAGGGGAGGGCGAGGTGGAGGGATTCTTTGTCGCGGATAGCCTTCTTGTACAAAGTGGAACGGATATGAATGGGCCAGATTGGCCTGTACTGGAGGTCCGTTGCGATGCTGTCAGTTCCAATCATATCAAGCATACAGTGATAGCATGAATGCTGATTCTCATGTCTCTTCCAAGCCGGTCGAATCGATGAGCTCGGGACGGTCAATCCCATTGAACGCCACTCGACCAGACCACACGGAGCGATTGCTGAGGATGTGTCGGCCTCGATCCCATTCAGCATGTCCCATGAACCTGCCTTGGTCATAGGGTTGATATAGGCCCCATCGAGCACTCGAAAGAACGGCTCGGAGGATGTTGAGAGGGTGTATGATCGGATCGGTTCAGAGTGCTTGCCGAACTCGATGAAATATGGATCGCAGTTCGCTGGATTATAGACGACCTCAGTATTTCTGCTTTCGGAGGTCACCCGGTTGAATGCTTTGGCTGGTGGTGGTAGCTGAACGACGCCACTCCTGTACCATGGAAGAGTGTTTATGACATCGACGGATGATTGTCCGTTGTAGGCGGGAAGTAGTGCCTTCTCTATGACATCCACATACCACCCCGCACTATCCGCGAACGCCTTCTTCACCCGCCATTGGTCGGTGGTGAAATGACCGTCCGGATCGCTGATGCTGCACCACGCGCCCCAGGTGTGCTCGTGCCACATCACGATGCTGCGCTTGGCGCGGTAGAGCAGGTGCGGGTCGATGGGCTTGCCGAGGATCTTCGCCGCTTCGATCAGGTTGGAAAGTCGCGCGCTGAGCACGCGCACATCGCCTTCCTCCTTCGCCGTGCTATAGGCGCCATCCTCCCAGTAGGGCGTGAAGTCGCCGCTCCACGTCGGGATCTGCTTGCCGTACTTCGTTTCGAATTCCTGCATCATTGTGCCCGCGTTGGCGATGATCAGTCGTGGTGAGGCGTACTTCTCGTTCCAGTCGCGCACGAAGTCGCTGAGGGTGCTGTCCACCGGACCGTTGTCGCTCACGATGTTGTAGCGCCACTGCACCATGTCGTAGGGATAGCCCTTCGCGGCGAGCTCGTTCATGTAGGCGGCGATCTTCCGCGTGCCGCGTTCCTTGATGGCCCCGGCCGTGTAGCCGTGCCAGCCGCCGTAGCCCTGGCCGGCGGTCCACACGAGGATGCTGTCGCGACCGGTGGTGCTCTTCCACCAGTAGGGCTTGTCGCCCTGTTCGCGCAGGGTGCTGCCGATGCGGTCGCCGCCGTCGGGCATGTCGGGGATGTAGTTCGGCCCCTGGCTCAGGTGGCGGATGCCGTGCGCGGCGTAGGCGTCCACCATGCTCCAGCTCATGCCGGGGATGTCCGTCTGCATCGCCATGGTGATCGGCAGGTCGTACCATTTGCGCAGTGAATCGGCGTACTCCACGATCCAATGCATCTCTTCTGGCGTGCAGAGGCCCGTGAGGATGTTCGCGTAGTTCGCGCTGAGGGCGATGCTGCCGCTCTTCACAGCTGCGATGAAGCGTTGCTTGTCCGCTTCGCTCGCGATGCCGAGGAAGTTCTCCACGGCCCACAGGCTCTCCACGTTCCACACGAAGCGGCTGTCCTCGGGATAGTCCTTCGTGCGGTCGATCAATTCCAGCGCTTTGAAGATGTTGTTGTTCTGGATCGTCTCCACCTCGGCTTGCAGGTGGCTGTAGCCGATGTCGGTGTGGGAGTGATGGACGAGGTAGATGTCGCGGTGGATGAGTGGTTGAATGTTCAAAAGGGTGTCCAACAAAGCGCGCCCCTTGATGTTCGCCTTGATCCTTACCGGTGTGTACGCCCCGGTCAAGGGTGTTTCGATGACTTGGAGACCATTCGCGATGTCAAAAGCATGCGCACCATTCTGACCCTCGATCATCACGTTTAGCGTTGTGGAGGGGCCAAAATGCATAACAGTGAGTTGCAGTGGCTGGAGTTCGCTGTGACTGTGGTTGTAAACGAAGGGAAGAACTGTGGACTCCACCTTCTCCTCGAAAGTGTAACGGAAGGTCATGAACCAGTCCGGGCTATCCTGCGCGTGGCCCACCACTTTCAGCTTCACCAGCTGGCCGGGTGTGATGTACTTCCGCGGAACCCGCAGATGCGCGAAGCCATGGGCATCGCCGTGGCGGTCCATCTTGCTGAACTCGAAGACGAGCTTGGTGCTGTCAGCCCCAGCCGCGCTCCATGAGCCCGGGTTCGTGCTGTGGTGCGTGGTAAAGGTGAGCGCGAGCTGGTCGTTGATGAACAGGTCGAAGGACCGATCGCCGCCGGAGGTGGTGCTGTTGTGCGCGGCGATCCAACTGAAGTAGAAGTACTGGGTTGATTCTCGCTCGGAGAAAGGCACCGACGCGGTCTCCCAAGCGATCGCCTTCGCTCCATCGGTGCAACGGGTGAGCAATGCCGTGGTGGCATGCTCCGGGTACACGCTGAAGTAGGAGAGGACCTCGCCTTCGATGTCCTTCGCGTAGCCGTTGATCACGTCCTGCTTTCCGAAGATGGGAAGGTCTACTTGCGCGGTGGAGGTTAGGGCGCACAGAAGCGGGAGACCGGCGATGAGGCGCATGTCCAAAGATGGGAGGGAATGCGGCTTTCACCGCCACGTCGCCACGGACGCCACGGCCACGCCGCGGAATGTTCGCATCTCGTTCCCAATCGCGCTGCGGAACCCTTGCGCTCGTTGCGTCGCCTCGGTAGGAATTCAGAACGCGAACCGCACCCCCAAATTGATCACCATAGCGCGCGTCAAACCATCCGGTCGCGCCTCACGCGTGATCACCGCCGAACCAAAGCTGGCTTCCAACGACCAGGAATCGGATAGATCGTAACGTGCTTCGGCAGTGAGGTTGAGCGTCAGCCCATCAGAACCTTCGACATCACGGCGCACGAACGGCTCCATTTCCCACGGATCCGGTGTTCCATCCAATTCGAGTCGGCTGTCCAAACCAAGGTGATAGATGGCCAGCAGCCCGGGTTGGATGGAGAATTTCCCGATGGGAAGCGCGTATTGTACGCGGGCCACAGCATCGTTCGCACGTTCCAAATAGGCGGACTCAAAGTACGTGAGCGCATCCGCATCGCCGTCCCAGGCTTCATGGTAGAAGAGGTTCTCGTTGCCTTGGTCCAGCACATGCTGGTAAGCCAGCGCTGTTGTCCAGCGCTTGTATCTGTATTGGGCGCCAAGCAACAGATCCAAGGTGCCAAGCCCAGGTTGATAGGGCATGGGCAGCGGCTTGAAGTCCGGTCCGAAGCTGGTCTGTTCCAGCGGTTGGGGAGAGGTCTCACCGGTGGGCAACCGCAATCCGGCTATCGCGGTCAAGTTGTGGTCACGCTCCTTCACGAAGGCATAGCTGGCAGTGAAGATCACGTCGCCGATACCGCTATTATCGCCCAAGTTGCCACTTGCACTCACATAGGGCACCTTCAATTGAAGACCGAACCCGTCGGTGATCCCGATGCCGATCTCCGGCACTACCTGCATGATCACGATGCCCTGCTCGCCAACGGCGTAGCTGAATTGGAGCCGGGCGAAATGCAGCGGCTCTTTCGCACCGGTGCTATCGCTTTTTGTGGCAAGCTGACCTATAGGGCCTGCGGTACACACGCCGGCATCGCTACAGCCTTGGGCCATGGACTTGCTATGCGCCAACAGGCTCATTGCGAAGAAGAGGAAGGTGCGGACCTGCATGGGATGGTGTTCGTTGCTTGGAACGGTTAAGATCGGTCGATAGTACCGCCCGTCGCACGGGTTGTGGCATCCTGACTTGGGCACTGCGCTGCAACGAGAGGAATGCGGCTTTCACCGCCAAGGCGCAAAGGACGCAACGGCCGCGCAACGTATTTGAAATGCCTTGGCGCCCACTTGGCGTCCGTGGCAGCTCCGAAGGAGCGGGCGCTACTCGCGAAGCGAGGGGCGACCATGCGGTGGATGGGTTCTACTTTTGCCATCCCAATACGCACAACATGCCAGGCACCGAACTGTTCGGCGAAGAGGAGAAGAAGGAAGTGATGGACGTCCTGAACACGGGCGTGCTCTTCCGCTACAACCACGATGCGGCACGCAAGGGCCAGTGGAAGGCCAAGGACTTCGAAGCGGAGATCGCCAAGTTCACCGGGGCAAAGTATGCGTTGGCGGTAAGCAGCGGCAGCACAGCTGTGAGCAGCATGCTCGCTGCGTGCGGTGTGGGTTATGGAGATCACGTCATCGTGCCACCGTTCACATTCGTGGCCACGATCGAAGCGGTACTCTTCGCTGGTGCCATTCCTGTTTTTGCGGAGATCGACGAGACGCTGTGTATGAGCGCCGAAGGAATTCGCGCGGCGATCACACCGCAGACGAAAGCGGTGCTGCTTGTCCATATGTGCGGCGCCTCTGCCGATCTGGATGGCATCATGGCCGTGTGCAAGGAAAGGAACGTGATGCTGATCGAGGACACCGCCCAAGCGTTCGGCGCCACCTACAAGGGCAAGCACCTCGGCCTCTTCGGCAGGATGGGCAGCTTCAGCTTCGACTTCTTCAAGATCAACACCTGCGGCGAAGGCGGCGTCATCATCACCAACGACCAGCAGCTGATCAAGACCGCCGAATACCTCAGCGACCACGGCCACAGTCACGAAGGCGACAACCGCGGCATGGAGCCCCACCCGATCATGGGCACCAACTACCGCATCGGCGAGATCAACGCCGCCATCGGGCTGGCGCAGGCGCGCAAGCTGCCCTACATCATCAGCCAGCAACGCAAGCACAAGGCGATCATCCAGGCGCGACTTTCCAAGATCCCCGGCCTGTCCTTCCGCAAGCAGTGCGACGATGCCGGTGACAGCGCCACCTTCTTCCACCTGCTTTTCCCCGATGAAGCCACCGCGCGAGCGGCGCACAAGGCCATGGGCGAAGCCGGCGTGGGCGGCGGCTACTGGTACGACAACATGTACCACTACATCAAGCAGTGGCACCAGGTGAAGGAGCTGAGCATGCCCTTCCGCATGGTGGCGCACGAGCTCGGCCTGCCGCAGGATCTGAAGACGATGAAGTTCCCGAAGAGCGATGCGGTGCTGAGCCGTTTGATCAGCTTCAACATCCGCGTGACGTGGACGGAAGCGGAGCTGGATGCCTACCTGGACAAGGTGGAAGGGGCGGTGAAGAAGGTGATGGAGGGGGTGGCGGCATGATCTTAGAGTCCGGCATCATGGGCTTTTCCATCAATAAGGACAACTACGAAAAGTACAAGGAGGTTTCCCGGATTCTGTTCGAGGAGATCTTTCCACCAACCTATTGGGCGGCGAAGCCACCCGAGGCTCACCCCACGAATGTGCTTGAGAGGTGGGAGCGAGAGAAACCAGGGATCGTGAAGCGGGCACTAAAAGAAGGGCTCCGTGATGCGGTTTCAATGTTGGAGGATTGCCCGCCGGAGGTCATCAAGAAGATCGATCAACGGTTAAGCGCCGCTGACCTGCCTAGTGTTAGCCACCTGCGGTCAGTTGTTCGAGATACTCTAGGCAAAGTGTTGAAGCGAGGACAAGTGAAGAACCTAGATGAATTCTACGTGGTAAAGGAGATCCTCGACAATGTCGACTCTGATCTACCGGCTCTGGATCGTGAACGCCTTTCAAAGGCCATGTTCGAATTCGAATTTGGAAAATCGATCAAATGACGGCGAATTGCTCTCTCTTCTGGTGGTCTTCGGACTGCCGTTCGAAGTTGCGGATGTTCCTCGCGATCCTCCCTTTCGTCGTCGCTTGCAAGAACGGACCAGCTACCAAAACCTCGGACCACGAGACCGTCGCCGACAGCACCTACCTCCGCCTCGCCGAAGAGGTCCGCCAGGAGACCCTGCGCAGCTGGAAGGCCTACAAGCAATACGCCTGGGGCCACGATGTGCTGATGCGGAACTCGAAGGCTTGAACACCGGCTGCGACCCCATCGGGGTCGAATACATCCTAACGGACGAATTCTACATGCTGCGACCCTTTTAGGGTCGAATGCGGCACGACGCCAATGCCGATCGTTCATGACCCCGAAGGGGTCACAGCCTGTAGCTCGAAACAACAAGATGCCGCACGACCCCGAAGGGGTCGCAGCCGGTGTTCCTCACGGCAGGTATTTCGGATCGAATTCCACACCGGCGTCGTTCAGCATGTGCATCAATTCCTCGCGGAACGCTCTTGCGCGATGATGCTCTTCCTGCCCGGTGATGTACGCCTTGACCGCATCGCGCTCCCGCCAACCCACCGTGAACACGCCGTACCCTTCCTGCCATTGGAAGTTCTTCGATCCGTGATGCTCGCGTATCCATTCGGTCGTCGCCTTCTTCAATTCCCTCACCACATCCGGTATCTGATGCGTCGGCTTCAGGTCGATGAGCAGATGCACATGGTCGATCCAACCGCCGACACCGTGCGGCACACCACCAAGGCCGCGGACGGTTCCGCCCATGTATTCCCACAATTGCGGCCGCCACGACTTGTCGAGGCATGCAACACGGTTCTTCGTTCCGAATACGATGTGATAGTGCAGCTTGAAATAGGTGGACATAGCCGATGGCACGGGTTCAGGGTGAATGTAAAACACCGGCTGCGACCCCTTCAGGGTCGGGATCGCTCGGTCATGAATGTTCAACATGCTGTGACCCCTTCGGGGTCAGGCGGCTCATGGATCAGGCCATGAATACCCACATCCCCGCCGCGCACATCAGGAAATAGGGGATGAGGGAAGCCGCGCCAGCATAGTCCTTCGCCACGCGCTGCCCGAAGAAGAGCAGGAAGATGGCCTTCACCGCGAGGGTCATGCCGAGCAGGCCGATGGTTGAACCGCATCCGAACAGCACGCAGAAGAAGCCGATCGTGGAGAAGATTCCCGCACCCAGTTCGATCAGGGTGATGACAGGGAGGAGGAGCGGCACCGTGCCTTTCAAGTTCGACTTTGCCAAGTGGGCGGTCAGGAATTCCTTCTCGCCCTTCCAATTGAAGAGTTTGTCCAGGCTCGATTGGAGGAACAGCACGGCGACCATGGCGCCGAAGGCGAGCTGCAAGATGTGCTGCGGGGTAAAGCCTTGATCGGCGAGCCAGTTGACCAGATCGTTGCTCATGCATGCAAAGGTGGCGAAGCCGTTCTTTCCGGCCGGACCTGTTCCTTTGTGACCCGATGAACCTCTTCCGCAACTTCAAGTCCGTTACCAAGACCTGCTACGGTCGCGGTTCCTTCGGCAAGCTCGACGAGATCCTTGCACCGCAGCGCGGGGAGAACGCTGGCTTCATGGTGTTCGTGGTGGACGACTACTTCGAGGACAAGAAAGACTTCGTGGCGCGTATTCCCGAACTGGAGGGCGACGAGGTCCACTTCATCAGCGTGCTGAAGGAGCCGACCACGGAGCTGATCGACAAGTTGCGCGACGACATCCTGACGCGGCGAGGTCTTCCGGCAGGCATCATCGGCATCGGCGGCGGTAGCGTAATGGACATCGCGAAGGCCACCGCGCTGATGTTCACCAACGAGGGCAGCAGCGTACAGTACCAAGGGTTGAACCTGATCAAGAAGCCGGGCATCTACCACTGCGGCGTGCCCACGATCAGCGGCACGGGTGCGGAAGTGAGCATGACCGCCGTGCTGACCGGTCCAGTGAAAAAGCTGGGCCTGAAGTGCGACTGGACGGTCTTCGATCAGATCGTGCTGGATCCCGACCTCATCGCCAGCGTGCCGCGCGATCAGTGGTTCTACACCGGCATGGATACCTACATCCACAGTGTGGAGGCTATCACTGGAACCAAGAAGAACACCTTCGCCGAAGCATACAGCGAGAAGTCATTGGCTATGTGCCGCGAGGTTTTCCTGAAGCTCGATCGCAGCGATGTGAAGAGCGATGAGTCGCTGATGGTGGCCAGTTACATGGGCGGCCTCAGCCTCACGTACAGCGAAGTGGGTGTTTGCCACGCGCTCAGCTACGGTCTGGGCAAGGTGCTGGAGATCCACCATTGCCTCGCCAATTGCATCGCCTTTGAGAAACTGGAGGACGTCTACGGCGACTACGTTGGGGAGTTCAAGGGCATGGTGAAGCATCTTGGGGTGAATATTCCCCAAGGCCTGGCGAAAGATTGGAGCTCGGCTACCATTGACGCCATGGCGGAGGTGGCCTACAACCTGCCGCACATGTGGGACCATGCCTTCGGCCCCGACTGGCAGCAGGTGCTGGACCGGGAGCGGATCAAGGGGTGGTATCGGAGGATGTGAAGACCGTCGGAGATCATTCCGATCGGGCTGATTGTTGCCGAACTTGGGCACCTGCTGGATCTAGCGCATACTCTTCCACCTATCCATGTCGAAACGCATCACCCGCTGGATCTGGATCCCCGTCGTGCTCCTGGTCCTTGTGGCGGGTGGTTACTTCGGTAGCCGCTTATTGGAGCGGACGGTGCTCAAGCGTAGCGAACGCATCCTCACTGGTATCGGCGGACCGGGGAGCACTATCCGGGTCGGGCAGGTGGATATCGATCTGTGGGCAGGGGACCTGCGCTGGTCCGATCTGCTGATCGAAAGCCCCCCCGGGGAACCGGACAGCACTGAGGCGACCCGCATGAACGGTAGGGTGGACGGTATCTCCGTGCATGGCTTGTCGCTCTGGCGGTTGCTCGTGGCACGCACCCTTTCCATGCGGTCCATCACGATCTCTCGTCCGGATATCGAGGTGATCATGTCCGGTGACACCACTGTGAATACCCATGATCGCGCGAAGGCATTGACGATCTCTTCCCTCCAGGCAGAGAGCGTGGTACTGGAGGGTGCCGTGTTCCGGATGCGATGGACCGGCGCTGACAGTACGACCATCTCGGCGGAGCGCCTCGATCTCGATGTGACCGATGTGCGTTGCGAATGGCCGCAGGACCGCCCCTTCGCATTGCGTTACGCGAATGCCCACGGGAAGCTCGCTGGTATCGCCGCAGCGCTCCCCCCTCTTTATGATTTCCGCGTCGCGAGCGTTGCACTGGCCGAGGAGGGAAGGACCTTGCATATCCTGAACGCGGAAGTGGAACCGCGAAAGGGCCAGCAGTCCTATGATCGGGTGACCCACTTCGAGGTCGATCTATTCGATGCGAGCATGGACACGGCTATGATGACCGGGCTGGACCTGATGGGCCTGTTCAACGAGAACACCTTGAGCGCGACCACCCTGCGCATTGCCGGGGTGGAACTGGATGTTTCCAGGGACCGGACGATGCCGGACGCCCCGTACAAGTACAAGCCGCTGCTATCACGTCTCTTGCGCGAATTGCCGATCGCCTTGTGTTTGGATAGCGTGGTGGTGGATCGGTGGAACGTGGGTTATCACGAGAAAGGCGCGCTCACGCCCGACTTTGGCGATCTGGTCTTCAATGACCTAGGGGGAACGATCACCGGACTATGCACCTCGGAAGCCGTGAGCCGGGACACCTTGGAGGTGAAGGCCACGGCAAGGCTCTACGACCGCACCCGGATGAGCATGCAAGTGCGCATGGTGATCGCTGATAGCAGCGACCGGTTCACGGCCCATGCGTTGATCGGCGGATTGCCCATCAGCGGGTTCAACCGGCTCACGGCCGATCTGATGCGTGTTCGCGCAAGAGGAGGTACCATCGGCGGGATCGAAGTGACCATGACGGCGAACGATGATCGCGCGACGGGACGCGTGGATATGGAGTACGATGGGCTGCAGCTCGAACTCCTCAAACAGGACGGGTCCGGCGAGAAGAGGCGCTTCATGTCCGGTCTTGTGAACACGGTCGTACGTTCGCACAACCTCCGCTCGCACCCCGATTTCCAGCATGGCGACTTCACCATCCTCCGGCGCAAGGACCGCTTCGTCTTCAACTATCTATGGGCCGGACTGCGCGAAGGAATGATCATTTCGGTATTGCCTGGTGCAGTGGAAAGCGTGCGGCAAATGGACAAAGGGGCCAAGAAGAAATAGCGTCGGCCGACGACAGTACGTGGATCAGTAGGACACCACGTTCGGGCGGTCGAAGGTGAACCCGCGCGCGCCTAATGCGAAACTGATCGACGGGTTCACTTGGAACACGTCCCTTCGCCCATCCGGAAGCACCGGATAGTAGCCCACGGTGATCTCGAAGGTCTTGGTCAGAAGATTCTCGTTCCGGACGAGCAGGCCTAGCGAGAACGCACTATGGATGCGCCCGGAGAAGACCGCGTCGCTTTCATTGCCCAGGTCGCCGAAACCGATGAACATCACCGGTGCGATCCGGAACCCCAATAAGTTGTAGGGCGCATAAGCGACGGTCTCGAAGTTGAGCAGCAGCTTGTAGGTCCCGATGAGTGTGTCCCCGCTCAAGCCGTAGAGTTCAGAGCCGCCGTACGTCAGGTACGAGTACACCGGTTTGCTGAAGCCGAAGGTGGATCGCGCGCGGACGAATTGGCGGAAATGCCAGCGACCCAGGTCCGCGATATTGCTGAAGTAGGTGAGTTCGCCGCGCAGCGTGCCATCCACCGCCTTGCTTTCCTTGAAGAAGGTGCCGTAGCCCAGGGAGCCGGACAGGTAACCGAAGTGTTCCGTGTTCGCTCCACCCGAGAACTCAATACCCACATAGGGCATGGTGGTCATCAACTCCCGCTTCAGAGCACCTCCGCTCACGGCGAGTAGCAATCCCTCCGGCACGTCCTCGGTGGCACCGAAGCGGTACAGGTAACGCTCCCGGTAGTACTGTCGCATGCTCAACCCGACGCTCGTCAGGTAGAGCGAGGTATTGCTGTAGACGCGGTAGGTGTCCAGTTCGGGCGAGGGGCGGTCCGCATAGCGCGTCTGCGCGTATCGGACACCCAGGACCAGGTTCGTGCTGCGGCTGGCGACGCTCTGCCCGTCGCCCAGGGTGAATCCGCGCGCAAGCCAGGTGTCCAAGGCGATCGGGGCAATGAGTTGGTCAATTGTATTCCCGGTCCCAGGATCCACATAAGGGGCACGCGTCCACGTCTTCCCCAGATAGACGCCACCGGCCCATCGGGTCAGTGCGGAATAGAATCCGCGGTCGAGGCTGAAGGCCGCGCGATCCACCTCCGAGGAAGTGGAGTACGATAGCGTCGATCGGATGTAGGAGCGCTTGATGTTGTAGATGGCGTGCGTGCCCTCCAGTTCCACTTCGGGGGAATTGGACACGAAGGCGACGCGTTGTGCCAACTGATGTCCCCACCCCAGGAAGTTCAGATCGCGCAGGGTCACGCTACCCGAGGAGAGGTCCGCTTCTCCGGATACATCGATGTTCCACTTGTCATGCACCAGTACGAAAACATCCACACTGTCCCGCGTGCCGCGGATAGGCACTACCCGTACGGTGGCGTCGTTCACCATGGGCGAAGCGCGCAGCACCCGTTCCGATTCGCTTATCCGCAAGGGGTCCAGGGTGTCCAGCGGATGGACCAACAGGAGCCCACGGACCACATTGGCACGCGTTCGTCGATGCAGGCTGTTCCCTGCCCGTTGTATGAGGTTCGTAGGGCTCTGTGCGGTGTCCAGAACGGAGTATCCGAAGGGATCCAACACGTGGACATCGATCCTGCGCACCACCTTGCCTTTGTGTTTGAGGTTCGGGTCCACCCGCCGTTGGGGCAGTTCCTTGGCAACGGGTTCTTCGTCCGATACCGGCGTCACGAATATGGCATCGTAGATCCATCGCGTCACTTTACGCTTCTCCGCGTAGCGCTCGATGTTCCGATAGATCTTGATCGAGTCGGTCTGTGCTACCGAGCTCAGGATCGGAAATAGGGACAGGAACAGCGCCAGCCCTCGCAGGGATCCTTCGCGGATCGCTGGCGCCAGGTCGGGCGCTGCCGGCGGGTGTATCATGGCTCCATTTTGATCGGCGCGTCGAGCTTTTTCCTGAACCAGCGGATGCCCCGATCGGCCACATGTACCTTCCGGTTGAACCGCTTCACGAGATTGAGCCGGATATTGCCCACGTTCCAGCGGAAACTTTCCTGGCTTGTCAGGAGATAGCCTATGTTCTCTTGATTGAAGGAGAGCGCGATGTTGATCGTACGGCTGTTGTACCCGCCGCTCGCACGCACCTGTGCATGCCATCCGGGCCCCGCGTCGGTCTGTACCGCATCGTTCCCCGGACCGTCTGAAGTGATGTTCTGGATGCTCAGCCCGGCTCCGACCGCAGCGGAAGCGGTGAGGAACCAATGCTCTTTCAGTACGAAGGTATAGGCGTAGCCAGCCATTGGGCCGACATCAAAGAAGGTGCCCCGTCGCATCCTGGCGTGCTTGTCGAAGCCGGTGCTCAAGGCACTGGGTACCAAGGCGGAATCCGCCCGTACGTTGTAGTAGGTGACGTAGCCACCAACCAGCACCGAACCCTGGCTCTTGCGCTGCCAGGCATCCTGGCTGAACGCGGCCCGGTAGCTGAAACGTCGCTGGTTGAGGATCCGCAGCGCGCTGCCACCAAGATTGAATTGAACGAGGTCCGCCCGATAGGGTCGTTCCGTATCCTGCACCCAGCCGACTTCGTCCAAGGTGTGGGAGGAGAGGTAGTAGCCGCCGAAGATCTGCAGGAACAAATTGGCGGCCCATCGCTGTGTATGCACGTTCGCTTGTGCGTCGAGGTACTGCGTCTTTCCGCGCACCGCCTGGTCGTTGTTCACGAATGGGATCCCGAAACCGATGTTCAGGGTGAGCGAACGATAGCTCGCCCCGATCCCGATATTGATCTTGTTGTTCGGCCGGTAGACCAGATCGGTCGAGGATCTACTGGCGATCGTGAGCGCATTGTATTTGGTGCTGGAGTAGATGCGAAGTGACAGCAAATGGGAATAGTCCTTGACATACGCTGTGTCAAAGGTCTCCAGTTGGGAGCGGTCCTGAGCGGTGGCCGGGACAGTGGCAAGGCACATGCACGCGACCATGATGTGCAGGGGGGGGAGGTACATCCGGGCGGTCAAAGGGGCGCGATCGATGTAAGGGCGAAAGCAGAGGTAGCGAATAGAGCGCCATGGCCTGAGGATAGCCTGTTGTGGGGGATGGCGTGGTCGCTCAGTGGTGGTTGACCAGGCGCAAGTGACGGCATGGGGCATTTCCTCCACACCCGGACCGGCTCTTCGGGAAGCACCCCCTGGCCACGGATCGGGTGCATTGGCGTCGGAAGTGGCTACTTCAGAAAGCCGCCATCCACCACCAGCAACCTTACAGGGCCGATCGTGCGGGAGCGATGTGAGCTCAAGCCATCGGAAACAGCATAGGAATCGCCAGCCTTCATCACAGTGATCGCTCCGTCCTTCAGTTCGTTGATCAACTCGCCTTCGAGCACAAACACCAAATGTCCCAGTTCGCACCAATGGTCCGCCAAATAATTCGCGGAGTATTCGATCATTCGGATGCGCAGAGCACCGAACTGTTGGCTGCGCATTGTTGCGGTCCCTGTGGTGCCGTCCACGAAGGTGGTAGGGACATGGTCCCAGTTCGTGATGGTGAACGGAATGATCGTTCTCATAGTAGGATGTTCCGGGCGAACGCGATCACATGTCCATCGGGATCCGCGAAGTAGACCACATGGTGCCCCCAGCTGCGGTCCGCAGGCGGGTCGATCATTCGCATGCCCGCAGCCACCGCACGTTCAGAGAGCGGATCGAGGTCATCCACCAGCAGGTAGATCTCGCAACGGGGTATGCCCGCTCCCTTGGAGGGATGCGGCAGTGCGGGGGTGATGGTCCTGGCGATGCCTTCCTCCGGCATCAGCCCGAGCTTGCAACCGCCCAGGTCGAACTCGGTCATTCCCGGAACATCGAGGACCGGGTCCAGGTCCAAGAGCGCAGCGTACATGTCACGGCTACGCTGCTGTTCGTTGACGTACAGTATGAACTCAGTTTTCATCGGCGTGGGTTACGGTGTGATTTCCAGTTTCACGATCCTGGGTGGGTCATCGTTCCCATCGGCATAGAGGTAGGTCGCGCGCACCAGCATCCCGTCCTTGAACGTGATCGTCGGATTTTTGCCATTGTGGAACCCCGCTTGCCCAACATCCTGGTAGTAACCGAACCAGATGCTGTCCCCGACATAGAAGCGCTCATAGAGGTGGTATTCGCGCTTGTCGGTGCGTGCCGTTCTCACGCGTTCGGTACCCCAACTTTGGATCGGCCCTTCGACCACTTGGGCTTCGCCGTTTCTGATGGCTTTCCTGAGACGCCAATTGTCCCAACCCATCAGGCCGATACCGATCACCGCGATCACCATACCGAAGCCGATGAGCATTTTCGGTGTGGTGAACCCGGTCCGCTTCGGCGGATCGATCCGCTTGCGGTCCCTCGCGCGTTGCACGAGCCGCCAAATGATCCCCAGCAGAACGAAGCCCCCGGACAGCCAAACCAATTCTATCTCGAACGGCGGCTCCTGAGCGATGTCGTAGAGGACGCGGTAGGCCATGAACAGAGGTATGGTCCGATATCAGCGCCAAGTGCGGCGCATCGCGCGAAACTACCTCGTGCATGGTTCCGCAGCTTGAGCGGTGCGCGTAAGTTTGTCCGGTGCGACCCGCGTTGGCCTATTCTCTTGCCCTGCTGGCGGTGCTTTCGCTCTTCGTTGTGCATTTGGCGTTCGGACCGGTGCGCGTGCCCTTCGGGGCGGTGGTCATGACCCTCAGTGGCGGTGAAGTGGGCGATCCGGCATGGGTGGCGATCGTGCGCGAAGTGCGGTTGCCCGAAGCGTTGGCCGCGCTGCTCGTGGGTGCGGGGTTGGCCACATGCGGCGTGCTGATGCAAACGCTTTTTGCGAACCCTCTGGCAGGGCCTTCCGTGCTCGGGGTCACCAGTGGCGCGAGCCTAGGCGTGGCTGTACTGATGCTTGGTAGCGCTTGGTTGCCGATCGCGGGGGCGGCGTGGCATGGGATGGTGGTCCTTTCGGCGTTCGCGGGTTCGCTTCTCGTGCTCCTCCTGGTGCTGTTGGCGGATAGGCGGGTGGGCGATGGTATTACGTTGCTCATCCTCGGTCTCATGGTGGGGTACCTCTGCTCGGCGCTGATCAGCGTATTGGAGCTCGCTGCTGGTGAGACCGCATTACGTGGGTTCGTCCTCTGGGGAATGGGAAGTTTCGCCCGTGTCGGGATGGATGAATTGCCATGGCTGGTGGCACCGATAATGATCGGTCTGTGCTGGTCCGCGTTCCAGGCCAAACCGTTGAACGCTTTGTTGTTGGGCGAGCGCTACGCCAGCAGCATGGGCGTGGAAGTGGTCGCTTTCCGGAGGAAGGCGATCCTGATCACCGGACTCCTCGCTGGTGCATGCACGGCTTTTTGTGGACCGATCGCCTTCATAGGTCTGGCTACACCACATGTGGCGCGTGGTCTGATGCGCAGTGCCGATCACCGGCATGTGCTCCCGGCCAGCATGCTGCTCGGAGCGGGTTTGTCGCTGGCCTGCGATCTCGTTGTGCGCACCAGTGGGCCGACCATGAGCCTTCCGCTCAATGCCGTGACGGCGTTCCTGGGCGTGCCGGTAGTGATCTGGGTGGTGCTGAGCGGACGCCGATGGGCGCGAATGACCGCATGATGGAACTGGCCGTGCGTACCGAAGGGCTTGTCGTAGGTCACGGCCGTCGCGAGCTAACGACCCCGTTGGACCTGAGCATCATGAGCGGGCAACTGGTCGCGTTGCTCGGGAACAACGGCATCGGAAAATCCACCTTACTAAGCACCTTGGGTGGATCGATAGCCCCGCTCGCCGGGCGTACACTGATCGAGGGCCAGGATCTACATGGAATGTCCGCGCAACAGCGGTCGCGTGCAGTGGCCATGGTGCTGTCGCTCCGCCCGCGCACAGGCTTGCTCAGGGCGAGCGAAGTGGTGGCCATGGGCCGTATGCCGTGGACCGATGCGCTCGGGCGGATGGGCCCGGAGGATGAACGAATTGTGCAGGAGGCGGTCCATGCGACGGGTATGAGCGCGCTCCGCGACCGTGCGTTCGACGAACTGAGCGACGGGGAAGCGCAGAAGGTGATGATCGCACGGGCCCTCGCACAGCGCACGCCCCTCCTGTTGTTGGACGAACCCACGGCCTTTCTGGACATCACACACCGCGCCCTGGTGATGCGCTTGCTGCGCACCATCGCCCGTGATCGTGGCGTGGCGGTGATCTTCTCCACGCATGATCTGGCGCAAGCGCTGGAGGCAGCTGAGCACGTCCTTTTGATGCAAGGCGAAGGGAGGATCTGGCAAGGGTCGCCGCAAGAGGCCGTGTCATCTGGTGCGGTGGAACGAGCGTTCCAGAGCGAGGGCCTGCGCTTCGATCCCCGGAGCCTTCGGTTCCTTGCCACTTCCTGAAAACGAACGCCCCGGCCGGTCGGCCAGGGCGTTCGCGGAAGACGTTGCCGATCTATTTCTTCAGTGCGTCACGGATCTCCATCAACAGCTTCTCTTCGTTGGTGGGGCCTGGTGCTGGTGGGGCGGGTTCCGCTTTCTTCGCTTTGTTCACAGCCTTCACGACCAGGAAGATCACGAACGCGACCACGATGAAGTTGATCACAGTGGTGATGAACGCCCCATAGGCGATGGCCACTTCGGGCACCGCGGCACTGATCACCGTCCCCGAGGCATCCTTGACCTCGGCCGCTCCGGCCTGCATCACATACTTCATCTGGGTGAAATCCACCCCGCTCGTGATCTTCCCGATCACAGGCATCACCATGCCATCGATGAAACCAGAAACCACTTTACCGAACGCGGCGCCCATCACGAAACCTACCGCGATGTCGATGAGGTTCCCCTTCATCGCGAACTCTTTGAACTCTTTCAGCATGCCCATGGTGGAAGGTGTTTTGGTCTGGCTGTGAAGATACGTCCGGTCTGCTTTCGGGAACAGCCATGCCTCTATTTCCTCAATGCCCCGATCGCTTCGCGTACCGCGTTGGGCACGGGTACTTTGACCCCGTTGCGATAGTCGAACATCACTTGCACACTGGTACCCTCCGCGATGACGTCGCCGCGCTCATTGGTGATGGCATAGGCCATGGTGAAGCTCGTCGTACCGATGTGGGTGGCGCCTGTGCGCACCGTGAGGAGTTGCGGCCATTCCACGGGCTTGCGGAAATCGCATGTGGTGCTGGCCAAGATCACCCCGAGACGGTCCTCATCAAAACTGCGGAGTATGCCGATGCGCTCCAGGTAATGCATGCGCACGGTCTCGAAGTAGCGGAAGTAGACCACGTTGTTCACATGGCCGAAAAGATCCTGTTCCCCCCATGCCACCGGGACCTGGATCGAGAGCACGAGATGCTCATCAGCCATTGGCCGTGGCCTGGCGGAGCTCCTTCTGGAGCTGCTTGTGCTGTTCGCGCAAGCGTTCCACGTCGCGGCGGGTGCGTTCGGCTTGCTGTTCCAGCTCCTTCTTCATCGCCGCACCGCTCGCGCTCTTGAAGTTGAACATGCCCATTTTGTTCTCGAACTGGCGTAGCTCGCTCTCCATCTCCTCGATCTTGCGCTTCACGAACCGGCTCTCCCGCTCAATGCGGTCCTTTCCGTCCGGGGCGCTCTTCAGGTGGTCGACATGGTCTTGGAAGTGGGCCCGACGGCGCTCTTCCCCTTCCATTTTCAACTGCCCGTAGTGCTTGTCCAACGCGGCCCGATACCTGTCCTGAAGCAGATCGAAATGTTTCGGTGACACACGGCCGCTTTCGAGCCAACGCTTGCTGAAGACCTTCAGCGCGTCCACGTCCGCGTTGCGGTTCTCCGTCAGTGTGAACCCTTCGATCTCCGCCAGCAATGCTTCGCGTGCCTTCAGACTGTCGGCTTGTTCGGCGTCCAATTTGTCGAAGTGCTGTTTGCGGGCCGCGAAGAAACCATCACAGGCTTCGCGGAACCTGGACCACAGTTTCTGCTCATCGCGCGGCCCTGCCGATCCGGCCTCTTTCCATTGCTGTTGCAGGACCTTCAATTTCTCGGCGGTCTGCTTCCATTCGGTGCTCTCCTTCAGCGCGAGGGCTTGTTCGAGCAAGGATTGCTTACGATCGCGCACACCCTTGTACTGGTCCCTGATGGCATCGAAGTAGGCCTTTTTCCGATCGAAGAAGTTGTTGCACGCTGTTCGGAATTCCTTCCAGATGCGTTCGTTCTCCTTCTTGGTGGCGAAGCCCACGGTCTTCCATGCGTTCTGCGCCTCGAGCACCTGTTCGGTGAGGGCTTTCCAGTCCTTCAGACTCACCTCCGCGGCTTGCGCACCGATCGCGTTCACTTTGTCCACCAGGGCCTGCTTGCCCGCGAGATTGGTCTCATGCTCAGCGCGGCGGGCCTTGTAATATTCATGGATGCGCTCATAGACCACGCGTGTGGCGTTCCAGAAACGATCGCGGATGGACTCCCATTCCTCCTTCACTACGGCTCCCACCTGATGCCATTTCTCCTGGTATTCCTTCACCAACGCTTCGGCCTCCTTCACACTGTCCACGCGCTGCACCGCTTCCATATCGGCGATCAGCGCCAGTTTCAGTGCGGTGTTCTTCTTCAGGTCATGGTCGCGCAGTTCCTTGTAGATGCGGATGTGGTAGAAGAAGTCATCGAGCAGATGCGAATAGTCGCGCTGTAGATCGCGGTAGGCCTGCTGTGGAACGGGGCCGATGGTCTTCCACTTTTCCTGCAGATCGTGGAAGCGCTGGAAGGCGGTACCGATGTTCTCCTCCTCGGAGATCATGCGGCGCAGTTCGTCCATTATCGCGGTCTTCGCTGCGAGGTTGTCCGTTTCTTCCTTCGCCTTGCGACGACGGATATCGTTCACGCGGGTGTGGTGCGTGTCGAGCAACTGTTTGAACCTCTTGTCCTCTTCATCCTGGAGCGTTGCGGATTCGATAGGCACTGGGGCGGGGGGCGGCTCTTCGCCGTCCAGAGCGGGTTCCGCGCTGGGTTCGGTGCTGTTCTGGACACCGAGCTGCTGCTGGGCTTCGGCCACCAGGCTCTCGTACATCTCCTTCACGGCATCCACCTGTTCGGCGGTATGCTCCACATCCTCCTGTTGGAGCAGCGCCTCCAAGCGGGCGATCAGCTCCGATTTCGTCGTCATGGTCACAGGCGGCATCGGGAATGTCTGGCCGCTCGATCAAATATAGAAGGAGCCGTTGGACCGACGGTGATCCAAGGGTCTTGAAAACCCGTCTTCAGACCGCTATCCCAAGCACGCACACGTCGTCCACTTGTTCTTCGGCCCCCTTCCATTTCAGGAAGGTGCGCTCCAGAAGGTCGTGCTGCGCCTGCAACGGAAGGTGTTGATGAGCGAGGAGCAACTCGCTGAAGCGGGCGGTCATGAATTTGCGGCGCTCGGGGCCACCGAACTGGTCCACATAGCCGTCGCTGAAGAGGTAAATGCGATCGCCGGTATGATAGGCCACGCGATGCACGGTGAACTTGCGGGCCGGACCGTGGTGGCTCCCACCGATCGGCTGCCGATCGCCGTTGATCACCGTGATCTGGCCTTGATGCAACCAGTACAAAGGCCGGAAGGCCCCGGCGAAGAGGATCTCTTTTTGCTGCCGGTCGATCCGGCACAGTGCGATGTCCATCCCGTCCCCGGCGCCGCGCTGGCGGCCTCGCTGGTCCAAGGCATGGACCATGCGTTCGTTCAACGAGCCGAGTAGTTCGGCAGGGTCGGCATGCGGGTGTTGTGCTACGAGTTCGTTCAGGAGGGAGCAGCCGATGGCGGCCATCATGGCACCAGGAAAGCCATGGCCGGTGCAATCCGCGGTGGCCACGTAACAACAATGATCATCGATGCGCTGGTACCAGTGGAAATCGCCGCTCACCAGGTCCTTGGGCCGGTTGAGGACGAAAAAGTCATCGAACATCTCCCGGAAACGCTCAGGCTTGGGGATCAGCGCCCCTTGGATCTTGCCGGCGTACGCGATACTGTCGTTCACCCCATCATGGCGTGTTCGTAATGCGCTGTGTGCATCCTCCTCGCCCTGCACCATACGCCCAACACTGCGGAACAGGAAGACGCTGATGACCAAAAGAACCACCGCGAAGAGACCGATGTTGCGCCAGAGCCGCGCGATGGCCGAACGGTCCAGTGTGACCATGGGTTGTTCGGCAATGAGCAATGCCGCGATCGCTCCGGTGCCATCACGTACGGGGTCCAACACGGTCACACGGTCGCTCGCGTGCAGCCTATCCGGACCGATGCGTGCGCCGGTGAGGTGATCGATCAAGGACTTCGCCGAAGGGCTCACCACCGGATCCCGCAGTGCGGGTCTTTTTTCGGAGGAGACCACGACCTGGAGTTCCTGTTTGTCCGGATCATAAGCCACCAGTCGGAGCGGCGCCTCGAGCGTACTGGCTTCGGCGGATCGGCGGAGCGCTTCGTGCAGCACGTAGTACCATGGGTCCTGGTCGCAACGGACCAGCATACCGCGGGAATCGTAGGCCTCCAGCAACCGGCGGACGCGGTCACCATCGAGCTGGGTAGCCAGTGTGCCTGTGATGCCCGATAGACGGGAGGCGGCTTCCTGGCGCAGTGTTCTCTTCTGGCCGCTGTGGAGCCAGGCGATCAACACCACGCCCAGGACGAGCAGGGTGCCGTAGAGGACAAAGAGGACCTTGCGGGTGGTGGTGGATCGTTGCAATGGTGCGCGCCTCTCCGGGAAAGGGGAGCAGGCGTGCGTTCCTACGAAGGGAAGGCCGTCGTGGTTGCCGGTCAGCGCCTTGCGGCCTCTGCTTTGAATTTCGCGATGGCCTTGGTGGTGAAGTCGCTTAAGACCAACCGGCCGCTGATAGCCGCGCGCTCCGCGAGGAAGCTGTCCCAATGTTCAGTACCCTGCCAGAGCACCTTCTTGATATCGACCATGGCCTCCGGGCTATAGGTGGCGAGCTCGGCGGCGTGGGCGTTCACGCGTTCGTCCAGCGCTGCGATGGTCGGAAAGACCTCGGCGAAAATGCCATGACGCTCGCACCAAGCGGCGTCGCGTTTTACCGCCGGTGTAGCGGCCATGGTGCCGAAAGTGCCGGCACCCACCTTCCGTTCAACAGCAGGGCCCACCACGAAAGGTCCGATGCCGATGGCCAGTTCGCTCAACCGTGCGGAAGCTCCACTGTGCGCATAGGCGATGTCCACGGCGCAGGCGAGCCCCGTGCCGCCACCCACGGTATGCGCGTGGATCCTGCCTAGCACAAGCACCGGGGCTTTCCGTACGGCATTGATCACCTGGGCGAAACCGCTGAAGAACGCGAGCCCTTTCGCCTCGCTGTCGATCGCGATCAATTCGTCGAACGAAGCGCCGGCGCAAAAGGCCTTCTCACCTTCGCTGCGCAGCACGATCACCCGCACGGAGCGGTCAGCGCCAGCCTGCTCGATAGCTTGGGCCATACCTCGCAGGATAGGACCGGGTAGGCTGTTGCTCCTCGGATGATGGAAAGTGACAGTGGCGATGCCTCCTTCGATATCGGTCTTGACGTAGCCGTCGTTCATGGGGTCGTTGAATGGAGGCAAAGGAATGAAAGCGGCTACCATCGATCCGTTCGCACGTCATAACCACTGACCTGGCCCACATCAAGCGGACACCGAGGCCTGCCCCTCTTGACACGCATCGTTTGACTAGGGTCGACGAAAGGGCTAATATTGTCGACGAAACTCAACAACCATGATCCGGACCTCTACCCTGGTATTCCTCGCGGCCCTGAGCACACTGCCCCTAGCAGCCCAGATCACCGTCGGTCAGAACGAGATGCCCCATGCCGGGGACGAACTCTATCGGACCCGCGCTTTGCTGAACCCTTTTCTGGACTATGCCTCCACAGGTGCGGCCTACACTTGGGACTTCTCGAACCTTGCGGCGGGCGATCAAGACGTGAAGGCCTATCAGACGGTCGGTTCCACGAACTTGGTTTACGCGCTGGTGTATGCGGACATCTTCTTCAACCCCAACCGTGCGAACCACGCGACGAGCGGATCGGACATCCCTTTCTATCAGCTTCTACCCATCACCGATCCGTTCACGTTCTACTACCGCAGCGCCTCGACCTACACGAAGGTGGGAATGGGTGCCGGGTTGGCCGGGATCCCCGTACCGATCACTTTCGAGGATCAGGATGAGATCTATGAGCTTCCGCTCCAGTATGGCGATGCGAACAGCGACTTCTCCTCATGGAGCATCAGCTTGCCGACGCTCGCGCACTACGGGTACCAGCAAACGCGGGATACCGAAGTGGACGGGTGGGGCGCGATCACAACACCGGCGGGCAGCTTCGATGTGCTGCGCGTGAAGTCGACACTGGCCGGAGAGGACACCATCAATATCGACACGCTCGGGGTCGGCTTCACCATCGAGCGTCCGCTGGTGCGTGAGTACAAGTGGCTGGCCCAGGGTCTGCGCGTTCCTGTATTGCAGGTGAACACCTCGGAGATCTTCGGTTTCGAAGTGATCACCGATATCTTCTTCTACGATCTACCCCGCAGCATCGAAGTGGTACAACCGCTCGCCGCCACGCTCTGCCCCGGTGCTGCTGAGGACGTGACGTACGAAGTGACCGGTGTGTTCAACGAAGGGGGGTTCCTCATCCTGGAGAACGACTTCATCGCACAGCTATCCGAGGCGAACGGCGACTTCACCAACGCTGTGGACATCGGCTCCATAGAGGCCACGGGTTCGGGCGTCATCAATGCGCTCATTCCGGCGAACACTCCTTTTGGCACGGGCTACAGGATCCGCGTGATCAGCACCAGCCCGGAGTTTATCGGCAGCGACAATGGGTTCGACATCGAGATCAACGGTGCTGCGCCGGTGGCCACCGTCTCCGCGAACGGTGCCACGGAATTCTGTGCTGGTGATGCGGTGACGCTGACGGCGGGTGGTGGCAATGGGTCTTATCAGTGGCAGGCCGATGGATTGGATATCCCGGCGGCCACGAACGCCACGTATGACGCGATCACGTCTGGGGACTATACCGTGGTCCTTACGAACGCATGCGGAACCGATGCTTCGGATCCGATCAGCGTCACGGTGAACGCGTCGCCGGAGCACGAACTTCTCCAGACCAGCTTCCTGAGTTGCGATGGTACCCCGGTCACGATCGAAGCCCAGGATCTGTCGGGCCAGATCGGACTTACCTACCAGTGGTATTTGGATGGCAGCGCGGTGAGCGGCGAAACCTCCATCAGCATCCTGGCGTCGGTGGCAGGGTCATACACTCTGGAAGTGACCAATGGCAATACGGGCTGCGGTTTCACCACGGGTGCCGCCACCCTGGTCCTTGAACAGGTAACAGCTCCGCAAGTGACCGCGCAGGGTAGCACGGACATTTGTGCGGGTGCATCGGTATCGCTCGAAGCTGATATCATCATTGGCGCGACCTATCAGTGGTACTTGGACGGGACGTTGATACCGGGCGCCACTGACCCGACCTACTTGGCGGAAGCAGCTGGAGCCTACACGGTGATCGCCACGAGCGCCAACGGTTGCGCCTCTGAACCCTCCGCTGACGTAACGGTCACCGTACTACCTGCACCGACCGCGCCGAACGTGATCGCCTCTGATACCACGACCTTCTGCGCTGGAGCGAGCGTACAATTGCTCGCTGATGTGATCGTTGGTGCGACCTACCAATGGACACTTGATGGTTTGGACATCGCCGGTGCCACGGGCACGGACATCATCACCTCCGATGGAGGGACCTACGCGGTAGTGGTCACAGGAGCGAACGGATGCGTTGCGGTGCCGAGCAATTCGATCCTGGTCACGGTGAACGCCTTACCGGCCATCCCCGTGATCACGGCGTCCTTGGATACGCTCTTCAGCAGTGGCAATGGCACCTTTCAGTGGTACTTGGGTGGGACCGAAATAGTTGGCGCCACGAACAGCTCCCTGGTCGCTTCGATCAGTGGTGACTACATGGTCACCATCACGGACGCGAACGGTTGTTCGAGCACGTCGGCGATCTACACCTACATCAGCACCGGATCGATGGAAGCGCACATGACCGGTCTGTATGTGTACCCGAACCCGAACGAAGGCCTCTTCACGATCCAGAACGATGCGCTGGATGAGTGTACCTACACGGTCACGGAGATGACCGGTAAGCTGGTGCAGGAAGGTCGGTTGATGAACACGCGCACCACGCTGAACCTTGGGAACCAGGCCTCGGGCATCTACATGCTCCAGGTGCAAGGGGTTGGCGTGTCCTTCCGCGAGCGGATCGTGGTGCGTTAAGCGCACATTCGGACCAGACAATGGCGATCCGGCGGTTTTCCGCCGGATCGCTCTTTTTGCCGCGGCCGTTGTCGATGATGGAAGACTACCTTCCGCTTCAGCTTTCATCCTCCGCACATGACCGACCGTCGTTCCTTCATCCAGCAGAGCGCCGCGCTGCTCGGTGGCTTGGCACTGCACCAGACCGTTCATGCGGCGTTCCCGGACATCGCACCCGCACGTCCCGTGCTGGATCCCACGACCGATGAGGAGGACTTCTGGCGCCAGGTCCGTGCGGCGTACGCGTGCAGCCCTACGCTCATCAATCTGAACAATGGTGGCGTGAGCCCGTCACCCCGCGCGGCCATGGAAGCGCTGGACCACTACAACCGGATGTGCAACGAGGCGCCGAGCTATTACATGTGGCGCATTCTCGACCAGGACCGGGAACCGTTGCGCATGAACCTGGCGGAACTGGCCGGTGTGCCGCATGATGAACTTGCCATGTGCCGCAACGCTACTGAGGCGCTCAATACCATCATTTTCGGTCTGCCCCTGAAGGCCGGGGACGAAGTGGTGGGGAGCACCTACGACTACCCGAACATGTACAATGCATGGCGGCAACGTGCCCAACGCGATGGTGTGCGGTTGGTGTACGCCGATCCCCAGTTGCCGTCGGAGGACGAGGCCGCCATGGTGGAAGCCTTCACGAGCAAATTCACCGCGCGGACCAAGCTGGTGCACATCACGCATATCATCAATTGGAACGGCCAGATCCTGCCGGTGCGCAAGATCGCCGCTGCGGCCCATGCGCAAGGGATCGAAGTGCTCGTCGACGCCGCGCATTCATTCGGGCTGCTCGACTACAGCATCACCGATCTCGGTTGTGACTACTGGGGCACGAGCTTGCACAAGTTCCTGTGCGCCCCCTTCGGCAACGGGCTCATGTGGGTGAAGAAAGAGAAGATCGCCAAGATCTGGCCGCTGCTCAGCAATGACAAGCCGCAGGGCGATGACATCCGAAAGTTCGAAACGCTGGGCACGCGCAGCTTTCCCATCGAGATGGCCACAGGCTATTCGCTCGACCTGCACAACCTCATCGGCCCGCAACGGAAGCAACAACGCATCCACTACTTGAAGAACTACTGGATGGAACGCGTGAGGGAGGTGCCCGGGGTGTTCTTCAAGACCTCCATGGCCCCTGCGCATGGGTGCGCCATCGGCGTGTTCGGTATCGAAGGCCGAAAGGCAACGGATATCAGTGAGCAACTGTTCAGCAAGTGGAAGATCCACACAGTGGCCATTGAACGAGAAGCGAAGGCCGGGATCGAAGCTCCGTTCAACCATGTGCGCGTGACCCCGAACGTCTACACGACCACCCAGGAATTGGACCGGTTCGTGGAGGCGGTGCGTTCCTTGATCGGATAGGACTGGCCCGCTCATTCGCGCACGATCGCGTCGAACAGATGATCTTCGCAGGGTGAGAGCGAGCAAATGATCGCACCTGAACGCCCGGTTTAGGGAACGAACGACAAGCCGGACCGTGGAAGATGGCGGGATCGGAATTGGCTGGTTGATACGAAAACACATCCTATGCGCGAACTGAAGATCGTTCTTGGTGCTGTGGTCTGCTCGGCCCTGGCGGCGTGCAATGTGACGAAGATGCTGGATCGCAAGGCCAGCAGAGTCTTCGAGGCGAACGGATTGGAGCGTCGTACGTTCATAGGTCCCGACGGCCCGCATTTCGTTTGGGCCACTGCTGCAATGGAAAGGAACGAGGAGAAACCCAAGCTCCTGTTGGTGCATGGCATCACGTCCTCCGGCAACATGTGGGCCTCCAATGTGGACACTTTGAGCAACGCATATGACCTCATGGTCCCGGACCTTATCGGGCACGGACGAAGTACGGTCCAATGGAACGGGAACAGTGTGGATGCCCAAGTTGCCCATTTGAACCTATTGTTTGACAGCCTCCATGTCAACGAGCCCGTCTTCATGGTAGGCAATTCGTACGGCGGTGCCATCGTGGCCAACTTCGCGGAGCAACATCCGGAGCGTACGCGGGCACTGGTGATCTACGATGGCCCGGCAAGCGACTACACCGCCGCGATCGCGGACAGCGTGGCCCGTTCCGTAGGTGCCACCGACATCACCGACCTGTTCTCTCCAGAGAACTCAGAAGAGCAGTACCGCCTCTTTTCACTGGTCACCTACGAACCACCGAAGATCCCCGGTTTCGCGCTCAAGCAGTTGAACAGGAACATGCGAGCGCACAGCCCGGTCTATCTCGGGTTGTTAAGGGATCTCTTGGAACGTGAAGGCCAGTACGCGACCAAGCGGTACACCTGGCCCATGCCGGTTTTTGTGGTCTGGGGAGAAGGGGACCGGCTGATCCCTTTGGCTACCGGTCGCGGCATTGCGAGGCGGAACGAACTACCCTCGGATCATCTCATCATTATCCCAAAGGCCGGTCATGCGGCGAACTTGGAGCAGCCGCAGGTGTTCAATGATCACTTGCTGCGCATCCTGAAATAGTGCGTTCGATAGGCTGGCGGTCATACCGAAGGCGCTCGCGACCTTTCTTGGGCAGGATAGAGGTCCTTCAGCCCGAACGTCGTAGCTTCCTCTTCGGCCGCATCCTCATCCTCATCGTTCCAACGCACCCGTTCACGACGGCTCAGGTTCTTTGTACCGAATACCAGGACAAGGGTCGCCGCCACCACCACAAAGAGCCATCCATACGCAATGATGCGGCTGGCATCGTTCATTCCTTCCGGCAGCACCGGCACGATGAAGAAGGCCATGTTGCTCAGGATCTGCATGATCAGCAGCACGGTCCCACTGCGCGTGCTGTTATATACCCAGATCAGCAGTACAGTGAGCGACACCACACCGGAATGGAAGACGATATCGGGTACCCCCAGTGGCGTGCCGATGTCGATCAAGTTCATGGGGAGATACCAAGAGGCCCAGCAGTTCCCGACTATCATCGCGGACCAGAACGCTGAGAAGCGCGTCTGCATCCGCGTCATCGAAAAACGGATCCAGGCTGTTTCCTCTACCACCGCGATGCCGATGATAAAGGGCATGTGGGCGAGAAGGTTCCCCAGATTATCACTGAACCATTCGACCGTACCGCCTTGGACGAACACCAAAAGAAGCGCGCAATAGCCCATGATGAACTTCCAACTCACTGCCAGTGCGTACCATTTGGCCGGGGCACGCCATTTCAAAAAGGGTCCGAAGAGTTTCTTCAGTCCCCAAGTGCCCTCCAGATAATATGTGATAAGAACAGCCAAGATGAAGGGCACAAAGACGCGAAGCCGGAACAGGTCGTGCGCAAGAGGCACCTCGTTCACATCCAGACCGGCGGGTACGGTCACGTACACGAAAGCGACCATCGCGAATTGGACCGCGAGCGCAAGACCTACAAATACGAATACCGGGAAGCGTGCTACGAAGGACCGCATCGGTCTTTTTTTGCGAGGCGCAATTTAAGTCGTCGCGTTTTTGAGCGCAAGTCCCGATTTTTCGGGGGGAGGGCGAGTATGGATACCCCGGCTTGCACTGGCCGCTGTCATTTGCTCTATCAACAGGGCCTTCCTGTATATTGCCCACCGAACCTGATCGTTCCCCGAACCGTGCTTGACCAACGTTCGCTCCGTGTTTTTTTTGCTTCCGGCCTTGTGCTGTTCGCCTTGGTCGTTCTCTGCTACCGAATGACGTGGTACCCCGTTAAGGCCTCCGAAGTAGCCGGGAACTATCGGCGCGCATCGGTTATGTTCTTGAAGGTGGATAGCCTGCCGGAGCGGTTGGATCTGCAACGCACTGGCCGGATGATGTTGTATTCCTCGGATGGGTCGCTTCGGTTCGCTGGCAACTGGCGTTTGGACGAGAGGGAGCGGATCGTGCGCGTCGACGATCCCAAATGGGACCGGCGCTTCAGGATCCGGAGCACGCTCACCGGTCCTCGTCTTTGCATGAAGGTGAGCGACTTGCCTTTGGAGATCGACCACCACGAGCACGATGAGGAGGTGGACCTGGTGAGGGATGATGCGGCCGGACGCGAATGAACAACGACCACCAGGCCCTTATGCACAACGCATCCATCAGCCCCGAGCAGGAACAGTACCGGATCGCGGTGCTGTCCGTGATGATGTTCCTCTTCATGCTGGTGCTGGCCTTCATACCTGGGCTAAAAGCGGTGGAAGGGTTGACCTGGGGCGCTTCGGTCGATTTCCATCGGGATGCCTCGTTCGTGCGTGCCTTGGTGGAAGGGCATTATGGCGAGGACCCGACCTACCTGGGCGGGTCCTTGTGGTATACACCTCTCGTGGGGTGGTTGGAGGGGTTGATGGTATGGCTCACTGGCCGGCCGGTCGATGAGGTGATCGTGCGGATGGGTGCCTATACGAACCTGCTTACGCCCATCGCGTTCTTTGCCATGGTCTGGTATTTCCTGGGCCCGCTGCGGGCGGTGCTTTGCACGGCCGTTTTCCTGTTCTTCATCATCGGGCACGAGCCGGGATGGGCCACTCCGACCTATTCACCGCGGCTCATTCCCGTGTCTTTCTGCCATTGGTTCTTCTATATCGAGCTGATCCTGATCCATCGCGCCTTCCTTAGTACGCGGATCGGCCCATCCGTGGTGGCGGGGGCTGGCGGTGGTATCACCTTTCTCGCCCATGCCGGGCCAGCGCTCCTTTCTGTGTTGATCATCGTTCTCTTCACTGCGCGTGAGATGTACCTGGCCGTTCGGCGCAAGGACGGCTGGGGCTGGCCACGCTTGCGCGCTTCGCTGGCCGCGGGCGCCACGTTCATCATTTTCAGTCTGCCTTTGACATGGACCGTAGTGGGTGAGTACGGGATGCGTACCGTCAATAGATCCTACTTCCTCTACACCTACTATGCGCTCACGCTTCGCGAGAAGGAGATATTCCTGTATCACAACATCGTGCTGTTCAATCTGGTGGCATTGGTGGGACTATGGTTGGTGGTGCGCAGGATGGACGACGATCCCACCGGAAAGCGGGAGCTGTGGCGCCGCATACTCCTTACCTGGTTCGTTCTGTCCGTGGTGCTTACCGTGTACAGTTATGTCGTGGCGGTGTTGGACATGAACTTCGGGGTGCGGCTTCCGGGCATTTTACCCGCCTTCCACTTCTTGTTCTATGCGAAGGCGGCCATGATCGTGTTCGCGGGGGTCGCGCTTTGGCAGGGTTTCGCATGGCTCCTCAAGCGGGTGCGGCCGATGCTCAAGGGTGTCGATCTCTCGGCGCATCTACCGTCCGTCGTGGTGTTGTTCGGGCTGGTGGCGATCGCATGCACGTTGCACTATCCCTCGTACGCCACGCGCCGCGACGTGTTCAGCGTGCGCAATCGGAACCTGGCGTTCATGGAACGGACGAACGATGGGGAGGCCTGCGTGCGGATCCATGACCTCCTCGCCTGGGACGACGTGATCCTGTGCGAAGGGGAGTTGAGCATCTGGCCTTTGTTGGCCAGCGCAAGGAAAGTGGTGGCTACCACGCGTACCATGGGCAATCCGTACCTCGACCAGCGGGAGCGCCAAGGGGATCGCGACCTGCTCCTGCTCGCCATGCGCGAGCCGCGCACGGACACGGAAGCGTTGATGACCAAGTACGGCGTTACGCACTTGTTGGTGCGTGTCACCGATCCACCGACCATGCCGGAGATACCCAAGTGGTTCACGACCGAAGTTTACCGAACCGAAGAGTTCGTGCTCTTCGCACGCTGATCGCTGCCATCGTTCTTCAAGGCATGACCGTGATCGCCCTCCGCTCCGCAGTGTTTTCGTGGATACTCGCAACGTCTTGTGCGGCACCGCCTACGGCCGCGACAACGAGCTCTCACGGAACAAAGACCTGGTAGAATGGCTCTTGAGCGAGTAACGGCTCGGGATCCCTGATAACAGGGTGGATCACTTTTCCGTTCTCCGGCGCGTTGTGGTCCAGAAGAGGATTGAGAAGGAGAGGCCCGCGAAAAAGGTGGAGGCGGCCCGTGCAGCATGCCCGGATCGCAGGCCAAGGACCGCGGAGGCCGTGCAACAGAGCATGATCACGGCGATCGCAACGTAGGTCAGGGTGCGGCGGAGTTTTGGGTCCATGATGGTTGGTTGGCGTAGAAGTTCTGTGGATCGCGTAGGGGTGTCTCAGCGCTCGATGATAAGGGTCCTCCACTGTATGCCCGCTGCACAAACCACCTTGATCCAATACAGGCCGTTGGGGAGGTCAGGCAGTGTGAGCGAGGGGGAAGCCGTCTTTGGGTTCCACACCCTGATGGGGCGCATGTCCGAAGCATACGCCTCGACCCGCTCGATCAGGGCAGTCCCCTGGTCCACCGTGAGAATGCCTGCCGACGGGTTCGGGAAGACGCGTAGCCCTTGGCCAGCACCAGTGTCTCCGAGCCCCACATGCAGCGCCTTGTTGAGGCAGCGCACGCTCATGCCATAGCCACGTAGCGCATCATCGGCGGGGTTCACCCACGTATCGCCAACGGTGAGGTCCTTCGCGTATACCCCGCTCGCGGTGCCGCTCCAGTACTGTCCATAGAGCCCTGCGTTGATGATGGTCCCGGTCTGTCCGTCGCGTGCGCCACCGGCGCTCAACTTCAAGTTCGAACTGAAGGCCGTTGTCGTATTGGTGATCGCTTCCACCGCTAGCACGTTCGTCCAGTCGGCCTGGGTGGGTAATTGCCATGCATCTCCCAACGCGGTGCACGGATCTATCCCGTTCACGGCGATGGCCACGCTCCCTTCCCAGGTGTCGCTGCCACTTCCTGTGCCCCACCAATCCGACGGGATGGAGCCGATGTAGAACGAGCCGCTTCCCATGCCAAGGCCGAGCGGGTTGTTCGGAGCAAGGGTGGCGGCTGGTGCAGTGGGGCTTGTGCGCGATGCGTGGCCGTCGTGCCAACGGCCCCATTGGTAAAGGTCGCCGAAAGCGGTGGGATCATTGTGTTCAGCAGCCACGTTCTCAGCGCCCATGTTCTGTTGCAGCCAAACATGGCCGTCCGCCGCGCGCACCACGATCATGGTGTCCGGGCCGAAAAGGACCCAACCGGCATCTCCGACCACCTCGCTCGGGATGTCTTGCGCGGGGAGATACAGTACCATCGACAGTAGCGTGATCAGGAGGAGTGTGCGCATGTCAGGGGGTCTGCACGTCGAAGCTACCCGAAGTTCTCAACGCCCGAGCACCAGCACCAGCAACCGCGGTGGTGCCGCTCGATCATCGTCGTCGAAGTATTCCTGCAAGTCCAGAAGCTTTAGCCCTGCTCGCGCGGCGGCTTGCGTGAAGTCCGAGACATGATGATCGAAGCAAGGCACGACATGTGTTCCATTCTCGGTCGTGAAGCGTGCCTTGGTCCCGCCGTACTGTTTGAACGGATGGAGTTCGCCGAGATAGACATGCCCGCCCGGCTTCAGCACCTTCGCCGTCTCGCGCAGGATCGGATCGAGGTCATGGATGTGTTCGAGCACCAAGCTGAAGGTCACCAGGTCATAGAGGCCTTGCGCGAACGTCCACGGTCGTAAGATGTCCGCCTGCAGGAATGTCACGCGGTCGGACGTGATCTTGCCTTTCGCACGCGCGAGCATCTCCGTACTGAAGTCCACGGCGGTGACATGCCCGCAATGCGCCACGAGCCACGCGGTGTTCTTGCCCGTTCCACAGCCGATCTCCAGGCAGCGTTCGGCGGCGATGTGCGCGATGGTCGCACGCAAGGCCACCGCTTCCAGGTCGCGCGTGCGGTTCTTGTTCGTGTCGTATTGGTCGGCCCACTGGTCGTAAGCCTCTTCGGTGTTCATGCGAAGTCGGGATGATCAGCAAGCACTTGGTGCAGGTGATGTTCGAGATGTACGACGTAGTCGGTCATGAAGAGTTCAAGCGTCACGATATCCCACTGGCCCGGCGTTCGCCACGGCGTTTTCGAGTTCTTCCCACGGCTTGTTCATGGCATCGTTTCCGTGTGCAAGATCGCCACGCGCGGTTCATGATGGTGCCGCGGGCCACACAACGCTTTCGTCGGGTTGCGTCTACCTTCACAACGCACACATCGACCATGCGCCACCTTGTATCCTGCTTGCTCGCTTTTATTGTCCCTACGATCATGGCCTGCACCGCCGCCGCACAACCGACCCTGACATCCGGGACATACAGTCCCGTGCCCGGCGAGCTCTTCACGGGCACCAGCATGGGCCTCAGCTGGCCCGGTCCCGGCGGAGCAGGCCAAACCTGGGACTTTAGCAACCTGGTCGGCGCGGCGGGGGGCTTGAACAACTATGTGGATCCCGTGATCACCCTTGGTGGGGCGCTTTTTCCCACCGCCACGGTAGCGAACCAGTACCCGGGCTTTGATAACGCGTTCTACTACGAAGCCACATCGGCGGGCTATTCCGAGCTCGGCTTCTACGCACCTCCCAGCAATGTGCGATCGTGCTCCGATCCTATTCTGCTCATGAGCTATCCTCTCACCTTCGGATCCAGCTACACCGATGGTTTTTCCTGCTCCGAGACCGGAGGCGTATACGACGTGGTGCGCTACGGCACTATCACCATGACCGCGGATGCGTACGGCACCTTGATCCTTCCCTATGGCACCTTCACCGATTGCCTTCGCCTGCACGAGGTGCGGGACTTCATCGATGCCTTTTCCTCGCTTCCCGACTCCGGCTTCGTAACGCGCGACTACTACCACTTCGTGCGGCCGGGGATCCATGCATCACTACTCACCATGGGTACGCAGGTGTATACGCAGGGTACAAGCACCATCATTAGCGAGGGTACGACCATGCTCGATCCGTTGTCCACGTGGATAGATCCGGTCGGCGGAGCTGCCGGCTTGATGTTACTCGCCCCGAACCCGGCGACCGATCGCGTAGAGCTGTTCGTTCCTTCTGGAGATGTCACCGCCGTGGAACTATGCGATGCTACGGGACGCACATTGCGGTCGTGGACGATACGTGCCGGTGCACAACACGCGGTGCTCGACCTGTCCGGCTTGCCCTGCGGGGTGCATGTGGTTCGGATAGTTCGTGCCGATGGCTCAGCGGAGGTGCAGCGCTTGTTGAAAGGATAGGCGGACCATCGGAAGACTGAACCGGCGAAAGAAACCTTCAGGCACTGCAAAGGTCGAAGACCCGATCCCCGGCTTTTAATGGACGTGGATCCTACCATGCTAAAAGCGCTTCTTCTGGGACCGATAACGTTCCTGGCTTTCGATCTCTCCGCGCAAGGGTTCCCTTGGGAGCGACCCCTGCTGATGGCCTGGTCGAGCGATGGCATCACCTTCGACCCGTCGACGGTGTTCCAGGATTCCTCCGGAGTGCCTTTGGTGGTGCGCTGGAAAGGGGACACCTTGATCGCCACCTTTCAATGGTTCCGCCAGCCGGACCCGTCGCCGTCATGGGACCGTGTGGCGGTGAAATTCTCCTACGACAATGGCCTAAGCTGGACAGTGCCGACACCCATCCTCGTGAACGGCTTGCCATTGAGCTACCAGCGTCCCTTCGATCCAACGCTGGTCGCGCTCGGAGGTGACAGCCTGCGTATCTACTTCTCCAGTAGCGATGGCATACCGCCGCTGGGCTTGGACTCCACGGTGAACACTTACTCCGCCGTAAGTGTGGATGGCATCCACTACCAATTCGAACCCGGTGCGCGAGTGGATGTCGTGGGCAACAGAGCGATCGATCCCGCGGTCGTTCAATTCGGTCCAGGCTGGCACTACCTCTCGCCGGCCGGGGCGCCGCAGGACGGTGCCTACCACTACGTGAGCCCCAACGGCATCAACTTCAACGCAGTGCCCATGGTCCCTTCGGATGCCGTGCACAATTGGACCGGGAACTACATGCTGGAAGGTCCTTCTGAATTGCGTTTCTATGGTGCCGGACAGAACGGCATCTGGTACAACTCCTCGCCGAACGGCGGTGTGTGGAACGGCTATGTGAGCACCAACATTCAAGGCGGCGACCCCAGTGTGCTCAAGGTGGATCCCAGCACTTACCTGATCATCTACGTGGGCGCACCCTACGCGTTGGCGGTGAACGACGAACTGACCGGCGCATCGGGCCCGAGGGTGGTCCCTGTTCCTGCGCACGACGTGCTCCAAGTGATGGGGATCAGTGCGGTCCGGAACTACAGGATCCGATCTCTCACCGGGGCGCTCCTGCAGGAAGGGACACCGATGGGCGGCGTGATCCGCATCGACGGGCTTTCAACAGGTGCGCATCTGCTGGAGATCATCGATGTGAACGGCAGGAGCACGATGCTGCCGATCGTCAAGGAATAGCTCGCTCGATCTCAGAGGTAGCTGAGCCACCACTTCTCCTTGTGCTCGGCGCGATAGCGTGCGAACCAACGGCACGGGAAGTAGAGGGCGACAACCACACTTATCCACGCGAGGTAGGCTACCCAAAGCGGAAAGCCGTTGTCCAGGTAATCTTTCGGGTCAAGCGTGTAGGCGAAGATGGTCTCGCGCACCGGCTGGCCTTGCCACACCATGGCCACCGTGGCGAGCGCATGCAGCAGGTAAATGTGCAGCATGTAGTAGAAGAAGGGCACGCGGCCGAAGACGATGAACGGACCGACCCATCGCAGTTCGCGGCCTTCGGCCCAGGCCAGGAAAAGCAGGGCGGGGCCGAGCGTCATGCACAGGTAGAGCAGCGAAGGGGGGTACTTGGTGGTATTGAGGATGGAGAACAGGTCGTAGGTCATGGTGGGTTGGTCCACCCAAGGCAGCAGGTCCCCGTAGATGTTCCAGCCGCGCAGCACGATGAAGAGGGCGATCGCGCTGAAGCCGAGTTGGAGCAGTGCGCGTTTGCGCAGAGCGCTGGGCACTTCCGCTGCGAAGAGTTTTCCGAAGGCATAGCCCAACGCCATGGTGCCGATCCACGGAAGAACGGGATAGGCCCAGGCCATCCCCCGCCCCGGCGCGTATTCCAGCCCACCACCGCGATGCAGGGCGTCGAAGAGCACGCCGATGAAGCCTTCCTTGGGAACGGTCGCATGGTCAAGCAGGTTGTGCAGGAAGACGATCGTGAGCCCTACCACGAGCACGGCGCGATACGGCAGGTGTACCAGCGCGGCGAGCGCGATCATGCTTACGCCGATGGCCCAGAACACCGCCAGGAAGTTGAAGGTGAAGAGCGGGTCGAACGACCAGCCGAAGTTCACGATCACGAGTTCCACAAAACCATCCAAAGCCCGCGGGTCCAGAGGAAACGGCTCAGTTGCGCCGTGGTGCGCGTGCGCCCATATAGGAAAGCGCTGGTGCCGGCCAGGAAGACGAAGACCGGTGCGCAGAAATGCGTGATCCAGCGGGTGAGGAAGAGGCCCGGCGTCGTGGTGGCCATATCCGTAGGGTCCGCACCGAACAACAGGCCGAAGTGGAAGAAGTCGCGCGCGTGGTCCAGCGCCATGATCACCATGACGATCCCGCGCAAGAGGTCGAGGCTGCTGATGCGCGCGCTGCTCATGCGAGGCAAGATAGGCGGGTCGGTGGATCCGCCTCGCTACCCGAACGTTGCCTTCGGTGTGGACCAACGTAGAGGAGGATGGCGACGGAACGTTGTTTTTGATGATGGGCCGTTCGGTCGGGAGGGCAACGACGCGTGTATTGCGGGGAGTCACCTGCACAGCCGCTTCAAGAAGGCTCGCACCATGTGCTATCGAACCTCGCTCGCCACGCTAATCACCTTAGCCCTCCCTTTTCATCTCGTTGCACAGTCACCCTATTGTATACCGGTACACGGCAGCCAATTCCTGGAACCCATCGTTCTTGGCGTATCGCTCGGGGCCATCAACAACCAGAACAGTGCGGTCTGGCAAACGCCGTCTGGTTACTCCGACTTTACCGGGCTATCCACGCCGCTGGCGGCAGGCACCACGCAGACGCTCACCGTGCAGTCCGGTGCGGCGTTCCAATACAACTATGCGGCCTGGATCGACTACGACCACGACGGCGAATTCCTCGGCCTGGAGCGTATCGGGCTCGTGGTACTGAACAACTATGCCTCAGGCACCATCACCTTCAATGTGCCGCAGCTCGCGCTCATCGGTCCCACGCGGCTGCGCATCCGCGCCGTGGCGGAACCCTTTGGTCCATGGACGCAGAGCAACGACCCCTGCGTGCCTTTCCTGCAAGGTGAATGCGAGGACTACACCGTGGATATCTCCGGTGGTGTAGAGAGCGATATCGGCGTGGCCGCGCTCGTTCAGCCGATCACGGCGGTGGGATTGGGTATGGAACCGGTGCGCGCACGCATCGTGAACTATGGCAGTGCCCCGGCGGATGACTTCAGCGTAAGCTTCAGTTTGGATGGTGTGCTCCAGGCCACCGCCGCTTTCACGGACACTTTATGGCCCGGTGAGGATACCGTCTACACCTTCAGTGCCTCGGCGGATATGAGCGCACCGGGCTGTCGTACCGTAACTGTCACCGTGGATTGGCTGTGGGACGACCTTCCGGACAATGATGCAGGTGGTGGGAAGATCTGCAACCTGGAACCCGTCGCAGGTACCGAGGTCTGGTACATCCATTCGAATTCGGTGGATACGCTGGAGCCTTTAGGGACCGGACCCCCGTGGTATTCCACCACGAATTCCTCTACGCTGAACACCGTGTTCGGTGCAGGTGGATGGCATCATGAGTGGTTCGAGACCGTTGATCCGGAGGTGCTGCTCTCGCCGGCGACCTGCTTCATTTTCATCGACGGCAGCTACGGCGATACCGATCCTCTGTTCACATGGCTGGATGACAAAGGAATCGATCTGCAGAATTGGGTGGCGGCCGGTGGGCATCTCTTTCTCAACTGCGATCCCAACTCCCAGGATGTGAACGGCGAACTTGTGGTGGATCTAGGGTTCGACGGCGTTAAACTGGTGCAGGGCTATCCGATCAGTTACGCGCGACCGGTCCCCGGGCATGGTATTTCGGGTGGGCCGTATTTACCTGTAGGCAACGAGTGGGGCGCTTTCTATTACGCCCAAGGCGTGCTCCATGGAGGTGACCTGGACACGGCGGTGGCGGACAACGACGACGACCACTTTCTCGGCCCCGAGTTGAGCCTTCCGCTGGTGGGTGACAAGACATGGGGCGATGGTCATGTCCTGTTCGGTACGATAGGCGCGAGCCAGTTCTTCAACGACTCCGCCGAAGCGATGAACTCACGAGCGAACATGCTCGCTTTCCTGGACCAGTGCGCCACCACCACCACTGACGAGCGTGATGCTGGGATCACCGATCATGTGCTTTGGCCGAATCCGAGCTCCGGGATCGTGCTATTGACGAGCGGGAGCATGGGCGCCAATGCACGCATCGAAGTACGCGACGCCCTGGGCCAAGTGGTACGCACCTACCAGGCGTCGGCCCTGGGTTCCGGACCATGGACAATGGATCTGAGCGGCCTGGCCCGTGGGCTCTATCATGTGAACATGGCTGACGGGAAGCAACAGGTGAGCATTGCGCTTGCGTTGGTGGAATAGGTGAGCAACGCGCTTCCATTTCTGTATGGCATGCGTGCGCCTACCGAACCTTTCTCCAAAAGCGCGCGCCGAGACAACTCCGCAGGGCGCCCGTGTCGTCATTCCGCTCGCGGCACGAACCCAATGCCCTCACGTATGCGAACGATCCTACCCCTCACTTGCGCCCTGGCGCTCGCCATTTCCACCCACGCCCAGATCCCGAACGGGGGATTCGAATCCTGGTACAGCAACGTGAACTACATGGAACCCACCGGGTGGTGGACCACCAATGCGGTCACCTACAGCTTGAGCGGACTCGCTAGTTGCGAGCAGGGGAGCCCCGGCGCGGTGGGAGCATCCTACATCCAGGTGACTTCTCGCGATGTGGGCAGCATCGTGGAGATCGGCCGCACTACTTGCGGTAACGAGATCACAGGCTATCCCGGCTTCGTGTACGCCGCCCGTCCGGCCACTTTCGATGGGCAGGTGCGTTACGCACCGCAAGGTGGTGATGTGGGGCAGGTGCATGCGGCCTTGTGGGGTTGGAACGCACAGATGACCGCACGCGAGGTGATCGCCGTGGCCACCTACAACATCACCCTGCCGATCGCCTCCTGGCAGGCGTTCTCCGTTCCCTTCACCTACCTAAGTAGCGCAATGCCCGACACCGCCCGCGTTTTCATTGTCGCCAGCGGGAACACGCCGGTGGACGGTAGTTCCATTTCGGTGGACGACCTCAGCTTCGCTGGCGCCAACGGACTTGGAGAGCAGGGACCGATCAGTGATGTGCTGGTCTATCCTTCTCCGGCGGTCGATCAATTGAACATCACCGCTGACGAACAACTCGTGGAGGTGTGGCTGAGCGATCCGAGCGGTCGTGAGCTCTACCGGGCGAAGCTCAACGCGGCAAGCGCGGTGGTGGACATTGCGCATCTAGCCGCTGGCACCTACCTGGCTCATTTCCGTACAGCGGACAGGCGTCAGGTGTCCCGTAGGTTCTTGAAGGAGTAGTGCCACGTAGCGCTTACAAGTGGGAGCCTCTGGGAGGTCCTCGGGGCGTGCGCCTACTTTCGTGGTCGCTCACCTCCTGTCATGCATGCGACCATCGACATCGGCCCCGCCACTTTGGAACGTGTGCGTCCCGATCTTGTGGTCATCCGCTTCAAGCCGGGGACCATCGCGGACCCGGCGAGCTTTCAACAGAGCATGGGCGCGCGGAAGGAGCATTGCTCGAACACCCCGCACATGGTGATGCTGGTCGCTCCGGACGACGTCGATTTCGATCCCAGCGTGCTCGGTAAGAACCATTACAAAGACCAAGGGGCGGAGGCTTTCACGCTGGGCCTGGCCCTGGTGAGCCGGAACCCCACTTTGATGAACATCCTTGAACTCTACTACGCGCTCCATCCGGCACCGTTCCCGGTGAGTTTCTTCAGGGAGGAGAGCGAGGCACTACCCTGGGTGGAGGCGCAGTTGGCGCGAAGGAAGGTTTGATCGGCACGGCAAGGGGGGGGTGGTGCATACCGCCGATCTCCAGGGGGACGCGATGACCCCACGAGCTCGTCACTCGGTGTGAGGCGGCAAATACCCGTCGAACGGGCGAGTTATCCCCAATGAAAGGTCCTCAGGCCTTTCCGCCGCGCACCAGAAGCACCAGGCCCGCCACCGCCACCAAACCGCCGATGATGAAATAGCCGTTGAAGGCGCTGTCCTTCTTTCCGATATCGATCTCGGTCTTGCCCAGGTCGATGGTGGCTTGGGCATCGTCCTTTCGTATTAGTCCAAGGCCCACGATGATGAGGCCGAGGATGAGCACGCCGGTGGGGATGAGCTTTTTCATAGTGATGTGATACCAACATCCGGGCCGTCGGGTTCCTCGCTGCGACCTTGCTCTATCCGATCTTCGCAAGAGGGAACGGTGCTACCCGGAGGTCACCGCTGCGCTTGCAGCCACGCCACGAGGTCCTTGGGTTCCACGATGCTCCACGAATGGGGATGCCGCTCGCGCTTCGGCTCCCGATAGCCTTTGTTCTCCGTGGTGATCAGGGCGACCTTGGTATGGCCCATGTGTCGCAGTTCGTTGGCCATGGCGGCGAAGTCGAAAGCGTTCATGCCCGAATAATCCACCCCCAGTTCAAGCCACCAAGTGACATCCGGTTCCGAGTCCGCGCCGCCGGATAGGTTTGCACAGTGCAATTGCTCGCGCAGGCCTATCGGTTCTACATCGGATCCTTCCACGGCCTCAGCCGGGAGATCTGGATCCTGGCGCTGATCACCTTCGTGAACCGCGCGGGTTCCATGGTGGTGCCCTTCCTCTCGCTCTACCTCACCAAGGACATGGGCCTGAGCCTGGAGCAGGTGGGATGGATCATGAGCAGCTTCGGTGCGGGATCGGTGCTGGGCTCGTGGCTCGGTGGCAAACTCACCGATCGCCTGGGTTTCTACGACATCATGTCTGGCACCTTGTTCACCTCGGGCGTGGCCTTCATCGTGCTGCAGTATGTCGAGGGGTTCCTGCCTTTCTGCATCGGGGTGTTCGTGCTGATGGTGCTCTCCGATGCGTTCCGCCCGGCCATGTTCGTGGCCATCCGCAGCTATGCGAAGCCCGAGGCGCGCACACGGTCGGTCACGCTCATCCGCCTGGCCATCAACCTCGGCTTCAGCATGGGGCCGGCCATCGGTGGGCTCATCATCGCCGCATGGAGCTACGGTGGATTGTTCTGGGTGGACGGCCTGACCTCGCTGGCTGCGGTCGCGCTCATGGTGCTGCGCCTGCCGCGCCGCCAAGCGATGAAGGATGATCAGGCCGCACGGTCCACGGCGCAGCGCTCGCCCTACCGCGATAGGCTCTACCTCTTCTTCATCTTCATCCTGGTGCTCATTGGCATCGCCTTCCTGCAGTACTTCAGCACCATCCCGCTCTTCTACAGCGAAGTACACCACCTGAGCGAGTTCGAGATCGGTGTGCTGCTGGGTTTCAATGGCCTGCTGATCTTCCTCGCTGAGATGCCGCTGATCAAGTATTGCGAGGACCGTGCGTTCGACCGCATGGGGATCATGATCATCAGCGTGGCGCTCTTCGCCCTCAGCTTCCTGGTGCTCGATCTTTTCCCGGTGGTCGCCTTTCTGTGGGTCGGCATGTTGCTGGCGACGGTAGGGGAGATGCTCAACTTCCCCTTCATGAACCGCTTCGCCTACGACCGCTCGGACCACGGCCGACCCGGCGCGTACATGGCGCTGTTCACCATCGGCTGGAGTGTCTCGCACATCATCGGGCACACCTTGGGCCTGAACCTGATCGCGCGGTTCGGCTACACCACCACCTGGTACCTCTTCACCGCTTTGCTGGTGCTGGCCATGGGCATGCTGCTGGTGCTGAAGCGGATGGTGGAGCGGGAGAAGCTGGCCGAGGACCGGGCCTGAACGCATGTGAGCATCGGGTCCGATCGCCGATCACTACCGGTCCAGAACGAGCGGCATTGTGTGTACCTCCGCGCCCTGGTACACCAGCACCGTGTACAGCCCTGCGGGTCGATCGCCCAGGTCGAGCCGGTGATCCACGGAACCCTGCCAGGTGCTGCGCAGCACGCATACGCCACGCGCATCGAACACCTCAACGATGCTTGCCACGGATGAAGCGCCCAGCGTTAAAGTGAAAGCGCCGCTGCTCGGGTTCGGTACCACCAGCAGGTGCTCTTCAGTGCGTGCATCCGGGGCACTTGTCGCTAGACAAAGTACCACGGCGGTGCCACCAGTGCCCACCGTCATGGGTGCTGCACCCGGCACCGTGGTACATGCGCGCAGCGCAGTGGCCGGGTTGCCGACCTGCGTAGGGGTGGAAGCATTGCCCAAGGGGACGGGGAATTCGTTGCAATGGCTGTATCCGCTCGCATCGGTACGCACCATGTGCATGTCGCCCATGCCCATGCCCAGCCCGGTACTACCGGCAGTGCCGATGAAAACGACCCCGCCATCGGGCATGGGCTCGCAGTAGGTGTGTGAAAGGCCGTAGCTCGCGTTGAAGGTCATCGACCATTGGAGATCGCCGGAGGCGTTCACCTTCACGTCCGTGGTCTGGCCGCCGGAAATGAAACCGCTGTCGGCGGTCTCGGACACGCAGAGACCTAGTCCACCGAAGAGGCCGCCGGTATCGTAGATGCGTGTCCACAGCGTATCACCCACCGCATCGGTGCGCACGAGGTAGAGGCTTCTCGTGGTGACATCGAAGCTGTACGAGGAGCCTGCGACCACGTACCCCCCGTCGGCGGTGGTCGTCACAGCGCCGGACCAGTCCATATCCGGTCCGCCGTAAGTGCGGGAGAAAAGCAGTGTGCCCGCATCATCCACTTTCAACAGGTAGAGGTCGTTCGATCCGGCGCCAAAGCTCGATGTGGTTCCGGCGATGACGTAGGCACCATCCGTTGTTTTGTGGATCGCGTCGGCCACATCACCGTAGATGCCCCCGAAGCATCGCGTCCAGAGCGTATCGCCATTCGCATCGGTGCGGACGAGGTGGAGCTCACGACCGTTACCGTTGCCCGGTAGATCGCCCAGCCAGCCGCAGACCAGGAAGCCGCCGTCGTCGCTCTGCACCACAGCGCTGGGGCCGTCGATGTCCGCGTCACCGAAAGTCCTGCACCAGAGCGTATCGCCCGCAGCATCGGTGCGGATCAACAGGATGTCCTCACCGCCCGCGCCGAAACTGTTCGTGGTGCCGCAGAGCACTGCACCGCCGTCGCTGGTCGCGGCTACGCCTTGCGCGCGCTCATCACCCGGCCCACCATAGGTCCTTGTCCATAGGAGTTCACCCATCGCATTGGTCCTCACCAGGTAGGCGTCTTCGCCGTCCACACCCATGCCCGTGATGAATCCTGCCATCACGTAACCACCGTCGATAGTGCGCGCTGCGGCCAGGGCCCCTTCGTTCGCCGTGTCGCCGAACATGCGCTGAAAGGTCTGCGCCCATAACCGCATGGGACAGAGCAGCGTACCAACGATAGCGACGAGAACGAGCGGAAGGGATCGATGCATGGTGAATGGATGGGACAAGGTTAGGACGAGAAGATCGTGGGCGGGTTGTCGGTACAGCGATCCTCCAAGGCGCACTTCGCACCACCGCGGAACCCTTGCAGCAGCTGGCCGGTTTCGGCTGCCGGGCCGATCACCCGATGTTGCTCAACACATCCTCGACCGCGTCCTTCAACTTCTCGCACGCGCGGATGGTGTCCGCGTTGAGCTCCACGCGAGGAGTGAGGGTGCTCTCGCGCAGGGCATCCACCGGCCCACGGAGGTCCGCGCAACGCGGCTCGGTGGCAATGCCGTGCTCCATCCGCATCTCGATCTCGGCCAGTAGCTTGCTGTTCAGGTGGCCTTGCCGCAGATCGCTCTGGAGCATTTGCACGGTGCGGTAAAGAAGGCGCAAGCGGCGAGCGAGATCCAGATCGTCCATTGGGGCGAAGATCGGAGATGCCTATTGACCTTGTCTGGCACGCCACTGGCTTTCGATACAGTTCCTGCGGAATGGCCGGATGGAGATCGGGGAAGAGCGTCCAATACCGCCCGAGTGGGGCCGTTCCATCCACGGCCTTTCCCGTTCCATCGGTCCCCTCGTCCGAATGAGCGCCAAGAGTGACCAAGATCACCTTCCACACGGGATGGATCACCCAGATTTGGAGCAGCACACAGCACCATGACCATGACACCACGAACTGTTACCGCGATCACCGCCCTCGCCCTCGGCTGTAGCCTCTTCGCACAGGTATCGGTGGACTGGACCGAGAGCGGCGGTCTCGCCATCGCGCTCGATCAGCAGAACAACGTCTTCACGGTCAACTACGACCCCAACCTCGGCGGCGACATCACCTTGACCAAGCGGAACGCGAACGGTGCCTTCCTGTGGGACGCATCGTTCGACCAGACGAGCACCACCATGTTCGACAAGGCGACCTGGGTGGCCACGGATCCGCAGGGCAACGCCATTGTCACCGGCACGGTCATGAGCGGCTTCACCAGCCCGGTGAACGCGAACAGCCTGGTGATGAAGTTCGACCCGGCCGGCAACCTGCTGTGGCGCCAGGTGTACGAGTCGTTCTTCGACGGATCCTCCACCCGCAAGTGCGTGGTGGACAAGGCGAGTAACATCTATGTGGTGGGCATCGGCACTGGACCCAACGGGCAGGTTACCAAGGTGAAGAAATTCGCACCGAACGGCACGGCCCTGTGGTCGTGGTTCGATGTGGGCATCGGTGCGCCGGTGAACATCAAGTTCACGCCGGACAGCAACCTTGTGATCGCGCACCGGGGCATTGTGGGCAGCGTGAACGGCTACACCCGGATCGATCGCAACGGCAACACCATCTGGAGCCTGGGCGGTGTGAACAGCCTCACTGTCGGCGATGCCGCGGGGGATGCCTTCGGCAATACCTATGTGGTGCATGGCGACTACCTCGGCGGCGCGGGCAGCGTGATCCGCAAGCTCTCGCCCACGGGCACGCTCCTCTGGCAGAACGTCTATCCCATCACCGCCTACCGCGTGGAGGTGGGCACGGACAATGCGCCTGTGGTGAGCGGGTTTCCCTTCCCCGGGAATGGAGGGGCGGCGTTCTTGAAGACGGATCCGAACGGTACCCAGCTCTGGTCCAATGCCAACGCCGACGGGCCGAACAATTTCCTGTTGCACGCCCAGATGATGCTGGACGCGAGCAACAACGCCTACCTCTGTGCGGGCGTGCTTTTCGCCATGGGCATTTGCAAGGTGAACAGCGATGGAACAGGCGCTTGGTACATCACCGCAGGCACAGGTGGTAGTCAGGCGTTCGCATTGGGTACGGACAACAACGTGTACGTGACCGGTGGATCCACGGTGCGCTTGGGACAGGCCACGACCGGCGTGCAAGTGTCGCCCCGGGTGTTCCTCGAAGGTCCGTTCAATGCGCTCGCCGGCAGCATGAGCGATGGATTGCGCGCGGCCGGCCTGGTGCCTTTGGCCGATCCCTACCCAGGCTTGGGCTATGTGCATACTGGACCGCCTTCGCCATCCACGACCAACGTGGTGCTCGCCACCACCGGCAACAACGCCATCGTGGACCATGTGCTGATCGAGTTGCGCGACGATGCGGACAACACGCTGGTGCTCGCCTCGCGCACGGCCCTGGTACAGCGCGATGGCGATGTGGTGGACGTGGACGGCACCAGCCCGGTATCCATCGCTGCGCCAGCGGGGAACTACTTCGTGGCCGTGCGGCACCGCAATCATCTGCCTTGCATGACCGCGAGCGCCATTGCGCTCAACGCCCTGCCCACCGCATTGGACTTCACCTCGAGCATCACGCTCACATACGGCACCGCTGCGCGCAAGAGCATCGGCGGTGCGCAGGTGCTCTGGACGGGCGACGCCACCTTCAACGATCAGGTGAAATACGCCGGTAGTGCGAACGACCGCGACGCGATCCTGGTGCGCATAGGGGGCGCGGTGCCCACCAACACTGTGAGCGGGTATTTCACGGAAGACGTGACCATGGACGGCACCGTGAAATATGCGGGTACCGCGAACGATCGCGATCCCGTCCTCGTGACCATCGGCGGAACGGTCCCCACCGCTGTGCGGAACGCGCAGCTTCCGTGAACGGGCTGGTGTCGCACCGCAGCGCTGAAGAAGTGTCCTGAGGCCACTGCTGTCCGATCGATACCACGGCTTGCATTTTCGCGACCCCGGCTCAAGGCCGGGGTGCGTTCGGAGAAATGGCCAGGATCCGCGCTCAGCGCGGATCCTGGCCATTCAAAGCCGCATGTCATGCCGGGCTCGACCCGGCATCGCGATGAGGTTCTGCGACGTTACCGATCTGAGATCCTCCCCACGCCCGGATCGTGCAAGATCCGAACAGGTCGGTCCGATGATGGGTCTTACGCTTGGTTCAACCGGACAGCAGTGTCCCGAGGTGTTGATCCAGCACGGGTGACAGCCGTGCCTGAAGCTATCGCCGAGCGTGTGATCCCCCGCATTACTACCACGTCCCCGCATAATCCAAGCGCACCCCGCATGTAGCGGCGAGGTAGGCGTAGCGCATGGCGTTGATCTGCCGGATGTGGTGGAGATCGTGCGCCACCCAGTTGGCCAGGAAGAACTCCGCGCTCAGCGCACCGACCTTCGGGTGCTGGTAGGCATTGCTCCACTTCGGCGCGTGCAAGCCCTGGAGCCATGCCACGGAGCGGTCGCGCTCCGCGAGGAACTTCGTGAGCACGGTGGTGTAGTCCTGCTCCATGTACTTCCGGGAGGTCATCCAACCCGGCGGGTCGGTCGGAGGTTGCGGGGTATCCGGTGTTTCCAGCGCGTGCTGCAGGCGGGCGTGGAAGTCCTCCCGCTCTTCGTCGTACAGATGGCAGACCGTTTCCAGCAGGCACCACTTCTCCGGCGCTGCCCTCCACCGTTGCTCCTCTGGATCAGCGCTGGAAAGGAGATGCCCGAACACGCCACGATGACGCGCGAGGTGATGGATAAGGGATGCGTGCCGCATGGGACAAAGATCATGGCGTTGGCGGAAAGCTGGTCGATGATGTCGCGGGTTCTGAGCGAACGGGCCTGGACCTCGAAGGAGTGAGAACCGACCAGTGTGTAGTATTGGCCGAACGAACCTTGAGCACGGCATGCGGACTTCATCCGACCGGCAGGTGGACATCACGGAGAACGGTCGCGCAGGCACCGTCACCTATCGCGATGGGGCCGGCACCCTCTCGTTCTACTGGGAGTTCGGCGGCGGCGATGTGGTCGCCATCTTCCAGGTGAACGATGCCGCGGCATGGAGCGCTGGGCGATCGTGGAACGCTGGCGAGCGTGCCGGGATCCTTCGCTTCGTGGCCGATGAAGTGATCCGCCGGAAAGCGCCCGGTTGCCGCGCGGAGATCGACGAGGGCAAGGGCGAGATCCTCTTGCGGCAGGTGGGTACGCCGCCACCGCCGCGAGGCGCGCCCGATGTCACTTTCGTGCGCAAGCTGAGCAGCTTGAAGGCGATGCTCGGCATCGTCGTCCTCGTTGGTACCCTCCTCTTCGGTGGCGTGATGTGGTTCAAGGAAAAGGTGCTCTCGATCGATCCCGGCAAGGGCGTACCGCTCGGCCTGTGCGTGCGCACCGACACCCACATCGCCACGCTCATCCAGACACTGGAAGCCTACACGCCCAGCTTGCACCGCGATGGATCGAAGGACCGCTTCACCGTGAGCATCTTCATTGTTCCGTTGGATGGGAGCGGACCGAAGCTGATCCCTATCGCCGAGGAAAAAACCTTCTCATCGTACCAACTGGCGAAGGTTCTGGGCAGCGATGGCCGCACGCTCTGGTTCGATGTGAATGGCATAGGGGGCGTGGACTTGAAGACCTACGAGCTATTGAAGCCAAGTGAAGTGCGCGATCCGAACCTGCCGGCGACAGCATCGCCCCTCGCGCCATCGGTGGGCGAATACCTGAGCGCCGGATACCACACCAGTGCGGGTAACTGGTTGGGACTACATTCCCCGGCAGAGCTCCAGGGCGAGTTCGCACCGAAGAAATTCGTGCGCCGCGTCGTAAGGCAGGAAGAGGCAAAGCAGATGCGGCGTTTCTACCGCGGCGCGCTGGACTCTCCCGTGAACGACAAGTACCACCGCATACGCTCCATGACGCCGATCAACGACACCGAATACCTCAACGCCGCGTTCCTCCGCTTGGATGACGCATCAGAGCCGCTGCGCATGACCGATCCCGACGGCGCGCTCATGATCCACACCTCGGAACCCGGCTTGAAAGGAAGGCTGATGGTCGCGCGCGTGGACACCACTGGCACCATCATCTGGCAAGTGGATACCGGCATCGATCGCTTCAAGCTATCGCAGATCCTTCCCGGCGAGAACTCCTTCGCTTTCGTCGGCACGCGGCCTGCCATACCGGACAAGTTGAGCGAGCCGCTGCTGGTGATCGTGGAGAACAGCACCGGTAAGGTGGCCACCCATTCGCTGTGGCAGTAGGGGAGCCTCGGTATAGGGACCCCGCTTCGATCTTGTTTTCAGAACGCAGGCCTGGAAACCAGCCCCCAACCCCTGCTTAAGTTCTGCGATCGAGGGATCGATCGCGGAGTGGAGTTGGATCGCAGGAATGCGGGACGTCCCCGCAAAGCCCCTATGCGGTGACCCTGCGAGGACGTCGATCTCTGCTTCTGCGCGCGGTGCGCGTCTTCAGTCGGTGATCACGATCGTCGAAACCACGCGCGTACCCGGTTGTTGGAGCACCAGTTGATAGACACCGGGCGTAACACTTGCCGGCAACATCAGGCCGACACGCCCCGCATTACGCTCGAGCTGCGCTGCACGATATGCGCCCACCTGGCGACCGTCCGCTGCGAGCAGATCGATGCGCGCACCGGCTTGGATCGGCTCCACTACATCCAGCGTCACCCGGGAACCAACCGATGCGGGGTTGGGGAATACCAGGGCTCCGGCGGTGGCGGACAGGTTGGCGATGCCAGTGGCGATGTCGTTCTGTAAGCGCGCGGTGAAGAAGTAGTTCTCGTTGTTCGCCGTGCGCCTGGCCACCGATCGGGATCTTGCCATCGGCCTGTACATCGAGCCCATAGATCATGGTGTAGTAGTCGCCGATCGCATAGTGGGCGAGGCCGTTGGTGCCGAAGGCGGCGTCGGGCGTACCATCGGCGGCGTACTTCCATACGGCCAGGTCGAAGCCATTGGGCGGTCCCACACCGGATGTTCCGGCGATGATGATCTTGCCATCGGCCTGCAACTCCACATTCCACGCGTAATCGAAATCGGCCAGGTCTTCCTCTACGGCCCCGGCAGTGCCGAAGGCGGTGTCCACCTCGCCATCCGGCGTGAACTTCATCAGCAGCGCGCTGTAGTTATAGGTGACCGTCACGGTCTTGCCAGCCACAAGGATGGAACCGTCCGGTGTGAGCTTGAGGTCTTCACCCTCGTCGTCCACGTTGCCGTAGTTGTGCTTGATGATCCCGTCCGTACTGAACGTGGGGTCGAGGGTACCGTCGGCGTTGAAGCGCACCAGGAGCAAGGTATACCACAGTTCGGTCTGGCCGAAGAAGCCCGTCGCCACGATCTTGCCATCGGGCTGCACCGCGATCCCTTGGAACGCGGAGGCACCCACCAGCATCACCGGTATCGTCGCCACGCCATCCACGCCGAAGGTGTTGTCCAGCGTGCCATCCGGGGTGAACCGGACCACCACAGGCCGACGCACATAGTTCGTGTCGTAGGAAGATCCGCAGACCAGAATGTTCTCCTGGTCGTCCAGCGTCACGTCGAACGCCATGTCCTCCGCGTTCGGCCCTACCAGGCTCACGCTTTGGAGCGCTACCCCGTTCGTGCCGAAGGCGGCATCGAGCGTTCCATCCGCATTGAGCTGGATCAGCATCATGCGGTAGGTCTGGTAATCGGTGGTGCTGCCCACCAACAGGATCTTTCCTGTGGAAGTGATCACGGCGGAGTAGAGGAGGGCCTCGTTATCCAGTTCGTACATGAACACGCCGGCGGTACCGAAGTCCGGGTCCGGCGTGCCGTCGGGGAGGTAGCGGAACACATAGGCACGGGCCGTGTAGCCGGCATCCCAGCTCATGCCGATGGAGAGGATCTTCTGGTCGGGCTGCACCAGGATCTTCTGCACCCCGTCCTTCCCGTTCACCGGTTGGATCACATAGCCGCTGTTGTTGAACGAAGGATCGAGCGCGCCAGGCTGTGCCTGGATCGGGGCGCTCAGCAGCAGACAGATCCCGCCGAGGAGGGAGAGTTGTTTTGTTCTCATGTGGATGGCTTTTCGGGTTCGGTGGTTTCGGGTGTTTTTTTCTTCAGGTCTTCCATGCTCTCCAGCAGCTTGCGCCAGGCCTCCTGCTTGTCCTTTACGCGCTGATGGACCTGCTCGAGACGATCGAGCTCGTCCGACGGATGGGGTTCTTGTTCGGGGTTGGACACGGTGTGGGGCATGGGCGGCGAAGGTGCCAGCGCCCTGGATCCATTGATCCCGAAGAAGGCCCTACAACGGCTGCACAGAAGCGGCGAGCCGACCTTACATCCGCATTACAAGCACAGCTAACTGGCTGATGCGCCGTGCCTTGAGGAAATAGCGCGCGATCGCTCAGATCGACTGCAGGAAGTCCACCAGGTTCACCTCTTCGCCCTCGATCTCGAGCTTCTTGCGCAGCCGCGATCGGGCGACCGTGATGCTGTTGAGCGTCTGCTGGGTGATGGCCGAAATATCCTTGGTGGACATGTTGAGGCGGAGGAAGGCGCAGAGCTTCCGCTCGTTGGGAGTGAGCGCGGGGAACCGTTCCTGTAGGGTCTGGTAGAAGGTGGTATGTACGCGCGTGAAGTGCGCCTCGAACTCCTTCCAGTTATGCTCGTCGTGGCTGCTCTGCAGGTCGCGTACGATCTCCTGGATCACCTGCTGGTTCTCCTGGCGGAAGGTGGGTTTCGCCTTCAGCAGCCGCTCGGCGATATGGCCGATCAGCTCGTTCTTCTTCAGCAGGAACAAGGCGTTGGCCGTGAGCTCGCGGTCCTTGAACTCCAGGCTGTCCTTCAGGATGGTCTGTTCGGCGGCGAGCTTCTCGCGCTCCAGCCGCAGCTTCTCCTGTTCCAGCACGCTGGTGCGCATCCGGGCACGCATGATCTTGAAGAGGAGGAAGGCGGTGAGGAGCAGGAAGAACAGCGCGCCCCCGAGCGCGATGTTCCAGGCCAGCCGGCGAGCGCTCTCCGCGTCCTTGCGTTTCCCCTCCGCCACAAGCACCTCCCGCTCCTTGTCGCGGCGGAACTCCTCTTCCAGCCGCGCGATGGTGAGCCTGCTGTCCGCGTTGTACAAACTGTCGTTAAGGGTCTTGAATTCCCGATGCGCTTCCAGGGCAGCCTCGTAGTTGCGCAGGGTATCGTACACCGAGGAAAGCGACTCCAAGGAGATCACCATCGACTCGCGGCTTTCGATCTCCCGGCCGATCGCCAGGGCCCGCTCGAAGTGGTCGCGCGCCGCATCGAACCGACCGAAGAACACCTGGTTCTTGCCCATGTTGTTCAGCACCTGCGCCTGTCCGCGTGCATCGCCGCTTTCCTTGCGCACCGCGAGCGACTTCAGGAAGTATTCGTTGGCCAGCGCATGCTGGCCCGTTTCCATCAGGCAGATGCCGATGTTGTTGTTCAACGAGCTTTCGTTGCGCGGATCGTTCAGCGCCCGGTTGATCGCCACCGCCTGCTGGTAATAGGGTAGGGCCGTGGCATAGTCCCCTCGCTGGATATAGACGCCGGCGATATTGTTGAACAGGCGCACTTTGCGCATGGCGAGCTCCGCCGTGTCCAGGTCTTGCGCCTGGTCGAGGATGCGCATTGCCTCGTTGTAGCCGGCAATGCTCTTGTCGTAGTCGCGCAGGTAGAAATGCAACAGGCCGATCTTCGCTTGCACGTCCGAGCGGGACAATAGGAGCGGGGGCGAGACGCCCTCTTTTTCCAGCGCCTCTTCCACCACCCGTTGCGCCCGTTGATATACGCTCAAAGCAGCAGGCAGGTCCCTTACCCCCAGTTGCGCGTCACCGATCAGGAGCAGTGCGCGGGCCTTCTCATCGCTGGTTCGCAGCTCGCTGATCCGTTCTTCGGCCGCCAGCGCATGCAGCAGTGCGGAATCCGGATCGAGGGTGAGTAGCTCCTTTGCCCGCGCGAGGTGTTGTTCGCAGGAAGTCGCCGGTGCCGCCGCCGCAGGCTGGGAGGCTTGCGCGTGGGCTACCAAAGACAGCACCAACAGCAAAGCCGCAAGACATGCCGCAGCATGTCGGTTCGTCACGCGCATCAACGTCAATACTACGGGAGGCCGCCGAAATTCTAACCGGAAGTCCCCTCCTGTTCGGTATTTAGCGGCAGCGGACTTCCGCAGGCCGAGCAGCGGCCGAGGAAGCGCTCCGCCGAACGTATATGGAGGGAGTCGCCCACGAGAAGTCCCCTCCTGTTCGGCGGTTCGCTCCGCCGAACCTATAAGGAGGGGTGTAGGCGTCTTCGTCCCGACTTGTCGGGAGGTGGTTTCAACTTCACTCTTGCCGTGAATGATCGGCTTTGCCCACCGCCGCAAGGTCTTTAAGAAGCTCCGGGTAAAGAGCCGCACGGGCTTGGTGCGGGTGGCGATGGAATGGGGCTTGGCGTAAGCAGGCGTTAAGCCGCGCAACCAGGATACCCTCTGACCTTTTACCTAAACCCAGCCCGCGCGCAAAACCGCCGGACCGCCCACCGGGAACTAAAGGCCTTTGGCCCCCGGCCTGGTCGTTACTTGGTTGTGTTCGGTATGGAGGTGGCCGCAGGCCAGTGGTTCTAGGTTCAGAGGCGGTGCGGCAGCCCCCAACCAAAGGGCGGGCACGGATGTACGGCCTGGCCCGCGCTGCCTCACGCACGCCTATCATCCGCGCCAGTGAGGGCATGAACAATGTGCATGGGATCCCCTTTCTTTGGGAAGCATGGAATTCTGGGCCGGCGTCACCGACAATGAATGGTTCCCATTCCTCTCCGCGCGGGGACTGGATGAGTTGAACTGCTGCCAGCCGAGGAAGACCGATAACTTTCCACCATGGAGCGGCTCTACCTCGACTCTTCCGTGTTCGGCGGGTACTTCGATGAGGAGTTCAAGATCTGGAGCCGCCGGTTGATCGAGAAGATCATCGACCGCGAATTCCAGTTGGTGTTCTCAGAAGTGAACGCGGATGAATTGCGCTCGGCGCCAACGAACGTGATCCAACTGGTGAAGCGGGTACAAGCGGTGCAACCCAAGGTCACGCTGGTAACGCCCGAGGCTGTGGCGTTGGCGAGCCGCTATGTGAAGGAGAAGGTGGTCGGCGGCAGCAGCATGGCCGACTGCCTGCACATAGCGGTGGCCACCATGGCCAAGGCCGACATCCTCGCCAGTTGGAACTTCAAGCACATCGTGAACGTGCAACGTATCCGGGGCTATAACTTCGTGAACGAGAAACTCCGCCACGCGCCGTTGGAGATACGCACCCCACGAGAGATCCTGCCCGATGAAGAAGGCTGAACCCAAACGCACCAACGTGCAAGTGCTGCGCGGCATCCGCGATGGCTTGAACAGGAAGTTCGCTGGTATGTCGGCCGAAGAACTGTTGGCCTACTTCGCGACACGGCGACCCGCAAAGGCGAAGGCGAACGGGCGAAAGGCAGCGGGGCGCACACGCGTGACACGCGTGCGGCCCAAGGTGAAAGCCTGATCAGCCGCCGCGAAATGCCGGCTTCCATTTCTGACGATGAGATCCTGGACCGGCGTAACCGACAACTCTTGGTATCCCTTCCTCACATCGCGTGGGCGATGAGGTGAACTTCGGGCGGCCAGAGCGCGCTCAGCGACCCCGCCATCGGCGTCGCGGCCTGAGGCCGGAGCTTTCTTCTTCTCCTACGCGCAAGCCCCCCGACAAGTCGGGGCCTTTGTGCGTTCGGGTGGGGCGCCGGAACCGATCCTGCTTATATCTCTTGCAAGCTGAAGCTGCATACGCGATGGGCCCACTGGGTGGCGGTGCGCTGGTTCGTGCGGGTGGAGTAGGGGCCTTGGCTCTTGGTACAGGGATGCATTGGTTTCCAGGTGGCCGGAGGCCAGTGGTTCTAGAGGGTATCTCAAAATTGCTTTTGAAAGCGAGTGAGGTGCATTTCGTGATCAGGCAAGGCGCGAAACCCGAGCATAGCCGGTGGCTATGTGAGGGTTGAGCAACGAAGCATGGTCGCGAAAGGCCCTCGCGCAGCCCGAAGGGTAATTTTGAGATACCCTCTAGGTTCAGAGGCGGTGAGGTAGGCTGGAACCGGTGGGCGGGCACGGATGGTCAGCCTTCCCCCGGGTCAAGCCCGGGGTTCGGCGACTGAAAGACGGCCTTCCCACGCGCCGTTCCACGCACGCCTGACATCCGCACCAGAGTGGAGAAGAAACTGCGCAAGCGTCATCGTCCCGCATCAACGGGGCAAGGCAAGCTCTGAGTTGCGAGGTACTGTTCATGCATTCTATCTTTGGGAAGTCATGTCCATCGCGATAAAGCAGAACAAGAAGAAAGAGACGGTGATCACCCTGCCCGGCAAGTTCGATGAGATCATGCTTGACCAGGCCATCCGCTACATGCGGTATCTCTACCTGACACGGAACTCGAAGGCCACACAGGCTGATGCCGATGCCCTGGCCGAAGAGATCAACGAGAGCGCCTATCGCAAGCGCCGGAAGCGCATGGCATCGTGAGGCTCGTTGTCGATGCCAATATCCTCATCAGTGCCCTGATCCGATCCGATGGCACCATCGGCGATCTGCTGATCCGTACCTACCCTCCACTGGAACTTTTCGCGCCGGAGTATATCCGCATCGAAACCTCGTTGCGCCGAGAGAAGGTTGCGAAGCTCAACCGCTCCCCGATCGCTGAAGTTGCCGAAGCAGAAGAGGTGCTGCTCTCGTTGGTCACAACCGTGCAGCCTGCAGCCATCAACACGGTGGAATGGGAACATGCCCATCAGTTGGTTGCCAGCATCGACCCGAAGGACGACCACTACGTTGCCCTTGCGCTTCACCTCAAGTGCCCGCTGTGGACAGGCGATAAGAAGCTCATCAAGGGACTTCGCGCGAAGGGCTTCAAGCAGGTCCACTCCACGGAGGAGGTTCGCGCATTGCTGAAGAAGAAGTAGCGCCATCGGTGGGGCGACGGACCCGACCGTGCTTATATCTCTTGCAAGCTGAAGGTGCATACACGATAGGCCCACTGGCTGGCGGTGCGCTGGTTCGTGCGGTTGGAGTAGGGGCCTTGGCTCTTGGTGCAGGGGCGGGTTTTGGTGCCCGGGCGGGCCGTGGCGGTGAGGTAGGCCCGACGGTGGGCCGGATGGCGGCCTGCCCAGCGCTGCCGCACGCACGCCTAACTCCGCGCCAGCGAGAGGTTTGAATTTGGGTTTGGTTGGGCAGCCAGGCGCGCCTTTCTTTGAGATATGAAGTGGTTCCTTGGCTCATCCATCGTATTCATGGTATCGCTGTGTTCTCCGCTGCGCGCCCAGTGGAGCACCACCCCGGGCACACCCCTGCGCCTCACCAACGATACCCATCCGAAGATCGGGCCGCTCATGACCGAGGATGGGCAGGGTGGATCCTATGTGGTTTGGATCGATGATGGACCGCTCAACCAGATCATGGGTCAACATCTGGATGCCGACGGCTATGAGCTTTGGAACGCCGGCGGGATCGCTTTGGAGTCAGGCAGCAACATTTATTTCGAGCTCGCGCCAACCATCGCCTGCCTTCCTGGAGGAGACCTCCTGCTCTGTTGGACATACACCTTCGACAGTGTGAACCTCTTCCTGCTCATGCAACGCTTCGCACCGGACGGAACAGCGGTTTGGTCGCAGCCCGCCGAGGTCGGTGGTTTCGGCGGCATTTATGTGGACGCGCGGTTCATGAGTTTTATGGTGAACGGCCCGCACATCTTCGTTGCTTACGATTGCTGGACCGGACAAACGGTGGACCTCAGGCTTTCCCGCGTGGAGTTCGATGGTACTGTGAGTTGGGGTTACAACGGCATTCTGGTGGAGGACAGTACTTCGTTGGGGTTCCAGGTCCTGCCGTTGATGAGCGATGGTGGCGATGGTGGATACTACATCTGGCCAACGAACGTGCAAGTGCCTGTTCCGGGGCAGTTGATCGCTGCGCAACGCTTTCGCGCGGATGGCACCTTCGTGTGGCAGGAACCGGTGATCGTGAACGACGACCCACCCGTGGACATTGCCAACAATTGGCTCTCGCTGGCGCCCCTGGGTGCAAGCGATGTGGCCGTGGCGTGGAAACCGGGCTATTCCGGTCCCGTGAAGATCACGCGTCTCGATAGCACGGGAGCTCATCCCTGGCCGGTGGCGATCGACACGGTCTTTGCGACATCCCCTGATGGTAGATACCTGCAGATCTTCAGCGAGGGGGAAGAAGTCGTGATCTCCTGGGTGGACTACGTCGCGCCCTATACCACGCCACAGTTCTTCGCGCAACGATACGATGCCGCAGGCAACGAACTATGGCCCAGCAATGGGCTCGGGATCATGACCGGTGGTGATCACTATCCATGGCATATGAGCAGCCTTTGGGCACCGGGTAAGACTTTGATCTTCACGGGATCGGGTGGTGATGGGTATGCCGTGCAACGGATCGCCAATGATGGCACCCTTGAGCTCGCGACACCGCTGATCCTGATCGACACGGCCTTCACCAGCCTCGCCTACGCGCAATCCATGTCGCGTGTCCGTTCGGGTAATGCGCTCATTGGCGCGGTGAACTTCTACCGCCATGATGCGGGGAGGGATATAGCGGTCTACCGCGTGGCCGATACGGACTTTCCCACGGACATCCAGGCCGCCTCGCGCAGTGTGGATCCCACCGTGTACCCGGTGCCGGCGGACCATTGGTGCACGGTCCATTGGAACGACGGGCCACCCGCAGGGCCCCTTGCTGTCTTCTTGTACGACGCTAGCGGTCGTCGCTTTCCAGCGCAGGTGGTTCGCGATGCCACGGCCGATCTGGTGGTCGCACTCACTTCCCTGGCCTCGGGTCCCTACCTTTTGGAGTTGCTCGGCAACGAAAGAACGTGGCGCTCACGCTTGGTCGTGGAACATTGATCGCGCGTCCCCCTTTTCCATAGGGTTACGCGAAGAGGGCGCTGCGGCGACGGGTCAAGTTCAGGACTTCTTCGGCCGGCTGTTCCATCCCCCGCAGGGTCTCCGCTTCGGGACCCTGCGCCAATGATCGAAACCGCAGGGTCCCTTCGGAGACCCGGCGGGAGTAAGAAAGTGTAGAGTTGCGCCAGATGAAGCGGACCAGGGCGCGTGTGCAAATAGTAGATTGGCAATATGGAACGATCATTCATAAGAGCATGCGATTTCATACTGACCTACCTATACAAGTGTCAGTACACGATGGAGAAAACCACCTTTCAAGGTGCCACCAATGAGGCAAAGGCGGAAGGCGGTCTGGCAGAGATTTCGGACCATCATTTTTGTGTTACAGGCACGGAGGCCATTGTTATGTGGATGTCTAGCATAATGAAAAATGAACCGCTGGCTATTGTGAAGTTTGCGTTGGAGCAGCTTCAAAAGGACGGATACATCTCGCGGCATCCAGTAGGCGGAGGTTCAGATTGGCGCAACCATCACATTCACATCACCAATTCGGGGCGCTTGTTCAAAGAGGCCGGTGGCTATGCGCGGCGACGCTTTTGGGAAACCGCTGGCAATGTTTGGACCGCGACGAAGACTATTGCCGCCGTGGTTAATGCGATCGCGATTGGCTGGTTGTCTTGGCGTGCTACGCAATCGGCCGAGGGTGACAAGCTGCAAGACGACCAAATCATCCAACTTGAGAGAACTAAGGTCACTTTGGAGGAACGGATTACTGCTCTTGAGATAGAGAACAGCACTCTCAGGCTCGCACAGGACACCACAAGGGATTGATACGATGATACTGTAAGAGCCCCCAATAACAGGTACGGTTGTAAGAAGAGACAACCACCTAAACTTGGGAAGCATGAGAAAGAGCAAGTTCACCGAGACGCAGATCGTATCGATCCTGCGCGAGCATGAGGCGGGCAAGAAGGCCGCAGACCTGTGCCGGGAGCACGGGGTTAGCCAACCCACCTTCTACCAATGGAAGAGCAGGTACGGCGGGCTTGAGCCCAACCAGCTCAAGGAACTCAAGGACTTGAAGGCTGAGCACGCGCGTCTCAAGCGGCTCTACGCTGAGGCGTGCATGGACCGCGAAGCGCTGAAGGACCTGCTATCGGGAAAGCTCTAGGCCCTGCCGCCAAGCGCGAGTGCGTGCACAAACTGGTCGAACAGCGCCAGATGAGTGTGCGGCGGGCCTGCAAGCTGATAAAGCTCAGTGGATCGGTGCTGCGCTACCTACACCGGCGCCAACTGGACCATGCCACCATGGACCGCTTGCGTGCTTTGGCCACTAAGCACCCGCGTTGGGGCATGCGGAAGATGCATGCCAAGCTGCGCATGGAAGGGTTGTTGATCAACCGTAAACGCACCCGGCGACTCTACCGCATCCTTGGGTTGCACCTGCGCCGCAAGATGAAGCACCGCCTGCCCGCGCGTGTGAAGGAGCCGATGGTGCTGCCGATCGCGCCGAACATCACCTGGAGCATGGACTTCATGCACGATACCCTGGCCAATGGCCGCAAGTACCGCACCTTCAACATCATCGATGATCACAACCGCGAAGCCCTGGACATCACCGTGGACACCTCCATCAGCAGCCACCGCGTGGTGCGCCAGCTCGAACAACTGGTCCAGTGGCGGGGTAAGCCCGAGCGCATCCGCGTGGACAATGGCCCGGAGTTCATTGCGCAGGCCTTGGAGCTATGGTGCAAAGAGCGCGGCATCGAGTTGCACTTCATCCGCAAGGGCAAGCCCACGGAGAACGGCTTGATCGAGCGCTTCAACCGCACCTATCGCGAGGAGGTGCTCGATGCCAACCTCTTCGAGACGCTCCAACAGGTGCGTGCAGAGACCAATCGCTGGATCTGGGAGTACAACAACGAGCGACCGCATGAGTCGTTGGGCAACATCCCCCCGCGCGCGTTCCTGTTGAAACGTGGACAGCTCCCCAACGCACAGATCCACGCTGCCGACCTGCCCACCTTCCAACAGGACGATCACAACACCACCAACGACTCAATTAGCTTTACAAAAGACCGCGCCTGAAATGGGGGCTCTTACAATACAAGCCATGACCGAGAGCATAGAACAGGTCCTTATCGTCTATGCCGCTATCGACGAGACCGTGTTGGCACCCAACAAAGTGACATTGACGCTGTTCGAGATGTCGTCGATTACCCCTCCAGTTCGCGCACGGGTGTTTCCCGAGTGTCGCCAGTGATAGGGTCTCCCGGCCCGCCGCATTCGTTGATCGACGGGCCAGAGGCCCTATAGTGCCCCGCACTCGCGAAACACGCGAGCGCGAACAGGGTGCAGTTCCACAACCTGCGGACCCTGAGCACCAGCATTGCCCTGGAAGCCGCCGAGCTGATGGAGCACACCCAATGGGCGAAGGATGCCGACCTGCCCGCCCTGGCCACCGAGCACCGCGATGCCCTGGCCGAGGAGATGGCCGACATTGCCATCCTGCTCACCTACCTCGCCCACGACCTGCGCGTGGACCTTGAAACCGCTGTGCACCAGAAGCTGGTGACCAACGGCGCCAAGTACCCGTGGACAAGGCGAAAGGCGTGGCGACGAAGTGGGATCGCTTTTAGGCGAGCGCGACTCGTGCTTGGGCACTGGCTTGTCCTAACGGCAATGTTGGATCCACGTCCCTGACATGCCACTGTTCGCAAGTCTTCCATCTCTGTGGAAAACTCCTTTGCACTCGAAGCAGAAATGTCCTTCATTTGTCTTGCCAGTATTTGTCAAGACACATGTCGGACACAAGCACCTTTTCAGAGTTCATTCGCAAGATGCGAGTCGAACGAGATGAACCGCTCAGGGTCATCGCCGCAGCAGTCGGCATTGACAGCACACTCCTTAGCAAACTTGAAAGAGCTGAGCGGTTCCCAACCGAAGAGCAAGTAGTGAGGTTTGCGAAGTACTTCAAAGTGTCTCTGGCGGAGCTACAAGGCAAGGTGATCGCTGATAAGGTTTTGACGAAGTACGTCAACCAGGATGCTGCGATCCATGCTACACAAATCCTGAACGATCGGGCCGCGCCATATAAGAAACGTAAGAGATGAATGACAAACGGGTTGCACAGATTGGTGCGGCGCAACTAGTACTCGGAGACGCCTTTGAAGGCATGTCCAAGCTTGCTTCGCAGTCCTTCGATTTGGCCATAGTGGATCCACCATACGGAGCATCGACTGCCGCTTCATGGAAGATTAACCGAGGTCACGCACTACCTGGAATGGGGGGCGCTTGGAAGTTGGCGTCGCACTCATGGGACCAACTATGCAACATAGAGTCCTTTGAGGGTACTGTTGGGTTTCTGTCTGAACTTCAAAGACTAGTCAAACCCTCTGGCTCGATTTGGGTTCATGCCACCTATCACAATGCGGGTGTTGTCAATGTAGCCTGTCAAATGCTAGGGTTGGAGATTATTAATGAAGTGGTCTGGTATAAGCGTAATGCCTTCCCGAATCTGTCAGCGCGGCGATTGACGGCTAGCCACGAATCCATTTTCTGGATTCACACCGGAGGAAGAAGAGGGCATACCGGTTCAACTACGACGCTGTGAAGGCCGCCCACTTCCCTGAGGACAACCTGAAGGAGCGAGGGAAGCAATTGCGCACCGTCTGGGATATCCCAAACAACAAGGGTCGTGAAGAACTGCTGTTTGGAGCACACCCGACTCAGAAGCCGCTGCGTCTTATTGACCGCTTGATACTGATCTCCGGAGTGGCAGGAGGTAAACTGCTGGTGCCCTTTCTTGGCTCCGGAACTGAAGTCCTTGCTGGCCTGAGAAGTGGAATGGAATGCACTGGGTTTGAGATTGACCCTGCCTATTACGACTTGGCTTGCCGCAGACTTGAACATGAAGTTAGGACTCAAAAGGAACAACCCAAACTTGAGCTGACACCATGCTGAAATCTGTAAAACCACTAGAACCAGTTATTAAGTGGTCGGGCAGCAAACGAAGCGTAGCGCCTCAACTTGGACAGTTGTTTCCTACAGCCAACAGGTACTTCGAGCCGTTTGTCGGTGGTGGGGCGTTGCTTCCTCATCGGCCTAGCCGCGAAGCGATTGCTGGCGACATAATCGAAGAACTAATAGATCTCTGGGAATGTATCCGTGACCGTCCTAGCGAGACTGCAGATGCTTATGAAGTGCGTTGGCTAAGCCTCCAAAGAGAGGGACACTCGGCATACTACAAGATTCGTGATACGTTCAACAGCGATCGCGATCCGCACGACTTTTTATTTCTCTCACGCACATGCGTGAATGGCCTGATTCGTTTCAACGGGTCGGGGGACTTCAACAATTCGCTGCATCACACTCGCCCAGGAATTTCACCTCAGCGCCTCAGGAGGATTATCGCCCAGTGGAGCACTGCAACTAAGGAAGTCCAATTCGTTAAGGCAGACTATCGGGAGGCTTTAGCAGGAGTACGCAGAGGGGATTTGGTATTTCTCGATCCGCCCTATGCTGGCACCAAGGGGCGGTATTCGAAGGTGCCCTTCGAACTGCAAGCGTTTTACAATGAGTTGGATCGATTGAACACCATTGGCGCTAAATGGATTCTCACATTTGATGGGCAGGCGGGAAGGCGATCCTATGATTCCGCTCCTCCTGAGGACTTGTACCGAGCACGGTTTGGTCTTCTAACGGGAAACTCGCCTTTCACGAAGCTCATGAACACTAGCATCGACGGCGTTGTAGAATCAGTGTATTTGAATTTCGATGCGCCCGCCGAATCCCTTTATCGCGCGCAACATCGCCGAGCTAAAGGAACTGGCTCCACTGGTGAAGTGGACATGCAACACCGCCTTCTCCTTGTTTGAATCGAATTCAACCCCGACGGCGGCGTCAAGTTCGCCTTTGCTCATTGATTCCGTCAGGTCCGCGACGCTTGACCAGCAGAAAGCGCCGACACTTATGATATCGTCGACTTGGGGATTGTGTGAACCAATATGCTGAAGCCATTCCGCACCATTCGACTTTGCTATTGTTGAGTGCTACTAAGTAAGTCCTTCGTGAATTTCTTCATGCGTGGTCCTACTCGAGCCTCGAGCTTTTTGGCAATATCCTTTGACTCGATGGCAACGAGGATGTAACGGTCATTGTCATCAGTGATTGCTACGACGTGGTCGGGGCGCTTTCCCTCTAGACCAGAAACACGTGGCAGGGAAGTCCAGCGGTAGTCGGTACCGTTCTTGAAATCTCTAAGCGTTAGTCCGCTCCAATCGCCACCCGGAGGATTACTCATGGCCAAGAAGGATTTCGGCCCTTCGTGCCTTGAGAAAAGCATGTGTATCACGGTGTCGACATCGTGTTCAGTGAAACGGACAGGGACATTGGAAGCAGTGAATTGAAGTACACGGCTACGTTGTGACGGCCTTCGGTTCGTCGTGAAAGCAATTGGCCCTTCCATGGAGGTTGCACTATCCGCAAGGACCGCGTCACCAAGGCCATAAACCGCCGCCCAAAGACCGTTTGTTTTCGCCAGACTATGGGGCTCCCGCAGGAGCTTATGCCACATCTCAGCTTTACCCGGACCAGAAACAACCGAAAGAATTCGGCAACCTTCGCCGAAGAGCATACGGGCTAAGGGGACTAAGCCTCGATCAGGTCGCGAGTCTTCACCTTCGGGTTTGAAACCTGTGATCCAAACAATGATTAAAGGACTGTCAGTCTGACGCAACCAGGTCATGAAATCTTTGTTCAGTCCAAATCCGTATAGCTCTTGAATCGCTGAGCCAAGTGATTGCACGTTTTGCGCAGGGATGAGGCAGATTGGTATGTCTCCAGCTCCAACCGAAAGCGGGTTCGCACGCGCGACGACAGCAACCAACTGCAAGAATGTATCTGAGGTGTGCACCTTTACACCAGCCCTTCTGGACCATGGCATGTTCTTTCGTTCAAGCCAATTAGCCTTAGCGGATGCCTTTTCCTGCCTCAGTAACTCGGCCCATTCAGAGTCACGCAAAGTATCCCGTCGAATACGTCGCCTCGCCAAAATTTCAACAGCTAAGAGGACTCTATCTGTCAACTCTCGCTCAGCGTCATAAGATGGAACTCCCTCGATGATTGCCTTAAGGAGGCGCTTCCCCAGTTCGATAGTAATCGCCGGGGCGAACATCTCGCGGACTTCAGCATTGCTTGAAGGGCTAAGTGCGTATATGGGAAGGCAGATAGTGGAATATGCCTTTGATGCAGTGAGATGTGAGAAGGGCACAATTGGATTTGGGAACCGTGGTGCTTTAATCACGCGGCCTCCGTCTAATTCTGCACCACCGACATCAGCCAAAAAGAGATATGGTAGTCCCACAGAGGCAAGCGCCAATGCCCTGCCGTTCCTTTGCCAAGCATTGTTACCTGCTGGTAGTGCACTGCAGAATTCCAAGCCAGCAAGAATGACTTCGCAATTTTGTCCATCAACAACCTCGGTGATTAGCACGTCTGTGGCCTCGCGCAACGGCGCCCCGTGGTTTTGAAGCAATTGTTGTAGGTTAAAGGCCCAACGGCCATGTCCTGGCACTAGGTCTGCAACAATGATGTCTCTCCCAGTCTTCGATATTGCAAAAGATGGACGATATGGAGCACTTGGAAGCAATCGAATTTCCCCGGAGAAGATATCCCCGAGAAGGGTCAAACAGCGATCGCATTCGACGATGTTGTCACCATGGATGCGCAAGTGTCTTGTCATGTGGAACTGAGTCAGTCTTTCAATCGACACTGATTGCTCAGTTCTGGTCAAGCTTTCTCACCATCGTAAGAATGGTCGCAATAGCAACAGTCTCACCTGTTTCATCAAAGACATCCACCAGGAACTTCACGATCCCCTTCGCCACATCCTCGGGCGTTCGTTTCTCCTGATCCACCTTCTCCCTCACCGTGAACCTTACCTGTATCGTCATCCCCGGGTACACCGGCTTCACGAAGCGGCACTCATCGAGGCCTTAGTTCAAGAGCACAGGCCCCTTCGGCGGATCAACGTCCTTCGACAAGTTCAGGATGTTGCCCATCGCGCGACAGCATTATCCTTAGAGCAGTTTTGTTGATTATGCGATTGTGAACTGAGCAACGGCTTGTCCGTATCTAGAGTTCGCCCCGTCCTTAATGACCAGGCCAACGAGCACTTGATGTACGCCAGCAGTCCATTTCGACTTGGGCGTTAGATTCCAACGCATGCTTCCAGGAGGAAGATGGAAATCGCTTCCGAAAATTGTGTCAGTCGTCTTTGTGAGGTCAACCTTTGTTCCTTGAGCATTGACAATGTCGAAACCAGCGGCACCTGGCTCGAAAGAAACAAGATCACCCTTCTCATCGCGCGCAACGAGCATGAGGCTGATAGGTTTCTTACTCGCGCCTGTCGCTTTGCCAGCCCCTGCACGCCAAATTTGGACCTGCAGGGTTAAGAGTTTAGTAGGCATCTAGTTGGTGTGTTAGTGTTCCCAAGATTAGAAACAATTCCCGCTTCCTGAGCAGCCTCAGTACTGATCCAACTTCTACACCATGGTCAAGATCGTCGCGATCGCCACCGTCTCCCCGGTCTCATCGAAACATCAACGAGGAATTTGACGATCCCCTTTGCCACATCCTACGGCGTCCTCTTCTCCTGGTAAACCTTCTCCTTCCCAATAAATGGCGCTGGTGTTAGGCGTGCGAGGGCAAGAGCAGGAGAGGAGCCGTCCACCCGTGCCCCAACGCATCCAGGCCTTAAGCCTCTTGGCAAGCTGTTCCGTACCGCACCGCCCCACAACCCACCAACCCATGGGCTCCGCCCACCTTTAGATCCGTTCCAGGAGGCGTTCACGAACAACCAGCAACCCCGGGTCGTGCCCGGGGCAGGCCACCAACCAGCCCCCCCCGGGAAAAACACCCCCCCCGTGGGCCTTGCCAGGCGTGGGCGATCCGCTAATTTGCCTAAGCCGCGCGCCCAGGGGCGCGGCGCGCTGCCATGCCCCGTCGCTTTGCCACCGGCCCCGCCGCGCACGCGGACGCACCGCAACCGGTGCCCGTGGTGGTGCGTGTGGCCGTGGTGGACCACCGGGAAATGGTGCGGCTGGGTTTCGGCATGCAGTTGCAACACATCGGCGGCTATGCGCTGGTGCTGGCGGTGGCCACGGGCGAGGAACTGCTGGCGGGCTTGCGCGCCGGTGCGGCGGTGGATGTGGCGCTGGTGCATGTGCGGGGGGAAGGGCTGGACGGGCTGGCCACATTGGGACTGCTGCACCACCACCATCCGCACTTGCGCACCCTGGCGCTGTGCGAAGTGGCGGACGAGGAGCTCACCTTGCGGGCCGTGCGCGCGGAGGCGCTGGGCGTGCTGCTGGCGGATGCCGGTGTGGAGGAACTGCGCCATGCGCTGGCCGACGCATGCGCCGGGCGTGTACATGGCAATGCACTGGTGAAGCGCGCCTTGCTGGTGCGCGCACGGCGCGACGGCCCGCAGCGTACACCGCTGCTGAGCCGCCGGGAGTTCGAAGTGTTGTGCTGGGCCGCCCACCAGGCGCGCTACACCCTGCCCGCCATTGCGCACCACATGCGTTTGAAGTTGAGCACGGTGAAGACGCACATGAACGCCGTGCGCCACAAACTGCGCGCGCGCACCTATTCCGAGGCGATGCGCCGCGGCCGGAAGATCGGTTTGCTGCCCGAGGTGCCTACCAACGCCCGTGTGCTGCGGTGGTGAGCGCCGGGTAACCGGCATCGGCGCGGGGCCCCAAGGAGGCCCCGCCAGTGTGGTAACCCTGAAGTTGGTGAACTGAAGATCCGCCACTATTTCTTCTTCTTGCAAGCGTCTTCGTCCCGATCTTTCGGGGGCGGAACACGCGCGGCGTAGCAGCCTGCCCCGGTCTACGAACCGGGGGTGGCAGAGGGTTTCCCAAAATTGTTTGGGGAAGGGGGGGGGGGGGGGTGGGGGGGGGGGGGGGGGGCGGGACCGGGGGCCGGGGGGGCCCCCCCCCCCGCGGCAGGGGGGGGGGAGGGGGGGAGGGGCGGGCAAGAAGGCCCGGGCCCCCGGGGCCCCCCGCCGGCAAAAGGGAGATTTTACCCTCTAGGGCGAAATGGGCCAATGCCGCAGGAAGGAGAAAGAGGGGTTAGGAACTTCAGCGTTACCACACCAGGTGGTAGGACGGCGGCGCAAGTCGCTGTGATGGGGACGCAAGTCGCTGTGATGGCGGCGCAAGTCGCTGTGATGGCGGCGCAAGTCGCTGTGATGGTGGCGCAAGTCGCTGTGATGGTGGCGCAAGTCGCTGTGATGGCGGCGCAAGTCGCTGTGATGGTGGCGCAAGTCGCTGTGATGGTGGCGCAAGTCGCTGTGATGGCGGCGCAAGTCGCTGTGATGGCGGCGCAAGTCGCTGTGATGGTGGCGCAAGTCGCTGTGATGGCGGCGCAAGTCGCTGTGATGGCGGCGCAAGTCGCTGTGATGGCGGCGCAAGTCGCTGTGATGGCGGCGCAAGTCGCTGTGACGGCGGCGCAAGTCGCTGTGATGGCGGCACAAGTCGCTGTGATGGCGGCGCAAGTCGCTGTGATGGCGGCGCAAGTCGCTGTACTGCTGGCACCGCGCGCGGTGCATCGCTGAAAAAGCGGGGGGAGGGAAGCCACGGTGGGAGGGACTACGAGCGCGTCCCGGTGCATGCGGCCGGGGCGGGGTAACCTCCCACCGCACGGAGGAGGCGCGCACCGCGCTTCGGGGGGAGAACGGCCTTGCCCCGGGCGGGCCACACCCCCTTGCTTGCGGACCTAACCAATGCCCGGCCAGGCTTACGGCCAAAACGCAATGGGACAATTCACCTTCATAGTACGTCTGGGTCTTACCCGGATCACCCCCACGGCCCTGGTGGAAAAGGGCCGCAACCATGTGACGATGCTCACGGGCAACGCCACCTATCCCACCCCCACGCCCACGTTGGTGGCGCTCACGGCCGCGTGCGAAGCGCTGGACACCGCGAACCAGGCGTACGATTTCAACCGGGGCAAAGTGGATAAGGAGGCGCGCGATGTGGCGTTCGCCGCGCTGAAGGAGTTGGTGCGCGAGCTCGCCGGCTATGTGCAGGCGCACTGCAACAACGAGAAGGAGCTCATCATAAGCGCGGGCTTCGATGTGCGGCGCCTGAGCGAACCGCTGGGCGCACTGCCCGCCCCGGGCGACGTGCGCGCGCTGGTAACGCCCTACCCCGGCCGCCTGGAGGTGCGCTGGAAGGGGGTGCGCGGGCGCCTGCTCTACGCGCTGTTCATGACGGCGACCGATCCGTTGGATCCCGCCGGGTGGAGCTTGATCGCGCAAACGAGCAAGAACCGCTACACGGCGGAAGGCCTCACCAGCAACACGGTGTACTCCTTTCGTCTGCAAACCATCGCCACCGCAGGGGTGAGCCCTGTGAGCGACCTCGCCACCGCGAAAGCGGCCTGAGCACACCCGTGCATACGCTCCCGCCGCGGTCCGCATGGGATCGAGGTGGGGGCGTTGGCGTGCGTGGACCCCAACCGCGTTCGCGAGGGACCGTCTTCGGCCCGAAGCGATCTTGATGGAACCGTGCTGGATCCGTGTTGTCCACGCACTACCCTGCGCACGAATTAAAGATCGCTTCGGACCCCGACGCGTCGGGGATCCTCGCGAACTCGACTGACCCGGATCTAGCGCGAGGCCTCCGGGTGTTTGGCTTGGTGCGTGGCAAGGCGCCTGCGCCAAAGAGCTATGGCGAAGGCGCCGGGGGAGGCCGAAGACCCAAGGCCTCTGGACCCCGAGATTCTCCGCGCCATCGCCACTCTAACCGCCCAGCAAAGCGCCTATATCCACTGGGCCTGCCATGCCGACGAGCTCACCCCGCATTAGATCGGCGACCGCATGGGTGTAAGAGCATACCGTGGACAAGCACTGCCTCCACGTCTACCGCAAGCTGAAAGTGCATACGCTATGGGCTGGTGCTTGCGGCAGTGCTGTATGGGATCGTGCGGGTGGTGTAGGTATTAGGCGCTGGCTCTTGGTTCAGAGGTCCGCTGGTTTTTAGGTGGCCGGAGGCCAGTGGTTCTAGGTTCAGAGGTGGTGAGGTAGGCCTGAAACATGGATGGGCACGGATGGACGGCTTTGCCCCGCGCTGTCTTACGCACGCCTAACATCCGCGCCAGAGAGGGCATGCACAGGCATAAAAGGCGTCACGCTCGGTAGCTGCTGAATATCTTGCTTGCCAGAGCTGAACTGCGCATGGAAGAAGAACTGAAGCCAAGATTCGAGCAATTTCGGAATGGAAGTGAACTGTTCCTCAACCGAACCCGGCAGATCAACGAATTCCGACCGATCGCTCGCGAGATCCTTGCACAGCTCGTAGCAAAGGGATCGGTGACCAACGAAGACCTCACGGGCCTTATCCACCTTTTCCGGCCAAAGCCGGTCGGCGAATTGGCGAACAAGTACCTGGCCCATCTGGTTGCCGACAAGTCGAAGGCCAAGGAGTTGAGCGAACAACTGCAAGCCACCGGCCTTGGGGGCTACACAGCGCCCGGGCGACTGAAGATCCACGACCTGACCACAGAACAGCTCCGCGATGTGCATGCGTTGCTAAGCGATGCATTCAACGTGACCACTGCGGCGGAAGCCTCTCAGGTCTGCGCAACGTACGACCGCAAGAAGGTGCCCTACGTGACACCAGGCATCTACTCGCCATGGTTGCACTACATCCAGCCTGAGCTATTCCCCATCCTCAACGATGCGACCAAGGCGTTCTTCAAAACGCAAGGCTTACCTGTTGAATATCCGGCGCTGATCACCCGTGTGCCAGAACTGTCGCAGGCCATGGGCTTGAAGGATCTGGGACTGCTGGACGCTTTTGCGTGGGGCCAACAGGACGATCAAGCCTCTGACCCCAAAGGAGGTAAGTGGCGAAGCGCGAATTGGATCAAGAAGATTTCGCGCGCGGATTGGGAGTTGTTCTTCGACGCGTGCAACGAGGTGATAGAGCACTTCGGCATGGATGCCAGCAGTCCGTTGCTTGCCATGAACATTCACCCGGTCGCTACGCAGGGTGTCCTCATGAATCTCTCCAATCGCGCCTGCTTCGCGATGCACATCGACGATGATGTGAATGTGATGCTCATGCTGCCCAAGGGTTCGACCAAGCGCCTACTTGTGAAGGATGAGATACTGAGCACCTTCATGTTCTCGGGGCCAGCCAATGCCGAGGGTACGCGAGTGACGCCAGCTACCCTGCGTGATAAGCAGAATGCCCTGTTACCCGTTGTGATCGAGGCGGCTGAGGAGTTGTTGGGCAGGAGCCAGAGCAGTCCGTACCGCAAGCACCACATCCCTGATCTCTATCGCATGACCACGGAACCTGACTTCCGGGAGAAGGCGCTGGACTACTTGCTCGAGGGCAAGGGCGAATGGCCGGGGGCAACTGCCTCGAGAGAGATCAAGTACTGGGTCTTCCAAGCGAACCCCAAAAGCTACGATAGTGTTGGCGCGCTTCGGGACAACGCTGTGGACCGCTGGACAGTAAATGCGCACAAGAAGGCTATTCACGCCGGGGACAAAGTGATTCTATGGAACACGGGCAGTGCTTCTGGTTGCTATGCGTTGGCCACTGTTACCACAGAGGTGCTCCCCATGCCTCCGGAAGGCACCAAGTATTCCCTCGAGGGGAGTTTCAGCGGGGTCCAAGATCGCGTGGGTCTGGTGATCGACCACAACCTATGGGACCGGCCGATCCTTTGGGAGTCGATCAAAGACGAAGGCCTAGATCTGAAAGCTGGAAGCCAAGGCACCAATTTCGCTGCAACCAAACAACAGTACAACACCCTGCTCCACCTAACCACTGGAGGTACATTCCATAAGCACAAACCAAAGACCATGGACCTGAACACCATTCTGTACGGTCCACCGGGGACGGGGAAGACCTATGCGACCGTCGACCACGCAATGGCCATCATCGAGAACCGATCAGTTGCCCAGTACGCGAAGGAAGAACGAACCGAATTGCGCGGGCGCTTCGAATCGATGGTGAAGGCGGGCCGCATCCAGTTCACCACGTTCCATCAAAGCTTCAGCTACGAGGACTTCATTGAAGGCATCAAGCCCGAAACAGACGATGAAACCAATCTGGTGAGCTATGCCGTACGGCCCGGTGTATTCAAGCGCATCGCAGTAGAGGCCGCGTATGATTTCGTTGCGCCGGTTGCGGATAAGACAAAGGTGGATGTTGCGTTCGATGAATTATTCGAGCGCTACACGAACCAGGTGGAAGAAGCGCTTACTGCTAAAGAGCAGGTCATCATCCCAACGCGTTCAGGGAAGAAGCTCGAGGTCATAGACATCTCGGATCACGGTAATCTGTTGCTCAAGCATGTCAATAGTTCCACCACCCGGACCTATGTGATCTCCTTGAACCGATCACGCGCATTGAACGCGGCATTTCCGGATCTGGATGCACTCGAGAACATCGATCGCGACTTTCGCACGGTGATCGGTGGAAGTAACGGAACTGCATATTGGGCCGTACTGAATCAGATCCGTTCGCTCCCCAAGGAGAAGAAGAAGGAACAGACCCCTACGACAGTAGCCCTGTTGTTCGAGGACAAGTTGCCGATTGTTGAGCGCATCGACTGGGCGAACCGCGCGCTGCGATCCATCAAAGCGAAGCCGTACGTGTTGGTTATCGACGAGATCAATCGAGGAAACATCGCTGCGATCTTCGGCGAACTGATCACGTTGATCGAGCCGGACAAGCGGGCACTGGGTGCTGAAGCCGCATCGGCCTCGCTGCCCTACTCGAAGAAGCCATTTAGCGTCCCGCCCAACCTCCACATCATCGGCACCATGAACACCGCCGACCGCAGTGTGGAAGCTTTGGATACTGCACTGCGCCGCCGATTCAGCTTTGTGGAAATGCCCAGCAAGCCCGAACTGATCGAGCAACCGGAAGGGCTTTTGGTAGACCTGCGCCGATTGTTGACTACGATGAATGCACGCATCGAACAACTGTTGGACAAGGACCACCACATCGGCCACAGCTACTTCAT
>JADJCS010000017.1 GCA_016703105.1 Flavobacteriales bacterium
AGCCCTCGAAGTTCCCGGGTAGAGTGGGCAGTGCACACCAGGTCGTTCGTGGGAGTGCGCGCGGCTGAGCTCGATTGCAGATGGTGACCAGGGATTAACCCCATTGCAAGTAGATCATTAATCGGGAAGCGCCGCATCGAAATGAACGCAGCGGAAGTTCAGTGGGATCGCATCGGTGCCGTGAGGTTTGTCCTCCGTTGAACAGGTGGAGTGCCGGTGGCGTCTGGCGGGGACCGGTGCCCGGCCATTCCATCGCATGCACGGTCGGCACTTCCACGGCGCAAACGAAACCCTTCAGTCGTGTACGTACCGTGCTGTCGGTGGCGGCGAACCGCTGCAACTTACAAGGGCCTTATCCATGATGAGTGCAGGTCAGCAGTTCGGGCGTAACGCCGAGGAGGAGAAGGACCGGCGGAATTATCGCGCGATGCCCCTGCGCCAATTCTCCAGAAGGCGATACAATCCTGCGGGCTCCAGTCACTTCAACCAGAGGTAGAGCGGCGCTGACAGGAAGCTTTTATGCACCCCCCGTCTCCCGGGCAGCTTGCTCGCGCCGTTCACGCGGCATGGGCGCTTCCGCTCGCGATCCAGCGCCGCTCGAGGCGATGCGCTCCAACTGGTGCGCGGTCTCGAAGCGCGAGGACGAGGAACAGCGCTCCTCAGCCATAGTGCCCTATCGCCCTACACCGGAGGTTATGCATGGAACAACTTTGAAGGCAGCCTCCTGCCGCACCGGACCGCATATCCAGCGGTACCGCTGCGAGGCGTTCGCGCAGGTCGAGCGCGCGAAGGTTCAGGATCGCGCGACGCAACGTAGGCCGCGCTGAAGTCCCAGCGAGCAGCGGGCGCGCGGGGAACTGCGCACATGGCAGACCACAACGACGGGAGCATGCCAGCGGCGAGCACGAAGGACCGATAGCGCCAAAGGAGGGCCATCGCGCGCGCGTGGCGACCAATCGGCGATAAACCCCTCCGACGGCGGTTTGATGGGGGCCGCTGCCCGCTACGGCAGCTGGGGAGTCGTCGGCCTCGTGCATGCCGTGGTCGGCGTTCGGCACCACGCGCATGGTGACCTTCCCGGGCGCCGCGCCGGTCTCGAGCATATCGCGCAGCAACTCGTGGTCGTGCGCCATACCGCGATGTCGTCCGCTTCGCCCCAAAGCAGCAGGGTTGCGCCGGTGTAGTCCTTCCAGGCCTCCGGCGCATTGGTAGCGTAGAGGTTCAATGATGCCCGTGCGGGACCGTCCATCGAAGATGCCCACGATAACTCGGCACATCCGAGGCCTTCGCGGCGGTTTGCGCGGTGGTCAACATGATGGCTGCGAAATGTCGCGGATAAGCACGTTCAAAATGAGTCAACCGGCATTGAGCTGTCCGTGCGCTCCGAAACCCAGCCGTGAAGCTTTGCCGATAATGCGCCGTGTCTTGATAAGGGTGTTCGCCGGGAATTTGCTGCCGATGCGTTTGCCAGGCTACGATCAGTGTACCGGCGTGCGCTGGGCCGCAGCGGCGCGAAGAGCTCCGCCCATGCCAGCGCCCGATGATGATCACGTGGCCGCTGTCGATATCAGCGCATTTGCTGGCTGCGCGATAAATCTCCGCGTATCAAATGTTGGTGTGACTCAGTTCCGGCGCAAGGCGTGCTGCGGTGCGCGCGGCACCACACTGGTTTCTCCAGCCGGGCACGCAGCGTAGCCCATCCGGCCCAGGCGGTTCAGCAATTGATCTCGCCTCGCGCCGTGTCCAGCGGCGAGTCCAGCGAGTAGCAACTGACGCCACCGATGAATACCACGAGCGGCGCTCGTCCGCTCGCCGGGTCTTCGGGCTCGTGAGATGGCGCGTTGGATGCCGTTCGTGGTCCTGTGCGCCGTGTACTCCACGCGCAGGTCCGGGTAGCTTTCCCCGGCCAACCGAGCAATTTCAACTTGCCGGAGACCGGCTTCTTGTCGCGTAGCACGCGGTAGCCGACGGTGCTTCCAGTGCTGTGCTTCGCCAGTTCGGTGAAGACCTCCTCCGTGGTACCCACGAGCTTGCCATCGAGCTCGGTAAAGCGGGATCGCCGCGCCTTCCAGCCCGCTGCTTCGCCGGAACCATTGGGCAGCACTTCGCTCAGCAGCACGCCATGCGCATCACCGATGCCCATGATCCGCCGCATATCGTCCGTGACGTTCTCCATGCGGATGCCAAGGAAGACACGGCGCGGCAAGGTCTCCTGCGCCTGGTGGGTGCAGCAGTTGAGAACGAGGAGAACGGTGAGGGCGAAGCGTGGGTGAAGCGTGTGGGAAAGTTCGGCAACGGATGCTCAGGGTTGGGGAGGACAGGTGCACGGATGGAGCCTTCCTCCGTGTGGATCGTGACCAGCAAGGCGCCTGCGGGCAATGCGCCGAGTTGAGCGTGGTGTGCTGACCGACGCCCGGTGGCAGCAGGGCTTCAAAGAGCGACCGACCGTCCAAGGCATGGACCTGCACTTGACCTCCGTGGCGGAACGCCCCCAGGAACCGCAGGGTGAGTTCATCCCGAAAGGGACCGGAAAGAGCTGCGCATGGGCCATGGACCGGTCGGGTAGCGCGAGCGCCTGCGAGGCCCCGAGCACCGTCACCGAGATGAGCTCATTGCCGTTGCTGCCGATGAAGCGGTTGTATTCCAGTATGGGCCAGCGGAGGTTGGGCACCCACCACGCGTGGTTGATATTGAAGGAAGTGTCGGCAGGGGTGTCGTCGGACACATTGGTAGGTCCGGGTCCATGTGCGGAGCACATCGGAAGGTGCCGTACGGCATCACCAGGGTGCCGGTGGCATCCAGCGTATGGCGTGTGAGGCCGCAGAAATGGTAGGCGACGCCCAGCCCGGCGGAGGTGTAGCACCAGGCGTCGTCCACCGTATCTCCATTGCGTAGCCCGGGTCGATGAGAGGCTCCAGCGCATGGCCATGTCGCAATCCGGATAAGCGCCGATCAAGGAAGGGTGGCTGGGTCCACACAGGTTTGCAAGGTGTGGATCGTGGTGTCGATGATCAACGTGGAGAAGTCCCATGCCACGGCCAGACCGCCCGCCCAGGTTCGACCGAGGTGTCGTTGTCCACACCGAAGACGCGGAAGGTGTCGCCCACGAGGGGGATGGCGGCGGAGGGAGCAGGACCTGGCGGAGGTCCGGAGAGACCATAGCAGCCCGGTGCCAAGGACCAGGGCGAAGGGTGGGAGGCGCATGGTGTGCAGGTGGATGGACGGCGGTGCGCTGACGGGGCCAAGGTCCATGAGGACCGGTGCGCTGGCATGTGCGGATCGGGCTATTCCGACGCGCCGCACGAGCAGCGGCGTTGCGCGCGCAGGCAATGGCGCCGCGCTACACCTTTCCGCGGTCGCGCCCGGTGTGGTGCCGAAGGTGCTGCGGTACAGGCGCACGAAGGAACTCTCGTCGACGTAGCCCACTGCGCTGGCGATAGCACCCAGGGGCAAATGACCGGCGCGCACCAGCACGCGTGCGCGTTCCAAGCGTTGTTGCCGGATGTAGTGGTAAGGCGAGGAGCCGAAGGCCTGGCGGAACAATCGCTTGAAATGGTGTTCGCTCAGGCAGGCCACCTGCGCCAGATCGGCGACATGCAGGTCGCGGTGCAGGTGGGCTTCCAGATGATCGCGCGCGGTGCTCAGGCGTTTCCACAGCTCGCGGCGCGTGGCAACGCGTTGTGCGGAGAGGAGGTCCATGGAGCGGCGGAGCCCCAGCTGCAGTTCAGCAGGCGTTCCATCAACCGGTCATGGATGCCGTCCACATCGGTATCGGTCCGTTCCGTGCGCGGGGTCTTCACCAGCGTGTGCAACTGCGCGAAGAGCCCCTTCACCAGGGGGTCCATCGCGTAGGTCTGCTCGGCGAAGGAGGGTTGCGCCCTATCCTGCCAGGGTCATCGAGCAGTTGCTCCGTGGTATGCGTCAACGTGCGTAGCCCCTCGGCGGCGAACCCGGGGCGGAAACCCACCATCAACATTTCCTGTTCCGCATCGCCGTGGAACGCGGTGCGGTAGTGCTGACCTTGATCGATCACCAGGAAGTTATCCGGGTTCACCACGCGGTCCGTGCCCCCCACCTTATACCATTGCTGGCCGTTCAACATGCAGCGTATGCTCAGGCGGGACACGTGGTCCGCGCTTTCCTCCAACCGCCGGGAGCGGATATACAAGGTGCCGGTCTTCAGCGAACGCATGTCCGCGCTCCAGCATGGCGGGAACAGAACACCCTGACCCAACAGGAGGGACCGGGCGCTTTCGCAATAGGGGCAACGGTCCATGGCGTCGCTCAAAACTAACGACCCCCCATCGGGTCCATCGTGCGGTTGGGCACCGGGCGAACGGCCCATCACACCATAGGCGGTGGTTGCTCGCCAACACGACGGAGCCATGTTCGCGAGCGTTCTCCCGGAGCGATGGCGGCGCATGCGCCGGGGACCATCGCATCCGGGATCGGCGCGAAGCGATCTTGATGGATCCGTGCGGTATCAGTGTTGTCCACGCACTGCCCCGCGCACGAATTAGAGATCGCTTCGGACAGTTCCTCGGGCAAAGCCCTCGGATCCGATCCTCGCGAATGCGTTCTAGGCGCTCTGACCCGTATATCCCACGCGATGATCGGCACGCCCGGTAAGCCAGCTACCACTAGGTTCGATGCAGACAACGAACCGCATGATGCGACACTTACCCTTCTTGCTCTTTCCCTTTCTGCTCGGCCAGCCGCTTTGCGCCCAGACCAGCTACGAAGTGTTGGTGAACAGCCGAGGCACCAACGCGGTGTTCCGCTTTGACACCGCAGGCAATTACCTCGGGGACTTCATTCCCAATGGCAGCGGAGGATTGGCCGGTCCCGAGGATGTGCTCTTCCATCCGGACGGCAGCGTGCTGGTGACGGGCTTCGGCAATACGGCCATCAAGCGGTATGATGGTGTGAGCGGTGCTTATATCGGGGAGTTCTCTACCGGCTATTCCCTGGACACCCCCTCGAAAATGTCCATCGGCCCGGACACCTTGGTGTACGTGACCCAGTGGGGCGCTACCCAGAACAAGGTGGTCCGCTTCGATCTGGACGGCGTCTTCGTGGATGAGTTCACCAGCATCGGAACGCCCAATGGGCTCGGCCATTTCTGGGATGCGCAGGGGGACTTCTACATCTCCGTCTTCGGCAATGGTGCGAACGGTACGGTCCGTCGTTTCGCGGCGGACGGGAGCGATCTCGGCGTCTTCATCGACAGCGGTGTGTTACAAGGTCCCACCGATATCTGGCAGGGCGCCAATGGCGATGTGCTGGTGCAGGACTGGACCGCGGGAACCGTGTTGCGCTACGATGCGAACGGCCAGTTCCTCAGCACCTTCATCAGTGGCTTGACCAGTCCCGAAGGCATCGCCTTCCTGCCCAATGGCGATATGCTGATGGGCGATTGGGGCGTGGACGCGGTACACCGCTTCGATGCAGCGGGCAATGCCTTGGGCTATTTCACCAGTGGCAATGGCCTCACGGATCCCAATGGGGTACACCTGCGGGTGGTGGCGGCGATCGGTGTGGGGGAGGCCATCGCAGATGAGGATGTGCTCCAGGTGGTCCCGAACATCGGCCCCGGTCCGTTCGAGCTGCGCACCACAGTGCCGCTGGGTCCGAACACGCAAGTGACGCTATTGGACGCGTTGGGACGTGTGGTGGAGGAAGCGCCTTGGGGGGATGCGAAGGCCGTTCCGTTCCGCATGCCCGCGAAGGCGACGAAGAAGCTGGCACCGGGCAAGTACCATGTGCTCGTGAGGGATGGGACGCGAGCGCTGCGCGCTGCCGTGGTAGTGATCTGTGAGCGATAGAGCGGGGTGATCGTGCGGTGGCGCGAAGCCGCGCGCACCATCACCCGTGTTCGCGAGCGTTCTCCCGGAGCGATGGCGGCGCATGCGCCGGCGACCATCGCATCCGGGATCGGCGCAAGGTGGTGCGGGAACCCCCATGGTGCTTAAATGATAGCCCGGCCGATCAATGCTCCTCCATCATCGCCACGCGCTGGGTAAGCTCGTGGTAGCAGAGCACATCATCCGCGAAGCAGTGGATCACCATGCTCTTGCGGCTGGCGTTGGGGGTGGTCATTTTCTTGCCGCCGTGCAGAAGGTTGGCGTGCCAAAAGAGCACATCGCCGGGCTGGGCCAGCAGTTCCTTGTGCTCGAAGTGCCCTTCGCGGATGGCGCGGTCCACGGCCGCTTCGTAGTGGGCGTAGGCGTCCTCGCCGATCACGAAGCGGTTGCCGCCGTGGTCGAAGCTGTCGTTGAGCAGGTAGGGCAGCTTGTGCGATCCGGGATGGTAGACGAGTGGTCCATTGTCCGGCGTGATCTCCTCTAGCGCGATCCATGCGGCTGTCATGTAACCCAGCGGATGCGTGGTCATGTGGATGGAATCGCTGTGCGCGGCCTGTTCGCTGCCGGTGAGGAAGTTGATGCTTTGGAAGACCTGCATGCGCTTGCCGAGGAGGAAGTCCATCACGTCCAGGATCCGGCGGTCGTGGGTGTGCTTGCGCAGCAGTTCGCTGTGGTGCCAGGCGAACATGATCTTGCGCCCGGTGAAGTTGAAGTCGACCACCTTGTCACGGATCAAGCGGTCCACTTCGGAATTCATGGCATCGACCTCCTCGCGGGTGAACAAGCCACGGAGGACGATGTAGCCTTTCTCCGGCCACCCCAGGATGGCCTCGCGGGTGGCGGTATCAAAACGCTTCAGGCCCGGATGGTCGGGCAATGCGGCGACACCTTCCGGCGTATCGAGCCAGGGCTTTTCGGTGGTCGTCGTCGGCAGGTCCTTGCTGCTGATGGGCAATAGCACGCTGCGCTGGATGCCGTACTTGCGGTACATGCGGCGGGCATGGGCCAGCTTGCGCAGGTTGAGCAGGTTCAGCAGCACCCAACTCGCCTTTAGGGTGCGCAGGCGGCCGTAGTATTTGTTCAACCACTGATACATGCTAGCGGGTCATACCATTTCGAAGATCGGAACCGTCCCATCGCAAAGGACGCGAAGCGCATGAAGTGGCCATCATTCGGGTAATTCTTGGCGTGCTTCGTGCCCTTTGCGGTATCCGTTCACAGCCGATCGGATGGACCCATCCTGAAAACTGGTACTGCTTCCGTGGCCAAATGTATCCGGCTCACGGGGCGTCGTTCATGACATCCAGCAGCCTCCCGATATCGTGGATGGCGCGGTCCACTTCCTTTTCCGAAGTGCCATCGTAGAACCCGCGGATCCGGTGTTGCGGATCCACGAGCACGAAGTTCTCCGTGTGTACGAAATCGTTCGGTCCGCCGTCGCCTTCATCGAGCGCGGCGAAATAGCTCTTGCGCGCCAGCCGGTAGATCTGCGCACGGTCGCCGGTCATCAGATGCCATTTATTGGGGATCGCGCCGTGCAGCTCCGCGTACGCCTTCAGCACGGGCACACTGTCCATTTCCGGCGTCACGGAGTGGGAGAGGAGCACCACGCCCGGATCGTCCTTGAAGGCTTCCTGCACGCGCGCCATCTGTGTGCTCATCTTCGGGCAGATGCTGGTGCAGGTGGTGAAGAAGAAGTCGGCGAGGATCACCTGTCCCTTCAGATCGTTCAGCGTAATGGTGGTGCCTTCCTGGTCCACCAGGCTGAAATCCAGGATGTGGTGTTCGCCCTCCTTTTGGCGGAGCACGGGGTCCACCAGCCGCGGATCCAATTGCGAGGGATGGAACACATGCGGCACATCGTCATCGCGCAGCAACAGGTAGCCTGTGAACACAGCCAACAGGAAGATCGCTGTGAAGATCAGTGCGCGCAGGAGCAGGGGGCGCATGGTTCAGTTGATGTCGAGGGAGTAGCTCAACGCATAGATGATGCGGTAGGTGGGATCGCTCACGTACTGTTCCCGGTCGTGCATCACCGCGATGCCGATCTCATGGTCCTTGCCGGGTGTCCAGGAAGTGCCCACGGAATAGCGCGTGCCGATGAGGCGCGTGCCCAGGTAGCCGAACCAGGTGAAGAACTCCGCGCTCACTTCGGGATCGAGCTTCCACTTGCGGATGTCGTAGGTGAGCCCGAGGCGGTTCCGCAGCTGATCGCGCACATCGGTGGGGTCCAGGTATTCGTGCTGATAGCGCATGCGGTAATCGCCGACGAAGCGGTTCCATTCACCGCGCAGTTGGGCTTGGAGTGAAGTACGTTGGCTGTTCGACTTGTCCGCACCGCGGAAGCTGAAGCGATGTTCGGCGACCACGCGCAGGTAGTCGGTGAATTTGTAGCGGACCGCCAGGTCCCAAAAGACCTGCTTGCCGCCGCTGAGGTTCTCGTCCGAACGGTAGCCCGCCTCTGTGGCCAGGCGGAAGCGCTTGTTGAACTTCGGTTCCGCCACACGGCTGGTGTTCTTGAACGGGCGGAACTGCGCGCCGACGGTGAACCATCCTTCCTGCACGAGCCGTGGCCGCAGTTCGCCATCCTGTGCGCGGCAGAGCAGCGGCAGGGCCAGGAGGCCGAGGACGATGGAGCGAGCGGGGAGGGTCACCACAATTGCACCTGGAAGATCGGCACGGTCACTTCGTCCTTCTTCTTGTTGATCTCCACGATCCGGCTCACCAGTTCCACACCGCTGTCGCAGTCCTCCGGACATTCGCTGTAGGTGAACACCGTGTAGCTGCCGGGCCGCAACCAACGGAACTCGAATTCGCCGTTCGGGCCGGTGCGCGTGTCGTCGTCGTAGAAATCGCCGTCGCCATAGCGGATGTACACACGGTACTCGGGCACATAGAATTCGTTGCCGGTGGGCTGGCCGGTGTTGTCATTGTACTCCACCGCGTAGACGGTGCCCCGGATCAATGCTTTTCCACCTTCACCGGGCTCCTTGGAACAGCCGGAGAACAGCAGGGGCACGGAGATCGCGAGCGGTAGCAAGGGACGCGGAACGGGGAACGACCTCATCAACGGAAGGTTAAGGGAAGGCGAAAGTAGGGTAGTGGCCGTTCAGGCGCCCGCATAGATGCGCTCTACGATATCCGCGTATTTCGCGAGGATGGGTTTTCGGCGCAGCTTCATGGACGGGGTAAGCTCGCCGCCCTCGATGCTCATCTCCTGAGGCAAGAGGGCGATCTTCTTCACCTGCTCCCAGTGGCCCTTGTCGGCGTCCGCCTTGGTAACTTCCTCGAAGATGCGGTCTACGATGCGCTTGTCGGCGATCACCTGTTCGCGGCTTTCAAAGGGGATGCCCTTGATCTCGCAGTAGTCCTTGAGGAAGCCGAAGTTGGGTACGATGAGGGCGGCGGGGAACTTGCGGTTCTCGCCGATCACCATGGCCTGTTCGATGAAGCGCGATTCCTTCAGCTTGTTCTCCAAAACCTGCGGCGCCACGTATTTGCCACCGCTGGTCTTGAAGATCTCCTTCTTGCGATCGGTGATCTTCAGGAATCCGTCCGCGTCGAGTTCGCCGATATCGCCGGTGTGCAGCCAGCCCTCAGCGTCCAGCGCCTCCTTGGTGAGTTCCGGTTCCTTGTAGTAGCCCATCATGATGTTGGGGCCCTTGGCCAGGATCTCGCCGTCCGCCGCGATGCGCACCTGCACACCCGGGATCAACTTGCCCACGGTGCCGAAGCGCAGTCCGTCATTGCGCATATCGTTCACGCTGATCACCGGGCTGCTCTCGGTAAGGCCATATCCTTCCATCAAAGGGATCCCGGCGGCGTTGAACACCCGCGCGAGACGCGGCTGCAAAGCGGCGCTGCCGCTGGCGCAGATCTTCACGTTGCCGCCCAATGCCGCCTGCCACTTGCTGAATATGAGCTTACGGGCCAGCGCGAGTTGCAAGTTGTACCAAGGGCTCCGGCCGTGCACCTCATAGCGCAGACCCAGGTCCAAGGCCCAGAAGAAGAGCTTGCGTTTCACGCCGGTGAGCTCTTCGCCTTTGCCCACGATCTTGTCGTAGATCTTCTCCAACAGGCGCGGCACCGCGGTAAAGACATGGGGCTGCACTTCGCGGATGCGGTCGCCGAGGTCCTCCAGGGATTCCTGGAAGTAGATGGATACCCCGACACGCATGTACAGGTACATCAGCATGCGCTCGTAGATGTGCGAGAGCGGCAGGAAGCTGATGGCTTTGGCGGTGGCGTCCACCGGGAAGCGGGTGGCGCTGCCCTCCACGTTGCTCAGGATATTGTCGTGCGAGAGCATCACGCCCTTGGGCCGTCCGGTGGTGCCGCTGGTGTAGATGATGGTGGCGAGGTCGCTGCGCTTCACCCGGGCCTCATAACCGTGCAGCAGTGGCTTGTCCGCCTGGCGGCCCATCTTCGCCACTTCGCTCCAAAGGCGCGCGCCCGGCACCGCATCGAAAGTGAACTGGTGCTCGGGACAGCCGGGCTGTGCGGCCTTGGCGTGGATCTCCGCGTTCGCGGTGAAGCACACCTTCACCTGCGCGTGTTGCAGGATGTAGAGGTAGTCCTCCTTGCTGCTGGTGGGGTAGATGGGCACCGTGATGGCGCCGATGCGCAGGATGGCCTGGTCCACGAGGCACCACTCGCTGCGGTTGCCGCTGCAAATGGCCACGGTGTCGCCAGGCAATACGCCGAGCGCTAGCAGCCCTAGCGCCAGTTGTTCGCTCAGGTCGATGAGCTCCTGGGTGGAGTACGGGCGCCATTGTCCTTTCTCCTTGGAGGCGATGGCATCCGCCTTGGGGAAGTGGGCCAACTGGTAGCGGGGGACGTCGAAGAGGCGGTCAACGGTCATGGGGAGGGCGGCTGGTGGCCGGTGAAGATGGAGATCGGGCGGCGTATGCCGAAATTCGGGACAAAACAGATCCCCATGAACACCACCCTACGTGCTTTCATCTTCTTCATCGGACTTGGCCTCGGAGCGATCACCCTGCTTGCATTGCGGCCCAGCCCACAAGCCGCCACCTACCAATGGAAGCAGTTCTCCACCATCGAAAGCGTGGTGCCCGCAGGCTTGGGGCGCTCGCGTGTGATAACGAGCGGACCTGACGGCCAGGCCATTGAGAAGGAGATGAAGAACTTCTATAGCATCGCGGGCATCAACTTCACCAACGTGGCGCTGAACGACAGGACGATCGTGGAGACCATCACCGCGTACACGGCCGACGGCTGGGAACTTTTCACCGTGACCACCGGCGTGAACAGTCCTGCGGAAGACAAAGGGGGGACAGGCATCTTCATCACCCGTTACTTGTTCCGGAAGGCGGTGTAGGGTTCCTGCCCGGTCGCGAAGCACAACGATACCTGGGAGCGCGGCACGCCCTCCGGTGGCGTGGCACCTACCTTTAGAGCCTGTTTGGGATCTCTTGAACGAAGGACTCCGAGGCTATTTTTCGATCAGGCGAAGCCGGAAGAAGGATGGCGTAGCGGTGCCTACGGGATCATTTTGCGGCGAAGCATGGGCGGAAAAGAGACCGGAGGACGAGTTTGAAAAGTTCCCAAACAGGCTCTTAGAGCATGCCAACACCTGCGCTGAGCGCATGATCCAGTGATCAAGGGACCCAGGTTCCGCCTCGGTTCCCCGCGCGCCTTCGAACCAGCCGCCCCATGTGTGCTGTTCGTGACCCTGGTCGCATGCCTCCTTGTGTTCGCTGACTTACACGCGCAGAAGCTGGCTTTCAAGGAAACGCATACGTTGCGCGCCCGGTGGGAGTTGGCGGACAGCCTGCGCAACGGCACTTTTCTGATCACTCCCTACCGGCCGGTCTACGTGCTGCCCGCCGTGTGGAGCAGCGCACCGAACCGAAGCCCGCACCGCTTCGAGGCACCGCCTTCCACCGACCCACCGATCCCGCTGGATGTGGTGGAATGCAAGTTCCAGTTCAGCTTCAAGACCAAGGTGGTGCAAGGCCTGTTCAAGGACCGGGGCGATCTCTGGGTGGGCTATACCCAGAGCTCGCGCTGGCAGGTGTACAATTCCGGACTGAGCCGTCCGTTCCGGGAAACGAACTATGAGCCCGAGGTGATGCTCGTGGTGCCCACCAACTACCGCTTGTTCGGCGTGCGCGGCCGTTTGCTCGCCTTGGGGTTGAACCACCAGAGCAATGGGGGCGGCGAACCCTTCAGCCGGAGTTGGAACCGCGTGGTGCTACAGGTCGGCCTGGAACGCGGGCGCTACACTTTGCTTCTGCGGCCGTGGTTGCGGATCCCGGAAAGTCGCACTACCGATGACAATCCCGACATCAACGGACTGGTGGGCAATGGCGAGGTCTTGCTCGTCTTCCGGCACAAGAGCCATTTGGCCTCGGTGCAGGTGCGCAGCCCCTTTATCGAACATCCGTTCCTGGGTGGATCCGTGCAAGGGGATTGGTCCTTCACCATCAGCGGTCCCCTGAAAGCGCACCTGCAAGTGTTCCACGGCTTCGGCGAAAGCCTGCTCGACTACAACCACGAACAGACCACCATCGGCTTGGGGGTCTCGCTGTTGGATTGGTTGTAGGCGGGCGCAGGATCAAGAACGATCCAGACTTCACCATGGGTCCATTCCGTCGCGCAATTCGTGCAATAGTTGGTCGGCGGGGTCAAGACGGATGAACCCACTTCGGGGGAACTCCAGTTCCATGATCACCCAGATGGAAAAGGCGGTGACCAGGGCGAAGGAGACCATGTGTACAATGCTGCGGCGGGCGTGCATGCCGATCCCATAACCAGCGATGAGCGAGCTTACCAGCGCCACCACGAAAAGCAACAGGTAGATGATCGCCGGTGGGTGCGCCCAGGTAACGGCTTCCCGGGTGGTGGTGATATCGAACATCTGGTTGAGGGCGGGCACCAGCAGGAGGTCGGCAGTAGCGGTCTGGTCGAGGTGCCGAGCCGTGCCTGCTGCCGACCAGATGCTGTCCTGGAGCTCCTTCACGCGATCCTGCTCCGCGATGGGTGTGCTTTGGTCGTGCAATGCGGCATAGAGGTCCAGCCTTGCATCCACGTACTGTTTGAACTGCTGCTGCAGCTTCCGTCGGTCGTCCTCTTGCAGCAGGTCCAGGCGGAGATAAGCGGTACCGATGGCGTTCACTTCCTGCACCATCAGTTGCCGCCTCATCTCCCAGCGCGTCATGGCATCACCGAAGGTGAAGGCTACCAAAAGGGCGAGCAGACTGAACACTCCGGCCTCCAGTGGGCCGAAGCCCCGGGCTTCCGTTTCGGGCAGGCGCTGGCGCGCGCCCCAGCGTACCCCCAGCTCCATGCATAAAATGATACCGAACAGGAACACCAGCGCGAAGCCGACGATACCGATGGTGTTGATGATGAACATGGTTGCGTGTAAAGGTCGCGGCGGGCAGCGAAGGAACAGGTTCGCCGGTCAAATTAGCGGTGGATCCATGACAGCCGACGACGGACCATCAGTCCCCGGCCGTTCCGGACAGTGCATCAACGTACTTCCTCACATAGGCATCCACGCTCTTCGCCTTGTACTGCATCACGAAGCGTGGGTGCTCCAGCGCGACGATCCGGTCGAAGAGCCTGAGCTTTGCGTTGAGCTTCGCGAAATAGGCGGCGTTCTTCCCTGTCCCGATACAGAAGACCACGTCCGTGCGCATGCCACATTCCACCAACGTGCGCAGCCAGTTGGAAACGAAAGGCGTCACGGCTTCCTCCAGTGTTTTGTCGTCGTAGTAGTTCAAGTTGATGTCGTTACCCTGCGGCCCTTGCTTCACGAAGCCGAGCGGGCAGATGGCATGCACGTACACTTTGCTGTAGAAGGCTTCGGCCCCACCCGCTGCACGCACCATGCGGTAAAAGAAGTCGCTGCTGGGTTCGTGTGTGCGCAAGCCGTTCACCGCGATACCGAGATCGCTTTCGCAACGTTTGGTGTCGGTGAAGGAGAGCCCGGTGCTGCCCGCACCCAAGCGGCCAGGATTGATGCCGAGCATGAGCACGCGCGGCGTATCGTCGCTGTAATATTTGCGATGGAAGAGCGTGACGATGCGGCGGACCTCATCCGCGTTCGGACCATTGAAGGGGTCGAGCACACCGACGCCTTTGGGGAGCTTGGTATCCTTCAGCGAGAAGGAAAGAACATGCGGAAGAAGACGGTCGGCGAGCATGGCACTAACGAAGCCCGCCGCCGTTAGGGTTCAGGAACCGTACTTCACCAGCATCGCGATCGCCCCGCGTGGTAAGCGGTGTGCGTGGTGATGCGCCCGAGCGCTTCGGCCTTGGTCTTTTTGCCGAACTCCTTGGTCTCGATCACGGTGTCCCAGTCGGCATCGCTGGTGGCCTCGATGGCGCGTTGCAAGGTGGCGGCGCTCTCCTGCACGTAGGCCTTCAGCGTGGCGAGGTCGGTCCATTCGCCGGTATCGTGCTGTGCGATCACGGTCTTCGCATGCACCTGCACCTCCTTCCTGCCGAACACGTTCTTGGAGAACAGCATCTCCACATCGCCGATATGGCGCACGAGGAAGCCGATGCTGTTCGGGCCTGGAGCCAGCTTCTTCGGCAGGTCGGCCTCGGTGAGATTGACCAGCAGGTTGGTGAAGCGGGTGCGGCCTTCGGCCCAGAGGGCGAGGAGGGAAGTTGTGCGCGTATCCATGTTTTGAAGTTACCACCACTTCGCGAAGATGCCGATGTAGTAAACACCGGTAAGAATGAAGACCACGCCGGCTACGTAGCGCATCACTTTCTCCACGCGCTGCACGGCGTTGAACACGCGGCTGATGCGGTTGGCACTGTAGGCCATCACCGCCGCGAAGCCCAGCACGGGCAGTCCGGTGCCGATGGCGAAAATGATCGGCAGATGAAGGCCGCCCGTTGGGGCCAGCGTCATGGGGATCAGGGAGCCGAAGTAGAGCGCACCGCTATACGGACAAAAGGCCAGCGCGAAGAGCAGGCCCAGCATGAACGCCCCGAGGAAGCCCTTGTCCTTGAACCGATCACCGAGCTTGTCGAGGAAGCTGCTGCCATTGCCTCCGATCTTGATCACGCCCAGCAGCACCAGGCCGATCAGGATGAGGATGGGACCAAGGACAAGTTCACCGTTGCCTTGGAAGAACCGCGCCACATGGAATTTGCTCGCGCCCCAATACAACGCCGTGCCGATGACCGTGTAGCTGAAGGCACGACCGAGCATGTACAGCACACCGCTGAACAGCATCGCGCGCGGAGACTTCAACTCGCGGCCGATATAGGCCGTTGCACTGATGTTGGTGGCCAGCGGACAGGGTGCCACCGCCGTGAGCAGGCCGAGCGCGAAAGCGGCCAGCACGGGCGCCTCGCGGCTCATGGCCAGTTCGCGCAATCCCTCCATCAGAGCAGGGCCTTGATACGCTGGGTGAGTTCGGCCTTGAAGGTGGCGGCATCGTTCGCCTGCATGAAGGCCCATTCCGTCAGGTCGATCCTCTCGGTCTTGCCGTTCTCGTGTACGTGCAGGAAGAGCGCGGTGCCGTATGCGCCGAATTCCTCGGCCACCTTGGCGTTCGCTTTGTCGTCCACGTTCACCAAGCGGAAGGTGAGGACGCCGCTCTTCATCTGGGGCGCGAAGGTGCTGTTGAGCACTTCCTTGGTGAGGCCTTCGATGGTGAGGCAGGTCTTGCAGCGGTGGTCGGTGTGGAAGTCGATCACATCAATGCGGGTGGCGGTGGTCGGCGCCTTGGTGGGTTGTTGGGCGTTGCTCTCATAGGCTGTGAAGAGACCGAGGAGTGCCGGAAGTGCGAGGGTGAACAAGTGTTTCATGGTCGTTTCAAAGGATGATGTTGAAGAGGTAGCCGCTCAGGATGATGAAGAAGGCCACGGTGCCGAAGAAGATGGCGATCATCTTCCAACTCATCACTTTCTTCAGCAGCATGGCCTCGGGGATCGAGAGACCCACCACGGCCATCATGAAGGCGATGGCGGTGCCGATGGGGATGCCCTTTTGCACCAGCACCTGGATGATGGGCAGCACGCCTGCGGCATTGGAGTACATGGGCACACCGAGGATCACGGCCAGGGGAACGGCAAGGGGGTTGTCCTTACTGATGTACTTCTCGAAAAAGCCGGTGGGGATGAAGCCATGCATGGCCGCGCCGATGGCGATGCCGATGAGCACGTAGGGCAGTACGCCCTTCACGATGCCCCATGCCTCGCGGCCCACGCCCGGCAGCCGTTGCAGGAAGGTGAGCTTCTCCTCTTCATAGGCCTCTTCCATGTGGGCCTGCCGCATCACGCCCTGCACCCAATCGGTGAGCAGCGGTTCCATTTTCAAGCGGCCCAGCACATAGCCACCGACGGTGCCCAGCAGGATCCCGCTCACGGCATAGATCAATGTGGCCTTCAGGCCGAACATGCCCACGAACATGGCCAGGGCGACTTCATTCACCAACGGTGAGGTGATGAGGAACGCGAAGGTGACTCCCAGCGGAATGCCGCCCTTGACGAAGCCGATGAAGAGCGGCACCGAGCTGCACGAACAGAACGGTGTGATGGCGCCGAAGGTGGAGGCCATCACATATTCACCACCATACAGCTTGTTGCGGGAAAGGAAACTGCGGATGCGGTCGATGGGGAAGTAGGCGTTCACGATCCCCATGAGGAAGGTGATCAGGAAGAGCAGCAGCAGGATCTTCACCGAGTCGTAGAAGAAGAAGTGGAGCGCCTGTCCCCAATGCGTGGTCGCGTCCAGGCCGATGGTGTCGTACACCAGCCACGCGACGAGGGCATCCAGCCAGTTGAACATGATCAGCGGAGCATGGCCGCGATCTCCTCCACACTGGGCACGCGGCCTTTGATCATCACCACTTCATCCAGCACCAGTGCGGGCGTGGTGAGGATGTTGTACTTCATGATCTCTTGGATGTCTTCCACCTTGATCACCTGTGCATCAACGCCGCTCTGCTTCACGGCCTCCTCGGCATGTGCGATGGTGGTCTTGCATTTGGCACAACCGGTGCCGAGCACTTTGATGGTCTTCATGGTCGCTGGTGTTCAGGTTCATTTCAACAGGTCGCGGAAAAGCGTCTTCGCTTCCTGCCAGTTGGCTTTGTTGATGCAGTACTTCACGCGCGGCGGCATGATCTCGCCTTGGATCAGGCCGGCATCCTTCAAGGCTTTCAGGTGCTGGCTGATGGTGCTCTGCGCCATGGGGATCTCCTCGGTGAGGTCGCCGTTGTAACAGCAGGCGCGATCGGCCAGGAGCTTCAGGATGCGGATGCGCACGGGGTGGCCCAGGGCCTTGGCGTAGCGCGCCACGGTCTCCTCCTGCTCGGTATAGTCGATGTCGACAGCGGTGCGCAGCATCAGTTCTTCTTCTCGGTCTTCTTGTCGGCCGGTGCGGGTGCAGCCGCCTTGGGCGCACCGGAGCAACAACCTGCTGCCTTTTGTTCAGGCGTGCAGTTCGCGTTCGCTTTGCCACCAGCGCAGCATCCAGCAGGGGGCGTGCCGTTCTTCTTCACCGGCATACCGGCTTCCTGCCAGGCGTAGAGGCCACCTTCCAATGAAGTGAGGTTGCTGTAACCGAGCTTCTGCAATTCCGCCACCGCCTCAGCGCTTCGACCACCACTGCGGCAAACCACGATCACCGGCTTGTCCTTGGGGATCTCGTTGGCGCGCTTGGCAACGTCGGCCAAGGGGATGTTCACGAGGTTGGGCACGTCGTAGGCCAATTGGGCCAACTCTTCCGGTTCGCGCACATCGATGACCAAGGTGCCGCTCTTGGCCAGTTCCATGGTCTTGGTGGGGGTGGTCGCCGGTTCCTGGGCGGATGCCGTGTTGGCGAAGGCCAAGGACGCAGCGAAAAGAAGGGTGTTCAGATGGGATCGCATGGCGGGTTGATTGTTCATCGCAAATGGACGATTGATACAGCACGCGCGGCGTGACGAATGTCACAGTACGTCAAAGAAGTGTTCGGTGGAGCCGTTCAGGTCTGTATCAGAGCCTTGCTGTCCAAGCGCGGATCATGACGGACGGAAGCGCACCATGCGCTTCAACGCGAAGTTCACCAAACTGATCAGCACCGGCACTTCGATCAGCGGACCTACCACGGCGGCGAAGGCCTGCCCGGAGTTGAGCCCGAAGACCGCGATGGCCACGGCGATGCCCAATTCGAAGTTGTTGCTGCCGGCGGTGAAGGCGAGGGTGGTGGTTTCCTTGTAGGTGCCCCCGAGCCGCTGCACCAGGTAAAAGGTACCAAAGAACATGAGCAGGAAGAAGAGCGTGAGCGGTACGGCCACGCGCAGCACATCGAAGGGGATGTCCACGATCATGCGGCCCTTCAGGCTGAACATCACCACGATGGTGAAGAGCAGCGCCACCAAGGTGATGGGCGCGATGGCCGGGATGAAGCGCTGCATGTACCACTCCTCACCCTTCCAGCGTGCGAGGACGAAGCGCAGCAGGAAGCCCGTGGCGAAGGGGATGCCCAGGTAGATGAGCACCGTGCGCGTGATCTCGCCGATGGTCACATCCACCGCGTAGCCTTCCACCCCGAAGAGCGGCGGCAGCACGGTGACATACAGCCAGGCATAGCTGCTGTAGAAGAGGATCTGCAGGATGCTGTTCAGCGCGACCAGTCCGGCGGCCAGCTCGCGGTCGCCCTGTGCCAGGTCGTTCCACACCAGCACCATGGCGATGCAGGGCGCGAGGGCGATGAGCATGACGCCGGAGAAGTACTCTGGGAACGCGCGCAGGAATATCAAGCCGAGCGCGAACATCAGCGCGGGCCCCACGATCCAGCTCATGAACAGGCCGGTGCCCAGTACGCGCTTGTGCTTGAACACGCTGGGGAGCTTGGCGTAGTCCACCTTGGCCAGGGGCGGGATCATCATCAGGATGAGACCGATGGCGAGCGGGATGTTGGTAGTGCCGTTCGAGGCCTCGTTGATGGACGCGGTGACGCCCGGCAGGAAGTAGCCGATGCCCACGCCCACCGCCATGGCCGTGAAGATCCAAAGCGTGAGGAAGCGGTCGAGGAAGGAGAGGCGCTTCTTCACAGGGCCACCACATGTCGTTCAACGAAGTCGATCGCGTAATGCTTGATCTCCTTGCGCACGCGGCGGAAGGCGTCCATGATCTCCGCTTCCGTTCCGGTCGCCTTGGCGGGATCGGGAAAGTCGTGGTGGTGCTTCATCGCATGCCCGGGGAAGAGGGGGCAGGCCTCGCGCGCATTGTCGCAGACGGTGATCACGTGGTCGAAGCGGATGTCGCGATACTCATCCACATTGTTGCTCGTGTGGTGCGCGATGTCGATCCCGTCCTCCTTCATCACCGCGACGGCACGCGGGTTCACGCCATGTGTCTCGACGCCCGCGCTGTACACTTCTGCCTGGCGTCCGGCGAAGTGTTGCAGGTAACCGTGGGCCATCTGGCTGCGGCAGCTATTGCCGGTACAGAGCACAAGGATCTTCATGATATGCGCTGGAGCTTTAGAGAAGGTGGATGGTTCAGCAGCAACCGCTCTTCGGATCACAGCCGCACTCCTCGCCCGTGGCCACCTTCACTTTGGCGGTGCCCTCGGCGTTCGGCGCGCAGCATCCCTCGGTGGGTTTCGTCGCCGACACCGTGATGCTGAACGTCCCCGCAGCGCTCGCTTTGTAGGCCGCGATCTCTTCCGCGCTGATGTACTTCGCCAGGATATCGTCCGGGACGATGATGGGTTTGCGCTTCTGGATGGTCACGTTCTCGAAGCCGAGGTCGTGTATGATGCCGAGGTACTCGTTCTCCGGCAATGCACCGGCCACGCAGCCCGCGTACATCTCGGCACTTTCCTTCAGTTTCGCGGGTATCTCGCCCCGCAGCACCACATCGCTCATGCTGAAGTGTCCGCCGGGCTTCAGTACGCGCAGCACTTCCCTGAAGGCTTTGCGCTTGTCCGGTACAAGGTTCAGCACGCAGTTGCTCACCACCACGTCCACGATGTTGCTCGTGAGGGGCAGCGCTTCGATGTCGCCTTGGCGGAACTCCACGTTCTGGTAACCGAGCTTGGCGGCGTTCGCCTTGGCCTTCGCGATCATCTCGGGCGTGAAGTCCACGCCGATCACACGGCCGTCCTCACCGGTCTCATGGCGCGCCACGAAACAATCGTTGCCAGCGCCGCTGCCGAGGTCGAGCACGGTATCCCCCGCCTTGATCCCCGCGAACTGTGTGGGCAGTCCGCAGCCCAGGCCGAGGTCGGCATCGGGGTTGTAGCCTTTCAGGCCCGAGTAGTCATCGGTCATGATGTTGTATACCTCGGTGCTGCATCCGCCGGAGCCGCAGCAGCTGCTGGCATTGGTAGTTTGGTCCTGTTGGGCGATCTCGGCGTACTTGGCGCGGACCATCTCCTTGGTCCCTTGTGCGTTCGTGTTCATGGTTGTTGTTGTTGGGGCCGATCATGATCGGCCCGTACGTTGGCTAGCAGCAGTTGTCGCTCACGGTGGTGAGCAGCTTGTTCATGTCCTTCGAAAGGGCCTTCCAGCCCTTGGGGTCGATGCAGTAGCAGATGCTCGTTCCATCAATGGTCCCTTGGATCAATCCGGCGTTCTTCAATTCCCAGAGGTGCTGGCTGATGGTGGCCTGGGCGAGGCCCAGTTCTTCCACGAGCAGGCCGTTCACGCAGCTACCCTGCTTGATCAGGTATTGCAGGATGGCGATACGCGCCGGATGTCCCAGCACCTTGGCCATGGCGGCCATGCGGTTCTGTTCGGCGGTGAAGAGATGGTCCTTGACAAGCCCCATGGACGGATCATTAGATCGCAATATTACGATCAAAACGATCATCGCGATATTGCGATGGAAGAAAGGGGACGCAACGTTGGCCCACCCCGTCGGCGCACGATCAAGGGAACGGTGTCAGCCCCTCGGCCGATCCCACGCCGAGAACCTCCCAATAGCGCTCGGCGGTCATCTCCTCCCAGTGGATGATGTCGAGCGCGTATTGCCGCTGCTGGAAGAAGTTCAGCCAGATGCCCAGGCCCACCAGCACGATGAGAAGATCGCAGAGCACGGCATGTTTCCGGCGTAGGGCATCGGCCAGATGCGCGATGGGGAGGGCGAGCAGCGCGAGCGATCCCACCAGTGGGCGGCAACCGAAGCTGCCGCCATACCACCATTGGTACCACGAGAAGACAAGCCACCAAAAGATGGGAAAGTAGATCACGAGGGGCAGCGCCTGCCCGAAGGTGCGGGGTGTGCGTAGCTGTAGATGGAGCCCCAGGAAGCCGAGCAGCACCAGGGGGGAATAGACGAACCAACCCTTCCGGAAGCCGAAGAGACCTTCCAGAATGTGCGGGTGGGCGAAGTCGAAGCCCTCGTCCTTGTAGGAATAGAAGACCCAATGACCGGTCGTCACTTTCCAATAGAGCATTTGCGGCAGCATCGGTAGGAGTGCGCAACAGGCAGCGTACAACAAATGGCGCCAGTGCTCGCGGATCGCGGCCCACTTCGCGCGCCTTCGCTCACTAGGGAAAAGATCCCACAGCAGCGGGATGAGCACGATCAACGCGTCGACCGGGCGTGTCAGCGCCATCAGGCCGATCGAGCCCCCGAGCAGCAGCGCGGTTCGCAGTGCGGGCCGCGCGTGCCAGCGGTCGGTAAGCTCCACCACGGCGGCTACCAGGAAGAAGAGGTACGGATGGCTCATGCCGCTGGCCACTGCGGCATAGAGGAAGAGGTTGGTGCCCAGTGAGAGGGTGATGAGCGCGATGGCCGTCGCGCGATCGGAATAGTAGCGCAAGAGAGTGCGGCGCAGCACCAGCAACCCGAGCAGTACGAAGAGCAGGGACGACAACGCGACCGCGTGTTGGTAGGGCCCTGAGTAGCCGTTGGCCTCATCCGGAACACCCGGTAGATGACAATAGGCGTGGGCGACCAGGAAGAGCGGAAGCTCGAACAGCGCGGTACCGTAAGTGTACTTCATGTACCGGTATCCCGTTTCCTCGCTGGTGTAAATACCGTAATCGTTCGGCACGAACCCTTCATGGAGCGCGGAGTCGAGCGCGGGTACATAGGCCAATCGCAAAAGATCGTGATGCAAGAGGGTGGCAGGCAGGTAGTGGTAATAGGTTTCGCTGTCCCAGTTCAACAGGGTGAGTTCGCGCCAGCGGCCGGTGCGATCGATCCCGTCCAGCCCAAGCACAAGGAAGAGCAGACAGCCCAGCAAGCTCCAGGGCGCCCTGGGCTTCAACAGTGCGCCGGCCCAGGTGCGAGCGGGGTGTAGTGTGTTCCCCATGGTCTACTTCGGCGCTGTGCGGTAGATCCATACGCCCACCAACAAGAAGAGCAGGTTGGGCAGCCACACGGCGAGAAAAGGGTCCATGCCGGCATTGGTGGATGCCACGGTGGTGAGCTTGATGCCGAATATGTACAGCAGGATCAACAGCACGCCCAGAGCCAGGTGGACCCCGGTACCACCGCGCACCTTGCGGCTGCTTATGCTCACACCGATCAAGGTGAAGACATAGGTGGCGAAGGGTGCGGAGCTCCGCTGGTGCCTTTCGATCTGGTACGTGGCCATGGTGTCGCTGCCGCGGGCCCGCTCTTCCACTATGAAGCGGTCCAGTTCGGCGGTGGTCATGCTCATGGCGTTCTCATCGCGCTGGCCAAGGTCCACCGGTGCCAGGGGGATCAAGGTGTCCAGCACGGCCCCCCGTTGGAGACGCTCCTTGGCCCCATCGAGATGCGTGATGGTGTAATCGAACACCTGCCATCGGCCTGTAAGGCTGTCATAAGTGGCGCGGTCGCTCAGGAGTTTGCTGCGCAGAACACCATCATCCCATTGTTCGAGGCTGAAGCGGTAGCCCGTCTTCTTCTGCGCGTTGAAGGATTCGAAGTAGGCGATACATCCCGGCGCTATCTCGCGGTGGATGTTCTTGTCCCTTACCTGGAACGCGACGCGGATGTGTTCCTCCTCGAAGGCGAGCCGCTCCTTGTTCGCGTAGGGCAGTATGAAGTGATTGGTGACCAGGGCGATGCCGGCCAGCAGGGTGGCGGCCAGGAAATAGGGCCGCAGGAGGCGTGGAAAGCTCACCCCGCTGCTCAGCGCGGCGATCACTTCGGTGCGGTGTGCCAGCCTCCCGGTGAAGAGGATCACGGCAAGGAAGATGAGCAGCCCGCTGAAGAAATTCGCGTAGTAGATCACGAAGTTGAAGTAGTAGCGTACCACGATCTCGCCCAGGGACGCGCTCATTTTGGCGAAGTCCTCGGTCTTCTCACTGATGTCGAACACCACGGCGATGGCCATGATCAGCACCAGGATGAAGAAGAAGGTGCCGAGGAACTGGCGGATGATATAGCGGTCGAGGGTCTTCAGCATGCTTTACCGTTCGAAGCTAGTGGGTCGATCCTCAAGCGGAGATCCGTTGCTTCAATTTGGGCAGGAGCCCGGCTTTCCATGTGGTGAAGGACCCATCGATGATCCGCTCGCGGGCCTCCTTCATCAACGCCAGGTAGAAGCCCAGGTTGTGCAAACTGGCGATCTGCTGGCCCAGCATCTCGTTGCTCTGGAAGAGGTGGCGCACGAACGCCCTGCTGTAGAAGCCATCGACCCAAGCCGTGCCCATCGGGTCAAGCGGGCCATGATGGTCGGCCCATTGCTTGTTCTTGATCTGCAGCACGCCGTCGCGGGTGAAGAGCATGCCGTTGCGGCCGTTCCGCGTGGGCATCACGCAGTCGAACATATCGATGCCGATGGCGATGTTCTCCAGCAGGTTCCAGGGGGTGCCCACGCCCATCAGGTAGCGTGGCTTGTCGGTGGGTAGTATGTCGCAACACAGTTCGGCCATCGCGTACATCTCCTCCTCGGGCTCGCCAACGCTCAGGCCTCCGATCGCATTGCCCGGCATCCCCTTGGACGCGATCATCTCGCTGGACCGCTTCCGCAGTTCGGGAAGGGTGCTGCCCTGTACGATCGGGAAGAGCGCTTGTTCATGCCCGTACCTGGGTTCGGTGGCCTGGAAACGTGCGATGCACCGATCGAGCCAGCGGTGCGTCATATGCATGCTTTTCTCCGCGTAGACCGCTTCGCACGGCCAGGGCGTACACTCGTCCCCGCACACCCTCCTCGGTGATCTTGCGGATATCGCTGAGGCTATGCACCTGGAACCCACCGCTGTCGGTGAGGATGGGCCGGTCCCATCCGTTGAAGCGGTGCAGCCCGCCAGCGCCCTCCAGCACGGCCGTTCCCGGGCGTAGGTAGAGGTGGTAGGTGTTGCTGAGCATGATCGGCGCGTCGAGGTCCACGCGCAGCTCGCGGGGGTGGACGGCCTTTACGGCGCCTAGCGTTCCCACCGGCATGAAGACCGGAGTGGGGATGGGGCCATGATCGGTGTGGAGGAGGCCGACTCGGGCTTTGGAGGCAGCGTCGGTACGGAGCAGGTCGAATCGCACGGCCGCAAAGATGGGATGGTCAGCAAAAGGGCCGTACGGCCATCCACAGGCTTAGTGTTCATATCTGCCTTCGCGTATCGCCGATGGGCGCGTGCGCCCCGGGTAGCTTCGCTGCCATCCTGTCCATGTCCTCGATCCTGGTGTTCGTGATGCTGGGCGCGCTGAGCGTGCTTCTGTGCTATCACCTCTTCATCTTCAGCCGACTGGCCTTCCGCAAGCAAACGCGGGTGCTGGTGCGCGACCTACCGATCAGCGTGGTGGTTTGTGCCCGGAACGAAGCGCGTGCGTTGGAACGACTGGTGCCCATCCTCATGGACCAGGACCACCAGGAGTTCGAGGTGGTGGTGGTGAACGACCGCAGCGAGGACGATACGGCCGAGATCCTGGAGTGGATGAAGCCGAAGTTCCCGCGCTTGCGGGTGGTGAACATCCAGGCGGACGAGAAATTCAGCTACGGCAAGAAGATCGCGCTCGGCGTGGGCGTGCGCGCCGCGAAGCACCCGCACCTGCTGCTCACCGATGCGGACTGCGTGCCTGTGGGCCGCGATTGGGTGGCCAGCATGGCGAGCGGTTTCAATGATCGCCGCCACATCGTGATCGGTCATAGCCCCTACGAGCGTCAGGCCACGCTCACCAACCTGCTGGAACGGTATGACGGCATTGCGAAAGCCGTGCAGTTCATCAGCTTCGCCCAGGCAGGACTGCCGTACATGGGCGTGGGGCGCAACCTCGGCTATACGCACGAGGTCTTCTTCAATGCCAAGGGACCCCGGCGTCACAACCACCTCATGAGCGGGGACGATGACCTCTTCATCAACGAAGTGGCACGGGCGCGGAACACCAGCGCCGTGGCCGATCCGCGCAGTTTCATGACCACGCGTGCCACCGGGGACCTCACCACCTGGATGCGCCGCAAGCGGAGGCACTACACCACGGCACGCTACTACCGCTTCGGTCATCAAGTGCTGCTCACGATCTTGCCGCTCGCGCGGATCGTCTTCTGGTCCGCCTGTGCCTTGCTCTTCGCCCTGGGGCATTGGCGCGAAGCAGGTGCGGGTCTCTTCGTGAAGGTGGGCCTCTTCCTGCCGGTAACGCTGCTTTCCATGCGCCGCTTGGGCGCCGACCCCTTGTTGTTGACCCTTGCCCTGCCGCTCGAATGGCTGTTCTTAGTTTTGGAACCGCTGATCTATGTCAGTACCCTGGTGATCAAGCCCCGCCGATGGAAGTGAACGAGAACCTCTCCGAGAAGGCCCGCTACGATTATATCCTCGTGCGTCGAGCCGTCGACAAGGGGGATCAGAAGGCCTATGCCGAGCTGATGAGCCGCTACCGCGACTCCATCTACTTCATGTTGTTGAAGATGATCAACAACAAGGACGATGCGGACGACCTGACGATCGAGGCGTTCGGCAAGGCGTTCAACCGGTTGAAGCAGTACACGCCGAACTACGCGTTCAGCACCTGGCTGTTCAAGATCGCCTCGAACAACTGCATCGACTGGATCCGCAAGCAGAAGAAGAAGACCCTCTCGATCGACAACCCTATCGGCACGGACGACGGCGATGAGATGACCATCGAGATCCGCAGCCACGGCCTGGATCCCTCCGACGTGGTGATCAAGGAGCAGAAGGCGGGCATCATGCGCGAAGTTGTGGACAAGCTGAAGCCGCGCTACCGCACGCTGATCGAACTGCGCTACTACAAGGAGTACAGCTACGAGGAGATCGCGGACGAGCTGGACCTGCCGCTCGGCACCGTGAAGGCGCAGTTGTTCCGCGCGCGTGAGTTCCTCATGAACATGCTGGACAACAGCAAAGGAGCGATGTAAGTACCGGCCTCCGGTACGCTCCACCGATCCCCCGATCGGATGCACGGCGCAGCGCTGATCCCCAGTACTTTCCCGGACCTATCACCGGTTCAACGCGAACAGTTCGCGCGGCTCGGCGCGATCTATGGTGCCTGGAACGAACGCGTGAACCTGATCTCGCGCAAGGACATCGAGCACCTGTACGAACGGCATGTATTGCACAGCCTCGGCATCGCGAAGGTGATCGCGTTCCCAGCCGGCAAGCGCATCATCGATGTAGGCACGGGTGGTGGCTTTCCGTTGGTCCCGCTGGCGATCATGTTCCCGAAATGTCTGTTCCACGGGATCGATGGCATCGGCAAGAAGATCGCGGCCGTGAAGGGCGTGGTGCAGGAACTCGGCATCACGAACTGCACCGCCGAACAGGTGCGCTCCGAGGACCACAAGCAGCGCTACGACTTCATCGTGAGCCGTGCGGTGACCCGCCTACCGGAGTTCATCCAGGCCACGAAGCATCTGGTGCGTAAGGGCGAAGGGCGCATGTTCTACCTGAAGGGCGGCGAACTGGCGGATGAGATCATGCCCGTACGTAACGCGGTCCGGGTGCATGAGCTCAGCGATCACTTCGCAGAGGAGTTCTTCAGCACCAAGAAGGTCGTGGAGGTCGGGTCTAGCGCGGCTTCAGCGCGCCCTCGTCCGGTCGGGGCGGGGTCTTGGGTGGCGGTCCTGGCGGGGCGGGCGGCTTGGATGCAGGCGTGTGCGTCAAGGCGGTGGCGAGACCGGCTAAGGTCTTGAGCTGGGTTCGGCTCAAACTGAAGTACAACCCTTCTGTATCGGCGATCAGTTCATCGTGCGTGCCGCTCTCCGCGACGCGGCCTTTGTCGATCACGAGGATGCGGTCGGCATGGCGCACGGTGCTGAGCCGATGCGCGATCACAATGCTCGTGCGGCCGCGCATCAGATTTTCCAAGGCGTCCTGCACCAGCTTCTCGCTGGCGCTGTCGAGCGCACTGGTGGCTTCGTCCAGGATCAAGATCGCGGGATCCTTCAGCACCGCACGTGCGATGGCGATGCGCTGGCGTTGTCCGCCGCTGAGTTGTATGCCACGCTCACCGACCACGGTGGTATAGCCTTCCGGAAAGGAGACGATGAAGTCGTGCGCGTTCGCTTTGCTTGCGGCGGCTTCCACTTCCTCCTGCGATGCGCCTGGCTTGCCGTACGCGATGTTCTCGCGGATGCTTCCACCGAAGAGCAACACCTCCTGGGGTACGATGGCCATGCGGTCCCGCAATGCGGTGAGCGGTAGCGAGGAAGCCGGTCGTCCGTCGAACAGGACCTCTCCTGCCACTGGATCATAGAGCCGCAGCACGAGTGACGCGATGGTCGTCTTACCCGTTCCGCTGGGGCCCACGAGCGCCACGCGTTCCCCAGGCTTCACCCTGAAGCTCACGTCCTGCAGCACGGGCATGTCCGGACGTGTCGCATAGTGGAAGCCGACGTGTTCGAAGGCCAGACCTCCTTTCAGGGGAAGAGGAACGGAGGGTGGGTCCAAAGAGAGCGGCTCAGGTGCTTCATCCTGGATATCCATCAAGCGTTCAGTGGCGCCGATGGCTTTCAGCACGGTGGCGATCAGCTCGGGAATACTGGCGAAGCCCGCTCCGATGAACACCGTGTACATCACGAAGCTGGTGATGTCGCCGCTGGAAAGCAGGCCTTCCGCGCGCAGGTGTACCGCACGCCACACCACCACCACGATCGCACCGAACATGCACAGGATGATGAAGGATACGAAGGCCGCGCGCCAACGCACCCCTTTCAAGGCGAGCGCCCGTGCGTCCTCCACGCTGCGTTGGTAGCGCACCGCCTCCCAGGCCTCGTTCGCGAAGGCTTTCACGTTGAGGATCCCTTGCAGTGTTTCGTCGACAATGGTGCCGGTATCCGCTATGCGGTCCTGCACGCGTTTACCCAGCTTCTGGATGTACCGGCCGAAGAGCACCGCCACCAAGGCTACCACGGGAATGATAGCGAGCATGGTGAGCAGCAATGGGGGGCTGAGGCGTGCCAGCATCAACACGCTCACGCCGATCACGATCACCTGGCGCAGCAGCTCGGCCGTCACCGTGGTGAACAGATCCTGTAGCAGCGCGACGTCAGCGGTGATGCGGCTGTTGAGTTCCCCCACGCGACGCCGTGCGAAGAAGTCCATGGGCAGCTGTAGGAGGTGCCGGTAGGTCTCGATGCGCACACGCGCCAGCGCATGCTCCGCGATGTAGCCCGACAGTTGGATGCGACCAAAGCCGAAAAGCGCCTGCAATGCGAACACCACTGCGAGCAGTTTCGCGATGGAGTCGATGTTGCCAAGGTCCAGGAGCGGTGCGCTCCAGAAGTCTTGACCGGGCTGCGCATCGAGCAACTTGCCGAGAAGGAAGGGGAACACCAGGCTGAGCGAGCTGGTGATGAACAACAGCACCAGCATCAGCGCGAAATGCGCGCGGTAGGGGCGCAGGTAGCGGAAGATCCGCATCGCCTTCCGCAGGGTGGCCTTCGTCAGCTTCGCTTTCGGAGCGTCGTGGTCTTTGAAGCGAGCTGCCACCGGATCATGTCATCAGGCATGCAGCGTCACCATCTTGTCGGCGATGTGATCGAAGAGGTTCTTCAGCGGGCTCTCCACCATCATCTTGATGAAGGGGTTGAGGTCGGCCTCGAACACCTGCCGGGCTTTGGTTCCCGCGCCGTTCTCTTCCAGGAACACGTCCAGTGTGAAGGGGAACGGCGAGCGATCGGTCGCTTTCATCCGCACCTGATGGGGCGGTGTCCCTCCAGCGAGTTCGAGGCCGATCGTAGCGGCACCTTGCACCTTGAACGAGCAGGAACGGCCATCGCTCTTCCACTCGCTGATCCGGTCTTGCGGCAGCAATTGCTGGAAGTTGTTCATGTCCTGAAGGAAGTCGTAAAGGGCTTGCGGCGAACGCGCGATCTCCACCTGCTTGCTCTCAATGCGTGTCATACGTGTTCGCTATGTTTCTGTCTTGGCTCTTTGCCCTTCTTCCTTTCTCCTTTCTCCTTTCTCCTTCAACTTTCCCTTGCGTTCTACGCCTTCACGGCACTATCCCAATCCGCGGGATCCTGGCGCCAATCGTTCAGCAAAGGCATTTCCTTCTCATTGATATAGCCCGACCGCAGGGCCTGGTCCAGCAGAATGGAGTAGTCCGTCAAGGACACCAGCTTCACACGGGCGTGATCGAAGGCATGTTGGGCCACATCGAACCCGTAGGTGAAGATGCTCACCATGCCCTTCACTTCGAGGCCGGCCTCGCGCAAGGCGTGCACCGCGTTCAGGCTGCTGGAGCCGGTGCTTACGAGGTCTTCCACCACCACCACGTTGCGGCCGGTGGTGAGGTCGCCTTCCACGAGGTTCTTCAACCCATGTTCCTTGGCGCTGCTGCGCACATAGACGAAGGGAAGGCCCATTTCCTGCGCCACCAACATGCCGTGCGCGATACCTCCGGTGGCCACCCCGGCGATCATGTCGGGCTTTCCGAACTCGCGTTCGATCACTTGCGTGAACTGCTGCCGGATATAGGTGCGTACAGTGGGATGCGAAAGCGTTTTGCGGTTGTCGCAATAGATGGGGCTCTTCCATCCCGAGGCCCAGATGAAGGGCTTCGCGGGGCTGAGCTTGACGGCTTTGATCTGCAAGAGCAATTCGGCTACTTTCAACGCCGGATCAAGCCTGGGGTCCATGGCGCGAAACTACGAAGTATCCATCGAGGGGAAGTTGTTGCGCATCGCGGTCGAAGCTCCGCGCGGCGCTGCGATCGCAGGCGTTCCGGTGGTCCAACTCACCACGGTGCAGGACCTGGACAATGTGCTGTCCGAGCTCTGGCCGCTCCCGGGGATCCATGGCGCGGTGCTCTTCGGCCCGCTCGCGGAAAAGGCTTGGGACCACTTTCGCTCCCGTTACGCTCCTGTGCTGGCCGCGGGCGGTGCGGTGACCGACGAACGAGGCAGGCTGCTCGCCATCCATCGGCTGGGTCGCTGGGATCTTCCGAAAGGGAAGGTGGATCAGGGTGAATCCTTGCCCGCCGCAGCGGTGCGCGAAGTGCGGGAGGAATGCGGTCTACAGGAAGTGAGCATAGAGCGTCCCCTGTGCGAAACTTGGCACACCTACACGCGCGAAGGCACGGACCACTTGAAGCGCACCGAATGGTTCCTGATGCGGGCACCGGGCACGCAGCGGCTCGAAGCGCAGGCGAGCGAGAACATCACCCGTGTGGAGTGGATGGACGGTGCGGGGGTCGAGGCGATGAAGCAGGATACCTATCCCGCCATCCTAACGGTGATCAGCGCTTGGGAGGAGGCGGTGCATCGCTCCCGAACTTGATCCGGTCCTTCTCATCGGCGGCCACACGCATGGCGTGCAATACGCCCGCAAGGCCCTGGCTGGGTTGGGGCCCAGGGTTCTGGGCGACGATGCCGTCGTTCAGCAGGATGAACACGGGCACGGCTTGTATCCGCAACGCTTCGCGGAGCGCGGTGGGGTCATCGGCCATCAGCCAGGTCCATCGATCCCCGGGAAGGCTGGCGGCATAGCGGCGCAGTTCCGTCGCATTGCTATCGAGCGCGATCACCACGTAGTTCATCACATCGCCATAGGTCTCCTGCAGCTTTCCCAGGGCGCGCATCTCCACGTCGCAATAGGTACACCAGCTCGCGGTGATCGCCAGGCAGGTGGCACCATGGAACACGCTGTCCAGTTCGACCGGCACGCCCACGGTGTTGTGAACGCGCAACTCCGGCAGGGTGCTGCCGGGCCGCATCGCCGTGAGGCTCCATACCATGTTGGCGGCGATGCGCCGATGTTCGGAATAGGCCGAGGTCGTCGCCATATCCTCCAGGATCCGGAGCGCCCCGGTACGGTCGAAGATCTTTCCGGGATGGTTCAAGTAGAGCTGGTCGATCATCACCAGCTCGCAAAGGCGATCATCGCCGCCCAAGGCATCGTGCGTCTTAAGCAGGATCTTCAGGCTGTCGGTGCGCGCGTCCTTCACATAGCGCAACAGGCTCGTCTCGTCCGTGCGGAACGGATGCACGAGCAGGTGATCGGTGAAGTGGCTGCGGAAGAAGCGGACGTATTCAGGGACGTCGTAGTCCGGGGCCCGACCCTTCAAACAACGTCCGTACAGTTCCATCGGATCGCTCTGCGGGCCTTGGTACAGGCCGCATAGCCCGATATCGACCGAGCGTTGGAACCAAGGATCATCCACCGAGGCATAGAACCTCTTCAATTTGATGCTGAAGGTGTCCACGCGGGCCTTGCTCCAGGTGGGTGTGTAGAACAAGGTACTCGGCCGCGTTACGCTATCATTGGGTTCTGTGCGCTTCACTTCCCCTTCGCGTCGGAGCACTTCCACCGCTTGCATCCCCGCCACCTCATCTGTGGCGAGGTCCTCTGCGATGAACCCATCCAACCGCTGATAGAGGTCGGTGGTAAGCGCGTTCACATCGAGCGGGTCCAGATCGACGAACTCCAATTCCATGCCCGCAAGGCCATGCACTGTGCGCGGCGCTTGCACATTGACCAAGGGGCGCACATGATAGTTGCGGTCGCCGCGTAGGAAAAGTTCGGCGCTGCGATCGGCGAGCGTGAGAAGGGCTTTCATGGTGCCTTCGATCTCCACCACCATCTCCGCCCGGCCTTGTGCATCGATCACCGCGCTCGCGAGCCGGACGGTGCGCAACGTGAAGAGATCGTCGAAACGGTGGAGCAGGACCTGTTCTCCCACATGCCCGGGAGCGTCGATCACCACGCGGCAGGGGGCCGCGTTCACGCTCGCCAGGAGCAGAGAGAATAGGACGAGTAGGGAGGACCGCATCAGAGTTTCATACCTGGAGGAAGGAACGCGGCGACATCGGTTTTGTTGGCGATCAATTCGCGTACAATGGTGCTGCTGATATGGGCGTGCTCCGGCAATGCGGGCAGGAAGATCGTCTCCACGCCGCCGAGCGCCCGGTTCATCAACGCGATGCTGCGTTCGTTGCCATGGTCGGTGCTGTTGCGCAGGCCGCGCAGGATGAAGGTGGCGCCGAGGCGCTTGCACAGGTCGGCGGTGAGACCTTCGAACCGGATCACTTCCACACCGGGCATGCCGGCGAAGGACTCCCGCAACCACAGCTCGCGTTGGTCGTGCGAGAACATGCCTTGCTTGGAGGTGTTCACGCCCAGGGCGACATACACCTTGCTGAACAGCGGCAGTGCGCGTTGCAGGATGGACCAGTGACCGATCGTCACCGGATCGAACGAACCGGGGAACACGGCGATGGGCTTGCTCATTTCGTTCCCGCCGGATCCGGCGACGGTGTTGGTGGAGTGAAGAAGCTGAAGTGTACCGCGCCGTACGTCCGCTGCTTCGTGAACCACGGATGCGCGCTCATGTCGGTGTCCTTCGGATGTTCCACGATCAACAGGCCGTCCTTTCCAAGCAGTCCGGCCTCCTGCACCAAGGTAGGCAGCTTGGCGGTGCCCTCCATGTAGAAAGGCGGATCGGCGAACACGATGTCGTAGGTGCCACGATGCGAGCGCAGGAAGGCGAACACATCACTCTTCACCAAATGCCATGTGGTCTCTTCGAGGGACTCGCAGGTACGCTTCAGGTGCGCGAAGAGCTTCGCATCCTGCTCCACGGCGGTGACATGTTCCGCTCCGCGCGAAAGGAATTCGAGCGAGATGCTCCCGGTGCCCGCGAACAGATCGAGCACGCGGATCCCTTCCAACACGGCGGAATGGTGCAGGATGTTGAACAGGCCCTCCTTCGCATAATCGGTGGTGGGCCGCGCCTCGATGCCCTTGGGTGGCACGATGCGCCGGTTGCGGTACTTGCCTCCTACGATGCGCATGCGGCTTGCTCCAGCAGTGCGAACCAATGTTCCGGTGTTTCCACGTCGAGGTCGCCAAGCACTTTGTTACCGCGTGCGATCACCGGGGCGGCCAGCGGCAGATAGCGGCGCAACAGATCGAGGTCCGCCGCGGTCCATCCGGGACCCGCCCACAAGGCCTGCACAGCGTTCGGAGCGAGCCCGAGTTGATCCAATGCGAAGAGGATGTAGTACAGCGCATCCGTGCCAGTGGCCGCATGGAAGGCATTGCTGAGCCGCAGTCCGCTGGCATCCGCGAGCGCGACATCGAAACGTTTCTCCACACGATGCGCGACCAGGGTAGTGCGCCGCTTTCCCTGCTCCAGAGCCGAGCGCACCAGCAGATTGCGCAACGCCACCGAACGCGCCGCCGGGAAACGCTCCAATACACCGTGTTCCATCGCCTCGTCGTGCAGGTACACGCAGCGAGCGCCCAAGGTCGCGATGGGCTCATCGCGCAACAGGCCAGTGGGCAGATGGCCATGCACCAAAGCGAGGTGTGCGGCTTCGGTACCGGGTGCGAGCGCGCTCTCGGGCACCAAGGTGCTCAGTTCGGGCACCGCCGTGAAAGACACGGACGCAGGCCGCTCGGGCAGAAGATCGGCGGCGGGCAGCTCATCGCCTTCGCCATGCACCAGCATCAGGCAATGGCCGGTCACGGGTTCGTTCGCGCACCAGCCCATGCCGTTCGGGCGGATCAGGATCCCCAGGTGCAGGCCCAGGAGATCCTGGTCGTAGCTGGCAGAGCGGGCGATGACGGGCGTGGGGTCCTTGACCATGCTGCTTTTCCGGGCGCTGGCGCGCGCCGTGATCAACGGCGCCAAAGGTGGATAATTTCACCCGCTCCCCGCCGACGGGAATTCCGTCGGGCGCACCTCGCCGACCTTGCCTTCCACCGCCACTATCTCCCTTGCCGACAAGCTCGTGCAGGCCCTCGGCCATCCGCCCACGGCGGGACAGCACAAGGCGATCGCCGCGCTGGACCGGTTGGTGGCGAGCGAAAAACCCATGGCCACGTTGGTACTGAAAGGCTATGCGGGCACCGGCAAGACCACGCTCGTCGGCGCCTTGGTGAAGGTGATGCGTGCCCTCGGGCGTCCGGTGGTGTTGTTGGCGCCCACCGGCCGTGCGGCGAAAGTGCTCAGCGCCTACGCACAAGCCCCCGGCGAGCACGATCCATCGGCGCATCTATCGAATGGAGGGCGGCGAGGGTGGCTACGCGGGTTTGTCGCTCGCATCGAACCGCGATGCCAACGCGCTTTTCGTGGTGGATGAATCCAGCATGATCGGTACCACCGGTGGTGCCACCCGCAGCGAAGGCGCCTTCAGCGATCGCGACCTGCTTAGCGATCTCTTCGAGCACGTCTTCGCCGCGCCAGGAACGAAACTTCTGCTGATCGGCGATCCCGCGCAACTTCCACCGGTGGGCAGTGACAACAGCCCCGCGCTCGATACCAAGTATTTGCATGAACGCTACAGCCTGACCGCCGGTGCCATCGAACTCACCGATGTGGTGCGCCAGGAGAGTTCCTCCGGTATTCTGGTGAACGCCACCGATCTACGCGCCGTGCTGAACGAAAAGGATCCCATGCCGCATTTCACCCTGGGTGCGAAAGACGTGGTGCGCATTGAGGGGAACGATCTGCAGGATGAGCTTGAGGCCTGCTATGCGCGCTATGGCGGTGAGGATGTATGCGTGATCACGCGCAGCAACAAACGGGCGTATCAGTACGGACAGCAGGTGCGTGCACGCATCCTCGGCTTCGAGGAAGAACTTTCGCCGGGCGATCGCCTGATGGTGGTGAAGAACGACTACTACTGGGCCGGCCGCAACGGCAAGGCGGAGTTGATCGCCAACGGCGAACCGATGGAAGTGCTGCGCCGCAAAGACGTCGAAGAGCGCCACGGCATGCGCTTCTGCTGGATCGAAGCGGCGTGGTGGAGCGGCGAGGAGCGCCGTGTCGGCGATGTGCTCGTGATGCTCGATGTGCTAGCGCTCGATGCGCCCGCGCTGCCCTACGCCCGCAAGCGCCTGCTGAACGATGCCATCCTCGTCACACTACCCGGCCGCACCGCAGGCATCAAGTACCGCGCGCTCAAGCAGGATCCTTACGCCAATGCCCTCCAAGTGAAGTACGCCTATGCCGTCACCGCCCACAAGGCGCAAGGCGGCCAATGGCCCGCCGTGTTCGTGGACCAGGGCTATGTCACCGAGGAAATGATCGACACCGAATACGTGCGCTGGTTGTACACCGCGATCACACGCGCCAGCGAGAAGCTGTATCTGCTGAACTTCCACCCGAGGTTCTTCGGAGAGGAATAGCCATTCACGCGATCTTGAAACGACCGCTCTCCATCACCATCATCGCTTGGCTCTCCATCCTTGCAGGTGTAGTGTGCTTCCTTTTCTTGCTTTTCGTTGCGCTCTACGCGGACTCAGCGAGTTCCCAAAATCCCCTAGGACGATTTCGTGGTGCGGGCTTGTTCATCGTCGGAACTATGGCCGCGTTGGCTGGTGGCGTGCTTGTGCTGAGGGGCTTGTCACTAGGTCGCTTGCTGATCCTCGCGGCGTTGGTGGCTCTTCTCGCCGAGTCCTTGGAGCAGCAGGCATTGGTGATCGTCACCTACGGTCTGCTACTGGTCGTTTGCGGCTACTTCCTCTTCCGGCCGCAGGCTTCGGACTACTTCCGCGGAAGTGGGAAAGAACGGGGTTCAGCGAACTAGCTTGGAGATTCGAGAGCCGCGCTCAATAGCCGCACCTCCATCGGTCGCTCCGTCGCCACGCTGATCAAATGCTCCGGGCCGCAGGCAAGGCTCTGCACATGGTAGACTTCCGCAGCATACTTCAAGAAGTCTTCCTGCTGAATGATCAGTTCGTTGTGGCCATCGAGCACGCGTAGTGCATGCAGGTCCTCCATAATGCCGACTCCGCTGGCTTTGAGCACCGCCTCCTTGCGCGTCCACAGGTCCAGGAAATAGCGCTTGGCAGCAAGGTCACTGGCTCCAGCTCCTGCGCCTGCCACCTGGATCCTCTCTACCTCATCCGGCGTGAAGTAGTGATGCGCCACAGCTTCATGATCGGCGCGGCGCGTAATGGTCTCGATGTCCACACCGAGTTCGTGGTCCCATGCGACGGCGAGCACCAACGCGTCCTTGGTATCGCTCAGGTTGAAGCGTAGCTCGGTGTCGTTCAGAAAGGGCTTTCCGAAGGGGCCCCGCTGGATCCGCAGGGCTGCCCCGTCTACGTTCAAATAGCGCCCGATCAGCGATCGCAGCAGGCCATGGCCCAGCACGAAGCGATCGCGGTCCGGGGCGAACCGGAAGCGATCCGCGCGGGCGATCTCCTCATTGTCGAGCAAGGCTTCCAACGCGGTAGCCCGCGGAACGAGTTCTGCCAAGGTGGAGAACCAGAGATGCACTACGTTCCTTTCCTGAAGATCGATGCCGTATGTGGAGGCAGCACGCACCCCAACGAGCGACTTGCAATGCACCGTGAGTGGCCTGGGAAGGATCGCGGACATACCTACAACGCGGCCGCGGAGGAAGATCCCATCGCGCGGTCGATGCTGGCGCGAAGTTCGTTCGCCAGAGCACGCACATGCGGTTCTTTGATCACGGAATAGTGATCGCCCTCCACGTTGCGCACTTCCACGCCGCCCTGGGCCAGCTTGCCCCAGCCCATATCCTTGGCGCCCGGTGAGCCATTGGCGCGTATCAGCGTGATAGGGCCGGGGTATTTCGGTGCGCGATACGCGCGCGTGGCCTTGCCGTACGTATCGATGATGTGGAAGTGGCGCAGTTTGGCGGGCAGCAGTTCGCCCCGCTTCAAGTAGCGCTTCACCAATTTGCGCATTACCCAGCGCTTGATCGGCATGTAGGCTTTCTCTTCCTCGGTGGCCGAACGCAGTCCATCCTCTGGTGCATAGGTGTCGAAGAGCGCGATCATGGGAACCTGTTCTCCCGCCGCTACAAGCTGGCAGGCCATCTCGTATGCGACGATACCACCGAAGGAGTAGCCGCCCAGCAAGTAAGGGCCATGCGGTCGCGCGCTGCGCAACTCCTGGATGAAGTGCTGTGCGATGCGTTCCACCGAGGTGTAAGCGATGGGATGTCCGTCCTCGCCTTGGTGGAAGTAGCCGTAGAAGGGTTGGTCTTCGCCCAGATAGCGCGGCACGAAGATGTTCGCCTCATCGCCATGCACGCAGAAGAAGGGGACCCGGCTTCCGTTCGGTTGAATGGCCGAGAGGTTCTTCCAACTCTGAACCGGTTGCTTTTCACCACCTATCACGAGGGCCAGTTGGGCGATAGTGGGTGACTGGAACAGCGTTTTTATCGGCAGTCGTTTACCGGTCTGCTTTTCGACTTGTGCGAACATTTGGATGCCGAGCAGCGAGTGCCCGCCGATCTCGAAGAAGTTGTCCGAAACCCCCACGCGGTCCACTTTCAGGAGCTTGGCCCAGATGCCGGCCAGGAGCGACTCCAGCGTATCACGGGGCGCTGCGTATTCCATCCGCATGCGGGAGGCAGACTTCGGCGGTGCAGGTAGCTTCTTCTTGTCGGGTTTGCCTCCGCTGGTGATCGGCATCGCAGGAAGAGCGATGACACCAGCAGGTAGCATGTGTTCAGGCACACGCGCGGCGAGATGGGTTTTCACCTTCTCCAGCAGTGCTGCGGTGCGCGGGTCGTCCGGCAATGCACCGTCCGTGGGGACGATGTACAGGAAGAGTTGTTTCTCGCCACCGTTCTCGCCAAGCGCGACGGCGACCTTGTCCTTCACCGCAGGGAGGTCGTTGAGCGCCGCTTCGAGTTCTCCGAGTTCCACACGGAAACCGCGGATCTTGATCTGATCGTCCACGCGACCGATGAATTCCAAGTTGCCGTCCGCGCGCCAGCGCACTTGATCACCGGTACGGTACATGCGCGCGGCGGGATCCTTGGCGAACGGATCGCGCAGGAAGCGGTCGGCGGTGAGTTGCTCGCGTTGCCAGTACCCGAGCGCTACACCCGGACCGCCCAGGTACAACTCGCCTTTCTGCCCTATACGCACGGGCCGTTGCTTCTCATCGAGCACATAGGACGGTGCGTTCGGCAGTGGCTTGCCGATGGGCACCGCGTGATCCAACTCGGTGCGGTCGTTCACGGTGAACACGGTACACATCACCGAGTCTTCGGTGGGGCCGTAGCCGTTAACAAGTACGCCGGGGCCGAGCAGGTCGAACGCCTTGCGCGCATGTGCGAGCGGGAACACATCTCCACCTACCACCACATGCCGCAGGCCTTTCAGATCCTGCAAGTGTTCGTCCACGAGCAACTTGAACAGACCTGCTGACGTGATCAGTGTGTTCACGCCTTGCTTCCCTACACTTCCAGCGATGTCCGCCAGCGATGGCTTTTCGTCCGCGCTCAGAACCAAGGTGCCCCCATGCAGCAATGCGCTCATAATAGAGAGCTGGCAGGCGTCGAATGAAATGCTGAGATGATGGTGGAAGACCAGATCCGGTCCGAAACCGAGATAGTCCTGGTCACGCACCAACCGCACGATCCCGCGATGCGGCACCACCACGCCCTTGGGCATGCCGGTGGAACCCGAGGTGTAGATCATGTAAAGGGGATCCTCCGCGCTCGCGGAGAACGCCGGACGGCGCGTGGGTACAGGGAGTTTGTCCAGGTCATCGAGCAACAATCTGCGCCCTTGGAACGCGGAGAGTTGGCCTCGTGACCGCCGGTCCGTGAGCAGGATGGATACGCGGGAATCTTCAAGGAGGTAGTTCAGCCGTTCCGCTGGATAGGTCGGGTCGATGGGCACGAACGCACCGCCTGCGCGCACAATGGCAAGGAGACCGGTGAGCAGGTCGAAACCAGGCGTGGCATAGAGGCCCACGAACACACCGGGCGCTACACCCAACGTGATAAGGTGAGCGGCCAGCGTGTCGACACGGTCGCGCAAGCGCGCATAGGTCATGGAAGCATCGCCCTGCACAAGTGCGTTGCGATCGGCATGGGCGCGTGATGCTTGATCGAAGAGCGTGGCGACGTTCAGCGCGGGATCCAATGGCCGCGTTGTTCCGGACCATGCGATAGGAGCTATCGGTGCACGTTCGGCCTGCTCATCGATCAGGTCGATGAGCCGTGTTTCCGGCGCTTTGCTCACACGTTCCACCAACGCGGTGAGGTCGTTCATCCATCCACGCACGGTGCGTTCCTCGAAGAGATCGGCATTGTAGGACCACTCCATCTCCATGCGGTCCCCGGAGCCCGAGGCGTTCATGGTGAGTTCGAACTGTTCGTAGGCGCGGGATCGCTCACGAAACGGTGGCGGATGCCGGTGAAGGTCACGCCATCGTCCATGTTCATGTCGATGTTGAAGATCACCGGCACCAGCGGAACGCGGCCTGGCTCACGCGGCACGTTCAACTCCTGGAGCAGGGTGCTGAAGGTGAAGCGCTGGTGGTCGAACGCATCGAGCACCGCTTTGCGCCGCTCCTTCAAGTACTCATGGAAGGGGATCTCCTCATCCAACACAGTGCGTAGTGGAAGAAGCGAAACACAGTGCCCTACAAGATCCTTCATGCCCATGTCGCTTTGCCCAGCGGCGGGGAGGCCGATCACCAGATCGCGCTGACCGGTGATGCGGGCGATGAGCACTTCGTACACCGAGAGCAACGTGGTAACGAAGCTGCTCCCGTAGCGCGTGGCCACCTGTTTCAATCCGGTGATCAACGCCGGATCCATAGGAATGTCCAGGCGCGTGGCGGTCCATGTCTTCTCCGCTGGGCGGGGACGGTCCGTCGGCAGATCGACGCGAGGAATGGGTTCTCCGAAGAGCTCCTTCCAATACCGCTTCACCTGTTAAGCCGTCGCATGCGGCGTGATGGCCAACAAGGCGCAACACATACCGCTCGTTAGTGAGTTTGAACAACACCGCACGGAACAAGGGACCGTTCAACAGATCGAACGGCGTGGTCATCAGTGTCCGGCCGATCCTCTTCCTTTCCTCTTCTTGATCGGTATTGGAACGCCCGCTGAGGTCATGCACTTCCAGGTGGATGTCAACGCGCTCGAGAACCACCACGCGCATACCGGTGCTATCGAACACCGTGCGCAATCCTTCGTGCCGTTGCACGAGGCGATCGATGGTGTTCGCGATCACGGTGATGTCCACCACACCGTCCAGTTCCAGGCTTACTGATTCGTTGTAGGCGCAGGAAGCCTCTGCGCTCATTTGCGAAGCGGCCCACACCTCGCGTTGCGGCTCGGTGGTGGGGGAGGTGAGCACGATGGACGGCCCCGCGAAGGGGTCGTGCGCCACCGGCTGATAGGTGATCTCGGTGATGAATCGCTCCACGAACGTGCGTCTCAGGGTTCCACTTCCTCCAGCATCAGGTACTTCCCGGCCCGCTCGGGATCGGGAACGAACCAGGCCGCGTCACCCTTCGGTGTGCGACCCAGCCGGGCACCTTGTACGGGAGGTTCGGCCGCCAGTTGCAAACGCTCGGAAGGCTTGCGGGCATGGCCGTTCAGGGAGCTGTTCACCACCTGTATGGGGTAGGTGCGCTCCGGCATGAACCCGCTTTCACGTAGTTCCAAGCAGACCTTTTCCACCGTGCTGATGATGAACTCGATGTCTTGTTCGGTGTGCGCGGTGGTGATGAAGTGCGGGAAGTCCAGGACATGCACGCCGTGGTAGCGCATCAGCATGAAGAAGAGCTCGGTGTAGTTGACGCTCTCGTCGTACTTCGTCTTGAACGCGCTACCGAAGTTGACCCAGCGATAGGGGAGCTGGTGGTTGTCGAACAGACCGTTGACGCGCGCGACCATGTCCTCGGTCATGGTGTTGAGCCGCTCCTGCAACGCAGGCCCTTGCTCTTTCATGAAGACCAAGGAGGCCTTCATCGCGGCCATCGTGAGCGGGTGACGGACGAAGGTGCCCGCGAAATAGGTCACACCTGCGGGCGGAACGCTGTCGTCGCCGAATTGCCAGTGACCGCCGTCCAGCGCATCCATCCATTCGCTCTTGCCGATCATGGCGCCCACAGGCATGCCACCGCCGATCACTTTACCGTAGGTGCCGATGTCCGCGGTGATGCCGAATAGTCCCTGCGTACCGTTCTGGTGCGTGCGGAAGCCGGTGATCACCTCGTCGAAGATCAACGCGGCGCCGTTCTCCTTCGTGATGCGGCGCACTTCGCGCAGGAAATCCACGGGGCGGAATTCCATCCGACGGCTTTGCACCGGTTCGACCAGCACTGCGGCTGCTTCGTGGCAACGCTGTTTGATGATCTCGAGACTTTCCGGTGTGCCGTAGTCGAGCACGAGCATGTTCTCCACCGCTTGTGGCATGATGCCGGGTGCGCCAGGATAGCTCTTCTTGCTCTTGCTGCCACGAATGATCACCTCGTCGTTGATGCCGTGATAGCTGCCGCTGAAGGAGATGATCAAACTGCGGCCGGTGACGGTACGCGCCATACGCATCGCGCCGAGCACCGCTTCGGATCCGGTGTTGCAAACCGCAGCGCGTTCGGCGCCCGTCAGTTCGCACAGCAGCTTCGATACTTCGGCCGCGAGCGGATGCATGGGCCCGATCTCGATGCCCTGATCCAGTTGCTTATGGCAGGCTTCCTTGATGAAGTCGGGCATGTAGCCGAACATCGAGGAACCGAAACCACTGAGGATGTCCACGTACTCGTTACCGTCGATGTCCCAGAGATGACAACCGGTGCTCTTGTCCACCACCACCTGGTAGATAAGCTCCTTGGTTTGTGGCTTGAAGCCGGTGACCACACGCGGGTCGGCCATCGGCTTGCGGTTCTCTTGGGTGAAGGCTTTGCTCTTGGCGGTCTTCGCCACGTAGCGCTTCACGAAGGCGTCGAACCAAGCACGCTGTTGCGGCGTCATGTCGTCCACCTTCTCCTTGCTGATGCGCGCCTGCGCACCGAAGACCTTTTTCAGTTCGGGGGCATCCTCCAACGCATTGACAGCGGGCTGAGCGTTGTTCGCTGCTGGTTGTCCGGCACTCGTGGTTGCGGGAGCACCACCAACCGAGTAGCCCTTGGCCAACAAGTAGTCCGCGAGCTTGTCCAGGTTCGGGACTTCCTCGTTCAGTTGACGGAACGAGATCTTGACGCCGAATTTCTTCGAGAGCGACGTTGCTACTTGTGTGAGGAAGAGCGAATCGAGACCCATTTCCAGGAAGGTCTCTTCGGCGCTTGCCTCAGCGAGTTCAAGACCGGAGCTTTCTTCCAACAGGTTCTTGATCTGTTGGATGAGCGCCTCCTTCGGTGTGAGGTTCGCATCACCACCGTTCGGGACAGGTGCTTCGATCGTCGTGCTCGCGATCGCATGACCACCGGCCACGACCATGGATACGGGATCCACCCAGTGACGAATGCGTTCGAAGGCATAGGTCGGGAGCGAGATGCGATGACGTTGCTCGCGCTCGTAGAACTTGCTCCAGTCGATCAGTACGCCGCTCTGCCACAGGCCACCAACGGCCTTGAGCAATTGCGTGAGTTCATTGCGGTTGCCTGCGGAATCGGCAAGCGAGGAAACGGCTGCTTGCTTCTTCGGATCGCTGCTTTGCTGGCGTGCAAGCGTCGTTGCGGTCGTGCGTGGGCCGACTTCCAGCATTACACGATCCGCATCGCTCCATGCGAATTTCACGGCTTGCGCGAAACGCACGGTCGCGCGCAGGTGATCGCTCCAGTATTTCGAAGAGATGGCCTCCTCGTCCTTCAGCCATTCGGCTGTGACCGTGCTGATGATCGGGATGCGTGGCGCGTTCAACTTCACACCCTCCGCCACCTTCTTGTAAGGCGCGATGATGGCATCCATCATCGGGCTGTGGAAGGCATGACTGGTCACGAGCAACTTGCAGGTGATACCATCCTTCTCCAGTTCGGCTTGCAGCTTCGCGATCGCCTCGTGCGGGCCACTAGCCACACATAGTTGTGGACCGTTGTTCGCCGCAATGCTGCAATCTGCGGGCAGTTTCTTGGCCACATCTTCTTCCGCTGCGCGAACACTGAGCATGCTGCCACCGGGCAGTTCCTGCATCATGCGGCCACGGTTGGCGACGAGCTTCACGGCATCTTCCAGCGAGAACACACCGGCAAGACAAGCCGCTGCGAACTCGCCGATGCTGTGTCCCATCATCGCATCCGGCGTGATGCCCCAATGCATCCACAGCTTAGCAAGGCTGTAGTGCATGGTGAACAAGGAAGCCTGCGTGTAAACGGTCTGCTTCAGTTGTTCCGCAGCCTTCTCTTCTTCACCGGCTTTCGGGAAGATGATGGCCTTGAGATCAACGCCGAGTTCCTTGCTGAACAGCGCGCAGCACTGATCGAAGTTCTCCGCGAAGACCGGCTCACTGTTATGCAGGTCGCGGCCCATGTTCACATACTGCGACCCCTGACCGGGGAACATGAAGACCACGCCGGGCGCGGCTTCATGCAGTTCGCGCGTGCCGATCACGTTGGTGTCCTTGGTCGCTATCGCCTCGATCACTTCACCGTGACTTCCGCCAACGATCAGACGACGATGCTTGAAGTGACGACGACCAACCTGTAAGGTGAAGGCCGCATCAGCGAGCGACGCTTTCGGGTGTGCTTCGAGCCACGCGCGGAGATTCTCCGTCATGGCATCGAGGGAGGTCTTGCTCTTGGCGCTGAGCAGGAACATTTGTTTGCTGCGTGATCCGCTCGAAGGGGCCATCACGGGAGGCTCAGCGAGGATCACGTGCGCATTCGTTCCGCCTACGCCGAAGCTGCTGACACCCGCGATGCGCGGCTTGTCAGTGCGGGGCCAGGGAATGTGCTCGCTCGCCACGCGGAACGGGCTGTTCGCAAAGTCGATGGCCGGGTTCGGGGTCTCGAAACCTACGTTGGAAGGGATCACCTCCTCCTTCAGTGCCCACGCGGTCTTGATCACACCTGCTGCACCTGCTGCCGGTGTCAGGTGACCGATGTTGCTTTTGATGGAGCCGATGACGCAATGGTGTCCGTTGGTCTTTCCACCGAACGCCAGTGTCAGAGCTTCCACCTCGATCGGGTCGCCGAGCGGTGTGGCGGTGCCGTGCGTTTCCACATAGCTGATCTCGCTTGGGCTCACACCGGCATCGGCCTGTGCCATGGCGATCACTTCGGCCTGGCCGCGCACACTGGGTGCGGTGAAGCTGGCCTTGTCGCTGCCGTCGTTGTTGAGGGCCGCGCCTTTGATCGTGGCGTAGATGTGGTCGTTGTCGCGAATGGCGTCATCGAGACGCTTGAGGACGATGATACCAACACCGTCACTGAAGCTCGTGCCTTTGCCCTGTGCATCGAAGGTGCGGGTGCTGCCGTCGGGGCTGTACATGCCACCTTCGTTGTACACAATACCGCTATTGATCGGCGCCGTGATCGCAATGCCACCGGCTAGAGCCATGTCGCACTCACCATCGTGCAGCGCCTTGAACGCTTGGGCGATCGCGACGAGCGATGTGCTGCATGCCGTATGGATGCTCAACGCCGGACCGCGCAGATCGAACTCGAACGCGAGACGTGTCGCGATGTAGTCCTTCTCGTTGGCGGTCATCACCGCGAAGTCACCGACCTGCTCGATCAGCTCGGGGTGGCCGATAACGTTGCGTGTGAAGTAGGTGTTGTTGCCCATACCGGCATACACACCGATGAGGCCTGCGAACTGTGCCGGATCGTAGGCAGCATCTTCCAATGCGCCCCACGCAGTCTCCAGGAAGACGCGTTGCTGCGGATCCATCAACGCGGCCACACGCGGGTTCACGCCGAAGAAGCCCGCGTCGAACTTGTCCGCATCGGTGATCACTCCGCGTGCCTTCACGTAGTCGCTATCGTTGCGCAATTCAGCGGGAACGCTTGGGTCGATCTCGTCAGCGGTCCACCTGCTGATGCTGTTCTTCTTGGCGAGCAGGTTCTTCCAAAGCTCTTCCACGCTGGCAGCGCCGGGGAAGCGGCCGCTCATGCCGATGATGGCGATGTCACCCTTCTTGGAACCACCAGCCGCAGCCTTGCGCGCCTTGGCCATTTCGGAGGGAGCGATCGCACTCGCATCACCTTCAAGGAATGCCGCGCAAGCCTTGATCGTCGGATGCTGATAGAGCTTCACGATCGGCAGCTTCAAGCCATGACCTTCGAGTTGTGCTACCGCCTGGATGCTGAGCAGCGAGTTGCCGCCAAGGTCGAAGAAGTTGTCGTCGATGCCCACGCGGTCGATGCCGAGCAGATCGGCCCACACGTTCGCGAGCGTTTTCTGTACACCCGTCTGTGGCGCTGCGAAGGCAACGTCCAGTTCAGGACGCTTCACATCTGGTGCAGGCAGTGCTTTGCGATCGATCTTGCCGCTGGGTGTGCGTGGCAATTCCTTCACCGCCACGAATGCGGAAGGCACCATGTAATCGGGGAGGAGTGAAGCGAGGTGCTTGCGCAGATCGTTCACGCTCACTTCGTTCTTGGCGACGTAGTAGCCGATGAGACGTTTCAGGCCGGGACGATCCTCACGCACGTTCGCGACGGCTTGTTCAATGGAAGCATGCTTCTCAAGCGCGACCTCGACTTCACCGAGTTCGATGCGATAACCGCGCACTTTCACCTGGCCATCGATGCGGCCTTTGTAGTCGATCTCGCCGTTCGGCAATTCAGCCGCGCGGTCACCGGTCTTGTACAATCGACCGCCAGCTTCGAACGGATCCGTAAGAAAGCGTTCGGCTGTCAGATCATCGCGACCGATATATCCTGTGGCAACGCACGCACCACCGAGGTAGAGCTCGCCTTCTTCGCCCTTCTTCACCGGCTTCATCTGCTCATCGAGCACAAGCAACTTCACGTTGTCGATGGCCTTGCCGATGTTGGGCAATGCAGGCCAGCTTGAAGGATCTCCTTTGAGTTCAAGTTCGCTCACCACGTGACCTTCGGTCGGTCCGTACTGGTTGCAGAAGCGGCAGCCGGGCAATTGCTTGAACAGGTTCGCGATGGCGGGCGTGATCTTCAATTGCTCGCCGCTCGTGAAGACCTCCTTTAATGAAGATGGTACCTCACCCGTGCGTTCCACGGCTTCCGCCAGGTATTGCAATGCCACGAAAGGCACGATGATCCGGTTGATCTTCTGCGCGATGATCTTGCGCAGCAGTTGTGTGCTGTTCAGTCGATCCTCGTCGGTGATCAGCACCAACGTGCCGCCCTGCGCGAATGTGGTGAAGAGCTCCTGGAAGCTCACGTCGAAGCTGATCGGTGCGAACTGCAACGTGCGATCGCCCTCTTTCAACACCGATGTGCGCAGTTGCCATTGGATCAAGTTCAGCAGCGGGGCATGGTGCATGGCCACGCCTTTCGGTCGGCCGGTGCTCCCGCTGGTGAAGAGGACGTAGGCCAGGTTGTCGGGCTTGGCCGGATATTCACCCTCGAAGAGAGGACCATTCTCCAGATCGATGTCCTCGATCAACAAGACCTTCGCCTTGGTCCCTTTGAAAAGGTGCTGGTGCGCACGATCGGTGATCACTACCGGCGGTTGGGCGTCCTCCAACATCAGGTCAATGCGATCGGCGGGGTAGGCGGGGTCGATAGGGGAGTAGGCGCCGCCGGCGTGCAGGATACCAAGTACACATAGGACCAGCTCTGGCGAACGTTCAAGACACAGGCCAACGGTGCGATCGGGCCCCACCCCGCTGTCAACGAGCACCTGGGCCAGTCGAGCCGAGCGTTCAGCGAGCTGGGAATAGGTCCACTCACCGTTCGTGCCGATGAGGGCGACATGGTCGGGACGATCGAGGTGGGTTCGGAGGAAAAGATCCAGGACGTTCATATGGTTCGATCGGGCAGCGGAAATGCTCATGATGTTCGGTCTTCCGGAGAGGGTTCAGAAAGGTGGCGTATACGCTCGGGTCGGATCGGGGGTTGTCCTTGAACCTCAGGGACAACCACGAAGGTCACAACCAAAGTGTCCATAGAACGGATCGGTAGCTTCAGGGGTGCAAAGTTCCAGCTTCATCGCCCAGAGCCGATAACCCATCGATTTGTTAACAGACTGTTGCTTGTTGATAGGGCCGATCCGCCGATCTTCGGGCGCCTTTTTCCGCCCTTTGGGCCGGCAAACAGACCTTCGCCTTGGCTTCGATCTCCGTTCACGCCCCTGTGCTCACGGGCTCGTTGTCCCCTAAAGTATCTCTCCTTCAAGTGTTCCGGAAGACGATCGGCTTTTTTTTGGGCCTCGTTCTAATCGTTGGTGCAACGGCTACTGCCGAAGCCCAGACCTATGCTCATGACAAGTCGGTGCAGATGTGGGCGACCGTGGTGGCCAGCCCACCCAGCATCACCTTGAACTGGACGACCCATTCCAATACGACGGGTTTCACGGTCTACCGCAAGCTCAAGGGCGGCACTTCATGGGGGTCAGCGATCGGGACCGCAGGGTCCACTGCCACCCAATACACGGACAACAGTGTGCAGGCGAACACCTCGTACGAGTACAAGGTGGTTCGAACCACTTCGAACCTGGGCAGCGGTTATGGCTATATCAACGCCGGGATCCAGATCGAAGCCGTCGAGTTCCGGGGCAAGGTGGTCCTGTTGGTGGATAACACCTTCACCACATCGCTCGCGGTGCAACTCACGCAATTGCAGAACGATCTGGAGGGAGAGGGCTGGAAGGTGGTGCGTCACGATGTGAGCCGAAGCGCTGCGGTGACAAGTGTCCGGAGCCTCGTTGTGGCGGACTACAACGCCGATCCAACGAACGTGAAGGCGGTGCTGGTCCTTGGGCATGTCCCCGTACCAAGAGCCGGGAACTTGGCGCCGGACGGCCATGGGAACCACTACGGGGCATGGAGCGCCGACACCTACTACGGTGAGATGAACGGCACTTGGACGGACAATTCGGTGAACAGTCAGTCCGCAGCTTGGACCTTGAACCACAATGTTCCGGGTGATGGAAAGTTCGACCAGACCACCATCCCCACCGCGATGGAATTGGGCGTTGGACGCGTCGATTTTTTTGACATGCCCGCGTTCAGCCAGAACGAGACCACGCTACTGAGCAATTACCTCACGAAGCTGCACAATTGGAAGGCAAAGGCCATGACCGCGGATACGAAGGGCCTCGTGGACGACAACTTCACCGGGTTCTCGGAAGCCTTCGCGCAGAGCGGTTGGCGCAACTTCGGTCCCCTGGTTGGACCGAGCAATGTCGCGTCGCAAGATTACTTCGGGACCATGGCCACCCAGAGCCGACTGTGGAGCTATGGTTGTGGTGGCGGATACTGGGACAACGCCAATGGGGTAGGCACTACGGCGAACTTTGCGAGCACGTCGATAAAAACGGTGTTCACCCTGCTCTTCGGCAGCTATTTCGGTGACTTCGATACGCAGGACAATTTCCTTCGTGCTCCCCTGGCCTCTGGTCAGGCGTTGACCTGCGCGTGGGCGGGTTATCCCACTTGGTTCTTCCATCACATGGGCCTCGGTGAGACCATAGGCTACAGCACGGTGGTCTCGGAGAACAACAGCACGCATTACGAGCCCACCAACGGCCAGACCTCGCGGGTGCATATGGCCCTGATGGGCGACCCCACCCTGCACATGCACATTGTGGCACCGGTGTCCAACGTGGCCTGTGCTACCGCGAACAGCACAACGTCCACCATCACCTGGAACGCTTCGCCGGACCAGGTCGTGGGGTACCATGTATACCGCTTCAACACCGGCACACAGAGCTGGGTGCGGCGCAACGCTTCATTGATCACGGCCACCAACTATTCCGACAACATCACCGGGCTGAGCGGCAATGTGCGGTACATGGTGCGGGCCATGAAGTTGGAATCCGCTTATAGTGGATCGTACTACAATTTGAGCCTCGGCATTACGGGCAACCTGTCCATCAACGGGCAGGCAGCGGATTGCCTCGGTGCAATAGGCGGTACGGCACTGCCCGGCACGCCATGCAACGATGGCAACGCGAACACCACGGGGGATACCTGGACCGCCGCCTGTCAGTGTATCGGACAAGCGCCCACGGATTGTGCCGGTGTGCCGGGTGGAACAGCTCTGCCGGGGACCTCATGCAGCGACGGAAACGCCTGCACCACGGGAGACACATGGACCGCGAGTTGCCAGTGCGTAGGCACGCCGCTGGTCTGCAATGACAACAACCCATGCACCACGGACCAGTGCAGCAATGGCTTCTGCGTGTTCAGTGCCGTGCCGGACAACGATGGGGACGGTGTATGCAACGCCACCGACAACTGCCCGAACACACCAGGCCAAGTCGGTTCTAGTTGCAACGACAACAATGCTTGCACGATCAACGATGTGCTGAACGCGAGCTGCCAATGCGCGGGCACCTTCCAGGACAGCGACGGCGATGGCACGTGCAACGCGAACGACGGTTGCCCGAACGACGCGAACAAGACCGCACCGGGCAACTGCGGTTGTGGCAACCCTGAGCCGGGCACGGCTTGCAATGATGGCAACTCGAACACCACGAACGATGTGATCGGCAGCAACTGCCAGTGCGCCGGTACACAGCAGAACCTGGATTGTCTCGGGGTACCCAACGGTCCTGCGATCCCGGGTACGCCTTGCAATGATGGGAACGTGAGCACGGGCAACGACACATGGTCATCCAGCTGTGTTTGTGCAGGGCTGTCCATCGATTGCAATGGCGTTCCAGGCGGCGGGGCCGTGGTGGATGATTGCGGGGTATGCGGCGGCAACAATGCGTGCTTCGATGTGCTGGTGTGCTATTCCGCCGGGCCCTCGTCGGATCCGGACGCGGAGGAAGCCACGAACGGCAACATGTACCACGACGCTGGCGCAGTGGATCTGGTGTATGACAGCGAACCCACCCACTGGCGTGGCAACCAAGTGCTCGGGCTGCGGTTCGATGCCGTGGCGGTTCCGCAGAACGCGCAGATCATCTCCGCCTATGTGCAGTTCACGGCGCGCACCACGGTCAACGAGGACCCCTGCCAGCTAGTGATCCGTGGAGAGAATGCGGACAACGCTTCCCCGATCGGCTGGACGCTGAATGAGCTGAGCGGCCGTTCCACCACTTCCGCCCAGGTGAACTGGGCTCCGGCCGCTTGGAACCTGGTAGATGAGTCCTCGCTGGCCCAACGCACCCCGAACCTGGCCGCAGTAGTGCAGGAGATCGTGTCACGTCCCGGATGGACCTCCGATCAAGCAATGCTCTTCCTGATGGAAGGCTCGGGTGGCCGGAGCGCTTGGAGTTGGAACGACGATCCCACGAAGGCCGCACGCTTGTGCATTGCCTACGACGAGCCCTCCACACCTGTTCTGGACTGCCAGGGTGTGCCGAACGGCCCAGCACTGCCTGGCACTTTCTGCGATGACGGTAACGCCAGCACGGGCAACGATCTGTGGGCTGCGAACTGTGTCTGCATCGGCCAAACGATCGACTGCCTGGGTGTTCCAGGCGGGAGCGCGATCATCGCCTCGCCATGCGATGATGGCAATGCCTCCACGGGCAATGACACCTGGGACGCCAGTTGCGTGTGCGTTGGTCAACCGGTCGATTGTCTGGGCGTTCCCGGCGGAAGTGCTCTTCCGGGTACGGCGTGCAATGACGGGAACGCGTTGACCATTAATGACATGTTCGGAACCGATTGCATTTGCTCAGGCACGCCGGTGAATTTCGACTGCCTCGGTGTTCCGAACGGTACTGCGCTTCCCGGCACGGCCTGCGATGACGGCAACGCGAGCACTGGCAATGACGTGTATCAAACGAATTGCGCCTGTGCGGGTCAATTGATCGACTGCCTGGGTGTCATTGGTGGGTCGGCAATTCCGGGCACGGCCTGCAATGACAACAATGCCAATACGACGAACGATCAGTGGGATGCCAACTGCCAGTGCGCGGGCACGCCGGTGAACTTCGACTGCCTGGGTGTTCCCAACGGTACCGCACTTCCGGGAACCGCCTGCAATGACGGTGACCCGAACACGGGCAACGATATCTACCAAGCGAACTGCACCTGCGTTGGTCAACTGGTCGATTGCATTGGTGTTCCAGGCGGCAGCGTGTTGCCTGGTGCAGCGTGCGACGATGGGGATGCGAGCACCGGGAACGATCTCTATGATGCGAACTGCACTTGCGCGGGTCAATTGATCGACTGCATGGGCCTGCCGGGTGGAGGCACCGTGCCGGGCGTTGCCTGCGACGATGGGGATGTGAACACCATTGGGGATGTCTGGACGAGCGATTGCGAGTGCATCGGGGTTCCGCTGGATTGCCTTGGCGTTCCTGGTGGAGCCGCGAGCCCCGGATTCCCTTGCGATGACGGTGATCCTAGCACGGGGGAGGACACTTGGGGAGTCGATTGCATTTGTGCGGGCGAACAGATCGACTGCATGGGTGTCGCTGGAGGGAACGCCCTACCAGGCGCTCCCTGTAATGATGGCGATGGTTCCACTGGGAACGATCAATGGACCTCGAACTGCACCTGTATCGGTCAAGCGATCGATTGTCTCGGAGTGGCGGGTGGCTCAGCATTGCCCGGCGCTTCCTGTGATGATGATGATGCAGGCACCATTGCGGACGTGTGGACCGAGAACTGCATCTGCCAGGGTCTCCTCTTGGATTGTGCGGGTGAACCCGGCGGTGCTGCGCTCCCGGGTCTGTCTTGCGACGATGGGGATGCCACAACCGGCAACGATACCTGGTCGTCCGATTGCGTTTGCGTGGGGCTGCTCATTGATTGCCTCGGTGTGCCAGGCGGTTCGGCCCTTCCAGGTGCGCCGTGCGACGACGGTGATCCGACCACTGGGAGCGATAGCTGGAGTTCCAATTGTATATGCGCTGGGCAATTGATCGATTGCCTTGGCGTGGCAGGCGGTTCCGCATTGCCAAGCACGCCATGCGATGATGGCGATGCCAGCACAGGTGCGGATACCTGGACCGAGAACTGCATCTGCCAGGGCCTCCTCTTTGATTGCGTAGGTGAACCAGGTGGTACCGCTCTCCCGGGCCTTGGCTGTGATGATGGCGATGCCACCACGGGCGACGATACATGGTCCGCGGATTGCGTTTGCGCCGGACTTCCGCTCGACTGTCTGGGCGTACCAGGTGGCTCGGCCGTCACCGGGTCGCCTTGCAACGATGGCGATCCGGCTACAGGTGATGATGCGTGGGGAACGAACTGCACCTGTGCCGGGCTCTTGATCGACTGTCTCGGTGAACCCGGCGGCGATGCGTTGCCAGGTTCCCCGTGCGACGATGCGGATGCCACCACCGGAGATGATCGCTGGACCGTGGCCTGCGTTTGCGTGGGCGAGCCGATCGACTGCGCAGGCGTCCCGGGCGGCACTGGATGGCCGGGTACGGCGTGCGATGATGGCGACCCTAACACCGGGAACGACCTATGGAACAGTAACTGTGGCTGCTTCGGCGAGGCATACGATTGCGCTGGCACGCCAGGCGGAACGGCATTGCCGGGAGCGGCATGTGATGACCAGGACCCGAACACGGTGCAGGAAGTATGGACCTCCACATGCGAATGCATCGGCATTGTGATGGATTGCGCCGGGGTGCCCGGTGGAACGGCTTTCGTTGATAGCTGTGGCGTATGTGCAGGAGGGACCACAGGCCTGGAACCCGATGTGGATGTTGATCTCGATGGTGTGATCGATTGCCAGGACAATTGCCTTGGAATTCAGAACCCGGACCAGATGGATCTGGACGGAGATGATCATGGCGACCAGTGCGATAATTGTCCGTGGGCCTTCAATCCGGACCAGAGCGATAGCGATGATGATGGTGTCGGGGATGCGTGCGAAGTCATCGGCATCGCCGAGAACGGTGGCGGGCTGCCCTGGCTGATCGTGCATCCCAACCCCACGATGGGGCCGGTGCAACTTATCTGGAACGACCCCGCAGCGGCCACCCTCGAGTTCTATGACATGCTGGGAGCCCGGGTGATGGAGATCCCGTTCGCCCGCAGGTTCGATATCGGTGCGCTCTCCGTGGGTACCTACCTTCTGGTGGTTCGGGATCGTTCAGGCGACGATCTCGCTCGGGCCCGGCTCGTTCGTCAGTAATACCGTTTCTCAGTACAGAGGCGGCCAAAAATGCGCCGGTATTTTTTCGCAAGGCGATCCGAGGAGGTCGTTGCGTAGCAGTGCCTACGGGACGACCTCCCCGGAGAAGGCATGCGGAAAAAGCGTTCTCGCCCCGACTTTTCGGGTAGCAAGCGGATCGGATGTCTCGGTGCTGCGAAATGGTAGAAGATCCGCGGTCGGCGATCACACGGCCTCTACGGCTTGCACGGCCATGGCCTTGTCCAGACGTTCGGCAGCGATCTCCACCAGCGTGTTCACAGCGGGTTCTTTCACCATGCTGAAGTGATCACCAGGGATGTTGCGCACGATAAGCGGCCCGTGTGCGAGCGCCCCCCATCCTTTGTCCTCCGGTCCCCAGGCATGCTCGGCCCGGAGCACCGTTATGGGGCCGCTGTAGGGCTTGGGCTTGTAGGCCATCGTCGCCCGGTCATAAGTATCGATGATGTGGAAGTGCCGCAGTTTGGCGGGCAACGGACGGCCCAACGCGTGCAGCACTTGAACCGCCGAGCGAAGTACGAGCTCCTTCAGGGGGCGCAACGTCGCCTGGTCTTCCGCCATTGCGGCGCCGTGCGTGAAGGGCGCATAGGTATCGAACAAGAGCAGGAGGGGTACGGCATCTCCAGCAGCAGCAAGCTGTGTAGCCATCTCGAACGCTACGATACCTCCGAAGGAATAGCCGCCCAGCAGATAGGGCCCCTTGGGCCGCACGGAGCGCATCTCCTTGATGAAGTGCGCCGCGATATCCTCCACACTGGTATACCGGATGGGGCGGCCATCTTCCCCCTGGTGGGCGAAGCCGTAGTACGGTTGATCGTTCCCCAAGTAGCGGGGGAGGAAGTGGTTCACCTCATCGCCATGCACACAGAAGAACGGCATCCGGCGGCCGCGTCCCTGTATTACGGTCAGGTTGGTCCACTCGCCCTGCGGAGTATCCTGGTGGTCGATCAGCGAGGCAAGTCCCGCTACCGTGGGCGCGCTCACAAGGTCCTTCAGCGAAATGCTCTGATGTCCTGAGCGCTCCTCGATCTCCGCGAGAAGTTGGATGCCGAGCAAGGAATGTCCCCCCAGGTCGAAGAAGTTATCGTGTATGCCAACGCGCTCCACCGCGAGCACCCTGGCCCATACGGAACAGAGCATCTCCTCCACGTCAGTGCGCGGGGGAGTGTATTGGGCCGCGATATGCTGCGTGCGCATCTGGGGTGCGGGCAGCGCGTCGCGATCGATCTTGCCGTTCGCGGTGAGCGGAAGCTGGGGCAGGAGCGCAAAGGCCGATGGCACCATGTGTTCCGGCAGTCGTGATCGCAGGAGCTCACGCAGTTCCAGGATCAGACCATCCGCTGCGGCCGCGTCCAGTTCTCCGGAAGGCACCACGTAGGCCACGAGCTGCTTTTCTCCGCCACGGTCGTCCCTCGCCACTACGATGCGATCCTTCACTTGCGGGTGCGTGCTCAGTAATGCTTCGATCTCTCCGGGTTCGATGCGGAAGCCACGCACTTTCACCTGTCCATCCGCACGACCGATGAATTCGATACAGCCATCCTGTGCCCAGCGCACCAGGTCGCCTGTTCTGTAGAGCATGGCGCCTGGGGTCCGCGGATCGGGAACGAAGCGCTCGCTCGTCAACTCCGGTCTGCGCCAGTAGCCCAGCGCGAGCCCGTCGCCACCGGTGAACAGCTCACCCGGCTCGCCGATAGCGACGGGCTGGAGCTTCTCGTCCAATACGAAGACCGACGTATGCATCAAGGGTTTGCCGATCGGCACGCCTGAGCGGATCCGCGCGTCCTCATCAATGGAGTGGCAGCAGGTGAAGGTGGTGTTCTCGGTCGGTCCATACCCATTGATAAGCACGCCTGGTCCCAATTCCTTGAGCGCTTTGCGGACATGTGGTACGCTCAGCACATCGCCGCCAGCAAGGATATGCCGCACCCCTTTCAGACGATCCAGATGTTGGTCCACGATCAAGTTGAACAGTCCGGCGGTGAACCACACCACGCTGACCCGGTTCCGATCGATGGTATCCACGATCTCCTGCAGCGTTGGCTTGAGTTGGGGTTGCAGCACAAGGGTCGCCCCGTTCAATAACGCGCCCCAGATCTCCAGCGTGGAGGCATCGAAGGAGATATTGGACAACTGCAGGAAGACCTGGTCCGGACCAAAGGGCAGAAAGTTCTGTTCGCGCACCAATCGCACCACGGCGCGATGGGGCACCACAACACCCTTGGGGGTTCCGGTCGAACCGGACGTATACATGATGTAGGCAGGGGAGGTCGCGGTGCCTTGCGGATCGGAAGGCGATCCAGCCGACCGCCGGGCGTCATCGAGGAAGATCACCCGTGCGTTATGCATGGGGAGGGCGTCCTTCAAGGTGCGCTGGGTGAGGAGGATGCGGCATTGCGTATCCTCGAACATGAACGACAGGCGCTCTGCTGGATAGCTCGGGTCGAAGGGAACGAACGCTCCACCACAACGCAGGATGGCCAACATGGCCGTCACCATGTCGAAGCTCCGTTCTACGCAGAGGCCGACCGGTTCTCCCGGAGCGATGCCTTCCTCCCGGAGTTGAGCGGCGAGGGTATGCACCCGGTCCTGTAGCGCCGCATAGGTGAGGTGCTCATCGCCAAGTCGGAGCGCCGTGCGTTTCGGATGTTGTGCGGCTATTTCGTCGAAGAGCGTTCCAATGCTCGTATCACGCGGATAGTCCGACGTATTCCAGGACCATTCCTGCGGCGGGAGACCTTGCTGGGCGGTGGTGACCGGCGCGCGGAGCAATTCGGCCATGGGGCGTTCCGGGAAGTCGCAAATGCGTTGGAGCAAGCCTTCGAACTGGCGCATCCAGTCCTGTACCGTGGCGCGATCGAAGAGATCCGTGTTGTAGCTCCACTCCAGGGTCAGGTGACGATCGTTCCCCGTGGCGTTCAGAAAAAGCTCGAAGTTCTCGAAGGCGCGGGGATTGCTGATGAAGCGATGGGTCAAGCCGTCGAAGGCCACACCGTCGTCCATGTTCATATCGATGTTGAACACCACCGGTACGAGGGGGATCCGTCCCGCCTCGCGGGGTACGTTCAATTTCCGCAGCAGGGTCCCGAAAGTGTAGCGCTGATGATCGAAGGCATCGAGAACAGCGCTCCGGCGCTCGCGCAAATGGTCGAGGAAGCTCCGCTGCGGATCCAACCGGCTGCGCAGCGCGAGCAGGTTCACGCAGTGCCCGACCAATTCCTTGGTGCCCATGTCGCTCTGTCCGGCCGCAGGCAAGCCGACCACGAGATCAGTAGCACCCGTAAGACGGTGCAGCAGCAATTCGAACGCCGTGAGCAAAGTGGTCACCAAACTGCTGCCCGCGCGGGTGCCTACTTGGCGCAGAGCAGTGACCATGGCAAGGTCGAGCGATGCGTCCAGCCGGTCGCCCGAATAGGTCTTCACCCTGGGCCGTGGTCTGTCAGTGGGGAGGTCAACTCGTGGTGCGCCGCCCTTGAACTGGGCCAACCAGTACTGTTCAACCGCCGCATAGGCATCGCTCTTGAGCAGATCGATCTGCGCCAGGGCATGGTCGGAATAGCGGTACGCAGGAGGAAGTTCGGCGGGGCGGCCCTGGCAGATGGCGGAATAGAGCGCGCTGAGATCGGCCATCAGGATGCCCAAACTCCATCCATCGCATACCAAATGGTGACCGGTGATCCGTAGCAGGTGCTGAGTTGGGGCAAGACGCACCAAGGCGAAGCGGAAGAGCGGACCGTTCTTCAGGTCGAAAGGCGTGGACATGTCCGCATGGCCAAGTTCCTGGAGCCGGGCCTCCTGCTCATTCGAAGGAAATGAGGCAAGGTCGATCTCGTTCACAGGGAGTTCGACCTGTGTCAAAATGATATTGCGCGTCCCGCTGGCGCTGAGCACGGAGCGCATGGCCTCGTGTCGCTCGGACAATTGGGCCAATGAACTCAACAGGGCGTTCCGATCCAGCGCACCGCGGAGTTCCAGGGAAACCGATTCGTTGTAAGCGCATGAGGCCTCGGGGCCCATCTGGGCGGCGGTCCAGATCTCGCGTTGGGTCTCGGTGGTGGGGGCGGTGCGTTCGATCGAAGGGCCGGTGAACGGATCGAAGTCGACCGCTCTGGTCAAGGTGGGGGCCGCGAAGGTTTCCGGACGGAGCGTCCCGGGAGCAGGAAGAGAGGAGGCCAAGGTCGAAGGGATGGTGGCGGGCTTAACGGTCCTTTTCAACGCAGCGAAACTACAACGGTTCGCTCCCGCACTTCGGGTCCAGCATGTAGGTCTTTCGGTTCGGCCTATCGGTGAACAGCACGGGTTGGTCGAAGTGGCAGGAACTCCTTCAGGTACCGGCACGTAACCCTGGACCACGAGGCACCGATTAAAGGGCCATTGTCCATGGGGTACCGAGCGTTACAACGCATTCGATCGATCCTGGTCACGGTTTGCCGACCGTGGTTCCCCAAGGGCAGGCCATCCTTCCAACCAGTTCCCTCTGCCCATGTCCAGGTCCTTCTTCGTCGCTACGGCGACCATTCTGTTCGCCTATAGCGTAGGCGCGCAGACCGCTTCGCAGATCAGTGCCGTGCAGGTTCAGGCCACGGTGCAGGCCGCTCCGCCCAGCATCACCTTGAGCTGGCCAGCGTTCGCGAACACCACGGGTCTTACCATCTACAGGAAGTCCAAGTCCGCCACGAGCTGGGGATCGGCGTATGCCACACCTTCCGCTTCCGCGACCCAATACGTCGACAATGCGGTGACCGTCGGCACCTACTACGAGTACAAGGTGGCGCGTACCGCTTCCGCTGGATCGGGTGCCGGGTATATCGCCGCTGGGGTGGAAGTACCGGCGACCGACTACATGGGCAAGATCGTGCTCCTGGTGGATAACACCCTGGCACCTGGGCTCACCACCGAGCTCGCCACGCTGGAATTGGACCTGAAGGCCGAAGGTTGGAAGGTGTTACGTACCGACGTGAGCCGCACCGCTTCGGTGAGCAGCATCCGCACGATCGTCCAGAACGCCTACAACGCGGATCCGACCAACGTCAAAGCCGTGTATCTGCTGGGCCATGTGCCTGTGCCATACAGCGGTAATATCAACCCGGACGGGCATACGGAGCATCAGGGTGCCTGGCCTTCGGATACGTACTATGCCGATGTTACGGGCAACTGGACGGACAATACCGTGAACAACGCTACGGCACAGCGCGTGGAGAATCGCAACGTTCCCGGCGACGGCAAGTTCGATCAGAGCGATCTGCCTTCCACCGCCGAGTTGCAGATCGGCCGGGTCGACCTATACGACATGCCTGCCTTCAGCCTCAGTGAATTGGAATTGACCCGGGCCTACCTGAACAAGGCCCACAGTTTCAAGATCAAGGGGTTCAGCCCGCAGGTCCGCGGGATCGTGTTCGACAACTTCCAGTATACCGGTTACCCGATGGCCGCAGGGGGCATCCGCACCATCGCGCCGCTCGTAGGTGCGGCGAACATCACCTTCCCGAACCAGAACGGCCCTTCCTTCTACACGCTGGTGAACAACCAGAGCTATCTCTGGACCTATAGTTCCGGAGGTGGCTTGCAGCAGACCGTGAACGGCGTCCTCACCTACAACGGTGCGAACAACGTAGCCACGACCCAGAACCTGGCGGCGAGCAACTTCAACGGTGTGTTCAACATGTCCTTCGGGAGCTACTATGGCGACTGGGACAACAAGAACAACTTCCTGCGTGCGGTGCTCGGTAGCGGGCAGGCCCTGGCGAATTGTTGGGCGGCGATCCCGCACTGGGAGTTCCACCACATGGGTCTGGGGGACAACATCGGGTACAGCTCACTGATGAGCAATAACAACACCACCACGCTGTACAGCCCCATCCACGGAGGATGGCAGGGTAGCATCGGCAAGAACCACAACGCCCTGATGGGCGATCCGAGCTTGCGGATGATGATGGTGGCTCCTCCGTCGAATTTGACCGTCAACAACTCAGGTGGCCTGGCGAGCTTCAGTTGGACCGCTTCCCCGGACGCGGTCCAGGGCTACTACCTGTACCAGTTCGACGCGGCGACCGGAGCGGTGAGCCGCGTGGTACCCACGCTGATCACGGCCACCAATTTCCTTAGCCCTTCGGTGCCCTTCATCGCCGGTAAGGAGTATATGGTGCGCGCTGTGAAACTACAGACCACGGCCAGCGGCAGCTACTACAATCCTTCGCTCGGAGCGATCGCGACCGCCGTGGGTGGTGGCGCCACGGATTGCATGGGCGTGCCCGCTGGCCCTGCCCAACCCGGTGTGCCTTGCAACGACAACAACCCATGCACGATGAACGATGCGTGGAACGCGGCATGTGTATGTGTGGGAGCCACGGGCGCTCCAGTGATCACCTCCACGGGTGGAAGCGGCGCGGCATGCGCTGGACAGAACCTGGCGCTGACGGTCGCCGCGACAGGCTCGGGGACATTGTCCTATGCGTGGTCCGGCCCGAACGGTTTCAGCAGCACTTCGCAGAATCCGGTGATCTCTGGGGTGACCAGTGCTGCCGCGGGTAACTATACGGTCACGGTGACGAACAGCTGTGGTACGGCATCGCAGACCGTGGCAGTGACCGTGACCCCTTCGAACTCCGCCACGATCAACTACTTCGGAGGGCCGTTCTGCACGAGCGCCTCCAATGTGAGCCCGACGCGCACCGGAGCCTCAGGCGGTACGTATTCCGCTTCACCGGCGGGCCTGAGCATCGTCTCCAATGGCAATGTCACACCGAGCACAAGTACACCGGGCACATACACTGTTACGTATACCGTGCCGGCCACGGGCGGCTGTGCACAGTTCCAGACCACCGCGACCGTTACGATCATTACGTCGCCATCGGCGACGATCAGCTACGCCGGTTCACCTTACTGCACGAGCAGTGGCGCAGTGAGCGTCACGCGCACCGGTACCGCAGGCGGTAGTTACACATCGAGCCCTGCGGGATTGTCGATCGGCGGCAGTACGGGTACCATCACTCCTGGTTCGAGCACGGTGGGCACCTACACGGTGACATACACGATCACTGGAGCAGGATGCGCCCAATTCCAAACGACGGCGAGCGTGACGATCTCGGCGGGCCCGTCCGCGACTATCAGCTATGCCGGATCACCGTTCTGCACGAGTGGTGGCGCGGTGAGCGTAACGCGCACCGGAACTGCGGGCGGTAGCTACACGTCGAGCCCAGCGGGGTTGTCGATCAGCGGCAGCACGGGAATGATCACACCAAGCTCCAGTACGGTGGGTACCTACACGGTGACCTACACGATCGCCGCGGCAGGCGGATGCGCCCAGTTCCAAGCGGCAGCGAGCGTAACGATCACCGCCGGTCCTGCCGCTACGATCAACTATGCGGGCTCTCCGTTCTGCACGAGCGGTGGCGCGGTAAGCGTAACGCGCACCGGTACTGCGGGCGGTAGCTACACGTCGAGCCCAGCGGGGTTGTCGATCAGCGGCAGCACGGGAACGATCACTCCGGGTTCGAGCACCGCGGGCACCTACACGGTGACCTACACGATCGCGGCAGCAGGCGGATGCGCCCAGTTCCAAACAACGGCGAGCGTGACGATCACCGCTGGTCCTTCCGCTACGATCAACTATGCGGGCTCTCCGTTCTGCACGAGCGGTGGCGCGGTAAGCGTAACGCGCACCGGTACTGCGGGCGGTAGCTACACGTCGAGCCCAGCGGGGTTGTCGATCAGCGGCAGCACGGGAATGATCACACCAAGCTCCAGTACGGTGGGTACCTACACGGTGACCTACACGATCGCGGCAGCAGGCGGATGTGCCCAGTTCCAAACAACGGCGAGCGTGACGATCACCGCTGGTCCTTCCGCGACGATCAGCTACGCCGGATCACCGTTCTGCACGAGCGGTGGCGCGGTGAGCGTAACACGCATCGGTACTGCGGGCGGTAGCTACACGTCGAGCCCAGCGGGGTTGTCGATAAGCGGCAGCACGGGAACGATCACACCAAGCTCCAGTACGGTGGGTACCTACACGGTGACCTACACGATCGCGGCAGCAGGCGGATGTGCCCAGTTCCAAACAACGGCGAGCGTGACGATCACCGCTGGTCCTTCCGCGACGATCAGCTACGCCGGATCACCGTTCTGCACGAGCGGTGGCGCGGTGAGCGTAACACGCATCGGTACTGCGGGCGGTAGCTACACGTCGAGCCCAGCGGGGTTGTCGATAAGCGGCAGCACGGGAACGATCACTCCAGGTTCGAGCACTGCGGGTACCTATACGGTGACCTACACGATCGCGGCAGCAGGCGGATGTGCCCAGTTCCAAACAACGGCGAGTGTGATGGTCACGGCTACGATCCAGTGGTACGCCGATGTTGATGGTGATGGAGCAGGTGACGGAGGGAACTCCATGCAGGCATGTGCCCAACCGCCCGGCTTTGTAGCCAATGCGAATGACGGATGCCCATTGGATATGCAGAAAACCACGCCCGGTGCCTGCGGATGTGGGAATAGCGAACCCGGCACCATCTGCAATGACGGCAATGCGAACACAACCAACGATGTTATCACCGCGGGTTGCATTTGTGCGGGCACATTAGCAACGCTCGACTGCCTGGGAGTTCCGAACGGCACCGCGCTGCCGGGCACACCATGCGACGACGGTCTTGCCACCACGGGTAATGATGTGTACCAAGCGAATTGCACCTGCGCCGGTCAGTTGATCGACTGCTTGGGTGTTGCCGGCGGAACGGCTCTACCGGGCACGGCCTGCGATGACAACAACGCGAACACCACGAACGACCAGTGGGACGCCAACTGCCAATGCGCAGGCACGCCGGTGAACTTCGACTGCCTGGGAGTGCCGAACGGCACCGCGCTGCCGGGCACTGCTTGCGACGATGGCGATGCCGCCACGGGCAACGACGTGTACCAAGCGAACTGCACCTGCGCTGGTCAAGTGATCGACTGCCTTGGGGTGGCAGGCGGATCGGCACTGCCGGGCACGGCCTGCGATGACAACAACGCGAACACCACGAACGACCAGTGGGATGCCAACTGCCAGTGCGCAGGCACACCGGTGAACTTCGACTGCCTGGGAGTGCCGAACGGCACCGCGCTGCCGGGCACTGCTTGCGACGATGGCGATGCCACCACGGGTAACGACGTGTACCAAGCGAACTGCACCTGCGCGGTGGTCGAGCGGGGCGGCCGGGGGGGCGGGGCGGGCGGGGCCGGCCGGGGGGGCCCACAACGCGAAAACCACCCGCGACCGGGGGGGGGGCGGCGGGCGGGGGGGGCCGGCCGGGGGGCCGGCGGGGCCGCGGCCCCCCCGCCCCCCCGGGGCCCGCGGCCCCCCGCGGGGGGGGGGGGGGGGGGGGCCGGGGCCGGGGGCGGGGCGGGGGGCCGGGCGGCCCGCGGGCGGGCCGGGGGGGGGGGGGGCGGCCGGGGGGGGGGGGGGGGGGGGGCGGGGGGGGGGGGGCCGGGGGGGGGAAGGCGGGGACCCCGGGGGGGCGGGGGGGGGGGGGGGGGGGGGGGGGGGGGGGGGGGGGGGGGGCGGGGGGGGGGGGGGGGGGGGGGCGGGCCCCGCGGCCCGGCCCCGCCGGGGGCGGGGGCGCGGGGGGGGGGGGGGGCCGGGGGGGGGGGGCGCGCGGGCGGGGGTCAAGTGATCGACTGCCTTGGGGTGGCAGGCGGATCGGCACTGCCGGGCACGGCCTGCGATGACAACAACGCGAACACCACGAACGACCAGTGGGATGTTAGCTGTCAGTGCGCAGGCACGCCGGTGAACTTCGACTGTCTCGGAGTGCCGAACGGCCCCGCGCTTCCCGGTACTGCCTGTGACGATGGCGATGCCACCACGGGTAACGACGTGTACCAAGCGAACTGCACCTGCGCTGGTCAAGTGATCGACTGCCTGGGGGTGGCCGGTGGATCGGCACTGCCGGGCACGGCCTGCGACGACGGTCTTGCCACCACGGGCAACGACGTGTACCAAGCGAACTGCACTTGCGCTGGCCAACTGATCGACTGCCTTGGTGCGGTTGGTGGATCGGCGCTGCCGGGGACGGCCTGCAACGACAGCAACGCGAACACCACGAACGACCAGTGGGATGCTAACTGCCAGTGCGCAGGCACACCGGTGAACTTCGACTGTCTCGGAGTTCCCAACGGTACTGCACTGCCGGGCACCGCGTGCGACGATGGCAACGCTAACACGGGCAACGATGTGTACCAGGCCAACTGCACCTGCGCTGGTCAGTTGATCGACTGCTTGGGTGTTGCCGGTGGAACGGCTCTACCGGGAACGGCCTGCAACGACAACAACGCGAACACCACGAACGACCAGTGGGATGCCAACTGCCAGTGCGCAGGCACGCCGGTGAACTTCGACTGCCTGGGAGTTCCGAACGGTACCGCACTGCCGGGCACGGCTTGCGACGACGGTCTTTCCACCACTGGCAACGACGTGTACCAGGCCAACTGCACCTGCGCTGGTCAATTGATCGACTGCCTTGGTGCGGTTGGTGGATCGGCGCTGCCGGGCACGGCCTGCAACGACAACAATGCGAACACCACGAACGACCAGTGGGATGCGAGCTGCCAATGCGCAGGCACGCCGGTGAACTTCGATTGCCTGGGAGTTCCGAACGGCACCGCGCTGCCGGGCACCGCCTGCGACGACGGTAACGCGAATACCGGGAACGATGTGTACCAGGCCAACTGCACCTGCGCTGGTCAGTTGATCGACTGCTTGGGTGTTGCCGGTGGAACGGCTCTACCGGGCACGGCCTGCGATGACAACAACGCGAACACCACGAACGACCAGTGGGACGCCAACTGCCAATGCGCAGGCACGCCGGTGAACTTCGACTGCCTGGGAGTTCCGAACGGCACCGCGCTGCCGGGCACCGCCTGCGACGACGGTAACGCGAATACCGGGAACGATGTGTACCAGGCCAACTGCACCTGCGCTGGTCAGTTGATCGACTGCTTGGGTGTTGCCGGCGGAACGGCTCTACCGGGCACGGCCTGCGATGACAACAACGCGAACACCACGAACGACCAGTGGGACGCCAACTGCCAATGCGCAGGCACGCCGGTGAACTTCGACTGCCTGGGAGTTCCGAACGGTACCGCACTGCCGGGCACTGCTTGCGACGACGGTCTTTCCACCACTGGCAACGACGTGTACCAGGCCAACTGCACCTGCGCTGGTCAATTGATCGACTGCTTGGGTGTTGCCGGCGGAACGGCTCTACCGGGCACGGCCTGCGATGACAACAACGCGAACACCACGAACGACCAGTGGGATGCGAGCTGCCAATGCGCAGGCACGCCGGTGAACTTCGATTGCCTGGGAGTTCCGAACGGCACCGCGCTGCCGGGCACCGCCTGCGACGACGGTAACGCGAATACCGGGAACGATGTGTACCAGGCCAACTGCACCTGCGCTGGTCAGTTGATCGACTGCTTGGGTGTTGCCGGTGGAACGGCTCTACCGGGCACGGCCTGCGATGACAACAACGCGAACACCACGAACGACCAGTGGGACGCCAACTGCCAATGCGCAGGCACGCCGGTGAACTTCGACTGTCTCGGATTTCCCAACGGTACTGCACTGCCGGGCACCGCGTGCGACGATGGCAACGCTATCACTGGCAACGACGTGTACCAGGCGAATTGCACCTGCGCTGGCCAACTGATCGACTGCCTAGGTGTGGCTGGTGGATCGGCACTGCCGGGCACGGCCTGCAACGACAACGACGCGAACACCACGAACGACCAGTGGGATGCTAACTGCCAGTGCGCAGGCACACCGGTGAACTTCGACTGTCTCGGAGTTTCCAACGGTACTGCACTGCCGGGCACCGCCTGCGACGATGGCAATGCGATCACATTTGGTGACACCTGGGATGGTGATTGTAACTGCGTCGGCTTCCTAGCCGCGATGGACTGCCAGGGAACCCCGAACGGAACCGCACTGCCCGGAATGCCCTGCGATGATGGCGATGTGAACACAGGTGGCGATCAATGGACTGTCGACTGCACTTGCAGTGGACTTGAGATCGATTGTGCCGGTGATCCTGGCGGCAGCGCTTTCGTAGACCTATGTGGCACTTGCGCTGGCGGGAACACAGGCGTACAGCCCGACCCGGACACAGATGGTGATGGTCTTCTCGACTGCATGGACAGCTGCCCCACGGCGTATGATCCGGACCAGGGCGATTTTGATCAGGACGGCATCGGTGATGCCTGTGACAACTGCTCATGGGTACCGAACCCTGGCCAGGAAGATCTGGACGGTAACGGCATCGGAGATGTTTGTGAGGTGCTGAACGGGATCGGGGAACAGGAAGGTCCTGCGGGGTTCGAAGTCTACCCGAACCCGGCACGTGACGAGGTCTTCATGCGCATCCACGGTCCCGGCGTCAGCGTAGTGCGGTTCTTCGATGTGACCGGAGCGCTGATCAAGGAAGTTCAGGGAATGAGCACGCGCATCCCATTGGATGGGGTGCCCGTCGGTGTTTATCAACTCATTGCGCTAAGTGCGGACGGCAGACCGCTGGCGCAGACCAGGCTCGTCCGGCAATGACGGGACCTGGGTTGGAAGGAGGGGGCCCCGACCTGTTCGGGGCCCTTTTCATTTAATGAGCGTGACGTGCCCTAGGAACTCTTTCCGCTCGGCGGTGAACGCGTCGCGCGCCCGGATGCGCCATGCGTATACTCCGTCCTGGACCAAGCTCCCTCCGGATGGTGGGCTGCCGTTCCAGCCAGCTCCAGGATCGCGCGTTCCGAAGACCAAGGTCCCCCAACGATCGAAGATGTCGAGCGCGTAGTCATCTGGCTGCACGCCAATGAGGATCGGAAGGAACACTTCGTTGAGGTCATCCCCGTTCGGTGTGAACGCGTTCGGGACATGGATCACGAGCACCTCATCCACGAGCACTTGGGTGCATGTTTCGGTAACACAACCGCCCGGATCCGATGCCACGAGGCATAGGTCATGATAGCCCGTGATCGCAGGGGCGATGGTCCATGTGAGGGAAGAACCTTCGCCGATCACTATGCTATCGAGGCTCCAGGTGCAGCTCACCGCAGCATCTCCAATGGGGGTTGCGACGAAGGTCGGATCATCCAACGGGATCACGTTCGGTGCCGTCCAGATACCGATGTCCGGACCATCGTATGCCTCGACCAACGTATCGAGTGATATGGTGCTGGTGCAACCGTTGGTGTCAAGCAGGGTGATCGATATCGCGTACGTTCCTGCCTCCGTATAGGCATGGGCGATCGTGTTGCCATAGAGCAAAGGGGTTCCATCGCCCGGGTTCCATGTCACCTGGGTGACCCCACCGTTCGCCGCTACCGAAAAGGTGACCTGGAGCGGGGCACAGCCAGTGCTCGGCGTGACGAAGGCAGCCGTAGTGATGGGTTGGAGCAGGGTCACTTGCAAGAGCGCAGTATCTGCGAACGATGCGCATGCTCCTGTTCCGGCTACCACATATCCATAGCTTCCGGTGGTCGCGCCTGTGGGATCGAGCAAGCCGGATAGAACGACACCCGTCGGTGCTATCCAAGTTCCGCCAGGCGGAGCGCCCTGCAGCAGGCCTGTTGGATCGAGCGGATCCCCATTGGTGCAGAGGGCAAGCGTTCCGTCCATCCCCGCGGCCGGAAGTTGATCGATGGTGACGCTCAACGTGGCTTGTGCATCGGGACAAGGCGGTGATCCAGCGACCGTGTAGGTGTAGATGCCGCTCGTCATTGCCGATGGATCGAGCGGGGTCGCGATCGGATCCGCGTTCGCGTCCGTCCACTCCCCGCCCGCCTCGGGGGATCCGCCGAGGAAGAGGAAAGGATCGAACGCAACGCCGTTCTCGCACAGCATCAGTGCGCTGTTCGTACCGGCGCTAGGAGCGGGTGCCTCATCCACCAATACCACGGCGGAATCCGCAGGGCATGCAGTGGTGCCGTTCACCACATAGAGATAGCTACCGGGTTGATCCGTGGTCGGGTCGTAGTTGGAGGAATGGGCAATGCCTCCGAATGACCACGATCCTCCCTGATATGGCGTGCCACCCAGCCCGGAGATCAACGGGGTCGGGGGTCCTCCGCTACAAAGGTCCATAGCGCCATCCGTTCCGGCGGAGGGAGGAATTTCGATCAACAGATCGAATTGGTGTACACCGTCGATACAAGGCGGTGTTGCCGCAAGTGTGTAGGTATAACTGCCGGAAATGAACGTGGAAGGATCGCAGAGTCCCGAAGTGGGCAATCCGTTCGGATCGATCCAGTTCCCGGTCGTCGGCAGGTTGATAAAACTCGTCAACATATCGAACGACGCATCCGTGGAACACACTGTTACCTGGACCGCTTGTCCCGTGGGTGGGGGTTGAACAATGTTGACGGTGACCGTTGCGCTGGCGGGAACGCAGGGTGGGGGAGCGTTCACCGAGTAAGTATAGATGCCCGACGGATCCGTAGCAGGGTCGAGCGTACCGCTGTGAGCAAGGCCGATCGGGTCGGTCCAAGTGCCGTTGAGGCTACTGGCTTGCAGGATCGGGAGGAGATCGGTCAGGGCCCCATCGTTGCATAGATCCACCGCCGCGCTAGTGCCGGCGTTGGGTTGCACCACCAGTGTTACGGACAATGTGGCGCTCGCTGCGGGGCATGCCACGCCACCGACTACCGTGTAAGTGTAGTTCCCAGCGGGATGGAGCGCGGGATCGAGCGTTCCGCTGAACGGTGCGTTGTTCGGATCGGTCCACGCACCGGGAGCGGGATTGCCACCAAGGAGGGGAAGCAGGTCGTACGGGCCGCCGATCCCACAGAGATCGAGCGGACCACCCACACCGGCGTTCGGCGGTTGCTCGGTGGCGATGGTGATGACCGCGTTCGCGGTTCCGCAGGGAGGCCCAGTACCCACTTCATACGTGTAGGCGCCATCCATGCTGAGGCCCGGGACAAAAAGGCCCGCATAGGGATCACCGTTGGGATCGGTCCATGCTCCGGCCAGTTGTGGAGTGCCGAGCAGTAAGCTGAACAGCTGGAATGAAGGATCGGTCGCGCATACATCGAAAGCGCCGCCAATACCAGCGTCCGGTTGTGTAACCACGTTCACCGTGACGAGCGAGGATACCGTCGGACAAGGTGCGACGGCCGGATGAGCGTAAGAGTAGTTCCCCCCCAGGCTCAGGCCTGGAGTGAACGTGGAAGTGCATGGCACACCGTTCGGGTCGGTCCAGCTACCTCCAGGATCGGGTGCTCCGCCCAATGCGGTGAACAGGTTCAACGGAGCCCCTGTATCGCAGATCTGGATGTTGGCGTTCGTGCCCGCGGAGAGTTGTGTGGTGATCGAGACGGATACGGTGGCGTCATCGTCGATGCATGGCACGGTTCCTTGTACCAAGTAGTCATAGTCGCCGGTCGAATCGGAACCGGGATCAAGCATCCCACTATGCGGACCTCCTCCTGGAGCGGTCCATGAGCCGCCAAGCTGGGCCGCAGCACCGAGCAGCGCGAAAAGATCGACAGGGCCATCGGTGCTGCACACCGCGAGGAGCGCATCCTGGCCTGCGTTCGTGGCGGGTTCGACCGTTACTGTTACCAGGGCGGTCGCATCAATGCATGGCGCTGTGCCATTGACGGAATACGTGTATACACCAGCTACGCCTGTCTGTGGATCGAAGACCGAACCGGACAACGCACCGGGTCCGCTCCAAACACCACCGGGCATCGGTGCGCCGCCCAGTTGAAGGAACAGGTCCGTAGGGGCCTGCGAGGAACACAACGAGACCGACGCATGAACGCCGGCGTCCGGTGCGGCGTTCACAGCTACATCCACGGTGGCCGATACATCGATGCATGGAGCTGTTCCAAGTAAGGTGTAAGTGTAGGTCCCCGGCGTTCCGGTAGCCGGGTCGAAGAGCGCCCCGTTCAATGATCCAGGTCCCGACCAGGTGCCGCCGAAGTCGGCGCTCGGACCTAGAAGTGCGAAGAGGTCCTGCGGAGCACCATCGCTGCACAACGTAACGATGGTAGGAACCCCGGCATCGGGCTGCGGAGCGATGTTGACCGTGATCGTGGCGATCGAAGAACACGATGCACCGATGTCCACTACTTCGTAGGCATATCCTCCGGAGGGAGCGCTTGCGGGATCGATCACACCACTACTGGGAAGTCCGTTCGGATCGGTCCAATTGCCACCGGTCTGTGGCGTGCCACCCAACAAAGTGAAGAGGTCTGTGGCGGCGGCCTGATCGCATAGGTCGATGCTGCTGCCGACGCCTGCGTCCGCACTGCAACACTCGCTCGTGGCAGGAGGCGATGCCGCCACCGCATCTCCTGTGCAACCCGCAGAGCTCCAACTGCCTGTTTCGCTGTCGCCATAGGTCTCGATCATCACCGAGAGGTCCGCTCCATCCACACAATCCACTCCGCTCGCCACGTTGATGGTCCAGCAGAACTGCCAGTTCACTACGCCATTGCAGAAATCGCCGAAGTTGTTCCCAGGGTTCCCGTCGTTGTCAAGGTCGAAGAAGAAGCCGGGTCCCACAGGACCGATCGCCGTGGTGGCGGTGCCGGTCACACTATTGAACCAGCCCCACGTTCCCACGCCACCACTGCAATTGGGTGGTGGTGGACCGGGCACCAAGGTGGCCGGGTCCCATCCCGGCCCGAACGTCGCCGCCACACCATGGAACCAATTGGAGTTGGTGGTGTTCCAGAAGGTGATGGTGAAACAGAACGTGACGCTTTGCCCGCTTGTATACACACCACCCGCCGGCAGAGGGGATGCGGTGAGGGTCGAAGAGACCAGGCAGGGCTGGGCCGCTGCCGTCAGCGCGATCGCACAGGCGATCGGTGCGAGGAGTCGAAGAGAGGGCCGGAGGAACGGCGACATGGCGGATAAACCGCCTGAAAGTAAGGATCTTGACGATCCCTTGTCCAAAGATCAGATCGACAGGACGGCCAAGGCGTGCAACAACTCCGGTCGGAGCTCCTTGCGCGCCGCGATGACTTCTTCGAACCGTGTCAGCGACACCGTGTCGTTCTGTATCCCGGCCATGCTGCCTCTTCGGCCTTCCATCAATGCTTGAACCGCAGCGATCCCTAGGCGTGCGCCAAGGATCCGATCGGTAACGGTAGGACTACCTCCGCGCTGCATGTGGCCCAGGACGCTCACACGGATGTCGAAGCGATCGGTATGTTCTTTCAGCTTCTTCGCAACAGCGAAGGCACCGCCTTCCTCGTCCCCCTCAGCTACGATCACGATGCTCGATGACCTTCTCGCCGCACCCGCGAGCAGAACGGTCGCCAATTCCTCCACCGATTGTGGTCGTTCAGGCACCATCACATATTCCGCTCCTGTGGCCAATGCGCAGTGCAAGGCGATAAGGCCGGAATTGCGTCCCATCACTTCCACGAAAAAAAGCCGGTCGTGGGAGGATGCCGTATCGCGAATGCGATCGATCGCGCCTACGGCGGTGTTCACAGCCGTATCGAAACCGATGGTAAGGTCGGTGCCACGGAGATCATTATCGATGGTTCCTGGCACGCCGATCACGGCTACATCATGCTCCTTTTCAAGAAGGAGCGCACCGGCAAAGGTGCCGTCGCCTCCAATGGCCACCAGTGCATCGATCCCCGCTGCTCGCAAGTTCGCGGCGGCGACCGTCCGGCCTTCAGGCCGTCGGAACCCTTCGCTCCGCGCCGTGCGGAGAATGGTACCTCCGTGCTGTAGAATGTTGCTCACATCGCGTGCTCCGAACGGCCTCATCTCGTTCCGGATCAAGCCCTCGTAACCGCTCAAGATACCGACCACCTCAATACCGTTGTATACGGCAGTACGAACCACGGCTCGAATGGCCGCGTTCATTCCAGGGCCATCCCCTCCCGACGTAAAAACTCCGATGCGACGGAGCGTTGGGATCATCGCGCGATCAACGTGCCCACCCGCTGGGGATGGCCCGAGATGGGGTCCATCAACACACAGCGGAGCGTACCCACCGCCATGCTCTGACGAGGTACCACGTGCTCTCCGGGTTCGAGGCCTTCCATACGCCGCACTTCCTTTCCCTGTGCATCGATAAGGATCAAGGTGCGCGTTCCCATGTGTTCCGGGATCACGATCGTAAAGCGCTCTTCGAACACGGTCGGGAACACATAGGCTGCCGGACCGCTCGCCTCGACGGTGTTCACCGTTGTGCTAGTGCCCGTAATACTGTAGATGTCCGTGAAGGCTCCTGTGTACAGTTTGGTTCCGTCCGCGAAGAATTCTTCGAGACTGATGGCATCGATGGCGGAAAGGCCTGTACCGTAGGCGCCGAAGGTGAGCCCAGCATCAATGGAACGATAACAGCCGGTTTGGTTGGGGACGATAGCATAGACCTTACCGTCGAACGTGATGATCTCCCCATCGGCCAGACTCGTGGGCGTACCGCCGCAATCTGTCCAGGCACCGCCATTATTGGTGCTATAACGCAGCCCGAAAGTGGATACGATCACCAAGTTGCTACCCGAAGCGGCCAGACCGAAGACGGCATAGTTCACCGAGGGAAGCGGGGTCCAACTCTGGCCTTGGGTAACGGAGGTGTAGATGCCCACGCTTGTGCAAGCGTATAGTACGGCACCCACCGAGGTGATGTGGTACACGGTCGCGTTCGATCCCATGCCCGAGTGCCCGATGTTCCAGATGGCCCCATTATCACTTGTCCGGTATACACCTCCCCCTTGTGCGATGGTGCCGGCGAACACTGCGAATAACTCGTTCCCGAAGGAGAAGAACTTGTTCGCGTACACCTGGTTGCTCGCGGTGAGCGCGCCGTTCGCATTCGTCCAGGAAGCGCCACCATCGTTGGACTTGAAAATGCCCGCATGTGCGCCAGCGAAAAGGAAGGAGCCTTTCACGCCCACGGATTCGACGAAGTAATTGCCGTTGGTCTGTGTGATACCGGTATTTGCCGGTGTCCAGACGGTGCCGCCGTTCACGCTCTTTCTCACCCCGGTCGGGAAAGTGACCGCGTAAAGCGCGCCGCTCTGTGAAGTGATGCTACGTATCTGTTGAAGCCCGCTGCTGAGGGGTGTCCACTGCGCCGATAGCAGCGAAGAAAGGAGTACGGCTGAAGCGAAGGCGCTTGTAGGAAGAATACGCATGGGGTTCGGTTTCGGCACCGAAGGTAGGATCGGCCACAGGCGGCCTTCCGATCAGGACGATCCCTTTTTCAACAGGGCCTTTTCATGCACATGCTGCAGCCGCACTTTCACTGCCCGGAAGGCCTCGCATTGGCGATCAAGATGGGCTCCGAGCACCTGGCCCAATCGATATCCGGCTGTGCCTTTTTCCGGGCCGTCCTTCAATAGTTCCCTCGCGCTCGAAGGATGATGGAGCACGGCGTTCTCCAGGCATGTGCGCACCGACCGCTCGAAGACGCCATCCGTTGCGCGCAGATCGACGCGTGTCATACAGCCGCACAGGTCACCCATCAATGCCTGTTGGGCCGCCGGTGATTGTGAGCGCGCCACTTTATCGCCGAAGATGATGGCGACAGTTAGGGTCAACGTAATGGCGAGCGAGCGGACCGCGATCATGCTCCCGAAAGGTAACGGCTCTCCGTATGTCTTCGGGGCGCTGTGATGGGTGGTGGGGATGGATGGATAAGTGGCAGGGCTCCTTGCGCACCTATCTTCGTTCCATGTTCCGCGCACTGCGCCATCCGTCCTGGGCATTCCTGATCATGGGACTAGCGGTCCTTGTGGTCGTGCCCAAGCGCTGGCTGCACGATTGCGATGCGGACCTGCATGCCCACGCCTGCGGCATTGTGGCCGTAGTGCAGGACAACCATTGCACGCTCTGCGAGACCGTGCTCCTAGCGCCCGTGCTAACCGTACCGGCCATGCTCACCGTTCCGATCGGGGCGGTTGAGTTGCTGTACGCGAGCGATGTGCGACCCGTCCCCGGGCCGACAGGGCGGCTCGCTTCGGTGCGAGGGCCACCGCGTATTGGCTGACCATAAGTCGCGCGCTCCTTCGGGTGCCCGTGCTCTGTTCATGTCCCGTTCGTACATCTCGCGGCTTGTCGCGGATCCGCCTATGTCCATGGTATTCTTCCGGGCCTGCATGGCCCTGTTCCTGACCCTTCCTTGCTGGTGCAGCGCGCAAACCGCATCCGGATGTGACCTTGTGCTTTCCGGTACGGTGATGGATGAGCACGACCACACACCGCTAGCGTTCGCTGAGGTATCCGTTCCAGCACTGGGGCGCGGGACCGTTACCGATGAACAGGGCCGCTTCCGGTTGGAAGGGCTCTGCGCCGGCAGCTTAGTTGTACGTGTCGACCACTTGGGATGTGAGCCGATCGAACGCAGGATCGAGGTGCGCGAGGAACGCGCCATCGAGCTGTTCCTGGAACACCACACCGAGGAACTGCGTGAATTGGAAGTCGTGCGCGAACGCCCCGATGAGCACGTAGGACAGGCGCACGATGCACTGGACAAGCATGCAATGGAGCGGAGCTCGGGAAAGACCCTAGCCGAAATGCTCGCCACCATTCCCGGTGTGAACACACTGAACAGTGGGCCTACGATCAGCAAGCCGGTGATCCATGGCTTGAGCGGCAACCGCATTCTCACGCTCAATCAAGGTGTTCGGCAGGAAGATCAGCAATGGGGCACCGAGCATGCACCGAACCTGGACCCCTTCAGCAGCGATAGGATAACCGTAGTGAAGGGTGCCGCGAGCGTGCAGTATGGCAGCGATGCCTTGGGTGGAGTGATCATCACCGAGCCGGTGGAGTTGCCCAGAGAAGCGGAGATCAGCGGTGAAGTGCGCGGGATCGGCATGTGGAACGGCAGGGGGGGCGGAGGCAACGCGTTGCTGCAAGGTGGTGTGCAGGGCATGCGCGGTTTGGGTTGGCGCGTGCAAGGCAGCGGACGTTACCTCGGGGATAGCGAAGCACCGGACTATGTGCTGAGCAATACAGGGGTGCGCGAGGGCGGTGCCAGCGCAGCCGTGGGCTACCGTGATCATCGGTGGAACGCGACCGCCTACTACAGTTGGTTCACACGCGAGCTCGGCATCCTGCGCGCATCGCACATCGGCAACCTCACCGATCTGAACAACGCCATCGAGAGCGGAACACCGTGGTATGTCGCCGACTTCACCTACGACATCGAAGCACCGCGACAGGACGTTGAACATCACTTGGTGAAGGCGGAAGCCGGGTATGCCATCAGCGAGCGCGACCGTATCGTGCTCACCTACGGTTACCAAGCCGATGACCGGCAGGAGTACGACATTCGACGCGGCGGTCGCAGCGGCACACCAGCCATCGATCTCTTCCTCACTACGCACACCGCCGATGCCGTTCTGAAGCATTGGATCGGCAAGCACATCCATGGAAAGGTGGGCGTGAGCGGCGTTTATCAGGAGAACATCAACGTGCCGGGCACGGGCATCCGTCCGCTCATTCCCAACTACCGGAAGCAGAGCGGCGGCGTGTTCCTGTTGGAGCACTTCCCGATTTCGCCGAAGGTGGAAATGGAAGCCGGGGTGCGCGTGGAGGCCACGCAACTCGATGTGGCCAAATACACGTTCGACGATGTGCTCATCACCCCGCAGCACGATTTCACCAACAGCGCCTTCACCCTCGGGGCGAACTGGAGCGTGAAGGACAGCTTGCGTTTGCGCTTCAACGTGGGCACGGCATACCGTCCGCCGCATGTGAGCGAGTTGTACAGCGAAGGCTTGCACCATGGAGCGGCTGCCATAGAGCGCGGCGATGCGCAACTCACCAGTGAGCGTTCGCTGAAGGGAACGATCGACCTCGAAGCGCTGTGGTTCGGTGGTCGCTTGCGTACGGATGTAACGCTCTACGCCAACAGCATCGCTGACTACATCTACCTGCGGCCCGATGGCGTGGAACTCACCATTCGCGGTGCCTTTCCCGTGTTCCAGTACGTGGCCACGGATGCGTTCCTCTACGGTTTGGATGCCACTCTGCAAGCGAAGCTCACCAAGCGCTTCAGCCTGCGCAACCGCACCAGCCTTGTGCGCGGCCGCGACCTGTCGCAGAGCGAATGGCTCTTTCAGATGCCGAGCGACCGCATGGAGAACGCTTTGCTCTTCGAACTGCCACAGGCGGGTGCATGGCGCGCCGTTGAAGTCAGCGCTGCCAGCCAGATCGTTTTCACGCAGTCGCGCGTGCCGGTGGATCTCGACTATTCCGACCCGCCCGGCACCTATCACCTTCTTGGCCTTTCCGCATCGGCATCGCGAACGCTGGGAAAAGGCGAACTGCGCATCGGACTTCAAGCCAACAATCTCCTCAACACCACCTACCGCGACTACATGGACCGCTTCCGCTACTACGCCGACGCGCGTGGAACGGACCTCACCTTCTGGATACGCTACTCCTTCGGAAAGCACACCTGATATGGGCCGAGCCCGGAGCCTGATCCGGGTCCCATCCCAACAACAACCAACAACCCATGACCACGAACCTGAGGTACATGACCATGGCCCTGTTCGCCGCTGCGGCGATCACCGGCTGCAAAAGGGATGAAGAGGATACGCTCGTACCACCGCCTCCAGCGAACGAGGAAGAAGTGATCACCACCATGATCCTCACCTTTGATGGACAAGCGGGCGCTGCCGATAAGGAACTGCGCTTCACCGATGCGGACGGCGATGGCGGTGGTGTTCCGGTCTTCGAACTGGATACGCTCCAAGCCGCCTCGAACTACAACGTCAGCATCATCCTGCTGAACGAAACGGTGTCCCCCATCGACACGATCAGCAATGAAGTGCTGGAGGAAGGTGTAGACCACCAGTTCTTCTTCCAACCCACCGATGCTAACATCACGTTCGCTTATTCCGACGCTGACGCGAACGGAAACCCGATCGGCTTGCAAACCACCATGGCCTCCGGCACTGCCAGCGTTGGCAGCTTGAAAGTGACGTTGCGCCACGAACCGGACAAGACGGCTGCGGGTGTGGCGAGTGGTGATATCACGAACGCCGCTGGTGAAACGGATATCGAAGTGACCTTCCCGGTAGTGATCGAATAGGCGTTACGAAAGGATCGGGGGTGCATTCGCGTTCCAACGAACACGCATGCATCCCCATCCTTTTCCTTCTTTCATCATTCTGATCGTTCCCCTGCTGGGCAGTTGCCAAGGTGTGGCCACCGCCGATGCAGGGCTCGTGAGCGGAACGGCTGAGCCACCCGCACCTGCGGTCGTGAACCTACCGCTGAGCACACTCATCGACAGCCTGCACCTCGACCACAAGACCATCCGCTTCCATGTGGACAAGAGCGAGCGCGAGTTCCGGGTGTTCGTCAATGATTCACTCCTGAAGACATATCCCTGCGTGCTCGGCGAGAAGCCCGTTGGCGATAAGTTCCACCAAGGAGATCGCAAGACACCCGAAGGCACGTTCACTTTTCGCAGCAAGCGTGTACACGATGCATGGCACAAGTTCATTTGGGTGGATTACCCGAACGCCGAAAGCTGGCGACGTTTCAGCGAGCGGAAGGCTCAAGGCCTGATCCCTGATGCCAAGGATATCGGTGGCGAGATCGGTATCCACGGAGTACCCGATGGCATGGACCATTGGATCGACGCGGGCCAGGACTGGACCTGGGGTTGCATCGCGCTGAAGAACGCGGACGTGAACGAGATCTATCCGTTCATCGTGCCACAGAGGACGATCCTTGTGGTCGATCCATAGATCCTTATCTCAGTTCGCTTGCGGCTCCAATTCCTCGTACCCGGTCGTGCCATCTTTCACCCGCACCATGCGAACCCACAGGATCTCCTGGATAGTGAGTTCCAGTGTGGTACGCCCCGGACAGCCGTCCAGAAGATGGCCCCCGAGCTGGCGCCCATATCGATCGGCGACGCTGAGGTGCAGGTGCATGCCGTGGATGCTGAGCGTTCCGCTGAGCGAGATCACCTCCGGGTCGGTCGTCGTAACGACACCGTCGGCGCGGTCCGCATAGCGCAGATGCACTTGCGTGAGGCTGCCGACGGCGCTGGTGACCGCAGCGGCTTCGATGCCGAATGACACCGCTCAAGCACTGAGCATTGCGCGCGGATCTTCCCCAGACAGTATGCGAAGCACATGGACGCGTCCTGCCGTGCCTGCCGCTTGCTTCACGTGTCGAAGGTGTTCGGGAACTGCTGCTTCAGCACAGCGATGCCTTCACCTACTTTGTCGCCAAGGGCCTTCTTGTAGACATCGAGCTTGGTGGCCAAAGCACTGTCCGAAGAACCGATGATCTGCGCGGCGAGGATCCCGGCGTTCTGTGCACCGTTCACTGCTACGGTGGCCACGGGCACACCGCCGGGCATTTGCACAATGCTCAGCAACGAATCCCAGCCGTCGATACTGTTGCGACTTTTTACCGGTACACCTATCACCGGCAGCGACGTCATGCTCGCCACCATACCAGGCAGATGGGCAGCGCCACCCGCCCCTGCGATAATGCAGCTCAACCCGCGGGCACGCGCTGTCTTCGCGTATTCCACCATGCGGTCCGGTGTACGGTGTGCGCTCACCACGGTGAGTTCAAAGGGCACGCCCAGTTCCTTCAGCACGTCAGCTGCTTCCCGCATGACCTCCAGGTCGCTACGGCTTCCCATGATGATGCCTACCATAGTGTTGGGGTGCGGGATCCCGCGCTATTACTGTTGGTTTATGATCGAGCCGATCCGCGGTACCACTCTGCAATGCACTTTGGTCACAGCGATGGCTTGATCCAACTGTGCGTGCGAAGAGGCGACCACGGTCACATGTCCCATCTTCCTTCCCGTGCGTGTTTCCTTTTTTCCGTACAGGTGAAGAAAGGTGCCCGGCACGTGCAACACATCATCCAGTCCCACTACTTCCGCTGGGCCTGTGCCGCCCTCGCCCACTAAGTTGACCATGGCCGCATGGCCTTGCAGTGCCACATCGCCGAGCGGCCAGCCCATGTACACACGCAACAATTGATCGAACTGGCTGCTGGCGCACGCCTCAATGGTGTGGTGCCCGCTGTTGTGCGCGCGAGGAGCCGTTTCGTTCACCAGCATTGCTCCGCTCTTGGTCAAGAACAGCTCAACGGCATACAGTCCGGGTGCGGCGAACGTCTCGGCGACGCGAAGCGCGAGCGCCTTGGCTTGAGCAGCGATCGCCGGATCGATGCGGGCAGGCGCACGCAAGTGATCGACCAAGTTGTACCGCGGATCGAACACCATTTCCACGGGGTCGAACACCTGGTGTGCCTCTTTCGCGGAGCGCACCACCAGAACGGCGAGTTCAAGTGCGATGTCGGCCCGCTTCTCCAATACGCAAGGCCCGTCGAAGGCTTCCATGGCGTCATCGGTGATGTTGATCGCCATCACGCCCTTCCCGTCGTAGCCGCCGGTGCGCGATTTCAGGAACGCGGGCAGGAGGGCCGAGTGGTCAGAGATCTGTGACTTGTTCTCTATTAGTGCGAAGTCCTGGGTCGGGATGTGGTGTTCTCGATAGAACTGCTTCTGCAACCCCTTGTCCTTGACCATGCGGAGCACCTCTGGGTCGGGCACCACGGTCTTGCCTTGCGCTTTTAGCGCGACGAGCGCTTCCACCGAAACATGCTCGATCTCGATACCGACCACATCCGCATGCTGTGCGAACCGAAGCACCGTGTCACGATCATCGAACCTGCCTTGAACGAAGCGTGCCGCGAGCTCGGCACAAGGGCATTCCGGATCGGGGTCGAGCACATGCACCTCCACATCATAGCGCAACGCGTTCTCCAAGAACATGCGGCCGAGCTGGCCACCGCCGAGCAGTGCGATCACAAGTGGTTCGGGCACCGGCCAAAGATAGCCGGGTACGAGGCGTCGTTCCGTTGGTCAGCTCCGCCTACGTCCGTGATCGGCGGCGCCCATACGCAGGAAGCGATAGCCCGCAGTGAACTGCAGTGTGTTGTTGTGGGGGAATACCGTGCTATCGCCAACGAGGATAGGGGTCAGCCCGCTGTAGTAGCGAAGGGTGAGGTCGGTGCCCGTTCGAAGATCCAGCCCCATGCCCACCACGATGCCAGCGTCCAGGGGAACGAAATCCGACCGGGAGTCTCGGCTTCCTTCAGTTGTGCTCGTGCGGGCAAGTAGCAACCAACCCATTTGACCGCCCAGATGGAGATTGAAAGCGTTGCTCACGAACAGTTTCGCGGAGACCGGTAACTGCAGATAGACCTGGCGATCCATCCGTCGAAGGTCGTTCTCCGGTGCCTTGTGCGAGGAACCTTGCAGAGTAACCAGCAGTTCGGGTTGCAGTTCAAAACGCGGACCGCCGTGCAAGGCCAAATACAGCCCTGCCGTACCCCCCAGAACGGGGTCATAACGGAGCAGGGCGGAGCGGGTGAGGCTACCCAGGATGCCACCCTTTAGCCCCAGCCCGGATCGCTGGGCCATTGTGTACAAGGGCAGTGTTATGCTGATCAGGAGGGTAAGGAGGATGACGCGAGCAGCCATGGCCAGGAGGGTCCTATTGACCATCCATACGTGCGCCCAAGGGCCGCAGTTCCTTGGAAGGACGGGGTTCTAGGCCAGTGGGTAGTTCGTGACGACCAACAGCTTCTCCGTATCGCTGAACGCCGAAAAAACTCAGTACCCACCTGTAACGAAACGGGTGAAGAACGTCCTGTCCGATGTGCGCAACACGAGTTGGTACACCCCAGCGGCAAGTCGTTCCGTGGGGATGGGCCAGCGAAGGCTCGGGACCCTACCGCTACACACCCTTTGCCCTGCGGCGTCGAAAAGGTCCACCTCGGCGTTCGCCAGAGGTTCGCTGAGCACCAACCAGAACTGACCCGCATCTTGGACCACACGGAGTTCGTTGGTCGCGGAAGGACCAATGGTCCCTGTCGACACTTCGATCAGAACGGAGTAATCCTCGGTCTCTCCCCACACATAATCGTAACAGGGATCCACCGGGGAGGGTTCTCCGGTGTTGATGAACACGCCGCGCACGCGCAATAGGGTATTGCCCAGAACCGCATTGCCCGGAACGTTGAAGGGGATATCCTGTGTCTCGAAGGCGGTGCTGGTCTGGAACTCGCCCAACTTCTCCCCGACCTCGAGCGAACCGTCCTGGTCATAATCGATCCAGGCGGCATAGTTGTCCGGTTGATAAGACCCGGAGGTGATCGTTAGATCGTAGGCGTTGGTCCGGGCCAGATCGGCGCTCAAGCCGGTGTAATCCGTATAGCTCGGTCCGCTGGGACCACCGGTCGCGATGTTCTGGATGTTCCCGAGTTGAACGCTCTGCACATAGTCGCCATCCGCTGTACCCACGGTGGCGGTCGGCACGCAGGTGCCCGTTCCGGGGTTGGTGATGACCACGGAATAATCCTCGGTCTCTCCCCAATTGTAGGCGAAACAGGGATCGGTGGGATCGGGTTCCGTATCGTCCAGGAATACCCCGCGTACGCGCATGCGTGCCGTCCCCAGTGCGGCGTTCCCCGGGACGGTGAAGGAGATGCCCTGTGTTTGCCCTATCGCGGTGGTCTGGAATTCGCCCAATTTCTCGTTGGTCTCGAAACTGTCATCCTGGTCGTAGTCGATCCAGGCGGCATAGTTGTCCGGTGTGTAGTCGCCGGAAGTGATGTTGATGGTGTATCCCATCCCGCGCTGGAGCGTCGTGCTCGATCCCGTGTAGTCCGAATAGGACGGCCCGCTCGTTCCACCGGTGTTCAGGTTGTTGAGGGTGTTCAGTTGCACGCCATCCACGTAATCGCCATCCGCGGTACCCGCAGCGCTCGCTGGGATGCAGGGCCCGGAGGGCACCGTGCCGCACGCGGTGCTGCTCAGCAGGCTGGCGCGTGCACCGGTGAGGATACCTGCCATCGAGGCGGATTGTTGGTCCGTGAACATCACGCTACATGAGGCGTAATCCATGAAGTTCTCGTACTGCGTCAGTACCCCGCACTTCTGCAGGTTGGTGTTGCTACAACTGAAGGTGGGGCTGTCAGTGGTCGGTGTGTCGGTGAACCCGTCGGCGTTCGTGCAGTTGTTGTTGTCGAAGGGATGCAACAGGCCGAAATAGTGTCCGATCTCATGCGTGGCGGTGCGCTCGCCGGTACCGAAGCCGTAGTCATAATCGATCACGAAACCGTCGATATTGCTACCCACCACGCCCCCTGTAGGCAAGTAGGCATAACCAACGGTCACAGTGCCGCCGGTGGCACCGCTGGTGATATCGCATACCCAAATGTTCAGGTAGCTATCAGGGTCCCAGGCACCGATGCCTTTGGGCGGCGACTTCATATCGTCCGTTTCGGTGTCCGGGTCGAACCAGGTCTCCGTTGTTTGCGTGCGCGTGATCCCGGTGGTGGCGTTCCCATTGGGATCTACGGAGGCTAAACAGAACGCGACACCCACGTTGCCGACCACGCCAGTGAAGGCGGGACGCACCTGGTTCAGATCCGTGTTCTGCTGCTGGTAGTCGAGGTTGAGTTGCGCGACCATCTGGTTGATGGAGGCGTCCGGGATGTTCTCCGCACCGGTATTCCACACCACATGCACGACCACTGGCACCGTGAGCAACCCACCACGCGCGCTACCACGCGGGACTTGCGACATGGCCGCGACCAGGTCGGTGCTGAGACCCTGGGCCTGCAAGTGGCGTTGTGTGATGGTATGAGCAATGCAGCGGTCGGTCTGTGCGACGAGTGGGGAAGCTGCGGCGACCGCAGCGAGAAGCAAGAATGTTTTGCGCAACATGGCCGCGAAAGTAGGATCGACCATTCCGGGTGCGGAAAGTTGCCGCGAGGAGTTACCCACGATCCTGCGGATCAGGGCCTACGTTCCAGATCGATCAGGTAGTGGTCCGCGTACCGGGCGGTCCATCGCCAGCCTGCGACACGTTCATCGAGCGCAGCCAAACGATCCAGGAGTCGGGGTCGATCATGATAGCGGCTCTCGTGGTGAGTGGGTGGAACGAAAAAACCCACTGGCCGAATGTTCACTGTACGGAACCATGGGGCCGCGAGCCGTTCGATCAAAGAAGGTGCGTGGTTCCAGAGCACCGCCCCGCTGCCACTGAACGCCGACCACAATTCGTCTTTCTTTCCACGCCGGAAAGCGACCCTCCAGCGACCACGGGAAAGTTCATGAAGTGTCTCACGCAAGCACCGGTCCGGCTGGATCACGGCCACGAAGCGGCCCGTAGGGCGCAGAAGTCCAGCTACGTCCCGGATGGCACGGGCAGCACCATCCTGGTCCAGGCGATTGAGACCACCCGTGTCGGACATCACCAGGTCGAAGGCGTTCGGCCACGGGCGTTCTCCCAATTCTTCGAACGGGAGGCGATCGAGCGTGATGCGGTCCTCCAGACCGTATTGTCGGATGCGCTCGGATGCGGAGAGCAGCAACTGGTGCGAGGGGTCGGTGGCGATCACCCGGTGGCCCTGCCTCGCGATGTGCATCGCATCCGTGGCCTCTCCGGTGTTCAACTCAAGAACATGCATACCCGGATTGCGCAGCAGCAGGTCAAGATAGTTCCACACAGCCCGCCGCTGCACCAGGCCGATGCGGCTGTGGATGAACTCTCGGTCGTACACCGAGGCATCGCGGCGATGAACAGGTTCCATGGATCGAAGCACTAAGGTACGCTCAGAAGGAAGGCTGACGTTCCATATGCTGGACGAGGCACCGCTCATCACCGCTGCCCCCTGGCCGAAAGATTCACACCGCCGAAAGCGCCGCGATGGCGGCTTGGGGGGCCTCCGCAGCGAACACGCTGTTGCCCGCGACCAACACATCAGCTCCGGCCGCGACCAAACCAGCGGCATTGGCAGCGCTTACACCCCCGTCGATCTCGATCAAGGCCTGTGACCCCGTTCGCGAGCGCAACGCCTTCAGTGCGGCCAGTTTGGTGTATGTATGCTCGATGAATTTTTGCCCCCCGAAGCCAGGGTTCACGCTCATCATGCACACAAGATCGGTCTCGGCCAACACGTCCTCCAACGTATGCACGGGCGTGTGTGGGTTTATGGCCACACCGGCCTTCATGCCCGCCGCCTTGATGGCCAGCAACGTTCGATGCAAATGCGGACATACCTCGAAGTGAACGGTGAGGACCTGTGCGCCGGCGTCACGGAAAGCGCTGATGTACTGGTCAGGTCGCACGATCATCAGGTGAACGTCGAAGATCTTCCTGGTGAGTGGTCGGATGGCTTGGATCACCAGTGGCCCAAAACTGATGTTGGGCACGAACACACCATCCATCACGTCGAGATGCAGCCACGGGGCAACGCTTTCATCCACCATGCGCACTGCGCTCTTCAGGTCGGTGAAGTCGGCAGCAAGCAAGGAAGGGGCTACGAGATGCGCCATGCGGCGAAGGTATCAGAACGAAGAAAGCCGCTCCGTGCTGGAGCGGCCTTCGAGCTTCATACGTGGGACGGTCAACCGAGGTAGGCTTGCAGCGTGCGGCTGCGACCGGTGTGTTTTAATCGGCGGATGGCTTTCTCCTTGATCTGACGGACGCGTTCGCGCGTCAGGTCGAACTTCTGGCCGATCTCCTCCAACGTGTGCGGTTGGTTCCCCTTTAGCCCGAAGTAGAGACGGATGACATCGGCCTCGCGCGTGCTGAGCGCGTCGAGGGAGCGTTCGATCTCCAGTTTCAGACTGTCGGTCATGAGGGCCTCCATCGGGTCGGGCAGGTCGTGGTTCTTCATCAGGTCCATCAGCGTGCCGCTATCCTCCCCTTCGCGCAACGGGGCGTCCATGCTGAGGTGCTTGCCGGTGTTGTTCAAACTGGTCTTCACCTCTTCCAGGGTCATCTCCAGCAGCTCCGCCAACTCATGGGCGGTGGGCGGTCGCTCGTGCTCCTGTTCGAGTTTAGCGAAGGCCTTGTTGATCTTGTTGATCGACCCGATCTTGTTTAGCGGGAGGCGAACGATGCGGGCCTGTTCGGCCAGGCTCTGCAGGATCTGCTGACGGATCCACCACACGGCGTAGCTGATGAACTTGAAGCCACGCGTCTCATCGAACCGGCCAGCGGCTTTTATAAGGCCTACGTTCCCTTCGCTGATCAGATCCGGTAGGCTGAGCCCCTGACCCTGGTATTGCTTGGCCACGCTCACAACGAAGCGGAGGTTGGCTTTGCACAATGCCTCCAAGGCGTCATTGTCACCGTCCTTGATACGCCGGGCGAGCTCGACCTCCTCTTGGGCGGTGATCAATTTCACTTTGCCGATCTCGGTCAGGTACTTGTCCAGCGATGGGGTGTCGCGGTTGGTGACCTGCTTGCTGATCTTCAGTTGACGCATTCGAGCCATCGAGGAGGGGAGTTGCGGGGTAGGTCCGGGTTGAACGGCCATTGGCCCTCGGTGGTTACGCGGACCCGTTCCCAGCTCCTTGATGGATCAGCCGGAACGCAACGACCCCCGCACTTCAAGTGCGGGGGTCGCGTGTAGTTGTAAGCGGTGGTTTCCTGCGCGGATCAATCCCGACGCGGGCCGCGGTCGCGGAATTCCCGGCGAGGCCGGTCGCCCCGATCTCCACCATCCATCGCTGGTTCGCGCTCCACGTAGCCTTCCGGCTTGGGGAGCAATGCGCGGCGGCTCAGTTTCAGTTTGCCGGTGCGCGGGTCCTTTCCCGTCACCTGGAACTGTACCATTTCGCCTTCCTTCAAAATATCCTCCACGCGCTCCACGCGCTTCCAGTCGAGTTCGCTCACATGCAGAAGCCCGTCCATGCCGGGCACCACTTCCACGAAAGCGCCATAGGGCATGATGGTCTTCACCTTGCCCGTGTAGATCGCACCCACATCGGCCTGCGGCGGGAAAGCGATGGCCTTTACCCGGGCCACCGCGGCGTCGATACTGGCCTTGTTCTCGCTGCTGATCTCCACGATACCACGGCCGTCCACTTCATCGATGCTGATGGTGGCGCCGGTCTCTGCCTGGATCTCCTGGATCACACGGCCGCCCGGGCCGATGATCGGTCCGATGCTCTCCTTGGGAACATCGAAGGTGACGATGCGGGGAGCATGGGGCTTGTAGTCCTCGCGGGGTTTGTCGAGGGTCTTCAACATTTCGCCCAGGATGTGTAAGCGGCCTTGGCGCGCTTGTTCGAGGGCTTGCGCGAGCACTTCGTAGGGCAGGCCGTCCACCTTCATGTCCATCTGGGTGGCGGTGATGCCCTTGGCGGTACCGCAGATCTTGAAGTCCATGTCGCCCAGGAAGTCCTCGTCACCGAGGATGTCGCTAAGGATCGCATGACGGGTGCCATCGCTGATCATGCCCATGGCAATGCCGCTCACGGGTGCACTGATCTTGATACCCGCGTCCATCAGCGCGAGGGTACCGCTGCATACGGTAGCCATGGAACTGCTCCCATTGCTTTCCAGGATATCGCAGTTCAGGCGGATGGTGTAGGGATTTCCGGGTGCTGGGGGGATCACGGGTTTCAAGGCACGCAACGCGAGATTGCCGTGTCCCACTTCGCGACGACCGGGGCCGCGGATGGGCTTCACTTCGCCCGTGCTGAAGCTGGGGAAATTGTAGTGCAGCATGAAGTTCACGCTGCCTTTGCTGATGGCGGTATCGATGGTCTGCTCATCGAGCGAACTGCCCAGCGTAACAAGATTGATCGCCTGGGTCTCACCACGGGTGAAGATGGCGCTTCCATGGGTGCCGGGGAGCACATCCACCTCGCTCCAGATGGGGCGGATCTCGGTGGTCTTGCGCCCGTCGAGACGCTTGCCGTGGTCAAGACAGACGTTGCGGACCGCCTTCTTCTGGGTCTTTTTGAAGAAACGGGCGAGCATCGCCTTGTCGGATCGTTGCTCGTCAGTAAGGGTAGCGAGGCACGCGTCCTTAACCGCCGCGAAGCTGGCGGAACGCTCCTCTTTACCGCTGGGTGACATCGCCAGGTCGTAGTACTTCTGATAGCAGAAGTCATGGATCAACTGCCCTACAACAGGGTCGTTGTTCTCATGGTTGTAAGTGCGTTTGGTCTGGCTCTTAGGTACGGCAGCGCTGAGTTCGGTAAGCGCCTGGCATTGCCGTTTGATCACGTCGTGGGCCAGTTTGATGGCCTCGATCATGTCCGCTTCCTGCACTTCCTTCATCTCGCCTTCCACCATCAGGATATCGCTGGCCGTGGCGGCCACGATCAGGTCCATATCGGCATTGGCCATGTCGGCGAACTCCGGGTTGATCACGAAACGGCCGCCTATGCGGGCGACGCGCGCTTCGCTCACCGGACCACCGAACGGAATGTCGCTCACTGCCAAGGCGGCGGCGGCGGCCAGGCAGGCCAGTGCGTCCGATTGGTTCTTCTTATCGCTGCTCATCAGCGACACCACGACCTGGGTATCGCCGTGGAAATCATCGGGGAAGAGCGGGCGCAGCGCACGGTCCACAAGGCGGCTGGTAAGCACCTCATGGTCGCTGGGGCGCGCTTCGCGTTTGAAGAAGCCACCGGGGAAGCGTCCGGCAGCGCTGAATTTTTCACGGTACTCCACTTGCAAGGGGAGGAAGTCGATGCCTTCACGTGCCTCTTTGGTGGCCACGACCGTACCCAGTAGGATGGTATCGCCCAAACGGACGGTCACTGAGCCGTCCGCCTGTTTGGCGAGCACACCCGTCTCGATGATGATGGTCCGTCCATCGCCCAGATCAATGGTCTTGGTAATTCCTTGTGGTCTCATGTTCTTTGTGGACGCGCCTTTCGCGCCCTTGTTTTGGTTGGTGTTCTCGTGTTCGCTGCCTCTTGTGCAAATGCCCCTCGGGGGGTATTGAAAAGGGCGATCGGATCACGATCGCCCTCTTTCTTCAATGAATGGATCCAAGAGCCGCCGCAAGCCCGGCGATCGTACCGGTCCTATTTACGCAGACCAAGTTCTTGGATGATGGCACGGTAACGCGTGATATGTTGCTCCTTCAGAAAGTTGAGCAGTTGCTTGCGTTTGCCCACCAAACTCATCAGCGCCTTCTCGGTGCCGTGGTCCTTCTTGTTCACCTTGAGGTGCCCGGTGAGGTGATCGATGCGTTTGGTGAACAAGGCGATCTGGCTTTCCGCCGCGCCGGTGTTCATTTCGGTTCCGCCGTGCTTCTTGAAGATCTCGCGCTTGACTTCGTTCGTCAGGTACATGGTCTGCCTTCGTTTTCCACGACCGAACTGCCCGGCCGATAAGGCGGCAAATATAGGCGCTTTATCGGTACGCGGAACGCGTCACTTGCGCAAGAACGCGAGTAGCTGGGAGAGCTTGACCTTCAGGTCCTTACGATGCACGATCTTGTCCAAGAACCCATGCTCCAGCACGAACTCACTTGTTTGGAAACCGTCGGGCAGATCGCGGCCGATGGTCTCCTTCACCACACGCGGACCGGCGAACCCGATCAGCGCCTTGGGTTCGGCGATGTTCACATCGCCCAGCATCGCGAAGCTCGCGGTGACGCCCCCGGTGGTGGGGTCCGTGAGAAGGCTGATGTAGGGGAGGGACCGTTCTGCCAATTGGGTCAATTTGGCGCTGGTCTTGGCCATTTGCATCAGGCTGAACCCAGCTTCCATCATCCGCGCTCCCCCGCTCTTGCTGATAATGATCAGACCGCATTTGCGCTTCACCGCTTGATCCACCGCCAGGGCTATTTTCTCCCCTACGACGCTTCCCATGCTACCTCCGATGAAGCGGAAATCCATGCAAGCGATCACCACGGTCTTCTTGTCCAACTTGCCCTCGGCCGCGCGCAATGCGTCGTTCAGGCCGCTTTCCGCGCGGGTCTTAGTGAGCCGGTCTTTGTATTTCTTGGTGTCCTCGAACTCCAGTGGGTCCGCGGCCACGAGATCCGCTCCGATCTCCGTGAACTTCTGGTCGTCGAACAGGATCGCGAAGTACTCCGCACTACCCAACCGGTCGTGATACTCGCACTTGGAACAGACCCAGAGATTGTTCTCATGGTCCTCCGAGGTCATGATCTCCGAACATTCCGGACACTTGTACCAGAGGCCTTCGGGGGTCTCCTTTTTATCCTCGGTGGAGGTGGTTATGCCCTCTTTGACGCGTGTGAACCAACCCATGGGTGATCGTTCGGGAGGACGAAAGTAGGGGGTGGTGGAAAAGTCGAAGAGGAAAGAGGGCTGGCGGAGAGGAACTCCGGGAGTTCAGTCCTTTACGGCCCGGGGTCTGTGGAATGGCCCGCTCAAGCGATGGTCACTCTCTTGTCGAGGTAGACTTCCTGGATCGCGTGGAGCAATTCAACCCCCTCGTTCATGGGCCGTTGGAACGCTTTTCGGCCGCTGATCAGACCCTGCCCTCCGGCGCGCTTGTTGATCACCGCGGTGCGCACGGCTTCGGCCATATCGCTGGCACCGCTACTTGCGCCGCCGCTGTTTATGAGCCCGATACGGCCCATATAGCAATTGGCGACTTGATACCGGCAGAGATCTATGGGGTGATCGCTGCTCAGGTCGGTATAGACCTTTTTGTGCGTCTTCCCATAGCCGTTCAGCGCGGTATAGCCACCGTTGGTTTCAGGTAGCTTCTGTTTTATGATGTCCGCTTGGATGGTCACTCCCAAGTGGTTCGCCTGACCGGTGAGATCCGCTGCGGTGTGATAGTCCTTGCCATCCACTTTGAACCCACTGTTGCGGATGTAGCACCAAAGGACGGTGGCCATGCCCAACTCGTGCGCGAGTTGGAACGCCTCGGCGATCTCCGTGATCTGCCGGGTGCTCTCATCACTACCGAAATAGATCGTCGCGCCTACTGCGACCGCACCCATGTCCCAAGCGCTTTCCACCGTGCCGAAGAGCACCTGGTCGAACTTGTTCGGCAAGGTCATCAATTCGTTGTGGTTGATCTTCACGATGAAGGGGATGCGGTGGGCGTATTTTCGGCTCACACTGCCGAGCACACCGTAGGTCGAGGCCACCGCATTGCAACCGCCCTCGATGGCCAACTGGACGATCTTCTCGCTGTCGAAATAGATCGGGTTCGGGGCGAAACTGGCCCCGGCGCTGTGCTCGATGCCTTGATCCACCGGCAGAACGCTCATATACCCACTTCCGGCGAGCCGTCCGGAACCATAGAGCGCCTGTAGGCTGCGCATGACCTGAGGGCTTCGGTTGCTGAAGGCGAAGCTGCGGTCCACGAAATCAGGTCCGGGAAGGTTCAATTGATCCTTTCGGATGGTGGAACAGGTATGCCCCAAAAGACTCTCCGCATCCTTGCCGAGCAGGGTTTCAAGAGGGCCTGAAGTGAGGGTGGTGGACATGAGCGCTTTTATGGGATCGCAAATCTAAGCAACACGGTCAGGCAGGTCGAGCGGTCCATCGAGGTCTAGAAGGGATAGCCGATCCCCAGGTTCAAGTTCAGCAACTGGGACAGGGTCCGGTCTTTCGCACCTCGCTCGAACAGCCATCGGCTACCGGATGCGTAGGAAGGGTCCTTTGTCTTCATTCCAAGGTCGAAACGCACGAGGAAGAACTCAAAATTGAGCCGAAGGCCGAGCCCGGTCCCAATGGCCAATTCGCTGAGGAAATCGCTTCCGAACCCGCTTCCGGGTCGTCGTTCGTCCTCATGCAGGAGCCAGATGTTCGCAGCATCGGCGAAGAGGGCGAGTTCCACGAAGCCGATCAAGTTGAAGCGGTACTCGGCGTTGGCTTCGATCCTGATCTCACCGATACGATCGAAGGCCACCAATTCCCCAGGGTATGAGCCTGGGCCAACAGAGCGGGCCCGCCACGCCCGTAGACCGTTCGCCCCCCCCACGAAGTAGCTGGTCTCGAAAGGGAGCACGCCAAGATTGTTCAGAGGGATCCCCACCCCGCCCGCCATGCGGAACGCCAGGCTGCTTTTTTCATGGATCCGGCGATAGTAACGAAGATCAGCGTCGACTTTCAGGAATTGGGCGAACCGCACGCCGGTGAGTGTGTAGAACGTGTTGCCGGCCGTATCAGTGGTCTGAGGGAGCGAGAAGGTGTTCCCGATCAATCGCATGAGGTTGCCGGAACTCTCCAAATAGGTGCGGACGAAGAAGTCGTCGCGCTTTTTGATCTTGTCCTGTGTGTTGAACGTGAACATGAGCCGGTTACCCAGGATCAGGTGGTCCGTGTAGCTGTCGATCAGCACGGGATCGTTGGTCTGTACAAGATATTCCTGGAATTCCGGGGAACGGTAAGGGATGCGGATGACATTCACTTCGACCGGGTTCAAGGTCCAGGTCTTGGTCCGTGATTCGTTCCATTCGTACCCGAAGCTGAGCTTGGCGAGCGTCCGGTTGTAGTCCGGTCGGCGCTGGTAGTTGTACAGAAGCCCTAGCGTGGTGCGTGGAGCGGACGCACGCGCGAACCGTTTGCGGTTGATGGGTAGCAGGAATTGAGGGAAGCGAAAAGTGATCTCCGGACCGATCTCGATCGTGTTGAACAGTGCGCCCCGGCCTAACAACGGGTTGCCATCCCCGGCATTGGTGGTTTCGCCCGTGAAACTCTGCTGCGCCTCAAGACCCAGGGTCAGTTGAGCTTGCAAGGAGCCCATGGATCGGAAGAGGTTCCGATGCCGATAGGAAAGACTTATCGAAGTACCGAGGAACCCGCCACGGTTCGTAGCGAACCCTTCCGCGGAAAGGCTCTGTTGGGACGCGGGAAGCAGCCGAACGGTACAATTGACGCGATCATGGGCCGCTATACCCACCGTGTCATAGACCATATCCACGCGGTCGAAAACCCGTAGGTTGGTCAGTCGTTTGTAGGTCAGGTCCGACATCCGCTGGTCGAACCGGTCGCCCGGATGAACGAAGAGCGCGGTTTCGAGGGCCTGCGGTCGGTAGGCGGGTTTCCGACCCCGGTAGAGGAAGGCGATGCCCTCGTGGACCAAGGCATCCGGCATGACGGTCCCGGTGCGGGTGGAGAGTGAGGCGTCCACCGTCATCTTGTCCAAATAGAAGATCGTCCCCTCCGGGGTCCCCCACAGCGGCCCAGGCGGTCGGCCCGGCGCTCGTGTGATCCGCATGGCGAGTTTGACCTTGCGGTCCCCGACCGCCGTGTCGGCATCGTACGACACTTGTTCGCGTGTGAAGTAGAGGTAGCCCAGCCCTTTCAGAATTCCCGTGATCCGGTCCCGCTCGGCGTCCAAGTGTTCGGCTCGGAACCGGTCTCCGGGCTTGAGGAGGCTGCCCTCCCAAGTGCGCTCCACATATTCGTGGATGCCTCCGTGGTCCACGGTGTAGGTCACGGTATCCAATAGGTACGGTTCACCGGCGTCCACGTAGTAGGTGACATGCGCTTTGCGGCCCCTGAATTCGACCGTATCGGTCACTCGGGCTTCGAAGTATCCCTCGCGAAGAAGGTAAAGGAGCATTTGTTCGCGAGTGCGGTCCGTGAGCGCACTGTCGAACACCACCGGCGCTTCCCCCACCACCTCGCGCATCCACTCCCCCGTGGTGCGGCCAACCTCTTTGGGCTGCCTCCCTTTAGCGATCCGCCGTTGGTTGTTCACCTCGTTCCGTTCCAGTTTGCGCGCCTTTTTGCGTGCGATCGATCCTGGATCGGGGAAGTTGTAGACGGCCAAATAGAACCGGACGCCGAGGATACGTTTGTTCGGACGTTGCTTCATCAAGGTGCTCAGGTCACCTTGGTTCACCTGGTTCGCGCGCTCTTTGGCCGTGGCCTTCACCAACAAATGCCTACCGGCGGGCACCCGTTTGGCGGGATCGCACCCCGCCATCGCCAAAAGACAGAACAGGAGCAGCAGGGTTGGCGCTGCGCGTACGAGCACGATGGGTTTCCTGGTAGCTAGTTTTGACGAACGCATCAAATATATCCGTAGCAAGTGAGCGAAGAGGACCGGAAGCGCGCGCGCGCGCTGCATCAGCGCAAGCACAGGGAGCAGGAAGGAGCCTACCTGGTGCAGGGCCGCAAGCTGGTGCGCGAACTGCTGGGCGCTGGCCAACAGATCCGTTGCATACTGGCCACGGAAGAGGTGGCATCGGCGCTGGGACTTCCGCGCGGATCGACACGCATCACACCCGCGCACCAACTCGAAAAGGTGGGCACCATGGAACACGGCAACGAGGTGGTCGCCATCGTCGGAGTTCCGGAACAGGGAGCGGACGTGGCCCTGGGCACCGAAGAACTCGTGCTCGCCTTGGACGGCGTTGCGGATCCCGGGAATTTGGGCACGGTGCTTCGCATCGCGGATTGGTTCGGCATTTCACGCGTGTGGTGCGCGGAAGGATCGGTCGATGCGTACAATCCGAAATGTGTGCAAGCGAGCATGGGGTCAATTTTCCGTGTCGAAGTGCGCATCCTTCCATTAGCGGAACGGTTGGCAACGGCCATGGAGCAGGGTGCTTCGGTCTATTTGGCCGACCTCGAGGGTGACGATGTGTTCGAATGCGATCTGCGCCGTCCAGCGGTGCTGGTGCTCGGGAGCGAATCGCACGGCCTTTCCCCACATGTGCGTGCGCTTCCCGCGCAGCGCGTGCGGATACCTGGCTCGGGCAGGGCTGAATCGCTCAATGTGGCCATGGCCGCAGCGGCGCTCTGCATGGAATTCGAGCGTCGGGGACGCGGCTGACGGAGCGATGTGGCGGAACGGTACTACTGGATCCGCGCTGCGATGCTGTCCGCCACGCGTTGCCCATCCAACGCGGCACTGACGATCCCGCCCGCATAGCCTGCGCCTTCGCCGCACGGGTAGAGTCCCATAACCTGCGGATGCATCAACGTTCCGGGATCACGCGGTATGCGCACCGGACTGCTGGTGCGGCTTTCCACTCCGACGAGGACGGCCTCATTGGTCCGATATCCCCTCATCTTACGGCCGAATTCCACCAACGCCGTTCGAAGACGATCGGTGATCGCACGTGGTAATACCTCGTTCAAAGCGTGGCTTACGATGCCCGGTGGGTAGCTGCATGCGGGCAGGTCTGAGCTGATACGTTGGGCGATGAAGTCCTCCAGGCGCTGCGCCGGCGCACGTTGGGTTTTCCCCCCGGCGAGCCATGCGCTCCGCTCGATCGCGCGTTGTGCGTACATACCGTCCAAAGGGCCATCGCTCGATCGCAATGCGCGGCTGTCCACCACCAGTCCGGAGTTGGCGTACGGGTTGTTGCGCTTGCTCGGGCTCCACCCATTGGTCACCACTTCCTCTTGTGCCGTCGCGCATGGTGCGATGATCCCGCCCGGACACATGCAGAAGCTGTACACACCGTGGCCGTCCACCTGTTGCACGAGGTTGTAGCTCGCAGGCGGGAGGAAGGGGTCGCGCACAGCACAGTGGTACTGGATGCGGTCGATCACCTCCTGGGGATGTTCAATGCGTACGCCGAGGGCGAAGTCCTTCCGTTCCACCAAGATCCCGCGACGGACCATTAGTTCGAAGATGTCCCGCGCGGAATGACCCGTGGCCAGGATCACATGGTCCCCGCGCACTTCGTTACCGTGCTGGTCGATCACGCCATGGATCGCGCCGTTCGCGATGACCAGGTCGGTGACCCGGGTGTTGAAATGGACCTCGCCACCGGCCGCTAGGATCGCATGGCGCATGGCGGTGATGATGCCGGGAAGTTTGTTGGTGCCCACATGCGGATGCGCGTCCACCAGGATGTCCGGTGAAGCGCCGAACGCGACGAGCTTGTTGAGCACGCCCTGGACGTCACCACGTTTGGTGCTCCGTGTGTAGAGCTTTCCATCGCTATAGGTCCCCGCCCCACCTTCTCCGAAACAATAGTTGCTCTCCGGATCCACCACATGGTCCCGATTGATGGCCGCGAGATCGCGACGGCGTGCGCGTACGTCCTTTCCACGCTCGAGCAGGACCGGTCGCAAGCCGTGCTCGATCGCCCGGAGGGCCGCGAAGAGCCCGGCCGGCCCGCAACCCACGATCACTACGCGGGGTGAACGGGAAACGTCCGGCCAAGCGTGGGCCTGGACCGCGCTTTCGTCCTCAAGTGCTTCCGTGCGGAGTTCCACGCGGAGGCGGATCAGTGGGCGTTTCGAGCGCGCGTCCACGGAGCGCCGCAAGAGGCGGTGGGAGAACACCTGGTCCAAGCGAAGTCCGGAAGCTTCCGCTGCCGCGGCGCGGACGAGCAGCGGATCATGCGCATCGGCCGGCGAGAGCGCGATATCCACCGCGCGCACCGGGCCCATCAGCCTTCGAACGTGAAGGTGAAGACGTACACCTTGGTGCGCAGGCTTTGCAATGGGTTGCTGAAGCGGGTGTCGTCGTTGATGATCAGGTTCGGAATGCCGAATCCCGCCTTCAACTCCATGCCGAACTTGAAGTAGGGGAGGAAGAAGTCGAAGCCCCCGCCCACCTCGGCGGAGTAGTCGAACTTCTTGAGCTTAATGACGATCTCGTCGTCCACGGCATTGTTCACATCCTTCTGGGTGGCCATATCGATGCTCGCTTTGCCGCCCGCCAGCAGATACACCGCGAAGTTGTTGATGCGGTCACTCCGGAACTTCAGGAGCAACGGGAACTCCAGATAGGTGGATTCCACCGGCTTTTCGAATACGACCGGTGTCCCGTCGGTTTTTCGGAAGCGGTAGCGCAGTACGCGGTCCTGGAAGGAGAGCGACGGGATGAACCGAAGGCTGAGATGCGTCGTCATGTTCAGTGAGCCGACGATGCCGAGATTGAAGCCCGGTTTGCGCAGGTGGTCCACCACTAGCACACTGTCCCGCGTGTACGCTTGCGGGTCCAGTTTCATGAAGAAGTCAGAAGTGTTGTAGCACAGAAGAAAACCGAAGTGGAAGCGTCGCAGATCGAAGTTCGGGAGGTTCTCCACCTTGATCCCTTTCACGCCACCGTTCATTTGGGCGCGCGCTGGCGCGATGCCCAAGAGCATCACCAGGACAGGGGAGAACAACGTGGCCGATCGGATCATGGATGCGCAACGAAATTAACCTGTGATCCTTGCCCCGCTTCAACGATGCGCCTGGTAGAGCGTGGCCACCCCGCCGGTAAGTGGAAGGGCATGAACCTCGGTGAAGCCAACGGCCGCGAGCAGGGCCACGAACGCTGACCCCTCCGGGAAAGCGTCGACCGATCGCGGCAAATAAGAATATGCTACCGAGTCCCCACTGATCCACCGGCCCAGGGTGGGCATGACGTGGTGGAAGTAGAACCGGAAAAAGGGAGCGAGCGGTCCGCGGGGGCGGGAGAACTCCAGGACGAACAATCGTCCTCCCGGGCGGAGCACCCGGTGCATCTCCCGCATGCCGGCGGTCAGATCCGCGAAATTGCGCACGCCGAAGGCCACGGTGGCGGCATCGAACTTCCCATCCGGGAAAGGCAGGGCCTCGGATGCGGCGCGGATCAACGTCACACGGTCGGCTCGCCCGGCCCGTTCGACCTTGGCCCGGCCCTGGGTCAGCATACCATCGCTCACGTCCACACCTGTAACACGGGTCGCGTGTCCTGCGCCCAGCAAGGCGAGGTCCGCTGTTCCCGTGGCTACATCCAGCAGGTGCGCCACAGGTTCTTCTGCCAGCATGCGGACCACCTTGCGGCGCCATCGCTGGTCGATCCCCAGGGAGAAAAGGCGGTTCAAAAGGTCGTATCGCGGTGAGATGGCGTCGAACATTCGTTCCACCTCTTCGCGCTTGCTGCCGTCCGTTGAGTAGGGCTTCACCTCCATGCTCGGTCAGGCATCTCCTTCCAGTGCTTCACATTCCCGGCGGAAGAGGTCCCTATCGATGGGTACAACACCCACTTGCTCGCATACCAGTCCCCCGGCGAGGTTGGCCCATGCCGCCAACGTGCGGGCATCGGCCCCTTGGGCCAGGAGCAAGGCGGCCACGGCGATCACGGTGTCCCCCGCGCCGCTCACGTCAGCGATGCTGCGATGGTGGGCCGGAAGAAAATGCTCTTCGTTCGACCGATGCACATAGACCCCGTGTTCGGAGAGGGTGAGCAAGCTGGTGGTATTGCCCAGGGCTTTCTCAAGTGCGAGCACGGCGTTCCGTACTTGGTCGGGGTCCTTGGCCGACACGTCCATTTTCAGTCCTTCCCGCAATTCCTTCAAGTTCGGTTTGAAGAGATCGACGCGCTCGTAGTGCATGAAATTCCGCTTCTTCGGATCAACGGCGCATGGGATGCCGTGTTGGCGAGCGCGTTCGGTCACCTGGCGGATCACAGCGGGGGTCAGGCATCCTTTGTCATAATCTTCGAACACGATGACCTGTGGCCGTTCCTGATCGATCAGTGCGTCCAGTCGCTTGAGCAGGTCCCTCGCGTCCACTTCACCGAGCTCGGTGTCTTCCTCTTCATCCACACGTACAATGTGCTGGTGCCCGCTGATCACACGGGTTTTCACTGTGGTGCGCCGTTGGGCCGAACGCACTAGTCCGGCGGTGGTGAGTCCGCTTTCCAGAAAGAGGGCTTCGGTGCGATCGCCATAAGCGTCGTTCCCCAAAACACTGAGCACGATCGGCCGGGCACCCAGGGCCCGCAGGTTGAGCGCGACGTTGGCCGCGCCGCCGAGCCGTTCGCTATGGTGCGTAACGCGCACCACCGGCACGGGAGCTTCCGGGGAGATGCGGTCCACCCGGCCCCAGAGGTAGGCGTCGAGCATCACATCACCGAGCACGAGCACACGGGCGCGCGCAAAGGCATCGAACCGTTCGGCCACACTGGTCATGCGCTGATGCGCTCACCGAACGCGCGCAGGCGCTCCAGGGCGCCCAGCAGCCTCTCGTCCGAAGTGGCATAACTTATCCGCACGGTGCCCGGGGCGCCAAAAGCCGCACCGTCCACGAGAGCGAGTCCGGCAATGTCCAGAAGGGCCATGCACACGTCCTCGGTACTTCCCAATTTCCTTCCATCGACCGAGCGTTGCAGCCAGGCACTTACATCGGGGAGCACGTAGAAAGCTCCCTGAGGCACGTTGAACCGTAGCCCCGGAACCGTAGCGAGCCCTTTCAAAAGCAGGTCCCTGCGCCGCAGAAAATCCACCCGCATGGGAGCGAGCAGGGCTGGATCGGCCTGCATGCACGCGAGCGTTACACGCTGCGCGATGCCGTTGGCACCGCTGGTGAACTGGCCCTGGACCGTATTGCACGCTTTGGCGACCCAGAGCGGAGCTGCGAGGTATCCGATCCGCCAACCGGTGAGCGCGAAGGCTTTCGACAGGCCGTTCACGGTGATGGTACGCTCGGCCATCCCGGGCAGGGTGCCGAAAGAAATGTGACGTCCTTTGAAAACGATGTGCTCGTAGATCTCATCGCTCAGTACCATCAGGTCGGGGTGCCGCGCGACGATCCCAGCGAGGGCGGTCAATTCCTCACGATCCAACACCGAGCCCGTAGGGTTGCTCGGCGAACTGAACATCAACAAGCGCGTGCGCGGAGTGATCGCGGCAGCGATGCGGGATACGGGCGGTTTGAAGTCCTCCTCGATGGTCGACGGAACGATCACGGGTGTAGCGCCGGCCATGCGGACCTGCTCTCGATAGGTGACCCAGTAGGGAGCGGGGATCACCACCTCATCTCCCGGGCCAACGAGGCTTAACACCGCGTTCATGATGGCCTGCTTGGCTCCCGTGCTCACCACCACTTGGTCCGCGGTGTATTCCAGGCCATTGTCGCGCTTCAGCTTGTGGGCGATCGCTTCGCGCACATCCGCGTACCCGTTCACCGGAGGATACTTGTGCCAAGGCCCCTTCAAGGCTTCTTCTGCGGCCTTCAAAGCGAAAGCGGGTGGATCTTGATCGGGTTCTCCCAGGCTCAGGTCGATGATGTCCTTTCCTTGCGCACGCAATTCCCGGCTCCTTCGGGCCATGAGCAAGGTGGCAGGTTCGTTTATCGAGCGTACGAGCGGGGAGAGCTGCATCGGGCTGGAACCTGCGGCCACAGGGACTATGGGTCAGGGTTGGAAGGGCGCAAAGCTAAACAAGTGGTCGGGGCGTTACAGGTGATGTGCCATCCCGGTACCGATATTCGTCAACACCTTTGTCCACCAATGGATCCCTTCATCCTGCTCCTCACCGCCGTGCTGCCGGCCGTGGTCGTGTTCCTCACGGCCTTCTACCTCATCAAGCAGTTCCTGGGTGGGCGCCATGCGGAGCGGCTCACGGAGATCAAGCGGGAGGACCGCAAGCACACCCTTCCACTTCGCCTGCAGGCCTACGAACGTCTGGTCCTCTTCCTGGAGCGCATTTCTCCGGGGGGGCTGGTGCTGCGCGTTCACAAGAGCAGCATGACCGCCCGCATGCTCCACGCGGAGTTGACAGCCACGATCCGGGAAGAGTTCGAACACAATGTCACGCAACAGATCTATGTCTCCGACAAGGCCTGGGTTCGCGTGAAGCAGGCCAAGGAGGAGACGATCCGGATCATCAACATCGCCTATGAACAAACGGATGAACATGCGCCGGGCACGGAACTCAGCCAGCATGTGTTCGAAACCGCCGGCCGCCTGAGCCACTTGCCTTCGCAGGAGGCGATCATCACGATCAAGGAAGAGGTTCGGCGCCTCTTCTGATCAGCTCCAGCAGGGCGGATACCGCTTGGAACGGGTCCATCCTGCCGCTCGCTACCAGCGATTCCATCCGGGGCAGAGCGGCGCGCAAGTCGGCATGCTCGCGTCCCAGCTCCACTAAACCGCGATCCAGGTCGTCCTGCATCCACGCCAAGGCTTGCGCGCGCCGACCGTGCTCCATGGTGCCGGCGATCCGGTCCGCGTTCAACAGCTCCTCCACGTGGTCGGTCAATGCGCTGATGCCATCGCCGGTCAAAGAGGAAACCGCCAGCACCTTGGGGTGTCGACCGCGATGGGCGGGAAGGAAATGCACCGCCTGTTGCAGGTCGGCGGTGGCGGACCGCAAGGCGGTCGTTCCGGCGGTGTCGATCTTATTGATGACCAGAACGTCCGCCGTTTCCATGATCCCGCGTTTGATGCCTTGGAGCTCATCCCCTGTGCCCGAGACCAGCAGCAGCAGCGTGAGGTCGGCCAAGCGGTCCACCGCCAGCTCGTTCTGGCCCACACCGACGGTTTCGATCAGGATCCGGTCATAACCGGCCGCTTCGCAGAGGATCATCGCCTCGCGGGTCCGGCGCGCAAGACCGCCCAAGGCGCCGCCGGTCGCGGTGGGCCGCACAAAAGCCGCCGGGTGGACCGCGAGCCGTGGCATGCGGGTCTTATCCCCCAGAATGCTGCCACCACTGGTGCTGCTGCTCGGGTCCACGGCAAGCACCGCAACGCGATGACCGCGTTCGATGAGATCCAGCCCGAACGCTTCGATGAAGGTGCTTTTTCCTACCCCGGGGATGCCGGTGATCCCATACCGGAAGGAACGACCCGCCTGAGGCAACAGCGCTTGGACCAGTTGTTCGGCCGCAGCGCGGTCGTTCGGACGACCGCTTTCAACTCGGGTGATGCCTTGGGCCAGCGCTACGCGTTCACCGGCTTGTATCGCTTGTGCGAGGTCTGGTGGGTCGCGGGTTTCCATCGGGTCGTTCGGGAGAGGGACGGATCAACTTGGCGAAGTTCCGCGATCCTGCGCTGGGCCGTTCGACCTGGCTGACCGTTTCGAAGAACAGAGGCGTTTTCGCCGCGTACCCGTTGCGCCCGTTGCGTCGTGGCGGTGGAAGCAACACCGTCAATACCCTTTCTGGTAGTTGTCCACCCACGCCTCATCCCCCATATCGCGGAGCAGGCGGAACATCGCTTCACCGATCGCTATGTCGGTGGGATAGCGGAGGCCGTAGTTGCTCAGCAAGAGCATCTGCCGGGCGCTGGGATTGTTGGGCTCCTCGCTCCAGCCCTTGCCCACCCGTTGGCCATCGCGCAGCAGGAAGGGATATTCCCAGAAGCGGAGCTTCCACAGGTCATCCAGCAGGGGACAATCGTTGATGCGGCGCATCCCCGCCTCATCCGTTACAATGCGGCAGGCGGCCACATCATGCGTGGTGAAGAGGTCCACCGCCTCCGGGTTGGCTTTGCTGGCCACCATGCCGCGCACCTGCTGCACGAATTGCTCCCGGGTGATCGGTTCGGTGCTGAGCACCTCATCCTCCAGCACCTTCACCAGGAAGCAGCTGAAGAGCTGGTTGTTCTGGCCTGTGGAAAGACTCAGGCCAAAGGTCCACGATGCGTACGGCGGTGGTGGCGTGGCGAGCCCCGGAGACAGGGGCAGCCCACCGAGCACGGCGACGAGGAGGAGGGAACGGAAGCGCATGGTGACGAACAAAGATACCGGCGGCCCACGGGGCTTTTCAACCGGCAAAAAGCAGAACAGGAGCCCGGGGGCTCCTGTTCCAACGCGAAGTAAGCGGGTCTAGTTGCCGGACTTCTGTAGTTCAGCAAGGCGCTTGCGCACCAAATGCTGCCGCAGCAGGTCCATCCGCTCGTTCAACTCCTTGATGTAGAGCGCTTGCTCCTCGACCGTCACCCAGAGCTGGGTGTTGATGTCGTCCAGGCTGAACTTGCCCTGGCTGTTCCATTTGTCGCGGCCATCGATGGTGGGCAGGTGGTGTTCCCGCTCCACGTAGTTGGCCATTTCGGCAATGGGGTAGTGCTGGTAGCCAGCGGCCCTTGCCATATCCTCTTCGCGGGGCTTGCCATCGTAGTACATATCGAACACGTGGTCGCTCAGCAGCACGGTGCCACCCCATACGCCCACTTCGGCATCGATGGTACCCGGGCCTTTGAACCGTTGGTTGGGAGCGGCTCCGCCCAAGCCCCAATTCGCGGTGCGTTCCACCACCACCCCGTTCGGGCTGTAGATGAAGTCGCCGCTCAGTTGCACGGGAATGATCGTATTGATCTGCGCATTGAGCTTAAGCAAGGGGCGGCGGTTGGCGCTGCCCTGGGCGCCGACATATTGGAAGGTCCCGTCGCAGGTGGTCAACGTGCTCGTGGTCAACAGGCTGCATCCGTTGGTATGGCTGTAACCGGTGCAAAGCACGCCTCCCGGGTTCGGAACTGGCGTACCGATCGGGCAGGAACTGAAGAAACACGTCGCACTACCGGGCGTGAACGCATGGCCGCAGGCATCGCAGTATATCCCATAGAGGGCTGTGTAGTTCGTGGTCTCTGCGTTCACGCCCACGTTGCTGGTCCAATCGTTCTGGTTGAAGCAGAACTCCACGGCCACGTTCCAAGTGCCGTTCCACTGGAAGGGTGTTACGTTGAAGTTGTGCATGTTCCAACCCGCCACCGGGGTGAAACTGGCGGCCGTATGGCACACCGTCCAGCCAGCGGGGTCCAAAGTGGGCCAGGCCACGTTGGTGGTGTTCTTCATGCTCAACTGGGTGTTGATGATCGCCGCACCGCCGCCCGAAGTGGCGCTGAACCCCGCACCGTTGATGTTGGTGTTCGGGCAAATGCCCAAGGTGGAGAGGTCGCTGGCTTGGTAGAGGTATTGGTGGCGGCCGTCCTCCCAAAATCGGCTGTAGGGTGTTTCGATGGTGCCTACCAAGGTGGTCGCAGGGAACGCCGGGTTATCGATGGTGGGGTACAAGGCCACGGAAGCGGCATAGCCGCAGGCCGGGGTGGGATCGGACATGTAAGGTTGTGCCCGCTCTTTCATGAACACGTTCTCCAACTGGTACCAGTTGGCGGTGCCGTCCACGTTGCCTTCATGCGCACCGGTGGCCGCATTGAAGCGCATGGTACCCGCGTTGTTGCCCACGGCGGTCGCGTTCACCAGCACGGCGCCCACCACATCCAATTGTTCCGCAGGCGTGATCGTACCGATACCCACCAGACCCGCAGTAGTCAGGCGCATGCGCTCCACGCCGTTCGTGCGCATCACAAACCCCTGGTTGTTGGAAGTACCGATGAAGTTGGTGCCCACGGTAGTACCTGCATTGCCGCCCCATTGCCAGGGCTGGTCGATGCTCGCATGCACCCAACCCGGGATGGGAAGCAGGTCCGTATCGTAGTACCAGTAGCCCGGGGGGCTGGTCACCGCCGCCGTCTGGTAGATGATAAGGCCTTCGGCGGCCGTGGCGCCCCAAGGTGCTTTTCTGCGCGCCCGTCATGCGGGGCACCAAAAGGCCGCGGGTGGTGGAGTTAAGATCCAGCATGGCACTGGAGTTCGGCAGGGCGCCGGTGGCGTTGATGCCGATCTGGGCCTGTGCGCCGATCGCCGAGGCTAACATGCCAAGGGTGAGGAACGAACGCATACTGCGGAAAGTAGAAGTGCGCATGATCAACGGCTGGTGTTGGGTGCGTTCTGGGCACGTTGGTTCAAGTCCTGCACCAAGAGCCGTTTCTGGCCTTCGGTCAGGTCGGTCATATCCTTCACGATGCTGGTCATCGGAACCACTTCATCCGCCTGCAGTTCGCGGCCGGTGCTGAGGGCCTCGAGCAGGTGGGCCTTTCGGTTCAGATCGGTGAGGTAGAGCGCCTGGGTCTCGGTGGTCACCCAAAGTTGGTTGGAGAGATCACCGAAGGAGAAGCCGTTCTCACGCTCCCAAGCGGTGCGTCCCTTCATGGTAGGCAGGTGCCTGTTCACTTCGGTGAACCGGCTCATCTCATCAATGGAGAGATTGTGATGCGCGCCCGCGCGCTCCAGATCCTCGAGCCGCACCCGGCCATCGAAATGCCGATCGAACACATGGTCGCTCAACTGCACACCATTGTCATACACACCGTTCTCCGCGTGGATATGGCCGGGGCCTTGGAACGCATCGTAGGGATCGGTCGCCCCGATGATCGGCGGTGCGTTCCAGAAGCGCCACAAGGGGGTGGCCTCGATCAAGAAGCCGCCCGGGTATTGGATGTATTCGTCGTTGCCGAAGTTCGCAGGACCAGTCGTAGAACTCACTGTTCCTCCAAACCGGATCACGGGACGTTGATTCCACGCCCCGGATACGCCATTGGGGATGCAGGTCACACCGCTAGGCATATCACAGGCGCCAACTGCTGCGTTTGGCGCGCAAGGGGTAAGCCCCGGGTTACCACATGGGCTAACCACCAGTCCTGCGTTCTTGCTAAAAGTAAGATTCGCCGAAACGGTGGTGAACTTAACTGGTACAGCACTACCTGCCCCAAAATTAGCAGTACCGCAAATTTCGATCACAATGTTCCGTACCCCATCCCATATGAAGGGGGAAGAAAGCGTAACCACTTGAAGGCCTGCACCGACCGCTGTGGGCCAAGGCACCGCAGCGGGTGTGCTAAAACAGGCGAAGGAAGGATCGGCGTTCGGTTCGAATTGTGTGAGACTGTTCACACCGAAGGGGACGTGGAAAATGCTCACTTGGTACTGCCAATTTTTCACAGCACCACCTGCCGCCTTTTCGAAAGCCAATGTGGTTATCGGTTGACCCGCACAGATACCATGGGTAATGGTGGTGTTCCCGTTCAACTGGTTCAGTTCCACGTCCAACTCGTTCTTCAGAAAAAGGTATTGATGGCGCATCTTTGCATTGGTCGTACTATTCGGGAAAGGTGTCACGCGCTCATCGACAGTAAAGTTGGCAGGAATGGTGGCCACGTTGTCCGGGATCCATGATGTTCCCGGTGCGCATGTCGCAGTGGCCTGCTGGGTATAGGCCGCGTTCTGCACCAGTGTATAATCGTTCTGAAGCTTGCGCCATCCGTTGGTCGCGCCCATGTAGCCTTCGTGCAGGCTGTCGGTATCGTTCCAGCGGATCGTACCCTAGGGTGGTCGTTGCGGTCGTGCCGGAAAGCTTGATCGCGCCGGTCACCTCCAAGCGCTCGGTAGGGGCGATATTCCCCATACCCACGCGCCCCGTGGCGCCATCAATGCGGATGTGCTCCACATTGTTCGTGCGGAAGGTCAGGGCGGCACCGTCCGTGGTACCGATCCAGTCGTCGGCGGGATTCACCAGGTCGTTGCCGAGGATGCCCCAGCCCGGGCTGCCGTTGGTGAGGCGCACCCATGCCGCGCCGGTGCCGTCGTAGTAATAGAACCCCGGCGTGTTGTCGGTTTGGTAGATGGTCAATCCATCCACGGTGGTGAGCGCACCGCGCTGCACCAAGTTCATGCGGGGCACCAGAAATCCCTTCTTTTCGGTCGCGGAAAGTCCCGCCACGCTGATGTCGAGAATGGCGGAATTATCCGCTGCGGCGCCGGTGGCGTTGATCGCGATGTTCTGCTGTGCGGTAAGCCCCAGGCCCAGGCCCAGCGCCACCATCGTCAGGGAAACCCTCATGTCTAGACGTTTCATGCTGATCGGTGGGTTCATCTACTTGGAACGGACGTAACGCTGTTGCAACTGCGCGAGGAGCGCGGTCTTCTGGTCATCGCTCAGGCGGGGACTTCGCTGGACATCGGCCTTCATGCGGTCCAACTCCGCTTCGCTCATCCTGCCGTCGAAGGCCATATCCTCCAGCACGCGCAGGTCGCGCTCCAACTCGGTGATATAGAGCGCCTGGGTCTCCACCGTTTCCCAAATACCCGTGCTGATCTCGCCCAAGGATGCTTTGCCTAGCGCGTTCCATTCACTGCGTGAAGGCATGGCGGGCAAGTGGCGGTGCTCCGCGAGGTAGTTCTCCAGATCGTTCAAGCCTACTGCGGTGCGGTCCTTCGCAGCGTGGGCATCTTCCGGGCGTACCTCGCCATCGAAGTAGCGGTCGAACACATGGTCCGAAATGACCAACCCCCCGTCGTGTACCTTCTGCTGCGCGCGCACGGTGCCCGGTCCGCGGTAGTTCGCAGCGGCCCAAGCGGCAGTGCCGATCATGATCCCGCCCCGGTATTCCACCACATCGGCGTTCAGCGTGAGCGGAGTTGAATTCTTCACCGAGCCCTGGATACGCACCACGGGGCGCTCATCATGCACGCCGAACAGGAGTCCCGGAGGGAAGACCGGGGTAGTGGTAAAGAGGGAGCCCGCGGTCACCGTATTGCTAGTATGGTAGGCATACGCCACGTTGGGGAAACCGCTATTGAGGGTCAAGCTGGCCCGTGGCGAGGTGCCGAGGATACCGGCTTTCTTGTAGTTGACCTCGATGATCACGTTATCCGTACCGTTCCATGGGAAGGGTGTGGTGAGCACGAAGGCCTCGTACCCTGCCGACACGATGCGCGAAGGGGTGGCAAAACGCACCGGGGCGGCATTGAGCGCGTTGTCGATCCCGGTCAGTGAAGCGCTCAAGGTGCCCTGGATCTTGATCTGCAGGTCCAGCGCTGCACCTGGGACCGGGGTGAGCGGGTCGTTATCCAACAGAATGAACGCGATCTCCGTGAAGTTCCCGGCGCACAGGTTGAAAGGCGGCGCGCTCAACTCCGAGGCGAGGAAGAGGTATTGTACGCGGGAACCTGAAGAACTGGCGGTGGCACCGGTCGGGAAGGGGGTCTGTTGGTGGCGCGCAGGTGCCGTGCTATTTGTTTGGCCGGTGATCAGTCCGCCTTCTGTATAGTGGGAGGTTCCCGGGCAGTTCAGCGAGAAGCCCGAATAGTCCTCGTTCACCACGAGCCGCTCTTGGTTCTCCAAGCGCCGCCAGCCCGTCGCACCGTTGGTCACATTGCCTTCATGTTGCTGCACCACGGGATCGAAACGGATGACCCCTTCGTTATTCGTCAAGCTGTAGGGGGCCGCAGCCTTGTAGGTCCGCAAAGAGCCGGCCACCGTCAAAGCTTCTGTAGGGGGCGCTACATTGATGCCCACGAAGCCCGTGGTACCGCTGATGGTCATCCGGGCGGTGTTGTTGGTGCGGATCACCAGGTCGTCCGCACTGCCCGCAGAAGTGTGGAAATGCGCACCCAAGCAGCCCCATCGTAATACCACAGGCCATGCGAGGTGGCCGGGTTGTAGGGGGCCGGATCGTTCACTTGGTACACCAGCAAGCCCGTGGCCGGCGAGGGTAAGGAGATCCGCTCGTTGGCGAACATCCGAGGGATCAAAAGGCCCCGGTTCGTAGCTGTCAAGTCCAGCAACGAGGAAGCTGAGGCGGTGCCTCCCGTGGTGTTGATCGCCACGTTCTGCGCGGTGGCGGGCAAGGTGGCCAAGGCGGCCGGTACGATCAGAGCGAGCAGCTTGCGGAGTAACGTCTTGGGCATGTGGCAGTGCTTTAGAGCGATCGGTTCAGAGTAATGGACCTTACCTGAGTATCAGACAAATGTAACGCGCGAATGGTTCGACCACAAATCGGGCGGACCATAAGTCGTGCATGGTTAGGAGAGCTATGGGGCCCGCGGCAACGCGGACCGTTGCGTAGACGCCACCTTGTTCCGGGGGTTGCCCGGCGAGTTATCAACAGGGTGGATATGCTGAATTTTCGCACCCTAGCGCACGGTCACCATCTGCTGCAGCATCCACTGCCGGTCCTGGGGAACGATACGCACCAAATAGGTCCCGGCCTCCAACTGGGCGAGTTCGATGGTCATGTTGGCCACACCGGCAGAGATCGCCGCAGCGCCGTTCTTCACCGTTCGCCCGGCCATGTCCACGAGTTCCCAACGTACCTCGCCGTCCTCGCGCATCAGGAAGGAAGCGTTCAGCACCTCGGTGGCCGGATTGGGGAAGAGGGTGAGGGCCTCGGTACGCTGAAAATGGACCGTACGTACTTGGGAGGTCTCCGAGGCCCCGTCCAGATCACGCATGACCAAGCGGTAGTAGTTGATGCCCGCGAACGGAGCGGGGTCATGGAACACGTAATCCGTGCGGGTGAGGGAGTTGCCTTGGGCGGGTAGCTCACCTATTTGAGAAAAGTCCGAACCGGCACGGGAACGTTCCACAGTGAAACGATCGCTATTGTGTTCCGAGAAGGTGGACCAGGTGACCTCGACCTGCTCGCCTTCGGGAGCGGCATCGAAAAGCGCCAGTTCCACGGGAAGGGCGGTACAATCCAGACTCGCCCCGTTCGTCAGGGTCCAGGTGAGGCTGAAATCCAGGCCGCTGCGGCTGAAGTTGCTGATGTAGAGCGTGTAGATCTCGCCGGCGGTCACCGTCATTTCATTGGACCACTGACTCCCGGTATCGTTCTCCGAATCGTTCGTGCCTGCCGTGCTCAGCCCTGTATTGCCGGGGGTGCCGCTGTAGTTGCAGCGAACGGGTGCGCTGGTCGGCGGGCAGGTAAGCGCTACGTCCGGTCCCCATACGGCGAAGTCGTAGTCGTCCGAAGCATTGGCCGGTGTGATGGTGAATTCCACGGTCCCGGACGCGGAGGGTGAGAAGTTGTACCAGGTACCCTGCCGCTCATCGGCTCCTAGGCATCCGCGGTTGTTCACATTGAGGTCGGCTTTTAGCCCTGTATTGCTCGGGTTGTCGTTGAGCGTGGTGGCCCCGCAGATGGTCAACCCACCGGTGCAATCGCCGCGCGGTGGGTCCGGCGCTACGCAGGTGGCCGAGCTGGCATGAACGAGACCTGTGGTAGGTGTCGGGCCGTCGTCGAACACGATCCCTGCGCCACGCTCCAAGAGGTAGCTGATCTCGTTCTCCCAGGCGCTTGCGGCCGTGTAGGTGATCAACAACACATCGAGTTCATTGTAGGCGAGATAGACCACATCCTGTTGACCGGTGGTCAAGGTGTGGAAGGTGGAAGAACCGGCGATGCTCACCTCCACGGTGGATCCATCCCAGCCGTCCCCGTAGGAGTCGTACATGCGAAGGATATAGAAGCAATCCCCGGTGGCCGGTGGGATCTCCGCGCACATGTTGAAGGTTCCCGTGCCCCCTCCGCTTCGCCAAACCCGCAAGTAGTAGGTGTCGCCGGGCACCAGGTCCAGATCGGTGAAGGTGAGGAAGGGCATATTGCCCGGACCATCGTTGTCGTCACATTCAAGCAGTGTGAATGTGCCGTTGCACGCTGTGGCGCTGTACAAGGCCATGGCCAGGTTGGTGATGGTCCCGGCGGTTGTGCGGAAGGTGATCGCGCCGGAGGCGGGAGCCACGAAACTGAACCAGACATCCTGCCCGCTATAGGTACTGCAACCGGGCGTGGGGATACCTGCTGTGTTGGTGGCGCTGGCGGTGTTGTAGGTAGTGTACGAGCAGGAGGCGGACAGCGATAAGGAGGTGGCGCCACAAGGATCGTCGTTGGCCGGGGGTGGCGGCGGGGACCATACGCAGATGGAACCGTCCATGGCACTGTTGCTGTTGTACCGCTGTATCCGGATCTGATAGGTGGTCCCTACCACGGTGGTGAGCGCGAGCGATTCATTGCCGCCGGTGCCATTGGCGTCCGCACAACCCACCTGGGTCAAGGCTCCCACAAGCGCCGGAGAACACATGAAGTACCGCGTCATGGTTGTTCAACGGATCATACGTGATGTTCGTGGTGGTGCTGGTGGCTTGGAACCAGCCGTAGGCATCATCGTAATTGCCGGCATTGCATGTGCCGGGGTTGTAGTTCGCGGTAAAGGAGTTCGGTTTGTTGAAGTTCTGGAATGTACACGAGGTGTTCACCGTGTACGCGGTGCCTCCGTAGCTACAGGCATCTGTAGCGGTTTGGGCCAGGACCGGTCCGCAGGCGAGCACCAGTATGAAGAGCGACCACGAAAGGGCGTTGAGACACTGACGAACCGAAATTCGGGGAACTCGCGTTCGGAAGTGGCCGAATAGACTCGATCGATACGGCATGGCGTAGGTGTGATGTCCCCGTCCTTTCATTGGCATCCTCATTCGCTCTGGAGATCACTGCTCAAGCGACCAAGGGAAGTGGTGCTCGGCGACAGGGACACATTGATCTGACCGGCCGCCGCGATCACTTCGGCAATGTCCAAAGGCCGCTGTGCCATGAGTTTCATCAAGTGCCGCTCCCGGTCCAAGGAGATCACTACATGGGGATCGAAACCGTGGAGCAACTCCAAGAGCATTTTTTCATCTCGTCCGGTTTCGAGGCCGGAGAACGTGAAGAGATAGTGGTGTTCTTCCGCCACCTGGGCCGAAGCCTTGTCGGTGGCGCAGAGGCAGGTGAGTAGAAAGAGGAAGTAGAGGCGAGCGATCCACATGCTGTTCCGTCTTTGAAGGCTCCTAGGCCATCCCTATGGAATGGCCGGGACCTTCAACGTTGTCGACGGATCAGGGTTTCGTGACGACGAAACCTCGTGGCAGAAGGGCCGGGTCGAAAACCGCGAGCGTGGTACGGATCAGTACTTCACGATCAACTCCTTGGTGAGGGCTTCACCGCTGGCGGAGCGGAGTTCCAGGAAATAACCACCGCTGGGGAGCAGAGCGATATCCACTGGAAGAAGGGATGGACCGGCCGGAGCCGAGACCTTTTCCGATCGAACCACACGCCCCAATGCATCCACCACACGCACTTCGATCACTTGGGCGTTCACAAGGTGCAATTCCACAAAGGCCTGATAGACCGTGGGGTTCGGGAAGGGCCGTCCATGCACGACGTCCGTATTGAAAACCGTCCACACCGTTGAACTGCGCTGCAAGTGGCCGTCGCGATCCATCTCGGTCAACCGGTAGTAGTTCAAGCCGATGAGCGGGGCATCGTCGCGATACGCATAGTACAGCGTGCTTTGGCTATTGCCACCAGCGGCCACCCTGCCGATCTCTGTGAACTCCTCCGCATCGGCGGAACGCTCGATGACGAAGACATCGGTGTTCGTTTCTGAAGCGGTGTACCATTCGAGCAGGATATGATCGGGCCGTGGTAAAGCGGTCAGAGAGATCAGTTCCAAAGGAAGCACCGTACAGTCCAGCGAAGCACCGTTCGTAAGGCCCCAAGTGAGGCTGAATTGTTGTCCGTTCGTGCTGAAATTATCGACGTAGAGAATGTAGATCTCTCCCACCAGAACGTTGATAGTGCTTACCCAGCCGTTGCCTCCGGCGTTCTCGGTGAGATCGATCGCCCCATTGCCCAAGCCGGTGTTGTAGCTACCGGTCTGCGTAAAAGTGGATCCGCCGGACGCATACGAGCAACGGAGCGGCGTGCCCACCGGGGGGCAGGTCACGGCGCTCATTGGTCCCCAGACGGCGAAGTCGTAGTCGGTGGGAGTGGCGGGCGCGATGGCGAACCCGATCGTACCCGCAGCGCTGGGACTGAAATAGTACCAGGTACCCTGCTGTTCGTCCGAGGTGAGGCACCCATGGTTGCTGTCGATCAGGTCGACCACGTTCCCCGTGTTGTCGCTGTTGTTATTGAAGGATTGGCCGTTGCATATCGTGATACCCCCCGCACAGTCTTGGGGCACGGCCGGGGGAGGAACGCAGTCCACCACATGGGTGAACACGACCCCGGCGACAGGCGGTGATCCGGAATTGAACAGCGCGCCAGCACCCTGGATCGAGAGCGTGTAACTGTTCTCCCCTTGGAAGGGTCCGGACGCATCATATGTGAGCACGACCGTATTACCGATGTTCACACCGATCAGTATCTGATTGGTGAAGGCGGTCACACTGTAGTAGGTGAACGGCCCACCATTGAGGCTCACCCCCACATTGCTCGTGCCCCATCCATCGCCGAAATCATCGAGCAGTTGCAGCACGAAAATGCAGTCTCCTGTGGGGGGCGGCGGGAGCGGCGCACAGGTGATCAAGGCTTCCCATCCGGGGAAAACCACCGTACCATCGGAGGTGAACTGAAGAGTGATGCAACCGCCCGGGTGCGTGGAACTGAACGAGCCGGGAAGAGTGTTACCGCTGAAAGAGCCCAGGGACGGGGCGCCGATATTGGGGCCGTTGTAGATCGTGACGAAATCGAATCCTCCCTCGGTTTGAAAGGCGGTGAAATTGATCGTGACCGCATCACCTGGATTGGTGGGACAGTAGGTTGCCGTGAAAGTTGTGTTGTTCGCATAGTCCCCACCTATTCCGCCCGGGTCGTAAACCGTTGTTCCGCACACGGGGACCGGCGGAGGTGGTGGGGCGCAGGTAAGGTTCGCGACCCACCCCGCCTCGACCACACTGATATCCGATGTGAACCACAAGGTGATGCATCCGCCCGGCACGGTTCCCGTGATCGAGGGAGGAAGTGCGGTGCCGCTGAAAATGCCCAATTGGGTAGCGCCGTTGGTGGGGCCATCATGCACCGAAAGTTCGTCCCAACCCGCTTCGGTGTTGAAAGCGGTGAATGTGATGGTGACCACCTGGCCAGGCGGAGCGCAATAGGTCCAAGTGAGGTTTTCGTTATTGGCATAGTTGCCGCCGGCACCTCCACTATCATAGACCGTGGTACCGCATTGCGCCACAGCGGGGCTCACGCAGAGTACGGATAGAACGAAGGCTATGGTCGCTCGTTCTCTCATCTGGTCCGTTCAGAATTGCGCAGAAGAGCTTTGGCTTGCTCGTATTCCAATGGATGGGCGATCATCCATGCTTGTTTCGCGGTGCGCAAATCAAGAACGTCCGTTCCGCCGCTGGATGTGCCCGGGGTCACTGGTATTGGAGCGGGGGCAGTGGATTTGAAAGGCCCGGTATGGACGAAGTCGCCAACGCCCAAGGTGTTCAAGGCCACCCTCATGCTCGCGGCGTCAAGCTCGGTACGCAGGCGCATCTTCACATCGTCTTGATCCCACGCCACAAAAGCGTCCGTATCCAGATCGGCCAGAAAAGACGACACGGCTTTCTCCGTGGTTCCAGGAGAGAAGGATCCCACATGGAAGGTGAACAGTTTCAGTATCGGTTGGGCGTAGCCGATCGATGCCCAAAGGAGGCATGCGACCAAACCGGAGGCGGCTCTTGCACCGACGAGTGAACCTTGGGGACCATGCATAGGTCGAAAGTTACGCACTGATCACCCCCTGCCCTCCTTTCTTCGACCGGTCAGCCAAGATCACGACGGAACATGAGGATCCGAGTTAGACGCAGTGTTGCAACACTCGCTCGGTCTTTAGGAAATGGATCACCCTGACCGCCAGCACTCCTCCATTTGTAGGAGCGCACAATGTGATCGCGACCGGTGTGACCGGTCCCTGATCAATACTTCACGATCACCTCCTTCACGAAAGGTGCACGGTCCGTAGCGCCGATCTCAAGCACATAGCTGCCGCTCGGCAGCCCTGCGGTTGGGAGCGTGAATAGGAAAGGGCCTTGAGGAACTAAGGACGTTTCCATTTTGATCATCCGCCCCAGGGCGTCCATCAGGCGCATATCGACCTGTTGTTCGTCGTGAAGGTCCAATCGGATGTAGGCGTGATCGATCACCGGGTTGGGGAAAGGCCGACCGTGGTCCTCGCCCGCATGGAAGACCGCCCAAACCGTGGAACTACGCTGTAGAGCCCCGTCAAAGTCCACTTCGCTCAAACGGTAGTAGTTCAAGCCAGCCAGGGGTGCCTCATCATGATGTATATAGTTCAATGTGGTCAGGCTGTTCCCTGCCGCGGGCACACGGCCGATCTCATTGAAGTCCGATCCATCCGTGGAGCGTTCCACAATGAAAACGTCCGTATTGGTTTCTGAAGCTGTGGCCCAATCGAGGCGAATATGGTCGGCAGCGCTCGTTGCGGACAAGGAGATGAGTTCCATGGGCAAAACCGTGCAGTCCAGGGAAGCGCCGTTGGATAGGGTCCAATCGAGCGTGAAGGGTTGTCCGCTGATGCTGTAGTTGTTGATATACATGATGTAGACCTGACCGGCGACGACGTTCATCGGCGCTACCCAGCCGTTGCCGCCTGCGGCCTCCGTGACATCGATCGCGCCATTGCCCAAGCCTGTATTATAACCAAGCGCATGTGGCGGCAGCGCGTACGAACACCGCACGGGAGTGCCCACGGGAGGACAAGTGATACTGCTCATCGGTCCCCAGATCGCGAAATCATAATCGATATTGGCGCTGGGGGTGATCGCGAGAGCAATGGTCCCCGATGCAGAGGGGGAGAAGTAGTACCAGGTGCCTTGGTCCTCGAAGGAGCTCAAACAACCATAGTTGGACAAGCCGATATCCGCCGTGCAACCGGAGGTATAAGTATTGTTGTTGAACGCTTGGTCGTTGCAGATCGTGGCCCCACCAGCGCAGTCTTCCGGCAATGCTCCGGGTAGCGGTTCGGTTATGCAGATACTGAAGGAACCTGTGGCCCCTCCATAACCCCAAAGCCGGATGTAATATGTAGCGAAGGGAGTGAGGGGAGTGCAGCGTTGATCTATGAGCGGCATATAAGCCAGATAGTCATCGTTGCATCCTCCGGGTACCAAAGCGAGGCTTCCACAGGATCCTGAATAGAGCTGCATCGCCGCGTCCGCCATAGTGCCCGCTTGGGTCCGGATGAGCACCTCGCCACTCGCTGGAGCGGTGAATGTGAACCATACATCCGTGGTGGGTGCGGTACTGCATGTCGGAGCAGGTGTCGCGCCGGAGGCTGTGGCGCTCACATTCGTGAACGGAAGCATGACACAATTCGAAAGGACCGGCAGCAGTATCGCGCCACCACAATTGTCGTTAACGGGCGGCGGTGGCGGGGTCCACACGCAGAGTTGGCCATTGAAACCACCGTTACCGCCATACCGCTGTACCCGAACGATATAGTTGGCTCCGACCACTGTCGCGATGGTCACGGTTTCGGCTCCAAAAACCACGTTGTCCGCACATCCCGCGACCGCAGGGGCAGCACACGTACCCGAGAGAACATGGAGTACCACGTCATCGAAAAACCCGGCCACGAAGGTCACTGTAGTGGTCGTGCCCGTCGCTTGGAACCATCCAAAGGCATCATCATTGTTCGAACTGCCACATCCGACGGGGTTCATATTCGGATTGTATGCGGCCGGCTTATTGAACGCTTGGGGAACGCACGATGCATTCACAGCGTATTGATTACCAGCCGCAAAGCCGCAGAGGTCGTTCGAGGTTTGGGCAGATACGTTCAACGAGGCGGATACCGCAGCGATGAGTGATCCGACGAACCAGCGATATGTGGTCCGCTCACTCCCCATCCTGTCCGGGTGAACTGTTCCGCAGCAAATTTTGATAGACCTCTGGGTACGCTTCGATCCAGATCGCTTTGGCTCTGGCCGCATCGTCCAATGGCTCATTGTCAGTCCCATCAGTATCCACCTCATCCGCGCGCTCGGTGGTGTTTTGGTGGGACTCATATCCCAGCGCGATGACCACGAAGCCGAATTGCTCGATGTGCGTTTTGAGTTCCGTCAGGCTGAACGGAGTGGCGGTCGTGATGTTCAGGCGACCGGTCGTGCGTTCGAAACGGATGTCGGCATCCGGTATCCAGTGTTCCAATTCCTCCATCACTGGCTTGGATGAGTTCCCAACGGCAGTGGGCGCGATGAAAACTTCATGATGTTGCGGGATCGTGTCCTGAGCCCCGACCCGGAAGGACAAGGTCATTGTCAATAGCAGAAGGGTCACCGGGCGATCGATCCGGATCAGGTGTACCAACCCTCTATGACCCGCCAAAGGACGGAGAACATGGTTCATGAAAAATGGCCCCAGCTAAGCCTGCTGACCGACCCGGAAGCTAAACTACGGGTATCGACCAACCCAGGTCAATTCACGACCAAAGGTTTTTTCAACCGGTCAAAGGGGATCCAACGGCCCCGTCGCTGGTAAGTGCTATCGGGAAGCGGCGATGCTCGGCGCGGAGTGTGACACCGCCCCTGGGTACGCGATCAAGGCGGCCCGCAGGCATTCCACCGCATTTTTCAGTTTGTCCTGTTCCAGTACGTACGCCAGCCGTACTTGCTTTTTTCCGGTGGATGGATGGGCGTAGAACCCGCTGCAAGGGGCCATCATCACCGTGTGGCCGTCATGGGTGAAGGATTCCAGCAACCATTGGCAGAAGATGTCGGCATCGTCGATGGGGAGTTCGGCCACACAATAGAAGGCGCCCTTCGGTTTCGGGCAGGTCACTCCGGGTATTGTGTTGAGCCCATCCACCAGAATGTCCCGGCGTTGGCGGTATTCCTCGTTCACTTCCGCGAAATAGCTCTTGGGGGTGCGAAGCGCGGCCTCCGAAGCGATCTGCCCGAAGGTGGGCGGGCTGAGGCGGGCCTGGGCGAACTTCAGCACCGTGGCGTACAATTCCGCGTTGCGTGTTATGAAGGCCCCCACCCGGGCGCCACACATGCTATAGCGTTTGCTCACACTGTCGATCAGTACGGCGTTCTGTTCCAGGTCCGGCAACGTCATCGCGCTTTCATGCTGCGCGCCATCGTAGCAGAATTCCCGATACACCTCGTCCGCGAAGAGATAGAGGTCGTGCCGCAGGACGGTCGTACGCAACGTTTCCAACTCTGCCCTGCTGTAGAGGTACCCGGTGGGGTTCCCGGGATTGCAAATAAGACTGCCTTTGGTACGTGGCGTGATCAACGCTTGGAACGCGCTTATCGGGGGAAGTGCGAAGCTCTCCTGGATCGTGGATCGAACGGGTACGACCTTCACACCAGCGGCGAGCGCGAAGCTGTTGTAGTTGGCATAGTACGGCTCGGGTATGATCAGTTCATCGCCAGGCTCGAAGCAGGCCATCATACCGAAGAGGAGCGCCTCACTGCCCCCGTTGGTCACGATGATCTGTTCTGCCGTGACGTCGATCCCGTGCTCGGCATAGTAGGCTACGAGCCCCTTGCGGTAGCTCTCATACCCTGCGGAGTGGCTGTACTCGATCACCGCTCTATCCAAGTGACGGATCGCATCGAGGGCGACCTCCGGGGTGTGGATATCCGGCTGACCGATATTGAGGTGGAGCACTTGCACCCCGCGTCTCTTGGCGGCCTCCGCGAAGGGCACCAATTTGCGGATCGGGGAGGCGGGCATCTGCTTGCCCTTGGTGGAGATCGCTGGCATGGTCGTCGAGAGAGGTTTACCGATCCAGCCGGAGCGGCATCAGGCGCGAAGATCGGCACGAACGATGAAGCCCCGCTCCGAGGAGCAGGGCTTCGTGGATCGAAGGTCGTTGGGACTAATTGGTGGTGGACTTCTCCACCGGAGCCATTGGGCTCTGCTCCTTCACCGGTGATGCGGGCGTCTCCGGACCGGCTTCCACCGTGCCTTTGATGCGCACCACTTTCTCGGGGGCGTTGGTAGCGTTGCTGCTGATGGTCACGTTCTTGTTGATCGGGCCGGCGCGCTTGGTGTCGTATTTCACCGTGATGACCGTCGTTTGGCCGGGTTTCACCGGTGCGGTGTCGCACTTGGGAACGGTGCAGCCGCAGCTCCCTTTGCAGTTGGTGATGATCAAGGGCTGGTCGCCGGTGTTCGTCACGGTGAACTCGCAGGTCCCGTTGGCGCCGTTGGCGATGGTGCCATAGTCATGCACTTCCTTGTCGAGGGTGATCTGGGGGCCGGTGCCGCCTACGGGCTTGGCATTGTCCTGTGCCATGGCACCGAGGAAGAGGGCGCTCAGGGCGAACGAAAAGAGGAACTTTTTCATGGGTGTTGGGTTCGGGTGCTTGCGTTGCTGAGCCAAACTTACGTATGGCTTTCGGGAGAGTTCGTGGATTAACAAGACCTTAACAGGCATCCTGATGTGGCGTCGCTGCCTTGCCGATCCCGTGCCGAACGTGATGTGACGGCTACTTTCGCGGCGCTATGGAGATCGCGAAACGCTACGACCCCTCCACCACGGAAAGCAAGTGGTACCAGTACTGGCTCGACAACGGCTACTTCCGCAGCGTGCCCGATGGCCGCGAACCCTACACCGTGGTGATCCCGCCGCCGAACGTGACGGGCGTGCTGCACATGGGGCACATGCTTAACAATACCATCCAGGATGTGCTCGTGCGCCGCGCGCGCATGCAAGGCAAGAACGCTTGCTGGGTGCCCGGGACCGATCACGCGAGCATCGCCACCGAAGCGAAAGTGGTTCGATTGCTTGCGGAACAAGGTATCAAGAAGAGCGCTATCGGCCGCGAGAAGTTTTTGGAGCATGCGCACGCGTGGAAGGACAAGTACGGCGGTGTGATCCTGGAGCAATTGAAGAAGCTCGGGGCCAGTTGCGATTGGGACCGCACACGCTTCACCATGGAGCCGAAGTTGAGCGAAGCCGTGCTCGATGTCTTCATCGACCTGCACAAGAAAGGCCTGGTCTACCGTGGCCAGCGCATGGTGAACTGGGACCCGGTGGCGCTTACCGCGGTGAGCGATGAAGAGGTGGTCCACAAGGAAGTGAACTCACGCCTCTTCCATGTGCGCTATGCCGTGGAAGGGGAGCAGGATGCGTGGGTGACCATCGCAACCACTCGCCCCGAAACGATCCTTGGCGATAGTGCCGTGGCCGTTCATCCTGAAGATGAACGCTACGCGCACCTTAAAGGCCAGCGTGTATTTGTGCCGTTGATCGGCCGCAGCATGCCCATCATCTTCGATGAGTACGTGGAGCGCGAGTTCGGTACCGGCGCGCTGAAAGTGACGCCCGCGCACGACGTGAACGACTACGAGCTGGGCAAGAAGCACAAGCTGGAGACCATCGACATCCTTGAGGCGAACGGCACCATGAGCGCTGCCGCGCAGCTCTACGTGGGCGATGACCGCTTCGCTGCACGCAAGAAGATCGTGAAGGAGCTCGAAGAGAAAGGCCACTTGGTCAAGATCGAGGACATCAAGAACAAGGTGGGCTACAGCGAGCGCACCGATGCGGTGATCGAGCCGCGACTTTCGCTCCAGTGGTTCGTGAAGATGAGCGAGCTGGCCAAGCCCGCGCTGGAAGTCGTGCTTGATGGCCGTGTGAAACTGCATCCGCAGAAATTCACGAACACCTACAAGTACTGGATGGAGAACGTGCGCGACTGGTGCATCAGCCGCCAGTTGTGGTGGGGGCAGCAGATACCGGCGTGGTACAACCATGCGGGCGATGCGGCGGTGTGCAAGACCGAAGCGGAAGCCATCGCGCAGTTCAAGGCCGCTGGCCAAAGCATCAACGGCATCAAGCAGGACGAGGACGTCGTGGACACCTGGTTCAGCAGCTGGCTTTGGCCCATCAGCGTGTTCGATGGTTTCGAGAACCCGGACAACGCCGACATCAAGTACTACTACCCCACGAACGACCTGGTCACCGCACCGGAGATCCTCTTCTTCTGGGTGGCGCGCATGATCATGGCCGGCTTGGAGTACCGCGATGAAGTGCCGTTCAAGAACGTGTACCTCACCGGCATCGTGCGCGACAAGCAGGGCCGGAAGATGAGCAAGAGCTTGGGCAACAGCCCCGACCCGCTGGAGCTGATCGAGAAGTTCGGCGCCGATGGCGTGCGCGTGGGCATGCTGCTCACCTCCCCCGCGGGCAATGATCTGCCGTACGACGATTCGCTCTGCGAACAGGGCCGCAACTTCAGCAACAAGATCTGGAACGCGTTCCGCTTGGTGAAGGGCTTCACGGTCGATGACAGGTCACAACCCGCCAGCAATGCCGCCGCCTGCGCGTGGATGCGTTCACGCGTTGAGCGTGCCACCAAAGAGATCGACGCGCTCTACGCGCAGTTCCGCATCAGCGAGGCGCTCATGGCCACCTACAAGCTGATCTGGGATGACCTGTGCAGCTGGTACCTCGAGAGCATCAAGCCTCCGTTCATCAAGAACGCCGAGGGCGAGGGCGTTGCCGAACCGATCGATCGCGCGACCTACGATGCGACCATCGCCGTCTTCGAGGACGTGATGAAGTTGCTGCATCCCTTCATGCCCTTCCTCACGGAGGAATTATGGAGCCACCTGAACGAACGCAAAGGCCCGAAGGACGCGCTGATCATCGCCCCATGGCCGAAGAGCGGTGCGGGTGATGCGAAGCTCGAAGCGGAAGTGCAACACGCGTTCGACCTCGTGACGGCGGTGCGCAACATGCGCAACGAGCGCGGTATGAGCCCGAAGGAAGCCTTCGAACTACAGGTGAAAGGTTCAACGCTGCTGAGCGCCGCGACCATTGCGCTCGTGAGCAAACTGGCCAACGTTCCAGCCATCAACACGGTTTCTGCTCCCAGCGAAGGTTCTATCACTTTCCTCGTCGGTACCACCGAATACGCGGTGAACCTGGGAGGTGACCTTGACACCGATGCCGAAGTGAAGAAGGCCGAAGAAGAACTCGGCTACCTGCGCGGCTTCCTCACCAGCGTGGACAAGAAGCTCTCGAACGAACGGTTCGTTGCTGGGGCGCCGCCACAAGTGCTGGAGAACGAGCGCAAGAAGAAGGCGGACGCCGAAGCGAAGATCAAGGCGTTGGAGGAGCGGCTCACGGTTTTGAAATAGACCGGAAGCTCCCGGCTCGGAGCTACCTTCGCTCCATCGACCGCGACCTCACATATGCCGCCATCGACATCGGGTCCAACGCCGTTCGTTTGCTCATCGGCGAAGTGATCGAGCGCGACGACCATCCGATCATCAAGAAACAGACGCTGGTGCGCGTGCCGATCCGTTTGGGCGAGGACGTGTTCGACAGCGGCGCGATCGGGAACGCCAAGCGCGACTACCTCATCAAGAGCTTGAAGGCCTTCCGCCTGTTAACGGAGGTCTATGGGTTGAGCTACATGCGGTGCTGCGCCACCAGCGCCATGCGCGAAGCGACGAACAGCGACGAGATCCGAGCGCGGATGGAGATCGAGAGCGGTGTGTACATCGAAGTGATCACCGGCAAGATCGAAGCGGATCTGATCTACAACACCTTCTGGACGCAGGACCTGCTGAAGGACCGCAACTACCTCTACATCGATGTCGGCGGCGGCAGCACGGAACTCACCTGGTTGGAAAAGGGCAAGCGGGTCAAGAGCGCGAGCTTCAAGGTGGGCACCGTGCGCATGCTGGCGGGAAAAGTCGAGCCGCACGTATGGAACGAGGTGGAATCCTTCCTGAACGAGTTGCGCGAGGAGCACGGTGAACTGCTCGCTATCGGAACCGGCGGCAACATCAATAGGATCTTCAAAGAGGCGGCCAAGCCCTTCGGTGAGCCCCTGTCCTTGTCCGAGATCCACGAGCAGCGCGAACGCATCGCGAGCTACAGTTTCGAGGACCGGGTGAAGGTCCTGCGTCTACGTCCGGACCGCGCGGACGTGGTGATCCCTGCGGCGGACATCTTCCTGCACATCATCGAATACGCGAACATCGAGGAGATCTTTGTGCCGAAGGTGGGCTTGGCGGACGGTATCATCTACGACCTGTACATGAAGCAGTATGGACATAAGCGCTACGCGGTGCACGATCGGCCCGAAGTGCCAGTTGCTTGAGATGCGTCGTCTGTTCACCGGTCTCGCCTTCGCTTTTCCACTTGTCGGCGTGTGTGCCGATCCCCCCTGGAGCGTGGGTGCGCGGGCGTCCTACGGTTTTCTCTGGCCCCACCGGCCGAGCAGTTGGATCCTGGTGGAGGACCACAGCGCCGCTGCGGAGATCTTCGTGGAGCGTGAACTACGGGCCGAACATGGCTGGCAGCGGGATTACCTCGGACCCAGCTATGGCTTCGCTTTTCTCTATGCCGGCATGGGCAACCCGCAGCGGATCGGAGCCGCGATGCGCTTCGTGCCGTATCTGCATCTGCCGTTCACGCGGGGTCAGCGTTCCTCCCTCGGCATGCAAGTGGGTTGGGGCATCGGCTTCGTCGAGAAGCCCTACGATCGCACAGAGAACAACAAGCAGATCGCCATCGGTTCACAACTGAACGGCTCCATGCATCTCATGCTGCAGTATCGGCTGCGGCTGGGGCGAACGCTATTGAGCACGGGCCTGGCCATCGATCATTGGAGCAATGGGTCCGTCGCGCTCCCGAACCTGGGTCTGAACCTCATTACCGCGAATTTGGGCGTCGGCTATGCACTAGGTGAAGTACAACCGTACGTGCATGTGGCGGACACGACGATACTGCCGAGGCCGCGACGGGAGCAAACGGTGGTCGCAGCGTTCGGTATCAATGAAACGGCGCGACCATTGAGCGGGCAGCACAGCGTTTTCGTCGTGACGGGCCAGGTGCAGTGGCGGCTCACGCGGAAGTCATCCGTGGCCACGGGTATCGATCTCTTCAACAAAGGCACCCTCGCCACACTGCATCCTGAGTTGGAGGAGCAGAGCCGTCTTTCGTACACGCAGTTCGGTGTGCATGGTGGCTATGCGCTTGGCCTTGGGCGCGGCGAAATGATGTTCCAGATCGGTATGTACGCCTACTCTCCTGTGCCCGATGAATCGCTCTTCTTCCATCGCGTTGGGCTGCGCTATCGTTTCGGCAAGCATCTCGTGGCACATGTGGCGTTGAAGACCCCCTCTGCCGTGGCCGATCACTGGGAATTCGGACTGGGCTACCGATGGAACTGAAACACATCCTTCCTTTCATGGTGTTGCTTCTCTGCGCCTGCCAGCGGGAGCAATGGGACGATTGCATCACCAGCACGGGTCCCGATTCCGAGGAAGTGCGCACGCCCGGCGTCTTCAGCACCGTTGATCTCGACGACCGTATCGATCTGGTGTTGGAGGAAATGCAAAGCGGGACGGTCGCTGTGGAAGCGGGCGAAAACCTGATCGATCAGGTGAGCACCGACGTGCGCGATGGCGTGCTCGAGATCCGCAATGAGAACAAGTGCAACTGGGTGCGCAGTTTCAAACCACGGATCACGGTGAAGGTGCCCCTGGCCGATGTGGCGAAGCTGGTACTGCGCGGCACGGGCAATGTGCGTTGCACCGATACCATTGTGCGTGATGTCTTTCTGTTGGACCAGTGGGGTGCGCAAGGGACCACCGAGCTCACGCTCGATGTCGGCCGCGTGGACATCGGCTTGCACACCGGCGCCGGGGACGTGGTCCTGCATGGCCGGTGCAGGGAACAAGCCAACTTGTACAATGGCATCATGGGCCCGATCGATGCCTCGGACATGCGTGCGCGCTTCGTGAACGTGAACAACAGCGGCATCACGGACATACGGTGCTGGGCCGATGAGGGCCTCAACGCGCAGATCTATGATGTGGGTGATGTTTACTACCGCGGTGACCCGCCCACGTTGCAAAGCCAGATCACGGGGAGCGGGGAGTTGATCAAGGTGGAGTAAGTGTGCCGCCAGGTGTAGCTATCACCACCTGGGGATCATCGTTCTTCGGTTGGTGCTGGATATGCCGCTTGAAAAGTATCAATGTCCGGACCATGTAAGTCCGGTGATCTGCTGATCCAGGCCTCTACCTCGTCTTCTGGCCAAGGACGCAATCCATGTTCTTTGACCTTGTCGATGACTTTGTCGATGTGTCTTTGCACCATGCGTTGACCAGAGAACCATCGATAAGGAGCGTACCGAGCGATGTGGATCGCGCCGCAATGCCATTCGATTAACCTAAAGTCGAAAATGCTCGCCGTAAGGTCTTCTTCCATCTTTCTCAGCAATGCGATATCACGCTTGCCATCGCTCCGTCGCATAGGAGTGAAGTACACCATGACACATAGGTCGGGACCTTGTCTATAAGAGAAGCGACTTTCGGGGTTGATGAACTACTGCATGAAGTAGGCCTTGTAGATCCCCTTCAAGCCCCAGTATTTTTCACGCTGCTCTACTGTCATTCCAACTGATTGCAACCAGGCCAGGCGTTTTCCCGTGATGGCTTTCCGATGCATTGAGTAAGACCAGACGATCGTGGCAACCATTCCGACTCCGATCAAGGGGTAGACCCAAGGGGGCAACGGCCGGCCACTTCTGGTCAGGTGAATGTCATAGACGGCAAGTGCGAAAAACGCTGCCGAAACGGCCACAGCGGTTATGATACTAAACTTCACTCGATAGCGTGGTTTTGTCTTGATCACTCAAGCGGGTGTTGGTCATTATTTCCTAGACGCGTTCATAATCGGCCCGCCTTGATCTCTTCCACTACCGCAGGGTCGAGCAATGTGGTCGTATCACCCAAGTTGCTCATCTCGCCTTCCGCCACCTTGCGCAGGATGCGCCGCATGATCTTGCCGCTACGTGTCTTGGGCAGGCCGGTGACGAATTGGATCTTGTCCGGCTTGGCGATCGGGCCGATCACCTTTGTCACGGTGGCAAGTATGGCCGCACGTGCTTGTTCCACATCATCGATGCGGCGTTCGGCGATCACGTAAGCATAGATGCCCTGGCCTTTGATGTCGTGCGGATAGCCCACCACGGCGCTCTCGACCACGAACTCGCTTTCATTGATCGCGTTCTCGATCTCCGCCGTGCCGAAGCGGTGCCCGCTCACGTTGATCACATCGTCCACGCGCCCGATGATGCGGTAGCGGCCGTCGGCATCGCGCCGCGCGCCATCGCCGGTGAAGTAGTAGCCCTTGTAGCTGCTGAAGTAGGTCTGGCGGCAGCGTTCATGATCGCCGTAGGTGGTGCGGATGATCGAGGGCCAGGGGAATCTGATCGCGAGCAATCCTTCCTGTTCGTTCTCCGCGATCTCCTTGCCATCGGCGGTGAGGAGCACGGGTTGCACACCGGGCAATGGCCAGGCCGCGTGGCTCGGCTTCTCGTCCGTGACACCCGCGAGCGAAGAGATCATGATCCCGCCGGTCTCGGTCTGCCACCAGGTGTCCACCAGCGCGCAATGGCCTTTGCCGATATGGTCCTTGTACCAATGCCAGGCCTCTTCGTTGATCGGTTCCCCCACGCTGCCGATCACGCGCAGCGACGAAAGCGAATGTGGTTCCACAAAGCCAAGGCCTTGGGCCATCAGGCTGCGGATCGCGGTCGGCGCCGTGTAGAAGATGTGTACCTGGTGCTTGTCGATCACCTGCCAGAAGCGGCCGGCATCGGGGTAGGTAGGTATACCCTCGAACACCAAGCTGGTCGCGCCGGCGAGCAGCGGGCCGTAGATGATGTAAGAGTGGCCGGTGACCCAGCCGACATCGGCGGTACACCAGAACACATCCTTCTCTTCGTATTGGAACACATTGCGGAAGGTGTAGTCGGTGTACACCATGTAGCCACCGCAGGTATGCACCACGCCCTTGGGTTTGCCCGTGCTGCCGCTGGTGTAGAGGATGAACAGCGGATCCTCGGCGTCCATCACTTCCGCAGGACAGTTCGCATCGACGTGCTTCAACTCCTCGTGCAGCCAGACATCGCGCCCGTCTTTCATCGCCACCGGATCGCCAGTGCGCTTCGTCACGATCACACGCTTCACATCGGGGCAGGTCGCGAGCGCTTCATCCACCACGCTTTTCACGGCGCCCTTCTTCGCGCCGCGCATCATGCCATCGCTGGTGAGCACGAACTCCGCGTTCGCGTCCTGGATCCGATCCGCGATGCTCTGCGCGCTGAAGCCCGCGAACACCACGCTATGGATCGCGCCGATGCGGGCGCAACCGAGCACGGCGACCACCAACTCGGGGATCATCGGCATGTAGATGCAGACGCGATCGCCCTTCTTCACGCCGTTGCGCTTCAGCACGTTCGCGTAGCGGCACACGCGGTCGTGCAGCTCGCGGTAGGAGAGGCGTTGTGCGGCTTCGTTCGGATCGTTCGGCTCCCAGAGGATAGCGGTCTTTTCGCCGCGTGTTGCAAGGTGCCGGTCCAGGCAGTTCTCCGTGATGTTCAGCTTGCCACCGAGGAACCACTTCACTTCCGGACCATCGAAGTTCCATTGCAGCACCTTGTCCCACTTCTTCTTCCAGGTGAAGGTCTCCGCTTGTGCGGCCCAGAAGGCTTCGGGGTCCTTCACGCTGGCGGCGTAGGCGGTTTCGTACTCCTGCTGCGTCAGGATGCGGCTCAATGTCATGCTGGAAAAGTAGCACGCACCTGCCGAACGTGGGGCACTATTGCTTCAACCAGCGAGCGGTCCGCGTTCCATCGACCCGGACGAGGTAGATCCCCTTCTCAAGGGATCCCGTGTTCACCGTCATTTTGCCGGCCGATCGCTCGGAAAGCATGCATTGCCCCAAGGCGTCGAAGACGTCGATCATATGTGCGCCTGGCGGCAGTTCGAGGGTGAAATGATCAGTGCCGGGGTTGGGGAGGATGACGATGGGAGCGGCGGGGGGTTCTTGGACAGAGAGCAAGAAGTCGCAGCCCGATCCGGTGGTGTAGCTGATGGAACTATCGTTGTAACACACGAGTTCCCAGAATCCGGATGCTGTTCCGCACGACAATGGGAAGTTGAAGGGTGTCCAGTAGCCGAGTCGTTCGGTGATCTGACCTCCCCAATCGGGCGGCCAGTTCCCTTCACATACTTGCACCACGTTCAATTGCCGCAAGGGCATGCCGTCAATAACCACGGTGGCCGTGTCCTGCACTTCGATCCACTCCGTTGGGTTGCCCGGAACGATGTGGAGGTGTGGCGCCTGCCAGCGATCGCCCGGCAATGCTGAAAACCAGAATAAGGTGTCCCAGGTGAGCGAGTCGATGGACCACACGGAAACCACGTCCGCAGTGGAGGATGTGACCATGCCAGTGGCGACCTCAGAATTCTGGATAACCGTGTCACCCCAATTCACGAAGAAGGTCTCCGCCCCCAGACGTTGTCCGGGGATCCCGCCAAGCACCGTGTCGCCGGCATAGTAAACCCGTGAATTGCCGCTCATGGGCAAGTTAAAATCCGGTTTCATGATCCATTCAGCCCCCGGTGGGCACCAGATCTGAGCCTTCACGGCAGGCAAGCCCGCCAGCATGATCAGGAAGCAGAACGTGCCGCGCATCGTAGGTTGAAGGTAGGGGTCATGGGATAGACATGGATCCAAGGTGCAACGCTGCTTTTCCCCCCGCGTAGCTAAGACGCCTTCTACTCGCGCACCCAAACCACCGGCGAGGAATGTTCCCCGGAAGGCAACTGGACGTGCGATCCATACACCCCACGAGAGAGGCTCGATACGTCGATGGTAGTGCGCGGAGCTTCCAAGTGAACACGCGATACTTCCCGGCCCGTGGCATCGTGCATCACCAGGAGCGATCCGGGTTCGACCTGAGGCCAGAGCACGTCCACGAAGCTCGATCCCGGGTTCGGCACCATTCGCACTTCGCCGACGGTAGAGCTGAACTGAACGGTTCGCACGGGTGAATAAGCATGGTCACCGTTGTGGTCCACTTGGCGCAAGCGGTAGTAGTTGATGCCGTGATGTGGATGCGGATCGAGGAAGGTATAATACAGCGTTTGCAAGCTGTTCCCTGCGCCGGGCATGGTTCCGATATGTTCGAAGTGCTCGCCATCCAAGGCCCGTTCGATCTCGAAGCGGTCGTTGTCGATCTCCGTGGCGGTGGTCCAATCCACGTTCACGCCTCCGGTCACCGCATAGGCTTGCAGACTGAGCAGTTCGACCGGCAGCACCGTGCAATCCAGCGACGCGCCGTTCTGGAGGTTCCAGTCCAGTTCGAATCCGATGCTGCTCTGGCTCCAGTTGCTGATGTACAAAAGGTAGACCTCGCCTACGGTCACCTGCATGCCCGGCACCCAGCCGCAGTATTGCGGGAGCACGAGCGGGCAGATGTTCAGCGTGGCGGGAAGACCGTAGCTGATCGCCGTGCTGGCGAATTGAGGCGGGGAGTAGGTGGGATCGCCCATGCCTGTGGCATAGCTACCCGTGCTGTTGAAGGTGGCCGGTCCGCTCGAAGCGGCGCAACGGATGGGTGGGCCAGCGGGCGGACAGATCCCGTTGGGCGTGGAGCCGGGCGGGTAGGGTCCCCAGATCGCCCAGTCGTAGTCGTCAGGACCCAGTGGTGCGATGGTCAGGCCCAGGTCGCCGGAGGCGCTGGGCGAGAACACATACCAGGTCCCCTGGAACTCGACGATATCCAGACACCCGGAATTCGCCGCGTTGATATCGACGATGTTGCCGGTGTTCGTGGTGTTGTTGCTGAAGGCCACGTTGCTGCAGATGGTGACCGCGCCGAGGCAGTCCTCCGGTGCGGGAGGTGGGGGCACACAGGTGACGGACCCGGCGTACACCACGCCCGCCGCGGGGGGCGTCCCGAGTTGAAGATGGTGCCGCCGCCCAGCGCAACCAGGTAGGCATTGTCGGTCTGGAACGCGCCCGATGCGTTGTAGCTGATGACGATGGCATCGCCGATGTTGACCCCGATCTGCACGGTGACGGATGGGACACCGGCCGGCACCGTGTAGTTCGTAGGGACGCCGTTGATGGTGATGGTGACGAAGGACGTGCCCCAGCCGTCGCTGAAGGAATCCGACAGGGTGAGGGTGTACACGCAATCGCCCGAGGGCGGCGGTGTGCAGGCGATCAGGAGCGGGGCACAGGTGGTGTTGCTCGCGCAGTTGTACTGGTCCACGAGCACACGCAACTGGCCGGTGAAGGTGGCCACCCAGGTGACCGAGGACTGGAGCCCCGTGCCGCAGGCATCATCGTTGTAGCCCATTGAACCACCACCCGCGTTATTGAACAGCGTGATCTGCGTATCGAACGTCGCCGCGCAGGTGCTGAACGTGTAGGTGTTGCCCGCCACCACGTTCACCAGGGCGTACTGTCCGCCTTGCACACAGGGCACCGTTGTGCTACCCGGGCATGGCGGGGTGACCGCCACACCGGTGAGTGTGTTGTCGTTGGGGCATTGTGCCATCGCTCCGGTCGCAAGGCATGCGGCCAGCACGAGGACCAGTGAACAGCGGAAACCCATCGTTACCGAGGCAATTTAGGCACTTCCGTGATGGCCAGGACCGTGCATCAACAACTCTGGTGGATGGGTGTCCATACGGTGGCGGTGGTATGTTCGGTCGGTCAGGACCATCACCCGCCCTGGGAGTGGACAGGTTGTCGGGGTATCCCGCGCCCGTGAGGGTTGTTCGCCACCTTCAGTTCGTTGAGGTCATTGTGGCGTTCGCGCACGATCCGGATCCTGCCATGGGCGTTGGCTCCATGAGCAGGTCGTGGTCCACGTCAGCGATGAACCGCCTCTCCGGGTGCGATGTGGCCGCTGATGTGGTGCTGCGCCTGCGCGGTGTGGATGGTCGCGAGCTGCGTGTGGGACGCATCCCCGCCGGCACCCTGCGCACGGAGCTCGACCTTGGTGGACTGCCCGCGGCGGTCTACGTGGTGGAACTTACCGTGGAAGGCCTCACCCTGACGCAACGCCTGGTGGTGCAGTGAGCCTTCGCCAACGGACGACCACGGGACTTGTGGAACACAAAAGGCCGGTGCATGACGCACCGGCCTTTTTCTTCCCCACACGCATCAGGCGATGCTGACGCGCCCCTCCACTTTCCTGCGTTTGCGTCCGAAGCGTTTTCCGCCGACCCGCTCCATCAGGCGCGTCATGATGTAGTACATCACCGGTACGATGAAGAGGGTGAGGATCAACGAGCTGGTCAACCCGCCGATGATCACCCAGGCCATGCCGTTCTTCACCTCGGCACCGTCGCCGCTCGCCAGGGCGATGGGCAGCATGCCGAAGATCATGGCCACGGTGGTCATCAGGATGGGGCGCAGCCGTTCCTTCCCGGCCTCCACCAGGGCCTCGGAGAGCGCCATGCCCTCCTTGCGCAGATGGTTGGCGAAATCCACGATGAGGATGCCGTTCTTGCTCACCAGGCCCAGCAGCATGATGAGGCCCACGATGGCGAAGATGCTCAGCGGCTGCATGGTGAGGGCCAGCGCGAGGAAGGCACCCACCAGTGATACGGGGATGGAGAAGAGCACCACGAAGGGGTAGAGCGCGTTCTCGTACAGGGCCACCATGATGAGGTAGACGAGCAGGATGCCGAGCACGAGCGCCAGCCCGAGCGATCCGAAGGCCTCGCCCTGGTTCTTGGCATCGCCGAGGTATTGTATGGTGATGCCCGCGGGCAGTTGCTCCTTGGCGAGGGCCTTCTGGATCTCGGCCACGATGGTGCCGCTGGGGCGACCCACCGCAGCACTGTTGATGGTGATGCTGTTGAGGCGGTCGGTGCGCTGCAACACGCTGTTGCCCACTGTCTCGTACACATCGGCCAGCTGGTCCAGGCGCACGGTGGCGCCCTTGGCGTTGGTCACCATCAGGCCGCGCACGCTTTCCACATCCTTGCGGTCGGCCTGGTCCAGGCGCACGTTGATGGGGTATTCCTCACCGGCCTCCTTGAACTTGTTGCGGTCGTTGCCGCGGAAGGCGGTCTGCACGGCCATGCCGATATCGGTGCTGGTGAAGCCGAGCGCGCCCATGCGGTCCTGGTCCAGCCGCACCTTCACCTCGGGCTTGGGGCTCTTGGTGCTGAACTGCACGTAGTCCGTACCGGGTGTGGCCTCGGTGATGCGCTTCACGACGCGGGCCGTCTTCCACAGGCTGTCCATCTCCACGCCCTTCACGGCGATCTGTATGGGCGTCTGCGCGCTGCCGGTGATGTTGGTCTGCGTCACGGTCACCTTGAGCCCGGGGATGGTGCCCAGCTCATCGCGCAGCAGGGTTCCGAATTGTTCCGAGGTGATCTTGCGGTCCTTCTTCGGCACCAACTTCACGTTGATCTCGGAGAGGTTGGCGTTCGCGGATCCCGCACCGCCGCCCATCTGCCCGCTCTGGGTGCCCACGTTGGTGAAGGCGTTCACTACTTCGGGGTGGGCTAGGATCAGGCGCTCGGCCTGCTGTGTCAGCTGGTCGGTGGTGCTGAGCGAGGCCTGCGGCGCGGTCTCCAGCTGCACCAGGAACTCGCCGCGGTCGCTGGGCGGGATGAAGGTGGCGCCGATGAAGCCCGTGGGCACCAGCGCGAAGGCGGCGATGATGAGGGTCAGGATGCCGAGCAGCACGTAGCGCTTGCGGCGCAGGGCTTTCTCCAGGGCCCGGCCGTACCACTGCTGCAGGTCGGTGATGGCCTGTTCGAAGGCGAGCGCGAAGCGGCCCCACAGGGTGTCATTGGTGAGGTGCTCCAGCTTGCCCCAACGGCTGGCCAGCAGCGGGGTCAGCGTGAAGGCCACCACTAGGCTCATCAGCGTGCTGATCACCACCACCAGCGAGAACTCGCGGAGGATGTTGCCGATGAGACCGCCGCTGAGGGCCAGCGGCAGGAACACCACCACGTCCACCAAGGTGATGGCCATGGCGGTGAAGCCGATCTCGTTGCGTCCGTCGAGCGCGGCGGAGTACTTGGTCTTGCCCATCTCCAGGTGGCGGTAGATGTTCTCGAGCACCACGATGCTGTCGTCCACCAGGATGCCCACCACGAGGGAGAGCGCCATCAGGGTCATCAGGTTCAGGAGAACCCGAGGGCGTACATGGCGATGAAGGTGGGGATCATGGCGCTGGGCAGGGCCACGAGCACGAAGAAGGAGCTGCGCAGGCTGTGCAGGAAAAGCAGCATCACGGCGCCCACGATCAGCACGGCGAGCGCCAGGTCGAACATCACCGCGTTGGCGCTGGAGAGCGTGTAGAGGCTCTGGTCCATGGCGATGGTGTAGTCGAAGCCGGTGTCGGCCAGCTGGGTCTTCAGCTCGGCCATGCGCTTCTTCACGCCCTGGCTCACCTCCACGGCGTTGGCGTCGCTCTGCTTTACGATCTGCATGCCGATGCCCGGCTGCCCGTTGATGCGGTTGAAGGTGGTGGCCTCGCTGAGCCCGTCGGTCACGCTGGCCACGTCCTGCAGCAGGATGCGGGAGCCATCGGCGTTCTCGCGCACCACGGTGTTGCGCAGGTCCTGCACGGTGCCGGCGCGGGCATCGAGGTTGATGGAGAGGCGGTCGGCCCGGGTCTCCACGTTGCCGGCGGGGAAGGTGCTGCTGTTGGCGGCCACGGCCTGTGCCACCTGTGCGGCGCCGATGCCGTAGGCCTTCAGTTTGGCGTTGTCCATCACCACCTGCACCTCGCGCTGCTGGGCGCCGATGAGGGTGACGCTGCCCACGCCGCTCACGTTGCTGATGATCGGTGCCACGCGGTCGTCCAGCAGCTGGTAGAGGTCGCCGGGCGACAGGTCGCTGCTGATGCTCATGCGCAGGATGGGGATCTCGTCCGTGCTGAAGCGGCGCACCAGGGGGTCGTCGCTGTCATCGGGCAGCAGGGCGCGGATCTGGTCGATGCGGCGTTCGGCATCGCGCTGGGCATCGTTCACATTGGTGCCCTGCTTCAGCGTCACGGTGATGGCCGACACGCCCTCGGTGCTGGTGCTGGCGATCTGGTCCACGCCCTCGATGGCGCTCACGGCGTCCTCGATGGGCTTGGTGAGGGTGTTCTGGATCTCTTCTGGCGAAGCACCGCGGTAGGTGGTCTGCACCATGATCACGTTGGCCTCGAACTTCGGCAGCAGGTTGTAGTTGAGCTGCTTGTAGCTGAGGAAGCCGAAGAGGATCAGGGTGACGAAGATCACCGTGATCAGCAACGGCCGTTTGATGGCGACTTCTGTGATGCTCATTGTCTTCAGTTCATTTTCACCACAGCGGCACGGAGGCTACAGAGCGAAGTAGGGGTCGCATTCGCGGACCGATAGCTTGGGTGTATTACGCTGTGTGTTCCGTGGCTTTGTGGTGAAGCATTCATCATTTCCCCTCGTTCACGCGCACCTTGCTGCCATCCACCAGGTTCAGCTGGCCGCTCACCACCACGGTCTCGTCCGGCTGCAGGCCCTGGAGCACTTCCACCTGATCGCCGATCTCGCGGCCCAGCACCAGGTCGCGGTGGCTCACGCGGCTGTCAGCGCCATCGGTGCGCACCACATAGACATAGGGCTGCTTCATACCCTCGCCGAGCGCGGATTTCGGTATGACCAGCAGCGGTACGGCCTCCCGGTGCTCGAAGCGTGCGTTGATGAAGGTGCCGCTCTTCAGCGGATGGGCCTTGTCGTTCTGCACGGCCACCTCCACCAGGTAGTTGTGGCTGGCATCACCGCGCGGGCTCACGAAGGTGACCCGGCCCTGGAAGGTCTCGCCGGGGAATACCTCGGTGGTCACGGTCACGGCATCGCCTTCCTTCACGCGGTAGGCATCGCGTTCGCTCACGCGCACGTTCGCCTTCAGTTGGCTCACGTCCACCACTTCCACCACGGCGGTGTTGGCGGTCACATACTCGCCCACCTCCACGTTCTTCGCCACCACGATGCCGTTCACGGGGCTCACCACCTGGGCATCGCGCAGCTGCTGGCGGATCTGGTCCACCTTCACCTTCTGCGTCTCGTAGTTGAAGTGGACCTCGTCGTAGTTGGCCTCGGGTGCGGCCTTGCCGGCCACCAGCTCGCGGTAGCGTTCGTCGTCCTTGCGGAGTTTCTCCAGCGCCAGTTCGGCGGCCTGCAGCTCCAATTGCTTCTGGGCCACCTCGAGGCTGCCGAGCACCTGGCCCTTGCTCACGCGCGAGCCGAGGTCCACGGTGAGGCTGGCCAGTTTGCCCTGTGCCTGCACCATCACGCGGGCATGCTCGTCGGGTTCCAGGGTGCCGGGCACGCTGAAGCCGCCCTCCACCGGGGCGATGGCGGTGGTGATCACGTTCACCGGGAAGGCGAAGGCGCTGCGGTCCACGGGCTGCTTGGCCGCGTCGAGCTTCTTCTTGTTGGCGGCCAATCGCAGGCCGATGCCCAGGGCCAGCACCAGCAGTACCAGCGGAAAGATCCATTTGCGTTTCATCGTCGTCGCCTTGGCGTTGGGGTTCAGAGGGTGTTCACGTAGTTGAGCAGGGTGCCCTTGGAGCGCTCCAGGTCGATCACGGCGATGGAGCGGTTGAGGAGGGAGGTGGTCCAGTTGTTGCGCGCCTCCTTCAACTGGTAGTCGGCGTTGAGCAGGTCGCTCAGCGAGGCGAGCCCCTGCTGGTACTGCAGGTTGGTGTTGGCGAACACCTGCTCGGCCAGTTGCAGGTTGTCGGCATCGCTTTGCAGCGTGGCATCAGTGGCCAGCAGGCGGGTGTTGGCGCTGCGGTGGTTCAGCTCGAAGCCCAGGTCGGCATCACGCTGCTGCTCGCGCACGTTCAGCAGGGCGATCCCGCTCTGGCGGATCTGGCTGGTGCGGCGCAGCCCGCTGAAGAGCGGAACGTTCAACCGCAGCCCGATGGCCGCATAGTCGAACCAGTTGTCGTAGCTCCCGGCCAGGTCGTTGCCCTGGGCCATGGCGCCGTAGCGGCCGTAGGCGCTGAGGGTGGGCAGGAAGGCGTTGCGCTTGCGCTTCAGGTCGATGCCATAGAGCAGTTCGGTCTGCGCGTTCAGCTGATGGCCGAGCACCTTGTCCAAGGTGAACGGCGTGTCCGTGGTGCTGGGCGCATCGGTGGAGGTGCGGGGCTCATCGGCCAGGACGAGCTGTTCGTTCAGGGGCATGCCCATGGCGCGCTTCAGCTGGTCCACGGCCACCTCGAAGTTGGCCTGTGCCACGCGCAGCTGGCTGGTGAGGTTGCGGCGCGTGATCTCCACGCGGTCCAGTTCCAGCTGCTGCACCACGCCCTTGGCCAGCCGCAGCTGCAGGATGGGCGCGAGCTGCTCGTACTGGGCGAGGTTCTCCTGCAGGAGGCGCACCTGTTCGCGGTGGGTCTGTGCCTGTGCATAGGCACGTGCCACATCGTACACCACCTGCTCCTCGGCCTGGGCGAGCCGGATGGAGGCCATGGCCAGGTTGGGCCGGTTGGCCTGGATGCCGTTGAGCTGCGCCACGTCGATCAGGGTCTGTTCCACCTGCACGTTGAGGGTGGTGATGAACTGGGTGCCGAACTGCACGGGCAGGGGCTGGTCGCTGAAGATGCCGGCGGGCAGGATGGTGGTCTGCCGCTTGATGTTGTCATCGAACTGCCCGCTGCCGTTCACCTGGGGCAGGTATCCGCTCACGGCCTCATTGGCCTGTGCATCGGCGCGCTGCTGCTCGTTGGCGGCGATGGCCATGGCGGGGCTGTGCGCCCGTGCGTGGTCGATGGCCTGGCGCAGGGTGAAGGCCTGTTGGGCGTTGGCGTGCGTGATGGCCAGCAGGGCGGCCAGGGGAAGAAGGCGTTTCATTTCGTGTCGCCGCTGTTGGCGTTCTCGTTCATGGTGTTCAGGACCTTCAGGCAGGCGGCCATTTCCTTTTCGCTCACGCCTTCCAGCACCTGCGCGAAGACCTTGCTCCGGAGCTTGGAGACCTTCTTGTGCAGCTCCAGGCCGCTCTTCGTCACCACCAGGTTCTTGCGTCGGCGGTCGTTGGGGTCCATCTGCCGCTCGATCCACCCGGCCTGCTCCATCTCGTCCAATTGGCGGAGCATCACGCTCTTGTCCTTGGCGAAGTGGTTGGCCAGGTCGGTCTGCACGGCCTGGCTGTTGGTGAGCAGGAAGTCCAGTACGCCGAACTGCGGCAAACGCACACCCATGTCGGTCTTGTCCAGTTCAACGGCCAGCAGCCTGAACACGCTGCGGAACAGGGTGGGTAGCAGGCGGGCGAGTTCTTCGGTTGATGCGCTCATGTCAATGGTTGTGAAAAACAACGATGCAAAGGTATAGAAAGTTGCAAATGGCAACAGTTAAGGTCTGTCAATGAGCACATCCGGGCTGGTGCGGGTCGCGGACCGGGTACCTTTGGACCACCGACAGCGATGGAGCCACGACAGCCCACCGGCCACCATAAGGCCCCCTTTGTGCTCTCCGGGGGCGGCGCCCGTGGTTTCGCCCATCTGGGTGTGCTCGAGGCCTGCGCGGAGTTCGGCATCGTGCCCGGAGCGATCAGCGCCACCAGTGCGGGTGCCCTGGTGGGGGCCTACATCGCGGCCGGGCTGGCTCCGGGCGAGGTGGTGGACCTGATGCGGAGCAGGGTGCCCGGCATCTTCAGTCGGTGGCGCATCCTGCGCGGCGACCGACTTACGCAGAACCGCATCCGCAGCTTCCTGGAGGCCACCCTGCCCGTGGAACGGATCGAGCAGCTGCACATGCCCTTCTTCGTGAGCACCACCGACCTGGCCACCGGCCGCCAATGCCTGCTGCACGAAGGGGGAGCTGGTGCCAGCCCTGCTGGCGGCGAGCGCGGTGCCGGTGCTGTTCCCGCCCGTGGACATCGGTCAAGGGCGCTATGTGGACGGTGGCCTCAGCAACAACCTGCCGATCGAGCCTTTCAACGACCAGCGCTCCGCGGTGATCGCGGTGTATGTGAACCCGCTGGCCCCGCTCAATGGCCGGCTCAACTTCCGGGAGACCCTCGACCGCACGGTGCACCTTAGTTTTCGGGAGGTGGTGGCACGCTCGTCCGAGGGCTGCCGCCTCTACATCGAGCCCCCCGAGCTGGCGGCCTTCGGGATCCTGGACCTGCACCAGGCGGAGCGCATCCGGGCCATCGGCCGCGCGCATGCACGGAAGGTGCTTGCGCGGATGGGTTGAGCGGTCAGTGCGCTTCATCAACGGCCAACGTCATCCTGCTCCAAGGATGAATTTTGTGGTATGAGCGTGAAGGCGATCAAGGCCAAGGCGGAGGAGCTGTTGTCCTTCGGCATCCCCAAGCAACAGGCGTTCGACAACCTGATGCTGCAGTTCCCCGAGGCCAAGCCGAAGAAGGTGGCTGAGGTGCTGCGCTACATGCCCTCGTTGCTGGCCCGTGAGCGCTACCGCTCCCTGCATCTCGCCCTGTTGGGCCTGATCGCGGCATCCGCTGCGCTGCGCCTGGCACGCCCCCTGTTGACCGGTTCCGTCGGCTTGGACCAGGCCACCGCCTACCTGAGCCTTGTCCCCATCGCCACGCTGCTGCTGGGATACAGCCTGTACCGCTGGCAGGGACAGGTCTTCGAGTGGGTCGGCTGGGGCAACGTGGTGGGGGTGTTCGGGCTGATGAAGGAACTGAACCTGCTGGCGAAGGACGGCGTAGACCTGTGGGACTTGTCCGGGCGCCTGCTAAGTGTTTGCATCGGAGGGGTCGCGCTCTATCTCGCATATCGCGTCTTCACCAAGCCGAAGGTGGAGAAGGACCCATTGGGCGGGCCGGACCGGGTGGTGTTCCGGGAGGAACATCCGATCTGACGGTACTCCGCAACCTTGCAGATGCGCACCTCTCGCGTCTCCTACCAAAGCATCCCCCAATACCCCAGCAGCCCGATCACCGGCAGGTACAGCAGCGCCTTCCCCAGCAGTGAGGGGCGCGCGAGGCTTTCGCGGTAGCGCAGCACCACCAGCGTGCCCACCAGTACGATCAGCACCCACGGCAGCCAGACCAGCGCCGGATGGGTGAAGCCCAGCCCGAAGTAGAACACGCCTTCCTGCATCAGCAGTACGCCGATCAGGGCGATCAAGGTGGCGTTCGCGAGGCCCGAGAGCACGGGTTTGATCAACGAGTCACTGGAACGCCCACCCAATTTCGCAACAATGCGTGCCATGAGCTGCGCCAGGTTGATGGTGCCCATGATCAATGCCAACACGGCCACGCCGAACAAGGCCCAGAACAACCAGCGCTGGTGGAAGGGCGTGAGGTAGCTCTTCAGTCGGTCGTATTCCGGGCGCGGACCGAAGAGCGAGGCCATGTCCACCGTGCGATCGCCCTTGGTCAGTTCCTCCTTCAGGTCGAATGTGACGCGCTCGCTGAAGTCGTGGTAGAAGTAGAGCTGCGCCTTCTTTTCGGCAGGATCGAACAGCACGCTGTAGAGGGTGCCTTCGCCCATCTGCTTGCGGCATGCGGTCATGGTGGAGAGCACATTCTCCGCGCCTTCCCATGAAGTGCCGACCCCGTTCATCAGCAATTGACGGCCGGCTTGGAGGCGCGATAGGGATGGTGTTGGGATCGCTGCACGAGCTCATGCGCCAGTTGCCCAGCGCGTACCACGGGCCGTTGCCGGTGAATAGCGTGTCCGGCTCCAACACCAGGTAGCCACCTTGCGCATCGCAGAAGAAGAGCTGGCCCATCGCGGGGCCCGTGTTCACGGTGCGCAGGTAGGCTTCCACTTCCTGCACGGTGGCGCAGGTGCGCATGATGTGGCGGATCGCATCGGCGGTCTCCACAGCGGGCATGCCCATGCGCCGCTTCACCGGTCCATGGTCCACGATCAGGATATCGAACACCAGCCCGGCCTCGTTCATGCCGAGCTGGTCGGCCATGGAGCGCGAGGGGTGGCCGTTGTAGTTCGCGAAGTAGATGGTGCCATAGCCTCCATCCCGACCCTGCTCGAAACGCACGTTGGCATTGATGCTCCACGAATCCTCGTTGCAGCCGATGTAGGTGCGGCCGTTGTGGGTAGTGGTGAAGGCGGTGCAGGCGAAAGCTTGAACGGGCAATAGCAGGAGGACGGGAAGCAGGATGCGCATGCTGGGGGAATGCGAGAATCCTGCTTCGTAACGACTGGTAATGGCGAAGGCCCTGACTATGCTTCTCCTCCGGCGGTCTCCCGCTTACTCCTTCACCCACGTCGCGCCCATCAACGCGCCCTGCTCATCACGCACGGTGATGTGGTACACCCCCGCAGGCAGCGCTTCCGTGGCGATCACCGGCCGAGCGTCGGTGGTGCGCTGTTGCAGCACCATGCGGCCGGTGGCATCGAAGAGGGCGATGGTGTGTGGGCCGGGAGAGAGATACCCTTCTACTCCGCTCAGGGTGAAGTGGGTGGTGCCGGGGTTGGGAAAGGGTTGCGGCGCCATATTCGCCATGACAGTGCTAATGGATAGGGTGAAGCCACAGTCCATGTCATCCACCAAACTGAAGGCGATCTGATCATCTTGGTAGCAGCGCAGTCCCGCCCACGGCTGGTCGGTAATGAACCACGACCACCCATTGAGGTAGTTGATGCTGAAGCCGATGCGTTCCCTCAGGGTATCGGGCGGCATCCAGTCCCACTCGCCGCGTTGCACGATGAGTTGCCGAAGCTGGATGCCCCCGATCGAAACAGTGGAGGTATCGAGCACGGTGATCCTGTTGAACGGGTCATCATCCATTCCTGGACCGGACCAGTATTGCCCGGGCGAAGCACCGAACCACATCAAGGTGTCGAAGGCATTGTTCCAGTCCCAGACATACACGATGTCATCGGCATACCGTGTGAGTATGGGGACCGGAACGGTGAAGGACGTGTAGTCGCTGGATCCCCAGGGGGCGATCACATTCGTCTCGCGGAGCTTCTGTGCCATGAAGCCACCCACCAGCGAGTCGCCCTCATAGACCACACGGGTGATACCGTAGCGATCCATCATCACATCCACGTGGTCATGTATCCATGTGGCTCCCGGAGGGCACCAGCTTTGGGCACCAACCAGCAGGGGCAGCAAGGCCAAGGGTAGGAGGGCGGCGCGCATGATGAACGAATGTAAGGAGCAGACGGGTGGGGAGGGAGGAATGCTGCCTGGGTGCCCGTCCGCAACGTACATCACTCCTTCACCCACGTCGCGCCCATCATCCCACCCTGCTCATCGCGCACGGCGATCCGGTACAACCCGGCGGGCAGCGTTTGCGTGGAGATCACTGTCCGAGCATCGGCCGTGCGCTGTTGCAGTACCATGCGGCCGGTGGCATCGAAGAGGGCGATGGTGTGTGGGCCGGGAGAGAGATACCCTTCGACTCCGCTCAGGGTGAAGTGGGTGGTGCCGGGGTTGGGGAACAACTTGAACGCGTTGGTTAATTCTTCTTCAATAGAGACCATGGATGTGCAGCCATAATTCCAGCTGGGTTGTTGGAAATGGATCTCATTGTCCGTGTAACAGCGCAGGCCACCCATGCCATCGATATGGCCGGGAGGGCAGACCGGAAAGAAATCCCACAAGGAACCGATCCGCTCCACGATCCGAACGCTAACGTTGTTCAAGTCGAGCCATCGAAGTTCAACGCCATCCACTTCCATAGTGCCAGTATCAAGCACTTCGAATGCTTGGCAGGCTGGGCCACCATGCGCCATGGTCCAGCCTTCTCCCACTTGGGCGCCCCACCAGAACAGCGTGTCCCATGTCTGCGAGGGAGTATCCCACAGGAACACCAGATCACCTTCATTGCGTGTTATGTAGGCCACGGGGTCGTAGGTGTATTGCGGTGGCGAAGGTGGTTCGGGCGGCGGTTGTGGATACTGGAATGCAGTCGCCACGTCAAGCACTTGCGCTTCCATACCGTTGATCAGCGTATCCCCGGCATAGGAATACTCGATGTAGCCGTAGATGAAGAGCACGTTGTAGCGCCATGTGGCTCCAGGAACGCACCAGCTCTGGCCGCAGGCCAGCAGGGGTAGCAGCAGCAAGGAGAACAGGCTGGCGCGCATGATGAACGAATGTAGGGAGGAGACGGGTGGGGGAGGGAAGAGTTGCTTGCGCCTTGTCCGCCCGAACCGTAGATCAGCAGCAGCTACCAAGAGGGGAATGTAGAATGAAAAATGAAGAATGTAGAATGTAAAATAGCCTGAGCGTCAGTGCACACCGCGCCATAACCGCCCCTCCGGTAACTTCGCACCACTCCCGGGCACCAGCCCGTCCAGATACCCATGTCCACCTTCGTCCAAGCCGCCCCCTACGTCCCCAAGAACAAGATCCGCGTCGTCACCGCCGCCTCCCTCTTCGACGGCCACGATGCCGCCATCAACATCATGCGGCGGATCATCCAGAGCACCGGCGCCGAGGTGATCCACCTGGGGCACGACCGCAGCGTGGAGGATGTGGTGAACACCGCGATCCAGGAGGACGCGCACGCCATCGCGATGACCAGCTACCAGGGCGGGCACACCGAGTACTTCAAGTACATGCACGACCTGCTGAAGGAGAAGGGCGCGGGTCACATCAAGATCTTCGGCGGCGGCGGCGGGACGATCCTGCCCGAGGAGATCAAGGAACTGCACGCCTACGGCATCACGCGGCTGTACCACCCCGATGACGGTCGTGCGATGGGCCTGCAGGGCATGATCAACGACATGCTGGAGAAGGCCGACTTCGACCTGAGCGACAAGGTGAACGGCGAGGCGAAGAAGCTGAGCCCGCAGAACTGGCCGGCCATCGCCAAGCTGATCAGCACGGCGGAGAACCATCCGGAGGTCTTCGCCACCATCGCCGACGAGATCCACAAGAAGGCCGAAGCGAGCAAGGCCCCGGTGCTGGGCATCACGGGCACGGGCGGCGCGGGCAAGAGCAGCATGGTGGACGAGCTGATCCGCCGCTTCATCCTCGACCAGCCCACGAAGACCATCGGCGTGATCAGCGTGGACCCGAGCAAGCGCAAGACCGGCGGCGCGCTGCTGGGCGATCGCATCCGCATGAACAGCATCCGCGGCGAACGTGTGTACATGCGTTCACTGGCCACTCGCCAGAGCAACCTCGCGCTGAGCAAGCATGTGAAGGAGGCCGTGAGCATCCTCAAGGCGGCGGGCTTCGACCTGATCATCCTGGAGACGAGCGGCATCGGCCAGAGCGATACCGAGATCCTGGACCACAGCGACGTTTCGCTCTACATCATGACGCCGGAGTTCGGCGCGGCCACGCAGCTGGAGAAGATCGACATGCTCGACTTCGCCGACGTGGTGGCGATCAACAAGTTCGACAAGCGCGGCGCCCTCGATGCCGTGCGCGATGTGAAGAAGCAGTACAAGCGCAACCACCAGCTGTGGGATGCCGACGATGACACGCTCCCCGTGGTGGGCACCATCGCCAGCCAGTTCAACGATCCCGGCACCAACAACCTGTACGTGCGGTTGATGGAGACGATCAAGAAGAAGACCGGCGTCGACTTCCACAGCACCTTCCACGCGCACGACGAGATGAGCGAGAAGGTGTGGATCATCCCCCCCGCCAAGAGCCGCTACCTGAGCGAGATCAGTGAGAACAACCGGCGGTACGATGCCAAGGTTCAGAAGCAGGCAGCCATTGCGGACCAACTGTATGGGCTTTACTCGGCTGTCATCACCTTCGGAGGGCCGGATCTACTTCAACCCTTAGCTCATGGGGCCACGAGCCGCGAGCTGGCAGTGCGGTCGAATAGCCCATCAGCAAATCAGCCAACGAGCTTCGAGCGGACCTCATCAACAAATTCAACGAGCTCAAAAAAGACCTCGACCCCCACCTCTGGTCCATGCTCACCGGCTGGAAGGCCGAAGAGGAGAAGTACAGCGGCGAGTTCTACACCTACCTCGTGCGCGGCAAGGAGATCAAGGTGCCCAACCACACCGAGAGCCTCAGTCACCTGAAGATCCCGAAAGTGGCGCTGCCGAAGTTCCGCAGCTGGGGCGACAAGGTGCGCTGGGCCATGCAGGAGAACACGCCCGGCTTCTTCCCCTACACCGCAGGCATCTATCCCTTCAAACGCACCGGCGAGGATCCCGCGCGCATGTTCGCCGGCGAGGGCGGACCGGAGCGCACCAACAAGCGCTTCCACTACGTGAGCCAGGGCCTGCCCGCCAAGCGCCTCAGCACCGCGTTCGACAGCGTCACGCTCTACGGCCACGATCCCGGCCGTCGTCCGGACATCTACGGCAAGGTGGGCAACAGCGGCGTGAGCATCTGCTGCCTGGACGATGCCAAGAAGCTCTACAGCGGCTTCGACCTCAGCGCGCCCACCACCAGCGTGAGCATGACCATCAACGGTCCCGCGCCCATGCTGCTCGGCTTCTTCATGAACGCCGCCATCGACCAGAACTGCGAGAAGTACATCCGCGAGAACAAGCTGGAGAAGGGAGGTCGAGAAAGGGATGCCGGCGCTGGTCGCGGGAAGGCCGGACAACCGAGGCCAACAACCCAACGCCGGGCTACCACGGGGATCCCAAGGGCAACGACGGCCTGGGCCTGCTCCTGCTCGGCATCACCGGCGACCAGGTCCTGCCCCGGACGTCTACGCCAAGATCAAGGCCGACACCCTCGCGCAGGTCCGTGGCACCGTGCAGGCCGACATCCTCAAGGAGGACCAGGCGCAGAACACCTGCATCTTCAGCACCGAGTTCGCGCTGCGGTTGATGGGCGACGTGCAGCAGTACTTCATCGAGCAGAAGGTCCGCAACTTCTACAGCGTCAGCATCAGCGGCTACCACATCGCGGAGGCCGGCGCCAACCCCATCAGCCAGCTCGCCTTCACCCTGGCCAACGGCTTCACCTACGTGGAGTACTACCTCAGCCGGGGCATGGACATCAACGCCTTCGCGCCCAACCTGAGCTTCTTCTTCAGCAACGGCATGGACCCCGAGTACGCCGTGATGGGCCGCGTGGCGCGCCGCCTCTGGGCCAAGGCGCTCAAGCACCGCTACGGCGCCGACGAGCGCAGCCAGATGCTCAAGTACCACATCCAGACCAGCGGCCGCAGCCTCCACGCGCAGGAGATCGACTTCAACGACATCCGCACCACGTTGCAGGCGCTCTACGCCATCTACGACAACTGCAACAGCCTGCACACCAACGCCTACGACGAGGCCATCACCACGCCCACCGAGGAAAGCGTGCGCCGCGCCATGGCCATCCAGCTCATCATCAACAAGGAGCTCGGCCTGGCCAAGAACGAGAACCCGCTGCAAGGCTCCTTCATCATCGAAGAGCTCACCGACCTGGTGGAAGAAGCCGTGCTCACCGAGTTCGACCGCATCACCGAACGCGGCGGCGTGCTCGGCGCCATGGAGACCATGTACCAGCGCAGCCGCATCCAGGAGGAAAGCCTCTACTACGAAACGCTGAAGCACACCGGCGAATACCCCATCATCGGCGTGAACACCTTTCTCAGCAGCAAGGGCTCACCGACGATCCTGCCGAAGGAAGTTATCCGCGCCACGGAAGAAGAGAAGGAAGCGCAGATCCGCACCGTGGAGAACGTGCAACAGGCCTACGCCGAAGAAGGCAAGGCGGCGCTGCGGAAATTGCAGGAGGCGGCGATCAGGAACGAGAATATGTTCGCCGTCTTAATGGAAGCGACCAAGTACTGTAGCCTCGGTCAACTGACGGAAGCCATGTTCGAAGTCGGAGGTCAGTATCGCCGGAACATGTGAACCATCCGGAATAAACACTTCAAAACACCTGCCCGATCCGAAGAACAGAAGTTGGTCTTCGGGCGACACACCATAGTCGAGGAAGATGATGGTGCTCTGGTTCCACGCGATCCGCATACCGGCACCGTATGAAGTTCTTGTGTGAGCCAGATCAAGGTCTTGCCAGCGGTCGCGCACGGTGCCTGCATCGAAGAAGGGTGCGAGGCTGAAGCCGAAGCGCTGCTTCCAAAAGGCGACCTCGGCAATGCGCACGCGCAGTTCGACGTTCGCGAACCACAGTGAGCGGGCCAGGAAGCGATTGGCCCGATGGCCGCGCAAGGATTGTTTTCCACCCAACGAATTGATGCTGCCATCGGGGCTCCATTGGTCTTGGAACTCGAAGAACGGTGCCTCGTCACCGAAGATGTTGCCAGCCCCGATGCGTGAAGCGATCACCGTGCGAGGACCGATGGTCAAATTGCGGTACATGCGGGCCTGCACGAACAATTTGTTGAAGGTGAACTGCGAACCGATCGCGGGTGATGAATATTCATTCGCCACTTCGAAGTACACCCCTTTCGTTGGGTCGGGTTCGAAATCACGCGTATCGTACATCAGTGCGGTCTGCACAATGGAAACCCGACCGCCATCCACTCCTGAGACCAGTTCTTGATTGAAGTCCCGACGGAGGAGGGATTGGCCGTTGGGCACCGTGACCTCCTCGCCGGTCACAGGATCGCGCCCTTCGGTATCGGCACCTTCGAACGTGGCGTAGCTCAGGTGCTGGATCTCGTAGCCGCCCATCACGCGCCAGCGGCCAGAGCCCAGCGCATAGTCGGCTTTCAGGTTGAACATGTACTCTGTTTCGCGGAAGCGGTTCGAGAGCGCGTCGGTGACGAACTCCGCTTCACCCGGACCACCAGGGCGTACAATGCTTCGCACAACATCGTATGCAGCGTACGTAGCGTAGCCCGGGCCTGAAGGATCGGACGGCAGGCGCAAGGGGCCAAGTGTGTTCTCGGTGAGGCCGAAGTAAAGGTTGGCCGGATTCTGCTGCGCCTTCAGATCGACCTTGAAGCGCCAACGCGTGCCTTTGTAGTAAGGGACGTCCAGCGACAACACGAGTTCACGCGCATTGCTGGTGTACCATGCCGCGTTCGCTTTGAGCTTGGCGAGGTAGGGCGTGTAGGCGAAGCGCGGATCGGTACGTGTGCCGTTCCAGTAGACATTGCCGCGAATGCCGAGCCCAAAACCCGTCACTGGATCGGAGGACAGGTCAGGGATGCCGGTGAAGAATGTGCCTTCGCGTTTCTTCAGCAGGTCGGCATCGCTCATACGTCTGGATCGCATGAAGGCCAGAGAATCATCGGTCGTTTGGGCGAGCACCTGCCCCGTTATGGCCAATGAAAGAAGCAGCGCGGACATCTTCATGCCGCGAAACACGGAAGCGCTCCGGAAGAAAGTCTGAAGGTTCAGCCTGACGTGTTCGGCTGCACGCTGAACCTGTGCATGCCCTCCTCGAAGGTGTACCGCAACGACCAGCCTTGGCGTTCGCACACGCGCTCCGCGATGGCCAGCCCAAGGCCGAGCCCTTTGCCGGAACCGGAGAAGCGCTTGAACAGCCGCTCCGGGTCCAAAGGGGCATCCGTTCCGGTGTTCGCTATGGTGAACACGGTTCCGGAGAGGCGGATGAGGATGCTTCCGCCCGGTCCGTTGTGGCGGATGGCATTATTGACGAGGTTACCTAGAAGGATCTCTGCCATGCCCGGTTCCATGGGCCATTGTACAGGTGGTCCTACCTCCATGGATACAGAGAGGCCGAGGCTGTCGATGTGTTCCTGTGCTTGGTCCAGCAGCGAACGGACGATCACGTGTGGATCGCAGAACACGCTCGGTCGCAACGGCATATTGTCTACATGGGCCAGCATCAACAAGCCATCGTGGGTGCGGCGCATGCGCCCCAGCAGCCGGTTGGCCTCGTCCAGCAAACCGGCCTGTTCGGGGGTGAGGCCGCTGGTCTGGAAAAGACGTTCCACTTTGCCTTGCAGCAAGGCGATGGGGGTGCGCAATTCATGCGCGGCGTTCTCCGTGAAGCGCTGCTGCTCGGCATAGATCGCTCTGTTCCGCTGTGTGAGCTGTTCCACCGCGCGTTCCAGTTCATCGAACTCGGTCACGCCCGTAGGTGTGGCCTGGAAGGGTACGGAGCCGTCCACTTGAAACGCTTCAGCTCGTCCAGCAGGCGGTGGAACGGAGCCCAGATGCGCCGTGCGGAGACATGGTCCACCACCATCACCCCGCCGAAGAGCAGCACGAGCGACACCAGTGTAACCAAAGCGATCGCTGTCAATAGCTCTTCGGTCTCTTCGATCACACGGGTCACGGTGATCGCATGCGGTACGCCGTTAAGAACGACCTTGCTTTCATGGATCCGGGAAGGCTCTACATGGCCGTGCAATTCATCGTGCCGCGCGATGACCGTATGGAAGCGGTCCTTAACGATGCTGTCGGTGGAAGAACAGAGGTGAACACCCGCCTCGATCGCCGTTGATCCGTTGGATCGCTTCCGGCGAGTGCTTCCTGGGATAGCTCTTCTGGATGAAGGCCACGCTCCACTTTGCGCTTCACCACCTCCAGGTCCTGGTCGATGTCCGCGAGCCAAACCTTGCGCAGGATGAGGTAGTAGGCCGGGATGCTCAGGAGCAGCACCACTGTGGCATAGATCCAGATCGGCCTCCGGGTGCGATGCTGCAGCTTCATGCCTGCGTGCTGAAACGGTAGCCAACACCGTGAACGGTACGGATGCGATCGGTGCAGCCGGCTTCCGCCAGTTGCGCTTCAGGTTCTTCATGTGCGCGTAGATCAGCTCCTGTGCCCGGTCGTCATCCAAGTCGCCGGTGAGGTGTTCGGCGATCACATTACGCGGCAATACGCGATCGCGCGAAGCGGTAAGCAGGCGCAACAGCCTGAATTCCGTAGGCGTCAGCGGCACCGGGACCCCATGCACGGATGCCGTATGCGCAGGCAGGTCGATCTCCAATTCGGCTAAGCACAAGCGGTCATGCCCTTGGAAACGGGTACGGCGCACCGTGGCCTGCACGCGCACGGCCAGTTCAGCCAGATGGAAGGGCTTTGTGATGTAGTCATCAGCACCGATGCGCAGGCCCTCGATGCGGTCGGCCAGCGCGTCCTTCGCGGAAACGATCACCACGCCGTCGGTACGACCCATTCCTTTCAGCTCACGCAACACCTCCAAACCGTTGCCATCGGGCAGTGTCAGGTCGAGGACCAAGCAATCGAAGGGCTTGTTGAGGATAGTGTCCAGGGCTTCGCGTACCGTGCCTGCAATAGCGCAGCGTACACCGGGACCGTCCAGATAGGCCTTGATGTCGTCGGCCAGCGAACGCTCATCCTCCACGATCAGCAGGTCCATCATGCTTCAAAGTTCCGTGATACATGCGCGTCAAAACAACTTCCCGATCCTGAAGTACTTCTGAATGGCCGATCGCCGCCTGCTTCCCAACTTCGCACCATGGACCGTTCGATCTGGTATGCGTTGATCTCGATGGTCTTCGCGGGCGTCACCGCAGTGATCGCCAAGGCGGGCATGCGCAACGTGAGCGGTGATGTGGCCCTGCTGGTGCGCACCTGCTTGATCTTTGTACTGGTGTGGGGCAATGCCTTCGCATTCCGGCAGATCAAGGACATGGCGTTGCTGACCACGCGCGATGTACTGTTCCTATGCCTCAGCGGCGCCACTACCTTCTTCTCATGGCTGTTCTACTACCGCGCCATGAAGATCGGCAGTGTTTCGGTGGTGGCCACGATCGACAAGGCGAGCATCGTGGTGACGCTGGTGTTGAGCTTTCTGGTGCTGCGCGAACCCTTCACATGGCGCGTGGCATTGGGCGGCACTTTCATCCTGTGCGGATTATTGGTGCTGGTTTGGAAATAAAGGTCGTTGGCAAGAACTGCGTGAGCGGGCGAAGCGGCAGCCCGGCGCAGGCAGGGCCTTGCGGATGCGAGCAACGAGGAGGCACGACGTAGGAGTGACCCCGGAGTGCCGCAGCCGCTGGCCCTGACAAGTCCGGCTACAGCGCAGCACGCGACCCGCGCGAGGATCTGTGCGTGAGCGAGGGGGCACGCCCAAAGAACCACAAGGCGCAGAGCAACGATCTTCAGCACCGAGTTCGCGCTGCGTTTGATGGGCGACGTGCAGCAGTACTTCATCGAGCAGAAGGTCCGCAACTTCTACAGCGTCAGCATCAGCGGTTACCACATCGCAGAGGCCGGCGCCAACCCCATCAGCCAGCTCGCCTTCACCTTGGCGAACGGCTTCACCTACGTGGAGTACTACCTCAGCCGGGGCATGGACATCAATGCCTTCGCGCCCAACCTGAGCTTCTTCTTCAGCAACGGCATGGACCCCGAGTACGCCGTGATGGGCCGGCGCGGCGCGCCGCTAGCGCCGACGGCGCAGCCAATGCCAGGGTGCCGGCCTCGAACGGCAGGCACGAGCGTCCTGCGCCAGACAAGGCGCGACAGGAGGCTACCCGGTAGCAGACCGAGGAAGCAACGCGGTATGGCGCAAGGAGCGCGCTCGCCCGAAGGGCCGCCGAAGGCGGTGATGCCGGAGCGAGGCCCGCAGTGGCACCCCCGGCACCACATCCAGACCACCCGCCGCAGCCTCCCCGCGCACGACATCCACTTCAACGACATCCGCACCACGTTGCAGGCGCTCTACGCGATCTACGACAACTGCAACACGCTCCACACCCAACGCCTACGACGAGGCCATCACCACGCCCACCGAAGAAAGCGTGCGCCGCGCCATGGCCATCCAGCTCATCATCAACAAGGAGCTCGGCCTGGCCAAGAACGAGAACCCGCTGCAAGGCTCCTTCATCATCGAAGAGCTCACCGACCTGGTGGAAGAGGCCGTGCTCACCGAGTTCGACCGCATCACCGAACGCGGCGGCGTGCTCGGCGCCATGGAGACCATGTACCAGCGCAGCCGCATCCAGGAGGAAAGCCTCTACTACGAAACGCTGAGCACCGGCGAATACCCGATCATCGGGTGAACACCTTCCTCAGCAGCAAAGGCTCACCCACCATCCTGCCCAAGGAGGTGATCCGCGCCACCGAGGAAGAGAAGGAAGCGCAGATCGCCACGGTGGAGAACTTGCGCGCGGCCTACAGCGCGGAAGCCGCGACCGCCATCAAGGACCTGCAGCAGGCGGCGATCCGCAACGAGAACATGTTCGAGGTGCTGATGGAGGCGACGAAGTATTGTTCGCTGGGGCAGCTTACTGCGGCGATTTTGAGGTGGGGACCACGGATAGATAGATCCTACCTGGTTCTGATTGATTGCTCAGACGAACCTGCAACACTATCCTTGTACAATGGCAAAGAAAAGCACGGGCAAAAAACTAAAGACCACAACCGGGATAGAGTTGAGCCTGGCTGAATCTACGCTGGCAAAGCTGGCTCAGTCCCTGAAGCCAACGGGGCTGGGTAAAGCAGACGAGGATAGAATCAAGAGGAAATATTCCCCTTCTGAGGTTTATTAATTCACCTGGCCCTGAACAATTGGAGCAAGCTTCACTCTTCATCAAGAAGAAATTTGAGAAGACTGTGCCGAAGCTTAGTAGACTCGACCATGCGCAATTCTTGCTTGCATGTAACCTCAGCGGCTCTCGGCTGCATGGCTATTCAACCTTGGACAAGGATCACGTTGCGGAGATTGATCGCCTCGTTGTCAAGATATCGGCCTATGTTAAGGACTCATCGCAAAAGCGACCCTTAGTATTTATGATGTCAGCTTCCCCAGGATCTGGGAAGTCTCATTTCATTAAGTGCATTGGTAGGAGAATCAAGACTGATCGGGTTGAGGCAGTGAACTACAACATGGCCTCGATGATGTCTCCGGAAGATTTGATTCCCGCATTAGACGCTGCTAGAAATCATAAAGTCGAAGACAACGTACCCCTATTGTTCCTCGATGAGTTTGATAGCGAGCCTGGGAATATCCCTATGCTGCTTCCATTGCTTTGGGATGGAGAAATCACCATAGGCCAGAGAAATCTAAAGCTGGGGAAGATGATCATCGTCCTGGCTGGAAGTGATCCGGCGTTACCAGAGGCTATGAAGGCGGCGGCATCGATGGATGTCGACTCGAAATCTCCATTGATTATTGCACAGCCGAAGTACACGGACCTCTTTCTCCAGGATTAACGGAGGCGTCTTTTCCATTCCCGTGTTTCAGGACAAGGCGAAGGATATTGATCGGAGGACAGACAAAATCTGCATAGCGGTTGAGCTTTTGAAACACCGATTCGGGAAAACTCTGCTCTCAGTGTAGGCTCCAAAAACGGTCCCGATCGTACTTGGAGGTTGGCTGCGCGGCTTTGCGCGCAGCGATCGGCAAGGGGCTACTCAACCTCACTGTAGCCATGAGAAAGTCGAAGTTTTCAGAGCATCAGATCATTGCGATACTGAAGCACACAGAGCGGCTTGAAGGTCGCGGACATCTGTAGGGAGCATACCATCAGCGCGGCCACCTTCCACAACTGGAAGGCCCGTTATGGGGCATGAACCTAGCCAGCTCAACGGTAAAGGAGCTCGAGGAAGAGCTCAGCCGCCTCAAGCGCATGTACACCGAGTTGAGCATGGAGAACGACGCCATGAAGGCGGCGATCCAAAGAAGTGGGGCGCCTGACGAGAAACGGGAGATCGTACAGGCGTTGAACGAGCAGATGATGAGCCAGCGCAAAGCCAGCCACATTGTGGATCCCCGAGCACGGCCAGGTACACCAAACGACCGGCCGATGATAGCATGTTGATAGCAGCCCTGACCGAGCTCACACAGAAGCATCCGGCCATCGGGTTCTGGCAATGCCATCACCGCTTGCGGATGAAGGGGTGTGCTGATCAATCACAAACGCCTTTACCGCGTGTACACCAGCATGCACTTGAACATCCGTCGCCGGGCAAAGAAGCGCTTGCCTGCGCGCGTGAAACAAGCTTTGTTCCGCCGCAACACCCGACCAAGTCACAGCATCGACTTCACGCACGACACGCTAGGGATGGCAGGACCTATCGGCTGCTGAACCATCGACGACTACAACCGCGAGGTACTGGCCATCGAAGTGGACACTTCATTGCCGGCCCTGCGCGATCCGCGTACTGGAGAATCAAGTCCGTACGACCCTTGCCCAAGATGATCCGCGTGGACAACGGCCCGGAGTTCGTCAGCCACAAGCTCGATCAATGGTGCAGGGATAACGGTATCACCCTGCCTGCATACAGCCCGGCAAACCAACACAGAACGCCCACGTGGAACGCTTCAACGGCAGCATGCGTCGCGAACTGCTCAGTGCCTATGTGTTCCGCACCTGACGAAGTACGGGAGAAGGCCGAAGAATGGATGGACGATTACAACAATCACAGACCTCACAAAGCGCCCGGCTACCATCACCGGCGCAAACTCAACCATGAACAGCCCTTTGGAACCTCCAGTTATGATCGGACCGAAAACAAGGGAAGCCTACACGAGGGGCAGTATCGGAGGAATATGTGAGCCCTCTGAGCCGCACGAACGTCGTGTAGGACGGCCATTGGTTCGTAGGGACCCGGTCGCACAGTGATCTTCCAACCGTTCGCGGAGATCATTTGCGCGCTGTCCCTGGAAGTCTTTACTTTGTACCGCAAAGTACTTTGAATCACCGTCCAATCGACGAACACGGGGCTGTTCACCGGGAAGGCCGATCGGATCCAACCAACACACCACACCATGGCAACAACAGCGCAAGGCAATGAACGAATGATGGAAGAGGGTACGAACGGCCCCGGCCGATGGTGGAACATCTTGAGGATCGTGGGCTGGTCCCTGGCCGCGCTCATGCTCCTGTTCCCGGTGGTCGCCATGCAGTTCACCGATGAAGTGAACTGGGGTCCGGAGGACTTTCTTTTCGCGACCCTCTTGCTCGGTGGGTCGGGCCTGCTCTTCGAACTGGTCATGCGCCGATCGCACGACGATGCCTACCGGACCGGCGCTTTGCTGGCGCTCGCGACCACGTTCCTGTTGATCTGGAGCAATGCCGCAGTGGGCTTCGTGGGATCCGGTGCCAATACCGCGAACGTGTTGTATGTCGCCATGGTCGCCATACCGTTCATCGGCGGAGTTGTCTCCAGGCTCAAGGCAAGGGGCATGTTCCTCACCATGATCCTGACCGCGATCGTACAGGCAGCCATCACGGTGTTCGCCTTTGCCGCCGGTCTAGTAAGCGAGGAGGAGAGCAGCGTGATCGTGGCGATCAGCGCGGTCTTCATCCTGTTGTGGATCGGTTCGGCAGTGCTTTTCCAGCAGGCCGCGGAACGGGAACACGCCGCGTTGGAGACCCGCAGCAGCTTCGGACGCCTGCGACGATCCCCGATCCAGTTCGTGCTGTCCATGCTGCTGATGGCGATCGGAGCGGTGCTGTTGTCCTATATGATCACCGTGGAGGACGAACCGGGGATGGTCCCACTGCTCGTGTTCCTGCTGGGCATGGGATGGTTCTTTATCACGCTCTCCCGATCGAAGGCATCTCAGAATGGGTAGTGCGATGGACGTTGGTCGAAGCGTTAACCCACCACCGGCTCATGGCTTCAGCCGCAAAGCGCGATGCGGGACGGTGACAGGACCCTGCGTTCCTGTCCTCCGCTTCACCCAGGCGACCGTGAGCCGGAACTTCAAAGCCGCGCGTAGCGGTGTCTCCGGGATCATTTTCCGGTGAAGCATGGGCGGAGAAGAGACCGGGGGACGAGTTTGAAGAGATCCCGAACAGGCTCTCGGATCCGGGCCCTACTTTCACCCGCACATTGGTACGGCCATGATGGTGATACATGCGCGGCAGGGTGGGCGGATGGTGGAACTTACCGGTGCAGATGCGCTGCGGAGCATCCCCGTGCCGGACGTGGTGTGGATTGACCTGGAGGGTCCCACCGAGCTGGAAGTAAAGGCCACCGAGACTTTTATCGGTACCGAGCTGATGACGCCTACGGAGGCTGCTGAGATCGAGAGTTCCTCGCGCTACTTCGAAGAGCCCCCTGCGGAGTTCCATCTCAATACGCACTTCCTGCAGCCCGGCGAGCATGGCTGGCGACCTGAACCGGTCACCTTCGCCATGCGGAACCAGGTGCTGGTCACCCGGCGCAGTGGCCCGCTGCACAGCTTCACCGAGCTGGCACGGCGACGCAAGCTGAGCGCCCACGCGGAATGGACCGGCTACGACACCTTCCTCAGCCTCTTCGACCTGCGCATCGATGAGGATGCCGACCTGGTGGAGCAGCTCAGCCGGGACATCATCGTGCTGAACAAGGACCTGAACCTCAATGCCACCGTGGGCAAGGACCTGCTCCTGCGCATTGACGAACTGCTGGACAAGGCCATGGTGCTGCGTGCGAACATCGTGGACAAGCAACGCACGCTCGGCGCCGTGCTCAAGAGCGAGGGCTTCCCCACCGATCACAACCGCAGCGTACACACCCTGCTCAAGGACATCGACTCCCTTTTGGAACACATCACCTTCGGCTTCGAGCGCATGGAGTTCCTGCAGAACACGGCACTGGGCCTGTTGAACATCGATCAGAACAAGGTGATCAAGATCTTCACCGTGGCCACGCTCATCTTCATGCCGCCCACGCTCATCGCCAGCATCTACGGCATGAACTTCCGCCACATGCCCGAGCTGCACCATGACCTGGGCTACCCGCTGTCCATCGCCCTCATGGTCCTCAGTTCCGGAGGTGCGTTGCTCGTCTTCCGGCGGAAGGGGTGGTTGTGAGACCCCACGGCGGGGTTCAACGGATACAAAAAGGCGCGGTTGTCCGCATCGATGCCTGGGTCACCCGACCAGCGTGGCCTTCATGTCCGCGAGGCCGTCTCGGTTCAGGTCGAAGGTGGCCGTATCAATGGTGAGGGGGTGTTCAGAAGGAGATCGAAACCCGCCACTATCTTGTCCGGACGCGGTTGACGGAAAGTGCGTCAGCCCCATGCGATGAAGAAGGAACAGATCCAGTAGTTGTTCGCACGCTTCGAAGCCGCAAGCGGCACTATCAAAGGCGTGGAATGCTGGAGCGCACGTGAGTTACAGACCGTGCTCGGCTATGCGGAGTGGCGCAGCTTCACCACGGTGGTCGACAAGGCGCGGGAAGCCTGCGAAGCCGCCGGTGAAGTGGTCACCGACCATTTTGTCGGGATCAACAAAATGGTCGGGAGCTCGTGCTCTTCGCACCGCAAGAGTGGTACACCTGACGCCGGTCATTGCGATGCGGGCTGTTCCAGGGTCACTTTACTAAAACCCCTGATCCCATGAAAAGGTTCCTACTCGTTAGTGCGCTGTTCCTCTTGTCGCTCCCAGCGTTGCACGCTCAATCGCTGGTGAATACGACATGGGTGTTCCACTACCCCGATGACGACTTGTTCCGGTACTTCCATTTCACCGCGGACACGCTCTATTGGAGCAACGACAACATCACGTACACCGAGCACTCCTTGATCGCGTTCGCCGGTTCCGCCATGACGATCAGTGATCTTCTGGGAGCGGACATGGGGTGTCCTGTGGCCCAGGTCGGCAACTACGACTTCGAGATCGCGAACGACACCTTGGGTTTCGACCTGATAAGCGACCCGTGCATGGCACGTGGTGAGGTGATGGATGAAGGCTACGGTGTGCAAGCGCCAAGTGGGATCGGGCAGTCGTTCGGGGCCGCTGGCATCACCGTGTTCCCGAACCCATCGGACAACGGGATCTTCCACTTGCGGATCCCTGCCTCTTCGGCGGTATACAACAGCGTGTGGCTCGTGAGTATGGACGGGCGCGTGATCGCCCAACAGAAACTGCCTGGGAGCGTTCCCGTGGATCAAGACGTGGTATTGGAAGCACCGGCCGCAGGAACCTACCTGTTGACCCTGAGCGGTGCGGATCGGACCAGGACGGCGAAGCTCGTGGTGCGAACGCCCTAGGGCCGGGCCTCGCGCGCAGTGCCATGTGGGAACATCCCCCGCTCCTGAGGCGGGGGATGTTGTTCCCGGCGGTCCGAAGCTTCACCGCCACTTCGCTGAGACGACCGTGAGCCAGAACTTCAAATCCTACGAGGCAAGCCACTGACCATTCCAACGGAGGCTGCGGGACCGAAGGCGGAGTACTCGCCTTCGCAGTGCTTCGGCGAGCAAAGCCTGGAGTACCACCGGAGCGTGGTGTTCGGGAAGTAGGCTTGCAGTTGCACCCATCCTACTTTCGTTCCATGTGCTTCCAAACCCAGCTCATCCTGGAGTTCACCAAGAGCGATGTGTATTGGAACCAGCGCATCCTGGAGGAGGTGCGCAAGCGGGCCACCTTCCACCATGCCAGCGTGTTCGCGCGCTACCCTTGGCCGGTGATCACGGCAGAAGACCCGGAGCATGTGCAGGACATGCAATGCGGCTTCGTGCCCAAGCATATGCCCGATGCGGCGGGCTTTCTGAAGCAGTACAGCACGTACAACGCCAAAAGCGAAACGATGTACGACCTGCGCACCTTCAGCAAGGCGGCGAAAGAGGGGAGGCGCTGCTTGATCCCCGTCACGGGCTTCTTCGAGTGGATGCACGTGGGCAAGGAGAAGGTGCCGCACTTCATCCACCACGCGCAGGACCGCATCTTCCACATCGGCGGCTTGTATGAGAACGGCACCTACACCATCCTCACCACCGAGGCCAATACCCGCATGGCGGAGATCCACAACAGCAAGCGTCGCATGCCGGTGATCATCCCCGAAGGCCACGAGCGCGATTGGCTGAACCCGCACCTGACGCAGGAGGAAGTGCTGGCCCTGTGCGCACCCGCAGCTAACGGCTACCTCACGGACTGGACCATAAGCAAGCTCATAACCAGTCGGGGGGTGGAGACGAACGTCCCGGCAGTGTGGGCTCCTCATCCGTATCCAACACAGGGTCCAGCTCCCGATCAAGCTGCAACATTGTTTCCTGCTTGATCCAGCCCGCACCAATGGTGCGGTTGGGCACGGCAGCATAGTACCACACGGTGCCGTTGCGGAAGTCCCACTGCCGCTTGGTGATGCGCATGGGTGCGCTGTTGGCGAGTATTACTGTCCGCCCAACGGTGTAGCGCGCATGATCCGCCATCTGCTTGATGAGTTCTGCATGTGCGACCTGATGGAGTACGCGGTGTTGCGCATCGGGCGGTGTAAGCGTGTATGTGAAGCTGCCATCGGCTTGCGGCGTTACGCACGAGATGCGGTACGGCACATCGCCCACCACCACGCGGCCTTTCATGGGCAGCGCTTTCCCTTCGCGGCGTGTGGGGCGGTGATGGGCCATCCGTGACGTGGAACTTGGCAAGCCGTGATCGAATAAGATAGCTGCTTCGCTATTGCGTCCGAGACCACTTAGGCGAGGCGACCGTGAGCCAGACCCAGGAACCGTAAGCAAGCCCTCGTCCTTCCCGACGACCGGTTCACACCTGGACGATGCGCGACTGAAATGGATCCTCTTCCATCTGCCGATCCCGCATGAACACCTTAGAGTGCAGGTACGCGGCGCCGTGTACTACTGCTTCACGAAGATCGTCGGAACATACGTGGGTTCTCCTTCCAACCGGAGCGCATACATGCCCGCGGGTAGCTGGCTGATGTCGAGCACCCCGCCGTCGATGCGGGTGCGGCTGACCGGACGTCCGTCCGCAGTGCAGAGGAGCGCGATGCGCGTTCCGCTCAGGCCTTCGATCCGAAGGAGATCCTGCGCCGGGTTGGGGAAAACGGCGATCGACGCGCTGGAGGCATCGGGCACCGCCGTGTTCAGGGTGCATAGGTCGTACACTTCGAACTCCGTATCGCACCCCGTCGCGTTGCCGTAGATGGCGGGGTTCGGTGGGATGGGGGCGACCACCCGTTCGCAAATGGCTTGCACATGGCAGTATGAGAGCAGCGGGTTGTTCGTCACCTGCAAGTTGCCGATGCCCATGGACCGGTCGAACGCGCTGATGTCGGTGAGCACGTCGTTCTGGTCGATCCAGAGCTTCCCGCAGGTGTCCACGCTCTGGAACGCGTTGGGTGATCGTTACCAGATCCTCGCAGTCGTCGAACAGGAGCCAGCCACCGATGTACTCGATGGCGTTGAGACCGGCGAAGGAGGTCAGCGTGGAGTTGGCGCCCACCTGGAGGTTGTTCACCACGGTATCCAGCGCGGGCAGGATGTTGAGGTTGATGGTCGGCACGTTGTCCAGTCCGATCAACAGATCATGCACCACACCGAGCACGGGGAATGCGTTCGGTGCGGGCAAGTTGGGCGAGCCGAGGAGCAAATGGCCATCTATGCGTGTGAGCTGCGCAGCACCGGTGAGTTGGTTGGTACCACTGGTCACGCGGAAGTCGCCACCGACGTATTCGAGTTGGTCGGGCAGTGCTCCGCTGGCGTCGCCCATCAACACTTGAACTTGCCCCATCACGGTGTCCAGATCGTTCAGCCCGGCGAGGCCGTACATCAACGGGCCGCCCCAGATCAGCAGGTCGCCACCCACGTGGTCGAGGTTGAACAAGCCGCCCACACCTTCGATGCTGTCCACATACTGCGCGACCACCGATCCCTCGACGCGCTCCAGGTTGTCGAGCCCGGCGAAGGAGCGCCAGTACTGGCAGTTGGTCACCTTCAGGTCGCCGCCGATATGGGTGAGCGACTGAAAGCCTGTGAAGTCGTAGGGGCCTGGGAAGGTGTTGTTATAATGCAGATCGCCTTGGATCACCTCCACGTTGGCGAAGCCGCTGAGGTCGTCGATGTTGATACCGGAGAACACCAGATCGCCGGGCAGCGTGTCGCAATTGGGGAAAGTCGAAGCGTAGTTGTCCGCGTCGGTCTGCGACGTGATCAACACATCGCCGGTAGGGCACTGCGCGAGCAACGAAATATTTAGCAGCAGGCCAAAACCCATGAGCATGGCGCGGTGCCGACGAGTGAGGTCGTGCATTAATGGAAAGACGAGGGGAAAGGCGCTGGTTGCCTACCGGATGCGGACATGTGGACGGGCAGGGGAACAGCGGGTCCTGATCTCAGGGAGTGGTCGACTTCGGTAGGAGTGTACGTTCCCGGCAGGCGATCACCGAAACACGATCCTATCCAGCCTACGACGGGTACATCATTGAACTTCGAGCCATGCGGAGCGGCGTTGCGGCACCGAGGCGGCCGCAACGCCACGAGCGTAGAGCTGTTGACAGGGGTGATCCAAGGCCTCTTTATTCGATCCTATTCATCGGCCACGGGTGCTAGCGGACCTAGCTTGCGCCCTCATTAACACATACGTAGTACATGGCAAGTGGTAAAGTGAAGTTCTTCAACACGGAGAAAGGTTTCGGTTTCATCGCCCCCGATCAAGGCGGCCAGGACATCTTCGTGCACAAGTCAGGGACCCGGGACGATCTCTATGAGAACGACAAGGTGACGTTCGAAGTGGAGCAGACCCAACGCGGCCTCAGCGCCATCAACGTGGTGAAGTCGTAGGGAACCATTCCTATCAGAGAGCTTCGAAGCCCCGACCTGTCGGGGCTTCGTCTATTTCAAGGCGGGGAGGCGATGGTCCTTCTTTCGGGACCGCAGGCCCGACCGGGCCGACGATGAAGAGACAGGCCATGCGACATAGCGCTCCTCATCACGGTCCCAAACCTCCCAGACGATCCGTTCGCGCAGCGCCTTCGGGTCCAGCGTGGTGGATGTCCAGCTACCGTGTTCAACAGCAAGGATCAGCGCCTGGCCGAAGAAGGGGCGGGTGGGGCCGTCCGTAAAACTGAACCGGTTGGGATCACCGTCGGTCGATCCACCATCGTCGATCACCAGGCAGTGGCCGGCGATGAACTCGACCGTATCGATCCTTTCCGATCGCAGAAGGGTGGCCACCGCATCATGCGCCACATCGACCCGCTCCACAACGCGCCGATCGGGATCGATCCGGAGGGCGTGTAGCAAGGGGTGTTCCACTGGAAGCGTCAGTTCGTGCGCGCTCATGGGCGTCCTGTATTGGTCATCGCGCGCCTCCAGCCGAACGGATCACGCACCAGGACCACGGCGCCGAACCCTTCGCGGGCGAAAGGGGAACCGAGCCAGCGCCACAGATCGGGGATATGGTCCATGAAGGAACGAGGCGGTGATGGGGGGCTCGGCCGCAAATTGTTCAGGCTCTTGTGCCGCACGGTGATCAGCGGGACCGTGCCCAGGCCGATCAAGGGGCCAGCGCTTGTTCGGCGCGCCAGACGAGTTCCGGGACGTTGAGGTCGCGCCGCAACAGGCCGGAGATGCGCTGTTCCACAGTGCAGAAAGCCACGCTGTTGCTGGCGTTCGTGGATCCCACCTGAACGGTGATGTTGTGCCTGATACACTCGGACTCATTGTCCTGGAGGTGCTGGCGAAGGATCGCGGTACGATCGGGGATGGGTTCGTCGGTCATGGGGGGAGAAGTTCAGGATCGTGTTGCGGGCCGGGGTGGCCAGTGCTATAGTGCGTTGATCAATGCGTGCATTTCCGCCGCGCTCTTGTTCAGCTTCGCACACAGGCGGCCGATCATCTCCGCTTCTTTGCCGTTCTCGAAATGGAGGTCATCGTCGTTGAGGTGACCGAACTTGTTCTTGAGCTTGAACTTCTTGTCGCCCCAGGTGTTCGGAGCGATCTTGAAGGTGGCAGGAGCAGGAGAGGTCTGGTCGGTGTTCATGCGTGGGAGGCTTTGTGCCACAGCGGAAGGGGGATACGCCGATCGGGTACGTGGACGACAGGTATTGCGGGCGGAAGGGGGCACACCCTGGCGCTTGCCGCTTGGCACTGGGTGATCGGTCGATCGTAGATGAACGGTGAAGGATCTTGCCTTCAGCGGAAGACCACCTACAGGTCTTCGGAAGTCCGGAAGCGGCACCGGGCGTGGGGTGAAGGTAGGTCCATACGGGAGGGATATGCACCAGGAAGTGGAAATAGATCCTGGATCGATGTTCTCGCGCTGCGGATCTTTGGTGTCCGAGACGTGTACCGCGATGCGCTTCCTTCCCCACGAACACGCTGCTATCACCACCGCCCTGCGCAGGCACGACATCGATCCCGTCCATGTACTGTTCGTCAAACGACGGGGTCGCTTGCATGTGGAGGTCCAAGGCCATGGGGATGCCTTCGTGTTCTTCCGGGAAAAGTCCGCGCGGCTGGATGAGTACGGCCGTTGGCAGGATAGTGTGCGGTATTTCATCGGAACGGGCAGGACGGCCCCCTGCGTCTGGGAGCAGGTGCTGACCGAGTTCGAGAAGTGGCTTGCCGCAGGCGGTCGGGCATAGTGCGACCCATGCGCCGATCTCCGAACATGATCGATACTGCCAGGGGATGTGTATTTTTTGCCTGTGCCGGGTGACGTTCTTCTCGTCAGTGACCACCGGAGCCGTTCCGTTCAACCTTAACCCATGTACCGTGATGTAGTTGGTGCTTCAGAAGTTCACATTGTTCCAACCCGGCCTGTGAGCGCGATCTTGCGATCCGCAACGAGGTCCATGCAACACGAGGAGACCGAGATGGCCGCGCTCGCCGCGCGCTTCGTGAACAGCACAGGCCGCCATGTGTTCCTCACCGGCAAGGCGGGTACGGGCAAGACCACCTTCCTCCACGCGCTCGCCGCCAGCACGCACAAGCGGTTCATCATTCTGGCGCCCACGGGCATCGCGGCGCTCAACGCGAAGGGCGTCACCATCCATTCCCAGTTCCTGCTGCCTTTCGGTGCTTTCGTGCCGGAGCGCACCCTGCCTCCCGAGGCGCAGGGTGGTGCGTTCACCGATCAGCACACGCTCGCGAGCCGGCATCCGCTCAACGCCCTCCGCCGCCAGGTGCTGCGCGAAGTGGACCTGCTCATCATCGACGAGGTGAGCATGCTGCGGGCCGATCTGCTGGACGCCATCGACTACCGCATGCGCGCAGTGAAGGGCGTGCAGCACAAGAGCTTCGGCGGTGCGCAGGTATTGATGATCGGCGACTTGTACCAACTACCGCCCGTGGTGAAGGACGCCGAATGGCAGGTGATGAAGCGGTGGTACAAAAGCGCGCACTTCTTCGAGGCACGTGCGCTGGCACAGGACGGTTATGCGCACATCGAACTGGACAAGATCTTTCCGGCAGCAGGATGGCGATTTCATCAGCATCCTGAACAACTTCCGGAACAATACCGTGACCGATGAGGATGTGCGTGCGCTGAACGCCCACTACCGGCCGGACGCATCGCAAGCAGCGGAAGGTGTGATCACATTGACCACGCACAACGCCAAAGCGGACGCGATCAACCAGGAAGCATTGGCCAAGTTGCCCGGTAAGCTTTTCAGTTTCAGCGCGGGTGTCTATGACGATTTCCCCGAGAGCATGTACCCATTGCCGGCACGCTTGGAATTGAAGGTCGGCGCGCAGGTGATGTTCATCAAGAACGATCAGGACAAGGCCTACTTCAATGGCAAGATCGCGAAGGTGACGCGCATCGAGGAAGGCGACATCGAAGTGCTGATGGAAGGCGATCGCGTTCCGTACAAGCTGAAGAAGGAGACCTGGGAGAACAAGCGCTATACAGTGGACGCGAAGACGAAAGCCCAGGAGGAGGAGGTGATCGGGCGCTTCACCCAGTTCCCCATCAAGCTGGCGTGGGCGATCACGGTACACAAGAGCCAGGGACTCACGTTCGACAAGGCGATCATCGATGTGGGCAACGCCTTCGCCCCCGGCCAGGTGTATGTGGCGCTATCGCGGCTGCGTTCGTTGGAAGGTCTCACGCTGCGCACCCGCATCGATCCCGGGGTGGTGAGCAGCGATCGTGATGTGGTCGCCTTCAGCGCGCGACAGCACACCCAACAGCCACTACCCGAACAACTACAGGCCGAGCAACGCGCCTACCTCCGGGCGATGCTCGCCAGCACCTTCGACCTGGGTGACCTTTTGAAGCGCGCCGAGCACATACATAAGGACCACAACGCGAAGAGCGAGTTCGAGGACGCCTCCATGCGCAGTGCGCTCGGCTTGCTGATAGAGAAGGTGCGGGGGGAATCGGACAACACGCGCAAGTTCAGCAACCAGTTGCTGCGCCTTTTGCAGGAGGACAAGCGTGAGGACCTGTTGGAGCGCATCGGCAAGGGAGGGACGTATTACACGGAGTTCCTTTTCGGTCTGCTCGATGGTTTGGTGGAGCACCTTGGGGAAGTGGAACTGCTGAGCCGCACGAAGCAGTATCGGGACGCTTTGGCAGAACTGGACGGCATGCTGATGAAGAAGATCGGGATGATCGGACGCGCGGCCCACCTCACCACGGCGATCCTTCAAGGCGATGCGGTGACGCGGAGCCCCGAGCTCGATCGGACCATTACGGACCGACGTATCGCCATGGTGGAACGGGTGCGTGCCGCGCTGTTGGAGCGTTATCCGGAGACCACACGGAAGTCCGGTCGTCGTAGAAAGTCCAAGGAGGATGGTGATGCGGCGGAGAAGAAGCCCCGGCGTACGAAAGCGGAGATCGGCCAGACCTACAACAAGACCTATGCGCTGGTGCTGGAAGGCCGCACGGTGGAAGAGATCGCCAAAGAGCGCGGACTGTCAAAGACCACGATCGAAGGACACTTCACCAAAGGGATCGCTGAAGGCAAGGTGGACATTGAAGGCGTGATGCCCGCCACGACGCGGGATGTGATCGCCGCATGGATGCGCGAGCATCCGGAAGAAGGACTGAACACGGCGCAGGCGCATTTCAACGGCGCCCATAGCTACGGGCAGCTACGCATGGTGCAGGCGTGGTTGAAGAAAGAGGCCGATTGACCTCCGTGGCCGGTGACCTGGATCAGTTCGACGGACGGAACAGGCCTTTTCCGTCCAATTCTTCCGCGCGCTGAACGTCGCCCAAGCGGATCATCACCGGCACGGGCAGCCAGCGGTTCAACTTCACTTCCGCCTTGCAGAAAATGCCCAGGTGTTGATACGAATAGGAGGAAGGCATGTGGCCCACATCGATCGCGGCGCGATCATCGTTCAGCGGTGCTTCGATCCGTGAGACAAGCGCCAACGGGCTTTGGAGCGGTACGGTAGGGTTGAGCGCTTGTCCCTGCGCGCAGGCGCCGCACAGGAACAGGAAAATGCCGACGAGCGAACGGATGTAGGATGCGTTGAACATGGATGGCGAGCAAGGTACGGCCATGCGCCTGCCGCAAGGCTTCAGCGTACCACGGTAACGTGTCCAACCGCTTCATACGCCGCGGCCGAGCCCTCCTCGATCGCGTGCAACTGGTAGGCATAAACGCCGACCGGCACATCGTGCGGTTCCCACGCGGTATCGGGATCCATGGAAAAGAACAACTCATGTCCCCAGCGATCGAAGACGCGCAGCTCATACGATGTGATCCGTTCCGCCCACCACACCGGTTTCCACCGGTCGTTGATGCCATCGCCGTTCGGTGAGACCGCGTTGGGGATGAACACGGGCCCCACACATGTATCGATCACGCGCACTTCCGCGGTGCTTGGGCAGATCCCCGCGCCATCGACCGTAACGGAAAAGGTGCCTGAGGCGGACAATTCGCATCGCGGTCCCCAGCTCCCGGTGCTCCAATACGCGCTCGCCCCATAGGGGATCGGGCCAATGTCGAGAACGACCGGAGGGTCCGCGCATAGGTCGACCAGCGTATCGATCGGCAACGTGAACGCAAAGGGCTGCCCGATGGTGACCTCCGCCGTGTCGCTCATAGGGCAGTTGATCCCGGAGGTCGTCACGATGAAGATACCCGAGGTGTCCACGGTGATCGATGATCCGGTGCTGCCCGTGTTCCATGTGTAGACGGTTCCCGGATCCGGGTCGATGACGGAGATCACAACGGGTTCGCAGGCTTTGATGTCCGGACCGAGCGATGGGGTTGGCAGTGGCATCACCGAAACGTCCTCTGCGTAGTAGTAGCAATAGTTGGTCAAGGGGAATTGCGTGCCCACGTTCAAATGATCGGTAGCCGTACCTAGAAAGTTGCCGATGGTGAGCGTGGTATAGGCGGAATCGGCGATGAAGCAACCGGCGATGCGCGTCCATCCCATCTTGTCGTCCAACCAGCTCGCGCCGCCGTGCACGACCTGAGGTACGCGCGGAATGTGCAGATCGTCGTTGCGCACCGGCGGGGCCATCGAGAACAGCGCCCCCAATTCGTTCACGGCGAACTTGGACACGTCGGCCAGGGAAACGAAGAACTCCACCTGGTACGCGGTACCGGGCACGAGCGGTGTGGACAGGGCGTGGGTGATGTACTCCCGGTAAGCATCCGGTGCCTGACCCACGGGGTCGAAGTCGCTGAAGGCATAGAAGCCGACATAGCCGTTGCCTGATCTTGCGGGCTCATCGCCCATCTGGTTGTTCGGTACGTTCATGCTGAACGGCACGCCGAGGCACGCGTTGTAGTAATCGCTGGTGCCGTGTGTAGGGCGTGACCACCCGACGCAGCGATCGATCTGGCTCACATAGTCCGGGCAAAGGGTGTACTGCTCGAAGTCGCCGTTGGGGAGCAGGTTCTGTGCGTCGGCGCGCAGAACCGCCATGACGAGCAGGGGGGCGATCGTGATCCTCTTCACACAGCGATGACGCATTCCGCGTTCGTCCCGCTGTCCGCCACGGGACGGTCCGTTGCCGCGGTGTCAGAAAGCCGGGGCGCGGTCTCCTATGGGCAACGAACGGTAAGCGCGTGGCATGCGGCGGAGCTACGCCGGCTCACCATGCAAGGCTGGATGCAAGTGGGCTAATGATGCTCGCTCCTAGCGCACCTTCAGCAAACTCTTCATCTGCTGCTTTCTGCCGTTCTGCAGGCGGCAGTAGTAGACACCTGCGGGCTGGTCGCCCAGGTCGCAATCCACAGTGAAGGTGCCGATGGGCAGGTCCTCGTTACGCAACACCTTCACCACGCGGCCTTGCTCATCGAACACATGCAAGGCGACACGCCCACCTTCGCTGGTGAACGTGATGGTGGTCCGCTCCGTGAACGGGTTCGGGTAAGCATCAAGAAGTGAGATACCGGCCCCTTGGTTGGCCTCATGGATGCCGATGCCCAGGCAGCCCGCGGGATCGACCACGGCGAGGGGTTGGTAGGTGTTCAGCAGCACGGTATCCACATCGGTCTGGGTCATGCAGAACCAGTCGCGCAGCACGCTGGCGTAGACGCTGCGGAAATCATATTGCATGGGCACGTTCGTGCTGAAGGTGGTGTTCGGGCTGATCTCGGGGTTGTCGCCCAGGATCCCCGGCATTACCTGCGAGCCAAAGAGGAACATCGGCGCGGCCGCGCCGTGGTCGGTACCGCCCGAGGCATTGCTCATCACGCGGCGACCGAATTCGCTGAAGGTCATGCCGAGCACACGGTCGGCGATGCCGAGCAACTGCACATCATCCTGGAACGCGGCGATGGCATCGCTTACACCCTTGAGCAGGTTGGCGTGTGTGCCGATGGTCGGATCGTTGGCGTCGGTCTGCTGTGCGTGTGTGTCGTAGCCCTGATCGCTCACCCAGTAGATCTTGGTCTTCAGGCCGCCGCAGATCAATTGGGCCACGATCTTCAAAGCCTGCGCGAGTTGTGCGCCCGGCTGTGTGCCGGTGGGATACAGCGTGCTCAAGTTACAGCCGGGTTGGGCCGCATTGCTGATCACATCACCGTAGAGATCGGTCTGGCGCTGCACGGTCCGAACGAAGTCCAACTTGCCACCCTTGCAATCAGCCGTCACCGGATCGGTGTACAGGTTATTGGTAAGGTTCAGGGGATCGTCGGTGTTGTAGATCGCCGCTCCCATGCTCACGCCCATGTGTTGGAGACCTGCACCGACCGGCCCGCCTACGCGAATGGCGAGCGGATCGGGCATGTCGGTATTGGGGAAGCCCACCGGGTAGTTGGGGTATTCCATGTTCAGGAAGCGGCCGGCCCATCCGCTGTCGAGCAGTTGGTTGGCGTCCGAGCCGGTCTCCCAGATATCCGTGCTGCGGAAGTGGCTGAAGTTGGGATCGGGATAGCCCACGGCCTGGACGATGGAAAGTTTGCCGTCGTTCCAGAGGTTCTGCATACCCGTCATGGAAGGGTGCAGCCCCGTGGCGCCGTTGGTGCCGGAGAGCGCGAGCACATCGGTCTCGGGGATCAACACGTTGTTCCGGAACTGGGACAAGAGGCTGTACTGATCGATGGGGATCACGGTGTTCAAGCCATCGTTACCACCATAGAGTTGCACCACCACCAGCACCCGGTCCTGGCCAACGCCGTTCAGCAACGGGGCGAGCATGGGGTTGGAGAAGCCGCGCACGGTGAAGCCGCCCACGGTGGCCATGGACATCGAGCGGAGGAAGTTCCTGCGTTTCATGGGCGTGGTCAGTGGATGTGGTGTTCAGCGGCGCTTACCATGTCAAGGAACATCCAGAGCAGGATCTGTGGAACGAGCTGCGCGGTCATGTCCGTGGTGTTGGGGTCGGCCACATACGTGGAATAGGCGAAGGTCCAGTAGTAGTCCTGCGATTGCCCGAGCAGGAGGAAGTTCGTTTTCAATTGGTCGCGCACCGCTTGCGAGAGGGGTGTGCCGTAGAGCAGTTCGGCCGCATCGGCCACTAGCGAATTGGGATCGCTCGGGTTGCTCAACAACTGGGTGAAGGCCACCAGGTCGATCTTGAATTCCAGGTTCTGGCTCTGGGGCTGGTAGAGGTTCGCCGGAGTGGAAAGGCCGGAGTAGAGAACACCCTGCAACGCATAGTTCCTCGCCGGGAACGTGGCGGTGTCCACCCAGATGTTGTCGTACTGAGGGAACTGGTAATAGGCGGGCCAGCCGGCCACATTGGGCGGGTTGGCCAGCTCCTGCCCGCAGTAGCCGATGAGCCAGTACAGGTCTTTCCAGACACTGTACTGAGCTTCGAACTGGGCCGGTGTGGGATAGGGCATTCCGAGGAGCCGCAGGTCACCGATCACCAGATCGGCGGGGCTCTTGATCATGCAACCGCGCAGATCGGCACTGTAGAAATGATCGCTCGTGAGCAAGGCCCGCACCACGGTCTCCATCTGATCGGGAGCGCCCGCGTTGTTGCGGAAGAGTTCGGCGAGCGGTTCGATCACATCGGTCTCGGCAGCGGCGCTGATCTCTCCATGCACGAACCAGCGATAGAGCTCCCGGCAGATGAACAAGCTCAGTTCGTCCTTCGCGAAGAGCATGTCCAGGAGTTCGTTCAGTTCGTTGGCACCACCGTTCACCCCGGTCTGTCCTTGGATCACCGTGTTGTTGAAGAAACCGCTGAACTGCTTGTCCGTGATGGCGTGCAGGAAGGGCAGGAAAATGGTCTGCGGAACGATCGGCTGTCCTTGATCCACATATTGAACGGTGAATCCGGTGAGCACGCGGGCGGCGGCTTGTACATCGCTTTCCGCATAGCCCGACCCCTGTCCTAATGTGAACAGTTCCATCAATTCACGCGCGTAGTTCTCGTCCGGTGCGGTGGCGATGTTCAGGTATCCGTTCAAGTAGACCAGCATGGCGGGCTCCAACGTCACGTCGTGGATCAATTGCCGGAAGTTGCCCTTGCATTGGTTCCGCAACAGCACGTTCATGGAATACAAGCCCTCCGGTTGGAAAACCGCCAATGCCTGCGTGGGCATGTGGTTGTACCAGAACAGGGTCAACTTTTCGCGTAGGTTCCTTTCCTGTCCGGTCATCAGCCCCACCCACCATGCGAAGAGGCTCTGGATGCGTGCACCGCGCGGATCGATGGGCGCCTGGGGGTCGCTCGCCGTGTTCACCCAGGTGGATCCGAAGGGAACGTTCGGATCGATGAGCGAGGGGTCGGGCTGGTTGTTACCATCGGGTGCGGTGTAGTTCTTCAGCGGTGGCGGCACGGCCGTGCTGAAGGTGAGCAGTTCGTCCACCATCTGCGTAAGGCCCATGCCGTTGAAGTGGGCGAGGTCTCCGGGGGTGACCCCGAAGAGCGCCCGGCGCAGCAGGTGGATCTGTTCGGCGCGGCCGAATGGGCCGGTGTAGGGTTGGATGGCCATGGCGTGAGGGCGTGGTCTGTTCCGATCCGTTCGACCGCAGGGTCGGTCAATGGTTCAACCAAGGTAGGAGGAAGGCTTCTCTGATGCCAAGTGCGTGCACCGGAGTTTCATCAACAGGGTGTGGACAGCATCGACCGGGGGAACGCTGCCCAGAGCTATTCCGCTCGTGCGGCAGGGGATGCCTCCAGCCATGCCAAAGTCTCGGAAATACTCTCCTCGAAGGGCCGCCTGTGGAAGCTGAGGATGCGTTCGGCCTTCGCGCAACTGATGCGGGGATGGCCTTCCAGCAAGGCATGGATGGCCTCGCGTGTGAGGAGCGCGGGCTTGTGCGTTAGCCACGCTTGCGCACGGAAGAAGGGTACAAGGGAGAACAGCAGCCAGGCCGGTGCCACCCGTTGCACCGCCTTCTTTCCCGTCGCTTGGCCGATCGCCGCGGCAAGGTCCTTCACAGAATAATAATGCCCGGATAACAGGAACTTCTCACCGGCCGCGCCTTGGGTCAAGGCGTGTACCGCCGCTTGCGCCACGTCGCGCACATCAACGAAGTCATAGCCCCCCGGAGCGAGCAGCGGAATGCGGCCATGATGGATGTCCGCGATGGCCTGGCCGAGCAACGAAGGCCCATGATCGTTCGGTCCGAACACAGAGGTGGGGGCGAGGATCACCGCGTTCAACCCATGCTTTCGCACCGCCTGTAGCACGATGGCATCACCTGCGGCCTTGGAACGATCGTACGCCGGTGCGAACTCGTCGGCAGGCCCGCGTGATTCGTCCAAGGTGCCCGTCCGTGGCTTTGCACGATAACTATGGATACTGCTGAAGTGAACGAGCCTTTTCACCCCGTGGCGCACGCACGCTTCCACCACATTACGGGTACCATCCACGTTCACACGCTGCACCAGTGGGTCGCGTGCGCTGTCGATGCTGATGCGCGCCGCGAGGTGGTACACGGCATCCGCGCCCTGCACCAACCGGTCCATCGCATCGGGATCGGTGAGGTCGCCTTGCACGCGTTCGCAGGCAGGGTCGTTCAAGTGGTCGCGCTTGCGATGCACCAGTACGCGCAAACGATGGCCTTGCGCGAGCAACAAGGGGCAGAGATTGCTGCCCACATGGCCGGATGCCCCGGTGACGGCGATCAGCATTTCACCAGAGGTAGGGGATCACCGCCTTGCGTTCGCGCGGATACTCCGCGAAACGCTCACGGTACCATGCGTGGTGGTTCTGCGCGCGTGGGCTCAGGTTGATGAAGGTCCACAGCGCGAAGGAAAATGCGGGCAGCGACCAAGCGGCGAGCGCGAAACCGGTCCATTCCAGGATCTCGCCGAAATGGTTCGGGCAGCTGATACGCTCGAACAGCCCGCCGCGCGGGATCTTGTATCCATCACCCCGTTCGCGCAACGCGATCAATCTGGCATCGGCGCGCAGATTGATGAGCATACCGGTCACGAAGAGCGCAGCACCGATGAACGCGAGCGCATCAGGAAAGGCTCGGTCGGGTGGCGCTGCGAAGCCCAGCCACCAGCCGTTGATCGCGCCGTTCACGCCATTGAAACACACGGCGCTCACCGCAATGAGCAGGGGCATTTTCTTGCCGCTCGTCTTCAAGCGGAAGGGGAAGATCAATGTCCGGTTCACATAGTGCACGGTCCAGAGGAGCAGGAGCAACCAAGTGAGAGCGTCCTTTTCGCGGGGGCCGAACACCACCATCAACGGGAAGATCAGGAGCGCTGGCAATTCCATCCAGAACCACCCCCAGCGGTTATCGATCATCGGTCCCCAGCCGGTAGTGGTGTGTCGGCCGTAGGGCACGCGGAGGCGCAGTAGAAAGGAAAGGTGATCACCGCGACGGCGATCCAGATCAGCACGAGCCAGGTGAACGTGGACATCGTGCGATGTTACGCACGGTGGCTGAACGAACGGTTGTGTCATGCACCTTTGTCCGCATGAAATTGATCGGCTTCAATGTGAACGGCATTCGTGCCAGTGTCGGCAAAGGCCTGGTGACATCGCTCAAGACCCTCGCTGCGGACATCTATTGTTTCCAGGAAACCAAGGCCAACCCTGAGCAGGTCGCCGAGGCGTTGAAGCCGATGGACCGATACACCCTGCATGCCAGCGGAGCGGAGAAGCCCGGCTACAGCGGCACGGCGATCCTGAGCAAGGAGGCGCCCGCGAGCGTGGCTTTCGGGATCCCCGGCGGCGATGACCACAACAAGGAAGGCCGCGTGATCACCGCCACCTTCAAGGACTTCATCGTGGTGAACACCTATGTGCCCAACAGCGGTCAGGACCTGAAACGGCTGGGCTACCGGGGCACCTGGGACATGGCTTTGCGCGACTACCTGGTGAAGCTCGCTTCAGGAAAACTGCCCGTCATCTTCACCGGTGATCTCAACGTGGCGCATCAACCCATCGACATCGCGCGGCCGAAAGCCAACTACAACAAGACCGCCGGTTACATGCAGAGCGAGATCGACGGCATCACCGCGCTGCTCGGCATCGGCTACGTGGATACGTTCCGGCACATGTACCCCGAGGTGGTGAAGTATAGCTGGTGGAGCCAGCGCTTCGGTGCGCGCGAGAAGAACGTGGGCTGGCGCATCGACTACGTGTTGGTCAGCCCGGGCTTCGAGAAGAAGGTCAAAGACGCTTTCATTTTGAACGAGGTGATGGGGAGTGATCATTGCCCGGTGGGGATCGAGTGGTAATTGTCATGCCGGGCTTGACCCGGCATCGCGCATGCGAACGCCTATGTCATGAAAAACCTGTTACGACTGGAGGAACTTGCGCAGTTCCTGGTCTGTCTTTGGTACTTAATCGCCACAGATGGGGCATGGTGGGCGTACGCGCTGTTGGTTATCGGACCCGATATCGGAATGCTCGGATATCTCGTGAACGCCCGTGCAGGAGCGTTCAGCTACAATGTGCTACACCATAAAGGGCTTGCGGTGCTGGTTCTGGCAACAGGGCTTGGCCTCCAGACGGGATGGATCGTGGCGGCCGGTCTCATCCTCTTCGGCCACGCCAGCATGGATCGCGTCTTCGGCTACGGCCTCAAGTTCGGCGACAACTTCCACCACACGCATCTGGGATGGATCGGAAAGCTCAAGGCGCAGGAGCAGGCGCAATAAGCAATTGCCCTTGCCCCTGCTCCTGCCCCTGAACTACTTCAACACCGAGATGAACTCGCGCCACGGCCCCACGGCTTCGCGGTATTGCTTGCACATCACCCGGCTGATCTGGTTGATATGCGCCAGGTCGTGCGCGGCCCATGTGGCGATGAGTTGATGCAACCGCACTTCGCCGAAGGTGGGATGGATGCCGATGCTATCCAACTGCGCGGAGGAGAGGTGTAGTTCCTTGAACTCGCTGATATTCTTGCGCCGCAAGGCTTCGAACTCATCCAGCAGTTGTGCCAGACTCTTGCCCTTGCTCTCCTCGAACATGGCGAAGCGTTCGAACTTCACGAAGGCCTTCTCGTCGGTGCTCAGGCACTTCTTGATACGCGCCATCCAGTCCGTGCGCTCGCCATGCACCAGGTGGCCCACCACATCGTAGGGTGTCCAGCTTTCGCCGCCTTCGTTGTGATGGGTCCAATCGTCGCTCAAGCCTTGGAGCAACGCACGCAACACGCCCGGCGTGCGCTCGACGATCTCCAGCGTTCGTTCGATCGAGAAGGGGATGGAGGTGGGGATGGTGGAGCGGTCCATGGGTCAACGTGGTTGGCATGAAGGAGGCAGGGGCAGGAGCAAACCGTCACCCCAAGATAGTCGTCGCCAGAATTGCCCCTGCCCCTGCTCCTGCCTCCTGGTCAACTCTGCGAGTGCATCGCCACCGTATTCCCCTCGCTATCGGTGAAGAAAGCCATGTGGCCGATCTCGTCGCTGATCTTGGTCTTGGGCATGATCACTTTGCCACCGGCCTTTTCCACGCGGGCCAGTGCATCGCTCAGGTCGGGGTTGCCGTTCAGGTAGATCACCGAGCCGGTGGCGCTGGGTTTGTGCATGTCGCTTTTCACCAGCGCGCCGCCGGCCTTGCCGTTCATGCTATCGGCGGGGAAACTGCGCATCTGCATACCCGGCATGTCCATGGCCTCCATGGAGATATTGAAGACGGCTTCGTAGAATTTCTGTGCGCGGGCCAGGTCGTGTACGGCGATCTCGAACCAGTTGAGGGCGTTGCTCTTGTTGTCCATTGACTTGTGGTTTTTTGCTTGACGGTATTTTGGTCAGGTAAGGTTTCCCAACGTAGGGCGGGAGGCGATCCGTACGCTCAGGGATGGGATGGAACGTGTGGCGACCGGTAAGTGCTCGCCATCGTGCGCCCTCGCAACCGCGTCGGTGCAGGGTCCCGAAGCGGAGACCCTGCGCAGGGGAGAGAAGCTCTTCTGCTCCCAGATGGCCGATCTTTGTACCCGCCAAGCCCAGCCCACCGTGCGCTCGATCCTCATCGGACCCTTCCTACTGGCATGCACGGGCCTCTTCGCACAAACCCGCATGAGCAATACCGAACCCCTGCGCCACGACAAGCTCACAGTCGAGATCTGGAGCGACGTGGTCTGCCCCTTCTGTTTCATCGGCAAGCGCGAGTTCGAAGCCGCGCTCGCCCGCTTCCCGCACCGCGACAGTGTGGAGGTGGTATGGAAGAGCTTCGAGCTCGACCCCAATTCCCCGGTGCGCAGCGCGGAAGACACCTACACCATGCTCGCCAACAAGTACGGCATGAGCCGCGAGGATGCGCGGAACCGCGTGAGCGGGGTCGCGCAACGCGGGCAGACCGTGGGCATCGCCTTCAACTTCGATGCGGTGACGAACGCGAACTCATTCGATGCGCACCGGCTCATCCAGTTCGCCAAGAGCAAGGGCAAGGGGGACGCGATCGAGGAAGCGCTTTTTGGGGCGCATTTCACCCAGGGTGCTGTCGTAAGCGATCGCCCCACCTTGGTGCGGTTGGGCGTCTCCGTGGGCCTGGATGCGGCAGAGTTGGAGCGCATGCTGGCGGATCAGAACGCCTTCGCCGATGCAGTGCGCACGGATGAGCGCGAAGCCCAACAGTTCGGCATCCGAGGTGTGCCCTTCTTCGCGCTCGACCGCAAGTACGCGGTGAGCGGCGCGCAGTCCGCCCAGCATTTCTCATCGGCCTTGGAACAGGCCTGGAAGGAACGCCCCGTGCCGGAGGGCGTGAGCGGTGCGGTCTGCGATCCGGAGAAGGCCGATTGTTTGCCTGGGCAATAGGATCGGCGAGCAGAACGAGCGCTCGGTTGCCTGCGTTGCAAATGTGGAGTACTCCGGGGCGAGTACGAACGTTGGCTCGCGCACGTAGGCTAGCACGAAGATTCCTTCCCTAGCGCACTTCCGCTCTCAGACTAGCATATGGCATCTCGATGTACTGCTTCCAGAGCATATTTAACGTCCCCGCAGGGTCACTCGAAGAGGACCCTGCGGCATTGATATCCGTCCGCAGGGTCCCGAGACGGTGACCCTGCGGGGACTTGAAAGGTGGGCCGCCCTCCCATGCCCACACGTCAGCCCGGTAAGTGGATGCAACCTTGGGCGTTCGCACCTCATCTTCGCTTCCGTGCGCATCCTCCTACTCGACAACTACGACAGCTTCACCTGGAACCTGCACCACCTGCTGGAACCGCATGCGGAGGTAGCGGTGGTGCGCAACGATGCGATCACGGTGGAAGACGCGGCGCGTTTCGATCGCATCGTGCTATCGCCAGGTCCCGGCCTTCCCGCCGAGGCGGGGATCATGATGGAGCTGATCGCGAAGCTCATGCCCACACACCCCATCCTGGGCGTATGTCTCGGTATGCAAGGCATCGTAGAGCATTGCGGTGGAACGCTGTTCAATCTTCCGAAGGTGATGCATGGCGTCGCGGTGCCCTGCGTTCCATCGGAGCCACGCGATACACTCTTCCAAGGAGTGCCAGCGCCGTTCGAGGTAGGCCTCTACCACAGTTGGGCGGCGGATGCCGGAACCTTACCCAATGATCTGCGCATCACGGCACGGAGCGCCCAGGATGTGGTGATGGCCGTGCGCCATACTTCGCTCCCCACGTGTGGCGTGCAGTTCCATCCGGAGAGTTTGCTCACGCCGGAAGGCGGCGCCATCATCCGCAACTGGATCACGCACGGTTGATCGACGATCCGCACGGTCCCGAAGACGGTGACCCTGCGGGGACATCTGTACTAGCCTGCGTGGCGAAGTCGTTGCGTTCGTTGCGCCGCTGCGGTGGACAAGAACGCGATGCCCCGATCAGAACAACAACTGCCCGTCGTTGCCCAGCGGCCTGGTCTGCTGGTACTTCAGGTCGCGCAGAATGCTGGCCTTCACGTTGATCTGGAAGCTGAAGCTCTTGCGCAGCCCCAGCGGGATGATGTTGAAGTTGAACTCCCAGCAATGCAGGTCCCAATACAGGTTGAGCGAGGTGTTCGTCCAATCCTGCGCCTCGAAGTCGTAGCCGCTCATCACCCCGAGCTTCCAGTACTTGAACACGGTGACATCGCCATTGAAGGTGACGCTCTTGCGCTCGGTGTCCTGTTCACCTCCGTTCAAATAGGCCCGGCTGAGGTCGTAGTTCATGTTGATGCCCAGCCGCCACGGTAGACTGAAGTTGATCTTCGCGCCCTTGCTGGGGTCCGCCTCGCCTACCACGGTGGGCGGTTGTTGCTCAGGGGCCTGTCCGTATTTCCTGCTCTTCAGTTCCACGCCGGCGGTGGCGAAGAGCGTGGTGAGGCGAGCGAAGCGTCCGGTCTGCCCGCGCTCGCTGCGATCGATGCGCCGACCCAGCGTGTCCACCGCATAAGGGTCCCACACGCTCCCGAAGTTCACGTTCACCAGGTTGAAGAGCGTGGTGCGTGCGGTGAGGTTCACCGGCGACCAACGCAGCGAATCCCGCAGCAGGTCGTAGCTCGTGTTCAACCCCACGAAGTCGAGCAACTTCATTTTCCTGAAGGGGTCCTGCGGCGTGGCCGACGTACTGTCTTTGCCAGCCTTACTGTTCTTCACCTTGGCCTCGAGGCTTTGGTTGATCGCCAGGCTCAGTGTGCCGCTCTCGCCGGCCGGTGAAGCGCCGTAGATGAAACCATCGAAGGGGCTATAGGTGCTCACGATGGAATCGCTGGGCGCGTAGACATCCAGCCGGGGATCGAAGTCGGGACGGTAACCCAGGTTGGCGATGGGCGTGATCACATGGCGGATCGCTTTCAACCGCTGGCCGCGGAACTGGTACATACCGTAGAGCTTGCTGGTGAGTTGTAGACCCGCGCGCCAATCCCCGTTGCGGCGGAAAGTGGGGATCGTGTCCTGCACGACCACTTCACCGCCGCTGTCATAGGTCTGGCGAAGGGTACGGAAGTACCAGCGTTCGGTGGCCGCGAGCTCCGGGTTCAGGGTGAAGAATTTGTTCTTGAACGAGGTGCTCAGGGTGGTGCTGTGCTTCACACCGTTGCGCATGCGGCGCGATAAGGTACCGAAGTTGTCCAGCGCGAGCTCGTCCTCCGTGGTGCTCAGCACGTTGTCGAAATTGGTGGTGTAGGTGATGCCGATCTGCTCGTACCAGCGGCCGCGCGCCAATTTGGGTTGGAAGGGGAAGATGCGGCTCAGGTTGAAGGTGAGCGCGGGCAGCGTGAAGTCGTAGTTCTTGGTCGCGGAATTTTGGGAGTGCCTCAAGTTCACGGCCAGTGAATACGGCTTGCCGGGCCACACGTGGTTCCAACCGATGTTGCTATTGAAGGTGTTGCTCAAGTAATTGAGCGTACTGCTGTTGAAGTTGTTCTGGAAATTGGTGCTGGTGCCCACGTTCACCGAGGCGTTGAAGCGGTCGGTGAGGCTGGCGCGGCTGTCCACCGCGTGGGTCCAAGTGACGAAGAAGTCGCGCGTGCGTTGGAAATCGGGCAGCTCCGGAATGCTGTTGCGGCGGTTGTTGAAGCTCAGGTTCAGCGATCCCCCGAACCGGTAGCGCACCTTGTAGCGCGCCAGGGCCTTGAGCGCCCAGCTACCCCGCGTGTAGATGTCGCCGGTGAGTTGCATATCGGCCCGCTCACCCAGGGGCATGTAGTAGCCACCGTTCTGGAGGAAATAGCCCAGCGGCCCGCCATCGCCATAGGCGGGAAAGAGGATCCCCGCGCTGCCGTTCTTCTTGTTGGGGAAGAAGCCGAAGGGAAGGACCAGCGGCGTGGGCACGGGGCCGATCTTCATCACCGCCGCACCGCTCACGATCTTGTCGTCCGGGATCACCATCATACGGCTCGCGCGGAAGTAGTAGTGCGGGTGGGGCCGATCGCAGGTGGTGAAGGTGCCGCCCTTGCTGTGTACCTCTCCGTTCGCATGGCGCTTGCTCACCCGGGCCTGCACATAGCTCTCCTGTTCGCTGGTGCGCACTTCCTTGATCAAGCCCTTCTTCGAGCGGAAGTTGTACCGGATGCTGTCCGCCTCAATGCGGTGGTCCGACTCGATGAACACCGGTTTGCCGGCCACCGCGCCGGTGCTGTCCGGTGCTCCGAAGGCGCGGGCCTCCTCCTGCCTGAAGCGGTACTCGATGCGGTCGGCCGTGAGCTCGATATCGCCGTACACCACACGGGCCCCGCCGAAAAGGAACACGATCTGCTGTTGCAGGTCGTAACGGATACTGTCCCGCGCGTTGTACCGGATCTCCTCATCGAGTTCCTGTGCCGCGACGGGCACCGCGCACATCAACAGGGCCGTGATGAAAAGTGACCGCCGGAACGACCCGCCACGCGCTGTAGGGCCGCTACTTTCGCGCCTTGTGGACAGCATGCATCGCGGCCTCACCATTCGGGGGCCGAAAGTAGGGCATCGCCACAGGGCCATATCCATGAACGGATCGAGGGACGGCGCGTTCCGGGCGGTGCTGCTCGCGGCGGCGCTCGCGCTCTCCGCACGGACCATGCCACAGGGCCCTGTGCAAAGTGACGTCAACCGTATCCGTACGGTGGTGCTGGACGCGGGCCATGGCGGAAAGGACCCTGGCAACCTGGGCACCGGACGTTTCAAGACCACCGAGAAACACGTCTCGCTCAACGTGGCGAAACTGCTGGGCAAGTACATCACGCAGGCTTACCCGGACGTGAAAGTGCTCTATACCCGCGAGGACGATCGCTTCATCGAGCTCATGGAGCGCTGCAACATCGCCAACCGCGCCAAGGCCGATGTTTTCATCAGCATCCACTGCAACGCTAACGACAGCAAGGATCCGCATGGCTGCGAGACCTATGCCATGGGCCTGCACAAGACCGAGGCGAACATGCGGGTGGCGCAGAAGGAGAACGAGGCCATTCTATTGGAGGACGGCCATGAACTGAAGTACGATGGCTACGATCCCAAGGACCCGGAGAGCATCATCGCTCTGAGCTTGCGCCAGAACATCCACCTGGACCACAGCTTGTTGCTCAGCTCGTTGATCCAGAAACAGTTCAAGGAGCGCGTGGGCCGTCCCGATCGGGGGGTGAAGCAGGCGGGCTTCATCGTGATCAGCTATACCACCATGCCCAGCGTGCTCATCGAACTGGGGTTCCTCACGAACGCTACGGAAGAGGATTTCCTGCAAGGGGCCGAAGGGCAGGACTACATGGCCTCGGCCATCTACCGGGCTTTCAAGGAGTACAAGAGCACTGTGGAAGGAGTGGAGATCGCCCCGCCGCCGACGGAGAAGCCCGCTCCAGAAGCGGTGGCCAGCACCGATGCCGTTCACTTCAAGGTACAGGTGAGCACGTCGAGCAAGCGCATCGAACCGGTGGCCAAGAACTTCAAAGGGCTGGAGGGTGTTGAGGAACAGCAGGGTGCCGGTCTCTTCAGGTACACGGTGGGTGATGAACCCACCCTGGAAGGGGCCCGCGGGGTCCAACGCGTTTGCCGTGAGAAAGGCTTCGACGGGGCGTTCATCGTGGCCTTCAAGGCGGGGGTCCGGATCGATCTTGCGGAAGCCGTTAAATTGGCCCAAGCCCAATAACCACCAGCCCTTGCCGAAGCTCAAACGAGAATGGTCCATCGCCTTGATGGCGGTCACCGGCATTCTGCTCCTGGTGTTCGGGGTGAACTACTTGAAAGGGCTGGACCTGTTGCAGCGCCGCAATGTCTACCACGCCATCTATACGGACATCACCGGCATAGCCGAGACCACCCCGCTATTGTTGAACGGGTTCAAGGTGGGTTCCGTGGTCAACACCCAACTGCTTCCCGGGGCGGGTGCGCGGATCATGGTCTCTTACCAAGTGAACGAGGACGGGCTCACCTTGCCAGAGGATTCGCGCGTGGTGCTCACCGGAGACCTGTTGAACAAATGGGCGGAGCTCCGGCTGGGCAGATCCGCAGAACTGGCCCAGGCAGGCGATACCATCACGGGTGACGTCAAGCCCGGCATCGCACAGACGCTCAGTGACCAGATCGATCCCCTGAAACAGAAGGCCGAAGCTATCCTGATCAACATCGATTCGGTGCTAACCGCCTTCCAGGACGTGTTGAACCCGGGTACGCGCGGCGACATCAATGCCAGTTTCCGGTCCATCCGGGCCACCTTGGAGAAAGTGGACCATATGGCCTTGAGCCTGGACGCGTTGATCGCTGCGGAGACCCGTTCCATCAGCGGCACACTGCACAATCTGGAGAGCTTCAGCGCCAACCTGGAGGCCAATAACAAGCAGATCGGGCGGATCCTCCAGAACCTGGACACCACGGCCGCCACGCTGGCCAATGGAAAACTGGAACATGCCATCATTGCCTTGGACAGCACCGTGATCGAGGCGCGCGCGATCATGAGCAGCTTGAGGTCGGGGGAAGGCACCTTGGGCGCGTTGATGACGAACGACAGTCTCTATCGCAATCTCGAGAAGTCCAGCCACGAACTTGACCTTCTCCTGGAGGACGTGCGGATCAACCCCAACCGCTACGTTCATCTTTCGGTGTTCGGCAAGAAGGACAAGTTGCCCAAGCTGAGCGAGAGCGACGTGCAGCGCATCGGCGAAGCCGCCCGGAAAGAGAAGAGCCCATGATCGCCCAGCTGCTGTTCACCGCGTTGTTGCTCGCGGGGGCGGTGCTCTTCGCGCGCAACATCCTACGCGTGCGCCGGAACATCCTGTTGGGTCGCGACGTCACCATCAACGACCACCCGGGCGAACGCTGGGCGCTCATGGCGCGTGTGGCCTTGGGTCAGAGCAAAATGGTGGTGCGCCCCGTGGCCGGCATCCTACATATCATCGTGTATGCGGGGTTCGTCATCATCAACATCGAAGTGCTGGAGATCCTCATCGATGGCGTCTTCGGCACGCACCGGGTGCTCAGCTTCCTCGGGGGCTTCTATGACTTCCTTATCGGCAGCTTCGAATGGCTTGCGCTCGGTGTGTGGGTGGCCTGTGCCATCTTCCTCGTTCGCCGCAACCTCATCAAGCTGAAGCGCTTCGTAATGAAGGAGCTCGACGGCTGGCCGCGCACCGATGCCAACTTGATCCTCGTCACGGAGATCGCCTTGATGACCGCCTTCCTGCTGATGAACGGGGCTGATCAACTGCTTGCCTCGCGTGGAGCCGAGCACTATATCGTGGCGGGCGCTTTTCCGATCAGCGGTCTGCTGACACCCTTGTTGGATGGACTTTCGAACACATCGTTGATCCTGGTCGAGCGCATCTGCTGGTGGTTCCACATCATCGGCATCCTGGCCTTCCTCAACTACCTCGTGGTGAGTAAACACTTGCACATCCTGCTGGCCTTCCCCAATGTGTGGTACAGCACATTGCGGCCGAAGACCGAGCTGGTGAACATGCCGCGCGTTACCGGTGAAGTGAGGAGCATGTTGGATCCCTCTGTGCAGCCACCGACCGTGACAGCACATACCGTGGCCGGCGTGGAAATGACCGAGCGCTTCGGAGCGAAGGATGTCTTCGACCTCTCCTGGAAGCAACTGATGGATGCTTACTCCTGCACTGAGTGCGGGCGATGCACGAGCGTGTGCCCGGCCAGTATCACCGGCAAATTGTTGAGCCCGCGCAAGATCATGATGGATACCCGCGATCGGCTCGAAGAAGTGGGCAAGGTGATCGATGCGAAGAGCAAGTGGGAGGACGACGGCAAGAGCCTGCACAAGCGCATCACCGAAGAGGAGTTGTGGGCCTGCACCACCTGCAATGCATGCACGGAGGCCTGTCCCGTGAACATCGATCCAGTGGGCATCATCACCGATATGCGCCGCTACCTGGTGATGGAGGAAAGCCGCACACGACCCGCGCTCACCAGCATGTTCACCAACGTGGAGAACAATGGTGCGCCCTGGGCGTTCGGGCCGGACCAGCGGATGAAATGGACGGAACAGTGATCCCATGAACGAACCGCTCCACATCCGGACCATGGCCGACTTCGCCGCCGCTGGCGAAGTGCCCGACGTTCTGTTCTGGGTGGGTTGCGCGGGTAGTTTCGATGATCGTGCGCGGAAGATCAGCAAGGCGTTCGTGCGCATCCTGAACGCTGCGAAAGTGAAGTTCGCCGTGCTCGGCCAGGAGGAATCCTGCACGGGTGATCCAGCACGACGTGCGGGCAACGAGTTCCTTTTCCAGATGCAGGCGCTCAACAATGTGACCGTGTTGAACGGCTACGGCGTGCGCCGCATCGTGACCGCCTGTCCGCATTGCTTCAACACGCTCAAGAACGAGTACCCTGCGTTGGGCGGCACCTACGAGGTGATGCACCACACCCAGTTCATCAATACGCTATTGAAGGAAGGCCGGATCAAAGTGGAAGGCGGCAACTTCAAAGGGAAGCGCATCACCTTCCACGATCCCTGTTACCTGGGCCGTGGCAACGGCGAGTACGAAGCCCCGCGCGAAGTTCTTTTGAAATTGGATGCCGCCTTGGTGGAGATGAAGCGAAGCCGTGCCAACGGGCTCTGCTGCGGTGCCGGTGGCGGACAGATGTTCAAAGAGGCCGAGCCCGGCACAAGGGAAGTGAACGTCGAGCGCAGCGAGGAAGCGCTGGGCACCGCGCCGAACGTGATCGCTGCGGGCTGTCCTTTCTGTAACACCATGCTCACCGACGGCGTGAAGCACTTCAACAAGGAAGGCGAGGTGCAGGTGAAGGACGTGGCGGAGCTGATCGCCGAGGCGGGGGATCTGTAGCCGACGAACGGGTCAATCCACCAAGAACCGCCAGGAGCGGAATGCACCATCGAACTGCATCGTCACCAAGTAGATGCCTGTATTGACGTCACTGAGGTGCACGGAATGGGTGATGCCCTGGACATATCCCTGCCAGACAACGCGCCCCACGGCGTCATGGACCTTCAACCGGGCATTGTGCGAAGATCCGTTCCCCGTGATCCGCAGTTCACCCGATGGCCGATCGAACTGCACGGACATATCCATGACGTCGATCTCCGCGTCCACGGTAGTGGGCATCCCATTGGCAAGCTTCACCACCCAGCCATCCGCCATCAGGTGGTGGCCCACCACGTCGCCATCGTTCGAATAAGCGGTACCTCCAAGGAGGCAAGAGCCATCGGCACCGTGACATACAGCCCAGGCATTGTCCAGTCCGGATCCGCCAAGGGACAGTTGCCACAACAGTGAACCGGCGGAATCCAGCTCGGAAATCCAGGCGTCGTAATTCCCATGGTTCCCCGTCACATCCCCATCGTTCGATGCCACCGTACCTGAGACGAGGATGCCACCATCACCCCCGACCGTGGCCGACCATGAGTTGTCCCGTTCCGATCCCCCAAGGCATTTCTGCCATTCGATATTGCCCAGGGAATCAAGTTGCACGACCCAAGCGTCATGTTTGTGATATCCATCGAACCCATAATGCCAGCCCGATACATCACCGTCGTCCGAATTAGTTTGACCGGCGACCAGCCAACTAGCGTTCTTCATTGCGCTTATCGAGTAAGCATATTCGCCGCGCGATCCACCCAACATTTTTTGCCACAGAACCTGTCCGGTGCTGTCTAGTCTTACCACCCAGGCATCACCGCCGCCGTGCGTACCTGAAGCATCGCCATTGTTCGAATCGCAGATCCCACCGACCAGACAGCCGCCATCCGCTAATAACCCCATGCTGAACCCATGATCGTCACCCGTCCCACCAAGAGCATTGGTCCAAAGCACATTCCCATTGGGATCCAGCTTCACCACCCAATAGTCATACAGCGGGAACCCTAAGGAGTTGTAACCAGGATGCCAGTCCACCACATCGCCATCCTCGGAGATCGTGCGTCCGCATGCCAGATACCCTCCATCTGGGGTTTGCCGAACCGCATAGGCGACCTCCGACCTCCGAAGTTGCCACGTGGCGTCCACCTTGAATAGCCACATATCGTTCATGCCGTGGTTCTGTGTCAGATCGCCATCGTCGCTTCCGCTGGACCCAGCAACTATGAATCCCCCATCAGCGGTCAGATCGATCGCTTGAGCGCGTTCACCGCTGGTTCCACCATAAGTCCGTTGCCACTCGATGTTGCCACCTTGATCGAGCTTGACCAGCCAGGCGTCCGACCATCCATGGTTCATAGTGACATCGCCATCCGCCGACATGGTCATGCAGGCGAGGATATATCCCCCGTCGGGGGTTTCCAGCACATCGTTCACTTCGTCGTCGGCACTTCCTCCAAGGCAGCGTTGCCATTCGATCTGCGGTTGTGTCAGGCAGCGCGATGCCAGAACGGCCATCAAGACGAGGAGGGATGCACGGCTTGTCATGAGAAAGAGGTAAGTGAGCGCAGCACCGAAGCTAAATGCGGATGGAACGCCGATCCACTGGCGCAGGTGGAGTTACCCACGCGTCCATGTCGCGGAGATCGCGCCCTACTGCCCCAACAACACCTTCACCGCCGCCTCCAACTGCTGGTCGCGTCCCTTGCTCACCAGGCCGGGCTCCAACGCTTGTTTCACATCGGGTTCCAGCTGCGTGTTCTCCATGAAGTTCCCTGCGTTGTCGATCATGCCCACTTGCGGGATGCCGAACACCACACCGCTCTGCATGCGCTCCCACCACACAGCGGTGCCTGTGCCCGGCACAGGCATGCCCACCAGCTTGCCGATGCCCAGGGCCTTGTAGGTAACGGGGAACAAGTGGGCGTCGCTGTAGTTGCTTTCGCCCATCACCACGGCGCTGGGTTTCTGCCATTTGAACTGCGGTTCGGTGCCGAGCTTCTGGCCGCGCGGTTCCATGCGCATGTAGGTTTTTCCGGCTAGGAAGGTGGCCAGATCATCGTGCAACCAACCGCCGCCGTTGAAACGGGTGTCGACCACGAGACCATCCTTGTCGTGGTAGCGGCCCAGGGCTTCATCGTAGACCCGGCGGTAGGAGCGATCGTTCATGCCGCGCACATGCACATAGCCGATACGTCCCCCGCTCAAGCTGTCCACGATATGGCGGCAACGCTCCACCCAACGCTGATAGAGCAGTTCGCCTTCATCGTCCAGGGAGATCGGTTTCACGGTCTCGTCCCAACGTTCTTTCTTGATCGGATCGTAGAGGCTCAGCAAGGTGGGTTTCCCGGCTTTGCGGTTAAGAAGGCGGGCATGATCCTCCAGCGGGGTGATCGCCTGTCCGTCGATCTTCTCGATCACCACACCGGCTTTGATGCGGGAGCCTTCCTTCACCACGGGGCTCTTGTCGATCACCTCCTCCACGCGCAGGCCGTTCAAGTTCATATCGTTCGCGTAGAGCAATCCCAAGGCCGCGGTTTCGTCGCCATGCTCGGGTTCATCGTAGAATCGTCCGCCGGTATGCGAGGCGTTCAACTCGCCCAGCATCTCACTGAGCAGCTCGGCGAAGTCCCAGTTGTTGTTGATGAAGGGGAGCATGCGCGCGTATTCTTCCTTATACAACGCCCAGTTCACGCCTTGGAGGTCGGCGCGGTAGAACTTCTTCTGCACCTGGCGCCAGACGTGTTCGAAGAGATAAGCACGCTCCAGGTCCTCGTTCAAGGTCATCTCGCCATTGATACCCACGTTCTTCAATTCGCCCTTCTCGATCTCCACCTTGGCTATGCCGCCGTCCTTGGAGAGGAAGAGGAACTTGCCCTCCTTGTCCAGTTCGAGCGCGCCGGCATTGCTGGCGTTCATTTTCGCGAGCACCTTGGTCTCGCCGGTGCGTAGTTCGGTCTGCCAGAGATCGTAGCCCTTCTCGAAGCGGGCCAGGTAGAAGAGCTTCTCACCGTCCTTGGAGAGCACCGCACCCGCCAGATCGCTGGAGTGCATGGTGAGGCGCACTTTGCGCAGCTCCACGTCCTCAAGATCGAACTTCAAGGGCTTGACGGGTTCGTCCTTCTTGTCATCCTTGTCCTTGTCGCTCTTACCATCCTTCTTGTCCTTCTTCTCCTCTTCCTCCTTCTTCTTCTTGTCCTCTTCCTCCTTCAGCAAGGCCGCTTCCTCCTTGCTCAGCTTGAAGCGATCGAAGGCTTCCTGGTCGAGGAACAGGGCGTAGGCATCGGCCTGGCCGCCCCAGCTGGCGTGGTTCTTCATGCCATCGCGGGAGCTGTAGAAGAGCATCGCTTTGCCGTCCATGGTCCATTTCGGAAGCCCGCCGCCATATCCGCTCTTGGTGAGGTCGGTGATCACCGGCGTGCCCTCCACGTTCACCAGCCCGCATTGGGTGATCCACTGGTCGGGATGAAGGAACTCCACCAACAGCCACTTGCTGTCCGGGCTCCAGCTGAAGAACTGATCGCCATCGGCGTAACTGTAGTTCTTATCGCCCGGCATGATCGTGCGCACCTGCTTGTTGGCCAGGTTCATCACACGTATCGCCGTGCGTTCTTCCAAGTAGGCCACTTCCTTACCATCGGGCGAATAGGCCGGTTGGAACTCCTCGGCCGGGGTGTTCAAGAGCGCTTCTTCTTTCAGCAAGGTGGCATTGAAGAAGTACTGCTCCTCTTTGCGGACGATCGTACTTGTGTACAGGTCCCAACTGGCATTGCGCTCTGTGGCGTAGAGCAGTGTGCGGCCATCCGGGCTGAAGGAGACCGATCGCTCCTGCTCCGGTGTGTTGGTGATGCGGCGGGTGGTGCCCTCGGCCACGGAGGTCACGAACACTTCCCCACGATGGACGAACGCCACCTCCTTGCCGTTCGAAGAGAGCGCCATCTCGGTCACGTCGCCTTTCACGGGAACCGTGCGCACCGGATTGTAGCGTCCATCGGCCGCGATACGCACGCTCACTTTCGCAGGTGATCCGCCATCGGTCATGGTGTGCAATTCGCCCTGGTAGCTGAAGCAGAGGGTGCCGTTGTCGCTCCGGCTCAGGTAGCGCACGGGATGGTCCTTCAAGAAGCTCACTTGGGTGGATGGGCCACCGGCCACGGGCATCTTGTGGATGTTATAACTGCCCTTCTCCTCAGTGAGGAAGTACACGGTGCTGCCGTCTTGCGTGAACACCGGGTTGCGGTCCTCACCAATAAACGTGGTGATCCGCTTGAACTGCTTGCTTCCCAAGTCGTAGGTCCACACGTCCCGGGTCACGGAGGAAGTATGGTGCTTCCGGAAATTGTCCTCGTAGCCCTTCCGGTCGTGGAAGACGAGCATTGTACCCGAGGCATTGAACCGCGCGTTCTGTGCGGGAACGGTGAGGACCTGCTCGGCGCGTCCCCCCTTGATGGGTACCGTGTAGAGTTCTCCCAGCCCGCCGGTAGGGAAGAGCTGGCAGTTCGCGTCGTCGAGCCGGTTGCTGTAGAAGAGCACCTTGCTGTTGTCCGGGGTGAAGTCGGTCGGCGTGTCCCAGTTGGAATGGTGGGTGAGGCGTGTCGCCGTGCCGCCGGCGCTGGGCATCACGAACACGTCCCCATTCCCGTAGCGGTTGCTGCTGAAGGCGATCCATTGCCCGTCATGCGACCAGACCGGTGCGCCATCCAAGGCTTCGTTGGTGGTGAGCAGTACGGCATCGCCCCCGGCGGCAGGCACACGCCACAGGTCGCCCTGGTAGCAGAACACGATGGTGGATCCATCGGGACTGATCGCGGGTTGCCGCAGCCAGAGCGGTGCGGTTTGGGCGGACGCGAGCAGGGGGAACAGTCCGAGGGCGAAGGCGGCGAGGGAACGTGGCATGGGAATGGTGCGTAGTAGGGGCACGAAGAAAAGAACAAGAGGCCTGTTCACAACTACCCGAGGGACGGTCCGGTGGGCCGGATCCCTTGCCAACTTTGCGCGGCCCCGGTCTATTTCCCTAAGTACCATGCACATGAACACACTGACGGAACAGAAGGTGAAGACCCTGCAGGACATGCCGACGCACGCGCGGGTATGGATCTACAAGACCGCGCGGGACCTGGGGCAGGCCGAACAGAAGCTGATCCGCGAAAGCGGGGCGGTGTTCACCGGGACATGGGCCGCACATGGCGCACCGCTGGACGCTACCGTGGACGTACTGGAGGACCGTTTCGTGGCCGTGGCGGTGGACGAGGTTCAGGCCCTGGCCAGCGGGTGCAGCATCGACAAGAGCGTGGGCTTCATCAAACAGTTGGAGATGGACCTGAACCTGATGCTTACCGATCGTATGGTCGTGGTGTTCGAGCGCGAGGGGGAGATCCATAGCACGCGATTGCAGGACCTGCCGGCGCTGATCGCGGAAGGCGAGTTCACCTTGGATACGATCGTTTTCGATGATCTCGTGACCACCGTTGGTGAGCTTCGAGGCCGTTTCCGCGTCCGGCTGGCGGATAGTTGGATGAACCGATTTCTATCCTGAAGGACCTTTTCTCAGGGATCCTTCCACAACGGAAGGCCGGGTGTGGGAACCTTGCGCTGGATGTCCGCACGATCGATGGGCCGCTCCTGTTGGCGCCAGGTGAAACCGGGTAGCATCAACTCTTCCGTTGGTGCCTTTTCCAAAGGGTAGAGCACCGCGTCCGGTTGGGTGAGGAAGCTGACGGAACTTACTTCACCGTCCGCCACGCGCACAAGGATCCGGCTGCAATCCGCGCGGTTCACGCCCACGATGCGCTTCACACTGTCCTGGGTCTCCTGGGCGTAATAGACCGTGCGGGCGTTGCCTTCGGTGATCAGATGGTCCAGTTCGTTGTTCACGAAGAAGCCGGTCATCGTAGTGCCCACCACTTGATCGAAGTGTATGCTGTCCACCAATGAGGTCATGAACGCGTTCCCGTCGGCGTAGAGACGATGCACATGCCCATCGACCAGCGCGATGCGGATATGGTCGCCGGTGATCTGGTCCTTGCCGCTCCATAGCACGGGCTCGTGGAACATGCGGATCATGCTGTCGGTTTCGGCGTAGATCAATGTGTCGCACACGCCTTGCAGGTCCTTTTGAAGAAGCGCACGCTCTGTCGCGCCGTGATGCGGCGCGCACCACCGGCCGTGTCGGGGGCGGCGAAGAGACTGTCGGCGTGCATGAAGAGGGTGTCGCTGGCCGAGCGCATCAACAGTTCGGCATGGCCGGTGACGTAGGAGCGCTCGCTGCGCTGGTCGTAGCGACCATGGTCGCCGAGGACGGTGGTGCCGTTGGCGGTGTCGGTGGCTACCACGTGTCCCCAAGCGAGACCGATGCCCGCTTCTCCATCGTAGTGGACACTATCGCCCTCCAGTTCCTGTCCGTCCGTGATCACCCTGGCGCGTTGGGTGAAGTCGGCCTTCCGCGTGCGGGTGTCGTAGGTGCCGCGCACACATTCGATGCGCGACGTTTTCTGTGTGATCGAAGTGGGGCCGAAGAATTCCGCGACACCGGTGGCGGTGTGGTAGTGCAACGTATCGCTCGTGATGGTGCGTTCCGGGTGGCGCAACACCACATCGCGGCTGAAGACGAAGCGGCGTGCGTCCGAGAGATAGGTGCCCACACGGCTCGTCAGTGTATCGCCTTCGGCATGGCTCACAATGGTGCCCCCGCCACTGTAGGTCGCGGACTTGTTGCGCAGGTCATAGACCAATGCGGGTGTGCGCAAGGTGGTCCCGGGATCCACCATCACCACATCCCCATCGAGCGTGGCGGTGCGTTCCTTTCCGTCGTAGTCCAGGCGTTCGCCGGTGATGGTGAGCGTGTCGCCCTGCACGATGCGGATATGGCCATAGGCCTTCACCGTGCGCTCCTGGTAGAGCCATGCGCTATCGCACTGCATCACCGCATCCTCATGCCGGAAGCGCACATTGCCTTGCAGGCGTTGCACACCGGGGGCCACTTCTTCCTCGAACTTCCAAACGTCGGCATTGAGCACTTCGATGCGGGCCGCTTCCTGGCCGGGCGAAAGGATGGAAGTGAGCACGAACGTCGTCAGCAGCGCGGACCGCATTGACGCGGAGCGCGGCGAAGACCATGCCGTGCGCGGGGAGGGGAGCATGTCCACGAAGGTCGTGCGGCGCGGCTCAGTTCAAGCTGATGCCGGGCAGCTTGCGCATCTGGCGGTAGTGAACGCTCAAGTTCTCGAGCAGCTTCCGGATGCGTTCATCGGCCGCAGCGGTGTCCTTGCTGATCTCGCGCCCTTGTGCGCGCAGCAGCATCACCCCATACAGTCCGGTGAAACAGAGTTCCACGATGCCGCGATCATCCTCTTCGTTGTCCACCTGGCGGCCCAAGGCCTCGATGTCCTCTTTTGCATCGGTGTAGAGGCTGGCATACAGCGGTTCCTCCATCACGTTGATCAACGCGTGGTGCAAAGCTTCCAGATCGGTGAGGGCTTCGAGTACTTCGCTCAGGTGGCCATGGCGCGTGAGCCCTTCTTTCACCATGCGTTCGGCCAGGGCCAGGTACCATGCATAGGCGTTCGCCTTCTGCTCCGCATCGCCATCCATGGGATCCACCAGGGTGGCGCGGATGGACGCCGGGTCGAATTTGGTGGCGCGCAGCACATCCTCCAGATGCCACATGCGCACCATGTAGCCTGCCACGTTCTCCTGCCGCTCTTGTTGCAGGCGGTCCATCATGGCGTCTTGGCGGCCGGGGTTTTGTTGGCGCGGTGCCGGGCGTTGAGGTCGGCGATCACGCGCGGGGTGAGGTCCAAGGCCGGGTTGCCCACCCAGATCTGGCCACCGCTCTGCACACTGAAGATGAAATCATGTTGGCCCGTCCTGTTGTACTCGGTGAGGTAGTCCATGATCTCTTTGCTGATCTCTTCCAGCATGCGCACCTCCATTTCGGCCATCTGCTCCTCACCGCGCGCTTGCATGCCTTGTATGCGGCCCATCAGGGCCTGCACTTCCTGTTCGTCGGCCTGCACTTCGGCCTTGGTGCTGTAGGTGTGGTCCTTGTTCATGAGGGCTTCGTAACGGGCCTGGGACTTGGCCATTTCCTGTTGCAGGCCATCCTGAAGGCGCTTGCCTTCGCTGCGGAAAGCGTTGCCGCGTTCCTTCACCAGTTCATAGCGTTCCTGCACGCTGTCCATAAAGAAGAACGCGATCTTGGCGTTGACCAGTACCGCGGTATCAAGGGTGGCTACGGGCGTGCTGTCCGTGGCTTCCGGGGCCACCTCGGCCGCAGCGTTGGTGGGGGTGGTGGTGCGGCCCCAGAGGGCCCAAGCGAGCAGTGCGCTGAGCACAACGTTCCAAACAATGAGCAGCAGGCCGAGGCTCTTGTTCATAGGGGGATAAAAAGAGCGCCCCGCTAGCGGGGCGCTCCAAAGGTAGTATCCGGAGGAACTAGGGAGCGACCACCAGCTTGCCGGTGTACACGCGATCGCGGCCGCGCACTTGGTAGAGGTAGGATCCCGCAGCAACGCCGAACAGATCCACCGTAGCCCGATCCGCCTGGTCCAATCGCCAGCGGCGCACCAACGCACCGCTCAGATCCACGAGCACCAGGTCCGCACCGGCGTTCCCGTAGCCACTGATGATCACCTTATCCGAAGCGGGGTTCGGCATAACGGAGAGCGAAGTGCCCTGCAGTTCTTCCAAACCGGCGATCACATCGATGTTCACGCACACCGTGTCGTCCGCGGCGATCTGGTCACTGCTCCATGCGGTCCAGGCACAAAAGTTCCCGGTTACCGTCGCCAGGGGAAGGAAGGGTTGGCTGAAGGTGAAGAGCACCGAATCGCCGGGTGCCAGCGTGCCGGTGAAACTCTGGCTCACCGCAGGTTCGCCGGTGAATTGATAGTTCACCGGGAAGTTGCCCGCCGTTTGATTGCCGATGTTCTTCACCCAGGTGCGCACAATGGTGGGTTGTGACACGTCCGCACCATCCACCAGGCCGAAGAAGCCGACACAACCCACATCGTACACGGGTAGTTGTTCCACGCGAAGGCCCAGGTGGAAGTCGGTCGTTTCGCGATCGCGGTATTCGGCCCACACCCCATCGAGCACTTCATAGGTGCGCAAGCTGAAGGGCGGCACATTGTCCTGCGCGATGTTCACGTTGTTGCCCCCCATGTACCACTGCACGAAGAGCCCGCCCTCGGTCCACAGGAAGGCGTTCGACAGGTCGTAGGTGTGATCACCCGCTGCGGCGTCCACCGCCTGCACGAAGATGGAATCGAGCACGGTGCCGGGACCGCCGTTGGGCCCGTTATCATCGAACACCTTCATGTACATGCCCGAGGGCAACAGGTTGCTGAGCACGCGGATCGTGGTACCCGTAACATAGCACGGATAGTACGGCGCGCGATCGATATGCACGCCTACACCGCCATTGCCACCGTCCCAGCCGATGCCGACGCCATCATCACCCCCGCCGTGCCAGCGTGCCAGGCTGATCGCCGACGTAGTGTCGTACACGGCCAGTTCCTGGGTCCGTGTATTGTTTGTGGTGACCAGCTCGTTCGCGATACCACTTATGGTCACCACGTAGCGATGCGTGCCCGCACCGGTGGGCGCGAAGGCGATGGGAAAGGTGATGAGCGAATCAACGCCGGGGCCCATCTGGCTGATGGTGACCTGATCGCTCACCACCAATTGGTTGCTGCTGTTGTACACCTGCGCGAGGGTGATCACGTCGTTCACCAGTTGGTTCCCGGTGTTGCGTATGTCCACCACCAGCGGATAGTCCGGACCGTTGCGCTGCAGGCTCTGGCCACGGCTGCCCTCGGCGCCGATCCACTCCACCGCTACATCGGTGATATCGAGCAGCGGAGTGACCGGTGCATAGTAGCGGATGGCGTAGTTGGATACCGGATAGACATCCGCGGAGTGCTGCAGGCCGATATCGCCGCTCACGCTCTCGATGCCGATGAGGAGGTCGTTGTTCTGGCTGATGCCGGTCTGCTCCAGTACCTGCACGGTGATGGTGCTGTCCACCTTGTTCAGGATGATCTGGAAGCTGTTGCTGCCGGTCCAACTGGGGGCGACGGAACTCCAGAACGGCACGTTGATCCAGCTGAAGATGGTGGTATCGGGCGCGTCGTACACCCAGCACTGGCCAACGTTGCCCGCGCCGAAGAAATTGAGGTCCGCAGTAAGCGCGGCGATGTAATCATTGGGACCGCCGGCCAGGGGGATGGTGGGGAATGGCGAAGCGATGTTGGTGCTGTTGAAGGCGATGTAACCGTTGCTGCCGATCCACACGTTCTTCACCGTGTACCAGTAGTAAGGCATGTTGGTGCTCATCACGAAGGGGCCCACCACATTGTCGTCCGCCAGGCCCATCACCTGGGTGCCGGTGCCGGTGATGTCGATCCAGTTGAAGATCGGCCCATCGGGCTCGTTGCTGTCCTTCCAGGTGTAGCCATACGCGTCCGGCCCGCCAAGGGCAGCGCGCGTAAGCAGAGGGAGCAGAAAGCTGAAAAGGGTAAGGGTACGGGTCATGTGCGCAGCGGTTGGGGGATGAAATGTAAGGCGCATGGGACATCCAAGAGCTAACCGACGCAAGTACGTCTTCGCGTGGGACCGATCCGCCAGCTACTCTTTCACGAACCGTACGGAGGCCTTCTCCGGTCCATCCTCGGCGGAGAACACGTAACTCCCGCTCGCCAGCGAGGACACATCCAAAGTCTCTGGTCCAAGGCCATGACCCTGTCCGGTGAGAAGCGTGCGCCCCTGTAGATCGCGGATGCGCCAGGGAACAGGGCCGAGCCCTTCCACTTGGAGCGCGTTCGTGCAAGGAACGGGAAAGAGGGACAGCGCAGCCGTGCTGGCGGACATGCTGCGCGGCGCTGCGCTCGGCGTATTGTCGATCATCACCTGGCATACCGGACCATAGGGACACCACGAGATCCCTCCGTTGAAGCTCGGTGCTACCGTGACGTTGTAGATCGAAGCATCCTGGAGCGGGAGCGTTAACCAGTTGAGAGTAAGGCTGCTGCCGTTGCTGGCGATCTGTCGTACGAAGCCGCCACCATCGGTCTCGAAGCGGAAGCGGTAATCGGTGGCGCCGCTCAGGGAGATGGCATGGATCTGATCGGCCGCGCCGAACATCCGCGTAACGCCACAGCTGAAGTTCGGATGCAGTGGTTGGTCCACCAAGCGGGTGGGCGGGCAGGAGGGCGGGGCGTTGAGCACTTTCACCTGACATACCGCGCCGAAGTTGCCGTACACGCCGTTGATCTTGGTGCGCACAGCGAGGTTGAGCAACACGTTCAGCGGCACCGGGTTGGTCTGCAACCAGCCGAAGCGCAGGTAGCACGCATCGTTCGGGTCGGTGTCGCTCCAGCCGTTGTAGAGCGTGCCGGTTTGGAACACGCGCCTCGTGTAGGTGCCATTGGGGTCGAAGATCCAGAACTGGTAGCCATCGCCGTTGGCGGGGTTCACCGCAGGGTTCGGGGTGGCGATGAAGTAGTCGTTGGTGAGGTAGTCCAGGCGCGAGCAGGAGGCGCTTTGCGGTTGTGAGTTCAACGGGCGGTCCGCACCGACGGGGTCGCAGAAACCAAGGTTGTTCATAATGGCACTCGTGCTTCCGTAGGTGCTGCCGTTGCCGATGTTGTCAATGACGCGCGCACCGGTGGGCGCTTCCAACGCATAGCCGCCGGGATCGATGCCGTCGCCACCGCTATCATGCACGGTCAAGCGATAACAACCCCCGGCGGTGAGGCAGATGATCTGTTCGTTGTGCGAATGGTCCATATAGGGACCGCCGCTGGCAACAGGCAGCCCGCTCGCCGCGTCGATCACTTCCCAGGTGATCTCGTCGCCGTCGTCATCGGTATCCACGATCACCTTCCAATCCGAGCAGGTGCGCGGCGGTGGGGCACAGGCTTCCGGCGGACAGGTGCCGTTCAGATCCGCCGCACTAGCGGCTACGAGAAGACCTGCCAGGAGCCAAGAAGGGAGTGCGGAGGCGGCCACGAGGTGGAACGAATGAGTGGAAAAACAATGGTTCCAGCGGTGGCCAAATAGCGCGCTTTTTTCAGCGGAGGCCGAAGATAAACCTTACAGCGACGCTGTCAAGTGCGAAAACAGGGGCCGAAGGGAAGCGCGCTTCGAACTTCGTGCAGCGTTGTCACACACTTCACTTGGACGTCACACCTAACGGTCCGTTGGATCCATACAGGCTGCGCCTGGCCCGACCGATGCCGCGCTATGGCAACTGGGCGTTGCGCCGCCGAGGTGACAACGATCGGCGCGACTTCCCGAGGGAAATTCAGGCGCTGGTCACGGACAGACGTAACACTCGGCCGTGGTCAGATGACGGGTCATCCGGGCAGCGTTCGGTTCGATCTCCGGACACTTCTATCGTTCGATCACCAAACGTTCCATGGTGGTGCTTTCGCCCGAGGTGATGTGCACGAAATAGACCCCGTTGGCCAGTGCTCCATCCAGCGCTATCGACCGGTTCAGCGCACCGGCCTGCGCGGGCAGAACCACCTGCATCACGCGCCTGCCATGGAGGTCGAGGAAGTCCACGGAGACGGTCGTGGCCAACTCGCCCAGTGCGTCGCCCATCAAATAGAGCAGATCACCCTGGTTGGGGTTGGGATGGATGCGGAACGTGCTGGGACCCGCGGCCTCCATGGAGCGCGGAGCTGCGGCGGGGGTGTTGTCAATGGTGACCTGGCAACTGGGACCATACGGGCAGTAGGTCGTGCCACCATCGAAGCTGGCTTGTACGGTGACATCGTAGGTGTCGCCATCCACCAAGGGCTGCGTCACCCAGCTCAGCAGAAGCGTGATGCTGGTACTGGCGATGGTCCGCGTGAAGCCACCACCGACCTTGTCGAAGCGAAAGCGGTATTTGTTCGCTCCGGACACCGGGTTGGCGTGCACCTTGTCACTGCCGTTGAAGACACGGGTGACACCGCAGCTGAACGAGGGGCTGTTCGGGTTGTTGACCAGCTGGGTGGGCGGGCAGGGCTGGGTGGACGGCATGCGGAAGCGGCATGCAGGGCCGAACTCGGCATACGTGCCGTTCACCCGGCTGCGCACGCGGACGTTCAATAACACATCATAGGGCACGGGGAGCGTGACCATGCTGCTGATCTTGAGATGGCAGGCGCGCACCGCGTTCGCCGGGCCGAAGCCACCGCTGGTGGCATGGTCGCGGAAGATGCGCCGGCTGTACCCACCATCGGGGTTCAAGAACCAGAACTGGTAGCCATCGTCGGTCTGGTTACCGATGCCCCATTGCGCACTGACGCCAGCGTTCGGGGAGGCGATGATGAATTCGTTCGCGGTCCAGGTTTCCTTGTCACAACTGCCGACGATCAACTTATCGGTGCCGATGGGAACGTGGAACGCCAGCGGTGCCGAGCTGGTGAAGGTGAAGTCCTGCCCGTCGCCCCAGTTGTCGATGATGCGTTCGCCCGCCGCGTTCTTCAGGCGGTAGCCGCCCGGAGCGATGCCGTCACCCAGGCTATCGTACACGCGCAGTTCGTGGTATCCAATGGGTAGGCAGCAGGGTTCGTACACCATGGTGTTCGCGGCATAGCCGCCGCCGGAGCAATAGGGCGTACCACCCCCTTGCGGCACGATCTCCCAGGTGGTTTGTGCCGGGCTCGCATCGGTCTTCAGCTCCAAGGTGAGGTTCTCCGTGCAACTCACACCCAGTGGGTCGAACTCGTAGAGATCATGCAGGAAACCGGTACCGAGGTATCCTTTGCCACCAATGCCGAACGCGGCCGCCCCGAAGCGCGATTGTCCGGGTACGTTCGCCTGCTGGGTCCATGTGTTGTTGCTGGGATCGAAGGCCCAGAGGTCCGAGGCTACGATGAGGCCATCGTTCCCCGTGCCGACATAGCCGATCGCACCGATGCTGAAGCCGACGTTCAGGAACTGGCCGGTACCGGGGTAGTTGGCCTTCTGGGTCCAGGTATCCAGGCCTGGATCATATTCCCACCAATCGGTCATATAGGTATTGGCCGCATCCGTGCCAAGGCCGAAGTAGGCCTTGTTGCCAATGCCGATGGCCGTGGGGCACCAGCGGCCCGAGCCACCGAAATTGGCCTTCGGGCTCCACGTGTCCAGCACGGGATCATATTCCCAGATATCCAAGGGCCGCAGGAACGCACCGTCGACGCCCAAGCCCGCGTACCCTTTCCCCCCCGCGGACACGCCCACAGCGGTGCCCCGCCCGCCACCTCCGAAGGGAGCTTTGGCGGACCAGGTGTTCAACGTCGCATCGTAGGCCCAGAAGTCATTGGGGTAACTGGGATAACCGCTGCCCACGTATCCGTTGTTGCCGATCGCGAAGCAGATCGCATGGAACCGACCCGTGGAGGGGAAGTCGGCCTTCTGGCTCCAGGTACCGGTACCCGGATCGAACTCCCACAGATCGGTCTGCACGCCGCCATTGACCAGACCCATGCCGATGTATCCTTTACCACCGATGGCGAAATAGATGGCGCCGAACCGATCGGTGCCGCCCAAACCGGTGCGCGCGGTCCAACTGTTCGCGCCGGGGTCATACCGCCAGACATCGGTGAAAGCAGGGAAAGAGGTACCTCCCGTACCGGTATAGCCATAGCCGCCCACGGCGAAGGCGACCGCGAACACACGGCCACCGATGGGCACGGCGGCCTTCGGTGTCCAGGCATCCAACACCGTGTCGTAGGCGAAAAGATCGCCGAAGTAATTGGAGCCATCGCTCCCGTTCACCACGTAGCCGGTGCTCCCGATCGCGAAGCCGGAAGCCCCGTAGCGGGCCACCATCGGTGCGCCCGCTTTCGCGGTCCAGGAATCAGCGACCGGGTCGAAGCACCACAGATCGGTCTGCAAGCCGAAGCCCGCATAGTTTCCAGCGCCGATATAGGCGTTGCCGCCAACGACGAACACGTAAGAGGAGCTGCGGGTCCCGCCGCCATGCGCGGCTTTCGCGGTCCACGCATCCGTGTTGGGATCGTACTCCCACATGTCGGCGACCTCGCTCACCGAAGTGGTGCCGGTCCCGATATAACCTTTCGTACCGATGGCGAAACCGACCGCACCATTTCGGCCCGCGCCCGGGAAGTTGGCCTTGGCCGCCCACGTGTTCGATCCCGGGTCGTATTCCCAGAAGTCCTGGCCCAAGAGCGGCGGCCCGTTAAGCCAGCCCGTGCCCACGTATCCCTTGGTCCCGATGGCGAAGGCCACCCCCAGATAGCGGCCACCGCCGGTGAGGCTGGCCTTCTGCGCCCAGCTGTTGGTGCCGGGATCGAATTCCCATAGATCGTCGAAGTAGGGCGATGCCGGACCCTGGCCGAAACCCACGTAGGCTTTGCTGCCCACTACGAAGCTCACCGCGCCCATCCGGCTCAGCGGACCGTTGGGCTGGTGGAAGCCCACATCGTTCTTCTGCGTCCAAGAACCAGGAAGCGCCGAGGCGGTGTTCAATGCGATCGCCGCAGCGATCGAAAGGGAGAAATGGATCCGGTAGCGCATGGTTCCAGTGATCAGAGTTTCAGGCCCAAGTTTTTCAGTTCTTCATTGCTGACGGTAGGGGGCATCTCCCCGTGCCGGATCTTTCCGATCACCAGTTCAGCGAGTTTCTCCGCATCCGCTTTTGTGCGGCAGCCTTCCACGCCGGGCTGTCCAGGCATATTGGTCTGCTGGATCAGCAGTTCGCCGTCACTGAGTATGGCATAACCGAACGTGCCGTTGGGTGCGTCGATGATGCGGTAGGTAAGCGCAGCGCCGGCATGGGCGCTAGCGGTGGGGAACTGCGCGGCCGTTGACGGGCCTCCTCCGGGCACTGGTGTATGCGTAGGTGCTGGGAGATCGGTGGATGGCCGATCGGTCGCACGTTCCGAGGCCGCACGATCGGTGCATGCTCCGATGGACAGGATCGCGAATGCCGGTACGGCACCGAAGAAAGAAGAGCGGGTACACATGTGCGGGCCGCGGAAGCCGGTTTGAAAGTAAACGGTTCATCCCGTTCGCGACCTACTTGTTCATAACCTGCGGTCCGGCCGAAAATGGAAGGGTGCCCGCGGGGGGGCACCGTTCCATCCCCGTGGCACGTTCAGCAGCGCACGATCATAGGCTCCTTTGCGGGCTGGTGGTATGCTACGGCAACTGCGCGTTCCGCACCGCGGTAGGCACACTGCCGCCGATGTTCTGCAAGAGTATATCGCGATCGTTCGCACTGCCCGCGTACTTCACCTGGCCGTTCAGGTTGATGTCCTCCTGGCGGTACTGGCCGCTCACCGTGTTCGTAGGTACAGTGCCACCGATGGCGGTGAGTAGGGCATCGCGATCATTGCCATTGCCGGCGTATTTCAGTTGTCCGTTCGAGTTCACGTCGCCGGCCCATAGGGCCATTACCGCGCCTATGGTCTTGCGGGCATCGGTGCCGAAGGTTAGTGTAGCTGGGTTCCGATAGTCGATGGAGGTGGCGGTCAAGTTCAAAGCGAGCGCCGTGGCGGTCATCGCACCCAGATGGTTGCGGTGGCGAACGACCACGTAATAGCTGCCCGGTATGTTGCCGATCGTCACGTTCGATACCCCATCCGCAGCGCTCACCACATCGCCATCGCGTTGCACCAGACCATGCCGCGTGGCCACCAGCACGGTGGGATCGGTGCTGCTGCGCAGCTCGATCCGCACCCAATCCACAATGGCGTCGGTGCCGCTCACCGCCAGGACACCCGCAGTAGTGGTCTCCGCGCCGCCGCTGGCAGCGTTGGGGTAACCCAATGCAGTATAGGGTTCAATGGAGGGCACCGTTCCGGCCGCACGCAGGTCATCGCGCATCAGCAACGTACCGGTGTCATAGGGTCCTTCCAAATGCAACTTGACCGCCAACGGCACGGCACAGGATCCGATGAACACGGACGTCTGTTCGATGATACCGGTCTTACTAACTCCGCCCAGGGAGATGAAGTAGTTGGTGTCGGAAGGTTGACCGAACGCATTGCTCACGATCTGGAACGTTGTGCAGCCCGTGTTCCCATTTACTGGAACGGTCATCCGTGCCATACACCTGCGGTCCAAACTTCACCGGGGCACGTGGTGCTCATGGGGTCGAAGCCGAAAGCGCTATACGTGCGGAATATCGTCCCACTGGCGGTCACTTGCGGTGTGGAGGATAGGCTGAAGCCCGCAGCACAATACTGAACGCGCGTGCCGAGCGTGGCGGGAGAGGTCGCTGGCCAACTGATCGTGAATTGAACAGCACTGACGATGCCGGAAAAGCCCTGACCGTTGGGCCGGACCCGGACCTCCAATGTGCCCGGTGTACTTCCTTCCACCAGGTCAATGTCCACGCTAGTGGGGTTCTGCGCCACAGCCGCACCCAGGAGTACCAAAGTGCCTTGAAGAACCAGCAGCATGCGCCGCATCATCCTGATATGTGCCATGTGGGCAGGCCTTTTTCCGGCCATGCGTTTGAAAGTTAACCGAATTCCTCGGTTGGCTTTTTATGCTCCTCGCCGGGAAGGAGCGTGTTCAAGAGGATCACGGACGCGTCAGGGTGAAGTGATCTTTCATTGCCGGTGGCGAGGCCCGAGGAGGAGGACACTCGTCCCAATTCCAAAAAGATCGCCTTCGCGTCGAAGACGAACGCTCGCGAACAAGGAGCGGAACAGACTCTACGGCAACTGCGCGTTCCTCACCGCCGTAGGCACACTCCCGCCGATGTTCTGCAAGAGTATATCGCGATCGTTCGCGCTACCGGCGTACTTCACCTGGCCGTTCATGTTAATGTCCTCCTGGCGGTATTGGCCGCTCAGCGTGTTCGTAGGTACTGTGCCACCGATGGCGGTGAGGATCGGATCGCGATCGTTGTTGCTGCCGGCGTACTTCAGTTGGTTGTTGAAGGTGACATCGCCGGCCCACAATGCTTGTGTGGGGAAGGTGCCCGTGATACTCTTGCGCGCCTGCGTGCCAAAGGTGGATGTGCCCGCCAGTGAAAGGTCAACACTAGTGGTGGTGTTGCTCAACGCCACGCCGTTCAGTGTCATCGCCCCCAAGTGGTTGCGGTGCCGCAGGGCCACGCGGTAAGTACCGGGTGCTTGCGTGAAGATGACCGGGCTGATCCCGTTCGTAGACACCACATCGCCATCGCGCTGGATCAGTGCGGCGCGGCTGGCGACTATGCTCGCGGGGTTGGTGTTATCGTGCAATTCCACCACCACCCAATCCACAATGGCGTTATTGCCGGTGGTGGTGAGCGTGGCTGCGCCAACCGCTTCGCCACCGCCGCTGCTGGCGGCGTAACCGAGGGCGCTGTAGGGCTCGGTGCCGGGAATCAGGCTGGCGCTCCGTAAGGCATCGCTCATAAGACCCGTGCTCGCGCTGTACGGACCTTCGAGCATGCCACGCAAGGAGAGTAGCACCTGCAGCGACGGACTGAAATTCGAGGTGACCTCTCCGCGCCCGTTGCCCCCACTGAAGATGTTGGAAGCGACCGTGGGAGCATGCAGCGCCGCCACATCACCACGGCCATCACCGCCGCTGAAAATGTCGGACGCAATGTTCGCTTGCGAGAATAGCGAACGATATCGCCACGGCCTGCTCCACCACCATATTGAGCCTGAACTCCTAACGGCATCAAGCATACCAATAGAGGAAATGATCGCACCAAGGCGTACCAAGATGCTGGTCGGAATGGATGCCGTGTAAAGGACCGATGCATGGTCCAGGTCATGGAGCGGTGCGTACCCCGCGAGTGCCCAAGTCCGCTGAACGGTAATCCTGAGCTCTTGTGCTGTAACAACGATCACAGACCGTATAAGGTGTGGAGCTGAAGTAACCCCCATGTACACCAACTCCTATTCCGGTTGAGGAGTCCGGCCAATTCACCCCGTTCGCATTCCCGCTGCCAAGGATGGCGCCGCTTCCATGCCTTCCTGTAAAGGCCCGACCTTGGGTGTTGCCGATCGTCACCACGGTCTCCCAAAGATTGCTCGTAAGCTCCATGATGCCGTAATAGCTTGCGCCTGCCGTTACCCGACCCGAACTGCTGACATTGGCGGCGAAAATACCGCCGCGTATGGGGCCTCCGATCGTCCCGCCCCCCGTAGCAGGTGTGATCGCATTGCCCAGGGTGGTGCTGTAGTTCGTGGCAATGCCTTCGTTGGCAGCCCCTGGATTCGACAGGGTATACGCGCTACCAGCGATGGTGTTGGTGCCCCATGCGTATTCATTCGGTACGGGAGGTAAAGTGCCGCGACAGGCCTTCTCTAGCTCCAGTTCTGTCATTGGCCTCAACCCGCTCCAATCCAGATAGGCCGCCATGCTGTACCATGATATGTGATTGCAAGCGATGGTCATGCCATCGTTCGCTTCACCGTATATGCCGTCCGCATCGAAGTTGCAGGCGTAGACCGCTGGTATCGTGGAGGGTGTGCCAGGAGTTTGGATGTCGATCCCGTTCCGTTGTGCGGTGGCAGTGCCCAAGGTGGAGAGAAGCGCCCCCGTGCCCGCAGCGGAATTCGGAGGTTGGGCGGTATGGACCGCTTGCTGCGTGTAAGTGAGCGAATTGAGGAATTCTACATAGCCCTGCTGGCTTAACTCATACTTCATGCAGTAAAAGGCGGCATATCCTTTCGGGAAGGCAGCCGCCAGCGTGCCTGTAGGAACGGTAGCATAAGAACACCCGACGGGAGGGGTCGTTACCCATAAATTCCCCGCACCCGTGCCGACCGTGATGGCATCTTCCGCTGTGATCTGCCTTGGAACGGAGGCCCCTGAAATCAGGAGCCGTCGGTGAAGGATCCGCCCTCAGTTCCGCCGGCCCCCAGGTAGAAACTCCCTTGGGGCACATAAACCATCTCGATGGCGAAGACCTGGAGTTGGGCCACATCATTGAAGACCAAGCCCAATGCGCTATAGTTCCATTGCAATTGCAAGTTGAACAGGGCAAGGTTCCCGGTTCCGACCGCATTGCGGTAGATGAACACTCCTAGCGCAGGGTTGGTGCTGGCGTTGTACACCCCCCCCGGAAAAGACAGGCCCAAATCCACCTGACTGCCCGTAGGTGCCACATGTCCGGTGTTACTCAGCTCCACCGGTTGCCAATCGCCCGTAGTACTGGTACGATACTTCACGAATACCCAGGCGGCATCCCAGTTGCTCACCACGCCACCGCGCCAGCTGTTCTCCCAACTCAAGTCGAACTGGATCTTGGCACTGGTGCCGGTGTTGCCCGTAAGCGTGGCGTTGGCCACTTGGATGTTGTTGGCCGTGCCCGCAGTGTGGAGCAATAGACCGAGGGCAAGGCACGAAGTGATCCTCAATAGGGTCATGGCAGGTGAGATCGGTTCAGGATACCGATAGCCAAGTTGGGTAAATTCCTGGAACACGCAAGCCCCCCGGCTCCTGCGCGGTCCAGCAAAGCATGCCGAGTGACCCGATCACGGCTTTCGTCCGCAAAACAAAAGATCCGCGACGACCAGACCGTTCATCTTTGGACGGCTTTGTATGTCCAAATGGTATTACCGCCGTAGCAAGCTGCTTGCGATGTTCGAATTGTCGATCGCGCGATGGATCGAGCTATACCAACTTCAACCCTTTGATCGGCTTGAAGTGCTTCTTGTTCAGTGTCAGCAATGGCACATCATGCGCCATGGCTGTGGCGGCGATCAGGTGATCGGCGAGGTGGACGTGATGCTCCGGGGCGATGTGTTTGAGGATCTCGCGGAACCTTTGGCTCACCTCCATGGTGAAGGGTAGAATGTCGAAATTCGTGGTGAGTTCCTTGTGATGCCGGTCGTATTCCGCCTTGTTCCGGGCACCGGCCAGGATCTCTGCGAGCACCACATCGCAGATCACCAGCGATGATCCGCTCGCTCGCTCCGATGCGGCGAACGCCACCGCTTCCCGGCGCATCCTGCCTATAAGGATGCTCGTGTCGATCAGGACCGTTTCCATGCCTTCTCGCGAAGCTTCTCCAGCGTGATATCGCGGCCCTCCCACACACCGTCCAGCCCGGCGAAAGGATCTTTCTCGCGTTTGGCCTCCCGCTCCACAAGTTCCACCACCAGCGCGGAGATGCTCTTCTTGCGCCGGCGGCTCAAGGCTGCAGCGGTGCGCTTGAAGCGGGGTGGAACGGAGAGCGTGAGCTTGGTGGTCATGGGATCACGTAATGAGTTGCCAAGATACGTAACGGATCAAGGGGCAAAAGACAAGGGTGCGGTCTCCGTGCCTGCCTGGCTCCGTGTGAGCATGATCGGGCAATGACCGATCAAAGTCTCTATGTGTGAGAAGGTGCGCTACGGCAACTGCGCGTTCCGCACCGCCGTAGGCACACTCCCGCCGATGTTCTGCAAGAGGATATCGCGATCGTTCGCACTCCCGGCGTACTTCACCTGGCCGTTCATGTTGATGTCCTCTTGGCGGTATTGACCGCTCAATGTGTTCGTTGGCACCAGACCACCGATGGCGGTGAGGATGGGATCGCGATCGTTGTTGCTCCCGGCGTACTTGAGTTGGTTGTTAAAGGTGACATCGCCCGCCCAAAGCGCCAATGTTGAGAAAGTACCTGTGATGGACTTGCGGGCGTTGGTGCCATACATGGCGGTAGCTGGCGAGGTGAAGTCCACCGAGCTGACCTCAGGCGACAGTGCCAAGGGAGCGCTGGTCATCACGCCCAAGTGGTTGCGGTGCCGCACCGCCACATGATAGTTGTCGGCGGGCAGGTCGAAGCTCACCGGTGCAAGGCCATCCGTATCCACCACCTGGCCACCCACCAGCAGTATCGCGGACCGACTGGCCAATACGATCGCCGGGTTGTTCGCGCTGCGGAGTTCGAGCACTACCCAATCCACAACGCTCTGTCCGCCGGAAATGGAAAACACCTCTCCGCCACCGCCCACGTGCGGATAGCCGAGCGCGGAATACGGTTCGGTGACGGGCAGAAGGCCTTGCACTGCAAGCGCGCCGTTCATCAGGCCCGTGGCACTGTTGTAGGGTCCTTCCAGCACCACCCGTGCCTGCAACAGGATGGGACAGTGCTCATCCACCACGCCATCGCAATTGTCATCCATCCCATTGATCGTTTCCTGCAGGTAAGGCCGGCCGATGTGGAGCAGGTACGATCCCGGGTTCTCCATGCGCACCACATAGGTTCCGCTCTGGTCCACATCGACCAACATCATATGGTCAAAAGCGACGCCCACGGCGTTGGTGACCGTGATCCCGGGGGTCTGCTGGATGAGTTGCTCCACGGTGAATTCGGGGGCGGTAGAGACCAGCAGGATACGCTCCCCGGCGTGCGCGGTGAACGCGTAGTAGTCGGCTTCACCGGACCCAGGGGTGCCAGCGAAGTAATTGGATCCACCCTGGGCCTGGGTAGGCAGGTCATTGCAGAGGTAAGTTTCGGTGGTGGCCGTGCCGGGAGGTGGTATCACCGCGGCGTACAATGCATAGTGGTTGATGGTGGCGTTGTCGCCCGGCTCATTCACGCGCAGGTAGATAGCACCACCGGGCGCTGGGATACCATAGAGGCCGGCCCCTGACGGGCATGCCAACGAACCTCCCATGGCATTGGCACCCAGGATCTGCCCATTTTCGTCGAACGCGGTGAGCTCGAACTGGCCACTGCCGGAACATTGGATGGCCGCGAAGATCAATGAACCGGCATCTACGGCGCCCAGCGCGAAGTAGTCGTGGTCCCCTGCCGGCGTGATCGCCGCTGAGGCGATGAAGCTCGGGCCGCAATACGCGGATGCGGTGGCCGGTGAACCGTTCGGTTCCTGCTCCGAGTGCTGGGGTACGATCACGCACGGATATGTTTCGCACACATCCCCGATGATGTTGAAGTCGGCGTCCGACTGGTCTGGGTTGGGGGTGAAGGGGCAGTTGTCCACGCAAGCGGGCACTTGATCGCCATCCGTGTCGGCGGTGTTATTGCTTTCGCCCGGTGTGGCGCACCAGACCCGCAGGTCCGTGCTGTTGTTGTCCGTATCACTGCCATCGGGGTAGCGCGCCAGGGTGGTGAACGGCGAGAGATGGCCGTCCATATCGCTGCCGAGCTGGCCGGCTCCGGTTGTTTCCATGTAGGGCGCGCCGGCGCTGCCCTCGTAACTGATCACGTCAAGGAGCGGTCCATTGCTTTGGTACCGCAATCCAATAGCGTCCGGGCTCCCGTTCTGTATGAGGTCCTGCGCTGGCGTCACCACATGATCGATGTGCGGTGTACCGGCATGGTTGCCTATCACGAAATAGTCCCCGGCGGCGAGCAGGAAGCTCGGCAGAACGAGCGTGCGATAGATATCCGCCGCGCCACCGTTGCCCTGCACCAGTTCGATCCGGATACCTGCCAGGTCCACGGTGGTGGTGCCGGTGTTCTTCAGTTCGATCCATTCCGCGATGTCCTCATCGACGGCATCGTCCCCGACACCGGCATTGTCGTAATCCACTTCGTTGATCACCAATTGGGGCGGCACGACGCAGCCATCGTCGATGTTGCCATCGCAATCATCGTCCAGGCCGTTGCATACTTCAAGCCCATCCATTTGACCGCAGCCGCATCCGCCCGGCGCGGTTTTCAACGGATCGTTCGGGCAGCCATCGATACAGTTCGCCACGCCGTCCGCATCGCTGTCCGTGTCCGGCACACCGCAGCCGCATTGCCCGGCCACCACCTTGTCCGCATCGTTCGGACATCCGTCGTTGCAATCGGCGGTGCCATCGCTGTCCGTATCCGTATCCTGCACGCCGCAGCCGCAGATGCCTGGAGCGGTCTTGTTCGGATCGTCCGGACAACAATCCGCGTTCGCCGTGCCCGGGGTCAGGCAATGCCTTTGCCAGTCCGCACTGTTGTCCCCCGTATCGGTGCCATCCGGGAAGCGGCTGATGCCGGTATCGCCGATGCCGTCATCGCTGTTGCTAGAGGGAACGCCGTTTCCTTCCGCATATGGCGCACCGCTGTTACCCTCATAGCTTACGGCATCCACCAGCAGCGCGAGCGGGTCGCGCAGGCCGATGCCGTCCGGTGCCCCGTTCTGGATCCAGTTCGTGCCGGAGCCCACCACCAGGTCGATGTTCGGGATCGCGGCGTTGTTCCCCACCACGTAGTACGCTCCCGGGGCCAGGGAAAAGGCTGGCAGGGCGATGGTCGCGTATACGGTCGCGTTCCCGAGCGCACCGTTCACCAACTCGAGGGTGTACCCAGAGAGGTCCACCGGCGTGGCGGAGGTGTTCAGCAGTTCAATGAACTCCATGGCATCGGTCCCGTCCGTGTCGTAGTCCACTTCATTGATCACCAGGCCGCCGGTGATGAACGGAAGGGGGTGCGCGGCGATGATCCAACCCGAAGCGTGGACCAGAAGCAGGAACGTGAGAACGATGAGCGTGTAGCGAGCACGATTTACAACGGCCGATACCGCGCTAACGGGGGGTGTGTTCAATACGCGCATGGGGGGCCGATAAATGGGTTCGAACGCGGGCTTGCATGACCAAAATAGGTGGATGCCTGGATCCCGCAAGGGCTCGAGGGACGAGTTTGAAGAGATCCCGAACAGGCGCAAAGGGTATGAGCCATTCCTTGGGCGTACAGCCGAAGGTCTAGGAAGTTGCAGCTCGATCGCGTTCGCGATGCTACCTGATCCCCCGATCCGTAGCGATCCTGAATTGCACCGGGAACTGCTGGGAGAAAATGCTCCGCATCGAACCCAAGGGAACCGCTTGGCTTCGCAGACGAACGCTCGTGAACGGACAGGACCCTCTACGGCAACTGCGCGTTCCTTGTCGCCGTAGGCACACTGCCCCCGATGTTCTGCAAGAGGATATCGCGATCGTTCGCACTCCCGGCGTACTTCACCTGGCCGTTCATGTTGATGTCCTCTTGGCGGTATTGACCGCTCAATGTGTTCGTTGGCACCAGACCACCGATGGCGGTGAGGATGGGATCGCGATCATTGTTGCTGCCCGCGTACTTCAGTTGCTTGTTGAAGTTGACATCACCGGCCCAGAGCGCTTGCGCGGGGAAGGTGCCGGTGATGCTTTTCCGCGCGTTTGTGCCGAAGGTGGCGGTGGCCAGCGTGGTGAGGTCCACGAGCAACGGCGTGGGGGAAAGGGCCAAGGCACCAGCGGTCATCGCTCCGAGATGGTTGCGATGCCGCACCGACACATGGTAACTGGCGACGGGTGCGGTGAAGGGGACCGATGACACGCCGTCCAGATCCACCACATCCCCATCGCGTTGCAACAAAGCGCTGCGGCTGGCGATGATGTTGGCCGGGACCGTCGGGCTGCGCAGTTCGAGCACCACCCAATCCACTATGGCGTTGTTGCCTGAAATGGCGAGCACGGCCGGTGCCACGGTCTCGCCGCCACCACCACCAGCGTGGATGTAGCCTGCGGCAGTGTACGGTTCGGTGAGGGGGAAGCCAGGCAGACCGCGCAGCGCGTCGTTCATCAGTCCGGTGGTGCTGTTGTACGGTCCTTCGAGGAAGACACGGGCATCCACACGCACCACCAGCGGTGTACCGAGGCAGGTGCAGGTGCCGTCCAATACATCGTTGGTGGTATTGGCATCGCCATCGTCGCAGGTGGAACCGATCTGGCCTGGTACGAGCGGACAATCGTCGTTCGCGTCGCAGGTGCCATCGCCATCGGCGTCCTGGAAGCTGTGCGTCACCACGCCGTTCACACATGCATCCAGTGTGCAAACGTCACTGTCGTCGATCACCGGCACGGACACAGTAACGGAGGCGGTTCCTGCGCAGCTGTTCGCACCGTTCACGGTCACGGTGTAGCTGGTGCCGACGGTGATCCCGCTGGCCAACGGGTTCGCGATAGTGGTGCTGTTCAGGAAGGTGGCCGGGCTCCACGCGAAGCCGCTCACCGTGGACAGGTACGGGTTCGCATAGCCTGCGTTGAAGCTGCCGATCGACTGCACAGGACTGCCCGTGTCCGAATTGGACCAGTCGCTTCCCAGGTTGGTGTCCGAGGCCGCCGTGCGGATGATGCCGGCTCGACCGGTCAGGGCCGCAAGCGTCGTATTAGACCAGTCAAATTCGGTAACGCCGGTGACCGGTGCCCAAACGAACGATGTGCCTGTTGCCAACGCGTCGACCACCGCGCCGGCGTTGTTCTTCAGCACCACACCGATCGGTCCGCTGGAGGTCCAGTGGTTGCCACCTATACCACCCACCGTGTAGTACTGGTTGGCCGGGCTTCCCACGCCCGGGCCCATTCCCACCACAAGGGCGCTGTTCGGGAGCATGATCGTTCCCGGAGGGAAGGTGAACAGGGGGTGCGTGGGGCTGGTCCCGTTCGAGATGAAACCGGTGACGGTCCACCCGCTGATGTCCGCAATGAGCCCCGAGGTGTTGTTGAGCTCGACGAAATCATCGATCCCTGCGGTGAGGTAGGCCGGGTAGACCGGTGTCGCTCCAGCTCCTGTGCGTTGTGTGGTCACTTCGGAAATGCGCACGTAGGTGCGATCCACCGATGCGGACACTTGCAGTTGGGAGCTCCCTGCGGGGCACACCGTATCGGGGCTGGCCGTCACCGGACCGATCACGGGTTTGGGATGTACGAGCGCATGCACCGTGTCGGGCACGCTGGGGCAGCCATTGCTGAAGGCGGTGAATTGATAGATCCCGTCCTCGGTGAAGGTCATCGCCGTGCGCGATGGGTTCTGCTGCGTGCTGCTGAAGCCGTTCGGGCCTGTCCAGCTGAACGCATTGCCGAAGTTCGTGGTGCCGATGAGGTTGAGGGTCTGGTCCTCACATACCGGACCGGTGCTGTTGGCATTGGCCGTTGGAACAGAACCTGCCACCACCGTCAGCGGACCGGTGTTCACGCTGCCGCCGCAAGCGTCGCTCACCTGGCAACTGTACGTACCGACAATGGACGCGCTTATGCTGGCCGTGGTCTGACCGTCCGGGCTCCACAGGTAGGTGAAGGGTGTACCTCCGCCCGTTGGCACGGCGGTCAAGGTGGTGGGTGCGCCATCGCATAGGGCCGGTATGCCGGAAATGAGGGCCGAAGAGAGTGGTGGGATGATCGATACGGTGGCGGTGTTCGTGGTGGTGCAGCCCGAAGGCGTGGTCACTGTAACGGTGTAGGTCGTGCTCGCCGTGATGGCCGTGGCCACGGGGTTCGCAATGGTGGGGTCGTTGAGGAAGGTGGTGGGACTCCACTGGAAGGTGAGCGGATCGAAGCGCCAGGCCTCGGGTATGGAGATGTTCCAAGCGGCGGGGAACTTGGAGATCACGGTGCGTGAACCGCCGTTGAAGTCTTCCACTCCGATCCTGTTCGGTGAAGTGGATGCCCCGTGTGTCACGGTTGTAAGATGCAGCTCGATGCGGCCGGTGGTCTCATGCAAGTGGATCTGCCCCTTACCGCGCCGGTGTTCGGGTTGAACGGAACGGCGTTGAAGTTCACCACGAACACGCGGCTGCCCGGTGCGCCCACGGTGAATGTGCCAATGGAACCACCGGAGGTGGCATTCAGATCGGACCAACACAAAGCGATCACCGCGTTCGGCGCGCTGGAGAGCGTAAGGAAGTCGGAGATCCGACTGGTCGCAGCGCTCACTCCCGCCGGGTTGTTGAAGGTGATGTATCCGTTGGGCGACACCCAGAGCTGGCTGAACACGCGCCCGTCATACTTGAATGGGAAGGGAAGAACGACTGGTGTGCTGAACCCATCGTTCGCGGTGTTGTCACCACCGGCGTTCCATGTGGTGATCGCGGTGGGTGTTCCGGAAAGCGGGGCAGGCGCGATGGGCAGTTCTTTCAGGAAGCCCGGATTTTCCCGCGCGTCCACCACGAGTTGGCTGTTGCCGCCCGCGCAGAGCGAGGTCGGTGTTGCCGTGGGTGTCGGCATCTGCGGTGTACTGTTCACCACCACATCCACGGTGGCGGGCGCACTGGTGCATCCGTCGAAGCTGGCCGTGAAAGTGAACGTATTGTCAAAGAACGCATTCACCGAAGGGGCACTGGCATCCTCGGTGGTGGCGGTAAAGCCTGTGATCTGCGGGCCGGTCCATTGGAAGGTGGTGCCGAAGTCCGTGCTTCCGTCCAGGAGGAGTGTATCACCAAAGCAGAGCGGGCTGTTGGAAGTCGCCGAGGCGGAAGGCACCGGCTTCTCGATCACGTTGACGCTGCCCGCGTTCACACTACCGCATGGATCGCTCACCACGCAACTGAACGTTCCAGCGGTGGACACCACGATGCTCGCGGTGGTCTCACCGCCGGGGCTCCAGAGGAAGGTGTGGGGTCCGCCACCGTCCGTTGGTACGGCGGTCAAGGTGGTACTGCCTCCTGAACAGAACGCGGGCGTACCGGTGATGGTCGCGGCGGTGGTGGGGGTGGTGGTGAGAACGGTAACGCTGTCGGTGGCGGTGCATCCACCGGCGGAGGTCAGCAACACATCGTATTCCTGCTCGGGCACGTTGATGGCGGTGACCATGGGCGAGGCGGCGGTGGTGCTGCTGAGGAAGGTCGGTGGCGTCCACAGGTAAGAACCACCGGCGACCGGCGGCAGGCTGAAGCGGTACAGGCGGCCACTTGCGGGCTGGCCTGTATTGGCATCGTTCGCGCTCACCGCGCTCACCGTGTTCGTCGCCAGCGTGATGCTTTGGAAGTTGGCTGGGCCGGCGGTGATCCCCGCTGAAGCGCTCATGCTGGCGGCTCCCATCGCGCCGTAGCGGAATTCAATTGTACCGTTCTCGTAGAGCCAAAGTTGAAAGAAGCTGTTCGCCACAACGCCCAGGTTCTTCGGGATGGTGACGCCCCATTGCACTTTCAGGATGCGGTGCGGTGCGGTGCCTGACACTTTGCTGAAAACACCTCCACTGAGGGAGAATGTCCCTGTGGAAAGGTCATCCCAGTAGGCGTAGATCTTCGGGTTGTTCGCGGCACTGGTGGTGCTGTTCACCGGTTGTGCCACCGCCTGCGCTCCGCCCAACTGGAGCCAGCCGTCCGGCGATACGGAGAAATGCGAGAAGAGCGTGCCGTTGAACGGGAAGTCGAATCCGATGGTGGTGGGGAAGGCCAGCGGCTCATCATCAATGAAGGGATAGATCCGATGGATGAACTGGTTCATGGGATCGAGCGCCGCTCCGGTCTCCGTGCTGAACACGTACTGGGAAAGAGGCGCGCGCGTGGTGGCCTGCACCTCCAATTGCGCATTGCCGTTGACGCAAACGAGTGACGGGGTCGACACCACATCGCCGATGGAGATCAAAGGCGCTGTCACACATTCCTGCGCTATGCAGGCATCGATGGTACAGGGATCGCCATCGTTGCAGTCGCTGTTCTGCTGGCATTCCACCGCGGTCTCGGTAGCGCAGACCGTGAAGGTGCCGGGCGTGGCGCTGAAGACCTTTACGAAGCGGCTGGACCCGAAGGGCACCGCGAAGGTGTGGGAGGTGCCGCCCGCGCAATAGGTCACGTTGCCGATGGAACCGAACTGGTCCTCGAACACCTCGATGCCCATGTCCGCCGCGGTGCCCGGCACGAGTTCCACCGTGACGGTCCCGTTCACCGGACCGGTGAGCGTATACCACAGGTCGGGTGCGGTGGGATGCTCGCAATTGGGGTCCTGGTTGGTGGCGTAGGTGGTGGAGGCGGCCAGCCCGGTGCATGTGCCGGTCGGTTCAACAGGGAGGGCTACGGGTGAGAAGTTCTCGTTGTTGTCCGGCGCGGCGATCGCGCAAATGCCGAAGGTGCCCTGGTCACCGGCGGCGGAGACCTTGATGAAGTAGGTGGTCCCCATGGGCACTTGGAAGCTGTGGGTGTTGCCCGTTCCGCAGTAGGTCTCATTGCCGAACTGGCCGTCGCGCACCTGAAGCCCGAGCCCGGAAGCAGTGATCGGGGTGAGTTCGATGGTAACGGCCATGCCCAACCCGCCGGTCACCGTGAACCACACATCGCTCACTTCGGGCAGCGGGGATGAACAGCCAGTTCCACTGTTGGTAGCGAAGGCGGTGGAGGCCAGCAGGGGTGTGCAGTTGCCGGGTTGGTGCAGCGTCAATGGCGTGGCCCCGAAAGCCTCGTTGTTGTCCGGCGCGGCGGTCGCGCAGAGCGTGAACGTGCCGGGGATCTGCGCGAAGACCTTCACGAAATAGGTGGAGCCGGAGGGCACCTGGAAACTGTGCGTATTCCCGATCGAACAGTATGTTTCTGTACCGAATTGCCCGTCGAAAACTTGGATCCCCATGTTGGTGGCGGTGCCTGGATCGAGTTCGATGGTGGCTCCGAAACCCGGGCCACCGGTCACCGTGTACCACAGGTCCACGGAGCCGGGCAGCGCGCAAGACGTCTGTGGAAAGGCGTTCGTGGCGCCAGCCATGGTGGTTTCCAGTGGCAAGCACGTGCCGGGGGGATGGAGGGTGAGCGGGGCCGCCGTGGATTGCTCGTCGTTCGTGGGCGGATGCACGGCGCAGATGTGGTATTCGCCCGGGGTCTCGGTGAACACCTTCACCTTGTAGGTCTGCCCATCGGGCAGGAAGAAGCCGTGTGAGTTACCGGCGGCGCAATACACACTTGTATTGCCACTGTCGAACACCTCGATGCCGAGGCCCGATGCGCTGACCGGGAAGAGTTCGATGCGCGCGGTGTTGCTGCTGGTGCCCGTCACGCTGTACCACAGGTCGCGGGCCGTGGGGAACGCGCAGTTGATGCCGCTGTTGGTCGCGAACACGGTGGAGTCGATCTGCGCGCTGCATGCGGGCGGCCAGCTGCCGTTGCCGCCGGAGCAGTCCCCGCCATCGGAACCGAACGCAGGGCAGTTGAATGAAATGAAGGCACCATTGTAGAAGAAGGAGCCATCGTCGCAGAAACCATCCCCGACGAGCGCGAGCGGGGCGCAGTTCCCATTGCAGTCCGCTGTTTCCCCAGGTGGACAAGTGCCTTGGGCAGGAATGAAGCAGCTGCATTCCTCGGCGGGCCGCAGTGGTAAGGGTATCGCCCCAAAGGACTCGTTGTTGGCCGGTGCGCGGATCGCGCAGATGCTGAAGGTCCCCGGAACAGCCGCGAAGACCCGCACCCGGTAATTGGTGCCGATCGCCTGGAAGCTGTGGAAGTTGCCCGTCCCGCAATACGTCGGTGTGGAGCCATTGTCCGAGAAAACCTGGATCCCCATGTCCGTGGCCGAACCGGGGAACAGCTGGATGTTCACCGCGAAGCCCGCGCCCCCATCCACAGCGTACCAGACGTCCGCGGCCGACGGGCTCAGCCCGCACGGGATGGTGCCGTCGTTGGTGGCGAAGTCCGTGGTGCCGGGCAGGGCCGTGCAACTGTCCGGGTGCTGGGAGGGTAGCGGGGTGGCGAAGAAGACCGCGTTGTTCGCCGGTGCCCGTACCGCACAAATGGTGAAGGTGCCCGGCGTTTGCGCGAAGACCTTGACGAAGGTGGTGGACCCGAAGCCCGCAAAGATGCCGTGCTGTGTACCCGGCTGGCAGTAGAAGACCGAGCCACCGCAGGTGCCGAAGACCTGTATGCCCAACCCCGCCGCCGTGCCGGGTGTCAGGAACACCGTGGCGGCTTGGCCGGCATCGCCGGTGATCTTGTACCACACGTCCGTTCCGCTCACCACACAGTCCACACCACTGTCCGTGGCACCCACGGTGGTACCTACCAGGGCGTTGGCCGGGCAATTGCCCGGATCCTGTAGGGGTAGGTCGATCGCACCGGAGCACTCATCGTTGGCGATCAGGGTCACCGCCACGTCATCGATCCCGAACGCCGCACTGTTGCCGGCCTGCGTGCCGCGCCAAACGGCCCAGCGCACTTGCACCAACGGCTGGTTGTCGCACCCGGCTGGCAGAAGGACCCCCACTGTTGTCTTCAGCCCGGTGAACCCGCTGGTCTGCACATACGGATTCGCGCCGATCGTCGGCGTGAGCGTGGCCCAAACGCCCGTGTTGCCCACGCGGAACTGGCACACCACGCCCATGGTAACGGGGCCGGCAAGTATGCTGGTGATGGAGTATCCTAAACGCACACCGGACTGCCCGGTCGTATTGATCGCCATCGCCAATTGGTTCACTCCGTTGGTGGCATCACTGCCACTGCGCAGCACCACGCGGCCATTGCTGCCATAGATGCCCGCAACGCTCGCGGTGACAGGGTTCGCAGCCGTGATCGTCGCATCGCCGGTAGGCACCGAGGCCTCGGCCAGGCCCTGCGTGTTGATCACCGCACCGCTCAGGCCGTTCCACCCCTGGAAGCCGGTGGCGTAGGTGCTGAACGTGCCGCTCGGGAAGGGCTCCACGAATGGGACGGAGCGTGCCGTGGGGTTCGTCTGGGCCAGGCCGACAGTGGCGGCGAGGAATGCCGTGGATAGGAAGGTCAGTGGGAGAGCGCGCATGTTGTGGAATGGCGGATGGGCCGTGCGCGAAATACCCACATGCCGGAGGGTAGGTCAATAGAACAAAGGTTAGGGGGGTAACCCAAAGTGGTGCGATCGACGCCCGTCCCAGCCGCGTCGGGCAGGGCGTGTACCTACTTCACCGTTCGCCGCCACGTCCTGGTCCACGGCGCGCAAGGCAGTGTTACTGGAGGCAACGGCTCACGGCAACTGCGCGTTCCTTACCGCCGTGGGCACACTGCCCCCGATGTTCTGCAAGAGGATATCGCGATCGTTCGCACTACCCGAATACTTCACCTGGCCGTTCATGTTGATGTCCTCCTTGCGGTATTGGCCGCTCAACGTGTTGGTAGGCACGATGCCACCTATCGCGGTAAGAATGGGATCGCGGTCGTTGGCCCCGCCGGCATACTTGAGTTGCTTGTTGAAGTTGACATCACCGGCCCAGAGCGCTTGCGCGGGGAAGGTGCCTGTGATCGGCTTGCGTGCATTGGTGCCGTAGGTGGTGGTGGTCGCCAAGGTGAGGTCGACGACAGCAGGCGTGCTGTTGAGGGGCACGCCGGTCAGCGTCATTGCGCCCAAGTGGTTGCGGTGGCGTACAGCCACATGGTAGTTGGCGGCCGGTGCGTTGAAGGCGACGGGAGAAATTCCATCGGTGGCCACCACATCGCCATCGCGTTGCAACAGCGCACAACGAGACTCCACCACGGTGGCGGGCGTAGCGGTGCTGCGTAGTTCCACCAGTACCCAATCCACCACGGCATCACCACCGGTAATGGCCAGCACCGGTGCGGTGGTGGCCTCACCGCCACCGCCTACATGCACATAGCCGATCGCGGTGTAAGGTTCGGCGAGCGGTATGAGGCTGGCACTGCGCAGGGCATCGCTCATCAAACCGGTGGTGCTGTTGTAGGGGCCTTGCAGCGCTGCGGCAAGGTGGAGGCGAAGCTTCAAGGTGGTGGGCTGCTGGTAGCCTTGCGTGACCAGCCCTCCTGGAACCGTGCCCGAGCCGATGACCGGCTCGCCCACGGACCAGCTGACCGAGCCGCCGGGAATGGTGCCCGTGCCGCCGCCGGTGGAGACGAGGGTTTGGGCAGAGGTAATGATCGCGCATGCGCCGAGCAGGAACAGATGTACTGTGCGGCTGGCTCGATGCCCGTATGTAAAACTCATGATGGGTCAGGTGTTACAAGGCCAAGTCTACTTTGAACATGACCTTACGGGGTGCATGGATCGATCTCTGCATGGAATACGTCAAGCTGCGGACTGTTTGTATCAAAGTGGAATCCCGGATTCAATGTGATGCGCTCCGTGGCGATGAACCCGAGGTTCGGCTGGTCCACAGGTTGGACGGTCAAATCAACGTTCGAGACGATGACGTTCCTCCTGTAGTAGTCCGTGAGCACATATGCGCTGCCGTTGAAATAGGGGTCGTTGTAGGTGGCCACTGCGGGGCAATTCGTGCAGTTAAGGGTTCTTCTACTGATGCTGCCCAACGGGGACACTGTTAAGTTCATCTTGGCGATCTGCTGTGCCGAAAACGCTGTGCGACATGGTTTGTGCGAGTAGGACATGAACAACGCCGTATTCGGAGAATAGACCTGCCCGTTCGCATCCGTCGCAGTGCCGGTATATACGCAGCTGGTATTCACAACACCTGAAAGATTCGGGTCCGCTGGTGTGTCACAGAAGAGATCGCCGTCTGTTGTGCAGTTCGATCCATTCACAAGCTCTGTTGTGGTTCCGTTGTTCGTATTTCCATGTGTGTGCGGCAAGTCGAAGAAATGTCCGAACTCGTGTTCCAAGGTGTTGTCCTCAGGGCCATCCATGCACTCGATATCCATCAGTATGTGGTTGTTCGTGTTTGCTACACCGTTTGGATAATATGCATAGCCACAGGCAGTTCCTTCGGTGGTCGTGATAGAATTGACAACAAAGACATTGGCAACGTCGTTCACCCGGTTCGGGTTCACGAGCGCGGATTCTTCGTTAACATGGAACTCATAGTACGTGCTGTTGTTTATATACTGATGGCCGCAGTAGAAGAACCGGATCTGGGTGCCCGCATAAGCGGTATTGCAACGCGTCATCGCCTCTAACGCCGTGTTGATCGAAATACCTCCGCTGCCGTCCGATTGTCTCACGATGTGGAAGTACATCGGGATGTACTTGTATCCGGTCAATATGGAGCGCCCTGAAGCGTACTCAATGAGGAATTCCTCATGGCGGCTCTCGTATGCTTCCCGCTCCGCCCGCGACGTGAACCGTGTGCCACACTCATCTTGTGAAAGGGAAGGCGTCAACCCCATCCACAAGGCTGCGAAGAGTGCGATGATCGATCGGATCTCCATGGGTATCATTTCAAGGTGTTCAGATATCCTTTGCTCACTTTTCTCCCATGAGGATCGCCTCCATCTGCGCCACACGCGCATTCAGCGCTTCCACTTCCTTCTCCTTGGCGATGGCATGCAGGGTCAACTCCTCCACCTTCTCCAGCAGGATCTTGTTCATCGCGCCTAGCCCAAGTCCGTTCTCCTCCACCTCGCAAGCGCTTGGCACATTGGGCAGGTGTCCGTAGGCGGCGATGTACCGCTCCACCTCGTCCAGGGGCATCAGGCGGTAGTCCTTCTCGAAGACATAGTCCGGGAAACCGGCCAGCGTGACCTCCACCTCCTTGCAGGTGATCTTGCCGTTCACCGCGAGCTTCGATTGCGGGGTGATGGTGCCGATGCCCACGTTTCCGCCCGCTGGCATCAAGACCAAATTCCCGCCACTCGTATTGTCAATTGTAGCGGCACCATTACTGGCTTTGTAGAACAATAGATTGGCGCCGGCCATCTCGATCTTCATCGCCGGGCTTGAGATCGAAGACGTTACATGATTGAGCAGCAGGCGTGCGTTCCCCGGACTCGCGGTTCCGATGCCCACATTTCCGTTCTGCAGGATGGAGATGCGTGGAACGTCACCGGTGGATTCGATGTGGTAGGCATCGTCGGCACCGAGCCCGATGTCGAAATAGTTCGAGTTGCCCACCGTGGAGAAGCGCTGCTGTGGCCGGAAGTTGTTGCGGCCCACGACATCCGTCACCACCACGTTGCTTCCGCTTCCCGCCCAACTGCGAACCACGAAGGACCCATCGGCTTTGTGCGTCTCGAACGGCCCGCCAGGTGAGCTGGTACCGATGCCTACTTCGCCCGTGTTCCGGAGGGTCATCAGGGCAACACTGGAGGCGTTCTGGAAAGCCGTCGCACCGGATAGGGTTCCGGTGTTCTTCAAGATCACCTCGCCGGTGCCTCCGCCGTCCCAAACGATATCCTCGCCGTTACCGGTGAGCAAGGACAAGGAACGCCCGATCCCGCCAAACGTCGCAGTGGTGAGGGCTGCGGAGGGTGCGTTGAATCCCATTTCACCGGTGGGTTCGATCACCAGGTTCGGGTTGCCCTGTGTACCCAACGTGAGCCGGTTGGTGGAAGAGATGTGAGAAGATCCAGGCAGAGCACCTGTTCCGGAATTCCCCTTGCCGATGGAGAGGAAGGGATACAGTGGCTCCACATCATCATAGAACTCGATCTTCGATGCTCCGTTGGGGTCGGTGTTGCGGAACGACGCGACACCATCCAGGCTGGTGGCTTCCACCTGCAGCTTGAAGTAGGGAGTGGTGGTGCCGATGCCCACGTTGCCCGTGTTCGTGTTGCTCAGATCGTTGCCCAAGAGCGACCATCCGGAAGCACCGCTCCCGCTGGTAAGAGCGTGCATGGCGAAGGGCACGGCTTTGAACGCGGCACCGCCAAGAACCGCATAGTTGGTGCCGCCTGTGATGTCCACGGACACGGTGTAGTTCATCACGCTGCTGGTCCAATCCAATGCGGAAAAGGTGGGGATCACGGAGCCTACCTCCGGTGTGCCCTGCCCCATGGTGAGGCTGATCAGGCCGTGCGCATCGGTGGTTACACTGTGGGTCTCACTGTACCCGGCGGCAATGCCTGGGTTGATCTGGACCCGCACCCCCACGGCCTGGTTGGGCAACGGATCGCCAGCCGCGTTGCGGATCACGGCCTGGTAGTTGAAGCCGTTGTAGTTCTGGGTGAAGCCCGGGGCGGCGATCACGAGCGCGAAGGCCAGTAGGATGGTACGAATGCGCATAGGAGTGTGGTGATGTTCGAGGGTCGGTTGCCAGGCAAATTAGAGGTATTCAGGCGAACCGGCCGATCGAGGATCCCAATGATGTTCCGGCGCCCACATGATCGGAACCAATGATGCGCTGGCGTGGCCCACATCCGCAAGCAGTTCAAGGACGTGAAGATCCTGATGCGAACGGTCTTCGAGGACAACGGGAAGATCTTCGACGCTATCCTTGCCGGTGCCAATGGCGCTCGGCGGAAAGCGCGACCTCAATGTTGATGCACATGGCGGTTTGAGGCACCGCCCATGCCGGGGAGGAAAAGTTGAAGCGGAAAGAGCCGGCCGCACCCTGGTACCCGAAGTACCTTGATGTACTACACTCGAATGCGATCGATGGGGTCTCGGAGGCGCGGAATAAATATGGGCTCAAGTGTTCAGTATAAGCGGCATCTCCACCTCCACACGGGTCCCGACCGCCCGATCGGTGTATCGGAAACCCGCTTTGCCACCGTGTTGTTTCTGCACCAGGTCCAAGCGAGCGCGAGTGATGGCCGTGCCGAGCGAGGTCTTCTTGGTGGGAGCGTTCTCCGGCCCGCCGGTCTTGGGCGCATGGCGGCCGGCCCCATCGTCTTCAATGGTCCAGAGCAACTGATCGTCCTGCCGCTGCACCGAAAGTGTGATGTGGCCCTTGCCTTCCTTTCCGGCCATGCCATGCCAGATGGCGTTCTCTACGAAAGGCTGCACCACGAGCGGCGGGACAAGCACGCTCAGCGGATCGAGCGAAGGGTCCACGGTGATGGTGAAGTCGAATTTTTCGTGCGACCTTTTACGCTCCAACTCCATGTAGCCGCGCAAGGTGTCCAGGTCGTCCTGTAAGGGCACTTCGCTGTGGCGGCTGTTCTCCAGTACGCTGCGCATCACGCGGGCGAACTTGGTGAGGTAGCTGCTGGCGCTTTCCTGGTCGTTCTGTTGTACGTAGGCGTTGATCGAATTGAGGGCGTTGAAGATGAAGTGGGGGTTCATTTGGCTGCGCAGAGCCTGTGTCTCCAGGGTCGCGGCCTCTTTCTCAAAACGTTCCTTGCGTCGCCTCCGGTCGGTGTAGAACCAGACGCCGCCACTGGCGAGCAGGAGAAGGGCGCCGCCGCCGGTGGCGAGCGCGCGGTTGCGGTTCTTGTCGGCGCGGAGTTGGGCGATGGTGCGCTCATCCTCTACTTGGGCCAGCGCTGCGGCATGCGCCAGGCTATCCGCGAGTTGCACCTTTCGGAATTCGAAACGGGCTTCCAGTCGGGTGATGCCTTCGATGTTCTCCTTGTTCATCAAGCTGTCCTGTGCGGCCATGAGGCGCTTATGGAGCTGCAGGGCCTCGCGGTAGCGGCCCAGACCCTCGTTCGCCTCCACCAAGCACTGGCAGGCCGCGATCTGTTCGGTGACCACCTCCATACCGTCGGCGATGCGCAACGCTTTGTCGCACATGACCCGGGCGCTGGAGTAGTTCCTGCGGATGAGATCGTTCCCGCCCATGTTGATATAGGTGTTGCACAATTCAGTAGGCTGACCGGTCCGTTCCTGATACACCAGGGCATCGCGCAGCAGGGAGTCGGAACGGTCCAACTCGCCGAGGCGCTGATACACAATGCCAAGATTCACCATCGCACCGGGCAGGCCTGTGTCGTCCGGGGCGTGGATGCGATAATAAGCGAGCGCCTCCATGAGGCTTTCCCTGGCCGCAGGCAGGTCGCCCATTTCGGATTGGATGGCGCCCAGATTGCCCAAAGTGATCGCCTTAAGCTCCGGGTCTCCGACCTTTTCCGCGAGAAGCACCACATGTTCCAATTGCTCGACCGACCGGATGAGGTCCTTACGCATGGCGTAGGTGATGCCCAAGTTGCCATGTGCATTAATGAGGCCGCTGGTGTCCTTCAGAAGTTCATTGGTGGAGAGACATCGCAAAAGCAGGTCAATGGCTGTGGCATGATCGCCAAGTTCCAGGTGGACCAAGGCTTGGTTGTTCAGGATGGTGGCCTGTTTGGCGGGATCACTATTGGGAAGTAGAAGCAAGGCCCGGTCAAATGCCAGCAGCGCATCCTGATGCCTGCCCGCATTGAGGCGCAGGTTCCCGGCTGTGTTCCATGCGTCGCTCTGGTCCAACTTCGATCCCTGACGTTCCGCTTCCTTGATGAAGAACTCGCTCCAGCCCAATGCACTGTCGATGTTCGTTTCGCCCAACGCCCAACAGAATTCCTCCAGGCCGGTGAAACGATCTTCCAAGGGGCGTGCCTTATCGTTCCAGACCGAAAGGAGCGAGTCGGTGTTCTGCGCGGACGCTACCAAAATGACCGCTACGCAAGATATGCAGGCCCATGTTCGGAGCCCCTGCAGAATTTCCCGTTGGAGCTTGCTAGGGCGGCACATCAGGTCATCGGATCAGGGTGACATGACCCGTGAGGTCCTGATCTTCTCCCGGCACCTTGCTTCCCGCGAAGATCTTCCAAACGTACACACCCTGTGGAACCTCGGTCCCTTCCATGAAGAGGCCGTTCCACGCGGAGGTTGTATCGGTGGTCTCGAAGATCACTTGTCCCCACCGGTCGAAGATCGCGAAGAGGTAATCCTCCGGCGGGGTCGAGGCGAACACAGGTAGGAACCCATCGTTGATCCGGTCGCCATCGGGCGTGAAGGCGTTCGGCACATGGAGCGCATTGTTCTCGATCGTGATAGTTGCGCAAGCCGTGTCGGTGCATTGTTGGGCGGAGATCGCGATCAGACATACCGTGATCGTTCCCCCCAACGGTTCGCTGTACGTGTGCGATGGATGGGCCGATGTCGAGGATGTGCCATCACCCAGGTCCCATACGTAAGCCACGGCACCTGTGCTCGAATTCAAAAACCAGGCGTTCATGTCGTTGGTGTTCAGCGGTGCGGTGAGTGTGAACTGCGCCGTAGGGCCGACGAGCGTAAGGGTGGTGGTGATCACCGAGTCGCAACCGTTTACGGAGGTGAGGGTGTCGGAGTAGATGCCATCGAGTGAAACCACCGTTCCACCGGGCAAGGTGTAACTCTGTCCGCTGCAGATGGTATCGCTCACGCTGGCGTTGATCACGGCCACCACGCTCAGGTCGATGGTGATGATGCTGTCGCAACCGGCGGCGGTGGTGAGGGTATCGGTGTAGATGCCAGGTCCCGGCGCTGGTGATCCATCAGGCAGGAAGTACGAAGCGCCGGTGCAGATCTGCACCACCACGAGGGTATCGATCGCGGCGTTCACGGTAAGGGTGGTGGTGATCACCGAGTCACAGCCATTGACAGAGGTAAGCGTGTCGGAGTAGATGCCGTCCAGGCTCACCACGCCACCACCGGGCAAGGTGTAGCTCTGTCCGCTGCAGATGGTAGCGTTCACGTTGGCGTTGATCACGGCCACCACGCTCAGGTCGATGGTGATGATGCTGTCGCAACCGGCGGCGGTGGTGAGGGTGTCGGTGTAGATGCCAGGTCCCGGCGCTGGTGATCCATCAGGCAGGAAGTATGTGGCGCCGGTGCAGATCTGTGCGAGAACGAGCGTATCGATCGCGGCGTTCACCGTGAGGGTGGTGGTGATCACACTGTCGCAGCCGTTGATGGAGGTGAGGGTATCGGCGTAGATACCGTCCAAAGTCACCACGCCACCACCGGGCAAGGTGTAGCTCTGGCCGCTGCAGATGGAAGTGTTCACGCTGGCATTGATCACGGCCACCACGCTCAGGTCGATGGTGATGATGCTGTCGCAACCTGCAGCGGTGGTGAGGGTATCGGTGTAGATGCCAGGTCCCGGCGCTGGTGATCCATCAGGCAGGAAGTACGAAGCGCCGGTGCAGATCTGCACCACCACGAGGGTATCGATCGCGGCGTTCACGGTAAGGGTGGTGGTGATCACCGAGTCACAGCCATTGATAGAGGTAAGCGTGTCGGAGTAGATGCCGTCCAGGCTCACCACGCCACCACCGGGCAAGGTGTAGCTCTGTCCGCTGCAGATGGTAGCGCTCACGCTGGCGTTGATCACGGCCACCACACTCAGGTCGGTGGTAACGATGCTGTCGCAACCTGCAGCGGTGGTGAGGGTGTCGGTGTAGAGACCAGGTCCCGGCGCTGGTGATCCATCGGGCAGGAAGTAGATAGCGCCGGTGCAGATCTGTGCGAGAACGAGCGTATCGATCGCGGCGTTCACCGTGAGGGTGGTGGTGATCACACTGTCGCAGCCGTTGATGGAGGTGAGGGTATCGGCGTAGATACCGTCCAAAGTCAGCACGCCACCACCGGGCAAGGTGTAGCTCTGGCCGCTGCAGATGGAAGTGTTCACGCTGGCATTGATCACGGCCACCACGCTCAGGTCGATGGTGATGATGCTGTCGCAACCGGCGGCGGTGGTGAGGGTGTCGGTGTAGAGACCAGGTCCCGGCGCTGGTGATCCATCAGGCAGGAAGTATGTGGCGCCGGTGCAGATCTGTGCGAGAACGAGGGTATCGATCGCGGCGTTCACCGTGAGGGTGGTGGTGATCACACTGTCGCAGCCGTTGATGGAGGTGAGGGTATCGGCGTAGATACCGTCCAAAGTCACCACGCCACCACCGGGCAAGGTGTAGCTCTGGGGGGGGGGGGGGCCCGGGGGGCGGCGGGGGGGGGGGCGCGCCCGGGGGGGGGGGGGGGGGGGGGCGAGCCCCGCTGCAGATGGAAGTGTTCACGCGGCGTCGGGATCACGGCCACCACGCTCAGGTCGATGGTGATGATGCTGTCGCAACCGGCGGCGGTGGTGAGGGTATCGGTGTAGATGCCAGGTCCCGGCGCTGGTGATCCATCAGGCAGGAAGTACGAAGCGCCGGTGCAGAACCCGCACCACCACGAGGGTATCGATCGCGGCGTTCACGGTAAGGGTGGTGGTGATCACCGAGTCACAGCCATTGACAGAGGTAAGCGTGTCGGAGTAGATGCCGTCCAGGCTCACCACGCCACCACCGGGCAAGGTGTAGCTCTGTCCGCTGCAGATGGTAGCGTTCACGCTGGCGTTGATCACGGCCACCACACTCAGGTCGGTGGTAACGATGCTGTCGCAACCTGCAGCGGTGGTGAGGGTGTCGGTGTAGAGACCAGGTCCCGGCGCTGGTGATCCATCGGGCAGGAAGTAGATAGCGCCGGTGCAGATCTCGGCGAAGACGAGGGTATCGATCGACGGCGATACAGTGAGGTTGGTAGTAATGGTGCTATCGCAACCCGCTGCGTTCTGTATGGTGGAGGTATAGCTGCCGTCCATGCAGGCCGAGACACCATCGGGTAGGTCGATGCATTCGCCGCTGCACACAGTGGTGTCCACAACACTTGCCAGCGGCGCCAACACCGTGAGGTTGGTGGTAACGGTGCTATCGCAACCCGCTGTGTTCTGTATGGTGGAGATATAGCTGCCGTCCACGCAGGCCGAGATACCATCGGGTAGGTCGATGCATACGCCGCTGCACACAGTGGTGTCCACCACACTTGCCAGCGGCGCCAACACCGTGAGGTTGGTGGTAATGGTGCTGTCGCAACCAGCTACGGTCAGAAAGGTCACTGGGTAGGAGCCATCCGCCGATACCACGTTGCCATCGGGTAGGGTGTAGCTGAAACCATTGCAGATCGCGGTATCCACCACAACCGACACGCCGCTGATGACCAAGTTGATGACAATAGTATCCGATGCCACGCATTGGCCATTGCTCGCTTGTACCCAAACCGTATCCGGCGCGTCCACATAGAGATCATACCCCGTGCTTCCATCCGACCACAAGATGCTTGCAGCACCGGAGTTCCAAACTTCCAAGTAATGCTGCGTAGCTGTGCAGTAGGTGATATCCAGCCCGAGGTCCACTACCGGCTGCGGCTCGATCACCAGATCGATCGTATCGCGTACGGTGCAGCTGCCAAGGGTCACTTCCACGAAAAACTGCCCAGTACCGATCGCATCGAAAGTGGGCCCGCTGCTCCCGTCCTGCCAGAGGTAGGTCGCCGCAGGATCGGTTTGTGTGGCGTCCAGCACCCACGGGTCTGTGCCCGAGGCGCAGATCGTGGTATCAGCCCCCAGCTCCACCACAGGGCGGATAAAGTCGAAGGTGATGGTCTGTGTGATGGTGGATGTCTGCCCGTTGCCGGTATGGGTGGCCAGGAGGGTCACATCATAGGTCTGGGTTCCACCCAGCACGGGGTAGAGCACATGGGGGTCGATGTCAGTAGAAGTAAGGCCGCCATAGCCGAAGTCCCAGTCGAAGGTGATGGCGGTACCGGAGGTGGAGGTGTTGATGAAGATCACCGAATCGCTCAGGCAATCCTTCACGTAGGTGAAACCCGCCACTACGGTATTGGGATCGAAGACGATGCAATCGGGGTTGGTATTTGGGGCGATGTCCAGTGTGATCTCCACGTTGCCGGTGGAACCATCCGGGGTGAGCACCTGGACGAAGAAGCTGCCCGAAGCGGCATCCACGCAAGAGATCACATCCTGCGAGATAAAGTTGGTGTTGCATTCGCCGGCGGTGAAGAGGGTGCAATCATCGCCATAGAACACTCTTCGCCCCACACCCCACGCGGTCGATAGGTTGTTGTAAGAAAAGGTAACGTCCACAGTATCGGTGCCGGTATATTCGAAGAAGAACCAGGTGGACTGCCAACCCGCGGGTCCGGGCAAACAGCCCATGTCAGAGCCGTCCTCACCATAGTCATCACCGATGGTGTGGCAGTTCACCGAACCGCTCAGGGAATAGGTGCCCAAGCCCGGCACGGTCATGCTGTGCGGGTTGGCGCAATGGTCGCCAGGGTTATCGAACACCCAGAGATAAGGCCGGTAGAACAGGGTGTCGTCCCCGTTGCAGGTGTTCATCATGAAATGGTAGGTGCCAGGCTCAAGGCAATAACCATAGGTGTTGAAGCCCGTGCCTACGTCCCCGTATTCAGAGTAAGTGTGTTGTAACATTCCTGAAGTCGTAGAGGAATCGCCCGGCACGAGCTCCTGGAACATCATCGAGTTCCCATAGGCATCGATGTAGGTGGAATCTTCCACTTGCCATCCGGCGAACACCCGCGCGCCTTGGGTGAGGGTGAAAGTGTACCAAAGCGTGGCTTGTGTACACCAAGGCAAGGCGCCATTGTCCCAGTCGGTGGTGGCGGTGGTGGCGCAGAAGAAATTGTCCCATCCGCCCGTGTACGCGTTGCCCGGCGTGAGGGGCACCACAGGGTATGGACCCGTGGTGAGTCCCGATCCGATCGTGTTCGCTTCGGCGAAGTGATCATAGAGCGCAGCACCGGTACTGTTCACATAGGGCGTCCACCGCACACGCACTTCCACCATCACGTTGGGCTGGTAGCCATGCACCTCGACATAGAACCTACGTTGGCTGGAAGCGGCGCTGCACGCATCATCCAGGAACGCGTAGGATAGTTCGGTGCTAAGGGCGCACCAACCCACATGGTTCAGTTAGTGCGGTGAGGTTTTGGGCGGCAGTAGAGTCCACTAGGCCATTGGCGACCAGTGTAGGGAAGGGGGTCGCGCCGTTCTCATCGCTCAAGTGAAGTGCGAAGAAGGGCTGCGCGGATGGCATGTTCGGGTTCACCAGAGGCGTGGGTGAGGTCACTTCTACCGTAAGGGTTCCTGGACCATCCGTGGCGAACGTGTACCACAGGTTTCGCGAGGGCAGGTATTGTTGGCCGGGGTCGGTGTAGTAGGTGTTGTTGGTCGTGTTGGGGTATACTTCAGAAGTACTGCTCGGCCAACCACAGCCCCATCCCAAGCCGTAGGGATCGGTGTCGAAAGCGCCCGTTGTGCAATACACCAGGTTCACATCGCCGGGGAACCCGTCGTGGAACACACCATCCGGGGCATCATGCCAAAATCGTAGGCGTGATCGGCGAAGTCGTATTGCGAGTAGAGTACGCGGTCCACGATCAGTGTGGGCGTCCGCGGTGTGCATTGTAAGGAGTTATCACCACCGATCACCAGGGTGTAGGTGCCCGGTTGCAGCCGACATATCTCCACAGCGTTCGAGATGTTGTCGCAATTGGTCAGAGGTGTGGTGGTGGCCAGCAGCAAAGAATCGGTGGTCACATCCAAGGGGAATACGAACTGTTGCATGTATTCCACGCCTTCAATACGGATATAGGATTCCTGGGCCAGGGTGAAGACGTAGTAGGCCACTTTGGAAACGTCAGGGCAGAAGGACCACGCCGGACCCACCAACGGGGTATCCACCACTAACTTGAAGTTCTCCGTGCAGAGGGTGAAGCGCTGCTCGTAGTTCGGGTTGGCCGCTGTGCCGTTGTTCACGAGCGCGATGGGGTTGCCGTTGTTCGCCTCGCAGGCCCTTGTAGGGGCGATTGTAGAGCGGGCCAGGAGTAATGCTGGTGTCGGCCGTTACGATGATGCGATGGTCGTTTCCGATGTCGGAATCGTTCTGGTATCCGTAGGGACTCGTCTCATGGAAAGCGAGGTTGTTCGTATAGTTCGGCCCACGGCCATAGGCCACCACCGTGTACCAGCCTGCGGGCATTGGGTTGCACTCCGAAGCGAAGAAGTACCCCACACAATTGGTGTCCACCACGTTGGCGCTCAGGGTGCCCAGACCCAAGGAACCACGCCCGCTGAAGATGCGGAAGCCAGCAGCCTCGTGCCAGGGATAGTTCTCGAACGAGACCCACAACTCCGCTGGTTGGCTCAAGTAGAACTCACGGTACACCGCTTTGGGTGCGCAGGGATCGAAACCCGCGATGGTCACCGCATTGTCCGTGCAGGTGAAGCGGTCGTACTGTGAAGTGAGTGGAGGCCGTTGGCGATCACATCGCCCATGTTCTCCGGAGCGGCAGGGTTGAAGAATTGGTTGTCCAGCTTTCGGAATCGGTAGGTAGGCCGGGTCTCCTGGCCGATCAAGATCGAATCGCCGAACTGTGCATGGGTATAGACACCGGGGGTATGACAGCCCTCATAGGTCACCGTCCAAGACCCGGACTGGTCCAACGTGGTGTACATGCCGCAACCGGTCTCCGGCGTAAGGCCCGTGAACTGCTGTGGCCAGGCGAAGGTGTTCTGTGCAGTGGCCTCGGCTTGCGCGTTGCCCTCGAACAACATGGCCGAGGATTGGTGCCATGTTCCTAGGAGGTTGAAATAGTAGCTGGAGGTGAAGGCTTCGATGATCGTCTGTCCGCTATCCGGCACCGCATCCCCATCGGCATCGCCCACGCGGAACTGGCGGTAGATGGCTTTGGTCTCGTCCGGGTTGCAGGTGAACGTGTCCGGCAAGGGTGAGTTGGCGCAACTGAAGGTGTCCGGCGTGCTGGTGTAGAGCACGTCGTCCAGCAGCGGCGCGAGGCCGATCATGGATTCCGCGGCCGCGGCGTTGTTCAGGCCGAACAAAGTGTTGGGCAGTGAAGTGGCGGTGATGCTCAGGTCCACCGGGAAACCCAGCATGTTGCTCCAGTAGTAGTCCAGGTTCAGCGAATCCACATTGCCGATCACTTGCACCGTGTAGTTGCCAGCAGCCAGGCAACTATAACTCATCAGTTCCCCGATTCGGCCAGCATGTCCGTGCCCAACGCGATGGAGCCACATGCCCCGGTAACGCCTTCACCGAACAAGCGCATCTGCACTGGTGGGGTAGCGGTGTATATGTTGTTCGCATCGATCACCACGTTCGCTGCGGAGGCGAGCGAAAAGGTGAAGTAGCAGCCCAGGGGATAAGCGTCCGTGGAGCCCGTAGTGGTGTGCGGGCACTGTATTGAGCGTGCCGCACGCGTTGTTCGTTAGATAAGCATTGCACGCCAATACATCGCTCTGGGTGCTGGTGGCCCCAAGCGAGCTGGGCACGATCATGCCGAACTGGTTAGGCGCGGTCACCTCTGCCGTGGTGGGTTGCACGGCATTGGTAAAGGGCGAGGTCTTGGCGGTAATGGAGTAACCGTCCGCGCCTACAAAAGCCTGATCGTACAGGATGTGTAAGGTGTACGTGGTGTTCGGCAGCAATTCGTTGCACAGGAAGGGGTAGATGTTCCCTCCACCGTAAGCACAGGTGAGGATCGGAGTGAGGGCTCCGATGGCTGTCATCGCGATATCGCCTTGGAACAGATCGAAATAGGAAGCCGCCCAGCCGGTGCGGATCAAGAGCCATTGAAGATCCGCAGGTGTGGTGAAGGTCACCACGCCGATTGCGTCAATTGGGGTTGGGCAGCACAGACCTCCGCTGGAAGTTCCATACCGAAGCACTGGATGTCCAGTGCGGCAGGAACAGCCGTGAAGTCGGGCAGCACCCCCAGGTCCATCGGCGTGGCCATGAAGTCGTAGGGAGCGTTCCCGGCCGGAGCTTGCACGGTGACGGCCAGAGACCGTTCCACCCACGGTCACCGTACCGTTGGCCGTTACCTGGATCATGAACTCGCCAGGGGGCAAGCAACCGATCTGCGTCGAAGAACCGGCCGACTGCATCGGCGTGAAGGCCGACGCCTGCATTTCGGGAACCCGGGCATGCATGCGCCCGCGGTGGCTACGCGGTAGCAGGTGAACCCCACGTCGCTATTGTTGCCGATGCCGACCGTGTTCAACTGTAGGTTCACGAAACGTGCGGTAGGAAGGCTAAGCGAATACCAGATCGACTTGGCGGAGAGCAGGGGCGCATAGGCGAAAAACTCCCCGGCTGAACCGTGGCGGTACTAATGGGGAAGGCTGCGGTATTGAAGGTGCCGGTGCCATACCCCGCCAAGGGAATAGGTATCGGCAGCGCCCCGGCACAATTGTCCTGGGCGGCCACATGCTTGCCCGACACCAGAAGGAGCATGGCGGCGACCAGAATGTTGGGCAGAAGGGAGGAGAATTGTTTCATTGCGGCGCGATCTCTGTGCGGATCGAAATTGCCTGACCTTCCGGCGGAACGAAGCCGGAGCGCGTAAGTGGTGCTGCCGATCGAGCAAGTGGCGGCAATGCCCGGAGGTCGCCCGTATAAGTGGGAGCGGGCAGGCTATTAAGAGCGGTCCGACCAGCCCATGCCCCATTGGCTAGGTCTACATAGTGGAGATGGCTGGGTGCGTTTCGGGACATCGACCGAGGTTGCTGGAACGGCGATGTGAAGGAACTATGGAGGACGCTGCGGTACAATACCAACTACCCTGTATACGGGCGTTTTTCACCTGTTCGGAGCCCTGCGGAAGATGTATTGATCACGCCGCAACGCGGAGGTAATACCATTTCGCATTGCGGATCGGCCAACGCTGTGGTACGCAGATGGTACACCTCGCGGAGCTCCTGTCCCAGCCGTTCACACCAAGCCCAACCGCTGCGCCACATGCACCAGATCGCTCATCTTGGTGGTGCCCAGCTTCTGGTTGATGTTCTTGCGGTGCGTTTCCACGGTGCGCAGGGTGATGCCCAGGTGGTCCACCATCTGCGCGTTGCTGTAGCCGCTGGTGATGGCACGCAGTACCTCGATCTCGCGCGGCGTGAGCCGCCCGGCAGGATCATCGTTGTGGGTGGACGGCTCCGGTACATGCGCTGGGAACCAGGCTCCGTTCCGCACTACGCAGCGCAGCGCAGCACATCCCTCAGTTCCTGCGCTCCGGTGTTCTTCACCAGGTAACCCTGGAAGCCAGCAGCCTTCACCTGTCGGACCAGTGCCGGGCTGTTGTGCATGGTCAGGATCGCGATGTGCATTTCAGGTCGTTCCGCCTTCAAGGTGCGGCCCACCTCCAAACCGTTGGGGCCGGGCATGTATGTCCAGCAGCGCAAGATACCGTCCATGAAGGTGAAGAGCAGCAACAGGTTCATGCCCATGGAGAGCAGGCGCGTTTGTTCTACCATGAGGGGCGTGAGCGCCGGGTTGGCGAACCAGGTGTAACTGGTGATCTCCCGGACCACGATGCTCACCACTGGGAAGATCATGAAGAAGCCCAGCTTGATCCTCTCGCGGAAGTCGATGAGGAAGAAGGTCATGAGGATGAGCGTGTAGAGGAAGAGGAAGATGAGGCCGCGCTCGCCATAGTAGGAGGCATTGAAAAAGAGCCAGACGTTCAGGGCTATGAGCAAGATCACGGCGGTGGAACGCTGATCGCCCCGCAGCACATATCGGATGTGCAGCCAGGTGAAGAACGGTACCGCGACCAGATCGATGCCGATCATCAATGGGTCGCCGATCACCAACAGGTCGTTCAGAAAGAAGGCGATGTTGGCGACCAGATTGAGCAACGTGAACCGTCCGGTCAGCCGGTGGCGGCGCAACACATCCGGCGCGAGGGCCATATCGAGCGGCGGCTCGGAGATGCGCTGCAGGAACGAGCGCTTCACCACCCCTTCAACGGTTGACCTGGCGGCCGGATCGAGGGCCTGGATCGTGGTCAACCGCTGGAGCCGGTTGCCGAAATATAGAGGTGGAACATTAGCGGCGTGCGACACTGTTACCGCCTGCACCGAGAGGTGTGAGACCGTGTGTTCAGGTAGATCAGGGACAACGCACGCGCCTAGGCATCGTGGACGCACCGGTGTGAAGTGTGACGCGGAGCGGTATGAGGCATGCAAGGCGATGCCGGGCGCTTTGGTCACCACGTGCGATGTACTTGTGGGCGGTCTTGCGCTCACGCGTTCACGATCAATGGCATGTTCACCTCCACCCGGGTTCCTTGGGTCAGATCGACATACTGAAAGCCAGCGGTGCCACCATGCTGTTTCTGCACCAGGTCCAGGCGGCTGCGGGTGATGGCGGTGCCGAGCGAGGTCTTCTTGGTGGGAGCGTTCTCCGGCCCTCCGACCTTGGGCGCGTGGCGGCCGGCCCCATCGTCCTCAATGGTCCAGAGCAACTGTTTTCCATGCTGCTTCACCGAAAGTGTGATGTGGCCCTTGCCTTCTTTCCGGCCATGCCGTGCCAGATGGCGTTCTCCACGAAGGGCTGCACTACAAGCGGCGGCACGCATGACCTCCGCAGGGTCCAGCGAAGGGTCCAGGTTGATGGTGAAGTCGAACTTCTCGTGCGAGCGTTTGCGCTCCAGTTCCATGTAGCCGCGCAGGGTGTCCAGGTCGTCCTGTAGCGGCACTTCGCTGTGGCGGCTGTTCTCAGCACACTGCGCATCACGCGGGCGAATTTGGTGAGGTAGCTGCTCGCGCTTTCCTGGTCGTTCTGTTGCACGTATGCGTTGATGGAGTTGAGCGCGTTGAAGATGAAGTGCGGGTTCATCTGGCTGCGCAGGGCCTGTGTCTCCAAGGTCGCGGCCTCTTTCTCGAAACGGGCCTTTCGACGTTTGCGATCCGCATGGAACCAAAGGCCACCACCCAGAAGCACCAAAGCCGCTCCGCCACCTGTTGCCAGAGAACGAGTTTCGGCCAAATGTTGCTGGTCCCTTACGTGTACGAGTTCCGCAGCGTGCCGCAGGCTGTCCGCGAGCGTTTCTTTCTCATAGGTGTATTGGAATTCCCGTTCCAACAGCATGCGCTGATCCTCGGATGACGCGAGACTGTCCTTCGCGGCCATGTGCAGTTCCAGCATGAGCAGGGCCTGTTCCGTATTCCTCAGAGCCTTGTGCGATGTATGCAACAAAAGAGGTCACGTTGCGGGCTTCGGTGAGGTACCCAAAACGCTGCGCGAGACCCAGGGCGCGCGTACCGTAGACAACGGCTGTGGCGTGATCGTCCTGCAGGTTGAACACAGATGTAAGCCCGACCAGCGTGTTGGTCAGCGCCCTCCTGGTCTCCTGTGATGTCGAGCTTTGATAGACATTCCAGGTAGAGTTCCTGTGCATGGACGAGGTCGCCCGCATCGCGACTGACCTCCGCAAGGTTGTGCAAGCTGTTTATCTCTCCGGGAAGGTCCTTTATTTCGCGACGTATGGCCAAGGCTTGCGTATCGAAGGTCGAGGCCTTGGTGTGGTCGCCATTTCGCGAACAGAGCACACCGAGATTGTTCAAAGCATCGGCTTCAGCGCGTCGGTCGCTGATGCTGCGGGCCACCTCAAGGCCCGCTCGAAATAACCTCGGGCAATGTCGAACTCCTGGTGCTCGAGATGTATATGGCCGAGGTTGCCGCAAGTAGCACCTACTCCTTGCATGTCGTTCAATTCTTCCATGATCGCCAATGACCTGTAATAGTTGTCGATGGCCCTGCGATGGTCACCCCGCAGTTGATGTACAATGCCCAGCTTTCCCAACATTGCGGCCATGCCGTTCTTTTCCTGCGCCGCCTCATGCATAACCAGGGGTGGCTTGCCAATGCTTGAGCGCGCTCTCCAGGATCCCCCGCATATAGGCCGACAAGCCCCGGTCATCCGCTATCCTGGACGCCATTTCCCGATCGTGCATCCCGCCATCGCGTGTTCGGCACTGTCCAGGTAGATGTCCGCACTATCCATCGAACCCTGCTCACGGTGGCATGTGGCGATCCCTTGCAGGCTCTTGGCCATTCCCGGTTGGTGGTCGATCCGACGGTTCAGTTCATGCGCTCGCCGGTATGCCGGATAGCCACCGCGTAATTGTTCATGAGCTTGTTGGCGGCCGCGAGCAACAGCGTCGCCTTCGCCTGGTGTCGCTCGCTACCGGTCCGGTTCGCAAGATCCAGCAGCTCCGTCGCCAACGTGGCCGCCGTGTCAGGTCGGTTGCGCAAGTAGTGCTCCTGGATGAGGACGATCATCGCGTTGCATCTGGAGGTATCAGCTCGTTCCTCATCCTGCCAGACGAGCCACAGCGGATCGATAGGCTGGGATCGGGCAAGGGTGAAAGCACGGAGAGAAGAACGGTGGGCAATAGATAGCGCATGTCCTTTGCGGTTGTGGTCAAGGTAGCAAGAACATGGCCCTATGATGGGTGGCGTCCCGTTCGATCGAAGACCTGACCATCGGCTTGATAAAAGGAGACAGGGGCAGCATTCACCCGCTACCGGTCGCCCTTGCTGCTGCCACTGCGCGTTCCGCACCGCCGTGGGCAAGCCGCTTCCGATGTTCGAATTGTCGATCCCGCGACGGATCGACCTGTGGGAAGTTGAACGCGTTGATCGGGGTGAAGTGTGGCTGGGTCAGGGTGAGCTGCTCACGTAGTTCTTCGCCGTAATGGGGTTGTCCTTCCAAATGTCCTCCAACCCGGCGAAGGATCTTTCTCCCGCCTGGCCTCGCGCTCCACGAGTTCCGCTACGAGCGCTGAGATGCTCTTCTTGCGCCGACGGCTCAAGGCTGCAGCGGTGCGCTTGAAGCGGGGTGGAACCGAGAGCGTGAGCTTGGTGGTCATAGGATCACGTAATGAGTTGTCAAGATACGTAATGGAGTAAGGGGTAGAAGACAAGGATGCGTTCTCCGCACCTCCGTGTGAGCATGATCGGCAATGACCGATCAAAGTCGCTATGTGTGAGAAGGTGCGTTACGGCAACTGCGCGTTCCTTGTCGCCGTGGGCACACTGCCCCCGATGTTCTGCAACAGGATATCGCGGTCGTTCGCGCTGCCGGCGTACTTCACTTGGCCGTTCATGTTGATGTCCTCCCTGCGGTACTGGCCGCTTAATGTGTTCGTTGGCACAAGCCTCCAATAGCGGTAAGTATGGGATGGCGATCGTTGCTGGAGCCTGCGTACTTAAGCTGTTTGTTGAAGTTGACATCACCCGCCCAGAGGGCTTGCACACTACCGACCGCCTTTCTTGCCGCGGTGCCATGCACGGTTGTTCCAGCTGCACTGAAGTCGATGCGTAGTAGGTGTTGTGTTCAATGGCAACTCACCAGCGGTCATCACACCCAAGTGATTACGGTGGCGGAGCGCTACATGGTAATTCCCCGGTTCCGCCGTCATCACCACGGCGGAACTACCATCCAGGTCCACCACATCCCCATCGCGTTGGATAAGCGCACTGCGGCTGGCCACGATCAATGCAGGGTTGTCCGCATCGCGTAGTTCCACCAGCACCCAATCCACGATCCGGTCGGGTGGTGATGGCACATTGCCAAAAACCGAAGCGTTCACGGTTTTCTCCTCCACCTAACACGAAGGTGTAACCCAATGCAGAATACGGTTCGGAGGTGGGCAACAGACCTTGTATGCGCAGGTCGTCCTTCATACGACCGTCGGCAATGACATACGGACCTTCCAAAACACCTTTCAACGCCACCTGCAAGCTCAGTGGCATCATGTAGACATCGGACACATCTCCCCGACCTACCACCTGCGAAGATGCTGGATGCGATTGGGTGTGCTCACGAAAGTCCGCGACATCGCCGCGTCCATTCCCACCGGAGAAGATGTTCGATGCGATGGGTTCGCTCATGAAAGGTCCGCCACATCGCCACGCCCGTATCCCACCACTGAAGATGCTGGATGCGATGGGTGCGCTCACGAAAGATCGCCACATCACCACGTCCGTTACCACCGGAGAAGATGCTGGATGCGATCGGTGCGCTCACAAAGAGGTCCGCCGCATCGCCGCGACCGCTGCCGCCGTTGAATATGTCGGCCGTGATCGGCGGGGTCACATAGGCGGAGCTGACGTCCCCACGACCCGCACCGCCAGCGAACATGGGTGTGTACACCGCGAAGTCGACATTCACGTGCGCCTGGTCACTGGCTGGTCCGCACGGGCCGCTCGCATCGGGGTCATCAGTGGTCCAGGTAAGCGTGACCGCGAACCCGATCTCCGCCATGGTGGGCGTGTAGGTGGTGCTGGCACTGGCCGCATCAGCAAGAACACCCTGCCCGCCACTCCAACTGCCGGGTCCGCTGCTGCTCGCGCTGATGGCAATCGGTGCGGCTTCCACCGATGTGTATGGACCACCGGCATCGGCCAAAGCGGCCGGGCTGATCACCACATCGGCTGTGGTTTGCGCTCCTGGGCAGCCGCTGACAGCGGCGATGGTGTACGTGACCGTGCCGGAACCGCTGCTGTTCAAGGTGATCGCACCGGTGTTCGGATCGATGGTCATTCCGCCTGCGGTGTAGACCCCACCACCTGTTCCCATCAGCGTTGGCTCCGCGATCCCCGCATCGCTGCAATAAGCGATCATCATAGCTGAAACTCGCGCTTGGCGGTATGCACGTTCCATCGATGCTGATGTTGTCCACCGCGATGCTCGGACGGGAACCTGTCCCGCTTACATCCCGTGCCACCCAGCGCAGTTGAACGATGGGTTGATCGTTGCAAGCCGGTGGGAGCGTTGTACTGAAGGGCAGAAGGTTCTGTGGTGTGGTTACGGCTGTTGTCTGGCTGATGGTGTTCGTCTGGTATACGAGGTCCGGCAGTGTGATGAAATTGCCTGTTGTGCCGATACGGTACTGCAATGTTGCTTCGTTGATCCGCGTGCTTGGGGGTGCGGTCACATAAGGGTTGCGGATGGTCATGATGTCATAACCCATCTGGATGTTCTCACGCGAACTTGTATTGATCGATAACACGATGGACGCGTTCACCGAACCGGAATTCAGGAAACCCGGTTTACCGTTGTAGTTGTGAACGCCCCCCGTATTGGTGGCAGCGGTGCTTGATGCGAGCAGCGTCAAGTTGGCCGTAGGGGGAAGCTCTTCGTAGCTCACTATCGCTATGTTCCCGATGCGCCAGCCTTGCCACCCTGCGGGAAGCGTGGAGCTGTTGTGCGCCACCGAAGTGAAGTCCTGCGCATAGGGGAAGGTCCTGCGGTGCGGGGTTCGTCTGCGACCAGGCAGTGATCGCGCTCACAAGCATGAGCACCGACACCAGCGTCCGGTGCAACACGTTGTACTGGCTTCCCTTGGTAGTTGCTGTGCTGCTCATGTGCGCGTTGGGGATCAAGGGGCTGTGCGTACTCCACGGCCACCGCTGTCAACATAGCGGGCCGCTCGCGGAAAATTCACCAGGCCCCGATCGGAGGTCTGCATCCGCAACGTGGAAGAGTTGGTCCATCCACCACCTCGGTAGCTGGTATAAGCCGCAGCGGTGATCCAGGTGGCCGGATGGCGTTGCCATCGTTCGCCAATTCACCATTTCCGTGGGTGCCGGTATAAGCGCGGCCGCTGGGATGCGCCGATGGTGATCGCGCGTTCGTTCACGTTGCCACTGAGTTCCATGATGCCGTAATAGCTGCCACCGGATGGAACACGGCCGATATTGCCAACGTTCGCCGCGAAGGCTCCGACCCGGGAGCGGTCCATCGAAGTTCACCGCGGTGCTCTGCCACACGGCATTCCCGAGGTGGTGCTGGTTCGTCGCGATCCCTTCGTTCGCGGTTCCGGCATCGGCAAGCGAATAGCCGGTGCCGGCCACGCCGATGCCCCACGGGTATTCATTCGCCACCGCCGCCGCGGGTCCGCGGCAGGCCTTCTCGAACTCGAACTCGGTCATAGGCCGCAACGCGCACCAGTCCAGGTAGGCCCACAGATCCGCGATGCTCATGTGGTTGCCGCGATGTCGGTGCCGTCATCGGCTTCACTATGGGGTGCTATTGCCGTTCAGGTTGCAGGCGTAAACGGCGGGGGGATACCCGGAGCCACGCCGGGGATGCTGATATCGATGCCGTTGCGATCCGCATTGGAAGCGATCAGCGCTCCGGTGCCTGCAGCAGAGTTGGGCGCACTGGCTGTTCGACCAGATTGTTGATCGTAGGTCAAGGTGTTCAAGAAGTCCACATAGCCTTGCTGGCTCACCTCATACTTCATCGTATAGAACGCGTTGGTTCCCTTGGGGAACGCAGCCGGTACGGGCCCCCCGCGATCGCCGGACTGGCCGGCACCCTCCGCGTAGTACAGGTTGCCGGCCGTGGTACCCACGTTGATCGCCGCTTCGCTGGCCACGTTGAAGACACTGCCGTTCGTGGGATAGGTATATACCGCGCCGAGACCGGTCAACCCCATCTGGAACGCGCCCTGGTTCACGTATACCATCTCAATGGCGTACACACGCACCTCCGCCACATCGTTCAAGGCCGCGATCCTCAGGCCGCGTAATTCCACTGCAGTTGAACACCCGGAGCCGTGAGTGCCATAGCTCACTGCATCGCGCATGAGGAACACGCCCTCCGCCGGATTGCTGCTGCTGTTATATGCGCTGCCCGGGTCCACCAAACCCACATCAATCTGCGTACCCATTGGCGCGCCATGGCCCGTTGCCTCCAATTGCACGTGCTGCCATAGGCCGCTGCTCATGCGCACCTTGGCGAAGATCCAGGCGGCATCCCAATTCGCCACCGGACCGCCACGCCAACTGTTCTCCCAACTCACATCGAACTGGAGCATCACCGTGGTGCCGGTGTTGTTCTCCAGGGTGGGGGGGCTTACTTGGATGTTGTTGGCGCGGAGCGCGGGTGACGCCAGCAGACCGACCAGGGTGAGAAATAGCGATAGTTTCATAGTGTCTGTGAATAGCGTGATGCTCGCCATGGTTCAAGGTGCTTGGCGAACACCGCGGATGCCTCTGGATGCCCAGCGCCCGGGATCATTCCACCCCACCTGCAAACGATCGGCTGTGCGTGCGTACGACCAGCTCAATTCCCAACTCCCTCCGCGCAATCCAGTGCCGTCCCCTGTCGTCGGGTCAGCCCAAGTACCCGCGTCCGCTTCACCGGCGGTTGTCAGAACACCATTGCCAAGAGATCCATTGAACAACCGTCCTTCGGGATCGGTCAAGGTGACCGTTCGCTCATTGAGATTTCCGCCCATCTCCATGATGCCGTAATACGTGGCCCCTGATGTCATACGCCCCGAGTTCGAGGGATGTGAAGCGAAGATCCCCGTCCGCAGCGGCCCGTCGATCGTACCAGCCGAATACCCCAAGGGAATTCCCCGGTTATGGGCGCTGCGGATCCCCGGCATGCCTTCTCGTGCTCCAGTTCCGTCATGGGGCGGAGACCGCTCCAATCCAAATAGGCACCGTGGTCACCCCAAGTCAAATAGTTACAGGCGACATCCTTTCCGTCATCCACCTCCCCATAGACCGAATTGCCGTTCAAATTGCAGGCATAGGTGGCGGGGATGGGACCTGTAAGGGCGGGGACACTTATGTCTATTCCGTTCCGATTCAGATTCCCGGTGATCAATGCACCTGTACCCGCAACAGCGTTCAGCGGCGGATTGGCTGTTCGCGAGACCTGCTGGGCGTAGGTCAGAGTGTTCAAAAAGTCCACATATCCCTGCTGGCTCAACTCGTACTTCATGCAATAGAACGCACCGTAACCATTGGGCCAGTTGGCAGTGGTAGGTGCGTTTTCGCCGGTAGGATAACCACCTGCTAGGCCACCGAGGCTGCCTGAACCGCTCGGAGCGGTGGTGGCGTTCGCCGTATTGATGGTGGTGAGCGTGAAATTCTGGTTCAACCCAGAGGGAAGTGCCCCCGCCGCGAATGTCCCTTGCGGCACGTACACCATTTCAATGGCGAAGACCTGCACTTCGGAAATGTCGATGTAGTTGATGCCGGCCGCGCCGTAGTTCCAGCTCAACTGCGTGGCGTTCGCGGTGAACGTTCCCGTGCCGTCCTGGGCACGGTACACGAACACGCCGAGCACCGGATTGCTGGTGGCATTGTACGCGCTCCCCGGAGTGAGCAGGCCTGGATCGATATGGGATCCGCTGGCGGGCATATGACCGGTACTCTCCAACCGCACATGGTACCATAGCCCGGCGGGTGTGCGATACTTCACGAACACCCAGGCCGCGTCCCAGTTGTTGATATTCATCCCCCGCCAACTGTTCTCCCAGCTCAGATCGAACTGGATCTTCGTGGTGCCCGCCATGGGCAGATTGTCCACCAAGGTGGTGTTGGCTACTTGGATGTTGTTGGCATGGGAGCCCAAGGCGGCCGCCACGGCGAGAACCGTCAAGGAGAATGTGCTGGTGTTCATTGGTCTCTTGTATCAGAGGTTCGTACTGGTCGGAACAATTCGGAAATGGTGATCACGGAGCGGTACGTACGCCGCGCCCCCCTGTCATGTAACCACGGCCTCCGGACAAGGCCAGTGGCCTGTGTGAGACTGTCAAAGGCACTGTGGATGATGAACCCAAACTTCCACCGCGCGCGAGCGAGGATTCGGGCCATGCCGGATCGGTATAGAGGCCTCCCGGGTCAAGCGACCCATCCCCATGTGAACCATCATACGCCCGACTGTCCGCATTGGAAACAGCAATGCTCACCTCACTCGCATTACCGGACAGCTCCATTGCCCCATAGTAGGAAGCACCGGATGATCTTCGTGAAGTGTTCAATGGATGCCCTGCGAAGATGCCTGTCCGCAACGGTCCACTGCCTCCATTGAGATCAAGCGTGACAGTGCATACCGCGTTTCCTGCTGTTGTGGAGTAGCCGCTCGATATGGTCTCGTCGCCTTGTATGTATGCGGCCACTGTATAATATCCCTGTGCGAGACTGGCGTCCCCCCAGGCATAGGCGTCCTCCACCGGTACCAGCGGGCCACGACAGCTCTTCTCGAACTCCAGTTCTGTGATCGGCCGTAAAGCGCACCAGTCCAGATAAGCGAAGAGATCCTCCCGCGACATGTAATTCATGGCCCTGTATGGTGCGATGCGTGGTGAAGGTGAGTGGAGTATTCGCGGAGAACGAAGACGAGCATTTGATATAGTTGGTGCGCGTATGCGAGGATGTACCGCTCATTACATAGGTAAATGGAGTAGATGAATCGGTATTACCGATCGGGGTCTCGATCCGCGCCGCTTGCTGAGTGCGTGTCAGCGTGTTCAGAAAGTCCGTGTACTGCTGCTGCGACATCTCATACTTCATGCAGTAGAACGCCCGAAAACCTTTTGGGAACGAAGCGGGCAAAGTCGCCGCTTCTACATTTCCTGTGGCCCACAGGTTTGTGGAGGAGATGGTTATGGCACCTTCGGAGGTAACTGGGTAGGGGCGTTCGTCGAGCCTGTCTTGAAGTGATTGTCCTCGGTGCCCGCGCTTCCAAGCATATAGGCTCCTTCGGTCACATATACCATTTCAATAGCTAAGACCTGCACCTGGCTGATGTCGTTGAAGGAGATACCCGGCCCACTGTAGTCCCAAACAAGTTGCACTCCGTTAGCGGCGAAGGTTCCGTTGCCCTCGGCATCGCGACGCAGGAAGACGCCCACCACGGGATTGGTGCTGGCATTGTGCGCTGCAGCAGGTGTCAACAGTCCTGGTTCGATGAGGCTTCCGACCGGGACGCTATGCCCCGAGGAGTTCACGTACACATGTTGCCAAGTGCCCTGCCCCTGCCGGTATTTCACGAATACCCATGCGGCATCCCAGTTGTTCACCCCGCCGCCTCGCCAGCTATTCTCCCAGCTGATGTCGAACTGCACCTTCACGGTGCTGCCGGTGTTGTCCACCAGGGTGGTGTTGGTGACCTGGATGTTGTTGGCGCGTAAGCCCAAGGTGGCAGCCACGGCGAGAACCGTCGAGGCGAATGTGGTGTTGTTCATTGGTCTCTTGTAAGTAGTTGTACATACTGGCTGGTATGGTTCAGAAATGGAGATCACGGTGCGGTGCGTATGCCGCGCCCACCACTGGCAAGCGGGAAATTCGATGTTGCGGCCCGGATGGAGACGCGACCGGTCTGATTCGGGTCGGTGTAAAAGGCGCCACCTTTCGCCATCAGCGTACTTGGCCAATTCAGAACACT
>JADJCS010000018.1 GCA_016703105.1 Flavobacteriales bacterium
AGCTCCAGGTTCACGTCCACGATCTTCTTAGCGTCCACCACTTCCTCTTCAGCACCGAACGCGGCGGCGATCATGGGCGCGCCGATCGCCAGGCCCTACGATCGCGTCGACCCGCCAAGGGCCATCATCAACTGCTTCACATAATCCCGACGCAGCACATAGGCTCCGTATTCTTGGTTGCGTCCAGCGAACACCAACTGGTTGCGCACGGGCGAGCACATTGTTCCAACTGAGGTCCATGGACATGACCAAGGACAGGATCAGCAGAAGACCGATGATGAGCAGGAGTTCCATTGGCTCAGAGGTTGATCTTTTGTGCGTCGAGCAGCACTTGTTCCTCCGCCTTCAGACTGTCCAGCACGCCGTAGGAACCGATCCGGTGATATCCATCTCATCCACCATGTCGATCATGTTCCGGTACTTGGCGTCCCGGTCCGTTTTAATGATGGCTTTCAGGTTGTCCTGACCGCCCTTGATCACCTTGCGCAGCGAGTCGTATTGGGCCTGGTTTATCTTTTGGAGGTTGAAATCCGCAGCGGCCTTGTTCAAGCGGACGACGACATCCTTGTTCCTCTCCACGAGGATCTCCCGCACCTTGCTGAAATCGGTGCGCGTCAACTCGGTGGGTGCCCCCTCCGGATCGCCCGGTGGGCGGAACGCACCGAAATAGTAGAAGATCTGGTCCTTCTTGGTCAGGATCAGGGTGATGGCGTTGCTCAATTCGGTCTTCTTATCGTCCGTGGGGTCCTCGTCCGGCACCGGGAAGGTCATCTGCAAGGTGCTGGGTTTGTACATAGTGGTGGTGAGGATGAAGAAGGTCAGCAATAGGAAGGCCAGATCCACCATCGGTGTCATATCGATGCGGGTGCTGCCTTTCTTGGCACGTTTCTTCTTGTGCCGCCCACCTCCACCACCTTCATCTCCACCACCGGGTGCGTCTGCCATGGTATTTGGTCCTTTGGCGTGCTGATCGTTCTCCTGTACAACTGTGTGCAGGAAAGGTTCAGCATGCGGTTACATCCGTGATTCCTCCAGGTCGGTGATCATCTTGAATCGGTTGATCTGGATCCCCGGGGATTGGAAGATCCGGATCACCTCCGCCACCTTGGAATAATTCGTATTGCCATCGGCCTTCAAGGCCACCAGCGGGTTCATGCCAGTGGATTCATAGAAGAGGGCGCGCGTGGTAACGATCCATTCGGCAAGTTGGTTGTTGGTGCTATCAGTGGGTATTCCGGTGAATCTTTTGTCGTAGAGTTTCCGATCCGCAGCGCTCTCCAGACCCAGGTAGGTGCGCAGTTCCTGGATCGGCACACCAACGGCGCCCACGTTCGTGAATTTCATGCGCTCATCCGCGCTCGGGGTCCAGCCGATGCGCTTTCCGAGCGCATCAAGGACGGCGATACGCATCTTGCTGTCCGTGAAGTCCCAATACACTTTACCCGTACTATCCACCAGGATCGTCATCATGTTCTCGGTGGGGATGGGCGATTGTGACATCGACGAAGGCGTGTCCACAGCCACGGCCTCCTCTGGGCGGAAGTTCGCGGTGAGCATGAAGAACGTCACCAATAGGAACGCCAGATCCACCATCGGGGTCATGTCCAGATCCGGACTTTTCCGGGGCATCTTCAGCTTCGGCATGGTGCTGTGCGTTTGCGGTTATGGTCTGGCCAACCCATAGGGGTCGGTCATGGCCGACCCCTACTTGTGGTTGGCCAAGGTCTGGCTCACACTGAAACCGGCCTCATCGATACCGTGTGTGATCGCGTCGATCTTGGTACTGAAGTAGTTGAACATGATGATCGCGATGGCGCTGCCGGCAACACCAAGCGCGGTGTTGATAAGGGCTTCGGAGATACCGGTGGAGAGCGCGCTGGCGTCAGGTGTGCCCGCGGTCGCCAAAGCACTGAACGCCCGGATCATACCGAGTACCGTTCCGATAAGACCCAGCAGGGTGCTGACGCTCGCGCACGTGCTGAGGATCACGAGGTTCTTGCTGAGCATGGGCAACTCCAACGCGGTGGCCTCCTCCAACTCCTGCTTCACTGCTTGAAGGCGTGTTTCCTTGTCGTGGCTGGCATCATAGAGCACGGTCTTGTACTTCTCCAGACCGCCGCGCATCACATTCGCCACACTGCCTTGTTGCTCGTCGCAGACTTTGATGGCCGCGTCCACATTGTCGTTCGCCAGTTCAGCACGCACTTTGCCAAGAAAGCCTTCGATCCGACCTTTACCACGCGCACGTGCTAAGGTGATCGCTCGCTCCACAGAGAAGACCAGAACCAATAGGTTCACGCTTATCAACAACGGTACGATGAACCCCCCTTGTGGATCAGGCCGTACACATGCGCCGCACCCTCCTTCACCGGATGGTTGCGCTCCACGATCTCGTCCAATTGCTCCTTTGTCATGCCTTCTTGGTACCCTTCGAAGTTCTTCGGGTTGCCCAGAACGAACATGTAGATGGATACACTGATGATCAGGACCAGGGGGAAAACGATGGCCACAAAAAGGCCTGAACCTTTCCCAGTGGATTTTTCGGTGCTCATGAGGGGGCTGTTTTCGTTGGGGCGTTGGGCGTTCAAAAGTAGTCGGAGCGGAGCGCGTCCGACGGATGGGTTCCGTTATTGACGGGGGGCAAACATAGCAAGATCCGGTTTCGGCCTCATGTTAACTCCTTGTGCTTCCACCACGGCCTGTCCCTGCGGGGTTATTGTGCTCTGCGTCGGCTCTTGTTGTCCGGTTGGTACGGGGGTCAGGACACCGAAGGAACGCAGGTTGTGCCATCCGTCGTTCATCGTGCCATGCATCACCGGGGAACGGTCAGTGATCGGCAGGGAACGGCGGGTGGATCCTCGGGGAGGACGCCCATCACCAGCATCTATCTTCGCCCGATGGCCACCAAGACCATCTACGCGCCCCGCCTGCCTGATCCAAAACATTCGCCGACCATCGACCAGGTGGGCATCGAAGAGCGTGTGGCCCGCATCAAAACACGCAGCATCAAGAAGGAATCGAAGGTGCAGGGCATGACGCTCGCCCTGAGCATGATCGACCTCACCACCCTCGAGGGGGCCGATACGCCGAGCAAGGTGAAGCAGCTCTGTTACAAGGCCATGCATCCGCATGACTCCTTGCCGGGGCTGCCGACGTGCGCCGCGATCTGTGTGTACCCCTCCCTAGTAAAGGTCGCGAAGAAGGCTTTGGGTGATAGTGGTGTGAAGGTCGCCTCTGTATCCACGGCCTTCCCGAGCGGGCAGGCTCCCAAGGCGGTGAAGATCGCCGACACCAAGTTCGCGGTGAACGAAGGAGCGGACGAGATCGACATGGTGATCAGCCGGGGGCACTTCCACAGCGGCGACTACAACTTCGTGTTCGATGAGATCGCCGCGATCAAGGAAGCCTGTGGCGAGGCACGGCTCAAGGTGATCCTCGAAACAGGGGAGCTCGGTACTTACGACAAGGTGCGCCTGGCCAGCGACATCGCCATCGCCGCTGGAGCGGACTTCATCAAGACCAGCACCGGCAAGATCAATCCAGCCGCCACGATGGAAGTGACGCTGGTGATGCTGCACGCCATCCGCGACCACTATCTGAAGACCGGGCAGATGATCGCCATGAAGCCTGCTGGCGGCATCCGCAAAAGCAAGGAAGCCCTGCACTACCTGATGATGGTGAAAGAAGAGCTCGGCGAAGAATGGTTGAGCAACCACTGGTTCCGCTTCGGCGCCAGCAGCTTGGCGAACGACATCCTGATGCAATTGCAGAAGGAGGCCGATGGGCATTATCAGAGCGGGGACTATTTCTCGAACGATTAGCCTCCGGTGAGACGGGATATTAGGCGCTTGCCACGCAAGAAGTATCTGGATCACTTCAGAAGCAAAGACCCGCCACGATGCCGAAGAGCGCGGCGGCTCCGACGAGGAGGGCGAGCCACCAGATCGCAGGAGTGTTGTTTGCCTTGTCCGGTGGTTGATCCATTGAAGAGGATGATGGATGGATCATCGTTGCACCGGCGTGAGGTCTACAACGTTGTTGAGCTTGCGACTGAACGCGATGGTGCGACTTTCGGTGGAGCCGATCGGGAAGGGGAAGGACGATGTGTACGCATCGAAGCGGAGAGCGTCCCATGTGGGATTGTCGATCGCGGAGCGGCTGCCGGTTGCCAGCTCGTTCGCCTGATCGGTGTCCCGTTGCGGGTCGATCGGCGGGTAGGAAAAGCGACTGTTCCTGAAGAAGGCCGTGATGCGCGCCTCGATCGCACAACGCTGCAATGCTTCCTCCGCCATCATTTCCTCCTCACGGAGCAGTTCCACTGGTGCATGGTAGATCTCCTCTCCGCGCCAGTCGATGATCCGGAATGTGAACACGGCACTGATGAGGTCGGGGCCCGCCACTTCCAGTACGAGCGTATCGGGCAGGGCCGACATGGAGAATGGCATCACACAGGTGTATCCGGCACGGCCGCTCCCGAAGCGCAGCAACCTGCCGCTCACTACCCGGTGCTGCACGAACAGCGAATCCCGCTCCCGCAAGAGCTTGCCGTAGGCCAGGCCCGATGCTGCACGCACGCTGTCCAGACGCATGCCCTCCCGCACTACCGCCCTTTCGCTTGCTGTGAGTTCGCCATCGAGTTGGTTGATCCGCTCCGTTGCCTTTAGGATGGCTAGGTGCTGCTGCTCCATCACATGTGTGACGCTGTCCAAGGCGGTTCCCTGCGCGATGATGATCTCCTTCCTGGATTGCGCGATGGCCGGTGCGCACAGCAGGTGCAGTACCGGCAGCAGAACGCCGCAGCGGACCTTCATGATAGCCGGAAGTTGACGCCCAGGGCGTAACGGCAATTTACCGGCTCCCCGCCTTTGGTGCCGGGCATCCAGCGCGGCATGGAGCGGATCACACGCACGGCCTCGCGGTCCAGCCCCTCAGAGATCGGACGCACGGCCTTCACATCTTGGATGAACCCGTTCCTGTCCACGGTGAATTCCACGAAGACCTTGCCTTGAACGCCTTGCTCCCTTTCCAGTTCAGGATAGTTCACTGTGCTTTCCAGATACCGGTAGAAAGCCGCTTCGCCACCGGGGAACTGCGGCTTCACATCCAGATCAGCGGCGTTGAGGATGTCGGCACCTGCCCAAGAAACCGGAACGGAAGCGCCGACCGGCAGCACACCGGAGGCGGCATCGAAGTTGGCCGATACCGCCAGTCTCTCGTCCAGATCAGATGAAGCGAGCTCATGACCGTAGGGCAACATTCCCTGGATGGCCCATGCCGGTACTTCTTCCTGTCCAGGAATGATGACCATCTTGCTCACGATCAAGAACTCATGGCCTTGCAACGCGCGGTTGGTGAAATCCCCTTCGCCGAGCATGTCGCCCTGCGAGAGCTGGGTGTCTCCGAATCGGTTGGTGTTGCAGACGTAGGTCACCTGCTGCGCTTGCCCATTGCGCTGCTCAATGAAGACCGCACCGCATTCATCGCCGCATGCATAAGCCATGAACGTTCCCTTGCGCACCATGCCGACTCCCTGGGCGATGCTGTCAAGGGCTTGTATCAATGACCTCTTGCGCGCACTTTCCCTTGCGGTCTGCAGCGCGGAGAAGTGTTCTTCCGGGATCCCCGAGAGTATGTCTCCAACGCCATCCTCCGAACGAAACTCAACCACAATGCTGTCACGTGTGATGCGCCGGAGCATAATGCTGGACCCTTCGCCGGGTACGTCATTGTCATCGGCCATGAAGATCTCCGCTGGTTCAGAGAGATCGGTGTACGGGCGCGCCTCAACTGCACCGTAGTGGCTCCGGGTACCTGAGGTTGTTGGCAGTAGTTCCACGTTAATGTGGATCGTGGTCTTGCCGTAATTATCGGCACTTACTTGGGTGGGCTGGACTGTGAGCACGTACTCCTTCCCTGAAGCGTCGGTGCTCGAAACGAGTACCCATTGTTGGTTGCGCAGGTCTGCGAACCATCCTTCGGCTTGTGCGCGCTCGGCCGGGGTGAGGGTGTGGCGCTTGGAGAGTTCGATGCCGCCGTAAATGGCTGTAGCAAGAAAAGCAACGGAACCGGTAATAATGGCGAACCGGAGAATGGGTTGCTTCGGTTTCGTCTGGTAGCTAGATGGAATGGCCTGTGTGCCAGAAGTGCGTTTGCCTTCCACAGCTCTAGATGCTGTGTGCGCTGCGGCTTCGACCGGCGTGGTCTGATCAGAAATCTTGGTCGCTGATTGAGAAGCAGGTGAATCAGCGCGCGGTTGTAGGGGATTTCCAGCCCTTCGCCTCGCCTCTTGGAGCAATTGTTCACGCACGGAACCGGAAATTCCGCTCGATGATTGAACCGTGTCCGCGGTTGGTTGATTCGCTACAGTGGTCACTGAGCGGTGTGCAGTAGATTCCATTTTGCGTTCATGGTTCGGTGTATCCTTCAGCTTGCGCTTCCGATAGATGACATAGAACCAAAGGGCTATTGGATACGCGGCGAAACTTGGGTACACAGTCCATTTCCAGAAGTCCGAATTCTCATAGAAGAAGCTGGGGAGGTATTTCAAGTGATAGGATGACAACATGGCGGTGGCGGCCACCAACGATACCGCGAAAGCTCACCATGCCTTTCGTGTTGCACCCTTATGAAGAGCTCTGATGGCTAGGACCCCGAGTCCGATCGCCATCAAGGTGAATGCCGCAACAACGACAAGCGTAATGAGCAGGAAGAGCATCGGGCCGGAATAGTCTTCCTTCCCACAATTCGGGCATTTCTTATCTGGCCCAGGATGGTACGGCCATCCGCAAAAAGTGCATTTATAGCTCATTGCTTCACACCTGTGCGCCTGTCATAGCTTTTTCAGCACGATCATACCATCCAAGAGCGTTCGAGCGCGGTCTTCACCTATTCCCAGCGCCTGTTGAGCCATCTCGATGAAACGCATCTCGATCTCCGCGAGATCGTCATCCGCAAGCACAAGACCACATAAGTGCATGAACACCGGCTCGCGGAGTTCGGTGTTGATCCGAGCGACACAAGATTGCAAGATGCTTGAATGGTCGCCAGTACGCCACAGGTGAAGACATCGCTTGTGGTGAGCGATGACCAAATCCTTGGTCTGATCGTGGCCGATCGTTCTGGAATTCAGTAGTGTGGAGGTCAATGCCGATGATTCTTCATCGTTCTGTGAATCGCCATCGCAGGCAACAGCCCCGATGAGTATGCAGAATATCGCTTCACGCTCATTTCTTGGGAAATCTGCCGGGGATGGCTTGGATTGGTCGAGGAAGAGTCCCATAATGTGATGGATCAAGCAGGTTCAATGGACAAGACGACCACCTCCGCCTCCTTTGGTACGGAACTTTGCTGCTTCAATTTGGCGATGGCCTCGCTCTCTGTCCCTCCTTGTAGCTTGAGGGTGCGCATGCTCTGGACATTCCCAACCTTGTACTTCACCTTGAAGTTGCTCATGTTGTTGCTGTTTGGCGTCACGATGAATAGTAACGGACCGAAGAAGGTTACCGCCCCCCTAAACTCTTGATCAGGCTCCTCAGCGCAGGCTGCGTTCTTTCCCGTGCAGAAGGGATTAAGCGGTATAGGTCCACGCCCAGGCTGCCTATCGCATAGGTGCCGTTCAGCCCCGGATCGGTGAGCAGGTGGGTGTAACGCACCCCTGCGGACAGGTCCATCAAGCCGAGGTGGAGGCACAGGTCCAACTGGCCTTGCAGCAGGATCTGACCATCTAGCTTGTATACCTGGTGCGGCTGCGCATAACCGATGCTGGCTGTGGGCCGCAGGGAAAGCACCTCGGGCAAAAGGGGCAGTCTGGCGATGCCGCCCAAGCGGACAGCCAGACTTTGGAATCGTGTCGAATCCGTGGCTTGGTCTGTGAAAAGATCAAGGCCCAAAGTCACCCCAAGCCCATCTAGCAGACTTTGCTCGAAGTAGTCGAACGAAAAACCCGTGATTGGGCGGCTGGCCCGTGCGCCTTCCATCCGTTGCCAGGCATCGCGCTCGAAATAGGCCACCCGTAGACCGCCCCGGAGCAAGGGGAACGTGGCGGGGCGCAGCGTGTATCGCTCATGCACCGCGTAGCGGCCTTTGACGATGCGTGCCAGCGGCTGCGATCCGGGTTCGGCGGCCAGCACCACGATGCGCCCCTTCACCTTTTCGCCCGGTACGCGGTAGCTCGCATGGCTGCGCCTGACCACCTCATACCGCTGGCCGGTAGCGATCGCGCTTCCCGTGCCTGGTGAGAGGTACACCGCAGCGCCTCGTTTGGCCAGGATGTATGGTGCCATCGGTATCGCGTCCATGTTCAACACGGGCGTGTCCGCTGAAGGCAGTTGTTCCACCTGGCCTGTCACCGTGCAAACCCACACCCGGGCGTCTGACGGGTCGCGGCGGAAGGTGTAGTCGCCGGAACGGGACCATTTCACATGGTACCGCTGCAACACTTCGTTCATGTATTGGTCGCGAAAAGTTCCGGCATCTGCGGAACGATGCTCGGTTATATGAAGCGCTGTTGTAACTGAAATGTCTATGGCCACCACACGCTCCACGGCATCCAGTGTTGCCCCCTGCATCAGCTTCTCGCGAGCCTCGGTGTTGCGTTCATGGGTGATATCGCGGCTGTTCCCGATGTCGAGCACGGCGGTGCCGGTGGAGGATTTCGTGGTCTGCGCACCCAGTGAACCGAAGAGGAAGGCAGCCACTATGAATGTCGCATACCGCATCAGCGCTCATGGTGATCTGCCCGGTGAGAGGAAGTGGACATGCCCGATGGATGGAGCGGACTAAGCGGGAACACAGGCCCGATGGGTTGATGCGGTCAGATCTGGGGCCGATGTCCTTGCCCGTATAGGCCTCTTCGATGACGACGGACCGGAAGAACATGTTCTGGCCGATCGGATCGTTGATCAATTCGCGGCGTTTGAACGTCACGAAGGCGATCAGCGCAGAGCATGAGGCGAACGCCAACCAGAAGAAGATGATATAGGTGGCCGTTGAGCCGATGGCATAGGTGATCAGGCAAAGGCCGAAGGCGACACCAGCGCTGACCACCGAGATCCTGCCCCGGCTTTCAAGTTCTTTGAGGTGGCGCTCTTGTTGCCGGATATCATCGGTCAGCTCCTGGATGAGTTCAGTAAGGGCCAATGGTTGAAGCACATCCTTTGTACCCCCACCCCCCAAAAGGTTACCACCCTACCTTTCCTCCCCACCCCGCGCCGTGCTCTCCTCACCGCCCGAACCCACACCTGCCGAGCAGGAAGTCGCCGCCCACTACCGACGCTTCCGCAACGAGTTCATGGCGTGGGCGTGCTTCCACGTCCGCGCAGTCGACCAGTAGCGGCATACAAAGCCGGACCCTGTAATTCCGATAGATCATCAAACATGAAAATCTGTACCTTGGGTCCTGATTTTCAACCATGATTAGCCGCGCTGAATACCTCGATGCCATACGCCGGGCCCTGCGCCACAGCCCTGTCGTAATGCTCCTGGGGCCGAGGCAGGTCGGCAAAAGCACGCTCGCTCGGCAGCTATTGAGAGCGGATGATGTGAATTACCTGGACCTTGAACTGCCAGGTCCCACGACCTTGCTGCGGGAACCATTTACGAACCTGAAGGATCGGAGAGGATTGGTGGTGATCGATGAGGCGCAGCGGCAGCCCGAACTCTTTCCTGTACTGCGTGTGCTGGCCGATCGTCCCCGGACGCCCGCACGATTCCTGTTGCTCGGCAGTGCCTCTCCCGAGCTTTCCCGTCAGGCCAATGAATCGCTTGCGGGCCGTGTGGCTTTCATTGATGTACAAGGCCTCAGCACGGCGGAGACCGGCCTCGCCAAGACGGATAGACTCTGGCTCCGTGGCGGGTTTCCGCGCGCGTTCCTCGCCAAGAGCGAAGCGCTGAGTTTGGAATGGAGGCAGGGTTTCATCCGCACGTTCTTGGAGCGCGACCTGGGCGTGCTCGGTTTCGGCTATCCACCGCCGGCCATGATGCGTTTCTGGACCCTGCTGGCGCACTACCACGGCCAGATCTGGAACGCGGCCGAAGCGGCAGCGGCCATGGGCGTTACAGCGCGCACGGTCAACCGTTACCTCGATGCATTGGAGCAGACGTACATGATACGACGTGTACTGCCTTGGTACGAGAATGTGGGCAAGCGGATCGTGAAGAGTCCCAAGATCTTCTTCCGGGATACCGGCCTTCTGCACACACTCCAACACATCAACACCATGGGCGAACTGCTGCATCACCCCAAACTGGGCGCCTCGTGGGAAGGGTTCGTCATGGAGGAAATATCGGCCGCCTTGAAGTTGCGCGACTTCTATTTCTACAACGTGCATTCGGGCACGGAGCTCGACATGTTCTTCCTGCACAGCGGCAAGCGCATAGGCGTGGAGATCAAACGTGAGGATGCTCCACGCATGACCAAGAGCATGCATGTGGCGCTGGCCGACCTGAAGCTGGACAAGCTCCGCGTGGTGTATCCGGGGCCTCACCGCTACAAGCTGGCACCGAAGGTGGAATGCGTTCCGTTCGCGGAGATCCACGATCTGCTCAAGTGACTGGTGGAATTGCCCGGTTCACTATTTTGCTCTCCGCTCTCCGCCATGCTCTCTATGCAAGAACCGGTATCCGCCGAGCAGGAAGTCGCCGCCCACTACCGGGCCTTCCGCAACGAGTTCCTGGCGTGGGCGTGGAAGAACTTCAGCGCGGAGGCCGAGGACGCGAAGGATGTCTTCCAAGAGGCGCTGCTGGTATTCTATGAGCAGCGGCAGAGCGGGCAGTTGGATGATTTCAGCGGGAACATCAAGACGTATCTCTTCGCGATCGGGAAAAACTTGTTGCTGACGCGGCTGCGGAAGTCGCGGATCATCGGGAACCATTCGGAGCGGTATGCGATCCATGTGCAGGGGCAACACACGCCCGACGCCCAGGAACGCATGGAACGCGACGAGGACCTCAGCAAGGTGCGGGAGCACTTGGACAAACTTTCACCCGCCGACAAGCGTGTGCTGGAGCTTTACTATGTGGAGCGTATGGACATGGCGGCGATCGCCGAAGCCATGGGCTATGCGTCCGCGAACGTGGCGAAGAAGAAGAAGTGCATCGCGCTGAAGCGATTGATGGAGAAGGTGAAGGGTGGGTTGATGATGCTGATGCTATGAGATCCCGGAAGATCAATTCCCCTTTACGCGACCGTTGCGTCGTTGCGTCGTGGCGGTTCAATTTCACCCGATGACGGAAGAGGAGATCAACGAACAGGAGCAGGACCGCTTTGAGGCGCGGTTCTTCGGCGCGTTGCCGGCGGCGGCGGCCGTTGCGTTCGATGCGGAACTCGGGCGTGATGAGGCGTTGAAGGCGCGGTATGAGTTGTTCGTGCTGTCGGTGCGGGGGATACTGTGACGTTCCGGGCCGCGGGTTCCCGCTGGGCAAGCCAGCCCGGCCGCTGTCAGGCCGGGCTGGTGCCCGGCAGACCATGCGGGCGATAGATGAAGAACTGGATGCACGCCCGGCTATTGTGCGTAGATCCTTCGGCCATGGATGGGATGGGCGGCGGCCGCCGCGGTGCTCGTCGGCACTTTTGGCGCGTGGTGGTTCACCAAAGGCGAAACACCGCAACAACTCGCGGAAGAATTCGCCATCACCTGAGCCGGGTTTGCCGGTGCTCATGGGCACATCACCGCGCACGATGGACGCGATCATGAACGCCTACAAGCAGGAGGACTTTGGTACGGCGCGCAGGCTCTTGTCGGTTGCCGTGGAGCAAGATCCGCAGAACGATACGCTACAGTATTTCAATGGTGTGCTGGAAGATCGCGAGGAAGGTTGTGCATCGTCGGAACCATGGTTCACACAAGTCCCCGCAACATCGGTGTTCGCTCCAAAGGCGCGGTATAATTTGGCGTTGTGTGCGTTGAAGAGCGGTGACCTGTCGCGTGCCCGAGAGTTGTTGGGGCGTATCGCTGAGCTAAAGGACGCTCAGGTCTCCGCCAAGGCGCGGGATCTTCTTCTGCGCTTGGAAAGCATGTAGCTGCCCACGAGTATCGGCAGCACACTCAGGGCATACCACCATGCGTTGTTGCCCGACTGTTCCCAAATGCACATCAGTGCCGGTGAGCACGATGCCGCTCCAGTAGAACGGATCCGCCAGACCATCAGCAGCGTGTCGAGCGATGAAGTCCGTCTTTGATCGTGCCAACGCTTCGGAAGCGGGAAGACCTTCTTGCAGTCCGTTGTAGAAGTCCCGGAGGATCTCGCTTGTTGCGCGATCATCTACCGGCCAGAGCGTATGCACGACGGCTTTCGTTCCGGCACCGAGGAAGGCATGGGCGATACTCATCACACCTTCGCCTTGGTAGTTGCGTCCGCTTCCGCTGGAACAGGTGCTGAGCACTGCGAGCGTTCTGCGCGACAGTTCATCCTGCAATGCGGTAGCTGCCCATGCACCATCGGAAAGCAAGAGGAACGGGGCTGCATCCGGTGTGGCCGGGTTCACGCCATGCGTGGCAGGTGGATCAATCCGGGCGAGGTCAATGCGCCAACAAGTTCCGTTCCCGTGAGGTCTTCTTCGAGTTCACTTGCGCGAAGCTCCGCATGCAGTTCTTCGGCCAGTGTCCTTGCGAACGGCATATCAGCGAGGCTATCCGCGTGAACCGTGGCGAGGAACGCGTCATCGATCGGACAGGTCGTTTGCGGCATCAGCGCTTCGGCAACTGAACGGGCGTAGCGCACGGTATACTGTGTTCCAAGGAAGGCGGCCTCCCTCCATTGCTCGGCATCGGGTGAAGTGGACAACGCCTCGAAAGGCAAGAGGGCAAGGCTGCCATACGGCACGATCACGATCTCCCGCACCTGCCGTTGCTCCAAGACAGGCTTCAGAAGCCGCGCGTACCAAGCATAGGACTCCTGGGCATAGCGTTCGGGTGTCCAGCCGTGTTTGCCGACGGCGAACGCATCAAAGCGGCCAGTGGAGCGATCAAGGTCGGCGGGGATCTCTTCCAGCTCCGTCACGGACAATCCGTTCTCATCCACAACGAAGGCACCTTTGAACGCAGGATGGTTGTAGGCGATGACGACAGAACCTATTGGAGCAATGAGCGCGGAAGTACTCAGCGAACTGTCGTTGGCGATGTCGGTTGGAAGCCCAGCGAGCATCCGCTTGCGTTGCAAGGACGCACCACGGTTGCGTTCGCTCCAGATCAATGAACGGAGGAGGTCTTCAGGATCGCCCTTTCGCATGTATCGTCGCAGGTACATTACGGAACCGGGCTGGAACGGATAATGGCCGTAGCTGCCGACCACCTTTTCAATGTCGTGGCTGCGGTATTCGCGCAGCAGTTGCTTCCAGTACGGAACCGCGGCCTCGAGCGTGCGGATGGCTTCGTCAACGTGGGCGTTGTCCGGGTGCGTGTCGTCCCATAGCCCGAGCACATGAGCCCGCAAGAAGAACAGTTCCACCATTTGCGCCGGGTTGGTGATGCGGGCATCGTAGGTGAGTGGATCGACATCAGGAGGCTGCCCTGCGTTCTGGAGCATCGTGCGCAATGCCCTGTCGAACGCTGCGATGGACGTCCGGGAACTGTCCGCGCCGTAGGCACCCTTGTATAGCAGCGCTGTGGTGTAGTGGTCCATCATCACGGCTTCGCTGGTGCCGAAACCCGCAGCGGTCATCAGCGCGATGGAGCGTTGGTAGTAGTGGAGTGCGCTGTCCACGACCACGCTTCGCGGTATGGGTAGGTCAGACCACCCGGCCTCATCGGTGAACGTATTGCCGATGTCGTGGGTGACCTGCGCGATCCATATCGTGTCTTGTGCTTCGATCGCGGCGCGCAGTGCTTCCCGGTAGAAGGATCTGGTGGTCTCGAGGTGCGCATGGTGGTCCGGGCGCTCGTATAGATCAAGCACCTTGAACGCGTAGCCGAATTCGCGTAGGACCAGCACGCGTTCGAGCGCATCGATGTGGCCTTTCCGAGTCTTCAATAAGTGTCTAGCACGCGCGCCTTCCACGTAAGCCGAACGCTGGTGGTCAAGCTGCGACGCGGCCATGTAGTTGTGGTAGCGCGCTTGGTGGGCGTACCCGACCGCTGCTTCCGCCGAACTATCACCGAACGCGCGTTGGCGAAGGAGCAGCGCTGCGTCCCAGTGTTCCTTGGCTTCGCCGATGTCGCTTATCCGGTAGCGGTTCTCACCTAGCGCTTCGAGCGAACGGGCGGTGTCCAACGCGGCAGTTCGGGTTGTCGTAGTGCTGGCGCGTGCATCGCCTTTCCATGCTGTTTCGCGCACAGGCTGAAGCGCCGTCTGCGCGATCGCAAGCGCGCTGCACATACCAAGTATGGCCGCCAACTTTCTTTCCACACGAGCAAGGTAGGGCTGGCCGCTGACGCGTGTCTCCCATCGGCCACTACCAGAGCGCGGATTACGTCAACAACGACGGAGGTAGGCCTACCGCCCCCGCAGCGCGTCCATCACCTCCGTCTTCCGTCGCCGGCTCGCCTCGATAGGTCGCAGCATCCGGGAGGTGGGTGCAGCGGAAGCGAGCGTGGACGTGCATGACATTCCCGCAGGCACTTACGAGGCCGTGGTTCTCAGTGCCGTTGCTGTTCGGGCTTCCGTACGTTTGATGGTGATCCACTGAACACCGCACGCTGCCATGATGTACCGCATCGCACCCACCCTCCTGTTGATGACCGCATGCTTTGGCGTGCAGGCGCAGCTCATCGGCACCTATACCGTGGGAGGCACATCACCGGACTATGCCACGCTCACCGCCGCGCTCGATGACCTGAGCGCTCAAGGCGCCACGGGCAGCGTCACCTTCAATTTGCGTCCGGGCACCTACACGGGTCAATACAGCCTGGTCACGATCGCTGGTACTCCCGGCTTCATAACCATCAAGAGCGAGAACAACGATCCGAGCAGTGTGGTGCTGGCCTATGATGCAGCGGGCACAACGGACAATTATATCCTTCGCCTCGATGGTACGGACCGCATGGTGCTTTCCCACCTCACCTTCCGCCCGCTCGATCCGTTCTACGCCCGCGCGATCCACTTCTTCAATGCCTGCGCCATCCTCAGTATTCAGCAGTGCGTGTTCGAGGGCAGCACCGATCCAGACCAGAGCTCAGGCTTCGAGCGCCACATCATCCATTGCGACCAGAACGTGATCGGCACAGTGGATAATCCTCAGGACGTGATGATCAGTGAGAACTCGTTCCTGAACGGTTACGCGGCGCTCGAGCTCGACTTCGAAGGTTCCGGTGGCGCGCGTTCGGAGGGCCTCATCATCACAGAGAACCTCTTCGAGGACCAGTACGCCACGGGCGTATATGTATCCAACGCGCTAGGGCAGATCGGGGATAACCTGATCAAGACCTCGCAGGGTATTTTCTTCACCGGCATCCGCACCAACTTCTTCGACGGGGGCAGCCAGATACGCCGCAACGTGGTACAGGCCTATGCGACATTCGGCGGCTGCACGGGCATCGAAGTGGGCAACACGCAGAACACCACGGGCAACATGATCAGCAACAACATGGTGTATTGCAGCGCGCCAGGCGATGTGTGGGGTATCGCTGTATACAACCTGTGGGACATGAAGATCGTGCACAACAGCGTGCTGATCGCTGAAGCGAATCCCTTCCAGTGCTACGCCTTCTATCACCTTAGCGGTTTTCCGGACGGGCAGGACGCGGTGGTGCGGAACAACATCTTCGCTAACGCCGCGGGCGGCCATGCCTACAACGTTGATGTTGCCGACAACGTGGCCGTTGAAGACCATAACTGCCTCTTCACCACGGGACCGAACCTGTCCGAAGTAGGAAGCGGTTTCTACGCCAACCTGGCCGATCATCAGAACGGCAGCGGCATGGGAGCGGGCGATACCGACATCGATCCCGTATTCCCCATACAACCCGACCTGCACTTGAACAACTGCGCCATGGATGATATGGGCGAGTATTTCTTCGTCGTCACTTCGGATATCGATGGTGATGTGCGCGGTAATCCCGTGTGCGACATCGGCGCCGATGAGTACACGGCCAGCACCAACGCGATGCAGGCCCCGCCGATCACCATTCTCAGCAGTGACCTGCCCTACGACCTTGGCCTGAACGCCACCTTCAGCGCGTACAACTGGAGTACGGGTGCCACCACGCCGACCACCACGATAACTGCGGGTGGCAACTACAGCTGTGATGTAATGGACGCGAACTTCTGCTCGTACAGCATCAACATCACCGTCATCATTGTCATTAGCACCGCGGTGAACGAAGGCGCCAGCAGTACGACACTGCTCTATCCCAACCCGGCTACGGAGCAGGTGACCGTGACCGGGTTGGTCGGCACACCCGCATACACGATACAGGATCCAAGCGGCCGGGAAGTGTTGCGCGGAAGGTTCAACAGTACGCCAGCGGTCGATGTGCGTGGTCTGGTTCCGGGCGTGTACACGATGCGTATCGACGACGCGGTCGTTCGCACCGCACGGTTCGTGAAGCACTGATGGCCCGGGCGCAATAGCCCGCTGATCCGGGCAAGGATCAGCCCTTCGGACACACAAGGCTCCGCCACTGTCCGGCCGGACGAAGACGTTCACCCATCCAGGTCGGGTGTTCACCCATGTGTGCTGGACCTGTGCAGGGGGTTCGGGGGATTTTGCGATGGATTCCCGATCGCCCATGTCCAGGTCTTTTCGTTCCATCCTGCTCGCTGCGCTGCTCATCGCCGCGTCTACCGCCAGCGCCCAGCTGAACGGCAGCTACACCGTAGGCGCTGCTGGCAATTACGCGACCATCGCCGCTGCGATCACCGCCTTGCAGACCAATGGCGTGAGCGGCCCGGTGACCATGAACATCATCAGCGGCAGCTATTTGGGGAACTGGACCCTCGGCGCCGTGGCCGGAACGAGCGCCGTGAACACCGTGACCTTCCAAAGCCAGGCGCTCAGCAGCGCTGCTGTCACCCTTTCGAACGCGGCCGCTTTGCCCACGCTCACTTTCAATAGCTGCACGTTCGTGCGGTTGCGGTACGTGACAGTGAGCACCACCAACACAGGCATTATCTTCCAGAACGCGGCCTCGGACATCACCGTGTCCGATTGCGTGTTCGCTGCTGCCAGTGGTTTCAGTGGGGTGAACTCGGCAACGGTTTTCACTGGCTCCCGGATCGCCGTGGAGAACAACAGTTTCGTCGGCGGCCAGTTCGCCATCCGGTTGAACAATTCAGGGGTGAGCTATGGTGCCGATATGATCGTGCGCGACAACACCATCACGGGGGTGACGAACGATGGCATCCTGGTGTTGCGCGCCGATGGTTTGATCGTGGAACGAAACACCATAAGCAGCACGGGCGTGAATACGGCGACGTACAACGACGGCATCTCGGTCCGCAACTGCATCAATGAACTGCTGATCTCCCGGAACACGGTGGACTGGAGCATCGGCAGTTGGGGCATTTATGTGGATCAGCACACACCGATGCCGGGGTCGCCGCCGCTGATCGAGAACAACATGGTGCTGGTGACCGGTGGCACCACGGCAGGAGCGGTGTTGAGCGTGCTCACCACGAACAACGCGGTGATCCGCCACAACAGCCTCCGAAGCACCATCAACAAGAACACGCTCCACGTGCAATTCTGCACCAACGTGGTGGCCGAAGGGAACATCCACCAGACGATGGCTGAGGAATGTCTGATGCTGCAGTCGGCCACGTTCACGAGTATCGACCGCAACATCTATCACTGCACACAAGCGGATATGGCCATGCAGGCGCCATCGACCTACTACACCTGGAGCGCGTGGCAGGCATTTGGCCGGGATGCCAATTCGCTCTTCACCGATCCGCTGTTCGTGAGCGCTACGGACCTGCACCTGCAGGCGGGATCACCGGCCATCTCACTGGCGCCTTCGCCAGCTGTCACACCAGTGGATCGCGATGGCACCGCGCGACCGATGCCCGTGGGAAGCACGCCCGACATCGGCGCGCACGAACGGCCCGAGGGCTGCACGGGCATGAGCGGCACCTACATCATCGGGCCATCCGTGGCTGCCGACTACGTGAGCTTCACTCATGCGGTGCTCGCCATGTCTTCATGCGCGCTCACCGGTCCGGTGATCTTCCTGGTGGAGAGCGGCACGTACACGGAGCAGATCACGATACCGGATATCGTCGGCACGTCCGCGACCAACACGATCACCTTCCGGAGCCAGGCGCTGGATAGCACGGTCGTTCAACTCACGTGGCCATCATCCACTACGGCGTCCAACGACTACACGATCCGACTGAACGGTGTGGACCGCATCATCTTCGATCGCATTTCCATCGCGCGTTCGGGTTCGAACAACTATGCGAACGTGGTGGACTATGCGGCGGTGAGCAATGCACCGGGCAGCCAGTTCACCCGCATCACCCACTGCCGACTGAGCGGTACTACTTCCGCCAGCCCGACGAACGGTTCGCTGATCACCACATCGACGAACGCCATCAACGACAGCACCCGTATCGATCATTGCCGGTTCGAGCGCGGTGGGTACGGCATCAATTGGAACAACTTCAGCTTGGGCGAGAAGCTGCTGGTGGAGGACAATGTGTTCGTGGACCAGGCCCATGCCGGGGCACGGCTTTCCATCACCTGGCACGCCCCGACATTCCGCAACAACGAGATCCAGGGTTCGCTCCTTGGTGCGCGCGGATTGGAGGTCTTCGGCTGCACGAACAGTTTCACGGTGTACAACAACCGGATCCGCGTGGATGGGAACGCACTGGTCTTGAGCTCTGCGGGCAACGGCGGGAGCCAACCGCATGTGCTCAACAATACCTTGATCAGCACCGCAGGTTCGGGGGCGGTGATCTCGAGTGGTTCCACCAATGTATGGTTCGACCACAACAACATCCAGTCGGCCGTGTACGGGGTCCACTTCGGCTTTGGGACGAACAGCATCACCTCCTTCCGGAACAACGTCATTCGCAGTGGCAACTACACGGTCTATCGGCAGACGGCGACAACGAGCATCACGTTCGCGAGCCATTGTGCGCTGAAGCGTTCCAATGCCGGTGCGCTGGCATACTGGGTAAGCGCGCAGAACACCCTGGCATCCTTGCAGTCGGGATCGGGCAGGTTCGCTTCGTCGGTGGTGGTTGACCCGCTCTACTTCAACACCACGAACGATCTGCACGCCTACGCGATGGAGCTTGATATGGCGGGAACACCGATCGCCTTCATCACTACCGATATCGATGGTGATCCGCGCCACGCTACCACGCCCGACATCGGCGCCGATGAGTTCGCACCTCAGCTCTGGGCCGATGCCTTCAACACTTGCGGCGCGGCCGATGCGATCACGAGCACAGGTAGCGGCACGGACCAATGGGTCTATAAGGATCGTAAGGTGGTGGCGCGCTTCAACGACAACGGCCAGAACCTCGGCACGGTACAACTGAACGTGTTCCTGAACAATGGCCCGGTGCGCACCAGCGACATGGGGCAGCACTACCTCGATCGCAACTGGCACCTCGTCACGCAGAACGCGATCACATCGAGCGCGAGCATCCGACTCTTCTTCAGCGGAAGTGAATTCACGCCATATGCGGCTGCTGACCCGCTCGTGACCGGGCTCGGAGATGCGGGCGTGGCGCATTACGAGGGGCTCAACGAGAACTGCCTCGAGACCGATAACCCCGCTGGGCAGCAATGGACCGGCATGTACCCCGTTACGAGCGGTACCGAAACGCGTGTCAGCGCCACCGGGGGCACGAACTATATAACTCCGAGCATCGGCAGCGATGGCGAGCTGTACGTGACCGGTCAGGGACAAGTGCTGCCCGTGGAACTGATCGCCTTCACCGGCGAGCGGATCAATGAGCGTGCGGTGGAACTGAGATGGACCACCGCCACCGAGCACAACAACGCGGGGTTCGAAGTATGGCGGATGATCGAAGGTGAGGATGACTTCCGCGGGATCGGCTGGGTGGATGGTGCCGGTGAAAGTCAAAGCCTGATCAGCTATCAGCTGCTCGACGACAACGCGACCGGCGGCACCATCTACTACAAACTGAAGCAAGTGGACCACGATGGAGGGCACGAATGGAGCAAGGTCGTTGCCGTGGCGGCGAGCACCTTGACATCGGATATGGTGCTTTACCCCAACCCGTGTACGGATCAACTCTTCATTGCCGGTGGCGCTTTGGAGGGGGAGCAGGTGTTGGTCCTCGACGCGACGGGTCGTGTGGTCATGGACCTCGCCAAGCTGGTGTACGGCGGGATCGATGTTTCCGCATTGTCATCGGGCAGCTACTCGGTGCGGATGACCAACCCAGTGGGCCGCCGCTCCGCGCGCTTCGTGAAGCAGTAGGGCAGGGCACTGTCTTCTATGGTGAACTCCCATCGTATCGGAGCGCATCCCTTCCTTTGGGCCAACCTACAGCCGCATGGAACCACAGAACGAGCTCTTTGTGAAGATGGTGATCGACGCCTGGAACAAGGAACTGAGCGCCACCAACAAATTGCTGGAGAAGCTCTCCGATGAACAATTGATGAGCGAGGTCGCGCCATCGCGGAACAGGGGCATCTATCTCCTGGGGCACTTGACGGCGGTGAATGACGAAATGATGCCGCTGCTAAGGTTCCAGGCCGCGCTCCATCCAAAGCTCACGCCGCTCTTCATCGATGCGGCGGACCGGGCGATCGCCGAGCTGCCTTCGCTACAGGAGCTCCGCGAACAATGGAGATCGGTGAGCGGCACGTTGATGCAGCACATAACGCGACTTCCCGCGGAGGAGTGGTTCACGCGCCATGCGAACATCTCCGAAGCGGACTTCCCCAAGGAGCCGCACCGCAATCGGTTGAACGTTTTGCTCAGCCGCACGAGCCACCTGGCCTATCACCGAGGGCAGATAGTGTTGTTGGCGAGCAAGTGAGGGCCTGAATGACGCCAAGGGTGCTCGATCCAAGCGCTGATCCGGCTCAGAGCTCTTCCGCCAACGCGATCAAGTGGTCGCGTTCCTTCTCCGTGATGTTCTCCTTCTCGCTCTTGTCGTACATCGTCAACAGCACCACCACCTTGTTGATCACGCGCACATAGGTGATCACCCGCGCGCCGCCGGACTTGCCCTTTCCTTTCGAGCCGATCGACATGCGCACTTTGTAGCAGCCCCTGCCGATGTATGTGCCTGCCATCGGATCATGCGTGAGGTCGTCGAGCAGTGCCGCATAGTCGCTGCTCATGGAAGGATACTTCTTCGCCAGTCGTTTCAGCGCTTTGGCGAAGACGGTCGTGTACTGGATCCTAAAGCTCATTCAGCAGGTCCCTTGCGAGCCCCAGCTTCTTCTTCCTAGAAACATGGTCTTTCACCTCTTGCATGGCCTGCGTGAGCTCGGCCATGAAGCGTTTCTCGGCCGGGGTGTGCTTCCGCTTCACGTTCGCCTTCGCGCGCACCTTCTTCTTTGGTTTCGCCGGATCACGCTCCACCGCAATGCCCTTCACACCCTCGAGCAGTTCTTCGACCACCTTCTCCTGCTTGGGGTCGTTGATATGGATGATGAGCCGTGTCATAGTGCCGCCAAGTTACACCAGGTGCGCCGCTATCTTCGCTCACCCCCGACAAGTCGGGACGAAAACGCATGGCAAAGAAGACCATCTCCTGGCCCCTCGCCCCAGTCCCCGAAAGCAAGGAACACTTGAACGGTAGGAAGCGGTAAGCCGTCCAAACACCAGTCGCCGCCGAACGGCCAGCCGGATAGATTTGATCCGGTCTTTGCATCTCCTCCTCCATGGTAGAGTGCTCCATTACTTTCACAAAGCGGTTAAAAGTTCGGTGATCGATGTGACGTGCGGGTCCTCTATCCATCAAAAGAACAGAAGCTGAAGCCGTTCACGCGTAGAGCCGATCCGGACCGGTCGCTGACCGACGAGGAACTGGTGTCCCAGCTTCAACAGGAGATGGATGCCGAACGCTTTGCCGTGCTGTACGACCGCTATTCCACCAAAGTGTTCCAGAAATGCGTGGGTATGGCACGTGACCGCGACCTGGCCAAGGACCTTACCCACGACATCTTCCTCAAAGTGTTCGTCAACCTCAGCAAGTTCGACCACAAGAGCAAGTTCGGCACCTGGGTCTACAGCATCACGTACAACTATTGCCTGGACGCGCTGCGAAAGAACCAACGCCACCAGGAGCAGGACATTGACGAGCGCATGCCGGAGAGCCTGCCGCTGAACGATGAAAGTGAAGCCGCCCTGCTCGGGTTGCGCGCCGAACGATTGGACCAGGTGCTCAGCCAGATCGATCCCGCCGACCGAGCCATCCTGCTCATGAAGTACGAGGATGAACTGCCCGTGGCGGACATGCAGGCCGCCCTGGGTGTTGGAGAGAGTGCCGTGAAGATGCGCCTGCTGCGCGCGCGTGAACGCGCCATCGCCAAATACCGTCAACTTTATCCTGGAGAGCCATGAGCGAGAATCCGTTCAAGATCATCCGGGCCACCGATGAGCCACCCGCATCGCTGCGGGGAGAAGTGGTGAGCAGCGTGAAATTCGTGCTGTTGCTCATGCGCTTCCTCCAGCTTTTCATGGCCAACTTCTCCACTGCGATCTTCGACAAAGTGCAAAAGACCAGCGCCGATAACCCACGCCCTCAACCCCCTGCACAACATGGATCTTGAACTACTGAAATCCAGCCTCGCCAAAGCGTTCGAGCAGTACGTCGTCGGCATCATCAACGGATTGCCAGGGGTGATCAGCGGCCTGATCATCCTGCTGCTGGGTTGGTTGATCGCGAAGGGCTTGCGGGCGGTCGTGAAGACCACTGCGGTCAGGTCCGGCCTTGACGGGTTGGTGGATAAGAGCGGCTTTTCGAAAGTCCTCGGCAAGGTCGGTGTCTCCAAAGTATCTTCTCTTTTGGCGGGTCTGGTGTACGTCTTCGTGCTGCTGGTATTCATCGTTGCCGCCGCGGACGCCATGCATCTCACGGGCGTTACCAACGCCATCAGCGCGCTCTTTGCCTACTTGCCCACCTTCTTCACCGCCCTGGCCATTTTCCTGGCTGGTTTATGGGGTGCCGAACTGGTGAAGGAGGCCATAGGTACGATGATGGATAGTGTGGGCCTTAGCGGGGGGCGGGTGCTCGGATCGGTGGTTTTCGGCCTCATCGTGCTCTTCACATCCATAGCCGCGCTGAACATGGCCGGCGTGGATACCACACTGGTCACATCGAATATCGTGGTGGTGCTCGGTGGGATCCTCATCGCCTTCTGCATCGCATACGGCTTCGCAGCGCGTGACATCCTCACCAACATCCTCAGCAGCTATTACGGCAAGGACCGTTTCAAAGTGGGCATGCGGGTGCGCATCGGTTCCGATGAAGGGGTGATCGAAAAGATCGACAGCATCAGCATCGCCATACGCACCGCGGACCGGCTGGTGCTATTGCCCACCAAGCAGTTGATCACCGAGCGGATCGAGGTGCTCGGCGAGGAAGCTGCGGGTTGAAGTGTGACCCCGGGTCCTGGTTCCCGTCTAATCCATCGAAACGCGGTGAAAGGTGACCGACAGGCACCTTCATCGTCCATACACGGAACCAAACACAAAACCTTACTCTCATGGGAATGCTCAGTGAATTCAAGAACTTCGCAATGAAGGGCAACATCGTCGACCTCGCTGTTGCCGTGATCATCGGCGGTGCTTTCGGCAAGATCGTGTCCTCATTCGTTGGCGATGTCGTCATGCCATGCGTTAATCCGCTGATCCCCGGCGGCGATTGGAAGACCATCGAAGTAGGCCCGGGGGTGAAGCTGGGCAGCTTTCTGGGAACCGTGGTCGACTTCGTGATCATCGCCTTCGTGATATTCATGGCCATAAAGGCGCTCGACAAGATGAAGAAAGCCGAGCCGGCACCAGCCCCCGCCGGCCCCACGGAGGACCAGAAGCTGCTCATGGAGATCCGTGACGCGTTGAAGAAGTAGTCGTGTTCGACAGGGAACGGGTTCGTTCATGGTGTGCCAAGCCTTTTGAAAGGCACAGGACCCTTAACGAGCGCCTCCCTTCGATCAACCAAACAAACATGAACACATCAATGACCATCGAACGGTTTCCCTCCCTTTTGCTTTGCGCGTTGCTCTTCAACGCGGCGCTCTTCGCCCAAGACGACCGAGCCCAGCGCGATGCCGCCGCTGCGGCCATGCAGGCTCGTACCCCAGCAGATACCACGGGAAAGCTCTGGACAACAGGCGGCTCGTTCCAAGTGAATCTCACCCAAGTGAGCCTCACCAATTGGGCCGCGGGCGGCTTCAACAGCTTAGGCGGCATCGCTCAGTTCAACGGCTTTGCCAACCGGCACAAAGGCAGGTACGTCTGGGACAATTCACTCGCGCTCGCTTTCGGTGGCCAACTTCAATCGGCGCAAGGCGAGAGCTACAGTGACGGCACGCCCATCAAGACCGACGACCGCATCGAGCTCAACAGCAAATGGGGCTATGAACTGAAGAAGCCCTGGTACTTCGCCACGCTGGCCCAGTTCAAGACGCAATTCACCGAAGGGTTCGATGCCACGGGCAATCGTATCTCCAACCTCTTCGCTCCGGCCTACCTGATCGTTGGGGTGGGCTTCGACTACCGGCCGAGCGATGACTTCTCGGTATTCATGTCGCCTGCCACCATGAAGATGACCATGGTGAACGACAAAACACTATTCGGCGGCAGTACCGATCCGGACCTGCGTGTGTATGGTGTGAAGAACGGTAGTACCACGGAATTGGAACTGGGTGGCTATATCCGCGCCCAGTACAAGAAGGAACTCGCCAAGAACATCACCTTCCTCACACGCGGCGATCTATTCAGCAATTACCTGCGCAACCCCCAGAACATTGACGTGACCTGGGAGAACCTCTTCACCTTCAAGGTTAACGATTGGTTCGCCGCCACCCTCAGCACCATGCTCATCTACGATCACGACATCGACGTGCCCAAGCTGAAAGAGGTGGATGGTGTAAAGGTGCCAGCTCCAGGTCCCGGAACCCAGTTCAAGCAGACCTTGGGCGTCGGACTCACCTTGAAGCTCTGATCATTCGCGATCCGTCCGGCACTGAACGCCGGATGGATCGCGCCTATCACGGCGGTGCGCAACAAAGTTCACGACCAGAAGACCACCATTGCAGTCGTTCGCCATCGCACGAATGTTCTTTGCGCAAAGGCGATCAATGAGCAATAGAAACATCGCGGCCCTCGGCGGCCTCCCGATGGTTCACCATGATCCAAACCAAAACCCAAACAGACCAGCATGTTCGACAACATTCTCAGTTCGCTGACGGAGCAAGCGCTCCCCAAGCTCATGAAGGAACACGGCCTCAGCCCGGACCAGGCGAAGGCGAGCATCAACGCGGCGGCCTCCGGGTTGCAGAGTACCTTGAGCAGCGGTGGCGGCTTCGATATGGCCACGCTCACCAACTTGTTCAGCAGCGCCACCAACACGGCCGGATCGAACAGCTTGCTGGAAAAGATCGGTAGTGCCATGCAGGGCAACCTCACCACACAGGCTGGGCTCAGCGCCGAGCAGGCCGGTGGGGTGAAGAACACCCTGCTGCCCATGATCACCGACCTGGTGACCAAGCACGTGGGGGGCAACGCCGGCGCATTGCAGGGGCTTTTAGGCGATCTGGGCCAGGGCAGCGGCATTGCCGATCTCGCCAAGAGCGCGATCGGTCGATTCTTCAACTGACCGCGGCCGAATTCAGCGGCCATCATACGTGCGCAACGCCGCGCTCTCACCTGCAGACAACTGCTGGTCGAGGGCGCGGCGGGCGTTTTAGCCTCCGCTATCTTCGCTCACCATGGCAAAGAAGACCATCTCCTGGCCCCTCGCCCCCGCCCCCGAGTCCAAGGACCACTTCACCCTGAAGCCTCAATACGAGCTCTTCATCGGCGGCAAGTGGACGGCACCGAAAAGCGGCAACTACTTCGACACCATCAACCCCGCCAACGAGCAGAAGATCGCGCGCATCGCCGAGGCCAACGCCGCCGACGTGGACGCCGCCGTGAAAGCCGCGCGCAAGGCCTACGACAACGTGTGGAGCAAGATGCCCGCCGCCGAACGCGCGAAGTACATCTACCGCATCGCGCGCCTGCTGCAGGAGAAAGCCCGCCAGTTCGCCGTGGTCGAAAGCATGGACGGCGGAAAGGCCATCCGTGAAAGTCGCGACGTGGACGTGCCGCTCGCCGCCGCGCACTTCTTCTACTACGCCGGTTGGGCCGACAAGCTCGGCTACGCCTTCCCCGGAAAAACACCCAGCGCGCTCGGCGTCGCCGGGCAGATCATCCCGTGGAACTTCCCGCTGCTCATGGCCGCGTGGAAGATCGCGCCGGCGCTGGCCTGCGGCAACACCGTGGTGCTGAAGCCCGCCGAGACCACACCGCTCACATCGCTGCTGCTCGCCGAGCTCATCCAGGAAGCCGAACTGCCCGATGGCGTCGTCAACATCATCACCGGTGCGGGTGCCACGGGCGCGGCGCTCGTCAACCATCCGGGCATCGACAAGATCGCCTTCACCGGCAGCACCGGCGTGGGCAAGCTCATCCAGAAGAGCATCGCCGGCACCGGCAAGAAGGCCACGCTCGAGCTCGGCGGCAAGGCGGCCAACATCATCTTCGCCGACGCCACCATCGACCAGGCCGTCGAAGGCATCATCAACGGCATCTACTTCAACCAGGGCCACGTGTGCTGCGCCGGCAGCCGCCTCTTCGTGGAGGAAGGCGTGCACGACGAAGTGATCCGCAAGCTCAAGCACCGCATGCGCTCGCTCGTCGTGGGCGATCCGCTCGACAAGAACACCGACATCGGCGCCATCAACAGCAAGGAACAGCTCGGCACCATCAACAAATACCTCAAGGTGGGCGTGGCCGACGGCGCGGAGATGTACCAGCCCGCGTGCGAGCTGCCCAGCAAAGGCTTCTGGTGCCGCCCCACGCTCTTCCTCAACGTGGCGCAGAGCGCGCGCATCGCGCAGGAGGAGATCTTCGGCCCCGTGCTCGCCGTGCAGACCTTCCGCACCGTGGACGAGGTGATCCAGAAAGCCAACAACACGCCCTACGGCCTCAGCGCCGGCGTGTGGACGGACAAGGGCAGCAAGATCTTCAACCTCACCAGCAAGTTGCGCGCGGGCGTCATCTGGGCCAACACCTACAACAAGTTCGATCCCACCTCACCCTTCGGCGGCTACAAGGAAAGCGGCTATGGGCGGGAAGGGGGCTTGCACGGGCTGAGCGCGTACTTGAATTTGAATTGAGTTAGCAGGGCGTGCCGGCTCCAAATGCGAGCCGTCGGGCTATCCGCTACAAGTCCTCGGCCTGAAGCGGCTCCGGGCTTTCCGCTTCTATCCCTCACGCAAAGTGCGTGAGCAGAGATCTGAACCGTAAGAAGTCCTAATTTCATCACGGATCCAACGTATAGCAGGCAATAGGCATCTTCGTTTTGGAGGGATTCACGCCATGGCCAGAAGCAGTCTTTTCACCCTTGCGTTGGCAGCCATGCTCTGTTCGGGTGATAAGGTGTACCCCCAGCAATGGGAACCCTTGGGGCCTGATGACAACAATTGGCCGTGCGATGCGGATCTTGGGGATGACGGGTTCGCTTTGGATCCGACCGGAAAGCCGGTGATCGCAGTCAGGGGTACTTACCCCGATCTTGGGATAACCGTCCGCCGCTGGTCAGGTTCACAGTGGTATACCGTTGGTCCCGTCGGTTTCGCGAACTCATACAGTGATCCGTGCTTGGCGATCGATAACTCGGGAGGGCTTTTCGTCGCTTACCAGGATCCGGATGACGACTACAGGATCTCTGTTCGCCATTGGACCGGAGGGTTTTGGCAGTTGGTGGGCGCTCCGGGATTCACACTTGGAAATGCCTCACCAAGTGGTCTCGAGATCAATGCTGAAGGTCGGCCTGTTGTTGCGTTCAGAGATGACACGCAGGGTTATCGTGCTTCGGTGTGGCATTGGACCGGAGTGGATTGGGAGCCCATTGGTTCTTCCGGGTTCTCCATGGACGATGTGGACTATCTGGATCTGGCGATGGATGCTGCCGGTGATCCGGTCGTGGCTTATCGTGACAACGCCAATGGAAAGCGGACCACCGTGCAGCGCTGGAACGGCATTGATTGGAATGTAGTTGGTGTTGCTGGATTTTCACCAGACAGCGCCAACCATCAGGACGTGGCAGTGGATGCGAACGGTAACCCTGTGGTGATCTATAAAGAGATCGGGTTGACCCATTTCAATCACGCTACTGTTCAAAGATGGGATGGGATGTCTTGGGCCTTTGTGGGCGCGCGGGCATTTTCAGAACATTGGGCGAGTAACCTCCGCATTGCCTTTGGTCCTGCTGAGGAACCAATTGTTGCATATCTCGATGATAGTTCGGGTGCATACCGCGTCAAAGTCCAGAAGTGGAGCGGATCCGATTGGCAGCAGTATGGAGCCGGCGATGGTTCGGAAGGGTCTGCCAGTGTGGGATTGGCGATAAGTCCTTCAGGTGATCCCTTGGTCGGCTTCACCAACCTCTCATATGGCCGCAGAACTACCGTCCAGCAATGGAGCGGAGGGACATGGGTAGTTCTTGGGGAACTGGGCTTCTCTGTTGAAGGGACAATAGCGGAAGCGAAAAAAGTGGGGCTCGTATTAGACCCCTCGGCCAAACCGGTGGTGGCATACAGTGACGCGGCGCACTCCAACAAACTCACTGTGCAGCGTTGGAACGGAACCTCATGGCAGCGCATCGGACCCGTCGGTTTTGCCCAAGGCGGCGGGAGCTCGTGTTTGACCATCGATCCTTCTGGAAGACTTCTTATCGCGCATCAAGATGGACCCTATGGCAAGGCGACGGTTCGTCGATGGAACGGGACAGCATGGGACCCTATCGGCCCGGCGCAGTTCTCACCTATGCAAGCCTATGACCTCGACTTGGCTGTCGATCTGGATGGGGATCCTACGGTTGCATATCGGGACAGAGCCAACGGGTACAAGACCACGGTTCAGCGCTGGAACGGTAGCACGTGGGAACTGGTGGGGCCAGCAGGTTTTACCACAGATGCGGCGGAGAACCAAACGTTGGTATTGGATGTCTCAGGGAACCCGATCGTTGCGCATCGCTACGGTTCTCAGCACGGTGCGCATGTTCACCGCTGGAATGGATCGTCATGGCAGGAACTTGGTGGAGCACCAGCCTATAGCACATCGGCAAATTCGATTGGTCTAACGTTGGACAATATGGATGCTCCGATATTGGCATATGTGAGCTATTCTCTTAATGCAGGAGTAACGGTTCGGCGCTGGAACGGTACCGCGTGGGAGTTGCTGGGAGTGGAGGGCTTCGCTTCGACCGGGTCGTCAAACCTCTGCCTTACCACGGATGCCGCAGGAAGCCCTTTGTTAGGGTACGTGGACAATGGTGTAACCGTGCAGCGATGGTCAGGCAGTTCATGGGAAGTTGTGGGTTCGCCGAGCTTTTCCGCAGCCGTCACATCTGATTCAAAACACTGGCTCCAGGTAGATGAGGATGGAAGAGCGATCGTAGCCTATGCTAGCGGTGGTATTTACGCCAAAGCTTATCCGGATGCCCACTACGGCATCACGATCTCGGACAGTGAACTTAACCTCGGTCCCAACCCCACCACGGGCGAGGATCTATGGATCAGCTTGGGAGGCTTGTCCACAACGACCCAGAACGTTGAAGCGGAACTGCACGACATGTCCGGCAGGCGAGTTAGTGCGCAACTCCTGCCAGCCAATGGTCAGTTGAATACCAAGCTTGTGCTACCGCCAGGATTGGCGAATGGGATGTACGTCGCAACGGTCAGCGCCGGTGATTCGCGTTGGTCCGCGCGGCTGGTCGTCGCGAAGCCGTGATTAGCGATCAGCCTACCTGCCCCGCCTCATCGTCCACGGTTTCACCCTCTCGCTCGTCCCTAGCCTAACTTAGTCGCACAAGTCGAAGTCCATGTCCACCGAGTCCCTCAAACTCCAACTGATCGAGCGCCTGCTTCGCACGACCGACGAAGGCCTGCTGAAGAAAGTGGCCGACCTGTTCCGTTCGGAGAAGAACGTGGAAGATGAGGGCGGCCTCACCGACGAGCACTACAACATCGTGAAGGAGCGGGAAGCCGCCTACAAGCGCGGCGAGGGCAAGAGCTACACGTGGGAGGAAGTGCGCGAGATGGCGCGCAAGGCGAAGAAGGGATGAGCTACCGGCTGGAAGTCCGGGATGTTGCCAGCGCGGAGTTCATAGAAGCCTACCTCTGGTACGAAGGTCAACGCGATGGCCTCGGAGAGGACTTCCATGATGAGGTACAGGAGTACTTCGATGTGCTCCGTCAGCGCCCGACAGGCCTCGCGAAATGGCGTGGGCCTTTCAAGAAGGTCAACCTGAAGCGCTTTCCCTACATCATCGTGTTCCGGGTCGTGAAGGACACGATCATCATCTACAGCGTATTCCACTCCAGCCGCAACCCCAGTCGATGGGGCCATCCTCGTTAATAGAACGCCCTCCCATGCCCCGCCTCATCGTCCACGGTTTCACCATCTCGCTCGCGTTTACCTGCGCGGCCGCCAGAGTGGCCAAGCGAGGCTAGGGTCCGAAGCGCTTACTAGGTCGGCGGCTCGTGTGGCGGATCTGATACACGAACACGGTATCGCCATCCACCGTGAAGACCACGCGGTACGGGAAACGCGCCACCAGGTCATGCCTGAACTTCCCCTTCCTGATCGGCAGTCCTGCTGGGTTGCGTTGAATGCTTCGCAGACAATCCTCTAAAGCATCCGCGAAACGGCCACCCAAGCCTTTGCTACGTGCTTCGTACCAGTCGTGGATCTCCGCCGCCTCGGCCTGTGCCGCGGGACGGATCATCAACTTGTAGTTCATGCCCGCCGGCCTTCGCGGATCATACGCATGGCCTCGTCCAAGCTGACGTACGTATCCAACCCAGCTTTGCGTCTGCGGTCGATCTCCTCCAACTCCGCAAGCTCATCGTCGGTGATATCGAAGTTCTCTCCCTTCTCATCCCGCTTCAGCAAAGAACGGATGGTGGCGAGGATGTTCTCGTTCCGTTCCTTCTGCAGCAGTTGAACGATCTCAGCGCGGAGGTCGATGGCGCTCATGGCTTGTGTGCTTGAAGCCCAAAGTTAGCCCCAACTTGGACGAACAACCCCACCATGCCCCGCGCGCCGACGCCGGAGCGCTTTGGCGCAGGCGCCCTCATCGTCCACGGTTTCACCATCTCGCTCTCGTCATCCTGGTGGGGCGGGACAGGTCCAGCGGCTATCGCGTGGAGGACATCGAGGACCCGCTCACGCAAAAGGTCCGTTACCTGGACAAGCTGGTCGATGAACTGGCCAAGGGCAGGGCCATGGAGAAGATACTGAGGAAGTGTGCGGGTGCTAGCGGACCAGAGTGCGTCTAGAAGAGCAGAACCAGCAACTCCTCTCGCGTCATCTGGTGATGCGCCGCGACATCGCCCAAGATCCCTGCCAACGTGCCGACCTTGATGGGCCGGTGGTACGGAATGGTGATATGATGCGTGCCGTTGCGGGAAGTGGACAACCGGATGTGTCTTCCGCTCTGTCTTGTCACTTAGTACCCCAGCTTGCCCAGCGCCTTGATCAGTTCCTTGCCCGCAAGGTCACGCGGGATCCTCATGCAGCGATCACGATCTCCTTCACCATGTGCAGGCGGATCACCTTGGGCATCTCATCCGCATCGAAGTGCGTGGCCACGGCATCCTTCACGTTCGCCTTCAGTTGCTCCAAGTCATCACCATCCGTGAAGATGGAATAGTCGAGCGCGCGGGCCTCGTAACCGCCCTCAGGCGATTCGTCAACGATGAAGATGATCTCCTTCATGCTTCGAAATTAAGGGTTGTCGTGTTCGATCACGCCGTCCAGCGAGATGTGTTCCATCATCCGGATCTTTCTCATTGGGGCGTTGATAGTTAGCTGTGCTTCAACGATCAGGGTGTGACCCTCGTGAGGTCCTCGACAGGTTCTAGTTCGTCAGTCATGAAGATGCATTGCCAGATATTCTCTCCCGTGTCAGCCTTGGGACACTCCACCATGTAGCCATCCGGTATTCCGGGTTTCTCGAATATCTCAATGACGCATCCTATGTCGCCGATCGCTGGCAGACGCTCATCGTGTTCGAGGCTGCCATAGTACTCGGGTGCGTTGTGCAACCGTACAATGCGCACTAGGTCGTATTGCTTGATCTGGGTCATCTCAGACCGGCTAACTACTTCGGCTCCCACAACTCCACCTTGTTCCCTTCCGGATCATACACCCACGCGAAGCGGCCGTAGTCCTCATCCTGGCGCTTGGGGTCGATGCGCACGCCGTCGGCCTCGAGCTTCTTCAGCAGGCCATCGATGTCCTGCACGCGCAGGTTCAGCATGAACTGCTGCTTGTCGTTGCCGAAGTAGTCGGTGTCGCGCTTGAACGGTGAGAACACCGTGGGACCGGCATCCTGTTGCCAGATCCAGCCGTTCTCCTCGTTGTTGATGCCAAAGTGCTGGTTGTACCAGCGCGCGAGGGCCTTGTGGTCGTCCGAGCGGAAGAAGAGTCCGCCGATGCCGGTGACGTGTCGGGACATGAGGTGGGGATGGTAGTGCCAAGGTAGACGATGCTTACAAGCCGATCGAAGTGGCTTTCCGTGTCGTCTTCTTCTTCACCGGCCGCTCCATCTTCTCGATGCTGCCGTAGTTCTCGCCCATCATGCGGCCCCACTTGGCTATCTCCTCCAGCAGAGGCAGCAGTGTCTTGCCGTGCGGTGTGAGGGCGTACTCCACACGCGGTGGCACTTCGGGGTAGATGGTGCGGCTCACGAAGCCGTCCTTCTCCAGTTGGCGCAATTGCAGCGAGAGCATCTTCTCGGTGATGCCCGGGATCTGCCTGCGCAGCTCAGAGAAGCGTTTCTTGTCCTTGCGCAGGTACCACAGCACGATGGTCTTCCACTTGCCGCCCACCATCTCCATGGTGACGTCCAGCGCGCAGTGGTACACCCGGCCGTTCATGTGGATCCGGTACTCGTCGCCGTCGATGATCATGGTGTTGAAAACTCGTGTCGTGCCTGGATCCCTTCCTGCGCGCCGAAGCGGGTGCCAGCGGTATGCACTATCGTTCGTGACAGTACTTGTGGAAAGTATACAGGCCCGCCATGTTTGCAGCGGCTGGCGAAACGAAACCAACACGTGCAACCATGAAGATCGGAGTTTTCGGAACGGGGGTGGTCGGACAGGTCATCGCCGAGAAACTGGACAGCCTGGGCCACGAAGTGATGCTGGGCACGCGCGAGGCGAAGCAGAGCCTGGCGCGCGAGGGCAAGGACAGCTACGGTCGCCCACCGCTGAAGGAGTGGATGGGCGCACACGGCAAGGTGAAGCTCGGCACCTTCGCGGAGGCTGCGGCCCACGGGCAATTGCTCGTGAACGCCACCAGCGGCTTCGGCGCCATGGAGGCCCTGCAACTGGCCGGCGAGGCGAACCTCAACGGCAAGACGATGCTCGATATCTCCAACCCGCTTGATTTCTCAAAGGGCTTCCCACCCAGCCTTTCTGTTTGCAATACGGATTCGCTCGGCGAACAATTGCAACGCGCATTCCCGCAGTTGAACGTGGTGAAGGGCCTCAACACGCTCACCAGCTTCCTGATGGTGGCGCCGCGCAACCTGCCGGAAGAGCACCACATCTTCCTTTGCGGCAACGATGCCGGCGCGAAGGCCGAGGTACGCAAGCTGCTCTCCTCCTTCGGCTGGGCCGACAACGAGATGATCGACCTGGGCGACATCACCAACGCGCGCGGCACGGAGCAGCTGCTTCCGATCTGGGTGCGGCTCTATGGCGCCTTCCAGAACCCCATGTTCAACTTCAAGATCGTGATGGCCCCGAAGCCCGCTTGATGCTTCGGTAGCACAAGTGGGTGCTTGTCGTTCACACCGCCGATCCATTGAGGCTATGAGCGGAGGCAGGGCGTAGCTTTGGCTACGCAAGCCATCAGGCTCATGAGCAAGACCCTCACCAAGTCCTCGACCATAAAGGCCGACCTCAACGGCCACGCCTCCAACGGCACATCGAAGAAGAGCGAACGCCTTCCGGTGATGAAGACCTACAAGATCTTCATCAACGGCAAGTTCCCGCGCACTGAGAGCGGGCGTTACTACCAGCCGAAGGGCGCAGATGGCAAACCCCTCGCGAACATCTGCCGCAGCAGCCGCAAGGATGTGCGCGATGCGGTGATCGCGGCGCGCGGTGCCGTGAATGGTTGGGCCGGTCGCAGTGCCTTCAATCGCAGCCAGATCCTCTACCGCATCGGTGAGATGTTGGAAGGACGTCGTACGCAATTCGTACACGAGATCATGCTGCATGGCGGCACACGTGAACACGCCGAGGCCCGCGTCTCAGCGGCGATCGATCGCTGGCTCTACTATGCGGGTTGGTGCGACAAGTACCAAGCGGTCTTCAGCAGCGTGAACCCCACCAACAGTTCGCACTTCAACTTCAGCGTGTACGAACCCACAGGCGTGGTGGGCGTGATGGCGCCCGAAGGCAGTGCGCTACTCGGACTGGTCAGCATGATCGCACCTGTGATCGCGGGCGGCAACACGTGCATCGTGGTGGCCAGCGAAAGCATGCCGCTGCCCGCCGTGACCTTCACCGAGGTGCTCGCCACCAGCGATCTCCCCGGTGGCGTGGTGAACCTGCTTACCGGCTACCGTAGCGAACTCCTTAAGCCGCTCGTGACCCACATGGATATCAACGCCATCGTCGTGGACAGCGCCACCAAGGAGGAGCGCACCATGCTCGAGCAGGAAGCCACCTGCAACCTCAAGCGCGTGGTCTATCCCAAGATCTCCGACTGGCACAAGGAGGAAGGCCAGAGCCCGTACTTCATCCTCGACACACAGGAGGTGAAGACCACCTGGCACCCGATCGAGAAGGGGCAGGGTGGGGGTGGGGGGTATTGATTCCTTGTCCGCATGTCGAACACGGACATGACCAAGTTGTTTCTCACGACAGCCTATTGCGCTGCCCAGTTGGTTTCGGTCGCGCAGTCCGTTGCTTCCATTGAAAGGGAGCTGATCGATCGCTCGAACGAGTTGATGCGTGCGGTGGAACGGCAAGACCGGGCTGCATTGGAACTTCTTGTCGCGGATGAGTTCTTGCTTGAGGTGCCTGGTGATACCGCGTTCACTTCGCGTGCGGAATGGATCGGCAACGCCGTGAATTTGAAGTGGGAGGGATTCAAATTCCACAACGTCAAGGTCCGCTCCTTTGGCGAGGTCGCTGTAGTCAGTTCAGCGCTCGACTTCAAGGTGACGACCGGCATTGGGATACCGATCAGTTCGGATGTGCAGGTCACGGATGTCTGGGTCCGCCGCGATGGTCAGTGGCTGATCGCTGTTCGCCAATTGGGTGAGGATTCCTCTCCGGTACCGTGCGGATGGTCATGGGTTTTCTTGCAGCGTTTGTCCTGTGGTTCTTCGTCAGGCTGATCGTGAGGATAAGGAGAAGGGCCAAGGCAAGGAAGGCGCCGGTCGTCCAAGCGTGATGGTCCCACGGGATCCTTGACTACCGCAGCGCCGCGATCTCGGTGCATCGCTGCCAGATCGGATGGTGCCAAGCGTACTTCCGCACTGCTTCCCCTAACGGACTTTGTTCATCCGAAACCTGCCTTTTGCGGCAGTTCTTTACATTCAACCAACAGGTTGAATATATTCGTCCCCGATGCCCACTCCACAGACCCTCGATCGCACGCTCACGGCACTGGCCGATCCCACGCGTCGCGCGATCCTGCAACGCTTGTCTTCCGGTGAAGCGCGCGTGACGGATGTGGCGCAACCCTTCAACATGTCGCTCAATGCGGTGAGCAAGCATATCCTCGTGCTGGAGCGAGCCAAGCTTGTGAAGCGCCGTAAAGTGGGGCGCGACCACTACCTCAGCTACCGGCCCGAGCCGCTGGATGCAGCAGCGAAATGGATCGCGGAGACGCGCACGTTCTGGGCTTCACGCCTCGATGCTTTGGAGCAACTGCTGCGCGACGAGGACGCAGCCAACCGCTGAATACAACGGACCAACACCACCACAACATGGACAAGTACGGAACCATCATCGCGCCGAACACGATCCGCTTCGAGCGCTTGTTACCCGGCCCCATCGAACGCGTATGGGCCTACCTCACCGAATCGGAAAAACGCGCCAAGTGGCTCGCCAGTGGCCCCATGGCCCTGCACACCGGCGGCGAAGTGGAGCTCTTCTGGCTACACACCAATATGGATACGACCAAGCCGGATGATCCCCCGGAGAAGTACAAGAACGGCCATCGCATGAAGGCGAGGATCACCCGCTGCGAACCGCCGCATGTCCTGGGCTATACTTGGGGCGCTCGCGAAGACGCGCTTTCAGAGGTGGTCTTCGAACTGAGCGTGAAGGGCAACGATGTGCTGCTGGTGCTCACACACCACCGCCTGCCCGACCAGAACGACCTGCTTGGTGTGAGCGGCGGTTGGCACGCGCACCTGGATACCCTTGTGGAGCATTTGAACGGACGAACCGCGCCCGCCTTCTGGGACAGGCACGCCGTATTGAACGCGGAGTACAAGCAACGGCAGGGCACCACTTGATCACAACTCCCCGAACTTCACTAGTTCGAACTCCACCGTACAGTCGAACAGGTGCCGTAGAACGCCCATGTGCCCAGCGCCGAAGAGCACGAGCAGGCGGTCGGCCGGTGCCAGTGGTAGCTCCTGGACGTTGCGGAAGATGCGCAGGTTGCGGCTGTACCAGTGCATGGCCAACCCATCCGCACCGCGGTATTTGCCCAGCGTGAAGTCGCCAGCGAGATAGGCGCCATAGTCGCGGTCCTGCATCTTTTCGGCATTGTGGTACTTGAAGGACTCGAGCAGGGTGTGGTCCGTGTGGTAGTCGTCGGAGAAGGTGTAGAACGACTTGTAACGCTTACTCACCGGATCATCGCTGGTGAAGTCCCAATCGGTATAGATGCTGTCGAGGATCGGACGCCACAAGAGGGAGTCCGGTCCATCGTATAGGTCGCCCACCAACGTCGGTGCGTCCACGCCGTAGATAGTGTCCAGGCCAAAGCGTTCCATCACCCGGAAGCCGATCTGGTCCATCTCGTCGGCGCGTGCGAGCGTGTCGGTCCTTTGGTAAGTCCGATACCGTTCCATGAGGTAGCCGGTGTTGGGCGCTGATTCAACGGCGATGGCGGTCGGCTTGAATCGCGCGATGTAGTCCACCAATTCCTCCATTTCCTTCTGGCGGGCGGGATCCTTGACGTTCACGCGCTTGTCCTTGTCCGTCACATGCGCGTCCAGATCATAGTATTCGAAGTGGAAGGTGCCTACGAGGAGCACCTTCGGCCGTGGCCTGTCCCCGATGAGGATACTGTCCGGGTCAGGCAGGTGTTGGCCCAGGGCGAACAGCGCGTGCGCCGTGGCGAACAGAAGGAGCGCGGAACGGAGCACGACCAACATTCGTGGCTCGCGATCAATGTACCAGCAAGCGTGCGGGAAGAACACCTTCCGCGCGCAGGAGGTAGGTGCCTGCGGAGAGATCGGAAATGTCCACGAGGTTCGAGCCGGGTGCCAGGGAGAGCGGCCGCAACACGCGTCCTGAAGCATCGAGCAACTCGGCGCCGATGTTCTCGTTCAGCGCGTTGCGCACGACGACCGTAGCGTTCGCCGGTAGCGGGTAGGCGGAGAGGGCCTCCAGCGCTTCGGTCTCGAAGATCGCCGTGCTGGCATCGAAGGCATAGATGTATACCGTCTGGTACGCGTTGATATTGTTCCCCTGGCGGTTGGCGACGAGGTAGAGGAATTCGCCGTCGTAGACCATGCCTTGCGGCCGCTGGTCATTGTCGATCGGGGTGTCGGGGAGTTCGATCCAGCCCAGGTCCTGCTCGGTGGTGAGGTTGTAGGCGTAGATCCGCTCCTGATCGCCGTTCAGATTGTCAGTGACATAGAAGAGCGTGTCTCCTTTAAGCGCGATACCGTAGGGCTGCTCGCCATGCATTGGCACCGTGTCGATGGCGGTCGCATCGCCTGGGACCCATTTGTAGGCATAGGCATAGGGATCGTTGGGGAAGTCCGGGTAGTACATGGTGTACCATACGGCGCTGCCATCCGCGCAGAGGTCGCCGATGCCGGAAGAGGGCCCGCCGATCACGTCCGGGAAGGTCCATGTGTTGATCGTATTTCCCGCATTGTCGACCTCGTACAGATGTGCGCCGTTGGTGGTGAAGTCCTCTGCGATGAGGAAAGAGCCGGGCTTGCGGATCAGACCATGGTTGAAATCAAGGCCGGTCACCAGTTCGCTCAAGATCGTTCCGTTGTGGTCGCTGAAGCGGATGTTCCCGGTGAAGTCGCTGCCTAGGAAGATGGTGTCGGCGGTAACGTGGATACCCCAGACGCCTGTGCCCTGACCGGGATAGGGAATGCTGTCGACAAGGACCTGGCCGGCACATGGGATCGCGACAAGCGGTGCGAAAAGGAGAGCAGCGAACTGTTTCATTGACATGCGTTTGGAACTGGTGACGAAGGTAAACCGGCCTTCTCGGCAACCGTGAGCGGGCCTTGTTGAAGATCTGTAGAAGCAATACTTGGATCGGGTTGCTACCTTGCCCGTCCAACCAACCGATACGACCCATGGCAGCAGCAGTTGAAGCCTATTGCGTGAAGTGCAAAGCGAAGCGCGACATGAAGGATCCCAAAGAGAACATCATGGCCAATGGCCGCAAAGCGATGAAGGGCACATGCCCCACTTGCGGCACGGGCATGTTCAAGATCATGGGCAAGGCCTGAGCGGATCCACACCCACAAGCATGGACCCCGCTCTGCCGGGGTCTTTTGCTTTTTCACATGCAGTGCTGACAGCGGATCGCATTTCGTGAACAAGTGTCACCATGGAACTGGGCGAAGGATGGCAGGATCTCGGGTTGTTGGGTTTGTTCCTGGCCTCGTTCCTGGCGGCGACCGTGCTGCCGTTCAGTTCGGAAGCCGTACTGCTCGCCATGTTGTTCGGTCCGTGGTCGCCCATGGCGCTATGGGTATGTGCGAGCGCCGGCAATTGGTTGGGTGGCATGAGCAGCTACGGCTTGGGTCGCCTGGCCGACTGGGAGCGGATCGCGAAATGGTCCGGCACGCCGCAGGAAAGGGTCGAGCGCATCGCCGAACGTGTGCGGCGATGGGGACCTTGGTCGGCGTTGCTCACCTGGTTGCCGGTGATCGGTGATCCGATCGCGGTGGCGCTCGGTGTTTTCCGCGTGCCGTGGGTCCCGGTCTCCTTGCTGATGTTCGTGGGTAAGGCGGTACGCTATGCGATCGTGATACTCTCGGTGCTCGGCTTCTTCAGCCGGTAGGCGTGGTCGTCTTTTTCTCAGGTGGGGCTGGTGGCTCCAGGAACCACCATTTCGGCCGGTCCCCCCGCCGTTTCGCCGCCTGCCACATCACCACCAGCCGGTCCTGCAACAGCGTGGTCGCCTCCTCCACACTATCGGCCACGAACACGAATTCCAGTTCCTTCTGGCCCAGGGTGCCCGCAGCGACCATGTGGTCGATCTGCTCCAACATCGGTGCCCAGTATTCCCTGCCATAGAGCAGGATGGGGAAGTCCTTGACCTTTCCCGTCTGGATCAGCGTGATCGTTTCGAAGAGCTCATCCAAGGTGCCCGCACCACCGGGCATAACCACGAAGGTCATGCTGTACTTCAGCAGCAGCACCTTGCGCACGAAGAAGCGTTCGAAGGTGAGGCTCAGGTCGAGGTAGGGGTTCGCCTCCTGTTCGTGGGGCAGCACGATGTTGCATCCGATGCTCTTCGCACCCACATCCCGTGCGCCGCGGTTGGCGGCCTCCATCAATCCCGGCCCACCACCAGTCATGATGGTGAACCCCACCCGCCCGATGCGCCGCGCCAGTTCGCGGGTCACCGCATAGTAGGGATGGTCCTCTTTGAAGCGCGCGCTGCCGAAGAACGTGACGCAAGGCCCTACGAAGTGCAGTTTGCGAAAACCGTAGATGAACTCCCGGGCGATGCTCACCACGCTAAGGAACTCCTTCCAGCGTGGGCGCGGGCCCTCGAGGAAGCGGAGGTCGATTTGTTGCGGATCGGTCGGCGGCATGCGGCTTCGGAAAGCCGCCGAAGGTAAACGTCACCAGCGGCGTGATGTGGTAAGTTCGCCGCCTCAAACGACATCCATGCGCCACGCTACCCTGCTTCCTTTGTTCGCCTTCGCTACCATCGCCAGCGCCCAACCGCAATTGGACAACCCTGGCTTCGAGACCTGGCAGAGCGTGGGCACGGCCACTGAAGAGCCGGAGCAATGGAGTTCGGTGAAGACCAGTGATGGCGGCACCCTCATCAACAACCTCGCCCCGCAGATGGTATGGCAGAGCGCCGACGCGCACAGCGGATCGTGGTCGGCGAACCTGCGCACCGTGTCCTCCATCCTTGGCGCGGCGACGGGCTTGCTCACCAATGGGCGGGTGCATGCCGAACTGCAGATCGAGAACAGCTATGTGTTCACCGATAGCACCAACAGCGATTGGAACACCCCGTGCGCCTCGCGGCCGGATAGTTTGATCGGCTGGTACAAGTACGCACCTCTCCCGGGTGACAAGGCGGTGATCGGCGTGCTGCTGCATGTGGACGATGGCAAACTCCCCGGCTTTGGCACCGAGCCCAACTGGGTCGGCGGCGCGGATTGGGAATCGCCCAGCGCCACGGTGGCCACTTGGGAGCGCATTTCCGTGCCGTTCTACTACATCGACAACCGCGTGCCGGAGTACCTGCTCATGATCATGACGACGGGAGATAGCACCAACAGCCAGGTGGGTACCGAGGCCTGGTTCGATGATCTCGGCCTGATCTACAACGTCTACGCGACGCCCGATGCCGCGATCGCCTATGTCACTGCGATCGATGGGTTCGATCTCAACGTGGCCTATACCACAGGCGGCGAACCTGTGGGCGCTGTGGATTTCACCGCGGAACTATCGGATGTGAACGGTGACTTCACCAATGCTGTGGCGATCGGTACGCTCAACAGCACTTCGTCCAGTGGCAGCATCGCATGCACCATTCCTGCGGGCACCGTGCCAGGCACCGGCTACCGCATTCGTGTGAACACACCATCACCCTACTACGCGCCGGTGGATTCCGTGATTGTGGTGGAAATGTCCACGGACATCCAGCAGCTATCGAACGCAGGCGCACATGTCTATGTGAACCAGCAAGGCTTGAACATGGATCTAAGCGCAGCGCCGTTCGCGATGCCGCGCTACGAGATCATCGCCGCGAACGGACAGGTCGTCACGCAAGGTTCGCTGGTGTCGGGTTCGCTGAACGTGCTTGCTGCACCCGCGCAGCCAGGTATCTACACCGTGCGTCTCTACCACGCGAGCGGTTCCGAGGCGATGCGTGTTGCGGTTCCGATCCGGTAGGGCTAATAGACGGTGATCCGCTCGCGACCCACGACCGACCCATCGCGAGATAGCACCAGCATGTAGCCGCCCGGCCGCGCGATGGTGATCGCCGTTGAGCCAACGCTCGCGTTGCCCGATGAAACGATGCGTCCTTGTGCATCGAGCAGCTCCCAATCGAGTCCAGGTTCGGCGCACAGCAGTGATGCCGATGTGTTCCGTGCGATCGCATTGGGTTGGAGCGACCAGTTGCCATGACCGTTCGACTCCATGAAGCCTGTGCCGAGCTCGCATTGTGGGAGCTGTGGGTTCAGCCAGGTGATGTCGGGATCCTCGTAACAACGCAATGGGCCTAGGATGTCCATGTCGCAGGCTTCGTAGCCCCATAGGAAGTGGTAGATCGCGTGGCCTAGGCGCTCTGTTATCGTGGCGGATATGGGCCACACTGCGCCGATGCCTTCATAGATCGTGGTGATCTCCACGTCAAGCACCCGCAGCGTGGATCCGTCAATGGACGTGCTCGATGTGCCCATGACCTCTACGTGGATGGTATCGAGCGGGTTCCAGATGCTTCGAGGAATATCCCAAGTGTCGCCGACGGCGGTGTTGAATGCGTAAAGGAGGTCGAAATTCTGCTGGTCTTGATCGAAAAGGAACACGCTATCTCCGCTCACATAGGTGTACGCCTGGCCTCCGCTATAAGGGAAGTAGCAGTCGGTTGTGGATCCATCCAACACGGAACAGGTGTGTCCTAGAATGGTCGTGTCCCCGATACAGGTGAGCGTGTATAGGTTAGAATCGGGCCCCCATGCGAAGTGTTGTTCATAGGACCACTTCGCGCCAATGGGTGCGAAGGTGGTTTGGGCGATGAGCGAGAGCGGGAGAAGTGCAGAAGCGAAGAGAAGTGTACGCATGGGGTCCGGGTTAAAGGTGAAGGTACGTGGACAGGACAGGGGAGGCGTTTCCGGCGCTGCCTGTGTTGACTTTCGAGCGCCTTATATTCCTGCGAGTTCCTGGCTGGGCCACTTCGCGCATCTTTACCGGACTGCGGCCCTATTGCCTGCTTCTATGCCTTCCATCCTCCAACGTCTCCATTTGCTTGTTCTGTTGTTGGCGTTCACGACAACCGCCGCTCAGCAGTACACCTACAAGGCCCGCTACGATTCGCTCGACACCCGCCACGACCTGTCGCGCCCGCTGATCGAGCGCTACTTCATTACCGCCAACCATGGGGCGGCCTGTTTCAATCTGGGGTTGATGGAGGAGATCAGGGTCAGCGCCAAGGAGGAGCTCGCCCTGGCCGAGCAGCTCGGTATCGACACGTTGCTCTCCACGGCCTCCAACCACGTGGGCGATGCCCTCAACGGATCGGCGGAAGCGGCCTTGCAACTGAAGTACTTCTACCAAGGCTTGGACTACGCGCAACGCTCCGGAAACGCGAACTTCATCGGGACCGCACAGAAGCAGATCGCCACGGTGTACAAGACCTTGGGCGATCTACCGCGCGCGCTGGGGTGGCTGAAGCTCGCCCTCGCCAACGTCACCTCGGACTACCAGATCAATCGCACGTGCTGCCATCTGAGCGATTGCTACCGCCTGATGGGGCAGCCGGATTCCGCGCTGTATTGGGCGCAACGCTCCAACGTCGTTCCCCGACCGGAAGAGGACAACTATGGCTACGCGCGCTCTTACTACATGCTGGGGGCAGCATACGCGGCCAAGGGCGAACGGCAATTGGCGGAAGTGCATTTCGCGCGGGCCATCGAGGTTGCGGATGCTTTCCATGTGATGATCCCGTTGTACGGATCGCTCGTGGCGCGGGGGCAGATGGAACTGGAGGCGGGCGACCTGGCCGCTGCCATCGCCGACGGCCATCGGGCCTTGCTCGTGAGCAGTGACGGCGGCAACCTCGAAGGCCAGGTCGGCGCCTCCGACCTGCTGCGTCGAGCTTACAAGGCCAGCGGTGAGGCCGATAGCGCCTACCACTACTTCGAGCTGCGCGTACTGTATGCGGACAGCCTGATCAACGCCACCAACCTGAACAAGCTCCAGAACATGGCGTTCGCGCAGGAGCTGAAGGAACAGGAGGATGCGAAGCTGAAGGCCGAGGAAATGGCCGCACGCTCCCGCAACATCCAATTCGGCATCATCGCCCTTATCGTCATTACGCTGGGGATCTTCCTGCTCATCTTCAGCAGGACGGCGGTGGTTGGCGCCAAGGCCATCAAGAACCTCTCGCTCATCGCGCTGCTGCTCTTCTTCGAGTTCATCAACCTGCTCGTGCATCCGTTCCTGGATCGTATCACGAACCACTCGCCGATCCTGATGCTATTGTGCATGGCCGCGATCGCCGGGCTGCTGATCCCGCTGCACCACCGCATGGAGAAGCTGATCACCAACATGCTCGTGAGCAAGAACAACCGGGTAAGGTTGGAGGCGGCGCGGAGGACGATCGAGGAACTGGAAGGAAGTAGGAATGACCATGCCGCGAGTTGAACGAATTCAAACCGAGAAACCTCGCGCAGCGCGAACCACTCATATGAACTCCGTTGATCCTATTGTCCATCGCGCGAAGGTTCGCCTCATCCGGATCCTTGCTTTGGGTCCGGCATCTTCCCACCATCGCATGATTGCGAGGAGGCTCCTTTTCATAGCATGGATGACCTGTCCATGGGCGACCATCTCCCCCGCCCAGAACCCGACGGCAGACAGTCTCATGATCGAGATGGGAAGGATCGAAGGCGATGGCGCACGGATCGATGTGATGAACAAGATCATCTACGAAGTGCCCACGCTCACTCAAGAGCAGCGCATCACCTATACCAAGGCCATTCTGGACTTGAGCAAGAAGCGGGGCGACCACGTGCTGGAAAGCGTGACCACTGCGGAACTGGGCTACTTGCTGTTCTTTAGCGGCAACAGCTTGCAGGGCACTGAACTGGCTTACACCGCCTTGGACATGGCGCAACACCATGATCATGCACAAGCCTTGGGCATCATCTACATCGACTTGGCCGCATGCATTGAGGACTCCTCCAAAGGCTTAGGGTACCTGCGGGCGGGCCTGGCAGCCTCGGAGCGGGCCAGTGATCCCTACACTGGAGCATCGGCCTTGCTCAATCTGTCCTACTTCTTCATGAACAGGGGTGTGCGCGACTCTGCTTTGTACTATGCCCAACGCGGCTATGAACGAACCCTTGAAGTGAAGTCCAATCGCTGGTTCCCGACCGCTGGGCTCTGGATGCTGGCGCAGATCCATGACGACATGTATGGAGATCGGGTGATCGCAAGGGAATACCTGAAGAAAGCGTTGGCTGTTCCCGGTGCCATGGAACATCCCATTGCGTACATGCGGTTGTACATGACCATGTCCAAGTTCCAACTAACCGATGGACGCGTCGATTCGGCCCTGCACTATGCGAACCTGATAAGGGATAGGAAGGACTTGTTGAACCCATTTGAAGTAGTAGAGATGTATGGCTTGTACAAGCAGATCTATGACACCACGAACGCGGACAGCGCCTTGAAGTACTACCGGCTCGCCGAGACGGCCCAAGCTGCCCTTGAGGTGACAAGGAATCGCCAGCAGGTCGCGCTGTTGCAGATGAAGAAGGAGATGGAGCTCGACCATCAGCTCGCCGCCCGCTCCCGCAACATCCAGTTCGGCATCATCGCGTTGATCGTCATCACCCTTGGCATCTTCCTGCTCATCTTCAGCCGCACCTCGGTGGTGGGAGCGAAGGCCATCAAGAACCTCTCGCTCATTGCGCTGCTGTTGTTCTTCGAGTTCATCAACCTGCTCTTGCATCCATTCCTGGATCGCATCACCAACCATTCGCCGATCCTGATGCTATTGTGCATGGCAGCCATCGCCGGGCTGCTGATCCCGCTGCACCACCGCATGGAAAAGCTGATCACCAACATGCTCGTGAGCAAGAACAACCGGGTGCGGTTGGAAGCTGCGAGGAGGACGATCGAGGAGCTTGAAGCAAGGCCGACTGACACGAACGCTGGTTGATGACCATGGATCTACGCATGCTTCACCAACGAACCATCACCATGGTCTTCAGTTGCCGCGCGCTGGCCTTGGTCATTGCGCTGGCCGGTATCGGACAGCTTTACTCCCAGCCGTTCGATACGCTCAGCGCGCGGACCAGTGGCTTTCCAGTGGACACCTTGATCGTCCGCGAAAAGGCCGCGAACGACCCCCGCATGAAGGTCGCGCTCCTCTCCCGGCTTGTGATGAAGTACCTGTACCTCGACCGCCAGGAGGAATGCATGTCAACATCGATCCGCACCCTTGAGATCGCGGAACCGACCAAGAACGATACGCTGATCGCTAGGGCGCATCTCGCGATCGGGACCGCTTTCGCGATCGTCAATGATGTGAACGCAGCATTGAAGCATTACAACATTGCGCTCGATCGCTACACAAGCGTTGGCGACAGTATCTGGATGGGTGCGGTCTGCAAGGAGATCGCCGTGCTGTACCAGCGGGTCGGGGATAATGTTGGCGCAATGGGCTACTTGCGGAAGGCTTTGGCATATGGTATGCCCCCCGGTATCCGTTCGCGAGGAATGAGTATGCTCGCCAGGTGCTACTTGGACAAGGGTGATCTGGATTCCGCCCTCTTTTATGTTCAGAAGGTGGACATGATCAGATCGCCTGCTCAGGATCCGTGGGGGTACGCTTATTCGAATGGCGCGTTGGCAACCGTGTATGCGGCTCGCCATGAACAGGACTTGGCCGAATTGCATTTCAAGCGCGCTATCGCGGCGGCCGATTCGTTCGACCTTCCCTTGCCGCTCATCCAATACGGATCAGGATATGCTTCAATGCTTGTGGAGCAGGGCCGTGCTTCGGAAAGTCTGGCCATGGCGCAGATGTGCTTCAATGTCGCCGAAGGGGTCCAATCGCCGGGTATTCTCGAGAAAGCCGCTGATGCCTTGGCCGATGCGTACTACGCGAACGGCATGGCCGATAGCGCGTTCGTATACGCGAAGCGCTGCATCGCTTATCGCGATAGCGTGACCGCGACACAGAACCGCAGCCAACTGAAGAGCCAACTGTTCGCTCAGCAGATCAAAGACATTGAGGATGCGAAGCTGAAGGCTGAAGAGGCCGAAGCCCGCTCCCGCAACATCCAGTTCGGCATCATCGCGCTCATCGTGATCACGCTGGGGATCTTCCTGCTCATCTTCAGCCGTACAGCGGTGGTAGGTGCGAAGGCCATCAAAAACCTCTCGCTCATCGCGCTGCTGCTCTTTTTCGAGTTCATCAACCTGTTGCTGCACCCGTTCCTCGATCGCATCACCAACCATTCGCCGATCCTCATGCTCTTGGCCATGGCGGCCATCGCCGGGCTGCTGATCCCGTTGCACCACCGCATGGAGAAGTTCATCACCAACATGCTCGTGAGCAAGAACAACCGGGTGCGGTTGGAGGCGGCGAGGAGGACGATCGAGGAGTTGGAAGGTGAGAAGGGCGCGAGCTAGGTCCTCGGGTAAGCGCTTCATCAATTCTCTAAGGATCTGTTAATTCCTTGCTAGGGGCGTGATCAAGGTCTACGTTCGCACCCGAATGGTGCTTAGGTCCCAACCAACCAAGAACTCGGTCGTGATCAGGCTCTTGACGTGTCTGCTCTTGTTGGGTGTGCAGCCTTGGTTCGTTGGCCTTCAGGCATCGGACCTGCCGACGGGGATATTCGAGCTCGGCGCTCTGCCTTCGGAGGCCGAGGACCAGAACGAAGGGCCGGACGGCGATGCGGATCTCGACCTAGCTGCACTTCAAGGTTTCTCCTTGCGCTCCGCCTGCGGGCTGGGTTCTGCGCTGGTGGCCTATGAACCCGGTTTCGACCGCAGCGGCTTATCGCTGCTGCCTGTCGCAGGGCTTCAGCCGTCCGCTCCCTAAGTCACTTTAAGTCCCGGAACCACTTCCGGGCAATACGGTGTGACGTTGATCGTCCCCGTCTTTGCGCCGCGGTCTATTCGGCCATTCGCGCAAATCCGTTGCCGCACCCATCCGGTGTTGAGCTGAACCACGCCCTCGTTCGAAGAAGTGCATTCCCCACATTTCCATGCTCCATCCGCATTCGACCTCGTTCCACCGCGCGATCACGCGCATCACTTCGTCCTTTGGCAAGAGTTTGCTCTCCGGTCCCATCGTCCTAAGCCTCTTGCTCAGCAGTTGCGGTGGGCACCACGCGGAAGAGCACGGAGGGCATGAGCACGGTCGCTATCCCGCCACCACTCCGCTGCTAACGGATACCGTTGTTCAGCGTGACTACGTGTGCCAGATCCACTCCGTGCAGCACATCGAACTGCGCGCGCTGGAGAAGGGCTACTTACAGGATATGCTGGTGGATGAGGGCCAGCAGGTGAAGGAAGGCCAACTGCTCTTCCGGATAAGGCCAGTGCTCTATCTGGCCGAGGTGCAACGGGCGCAAGCGGAAGCCGACTTCGCAGAGATCGAATACCGCAACACCAAGAGCCTGGCTGACAGCAACGTGGTATCGCCGAACGAACTGGCCATGGCCAAGGCCCACTTCGACAAGGCGATAGCGGAACTGAGCATGGCACAGGCGCATCTGGGCTTCACGGAGATCCACGCGCCGTTCGATGGCATCGTAGGCCGCTTCCATGTGCGAAAGGGCTCCTTGTTGGATGAGGGCGAGCTGCTCACGGAGCTCTCCGATAACAGCACCATGTGGATCTACTTCAACGTGCCCGAAGCCGAGTACCTGGCCTACCAGAAGAACGCTTTGGCCGGCAACGGCACCAAGGTGAAATTGAAGATGGCCAACGGAGAGCAATTCGACCAGCCCGGAGAGATCACAGCCATCGAGTCCGACTTCAACAACACCACCGGCAACATCGCCTTTCGCGCCACATTCCCGAATCCCCAAAGACTGTTGCGACACGGCGAGACGGGCAACATCCTGATGGATTCCGATCTGAGGGGTGTTCTGCTCATCCCGCAGAAGGCCACCTTCGAAGTGCTGGACCACCGCTATGTGTATGTGATCGGTGCTGACAGTGTGTTGCACACCGCACGGATCGGGATCGGTCCCGAGCTGCAGCACCTTTTCGTGGTGAACGAAGGCCTCAAGAAGGACGATCGCATCCTGCTCGAAGGCCTGCGCAAAGTGAAGGATGAAGAGAAGGTGGACTTCGAGTTCATCGCTCCTGATTCGGTGGTGAAGCACCTGGACCTGTACGCTGAGTAGTAGCAGCAAACCAGCTCAGCCATGTTCAGGAATTTCATCCAGCGGCCGGTACTGGCCATCGTCATCTCGGTGCTGATCCTCTTCGTCGGCGGGCTCGCCATGAAGCAACTACCCACGGCCCAGTTCCCGGAGATCGCGCCCACCACGGTGAACATCTTCATCGCGTATCCGGGCGCCAGCGCGGACGTGCTCACGAAGTCAACCATCATCCAATTGGAAACGGCGATCAACGGCGTTCAGGGCATGCGCTACATCGCATCCGATGCCACCAGCGCCGGCGAGGGAACGATCCGCGTGATCTTCGAGCCGGGCACCGATCCGAACGAGGCCGTGGTGCGTGTGAAGACACGCGTGGACCAGGTGATGCCCAACCTGCCGTTGCTCGTACAGCGCGAGGGCGTGATCATCACGCCCGTGCAGCCCAGCATGCTCATGTACGTGAACCTCTATGGCAACGGCGAGGACGCGGACGAGCTCTTCCTCTACAACTACGCCTATACCCAACTGATCCCGGAGATCCAACGGATACCGGGTGTGGCGCAGGCGCAGATCCTGGGAAGCCGGGTGTATGCCATGCGCGTGTGGATGAAGCCCGATCGCATGCGGGCATATGACATCTCCGCCGAGGAGGTGATGAAGGCCATGGAGGAGCAGAGCCTGATCGCACGGCCCGGACGTTTGGGGCAGAGCTCCGGCATCGAATCGCAATCGCTCGAGTACGTGCTGATCTACCAGGGCCAGTTCAACGAGCCGGAGCAGTACCGCAACATCATCATCCGCGCGAACGAGGAGGGCGAGATGATCAAGTTGCGCGACGTCGCTGATGTGGAGCTGGGCAGTGAGTTCTTCGATATCTATTCAAACCTCGACGGAAAACCCTCCGCGTCCATCGTCCTGAAGCAGACGCTGGGCAGCAACGCCAGCGAGGTGATCGCGCAGGTGAAGGAGAAGCTGAAGGAGCAGGCCGAGTTCATGCCGCCCGGTATGGAGTACAAGGTGAGCTACGACGTGTCCACCTTCCTCGATGCGTCCATCGAACAGGTGCTTCACACATTGCGCGATGCCTTCATCCTGGTGGCGCTCGTGGTCTTCCTCTTCCTCGGTGACTGGCGCTCCACGCTGATCCCGATCATCGCCGTGCCGGTATCCTTGATCGGCGCCTTCTTCGTCATGCAGCTCTTCGGGTTGTCCATCAACCTGATCACGCTGTTCGCATTGGTGCTCGCCATCGGTATCGTCGTGGACAACGCCATCGTGGTGGTGGAGGCGGTACATGCCAAAATGGAGGGCAACCACGCGCTCACGCCGTACGCCGCGGTGAAAGAGGTGATGGGCGAGATCGGCGGCGCCATCATCGCCATCACCTTGGTGATGGTCTCCGTGTTCATCCCCATTTCCTTCATGACCGGTCCCGTCGGTGTGTTCTACCGCCAGTTCTCCATCACCATGGCGGGCTCCATCATCATCTCGGCCATCGTCGCGCTCACGCTCACGCCCGTGCTCTGTGCCATGCTCATGAAGCCGCACAATGGCGCGCGGAAGCGGTCGATTATGGATCGTTTCATCGATGGCTTCAATCGCTGGTTCGAGCGGCTCACCGGTCGCTACGTCGCCGTCCTTAACAGGATCGCCATGCGGCGGGTGCTCACCTTCGGCCTGCTCGGCGCCTTCTGCGTGGCCATCTTCCTCACCAACCAGGTACTTCCCGCGGGTTTCATCCCCAGCGAGGACCAAGGCACCATCTACGCGATCGTCCAGACGCCACCCGGCTCCACGCTGGAGACGACGAACAAGGTGGCGCACGACCTGCAGAAGATCTGCGAGGAGATCCCCGAGGTGGAGTCGGTCTCTTCCCTCGCCGGCTACGAGATCATGACCGAAGGCCGCGGATCGAACGCGGGCACATGCCTCATCGACCTGAAGCCCTGGCAGGAGCGCGACAAGGACGTACACGAGGTGATGGAGGAGTTGGAGCGGAGGACGAAGGATCTCGGTGCTGTGATCGAGTACTTCGAACCGCCAGCCGTGCCGGGCTTCGGCTCATCGGCCGGATTTTCGTTGCGTATGCTCGACAAGACCAACGGCACCGACTACCACGAGTTCGAGCGGATCAACAACGAGTTCATGACCGCGCTGGGCAAGCGCAAGGAGCTCACGGGCCTGTTCACCTTCTACGCGGCCAACTTCCCGCAGTACGAGATGATCATCGACAACGATCTGGCCATGCAGAAGGGCGTGTCCATCGGCAAGGCGGTGGAGAACCTGAACATCCTCATCGGCAGCACCTACGAGCAAGGCTTCATCCGCTTCGGCCGCTTCTTCAAGGTGTATGCGCAGGCCGCGCCGGAGTATCGCAGGTATCCCACGGATCTCACTGGCCTGTTCGTGAAGAACGAGGAGGGCGAGATGGTTCCGTACTCATCGTTCATGCACCTCGAGAAGCGCCTCGCCCCGAACGAGATCACGCGCTACAACCTCTATAACTCGGCCACCATCCGCGGACTTTCCGTGGAAGGTTATACCAGCGGCGATGCCATCAAAGCGATCCAGGAAGTCGCCAGAGAAACCCTCCCCCGCGGCTATGACATCGCATGGGAAGGGCTCTCTTACGACGAGGCACGTCGCGGTAACGAAGCCATTTACATCTTCATCGTCGTCCTCATTTTCGTGTACCTCGTTCTTGCCGCACAATACGAGAGCTTCGTTCTTCCGCTGGTCGTCATCCTCTCGCTGCCTGTCGGTGTGCTGGGTTCCTTCCTCATGCTGAAGGCCATGGGTCTGGCCAACGATGTGTACGCGCAGATCGGCATCATCATGCTCATCGGACTGCTCGGCAAGAACGCGGTCCTGATCGTGGAGTTCGCGGTGCAGAAGCAGCGCGTCGGTGCGACCGTACTGGAAGCCGCCATCGAAGGGGCGAAGGCCCGTTTCCGTCCGATCCTCATGACCTCCTTCGCCTTCATCGCAGGTCTCATTCCGTTGGTGCTCGCATCGGGCGCAGGCGCCATCGGCAACCGCACGATCGGTTCATCGTCGCTGGGCGGCATGCTCGTGGGCACGGTGGTCGGCGTGCTGGTGATCCCCGGCCTCTACTACGTGTTCGCCACCTTGATCGTAGGTCGCAAGCTCATCAGCGATGAACGCGACGAGCCGGTATCGGAAGAGTTCGTGCGTGCGGGCGAGGAAGGGAACAGGACCCGGGAAACCTACAGGATGCTGAACGCGCGTCTTCGGGAGATCCTGAAACGCAGGAGGGACCGATAGAAGACCAAAGCCATGAGCCGATCGATCGACCTTTTCGCCATTGCGTGCCTGCTGGCATTGCTGGCTCTATCGTCCTGTGTGCCGTCGCTGAAGGTCCGCGAAGTGCGGAAGTCCGAGCCAGCGACCTATGCCGGATCCACCGATACCACGAACGCTGCAACGAAGAGCTGGCAGCGGTTCTTCACCGACCCGGACCTCCGTGCCCTCATAGACAGCGCCCTGGCCAACAACCAGGAACTGAACATCATGCTGCAGGAGATCGCCATCGCGCAGAGCGAGGTGCGCGCGCGGAAGGGCGAGTACCTGCCGTTCGTGGACATCGGTGCTGCCGCGGGTGTGGAGAAGGTGGGTGAGTTCACCCGGAACGGTGCCGTGGAGCATAACCTGCAGATCGCCGAGGACACAAAGTTCCCCGAACCCTTACCGGACTTCATTGTGGGCGCCCGAGCCTCGTGGGAAGTCGATATCTGGAAGAAACTGCGGAACGCCAGGAAGGCGGCCATGATGCGTTACCTCGGATCGGTGGAGGGGAAGAACTTCATGGTCACCCATCTCGTCGCGGAGATCGCCAACGCCTACTACGAGCTGATGGCGCTGGACAATCAGCTGGAGATCTTGCGCTCCAACATCGCCATCCAACAGGACGCGTTGGCGATCGTGAAGCTGGAGAAGCAAGCGGCGAAGGTCACCGAGCTCGCCGTGCGTCGCTTCGAGGCGGAGGTGCTCAAGAACCGCAGTGTACAGTACGACATCCAGCAGCGCATCGTGGAGACGGAGAACAGGATCAACTTCCTCGTGGGTCGCTATCCGCGGCCGGTGAGGCGCAACTCGGCGGCCTTCTCTACACTCGTACCCGATACCATCTACGCTGGGTTGCCATCGCAACTGCTGAATTATCGTCCTGACATCCGCCAGGCGGAAAGGGAGCTGGTCGCGGCGAAGCTCGATGTGAGGTCCGCGCGGGCGAGCTTCTATCCGCAACTACGTCTTACGGCCGGCGTGGGTCTGAACGCCTTCGATCCCTCGAAACTGATACAGGCGCCACAGTCCTTGTTGTACAGCGTGGCCGGTGATCTGGTCGCGCCGCTGATCAACCGCAACGCGATCAAAGCGGCCTACCAGAGCGCCAACGCCCGTCAGCTGCAAGCCGTGTACGACTATGAGCGCACCGTGCTCAACGCTTACGTGGAGGTGGTGAACCAGCTCTCGAACATCCAAAACCTCCGCAGTAGCTACGAGCTGCGCGCGCAACAGGTGGATGCGCTCTCCAGTTCCATCACCATCTCCACCAACCTCTTCCGCTCAGCGCGCGCCGACTACATGGAGGTGCTGCTCACCCAGCGCGATGCCCTCGAATCGCGCTTCGAACTGGTGGAGACGCGCATGCAGCAGTTGAACGCGATGGTGAACGTGTACCAGGCGTTGGGAGGTGGGTGGAGGTGATCGGCTCCAGCCGCCCTACAGCCAACTACTGAGTGTGCCTATTACGCCACTGATCTTGTATCAGTTTGACATAAGACAGTTGATGAGACATAATCCTGGTGGTACTCTGCCACTCGGGCCATTCCATATGCTGTTGGGTTTCGAAGTAGACGGAAGCAATTGCTTGTAGGATCTCTTCGGACAGTCTGAACAGGCCCTCGTAGTATTTGTAATCGATTGGCAAAGCGAGCGACTGAATTGTGCTTCCCTTTGGTAGATGACCTACCCGTTCGTTGCGGTCACTGAACAATTGCTTTAGTGCTCCTTCCTGTTCGATTCGATGCTGAAGCTCATCAAGTTTCAGAGCGCTCAAACGTTGACTGATTACTGGCGCTTTGGAAAGACGCAGTCGATGAAGCAACTTGTGATATGAATGATGCTCTTCATTGCCGCTAGCATAAAGGAATGCGAGCAGCAGTACCATCTCGACTTTCAGGCCTCGAATGAAGCGTTGGAAAGGAACACTGGAGCGAAGCAGCGCCTTCTCGTCGTCATTGCAAGTGACTTCGAATTGGACTAGGTCCTTAAAATCATTGAACGCGAGAAGGTGGATGTTTAACCGCGATTCGTGAGCAGTCTGCAAATCCATGAGCGTGGAATAGGACACGGTTATTCTTGTGTTGGTACAGCTTGTGGAATCACATGTTCCAGCGCCACCTTCGCCTCCCTCACGTTCTTTACATCCTGCACGCTCACCCTAAGCGTCCCACCCTTTTCGTACACCTTGAACTTCCTAGGCTGCGCCTGCACTGAGCGTAGTACCGCGTTGAAGGTGTCGCTCGCAAAGAAGCGGTGCTTCTGGTCGGCGATGAAGGTGCCGATGAGCGTACCCTTCTTCAGCACCATCTTCTCCAGGCCCATGTGCTGGCCCAACCAGCGCAGGCGGATCGCTTCCATCAGCTCCACCACCTGTTGTGGTATCGGACCAAAGCGGTCGGTGACCTCCGTCGTGAACTTCCGCAGTTCGGTTTCGTCCTTGATGTCGTCCAGCTTGCGGTAGAGCGCCAGTCGTTCAGCCGTCTCGCTCACGTAGCTGTTCGGGATCAGCATGGTGAGGTCGGTCTCGATGATGCAGTCATCGCTTTGGTCACGCGTGCCGCCGCGTGCGAGCTGGCGGTCCTCGAAGAGCTCCGCGAAGTGCTCGGACTTCAATTCGCGCACGGCCTCCTCCAGGATCTTGTGGTAGGTCTCGAAGCCGATGTCATTGATGAAGCCGCTCTGCTCCGCACCGAGCAGGTCGCCCGCGCCACGGATGTCCAGATCCTTCATGGCGATGTGGATGCCGCTGCCGAGGTCGCTGAACTGCTCGATCGCTTGCAGGCGTTTCCGCGAGAGGTCGGGGAGGAGGTGAGGACTTGGGGCGAGCAAATAGCAGTACGCCTTCTTGTTGCTGCGGCCCACGCGACCGCGCAGTTGGTGCAGATCGCTCAGGCCGAAGTTCTGCGCCTCGTTCACGATGATGGTGTTGGCGTTCGGGATGTCGAGGCCGTTCTCCACGATGGTGGTGCAGACGAGTACGTCGGTATTGCCCTCGATGAAGTCGAGCATCACCTCTTCGAGCTTGTGGCCTTCGAGCTGACCGTGGCCGACGCCCACGCGCGCGCCGGGCACCAGCTTGCGGATCATGCCGGCGATGAACTCGATGTTCTTCACCTTGTCGTGCAGGAAGTACACCTGACCGCCGCGTGAGAGCTCGTACTCGATGGCGCCGCGGATCGTCACTTCATCGTAGGGCTGCAACATCGTCGCCACCGGATAGCGGTTCGGCGGCGGCGTGCTGATGATGCTCAGGTCGCGCGCGCCCATCAGGCTGAACTGCAAGGTGCGCGGGATCGGCGTGGCGGTGAGCGTCAGCGTATCCACCGTCGCGCGGAGCGTCTTCAACTTGTCCTTCACGTTCACGCCGAACTTCTGCTCCTCATCGATGATCAACAGGCCGAGATCCTTGTACACCACATCCTTGCTCACCAGCCGGTGCGTGCCGATGATGATGTCGATCTTCCCTTCCTTCAGGTCCTTGAGGATCTGCGTTTGGTCCTTCTGGCTGCGGAACCGGTTCAGGTAATCGATCCGGCAGGGCAGCCCTTTCATCCGCGCCGCGAAGCTCTTCGCGTGTTGCAGCGCGAGGATCGTCGTGGGCACGAGCACCGCCACCTGCTTGCTGTCGCACACCGATTTGAACGCCGCGCGTATCGCGACTTCCGTCTTGCCGAAGCCGACGTCGCCGCAGACCAGTCGGTCCATGGGCGTGGCCTTTTCCATGTCGCGCTTCACATCCTGCGTGGCCTTCAGCTGGTCGGGTGTGTCCTCGTAGATGAAGCTCGCCTCCAACTCGTGCTGCAGGTAGTTGTCCGGTTGGAAGGCGAAGCCCGGCTTGCTCTTGCGTTGTGCGTAGAGCTTGATCAGATCGAAGGCCAGTGCCTTCACCTTCGCCTTCGTGCGCTCCTTCAGGTTCTTCCACGCGGGACTTCCGAGCTTGCTCACGTTCGGAGCCGCGCCGCCTTCTTCGCCGCTGTACTTGCTCACGCGATGCAGGCTGTGGATGCCGACGTAGAGGATGTCGTTGTCGCGGTAGATCAAGCGGATCGCTTCCTGCATCGAACCGCCCGCGTCGATCTTCTCCAGTCCGCTGAAGACGCCAACACCGTGATCGATGTGTACCACCAGGTCGCCGGGCTTCAATTGCGTCAGCTCCTTCAGCGTGAGCGCCTGCGAGTTCTTGCGGAAGCCTTCCTTTAGCCGGAAGCGGTGGTAGCGCTCGAAGATCTGGTGGTCGGTGTAGAGCGCCAGCTTCAGCTCGGGGTCGATGAAGCCTTCGTGCAGGTCGAGCACCAGTGGCGTGAACGCCACCTCGTGCTCCATGTCGTTGAAAATGGAGTAGAGGCGTTCGCTCTGCTTCGCGCTGTTGCACGCGATCAGGTTGGTGTAGCCTGCGTTCTGCTTGTTGTGCAGGTCGCCGCTCAACACTTTGAATTCCTTCGCGAACGTCGGCTGTGGCCGCTGTTGGAAGTCGACCACGACGTCCGCAACCTGCTTCATGGTTTCCGGTGCGATAGCGCTCTTCCAGAAGACCTTCCGGAATCCGAGAGTCCCTTTGATCAACGCCCCATCCGTCGCCAGCAGCTCGCTTGGCAATGCATGCTTCTCCTTCTCGGACAGTCGCTCGTAGGCCTCGCCCAGCAACTTCAACTGCTTCGTCGCCGCATCACCGATCGCTTGCAGATCGCGCAACCAGATCGTCGAGTTCTCCGGAAGCTGTGCAAAGAAGAGTTGCTGGCGGGCTGCATCTTCATCTTGGAGATCGGGCACGATCACTGCCTCCGCCAAGCGCTCCACTGTGAGCTGATCCTGCGGGTCGAAACGGCGTACGCTCTCCACAGTATCGCCATAGAGTTCGATGCGATACGGCTTGTCGCTGCCGTAGCTGAACACGTCCACGATGCCGCCGCGCACGCTGAACTGGCCCGGCTCGTACACGAACTCCACGCGCGAGAAGCCGGTCTCCAGCAGCCATTCCTCCAGCGTATCGATCGGCAGCTCCTCGCTGCGCTTCACCGTCAGTGTGTTCTTCACCATCGTCTCCTTGCCCACTACCAGTGGCACTAGCGCATCGGGATACGTGACGATGATGAGGTGCTCCGGCTTCTTCATCAGCACTTCGAGCACCTCGGTCCTGCTCACCCGCTCCCCATCGTGATGTCCATCCGGGTCGTAAGGTGAACGCGATGGAGCGGGATAGAAGAGCATGTCTTCCTCCTTCTTCGCGTTGCGCGCGTCCTTGTCCTTGTTGCGCAGCGCTTCCAGGTCATTGATGAAGTACGCCGCTTCTTCCTTGTCGGTGAGCACGAAGACATGCACACCCTTCATCCGGTCGATGACCGATGTGGCGATGAGCGCTTGCGATGAACCGATGGTGCCGGCGATCTGCACCCTTGCGGAATCCGGCTGCAGGCCTTCGGCGATGCGGGCGACGCGTGGGTCGTTGCGGTAGAGGGTGAGGAGGTCGGGGAGGGAGGTGATCGTGGTCACGCGAAAGGTCAGATGGTACGTTCGGGTCGAACGCGCTGTTGGAGCTCAGGGTGGTTACTCAGAATGATACGAAGCGTCTTGGGTGTTAAGGAAAACAGTCCAAAGGGAGCCAGGTCAGGTTTGGATAGCACGTTCACGGATCGGGTGTTCGCGTTCAGCGCATAGGTGATCTCGATCAGTTGGGTGCCCCATTTGTAGCGTCGCAAAGGGGTGATGCTCTGGATCGCTGATGGAGCGACCAAGTCGTTATCGATCAGCAGCCATTCGCCATCGAAAAGGTCAACTGGCTCTCGTTGTCGGGCCGGTGCACAGTCAACTATCCAGACCATCAGCACGACCGCAACGAGAATGAGCGCCACCTCCCATGAACTCGTGAGTCCGTTCTTCAGAATGAAGAACAGCAACGCCAACAAGGGAATAGGCAAAGCCACATAGAGGAATCGCTCCCAGTAGGTGCCGCTGACCCGCTTCTTTTGATGATCCTTCATGGACGCCAAAATGCCCGAAACCCGGTGCCGCATATTCGGGGCATCGGGTTCGGGAACGGCGTAAAGGTATCGTCAGGCTCCTCTCTATCGCGCGTGGCGTGACTGCGAAATGAACGGCCTGCGGCCTTGCGGGCGGCGCTCACTCCACCATCATCCGCGTCACCATTCGCGATCCGTCGGGGTTGCGCAACTGCACGCTGTACAGTCCTTTGCCGTGGGTGCTCAGGTCCATGCTGATCGCACCGGTGGTGTTCCTGATGGTCCGCGTCAGAACCGTGCGGCCGCTGGCATCGACGATCGTGAGATCGAACGGCCCGGCGGATCCGGTTGGCACCAGCGTGAATTGGCCACTGCTAGGATTTGGGTAAGACACCAGGCGCCCGCCCTCACTCAAGTGCGGTGTCACGGTGGTCATGTCCGTATCCAGACAGAAATTGTCCAGAAAGATCACCTCGCCGGTGCCTTGAATGAACTCCAGGTCCAGCCGGATCTCGGCCACGAAGGCCAACAGGTCGCTCCATGTTCCCGATAGCACTTCCCAGTTCGTCTCTGCAATGGGGATCTCGTGCGTGTACCATTGGTTGGTGGTGAGCGTGGTGATGGAGTCGGTGGTGGTGTAACGCGCCACACCGCCAGGCCCGCTCAGGCGTACGAGGTAGTCCTTTACAATGTAGTTCGTGCTGGAGGTTTGCAGGAAGAGGTCGAACCGCATCAAGCCCTGCATGTCCAGGTCCGACCAGTCTCCCCGGAACTTCGGGGCGGCCACGGCGTTGGTAAGCACGTTGGAGGCATCGCCCATGCGCACAGAGCCCGGCGGGTTCCCTTGCACCATGCTTACCTGTATGCTACCCACGTTCTGGAAGCTCCATCCATCGTAGAAGCCCGCGCTGTCCCAAGTGGAGCACAAGGTGCCGATGAGGGGCTCGATGAGCGGCGTGAACGAGAGTTTGACGTTGTCGAGTTGCACCCATTCGCTGCCTTGGATGAACTCCGTGCGGATCTTCACAACCTGAATTTCTGCGAGCAGATCGGTCCAGCTGCCTGTCACCGTCCACGAAGCGCTGTCCAGCGCAATGCTCAAGTGTTGCCAAGTGTAGAAGAGGGGAACAGTGTCTATCATGGCCACCGCCGTGCCGCCGGGACCGGAGAGGGTGATGAGCGGCAGACCTTGTTGGTTCAGCAAATTCCCGCTGTTCCCGTTCGCATAAAGGTCGAACGAAAGAGAATCGGTGGCCTGTGCCGCGGACCAGTTCCCGGTGTAGGCCCACGGCAACACCATTTGGTTGACCACGCTCAGCACCTGGTCTGTCACCCGCAAGCAATTCCCGGGGTTACCGAGGTTCGTCAGTGAGGGAACGCCGTCGGCTTCAACGAGCCACTGGTCTATGAGGCCATCCTCGAAATCGGTGAGGACCTGCGCCTGCATAACGGATGGAACGAGTGAAGTCGCACAGAGGACAAAGAAAAGGCGGGTACGGATGGACATGTTGTCGGATTTGAGTGATGGGTCAACACGAAGATCGTGGTCAACGTCGACCTCGATCTGCACCACATCGAGTTCGAGGCAGAAATGTAAACAGGTTGCTTGCATTCGCTCAGGCGTTCGGTGCGGAAGTGTGGACAGGAGGTCCGGAGGGAGGACAGTCTCTAGGACGCCAAAATGCCCGGGGCAAAGCTATGGCTGTCCTACTGCAGCTTCGCGCGAACGCGATCAACGGCCTCACACCCCCTCGATCCGCCTTGCGCGAAGCCTCGAAGTAGCGATCGCGCGCATCAGGCATTGCCGTGCGTTCGCCCCAAGTGAAGAGCGGCTGCCCCAAGGCGTTCACGAGCGCATCGGCCAGCAAGCGCGAGTGCCTTCCGTTGCCGTTCGCGAAGCAGTGGATGCACACAATTCGGTGTTTCACACGATCGCTTAGCGAAGGCGCTGCCGAAGTGGAGGGCTTTCATCCCGCTCGGCTTCGTGCCGGATGAACTAATGGAAAAATACACCGCGCTGATCAGTGAACGCGCGGTAAGGATGGGCCTGTGAACCCCTCCGCATCAACGAAGGTGTTGTTGTCTGTCCCCTTGCTGCCTCAGTGCTATCGCGGTACTTCCTTCACCCCGGAGACATGCGACGACACGGCCCTCCACATGCCTTCCGTCTTGATGAACACGTTGCTGGAACAATAGATCGTCTCCTTGCTATCGTTCAGCATGTGCCCCACGCCGCTGACGATCGCTGTTCCGTTCGGCCACGTCTCCAGCCGCTTGATCTCGTAGCGGAACGAGTCCACTGCCCATTCGTTCTTCTTGATCCAATCCAGTTCATCGGCCTTCGAGAAAGTGTTGCCCTCATCATCGATCATCTGGAAATCGTCATGCAGGATCCTGTCCAGGAGCACCGTGTCCTGTTCACGATAGGCCGCGGACCATTCCACTTCCTTCAGGTAACGAAGCCGCTCTCCATCCCCAGCCTGCAACACTGGGTCGAAGTCCACATCGTTCGGTGCAGCGCATGCCACCATGCACACGAGCAGAGCAAGGCTGTATGATGATCTCATCGCGACAAGTCCACTGCCCTATCCACGCCTGTTGTCAATTCGCGGCAAGGCGGTTTCCCTGTCCGCCGGATCAGCCACGCACGGCGATCGCGCTGATCTCCAGGTTCACGCCGCGCGGGAGCTCCTTCACGCCCACGGTTTCCCGTGCGGGAGGATCACCGGTGAAGAAGGACGTGTAGACACGGCTCACTTCGGCATAGAACTGGAGGTTGGTGATGTACACCGTACACTTCACCAGATCTTCATAGCCTAGGCCGGCGCCCTTCAGCACCGCCCCGATGTTCTCCATCACCTGTTGCGTCTCCTCGGTGATATTGTTCGTTCGCAATTGGCGGGTACCACCCACACTGGCGATCTGGCCGCTGACGAAAACGAAGCCACCTGCTTCTACCGCAGGGGTATAAGGGGTGCCATGGGTGTTGTCGTCCACGGCTCGGATCGTGCGTTTCATTCGGGTTGAGCTTTCCATGCGCTGGTGCGCCGGTGGGCACGAAGTTGCACAGAACCGGCACAACCACAAAAGCGGACCGGCCATCGGTCCGTCCGGATCGCTGCGGAGCGCGTTCAGCAAGGCATCGCGCGTGGTATGGGATCGATCGTCCCTTCCCGTTCAGGCTTGCGTCGCCTTCTCCACCATCCCCCGGCTGCCGATGAACAGCGGACAGCGTTGGTGGAGTTCCGTGGGCTTCAGGTCCAGGATCCGGTCGACACCATCGGTCGCCATGCCGCCCGCTTGTTCCACGATCATCGCGAGCGGGTTCGCTTCGTAGAGCAAGCGCAACTTGCCTTTCGGCGATTTGGCCGTGGCGGGGTAGAGATAGATCCCGCCCTTGAGCAGATTGCGGTGGACGTCGGCCACCAAGCTGCCGATGTAACGTGCGCTCATCTTCTGCTTTTTGCAGCCATCGATGTAGCCGCGCACACCATCGCTGAAGTCGTAGTAGTTGCCTTCGTTCACCGAGTAGATCTTGCCTTCGGTGGGCGTCTTCATATCGGGATGGCTCAGGCAGAAGGTGCCGATGCTCGGGTCGAGCGTGAAGCCGTTCACACCGTGGCCCGTGGTATACACCAGCATGGTGCTGCTGCCGTAAATGATATAGCCTGCGGCCACTTGCGCGGTCCCGGGCTGCATGAAGTCGTTCATCGTCGCCTTGTCGCCTGTGCTCATGCGGCGGTAGATGCTGAATATGGTGCCGATGCTCACGTTCACATCGATGTTGCTGCTGCCATCCAGCGGATCCATCGTCACCACGTACTTGCCGCCGTTGTCGAAGTGTACGATGTCGTCGTTCTCTTCGCTGGCTACGGCACACACCTGCCCCTGGCTCCGCAGCAGGCGGATGAAGAGATCGTTGGCGTAGACGTCGAGCTTCTGCTGTTGCTCGCCCTGGATGTTCTCGCTGCCCTGCGCGCCGAGGATGTCCTCCGCCAGTCCGGCCTTGTTCACTTCGCGGTTCACCATTTTGCCCGCCAGGCGGAAGCTGGTGAGCAGTTGGCTGAGTTCACCGGTGGCGTAGGTGAATTCGTGCTGGCGTTCGGTGATGAACTCCGCGAGGGTCTTGATCTGGGCCATGTGATGCAAAGATGCGAAGCACGCGAAGCGTCGACCCATGGGCTCGACCGCTTTCTTTGCGCGCATGGAGGTGATCACTCGAAGGGCCGGACCACGCGATGTGCCGCGTATGCTCGAACTGGTGCAGGAATTGGCCGCCTTCGAGCGCGCACCCAATGAGGTGACGGTGACGGAGGAGCAAATGCGCGAAGCCGGTTTCGGGAACGACCCTGTGTGGGTGGGCTGGGTGGCCGAGGTCGAAGGAAGGGTCCAGGGCATGGCCGTTTGCTACGAGCGCTATTCCACATGGAAGGGTCGCCGGCTCTATTTGGAGGACATCATTGTCACGGAAGCGGCGCGGGGTGGGCGCATCGGGGAGAAGCTCTTCATGGAGTGTGTGAGGTATGCCCTTGAGCGGAACCACAGCGGTATGCTCTGGCAGGTGCTCGATTGGAACACCGACGCGATCCGGTTCTATGACCGCTTCGGCGCTGTCTATTCCAAGGAATGGCTGAACGGATCCCTCGAACTGGAGCAATTGAAGAACTTGGCGGCCCAATGAAGGTCTTCAAGTTCGGAGGTGCCAGCGTGAAGGATGCTGCGGGGGTCCGCAATGTGGCGAGCGTTCTGGAACATTTCCTCAGCGATGATCTGCTCATTGTGGTGAGCGCGATGGGCAAGACGACCAACGCGCTCGAGGAAGTGGTGTGGGCGTACGCCGACGGGAAGGACACCGGACCGATGGTCGCCCGGCTGAAGACCTCCCACGCGAAGGTGCTGAACGAAGTGGCCCCGGGTGATGATGGCGCCATCGAGGCGCTGATCGCATCGTTCAAGGAATTGGACCGGGCGCTCGGACAACGACCGTCCGGTCGCGTGGATCAGGACTACGATCAGATCGTATCGTTGGGCGAAGTATGGAGCACCTTGATCGTGAGCGCCCACCTGAGGTCCACCGGCCTGGCGAATACCTGGCTCGATGCGCGAACGATCGTACGAACGGATGCCAGCCATCGCGCCGCCCGGGTCGAATGGCAGGCCTGCCAGAACCTTGCGGACCGCTATGTGAAGCCGTTGTTGATGGATAGGCCCGCGCGGGTGCTCACGCAGGGTTTCATCGGTCGCACAGCGGATGGCCGCACGACCACATTGGGCAGGGAGGGGTCCGACTTCAGCGCGGCGATATTCGCCTACTTGCTGGATGCGGAAAGCGTGACGATCTGGAAGGACGTGCCCGGCATGTTCAATGCCGATCCGAAGCGGTTCCCGGATACGGAACTTCTCCCCCACATCAGCTACCGGGAAGCGATCGAACTGAGCTATTTCGGCGCGAGCGTGATCCATCCACGCACTTTACAGCCGTTGCTGAAGAAGCACATCCCGCTGTTCGTGCGTTCGTTCGTTGACCTCAATGCGCCAGGCAGCACCATCGATGACCGGAGCGAGAACGATCCGCTGATCCCTTCGTTCATCGTCAAGCCGGAACAACTGCTCATCAGCATCACGCCGCGTGATCTCAGCTTCATAGTCGAGGAGAACCTCAGTGGCATTTTCTGGTTGTTCGCGCAGCGCAATGTGCGCATCGACCTTATGCAGAACAGCGCGGTGGCCTTCAGTGTGGTGGTGGACGACACGCTCCGGTCGCGCGAGCTCATCGAGGAATTGCGCAAGGGGTATGAGGTCCGCTACAATGATGGTTGCGAGCTGATCACGGTGCGCCACTTCGATGAGGCCACGCTGGCGAAGCTCACGGCGGGAAGGGAGGTGCTGATCGAGCAACGCAGCCGGAGCACCGCCCGGTTCGTAGTGCAGTGATCAGCGTTCCTCGAGCAGGCGGATCACCCGGTCCGGGTAATCGCTGATGATGCCGTCCACGCCCAGGTCCAGCATCCGCGTGATATCCGCCTCTTCGTTCACCGTCCAAACCACCAGTTGCATTTCCATTTTACGGAGCGTGGCGAGCAGGTGCGCATCGGCGAACTCGAAGGCTGGACTATAGATGGTCGGCGCAAAGGAGAGCTTTGCGAGGTCCTGTTCAAGTCCTTCGCTGTTCTCCACCAGAAAGGCGAGTGGAAGGGACGGGTCCGCAGCATGCAGGGCCTCCAAGATGGCTGGATCGAAACTCTGCAGGATGCATCGGTCCGCGATGCCGAGCGAATCCAACATGGTCAGCACGGTCTTCACATAGGCGCTTGGTTCCGGCTGGAACGTTCCGTAGAGAGCGGGCTCGCTTTTGATCTCGATATTGAAACTCGACAATCGCGATCCGGTAAGGAGCGCATGTTCGTCCACGGCCTCCACCACCTCACGCAAGGTCGGTTTGGAACTGGGTTTCAGGTCCTGCTCGGGGAAATCGGGCTGTGGTGTGATCCCGCAATCGAAGCGTTGCGCTTCTTCGGTCGTCATGCGGAAGATGTTGAAGCCCCGTTCCTGCGCGGGGGTGATGCTGTCGCCCACGGGGGTACGACAGATGCGGTGGTCCATCCACGGTTCATGGCTGACCAATACCTGCTCATCACCGGTGAGCACCACGTCCATCTCCAACCAGTCGCAGCCCAGGTCAACGGCCTTGCGGAAGGCCTCCAGGGTATTTTCCGGGCGCAGGCCACGGCAACCACGATGGCCATGGATCTCGGGGATGGTGGTGGAGTTCATGCAGGAGTTGAACAGCAGGGCCAGCGCGAAGCTGGTGAGCGCTTTCGTGTCGATCATCTGGGGAAGGCGGAAAGGATCTTCTCCGCGAGCACGGTGGCCATCTTGTAGCGCCCTTCATGGGTGACGCCGGCGAGGTGCGGGGTGAGGAGCACCCGTTCATGCGCGAGCAGGCGTTGTTGCACGAAGGGCTCCATGAGCGGGTCGAGCCCGGACAGGTCGGGGCGCTCGAACTCGAGCACGTCGAGCCCGGCGGCGATCACACGGCCGTGATCGAGGGCGTCCAGAAGCGCCTCGGTATGCACTACCGCACCGCGCGAAGTGTTGAGGAACCACACCGGTTTACCAAGGCGCAGGAAGAAGTCGTGGTCGGCCAGGTGGTGCGTCTCCCGCGTGAGCGGCAGGTGGAGGCTGATCACATCGCTCTCGCGGAGGAGCCGCTCCAGGCCACATTCGATGATGCCCGCACGGTCGAAGCCGCTGCGGTACTTGTCATGCGCGAGCACTTTCACCCCGAAACCGCGCAGCTTTTCGGCGAAGGCGCTACCCATTTGGCCATAGCCGAGGATCCCGACGGTCTTTCCATGGAGGTCGGTGCCCCTGTTCTCTTCGCGTCGCCAAAGCCCGGCGCGCACCTGCGCGTTCGCCCGAACGAGGACTTTCATCAGTGCGAGCGTGAGCATTACGCAGGTCTCGCCCACGCCATCGCGATTGCCTTCCGGTGAATTGAGCACCAGGATGTTCTTTCGCCGACAATGCTCCACGTCGATGTTCTCCAGCCCGGAGCCCACCCGCGCGATGAACTTGAGGTCCTTGGCCGCGTCGATCGCCACCTTGCCCACGGCGCTGCTACGCACCACGATGCCATTGCAGGTGGAAAGGGCCCTGGCATCGTCGTCGATCGGAAGGATGCAGTGGTGGCCGGCGGCGGTCAATCGCTGGGCGAGCACGGGATGGACCTCATCCAGGAAGTAAATGCGCATCTGTTCCATCTCCACGCTGCTGGGCTCAACTGAAGAGGTCGTACATGATATGGCCCACGGTGAAGTACGTGAGGAGCCCGAAGATGTCGTTCAAGGTGGTGACGAAGGGTCCTGTGGCGAGGGCGGGGTCCACCTTCAGGCGGTCCAGGGCGAGTGGGATGAGCGTACCGAAGAAGGCGGCGGTGAGGATCACGGTGAAGAGCGCGATGCTCACCGTGTAGCTCAGGGCCTGGCTTTGACGCAAAGCCAGGTTCACCACGAAAATGAGCGTGCCACAGATCACCGCGCTCAACAATGCTACGCGCAGTTCCTTCCACAACCGGGCGAAAACGTTCACATGGGCCAAAGCACCCGAGGCGAGCCCTTGTACCACGATCGCGCTGGATTGCACACCCACGTTCCCGGCGGTAGCGGCGATCAATGGCATGAAGAAGGCCATCTTCGGATCGATGCGCAATTCCTCTTCGTAGAGACCGATGATCTGCGAGCTGAGGATCCCGCCGGCGAGGCCGATCAACAGCCAGGGCAGCCGGGCGCGGACTTGTACCATCGGGCTGTCGCTCGCGTCCACGTCCTCACTGATACCGCTGGCGAGCTGGTAATCCTCTTCGGCCTCCTCTTGCATCACGTCCATCACATCGTCGAAGGTGATGCGCCCTACCAGGCGGTTCTCCGTATCCACCACGGGAAGTACCACGACGTCGTACTTCTTCATCTGGTTCACCACTTCTTCCACATCGGTGTCCACCAGCACGCTCACCGCATCGGTCTGGCAGATGTGCTTGATCAACGTGCGGGTGCTCTCGGCGGAGAAGAGGAGGTCCTTCAAGGGCAGAACGCCGAAGAAACGATCGTCCTTGTCGACCACATAGATGGTGTACACATGTTCCACCTCTTTGGCCTGCTGCCGCATGTCCACTATGGCGCGGGCCACTGTGGAATCGGCGCGCACGCTGATGAGTTCCTTCGCCATGAGCGCTCCAGCGGTGCCTTCCTGGTGGCGAAGCAATTCCTCGATGTCATCCGCCTGCTCCTCATCCTCCAGAAGATCGAGGACTTCCTTGGCCTTCTGCTCGGGCAGATCGGCCATCACGTCCGCAGCATCGTCCGAGTCGAAGTTCTCGATGAGCTTCTCGGCGATCTCCCGGCTGGTGAGGCCTTCCAGGAGTTTCTCACGTACATCCTCGTCAAGTTCCAGCACGGCCTCGGCGGCCGTTTCCGGCTCCAGCAAGCGGATCACATACCGGGCCTCGTCGAGCGTCAGTCGGTCCAGCGTGCCTCCGATATCGGAAGGATGCAGCTCGCTGAGCACGGCCAGGATGTCCTGGTCGCGACCTTCCTCCACGTCGCTTTGCAAGCGCTCCAGAAGGCTTCTTGTGAGCTCGAACCGCATGTCGGAGGGTCGTACATCGATGCCCCGTGGGGGGGCGTGCGAAGCTACGAAGGCCCTGGCGGCCCGCAGGCCTGGGCGAGCTCCACAAAGTCGGCCACGCTGAGCCGCTCGGCGCGCAGTGCTGCGAATTTCGGCGGTACCACCGGTAGCCCGGGGAATCCACGCAGGGCGTTCGTCAACGTTTTGCGCCGATGGTTGAAAGCGGCCTTCACCAACGCGGTGAAGACGCGCTCATCGCATGCGAGCGAGGTGACCTCGTTGCGCCGCATGCGGATCACCGCGCTACGCACTTTTGGTGGTGGGATGAACGCGGTGGGCTCCACGATGAAGAGCGGTTCCATGGTGTACCACGCTTGGGCTAGCACACTGCTGATGCCGTATGTGCGACTGCCCGGTGGGGCACAGAGCCGGTCGGCCACTTCCTTCTGGAACATGCCCACCAATTCGGTGAAACGATCGCGGTGTTCGAGCACCTTGAAGACGATCTGTGTGCTGATGTTATAGGGGAAGTTCCCGATCACCGCGATGGCGCCAGGCGCCACAGCGTCGGGGCTCATGCGCAGGAAATCGCTTTCGAAAACACGCAGATCGGGATAGCGCGCATGCAAATGCGCCACGCTGTCGCGGTCCACTTCGTAGCAGGTGAGCTGTAAATGAGTGTGGCCCATAAGATGTTTGGTGAGCGCTCCCGTTCCGGGACCCACTTCCACCAAATGGCTGTAGCCCCCATGTCCGGTGAGGCTGTGCGCAATGCGCTCGGCGATGCTGTCCTCCTTAAGGAAGTGCTGACCGAGATGCTTCTTGGCGCGGACGTACATCAGGCGGTATGCACCACTTCCAGCAAGGTTCGGAAAGCGACGAAGCGGCCACCGTAGCGGGCCTGGGTCTTCGCCTGCAGGGCGGGGGCGAACTCGTGGCGGTAGCGCTCGTAGGTCGTTCTATCGGCACAGGTGTACTGCACGGCGTAGGTCAGTCCCGCATCCTCCTCGGCGAGCACACGCACCATGCGGCTGTCCAGGAAGAGGCCTGTGGCCATCACGTCCGGGATATGTTCGTCGCGCATCCAGCGGAACCAATCATCGTGGATGTCCGCCTCGACGCTGATGGTGACATTGTAAACGATCACGGCTCGATGACAGGTGCTGGTGCGGGTAGCTCCGTATCGGGAGCATCACCGCGCAGTCGGCGATAGCGGGCACGGGCCTCGGGTACGAAAATGCTGCCGGGCTGTTCGAAAAGGAGCTTTTCGTATGTGGCCTTGGCTTTTTCGGGGTCCTTCAATCGGTCTTCGTACAGGCGGCCCAGATCGAAGAGCGCATTGTCCAGCAGGATCTCCAGTGGAAAGAACTCGATCACCTTTTGCAGGTATCCCGCGGCCTCGACGAACTGCTTGCGGTCCCGGGCGATGCGGAAGCGCTGGTACAACACATCATCGCTGATCCCGTCCTGCGGGAATTCGGCATCCAGCGTGTCCAATACATCGATCGCTTCATCGAACCGGCGTTGGAAGGTGAGGAGATCGGCCTGTGCGAAGAGCGAGAGCGGCACACTGGTGCTATCGACACCCAGATGATCGCTGATCAGCAGGCTGAGTTCCATGGCATCGTTGGCGATGAGCTTGGAGGTGGAGGCCTTCAGGATATCCAATTGGCTCTTCGCCCACAGGAAGTCGCCCGCGTGGAAGCTCACTTTGGCATTGCGCAATCGGGCCTCGTGGCCCAGCGGGTCGTACTTGAAGTCCAGATCCACCTGTGAATAGAGCAGGGACGCCTCCCAGATGTCACCGTTGAAAAGCTGCACGTCGCCCAGCGCGAGTTTCAAACGGCCCTGGATGTTGGCATCCAGGTCGGGGAGGGTGAGCGCTTCCTCCAACAATCGCGAGGCCGCGTCGCGGTCGTTCAGGTAGTAGGCCTGCAAGCGGGCCAGGTCCTCCATCAGGTCCACGGTATTGCGCGCTTTGCCCAGATCGTCCAGGGTGGTGAGGTAGCGTTGCTCCAAGGCTTCCAACTCCGGTCTGCCCGGGTCGGCCAATGAAGTGAGCCGCCCCATGTCGGTCTTCACCTGCCCGATGCGGGCCTGGGTGTAGATCGCGTCGTTCCGGCCCAGAGCTACCACGTGGTCATAGCACTTCAATGCGGTGCTGTACTCGCCATTGGACAGGGCGATCCCGGCCAGGTCCATCAAACGGGTCCCTCCTTCATCGAAGCGTTTGTCCAAGGCTTTGCATTGCACGAAGGCGCCATCCAGGTCCTTCTGCTGGATGAAGAGCCAGATGAGCATTTCCTGATAGATGGAGCGATCGGGGGTACGTTGTATCCGCCGCAGCAGTTCGGTGCGCAGCAGATCGGTATGACCATCGCGCCGCGTGAAGTCGATATGGCGCGACAACCCGTTCTGTACCGCCTGGACGTAGCCTTCGTTCGTGGCCAGAAGGTCCATGTAAGCACCGATCATGGCAGGCACATCGCCTTTGAGGGCGTGCAAATTGGCGATCTCATAGGCGAACGAGGTGCCGTCCTTCACCGATCGCTGGCCCCGCTCATAGGCCTGCAACGCCTGGTCGTGCAGGTTGTGGCGGCTGAACGCATTGGCGGTCTGGCGCACTCCGTTCGCATCGGGGCGCATGCCTTTCAGTGCGCGGTCGAACTGTTGCTGGGCCTTGCTGGGCTCGTTGTTCGCGCGGTAGACCTCACCCAGGTCGACGGTATAACGCGGGTCGTCGCTGCGTTTCTGCTGGTCCCGGGCGAGCTTCTCGGCGCGGTCGTACTGTTTCAGGGCCAGGTGGCTTTTGAAGAGTTGCTCGTAGTAGAACGGCGTGGGCTGCTTCTTGTAGAGCCGCTCGTAATAGAGCACGGCCTTCTCGTAGTCACCGGTTTGGAAGTATTGTGCGGCCAATTGCTCGTCGGTGCCGTCCTGGGCGGCGAGGCGCAGGGGTGCGAGGCATATGCAGAGCAGAAAGGGCAGTAGAGCGGTCCTCATGGTCCAGGGGGCGGGGCCAACAGCTCGGCGACGCCATGGTGTTGAGCGTTCCATTCACGCGTTGCGGTCCTGTAGCTGTTCTGGATCACCTGCACGCTCTGTGCCAGTTGGTCCAACACGAGGCGTTCCTGTTCGAAATAGGTCGCGCGGGGGCCTTCCGGCAGCAGGCCGTTGTCGATGTCATGCCGCAGATCTTCCAGTTGCTTGCGCGATGTGAGAAGTTCGGCGTGTACACCTTTGGTTTTGCCACGCACGCGGCCCAAGGAACGGTCCATGGCGCGGAAGTAGTTACCGATGGCCACGGCCTGGTCCTTGGCAAGCGTGTCACGCAGCAGGTCTTCCAAGGGGGTTCGCTGGCTGCGGAACACGGAGTCCATGTGATCACAGCGTGCCAGGTCGATGGTGTCCAGCCCCGCGATCAGGCTGTCGGTGCGGACCATCATGCTGTCGAGCGCGCTCACGAGGGCAGGGTCGGAAGGTTGGCGGCAGCCGGAACCCAGTGCGAGCAGCAACGCGGCGGTGGCGGCGAACGGTATGCCGTACTTCATCGGGTGATCCGGTCGAAGCCGGTGTATGGTTGAAGGGCTTTTGGGATGCGGATGCCGTCCGGGGTCTGGTTGTTCTCCAACAGGGCGGCGACGATGCGTGCGAGGGCCAGCGCGCTGCCATTGAGGGTGTGCGCCAGGCGGGTCTTCTTTTGTTCGTCGCGGTAGCGCAGCTTCAAGCGGTTGCTCTGGAAGGTTTCGAAGTTGCTGATGGAACTTACCTCCAGCCAGCGTTTCTGCGCGGCGGCGTAAACCTCCATGTCGTAGGTCATCGCACTGCTGAAGCCCATGTCCCCTCCGCACAAGAGCAATTGGCGGAAGGGCAGTTCCAGTTCGCGTAGCAAGCCTTTCACGTGTTCCACCATCTCTTCCAGCACCGCGTAGCTCTTATCGGGATGCTCGATGCGTACGATCTCCACTTTATCGAACTGATGTACCCGATTAAGGCCGCGAACGTGTGCGCCATAGCTTCCCGCCTCGCGGCGGAAGCACGGCGTGTAGCCGACCATCTTCACTGGTAGCTGAGCAGGCTCCAGTATTTCGTCGCGGTACAAATTGGTGATGGGCACCTCGGCCGTGGGGATCAGGTAGAGGTCATCCACTGTGGCGTGGTACATCTGGCCCTCCTTGTCGGGGAGCTGACCCGTGGCGAAGGCGCTGGCCGCGTTCACCATGTGGGGCGGAATGATCTCGCGGTACCCGGCCGCAGTGGCCTTGTCCAGGAAGAAGGAGATCAATGCCCGTTGCAACCTGGCCCCCTGCCCGCTGTAGACCGGGAAGCCGGCACCGGTCACCTTTACGCCGAGGTCCATATGCAGGAAGCCGTACTGTTCACCCAGGTCCCAATGGGGCTTTGCATCGGCTGGCAATTCTGGAACGGCGCCTTCTTGCATCACCACGGTATTGTCATCCGGTGTGCGGCCTTCCGGCACTTGCTCGCTTGGTGCGTTGGGAATGGTGCAGAGGTGGTCGTGCAGCGCCTTCTCCGCCTCATCCAGCTGGCTCCGAAGATCTTGGATGTTGGACTTCAGGACCGCCGTGCGTCCGCGGGTCGCCTCGGCCTCGTCCTTGCGTCCGCTCTTCATCAGTTCCCCGATGCTGCGGCTCAACTCGTTCAATTCGGCCTGGCGTGCATCCAGTTCGCCTTGTGTCGCGCGCCTATGTTCGTCCAGTTCAACGGCTTGGTCGAGCAGGCCTTTGGCATCGATGGGGCGCTTGGAAAGACGGCGTTCGGCTTCAGCACGGTTCGCTCTCAGGAACGACAATTCCAGCATGGACGTGGGAATGGGATGGTGGACAAAGGTAGGTAGCTGGTCTATGCCGGTCCGGTCGGTCGCCCAGGTGCATAGACGACGAAGCCCCGCCTCTCTGTTGCCAGGGACGGGGCTATCGAAAAATGGAGGGAGGACTATGGCTTCTCCTCGGCGATCACGCTCACGAAGCTGCGCTCGCCGCGTTTCACCTTGAACTCGATGATGCCGTCGGTGAGGGCGTACAGCGTGTGGTCCACGCCGATGCCCACGTTCTTGCCGGGGTGATGCTTGGTGCCGCGCTGGCGCACGATGATGTTGCCGGCGTTCACGGTCTGACCACCGTAGATCTTCACGCCGAGGCGTTTGCTGTGGCTTTCGCGTCCGTTGGAAGTACTGCCTTCACCTTTCTTGTGTGCCATGGCTTCTTGGTCTTGTTCCTTGGGGTGGTCGCTCCGAGCGTAGCCGAGGAGTTACTTCTTGCTGTCTTTTTTTGGCGCGGCCTTCTTTGCCGGGGCCGCTTTCTTGGCCGGTGCTGCCTTCTTGGCGGGAGCGGCCTTTTTCGGGGCGGCCTTCTTGGCGGGAGCGGCTTCCTTCTCTGCTGCGGCCTTGGCGGAGGCGGTCTTCGCCTTCGGTTCAGCCACCTTCACCGCTTTGGGGGTCGGCGCGGTGCTCTTGCTGGCATCGAACTTTTCGCCCTTGCCCAAGATGGCCTCGATCCACAGTTCCGTGATGGACTGGCGGTGGCCATTGAGCTTCTGATAGCCTTTGCGGCGCTTCTTTTTGAACACCAGCACGGTGTCGCCCTTGCTGTGGGCCAACACCTTGGCGGCCACACGGGCACCCTCCACGTTGGGGGTGCCTACGCTGATGGTGGAGCCATTGCTCACCAGCAACACGTTGGCGAGTTCCACATGCTTGCCGGCTTCCGCCTCCAGGCGATGGACCTTCAGCTTCTGGCCGCCTTGCACTTTGTACTGCTGGCCTGCGATATCAACGATGGCGTACATGGTCTACCGGAAAATGGGCTGCAAATGTAGGATGCCGGACCGATCCAGCCAACTAAGGGCTTGGAAAGCCTGGAACCCCCGGCTACCGGCCTACTTCAGCGCGAACGCCTTCCGCACCGTGCCAAGCGCGTTCAGGTCCTCCCAGGGGAAGAGCTTCACCGTGATCGTCTTCTGCCGCCCGGCGTTGTCGAAGCTCTTTGTCACCACCCGGCTTTCCCGGCCCATGTGGCCGTAGCTGGCGGTTTCACTGTAGATGGGCGTGCGGAGCTTGAAGCGCTTTTCGATGAAGTACGGGCGCATGTCGAACTCGGACAGCCCGCTGATGGTCTTCGCGATCTGGCCGTCGGTCATCTTCACCTTGCTGGTCCCGTAGGTGTTCACATAGAACCCGACGGGCTGGGCTACGCCGATGGCATAGGCCACCTGCACGAGCACTTCATCGCAGACGCCAGCGGCCACCAGATGCTTGGCCACATGCCGGGCGGCATAGGCAGCACTGCGGTCCACCTTGCTGGGGTCTTTGCCGCTGAAGGCACCGCCACCGTGGGCGCCCTTGCCGCCGTAGGTGTCAACAATGATCTTGCGGCCGGTGAGGCCCGTATCCCCGTGCGGACCGCCGATCACGAATTTGCCGGTCGGGTTCACATGGTACTTGATGTCCTTGCCGAAAAGGGCCTGGACCCGCTTGGGGAGTTGTTTCACCACGCGGGGCATCAGCACCTCGATCACATCCTTCTTGATCTTGGCCAGCATTTTAGCTTCAGCATCGAAGTCGTCGTGCTGGGTGCTTACCACGATGGCGTCGATCCGCAGGGGCTTGCCGTTGTCGGCGTACTCGATGGTCACCTGGCTCTTGGCATCGGGGCGCAGGTAGGGCATTTTGCTATTCTTCTCGCGGCGGATGGCGGCCAGTTCGCGCAGCAGCAAATGGCTGATCTCCAACGGCAGCGGCATGTAGTTGTCGGTGTCGCGGCACGCGTAGCCGAACATCATGCCCTGGTCGCCGGCGCCCTGGTCCTCTGGTTTCTTGCGCTCCACGCCCTGGTTGATGTCCGGGCTCTGCTCGTGGATGGCGCTGAGCACCCCACAGCTATGCGCCTCGAACATGTATTCGCTCTTGGTGTAGCCGATGCGTTCGATCACGTCGCGGGCGATCTGCTGCACATCCAGATAGGCAGTGCTCTTCACCTCACCGGCCAACACCACCTGTCCGGTGGTGACCAGCGTTTCGCAGGCCACCTTGCTGCTGGGGTCGAAGGCGAGGAAATGGTCGATCAGGGCATCGCTGATCTGGTCGGCGACCTTATCGGGGTGGCCTTCGCTAACGGATTCGGAGGTGAAGAGGTAGGGCATGGATCGGTGCGTACGGCCTTTTTTTCGGCTTCGGAAGGGCGCAAAGGAAAGGCTTCTCCCCAGCACCACAAAGCAGAGTTGCGTCGCTGTTCAACGATCGGTTGTTCTATTCCTGAGCGGATCCTGGCATCACCCTGCTTCCGAGCAGCACGAACTTTGCGGCCTACGGAAAAAGAACACTCATACGTATGCGTACCATCTTCCTAACCACGCTCCTCCTTACCACCATCGTTCAACAAGAAGCGCATGCACAGGCGTTCCTGGCGGGTGACAATGCCATTGGTATCGGCGCAGGTGTCGGCGGCTCCTACTACCGCTATGGCAACTACGAGGGGTTCCGGCCCACCTTGTCGCTCAACTATGACCGCGGTACCGCGATCGGTGTGGGCCCCGGTGTGCTGGGTATTGGTGGGTTCTTCTCCTATACCTCTCGCCGGATCTACAACTCGGATGTGTTCTGGGTGGAGGACAAGCGGTACAGCTTCGTGGGCTTCGGGGTTCGTGGCACCTACCACTGGAACAGCTGGCACAAGGTGGAGAACTGGGATGTGTACGCGGGGGTTGCCATCGGCGCGAACATCACCACCTACAACGATCGATCCACATACAGTTCCTCTTACTACTACAACCAGTACCACAGGACTTATACACCGCGCAATCCTCTGCGCACATCGGTCTTCGTCGGCACGCGGTACTACTTCACGGACTTCTTCGTCGTGTTCGTTGAAGTGGGCTACGATACCGCCTTCCTCACCGGCGGGTTGCAGTTCAAGTTCTAGGACTTGCCCGAGGTCAGCCCTTGGTGAGCTCTTTGAACACCTCCTCCAGGCCGCGTGCGCTCTTCTGAAGGGTGAGCACCTTCAAGCCTTTGTCCACGGCGAACTGGAACACGCTGGAACGGATGTCCCTTTCGCTGTCATAGCTCAGCACCCAACGGCCTTGACCTTCGTGTTGGGCGTGGACCACTCCTGGGATCGCGCGCAGTGCTGTGCCGTCCACGCTGCCTTCGAACTCGACCTCCAGCAGGTCCTGGTCGCGGCGGAGGTTCCGCAAATTTTCGGCCTTGTCATCGGCCACGATCCGGCCATGATCGATGATGATCACGCGGTCGCAGATCGCCTCCACTTCTTGCATGATGTGGGTGCTTAACATCACGGTGCGTTCCTCGCCCACGCGCTTGATCAACCCGCGGATCTCCTCAAGTTGGTTGGGGTCGAGGCCGCTGGTCGGTTCGTCGAGGATCAACACCTGCGGTTGATGGATCATGGCTTGCGCGAGGCCCACGCGCTGACGGTACCCCTTGCTGAGGGCTCCGATCTTCTTGTGCTGCTCGCTCCCCAGTCCGACCGTTCCGATCATCTCTCTCACCCGGGTGTCGCGTTGCTTCAGACCATAGACCCCGGCAACGAACTCCAGGTACTCGCGCACATAGAGGTCGACATAGAGCGGATTGTGTTCGGGCAGGTAGCCCACCTTGCGGCGCACCTGCATGCTCTCCGTGCGGATGTCATGGCCGCAAACACTGGCCTCCCCGCTGGTGGGCGGAAGGAAGCAAGTGAGCACCTTCATCATGGTGCTCTTTCCAGCGCCGTTCGGCCCGAGAAAACCGACCACGCCCGTGCTCCCGATCTCGAAAGACACACCATCCAGTGCCTTCTGGGCGCCGTATAGCTTGCTGATGTGGCGGACGGAAATGGACATGGCACAAAGGTATCCGCAGGTCAACGCTACAGATGGTCCACGGAACAGCGAGCCGCCCGACCTTTGCGCACATGCCCACCGGACTTGTGATGCGCAGCACCGGCAGCCGCTACCTGGTGCGGGGGGCGGACGGCGCGCGCCATGAATGTGTGGCCAAGGGCAATTTGCGGATCAAGGGGTGGAAGAGCACGAACCCGCTCGCCGTGGGCGATCGGGTCGAGTTCCTTCCACAACTGAGCGCCGAAGAAGTGGGCTCGATCATCGACCTGCACGACCGCACGAACTACCTCGTGCGCCGCAGTGTCAACCTGAGCCACCATCGGCATGTGCTGGCCGCCAATCTCGACCAGGCGTTGCTCATGGTCACTGTGCTGCGCCCACGCACCTCCTTCGGCTTCATCGATCGCTTCCTCGTTACCGCAGAAGCGTACAATGTGCCGGTGGTGCTGGTGTACAACAAAGTGGACGATCTGGATGACGACGAACGGGAGCTCCTTGCGGATCATGTGGACACGTACCAGCAGATCGGGTACCGCGTGGTGATGACCGCCGCACTGCAAGGAGGCGGCGTGCAGGAGGTGGTGGACCTGCTCCAAGGGAAGGTCACCCTCTTATCCGGGCATAGCGGAGTGGGCAAGAGCACGTTGATCAACACCATCGATCCCACGTTGGACCTGCACACCTTCGAGGTCAGTGCTTCGAGCGAGAAGGGACAGCACACCACCACGAACGCTGAGATGTATGAGCTGCGGATGCCCGACGGCGGTAAGTCCACAACGCCGACGTTCATCATCGACACGCCTGGTATCAAAGGTTTCGGGCTTGTCGATCTGGAGAAGGCGGATATCGGCGATCAATTCCCCGAGTTCTTCGCGCTGAAGGGGGAATGTCGGTTCAACGACTGTATGCACCTGGAAGAACCCGGTTGTGCGGTGCGCGCGGGACTGGAAGCGGGCACGTTGGCAGGCACGCGCTACAATAGCTACGTGGATATGCTGAACGGTGTGGACGATACCAGCACCTTTCGCGTGGATTGATCCACAACGCACACAAAGGCAACGGAGATGCGGGCGGTCGTCCAGCGGGTAAGCAAGGCCTCGGTGCATATCGCTGGAACGGAACATGCGCGTATCCGCCATGGTCTGCTGATCCTGCTCGGCATCGAAGTGGGCGACTCCGATGCCGACTTGGAATGGCTCTGTGGCAAGTTGGTGCGTCTCCGCATTTTTCCGGATGAGGAAGGGGTGATGAACGTGGATGTGCGGCAAGCCCATGGTGAGATCCTGCTGGTGAGCCAATTCACCCTGCATGCCAGCACGGTAAAGGGCAATCGTCCGAGCTATCTGCGCGCCGCGCGACCGGAGGAGGCCGTTCCGCTCTATCTGCGCGCCAAGCAACGGCTCGGCGAAGTGTTGGGCAGGCCGGTACGCAGTGGTGAGTTCGGGGCCGACATGCAAGTGGAACTGGTGAACGATGGTCCGGTCACCATCCTCATCGATAGTCGTGTTCGCGACTGAGAAGTTCAATGCACGACCACGCGCGCCCTTCCAGAATTCCCATCCGTACCCCAACGAACGGTATAGAGACCAGGTCGGGGGATATGCAGACATTGTGCATCGTCGCGCAATGCTTCGCGGGTGAAGGGGACCTCGAGCCCGCGGGCATCGAGGACCATCACCGAGGCGGACCCGCTGGGCACCCAGAAGGACCCAGTGCTGGGATTGGGGTGGATCACGGCATCGGATCCGGTCCATTGTGCGCTCACCATGGGTGAAAGGACTTCGTTGCCGTCCATGTCCACCATGCGGAGGCGATAGTAGTTGGTTCCACGCGCGGGTGTGCTGTGCTTCAAAGCATAGTCGATCACGCTCTGTGAGTAACCGGCCGCGCTCAGCGTACCGATCACTTCCCACGCGCTGTTGGTGGTGCCATGTTCGAGCCCGAACGAAAGGGTCTCTTCCTCTGATCCGGTGCTCCACTCCACTTGCACTCCGTCGGTTTCGGCGGTAGCGCGCAGATCGATCAGTTCCAACGGGAGCGTGATCGGGTCGCAACTCACGGTGGCCGTGCCTCCGAACTCCAACGGTACCAAGGTGGATACGCTGCTCCAGTTGCTGAAGCAGATAATGTACTGCTGCCCGGCGAGAACGTTCAACGGCGGCTCGTAATTCCCTGCGTCGCCTCCGGGAGGTGTGGTGGCGGCCAAACCTGTACCTCCGAACGCCACGTTGTTCCAATTGCACCGGATCGGGGGTACCAGGTTGGCCATGATGGCAGCGCAGGTGGCCGCTGTATAGGGATACATGATCCAGTCATAGAACCCCGCTTGCGACCCGAGGCCTCCGAACGTGAACTCGAGCGAACCGCTCCCGGAGATGTTCACCACCATCCAGGTGCTGTTGAGCTCGTTGTTCTGAAGGCAGCCGAAATTGTCCGAGCCCCACGCGCTGGGGATGGCATCGCCCAGGGTGAGCAATGGGTTCCCCAGCGAGCCTAGCGGTGGGATCTCGTTCAAGGAACCGATGCCGTTCGGGTCGATCTGGAAGCTGTAGTTCGTGCAGATGTTCACCGCTTGCGGGCAATCGCTCGCGGTGATGGCACCTGTCGAGGATGCACACGTGGTGGTCGGGCTCAGGTCGATCACCTGTTGCCCGATACTGCCGGTCGCAAGGGTCCCACTGCCCACTGTAGCTCCGAGGCTGCTGGTCAACGTCCAGGTCGCACCGTTCCAGCCATCACCGAAGCTATCGAACAGCTGCATCACGAAGCAGCCAGTATCCAAACAGAGCACTTGTGTGCTCGGAGCAAAACCAGTAGCAACGATCAACGTGCCGGTCACCAGGTTCCAATTGATCTCCCCCGGCCACGCACCTGCGGTGATCGTCAACGTATAGTTGGAACAGTTCGCACCACCGCAGCCCCCGCCCAAATTCACCTGGGAGGTCCCGAAAGTCCCGTTGGTCAGTGTCCCGCTGCTCACGATGGTGTTCGCTGGCTGCACGCGGATCACGTATGTGGCGCCGTTCCAACCATCCCCGAACTGATCGTACATATACATGGTGTAACACCCGTTCGGCAGGCACACGCTCGCGGTCTGCGGGGCAAAGCCACTGGCAACCGTCACCCCCAGATCGTTCACCAGTTCCCAGTCGATCTCTATATCCCATGCCCCACCACCTACCGTGATCGTGTAGGTGGTGCACTGTGCGGCAAGTCTCTCGGACGAAGCACCACTCGCCAGGAGCATTGCGAGAAGGAGACCGTGGGCGGATCTCATCGCACGGTCGGTGTGAGCCCGCAGTCGCGGGGGGCCAGATGGCGGAAAGGTCCTTGCCCTATCGGGCCACGTTGATAGCAACGCACACTCATGCCCAAGGTCGCCAAGGCCTCGTTCAGCACAGCCGCCGAGATGGGGAGATCCGCGGGCACATGCATGAGGAGGTTACGCGTGTTGTGGTCCGTACGGGTCAGGACCACGCCCGGCAGCGCCCGTAGGACCAGGTCCGCTTCGTAGGCGTGTTGCGGGGAGCGCACGCCGTCCACCACGGCCTGCACTTGGTGCAGCGGAGCCAGGTCCTGTGCGATACCGTGGCCGACGGCACCGATCAGGGCAATGGCAGCGATCCACACACCTTTGTGCAAAACTCCAGTGAACATGGCGGTTCAAGATAGCGGTTCCATACATAGGCAAGACCTGCCGATCGTCAGTCTTCAGGCCGAGGTGGACCGCTGGATCGGCCGCGTGGGGGTACGCTACTTCAGTGAGTTGACCAATACGGCGCTGTTGGCCGAGGAAGTAGGAGAAGTGGCGCGCATCGTGGCCCGTCGCTATGGGGAGCAGAGCGAGAAGGAAAGCGACCGCACCAAAGACCTCGGGGAGGAACTGGCCGATGTGCTTTTCGTGGTGCTCTGCCTGGCCAACCAGACGGGCACCGACCTGCAAGCGGCATGGGATCGCAAAACCGCAGTGCGCACCCAGCGGGACGCGGACAGGCACCGCGACAATCCGAAGTTGCTTTGATCAGCGCTTGATCAGACGTTCGCTGCCAAGAACACGTCCTTCGGCGTCCTGCACTTCCAACACATAGCATCCCGCTGGCGTTCCGCGTGGCACATCGATAGTACCATCGATCGCGCCGTGCGCCACCAACACACCGGGTATGGTGAGCAACCGGTAGCGTACGGCTCCGCTGCCGCACGGTAGCTGGATGGCAAAGGCATCATCGAACGGGTTCGGTCCTACCACGATACCCATAGGCGGGTGCGCTGGTGAGGAGATGGACATAGCCAACGAACAGATCGGGTCGCCGAGCAAAAAGGGGTTGGACCACACGACGGAATCGTTGTGTGTGAAGCAGCCCAAAGTGCTCCCGCTCTCGAACGGCCCGATCATGGCGCCGAGCAGGCCGAACGTGCTTCCAATGCCTTCGATCACACGCACCGAATCACTGCCGAGCGCTTGCTCGTTCGTGGTCCACCGCTGGTGCCAGCCATCGGCGAGGGGAACGCTATCGATCCGCACTACCTCCAAGGAAGGGAAGAGCACATTGTTGAAGGTCGCAGGGTAGGTGCCCGTGCCGATGGAGAGGTCGTAGAGCAGGTACTCCAGACCATCGTGATGGTTGAACAGGAACACCTGCCTGGCCGGAATATCCTGGCGGGAAGATCATATACAACGACAAGGGCTCGGCGTAGCTCCACTGGGTGAGCGGAGGGAAGATCATCTGTTCCACGCAAGAGCCTGCGCTGAAAAGTTGGTGATAGCTCGTACCCGCGATCACCGTGTCGTTGCCGAAGGTGATCTCCCGCGTGCAGTTGGTATAGGTATCGCCGATCCCGTCGGAGAACAACCAACTATGGTATTCCAACCAGGTAGCGTTACTCTCGGGGAAGGGGACATGGCCCTGAGCGGTGCCGGTCACCGCGAGGGTAGAAAGCAGGACGGTATGCAACGCTCTCATGCCGCTTGGTATTTGCCAAGATAGGACGTGCGTTCGCCTGTTGGCGCTGCCCACCTACCAGGGCTTCTCCAAGTCCTGCGGTGCGTAAATATGGTCGCGCACGGTCCAGAGCGAAGCGCCTCGTTGCGCTTTCAGTTTGAGGGCATCGCTTTTCCCCAGTCGCCGCAACAGGGCGATCGGCGTGAGGATCACGAAGAACACCGCACTGATCAGCACCCGGCCGTTTAACCAGCCCAGCGCCATGGCCAATTTCATCCAGCCTGGATGGAGCAGGCGCGCGAGAGCAGGTAGCAGCAAACCGATGCCACCGACCACTGCGGCCACGGTGAGCATCCAGTGGTGGTGGAAAATGAAGTACAGCACCACGAACCCGGTGGTGATCGCCAGCATGCTGGAGAACACTGCCTCCTTGGTCGGTTCCGAGGTGGCCGACATGGCTAGAACAGCGTGTAGATGAAGGGGGCCACGGCGGAACCGCCGCCGATCACGAGCAATACGCCGAGCAGCAGCAGCACGATGATCACCGGTGCGAGCCACCATTTTTTGCGGCTCCAAAGAAAACCCCAGAGGTCGGTAAGGAAGTCCATGCGGTCGTGGTGGGTTCAGGCGGTCTTTCGGACCGCATCAAAGATGGTGATCAGTCCAGTACGAACTCCTCCTTCCAGTTGTCCGTGCGCTCCCAAGCGGGTTGTTCGGCCTTCAGGAACAGGTGATCGCCCAGCACGAGGACGTCCATCTCGGTGCGCATGAAGCAGCGGTAGGCATCCTCCGGCGTACACACGATCGGTTCGCCGCGCACATTGAAACTCGTGTTCACCAGCATGCCTGTCCCGGTCTTCGCTTTGAAAGCGCTGATGAGCGCATGGAAGCGTGGGTTGGTCTCGCCATGCACGGTTTGAACGCGCGCGCTGAAATCCACATGTGTGATGGCGGGCAGCGTCGAACGGTCGTGGTAGAGCTTCTCGCGGATGCCCATCTGTGGATATTCCGCAGGCAATGGCTTGCGTAACGATGCATGTACTGGGCGCACAAGCAACATGTAGGGCGAGCGGGTGGTGAGCTCGAAATAGTTCGCACGGTCCTCGTGCAACACAGCGGGCGCGAAAGGGCGGAAACTCTCGCGGTATTTGATCTTCAAGTTGAGCTTCTTCTGCATCTCCGTATCGCGCGGATCGCCCAGGATGCTGCGCGCGCCCAATGCCCGCGGACCGAATTCCATGCGGCCTTGCACCCATCCCACCACCTTTCCTTCAGCGAGCAACGCCGAAGTGCGTTCCATCAATGCGGAACTATCGTCGAAGCGGTGGAACGGTGCGCCGTAGCGACGGGCCAGGCGTTCCACATCCTGCGCCACGACGGCCGGACCGAGGTAGCTGCCCTGCATGGCATCGGGCTGCTGGGCCGTATCCCGCGCACCACCGTGGTGGATGTGGTGTACCGCGTAAGCGGCACCGAGGGCACCGCCGGCATCGCCTGCTGCGGGTTGGATGAAGATCTCTTTGAACACCCCGCTTTCCAGCAATTTGCCGTTGGCCACACAGTTCAAGGCCACACCGCCCGCCATGCAGAGGTGCTCCGATCCGGTAAGGCGCTTTGCCTCGCGCGCCATGCGCACCACGGCTTCTTCGGTGACCTGTTGTATGGCGAGGGCCAGATCACAGTGGTGCTGCACCAGCTCGTCCTTCTCGGGTTCGCGGCGCGCGAAGCCGAACAGCTTCGCCCAAGCGGCATCGTTCACCATGCGCAAGCCGGTGGCATAATCGAAGTAGCGCTGATCGAGCCACACGGAGCCATCCGCGTTCAGCGTCATCAACTCTTTGGTGATGATCTCCACATAACGCGCTACCTCCGCACTGCCTTGCCGACCATAGGGAGCGAGGCCCATCAACTTGTACTCGCCGCTGTTCACGCGGAAACCGCAGAAGTAGGTGAAGGCGGAATAAAGCAGGCCAAGGCTGTGCGGGAAATGCAGCTCGCGCAGGATGGTGAGGTCCTTGCCCTTGCCGTGGCAGATGCTCGCGGTGGCCCATTCGCCCACGCCATCAATGGTGAGCACGGCGCTGTCCGTGAAGGGCGAGGCGTAGTAGGCGCTGGCCGCGTGGCTCAGGTGGTGCTCGGGGAAGTAGAGCTTCTTCATCACCGTGCCGGGATCGCCGAAGGCCTTCAACTCATCGCGGATCAGTTTCTTCAGAAAGAGCTTCTCCTTCATCCACACCGGCATGCTCATCAAGAAGCTCTTGATGCCCTTGGGTGCGAAGCCGTAGTAGGTCTCCAGCAGCCGTTCGAATTTTAGCAATGGCTTATCATAGAACGCCACGGCATCAAGGTCCTCCAGGCGCAGTCCTGCTTCGTCCAGACAGTAGCGCACGGCGTGGGTGGGAAAGCCGGGGTCGTGTTTCTTTCGGGTGAAACGCTCTTCTTGGGCGGCGGCGATGATGCGGCCGTCCTGCAGGAGCGCTGCGGCACTGTCGTGATAGAACGCGGAAATACCGAGGACCTTCATTGGGTGGTGAACGGACGGCGAATGTAGCAGCCCGCCTTCAGGACGTGCGAAGGGGCGTTGCGATGCCTACGGAACGATCACACGCTGTGCCGAACGCCGACCATCGTTGCGTACGACCACTAAGGCATAGGTTCCGGCAGCGTGGCCGCGGAGATCCAGCAGCACTTCGCCCGTCGAGAAGCGTTGTTCTTCCATCTTGCGACCCAAGGCATCGACGACAGCAAGGCTTATCGCCAAAGTGCTCAGGACGCGGAACACACCTGCCTCGGAACTTGGAAAGACCGTGATCACCTCGAGGTCCCGCTCTTCGGCAACACCGTTCACCCAGAACATCGGACTGATAACAAGGCTCATATCCCGGGTCACCTCGCCGATCAGCGTGCCGTTGCGCCATTCCCGGGCTCGGATGGCGAAAACGTATTCGCCGGACAGTTTCGGGAAATACCACGCGAAGGTTCCGTTAACCGGGTCTACGCCGTTCCAAGAGCCGGGCACTGATCCTACTTCGAAGGGCTCCTGGTATCCGGGAATATTGCCGCAACCCATGCCGCGCGGCTCCACGAGATCGAACGAAAGACTGTCCCCATCCGGTTCATCAGGCACCGGATGATGCAACCATGTGCTCCAGGAGAAACCAGCATCATTTTGAGGGGCGGTGAAATGCACGGAGCTGTTCGGCCCGAGGAGAGGGTCGATCACAAGCAACGCCCGCAGGCAGAATTCTTGGTTCACCGAATTCGGAATGTTCAGGATGCCTTCATTGCGGTTCTGCGAACTCACCTGGAGCGTGTAGGAACCGGAGCCCAGGTAGCTATGCAAGGTGGGATAGGTTACGCGCGCCACATCCCACCAGCTCGTATCGTTCGGGAGCAAGTCACTTTCCGCCCATCCAATGGTATCCCACGAGCCATCACCCAGATCCAAGATCAACTGGTCGGTGGGGTCAACACTGCTGCTCCGAACGAACAGGATCACATCGATCGCGTAGGTGTGGCCACTAAGGTGTTGGTAGCGGATCTCACCACCGTAGATATGGCTTGCGTGTACTTGAGAACAAACGGTCAACGCCACAAGAAGCAGAAGGCAGCGAATGGCGTGGGTGCTGGTCATTGATGCATGAGGCCGCTCAGGGCACGGTGATGCTTTGGGTGCTGGAACCGCCGGATGCGCTCGCAGCCCGGAGCAAGTAGGCGCCTGGGGTCCTGCTCCGTAGATCAACTACATGTTCGCCCGGAGCCAGAAGCAGTTCTTCTATGCTGCGGCCCAAGGCATCGACGACGACAAGACTTATCGCAGAAGTGCTCAGAACGCGGAACACGCCTGCTTCGGAACTCTGGAACACTATGAACGAACCGGGAACTTGCGGTTCCTCCACGCCGGTTACTGAGAACAGCGAACTGATGCAGATGCTCATATCCCGGGTCACTTCGCCGATCAGAGTACCATTGCGCCATTCGCGGGCGCGGATGGCGATCACATACTGTCCGGTGAGTTGCGGATGGTACCACTGGTAGCGACCGGTTTGTGGGTCGAGGTAGTTCCACATGGGATCCGGCGAAGGCACTTCAGCGGGCGTGATGTATCCGGGCAAGGGATCGCAACTCAACCCATCGGGTGTGATCAGTTCCAGGCTCAGGCTATCTCCATCGCTATCGGCGGGCAGCGGGTTGTGGACCAACGTGCTCCACAGATACCCCACCGCGTTCTGGGGTGCCTGAAAACGTGCTGAGGTGTTCGGCCCCAACTGAGGATCGATCACCAACCGGGCCTTCAGGCAGATGCTCTGGCCAAGCGAGTTCGGCACATTGAGAATGCCGCCGTTCCGATTGATCACGTTCGCGGTGATCGTGTAATCGCCGGGGCCGGGGTAGGTATGGTTCGCTGAGTACAGGCTTACCTGCTGGTCCGAGCAGGTGCTGTCGTTCGGAGAAAGCGAAAGGGTCTCCACGAGCGGCAGGGTGTCCAGGCCTCCGTCGCCCAAGGAAATGGGGATCATCAGTTGTGGCGACACCCCCGTGCTTTTGGTATAGAGCAGCACCTCGATGCGGTAGCTGTTCCCGCCCAAGTGCGTGTACCGGATATCACCACCGGACAGATGCGAGGCCTTCGCTCCCTGGAACGCGCTCAACAGGGGCAGCGCCAGAACCAATGCGGTCCAGACCGGGCGGAACATGGACCCCAAGATACGGCGCGGGTTGGAGGAGGGGAACCCCTACCTCACCCTACTGGTGTATCAGCCGCCGGCTCCAACTCACTTGGGTAGGGCTCGTACCGCGCACCATGTAAATGCCCTTCGACTGGTTCCGAAGGTCGATCAAGCCCCTCGGGTTCTCTATCACGACATGTCCGGCCATGTCCGTTACGCGTAGTTGGGTACCGGGATCGCCCACGAACTGATAGAGCCCGGGTTGTGCCAGAGGCACGATCGCATCATCCTGCCCACCTGGCGCGTTCTCTTCCACATTGCTCGGCAGCGTTCCGATGCACAAGGTCATGTCCCGCACCACTTCGCCGACCATGGTTCCGTTGCGCCATTCGCGGCATCGGATGGCAATGACGAATTCTCCCATCAACTGCGGATCATGCCAATGGAACGAGCCATCCAGCGGATCCGCCCAGGCGAAGTCAGCGCCCGGGGTCGCATCGGGAGGAAAGGTGTAACCGGGGATCTCCAGGCAATCGTCGCCGTGCGGGGTTATCAGATCGAAGGAAAGGCTGTCGCCATCAAGATCCGTGGCATTTGGCTGGTGTACCAGCGTGCTGAACTCATAGTCCACCTCGGTCTGTGGCGCGTTGAAGACCGCCGAACTGTTGCCGCCGGAAAGCGGGTCGATCACCAGCACAGCGCGAGCACATATCTCCACTTCATCGGAATTGGGAACGTTCAAGATGCCCGAGTTCCGGTTCGGATCACGCATGGTGATCACACAGGTGCCGAACCCCGGAAAGCTGTGCTGGCCGACGTATATGTTCAACGAGGTTTCACACGATCCACCAGCAATGGGTATGATATCGGTGCGCGGAAGGGTGTCAACAACACCATCGCCCATATCGACCAGCACCTCTTCACGATCCGCTGGGGAACTGGGGTCCAAGTAAAAATGTACGGTGATCAGGTAGGTGGTTAAGGAGCCTTGGCTGTAACGGATCTCTGCGCCGCGGATATGCGTTGCCCAAGAGAGAGGCGCGGCCAGGAGAGCGATCACGAGAAGAGAAAGGCGGATAAGGATTTGGGCCATGGGTGGTGGTCTTAGGGTTCCATGGAACCGAGACAGGTCTTTGCGATGATGTTCGTCGCTCCGGTTCGCTCCTTCACAAAACGCGCGGCCGCTTCCGATGCCCGCTGCAATTCCTCCCGATCGGCGAACAGCCGGTCGAGCAACGCCACCAGATCCTCCATATTGCGCACTTCGAAACCGGCGCCCGCCTCGATCAACCCCTGCGCCTCGGCGAACTTGCGGTGGTTGGGTCCGAAGATCACGGGACGGCCCCAGGCGGCGGCTTCCAACAGGCTGTGGATGCCGTCGCTGAAGCCACCGCCTACGTAGGCGACATCGCCGTGCGTATAAAGTCTCGCGAGTAGCCCCATGCGATCCACGAGCAATGTGCCGGTAGCCTCCTTTCCCAATGTCGCACGGATGTTGGCCGCCGTCGTGCCTTCCAACTCGCTCCAGCGCACCAAGGGTTTCGGGAAGCGGGCTTCGATGGCGAGCAATTGGTTCTCGCGGAGTTCATGGGGGGCGACGATCAGCTTCGGCTTCTTGGCCAGCCTCGCATACGCCGCCAGGATGACTTCTTCATCCTCCGGCCAGGTGCTCCCGAGCACGAATGCGGGATGGTCGTTCCGGAACGCATCCGCGATCCCCGTTCCTTGGCCATGCGAGGAGCCGTCTTCGACGATGGCCCTCACACGGTCGAACCGCGTATCGCCGACCACGGTGACGTTCGTGGTTCCGATCCCGGTGAGCAGAGCTCGGGACCGTTCGTCTTGAACGAAGAGATGGGTGAAGCACCCGAGCATTCTGCGCCAGGCGCTCCCGTACCACCGAAAGAAAGGTTGTCCGCGCCGGAAGATGGCGCTGATCAAGAACGTGGGGATCCGTCGCGTCCTCGCCGCTCGCAAGTGGTGGTGCCAGAACTCGTACTTCACCCAGAGTACGGTGCCAGGCCGCACCAGCTCCATGAAGCGGCACGCGTTTGCGGCGGTATCCACAGGAAGATAGTCCACATGGGTGGCCAGGGGGAAGTCCTTGCGTGCTTCATAGCCGCTCGGGCTGAAGAACGTGAGGAGCACGGGCAGGCCGGGTCGTTCGCGCTTGATCGCCTCCAGCACGGGGCGTCCCTGTTCGAACTCGCCCACGCTGGCGCAATGCATCCACAAGCAGCCGCGTAGGTCGTCCCGTCGGGCTTCCAGCCTCGCCCAGAGCCCTTTGCGGCCATCCACCCAAGCGCGGGCCTTGGGTAGGAAGGGAGCGGCCAGACGGACCCCCAAATGGTAGCCCGCCGCGCCCAGGTCGGTGAGCAATGGCATCAGTACGAATAGAAACCGGTGGCCTTGCGTCGATAGATGGGTATCGTCCATCCCGCGCGCAGGCCGGTGAGCTGATCCACACGCGTGTCCGCATCGCTTTTCCCGGTGTCGAAGTTCACTGCGCGTAGCGGCTGGGTGAAGGCGTAGAGCGCCTCGAAGCCGAAGTAGAAGTTCACGAAACGCTTGTTACCGAAATGCTGGTAGCCCACGGAAAGCCCAAAAGCAGGGCCGCCTGTAAGGCGGTCATAGCCCTGCAGGTAGTCGCCCTCCAGTTGGGGCACTTCGTCCACCTGGGTCTCGATACGGATCTTGTGGCGCAGATAGCCCAGGTTCAACTTCAGCATCAATCCGCTGTTGGGGTTGGGACCCACGATCGGGATGATCTTGCCCAGCACGGCCATCAGGGTATACCCGCGTTCGAAGAGCAGCACTTGGGCAGGCTGGCCGTCCTGGTCGAGGATCTGGCCGTAGCTGTTCGCCAGGCCGCTTAGCAAGCCGGTCTCGATCACCTTGCGTCCGAAGAGGAAGCTACCCTCCGCGCCGATCAGGTAGTTGCTGCGCAGCTTCACATAGGCGCACAGTCCCACGTTGCTGTTCTGGCCGAAGCGTTCCGCCAGATGACCACCCGGCACCTGGTAGGAATAGCTGGCCGTGACCGGCACCATGATGATGGTCGTATCCCGTATGCTCTGCTGTGCGTACGAAGGGCCCGCGATGACCAGGAGAAAGGCCGCGACGGCCGCGTGGAGAAGTTTCATCCGATGTGCGAAGGTAATCCTCCGATCAAGCCACCGGCCCACGCTGCGGGCCTTGCCACGCGCGGGGATCGCGCTTCGGTCGATGGCTATCTTCGCCGCGCCCATCACCCGGACGTTCCCGCCCGATCCCTCCCTATGAAGCCAATTCAGATGGTCGACCTGCTCGGCCAGTACCAGAAGATCCGACCGGAGGTCGATGCGGCACTGCAACGCGTGATCGAAAGCACGCTCTTCATCGGCGGACCCGAGGTGAAGGCCCTGGAAGCGGAAATGGCCGCCTACTTGGGGGTGAAGCATGTGATCGGCTGCGCGAACGGCACCGATGCCTTGCAGATCGCCATGATGGCGCTGGACCTGAAGCCCGGCGACGAGGTGATCACCGCCTCGTTCACTTTCGTGGCCACGGTGGAGGTGGTGGCCTTGCTCGGTATCACCCCGGTGTTCGCTGATGTGCTGCCCGGCACCTTCAACCTGGACCCGGCCGATATCGAGCGGAAGATCACACCTAGGACAAAAGCGATCGTACCGGTCCACCTCTTCGGCCAAACGGCGGATATGGAGGTGATCATGGCGATCGCCGCGAAGCACAAGTTGTACGTGATCGAGGACAACGCCCAAGCGATCGGGGGCGACTACATCTTTTCCGACGGAACGAGGAAGAAGTCAGGCACGATCGGCCACATCGCCTCCACCAGCTTCTTCCCCAGCAAGAACCTGGGTTGCTATGGCGATGGCGGAGCCCTGTTCACCAATGATGATGCCCTGGCCAAACGCCTTCGCCGCGTATGCAACCATGGCAGCGATGTGCGTTACTACCATGAGGTGGTCGGCGTGAACAGCCGTCTGGACGCGATGCAGGCCGCTATCCTGCGGATCAAGCTCAGGCACCTCGACGAGTACGCCGCCGCGCGCAACACGGCCGCCGCATACTACGACGAGGCTTTCGCGGGAATGGCACATATCAGCGTGCCTGAACGCAGCCCGAACAGCACGCACGTTTTCCATCAATACACGTTGAAAGTGACCGGAGGCCATCGCGACGCATTGAAGAAGCACCTCGAAGCGAACGGTGTCCCGGCCATGATCTATTACCCCGTGCCGTGCCATTTGCAGAACGCGTACAAGAGCGACCGATGCCCGGAAGGTTCCCTGCCTGTCACCGAGCAACTCACGCACGAAGTGCTGAGCCTGCCCATGAGCACGGAGCTAGATGAGGAACAACTCAAGCACATCAGCACTGCGGTGAAGGGCTATTTCAAGGATCGATAGCCCGGGCTCGCAGCAGTGCGCGTGGATAACTGACAACCAACAACGGACAACTGACAACGGAATTGGAATGAACATCGCAGTAGTAGGCACAGGATACGTAGGGCTAGTCACCGGCACATGCTTCGCCGAGACCGGTAACCACGTGGTATGCGTGGACATCAATGAGGAGAAAGTGAAGTTGCTCAAGGCCGGTCAGGTGCCCATCTACGAGCCGCATCTCGATGTGCTCTTCGAGCGGAACATCCGGCAGGGCCGCCTCAGCTTCACCACGGACCTGAAGAGCGCCATCGATCAGGCGCAGATCATCTTTCTGGCATTGCCCACGCCACCGGGGGAGGACGGAAGCGCCGATCTGCGCTACGTGCTCGGTGTCGCCGATGACCTGGGGAAGATCATCACCGACTACAAAGTGATCGTGGACAAGAGCACGGTGCCCGTGGGTACCGCGGAGAGGGTGCATGCCGCAGTAGCGAAGCACGCGAAAGCGCCGTTCGACATCGTGAGCAACCCCGAGTTTTTGCGGGAGGGCTACGCGGTGGACGATTTCCTCAAACCCGACCGGGTGGTGGTAGGCACCAGCAGCGACCGCGCGCGCAAAGTGATGGAGGACCTCTACAAGCCCTTCGTCCGCCAGGGTAACCCGATCATCTTCATGGACGAGCGGAGCGCCGAGCTCACCAAATACGCGGCGAACGCTTTTCTAGCCACCAAGATCACGTTCATGAACGAGATCGCGAACTTCTGCGAGAAGGTGGGCGCGGACGTGGACAAGGTGCGCATCGGCGTAGGCAGCGACAGCCGCATCGGCAAGCGCTTCCTCTTCCCGGGCATTGGCTACGGGGGTAGCTGCTTTCCGAAGGACGTGCAAGCCCTGGCCAAGAGCGGGGACGATGTCGGCTACACCTTTGAGATCATCCGCAGTGTGATGGAGGTGAACGAACGTCAGAAGACCTCGATCATCCCGAAGATCAAAGCGCATTACGATGGAGCATTGCGTGGCAAGCGCTTCGCCTTGTGGGGACTCGCCTTCAAACCCGACACGGACGATATCCGCGAGGCGCCGGCCCTGTACATCATCGATGCGCTACTGAAGGAAGGGGCGGCGGTCACCGCCTTCGATCCAGAGGCGATGCCGAACGTGAAGAAGCAGCTGGGCGACGGAATCCGTTTCGCAGCGGACGAATACGAAGCGCTGAAGGACGCCGATGCGTTGATCATCGCCACCGAATGGGCCGAGTTCCGCACGCCGGACCTTGCCCGTCTCGCCAGCAGCCTGAAGGAACGCGTGATCTTCGACGGCCGCAACCTGTATGAACTGGACCACATGAAGGAGCAAGGCTTCACATACGTGAGCGTGGGCCGCCAGACCGTGAACGTGCCTTTGCGTTCCACCACCAAAGCCTGATGATGAAGGACCGTGTGCTCATCACCGGTGCGGCGGGTTTCCTGGGCTCGCACCTGTGCGACCGTTTCCTGAAGGAAGGCTACCATGTGATCGGGATGGACAACCTGATCACCGGACGACTGAAGAATATTGAGCACCTCTTCAAACGCGAGGATTTCGAGTTCTATCACCACGACGTAAGCCGGTTCGTGCATGTGCCTGGACCGTTGAAATACATCCTGCACTTCGCCAGCCCCGCCAGCCCGATCGACTATCTGAAGATCCCGATCCAAACGTTGAAGGTGAGCTCACTGGGTACGCACAACCTACTCGGCCTGGCCAAGGCGAAAGGTGCGCGCATCCTTGTGGCGAGCACCAGCGAGGTCTACGGCGATCCGCAGGTGCATCCACAAACGGAGAGCTACTGGGGCCATGTGAACACTGTCGGGCCGCGGGGTGTGTACGACGAAGCGAAGCGTTTCCAGGAGGCCATCACCATGGCCTACCATACCTACCACGGGCTGGAGACGCGTATCGTGCGCATCTTCAACACCTATGGTCCGCGCATGCGGTTGAACGACGGCCGCGTATTGCCCGCCTTCATCGGTCAGGCTTTGCGCGGCGAGGATCTGACGGTCTTCGGCGAAGGCAAGCAAACGAGAAGCTTCTGCTATGTGGACGACTTGATCGAAGGCATCTATCGCCTATTGCATAGTGACTACAGCGGACCGGTGAACATCGGCAATCCCAGCGAGATCACCATCGCACAGTTCGCCGAAGAGATCATCAAGCTTACGGGCACCAAGCAGAAGGTGGTGTACAAACCGCTGCCACAGGATGACCCCATGCAGCGCCAGCCGGATATCACCCTTGCGGAACAAGTGCTGGGCTGGGAGCCCAAAGTGGATCGCGCAGAAGGTCTGCGTATCACCTACGACTACTTCAAAGGCCTGACGCCGGAGGAGCTGCACGAGAAGGACCACAATACCTTCGAGGGCTACGTGCGCAAGTGAACAGCATCGCGCTCCGCATCGCGGGGGTCCCCGAACATTTCAATTTGCCCTGGCACTTGGGCTTGGAACGCCGTGCCTTCGTGCGCGCAGGCATCGACCTGAAATGGCGCACCGTTGCGGAAGGTACCGGGGCCATGTGCAAGTTGCTCCGGTCCGGGGAGATCGATCTGGCCATCCTGGTCACCGAAGGCGCAGTGCGGGATATCCTGAACGGCAACCCGGCGTGTATCATCGCTCCCTATGTGGATTCACCGCTGACCTGGGGTGTGCATGTAGGCGCCGGATCAGCCATCACCGAGCCTGAGCAACTGCGCAATGTCCCCTACGCGATCAGCCGCCCCAATTCGGGATCCCACCTCGCGGCCATGGCCTATGCGTTGACCCATAGTTGGAAAGTGACCGAAAAGGACCTGGTGATCGTCAACGACCTGCCAGGCGCCGTGGAGCGTTTGCAAGGACCATCACCGTTGGCCTTCCTCTGGGAGAAGTACACTACGAAACCACTGGTGGATAGTGGCGCGCTGCGGCGTGTGGACGAATACCGCTCCTCCTGGCCGTCGTTCGTGATCGTGGCCCGCGAGTCGGTACTGGCCGAACATGCCGAACCCGTGAAGCGCCTGCTGAAAGTGATCCGGGACCAGTCCTTGGGCTTGATGTCCAAGAAGACGGCGCCAGAGATCATCGCGCAGCGGTACAACTTGAAGATCGAGGATGCGCGGGCCTGGTTCAGCGAGGTGCGGTGGAACACGAACGGCCGTCTGGAGGACCACGCGTTGACCGCGGTCGCGGCTACGTTGCGTCAAGCGGGTATGCTGGACGGCGACTTGACCAAGGAAGTGCTTTGCCAGAAGCTCCTCTGGCCGCCCCAGAAGAGCTAGGTGGGTCGTTCTCGATCCAGAGCCGGTAGGTACCTTCGCCGTCCGCTTTCCTCGGGCCATGGGACATGCTCCCATGCGCGCATGGACCCATGGACCACACCGCCCACCCCACCGCCGTTATCGACGAAGGCTGCACCATCGGCAAGGGCACGCGCATCTGGCATTTTAGCCACATCATGCCAGGCTGCGTCTTGGGGGAGAACTGCAACATCGGCCAGAACGTGGTGATCAGTCCCCAAGTGGTGCTCGGCAACAACGTGAAGGTGCAGAACAACGTGAGCATCTATACCGGCGTGGTATGCGAGGACGACGTGTTCCTGGGGCCGAGCATGGTGTTCACCAACGTGATCAATCCGCGCAGCGCGGTGGCCCGGCGCGACCAGTACCTTCGCACGCTCGTGAAAAAAGGCGCTTCCATCGGGGCCAACGCCACCATCGTCTGCGGTCATGATATCGGCCGCTTCGCCTTTGTGGGCGCGGGCGCGGTGGTGACCAAGGAGGTACCCGATTTCGCACTGGTGGTCGGCAATCCGGCACGACAGACCGGCTGGATGAGCGAATACGGCCACAAGCTGAAGTTCGATGCGAAAGGGGAGGCGACATGCCCGGAGAGCGGGCAGCGCTATGCTCTGGCGAACGGACGCGTGACCAGGACCTCGTGATCATGAACGCCAACGACAAGATCCGTTTCGCGGTGGTGGGTTGCGGCCACATCGGCAAGCGCCATGCGGAGATGATCAGTCGGCACGCCGAGACCGAATTGGTGGCTGTCTGCGACGTGCGTTCCCGGGAGCAGACGGGCGCGACCGCTTTTCCAGTGCCCTACTTCGCGGATATGGCGACCATGCTCGCGGAAGTTCCCGGGATCGACGTGGTGAACGTGTGTACCCCGAACGGCCTTCACGCCGAGCAATGCGTGATCGCCTTGGAACATCGCAAACATGTGGTCTGCGAGAAGCCGTTGGCGTTGAGCAAGGCGAAGTGCGAAGCGATCATCTACAAGGCCCTGCAGATGCACCGTAACGTGTTCGGGGTGATGCAGAACCGTTACAGCCCGCCGAGCCAATGGATCAAGGGTGTGGTGGACGGCGGCATGCTGGGCGAGATCCACATGGTGCAGGTGAACTGCTACTGGAACCGCGACGAGCGTTACTACAAGCAGGGCGGATGGAAAGGCAGCGCGGATCTCGACGGAGGAACCCTGTTCACCCAGTTCAGCCACTTCATCGACATCATGTACTGGCTCTTCGGCGACATCACCGACATCCAGGGCCGCTTCGCGGACTTCAACCACAAGGACCTTACGGCTTTCGAGGACAGCGGTCTGGTGAACTTCCGTTTCCTCGACGGCGGCATGGGCTGCATCAACTACAGCACCGCGGTGTGGGACCGCAACCTGGAGAGCAGCATGACCATCATCGGCTCGAAGGGCAGCGTGAAGATCGGCGGGCAGTACATGGACCAGGTGGAGTACTGCCACATCAAGGACTACACGATGCCCGTGTTGGCGCCCACCAATCCGGCGAACGATTACGGCGCCTACAAAGGCAGTGCGAACAACCACGGCTTCATCATCGACAACGTGGTGGATACGCTGAAGGGCCGCACGACAATGACCACCAACGCGTTGGAAGGCTTGAAGGTGGTGGAGATCATCGAACGTATTTACCAGAAGAGGGATGAGCAGCTTGTATGACCGCTTGGTGAAGAAGGAGGCGAAGCTGGCCGTGATCGGCCTGGGCTACGTGGGCCTGCCGATCGCCTTGGCGTTCGCGCGCAAGATCAAAGTGGTGGGCTTCGACATTAATCAGAAGCGCGTCGAAATGATGCGCCGCGGCGAGGATCCCAGCAACGAGCTGGAAGCTTCGGAGTTCGATGGTTGCGACATCCACTTCACCGCCGACCTGAACGATCTGAAGGACGTGGAGTTCTTCATCGTGGCCGTCCCCACGCCGATCGATCAGCAGAACATCCCCGACCTGGGCCCGCTGCTGGGCGCCACGCGCACCGTGGGCCAGGTGCTGAAGAAGAACGACTACGTCGTGTATGAAAGCACCGTATACCCCGGCTGCACCGAAGAGGATTGCGTGCCACTGCTGGAACGTCTCAGCAACTTGAAGTTCGTCGACGACTTCAAGGTGGGCTATTCACCGGAGCGCATCAATCCCGGTGACAAGGAGCACACGCTGGAGAGCATCATCAAAGTGACCAGCGGCTGCGACGCTGGCAGCGCGGAGATCATCGCCAAGGTGTACGAGCTGGTGGTGAAGGCCGGTGTGCACCGCGCAGCGAGCATCAAGGTGGCGGAGGCGGCCAAGATCATCGAGAACACGCAACGCGACGTGAACATCGCGTTGATCAACGAGCTCTCGATCATCTTCAACCGGATGGGCATCAACACCTACGATGTCCTTGAAGCCGCGGGCACCAAGTGGAACTTCCTCAAGTTCCAGCCCGGCCTGGTGGGCGGCCACTGCATCGGTGTGGATCCCTACTACCTCGTCTTCAAGGCGAAGGAGCTGGGCTACCACGCGCAGATCATCGACAGCGGCCGCTTCGTGAACGACAGCATGGGCGGCTATGTGGCCAAGCAAACGGTGAAGCGCATCATCACCGCGGGCACCAATCCCGCCGATGCGCGCATCCTGGTGATGGGCGCCACCTTCAAGGAGAACGTCACCGACATCCGCAACAGCAAGGTGTCCGACGTGGTGAAGGAACTGCAGAGTTACAGTATGCAGGTGGACGTGACCGACCCCCATGCTGATGCGGCCGAGGTGGAACACGAGTACGGCTACAAGCTCTCTGCTGAGATGAAGGGCCCTTACGATGCGATCATCGTGGCCGTGAACCATACCGAGTACGCCAACAAGGACGAAGCCTGGTTCAAGAGCATGCTGAAGCCAAAAGGGCTCGTCGTCGATCTGAAGGGGGTGTTCCGCAAGAAGATCAAGGCCTTGAACTACTGGAGCCTGTGAGCGCAAGGACCATCCTCATCACCGGTGGTGCCGGCTTCATCGGGAGCCATGTGGTGCGCCGCTTCGTGACGAGGTATCCGCAATACCGCATCATCAACCTCGATGCGCTCACCTACGCAGGCAACTTGGAGAACCTGCGGGACGTGGAGAACGCGGCGAACTATGCCTTCGTGAAGTGCGACATCCGCGATGCGGAAGGTTTGAAGAAGGTCTTCGCCGAGCACGCGCCCGATGGCGTGATCCACCTTGCCGCGGAGAGCCACGTCGACCGGAGCATCAGCGACCCGATGGCTTTCGTAAACACGAACGTGATCGGAACTGTGACCCTACTGAATGTTGCGAAGAAGGCCTGGGCAGAGCTCATTCTTAACTCGATTCTTGAGAGAGGAGCGGCTCCGCGATTCTACCATGTGAGCACAGACGAGGTCTACGGCTCCCTGCACGACGATGGCTTCTTCACCGAGGAAACGCCTTATGATCCGCAGAGCCCCTACAGCGCGAGCAAAGCTGCGAGCGATCACTTCGTCCGCGCCTACGGCAACACGTACAAGCTGCCCTTCGTGCTGAGCAACTGCAGCAACAACTACGGCAGCCATCACTTCCCGGAGAAGTTGATCCCGCTCATGATCAACAACATCCGGAACAACAAGCCTTTGCCGGTCTATGGCAAAGGCGAGAACGTGCGCGACTGGCTCTGGGTGGAGGACCACGCGAGCGCGATCGACACGGTGTTCCACAAAGGCGTGAACGGCGAGACCTACAACATCGGCGGCCACAACGAGTGGAAGAACATCGACCTCGTACACCTGCTCTGCTCCATCATGGACAAGAAGCTGGGCCGCGCGGAAGGGGAGAGCGCCAAGCTGATCACCTACGTCACCGATCGCGCCGGGCACGATCTGCGCTATGCGATCGACGCGGGCAAGATCGAGCGTGAACTGGGTTGGAGACCGAGCATCACCTTCGAGGAGGGATTGGAGCGCACGGTGGATTGGTATCTGGCCAATCAGGCCTGGTTGGAACATGTGACCTCCGGCGACTACCAGCGTTACTACACCGCGCACTACGCGGACCGCTGATGGGGCTCCTCGGTAACCTCTTCGGCAAACGCGCCCCCGATCTGGGCGAGGCCGACCTGAGCGTGTTGCGCTGCGATGTCCACAGTCATTTCATTCCGGCGATCGATGATGGCGCGCCCACGCTCGAAGCCAGCATGGAACTGCTCCATGCCATGCGCGAGCTGGGCTTCACCAAGGTGGTGACCACGCCGCATGTGATGAGCGATGGCTATAAGAACTCGCCGGAGATCATCCTCGGCGGGTTGGAGAAAGTGCGTGCCGAGATCGCCGCGCAAGGTCTCGATATCACCATCGACGCCGCTGCGGAGTACTACCTCGATCACGAGTTCGAGCAGAAGATCCAGCATAAGGAAGTACTCACGTTCGGGAAGGACCTACTGCTCTTCGAACTGCCCTTCATCAGCGAGCCGAACATCCTGCTGCAAGTGATCTTCGCCATGCAGACGCAAGGCTACCGTCCCGTGTTGGCGCACCCCGAGCGCTACGGCTATTGGGCCACCGACCTGAGCAAGCTCGAACAATTGAAGGAGCGTGGCGTGCTCTTCCAATTGAACACGATCGCCCTTTGCGGTGCTTACGGCCCTAGCGTGAAGCGCAGTGCAGAGAAGCTCGTGGACAACGGTTGGTACGAACTCATCGGCAGCGATTGCCACCGCATGGACCATGTGCAGGCCATCAAGGCTACACTGCGGGAGCCCTACTTGCACAAAGTGATCGGCAGCGGGAAGCTGCTGAACGCGACGTTGTAGGACACGCGAAGCGTTGTGGAATTCTATTCGTACTGTTCCAGCTCTTGGCGGAGATCGATCTCACATCGCTCTGGATCGACTACCGTGCCCTGCTCCCCACTTACTAGGAAAACCGCCAAAGAAGTCCCATCTCTTTTCATGCCCGGTATCCAGGTGTCAAGCCACGCATCTATTGTGATAGCCTTGGGTACATGTTTACTCCAAGTTCCTTTCCCGCAAGCGATGGCGAAGGCTGAATGAGGCCAGACAGCCAATAGCCTTTTGCCAGTATAATCACCAGCCATGGCCCAACCATTATCCCATAGCCCCCAAACCTCGCCCGCATCAGCCACTTTCTTCACGAAGTAATGGTACCGCTGTTCGCCGTTGAGTAGTGAAACAGCTGCGATCTCCTTTTGGGAGGGATTCCAAGGCATGTGAACAAGACTACGCCGCCGCTGTCTCCAATTCCTTGTTCACCTTCTTGAACAAGCCCTGCAACACACTTCCCGGCCCTACTTCGATCACCTTGTTGGCGCCGGCGGCGAGCATGTTCTGCATGGTCTGCGTCCAGCGCACGGGTGCGGTGAGCTGGGCGATGAGGTTGGCTTTGATTCGGGCGGGATCGGTGTGCGGGCGGGCGTCCACGTTCTGGTAGACGGGGCAGCGCGGGTCCACGATGGGTGTGTGCTCGATCGCATGTGCGAGTTCAGCGCGCGCCGGTTCCATCAGCGGGCTGTGGAAGGCACCGCCCACTTGCAGCACGAGCGCGCGTTTCGCACCGGCGGCCTTCAGCGCTTCGCAAGCTGCGTTGATCGCTTCCGCCGAACCGCTGATCACCAGCTGCCCCGGGCAGTTGTAGTTCGCGGGGACAACGATGCCGGGGATGGTGGCGCAGATCTCTTCCACCTTGGCATCCTCCATGCCCAGGATCGCGGCCATGGTGCCGGGTTGCGACTCACACGCCTTTTGCATCGCGTTCGCGCGGGCAGCGACCAAGCGCAACCCGTCGGCGAACTCCATTGCGCCAGCGGCCACCAACGCGCTGAACTCGCCGAGCGAATGCCCTGCCGTCATCGCCGGTTGGAAGGAGGCGCCCAAAGTTTTGGCCTTCACCACGCTATGCAGGAAGATGGCCGGTTGGGTCACCTTGGTCTCCTTCAGATCCGCCTCGGTGCCATTGAACATGATGTCCGTAAGCCGGAACCCGAGCATATCGTTCGCGTGCTCGAAGAAGACGCGCGCGTTGGCGTCGGTCTCATAGAGGTCCTTGCCCATTCCGGGGAATTGGCTGCCTTGACCGGGGAAGACGTAGGCGATCATGGGGGAAGCAATTGGCACCAATGTACAAGGCCCGGCGTGTTGGAACACATCCGGGCCTTGCGGAAAGGATCGAGCAACTCAGTCGCGCCGTCCACCGAACAGGCGCAGCAGCATGAGGAAGAGGTTGATGAAATCGAGGTAGAGGCTGAGGGCCCCCATCAAGGCCATCTTCTGCGCCGTCTCGCTACCGGCGGCGACCTGCTCGCCCATGCGCTTCAACTTCTGCGTGTCGTAGGCGGTGAGGCCCGTGAAGATCACCACGCCGATGATGCTCACCACGTAGTCCATGGTGCTGCTCCGCAGAAACATGTTCACCAGGGAAGCGATCACGATGCCGATAAGGCCGATCATGAGGATGTTGCCCATTTTGGTGAGGTCCGTCTTGGTGGTGTACCCGGCAATGGCCATCACGCCGAACACCGCGGAGGAGAGGAAGAAGACCTTGGCGATCGCACCGATGGAGTAGATGATGAAGATGTAGCTGAGGCTGATGCCCATGATCGTGGCGAAGGCGATGAACATCAGCATCAGCGCCATGCCGCTCATGCGGTTCACCAGGCCGCCCATGGCGAACACCAGTACCAGCGGAGCGAACATCACCACCCAGCCGAGGACGGTATTGCTTCCCGTAGCGGGGTTGCGCAAGTATTGCATCATGCTCTGGTCGGTACCGAACCACCAGGCCATCACGCCGCTGATCACCAGGGCGAGGGCCATGTAGCTGAACACGTTGGACATGAACGCACGCACCGAGGAAACCTCGCCGGTGCCGATGTAGGAAGGGTTCTGGGGGAAGGTCTGGTTCTCCATGGCTTTGTCGGTCTGGGTCGAGCGGTCCGGGAAGGAAAAGGACTCCTTAGCTTCCTTCGCGCCCTTTGCGGTAGTTGTTCAGTGGAGCTTGGCGCTGATGAGCTTGATGAACTCTTCGCGCGTACGGTGGTCGGTGAGGAAGATGCCGGTGAACGCCGAGGTGGTGGTCACCGAGTTCTGCTTTTGTATGCCGCGCATCTGCATGCAAAGGTGCGCACACTCGAGCACTACGGCCACACCTTGGGGCTTGAGCGTGTCGTGGAAACAGTCCCGGATCTGGTCGGTGAGGCGCTCCTGCACTTGGAGGCGGCGTGCGAAGGCGTCCACCACGCGCGGGATCTTGCTGAGCCCGGTGATGCGACCGTCCGGCACGTAGGCGATGTGGGCCTTGCCGAAGAAGGGCAGCATGTGGTGTTCGCAGAGGCTGTAGACCTCGATATCCTTCACCACCACCATCTGGCTGTACTTCTCCTGGAACATGGCGCTCTTCAGGATGGCGGCCGGGTCCAGGTCGTAGCCATGCGTCAGGTATTGCAGCGACTTCGCCACGCGTTCCGGCGTTTTCTGCAAGCCCTCGCGCTGCGGGTCTTCGCCGAGCGCTTTCAGAATGTCGCTGTAGTGGTCGCCGATGCGCGTGATCCCCTTTGCGTCGTAGGAGTCCACGCGCTCGAAGCCCTCGCTCCCGTTCTTCCGCTTGTAGCTCTTGTTCTTCACCTTACTGCTCGCCATGATATTCCACGCTGTTGTTCTCGGTCTCCTGCACTTTCACACAGTGCAGGGAACAGCCGAGCGCGGCGATAGGTTCAACCAGTTGCTCCCAAATGGCGATGGAAAGGTTCTCGGTGCTGCTCAAGCGGCCTTTCATGAAGTCCACGTCCAGGTCGATGTTGCGGTGGTCCAACTTGCTCACCGCATGATCTTCAATGAGCTGGCTCACCTTGGAAAGATCCACCACGAAGCCGGTAGTGGGGTCGGGGCGGCCCTTGATGGTGATCCACAACTCGTAGTTGTGCCCGTGCCAGTTGGGGTTGGAGCACTTGCCGAAGGTGGCCAAATTCTGCTCCGCGCTCCATTCGGGTCGCGCCAGTTTGTGGGCGGCACTGAAGCGGGCGCGGCGGGTTATGTGTACGACGGGCATTGGTCCTGGTAAGGGTGCCAAAGGTAGGGGCGCGACCCGGCTCAAGGCCGGGGTGACACACCCCTACATTTGGCACCATGATCATCGTTACCGGCGCCGCCGGGTTCATTGGAAGCGCCCTGGTCGGTGAATTGCTGCGCCAAGGCTGGCAGGATATCGTGGCCGTGGACGATTTCTCCCGGATGGACAAAGTGCCGAACCTGGAAGGCAGGAAGCTCACCGCCCGCGTCGAGCGGAAGGAGTTCTTCACTTGGTTGGATGCGAACGAGCGCTTTGTCCAATTCATCTTCCACTTGATCCCGTTGGTCTATGCCTCTTCCGCCGCCACCTATGGCGATGGTGCGCTTGGCTACAGCGATCTGGACGACACGCTGCCCGAGCGGTTGCATCCGCTGAATCCTTACGGCGAAAGCAAAAACACCTTCGATCGCTGGGCACTGGCCCAGGAACAGAAGCCGTACTTCTGGGCGGGCTTGAAATTCTTCAACGTCTACGGCCCGAACGAGTACCACAAGGGCCGCATGGCGAGCGTGGTCTTCCACGCGTTCAACCAGATCAGGGCCTCGGGCGGCATGAAGCTCTTCCGCAGCCACCGGCCCGACTATACCGATGGGGGGCAGCTGCGCGATTTCGTCTATGTGAAGGACCTCTGCGCGGTATGCCTGTTCTTGATGGAACATCGCAAGAACAGCGGGCTCTACAATCTAGGCAGTGGCACGGCACGCACCTTTCTCGATCTGGCACGGAGCACCTTCGAAGCGATGGAGCTTCCTGAGAACATCGCCTTCATCGACACGCCTGCGGACATCCGCGACAAGTACCAGTACTTCACCGAGGCGAGAATGGAAAAGATGCGGAGCATCGGCTACTACAAGCCCTTCCACACACTGGAAGAAGGGGTGAGCGACTACGTTCGGAACTACCTCGTGCCCGGGGCGCGGATGTAGCGCTCAACGGAACGCGGCCAGGACTTCAGCCTCCGTTCGCATAGCACCCCAAACCCTATAACGCAAGAACCCCCCGGCGTCCCGGGGTCTTTGGGCTGTGAGGGGGAATGGGGCCTGGGCCTGCGGCCCTCCTCAGGCGGCTTTGGTAGCCACCAACGCGGCTTCCGCTTACCGGGCCTCGCCGAACCCACCGCACCGCGGCGCCCCCGAGGGGGCATCTTCGTCGCGTTCCGCGGCGGCGGACGGTGAACCGGGCCTTTCGGACATGCCAGCGCGGCGGCAGGGGGGGGGGGGGGGGGGGGGGGGGGGGGGGGGGCCGTCCGGGCTAACCGGCAGTGCGCCCCGCCCCCCCTCCCACCGGCAGGCCCCCCTGCGATGGCACCGGTGGTGCCTTCGAAGCGCGTGGGAGCCTCCAGCTTGTCGATCGGATCAGGAAGTTTCGCCAGCTCGAAGCCGCTGCTCACCGCCATGTCCACATCACCGGCCGCCACGCTGTTCACATAGCGGGCCAGTTTCGTGAGCATGTTGGCGAGGTTCTTCGCCGCCTGGTTCTTGGTGGCCACCGCTGCGTGGGCGCCGCCCTCCGCGGCCTTGATGGCCGCCGATAGGGCGATGCGTGCCGCGGTGATCGAAGCGATGCTGGGCGTGGGGGTGGCGAAGCTGACGTTACCCGTCATTTCGGCCTCCACATGCTCGCTCTTACCTACCAGTTCGGCGGGCTTCAGGTTCTGGGTCCCTGCTTTTACGATCCTCATGGGTTTGCTCTTTTTAAAGATCCTCCTTGGGTTCCGGGTCCTTTGTGTGACGCTGGCCTCAGCGGTCCTGCTAGCCGGGTTGTCGCTGGCCGGTCTATTGAGCGCAAATGGCCCCTTGCGCCGTTGCACCCCTATTTGATGTTGAAAACCCTGAACCGCCTGCCGCCCTTGTGCAGCAAGGCATTCGCTGTATGGCTCTCATGTGATATTTAACAGTTGGGACGAACGGGTTATGGGTCCATGT
>JADJCS010000019.1 GCA_016703105.1 Flavobacteriales bacterium
CCGTTGCCGGTGGAACCATCCGGGGTGAGCACCTGGACGAAGAAGCTGCCCGAAGCCCGGCATCCACGCAGAGATCGCATCCTGCGAGATAAAGTTGGTGTTACTTCGTCGGCGGTGAAGAGTTGCAATCATCGCCATGGAACACTCTTCGCCCCACCCCACGCGGTCGATAAGTTGTTGGAAAAAAGGTAACGTCCACAGTATCGGTGCCGGTATATTCGAAGAACCAGGGTGGACTGCCAACCCGCGGGTCGGGCAAACAGGCCCAGTCAGAGCCGTCCACACCATAGTCATCACCGATGGTGCGGCAGTTCACCGAACCGCTCGGGAATAGGTACCCAGAAGCCCGGCACTGTCATGCTGTGCAGGTTGGCGCAATGGTCGCCAGGGTCATCGAAACGCAGAGATAAGGCCGGTAGAACGGGGGTGTCGTCCCTGTTGCAGGTGTTCTTCATGAAATGGTAGGTGCCGGGCTCAAGGCAATAACCATAGGTGTTGAAGCCCGTACCTACGTCCCCGTATTCAAGAGTAAGTGTGTTGTAACATTCCTGAAGTCGTAGAGGAATCGCCCGGCACGAGCTCCTGGAACATCGAGTTCCCATAGGCATCGATGTAGGTGGAGATCTTCCACTGCCATCCGGCGAACACCCGCGCGCCTTAGGTGGGGGGGTGAAAGTGTACCAAAGCGTGGCTTGTGTACACCAAGGCAAGGCGCCATTATCCCAGTCGGTGGTAGCGGTGGTGGCGCAGAAGAAATTGTCCCATCCGCCCGTGTACGCGTTGCCCGGCGTGAGGGCACTCAGGAGTATGGACCCGTGGTGAGTCCCGATGCGTCGTGTTCGCTTCCGGCGAAGTGATCATAGAGCGCAGCACCGGTACTGTTCACATGGGGCGTCCACCGCACACGCACTTCCACCATCACGTTGGGCTGGTAGCCATGCACCTCGACATAGAACCTACGTTGGCTGGAAGCGGCGCTGCACGCATCATCCAGGAACGCGTAGGATAGTTCGGTGCTAAGGGCGCACCAACCCACATGGTTCGAAGTTAGTGCGGTGAGGTTTTGGGCGGCAGTAGAGTCCACTAGGCCATTGGCGACCAGTGTAGGGAAGGGGGTCGCGCCGTTCTCATCGCTCAAAGTGAAGTGCGAAGAAGGGCTGCGCGGATGGCATGTTCGGGTTCACCAGAGGCGTGGGGTGAGGTCACTTCTACCGTAAGGGTTCCTGGACCATCCGTGGCGAATGTGTACCACAGGTTTCACGAGGGCAGGTATTGTTGGCCGGGGTCGGTGTAGTAGGTGTTGTTGGTCGTGTTGGGGTATACTTCAGAGTACTGCTCGGCCAACCACAGCCCCAGCCCAAGCCGTAGGGATCGGTGTCGAAAGCGCCCGTTGTGCAATAGATCATGTCGCCACTGGGCATCGCGCCGGGGTACACCAGGTTCACATCGCCGGGGAACCCGTCGTGGAACACACCATCCGGGGGCATCATGCCAAAATCGTAGGCGTGATCGGCGAAGTCGTATTGCGAGTAGAGTACGCGGTCCACGATCAGTGTGGGCGTCCGCGGGGTGCATTGTAAGGAGTTATCACCACCGATGCCCCAGGGTGTAGGTGCCCGGTTGCAACCGACATATCTCCACAGCGTTCGAGATATTTGTCGCAATTGGTCAGAGGTGTGGTGGTGGCCAGCAGCAAAGAATCGGTGGTCACATCCAAGGGGAATACGAACTGTTGCATGTATTCCACGCCTTCAATACGGATATAGGATTCCTGGGCCAGGGTGAAGACGTAGTAGGCCACTTTGGAAACGTCAGGGCAGAAGGACCACGCCGGACCCACCAACGGGGGTATCCACCACTAACTTGAAGTTCTCCGTGCAGAGGGTGAAGCGCTGCTCGTAGTTCGGGTTGGCCGCTGTGCCGTTGTTCACGAGCGCGATGGGGTTGCCGTTGTTCGCCTCGCAGGCCTTGTAGGGGCGATTGTAGAGCGGGCCAGGAGTAATGCTGGTGTCGGCCGTTACGATGATGCGATGGTCGTTTCCGATGTCGGAATCGTTCTGGTATCCGTAGGGACTCGTCTCACGGAAAGCGAGGTTGTTCGTATAGTTCGGCCCACGCCCATACGCTACCACTGTGTACCAGCCTGCGGGCATTGGGTTGCACTCCGAAGCGAAGAAGTACCCCACACAATTGGTGTCCACCACGTTGGCGCTCAGGGTGCCCAGACCCCAGGAACCACGCCCGCTGGAAGATGCGGAAGCCAGCAGCCTCGTGCCAGGCATAGTTCTCGAACGAGACCCACAACTCCGCTGGTTGGCTCAAGTAGAACTCACGGTACACCGCTTTGGGTGCGCAGGGATCGAAACCCGCGATGGTCACCGCATTGTCCGTGCAGGTGAAGCGGTCGTACTGTGAAGTGAGGGTGAGGCCGTTGGCGATCACATCGCCCATGTTCTCCGGAGCGGCAGGGTTGAAGAATTGGTTGTCCAGCTTTCGGAATCGGTAGGTAGGCCGGGTCTCCTGGCCGATCAAGATCGAATCGCCGAACTGTGCATGGGTATAGACACCGGGGTATGACAGCCCTCGCAGGTCACCGTCCAAGACCCGGACTGGTCCAACGTGGTGTACATGCCGCAACCGGTCTCCGGCGTAAGGCCCGTGAACTGCTGTGGCCAGGCGAAGGTGTTCTGTGCAGTGGCCTCGGCTTGCGCGTTGCCCTCGAACAACATGGCCGAGGATTGGTGCCATGTTCCTAGGAGGTTGAAATAGTAGCTGGAGGTGAAGGCTTCTATTCAGGCCGAACAAAGTGTTGGGCAGTGAAGTGGCGGTGATGCTCAGGTCCACCGGGAAACCCAGCATGTTGCTCCAGTAGTAGTCCAGGTTCAGCGAATCCACATTGCCGATCACTTGCACCGTGTAGTTGCCAGCAGCCAGGCAACTATAACTCATCAGTTCCCCCGATTCGGCCAGCATGTCCGTGCCCAACGCGATGGAGCCACATGCCCCGGTAACGCCTTCACCGAACAAGCGCATCTGCACTGGTGGGGTAGCGGTGTATATGTTGTTCGCATCGATCACCACGTTCGCTGCGGAGGCGAGCGAAAAGGTGAAGTAGCAGCCCAGGGGATAAGCGTCCGTGGAGCCCGTAGTGAATTGTGCGGGCACTGTATTGAGCGTGCCGCACGCGTTGTTCGTTAGATAAGCATTGCACGCCAATACATCGCTCTGGGTGCTGGTGGCCCCAAGCGAGCTGGGCACGATCATACCGAACTGGTTAGGCGCGGTCACCTCTGCCGTGGTGGGTTGCACGGCATTGGTAAGGGCGAGGTCTTGGCGGTAATGGAGTAACCGTCCGCGCCTACAAAAGCCTGATCGTACAGGATGTGTAAGGTGTACGTGGTGTTCGGCAGCAATTCGTTGCACAGGAAGGGGTAGATGTTCCCTCCACCGTAAGCACAGGTGAGGGGTCGGAGTGAGGGCTCCGATGGCTGTCATCGCGATATCGCCTTGGAACAGATCGAAATAGGAAGCCGCCCAGCCGGTGCGGATCAAGAGCCATTGGAGATCGCAGGTGTGGTGAAGGTCACCCACGCCGATTGCGTCAATTGGGGTTGGGCAGCACAGACCTCCGCTGGAAGTTCCATACCGAAGCACTGGATGTCCAGTGCGGCAGGAACAGCCGTGAAGTCGGGCAGCACCCCCAGGTCCATCGGCGTGGCCATGAAGTCGTAGGGAGCGTTCCCGGCCGGAGCTTGCACGGTGACGGCCAAGGAGACCGTTCCACCCACGGTCACCGTACCGTTGGCCGTTACCTGGATCATGAACTCGCCAGGGGGCAGGCAACCGATCTGCGTCGAAGAACCGGCCGACTGCATCGGCGTGAAGGCCGACGCCTGCATTTCGGGGAACCCGGGCAGGCATGCGCCCGCGGTGGCTACGCGGTAGCAGGTGAACCCCACGTCGCTATTGTTGCCGATGCCGACCGTGTTCAACTGCAGGTTCACGAAACGTGCGGTAGGAAGGCTCAGCGAATACCAGATCGACTTGGCGGAGAGCAGGGGCGCATAGGCGAAAAACTCCCCGGCTTGAACCGTGGCGGTGCTAATGGGGAAGGCTGCGGTATTGAAGGTGCCGGTGCCATACCCCGCCAAGGGAATAGGTATCGGCAGCGCCCCGGCACAATTGTCCTGGGCGGCAGCATGCTTGCCCGACACCAGAAGGAGCATGGCGGCGACCAGAATGTTGGGCAGAAGGGAGGAGAATTGTTTCATTGCGGCGCGATCTCTGTGCGGATCGAAATTGCCTGACCTTCCGGCGGAACGAAGCCGGAGCGCGTAAGTGGTGCTGCCGATCGAGCAAGTGGCGGCAATGCCCGGAGGTCGCCCGTATAAGTGGGAGCGGGCAGGCTATTAAGAGCGGTCCGACCAGCCCATGCCCCATTGGCTAGGTCTACATAGTGGAGATGGCTGGGTGCGTTTCGGGACATCGACCGAGGGTTGCTGGAACGGCGATGTGAAGGAACTATGGAGGACGCTGCTGTACAATACCAACTACCCTGTATACGGGCACGTTTTTTTCACCTGTTCGGAGCCCTGCGGAAGATGTATTGATCACGCCGTAACGCGGAGGTAATACCATTTCGCATTGCGGATCGGCCAACGCTGTGGTACGAGATGGTACACCTCGCGGAGCTCCTGTCCCAGCCGTTCACACCAAGCCCAACCGCTGCGCCACATGCACCAGATCGCTCATCTTGGTGGTGCCCAGCTTCTGGTTGATGTTCTTGCGGTGCGTTTCCACGGTGCGCAGGGTGATGCCCAGGTGGTCCACCATCTGCGCGTTGCTGTAGCCGCTGGTGATGGCACGCAGTACCTCGATCTCGCGCGGCGTGAGCCGCCCGGCAGGATCATCGTTGTGGGTGGACGGCTCCGGTACATGCGCTGGGAACCAGGCTCCGTTCCGCACTACGCAGCGCAGCGCAGCACATCCCTCAGTTCCTGCGCTCCGGTGTTCTTCACCAGGTAACCCTGGAAGCCAGCAGCCTTCACCTGTCGGACCAGTGCCGGGCTGTTGTGCATGGTCAGGATCACGATGTGCATTTCAGGTCGTTCCGCCTTCAAGGTGCGGCCCACCTCCAAACCGTTGGGGCCGGGCATGTGTATGTCCAGCAGCGCAAGATACCGTCCATGAAGGTGAAGAGCAGCAACAGGTTCATGCCCATGGAGAGCAGGCGCGTTTGTTCTACCATGAGGGGCGTGAGCGCCGGGTTGGCGAACCAGGTGTAACTGGTGATCTCCCGGACCACGATGCTCACCACTGGGAAGATCATGAAGAAGCCCAGCTTGATCCTCTCGCGGAAGTCGATGAGGAAGAAGGTCATGAGGATGAGCGTGTAGAGGAAGAGGAAGATGAGGCCGCGCTCGCCATAGTAGGAGGCATTGAAAAAGAGCCAGACGTTCAGGGCTATGAGCAAGATCACGGCGGTGGAACGCTGATCGCCCCGCAGCACATATCGGATGTGCAGCCAGGTGAAGAACGGTACCGCGACCAGATCGATGCCGATCATCAATGGGTCGCCCGACCAACAGGTCGTTCAGAAAGAAGGCGATGTTGGCGACCAGATTGAGCAACGTGAACCGTCCGGTCAGCCGGTGGCGGCGCAACACATCCGGCGCGAGGGCCATATCGAGCGGCGGCTCGGAGATGCGCTGCAGGAACGAGCGCTTCACCACCCCTTCAACGGTTGACCTGGCGGCCGGATCGAGGGCCTGGATCATGGTCAACCGCTGGAGCCGGTTGCCGAAATATAGAGGGTGGAACATTCGCGGCGTGCGACACTGTTACCGCCTGCACCGAGAGGTGTGAGACCGTGTGTTCGGGTAGATCAGGGACAACGCACGCGCCTAGGCATCGTGGACGCACCGGTGTGAAGTGTGACGCGGAGCGGTATGAGGCATGCAAGGCGATGCCGGGCGCTTTGGTCACCACGTGCGATGTACTTGTGGGCGGTCTTGCGCTCACGCGTTCACGATCAATGGCATGTTCACCTCCACCCGGGTTCCTTGGGTCGACGACATACTGAAAGCCAGCGGTGCCACCATGCTGTTTCTGCACCAGGTCCAGGCGGCTGCGGGTGATGGCGGTGCCGAGCGAGGTCTTCTTGGTGGGAGCGTTCTCCGGCCCTCCGACCTTGGGCGCGTGGCGGCCGGCGCCATCGTCCTCGATGGTCCAGAGCAACTGATCGCCCCGCCGCTGCACCGAAAGGGTGATGTGGCCCTTGCCTTCCTTACCTGCCATGCCGTGCCAGATGGCGTTCTCCACGAAGGGTTGCACTACAAGCGGCTGCACCATGACCTCCGCAGGGTCCAGCGAAGGGTCCAGGTTGATGGTGAAGTCGAACTTCTCGTGCGAGCGTTTGCGCTCCAGTTCCATGTAGCCGCGCAGGGTGTCCAGGTCGTCCTGTAGCGGCACTTCGCTGTGGCGGCTGTTCTCCAGCACACTGCGCATCACGCGGGCGAATTTGGTGAGGTAGCTGCTCGCGCTTTCCTGGTCGTTCTGTTGCACGTATGCGTTGATGGAGTTGAGCGCGTTGAAGATGAAGTGCGGGTTCATCTGGCTGCGCAGGGCCTGTGTCTCCAAGGTCGCGGCCTCTTTCTCGAAACGGGCCTTTCGACGTTTGCGATCCGCATGGAACCAAAGGCCACCACCCAGAAGCACCAAAGCCGCTCCGCCACCTGTTGCCAGAGAACGAGTTTCGGCCAAATGTTGCTGGTCCCTTACGTGTACGAGTTCCGCAGCGTGCCGCAGGCTGTCCGCGAGCGTTTCTTTCTCATAGGTGTATTGGAATTCCCGTTCCAACAGCATGCGCTGATCCTCGGATGACGCGAGACTGTCCTTCGCGGCCATGTGCAGTTCCAGCATGAGCAGGGCCTGTTCCGTATTCCTCAGAGCCTTGTGCGATGTATGCAACAAAGAGGTCACGTTGCGGGCTTCGGTGAGGTACCCAAAACGCTGCGCGAGACCCAGGGCGCGCGTACCGTAGACAACGGCTGTGGCGTGATCGTCCTGCAGGTTGAACACAGATGTAAGCCCGACCAGCGTGTTGGTCAGCGCCCTCTGGTCTCCTGTGATGTCGAGCTTTGATAGACATTCCAGGTAGAGTTCCTGTGCATGGACGAGGTCGCCCGCATCGCGACTGACCTCCGCAAGGTTGTGCAAGCTGTTTATCTCTCCGGGAAGGTCCTTTATTTCGCGACGTATGGCCAAGGCTTGCGTATCGAAGGTCGAGGCCTTGGTGTGGTCGCCATTTCGCGAACAGAGCACACCGAGATTGTTCAAAGCATCGGCTTCAGCGCGTCGGTCGCTGATGCTGCGGGCCACCTCCAAGGCCCGCTCGAAATAGCCTCGGGCAATGTCGAACTCCTGGTGCTCGAGATGTATATGGCCGAGGTTGCCGCAAGTAGCACCTACTCCTTGCATGTCGTTCAATTCTTCCATGATCGCCAATGACTTGTAATAGTTGTCGATGGCCCTGCGATGGTCGCCTCGCAGTTGATGTACAACGCCCAGTTTTCCCAACATTGCGGCCATGCTGTTCCTTTCTTGCGCCGCTTCGTGCATAGCCAGGGTTTCGTGCCAATACCTGAGCGCGCTCTCCAGATCACCGCGCAGGCATGCCGCCAAGCCTCTGTCATCCGCTATCCTGGACTCCATTTCCCTATCATGGATCCCGGCCAATGCGTGCTCGGCACTGTCCAGGTATATGTCCGCACTATCCATCGAACCCTGCTCACGGAGACATGTAGCGATCCCTTGCAGGCTTTTGGCCATTCCCGGGCGGTGGTCGATCCGACGGTTCAATTCATGCGCTCGCCGGTATGCCTGGATAGCCACATCGTAATTGTTCATGAGCTTGTTGGCGGCCGCGAGCAACAGCGTCGCCTTCGCCTGGTGTCGCTCGCTACCGGTCCGGTTCGCAAGATCCAGCAGCTCCGTCGCCAACGTGGCCGCCGTGTCAGGTCGGTTGCGCAAGTAGTGCTCCTGGATGAGGACGATCATCGCGTTGCATCTGGAGGTATCAGCTCGTTCCTTATCCTGCCAGGCGAGCCACAGCGGATCAATAGGTTGGGAGCTGGCACGGAGTGAAAGCACGGAGAGAAGAACTGTGGGCAATAGATAGCGCATGTGCTTTGCGGTTGTGGTCAAGGTAGCAAGAACATGGCCCGATGATCGGGTGGCGTCCCGTTCGATCCAAGACCTACCCATTGGCTTGGCGAAGGAGACAGGGGCAGCATTCACCCGCTACCGGTCGCCCCTGCTACGGCAGCTGCGCGTTCCGCGTCGCCGTGGGCACGCTCCCCCCGATGTTCTGCAAGAGGATATCGCGATCGTTCGCACTGCCGGCGTACTTCACCTGGCCGTTCATGTTGATGTCCTCCTGGCGGTATTGCCCGCTCAGCGTGTTCGTTGGTACGGTGCCACCAATAGCCGTGAGAATGGGATCGCGGTCGTTGGCACTGCCTGCGTACTTCAGTTGGTTGTTGAAGGTGACATCGCCGGCCCAAAGCGCTCGGAAGTTGCCGACCGGTTTGCGGGCATCGGTGCCGAACACACCGGTCTGCGCGGTGGTGAGGTCGATGGTGGTCACCTGCACCGGGCCCAGGTTCCAGGTACCGGCGGTACAGATGCCCAAGTGGTTGCGATGGCGCAACGCGAGATGGTAGCTCCCCGGAAGTGTTCCGCAGCGCACCGGGCTGATGCCGTCCAGGTCCACCACATCGCCATCGCGCTGCAGCAGGGCCGCGCGCGAATACACCACCTGCCCTGCGTTCTGTGCACTGCGCAGTTCGAGGATCACCCAATCCACGATGGCATTGTTGCCGGAAATGCCGAGCACGTTGGTGGTGGTGATCTCACCGCCTCCGACCGCGAAGAGGTAGCCGAGCGCGGTGAAGGGTTCCGCTGTGGGCACGAGGCCCTGGGAGCGCAGCGCGTCGTTCATCAAACCGCCGAGCACATCGTAAGGTCCTTCAAGCAGGATACGGGCATGCACGAACGGCGCCAGGACACTGCTCACCGCCGCGAAGGCGTTCACCAACCCGAAGCCATAGGTATTGTCGAAACCGGTGGTGCCCAGATCGGTGGCCGTGTTCTCCAGGACCTGTTCCACTTCGATGGCGGTGAGGGTGGGATCGGCGGACAGTACGAGCGCGGCGACACCCGCCGCGTACGGCGATGCGAAGGAGGTGCCCTGGACAATGGCGTAGTCGCCCGTGTTATAACCCGGAGCGCCCGAACGATCGGTGGAGTTGATGGAGGTGCCGGGTGCGGAGTAGGAGAGGTTCGCGTTGAAATTGCTGAAGGAGGAGAGCGCGCCGGTGCGGGTGATGGAGCTCACCGCGTTCACCGATGGGAGACTGCTTGGATAGGTCAACGCGTTCGCGGAATTGTTGCCCGCGCTGGCGAAGTGGACCATGCCCGCGTTGCGTGTGTTGATATAGGCGGTCTCGATGGTGGCGCTGGTGAAGCCGTAGAAATTGCTGTTGTTGGTGACACGCGCGCCGATGGTGGTGGCCCAGTTGATGGAGGCCACGGTCCAACTGGCCTGACTGTTCCATGCGCCGCTGCTGCTGGTGCCGATCATGGTGCGCGCGCTGGCGCTCCGGGTCCCTGGTGCTACGCCCACCGTGCCGATGGTATTGTTGATGGTGGCGCTCACGCAACCGGCCACAGCGGTGCCGTGGTTGTCGAAGCTGTTCATCGGATCGCCCGTGGTGGAGACATCGGTGGTGGTGTTCGTTCCCGGCACTTGTTGGATATCCGGGTGCGCTTGATCCACGCCGGTATCGATGATCACGGTGATGATGGTGGAATTGCCTTGCGTAAGGTCCCACGCCTGCGAGGCCTTCATGTCGATGCCCGCCGTGCCGCCGCTCTGGCCGGTGTTCAACAGCCCCCAGCAACTGGTGAACTGGGCATCGTTCGGCACCAGATCGCCGCGACCGGTGAAGACCATGTCGGGTTCGGCAGCCATTAGCTCTGGGCGCAATGCCAGGGTGTTCGCGGCTTCTAGCACTTCATAACCCGCGCGCGCAGTGGTGCTGCGCAAAAGAGTGACACCCACCGCAGGGAACTCCTGCTCGACCGTGAGGCCAACGTCGCGCAGCAACGCGCTCTTCGCGTCCGCACCCACACAACCGGTGAAAGCGGCGAGCACGGTGGGCGTCACGAACATCGGTCCGCCCAGATCGTCCACGAACACCGGTGATGCGAAGAGCACACCGGGCTGCTTGGCGATGCCGCGCACAAGGGCTTCCATGGCTTCGTTACCGCGGGGCTTCACGTTCAATAGGACCCATCCGGCCACCGCATGCACCTCCACACGCTCCGGTCCGATGGCGAAGACGGGTAGGCCTTGTTGTTTCACTTGTGCAAGGAAGGCGGGTGACATAAGCACCGCGACACGACCGGGGTCCTGCACCAGATCCACACGTTGCTTGAATGCGTAGCGATGCGGGGTCGTGGGATCGGAAATTGCGGCAGCCGATCGGGGGGCTAAGAGCGAGGCGATCTCGAAGGCGCTGAACAGGGCGGTGGCGTGGAGGATCTTCATTTGAAAGTGGATGGGAGGTGCGAATTCGGACAGCGGTCATTTACCGCCCAGGATCTTCTTTTTCTCGGCTTCGTACTCCTCCTTGCTCAGGATCTGCGCATCGTAGAGTTCCTTGAGCTTCTTCAGCTTTTCGGCATTCTCCAGCACACTACCCCCTTTCTGTTCGGTCGCCTTGGCCGAGGTCTTCGGTAGTGCGTCCTCCAATTTGTCGGTGACGGTGATCAGGAAAGCGTTGTCAGCGAACTCCAGCGAACGGATGAAGCCGGAGAGCATCACAGTGGACCCCTTGCTGCTCATTACGTTCTTGTCCGAATTGGTATAGTGGACGATGTTGAAGCGTTTAACCACATCGGCATTGGGATCGAGCGCGGTGCCCGCTAGGCTGCCGCTGAAGAACTCCGCGTATTTGTAACCATCCACGGAATTGCTCTTCACATCATCAAAGGGCAGGTTCCACTTCACCGGTTTGTCCTTCAAGTAGCTCTCGAACCAGCGTTGGCCGGCGAGTTCGGTGGCGGTCTCGAAGAAGCACGCATTGATGCGCAAGTTGGAATAGAACCAGTCCTTGGCTTTCTGCACGCTGTCCGGACTGGCCATGTATTTCCGGATGTACTCGGCGATCTCGATCTTGATGTTGAGTTCACGCTTGTCTTCCCGCGCGCCGTTCCACCGGTGCGTTTCCGGATCGTACATCTCTACGGGGTCCATGGTAAGGTCCAGGCCCTGGCCGTCATCCACGCGGTAGTTCACTTTGGCGCGGCACTGGGTGCCCAGGCCCCAGTAGTAACCGATGTAGTAGGAGCGCATGTGCCGGTCGCCCCAGGCCAGGTAGTCCATATCGCCTTTGTAGTAGTGCTTCGCCATGTAGGCGGCCATAGGGAACACTTCCTCCATGTTCACACCGGTAACGGGTGTATACGTGGTCACCTTTTTGGGCTTTTGGCCGAAGGCGATGAGGGTGGTGGTGGCGAGGAGGAGAGAGAGGAAGGTTCTGGTCATGCGAAGTTGTTGTTGCTAGTGAGATTCTTGATGGTGCCAAGACCGGAGCGGAGAGTGCTTCCCCGCTCCGGTTGGGCGTTCCATCAATGCTGCACCATTACCGGCAGCGTGGTGGTGTTGGTGCCTTGGGAGATGCGCACGGTATAGAGACCGTTGGCGGCATTGCTCAGGTCGAGGGTGTAACGATCGGTGCTGGTGGGGCGTTCGTCGTGGATCACCTGGCCCATGGAGTTGAGCATCAGAATGTGATCGATGGCGGTAGAGCCTTCGTTCACGATCCACGACTCACCGTTGGTGGGGTTCGGAAAGAGACGCACATGCTTGTTGAAGGAACCTGGATCTAGGCCGGTAGCCAATAGAACGAGCCAGGTGGTATCGCTTGCTCCACATCCGTTGTATGCTGCCACACCGATCGAATCGATCCCTGGAATGGTTCCCGGTGTCTGCACAGTGACACTGTTCCCGGTCGAGTTTCCCGTCCATCCATTGGGAAGAAGCCAAGTGTATCCGCCAGCTCCGGCAACGGGGGTCACCGTATAATCGTAGCTCATATTGGGATCGACGGAGCCCGGTCCCACCGGGAGCGAGGGAGCAATGGGTGCTCCAGTGACCGCATCCACATCGATCGACGCACTGATCACCGAGCTCCATTGTCCATGGTCATCCTTGATTTGGAAGAACACCTCGGTGTTCCCCGTCGTGGACCAATCGCAGAAAAGAATATCATTGGCCGTTTCCCAGAAAGACACGCTCGGGTTTATCGCAACCTCGGTCATGTCGGTAGGGGTCTGATAGGCAGGATCGCTCCAGTAGCGCATCAGCACCAACTCGAAAGGACCTGCACTATGAACGTTGAAGGTGTTGTAGAGCACGCTGCTCCAGTATCCGTGGTCATCGCGTAGCCGATAGTGAATGCGATGCTGGCCAATGCCGAGCGCCGAGGCGTCCGGTGAGATGGTCAGGTCGATAGCCTGTCCGGGTGTCACGGGGAAGACCACCCTGTTCTGGTCATCTTCATCGAACCAGTACTCCCCGCTCACCAACTCGAATGGACCGGTCTCGAAAACGGAGAACGCCCGGTACAATACACTGCTCCATTCACCAGAACTATCCTTGATCCGGTAATGGATGCGATGTTGTCCGAGTCCGAGCGTGCTCGCCGGGATGGCCTCGTTGCCAAGATCCAATTCGTTCTGCTGGGTCTGACTCACGAAGATGCGTTCGTTGTCCGCATCCGCCTGATCGAACCAGTATTCGTAACCCACCAAAGGGTCTTGTGCACGCGCCCAGCCTGTGGCTAGCAGCAGCAGTGCCAGTAGTTTGCTACGCATGACGCTCAGGGTTGCTGCGTGTTCGCCTGGATCTGTACACCTTGCAAGGTGCCGTTCACCGTGGTGCTCGGCGTGATCAATTCTATCCAATGCGGGTTGAAGGGTAACAGACCATCCTTCCACGGGCGTGCACCACCGTAGATGCCGATCTGTGTGCCTCCCAGACCCGCGGTTTGGTAGGGTGTGGCAATAGTGTAGTTGTCTCCGTGTGCAAAGACGGTATAACTGGTGGAAACGAGTTGCGGAAAAGCGCCGTTCACCGTATTGATCGGGCTTTCAGAAAGGTTGCCGCCCCCATCGGTAGCGTTGGCGCCGATCGTGAAGGAGAAGCCGCTCTGTCCTACGAAGAGATTGTTGCGGAAGATGGCGTCGGTTTCATTGGCTACGAAGGCATTGGATTGATTGCGGAGGAACACGCAGTTCTTGTACTCGTTGCCCGTACTCCCGTTCAGGGCACTATTGAAGAACATGCACTGCTCGATCTGCGCGTTGCTTGTCGCGGCGCCACTAACCATTTCCCCGATCACGCAATTGCGGATGACCGGATCGGCGGATTGGTTCAAGTTGAGACTATTGATGATGCATTGCTCCACTAACGCGTTGTTGACGTTGGAACCGAACGTGCCAGAGCCGAGATACAGGCCCTGGATTTCGCAACGGGAGAAGAGCACATCATCCGCATCGGAGGTGGGTACCGTATTTCCTAGCTTCACTTCGATGTTACCGACGAAGGCGATCCCATGCACTTCGGTACTATCTGCATCTTCCATGATGTAAAGCCGATGGAAGCCATTGCCGGAAATGATCGTTCTTCCACCATAGGCAACAACACTATCCGCGAAGACGCCACTGCCAATGAGTACAATGGGGGTGCGCACGTAGAGGTCTGTCGCGGTTTGGTATTGTCCACCCGCCATGATGATCGTATCCTTTGTGGGGGAAGTCTCGGCATCATCAAATGCTTGCTGGAGTTCGCCAGCATAGTAGAAGAAGGATTGTCCCGCATGCTGCCGCGTGATCACGCCTTGCGCACTTACCGCAGCGCTCAGCAGCGTCCCGGCCAATAGGGTAGAGAAGGTCTTCATGGGTAAAGGTTTTTGGTTGTTCGAGGTTGAGTGGTTCCGTGGATGGATCCGGTCCGAAGCTGGAGGTTACTTCCGCACATTGCGCGCTCCGCTGAGCATCTGGCGGAGTGCGACGAGTAAGTGGTTGCAAGTCATTGATGCATGGCGCCAACGATCGGATCGGCGATCAGCGGCCGGACAAAATAGAAGGTTGAATGACAGGAAAGCGCTGCCCCCCTAAAAGTAGGGGGGTATTTGAACCCAGCTTAACAAGGAGATAACGTGCCATAGAGTGACGGGTGGAGCCGATCCGATCCACCCTCCAGCTCGATCCGCGCGTATGCATTTTCCGCTATACTTGCCCGTACATCGGATCAGCGTGAAGCACGGTACTCCCTTCTTCCTTGATGTCCGCTCGCACGAATGCGTTCGTTCGAGCGAGCCCGTTCGGGCATCGGTCGCTATTCCTTGCCTTTCATAAGCGATACCGGTCGCATCATCGCACCCCCCAAGCCCAGGCGTTCCATGTCCCCACTCCGTGCGTTGCGTTCGTCCCTGGTCCTCTGCGCCGCCCTTTGCGTGATCGCGGCAGTGGCCCAGAGCGAGAAGGCCACGGTGATGAGCAAGTACCGCCGCAGCTCCTTGCACATGGTGCTGGTGGAGGCCGGTGATTTCCCGAACAAGGACGTGGTGATCAAAGCCTACCACGACCAACCTTTCCCGGACAAGTACAACGACCACAAGGTGGCGGCGAACACCTTGGACGCGAGCCGCTATCCCATCACCGAGACCGATCGCATCCTCGCGGGCTACAAGTCCGAAGGCGAGAGCTCCAAGGAAACGCAGAACGCCCTGGCCAGCGCCACCGGTGGCTTGACCGCGGGCATGATGGACAGCACCGCGAAGGACACCCGCCTGCGCATCGACCGCTTCATCAAGGACACGAAGCTCGCCAACCAGCTCGTGGCCAAATGGTTCAACCGGAAAGAGGACGGCACCATGGACGGCGACCTGGTGGTGGAGCGTGGTGCTTACGGCGCCACGCAGTTGGAATACATGGTGGCACAAGGTGCCGCGAACAAGCAAGCCTTCAAGGATGCGGTGGGTGATGAGATGATCCCCAACACCTTCGTGGTGTTCAGCAAGTTGAACTTCGTGGAGAACGAACCGGTGGCGCGCGCCATACTGGACGGCACCCGCTCCAGCCTTACGGACACCACCGAGTTCCTGGGCAAGCTGGCCCTCGCCTCGGCGCAGGCCGTGTACAACAGCACCAAGGATGGATACTCGGTCTGGACCACCTCGTGGCTCTACCAGTTGGTATGGAACGATTCGATCCAGTACCGCTTCTGGAAGGAGCTTTGGATCGATGATCGCAATGTGGACTCGCTGAAAAAGGCGGCGTTCGACACCACCGATCTCTTCCAACTCAGTTACGTGGGCAGCGAGAAATCCCGCAGCCTGGTAGCGGCGAACCTGGAGCAAGGCGGCGTGGCCGAAGAAGGTGATCCACAAAGCCACCGTGCGCAACTTGGACGCCACCATCGCCAAATTGCAGAAGAAGTTCGATGTGTTCAAGCCGCGCGTGCCTGTGCTCACCACGGCGCCCATCACCGCCTTCATCGGCATGAAGGAAGGATTGGACGGCGGGGAGAAGTTCGATGCGCTGGAACTCACCGTGGACCCCAAGACAGGAGCGCGCAAGTACAAGAGCGTGGCCACGGTCACCGTGGAGAAGGGAAAAGTGTGGGACAACCGCTATGTGCCCGGTGAAGAGAGGGCACCTGTGCTCCAGAACGATAGTATTGCACCATCGACCACGTTGGACCGCACCTACTTCAAAGGCTCCGACAAAGTGCAACCCGGCATGCTCCTGAAACAGATCCGATGACCCCGATGAGAACCACTCCGACCCTGACACGCGCGCTCGCCCTGGTGGCGTTCGCCGCACTGTGCGCACCCGCTTTCGCCCAAGGCAAGAAGGCCGACAAGGACACCGAGCAATGGCGCTACGAACTGGAAGCGGTGAACACAGGCTCCGCCGGCACCTATCAACTGAAGGTCTGGTCCTATAGCAAGAACGCCGCCGTGGCCACCGAACAGGCCAAGAAGAACGCGGTGCATGGGGTGATCTTCCGGGGCTTTACCGGGAGCGGACGCGTGCCGGGACAGAACCCGCTGGCCAGCAGCACCAATCTGGAGGCCGAGCATGCTGATTTCTTCAAAGCCTTCTTCGCCGACGGTGGCAAGTACATGAAGTTCGTGCAGATCACCAACGGTGGTGTGGTGGATCCGGGCGATCGGTTGAAAGTGGGCAAGGAGTACAAGATCGGTGTGATCGTTTCGGTGGATGCCGCCAACCTGCGCAAGGACCTGGAGGCCGCGGGCATCATCAAAGGGTTGGGCAACGGATTCTGAAACCGAGCATCACCATGCGGCACTCCCTCACGTTGTTCCTTCTCCTATCCGCCGGCGTCACGTTCGCACAGGAACGTGCGGCCGGCCACTACACCTACAAGTGCCGCTGCATCGGCGTGGAGCTCGATGGCTCCCAGACGATCCTGGCCTGGGGCCAGGGCCGCAACCGCTTCGATGCCGTGGCACAAGCCCAGAAGAACGCCCTGAACGAAGTGCTCTTCACCGGCATCCTGGAAGGACAGCCCGGTTGTGAGAAGCGCCCCCTGGTGCCCGAGGTGAACGCCCGCCAGAAGCACGAGGACTACTTCAACAAGTTCTTCGCCGATGGAGGCGAGTACAAGAACTTCATCTCCCTGGCCGATGAACGCATCGGGCAGAAGTACCACCGCAATAAGAAGAAAGCCGAGGAGACCAAGACCTTGGAACAAGCTGTGCGCGTGCTGCGCGCCGAACTGAAACAGAAATTGATCGCCGACGGCATCCTGAAATGATGAAACACCTACGCACCCTTTTCCTCGGGACGCTCCTGCTCGGAGCCGTCACCACCGCCACCGCGCAAGCCAAGAAGCCCACCCTCATGGTGGTGCCCAGTGACAACTGGTGCTACCAGAACGGCTTCATTCTGGAGTATGACAACCAGGGCAAGATGGTGAAGACGCCCGACTACAAGCGCGCGCTACAGGAGAACTCGGACCTGCTGCTGGTGATCAGCAAGATCAACCAGTTGATGACCGATCGCGGCTTCCCGCTCAAGAACCTCGAGTCGAGTTTGAAGACACTGGAATCCGAAGCGGCCGAAGACAACATGAGCCAGAGCAAGAGCGGTGGCGAAGTGAGCGAGAGCCCCACGGACAAGTTGAAGAAGGTGGCGAAGGCCGACATCTGGATGCAGCTCACCTGGACGGTGAACGAGATGGGGCCGAAGCGCTCCATCACCTTCAACCTGCAGGGCCTCGATGCCTATACCGACAAGCAAGTGGCGGGTGCCTCAGGCACCGGGCCACAAAGTCAGACCCCGGAGTTGGCCATCCTGCTGGAAGAAGCGGTGCTCTCCCAACTGGACCTCTTCAACGGGCAATTGCAGAAGCACTTCGATGATCTCTTCGCCAACGGGCGGGAGGTCATGCTGCGCATCAAGAAGTGGGATTCGTTCAGCGGCGATCTGGAGAGCGAGTACGGCGGCGAGGAGTTGAGCACGCAGATCGAGAATTGGGTTTCCGCCAACACCGTGGGTGGTCGGTTCTCCTTGAGCGACGCGACCGAGAACATGATGCTCTTTGAGCAAGTGCGTATCCCGCTCTACGATGCCACGAACAAAGCCGTGGACACGCGCGGTTGGGCGAAGGGCTTGCAGAAGCACTTGAAGGACGCCTATCAGATCGAGGCCAAATTGGTGATGAAGGGGCTGGGTCAGGCCACCATCATCGTGGGTGAGAAGTAGGAACACACAACACCAAGCACATGCAACGGCATCTTCTCTTCAGCGCGGCATTGGTCGCGGGGCTTTACGCGTCCGCGCAGAACGATCTGGGCAAGTTGGATGATGTCGGCCGCATCGCCCTCACGCCCTATGTGCCCGAACAGGTGGAGGGCATGACGGACATCGCACGCAACAGCCTGTTGAGCAAGTTGGCGCAGATCCTCACCCAGAACGGCATGAGCGGAGGCGCGCTGGATCCGCGCTTCGTGCTGGCCGCCAACGCGGTGGTGCTCACCAAGGACATCACCCCGACCGCACCACCCATGCAGGCATACACTTTGGAAGTGGGCCTGTACATCGGTGACGGCATGGACGGCACCCTCTTCGCCAGCCACAGCGTTACGCTCAAAGGCGTGGGGGAGACCGAGAGCAAAGCCTACCAGGCCGCGCTGAAGAACCTGAAGCCGAAGGACCCCGCCTACGAGCCCTTCCTCGCCAAGGGCAAAGCGCGCATCATCGAGTACTACAACACACGTTGCGACTTCATCATCACCGAAGCCAAGGCGCTTGAAAGCAAAGGCGAGTTCGAAGCGGCCATCGCCAAATTGATGAGCGTGCCCGAAGCCTGTGCGGATTGCTACAACAAGTGCAAGGACCTGGTGGGTGGCGTGTACCAGCGGAAGATCGACCGCGATTGCAAGATCCTGCTGGACAAAGCCCAGAGCGCCTGGAACAGCACGCTGAACGAGGAAGGCGCGCGCGAAGCCGGCGACCTGCTCGCCCAGATCGACCCCAACTCCAAGTGCTACACCGAAGCGGGCTCCCTGATGGACAAGATGTTCGCCGAGATCAAGAAACGCGTGAAGGACCTCGACGAGCGCGAGTGGAAGCTGAAGCTGAAGCAGCAGCAGGACGATGTGGACATCGCCAAGGCCACCATCGAGGCGGCGCGCGCGGTGGGGGTGGCCTACGGCAACAACCAGCAGGCGCACACCTATATCCTCAAGACCTGGTGGTAGGCGCCGGGGTCGCCCGCTTCCGGGATGACGTTGGGCGCTAGTGGAACCGCTTCACTGGCCCAGTACTGGCCGGCGGCAAGAATGGTAACTATCGGCCGACCTGTGGCATGGACCGCTCGCCGGACAAGCGGACCAAGATGGCCTGTTGCTCCGCGCGCACCGCATCCAATTGCGCTTGCTGCTGCTGCACTGCCTTCACCAAGGGCACCACGAACTGCTCGTAGCCGATGGTGTAGTGGTCGCCTTCCGCAACGGGTCGATGCACGCCGGAGAATTCGAAGTCCATTGCGTTGGCCAGGCTGTCCACCTCTTGCGCGATGAAGCCCGTGCGCCGAACGGCGGATGATACCTCGGCGGCCTGGGCGTAGGCCGCGAGCTCTTCCGCGTTACTGTGCTCGCGCATGCGTTGGGCCAGACCGGTGTAGGTGTCGTAGGTCTCCACGTCGAACCGGTAGGTGACCGGTCGCAGGCCGATGATGAACGGAAGGCCGGGAACATCCTCACGCACATCCCGCTTGAAGCGCGCATCGCTCAGGTTCTGCCAGGTGCCGTAGCCGCCGGTGAGGTTGGTGTTGTTGGCGGCGTTGCCGATGCGGATCACGTTGGGGGCGGTGGAGATCGCGTTGTAACCGATGGCGCTCTGGTTGTTCCCGACGTCCGCCGTGGTGGCGTTGTGCCCGACCGCCGTGCATTGGTTCACGAAGGTGGCGCTCGCCGAATGGTTCATCGCGTAATGGCCCAAGGCCGTGTTCTGATCGCCGCTGGTGTTGCGGATCATGCAATCGTGCCCGAGCGCGGTATTGGAAGTGCCGTTGGTGAGGTTGCTGAGTGTGGCGTACCCCATGGTGGTATTGCCCGAGCCGCCGGCGGTATAGATGGAACCGAAGCCGGTGATGTTCGAAGCGGAGTTCAGGAAGCTGAAGGCGAACAGCCCGGTGCTCGCGCTCGCGCCGCTGCCATACATCGCCCGGCTTCCCACAGCGGTGTTCTCCACGCCGGTGGAGTTCGTGCGCAGCGCGTTCTCTCCGCACGCGGTGTTGCTGGCCCCGATGTTCTGTTGCAGGGCCTCGTATCCCACGGCGGTGCAATTGGTGATGGTGTATGCGGAACCGACACCGTTGAGCGCGCGTAGGCCGATGGCGGTGCAGCCGGGAGCAGCGCCAGCAAGGCTGATGGCATCCACCCCGATGGCGGTTTGGCCGTTCGTGGCCGTTGTGTTACCCAGGGCCTCGAACCCCACGGCCACATTGTAGGAGCCAGTGGTGTTGCGCTCCAGAGCGCTCGCGCCAGTGGCGGTATTGCTTACGCCGGTGGAATTGTCACGCAAGGCCCTTTCGCCGAAGGCGCTGTTACCCGTTCCTGTGTTCACCCCGAGCGCCAGGTAGCCCCACGAGGTGTTGTCGTTCGTTGGGGAGAGCCAGCCGCTGCGGGCGTTGTTCCGACGGAATTCCAATGGTACCGCATCGGTGGTACCCAGGAAGTGCGTGGCAGGGGTGATGCTCCCGTTGCCATTCCTGCTCCAGCCGACGGCGGTGCCGAACAAGGGTACCCAAGCGGTGCCGTTGAAATGCCAGAACAGGTCCGTGGTGGTTTCATAGACCACTGCGCCTTGCGCGGGCGCGGTGGTCGCGGCGCGCTCTGTGGTCGGCATCCGCGGAACAAGAAGCCCCTTCTTCGTCACCAAGGATGCTACGTTGAGGTCCAGCATGGCCGAGGGCGCCGGTACAACACCGTTCGCGTTGATGCCGAGCTGCGCGTGCGTGTGGTGCAAGCTGATGGCGAAGAACAGTACGAAGAGGAGCCGTCGCATCATGGCATGGAAGGTTGAACTGTTCCGGCCGATGGAGCGCTATGGATCAAGGCCTTGTCCAGGCGCCCCATAAGTTCCTTGTTCGATGCGCGCAGCACTGCGATACGCTCCTGTTGTTGCTGCATCGCTTGCACAAGCGGCGCAACAAGCGTTGCATAACCAACGGTGTAATGATCCTGCGGCTCGGTGGGTACGTGTACGATGTCCGCGCAACGGCCCAAGCTGTGCAGAACACCAGCGGCTTCTTGCGCGAGCAGCCCGGTATGCCGCACCTGCGCCACGCGCTCCCAACTCGCGCGGTGCGCAGCAAGTTCATCGGCGGATACGTTCCGTTCCAGCCTCGCCTCGGCACCTGTGAAGCGTTCGATGGCCGGTGCGTCCAGACGGTAGCTTACGGGTCGCAGTGCGGTGATCAGTTCCAGACCCGGCACGTCCGCCTGCACATCGCGTTTGAAACGTGCGTCCGAAGGGTTCTGCCAGGCACCATAGCCGCCGGTGAGGTTGTTGCTGGCGGTGGTGCCGAACACGATGCGGCCCGTTGCTGTGGGTGTGGCATTGGCACCGATGGCTGACGTGTAGCTGAGGGTGCCAACAGCAGGCCCGGCGAACGCACCGAGCGCCGTGTTGTAGGTGCCGCTGCTCACGCCATCCAAGGCGGCGAAGCCCATCGCCGTGTTGCCATCGCCGGTGGCGATGCTCAGGCTTTGCGCGCCGATGGCCGTGCATTCATCCACGTTGGTGCCGGTCTGCAACGCGCCGGAACCCACCGCGCAGTTGTGATCGCCCGTGGTCACGTTGTTCAACGCGTTGTACCCGAAACCATAGTTGGTGTATTGGTCCGATGCGGCGCAAGCACCCACGCCGAAGCCGTGTCCGCTATCGCCCATGGACGCACCACGCCCCACTCCGTTCGCTCCGTTCATGCCGGCCTGATAGCCGATGCCCACCTGGGAATAGAGGTCGACGTTCGCCATCATGGACTGCGCGCCCACGCCCACGACCCATGAGAACGTACCGGTGACCTCCACCGCCCGATGGCCCACGGCCGTGCAGAATCCGGAGTTGTCATCCCGGGCGGCTCGATGGCCCACGGCGGTAGTGCCCGAAGTGAACGGTAGCGTGGTGGTCAATAAGGTCTCGCTGCCCACGGTGGTGTTCGATCCACCGATCGTCAGGCAGATCATGGCTTGATGGCCCGCCGCTGTGTTCTTTGTTTGCGGCTGCCCGGAGACGGTGTTCCCTAGCGCTTCGTAACCGAAGGCGGTACCATCCGTGGCCGTGGTCTGTGTGGACTCATGCGCACGGTAGCCGAAGGCGGTAACAGGTTCCGAGAGTATGCCGGCTTCCACTCCGTTCACCCGCAACTGGATGTCGACCGCGTTCGTGGTGCCGATGAAGTGCGTGCCTGCCGTGAGCCCGGTGTTGCCGGTGCATCTTCCACACATCGTTGGTGTTGAGCCACGCGACCCATGCTGTTCCGTTGAAATACCAGAACTGCAAGGTGGTGGTGTCGTACACGAGTAGCCCGGTGGCGGGTGCGGGTATGGCGGCGCGCGCGGTGGAGGTCATGCGGGGGCTCAGCTTGGCCAGGTTGCCGTTCGGGGGAAGACCGGCAGCATCCACATCGAGCAGGGCGCTCGTGTGCGGTGTGGCACCGTTCACGTTCACACCCACCCGCTGCGCCACACTGGCGAATGTGAAGCACACCAGGGCCGTGATCGCCGCGCAGGAACGGAGGAAGGGATCCACGCGGCTCATGGCAATTTGGGTGTGGGGACGATGCCCGCTTCCACCTCCGCTACGCGGCGTTGTAGTTGCGCATTGATCGCCTCGAGTTCCACGATGATCGCTTCTTGCTCCTTTGCCGCTTGGATCAGTGGTAGGGTGAAGAGGTCATACCCCAACGCGTAGAGATCGCTGCTGTCCACCGGCGCATGCACACCATCGAAGTCGTAGCCGATCGCGCGCGCAGCTGACTCCACTTCCTGTGCGATGAAACCGGTCTGCCGTTCAGCCGACACTTCCGCGATGCGTTGCATGTAGCTGGCACGATGGTCCTTCACGGTGCAGGTGTCCATGCGCTGCCAGTTGCCGCTCCGCCGTTCGGTGGCTTCGGCATCCAGCAGGTAGCTCACCGGTCGTAGGCGCAGGATGAAGTCGAGACCGGGCACATCGGCCTGCACATCGCGCTTGAAGCGCGCATCGGAGAAATTCTGCCAGGAACCGTAGCCACCGGTGAGGTTGTTGCTAAGGGCGGTACCGATATTGATCCGGTTGCTCGCTGTGGGGAATGCGCCCGCACCGATGGCGGTGGTGTTGGTGAAGTTGCCCCCGATGCCGGCGAAGGCCCCCGCCGCACTATTGTTGCTGGCGGTGGTGGTGGAGGGCAACGCGTTATAGCCGAGAGCCGTGTTGTAGCTTCCACTGGTGATGCCATCACCGCTGAGCATGCCTGCCGCCGTGTTGAACGATGCGGTGCTGGCCCCGAGCGCATCCTTGCCGAAGGCCACATTGTAGAGGCCCGAACTGTTCGCTTGGAGCGCTTGGTGGCCGATGGCGCTGTTGCCCGATCCAGAGGTGTTGACCTGCAGGCACTCGAAGCCCATGCCCGAGTTCTGGTTGCCGGTGAGGTTGTTGGCCAGGCACCGCATGCCCACGGCCGTGTTCGAGCTTCCGCTGGTATTGTCGCGGAGCGCGTTCCAGCCCACGGCCGTATTGCTGCTGGCCGTATTGTAACGCAGGGTCTGGAAGCCGACGGCCGTGTTGAAGTTGCCCGTGAGGTTGCTGCTCAAGGCGAGGTAACCCACGGCCGTATTGTCCGTGCCGGTGGTGTTGGCCGTTAACGCCCGGTAGCCCACGGCGGTATTGCGCCCGCCGGTGTTCATGTGCAGCGCCTCGAACCCGATCGCGGTGTTCGAACCTGCCGTGGTGAGGTTGCGCAAAGCGCTCGCGCCTAAAGCCGTGTTGTTGTTGCCGGAAGTGAGGCTTTGCAACGCGTCCTTGCCGAAGGCGCTGCTATTCGTGCCCGTGGCAACAGGCATGGCCCCATGGCCGAAGGACGTACGCGTTACCGCATCGGCCATATAGGCGGCGCGCTGGTCGTTCACCCGGAATTCCATGGTGGTGCTGCCGGCCGTGGTGCCGATGGAATGGATGACCAAGGTGCCCACGTTGCCCGTGGTGCTCCATAGGTTCCCCAAGTTGGCGATGGCCGCCCATTGCACGCCATCGTAGTACCAGAATTGGTTCAAGGAGGTATCGTACACGAGCAGCGCTTCGGCCGGTGTGGGTATAGCGTTGCGTTGTGCGGTGGTCATGCGCGGCACCAGCAGCCCCTTCTTCGCGTTGGCGGGCAGGGCGGCCACGCTCACATCCAGCAAAGCCGAAGCATGCGCGGCCGCACCATCGGAGTTGATGCCGATGTTCTGGGCGAGCGTACCTGTTGCGATCACCAGGGCCACTATGAGCGAGGCCGATCGGGGGGAAGAGGAGCGAACGCGCTGTGGCATGACGCGTCAAAGCAAGCGCCTCGCGACGCCGGGGACAATAACCCGCACGGGTTAACGCCGCTCGAGCTCCGCGATCCGACCGCGCAGTTCCTCGATGATCAGTTGTTGCTCTTGCACGGCCTTTACCAAGGGAACGACGAATTCAGCGTAGCGCAGGCTGTACAGGTCGTCGGCGTTCTTGGGCTTGTCCACCCCGCTGAAATCGAAGCCGACGGACCTAGCGGCTTCTTCGACCTCCTGCGCCAGGAATCCGGTGTAGCGGATGCCTTCCTGTGCATCGCGACCAGCGAGGTCCTCCGAGCTTGTGACGTACACGATGGCGCCCGTGCTGTCCTTTCGCATGTCCTCCTTCAAGTGCGCCGCCAATTGGTGTGCAGCTACGTTGTAGGTGACCGGCCGGAGCTTGAGGATGAAGTCCAAGCCGCGCACATCCGCGGCGATGTTCCTTTTGAAGCGTGCATCCGAATAGGTGCCGAAGCTCACTTGCCCTTTGATCGTCTGCACGCTGGTGTTGCCCACGTGTACCACGTTGCTCCCGGAGGGGCGTGCGTTGTATCCCAAGCCCATGGCGTTGGTGTAGCCGCTGGCCGGTGGGAAGGCCGCATTGCCCAGGTAGGTGGAATTGGTCATGTTCCAGAAGTTCCCGGCATCACGGCCTATGGCGGTGTTGCCCCACCGGTCGCCACCTCCAAGGCGCTATGCCCCATTGCGGTATTGCTGTTCGCCGTGCTGTTCGCGTTCAGGGCACGGTGGCCCAGGCCGGTGTTGAACTCACCGCTCGTATTGGCCTCCAATGCGAAGGAGCCGATGGCCACATTGGTGCTGGCGCCACCTGCGTTCTGGTGGAGCGCGAAGTGCCCGACGGCGATGTTGTAGTTGCCCAGGTCATTGTCTGTCAAGGCTCCTTCGCCGATCGCGATGTTGTTGCCGCCGCCGTTATTGAACGACAGGGTGTTCTGGCCGATCGCCACGTTGTGATCCCCTGCGGTGGTCAACATCATCGACTGCGTTCCGATCGCTACGTTATGGTTGCCCATTTGGTAATAGCCCATCGCATTGGTGCCGATGGCGGTATTGTATGTGCCCGAATTGTAGGCGAGAGCGAATGCGCCAACGCCCGTGTTGTTGTAGCCCTGATTGTTCCGCAATGCAAGTGCGCCTACGGCGGTATTACCGCTGGACGTGGTGCAGGTCGCAAGCGCGCCGTAGCCCACAGCGCAGTTGTCCGTGCCATCGGTCATCATGGCAAGAGCGTCGATGCCGACGGCAAGATTCTCGTATCCACCGGTAATGGATGACAACGCGCGGTTGCCGAAGGCCGCATTGTCGAACGCACCGGTGGCTTCATTCAGCGCATCAACGCCGAAAGCGATGTTGATACCGTCGAGCAATCCGGCACGTTGTCCGTTCACTTTGAAGCGGAGCGATGTAGCGTCCGTTGTACCAATGAAGTTCACCGCCGTATCCGTCCCGGCATTCCCCTGGAGGCCCCAGGCGTTCAATGCACCATCGGCGCCCGGCGGCCCTTGTGGCCCTGTTTGTCCTTGCGGACCCGCAGCACCGGTCCCGCCTGGCGGCCCTTGTGCGCCTGCCGCTCCTTGTGGACCTTGCGCTCCGGTCGCCCCCTGTGGACCGGGCGCCCCCGGAGGACCGGTAGCACCTGTTTGGCCGGCAACGCCTGCGGGGCCCTGTGCGCCCGTGGTGCCTTGCGGGCCGACGGGCCCATCGGGACCTGTCGCACCTTGCGGACCCGCTGGTCCAGTTGGTCCAACAGGGCCTTGCGGTCCGGGGGTATTACTGGTCTCGGCATGCAGGGCATAGGGTACGCTGAAGAGTTGTGCGGTGCTGATCGTAACACCGTTCACGCGGGTCCGTGCGAACCACGGCCCATCGCTCCAATCCACCGCGGAGAATGATCCGGACAGGACGGTGCCCTGACCGAAGGCGAGGTTCACCAGGCCGAAGTCGTTCGTGGTGGCGGTGTGCTCCTCGCTAAAGAGCACCGGGCCGTTGAGCGCACCTTGCAGCAGCGACAGTTCGACGGTTACCTGCGTATTGGCCTGCACGACGCCACTGCCATCGCGCACGATAGCCTGGTAGCTGAAGCTCTGGGGAGCCTGCGCAAGAAGGCTTCCGCATCCCAGAACAAGGGCGAACAGAAGAGTGCCGGGGCGGTTCATTTCGCAGTGTGTTCAGTGGCTTGTTCCAGAAGAGCGCGTAATTCGGCTGTGGCCGCTTGTTGCCGTTCCATGAACAGCTGCAGTTCCGCGATCGTGCTTTGTTGCGCTTCGATCACGGTCTGTTGCTCTTGCACGGCCTTTACCAGGGGAACGACGAATTCAGCGTAGCGCAAACTGTAGAGATCGTTCGCGTTCTTGGGCTTGTCCACCCCGCTGAAGTCGAAGCCGACCGACCTGGCAGCCTCTTCCACCTCCTGCGCGAGGAAGCCGGTGTAGCGGATATCTTCCTGCGCATCGCGACCTTGTTGGTCTTCAGCGCTTGTGGTGTACGCGATGTTCCCATTGCTGTCCCGCCGCATATCCTCTTTCAAGTGCGCCGCCAGTTGGTGAGCGGCCACGTTGTAGGTGACCGGTCGGAGCTTGAGGATGAATTCCAAGCCACGCACATCCTCGGTGATGTTCCTTTTGAATCGTGCGTCCGAATAGGTGCCGAAGCTCACTTGCCCTTTGATGGTCTGCACGCTGGTATTGCCCACATGGACCACGTTCGAAGCGGTTGGTCGTGCATTGTAGCCCAACCCCATGGTGTTGGTATAGCCGCTGGCCGTGGGGAAGGCCGCATTACCCAGGAAGGTGGAGTTCGTCATGGTCCAGAAGTTCCCGGCATCGCGGCCGATCCCGGTGTTGCCCCCACCGGTCGCCACCTCCAAGGCACTATGACCCAGCGCCGTGTTGCTGTTCGCGCTAGCGGTCGCGTTCAGCGCACGATGACCCACACCGGTGTTGAACTCCCCGCTATAGGCGCCCTCCAACGCAAAGGCTCCCACCGCAACATTCGTCGAGCTATTGTTGCCTTGCGTGTTGAAGTTCCCGCGCAACGCCCTGTAGCCCAGCGCCACGTTGTAACTCCCCGAATCGTTATAGTAGAGTGTCTCAAATCCCATGGCGACATTGCCGGCTCCCTTGCTCGCGCTCCAAAGCGCCCGCGCTCCAGTAGCGGTATTCCCGGAACCGGTGTTGTGCTCCAAGGCATTGGCGCCGCATGCCGTGTTGTCCTGCCCCACCTGATTCACTGCCAGGGCTCGATGCCCGAGCGCTGTGTTGAATTCCCCGGTGGTGTTCTGAGCGAGTGCCGCACCACCGAACGCCGCGCAAAATGTCTGCGCTGCGCTGGAACTGAGCGCGGACATACCGAATGCCGTGCTCACGTCATCCAGCCCGGTTTCCAATGCGTGACTGCCAAGAGCGGTGGACCATTCCGATACTTGGCCACAATGTATCCCATTGACCTTGAAGCGGAGCGGCATGTCATCCGTGGTCCCGATGAAATGAACGGCGGTATCCGTACCCGCATTCCCCTCCAAGCCCCAAGCGTTCAAAGCCCCATCAGCACCGGCCGGGCCTTGCGGTCCGGTGGCTCCTTGCGGCCCAGTGGTACCGGTGGCCCCTGCAGGACCGGGAGGTCCTTGTGCGCCGGTGGTCCCTTGCGGGCCTGCGGGCCCAACGGGACCTGTTGGGCCTTGGGGGCCTTGCGGGCCGTTCGGTCCTGCGGGACCTGCTGGTCCAGGTGTATTGCTGGTCTCGGCATGCAAGGCATAGGGGACACTGAAAAGTTGGGTGGTGCTGATCGTAACGCCGTTCACGCGGGTCCGTGCGAACCAGGGCCCGGCGCTCCAATCCACCGCCGCCCACGCGCCGTTCACCGGAGTGCCTTGGCCGAAGGCGAGGTTGACCAGGCCGAAGTCGTTGGTGGTGGCCGCGTGCTCCTCACTGTAGATCACGGGTCCATTGATGGCACCTTGCAGCAGCGAGAGCTCTACCGCGGCCGATGTATTGGCCTGTACCACGCCACTGCCATCGCGCACGATCGCCTGGTAACTGAAACTCTGCGGGGCCTGCGCAAGGATGCCGGTGGACAGCATCAGCGCGAAGAGGAGAGGATGTGTGCGTTGGGTCATTGGACCACGATGAATGACAGGGTTTGTAAGACGTTCGCGTTGTGGTCGAACACGCGCAGGCGATAGGAACCACCGGCGAGCGTATTCACATCCCACGCACCGCTCGAGGCGATGATGGGCCAGATGGCCACGCGCTGACCGAACGCGTTGATCACTTCCGCATGGTCGGCATCCAAAGAGGAGGTGCTCAGTTGCAGGGTTCCGCGCGTCGGGTTCGGGAAGAGCTGCCAGTCCATGTTCGTACCTGGTGGGACGATCACGGTGGTGAGATCCCCTGGTGGTTGGTGGAATCCTTGTGTGGCGATGATGCCGGCTCCTGTGCCGGTGGTGATAATGGCCTCCCCGATGGTCCATGCCACTTGCAGGCCTGCACCGGACCCGTGGCCACCGGCGGAGGCCATCACCTGCTGGGCCTGCACCCCGTGAGAGCTTGCGAGCACCACCACGATCCACGCCAGGCGGATCATTGTTTCACGAGCTTCAGGGGTGGTGTGCGGATCGGTGCCGATCATCCGCAAACCGTACACACCGGGGACCAGATCGGAGAGGTCCACTTCCATGTTGCCGGTGCTGGCCACGTTGCGCGACCAGTTGCGCACCAGGCGTCCTTGTGCATCCATGAGCAGAAGGTCGATGGCCCCTTTGGTCCCTGCGGGCATCGTGATGATCGTGCGATCCGCTGTGGGGTTGGGGTAAGCGCTCGCAACAGCGACGTGGGCACCTTCCGCCAGGCTGGAGGTGAGGTCGTTCTGGTATTTCAGCAACGCGATGTGGTTGAGGCCCGAGACCTCCGCGTTCCCGATCGCGATGATGGAGCTGTCGCTGAAGAAGATCAAGTGGTTGCACTCCTCGTTGCCGCCATCCTCATCATAATCCGCGGTGATGAACAAGGGATCAACGGCTAGGCCCGGATAGGCGTAGCGCTGCACGTTCCAGTTGCGTGCACCTGGTCCATCGGGTACATGGCCTCCAGCGATGAAGGTCCCATTGTTCTGTGCCAACAGGCTCAGCCATCCATCCGAACCGTCCGGGTCGTTCTCGATGAGCTCGTCGAGTTCCAAGCCGTTGGGGCTGAAGGCATGGATAGTGCGCGCCTGCGTGGAGCCTGTGGTTTGCTGAACACCAGCCACAGCCGTGCCACCCCATGAAAGCAATGCCACTGTGCGGCCAATGACCCCGCTACCGGAGTTCGATACCCAGGAGTACCCGCTCGAACTACCGTAGGTCGATGCGAGGTTCCCATCGGGTTGCAGGCGCCCCATGAGCAAGGACTCATCGGTTTCACCGGTGCGGAACCCGAAACCACAGAACAGGATCTCGCCGACAGGGCCGAGCACGGCCCCGCGCACCTGTTCGCCCGTGGCATTCGCAATGGATACCAGAACGGAGCCATCACCTCCGAAGGCCGGGTCCAGACCACCGTTGTCCAGGTAACGCTCCGCCACGATCTCGGTGAACTCGAGAGCGGGACCTGTGAAACCCATGAGGACGATCTTGCCATCGGCCTGCACAAGCACTTCGCGGGCTTCTTCCGCATCGGGGGTGCCGTGTATGTCGCGCACCAAAAGGCCGGTGCCATTGAAGTCCGGGTCCAGCGACCCATCGGCGAGAAAGCGCGCCACGAACATGTCGCTATTGGACTCGGCGGCATCGGAGAAGAGTTGTCCACCCACTACCAGTCGGCCTTGTGCATCGAGCGCGGACGAACGTGGGAATTCGCTTCCCGGACCGAGGTCATGCTCAACGACACCGTTCGTTCCGAACGTCGCATCCGGCGAACCATCCGTATTGAAGCGAAGGAGCACTGTGTTGATATGGGTTCCATTGCTACTACGCCCGACCACCACGATCCGGTCATCGGGCAGCACGACGCCTGTAACGGCCTGGTCGTTCTGGCCAAGGCCCAACGTGGGCACCAGCACTTTGCCGTTGTTGCCGAACGCGGTGTCCAATGCGCCGGGTTGGGCGTACGCGCCCAGGGAGAGGATCGCCAGAACTGTGAGGGTAGTGTGTCGCATGATGTGGATGGTTGATCTTACCACCACAAAACACGCGCGCTACAAAGGGTGCATCAATAACCCGTGCGGGTTAGATCGGCCGCAGCATCAGATCCCCCTGGGATACACCTTGCGCACGGCCTCCATGCGCCCGCTCACCTGCAATTTGCTGTAGACGCGACGCACATGTACCCGCACCGTTTCCGTGCTGATACCGGCCTTGTCCGCGATCTCCTTGTACTGAAGGCCCGAGGCGAGACCATCGAGCACCTGCTTCTCCCGATCGCTCAACTGTTCGTCGTTGATCCGCTGCTGCGTCTCCTTCTGGAAACTGTTCACCACCAGGCGTGCGATGGTGCTGTTCATAGGGGAGCCGCCCTTGTGGATGTCGCGGATCGCATCGAGGAGTTCCTCTGCGGTCGTGCTCTTGAGGAGATAGCCGGTCGCTCCTGCGCACAGCGCTTCGAAGATGTACGCCGGGTTCTCGAAGATGGTGAGCATCAGGTACTGCACTTCGGGCCGTTGTTGCTTGGCCTCGCGCACTGTGCCGATGCCATTGCGGCCGGGCATGTTGATGTCCATGAGCACGACATCGGCCTCCAGGTCCTTCAGCCGTTCCAAAAAGTCGTCGCCGGAGGCGAAACTGGCCGTTACACGCATGTTCTCCGCCCGTTCCACCCGGCGGAGCAAGAGATTACGGAGTTCCTTGTCATCCTCCACAATGGCCACGCGCACGGGACTTCCCATGCGGGCAAGTTAACCACGCGGCTCGATACCTAGGAAGCCAATACGAGGTCCAGTGAAACGTCGGTGCCTTTGTCGGTGTTTATCGCGAACCGCGCCCCGATGCGCTCAGCGCGTTGCCGCATGTTCTCCAGTCCATGCCCGTCGGCAATGCGCTTATCGAGGCCTATCCCATCGTCCTTCACCTCCATATGCACATGCTTTGGCGAGGTGTGGAGCACGACGCGGATCTGCCGTGCTTTCGAGTACTTGATCGCATTGTTCAAGGCTTCCCGTAGGATCAGATAGATATCGCGTTTGGTGGCTGGATCCAACGTATGGTCGGGTCCATCATGCACGCAATCGACCGTGTACGGGATATGGCTCCATTTCAGCATACGCTCGCTGTGGGCGCGCACGCGTTCGGTGAGACCCGCGAGCGAATCGTGGTGTGGGTCGATGGCCCAAACGATGTCCCCCAACGAGCGATTGGCTTCCCCGGCAACGCGCTCAATGTCGTCCGCCAGCCCAGGTAGTGCCCCCGGATCCTCTCCGGCCATCGCTTTCGCCTCGCTGCTGAGGAGTGCCAGCTTGGTGAGGTCGCTGCCCAGTTGATCGTGCACATCACGTGCGATCCGTGTGCGCACCTCCGCTGCCTCACGTGCGCGCTCGCTCTCCACGAGCTTCGTTTGTGCATCGAGAATGGCGGTGTTGGTGCGCCGAAGTAAACGCCCCCGTTGCCACACGCCCACCACCACGAAGGCCAATAGCCCACCCAACGAAAGCGCGAGGTTGCGCCGACCGCGTTCGGTGGTGAGTTGTTGCTCAGTGCGAAGCGAAGTTTCAACCGCTTCCGCTGCATGGGCGACACTGTCCGCGAAAGCCTGTCGCTCGTAGGCGTAGCGGTACTCGTTGCGGCGCAAACCGCTCCTGTTCTCTTGGCTCAACAAGCTGTCCCGAAATTGATGGAACCGTCGGAGACGATCGAACGCAAGGGCCATGCTGCCGACACCATAGTGGGCATCGGACAGCATGTTGTACAGGTCCATTGCATCCTTCAGCGTAGCGGCCGTATCGGCCATGGCGCGCAGCGGTTCTCCCGTGCTGATGATCTTGTCGAACTTTTTCTCTTTGAGGTAGAGTTCCATCTGCGCCACTTTTGGGCGGATCAGGAATTCATCGCCCATCGGGCGCAACACGACAATTGCGCTGTCGATCATGCGTTGTGCGTCCCCGTACCGGCCGGCCCGAGTGTACTCTTGAGCGATGTTGCAAAGCGACGTGCCTTGATACATGGTGTTGCCCACTTCTCTGAACCCTTCGGCGGCGCGACGGTGAAAGACTATCGCGGCAGTATCGTTTGGATCGCGCACGGAAGTGCCCAGGTTGGTGCAGGCCAGCGCGATACCGTTCGGGTCGTTGATCCTCTCGCTGATCCTCAGCGCACGTTCCCAATGCTCCTGCGCGCGTGCAGTATCGCGGAGGTCCTTGTAGATCAACCCCACATTGATCTCCCCGGATGCCATGGACGAGCTGTCGTTCTGCTTCTCCGCGTAGTGCAGACTGAGCGTGTAGAGCTCGATGGCGCGCGATAGGTCGCCCATTTTCCAGTAGGCATTGCCCAAGTTGTTCTGCACGGCGGAAACACCCTTGGCGTCGCCGACTTCTTGAAAGAGCGCTTCCGCCCGGCGCAGGTCTTTTATGGCCGACTCCTGGTCGTTGGTGATGATGAAGGTGATGCCGCGCATGGAGCAGGCATCACCAGCGGAAGCTTTCAGATCCCAGCGCATCGCCGTTCGGTACATGCTATCGATCAGCGACCGGGCGCTGTCCGGATCGCGGAAGAGATAGCCCGTCCAGATCAACTTGCGGAAGGCCTGCATGCGGATCGTATCCGCGCGCTGGGTATCGTGGTACACCGCCCGCAGGCTGTCGAGCTTTCCGGCCATGCCAGCCGTGCCGCAGAGGAAGGTGAGCAAGAACAACAGGATCCTCATGGGATGGTTCGTATCAGGCATTCGGTCTCGGAGTAAAAGGAGCGGGCCCAGTCGGGCTGGTGTGGTATTCCCCGTGAAGCGCACAAGGTGGAACATTCGGCCGGAGCGTTGGAACGGGGACGGCACAACACGAAGGCGATGTGACGCGTCCCATGCACAGTAGCCCGGAATGGCCGGGGCGTTCGCCACGGAAGTTGACCATATCGCTGCGGAAGACATGCCGCGAAGGTGCAGGCGCCCGATCGTGCGTGCAATAACCCGCACAGGTTATTCGCCATGCCTTAACCCGAACGGGTTATTCCGTTCGTGCGGTCGGCTCGGGAGTTTTGAGCACCAATTCCTGAACGATGAAGACCGATAGGATCCTGTTGACCAGCGCATGCATCGTTCTGGGCAGCGCGCTGTTTGCGCAGAACCTGACCTTGGATCCCACGCTGTGGCAGTTGGATGGTGGGGGCTTCTGCGTGATGGAGGATACGGTGGCCGATCGGATCCTTGTCGGTGGTGAATTCAATCGGGTCCTACCGCACAACCCCATCCCGTACGGTGTGGAGGTCGATGCGGCAAGTGGCTTCATGACGGATGGCCTGCCTGTAGCGGACGGGGCCGTGCGTTGTGCCGCGCCTGACGGGAATGGTGGATGGTTCCTCGGCGGGGATTTCGGGCAAGTGGACGGCCAGTTCAGGCAGCATCTCGCGCACATACTCCCGGACGGAAGTCTTGCCCCATGGAACCCCGTGGTGAACGGCAAGGTGTTCACCATGGCTGTAAAAGGTGACACGCTATATGTGGGTGGTGTGTTCACCGTGGTGAACTCCACCTCCCGGAGCAACCTGGCCGCATTACGTATCTCCACAGGAGCGAACGTGATATGGTCGACGGCATATGCCGATGACACGGTGCGGTGCATGGCGCTGAACAGCGGAAGACTCTATGTCGGCGGTGACTTCACGCAGATGAACAGCTGGCCCGCTCGCGCGTGGCCTCTTTCACGGTGAGCACGCATGCGTTGAACGCCTGGGCGCCTATCGTGAACGGTGATGTCCATAGTGTGCTGGCCGGCACCGCTGTGTACCTCAGGGGTGAATTCACACTGCTGAATCTCATCAACATGCGGAACCGATTGGCGGCATTTCCGCCTACCACGAACACGTCGCAGGCCTGGAACCCCAATGCCAACGGTGTCGTGCGCGCCATGGCTCTCTTGGGCACCAGCCTGTTCATCGGTGGCGACTTCACCGCTGTGGCGGGATCTGCTCGCAACCATATAGCACTGATCAATTCGGCAGGCACCTTGAACAGTTGGACGAAAGACCTGGATGGTGGTGTGCAATGCCTGGTCATCGCCAACAATACCGTTTTTGTGGGCGGCGAATTCACCCTGGTGGATGGCACCGCAAGACGGCTTGCGGCGTTCGGTGTGCCGGGGTCCGGGGTCCCCAGCACTACGGATTGGACCGCGGCCATGGAAGACACCGTTTTGGCGATCGCCTCCCATGGGCCAAGCGTGTTCATCGGAGGTCATTTCCTTGAAGGCGGAGGACTATCGCGCCGCAACATCGCTGCCCTGGACTTTGATACGGGGCAACCTCTTTCGTGGGCGCCGGAGATCGATGGCGCGTGCACACCTTGGTCACGGGCGCCATGGGGTCGTTTATGCCGGTGGTCCGTTCACTCCTGTGGGCAGTGCCCCTCGGCTGAGCATCGCCGCCATCGACCCGGTCACCGCTGAGGCACTTCCGTGGAACGCGCAAGCGGACAGTGGCCGGGTGACCAACTTGCGTGCCCGGGGGACACACTTTTCGCCTGCGGCAGGTTCGCTCAGATCGGTGGTCAAGCACGCCAACACCTGGCCACCATTTCCGCCACTACTGGGACCGCTTCCTTGGGATGTGCCCTTGGCATCCCTTGATGTACCCTACGACCTCTTGCTCAGCAATGACACCTTCTTCATCTGTGGCAGGATCACCTCGGTGGGCGGCCAAACACGCAACGCAGTGGCCTCCATCAAGGTGTCCACCGCCACCGTACTGCCCTTTGACCGCGGACTGCACACCAGGTAGCCTGGCGGCTCAACCGGCCAAGTTGGGCAACCGCTTGTTCTTCCGGAAGACAATTCCGGGACGTGGGGAGGAGCGTCTACGGTCCTCGAGGGCCGTGCGCTGAACGCGACCACCGGTGCAGATCTTCCGTGGCCTAATGCCGGTCCGCTATCGCTCCGGTGAAAGGGGGACAAGGTCTATTCCGGCTTGATCGGGGATCGGCGTACGGGATGCGGCCACCGGTTCAAACGTGACCGACCTCTATCTTCCATACTCCTACAGGGCGGGGATCATCATCGCCTCGAATGGGGATGTACTTGCGGTCGGTGGAGATCCCCCGGCGATGCACCGCGTGGGTTCATGCGTGCGCATGCCACCCATGCCTCAGCCTGCGCGTGATGCTCGACGGCCCGTTCAACGCCGGGGTAATGGAGAACCAGCTGCGGCAGGATGGCTCATCCCGTTGACCGGAACCCTTCACGGCCCTGGGGTACACGCACACCGGCGGTGGCGGTGGCGAGGTCGCGCCCGCGAACATCTTCACCTCCTCCCAAGATGGAACTCCCACCTCGCAAGTGGTTGACTGGGTGCTGGTCGAATACCGCGATCCCATCGACCCATCGGTGGTCATCAGTTCCATGAGCTGCTTTGTATTAGGGGATGGTCGCATCCGCACCTCGGACTGGAAACAGCTACCCACCTTCGCTCCGGACCCCAACGGCTCCTACTACTGTGGCCGTGCGCCACCGCAATCACTTGGGGGTGATGACCGCCCAGCCCGTGGACTTCTCGACGAGCCCCTATATCGACTTCTCCGCGATCGCTACGCCTGTTTATGGGAACAACGCCCGTAAGACGAACAACGGGATGGCTACCCTGAGGAGCGGGGATGTGAACTTCGATGGCCAGGTGAAGTATGCTGGAGGGAGCAACGACCGTGATCCCATCCTTGTACGGATCGGCGGTACCGTGCCTACCGCGTCCGCAAGCGGTTACTTTGCCGAGGACGTGAACATGGACGGCATGGTGAAATATGCTGGCAACAAGAATGATCGCGACCCGATCCTGCTGACCATCGGGGGATCCATTCCCACCAACGTCCGGGCGCAACAACTACCGTGAGTATCCGCTCATAAGCTCAACAACTCCTTGAACCGCGCTGCCTGCCTGCGGCTCACCTCGATGGTCTCTACGTTCGGTGCGGCACCGGGCGGAGTGGCGGGGGTCTTGTCGTGCGGCTTCAATTTCACCATAAGGCCGCCGTTGAACCAGGGTTCGATCTTGTCCACCCAACGCAGGTTGATGATGTGCTTGCGGCTGGCGCGGAAGAAGACGAGGGGATCGAGCTTCTCCTCCAACTTGTTCAGGCTGCGCAGCACCAACGGCTTCTGATCGCTGAAGCGCACGCGGATGTAATTGCCTTCGCTCTCGAACACGCGCACATCCTTCAAAGTGACGAACCAGCACTTCTCCCCGTCCTTCAGGAAGATCTGGTCCTGCTCGTGCAGCATGTCGCGCTGCGGCAGGTCCTCGCTGCTGGTCGGGGGCACCTTGGCCAGGGCGGCCTCCAGGCGTGCGGGGTCGATGGGCTTGAGCACGTAGTCCAGCGCGTTCACCTGGAAGGCGTGGATCGCGTGTTCATCGTACGCGGTAACGAAGATCACATGGGGTGCATGATCCAATGCGTTGAGCAATTGGAAGCCATCGCGGCCGGGCATGTTGATATCGAGGAAGAGCAGGTCGGGCTTCTTCTCGGCGATGAGCGCCTCGGCCTCATCGGCATTAGCGGCCTCGCCCACCACTTCAATGTCCTCGTGTTTCTCGAGCAGGGAGATCAGCTCCTTGCGGGCGAGACGTTCATCATCGATGATCAGGGCTTTCATAGGGCTTCGGGCTGGGGTGCGTTATGGGCGGTGCTCAAGGTCTCCGTGGATCCTTTCGGCAGGAACACTTCGGTGACCACCATGCCATCGCGGTTCACGATGCGCAGGTCGGCGTGGCGGCCGTAGATAAGGTCGAGGCGGTGCTGGGTATTGCGTAGGCCGATGCCGCTGCCCTCGCTGGTGCCGGGTTCGTAGTGGCCGCTGTTGCGCACGATGAGGCGGAGACCTTCCTTCTCGGCGCGCACTTCGATGTGGAGATCGCCGCCTTGGGTGAGTTTGGCGATGCCATGACGCACGGCGTTCTCCACCAGTGTTTGCAAAAGCATGGGGGGCACGGGCTCGCGCTCCAGTTCGGGTGGGATGGAGAACTGGACCCGCAACCGTTCCTCGAAGCGCATGGCTTCAAGCGCGAGATAGGCCTTTACGATATCGACCTCTTCGCCGAGTGGCACGGTGGTGCGTTTCACGGTGCTCATCGCATTGCGCAGAATGGCGCTCAGTTGCGTGATGGCGCGCTTGGCCTGGGCGGGGTCCTCATCGATCAATGCGCGGATGCCGTTCAGCGCGTTGAACATGAAGTGCGGGTTGAGCTGGCTGCGCAGGTTGTTCAGTTGGTTGTCGCGGTCGGCCGAACGCAGGCGCAGGTTGCGGATCTCCTCCAACCGGTTCTTGGCGAAGTAGTGGTAGATGAGGTAGCTCAACGACCACAGCAGCAGCAGCGCCGTCCAGTTCACCCAGTGTTCGAAGAAGGTGAGGAAGTCGACGAAGAGCGACTGGTAAGAGGGGAGGAAGAGTTGCACACAGAGGCCTTCCGCCAGCGCGGCGCTCAGACCAAGTACCGCCGTGCCCAGCACCAGCCGGGGTACCAACGTTCCCAAGGGCAGTTCCAACCAGCGGAGGCGCACGATGGTGTGGCGTAGGGCATGGCTGGAAAGAACGCCGATGGCGTAGATCGTCACCATGACCTGCAGCAGGTCCGGCCGCACATTGTCCAGCAGGTAGTTCCACCACACGCTGGAGCCGACGTACACGGCCCAAGCCACCAGCTGGGTGGTCCAGTAAAGCATGTAACGGCGGCGCGGATCCATGGATGCGGACGAAGATATCCTGAGCCGCGCGGTGGTGCGATGGCGATACACGAGCGGCGGAGGTGCCGGTTGAAGGGCACTACCTTGCTCCCTCCGCATGAACTTCCTCGCCCATCTGCACCTGAGCGGCGACCGGCCGTTGGTGATCGTGGGCAACTTCATGGCCGATGCGGTGAAGGGCCGCGATCTGGAGCGCTTTCCGGAGGAGGTGCGCCAGGGGATCCGGCTGCACCGTGCCATCGATCACTATACGGACAACCATCCCCTGCCACGCGCGGGGAGGGAGCGGGTGCGCGCGCATGCGGGCCGCTATGCCGGTGTGGTGATGGACCTTTTCTATGACCATTTGCTCGCCGCCCATTGGAGCGAAGTGCGCACGGAACCTCTGGATGCGTTCGCCGTACGCATGTACACCATCCTCTCCGAGCACGCCGCATTGATGGAAGGACGGCCCGCCCGCATGCTGCCGCATATGATCTCCGGTGATTGGTTGAGCGCCTACGCGACGCTGGAAGGGATCGGCGACGCCTTGCGCGGCCTCTCGCGCCGGGCGCCCGAGGGGCACGTGATGGCGGGCGCGGAAACCGTATTGGGAGAGCACTACACTGCCTATCGCGACGAGTTCCTCCGTTTTCTTCGCGACGTGGAAACCGAGACCGCACCGCTCCGATGAACCGGACGAACCGCCCGATGCTGTTGGGAGCCCTGCTGCTCGTGCTCGGTCTGGCGATCACAGTGCTGTACCGCTCACGGCCCCTGGGTGCGGAACCCGCCGCGCCGTGGTCCGCTCCTTTGGTGGACCGCGACCTGGACCGCATCGGCAAGGACACGTTGCGTGTGCTGGTGGTGGTGCATCCGCTCACCTACGAGGAGTTCCCGGGCGGCACGCGCGGCGCGGAATTCGAGCTGCTCGAACGCTTCGCCAGGCACATGGGGTTGCCGCTGCGCGCGGTGCCTGTCGTAGAGGACAGTCTGTTGCCCTTGTTGCAACGGGGCAGCGGGGATCTGATCGCGGCGCAGGTGCATGAGAGCCGCTTCGGCACAGCGGTGGCCATCTCCGCGCCTTACTGGCATGCCTCGCCGGTGTTGGTGCGCTTGCGGGAGGACCAGCTGCTGGACCTGACGCCATCGGCACAGGACACGGTTTGGATGCCGCGCACCTCGCCATGGATGGCGGATACCGCGTTGCATCTCCACGGTCCGCGCGGTTTCGCGATGGATATCGCCACGGGTTCGGAACTGATCGAGCGGGTGGCGCTGGGTGCGATCCGCGCAGCGCTGGTCACGGACGGGGAAGCGCGCTACCACCTCACGCACCTTCCACAATTGGTGGCCGAAGAGGCCGGTGGTGAGCGCATCGGTCTTCGTTTCGCGTTGCGACGCAATGCGACGCGTTTGCGCGAAGCACTGGACCGCTGGCTCGCCGAGGAGAAGGAGACCGAAGCACGCGCCCTGATCATGGGCAGCTATGGGGAGCGCTTGCCCAAGCGGAAAGCGCTCGGGCGGGCGCGCAAGACCCTCGTGTCCGGTGATCCCATATCGCCGTTCGACAGTCTGTTCCAGGAAAAGGCGGAACTGATGCATTGGGAATGGGAACTGCTCGCGGCCATCGCCTTCAAGGAATCGCGCTTCGACACG
>JADJCS010000020.1 GCA_016703105.1 Flavobacteriales bacterium
TCCGATAGCCGCATCGCCGTCTTCCAGCGCAAGGAAGTGCGCCGCGCGTACTGAGCCGTTTCACTCCACCCCGCTCGCCAGGATCTTCTTCAAGTGCTCCACCAGCGGCGGTGTAAGAGCCCCCATTTCAGGCGCGGTCTTTTGTAAAGCTAATTGAGTCGTTGGTGGTGTTGTGATCGTCCTGTTGGAAGGTGGGCAGGTCGGCAGCGTGGATCTGTGCGTTGGGGAGCTGTCCACGTTTTCAACAGGAACGCGCGGGGGGATGTTGCCCAACGACTCATGCGGTCGCTCGTTGTTGTACTCCCAGATCCAGCGATTGGTCTCTGCACGCACCTGTTGGAGCGTCTCGAAGAGGTTGGCATCGAGCACCTCCTCGCGATAGGTGCGGTTGAAGCGCTCGATCAAGCCGTTCTCCGTGGCTTGCCCTTGCGGATGAAGTGCAACTCGATGCCGCGCTCTTTGCACCATAGCTCCAAGGCCTGCGCAATGAACTCCGGGCCATTGTCCACGCGGATGCGCTCGGGCTTACCCCGCCACTGGACCAGTTGTTCGAGCTGGCGCACCACGCGGTGGCTGCTGATGGAGGTGTCCACGGTGATGTCCAGGGGCTTCGCGGTTGTGATCATCGATGATGTTGAAGGTGCGGTACTTGCGGCCATTGGCCAGGGTATCGTGCATGAAGTCCATGCTCCAGGTGATGTTCGGCGCGATCGGCAGCACCATCGGCTCCTTCACACGCGCGGGCAGGCGGTGCTTCATCTTGCGGCGCAGGTGCAACCCAAGGATGCGGTAGAGTCGCCGGGTGCGTTTACGGTTGATCAACAACCCTTCCATGCGCAGCTTGGCATGCATCTTCCGCATGCCCCAACGCGGGTGCTTAGTGGCCAAGCACGCAAGCGGTCCATGGTGGCATGGTCCAGTTGGCGCCGGTGTAGGTAGCGCAGCACCGATCCACTGAGCTTTATCAGCTTGCAGGCCCGCCGCACACTCATCTGGCGCTGTTCGACCAGTTTGTGCACGCACTCGCGCTTGGCGGCAGGGCCTAGAGCTTTCCCGATAGCAGGTCCTTCAGCGCTTCGCGGTCCATGCACGCCTCAGCGTAGAGCCGCTTGAGACGCGCGTGCTCAGCCTTCAAGTCCTTGAGTTCCTTGAGCTGGTTGGGCTCAAGCCCGCCGTACCTGCTCTTCCATTGGTAGAAGGTGGGTTGGCTAACCCGGTGCTCCCGGCACAGGTCTGCGGCCTTCTTGCCCGCCTCATGCTCGCGCAGGATCGATACGACTCGCGTCCGGTGAACTTGCTTTTCTCATGCTTCCCAAGTTTAGGTGGTTGTCTCTTCTTACAACCGTACCTGTTATTGGGGGCTCTTACAGCGGCACGTACTTGTTCGTGATGCGGTAGATCTGCGTGTCATCGATCCGCCGGTAGTCATGCACGATCCTGTGGCGTAGGCCCTCGATCTTGAACCAATCCACTTCGGGGTGGGCGTTCTTCAGCGCATCGGTCAGGTTGTATGCCGCTTCGCCGATGGTCTGTAGTCGATAGACGATGGCATCACGCAGTACATCATCTGCCAGAAAGACTTCCAGATTAACACCGGTCATGCTGCGGACAACCCGTTCAGCAGCAGACAGCATATCAATGAGCCGCACCTTGTCGCTGCGCTCAGACATACTTCAAGTCCTTCTCGATGAATTCCATGTAATGCGGCTTCACGGCGGTGCGCATCACCAGATCCACCTCACGCTGCACGATGCCTTGCAGATCGATCAGCAGGTCGAAATAGTCGAAGTCGGCTCCGGGCTCGAACTCCACCATGATGTCCACATCGCTGTCCGGGCGGAAGTCATCGCGCGTGGCCGAGCCGAACACGGCCATGCTCTTCAAGCCGTACTTGGCAAAGAGCCGGGCGCGTTCGCGGCGGAGAACAGAGAGGATGTCGGCGAGGGTGCCCATGGGATACAAATATCCGACAGACCTGCTGACCTTCGCTGTATGTCCAACCAGCCCGACGCCACCACCGCCGTTCACTAAAATTGCCGCAGCAATCACACCCCATGAAACGCATCCTCGTATCCATCACACTTTCCCCGGAAGGCATGGGGACCATAAAGGCAACGCCCGAGTTGCAGCAGGCGGAAATGCGGTTCATCAACACCTGGAAGGAAGAGGGTATTCTGGAGAGCTTCTTCATCACCACGAAACGCACAGGAGCATTCCTACTTTTCAACAATGCGGATGGCAACCGGACCAAGGAGCTGATCGGCGGCCTGCCGTACTTCCCCTACATGTCCAAGGTGGAGTACTTCGAACTGGACAAGCAGTTCTAAGCCATGGCGAACCCCAACAAGACCCACGCCACCGCCGCGAGCGTGGATGCCTTCATCGATAAGCAGCCGAAGGAGGAAGTGCGCGACGATTGCCGCACGCTGATAAAGCTGATGCACGAACTCACCGGCGAGCAACCGCACCTGTACGGGCCCACGATCATTGGCTTCGGCACCTACCATTACACCTACGCCAGCGGTCATTCGGGCAGTGCTCCCTTGGCGGCTTTCAGCCCACGCAAACCGGAGCTGGTCCTCTACCTCGGCGAAGAGGCGCAGGAGCCGGAGCTGCTTGCCAAGCTGGGTAGACACCGAGCGACGAAAGGCTGCCTTTACGTGAAGCGACTGGCCGACATCGACCTGAAGGTGCTGAAGCTCATGCTCAAGAGGTCGATCGCTCGCACAAGGAAGGCCTATCCGCTGTCCTAGTCCGCGCCCGCAGGGGAGGACACGTCCGGCCGCCCATCTGGAACAATTCCAAACAGCACAGCGTTAGCGACTTGCGTCCCGTGCTAACGGCCCGGCCCGTAGGTTTGCGGTCAGAACGAACGCACCCCATCCGTTCACTGTTCCTCCCAGCATGGCCCGTACAGGACTCTTCGGTTCCTCCCTCGTCAAAAAGTACTGGATGGCCCTCACGGGCCTTTTCCTTATCAGCTTTCTGGTGGTCCACGCCACGGTGAACGCGATGATCTTCTTCAATGACGGGGGCGTCACGTTCAACGAAGCGGCCCACTTCATGGGCACCAACCCGCTCATCCGCGCGATGGAGTTCGTGCTTTTCGCGGGCCTCATCCTGCATATCGTGGACGGTCTGATCCTTTGGAGCCAGAACCGCGCAGCGCGACCTGTGAAATACGCCATGGAGAAAGGCAGCGCCAACCGAAGTTGGTATAGTGCCAGCATGGGCATCCTCGGCACCTTGCTGCTGCTCTTCCTCATGCTGCACCTGTGGCACTTCTGGGTGAAGAGCCGCATCACCGGCTTGCGCGAGATCGAAGGGATGCCGGGCCACGACAACCTCTACATCGAGATGGTGGAGGTATTCGCGCACCCCGTTCCCGTGGTGCTTTACGTGCTCGGATGTTTCAGCCTGTTCTGGCACCTGCTGCACGGCTTCCAGAGCGCCTTCCAAAGCGTCGGTATCAACCACAAGCGCTACACGCCGATCATCAAGATGGTGGGCGCCGGTTTCAGCATCGTCATCTCCGCGCTCTTCGCCTCGATGCCGGTGAGCATGTACCTAGGTTGGATCAAGTGATCCGTTGAACCTCTTCGATCAATGAGCAAGCTCGACAGCAAGATCCCTCCCGGCCCCATCGATAAGAAGTGGACCGATCACAAGGGACACATCCGCATCGTCGCCCCCGCGAACAAACGCCGCATCGATATCATCGTTGTGGGCACGGGTCTCGCTGGAGGTGCCGCCGCCGCATCGCTCGCGGAGATGGGCTACAATGTGAAGGCCTTCTGCTTCCAGGATAGCGCCCGTCGTGCGCACAGCATCGCCGCGCAGGGCGGGATCAATGCCGCGAAGAACTACCAGAACGACGGCGACAGCACCTACCGTCTGTTCTACGATACCGTGAAAGGCGGTGACTACCGCGCACGCGAAGCCAACGTGTATCGCTTGGCGGAAGTGAGCGCGAACATCATCGACCAGTGCGTGGCGCAAGGCGTGCCCTTCGCCCGCGACTACGGTGGACTCCTCGACAACCGGTCCTTCGGTGGCGTGCAAGTGAGCCGCACCTTCTACGCCCGCGGACAGACAGGACAGCAACTACTTCTCGGTGCGTACAGCGCGCTAATGCGCCAGGTGGGCAAGGGCGCCGTGCAGATGTTCGACCGCCACGAGATGCTCGATGTGGTTGTTGTGGACGGCAAGGCACGCGGCATCATCGCTCGCAACCTGATCACCGGCGAGATCGAAAGGCACGGCGCACACGCGGTGCTGCTCTGCACGGGCGGCTACGGCAACGTGTTCTTCTTGAGCACGAACGCCATGGGCAGCAACGTCACGGCGGCGTGGAAGGCGCACAAGCGTGGGGCCTACTTCGGCAATCCGTGCTACACGCAGATCCACCCGACGTGCATCCCCGTGAGCGGCACGCACCAGAGCAAGCTCACGTTGATGAGCGAGTCGCTGCGGAATGATGGCCGCATCTGGGTGCCGAAGAACATCGAGGACGCGAAAGCGATCCGCGATGGCAAGAAGAAAGGCAGCGACATCGCTGAAGGCGATCGTGACTATTACCTCGAACGCCGTTATCCGGCCTTCGGGAACCTGGTGCCGCGTGACGTGGCCAGTCGTGCTGCGAAAGAGCGTTGCGATGCCGGATACGGCGTGAACAAGACCGGTGAGGCCGTGTACCTCGATTTCAGTGCCGCCATCGAGCGCTACGGCAAGCTCGAGGCGAACGTGAAGAAGATCGAGAACGCGAGCCAGGAGCAAGTACGCGAGCTAGGAACTTCCGTGGTGAGCGAGAAGTACGGCAACCTCTTCGAGATGTACGAGAACATCGTCGGCGAGGATCCCTACAAGCATGCGATGAAGATCTACCCGGCCGTACACTACACCATGGGCGGCCTGTGGGTGGACTACAACCTGCAGACCACCGTGCCGGGTCTCTTCTGTTTGGGCGAAGCGAACTTCAGCGATCACGGCGCGAACCGTCTCGGCGCATCAGCGCTGATGCAAGGCTTGGCGGACGGCTACTTCGTGATCCCGTACACCGTGGGTGATTACCTCGCGGATGACATCCGTACAGGTCCCATCAAGACCAACACGCCGGAGTTCGATGCGGCCGAGAAGGACGTGAAGGATCGCATCAACCACTTCCTCAACAACAAGGGCACGAAGCCGGTTGATGACTTCCACCGCCGCTTGGGCAAGGTGATGTGGGACAAGTGCGGCATGGCGCGCAACGCACAGGGCTTGCAGGAAGCGATTATGGAGATCCGCCAGATCCGCGAGGAGTTCTACCGCGACGTGCGCGTTCCTGGCAAAGCCGGTGAGTTCAACCAGGAACTGGAGAAGGCCGGTCGGGTGGCCGATTTCCTGGAACTCGGCGAACTGATGTGCGTTGATGCGCTTCATCGCAACGAAAGTTGTGGTGGTCACTTCCGTGAGGAATTCGCAGAAACAGATGGGCCACAGCAGGGTGAGGCCAAACGCGATGATACCAACTACGCATACGTGGCGGCTTGGGAATGGATGGGGGATGCCGGCAAGGCGAACCTGCACAAGGAAGCGCTGGAGTTCAACGAAGTGAAACTGACGCAACGCAGCTACAAGTAATGGGCAACATGAAGCTGAATCTCAAGATCTGGCGCCAGGCTGGTCCGAACGACAAGGGCCAGATGAAGGACTATCCTGTCAGCAACGTGTCCGAGGACATGAGCTTTCTGGAGATGCTGGATGTATTGAACGACGACATCGTGCGCAAGGGAGAGGACCCGATCGCCTTCGACCACGACTGTCGCGAAGGCATCTGCGGATCATGCAGCCTCTTCATCAATGGTGAGGCGCACGGACCGGGCAAGGGCATCACCACGTGCCAGTTGCACATGCGTCGCTTCAAGGATGGCGATACGATCCACGTCGAGCCGTGGCGCAGCGCAGCGTTCCCGGTGATCAAGGATCTCGCGACCAACCGTGGAGCCTTCGACCGCATTCAAGCGGCCGGTGGTTTCGTGAGCGTGAACACCAGCGGCAACTTGGTTGACGGCAACGCGGTGCCCATCCCGAAGGACGACGCCGACAAGGCCTTCGACGCCGCTACTTGCATCGGTTGTGGTGCCTGTGTGGCCTCCTGCCCGAACGGTTCCGCGATGTTGTTCACCGCTGCGAAAGTCTCGCAGCTCTCGCTCCTCCCCCAAGGCAAACCCGAGCGCAAGCGCCGAGCGCTGGCCATGGTAGAGCAAATGGACAAGGAGGGCTTTGGCAACTGCAGCGCGATCGGTGCCTGTGAGGTCGAGTGCCCCAAGAACATCAGCTTGGAGCACATCGCGCGGCTGAACCGGGAGTACTTGGCGGCGACGGTGACGAAGGAGTGATCTTGAATGATGCGCGCCCTTCTTTGAGTCCTTGTGCCCCTTGTTCTTATCTCACGCCAAGATGGGCGAGGCAAAGAGGATTCAAATCCCCAATGGGATGGTGTTAGTGTAAGAATGAAAGATGCAGTCGTCGTTGCTTCAGTCCATATGGAGTCGATGCGGTACTCGCGCTGGTGGTATGAGCAGGATGCTCTTTCTGATAGCACCATTCCACGACATTAGGAAGCTCAGATTACCATTTCCGAAGCGGAGTTGGAAGCATTGATTTCCTTTGCCCAACAATTGATACGAGAGGCTGTGCTTTCCGAGGACGGCGCCACCGAGATTCATGGTGACAACGTTGTGATCAGGCTCTTTCATGGTGTTGGGTCGGGGAAGGTTGAGGTGGAAATAAGCTATGTCTCAGTTGACCATTGGCTCTCGCTTTCTCCGTTGAACGTGAGATTGAGGGCTATGACCGTTGGTCGGTTTGACAATGTCCCAAAGCGATCTGTGGACGTTCACGGATGGAATGATGTTGTCTATTAGCAAACTCCCCCACGTCGGCACCACCATCTTCACGGTGAAGAACAAGTCGGCCGCCGAATGCGGCGCCATCAACCTCAGCCAGGGCTGATCACTTCAACCGCTTCACTGCTTGTGCAGGAGTGATCACCGGGATCATTTCCTGCTGCTTGAAGTCTTTGTCGTTGCTGACGATGGCATCAACGCCACCGGCCGTGATCGCCGCGTGGAACTGGATCGCGTCCTCCAGATCGTTCCAGCCGCTGTTGATACCAGCGATCAACTCAGAGGTGCCGATACGTGCCACAGCGATGTGCGGGAGGAGCGCATTCAATCGAGCGATCACCAAATCCATGCGCAGATCATACTTGCCCAGGGAATAGAGCATGGTCATCACCGAGGTCGCCGTGGTGAGCACCTCCACCTCCTCCTTCACCGCCAGTTTAATGAGGGCGTTCGACGCTGCGTGATGGGGCCTTTCGGTCTGGAACAGGTCGAACAGGACATTGGTGTCCAAGAAGTACCTCATGCCTTGGGCTTGGCCGTCTTCTTCTTGGGTGCGGGCTTGGCCTTCGGCTTGTATCCAAAAGCGTAGGCCAAACGCGGATCCTCCTCCAAGTCCTTCTGCGAGATCTTACCGCTCAACCATGTACCCATCTCATCGATCCACGCGAGATCGTCGTCTTTCTTGGCCGCGTCCTTCCGATCGAGCTCCTCCACGAGGTCATCAACGATGGCGCTCATGGGCTTGGCCCTGCGGGCACCGGCTTTTCGCAGCAGCGCTACCGTGCGCTTGTTCAAGCTTAGCGTGACCTTCGTTTTCATGCTGCATCAAATATACATACGCCCTTGCCCGTCGTACATACGCGGCCAACGACGTAGTTTCGGGCCGTGTACCTGACCAGCAAACTCCCCCACGTCGGAACCACCATCTTCACGGTGATGAGCAACCTGGCGCAGGAGTGCGGCGCCATCAATCTCAGCCAGGGCTTCCCGGATTTCCCCATCGACGAGAAGCTGAGTTCCCTGGCGTATACGGCCATGAAGGCGGGCCACAACCAGTACGCACCCATGCCAGGAGTAGCTTCCTTGCGGGAAGCGATCGCGGGGAAGGTGGATAGGCTCTACGCTCACACCTATGATCCGGATACGGAGGTCACCGTGACGGCCGGAGGTACGCAAGCCATCTTCACAGCGCTCGCTGCGGTGGTTCACCCCGGCGATGAGGTGATCATCGTAGACCCGGCCTACGACTGCTATGCGCCCACCGTGGCGCTATTGGGCGGAACGCCGGTACACGTGCGCCTGGGCAGCGATATGAAGTTCGATGCGGATGCGGTGAAGGCGGCCATCACGCCCCGCACGCGGATGCTCATGATCAACACGCCGCATAACCCTGCGGGCACCATCCTGCGCGACGCCGATATGCAACGGATCGCCGCGATGGTCCGGGGCACGGATATCCTGCTCCTCAGCGACGAGGTCTATGAGCACTTGGTGTTCGACGGTGAAGTACACGCCTCCGCGATCAACTACCCCGAGCTGCGCGAGCGAGCGTTCGTGGTCTTCAGCTTCGGAAAAGTCTTCCACGCCACCGGTTGGAAGATGGGCTATGTGCTCGCTCCGAAGGACATGATGGCCGAATTCCGCAAAGTGCACCAGTTCAACGTGTTCAGCGTGAACACGCCAATACAACACGCACTGGCCGAGCACCTTCGTGACCCGGCCAACTATGAGCATTTGCCCGGGTTCTTCCAGGAGAAGCGCGATCGTTTCACCATAGGCCTGCGGGCTTCACGCTTCGAGCCCCTGACTTGCGAAGGCAGCTATTTCCAGCTCGCCGACTACGGCCGCATCAGCGATGAGGACGATATCACCTTTGCCAAGCGGATGACCCTGGAGCATGGCATCGCGGCAATTCCGCTGAGCCCGTTCTATAAAGATCCACCGTTAGGAAGGAGGATACTGCGTTTCTGTTTCGCCAAGCAGGGAGATACCCTGGACAACGCCATCGAGAAGCTATGCGCGATCTAAAGGTGACGCTCGTGCAGACGATGCTGCACTGGGAAGATGCCCCCGCGAACCGGGACATGTTCGTCGAGAAGTTGGTCGCATTGAAAGGCATCACGGACCTCATCGTTCTACCCGAGATGTTCACCACGGGTTTCAGTATGCGCAGCGCTGAAATGGCGGAAACAATGGATGGTGCCACGGTCGATTGGATGCGCGCACAGGCGAGGGCGATCGATGCCGCGCTCTACGGAAGCGTGATCATCAAGGACGAGGGGAGGCACCTTAATCGTGGGCTCTTCGTGGAGCCCTCCGGCAAGGTCACGGTGTACGACAAGCGTCACCTGTTCCGCTTCGCGAGCGAGAACGACCACTATGCACCGGGAACGGAGCGCGTAGTGGTCGAATGGCGTGGCTGGCGAATACTGCTGCAGGTTTGCTTTGACCTACGATTCCCGGTGTTCGCGCGTAACCGCGGCGACTACGATGCTGCGCTTTACGTGGCCAACTGGCCGGAAGCACGACGCTATCCCTGGAGCCAGTTGCTCATCGCCCGCGCCATCGAGAACCAATGTTATGTGGTCGGTGGGAACCGTGTGGGCATGGACGGCAAGGGCATCCACTACAGCGGGGATTCCGTGGTGATCGATCCGCGCGGCGCGGTGATCGGACAGGTGGAACCGTCCCAAGAAGGGATCTCGACCAGCGTATTGGATCGTGCAGCGCTGGAGAACTTCCGCGAAAAATTCCCAGTGGGGAAGGACGCGGATGATTTCTCGCTAAGCCTCTGACCAGGTCGGTTCCGGGCCTCGCCGATCAGCGCAGGATGGTGACGTGCCCCAGGCGTTCGTGCTGGCGCCCCACCTTGCCGTTCTCGTCCTCGAAGAAGCGGTACGATAGCCGCCAAGCATACATGTGGTTCGCGGCTTCTTCGTTGCTCACGCTGCCGTCCCAGAAGGTATTTGGATCCGTGGTTTGGAACAGCACACCACCCCAGCGGTCGAAGACCACGAGCTCGATGCTCGCGATGTTCTTGCCCACCGCGCCCCAGGTATCATTGATACCGTCCCCATTGGGGGTGAATGTGTTCGGTATGTAGATGGACGCCGGGCAGAACTCGTTCACTACGACAGAGTCGCGCATGCTGCAATCATGCGGGTTCGTCACCTCCACGAAATACCATCCGTAAGCGCCCGCCAAGATCACTTGCGCTGATTCGCCCGTGTTCCATTGGAAGGATGATCCCTCGTTGCCCGCGTTGATCACCACGTAGTGGGGCTCTTCGTCCAGGCATGCGAACAATTGATGCGCCGCCAGACGGGAAGGAGAGGGGTTGAAGGTGGCTCGTACCACGTCCGAGGCAGCGCAGTACCCGTTGTCCACGTTCACCGAATAAGTTCCCGTGGAACTCACCAGCAGGGTTGATCCAGCGGAACCATTGCTCCACTGGTAGGTCGCCCCTGGATTCGTGACATCCAAAGTGAGCACGTCCCCTTCGCACAAGGTGGTATCGGGCCCGAGATCCACCACGGGGTAGGCCACAAAGGTCACATCGGCATCAAAGGTGCGCACGCATCCATCCGCGTTCTCCACGGTCACGGTGTACGTTCCGCCAGAGGTCGGGCTGAGGGTCTGGGTCACGGCGTTCGTGTTCCACACATAGGTACTACCTGGGTTCCCCGCGTCCAGAAGCACGGGTTCCCCGATGCACGTGGTCACATCCTGGAGCATATCCGATGGGGCCGGCAGGAAGACAGCGTTCACCGAATCCCGGGTGGTGCAGGCCACGTTGCTCACGTCCACCCAGTAGATACCAGAGGTCTGTGGAGCGAGCGTTTGTGTCACAACGCCTGTGTTCCACGAGAAGGTGGCTCCTGGATTCGCTGCATCCAGTACCAGCGGATCACCGGTACAGACCGACGTATCCGGTCCCAGGTCCACGATGGGCGGTGCGGCCAAGGTGACGAGCGCGTCGAATTGCGCGCTGCATAGCTGCGGGGTGGTCACCATCACGGTGAATGTGCCCGATATCGTCGCGAGGATCTGTTGGGTATCCGCGTTGGTGCTCCAGAGATAGGTGCAGCCCGGGTTCCCAGCATCCAGCGTGGGCAGCGCGGTGGTGCAGGAGATGACGTCCTGAAGCATGTCGGTGGGAAATGCAGCGAACGTCACCGTGATGGTGTCGCTGTTCACGCAGCTCTGCGGACTTGTCGCAGTGGCATAGTAGGTGGCCGAGGCGTTCACGAGAAGTGTTTGTCCGCTCGTGCCCGTGCTCCATACGATCGTATTGCCCGGGGAGTGTGCGTCAAGGAGCAGGGAGGCCGCGCCGCAAGCAGTGGTATCCGCCCCGAGATCCACTGGCGGCAGTTGGTGGAACGTTACGTTGAAAACCTTGGTTGTTTGGCAGCCTTGCACATCGGTGATCTCCACGGAATAGCTGGCGCTGCTGTTCACCAGCACCGTTTGCGTGGTGGGACCATGTGCCCAGACATAGTCGCTGCCGGGGAATCCGGCGTCCAGCAAAAGGCTCTGCCCTTGGCACGCGCTCATGTTCACCGGATTGATCATGCTGTCGAAGGCATCTATCACATGGACTGAATCGCTCACGCTGCAACCGTTCCCGTCCGTCACGGCGACATTGAACGCCATAGTGGTGTCCGCCATGATGCTCGGCGAGGCGATCCCACCGGAGTTCAGCAGGTTGGAGGGTGTCCATGCGATGCTGAACGGAGCGGGTACGTTGTGTTGCACGTTCAGCTGAAAGCCCAAGGTGTTGCACAATGTGGTGTCCGGTGTGGCCGCGATGGTATATGCGGTGGTAACGGCCACGGTCACCGAGGCCTGCACGGCGCAACTGGTGATCGGGTCGGTAAGTGTGGCGATATAGGTGGTGGTGCCCGTTGGGCTGGCGATGGGCGTAAGGCTCAAGGCATTGTTCAGCGAGCCCGCTGGTTGCCATTGCAACTGGGCGTTCGTGGGCCCTTGCACGGTGGCGGTCAATTGGCTGCTCTCGCCCTGGCACAGTTGTACATCGCTGGCGGATGCCGACACGCTCATCATCGGCCCTACGGTGAGGGTGATCTGCTCGGTATCCGTGCAGCCGATGTTGGTGGTCGCCGTGAGCGTATAAGTGGTCGTAGCGTTCGGTGTAGCGGTCGGAGTAGGCCCCGTCGTGGTGCTCAAGCTCCCGTTGTTCGGCGACCACTGCCACACGATCCCCTGCCCACTGCTGGCGGTGGCGTGGAGCGGAATACCCACTGTGCTGCACAACGTCGTATCGCTCGGCAGGGTGATGGAGAAGGGCGACCGCACCTCGATGTACAACGAATCGGTGAAGACACAGCCATTGCCGCCCGTCGCGCTGAAGGTGTACCAAGTACTTCCGGTTGGAGTAGCGATCGGACTTGCGCTGTTCGGGTTGTTCAATGTAACGGAAGGCGACCATTGCATTCCGCCCGGGGTATTGTCGATATGGGTGATGATCACGTTGTCTATGGCCCATACGTCTTGACCGGCGCCGCTATGGGCCAGTTGCCGCCAACGGAACAAGGTCGCGTTCGTGCGCGCCAGCATAGGTACCTCCACCCTGCGGCTGGTGAAGGTGCTGAACTGCGATTCCAGCATTGTATCGAACGGTGTCCAACTACCTCCACCGTTGATGCTGTATTCCAGCACCACATCGTCACCCGGATCCGCGTTCTCGCAAGGCGCCGTACCCGTGGCGATGTATACCTGGAAATCCAACGCGCCGCCGTTCACAACGTCCAACGCGTTCGTGCGTGCTTCCCGCGTTCCACTGCCGGTGAACAACAAGGCGTTGCCTGTGGCCGATCCACAGGTATTGGCGACCGTTCCTCCGTTGATCGCGCTCCAGAACGTAGCTGGCGCTAGGTCCAATGGATCGAAGGCGATGGTCCGGTACACGTCACCCATCAATTGGCTGCTCTCGCCGCTACAGATCGCACTATCCGATGCGGACACGCGGACCGAGTGGATATCGTTCGGCGTTACAGCCACGAACACGCTGTCCGCGATGCTGCCGCAACCCAGCGGGTTGGAGACCTGCAAGCGGAACCAGGTGTTGTTCATCGGAAAGGCCACTGGATCGTGGATCGTGGGATCGCTCACCAGCGCGGTCGGGGTCCAGGCCAGGTCGAACACCTGCGGATCAGGCACTGGCAGGGCCCCCAATTGTACCGCACCGAACTGGCAAACATCGGCGTTCGCCGCACCGTTCGCTGTAGCCTGAAGGGTCAGTGGAACTTGAATGCCGACATGGAAGCTGTATTGTTCGGGACAAGCGCTACCCGGCAATTCCCCGTTCACGGTGTACGTGTCGTTCTGCGTAGGGGTGAAGGTCCAGGTCCAACCAGTTGCCAGGGTGGTTCCCGGGTTGCTGGCGGCTTCCCAAATGGCGTTGTCCAATGGATGGGGAGCGCTCAAGGTCACTGGTCCCGATACGCAGACCAGTGTATCTGTTACCGCAGGTGGTATATAGACCGCGTTGGCCGTGAAACCATAGCTCTCACCGGTACCCGAGCCGTAGGCGTATACATGGATGCCCTGTGAGGAAAGAACGCGATGTGTGCCCGGTGTGATCGTTAGGCTCGCATAGGACCACGTTGGGCAGGAGGCATAGGGAGTGAACTGGGAGGCCGGAATGGCGGTGCCATCAAGTTGCACCGCTGCAGTCGCCACGGTGGGCACCACCAAGTTCAGGCGGTGTCCGGTGATCTGGGGTGAGGCTACGGTGCTGAAGCGGGCTTCCAACGTGGTGCGGTCGTCGGGCTCCAACAGGATCATGGACGGATCGCCAGCTCCCGCGCAGCTATACCCCTCACTGATCTGCGCCACTGATATCGGTGCGCTGGCGCTGATGCAGACCGGCGCGGTGCTGCCGTTCACTTCATGGATCTGGCCCGGGTTCAACACCACGGGCGGACCGCCGTTCACGGTGACCGAGGTGCCGTTCTGCGCGCATTGGATCCGATAGGTCTCCGACGTGGGCCCTCCGTTCTTGAAGCTGTGGAGGCTGGTCCCCCAGTGTTCGACCGGAACCAGTTGCTCGTACAGATGGTCGCAAGCCGCACAGGCCACGGGCACATTGGCACACATGGAACCTCCGAAGACCGCGAAGGGCCGGCACGAGCCGTTCTGGGTGGTGCCCCGCACCAGCGTGCCGGTGAGGTTGAGCGCCGCAAGAGCTGACTGTACCTGATAGGCTTCGCCCTGGTCCAATTGGACCGTGAACGGTACGCCGGCCGCATGCCCGCCGAGGGTGTTCACCGTGGGGGTGATCTCCACCTGTGTGCCATCCTGGGTGGCTACGATGAGCAGTTCGCTCTTGTAGAATTCGTTGAAACCTGGAATGCCCCGGTAGGCTTCGGCCCTGTATTCCGTGCCAAGACCGTCCACCGGGAGCACTTGGGTGCCGTCGTGTGTGTAGCTCTGGAAACTCACCGCCGAAACCGTGACAGGAGCCTGCGTTTGCACCCGCACACCTTTGTTCGTAACGGTTTCAGAACCGATGTGCTCGGCAGTATTGGGCACTACCACCAAAGCCACGCCGTTCGCGGGAACGGCGAAGGATTGGCTCCACCCGGCAAGGGGTATGCTCACCGTGCCGCTGGTGGCCGTTGGCGAGGCGATGTAGAGACGGAGTTCTTGGGCGCCGTACGCGTTCTGCATGAAGCCGACCCAGAAGTCGGTACCCATGGTGGGGAGGGGTCCCGGGGCTTGTGCCGGAGCCGGATGAAGGCTCGCCAACATCAGGCTCAAGAGGGTGGCGCTGTGTACGCGGCGAAGCATGGTCAAGAGGGATCTCTGCGGATGGGCCACCGGCGAGCGGGTTCGATGCGGCCGTGCATACGCGATCCCGGGGCCCGATGTTCGCACGCCCAAGAACGGACAAGGCCGGGAGCGCTCCCGGCCTTGTCCATGGTGAGATGACCTTCCTCAGGCCAAGCTCAGCGGATCACGGTCACATGGCCCACGGTTTCCCGTTCGGCGCCAAGGGTGCCAAGGTGATCCTCGATGAAACGGTATTTCAGTTTCCAGACATAGACACCGTCCTGCACATCCCCACCGTTGCGTTTTCCGTCCCAGGCCACGGTCTCGTCCTTGCCGCTGAAAACAAGCTCACCCCAGCGATCGAACACGGACATCTCCACCGCACCGATGTTGTAGCCAGCGGGGGTGAACATATCGTTCAATCCATCCCCGTCGGGCGTGAAGGAATTGGGTACGAAGCATTGCGGAGGACAGTATTCCACGATGGCGATCGAATCTGTGATCGTACAATTCAGCGGCGTGGTGATGTCCACGAAGTACCAACCGTATTGGTCCACTTCGATGGTTTGGGTCACTTCATCCGTGCTCCACAAGAAGGTGCATCCAGCATTGCCCGCATCCAGCAACGTCTTGTACGGTGGATAGTCCAGGCAAAGCACCTGTTGCCATTCCTGGATCACATCGGGTAGCGGATTGAACACCACGATCACCGAATCGCGCGTGGTGCAATAGCCATTGAACACCTCAGCCCAGACGTCCATGGTGAAGGTGACGATGGTGGTCTGATCCGTGCTCCCCGTATTCCACAAGTAGGCCTGCCCCGGATTGCCAGCGTCCAGATCGAGCGTATCGGTATCGCAGAGCGCGGTATCCGGTCCGAGGTCCACTACCGGGAAGGGAACTATGGTGATCACCATATCGGCGGAATCGACGCAGATCGTCGGCGTGGTGACCACTACCGAATAGGTCGTCGAAACGCTATCCACTTGGATCGTCTGTGTTGTTTCGTTCGTGCTCCACAGGTACGCGCTTCCCGGATTCTCCGCGTCAAGGGTAATGGTCTCACTGATGCAGACGGTCGTGTCGCGTAGGTCGATCACGGGTAGGGGGTCGAAGGTGACGTTGATCGTATCACTGTTCGCGCAGGTATTGACATCGGTCACTTGCACCCAATAAGCATCGTTGGTGGTCACACTGATCGTTTGCCCCACTGCGGTGGTGCTCCATAGGTAGATGCTGCCGGCGTTGCCTGCGTCCAGTGTCCAGTTCTCCCCGATACAACGCGAGGTATCCGGGCCCAGCACGACGACCGGCAGAGGATCAACGGTCACTGTGGTGGTGAAAGTGGATTGGCAACCATTGCTGTCCTCCAGCACTACCGTGTAATCGTCGGCAGCGAAGACGGCAATGGTCTGCGTCACCTCGTTCGTGGGGCTCCAGAGATAGGTGCTGCCCGGGTACCCGGCGTCGATCACCATGCTATCTCCCGCGCAGAGCGACGAATCCGGGTAAAAGAACAGCTGATCGAAGGGTACGGTTATGTTCACCGTGTCGCGTGCGGAGCATCCAAGAGCATCCTGTACCACGACGATGTACTGCATGGTGGAATCCAATGTGATCGTGGGCGTGGCCGTATTCGCCCCGAGCAGATAGGCAGTCGGGGTCCAACTGATCGCCCCGCCTGGTACGTTATGCTGCACATCCAACTGGAAGCCGACCGGATCGCAAACGGTGGTGTCCTGTGTACCGGTCACCACATAGGCGGTGCTCACGGTGATCACAATGTTCTCCGTCAATTGGCAACCACTGATCGTATCGGTAACCGTAAGCACGTAATCCGTCGTTACCAAAGGAGTGGCTGTCGGATCCTGGATGGTGGCATCATCCAGACTTCCGGGCGAGGACCAGCTATAGGTCAGGTTCGTTGTCACTCCATTGATGGTGGCGTTCAGCAAGGTGCTTTCGCCCTGGCAGAGGTCATCGTCCGTGGTGGTGATGGTAAGCCCGAGGAGCTGGTTCACAGTGATCGTGACACTATCGCTGGCCACGCACCCTTGTCCGGTGGTCACGGTAACGAAGTACTCCGTGGTGGTTACCGGCGTGGCGATGGGGTCCTCGATGAAGGTCGCGTTCAACGTACCGTTGTTGGGCGTCCATAGCCAGGTATGGTTGGTGCCCGAGCTCGGAACCGCTTGCAACTGGATGCCGGCCAGATCGCAGATCGTCGTATCAGGCGTCATGGTGATGCTGAACGGCGCGCCTACTTCGATGTACACGGAGTCCTGATAGCTGCACGTGGTGTTCGCATCGATGCTCTGTACGTAGTACCAGCCGGTGGTCGTGGGATAGGCCATGGGGTCCTGCACGTTCGCAGCACTGAGGGTGGCGGGTGGCGACCAGTTGAAGGAGATACCCGCTGGGTTGGCCGCCGCGATAGCGATATTGTCCAGGCTCCAGTTGTCGTTGCCGGGGCCGCTGCTGTTCAGTTGCCGCCAACGGAACATGGTCGCAGCGGTCTGTGCCGCCAGTGGAATTGGCTCCACGATGGTACTGAAAGTGGGGTACAGATACTCCCAGTAGGTAGTGATAGGGACCCAACTGCCCCCCCCGTTGATCGAGTATTCCAGTACTACATCCTCCCCGGGGTCCGCATCATCGCAGGGCGGTGCGCTCGCGCCGATCTTGATCGCGAAGCTCACGCTACCACCGTTCAATACGTTCATCGCCACGGTGCTCGCCTGTCTCGGGTTCGCACCATCGAACCAAAGGGCATTGCCGAAGACCGAGCCGCAGTTGTTGCTGATGATGCCGCCTTGGATATTGTCCCAGAGCGCTCCGGGTACCACGTCCAGTTCATCCTGCATCAGGATCTGGTGTACGTCGAGCGTCAGTTGCGAGGAATCACCCAGGCAAAGTGCATCCTTCTCGGTGTTCGCTTCATAGACCAGGACATCCCCCATGATCACGTCGATGTACACGCTGTCCACGCTCACCGCACAACCGTTCAACGTGCTCACACTCACATAGAACCAACCGCTTTGGGTCGGCGTGGCGATCGGGTTCTGTAGGCTGCCATCGTTCAATTGCGGGTCGGGCCACCAGTTGTACAGATAGGTGCCGGGAGGGTCCACAAGCACGTCCAGTTGCACCGTTTCGAAACTGCAAATGGTGATCGTGGCTGGTGAGGGTACGCCGTTCGCCGAGGGGATCAATAGGGGCGGATCATCCACCTCCACGCTGAAGAAATACTGCTCCTCGCACTGGCTCAGGTTCTCGTAGCCGGTCACCACGTACACATTGCTACCCGGCGGGGTGAAGGTGTAGGAAAGGCCGTAGTGGAGCGTGTCCGAAGGATCGGTGATCACCGTCCAGAAAGGGTTGAAGATGGGGTTTGGCGGTGCGAGCGTCAACGTTCCCGTGCTGTCCAATCCACAGAACACCGAGTCGATGTTCAGCGGGGGCACCGGCGTGAACGAGCCCACCGAGTAGGCATAGCTTTCCGCGCTCCCCATCCCGTAGACATAGGCTGAGAGCCCACCGGGGCAGGTAAGGGTGTGACTGCCTTGCGTGAGCGGCACGGACGCATAGGCCTGCGTGGCGCACGCGGGATAAGCGGTAAAGGACGCCGCCGGGACCAAGGCTCCATCCAAGGAAACCTGGTTGACATTGGCCGTCTCGGTGATGATGTTCAGGTAGTGGTTCGTAATAACCGTGGAGGAGACCGTACTGAATGTGATGTTATCGATCTTCTGCTCCTCCGCGTTCAAAATCAGCAAGGCCGGATCCCCGTTCGCCGAGCAGGTGATGCCCTCCATAAGTTGAGCCACACTGAAGGGGACATTGCCCTCGAAACAAGCGGGCTGGTTGTAGTAGTTGACCTCCGTGTACTGGCCCGCGTTCAGGTTTATGGGGGCACCGCCGTTCACGGTCACCACGGTGCCGTTCTGATCGGCCAGTATGCGGTACGTATACCCCGTGGTGGTGGAGTACGGTACCGAATAGTACTTGGTACCCCACACGTTGCGCGGCAGGTTCTGTTCGCAGATATGATCACATGCGTAACAACCGTTCGGGATGTTGGTGCATACGGACCCTGAAAAAACAGCGAAGGGCCTGCAACTGCCGCTCTGCTGGGTGGCGATAATGGTGCTGCCGGTGAAATCGTCCGCTGTGTTCAGTGCTTTTACCTGGTATGTCTCGGCCGAATCCAGGTCGACTATCCATGGAACACCGGCCGCATGGCCACCTTCGGTGGTGGCCGTGGTGGTGATCTCCACCTGAGTATCGTCCTGTGTGGCCACGATGAGGAACTCGGATGAGAGACCGCCCACGCCGTTCAGCCCGTAGTAAGCGTGGATCCGATATTCGTTGCCGAGCGATTGGATCGGGTACACCGTGGTACCATCGGCGGTGTATTGCTCAAAATTGATCGCGAACACGGCCACGGTGTCCTGGGTTTGGATCAATACCGACTTGTTGTCGATGACATCCGATTGATAGTGCATCGCCGTGGCGATCGGAATGGTTACCGTAGTGGTCACGTTCGGCACCACCACAAAGGCCTGCGACCAACCCACCAAAGGCATTGTGACGAGCCCGGTGGTGCCTACGGGTGCGCTGATGAACACATCCAGGCTTTGAACCGGATTGCCCTGGTAGTTCTGCATATACCCTAGCCAGAACTCCTTGCCCATGGTGGGCACTACACCTTGCCCGCTCGCTTGGTCGCTCACCAACAAAGCCAGCAGAAGGGAAAGGACGGTGGGTCGCAGCATGGTGGAAAGGGCTTTCAGGTCCAAAGGTCGTGCAGTACGTTCAAGTTCCTCGTACACGGGGTCGGTTCCGTAAAGAGGCCTCGGATCGAGTAGGAGACGCGATCACCCGCACGGCCGTTGCCAAGTTCGCAAAAAGATGTTGCCAGGCTCTAAGGACCACTTACCTCCCATTCCAGGCCGATCTCCCAGGCCGCACGCACCTGCACCGGATCAGGATAGTGCAGGACTTGCTCCGGAAGGTCGTCCTCGCGCAAAGAACCTGTGTCCCAACGCCCGTTCCCATTGGTATCGAGGACCATGCGAACCCGGTAGGAACCAGGGGGAACCCGTTCCCAAACGCATCGTCGAGACCCTATCGCCAGGAGGCTCCTGCGCACTTCGCGCCCCTGACCGTCCAACAAGAGCAGGAGTGCTGTTCCCCCTTGCTCTTCTTGAAGGTCCACCGTCACCGTTCCGAAGGTTTTGGGATCCGGCCCGGTCGGTTCCACGATCAATGAATCGTTCCAGCCACCATAGATGTCCTTCAGTGCTTTGGGAAGTACGCGCACCTTGCCGGGAGGTTGGGTACCGGTCGGCACCTTCAGCCATACCAACCGGTGGTCTGTGCTGTCCACTTCCAGCGTTATATCCCGCTTGATGCGAGCGGTATCACCGACCATCTCCACCCGGCTTGGATCGACCCGGGCCACCGGACGGCTCACATGGAGCGGTACTCCGCGCGCATCGGCGTCCAGCGCTTGGACCCCGAGGTGGAAAGGCATCGTTCCCGTGACGCGATAGGTCAAGGTATCCACTGGCGCAGAGCCGTCGACGAGCACCAGCGCTTGCCCATTGAGCAAGGTGGTGTCGCTGGGCCAGGCCAATGCACTATCCCGCCCGGTGGTGATCTCGAATGTCCAGGACGGATGAGCCCCACCCCCCAGTGTGATCAGCTGCAAACTCTCCGCAGGTCGCCCGAGGACCAGTTCCAATGCGCGATCCGGTAGTACGCTGTAGGTCAATAGCTGTTGCGAAGCGCTCAGTTCCCGGAATATTTCCAAGGGAGGTAGCGAACCGGTATCCCCTGGAGCAACTTCAACCGGTGCGGGGAGAAAACCGATGTCCTCGTTCGGCAGGTCGTACCGGTGGTTCCCGTTCTGGTCGCGCAATGCACGGATCAGATAGTTGCCTTCCGCGAGATAGGGGAGGCGGTAGGTGCCATCCTCCGCTGTGCGAGCGGAACGGATCGGGCGACCGCTCCGGAACGCTGCGGTATCCTCTTGGTTATAGAGCAATACGCTCACACCTTTCTCCGCCGCACCAGAATAGGCATTGCGTACAAGGCCGCTGAGCGTTAGGCTGTCGATATGGTCGCCGGTGGAGAGCACCACGCTCAGGTCCTTGACCGGGTTCCCCTCTGCGAGATCGACCACCGCATCGCCGAAGTTGAACACATACGTCGTTTTGGGGCTGAGCGGTCCGGTCAGGTCCAGCACTACCCGATCGGCCCCCGCCTGGCGCACTTCCGGCAGTTGCTCAAGGGGAGGGGAGATAAGCAGGTTGTTACGCACCCGATCCAAGCGGATGCGCTCATCGAACGCCAGCATGATCCGTGTTCCGGTGAAGCCCGTGGTGCCGCTAGCAGGTTCGCAGCTCAGCAATAACGGCGATGTCGCGTCCTTTGGCCCACCCGTTGGGTCGCGCACCTGGGCACAGGCGGTCATGAGCGCGATGAGGGAGATCAGGCCGATGGCCTTCATTCGAACAGGGGTTCCAAGAGGGCCCCTACCTGCCCTAGGGCGTGCGCGTCCACCTGGCCGAAATCGTCCGGCAGTTCGCTATCCACGTCCAGCACGGCTGCGATATGGCCCTGACGGTCCCGGAGCGGGACCACGATCTCCGACCTGCTCAAAGGACTACAGGCGATATGCCCTGGGAATTTCTCCACATCCGGCACCACCAATGTCCGTTCCTCCTGCCATGCCCGACCGCAGACGCCCTTGCCGTGCCCGATGCGCATGCAGGCCACAGGGCCTTGGAAGGGACCCAGTACAAGTTCTGCGCCTTGCACACGGTAAAAGCCTACCCAATGCCAGCCGAAGGTCTCCTTCAGTGCGGCGCTCACATTCGCCATGGCCGCCACGGGATCACGCTCGTCGCTGAGCAATTCCCGGAGTTGCGGCAGCAATGCACTGTAGAGGCTGATCCGGTCCCGAGTATCAGGAAGCGTAAGAGTTTCGGCCATGGGGGCGGGCTGGACGACAAAGGTATCCGGCTCAAGCGGTGGCCGCTGTGCATACGCTCACCCGCAGACCTGGTGCTGATGTAAGCGCACGGATGCATCCTTCCAGGGTAGCGCCGGTGGTCACCACATCGTCCACCACGAGCACATGCGCCCCTGCCAGCACCTCGGGAGAAACAAGATCGAAGGCCTCCTTCACGTTCGTCCAACGGTCCCAGCGTCCTTTGTGGGTTTGTGTGGTGGTGCGCGTCACACGCATGAGGCTTTGGTGCATGGATCTTAGTGGCCACACTTCACGGAACCCGTCCACCAGCACTTGGCTTTGGTTGAAGCCCCGTTGGCGCAACCGGCTTGGATGCAATGGAACGGCGAGAATGGTGTCAAGTGTACTGAAGCGCTCAGAGCCTTGAAGGGTCTCGGCCATCATGCGACCCAGTTCCAAGCCAACGGTCCTGTCGCCGGTGTATTTCAACCGATGTAACATGCGTTGCACCTTGCCACTTCGATTGAACTGGAGCAATGCTGCTGCGGCCTCCACCGGGACCTTGCCCCAGAAAAGGCGCTCCACACGGTTCCCGGGCTCCTGGTGGAGCCGCAGCCGTGGTAGATCGTTCAGGCAGCCCAAGCACAGGCTCGTTTCCGAACGGATCAGCGGCCGGTCGCAAGCGGCGCAACGGCGCGGTAGAAAGAGCCCGACCAGATCGCCGAGCCATTCCACCGGTCCGTCGATGGTCCTGTGCCGCGAAGGCGTCATTGTTGAAAATTGGTCGAACAAGCGTCAAGCCGCCCGTTGGCCCGGGGTAATTTAGCCGCGGTATTCGTCATTTCCTACCCACCCGCACCCGCATGACCCAGCCCACCGCTCCCATCGAGCCACGCAAACCCCGTTCGAACACCGCCTTGTTGGCCCTGGTGGTGCTTCTGTTGATAAGCAACGTGGTGATGCTCTACCTCTTGATGCAGAGCAAGCGGCAAGAAGAGACCACCCAAGGGGAAGTGGTGAAGGTGACCAGCGAGAAGGAGAACGTTACGCGTATGTTGGAGGATATGCTCGCCCAATATGATACGTTGGAGACGGAGAACGAGCAGCTCACCGTGGAGATGGACGCGCAGAAACAGCAGATCGAAGGGCTCCTGGAACAGGTCAAATCCGGCAAATACAGCCTGGCCAAAGCGCAGAAGGAAGCAGAGACCCTGCGCCGGATCATGAAGGGCTACGTGGCCACCATCGATTCGCTCAACCAAGCCAACCTGCAGCTAACCGCGGACAAGGCCAATCTGACCCAGGAACTGGGTGAGGTGCAGGGGCAGAAGGCCGCGCTGGAGCAGACCAGTGCCGAACAGCAGAGCTTGATCGCCAAGGGCTCGGTGCTCAGCACCACCACCATCACGGCGGGTGCGGTCCAGCTCCGGAACAACGGCAAACAGGTGGACACCGACCGCGCGAAGAAGGCCCAGATGGTGAAGTGCTGCTTCACGCTAGGGGAGAACCGGGTGACCCGTTCGGGTGACAAGACGATCTATATGCGCGTGATCAGCCCGGACGGAAAGGTGCTGCCCGCCAGCGAAAGCGACAACAGGTTCCAATTCGAAGGGGTGGAGGGTGAGTTCAGTGTGAAACGGGAGGTGAACTACCAGAACGTGCCTGTGGACGCCTGCATGTTCTGGACCGCGAGCGGGGACATGGCCACCGGGCAGTACATCGTGGAGCTATACGAGGCTGGCAGCAAAGTGAGCCAGACCAAGTTCGATCTGAAGTAGCCGGATCATCCGCCAACGTAACGAGGGGCACAGGGGCATTCCCGCTGCGTCCCTCGTTCCTCTTCATGGGGATCCCAGCGGTTGTTCCCGCTCAGAAGAAGGCCCGGATCTGCGCCCCACCCACGTGTACTATCGGGGTGCCTTCGCTCTGACGACCGTTGTAGGTGAGGTCCACCTGGAGGTTCTGGCTCAGCTTGCGCTGAACGACCACGCTCCAGGTCACGTTCGTCCCCACTTTCAAGCTGCTCAGCATCTCATTGCCCAGGGAGGTGTTGGGATCGCCATTGTACCGGATCTCCACCCAGTTCCCGTTCGCTTGTATGCTGCCTTTGCCGGCGGTGTTCCAGCGAACTTCCAAGCCCAGGTCCTGCACTACGGCGAATTCGCCCCCGAGTTCCCTGGCGTTCTTCTTCTCATTGTACTTGTAGGACAGCGCCGTGCGGAAGTCGGTGTTCGGCCGCCAAGTGACACGTGGTTTCGAGGAGACCTGCTGGATGTTGTAGGTGCGACCGCTTATCAGATCGGAGGCACTGGCCACGCGCCCCAACTCCGATTCGACATCCGCGGTCCATTGCTGCGTGGTATTCCACCGGATCCGTACCTGGTTCAGTTCGCGGACCCGCGATTCGAAACCGTTCAACAAGAGCGTCTTGTTCCGGTCATCCTGGTACGTGTGGTCCACGCTCCACTTGGGACTGGTGCGATCATAGAACAGGGTATTACGCAGGGATGAAGAGAAAGCGGTGAGGAGCGTATCGGCCGGATCCGCGCGGAGCGGGTCCAATGCCTGTGCCAATTCGGTGGTGCTGGTCTTGCGATCGCTCCGGAAGGAAGTGAGATCGGAGAACCGGGCTATGAAACCGCGCCAGCCCCTGGCCTGGCCCCACTTCACCGATGGACGCAGGTCCAGTGAAGCGCTCAATTGGTTGGAGAACGCCCTGACGTAGTCATTGGTCGGCACGAACACACGGATATGGTCCGCTTCGTAACTGAAGTTGGCCAGTTCGAACTCGTTCAGCTCCTTCACCCCGTCCCCGTTGTAGTCGATCCACACATACAGCCCCTGCCCCGCAGGTACCTGCACATATATGAACTCACGACGCTGTTCGAGGCCCGACCCGAACTCATAGAACATATTCCACACCGCCACACCTTTTCCCATTGTCAGGTCATGGTCGACGCGCATCAAATAGGTGTCTTCCGGTCGTTGCGCGGTGAGGGTACTGTCCACGATGCGCAGTTGCCGGTAAGTGAAGGTGGTGGCCAGTTTGTGGCGGGGGTCGCGCCCCAGTCCCAATGCTGCGGTACCCGTCGTGGCCACTGTGCTGCGTGCCAATCCGCCTTCGCGAAGGCCCTTGTCGATGCGTTGTCCACCGCCCAGCCGGTAGGTGTTTTTGAAAGTGTCCGGGCTTTGTACGAAAGCCTCCCAATCATGGAACTGATAGCTGCCGATGCGCAACGCCGATCCGCTGTCCGGCAGAAAACGGTTGCGCTCATGTTCGTCCTGCACGCCTATGGTGATCCAACGCATACGTCGCGCGAGCCGCGCTTTGTGCCGCAGGAATTCGGTCCGCGTGGGATCGGTCGTCAAAAGCAAACTCGCGGTGCCGGTGATGTCCATACGCCCGGGATGCAGATCGCTGATCAGGTCATGCTTCCAACCGCTGTAGCGGTCCCGCACTTGGAAAGTGTTCGCCGCATAGCGCACGCGCCCCGCCTTGCCCGCGCGCAGGCCAACGCTCGTTGTCGCTAACAATTGGTCGCCATCCAAGGGAACGTTCAGCGCGTTCCAGTTCCGTTCGAATTCCACGGGCCGATAGCGTTCCGCAGGCTTGAAGGTCCGCGTAACACCCTCGCCTTCCAGGCCCAGTTCGATCGCCCACGTGCTGTCCTTGCGGCTGATGCCCAGGGCTTGGTCCAATCGTGTGCGCGCGGCGAATCCTTGATCGTCGCCTTCGTCCTTCGCGCTGAAGGTGTTCAGGTCGTATTGACTGAAGGCCACCTCGCTCGTGGTGCGCAAGCCGCCGATCGTATTGTGGTCGAAGCCCAAGGCCAGGACTTGTTGGGAGCGCGGGGCGATCAGCACGCGCACCGGAGCATGGTCCCCGCGCTGCACGATCACGCCGTTCACGGTATCGGGAGCCACCCAACGATAGACCCTGCCGTTCGGGGTGAACGACTGCTGGAGGTAATCCCCCCGGCCGCTGCCCACGTTCGAGAAGACCAGCCGGAAGCGCGCGCTGTCCTCATTGGTACTGTTCACGAACACCGGGAAGTAGCCGAGCGAATCCACACGCTTGTAGAGGACTTGATCGGGCGTGAAGGCTACACTATCGATACCCGGCACCACGGCCGCGAGGGGGTCGTCACCGGCTTCGGAGAGCGCGAGCTTCTCGTCGTCCGTGAGCTGTTGTTGGAGTTGCTGGTTCTTGTGGTCCTGCTCGCTGTAAACGTTCAATCGGAGCGCACTTCGCCCGAACGTAATTGTCTCATCCAAACGAACGAGCGAGCGCGTGTAGTTCTTGTCCGAGTACTGGAACTCCACCACGATCCTGCGGTCCTTGGTGACCATCCTACGAGCGGTGAAGGTGAGTTCCGCGGTGTTGTAGTCGATCACATAATCGTTCTCCTGGCCGCGGATGAGCAGTTGCCCATCTATGTAGACCCGTTCCGTGCCCGATAACACGATGATGAAGGTCTCCCCATCGTTCCCGCGTAAGCGATAGGGACCCTGGACACCCTCTACGCCCTGGATGGGGTTGCGGGCGAATTTGCCTTTGGAGATGGCCACTGTGGCGCCCACTTCGTTGTGCGCTTTTTCCCCCAAGGCCGAACGCAAGGTGAACGACAGGCCTTTGGTCTTTTTCAGGTAAGTGAGGAAGTGGCTCTTCGGGCGCTGGAGTACGATATCGCCCGCGATCAGTTCCCAGCCCGTGGACTTCTGCGCGCTGACCGGTCCACCTGCGGAGTTGGGCTCCGGCCCGGTGTCTTCGAAGATCTTGATGAAGACCTGGTCGAAATCCTGGAGTTCCAGGGTATTGCCATCCGCTTGGATGGGGATGTTGTTGTCCGTGATCGAGGCGAGCACCTGGATCCGGTCGGTGAGTCGGCCACTGAGTTCCAGGTTCAGCGTGGAGTTGACCGATAGGTCCTGGTTGTTGCCGAACAGCACGCCACGCGAAACGCTACCGCTTTTGTTGAGGCCTGTGCTACCGAACAGATCTTCCCGCTCGGCCGGTGCCACATACTTGAACGGGTCCGTGCGTACACCTTCGGACATTAGGCTGAGCGGGTCCTTATGCCGGTAGGTGCCACCGAACAACAGCGGGAGGACCCGATAGCGCGCGGTGAGGGTGTCCGCTCCCAGGCCAGGTCCCAGGAACAACCGCGCCGTGAAAGGGTCGAGCTCATAGGATCCCGGAGCCAGAAGGGAGTCGCCCACGAACAGGGCGAAACTGCCTGGTACGATGCTCAATGTGTCCAGTGCGATGCTGTCACCGGAGGGGATCAAATGCCGCGTTCTTCTGTTATCCCGATCGCTTTGCCCGGCGGCCACGAGAGCGCCAAGAACGCAAAGCGTTCCGCCGCATCGCCGGAGCACTCTCGATGTCGCATACGATCGGGACACTGGAAGGAAGATACGCCCCAAGACCGGGAAAATTATCCGGTTGGCAGGCGTTGTGGTCCGGTCACCATCAAGATCCGATCGTTGATGGCCGGCTGGAAGCCACCGTTCCACGCCACGCACCCCGGATATCTTTGGCCGGAACCTGTCCACATTCCCTTGATCATCCGGCGATCCCCGCTCCTGGCCGCGTTGCTCCTCCTGTGGTCATGCACAGGGGAACAGGGCGGCCCCGTGCGAGCTGATGCCCTTGGGGGCAGGCACTATGGGGGGATCTTCAACACGAACGAGACCGAGAAGATCCGTTCGATCTTCCCGTTGAACCTATCACAGGCGAGCGCTCATCGCATCGCATCGCAGATCTACCAGGGGTTGGTGCGCTTCGATCAACAGGACCTTACGATCGAACCATGCCTCGCTGAACGGTGGGAGGTGGACGCTTCTGCCACTACCTACACGTTCCACCTGCGCAAGGATGTGTTCTTCCACGCCGATCCGGTTTTCGCGAACGAGAAGGAACGGCGGTTCGATGCCAACGCCGTTCTCTATTGCTTCCAGCGGATCTGCACCGCCAGTCCAGAGAACCAGATGTTCTGGCTCTTCCAGGACAAGGTCGTCGGGGCCAACGTGTTCTATGCCGCTACCGCGGAAGGCAACGCACCGGCGAAAGGCGTCGAGGGCTTCGAAGTGGTGGATGAGCACACCTTCCGGATCCGTCTCACACATCCCTTTCCCAGTTTCCTGCACCTTTTGGCGCACCAAGGATCCTGGATATGGCCGGCCCGTTTGTGGGACGTGTACGGGCGCGACCTCATGGCACACGCCATCGGCACGGGCCCCTTCCGACTGAAAACCAGTTCCCCGGACGAGGTCTTTGTGCTCGAGCGTGATCCGGATCACTGGGATCGGGATGAGAACGGCAATCAACTACCTTTCTTGGATGCGGTCCGATGCACGTTGGAACCTGACAAGAACAAGGAACTGGACAGTTTTCTGGCAGGCAAACTGTCGTGCATGTTCGAGGTGCCGGTGGATCGCATCACCGTTCTGAACGACTCCTTGGACGAAACCGGCGCGATCCGTTTTCTAGTGCAAACCGTACCCGGCCTCGCCGTCCAGTTCTATGGTTTCAATGGCACCCGCCCCCCTTTCCAGGATGTTCGTGTGCGAAGAGCGGTGGCCCTGGCCATCGATCGCCGATTCTTGGTGGACAGCGTTCTGAAGGGCATGGCGGTAGCTGCGCTCCATGGTATTGTGGCGCCCGGGCTGGCAGGGTATCCCTACGAACTGGTCCCCGGTCATCCGTTCGCTCCCGACAGCGCAAGGGGACTGCTGGCCGATGCCGGGTTCCCGAACGGCGAGGGCTTCCCTCCGCTGATCCTTCAAGTGAGCGCCGGCTTTGGGTATGTGGAAGTGGCCGAAGCGGTGCAGAATATGTTGGAGCAGGAGCTTGGGGTGGCCACCATCCTCTCCATGCTGCCGGCCGACCAACATTTCGAACGGATCGAGATGGGTCGAGCGCAGGTCTGGCGGGAGGGTTGGTTGGCCGACTTCCCCGACCCGGAGAATTTCCTGGCGCTGCTCTATGGTAAGAACGCCGTGGCCGATACCGCGCTACCCACCTTCTTGAACACCACACGCTACCGCGATCCGCGCTACGACTCCCTCTTCACCCTGGCCCAACGTACCGTGGATTTGGTTGAGCGCGCACGCTACCTGGCGTTGGCGGAACAAGTGGCCATGATCGACGTGGCGATCACACCGCTCTATCATGAACGTTCCGTGAGGTTGTTGCAACCCTGGGTGCGCGATCTCCCGCAGAACCCGATGGAATACCGCGACCTGAGCACCGTTTGGTTCGATCCGGCCGTCAAACGCTGATGCCTTCGGGGGAAGGTGTTGCGCCGTTCGAGAACTCGTGTTGGATGTAGTGGTAGACCAACTGTTTGGCCAAAGGCATGAAGGTCTCGATCCGCGGAAGGTCCACCTCGCTCTCGAAGCAGAACACCGCTGGATTGGGCAGCTCCGGTCTATACCTCACGATCTCGGCTTTGACCCGCTCGTACGGACTGAGCAAGCCGACCGAACACGTGGTGACATACCGGGTATGCATCCGTCGGTAGTGCCGCTCGTCCGCAGTGTCCGGATAGAGGGTCGTTCCATAGACGTAAACACGCATTTCGGACCCTTGACGAAGGAACAGGTAGCCATCGCGCGCGTCCAAGGGCATCAATCCTACGGGCGAGAAATGGATCCGCTCGGCCAGTCGTCGACGAAGCGCTTCGCCTTGTGTCCAATGGCCATGGAGCTCCGGAAGCGCGAAACCGATCACCTCATCGATCACGGCCAAGGGACCCTCCGGGGTCAGCTGGGAGGCATAGTGCAGCAACCCGCCTTCTGTATCGACACCGAGCAGTTCACGTGTGGTGCCCGCTTCCAACTCACCCTTTATCCGCTTCAGTTCCACCAATTCGTCCAAATGGTCCCGGAGCTGGTGCAGGTAGGGATACAGTTTGTGCTCGCGGAAACGCTCCTGCACCCGCTGTAGGTAGCCGAGCAGTACGTACTGTTTCAGTTCCAGATCGATGGCAGGGGCCACGATCCAATCTCTGGGGAGTGCTGTTGCTTCCATGCTTTCGAGCACTGAACGCGGTGTTCACAAAAAAAGTTGCTCCGCAAGTTCCGTGCTGACCTGCTCCCGGTTTCTTTGTCAACACCGTCATCACCACACCTCCGCCGGCTCCCGGCTATTGAACATGACCAGCGCACGCGCCCTCGCGATCCTCGCTCTTTTCACTTCCCTCACCGCCTGCGTGCCAGCACGCAAGTACGAGGAACTCAACTCCCAGGTGGCCGGTCTTCGTGCCGAGGCGGAGAACGCGCTCGCCAAGGCACGTGAAGCGGAGGCGGCGCATGCCGAGCAACAAGGTCATGTAGGCGACGTGGAACGCCGGGTGAAGCTCCTTGAGCAGGATACTTCCACCATGGGCACCTCGTTGCGGAAGATGCAGGTACAGTATGACAAGATCAACGAGCTGAACGACGAACTGCTCGACAAATACAACAAGCTCCTGGCCGGCGATAGAAGCGAGAACCGAAAGCTGCTCACGGATCTCGAGGCCTTGCGGCTGGACCTGCAGAACAAGGAGGACTCCATTGCCCATAGCTCCCAACGTCTGGCGGAGCGAGAGGCGAAGCTCGCCGAGTTGCAGGCCGAATTGGCACGCAAGGATGCCGCCATGCGGGAGTTGAAGGATCGCGTGAGCAAGGCGCTCACCGGATTCGAAGGGAAAGGTCTCACCGTGGTGCAAAAGGACGGTCGCATTTACGTGAGCCTGGAGAACAAGCTGCTCTTCCCCAGTGGCAGCGCGGCTGTGGACAAGCAGGGGCGGGAGGCGCTGGTGAGCCTGGCCAAAGCCATCCAGGACGACCGGGACATCAGCATCCTGGTAGAAGGACATACGGATACCGACAAGATCCTTCCCGGCTCCACCTATAAGGACAATTGGGACCTCAGTGTGGCGCGGGCAACGAGCGTGGTGCGCATCCTACAGGAGAGCAGTTCCGTTCAACCGTTGCGCATCACCGCCGCTGGCCGCAGTGAATTCGTCCCTCTGGACCCCGCTGACAAGGCCAAGAACCGCCGCATCGAGGTGATCCTTACCCCTGACCTGCGCTCGCTCTACAACATGGTTACGGAGTGACGGACACGGGAGCGACCCTCCCTACCTTTGATCCTAATGTCCAATGACCGTGCGGCGCTTGAGCCCGCGCTGCTTTCCACGTGGGGCGATCACCTCTCCCGTCCCCTTTTGATCGCCGGTCCATGCAGCGCCGAGAGCGAGGAGCAGGTGATGGTCACAGCACGGGGCATTGTGAAGACCGCTCCTGGGGTGCGCGTTTTTCGCGCAGGTGTTTGGAAACCCCGCACTCGCCCTGGGGCGTTCGAGGGTATGGGGGAAGAGGCGCTTGTGTGGCTACAGCGGGTCAAACGGGAAACCGGCCTGTTTACCGCCACCGAGGTGGCCACGCCCGAGCATGTGGACGCGTGCTTACGCCACGGCATCGATATGCTCTGGATAGGCGCGCGAACAACACCCAATCCCTTCAGCGTGCAGGCCATCGCCGACGCCTTGCGCGGGGTAGATATCCCCGTGATGGTAAAGAACCCCATCAACCCGGACCTACAGCTCTGGGTGGGGGCTTTGGAGCGGTTGCATCGCGTGGGGATCCGGAAGCTTGCCGCTGTGCATCGCGGTTTCAGTTGGTCCGGCTTCACCCCTTACCGGAACAGCCCGATGTGGGAGTTCCCCATTCGCCTGGCCGCTGCCTATCCGGAGCTGCCCTTGCTGTGCGATCCGAGCCATATCGCTGGAAAGCCGGAGAAATTGCACGAAGTGGCCCAGAAGGCGCTGGACCTGAATTTCAGCGGGCTAATGGTCGAAACGCACCATGCGCCAGCTTCCGCCCTGAGCGATGCGGACCAGCAGATCGATCCACACGAGCTGAGAGCGCTGCTGGGATCCCTATCGTTCCGAGCCGCTGCTCCGGATGCCCGCCTGCGCGACCGATTGGAGGAATTGCGGGACCTGATCGATCATCTCGATGCGGATATCGCACAGAAACTGGGGGCTCGCATGGACCTGTCCGAACGGATCGGGGCGTACAAGCGCGACCACAATGTGGCCATCCTCCAACCGGAGCGCTGGGAGCGTATCATGAGCGCCCAGGCGGAACTTGGACGCCGGTTGGGCTTAAGCCCGGATTTCATCGAAGGGTTCATGAACGCCATCCACCAGGAGAGCATCCGCCGCCAGACCGAGGCTTGGGAACAACAGACCGAACCATCGGAAGGATCCCCAGTGTTCGGCCCCGGAAGGTTGCAGGACCCGGGTTAGCCACCTAGTTTTGGTCGCCTTTGCAAGGAACCCCTCGATCAGCTTTTCAAAACCTACCCGCAGAACATGGCTCACGCTTACTCATTGACCGTAGCATTAACGCTGCTGTCGACCGGCCTATTGGCCCAACCGGTGTTCACCAACGGATCCGGTGCGCTCTCCCATAACGCGAACAGCGGTGGGTGTATGGCCGTAGTGGACATGGACAAGGACGGCCTGGACGACATCGTGCAGTTGAGCATGAGCACGCATGTCTATATCCTCTACCAGAACCCCGACCACAGTTTCGTCACCTACGACTATGGCCAGGTGGACAACAGTGAGCAATGGGGCTGGGCTATCGCCGAGCTCGACAACGACGGGCACAAGGACATCTGTAGTGGAGTATCGATCACCCGTTACGTGCGGATCAGCGCGCGCGGCGTGTATACGTTGAGCAACTTGAACGGCCCATCCATCTTCACCCAGGGGATGAGCATGGCGGACATGAACAACGATGGCCGTGTGGACGTGTACGCATGTCATGACAATGGCGCGCCCAACATCTGGTTCACCGATGCGAACGGTGTTCCCCAATATCAGGCGACCTACATCGATTGGTCCACGAACCCCGCCAGCGACATGAGCGGGAACTACGGTAGCACCTTCACGGACTTCGATGATGACGGTGATATCGACCTACACATCAGCCACTGTCGCCAGGGCGTGAACGATCCCAACGATCCGCGCCGCTGGGACCGCCTGTTCGTTAACGATGGAAACAACCAGTACAGTGATCAGGCTGCCAGCTATGGCTTGGAGAACCGCGAACAGGTGTGGACATCGGATTTCGGTGATTATGACAACGATGGCGACCTGGACGTGTTCAGCACCACGCACAGCAGCACGCTCATGCTGTTCGAGAACGACGGGACCGGCCACTATACCGACGTCACCGCCGGCAGTAACCTGGAGAACTACAATGGCTTTTTTCTACAGGGCCTCTTCCGAGACATGGACAATGACGGCTACCTCGACATCATGACCGGCACCGAGGATCTCTACTTCAAAGGGAACGGCGATGGCACCTTCGACGAAGTGACGAACCTGTTCCCCGCCACGAAGAACATGCTCAGTTTCGCCTTCGGTGATCTGAACGGCGATGGTTTCGAGGACGTGTACGCCAGTTACGGTGATGCCTATGTGGACGGCGATCCCAGCTTCCCCGACCGTTTGTGGCTGAACACGCCCAATGGCAACCACTACCTCAATGTGAACTTGAAAGGGGTGGTGAGCAATGAGGACGCGATCGGCGCGAAAGTGAAGATCTGGGGACCCTGGGGCGTGCAGGTGCGCGAGGTGCACTCCGGTGAGAGCTATGGCATCGTGAACACAGGCACATGCCACTTCGGTTTGGGCGGTGTCACCACCGTCGATTCACTGGTGGTGTATTGGCCGAGCGGTCAAGTCGACACTTACACGGACATCGACGCTGACCAAGGCATTACCCTGTTGGAAGGTATCTGCATCGCTCCCATCGCGCAGATCACGACGCAGGGCGCGCCCGTGGTGTGCGCTGGTGGTACGCCGATCACCCTTACCGCTAACCCGGGCTTCAGCTACACCTGGAGCACCTCGGAAACGACCCAGAGCATCGATGTGAACGTGGGCGGTCCCTTCACCGTCATCATTGATGATGGGACGGGTTGCACAGGTGAAGCGACCATCACCGTAACGGAGAACCCCGATGAAACACCGACCATTTCCGTGAACGGGGAAACCGTCTTCTGCCAGGGCGGCTCGGTGGAACTGATCTCTTCCTCCGCGAACGGGTATGCGTGGAGCACGAGCGAAGTCACTCAAAGCATCCAGGCCACCGCGAACGGCAGCTACACCGTGTCGATCGAGGGGGTCTGCGGCACCTTCACGTCCGATGCAGTGGATGTTCAAGTGATCAACACCCCTGTCGCGCCCACGACCACGGGTGCCACGATCCTGGGTCCTGGCACGGCGGATATTTCAGCTACCGGTACCGCTATCACCTGGTACGATGCGGCGATCGGGGGCAATGAAGTGGGCACCGGTTCACCCTTTACCACCCCTATGGTGAACAGCACCACCAGCTTTTGGGCTGCCGATGTGAACCAGTTCCAAGGCGGTACCAGCTATGGCGGTCAGACGGATAACACGACCAGCGGGCAGTACCACACGAACGACGGTTTCTTCCTCCTCTTCGATGCGTATGAGCGCTTCACCATCCGTTCGGTCAAGGTCTACTCGGACGAGGTAGGTGTGCGCACGATCGCGGTGGTCGACGAGAACACCGGCCTGACCGTGGCATCCGTCTCTCCGAACATCCCGATCGGCACCAGCCGAGTGCAGCTCGATCTTGAGGTACTCCAGCCGGGGAGCTACAGCCTGCGTTGCGTGGGCACGCCGGACCTCTGGCGCGATGGTATGGGCAGCAACCCGGCCTATCCTTATGCACTGGGCACCGTCGGCAGCATTACCAGTTCCAGTGCTGGGGGGGCGAACGCCCTGGAGTTCTACTACTTCTTCTATGATTGGGAGGTGGAACGCTGGGGAGTTACCTGTGCAAGCCCCCGTTCGGAGGCGGTCGTCACCGTTTCCGGTGTCGGCATCAACGAAGCGTCGAACGATCAGGCCTTGTCCCTGCAGCCCAACCCAACGGATGATCTGGTGGTATTGACCTTCTCCACTGGAGCAAGCCGCGTGAACGCCGAAGTACTTGACATGACCGGCCGCTTAGTGCTCATCGCAGCATCCACCAGTGCGGTCAATGGTCGCCTAGCCATTGATGTCAGCGCACTGGCTCCGGGCCAGTACATGGTGCGCGCCATGGTCGATGATCACAGCCAGGTGCTGCCGCTGATCGTGCGCTGATCCTACCTGCTCTACTTTCACGAAGCCCTCCGACATCGTCGGGGGGCTTCGTGTTCCCACCCAGCGGGTTGCAGCTTACTTTGTACGCATGTCCGTGGATCTGCCCGCACCTGATGTCCTGGTGATCGGCATTGGGGCTATTGGCCATGCGTTCCTAAGAGCCCTTCACGATCAGGACGCAGACAGCATCACCCTCGTGGACGGCGATACGGTGAACGCGCACAACCTATCGCGTCAACCGCTCTTCTCCATCTCGGATATCGGCACCCTGAAGGTGGATGCGGCGCGAACAGCGTTATTGGGAGCGGGATGGCCGGGAAAGATCCAAATCCAACCGGTGTTCGCCGACCGGCACAACCTGGCCGCCATGGTCGAAGGGCGTTCCCTGGTCGCCGATTGCACCGACGATGCCCACGCGAAACGCGCCATCGATCAGGCCTGCCTTGAAACTGGCACCCCGCTGATCTCCGCAGCAGTGCATGCCGACCAGGCGCAGGTGATACTGTTGCACGCGTCCATGGCATTGGGTGATGCCGCGATCACGCGCGATGAGCTATTCATCGGCAAACCCGGCCCTGGCCAGGACGATTGTGACATGCGACGCGTACCGCTGAAGCTCCTGGGTTCGGTAGGCCACAGGATGGTGGCGTTGTGGGATGACCTTCGATCCGGCCGTGACGCGATGAACGGCCGCGTGGAACTGCTGCACGGTGAACGGTGGACGATGATCGCGCCCCCGGAGCGACGAACGACCGCATGGATCCCATCCCGCTGACGGCGTTGATCGGCCTGGTAGCCTTCGCCTATGCGATGGTCGGCCACGGCGGGGCCAGCGGCTACCTCGCGCTGATGGCCCTGGCCGGGACGGCGATCGCGGTGATGCGCCCGACCGCGTTGATCTTGAATCTCTTCGTCAGTGCGATCGCCTTCGCGCAATACGCACGTGCAGGCCACTTCCGTGGGAGGACCTTCTGGCCTTTCGCGGTCTTGTCCGTGCCCATGGCCTGGGTCGGGGCGCAGCTGGTGCTCGATCCCGCTATCTACAAGCGCGTTCTAGCCTTCTGCCTGCTCTTCGCTGTGGCCCGACTTTTCGGCTTTTTCGGCAGGAGTGCTGATGCGCAACGATCTGTTCCCTTGTTCGCCGCGCTCGGCATTGGCGCGGTGCTCGGTCTTGTTTCCGGCATGATCGGCATCGGCGGCGGGATCTTGCTGAGCCCGATCCTGATGCTCTGCTGCTGGGCCGATGCGAAAACCACTGCTGCGACATCGGCGCTTTTCATTCTCGTGAACAGCGCGGCCGGGATCATGGGTGTTCTTTCATCGGGTGAAGTGCTCCGTTCGGGAGATGCTTCCCTGGATCCTCGCTGCATCGGCGGCGGCCTATTGGGAAGCTGGATCGGCGCGAGCCGCCTCCCAGAACTGCGACTAAGGCAGGCCCTCGGGCTCGTATTGCTGTTCGCCAGCGTAAAGCTGATGTTGCCATGATCGGGGTCGAAGAAGCGAAGCGGATCCTGATGGAGCATGTGACTGTACTGGCCCCGTGCACCGTCGCGCTCCCGAGCGCCACTGGGTTCGTGATGAAGGATGTGGCGGCTCCGCACGACCATCCGCTTTTCGATATGAGCGCGGTGGACGGATACGCCTTCGTTCTTGGATCCTCGAACGAATGGAACGTGGTGGGAGAGATCGCGGCTGGTGAGGTCCACAGCACGGCACTGAAGCCTGGTGAGTGCGTGCGCATATTCACCGGTGCCATGGTGCCGGAGGGAGCGGACACCGTGGTGATGCAGGAATTCGTTACGCGGAAAGGAGACCGGATCTCGCATACCGATGTGCAGGTAAAACCCGGTTCCAACATCCGCCGGAAGGGAGAGCAGGTGCGGCAGGGACAAGTGATCCTGCACGCAGGGGAGCGCCTGAACGCCGCGGCCAAGGGACTGCTCGCCTCTGTCGGTGTCGCTGGGGTTGCGATGGCCCCCTCCCCAGAAGTGGCGGTGATCATCACCGGGAGCGAGTTCGCCGACGAGCGCGTGCTGCTCCCAGGGAAGATCTTCGGGAGCAACGGCGTGATGCTCGAAGCGCTGATCCCTTCAGCTGGTGCGTTGGCGCAGGTCCGCCACGTTCCGGATGAAATGGCCGCGTTGGAAGCGTGCATCCAACGATGTTCGGCGAGCTCGGATCTGGTGATCTCAACAGGCGGTGCGTCCGTCGGCGACCATGATCTTGTGAGCGCGGCGATCGAGCGGTGCGGCGGACGTATCATCTTCCACGGTGTTGCGCAAAAGCCCGGGAAGCCCATGCTTTTCGCCTTGCTCGGCGACAAACCTTTCTTCGGTCTGCCCGGCAATCCGCGCGCGGTCATGGTCCTCTATTGGGAGTATGTGCTGCCCTTCTTGCGTGCGATACAAGGCGCGAAGCGACCGTGGTTGAAAGTTGATGTGCTTCCCATTGCACACGCCTTGATCGCGAAAGGCGATCGCGCCGAGTTCCGCGCAGCGCAGGTGAAAGGAGGCCAGGTCACCCTGCTCGCCGATGAAGGATCGCACATGCTGCGCTCCTTGATCGATGCCGATGCTTTGGCTTACGTGCCCGCTAACCGGCGCACATGGGCTGCCGGGGATCCCATGGAAGTACACTACCTGCCATGATGCACGATCGCGGCTGGACAGGGGTGGTGCTCGCGGGTGGCCAAAGCAGCCGCATGGGCCGCGACAAAGCGCTGATCGAGATCGACGGGGCTACGCTGTTGGACCGTTCCGTTGAACTCCTCCGGCCGCACGCACGCGAGATCCTGGTGATCGGTGACCCGGCCAAGTACGAGGTGCTCCATGCGTCCGTGATCCCGGACGACCGCCCGGGAAAGGGGCCGCTGGGAGGTATCGTTACCGCCCTGCACAGAGCCCGCTATGTGCGCTTGGTGGTGCTGGCCGTCGACCTACCGAACTTGGACGACCGCCTGCTGATCGCCCTGAAGCACGCCCTGGAGCCCGGGGTGGACGCCGCCGTGCCGCGTCACGGTGATCTGATCGAGCCTCTGGCCGCAGCCTATCACCGGCATGCCATCGAACCGTTCGAGCAATGCCTGGAGCGGGATGCCTTGAAGATGAGCGCTGCCTTGGACCGCGTTCGCACCACGTACCTGGATATCACACCCGGAGAGGAAGGCTGGCCCACTGATCTCTTTCGCAACCTCAACACGCCTGCCGACCTTTGACCCGTCCGCACCGACCCCAGGAGCCACATCCTGGGTTCGGGAGGCAGAACCCATGAAAGTCCTATTGTTCGGTTTGATCGCGGAGAAGGCCAACGCCAGCGAATTGCTCGTCACGGCAGCGAGCACCCATGCGCTCAAGCGTTCGCTCGAGGTCCGCATCCCCGGTCTGGAACAGCTCAGCTACGCGCTGGCGGTGGATCGCGTCATCGTCCACGAAGACCGACCGCTCACCGGAAACGAGGAGGTCGCCCTGTTACCCCCGTTCGCTGGCGGATGAGCGACGCGAAGCCCCATCGCAAGCGCGACATCTTCGTGGAAGGTGCGATACCTCCTTCGTTCATCGGGGAGAGCATCGCGAAGCATGCCTCCCAGACCGCCATTGGTGGGCACGAGATCTTCCTGGGCCAGGTGCGCGCCGATCGGATCGATGGGCGGACCGTGGAAGCGATCGAATACACCGCCTACCGCGATATGGCCAATGAACAGATGACGATCATCCGCGAAGAGGCCTTCGCGCGCTGGCCGGAGATCACTTGCCTGCATGTGCATCACAGCCTGGGTACGATCAGGGCGGGAGAACTGTGTTTCATGGTCTTCGCCAGTGCACCGCACCGGCAGGAGGCCCGCGAAGCCGTGACCTTTGTGACGGACGAAGTGAAGAAACGCCTACCCATCTTCGGCAAGGAGATCCTGGGTGATGGCGATCATCATTGGAAAGCGAACCCGTAGCGTCGACCCACCGGGTCGACAATGACCGATAGAATGATCGACATCACCCATAAGCACACCACCCTGCGCGAAGCCATCGCCGAGGCTACCGTCCTGGTGAGCCTGCCGGAGACCATTGCCGCGGTGAAGGAGAAGCGCGTACCCAAAGGCGATGTGCTGGAGGCCGCCCGCGTGGCAGGTCTTTTCGGTATCAAGCGCACCTCGGAAATGATCCCCGACTGTCACCCGCTTCCGATCGAACATGCGGAGGTCACCTTCAGCGTGGAGGACATGGCCATCGTGGTGAAGGTGAAGGTGCGCACCATCTACCGCACCGGCGTGGAGGTCGAAGCGATGCACGGCGCCAGCGTGGCCGCGCTCACGATCTATGACATGTTGAAGCCGATCGACAAGGGCATCAGCATCGAACGGATCCGGCTGCTAGAGAAGAAGGGCGGCAAGAGCGATTGGAAGGACGCTTTCGACAAGCCTCCGCGCGCGGCTGTGTTGATCATCAGTGATGGTGTCGCTTCGGGTAAGAAGGAGGACAAGGCTGGAGCGGCGATCATTGAACGGTTACGAAACCTCGGTGTACAGGTCGGAGCGCAGGCCGTTGTAGCCGATGAACCCGACCAGATCGTGAAGCAGGTGAAGGACTGGACCGCCCAAGGCATCGACCTGATCCTGACCACGGGTGGGACCGGCCTGTCCCCCCGCGACCGGACGCCAGAAGCGATCGCGCCAATCCTGGACCGCGAAGTGCCGGGCATCATGGAAGCCGCACGGGCCTATGGCCAGGAGCGGATGCCGTTGGCCATCATGTCCCGGGGCGTAGCCGGCATGATAGGGCGTACCCTGGTGATCACACTACCAGGCTCGACACGTGGTGCGCAAGAGACGATGGACGCGCTTTTCCCGTTCGTGCTACATGTGATCAAAGTGCAGGAGCATGCCTTCAGGCACGGGCAGTGATCATCCACCGATACCCACCATCGCTCGCTCAGGTCGTCGCACCTCTTCCCGCTTCTCCGGAGTGAGCGGCGGAAAGGCTTCCCGTCTGCTCCGCACTATCCCCCAATGCTCACCATCGGCCGCTCGCTGAGATCGTGAAGGACTTCCTCCTCCTTTTCGGGTTTGAACTGAGGCAACCCTCCGAGCATCGCATGCTTCGCGAGCACGTTCGCTTCGATCAACGGGGCGATGTCCTCGCCACGGCGCAGGGCTGAAAGCAAGTCGGTCTCTTCCCGGGTGAAGAGGCAGTTGCGCATCTTTCCTTCCGCTGTGAGGCGTAAACGATCGCAATCGCCGCAGAAGGGTTCGGTCACGGTGCTGATCACCGCGAAGGTGCCGGGCCATCCCGGTACGCGGTAGGCTTTTGCCGTGCTGTGCGGATCGTCGATAAGCTTCTCGACGGTATGGACGCTGCCGATGTGCCCCAGCATTTCGGCATAGGTGTACACGCGCTCTCTTCCCCAATGGTTCCCTGCGAAGGGCATGAACTCGATGAAGCGCACATGCACATCATGCTCCCGCGTGAATTCGACGAAGCGCAGGATCTCATCCTCGTTCACGCCGCGCATCACCACCATGTTCACTTTCACGCGAAGTCCTTTTTCAAGAGCAAGCAGGATGCTTGCCCAGACCCTGTCGAAGCCATCACGTCGGGCGATCTTCTTAAAGCGTTCCGCATCGAAGGTGTCCAGGCTGATGTTGAGGTTCTTCAACCCGGCGGCGATCAATCCGTCCAGATGCCGGTCCAGGGTCATCGCATTGGTGGTGAGCCCCAGGGACACACCGAGCTGGGCCATATCACGCACGATGTCCCCGGCATCCGGCCGCACGAGCGGTTCCCCCCCGGTAATGCGGATCTTGGTGATGCCGTGGCGCTCCACGAAGAGTTTGGCGATGGTCGAGATCTCCTTGCGCGTCATCAACTCCTCCCGCTTCAGGAAGTGCTGGTCCTCCGGCATGCAGTAGGTACAGCGCAGGTCGCATTTGTCCACGATGCTGATGCGCAGACTGCGGTGCTTGCGGCCGTGACGGTCGGTGAGTTCCACGGCACGAAGCTATCCCACCTGCGCCGCTATCTTCCGCCCATGGTCCATGTCAGGGAAGCCGTCAGCGCTGAGGACTTCCAGGAGGCGGCCCGGCTGCTGCGGGATTTCCCCGCGCATCAGCGCGAGCACTACAAGGACCATCTGGCCGTCGTGGAACGCTATTTCGACCCCGTGGCTTACGAGAAGGAGTTGGGGGATCTGCCCGCGAAGTACGGCGCGCCGGACGGTTGCGTGTTGCTCGGTTTCGACAATGAAGAGCTTGTCGGCGCGGTCTGCTTGCACCGTCTGGATAGCGAAGCCTGCGAAATGAAGCGGCTCTTCGTGCCCATCGCCCATCGGCGCAAAGGGGTCGCCGAAGCGCTTTCACTGGCCTTGTTGGATGCGGCCCGGAACAAGGGGTACGGGATCATGCGTCTGGACACTGGGGCCTTCCTGGTGGAGTCGCAGGCGCTCTATCGGAAACTCGGATTCACCTATACGGAGCCGTATTACGCCGCGCCCGAAGTACTGCGCGATGGGCTCGTGTTCATGCAAATACGCCTATGAAGAAGAACGTTGAACGCTGCCCATGGTGTCTGAAGGATGACATCTACAAACACTACCACGATACGGTCTGGGGCCGCCCCGAGCGCGATGACCGAAAGCTCTTCGCAAAGCTCTGCCTCGATGGCGCGCAGGCCGGGCTCAGCTGGTACACCATCCTGATCCGTACCGACGGCTACGCGAAGGCTTTTGATGATTGGGACGCCGAGAAGATTGCCCGCTACACGCCGAAGAAGATCGAGAAGTTGCTCCGGGATCCGGGCATCATCCGCAACCGGCAAAAGGTGGAGAGCGTGGTGAAGAACGCCAAAGCCTACCTGAAGATCATGGAAGGCGGCAAGGGCGCGTTCCGCGACTTCCTCTGGAAGCATACCGAGCATAAGACGATCGTGAACCACTGGACGGAAATGAAGCAGCTCCCGGCGAAGACGCCGATCAGCGATGCCATGAGCAAGGATCTCCAGAAGGCCGGCTTCAGTTTCGTGGGTAGCACCATCGTGTATGCGTTCATGCAAGCCTGTGGCATGGTGGACGATCATCTTGTGACCTGCTGGCGACGCAAGTAGCAAGCTGGGACGACCGGGCTCGGTGTTCCTCGCGCTACATTGGGGCCATGGGCACGCCAGTGGCACCCGTATCGGTCGAGCGGCACGACGGTGGCAATATCGCACGCGTCGAGGACCTGCTCGTTACCGAAGAGCCACTGGAGATCCGCCTCGGCCATGGTCCGGAGCACGACCGCAAGGAGATCCGCTTGAGCGTGACGATGCGCACGCCGGGCCATGACGAAGAACTCGCGCTCGGCTTCCTTTTCACCGAAGGCCTCATCACTGATCCTGCCCAGGTGCTGCGCGTGGCCTATTGCGAGAACGTGAAGGAGGAAGAACGCGGCAATGTGGTGCGCGCGGAACTGCACCCCTCGGTGGAGGTGGACCCTGCTAAGTGGCAGCGGAACTTCTATACCACCAGTAGCTGTGGTGTCTGCGGAAAGAGCTCGATCGATGCGGTGCGTGTCCAATGCACTTCGCCTATCGTTCCTTTCGGCGATGTCGATCCCACTTTACTCACCGCGTTGCCGGACCGCATGCGCCAGGCTCAGACCGTTTTCACGCACACCGGGGGTATCCACGCCGCCGCTTTGTTCGATCGGTCCGGCTCGTTGCTACTGCTGCGCGAAGATGTGGGTCGCCATAACGCGGTTGACAAAGTGATCGGTGCCGCCCTCGCGAGCGGACTGCCAACGGGCAACCGCCTGCTGCTCGTAAGTGGTCGCGCCGGTTTCGAGCTGGTGCAGAAGTGTGTGGTGGCCGCGATCCCCCTCATGGCCTCGGTGGGCGCCCCTTCCTCCCTGGCCGTGCGTTTGGCGCGAGACGGCGGATTGACACTGATCGGTTTCCTGCGTGGCGAGCGGTTCAACATTTATACACCGGAAGGAAAATCGTAGCATCACGGCATGGCAGCCCAGCAGAAAGACCGGATCGAGGCGCTCATGAAGGAGCGTATCGCGATGGTACCCTATGACGATCAATGGCCCGTGCGGTACGCCGAACTGGAACTCAAGCTCAAGAAGATGTTCCCACGGCAGCTAGTGCAGCGCATCGCGCACATCGGCAGTACCGCTGTGCCCGGCCTAAGCGCCAAACCCATCATCGATGTGCAGGTGGAGGTGAGCGACCTGGACCTGGTGCAGCGGGATGTGGTGCCCGTCTTGGAGGCGGAGGGTTATGAGTTCATCTGGCGGCCCACGATCGGCGAACATGCGCCGTTCTACGCCTGGTTCATCCTCCGGAACGAAAAGGGCGAGCGCATCCAGCACATCCATTTCGTTTCCCCGGACCAGGCCAGCGTGGATCGCATCGTGTTCCGCGACTACCTCCGCCGACATCCGGAGGAAAGCACGAACTATGAGGCCCTGAAGAAGGATCTCGCGGTACGCTTCCCCAAGGACCGTGCGGCCTACACCCAAGGGAAGACCGACTACATCAACGCGGTGCTGCTGAAGGCCCGCAGCGAGAAGATCAAGAAGAAATAGAACGACACGATCGCAATGACCGTCCTGAGAACCCTCCTGACCAGTGCCTTGATCCCGTGCGCCCTTGGAGCGCTCTTCGCCCAGCGCACTTTCGACGTGACCATCGCTGATAGCACGTACCACATGAAGCAGTACTGGTTCGTGTTGTACACCTCAGGCGATGGGGCACCCTTGGACAGTGTGACAAGGGCGGCCACCTTGGAGGCCCATCTTGCGCACCAGGACATGCAGGGCAAGCGTGGACTGATCCAGATGGCGGGCCCGTTCGGTGGCGAAGGTGCGTGGCGCGGCCTGTTGCTCTATGACTGCGACACGAAGGAAGAGGTCGAGGGCTATCTCAAGGCCGACCCCTTCGTGAAAGCGGGGCAACTGAAGTATGAGATCCACCCCTGGTTCGGGGCGGTGGGCACCACCCTCAGGTAAGCGCCTGGCTCACTTGGTGATCAGAAGCCACCCCCGGCACCGGGTACCATCCGCAGAACGCCAGAAATAGCAGAACCGCGCACTGCGGTTATTCAAAAGGCCGATCACATCAGGGTGATCACGGCGGTCGTAGCTCAGGTGGATCCTACCGGTGCGGACATCGAAGCTTGGTGCGGGCACCGCCGTCCCGGCCGGAACGAAGCGTACCTCCACACTGCGGGCTGTGCTGTCCGATGCGCCTGGTGTACCGCTGAAAATGATCGCATCGGATCCACTGTGTTCCTTGCGTCCCACCCGCAGTATTTGAAGTCCGCCGTTGCTCCGTAAGGAGGGCAGTCCATCGCGCAACGTAAGAGGCCTTTGCGGACCGTGGAGAGTGGGTGACTGGGGCATGTCACTGATGTCGAAGCATCAAAGGTGGCCATTGCGTCGAGCGAAAGAACCGCCCAAAGGGAACCTTCACAAAGACTTAACACCGGCTTTACATGGCGACGGTGGACGCCCCATGCACGACCCTGGATCCACGAGCCGTCAAACACGGTCCGGACGCAGATGCGGCGGGCGTGGTAGTTCGATCCGAGCCGTGTCTTCCCGGCGGACATGTCCGCGACGAAGTACGATGCCCATGATACCCGCCTTCCGGGTCAGGTTCCCGCCGGCACCGCCATCGAGCGTGGCGCTCATCAAGCTAGCAACGAGAGGAGCTGACGCATGAATGATCGGAAAGAGGCGACGCTACGTTCGCACGTCGTCACTTGATGTGATGCACCGTGATGCACCGCCCGTTGACGATCACCTGCTCCCCTGCCCGCTTGTCCTTGAGTGCCTGACCGATCGGCGAGGCGAGCGAGATGGCGAAGCAGGATCGGCCACCGAACTCGATGCGCCCTAGCCCGATGGCCAGGAAGTAGGTGCCTTGGTCGGTTTCCACGAGACTTCCGAAGGCCACATGATCGAAAGTGCGATCCAGCGGAACGCGCGCGAGTTCTTGCTGAAGGACGATCAGCTTGGCGTGCTGATCGTCCAACTTGTCCAGTTCCTGTTGCACCATGGCGCGACCCACTTCGTGCTTGTCACCGGCGCTGCTTTTAGTGTCGTTGGTGAACGAATCGCGTGTGGAAGCGATCTCCAGTTGCGCAGCATTCAACTTCTTTTGAAGAAGAGCTTGCAGGTGATGAAGAAGGTCGGACTTGTTCACGGGCTTGTCCATGGCCCACCCTGTGTCACATTCACGAACGAAGTCCCATTGAAACGGAACAGCCCGCCGGAAAAACCGAACCAGAGCGTGCCGTGTTGGTCCTCCACAAAAGCTTGGATAGCGAAGTAAGTGGTGAGCTCCGGTCGGTCGGTCATGTCGAAGAGCGTGAAGGACTTGCCATCGTACCGGTAGGCGCCTACGCGCACCGCACCGATCCAAACGTTCCCTGAGCGGTCCGTGTAGAGATTATAGATGTCGTTCGCGGTAAGGCCTTTCACTTCTGGGAACTGCGTGAACGTTTTCCCATCGTACCGGCTCACACCTCCCTCTTCGATGTATTTCGGGAAGTCGGAAGTAATGGACCCGAACCAGATGTTGCCTTGTGCGTCCTCCGCGATGCTTGCGACGTTGTTGCTACACAAACCGTCGTTCTTGGTGAAATGGGTGAGGGTTTTACCGTCGTACCGGCATGCACCATAACCATCCCGTCCGAACCAGATGTTCCCTTTGCTGTCCTCGAACAGGTCCCACACTTTGCCGGGCACCATCTTATAGCTGGGCGTATCGTTCACCGGGACCGTAAGCTCGAACGCGGTGAACCGACCGCCGCCTGTTCTGTGCGGGATCGAAGGATCGAGTCGGAAGACGCCATCGCTCGTTCCAGCCCAAACCATCCCATTGCGGTCCACCAGCAATTTGCACCCCGATCCACGAAGTCCTTCGCCGCCAGCAAAGCCGGAAAAAGTCTTCCCATCGAACTCGCATGCACCCGTGTGCGTTCCGAACCAGAGGTGACCATCCCGATCTTCAGTGATACCCGTGACCACATCACCGATGAGGCCTTCCGCGATGGAGAAATATCGGAGCGATGTTCCGTCCCAACGCGCCACTCCTTGGCCGTTGGTCCCGAACCACAAATTCCCCTTACCGTCTTCGAAGGCCGCCACGATGTACTCGGCGACTTGTGCGGTGTCACGGCCTGCCTGTTGATGCATCGGGGGATCAGCGATCGCTCCTGCATCCACTGCCCGATCTTGTCCGCTGCAGGATGCGATGAGCAGGCAGGAGGACAGAAGCGGATGGATCGGTATGATCATGATGGATCGCCTCATGCGCCGGGTGTGCTCAATGACCGCTCCATCCCGGCAGCGTTGCAGCCTGCTTCACCCATTCCATGAACAGCGCCTCATCGAGCACGCCATCCTCGTTCAGATGCACGTAGCGGGCGTTGGGGTCCTTCGACGCGACCGGCGGCATGGGCTTCAGCTTGCGGCCGAAGAAGAAGTTGATCTTGACGTACTTGTCGAAGATGTGATAGGACACGAACCAGCCCTTCCCCTCGATGCCATAGAACGGCGAGTTCCACTTCACGGACTTCTTCACCGTGGGCACCGCGCGTACGATCAGCGCATCGATCCGTTGGCAGGCTTCGCGCTTCCAAACGGGTGCGCCGGCGATGTAAGCCTGCACCGGCGCGTCGCCATCGGCTTTGGCGATCTGCGGGTTGCCGCCGGAAAGGAGCTTCACGGGCGCAGCCTTCGTGGTTGAAGCCTTCGTCTTCGGCTTCGCCGCGCCCTTGTTCCGTACCACCGCTGCTTTCACCAACGCCTTGAACTTCGCCGCATCGACGTTCTCCCCTTCGCGGATGTCGATGGCGCGGCGCGTGGCACCCGTGCCCGGTGCATTGAAGAGGCGACCCGGATCGGGCAGCGCAGCGCCCTGCATGAACGTGAGTTTCACCTTGTCCTTGTATATCTCGCCGGTGCAGATCATACCGCTGAGCGACCATACTGGCACACCGGCAGGGTTCAAGGGCTTCCTCCACTTCTGCTCTTCCGTGATGCCTGGCGCGGCTTCGAAGATGAGGGTGCGCACGCGGTCGAGGGTGTTGGCACGCCAGTCCATCACATCAGACTTTGGCCTTGACCTGGGTTTCGTGGCTTTGGTGGTCGCCTTCACCGGTGGCTTGCTGTTCTTGGCTGTGCGGGTGGGCATAATGGTGGTGTTGGAACGCCAAAGTTGCGGCATGGGAAGGTCTGTTCCGCTCAAGGCACCACCACCGTCTTCGAAGAGGTCGTACGCACCGAGAAATAACCCAGTGCGCCGCCCTCGATGTTGCTCACCGGATCGGCGGGTGTTGCGGCGTTCGACACATTCTGCCCCATGCTGAAGAAATAGTCGTAGACCTCGGGCGCGATGCACTCCATGGTGACCTCCACCACATCCCCGCTGTTCAGTTCAACGTCGTTCAGGAACAGCGGCTGCAACACCAGGTTCCCGTCCGTGAAGCGATCGTTCTCCAGGTTGATCCCTTCCTGCTTTTCGCCGTTCACACGCACGGTGAAGCGATAGTAGTTGGCGATCCCCGGAGGATCGAAATGGCCTGGAACGATGATCCGCGTGTAGGTTCCGAAGGAGGGGAAACTATCGACCATCAAGGTGTCGATCGTCACCGCTACCGGCATGCGGCATTCGGCGGTATAGGTGGTCCCATCCACCTGGACGTTCAACTGGTAGGTGCGCTCCTGACCGCCTACCAAGGTGGCGGTAGTGTATGTGCCGGGACCGGTTTCGGTGAGTTGCTCGCTATTGCCCAGGTCGTCGCTCAGGGTAACAAGGGCGTTGGAGATGGCCGGGAAGTTGTTCGATGCATCGAAGCCCATCGAGCGCGTGAGTCGCACGGTGTGTGGGCCGGGACCTTCGGAGACGATGGCCTCGATGACCACCTTGTTGCTTTCATTCTCGAGGTCGAGCGTGATCTCCTTTCTGCAAGACGTGAGGACAAGACCGAGCAATGCCGAGAAGAGGAGGATGTGCTGTTGTTTCATGGTGATCAGAATTTGAAACCGTAAGAGATGGAAGGGACCCAGCGGAACAAGGAGGTCTTAATCGCCGATGTGCGGTTCGGGTCGTTCTCGTTCTGCTGGAACGTGATCGTGTAGGCGTTCTCCCTGCCATAAGCATTGTAAAGCGAGAAGTTCCAAGTGCTCTCGTGTTTCTTCTTGATCCGCGTCCACGTAGCGCTGAGGTCCAGGCGGTGGTAGGCGGGCATGCGGCCAGCATTGCGTTCGGTGTAGGAGAAGATCACCTGATCATCCACCGTGTACTTGCCCGTGGGGAAGGTGACCGCGTTGCCAGTGTTGTAGGTCCAGAGGGCGGAAAAGTCCCAACGCTCGTTCAGTTCGAAGGTGCCAACGATGGATACATCGTGTGTGCGATCCTGCCGAGCGTAGTACCATTCATTGTTATTGATGCCGTCGATCCGGCGCTCGGTGCGGCTAAGCGTATACCCGATCCACCCCGTGAGGCGGCCGGTGTTCTTGCGTGCCATCACCTCCAGGCCGTAGGCCCGCCCTTTGCCGAAGAGCAGTTCGCCCTCGATGTACTGGTTCACGAGGATGTCCGCGCCGTTCCGGTAGTCGATCTGGTTCTGCATCCACTTGTAGTAGACCTCGCCGCTCATTTCATACGCACCCTCCTTCAACTTGCGGAAATAACCGCCGCTCACCTGGTCGCCGATCTCCGGCTTGATGACGTTCGAGGTGCTGATCCAACGGTCCGTGGGGCTTCCGCTCGTACTGTTGCTCAGCAGGTGCATGTTCTGTGTCATGCGCGCATAGGACCACTTCACGGAAGAGAATTCCGTGTTGAGGTAACTGAACGACAGCCGCGGTTCGGGGTTCACGTAGGTCTGCACGATCTCCCCGCTACCACGCAAGGTCGTACTGGTCACTTCGCCTTCGGGATCGAAGGTGTAGAACTCGCCCTTTCCCAGAACGGAAAGCCCGGATACGCGCAGGCCCACGTTCATGGTGAGGCGATCCGTCACTGTCTTGTCCCACGATGCGAAGAGCGCGTTCTCCCATGTGTACTGGTTCTGGATGGTGAACGCGTTGACACCCGAGGAACCACTGGACTCCACCTTGCCGGGAGTTATGGTGTGTCGGATGGAGCTGAAGCCGACCTTCCATTTGGAGCCGGGGCTGGGATAGAAGCTCAATTCATGCGTGAGGTTGAGGTCCCGGACCACGGAGGTGATGCTGAAGTCGTGCGCGTCGGTTTTGAACGCCACGCCGTAGTTGTAGTTGGAGAAGATCAACGACGTGTTGCTGAACCAACGGGGTGAGTAGATGTGGTTCCAACGGGCGGTGCCGGTGGCATTGCCCCAATCGATGCCCAGCGTGGAGCCAAGGCCGACCACGTCGCGCCCGAAATAGCCGCTCAGGAATAGCTTGTCCTTGGGACCCGCGTCCACGTTCAGCTTCGCATTGAGGTCGTAGAAGTAGAGCTTGTTGTCACGGATCCCGGGGTCGGAGTAAAGCTTGAGGAACACATCGGCGTAGGTGCGACGCGCGGCGATGAGGAACGACGCCTTGTTCTTCTTGATCGGTCCTTCCACAGTGAGGTTCGTGGAGATCGTGCCGACGCTGCCGCTCACGCCCAGCTTGCGGTCGTTCCCGTCCTTCATCCGGATATCGAGCACCGATGCGAGCCGGCCGCCGAACTGCGCGGGCATGGACCCCTTGTAGAGCTGCACATCCTTGATCGCGTTCGCGTTGAAGGTGGAGAAGAAACCGAGGAGGTGGCTCGCATTGTACACCGGTGCTTCGTCCAGCAGCACCAGGTTCTGGTCGGCACCGCCACCCCGGACATAGAAGCCCGCCTGGCCGTCACCGGCGCTCTTCACGCCGGGCAATAGCTGGATCGCCTTCAGAATGTCCCGTTCGCCGAAGATCATGGGCAGCTTTTCCACCTCCTTCATGTCCATGCGCTCCACGCCGATGTCCGGGCGTTGCAGATCGAAGCCCTTCAGGTCCCCGGTCACCACCACCTCGTTCAGTGTCAGACTGGAGGGGGCCAAGGCCAGATCCAACTTCACATTCGAATCAAGCCGAATGGTGATGGTTCGCCTTTGGTAACCGATGAACGAGAATTGCGCGTCATAGGTGCCCTCGGGAAGGGTGATGGAATAGAAGCCGTACTCGTTGGCGGAAACGCCCGTGCTCTGGGCGCCGCTTAGCAACACGGTGGAACCAATGAGGGTTTCACCACTGAGGCTGTCGGAAATGGTACCGCTGAGCGTATAGCGCTGGGCGCTTTGCGCGAGCACAGGGGAGCCATTGAAAAGGCTGAGCAATAAGGCAAGGCGAAGAAGCAGTGTGTATATGTGGTTCATGGTCGGGTCAATGCTTGGTAACGGTGATGCTGAAATGGCGACCTACACGGATCTGGAAGAAGGAGTGGGTCCATCGGAATGCACGGCGAGCTCTACCGCTGGGATCCGATGACCGCACGGTCACGACAGGACCTTCGCGAAGCTGTTCCGGCGAAGCGAGCGGTACATCCCCTGCGATGGGTTGAGCGCTGTTCAACGTGGACCGCTGGGTGCTTTGCCCATGCACCCCGGTGCCAGCCAATAGGCTGAGCAAAAGGGACAGGCAAATGACGAGGGGGATGGCGTGTTTCACGTGTGTTGAGTTCTTGGGTGCAGTGGTTTGTTCGAGGGCGCAAAAGTCCATGGACCATTCGCGGGGTCTGTTACATCGTTCGGGAGAAGGTTTACATCGGGATCGGACCGCCCGTTCGGGGCGTGTTGAACCCATGGACCATGAGCCGGCCTGCTAGCACCATCTCGTACACCGCGATCGGCAGCGCCAGGACCATCGTTGTGGTGGAGTATGGCGTGATCACACCGAGCAGCTCGATGGCGCCGACGAAGAGGATGAGCACCGCACCGGTGATCCCCAGCACCGCCAGCGGGCGGGTCACGAGACCCGAGCGCAGGAAGAGAGCGCTGTAGATGAGTGTGTTCACCCCCAGCAGGAAGTGCGGACCGAGCACGAAGGTCCAGTCGTGTATGGCGATCAACGCATGACCTACCGCTTGTGCACCTGCCGCATTCGGCTCCAGCGATCCGGCAATGGATGCGAGCGCGAGCATGCTCACGGCCCCGACGATGATGCACACCACTTCCAGGGAACGGAAGACGACATAGGCCGGACCGAGCCGCTTCGATACCATGCTGAGCACAGGCAGCATCATCAAGGCCGTGCCGCAGTTCGCTAGGGCGAGCAGGGCTTCGAAGAAAGCGCCCCAGCCAATGCGACCGGCATGCATTCTCGCGGCAGCGAACGGATCGATCGCATCGATCACGGGCTTGTACAGGACCAGGCCGATGATGGCGGTCACCGTGGCGGTGATGAAGAACAGGCCGGTGATGACGGCGTGTCGCTTGGTGGTGATGGTGTTCGTGTTCATGGTGGGATGGTGTTGCTCAGAATTCCTCGGCGATGAGCTCCTTGTTGAGCATCATGCCTGCTGTGGTTCCCGTCGCTACCGCATTGGCCACGGTGCGCAGACGCGTGGTGTTATCGCCGCACGCGTAGATCCCGGGGGTGCTCGTGCGCTGTTGCACATCCACGTTCAAGTAGCCCTCGTCGGTGAGCGCACAGCCGAGCTGTTGCGGCAGGGCGCAATGCTGCTCGAACGCGGGCATGGCATACAGGGTGTGGATGGCGGAGGCGCTGCCGTCCTTGAAATGGATGCGCTCGGCATACCCCCCGGCATGCACCAGTTCCGCGACCTCCGTTTCCACGATGCGGATGTGGTGCTCGCTCAGCTTGGCCGTTTGTTCCGCGGTCAGGGTGGACGGCCCGTTGGTGAACAGCGTCAGGTCCTTTGTCCAGTTGGAGATCAGTCGCACGAGCTCGAAAGCCTTGTCGCCGTTGCCGAGCACGCCGGTCACTTCATCGCGCACTTCGTAGCCGTGGCAGTAGGGGCAGTGCAGCACCGAGATACCCCAGCATTCCGCGAAGCCGGGGATGTCCGGCATCACATCGCGCACGCCCGTGGCGAAGACCAGCTTCTTCGCGGTGTACACGGAAGCACTGTCCACCTGTACGTTGAAGCCATCGTCCCCACTGGTCACTTCGGTGACAAGACCATGCTTGTATTCCACCGAGGCATAGCGCTCCACCTGGATCCTTGCTTTTGAGGCAATGAGTTGTGGTGGCACACCGTCCTGCGTGATGAAGTTGTGCGAGTAGGGGGTCTGCCGGTTGCAGGGCAGGCCACTGTCCACGATCAGCACGCGCCGCAGCGCACGGCCCAAGGCCATACCCGCAGCGAGGCCGGAGTAGCTGCCTCCTACAATGATCACATCGAACTGCTGGTTCTCGTTCATTTCCTTAGGTGTTGGTTGTGCCATGATCCGCAGCGGCAAGGCCATAGCACAAGTAGCACTTGCGCTTAGTGTTATGAAGTGCCGTCTGGTCATGGCGAGCATCCGTTCGTTGCTTTTCAGTTGATGGATCCTCAGGCCTGCGTGCTCTTGGTGGACAAGCCGCGCACGATGCGGTCCACGAACGGCACACCCGCGAACACGATCCACGGCACCAGGCAGATGGTGAGCAGGAAGGTGCGCTGGTACAAGGGCAGCGCGGAGAGCTGCTCACCGAACAGGGCCAGGAAGAGGGTAATGGAGGGGTAGATGACGACCCAGATCTTCAGGGACGCCAGCAGTTTCATTTTCGTTTTCATGGGTTGCGTTGTTTGCGAGGGCAAAGCAACCCCGACCCCTTCCCAGCGGGATAGGACGAACGCGTGATCGATCGGGACTTATCTCGCACTTCTGCCGGAAACCCTCCGGCGTGTGCCCCGTGTGCTTCTTGAAGAAGCGGATGAAGTACGAGGGGTCCTCGTAGCCGAGGCGGTCGGCCACCTGGTTCACCTGGTCGCTCGTGGCCAGCAGGTAGCGCTTGGCTTCCAGGACGATCTGGTCCGTGATCAGCTCGGAGCAGGTGCGGCCCGTGCCCGCCTTCGCGATGGCGTTCAGCTGGAAGGTGGAGAGGTGCATCCGCTCCGCGTAGGCGCCTACCTCCTTCATGGCATGCACATGGGTCTCGATCAACTCCAGTAATTCCTCCAGCCGCTCTTGCGCGTAGCCTTTGGTACTGCTCTCGGGCATGGGCGATGGTGCCTGTAGCACGAGGTCAGCGAGGAAGGCGCTGAGGTAGGCCCGCACGATGTGCAAGCAGCCCTCCTGCTGCGCCGCATAGGTGCGCGCGATGCGGTCCAAGAGCATCACCAGTTCACCGTAGCGCTCGGCGTCCGTTCTGAAGACCTCCATATGTCCAGCGCGGCGCAGCACCAGTCGAGCACCGTGTTCGCTCGTGGCCAGGAAGTCGGCCTTGAACTGCAGGATGTATCCGGTACTGCCCACCTTCAGCTCCAGCCGATGCACCTGCCCCGGTCGCATGGAGTAGATGGTATGCGGCTCGAGAGCGTGCGGCCTGAAGTCGCACTCGTGCATGCCAGTCCCTATGGTGAGCACCAGCAGGAAGTAGTGGTCGTGCCGATGCAGCGCCTGCACCACGTCCTTGCCGCCCAGCACTTGTTCGATCGACCGGATGTCGAACTCGTCCGACAGCCGCAATGAGGTGGGGGCTGTTGCCAGGCTCCTGAACGGTATCTCTTTCATGCGGCTTGAAAATAGGCCGATCGCCCACTTCTGCGCATATCAATGGGGATGATGCGTATGGGTCGGTGCCTTTTCGGCGTATGGCTTCCTGCCGTCCACGACATCGAAGTGGGCCATCATCCCTGCGGCATGGTGCTCGATGATGTGGCAATGGTACATCCATGTTCCCGGACGGTCATCAGGCATCCACGCGATCTTGATCGTGCTCCGGGGCTTCAGGTTGTAAGTGTCCTTCCATGCCTTGTAGGCTGGAGCCTTGCCGTTCTCCTCGATCACCTGGAAGAAGAAGCCGTGCAGGTGGAAGGGATGGTCCATCCTGCTGGTGTTCGCTACTTCCCATATCTGCACTTCACCGACCATGACGGGTTCGTCATTCCCATGTACGGTGTTGTTGATGCGGAAGTCCTTTTGGTCTCGTATTCTGGGGTCGACCGATAACACCACTTTCCGGGTGACCGCTGCATCCTGCTCGGCGATCGCCTCGATCGTTCTCAACCGTTCCGGTATATGGGCAAGCGAGGATCCGCATTCTCCCACCTTCACCGTGGCGAAGGTCTCCCGTCTTGACTTCAGGAAGGTCGTCCGGTTATAGGCCAGGGACTCGAGGGCGAATGTTTCTCCTTCCGTGAAAGGGCCGACCGCGATATCCACACGCTCACCGGGGGTGATCAGCGCCTCCGTGACCGCCACTGGATGTTCCAACAGCCCGCCGTCCGATGCGATGATCTTCAATTCCCTTCCGCCGAGATACAAGCGGAAATACCGCGCGCTGGATGAATTGATGAAGCGCCATCGCTCGGTCTGGCCGCCATGCACATCGATCACCAGGTCTTCCTTCCCGTTCAACAGAAGTGTGTTGCCCTGGCGCCCATCATGCCTTTCGACCATGCGCGGCAGGAACCAGGTGGGTTTGGTGAATTCGTTGTTCGCATCCAGCTTCATATCGTCGATCATGAAGATCCGTTCGCCGTCCACCACCGGATCGGCCTCGCCATCCACGATCAGTGCGCCATACATGCCCCGTTCCATCTGGACTGTTTCATTCTGATGCGCATGGTACCAGAAGGTGCCCGCATCGGGGACCACGAAACGGTATTAAAAGACCTCGCCCGGCTCAATTGGTCGCTGGGTCGCATCCGTACCATCCATCGACGCCGGCAGGGCGATGCCATGCCAGTGGATCGTGGTAGCCTCGCTCAGATCGTTGATCAAACGAACGACCAGGGTATCACCAGCGTTCGCCCTGAGTACGGGCCCTGGTACCTGGTTGTTGAATCCCCAGGCCTGGATGGTTTTCCCGGGAGCGATCTCCCAGTTGAACGAGCTCGCTCGGAGATCGTACGCTACGGTCTTGTTCTTGGTTTTCATTTCGATCTTGTTTCAGTTGTGGTGGGGTTCGTTGGGGACCGGCCGGAAGGGGCGGCATGTCCGCCCCTTCCTGAACGGGTCACTGGCAGCAGGTGCAGTCTTTGCCGGGGCATGCGGCGCCACAGGCGCAGATGGTACCGGTGCAGTTCGTGTTGCCGCAGCTCGCTTGGGTCTGTTCGACCGGCTTCATTGGTGTGTTCATGGCGTCGTTGGTTTTAGGGTCATCCCGGCCAACGAGCCGGGATCGACGCCACAAAAGTCCACGCACCCGTTGCGGTGCGCGTTACATCCCTCGCGAGAAGGTTTACATCGCTCAGCGAACCGCCCTGCCCAAGGCCTTGCGCAACCTGACGACATGCCGATGAACTGCGCGAGCGTGCGCCATGCGGCTGAACATGTGTGGTCGACGATGGAGCGGATGGTGCCGCATCGCGCGTGATCCGGTGTTACTTTGTGGATGATGATGCAACTCCTCGCCTCCCAAGTCCCCGGTGTCACCGAGCACCTCTCGCCGGAGGAGGCGCGCGACCTGGATGAGCTGGTGCCCATCCGCACCTTGAAGAAGGGAACGGTGCTGCTGGAGGCCGGGCAGGTGGCTACCGAGTCGTACTACTGCATGAGCGGTTGCGTACACCTCTACTACAATGTGGATGGGAACGAGCGCACCACCGCCTTCTACACGGAAGGGCAGAGCATTGCCTCCCTGAAGAGCTTTGTGAACCAGGTACCCGCCGACCACTACCTGGCCTGCGTGGAGGATTGCACCCTGGCGGTGTGGGCCTATGCGGCGGAGATGGAATTGTTCCGCCGCCACCCGCGCCTGGAATCGTTCTGCCGCATCACGGTGGAGAACGACTTCGGCAATGCACAGGATGCGCTGGCCTCCTTCATCACCAAGACGCCGGAGCAACGCTACCTGGACCTGATGGCCGCGCGGCCCGAGCTGCTGCAACGTGTGCCGCAATACCTGCTCGCCAGCTACCTCGGTGTAACGCCGGAATCCTTGAGCAGGATCCGCAAGCGCATCGTGAGCAAGGGCGCTGCGGTGTGATCGCCTACGCGGCGACGCGGATCACCACGTTGCCCTTCTTGTGGCCCTGCTCCACGTACCGGTGCGCTTCCACCATTTGCGGCCAGCGGATAGCTGCGGTCGATGACGGCCTTGAGCTGGCCCGCGTCCATGAGCGAACGGATATGCTCGAGGTCCGCCGATCCATCGGGCGCACCACCACCGATCACGCGCGTGCCACCGAAGAGCTTGGAGCCGAGCATGTGCACGAAGTCGCTGGGTGCGGCGAAGCTGGTGAGGAAGACGCCGCCTTTGTTGAGGAGCGCTTTGCTCTGCGCATAGCTGGTGCGGCCCACGGTGCTGAAGATGGCATCGTAGGTGGCATCCACGGTGAGGAAGTCCTCCTTGGTGTAGTCGATGACGCGGTCGGCGCCGAGCGAGCGCAGCAAGGCCACGTTGGCCGTGCTGCACACCGCCGTCACATGCGCGCCCATGCTCTTCGCGATCTGCACCGCCGCCGTACCGATGGAGCCCGATGCGCCATGGACCAGGATCCGCTTTCCGGCACTGAGCTTCGCCTGCTTCAGGAAATGAAGGGCCGTCAAGGCACCCACGGCGAGGGTCGCGGCCTCCTCATCGCTCACCTGCGTGGGCGTGGTCACCAGCGCGCCATCCTCCGGCAGGCAGATGTACTCGGCATAGGTGCCCGAGCCCAGGCCCGTGGAACCGAAGACGCGATCGCCGGTGCGGAAGCGGGTCACCTTGCTGCCCACGGCTTCCACCACGCCGGCGGCCTCATGCCCGAGGATCTGCAGCTTGGGGCTGAATAGCCCGAACAGGAACCGCACCGCGAAGGGATCGGCCTTGCGCAAGCGGATGTCGCCGCTGGTGACCGTGGTGGCGTGGATCCGGATGAGCACTTCGTTGTCCTTGGGGGTGGGGCGGGCCACTTCGGTGAGTTGCAGCACTTCGGGGGCGCCGTAGCTCTTGTAGACGATAGCTTTCATGTTCGGGGTTTTCATGCGGCAAAGGTTCCCCGGTAGCTGCTCATGATCCGTTGACGATGGGTAAGAAGTGACGGGGAACGGATGCTGCACAACCACCGAATGCCGGCCGTTCGCGCCCGGCGCTGCGCGATGCGGCAACGGGGGCCGCCCACAGCGAACGAGCCAGGGATCAGCGCAAGCCGGTGCGATGAACGGAAGAAGGAGACCGTATGCCCCTATGGAGGTGCGCTGCTAGGTGATGACCGTCGCTGCGACACGCGTGCAGGCCAGTGCCTCCGCGAGCTTCTTCAGGTTCTTCAACTGCGCACGCTGCATCAGCGCATGCACTGGAGGGAAGACCACCGCACCCTGCAACCAGGCCGACCAAGGTGGGTCGCCAATGCCCCGCACGCGGGTCACCAGACGGGTGGCATCGCTGCCGATGGGTTCCAGTACGAAGGACCAGCTGGTACGGATGTGCCCGCCCATGCGCTCCGCCTCCGCGCCGAGCACAAGGCAACGCAGAGGCTGTACCTCACTCACGGTATATCCGCCATCCAATCCGGGCGTGGCATGCACGGTTTCGCCCACGCACCGTTCGGTCCATTCCGTGCGCAGCTCGGCCACGCTCGGTTCCCCGCCATGGTCCAGCGCATCGATGCTGTACCAGCCACCGCGGTCGCAGCCCAGTTGCATCAGCCACGGCCACACCAGGGAAGGCGGAGCTTCGATGTCGATGGCATGCGTGAGGGAATACGGCGCATCCGGTAGAATGGCATCCCCCGGCAGGTCGCGGTGGTCGTCCTCGGGACGCGGCGCCTTTCCCAGCTGCGCTTCGAGGTGAGCCATCGCCGAGGTGCGGATCAGGTGGGAGAACGGACCGATCAGGCGGAAGTAGTTGGTCTGTTTGCGCCAGCTGGTGTCATCCGTGGCGGTCACGCGTAGCTCAAGTGTGATCCATGACCCGCCTTCGCGGGCCTGCCCGCCGTGGCGGGGCTCCACGCGAATGCACCAGGCCACTTTGCCCCAGCCGGGTTCATGGAAGGAGGCGAAGTCCCTCGGCGCCACATCATGGAAGGGAATGTTCAGGTGCCAGAACTGCCCGATCGCACCCACCACCACCTCTTCGCCAGGCTTCTCATCCAGCAGCATGAAGCCGTGACCGTGCGACGCGATGTCGTCCACCCCCAGACCACTGTCCTTGGACAGAGGAACGTCCACCCCACGCATGCGGTCGGGCAGCGTGCGCAGGTCGAAGAGGAAGCGCACCCAGGGAATGGTGGCGCCATCGAAGTGCCGCGCGACCTCCCAGGCTTTCGCAGGCGGTGCGTTCACGGCGATGCGGTGGATCTCCACGTGGCGCGGACGGGGCAGGTGGTGCTGGATGAGGCGCATGGGTCGAAGGGGTATCGCGAAACTTGTTGGGCGGAACGGAGGCTGAGCTGATGGATGTCAGGGGTCCATGGCATCCATGGAAGTCGTCGGCAGTCCAGCAAGAAGAAGGGCCGGAAGCGAACGTGATCATCGTACCGATCCGCAAGCACCCGCTAACGCACGTATTCGGACTGCACCAAGCCGCCGGGGAAGGTGCGACTGGCGACCAGCTTCAGACGGATGTCCTTCTCCAAGGCGCCGAACAACGGAACGCCTTGTCCGATGAGCACCGGCAGCTGGCTGATGATGAGCCGATCGATCAAGCAGGCGCGGAGGAACCGCTGGATGGTGCCCCCACCATCCTCATAAAGACGGTAGTGGCCTTTGTCGGCGAGATCAGCCACAATCTGCTCAGGCGGTGCGTTCATCACGTCCACATCGGCACCGCGGGCGCGCGCGGCGGTGAGGTCCACCTGCCCGCTGCTGAGCACGATGACCTTCTTGGTATAGGGCCAGGTGGCGAAGGACATCACGGTCTCGAAGGTCTTCCGGCCCATGACGATGGCGTCGATCCCGGCCATGAACGTATCGTAGCCGTTATCCCCGAGCGGAGCCGTCCCGTCACCCTCCAGAAAATCGAGCGTGCCATCCGCACGGGCAATGAACCCGTCCAAGCTGACGCCAACGAACACGGAACAGATGGTGTTCATGTTGATCACGAAAGGTCCGATGCCAAAGTAAAAGGGAGTGGGTGGGTCTGGCGCATGCAGAAAGCCTGCGAGACCGGGCAGCGTGGGACACCGATAGATCGGGGCAGGCCGACAGAAGAAGTGGCGGAAGTGGACGGTGAGGTCTGCCCATGTGGGCGCACGGTCACGAGGCGGCGACCTTGCGAAGGCATGGTTGTCATCTCCTTAGCGCAACACCACGAAGCGTGAGACGGGTGCCAAGGGCCTGCCTTGTTGCAGTGCTTGGAACAGATGCACGCCTTCGGGCAGCTCGGCCGTTCCTATCACGTGCGGACCGCGCGCAGGTAAGAGGCCGCTGCGCAGCGTGCGACCCTGCAGATCCACGATGCGCCAGGTGGCACCGGGTTCCAGTGCCCCGGTCCAATGCACGGTGAGCGCATCACCAGCAGGGGCCGTACGGAGCGACCACGGGTGTGCGGTATCCACGGCATCCACGCCAGTTATCAGGTAGTAGAAAGGTTCGGAAGGCCGGTGGCATGGGCCCGCAGGTAGCACCCGCACGGTGTAGTCACCGGCCACGGTCGGCTCGATGCAGGCGGTGTTCACACCGGGGATCACCACACCGTTCAGCGACCATTCATAAGATGCGGCGGCGAGGTTCGCGCAGAGCCCACCGAACAAGGTGGTGAGGGTGGGTTGTACGGACGGGTCGAAGATCATGTCCACTTCCAGGTCGAGACCCGTGAGCAGATCGGGGCACACGTCCGGTGCGGCCTGCGCGTAATAGCTGCCGGTGGTGGTGATAGTGAGCATGGGGGCGGTAACGCCCGGGATGGGTAAACCGTCCTTGAACCAGGTGATGTTCGCGAAGTATGGCGCGCTGAGGGTGAGCAGCACCGTATCGCCTTGGCAGTAATGGGGCGTGCCGTCGTTTTCGATCTCGTGCGGGGTGGCACCGGTGGCGAACACGCTGGGTGCAATGAAGGCCCATCCGTTCACGTGCGCACTGTCGCTATGCGCCGTGCAGCCGTCCAAGGAGACCTCTACACTGAAGTCGAAGGTGACACTGGAATAATAGTCCACTGCCAGGCTTTGCGCGTTGGCACCAGGGATGGCCACACCGTCCTTGTACCATTGGTAGCTGTCGTACACCTGGGTGGTGAGCGTGTCCGTGGTGAGCGGGCACATCATCAGGTACGGCGGATCGATGGTGGGGGTGAAGTTGCATTGGGCCTGAAGCTGCACGGCTGTGGTGAGCGCGGCCAGGAGGAAAAGTGGTCGCATGATCGGGTGTGTGGTGTTGTCGGTGTCTGTGTCGGTGGAGCCCACCAAAATGTGACAGGTGATCCGTTCGTGTTGGCTCCGTTCCGGCAGGCGCAAAGGTTCCCAGGTGTTGCGACATGGCCACTTGATGTGCGTCAAGAAACCGCAGCGCAGTGAGGTTGCCCCCGCGCAGGTGCATTGTGACGTGCACCCACATGCGAAGGGAAGAACGCAAGTGGGCCGAAGGATCAGGATGCCGCTTTCACGGGCCGCAGCAAGAACACCGCAGCGATCGCACCCGCCACCAGCAGGCCGATATCCTCACGTATGCCCAGCTTGATCGCCGCCATGAAGCCGATCAGCGACCATAGCAGGGGTATGGCCAGGATCCACCAAGGGACCTTGCCTGTTGTACAGAACAGAAGCCCGAGGGTGAAGATCGTGGTGGGGCACGGCAGTCCGAAGGAGGGAGCGTTCGGGTAGACGTGGCCCATGGCCGCGCCGAGCATTGGATAGATGATCAGGGCATAGAGAAGCAGTGCGATACCCAAAACGCCGCGTAGACCGTTCGGTCGCTGGAACAGGAGCTGCCCCCGCTGCCCCGCGAAAAGGAACAGGAGCCCCTGCAACACGAAGAGCGCGCCGAAGGCATAGGCGGCTTTGTTGATGCTCGCGAAGTGCAGCCAGTGGTATGCGATGCCCATCCACAGCCACAGGAAGCCGAGCACGGTCGCGATCCAGCCGTCGCGCGCAACTTTGCTGAAGGGGAGAAGCACTGCGAGCAAGGCCACGGCGTACAGCAGGATCTGCGCCGGCCACACGGCCACATTGTACGCTGCGAAAACGGCCATGAACTGGTCGACGGTGAAGGGCAGTTCCATGAGGTCGTCGCTTGGTTGCTTGTCTAAGGAAGAGCAGGGTACCGATGCATGGGCTGATGGATATCATTTTGATGACGACTCATGACCTCGGCGGACTGAGAGACGGGGCAGCGGGGCCGGCAAGAAGAAGGGGCTGAAGTAGAACGGTCGGGTTACTTGTTGGGGAATCAGTGCCACAAACCGCAGGGTCGTCCGCTCAGAACAGAGGACCGAGCGTTCCAAGGGTGGGAGGAGACCGTTCGTGGCAGTAAAAGATCGGCCCAAAACGGTTCTGTCACCACTACCGGCGCATCAACTTGAACGCGATCCCGCGTCCCATCTTCTGCATGATCGCCAGGTCGATCCACACCAATGCGAAGGCTTCGAGGAGGTGCACCTTGTCGTCTCCGCCCATGTCGATCGCGTCGGAGAAGCCTATGGCCTTCACCAGCTCGCGCACATTAGCCTTCGCTTCCTGACTTCCACCGGCCATGAACATGTCGGCGAGTTCGTTGCCGTAACGCGGATCCGCGAGGTTCTCCCAGCCGGTACAGTTGAAGACTTTCACGGCATCGGCACCTGCGTTGCGCAACGCGTCGAAGCCAAGCGACGTGCCCGGAGGACCGGCCATGTTGGTGGCGTCCATCACGAGTTTGCCGCGCAGCGCTTCGCCGAGACGTGTCGCCATTTCAGCGACCACTTTCCCCGGCGTGGCGATCAGGACGGCGTCTCCTTGTTGAACGGCATCCGCGATGGAGAGCACGCGCGCATCCGAACCCGCAGCCCATTTCAAGGTTTCTTCATCACTGGGGTTCCGAGCACCGATAAGGATGCTGTGCCCAGCGGCTTTCCATTTCTCCGCAAGCCTTCCGCCGATGTTACCGGCGCCGATGATGGTGATGGTCATGGTTCAGGGATGTTGGTAGCTGAGGCCGAAGGTCCATAGCAGGTCCTCATAACTGTTCGGTCGTTGCACAACGCTTTCATAGCTCCAGTTGATCGCTTGGCGCAACGCGAAGCCCTTCTTCAACGGAACGCTCAACGCCGCTTCGGCATGGGCACGGAGGTTATCGGCATCGGTGATCGATGGTTGTACCCAAAGTTCATATTGGAGCTTCAAGCTGCCCCCGAGCAATCGGTGTTCGCCATAGATGCGGCCGGTCGCGCGCCAGGTCTCGATCACCGTTGTGTTCAGGTCCGGCAGATCGCGGTAACTCGCCGTGCGGAAGGTGGTGGTCTCATAGGTGCCCGTGACGGAGACCTTGAAGAGTTGACCACCCTTCCGCAGAAGCACATAGGTCATTCCAGGTCCTGCCTGCAAGCGATGCTCGATGCCACGTTGATGGCTGCGCTGGTACCACACCATGGCGTACGGGTACAGCGGTGCCTTCGGTTCAAAGTAGAGGAAGTTGCGCCATATGCCTTCACCCAGTGTCTGCCGGTAGAAGAACGTGCCGTACTGGTAGCTGAGCGCGCTCTTCACACCCCAATGCGTGCGCACGTGGGCCACTTCACCCGTGCCCAGCAGCGTGAACTGTTCAATGTTACCGCGCAACCAGTTGCCCGTAGCGCTCACTTTGTACTGCCAGCGTAGGGTATCGGCCTCGCTCAATTGTGCGGCACACAGCGCATGCGTCAGGAACAGAAGAGCGGTCAACGCTGCACGCATGCATTACTTACCAGTAGGGAAATAGAACTGCTCGCGGGTGATCTTGCCTTCGGTCACTTCGTACACCGCTACTTCATCCATCTGCACGCGGCCGATCCCCTTCAATGTGACGTCCATGCCCATGGCCAGGGAGAAGTGGTTCGCGGCCACCACCGGTTCGCTCACATAGGCGTTGTGCATGGCTTCGGTCATCGCGTGGAACTTCTCCGTCTTCGCGAGGATGGCGTCCTTCCCGTCGATGCGTTCCGGACCGTTCGGAAAACCCGGAGGCTCGTGGCTCACGGCGTTCGGCGCGTAGAGTTCCTTCACCGCTTCGATGTTCTTGCCTTGGCGGCACAGTTCCACCAGACGGTCGGCGACTTGTTTGGTTGTCATGTTCGGGGTGTTGTTCGGTCAATCGAGGTATCCGTCCACCGGCTGCGGTTTCGCCGGCAGGTCTTGTTCACCGAGCATCTCGCGCAGGTCGCGCTCGATGGTATTGCAGATGGCCGTGAGCGGTACATCGGTGATGCGCGCTTCAAAAGGATCCTCGTTCACCTCGCCCACCTTACCGATCACTGCGAAGACAAAGGCGATGATCATGGCCAGAGGGACCACTGCCCAGCCGATCCCCATCTTCTCCAGGTCGCCCACCAGGCAGAAGGGCAGCAGCACCATGAACACCTGCAGGAAGAGCCGTGTGAAGTAGTGGTACTGGCGCAACAAGGGTGTGTTCTTGATCCGGTCGCAACCTCCTTGATGATTCGCGAGCGCGAGCAGCTGACCCTCCATCTGGAAGCTGTCGAAGCCGCCGAGCGTGCCATCCGCCATCGCTTGGTAGATCCGGTGACCCATGAGCTGCATCAGGACATTGGGTCTGTTCTGCGCCGCGAGCAGCTGCGTGTACTCGTCGTCGGGAAGGAAGGGCTTCAATTCATCCCACGTGTTCTGCCCGCGCAGTTGTAAGCGCAGCGCGTGCGCCCACGCGATGATCTTGTGCACCATCTCTCGTTTGAAGGCCTCGCTTCTGGCCCTGTCATAGGTGGGTTGGTGGGCGTGGCTGTCGCTGAACGTGACGACCAGTCGCGCAAGCACGCGGCTGCTGTTCACGACGCCGCCCCACAACGTGCGCGCCTCCCACCAACGGTTGTACGCGTTGTTGTTGCGGAAGCCGATGAAGATGGCCAGTGCACCACCCATGGTGGCGGCGATGCTGAACGGCAGGGCGACGAGCGGCTCCCAGCGGTGGAGCAGGAAGGTCGATACCGCGAACGTGGCGGCGAGCAACAGCTCCCCGCGCACGTACTGCAGCACCTTAAACGGATCGAAGCGGCGCTTGAGGATCACGTCTTATCGGCCGATCGTTTCGATGATCAGCCTGGCGGTCTCCGCACCGGAGAAGTTCTGCTGACCGGTGATCAGGTTGCCGTCGCGCACGGCGAACCCGCGCCATAGCCCGGCTTGCACATAGTTCGCGCCGAGCTTCTTCAACTCGTCCTCGATGCGCCATGGCATCACGTGCTTGTCGCGTGGCAACAGGTTGTAGTTCCACACCGCGTTGTCGGCGAAGTCCTCCTCCACGTTGGCGAACCCGGTGACGGTCTTGCCCTTGGCGAGGAATTCACCGTTACTGAGCTTCGCGAAGTTGAGGATCGCCGAACCATGGCAGAGTGCGCAGGCAACCTTGCCCGCCTCATAGAACTCCACGAACTTCCTATGCAGATCGGTGGCCTTCTCGAACGTGAACATCGGCGCCTGACCGCCGGCCACCACGATGGCGTCGAAGGCCTTCACCTCGATCTCACTGACCTTTCGGGTGTTGTCCACCAAGGCGCGCAGCTTCGGAGTGTGCATGAAACCCTGGCTGATGAGGTCGCTGCTGCTGTAGCCACTGGCATCGTTCGGGTCGCTCATACCGTCGGCCTCGCACTTCCCACCGTTCGGGCTGAAGACCTCCACCTCGTAACCGGCCTCTTCGAACGCATGGTAGGGGTGGGTGAGCTCGCTCCACCAGAAACCCACCGGCCAGTTGGTGGTGGTGCTCACGGCAGGGTTGGAAATGACGATCGCGATCCGCTTGGGCTTCTTCACGTTGCTGACATTGGGGTCTCGCAGGCTCATGGGTGTCTGTTTGGGAGGGCAAAACTCCCATCCCTACCAGCGCTTTCGGCAGGTAGCGCGTTTCCGTGAGGTACTTACACTTTCGTAAGTGTGCGCCGTTGCTGGCCTTAGGTGAACTTTGAGGACCACAGACCTATCAACACGCGTTCACCATGCCCGACTTCACCCACGACGGCCACGTGTATTACAACCCGCTGGAGTTCGCCATGGCCCACATCGGCGGCACCTGGAAAAGCCCGATCCTCTACAGGCTGAAGAAGGAGAAACAGCGCTTCAGCGAACTGAAGAAGAGCATGCCGCACATCAGCGACCGGCAATTGGCCGCTACCCTGCGCGACCTGGAGAAGAACAGGCTTGTTTCGCGGAAGGTGTATCCGGAAGTGCCCCCGCGCACGGAGTACGCACTTACCAAGCGCGGCGAGACGGCGATCCCCGTGATCGAGACGCTACGCCAGTTCGGCCTGGAGATGATGAAGGACAACGGGATCAAGAGCGAGTTCTATTTCCCGAGAAAGAAGGGGAGGAAGTAGAACGGCCGCGTTACTTGGTGCGGGGACATGGCCATGTGCCGCTAGGTCGTCCGCTCAGAGCAACGGACAGACCACTGCGGAGGTAGGAGGAGACCCTTCGACGGTCTAGGAAAATGGGCGGAAGTGGAGCGATGGTGACCGGGCAGGAGTGGGATACCGAAGCTCAGTGCCTGTGGAGATCCGATCTTCGCATTCCACATCGTCAAACCAAGAGTCCATGCTTTTCATGATCATTGAGCGCTTCGCGAACAACGACATGCTGCCCATCTACAAGCGTGTGCGCGAAGAGGGACGACTGTTCCCCGAAGGCCTCACCTATATCGACAGCTGGGTCGAACCCAACTTCAGTCGTTGTTTCCAGCTGATGGAATGTGCGGATGCGCGGCTGCTCCAGCAATGGATCCTGAAATGGCGCGGCTGGGGAGTGAGCTTCGAGATCGTTCCCGTGGTCAGCAGCAAGGAAACACGGGAATTGGTTGCACCGCTGCTCGACGGCATGTGAACAACCACCGCGGTCTGCGAGACTGGGCAGCGGGAACCACCGACAAGTCGGGGCACGCCGGCAAGAGGAACGGGCGGAAATAGACCGGGCGACAATGGGTCATGCGCAGTGTCCCGATGTGGAGTCTTGCGGGCGGAGCAAGAGGAAACAGCACGCGAGTGATGAACATCCCATCACACGATCGTAACCGTCCTACGAGCAGAGGCGTCGCATCGAACAACCCAGAACGCCTGATGCACAAGAATTGGATCGTACCGTTGATAGTATGGTGCAGCACCGGGTGCACACATCAGGAGAACAAAACAACAACGGAGGTCGGGGCAGTCTCGGATAGCCTGTTCCGCGAGGTCGCGTTCCACGATCTGCCAGCCCAGTGGGACAGCGTGCTGAGCCGGGTGCATGTGCCGGGTATGGTGGTGGGGGTGGTGCGCGGCGGTGAACTGTATGTACTGCCCATCGGGTTCCGCGATGCGGCACTTTCGCGACCCATGACCAGCACCACCCCGTTCTACATCGCCTCAGTGACCAAGGTCTTCACGGCACAGGCGGTGCTTCAACTGGCTGAACTGGGAGACCTCGATCTGGACGCGCCGGTGAAGAAGTACCTGCCCCGACTGCAACTACAGGATACCGCGCTCACACGAACGATCACTGTACGCGATCTGCTGGCGCATCGCAAGGGTCTCAAGCATTGGCCCATCACCCTGGGCGAAGCTTACACGGGACAGATGACCGAGGACCGCTTCTACCGGCTCCTGCCGGAGGCCACGATCTCCGGCGATTTCGGTTACAGCAATCTGCACTACACCTTGCTCGGTCGTGTGATCGAGGCGGTGACCGGCACCACTTGGAAGGAATACCTGGAAGCGAACGTGTTCGTCCCCATGGACATGTCCGGTACCAGTTGCAAAGCGAAGGTGCTGGATGGTCCGGAGGCAGCGTTGCCCGCGGAATTCGTGGATGGCGCTTTGCGAACGACCATCGGGCGCAAGACCGATCGCACCTTCCATGCCGCAGGTGGGATGGTTTCCACAGCCCCCGATCTGTTGAAGTGGCTGCGCGCGCACATCGGTGCCAAGGATGTCGCGAGCGGAGCGCCCGTCGCCCACCATCTGGCGGCGGACATGCGAAGCGAACAGATCGCGATCCCCGAGGACCATCCGTTCATCGCCGACCAGTCGCGTACCGGTTGGGGTTTGGGATGGATGCTGCGGGAACATCGCGGCAGGGAGTACGTTGTACACAATGGCCATTTTGATGGTTGGGCTGCACACGTCTCCTACCTGCCCGCAGACAGCGTGGGCGTGGTGGTGCTGGTGAACAGCAAGAACACCGGCATGTGGCTCACAGAGGTGGTGGCGGTGCAGCTGTACGACCGGCTCTTGGGACTTGAACCCAGGAACTACACGGACACGATCCCTCCATGGATCTTCGGACCACCACCCGACACAGTTGCTGTGGATACAGCGGCGAACCTGAGCCTGGCGCCTGCGACGTATGCGGGCCGTTACGCGAATGACGATCGGGGAGAGATCGAGGTGGACGTGCAGGGTGACATCCTCACGATGCGCATGGGCGATCTGCTGTTACCGTTGGTCTGGCCCGGGCAGGACCGGTTCGTTGCCGGCGGCGATCACGAAGGGTCTTTCGTCGTAAGGAACGGTGTGATCGAAGCGATCGATCTGGGTATGCCACTTCCGGACAAGGCGCGTTTCGCCCGAGTGCGGTGATGCGCTGAGAGCCGCGCATGCGCAGTAGGCCGGCCGACAAGAGGAAGGGGCGGAAGCAGAACAGCCGCGTTACTTGGCGCGGGATCACGGCCATGTGCCGCAGGGTCGTCCGCTCGAAAGCAGCGGACAGACCGCTGCGGGGTTGGGAGAAAACCCTGCGCGGGTTTAGGAGACCCTGCGACGGTCCAAGAGACCGCGCTGAAGTCTAATGGCCTTGTTACCAATGAAGACCGTCGATAAACTTCTTGTGACTGGCATGTAGTTTTAAAAAGGTCTGATAGTGCGGCATTGCTCCTTGCACTATCGGTGGCCACATTCCTCCTTGGCGATTTGCCTCTTCAAGAAGAATCATGTACGGATCACCACTCCTGCCACGCTTGTAAGCGTATCGACCGGGTAGCGCAAATCCACCGTCATCATCTTGCTGAACGGTCTCGTATAAGTAGTTCAGGGCAAGTAGTGCTTCGAATCGATCAAAGGCCATTTCATAGTCGGGACCAAGGAAAAGAAGATCCTCAACGGAAGGCTGGAGGAGTTTGAAGAGAAACTCTCTATCAGGGACGTAGTGCTTCTCATGTCCCGGAATCGTTCTGAAGATGCCAGTACCAAGCAACACACGCCATTGATCCAACATAATTGTGAATAACGGACTTGACGGTGCCCCTGTACGCGGGTTTGCAACACGCGCGGAGAACAGGGCTTGTAGCATGTAGTAGTTCCCTTGAGCTACAGCGCCGATGCCAGTGCTAAAAGCAACTAACATGGCAGGGAACCACCTCAATTCGGACCAAACGTCATAACCACCCACAACATCCACGGGGGCTAACTGTGCGATTATGCGGCGTAACAATTCCTTGTGATCCTCTGACACGCCCCACCGGGAGAGAAGGGTACAGACGCGCTGAAGCGGAGCAATGATTTTGGAGTAGGCCCGCACGCGTTCAATGAAGCGATCTGCATTGGGCTCTACTCCAGAAGTAGGGAATTGGACAGGTGTGAGCTGAGCAACGGCTGCGCGTAGTTCCTGTGCAAACAAGTCATCAAGCTTTATCCGGAATCGCGCCTCGGAGAGATATTCCTTGACCAAGTCGATTGCTGCTGGTGCTCGCTCTGCGTCACCCACTATTGGATAAGGAGCCATGGAGACGAGCAAGTCGCTCTCGGATCCAGCTGAATCCTGAAGGCCGGTAAGAATTTCATTGTCGAACAAGAAGTCACCGTCGCCATCCAGGAACCCGAAGTGGGGGGTCTGATGAGAATCCGGATCACCGCTAACCTTATGATAGACATACGCCATCGCACGATTCGCGGTTACTGGTCCCTCCTGCCGGACGGTATCACCCTCAAGAGCATCCAAAAAGTGCCCCGTGAACACGGAATGTCCAGCCCGGGGGCCACCGGCGTCAGAAACGCGTTCGTCGGCTTTGCCTGCGGTGATGACCTGTCGAGAATGACGCGTGAGCATATCCTTCAAAAATCGCTTTGTCCCTTGCTGCAGACTCCGCGTCAGAGCTAACCCACCATAGCAGGCGTCCATGACGTATAGGATATGTTTTGCTCTAATAAGGTCACCGTTCTTGGTTAGGTCATCCCACCGGATTAGCGTTGAGAGATCATCAGTGCGGCCATCCCATGGCACCAGGTAACCAATCTCTCCCCTTCGCCCGGTGATGGTATGACCGTGACCAGCGAAAAAGATGAAGAGACGATCATCGTAGTCCGTACCGGAGTTGGCAAAGCGAAGAAAGGCCCTTCGAATCGCGGAATAAGTTGCCTCCTCATCGAGCAGGGTAATAATGTGCTCGAATTTGAAACCGAATCTCTGAAATAGGACGTTGCGAACTCCTTCTGCGTCGTTCCGTGCATAAGCGAGTGGAGACTCATGCTCATACTTATTGATCCCAATGACTAGCGCGCGACTTGTTGTGTATGTGGGAGCATAGTTGGTCATTGTCGAGTACTAGAGCCGCAAGGTATCCGAGCTGTGCGAGTTTCGCGTGACGGATTGAAGCGGAAAGCCCGCAAGCCCTGTAATCAGGGCGCGGACTTGGAGCGGAAAGCCGGACCCGAGGCTTTGCGAGGGGCACGCCCTCACTCACGCATTCGCAATGACTTCCCCAGCATTTCTCAAATGCGTCTTCCGCGCCTTCCTGATCCTGCAGCTCACCACCTTGTATTCGGGGCACATGGCCAGTGAGTCGCTTACGCTGGAAGTGATGAGGTTGAGCATCATCTCCGGGAAGTGGAAGGTGCTTGAAAGTATCCCCGGCTTCACCTCGTCCGTGATAAGGGCCTTGATGTCCACTTTGCCGCGCGCGCTTTCCACGCAGACCATGTCACCCTCGGCGATGCCGTGCTTGGCGGCGTCGGCGGGGTTGATGAGCAGCACGTCCTCGGTGAGGATGGCGCCGTTGCCGGTGCGCCGCGTCATGGCGCCGCAGTTGTAGTGCTCCAGTTCGCGGTTGGTGGTGATGATGTAGGGGAATTCCGCCTGGTTGGCCTTCACCTCGGGGCTCATCTGCCACGCGTTGAAGTAGAAGTGGCCGAGCCCGCGCTTGAACGTGTCGGTATGCAGGATCTTGGTGTCGGTGCCGTCGGCGTTCACGGGCCATTGCTTGCCTTGCTCGCCGAGCTCGTCCCACTTCACACCCTTGAAGAAAGGAGCGATGCGGCTGATCTCCTCGAGCACCCACTCGGGGTGATAGGTCTTCTTGGCGTTGCCGCTCTTGCGACCGGTCTTGGCCGCATAGCGCTCCATGATGTCCACGATGATCTCGCCATCGCCCTTGGTGCCTTCCACCGGAGCCACGGCGGCGTTCACACGTTGGATGCGGCGCTCGCCGTTGGTGAAGGTGCCGCTCTTCTCCAGGAAGCTGGCGCCGGGCAGCACCACGTGCGCGAGCTTGGCGGTCTCCGTCATGAAGAGCTCCTGCACCACGAAGAGGTCGAGCGCGCCGAGGGCCTTGCGAACATGGTTGGTGTTGGGATCCGTCTGGCCCATGTCCTCGCCGCAGACCCACATCGCTTTCAGGGTGCCGTTGAGCGCGGCATCATACATCTGTGGGATCTTCTTGCCGACGATGTTCGGCACGTGTACGCCATAGAAGTCGTCGTAGAGCTTGCTGTATTCGGGCGTGTCCACGGCGAAGTAGCCGGCGCCCGGGTGCGGCTGGCAGCCCATGTCGGCCGCGCCCTGCACGTTGTTCTGTCCGCGCAACGGGTTCACGCCCACGCCGCGGCGGCCGATGTTGCCGGTCATCATGGCGATGTCCGCGATCTGCATCACGGTGAATGTGCCTTGGTAGTGCTCGGTGACGCCCAGGCCGTGGAAGCTCATGGCGGCGGGTGAGCTCGCGTAGGCGATCGCCGCTTTGCGCACGAGCTCGCGGTCCACGCCCGTGACCTTCTCCATCTCGGCGACGTCCACGCTGAGCAGTTCCTTCTTGAAGTCTTCGTAGCCCTCCGTGCGCGTGTCGATGAACTCCTGCTTCACCAGGCCCTCGCTCACGATGTAGTACATGAACATGTTGAGCAGCGCCACGTTGGTGCCGGGGCGCAACTGCAGGTGGTACTTCGCGTAGCGGGCCAGCTCGGTGCGGCGTGGGTCGATCACGTCCGGGTCTTCCCCTTCATGATCTGCTGCTTGATCTTGGCGCCGGTCACGGGGTGCGCATCGGTGGGGTTCGCACCGATGATCATGATCGTGTGCGTGTCCTTCAGGTCGTCGATGCTGTTGGTGGCAGCGCCGGTGCCGAAGGTCTTCTGCATGCCAAGCGCGGTAGGCGAGTGGCACACGCGCGCGCAACTGTCGATGTTGTTGGTGCCCACCTGCACGCGGAAGAATTTCTGCATGAGGTAGTTCTCCTCGTTCGGGCAGCGCGCGCTGCTCACACCGGCCAGCGCATCGGGGCCGTGCTTCTCCACGATGTCAGCGAAGCGGTCCACGATGTAGTCATAGGCTTCGTCCCACGTTGCCGGTACCAACTCACCGTCTTTCCTGATGAGGGGAGTGCGCAAACGTTCCGGGTGATCATAGAAGTGGAAGGCGTAGCGGCCCTTCAAGCAGGTGTGGCCCTGGTTCGATTCGGCATCGTAGGGCGCGGTGATGGCGACGACCTTGTTGTCCTTGACCTTCACCTCCAGGTTGCAGCCCACGCCGCAATAGGTGCACACGCTGCGCACCACCTCATCGGCCTTGGTCTCCTTGCTCTTGAACACATCGGTGATGGCGCTGGTGGGGCAGGCCTGCGCACAGGCGCCGCAGCTCACGCAATCGCTTTTGAAGAAGCTCTCGTCGGTGCCTTTGGCGATGTGGCTGTCGAAGCCGCGCCCGGCCATCGTGAGCACCATCTCACCCTGCACCTCATCGCACGCCCGCACGCAGCGGTAGCAGCTGATGCATGCGCTGAGGTCGCTCACCATATACGGATGGCTCGTGTCCATCGGCGTGTTCTGGTGTGTCTTCCCTTTCGGGTAGCGCACACTGTCGATGTCGAAGCCGACCTTTTGGACGACGTTGTAGAGTTCGTTCGCGCCGTGGTCCTCTTTCTTCAGTCGCTCGGTATCGTAGTCGGTGAGCACCAGCTCTATGATATTCTTCCGCAGCCGCTCCATGCGCGGGCTGTTGGTGGTGATGTACATGCCCCTGCCCACGGGCGAGTGGCAGGAGGCCATCACTTTCGCAGGACCATCCTCTTGCAGCGCGACTTCCACGGAACATACACGGCAGCTACCGAAGGGCTCCAGGTTCGGCGCATCACACAACGTGGGAACCGGGTTCGGTCCAATGTGCCGGCGCATGAAGGCCAGCATCGTTTCGTTCTTGTTGATGGTATACGCCTTGCCGTCGATATAGGCGACATCGACCTCGGTGGCGACCGCATTGCTCGTGGAGGGAGCGGACTGGGTGCGGGCGGCGGGAGGAGCGGAAGAGCCGTGCTTGGCTTGGGGCGTGTTCATAGGCAAGACGGATGAAACGTGCTGCACGAAGATAGGAGAGGGTGGGGCGTGCCCCCGACTCAAATCGCCGGGGTCGGGCCAACCGCTCCAAGTCCTCAGCCGGGTTACCGGCTTCCGGGCTTTTCGCTCATGTCCCTCACGCGGATCCCGTTCCCCAACGATCGACGCTCACTCCCTATCGCACCATCAACGGCACCGACCCTTGCGCCCCATCCGCCCCCTGCCAAGTGACCACATAGGTCCCAGGCCCATAGGCGGACAGACCGATCCGGAAGCGCCCGTTCACGGCCTGCGTCATCAACAAGCGGCCCGTTGCATCGCGCAAGAAAAGTGTCCCGGTGGCGCCATCGGGCAGCAGCACCCATGCCTCGTTGCGCGCGGGGTTGGGCGCGATGGTGAACGTTGCGGCGCGGTGCGTTGTGTGGATCGCGGTGCTCATATCCACGGGATCATCGTTCGGGTCGAAGAGGTTCGTGGCGCGCAGGTAGGCGAACACGGCGTGGCCGTTGTTGAAGGTGGATGTGCCCCACGCGGGCACTGCGCTCACGGGCATTTCGGCGCCGGTCGCGGTGTGGCGGCCCACCACGATCACGCCGCTTTTCGTCTTGAAGGATCCGAGCAGTTTCACGTTGTCGCCACCGGCTTGGGTAAGCGTATCCCACTGGCCCACGAGCAGGGAGCTGTACTTCAGGTTCGACAGGTCAGGGGTGTACACGCGCACGAAATCGTTCCAGGTGCTGAGGCCTCCGTTCGCGGGCTTCACCATTTTCTGGTACGCGTTGGCGGTGGTGATGGTGCGTCGGCCTTTTCCCAACGCAAGCACGCTACCGTCCGCCGTCACCTTCAGGTTGTTCTTGCCGAGGTAGGTGGTGTTCACGTTCGGCCATCCGCCGTTTGGGTCGGGCCAGCCATCGAGGTTGGGATCGGCCAGTGGTGCGCCGAGCGAACCGGTGCCTTCGGCGTATTCGGCCACGTAGGTGCTGTGCATCAAGGTGCCGTCATTCAGTTTCAGCTTGCCGAGCCAACTGATGTGGATGTTGCCGTTCGTGCCGGTGAACTGGTTCTGGAAACCGCTGGCTCCGGGATTTGCAGCGATGGTGTTCCCCTCCCAAAGGTTTTCCACGTTGTTGCCGTGGCAGCGCGCGTTGACTACCAGCATTCCGGCACCAGGTGGCTGCGAATAGTCGATCGCCAACGCATCGATGTACTGATCCGGTGAAGAGTTCACGGTATCGCCCTGCGGCGTTACTTCATGGTAGAGGCGGCTCCACCACAAGAGCGCACCATCGGCATCCATGGCCATCACGGCGGGCTCGAAGTCCGGCTCGCCACCGGGCAGTACGCTCTTGGTGTTGAAGCCGATGTACATCGCGTTCGTGCGCCGATCGATGCAAACGGATTGCGGACCATGCGTGAACGTGGCACTGCCACTGTAACCGGTGTAACCGGGTCCATCCGTGGTGTTGCCGGTGCCGCCGGGCAGGCAGGGTTCACTGTACAGCATGTCCAATGGCCAGGTGCCCTTCTTCGTGCCGCCGTTGCCGTCAGGTTGCCATAGGTCATACTCGGCTTGCGTGGGTGATCGCAACTCGCAGCGCGAGGCATCCCGCTTCAGCACGATCCCACTGTAGTCCAAGCCACCGATCCCACCAGCGAAGGTGGCTGCCTCGCCCCGGTGTTCAGCACCACCACCGATCGGCCAGTGGATGCGCCAATGCGGTACCACATCGGGCTCGCCATCGGCATCGTTGCGGTAGAACGCGCTCCAGTTGTACGAATGACTGTCGCCGTAGCCATACACCACCTTGCCATCGCCGCCCACATCCCAAGGTTGGTAGATCTTCGGGTATTCGCCCGCCGCGCATTTCACGTTGATCACCCACGCGAAGCCGGTGGGATCGCCGTTCACGAAGTTGTTGTCGAGTTTGCCGATGAAGTAGCCGCCGTTGGTGGCGTCCTCCGTGGTACCGCTGAGGTAGATGTCGCCCGTGGGTTCACCGGGCACAGTGGTGAGCTTGATGAAGCGCAGGTCCTCGGCCGCATTGGGCGGAAGGTGATGCACGGCCAGCAATGTTTGCGCGGTGCTGTCCAGCACAAGAATGAAGGGCACCTTGTTCGTGCCGAGGCCATTGGCAATGCCCGTTGCCGTGAGCGTGAACTGTGGAACGCCGCCGTCGACCCACGAAAGGTCGTCGGCCGCACCGATCACCAGGATGCGGCCGTCGCTGATCTGCACCACATCGTTGAAGACCTCGTTGCCAGCACCTCCAGCGTATGTGACCACGTTGTTCTGGGCGAGGCTGCCCAGTGTGAACAGGAACGCGGGCAGGAGAGGGAGGTTCCGCATGATCGGATCTTGGTCAGCGTATTCAACGCCAAGCACGCCAGAGTGTTCCGGCTTCATGGTCCAAACTAAAGAAGGCCTTGCGCAAGCGTGCTTCCAGATCGACCTGTCGGATGCGCGCGTCGATGAGCGGCACTTCGCGGGCGTTCACCAGAAAGAGCGAGCTCTCCCCGGCGGCGAATCGCTGGTTCTCACCGGCGAGCAGGCGCTCGTTGTTCACCACCATGTCGGCGCCCAGTCGCACCTGGTCACCGAAGACGGCGATGTCGTTCACACGCTCGTTGATCCTGTTTCGGATACGGAGGCGATCGCGATCCAGGCCAAGGTTCGCGTCGGTAAGGCGCAGCTTTGCGATGGTGAGTTCACCGCGTTCACGGCGCAGGAAGAGCGGCATCTGGAAGCCAACGCCGAACTGGTAGCCATCGCCCAAGAGGGTGGTGCCCTGCTCATTGTTCAACGCACCGCCATTGCCGAGCCATTGGTATCTGAGGTCGAGCTCTGGCTTCAGGTATTCGTTGCGCAGGCGGCGGTCGATCTCCAGCTGATCGACGCGCGCACCGACTTGCGCGAGCAGCGGATGGTTCGCGACCGCGTTCGTGATGGCGGTATCGGGCAGTTGGAAATTCTCGGGTGAGCCGAGGTCCGCTGGGTCCGGGATCACACTCGACTGGAGCTCCAGCGGTTGTTGCGCAGCGTTCCACAAGTGGTTGCTCAGTCGCAGACCCGCGTTGCGGAAGTGGAGGCTGGCCTGCTGTTGGCGCATCTGGCGATCCTGGAATTGCAGGTACGCTTCCAGTGTGTCGATGGCCGGACGATCGCCGCCGCGCCAGCTGCCACGTACGTTGTCCAAGCGTGCGTTCGCCAGATCCACGGCGCTGTTGCTCACTTCCAACGCGAGGTATGCGGCCACCCAATCGGTGTGGTCGCTCAAGGCTTTCAGCAGCAGATCGTTCAGCATCTGCTCCTGCTCGGCTTGTGTGGCGCGCAGGTAGGCTTGCGACTTCCGCAGTGTGGCGCGCCGCAGGTCGATGAAAAGACCTTGCCCCACGCTCACCTGTCCGCCGACTTTGATCAGGCCATCGCCCGGTGTGCTGGCTTGTGGATCGAGCAGGTCGCCGCTGTTCTCCTGGTAGCCCGCAAAGAGTTCCACACCGTACCATGTCGGCACTTTCAACCCGGCATCGAAGAGCTGGAAGTAGTTCTTCTCATCGAACTGCTTCTCGTCGTAGTTGGCCGTCGCTACCGGATCGAAACCGCCGCGCGCACTGCGCACCGTGGCTTCGCCGAGTTCCGTTCGCAGGGCCGCCTGCCGCGCCATCGGGTGGTTCTCCAGCACCATGCGCACGAACGCTTCCCGCGAAAGCACGGCGGGTACTTGTGCGGTTGCGGCCAGCACGATAAGCATGCCGAACGCGAGGAGGTGCATTCTCATTTGATCTCCCCGGTATTGGCGTCCGCTTGCTCGTCCATGTACAGGTCCGGCGGGAACCCGTTCACCTGCCGCCACAGCTCGTACCAGATGGGCACGTCGCTCATCAACGCGAAGCCGATGCATCCACCGCCTACGCGCAAGGCGGTCGGCCATGCTTGCTCGTCCTTCACCGGTGCTACAAGGATGCGGTACTTCCCGTTCGGGCTGATGAAGTTGTCGATCGCCACCACCTCGCCTCCGAACGTGCCATAACTGCTGTTCGGCCAGCCGCTGAAAACGATGCTCGGCCAACCGTCGAAAATGAAGCGCACCTTCTGGCCTTTGTTGATCAACGGCATGTCCATGGGGCGCACGTAGAGCTCCACGGCCAGGTCCATGCCTGCGGGCATCACGCTCACCAAGGGATCCCCTTCTTTCACGGTTTCGCCCACACCGGTCACGATCGCTTTGGTGATGTAGCCCGCTTGCGGTGCCGTCACGTAGTAGTTGCCAGCGCGCACCGTGTAGTTGGCGAGGTCCACCTGCATCTTGCTCACTTCGGCTTCGGTGGTGTACATCTCGCTCATGCTGGCGAACTTCTCGCTCTCGGCCTTGCTCAGTTTGTCACGGTAGTCGTTGCGAATGCCGTTGATGTCGAGCTGGGCGTTCAGCAGTTCGTTGCGCGCATCGAGCAGGTCGTTCTGTGCATCGATCAAGGTAGCGTTGGCACGCTGCTGGCCCACTTGGCGTCTTTCCAATTCCACCTTGCTGATCAGTCCTTCCTTGAACTGTTGTTCGCCCCGCGCATATTGGTCGTCGGCCACCTTGATCTCGGTTGTCGCGGCGATCACGCGGATGCTGTCGCTCTGCACCTGCAGCCGCGCCTGGATGATCTTGTTGCGCGCCTGTTCCAGCTTGATGCCCAAGCCACTGGTCAACGCATCGATCTGCGCATCCAGCGAGTGCACTTTCTCTTCGTAGCTCCTACCGGTAAGCTCTTTGGAAGTGATCTGGCTTTGCGTGCGCTCCAGCAGTTTCGGATCGAAGTACTCGGGCTTCACTTCGCTCAAGCGCAGGATGGTATCGCCTTTCTGCACGCGCTGGCCTTCGCGCACGAACCACTCCTCCAACCGACCGGGAATGATCGCATGTATCGTCTGCGGCCGCAGGTCGGGTGAGAGACTTGTCACGGTGCCGCGTGCACGGATGTTCTGCGTCCACGGGAGGAAAAGGCCGAGAAGCACAACCGTGCAGATGGCGATGACCCACTTGGCGAAGAGTTTGTTCGCGCGGGCTTGGCCGATGGTCCGGAACGCGCGCAAGCTGGTCCGCTGCGGCTCAGGCACTCGGTTATGCGGGCTAAGGTTCAACATGGATCAGGCGGTGATGCGTCCGTTCTTCAGTGTCAACGTGCGCATGCATCGCTGCTGCAACCAAGGGTCGTTGCTCACCGCTAGTAATGTCCATGGCCGTTCAGGTGCGCTGATCCAGCCCAGCAATTGCTCGCGGTCCTTCATGTCCCAATTCTGCAAACTGTCTTCCAAGAGGATCAATCGCGGTTTGCCCGCGATGCAACGCGCTTGGATGATGCGTTTCACCAAGCTCTTGGGAAGTCGCGACCCCTGCGGATCGAGCGGGGTGAGCAGCCCCTCAGGCAGTTGCGCCATCTGGTCGAACAGACCGGTCACGGTGCAGGCTTCCATGACATCCTCTTCCTTCACCCATGCGCGGCCCACAGTGATGTTCTCCATCACGGTCCCAGCGAACACATCCTCTTCGTTCAGGCTATCGCCCACGATCGATCGCGCCTGGTCCAGGTCAAGGCTGTTCAGCGGATGCCCATCGAACTGAATGTTGCCTTCATGCGCTTCCATAGCACCCGCCAGGATGCGCAACAAGGTGGTCTTGCCCGAAGCGTTCTGTCCGCTCAGGCATACTTTCTCGCCCGCCGCCAAGTGCAGATCGATGCCTTCGAGCACATGTTTCTTGTTCCAGTGGGAATGGAATCCCACGTTCGTGAGGCGCACATCCAAGCCTTTGTCCGGATCGGTCGAGAGCACACTGATCCCTCCTGTGCGCTCCAGTGGAAGATCCGTTACGAAGCCGATCTTGTCCAACGCGCCCAGCACATCGTACACGCTTTCGATGCTGAGGATGATCTTCTCCACAGCGTTCATCAGCAGCAGGATCACGATCTCGGCGGCCACGAATTGCCCCAGGTTCATTTGCTCGCGCATCACCAGCATGCCGCCCAATGCCAGCAGGCTCAGTGTAACGATCACCTTGAACACCACCATCGCGGTGTACTGGCCCAAAAGGATGCGGAAGTGCGATCGCCGCGCGGTCACGTAGCCGTCCACGAGCTGATCGGTGCGGCTCATGGGCAGTGTAGTTTCACCGATCAGCTTGAAGGTGCTCGCACTGCGGCCCAGTTCCTCCAGCCAGTGAGCTACTGCGTATTTGTAGTTGCTCTCGGTAAGACTGGTGGCCAATCCCTGTTTCCCTGTGAAGCGGAAGATCGCATACAGCAGGATCACCAGCAAGAAACCGAAGGCTATGAAGAAGGGGTGATAGAGCCCGAGCAGGATCAAGCAGAGCAGGATCTGCAACAAGGCGAGCGGCACATCGAGCAACAGCTTGCTCAACCCTTTCTGTATGGTGAATGTGTCGAAGAAGCGGTTCACCAGTTCGGGTAGGTAGCGCCCGGCCACTGCCTCGGCCTTGATGCGCGGGATGCGGTACGCGAACTCGAAGGCGCTGCGTGCGAAGAGCCGCTGCTGGATGTTCTCGGCCAGGGCCAGTTGCATTATCTGCATGGCCCCGGTGAACCCCACCCCGATCGTGACGAAGGCGATGAGCACCCCCCAGCTCGTGGCCATCTGCCCGCCGCTGATCAGGTTGATGATGGCCTGAACGCCCAACGGAACGCTCAAGCTGATGGCACCGCCCACCAATGCGTACAGGTAGATGTGCCCGATCTCGCGCTTGTCCACGCGCAACAGCTGGGTGAGGCGTTGCCAGGGGTGTATGGGATTCATAAGGTCCTATGAGCGGATCAGGGGTGCGAAGTTCCGAACTAAGGTGTACGCATGATCAACGCGAGGTACACCGGCATCCCCACAGTGATGGTGAACGGAAAGGTGAGGCCCAGCGCCATGGGGATCCGCTGTACAACGCCCAACCGGAATAAGCACGAGGTCGGATCGGTGAGAACACTAAGGAGTAATTGTGTATCCATAGGTCAGTTCTATCAACAAGGCGAAACACGGAGAGCATCAGGACGCCTCAAGCGCGGATCGCCATGGGACCAGGCCTTCTGCTCGGAAGGGGATCACTGTATCCTGTCCAAAGACATAGGAGTTGGGAACGGTCCATGGATCATGGTGTAAGGCAATATGTGTTGTATTTCGGGGCAGGCCGTAATGGTCTGGTCCGTGAAAGCTGGCGAAACCTTCCAACTTGTCCAATGCGCCAGCGTTGTCGAATACCTCGGCGTAGAGTTCGATCGCAGCGTGGGCGGTGTAGATACCGGCACAGCCGCATGCGGCCTCTTTCATGCCGCGCACATGGGGGGCGCTGTCGGTACCCAAAAAGAACTTCACGTTCCCACCGGTAGCTGCGCCTACAAGAGCTTGGCGGTGGGCCTCACGCTTTAGCAGGGGTAGGCAGTAGTGATGCGGATGGATGCCACCCACGAACATGTCGTTGCGGTTCAGCAGAAGATGGTGCGGAGTTATCGTAGCCCCGATGTGCGCCGGTGCGTCGGTCACGAAGTCGACAGCCTCGCTGGTGGTGATGTGCTCGAGCACCATCCCAAGGCGAGGGAAGCGATCGATCAGGGGTATGAGGTTCCGTTCGATGAAGACCTTCTCGCGGTCGTAAATATCGATCCCATGATCGGTTACTTCACCATGTATCAGCAAGGGCATGCCTACCTCTTGCATCATCTCCAAGGCTGGATAGGCATTTTCCATTGACGTGACACCGGCCGAAGAATTGGTGGTGGCACCAGCAGGGTAGAGCTTGGCTGCGACCACATGTCGTGAGGTTCTTGCGCGCGCTATCGCATCGGGTGCTGTGCGGTCCGTGAGGTAAATGGTCATCAAGGGATCGAAATGCACGCCCTTGCCCAGGGCGTCCATGATACGCTCCCTATAGGCCAATGCCATTTCCACCGTCGTTACCGCCGGAACCAGGTTGGGCATAACGATGGCACGACCGAAGCACCGGGCGGTATGCGGAACAGTGGTGCGTAGGTGTGCCCCATCGCGCAGGTGAACGTGCCAATCATCGGGGCGCACGATCCGTATGAAATCCATGGAATGGCTCATTGCTGCAAGACCTCGCGCTTTTCCATGATATGGAAGGGACTCCTCAGCAGCACGGTGTTGGGCATGGTGATGATACCCCTGTCCACCGTGCGGATGAACACGAAGAAGTAGGTGATGTCGATCAGCTCGCCTTCGATAGTATGACCGTTATCGAGCACCTTGATGGTATCGCCGATCTTGACCGGGTGCTGGAAGAACAGGACCAGGCACGCCGTGATGTTCGATAGGATGGACACTTCCGCGAAGAAGGCGATGCCGAGCACGGTGATCACCGAGGTGGCGAAGATCAAGACCTCGCTTTGCTTCACACCCCAGATGGCGGTGAGGATCACGGCCAACACCAGCACGATCAGCAGGTTCAACAGCCGCAAGATCTCTTTCTCTTCCTTGGCCTTGAAGGACGAACGCTCCACCGCCTTGCGGATGATCAACCGACTCGAATACCGAATCACGAAGAACGCGGCCAGGCCGATCAGGGTTTCGATGAGTTGGGTGTGGTATGCTTCCATGCGGATCACGGATCGTGCGTTCGTTCGCTGGTGGCCAGTGCGAGGGCGATCCAACGATCAGAACCTGACCAGCACCCCGCGTTGCTGCAATTCCAGCGGAACAAGCGGGGACAAGGGATTGTGCTGGAGGTCCAGCAGCTTTAAGTGCTCCATGCGGATCACTGCGCTCGGGAATTTGCGGAGCTTGTTGTCGTTCAGGTACAACTCCTCCAAGTGATGCAGGGATGCGATGCTCTCCGGCAGCAGCGTGAGCCCGTCGTTCTCCAGGTGAAGGATCCGCAAATGAGGCAACAGTGCAAGGGTCTTCATGTCCTGCTCCAGATCGAAATTGCTGTCCCCGCTCAGGTAGAGTTCATCCAACATGTTCAGGTCCTTGAAATGGACCGGTAGGTGGCGAATGGGATTGCCGCTGAGGTCGAGGATCCGGAGCTTTCTCAAGTCGCCGATCTCTTCGGGCAATTCGATCAGGTCATCGTTGCGCAAGCGCAATTCCTCCAGATTGATGAGCAGGGAGATCTCCTTCGGCAGCAGCCTGATGTGTTGATCGCTCAGGTCGAGGCTGCGAACGCGCTCTGGCTCGCGAAGTGCCTCTTTGAGCGACCGATAGACCGGAAGTGTAGCGGTGGTATCGGCTACTTGGCCGAATGAACCAAGTGTGCAGCAGATAGCTGCAAGTATGCTGAAGGTCCGTGCGGCGCTCATTGAGTGTCGAGACTGGGTGAAGGGGAACTCCGGTGGCATGCGGCGCTCAAGCGTGGTGAAGGCCCAGCAATTTCTGGAGGTCACCGATCCGCATTGCTTCCGCGCGGTTCACCGAACCGGAGGCCTTGGCGATCTCCACGGCCGTGCGCAGGATCAAGCTCTTGGTCCAACCATCGAACCGCCGGGGTTCACGCAACTGGTCCTCCACGAAGCGCGCATAGGCGTCTTTTGATGACAAGCGTTGTTCCAGCGCGTGATCGAAGGCAATGTCGATGTACCGGGCTGATTCGATACCAAGCTCATCATAGCTGCGATCTTCCATCAACCAGTGGCGTGCGGTCATCTCTTTCAAGGCATCGATCTCCGCCTGGATGATGCTTCTGTCGCATGCCGCGATGCTGTAGAACAGATAGCCGAGGCTTCGGTAACGGTCCTCATAGGTCAGGTCGGTTGCTCGTTCGTTGGTTCCTGTGTTCATCGTGGTTCTTGGTCGTTATCGAACGTGTACTTGCGCTGGTCGGTTCAGAACGCACAGAAGTATTTCATGGCATCCAGCGCTTGCGTGGAGCCCAGGTCCGCACTTCGGCGTAGGTCTTCGCAGCCTTGCAACGGTTGGTAGTTCATGTGGTGGGCCAAGCCACGGTTGTAGAGTGCGTTCGCATGGTCGTGGTGGAGGCCGATCGCGCGATCGAAGCAGGCTATGGCATCGTTGAACTCCCCGTACAGCAAATGCAAGTTTCCTTTCATGATCCAGGCGTCCGGATCTTCCGGGGCCATGCGCAATGTGTTGTCGGCATCTTCCAAGGCACCGGCATGATCGCCCAAGTGCTTGCGGACGAAGGCCCGGTTGTATTGCGCTTCGAGGTAGTCCGGAGCAAGTTCCAGCGCACGGTCGTAGTCGTCCCGCGCACCGGCAAGGTCGCCGTCGCGCTTGCGGACAAGGGCGCGTTGGAAGAAGATGTGCGGCTTGTCGTGCGCGAGCTCGAGCGCCGCATCCATGTCCGCACGCGCTTGCGCCGGATGCCCCAAGTGCGCATGCACAAGGCCACGGTTGTACAGGGCCAGATCGAAGTTGCGGTCCAGTGCTACGGCCCTATCCAAGGCCGCAAGCGCATCGTTCCACCGCTGAAGGCGCATCAGCGCTATACCGCGCAAGTCGTGTACGATCGCCAAACGCGGTGCGACCTCAACCGCCTTATCGAAGATCACCAGGGCACCGGGACCGTCATCCATTTGCAGGCGTGCCGTGCCTTTCTTCAGGATCAGGAGCACATCCTCCGGGTGCATCAACAGCAGGGAATCCAGTTCCCTAACGGCCGCATCGATCTTCCCCATGGCGAGTAGCGCGTCCACACGGCTCTCGCGCAGAAGATCGTCGTATGGCTTCAGGGCCACGGCCCGGGCCAGGTCATCTTCCGCACCCTTGATGTCGTTCAGTAGGAACCGCACCTTGGCCCGCCGGTCAAAGATGTATTCGCTGTACGGGTTCAGTTCCAGCGCCCGGTCCATATCAGCGAGTGCTTGGGTGTTCTGACCTAGTCGGCTCAGCAACATCGCACGCTTCATGTAGGCGTCCGCGAACGCTATGTCCTTCTGGATCGCATTGGTGTAGTGGAGCAGGGCCAGTTCACTGTTGCCCAAGCGCAGTTGCACGTCGCCTTGTTGGATCAATTGCACGGCGTCGAGACGGTTGTTCGTTTGCGCATGCGCGGCAGGCATGGCGAGGAGCAGAAGGGCAGCGAGCAGGTTGCGGAGGTTCGACGTTCCCATGTTCCTTGGGTTCACACTTTAGCGGTCTGTTCCAATAGGGTTTTCTGCGCGTGCGGGTCCAAATGCGTTACCGGCACAGCATGTAGCCGCACTAGATCGGTGCCGAGGAGTTCGTAGGCGGCGCGCTCCACCTCGCGATAGAGCAGGCCTTTGGTCATGCCTTGCAGCAGCAACTGGCTTTCGCGGTACAGTTGGCCGTTCTCCCATTTCAGCTCCTCGTGGTCCGTATCGATGGTGGGGAACAACAGGAGGTGCTGTTCCATCAGGTACGCGGCGAGCTTTTCGGCGGCGGCGATGGTGCGGGTCTGGAACGTGATGTGGATCATGTTGGGGCCAAATGTAGTAATACGCGAACGAAACAAAGTAATACTATATTGCACCCCGAATGACACGCTACCACCTGATCCCGGACCCCACGCTCAGCCTGCGCGATACCGGCAGCCCCATGGGCGCACGCATCCTTACCGAGGGCCTCGGCCTAATGCTCGAGCTGGGCCTGGAGTCCTTCACCTTCAAGAAGCTCGCAGAGAGCTTGGGGTCAACGGAGGTCACCGTTTACCACTACTTCGCGAACAAGCAGAGGTTGCTGCAGTACTACTTCCAGCTCTACTGGTTGTGGTTGCAAACGCATTGTGAACAGGAAGGGCGTTCGCTGAAGGATCCACGTGCCCGATTGCATGGCGACATCAAAGCCCTGTGCGGGATCTGGCCAAGGGACGCCTTGGTCGCGCAGCTCGATCCGGCCACGTTGCGCCAGTTGGTGATCCGCGAAGGCTCGAAGTCCTTCCTGCACAAGAACGTGGACTCGGACAACCAGCTCAAGCTCTTCAAACCCTACAAGGACCTGTGCGCGCATGTGGCCAAGGAACTGAAAGCGTGCTCACCGCGCATGAAGAGCCCACGGTCGTTCGCTACGACGCTGGTGGAAATGGCCCATTCTCTCGAGTTCGCCATGCATCACCTGCCTGCGCTCACCGAGCTGAGCGTGAAGAAGGACCGAAAGAAGCTGGCGGAGTTCCTCATCGACTTGAGCGATCGGTACCTGGACCGGAAATGAACGCGATCAGTTCGGGCCTCGAGCGGTTCGCGGGCCGCAAGCTCGGCGTGGCGACCATCCACGCCAAGGAACAGGTCATTGGGCCGTTGCTCAAGCAGGCACTCGGCCTGAGCGGTTATTCAGCCATCGCCGACATGGACACGGATCGGTTCGGTGCCTTCAGCGGCGAAGTACAGCGTACCCTGGACCCGCTGGCAGCGTGCGAAGCCAAAGCCCGGCATGGTGCGGAGGTGAGCGGCTTGGATCTGGTGGTCGCCAGCGAAGGCTCCTTCGGACCCTATCCACCCGCACCATTCATATCCTGCGATGAGGAGTTCCTTTTACTGTTCGACGCGCTGGACGGCCGTATCTTCCATCATCGGCATGTCTCGTTGGAGACGGTCTTCGATGGTGAGGCATGCACCGATTGGACGCAGGCGAATGCGTTCGCCCAGCGGATGAAGTTCCCATCGCATCACCTGGTCGTGCGACCCCTAGAGAAGTGGAAGCAAGGGGATGCACTGTTCAAGGGCCTCCAAGACAAAGACGCATTCCGCAATGCTGTGGAGGGACTGCTGGAACAACGCGGTTCGTGCTGGGTGGAAACGGATTTGCGCGCCATGGCGAATCCCACGCGCATGCGGGTGATCGCTGATACCGCTGAACGATTCGCAAGGGAGATCTCCACACTATGTCCCACATGCGGCGATGTATGGTTCCGCATCACCGACGCGATCACCGGACTGCCATGCGACCTGTGCGGCTGGCCCACACATAGTGTGCGGGAGTACCGACGTACGTGTCGCACATGCGGTCATTACGCCGACTCGGTCAGACCCGATGGCAAAGCGACGGAGGAACCTACGCACTGCAACAACTGCAATCCGTGACACTATTTCGCCGCTACTGCCGAAGCTACCTTGCCCCTACAACCATTCGCCATGCTCCGCATCCTCATCCCCACCGATTTCAGCAGCAACGCCCTGTGCGCCGCCAGCTATGCGGTGCAACTCTTCGGGAAGCGCGAAGCCACCTACATCCTCATGCACGCCCATTACGACGCGGGCTATGCGGGGGGCATGGGCTACAGCATGGGTCCTGAGCTGCTGAAGGCATCACAGGAGGGACTGGCGCTGGCGGCGAAACGATTCGCGGAAAGCACCGGCGCCGACCACGTGGAACAGGAGGTGTTGTTCGGGTTCCTGTCAACGGTAGTGAACGATTTTGTGAAAGAGGATGGTGCCGCTGCGGTGGTGATGGGCAAGCGCGGAGAGACGGGCTCCGCGCTATTCGGCAGCAATACCACCGCCGTGATCCATGACTGCCCAGTACCGGTGGTGGCCGTACCTGATCAGGCGCGCCTGCGCCCGCTGAACCGTATTCTGCTCGCGGCCGATCACCACGAGGTGCTGCCAGAAGACTTGGCCTTGTTGCGAACGATGGCCTTGCAACATCAAGCCGAAGTGCAGGTGACGCATATTGCCATGGAAACGCCCACCACCAAACCGGACCGGAGCGAGGTCTTGTACAAGCAGTTGCTGAAGGGTGTGGATCACAGCTTCGTGGAGGGCTATGGCCACGATGTGGTGGATGGGTTGGAACGCACGGCACGCAAACGGAAGGCCGACATGATCGCCATCCTGCACCGTCACGTCGGCTTCTTCGCGCGGCTCTTCAACCCTAGCGTGGCCAAGGAGTTGGCGCTGGAGGCGGATCTGCCGTTGCTGGTGCTGCAACACAAGACCACATGATCCGACACCTATCCGAACTGACTTTCATCAGTCCCGAACCGATCCGAGGTGTTTTCTTTTATCATACTCGGACCAAGCCCTGAACCACTGGCACATGACCAGGATCCTCCTCCCCACCGACTTCAGCGAGACCTCTTTCAAAGCGGCCACCTTCGCCTTCGACATCTTCGGCACAGCGAATACCAAGTACACCTTGGTGCATACCTATCTGAAGCCCATGTTCGACAATGCCCTGTTGCCCCGGATCGGCAACTCCACGCAGCGCGAAGCGGTGAACGGCTTGCGGCGCTTCGAGCGTCGTTGCCGCCAGTACGTGGGCAAGGCGGTGATCGCAAAGAAGGCATCGCACTTTCTGTTGGTGGACCTGCTGAATGATCTGGATCGCGAGAAGGGTGCCGACATGATCGTGATGGGCACGCAAGGCGCCGGCAACTACGGCTTGGTAGGAAGCAATACCAAGGCTGTTGTGATGGGTAGGAGCGCCCCGGTGATCACTGTGCCCTCGCAGTGGGTGCCTACACCGGTCACACGTATCATGCTCGCCTACGATGGCGGCAAGCTGGATCGCTTCACCCTCAAGCCATTGATCGACCTGGCGAAACGCACCAACGCGGAGGTCGTCTTAGCGCATGTGCGAGACAATAGCGTGGCCTTCGACAAGCGCGCAGACCGGAAGCAGGTCGCCGAACTGCTCGTTGGCATCCGACATTCGTTCGTTACGGTGCAAGGGGACGAAGTGGCCAAGGAAATAAACGACTTGGCGAAACAAGGACGCATCCAACTGGTGGCCGTTATACACCGGCAGAAGGGTTTCTGGGAAGGATTATTCCATAGCAGCAAGGCCGCACGCATGGCCCTGCACATCACGATGCCGCTGTTGGTGCTGCCCGAACGACCATGACATTCCCATCCCGAGAATGAGGCCGATGATCCGATCGCGATCGGATCGCTTCACTTCCCGGAAAGAATGACCAATGGCTCGTTGAAGGCCTGCGCGCCACGTATGAGATCGCCGCATTCGTTCGCCACCACGCTGGTGGAAATGGCTCATTCGCTGGAGTTCGCCATGCATCACCTGCCTGCTCTCACCGAGCTGAGCGTGAAGAAGGACCACAAGAAGCGGGCGGAGTTCCTGATCGACTTGAGCGATCGATTCCTGTAGCAGAAGAAAGTGCACTGAACGACCTGTTCGTGCGGCTTCCGGGCCATGTCGCGACTACCAACGGGAGGCGAACTGTCAGTTTTTCGGTGGCCGTGATAGAGCGACAGAGGAACGCCCATTCGGTTCCTGAAAATTGTTCAATGTCACATACAAAATGTCAGCGTCCGGGCCGTGGTATCGCGTTTGAAAATAGTGATGCGCCCCCGACCACGTGGCCGGGGTAAAACCCAAAACAATGACACTTGTGAAGTACAAGAGTGCGCCGGTGAGCACAGCTTCCCCGGTGGACCGCCTGGCCAGCGAGGTCTTCGGCCCCAACATCGCCCGCCTTTTCGGAAGCGATGGGCTCATGGACCACAGCCCTCGCGTGAACATCGTGGAAGGCCCTGAGGAGTTCCGGTTGGAAATGCAGGCCCCGGGCTTCGACAAGAAGGACCTGAAGATCGAGATGGTGGACGACACGCTCACCATCCGTGGGGAGCACACGGAGGATGAGCAGAACGAAGAGACCCGCTGGACGCGCCGGGAGTTCAGCCGCACGGCCTTCGAGCGCAGCTTCGTGATGCCGCAGAGCGTGAAGGCCGATGCCATCAAGGCCGACTACGTGAACGGCGTGCTGCAGGTGACCATTCCGAAATCGGAAGAGGCCAAGCCGAAGACGCGCACGATCAGCATCCACTGAGTGACCAAGGGAGAAGTGGGAAGGCCGCCAGCAATGAGCGGCCTTCCCGTCTTCCGTGTTCAACCTGAAATACCGTCGACCCATGAGACCCATTGGAACGACCCCACTGGTGCATGCGTTGGCCGTTGTGACCATGACACTGTCCGCGTGCAACGGACAGGCACAGCAGCACCAGGAAAGTCCTGCGGAAGCGGACACACTCGCAGCTCGCATCGGTACACCGAAGACCGAAGTGCGCGTGAACAAGGAGTACGACGCGAACGGCAATTTGATCACCTACGATTCCACCTACTCCTCGTTCTACTCCAGCCACAGCGCGGATCCCGCGATGATGGACAGCCTCTTCCGGGATTTCGAACCGCGATTCAACCGGCGCTTCCCCCTGATGAACGATCCCGGTTTCAACGACCTGTTCTTCCGGGATACACTGTTGTATCCCGACTTCTTCCATGACGTCTTCTTCCGCAAGCCCATTGAGATGAACGACCGCTGGATGCAGCAGATGATGGCGAAGATGGACTCGATGAAGAACGCATACTTCCGGGAGCGAGCGGCCAAACCACCGCAGCCCAACGGCACACCGCACTGAACGCTCACCGCCATGGAAGGCATCGAAGAAGCCATCATCAAGGTGTACATGTTCCAGCGCGACTCATTGCGTGAGCGCGCGGAGTCGATGCTGGAGCACGCACCTGACAGGGACACACCGCCTAGCTGGGTGGTGCCCATGGACGTGCCTGCAGTAGACAAGCTCGTCGGCAGCCTGAAGCCCGACCTGTACTATGACCGTCAGCGGAAACGCTTCACGCACATCGTGCATGCATTCGTGGTAGCGCCGAAAGCCTCGGAGCCGCATAAGACGTTCCCGGTGCAGCGGGTCATCACTATCCCTGACCCGCTGGGTTGAACGGTCCTCCGTAGGTTCGTGGACCAACCACCGGACCTCCGCCTGTTGCTAACGCGCCGCACATCGTTATCCATGGCATATGGTCTTGTGCTATGCTCCTTGGTAGCATGCGTGGACCATGGAAGCGTTGGAGCTTCCCGTCCGCTCGGCCGTAGGGATCCCTTCCCGTTGACACACCGCATATGAAGTGCTACACCAAGGTGGAACCTGCCAACGAACTTGGCTTCGCGAAAGTGGCATCCGGGGAAGGCGAGACGCACGCCGAAGGCATCATAGACGCGAAGGGTGTAGAGATCATTCCGCCACTGACCAGCATCCTCATCGACGATATCACGGGCCCCACCGCCCTGGTGCGGAACGGTCGCGAGCACCTCTTCGTGGATCTGGGCAACGGGCCGGTCGACACGAACTTGTTCACCACTACGAAAGGCTACCAGTACGCGGAACCATTCCGCTGCGGCCGTGCGATGGTGCAGGTGGATGACCGCTGGTTCTACATCGATGCGGACGGCAACCCGCTCTTCGATGCTACCTACGACTTCGCCGAGACCTTCCACCACGACCGCGCGATGGTGAAGGAAGGCGATCAGTACCGCATCATCGACACCACGGGCAAGACCGTGGCGGGGATGAACTACGACCAGGTGAGCCCGCAGAGCCCGTGGTGTTGGCAGGTCACGCGCATCAAGGGCGATGCGTACTGGAGTGGCTTCGTAGACCTTAACGGGAAGGAATTGACCCCACTGGTATACGATGAGGTGGGTTACTACGATCCGGAAGTGAAGCGTATCCGCGTGGGAACAGGAGACAGGTTCGGGTTCATTGATGAGCACGCGCATGAAGTGATACCCGTGCAGTACGAATACGCGGAGATATTCGACAAGGGCAAGGCGCGCGTGATGCTTAACGGTCGCGAGTTCTTCATCGACCCGGATGGGAAGGAGGTAGCGGAATAGCATGTACTGGAGATCCTTCACGTCCGGGTCCGGCTAAGGCATCAGCGGCAACTTTCACGGCTTTCACCGTCTTGTTCCGGGTGCTTGCAGGACAGGATGCGTATTTTTTGGATCCCTCTTGGGCTCCCTCGTATGCCGAATTGTTCCCTTCTGAACGATGCGCCTTCGATAACACGCAGTACCTATGTACCCCTGCTCCCTGCGGCCCCCACGACATCCTCTCCCATGGTGACCATCAAGTTGAAACTGATCGGTATGGACCGCGCCGTGAACCCGGACTTCCTGGAAGCGATCCAACGCACCAACGAGAACGCCAGGACGATCGCCGATCGATACGAAAGGGCAGGACCCTTCGCCTGCGCGGAGCATCCGGACGCACAACCGACCATCGAGATCTCCGCGATCTTCCAGTCCTCGGTGAAGGTGCGCAAGGTGAAGTTCTGCTGCCAGGCACTGGCCGATCAGGTCGAAGAGCGCATGGCGCGGACCTAGTGCCGACCGTGACCGAACAGCGGTCTAGGTATGGCACCGGGTGACCGGAGTATCCTGTGGGCGGGCCCTGAACAGAACATCAGCAATGGTGCGATAGGGATAGGGCACACGCATGGGCGTGGCCAGCTCATTCCTCGTGCGGGTCTGCGATCGCATGGGCCCACGGTAAACAACACAGAGGCTGAGAGCGAGAAGTACAAGGCAACAACGGGGGGTGTTGGGTCGCGTCATAAGGCTGCGTTTCCCCGCCAAGTTCTTCGACCGTTCCTGATCCGGAACGCAAAGACCGGGGAACGGTCCATCGCCGTGCAGCACCGTAGTGCACAGGGCCGGACGGTGCCGCGCGTATGTCCAACTCAGACCGCATGCGCATGCAAGGACGCCTTCGCCATGAACGCCGAAGCCCCGGGACGGGTCAGGGGGCTTCGCGCGAGTTTCTGGTCCCTAGCGTTTGGTGAATTTTGCGCGTAGCGGTCCTTCTTTGGAGGTGATCTCCAGGATGTACGTACCGTTCGGTAGCGAGGACACGTCGACCTGGTCGTTGCGTAGCGTGGTGGAGATCACCTGCTTGCCCGCTGCGTCCAGTATGGCGACGCGCGAATTGGAGGACGCGCTCATGGAATGGACATACAGCATGTCCTGCACCGGGTTCGGGTGGATGGAAAGGTCGTGGGCACCGATCTCCGCCATCCCTATCGTCGTAGAGCCTTCGATGATGTTCAAGGTGTCGTCGATGGTCGGAGCAGGGATCACGTCCACCAAGCCCGAGGGCCAGTGAACGGCTACCTGCGTCACGGCGGTATCGGCACCCAGGCCAAAGTGCGCGGTAAGGCTGCTCATGTAAGAGAACCCATCGCCGCTGCGCACCTCGCGGATCTGCGTGCCCAAAGCGCTCACCACTTCCACACGGGCGCCGATCCCGTTCCGATTGCCCACCGTTCCGATGGTGTTCACCTTGAGGTAGTGGTTGTCATTGCCGTTGTTCATGTACACGGTCGAACCGTTGACGATGTCCAGGAAGCCATCATTGTTCAGGTCGCCGATGGGACCATTGCCCGGCTGGATCAGCACCGGAGCGAAGGTCAGGTCGCCATTGTTCCGCATGAGCGAGCCGCCGCCGAGGATGTCCAGCCAGCCATCGTTGTCGAAGTCGTGCGTGGTGAACTCAATGCTGGATCCGGTGTACGTGTCGAAGCCCGATCCCGGGGTGATATTGACGAACGACCCGAGGTCGTTGCGCATCAGCTTGTGATAGTCGCCGGTGCTGGTGCCCACCATCACGTCCATGTCCCCATCGTTGTCATAGTCACCCCATGCGGAGCTCCAGCTCTGCTGGCCGTCGTTCAACCCCAGGGCGGGTGCGATGTCCGTGAAAGTGCCATCGCCGTTGTTGCGGTAAAGTATGTCCACTTCGTCGCATCCGCACTTGGCTACGAAGAGATCCGGATCGCCATCATTGTCATAGTCGGTCCAGAGCGAACCATAGTTGCCGCAGGTCTCTCCCAATCCTCCCTGATGGTAGGTGAGGGTGCCTGTGCCGTCGTTGGTGTAGTACACGTTGGCGTCCACGTCGTGGCAACTGAAGGCATCAAGGTGTCCATCGCTGTTGAGGTCCACCATGTTCGTGCGTTGGCAGAACACGTATTGCGGGAACGAGACCTCCGTGAAGGCGGTCCCTGTGGCGTTCGCCATCATGAACGTGACACCGCTTCCGCCGCCGTACATCAGATCGTTGTAGCCGTTGTCGTCCAGGTCGCCAGCGGCAATGCTCCAGGATGCATCATTGTCCGCCTGGGTGGTGGTTATGTTCACTGGAACGAACCCGCCGCCCGACTGTTGGTGGTTGATGTTGATGACCGTCTCGGTAGTGGATACCACATCGTCCAGAAAGTCCCCGTTCATGTCCACTACGCAGTTGGCATAGCCCACAGTGGTGATGGGCTGCGGGGTGAAGCCGGAGGGGCCCACCAGTGGAGGACCTACCGCAAGCTGGAAGCTGAAACCATCGGACTCCCATCGGTCATCGAACGCGATGTGGTAGGTAACACCCGCCGTCACGTTCACCGTGGCCACGGAGAGAAAGCCGGATCCCGAATCATCATCGCCGCCCGCGCATGTCAGGTTCGCACAACCATCACTGTAGATATGCACGCGCGTGTCCCGGCCAGCGTTCACCGGCAGGTCCGTGCTTACTGTGAGCGCGGTATCCTGCGATGGGGTATAGGTATACCATTCCCCCATGGTCGCGTTCACACCACTACCGTCGCAAATGGGGAACGGGGCCTGGGTGCCATCGATCACCGTCACCACGTAGGTTCCGGTCCCGACCGGTAGTGCCGTGGCACATTGGTCTTGGCCATGCACGTACAGGGCAACGGCGCTTGCCAACGACAAGAGGCTCTTCTTCATACGTTCGGTGAAGGTGGAAGGGGTTGCGCCGCTACTCCTTGGTGAAGGCGCGCCGCAGCGATCCGCCTTGGCTCGTCAATTCCAACAGGTAGACCCCGCTCTTCAGGTCGCTCACGTCCAACTGGCCGTTCACCAAGGAACGCAGAAGGACTTGCTTGCCGGTGGCATCCAAAACGCGCACCGGTGCGTTGCCCACGCCCGTTGTCGTCGTTACGTACAACAGGTCGGTCGCCGGGACCGGATGGAGGGTGAGTTCGTTGGTGCCGGATGCTTCCGCCACGCCGGTGGAAAGACCTTCCTCCACCACCAGGATGCCATCGATGGCCGGGTTGTCGATGATGTCCACGATGCCTGAAGGCCAGCGCACGATCACCTGGTCCACCTGGGTGTCCGTGCGGATGCCGAAGTGGGCCGTCAAACTGCTCATATAGCGGAACCCATCGCCGCTGCGCACCTGGCGGATCTGCGTGCCCAGCGCGCTGGTCACTTCCACCTCGGCCCCGATCCCGTTCATGTTGCTAACCGCTCCCACAGTGAACACCTTGAGGTAGTGGTTGTCGTTGCCATCGTTCATATAGGCCGTGGCGGAGTTCATGATGTCCAGGAAGCCATCGTTGTTCAGATCGCCGATGGGCCCATTGGTAGGTGTGATGGTGACCTGCTGAAAGGTGAGATCGCCGTTGCCGAGCATCAATGCGCCACCCCCCAAGATGTCCAGCCAACCGTCGTTGTTGAAGTCGTGCGTGGTCCATTCGATGCTCTGCCCGCCCAGCAGATCGAAGCCGGATCCGATGGTCACGTTCACGAAAGTGCCCGCGTCGTTGCGCATCAGCTTATGCACGTTGCTGCTGCTGGATCCCACCAGCACATCCATGTCGCCGTCGTTGTCATAATCGCCCCAAGCGGAGGACCAGCTCTGATGACTGTCCGCGAACCCCAGCGCGGGTGCGATGTTCGTGAAGGTGCCATTGCCGTTGTTCTGGTACAGGATGTCCACCGGGTCACATCCGCACTTGGCCACGAACAGGTCCTGGTCACCATCCCCGTCAAAATCCACCCAGATGGAACCGTAGTTGCCACAGGTAGGGCCGAAGCCGCCTTGGTTGTACACCAGGTTCCCGGTGCCGTCGTTCAAGTAGTACACGTTGGCGTCCACGTCATGGCAGACAAAGCCGTCCAGGTTGCCATCGTTGTTGATGTCCACGAAGTTGGAGCGCTGGCTGAAGACATATTGCGGATAGGAGACCTCCGTGAACGCCGTGCCGTCCGCATTCGCTTTCATGAAGGTGACGCCGCCGCCGCCGCCGTACAGAAGGTCGTTGAAGCCGTTGTTGTCGAAATCACCTGCGGCCAGGCTCCAGGAAGCCGTGTTGTCCGCCGGGGTGGTGGTGATGCTCTGAGGTACGAAGCCGCCCAACGCCTGCTGTTGCAGGATATGGATCAGGCTGGTGGAGGTGGAGACCACATCGTCAAGATGGTCGCCGTTCATGTCCACCACGCACATGGTGGTGCCACTGGTAGGCAGCGCTTGCGGCAGGAAGGTCACCGGGTCCTGCACGGGAACGGTCTCCGATACCTGAAAGGTGAAAGCCGCCGAACTCCAGCGATTGTCAAAAGCGATGAGATAGGTGGTGCCTGCGGTGACATTGAAGCTCGCCGTGGAAAGGTTGCCACTTCCGGAGTCATCGTCGCCCGCGACACAGGCCAGAGCGGCGCAGCCACCGGTGTATACATGGAAACGGGTGTCCAACCCGGTGTTCGCCGGCAGGCTGGTGGTCACGGTAACGTTGAGGTCCGCGCCCGCGGTATAGCTGTACCACTCACCCGCTGTGGCCCCCGTGCCGTTCGGCGCACAGATGGGGAGGGGCACCTGCGTCCCGTTCACGCCCGTCACCGCGAAGGTGCCGACCGTGATGGGCAGCGCTGTGGCGCAGGTGTTCTGGGCTGCTGCGGACAATGCGCCCAGGCAAGTGAACAATAGAAGCGTAGCGTGTTTCATGGTCGGGTAGGGGGTGTTCGGAGAAAGTGGGTGGGTAAAGGCTATTCCGCTTTGGCGAAGCGACGCTCGATGGTGCCGATCGGACTATCAATACGGACCATGTAGGTGCCGGGGCTCAGCGCGGAGACATCCAGGGGGGCGTTCATCAATGTGCCACCAAGTACGCGCTTTCCGGCGATGTCCAGCACACTGAAGACCGATCCGTACGGATCAAAGTTGCCCTGAAGGAACAATTCATCCCCGGCCGGGTTCGGGAACAAGGTGATACCGGGCGGCTCGGTCGGCCGCGGAAGGGCCGTGGAGATACTCTCTTCCACGGTGAGCACCTCGTTTATCGCCGGGGTCTGCACCACGTTGACGAGGCCGGAGGGCCAGTACACGGTCACTTGGTCCACGTGGGTATCGGTGCCCAGCCCGAAATGCGCCATCAAGCTGCTCATGTGCCGGAAGCCATCGCCGCTCTTGATGTCGCGGATCTGGGTACCCAATGCGCTGGTCACTTCCACTCGCGCTCCGATGCCGTTCTTATTGCTCACGGTACCCACGGTGTGTACCCGCAGCCAGTTGTTGTCGTTCCCATCGTTCAGGTGCATGGTGGTCCCGTTCAGCACGTCCAGGAAGCCATCGTTGTTCAGGTCGCCGATGGGGCCGTTGCCGGGGTCCACGTTCACCTGGGTGAAGGTCAGGTCGCCGTTGTTCATCATCATGTCCCCACCACCCAACACGTCGGCGTACCCATCGTTGTTGAAGTCGTGCGTGGTCCACTCGTTCGTGGTCCCGGTGAAGGTGTCGAAGCCGGATCCTGGTGTGATGTTGGTGAACGTGCTGCCGTCATTGCGCATCAACTTGTGGCCCCCGTTCGTGAACGAACTGGCGCCGATCAGGATGTCCAGATCGCCGTCGTTGTCGTAGTCCGCCCAAGCCGCCGACCAGCTCTGGTGGTAGTCCGCCAGGTTCATCGAGCTGGCCACTTCGGTATAAGTGCCATCGCCGTTGTTACGATGCAGTTCATCCACCGCCGCAGGGTTGTTCGTGCCGCCCCGGCACTTGGCGATGAAGAGGTCGATATCGTGGTCGTTGTCGTAGTCGATCCAGATGGAACCGTAATTACCGCCCGTGGATACGTCCCCCAATCCTCCTTGAACGAAGTTCAGGTTGCCGTTGCCATCGTTCACATAGTACACATTGGGGTCCACGTCATGGCACACAAAGGCGTCCAGGTGTCCATCGTTGTTGATGTCCACCATGTTGCTGCGTTGGCAGAACACGTACTCGGGTCCGGATACTTCAGTGAACGCCGTAGCGTCGGAGTTGCTCAGCATGAAGGTGACACCGCTGCTACCGGCGTAGAGCAGATCGTTCGCGCCGTTACCGTCCAGGTCGCCCGCGCAAAGGCTCCAAGTAGGGATGAAATCCGCACTGTCAGTGGTGATGTCGCTCGTTACGAAGCCGCCCAGGGCCTGTTGGTAGTTGATGTTGATGAGCGTTCTGCCCACCCCGACCACATCATCGAGGTTGTCGTGGTCCATGTCCACCACACAGTTCGCATAGCCCAGCAGCCCGATGCTCTCTTGATGGAAGCTCACCGGCAGGAACACCGGGGGTTGCTCGATCACTTGGAAGTCGAAACCGGTGGAGCTCCAGCGGTTGTCGAAAGCGATCAGATAGATGACGCCTTGCAAGACATTGAAGGTGGCCGCCGAAAGGTTGCCAGCACCGGAATCGTCATCACCTGCGGCGCACACGAGCCCGGCGCATCCACCTGTATATACATGGAAGCGCGTGTCGTCCCCGACGTTGGCGGCCAGGTCCGTGGTGATGGTGATCGAAAGGTCCTGCATGGGCGTGTACGTGTACCACTCCGCAGCCGTGGCGCCGGCCCCGTTCTGTGCACAGAAGGGGAATGGTACGTCCGTTCCATCCACAGCGGATACGGTGAACAGGCCCGCCGTGATGGGCAGGGCTGTGGCGCATTGGTCCTGTGCGAGGGTGGGCAGTGCGGACAGCGCGAGGAGAAGGGTAAGGGTCTTTTCCATAGGAGGATGGGGATCTGTTCTTAATTGCAGGGAGGCGTGAGCGAGTTGATCCATTCTTCGAAGAGTTGCACGCCTTCCTCATGGACGAGCGTACGTCCGAGCAAGGGCATGCGCACCGATTCTTCCGTCGCGGCGATCCGATAGAAGAGGGTCGACTTCTCGGTGTTGCCTCGTGCTACGATGTGGGTGAGGATCGGCAACAAGACCTCGTCCGGCTCTACGCACACCCCCAGGTTCACGGGGTCGGTCGTTTCGCTCCAAGCGAACCGCATGGGGCGGTAGTCGCAATGATGGCCTTCGGCGTGGCAGTGCGCACAGTTCATGTCCACATAGGCACGCACACGCATGGTGAGGTCCTCGTTGGCATCATCCCAGCGCACGGTGCTGTTCACGGTCGATGGAGTACCCGGCGCGAGGTATCCTGTCTGCTCCCACTTGGCCAGCTGGTCCATGGTGCCATCGGCATAGGCGAAGTCCATTTTCATGTTCTGCGGCTTGGGGCCGATGGGTGAAGCCAGGTTGTCGATCTTATGGCAGGTGAAGCACTCCGCGCCGGAAGGGATCCGGTAGTTCACCGCGCGAAGCACGTTGTTCTCATCCATCCATGTCACCGGTGTATAGGATCCATCCAGGTCGAGGTAGGCGTCGGTTTGTTGGTCGTTCCATACATAGTTCGCGAAGTGCCATGCCCCATCCTTCTTATAGAGCATGCGCGTCTCGATGATGCGTCGTGTTCCAGCCGGCTGCACATTATCGTAGTAGAAGTTCTTGATCAGCACCGCGCCGTCCTCGAACGCGAGCGCGCGGTGATCGCCGTCATAGCTCGCGGCCGAGCCAGGCATCATCCAAACGAAGCGGCTCTTGTGCGCGTAGTCCGAGAAAAGGGGAGTGATCACCATATAAGGAAGCACACCTTCCGAAGGCGCGAGGTCCGAAAGCGCACCTTCGAAGAAGTGGTACGTGGACAGTTGCGGATACGGCACTTGGGCCGGATCGAACACAACGGGTGAACCGCCGCCCGGGGGATCGGTGGGAGCGGGTGGGTCCGCATCATCCTTGACGCACGCGACGAACACGGCGACGATGAGCGAGAGAACGAGGATGACCTTCTTCATACGAACGAGCACTGGTGCAATGCTCTGCAAAGTAGGCATGGTGCATCGAACCACACACGTTGCGACGCAACAAGTGGATCGCTGCTCTTGACCCCCTTTCGTTGGATCGATGATCGCACATGTTCGATCGCGTCATCAACGATCGGTGGTTCGTACTTCGTTGTGCGATACCTTCCTCGGGTATCGATCAAGACCGTACGTTTGGATCAAACCTTTCACCATGGCTAAGAAGGCAGCAAAGAAAGCAACGAAGAAAGCGACCAAGAAAGCAGCGCCGAAGAAGGCAGCGAAGAAGGCCGCGAAGAAGAAGAAGTAGTTCGTACAGAGCGTTAAGGGATAACGCTGGAGGGGCCCCGGATCTCGGGGCCCCTTCGCGTTCCTTACTGTTCCATCGCGGCGCCCGCGTGCCGAAAGCAACGACCTTCGCGCCCACGAACCGCCGGTGCGCCCGACGATGATCACCTCCCTCGCATGAAGAAGATACTCGACAGCCGACGCCTGCTCGGAGCGACCGTACGCACCGACCTGAAGGAGCTCGCGCTCTTGTACAAGGGCTTGATGAAGACCCATCACCCCGATCGTTTCCAGAACGACGAAGCCCTCAAACAACAGGCGGAGATCACGAGCAAACAGATCATCGACGCCTATCATTTCCTGGTGAGCATCTCACCAGAAACCCACCTGCAACAGCGGGAGGAATACGAGCGCACGATCGGCTCCAGCACCATCACCGAGTTCCACTACCGCGCGCAAACGGTACACCTCACCTTCCATGATGGGAGCGTGTACGAGTACTTCGGGGTGCCGCAGAACGTGTACAACAAGTTCGTGAACAACGATGCGAGCCTGCGATTCGCCCGTCGGCACATCTGCCATGCCTACAGCTTTCGCCGTGTGAAGAAACCGAACGCGCCGCCCGAACCGGCGACCGCCTCCTAGTAGGCCATGCTTTCCATCGTGCGCACTTCCCCGGAGCCCGCGATGTCTTTGTGTATGGCGGTCGGTTTGCCCCTGTAGGTAACGTTGCCGCTGCCCGCGATGGAGGCATGCAAACTCTCTTGCGCCGTGAGGCTGATGTCCCCGCTACCCGCGATCGCCACATCCGCTTTGGCCGCATTGAGCTTGGTGGCGATCACATCCCCGCTGCCCGCGATGGCCGCTTTCAAAGCCGCGCATTCACCGCTCACACGGATCGTGCCCGAACCGCTGATCGACGCTTCGATGTTCTTCGCGGCGTACTCCATGGTCATGTCGCCGCTCCCCGCGATCGCGAGGTCCACATCGTTCCCGGCGAAACGGCTCATCGCCTTCACGTCGCCCGAACCATCGATGTGTACGAGGTCGATGTTCGGCACGCTGATGCGCACGATGAAGTCCTTGGTCGTGCTGTAGCTCTTCTCGGTGTCTAGGTACCAGATGCCGTTGCGCACTGTCGTGCTCACTAGTTCGGCGATATTCGCCTGCGCCTCGATCTCGATCGATTGCGTTGCCGCCTGGGTGAGGATCACATCCATGGACCCCATCACCTTGATCCCGTGGATCGCGTCGACGGTGATGGTCCGCTTCACCACTTCGCCGGTGCCCTTCACGGGATCGCAGGGTGCTGCGGTGACGGTTACGCAAAGGGCCAGGCCGAGCAGGGTGGGAAGTGTGCGCATGGGTGGAGGTGTTGTTGGTTCGGTATTGTAATGACCAAACTATCCGGGCGGATGGCGCCCCGATGTTAACCCGTGTTAAAAGTAGGAAGGGTGTGCGTGCTCCGAAGGAGACCTACCGGAACGAACAACGCCGGACCCTGGGGCCCGGCGTTGCACGTATTGGATCTATGGGGATCCTTAGGCCTTCGTCACGTTCACCGCGTTGAGGCCTTTGGGGGTCTCTTCGACTTCGTAGTTCACCGAATCACCTTCGAAAAGGTTCTCCCGGGTACCGGTCTTGTGTACGAACACGTCTTTGCCACCTTGATCGGGGGTGATGAAACCGAACCCTTTCTCGGAGTTGAAGAACTTTACTTTACCACTTGCCATTGTACTGACTTTTGTTTGTGTTCCCCGGCCAATAGGGACGGGGATTTGAGCGGCAAATCTACGGTGGATCCATGCAATGGGCACTATACCGGCCGAATATTCTTCAGGGAGGGGCTCAGGCGAAGTGCGGGTCCAGCTCCGTGCGGAAGTATTGCAGAGCATTGCGCACCCCCAGTGGCAGGCCGCCCCCGAGGGCGCACAACGAACCGATCTCCATGGTCTCGATCAGGTCGTTGAACAAGGCCCTATCGATCTTCCGGCCGCCTTCCAGCGCCCCATGTATCATCTCCTTGCCGCGCGTGCTGCCGATGCGGCAGGGGAAGCACTTGCCACAGCTCTCCAGGGAGGTGAACTCGAAGAGGTGCTCCAGGTACTTCATCATGGGGAAGTCGGCCGGGATGGATAGCACGCTGGCATGGCCCAGGAGGAAGCCGCTCTTCTGGAAGCTCTCGAAGTCGATGCCCAGCGCGTTCATCTTGTCCAGCGGCACGATGCCGCCCAACGGACCGCCGATATGCAAGGCCTTGGTGGGCCGTGCGAAACCCTGCCCCAATTCATCGATCACGCGCGCGAGCGGGGTACCACATTCCACTTCATAGAGCCCCGGCCGCTTGAAGCCGCTGTCCAGGCAGACCAGTTTCGATCCGTTGCTCTTCTCGGTGCCCAACTTCGTGAAGGCCGCACCGCCGTGCTTCACCACCCAGGGCACGCAGGCCAATGTCTCCACATTGTTCACCACCGTAGGCCGGTTGAAGAGACCTTGCTGCGCTGGATAGGGCGGGCGCGTGCGCACCTCGCCCCGTTTACCTTCTATACTGTTCAAGAGGGCGGTCTCCTCACCACATACATAAGCACCTGCCGCCTTGATCACCTTGAAGCGGTAGTTCCAACCGCTGCCCTTGATGTTCGCGCCGATCCATCCCTTGGCTTCGATTTCCGCCACTGCCTTCTTCACGATATCCACCGCCTCCGGATACTCCGCCCGGATGTATAGCACCCCGGTATCGGCGCCGACGCAATAGCCCGCGAGCATCATGCCCAGTAGCACGAGGTGCGGCCGTTGCTCGAGCAAGTAGCGATCGCTGAACGCACCGGGATCGCCTTCATCCGCATTGCACACGATGTACTTGCGCGGCGTGCCATTGCCGGAGGTATCGGCGGCATCCTTGCAGGCTTGCAACGAAGCCCAGGGAAGCCCGCGCCGCCACGTCCGCGGATGGCCGCCGTCTTGATCTCGTTCAGCACGTCCGAACTGCTGCCTTTCAGCACCTGTTCCCACAGCGCGTAAAATTCCTCCAGCGGCGGCATCGGCGCGGTGAGGATCGGATCGGACATCGACGTGCCGACATAATGCGCGTCCATCCCGTCCTTCTTCTTGCCGCCCAGGATATCGTCGACGCGATCGATGGCCTTCCCGCTGTAGTTCAAGCCACCCACGTTGAAAGCCGCGTTCTCATGGCAACGGCCCAGGCAGCACATGTGCCCGATCTCCTCCGCCTTGAAGTGCGTCTTGAGCGTATGGTGTACGTGGTCCTGCGTACCCGCCACCAGGCAGGCGCTGCCATTGCACACGTAGGCCTTGATGCCACGGTTCTCCTTTTTCAGGAAGTCGTAGAACGAACTCGTTCCGTAGGTGATCGCTTCGCCCACGAGGAAGTCGTCCGCGATGGCGGTGAGGGCTTTGTCATCCGGTGTGCCGGTGGCAGCGGCGGCATCCTGCAAACGCTCCCAGAGCGGATCGTTCAGCTCCTTGTCATCACGGCCGGACAGGGAGGAAATGTTCTTGGACATGGGTTCCCAAAGTACGCTCCAAGGATCAAAGCCGCGCACTTTCGCGCCGATCCGATCTTCGCTTACTTGGTCACCGTGCCCGGACCGCGAAAGTTCACCACCAGGGATATCGTCCTTCTGCGCAAGCGCTTCGTGCAGGGCGGCGCGGACCACGCCGCGCCCCATGAACGATGGCGCGCCGTGCGCGCCGGATCACCTGGTTCCGCCAGGGCGTTCGCGGAGTACCATGATCTATTGCTCTTCCTCTGTGCCTTCCCACCCGACGCGGAGGCGCACGCGCTCGCCGCAACGGAGCTTGACCGCATCACCACCCTTCTCGCGGTCCGCTCGAAGCCGGTCGGCCGGATGCGGGAGCAGCTGATGAACTCGGGCATCGCCCGCACGCCGCTTTGTGCAGGGTTCGGTATGGACCTTTGCCGTTGGCTTACCGACGTGGTGCCCGCCGGCATCACGATCGAACCCTTCACCGGCGACGATGATCGGATGCGCGGTGTGCTTCTTGCCTGCGCGCTCCCGGCGGAGAGCGAGGCGATGGAGGATGCGGGCTACACCGTGTATGAACGCATGCGCGATGCGTGCGGTGGGGATCCAGAACGTATGCTTGGCTGGTTGGTCCGTGCGCTGGACCAAGCCGCCGCATCACCCGCCGTAAGGAACGTGCTGTGGGAGCGCCTCTCCCCGGTGCTTTCGATGAAGGAACCTGCCGCCTTCCTTACCCGCACCTATTGCAGAGGGCTGGTCACCGACCTGCATCCCTACGATCCCGCTGCACGCCATGCCATCGACCCACAGCGTATCATCCGCACCGCGCTTCCGTCCCCGCGAAGGTTGCGCGCGAATGAAAAGGTCGCCCTGGTATACGCGGCGCGCGGGGTGCTCATCGCCCATCTGCGCGAAACGGACACGGCCACCTATTGCGATCCGGCCGCCGCCGAATGGCAGGACCTGGGGGATGGGCTCGGCATCGCCCTACTTCCGCTGCCGCCGGGGCGGCGCACCACTTTCGATAGTTACGTGGGCTATGTGCTGTTCTCTAACGCGGTGCCGGTGGCCTACGGCGGGGCGTGGATCTTCCCCGGCAAGAGCAAGGTGGGCATCAATGTGTTCCCCGCTTTCCGCGGCGGACCTTCCATGCTGCTCTTCGCGCGTGTGCTGCAATGCTATGCCCAACGCTTTGGTGTGGACCGCTTCGAAGCGGAGAACTACCAGTTGGGCCATGGCAACCCGGACGGGATCCGGTCCGGTGCCTACTGGTTCTACTATCGCGCCGGCTTCCGCAGCGTGGACGTTGAACTGGCCGCACTCGCGGAGGCGGAACGCGCGCACATCACGCGCGATCGTGCGTACCGCACACCTCCCACTGTACTTCGCCAGCTCGCGGCGGACACCATGGTGCTCGAACTACGCGAAGCCGCCCCGCCGCCGTTCGAACCCAGCGCATTGATCGCAGCGGTATTCCATGGGTTGGCCACGATGCGGAACGGGGACCGCGCGGCGGCATTGCATCACTGCGTTGGTCGTGTCGGCAAAGCATTGGGGGTTACCGATCGGCAGGCATGGCCCGAGGCGGAACGCCGCTCTTTCATCGACCTCGCCCCCGCGATGGCCTTGATCCCGGACCTGGAGCGTTGGCCCGCGAAGGACAAGCAGGCCGCCGTGCGCTTACTACGCGCCAAGGGGGCGCTGAACGAAGATGGATACCAAGCCGCGTTGCGCGCGCATAGCCGGTTGCTCGCCGCGTGGGCAGCGGTGGTGCATGTGGGCTGACACGGACAGTGCGGATCACGTCCGCGTTCCCTATCAGTTCTTCGGCCGATGGCAGAAGTACACGTCCTCGTCGTGCGGCAATCCGGCACGGAACCGTTCAGCCGGCGTGAACTTGTCCGTGTAGGCCACCACCTCGACACCGAATCCCGCTGCCTGCAACTTGTCCTTCAGGTCGAGCCCGTAGAGCCGGAAGTGATCGTGCTGCCCGAAGCGGCGCTCGCGCTCCTTGGGATCGGTGATGGTGATGTCCTCATCGGTGCGCGCCATGGCCTTGCTCAGCGGCACCTGGATGATGGCCCAGCCGCCGGGCTTCAGCACGCGCAGCAGTTCGCGCATGGCGAGGCCATCGTCCGGCACATGCTCCAGCACGTGGCTGCAGATCACCGCATCGAAGGTGGCCTCCGGGAATTGGATCCGCGTGATGTCCATGTCGATCGTGCCCTTCGGATACTCATAGCCCGGATCGAACTTGTCGCCGGCGGTATAGTCCACGAGCGGATGCTTACTGAGGCGATCGAAGTAGAAGCGCTCGGGTGCTACGTGCAGCAACTTCTGTTTCTGCTTCAATAGCGGTGTGCGCTCCTGGATGAAGAGCCACATCAAGCGGTGCCGCTCCAGGGATCCGCAGGCGGGGCATTGCGCATGCGCTCTTCGCCGATCCGCTACACCGAAGGGAAGGAAGGTGATGAAGGAACCATCGCAGCAAGGGCATTGCACTTCATTGCCTTTGAGACCTTCCAACCGCTTGCGCCTTCCGCTCATGCGGGCGAGCGCCTGGCGGATCAGCCATTCACTGTATTTGGTGCGCAATGCGGTGAGCATGGTGGGAAAGTGCCCGAAGGTAGTTGGACGAAAGAAGCAGGGGCAGGCGCGAGAGCATCATCGCCCCTGCCCCTGCCTCCTGCCTAGTGCTCCAGATCAGGATCCTGCTTCTTCGGCTTGCGTGTGTAGGTCTTCTTGCTCTTCACCACGCGCGGGCGGAAGCGCCCATCGAAGGCGCCCTGCTCTTTCTGCTCCTTCCGCTTCGCGGCACGCGCGATGGCGTCCAGCGCTTTCTTGATGGCGGCTTTGGACTTCGGCGGGGTGCTGCGCTTGGCCATGCGGACTTTCAAAGATGCGATGTGCGGGCAGATGCACCGCAGCGGCGCAGCGGGCGCAACGGCTGCGCCACGTTCTTCTTCCCCTTCGTGAACGATTACCGGACCGATCCCGACGGCTTGCCGGTTCGAGGCATCCTCTTATTTTCAACCCGCAAAAACCGCTGCGCCATGAAGAAGTTCGCCAAGATCCTCGGTGTTCTGCTGCTGCTCGTTGTGCTCGTGGTGATAGGTGCCATCACCTACGTGACCAAGGCCCTGCCCAACATCGATGTGCCCGCCGATCTGAAGGTGGATGTGACCCCGGAACGCGTGGCGCGTGGGGGGTACCTGGCCAATAGCGTGTGCGTATGTATGGACTGCCACAGCACGCGCGATTGGAACACGTATGCCGCGCCGCTCACCCCCGGCACGCTCGGCAAGGGTGGGGAGCGCTTTGATGAGACGATGAATTTCCCCGGCACCTTCTTCGCACGCAACATCACGCCCTTCGGCATCAAGGAATGGAGCGATGGCGAGATCTACCGCGCCATTACCAGCGGAGTGAGCAGGGACGGCCATCCTTTCTTCCCTGTGATGCCGTATCCGAACTACGGAAAGCTGGACAACGAGGACGTTTACAGCATCATCGCCTACCTGCGTTCGCTTCCGCCGATCGAATCGACGCATCCTGCGAGCGAGCCTTCCTTCCCAATGAGCGTGATCCTGCACACCATACCACAACCGGCAACGCCCACCAAGCGGCCCGATCCATCGGACGTGCTCGCTTACGGCGCCTATATGACCAACGCGGCGGCTTGCATGGAATGCCACACGAAGACCGAGAAGGGGAAGAAGATCGGTGAGCCCTTCGCCGGTGGTTTCGAGTTCGTCTTCCCCGGTGGGTCCACGGTGCGTTCGGCCAACATCACACCCCATCCCACCACCGGTATCGGCGCATGGGACAAGGCCACCTTCATCGCCAGGTTCAAACAGCACGCGGACAGTGCCTATGTGCCGCCACCCATCAACTGGCAGGACGGCGACTTCCAGACGGTGATGCCCTGGATGATGTACAGCAGTATGAGCGAGCAGGACCTGGGCGCCATCTTCGACTACCTGCGCTCCTTGCCTCCGGTGGACAACCGTATCGAGAAGTGGACGCCCGCCGTGGCGCAGGCGCAGTAGGGGGCGGTTGACGGTTGGTGGTTGTTGGTGCGGTCTACTTCAATATCCCGTAGTACAGCACGTCCATCAATTCCCCGTTGCCGGCGCGGTACTCTTTGCGGAGCAGACCTTCGTGCTGGAACCCGCACTTCTCGGCCACGCGTATGCTCGCGGGATTGTCCGGCGCGATGCGCGCGTACACCTTGCTGATGCCCAGTTGCGTGAAAGCTCGGTCCACGGCCCACATCACGCCGAGGGTGGCGAAGCCCTGGCCTTGGTAGGGCGTGGCCATGAAGTAGCCCACCTCGCACTTGGGCACGTTCGCGTCGAACTGTTTTAGGATCACGGCGCCTATGGGTGGGCCTCCCTCGTAGTCGCGCAGCACGAAACTGAAAAAGCTGCGGTCCTGCATCATCGCGAGGCGGTCCTTGATGTAGCGGCGTGTGGCACGAACATCGGTACAACTTCCCACAGTGGTGGGGAAGTAAAGGGACAGTCGTTCGCGCTCGCTGTCCACCAGGTGGAAGAAGCCCTCGTCATCGTCCTTCGCGATGGGCTCGATGATGACCGAATCGCTCATTGTTCGTCCTTCCTCCGCAATGCCGCTGCGCGCATGGCCTGAGCACGTTCCGGGCCAAGATACTGTTCCACTCCGGCGTGTACGGCGTATACCAGCGGCGTGGCCAGCACGGCCACCAACAGCTTATAGGTATAGGCCGTGAGCACCAAGGCAGTGGCCATGGGGAAGCTCATGTCCTTGAAGATCCAGAAGGCGACGTAGGTCACCACCACGCTGTCGATCAGCTGGCTCACCACGGTGCTGCCCGTGGCGCGCAACCAGATCCGCTTGTCGCCGGTGATGCGCTTGATACGCCGGAAGAGGAACGCGTCCACGAGCTGGCCCACCACGAAGGCGGTGAGCGAGCCCACAATGATGTTCATGCCCTGTCCGAAGATCGCGGTGAAGGCCGCCTGCATGTCAGGCACCCCTTGCGCGGCGCTGCTGCCGATCCACCAGCCCTGCTCCGCCGGCATGTGGATGGCGAGGTACATCATTACGAAGGCGAAGGTGATGAGACCGGTGGTGAGCAACGTGAGGAAGCGCACGCCGCGTACGCCGTAGTAATCGTTGACCACATCCGTCATGATGAAGACGATGGGCCAGGGCAACACACCCACGCTCAGCACGAAGCTCAGATGCTCCTGGCCCAGCAGGGAGAAATCCGCCTTCGCAACACCAAGCAAGGTCTCCAACTGGAAGAGTTTCACGCCGACCATCTCCGCGATCAACGCGTTGGCCACGAAGAAGCCGCCGAGGATCAGGTAGAGCCGCGTGGCCTTGTCAGCGAGGATAGAGTGGATCACTGGCCGGGAAGGTAGCGGGGAATGCGAAGCGCAAAGACGCGAAGAAAGCAAAGGAATACGCAGGGCTTGGCACCCGCTGCGTCGTTGCGGTTACTCCTTGATCAGCTTGCCGCTCTGCCAGCCAGCACCGGTTTTGATGCGCACGTAATGAAGCCCACGCGCGAGGTGACGGATGTCCACAACAACAGACCCTTCACCATGGAACGATCGCGATAGCACCAAGCGACCGGTCCCGTCCACGATCTCCATATCCGTCAGGTCCACACCCACGATCCGCACTTCATCCCGCGCTGGGTTCGGTGCAAGGGTGAATGATGCGTTCCCTTCCGGCGCTGCAACGGAAGTGCTCACACAGGTCACTTCCACCGTCACGGTTCCCGGTTGCATGGTAAGCGAAGGCAGCACATCCGTCACCACCCAGGTCGCGGTGTCGGTGGTATAGGCGGTATCCACGCGCGGTATCCAGCCGCCTTGGTTGGTGGTGAAGGGATCGGCAGTGCAGAAGGTAAGATCCGCACCCGCATGGATCATCAGCATCGCGACGGTTCCTGAATTGAGCGTGAGCCCCGGGCCGGTGCCCATCAGGTACACATCGTTCGCATCGCCGTGTACGGCCTTGACCAGTTGGCTCACGGGCAGTTGCGGAAAACCAAGGGCCAGCGTCGCGCTCTCCGTATCCACGATCTGCACGAAGGGGGCATCGTTCGCGTCCTCGCCGAAAACGAGGAAAGCGGTGTCGCCCAGCAGCACCGTTTCCGCAGCCACCTGTGTAAGGAAACCATGTGGCGGGAGCGAGAGCCGCTTGCGCGCCCAAAGCACAACGCCATCACTGGCGAGCGCGAGCATGGAGAGGCCGGAACGCGCCGCGCTTTGGTAGCGTGAGATCACCCGCAAAGTGCCATCGCCCAGCTCGAACACATCGGCGAAGGAGTGGGCCGCGAGGCTGTCCACATAGGTGCGCGCCCAGGTCAATGTGCCCGCGCTGTCCGTGCGCACCACTTTAATGCGGCCTTCCGGGCCGAACGCGTTCACCCCGCTGGTGTAGAGGTAGCCCCCATCCGCCGTGCGGTGCATGGAGTGGAAGGGCGTGAGGTCGCCACCCACGGTGTACAACTCACCGCCTTGTAAGCTTCCATCCGCAGCGAGGCGCGCACGCGCGCCCTGCGATCCCAGCGAACGCTGCCCGCCGACCATAAAGCCGTTCGCGCCATCCTCCACCGCATCGTTCCAAATGGCTCCTCCGCTGGGCGGGGTGTAGGTTTTCGCCTCGGTGGGTTGGCCGGTAGGATCCAGCAGCAGGTAGAACGCCTGCCCTTCATACCGGCCGAAGCACGCTGTGGATCCATCCGCCAGCGGCACCATGCGCTTCATCTGCACTTCCATGGTGTCCGCATCAATGTCCCATTGCGCCAGCGGTACCATGTTCGCATCCATGCGCACAAAGCGCAGTCGCGTGGTAGTGGTGCTGTCCGCCTGGGCGAAGCAGGCCAGCAGGCCCCCGTTCACCTCGCGCACCAGATCCTCGCGCCCCTGGAAGGTGGTGCCGCTGTCATTGCCCAGCAGCAGCCATTGGGCGAGATCGGTCTGGGCCATCGCGCTGTGCGCGATGAGTACCAGCGATGCGAGCGGAAGGCGGAGGGGAGGCATGGGGGTGGGATCTGGAGCAGCCCGAAGGTACTTACGCGCCTATCGTATGGTAACTCACGTGATGTTCCGTGCACCCGTTCAATTGAACCACACCGCATACCCCTTCCTGCGCAATTCAAGCGCAAGGCCTTCCTCCACCGCCAGCGCCTCTTCGCGGCTCATGGGGCCGATGTTTTGGTAGAGGCTGGGGCGCAGGTAGAGGCCGTATTTCTGCACGATGTTAGCCGAGAGCTTGTGCCCTTTCGCATTCCGGTAGCCGGTCTTGTGCTGCTGGAAACGTTCCTGGGGCGTCTTGCTCGTCATGCCCACGTACAGGCATTGCAACACGCCGTTGAACTGCGGGTTGGCCGCGCGGAACTTGGCGTCCTCATTGAACACCTTCCGGGATAGTTCGATCACGTAGACTTGGTAGGTGGTGGGGGGCATCAGTGCGTGACCGGTGGGGCTCGCCCCCAAATATCGGTTGCGACTAACTTGACTGCATGTGCTTTGATCGCCGGAGGGACCACATGAAAACCCGTCTCACTCCACTACCACCTTCGTCCCGCTCAGCCATCGTGTGCCATCCAACAGATGCACGAAGTAGAGCCCTGGTGCGCAACGCGTCACGTCCAGCACATGCGTCGGGGCCATTGAAGCGACCGCATCTTCTTGCACCAATTTCCCCTCCGCGGTCACCAAAGCCAGGCGTAGGTTTTTGCTCTTCGGCCCCTCGGGTAGTGTTATGCGCACCGTAGCCTGCCCGCTCGCAGGATTTGGGAACACCACCAGCGCATCGCGCAGATCCGTTACCTGTTCCTCCAAGCCATCGAACACCTGGCAGCCCGGCACTAAACAGCCGAAGCTATCCACCTTCACCAGCCAGGCATCTTGGCTCACTACCATGCTATCCACAGCCGTGCCTGCCATGATGTACCCCCCATCCAGTGTGCGGCGAACATCATAGAAATATTGCGGAAAGGCCCCATGGGCTTGATAGGTGCGGCGCCACACCGGTGTACCCGCGCTGTCCACATGTGCCAGCATGCCGACCACGACGGAATTGGGACCATTGGCTGTGCCAGCGACAGTATACCCACCATCCCATGTAACGATGGGCGCGGCGAAGAAAACGCGGTCGTCTATGTTCTCATACAGGCGTGTCCAAAGTGTATCGCCATCGTCGGCTAGGCGCAGTAGTGTAGGGAAGAGCGGTCCATTGTCAATTGCACGCTGCCCCCCGGCCATAACATAGCCCCCGTCCGGGTGCACGGACACGAACCCCGGGTTATCCGACCATGGGCTACCATAAGTGCGCTGCCACATCAAATTCCCGGCGGCATTGGTGCGCATCAAAAGCATATCGTACTGGTTCCCGGTCTGCAGCCGTGAACCGGAGACAAGAAAGCCCTCGTCTGAGTTCAGAGCGACGGCATAAGCATTTTCGGACTGCGCCGTGCCATGGAGTTGGGTCCATAGGGAATCGCCATTGGGCCCAAGGCGCGCCATGTAGACTTGCGAACTCCCTTGATCAGAATAACCCACTATGCACGCACCTCCATCGGATGTCAAGCACATGCCATTGAAGGCATCTGGGTGAGGAGTGAGAAAGCGCGTATGCCAGACCGTATCGCCCAATGAAGTGAAACAGTATACAATTCCGTCCGGTTCAGCCCCAGATGGATGAACCGCGCCCGCCCACAGCCACGAGTTATCCGAACGTCGGTCTGTTACATGGGAACTCCCAGTGCTCAATGCACCGGAGGGCTGTGAAAAAAGCTGCGTCCAAACAGTCTCACCTAGAGAAGATACCGCACGTGCCCGAAGATGGCCCACGTCATTCTGATTCCAGATAGCCAACGCGCGATACGTGGTATCTGGAAAGAGCGCCACACTTCCTTGCACATCAGGGCTACCGTTCCCGCTACCATCGGATAGTACCGCCCAGCGCTGTAGTTGTCCACTACATAACAGGGGCAAGGCAGCGCACATAACGCCGAAGAGGTTGCCTTGGCTCCTCATGGTTGGACGTTTAGTTTGTGGTGATGCTGTACACCGTTGCTCAGTGTAAAGTGCAAGAAGTAGGTGCCCGCAGCCATAAGCGGCAGCTCCACGGCATTTCCAGATGTCTGTGCATTTATCCTTCGCCCATCCATGTTTTGAAGGTAGGCCTTGGTCAAGCTCAGGTCATGCGGCAACTCCACCCACACTGTATGTTGCGCGGGATTGGGCCAAAGGCGGATGCTACTCTGGCGTGGCGGCGGGATGTACTCCGCGCTGCGGATGCCCGGGAGATCATCATTGATCTTCCATGGTGCCCGGATGTAAGGTTCATGCGCTATATAGTTCAATAGCCCCAGATCTGGCGCAGGTCTTCCGCGTGCGTTCGCATGTGCGGGGCAGGCGGGCGACTTGTGCCTCTTCCATGGATCATTCGTCACCATCAAAGCTCGGTGGAAGTCTCCTGACTTCCGCACGCACTTCTCATACAATAGCGGATACCGCATCCCCCTCGCGCACCATCCCGTCGCTCTCGGCCATGGCGTTCATCCCGAATTCCACCCGCTTGCCGCGCTTGCGGTAACTGGCCAATGTGCGCGTGGGTTCCTTGCCGCGCTCGCCGGTGCGTTGGTCGGTGGTGGGGATCACGCAACGCCCGCAGGGCTTCACCAGCGCGAAGCGTGCTGCACCGATCGTGATCTCCTTCCAACCATCTTCCTGGTATGCTTCGCCACCGGCGATGACGAGGTTGGGACGGAAGCGCTCCATACGCAGATCAGAAGATGATCGGATGCGCGCGTTCAGATCATCCAACGATGCTTGCGAGAGGATGAGGTAGGGGTAGCCATCGCTGAGCGAGGTGATGCCCTGCGCGTAGGCGGGATCCACATTGCGGTGCGCGCGATCCGGCATATAGGCCAGGTGCATGGAGCTGCCGAGACGTTCGGTGAACCATGCGGAGATCGTGGCGTCCGCACGCAAAGCGGTGAGCGCATCATCAAAGACGCGCACCGCCAGTTCCTCTCCGCTGTCGAGTTGCCAGGGCAGATCGATCCTTGCGTTGGTGCGGATGTCCGTTACTCGGAAGCCCTGCGCGAGCGGTGCGGTATGGAGGCAGGCCATCGCGGGCACCTCACGTTGGGTGATGAAGACGCCGTTGTCGTCTACCAGCATCCAGCGGCGGTCATGCTCCAAGCCGCGGTCGGTGAGCCGCGCCTCGGGAAGGCGGAAGCCACCGAGCGATTTCACCGGATAACAATGGATGGACGCGAGCGTGATCACCAGCGCAGCACTTTGCTGAGCCGCGCGCGACCGGCCGCCCGCCAGGCGATCTGATAGGTGCCGGGTGTTGCCGGCAAAGTGATGCGCAGGCCTTGTGCGGTGCGCTCCACTTGTGCGCGTACTTCACGTCCAGTGGCGTCGTACACGGCCATCAAGGTCACGTCCTTCGCGCTGATGGTCACCACGCCATCGCTGGTGGGGTTGGGCCATACCGCGGCGATGTCCTCCAGGCGATCGGCGATGCCGGTGCGGTCGTCCAGCAGCGTATCCACGGCCACCAGGGTGGGTGTGCCATCGGCCGCATCGTAGAGCGTGCGGAAGGAATCGATGCGCGGGCCCTGCATGCTGAACATCTCCTCGTTCCAGGCCGGTGGCACGGGTTGGTAGTACACGCGCGCGCTTACCTGGATCAGCCCATCGAAGCCGTTCATGGGGATATGGTAGCGCACGATGTCGCCCCCGTTGCCTTCCACCCCGAAGGCATCGTGGTTGAAGTCGATGTCGCTCGCCGGCACCCCGGCGATCCGCGTGGTGTCGTACGTGTAGTGCGTGGTGCTGAAGCCCTGCGGCACGAGGCGGTTGTCTTTGATCGGATCCTTCGCGCGCTCCAGCACGGTGGTCACGTCGCCGTTCACGTCGCCCATCACCAGCTCGTAGATCTGCGCCTGGCCGGGATCGTTGATCATGTCGTAATGCGCCTCGTAGGTCGCGTCGTGGCCGATCACTTCGTAGGTGGTATCGAGCAGTCCGCTGGCGAAGAGCGTATCGTTCTGCGCATCGGTCACCACCAGTTGCACGAAGGCGCGGCGGCTGGGATAGCCGCTGGGGAACTTGTGGCCCGCGAGGTTCACCAGGCGCGCTTCGATGTAGGCCGTATCCGGATCGCGGGAAGTGAGCACGAGGTCGAGGTCCAGGGTGCGGTGCCGCAATTGATCCACCGTGCGGGCGATGGTGCTGTCGAACTGAACACCTGTGGCCGGTATGCCCAGCGCCTGCCGGTTCTCCTTCAGCAGTTTCAGCATGAACTCGTTGCCGCCCACCAGGTGGTGCAGACCGAAGGGACTGTGGCCTTGCAGAAAGGCGTAATCCGCCGCGAGGCGGATGCTGTCGGTGATACGCGGCAGGTGGCAGCCCCGGCAATTGGTCTGCGGGTCGGCGGTGTACACGCTGTTCAACCACTCGTGCCAGGTGGCCTGTTCCACGAACTCATCGCCGGTGGGATCGCCTTGCAGATCGAGCGTTCCGGTGATCAGCGTATGGCAGCCCGCGCACACGCGCCCATCCTGGATGTGCTCCCCATAGCCCGGCCGGAAGCCCACGAAGAATTCCATGATGGCCTGGTTGATCTCATCGTCCTCGTACGGGCCGTACACCAAGGCGGAGTCGAAACGCAGCTCGCCGCTGAAAAGCGTTCCCGCCGAGTCCGGGTTCTGCATGTGGCAGGAGGTGCAGCTCACGCCGTCCAGCCCGATGGTGCTGGTGTCCAACATCGCGGCGGTGAAGGGCGCATGGCCCAGCATCCTCTCCTCATGGAAACCGAGCGGGGCATGGCAGCTCAGGCATTTGCCTTCGATCGCGCCCTGGTGCCCCGGGTTCACCAGCACCTCATGCTCCATTTTGGCGCGGAAGAAGGGATCGCGCGCGCTGTTGCCCATCATGCTGCTGCGCCAATCGTCCGCCACGTTCACGTCGCGGCCCTGCGCATCGATGCTCGCGAGCGTATCCTGGTCGTGCCCGTGGCAGCCCGCGCAGCGCCCCGCGGTGGCGAAGTAGGTGCTGTACATCACCACCAGGTCGCTATCGCCGGAACGGAACAGCAGGTCCTCGAACCGGGTGTGATGGCCGCGCGGTTCCGTGGCCGTGGTCCAGCCCACGAGCAGCACCACCACGCCCATCAGGCCAAGTACCATCTTCCAAGGGGTGTCCGCTTCATGGCAAGGGCCGAAAGGTAGCTGGCGATCGCGCGCGCTGCCAGTGGGAACACCTTGCGCGGTGGCCTGGTTCGCGCGGCAGGTTTCCAAGCCCATTCGCGGAGACCACAGGCGGATCGTGGACAGCCGATCGTTCACCTACCGATGACCGATGTGACCGGCCGGTACTTTTGGAGTCCGCTCCTCGTTCAGCCCTTCAGCCGAATGCGGGATGAAACACATGCGTGCACTCTTCGTCCTGCTGTTTTTCTCCCCCTTGCTGCTCGCGGCCCAGGTGCCGCCTCCCACCCCGGCGGGCGTGCAGCCTTTCGTGGACCACTGGGACAGCTTGCGCACTATCAAGCGCAGCGAAGGCCTCTTTGTGAACGGCCGCGAATGGGGCGAGTGGAAGTTCTGGGACCGCCAGGGCCGCCTCTTTGAAGTGGCCGAGTTCAAGAGCGGCGAACGCGACGGCCATGTGGTGATGCACTATGACAATGGCCAGGTGCAGCACGATGGCTATTTCCACCGTGGCAAGCAGGACAGTTTGATGCAGAGCTTCTACCGCGACGGCAAGCCCATGGAGAAGGGGAGCTACAGCGCAGGCAAGAAGAAGGGGCTGTGGGAATATTGGTACGCCGATGCCAAACCCTACCTGCGCGAGGATTGCGCGGACACCCTATGCCTCTTGCTGGACGCGTGGGACCCCCAAGGCGTGCAAGTGGTGAAAGCGGGCGATGGACTGCTGCGCACCTGGTATGCCAGCGGCGCGGTGCATGAAGAGACCGCCTACAAATTCGGCGTGCCCAGCGGGCCCTTCGTGGAGCATTATCCTGCGGGCAATCCCAAAGCGAAAGGCGAATACCTCGGCGGCGTGAAGCACGGGGCGTGGTCCTACTACTTCAGCGATGCGCACTTGGAAAAGGAAGAGACCTACTTGCGCGGGAAACTGGACGGTCCTTTCCTGCTCTCCTTCCGCAGCGGCCAGCCCAACATCACCGGGTTCTACAAGGAAGGGTTGAAGGACAGCCTGTGGACCTGGTACACCAGCACCGGCCAGCAGGATATGGAAGGGCCCTTCCAGGCGGACAAACGCCAGGGCGTTTGGCGCTTCTGGTATCCCAATGGCCAGATGAGCAGCACCGGCGCTTTCGCGGACGACAAGGAGGAGGGGGATTGGGTGTACTTCTACGAAGGCGGGCAGTTCTGGAAGAAGGGCACCTTCAAGGCCGGTGCGAAGGATGGCGTGTGGACCACCTGGTTCGAGAGCGGCCAGAAACTGCAGGAGGGACCGTATGTACACGGTGTGGTCGAAGGCGAATGGACCAGCTGGTTCGAGACCGGCCGTGAGAAGGACAAAGGAGTGTTCGTGGCGGGGCACATGAACGGGTTATGGAAAGGATGGTACCCCGATGGCCAGCAGGAGTACGAAGGCCTGTGGAAGGCGGACCTGAAGGACGGCCCTTGGAAATTCTGGTTCGAGAACGGCCGGATCAAAGAGGAAGGCTCTTACGCCGATGGCAAAAAGAGCGGACGCTGGGTGGCCTACAGCACCGGTGGGCTCCCGATAAGCGAAGGGCTCTATGTGAACGGGACCCCCGATGGCCCTTGGACCTATTATGATGATGCCGGCGTGAAGATGCGCGAGCAATCCATGATGAACGGGGATCCGCATGGCGATTGTGTGGTGTACGACTACAAAGGCCGCGTGATCCAGCGCATGCACTACGAGCAAGGGCGCCTGCACGGCACCATGTCGTTCTACGATAGTGATGGGCGCGTCACCAAGAGCGTGGAATACAAGTACGGTTCGCGCGTGCAGGACGCACCACCGGCGTTGAAGGGGAACGAGCGCGCGCCTGCATCGGTGCCTGGGATGGACCGCAAGCGGTGAGGGCGACGTAGGGTTTGATGGATAGCCGCTGAATTCCGGCTCGGACCTGTGTATTTCGAAGAGAATGCGGAGAGCAGGTGGCTTGGGTGGTATGGTATTGTGCCGTAGTATCACATTGAAATTTGGCAACTCTTCAAAACTGGTGTTCACAAAAAACAGCAGCGCACTGCTCAGGCTGGCCACAGCGGTCGGCCTGGGCATGGCTGCGTTGGTGTCTCGTGGCCAAACTTTCAATGTGATCCATGACAACCAGTTAGGCGGCTATGCCGTAGGCCGAAGCGTCGTCGAGGTATCTGACGGGTTTTTGGTCTTCGGGGAACAAGCGCAACTGGACAGTAATGAGCAGGATCTGTCCCTTACCAGGTTCGATCTGCAAGGCCAGTATGTTTCCGAGGAACGTTTCGTAAAGCCCGAGGACCAGTTCTATTGGCGGCCAGACCCGATCACCAAAGGTCCGAATGGTTCTGGTTTCATCGGAATGGCGCACTTGCAGCCCATTGATTCTCCTATGGATACGGTGCTTCTTTTACGTCTCGACGCCGAGGGTGATACGCTTTGGACGACCACTCTCCTAACAGGCTACACCTCCAGAGGCTACAAGGTGATCGCCACAGCCGATCATTTTTTCATTGCGGGCGCATACAATACGGGCATCCTTGGGGACTCCTTACCTGCATATGCGATGAGAACAGATACTTCGGGCGGGATCCAAATGTTCAAACGGCATCGGCGGGTCGGTGCGCAAGCAGTCGCCGCCGACACTTTGCTCAACATGTACCTGGCTGGGAACGGTTTCTGGCCCAATTCCATCACAGGAAAGCTGTGTTTGATGAAAATGGACAGCAGCGGCAACGAAATTTGGCACCGTGAGGCACCGGTACCCTACGGCATCTGGTACGGTGTACAACTGCTTGCCAATGGCCACCTGTTGTGTGCGGGCCGGCGATCTTTTAATCCGCAAGGGGATCCACCCATGCACATGTATCTGGCGAGCTACGATACGGCTGGCACGCTGCTGTGGCAGTACCAAGGGCCCATGGGCCAACCCACGGCCATAGGGGCGTACACTGGCTACAACGACATGTACCAGGATACGGACACCACCTTCATCGTATGCGGCGGCATACAGCAACAGAATTGGAAGCGGGCGCTGGTGCATCGGTTCACGGTGGATGGCGATTCGTTATGGCGGCGGGAGTACGCGCACTTCGCCAACCTGAGCCCCTTTAACTTGGAGGTGCCGTGGGATATCGAGCCCACCAGCGATGGCGGCATGGTGCTTACCGGCGAGACGTGGGATGACTCCAACAACTCCCCGCACTTCAGCCAGCACATGTGGCTTTTGAAGTTGGATAGTGTGGGCTGCTTGGTGCCCGGCTGCCAGTTCGTGGGGCTTAACGATATCGCCTTCGGCTTGCAGGATGCGCTGACGGCTTATCCCAATCCCAGCGCAGGAAGGTTCAGTTTGGCATTGTCGCTACCAGAGGCTGTCCATGTGAACGGAGAGATGCAGTTACAGGTCTTCGACGCGCACGGGCGGTTAGTGGTACGCAAGGATTTGGGTACGGCCTTGGAACAATCGCTGGTGCTGGACATGAGCCAGGAACCGGCGGGTTTGTATAGTGCTCATGTGAGCGATGCGGGGAGGATCCTCACCGGTACACGCGTGATCTTGGAGTGATCCCCTCACTTTTTTCGCGGAAATAGTCGCTTGAGCAGGCCTGGCCGCTCAACGCTGTCTTGTACGACATCACGCAGGGGCTTGCCCGGTTCGTTCCCATTGAAGAGGTCATTGAAGAACTCCTGCACTGCGTTCGGGTCACGTCGCGCGGGGCATTCCAACGAAGGGGTCAGGCTGTCCGGCGCGGCGAACGGCTTGACGTAGCGGGTGCGTAGTTCCTTGCTCGCTTCAATGCCGTGGAACACCGCCCCGGCGATCGGCAACGCGAGCTGCCCACCCGTGCCGAGCGAACTGCGGAAGTGGATGGAGGGATCGCGCGCACCCACCCAGGTGCCCACCACAAGACCAGGTGTGTACCCGAAGAACCAGGCATCGCGTTGATCTTGCGAGGTGCCGGTTTTGCCGGCGAGGGGCACGGTAACCCCATAGCGCGATCGCAGCGCGGCACCTGTTCCCTGGTCCACCGCGCGGCGAAGCATACTGCTGATCACGGTCGCGGTTCCCCGGGAGATCGCCTGGCGCATTTTTGTCTTGGGAGCTTCATAGAGCACCTTGCCCTGCGCGTCCGTGATCTTCTCGATCAAGCGGGGCTTCGTGCGTTGGCCGCGATAGGCGAACGCACCGTACGCAGGCACCACTTCTTCCAAGGAGAGATCCGAAGCGCCAAGGCATATGGCCGGGTTCTGCACTTGCACTTGGGGTAGACCTATCGCACGGACCACATCGCGCAGGGAGTCCTGATCGAGACGGAAGTAAAGGTCCACGGTGGGCAGGTTCATGCTGCGCGCGAGCGCATACCACATCGCCACTTGTCCGCCGGCGGTATCGCCATCGAAGTTCTGCGGCGTCCAATCATCATACTCCGGATAGGTGCGTAGCGTGTTCTCCAGGTAGGTGCATGGATCCATGCCGGATTCGATCGCAGCAGCGTAGATGAACGGTTTGATCGCCGAGGCGATGGGCCGGTGCGTGCGCACCAGATCGAGCGCGAGATAGCGGTGGTGGTTACCACCGACCCACGCGCGCACCGCCCCGGTCGATGGCTCCATCATAAGCACGGCGGCGTTCAGCATGCGGTGGTAGTGCCAGAGGCTGTCGCGGTAGCTCAAACTGTCCACACGGATGCCGGCATGATCGTAGATCTCCATGCGCGTCCGCGCGTTCCGCTTCCATGCTACGTCCTTCTTCTTTTCACGGGTGCGCTCCCAATTCTTCCGGTCCTTGGCCGCCTTCAGCTCGGCGTCCAACTTGGGTTGCATGCGCGCCAGGTGCTCTTGCGCGGCGTCGGCGGCGAGATGTTGCAGTTCCGGGTCCAGGGTCGTGTATATCCTCAACCCATCCTTCCGCAGGTCGAAGCCTGTGTTCGCACCGATGCCCTCCATCTTCACATCGCCGGTGCGATCCGAGAGGTCGCGCAGAATGATCTCCGCTTCTTTGGCCACGCGGCCCACGAAATAGCCGTAGACGTCGTAGGCGTCCGATCCCGCGTACCGCAGGGTGATGGGCAGGGCCTTCAAGCTATCGGCGACGGCGGTGGTGAGCAGGTTGTTCTTCCGCAACAGTTCGAGCACGGTGTTACGACGCGCGCGTGAGGCTTCGGGATGGAGCCGCGGGTTATAGCTGGTGTTGGCCTTCAGCATGCCCACCAGCACCGCGCCCTCTTCCACCTTGAGCCGGGCGGTGCTCTTGCCGAAGAAGCGCCGCGCTGCGGCCTCGATGCCATAGGTGTTCTCCCCGAACGGCACGCTGTTGAGGTAGAGGACGAGCACACCTTGCTTGTCGTAGACCTGTTCCAAGCGTTGCGCCACCAAGGCCTCTTTGATCTTGTTCACCGGCACGGTGAGGAGACCGTGGTTCTCGCGGCCATAAAGGTTCTTGATGATCTGCTGGCTGATGGTGCTTCCGCCACCGCCGCCACGGTCGCCCCCCAGGATGGTGCGGAAGAACACGCGCAGATAACTGGCGCCATCCACACCTTGGTGGGCGAAGAAGCGCGCGTCCTCGGTGCTCACCAGGGCGTTCATCAGGTGTGGGGGAATATCCTCGTAGCGGATGTTGGTGCGGTCCTCGGCGAAGAGTTTGCCGATGATGGTGCCATCGCGCGCCAGCACCAACGTCGCTTCTTCGTGCTGGATGGCGGCGAGCTCCGCCTTGCTCGGCAACTTGCCGAAAACGTCCAAGGAGACGAGCGCGATCAACAGGCCGAGGCACAGGACGACCCCCAGCCCCAGAGCGAGCAGGATGCGTCCCGCCTTTGGTCCCGCTTTCTTCTTCGCTCGCTTCGCCGACATCTTCTTTCTAACGGAACATCCGCGGGATCCATGTGGTCCCACGACCGATGCTACCTGACGGTGCTCACGGTGCTACCGCATCTTCGCCCTGGCCCTCCAGGTATTCGTCCTTGTAGAGCAGGTCGCTCTCGTAGGGGTACCGCTCCAGGTGGATCGCTTTCACACGTTGATAGAGCATCCTGCGCAAGCCGTCCACGTTCTGCCGGGCGGTCGCTGAGATGAAGAGGCACTCCGCATTGTCCATGCGCGCCATCCAGGTCTCCTTCAATTCTTCCAAACTGAACTGGTCCTCACGCTTCGGCGCCAGGTCGTCCGGATCGTGCGGGGCGGGGCGGTACGCATCGATCTTGTTGAACAACACGATAACGGGCCGGTCGCCCGCACCGATCTCGTTCAACGTCTGCTTCACTGTGCCGTACTGTTCTTCGAAGTTGTGGTGGCTGATATCCACCACGTGGAGCAACAGATCGGCTTCCCGTGTTTCATCCAATGTGCTCTTGAAGCTCTCGATCAGTTGGTGGGGCAGTTTGCGGATGAACCCGACCGTATCGCTGAGCAGGAAGGGTAGGTTGCCGAGCACCACTTTCCGCACGGTCGTGTCCAACGTTGCGAAGAGCTTGTTCTCGGCGAACACATCGCTCTTGCTCAGCAGGTTCATCACCGTGCTCTTGCCCACGTTGGTGTAGCCCACGAGCGCCACACGCACGAGCTTCCCGCGGTTGCCGCGCTGAATGGATTTCTGCCGGTCGATGTCGCGCAATTGCGCTTTAAGCAAGGCGATGCGGTCACGCACAAGACGGCGGTCCGTCTCGATCTCCTTTTCGCCCGCACCGCCGCGGGTCCCGGTGCCGCCACGCTGCCGCTCCAAGTGGGTCCACAGCTTGGTGAGGCGGGGCAGCATGTACTCGTACTGCGCCAGTTCCACTTGGGTCTTGGCGTGCGCTGTGCGCGCGCGCCGTGCGAAGATGTCCAGGATCAGGCGAGGCCGATCGAGCACCGGGAGCCCGAGCTCCTTTTCCAAGTTGCGCTGTTGCGCAGGGCTCAGTTCGTCATCGAAGATCACCGACTGTGCTTCGTGCTCCAGCACCCACGCTTTCACCTCCGCCAGCTTGCCACTACCTACGTAGGTCCGTCCATCCGGCTTGTGCAGGCGCTGGGTGAAACGCTTGAGCGTCCGGATCTCGGCGGTGGTGGCCAGGAACTCCAACTCGTCCAGGTATTCCTTCACCTGGTCCTGGTCTTGATCATCGGTGATCAAGCCGATGAGCACGGCCGTTTCCGTGCTGCCTTTGATCGCCAGCGGATCGATCATGGGGTGGTGCGCAGTGAACGCACATGGTCCACCACGGCTTCGATCTCTTCGGGACGCATGACGTTCTTGTAAGGCATCATCATGCCCTTGCCGTCGGTCACCAGCAAGATCATCTGCTCACGGGTCAGTGCCGAAACGGTCAGGTCCTTGGCGCCGCTCAAGCCCAACTTCCCATCGCGGCCATGGCACAGCGTACACTGCATTTGAAAGAGCTTGGCGCCATCGGGGGGCGCAGCTGTGATGGTGGCGGACGCCTCAGGTCCGTCCGAGGTGGAGGAACAGGCGAGCATGGCCACGAGGGCGAAGAGCGGAAGGGTGCGCATCATGTTCACAGCCAGCCGAGATCGCGTCCCACCTCTGTGAAGGGCCAGGGGATCCCCGCCAGCATCAATACCAATGCGATCAGGTAGAAGATGGCGACATGCCGTTGCTTGATCGGTTCTTCCTTGGCGCGCTTGCTCAACATCCGGCCGATGGTGACCAGCGCGATAGCGGCGATCATCATGGCGATGTGCTCCATTTTCCAGTAGCGCTGATGTGATGGGGCCATCAATTCGAACGCTTTGAAGCGCATACCATAAAGCGCCAGGCCGATGGCAAGTTGGATGTGGCACAACACCATGGCCACCACGGCGAGCATACGTTCATACACCAGTATCGGGCGCTGGCGCAACCACCCCATCAGGGCCACGAAGCCCGCCGCCGCAACGAACAGCAGCACAGCATAACGCAACAGACTGTGGAAGAAGGTCAAAATGTTCTGGTCCATGGCGGTTTTCGGGGTTCGGAGCGGAGCGGCGCAAAAGTAGTGGCCTGGGGAGTGTGGCGGACCGGCGTTCGGTGCGGCCGGACGAACGCTGGCGAGCGGACCTGTGGGAAGCGCCAGGTACCGCTGTTCATTTCCCGTTCGTGTCGGCAGGAACGCGCTGGATGACGCGGTTACATTTGTCGCCTTCCCACGCTGTTTCTCCCGTGACCGGACCGGCTCCCGACCTCCCTTCGCTGATGGATGCCGCCATCGACGCAGCATTGGCGGCAGGGCGGGAGATACTGACCGTCTACGAGGCGGGCTTCACCGTGCAGGAGAAAGAGGACCGTTCTCCGCTCACCGAAGCGGATCGTCGGGCGCACACCGCGATCGCGCAGCATTTGGCCGCTACGGACCTGCCCTTGCTCAGCGAGGAGGGCCGTACGATCGCCGCCGATGAACGCCAGGCCTGGCACCGCTACTGGCTGGTGGATCCGCTGGATGGGACCAAGGAGTTCATCAAGCGCAATGGCGAGTTCACCGTGAACATCGCGCTGGTGCAGGATACCGTGGCCGTGCTCGGCGCGCTCTATGTGCCGGTGAAGGATGTGCTCTACTTCGCCTGGCCTGGCGGTGGCGCTTGGCGACAGGAGCATGCGGCAACCCATGGGGCCATGTCGGCGTATGAACGGGCCGCGCGTTCCGTGCGCCTCCCCATGCCCCGTTCGCGCGACACCTATACCATTGTGGCCAGCCGCAGCCACCAAAGCGCCGAGACCGATGCCTTCATCCGCCAGGCGGAGCAACAGCACGGCAAAGTGGAGCTCACAAGCATGGGAAGCGCTTTGAAGATCTGCCTGGTGGCCGAAGGTGCCGCCGATGTTTACCCGCGTTATGCCCCCACCATGGAGTGGGATACCGCCGCTGGTCATGCCATCTGTGTGGAAGCGGGCCGGGAATTGTTCGACGTCATCACCAACGCACCCATGCGTTACAACAAGAACGAACTGGTGAACAACTGGTTCATCGTTCAATAGAAGCACACACCCATCCATGGCGAAGAAGAAGGCATCCAGCACCAAGCGCAAAGTGGCTTTGATCACCGGCGTGACCGGACAGGACGGTGCGTACCTGAGCGAACTCCTCCTGAACAAAGGCTACGAGGTGCATGGCATCAAACGCCGCAGTTCGCTGTTCAACACGGACCGGATCGACCACCTTTACCACGACATGCACGAGAAGGGCCGTCCCTTCCACCTGCATTACGGCGACCTCACCGACAGCGTCAACTGCCTTCGCTTGGTGAAGGAGGTCCAGCCGGACGAGATCTACAATCTCGCGGCCATGAGCCACGTGGCGGTGAGCTTCGAAATGCCTGAATACACCGCCAACGCCGATGGCATCGGCACGCTGCGTTTCCTGGAGGCCATCCGCATCCTGGGCATGGAGAAGAAAACGAAATTCTACCAAGCTTCCACCAGTGAGTTGTACGGGGGCGTGCTGCCGAAAGCTCAGAACGAAGAGACGCCCTTCTACCCCAAGAGCCCGTATGGTGTGGCGAAGCTCTATGGCTTCTGGATCACCAAGAACTACCGCGAGAGCTACGGCATCTTCGCGTGCAACGGCATCCTCTTCAACCACGAGAGCCCGTTGCGCGGCGAGACCTTCGTTACCCGCAAGATCACTCGCGCCGTGGCGAAGATCAAGCTCGGCCTGCAGGACGCGCTCTACCTCGGGAACATCGATGCCAAGCGCGACTGGGGCCACGCGAAGGACTATGTGGAAGGTATGTGGCTGATGTTACAGGCCAAGAAGCCCGATGACTTCGTGCTCGCCACCGGCAAGACCTACACCGTGCGCCATTTCATCGACCTGGCCTTCGCGGAAGTGGGCATCAAGCTCGAGTGGAAAGGCAAGGGCGTACACGAGAAGGGCGTTGACAAGAAAACGGGCAAGACGCTCGTGGCCATCGACAAGCGCTACTACCGCCCTGCGGAAGTGGATCATCTGGAAGGGGACCCGCGCAAGGCACAACGCGTGCTGGGCTGGAAGCACAAGTACGACCTGAAGGCCCTGGTGAAGGAGATGGTGCAGAGCGATGTGGAACTCTTCAAGCGCGACGTTTACCTCAAGAAAGGAGGACACAAGATCCTGCATGAGCAGGAATGATCGCGTAGCGATCATTCCGCAGGGGCGGAACATGTTCCGCCCTTGAATGCAGGAACGCAAGACGCGATTCCGGGTCAACCCCGGGTCAAAAGCCCGGGGCGGAATGACAACGCCACAATGACAAGAAGATGAACAAGACCGACAAGATCTACGTCGCAGGCCACCGTGGCATGGTAGGCTCGGCGATCGTTCGCCGCTTGCAGAAGGACGGCTTCTCCAACATCATCACGCGCACCAGCAAGGAGCTGGACCTGAAGGAGCAGAGCGCCGTGCGTGACTTCTTCACGAGCGAGAAGCCCGATGTGGTGGTGCTGGCCGCGGCCAAGGTGGGCGGCATCCACGCCAACAACGTGTACCGTGCGCAGTTCCTGTACGAGAACTTGATGATCGAGAGCAACGTGATCCACTCCGCGCACGAGAGCGGCACGAAGAAGCTGCTCTTCCTCGGATCATCGTGCATCTATCCGAAGTTGGCGCCGCAGCCGCTGAAGGAGGAAAGCCTGCTCACCGGGCTCTTGGAGCAGACCAACGAACCTTACGCCATCGCCAAGATCGCGGGCATCAAACTGGCCGAGAGCTACCGCAGGCAGTACGGCAGCAACTTCATCAGCGCCATGCCCACGAACCTCTATGGGCCCAACGACAATTACGACCTGAACAACAGCCACGTGCTGCCTGCGCTCATCCGCAAGTTCCACACAGCGAAAGCCACGAACGCACCAAGTGTTGAAGTGTGGGGCACGGGATCGCCGATGCGCGAGTTCCTGCACGTGGATGATCTCGCGGACGCCTGCTTCTTCCTCCTGCAGAACTACGACGAAGAGCTCTTCGTGAACATCGGCACCGGCGTGGACCTCACGATCAAGGAACTGGCGGAGATGATCAAGGACATCGTGGGCTATTCCGGAGAACTGAAGTGGAACACCGAGAAGCCCGACGGCACACCGAGGAAGCTCATGGATGTTTCGCGCCTGCACAACTTGGGGTGGAAGCACCGCATCGGGTTGCGTGAAGGGATCACGAGCGTCTACGCCGAGTTCGCGAAGAGCGAGATGGCGAAGGCCTAGAACCAATTCGGGAGCACCGTCCTTGGTGGACCTGCGCCCGTTGCATGTGGTCGTGTGGACGCACACGCGATCAACGCGGCGCCATACGACCTATCTTGGCCAGGACCACGATCCAGCCCGGTCGGCAACTGACGCGATGCGGTCCTGAACATGCACGAGAAGAAGACGCGCCGCCTCGCGGCGATCATGTTCACCGACATCGTGGGGTATACCGCCCTGATGCACGGGGATGAGGCGGTGGCGACCACCGCTCGGGCGCGCCACCGGGCCGTGTTCCGGCAGCAACACGAACTGCATCATGGTGAGATCGTGCAGTACTACGGCGATGGTACGTTGAGCGTCTTCCAGAGCGCGATCGAGGCGGCGAAATGCGCGGTGGCCATCCAACGGCTGCTGCGGGAAGGAGAGCCACTGCCCTTGCGCATCGGCCTGCACATGGGCGACATCCTCTTCGACAGCACGGAGGTCTACGGCGACGGGGTGAACATGGCCTCGCGGATCCAGAGCATGGGCGTGGCCGGGGCCGTGCTGCTATCCGGGAAATTGAACGACGAGCTCAGGAACCATGGCTATCTTCCAACTGTCTCCGCAGGGTTCTTCGACCTGAAGAACATCGCGCACCCGGTGGAGGTGTTCGCCATAGCCAGCGATGGTTTGGTGGTGCCCTCGCCGCACGATCTGGCAGGCGGGCGCAAGTCCCCGGACAAGACCGTGGCCGTGCTGCCCTTCGTGAACATGAGCGCCAGTGCGGAGAACGAGTACTTCAGCGATGGGATCACCGAGGAGATCATCAACGCGTTGGCCAAGGTGAAGAGCCTGAAGGTGACCTCCCGCACGTCCTCGTTCCACTTCAAGGGAAAGAACGTTCCCATCAAGCAGATCGGCAGGGACCTCAACGTGGCTACCATCCTGGAGGGCAGCGTGCGGCTGTCGGGTGACACCGTGCGCATCACCGCACAGCTGATCCAGGCCGAACAGGATTTCCACTTCTGGTCGGAAACGTGGGACCGCAAACTGTCGAACATCTTCGAGGTGCAGGACGAGATCAGCCTGGTGATCGCCGAGAAGCTGCGGGAGCAGTTCGGCCACTTCGCCATACAGGAGCACCTGGTGGAGAAACAGACCGACAGCATCGACGCGTACGGGTATTTCCTGAAGGCGCAGTTCCATGCGAACAAATGGAATCCCGCGGATGCCAGCGCCGCCATCGCGCTGTACGAGAAAGCGGTGGCGCTGGACCCTGGGCACACCGCATCGTATCTGGGCATGGCCCATTGCTATGGCTTCCTCGCCACCAGTGGGGCCATACCCCCCGAGGAAGGTTGGGCCAAAGGCAGGCACGCCGCCAAGGAGGCGTTGCGCCTGGACCCCCGCTCAGCCGATGCCCACCATCTCCTGGCGCATCAGGCCTTTTTCGAAGCGAGCAACTTCGGGGAGGCCATGCGACATGCCCGGCAAGCGCTCGACCTGGAGCCGAACCACGTGGAGGCACACCGGTTCATGTGCTTTCTCCACAGCATGGCCGGCCACACGGAGCTGGCGCGCCCACACATGGAAGAAGTGCTGCGCCTGGACCCCCTTTCGCAGTCGACGCTTTTCCACAACGCGTACTTCCACTACATGGCCCAGGACTTCGATGCGGCCCTGGAGCGGCTGGACCGATGCCTGGCCGAGAACCGCATGAACTTCCCCGCGCACTACATCAAGTGCAACTGCCTGCTGATGATGGGCCGCTGCGATGAGGTGATCGCCTATTTCGGAACCATGCCGGCCGAACTTGTCCTGCCCGCCAATCGCATCGGCTTGACCGGTCTCGCCCATGCGTTGAGCGGAAGAGCGGAACAGGCGATGAAGTGCTTTGAGGAATTGCTGCCGTTCACCGAAGGCTCGGCAGGCTACGGCGCCCAGTACTACGTCTTCCTCATGCGGGCCAATATGGGCGAGAAGGACCGGGCGTTCGAGTGGGTGCGCTATGCGCTGGACAACTCCATCTCCGTCTGCAATTTCGCCGACCCCTTGGTGAACGCCCTGAAGGACGATCCGCGCTACGCGGCCTTGCAAAAGGAGATCTATTTCGTTGCTCGTCCGGAGACCGCCGTGAAGGATGGAACGGAATCGACGGATGCGGACGCATCCGATCTCCTCGCGGTGCGCTTGTTGCGCCACATGAGCGAACGCAAGCCCTACCTGGATCCCGCTTTGTCGTTGAGGTCGTTGGCGGACCAGCTGGATGTTCACCCGAACCAACTGTCCTGGTCGCTCCAAGAAGCGATGGGTAAGAACTTCAACGAGTTCATTGATGGGTACAGGGCGGGCGCCGTCGCCCCTCCGCGCCGATGATCATCGGCTCCGGTGCTCCATAAGCCGACGATCCCAGCCTGCTACCTTCGGCGGGCTTTTCCATATGCGTAACGCGTTCCTCTTGTCGCTCTTCGTTGCGCTGTGCAACAGTGTTCTTGCTCAGCAGAACGACATCCCGCTCCAGCGCGACATCTATCTGGATGTGGAGCGCAATGCGGCCTGCCGGACCGCACGCATACATAGTGGCATGAAGCCATTGATCCGGAGCCGTGCCGACCTCACGAACGTGATGGGACATCGCCCGGACAAGAGCCGGCGGTACTACTGGCTCACGGAAGTTCTCTTCAGGCGCCACCTGGTCCAAGTGCGCCAGCGCGAGGTGCGTATCGATGCCGACCTGCTGCTGGACCTGCAACTGGGCCAGGACTTCCGCGATGTATCCGGTTTTGCTGATACCACCCGGTTCTATCAGAACACCCGCGGTTTCCGTGTGAGCGGCGACCTTGGCCCACGCTTCAGTTTCGAGAGTTCCTTCTATGAGAACCAGGTCATCTATCCACAGTACCTCTGGTCCTACACGCGGGATCGTGGCGTGGTGCCCGGTCAAGGGCGTACCAAACCCTTCAATGGAAGGGCGTATGACTTCGCTTGGGCCACGGGCAACATCAGTTGGAGCCCGCGCCGCAGCATCAATGTGCAGTTGGGTCAGGGCCGCCATTTCGTGGGCCACGGGTACCGCAGTATGCTGCTCGGTGACAACAGTGCCACCTATCCGTTCCTGAAGGTGAGCTATCTGGGATGGCAGGACCGATTGCAGTACACCACGATCCATGGTCGCCTGCAGATGCTACAACGACTGCCTGAGGAGAACATCACGGATACGCTGTTCGAGACCAGCAGTGAGAGCCTGTTCTACTGGAAGCCTGTGAGCTTCCATCATCTCAGTGTCCACCTCGGACCAGTGGAACTGGGTCTTTTCGAAGCGAGTGTGTTCAAGGCCCTCGACAGCGCCGGTGCACGGCCCTTCAATGCGCTCACGATGAACCCGGTCATCGGCCTCAATACCGCATTGAACGGGTTCGATGGGGATCACAAGCAAGTGCTGGGGATCGATCTGTGCGTGAAGATCACCGACAAACTCAACATTTACGGACAAGGGGTGACCGATGGCCCCGGCCGCTACGGATGGCAGGCCGGTTTCCGTTGGTTCGACCTTTTCGGCACCGACCTGCACTTGCAGATGGAGTACAACCACGCGAGCCCGTTCCTCTACATGCAGCGCGATCGCCTGATGAACTACGCCCACACCCAGGAGGCGCTCGCGCATCCTTACGGCGCGTACTTCGACGAGGCGGTGGCCATTGTGGATTATCGCATCAAGGAGAAGGTGCTGTTACAGGCGAAGGTGAACCTGGCCACCTACCACCTCAACGGTCCGGATAGTCTGGGGAACAATTTCGGCTCTGACATATTACGGAACGACCTGCCTGCGCTGGGTCCCATGGGCCCATTGGTACGGAACCTCACGTATGTCGACCTCAATGTGAGCTACCTCCTGAACCAGATGAGCAACATGCGCTTCACGGTCGGTTATTGGATGCGGGACCTTACGCCCGCGCCCGACCAGCAGAACTCCGGCTACCTCTACGCCGCTTTCCGCATGGCGCTCTTCAACCGCTATTACGACCTTTGAGCGCGTCGTGAAAGAGCACGGGTATATCCTCCTGTTGGGCGCGATCACCGCGTTCGTAGTGGTGTTGTTCACCATGCCGAGCTTGATCAAGGTGGCGCGGATGAAGCACCTGGTCGACGAACCCGGCGACGCACGCAAGGTGCATCACCGCAGTGTGCCTACGATCGGGGGCATCATCATTTTCGCCGCGGTCCTTTTCTCTTATGCGCTCTGGTTCCCCCAGGCCAAAATGCTCGCCATCGCCGGCACGGGCTACGAGGCGATGTACGTGGCCATGGGCAAGGCCTATACGGATTTCAAGTTCGTGCTCGCGGCGATGGTGCTGCTCTTCTTCATCGGTGTGAAGGATGATATCATCGGCTTCAGCCCGGTGAAGAAACTCGTGGGCCACATGATCGTGGGCTACATCCTGGTGATCATGGCCGGCATCCGGATCACCGGTATGCATGGGCTCTTTGGGGTCTATGAGCTTTCGGAACCGATCAGCATCGCGTTGAGCTTTTTCACCTATGTGGTGCTGGTGAACGCCATGAACTTGATCGATGGGGTGGACGGCCTGGCCGGCGGCATCGGGCTCATCGCCTCCACCGTTTACGGCATGTGGCTCTATATGGCGGGTGATGTGGCCCTGGCACTGCTCGCCTTTACACTTTCCGGTGCTCTTGCGGGCTTTCTTGTGTTCAACTCCCATCCGGCCCGCATTTTCATGGGCGACAGTGGGTCGTTGATCATCGGGGCCATCCTCGCTGTTCTGGCCATGAAAGTGGTGGACCATGATACAAGCCGGTTGCCCACCTATTTGCGCATGATCCCAACGCCCATCTTCACCATGGCGGTGATCGCCTATCCGTTGGTGGACACCTTGCGGATATTCATCCATCGCTCCGCGCGGGGGGTGAGCCCTTTCGCAGCCGACAAGAACCACATTCATCATCGCCTCATGGACCTAGGCCTGGGCCATCGGGGCACCACCTTTATACTTTACGGCTATGCCCTGCTCATCGTGGGTCTCAGCCTGCTTACGCGCAAGTGGCACCCGAACGTAGGTCTGATGGTGCTGGGAAGCACCGCGTTGGTGCTGGCCCTGCTTCCTTTCGCCTTGCCGCTGAAGAAGCCCGCGCCATGAAGTGGATCGGTGCCCTTTTGATCGTGGGCATGCCTTCGTTGATCCTGGCCCAACCTGGGTTGTTCCCCTTGAGCCGGGCGATGGAAGCCCCGCACGCAGCGGTCATGCATCGGTACAAGGTGGACCGCCATACTGCGGTGAGACCCTACTTGCGTAGCGATCTGGCCACGCTGCCCGGTTCGGATAGTCTGCTGTCCGAGGGGGTGCTACCCTTTCTGGATCGCTGGGCGGGCAGGGACAGTTCCCGTTTCCGAGGCGGCCCCTTGCTCGACCTCAACGCAGGCCTCTCCAGCGGAAGGACCGCGCATGAGACCTATCGCCTGGGCGCGGGTTTCTGGGCCGAGGCCGCACCGCACCGATCACTCACCCTGCATGTGGACGGTATGGCTTGGTCCGAGCGATTTCCCGAACACTTGGACAGCTTGGTGCAGGCCACGTCCGTCGCTCCCGGCGAAGGATACGCGTATGGTTCCGCGCCGGCTTATCTGCACTATGATTGGAACGCCCATGTGAACTGGACCACCTCCCGGTTCTTCAATATCACCGTGGGGCGCGGCAAGAATTTCTGGGGCGAAGGTTACCGTTCGCTGATGCTCTCGGACAACGCCTACAGCTATCCCTACTTGCGCATCGCCACCACGTTCTGGAAGGTGCGGTACGTGAACCTCTACGCGCTGATGGATGACATCCGCGGGGCCGACGGGGTGACAAGTGGCTTCCGCAAGAAGGCCACATCCATGCACTACTTGAGCTGCAACATCCATCCCCGCTTCAACTTCGGATTGTTCGAGGCGGTGGTGTGGCAAACGAACGATCCGGACCGCCCACGCGGGTTCGACATCAACTATTGGAACCCGGTGATCTTCTACCGTCCGGTGGAATTCGGCCTTGGCTCACCGGACAATGCCATTCTGGGGTTCGCGCTGAACGTGAAGGCCGGACACAACAGCCTCTTTTTACGGCCAACTCGTCCTCGATGAGTTCCTGTTGCGCGAGGTGCGCGGTGGCACGGGCTGGTTCGCCAACAAGCAGGGGTTCCAAGTGGGATGGGTGGGCTATGAGGTCTTTCAGCAACGGGGACTGGATGTCCGCGCCGAGTTCAACTACGTGCGGCCCTTCATGTACACGCATAGCGATACGCGCCAGAACTATGCGCACTTCAACCAACCGCTCGCGCATCCGTACGGCAGTAATTTCTATGAGGCGCTTGCCATGGTGGATTGGCGCAAAGGCCGTTGGAGCTTCCGCGAACACGTCGCTGTGGCGGTGATGGGCATGGATACCGGGACCTTTTCATGGGGCAGCAACATCTATAGGCCGGAGAACGATCGCCCCACACGCGACGAAGAAGGCCGGTTGGAGAACTACAACTACTACCTTGCCGATCCCGTGCAGGCCACTTTGTTCACCAACGAGGTGCGTGCGGCTTACGCCATCAGCGAGCGTGGTGGACTGCGGCTGGAGGCCGCCTACCAGTTCCGCAGCTGGGTGCCCGAGTTGGGTCGCACCCTGGTCCAAAGTTGGTTCCGCCTGGGTTTAGTGGCCCTGTTGCGCGACCACAACTCGGATCAACAGGTGCGCGCGGTGCTTCCTTGACCCGGGTGATCGGGGCAAGGGTTACTTTTGCGGCGCTTTCTTCGACACGTGTCCCGCACTACGACTTCCCCAGCCTCCGGCGCACAGGCGTCCTTCGTGCGCGATGTGGCCGCTCTTTTCAAGCTCCGGCTCACGAGTTTGGTGGTGTTCTCCGCCGGCCTTGGCTACCTGATGGGCCTTCCTGCCGGGACTTTTGATGGTTCTGGCCTCCTCCTGATGGTTCTTGCCGGGGTCCTGATCACCGGTGCGTCCAACGCTTTCAACCAGGTCTGGGAGGTGGACACGGACAGCCTGATGCAGCGCACTGCCGACCGCCCGCTCGTCCGCGGCAGCATGAGCAACGGCGTAGCGATGCTATCGGCCACTGTTGCGGCCTTGGCGGGCCTGGTGATCCTCTGGAGCGCTTTCGGTGTGCTTACCACCATCCTCGGTCTATTGAGCCTTTTCCTTTACGTCGCGCTCTACACCCCGCTGAAGCGGCACAGTCCCTGGGCCGTTTTTGTGGGGGCCTTCCCGGGTGCTTTCCCGCCGATGTTGGGCTACGTGGCCGCCACAGGCAGCTTCGGTCTAGGACCAGGATTGCTCTTCGCCATGCAGTTCATGTGGCAATTCCCACACTTCTGGGCCATCGCCTGGGTGTTGGAAGAGGACTACGCCCGCGCAGGGTTCCGTTTGCTGCCATCGCGCGGTGGTTCGGACCGGTCCAGTGCCTTCCTGATCCTGTTGTACACGCTTTTCGTGATCCCTGTGGGCATGCTCCCCTGGTTCTTCGGTCTCACCGGCGTGACCTCCATGGTCGTGGCTTTGCTCGCCGGCATGGTCATGCTGGTGCCTGCCTGGCAGTTGTACATGACCCGTGACCGCAAGGACGCACGACGATTGATGTTCGCCAGCTTCATCTATCTCCCCGTGGTGCAACTCGCCTACGTGCTGGACAGGCTATGAGCGACCTTCCGTACACGCCCGCTGAAGAGCAGGGCCGGAATTTCCGCACACGGCAACTGATCACGTACCTGATCATTTTCGCGATCGTGATGTTCTTCGCAGGGCTCACAAGCGCCTACGTGGTGAGCATGAGCGGCGGTTATTGGGTGGATATCAACCTTCCGCAGGCGTTCCACTACAGCACTGCCTTCATCCTGGTCAGCAGTGTTTTCGCACAGTTGGCGCTGAAAAGTGCGAAGGGTGGTGCGATCGCCCGCGTAGCGGTGTTCTTGGGGCTTACCCTCGCCTTGGGCATCGGTTTCACCGTGTCCCAGTTCAAGGGCTGGAGCGAACTGGTGGCCAAAGGCAACTTCGTCGTGGGCAGCGTGCTCCAGAATTCGGGCCTGTACGGTGCGGACTATTCCATCTCCCTGAACGGACAGCCCCTGGTACTGGAGGAGGATAAGTTCTACCTCGCGGATGATGTGGTCCGCGTTCGGCCGCTCAACGCCGAACTCGAGGAGCAGAAGAACACCGCCAGCTCGTATTTCTACGCGCTCACAGTGGCCCACCTCGCCCATTTGGCCGCTGGGCTCATCAGCTTACTGGTGATGTTGATCATGGCTTTGATGGGCCGCTATTCCGCCGGATCCCATGCGGGGCTGTGGAGCGGCGTCCTCTATTGGCACTTCCTGGGGGGGCTCTGGGTATACCTCCTTTTGTTCTTTCGCTTCGTTCACTAGGTTTGCGCCCGGATCAAAGGAACCCCATGGCAGGAGAAGCGAGCAAGGCCCTGAGCAACGACGTCCTGTGGGGCGGAGGACGCTCCCCGTTCAGCATCAGCTACGGGAAGTTGATGATGTGGTTCTTTTTGGTGTCCGATGCCCTCACCTTCAGTGGCTTGTTGGTGGCCTATGGGTTCGCGCGCCACGCCGTGGTGGAACCCTGGCCGATCGGCGAAGAGGTCTTCCGCGCCCTTCCTTTCCTGCACGGCAGCTACCCGTTGATCTATGTGGCCCTGATGACGGCCATCCTCATCTTCAGTTCCGTGACCATGGTGCTGGCGGTGGAGGCTGGCCATAGAATGGACAAGAAAGGTGTGATCAAATGGCTGTTCCTCACCGTGATCGGCGGCGCCTTCTTCGTCGGTTCGCAAGCGTGGGAGTGGAGCCACTTCATACACGGTGGCGGAGGGTACATCACCGCACAGGACGGCGCCAAGTACTGGGTCCACAACGATACCCACGACACCCATGACCCGGCCAACGCGCCAGGCTTCCACTTGGTAAAGGCCGCGCCAGGTCACTACCTCATCGGGGACCACAATGCGGAAGGTGGCCATGTGGAAGGAGCGGAGGCCAAAGCCCTGTGGGACGATAAGGTCGCCTACATCGATGGCGCCAACATGGTGCGCAATGAATATGGGCCACCCCAATACGGCAACTTCTTCTTCTTCATCACGGGTTTCCACGGCTTCCACGTCTTCAGTGGGGTGATCATCAACATCATCGTGCTCAGCATGGTGATGAAGGGGGTCTTCCACCGCCGGGGCCACTATGAGATGGTCGAGAAGGCCGGTCTCTATTGGCACTTCGTGGACCTTGTGTGGGTGTTCGTTTTCACCTTCTTCTACCTCCTCTGATCAAACGCCTTCGCCGGGCTACGGCGGCTTGAAATGGAGCGCGACGACATCATCGAATACAGCCTGGACGCCCACCATAGCGAGGAGACCGGTCGCAAGATCCGCAAGACCATCTGGCAGGTCACACTGCTCATGGCCATCATCACCACGGTGGAGGTGGCGCTTGGCGCCTATTGGAAGGATTGGTTCCCGAACTCGTGGGGCATGGTGAAGTGGACCTTCATCGTACTTACGCTCGTAAAGGCCACCTACATCGTCATGTCCTTTATGCACTTGGGCGACGAACGCCGGAACATCCGCGCCATCATCCTGCTGCCTTACGGCCTGTTCATCCTGTACCTGCTCTTCATCGCCATCTGGGAATCGAACTACGTGTACCGGATGCTGGAGCTCTTCCAATGAGCCGCTGATGGAACCCGCCTCCCGGGCGAAGAAGTTCGCGGTGCTGGGAGGCATCGCAGGGTTCGTGCTTCTTTTGTTCATCTTCTTCTCCCCGCTCGCGGGCATGGTGGAACACAAGTTCCAATTCCTGCCTTACTTCGGCCCCAAAGAGGTGAACGCCCCGGGCGATACCACTTATTTCACCGTGCCGCCTTTCGCGTTCGAGGACCAGTTCGGCCGTCCCTTCACCGACCGTTCGGTGGAAGGCAAGATCTTGGTGGTCGACTTCTTTTTCACGCGGTGCGGGACCATCTGCCCGCGCATGACCGTACAAATGCAGCAGCTTCAGTTGAAGCTCGACGATCCCGCCTATGCCGATGTGGTGTTCCTCAGCCACACCGTCGATCCGGAGAACGATTCCGCCGAAGTGCTGAACGCTTATGCACGGCGGTACGAGGCCGATACCGCGCGTTGGAAATTCCTCACCGGAACGAAGGAGGATCTCTATCTCCTTGGGAGCGAAGGCTATTTCCTCGCCGCACGGGAGGACGTGATGGCGCCCGAAGGCTTCCTGCACTCCGAGATGTTCGTACTGGTGGACAAGGACCGCCACATACGCGGCTACTACGACGGCACCAGCACCGAGCAGGTGGGCAAATTAGCCACCGACCTGAAGATGCTGCTGAAAGAGGAGAAGATCAAGAAGCGCGATGCTGCTTTGGCCCGCGACTGAACCGTCCCGACACTGACAACTGGCAACCAGCAACTGCCACCTATCTTCAATGCCCCAGCCCTATCCAGCCCGCCTGCTCGATCTGGCGGAGGCCGTGGCCAAGCGCTGGATCTGGATCTTCAGTGGGGTGGTCTTTCTTGCGGTCGTGGTGTTGAACCGGGTACAAGTGCCCGCGCCCGGTGGCTTTGATGTGCATGTCTTCGCGCGGATCAATGCGACCCTCAATAGCGGTGTTAGCCTGCTGCTGCTAGCCGGACTTTTTTCGGCCAAGGCAGGTAATTGGAGGTTGCATCGCGGCGTGATGCTCTCGGCCATGGTGCTGTCGATCCTCTTCCTGGTGTCGTACATCCTGCACCATTTGTTCGCGGGCGATACACGCTTCGGCGGGGAAGGAGCGGTCCGTGTGGTGTACTACATCATCCTCGCTACACACATCATCCTTGCGGCGGGGTCGTTGCCCTTCATCCTGCTCACGGCCTATCGCGCGATGTCCGCGCAATACCCGCCCACCGCAAATTGGCGAAGCGCCTCTGGCCGGTCTGGTTCTACGTGAGCGTGACCGGGGTCGTGGTGTACTTCCTGATCTCGCCTTACTACTAGGGAGCCTACCTTCGCACCATGAAGTTCCGCTTCATTTTTGCCTTGTTCTTCTTCGTCATGCTTCTTCCTCCAGAAGTGCTGGCGCAAGGTTGTGCGATGTGCAAGGCCACGGTGGAAAGCCAGGACAAGGCCTTCGGTGGCCCGCAGGCCATCGGCCAGGGGCTCAACAGCGGCATCCTTTACCTCATGGCGGTGCCCTACCTGCTGCTCTTCCTGCTGTTCCGCAAGAAGATCGTGGGCTTCTTCAAGGAGTTCGCCGGGGCGCAAGGCTGAACGCGTGCGACGCGAGATCGCATCTCACTATATCTTTGCCCCGCGTTCTTTCCGTACGGCTTATCAAGAAAGGCTGAGGGATATGGCCCTTTGAAGCCTTGGCAACCCCTCCCCGCTGCAAGGCGGGGCGCACGGTGCCAACTCCAACCCCGACACCCCGGTCTACGAACCGGAGCGGGGACCAGATGAGCTGCGATCAGGTCCTATGGCACCGCCATAGCCCAACCTCATCCAGCACACGGGTGGGGTTTCTTTTTTCTAAGCTGGGATCGGAGCGGCGCGCGTGAACGATGAAGACACTTGAACAACTGGCCCAGGAACGGATCCTGATCCTGGATGGTGCGATGGGCACGATGATCCAACGCCTTGGGCTTACCGAGGAGGACTTCCACCCGAAGGGTATGGAGGAACACCCGATCCTGCTGAAGGGCAACAACGAACTGCTTTCGCTCTCGCGGCCGGAAGCCATCCGCCTGATCCATGAACAATACCTGGAGGCCGGGGCCGACATTGTAGAGACGAACACTTTCAGCGCCACCAGTATCGCGCAAGGCGAACACCAGTGCGAGCCGCTGGTTCGCGAGATGAACGTTCGCTCGGCCCAGCTGGCCAAAGAGGCATGCGCCAAGTATACGGCCCTGGATCCTTCACGTCCACGTTTTGTGGCAGGTGCCATCGGACCCATGAACAAGACGGCTTCGCTGAGCCCTGACGTGAACGATCCCGGTTATCGGGCCGTGACCTTCGATGAACTAGTGAAGGCCTATGCGGAACAGGTGGATGCACTGCTTGATGGCGGGGTGGACCTGCTGTTGGTGGAGACCATCTTCGACACGCTCAACGCCAAGGCCGCTTTCTATGCCATTGAAGAGGTGTTCGAGAAGCGAGGTACGCGTGTGCCGCTGATGTGCAGCGTCACCATCACCGACGCCAGCGGCCGCACACTCAGCGGACAGACCATCGATGCCTTCCTGATCAGCATGGCGCATGTGCAACTCTTCAGCATGGGCCTGAATTGCGCCCTTGGCGCCGCGCAGATGCGGCCCTATCTGGAAGTGATCGCGGAGCAGGCGACTTGTCGCACCAGTGTATACCCGAACGCCGGCTTGCCCGATCAGATGGGCGAGTACCGCGAATCGCCGGAGGTGACCGCGAAGCTCGTGGGTGAGTTCATGGCCAACGGTTGGGTGAACGTGGTGGGTGTTGGGTGCTACACAACTCTCGGGGCGACACCGGCATGGAACTAGCTGCGCCCTCGCTGCCGAAGCGAAGAAGCACAAGCCCCGGCCCTTGCCCGTATTCGCATAATTCGGCATCCTTGCATTTCTCCGTGTCCCAGTGCCTCTGTGGTGAATCGTATTGAGATGAGCATCCCGAACTACAGCGGTCTGGAACCGCTCCGCATTTTCCATGGCGCCAACTTCGTCAACATCGGTGAGCGCACGAACGTCACCGGCAGTGCGGCCTTCCGCAAGTTGATCAAGAACGGCAACTACGATGAGGCCGTGAACGTGGCGCGCCAGCAGGTGGAGAACGGTGCGCAGGTGCTCGACGTGAACATGGATGAGGGCCTCATCGATGGTGTGCAAGCCATGACCAAGTTCCTCAACCTCATTGCTGCCGAGCCGGATATCGCGCGCGTGCCTGTAATGGTGGACTCCTCGAAGTTCTCCGTGATCGAAGCGGGTTTGAAGTGCCTACAGGGCAAAGGCATCGCCAATAGCATCAGCCTGAAGGAAGGGGAGGCGGAGTTCCTGCGCCAAGCCAAGATCATACGCCGCCTCGGTGCGGCCACCGTGGTGATGTGCTTCGATGAGCAAGGCCAGGCGGACAACTTCGAACGCCGCATCCAGATCGCACAACGCGTATACGACCTGCTGATCAAGAAAGCGGGCTTCCCGCCGCACGACATCATCATCGACCCGAACATCCTTACGGTTGCCACCGGGATGAGCGAGCACGACCGCTATGCCATCGATTACATCGAGGCCGTTCGTTGGATCAAGCAGAACCTGCCCGGCGCGTTGGTCAGCGGTGGCGTGAGCAACGTGAGTTTCAGCTTCCGCGGCAACGAACCCGTTCGCGAGGCCATCCACACGGCGTTCTTGTACCATGCCATCCAAGCAGGTATGGACATGGGTATTGTGAACGCGGGACAGATCGGCGTGTATGACGATATCCCCAAGGATCTGCTCGAGCACGTGGAGGACGTGCTGTTGGCACGTCGACCGGATGCCACCGAGCGTATGGTGACGTTCGCGGAACAGTTCAAGGGAGCGCCATCCGCTGAGGTCATCGCGCAGCAGGCCGCCTGGCGCGAAGGGACTGTCGAAGAGCGGTTGAAGCATGCGCTGGTGCATGGCGTCACGGAGTTCATAGAAGCGGATACGGAAGAAGCCCGCATGAAATACCACGAACCTGTGCTCGTGATCGAAGGTCCACTAATGGCCGGCATGACGGTGGTGGGCGACCTCTTCGGTGCGGGCAAAATGTTCCTGCCACAAGTGGTAAAGAGCGCCCGCGTGATGAAGCGGGCTGTGGCCTACCTTGAGCCTTTCCTGGAAGAGAAAAAGACAGCGCAACAGGTCCTGGGAACGCAACGCGAAGGCGCGAAGAAGGTCCTGCTCGCCACCGTGAAGGGCGATGTGCACGACATCGGCAAGAACATCGTCGGCGTGATCCTCGCTTGCAACGGTTGGCAGGTGATCGACCTGGGCGTGATGGTGCAGAGTGCCACCATCCTGCAAGCCGCCCGTGAAATGAAGGTGGACATCATCGGCCTCAGTGGCCTGATCACACCATCGCTGGACGAGATGGTGCATGTGGCGAAGGAGATGGAACGCGAAGGCTTCGAAACGCCACTGCTGATCGGCGGTGCCACCACTTCGCGCGTTCATACCGCCGTGCGCATCGCCCCGCACTACAGCAAGCCCGTGGTCCATGTCATCGACGCCAGCCGCAGTGTACCGGTCGTCAGCAACTTGTTCAGCGACAACGAACGCGAACGGTTCGAATCAGAGTTGAGGGATGAATACGCCAAGGTGCGCACCCAGTATGAAGGCCACCAACGAGAGAAGGAGTACGTGCCATTGGCCGAAGCGCGCCAGAAGAAGTTCGCGATCGACTGGACCACAGAACCGCCTGTAGCGCCGAAGAGCACCGGGGTGTTCACCTACCGCAACTATCCGCTCGAAAAGTTGGTGCCCTATATCGATTGGACGCCCTTCTTCATGGCGTGGGAACTTGCGGGCAAGTATCCTGCGATCCTCACGGACAGCGTGGTAGGCGCCGAAGCGACCCGCTTGCACCATGACGCGTTGAGGATGCTCGACCGCATCGTGAAGGAACAGTGGTTGCAAGCCAATGGGGTGGCCGCGATCTGGCCGGCAAACACGGTAGGGGATGACGATATCGAGCTTTACGCCGACGTATCGCGGAGCAAGCTGCTCGGCCGTTTCCAGACCATGCGCCAGCAATCGAAGAAGGCGCCGGGTGTGCCGTACATCGCACTCGCCGACTTCATCGCGCCGAAGGGAACGCCTGACTTCGTGGGTGGCTTCGCCGTTACCACCGGACACGGGGTGGATGAAAGAGTGAAGCGGTTCGAGGAGAAGCATGACGACTACAGCGCGATCCTGCTCAAAGCCCTGGCCGATCGCCTCGCGGAAGCTTTCGCCGAGAAGCTGCACCAAGAGGTGCGTATGGAGCTCTGGGGCTATGCGGACCATGAGCACCTTACCAACGAGCAGCTCATCAAAGAAGAGTACGACGGTATCCGGCCCGCACCCGGTTACCCAGCATGCCCGGACCATACGGAGAAGCCCGAGCTCTTCCGTCTCCTCGAGGCGGAGAAGCACACGGGCATATCGCTAACGGAAAGTCTCGCCATGTACCCTACGGCCGCGGTCAGTGGGCTGTACTTCGCCCACCCTCGTTCCAAGTACTTCGGGGTGGGCCGCGTCGCCAAGGACCAGATCCTCGATCTGGCCCGGCGCAAGGGCCAGGAAGCGGTATGGATGGAGCGCTGGCTCAGCAGCAATCTGGGGTACGAACCTTAGCCCCGGGCTCTTCGTAAGCAGGGCCCGTGCGAAAGTCCTTCTTCCACATTCCTGCGCTGTTCTTGCTGTGCTTCAGCGTGCCGACGCTTGCCCAGCAAAGTATCCGGTTGACACAGGAGAACGGTGATTGTACCGGGGCCATTCCCATCCCCGATTCCGTGTACTACCAACCCTCGGCCGTACGCGGCTTCGGGAACAAATTGGAGATCAAGGAGAACCCCGTGGACCATACGCAGTGGTTCGAGCGGGAGCACCATACCACCTGGTATAAGTTCCGGTCGCCTGTCACCACCAAACTCACCTTCGACATCATCCCGGACAGTGTAGAGGACGACATCGATTTCCTTGTCTTCGAAGGGGCTGTGCCAGGGATCTGCGATAAGATCGCGAGCAAACAAGTGCAGCCCATCCGCTCGAACATTTCGCGCAACGACAAGGAGATGGGCAGCCGTTGCGGCCTCAGCGCCGATGCCCCTGACCAATTCGTTCGTTCCGGCATCGGTGCCAGCTACAGCAGTGCCATGGATGTGAAGGAGGGCGACCTCTTCTACCTGGTGATCGACTACCAGGACCGCCCGAAGGCCGGGTACACCATCCATTTCCACTACGACCCTGCTCCACCTCCGGTCCTCGTGGAGGATAAGACGGTCCAAAAGCAGCAGTTGGTGATCAACATCATGGACGCGAAGAGCGGAAAGCCCGTGAAGGCCAACCTCACGATCGACGGTATGGTCTTCGACAAGGTGATCGAGGGGCGCGGAACGAGCACCTACAATTATGAGATGGACATGTACCGGAGCCTGAAGATCGGCTGCACCAGCGAGGGCTACATGTTCACCACCGTCAAGGTGAAAGGGAACATGGAGCCCACGGTGAACGTGGAACTGAAATTGACCCCCATCGCCCCTGGTGAGCACGTGGTACTGGACGATATCCGCTTCGTCGGCAATGAGGACAAGGTGCTCCGCTCGTCGGAAGCTTCCTTGCTGCTGCTCCTTCGCTTCATGCAGGACAACCCCAAGGTGAAGATCGAAGTGGAAGGCCATGTGAACGGGCCGACGTTCAAGAACAAGAAGGAGTTCATAGACCTGAGCACCTCCCGTGCGCGATCGGTGTATGAGTTCCTCATGGTGAACGACATCGAGGTGGAACGGATCAGTTATGTCGGATTCGGGAACTCCCGGATGCTCTTCCCGGAGCCGAAGACCAAGGAACAGAGCGAGGCGAACCGCCGCGTGGAGATCAAGGTGCTCAGCAACTGAGCCCCGTTCGGCCCATTGGGCCACCGTTCATCCATTCGCACCTTCGTGTCGCGGCCGCGCGGATAGTTTTGTCCATGGCGGCACGCGCCCAATGCGCGCCACCGCCTTGGTGATGCGTCGTATCCCCTTCTTCCCGTTCGTCCTCCTCGTCGTCTCCGCCCATGGTCAGTCCGGCTGGACGCTCGAGCAATGTGTGCAACGTGCCGAGGAGCGTAACCTCAGCCTGCGTGGTGCCATCCTCAATGCGGATCTGGCGGACAAGGCACGCGATCAATCCCTGTGGAACTACCTGCCGGATCTGAACGGGGCCGCCACGCACGGCTACAACTACGGCCGTGTGATCGACCGGTTCACCAACACCTTCGCCACGGATCAGGTGCGGACCAACAACTTCTATCTCAGCAGCGATCTGATGCTGTTCAACGGCCTGCGCAAGCACAACGAACGCCGACAGGCCGGCTTGAGCGCTGATGCGGCGATGCAGGGTACGGAAGCAGCGCGCAACATCGTGCGCACGCAAGTGGTGCAACAATTCCTTGAGGTCCTCAGCATAGAGGAGCGCGTTCGCGCCACCGAAGCGCAACTCGCCAGTACCAGCCAGCAGGTGGACCGGATGCAGGCCCTGGTGGATGCAGGCCGCAGCGCACGCGCCGAAGTGATGACCCTTATCTCGCAGCAAGCCCAGCAGGATTACACACTGGTCGATCTCCGCAACCAGCGGGAGCGAGCTTTGCTTCGCCTGGCGCAAAGTCTGCAACTCGCTCCGGAGGAGGTTCCGACCTTCGCGCTTTCCGCACCGGCGCTGGGCGCTTTGGGCGTGGTGGAACCCGCGAGCGATGTGGAGAGCGTACTGACCAATGTGCTCGCTCAGGACCCGGCCTATAAGCAAAGCGAACTGGTGGCCTTGAGCGCTGAGCGTGGTGTGGCCATCGCACGGTCAGGCAGTGTGCCTTCGCTCATGTTCAATGCCTCGGCCGGGACAGGTTATTCCGGACGGAACCTTGAGACCGTCGGCGAGCCTGTCGAACTGGACCCCACGCCCATCGGATACACCCTGAACGGGGACATCGTCTACACCCCTTCCTTCGACTACGATACCCAGGTGCGTCCGTTCGGCAAGCAGTTGGACGATAACCTGAACGAATCCCTGGGCTTCACGCTGAACGTGCCCATCTTCAATAACATGCGCAACCGACTGGCGGTGGATCAAGCAAGGGTGCAACATGAACAGGCCAAGTTGGATGTTGCCGCGATGAAGGATACACGACGGCGTGATGTGCAGGACGCCATTCTCACCCAACGCGGGGCCTTCAATCAATACCAGGCCGCACAACGCGCGGTGGACGCGGCGGAAGAGAACCTTCGTTACGCTGAGGCGCGGTTCGAACAGGGCGCAGCCAATTCCTTGGAGCTGAACACGGCGAAGAACGACCTCCAACGCGTGATGGCGGATCGCATCACTGCGAAGTACACTTATGTAATGGCCGCCAAGTTGTTGGACATCCTGCAAGGGTTGCCGTTGACCCTCTGAGCCATGGCCCTGATCCTCTGTCTGGAGACCGCCACGCATTTGTGCTCGGTAGCCTTGGTGAGGGATGGGAGGGTAGTGGCGGAACGGAACGAAGAAGGAGCCGGGCACATCCATGCAGAGCGGCTGCATGTCCTGGTGCAGCAGGTGATGGCGCAGGCTATGGTCGCCTTCGATCGGTTGAACGCGGTAGCTGTTGGGATCGGCCCGGGCAGTTATACTGGCCTGCGTATCGGGGTGAGCGCTGCGAAAGGCTATTGCCACGCGCTGGGGATCCCGATCATCGGGATCAGCACCTTGCGGATACTGGAGGCGGCGTTCCGAGGGTTGGAAGGGAGCGCCCCGAACGGTGGAATTCTGTTACCCATGATCGACGCGCGGCGCATGGAAGTGTTCACGCTTCCGATGGACCCAGGAGGAAAGCCCGAACCCGATGGTGCCATGCCGCTGATCCTGGACGAGGCCTGGAGGCGTTCATTGAACCTCGCCGGACCGTGCGTGGTCTTCGGGGACGGTGCGGACAAGGCAGCCTCGTTCTGGCGGACGGAAGAAATGGTGGAGCACGTGCCGGGCGTGAAGCCCTGGGCGCGTGCCATGGCTTCGAACGCCCAGGAACGGCTCGCGCGAGAACAGGTGGACGATCTGGCCTATCTGGTCCCCAAGTACGGCAAGGAGGCGAACGTTACCGCGCAGGCGCGACCAACCGCTTCATAGACCCGCGAGGATCACCATCAGGGCCAGGGGATCCAATTCCCCTTCGAGCCGGAGCAACGCATCGCTCTTCACGCCGAAAGCGCCCTCCGCCAGGTAGACCGTGTTGCCATCCACCAGGAAGGCGCCATCGCCTTTGTTGCAGAAGGCGCCGTCAGCGCGGAACACTTTGTTCTTTTCCAGGATCAGAGCACAGCTGCTCCTAGCGCAACCGGTACCGCTGCAACGGACGAGTGTGTTCCCATCGGCCACGAACGCACATTGGCCGAGGGCGCCGTACGCGTCCGCCGCACGATAGACCTGGTCGCCCTGTATGATGTACAGACACGGCCCGCGCACACCGAACGGCCCGGAGGCCTGGTGGATCCGGTCCCCCTCCACAAGGAAGGCCGCATCACCGGTGTTGGCGAAAGGCCCATAAGCCCAACGCACGAGCACGCCTTGCCCGATCATTTGCATGGCGGGTACCAACGCGCACAGCACCAGCACTGTTCTCATCGCCGCTCGGTATGGTAGCGCATGATGCGGATCATGTTCGACTCCAGGTCCTGGCTCAGTCGCGCCTTCAAGAACATCGTGTTCTCCTCGTACAAGTATTCGTCCCGTCGCACCGCTTTGTCCCCGTGATAGAGGTCGGAGGCGGTAAGGTTGCCCGCCACGTCGTAGTGGTAAAGTTCCTTCACCGTGCGTGGGTCCAAGAGATCGGCTTGCACGATACGTTCGGCCAGACGCCCTTTCTCATTGTACCGGAACGTGACCCGGGAACGACGCCCACTGACCAGGTACCGGTCCTCGATGCTACGGAGGTAGCCCCAGCGGTCATAGGCATGGCGTTGTTCGCGATAGGGGAGCCCCCGGTTGTTCAATGTGGTGCGGATCCAAGCCGTATCGCTTTCGGTGCGGTAGACATGCCTCTCTTGGCTGATCACGGTGCGTTGGCCAGCAAGGAACTGGTATCGGTCCGGCCCCAGGTTCTCAACGCGCACGTAGGTTTCGCTCGTAACACGGCACAAGGAGTCGTAGGTACGTTCCGTGAGGTAGTGGCCGGCCAGGTCGTTCCGCAGACTTTCCTTCACACAACCGTCCGCATCATAGGTGCTCACGGTCGATGCGGTGTCCGTACCCGTACCCGGTCGCCCAAAGGACGTGTTCGCATACACCTGGCGACCGAGATCATCGAACTTGTACAACGTGCGTTCTCGTTGCTCTCGAATGGGTTGTCCATCGCGCTTCACCGACGGTGTGCCGATAATGGCGGTGACGCCGTTGCGTTGGATGAAAGCGGGATCCCAGACCGGCTGAGGCGTATCCTCCGGAACGGTCGGAACGCTGAGTACCTGCGCCATACTGTACGGGACCATTGCCATGGTCACCATCGAGGTCCAGCCTCTCATCGCATCTGCTTCAGGGCATCCCCCACTGAGATCACAGGAAGCTGGCACACCTTGTTCTCGCATACGAAAATGGTGCTGCTTCCCTCCAGCACTTTGTTCTCGAGCAAGGGAAGTTCGCTACCCGATGCGGTGCCGAGGAAAATGCGGTTGGGGACGTAGCTGACCTGGAACTCCTGCCGAAGTCGTAGGCACTCGGGGCCGGTGATCGCGATCTCGTAGAACGGGAAGACATGTCCGAGCATCAGGCGGGCCCAATTGGAGTAGCCCGTCGGGTAATCCTTCATCTGTCCCTTCACGTTCTGTAGCATCTGCTCGCTCATCAGAAGGTAGGCGGGCTTGTCGAGCAAATGCCCGAGCATGAACAATGCGTTCGCCATGCTGGAGTTCGAAGCGGGGATCACATTGTCGTTCACCTCTTTGCGGCGCGCGACGAGCGGTGGGTCGAGGTCGCTCGTGAAGTGGAACATGGCGCTGGTCCGGTCATGGAAATGGGCGATCGCGTAGGCCATCAACACATCCGCGTCCTTCAACCAGCGTTCCTCGAACGTGACGCCGTAGAGGGCGGTGAGTGCCTCGATGGTGAAGCAGTAATCCTCCAAATAGCCGTTGATGGTGGCTTTGTCGTTCTTGTAGTTGTGCCAAAGCCCACCATCGCTGCGGCGACACTTGCCCAACAGCAGGTCCATCGTGGTTCGCGCTTGTTGCAAATAAGCCGTTGTGCCGAAGGCTTCGTAAGCATCGCAATAAGCCTCCACCATCATCGCGTTCCAACTCACCAGCGACTTGTCGTCCAACCCGGGTGCTACGCGCTGCTTGCGCATTTGATAGAGCTTTTGATTGATGCGATCGATGCTTTGCCGAAGCTGCTCTTCGCTCAAGTTGTTCCGTTTCGCGAACTCCGCATCGCTCTGCGTGCGCAGGAGAATATTGCGACCCTCTTCCCATAGCGCCGCACCGCCCACGTTGTAATAGGCCGCGGCGATCGGGTGGTCTTCGCCTAGCGCCGCCTTCAGTTCGCTCTCGGTCCATACATAGAAGCGACCCTCTTCGCCCTCGCTGTCCGCGTCCAATGCGCTGTAATAAGCACCTTCCGGCGATCGCATCTCCCGCTCCAGAAAACTCAATGTCCGCTCCACCACGCGTCGGTACTCGGGTTTCCGATAGGCGAGGTACGCCTGGCTGTAAAGACTTACGAGTTGGGCATTGTCGTACAACATCTTCTCGAAGTGCGGTACTTTCCAGAGCACATCGGTGCTGTAGCGCGCGAAGCCACCCCCCACTTGATCGAACAAGCCACCGAACGCCATCTTGTCCAAGGTAAGTTCCACATGGCGCTTCAGGCCGCTGTCGTTCGTGAGCCAGGCATGGCGCAAAAGGAAGAGGTAGTTATTGGGCATTGGGAACTTGGGCGCGTGGTCCGGACCACCATGCTCGCGGTCCAATTGCCCCTCCCAGGAATCCACGTACGCCTCCAGTTCCTTACGGGTGAAGGGCGCCGGATCGCTGTTCAGAGTGATCAGGTCCAGTTCGGCGATGCCCTTCTGCAACTGGTCCGCATAGGAGCGGACGCGATCCGGTTCGTGCTTCCAAGTGGTGCCAAGGTCCTGTAGCATCTGCTTCCATTGATCGGGCGGGAAATAGGTGCCGCCATAAACAGGTCGGCCATCTGGTAGGGTGAAACAGTTCAACGGCCAACCACCACGACCGCTCATCAGCTGCACGGCGCCCATATACACCTGGTCGACGTCTGGGCGTTCTTCGCGATCCACTTTGATGCAGATGAAACGCTCGTTCATAATGGCCGCGATGCTGTCGTTCTCGAAGCTCTCGCGCTCCATCACATGGCACCAATGGCAACTGCTGTAGCCCACGCTCACCAAGACTAATTTGTTCTGTTCTTTCGCAGAGTCGAAGGCCTCTGTGCCCCAGGGGAACCAATCCACCGGGTTGTGGGCGTGCTGGAGCAGGTAGGGACTGGTCTCCTTCGCCAGGCGGTTGGTGTGTTTGTGGGCGGTGGTGTCTTGCATGTCCGGATCGGCTGTACCGATTGTTCCGCCGCATCCCGTGAAAAGTGCCAGCACAATGGCCGGGGAGAGCAGGTAAGAGCGGTGCATGGTCCGTCAAAGTAACGGTCGTGGGTCGCCCGTCTTGCAGGGCTGGTGACCCTTGCCGCCAACATGCGTCCGTGGACGGCGTCAGCGGTCCATATCCACCTGCTCCTCCAGTTTGAACGGGAAGCGTTTGCGCAGAAGCCCTGCTCTCCCCATCACCGTGCCCTCCGCGCGCAATCGCATTTCCCCGCCAAGTGCCGCGCCGAGTCCGAACAAGAGCAGGGGAATACCTGCACCCTGCAATTGGGCATGCATGGGGATCACCACGTGCTCCGTGCTTCGCGGCGATAGGCCTACAGCGCTATCCAGTAAAGCCTTGCCGATGAACGCATCATTGATGAACAGGTCCACATCCGGGTCCTGGACGGTGATCTTGAAGTTGTTCGGATTGTGTACCCGGAGCACGGCGCGTATGGCGATCCCCTGATCATCCATCGAGGTGATGCTCACTTCGTCCACCGCTTCCAAAATGACGTCCTCGTAGCTCGCGCAACCGACCAACAATGCCGGAACCAATACCACCCAAGCGGTTCCAAGGAGGCGGCGGGCCATGGTGGGTCAGCTATTGTCGTCCATCATTGCCGCGTAGTGGTGGAAGAAGCGCGGGATGGTGCGGATGCCCTGCATGTAGTTGAACACGCCGTAGTGCTCATCCGGGCTATGGATGTTGTCCGAATCCAGCCCGAAACCGAATAGTACGGTCTTCAGCCCGAGTTCCTGCTCGAAGAGGGCCACGATCGGGATGCTACCACCGCCGCGAGTAGGAATGGGTTTCTTACCGAAGGTCTCCTCCATGGCCTTGCTTGCGGCTTTGTAAGCCACCGAATCGATCGGGGTGACGGCGGCTTCGCCACCATGGTGCGGGCGCACGACCACTTTCACTCCGGGGGGAGCGATCCGCACGAAGTGGTCCTGGAAAAGCTTGGTGATGGACTCGCTCTTTTGATCGGGCACCAGCCGCATGCTGATCTTCGCAAAAGCTTTCGAAGGCAGAACCGTTTTGGCGCCTTCGCCGATATACCCCCCCCAGATACCGTTCACATCCAACGTGGGACGGATACTGCTCCGTTCTTCGGTGGTGAAGCCCTTCTCGCCGCGCACCGCAGCGATGCCCAGGTCCTTCATATACGCCTCCTCATTGAACGGCGCCTCGGCGAGCGCCTTCCTCTCGGCCGCGCTCAGGTCCTTCACCGCATCGTAGAATCCGGGGATGGTGACGCGTCTGTCAGCATCGTGCATGCTCGCGATCATCTCGCACAGTGCATTGATCGGATTGGTCACAGCGCCCCCGTATACTCCGCTGTGCAGATCGCGGTTCGGGCCGGTCACCTCCACTTCCAGATAGCTTAGTCCGCGGAGCCCCGTGTTGATGCTGGGTACATCGTTCGCGATCATCGCGGTGTCACTGATCAACACCACATCGGCCTTCAGTTTGGCCTTGTTGTTCGCGACGAAAATGCCCAGGTTGTCGGATCCCACCTCCTCCTCTCCCTCGATCATGATCTTCACGTTGCAGGGCAGCGCGTTCTCCTTCAACATGGCCTCCACGGCCTTCACATGCATGTAGAACTGACCCTTGTCATCCGCGCTGCCGCGGGCATAGATCACATCGTTCTTGATCACCGGTTCGAAGGGGGGGGATGTCCAAAGGTCCAGAGGATCAGCCGGTTGCACGTCGTAGTGGCCGTAAATGAGCACCGTCGGCTTCCGGGGGTCCACGATCTTCTCAGCGTACACGATGGGATGGCCTGCTGTTGGGCAGATCTCCGCTCCGTCCAGCCCGGCTTCCACAAAACGGGCCTTGACCGCTTCGGCGCAACGTTGCACATCCGCTTTGTACTTGGGGTCTGCGCTCACTGAAGGGATGCGCAGAAGGTCAAGGAGCTCATTAAGGAAGCGCTCTTTGTGCGTTTCGATGTACTGTGGGACGTTACTCACTGTAATTCGGGATTGACGCGCTGTTCTAAAAGCGGGAATTTCGCGCGATGGGGCCTAAAGATAGGAGCCTCGCCAACTGCTCACCCTGCGCCGCCAATTGCTCATTCCAGAATGTCCGGCCGACACTGACCCGGTTGTTTCGCCTCCTGAAAGACAACCCACCATGTACCGCCCCACCCACCTTCTGATACTGCCCGCCGCTGCGCTGGCTATCTCCTGTCCAGCTCAGCTTACCATCGACAATACCCAATCAGCCAATGCGCTGGTACAGAACGTTCTTCTGGGCGGTGGGGTCACGGTCAGCAATATCACGTTCAATGGGATGTCCGGTGCCGCTGTTTATCCACAGCTCGCGGCATTCAACAGTGCAGGGGCCAACGTGGGTATTCCTAGCGGGGTAATGCTCAGCACGGGCGACGTTCAGGTCGCTTATGGTCCGAACAACAATAGTGGAGCCGGAACTCCGGTGTTCCCGAGCGCCACGGATCCGGACCTGGCTTCTGTAGCCAACGTACCGATCAACGACGCCGCCGTGCTTGAGTTCGATTTCGTCCCTTCAGGGTCCCAGATCTCTTTCAACTTCGTTTTCGCTTCGGAAGAGTACTTAGAGTTCGTTGACCAGTTCAATGATGCGTTCGGTTTTTTCCTCAGCGGGCCCGGCATAAGTGGACCCTACACGAACGGTGCGGCCAACATCGCGCTCATCCCCGGCACCAGCACGCCCGTGAGCATCAATACGTTGAACAATTTCGACTATCCTGCCTACTACGTTGACAATGGAGATGGGTTCACAGCGCCTTTCAACGGCAGTGCCGCTTATGTGCAGTTCGACGGATTGACCGTTTCGATCGCCGCCAGTGCCACGGTCCAATGTGGCCAGACCTACCACATCAAGCTCGCTGTAGGCGATGCCGTGGATGATGCGGTTGATTCCGGGGTGTTCCTCCAGGCCAATGCGTTCAGCAGCCCGCAGATGGTGGTGAACACCACCCCCGACCTCAACCTGCCGTGCTCCGGAACTGTGGATCTGAGCATCTTGAATGTGAACGGAGGCATCGCTCCTTATGCCTACGAGTGGTCGTTCAATGGCAACGTGATCAGCACGAACCAGACGATCACGGTTCCCCAAGGTGGCCAGGGTACTTACACCGCTACCGTCACCGATGGTTGCGGTGCAATGGTGCAGGAGCAGGTGATCGTGGGTGCTCCTGTTAGCCCAGCCATGACGCTGGTTGTGACACCTGATCTGAACCTGCCCTGCGGCGGCACCGTGGATCTGGAGGTCATCAGCTTGACCGGTGGCACGGCCCCCTTCACGTATGAATGGACCTACAACGGCAACGTGATCAGCAATGGGACCGCCATCACGGTCGCGAACAACGCGCCCGGCACATACACCATGACGGTGGACGATGGTTGTGGCGGAACTACGCAACAGAGCGTAGTGGTCGGTCCCGCAGTAACTCCGCCTATGACCCTGACCCTGACGCCAAACGTTGCCCTGAACTGCCAGGGTACAGCGGATCTGAGCGTGCTGAACGTGCTCGGAGGTACCGCCCCCTTCACCTACGAATGGACGCTGAACGGCAATGTCGTGGGGAATGGTACCACCATCAATGTGACCGCAGCTCAGCCGGGCACCTACACCATCACGGTATTGGATAACTGCGGAGGGTCTGAAAGTGGCACCATCGTGGTCAGTGTCCCGCCGCCACCGGCGTTGGTCCTTACCACTACGCCCGATTTGGAACTGCCCTGCCAAGGCTCCGTGGACCTGAGCGTCTTGACCGTGAACAATGGCATCGCGCCCTACACATATGTGTGGACGCTCAACGGGAACAATGCAGGGAACACCCAGACCATCACCGTAGCAGCAGGATCGCCTGGTTCCTACCAAGTAACGGTGCAGGACGCATGCGGAGGCACCGGCTCGGCTACGATCCAGGTTTCGCCCCCCAACATGCCCACGCTTACCGTGGTGGCCGATGATGTGGAGATCGCCTGTCTGGGTGGTCAGGTGCAACTTGTGGCTTCCGCGACGGGTGGAGATGGTCAATACAACTATGTATGGACGGACGGCAACGGCACGGACGTGGGCAATTCCGCCATCACGACCGTTATCGGCGCTGGTGATGCCACCTACACCGTAACCGTGAACGACAATTGTGGCCAACAGACAACTACGCAGATGTACGTGAACGCGCCAGATCCTCTGACCTTGGATCTGCCCAATAGTATGGCAGTGTGCGAGGGTGGTAGTGTGGTGGTGACGGCCGAAGGTCAAGGTGGCGGCAGTGACTATACCTACCTCTGGCAGCCTTCGGGAGAAGTTACCGCGACGGTGAGCGTAAGCCCGATCGCCGACACGGTCCTTTCGGTGACCGTGACGGATGCCTGCGGTGCCTCGGTGGACGGCCAGGTGTTGGTATACATCGAGATCCCGGTGGTCACTATCCATGTGACCGAGCAGGGTGGTGATGCCTTTGAGTTCAATGCCCAGTGCATCCCCGGTGCGGTGAGCTATGCCTGGACCTTCAGTTCGGGCGGTGCCGATCTCGGTGCGCAAGTGCAGAACACCTTCGCCGATGGCGACCAGTTCTGGGCCACTGTCCTGGCCACCACACCGGCTGGTTGCACCGATGTGGATAGCGTTTTCCTCACCCCCGGCGCCCACCTCTACTTCCCCAATGCTTTCACCCCGGACGGCGATGGCATCAACGACCTCTTCGGGCCGGTCGGTTATGCACTAAAGACCGTGGAATTCAGCGTGTTCGACCGGTGGGGCGCAGAGGTGTTCACGGCCACGACCCCGGAACAATTGTGGGACGGACGCTTCCGGAACGGGCAGCCCGTACCGACCGGTGTGTATGTGTACAAGTTCCGCGCATCGGGCGAGCGGATGGCCAAGCACGAAGGCATCGGATCGGTCACGGTGCTGGGCCAGGAAACGGTGCAGAATTGATCCCATCACACTCCTGCGGAACGGCCTCTTCGGAGGCCGTTCCGCCTTCAGGCAACCCCAAATGGAACGGATCAGTCATGCATACGGCCTGAACGTCTAATTTTCAGGTCGAAATCAGACCGGTCCATGTGCTTCTTGTCCCGCCTTAGCCTTCTTGCCTTTTGTCTCACTCCCGCCCTTGCGTGGTCGCAATTGGTGGTGAACACCACCCAGACCCCGAGCCAACTCGTTCAGAACGTGCTTTTAGGTGGTGGTGTGACAGCCTCCAACATCACCTTCAATGGGCAGCCGGGTAACATGGTCAACGAGCAGGCCGGGGATTTTGACAGCAACCTGGCGAACGTGGGCATCTCCGGCGGGGTGATCCTGGCGACCGGCAACGTTATGAACGCTGTTGGACCCAACAACAGTGGCAGCTCTTCGATGGGTGGGGGCAACTTCGGCTTCTCCGACCCCGACCTTGCGCTTTTGTCCGGTCAAGTGATCAATGATGCTGCTATTCTTGAGTTCGATTTTTTGGTGACCGGCGACAGCCTGAAGTTCAATTTCGTTTTCGCCTCAGAGGAGTACTTGGAGTTCGTCAACAGCATCAACGACGCCTTCGGCTTCTTTCTGAGCGGACCCGGCATCAATGGACCTTTCAGCTTGAACGCCGAGAACATCGCATTGATCCCTGGAACCACGGATCCCGTCACGATCAACACAGTGAACGATGTAGTTAATCCGGCTTTTTATGTGGACAATGGGGACGGCGCCACCGCACCGTTCAACAGCAACCCCTTCTATGTCCAGTTCGATGGTCTGACAGTGTCGATGACCGCTGCTGCTGAAGTGATATGCGGTCAGACCTACCACATTAAGATCGTGGTGGGCGATGCCAGCGACACCGCTTGGGATAGTGCCGTCTTCCTGGAGGAAGGCAGTTTCGTGAGCACCGGCCAAGTGCTCCCCGACCTGGTCAGCGGAGTATTGCTCAACGATAGTACCATGCTCGAAGGTTGTGGCCTTGTGGATTTCACTTTCTATCGTGTGGGTGATACCACCAATACCGACACGGTCAACCTGAACATCATCGGCACAGCAACGCAAGGAGTGGACTTCACTCCGGCCTTCCCGAGCCAGCTGATCTATTATCCCGGTGATACCTCGATCACCTTCCTATTGAACGTGCCGATGGACGCCGATGGTCTGGAGTTCTTTACGATCCAAGTGCAACAGATGATCCAGTGTGCCGGGCAGCAGGTACAAACCGAGTTCAACTTCTACATCGACTCGCCGCCTCCGCTCGCGGTCCAGGTCAGCAACGTTCAGAGCGATTGCAACTTGACGGAAGTGCTCGCACCGATCGTGGCCGGGGGTTCGGGCAACTACATCTTCGATTGGAACACCGGGGAAACGACCCCGACCATCTCTGTTTCCCCGGGTCTAACCACGACCTACACGGTCACCGTAAGCGACACATGTGGTGTAGCCCCAGTGACGGTGGACATAGAAGTGGACGTACCCGTCTACGCACCGATCGTGCTTACTCTGACACCTGACACCGCGATCCCCTGCTTGGGTGACGCCGACCTCAGTGTGCTGAACGTGGCCGGTGGCGATGGCACATTCTCGTACGAATGGACTTCTGGCGGTTCCGTTGTAGGCAACACGGCTACGGTGAACGTACCTGCAGGAGCGCCCACTTGGTATATGGCCACCGTGACGGATGGCTGCGGGTCCATCGGACAGGACAGCTTGCTCACGACAACGGCACCCTTGTCGGCCATCGAGATCGTGACCTCCGGAGATCCTACTGTGATCTGTGTGGGCGATACCATCGGCATCGGCATCAATTCCGTTACCGGGGGCAATGGAGTTTACACGTACACTTGGCAGGATCCCAACGGCATCGTGATCGGTACAGGTACCACCGTGGATGTGCCCGTGCCCACCGATGCGGTATACACCTTCACGGTGCAGGATCAGTGCGGTTATAGTGGAACGGCGTTGGTGACGACATTCATCCCTCATCCCGAGCCGGTCCTTATCGACCTGACCCAGGATCAGGTGATCTGCTACGGAGAAACGATCGAGCTGAACGCGCAAGTGACCGGTGGCTCTGGGATCTATACGATCGAATGGCCACAGCTCGCGTGGAGCGATCCCAAAGTGGACGTGACCCCGCTCGATCCGACCACGTACACGGTGAACGTTTATGAGGAATGTGGTCTCTTCAGTACCGCCGAGGTCACTATCGATGTGGAGCCCACTACAGCGGACATCGTGGTAACCAACTTGGGTGTGGATGATTGGCAGTTCGATGCGGCCACCTATCCGGACCCCGAGTTCTACTTCTGGGACCTCGGGGATGGGACCAAGGTGAACACCCAGCAGGTCCGCCATAGCTACAACGATATGGAGGACCATTGGGTGCATCTGGAAATGGTGAGTGTGAACGGGTGTCGTGCGGAGGATTCACTGTTCGTAGTGCCTCCCGGTCAACTCTATTTCCCTAACGCGTTCACCCCCGATGGTGACGGCGTGAACGAGGTCTTTGGCCCGGTGAGCCACGCCATCACCGATTTTGAGATGAGCGTCTTCGATCGCTGGGGTGAGTTGATCTTCACCACCACTGCTGACCAGTACACCTGGGATGGTCGCGTGAACGGTGGAACACCTGCGCCGACCGGGGTGTACGTCTTCAAGTACCGGGCGGAGGGTCATTATTTCCCAAGCACGGAAGGCTATGGCCATGTGACGTTGATCAAGGGCACCATCGCCGACAATTGATCATTATGCGTTCGACCCCACGGGCCACGCTGGCCTTCCTGGTGCTTTGCGCCGTAGCTCCCCTTCGCGCTCAACTCACGGTGGACAATACACTGACACCTGAACAGTTGGTGCAGAACGTCTTGCTCGGAGGAGGTGTCACCGCGACCAACATCACTTTCAACGGACAGCCAGGTACCGTGCTGAACGAGCAGGCCGCAGGCTTCAACAGCGACCTCTCGAACGTCGGCATTCCCAATGGTGTCTTGCTCGCAACGGGGACCGCCGGGCTTGCGATCGGGCCGAACAACATGAGCGGGTTCACTTTGGGTGGTGGAAACCTCGGCTTCGGTGATCCGGATCTGGCGCTCTTGTCCGGTCAGGTGATCAACGATGCGGCCATCCTGGAGTTCGATTTCGTTGTGACCGGGGACAGTCTCAAGTTCAATTTCGTTTTCGCCTCGGAGGAGTACTTGGAGTTCGTGAACAGCATCAACGATGCCTTCGGCTTCTTTCTTAGTGGCCCAGGCATTTTCGGACCCTTCAGCAACAATGCGGAAAACATCGCATTGATCCCAGGTACCACCGATCCTGTCACGATCAACTCGGTGAACAACGTGTTGAACCCCGGCTTCTATGTGGACAATGGCGACGGCTTCACCCCACCCTTCGACACGGACCCTTTCTACATGCAGTTCGATGGCCGCACCGTGCCTATGACAGCGCGTGCCCAGGTGATCTGTGGCGAGACGTACCACATCAAGTTGGTGGTGGGCGATGCGTCCGATGCGGTCCTGGACAGTGGTGTGTTCCTCGAAGGAGGCAGCTTCGTGAGCAATCCTTTTGTACCCGCCTTGGAGCCGGGACCAGGCGTGTTCGGCGACATCATCTACGAGAGTTGTTTTCCGATCACGCTCAATTTCGTGCGGGTCGGTGACATCAGCCAGGCCGACACGGTCTACATGACCTACGGAGGCACCTCTACGCCCGGAGTGGACTACTCACCCGAGTTACCGGACACCTTGGCCTTCCTGCCCGGTGAAGGCAGTATCCCTGTCTTCATTACCGTACCCGTGGATGGTGATGGCGATGAGACGATCGAGATCACCATCCTGGTGGAGAGCGGATGCAACGGCCAGCCGCTCGAGGTCACTTACACCTTCTACATCCATAGCGCACCTCCGTTGGTGGTCAGTACGGTTGGTGCGTCCGCAGCGTGTGGAGAGGAGGTGGATCTCGCGGTACAGGTGAGCGGCGGTTTCGGGCTCTATGACTATCTCTGGAGCACTGGCGGTACCGACTCTACGATCACCATCAACGTGTTGAACAGCGGTCCTATCACCGTTACTGTTACCGATACCTGCGGTTTCGCACCGGACAGCGCCACCGCCTTGATCGACCTGCTGCCCGCACCTCCTATGTCTTTGTCCATTCTTGGGGACGACGACATGGTGGAGGGCTGCGATTCGCTGGTGCTGAACGTGGGAAGACCCATTGGCGCGACCGGTGATCTGCTCGTGCAACTGGCCTTGAGCGGTGCGACCACCAATGGAACGGACCATGATGCGATCCCGGCGCAGGTCACCATACCCAATGGCGATCCCGCATTGGGACTGCCGGTTCATGCTTTTGGTGATCAGACCTCTGAACCGGACGAAACCGCTACCGTTACGGCCTCCTATACGAACGTCTGCGCTCAGACCGTGACCGCGTCGGTGGACTTCACCATCGTGGATGCCGATCCGATCGTCTTGATCGCGGACAATGTGTTCACCGAATGCTCGGAGGATAGTATTCCGCTGCTGGTGCAAGGCAGTGGAGGCAATGGCGGACTTACTTTCCAGTGGGGCGAAGGCACGCCGGGAAACTTGTTGTTCGTGGCCGGAGATACCGATGGCATGTATGTCTGCACCGCCACGGACGACTGCGGTGTGAGCGTTTCGATCACCGTGGAGGTGGACGTTGATTGTGAGATCCTGATCCCAAACGTGTTCAGTCCGAACAACGATGGCGCGAACGATCGTTTCGAGATCGAAGGCATTCGCAGCAAGACCAACACGGTCCGCATTTTCAATCGCTGGGGCCAAATGGTCTTCGAGACCAGCAATTACAACAACCAGTGGGATGGCGATGATCTTCCGGACGGGACGTATTTCTATGAGGTCCTGGTGGAAGGAGTGACCGATGCGTACACCGGTCACCTTACGATCCTCAACAACTGATCACGCTGGTGTGATGAGCGCCGTGCCGGTCATTTCCGGCGGTTGCGGGAGGCCCATAAGGCGCAGCACAGTGGGCGCGACATCGGCGAGGACCCCATCGCGCACATGCCAGGTGCGATCGTCCACGATCACTACGGGTACGGGGTTCATGCTGTGCGCGGTGTTCGGTGACCCGTCCGCGTTCAGCGCCTTGTCCGCGTTCCCGTGATCGGCTATGATCACGAAGGAATACCCCGCCCCGCGGCCTGCCTCCACCACCTGCCGTGCGCAGCGGTCCGTTACTTCCACAGCTTTGATCACGGCTTCATAAACGCCGGTATGACCCACCATGTCGGGGTTCGCGAAATTGAGGCACACGAATTCCGGACCGCTGGTCTCTAGCGCTCGGGCTACGCGCTCCGCCAGTTCGGGCGCGCTCATCTCAGGCTGAAGATCGTACGTGGCCACTTTGGGACTGGCTACCAGGATCCGCTCTTCGCCTTTGAACGGAGCCTCCTTGCCACCGCTGAAGAAGAACGTCACATGCGGATATTTTTCCGTCTCCGCGGCCCTAAGCTGACTCAACCCGGCAGCACATACCACTTCACCCAGCGTGTTCGGCAGGTCGTCCTTGGTGAGCACCACATGTACGCTCCGGTACGTGGGGTCGTATTCGGTGAGCGTCACATAATGGAGCGCGAGCGGTTCCATGCCGAACTCCGGAAAGGCTTGCTGTGTGAGCGCTTGCGTGATCTCGCGGCAACGATCCGTCCGGAAATTGTAGCAGATCACCACGTCGCCTTCGCGTATGGTGGCCTTCGGTGTACCGCGCTCGTTCACCACGATATGGGGTAGGATGAACTCATCCGTGGTCCCTGCATCGTAACTACGCTGATAGGCTTCCTCGGCATCCGTGATCGCGGTTCCCTTGCCATGCACGAGCAGGTCGTACGCTTGCGCGATCCGGGCCCATCGCTTGTCGCGGTCCATTGCGTAGTAGCGGCCTACCACCGAAGCGATCGAAACGGGCAGCCCGGCCACACCGGCCATGAATTCGCGCAAGTAGCCGAGGCCGCTGCGCGGATCCGCGTCGCGCCCATCGGTAAAAGCGTGAACGAACACCTCGCGCACACCAGCACGAACGGCCATCGCGCAGAGCGCCTGGAGATGCGCCTGTGAGGAGTGTACACCGCCCTTGCTCAGCAGGCCGATGAAGTGCAGCCGCTTGTTGGAGGTCTTCGCTGCGGCGAACGCTTCTTGAAGCACCCGTTCTTTCTCCAACGACCCGTCAGCCACCGCACGATCCACGCGCAGCAGGTCCTGGTACACCACGCGCCCCGCGCCGATATTGAGGTGCCCTACTTCGCTGTTGCCCATCTGCCCCTCGGGCAGGCCCACATGGGTCCCATCGGTGCGGAGCCGTGCGTGCGGATGGGAGCGCATCAAGCTGTCCATGAACGGAGTGGCCGCTTGGGATACGGCATCGGGTCGATCACCGGCCCCAAGCCCCCAACCATCCAGGATGATGAGGGCGACCTTGCGTATCTGGGACATCAGGGAAGAGGAAGAACGGCCGTGAAGATAGACCCCCTCGGCACGTTGGGCCGGTAGTACATATCCCCTCCCATGCGGTGTGCGAGCCGCCGCGCTATGTAAAGCCCCAACCCGGTGCCCTTGGTGTTGCGCGTTTCCTCCTGTCCGCCCCGGTGGAACATGCGGAAGATGTGCGCTCGATCCGCCTCCCGCACTCCATCGCCCCGGTCGGTCACGCTCAATTCGGCGTGGCTTCCGCGTACGGCGAGGTCCACGCGTACTTCGGTTCCGTTCGGGGAGTATTTACCGGCGTTCTCCATCAAGTTCTCCAGGATCGAGCGGAGCGCGAGCGGTTCTACACAGAGTTCCAGCGTGGGGGGTAGGGCGAGGTCAACATGATGATGGAGGCAGGAACCACGCACCGCATGGTCCACGATCTCGCGCACCAAGGGCACCACATCCATTTTGCGCAGATCGAGCGGCACCGCGCTCTCTTCCATGCGAGCGGCCATGAGCACGCGATCGGTGAGGGCGCTCAAGCGATCGAGGTCCCTCACCCCGCGCTCGATCAGTGTCTTGCGTTGATCCGATCCCAGATCGGGCCGTAGCAGGGTTTGCAGTTGCAACTTCGCACCGGCCAGCGGCGTGCGCAGTTCGTGCGTAATGGCGAGCAGGAAGTTGCGCTGTGCCCGCGCCAGTTCAAGATCGCGGCGCACTGCGCGGTAGGTGAGCACCAACGCGGTGAGCAATAGCGCGAGGAACACAAAACCTTCACCCACGACCATCCAGAACGTGCGTTCCACGCGATCCGCAGGCGTGCCAGGGAAGTCCGGCCGGAGGTTGAAGGCGGTGATCATAGCCTGCATCTCCTGGTCCTTGCGGATCAACAAGTAGGCCCACCAGAACGATTGAAGGATGATGTACACGGCCAATGTCCCGAACAGAAGCAAGGTGCGGCGGTGACTTCGGTTCTCCATTCGGCACCAAGGTAAACGGGCCGCCTGCCAAAGCCTCCCTACATTGCCGGGCGCCGGGACATGGATCATCAAGGGGCGAAAGCGTTCATCCTGTTGAAGCTTCGTGAGGAGCTTCCTGCTAAGCGCACGTACCATTGTCTGGAGCACACCTTGGACGTCTATGCCTCGGTGATCGATATCGCTGAGAAAGAGCAGGTGACCGGCGAGGACCTGGTGCTCCTCAAAACGGCGGCCCTTTTCCATGACGCGGGGTTCACCATGCGGGACCACGATCATGAGGAAGCCGGATGTCTCATCGCGCGCAATGAGCTGCCCCGGTTCGGGTTCACGCCAGAGCAAGTGGAACGTGTGACCGCGATGATCATGGCCACGCGTATTCCGCACAGGCCCAATGACCGCTTCGCCATGATCCTCTGCGATGCCGATCTGGACTACCTGGGACGTGCCGATTTTCAGCGTGTGGGCGATACCCTCTTCCAGGAACTGAAGTCATACGGTGTGCTTTCCACGGAACGGGAATGGGACACGGTCCAGGTCAGGTTCTTGGAGGAGCACCGGTTCTTCACCCGCACGAGCCAGCTCGTGCGGGACCCCTTGAAGCGAAGCCATCTCGAGCAGCTCCGTGAAAGGCTGAATGAACTGGGTGGTGCCGGATCGTGATCAACGGAAAGGGGCCGCACCTTTCGGTCGGCCCCCGGGGTGGTGCCTCCCAGAATCGAACTGGGGACACATGGATTTTCAATCCATTGCTCTACCAGCTGAGCTAAGGCACCCTCTGGTCCCGTTCCCCGAACATCTGCACGCGTTCCGGGATAAGGGCGGCAAAGATAGAAGAGTCCATCGATCATGAAGTCCGACCCGATCGATCTCGTCCTCGATATCGGCAACAGTCGCAGCAAGCTGGCCCTGTTCCAAGGCTCGACCGTATTGCGCACCGGCATCTTGGAGCATCCTGACCCAGTGACCGTTCAAAGGTTCATCGACAGGGCTCCGGTGCGCGCGGTCGCGGTCGCGTCCGTGGGAGATACCGGTCCGGAACTGGTGGCGGCCCTGGCGCCGACTTTCCGAACGGTCCTTCTCACGGGACAGAGCCCCTCGCCCCTGAGGATCTCCTACGAAACCCCGGAAACTCTCGGGGTGGATCGTTTGGCGAACGCGGTAGCTGCGGCCAGCATGTTCCCGGGCAGATCCGTATTAGTGGTCGATATCGGCACTTGTATCACGTACGATCTGGTAACCGTCCAGAACGGGTTCGAAGGTGGCCTCATCAGCCCCGGGCCCTACATGCGCGCCCAGGCGATGCATGCCTATAGCGCGCGCCTACCCTTGATCGACCCAGTGACCGACGGGCCGCTGATCGGTCGTTCCACGAGGGCTTCCTTGAGCGCGGGCGTGTTCCATGGCATCCGCTACGAGATCGAGGGCGTGGTCCACGACCTGAGACAACAAGCGGGCGACCTGGCCGTTGTGCTGACCGGCGGTGGCGCCTTGCCCAGCATAGCGGCCCTCAAAATCGGCATCTTTGCCGACCCGCTGCTGACCCTGCGCGGATCACATGTCCTCCTGCTGCACCAACTTAACGAAGCTCGCGGTGCGAGCCCTGCTCCCAGCGCTGGCCTGGCTCCCGGTCCACGCCCAGGAAAGTGACGATTCCCCTTACTCGGCATATGGGTTCGGCGATCTTCTTAACGCCAACCAAGTGGTCCAGGCCACCATGGGCGGTACTGGTGTGGCTACGGCCGATGCGTTCAGCGTTTCCAGTATCCAACCGGCGAGCTACGCCGGACTGGGCAAGACCACCTTTGAGTTCGGCGGGGTGGGCCGTTGGGTCGAGCTCAGTTCCTCGAGCCAGGAACAGGCCCGCCAGGCCGCACGGATCCTGGGTTTCAGCATCGGCGTCCCCTTCGGAAAGGGGAAGTATGGATTGGCACTGGGGCTCACCCCCTTGAGCGACGTGGGATATCTCATCACGGACCAGAACGCCCTTCCGGACGGACAGGCGATCGACTACCGGTACGAGGGCAGCGGCGGATTGAACAAGGCTTTCTTTGGGGTCGGCGGGGTGCTCTGGCAGCGTCGCGATTCGCTTGGCAACGGCCATCGCCTCACGGGAGGGGCGAACTTCAACTACCTCTTCGGCGGTATTGAACGGACCCGTAAGGCGGAATATCCTGGCGGCCAGAATTTTCTCAATACGCAAGCCTTCTCCTCGTTGATCCTACGCGGACCACTTGGCACCTTGGGGATACAGTATTTCGGCGATGTGCGGGAGCGAAGCGATCCGGACGACGATCCGCTCCGGTACGTGTTGGGAGCTTTCTTGGAACCCGCGATGCGCATCTCCGCCCGACTGGATGAACTGACCTCGACCTACACGCTGGGCAGTTCCGGGGTACAGTTCCCGCGTGATACGGTAACGATCAGCGAAGGGGTCCGCGGGAACGTGACCATCCCCATGGCCTGGGGGATCGGGGTTGGTCTTACGAGCCCTGTTTGGAACGTATCAATGGAAGTGAAACGAAGGGACTGGACCCGCTTGGTGGTCGATGTGGAGGGTTATGGCCTTCCTTCTGAAGTGCGCGCCGGCACTACGTACGCCCTGGGCGCGAACTGGACCCCCCTGGGTTCGCGCAATGGCTCTTTCCTCGGCCGCACCATTTACCGGATCGGCGCTCGCCACACCCGGGATTATCTCGTAGTGAAGGACCAGCAACTCGCCGAAACCGGCGTTAGCGCGGGGTTCTCCTTTCCTCTGTTGAACTCCATGACACGGTCCCGCTTCAACATCGGCGCAGAACTGGGCCAGCGCGGCACCACTGCGAACGGAGCCTTGCAAGAGCGCTTCGTGGATGTTTTTGTCGGGATCACCATCACCCCGGAGCTAAGGGAGAACTGGTTCCGCAAGCGCCGGATCGACTGATCTCTACTGGCGATGGACGCTGGGTACGCACTTTCCCGCGCAGCCGGTGCTCTTGTGCTCTGCGCTTTGTCGCACGGCTGCAAGAACGATCTCGATCATGTGGCCGCTGTGGAGGTACCGGCGGAAGCACCGGACCGGATCACTTCCAATGCGGAGTATTTCTACAGCGACAGCGGCCACTTGAGCAACCGTCTTCGCAGTGGCCGCATCGCCGAGTACACCGCCAAGGGATCTCGCCGCACGGAATTGAGCGAAGGGATCGAGTTGACCTTCTATGACCGCACCGGTGCGGAAGGCAGCGTGCTCACCGCTCGGAACGGCACCATCCTGCCCGATCAGAAGCGTATGGTCGTTCGCGACCAAGTGGTCTTCGTGAACGCCAAGGGGGAACGATTGGAAACGGAGCAGTTGATCTGGAGCCAGGACAGTGCCAGGGTGCATACCGACCGCCCGGTCCGCATCGCCCGTGGGAGGGATATCATCCATGGTGTGGGGTTGGAGGCCAATGAGGATTTCAGCCGGTATACCATCCGGAAGATCACGGGCGAACTCTATGTAGACCCCGGAGATACCTTAGCGGGCGATGCGCAAGGTCCATAGGTTCATGGAGCATTTCTGGCTCGCGGTAGCCATTGGCACCGCGCTGGCAGCATGCTGGTCCATTGTTGTGTACGGATGGAAGGAGGGCTCCCAATGGCTTTGGTTCCCAGTGATCGCCATGGGAATGTGGACCATGCGGCGCTTGGTACGGGGCAAGCTCGAGGCGATGGATGATCGCGCCCGCAAGGGTTGAACCGTTGCCGATGGTACGTCCGGCCCGCCCATGACCTCCACCGAGATCGTCCTGCTGATCGCTTCGCTTGTCGTGGCCGCCCTCTGCTCCGGTCTGGAACTCGCTTTCGTGAGCAGCAACAAATTGTACATCCAATTGCAGCGCAAGCAAGGAGCCTGGTGGGCCCTGCTCGTCGCTGGCCTGCTCGAGCGACCCGGCCGGGTGCTGGGTACCTTGTTGGTCGGCAACAGCATCGCCTTGGTGGTCTTTGGGTTGTTGATGGCCCAGGCCCTGGCTCCCTGGTTGCACAGGATCCACCCCAACGAGGTCTTCGTGTTGGTGGGCCAGGTGTTCATCTGCACCATGATAGTTCTGGTGGTCGCCGAGTTCCTTCCCAAGGTGCTCTTCCGCATCGACCCGAACAGCGGTCTTGCGCACTTCGCGGTGCCTTTAAGGGTGCTCTACGCGCTTTTCTGGCCACCCATGATCGTGCTGAACGGCATTAGTGAAGGCCTGCTGCGTCTGCTCGGGGTAAAGGGCCCCACCAGACGGGCCGCGTTCGGCCGCATCGACCTGGATGAGTTCCTGCGCGAGATGAGCGAGAGCAGCGACCGCCCGGACGCCCTTGATGCCGAGGTGGAATACTTCCGCAACACCCTGGCCCTGAGCGCCACGAAGGTGCGTGAGCGAATGGTACCCCGCGCCGAGATCGAGGCCATGAACGTAGAGGAGACGGTGGGGGTGCTCCACCAACGCTTCGCCGAAAGTGGCTTGAGTAAAATGCTGGTCTACAAGGACAGCATCGACAATATCATCGGCTACGTGCATAGCTACGAGATGTTCCGCCGGCCCCGCACCATTCGGGCCCTTTTGCGGCCCGTGGATTTCATTCCCGGCACCATGCCTGTGGACCAGGCGCTCCAGATGTTCATCAAGCAGCGCACCCACGTGGCCGTGGTGGTGGATGAGTTCGGCGGCACCGCCGGATTGCTCACCATCGAGGATGTGGTGGAGACCATCGTGGGCGAGATCGAGGATGAGCACGATAGCGGGGACGTGGTGGAGGAGCGCGTGGGCGAGCACGAGTTCCTGTTCAGCGGCCGGGTGGAGGTGGAGCACATCATCCAGACCTACCGCCTGGACCTGCCTGTCGCCGAGGAGTATGACACCCTGGCCGGCCTGTTGCTGCACCGGACGGGCGCCCTTCCGGAGCAGGGCGCGGTGATCGATCTCGGTCCCTTCCGCCTCACCGTCACCCAGGTCCTCCATAGCCGCATCGACCTGGTCCGGCTACAGGTAGTAGACCCCGAAAAGGGCTATTCCGCCTAAGGGTCAGGCTCCTATATTTGCAGCCCTTTCAAAAGAACGACCTATGGCAGTCATCGGCAAGATCCGTGAGCGCAGTGGCCTACTCCTCGTCCTGGTGGGTGGTGCCATGGCGGCCTTCATCCTCACGGACCTTTTCAGCAATCGTATCGGCGGTGGTGGCGACCAGAGCGTGGGAAGCATCGCCGGTGAAGAGATCGGCCTGGTGCCCTTCGAAAGCCGCGTAAGCGACGAGCTCGATAGCTACCGCAACGATTTCGGCCAGACCGTGGACGGCCAGATGACCGAACAGGTACGCAACAGCGTGTGGCAGGAGATCGTGCGCGAGCATACCCTCCTGAAAGGTGCCCAGGAAGCCGGCTTCGGCATCACCCTGAGCAAGGAGGAGTATGATGATATCCGCTTCGGGAACAACATCCTCACCGATTTCTCCAGCAACCCCAACTTCAAGGGACCGGACGGACAACCCAACAAAGAGGCACTGCGCAACTATTTCGACAACGTGCAGACCAACGCCCCGGTCTACCACGAGATCCAGAAGCGGCGCATCATAGCCAACCGCATCATAAGCAAGTACAACACCCTGGTGAAGAAGAGCGTGTTCGTGAACAGCGCCCAGGTGAAGGACGACTACACCCAGCGCAACGCGAAGGCGACCTTCAACTTCGTGGCCAAGCGCTTCGACAGCGAGCCGGATAGCCTATACAGTGCCGGTGATCAGGACCTCCAGCGCTACTACGACGCCCACAAGGACGACAAGCGCTACGAGCAGAAGCCTTCGCGCGGGTTCGACTACGTGGTGTTCCCGGTCACGGCGACTGCGGCGGACATCGAGCAGATCCGAACCGACCTCGCCAATGTGAAAGCCGATTTCGAAACCACCACGAACGATTCCCTCTTCGCCGTGTCCAATAGCGAGGACCGCACCTACAACGTGGCGCCCTATGCGCCCGGTACCGCCGATGTGGCGAACGACACGCTGATCCAGGCCGCTGCCGTGGGTTCGGTGGTGGGCCCCTTCCGCGAAGGCGAGAACTGGAAACTGGTGAAGGTGAAGGAGCTGGCGAAAGTGGAAGAGGCCCGTGTGCGCCACATCCTTCTGAGTACCCAGAGCGGTAAACCCGAGGACGAGGTGAAGCAACGTGCCGACAGCATCCTCGCCGTAGTGAAGCGCGACAAGAGCAAGTTCGAAGCGATGGTCACCAAGTACAGCGAGGATCCCGGCAGTGTCCAGAACGGCGGCGTGTACGAGTGGTTCGACCGCACCCGCATGGTGCCCGAGTTCACCGCTGCCAGTTTCGATGAGAAGGTGGGCGCCACCACGATAGCGAAGACCTCCTATGGCTTCCACATCGTGGAAGTGCTCGGGCAGCGCGACCGGGATGAACGCCGCGTGGTCACCGTTACACGCCGCATCAAACCTCTGCCCGCTACCTTCAAAGAGGTGTACAAGCAGGCCAACGAGTTCAGCTTGAACAATGCGGAACCGGACAGCTTCAAGACCGGCGCTGAAGCGAAGGGTCTCCAGTTCATGAACGTGGACGAGTTGCGCAACGATCAGCGTTTCGTCCCTGGCTTGCAGGACCCGTTCACCCTGATCAGTTGGGTGAACCGCGCCGAAGTGGGCACGGTGAGCGAGCCCATCGAAGTGGGCGAGAGCTACGTGGTGGCCATGCTCCGCAAGATCCGTGAGCAAGGTCGCCCAGCACTGGAGGATGTCCGCACCATTTTCACCGCGGAGGTGATCAAGGAGAAGAAGGCGGAAGCCTACATGGCGAAAATGACCGGCAAGACCGATCTCAACGCGCTGGCCAGCGAACTCGGCGCCAGTGTGGAGAGCGCTTCCGAGATGGCCTTCAGTGTGAACGCCATCCCAGGTGGCTTCGCCGAGACCGAAGTGATCGGATCGATCTTCGCCATTCCCGCAGGGGAGACCCGCGGCCCCATTAAAGGTGACATGGGCGTGTATGTGGTGAGCATGACCTCCCTAACCCCGTCGGCCGAACTCACCGACGTCGAGACCGAGCGCAAGACCTTGGAGCAGCGTATGCAAGGCCGCGCGGAGGGCACGCTCTTCACCGCCTTGCGCGAAGCCGCCAACGTGGTGGACGATCGCAGCAAGTACTACTGAGCAGTATCGTATTCATTGGAAGGGCGGGCTTTGGCCCGCCCTTCGTGTTCACCGCAATTCCGTCAACCGCTCCGCGTCCATGCGCACCAGGATGCCGAGCAGGATGGTGAAGCCGATCAGCGAGCTGCCGCCATAGCTGAAGAAGGGGAGCGGGATGCCGATCACCGGTGCGAGGCCGATGGTCATGCCCACGTTGATCATGAGGTGCAGGAAGAAGACGCAGGCCACGCAATAGGCATAGATCCTGCTGAAGCGCGATCGTTGCCGATCGCTGATCCATATGCAGCGTAGAATGAGCGCGGTGAACAGGGCCACCACGGTGGTGGTGCCGAGGAAGCCCCACTCCTCGCCCACGGTGCAGAAGATGAAATCGGTGCTTTGCATGGGCACGTACTTGTACTTGGTGAGCGTGCCTTCCAGGTAGCCCTTGCCGGCGAAGCCGCCACTGCCGATCGCCGTCTGGCTTTGCTTCACATTGTAGCCCAGGCCTTGTGGATCCTCCATCTGCCCGAGCATAACCAGGATCCGGTCTTGCTGGTGCTTGGCCAACCCGCTCACCAGGTAGTCCACGCTGCTGATGAACGCAACGCTGCCCAACAAGCCGAAGAGGATCAACCCATAGTAGCGTTTGCGGTAGCGGCGGATGATCAAGTTGCCCACCACCCAGAACGAAACCAGCGCGAACACCGCGATCAAGCCCATGAGAAAGTACTGGCCGCCCACGACAATGTCCGTGAACGGGATGCCGAAGGTGCTTTCCTTCAGGATCAACGCGAGTACGCTGAGCACCGCTGCCAGGATGGCGATGAGCAGGATGTTGCCCGATAGTCCTTCCCGGTAGAGCACTAGGATGAAGGCACCGGAGACGAGCGCGGTGCCCGTGTCAGGTTGCAGCATGATGAGGGCGACAGGCAAAAGGATGATCGCTGTGGCCACGGTGCGCGAACGCAGATCGGCCAACGCCTTCAGTCCACTGAGATAGCGCGTAAGGGCCAGACTGGTGGCGAACTTGGCGAACTCCGCAGGCTGGATGCCGAAGCTGCCCACACCGAACCAGGCCTTCGCGCCGTTCACTTCCTTGCCCACGAGCAGTACTAATAATAAAAGCAACATCACCGCAGCGTAGATCACCCACGCCAGATCACGGAAGAAGCGGCCTTGAATGAGCATCAGTCCTGCGGCAAGCACCAGACTCGCGATGATCCACACGCTTTGCTTGCCGTACTCCATGCTCTGATCGAAGAGCCCTGGATGCGCCGGGTCGTAGGCTGCGGAATAGATGTTGGCCCATCCTGCCGCCATCAGCACCAGGTAGAGGATCACAAGCACCGGATCGAGCCGGGCGGTGATGCGGTCGCGTTCCGTGCTCATCGGCGGCGACGCGGTGCTTTTGGTTTCTTGCGGTAGAACTTCTCCAGGGAGATCAGGTCGGTTTCGAGCATCTTCTTCTCCAGGTCCGGTCGGCTGATGCTATCCGTAAGGTATTGCTCCATCAACAGGCTGGCGATCGGTGCGGCCCAGGTGCCCCCGAAGCCGGAGTTCTCCACATACACCGCCATGGCGATCTTGGGATCCTCCATCGGTGCGAAGCACACGAAGACAGCGTGGTCCTGGCCATGCGGGTTCTCCGCCGTGCCGGTCTTTCCGCACACAGTAATGTTCGGGATGCGTGCTTGCCGTGCGGTGCCCCCGGGTTCGTTCACTACGCGGCGCATCCCCTCTTGGATCAGGTCGTACCAATGCGTTCCCACGCCGGTGTAGTGCTGCTCGTTCCATTTGGTGAGCAGGCTATCCTGCTTCCCCACCGCACGCACCATGTGCGGGTCGCGGTACCAGCCTTTGTTCGCGAAGATGGCTGCGAGGTTGGCCATCTGCATGGGCACCACCAGCACTTCCCCCTGTCCAATGCTCAGACTGTAAATGGTGCTGAAAGCCCAGCTGTGCTTGCCGTAGATCTTATCGTAGAACGCCGCGTTCGGGATGCTGCCGCCTTTCAGGGCCGGCAGGTCCACCTTGGGTTTCTGTCCAAGTCCGAAGGTGCGCATGCCTTCGTTCCAATGGTCCAGATTGATGTTCGCTGCCACGAAACGATCGGAATGGTCGCCCTGCTCCATGAGGCGCTTGAAGACCATGTAGAAGTAAGGGTTGCACGAGTATTGGATCGCGCTCACGATGTTCCCCGCGTTCGGATGGTTGTGGCATCCCACCAGGCCCTTGTTGCAAGGGAAACCTGTGTTCGGGTTGATCACCGAATCCTCCAGCGCCAGGAGGGTTTGCACCAGTTTGTAGATGGACCCTGGCGGGTACTGTGCTTGCAGCGCGCGATCGAAGAGCGGCTTCAGCGTATCGCGTTGCAGGATGCCGTAGTTGGTGTTCCGCACGCGGCCCACGAGCAGTTCGGGATCGTACCCGGGCGAGGTCACCAGGCACAGGATCTCGCCGGACTTGGGTTCGATGGCCACGATGCTGCCTTTCTTGCCTTTCAGAAGGCGTTCACCGTAGGCCTGCATCTCGGCATCGATGCTGGTATAGAGGTGCTTGCCTTCGTAGGCCAGCGTATCGTAAAGGCCGTTCTTGTAGGGGCCTTGGATCTTGTTATGTACGTCCACCACCACGTACTTCACGCCGCGCTTGCCGCGCAGTTCGGGCTCATAGTAAGCCTCCAGACCACCCACGCCGATCACGTCACCGGGTTTGTAGTAGGGGTCCTGTTCCACCTTCTTCGCGTCCACCTCGCTGAGGTAACCGAGCATGTGCGCACCGATGCGACGCGGGTAGGTGCGCAGGGTACGGCTCTGTCCATAGAACCCCGTGTACTTGTGCAGGTGGACCGCAATAGCCGCGTACTGGTCGGCCGTGATCTGCTTTTCGAACACCGACGGCTTGTAGCTGCTGTATCGGCCGGCATCGCGCACGCGTTTCTTCACTTCGTCCGCCGACACGCCGATCAACCGGGCGAAGGCGACCGTATCGAAGGGTTGTACTTCGCGCGGCACCACCATGATGTCATACACGGGGGTATTGGCCACGAGCAGCTCGCCATTGCGGTCGAGGATCAATCCACGCGCCGGGAACACGGTGATCTGCCGTTCGCTGATGTTCGCCGCCTCGGCCTTCCAGTGGCTGTCCACCACCTGCACCCAGAAGAGCCGCAGGATGAACACCGAACTGATCAGCAACACCGCTGCGATCAGGACGTATTTGCGTTCCTCGAAATTCATGCCCGTTCACGCCCCGACCTGCGCGCGAGGAGTTGTACCAATAGGCAAAGCACCAACGTGAAAACCCCGCTGGTGAGCGCTCGAAGAAAGGTGGAGAAGAAGCGATCGAAGCGGTGCAGTTCGAAAAGGAAAAGCCAGAGATGGTGTACCAGCACCAATACACCCGCGTAGGTCAGGAACCAGGAGAAGCCCATGTGCTGCGTGTCCGGGCGCATGCCGAACTCATAGCCTTCGCGCGGGGCAAGAAGGCGTTGCCAGAAGGACCGCACGTACATCATGACCAGGCAGGCGGTGGTGTGCATGCCGGCGGTGTTGTTGAACAGGTCCATCGCGCCTCCCAGGAGACCGCCGATCATGAGCAAGGCCCAGGCGGGCAGTTCAAAGGGCAACAACAAGAGGGCGAGCACATACAGATAGGGGATCATCCATCCGTTGGCCACGTCGAGGTGGTCCAGGACCAGGATCTGCAGCGCCAGCAGCAACAGGACACGAAGGATGTTGGAGAGGACCGTGCCGATCATGGTCGCACCACTTGGGCCTCTAGGCTATCGCGTTCCATTTTGGCCAGGTCCTTCACCACATAGACCGGTCCGCTGCGTGTGAGGTCCTCGGTGAGGCGCACGGTGATCGTATGGTAGTTACTGCTCGGGTCGTTGCGCAGTTCCGTGACCACCCCCACCGGAATGCCTGGCGGGAAGATGCCATCGCCGCCGCGGGTCACCAACGTGTCGCCGTGCTTCACAGGCGCATGCTTGCCGATGTCCACGACCGATGCGGTGCGCGGGTCGCCGGTATCCCAGCTCAGTAAGCCGAAGTGCCCGGAACGCGGAAGCACCACACTGGTGTTCAGTTCAGGGTCCAGCACGCTCACCACCACGCTGAAGCGTGGACCCGCGGCGCTCACCACGCCTACGATCCCATCCGTGCCGATCACGCCCATGTCAGGACCAACACCGGCCTGGGTGCCTTTATCCAGTGTAAGGGTATTGCGCTGCCGGTGTGTGGTGCTGTTCACCACGCGTGCGGCCAGCATGTCGTACCGCACTTCGTGTATCGTGTCCTGGAACGCGATGAAGCGGCTGTAGACAGGGGCGTAGGAGGTGCGATCGCGGCGGCGCAGGTCCGCGTTCTCATTGGCCAGGCGGAGGTTCACATCGCGCAGGGAGGTGAACTCCGTGATGTCGGTGCGCCAGGCGTACACCCGTCCGACCGCTGTGTTGGCGGTGCCCACCGCATGGGCACGGTGATGCTCATTGCCTGCTATGGTCCAGGCGTAGGAGAGAGCCATCAACACCAGAAAGAGCAAGGTGTTGCGGATCTTGAAAAGGAAGCGGAAAAGATCGCGCATGCTGTTCTCTGCTGTCCGCACACCCGCACCGCCGCATGCCGGTCCGGGCGTAATGTGTCACGCCCCTGCCGTCATTCCCGCATCAGGAACTGGAACCGGTCGATGTTCTTCAACGCGATGCCCGTGCCGCGTGCCACCGCCCGGAGCGGATCCTCGCTCACATGCACCGGTAGTTTCGTCTTGATGCTGATCCGTTTGTCCAGCCCGCGGAGAAGGGCCCCGCCACCGGCCATATAGATGCCGGTCTTGTATATGTCCGCGCTCAGTTCCGGGGGGGTGGCCTCCAAGGCGCTCAGGATGGCCTCTTCGATCTTGCTGATGCTCTTGTCAAGCGCCTGCGCGATCTCCGAGTAGGTGACCGTGATCTCCTTGGGTATACCGGTCATCAGATCACGCCCGCGCACGGCATAGTCGGGCGGCGGGTTCTCCAGTTCGGTCATCGCGGCGCCCACTTCGATCTTAATCGTTTCGGCCGTGCGCTCACCCACCAGGATGTTGTGCTGACGACGCATGTACTCCTCGATGTCCTGGGTGAACTCATCCCCGGCAACGCGGATGTTCTTGTCGCACACGATACCCCCCAGCGCGATCACCGCGATCTCCGAGGTTCCTCCGCCGATATCGATGATCATGTTGCCCATGGGCTCTTCCACATCGATCCCGATGCCGATCGCCGCGGCCATGGGTTCGTGGATCAGGTAGACCTCCTTCGCGCCCGCGTGCTCCGCACTGTCCCGCACGGCGCGCTTCTCCACTTCGGTGATGCCGCTCGGAATGCAGATCACCATACGCAGGTTCGGGGAGAACAACTGTCGACCGGGCTTGATCATCTTGATCATCCCTTTGATCATCTCTTCGGCGGCCTGGAAGTCCGCGATCACACCATCGCGCAGCGGCCGCACGGTTTTGATGTTCTCGTGCGTCTTGCCGTGCATCTGCTGGGCCTGGCGGCCGATGGCGATGACACGCCCGGTGGTACGGTCCACCGCCACAATGCTCGGTTCGTCCACCACCACCTTGTCATTATGGATGATCAAGGTGTTGGCCGTACCGAGGTCGATCGCGATCTCCTGGGTGAAGAAGTTGAACAAGCCCATGCTGATGGGTCAGTGTTTGAAGTGTCGGTGACCGGTGAGGACCATGGCGATACCCAGTTCGTCACATGCTGTGATGCTCTCCTGATCACGCACGCTCCCGCCAGGTTGCACTACGGCCGTGATGCCCGCTGTGGCGGCGATGGTGACGCAATCCGGGAACGGAAAAAAGGCATCGCTCGCCATCACCGCACCATGTAGGTCGAAACCGAATTTGTGCGCTTTGGCGATGGCTTGTTCCAATGCGTCCACCCGACTGGTCTGGCCGGTGCCACTGGCGAGGAGTTGTGCATCCTTGGCAAGCACGATCGCATTGCTCTTGCTATGCTTCACCAGGATGTTCGCGAAGGTGAGGTCCTCCTGTTGCGCCGCCGAGGGGCCTTTTTCGTGACCGTTCGCATCCCATCGGATCGCACGAGCACTTGGTCGGCTCCTTGTTCGAGCCGTCCGTTCAGGACGGTACGCGACCTGATCGATGGGCGCTGGAAGGATCGGCGTTCCAAAATGATGCGGTTCTTCTTGTGGCGAAGGACCTCCAGCGCTTCCGGGTCGTAACCGGGAGCGGAGATGATCTCGAAAAAGATGGCGTCGATGGCTTCCGCAGTGGGCTTGTCGATGCGCGAGTTGGTGACCAATACACCACCGAACGCCGAGATCGGATCGGCCGCGAGGGACGCGTTCCAAGCCTCCTTCAGAGATGGCCGCACCGCCGCTCCGCAGGCGTTGTTGTGTTTGATGATGGCGAACGCATCGCCTTTCAGCGTGTCGAGATCATCGATGAGGTCCAGCGCTGCGTCCAGGTCCAACAGGTTGTTGTAGCTGAGCTCCTTGCCGTGCAATTGCGAGAAGAGCGCATCCAGATCGCCATGGAACGCAGCGTGCTGGTGCGGGTTCTCCCCGTACCGCAGCACATGTTCAGAGGCCGTCGCCCCGTTCTGGAACCAATCGCGGATGGCCCCGTCGTAACGTGCGCTCGCACCGAAGGCGAAAGCGGCGAGCGTTCTGCGTTCAGCCAGTGTTGTGGTACCGCCGTTCTCCAGGATCCGGGCGAGCTCGGGATACTGCTGGCGGTCGGAAATGATCACCACATCGGAATGGTTCTTCGCGGCGGCACGGATCAAACTGATGCCGCCGATGTCGATCTTCTCGATGATCTCGGCCTCGCTCGCGCCGCTCGATACGGTCGCCTCGAAGGGGTAGAGGTCCACCACCACAAGGTCGATCGGGGGGATGGCATATTCCTCCAATTGCGCGACATCGCTCGCGAGGTCGCGACGTCCGAGGATGCCGCCGAAGACCTTTGGATGCAGCGTTTTCACCCGGCCACCAAGGATGCTGGGATAGCTGGTAAGGTCCTCCACCGGAACCACGGGAACTCCCAACCCCTCAATGAACACCTGGGTGCCGCCGGTGCTGTATAGAGTGATGCCCAGCCGATGGAGTTCATGGACAATGGGGCCGAGACCGTCCTTGTGGTAGACGGAGATCAATGCGCTCTGAATGCGCTTCTGCCCGCTCAACGTGCCCTTCACGATCGATGGGCGCAAGTTTACGCTGCGCGGCACCCCGATCCGAGCGATAGTGGTCCACGTTGCCCAAAGGTTACGAACAGAGTTCCCCACGTTAGGCGCCGAAAGCCACGGTCTTGGCTATCGGGCATGATCCTTACTGGACCGAACGATCGTAATGTGCCACAAGTCCCAGGCGCTCGCGCACACGGCGTAACGTCGCATGGGCCACCGCACGCGCCTTGTTGGCACCCACGCTGAGCAGTCGATCGAGTTCCGCAGGGTCGGCCAGCAGGCGTTGGAACGTATCCCTTTCTGTTCTGAAGCCGTCCAGAAGTGCTTCGAGGAGCTCCTTCTTCGCGTGCCCGTAACCATATCCGCCCGCGAGATAGTTGGCGCGCATCGTCGTCACGGCATGGGCAGGTGCGACCAAACGGAACAGTTTGAACACGTTGTCCGCCTCGGGCTCTTTCGGTGACTCCAGCGGCGTGCTATCGGTCACGATGGACATGACCTGCTTCTTAACCTCCTTTTCCGGTAGGAAGGGAACTATTGTGTTGCCGTAGCTCTTGCTCATTTTCTGCCCGTCCGTCCCGGGTACGGTCATCACTTCTTCCGCGATGCGGGCTTCGGGTGGTACGAGCACATCCCCGTGGGTGCGGTTGAAGGCGTTGGCTATGTCGCGCGTGATCTCGAGGTGCTGTCTTTGGTCCTTGCCGATCGGGACCACGTTCGCATCGTAGAGCAGAATGTCCGCTGCCATCAGCACGGGGTAATAGAACAACCCTGCGTTCACCTCGTGGAGACGTTCCTGCTTGTCTTTGAAGCTATGCGCGTTGGCGAGCATCGGATAAGGCGTCGAGCAACCCAGGTACCAGGTGAGTTCAGCTACCTCGGGCACGTCGCTTTGGCGATAGAAGGTGCATCGGTCGGTATCTAGGCCGCAGGCCACCCAAGCCGCGGCTACCGCATGGGTGTTGGCACGGAGCAGCTCGGCATCGCGGATCGTGGTGAGCGAGTGGAGGTCGGCAATGAACAGGAAGGCGTCATTGCCGGGGGTATCGCTCATTTCGATCGCTGGCCGGATCGCCCCCAGTACATTGCCCAGATGGGGGGTGCCTGTGCTCTGTATTCCAGTGAGGATGCGGGCCATGGCTTCGAGGAAGGGCGGCGAAGTTAGGCGGTTAGCTTTGCGGCCCTTTGTCAAATGGAATGAGCGAACATGTGCACCACGAACGGCCCGCCATCCGCGATGGTGAGGGTCGGCGGGTGCCGCTCTTCCGGTGGCTTTTCGCCCCGTTGCGCTTCGTCTACAAGGTGTGGTTCGCGCTCATGTTCTGGTCATCACTGCTCGTGCTCTACGTGCCTTTCAAGATCCTGCTCGGGAGGGAGCGGCGCTATCGCACCGCCTTTCGCCTGAAACGCGCCTGGGCCTTCTTCCTGCAATGGGCGGCACTGCTGCCACAGCGGGTCACTTGGAAAGGTCACCTGCCCGATCCGCCGTACGTAGTGGTGAGCAATCACAGCAGCTACCTCGACATTGTGCAGATGTTCAACCTGGTCCCCGACTATTTCCTCATGATGGGGAAGTACGAGCTCCAGCGTTGGCCTTTGTTCCGCATCTTCTTCAAGCGGATGGATATAGCCGTGAACCGGGGCAGCAGGGTAGAGGCCGCCAAGGCCTTTCGACGGGCCGCTGCGGCTATCGATCGCGGCGCCTGTGTGGTCCTCTTTCCAGAGGGTACCATTCCATTGACCGTCCCGCGCATGAAGCACTTCAAGGATGGGGCCCTGCGCCTGGCCATCGAAAAGCAGGTGCCCATCGTACCGGTCACGTTCCTCAACCATTGGCGTTTGTTCGGGGATCCCGAAGACCTCTTGAGCCGCGGGCACCCCGGGATCGCCAGGGCTGTGGTACACCCGGCCGTGGAGACCAGGGGTCTTACGGATGCCGATCTGGTAGTTTTGCGCCATCGCCTTTTCGACCTGATCGAAGCCCCCCTGCTGGAACATGAAGCTGGATGATGCCACACTGGACCGCATCGCTGAACTCGCACGCCTCGACTTCAGCGACCCTGCCAGACGCGCCGCCATGTTGAAGGATATGGAGCGGGTGCTGGCTTTCGTGGAGAAGCTGAACGAGGTGGATACCTCGGGCGTGGAACCGTTGATCTTCATGACCGAGGAAGAGAACGTACTACGCGAGGACCATGCTGTCCTATCAATAGGCAAACAGGACGCGCTCAGGAACGCTTCCGTGAAGGACAGTGATTACTTCAAGGTGCCGCGGGTCGTCGACAAGCGCTGAGGCTGCGCATGCCGGGGGCGCCCGAACTTTCCTGACAAGTCGCCGTAGGAAACCGGCGCGCGCCTTTTTTCTAGCGCTCGTTTTCTTCGCGAACTTTGATGCGCCCCGCCCGGGGGACCAATCGTATGCACATGAACAAGGGTAACGTCCTGCGCGTGGATCGCCACGCCACCATCGGCCAAAAAGAGCTGTTGAACGAGTATGTGAACAACAACAAGCCGGTCATCATTACAGACTCGGCGAAACAGTGGCCTGCTGTAGGCAAGTGGACCCCCGAGTTCTTCAAGAAGAACTACCCCAAGGTTTCTAGGGAGGTGCGCGGTGAGGTCATTACCCTCGCCGATCAGATCGACCGTGTTCTGGCCTCCACTCCAGAGCGCCCGGCCCCATATCCTTACAATCTGGAGGTGGAGGATTACTTCCCCGACCTGATGAAGGACCTGGAACCGCAGTTGTTGTTCGGGAAGATGGACCGTGGCGCTTCTCCCTTGATGCCCAAGATCCTGCTGCACGGGCCCCCGATCCACGAAGTGTTCTTCGGCGGGAATGGCTCTTCCTTCCCCTTCGTGCATTATGACGCACTGTTCCTCCACACCCAGATCACCCAGATCTATGGGGATAAGGACTTTGTGCTCTATCATCCGAACGATTCGCAATACCTCTACCCACGTTCGGACAACGAGAAATTCTCGCGGGTGACGAATGTGTTCGAACCGGACCTGGTGAAATTCCCTTTGTTCGCCAAGGCCACGCCCTACTTCGAAACCTTACGCCAAGGGGAGACCATCTACTTCCCCTGCGGTTGGTGGCACACCACCCTCACCCATGCACCGAGCATCACCTATGGTCGCGTGGTCCTCAACTCATTGAACTACGACCGCTACCTGGACGACAAGTACAAACGTTGGATGGGCACCGGCCAGAGCAAATTGAAGGCGAACGCAGCTTATGCCGTGGGCAAAGTAGTGGGCGGCGTGATGTCCACGATGGAGGCCTTCCGCTGATCGGTCGGGAGCAAGTTTCCTGTTCGGATGGCGACCCAGGTTGCCGAGCCGTTCCTTCGAAGCGATAGCCTTGGCTTGGTGCCATGTACCTTGGCCGTCCCCATCCTCTGCTCATGTACGGAAGTCTTCAAACCCACCTTCAAAAGGAACTGGACGCTATTGACCAAGCCGGGCTTTTCAAGCGCGAACGTGTGATCACCAGTGACCAAGGGGCCGAGATCACCGTGCAGGGACGGCGGGTCCTGAATTTCTGTGCGAACAACTACCTCGGCCTCAGCTCCCACCCGGAGGTGGTGAAGGCTGCGCATGAGACCTTGGATTCGAGGGGTTTCGGGCTTTCCTCTGTGCGTTTCATATGTGGCACTCAGGACATCCACAAGGATTTGGAGGCCAAGCTTGCTTCGTTCCACAGCACAGAAGATACCATCCTGTATGCCGCTTGCTTCGATGCGAACGGGGGCGTGTTCGAACCGCTGTTCGGAGAGGAGGATGCCATCATCAGCGACGCGCTGAACCACGCGAGTATCATCGATGGGGTCCGGTTGTGCAAGGCGGCCCGATACCGCTATGCGAACAACGACATGGGCGATCTGGAAGCGCAGCTGAAGGTCGCCACAGAGAAGAAGCACAGGTTCAAGATCATCGTCACCGACGGGGTGTTCAGTATGGACGGTGTTGTAGCCGACCTGAAGGGCGTCTGCGACCTGGCCGATAAATACGGGGCTTTGGTAATGGTGGACGAATGCCATGCGGCCGGATTTATAGGCCGGACGGGTCGAGGCAGTGTGGAGCATTGCGGTGTAACAGGACGGGTCGACATCATCACCGGTACCCTGGGGAAAGCTCTGGGGGGCGCCATGGGCGGCTATACGACGGGTCGCAAGGAGATCATCGACATGCTTCGCCAACGAAGCCGTCCCTATCTGTTCAGCAATTCCCTCGCCCCATCCATCGTGGGTGCCTCCATTCGGGTGCTCGAGATCCTTACAGCGAGCACAGCGCTGCGCGACACCTTGGAGGCCAACGTGGTGCGTTTCCGCAGCGGCATAGAAGCCCTTGGCTTCACTACGGTCGGCGCGGGCGCCGCCATCGTGCCGGTCATGCTCGGGGACGCCAAACTCAGCCAGGTGATGGCCGATAAGTTGTTGGGGGAAGGCATCTATGTGATCGGGTTCTTCTACCCGGTGGTTCCTCAGGGCAAGGCGCGGATCCGGGTACAGTTGAGCGCGGGCCACACGCCCGAGCAGATCGATAAAGCACTGGCCGCGTTCGCAAAGGTCGGCCGGGAGTTGGGCGTCATTGCCTGACGGTCAAGGTGGTGTACGACCGCAGGCAGGATCTTCTATCTTCTCGCCCTCGTTCAGAACCTGCTCGGATACGGACCAACACTACCCCACCATGAGGATCACTACCCGCCGCACGCGCAACCTCCTCACCTTTTCGCTCATCGCCGGCGTCGTCCTGGTCTCGGCGTTCCAAACGTTCGAGTTGCCCAACGTGGGCTCGGCCGTGCCGACAAGCACCTTCACGAATTTCGAGTCCCCCACGTGCATCCGTTGGATATGACCCCGGATGGCACCAAACTCCTTGCGGTCAACACCGCGAACAACACTCTGGAGGTGTTCCAGCTCGGTGCCCCGATGATGCTGAATGTCGCCAGCATCCCGGTCGGGTTGGACCCGGTCACCGTAAGGGTGCGAAACAATAACGAAGCCTGGGTGGTGAACCAGGTGAGCGATGAGATCAGTGTGGTGGACCTTACTCAGAACCTGGTGGTACGCAGCATTACCACCGAGGATGAGCCTGCCGACGTGGTCTTTGCGGGCTCCCCACAGAAGGCTTTCGTTTCCTGTGCGGGACGCGAAAGCGTACAAGTGATCGACCTCGTTTCCTATGCGGTCACTTCGGAAGTTCTGCTCAAGGGAGAACAGCCGCGTGCGTTGGCCGTAAGTCCGAACGGGAGCACGGTCTACTGCGCCTTCTTCGAGAGCGGCAACGCCACCACTGTCCTGAACGGGAACAACTTCTTCAATTTCCAGCATGGCACTTTTGGCAACGGGGTCCCGAAGCGCGGGGTCTGTTCCCCCCAAGGTGGTTGCACGGTCATACCGAACGACGTGACCAATCCGGCCGGGCCCTACGGTGGTGCGGTCGACCCGGTCGCAGGCATCATACCCAATGCGGGCACCGGCTTCAACCCGCCGTTCAATACGAGCAACCCGCCCACCCCAGAGACCAAGAGCATCATCGTGCGCAAGAACGCGGCCGGACAATGGTTCGATGACAACGGGGGCAACTGGACGAACATGGTTTCGGGCAGCGCTGCGGACAAGGCCCGGATGACCGGTTGGGACATGCCCGATCGCGATGTGGCCGTGATCGACGCCAACGCCCCGAGCACCGCCGGCACGACCTACCAGACGCGTCTAGGGAACATCCTTATGGCGATGGCCGTCCAGCCCGGTACGGGCCAGGTGACGGTGGTGGGCACGGACGCGACCAACGAGATCCGGTTCGAGCCGGTGCTCAACGGCAAGTTCCTCCGCGTGAACCTGTCACGGTTCACCACTGCGGGTGGTGCCAACACAATCACCGACCTCAACCCGCATATCAACTACGCCAATAGCGCACTGCCCATCCCCCAGCGGATCCAAAGCATCGGTGATCCGCGCGCGATCGTATGGAAGGCCGATGGCAGCAAGGCCTACATCGCCGGCATGGGATCGAACAACATCATCGCCATCGACGGTGCGGGAACACGGCTGGGTAGCGGGCCCATTCCTGTGGGAGAAGGACCCACAGGGATCGTGATCGATGGGGTGCGGAACAAACTCTACGTCCTCAACAAGTTCGAAGGCTCGGTGAGCACCGTGGACATGATCACCGACCAGGAAGAGGCCCGGGCGAACTTCTTCGATCCCACGCCCATGGTGATCAAAGCCGGCCGGAAACACTTGTACAACACCCATTTAGGCAGCGGGAACGGACACATCTCATGCGGATCCTGCCACGTGGATGGTCGTTGGGACCGCTTGGGTTGGGATCTCGGGGACCCGAGCGGCGCGATGAACACGGTGAGCGGTAAGTCGTTCCACCCCTTGAAAGGTGTGAAGACCACCCAATTCCTCATCGACATCATCAACCGTGGCCGGGGGAACCTGCACTGGCGGGGCGACAAGGAGGGATTCGCCGATTTCGCCGGGGCATTCACGCATCTCCAGGGGCTGTCCGCCCCGAAGCCACTGGATGAGATGCAGGAGTTCGAGGATTTCCTGGCCGCCACGTGGTATGTGCCCAATCCCTTCCGGGTGTACAAGCCGAACTCGCAATCCTCCACCTCTCGGCTGAACCCCAACCGCGTGCGCGGCACGGGCACCACGTTCCAGAGCATTCCGCCAGCGGTCAATCTTTTCGTAGCGGTGAACGCCAACTGCGCACATTGCCACAACGCCCAAACCGGCCGCGGGGAACTGATGGGCAATGGGAACGTGGCGGGTACCGGGCCCGGAACCCACGTCGATTTCACGTTCAACCGCAATATGTCCTCGGACCTTCGGAGCAGTTATCGAAAGAACGGCTTCTTCTATAACACGACGGAGTGCAATTCGGGCTTTGGCCTGATGAGCGAGGGCGTGATGGAGACCTGGTTCAACACCGCTGGCCTCGGTACCGATGGAGCGCAGCACGGCTATTTCGGGGACTACGAACCGGAGATCCTTTCCTGGTCCGGCGGTATCGACCAAGCCAACTGTGCGGCCTGCTTCACATTCCCCCTGGCGAGTTCTGTGGTGCAGGATGCCGCGCCGGGCGTGGGCCTGCGCCAGACCTTCAATGGCGCTTCCATCGGGAGCGTCACCCAGTTGAACGTGATGAAGGATCTGGTGGACACCCGTTCCTCTGAATACGGTATGATCGTGAAGGGCAAGTACGGCGGCGAGATGCGCGGCTTCTATTACATGGGTAGCAACCTGTACCAGAGCGATATCTCCGGCCAGACCGTGACACACACGCAACTGCTCACCTCGGCCCAAGGCAGCGGTGGTCCGCTGAGTTGGACCCTGGTTCACCCCAGCACGCGGGTGCGTGCAGGCGTTGATGCTGACAGCGATGCGATCCTTGACCATGATGACCTGCAGGCGAAAGTGAACGTGCGCGCGAACATGGAGGGCGCCTATGTCGGAACGGCCATGCGCAGCACCCTGCGGGACAATAGCCTGCTACCAGCCACCGATCCCTACGGGCAAGGTGCGCAGGTCGACCCGGATGTGCTTCAATACCAAGGGTTGGCCGCTCCAGTGGATTGGGCGCTTGTGGAACTGCGGAACAATGCCACACCAACCCTGGTGGAGGCATCCAGAGCGGTGTTGGTGCAGCGTTCCGGCAATTTGATGATGCCAGCGGGGGAGCAGACCATCACCTTCCCAACCGTTCCTGCGGGTAACTACCATGTCGTCGTGCGCCATCGCAACCACTTGGGGGTCATGACGTTCCAGCCTGCCGCCTTGGGCAGTCCTGGTGCCCTCGTCGACTTTACCAAACCAGCCACAGCCACTTGGGGCACCGATGCTCAGAAGAACGTAGCCGGGGTGATGGTGATGTGGGCGGGAGATGTGTCGGGCAACGGCATCATCAAGTACGCCGGTGGCGGCAACGACCGTGATCCGATCCTGGTGCGGATCGGTGGAACCGTCCCCACTTCCACGGTGCCTGGCTACCATCCGGAGGATGTGAACCTGGACGGTGTGGTGAAGTATGCGGGCTCCAGCAACGACCGCGACCCCATTCTTGTGAACATCGGCGGCAGTGTGCCAACAGCCGTCAAGACCCAGCAAGTGCCCTAGCGCAACTGAAGGCGAAACGAACAGCCCTATCCATACACCGTGGGTAGGGCTGCTCGCTATGTTGGCCTCAATGGGTGAAAGGCCTCGTGGCAACTTCCTTTTTCCGCTGTTTGGCCGATCCAGGAAAGGATCTAACTTCGCGCCCCCTTCCCAGGGAAGGTCACAATCCCCACGAACCGTGGCATCGACATCGCATACCACCACCATGGCCAACAAGGCCACCGTCGCCAAGGAATGGCTCCTTGTGGACGCTGAGAACGAGACCCTCGGACGTTTGGCGAGCAAATTGGCCATCCTCGTGCGCGGCAAGCACAAGCCCACCTTCACCGCCCATGTGGATACCGGTGATCACGTGGTGGTGATCAACGCTGATAAAGTGCGTCTCAGCGGAGCCAAAATGGCCGACAAGATCTACCAGCGTTACAGCCTCTATCCCGGAGGACAGACCCGCGAGGTGGCCGAGAACCTGCACCGCCGCAAGCCCACCGCCCTGGTGGAACTCGCCGTGCGCGGCATGTTGCCGAAGACCCGTCTGGGCCGCGCCCAATTCAACAATCTCCATGCGGTGGCCGGTACCGAGCATAAGCACAGTGCCCAGAGCCCCCGCCCCATCGATCTGAACAGCATCAAGTAAGCAGATGGACGCTATCACCACCATCGGTCGTCGTAAGACCTCCATCGCACGTGTGATCCTCATGGAGGGTACCGGCGAGATCTCCGTGAACGGCGTGCCGGGCACCGAGTACTTCCCCATCATCCTGCAGCAGTTCAAATTGAACCAGCCCTTCAAGCTCACCGATACCGTCGGCAAATACGATGTGCAGGCGCGTGTGGACGGTGGTGGCATCACCGGCCAGGCCGATGCGCTGCGTTTGGGTATCGCTCGCGCGCTCGTCGAGGTGGATGCGGAGAACAAACCGAAGCTCAAGGCCGAGAACCTCATGACCCGCGACCCCCGTGCCGTGGAGCGCAAGAAGTTCGGCCGCAAGAAAGCGCGCAAGCGTTACCAGTTCAGCAAGCGTTAAGGTCCCTGCGCTTGTTCAGGATCCAATCCTGGCGGACTCATCCCTAACAGGGGTGGCTACCCTCAGGATGCCTGTAAAAAGGGGAAAGGAAAGTGAACCAAACAAGAGGATAATGGCCCGTACCGAATTCAAGCAATTGTTGGACGCTGGCGTCCACTTCGGCCACTTGCGCCGCAAGTGGAACCCGAACATGGCCCCTTACATCTTCACCGAGAAGAAGGGCATCCACATCATCGACCTGAACAAGACCGTGGTGAAGCTCGATGAGGCCGCTGACGCCCTCAAGAGCATCGCCCGCAGCGGCAAGAAGGTGCTCTTCGTGGCCACCAAGAAGCAAGCGAAGGATATCGTCACCGAGAAGGTGAAGGCCACCGGCATGCCCTACGTCACCGAGCGTTGGAGCGGAGGTATGCTCACCAATTTCGGCACCATCCGCCGCGCCATCAAGAAGATGGCCATGATCGACCGGATGAAGACCGACGGCACCTTCGAGAACATGAGCAAGCGCGAACGCCTCCAAGTGATGCGCCAGCGTGAGAAGATGGAGAAGAACCTGGGGTCCATCGCTGATCTCACCCGTCAGCCTTCCGCCCTCTTCATCGTGGATATCGTGAAGGAGCATATCGCGGTCGCCGAGGCCCGCAAGCTCAACATCCCCGTGTTCGCCATGGTGGATACGAACAGCGATCCCAACCTGGTCGATTTCCCCATCCCCGCCAACGATGATGCCACCAAGAGCATCGAGTTGATCGTGGACGTGGCCATTGCCGCCATCATGGAAGGTCTGGAGGAGCGCAAGAACGACAAGGACCGCATGCCGGAAGGCGAAGTGGCCGAAGGCGAAGACGGCGAGGAATCCGACGAGGTGGCCGTTGAAGGTGCGAGCACGGAGGAAGCCGCTAGCTGAACGATCCATACCAACCTACCGCAAGTGAGCACGACCATGGCCATCACCGCCGCCGATGTGAACAAACTGCGCCAGATGACCGGCGCAGGTATGATGGATTGCAAGCAAGCCCTCACCGAAGCCAATGGCGACTTCGATGCCGCCATCGATGTGCTTCGCAAGAAGGGCCAGAAAGTGGCCGCCAAGCGTGCCGACCGCGACGCCAACGAAGGACAGGTGGTCGCCAAGACCACCGCCGATGGTACCCGTGGCGTGTTGATCTGCCTGAACTGCGAGACCGATTTCGTGGCCAAGAACAGCGACTTCGCTGCAGTGGCCGATCGCATGGCCCAGATCGCCTTGGATAAGGGTGCCGCTAGCATCGACGCCCTGAAGGCTCTGGCCTACGATAGCAATGGTTTGACCGTGGCCGAGAAGCTGATCGAGCAGACCGGCGTGATCGGCGAGAAGATCGACATCAGCGCCTGCCAAGAGGTGAAAGCCGCCTTCGTCTACGCATACAACCACCCGGGTAACAAGGTGGCCAGCATCGTGGGGCTCAACAAAACCGGCTTCTTGGATGCCGCCAAGGACGCAGCCATGCAAGTGGCTGCCATGGCCCCGGTGGCCGTGGACAAGGAGCGCGTGCCACAAAGCGTGATCGACAAGGAGATCGAGATCGGCAAGGAACTCGCCATCCAGGAAGGCAAGCCCGCTGAGATGGCCGAGAAGATCGCCCTGGGCCGATTGAACAAGTTCTTCAAGGAGAGCACCCTGCTCGCCCAGGAGTTCATCAAGGACAACAAGCTCACCGTGGAGCAGTACTTGAAGAGCGTGGACAAGGACCTCACCGTCACTGACTTCAAACGCCACTCGCTCACCATCTGATGGGCGTGCATATCGCATAGACAAGGGAGGCTTCGGCCTCCCTTCTTTTTTGTTGTTTTGACCGAACCCAGCATCTGATGACCAACGGCAAGCCTCGCACCTTCAAACGCATCCTGCTCAAGCTTTCCGGCGAGAGCCTGATGGGCGACCAGGACTATGGGATCGACACCAAACGCTTGGACCAGTATGCCGAGGAGATCGTGGCGGTCGCCCAGAGCGGTGTGGAGGTGGCCGTGGTGATCGGCGGTGGGAACATATACAGAGGCATGCAAGCCGCAGGCACGGCGATCGATCGTGTACAGGGCGATCACATGGGCATGCTGGCCACCATGATCAATAGCCTGGCCATGCAGAGCGCGCTGGAGGCCAAGGGGCACAAGACCCGGTTGCTGAGCGCCATCAAGATGGAACAGATCGCCGAGCCTTTCATCCGCCGCCGCGCTGTGCGTCACTTGGAGAAAGGCCGGATCGTGATCTTCGGCGCCGGTACCGGCAACCCCTACTTCACTACGGATACGGCCGCCAGCCTGCGCGCCATCGAGATCGAAGCCGATGTGATCCTGAAAGGCACCCGCGTGGACGGCATTTACACCGCCGATCCCGAAAAAGACAAGACCGCCACCAAGTACGATCGCATCAACTTCGAGGAGGTCTACGCCAAGGGTCTGAACGTGATGGACCTCACCGCTTTCACGCTCTGCAAGGAGAACAAGCTGCCCATCATCGTCTTCGATATGAACAAGCCCGGTAATCTCCGCAAAGTGGTCACCGGTGAGCCGCTGGGTACCCTAGTAGAGTTCTAGCGCACTATCCCGTTCTCGCTTATCCGCTCTTTAGTGGTAGTGCGCCGCTTCGATACCTTCGTGGCCCACAACGAATTGCCATGAGCGACGTCAATACCGAGATCAAGACCGCCGAAGACCTGATGAGCAAGGCGGTCGACCATTTGGAGCATGAACTGACCAAGGTGCGCGCCGGCGCGGCGAACCCGGGGATGCTCGAAACCGTGCGTGTGGACTACTACGGCTCCATGGTACCGCTTTCGCAAGTGGCCTCGGTGAACACCGGTGATGCGCGTACACTCTTTGTAAAGCCCTGGGAGAAGAAGCTGATCGAGGCGATCGAGAAGGCCATCCTCGGCGCCAACCTCGGTTTCAACCCGAGCAACAATGGCGAGAGCGTGATCATCCACGTGCCCATGCTCACCGAGGAACGCCGCAAAGATCTCGTGAAGAGCGCGCACAAGGAGGCCGAACACGCGCGTGTGAGCATCCGCAGCATTCGCCAGAAGGCGATGGAGGCGATCAAGGCCGCCAAGAAGACCGGCCTACCAGAGGATCATGCGAAAGGCCTGGAAGCGGATGTCGAAAAGCTCACCGCCACTTACAACAAGAAGGTGGAGGAGCATATCGGGCGGAAGGAGAAGGACATCATGAAAGTCTGACGCCCGCGTCAAGCCCAGACGGGACTTCCCTCAGAGCAATTCCTGCACATCTCGATACTGCTGCGTGAGCGGAACAAGGTCTGCCTGAACTCATCGTAGGCCTCGCTCTGCCAGATCTCGCGGAAGGTCTGCGTGCGCAGGTCGCCCAGGACGTAATGCGCGTCCTTGTCGAAGCAGCAGGGCACCACGCGCCCATCCCAGGTGACCACGCAACTGTGCCACATCTTCCAGCAGCGGTCGTCCAGGGCGTTCTTCACCTCCCACACGCCATTGGTGTTGCGCCGATAGCGGGCGTACTTGTCCTGCGTGGGGATCAAAGGATGATCGGCCTTCGGGTCATAGATCTGCGCGGTCTTCAACCAGAGATCATCCACGCCGATGCGCTTGGCCAGGGCCCGTGCCTGCGGTATCTGGTGCTCGTTCGGGCGCACCACCAGGAATTGGAATACCACATGTGGGGTGCGGCTCTTGAGTTTCCGCTTCCACTTCACCACGCGCTCGGCGCCCTCGATCACCTTACTCAGGGTGCCCTCGATACGGTACTGTGAATACGTATCCTGGTCGGTGCCGTCGAGGGAGATGATCAGGCGGGAGAGGCCACTCCGCACGGTGGCTTCGGCCTTCGCTTCGTCGAGAAAATGGGCGTTGGTGCTGGTAGCGGTGTAAATGCCCTTGCCGTGGGCATGCCGCACCATATCCAGGAACCCCGGATTGATGTACGGCTCGCCCTGGAAGTAGAAGGTGAGCGCCCAGAGGTCCGGTGCCAATTCATCGATCACTCGGCTGAAGAGGTCCTGTTTCAAATTGCCCGTGGGGCGCGTGAAGCTTCGTAAGCCACTTGGACATTCGGGGCAGCGCAGGTTGCACGCGGTGGTAGGTTCGATACTGATGCTGACCGGCAGCCCGCGCATCCGGGGCACACGTGTACGGCTCGCCTCTCGGAAACTGCTCCAAACGCGCCATGCGTTGCGCGCACGGCGTCGGTCCAACGTCCGGGCCCATTCCACCCCATCACGCAGCGGTGCGAGCATCACGCCGCAAGGTAGCCCGCCTCATTGCGGCAGTTACATTTCCGTCCGCATCCGTTCTATGGGCGGAGCGCTCAACTCTGTGCGACGCTTACTCCTGTTGCTTTCCAGCGGCCTCGCGCTTTCCGCATCGCAAGGCCAGGTGCAGGTATCGGGTATTGTGCGCGATGCGCGGAGCGGAACACCGATCGCCTTCGCCAATCTGCTTGCCGAGGGCGAACGTGTAGGGGCTTCGTCGGATATCGATGGACGCTTCATCATGATGGTGTCTGCGTTCCCAGCCGTTGTCCGCGTGAGTTGTGTCGGCTACGTTCCCGCACGATCGGTCTGGGAGGGTCCAGGTCCCTTCGAGGTCGTCTTGGCGCCGAGCATGGAACAACTCTCGCCGGTGGACATCAACCCCGAAGAGAACCCGGCGCACAGGATCATCGAAAAGGCGACCGCCAACCGCCGCATGAACGACGGCATGGGGCACCATGCTCACCGGTACCGGGCCTACAGCAAAACGATCTTCACCCTTGCGGTGGATAGCGCCCTTTTGAACGACACCGCGCGGATCGCAGCGCTGCCGGAACAAGACCGTGATGCGGTGCGCTTCGCTGTCCGCCAGCACATTTTGCTCCTGGAAAGCGCCACGCGCTGCACCAGCGATCCGCCCAGGCGGCGCACCGAGGAGGTGCTCGCCATGCGCGTGAGCGGGTTGGAGGATCCCTCCTTGCTCGCGCTCGCGGCCTCCAGCCGAAGCTGGTCGATCTATGATGCGGAGATCGCGCTCAACGAACGCCGCTTTCCCGGCCCGCTCGCACCGGGAAGCACCAAGCGCTACTTCTTTCTGATCGCTGACACGCTGTATGCGGAAGGGGACACGGTGTTCGTGTTGCGTTTCCAGCCCCGCACCGGCCACCCTTTCGATGGCCTGCAAGGCCAACTCGCCATCCATTCCGCGAGCTATGCGGTGCAGCATGTGGTGGCTGAACCGGTGGAACAGCGGGCCAGCTTGGGCATGCGCATGCGGCAGCTCCATCAACGCGTGGGTGATACCTGGTTCCCCGTGCAGGTGGAGAACACGCTCTACCTGGACCTGCTCCAGATGGAGAGCTACAAGCTGATGGGTCTTGCGCGTATGGACATTTCGGACATCGAGACCGATGTGGCGCTCACTGCGCGCGAGCTGCGTGGCACCGACCTCGTGGCCGATCACATGGTGACCCGTGCCACCCAGGCCTACTGGGACAGCTTGCGTTCGGTACCCTTGGACAGCAAGGACCGCTTGACGTACCGCACTATCGACAGCCTTGGCCGGGCTGAAGGACTGGACCGTACGTTGAAAGTGTTGGATGCGCTGGCGCGCGGTGCGATCCCCTACGGCCCGGTCGAATTCCCGCTGGACCGGATCGTGCGCTACAATGGGTACGAAGGTTTCCGGTTGGGCTTGGGCATCCGTACCAACGAACGTTTGAGCCGCAGGCTCCAGATGGGGGGGTATGGTGCCTATGGGACCATGGACGGGGCAACGAAGTACGGCGGGGAGTTGACCGTTCGCCCCTGGCCCTCCCGCGATACGGAATTGCGCATGAACTATGCGAACGATGTGGCCGAGACAGGGGGGTGGGCTTTCGCTTCGCCACGGTCGTTCCTTTCCGAGGAGAGCTATCGCCTGCTGTATGTAACGCGCATGGATGCGGTGGAGCGCTACGCGGCGGAGGCTGGGATCCGGATCTTCCGGGACCTGAAACTCTGGCTTGGCACCGAGCGCGCTCTGCGCGTGGACAGGACCGGGTACAGCTACGCTGAGGTCCCTGCGGAAAGGGTGGTCCTTCATCGCAGCAGTTACTTGACCGGAGCCGTCACCTTCGGGCTGCGCTATTCTTTTGGGAGCGGGGTGCGCGGCTACCGGGCCGCTATGTGGTCACAGACCCGGGGGGGCCGGTGGTGCAGCTAACAGCATGGCGCGCGTTGAACGGACTTTGGGAAGGGGAGTGGGATAGCTGGCGCGTGGTGGCACAGGCGGAACACACCTTCCGTCACGGTATGAAGGCCCTTACTCTGCGGGTGGTCGGTGCCATGGCCGATCCCCATGCGCCCGCCCCGTTCCTCTTCAACCTGCGCGGTACGTATGAGCGGGACCTTTCCGTGGCCACGCCGTTCGCGTTCGAGACGATGCGTCCCAACGAGTTCGTCGCCGACCGTTCCATCATGGCGCATGTACGGTTCGGTCTCGGGCCGGTGCTTTGGCGCAGCAAGTACTCCCGCCCCTCGCTCATGCTCGTTGGCAGCGTTGCGATAGGGGATATGGACCACCCCGAGCTGCATGTGGGCTGGGATATCACTACGCCGAAGCAGGGTTTCTACGAAGTTGCTGCCCAACTGAACAACCTTTTACGCAGCGGTATCGCGGGTCTTGGCCTTTTGGTGGCTTACAGGTTGGGGCCCTACTCTTTCGGCGCGTTCGAGGACGATGTAGCCGCCAAGATCTCCCTGTCCTTGAGCCTTTGACCTCGCTTCCGGACCTCCGCCGTGGATCTCGTTCCTTTGTACGGATAGGCCCCGGCACGGTCCGGGGCCTATTTGTCCGATAGCATGTGGGCTTGGCTGGCCAGTAGGATCCTCCGCAATCGTGTCGCCGTTCTGGTGGCTGTTGGTTTGCTCACCGTTTGGTCGGCGTGGGAGGCCACCCATATCGGCATGGAATACAAACATGGCGGCCTGCTCCCCAAGTCGGATAGTGCGTACGTCGAGTACGGCCGTTTCCTCACCAATTTCAGCGAGGACGGCAATGTGCTGGTGATCGGCACCCAGGGTCCCCAGCTTTACACGCCGGCCACCTTCACCGCCTGGCGACAGTTGGGCGATGACCTCAAGGCCATCGACGGCATCGATTCGGTCTTCAGCGAGGCGCATCTGTTCGAACTGGTCCGCGACGACAGCTTGATGCGTTTCCGGGTGGCACCGGTGGTGAAAGAAATGCCCAAGGACCAGGGGGCCATGGACTCCTTGCTGGTGCGGATCCGGGCATTGCCCTTCTATCGGGGCCTGCTCTACAACGACAGCACCCAGGCCAGCCTGATGATGGTGTTCGTGAACGCGGCGCGGTTCAACAGCGCGGAACGAGGCGATGTGGTGGACCGCGTGGCCGATCGTGCCAAGCGGTTCGAGGCGGAACAGGGACTCGCCGTCCATCTCAGCGGACTTCCCTACATCCGCGTGCGCACCACCGGTATGGTGCAGGCGGAGATGCCCGTGTTCATGGTGTTGAGCATGAGCGTTTGCGCCCTGCTGCTGTTCCTGTTCTTCCGCAGTTGGCGCGTGATGATGATCTGCATGGCCGTCGTGGCCATCAGTGTGGTGTGGAGCTTCGGCGCCATGGGCTTCATGGGCTACCACGTCACCATCCTCATGAGCGTGATCGCCCCCCTGGTGATCGTGACCGGCGTGCCCAACTGCGTGTTCCTCATCAATGCGTACCACTATGAGTATGTGCGCCACGGCAACAAGGTGAAGGCGTTGCAACGCGTCATCAGCCGCATCGGTGCGGCCGCTTTCCTCACCAACGCCACCACTGCGGTCGGGTTCACCACGTTCTGCTTCACCTACAGCCGCACACTCCAGGAATTCGGGTTGATCGCCACCTTCGGCATCATGGTTCTATGGGCCCTCAGCTTGCTATTGATCCCTGTGATCTTGAGCTATATGCCCGCACCGAACCCGCGCCATTTGAAGCATTTGGAGCGGCGCTGGTTGGACCTTGCCGTGGAATGGATCGTGCGCACCGTACGCGATCGTCGCCCCCTGATCTATGCTGTGACCACCCTTGTGTTCGTTGTGTCCCTCTTCGGTATGTTGCGCTTGCGCGATGAGAGCCGCATTGTGGACGACCTTCCCAAGGACGATCCCGTGCTTACGGACCTGCGCTTCTTCGAAAAGAACTTCAAAGGCGTGATGCCCCTGGAGATCGTGATCGACACGAAGAAGAAGAACGGGGTTTTCCGGGATGCCACGCTGAAACGCATCGATGAGCTGAGTGATTCGCTGGCCGCATACCCCGAGTTCTCCCGTGCGCTCAGCATCGCCGATGCGGTCAAGTTCACGCGCCAGGCGTTCTACAACGGCGATCCGGCGATGTACGGCCTGCTCACTTCCACGGACAAGACCTTCATCGCTCCGTACGTAGAGAACCTCGGCTCCAAACAAAGCGTGGCCAAGGCCTTCGTGGACAGTAGCCGCTCCACCACCCGCATGACCGTGCAGATGGCGGATGTGGGCACGCAACGGATGGAGGTCCTGCTCGCAGAACTGCGGGTGCAAGTGGACAGCATCTTCGAGCCGGACAAGTACGATGTCACCATGACCGGCACCAGTGTGGTCTTCCTCAAAGGCAGCGGGTATTTGGTGAGCAACCTGGTGATCAGCCTGTTCTGGGCCGTGGTGCTCATCATGGGCATGATGGCGCTCCTGTTCAACTCGCTGCGTATTCTGGTGGTCGCGCTCATCCCCAACCTTATTCCTCTGGTGGTCACTGCGGGTCTTATGGGCTTCCTGCACATCCCCATCAAGCCCAGCACCATCCTCGTATTCGGCATCGCCCTGGGCATCGCGGTGGATAATGCCATCCACTTCCTCGCCCGTTACCGTTTGGAATTGCGACTTACCGGGAACGACCTGAAGCGTAGCGTGGACCTCGCAACACGCGAAGTGAGCGTGGGCATCATCTACACGAGCGTGGTGCTGCTCGCTGGCTTCAGCATGTTCGCCTTCTCGCATTTCGGCGGGATCCAGGCACTCGGGGTACTTACCACCCTTACACTGCTGGTGGCCATGTTCACCAATTTGCTGGTGCTGCCGTCGCTCTTGATCTCGTTCAACAAGTCGCTCATGACCAAAGCCTTCCAGGAGCCGTTGCTCGACATCCTCGATGAGGAGGAGGACATCGACCTGATGGAACTGAAGTTGGAGCCCAGCATACGCACCCCACGGCCGAAGCCCGACCCCCCCACCGCACACGACGACGACGAATGAAAGGCATCATCCTGGCCGGTGGTTCCGGCACGCGGTTGCACCCATTGACGCTGGCCGTGAGCAAGCAGCTCATGCCCGTGTATGATAAACCGATGATCTACTACCCGCTGAGCACGCTCATGGCCGCGGGCATACGCGACGTGCTGATGATCAGCACGCCACACGACCTGCCCAGCTTCCGCAAGCTGCTCGGCGATGGCCAGCGGCTCGGCTGTTCTTTTTCTTATGCGGAACAGCAGGTCCCCAATGGGCTCGCACAAGCCTTCGTGATCGGCCGCGAGTTCGTGGGCGGGGACAGCGTGGCCTTGATCCTCGGCGACAACATTTTCCACGGCAGCGGGCTGGGCACCAAGCTCATGGACCACTCCCATGTGGAAGGCGGCCTGGTGTTCGCCTACCGCGTGAGCGATCCCGAGCGGTACGGTGTGGTGGAGTTCGATGATCACTTCAACGCGAAGAGCATCGAGGAGAAGCCGACAAAGCCCAAGAGCAATTTCGCCGTGCCGGGGCTGTACTTCTATGACAACAGCGTGCTGGATATCGCCGCGCAGCTGAAGCCCAGCGCGCGTGGGGAATACGAGATCACGGATGTGAACCGCGAATACCTGCGTCAGGGCCGCTTGAAAGTGAACGTTTTGGACCGGGGTACCGCCTGGCTCGATACCGGCACCTTCGAAAGTCTGATGCAAGCGGGCCAGTACGTACAGGTGATCGAGGAGCGGCAGGGCCGCCGCATCGGCTGTATCGAGGAGGTGGCCTTCCGCCGCGGTTTCATCGATGCGGCACGGTTGAAGGTCATCGCGGAACCGTTGCGCAAGAGCGGCTACGGGGAGTATCTCATCGCCGTGGCCGAAGGCCGTGCTTGATCGATGGCCGCGCGTACCACCACATCCGCCGACGTTCTTCGTGTGCGCTTCGAGAAACACGCGGAGGTTTGGATCGCCGCGCTTCCATCGCTGGCCTTGTACGCGCCTATGGCCTACCTCATGCGCCTTCCGGCGAAGCGGGTCCGGCCCGTGGCGGTGCTGATGGGCTGCGAACTCTTCGGGGGCGAGGTGGAGAGCGCGCTGGACGAGGCGCTCGGCATCGAGCTGTTCCACAACTTCACGTTGATGCACGATGACATCATGGACCAGGCCCCGCTGCGGCGTGGGCAGCCCACGGTGCATGCGAAGTGGGATGTGAACACCGCCATCCTCAGTGGCGACGCGATGTTGGTGAAGGCCTATCAGCTCATGGGCCGCCATCCCAAGGTACTCGCCCTGTTCAGCCAGCACGCGCTCGGCGTTTGTGAGGGCCAACAGTTGGATATGGAGTTCGAAACGCGCCACGATGTGGGCGCGGACGAATACCTGGAGATGATCCGCTTGAAGACCGCTGTGTTGTTGCGTTGTGCCGTGCAGACAGGCGCGCTTGTGGCGGGTGCCTCGGAAGAACAAGCGGCTCGGCTCGGCACCTTCGGCGAAGAACTAGGACTCGCCTTCCAGTTGCGTGATGATCTCCTCGATGCCTTCGGTGATCCTAAGAAGGTGGGCAAGCAACAAGGCGGCGATCTGCGTGCGGGCAAGAAGACCTGGATCTTGATCCGCGCGTTGGAGCTGAGCAGCGCCGCCGGCCGATCCGAGTTGCGCGAAGAACTCGCTCGTTCCTCCTCAGAACGCGATGTGCCACGCATGCTGGGCGTGCTGCACGAACTCGATCTGCCCGCGCTCGCAGCGGGCGAACTGGATCGTCACCACCAGAAGGCGATGGCCGCGCTCGAGGCGGTCGTGGCACCGGACGATGGCAAGGAGGCGTTGCGTGCGCTAGCGGCTTCGCTCTTGCAGCGGGCGAGCTAGGCGCGTTCGGGAACGAACAGGTTGCGCAAGGCCCCTTCGAGCGTTGTATGTGTGCACTGCGTTCCCTTCGCTTGAAGCCGCCCGTTGCTCACCCGGCTTCCCTCCAACAGCAGGCCCGCGCGTTCACCAAGGATCAGCCACATCACGAAGGTTGGCACAGCGGGCAGGAAGAAGGGCTTTCCCATCACCTGCGCCAGCGTGCGCATGAAGGTCCGTTGGTCCGGCTGTTCGTCGGCCGCCACGTTGTAGGCACCGGCCATATGTTCATCGCTCAACGCTCGCTCATAGACGCGGACCAAGTCGTCGATGTGTACCCACGGGACCCATTGCTTACCGCTGCCCAATGGGGACGCCAACCCCCATCGGGTAAGCAGTGACAATGGCTTCAGTGCGCCACCCTCGCGCGCAAGTACGATCGGGGTACGCAACTTCACCACACGCGTTACGGGCCGCCAGGCGTCCACGCCTTCTTCCCATGCGGCGCTGATCCGAGCGATCGTATCGTTCGCCGGTGGATCCTGCTCGCTGAAGATCCGGTCCGTGGTGATCGCGCCATAGTAGCCGATGCCCGCTGCGCTGATGAAGCTCTTCGGCACATGCCCGGTGCCCTGAGCGATGCGCAACAACAACCGGGCACTATCCGCACGGCTCGCGATCAACTCCTTCACCCGGGTCATCGACCAACGCCGATCGACGATCGGTGCGCCGGCGAGATGTACGATGTGATCCACGCCACGCAAGGCGCCTTCGTCCATGGTGTTCGCCGCGACATCCCAAAGGAAGGTCCGCACATCCTTTCGGCCGCCGAGCTTGCGGCTCAACCAACGCACGTCATGTCCGGTCGCCAATAACCTACCTGTAAGCCGCTGACCAATGAGCCCGCTGCCGCCGGTGATCAGGATCGTCGCCATGCGCAAAGGTCAGTGCCTAAGGATCCGTGGTGGCAGTTCATTAACAGGACATTGACAGACCGGGAGATACCTTGTGGAACGCGAAAGGGCGCCAGGAGGCGCCCTTTCAATGGGTCAAGGAACGCTCAGCGCGCGCGCTCGATCGTCTTCAGATCCTCGTCGATGATGCCTTCCTTCTTCCCAAAGATGGCCGCCTCATCGCGCAGGTACATCAATTCACCAGTGCTGGCGTTGAAGACACGCTTGAAGCTGTGCTTGTTCTTGTGGTCGCCCGTGAGCAGCACGTCGGCCACGCCTACGCCGGGTTCGCCTTTGATCGCAGCTGCGTTCAATTGCATCAGGTCCATCACCTGCACCTTGTGCGTATAGTTCGCTTTCACCGTGGCCTCATCAGGTACGCTTTTGTCCAGTTGCTCCTTGGCGATCCATAGGTCCAGGTCATCGCGCAGCAGTCGCTGGCGGCCCTGGTACATGCGGTCAGCGGTGGCGCGGTCGATCACCTTGCCGCCGCTCACCTGCTTCAGATAGTCCTGTATGTTCTTCACATAGATGTTCATGAAGCCGGCGGTGCCTTGCGTGGCCATCTGTGCGGGATCGATCTGGATGTAGGCGAGGTCCTGTGCGTTCGGCAGGTTCACCACAGCATTGTCCGTCACTTCCAGCACTTCGCCTTTCTTCTGCTTCCAGCCCTGCATCAACGTCAGGAAGGTGCCCGTGTATTTCTCCGGGTCATTGCGCAGGGTCTTCACCAGGTAGGTCTTGTCCGCCGCGATGGGCTGCGTGGCCAGGTCGTTCACCGTGATGAAGTCGAACGACTTGGTGAATTTCCAATGCGCTTTGATGGCGTCCATGATCGCCCGGTTGTAGGGGCTGTCACCGGCGTCGAGCACCACCAGGGTCGTGGTGGTCTGCGCGTTCTTTACGGCGTTGGCATCGAAGGTGCCGTACTGGGCCATTGCGGCCAAGCTCAGCGGAAGGAGACAGGAGAGGAGGAGGGAACGCATGTTCGGATACCGGATGTTTTTGGATCTTTAACGGTGGCGGCGCGTCGGCGAAAATAGTGCCAGGTCCGGTCCCACCTTTGCGCAACTTCTTCACAACATGGATAGCGGCCTGATGGTGCAAGGTGATGGCGAGGTGCGGCGCTACTTGGACCGCGCTGAGATCTTGCGCGACACCGTAGAGCAGCTCCGGAAAGACCTCGCCCTGAGCCCTGACGAGTTCGCCAGCCCGGAAGTGGGCGACGGGGCCGTCGAGCAGTTGCGGGCCGGGGTGCTCGGCCATTTGGAAGCATGGCAGGTGCGGCTCCCCGCGGCTTTCGCAAGGGCGGTCAACCGGGTGGACCTCACGGAACGCATGGTGGATGAGGCCATGGCCCGGGGCGGCCTGAGCGAATTGGCCGGTGTCATGGTGCAACGCTGCCTTTTGAAAGTGTTGTTGCGGAAGCGGTTCGCGGGGAAGGGATAGCATGCCCTTCACCGCCACGGCGGTTAGTCGGTGGCTGTGCATTTCTCCACGCCTCCGGGCCTCCGTGTAAGCTACCCCGCCTTCTACCTTCGCACACCGAATGGACAAGTACTCCTACCTGAGCAACGTCGACAGCGCATGGCTTGACGACCTGCACCAGCAATATCAGAAGGACCCCGCTAGCGTCGAGACCGGCTGGGCGCGCTTCTTCGAAGGCTTCGAGTTCGCCAAGTCGTTGGAGGGGGATGCGCCCTTGAGCGCTTCATCCGCAGCACCCGCACCCGGCAGCAACGAGCGCTTCGAGAAGGAATTCCGCGTGCTGGAGCTGATCAACGCTTATCGCACGCGCGGGCATCTCTTCACTCGCACCAACCCCGTCCGCGACCGCCGCAAGTACAGCCCAACGCTCGACCTGGTGAACCACGGCTTGAGCGATGCCGATCTGGACACCGTTTTCTCTGCGGGCAATGAGGTCGGTTTGGGTCCGGTGAAGCTGCGCGAGATCCTGGCTCTGTTGGAGCAGACCTATTGCCAAAGCGTGGGTGTGGAGTTCAAGTTCATCCGCGACCCGGAGAAGTTGAAGTGGATGCAGGAGCGCATGGAAGGCTCGCGCAACACGCCGAACTTTTCACTCGACCAGAAGAAGGAGATCCTGGAGAAACTGAACGAGGCGGTCGTCTTCGAGAAGTTCCTCGGCAAGAAGTTCATCGGTGCCAAGCGCTTCAGCATCGAAGGGGCCGAAGCGTTGATCCCAGCGTTGGACACGGTGATCGAGCACGGTGCGGAACTCGGCATCACGGAGTACGTGATCGGCATGGCCCATCGCGGTCGACTGAACGTACTGGCCAACACCTTGCGCAAGAGCTACGACCAGATCTTCAGCGAATTCGACGGCAAGGATTACGAGGACGCGTTGGTGGAGGGCGATGTGAAATACCACATGGGCTACAGCAGCCTCGTGAAGACCAACACCGGCAAGGAAGTACGCCTCACGCTCGCACCCAACCCCAGCCACTTGGAAACGGTGGGTCCGATCATGCAGGGGATCTCACGGGCGATCATCGAGCATGACGACAACTTCGCCAAAGGCATCACCGCACCGATCCTCATCCACGGCGATGCCGCCGTGGCAGCGCAGGGTGTTGTTTACGAAGTGGTGCAGATGGCCGGGCTGAAGGCCTACGAGGTCGGCGGCACCATCCACATCGTGGTGAACAACCAGGTCGGCTTCACCACCAACTACATCGATGCGCGCACCAGCACGTATTGCACCGACGTGGCGAAGACCACGCTTTGTCCGGTGTTCCACGTCAACGGCGATGATGCGGAAGCGGTGGCCTACACCGTGAAGCTCGCGATGGATTTCCGGCAGAAGTACGGGCAGGATGTATGGGTGGATATCCTCTGCTACCGCAAGCACGGCCACAACGAAGGCGATGAACCGAAGTTCACGCAACCCTTGCTGTACAAGGCGATCGCGGCGCACCCCGATCCGCGCGAGATCTACACGCAGAAGCTCATCGACAGCGGCGTGGAAGGGGCACGCGAGATGGCACAGGAGATGGAACGGTCGTTCACCGAGATGCTGGATGCCCGACTCACGGAAGCCAAGCAACAGCGTGTGGGCAAGATCACCAACTTCCTCGAGGAACGTTGGAAAGGCTTCGAGCGTGCGGAAGAAGGGGACTTTGCGAAGTCGCCGACCACTGGCGTGAAGATGGAGACGCTGAAATTGATCGGCGAAAAATTGAGCGCGATCCCCGAGGGGAAGAAGTTCTTCAGCAAACTGGAGAAGATCCTCGGCGACCGCAAACGTATGATGGCCGAGGAAACGCTGGACTGGAGCATGTGCGAACTGCTCGCGTACGGCTCATTGCTCGTGGAAGGACACCCTGTGCGGTTCACTGGTCAGGACGTGGAACGCGGCACCTTCAGCCATCGCCATGCGGTGGTGCGCATGGAGGACAGCGAGGAGGAGTTCATCCACCTCAAGCACATCCAGGAGGGGCAGGCGCTGTTGCAGATCTACAACTCACTGCTGAGCGAATACGCGGTGGTGGGCTTCGAGTACGGCTACGCGCTCACCAACCCGCAAACGCTCACCATCTGGGAAGCCCAGTTCGGCGATTTCGTCAACGGCGCGCAGATCGTCCTCGATCAATACCTGTGCTGCGCCGAAGAGAAGTGGAATACGCAGAACGGCATTGTGCTCTTGCTTCCGCATGGCTACGAAGGCCAAGGCGCGGAGCACAGCAGCGCTCGCATGGAACGTTTCCTCCAGAGCTGTGCCGACGGCAACATGGTCGTGGTGAACTGCACCACACCGGCGAACTTCTTCCACGCGTTGCGCCGACAGCTCGCTTGGAACTTCCGCAAGCCGATGGTGGTCTTCACGCCGAAGAGCTTGTTGCGCCATCCGAAGTGCGTGAGCAAATTGGATGATCTGTCTAACTGTGGTTTCCAAGAGCTGATCGATGATGCCGGTGCCGATCCGAAGGATGTGAAGACCGTGATCTTCACCCAGGGCAAGATCCACTACGAGCTTGCGGAACACCGCGAGAAGAACGCCATCACCGATACCGCGCTCGTGCGCATCGAACAACTGCATCCGCTCCCTGCGGACCAGATGCGCGCTGTGATCAAGAAGTACGCGAAGGCTGATCGCTACCTCTGGGTGCAGGAGGAGCCACTGAACATGGGCGCATGGAGCTACATGGCTATGCACTTCAATGATGTGAAGTGGGAGGTGATCGCACGTCCTGCGAGCGGCGCTCCCGCCACGGGCAGCAGCAAGCGTAGCGCGAACCAGCAGATCGCGATCATCGAGAAGGCGTTCAGCAAGTCAACATCCAACACCAAGGTGAAGGCGTAGCCGCTCTTTCACTCTCGCACCCTTTCACTCTCTCACTCTCCCCCAATGGCACTCATCGACATCAAGGTTCCCAGTCCCGGCGAAAGCATCAGCGAAGTGCGCATTGCGCGTTGGCTCGTGAAGGACGGCGATGTGGTGAGCAAGGACCAGGTGCTCGGTGAGATCGACAGCGACAAGGCCACCTTGGAGTTGAGCGCTGAAGCCGAAGGCAAAGTGCAACTGCTCGCCAAGGAGGACCAGACCGTGAACGTCGGTGATGTGGTGGTGAGGATCGATACGGCTAACCGCTGCGCACGCTACCCCCGTAGCCAAGGCGATGCTCGATGACAAGGGCGTGAGCGCTGATAAAGTGAAGGGCAGTGGTCCCAACGGACGCATCACGAAGAGCGATGTCGCCGCTTATGTATCCGGTGGTGTGAGCGCCGATGCGATCGCCATGAACGGCTGGGGTGGAAAGCGCGACCAGAACCGCGTGAAGATGACCACGCTGCGCAAAAAGGTCGCTGAGCGCTTGGTCGCGGTGAAGAACCAGACCGCCATGCTCACCACCTTCAACGAGGTGGACATGAGCGCTGTGATGACCCTGCGCGATAAGTACAAGGACAAGTTCAAGGAGCAGCACGGCGTGGGCCTCGGCTTCATGAGCTTCTTCACGAAGGCGGTTACCGAAGCGCTCCGCCTCTTCCCTCAAGTGAACGCGCACATCGACGGCGAGGAGATGATGATGCACGACTACGCCGACATCGGCATCGCGGTCAGCTCACCGAAAGGCCTGATGGTGCCCGTGGTGCGCAACGCCGAGAAGCTTTCGCTCGCGGAGATCGAATCGAAGATCAAGGAGCTCGCGGTGAAGGCCCGGGACGGCAAGCTCAGCATCGACGAGATGACCGGCGGCACCTTCACCATCACCAATGGTGGTGTGTTCGGCAGCATGCTCAGCACGCCGATCCTCAATCCGCCGCAGAGCGCCATACTCGGCATGCACAACATCGTGGAGCGGCCCGTTGCTGTGAACGGCCAGGTCGTCATCCGCCCCATCATGTACGTAGCGCTCAGCTACGATCACCGCATCATCGACGGCAAGGAGAGCGTGAGCTTCCTGATGGCCGTGAAGCAGATGATCGAGGATCCGGACAAGATGGTCTTCGGCGGGAAGGATCCGGGGGAGGTGTTGTTGGGATTGTAGCGGCGATAGGGGACAGCCCATCTGTTGCTATCCGAGCGTTCCGTCGAGTTGCTCAAACGCACGGGCGATCGATCACCCTGCCACGCTCACGCCGACCAGCTTCCCGATGCCGAAGGTGACCGCCGCAGCGGCAAGGCCGAACAAGACCTGGCGCATACCGGAGAACCAGACACCGCGCCCGGTGAATAGCGTGATGGCACTGCCGATGATGAACAATCCGGCCGCGCTCAATCCCAAGCTGATGAGGATGGCCAACATGCCACCCGTGAAGAAGAAGGGGATCACCGGAAGGATGGCACCCACCGCGAAGAGGAAGAAGGACGTGATGGCCGCTTCCCACGCCGAGCCCTTCAACTCCTCCGCATTGATGCCCAGCTCTTCCTTCACCAAGAGCGCGTGCGCCTTGCCTTTGTCCGCGAGCGCCTCGCTGGCCAGTCGCTCGGACTCCGCTTCCGAAATGCCCTTCGCCATGAAGATCAGCACGAGCTCCTTGCGCTCTCCTTCAGGGTTCGTTTCCAGTTCGGTCATCTCCAGCGCCATCTGTCGTTCGTAGAGTTCCTGCGAGCTCTTCACGCTGATCCACTCGCCGAGCGCCATGCTCAGCGCACCAGCGAGCAATCCGGCGAGGCCTGCCAACAACACGCCCTGATCACCGTCGGTCGCACCGGCAACACCCATCACCAGGCTCATGTTGCTCACCAGCCCGTCGTTGGCGCCGAGCACGGCTGCGCGCAGGGCGTTGCCACCCACGGTCTTGTGCTTGCCTTCTATGCGGCCGAGTTCCTCTCCACCCATGCCGCGCTTGTTCGCCATCAGCGACTGCAGGATCAGCACGTGGTTGCGCTCCCCACCGCTCAAGGGGGTTCCGGTCTTCCGTTTCAACGATACGGTGGCCGACGCAAGGCCCTTCTCCACGTCCATGAGCTGGGCGATCACATGCCCGTAACCCATCCGCTTGCCGATGCGGTCGAGCATGCGCGCACGCCACGAAGGACCCGGTATTTCCTTCAGCGTCCCGTCCGCCTTCAATTGCGCGAAGGCATGTTCGGCATGACCGCGTTCGATGTCCGCCATTTCGCGGAAGAGCTTTGCCACTTGCCCGTCCTCCTCGTGGGCGGCGATGCGATCATAGAGGAAGGCCGCGTCCACTTCGGTGCGGAGACTTTCGACGCGTAGGCGGAGCGATGGCGTGGACATGCGCACAAGGTCGGCAGGAATGTGCGGATCTCTGGCAGCGTGCCCATTCGAATGCGGCACTGACGATCGTCACTACTTGACCCGCGTTGTGCACCTACTTTGACAAGCTGGTCAAAATTCAAAGGAGTGAAAGTGCCCTTGTTCATCAAGCATGTTCTCCCGTTCGCTGCGATGTACGCGGTGATGGTGGCGGCGGCGATCCTTTTGGATCGCGGTCTGCACGCCATGGGGTTGGACCATGTGGGGCGTTATCTGGGCCCTGCGGGAACGGCGTTCATCGCGCTCTCGTTCGTGTATTCATTGCGCAAGCGGAAGATCATCCACTCCGGGCCACCCAGGACCTACCTCATGGTGCATGAGTATCTCGCTTGGGCCGGCTCGGTGATGATCCTGGTGCATGCCGGCATCCATTTCAACGCCCGCCTTCCCTGGCTGGCCACCTATATGCTACTGATCAGCGTGGCGAGCGGGCTTGTGGGCAAATACCTCCTGAAGAGCGCCGGTCATTCTTTGGAAGAACGACGACAGGAATTGATCGCGAGCGGATCTACCACCCCTGAAGTGGACAAGGAGCTCTTCTTCGATTCGGTGACGGTGAACGCCATGAAGCAATGGCGCGTGGTCCACCTGCCCATCGCGTTCACGCTGGGCTTCCTTACCCTGTTGCACGTGATCACCGTCCTCATGTTCGGCAAATGAAGAAGGTCATCATCCTTGCCTTGATCGCGGCGTTCATCGGGCTGGTGTACCTGTTCCCGCACAGCATGCTCGAGCCCGGGGAACTGGTGGAAGGACACCAGAAGACCCGCGACAATTGTTTCTCCTGCCATCAGCCCTTCGGAGGTCTGCCCAATGCCAAGTGCATCGTCTGTCACACGGTTGGCGAGATCGGGAAGGATACACTGCTGAACACGGGACCGACGCTTTTCCATGAGGCGCTCAGCGGTATGGAGTGCGTGGAATGCCATAGCGAGCACATGGGGCGGAACGCGGACCTGACCATGGGCGGCTTCGAGCACGCACTGGTCCCAGCAGCCATAGTGGAGGACTGCAACCGTTGCCATGCGAAACCAACGGACGAACTGCACACGCCGCTGCCCAACAAATGCGCGGCCTGCCATGATACGCAGGGCTGGAAACCCGCACGCGAATTCGACCATTCCTTGCTGTCGGCAGCGAGTAAAAGCGATTGTGCGAGTTGCCACCAGCGCCCCACCGATACGCTACATGAACGCATGAAGGGCAATTGTGCCAGCTGCCACTCGACCACCGCATGGAAGCCCGCAACCTTCGATCATGCCGCTTTGTCCGCTGCGGAGAAGGACCATTGCGCAACCTGCCACCAACCGCCCAAGGATGCTTTCCACCAAGGCACCAAGGACAATTGCGCCAGTTGCCATGGCACGAACGCATGGTCGCCTTCCACGTTCGATCACTCGGCGTACTTCCGATTGGATGGCGACCACAACGCGAAGTGCGCCACCTGTCACCAAGCCAACAACTACGGCAGCTACACCTGCTACGGTTGCCACGAGCATACACCGGGCAATATCATCGGCGAGCACCAGGAAGAGGGGATCACGAACATCACCGACTGCGTGCGATGCCACCGCAGCGGTGATGAGGATGACATCCGCATGGATGGACGGTCCGGAAGCGAAGGCGGGGAAGGTGCCCGCAAAGGCCGTGATCGTGAAGGGGAGGACGATTGAACCGTGCCCCTGACCTGACGGGCTTCCCGACGGCCGTGAAGCAGATGATCGAGGACCCCAGCAAGATGGTCTTCGGCGACATGGTGCCGGGGGATTGCATTTCAGGTCGTAGGTCTTGGGTGGTTCTCTGCTGCTCGGAGGCATCGGGCAGCCCCTGTGTCCTTCCGGGGATCACATGTTCAGGGACCGATCCGTCCGGTTCCGTCGAAGGGAAATCCCGTTCGGGGGATATTGTCATGGAACTGCCATGGCTTGCTTCCTACCTTCGAGGCCGGTATGAAGAACTTCGCGGCTTACCTCCTCATTCTCCATGTGCTGTTGAGCACTTGGGCGCCGGGCGGGCTTGCGGAGGTGGCACGCCTTCCTTCCCTTCAGAGCCATTACGCGGAGCACTTCCTGGAAAGCGGTGGCACCATGGGGTGGGGTGAGTTCCTGAAACTCCACTTCGCGGACCCGGAACATGAGCGCCAGGATGCGGACAGGCACAGTGCCTTGCCCTTCCATGGTCCTTCCATGGCCATGCACATGTTCCTGCCGCCGGCAGCATCGGCCAGTGCGATACCCGCCGTGGTGACCCCCCACGTCCGTCCTGGGACCCTAGCGGCCGAAGTGGGCCAGTGGCCCGGGCGATCGGTGTTCCATCCGCCCAAGTCGATCGGTTGAGGCGCGTGGGCAGGAACCCCCTGCCGCGCGGACAAGAGCCACTGCTGCTCGGCGGGTTCTTGAACAGTCGTCAACCGTCAATTCCAGTTCATGCGGACCCTTGGGGCCATAGTCTTCAACATCATCTTGCTGCAACGCTGGTCCATGGCGATCATTCCGGTGCACTCGGCGAATATCTGCGATCTGGCGCCATGAGAGGTCGGACCTTCCCCCATATCCCGGCGTATGATGTTCGTTGTGTGGGCCGCATCGGATGCATGTGCATCGTAGCGTCATATTGGGAACGACTGAACCTACCGGCTTGACAGGACATTCATGACGCGCACCACCCACACCCTCTTCATCGGAACCATGTCGGCCATCGTCGTCGTGGTGACCGTGTATCTCTCGTACGTCGGCTGGTCCTACTACCAATTGCCGCTGGAGGAGCGATTCTATCACCCGCAGCACAACTGGTTCAAGCCGAGCGGCGCCTACGGCCATGGCATCGGTATCCTCGGCACCTTCCTCATCTTGTTCGGTGTGGTGATCTACATCGCGCGCAAACGCTACAACTTCATGACGAAGCAGCTCCGGCTGAAGTACCTGCTGGAGTTCCACATTTTCCTCTGCACGCTGGGGCCGATCCTCATCCTCTTCCACACGGCCTTCAAATTCGGCGGACTGGTCTCAGTGGCGTTCTGGAGCATGGTGGCCGTGGTTGCCAGCGGCGTCATCGGGCGCTTCATCTACATCCAGATACCGCGCACCGTGGAGGGTCGCGAACTCAGCCTGAACGAGGTGAAGGGTATGCGAGCCAAACTGGTCGAGAACCTGAAGCAGAGCGTTGGCCTCGACGAGCAACTGATCCCGTTGATCGTCGGCACCACGGACGGCGAGGGTGCTGCCGCAAAGCGCAGATCGTTCATTTCCAGGTACCTCGATGAACGCAAGGCCGTCGGTGTGATCCGGTCATCCTTGAAGGCGAAGAACATGGCGCGTGAGGAGCAGGCATCCATCATCCGCATGGTGAAAGAAGAGTTCGCCTTGTCCCACCGGATCGGTCGATTGCTCACCATGCAGAAACTGTTCAAGTACTGGCATGTGGCGCACCTGCCCTTCGCGTTGATCATGCTCATCGTGCTCATCATACACGTGGCCGTTACGTTGTCCTTCGGATACAAGTGGATCTTCTGATGGAAGTGCTGATCGAACAAATAGCGATCTACGGTTCGGTGCTCCTGCTCTGCGGGCTCACCATCTTCTTCTACATGCGCAGCCTCAAAAAGAAGTCCGCGATCGTGGAGAAGAAAGTGGCCAAGGCCAAGGAGGAAGGCATGTTCGAGCCGGTATCGCTGCATCCGTACATCGACCTGAACACCTGCATCGGTAGTGCAGCGTGCGTGGCCGACTGTCCGGAAAAGGACATCCTCGGCATCGTGGACGGCAAGGCCACGGTGATCCTCGCCAGCAACTGCGTGGGCCATGGCGCTTGCTTCCACGCCTGCCCGGTGCAGGCCATCTCCCTGCGCATCGGCACCGAGACGCGCGGCATCGATCTGCCGCACGTGGATCAGACTTTCGAGACCAACATCAAAGGGATCTACATCGCGGGGGAGCTCGGCGGCATGGGTTTGATCAGGAATGGTGTGGAACAGGGTAAGCAGGCCATGGCGAATATCGCGAGCGCCAAGAAGCCCAGGGCCGAAGGCGTGCTCGATGTGGTGATCATCGGCGCCGGACCGGCCGGTATCTCGGCCACGTTGGAAGCGAAAAAGCAAGGCTTGACCAGCGCCACGTTGGAGCAGGATTCGCTCGGCGGCACCGTGTACACGTTCCCACGCTCCAAGCTCGTGATGACCTCACCGATGGACCTTCCATTGCATGGCAAGGTGAAGTTGTACGACACCACGAAGGATGAACTGCTCCAGCTCTGGCGGAAGGTGATCAGTGAGCACAAGATCGAGATCACCGAGAACACGAAAGTGGATGCCATCGTGCCACAGAAGGACGGGACGTTCAAGCTGTCCACCAACGTGGGCAAGGACTATATCTGCAACAATGTTCTGTTGGCCATCGGCCGCCGCGGAACACCAAGAAAATTGGGCATACCCGGCGAAGAGTCGACCAAGGTGGCCTACCGGTTATTGGAACCCGAGAACATCGCTGGCAAGAAAGTCGTGGTTGTGGGCGGTGGTGATGCCGGTGTGGAATCCGCGATGCTGCTGATGAACGACAATGAAGTGCTCTTGGTCAATCGCAACGAGAATTTCGCGGGTATCAAACCCAAGAACCGTGAAGCAGTGACCGCAGCCATCGATGCCGGGAAAATGAAGGCGGTCTACAAGGCCAACTTGGTATCCATAGCACCGGAATCCGTGTTGTGCAAAGTGGGTGAAGACACGCAGCAACTGCCGAACGACCTCGTGTACATTTTCGCTGGTGGTGAACTCCCTACCGGCTTCTTGCAGAAGGCCGGCATTGAGATCACAAAACGGTTCGGACATATCGTGAAGAAGCACACGTGAGATCCCTCGCGACATACCTGTTCGTTGTGCTATCGCTGGTGGCGATGACAAGTCGTGCGCAATTGTCGCCGGGGGATCTGACCACCGCGCATGCCAACTTGGAGGGCATGAGCAACTGCACGCAGTGCCACGATCTGGGCAACAAGGTGACGAACGCCAAGTGCCTGGAGTGCCATAAGGAGATCAAGTCGCTCATCACGCAGAAAAAGGGCTACCACGCAAGCAAGGACGTGAAGGCGAAGGATTGCTTCACCTGCCACAGCGAGCACCATGGACGGAAGTTCGAGATGGTGCGCTTCGATGAGAAGACGTTCGATCACGGGTTGACGGGCTATGCCCTCACCGGCGCGCACAAGCCCGTTGACTGCCGCGAATGCCACCTACCGGACAACATCGCGGACAAGGAGTTGAAGAAGCGGGACAAGACCTTCCTCGGCCTGGACCAGAAGTGCCTTTCCTGTCACGACGACTTCCATCAGAGCACGATGGACAAGGATTGCCTGAAGTGCCATACCATGACGGCATGGAAGCCGGCCAGCGTGTTCGATCACGACAAGACCGATTTCCCGCTCAAGGGAAAGCACATCCCTGTGGATTGCAAGGAATGTCACGCCATCACCACCAAGAACGGCAAGCAGTTCCAAGCGTTCGGCGATGTGCCCCACACGGATTGCAAGGCGTGCCACGATGATCCGCACAACGCGCACTTCACCAACGCTTGCGCCCAGTGCCACACGGAGAACGCCTTCTCGACCTTCGCAGGGAAGGACCGCTTCGACCACAACACCACGCCGTTCAAGTTGAACGGCAAGCACAAGACCACCGATTGCTTTGAATGCCACAAGCGCACCAGCGATCCGCTAACGGTCTTCCAGGACCGGGCCGGGGTGGCGATGAACCAATGTGCCACGTGCCACAAGGACCAGCACGATGGGAAGTTCGGCACGGACTGCGCGAAGTGCCACCAGGAGAAAGGCTGGGTCGCCGTGAAGTCGATGGACTTCTTCGATCACAGTGTCACCGACTTCCCATTGCAGGGAAAGCACGTTGACGTGGATTGCAAGAAGTGTCACAAAGGGCGGTACACCGATCCGATCGTTTTCGTGGCGTGCAATAGCTGCCATGCTGACTTCCACAAAGGCGAGTTCGCTGAGAACGGTGTGTCGCCGGATTGCGTGGAGTGCCACTTCCTCACCGATGGGTTCGATGTGAGCATGTATTCCTTGGAGCAGCACGCCACAACGAAATTCCCGCTGGACGGGGCGCATGTGGCCACACCCTGCTCCGAATGCCATTTGAACGAGAAATGGAAGAAAGGTGCCGAGAATTCGACCGGAGAGAAGTGGAAATTCCGCGAACTGGCAATGGCCTGCGCTGATTGCCACGACAACGTGCACGGTGAAGAGTTCGCACAGTCAGGTATTACGGATTGCAAGCGTTGCCACGTTACCGGCGACTGGTTCCCCAGCTTGTTCGATCATACCAAGACGGCTTTTCCGCTGGAAGGTGAACACAAGACCGTGGATTGCCGGGAGTGCCACAAGAACCCTGCGGAGGGCAATGAGAAATTGGGGTCGTTCAAGATCGCGAAGTACCAATGCATAGACTGCCACAAATAGGGGCCCTCCTGCTGGTAGCTGTGCGGTTGAACGCGCAGTCGCCGCACGGCGAAGCCATGAAAATGGATTGCGCCCAGTGCCATGTACCGGCGGATTGGACGAGCATTTCGGACAGCATTCCGTTCGACCATGATCTGACGCGCTATCCGCTCGTAGGCACTCACGCACAGGTGGAGTGCAAGGCGTGCCACACAACGCTCGTCTTCGATGAGGCTCCCGACCAGTGCAGTGCCTGCCACACCGATATGCACGGCATGACCGTTGGCGATGATTGTGCACGCTGCCACACACCCCGGAATTGGTTGGTTGATGCGATCCCTGAACTGCATGAGGAGAACGGGTTCCCCTTGATCGGTGCGCATGGCAATTTGAGCTGTGTGGACTGCCACACCTCGGAGACCGCGTTACGCTTTGACCGAATTGGCAATGACTGCATAAGTTGCCATGCGGATGATCTCCGGGCCACCCGGCATCCGGACCACATCATGGCCGGATTTTCGGACGATTGCATCCAGTGCCATGATCCGTTGGGCTCTGGTTGGAACACGGAGATCGTCGATCACGACTTCTTCCCTCTCATTTTAGGGCACGCCATTTCCGACTGCGACCAGTGCCACACGGGAGGTTCTTTCTCCACCTCCTCGTCGGAGTGCGTCAGTTGCCACCAGAACGACTTCTCAGGCACCGCCAACCCGGACCATACGGTTGCGGGATTCTCAACGGACTGCGCCACATGCCATACTATAAGCCCAGGGTGGACACCCGTGACCTATGATCACAGTGGCTATCCATTGATCGGTGCGCACGCGTTGGTGCATGATTGTGACCAATGCCACAACGGCAATTACAACAACACGCCGAACACCTGCGAGGGCTGCCACCTGGCGGACTACAACGGCAGTGTCAACCCCAACCACACCGCTGCTGGCTTTTCCACGGATTGCGCGCAATGCCATGACGAGACGGCGTGGTCGCCGTCCGGTTATGATCACAACGGCTACCCACTGGTCGGGGCGCATACCACCGCAAGTTGCGATCAATGCCACAACGGCAATTACAACAACACGCCGAACACCTGCGAGGGCTGCCACCTGGCGGACTACAATGGCAGTGCCAACCCCAACCACGCCGCTGCTGGCTTTTCCATGGATTGCGCGCAATGCCATGACGAGACGGCGTGGTCGCCGTCCGGCTATGATCACAACGGCTACCCGTTGGTCGGGGCGCATACCACCGCAAGTTGCGATCAATGCCACAACGGCAATTACAACAACACGCCGAACACCTGCGAGGGCTGCCACCTGGCGGACTACAATGGCACCACCGCCCCGAACCACACTTCCGCACAGTTCACCACGGACTGCACGCAATGCCACGACGAAGCGGCGTGGTCGCCGTCCTCATACGATCATGCGACCACGGGTTTCCCACTTACCGGCGGCCATGTCGGCGTTGACTGCGCGCAATGCCACTCCAACGGTTACCAGGGTACACCGATCAACTGTGATGCCTGCCACATGCCGGACTACAATGGCACCACCAACCCGAACCATGCGGCGGCCCAGTTCCCTACGGATTGCACGATCTGTCACGATGAGACCGCCTGGGGGAACTCGACCTTTGATCATGGCACGACCAGCTTCCCGTTGACCGGGGGCCACTCCGGCGTTGCCTGTACGCAATGCCATTCCAATGGGTACCAGGGTACACCGACCAACTGTGATGCCTGCCACATGCCGGACTACAATGGCACCACCGACCCGAACCATGCGGCGGCCCAGTTCCCCTCGGATTGCACGCAATGCCACGATGAGACAGCTTGGATCCCATCGAGCTATGACCACAACGGTTACCCACTGATGGGGTCGCACGCCACGGTCAGCTGCGACCAATGTCACAATGGCAACTACAACAATACACCGAGCACATGCGACGGATGTCACATGCCGGACTATAACGGGACGACCAACCCGGACCATGCCGCAGCTCAGTTCCCTGTGGATTGTGCACTATGCCACGATGAGACGGCCTGGAACAATTCGACCTTCGATCATAGTACGACCGATTTTCCCCTGACAGGTGGCCATGCGGGCGTCAACTGCATCGCCTGCCATTCCAATGGCTATCAGAGTATACCGACCAACTGCGATGCCTGCCATATGCCGGATTACAATGGCACCACCAACCCGGACCATGCCGCTGCCCAATTCCCCACCGACTGTGCGCAATGCCACAATGAAACTTCCTGGACCCCTTCTACGTTCGATCATAGCGCGACGGGCTTTGCGCTGACCGGAGGGCATGCGGGCGCGAGTTGTCTCCAGTGCCATTCCAACGGCTATCAAGGCACGCCGACGGATTGTGATGCGTGCCACATGGCGGATTTCAACGCCACCACCAACCCGGACCACCAGGCAGCCCAGTTCCCCACGGATTGCGCCCAGTGCCACAGTATATCGGCATGGTCGCCTTCCACGTTCGATCACGACGGGATGTACTTCCCGATCTATAGTGGAACGCACAACGGGGAGTGGAACACGTGCGTTGAATGCCACACCGACCCGAACGACTATAGTGTGTTCAGTTGCATCGATTGCCATGAGCACGACGACCAAGCCCAGGTCGACAATGATCATAGCGGGGAGAACGGGTATTCGTACAACAGTGCCGCCTGCTTCAATTGCCATCCCAATGGGAATTGAACGTACGACGCGGATCCGCAGCAAGGCCATGGGACCATGGTTGCGAGGGATCTGTGTAGCGTTCCTTTCGGCCGTCGGGATGGTCCCGATCAATGTCCTGGCGCAATCGCCGCACGGCGAGGCGATGAAGATCGATTGTGCCGCATGCCACGTACCTGACGGTTGGAGCGCCATGCGGGACTCGCTGACGTTCGATCACGGGCAGACCCATTTTCCATTGATAGGCGTCCATGACCAGGTGGACTGCAGGTCCTGCCACGCTTCATTGGTCTTCAGTGAGGCCCCGCCGGACGATTGCATTTCGTGCCACACGGATGTACACAGTATGTCCGTGGGTGACGATTGTGCCCGGTGCCATACGCCGGTGAGCTGGCTGGTCGACGACATACCTGAGCTGCACGAGCAGAACGGGTTCGCTTTGGTCGGGGTGCATAGCAATTTGAGCTGTGTGGATTGTCACATTTCGGACAACGGCAACACATTCATCAGGCTTGGCAATGATTGCATCAATTGCCACCAAGCGGATTACCTCGCCACCAAGAGCCCTGATCATATGTTGGCGGGATTCTCCGCGAACTGCGTGGAGTGCCATGATCCACTTGGCTTCGGCTGGGCGACCGATCTCGTTGACCACGATTTCTTTCCGCTCACTCTGGGGCACGACATCGGTGATTGCGCGCGCTGCCATACCACCGGCGATCTCTCGGCCGTATCGCCCGAATGCGTGAGCTGCCATCAGCAGGACTACAACAGCACAACGAACCCGAACCACGCGGCTTCCGGATTCTCCACCGATTGCGCCTCCTGCCATACGACCGATCCGGGGTGGACACCAGCGACGTTCGATCACGATGCACAGTTCTTCCCCATCTACAGCGGATCGCACAACGGCCAATGGAGCGCGTGCACGGACTGCCACACGAACCCCAATGACTTCTCGGTGTTCACATGCACCGGATGCCACGTGAACCCCCAGACCGACGGCGACCACAATGGCATGCCCGGTTATGTCTATGAGAGCAATGCCTGCCTGGCCTGCCACCCGAACGGGGATGCCTTCGGCTTTGACCACAACACCACCGATTTCCCCCTCCAAGGGGGTCACGTCGGCGTTAACTGCACCGAGTGCCACGCGAATGGCTATGCGGGCACGCCCACCAACTGCGACGCGTGCCACATGGACGATTACAACGGCACCACCAACCCGAACCATAGCGGCGCCCAGTTCCCCACGGATTGCGCGCAATGCCACAATGAAACCGCGTGGACCCCGGCCAACTTCGATCACGACAACCAGTACTTCCCGATCTATAGCGGGAACCACAACGGCGAATGGAACACCTGTTCTAGTTGCCACACCAACAGCAACGACTACAGTGTCTTCAGCTGCATTATCTGCCACGACGACGAGGCACAATTAGCCGACGATCACAGCGGTGAGAACGGATACGCGTTCAACAGCAATGCATGCTTCTCATGCCATCCCAGCGGGAACTAGCGATGGCTATGCGAACCCTCACGCTTTGGTCCCTTCTCCTGGTCGTATCCGGTTGCTTCGGGCAGGACGCGCTGCAGGGTGAGGTCACCTTCATCACGGCGAACAACGTGTATGTCAACTTCGGAACTACGGCCGCCATCGCGATCGGGGATACCCTTCACGTGGTGAAGGGTACAGAGGTCAGTCCCTGCTTGGTGGTGACCACCAAGTCCACCACCTCATGCCTCTGTACCGTCGTTGCGGGGTGCAAGGTCCAGAAGAACGACAAGGTCGTGCTTAGGACCCCGCATCCCGTTGTGCCGCCTTCGGGTCGGTCGACCGGGAAGGCGGAGAAAGGTCCCGCCGCCGAGAAGGTCCGTGACAATGGCGAACGTTATCGAGGCCGGCTTTCGGCGACGAGCTATAGTACGATCCCATCGGCGAGGGAGAACGATCACCGGGTGATGTACCGCCTTTCGGCCAATGCGGACCGTATCGGCGGCTCCAAGTTCTCCGCCGAGACCTACTTGAACTACCGGCAGTTGTTCCCGGCGGGGGAGAGCAAGTATCCGCAGCGCACGGAGTTTTTCAACGTGTATAGCTTGGCGGTGAACTATGCCCCGGACTCCACTTTCTCGATCACGCTCGGGAGGAGGGTCAATAACAGCGCATCCTCCTTGGGGGCCATTGATGGATTGCAGGTGGAGAAGCACTTCGGCGGTTTCTTCACGGGCGTGATCGCCGGGTCCCGGCCTGATATCATCGATTACGGCTTGAACGTCGGCCTGCTTGAATACGGGGGCTACCTGGGATATGCCCGGAGCGCGGAGAAGTTGGATACGCGAACGACATTGGGGCTTTTGCAGCAGACCAATGCGGGACCGGTCGATAGGAGGTACGCCTACTTTCAGCATAGCTCCACGTTCTGGAACGACCTCAACATCTTCGGTTCCTTTGAGCTCGATCTCTACGGTTTGGTGGATGGTGCACCTACCACCAAGGCCCGACTGACCAACTTCTATCTCTCTTCCCGCTATCGGTTCGGAAAGCGGGTCGATCTGTTCGCTTCCTATGATGCCCGGAGGCGTATCGTTTACTACGAAACCTATCGGAGCGATATTGAGATGCTGCTGGACGATGATGACGCGATGCAGGGTGCCCGCTTGCGGTTGAACGTGCGTCCGATCAAGGATATCAGTTTGAGCGCGAGCTACAGCAAGCGGTTCGAAAGTGATGGAGGGAACAGGTCGGACAATATCAACGGCTACATCACCTTTTCCAAGGTCCCTGCCATTGGTGGGCGCTGGTCTGTGCAGGTGAACCGGAACACATCGAGCTATGTGAGGAGCGATGTACTATCCGTGCGGCATTCGCGGATGCTCGTCAAGAAGCGGATGAACGCGAGCGTATATTTCCGTATGGCGAACTACAGGTACTCCACCCTCCTTGATGTGGAGGGGGTTCCCATGGAACGGCACCAGAAGTTCTATGGCGTCGATCTCTCCTACAACATCCTGCCCAAGTTGGTGTTCAGTGTGTTGGGCGAACTCTCGACCATGGGCGATGAACAGAACTACAGAGTGAACGTGAGCATCACAAAACGTTTCGACAGTAAGAGATAGGATGATGAACAAGAAGATCGGATACATGTACGCATCGATCATCTGTGGGGTCATGGTGACCGCATGCGATGACGGTCCCAAGACCATTGCCTCGGAAAAGTCCAATGAGGGCACTACCGGGGTCTTCTCCGGAAATGCGGAGGATGCGTCCCAAGGGGCCGCTATGACCGGCGCAGGGGTGGGGGCGGACGTGCACTCGATCACCGCGCTCGAAGTGCTTCCAACGACGAAGTACGTATACGTGCGTGCGAAGGAGGGCGATGAGGAGTTCTGGATCGCGTCCACCAAACAGGAGGTCGTGGTGGGCAGAACCTACTTCTACCGTGGCGGACTTCTGAAGACCGATTTTCAGAGCAAGGAGTACAACAGAACGTTCGAGAAACTGTATTTGATCTCGCAGCTCGTTCCTTCCGACCATGGCAGCCAAGGTTCGGGTATGCCACCATCCACGCCGTTCACTCCTACCCAGCAGGAGCCGGCATCGCCGATCATCAGCGAAGGATCCGTGAAGATCTCCGAACTATTGGCGGACCCGAAGAAGTTCGCCGGAAGGTCCGTTCAGGTCAGTGGCACCTGCACCAAGGTGAACCCGAACATCATGGGTCGTAATTGGGTCCATTTGAACGATGGCACCAACAAGGACCAAGACCTTGTCGTTACCACGGACGTGCTGATCCCGGAGGGCCATGCCGTAACCATGGTGGGCACCGTGGCGCTGGACAAGGACTTTGGCGCGGGGTATCAGTACGGTATCCTCTTGGAAGGCGGTACGCTGGTGAAGTAGGCGCTGGTACCGGGCATCGACTAGGAGAACAAGCGGAACGCCCGCTTCCGCACAAAGGCGATCAGACCAATGATCACCAGCACCATGACCCCGATGTACACCCATTGCGGTACCGGCACTGGATCGCCGGCGGCATAGGAGTGGAGACCTGAGAGGTAGTAGTTCACCCCGTAGTAGGTCATGATCACGGTGGCTAACCCGAAGAGCGAGGCCACATTGTAGGCGTACAGGCCCTGCAGCTTCGGGATGAGCCGCATGTGCAGGATGAACGCATAGACCAGGATGGTGACCAAGGCCCAGGTCTCCTTCGCATCCCAACCCCAGTAGCGTCCCCAGGATTCGTTGGCCCACACCCCACCGAGGTAGGTGCCGATGCTGATCATGAACAAGCCCCCGATCAAGGTCATCTCACTGAGGTAGGACATTTCCTTCACGACCTTGTGGATGCGTTTCTCGTTGTGTTTCGAGAGGAAGATCATCAGGATGAGGTTGATCAAGCCGATCACCGCGCCCAGCATGAGGAAGCCGTAGCTCCCCGCCTCCAATGAGACGTGGATGGTCAACCAGTAGGAACGCAACACCGGGACCAACGGGGTGATCTCCGGGTCCAGGTAGCTCAACATGGCCACGAGCAGTACCGTTGCCGCAAGGATCATGGTCGCTGCGGATCCACCAAAGGATCTCCTGGTGAACAGGATACCCGCCAGCACCGTGGTCCAGGCGATGTAGATCATCGACTCATAGCCATTGCTCCACGGTGCACGTTCGGAGACGTACCAACGCAGGCCAAGACCGATCGTGTGCAGGAAGAACCCGAACAGCAGGAGCACGAGCAGCACTTTCTGGACCTTCCGCAGGTCAACGGCGGGTTTGAAGACCGAAAAGAACATCAGGAAAAGGAAGGCCACACCCAGGGAGGTGTAGAACAAGGCCAACCGGTTGAAGACGTTCAGTTCGTTCAGCAAGATCTCCGCTCCGATCCGCGCAGTGCTGGGGACCACGGCCGCACCTTGCTCCTTTTGGTAAGCACTGAGTTCGTTCAGCAGCTTATCAGGAAGTGCATAGTTGCCGGTGGACATGGCCTCCCGCAACGCATGGACGTATGTGGAGAAGAACCGGTCCGCAACGGGGTCGTTACCATGTTCGTGACCGTCCGATCGCGCACCGACCCAGGTATTGTTGGGGTCACCCGGCACCGGTATGATCTTGAGCATTCCGCCCCCCAGCACCATGTTCATGATGTTCAAGCGTTCATCCACTTTCATCAGGTCCTTCTCGTAGACCCCGCGATCGATGGGTTGCATCGCGTTGACCCTGCTGACCTCATCGCGAAGCACGTAGTCGCCGTTCGAATCGAAGAAGTCCTCGTACGCGGCCAGTGGGCCCGGGACCCCCAACTGCTCGTGTATCTTCTGGTGTTCACCCAGCTTGATCATCGGGACCGCGATCCAGTCCTTGCTACTTGCCAACATCCCCAGGACCACCTGGTCGGCGGACAGGTCGTTGATGCGCTCCTTGCGGTACACCTTGCGCATCACCTCGCGCGTCAGTGTGTGCATCGGTTTCATTCGCCCTCGATGGTCCTGGACCACGATCCTGCTGAAACGTTCGGCATGCGCGGCGTCCACGATGTTCAGGTTGTTACGCTGATCGATCACCTTTTGCGCCTGGGCCAGCGTGGGTGCCGAGAGCAGGGCCAGCACCAACACCGGCACCGTGGTCGTCCTCCTCATCATTTCGATGTTCTCCGAAAGCTTGTGGAACCGGCTCTTCTTGCTCAAGAGGGACATGATCATGCCGATGGTCAGCAGGATGTAGCCGATGTAAGAGATCCAGGTCCCCCAGAAGTCGTGGTTCACGCTCAGATATGTCCCAAGCTCATCCTGGTCGAAGGAGGACTGGAAGAAACGATAGCCATCGTGGTCCAGAACGTTGTTCATGAAGATGCGGTGGTCCTCCTTCACGTCCGCTCGCTCATCTATCAACTGTACCTCACTGGCATAGGAGGTGGCGCTGTTGGTGCCAGGGTAGCGCTCCATGATGAAGTCATAGAGCTTCAGGGAGAAGGGGAGGGGAATGTCCTTGGCCCCATAGGATATGGCCACGTCCATGTCATCCGCATGCGCGACCGCGGGTCTGCCGGCCATGCCCTTCTGCCCATAGACCATCAGTTCCTGCGCGGTGCCATTCACCTTCACCACCATCCGAAGTGCGGTCAGGCTTTCGTTCTTCACCTTGGGACCTTCGGATCCGAGTTTGACGACGGCTTGTTCCTTGAAGTCTCCGAAGACAAATCCATTGGTCCCGTCGTTGTACATGGAGCGAAGCCGCAACGGATGATAGGCTTCCCGTGGATACAATGTGTCCGTGGTCCGCGTGGCCATCACGGTCTGTACCAATGCCCTATCCGACTTGATAAGAAGGGAATCGTTCCGGTAGGCGATGTTCACGGCCTCCGGGAGGAGCGCTTCTGTGAAGTTGAAGAGCACGTTGTGGTACCGCCTGGTCTCTCCGGCGCTGACATAGTATTCCTCCCGACCGCCCATGCCCGCGAACACCACCTTGATGGTCGGCTTGCCGTTCGGAGCCTCCTCCAATAGCTGCTTGGGATTCGGTATGAACTCTTGGACCTCCGCCTCGATCAGATCATCGCCGATGAGATATGAACCCCTCCAATCGTTGTTCCCCAAAGTCGAAAAAAGCACGGGTTCATCGAAATGATAGACCTGCTCGCCCTGCCTCACTTGAAAAAGCAAATAGGTCTCCGCCGAAAGGAAACTGTTCGACGATCCGTTCTCCCGGATATGCATGATGCCCTCGTAGCCGAAGTACCGTGTAACGCCCGCGCCGATCAGGATCACGATCATGGCCAGGTGGAACGTGAGCAAGGCCCACTTCCGCTGCCGCACCATCTTGAACCGCACCACGTTCACCATGATGGTGATGGCGAAAAGGACGAGCAGGAGCGAGAACCACGAGGACTTATAGATGACGTGCTGTGCCGAACTGGTGCCGAAGTCGTTCTCCAAGAAGGTGCCTACGCCGATCGAGGCGGCGAACAATAGGATGTACAGCCCCGCAGCGCGGGTGGTGAACATTGGCGCGAGAACCTTCTGCACACCGGTTCGGAGGGTGATGAGCATCTTCTTCGTTCGGGATGAGGTTGCCATGGATCGTGTCATAGGGGTGTTCGGCTCGACCGTCGATGGGCTTGTACTTCTTTGGAACAGTTCGTTGCGTCGTTGCTACTGCGGATCATGCCTGATCGGGAACCGCCCATCTGGATGCGAAGTTGCGCTGGTTCCATCGTTGGACCATGACGACCTTGCGGACCACCCTCGCCGAATATGCTTCGCACCACATGCATGCTGGGAGGTAAGGATGGAACCAATGATGAAGTAGCCATGGGAACGACCGAAGTGAATTGAACGGAACACGACCGTCGCGCTTACGTCAGAGGCGACAAGTCATCACGGTGCGGCGGCACCGCGATCGATCATCCGATCGACTTCGGCGGGTGGAATACGCTGCGCGATGCCCACTGGCCCACGCAGTCATCCTTCACGGAAGCAGGACCCACGCGTAGCAAACCCCCAAGCATAGGACCGGGCAACGCAAGGGAATGACCGGTGAATAGCGGAGAATGTCCGCTCGCGCCATGGAACGGCAGCTTCGCATGTTGGGCGGGTTCGCTCGCTTCGTGCCCGGGGTCGCAGTAGTGCAGAAGAACGAACTCGACCACGGTCAACTTCCCGTCAGCACGCTGTTGATGTTCCGTGTAATGCTCCTGAAGCGCAGGCGCCCTGAAGACCTCTATCAGCCCGGCCGATGCAAAGGCCATCAGAAAGACGTGGGCCGCGAATAGCGAGGCGGTGAGACTGCGCACATGCGAATCTAGACAAGTGCAGGAGGGTGGCGCACAAAGGCTCGACGAAAGGATGGTCAGCTTCGACGGACCGATCCCGGGTCGTGACCGTGGCTGGCGCAATGATCTCGATGCCTTTTCTCTTGTGGAACGAGCGCCTTCACGTTCTGGCGCGCCGACCGCCATTCATTGTGGCTGGCTTTGGGTACGTAGGAACTTGCGCTATGCAAGGACTAACGCGAAACGATCAACCGCCTGGTGAGCGTGCCACTCTCGGAGACCACTGCCACCAGGTATGTGCCGATGGGCAAATGACTCACATCGATCACCGCACCATTGGCCGTGGCTGTGATAGGTGCGCCGATCTGTTGGCCCCGATCGTTGAGCAGGCGGATGCCATTCTGCCCCTTGCTTCGGAAGACCACGTTCACAAGGTCCTGGGCGGGGACCGGGTAGACGAGCAGTTCCTCCCGCGCCCGGCCGATGTGAACACTTACCACATCGCTCACGGTGGAGTGGCCGTCGTGGTCGGTCTGTTGAAGGCGGTAGTAGTTAAGACCGGCTCGGGGCTGCGGGTCCAGCGCGCTGTATTCGAGCATAGTGAGGCTCGTGCCAGCGCCGGGTACCGTGGTTACATCGATCCAGTCGCTGCCTTCGGTGCTGCGCTGCACGGTATAATGGTCGTTGTTCTGCTCTGAGGCGGTGGCCCAGGTGAGATGAACGGTCCGATCTTCCCGCACGTCGGCCTCGAAATTCAAGAGTTCAACTGGCAATGAGGTCTGAACCAGGTTGATGGTGCCCAAGGTGAACCGGCGGTCGTTCACCAGCGCGTTCACACCGGCGAAACGGTAGAGGTTGCCACCGACCGAGCTCGCCGCGATCGCCACGGGCGCATCATCGGCGAAGACACCATTGTTGTTCAGGTCCACCAGCAGTCGCAGATCGCTCGCCGTCACAGGGCCCTGACCCGTGAGGTCGAAGGTGATGTTCACGTTGCCCACATCCACGGCGCCCCCGGCGGCGTTCACCTCGTTCACGCGCCATACCCGGTGCCAGCGGCCTTGCAGGCCGACAGGAAAGTCGGTGCTCCCGATGGCGTGCAGCGCGGCATTGTCATGGCCCCAAAGGAGGAACTCGTTGTTCCCGAGACCGGTCGCATTGTTGATCTGCACCACCCCTCCGCGTGCATCGGTATGTTGGTTGGTGAGGCCGGTGCGACCGATCCCCGCCATTTCGTGATCATAGTCACCGTTCGCGGGATCATCCTGCACATAGATGTTGTTGGCGCTCAACGGTAGGGCATACTTGGCACTGAGGTAGTTGTTGACTATGATGCGCTGGGTGGAGTTCACCGGGCTGTCGTAGATGATCACTTCGGCCAGATCGCCGTCCATGTTCCAGCCGCTGGTTCCCTGCACATTGCCGAGATAGAGGGGGTTCGCGTTGTTGGCGGGGAGCTGCAGCAGGCTCGCATCGGAATAGATAGTAGTGCCTGCTTTGTATGCGGTGCGTGAAGGGAAGAGGAAGAAGATCACCGTGTTGGTGTACTCCAGCAAGCTGAAGGACGAGCTCGTGGTACCGACCGGCGCAGCGGGCGAGGAGAGCAGGTTGAGGATATCGAAGATGGGCATGAGCATGGCCCCATCGTTCGGGCTCCAGAGGGCATAGTTCGGCTGCGTGCTGGTTCCCTTGGCCAGCCAGGCGTTGTTGCTCTTCGCGGTGTTCTCCGCGCTCACGAAGAAGATGTCCCACTGGTTCATATCGAGCGAGCCCGCGTCGGGTATGCGCATCTCATCGTCCACCCCGTCGAAGGAGATCATGGGATGGCCGTTCAGCGCCGAACCCACCCATGTGGATCGCGTGGCCACCGAGGGGCTCGCGGCGTTGTTGCCGTTCCCGCTGCGGTCGGTCCAGTTGGTCACCGCTGTGCCGGCCACGGTCGCGCTGTTATCGGCGCTCAGCCAGAGCACGTTGTTGGCGCTGGTGCCCACCCCGCCCGGACCCGTTTGGGCCAGGGCTCCGGGCCCTATGCAGAGCGCGGCGATGAGCGGTAGGTAGCGCATAGGTCCAAGGAGTAGACGCTTCAACGCAGGGGGCGGCCCCGGGGTTCCGAAAGGGGAAGGTGCCTGGAGCGCGGAAGGATCGCAGCCGGTGCTACGCCCGGAGCCCGGTAAGCAAGGGATCGACTCTGCGGAGATATAGGACCGGGGAGGTGGTATTGGGGTTCTAATTCCGCACGAGGGCGGCAACAACCTTAGTCGACCACCAACCGCTTGCTGCGCGCTTCCTGTTCTGAGCGCATCGTGAGGGTGTATAGGCCAGCGGGCAAATGGCCTACGTTCAACCAATGGGCGGTCCCGTTCATTCGTTCGTGTGCCACCGCTCGTCCGAACGCGTCAGTGATCGTGATCGTGGCCTTGCACATTTCCTTGTCGCTGGAAACGCGAATGAGATCATTTCCCGGGTTGGGCGAGATGGTGAGGACGGGCGTGCTCATTTCCTGCGCGCCAGTGGCGATATCACCGAGTTTGACGATCCAACCTTCGAAGCCACCGTGGCTGTTGGTGATCTCACCATCGCTCGATCGGGCGAAGGACGCGACCACGCAGCCACCGTCGGCGGTTTGTTGGATCCCTCCACCTACATCATAGTCGCTTCCCCCCAAGGGTTTCTGCCATTCGAGCCAACCGATGCTATCAAGCTTCATCACCCAAGTGTCGTAATTGCCATGGTTCCCTGAGACATCGCCGTCGTTCGAGGTCGTATGGCCCGATAGAATGTAACCTCCATCGTTGGTGAGCTGGATGCCATGCGCGGAATCGTCACCGCTACCACCGATGGCGCGTTGCCACGAGAGCGCACCCGTGCTGTCAAGCTTCACCACCCATACATCGCGGCCACCGTGGTTGCCTGTGACATCCCCATCCGCAGAGGAGGTCACCCCGGCCACGATGTAGCCGCCGTCAGCGGTCTGGAGGATCGAACCCGCACCGTCCACGTCGCTGCCACCGAGGGTTCGTTGCCAGAGAAGTGTACCAACGTCATCGAACTTTACGATCCAGAAGTCGTTCTCGCCTTGATTGCCGGTGACGTCACCATTGATGGAGTACGTAAGACCTGCAGCGACATAACCTCCATCGCTGGTGAACGCGATGGAGCTCGCGGTATCATAGCTTGTTCCGCCAAAGGTCTTCTGCCAGAGCACCGTTCCAGCTGAGTCGAGCTTCACGATCCAGAAGTCACGGTCCCCGTGGTTCCCGGTAACGTCGCCGTCGTTGGAAGAGGTCTGCCCTGCAATGATGTACCCGTTGTCGCTTGTTCTCAAAATGGTTTGGGCGTAGTCGCCGTCGCTGCCGCCGAGGGCTTTCTGCCAGAGGAGCGTTCCCGAAGCATCGAGCTTCACTACCCACATGTCATCGCCTCCATGATATCCCGTGACGTCCCCATTGTTCGAAGTCGTGTAACCCGCCGCGACGTAGCCTCCGTCGCTGGTCTGTTCTATCGAGTACGCTCTATCGTCCAACGATCCCCCAAGGGGCTTTTGCCAGATCAGCGCACCGGTCGCGTCCAACTTCACCACCCATAGATCATCGCCACCATGGTTGCCAGAGACGTCGCCGTTGTTCGAATGCGTGGATCCGGCGGCTATGTACCCTCCGTCAATGGTTTGTTCAACATCGGCTGTGTAGTCCGATCCACTACCCCCCAAGGCTCTCTCCCATTCGATCCCGGGTGCCCACTGCGCGAAGGCGGACCCGAAAAGCAACAGGCCGATCAGAGCGAGCAGCGCGCGGTTTTCCATGTACGCATGACGAGCGATGAAGGTAAGGGAAGCCTTATCCTGAGCCGGAACAGTTGCGGGACGGATCATTTCAATGTGATCGGCACATTGATCTTCATCGGCACCGGCCGTCCATCCATCGTGGCCGGTTCGAAACGCAGCAGCTCGCGCGTCATCTCGATGGCGGCCGTGTCCACATCGGCGCGCACGCCCTTGAGGATCGTTGGATCCGTCGTGTGGCCCAACGTATCCACCGTGAACTGCACGAGGATCTTGCCCTGCACCCCTTCCTTCCGCGCGGCCTTCGGAAATTTGTACGTGTAGGCTACATCGCGCAGCAAGCCTTCTTCGCCGGAGGGGTAGTAGGCGGCCTGATTGATGTGCATCACGTTGTCCGGGGTGTACACGGTATCCACTCGGCCGCTTTGCGCGAACGTTGCTGCGCTCACGAACATTCCAAGCGCTACTCCAAAGACCTTGTGCATGCGACTAAGCGATGGCGGCACCTCGAAAGTAGGATGCGGTGGCCGACCCGGATCATTTCGTTGCGTCGAACCGCACCCGGAACACCAACACCTCCTCGCCTCGGTGCGTGCCCCGTTTCTCGAAGGTCATTCCGTTGCGCTTCGCCACCGCCTGGCTGTTGGCGTTCTCCGGATCGATGAGCGAGATGACCGAGGACGCCAGTTGATGCTCCCGTGCGAATTCCTTGCAGGCGATCGCCGCCTCTGTCGCATAGCCACGGCCCCAGGCCGAGGGCAACAAGTGGTAACCGATCTCGAGCTCGGGCAGGTCGTCAACTTCCTGCACCAGCAAGCCTACAAAGCCGATGGGTCCTCCCGTGGCGCGATCGCTGATCACGTTCAGGCAGGAGCCGTCGCGGGCGATGCGGTCCAACGAGCGCTGGATGAAGAAGGCGCAGTCCGCCTCACTGCCCGCGGTGAAGGGCATGAAGCGGATCGCTTCCGCATCGTTGATGTACTCCATCCACCAACCGCGGTCGTCCATGGTCGGCCTGCGGAAGAGCAGGCGATCGGTGGCGAGGCCTTCGAGCGAGGGGATGGGGAGGCGGAGCATGCGGCAAATGTGGGATGGGAATGGTCACACAGCGCATCGCGTGGGATCCCGTCTTCCCGGCGTCGGCCCGATCGACGCGGCTTCTACTTTTAGTTTATGGTCCCGTGTTCTGCTGAAAGAGTGAGGCGTGCGTGGCAAGTGAGAGGGCAGGCCGTCCTCTTGTGCCCAACCGCAAGGCCAAGAAATGAACCCCAAGCCCAGAACGCACGCTCAAGCCAAGGGTCTGTTGCCTGAAGGCCTATGGGCTCCGCCCACCTTTTTACCCGTGTTCGCGCGCAGCCCCGACGTGTCCGGGTGCGAAGCGATCTTTCATCTGTTGAGTAGGCGCTACCTGCGCGCGCTCCCGCGCCTCCTTCGACGGCGTTCGTGCTACTTCACGAACACGATCTCCGCATCCGGAGCCTCGTGCTTCACGGCCTCGATGCCTTTGTCGCGCGCGGCGGTGCTGGTATACACTTCGCTGGTGCCCACCACTTCGCCGTTGTAGGCCTGCAGGGTGAAGCTGTGGCCGGCATCGCTGCGTTTGCGCTCGTAGTTCATTGCATCGGGTGCGAGCTTCTGCACCACCTCAATGCCCTCTTCCGCATCGGCGCGCGTGGAATAGCCTTCGCTCGCCAGAATGATCTTGCCGTTGCCGGCTTTCAGGCGGAAGCGGTGGTCCTTCGCCTTGTCCAGGAATATCTCGAATGTGCCCATGCGTTGATCAGTGGATCACCGAACATACGGCAAAGACGACCATGCCCAGCCCATGCCCGCCCGGCTGGGTCACAAGCGTAAGAGTTTCCAAAGCACGAATACCAGCACCGCGGTGTTCAGCGCCATGGTCACCACTGACTTCAGGAAGGGGAAGATCATGGCGCAATGCACCAGCATGCTGAGGCTTGTGGCCGCGCAGAGCCAGAGGATCAGCGGCCGGCCTTCATCCACGGCCGCTTGTGCGAAGAGGTGAACAACGCCGCACGTGAGCAGGATATGGCCGTCCATCAGCAGGCGCAGCAGTTCGCGATCGTATCCTGTTTTGTGCTTGGCGAGCACGAAGCCATCATGCAGCAGGCCATTGGCCACGGCCCAAAGACCGTTGAGCAGGATGGGTATGCGCAGTCCGCTCATATCCACGAAAGTAACCGTCGCTGCGGTGTAATATCTTCCAACGTTCTCCGCTCGTGGTCCGGTGTTTGCGCACCTTGTGCCCACCCACCATCGATGTTGGAACGAAAACTCCTGCTCCTCGCCATCACGGCGGCCTTCTCGCTCGCCCTTCCGGCCCAAAGCCCGCAAGATCTTGCGCGCATGGGATGGGAACCCTTGTCGGACAGCCTCTATTTGGTCTGGAACCTGAGCACGGACCAGATCAAGCGCATCGCCATGATCGAGGACGACTACGAAGTGGAACGCACCGCTCTGGTCTCGGATCCCAAGCTATCCGAAGCGGTGCGCGATACCCGGTTGCGCGCACTGGCCAATGCGCGCCGGAAAGAGATCAAGGGTGTGTTGAAGGCGGAACAGTACGAGGATTGGCAGAAGCGGACCCGGGTTGGGGGGCAACACTGATCCCATCCTTCGCCTCCACACTCTTCCGGATCACAACCCGAAAGGAAGCGCGCGTATCCAAAGCTCGGTTCGGACCCCGGTGACGGAATCGTTCCGAAGCAATTCCACCACTACCAGGTAGTCGCCCCACGCATCGGGGCGTGGTATGGTGAGCCCTTGCACAATGCTCCGATGCGGTGCGATGTCCTGCTCCATGGCGGTGGGGAAGGGATCCGCGAGAACGATGGCGCGATGCGCGGAGTGGACCGTACACCGCAACCGCAATGGATGCTGGTCCGCCGCTAGACAACCGAACGTGGTCGCTCCGTGGTTGGTGATCCGGATCGGGACCACCGTGCTTTGCGCGGGGGTGAAGAACAAGTCTCCGCCGAGCGGTTCCAGCGTGAGCGCGCTGTTCGGGTCGAGCGCATCGTGCGCTGAGGTCGTCACTAGCTCGTAGCCCGTGTGAGGCAGTGCGAAGTAGCGTTCGTTCAGGTAGCGGCCGTCGAACCATTCGGGATCCCAGCTCGGACCGATGAAACTCCCCTGGCCACCGGCCTGCGCGCGATACGGGGCGATCGCATCGTCGCAGAAGAAGGTGACGGTACTATCGGGGCCGTGGAGCGCGGAGATCAGCGCGGTTTCCATGGGAACGGGCCAATGCGAAAGCACATAGCCCCAGGGCAGAACGCGTGAAGTGCCGATGGCCTTTCGAACGCCACGATCGCGAAGCGCGGAGGTGAGCCGTTCCGCGTACCGCACCTTATCCGTTGCCAGGTGGTGGGAACGCACTACATGCCAGGCGCCGAGGGCCATGACCGAGCAGGCCGCAGCAAGCACCCAGCGTGGAGCGCGCGTGTACAACGCGTGCGCGGCGCTCGTGAACGCCGCGCACCAGCAGAAGGCGATCACCGGATAGAAGTTCTCGAACATGATGGCGGAGCCAACGGCGCGATCCGCGATCAGGATCAGCGCCAGCGAGGCGCTACTGAACAGCAGGGTCCATGCCAGCGACCAGTAACGACGTGCCCATACGAGGCCCGCGCACGCAAGCGCCATCAGGAGTAGGAACGCCTTGAAGTCCGCAAAGGCATCGAGCAGGTGAAGCGTGCTCGGTAGCTCCCAAAGCGCGGGCAGCTGAACCACCACATCGTGGTATGTGGGCATGCGCGCCTGCTCGTAGTCGGTGCTCTGGATCAAGGTGAGGCGCGCTGCGGACAGCAGCACCAGGAGCGCGGAGAGCACGAGGTAACGCACGTTCCGCCACGACCGCGTGTCGATACCCACGTACACGATCAGGAACGCGATCGGGATCAATAGCACCTGATGGTACAATGAAGCCCACACCGCGGTGAGCAATGCTGCGGATCCCCAGACCCATGCACGGGTCGCCGTACGCACGGTCCTTCGGAAAAGGACCTCAAGGAGCACGCAGAACGCGATGCCCTGGTTCACTTCGCTCACGCCGTAATAGAAGGTGATGCCCATCCCCGCCACGAGCGTGAGAGGCAGGGTCATCGCACCGCGCGTATCGCGCAACGGCCAGCCGATCAACGCGAACACACCCACCGGCACCAGTGCCAAACAGAGCGAATAGGAGAGGAGCACCAGGTCCAACGAGGCCCCTCCGCGGATCAACGCAAGGGGCAGGAACTGTGGAAGCCACGATCCGATGCGGTGGTGGAAGCTCACCACCTCCCCGGTATCGATCAGCAGGAACGAATAGAAGGCGCTATCGAAACAGGCGGTGCGTTCCAGGTGGAAATGCCAGGCGAGAACGAACAGGAAACCCAAGGCGATGGCCCCGGCCCAACGCACCGCGCGCATCGATGGAGGAGCTCCGTTCACGTTCGGTCCCACGGATACAATGTAGCATCCGGGGCTGAAGGCCATTTCATCGGACGGGGATCACGGCAGGCAGGTTCCGTGATCCCTCCTTCCTGTCCGGAGCACTTTTTTCCATCCGTATCCGTTCATCCCGTGATGCGCACCCTTGGTCTATTAATGGCATGCTCGCTCGCGGCACTGAACGTGTTCGCTCAACCCGGAGGGGTCGTTCGCACCCATGCCGACAGCCTTCCTCCGTTGAACAAGGGTGTGCTGACCTTCGTGCGCTCGCAGGTGAACAAGCGCGTGGGCCGCGGCGAATGTTGGGACCTGGCCGCTGCCGCCTTGGACGTGGTGAAGGCGCGATGGGATGGAGCGTATTTTTTCGGTAGACCCGTGGATCCACGCACAGAAGTGATCCTGCCGGGCGACATCGTTCAGTTCGAGGGCGTGGAAGTGCTCTACGAGGAGGAAGGGATCACCACGCGCCAACGCATGCCGCACCATACAGCGGTCATCTACGAAGCGCATGGTGAAGGGCGCTACACGCTGGCACACCAGAACTTCGGACCGGCCGGCCGCAAGGTGGGTTTGTCCGAATGGTCCACCGCACATGTGGTAAAAGGCAAGTACACCTTCTTCCGGCCCGCTCCGTGATCGTGCCGCATCCTGGGCGGTCCGATAGGAGGCCTGGATCATCGTGACCGCATCGCACGATGCGGTCACGACATCCGCTCAAGTCCACGGCCTATTCACCGGGGCTGTTCCCGCTCAAGCCGCCTTCTTGCCCATGCCGAGCACCAGTCCGGCCACGGCGCCCAGCACCGCGCTCATGCACACGTTCACCAGCACGTCCACCACAATAATGGTCGTGTTGGCGTACATGTTCGACATGGCCAAGAAGTACATGTCCATCGAGAAAGTGATCAGACCTCCGAGGATCGCGCCCGGCACCGCGCCGCCCATCGCAGTGTTCACGCCCATGCGCCACAACGACCAGCCGACAATGGTGCCCCAACCCAGGTTGGCGAGCAGCATGGCCACCATGTTCATGTCCGCCTCTTCCCTCCACATCCCTTCAATGGGGTTCATGTTCGACTCGTAGTACCCCATCAGCAACATCCCGAACACCACCCAGCCCAGCAGAAAGCTGGCTACACCTGCCGCAAGCGACGCGAGTATCACTTTCGTGTTCATGATCGTTCAGTTTTGGTGGAACGTGGTTCGAAACTAACCGGGAGGCCGTTCGCGCCGGGCTGAGCCGTTCGTGTTCGTGAACCAGCCATGGTTCATTTCTTCCATCGACCGCGATCCCCCGCTGGTCGAGGATCAGGGATCCGACCGCGCCGGGCGCCGTAGTTTGGCCGTCCGTACCTCGCGCGCAGCGACGCATGATCCTCAAGTACCCATATCCATATCGAGCTTGGCTCAGCATCGCCAACGATCCGGACAATACGCTGCTGAAGGATTGGCGTGAACTGGACCAATTGATCTGGAAGGAACTGGCACTTCCGCTGGCCAACAGTCTCTTCGTGCGGTCGTATAATCGCAACCTGCCGGGCCAGGTGAATTTGGTGGACCACCCCGAGATCGCCGCACAACCGCACGATACCATCCATACCTGGGGCGACTACATGCACGCCGGGGCCCGGGGCTTCGAGCGCGCCGATGCCTTGGATGCTATCCAGTTGTTGCGTTCCCACCGGATCCAGCCACGGGTATGGATCGATCATGCCCAATTCCTCGGGAATCTATTGCACCATCATTCGCTCGGCGCTACGCCTGAGCTGAAGGATATGTCCGGCCACAAATACCCCGTGCTGCAATACACCCTGGACCTGATCGAGGGCCTCGGTATCAAATACATCTGGGATGGTGATGTGGTGGAACTCCTCGGGCAGGACAGACCCTTGAGGCCCTATCCCTATTTCCGCGAAGTGTCCACATCCGAATGGAAGGCCGCCGGCAAGTATGCTTTGCACATGGTGGCGCGGAAAAGCGCCCCGGCCCGCTTGGGTGAGATCAAGGTGCCAAGCAATGAGCAGTATTTTCCCCACCGCTTTCCCGACGGTCGCATCTTGTATTGCTTCCGTCGCTACGGCACTTGGAAGGAGGCCGACATTTATGGGATCCATCGTTTGATCGCACCGGAGAACATCAGCCGTCTTTTGGCGCTCCATGCGTCATGTATCGTGTACACGCACCTGGGTAAGCGCCCTGCCGACAAGGTCCACCTGGACCATCACATCCCGGAGAACACACGCAAGGCGTTCGAGGGGCTGGCCCGCAGATACAAGGAGCGCGAACTGATGATCTCTCCGGTCTCCGCCATGCTCGACTATTTCGTGCTGCGCGATCATGTGCGCATCAAGTCCCACAGGATCGAGTTCCGGGCGGACGGTATACGCTTTGATCGGGTGGAGCCTGTGGACCTGGCCGGCAAGAAGTTCAGTTTCACCACCCACGGGCTCGATCCGGCCCGGGCCTCCATCACTGCGGATGGCATGGAGGTCGCTCATCACCTGATACGGGAGAGCGCCCACGTCTTCTCGATCGAATTCCCCCCGATCACGTCATGAGCATCATCCTGTTGACCAATGTATCGGACGAGGCGCACGCGCTGGCGCATCGGATGCGTTCGGTCGGACCGGGGCTGAGCAGAGTGATCGCCACGGAACCGGAGCCGCACACGGCCGGAGCGATCGGGCGGTTCGCGCGCGGTACCATCGATTGGCTGCGCATGAAGAAGGTCCGCTTGGACCCGAAGGTGCGGGTAGCCCTCGACACAGAAGCCCGGTTGCGGAGAAAGGCCTGGGGTGAGTTGCACGCTTCGCACTTGATGACAGGCGTGCGCCATCCATTGGCCGGTGTGGAATACACCCACGTAAGCGATATGAATTCCAAGGAGGTGGTGGACCTGTTGGAGCGCGAACGGCCGGAGCTCTTGTTGGTGTATGGGACCAAGATCCTGAGGGAGCCCGTGCTGCGCACCGCACGGCGCGGCGTGTTGAACGCGCATTGTTCCATACTGCCGGAGTACCGTGGTGTTCGTTCCGAATTCTGGCAGTGCCACGACGAGGCCTATGACCATGTGGGCATCACTATCCACTTGGTGGACATTGGTGTGGATACCGGCATGTTGCTTTTCCAACACCGCACGGAGATAGGCTCGGGCCCCGATCCCTTCAACCTGCGCACCCGCAATACCCTCGCGGTGATCGAGCACTATCCGGCCGTCGCGAAAGCCTTCCTGGCGGGTGAAATACTGCCCGTGCCGCAGCCGCAGGGCCTCACTCGCACGTTCCGGGGTACGGATATCACGCTCGAACGAAAGGTGGCCCTCTATGGTCGCCTTGCCGCCAGGATGTGATCGTGGCGTGATAGATTTGATCGAACATTTCCCTCCTCATGCGGAATATCTCGCTCTTTCTCCTCTCTAGTGTGGCCCTGACCCCGGTCGTGCGGGCCCAACAGCAGATCATCAATGGTGGCTTCGAGGATTGGTCGTTCCGCACCGCGTTCGAGCAGTTGGACGATTGGAGCACGGGTAACTTCACCCTGCCCGGTGTGGAGACCACTACCAAAGTGCCCGGGCACACGGGTGCTTTCGCCGCGCGGCTGGAAACGCAGACCGATGGGGTCAACACCGTGTTCGGGTTCATCCTCCACGGCGAGTTCGTGAACGATATCCCGACCGGAGGCGTTCTGTTCACCACCGCGATCGATGCGGTGGAAGGATGGTACCGGTACGACGTGCAACCCGGAGATTCGGCCGTGGTCGCGGTGGGCATTTGGAGCACAGGCGTGTTCGCGGTGTTCGATGTGCATACCATCGGTGGTTCGCAATCCACATGGACCCCGTTCAGTTTTCCGGTGAACCAGGGTGTGCCCATCGCCCCGGATAGTGTGGTGGTGGCGGTGGTGAGTTCGAACCCCTACACACCGGGTTCCACTATGGCGGGATCGTGGATTGAGGTGGATGGCCTCACGTTGACATCCACCATCACGCCCGTTCCCGATGTGCTGCCGAACAGCGACCTTGAACAATGGACCCTCGTACAGACCGAGGAGGCCGATGATTGGTACTCGCTCAACCCGTTCCTCTTCGCGTATGGAGCCACCAATGTGACCAAGGACAACCAGCCGAACAGCGGTGCCTATGCGGTACGTATCGAGACCCTTGGGGTCGCGGGAGACACCCTGCCCGGGTTGCTCACGAACGGACCGATCAATATGCAAGGCGGCAGTAGCGGTGTGCCGTACACGGATATGCCGGTCGCGCTGCACGGTGCCCTGCGGTATGCGCCCGCTGGCGCGGATTCCGCGGTCCTGTTCGCCATTTTCACTAATGCCGGTGTTGTTGTAGGGAGCGCGTTCACGTATTTCACCGCGGCCACGCCCAACTGGACCCCCTTCACCGTCCCGGTCTTCATCGGCTCAGCGCCCGATAGCCTGACCATCACGATCTACACGGGGAACCATCCGGGTTCGCAACTCTGGCTGGACGATCTGGAGTTCGAGTTCCTCCCCACCGCGATCACCGAGCGGAATATGGAAGCGCCGCGCATCTTTCCCAACCCGGTCACCGAGGCATCCGTCGTTGCGCTGCACGGTGCGCTTCTCACGCGACAGGAGTGGAGCATCGTGGACGGCCGCGGCCGGCCGGTGCAGGTGGGGTCCTACGGGAGCGCTTCGCAGGAACTGTTGCATGTTGGGGCCGATGCTTTACCATCGGGTGCGTACTGGTTGCGTTTGGAGTTGAACGGAACGCCCAGGATGCTGCCTTTCTTGAAGCGATGAACGTCGCGTTCGGCGCGCTGTTGATGCGTGCGGAGGTGTGATCAACGGGGAACAATGTGCGCTGGATCGGCGCACACGCTCCTGTTAACAAGTGTGAACCGTACTGCGGAAGCTCCTTTGGGGTGCGGCCTAGGTTTGCGCGGCACCTTGCCGGAACATGTGCGGTGCGCATCGTGCGAAGGTCCTGACCGGCCCCTTTTCGCCGGGACACAGGCCCCACGAGCGGATCGCATAGGCAAGCCCTAGGCCGGTCGAACGACCGATCCTTTGTTCCGGACGGGTAGCTCCTTACCGGTTGGTACATGGCTGAACACGGACCCTCTTCGAACGCGGCACGCTCCCTGCGCACCGCCCTGACCCGAACCCTTCGCCCGCTCCTGATCGCGGCTTCCGTTCTGCTGCTTGCGCAGCAGGAGGCCCGTGCCACCCATGCCATGGGTGGTGAGTTGAGCTACGACTGCATCGGCCCCAACCTCTACAAGGTCTCGCTGAATTTCTACCGCGATTGCAATGGTGTCGCCGCACCCACCAACTGCAACAACGGGCTCGAGTTCAATGTTCGCAGCCCGCAGTGCGGCGCCAATTTCAACCAGTGCTTCGCCTTCGAAAGCGTGCAGGTGATCACGCCGATCTGCGCGAGCGAGACGGATCGATGCCTCAACCCGGGCGGTACCTACGGCGTGGAGAAGTACACCTACTCCAAGATCGTCAACCTCGCTGCTTGGGCGGGTTGCGGCACCGATTGGACCTTCAGTTGGTCCCTGTGCTGTCGCAACAACGCGATCACATCGCTCACCAATCCGGGTAATCAGAACCTCTACCTGGACGCGACCATGAACAATACGTTGGGCGTATGCAACAGTTCGCCCGACTTCCTTACCAACCCGACGCCCTTCTACTGCCTCGGCCAATCGGTGAGCTACAATCCCGGCGCGTTCGATGTGGATGGTGATTCGCTCGTTTTCCAACTCATCGCCGCGCGCGGTGCCAATGGCAACAACCTCACCTATGCCGCGAACTACAGTGCGGCTCAGCCGGTGCGGAACTCAGGGGGTATCAACGCGGTGCAGTTGAACGCGCAGACCGGCACCATGACCGTGGTGCCCAGTGTGCTCCAGGTGGCCGTGGTGACCTACCGCGTGCGCGAATACCGCAATGGTGTGCAGATCGGTACGGTGACGCGGGATATACAGGTGGTGGTGCGCGCATGTGCGGGCAATACCGCTCCCACCGCCTCCGGCGTGAACGGCACCACGAACTACAGTACGAGCGTCTGCGCCGGAACACCCATCACCTTCACCGTCAACTCCAGTGATCCGAACGTTGGACAGAACGTGACGATGTCCTGGAACAGCGGGATACCGACCGCGAGTTTCACCATCGCCGGTTCGCCGTTCCCCACAGGTACCTTCAACTGGACGCCCACGGTCGGCGACATCGGTAACAATGTGTTCACCGTGAACGTGGTGGACGATGCGTGCCCACTGATCGGCACCAACGATTTCGGGTTCTCCGTGACCGTTACCCCACCCTTCACCGCAGCGGCCGCCGGACCTGATCAAAGTGTTTGCGGCGCGAGCGCGACACTTGCCGCGCAACTTCCCTTCAACCAGGTGCAGGGTACCTGGTCCGTGGTATCCGGCAGCGGGGTCTTCGCCAATGCGAACGATCCCAACACCACGGTGAGCGGTTTGGCACAAGGCGCCAACGTGTTCCAATGGAGCGTGAACTATCTCACGTGCGGCATCGCCACCGACCAGGTGACGGTCACCTCCTTCAACGCTGGCCAGGCGGCTTCGAACGCCGGTGCGGACCAATCGCTCTGCCTGCCTGCCAACAGCACCAACCTTGCCGCCAACACCGCCGTGGCACCTGCGGTGGGAACATGGATCCTGGTGGGCGGTACAGGCAACATCACCGCGCCGAACAGTCCCACCAGCACTGTAACGGGATTGAGCATCGGGGCGAACACTTTCCGCTGGACCATCAACAACGGTCCTTGCGGTGCGCCCACGCAGGACGAAGTGACGGTATTCGTCTTCGACAACGCGCAGGCCGCCGCCAATGCCGGCCCGGACCAACAGCTCTGCACGCCCACCACGAGCACCACGCTCGCGGGCAACGCGCCCACCTTCCCCGCGACCGGCGTATGGACGGTGCAACAGGGCACGGGTGTGTTCGCCAATGCGAACAGTCCCAGCTCGGGGGTGAGCGGTCTCAGCATCGGCGTGAACCGGTTCCGCTGGACCATCAACAACGGTCCTTGCGCGCCGCCCACCACCAACGATGATGTGATCATCACGGTGTTCAACGCCGCGAGCCCGAACGCCAACGCAGGTCCCGATCTGCAACTGTGCGCGCCGCCCAACAGCATCACCATCACCGGGAACACACCGCTCGCCCCGGCCACGGGTGTATGGACCCTGGTGAGCGGGCAGGGCAGCATCACCAGCCCCAATAACCCGAGCACCTTGCTCACCAACCTCGGCCTCGGGGTGAACGTGTTCCAATGGACGGTGAACAACGGCCCCTGCGCGAACGGGGTCACCACCGACCAGATGAGCGTCACGGTGTTCAGCAATGCCTCGCCCGCCGCGAACGCGGGCGCGGACCAGGACATCTGCTCGAACAATAACAGCACCTTCCTCACCGGCAACACGCCCATTTCCCCGCGCTCGGCACCTGGACGTTGGAGAGCGGCAGCGGCACCATCGTATCGATCAACGATCCCGGCACACAGGTGACCGGCCTCGGCATCGGCAACAACGTGTTCCGCTGGACTGTGAACAACGGTCCTTGCGCCGTGGGCATCACCTTCGATCTGGTCACCATCCATGTGTATGATGAGAACCAGGCGCCCGCCAACGCCGGACCCGACCAGAGCATCTGTTCCAACACGCCCTCTACTTCGCTCGCGGGCAATGCGCCCACGGTGCCCGCCACCGGCACCTGGTCGTTGATCAGCGGGCAGGGCAATATCGTATCCCCCAACAACCCGAACAGCCTGGTGACGGGATTGGGAGTGGGGGCGAACGTGTTCGAATGGACGGTGGACAATGGCCCCTGCCAGAACCCGATCTCCACGGATCAAGTCACGATCTCTGTGTACGACGTGGCCAATCCCGTTGCGAACGCGGGTGCGGATCAATCGCTCTGCGGAAGTACCTCCACGACACTCTCCGGCAGCACCGTGATCGCACCGGCCATCGGAACCTGGACCCTGGTGAGCGGCAACGGCACGGTAGCCTCACCGAACGCACCCAACACGCAGATCACCGGTATGACCGTGGGTGCGAACGTGTTCCGTTGGACCGTGGACAACGGCCCGTGCGGGGCACCGACGCAGGATGATGTCACCGTTCTTGTGTTCGATCCGAACCAGCCTGCGGCCAATGCGGGTGTTGATCAACAACTCTGTACGCCGACCACGAGCACCTCGGTGACCGGTAGTTCGGTGACATTCCCCGGTACAGGTGTGTGGACGGTGGTTAGTGGTACAGCCACCATCACCACACCCAATAGCAGTACCACCACCGTTACCGGTCTGGGTGTGGGTGCGATCGTATTGCAGTGGACCGTGAACAACGGTCCATGTGGGGCGCCGACCAATGATCAGGTCACGATCACGCTCTTCGACAGCAATACACCCATTGCGGATGCGGGGCCCGATCAAGAGATCTGCATCCCGACCTTCCCTTCGGAGGTTACCCTCTCTGGAAGTCCGGTGATCGCACCCGCTGTGGGCACCTGGACCTTGGTGAGCGGCGCCGGGAACATTGTCGACCCGAACAGCCCGTTCACCTTGGTGACCGGATTGGCAGTGGGGGTGAACGTGTTCCGTTGGACAGTTGACAATGGTGCTTGCGCCAATTCGCTCACCACCGATGAGGTGTCCATCTTCGTGTTCGATGCGGCCAACCCAGTGGCCAATGCGGGTCCGGACCAGAGCCTTTGCACCCCGATCAGCACCACGGTGCTCAGTGGTTCCTCGCTGATCGTGCCGGCCACCGGAACATGGACGTTGGTGAGCGGCACCGGCGTGATCGTGTCACCCAACGACCCGAACAGCCAAGTGACCGGTCTCACCGTGGGCTCCAATGTGTTCGCGTGGACCGTGAGCAATGGTCCCTGCGCGAACCCGATCACCACGGACCAGGTCACCATCAACATCTTCAATGGCAGTGCGCAACCGGCCGAGGCAGGACCGGACCAGACCGTATGCAGTACCACCACCACGGTGACCATGGCGGGCAATGCGCCGACCGGCCTGGCCACCGGAAGCTGGAGCGTGATCACCGGCACGGCCAATTTCACCGATGCCACCAGCGCCAGCACCACCGTAACGGGCTTGAGCGTGGGCACAAACACCCTGCAATGGACGATCGATAACGGCGCGTGCGGATTGAGCTCCGACCTCATGATCGTTACGGTGTTCGACTCCAACCAGGCCAACGCCGCTGCCGGACCGGATCAGCAGATCTGCATCCCCGATGTGCCCAACCAAGTGGCCATGGCCGGCAATGCGATCACCTTCCCAGCGGTGGGCACATGGACCTTGGTGAGCGGCGCGGGCACGATCCTCGACCCCAATGATCCCAACACCGTGATCACCGGACTGGCGGTGGGCACCAACGTGTTCCAATGGACCATCCTCAACGGTCCCTGCGCGAACGGGAACACGAACGATCAAGTGACGGTCACGGTCTTCGACGCCGGTATCGCCGCCGCGAATGCCGGGCCCGACCAGGATCTTTGCACGCCGACCACAACCACCGTGATGGCAGGTAGCACGGTAGCCTTCCCAGCGGTGGGCACATGGACCGTGGTGCAGGGTGCCGGGGTGGTGATCGTTTCGCCGAACAGCCCCACTACACAAGTGACCGGGCTGCAAGTAGGGGAGACCATACTCCGTTGGGCGGTGGACAATGGTGTGTGCGCCGCGCCTTCGGCGGATACGGTGAGCGTCTTCCTCTTCGATGCCAACAACCCGAACGCCAACGCCGGTGCGGACCAAGAGCTTTGCATCCTTACGACCGCCAGTGTACTGAGCGGTAGCGACATCACCTTCCCGGCGACCGGCACATGGACCGTGATCGCGGGCTCCGGCGTTTTCTCAGATCCCAATGCGGCCTTCACCAACCTCTCCGGCTATAGCATAGGTGTGAACCTCTATACATGGACGGTAGACAACGGCCCTTGCGCGAATGGCATCACCACCGACACCGTGCAGGTAACGGTGTACGACAATACGAACCTGGTGAGCAACGCTGGGCCCGATCAGGAGTACTGCACTCCCGATGATGCCGCCACATTGGACGGTAGCGAACTGAGTCTCCCGGCCACGGGCTTGTGGACCTTGGTCAATGGTACCGCGATCATCACCGATCCTAACGATCCGAACACCACGGTGACCGACCTGGGCATCGGCATCAACACCTTCAACTGGCAGGTGGACAACGGGCCGTGCGTCAATGGCATCACCAACGACCAAGTGAGTATCCTGGTGTTCGATGCCACCAACCCTGCCGCCGATGCCGGACCCGATCAGGAGCTCTGCACGCCGAACACGAGCACGGTGATGGCGGGCAGCAACTTGATCACGCCCGCCACCGGTACCTGGACCCTGATCAGCGGACAGGGCACCATCGCCGACGCGAACAGCCCGACCACCGCGATCTCGAACCTGGCCATCGGTGAGAACGTGTTCGAATGGACCGTGAGCAATGGCCCATGCGCCAACCCGCTCACCACCGATCAAGTGAGCATCTTCGTGTTCGACGAGAACAACCCGGTGGCCAACGCCGGTCCCGACCAGGAGATCTGCACTCCGATAGTGAACGCCACCCTGGCCGGCAGTGCGATCACTTTCCCGGCACAAGGCACTTGGACGCTGGTGAGCGGACAAGGAACGATCGCCGACCCGAACGATCCCGCTACCACGGTGAGCGACCTGGCCGTGGGCGAGAACATCTTTGAGTGGACGGTGAGCAATGGGCCATGCGCCAATGGCCTCACCACCGACCAGGTGAGCATCTTCCTCTTCGATGGCACCAACGCGAACGCCGATGCGGGACCGGATCAGGAACTATGCACACCGAACCTGAGCACCACGCTCGCGGGCAACGCACCGATCTTCCCTGCTGCCGGATCATGGTCACTGGTGAGCGGTCAAGGCGATATCACCGATCCCACCGATCCCAACTCCGGTGTGACCAACCTCGCTGTGGGCGAGAACGTGTTCGCCTGGACCGTGGACAACGGCCCCTGCACCAACGGCATCACCACCGATCAGGTGAGCATCTTCGTGTTCGACGAGTTCAACCCGAACGCGGACGCTGGTCCGGATCAGGAGTTGTGCGCGCCGGACAACAGCACCACGCTCGCGGGAAGCGCGCTCACCTTCCCGGCCTCCGGGCTCTGGACCGTCGTAAGTGGTACGGTCACCATCCTCGATCCCACCGATCCCAACTCCGCGGTCACCGATCTGGTGGTGGGTGAGGTGATCCTCGAGTGGACGGTGAGCAATGGCCCATGCGCCAATGGTATCACCACGGACCAGGTCTCCATCCAGGTGTACGATCCGAACAACAACGTGGCGAGCGCCGGTCCCGATCAGGATCTCTGCACACCGACCACCAGCGCGGTGCTCACGGCGAGCACCACCACCTTCCCATCGGTGGGTACGTGGACGGTGATCAATGGTGGCGGCACGTTCGTGGACGACAACGATCCAGCCACTACCGTGAACGGATTGCTCGTGGGCGAGAACATCCTGGTGTGGACCGTGGACAACGGCCCTTGCGTGAACGGCATCACCAGCGATACGCTGAGCATCTTCCTCTATGACGAGAACAACCCGGTGGCCAACGCGGGACCCGATCAGGAACTGTGCGAGCCCAACACGAGCACCACTTTCGCGGGAAGCGCTTTGACCTTCCCCGCCACGGGCACCTGGACCTTGGTGACCGGCACCGGCGACATCGCCGATCCGAGCGATCCGAACAGCGCGGTCTCGAACCTGACCGTGGGCGAGAACGTGTTCCTCTGGACGGTGAGCAACGGACCGTGCAACAACCCGATCACCACCGATCTGGTGAGCATCTTCCTCTTCGACGATGGTAACCCCGATGCCAACGCCGGTCCCGATCAAGACATCTGCACACCGATCACCAGTGCTACCATGAGCGGCAGCGCGGTGACCTTCCCCGCAGTGGGCACTTGGGTGCTCGTGAACGGCCAGGGGATCATCACCGATCCGAACAGCCCCACCACCACGATCACGGGCCTGGGCATCGGCCTGAACGAGTTCAGCTGGACGGTGGACAACGGTCCCTGCGCGAACGGTATCACTACGGACAATGTGGTGATCCAACTCTTCGACGAGAACGCACCGCCCGCCAACGCCGGCCCTGACCAGGAGCTCTGCGCTCCGGACAATACCGTCCTCATGGTGGGCAACCCACCGGTGGGTGTGGCGCAAGGCACCTGGACGGTGATCCTGGGGGCCGGCAACATCGTCGACCCGAACGATCCCCTTACGGAGATCAACGGCATCCCCATCGGCGAGAACCAGTTCGTGTGGACCATGGACAACAGCGTGTGCGGCATCAGCCGCGATACGATGAGCGTGTTCGTGTTCGATCCGAGCAACCCGCAGGCCGATGCCGGCCCGGACCAGGAGCTCTGTGTGCCGACGGACAGCACGTACATGGCCGGTAACACGCCCATCTTCCCAGCTTCCGGTACATGGACCGTGATCACGGGAACGGGTGTGTTCCCCGATCCCACGGATCCGGGCGCCTTGGTGAACAACCTGAGCATTGGGGTGAACACCTTCCGCTGGACCACCAGCAACGGGCCCTGCGCGAACTCGATCACCTTCGATGACATCAACGTGATCCTCTTCGATGACAGCACCTCCGCCGCCGATGCCGGTCCCGACCAGGAAGTGTGCCTGCCGCTCACCAGCACCGTGATGGCCGCGGCCGTGCCGCAGTTGCCCGCCACCGGTTCCTGGAGTTTGTTGAGCGGCACGGGCGATATCGTCGATCCCGCCAACCCGGCTTCCGTGATCAACAACCTCGACGTGGGGATCAACGTGTTCGTGTGGACCCTCGACAACGGGCCCTGCCCGCCGAACGGGATCATGACGGATACGATGAGCATCTACGTCTATGATCCCGCCGCCCCGACGGCCAACGCCGGCCCGGACCAGTTCCAGTGTACGCCCGATCTGGATGCCATGATGTTCGGCAACATCCCCGCCGATCCCGGTGTGGGCACCTGGACGCTGGCGAGCGGCACGGGCACCATCACCCAGCCGAACAATCCCTTCACGCTGATCACGGACATGGCGGTGGGCGAGAACATCTTCGTGTGGACCATCTACAATGGTCAGTGCGGCTTCGGTCCGCCGAGCACGGACACCATGAGCGTGTTCGTCTACGACGAGAACCAGCCGCCCGCGCAGACCGGTAACGATCTGGAGCTCTGCACGCCGACCACCAGTGCTGTGCTCACCGCCAACGATCCGATCTTCCCGGCCACCGGACAGTGGATCGTGGTGCAGGGCGGCGGTTCGCTGGCCGATCCCGCCGATCCCAACACCGCCGTGTTCAACCTCACCGTGGGTGACAACGTGTTCGTGTGGACCATCGACAACGGGCCGTGCCCGAACGCGATCACCAACGATACGATGACCGTCGTGCTGTTCGACGAGAACTCTCCGGCGGCCGATGCGGGTCCCGATCAGGAGATCTGCGTACCCACCTTCCCCAACACGGTGACCATGAACGCCAGCGTGCCCATCTACCCGAGCACCGGTTCCTGGACCTTGGTGAGCGGCACCGGCACCATCACCGATCCGGGCAGTGCGACCACCACCATCACCGATCTGCAAGTGGGTGTGAGCGTGTTCGAGTGGACCGTCAGCAACGGGCCGTGCAACCCCGGCCAGACCAGCGACCAGGTGTCCATCTCCGTGTTCGATGCGGCGCAAGGCAACGCCAATGCCGGACCGGACCAGCAATTGTGTACGCCGTTGAACAGCGCTTCGCTCGCGGGCAACGCGCTGATCCTCCCGGCCACCGGCCTGTGGACCGTGGTAAGTGGTAGTGGCACCCTGGTCTCACCCACCGACCCGACCACGAGCATCAATGGGCTCACCGTCGGTGTCACCACCCTGGTGTGGACGATCAGCAATGGTCCGTGCGCCAATGCGCTCACCACCGATACGCTCGTCATCAGCGTGTTCGATGGCTCCGCTCCCGATGCCCTGGCCGGCGACGACCAGAGCTTCTGTTCACCCGCACCCAACGCCACCATGTTCGCCAGCTCCCCTGTTCTTCCCGCCATCGGCACCTGGGCCTTGCTCAGCGGTACCGGTGCGATCGCCAACCCCAACGATCCGTTCACCGCCATCAGCGGCCTGGGCCTGGGCGAAAGCGTGTTCGAATGGACCATCTCCAACGGTGTGTGCGGCAGCACTACCGATCAGGTGAGCTTCTTCGTGTACAACAGCGAACTGCCCCCGGCCGATGCGGGTGAGGATCAGCAGTACTGCCAGCATGAGTTCACCAGTGCGGACCTCGATGCGGAGCCTGTGGTGGACCTGCTCGCCACCGGTGTGTGGTCCTTGATCGGTGGCTCCGGCACCATCTTCGACCCCACCGATCCGAGCGCCACCGTGGAAGGGCTCAGCCTCGGCGACAACTTCTTCCTCTGGACGGTGAACAACGGAGTGTGCGGCACCACTGTGGACAGCGTGCTGGTGAACCTGGAGGACTGCCTCAGCATCATCGTCCCCGACGCCTTCAGCCCGAACGGGGATGGCGTGAACGATACGTACGTGATCCACAATCTGGAGAGCTACCCGGACAACAGCCTCATCGTGTTCAACCGCTGGGGCGCGAAAGTGCTGGACCGCAACCCGTACACCAACGACTGGAACGGCACCAGCGAGAACAGCATGAACTGGGGTGAGGAACTGCCCGAAGGCACCTACTACTATGTGCTCGATCTGGGCACCGACGCGGATCCCCTCACCGGTTACATCTACATCCGCCGCTAAACCAACGATCCGTACGGGCCGATGAGGATCGGCCCCAACAACGATGAAGATGACAAAGGCAAAACGATGGATGGGCAGTGCGCTGGGGATGCTCCTCGGCACTACGCTCCTCGCGCAGCAGGACCCGCAGTTCACCCAGTACATGTTCAACCTGCTGGCGATCAATCCCGCCTATGCGGGCAGCGCCGAGCGCGTGAGCATCAAAGCCCTTACCCGCCACCAATGGGTGGGCTTCGCAGGTGCTCCCACCACGCAAACGCTCGCCATCCATTCGCCGCTGATGCGCGAAACCCTCGGCATCGGGGGCACCATCATGCGCGATGAGCACGGGCCCGTGACGCAATACGGTTTCATGCTGGACCTCGCCTACCGTATCCATTTCGGCGGCGAGCGCAAGCTGGCCTTCGGCCTCAAGGGCGGAATGAACTTGGTGCAGGGCCGGTTCGGCGAACTGAGCCCACTGCAACAGGGCGACCAGGTGTTCCAGCAGAACGTGAACACCAAGCTCGATCCCCAGTTCGGCTTCGGGCTGATGTACTACGGCGATCGTTTCTACATCGGCTTGAGCACGCCCAAATTGCTCCGCACCGAGTTCTTCGAGGACGCTCCCCTGGACACCACCGGCAGCGCCTGGCAGCAGGGCCAGCGGCCCCACTACTTCCTCAGCGGTGGCTACGTGTTCAACATGGGCATGTACCACAAGTTCAAACCCACCTTCCTGGTGAAGGCCGTGCAGGGCGCGCCCATCAGCTTCGACCTCAGTGCCAACTTCTTCTTCTTCGAGAAGTTCTGGCTGGGCGCCATGTACCGCCACCAGGACGCCGTGGGCGCCCTGGCCCAGTACTACTTCACCGATGGTATTTCGGTGGGCTACTCCTACGACTATCCGATCTCCGTGCTGCGCAACTACAGCGGTGGTTCGCACGAGGTGATGCTCGGGTTCGACTTCGGCCGCAAGCTCAAGGGTATCCGTTCACCGCGTTACTTCTGATCCATGACGCAGTTCACGCGACCAATGAAGTACACCACCACACGCACCCTGGGTATGGCCTTCCTGGCCCTCGCCCCGATCGCCGTCACCGCCCAAGGGCTGAAGGACCGCGTAGCCAACAAGTACGCCGAGCAGTTCGACTACCCCCGCGTGGCCGCCATGTACCAGAGCCAGGTGGACAAGGGCACCGCCGATGCCGCCGATCTGCGCCGCCTCGCACTCGCCTACAAGCGCATGGGCCAGATGGAGAACGCCGAGCGCACCTACAAGCAGCTCACCGACTCCAGCGCTGCCGCGCCGGACATGTGGGAATACGCCGAGGTGCTCCGCGCCAACGGCAAATACACCGAGGCCAACGCGTGGTACGCCAAGTACGCCGCGCAGAACCCGGACGACCAGCGGGCCCAGGCCTATGTGCGCAACCCGGACCTGTTCGATCGCCTCAACCGGGACAGCGCCAGCGCCACGGTGCGCGCGGTCCCCATCAATTCTCCGCAGGCGGACCTCGGTCTGGCCATCATGAACGAGTTGCTCATTTTCTCCAGCGCACGCGGCGAAGGCGTGGGCGGCAAGGCCGATTACTCCTGGGATGGCCAACCCTTCCTCAACATGCACAGCGCGCTGTTGAAAGGGGAGACCGCCACCGAACCCATGGTGATGCGCAAGGAGGTGAACAGCCGTTTCCACGATGGCACCGCCTCCTACGACTCCGTGGCGCACCGCCTCTACTTCACCCGCAACAACTGGCACTACGGCACCAAGCAGCTGGCCGAGGACGGTGAACTGAAGCTCGGCATCTTCTTCAGCGATGTGGAAGCGGGCGAGTTCGGCAACCAGGAGTGGGGCGCCCTGATCCCCTTCGACCACAACAACCCGGACCACAACGTGGGGCAGCCCTGCGTAACGCATGATGGACGCCGCATCTTTTTCGTGAGCGACATGGTCGGCGGCCAGGGCGGCACGGACATCTGGTTCTGCGACAACCTGGGCAACAACTGGGGCGTGCCCCAGAACATGGGTCCCAAGGTGAACACCGCCGGCAATGAGATGTACCCCTTCGTGGACCGCGACAGCACACTCTTCTTCGCCAGCAACGGCCACCCCGGCCTGGGCGGTATGGACCTGTTCCGCACGCGCCTTTTGCCCGCAGGGCCCGGCACGGTGTTCAACCTGAAGGCGCCGATGAACAGCCGCTTCAACGACCATGGCCTGGTGCTGCTGCGCGATGACAGCACCGGCTTCTTCGTGAGCGACCGCCCCGGTGGCCTCGGCAGCGATGATATCTACGGTTGCACCGTGCGCCCGCCCATGATGTTCCTGGCGGGGATCGTGATCGACAAGGTGACGCGCGAACCCATCGAAGGTGCCACCATCCTCTTGAAGGACGAGCACAATGCCCATGTGAAGCGCTTCCAACTGGAGACCGAGCCCGGCGGCAAGTTCAAGATCGACGCCGAGTACCGCAGCAAGTATGTGATCGTGGCCAACAAGAACGGCTACTTCCAGAAGGAAGTGAGCGTGATGACGGACGCCGATCCGCTGGAGAACATCGTGGTGGAGATGACCAAGTACGATTACGCGGCCGAAGGGGTGGTGATGCACGGCGAGACCGAGCAACCGCTCGCCGGCGCCAAGGTGATGCTGTACGATGGCAACGACCAGTTGCTGGAGGAACTCACCACCAACGAGACCGGCAAATACGCCTTCGCCCTGAAGCCCGAGAGCGACTACCGCCTGCGGGTGGAGAAGGAAGGCTTCTTCAAGCAGAGCGCCCGCATCAGCACCAAGGGCAAACCCAGCGCCATCATCCACACGGATTTCCGTCTGTTCCCGCTGGATGTGGGCCAGGTGGTACGCCTGGACAACATCTACTACGACTACAACAAGTGGAACATCCGTCCGGACGCCGCCATCGAGCTGGATAAGCTGGTGCAAACGCTGAACGACAACCCCACGGTGAAGATCGAGCTGAGCTCCCACACCGATTGCCGGGGTAAGGACGCGTACAACGCCAGCCTCTCGGAGAAGCGCGCCAAGAGCGCCGTGGACTATGTGATCTCCAAAGGCATCGCCAAAGCGCGCGTCACCAGCAAGGGTTACGGCGAGAGCGTGCCCTTCGCCAAGTGCGTGTGCGAGAAGTGCAGCGACGACGAACACCAGAGCAACCGCCGCACGGAATTCAAGGTGTTAAGTAAGTAAGTTGGTTAGGTAGGGGGTAGGTTGACGAGGGAGCGGGCCGGTGCGAAAGCATCGGCCCGCCGTCGTTAACGATCAACTCTATTCACACCCGTCATCGCGAACCCCGCGGCGGGGTGAAGCGATCCACAATGCCGTGAAATGTCGAAGTCCCTGCAGGGTCACCGACTTCGGGACCCTGCGGCAAATACGATCAACTCCCCTCCGCGATCGATCGCTCGATCGCAATACATGAGCTTCCGAGTCCCGACTTGTCGGGGGAGGGGTTAGGAGGCCGAAGGCCGGGTGGTTTCCAAGCCTGCGGTTTTCAACTCTGAGGCGAAACCACCCCTACCCCTCTATCAGGTACGCATCGCGCGCGACGCCGAGCGTGATATTGCCGCCGTGCATGCGGCCCCTTCCCGCAGCACCCGTCGAAGTGCAGCGGATCACCTAACCCCCCGTCATCCCGGAAGCCGGGGGTGCGTAGCACCGGGTCCCGGCCGTCACCCCGGTGCGCCTATTTCACCAGCTTCATCGTCCGGTGTACCTCGCCGATCGAGATCCTCAGGTGGTAGGCACCACTGGCGAGGGGGCGCACGTCCAGCACGGTGGCCGGTCCGTGGATCCGGCCACTGGTTACCACGCGGCCGGCAAGGTCGGTAAGTTGATAGATGCCGCCCACGGCAACTGCTGGTGTTACCACCGTCACCTGATCGAGCGCCGGGTTCGGGAAAAGTTGCCAGGCCCCGACCTCACCCCCGATGCCGGCCACCTGGTTCTCCTCCGAACAGGCGTACGTATACCCACAGGACGTGGGCACCGCGGCGTAGAGCTTGTGGTCACCTGCCGTGATCGGGCCGGGGGTGGGCGCGAAGGTGGCTCCCACCACGTCCGCTGGGTCCAGATGGAGCGTGCTCACACCGGTGTTCCGCTGTACATAGTTCCCGTTGGCCAGGGTGGTGAACGCCGTGGTCCAGAAATCGCCGCCGGCGGTAAGGGTGGTGCCCGTGTGGATGATGGCTCCCGCCTGGTCGATCTCCACCCACTCGCTCCCCTGCACGTTGAAGCCGCCGTTGCTATTGTAGAAACCGAAGACCTTGTCCGCTTCGCAATCGTAGAAGAGGTTGTAGAGGTGCGCCGGCGAGGGCATGCTGTCGGTGGCGGTGATCACCCCCGTGGCGGGATCCGCCCGGAACAGGGTCTTGTAGCCGGTGAGCCCGCTGGCCTCCAGGAAGTACAGCCGGTCCTCGCCATCCATGGCGTAGGTGGTCTGGCTCAGTTGGTTGGGCATCAGCAAGCTCGCCATCACCGTGGCCGTGCCCATCACCGGATCGATCTTCACCAGCTCGTGCAGCGGATCGGAATCCCACCGGATGCCGTAGTAGTACGGGCACTTCCTGGATTGGAACACGCACAGCAAATTGGTGGAGGTGCCTGCGGAATTGGTGGCCGGTATGGCGTTCAACACCATCCCGAGCGTGTCCACTTCGTACAGGTGGAATGTGAGGTCCGCACTGTCCCGGCCTACGAACATGTAGTTGCCGTTGTAGTTCATGAAGGCAGTGCCCATGTAAAAGCCATCCACAGGAAGCTCCGCCACATGCGCCACCGTGCCGGTGCCGGCATCGATCCGGCTGAAGAAATACTGGTACCCCGGCAACGGGTCGTACTCCATCGCCACCGCATACACGGAAGGCGACTGCGCGTGTACGGAGGCCGTGGTCAGCACTGCCATGTAGAGCAGCGCCACGCGCTTGAAGGTACCCATCGGTCCGTTGGTGTTCGTCATGTGCGTTCGGTTCGGTGCTTGACGATCGCGGTCGAGGTCATCGCTGTCAGGGTCTTTGCCATCATCCATCGAACGTGTGTCGACCACGTGGGCGATGGCGGTGGAGGTCATCGAGGGGGGCCATGGACAGGGGAGAAGGCTTCGGGCCTCATTTGCCGTACAGCACCACCTCGCACTCGGGCTTCAGCCTGCTGAAGACCTTGTCTGCTATGATCAACGGGATGCCCAGGTGCATAGCCGGGGCCGCGATCACGGCATCGGGCAGTTTCAGGCGGTAGGGCCATGCGCCGCCTTGTCGCCGCCAAGGATATGGAGCAGCATGTTCGTGTCGATGGCCACCCGTTCATTCCTCATCGCGCAGGGTCCGTTGGAATTTCACCGGGTCGGTGTGCAGCGGTGCGCTGCCGAGCAGGTCGGAAAGATCCGCCCTCTTCTTCTTGCGCGACCGTTCCACGGCACTCTTCAGAATGCTCTTCGCCCGCTGCTTGCTCGTGCGTTTCGTCACCACGTGTACCATGCCTGTCGCTTTGTTCCAAAGATAACCTACGTCCGTGTGGCGCTCTTCTTCCGCTCCCGCAGCACCGCCTTTATCCGCTTTACTTTCTCGGGGTCCTCGCCGGTCTCCACATAGCGGGCGGCGATGGTGTTACACGCGCTGCACAGCCCACGCATCACCAGGTCGTTCAGGTCGTTCACGAACACCTTGTAGGCGATGAGCCGCTTCACCGGCGCATTGCAGGTGCAGAAGATGGTCTCCTCCAGGGTGCGCACCCAAGCTTCGTCGCCGTCGAACATGCGCATCATCTCGAAACGGGTGATCTCCTTCTCACCGGGGAAGGTCCGGTGCTCGCTGCGTTTCCGGGGTGGGTCGATCATCGGCCTATCATTGATCACCGTGCATCAGCCGCCTTCGAGCGCGATGATACGCTGTAATTCATGGTGCAGCTCCGGGATCTCATTTACCCCCGCCTAGCGTCTCCGCCTCGGCACCCTGCGCGTATGGCCGCGCTCGCATCGGCATGGCCAAGAACCTGTTAGCAGAGAATGGGCACGGATGGACGGCCCGCCCCGCACTCCCGCACGCACGCCTAACTCCGCGCCAGCGTGGGGGGGCACCCCCTGCCAGGGTTGTTCAAGGCCTGCGGGTACGATTATCTTCGTGGCATGTTCATCGAGCGCACCGCCAAGGAGATCATCATCCGCCTGCCCGCCAGCGTGGATGCCGATGACTTGCAGGAATTCCTGGACTACGCGCGCTACAAAGAGCTGGTACAGGGCTACAAGGTGCCGCAGAAGGTGGTGGACCAATTGGCGGCCGATGTGAACCGCACGTGGTACAAGACGAACCGCAAGCGGCTCATCAAGTGAAGCTTATCGTCGATACCAACATCGTCTTTAGCGCGGTCCTCAACTCCAACAGCCGCATCGCGCGGGTCCTGATCGCTGGCAAACGCCACTTCCAGTTCCATAGTTGCGCCTTCTTGCACACCGAGTTGCTGAAACACCGCCCCAAGTTGCGCACCCTCACCAGCCTCTCCACTGCGGAGCTGGACGAGGTGATCGCCAAGACCACCGCCCACATCCACTTCGTGGACGAGGCCACGCTTTCATCGCGCCTACTCCTGGACACCGAGCGCCTGCTGGCCACCACGGACCTCAAGGACGTGCCCTTCGTGGCGCTGGCCCGAAAGCTTAGGGCCCGCCTGTGGACCGGTGACAAGGCCCTAGCGCGCGGACTGGAGCGAGCACACCCGCACATGGTCATCACCACGCCCGTGGTCCTGCTGCGGATGGAGGAACTGGAGCAATAATTGGCTGACGTACCCAGGCCATGCCCTGCGAGTCGTCGCCGAAGCGGTTTGGCGCAGGCGCCCTGCGCCGAACGAGCCCTTGCACGCGGAAGTCTTGTGCCAGGTGTGCGCCCATCACTTGGGCGGGCCGCCCCGCTCATGCGCAAGGGCCATCGATCGGCAAACCTCCTCATAGAGTTCGTTCGCATAGTCCCGCGCGGAGAAACGCGGCTCGGGGCTCGGTCCATCGCAGATGATCCCCGGATCCTCCCCGTACATCACGTACTGCGTTACCAACTGGTCCACGGTGAACCCCGGTTGCCATTGCCACTCCAGCGACTTTCGCACCACCTTCTTCGCAGCCTCTAGCGCCTCGGCGTAGGAGGCGTAAGTGCCCTCGTCATAGGCTGCGGACTCGTCCATGTATTCGTAGTTGTCCCAAACGCGAACGCGGTAGCTCATCAGCCAAGTCGTGGTGCTTGCACCCAAGGTAGGTCCGCCCGGGCTATACGTACACGAGCTTCTTCTCGTCCAGTTCGTGCTCCCTATCGAAACGGTACGCCACCAACCTCCTCAGGCCTGGTCCGTCAAGTTACGGTGCCCGAGCGAAGGACGCTGGCGCAAGTTCAGCGCCCTGCGGTGGTCCGCGTGCGCCAATGGCGCGCCTCAGTCCTTCACGAAGGGCCGGCGAAGCACCACGCCGTTCGAAGTGACCACCCACGCCATGTAGAGGCCGCTGGCCAGGGCACTTACATCAACGGACGAACGCGGGGATCGGTCCAGCGAGCGCTGCAAGAGCTCCCGGCCATGGAGATCCGTGATACGCAGCTGTTGTGCGTAGGCCGCATGCGTCACGATCGTCAATTCCCCGCTGGTGGGGTTGGGATACACGCCGATCCCCGCAAGTGCCTCTTCCGCTACACCCACCACACCGCAGCCGTTCGCCGGCACGCTGTCGTACGCGTAGGCCAATTGCCCCGCACCACAGATGATCACCGCATTGCTCTGGCCCAGGTTCTGCACAGGACCATCGTTCTCCGCGTAGCACGTGTTGAAATCACCCATCAGACCGAAGGCAACGAGACCCCGGTAGTAAATGGTGTTGTAGTCGCCACCGGCGCTCACATAGGCGCCAGCCTCGATCCAGATGTGGTTGTTGTCCCCGGTGAAGATGGTCTCGGAGGCATCCTGGCATACCCAGTAGTTCAGGTTGCTTCCACCCACGAATTGGGGGCTTGCATCGTCCACGATCACGGCATCGGCGGGTAGCGTGGTGGTACACTGCCCGTAGCACCATGTGGCAACGGCCAGGAGCGGGGCCAGGAGTAAGCGGTGTGTCATTTTCGATCCGTACATAAAGCTAAGCGAAAAACCATTCACACCTCCCCAGGGGCCTGCCCCGCACTCCCTCATGCACACCTAACTCCGCGCCAGCGGGGGGGTGGTGAGGATCAGGTCGACCTTGCCCTTGAACTCGGGAGGAGTTGCTTTTCGATGATCTTCACGGAGTCGCCACGCAGAAGCACACCTTTCCAGTTTCGATCACGGCCTTCATCGATGCCTGTATGTGCTTCTCTGTTTACTCATAGACCATGAACGCCGCCCAATAACGCTTCTCGGGATACCGCTCTGCCACTTTGCGTTGCGCTTCTGTGAGGGCTTGGCTGACTGACACGCCTTGGAGGTAATAGTCATAGAACTTGTCCATAAGCAGGGCGGTGCATTCGTCCGGTACCGCCCATGAGCTGGCAATGACCTTATCTGTACCCGCATCTTTGAACGCCTTGATGATCTCGCCCTGACCTGAGCCGCTTGTTGACCGCGCAGTGCGGCAGGCACTTAGTATCACCGCATCGCAAGCGAACAGATCCAAATTTCGGATCCGTTCGGTATAGAGGTAGGATCTGTTCGCTTCGGCGGTTTCATTGTTCGCGCCCGACAGTACTAGGCCCGCAGAGTGCGCACCGCCCTCGCCTTCATACACGAAGCCATGGGTCGCAATGTGTACCAGCCTGGGGAACGCCATGTTCTCCAAGGTGGTGACCGATACCGAGTCACCGGTTCCTTTGAAGACCAGATCTTCTTGCCTAGTGAATTTTCCTTCAATGGCATCTACCTCCCACTTGGTTCCAGGCAGACCCATCCAACGACCGTGTTCCAAACCTCTATCTGCCCGGAGGGATGCACTGAGCGCAAAGGTGCGCGGCGCCTCTCCGCCGTAGTCCAACCCGCCAAAGAGGTAGACGGGACCCATCGTGTTGGTTGGGATGCTTTTCAGCAGGTAGGTGAAAAGATCTGTGACAACATCGACGCGCACGCGACCGGTGCTTTCAATCGGCAGTGCAGCCGGGTTCACATTGTAGTAGATGCCATCCGGAACCAGGACGAACTGCTCCACCCCCGCATCCGAGGCGGTCCGCTGTACGATCGGGTCCCAAAAAATGCGGGCTTTCTCGGCGGCGAGGGCGTCGTTCCCGTTCTCCATGGCTGCTAACCATTCTCTCCACGCTGCCTCAACCGCTGCGATGGTCCCCACATTCACCACCTCAACCGTATCCGCGGACATATAGACCGCTTGATAGGAATCAGACAGCTCGTTACGGTTGAAAAGAGCAACGGAGGCTTGGGTCGGGAAGTAGGACCATATTTCCGGATACCTGATGAAGCAGTTAGCCCGGTCGACCAGTCCTTCGATCCCGAACTCCGCGTATCGTGTGAGCGCCTCTTCACGCATGAACCGGCGACCGCCGGCAATTCCGGTCTGGTCCAACATAGCGTTGAAGCGCGCAATGGATTCTTGGGCACCGCCGTCGGCGAACATGTCGTGGATGCGGTCGTCCTTAAATGCCCTCTTTGTGGCGAGGTATAGGGCTGTGAACTCTTTATCTCGCTGGCGTTTAGACGGGTCCCGTGCCCAGTGCGCGTCCCACAATTTGTCGAGCAATTCCTCGCGGCAAAAATCCAAAGAGCCGATCCGCTCCTGCGGATTGACCGCATATAGCCGAAGTTGGATCGCAAGAGCCTCTGGGATGATGTTGAGCAAGGTATCAAGGTCGCTTCCCGGGTGGTCCCACTTCATTAGGGCGGTTTCTACGACGGACCAGAACGTGTTCATTTGAAAGGACAGGTCCCTGGTGAGCAGCAGCTCATTCTGTACCAAGTAGTCATACCAAAGGACGTCACTGAGGTGTGTTAGGATGTGGTTCAAAATCCTCGGCGACGGAGGAGCTTGGGGGTTGCGGGTGACCAATGCAGCGTATGCTCTGCTAGCCAGAAGCGATGCCGCCATATCACCTGTGCGATCCACTCGTTGGAGGTAGCCAAGTAACCCCGACTCCAGGCCACGGGTCGGCACGGATCGCTCCTGTGCCGTTTGAAGCAGATCCAGAAGAAGGGTGTACTCTTCGCCGGCGGCTCCACCCTTGTCAAGCTCTCCGTGGGCCTCAAGTACCGGCCGCCCAGCGCGCATCAACTTGATAAAAGCACCCATTGATCCAACCGCGTCATACTCGATCGCAATCGGGACGGACAATCTTACAAGATTGCGCCAAGCCTTCGCTTCATTCGTAGTCGCGATGCTACAGCGCGCCAAGGAATCGACGGCCTGCTGAACCATAGCACGCGCCTTCGGCGGGTCGAGGGTGCGCCAGTGGCTTGCGTCAAATAGGATGTTGCCCAGCCCTGGCAACGCATCGCACGCCTCTAGGGCGCCCCACTCCTTTTGGTACTTGTCGCGAAAAATGACGCCGCTTCGTTGGTTCGGCGAAAGATTAGCCAAGACATTGTAGCCGCTACGATTCGACTGGGGATAGCGTTCATACATGGATGCGAGCTGCGTGACCAAGTGATCACGATTGGCCGCACGGAACTCCCAAGTTGCCCTGCCCTGAAGGAGGCCCATGTAGGCCATGGCATCCAAGCGACTTCTCGCCTCACCTAAGAGGAAAGCATACTCCGCATCGATGTGCTCTATTCGGCGCAGCAACCCGTCCCAGTCGGATAACTCCAATCGTTTGCGGAGCGAGACCACGCTATCCGTCATCTCCTGGTTGAACCAGGTCGCATAGGCGCTGAAATCCCTATCGCTTAACGCTGCCGCTTCGCTGTGGTTGAGCAGAACGGTGAACTGCTGAGTGTTACTTCCTCTTAACGCACTGCACTCCGCCTCCCGCCGTTCCAGTTCTTCGCCAAAGTCGAGATGCATCTCTGGCACACTGCCAATGATGCTCGCCATCAATGCCGTATAGTGGCACAAGGAATCCGGTTGCGGGTCCAGCACGTTGGAGAACGCACTACACATCGTGGTATAGGCAAGTAGTTTCAACGATAAGTACTGGTGCCGCAAGCCGATGGGCTTCGCGGCAAGAAATACCCGCTCGCCACCTGCATGCATCCGTTCCAAGACGGACAAGGCCTCCCGGCCGCGCGCTTCGGCCTCCGAGTAATCCTGATAGTGTGCTATTCGCCAGTGGATATACGCCTCGGAATGCCCGATAGTGGTGCAGTCCGAAGGGCGGAGTTCGGCGAACCGGGCGTTCATGTCCAAGTCAAGGATCTTGATCAGCTCAAGTTGGTTGAGCAGAACCCCTCGCACCTGGTTGTGCAGTGCCAGCCAGTCGATCGTCTTCTGGCAGTCTGGGTTATAGTGCGCATTGAACCACTCGTTCATCTGGTTCAGAGCCTCGCGGGGCGGATGGGTTGTGCTGTACCAGCCTAGTGCGGTTGAAATACTGCCGATGTAGAGAGCACTGCAGGGGCCGTAGTACATGCGGTGCAGGGCGATGTAGTCATTGTAGAACGGGAGGGGTTGCGGCTTCCGGTCATATGCCTGGACCATGCTGTAGCAGAACGATTTCACTTCGGCGTTCTCGTCGGTGGTCGTCAAGCCGGTCACCTCACGCGCGTACTGTAAAAGGGATGCGGTATCCGCGACGCATTCGGCACTGAGCATCTTGGCAAAGGGGACGAGGTCGGAGGCGGACTGGTATCGTTCTACTAACGATGTCATCTGCCGTACGGCGCCACAACGATCTTCACCCTTCATAACCGCAAGCATTTCCGCAACGGCCAGGTGGCGTAGCGCAAGGCGCTGCCCGCTCACACTAATTAGATGGTCCGGCCAGGTCCGGGACAGGGTGATCTGGTTCCGCACATAAGCGTTCAGCCACCGAGCCGCCTGTGCGCTGTTCTGCACCGTATCGGGCCGAAAGGAGCCCATGAACTGGTCGGCCATGAAGTCCATCCACGACGTGCTGAACTCTTGGTCGTGGTCGTTCCGAACGAGTTGGTCAGAGGCCTCGGCCATGATTGCTGCCACGGTCTCATACTTGCTCAATGCACAGGCGGTGCTGAACACGGTCTGAAATGGCGACCAGGTAGCATTGATCGAGTCACTGTCCAGCACGCGTGCACACTGGACATAGGAGCTGTCAACCTCTTGGTACAGCGCCATGAGCTTGCCGGATACTTCGGCGGTATCATAACCGTAGATGACCATATCGCCATCGATCCTGCTGCTAAGCTGGGCGAACGGGCATGTGCCGAGTGCGCTTCGAAAGCCCTCAGTGTAGCCGGCAATGATCTCCGCCGCGTGAAGGCGCTCGGACCGGGCACGCTCAGGCGAAAGCGGGAGCGAAAACAGACTGGCCACCGACAAGTAATAGAGCGGCTCCAAGTCGACCATCCATTTCATACTACGAGGCCAACTAGTGCGGGCGTAGTTCTCCAAGCTCTCGGTCAGGTCGTGAAGATGGGCTGCCAAGTTCTCCTCCGTCATGAGTTGCTTAGCGTTGGCCTCGTCGCTCAGGAGCAGGGCGTACGGGAGCGCGTACATGCTCATGTACCTGGCGATCTTCGGTTGCTTGCTCGCGCGTGCACGGCCGTAGACCTTCTGTGCTGTGAGCAAATACTCAGCGGCCGTAGGGATATGCGCCAGGGCTGTGCCCATCGATTCCCGCAGGGTAGCGGCGTATTGCATCGCGCCCGTGATGGCGATGGCCTCGATAAAGAACGCGCTCAGGTCCCGCACAGCTCCGGTGGAGGCTAACGTGTTGTGCTTGTCCAAGAGGGGCGAAACCCACCGACTACGCACGAGGAAAGAGTTGACCTGGGACCCAGGTATCACCGGGAACAAGCCCATGTACTCCACAGCGAGCACGCCGGTGTAGTGCGGGCTCGCGTTCAGGTCCAGGAGCACAGAGTCCTGTACCGAGGAAAGGCATGCGGGATCGGCCGACTGAATAAGGGAGCGTATGTGCTCCGCGAGCGATGCGACCGCACGCGTGGTGCCGCTCTCCTGTGAGGAGTAGTCGAGCAGTGTCCTCGCGTACAAGGCGCGGAGGATGGTAGCGGCGCATGGTGCCGCGCTTACGCCCATTGCCTCCTTGACGACGGCTTTGGTCTCGGCATCCAAGTAACCCGGCAACAGGCCGGTGGTGTCCTTATCCGCGGCGACCAGTTTGAGCGCGACTCGGTAGTGACCGGCCGCGACGGCACGTTTGAAGGAGTCCGGCACGGCGCCTTGGCCCAGAACGATGGTGCCTGATAACAGCAGTACGGTCAGCAGGTGCGAACGCGGCCCGATGCCACTAGCCATGGCCGGGGCTACTTGGAGTTGAGGCCGGGCTTCAGGGCCTTGAACTGTGCTTGCGTGGTGGCGGGACTTCCGCACTGAAAGGAGAAGTCGCCGACACCCTTCCATTCAGGTGCCGACTCTTGTGCGGGGATCGTCGCAGACTCGACGCCTACCTGCGGTGCCTGCTTGAACCGCTGGCCACCGCCCGCTTCCAAAGCATAAGCGCCAGCGGTGAAGCGTAGTGCATCCTCATATCGGATCCAGATGTAGCCGCCTTGGCCCCATTCCTTTCCCCATGAATTCAGGACTTCGATGGCCCCTCCGTTCTTGCTGTCGTCGTACCCGAGCACCACCAGGGCGTGCGCGTTCTCCGGCTTGGGCTCCTCGTCGCTGCGGGGCTCCCAAAGCGGCTTTCCGATCTGTGCTGTGAATGAGTCCGGAGGCATCATGCCGATGATCACCGGCATACCGTTCGCCAGCGCAACGCGTATGTCATCAATCGATTCCAAGCGGTACGCGGCGTCCAGCCTGTAGTCGCTCGCTTCCTTTACGTCGGTGCTATAGGAGGGCGGGTAATAATCCGTGAGCAGCTTGTCCGTGAACGGATAGTACTCCCCGTACTCGACCTCCATCAGCTGCTGCACGCCATTGTTGAGTACATCCGCTATCGCCTTGTCCGGGTCGAGGCCTTTACTACAATCCACATCGCCCACGGGCCGGTTCCGATAGTAGATGAACCAGGGCGAGAAACTGTTCGCGCTTATGGCGTCCTTGTCGGTCAGGCCCTTGGCCTTGGCTTCGAGAATGGTGCGCGCCGTGGCCAGAGAAAACGCGACACAGGTCGAGCCATATTGGTAGTGGGTATAAGGTGCGTAGCGCTTTAGCGAGGCGCTGGGTGGTAGGTCGTCCCGTGTGGGTTGGATGCGCTCTCGCCTTTGAAATGCTTCAGCGTTCCAATTCAAGCCCTGAGCACTCAGAACGTACGGCAGGGCACCGAACAAGAGAATGCAAGCGGAGCGAAAGGACATAGGCTGGTGGTTATGCGTACCGAAGATAGTTAACAGATCCGACGCCCTCAGACGGTAGGAGTGAACCCGTCTATCCGACTCCACTTGGAACTGCCAGTCCTGCCTCTGGCCCCGGCAACTTGGCTCGGTAAGCAAGGGCGGCAGAGATGATCAGCACGCGGGAGTCCTTTAAACAACCCTTTGAGGCAAGCGGCTTTTAGATGGGGGATGAGGATAAACGAAGATGAACGAGCCTAGGCGTGAAGGACTTTGTTATACTTCGATCAAATTGGCCCAACAATGGCAAAGCATGCTGTGAGTTTCTCACTGCCGGAACGCTCGCTAGGGAAAGCGGACGCTCAGTTCAAAGTTTATGAGGACGGTGAACTATTGGGCACGCTGGCCATATCGATCGGCTCTATTGTCTGGTTCCCGAAGGGCACACAATACGGCTGTAAAATGAGCTGGAGGAAATTCCATGCGGTTATGGAAAAGCACGCCCCGCCGTACGAGAAACGGTAAGCACAACAGAGACCCCGATCATCCCACCTTGATATTATACTTTAACAGCTTCCGCGCCAGTACATCATCCAAGTTGTTGATGTCGTCGCCTGCGAGCTCGATAAGCGGGATCTCGTTCTTGCGGTAGAGCTCCAGCTTCTTCTTCTTGCGGTCAGCATACTTCGGGTCGTCCTCCATGCCCCAGTATTCGATGTAGACGGCCTGCCGGCCTGCAACTGGCGGAATGTAGAAATCGCAATAACACTCTTCGGCGATGTTCAACTGGCGCTCATAGGCATGCACGATGCCGTACGTGTATAGCCAATTGTCAATGACCAGTTCGGAACGGCTGCGCACGTAATGACCATCGGTCGTGCGCAGCTTCGCTTCGAACTTCTCTCGGAAGCCGGGGCCAGCCAAGGATGTACCGTTCGGTTCCGGCTTCACGGGTTCGACAGAAGGCCGCACGACATCCAGCAGCCGCTTGTTCTGAAGGATGGAGGCGGGCCACGGCATAGGTGGAACCGGATTCATGTTCCATCTGCCTGCCTCCTATGGTCTGGCCCAGCTTGGTGATCGTCCAGCCCGAAACGTTCTTCTCCAACCAACCCAGCTCTGCCATGATGGGATTCATGCGATGCGGTGAGATCCCGAACTCCTTGCCGATGGCCGTTGCGTTCAGGTACTTGCCGCGTGAGCTGCGCTCCTCGAAGTCGATGTCCTCCGGCCACACGATGTACTCACCAAATTTGGGGTTGGTTCGTGTTTGGCCGCCTTTGTTGCGACCCATGGTCGTGAGCACCCACTTGTCGCCATTGCGGGTGATGAGGCCAAGGCCATGGAGCTTGTCAAAGAGTTCCCTTGCCGGGAATATCCATTTCGTTGGCAAGGCTGGAGGTGGAGAGGTATTCCATTTTGCTAAAGTGGCTTCGGCAACCTAGAGTGCTTCATAGTACTCCACGAGCCCATGGCAAAACAGCTTGCCCGACGCATCGCCATACTTGCCTAGCTGCTGCTTGAGCAAGGCGGCTTTTGTGCTTACGGGTTGAACTGTCGTCAAGGTCTCTTTCATTTTATGGTAGAAGAAGATCTTTTGATACTCACCGATGTGCTTTTGCAACAAGTGCTGGTCAATTGACTTAACCGCATGATAGATCACATTCTGATACTTCCGAAGTGTCTGCCGCGACAAACTCGTCATGGCCGCTATGCTCTTGACCTCATGGTTTCGTGAATCGTTGATTTCTCGGCCGAAAGCATGGCCTACTTTATTTCGGATGGTCCTAACCCTTTCCAAGGAGCCAATATGCGCATCAAACCCAACTGGCACTACTCCGAATACTTGCTTGTAAGCACTCATCCTCTTGTTCCAAACGCCCTTCGTTATCGATTCAATGACATCATCATGATAGATGTTCCTGCGACCGCCTTTCTTTAGAATGGAGGCCCCATCGAAGGAGTGAGATGATGAGTAGAGTACCCCCGGGTCCGATTCCAGCGCGAGTGATACTACTGTTGCTATGTAGGTCTCAAGATTCGAGGACATTGCCAGCAGCGCGTTCAATCTCACCCACAAGTCGAAGGCATTGTAGGAATCCGACCAGTTCTTCAGTGTGTCGAATGCTTCGGTACCGGGCGCAACCACGAATTTCAAATGCTTCGATGCTTTATCCACCCACTGAGCTTTGTCGGACTTCAAGGTGCCGTATGTTCTCCTTGTAGCAGCATCATTAGCCCAAATCATCCTGTTGAGTTCGTCATTGTACTTATTGAAAACTTGGGTGGCCACGACGTGCTCATAGATGTTGCCCATCTGTCGAATGCCTTAGTACTATTGGCCATAATCTTGGTGTTGGATGATTCTAACCCCCGCTGAACTCCACCGCCAACATCTCCGCCTGCCTCAGCACCAGGTCCGTGGCCAGCTTCTGCATATCCGGCGGATAGCCGAAGTGCCGCAGGGTCCGCTTCACGATCACCTTCAGCTTCGCCTTCACGCTCTCCTTGATTGTCCAGGCGATGCTGGCGTTCTGGCGGACGCGCTCGGTGAGGACCACGGCCAGTTCGCGGAGCTTCTCCTGTTGCATCAGCTCCTTGGCGCTGTCGTTGTTGGCCACAGCGGTGTAGAAGGCGTACTCGTATTCGCTGAGGCCCATGTCGGCGGCCTGCTTGTCGCCGGCGATCTCCTTGCTCACCTTGATCCAGCTCCTCGATCACTTCGGCGGCGCTGAGGATCTTGTTGTGGTAGCGCTTGATGCTGTCCTCCAGCATGTCCATCAGGCTGCGGCTCTGCACGATGTTGGTGCGGGCGCGGGTCTTGATCTCGTCGTTCAGCAGCTTCTTGAGCACCTCGATGGCGACGTTCTTGTGCGCCATGCCTTTCAGCTCCAGCAGGAACTCCTCGCTGAGCACGGAGATGTCCGGCTTCTTGATGCCCGCCGCGTCGTAGACGTCGATGACCTTTTCGCTCACCAGCGCCTGGTCGATGACCTGCCGGATGGTGGTCTCCAACTCTTCATCGGTGCGGCCGCTGCCGGTGCCGTCGAACTTCACGAGGCGGGCTTTCACGGCTTGGAAGAAGCCGACCTCGTCCTTCACATCCATCGCCTGGTCGTGCGGGATGGCGATGGCGAAGGTCTTGCTGAGCGCGGTGACCTCGTTGATGTAACGCCGCTTGCCGTCCTCCAGACCGAGCACATGTTCCTCGGCCGCGAGGATCAGGGAGAGCTTCTTCGCCGTGTCCGCTTGGAAATACTCTTCGTAGGGGAAGCCGTTATACATGTTGGCGACCACTTCCAGCTTCTCCAGCATCAGCGTCACCGCTTGCTCTTGCGCAATGGCCGGATCACCCTTGCCACCTGCATCGGAATAGAAACTGAGCGCCTTCTTCAGGTCGGCGGCGATGCCGAGGTAGTCCACCACCAGGCCGCCGGGCTTGTCATGGAACACGCGGTTCACGCGGGCGATGGCCTGCATCAGGTTGTGGCCCTTCATCGGCTTGTCGATGTAGAGCGTGTGCATGCTGGGCGCATCGAAGCCGGTGAGCCACATGTCGCGCACGATCACCAGTTGCAAGGGATCCTTCGGGTCCTTCATGCGCTCGGCCAGTGCGCGGCGCTGCTCCTTGGTGCTGTGGTGCTTGCTCATCGCCGGACCGTCCGATGAGGCGGCCGTCATCACCACCTTGATCTTGCCTTTGCTCAGGTCGTTGTCGTGCCAATCCGGACGCAGGGCCACGATGGCCGCGTAGAGTTCCGCAGCAATGCGGCGGCTCATGGCCACGATCATGCCCTTGCCTTCGAAGACCTCCTGCCGCAGCTCGAAGTGCGTCACGATGTCGCGGGCCACGTTCTTGATCCGGTTCTCGCTACCGATCAGCGCCTCCAGCTGGGTCCACTTGGCCTTGGCCTTCTGCGTGTCAGTGAGTTCCTCCTTGCCCAGCTCATCGTCCAGGTCCTTGATCAGCTGCTTGCCTTCTTCGCTCAGGTTCACCTTGGCCAGGCGGCTCTCGTAGTAGATGCGCACCGTGGCGCCGTCCTCCACGGCCTGTGCGATGTCGTACACGTCCACGTAGTTGCCGAAGACCGCCGGGGTGTTCACATCGGTGCTCTCGATGGGCGTGCCGGTGAAGCCCAGGTAGGTGGCGTTGGGCAGCGCATCGCGCAGGTACTTGGCGAAGCCGTACACGATCTTGCTGCCCACCACTTCACCCGCTTCGTCCTTCACATCCACGTTGCGGGCCTTGAAGCCGTATTGCGTGCGGTGCGCTTCGTCGGCGATCACCACGATGTTCTGGCGGGGGCTCAGCTCGTCGTACACGTTGCCCTCTTCGGGCTGGAACTTTTGGATGGTGGTGAACACCACGCCGCCGCTCGCCACCTTCAGCAATTCCTTCAAGTGGTCGCGGTCCTCGGCCTGCACGGGTTCCTGCCGCAGCAGTTGCACGACGCCGCGAACGTGTCGAAGAGCTGGTCGTCCAGGTCGTTGCGGTCGGTGATGACGACGATGGTGGGGTTGTCCAGGGCCAGCACCACCTTGCCGGTATAGAACACCATGCTCAGGCTCTTGCCGCTGCCCTGCGTGTGCCACACCACACCGCCTTTGCGGTCGCCTGCGGCTTGTTTGCTCACGCCGGGCACTCCATAGCTCTCTGGCGATTCAACCATCAACGGCACGTCGCCAGTTGTCGTCGTGGGCGCTGCCTTATGCCCGGTTGCGCGAAGTGTTGACGCCACGGCCCGGTTCACCGCGTAGTACTGGTGGTAGGCGGCGATCTTCTTTACCGTGGTAATGGTGTTGACGCCCGTCTTCGGGTCCTCCTTCTTGCTGCGCTCGAACACGATGAAGTGGCGCACCAGATCGAGCAGGGTCTCCTTGTTGAGCATGCCCACGATCAGCGTTTCCAGCTGACCGACCAGCGGCGAGGCCTCCACTTTGCCATCGCTGGTCTTCCAGCTCATGTAGCGGCTGAAGCCGCTGCTCACCGTGCCGGCCTTGGCCTCCAGGCCATCGCTGATCACCACCACGCAGTTGTAGGTGAACAGGCCGGGGATGGTCTCCTTGTAGGTCTCCACCTGCTTGTAGGCGCTGCGGATGCTCGCCTTCTCATCGGCGGCGTTCTTCAGCTCCATCAGCACCAGCGGCAGGCCGTTCACGAACAGCAGCACATCGGGCCGCTTGTTCTTGCCGTTCTCCACCACGGTGTACTGGTTCACCACCAGCAGGTCGTTGTTGGCGGGGTTGGCGAAGTCCACCAGCCACACCAGGTCGCCGCGGGTGTTGCCGTCCTGCTGGTAGTCCACCTTCACGCCTTCGGTGAGCATGCGGTGGAAGACCTCGTTGTTCACCAGCAGCTCCGGACTGGCGATGCGCGCCACCTGCTTCACCGCTTCCTCCTGCGCCGCCGCCGGTATGCGCGGGTTGATGCGCCGCACGGCCGCGCGCAGGCGCTCCAGCAGCAGCACCTGCTCGTAGCTCGCGCGCTCGGGGTGCTCGCCATCGTGCGCAATGCCGGGGCCGTGCTGGTAGGCATAGCCCAGCTCGCGCAAGCGCGCTAGGGCGAACTGTTCGATCTGGTCTTCGGTCATCCTGATCAGGAATGGAAGCGCTCCTTCACATAGGCGGACATTTCACCCAAGGGGATCTCCTGCGATGAATTACCGCTACGGGCGTAGAACTTTTCAGTTGATTGGCCATTCTTGTCCTTCACCGAAACGATCACAGGCTCCTTCGCTTGCTTCGTATCCACTTGACAGACCTCATTCTCTTCCACCTCGTGGAAGGTGATGGAAACCTTACTGGTCACGAAGCCGGTGCCGAATTGCTGGTTGAGCAGGTTGCGTAAGTGCAACTCGAACTTGTCTCTATCCACACCGCCCAAGGAATGATAGTCGGCTTCCAAGCCCAGCACCTTTCCTGCGTCATCCACACCGATGAGCAGCGTGCCACCTTGGGAGTTGGCAAAGGCAGCAACGGTCTTCATGATCACCTCTTCCAACTTCTTGTTCACAGTACCTTCCTTCAGGTCCCAACGCAAGGTGGACTTGAACTCCAACTCATCACTTTCGCCTTCAGTGATCAGGTCTTCAAGGATACCGGTGCCACGGTCTCTTCCGTGTCGGTGATCTTTCCAGGAAAGAGTTCAGCTGGCTGGCCAACATCTTCCTGCGTTCCTCAAGGAACTGCTCATAGTTGTCGATCTTCCACAGTTCGGTGTCTTCCGGTATGCACTGCAGTGCCAAAGCCTAGGGGAACTGCTGCTTCACTTCGGCCAAGTAGTCCTCTGCCAAGGTCGCTGACTTACGTCGGTTAGCCACTTGGGTCAGGATGGCGCGGTTCGTGAACTCCTGCGCCAGCGCGTACTTCACCCGGTTGCCCATGCCGTACCCGAGTTTCTTGAGCTTTGAGTATGGGAATATGTGGTCCAATTCCAACTGGTACTTCTTACCCATGTTCTGGCGGATGCTCATCCCGGTGGTGGAAGCAGACCGCACCGCGGCTTTTCAGGTACCAGCGCACCATGCTGAACAGCGGATGCTGAATGGCACGGCCGGCGAACTCCGAAGGGTGATCTTCAATTCACGCTCTTCGGCGATGTCCTGCAACAAGGCATCGAAGGGGTTTGTGGATTCCGCCACGGTGCGCAGGTCCTTGTCCAGTTTCTGAGGCAGCTGGCTGACGTACCGATAGCGGATCTGCGAATAGTAGAACCACTTAACCATCTTCCGGATCTCCGTATCGGTAAGGTGCTTGCCGTTTTTGTCGAAGCAATACACGATAATGGGAACGAGGGCGTAGGGGGAGTTGATCTCCGCAGTATGGTACACATAGGCGTTGGTGCGCATCAGGTTCGCTACGTAGTCCAGCACCTGCTTGTCCAGCCGATCCCATGCCTCCCGCAGCTTGTCGTTGTTCGAGGCATCGTGGAGCTTCCGCATATCCGAGCCCATGTGGTGCAGGCAGCCCAACAGCACGTAGACCACGAAGTCCAGTTTCAGGACGAAGCCGTTCTTCTCCAACTCGGTTAGCTTGGCCTTGAACAGGTCCCTGGCCTGTGGCCAATAACCGGAGATCTGCGCCAGCGCCAGTTCCGCATCGGTAAGAGCCACACCGCTGGCATTCACCTTTGTAGAAGATGTCCGATGGCTTCGCGGATATTGGCCTTGACCGGTATGGTCTGCTCAGGGAAGTCCCGATCGCGTATCCGGGTAATGGCCGCTATGTTGTCGTTCAGCTTCTTCAGCTCGTCCATGCCCAACGAGCGACCTGCGGAAGCATAGAGCGCTTGCAGATCGAAGGCGCTCACCTTGCCCTTGAACACATCCGTGATGTTCTGCCACGATGGGTTGTTCTCCATGCAGGTCTTCATGTAGTAGGAGAGCAAGTGTCTCCACGTTCACATGCAGGCCGCGCGTATCGTTGATGATCTCCGGCAACGTGTAATACGGCGGTACCTCCCGTTGATGAGCATATACAAGGTCGTGATGCGCTGTTGCCCATCCAGCAATAGCCGCACGGCACCTTGCTTCTGGTCGTACTTGTAGGGGCCTTTCAGTTCCGGCGGATTCGCTGTTTCCCAAGTGAGCATAGTGCCCGTGGGGTACCCCTTGATCAGGAGTCGATCAGCTGTTTGGCATCATCACGCTTCCAGACGTACTCGCGCTGAAAGGCGGGTACGAAGAGCTGGTTCTCATCGATCTTCTCGAGTATGGTGGAAATCTTCATGTGTCTCTGTTGCTACAATCAGCTACTTCCGCTTCTTTACTGATGTTCTCTTACTAACAGGTTTCGCGGGCGGCGCCTTCTTCCTTGCTCTCGCACCCGGCTTCTTCTCATTCGCCCCAGCCGCTCCATCCCCCTCTACTGATGCTGACCCCGGTGGGGACATCGTCGCGAATTTGTGGCCTAAGCAGCGTAGCATCATCCACCACGCATTGAGGCCTTGTTCACTTGCACACTCGCCTTCCGTGATCATGCCGTGTGCGATGCGGTGCCTCAAGTTGTATCCTGAAGCATCGTAGAACACGCCGCGGATATCGAAGAGGTCGTCCTCACCGAAAATGGCCACGGTCTCTGGCAGGCTAAGAAGTGGTCCGGCACCCTTGTTTGGCTCTGTGAGGTCCGATTCCAATTTAGTTACCGGCACACCCTGCATCGTCAGCAGATAGCGGATGGAATTCTCAAGCTGCGGAACGAGAAGGTGAGCTGCGACGAGCAGATTACCATGTAGACCTGCATGTAGACCACGAAGGAAGATGGATTCATGGCCAGGAGGAATGAATGGATTGTGCCTGACCAACGGGATGAAGTCTTCTAGGGAAGGATTCCAATCAGTCAGTACTTGAGTCCTCGCTGGATTGATGTACGAAATGGCCCGGTGACCCCACACCCACACTGTTGCATGTGCCATCATCCGCTGGCGTAGAGCCGTATCATATTTCTCCCCTTCCAGATTCAGTAGCCCCCGTTGCTGAACGGTTTTCCTACCCTTAGTATCGACGACCCCAACATCAAGTATCGCCAAGAGGGGATGTTCCTTTGCAAGAGCAAGGACGCGGTCCTTGATGTCCTGCACAGGTGTCGCTTGAATGTTGAAGGCCAGATGTAAGCGCATCTTTGGAAGGAATCACACTTGACCGACTCCATTGCAGCATGCGCTGAAGCAGTTGAATCCATGGGCACAGATACGCTGCCCATTTCGTCTACGCTGTGTAGCTCGTACTCCCGCAGCTTCAACCAGAGGCTCCGCAATCGTTATTGGTCGACACCGCCTTGCTGAAAGGCTATGATCGCCCGTTTCGTGTGTTCGGCAGCGATACTGTTAACCGGTCCGCCACGGGCGATCTGAATTTCGATCTGGCGCAGGTATGACTCGCCCATTTCCACATGAGCCTTCTGCTGGTTCTCTTGAATCCCAAGTTGCTGCTCGTAGTCGAGAACAATGATCCAGTAATCCCTGAAGATGTCCTCTCTGCGATCGGCCTTGTGATGCTCGGCCGCAACCTTGGCCAATGCAATGAACTGCTGTGCATTGCCAATACCATACTCCTGCACCAAGCGAAGGCACTGGATAAACCGCGCCCCAAAAGGTGGTTGGCCTAGTTCGCGTACCGCGCGTTCGGCAAGTTCTGTAGTTCGCTTTCCTAGATCCTTGCTGCCTTGATTCGTCACGCGCACCAATTGAAGCGCGCGCCGAAGCATGTGCGGCACCTCAAACGCCTTATCGTGTAGCAGCACCTTCTCTACATGCAGAAGCGCCTCCTCGACACTCGCTTGTGCAGCTTTGTAGTCCATGGGCTTCTTGCTTAGAAAACGGTAGTCGAGTAGCCGTGATCGGATCGCTGGGTCCTTCGACTTACTCAGCACTCGGTCGAGCGCCTCCAGGTCCTTGGCCGTGAAGTCGGAGGGGATAGCATTTCGACCATCAGGGCCGCGATAGCTTGGAACGTACGGCTGCGCTGGATCATCGAAGGAAGGGCTTATGCCAAGTAGGAGCTGTATGAAGCGATACACACCCTCTTCTTCAACGTTGCTTGCCTCCTGCGCCCGCTTGGCTGCTTCCCCGAAAATTCGCGGATATTGCCAAAAGCAAGCGACCCGCTCAGCTACGATGGGCGAATCGAGTCCAACAGTGTCGAACCATTCGAGATCACCAGTATAGAGGTCTGCTGGGGTGGGTTCGCCGGTACTCATTGGATAATCGTCAAGAACGTATCACTTCCCAGCATTGCCCGAATGCCGCCCTTGTCGCTCCGCCATGCGGCCTTGGATTTCTTCGAGCTCACGCCACAAGGGGGCCAGTGTGTGCTCCAGCTGCCTAGTCTCTTTTTCCGCAGCATCAAGGTCAGCCCCTCATCTGCGCAGTCCGCTTGCGCAAATCCTCTAAGCTACCGAGCCCGCTACTGAGTTTGTCCGTCACTTCTTTGTGTCGATTGCGATCATCTCTTTCAGCAGCCAACTCCTTTACAGCGTTTTGAACCAGATCTTGAGGGAAGCGGGCATCAGCCACTAGATCCGCAACATCCTGGACTGATACCTTGTTGTCGACAGAGTTCTTCCTCAGCCAATCGATGAGGTCCTCCTTGGTGAATTCATTCGTGCTCATGTTCGTGTTTTTAGGTTGCTAAAACTCTGTCTTCACCCTCACCTCCCCGCTCATTAGCTTCGGCAGCATTGTGTCGCGGAGGGCGATCAGTTTCTTGATCTGTTCATGGTTCGTCTCCTGCTTCGCCTGCAAGGGCAGCGCGAACTCGTTGAAGCGCTTGATCTTGTCATCAGGCGGCAACTGGAACTTCGCCATCTCAATACCATCCGCAGGCAGCATGTTCACGGTGCTGCCGTTGGTGGAACCAGTTAGCTGTTCGCGCACGGCGGAGGTCAGCACAAGATGCTTCACGAAGACGCCTGTGAACAGTGGGTTCAACATCTCGATGCGGTACACGTGCTGCGAGAAGATCCCCTACCTCGCCGAGGAACGCGGTATGATCGCCGGACAGCCGATCAACAACTGGTCGTGGCCTTGCTCGGTGTTGGTGATGATGAGCTCACCGGGCTTGATGACGTGACGCTCCCTGTATTCGCCTTTGTAATACTTGATGCCCACGTACTTGTAACCACCGCCTTCGTAGACCGAGTTCAGGTTGTGCATGGGCACGCCTTCATCAGGGCCACACAGCCCTGCGCCGGTGTAGCTCAGGCCGCGATGCACGCGAATGTGTTCGCTGAGTTGCACCCAACGCCACCCCTCCTCAGCCGCCTCCACGAACCACTGCCTGAACAGCGTTTCGGCCATGGCCTCCAGCGTCTTGTTCTGCCGGTGCAGCAGGTCGATCTTGGCATCCAAGCTGCTCAGTACGGCGGCGATGGCGCGTTGCTCGTCTGGTTCAGGGGCGCAAACTTCAAACTGCTCTATCGCGGCCTTCGTGATTGCTTTACGCGTTGCACCCATCTCCGCGATACTGAGCAGTTCGGGCTTCTGATAGATGAGTTGATAGAAGAGGTAGCCGTTTATCAACTGCCTGCCATCTGCGCGGATTATTGCAACGTGCTGATTGACCCTGGCAGGCAGGACATGTTGTGGTGCTCGACAGCAACGAGCCACACTATCCCCAGTAATGTTCAACAGCACATCGCCCTCCTGCACTACGACATTAGAGAGCTCGTTTCCTTGGGCCTCAGTGATGTGAGCTAACCCATCTTCGGAAAACTTGAAGTCCAAGATGTTCTGGCTTCTAATGAGGGAAATGCCTTCACTTATGTACGCATTTGAACCACCACGTGGTGTTGCACCACTACCAATCTTGGTCGTGACATTTCCTAAACGCATAGCCTTCCACTCACTCATCGCCCTTCACGCTTTTCAGGTTCTTCAGGATGGCGCTGTTCAGCTCGGCCTCTTCCTTCAGCTGCGCGACGAATTCGGCTTGCAGCTTGGCAAAGCGCTCGGCGAACACAAAGTCGTCCTCTTCATCCGCCAAGCCCACGTAGCGTCCGGGGGTGAGCACGTAGTCCAGCTCCTTCACACGGCTCAGTGGTGCGGCGCAGCAGAAGCCCGGCACATCCGCATAGGTGCCCTTGGGGTTCCGCCAGTTGTGGTAGGTGTCCGTAATGGTCGCTATGTCGGCGTCATTGAACTCACGTGTCTTTCTATCTACCAAGAACCCCATGTGCCGCGCATCGATGAAGAGGATGGCATCGCGCCGGTCGCGGAACTTGCCGTTGGCGCGGTTGCGGCTCATGAACCAGAGGCTGGCGGGGATCTGGGTGTTGAGGAACAACTTGGGCGGCAGGTTCACGATGCAGTCGATGAGGCCGGCCTCCACCATGGCCTTGCGGATCTCGCCTTCGCCGCTGCTCTTGCTGGTGAGGGCGCCCTTGCTGAGCACCACGCCCGCCTGCCCGCTGGGGCTGAGGTGGTAGATGAAGTGCTGCATCCACCCGAAGTTGGCGTTGCCCTCCGGCGGCACGCCGTACTGCCAGCGGCCATCGTTGCGCAAGAGGTTCGCCGCTCCAGTCGCTCACGTTGAAGGGCGGGTTGGCGATGATGTAATCGGCCTTCAGGTCCTTGTGGGCATCGTTGAGGAAGGAGCCCTCGCTGTTCCACTTCACCTGCGAGCTGTCCATGCCGCGGATGGCGAGGTTCATCTTGGCCAGCCGCCAGGTGGTCTGGTTGCTCTCCTGCCCGTAGATGCTGATGTCGTTGACCTTGCCCTGGTGCTCGGTGACGAACTTCTCGCTCTGCACGAACATGCCGCCGCTGCCGCAGCAGGGGTCGAACACGCGGCCCTTGTAAGGCTCCAGCATCTTCACCAGCAGTTCCACCACGCTGCGCGGGGTGTAGAACTGGCCGCCCTTCTTGCCCTCGGCCAGCGCGAACTCGCCCAGGAAGTACTCGAACACATGGCCCAGCACATCGGCGCTGCGGCTCTTGGCATCGCCCAGGGCGATGTTGCCGATGAGGTCGATGAGGCCGCCGAGGCTGGTGGGGTCCAGGTTCTGCCGGGCGTACACCTTGGGCAGCACGCCCTTCAGCGAGGGGTTCTCCTGCTCGATGGCGTCCATGGCCTCATCCACCGTTTTGCCGATGGTGGGCTGCTTGGCGTGGCTTTGCAGAAAGCTCCACCGCGCGCCGGGCGGCACGAAGAAGACGTTCTCGGCCTTGTACTCGTCCTTGTCCTCGGGGTCGGCGCCGGAGTCTTTCTCAGCCACCAACTTGTCGTACAGCTCCACGAAGGCATCGCTGATGTACTTGAGGAAGACGAGGCCGAGCACGATGTGCTTGTACTCGGCGGCGTCGATGTTCTTGCGGAGCTTGTCGGCCGTTTTCCAGAGCTGCTGGTTCGTTGGCCTCGGCGGCTTTCTTGCGGCCTTGGCTTTCTGTTCGGTATCGGGGTGGGGGTCATGAGTGCCGATCAGAACAATGAGATGATGAGACGATCAGAAAATGGAGTGCGGGACCTTTTTGCCGGAGGCGGCAAAATGGTCCGATGTTCTAGTGAACGGTTATCACTTTGCCGGCGTCGGCAAAGTGATGCGGCAGCGCATTACCGTTCCAGCTACCGGTATGCGTGGTGCGGTTCATTTCTGTCGGAGGCCTTTGGGCAATAGCAGCAGGAAGGGCACGCACTCGTCCATGTCAATGTCCGACCAGTCGGGCCCCAAGCGGCGCAGGGCATCGTAGTACTGCTGCAAGTGGTTGCGGTAGTAGAGTTCGCTATTCACGAGCCAAGCTGCGGGGCCCACATGCTTGGCGAGGAACCACTTCTCCAGCAGGCGGCCCGCACGTCCGTTGCCATCGTTATAGGGGTGGATCTTCACGAACTGCAGATGCAGGAGCGCGGCGTAGTAGAAGGCTTCGGTGGGCGTGAGGGTGGCTTTGTTCAGAACGCTCACTTCGCGCATCAGTCGATCCATCAATTTGGGCACATCGGCCGCGGGCGGTCCTTCGTAGATCTTGTAGCGCCCCAGGAGGTTGCTGCCCACCACGTACACGGCACCGGTGCGCCAAGCACCCGGTGTCCAGCCCTTCTTGCTGTAAATGGTTGATGCCAGCGTGGCATGGGCCTTCAGCAAATTGGCCTTGGTGAGCGCGGTGCGTTGTGCATCGCCGTATGCGCGCACCAGGTCCTCCACCTCCTGCACGTCGCGGGTGCGGCGTTTGCCATTGCTCGTGGCCTCCACGAATTCATCCACGGTCACGCGGCTGCCCTCGATCTGGCTGCTGGCCACGGCCCCGGCTAGGGTGGCCCAGCGCGTGGCATCGCCTGCGCGCGCGCCCTTGCGGGCCAAACGCGCCAAGTGCTTCTCCAGCGTGAGGCGCTGGCGCTTCTCGTAAGCGGGCAGGTAGTTCGGGGTGAGCAGTTCCACAGGTGTGAAGGTCGGGGTGAGGCTATTTCAGCAAGGTGCGAACCGGGTAGCGAGGCCGAGCACGATGTGGGTGTACGCGGCCGCGTCGCTGTGCTGGAGCGGTCCCGGGCTTGACCCCGGGTCGGCGCCCGGGGCAGGCCCGGGGTTGGGCTGGGCAGTGTCGGGTTTATCGGTCATAGGTCGTTCGGCGCCAGGCTTATTGGCTAGGATACGCTGCACTTCACCATACCCGCTAGTCGGTCTGGGGCGTGCATCGCCAGCAAAGTACCGCAGCCCTCGCATACGGCAGGGGGGGTATTTTTCCCGGGGTCCGCAGGGATGGACGGTTGGCGGGATAGTGTATGGGGCGGGTGGTCGGTTGTCAGGTGTCAGTTGTCAGATGTCAGTTGTCGGTTGTCGGTTGTCGGTGGGGCTCTGGTCAGGTGGTCGTTGCCAGTTGTCAGTAGTGGGGTGGCCAAGGGCCAAGAGGCCAATAGGCCACCAATGCGCTCCCCTCTCCGGCTTGTCCCGGGCCTGACCTGGGGGAGAGGGGCTGGGGGTGAGGGCCAAGGAGGCATTCACCAACAACTGTCAACCACCAACCACTTAACCGACCAATGGGCTCCGCCCACCTTTTCGATCCTTGGGATCCGTGTCTTCCACGCGCCAGCCCCCCGCACAATTAAAGATCGCTTCGGCCATCGCCTCGGGCTCCGCCCTCCGCGCTGATCCTCGCGAGCACGTTGGATAAGGAGGCATTCACCAACAACCAACAACCACCAACCAACAACCAACAACCACCAACCACCAACCACCAACCACCAACCAGCCCACCAACCAATGGGCTCCGCCCACCTTTTTGTTCCGTTAGCGCTCCGTGTGGTCCAGCACCGACTCACCACTCACTTACCCCTTTCCCCTTACCAGTGCCCCATATACCCCCCAAAAGCAACGAACCCCGGACACCAAAGTCCAGGGCTCGTTAGCAGCGGCGCGGTTTGCCCTATGCAGCCACCGGCACAGGCGTTTGTGGAGCGTCCCCGCTACCCGTCCCCAGATCGATCTCGATCCGGGCGTTCTGGTAATCGCGGTAGAACTCCGAGTTCGAAAAAGCGAACTGCTCCATCAGCGCGTCAAGTCGCTTCGTCAGCAACTTGTTCGTGTCGCGCATCAAAGTCCTCAGTTCGGCGGTCGCGCCCTTGCGCAGTGCGATCGCGTTCTGCGGCGCCACAATGGCGGCCACGTACTTGTCGATCGTGGTTTGCAGGGCGGTAAGCGTGGCGGGCAATATGCTGTAGTCCGCCAGGTTCGCCACCACCGCGTTGGCAGCGGTATGGATCCCCTGGCAGTGCTGCGCTATCACCGAATCGCGGTGACGCAGCAAGCTGCCACGGCTCACGTCCATCTTGCCTAACAACACACTGTCCCCGATCACGGTCGCGTAAGCACGTACGCCCCCGGCCACCAAGATCGTCTGGTTCAACATCGCGGTCTCGCACTCCTCCTTCACCCGCGCGAAACCACGGATATCGATCACTTGGCGTTCAATGCAACCCTCCACGGCAACTATGTTCGTGTCGAGCTCTTGGGCGGCGGCCGCTACTGCGGGTTTCGCCGTCCACACACTTTGGTTCAACGTCAACGTCCTCTGCGTGGCGTAGAACATCGTCATCTGGTTCTCTTGTCTCTTGTCCATCGTATCTGTCTTTTAGTGGTTTGTGTTTTGGCTTGCGCCGCTGGCTACTTCAACGCGGCTCCAGGGTGGACATGTTCCATCCGATCTACCTTACCCCTGTTCATAATGTGTTCACACATATGCGTTTTACAAATGGATATGCCATAATTTGCACATATCATAGGAATGATATTGTACAGCAATGGATTTTGCAAGCGCGTCTGGAAATGCCAGGATCGGCGCCCGTCGTGTGACGGAACGTTCGCCCCGGCGCTTGCGCACGCCGGTCATTTCCCACCTGCGAAGGCCAGATGGATCAAGTGAATACCAGTACCAGGAACTGGTGATGGATAAACACGGAGCGCGGCGAAGATGCGGTTTATTCCATTGTCAGTTGTTCGCGTGCGAACGGGAGCGCACGTCCGGTACGCAGCGTCTGTGCGGTGTCCGATGGCTTCTGTGAAGGTGCCGAACACCGCTGCGATGCGGCCTGTCGCCTCGGCACCTCTGCAGGTCCCTTCTGCCCGTTCACCTTCGGCCTCTGCGGCGTTCCGTACCGCCAATGTGCGCGTGCAGGTCCCCTCTGCACGGCAACGCACAGCCTCTGCAAAGCCGCCGACTCCCTCGGTTCGATCGTAGACGGCCTATGTACAAGCGCGGCCTGTCAATATTTCCGTGTAGCACGCCTATGTTCAGCAGCAGGTCGCCTCTGCGAAGCAGCGGAACCGCTTCGCGTCTCGCACTATCCCGTTCGCAAGTGCGACAACGACGTTCGCACCCGCTCTGAACGGCTTCGCGATCCGAACGTCGCCCTTCGCGAGGGCAACAACGCCGTTTTCATTCTCGCCGCCCGCCTCTGCGGCTTCGTCGAACCCTTCCGCAAAGCGATCGAACGCATTTGCGCCGCCTCCACCCGCCTTTGCGGTCCCTCCGTTCGCGTTCGCGATCCCTCCGCCTGCCATTGTTTCAGGTCGGTGCGTTCCTCCCCCTGTCATCGAGCACACCCGCTGGCGCGGATGTTCGCTTTCAGATCTGCGCTCCGGACCGCTGTGAAAAGATGGTCTTACAACAGGTCAGTGGTTCGCGATCTCGGAGGCGGGGGCCTTCCTCCAGGACAGCATCGCCTCGGAACCCCGGCGGCCGGTGTACAGGCCGCAAATGATCTACGCGCATCCATAAGCGCCATTCCCGCCGCAAATGAAGAAGGCCCCGCATCGCGGGGCCTTCTTTGTTGGATATGCTCTGTTCAACTACTTGGTCTCGGCGGGGGCTACACCACCGGCGCCAACAGGCTCGGCCTTGGTGGCAGCGTGGGCGTGGCCATGGCCTTCGCAGCCCGCATGGGCTTTTGCGCCATCCTTGCCTTCGCAACCGGCATGGGCTTTCGCACCGTCCTTACCGGCACAGCAGGCCGCATCGGCGGTTTTCTTGCCGGCGCAGCAGGCTTTGCCCGCAGCAGCGCCTTCGATCTTCACGGCATCGGCCTTGGTGGGTTGGGGAGCATCGGCCGTGGCGGACACTTTCTCCGCAGCGGGGGCGGCCTTTACAAGGGTGGTGCTTTGGGCACTGGCACTGGCCAGAAAGGCGACAGCGGCAAGGGCGGTAAGGAGGATGCGCATGGTTCGGTGATCTTGTTTGTGGCCGAAAGCTAGCCGATCCCGTGCCAAGCCGGGGCACTTTCGTTGTTAATGATCGCTAAGCCACCGGTTCCTCGAATGGCCCGCGCAATTCGCTTTCTCCCGCGAAGGCCCCCGAGCGCAAGGCCTTGGGTCGGCCGTTTTGATCCCGCGCGTAGAGCGTATGTGCGTTCGGTAGGTGGTACACGACGCCCTTCACAGCTTGATGAAGGCCACCACTTGCCCGGCTACGCGCACCTGGTAGACCCCCGCGGGCAATGCGGCCACATCCATCTGCGCGCTTGGCCCGACCGGCACGGCGGTGCGCACCACGCGGCCCAGTGCGTCCAGCACTTCCACCACGGTGGCCGTGGTAGGGGGTGGCAGCAGCACGGTGAGTTGGTCGGTGGCGGGGTTGGGATAGAGCTGGGGCAGGCCCGCATCTTCCTCCGCTATGCCCACGGTGTTGCTCACGCTGAAGACCGCTGCGTTGGTGATCACGGGTTGGTTGAAGTCGAAATAGATGTTGGCCGTGTTCTCCACCGCGTCGCCGAGGATCAAGGTGCTCACCGGCCGCATGCTGAATTTGAAGAAGCCGTGGCTGCCCGGTTCGTTGGTGGTGCTGTCCGGGAGCATGATGTGGTCGAACACCACGTGCAGCACACCGTTGTGGATGTACCAGGTGTGCTCGTGGCTGGCGGCAACGGGCACCATGCTGTTCCATTCCAGAAGGCCGCTCAGGGTGTCCATGAGCACCACGCGCTGGGCCAGGTAGGTGCCCGTGTTCTGGAAGCGGATGGTGTAGGTAACGCGCTCGCCAGCGATCACTTGGGCAGGTGTGAGCTCGGTGGGCAGCACGTGTTTGTCGTTGGGGTCGAAGCCGGCCACCACGGAGTCGTTCACGGTCCGTTGGTTGTCCAGTGGCGTTTGGTCGGTGGCCACGGGATCGGCGGTGGCCGTCCAGGTATAGGGCGTGCCCAAAGCCACCGTGCTGTCCGTGTGCAGTGTTACGTGCATGGCAAGCGCATCGGCCATGGCCAGGTTGCTGAAATTCCAGATGGCCTGATCGATGGTGAGCACATCGGGCGGAGGGGTGCTGCCCGCCCAAGTTTGCACGGTGCCGAAGTCGAACACCACGGAGCCGGACACGCTGGTGGTCCCCATGTTCGTCACGTTGATCCACACGTTGCTCATGAAACCGGGCACAGCAACGTTCGGGGTCACATCCACCACCAGATCCTGGATCCCGGGGGTGATGTGGAACGCGAAGTCGTTCAAGCTGTCCACCGCATTAATAGTGGGGATGTTCCCTGTATGCACCGTGGGGTTCACCGCGGTCACATAGGGGTTCGCCCACTGGGCCTGCACGGTATAGTTCCCGGGCACCGGGCCCATCCAATACATGCCGGTGCTGTCCGGTCCGGTGCCGAAGGTGCCCGGCGTGGACCATACGGTGGCGAAGGGGAAGGGCATATCCCCCGCATCGTAGGTGCCGTTGGTGTTCTGGTCCCAGAAGATCCGGCCGGTAATGGCCGTGCTCAGGTGGTCGCAGGAGTCGAGCACGCCGCACATGGGGAGCAGGCCGGGGTTGTTGTCGAAATCGTTCGGCAGGCAGGTGATCGGCGTGGACCCTTCAATGAACAGATCCACCAGGTTGTTGGGCAGCGGTGGCAGGCAATACAGGTTGGGGAGGTCTTTCAACCGCAAACCGATGCACGCCAGCGGCAGGCTCGGCAGCTGGGTGATGCCGTCCATCCCATCGAGCGTCAAGTGCGCGCAATTGTAAGGGTCCACAGGCCAGGGCGGCAGTGTGGTAATGGTCGGCATATTCGCCAAACGCAAGTAGTGGGCAACGGGGAGTTGGGGTGGTGCGGAAAGTGGAAGTCCATCCACGATGAAGGTCTGCACCGTGTCCGGGCCCAACACCGGGACCGTGGTGAGGTTGGGCAGATACCGGAGCGTAGTGGTATTGTAGGAGTACTCCACCAGCCCGGACAGATCGACGCTCAACAGAGAATCGAGCACGAGCTCTTCCACCGGTGATCCGTTCACGATCGCAGCGGTCTGCGGCAAGCGGGAAAGAACGAGGGTATGCACCAAGGCGGGAACAGTGATCGCGCCGGTCAACGAGGGAGCATCGGATATCCTCAGGACCTCCAGCCCCGGTGGAAGCGGCTGGAGCGTGGTGAGCAGCGGCAAGCGGTCCAGGTCCAACCGGAGCAAGCCCGTGGGCAGCACCGGCAGTGGCCCCAAGGCGGGCAGATCGATCAACGCCAGGATCTCCAACGCGCCCGGCAAAGCAGGCAAGGAGGATAGGAGCGGATCGAACATCACGCGAAGCATGACAAGAGAATTCGGAAGTACGGGCAGCGCGGCCAAGGCGGGCGTTTCGATCAGTGCGAGCGCGGCGAGCCCGGCGGGCAAGGTGGGCAAGGCAGTGAGCGCCATGCAGTGCTCGAAGCCGAGGCTCAGCAACCCGGGCGGTAGCGCCGGAAGGGTGGACCACGGCAGGTTGTAGAGGCCCATGGAAACCGCCGCGGGCCAGGCGCTCAACGGGGCCGCTCCGGTGGTGTCCACGAACTCGATGTACAGTTCGTCGCTCACATGGAGGTATTCTATTCCGGTGAGGTCGCTGTTCGGCCAATCCACGTGCAGGAGGTGTCCGCCTATGTTCAATGCGGCATGCGTGGTGTCGAGGTAGCCGTTGCTATCCACCGAACCTGGAGCGACGTTGCTCATCCATGCCCTGAAGTTGGTGTCCGGCAAGTACACGAACTGGCCCCGGAGTCCGGTAAGGACCGCACCAAGGCACAGGGCGCTCGCGGCGATGCGTGGAAGTATGGAGGTACTCATGGTGCGGTGGGTCAGGTGGTGAAATTACCCTGGCCCACAGGGCCGTACCATCCCAATAAGTAGTGAATTTCAGGCCGTTGCCGACAATGCCCCGGCCGCGTGCCGGGCACCTCACTCTTTCACGAAACGCCCCTGGAACGCGCGGCCGTTGGTTTCGGCCATATAGCTGTACGCACCGGGGGCCGCACCCGGCAGGGTGATGCGCAGGGCCGGGCCCTGGAGCCCGGTGTACGCGCGCACCAGGCGGCCATCCGGCCCGAACACGCGCAGGTCGATGGGGGCGTTGCCCGGCACGTTCAGCAATAAGGTAGCGTCGTCGCCCATGGGCGAAGGGAAAAAACGCTGTTCGCTGCTCACCAGCTGCAGGAAGTCCACCGACCGCACCGAGCTGTACCCCTCGAAGCCCAACTTGATGCGGTAGCTCACCGTGCTGAGCTCCGGCGGGGCGGGGTCCACCCACTGGAAAGGCACGGCCACGGCCGGGTCGCCGCACAGGCCGTCGATCCGGTGTACCCGGCTGAAGTGGACGCCATCCGTGGAGCGTTCCACTTCCTGGCCATCGCAGGTGCTGCCCCCGAGCAGGGTCCACTCCACGCGTATGGCGCCGGGCAGTTCGGTCAGGGCATAGTACGCCAGGTAGGGGTGCTCCTGCGCCTGGGCGACACCCCCGGCCAGAGCCAGCGCTAGAAGGGTATGTCGGGAAAGGCGCATGGGGTACAAAGGTAGACCGGTGTGGTGCCGGGCTGGGGGCCAGGGGGGATACGCACAAGCGGATGGGGGATCCTTGGCACCGGAAAAAGTGCGCGGCATGTCCGGCCTCGCTACTTTCGAGGCATGATCGCCACCCAGATCCGCCAGAAGGACTCCCGCTTCTACTTTGTTTCCTACCCGTGCGAGGACATCCTGCGCCGCGTCCGTTTCATCAGCCGCTTTTATGCCGAAGGCGAGAAGTCGATCGCTCCGGACGAAGCGGAGAAGGGCGATGAGGTAGCCTCCTTCATCCAACGGATCGAACGCAGCGATGCCGCTTTCCAGCGCACCATGTCGCAAGGCAAGATCAAGGCGATCCGCAATTTCTACGAGACCGCCGTGGCGCAACCGCCGATCCCCGGCACCGTGCTGCTCTTCAGCAGCGACATCCTGGAGTTCTCGCCCATCGGCAACACGAAGAACGTGGGCGACCTGAAGGAGCCGAAGGAGAAGTACCTCATCATCGACGGGCAGCACCGCCTGGCCGCGCTGGAGTTCTATCTGCGCACGCACCCCGATGAGGCGAAGAGCATCCACGTACCCTGCATCATTTTCGATGGCGAGAGCGAGGACTTCGCGGCGGAGATGTTCGTGATCATCAACAGCACGCCCACGCGCATCAACAAGAGCCACCTGATCGATCTGTACGAACGCGTGAGCTGGGAGAAGCCCGACAAGCGCCTCGCCGCGAAGGTGATCGAGCGCATGTACAACGAGCCGGACAGCCCACTGCGTTATCGCATCAACCGCTTGGGCAACCGCAGCAAGCAGGAGAAGTGGATCATGCAGGCGGAGCTCTTCAACGAGGTACACCGCTGGATCCTGCGCTCGTTCGACAAGAGCGAGAAGGTGAACGCCGCCGCCGTGGAGAAACGCTACCGCATCCTGCAGGAGTTCTTCAAAGCCGCCAAGGCCGCCTTCGGGAACACCTGGGGCGATCCCAAGTACCACGTCACCAAGCCCGTTACGCTCAAGGCACTGATCCGCGTGTGCGCCGATCTGAACGCGCGTGAACGTGGCGACGAGAGCACGCGCGAAGCGCGCTGGACACAACGCCTCAGCGGTGCGTGGGCCGATCTAGGGCGCGAGTTCCGCGACGATGGTTTCTACGAACGCTTCGCCGCCAAAGGGCAGGTGGAGCGCGTAGGCAAGGTGCACAAGTACCTCAGCGGAAAGCTCGGCCTGTAATTCCACCTTCACCATGAAGCATTTGCTACGGGTCCGCCATGCCGCGGTGTGCGGCGTATTGTTCAGTTTGGAGGCCATCGCCCAGGAGCCCTGCCATTTCATCCGGGCGGATTCGCCCAACACGGACACGGTCACCTTCACCTTCAACGGCGGTGCGTTCGCCAGCTACGGGTGCATTCCCATCGACCCTACCTATTGGATGAGCGGCAGTGGCATGGACGTTACCGCCACCTTCGCCCAACCGGTGGACTTCCCCGCGTTCCGCGTGTGGGGCATGAACGATGATGACGTCGCCTCGGTGATGGTGAACGGCAGCGCATATCCGCTCGATGCGCAGTCCGCTCAATACGATCCCAAAGTGGTGTGCGGCCAATCCCCGGGACCCGATGGGGTGGAATTCATTAGCGGGAACGTGGTGGGTGCCAATACCAACGTGGAAGGCAACTACTCCTATCAGGATGTGATCCTGAACGTGTTGGGTGTGAGCTCGATCACCGTGGCGAGTGCCGCCGGTGCGGGTTGGGGCTTCGCCGGTGTGAGCGTGTATTGCGCTACCGATGTGCCGGATCTGAGCATGGCGGAACAAGGCTTTTACCCGAACCCCACGAGCGGCATCGTGCAACTAACGGACCGGACGAACGGCACCGTCGCGGTGTCCATCCACAACGCGCAAGGGCGGTTGGTGAAGCAGCTACGGGCCATCGGTGGAAGCATCGACCTGAGCGATCTGGCACCGGGGATCTATACCCTGCGCTTTGAGCAAGGTGCGCCGTGGGGTGCGCAGCGGGTTGTGAAGTACTGAACCTCTTTCACAACACCCGTTCCACCGCGGATCATCGCGGACGGACGTTCATGCTGGGATGGACGGCAGCGGCCTTCCGCGTTCATCCGTGTCGATCCGTGGTTACCAGTTCGTGCTCATGTGATCACTGCGCCTCCGGATCGCCATCCACGAACACGCCCATCGCCAGCCCGATGCGCCAGAAGAACAGGCTCTCCTGGAAGTAGGCGTTGTACGGATCGCTGCCGTAGTAACCGGCCTGGGCGAACAGCGCGGTGGGTACCCTGGGCAAGTGGTAGAACAGGGTGCCGTAGAGGTTCATGCGCTTGCTGAGGTCGCTCCAGGCGATCGGCCGGGGCTGTTCATAGGGGCCACGTTGGTAGGCGTTCGGCGGATCCAGGATCATCGACATGCGCGCCTCGAACCGCAAACGTTCCTGGGGTGCGAGCACATCATCGCTATGGTAACAAGCGTGCTCGCGGTCGCGCTGCACATCCTGCGTGTAGGGGCCGGTAATGCGGGTGAATACGAGCTGGCCGCGCACGTTGCCATAGAACGGCATCACCGTATCGGTCATGGAAGGATGGATGCTAAGACCCGCCTTCAAATGCGTGATGCGGTAAGATCCCGGAAGTCGCCGGGTGCGTTCAATGCCGCTGAGCTTCGCTGGTTTCTCGGTATCCGCCCGCGTCCGCCAGAAGCGGCCCACATGGCCCTGCACCACGAAGTCGTCGCTGAAATCACCGTTGTAGGTGTTGAAGTATCCGTTCACGAATTCCCCACCGGTGCCATCCTGCCCGTTGCTGTGGTGGTATCCCACGAGGCTGAGGTAGGTGCGGGTGATGGCTTCGGGTCTCCACCAGTTGGCCATGGCGAAGAAGGCTTCGAACCCCGGCATATAGCTCGGCGTGCGCACCGGAAGGCTGCTATCCGCGCGGTCCTCATCGTTGGCCAGAATGCGCACCTTGAACCAGGGAACGAAGTGGACGTTCAGCAGGACGGGGTTCTTGTATTTGCGTGCGCCGAGCGTCCAGCGTTTGCCCAAGGGCACGCGCGGCTGGATATCGGCGTTCAGGACGTAGGGGATGCGGTCGCGGTCCGGATCGGCATTGATGGTGTTATCCAGCGGGTTCCACCGGCCGCGTCCGCGCCCCCAATTGAAGAAGCCGGTGGAGACCGTGCTCGGCTCGGAGAGCACTTGCATGCTCTGGTAGAACGCCGCTGCGCTGCGACGGTGTTGGAAGTACAGCGCGATATCCGCCGGAGGAACGGGCTTGGGACAGCGCAACGAAATGGAGTCGCACGGAGGAAGTGCGCGCAGTGGGGGAGCCTTTTGTGCAAAGAGCTGCGGAGCCGCGACCGCGAACTGCAACGCGATAGCGAAGTGCAGGAGGTAGCGCATCGCCGTTGTATGGGGCAACCTGGTCACCGGAACGGTAGTGCGAGCGGCACGATGAGCCCGAAGTTGAACGCGCGGTAGTCCAGGTTCGGCCGCGTGTAGTAGGTGGGTCTCCCCACCGCGGAGTACAACGGTTCCAATTCGGTGAGCGACTCCAGGAACAGATCGCTCCATTGCGCTTCGAAGTAGATCCCGAGCCCGCCACCTGTTCCTGCGGGATCCACCAAGCTCAGCCGCAAACGGTACTCCATGCCCTTGAAGAGCGAGGTTTGTGGCACTTCGATGGTGGCGCCACCCTCCTGATCGTCGGGCAGGTTCAGGAACATGCCCGTGTTCTGGTGTACGATGGGCCCCAGCGAGAACTGGAAGACGAACGGATAGAACAGATTGTACCGCACGCCGGCACGCACGGATGCCGACGAGTAGTGCATGATCAGCGTACCGAGGTCCCGGGCTTTGAGGTCGGTCACATAGTTATTGAAGTCGGCCTCGAAGATGAAGTTCGGAAAGGCGATGTACCTGAAGGGTCTCCCGCGGGAGAGGATGAAACCGAGCTTGACGTTGAAGCCGAACGGTGAGATGGTTCCCCCGGCCCTTTTGAACAGAGCAGGCAATGGATCGGTCGAGGCGATGCGGCTGAACTCGCGGATCCCTCCGTTCACGGCGCTGCCACCCAGGCACAGATACACCGGATACGAACCGGAGGAGGTCGCGCGCCGGGTTTGTAAAGCCGACGGCGGCTGCGCCGAACAGCAGATCCCTATGAAGAGCGCGAGGAGCAGGGATGTTATTCGCATGGCGAAGGGGTGGCTTGGGTGTTGCGGATCGTGAAATCCTTCAGGTTCTCATAGAACAGACCGTTCAATGCGCTATCGAGCGGAAAGCCATCCGGGCAATAGTCCTCCAATGCGCGGAACGGCTCATCGGCGGGCCGGTCGATCAATGGTGGTCGCTCCCATTTTCGGAAGTAGAGGAACAGGGGGATGTACTGTTCCAAGCGATCGCGCAGCAACGGGTATTCGCCTGCCGTGGGCAAGAGATCGATGGGGTCGATCAAGCCATCCATGTCGCTGCCGATGCATACCCGGCTCCATGCTCTTCGAAGGGTGAGCACGCCCTGCTCGCCGGGCGGTATGGGCCCATCGCCCAGTATCTTGTCCAGGATGTAGAAGAGGTTCTGGATGAAGGGCGCCACGCTGATGAAATCCTTCGTGGCGATCTTCAACAACTGCGTTCCACTAGCGCCTGGCGCGGCCATCTTGGAGGAGTCCATGGCCTGTCGGAGAAGCCGCTTCGCTTCGGTGATCTCTTCCCCATCGATCCCCCATTGTCGTTCGTGGGCCTCCGACTTCCAGAGCCAGCGGAACAACCGTCGGCTGTGCTTCCATCGCCGTGTTTTGTCGCCCGTGCGTTCCAACTTGTACTTCCCCGTCGCGGAGATGAACATGTTCCACGGCATGCGTCTTTTGATGTAACCGCCGAGCAAACGTTCCTCCATGGGCAGCCCGATGATCCCGTTCTTCTCATGGATGAGCAGGATCTCCTCATCGTACAAATTGATCCCGAACGGGTAGTAGGTGCGTACCAGCGGGTCCTTCAACAGGTTGTACTCGTTGTTGAACGGGCTCCAGTAGCGTTCGCTCATTCCGGTCACCCCACAGTGCGAACAGATAGGGGGCAGACCCGAGGGCATGATGCTGTCGTAGAAATAATGGCGCGTCATCAGGTCGCTGTGTTTCAGATCGATCAGGATCCGCCGCCCATGCACCGGTTCGGAAAGACCTTTGATCATGGTCACGCCGTACTTGTTCACTCCGGGCACGCTGAAGTACAACCGGCTCCATTGCTTGATGTAGCTGGGGTCATTGCTCAGGCGCATGTTGTAGATCTTGCCGGCGAGCATATTCACCAAACCCCCACCGTCATCCAGAGCAGGCGCATGGCCGGTCATGCCATTGTAGCCCAAGTGCGCGATCGCCACCATATGGACCGGTGGGAAGAAGGCGGTATCCCGGATATGTGCGATGTTCCGTTCCAATTCGTGGATCAAGGCGTTGTCCACGGCCCCGTAGAGTTCGCGTTCGGCCTGTTGGAGCGCCGCTTCATCACCCGTGTCCCGAACCGCATCACGGGTCCTTTCGCAAGAGAGCGTTTCCTGCACATCCTCCTTCTGTGCGTCGCTCAGCCGATCCCCCTTCAAGAGGGACCGCCATGTGCTTATGATGCGGTCCTGGGCCCGGCTGCTGCGGCCGGCGATGTCGCGCTCCTGGGTTCCTCCGCCTCCGTTGGGAAAGAGGTCATCTTGCAGGAAGTGCCCACCCTCCACGGCGGTCACCACAAAACTGGAGCGGTTATCCTGCTCCAGATCGCAGCCGTCCTTTAGGAAGCGCCAATCGAGCCCCTCGATGCTCCGGTCCTGCTCCCGCATCATGCCGTGTTCGTAGAGGAAATCCTCCCAATGGGTGATCGCTTGTGGCCGGTTCACTTTACCGCCGATCCGATCGGACCAATCCCACTTCAAGCCGGTCTTGATGCTCCCCCCGAAGAACCGTGTGAAGAACCCGGTGTTCAGGCTGTTCTCAAAAGGGCTGATCGCATTATAGGCGAGCCGCACATGGCCGTTGCGGATATGCGGGTGCGTGGCCTGGTTGTGGTGTTTGAAGGTGTTGTTGCCCTTTTTGGCGCGTACCATCCCTTTGGTGAGAAGGGCGCGATAGGCTTGCAGTTTTTTGCCGTTACCATGCACGGCCTTTTCGATCTTGCTCCACTTCATCGGTGGTGCCTTTTTCCATTTCCCCGAGCCCCACACACGCAGTTTGGACTGATCGCGGTACCAGCTCAGGTCCTTGGGGATCGTGTCCAGCTCTCCGTTCCGGGAATCCTCATGCACTTCCAACCCGAAGTGGTTGTGGATGCGCATGCTCACGTGGTAGTGCATGTCCGCCACTTTGAAAGCGGTATCCGGCAAGGCCTCTTCGCCGTCCGCAAGGCGGATGTCATACAAGCCACGGTACCCGGTGATGGGAATGACGCGCGTCTCCCTTGCACCGATCACCTGGATCCAGGACGTCCCTCTATCCGGATGCTCGCGCGCACGGCCGATCAGTTTGTCCGTGTCCTGAAAGCCGAACAACCCAAGCCCGTTGGTGGTGCATGTATGGATGGGCACCCCGGTCGCGAACGCAGCGCTGTCCCATAGCTCCGCCTTCACGTCCTGCAGTGGCTTCTCGCCGTTCGCACCGCGCACCATGCCGATGATCTCCTTGGAAGGTCCACACGCCCAACAAGCCACCATGATCGCGAAGAGGACGGGGCCGATGTTCCGGATGTTCGATGGCATCATGCAGGTGGTTCGTGGTGCAAGGGATGGTCGGGGCGATCCCCTGTTCGGGTCCATCGCGCCTAGTTCAAAGAGAAGCGCTGGCGCGGACCCTCGCAAGCGTATTTTTCACAGGTCCGCCCCGGTATTTTGCACAGGTCTTCCTGTGGATACGGAGCTTGACCGAGCGGCTCAATGCGCCGTGCCGCTCACACCCTCCTGAACACCAGATCCAGCCAGGTGCGGTCCACGCGCACTTCGCGCAGCACCCCATCGCGGTAGATGTAGTGGTTCACGTTGTTGCCCGGAAGGGTGAGGTCGTACAGGCCTTCGCCGGTGCGCACCAGCGGACATTCCTTCAAGGCGCTCTCCACGAAGATGGAGTCCTGTCCCTTGGGTTCTTCATAGTACATCCGAGCGGTGGTCCAGGTGTTGGTGACGCTGGCCGCGAACACTTCACCGGGGTGGATGTAGCAGAGGGCCTTCTCGCCCACGGTGCGCATGTGGCTGCTGTCCCGCACGCCGTCGTTCACATGGATGGTACCGCAGCAATGCACCACCCGCTCGCCCACGTACTCGGTGGCCAATGAGGTACGCACGTGCTGGGTCCAGATGATGTCGATCTCCGAATTGGAGGTCATCGTGTAGGAGATCCGATCACCGGTGATGGTGCGGCCCACGTGGATGTACCCCACCACTTCGCCGCCCTTCAGGATCTCGAAGGTGCCGTCCTGGGCGGATAGGTTCGGCCCATCGCCGAGCTGCAATAGGATGAACAGAGAGAGCGGGATGCGCATGGCGAGGGCGGAACGCAAGCAATGTAGTGGTCCGGGCGACACCGCGAAGACGCTCGCTACGCTCGGGGTTCACCACAGCGACGCGACGAGCGCAGCGGTTCGCCGCGCGGCCGACCACCAACTATCAACCAATAACCATCAACTGCTCCGCCTACAATTCCTCCGCCACCACCTCCCGCACACCGGGCACCATCTGCTTCAGCAGGTTCTCGATACCGCCTTTCAGCGTGACCAAGCTGCTGGGGCATCCGCTGCACGAGCCGCGCAACGTCACGGTAACCAGCCCATCCTTGAAGGAGCGGAAGGCGATGTGGCCACCGTCGTTCTCCACCGCTGGGCGCACGTATTCGTCCAGCACGGCGATGATCTTCGCATCGTCCTCGCCGGTGGGTTCCACATGGCTGGTGGCGCGATCGTTCGCATCGGCGAGTTCCTTGGCGGGTACATCATCGTACAGCACCCGGCCGTCGGTGCGCAGGTGCTCCTGGATGAACTCGCGCAGTTCCAGCTGCACCAGGTCCCAGCTCACCACATCGTTCTTGGTGACGGTAACGAAGTTGGTGCCGATGAACACCGCCGTGGTCATGGGCAGGTTGAAGACCTTTTCCGCCAAGGGCGATACCCCCGTGGCCTGTTCCGGTGCGAGGAACTCCAGCACACGTCCCTCCGGCAACAACTGCCGGCTGCTCACAAAGCGCATGGTGGCCGGGTTGGGCGTGAGCTCGGCGTAGATGGAGAGCGGCGGGCGTGGCGTGGTAACGGACATGACTGGAGGGAAGGGTGCAAAGGTACAGGCGCCGCCAGGCCTTTGTGGCGGGCTTGGCTTAACAAGTCTTGTGGCAGGCAGGCCGGGCGCACTTGGCGGGAAGGGCTACTTTTGGGACCGTTATGCGCGCGCTCCGTTCCCTTCACATCAGCCATTGGGCCTTGGCGCTGCTGCTGCTCTTCGCAGCGGCGGCACCCTCCCTGTCGCGCATGACGTGCCTGCAGGGTGGCCATAGCCAGTTGATGCTCGGCGACCTGCGCGACTGCTGCCCCGAGTTGCCCGCCTCGGAGGGTCCTTCCATAAAGGCCCAGTGCTGCGTGACCTCCACGGCGGAGGCGGACCTCGCCCATTTCGTGTTGGCCCAAGGCACCGTGCTGCCTGACCATCATGCGCTGGTGGCCCTGCTCCCCGTGCAGAACGCACCGCTGCCGCCACCGCCCGTGCAAACTGCGAGTTGGCGCGGGCCGCCGCCATTGTATGCCCCGGCGCGTCTGGCCCGCCTCCAGGTGCTGCGTATCTGAGTTCGATCGTGCGGAAGGCCGATGCTTCATCGCAAGCGGCCTTGTCACTGTTCGTTCCACCTCAGATACCGTTCATGGCCAAGGCACTTCGAACTTACTTCTTGCTCCCCCTCCTGGGTGCCCTCTTCCAAGCGAGCGCCCAGGATGGTGCTGTGCGCGGTGTGGTCCGCTCCGATGCGGACGGTGGCGCCATGCCTTACGTGAACATGGGTTGGGCGGGCGCCAGCATCGGCACCACCACCGATGCCGAGGGGCGCTTCATCCTTCCCGGCCCGCCCGCCTGGCCCGCCGCGTTGGTGAGCAGCTTAGTGGGGTATGGCTCGGACACGTTGCGTCTCGCCGCACCGCCTTCGGCACCGATCACCATCACGCTACGCCCCTCTGCCCAACTAAAGGGCATCGACGTGGTGGAGCGCACGCAAGGGACCACTTTGAGCACACGCAGCATACTGAGCCAGGAGCAGCTCGGTGTGAAAGAACTGAAACGCGCCGCGTGCTGCGACCTCAGCGAGAGCTTCGAGACCAACGCCACGGTGGACGTGAGCTTCAGCGATGCCATCAGCGGAACGAAGACGATCCGCATGCTGGGGCTCGATGGCAAGTATGCGCAGCTGAGCCTGGAGAACCTGCCCTTCATCCGCGGGCTCTCATCCACGAGCGGGCTTACGCTCATCCCCGGCACGTGGATCCACGCCATCAACGTGGGCAAGGGCGTCGGCACGGCGGTGAACGGGCCCAACGCCATGACCGGGCAGATCGATCTCTGCCTGGTGAGCCCCACCGACCAACCGCCGCTGTTCGTGAACCTCTACGGCAACAGTCAAGGGCGCACCGAGGCGAACATCCACACCGCGCAGAAAGTGGGCCCGCACGCGGCGAACGTGTTGCTGCTGCACGGCAATCTCTTCCTCACCGAGATGGACCAGAACGGCGATGGCTTCATGGACATGCCCTTGACCAAGCGCTTCAACGTGATGGACCGCTTCCTGCACCAGAAGGACGGACGCACCTCGCAACTCGCCGTGCGGTATGTGGTGGATGAGCGGGAGGGTGGGCAGAGCCTGAAGCATTTGGAGGGCGACCACGCCGGGCATCCGCTCTACACGGTGGACATCCGCAACGAGATGGTGGATGTGCTGGCCAAGCATGGCTTCCTCTTCAAGAACGATGCGACCAAAAGCATCGGCCTCATGACCACCCTACGCCACCACGAGGTGGGATCGCTTTTCGGCGAACGCACCTATACCGGCGTGCAGCAGAGCGCCTATGTGAGCGGAGTGTACCAAATGCTGGTAGGTGGCCACGGCGATCAATTGAAGGCCGGGCTCAGCTTTCAGTACGATGATTTTGAGGAGGCTTTCCGCACGAGTGCCACCGCTCCGTCGGACAGCGCGTTCACGCGCCACGAGGCCATGCCCGGCGCTTTCGCCGAGTACACCTTCCAGCGGAAGAATTGGACGCTGGTGGGCGGCTTGCGTGGCGACCACAACAGTTGGTTCGGTACGGCCTTGAGCCCACGGCTGCATTTGAAAGTGGATCTCGGGCCGCTCAGTACCATCCGCATCAGCGGGGGCCACGGCTTCCGCACGGCGAACCCGTTGGTGGAGAACGCGAGCGTGCTCGCCAGCTCGCGCCGCGTGGTGGTGCAGGGCACACAGGGCATGGAGCGCGCATGGACCTTCGGCGCGGGATTCCTGCACAAGTTCAAATGGCTCGGGCGCAAATGGGCCATCGGCGCGGATGCGTATCGCACCGAGTTCACTGCCCAACTGGTGACGGACCTGGACCGCTCGCCCTCCACCGTGGTGTTCTACATGCTCGATGGTCCGAGCTATGCGAACAGCGTGCTCGCCGATGTGCAAGTGGAACTATCGCGCCAGTTCGACCTCAAGATCAGCTACCGCTGGTACGATGTGCGCACCACCTACGATGGTGTGCTGCGGGAGCGCCCTTTCACGCCCACCCACCGTGGCCTGGTGGATCTCGCCTACGAGAGCCGCAACGAGCATTGGCGGGCGGACATTTCCTGGAACCTCTTCGGCGATGCGCGCATACCATGGACCATCGCCAACCCGGAGGAATACCGCTTCCCCCGCCGTTCGCCGGCCTATTCCACTGTGCATGCGCAACTCACCTACATCGCGGGCGCCTGGGAGTTCTACGTGGGCGGGGAGAACCTCACCAGCGCGGGACAGACCCGGCAGATCATCGCACCGGACGATCCCTTCGGCCCTTACTTTGATGCCTCGCTCCTTTGGGGACCCACCCTCGGCGCCATGGCCTACGGCGGTCTTCGTTACACCATACCGAACAACAGCAACAACGAACCATGAACATGAAGAACATTCTGAGCACGCTCCTCCTCCTCGGCACCTTTGGCGCTTTCGCACAGGACGATAACCTCGCGCAACTCGATGTGCGCACCAGCACCGTGTGCGACATGTGCGAGAAGACCATCGAGACCGAACTGATCTATGAGAAAGGCGTGAGGTCCGTGGAGGTGGATCTGGCCGCGAGCATCATCCACGTGGGCTACGATCCCAAGAAGACCAGCCCGGACCAGGTGCGCACCGCCATCACCAAACTCGGCTACTACGCGGACGATCAGCCGGGTGATGCCAGGGCTTTCGCGAAACTGCCCGCCTGCTGCCAGAAGGAAGGATGCGGAAAACCGGCGGAGAAACATTGATCGCATGGGCCTGATCCGATCGGTCCGGGGCTTCACGCCGCGGTTCGGCGAAGACTGCTTCATCGCCGAGACCGCCGTGGTGATCGGCGACACGGTGATGGGTGATCACCGCAGTGTCTGGTACAACGCCGTGGTGCGTGGTGATGTACACAGTATCCGCATCGGGCACCGGGTGAACATCCAGGACGGTGCCGTACTGCACTGCACCTACGAGCGTGCCGCGCTCACCATCGGCAATGATGTGAGCATCGGCCACAACGCCATCGTGCATGGTTGTACCGTGCATGACAAGGTGCTCATCGGCATGGGCGCCATCGTCATGGACCATGCGGTGATCGGCGAAGGCAGCGTGATCGCCGCTGGTGCCGTGGTGTTGCAGAACACGGTGGTGGAACCGGGCAGCTTGATGGCCGGTGTTCCCGCCAAACGGGTCGGTCCGGTAAGCGCGGACCTATCGCGGAACGAGATCGAACGGATCGCGCGGAACTACCGGATGTACGCGGAGTGGTTCAAGGAGGGATAGCGGCATTGGTCCCACGCGCAACAAGACACCCTCCGTCCCGTTCAAGGTGCCTACTTTCGCGCCTCCATGCGTCGCCTCCTTTTCCTCCTCGCGCTTTCGCTCTATGGCTCCAGTGCCATGGAGCTGCACGAATGGGCGCGCGTGCCGCAGGTGGTGATGCATTTATTGGAGCATCACAGTGACCTGGGCCACCACGATGCCGCTGGTTCCGCGCATGGCCACGACAGCGATCATGACCATACCCCCTTCGGGGAAGATCCCCACGGCGAGTTGTGCGCGTGCAGTGGCATGATCGCCCTTTCTTCCGAGCATGGTTCCTCGGTGATCTCTCTTGTTCCGCTCACCACCACATTGGGTGTGGTGGAACTTCCCATCGCGTCCGGTGCCTTCACCGGCGGCGTGTGGAACCCTCCCAAAGCGTAGAACACCGCTGCGAGCGGTGATCCCTGCCTGTTCCGCCGAGCGGATCGGGTCCGCCTGCGCTCCGCGGGCGATCGCTCCTTTTCTTGTTCCCACCGAAGTCCTTTCCACATGATCGATCGTATCATTTCCGCCAGCGTTCGCCACAAGCTCATCACCGGCTTGCTGCTGTTGGCCCTCATGGGCTGGGGCGCCTATTCCATCACGCAGCTGCCCATCGACGCGCTGCCCGATGTGACCAATAACCAGGTGCTGGTGAACACCGTTGCGCCCAACCTGGCCACGCAGGAGGTGGAGCAGTTCATCACCTTTCCGCTGGAGCAGGCCTTCAAGAACCTGCCCGATGTGGTGGAACTGCGCAGTGTTTCGCGCAGCGGCCTCAGCGTGGTCACCGTGGTGTTCAAGGATGAAGTGCCGGTGAACGTCGCTCGGCAGCTCATCGGCGAACGGATCACGCAGGTGCAGGACGCCATACCGTCCGGCTATGGCAGGCCGGAGCTCGCCCCGCCCACCACCGGCACCGGCGAGATCTATCAATACACACTGGCGGTGGACAGTGCCCATCGGGACCGATACGATCTGATGGAACTGCGCACGATGCAGGATTGGATCGTACGCAGGCAACTGCTGGGTGTGCAAGGCGTGATCGATGTGAGCAGCTTCGGCGGCCTCTTGAAGCAGTACGAGGTGAGCGTGGACGCGCGGCGCATCGCCGGTGCGGGCCTCACGCTGATCGACGTGTTCACCGCGCTGGAGAACAACAACGGTAACACGGGCGGCAGCTACATAGAGAAGGGACCGAACATCTATTTCATCCGGGGCGAAGGCATCGTCACCTCCTTGAAGGACATGGAGAACATCGTGGTGAGCGCGCGTGGTGGAAGTCCCGTGCGCATCCGCGATGTGGCGGAAGTGAAGTTCGGCCACGCGGTGCGCTACGGGGCCATGACGCGCAACGGTGAAGGCGAGGCCGTGGGCGGCGTGGTGCTGATGCTGAAGGGAGCGAACGCATTGGCCACGGTGAACGCGGTGAAGGAACGGATGGCAGAGGTGCAGCGCAGCCTGCCTGAAGGCGTTCATGTGGATGCCTTCGTGGACCGGACCAAATTGGTGGACAAGACCATCGGTACCGTGGAGAGCAACCTGCTGATGGGCGCGCTGATCGTGATCGCCGTGCTGGTGCTCATGCTGGGCAACTGGCGTGCGGGCCTCATCGTGGCCAGCGTGATCCCGCTCAGCCTCTTCTTCGCCATTGGTTGCATGGTGCTGGCCGGGCAGAGCGCCAACCTGATGAGCATGGGCGCGCTGGATTTCGGATTGATCGTGGACGGCGCGGTGATCGTGGTCGAGGGCCTGATGTTCGCGTTGCACCAACGCTTCGCGGGTCAGCGGCTTTCCCACGCGCGCATGGACGAGGAAACGATCAAAGGCGCTGGCGGCATCATGAAGAGCGCTGTGTTCGGGCAGGTGATCATCCTCATCGTCTACGTGCCCATTTTCGCGCTCGTCGGCATCGAGGGCAAGATGTTCCGCCCGATGGCCTTCACGGTGAGCTTCGCGATCATCGGGGCGCTGCTCCTCAGCCTCACTTATGTGCCCTGGGCCGCGTCGATCTTCCTGAGCAGGTATGTGCCGACCAGGGACAGTTGGAGCGAGCGGATGATCCATCGACTGCAGAAGTGGTACGCTCCGAAGTTGAAGGCGCTGCTGCACCGCCGCGCCATCGTGGTGGGGTGTGCGCTGGCATTGGTCATTGCCGCGCTCGTGGTGTTCGACCGGCTCGGCGGCGAGTTCATCCCCGAACTGGACGAAGGCGACTTCGCCACCAACGTCGTCATACGCCAGGGCAGCAACTTGAGCCAGAGCATACAGGTCGGCGATGAACTGGCGAGGATCCTCATGGCCAACTTCCCCGAGGTGACCGAAGTGGTGGGCAAGATCGGATCGAGCGAGATCCCCACCGACCCCATGCCGATCGAAAGCCAGGACCTGCTCATCGTGATGAAGCCCAAGGACGAATGGACCACGACCAAGGACCGTGAGCACATGGCCGAGCTGATGAGCGAGAAGATGAACGTGATCCCCGGAATGAACCTCAGCTTCGAACAACCCATCCAGATGCGCTTCAACGAATTGATCGCCGGGGTGAAGAGCGACATCGCCGTGAAGATCTACGGGGACGACCTGGACCGGCTTTTCAAAAGCGGTAATGAGGTCGCCGCGCTGATCGGCACCGTGGAAGGCGCCACCGATATCAAAGTGGAACAAGTGGTGGGCATGCCGCAGCTCGTAGTGGACTATGACCGCGAACGCATCGCCCAGTACGGCCTCAACATCGCCGATCTGAACCGCGTGCTGAACACTGCATTGGCCGGTGGCAAAGCCGGCGTGGTGTACGAAGGGGAACGCCGGTTCGACCTGGTGGTACGCCTGGCCGACATGCGCGATGCCGACGCCGAGAAGGTGAAGAATCTCCTGGTGCCGCTGCCCAATGGGAAGCAAATTCCGATGGGCCAGCTCGCCGCGATCGGTTTCCGCAGCGCCCCCGCTCAAGTGAGCCGGGAAGGCGGTGCCCGACGCATCGTGATCGAGGCCAACGTGCGTGGTCGCGACATCCAGGGCGTGGCCATGGACATCAAGAGCGCGATCGAGGAGAAGTTGGAATTGCCCACAGGTTACTACGTGGAGTACGGCGGCACCTTCAAGAACCTGCAGGAAGCCAGCGCCCGCCTCCTGCTCACTGTGCCGCTCGCGCTCGTACTGATCTTCGTGCTGCTCTTCTTCACCTTCGGCAGCATCAAGGAGGCGTTGATCATTTTCAGCGCCGTGCCCATGGCCGCTGTGGGCGGCGTGTTCGCGCTTTCGTTGCGCGGCCTCGACTTCAGCATCAGTGCCGGCGTGGGCTTCATCGCGCTCTTCGGTGTGGCCGTGCTCAACGGCATCGTGCTCATCAGCTACTTCGACCAACTACAAAAGGAAGGCATGGACCATGTAACGGATCGTGTGGTGAAGGGGACCATGGCACGTTTGCGTCCCGTGCTGGCAACGGCAGCGGTAGCCTCGCTCGGCTTCCTGCCCATGGCGCTCAGCAACAGCGAGGGAAGCGAAGTGCAGCGCCCGCTGGCCACGGTGGTGATCGGCGGATTGATCCGCTCCACCCTGCTCACCCTCGTCGTTCTTCCCGTACTCTATCATCTCGTGTTCTCGCGCAGACGCAGGAAGGATGGCGGAGGTCCATCGGTGGTCGCTTCCAGCATCGGGCTCTTCTTCCTGCTCGGTGGTGCTGCACAAGCCCAGGGTCCCGTGCTCTCGATCGATAGCGCTGTGAGCCTCGCGGTACGCACGCACCCGGCCATGACCTCTGCCGCTCTGAACGTGCAACAGCAGGAAGCCTTGCGCAAGACGGCCTTCCAACTCGATCCGATCGCGGCGCAGTACCAACATGGCCAGATCAACAGCGGTTACAGCGGTGACCACAATATCCAGGCGACCACCGGCATTCCGTTCCCCACCACCATCGCACAGCGGGCCGCTTTCCTCAAGGAGAGCATGCGCCTGGCGGAGAGCGAACAACTTTCGACGCGTGCCCTGGTGAAGGAGAGCGCGGGCAGCGCCTACTTGCAATGGGCCATGGGCGCGGAGCAGGTGAAGCTGCTCCAACGGTTGGACAGTTCGTACGCATCGCTCGCCGCCTTCGCTGCGCGCAAGTTCGAGTTGGGCGAGACCGGTCGTTTGGAGAAGGTCGCGGCGCAAAGCAGCGCCGATGGCGTACGTGTGCAGCTTCGCCAGGCGCAAGGCCATATCAACGCGTACGCGGCGGAAGTGGAACGATGGACAGGAGCATTGAACGGCGCCGTGCCCGATGCCACCGCGCTGGCTTCCACAGCGAGCGCGCCAGATCCCGATGGAGGGGCCGATCCCGTGCTCGCACAACAGCAGCAGCGTGCGCTGCTTTCGGAACGCGAATGGAGATCGGAGCGCGGCCTTTGGGCACCGAGCCTGCAAGGCGGTGGCTTCTACCAGACGCTCGATGGCGCTTCGCCTTTCACCGGTTATCTGATCGGCGCGTCGATACCCTTTCCCGGCACGGGGCAAGGGGCGCGCACAAAAGCCGCTCGGCTGCGTAGCGGGATCGCCCAGCAGCAACTGGAGGAGGTACGTCGCGCGCGCCTCAGCGAACTCACCGGAACGCGCACGCGGCTCGCGCAACTGCGTGAAAGTCTCGCGTACTATGACGGCACCGGAGCCTCGCTAGCGGCCACCTTGCGCGGCGATGCCGAGCGCGCCTACGGGGCGGGCGACATCGGCTACATCGAATTCATCCAGGGCATAGAGCAGGCCCATCGCATCGATACCGAATACCTGCGCGTCCGCTTCGAGCTCGCGCTCACCGTCCTTCACCTCCGTGCCCTTCAGGGCCTTTGATCGATCCGCGTACGGGCCGATCATGATCGGGCCCAGCAAACCGAACCACTATGAACCACAAAAGCACGCCCACGCGCGCGATCATGCGCACATCGCCGTTCCTTTTCGCCATCGCACTGCTTGCCGCCTGCGGCGGAGATGCGGATCCCGCCACGAAAGAGGAACATCACGATGAGCACAGCCAAGACCACGGCCCCGAAGTGGCCCTCACCGCCGACCAGATCAAGGCCACCGGGCTGATCACCGGTACCATGGAAAGACGTGGCCTGAAGACCTCGCTCAAAGCCAACGGCCGCCTCGTGCTCCCACCTGACAAGAGCGCATTGGTGAGCGTGCTGATCGGTGGCATCGTGCGCGACATTCCTGTGGAGGAAGGCCAGCGCGTGGAGAAGGGCCAGGTGCTCGCCACCCTCGAGAACATCGAATTCCTGCAACTGCAACAGGACTACCTCGAGACCGCGGCGAACCTGCGTGTGCTGGAAGCCGACCTCAAGCGCCAGCAGGACTTGCACACCGACCAGATCAACGCGACCAAGACCCTGGAACGCGCGCAAGCGGATGTGAGCAGCGCCCAAGCACGCAGTGCCACCATGGCCGCCAAATTGCGCATGTTCGGCACCGACCCTTCGCGCCTTTCACCGGATGCGATCAGCTCCACGTTCGCCTTGCGCGCTCCCATCAGCGGCAACCTCACGCATATCGCCATCACCCTCGGTCAGTTCGCCGAGCCGAACATGCCCTTGTTCGATGTGGTGGACAATCGCGGACTGCACATCGACCTCAACGTGTTCGAGCAGGATATCGCGCGGGTGCGAGTGGGCCAGAAGGTGGTCTTTGGTCACGCGGGCGAACCGGTGGGCCAGCACACCGCCACGGTCTTCGCCATGAACAAGGCGTTCGAGAGCGACCAACAAGCGATCCTGGTCCATGCCCGATTGGATGACAACGGCGAGGAACTGCTGCCCGGCATGTACATCGAAGCGTTGATCATGACCGACAGCACACACGCATGGAGCCTGCCGAGCGAGGCGGTGGTGAGCAACGGCGATGAGCACTACATTTTCGTGGAGGATGAGCCCAACACGTTCAAGCAAGTGGCGGTCCGCACGGGCGCCAGTGAACTGGGGTATACCGAAGTGGTGTTGCTTTCCGAACTCCCGGCCGACGCCAAAGTGGCGATCAAAGGCGCCTACTACCTGCTGAGCGAATTGACCAAGGGAAGTGGCGAGCACAACCACTGACCGTGACCGATCCGTTGGTGGGGATCTCGGCTTTCGTCATGCCCGCTGCGTAATGGATAGGGCCGCTGTCGGTGGCTCGCAGGGATCACTGGTGATCTCCAACGATCGACTTCAACCGGACCGGACTCACGATAAGTGGAGCGTCGCTTCCACCCATTTTCCGGCCCGGACCTCCATGCGTGGCATGCCGATGTGCGTCATCATCACCGCGAACTCGCTGGGCTCGTCGCTGGTCCAAAGGAGGGTGCCATTGGGCGCATCATGCGCGGCCAGTTGCCCAGCCTGTTCGAGCACACGCTTCACCTGCCGCGCGATCGCCGGCGCGGGATCGATCACGCGCACGTCGGGGCCTACGATGCGTTCGATGAGGGGACGGACGATGGGATAGTGCGTGCAGGCCAGCACCAGGGCATCGATGTGGCGCGCCAGCATCGGCTCCAGCCAACCGCGCAGCATGCTTTCGGTCAGCGGCGTATCGAACTCGCCCGCTTCGATCTGTTTCACCAGACCGGGACAGGGTTGATGCAGCACTTCGACGCCCACGCCAAAGCGTTCCACGACGGAAGCGTATAGCTCGCTCTGGAAGGTGGCCACCGTGGCGATCACGCCAACCACCCCGGTGCGCGTATGCTCCACCGCCGACTTCACCGCGGGCTCCATACCTACGAAAGGCACCTGCGGATATGCTTGGCGCACGCTCGTCAGCGCCGCCGCGCTCGCGGTGTTGCACGCGATCACGATCAGCTTGCAGCCCTGGTCCAGCAATGCGCGGGTGATACCATGGCTGAAGCCGCGCACCTCTTCCAACGAACGCGGTCCGTAGGGCACATGGGCGTTGTCCCCGAAATAGAGCAGGCGCTCCGCGGGGAGCGCCTGTCGTATCGCCTTCAGTACCGTAAGCCCGCCGATCCCGGAATCGAAGATGCCGACCGCGCCTTCGCCTAGCCTTCGCGAGGTGGAGAGGTCGTCCGTGGGCACGGCCGTGGATCTACGGGATGGCGAGTTTGGCCTTCACTTTCGGAAGGATATCCTCGCCCTTGTCGTAGTAAAGGACCATGCCCGCACTGATGTCGAAGATGTAGGTGAAGTTGCCCTCCTCGGCCACGGCCTTGATGGCTTGGTTCGTCTTCTCCACCATGGGCTTCAGAAGTTCCTCTTCCTGTTTGGCGAGGTCCTCCTGTGCTTTCTCCTGGGCGTCCTGGATCCTTTGTTCCAGTTCACCGATCTCGCGCACGGCCACTTCCTTTTCGGTCTGCGTCATGGTCGCCTCGCGCGATTGCGCATCGGTGACCTTTTGCTGGTACTCCGCGCCCATGGCCTTCAGGCGATCGTCCAGCGTTTTGGCGAACGCCTGCATTTTGGTCTCCGCGTCTTTGCGCTCCGGCAACATGAGCATCAACGCCTGGCGGTCGATATGGCCGAGCTTGCCCTGGGCCATGGCGGCCGGGGCGGCGGCCGTGAGCAGGCCAAGAGTAAGGAACAGGGTCTTCATCGTAACTAGGTTCATCGTTTCGGGGTGATCGTGTTGCTGTTGTCTGTGTCGCGGGGTTTCGCGCCCGGTGCGGTGCTGTTGTCAGGCTGGGAGCCATCTTCCTTCGGGCGTTGTTCCTCCTGCTGCTGTTCCTCTTCGTCCTCTCCGCCGCGGGTGTTGCCGCTGTCGCCGTCCTTGTCCGGGCGTATGCCCAGCTTGCGCAGTACGCTGTCGCTCTTGTCGTATTTCTCGCTGGCGAAGAGCACGTTGTTGCCCTGCCCGCCGATATCGAAGATGGCGACGTACGTAGTGCCGGCCACTTCCTTGATCGCCTGGTAGATGCGGTCCTGGATGGGTTGGATCAACTCTTCACGCTTCTTGAACAGGTCCCCTTTCGGCCCGAAGCGCTTTTTCTGTAGGTCCCGCGCGTCGCGTTCCTTCTTTTCGATGTCCTCCCGCCGTGAGGCCTTCATGTCGTCCGTGAGCAGAATGGCCTCCGCGTTGTAGGAGTCCTGGAGCTTGCGGATGGTCTCCCAGCGGTCGTCGATCTCCTTCTGCCACTGGCCGCTCATGCGGTCCAATTCCTGCTGCGCGGTCTGGTAATCGGGCATCTTGCCCAGGATGTACTTGGTATCCACGAACGCGATGCGTTGCGCGCTGGTGCGGATCGCCGGAAAAAGCCCGCCAAGCAACAGGGACAAGAGAAGGAGGCGCTTCATGGAAGGTGTCGAAAATAGGCGATCGCGCTCAGAGCTCTCCAAGATCGATGCCGATGGTGAAATGGAACTGTCCTTTGGCCATTTGCGGCTGGTCGGGAAGATCGTCGAACCGCCAACCATAATCCAGACCCATGGGACCGAACATGGGAAGGAAGAGCCGCAGGCCGATCCCCGCGGAGCGGTATAGCGAGAAGGGATCGAACTTGTCGAACTCGCTCCAGGTATTTCCCGCTTCCAGAAAGGTGAGGGCGAAGATGGTGGCCGATGGGTTCAACGAGATCGGGAACCGCAGCTCGGTGGTGTATTTGTTGATCAAGAAGTTCCCCGTGCGCGGCGCCAGGGAGAGATCATCGTAGCCGCGCAATCCCACGATCTCCCGTCCGTCCAACTGGAACCCGGTAAGGGCGCTCCCACCAAGGAAGAAGCGCTCGAAGGGACTGTTCCCCAGGTTCGCATTGTACCTGCCCAGGAAGCCGAACCCGGCGCGCGTCATCAAGACCAGATCATGTCCGCTCTTGGTGCGCGTGATGCGCGTGAACCACTGGGTGGAGAATTTCCACTTGTGGAACTCGGCCCATTGGTAGCGCGTTGCGGGTTCTTCCGAGGCCCAATCACGCCCGGGTTGGAACCACGAATAGGGCGGTGTGGCCTTCAAGCTCAGCGTTACGTCCGAACCACTCCGTGCGAAGAAGGGCGCGTCCACCGAGTTGCGTGAAATGGAGATCTGGTAGGAGAGCACATTGCTCTGTCCGTTGCTGAACGAGAAGAGCGAGGTCCAGTTGCGCAGGTCGTAGAGCTGGTAGTTGATGCTCTGGCGCAGCAAGAAGTAATCATCCGGCCACGGAAGGCGCTTGCCCAGGCCCACGGAACCACCGGTGATGAGCAACGACTGCCGCTCCGGGTTGGCCACCTTGCCGTCATCGGTGTTGATGAACTTGTCCTTGCCGTTGGTCTGCACCGAATGGAACACGGACAAACTGAGCGAGTTCTGTTTGTGGCCACCCAGCCAGGGTTCCACGAAGCTCATGCTGTAGCTTTGGAAAAAGCGGCCGTTGGTCTGGGCGCGCAGGTTCAAGGTCTGGCCATCCCCTGCGGGGAGCGGCTGCCACGCGCTGGGCTTGGCGATATTGCGCATGGAGAAGTTGGTGAACGAGAGGCCCAAGGACAACACCAGACGGCCCGCACCCCAGCCGCCGCTCAGTTCCAACCGGTCGCTGGGTTTCTCTTCCACGGTGTACTCCAGGTCCACTGTTCCGGTACGCGCGTCCTGCACAGGGTTCACCCCCAACTTCTCCGGATCGAAGTAGCCCAGGTTCGCCAGTTCGCGTTGGGTCCGGAGCACGTCGCTGCGATTGAACAGCTGGCCGGGTTTCGTGCGGATCTCCCGGCGGATCACATGCTCGTTGGTCTTCGTGTTCCCTTTGATGATCACGTTGCGGATCCGGTACTGTTTGCCCTCGCGGATGCGGATGTCCAGATCGATGCTGTCGCCCACGGCCACTTCCACCACTTCGGGGTAGAAGCTCAGGTAGCCATCGTCCATATAGAGCGAACTGATGTCGCGGCCGCTCTGGTTCATGTACATCCTGCTGTCGAGCGCGGTCTTGTTGTACACGTCCCCGCGTTTGATGTTCAGGATGTCCAGCAGTTCCCGGTCCGTGTGCTTGGTGTTGCCGGTGAAGTAGATCTCCCGGAAATAGAACTTGTTGCCTTCCTCCACGTCTATCTCCACCATCAGCTTGCGGTCGTTCACGAAGTAGGTGGTGTCGCGCACGATGGTGGCGTTGCGGTACCCGGCCTCGTTGTATTCGTTGATCAGGTTCTCCTTGTCCACCCGATAGGTCTTGGCGATGAACTTGCTCGCCCCGAACGGGTTGTACCAGTTCTTGCGCCGGGTCTTCTTCAAGGACCGGCGCACTTTGGCATCGCTCAAGGCCTCGTTGCCGTTGATCCGCACGTCCTTGATCCGCACTTTCTTCCCTTTGCGCACATCGATCACCAGCAGCACGCTGTTCTCCATCAGCGTGTCGTTCGTCTGGGTGATCACCGCGTCGGCCTTCATGAAGCCCTTGTCCACATAGTACCGGCTGATGGTGCTGCGGGTGTTGCTCAACAGCGCTTCGTTCACCTGCTGCCCGCGCACCAGTTGCAGTTGCTCGCGCAGTTTGTCCGCGTCGCTCTTGGTGATGCCTTCGAACTTGAACCGCGAGAGGCGCGGCTTCTCGGTCACGACGATGTTCAGGAAGATCGTACCGCCCCGTATCTCCGCGGCCTCCACCCGCACATCGCTGAATAGCTTCTGGTCCCAAATGTTCTTGATGGCATCGGCGATGCGTGGACCGGGCACCAGCACTTTCTCGCCCACCTTCAGGCCGCTGAAGAGCATCACGGCGTTCACGTCCACCGTGGTGGTGCCGCTCACCGTCAACCCGCCGATCTCGTAGTCGCGCGCCAACGCGGGGTCCATCATGGGCTGCTGCGCCAGGGCGGAGAGGCCGGCCCCGAGGGCGATCAGAACGAGCGAAAGGACCTTCATCAACTAGCGCGGTGACACCTGTTCGCTGATGAGCCCGAAGCGCCGCTCGCGCTGCTGGTAGTCCAGTACCGCTTCAAAGAGGTCCTCCTTCCGGAAATCCGGCCAGAGCGCCGGGGTGAAAAAGAGCTCGGCATACGCGATCTGCCACAAGAGGTAGTTGCTTATGCGCTGCTCACCGCTGGTGCGGATCAGGAGTTCCGGGTCGGGCATGCCCGCTGTGCAGAGCCGGGCGGTCACCACGCCCTCATCGATCCGTTCGGGGTCCAATTTTCCGTCCCGTGCTTCCTGGGCCAACTGTTTGGCCATACGTACCAACTCCCAGCGGGAACTGTAGCTCAGCGCCAGAGTGAGGGTGATGCGGTCGTTGTGCGCCGTGCTGGCGATGGCTTTCTGCAGAATGGCCGGGCAATCGCCGGGAAGGCTTTCCAGGTCGCCGATGGCATGCAGGCGCACGCCGTTCTCGTTCAGGCTCTCCAGTTCGCTCATCAACGTACGCACCAGAAGGTCCATCAGGGCATCCACTTCGGCCTGCGGGCGGTTCCAGTTCTCGGTACTGAACGCGTAAAGCGTGAGATATTTTATCCCGATCTCCGTGGCGCCCACCAAGGTGTCACGTACGGCCTTCACCCCGCTGGTATGGCCCACCACGCGGTGCTCGCCCTGCCGTTCGGCCCAGCGGCCGTTACCGTCCATGATGATGGCGACATGTTTGGGCACACGTGCGGGATCGATCCGGTCGCGGAGTTCCATGGAAGGCTCGTGAACTGCCCGCAAGGGGCGCTTCCTACCGGGTGGCGGTAAGAGGGCGCAAAGATGGCAGGATCCTCGGGATCACCGCTTCATCCTGAAGTACAGCTGGTCGCACTCGGTGAACTTGGTGAGCAGCACTGACAGGCTGAGCCCGGTGTACTGGTACCAATCCCGTGTTTGCGTGTCGCCGCGCGCCTGGCCGGTACGGTCCGTAACGGCGGCATCCAGGCTGGGGTCGCTCAGTTCGGCGGCCAGGGGGTTCAACTGCTCGGTATCCGCGTAGGTGCCGCTCACATCGTCCAGATAGTCCGTGAAGGTGCGGCGCAAGCCCCATTCCAATTGTAGGTCCACCCGCTTGCCCAAGGCGAACTTGAGGCCCGCCCCGAACGGGATACCCACTTGATCGACCTTGTAGAGGTTGCCCCCACCGTCTTCGCTCGTACCCCCTTGACCTTCAGTACCCAAAGGCTGCAGATCGTACCAGGTATTGTCCAACTGGGCCCGGGGATTCGCCCGGAAATAGCACAGGCCTGCGAAAACGAAGGGGGTCCAGGACTTCCCGTCCTTGCCTCCCGCGCGGTAGTGGAAGAAGTTGATCTCGCCTAACAGGGCCAGTTCGAAGATGTTGGCCCGGAAGCTCAGGTTCCGTAGCTGCTGGAGGCTATCCGGCGAATCGCTGTCGAAGGCCTCCAGGGTGCCGTAAAGTGCCTGGGCCCGAACGGCATAGCGGCTCCCGAAGTTGTAGCGGAACAGGAGCCCACCCATCGGTTTGGTGCGGGCCGGGTAGTGCTTGTAGGGGTTGATATCCCCGATGTAGTAGGTGACCCCGCCGGTGATGCCCAATTCACTCACCTGGGCCCGCAAGCCCTGGAGGGGAAGGAGGAGGACAACGAGGAGCGCGAGGCGCATGGGTTCCTGAACGCTGAGGAAAGCGGCGTGGTATACGCCGGAAGGGGGGCGAAGTTAGGTTCCTTACAACCCTGAGCAGTTCGTGGTTTCGATCCGGGCGAGCGTGCAAGGGCATTCCGCCGAACGTGATCACCCCAAACGTGATCGGTCGAATTTCGGGGAGGCTCCCGGTACTTGCTCGTTTGGGCTTCCAGGGGCGCTTGGGTTCATTCGGTTGGTTGAAGTTTGGGGACACCAACAGTGTTTCATTGGCGTTGCACCACCAACTGGCCTCGAGCCGCGTGCTGACCGTCCGCATTGGTTAGGACCAGCAGGTAATGACCCGGTGCGAGCGTGCCGAGTTCCACACGGCCAGTAAGGGGAATACTTTCCCTCCGCACCGACCGGCCCAATGCATCATGAATACCCACATAGCGCGCATCACTGGGCCATGCACCCAGCATCACATGATCTCTGGCCGGGTTCGGGAACAAGGAAATATCCAATATGCCGGTCGGTTCTGCGACCCCCACAGCCAAGCCACAACTATCCAAATACGTACCGCCCTCCCATCGGCCGATCCGCGCAATGCTATCGCCACCGGCCACGGTGAAATTCCCACCGATGAACAAGCTATCGTGGAAGAGGCCGATCACATTGCTCGTGATATTGAAATAGTCCGGTGGCACCAGGCTGCACCATCGCTCACCGTCCCACTTGGCCAAGCCATCGCTGGGTACGCCGCCGATGACGTTGAAGGAACCTGCGATATAGAGCGTGTCGTTCCACCAAAGCATCTCGTTCACCGCATTGTTCACGCTGCCCGTGGTGCCACCTGCCAGTGGATACCAATTGCTACCATCGTAGGCCACCACTCCACTGCCGGGATTCGTCGCATCATCCAGCGTGGTGAACGCGCCCGCGACGTAAAGCAGATCATTATGTACCTCCAACCGATACACCCAAGGGAAAGCGCCATGGAAGCCAGGAGGAACTGGTTCCCAGACCGTGCCGTTCCAACGGGAGATGCGATCACCGTATGGACCGATGAAATGCCCAGCGACATATAGCATGTCGTCGTACCAGGCCATATCGAATACCTGCGAGATCGGGTAATTCGGATTGAGATCGGGCATGGCATACACACTGTGCCACGTAGTGCCGTCCCAACGGGCCAAACCCAACGCCTCAAGAGTGTCGATGTGCGTGAAATTCCCTGTGGCATACAGCCCGTCCGCATATCCCCTTACACTCAGGATGCTTTCGTCAGGCTGACCCCCTACGGGCTGCCACGATGAACCGTCCCATCGTGCGATCGAATGCACAGGTGTTGAACCCGAATGACTGAAAACCCCACAAGCGTAAAGCTCGCCGTTCCAAAATTCCAAGTCGGTAACCGGATTTCCCCCACCAAGTGTCAGAGGACTAGTACAATCCCAAACTCCGTTAAGAAGTCCGCAACCGAGTGGCTCAAATTCTGTCCCGTCCCATGCAACAATACGAGGACAACTCTGCCCCTCCACAAGGTTGAAACCGCCAGCAATGATCAGATGCTCTCCGTCCGGGTGTGCCTCAAGGCGCGTCAGTCCGCCTGCCCCTACGCCAAGGCCGAGTGGTGAAAACTCTGGCTGGCCGAACGCGAACGCGCACGACATCAATGCCAATAGGAAGGCAGCCGAACGCATTGAAATCAATGCTGAACCAGCAGCCGGGTGGATGCGCGCGACTCCCCGCTCAAGCTTACAGCCGCTAACTGATAGAGCCCAGTTGCCAACCCTAACACAGAGAAATGCCGAATGCCGGGACGAGCTACCAAAACAACGCGTCCCATGGCGTCGGTCACCACCACGTGCATATCGCTAGTGAAGGCCGAAAAAGACACTTGGCACACGTTAGTTGCCGGGTTCGGCCAAAGCACCATCTGATCTACAGCACCGCCGGCACCTTCATTAACACCAACTTCAAGTCCTACCAAGCTCATACGCGCCACAAAGGCGTCCGAAGGGTCGCCGAACGGCGAACCGAAGGGTATGCTAAGTTCACAGTAGGAGGTTCCTGGGTAAGGACAGCGGTCGTCAAAGTCCCAACCTCCCGTGCTGCCGGCCCAATAGACCGCTTCGCCCTCCACTATGGCGATGTTGTGGCCGTAGTCCGCGCCATAGCCTAACTTCTGTTCATCCTGAAGATCGTTCTCCGGCAGCCCGATGTGATCGAATCGCGAGCCGAAGGTGGTAGCCCAGAACCTGGAGTGCTCAACAAAGCAGGCGACGACGATGCTCGACTGCTTGTTGCCATCGGCTTGGTTGTAAGGCTGGTAGTAGAAAGGCGGTGCATCTTCCGTAGGGAAGGTGGCTGGTGTGAACTGATCGATCTGTGCCATCATGCCCAGCATGAAAAGGTTGCCTTCCTCATCGCAAGCAAGGTCGTACAGCTTTTCGGTGCCGAAGGGATGTACATTCGGATAGCGGTAAACTGCCCAATCCGCGCTCTCATCGCCTGCCCCGCCGAAGAAGGTTCCCCAAAGCATTTCGCCATTGGGCAATTGGAACTCCGCCAAGTAGTGGTCATAATAGTTGGCAACGTCCTCCACCCATGGGCTCAGCCCTCCAGGGTGCCGTAAAGTGCCTGGGCCCTAAGGGCATAGCGGCTGCCGAAGTTGTAGCGGAACAGGAGCCCACCCATCGGTTTGGTGCGGGCCGGGTAGTGCTTGTAGGGGTTGATATCCCCGATGTAGTAGGTGACCCCGCCCGTAATGCCCAATTCGCTCACCTGGGCCCGCAAGCCCTGGAGGGGAAGGAGGAGGACAACGAGGAGCGCGAGGCGCATGGGTTCCTGAACGCTGTGGAAAGCGGCGTGGTATACGCCGGAAGGGGGGCGAAGTTAGTTTCGGGCCTCGTCAGGAATTCGCATAGCTGATCTAGGGACTTACCCGGGTGGTTCAGAAAGTCCTCGGCGAAGTGAAGCCGCTCAAGGTTCGAAGGTGATGACCACCGGAAGCTGCTCACCTTGTTCGGTGGAGCACATCAACAAGACCCGCTGGCCATCGATGTTGAATAGGTCTTCAACTTTGGGGCTCACCAAGCCGTCTATTTTCCAAGCTGATGGGTCGGCGATGAGTTCCCGTGCATGCCGGCCCGTCATTGCGTCGAACCGGTCCACCATCAGCACGCGCGGACCAGTCGTCGCCGCCTCGCCGACCACAGGCAGGTGCATGTTCGCCATGCGGTCGAAGCGTATGAAGAGATGTTCTCCAGCGTAGTACATTGGGAGGAAGGTCCTTAGAGGGGAGAATTCATGCCGCTGCCGCTTCGGGATGCAACCGGTCCATAGCACCCTTCCGGCAGCGTTCACCGCGCAGAGAAATAGGTCGTCCGTATTGCCGAACCAAAGTGCCTCTTGCTGACCACCGTTCTCTATCCAGCGCTGTTCGGCCACCAGCACATGCGATGTGTCACCGGCGAGCACATCCACGAAGGTCACCTGCTTGGTACTGTCCACCATGTGCGCGGCGCCGAACTTCACCTTGTGCTGTTCGGTGGGCAAGGGGCCGCGCAGCAATAGACTGTCCGGCATGGGCAGTCGTAGCGTACCGCTCGCTGTTTCCTTTCCCCCAGCACGTAACAACAGGAAGCCTTCTTCCGGGTGCCAGCGCTCCGCGGTGGTGTACCATGTGGCGAACACGATCGCACCGTCGTCCTGTTGGTATAGCAGGCCGGAAGTGATCTCGGCATCATCGGTGGCCGTAGCCAAGGTGGTCCATGCCGTGTCGCCAGGATAGGTGCGCATCAGCGCATAGCTGAACGGATCAACGGCTTTCTTCTTTTCCCTGTTGCGTTCGGGGCGGTGATCGCGCACCGCCCTGACCTCCGAGCCATCCTCGAGAAATGTGATCGCGATCGACCTGGTACCCGCAGGATCCTGAAGAAAGTGGAAGGGCGATTCCACGTGGTTGAGCGCCGTATCCAAGGTAAGCAAGGTGCGGTCACGCAGGCCGGCGCCCTGGGAGGAGTATGTGATGTGAAGAATCTGTTCGTTGTTGCTTGGAAGGAACCGGTACTTGCCAATTTTGTTGGACTTCCACGCGCCGGGGGGCATCCTGTAGCCGCTGAGCTTGCCATGCACCGATATGGATAACACGTCCTGTCCAGGTCGTCCGGTGCTCATATCCACAACGCGCGCGGCCAGACGTTCCTCTTGGGCTTCGCCGTCCCACCATGAATAGAACATGAGCAGCCGATCGCCGAAGCGATCCAACATTTCGACGTGCGCGTCCTTCGGCAAATCCTGTCCGGAAAGTTCAGTGACCCCTTTCAAGGTGGACAGGTCCAGGCGCTGAGAGCGCCATGCTCCGTCTTCAATGGTCAAGCAGATCCGCTCGTGTTGGCCAAGGAAGCACCAACGCGGCGCGGCAAGTGCTTTCGGAAGTGGTATGTAGGGCTCGCCGACCTGGATGCGCACCTGCGCCTGCGTTGCAGAGCCGGTCTGTGCGACGCACGGCAATGCCACAAGCATGGCCAGGAAACATCGGAATGTTGTCATCGCGGAGCACGAAGATCATCACCCGCGCCAGATATATGAAGTTAGGTCTGAGCTACCCCTCGGGTATTCAGCGGGCTGGGCCGGAGCGCCGATCCAGACCTTCGGAACGCTTGGGGCGGAACGTATAGCCAAGGTCTATACCTACCCATGGAAAGATCGGATGCTTGTTCTCCCCCGTTTCGTTCGTCAATTCGACCCATGCCGGGTCGAACTCTATCGCTTTTATGAACACCAACGGATATGCCCTAAGGAAGAATCTCCCTGGTTCCGCTTGGAAACGATACCCGACCGGTTTGAGGGTCACATATGCCGCCCGAGAGATGATGGTCGGATCACCCGACTGGGCGTACCAGCCGCTAGCCAATGTTACACCGGCACCTAGTTCGATATGATGCTTTCGGCCAGGGAACCAGTTCCATTGGATCGGTATGGAATACTTCGGTGCGACTGGACCACCACTTTCACCGACGTCGGGTAAGTACGAACCTCCGACGCTCCAGGACATCATCGAACGTCCGGTTCGCCAACGCCTGTCGTAGTTGAGGGAATAGAAGGCTGAATTGCCAAGGGCCGAAGCGAATACCGTATGACGGCCATAGGCTGCTGTATCCACCGGACGCTGGCTGAAGGCCCCCGTCCAAGTGATAACGAATGATCCCAGGGCGCAGATATGACCTCGGATCATCGCTCGCGCAAACCAGACGGATCCTTGCGTTGACATCAGATCATCGAATCGAGCACTTGGCCGTGGCACTTTTCACCGCGCCGGCCCAGAGCGCGCATCCAGCCCCCAATTCAACTTGTTGCGCAGGGTAGTGAAGAAGTCGTGTTCCGGCAGGTGTACGAATCTGGCGGATAGTTCCGCGCGGCGCACGGTAAGGCTGCGCGGGTCGCTCAGGGTGGTGCTTCGCGCATCCAGGTTCACCAGGTACTTGTCCTCACGGGCCTCCACCACGATGCGCACCACGCTGCTATCGGGAACCACAAAGGGACGCACGTTCAAGTTGTGCGGCGCCACCGGGGTGATCACCAAGCCCTGGCAAGCCGGGTCCAGGATGGGCCCGCCGCAACTGAGCGAGTAGGCGGTGGAGCCGGTAGGTGTGGCGATGATGAGACCATCGGCCCAATAGGTGTTCAGGAAGCGCCCGTCCACGTAGGTATTCACCGTGATCATGGAGGAGGTGTCGCGCTTGTGGAAGCTCACATCGTTCAGGGCCAGGGTATTGCCCTCGAACTCCGCATCGCAGCCTTCGAGGCTCAGCAGGATGCGTTCTTCCAAAGTGAACTGGCGCTTGGACAGATGTTCCAAGGCCTCATCCAATTCCTCTGTGCGGATGGCGGCCAGGAAACCCAGACGGCCCAGGTTCACCCCGAGCACCGGAATGCCTTGGCGCGCCACAAGACCCACGGAACGCAGAAAGGTGCCATCGCCACCGAGGCTGATCACCAGATCCAGATCGGCCGGCACCTGATCCGTCGGGAAGGTGGCCACTTCTCGTCCCAACCCTTGGGTGGCGAGCTGGCCTGCGACGCTGTGATCAAGGACAGGGACAAGGCCGGAACGGGGCATCCGGTCCAACAGGTCGGCGATCAGCGGGAGCATTTCCGGCTCCGGCCGCCGCGCTAGGATGCCGATCCGCATGTGTTTATCCCGCCAAAGCGGGGCGTTCAAAATGGCTGCGTGAAATGTAGGAAGAAACCATGCTCTCCCCGAGCGTTTAAGCTGTATTCGCCGCGCACCACTTGATCGTAGGAGGTGACGAGGTCCAAGCCGAGGCCCTGGCCGTTCAGCCACGCGTTGGACAGTGGATTTTGTGCAGCATACCGGTCATCCCACACATATCCCATATCCGCGAAGGCGTTCAGATAGAGCGCGAGATGCAGGGTCCGGAAAGCCTCCATCGGCATGAAGCCCACGCGGCGGGTGAGCGGCTTCACCAAAGCGAAGAACACGTTCGCACGGCCCAGCACGAAATGCTGACCATCGATCACGTAGTACTCGTAGCCGCGTACATAGTGCGAGTAGCCCAACCCTTCCTGGATGAAGTAGGGTGGCGGCGGGCCCAGCGTGGTGCGCCCGCGCAGACCGAGGGAGGCGATCCACCGCTCGGCGGGGTGCCACCATTTCTTCACCGTGCCATAGATCACCGTGTTCTCCGGCGCATGTTCGTCCAACAGCCCCAGCCCGAACCGGTCCACCTTCAGTTCAGCGTAGCTGCCGGCGGTGGTGAAGATGCGCGTATCGCGCCGGTCGCGGAGGAAGGTGTAGCCGATGCTCAGGTAGCTGATGGATGGCGCCCCATCATTGAAGTGGTCCGGCCAGCCCAGGGCCACCTCCGGTACCACGGTGGCGCTTCGATAGGCCAGTCGGAACGCGTGCCTTACATCGTGCGTACGCCGAAAGGTGAGCTCGGTCTCCGCGTTCCATTCGGTGCGTGCGTTCCCTTCCGGCGGTCGGTAAAAGATGCGTTCGTTGTCCTCCGTCGCGACGGTGATCTCGTTCTGCTGGTAGTAGCCGCCACCCACGCTCAGTCCCCAACGCCCATCGCGGCTTAGGAAAGGCACTTTGTACTTCACACCATATTGCTGTGCATAACCCAGCTGGGCTTTGAGGTAGACCGTCTCGTTCATACCGCGGAAGTTGTAGCGGTACAGGTAGAGACCATAGTTCACGCGGTCGAAATCCTTCGTTTCCCACCACACGTTGAAGTTGGGGTCCGCCAGTTCGAAGATGGGCGAGGGCCAGAGGTACCAGCGCTCGTTCACCTCCACTTGCACGAAAGCCTCTTGCGGGCCGAGGAAGACAGGGAGCACGGTGACCGTGTTGAAGAGCCCGGTGTTCAGCAGGTTCTCCCGGCTGCGCGCAAGAGCGGCCTGTAGTTCCTGGGTGTTCAGTGTGTCCCCTTCCTGCACGGTGAGCTCGCGCAGGATCACCCGGTCGCGCGTCACCTTGTTACCGGTCACCACCACGCCGCCGATGCGGAACGGACCTTCGTAGGCTTGCGCTGCCAGGTGTATCGGCAGTAGCAGCGTAGCAAAGGGAAGAAAGAAGCGCCTACTCCAGCGCATGGCGCAGGGGCGGCATAGAGCCTGTTCGGGATCTCTTGAATGATGGGCTCCGAGACTATTTTTCGAGGAGGCGAGGCCGGAAAATTTTCGCGTAGCGGTGCCTACGGGAAAAGTTTCCGGCGAAGCATCGGCGGAAAAGAGGCCGGAGAGCACATTTGAAGAGATCCCGAACAGGCTCTTAAGGATTGATGAAGCGCATCAGCTCATCGTACCGGCCGCGCAGGTCCTCGTGGAGCTTGGAGCCCTGGTAGGTGCTCTTCACGAAATACTCGTAGCGTTCGAACGAACGCAGGATGTCGCTGATCTCCTCGCGGTTCACTTTCAACGTCACCTCGATCCGGTTCGACCCGGGCAGGGTGCGGTTGTAAACGCTGAGCAATTTGGCGTCGTTGCCTTCCACGATGCCGGCGATCTGCTGCAGGCTGTAGTCGTTGGCGTTCATCTCCAATACCACCACGCTGCCCGGTTCGTGCAGGTTGATGGCCTCCGCCAGGCGGCGCAGCGCCTCGTGCTCGTTCAAGGCGCCCAGGTAATGGCCGGTGGGGTCCAACACAGGCAGCACGCTGAGCCCGCGTTCGCTCATCACCTTCATCACTTCGTAGATGTGCTGACCATCGCGCACGAAGGGTACCTCCACTTGTTCCATCACGCTGCTCACCGGCGCGTTGGGATCGTTCCTGTCCACCAGGGCGGTGTCCTGAACCAGGCCCACCAAACGACCTTCGGAGGTAACCGGCAGATGGCGCACCTTGAACTCTTCCATCCAATCGAGCGCGCGTCCAATGGTATCCTCTGGCCGCAAAGGCGGAAGGTCCGGGGCGATCAGATCGATGGCGTGCATGCGTAGCAGTGAGGAGGGTGCGCGTAATTTCGGCGGCCCTGCCGCGCCAAGGTAGAGCTTCTCTGCATTGACGAACCTAAGCGTGAACGTGAACAAGGTGGCCACATTGCGCAACGCGCGTGGTGGCGACAACCCGGACGTGGTGGCGACGGCCCGCGCGCTCGAACGGTTCGGCGCGCAGGGGATCACCGTGCATCCGCGGCCGGACGAGCGGCATATCCGAAGAAGCGACGTGCGCGCTTTGCGCTCGGCGGTCACCACGGAGTTCAACATCGAAGGCTATCCCAGCGACGACTTCCTCGCGCTCGTGAGCGAGGTGCGTCCGCACCAGGTCACTTTCGTGCCTGACCCCCCCGACGTGCTTACCAGTAATGCTGGTTGGGACACGCGCACGCACAAGAGCTTCCTGCGCGATGTGGTGGCCCGCATGCATGCTGAGGGGATCCGCACTTCGCTCTTCCTTGCGCCAGATCCCGAGCAAACTGGTCACGCCGCAGACACCGGAACGGACCGCATCGAGCTCTACACCGAAGCCTACGCGCGCGGGTTCGCTGTTGATCGCGAAAGCGCACTGGACCCGTATCGCCGGACAGCGGCGAAAGCCCAAGAGATGGGACTTGGTATCAATGCCGGACATGATCTGGACCGTGACAACCTGCGCTATTTCCATCTGAACATTCCCGGTCTTCTGGAAGTGAGCATCGGGCACGCGCTCGTGTGCGACGCGCTGTGGTTCGGCTGGGAGAACACCGTGCAACTCTACCTGCGCGAGCTGCGGCCATGATCGAACTCTTCCACAAGCGCATGGGCCAGGGCAAGCCCCTGGTTATTCTGCACGGCTTGTTCGGCAGCGGCGACAACTTCGGGTCGGTCGCGAAGGAGCTGAGCGAGACCTTCGACACCGTGGTGGTGGACCAGCGCGATCACGGCCGTTCACCGCATACCGACCGCATCACCTACCCGCTGATGGCCGATGACGTGAAAGACCTCATCGTCCAACTTGGTCTGGAGAAGCCGATCGTGGTGGGGCATAGTATGGGGGGCAAAACGGGCATGGTGCTTGCCCAACGTCACCCAGAGCTCTTGTCCAAGCTCGTCATCATTGATATGGGCGCCCGTGAGTATCCCTCCTTCAACCACGACCATATCGTGGAAGCGCTGCTCACGAGCGATGTCGCCAACAAGAAGACGCGCAAGGAAGTGGAAGACCATCTTGCCACGTTTGTGAAGGAGCCCGGCGTGGTGCAATTCCTGATGAAGAGTTTGTACTGGATCGAACCCGACCGCCTGGCATGGCGCTTCAACGCGCCGCTGATCGCGCGAGACTTGAAAGACATCCTCGCTGCGGCTGGTCCCGAAACAGTGCGCACGCCCACCTTGTTCATCCGCGGTGGGCAGAGCGGGTACATCACGCGTGAAGACCTGCCGCAACTGAAGGAACAATTCCCGCAGAGCAAGTTCGAGACCATCGATTTCGCCGGTCATTGGGTGCATGCGCAAGCACCGGATGAAGTGGTCGCGTTGATCCGTGCGTTCGCCTGATCATGCGCTCCCTGCTGCTCATATCGCTGCTTTCCATCCCCCGCATTCTGCTGGCGCAGATGGATACCGTCTGGGTCCCGTGGACGCGCGAGTACACCTTCGGCGACGGCATCTATCTAAGCTTCCAGGACCTGCGGCGCAATGCTCCATCGATCCCTTTGCGCGCCATTACCAACGAACTGGGATCACCGGTGATGGATCTGGATGACGTCGAAGGACCCATCTTCCGGACCAACGCCAACGGCACACGTGAGCGCTTTCAACTGGATGCCGTCTGGGGCTATTGCCAAAGCGGTGTGGTGCATGTGCGCGCCGGCACAGGTTTTACACGCGTCGGCCTGATGGGCTCCCTGGCCCATGTGCTCTATCAGGACGTGCAGCGCATCATGGATCCGTACATGATGTACGGTTCAACCACCTATACCGTGGAAACCCAGGCCTTTCTGGACATGACCGATGGCTCGTTGTTGCCCTTCACCGCAGCGAGCTTGACCAAGGTCCTCCAGCGCGATGCCTTCCTCCTGGAGGAGTTCAACGCGTTGAGCAAACGCGACCGCAACCGCCCGGAAACGATTTTCGCTTACATGCGGCGCTACAACGAGCGCCACGATCTGCTTTTGCCGGACACCGCCCCTTAAGGTGCGGGCAACTTGCTGCGCCTACTTTCACCCCCACAACCTGCGACCGATGCGCTCACGGCCACTTCTCTTCGTCTCCTTGTTCTTCGGCCTCGGCTGCGGGAGCGCTGCCCAGCAGGAGAAATTCATCGCCTCGCCGATCGGGTTCTACAACATCGAGAACCTCTACGACACGATCGATTCCCCGGACACGGACGATGCCGAGTTCCTGCCCGGCAGCGCGAAGCGCTGGGGTAGCGAGCGCTACATGCGCAAGATCGAGAAGATGGGTCAGGTGATCAGCGAGCTTGGCAAGGATGTCCATCCCGATGGTGTACACATCATGGGGCTAGCCGAGATCGAGAACCGCAATGTGCTGGAGGATCTGGTGAAAGCCTCTGCCATCGCGGATCGTCATTACGGTATCGTACACGAGGACAGCCCGGACCGGCGCGGCGTGGACGTGGCCCTGCTCTTCGATCCGCGCTACTTCCGCGTGCTCGGGCACAAGAGCTATCGCCTCGATGATCCTGCCGACACCGCGTTCCGCACGCGCTCCCAACTCTTGGTGAGCGGGATCCTTGAGCACGACACCGTGCATGTGATCGTCGCCCACTGGCCCAGCCGGCGCGGTGGTGAGAAACGATCTGCGCCTAAGCGCATGCTCGCCGCGAAGCTGGGCCGCCATATCATCGACTCGCTACTCGAACGCAATGCCGATGCACGCATCATCTACATGGGCGATCTGAACGATGATCCCGTGGACAAGAGCATCCGCAGCGGATTGCGCGCCGTGGACGACAAGACCGCCGCGAAGAACGAATTGCTCTACGGCCCCATGGGCCCGCTCTTCGCCAAGGGCATCGGCTCGCTCGCCTGGCGCGACGCATGGAATCTCTTCGATCAGATCATCCTTTCACCCGGACTCGCGCAACGCACCGATGATGCTTACCGCTTCTATGGCGCCCGGGTGTATAACGAAGCCTATCTGAGAACGCCGGACGGCAGCTTCGCCGGTTATCCCTTCCGCACCTTCGTGGGCGATACGTTCATGGACGGATGGAGCGATCACTTCCCCGTCTTCGTGATCCTGGTGCGGCCAGTGAAGGAGGGGGTGGCGCCGTAAGCACCATACCCAGACGGGTTCGCGAGGATCAGCGCCGAAGGCGATGGCCGAAGCGATCTCTAATTCGCGCGGAGGGCTGCACGTGGTCGGGAGAGATCCTCCACAGATTCAATGAGATCGCTTCGGACCCCGACGTTGTCGGGGATCCTTATTCTATGACCTGTGCAAGTGGGGTCCGGACAAATGGGGTACCTCGTTGGACCACTGCGAACAGGCGATGTAGGATCTTGCAGCGCACAGCGTTGATCACCAGCATAGGGGCCTTGCCTTCAGCACGCTTTCGTTTGTAATAGTCCTGGAGCTCACCAGCACGAGCTATCACACCGAGTGCTGCCATATGCAGCAGCGTTTTCAGCACGCGGTCGGCTTGTGGAGATACGCGTGTGCGACCATGGATGCTGGAGCCCGAAGAGTGCTCGTAGGGAGCCACACCAGCCTGACAGGCTAAGCGGCGGGCGGTAGCAAAGCGTGTAAAGCCTTCGGTGCATGCCAGGAGGTGCGCTGCCAATACGGGTCCCACGCCATCCACGCTAAGGAGCAGCACATACTGCTCGCGTAGCCGTGGATCGGCATGGATGTGGTCCACAATTGCGGCTTCGATCTTCTCCAGTTGCGTGTCGATCTGTTCGATCCGCTCTTGGCTCAGACGATCGAACAAAGCTCGGAGCGATCTGTCCACATGGCGGTTCAGGTCTTTGATCCTCACCTGATGGCGGCGTTTGTCCGTCACCAGTTGACGTCGGCACGTAAGCAGCTGCTTGAGCTTGTTCATGCGCAAAGAACCAGGCCCCAGCAATCGGGCTTTGTCGTGGTGCCTACGGGCATAATCGGCAATGCGCTGGGCATCGATCCGATCGTTCTTACCCCGTGTGCTTCCGATGCTGTGCTTGATGTCCAGCGGATGTGCCAGCCAGGTCGGCAGACCGGCCCGCATGAGTTCTTCCACCAGCAGGTACCCATAGTGCCCCGTAGGTTCCAGGCAGAACAGCGCATTGGCCTTGGTCACTCCGAACTGCTTGTGCCATCGCTTCAGCAATGCTCTGATCGCCTTGCTTTCATTGGGTGATCCGCTCGGTCCCCAAAACGGCTCCGGATGCGTTCATCAAGGCTAGGTCCAGGTGGGCTTTACTCACATCGATCCCGATACATAGGTCCATGTCCTCGTAGTTTTGAGTTACACCAATGATCCCTGGAGGGACTGAGCGAAGGGCCGTATGCTGATGACTCTATTAGGCCTGACTGCCTGAAATTCTATCTGAGCCTCCGACCCGAGTGGAAGACAGGTACCAATAAGGATTCATAGGACTCGCTCCTATCGCGAACGATGGGTCACCTGCCTTCCCTGCTCAGTCCTCTTCAGGGATCTATCGCAGCAAGTGTAGAGTCGCGAACGCGAGTGGAGGGAGATCGCTTCAGCCCCACGCTGTTGGGGATCCTCGCGAGCACGGGAGGAAATGAGAAACCCGTTCCAGATGGGAGCGGGTTTCCCAAGGATCGTAGCTCGGATCAGCGCTGCACGGAAACGCGCTCCACGCGCTTCGCGTCGCTGCTCATCAGCAACAGGGTGTACATGCCATCGCGCACGCCGCTCAGTTCGAGCTGGGCGCGCATGCCGCTGAAGGAACCTTCGCGCACAATGCGGCCGGTGGCGTCCTGCAGCTGGTAGCGTACGCCGCCCACGGGCAGCACCACGTTCAATACATCCTGTGCAGGTATGGGGAATACACGGAACGCGTCCACTTCATTCATCATGCCCAACTCGACATAACCGCACATAGGCGTGCCCGTTATCGTGCTGGGCGAAGTAGTGATGCTGGCGGGCAATGGTGGCGCCATGTAGGTGGATGAGGTGAATGAAGCGTTGCTGGAAGTGGCGGTGACCGGTACTACGGTCACGCTGTCCGCTACCCAGCAGGTGGGTAGTGGACCGTTGAAGGCCATGACCGATAACGTGCGCGCACCATTATCCCCACCTGCCAATGCGAGCCGGTCATTGTCCACGGCGATCACATCATGCACATAGGTACCTGGTTCGGTGCCGTATTGCGCGATGAGACCGGCATTGGCATCCATGTGTACCAGGATATCCCCTTCGCTGGGGTCGATCGCCACACGGCTCAGATGTACCACGAAGCTGCCATCGGGCATGGGCACCACATCGCCTTCCCAGTCGAAGGCATTGTCCGGGTCGACGAGCTTCTGCGCGCTGATCACATCGCCCGAAGGGTTCAGCAACAGCACGTACTCGCCTTCCGTCATCTGCCCTATGGCTTCCACCAGGAGCACCAGGTTACCGCTGGCCAGCATTGCGCCCGCCATGCCGATGGCGGTGTAGCTGCCATCCACCTCGTAGGTCTTGCTCCACACGGCCGCCCCGCTGGTGGTGTATTTGCTGAGTACGAACGCCGGCTGAAAGGAACCGTGGAACGCGTAGAAGTAGGGGTTCGGCCCTGCGAACACGCCGGTGAATCCCGCAGGTGCATTGCCCTGCAACTGGAAGTTCACGGGAATTCGGATACGCGGATAGGCGTATGGTCCGATGGGATCGAACACCATGATCACCACCTCCTGCGCGTTCTGTGCGGTGGCGATGTGCGCGATCATGCCGTTGTGGAGCGGCACGGAACGCCAGGGATAGAAGTTGAGCGTATCCACCGCGAAAGCATCGACCGAAAGAACGTTGCCCATGGCATCCATGCGCACCAAGGCCATGTAGTTCTGCGTGGTCGCCGTATCGTATTGGTTCGCCAGCACCAACAGGTCGCCGTTCGCTTGCTCCACCGGTGCATCCGAACGCACGACCACAGATGGGTCGCTGTGTTTGGCCCACAACACATGGCCCAGGCTATCCGTCCGCGTCATCATGTCCCAGTAGTAGTCCAGACACACGAAGTCGCCGTTCGTGCATTGCATCACGTTCGAGAAACTGCCGCCAAAGCCTGGGTTGTAGTTGTTGAAGAAGGTGTTCTGCGCGGAGGTTGTGAGACCCGATAGGCAGACCGCGAAGAGGAGTAGGACAGCCCGGACCCGCCTTAAGGCAAGAACAAGCGAGTGAGGACCGTACATGGTTGCGAGGGGCTAAGCGTCTGCAAGATGACGGATCAAATGGCAGGGGTTGCTTTTCCCAATGAACGTGTTCGCGAGGATCAGCGCCGAGAGCGAAGTTGAGGCGATGGCCGAAGCGATTAATCGGTGTGAAGGGTTGGCGAGGCAGATAGCCCTCCCCTCCATGCTCGGCGCGCGGATCATTCCACGCGCAGGAGGGGAGCTAGTGCAAATGAAAAACCCGCTCCAAGCTGGAGCGGGTTTCCCAAGGACCGTAGCTCGGATCAGCGCTGCACGGAAACGCGTTCCACGCGCTTCGCATCACTCGTCATCAGCAGCAAGGTGTACATGCCATCGCGCACACCGCTCAGTTCGAGTTGGGCGCGCATGCCGCTGAAGGAACCTTCGCGCACGATGCGACCGGTGGCATCCTGCAGCTGGTAACGCACGCCGCCTAAGGGCAGCACCACGTTCAATACGTCCTGCGCAGGCTTCGGGAACACCGAGGTGCCGGAGAGGATGTTCTCTTCCACGCCGGTGATCAAGGTGATGTCGTTCGCATCGCGCGGCTGGATCCCGTAGAGCGCGAAGGAGTAGGACACTACGCCAGTTACATCATAGACCTGACCGAGCAGCGGGGCGGGGGTGGTGGTGTAGATCTCCTTGCCGATCCACGCGAAGCCGCTGCCATCATCGGCCTTCCACTTGCCGAAGTTGGCGCCGCCGGGCTCCTCGGTGCAGGTGGCATTGGTCACGCGCACCAATACACCTTCCAACGCTTCCTCGTTCGCCTCCTGGGTGGTGATATTCAAAGGAGCAGGCACGGGGTTCCCGCTGCTCACCACGTTGAAGTTGGTGATGCCGGTGAGCTCGGTGAGGTTGTTGAACTCGCTCACGCTGGCCGTCATCGTCACGGAATCGCCCACGGCGGGCAGGCTGAAGTTGTCGAACACATACACGCCCCTCCAGGCATCGCTGCCGGATTGGATGTAGTAGGCATCCGCGTAAGAAGCGGTGACGATACCACCCGTGTTCACGGTCTGTCCGTTCAATGGTGAATCGCCGTTCGGGATCGTGGTGAACTGGATGTCGTAGATGCTGGCATCGGGGATGGTGCCGCCCTGGGTGATGGTCACGTCGTCGATAACGATATGGTCCGGCGCACCGGTGCTGAGCACGGAGAAGATGAACTCCGCCGCATTGGTATCCACGGCCGCAGCCACGGTCTGTGTCACTTCGGTCCAGGTGGAAGTGGCGGTGACATAAGCGTTGTAGGGCGCGTAGCCAAAAGCGTCCGTGCGCCCGTCGAAAAGGCTTGTGCGCACCTGTCCGTTGCCGCGTACCCAGAAGTTGATGCTGTACACCGTGCCAGCGGCCACTGTGACCGGCTGCGAGGTGAAGCGCTTGTGCGGGGTGCCATTGCTGAGCTGCACGGCGTAGGTGCCGCCATGCACGTCCGTGGAAACTTGCGCTACCGCGCTCTGCGCGATATTGCTCTTGGATCCGAACCAGCCGTCGGGCAGATTTCCGGTCCAGGCTTCGAAGCCGCTCTGCACCACCTGCGCCTGGGCGGCGGTGGCCATCGCGACTACTAGTAGGAGTAAGGCTTTTTTCATGGTCGTAGGGTTGATCGGGTTGAGGGTCGGAGGTTATTGGATCAATACGTCGTCGATCCGGTAGGGGGTGGTTTCAGTGCTCGGGGTGCCACTGTACTTGAAGCCCACCACGAAGTTATCGCCGGGAGTTAGGAAAGGGTCCAGGACAACGGAACCACTGGGTGTCCAGGTGCCCACCGTTGATCCACTTCCGGCCAGCGTTAAGCCGGTGACGGGCACCCACGGCGCGTTCGCCACTGCGGTGCCGTCGGTGAGGTTGACGTCAGCGCTCACCCAAACGGAAAGGCCATCATGTTGCCAAGTACCACCAAGGGCGGATAGGAACGAAAGCGCTGTTCCCGTGGTGAACTGCATGGGGGCGCTCACCAGCCAGGTCTCGTTGATGCCGCCGAAGCTGGGTGGCTTCGCTTCGCAGTAGAGCTCGCTGCCGTTCACCACGCCCTTCCATTTGCGGCTTCCCAAGGTGAACACGTTCAGCCAGCACTCCACCTCGGCGTCCGCGCCGTTCACCACGCTGCTGAAGGTCTCGTTCACCACCAGTGCCGGTGCGCATGATGCCTGCCCGCACCGCGGACCGCTCAGTTGCACTTCGTTCAGATCGCGGATGAAAAGCTGCATGTCCTGACCGAACTGACCGACCACGGCCACGATGCTTCCTTTTCCATTGGGGATCGGAAGCCCGGCGAAATTCGCGTAGCCGCTGTTGCGCACCAGGACCACATCGCCACCGCAGTTCTCCAAGTTCCGGTTCACCGTGGTCTGGCCGATCACATCGGCATAGGTGAGCCCGGTGTCGGAGGCAGCGAACTGCACGTTCTCCAATTTGATAAGCTGACCTTGGTACTGGGCCACTTGGGCAATGGACACGGTGGTGGATCGATGTCCACCAACGTTTCCTGCTTGATCACGTTCTCATCCACATCCACGGAATCCAACTGCAACATGCCGTTGTAGCTCGAGAGCGTCGTGCCCTTCAGGTAGATCCGGATCCGATCGCCTTGGTACAGACCCCCGCTGTTCTTCAAGCGCATCACAATGCCGGCCGCATCGTCCTGCACGAAAACGTTCTTGTACAGGTTGCCGTTCTGCTCATCGGCGGTCACCACGGCGTACACCGAGGAGTCGCCAATGAACTTATGGGGCAGAAAGCCGAAGTCGGCATGGAAGTCCCGCAACTCGGTCACGGTGAAAACGGAACCGGTGGGCAAGGTGCGCTCCGGTGGTGTGTCTAGTTCCTTGTTGCAGGCGCTGGCAAAGAGCACGGTGGTCAGGGCCAGCACCGCGAGCGCGGAAGAAGAGGGGAAGGTGTTGCGATGCATGGTTCAGAAACCGAAGCTGAGCATGATGAAATAGGTGCGGCCGAAGAGGTAGCTCACCTTCGGTGGGAAGCGGTCCAACTCCTGCCGGTCATAGCGCAGTTGTTCAAATCCGCCTACCGTGAATTCCTGGTTGTTGAGGAGGTTGCTCACCGACACGTTAAGCGCCAACCGGTATTTGCGCTTAAACATCCACGACTTGCCGCCGAACGCGTCCAGGGTGAAGGCGTTGTCCAGTTGGGTCTGTTCCAGCAGGGCGTCCCATTGAGGATCTTCCACAACGAAACCATCCAATGCCTCTGCCGAGCGGCGGTCCGGGTTCGGGTCCAGATAGATGTCCGCGAAGTAGTTCCCGGTGATGGAGATGAACCAGAATTTGGGGGAGTTGTAACGCACGCTCAAACTGCCCGCTGTTTGCGGCATGCCGCCCACCCGGTAGTTCTGCCAATAGATCTTCCGGTCGGTGGCGAACACTTCCGAGGAATTGTCGCGTGTGATCGTAGCCAACGGACGGCTGGTGTATAGGAATTGGCCGGTGCCGTATACAATGGACGTACTGATGGTGGGCGTCACCTTCACCTCCGTGCCGAACTCAACGCCCATGTGGGATTGGTCCACACCACGCATGGTGTAGTTCACCAAGGTGCGGTAGTCGTCATGGTAGAACGAGCGCGACCACACCTGGTCCTGGATGTTCGCGATGTACACCGTGGCCCGACCCTTGACGCGAGGCGAACGAACAACGTAGTTGAGGTCAGCGCTGGCCACTTTCTCCAGTTGAAGTCCGGGGACCACCGCATCACGTGTGCGGGGTGAGATGTACGCGAAACGCGCGAGCGGAGGGCGCGTGAGGTAGGCTCCGTTAGCGGTGATGAAATGCCGACCGTTGATCTTGTACGTGGCACCGGCCTTGATCCCGTAGTGCAGGAAGTTCTGCTTCTCTGAAGGGCCGAAGGAGCTGTCGGGGAAACGTCCGTTCCTCATCAAGCCATCCCTCCAGAAGGACTGTACACCGACCTGGCCTGCAGCGTAAGCCTCCACACGCTGCCAGTTCCCTTCCACTTGTGCGAAAGCCTGGCCCATGCGCACATGCATATCGTAGTCGTAGCCAAAGCGTTCATCCTCCGTGATCACCCGGTTGGTGGTGTTCAGATCGTTCTGCGCCACGCTCGGGTCCAGGAAATCCTGCTCGGCGAACTGGTCCACGTCCACCCAGAAGTCGCCGCCGAGCAGATCGCTGATCACCTTGTAGTTGTGCGTCACATGGTCATGCGCACTGAGGCCAATGCTGAGATGGTAGGTCTCGTTCATCGCGTTCGACCACACCGAGTTCAAGCCGAACCGTCGGGGATCGCTGCGCATGTCCTCCACGATGTACTTGCTCCGGTTGCCCGTGACCGTGTTACCTGCGGTGCCGTCCGCATCCACCACCGAAAAGAGGTTCTTTCCATTGGCGAAATAGAGCTGGTCCCAATCGATCTGTCCCGCGCTCCCGTTCTCCCAGGCCGAAGCCAATTGAGCGGCCATGGCCGGGTCGGTATCCTCGTAGTAGCTGGGCAGGTAACGGTAGTAGTCCGGGCGCGGGTCTTTGGCGTCGTACCAGTTCAAGCTGGTCTGCCCATCCCGCCCGAAGGTGTAATAGAGTGAGGTGATCCATTCGGTCCCTTCCTTCGGGGTGAAGTAGTGCGAAAGCAGGAACATGGGTTTGTGGTCCACACTGATCCGGGCATTGCGCTTCTCTCCCGCTTGGAGCCCCCAGTTAGGGTTGTAGTAGTTGGTCCCGCTCAGGTCATAGGCTTCTTGCACGGCCAGACCCTGTCGTCCCTGCGTAACCGGCGCGCCGAAGCCAACGAAGCCAAGGCTGTGCTTCGCGTTGAATTTCTTCTCCACACTGAGGAAGTAGGCATAGGCATCGAAGGTGGTGCCTTCGGTGTAGCCCTGGGTCGCATAGCGCCAGGAGCCGGAGGCGCTTACCGACCACCCGTTCTTCATCATGCCGGTGCTATGGGTGGCCATCACACGGTGGTCGTAGGCCCGGTTGCTCAACGCATAGGATACCCGGGTGCCCCGGCGCTGGTCGCTGGCCCGCGCGTTGATCCCCGAATAGCCGCCGATCCCCGCGAACCCCAGCCGCGAACCGGAGTTGCCCGTGCGGATCTCCATGTAGCGCGTCACATCGTTCAACCCGCCCCACTGGGACCAAGTGGCCCAGCCCGCTTCGGGGTCGTTCACTGCGACCCCATTGATCATCACGGTGGTGTTCTCCCCGTCCAACCCTCGGATGCGGTAACGGGCGGGACCGAAGTTCAAACCGGCCGCTTGGGAGTAGACATCCCGCGAGGATTGAAGTATGCCTGAAATGTCCTGCGATCCCAGCTCCGATTCGAGATCGACCGTGGTTACCGTGAAGATCGGAAGGCGTTCCTGCAGCGCCAGTGAATCGTTCCCGTTCACCGCTGAGCTATCCACGATCTGAGCATGGAGCCCGGTGCTCAGGAACAGTACACTGACCACGCCCGTCGCTGATACCACGGAGCGACGAAGGGAACGGGAAGTGTCCATGGACCGGTTGCACAGTAGGGTGGGGCGGAACAAAGGGCGGCAAAAGTAAACATACCCCCACGCCCAGCGAGGTTCGCTGGGTGTTAAGGTTGATCTAACACATCAGCCAGGGCAGGATCCCTTGTCAAGCTGTTGTTATATCCCTTCAAGTGCCTGGCGCTCAGGAGCGACATGGCTTACTTTTGCGGGCCGAAACAGCCGCCTCCTGGCTCTTACGCATGCGCCCGCTCCCATTTCCGCTCTCCTCCACCATGCGCACGGCGGCTTTTTTCATGCTTTTCTTATTCTGGGGAGGTGCGGCCCGAGCGGCGCATTATGCGGGGGCGAGCATCACATACGAGTGCCTCGGAGGCACCTCATATCTGGTGAACCTGGACCTCTTTGTGGATTGCGCCGGTGTCGATCCCATACCGCAGAGCCTCAATTTCCAAGGGGATTGCGGTACCAGCTTCACCCTAGCGGCCCTGCCTGTTCCGCCGGGGAACGAGGTGTCTCAACTCTGCGCGGCCTCCCTGCCCAATAGCACCTGTAATGGGGGCGTGCTTCCGGGGATCAATCACTTCCAGTTCCAGGTCGTGGTCAACCTGGCGGCTTGCAACGATTGGACGATATCCTGGGCGATCTGTTGCCGCAATGGATCGAACAACCTGGTGGGAACCCCCGGCATGTATGTCGAAGCCAATCTTGACAATGCGACCGCCCCGTGCAACAATTCACCGGTCTTCACCGATGTGTCCATTCCGTACGTCTGTCAAGGGCAAACAGTGAACTACAACTACGGGGTGAACGAACCGGATGGGAACACCATCGTGTACTCCTTGATCACCGCGCGCTATGCCGCCCCGGCCGCCACGCCGGTGACCTATCAAGGCGGATTCACCGGTGCTCTACCTGTGCCGGGGATCACGCTGGATCCGCAGACGGGTCAATTGACCTTCGTGCCGACGCTTCAGGGGAACTACGTGGTGGCGGTGCTGGTGGAAGAGTTCGACGTGAACGGAGTGCTGATCGGCTCCGTGATGCGTGATCAGATCTTCGTGGTGATCAACTGCACCGGCCTAGCCCCTACTACGACGGGGTTATCGAACAACACTGCCGGCCTCATCACCGGCACCGGAAGTATCGAAGTGTGTGATGGGGAGGCGTTCTGTGTGGATGTGGTGTTCAGCGATGCCGATCCTTTCACGGTGCTGAGCCTCGTGACCAATGCTACGCAATTGCTGCCTGGAGCGACCTTCAATGTGACGGGTACCAACCCGGCCACGGCAACCCTGTGTTGGACCGGCGACATCAACCTCACTCCGATGAACGTGTACATCGAGGCGAGCGATGGCAACTGTCCGGTGGAGAATATCGTGTCCACGGCGATCAACGTCGTTACCACGCTCGGCTCCGGTGCGGCGCCTGATCCTGGTGCGAACGCTGTGATCAATTCCTGCACCGGGGCCGCTAACGTCGACCTTTTCACCCAACTCGGCGGAACGCCCGATGTGGGCGGGGTATGGACCGACCCCATCGGTGCGTCGCACAATGGCACCTTCGTTCCTGGAACCGATGCGGGTGGCATATACACCTACACTGTAGGTAACTCCTGCTTGAGCGCTTCCGCAACGGTGACCGTCAACCTTGGTGTTTCGCCCGATGCAGGTGCCAGTGGTTCGTTGGACGTTTGCTCGAACGGAGCGTCCTCTAGTCTCTTCGCCCAACTCGGCGGTACCCCACAAGCCGGTGGCGCATGGAGCGGACCGAGCGCGGTGGCAGGCGACAACTATGATCCGGCGACGATGACGCCGGGCGTGTACACCTACACAGTGACGGAGTTGCCTGCGGAACGCAACGGCCACGATCACCGTCACCGAGAACGCTGCAACGGACGCGGGCACGAACGGCACGCTGGACCTCTGCTCGAATGGAGCGTCCTCAAGTCTTTTCGCCCAACTGGCGGCACCCAAGCCGGTGGCGCCTGGAGCGGACCGAGCGCGGTGGCAGGCGGCAACTACGATCCGGGGACGATGACGCCGGGCGTGTACACCTACACGGTAACAGGAGTTGCACCCTGCGTGAACGCGACGGCAACCGTCACCGTCACCGAGAACGCTGCGACGGACGCTGGCACGAACGGCACGCTGGACCTCTGCTCGAACGGAGCGTCCTCTAGTCTCTTCGCCCAACTAGGCGGTACCCCACAGCGGGGGCGCGTGGAGCGGACCAAGCGCGGTGGTAGGCGGCAACCATGATCCGGCGACGATGACGCCGGGCGTGTACACCTACACAGTGACGGAGTTGCTCCTTGCGTGAACGCAACGGCCACGATCACCGTCACCGAGAACGCTGCGACGGACGCTGGCACGAACAGCACGCTGGACCTCTGCTCGAACGGAGCGTCCTCTAGTCTTTTCGCCCAACTGGGCGGTACCCCCAAGCCGGTGGCGCCTGGAGCGGACCGAGCGCGGTGGCAGGCGGCAACCACGATCCGGGGACGATGACGCCGGGCGTGTACACCTACACGGTAACAGGAGTTGCACCCTGCGTGAACGCGACGGCAACCGTCACCGTCACCGAGAACGCTGCGACGGACGCTGGCACGAACGGCACGCTGGACCTCTGCTCGAACGGAGCGTCGTCAAGTCTCTTTGCCCAACTAGGCGGTACCCCACAAGCCGGTGGCGCATGGAGCGGACCGAGCGCGGTGGTAGGCGGCAACTATGATCCGGCGACGATGACGCCGGGCGTGTACACCTACACAGTGACGGGAGTTGCTCCTTGCGTGAACGCAACGGCCACGATCACCGTCACCGAGAACGCTGCGACGGATGCTGGCACGAACAGCACGCTGGACCTCTGCTCGAATGGAGCGTCCTCTAGTCTTTTCGCCCAACTAGGTGGTACACCACAAGCCGGTGGCGCCTGGAGCGGACCGAGCGCGGTGGCAGGCGGCAACTACGATCCGGGGACGATGACGCCGGGCGTGTACACCTACACGGTAACAGGAGTTGCACCCTGCGTGAACGCGACGGCAACCGTCACCGTCACCGAGAACGCTGCGACGGACGCTGGCACGAACGGCACGCTGGACCTCTGCTCGAACGGAGCGTCCTCTAGTCTCTTCGCCCAACTAGGTGGTACCCCACAAGCGGGGGGCGCGTGGAGCGGACCAAGCGCGGTGGTAGGCGGCAACTATGATCCGGCGACGATGACGCCGGGCGTGTACACCTACACAGTGACGGGAGTTGCTCCTTGCGTGAACGCAACGGCCACGATCACCGTCACCGAGAACGCTGCGACGGACGCTGGCACGAACAGCACGCTGGACCTCTGCTCGAACGGAGCGTCCTCTAGTCTTTTCGCCCAACTAGGTGGTACACCACAAGCCGGTGGCGCCTGGAGCGGACCGAGCGCGGTGGCAGGCGGCAACTACGATCCGGGGACGATGACGCCGGGCGTGTACACCTACACGGTAACAGGAGTTGCACCCTGCGTGAACGCGACGGCAACCGTCACCGTCACCGAGAACGCTGCGACGGACGCTGGCACGAACGGCACGCTGGACCTCTGCTCGAACGGAGCAGCTTCAAGTCTCTTCGCCCAACTAGGTGGTACCCCACAAGCGGGGGGCGCGTGGAGCGGACCAAGCGCGGTGGTGGCTGGCAACTACGATCCGGCGACGATGACACCGGGCGTGTACACCTACACAGTGACGGGAGTGGCTCCTTGCGTGAACGCAACGGCCACGATCACCGTCACCGAGAACGCCTCGACGGATGCGGGCACGAACGGCACGCTGGACCTCTGCTCGAACGGAGCGTCGTCAAGTCTCTTCGCACAACTAGGTGGTACACCACAAGCGGGGGGCGCGTGGAGCGGACCAAGCGCGGTGGTGGCTGGCAACTATGATCCGGGGACGATGACGCCGGGCGTGTACACCTACGCGGTAACGGGAGTTGCACCCTGCGTGGACGCGACGGCAACCGTCACCGTCACCGAGAACGCTGCGACGGACGCTGGCACGAACAGCACGCTGGACCTCTGCTCGAACGGAGCGTCCTCTAGTCTCTTCGCCCAACTAGGTGGTACCCCACAAGCGGGGGGCGCGTGGAGCGGACCGAGCGCGGTGGTAGGCGGCAACTATGATCCGGCGACGATGACGCCGGGCGTGTACACCTACACGGTAACAGGAGTTGCACCCTGCGTGAACGCGACGGCAACCGTCACCGTCACCGAGAACGCTGCGACGGACGCTGGCACGAACAGCACGCTGGACCTCTGCTCGAACGGAGCGTCCTCTAGTCTTTTCGCCCAACTAGGTGGTACACCACAAGCCGGTGGCGCCTGGAGCGGACCGAGCGCGGTGGCAGGCGGCAACTACGATCCGGGGACGATGACGCCGGGCGTGTACACCTACACGGTAACGGGAGTTGCACCCTGCGTGGACGCGAGTGCCACTATTACGGTAACTGAGAATACCGCTCCTGATGCCGGCTCGGATGGCGCGGTCACGGTTTGCGATCAAGGTGCCGCTATCGGCCTCTTCGCTGAACTGGGCGGCACGCCGGATGCGGGCGGCACTTGGTCCGACCCGAACGGCGTAGCCCACAGCGGCAGCTTCGATCCATCGACGGACATCGCGGGCAACTACATCTACAGCATCGGTGCGCTGGCGCCATGCGTCGCTGACCAATCGATCGTCACGGTAACCATCACCAGTTCGCCGGATGCGGGCGTGGATGGCGCGGTCACGGTTTGCGATCAAGGCGCCGCGATCGGTCTCTTGGCCGAATTGGGCGGTACGCCGGATGCGGGCGGCACCTGGACCGATCCGAACGGCGTAGCACACAGTGGCAACTTTGATCCAGCGACGGACATCGTCGGCAACTATACGTACAGTATCGGCGCATTGGCACCGTGCGTGGCGGATCAATCGATCGTAGCCGTGTCGATCACCAGTTCGCCGGACGCGGGCCTAGATGGCGCGGTAACAGCGTGCGATCAAGGCGCAGCGATCGGGCTCTTCGCTGAGCTTGGTGGTTCTCCGGATGCGGGCGGCACTTGGACCGATCCGAACGGCGTAGCCCACAGCGGCAACTTCGATCCGGCGACGGATATCGCGGGCAACTACACGTATAGCATCGGTGCGCTGGCGCCGTGCGTGGCGGATCAGAGCATCGTGGCGGTGTCCATCACCAGCTCGCCGGATACGGGCGTGGATGGAGCGGTCACGGTCTGCGATCAAGGCGCCGCGATCGGTCTCTTCCCCGAATTGGGCGGTACGCCGGATGCGGGCGGCACTTGGACCGATGCGAACGGCATTGCGCACAGTGGCAGCTTCGATCCCGCGACGGACATCGCGGGCAACTACACCTACAGCATCGGAGCGCTCGCACCGTGCGTGGCGGATCAGAGCATCGTAACCGTGACGATCACCAGTTCGCCGGATGCGGGGATCGATGGAGCGGTAACAGCGTGCGATCAAGGCGCAGCGATCGGGCTCTTCGCTGAGCTTGGTGGTTCTCCGGATGCGGGCGGCACTTGGACCGATCCGAACGGCGTAGCGCATAGCGGCAACTTTGATCCAGCGACGGACATCGCAGGCAACTACACGTATAGCATCGGTGCGCTGGCGCCATGCGTGGCGGATCAGAGCATCGTAGCCGTGACGATCACCAGTTCGCCGGATGCGGGGATCGATGGAGCGGTAACAGCGTGCGATCAAGGCGCAGCGATCGGGCTCTTCGCCGTGCTTGGTGGTTCTCCGGATGCGGGCGGCACTTGGACCGATCCCAACGGCGTAGCCCACAGCGGCAACTTCGATCCGGCGACGGACATCGCGGGCAACTACACGTATAGCATCGGTGCGCTGGCGCCTTGTGTGGCGGATCAGAGCATCGTGGCGGTAACCATCACCAGTTCGCCGGATGCGGGCGTGGATGGCGCCGTAACGGTCTGCGATCATGGCGCAGCGATCGGGCTCTTCGCTGAGCTTGGTGGTTCTCCGGATGCGGGCGGCACCTGGACCGATGCGAACGGCGTAGCGCACAGTGGCAACTTTGATCCAGCGACGGACATCGCGGGCAACTACACCTACAGCATCGGAGCGCTCGCACCGTGCGTGGCGGATCAGAGCATCGTAACAGTGACGATCACCAGTTCGCCGGATGCGGGCATCGATGGCGCGGTAACAGCGTGCGATCATGGCGCAGCGATCGGGCTCTTCGCTGAGCTTGGTGGTTCTCCGGATGCGGGCGGCACCTGGACAGACCCCAATGGCGTAGCCCACAGCGGCAATTTCGACCCATCGACGGACATCGCGGGCAACTACACCTACAGCATCGGTGCGCTGGCGCCGTGCGTCGCTGATCAATCTATCGTCACGGTGACGATCACCAGCTCGCCGGATGCAGGATCGATGGCGCGGTAACAGCGTGCGATCAAGGCGCAGCGATCGGGCTCTTCGCTGAGCTTGGTGGTTCTCCGGATGCGGGCGGCACTTGGACCGATCCGAACGGCGTAGCGCATAGCGGCAACTTTGATCCAGCGACGGACATCGCGGGCAACTACACCTACAGCATCGGAGCGCTCGCACCGTGCATGGCGGATCAGGAGCATCGTAACCGTGACGATCACCAGTTCGCCGGATGCGGGGTCGATGGAGCGGTAACAGCGTGCGATCAAGGCGCTGCGATCGGCCTCTTCGCGCAGCTGGGTGGCACACCGGATGCGGGCGGCACCTGGACGGATCCCAATGGTGCAGCCCACAGCGGCAATTTCGATCCAGCGACGGACATCGCAGGCAACTACACGTATAGCATCGGTGCGCTGGCGCCTTGTGTGGCGGATCAGAGCATCGTGGCGGTGACGATCACCAGCTCGCCGGATGCGGGCGTGGATGGCGCAGTGACGGTCTGTGATCAAGGCGCCGCGATCGGTCTCTTTGCTGAACTGGGTGGCACGCCTGATCCGGGCGGCACCTGGACCGATCCGAACGGCGTAGCACATAGCGGCAGCTTCGATCCCGCGACGGACATCGCAGGCAACTATACGTACAGCATCGGTGCGCTGGCGCCATGCATCGCTGACCAATCGATCGTCACGGTCAACATCACCAGCTCGCCGGACGCGGGCGTGGATGGCGCAGTGACGGTGTGTGATCAAGGCGCAGCGATCGGCCTCTTCGCGCAGCTGGGTGGCACGCCGGATGCGGGCGGCACCTGGACGGATCCGAACGGCGTAGCGCACAGCGGCAATTTCGACCCATCGACGGACATCGCGGGCAACTACACCTACAGCATCGGTGCGCTGGCGCCATGCATCGCTGACCAATCGATCGTCACGGTGTCGTCCCCAGTTCGCCGGACGCCGGCCTGGATGGCGCGGTAACAGCGTGCGATCAAGGCGCAGCGATCGGGCTCTTCGCTGAGCTTGGTGGTTCTCCGGATGCGGGCGGCACTTGGACCGATCCGAACGGCATTGCGCACAGTGGCAGCTTCGATCCCGCGACGGACATCGCAGGCAACTACACCTACAGCATCGGAGCGCTGGCGCCGTGCGTGGCGGATCAATCGATCGTAACCGTGACGATCACCAGTTCGCCGGATGCGGGCGTGGACGGCGCAGTGCCGGTCTGCGATCAAGGTGCCGCTATCGGCCTCTTCGCGGAACTGGGCGGCACGCCGGATGCGGGCGGCACCTGGACCGATCCGAACGGCGTAGCCCACAGCGGCAGCTTCGATCCATCGACGGACATCGCGGGCAACTACACGTACAGCATCGGTGCGTTGGCGCCATGTACAGGTGATCAAAGCACGATCTCGGTGTCGCTGGAAATTTCGCCGAACGCTGGCACTGATGGGACGTTGTCGCTCTGTGCGGGATCGCCCATTGCGGATCTGTTCGTGCAGCTCACCGGTTCCCCGGATGCGACCGGCGTTTGGACGGACCCGAACGGTGTTACGCACGCGGGCTCGTTCGACGCTGGCAATGACCCTACGGGATCGTACATCTACACGGTGAGCGGAACTCTTTGCCCGAGCGATGCGTCGATCGTGGTCGTGGATGTGCTCGCTGGACCGGACGCAGGCCAGGACAATGCTGTCGCGATCTGCGAAACCGCTGCCGTGCTCGATCTGTTCACCGTGCTGCTGGGTTCACCGGATGTGGGCGGAACATGGACAGATCCGAACAGTGATCCTGTTCCGGCGATACTGGATCCGCAGGTCGCCATTCCGGGCAACTATACCTACTCGATACCGGGCAATGGGGCATGCCCTTCCGATGAAGCGGTCCTTGCCATCGCCATCGCACAGACCGTGAACGCGGGTTCGCCGGGTGCGATCATGTTGTGTTCCTCCGCTGGCCCAACGGATCTTTATTCCCAGCTTACCGGTACGCCGCAACCAGGAGGCGCCTGGACCGACCCCTTCGGTCTGAGCGTTCCAGCCCTGTTCGATCCAGCCACGGGATCGGAGGGCGCGTACACCTACATCGTGACAGGGAATGCCCCCTGTCCGGACGCGAGCACCACGGTCGTCGTGGAAGTGGAACAAGCCCCAGAAGCTGGAGATGACGCGGTCTCTTCGCTCTGTTCTTCCAGTGCTGCGGTGCCGCTCAGCACCTTGCTCAATGGAACGCCGGGTGGCGGTGGTACTTGGATCGCACCCAATGGCATGCCTGCCAGCGCGTTGCTCGAACCCTCATCCGCCGCACAGGGAACCTATCAATACATCGTGCCAGCGGTCCAACCTTGCGTGAACGATACGGCGCAAGTGATCATCACCATAAGCACCGCTGCGAACGCCGGCAGCGACGGCTCCCTCGCGCTCTGCTCCAATGCACCACCCGTTGGTCTTTTCCCACAATTGGGCGGCACGCCGGATAGTGGCGGCACATGGACAGGCCCCCACGGGGCACCCATGAACCCGGTAATTGATCCGTCATCCGCGCTCTCTGGAACGTACACGTACACCGTGGCAGCTATCGCTCCATGCGTGAACGATGCGGCGACCGTTGAGGTCACGATCACCATGCTGCCCGATCCGCAGGTGGCCGTTTCGCTCAGCGATGGATGTGTCCCCGTGCTGGCAGCGTTCACCACCGACTATACCGGCCCGGGCAGCTTCGTTTGGGACCTCGGCAATGACAGCATTTCCACCGAAAGCGCACCCGACAGCATCCTCTATTCCGACGCTGGCGTGTATGATGTGACCCTGCTCATCGATGCCGGTAGCGGCTGCGTGTCCACCACGGTGATCAACGATGCCGTACACGCTTTCGTTCCCCCTGTCGCCTCGTTCGAACCACTGCCCGGAGAGGTCACCACCCTGGATCCGGCGGTGTACTTCCACAACCTCACCGTGGGCGCCAACGCCTATGCATGGACCTTCGCGGACCTTGGCACTTCGGAAGAGCAGGATCCCCGCTTTGTTTTCCCTGCGGAACTGGAAGGGGAGTATGAGGTCTGTCTCGTCGCGTTCTCGGCGCCTACCTGTGCGGACACCGCTTGCCTGCCGCTTGTAGTGCGCCCCACGTTGCTGGTGAACGTCCCGAACGCGTTCACACCGGACGGTGATGACATCAACGACACCTTCCACCCAGTTACCGTCGGGGTCGACCCGGACCAGTATCTCTTCCAGGTGTTCGATCGCTGGGGACAACCGTTGTTCAGCACACAAGACCCGCTCGGCGCATGGAACGGCCGCTTCTTGGGCAACGAGGAAGTACCCTCCGGCGTGTACATCTGGAAACTCGAAGCGAAGGGGATCAGTACAACGGCACGCATCGAACGCACCGGCCACGTAACGCTAGTACGATAGATCCTTTCGCCCGATCGGCACCGATATATTTGAACCTGAACCTATTCGCGTGCCCGAACGGCTGGTCATCGTCCCTACTTACAACGAGAAAGAGAACATCCGGGAGATCCTCGGAAGTGTGCTCGCGCTCCAGCCCAGCTTTGAAACGCTGGTGGTGGATGACAACTCCCCCGACGGCACAGCAGCGATTGTCAGAGACATGATCACGGCGCATCCCGGCCGCATCCATCTTCTGGAACGCAAGGGTAAACTCGGACTGGGCACCGCCTATATCGCAGGTTTCCGCTGGGCGATGGAGCGTGGCTATGGTCATGTGTTCGAAATGGACGCTGACTTCAGCCACGACCCGAAAGATCTGCCGCGTTTATATGCCGCGTGCGCGGAAGGTGGTGCCGACATGAGCGTGGGCTCGCGCTATGTGAAGGGTGGCAAGGTGAGCGATTGGAGTTGGGACCGTGTACTGCTGAGCTATACCGCCTCGCTCTATGTCCGGGCGGTGCTCTGGCTGGGGGTACGCGATACCACCGCCGGTTTCGTGTGCTACACGCTGAAGGTGTTGAAAGCGTTGCCACTGGACGACATACACTTCGTGGGCTACGCGTTCCAGATCGAAATGAAGTACCGGGTAAAACGGCTCGGTTTCCGCATCGCGGAGGTGCCCATCACCTTCCGCGACCGCGTGAAGGGCACGAGCAAGATGAGCGCCAGCATCTTCCACGAGGCCTTCCTCGGGGTGCTCAAGATGCGCCGCAGGATCAAATGAACACCGGCACGCTGATCCGCGCTGCGCGGATGGTGAACGAGGGCCGCACCATCGAAGCCGATGTGCTCTTCCGCCACGGCGTGATCGATCGCATCGCCACCGAAGGCATCGGTAGCGCTTCCTCCGTGGACGAGGTCCGTGCGGAAGGCATGTTGCTGCTCCCCGGCGCCATCGATGACCAGGTCCACTTCCGGGAACCAGGGCTCACACACAAGGAGGACATCGCGCATGGCTCCGCAGCGGCCGTGGCCGGTGGCGTCACCAGCTTTATGGAGATGCCCAATACCGATCCGCAGACGCTTACCCAGGAGCTGCTCACGGCGAAGTATGCGTTGGGTGCCGCCTCCTCCGTGGCCAACTATTCGTTTTACATGGGCGTGGGCAACACGAACATGGACGAGGTATTGCGCACCGATCCACGTTCGGTGTGTGGATTGAAGGCCTTTCTGGGAAGCAGCACCGGCAACATGTTGGTCGACGCTCCCGGCATACTTGAACGCCTGTTCCGCGAAGCGCACATGCTGCTCGCAGTGCATGCCGAGCATGAACCCACGATCCGGTCGAACATGGCGGCAGCCCTGGAACGCTGGGGCGAGGGGATCCCCATGGAACAGCATCCGATGATCCGCAGCGAGGAGGCGTGTTACCGCAGTTCCAGCATGGCCGTGGCGTTGGCCAAGGAGCACGGCACCCGCTTGCACGTGCTGCACATCAGCACCGCGCGGGAGTTGGACCTGTTCACACCAGGCCCATTAGAGAACAAGCGCATCACTGCGGAAGCATGCGTGCATCACCTCTGGTTCACCGATGCGGACTATGCCACGAAAGGCGCGCTGCTGAAATGGAACCCGGCCGTGAAGCGCGCTGCCGACCGTGATGCCGTGCGCCAGGCCGTGCGGGATGGTCGCATCGATGTGGTGGCCACCGATCATGCGCCCCATACGTTGGAGGAGAAGGCACGTCCCTATGCACAATGCCCCAGCGGTGGTCCTTTGGTGCAGCATTCCCTGGTGGCCATGTTGGAACTCGCCCGGCAGGGACAGTTCACGGTGGAAGAGGTGGTGGAGAAGATGTGCCATGCACCCGCACGCATGTTCCAGGTCGAGCGACGAGGCTACTTGCGCGAGGGCTACCAGGCTGATGCCGTGCTTGTGGATCCGAACGCACCGTGGACCGTGGACCGCACCAACGTGATCTCGAAGTGCGGATGGTCCCCCTTCGAAGGGCAGCAATTCCACACACGCGTGTTGCGCACCTGGGTGAACGGACAGCTCGCCTATGCCAATGGACAGGTGAACGACCGGGTGCGCGGCGAACGGCTCAGCTTCGATCGATGAGGGCCTTGCTCCTTCTTTGCGTCCTTGTGATCTCCGCTTGCGGTGGGGAACAAGACGCCGCTCGCGGGACCCCACCGCTCGACCGGGAAACCTTCGTGGAGGTGCTGACAGAAACCTATCTCATCGAGGCACGCGCCAACCGGGAGCGTGTCGTGGAATTGAAGGTGGATGGCCCGATCGCCGCCTACTACGATGCGATGTTCACAGAGAAGGGCATCACGAAGGAACAGTTCCGGGCCACCTTCGATCATTATCTCGACCGCCCCGAAGAATTGAAGGCCATTCAAGAGGAAGTGATCGCCAGCCTCTCGAAAGAGAAGGACGAAGCGGCTCATACCATTTCGCATTAAGGGATGGGCTAGAGATGCGCCGCAATTTTTTCGCAGGACGATCCGAACGGGTCGTTGCGTAGCCGCCGCTACGGAATGACATGGTCGGAGAAGTCATGCGGAAAAAGCGTCTTCGTCCCGACTTGTCGGGGAGCAAGCAGATCGGCCCAAGCTTTATTGCGAGATGGTATCAGACGCGCTGAGCGGTGATGAACGCGGCCGTGTTCCGCACCGCCTCCTGCGCGTTCCGGAAGGTGAAGCCCAGCTTCGTACGTACTTTTTCGCTGGAGAACCGGCGCTGCATACGCGCGGTGATCGTGGTCTGACGTGTGATCATCGGTCGCGTTCCCGTGATCCAGGTGCGCAGCCGCTCCGATCGCCAGGCCAGTTCGAGCATCCATGATCGCGTGCGCCAGGTGGGGGGGGGGTGCCCGAACTCTTCCGCATAAAGCGTGAAGAGACGATGGTAAGTGACGTCCTCGCCGGCAAGCACGTAGCGCTCGCCTTCTCCCTCCGTGCGCATCAGTGCCACACATGCGCTCGCCACATCACGCGCGTCGACCACCGAATTGCTGCCGGGAGGGTAGAACCGCGTGCCTTTGTGCAGGCGATGCGCCATGCTGTTGCTGCTTCGTCCCGCAGTGCCGGGCCCCATGATCAGCGCGGGGTTCACGATCACCGCGTCCAGGCCCTCCAGAACACCGCGTTGCACCTCCAACTCCGCCTCGTACTTGCTCACCGCATAGGGTGAATGCGTGGCATCGCCATCCCAGGGGTTGCTCTCGTCCACCGGTGTACCGTTCTTGCTCCGCCCGAGCGCACCGATCGAGCTGATGTGGCACAATCGCTGGACCCCCGTCTCCAGGGCCATGTTCACCACGTTCGCCGTGCCACCGATGTTCACCTCGAACATGCTGGCCACATCGCGCGGGTCGAAGGACACGAGCGCCGCCGTGTGGTAGACATGCTCCACACCAAGCATGGCATCCTCCAGGGAAGCGGTATCCAGCACATCGCCTTCCATCCATTGGATCAGCGACCACCACGTATCCACCTTTTCCGGGGCGTAGTGCGCGAAGACCCGGCGGATGATGTCGCGATCGCTCCCTGGCCGCACCAAGGCCCGCACGGGCAACCCCTGTTGCAGCAGTTCCACCAGCAGGTGCGTGCCCACGATGCCCGTGGCGCCAGTAACCAGGTGCATGAGCGCGCAAGATAGCCGCCCGCACAGCCCTTCTATCTTTGGCCGCCTTTACCGCCGCCCCACCATGGCCCTCGACTTTCTACACGAACTGCGCTGGCGCGGACTGCTGAACGAAGCGACCCCAGGCGCGGAAGAACTGCTCCGCAAAGGGCCGGTGAAAGGCTACATCGGTTTCGATCCCACGGCGGACAGCCTGCACGTGGGCAACATGGTGCAGATCATGCTGCTCATGCATTTCCAGCGCTGCGGGCATCACCCGGTCGCCTTGGTAGGCGGTGCTACGGGCATGGTAGGCGATCCCAGCGGCAAGAAGGCCGAACGCCAGTTGCTCGATGAGGAGAGCCTGCGCCACAACGAGCGCTGCATCCGCGCGCAACTGGCCCGCTTCATCGATTTCGATGGCGGCGCCGCCACCTTGGTGAACAACTACGACTGGTTCAAGGACATGGGCTTCCTCCACTTCATCCGCGAAGTGGGCAAGCACATCACCGTGAACTACATGCTGGCCAAGGACAGCGTGAAGAACCGCCTGGAGACCGGCATCTCGTTCACGGAGTTCAGCTACCAGCTGGTGCAGGGTTACGACTACGTACACCTCAACCGCGCGCTCGGCGTGCAACTCCAGATGGGTGGCAGTGACCAATCGGGGAACATTACTACCGGCACCGAATTGATCCGCCGCATGGGTGGCACAGAGGCGCACGCCATCACCAGCGTGCTCATCACCAAGGCCGATGGAAGCAAGTTCGGCAAGAGCGAGGGCGGGAACATCTGGCTCGATGCCAAGCGCACCTCACCTTACAAGTTCTACCAATTCTGGTTCAACACCAGCGATGAGGATGCCGCGCGCTACATCAAGATCTTCACCACGCGCGGCGAGGAGGAGTTGAACGCTCTCATCGCAGCGCATGCCAAGGCGCCGCACCTGCGGAACCTACAGAAGGAACTCGCGGCGGACATCACCACGCGACTGCATGGCGCGGATGAACTGAACAGCGCGCTCCAAGCCACCGAGCTCATCTTCGGGCAGGCATCCGCGGAAGCGTTGGCGGGCCTGAGCGAACGCCAATGGACGGAGGTGTTCGAAGGCGTGCCGCAAGCGGAAGTACCCCGTGCGGTATTCGAGCAAGGCGTACACATCGCGGATCTGCTCAGCGACCGCACCGGTTTCCTCGCCTCCAAGGGCGAGGCGAAACGCGCGCTGAGGGAATCCTCGATCGCTGTGAACAAGGTGAAGGCAACTGAAGACCGGAACGTCGTGACCAGCGATCTGGTCAGCGGCCGCTTCATCCTGCTCCAGCGCGGGAAGAAGAACTACTTCCTGGTGAAGGCGGTGTGACTGAGCGTTATAGCCGCACAGGGCAAGGGCGACCGCACTTAGTCGTATCACAGCACTAGGTGAACTTCTCAACTATCGCATCATTTCAGCTTTTCGACCCTACCTTTCGTCAAAGCCCATTGTCATGAACTTATTCTTTTCCCTTTACCTCCGCCATTTCTTTTTGACAGCCTTCCTTGGAATGGCTTTTTCTACTTGGGCCCAGACCCCGCTGGTTTGGGACAACGGCTCACCTTGTGACTTTTGGGTGCGCTATAGGTATGCGCCCAATGGCCAGGACCCGTGCCAATGCACAGGGTATACCAGCGTTGCAGTGTTCTTGCCCGCTAACACTGTGATCACCGGAGGCTCTGTACCGGCGGGTAATCATATGTGCATCACATCACTCTGGACCAACAATAGTGGTTCTCCTGGTGCCGAACTCTGCACGGCTGAGTGTGTTGATATCGGGGGTATAGCAACCTATGAGGCCTACTGCGAGAATATCTGTGGGTCGTATGTGGCGGAGATATCGGGTTACTCAGTAAAGGTGTACCCCTGATGAGAACGCTATGTACCCTCGTGATCCTCATGGCCATCGGAACTTCCGCAGCCGGGCAAGAGAGGAACCGCCATTGGTTCTGGCAGCTCGACGTTCGTTTGAGCATAGGGCCTGATGGCCCAGCATTGATAACCGGTCCACCCGTCCTGGAAGGTTGGGATGGGCAGGCTTGCATGAGCGATGTGAATGGGGCTCTACAATTCTACAGCGGCAGGGATGGTGTACGTAATGCGTCAGGTGCGCATATTCAGGGCAACACGGTTTTCGATGGCATAGAGCAGTTTCGCAATGTCAGCGCCCTACCCTGGCCGGAGAACCCAACTCACTATCTTCTCCTAGCTGCGGTGTCCGAGGATCAGAGCTTCGATGAGGCCACGAAGTGGTTGGGATACGTGGACATTGATATGAGCGAGGACACAGGACATGGAGGAATTGTCTCACCTCAGTTCCAGATCCTGGACGATAGCGTTTGCTTCATGAACGTCACCACACCTCATGGTAACGGAAGCGACTACTGGGTCCTGACGCATAAGCTAGGGTCTGCGGATTTTCATTGCTTCCAGATCGGGGCTCTTGGTCCGGTAAGCGTACCGGTTGTGTCCTCCACCGGGCCAGTACTTTCTGATAACCCCTATGTGGTACAGGATGCAAGATTCAGCTATGATGGAGGAATGCTAGCGATGGTGAATAACGGGACCTTTGAACTGTTCACCTTCAACGATCAGGATGGCACACTTGATTGGGTCTTCACAGAACCCGAAGCTGAGCATATGGTCACTGCTGAGTTCTCGCACTCAGGTCGATATCTGTATGCCATTGACCGCGATAGTTTGCGACACATCTATCAGTATGACCTGGTCGACTTGAACCAGGCGGCGATCATGGCTTCAAAGACCTCTGTATTCGAACTGGAGTACATCCAGAACGTCCAGGACATCAACACCTATTTACGATTGGCACCTGATCGCCGGATCTACTTCGATCACTTGGACTTTGACGGTGACTCCTCCTTTTTATGTGCCATCGATCGGCCAGATACAGCGGGCCTGGCCTGTGACGTACAGTACCAGATGATGGATGTGGCACCGGGTAGTTTCTTCAACCGGACCGCGGTGAACCAATGCAAGCGCTACCACGACAGCGGTAACGCGGTGAGCATGGCCGAACAGCAAGCACCGGCCGTGCTTCAGATCTGGCCTACACCTGTGCTAGATGGTCGTGTTTGGTTGCAAGTGCCTGAGCAGAGAGCTGCGGATGTGGCCCGGATCCATGATGATTCTGGCCGGCTGGTGCGCACGATCCCAATTGGTCGAACTGTGCCACGATCATTGGATGTGAGCGGTTTGGCGGCTGGCTCCTACACCGTGTCGCTGCTGCACGGCGCGGAAACGGTGGGTACGGGGCGCTTGCTGATCGCCAGCGGTCGCTGAACAGGTTCGCTATTTGAGGGTTGCCACTAGGTCTCGACCAACAGATTGCACCCACGTAGATCGCTGTGGTCGAACCGTCCTAGCACTTCGAACGAACCGTCGGCATGCACGCGGCCCAGGTCCTGGGTGCTGAGGAAGGGGCAACTGGCAATGTTGCAGAGATCGATGATGTCGATGCCACCGGTGCGGCCAGCCGGTAGCGCTGCGAAAGGATCATTGGGGTCGCGCACAGTTACGCGCATCCAGTGCGGGCAGCGGTAGATCCCTTCGCCCTGCGACCAAGCCTGGCTCAGCAATTCCGTCATGCCATACTCGCTGTGGATATGCTCCACGCCGAACGCGTTCTTTAGGATGCGATGCAGATCCTCGCGGACCAACTCGGGGCGGCGGCCCTTCATGCCGCCGGTCTCCATGATCACGGTGTTCCCGAGCGGCTGGGGGTGTTGCTCGGCGAGATCCAGAAGTGCGAACGTGACGCCCAGGAGCAAGGTCTTGTGCCCTTCGACCTCCGAACGGTGGAGCAATTCGGTCACCTCGGCGTATTGGTAGAGGTACATGCCGCTGAGCGGATCGCCGCTGGCCTTCACCAGGGCTTCGGCCATGTACACCAGCGAGCTGCCGGGGCGTTCCAGATAGGCGGGGAGAAGGGCGATGATCCGCCAACCGTCCGGATCGCCATAGGCCGACTGAAAGGAAGTGAGGAAGGAGCGTTCGTACAGGCCTGGCCATGGCACATGATGGCTGGAGGTGCGATCCGCCGTGGTGCCGCTGCTGGTGAAGGTGATGGCCGGTGCCAACCCATCGAGCAGCACCGCATGGTTCCGGAAGGCGGAAATGGGAAGGTGGGGGATGGCCTCCACGGTCTTGACCGATGTAGGATCACGGCCCAAGCCCTTCAGGAATGCACGGTACACCGGGTTGCTGGCGGCGTGCAGGTGAAATAGTTCGAGGGCCAGTGCGTTGAAGTCCTCGTCCGTCCGCACTTGGAACGGCCTTTCCTGAAGTGCGGTCCACCGATCCTCAGCCATGCGCGGAACAGCCGGTCACAGCCGTACTTTTGGGGCGATGAAAGCCTTACCCATGCTGCGTGCGAAGGTAGCCCTGCTACTACTGGGCGTCGCCATGGTGCTTGGGGCTTGCCTGAAGACGGATGAGTTCCCCGAAGAACCCATCATCCGTTTCAAGGAGTTCACCACCACGGGAGACTCGGCCGCACTCACCATCTTCTTCACCGATGGCGATGGCGATATCGGATTGGGCCAGGGCGACACCCTGCCACCGTACGATACCATGCCGTACGTCTTCAACCTCTTCGTGGAATACGAGGAGTTGCAGAACGGGGTATGGGTGCCGTTCACCGGGTTCACCTTCCCTTTCCTGCATCAGCGTGTGCCGGTGATCACCCCCACCGGGCAGAACAAGACGTTGGAGGGTGAGATCACGTACCGCTTCACGGATTGGCCCACGATCCCGAACACCCCATGGGATACGGTGCGCTACACCGTGAAATTGGTGGATCGGGCCTTGCACGAGAGCAATATCGTGCGCACGGTAGAGATCATCCTGCCGCAATAGTGGTGGTTGACCCTGTGGGTCGACGCTACACTTCGCCGCTCAACGCTTCCGAGACGTTGATCAGGTGGTCGCCCACTTTTTCGCAACTGGCGAAGAGGTCGTTGTACACCAGACCGCTGCGGATGTTGTAATCGCCGCTCTCGATGCTGCGCAGATGTGCCTTCCGCAATTGATCGCGCAGTTGATTGATCTGTTCCTCCACCATCACGGCCTCGTCCAGGGAGACCTGTTCGCGTTCGACCTCCAGGTTGCGGTACATCACGCCGAACGCCCGCTCCAGCAGGCCCATCATCTGCTGTAGGTTCTCGCGTTGCTCGGGGGTGAACCAGAGGCGCTCGTCGAGTTTGCGCTCCATGGCTTTGCTCATCTGGAAGAAGATGTCGCCCACGCGCTCCAGATCGCCCACGATCGCCAGCATGCCTTGGATCCGGCCGGAGATCTCCTCGTTGCGCACTTCAGTGCTGGTCTTCCCCAAGTATTTACCCACTTCCACTTCGATGCGATCGGTGATCTCCTCGTAGCGCGCGATGCGCGCCATCAGTTTCTCGCGTGCGGCACCATCGGTCACCGTGAGCAGATCGCGGGTGAGCTCGAGCATCCGCCCGCAGAGCTTGGCGAACTTGATGATCTCACGCCGCGCTTCGAGCAAGGAGATCTCCGGGGGCAGCGGAATGTCGGTGTCGATGTATTCCAAACGGTATTCTTCATCGGCGCGATCGCGGGTGGGCACCATCCAGGTCACCAGGCGTTCCAGGTAGCTCACCAGACCGATGAGCAGGAACATGTTGAGTACGTTGAAGGAGACGTGGAAAGTGGCCAGGGCATACTTCACCGCAGAGGGTTCGGCGTATGGCGAGACACCCGCGAACCGCTCGATCAGGGCCGCGATGGAAGCGAGGAACGGAGAGAAGAGCAGCAGCGCCCAAAGCACGCCGATCACCTTGATGGCGAAATGGGCGCGGGCGGCCCGCTTTGCGTAAACGTTGCCTACGAGCGCCGCGAAGTTGGCCGTGATGGTCGTGCCGATGTTCTCTCCGAGCACAATGGCCGCGGCCATTGGATAGCCGATCACGCCGGTTTCGCACAGTGCCATGGTGAGCGCCAATGCCGCGCTGGAGCTTTGGATGGCCACCGCCAGCAGGAAGCCGACCAACACGAACAGCAGCACGCTCGCCACACCATGCCCACCCAGATCGCGGAGGAAGGAGAGCGCATCGGGCGAGAACGCGGGGATATTGCCCCGCAGGAAGTCCAACCCCAGGAAAAGCAGTGCGAAGCCGATGAGGAATTGCGCCAGCGCTTTCAACCGGTCGTTACGCACGAACATCAGCGGAAAAGCGAGGCCGATGATCGGGATGCACAATTCGGCGAGCGGCACATTGGCGAAGCCCAACACGCTGATCAACAAGGCCTTCAGCGTGGTGCCGATGTTCGCGCCCATGATCACGCTGATCGCCTGGCGCAGGTTGAGCAGACCGGCGTTCACGAAGCTCACCACCATCACGGTGGTGGCCGAGGAGTACTGGATCACCGCCGTGATCCCGAGCCCTGTGAGGACGCCTTTCCAACGCGCGCGCGTCATGGCGTTGAGGGCCCGTCGCATGCCGTTGCCGGCCACCTTCTGAAGGCCCTCGCTCATCACCTTCATGCCATAGATGAAGAGACCGAGCGAGCCCACCAGTTTCAGGAAGGCCAGGATACCGAAGGACATGGGGCGGAGACCGCGAGAGCGGCCAAAAGTACCCGGGCCCCATCCGGCACCATGTTAACCCCACATTAAATCCCGGACCCCGCCTGCGTTCCAGACCATGGCAGGCGAAGGCTCCGGATATATTTGGCCGCGATCCGCAGCCGCTCCATGAAGCACATCACCCCCCGCCAGGTCGTTCTGCTCATCGCGGCGGCCGTGGCGTTGGCGGTGGGGCTCACCGCCTTCCTGGTGGAACAATGGCCGGTCCTGCCCGGTGTTCTTCCGGTATTGGCGGTGGCCGTGGCGGCCTTCCTTGCCACCTATGCCCTGGCCTCGTATGGTGTGAAGCGCTTCATCCAGGACCGGCTCCGCACCATCTACAAGACCGTACAGGGGCTGCGTGCGAGCGGCGGAGCGCAGGAGGTGGTGGATCTGGATACCGATGTGCTCGGCAGCGTGAACACCGAGGTGGAGGACTGGGCCAGCGCGCGTCGCAGCGAGATCCTGGAGTTGAAGGAGCGGGAGAATTTCCGACGGGAGTTCATCGGCAACCTCGCCCATGAACTGAAGACGCCGATCTTCAACATCCAGGGCTACATCCTCACGCTTTTGGAGGGTGGGCTGGAGGATGAAAAGGTGAACCGGGATTTTCTCAAACGCGCTTCGCACGGGGTGGACCGGTTGATCAAGATCGTAGAGGACCTGGACCTGATCACCAAATTGGAGAGCGGCGTGATGGAGCTTTCGTTGCGCCGGAACGCATTGCACGAAGTGGTGAACGAAGCCATCGAGAGCGTCGACATACAAGCTGCGGAGAAGGGCATCGCCATGCGCAACCAGGTGCCGGACAACGTGGCGGTGCAGGTGGATCGCGACCGGTTGATCCAGGTCTTCGTCAACCTGTTCGTGAACGCCATCAACTATGGGCACCAAGGCGGCCATTGCACGGTAGCCGTCGACGACCTGGACGATCGCGTGGTGGTGGAGGTGAGCGACGACGGGATCGGTATCAGCCAGGAGCATTTGCCCCGCTTGTTCGAGCGTTTCTATCGCGTGGGCAAGAGCCGAGCGCGGAACGAAGGTGGGAGCGGTCTGGGTCTTGCCATCGTCAAACACATCATCGATGCGCATGGGCAGACGATCACGGTGAAAAGCAAGGAAGGTGCGGGCACCTCCTTCGTCTTCACCTTGCGGAAAGTGCGCTGAGGCCCCGCCCCAAGCGGAAAGCCTGCGGGCGATCGTTGTTGTTGGCCACCATCACGGTGGGCACGCGATCGGGTCCGGTACGCACGAGCGCGAGGTCTTTCACGTTCCCCCAGGCGAAGAAGCCGGACCGTGCGATCGTCGTCGGCGCGAAACTGCCTTTGCCATCGCCCAATAGCACGAGGCCGGTGCCCGCATCATAACGCACGGTCTCCACTTCGGCCCCCCAATGGTTGCCGGCCACAATAAGGTCCAGTCGACCATCGGCGTTCACGTCCATGGGCACGATGCCTTGGATCGGTGCGAGTTGCGCCTGCACGGGTAGGTCATGCGTAGTGAACCCGCCACTTCCATCGTTCAGGAACACGGCCGAGCGCATGTGCGTGGCGGTGAGATGCAGCGCCTTCTCCAAACGCTCCGGCGTGTAGATCGCGCTGAGGTCCGCTTTGGCGAAAGCCTCGTAGGTGGGGAAGCGCTCCATGATCACCGGGCATTGCTGGCTGCTGCACTCGCGGCCGCGCACAGGCAGTTGCTTGCCTTCCTTCTCCTTCGCGAGCACGATGTCCGAGCGGCCGTTCCCATCCATATCGGCCCAATACACATGCAAGGGATGTTCCGCATCCGCCTTGAACTTGCTGTTCCATCCGAGGTTGCCCCCCACAAGGTCCACATCGCCATCGCCGTCGAGATCAGCGGCGGTGACCGTGTTCCACCAACCAGCGGTGTTCGCCAGACCACATTGCGCGGTGATGTTCTCGAAGTGGCCACCGTTGTTCCCGAACACGGTGATCGGCATCCATTCGCCGCTCAGCACAAGGTCCGGGTCGTGATCGCCATCGATGTCCGCGAAGCGTGCGTCCGTGACCATCCCGGGTCCCATCGCGGTCGGTGCGAGTTGCGGTGTGGCGTCAGCGAAACGGCCCTTGCCATCGTTCACCAGCAGATAGGAGCGGGGTGCGAAGGGATAATGCGCCGGGGTCTGTCGACCGCCGAGATAGATGTCCAGGTCCCCATCGTTGTCGATGTCCGCCACCGCGGCACGTTGTGCGCTGGTGGTCATCGGTGGCAAAGCGTCCATGGCTTCGCTGAAGCGGCCCTGGCCTTCGTTGCGGTAGAGCCGTTGCGTGAAGAGCGGTGAACGGATATCCTGTTCGTTCGATCCGGCCATCACGAGGAGATCCTGGTCGCCATCGCCATCGGCATCGAGGAAAACAGCACCGAGTTGTTCCTGGTCTTTGTGTTGCTCCCAGGGACCGCTTTTCGAAGCGAACGTTCCGGAGGCTTGCTGCAGGAAGAGCGCAGGGGCCGAGCCATGCGCGCCGCCGATGAAGAGATCATCCGTGCCGTCCCCGTCGGCATCGCCCACGGCGAGCATAGGGCCGTTCTCGCTTTGTTTGTGCGGAAGGAGCACTTCCAGTTGGAAGTCATCGTAAGCGTCCTCGCGGTGTTGCCAGTTCGTCGGCAGGAGCCCGTCCGCCGAGGCGAAGAAGGGTGTGGGCAAGGCGCGCGGAGCCGGTCGTTCACCAGCGTCCTCCTGTTTCACGGTCACGAGTTGATCGGCCTTCACATCGCGCAGCAGGGTGTACTTCCCATTGGGCCAGAACACTTCCACAGAGTCGATCGCGGTCAGCGGTCCAAGCCCGAAGTGGACCACGCTCTCCACGGAACTTTGATAGCCGCGCACGGGGCTCAGCTCCTGGTACTGCACCGTGCCCCCATGCCGCAGCACGACGCGTGTGTTCAGTGCCGGTGACTTGCCGTGGCGCAGGTCGAAGCGCACATAATGACGATCGGGATGCTGCTGGCGCGCGCTGTTGGCATAGACCGATGCCGGTGCGTCGATGTTATTGATCACCAGGTCCAGGTCGCCGTCGTTGTCCAGATCCGCATAGGCCGCTCCGTTGCTGTTCACCGGTTCGGTGAAGCCCCAGGCCTGTGAGCTGTCGGCGAAGGTGAGCCGCGCGCTGCCTTCTTCGTCGGCGCCGTTGTTGCGGAAGAGATAGTTGTGCAACCGGGAGGACGGCACCAGGTCAAGGGACTTGTAGAAATCCGCGCCGGTCTTCAACTTTTGATAGACCTGCTGCTGGTAGTCGTTGTTGCGGATGTCGTGCTTGAAGCCATTGGTCACCATCAGGTCCTTCCAGCCATCGTTGTCCAGGTCGGCGAGCAGCGGCGCCCAACTCCAATCCGTACGGGCCACACCGGCCAGTTGTGCGATCTCGCTGAAGGTGCCATTGCCGTTGTTCAACTGAAGGCTGTTCAGCATGTATTGGTGCTGTTGTCCGGAAGCCACAATGGTCCAAAAGGCACGGGGCGACATGCTGCCCATGTTGGTCTTGTTCCGTTGATGGTCATCGGCGGTCATGTCCAGCACCATGATGTCCGGCAGCGCATCGTTGTTCACATCGGCCACGTCACAGCCCATGCCGAAGTTGCTCATGTGCCGCGTACGCTCCTTGCTCACTTCGCGAAAGGTGCCGTCGCCCACGTTCGTGTACATGGCGTCGGACACATCGAAATCATTCGCGACATAGAGGTCCGGCCGGTCGTCATCGTCCAACTGAGCCGCAGCCAGTCCCAAGCTATAGCTGTAGTCCGTAACACCTGCGCTTCGCGTTGCGTCGTGGAACCGGCCGCCGTCCTGCACGAAGAGCCGATCGGACGGCGAGGTGCCGTTCGCGATCGCTTCGCGCACCATGCCCACGCTCACATCGCGGATGCGGTCCTTCGGGTGGTTGATCACGTACAGGTCCAGATCGCCGTCGCCTTCCAGATCGAAGAAGGCGCCCTGGATGGAATGGCTGGTATCCGCCACACCCATTGCGTGAGCCGCTTCGCGGAAGGTGAGGTCACCGTTGTTCAGGTAGAGCAGGTTGCGGGTGAGGGCGGTATCGTACGTGGGGCCGCTGCGGCAGACGTAGATGTCCTGAAAGCCATCGCCGTTCACATCGGCCATGCTCACGCCCGTGCGCCAGCCGCCAGGATCGCTGCCGATCGCCTTCTCCGTAATGTCCTCGAACCGCATCCCGCCCTTGTTCAGGTAGAGCCGGTCGCGCTGTTGGTTGCCGGTGAAGTAGAGGTCCGCGAGACCGTCGTTGTTCACGTCGCCAGCGGCTACACCGCCACCGTTGTAAGCATAGATGTAGGTGAAGTAGTTCACCGAGGGCGATTCCTCGATCGTGTTCGCGAAGGCGATGCCCGTGCTATCCCCAGGAAGCGAGGTGAAGAGCGGAATATGCGTTCCGGGACCGGTGGCAGTTGGGCCGTCGGTGGAAGAGGTGCCACATGCGGCGAGCAGCAGGAGGAAGGGTAGGACGGAAGAGGAGCGCATGGGCTTCGCGGTCGTTGTGACAGCGGCCGACGAAGTTAAACGAGCGCGTCGCGGGCCCGCTCAGCGTTGTCCGAGCAGGCCTTCCGGTGGTGCGGGCCGGAACACCTGCATGGCGTCGTTGTTGTTCGCCACTACGATCCATGGCCGTCCATCCGGTCCGGAAGGGAGCACCCGCAGGTCCTTCACATGGCCCCAGGCGAAGAGACCACTGCCCACCACGGACATCGGCGTGAAGGTTCTTTTACCGTCGCCCAGCAATACGATGCCCGTGCCTCCATCGTACCGGATCGTTTCCACTTCAGCGCCCCACTGGTTACCGGCTCCCATGAGGTCCAGGTGCCCGTCGTTGTTCACATCGAACGCGGCCAAGCCGTTGAGGGGACCCGCTTGTGCGAGGCTGGGCAGATCCTGCACCTGGAATTTCCCGCCACCCTCGTTCCATGCGATGCAGGAGCGCATGTGCTTCGCCTGCAAATGTTGGCCGCCATCCAACTTCCCTGGACCGTAGATCTGTTCCAAGCTGGCATGTGCGAAAGCATCGTACGTGGGGAATTGATCGAGGATCTTGGGGCATTGCTGGCTCGAACATTCGCGCCCGCGCACGGGCAGCAACTTCTCGCCCTTCGACTTGGCCAGTACGATATCGGCCTTGCCGTTGTCGTCGAAGTCGTTGCTGTACAAATGCAACGGCGTTTCGAGCGTGCCGTGGAATTTGCTGTTCCAGCCGATGTTGCCGCATATGAGGTCCTGGTCACCATCGCCATCCAGGTCGGCTGAGATCAGGCGGTTCCACCACCCCTCCGTGTTCTCGAGACCATCGGGGGTGGTGCTGGGAGCGAAGGTGCCGCTCCTATTGTGATGCACCGCGATCGGCATCCAATCACCCACGGTCACGAGGTCCAGGTCCTTGTCCGCATCCACGTCCAGGAAAAGCGCATCCGTGAACATGCCGGCGGAAATAAGATGGGAAGCACGTTCCTGGGTGAGGTCGCTGAACCGGCCGCTGCCATCGTTCACCAGCAAGTAGCTGCGCGGTGCGCGCGGATATTCCCCTGGCACCAGCCGACCACCGATGAAGAGGTCCATATCGCCGTCGCCGTCCGTATCACCCGCCGCGGCACGCAACGCACAAGTCGCGAACGGCGGCAATGCGGCCAGATCGTAGGTGAAGCCGCCGTTGCCATCATTGCGGTACAGACGCGGGTGGAACTGATCCACGGCCATGTCCACCTCGTTGCTTCCGCTCAGTACCAGCAGGTCCTGGTCGCCATCCCCGTCCGCGTCGAAGAAGATGGAGCCTTGGTCTTCCCGGTCCTTGTGCATGGACCAAGGTTGTTGGGCTGCGCGATGGAAACGTCCATCGCTGTTCGCGAGGAAAAGTGTTCCACCCTGCCCGCGCCCACCGCCGATGAAAAGGTCCTGCTTGCCGTCGCCGTTCACGTCGGCGGTGCTCATCAATGGTCCTTCCTCCGAGCGTTTCTGAGGCAGCAGGACTTGCACCGCGAAGTCATCATAGGTGTTCTCCTTGTGGACGAAGTTCAATCCGCCCGCACCGTTCACTTCGGTGAGTAACGGTTGCTGCAAGTGTTCCTTCGCCCCACTGCGCGCATCCGCGTGCCGCACCGTGATCACCTGATCGGCGGCCACGGCCGTCAACTCGTTCACTTTCCCATCCATCCAAGTGATCCGAAGCTGTTCCGCTTGTTCCGCTTTGCCAAGGCCGAAGTGGAGCATATGCTCCACACTGCTCTGGTAACCGCGCGTGGGCATGAACTCCAGGTATTGCTTCCCGCTTGCGGTAGTGAGTTCGGCCTTGGCGTTCATCGGTGAAACGGCTGCCGACCCCTCCAGTTTGATGCGTAGGTAGTGACCCAGACCCTGCTGCATCGCCGTGTTCTCATAGATCTGCGAAACGTCCTCCATATTGTTGATCGCCAGGTCGAGGTCGCCGTCGTTGTCCAGATCGGCATAGGCCGCACCATTGGAGTTGACCGGGTCATTGAAGCCCCACTTCTCGGAGACGTTGTCGAACGTGAGGTCGCCGTTGTTGCGGAACAGGTAGTTGCGGATCTTGGTCGAGGGCACCAGTTCCAACATCTTGTCGACCGTGATGGGTCCCTCTTTGGCCAACTCCTTCATGGCCTGCGAGAAGTCGTTGTTCCGTGTGTCGCGCTTGTATCCGTTCGTCACGACCAGGTCCTTCCAGCCGTCATTGTCCAGATCCGCGAACAAAGGGGCCCAACTCCAGTCGGTTTTCGAGATCCCGGCCAGTTGGCCCAGATCGCTGAAGGTGCCGTTCCCATTGTTGTGGTGCAGCATGTTGAACATGTACTGGTGGTGCAGCCCGCCCTGCACCGAAGCCCAGAATTTCTCCGGGTTCATCGCACCCATGTTCGTTTTGGAACGCACGTGGTCCTCGCTCACCATGTCCAGCACCACCAGGTCGGTGTATCCGTCATTGTCGTAGTCGGCGGCATCACAGCCCATGCTGTAGGTGCTGATGTGGCGCATGCGATCGAGCACCTCATCGCGGTAGGTCCCGTTCTTCTGGTGCATGAAGAGGAAGTCACGCTCCAGGTAGTCGTTGGCCACGAAGAGGTCCGTCCTGCCGTCGTGGTCCAGATCCGATGCGATCGCACCTAGCCCATAGCCCAGGTTCCACAATCCGGCGGCAATGGTGATATCGGTAAAGTGTCCCTTGTCGTTCCGGTACAACCGCCCGGATGCCGATCGGTATTGGGCCACGAGGGCATGCACCTGCGACAGACTGAGCTTCGAATTTGTTTGGAGAGGTTCGTTCACCACGTACACATCGAGGTCGCCGTCGAGGTCGTGATCGAAGAAGAGGGCCTGCGTACTGCGTGTGGTATCAGCAAGGCCTCGCTCCGCGGCTTCCTCGGTGAAGGTGCCATCGCCCTTGTTCATATAGAGCAAGTTGGTCCGCATGGCGGGATCGCGGTACCAACCGCTGCGACACACATAGATGTCCAGCCAGCCGTCACTGTTCACGTCGGCCATGGTCACACCGGCATGCCAGCCGTGGAATTCTTCCCTTGGCAAAGCGGAGTCTGTGGCATCCTCGAAGCGGAGTTCGCCCTTGTTCAGGTACAGACGGTCCGGCACTTGGTTGCCGGTGAAGTAGAGATCGGCCAGCCCATCGTTGTTGATGTCGCCGACCGCCACGCCACCGCCGTTGTAGATATACTCGTAATTGTAGTGGTTGCGTTCCTCGTCTTCGGGCACCGTATTGACCAGCGAGATGCCGCTACGGTCGGCGGGTAATGCCACGAACAAGGGTGCTGGTCGTTCTGGACCGGGGGCCGAAGCGGCACTCTCGGCCGGGCCGGAATCCGACGTGCACCCGGTGAGGCATAGGGCGATGGACGCGAGGAGATAGGCGTTGTTCATGGTGTTCCTTCGGACGTGCGACCAAGCCTTGGCTCCGGCGCTTTGAGCGTGCGGTATCTGGGGCTTTGTCCTTGAGCGGTCAAGATAGGTGGAGACTCTGGACCCGGTCCGCGCGGGGGGCTATTTCCGCACCGCCTCTTCCCAGAACATCAGCTCGTTCTCGTTATTGATGCTCATCCGTGGGATATCATCGTAGAGCGTGACCTTGCCGGTGACGCAGACCTTCTTGTTCACCAGCTCGGTCTCCGGATCGTAGTGGAAGTTGGGGCCGTTGCTGTCCCATACGGTCACGTAGAAATCCTGGTGGGGGTGTACACGGTCCAGGTTCAGGTAGATCGCGTTGGCCTTGGCAGTGCGGCGGGTGCTGACGACGGTACCGCATACCGTGACGGAGCTGCCCACATGGTACTTCGCCTGGGTGGTGTTGAACATTCCCTTGGGAAGTGGTGCTTTCAAGGGTTCCACTTCGCCGAAGAACGGATCGCCTGGATGGTACCACGCTTGAGGATCCCGTTGTGCCTCCAGGATCGCTTCTTCCGCATCGGCCAACGCTGGGAAGAAGTCGAGGCCCGTCAGGCGTTCCACGCTATCCACCGCGACCGCATAGCTGATCGTGGGGTATTCGTTCACCCCGTTCTTCATCACAAAGGCGATGGCCTTGTGGTCCGGCCCGTCCAGGTCGGCGAGCACTTTGTAGTACAGCTCCGGAACGCTCACTTCGTTCTTGTGACCCGGGTTGGCCATCTTCGGAAGGTTCGCGGTGAGCACCGGTCCCGTAACCACGAACACTCTTTCGTTGCCGTACCGCACGGTCCGGCGTACCCAATCCTCCAGTTCGCCCCAGGAACCGCGATTGAACTCGGGCCGCTGCGGTGCGACATTACTGTAGAGGTAGGTCGCCGTCAGGGCCTCCAGGCTCCAGCGCATATCAGCGCTCGGCACCATGTGGCCACGATCGAATCCGCTGTTCCAGTAATCCTCTACTGTGGATGTTCCAGTGGACACTTTCGTATCCATCAGGAAAGTGTCGATGCGTGCGAGGTTGCCCGTGATCAGCTCGGTGCTGGCGATATGCGCCGTCCACTTGGGCAATTCGTGGGCTTCGTCGTACACCAGCATGTGCCCGGGATGTTCGATCAACACATCCCCGGCCGCCATCGCGGGCAGGCCCCAGAGGTGTAGATCGCGCCGGATCACCGCCAGCCGGGCGTGTTCGATCGGTCCCTTCAGCGCCTCTTCCTGTTTCCTCAACTGGTTCTCCTCCTGAAGCAGTTCGGCGAGCTTGCGGTCCAAGTCCTCCTGCGCGAGGCCAAGGAGCGGAACGCAGAAGACGAGCAGGACGCAGAGGTGGATCTTTCGCATGCCGACCAAATGTAGCGGGACGGGGCTAAGAGCCTGTTCATGATCTCTTCAAATGCGCGCTCCGGCCTCTTTTCCGCCGATGCTTCCCCGGAAAATGTCCCCGTAGTCACCGCTACGCGGAAATTTTCCGGCTTCGCCTCGGCAAAAAATAGTCTCGGAGCCCATCATTCAAGAGACCAAGAACAGGCTCTAACGCGCCAGCAGCGAAGAGAGATCATCCAAGGCCTCCGAGAGCAGCGAGGATCCTGGAGCCGGTGCTGTATGCACGTGGTCCATCTCGAGCGCTGCCCGCAGATCGATGTCCTGTTGCTGTTGCACCAGGAAACGCCCGGAGCGCAGGTGCAGCCGCCCCAAGTATTCCTGTTCCTGTTGGCCGGGGGTGGGTATGATGAGCGCGGATCGGCCGATGGCGGCGAGGTCCATGAGCGTGGTGTATCCGCTGCGCGATACGATCAGGTCCGCACCGAACAAGGCGTGCCGTAGCGCCTCCCCCGCGAGATGGCTCATTACGCGGACATTGCCTTTCTGGCGATCGACCGGTTGTGCGGGGAGGCCTTGCACCAGCAAGTGGCGCCCTTCGATGTGTTGAAGTTGGTCCAGCAGGATCCCTTCGAGCAGGGTGCGTTGTGGCTCGGGCCCGCTGATCACGGCCACAATACGGTGCCTTGGTACCTGGCTCGAAGCGCCTTCGGGTGCGAACCGGCTGATGGGACCGATGTACCGCGCGTTCGATGGTAACGAAGGACCGTGCGAGAGCTCTCCGGCGAGACCAGGCGATGCGGCCTCGTCCATCACCCAGCAGCGGTCGAAGCGCGCGATATGTCGCAGGTTCAAATGGCGTAGTGCGCCTTGCGCGAAGGGTGTGAAGGGGAACACCTGGTGCGTTATCAGCACGCTCGGAAGCTCGGCGGAACGGATGCCGAAGCGCTGGTCGCTGATCACCGCATCCAGGCGCAACTGCTGTCGCAACCGATCGAACAAAGCCTTTTCGGTTCTCACGCTATACACCATCGCGGGGAATTGACGGGCCATGCTCCATAGCTGGCTTTTGCCCTTCGCATAGCGTACCTGCACGCCAGGGATGCGCACGTAAGCAAGGCTAGGGAATTCCTCGCGCAACAGAGCGAGCGGTCCGGCACCGGCGCCGAGTACGGGGACCGCGCCGCGTTCGAGCAAGGCCTGTACGATCGGCACACAACGGGCCGCGTGACCCAGCCCCCAATCGAGCGGGGCTACCAGGATCCGTGCACCGGAGAGCTGTTGCATGATCTGCGAATGTCCGCGGTGGCGGGTGAAGCGATCGTTACGCCGGTGCAAGATCACACCTCGTTGTCCACATGACGATCAACCTACTTTCGCGGCTTGTTCAGGAGGCAGGGGCAGGCGCAGGAGGCAAGAGGATCGTCTCGCCTGCCCCTGCTCCTGCCCCTGCCCCTGCTCCTGACCAATGGCTAAGAACAAGCTGAGCCGCTTCGAGGAGAACGCTACGTTCACGCATGTGGTGCAGCCCACCTTCGGTTCGCTCATCGCCGGCGGTTTTCCGCTGAAGGGCAAGTGGAACAGCGATCAATTCAAGCGGGAGGCGCCTTTGGTGTTGGAGTTGGGCTGTGGGCGCGGGGAGTACACCATCGGCTTGGCGCAACTGTATCCCGAACGGAACTTCCTCGGCGTGGATATCAAGGGCGCGCGCATCTGGCGCGGGGCACGAAATGCCCTGGAGTTGGGTCTTACGAACGTCGCTTTTCTGCGGACGCACGTGGATCATCTGCTCCAGTGCTTCGGTCCGCACGAAGTGGACGAGATCTGGCTCACCTTCTCCGATCCGCAGATCGGCAAGGCGCGCAAGCGGCTTACCAGTCCGCTATTTCTGGAGCGCTACAAACAGGTGCTAAAGCCGGGTGGCCTCATCCATCTTAAGACCGATAGCCCGCTGCTGTATGAATACACCTTGGAGCAGATCGCGGAGCAGAAACTGACGCTGCACGAGCACAGCGCTGAGGTCTACGGTGAACTCGTGCCGCGCGTGTCGCCCGCGGAACAGGTGGTGCTGAATCTGCGCACCTACTACGAAAGCATGTGGTTGGCGGAAGGCCGAAAGATCCACTACGTTCGTTTCCGGGGGTTTTTCGGAGGGGCGCACGGTCGGGCTGCGGTCCCGGCTCCCCGCGTGGGGGGGGGGGGGGACCCCCGGCGGGGGGGGGGGGGCGGGGGGGAATGGGGGGGGGGGGGGGGGGGGGGGAGCGGACCGCGGGGGGGGGGGGGGGGGGGGCGGCGGGGGGCGGGGGGCGGGAAAGTGGAAAGCGGGGAGGCCGGGCGCCGGCCCGGGGGGGGGGGGCCGCCGGCCGCCTTCCCTCTAGGCCCTCCGTGCCCCGGCGGGGCGGGGCCGGGGGGGGGGGGGGCCGCGGAGCCCCCCGGGCCTGGGGGGGGGGGCGGCCCGGGCGGGCGGGGGAGGGGGGAGGGGGCAGGGGGGCGGGGGGGGGGGGGGGGGGGCGGGGCACCGGGGCCGGGGGGGGGGGCGGCGGGCGGGGGGGGGGCGCGGGGGGGGCCGGGGCCCGGGGGGGCCCCCGGGGGGGGGGCCGTGAGGGCCCTTTTGGGTGGGGGGGGGGGGTGGGGGGCGGGGAGGTGGGGGGAGAGGGGGTCCATCCCCTGAGCATGGCCAAGCGCACGGTACAGCAAGGCGCGGTGCAGGAACGCGATTTCTTCGCGGACGTGATGGACGTGGTGCGGAAAGTGCCGAAGGGCCGCGTGACCAGCTACGGTGCCATCGCGCGCTACATCGGTGCGGCGCGCAGTGCGCGACTGGTGGGCTACTGCATGAACAACGCGCATGTGGTGAAGCCGTCCGTGCCCGCCCATCGCGTAGTGAACAGCGCCGGCCTGCTCACAGGCAAGCATCACTTCGCCACGCCCACCCGCATGGCCGATCTCCTGAAGAAGGAAGGCGTACAGGTGAAGAAGGACCAGGTGGTCGACTTCAAGAAGAAGTTCTGGGATCCGATGGTGGAGTTGGGGCTGTGATCACGTTTTATGGGGATCTGTGCGAGCTTATTGGCTAAAAGCCGCCGGGGGTGCATCGAAACTTCTTCGTGACGGTCTATCTTTCAGCGGCCAGATCTTCTTCATCATGGAAGCGCGGATCACATTCACCAACGAACAGGCGCAGGTAGAGGTATACCCGCAGCAGCAATTGGTCCGCCTCATTTGGAAGGGCCATGCGGCCGGTGAGAATTACCGCGCACCTTCGCTCGCCGTGCTCAGCGCGGTGAAGGACCACCGTTTGAAGTACTTCCTCAGCGATGCCCGCCAGATGGGCCCCATCCTGTTCGCGGACCGTTCCTGGAGCGAGAAGGAGGTGATCCCATCGCTCATCCAGGCTGGTCTGCTGCGCATCGCCATAGTAAGCAGCACGGATGGGCTGAACGTCATGGCCGTGGATAACATGGTGAACACCATCCCTATGGGCACCGCGACCGTCGGCTTCTTCGACGACCCCTCCATCGCGCAGCTCTGGTTGCTGAAGGATGCCGGAGCGGAGGTGCCGATCCCGGGGAACGGCAGCGCGGAGCGAGGGGGCTGAGAAACGTCTGTCCATCCGCATGCGTTCTTTTCGGACAAGCATGCGAATGGGACCGACACCGTTCCTGGGCCTACTTTCGCGTCCCCTTCAACCATGCCCATCACCCAGGAAGCCATCCACGCCGCGCTTTCGCGCATCATCGAGCCCGATCTGAAGAAGGACATCGTCGCGCTCGACCTCGTGCGCGAAGTCGTGATCGATGAGAACACCGTACATGTGCATGTAGAGGTGAGCAATCCTGCCATGCACAGCCGCAAGCGCATGGAGGAGGCCGTGGTCTTCAACCTGCAACAGGCCCTGGGCAAGGAGGTGAAGGTGGTGGTGAACGTGACTCCGCTGAGCGGTGAGCGCGGCACCCTGCGCAAAGTGCTGCCGCATGTGAAGCATATCGTGGCCGTGGCCAGTGGCAAGGGCGGAGTGGGCAAGAGCACGGTGACGGCCAATCTGGCTGCCGGTCTCGCCCAGCGCGGCTGGAAGGTAGGCCTGGTGGACGCCGACATCCACGGCCCCAGCATGCCGCTGATGTTCGATGTGGTGCATGAGCGGCCTCGAACCCGCGATGTGGATGGCAAGGCGATGATCGTGCCGGTGGAGAGCCATGGCGTCAAATTGCTCAGCATCGGTTTCTTCGCCGCGCAGGACCAGGCCATCGTATGGCGCGGGCCCATGGCCAGCAAGGCGCTCGAACAGCTCTTCAAGGACGCGGATTGGGGCGAGTTAGATCTGCTGCTCGTGGATCTTCCGCCCGGCACCGGCGATATCCACCTCTCCCTGGTGCAGGCCGTGCCGCTCACTGGAGCCATCATCGTGAGCACGCCGCAACCTGTGGCACTCGCCGATGCGCGCAAGGGCGTCGGCATGTTCCGCCTGCCCAGTGTGAACGTGCCTGTGTTGGGCATCGTGGAGAACATGGCCTGGTTCACGCCCGAGGAACTGCCGGAGAACAAGTACTACATCTTCGGCAAAGGCGGTGCGCGCGCGCTGGCGGAAGAACTGCAAGTGCCTTTCCTGGGAGAAGTACCGCTGGTGCAGAGCATCCGCGAAGCGGGCGATGTAGGTCGCCCCGCCGTGTTGCAAGGAAATACGCCTTCGGCCAAGGCTTTCAACGACCTTTGCACCGCATTGCAGCAGCGCCTCACCCAACCGATCCTGCCTTTGGCAGCGAAACCCGAGGCCAGCGCTAGTGCCTGAAAGCATGCCACGCCGCGAGCACCACGCCACTGAGGAACGCATCCGTGCGGCCCTGACCGAACTGCGGCCCTTCCTGGAGGCCGATGGCGGCGATATCACCCTGGAAGAGGTGACCGAGGAAGGTGTCGCCCGCGTCCGGCTCCACGGTGCATGCCGCAGTTGCAGCATGATCCCCATGACCATGAAGGCGGGAGTGGAGGAGGCCATCAAGCGTGTGGCACCCTCGATCGTGCGGGTGGAGGCGGTGAACATCGGGGTGGTGGCCTAAGGCGCTCCGCAGAACGTTCCGCATTCATAGCGCGGCACTCGGCCTGCTACCTTCGCATCCTATTTCAATGTCCACGACCCTTAAGAAGTCCAAACCCGTAGAGACGCGCCAGAACGTGGTGATCCTCTTCGCGGGCGACAGCGGCGATGGCATCCAGCTCACCGGCAGCCAGTTCACCGATACCAACGCGCTGTTCGGGAACGACGTCAGCACCTTCCCGAATTTCCCGGCGGAGATCCGTGCACCGCAGGGCACGCTTGCTGGTGTCAGCGGTTACCAATTGCACTTCGGCAGCGTGGAGATCTTCACGCCCGGCGACCAGTGCGATGTGCTGGTGGTGATGAACGCCGCCGCGCTGAAGGCCAACCTCGGCAAGTTGAAAAAGGGCGGCACCATCATCGCCAACACCGATGGCTTCGACAAGAAGAACCTGCGGCTCGCGGGTTACATCGATGAAGCCGATCCGCTGACGGACGGCTCCTTGGTGAACTTCCAGTTGCACAGCGTGGACGTGACGAAACTCACGCGTACGGCGCTCGAGGGAACGAGCCTCGGCATGAAGGAGAAGGACAGGTGCAAGAACATGTTCATCCTCGGCTTCATCAACTGGATGTACAGTCGCGAGAACGCGCTCACCGAAGGTTTCCTTCGGAAGAAGTTCAGCAAGAAGCCCGATGTGCTCGACGCCAACATGAAGGCGCTCGTCGCCGGCTACAACTACGGCGAAACGAGCGAGACCTTCACCACGCGCTTCGAGGTGAAGGCCGCTCCGATGCCGAAGGGCACCTACCGCAGCATCACCGGCAACCAAGGCACCGCATTGGGCCTCATCGCGGGCGCGCAAAAGGCGAAGCTCGATCTCTTCTACGGCAGCTATCCGATCACGCCCGCGAGCGACATCCTGCACGAGCTAAGCCGACACAAGAACTTCGGCGTGGTCACCTTCCAGGCGGAGGACGAGATCGCCGCGATCAGCTCGGCCATTGGCGCGAGCTACGGTGGTGCGCTCGGCGTCACGGCGAGCAGCGGCCCCGGCATCGCGCTGAAGACCGAAGCGATGGGACTGGCCTTCATGCTGGAGATACCCTTGGTGATAGTGAACGTGCAGCGCGGTGGGCCGAGCACCGGACTTCCCACAAAGACCGAACAAGCCGACCTCTGGCAAGCCGTACACGGTCGCAATGGTGAAGCGCCCATCCCGGTTCTCGCTGCCAGCACACCGATCGACTGTTTCGACATGGCCTTCGAAGCCGTGCAGATCGCGCTTGAGCACATGACACCAGTGATCCTGCTCACCGATGGCTACATCGCGAACGGATCGGAGCCCTGGCGTTTCCCGTCATCGAAGGACCTGCCCGAGATCAAGCCGCCCGTGGTCATCGCGAGCGACGACGAAGGAGGCGTGAAGCGATCCCGGGCGGACTTGCACGACGCTTCCGGCAACTTCCTACCCTACGCACGTGATGAACGTGGTGTCCGCCCTTGGGCTCTACCAGGACAAGCGGGATTGCAGCACCGCATTGGCGGCATCGAGAAGCAGGACAAGACCGGCAACATCAGCTACGACCCACTGAACCACGAATTGATGGTGCGCTTGCGGGCGGAGAAAGTGGCGCGCATCGCCGACCGTTTCAAGCCGATCAGAATCGACAGCGGTCCCACGGAAGGGGAGTTGCTGATCCTTGGTTGGGGCTCGACCTACGGCGCCGTTCGCACTGCCGCCTTGCAATTGCAGGCCGAAGGTCAGAGCGTTGCACATGTCCACATCCGCCACATGTTCCCCTTCAACAAGGGACTTGGCCCGCTGCTGAAGAAGTACAAGAAGGTGCTGGTTCCCGAGATGAACAGCGGCCAGTTGCGGCAAATGCTGCGCGGCGAGTTCCTGGTGGATGCCCAGGGCTTGAACAAGATCCAAGGGATGCCCTTTACCAGTGAGGAGATCCGCGCCGGTGCGCTAAACCTGTTGAAGCCATGAGCACGGTGAACGGCACGATCACGACCCCGGAGAAGATCGACTTCTCTTCGGATCAGGAGATCCGATGGTGCCCGGGCTGCGGCGACTACAGCATCCTGAAGCAAGTGCAGACGCTGCTCGAACAGAGCGGCAGGAGGAAAGAGGACGTGGTCTTCATCAGTGGTATCGGCTGCTCCTCGCGCTTCCCCTACTACCTCGATACCTATGGTCTTCACGGCATCCATGGCCGCGCACCCGCGATCGTCAGTGGCCTGCGCAGCGTGCGCCCCGAGTTGAGCGTATGGATGATCACCGGCGATGGGGACGCATTGAGCATCGGCGGCAACCACATCATCCACCTGCTGCGCCGCAACGTGGACGTGAACGTGCTGCTCTTCAACAACGAGATCTACGGTCTCACGAAAGGACAGTACTCGCCGACCAGTCCCGAAGGTGCGGTGACGCGCAGCACGCCGATGGGCAGCACGGACCATCCGTTCAATCCGCTCGCACTGGTGAAAGGTGCGGATGGAACATTCATCGCCCGTAGCATGGACCGCGACCCGAAGCACATGCGGGAGGTGCTCGCCCGCGCCGATGCGCATCGTGGCACCAGCTTGATCGAGATCTACCAGAACTGCAACGTCTTCAACGACGGAGCTTTCGAGATCCTCACCGAGAAGGCGACGAAGCCGCTGCACACCCTGTTCGTGGAGCATGGCAAGCCGCTCACTTTCGCCAACGGCACGCGCGGCATCAAGCTGAACGGCATGACACCCGTGATCGTGGACACCTACGCCGGTGGCACCAGCCTCGATGATCTCTGGATCCACGATGAACGGGACCCTTACAAAGCGAGCATCCTTGTGCGACTCTTCGACGACCCACGCTTGGAAGGTGCGATGCCCCGGCCCTTCGGTGTGTTCTACGTGAATGATCGTCCCACGCACGAAGCGAAGCTTACCGCGCAGGTGGCGCTGGCGAAAGAGCGGAAGGGCGTTGGTGATCTTGACGCGCTGCTCAAGGGCCAGCATACGTGGACGATCGGGTGATCGAACCGCTAGACCAAGGCTGGTGTACCTGGTCGCACACCGCTTTTTGCCTGTGTGGTCGGTGACATTCCCGCCGTTGCAGGACCTGGGAGCAGATGTGCAAGACCGGCCACATGGAGAGCCGAACGAAGTTGGAACGGATCGTTCTGTACTATCGGCCGGAAGGACCCACGCGGTCCACCATGTGCCACGGAGATCATGGGCTGAAGTCCGATCATGTGCAGGTCCTTCACAGCCGTGTAGGCGAGTTCGATGATCTCATGGTCGGGTGGGGCGGCTCGGAAGAACCATCGAGCCGCCTTGCTGCATGTACAGAGAACAGTATGCTCATCGGCGGCCAGTTTGTCGAAACGCAAGCGGATACCATGGCGCCGCCGCAGCCACTTTTCCTGCTCGTGCAAATGGCGGACGAAGTCCACCGGCACGGATGTGCCTACCGTCGGTTGACGCTTCTTCACTTCGACCGTGCCGTTCATTCCTTCCCGTTCCATTCGTCGTTCCTTGCTCAGATCGTGGGCCACGGGCGGGCGGGCCCTCGTATTGTTCGTAAGTGCTGCCCGGATCAATGATGCGCAGGTGGACCCATGGCCAGCCATTCCAAGTAGTGGTCCACCAACCGAAGCACCCCGAACACCACGAACAGCATTTGTAGCAGTACTTCCACGGTCCACAGATCCTCCTGCGCGCGGACCAGGGAGGCGTCGACCGCTACCAGGCTTCCGCTCACGGCCTCCAGGTCCGCGCGGGAACGCAAAGTGCGCGCGTGTCCCTGCGCCCGGCTCTCCTGCTTCTTGGCCCGCAGCCAGGCAATGGCGAAAAGCACGAACCAAAGGCTCACCGCAACGCGGTCGAACTCCCGCACGAAAGCACCCGACGAGCGATCGGTGCTGAGGAAGAAGGTCAACAGCGCGACCAGTGGTGGCCCGGCGATCACGGAGACGAACGCCCAGGGGCGCCAGCCTCTTCGTTGCTTGTTGCTCATGCGATCGGAGTGGAAGAGAGGAAGCTCCTTGCAACACGCGCACCTCGTTCCGTCCGAACGGTTGTCGAAGCAGGACTTATCCGGCGCTGCCGGTGATAGGGTCAGGGCCAAACGTTGGCCACCGCATGCGCCATACACTTTGCCACAGGGGAAGGAACGGAGCGGATCGGGGAGGGACTTCCTCATGCCTCCCCCTGCCTCCCCTGACACCATCGGCACAAAGACGCGCCAGGAGCCGGTGCGGCCGCGCCTGCCAGCTCGCACCTGGGGCCCGGCGGCTTGGCGAACACTCGTTCGCACATGGAGAAGCGGATCTGGTGGAAGCTGCCCGCACCACCGCGAAGGAGGATAGCTCCAACAGCGGCAAGCACGAGGATGCCAAGTAAGGTTGTCACGCCACGTCAGGTAGTTCCCGCAGGTGATATATGACCACCTGTGGGCCGTGCGCGATCGCATCGGTGCGCAACGTGTCGATATCGATGCGCACAAGAACAGGCCTGCTGCGCCTCCGGTGAAGGAGGGGACCCGATGCTCATGGGCGATGAGCCCGTTGGACCATTGCCCCGTGGTGTTCCGGTAGCACTAGTTCGGCGCGGCGTCGGCCGAACTCGACCCTTTCAACGAGAGCATCAACCAGAGCGCACCGAGCATTGCCGCCGCCACGGAGGACAGGAGGATCGCCGTTTTGGCTTGCACGATCATGCCTTCCTCATCGAAGGCCAGCAAGGTGATGAAGATGCTCATGGTGAATCCGATACCCGCCAAAAACCCCACGCCGATCAGGTCCCGGAAGCGGGTGCCCTCCGGCAAAGCGCACCAACCCAAAGCGATCGCACCTCCGCTGAAGAGCGCGATACCCAGTGGCTTCCCCACCACCAACCCGAAGAAGATGCCCAAGCTGCCAACGGATGAGAGTGCGGATAACGAGTTCGGCGCCAACAGAACGCAGGTGTTCGCCAAAGCGAAGAGCGGCATGATGACGAAGGCCACTGGCTTGTGCAATCCGTGCTGCAGCCCGAACGAGGGACTTCGTTCGCCGCCATCGCCGAAAGGGATCGCGAAGGCCAGCAATACACCCGAGATGGTGGCATGGACCCCCGAGCGCATCATTAGGTACCACAGCACTACCCCGAGCGGCAGGTAGATGGCCAGTCGCATCACTTTCAACCGGTTCAACAGGCCCAACACGCCGAAGAGCCCCATGGCGCCACCGAGAAAGGCCCAGTTCAGGTCGTGCGAGTAGAAGATGGCGATGGTTAGGATCGCCCCAAGGTCGTCCATCACGGCGAGGGCGGTGAGGAAGATCTTCAACGCCAGTGGCACACGATCCCCTAGCAAGGCTAGCACACCGATGGCGAAGGCGATGTCCGTGGCCATGGGAATGCCCGCACCGTCCGCTGTTGGTGTGCCATGGTTCAGCAGCGCATATATGCCAGCGGGCACGAGCATTCCACCCACCGCGGCCAAGGCAGGCAGCATCGCCTGCTTGGGTCCGCTCAGTTCGCCGATGTAGAGCTCGCGTTCCAGTTCCAGGCCCACCATCAGAAAGAACACCGTCATCAAGCCATCGTTGATCCAGAACTCCAGGGGCCGCCCGCCGAGGTCCGTGTGCCAGATATCCACATAGTGCGCACCCCACGCGGAGTTGGTGAGCAAGAGCGAAACCGCCGCGCACAGCACCAGGAGCAGGCCACCGACCTTCTCGCTGGAAAAGAGGTCCTGGAAGAGTTGGGTGGCGCGCATGCTTGCGCGAACATAGCGCAGGCGCGCGCACGGTCCATGCACGGATCATTTCGCCGAGGGCGCGAAGTTCCCGTAGGGTCGGTGGGGAGTAACACCGTTTCTCCGTACAGAGGCGTCCAAAGATGCGCCGGTATTTTTTCGCAGGGCGATCCGAGGAGGTCGTTGCGTAGCGGTGCCTGCGGGACGAACTGCTCGGAGAAGGCATGCGGAAAAAGAGCAAGCCGATCGGATGCCTCTGTACTGCGAAATGGTAGAAGATCGCCTGTGATCGGTCCGGCCCTAGAAAGGGTAGCCGATCGCGATATTGAACACCACGTTTGCGAAGATCCTCGGGTTCAGATCATCGAAGACCCAACGATCGTCGGCGGGCCGGGACGGTTCGCGCAGGGGCGTGGCCAGGTCCAGCCGCACCACGATCACTTCCGGGTCGAAGCGTAGACCAACGCCGGCACCCACGGCCAGTTCGGACAGCGCATGCTCCCATTCAAAATTGCCGCCAGGACGCTGTGGATCGTCGTGTACCAACCAGATGTTGCCCGCATCGCCGAACACGGCTCCTTTGAAGAAACCGGCGATGGTGAAGCGGTATTCGATGTTCGCCTCGAAACGGATATCGCCGGTCTGATCGATGAGGAGCCCATTGCTCACATCGGGCGTATACGCCCCGGGCCCCACCGAGCGGGCGCGGAACGCACGAACGCTGTTCGTACCCCCCACGAAGAACTGCTTGACATAGGGCACCACGTCCGAGTTGCCATAGGGCAGTGCGATGCCGGCCAGCAAACGCGCCACGATGCGATCGCCATGCGTGCCCATGCGGCTGTTGTAGCGCAGTTCCGGGCGGAAGCGGACGAACTGCGAGAAGCGGCGATCGAAGAGCAGGTCGCCCCCCTCCGGCCGGGGGCCGCCCAACCGGTAAATGCCGTTGAGCAAGTTGCCGCTCTCATCGAAGCCGATGCTCGCGAGCAGGTAGCCCGATGCGCTGTTGCGCTGTCGCGTGGTGATGGTGTAGGTGTAGCCGAACCCCAGGATGAACTGTTCCTCGAAGCTCCGCTTCACGGCCTCGTTGGTATCCAGGAAGGCGGTGAACTCGTCGCTGCTGTAGTACAACGAATTGTAGCTCATGTCGAGCACGCGGGCATCATGCCATACGCGCGGGTTCTGGCGCCATACGTAACCGAAGGAGGTGTTGAAGGACTCCAGCCCATAGAGGCCCACACGCCGGAATAGACCGTAGCCGAGCTCAGCACGCGTGGTAGGTGCCGAACTGCTCACGGAGCGCAGCGACCGGAACGGCACGATCCGGGGGATCTTCAGCGCGAGCTTCACACCGATCTCGTACGCATTGGTCCCTTTGTTCGCCCCGGCCACCTGCGTCTCGAACCGCCCGTTCACATCGGCGGTGAAGGTTTCCGCCCCGCGGAAAAGGTCGCGGTCCTTGAATCCGACACGCAGCCCCGGGCCCGCGAAATTGTTGCTCTTACTGATGGCGTTCAGTTCGGAGAACAACGACCATCGTTTCTGCGGGACCAGGAGCACATCCGCGTGCAACACACCGACCTGGAGCGTATCCTCCATGAAGTTCACTCGTACGCTTTTGAACACCCCGTAGCTGCTTAAGTATTGCGTGGTGTTGTCCGCCCGGCGGGCCGAATAGAACTGCCCCGGACGCAGGGATACGCCGCGCACGATGGTGGAGGGTCGGTAGTTGTTCAGGTAGTTGATATAGATGGTGCTGTCCACCAGTACACTGTCGTTGGGCGGTAGCAGGTCATCGTGATCGCCATGCACGCGCACTTCGCCAAGGGTGTAACGCTGTCGCGCCTTCGGCTTCGTGGCGGATCTCACGCGCAACCGGATGTCCATTTCGTGGTCACCCACGGAAGTGTCCGCCGCGAACACCAGGTCATCGTCCTTCATGTAGTACCATCCTGCATTGCGCAGCTGCGCTACCACCCGGGAGCGTTCAGCGTCCAGCACGGTCAGGTCGTACAGTTGACCAGGATACAAGGGCGAGCGTTCGGCCGCGCCAGCGATGCGTGCGCTCAGGGTATCGGTACTATCCGCATAGGTGATCGTGCGGAGCCGGTGGGGTGTGCGCGCGGTTATGAAGAACACCACCCGCGCTCTGCGACCAGAGGTCTTCTCCTCATAACGGCTGCTGGCCGCGAAGTAGCCATGGTTGTTCATGCGGTTCTCGAAGGCCGCGTTGATGTCCTTGAGGGGAACATCGGCGATGTAGACCGGTGCGGACCCGATCTTGTTCTTCAGCAGATTGCGCAGGCCTTTGGGTTTACGCGGTTCCTTGATGGCGTTGTGCAAGGCGACCGTGGGCCGCAGCCCCAGGATGCTGTTGTTCGGCGCTGGTCGCACCACTTTCTCGAGTTCGTGGGTGATGCGTTTCCGATGCTCCACGGGTGCTTGTTCCCACTCCACATCGAAGCCCGCGAACAAGGGTCGTTCGGGGGTGGCGTGCTTCAGCCCGGTGCAGGAGACCAGGACGATCGCGGCGATCGCGGCAGGAAGCGTTGCGGCTCTCATGGGCCGGTGGGTTTGGCCGATGGGCCGACGCCTTCCTTTTTGCGCGCGTCCTTCCGCCGCTGGCGCACCGCTTCCCGTTCCAGAGCACGCGCTTTCTCGTTCTCCTCGAAGTCGCGCGTGTGCATCAGTGCGATACCGCTGTCGGTGATCTCACCATCGTAGAGGTCGAAGGCGTTCTCGTAGAATCCGCGTAGCCGGAACCGGCCATCGCGCGTGAGGTCGTAGATGATGGCGTACTGTGCGGCCCGCGTGCTGCTAACGTTGCCACCGCTGCCTTGCTTCTCGTCCACACCCACCGAACCACCCACCTCGAAGCTCAAGCGCTTGTTCAAGAAGCTCTTGCTCACTTTGTAATCCACGGAGGTGCGTTGGTAGGTGTTGGAACCCTGCACTTGGTCCACGGTGTTCACGCCGAGCTGTATATCCACGCCCTTCACCAGACGCCCCGTCACCTTGTTCAATTGATCGGTGAGGATGCCGTTGACCGAGTTGCGTGCCGCGTTCGTCACCAAGCCACTGGTGGGCGCCCCGCCCGCCCCTTCATCCTGGATGAACGAGTTGAGCACCAGCAGGCCGAAGACCTGGCGGTTCCGTTCTTCCTCCCGGCTCTTCTCCGCCAGGCGGTCCAGTTCATCGTTCACCTTCGGATAGCTGTTCCGGATGTCGCGGGGGAGGTCGATGCCGAAGCTGATGTCCGGCTTCTTCACCGCACCAGCGATATTGATGAGCACTTCGAACGGCAGCCGCGCTGCGAGGCGATTACGTTCCGCTTCGCTCAATGCGCCACTCGCATTGGCCACTAACGGATAGGCCGCGCTCTCCGCAACATACCGCGCCTGGATGTCCATCCGGGCGCCGATGGGATCGCCATCCCAGACCACCTGGCCGCCCGGCACCAGATCGAAGCGCTTCTTCACGAGCCCATAGAATTCCAGCGTGTATCCGCCCTTGCTCAAAGTGAAAGGACCGTTCATGAGCATCTCCCCATCAGGGGTGAACCGGAAGCGCAGATCGCCATCGCCTTGAAAGGTGGCTTGATCGCCCGTGGTGGGATCCAGCACCACCGCGAACTCGGCCCTGGGGTCGATGCGCAGATGCAGATCGAGGTCCACCGCGGGAAGCTGCGCGCGCAGCGAATCGCGCAAGCGTTCCTCATTGGTGGCCACGTGCGTAGTGTCCGTTCCGGCCAGGTCCGTGGTGAACTCCACGATGCCGTCGCTCTCTACGAGCTTCACCTGGCTGCCCGGTAGCACAACGCTCAGAGCGGTACCGGCGAGGATGCCCAGGTCGCCTTTCACTACGGGTGCACGGTCCGTGCCCGTGATGCGCACATCCGCCGAAGCCAGCAGATCGCCATAGAAGAGCGCATCGCGTGATGGCGTGCTATTCACCAATTGGAAGGAATCCGTACGCAGCGCCAGATCGAAGCGCATGCTGGAAAGATCCTCCGTGCGTACCTGGCCATCGAGCAGGAACTTGTTCCCAAGGCTATCGATCACGGTGAATTCATGGAAGTAGAAGCCGGTGGCATCGGCGAGCACGCGTTCGTTCCGTAAGGTGTAGCGCGCACCGGTGCGTACGACGCCGAGCGCCGCATCGGTGAAGGTGAGATCCCCCTGTACGCTGTTGCGGCCATTGGCGGTTTTCCAATCCACCGCACCCTTGAGGCCTCCGTTGATGTCGTACAGCACACCGCTCACGAAAGGCTGTAAGAAGGACATGTCGACAAGGCCGATGTCCGCATGCGCTTCAATGGAAGGCCGCTCTTTTCCACCGTCGAAGCGCACGCTGGCGTCCAACACGTTCGGTCCGTTCTCGAAGCGCGCCGTGCCTTCGTAGCGCTCCTCGCCCGCATCGTGCGCCTCCACCACAAGATCACCTAAAGGATGCCCGACCACCACCAGGTCATCCACACGCAGATCGGCGCGCATGTTCGAGCTACCGCTCAACGGCACCGATACATCGCCGCTAAGGGCACCGTCGATAAAGGCCACGGTATCATCGACGGAAATGACGTTCAACACATTGCCCATGTTGAACTTTTCGAGATGGACCACCGTGGTGTTGGCGTTCGTGATCAGTTCCACGCGCTGCGCTCCACTGCTCAAATTGAAATGCTCGGCCACAGGACCCGTATCGGTGAAACGTATCGCGTTCTCTGCATCCACTTCCCACGTCAGCGTATCGAGCACCAGGCCTTCGGCGATATGCATCGAGACCCCATCGTCCAAGCGTTGGAAGTCCATCGGCACTATGTACGAAGCCGACCTCTCGCCATCGCGGATCCTGAGTTCGGTGCGCAAAGTCCCCGGACCGGAGGCCGCAGTGAGCGCGAGCCTATGGATATGGTAGGTCTGATAGCGCGCGCTGTCCATGCGGAACGATCCGTTGAGCGCGTTGCCTTGCGCGTTCGCTTCGATGCGCACACCGCCGATGGCGAAATCCTTGTAGCGTAGTACGGGTAGATCGATGTTCAGTTGGAGCCCATCAGCATCGCCATCGTAGTGGCCAATGAAGTTCTCCAGCTCGATGGCCTCCAGATCGGGCAGCACGATGCCGGTGAGCCATTCTGTGCGCGGTAGGGCTACGCGCAGGTCCATGCGGGTGCCCGGTACCGGGGTGAAGGAGCTGTCCGTGCGGAAGTAGCTCAGCAGTTTCTCCTTCGCACGCGGCAACAGGCTATCCATCGGCACGTTCGTGCTGTAGTTCACATCAAGCGCGTCCGTGTCCAGTTCGAACAGTGCGGAGTCCGAAGCGAGCCTACCGTTCGCCGCGAACTCTTCGAAGCGGAACGAACGCTCGGTGTTGAACAGCATCACGCTGTCCCCCTGGATCGCGAACGCAATGAAACCATCCGTGGAGAAGGTCGCTGTTCCGCGCCATCGTCCTTGCACGTTCAAGGGATGGTTGTACCAGCCCATCTCCTTCAGTCCAAGCCGATCCGCACGTATGGCCACCGCACCGGAGACGGTATCGCTGCCTATCGGCCAGCGCGCATCCGCGTCCAACGTGATCGCCAGGGAAGGTGCGGTGGTGACGATCCGTGCATGGAGCGAATCACCGTCCACACTTCCGACAAGGTGTGTCCCGCTCAGATCCTGCCCATGGTACTCCAAGCGCGATGGGTCCACCTCGATCCGCCCGGAACGTGCTGATGAATTGAGCGCATGACCTTCGACAAGGACATGCGCGCTTACGATACCGATAGCCGTATCCGCCGTGAAGCGGCCGAGGTCCACATTGCGGATCTTGAGATCGGCGCCCACTTCGTCCGGCATACGATCTCGAAGACCGGAGATGGTGGCTTCCCCTTCCACGTCCCCGAGATCGCTCCCCAGGGCGAGAGCCGCTTCCAGGTCATGACCGTTGCCGTTCAAACGGACGTGACCTGACAGACGTGTGGGCAGTGGAACGTCGGCAGGCAGATATGGCGTTATGACCTCGCGCAGGCCAGGACCCATGTTGATCTCGTGCAGCTCGGCGTGGAAGACGCTGTTCGGTAGGGCGGCGGGATCCTGCGCATCGCCCACGAGATGAACAATGGTGCCGCGATCGCCAAGGATGTCCAGCCGCACCGTATCGATGCGTTCCGCAGTACCGCGGAAGGCGACCTGGGTGTTCCAAACCTCATGCGCGTCCATGGGCTTCGGTAGTTCAACGCCTAATTGCGCCAGCAACTTGGGAAGTGTGGCGAGATCAACGTTGGATGCAATAGTCCCTTGCAGCGGTATTTGTTTCGGGTAACGGTGGACGGTGGTGAGATCGCCTGGTGTTGCCGTAGCCGAGAAACGGACCTCGGTACCATCCATCGCGATCATGCCCTCCTCCGTTCGGACCAAGGCCGATGTGGCGTTCATGTCCACGCTCGCACGCAGCTCCGTCCCTTTCGCGCCGGTGGCTGAGAGCGCTTCGAGGTGTACCGCAAGTCGATCATCGCTCACCACCACGTTGCTGGCGTGCAGGTCGATCGCGTGGAACACCAAGTGGTCCGTGTCTAGAAGTTCCGCTGGATCGCGGATCCCCCCTCGATGCATTTGGAAGTCGCCGCCAGCAAGTGTCAGTTCGCGCACGCCGATGTCGTGGCCGCGTGTCCAGAAGCGGAAGCCATCGTGTTGGTCGAGCCAGGCGGGTAGGGTGGTGGTCCCGGTATCCCTTGGGAGCCTGGGTTGGTGGTCCACCATGCCGAAATCGACATGATCCAACACGACCGCTGCGAACCGCATGCGTTGCCGATCGAGCGCTATGCTATCTACCATAAGATCTCCTTTGCCCAGGGTGATCCAAAGACTATCACCGCTCACGGAGTTCGCGAGGGTGAAGGCCACGTCCTCCAGAGCCAATTCCTCCAGGTTGAGGTCCAGATGCGAGAACGGGTTCTTCAGCTCGGGATAGGGATCGGGTTGGTGCGGTCCCGGTCTGGTCCGAAGGTCGACCCGAGTGTTGGCGAGTTGGAACGAGGTGACGTGGAACATCAATGCCGCCGCGTCCATTTCCTGCATATCCACATCGAGTTCGCCCAGCCGCACGCTCATGTCTAACCCACCAGGCGCTAATGCCATATCAAAGCGGACATCCTCCAGCACCAGGCCGGACATGGAGAAGGGCATGGGTTCGCCACGTTTCTTATCCGCTTTGTTGCCGTTCCCCTTCCGTTCCCCGGCGAGAGCATTGATGATGTAGGTGAAGTTGAAGGTGCTGTCAGCGTGTTGCTGGATGACAGCCCGCACGTGCCTGAGCTGGGTTCCGTTCAGATGGATACGACCACCGATCAGGGCGCTGAGGCTGAGGTCGGCTTTCAATTCACCGGCGTACAGCAGGGTGTCCCCTTGTTGATCGAACAGGAGGAGCCCTTCCAAAGCGACACCGACCGGGTAACGCAGCGCGAAATGATCGAGCCGCACGGTCGAACCGATCTTCTGCTCGAGAAAGCCGATCGCTTTCGAGCGCAAGACGTTCTGTACCGGAGGCAGGTAAATGAGCAGGACCAGCAGAGCCAGCAGAACTGCGGGAAGCAACAGGGCCCACAGCAGGACACGCCGCAACCTGCGCTTCCAACGCGGGCGCGCGGAAGACGTTGCCGGGCCGTGCTCCTCAGCGCGTGGCATCTAGTGAGGTTGAGGGGGCGAAGAACATACCACGGATGGATACCTGATGCTTGACGGTGCAAGATGCGCAACCGGCTGACCTGCCCGGGCTCCGGATCGTTTGCTGCGATCAACGCCTGGCTGCTGCGGATCGATGCATGAGGCGCAGAATACCCCGGATCGGGGTAGGAACTCCCACCGCTCCAGGACGCCCACCGCGAGGGTACGGAGGGGTTGCCGAACGCGCGGAGACCCCATTATTGAGGTCAACTTTTCAGATCCTCCGGGACCTTGCACACCGGGATGGGCTCGACCTTATGCCGGTTGGCCGCTTTCCGCCGATCGAATATGTGCAAGACCTCCTGCTGACGTGCACTGAGTTGCAGCGCGGACGGATCGATCCCGCGCTCGCGGAGTTCCATGGCCCATTCGAGCTCCGGGTAGCTCGCGCCGATCTGGTCCTCGTCGCTGCGGTCGTCACCCCAGAGACCATCGGTCGGCTTCGCCCGCATAATGCTCTCGATGATGCCGAGCTCGCGGCCCACGGCATACACCTCGGTCTTGGTCAGATCGGCGATGGGGGACAGGTCCACACCACCATCACCGTATTTGGTGAAGAAGCCCACACCGAAGTCTTCCACCTTGTTGCCTGTGCCTGCCACGAGGTAGCCGTGCAGACCGGCGTAGTAATACAGTGTGGTCATGCGCAAACGTGCACGGGTGTTGGCCAGGGCGAGTTCCATCGCCACATTGTCCGTGTGCTTTGTGAGTACGGCCAGCATCTGGTCGAATACGGGGGTGAGCTGCACCACTTCCATTCGCACACGGGCGTAGGATCCGCGGAGAGAAGCGATGTGCTCCTGCGCCCGCTGTACCTGTGCAGGCGCCTGATGGATGGGCATCTCCACGCACAACACGGGCAGATCGGTGCGCGCGCAGAGCGCGCTGGTCACGGCGCTGTCTATGCCACCGCTCACACCCACCACGAAGCCCTTCTGTCCGGAACCCTGTGCGTAGCGAAGCAGCCAGGTGGTGATATGATCGATGATGCGGAGCGCTTGCATTCGGCTTTGAAAGAGGAAAGCCCTGCCGATCCGTGCAGGGCTTTCGATGAGGTGATCAGGTGGGCTCAGAAGTAGATGCCCAGCAACAGTTCCAGGTAGTGGGATTTGCCGTGCGTCTCCACGTTGTCCTTGATGTCCACGTTGGAAAGGAAGAGCTGGCCCTTGCTGAACACGTCCGTAAAACCATTGTTGTAATTCACGCCGAAGACCATGGCGGTGTTCCCGGCGAATTTGTACTCCGCTCCGGCGCCTACGATCAGCGATGCGCGGAACGGAGAGGTCTCGTCGGAGTGTTTCGCTTTCTCTTCCGCGACATATTCGGAATAGTTGAAGCCGTCCGGGGTGGTCGTTGTAAGGGTGTACTCATCGCTCTTGGCGGAGATGTTGAAGGCCGATCCAAAGCCCAACTGACCGAAGTAGGTCATGTAGCCCATTTCGTTGGTCTTCAGTTTGACCATGATCGGCACCTCCACGTATTGGTAGCGGCGTGCATACTCATGCGCGGGCACGCCCACGTTAACGTTGACCGGAGCGTCTCCAGTGGTGCTGGTCTGCAAGGTGAAGGGCTTCACTACCTGGTTGCCACCGGAGATGTTCATGAACACCCCGGTGCTCAACGCATAGTTGTCCTTGCCGAGACGGAAATCACCCATCAAGCCGAAGGTGAAACCCGCAGCCATGCCATTGCCCTCCACTTCCTTCGTGTCACTCTTGATCCACCCCAGGTTCGGGGCCACTTTGATCCCGAGTTTGAACCCCGGCGAGTCCGTGTCCTGTGCTATACCGCTTTGGCCTAAGGCCGCGATGGCCGCCAACGTGAGGATACCCTTCTTCATAGTTTTGCCGCCCATGTGGAGCTGGGCCAAAGGTAGTCTGAGGAAGCAAGGCCCGGTCGTATCCGTTGCTTTCGCGTTGGTCTTGTCCGCATGCGGTGGGGGCACCGGATCGAGCGGAGTGGATCCCGTCCCCATCGAGCTGTCCTTCTTCCGACTTGACCAAGCGCTCTTCCACGCGCCACCGGATTCCATCGCGAGCGTGAGCCTTCGGCTCTATGCCGAGCAGGGTGATTTCTATCGTTTCTACGTGGAAGAGATCCTGCGGGCCGCGCCGATCGATGACCCACGGCTGGGCATGGCTTTGTTGCGATTCACGCAGGATCCTGATTGGAGCGCGGTACAACGAAGTGCGGACAGCCTGTTCGGTGGTATGGATGAGCAAAGGGCCCAGCTCACCGATGCGTTCGGTCGGTCGCAGGCCCTCTTCCCGGAGCGGCCTGTCCCGCGTATCGTGGTGTTCAACTCGGGGTTCAACTACGCGATCTCACCCACCGACAGCGTGCTGGGTATCGGCATCGAGTGGTTCGTGGGTGCGGAGCATCCCGTGGTGCGCTACCTGGCGCCCGATGCTTTCCCCAACTATGTGAAGGAACGTATGCGGCCGGCGATGCTTGTACCTTCTGCCGTGAAGGGTTGGGTGATGGTACACTTCCTGGAGGACGCGCAGGGCAAGGACCTGCTCACGCATCTGGTCGCCGTTGGCAAGGTGATGGCGCTTGTCCAGGCACTGTTGCCTGAAGAGGATCCCGCATCGCTGTTGGGATATACCGCCGAACAGGTGAAGTGGTGCGAGGCGAACGAGTACAACATCTGGAAAGAGCTTGTGGGCAAGCAGATGCTGTATAGCGGCGACGATGAAGTGATCGGCCGCATCATGAGCGATGGCCCGTTCACCAATGGTTTCCCGCACGAGAGCCCGGGGCAGATCGGGCAATGGATAGGCCTGCGGATGGTGACCAATTATCTGAAGGACCACCCGAACACGACCTTCGCGCAACTTTTCTCCATGAAGGATCCTCGCGAAGTGCTCAAGAGCTACCGCCCCAGATAGAAAGGAAGAAGGCTAAAGGGCAAAGGTGAAAGGCGAAGGGGTGCAGACGAAAGACGTTGATCATTGAACAATGCCATGAAGACCTCCGATATCCACCTTTCCGTGCAACTCGACGACAACCATGTTCCTGTGCGGATAGATTGGGAGGCGGAGGATGGTGGTGTGAAGAGCAGCAGCAAAGCGGTGCTGTTATCGCTGTGGGACGAGCAAGAGAAGAACACCCTGCGCATCGATCTCTGGACCAAGGAAATGAGCGTGGAGGAGATGAAGGCCTTCTTCCACCAGAACATCCTTACGCTGGCGGACACCTTCGAGCGTGCCACCGGTTAAGTGAAGATGGCCGCACAGATGCGCGATTTCGGGGCCTACTTCGCCGAGCACATGTTGCCGGAGTTGAAGAAGTAAGAAGATTGCAGGAGCAGGGGCAGGCGCGAACGTCCATTGCCCCTGCGCCTTGATCTCACTTCCAACGTGCGTTCACTCCATCGATGAAGCTGAGCAGTGCCTCCCGGCCCAGGTAGGTCTCTGAGGAGGTCATGAAGATCTCCGGGAACTTTTCCCATGTCTTCTTCAGCTCGCGCCGCATGGCGGCGATATTGCTGTCCACCTTCGGCTGTTTCAGCTTGTCGCACTTGGTGAAGGCGAGCACGAACGGAATGCCTTGCTCTCCGAGCCATTGGATCATCTCCAGGTCGTTCTTCTGCGGTTCCAGCCGGGCGTCCACCAGCAAGAAGACGGATTGCAGGTTCTCGCGTTCTTTCAGATAGGCCTCGATCATGCCTTTCCACGCGGCGCGTTCCACCTGGCCCACTTTGGCGAAACCGTAGCCCGGTAGATCGGCGAGCATCCACGGACGATCGTTCGTCAACGTACCCTCCACCCGGAAGTGTTCCACGTTGCGTGTGCGGCCTGGGGTGTTGCTCACGCGCGCCAACTTGTTGATGCCCACGAGCATGTTGATCAATGAGCTCTTACCCACGTTGCTCCGCCCGATGAAGGCGTACTCCGGTAGCGCGGGTTTCGGCCAGTGCGCATGGGTGCGGCCGCTACCAAGATGTTCTGCGCGGAGGGTGATCATGGTTCTGGTGCTCGGTTGTCAGGTATCCGCTAACGGCCGTGACCGCGGGAGCCACCTTCAACGGACAACCATCAACTATTTGACCGCACCGCAGCCAGCGTTCTTCGCAACCAAGGATCCAGGATGGCGATGAAAGCCTCCGGCTGTTCCATCATGGGCGCATGTCCACATTCATCGACCCAGAACAATTCACTGTGCGGGATCAGGTGGTGGAACTCTTCGGCCACATCGGGTGGGGTGATGGTATCCTGCTTGCCCCAGATAAGGCACACGGGCATCTTCAGTTTCGGGATCTCCTTGGCCATGTTGTGGCGTATGGCGCTCTTGGCCAAGGCCAGTATCCGGAGCAACTTCGCCCGGTCGTTGATCGTTTCGTAGCACTCTTCCACCAACTCGTCCGTGGCGTGCTTCGGATCGTAGAAGGTGACGGCCACCTTCTGTTTGATGAAGACCTTGTCCTCCCGGCGGGGGAAGCTGCCGCCAAAAGCGTTCTCGTAGAGCCCACTGCTGCCGGTAAGGATCAGGCTGCGCACTTTCTCGGGGTGGTGACTACAATGCACCAGCGCTACATGGCCACCCAGGGAGTTGCCGAGCAGGTTCACTTCCGGGTACCCCTTGAACTCGATGAAGCGGTGCAGGAATTTGGCCAAGGCCCCCACGTTCGTGCTTAACATGGGTAGGGTGTACAAAGGCAGTATGGGCATCACCACCCGGTACTGCTTTGTAAAGTGTGAGAAGGCCGTCTCGAAATTGCTCAGCGCCCCGAAGAGGCCGTGCAAGAGAATGAGCACCGGCCCATCGCCTTCCTCCACGTAGTGGAACTCACCTTCCTCCTTCAGCCTTGACAGCATTCTGGTTCTCCTTGACCGGCGTTGAGCGGGTCCGTCCAAAAGTAGTGAAGCGTTCATGGGCCCTTCGTAGTCGCTCACGGTGTATCCACATCGTCCTGTGGGCAAGCTGTTGCGGCCATCGGTCGGCCCCGCCGCCCGCGATCCGAGCTTCGTGAACGGGGCTGATCGACCTATCGGGCCACTGGTTGGTGGCGATGAATGGTTGTTGATTACTCCCACTTCCTCCCACCGTCTATTGATCTCATATATACAGGCCCAACAAGGGGTCTGGCAACAAATCGTCATCTTCGTCGTTCAGAAGTTATCGACATTGGGCAAAATAGTGGGAGCTTGTGGAGGAGAGTGGGACGATTCGTCTACTTTCGCTGCCGTCTCGCACGCGCATGATGCATGCTGAACCTGTTAGGGGAATACGATCTCAGGCTGGACGCCAAAGGGCGGCTGGTGCTACCAAGTGGGCTGAAGAAGCAGCTCGCCGAGGTGGCATCGAAAGGCTTCGTGATCAACCGCGACGTGTTCAAGTCCTGCCTTGTGCTGTACCCGATCGACGAGTGGGAGCGCACCCAAACCATGATGGCACGGCTGAACCCTTTTCTGGAGAAGAACCGGGAGTTCATCCGGCGCTTCGCCAGTGGGGCCACCCAGCTGGAGCTCGATGGCAGTGGGCGCTTGCTCTTGCCCAAGCCTTTGATGGACCATGCCGGCATCGGCAAGGACATCAAGTTGGCGGGTCTGCTCGATCGCATCGAGGTATGGAGCAAGGAAGGGCATGCCCGAATGCTGCGCGAGACCGTGGACCTCACCGCCCTCGCCGAAGAGGTGATGGGCAGCCTGGGTAACACCAATGGCCAGTGATTACCACGCTCCCGTTCTTTTACATGACTGTGTCAATGGCCTGAACATCCGCCCGGACGGCGTCTATGTGGACGTCACCTTCGGCGGCGGTGGACATAGCCGGGCGATCCTGGAAAAACTGGGGCCGCAAGGTGCCTTGGTGGCGTTCGATCGCGATCGCGATGCCTGGAACAACGCCTCGGAGGATCCCCGCTTCACGCTGGTGCGCTCCGACTTCCGCTGGCTGCGGAACCACTTGCGCTACCTCGGCAAGCTGCCGATCGATGGCTTGCTCGCCGACCTTGGGGTGAGCAGCCACCAGTTCGACACCGGCGCACGGGGCTTCAGTTTCCGCTTCGATGGTCCGCTCGACATGCGGATGGACGCTCGAACGAAGCGCACCGCAGCGGTATTGCTGAAGGAACTGGACGAAACGGCGCTGACGGGCCTTTTGCGTGCGCACGGCGAAGTGGACAATGCGCCGCGCGTGGCCAGGACGATCAAGCAGGCGATCGCGCAAGGGCCCATCACCACCACCCATCAATTGGTGGAGGTGTTGCGCCCGGTGACCCCACGGCGCGAAGAGAGCGGTTTCCTCGCCCAGGTGTTCCAGGCGCTGCGCATCGCGGTGAACGACGAATTGGGATCGCTCTTGCGCCTGCTCACCGAAAGCGCCGCATGCATCCGCCCCGGAGGAAGACTCGTAGGTGATCAGCTACCACAGCCTCGAGGACCGTTTGGTGAAGAACTGGATGCGAGCGGGCGATGCGGGTGGCGAGGAGAAGAAGGATGTGTACGGCAACCGGCTCCGGCCTTTCCGGCCATTGACCAGCAAGGCGATACAGCCAAGTGACGAAGAGATAGCAAGGAACCCCCGGCGCGCAGTGCCGGGCCAGGATCGCGGAACGAACGTGAAAGAGAACAGAACGAAGGAAGAGAACACGAGCAGCCCAAGGTCTCCCGCAAGGAAGGCCAGGCCAAGCTCCCTCGCGCCCTCATCGGCGTGCTCAACGGATCCTTCCTCACCCGCGAGCAGGTGCTGGGCAACATGCCCTTCATCCTCTACGTGGCCGGGCTCATGCTGCTGTATATCGGCTATGGCTACTACACCGAGCGCACGGTGCGCGACCTGCATGGCACCGATGCCGACCTGAAGGAACTGCGCAGCGAGTATATCACCGTGCGCAGCCATCTGGACAAGACCGAGCAGCAAAGCCAGGTGGCGGAGGGCATCTCCGGCATCGGGCTGCGGGAGAGCCGAGTGCCCCCACGCAAGATCGAAGTGGACGAGGACCAACTCGAGGACTTGCGCTGACCATGGAGATCCAACGCACCCTCCGACTGCGCGCCTACTTGGTGTATGGCCTGCTGATCGTCTTCGCCCTCACCATCGCGGTCAAGCTCTTCACCATCCAGTTGGTGGAGGGCGACAAATGGGTGGCCCGCTCCGAACACGTCGCCACCGCTTATCGGACCGTTCAACCGGACCGCGGGCATATCTACAGCGAGGATGGGCGCTTCCTAAGCACGAGCGTACCTAGTATGAAGTGCGCATGGACCTCATGGCCGACGGCCTCAGCGATGAGCTGTTCCGCGCCGAGCTCGATCCGCTTTGTCAGGCCCTGAGCGAACTCTTCGCCGATCGCACTGCCGCCGACTACCGCCGCGACCTGCTCGCGGCCCGCGCCCGCCATGATCGTTACCACTTGATAAAGCGCAAGGTGGACCACGAGCAATTGCAGCACATGAAGGCGATCCCGCTCTTCAAACGCGGACGGTACGCCAGCGGAATGATCGTCGAGAAGCGCACTGTGCGCATGCGCCCCTTCGGACGATTGGCTTCGCGCACTGTGGGCTATGTATTGAAGGACAGTACGACCATCGGTCTGGAAGGAGGCTATGACCCGATGGTTGCGCGGCGTGACCGGTAAGCGCTGGCGCCGCCTTACCGGTGGCATCTGGATGCCGATCGATGATGGCGAAGGACGGATCCCGTACCCGGCAGTGATGTGCATACCACCATCGACATCAATCTGCAGGACGTGGCCGACGCCGCGCTTGAAGCACAACTGCGCAAGCATGGTGCGCACCACGGCTGTGTGGTGGTGATGGAAGTGGCTACCGGCTACATCAAGGCCATCAGCAATCTCACTCGGCGCGGCGACAGCGTGTACGTGGAGGACCTGAACTATGCGGTGGGCCTCGCCTGCGAACCGGCTCCACGTTCAAGACCGCTGCGCTGATGGTGGCTTTGGAGGATGGCCGGGTGCAGGTGACCGACACCGTGGACACGAAGGGCCAGGTGCGCTTCCACGATCGCGTCATGAAGGACTCGCATGAAGGCGGATATGGGGAAGATCACCGTGCAGCGCGCGCTGGAGTTGAGCAGCAACACCGGCGTATCGCAACCTGATCAACAGTGCCTATCGCACCGAGCCGAAGCGTTTGCGTGGAAGGACTTCGGAAGCTCGGGCTCGACCGTCCGCTCGGTGTGCGCTTACCCGGCGAGGGTTCGCCGGTGATGCGTAACCCGGGGCGACAAAGGATGGAGCGGTGTGAGCCTGCCTTGGATGAGCATCGGTTATGAGGTGAGCATGACACCCATGCATCCTCGCCTTCTACAACGCGATCGCCAACGGCGGCCGCATGATGCAACCGCAGTTCGCCACGAAGGTGACGCGCGCTGGCAAGGAGGTGGAACGATTCGAACCCCTTGTCCTCAATGAGCGCATCTGCTCACCGGCGACCCTCGACCAAGTGCATGCCATGCTTGTAGGTGTGGTGGACAGCGGCACCGCGGTGAACCTGACGGCCGCGCATTTCAAGATCGCTGGTAAGACCGGTACCGCGCAGATCGCGCAGGAGAAGTCCGAGTACAAGCTCAGCGGCACCAGCTATCAGGCGTCGTTCGTCGGTTACTTCCCCGCCGAAGCACCGCGCTATTCGGCGATCGTCGTGGTGAGCTCGCCCAGCATGAGCGGCTACTACGGCAATGTGGTCGCCGGACCCATTTTCCGTGAGATCGCCGACAAGATCCACAGCAATCGCCTGGAGATGCAGACCGGTCTCGCGGAAGCGGCGACCGAAGCACGTACCCCGATCACCTACAGCGGTCACGCTGGTGATCTGCGCCAAGCGCTCGCGGGCCTGGGCGTGAAGAGCGAACAGATCGGCGAAGGAGAATGGGGTGACCACCACGGCAGGCGATAGCGCAGTGGTGCTGAAACCCCGCGGCCTTCCCGGTGATGCGTTGCGCCTCGTACCGAACGTGCTCGGCATGGGCCTGAAGGATGCCCTTTACATCCTGGAGAACCGTGGTCTGCATGTGCGTGTGCTCGGTTCCGGCATGGTGCGACGCCAATCGATCAGCCGGACAACGGTATACGAACGGTAGCACCATCATTCTAGATCTCACCACATGAAGCTGCTCAAGGACCTGCTCTACAGGGCACGCCTCGAACAGGTGGTCGGACCCACCCACACCGCGATCGAGAAGCTCTGCTTCGACAGCCGCGGTGGTCCCCTTCACCGCCTTCGTCGCGGTGAAAGGCACACGCAGCGATGGGCACGACCATCGCTGCCGCGGTCGGACGCGGCGCTACGGCGATCGTCTGTGAACACTTGCGGAAGGGCAAAGGAGGGCGTGACCTATGTGCGGGTGGCCGATAGCGCGCAGGCCCTGGCGCTGATGGCCGCGAACTTCTTTCGATCGTCCGTCCCGCGAGCTGAAGCTCGTCGGACCACCGGCACCAATGGAAAGACAAGTGTGGCCACACACACCACACCCGATGCCGTTCGCTTGAACGAGCTGCTCGCCGAGATGGTGGCGGAGAAGTGTACGCACTGCTTCATGGAAGTGAGCAGTCACAGCGTGGTGCAGGAGCGCATCACGGGTCTGGAGTTCGACGTGGCCGTGTTCACCAACATCACGCACGATCACCTGGATTACCACGGGACCTTCGCGGCCTACATCGAAGCGAAGAAGCGCTTCTTCGATCAGCTCGGCCGCAATGCCTTGGCCCTGGTGAACGCCGACGACGTGAACAGCGCCGTGATGGTGCAGAACACCAAGGCCACCAAGCGCTCCTTCGCCGTGCAGGGTTTGGCGGACCACCGCGCCCGCATCATCGAGAACCAGCTCACCGGCCTGCATCTGAACATCGATGGCCGGGATGTATACGCGGCTGGTCGGTGCTTTCAATGCGAGCAATTTGCTCGCCGTCTATGCCACCGCGGTGGATCTCGGTCTGCAACCGGTGGATGTGCTCACCGCGCTCGGTGATCCGGAACCTCCGCGCGGGCGCTTCCAGGTGGTGCGCGGTGCGAGCGGGGTGCTCGGCATCGTGGACTACGCGCACACGCCTGACGCACTGAAGAACGTGCTCGCTACGATCAATGAAGTGTGTGGCGATGAAGACAGGAGATCACCGTGGTGGGTTGCGGCGGGATTCGCGATCGCTAAAGCGCCCGGTGATGGCCCGCCTCGCGGTGGAACTCAGCCACCGCGTGGTGCTCACCAGCGACAATCCGCGCAGCGAGGACCCCATGGCGATCCTTCAAGAGATGCGCGGCGGGATCCCGGCCTGGATGCCGATCGCGCGTTCATCAACGCCATCGGGGGAGGCCATCCGCCAGGCGGTCTCCATGGCACGCCCGGGCGATGGTGCTGGTAGCGGGCAGGGCAGCAGAGACCTATCAGGAGATCTCCCGGGCGAAGCACCTCTTTCGATGATGCTGCTGTGCTGAAGGAAACGCGAACTGATGCACTAATGCTTACCATTTGTCCCAAAGCGATGGACTTCGCGCTGCCCGGATCGGGGGGCGTTCAACCTTCATCTCCTTCCGCGCGGCGATGGCGGTGTTCACCTCACGATCGTCAGCCTGTGGTTCGGCAAAGGCATCATCAAGCTCTTGCGCCGCATGCAGGTGGGCGAGACGGTGCGTGATCTCCGGATTGGAGGGCAGCTCAGCAAGCAGGGCACTCCCACCATGGGCGGCCTCATCATTCTCGGTGCGATCACCGATCCCCGCTGCTCTTCGCGAAGTTGAACAATATACATCCTGTTGATGCTGGTGGCCACCGTATGGCTCCGGTGCCAACGGCTTCATCGACGCACTGCATCCAAGGTCTAGAAGGAGCGCGGCCGCAGCCCGGCAAGTTCAAGGGGTGGTGGGGCAGGTGGGATTCGGATAATCGTGGGCGCCGTCGTCTACTTCCATCCTTCCTGCATCCGCACCAAGGTGGAGGTGCACAGGTGCTCGCGGACCAGCTGGACCCCGTCGCGCTCAGTACGTTCATCCGAAGAGGACGGCACCGCGCACTATCTGTTGGACCGCAAGAGCCCGAACACGACGATCCCCCTTCGTCAAAGGCACCATGAGTTCAACACTCGTCCATCCTCGGCCTCTTCGGCCCGCGAGGCGCGCGGCTAAACCTGGTTGCTCTACATCGTCATCGCCATCTTCATCATCACCGCCGTTAGCAACGGGGCCAATATCACCGATGGCCTGGACGGACTGGCCACCAGTACATCGGCCATCGTGGTTTTGGCGCTCAGGTGTGGCGCTCCGCCCACTATGTGAGCGGCAAATCATCTTCTCAGTACCTGGACATCATGTACATCCCCGAGAGCGGGGAACTCGCGGTGTTCATCGGGGGCCATGCTGGGGCGTGCATCGGCTTCCCTGGTACAACGCTTTACCCGGCCCAGGTCTTCGCCAGGTGTGTGACGGCCTCGCGCTGGGCGGGATCATTGCACCCTAGCCATCCTCAGCCCGAAAGGAGCTGTTGATCCCGTGTTGTGTGGCGTGTTCCTCGTGGAGAACCTGAGCGTGGTGATGCAGGTGTCCTGGTTCAAGTACACGCGCAAGAGGTACGGTGAGGGCGCAGGATCTTCCTGATGTCCGCTGCACCACCATTTCCAAAAGGCCGGCATACATCGAGAGCTAAAGATCGTGAGCCGCTTCTGAATAGTCGGCATCATGCTCGCCGTGCTGAGCATCGTAACCCT
>JADJCS010000021.1 GCA_016703105.1 Flavobacteriales bacterium
GTTGAAGGCCGATCCAAAGCCCAACTGAACGGAAGTAGGTCATGCAGCCCATTTCGTTGGTCTTCAGTTTCACCATGATCAGCACCTCCACGTATTGGTAGCGGTGTGTATACTCATGCGCGGGCACGCCCACGTTAACGTTGACCGGAGCGTTCCAGTGGTGCTGGTCTGCAAGGTGAAGGCTTATCATATTTGGTTGCCATCGGAGATGTTCATGAACACCCCGGTGCTCAACGGCGAAGTTGTCCTTGCCGAGACGGAAATCACCCATCAAGCCGAAGGTGAAACCCGCAGTCATGCCATTGCCCTCCACTTCCTTCGTGTCACTCTATCCACCCTGTGTCTGGGGCCACTCTCGATCCCGAGTTTGAACCCCCGCGAGTCCGTGTCCTGTGCTATACCGCTTTGGCCTAAGGCCGCGATGGCTGCCAACGTGAGGATACCCTTCTTCATCGTTTGCCGCCCATGTGGAGTTGGGCTAAAGGTAGTCTGAGGAAGCAAGGCCCGGTCGTATCCGTTGTTGTTGGTCTTGTCTGCATGCGGTGGGGCAATTGCATCGAGCGGAGTGATCCCGTCCCCATCGAGCCGTGTCCTTCTTCCGACTTGACCAAGCGGCCTTCCACGCGCCACCGGATTCCATCGCGAAGCGTGAGCCTTCTTTAGGCCCTATGCCGAGCAGGGTATTTCCCATCGTCTCTACGTGGAAGAGATCCCGCGGGTCAGCGCCGATCGATGACCCACGGCTGGGCATGGCTTTTGTTGCGATCCACGTGAGATCCTGATTGGAGTTGCGTACAAACGAAGTGCGGACAGCCTGTTCGGTGGTATGATGAGCAAAGGGCCCAGCTCACCGATGCGCCTGGTCGGTCGCAGGCCCTCTTCCGGAGCGGGCCTGTCCCCGGTATCGTGGTCTTCAACCCGGGTTCAACTACGCGATCTCACCCACCGACAGCGTGCTGGGTATCGGCATCGAGTGGTTCGTAGGTGAGAACTCCCGTAGGGCGCTACCCGGCGTTCGAATGCTTTCCCCAACCATTGTGAAGGAACGCATGCGGCCGGCGATGCTTGTGCCTTCTGCCGTGAAGGGATGGGTGATGGTACACTTCCTGGAGGACGCGCAGGGCAAGGACCTGCTCACGCATCTGGTCGCCGTTGGCAAGGTGATGGCGCTGGTCCAGGCACTGTTGCCGGAAGAGGATCCCGCATTGCTGTTGGGATATACCGAACAGGTGAAGCGGGCAAGGAGGGGCGAACGAGTACAACATCTGAAAGAGCTTGTGCGCAAGAAGATGCTCTATAGCGGCGTACATGAGCCGACCGGACGCATCATGAGCGATGGCCCGTTCACCAATGGTTTTCGCATGAGAGCCCGCGACCGGGCAATGGATAGGCCTGCGGATGGTGCACCCAACTATCTCAAGGACCACCCGAACACGACCTTCGCACAACTTTTCTCCATGAAGATCCTCGCGAAGGCGTGCCTTTCCAAGAGCTACCGCCCCAGATAGAAAGGAAGAAGGCTAAAGGGCAAAGGTGAAAGGCGAAGGGGGAGACGAAAGACGCCGATCATTGAACAATGCCATGAAGACCTCCGATATCCACCTTCCGTGCAACTCGACGACAACCATGTTCCTGTGCGGATAGATTGGGAGGCGGAGGATGGTGGGGAAGAGCAGCAGCAAAGGTGCTGTTATCGCTGTGGGACGAGCAAGAGAAGAACACCCTGCGAATCGACCGGACCAAGGAAATGAGCGTGGAGGAGATGGCCTTCTTCCACCAGAACATCCTTACGCTGGTGGACACCTTCGAGCGTGCCACCGGTGAAGTGAAGATGGCCGCACAGATGCGCGATTTCCGGGGCCTACTTCGCCGAGCACATGTTGCCGGAGTTGAAGAAGTAAGAAGATTGCAGGAGCAGGGGGCAGGGCGCGAACGTCCATTGCCCCGCGCGCTCGATCTCACTTCCAACGTGCGTTCACTCCATCGATGAAGCTTGAGCAGTGCCCTCCCGGCCCAGGTAGGCCTGAGGAGGTCATGAAAGATCTCCGGGAACTTTTGCCATGTCTTCTCCAGCTCGCGCCGCATGGCGGCGATATTGCTGTCCACCTTCGGCTGTTTCAGCTTGTCGCACCTGGTGAAGGCGAGGACGAACGGAATGCCTTGCTCTCCGAGCCACGGGATCATCTCCAGGTCGTTCTTCTGCGGTTCCAGCCGGGCGTCCACCAGCAAGAAGACGGATTGGAGGTTCTCGCGTACTTTCAGATAGGCCTCATCATGCCTTTCACGCGGCGCGTTCCACCTGGCCCACTTTGGCGAAACCGTAGCCCGGCAGATCGGCGAGCATCCACGGACGATCGTTCGTCAACGGCACCTCCACCCGGAAGTGTTCCACGTTGCGTGTGCGGCCTAAAGTTGCTCACGCGCGCCAACTTGTTGATGCCCACGAGCATGTCGATCAACGAGTTTACCCACGTTGCCCGCCCGATGAAGGCGTACCCGGTAGCGCGGGTTTCGGCCAGTGCGCATGGGTGCGGCCGCTACCAAGATGTTCTGCGCGGAGGGGCGATCATGGTTCTGGTGCTCGGTTGTCAGGTATCCGCTAACGGCCGTGACCGCGGGAGCCACCTTCAACGGACAACCATCAACTATTTGACCGCACCGCAGCCAGCGTTCTTCGCAACCAACGATCCAGGATGGCGATGAAAGCCTCCGGCTGTTCCATCATGGGCGCATGTCCACATTCATCGACCCAGAACAATTCACCGTGCGGATCAGGTGGTGGAACTCTTCGGCCACATCGGGTGGGTGATGGTATCCCGCTTGCCCCAGATAAGGCACACGGGCATCTTCAGTTTCGGGATCTCCTTGGCCATGTTGTGGCGTATGGCGCCTTGGCCAAGGCCAGTATCCGGAGCAACTTCGCCCGGTCGTTGATCGTTTCGTAGCACTCTTCCACCAACTCGTCCGTGGCGTGCTTCGGATCGTAGAAGGTGACGGCCACCTTCTGTTTGATGAAGACCTTGTCCTCCCGGCGGGGGAAGCTGCCGCCAAAAGCGTTCTCGTAGAGCCCACTGCTGCCGGTAGTGATCAGGCTGCGCACTTTCTCGGGTGGTGACGATAATGCACCAGCGCCACATGGCCACCCAGGAGTTGCCGAGCAGGTTCACTTCCGGGCACCCCTTGAACTCGATGAAGCGGTGCAGGAATTTGGCCAAGGCCCCACGTTCGTGCTTAACATGGTAGGGTGTACAAAGGCAGTATGGGCATCACCACCCGGTACTGCTTTGTAAAGTGGAGAAGGCCGTCTCGAAATTGCTCAGCGCCCCGAAGAGGCCGTGCAAGAGAATGAGCACCGGCCCATCGCCTTCCTCCACGTAGTGGAACTCACCTTCCTCCTTCAGCCTTGACAGCATTCTGGTTCTCCTTGACCGGCGTTGAGCGGGTCCGTCCAAAAGTAGTGAAGCGTCCATGGGCCCTTCGTAGTCGCTCACGGTGTATCCACATCGTCCTGTGGGCAAGTTGTTGCGGCCATCGGTCGGCCCCGCCGCCCGCGCATCCGAGCTTCGTGAACGGGGCCGATCGACCTATCGGGCCACTGGTTGGTGGCGATGAATGGTTGTTGATTACTCCCACTTCCTCCCACCGTCTATCGATCTCATATATACAGGCCCAACAAGGGGTCTGGCAACAAATCGTCATCTTCGTCGTTCAGAAGTTATCGACATTGGGCAAAATAGTGGAGCTTGTGGAGGAGAGTGGGACGATCCGTCTACTTTCGCTGCCGTCCCGCACGCGCATGATGCATGCTGAACCTGTTAGGGGAATACGATCCAGGCTGGACGCCAAAGGGCGGCTGGTGCTACCAAGTGGGCTGAAGAAGCAGCTCGCCGAGGTGGCATCGAAAGGCTTCGCATCAACCGCGACGTGTTCAAGTCCTGCCTTGTGCTGTACCCGATCGACGAGTGGGAGCGCACCCAAACCATGATGGCACGGCTGAACCCTTTTCTGGAGAAGAACCGAGTTCATCCGGCGCTTCGCCAGTGGGGCCACCCAGCTGGAGCTCGATGGCAGTGGGCGCTTGTTTCCGCCCAAGCCTTTGATGGACCATGCCGGCATCGGCAAGGACATCAAGTTGGCGGGTCTGCTCGATCGCATCGAGGTATGGAGCAAGGAAGGGCATGCCCGAATGCTGCGCGAGACCGTGGACCTCACCGCCCTCGCCGAAGAGGTGATGGGCAGCCCGGGTAACACCAATGGCCAGTGATTACCACGCTCCCGTTCTTTACATGACTGTGTCAATGGCCTGAACATCCGCCCGGACGGCGTCTATGTGGACGTCACCTTCGGCGGCGGTGGACATAGCCGGGCGATCCTGGAAAACTGGGGCCGCAAGGTGCCTTGGTGGCGTTCGACCGCGATCGCGATGCCTGGAACAACGCCTCGGATGATCCCCGCTTCACGCTGGTGCGCTCCGACTTCCGCTGGCTGCGGAACCACTTGCGCTACCTCGGCAAGCTGTCGATCGATGGCTTGCTCGCCGACCTTGGGGTGAGCAGCCACCAGTTCGACACCGGCGCACGGGGCTTCAGTTTCCGCTTCGATGGTCCGCTCGACATGCGGATGGACGCTCGAACGAAGCGCACCGCAGCGGTCTTGTTGAGGGAGCTGGACGAAACGGCGCTGGCGAGCCTCTTGCGCGCGCACGGCGAAGTGGACGGTGCCGCTCGCGTGGCGCGCACCATCAAGCAGGCGGTCGCGCAAGGGCCCATCACCACCACCCACCAACTGGTGGAGGTGTTGCGCCCGCTGACCCCACGGCGCGAGGAGAGCGGCTTCCTCGCCCAGGTGTTCCAAGCGCTCCGTATCGCGGTGAACGACGAATTGGGATCGCTCCTGCGCTTGCTCACCGAAAGCGCCGCATGCATCCGCCCCGGAGGAAGACTCGTGGTGATCAGCTACCACAGCCTGGAGGACCGCCTGGTGAAGAACTGGATGCGCGCGGGCGATGCGGGTGGTGAGGAGAAGAAGGATGTGTACGGCAACCGGATCCGGCCCTTCCGGCCATTGACCAACAAGGCGATACAGCCAACTGACGAAGAGATAGCAAGGAATCCCCGGGCGCGCAGTGCCCGGGCCAGGATCGCGGAACGAACGTGAAAGAGAACAGAACGAAGGAAGAGAGTACCGAGCAGCCCAAGGTCTCCCGCAAGGAAGGCCAGGCGAAGCTCCCGCGCGCCCTCATCGGCGTGCTCAACGGATCCTTCCTCACCCGGGAGCAGGTGCTGGGCAACATGCCCTTCATCCTCTATGTGGCCGGGCTCATGCTGCTGTATATCGGCTATGGCTACTACACCGAGCGCACGGTGCGCGACCTGCATGGCACCGATGCCGACCTGAAGGAACTGCGCAGCGAGTATATCACCGTGCGCAGCCATCTGGACAAGACCGAGCAGCAAAGCCAGGTAGCGGAGGGCATCTCCGGCATCGGGCTGCGGAGAGCCGAGTGCCCCACGCAAGATCGAAGTGGACGAGGACCAACTCGAGGACTTGCGCTGACCATGGAGATCCAACGCACCCTCCGACTGCGCGCCTACTTGGTGTATGGCCTGCTGATCGTCTTCGCCCTCTCGATCGCGGTCAAGCTCTTCACCATCCAGTTGGTGGAAGGCGACAAATGGGTGGCGCGCGCCGAACACGTCGCTACCGCCTACCGCACCGTTCAACCGGACCGCGGGCATATCTACAGCGAGGATGGGCGCTTCCTAAGCACGAGCGTACCCGAGTATGAAGTGCGCATGGACCTCATGGCCGACGGCCTCAGCGATGAATTGTTCCGCGCCGAGCTGGATCCGCTGTGCCAGGCCCTGAGCGAACTCTTCGCAGATCGCACGGCCGCCGACTACCGCCGCGACCTCCTTGCTGCTCGCGCCCGCCATGATCGCTACCATTTGATAAAGCGCAAGGTGGACCACGAGCAATTGCAGCACATGAAGGCGATCCCGCTCTTCAAACGCGGACGGTACGCCAGCGGAATGATCATCGAGAAGCGCACTGTGCGCATGCGCCCCTTCGGACGATTGGCTTCGCGCACTGTGGGCTATGTATTGAAGGACAGTACGACCATCGGTCTGGAAGGAGGCTATGATCAATGGTTGCGCGGCGTGACCGGTAAGCGCTTGGAGCGCCGCCTTACCGGTGGCATCTGGATGCCGATCGATGATGGCGAAGGACAGGATCCCGTACCCGGCAGTGATGTGCATACCACCATCGACATCAATCTGCAGGACGTGGCCGACGCCGCGCTTGAAGCACAACTGCGCAAGCATGGTGCGCACCACGGCTGTGTGGTGGTGATGGAAGTGGCTACCGGCTACATCAAGGCCATCAGCAATCTCACTCGGCGCGGCGACAGCGTGTACGTGGAGGACCTGAACTATGCGGTGGGCCTCGCCTGCGAACCGGGCTCCACGTTCAAGACCGCTGCGCTGATGGTGGCTTTGGAGGATGGCCGGGTGCAGGTGACCGACACCGTGGACACGAAGAAGGGCCAGGTGCGCTTCCACGATCGCGTCATGAAGGACTCGCATGAAGGCGGATATGGGAAGATCACCGTGCAGCGCGCGCTGGAGTTGAGCAGCAACACCGGCGTATCGCAACTGATCAACAGTGCCTATCGCACCGAGCCGAAGCGTTTCGTGGAAGGACTTCGGAAGCTCGGGCTCGACCGTCCGCTCGGTGTGCGCTTACCCGGCGAGGGTTCGCCGGTGATGCGTAACCCGGGCGACAAAGGATGGAGCGGTGTGAGCCTGCCTTGGATGAGCATCGGTTATGAGGTGAGCATGACACCCATGCAGATCCTCGCCTTCTACAACGCGATCGCCAACGGCGGCCGCATGATGCAACCGCAGTTCGCCACGAAGGTGACGCGCGCTGGCAAGGAGGTGGAACGATTCGAACCCCTTGTCCTCAATGAGCGCATCTGCTCACCGGCGACCCTCGACCAAGTGCATGCCATGCTTGTAGGTGTGGTGGACAGCGGCACCGCGGTGAACCTGAAGGCCGCGCATTTCAAGATCGCTGGTAAGACCGGTACCGCGCAGATCGCGCAGGAGAAGTCCGGGTACAAGCTCAGCGGCACCAGCTATCAGGCGTCGTTCGTCGGTTACTTCCCCGCCGAAGCACCGCGCTATTCGGCGATCGTCGTGGTGAGCTCGCCCAGCATGAGCGGCTACTACGGCAATGTGGTCGCCGGACCCATTTTCCGTGAGATCGCCGACAAGATCCACAGCAATCGCCTGGAGATGCAGACCGGTCTCGCGGAAGCGGCGCCGACCGAAGCACGTACCCCGATCACCTACAGCGGTCACGCTGGTGATCTGCGCCAAGCGCTCGCGGGCCTGGGCGTGAAGAGCGAACAGATCGGCGAAGGAGAATGGGTGACCACCACGGCAGGCGATAGCGCAGTGGTGCTGAAACCCCGCGGCCTTCCCGGTGATGCGTTGCGCCTCGTACCGAACGTGCTCGGCATGGGCCTGAAGGATGCCCTTTACATCCTGGAGAACCGTGGTCTGCATGTGCGTGTGCTCGGTTCCGGCATGGTGCGACGCCAATCGATCAGCCCGGGACAACGGTATACGAACGGTAGCACCATCATTCTAGATCTCACCACATGAAGCTGCTCAAGGACCTGCTCTACAGGGCACGCCTCGAACAGGTGGTCGGATCCACCCACACCGCGATCGAGAAGCTCTGCTTCGACAGCCGCGAGGTGGTCCCCTTCACCGCCTTCGTCGCGGTGAAAGGCACACGCAGCGATGGGCACGACCACATCGCTTCCGCGGTCGAACGCGGCGCTACGGCGATCATCTGTGAACACTTGCCGGAAGGGCAGAAGGAGGGCGTGACCTATGTGCGGGTGGCCGATAGCGCGCAGGCCTTGGCGCTGATGGCCGCGAACTTCTTCGATCATCCGTCCCGCGAGCTGAAGCTCGTCGGGATCACCGGCACCAATGGAAAGACAAGTGTGGCCACCCTGCTCTACCGCCTTTGCCGCACCCTCGGCATCAAGGCGGGTTTGATCAGCACCGTGGAGATCCGGATCGGCCAGCGCACGGTCCCCTCCACACACACCACACCCGATGCCGTTCGCTTGAACGAGCTGCTCGCCGAGATGGTGGCGGAGAAGTGTACGCACTGCTTCATGGAAGTGAGCAGTCACAGCGTGGTGCAGGAGCGCATCACGGGTCTGGAGTTCGACGTGGCCGTGTTCACCAACATCACGCACGATCACCTGGATTACCACGGGACCTTCGCGGCCTACATCGAAGCGAAGAAGCGCTTCTTCGATCAGCTCGGCCGCAATGCCTTGGCCCTGGTGAACGCCGACGACGTGAACAGCGCCGTGATGGTGCAGAACACCAAGGCCACCAAGCGCTCCTTCGCCGTGCAGGGTTTGGCGGACCACCGCGCCCGCATCATCGAGAACCAGCTCACCGGCCTGCATCTGAACATCGATGGCCGGGATGTGTACACGCGGCTGGTCGGTGCTTTCAATGCGAGCAATTTGCTCGCCGTCTATGCCACCGCGGTGCATCTCGGTCTGCAACCGGTGGATGTGCTCACCGCGCTCAGTGATCTGGAACCTCCGCGCGGGCGCTTCCAGGTGGTGCGCGGTGCGAGCGGGGTGCTCGGCATCGTGGACTACGCGCACACGCCTGACGCACTGAAGAACGTGCTCGCTACGATCAATGAAGTGTGTGGCGATGAAGAGCAGGTGATCACCGTGGTGGGTTGCGGCGGTGATCGCGATCGCACAAAGCGCCCGGTGATGGCCCGCCTCGCGGTGGAACTCAGCCACCGCGTGGTGCTCACCAGCGACAATCCGCGCAGCGAAGACCCCATGGCCATCCTTCAAGAGATGCGCGGCGGGATCCCGGCCCTGGATGCGGATCGCGCGTTCGTCAACGCCGATCGGCGTGAGGCCATCCGCCAGGCGGTTTCCATGGCACGGCCGGGCGATGTGGTGCTGGTAGCGGGCAAAGGGCATGAGACCTACCAGGAGATCTCCGGGGTGAAGCACCCTTTCGATGATGCCGCTGTGCTGAAGGAAACGCTTGAACTGATGCACAAGTAATGCTGTACCATTTGTTCAAAGCGATGGACTTCGCGCTGCCCGGATCGGGGGCGTTCAACTTCATCTCCTTCCGCGCGGCGATGGCGGTGTTCGCCTCACTGATCATCAGCCTGTGGTTCGGCAAAGGCATCATCAAGCTCTTGCGCCGCATGCAGGTGGGCGAGACGGTGCGTGATCTCGGATTGGAGGGGCAGCTCAGCAAGCAGGGCACACCCACCATGGGCGGCCTCATCATCCTCAGTGCGATCCTGATCCCCACGCTGCTCTTCGCGAAGTTGAACAATATCTACATCCTGTTGATGCTGGTGGTCATCGTATGGCTCGGCGTTATCGGCTTCATCGACGACTACATCAAGGTCTTCAAGAAGGACAAGCGCGGCCTGGCCGGCAAGTTCAAGGTGGTGGGGCAGGTGGGGATCGGGATCATCGTGGGTGCGGTGGTCTATTTCCATCCTTCCATCCGCACCAAGGTGGAGGTGCCACAGGTGCTCGCGGACCAGCTGGACCCCGCCGCGCTGAGTACGTTCATCGAAGAGGACGGCACCGCGCACTATCTGTTGGACCGTAAGAGCCCGAACACGACGATCCCTTTCGTCAAGGGCAATGAGTTCAACTACTCGTCCATCCTCGGCCTCTTCGGCCGCGAGGCGCGCGGCTACACCTGGTTGCTCTACATCGTCATCGTCATCTTCATCATCACCGCCGTTAGCAACGGGGCCAATATCACCGATGGCCTGGACGGACTGGCCACCGGTACATCGGCCATCATGGTTTTGGCGCTCGGTGTGCTCGCCTATGTGAGCGGTAACATCATCTTCTCGGAGTACCTGGACATCATGTACATCCCCGAGAGCGGGGAACTCGCGGTGTTCATCGGGGCCATGCTGGGGGCGTGCATCGGCTTCCTCTGGTACAACGCTTACCCGGCCCAGGTCTTCATGGGTGATACAGGCAGCCTCGCGCTGGGCGGGATCATTGCGACCCTGGCCATCCTCGTCCGAAAGGAGCTGTTGATCCCCGTGTTGTGTGGCGTGTTCCTCGTGGAGAACCTGAGCGTGGTGATGCAGGTGTCCTGGTTCAAGTATACGCGCAAGAGGTACGGTGAGGGGCGCAGGATCTTCCTGATGTCGCCGCTGCACCACCATTTCCAAAAGGCCGGCATACACGAGAGCAAGATCGTGAGCCGCTTCTGGATCGTCGGCATCATGCTCGCCGTGCTGAGCATCGTAACCCTCAAGCTGCGATGAGGAAGCTCGTGGTCCTCGGTGCGCAGGAGAGCGGCGTGGGCGCGGCCTTGCTCGCGAAGAAGCTCGGCATTCCCGTGTTCGTGAGCGATGGAGGCAGTATCAAGCCGAACTACCGCGAAACGCTCACGGCGAACGGCATCGATTTCGAGGAAGGCGGCCACACGGCCGTGAAGGTCCTGGATGCCGATGAAGTGGTGAAGAGCCCGGGCATCCCGGATACCGCTACGCTGGTGGCCGCCGCCATCGACCGCGGCATCCCGGTGATCAGCGAGATCGAACTGGCGGCACGCCATACCACTTCGCCCATCGTGGCCATCACCGGTAGCAACGGCAAGACCACCACCACCTTGCTCACCCACCACATCCTGCGTAAGGCAGGGCTCGATGCGGGATTGGGCGGCAACGTAGGGCGCAGCTTCGCCGGGCTTCTTGCGGAACGCGACCACGCGCTGTACGTGCTCGAACTGAGCAGCTTCCAGTTGGACGGGATCCGCGCCTTCCGCCCGCATATCGCGGTGCTGCTCAATATCACTCCGGACCATCTGGACCGGTACCAGTACAACATGGACCACTATGCGGCCAGCAAATTCCGCATCGCCATGAACCAGACCGCTTCGGACCATTTCATCCATAGCGATGATGACCCCGAAGTGCGACGCGGCCTCGCGGAACATTCCGTGCGCGCGCGGCGCTGGCCGATCAGTATCGAACACCATGTGCCGGAAGGAGGCTTCCTCCGTGACGGCCATCTCCATATCAACGCTTCCACCCACCCGGACCCAACCCCCCTTCGCATGAGCCTGATCGAACTAGCGCTACAAGGCAAGCACAACGCCTACAATTCCATGGCCGCAGGCATCGCCGCCCGTATCCTCGAAGTGCGCAAGGAGACCGTACGCGAAAGTCTCAGCGACTTCCAGAACGTGGAGCACCGGCTGGAGCGCGTTGGCCTGGTGAACGGCGTCGAGTTCATCAACGACTCCAAGGCCACGAACGTGAACAGCGCTTGGTACGCCTTGGAAACAATGGATAAACCCGTGGTCTGGATCGTCGGTGGCGTGGACAAAGGCAACGACTATACGGCGCTGATGGACCTGGTGAAGAACAAGGTGAAGGCCATTGTATGCCTCGGAAAGGACAATGAGAAGCTGCGCAAGGTCTTCGAAAGCAAAGTGCCGCATTTTGTGGAGGTGGACACCGCGGAGCGTGCGGTGAACGTGGGGTACGAGCTCAGCGAGCCGGGCGATGTGGTCCTGCTCAGCCCCGCATGCGCCAGCTTCGATCTATTCGAGAACTACGAGGAACGGGGCCGCAAGTTCAAAACCGCCGTGAAGGCACTCTGATCCGGAACGTATCGATCCATATCCCACGGACCATGGACAACGAAACCCTGCACCGCCTTACCGCGGCACGCAACGCCGCCGATCTGGTGCGCGCACGCAGCCGAGCGTTGGGCGAACTGGTGAGCGCGCCGCACCGCTTGGAGTTCACAGGCACGCTGCGTGGCGTGGAATACATCAATGATTCGAAGGCCACCTACCTCGATGCTTCCCTGGCCGCCATCGCCGCCATCGAAAAGCCCGTGGTGTGGATCACCGGCGCACTGCCGGAGGATGCGCGGCACGAGGGTGTGCGTTCCTTTCTGCACGAGCACCTGAGCGCATTGGTCCTCTTCGGGGCCGAAGGGGCCGAACGTGTCGAGGAACTGCGCCCCTGGATGGAACAGGTCTACCACGCCACCGAACTGCGGACCGCTGTATTCCTGGCGCACGAACTCGCGCGCAGTGGTGATGTGGTGCTGTTCAGTCCCGCCTGCCCCAGTGGTGAAGGCTTCGCCAACTACGAGGAGCGCGGGCACGCTTTCAAACGCATGGTGGCGATCTCTCGATCACCTGAACGCCATGAACCGTCTCTTCAAAGAACACCTCCGCGGGGACAAGACCATCTGGATGGTGGCCTTGCTGCTGGGCATGGTCAGCTTGCTGGCCGTGTACAGCTCTATCGCGTCGCTGGCGTTCAAGCGCGAAGGCGGAAGCACGCTGCACTTCCTGTTCAAGCACGGCATGATGCTAGCGACCGGTGGGGTGATCATGTACTACGCCCACCGATTGAAGTTCGGCGTGTACTCGAAGCCTCCCAGCTGTTGTTCGGTGTGACCGTGGGGCTCCTGGTGCTTACACTGGTGTTGGGCACCAATTTGAACGACGCCAGTCGCTGGTTGCGCATCCCCATCATCGGCCAGAGTTTCCAGACGAGCGATCTGGCGAAGGTCGTGCTCATCGTCTATCTGGCGCGTGTGCTCGGCAAACGGCACGAGGAGCCCTGGACCTTCCGTGATGTGATGCTGAAGCTCATGCTACCGATCGGCGCCATTTGTGGAACCATCCTCCCCGCCAATTTCAGTACGGCCGCACTGCTCTTCCTGGTCTGTATGGTGGTCCTGTTCATCGGTGGTGTTCCGCTGAAATGGATCGGCGCGGTGGTGCTGTTGGCCGCAGGTTCGTTCGCCCTGTTGATCGCCGCAAACGAGATAGGCGACCTCGGGGTGCTGCCCCGCGTGGAGACCTGGCAGGCACGCCTGGAGCACCACGGCAGTGACGACAGCGACGCGAACTACCAGGTGGAACACGCCAAGATCGCGATCGCCAGCGGTGGGCTGCTGCCCAACGGCCCGGGCAGCGGTACGTCGCGGAATTTCCTGCCGCACCCTTACTCCGACATGATCTATGCCTTCATCATAGAAGAGTATGGCAGCATCCTCGGAGGTCTGGGCTTGCTGTTGCTCTATGTGATCCTGATGGGACGCGCGGTCCGCATCGCATCGAAATGCCCGAAGGTATTCGGTTCACTGGTAGCCGTGGGTCTCAGCCTCAGTCTCGTACTACAGGCGATGATCAATATGGCCGTGGCCGTCAATCTCGTTCCGGTAACAGGCCAGCCGCTTCCGCTCGTGAGCATGGGCGGAACCTCGATCTGGTTCACGTGTTTGATGATCGGCATAGTGCTAAGTGTGAGCCGCAGTGTGTACGACGAAGTCCAGGAAGATGTCCAACCCAAACCCAGGACCGCGACAGCGGCCGCTTAAGCTGATGATCAGCGGCGGTGGCACCGGCGGGCACATCTTCCCGGCGATCGCCATCGCGAACGCCGTGCGCGAGCGTGAGCCCGACGCCGATGTGCTGTTCGTGGGGGCGCTCGGCAAGATGGAAATGGACAAGGTCCCCGCCGCTGGATATCGTATCGAAGGGTTGCCGATCCGTGGGTTCCAACGCGGCTCGATCCTGAAGAACCTCGCGCTGCCCTGGCGGCTGTTGCGAAGCATCATGAAGGCGCGCGCTCTCGTTCGCACGTTCAAGCCCCATGTGGCGGTGGGCGTTGGTGGATATGCGAGCGGCCCGTTGCTCGCTGCAGCGCAGCGCATGGGCGTGCCCACCTTGATCCAGGAGCAGAACAGTTTTCCTGGGAAGACGAACATCTACCTCGCGAGGCGCGTGGATAGCATCTGCGTGGCCTACGATGGTATGGAGCGCTGGTTCCCCAAGGAAAAGCTGCACCGCACGGGGAACCCGGTACGCCTCGAAGTGGTCCGCATCGAAGGGAAGCGCGGCATCGGCATGAAGCACTTCGGTCTGAGGGATGGATCACCCGTGCTCTTCGTCACCGGAGGAAGCCTTGGTGCTCGTGGCATCAACAAGGGCATCGCTAAAGCGCTTCCGCAGTTGAAAGCCCAGGGCGTCCAGGTGATCTGGCAGACCGGTTCGCCGTTCCTCGCACAAGCGCGCGAAGCCGCGATCGCCCTGGGGTATGATGGCTGTATCGTCACGGAGTTCGTGGAGCGTATGGACCTGGCGTATGCCGTGGCCGATCTGGTGGTTGCCCGCGCCGGAGCGATAAGCGTGAGCGAGCTCTGCCTGGTGAAGCTCCCCGCCATCCTCGTGCCCCTGCCCACCGCCGCGGAGGATCACCAGACGATGAACGCACGTGCGCTCACCGATCGCGGTGCGGCGATCCTCGTCCGCGACGAACGCACCGAAGAGGACCTGGGGCCGACCATCATCAAGCTGATCACCGATCAGGGGGCATTGCAGGACCTGCGCCTGCGCATCGCCGGGCTGGGCCGTCCGGATGCGGCGAAGGCCATCGCGGAGGAGACCATCCGTCTGGCGCGTACCACTCCCTCGCAGCGGGTAGCTGTGGAAGCGGCATGAGCATCCGTCCACATAGCCTCTTCTTCGTCGGCATCGGCGGGATCGGCATGAGCGGGCTCGCGCGCTACTTCCGCCAGCAAGGTGCGCGCGTGGCCGGATACGATCGTACACCCTCCGCGCTCACCGATCGACTGCGTGCCGAAGGGATCGATGTACAGTTCGACGAGGATCCGGAGCTGATACCGGTCGATCTGCGCCATGCGGCGAAGGAGGTACTCGTGGTGCGCACGCCTGCCGTGCCAGCCTCCAGCCCCTTGCTCGTGTACTGGAACGAACAGGGCGCGCGCATACTGAAGCGCAGCGAAGTGCTCGGCATGATCACCGAGGACCGCCGCACCATCGCCGTGGCCGGCACGCATGGCAAGACCACAGTGAGCACGATGGTCGCGCATCTCTTGCGCCACGGGGGCAAACGCATCAATGCTTTTCTCGGCGGTATCAGCGTCAACTACGGCACCAATGTGCTGCTCGATGCGCAAGCCGAACTGAACGTGGTCGAAGCGGATGAGTACGACCGCAGTTCTTGCGCCTGCATCCGTCGGAGGCCATCATCACCGCGATGGATCCGGACCATTTGGACATCTATGGAACACCGGAGGCCATGGTGGCTTCCTACAACGAGTTCGCGGCCTTGTGCACCGGTCGCATCCTCGTGCATGAACGCGCCTCCTCCGCGCTGGTGAAAGGTGAACGCACGAGCTATGCGATCGATGGCAAGAGCGTTCCGCGCGCGGAAAGGTGCGTGTGGAGAACGGGGCGTACCATTTCGACCTGGTCACCGAACGCGGCACTTTACGCGACCTGCGTTTAGGAATGCCGGGACGGCACAACGTGGAGAACGCCACCGCTGCCGCGGCCATGGCGCAGTATGTCGGTGTGGATGATGAACGCTTGCGCGAGGGGCTCGCTTCGTTCAAAGGTGTCGAACGCCGCTTCCAAACGATCGTGGCCAATGCGCACATGGTCTATGTGGACGACTATGCGCATCATCCTGCCGAACTGGAAGCGACGATCCGTTCCGCTCGCGAGCTCTATCCCGGGCGCCACCTCACCGGCATCTTCCAGCCGCATCTCTTCACCCGCACGCGCGACTTCGCACCGGGTTTCGCTAACAGTCTGGCGCTGCTGGACACGCTGTTCCTTCTCGATATCTATCCGGCGCGCGAGGAACCCATCCCCGGCATCACCTCGGAATGGCTGCTCCAGCAAGTGCCGATGCAGGACAAGCATCTGCTCATGAGCGACGAAGTGCTGCGCCGGATCGCGGAAGTGCACATCGACGTACTGCTGACCCTGGGTGCCGGCGACATCGATCGCCTCGTGCCGCGCATCGCCGAACTCCTTCAACACCAAGCCGCATGAAGAACCCCCGCAAACTCCTTCGTCCTGTGCTGATGGCGGCTGTGGCGGTGCTCCTGGTCGGCGCTCTGGGCTTCGTGGAACGCACCGCGGACCGTCGGCCGGTGCAGGACCTCGCCATCGAAGTGCGCGGCATGGACGGTGCGCACTTCATCACCGAACAGCAGGTGCGTGAGGAGGTGCTGAACATGGGCGGTGCGGTGATCGGCGTGCCGCTCGCCGAGATGGACATCCGCGCCATTGAAGACCACCTGCGCGCCATTCCTTGTGTTTCGCGCGCGGAGGCCTATCACACGTTGGATGGCGTGCTGCATGTGCGCGTGGACCAGCGGGCGCCCGTGGTGCGCGTGTTCGATCGCGATGGGACCACGTACTATATCGATGCGGAAGGACACACGATGCCGCTGAGCAGTGCCCATACCCCGCGCGTGCCCGTGGCGCTGGGCGAGTTGCACATGCCCGGTGCTTCCACCACGGTGCTCAACGTGACGGATGGCGACAGTCTGATGCGCTTGTCCCGGTTGAACCAAGTGTTCCGCATCGCTTCCTTCATCCGCGCCGATCCCTTCCGCGATGCGCTGATCGACCAGATCGTGGCCACGCCGGATGGAGAGTTCGAACTGATCCCCCGCGTCGGCGCGCAGCGTGTGCGCATCGGCGATGGCACCGCCCTTGAAGAACGATTCGCCAAGCTGCGCCTGTTCTATGCGGAAGGCATCAAGCAGACCGACTGGCGCCGCTATTCCACCATCGACCTCCGCTTCGACGCGCAGGTCGTCTGCACCCAACGAACAACGCCCTGATAAACGAAGCACACATGGAGAACCAAGAGATCGTGGCCGGCCTCGACATCGGCACCACCAAGATCGCCTGCATCGTCGGGCGCAAGAACGAACAAGGCAAGATCGAGATCCTCGGCATGGGCAAGAGCCGGTCCGAAGGCGTGAGCCGGGGCATGGTGGCCAACATCCAGAAGACCGTCGAATCCATCAAGGCGGCGGTGAAGGAGGCCGAGGCCCATGCGAACGTGGAGATCGGCACGGTGAACGTGGGCATCGCCGGTCAGCATATCCGCAGCATGCACCATCGTGGCATGATCACCCGCCAGAGCCTGGAGGAGGAGATCCGCCAGTTGGACATCGACCTGCTGATCGATGATATGTACAAGCTGGTGATGCCCCCGGGCGAAGAGATCATCCATGTGCTGCCGCAGGAGTACATCGTGGACGGTGAGCAGGGCATCCGCGACCCGATCGGCATGAGCGGTGTGCGCATGGAGGCCAACTTCCACATCATCAGCGGCCAGGTCACCGCCGCGCGCAACATCAACAAGTGCGTGCATCGCGCTGAACTCGATGTGACCGAGTTGATCCTCGAACCGCTCGCCAGCGCCGACGCCGTGCTGAGCGCCGAAGAGAAGGAGGCCGGTGTGGTGCTGGTGGATATCGGCGGTGGCACCACGGACCTCGCCATCTTCTATGACAGCATCATCCGCCACACCGCGGTGATCCCCTTCGGCGGGAACGTGATCACTGAGGACATCCGTCAGGGCTGTGGCGTGATGCGCGAACAGGCCGAACTGCTCAAGGTGAAGTTCGGTAGTGCCCTCGCTGCGGAGAACAAGGAGAACGAGGTGGTGTGCATCCCCGGTCTTCGCGGCCGTGATCCCAAGGAGATCAGTTTGCGCACGCTCTCGGAGATCATCCAGAGCCGCATGGAGGAGATCCTGGAGCACGTCCACTTCGAGATCCGCAACAGCGGCATGGAGAAGCAGATGATCGCCGGCGTGGTGCTCACCGGGGGCGGCGCACAATTGAAGCATCTACGCCAACTGGTGGAGTACATGACCGGTATGAGCGCACGCATCGGCTACCCGAACGAGCACCTCGCGAAGAGCAACGTGGACCAGGTCACCAGTCCGCTGTTCGCCACAGGCGTGGGCCTGGTTCTGAAAGGCTTCGACTATCTGGAGCGCCGTCGCCCCAAGCAGGCGCAGGAGAACACCGCGGTCCGCGTGAAAGGCCATTCCCAAACCTCCCGCGTCGGGGGCTTCTTCGATAAAGTGCTGAAAGGCGCCTCGGAGCTGCTCAACGACGACGACAACTGACCCTTCCCTTCCACATTCCAAAAAACCACTGTCATGAAATTCGATCTTCCCAAGGAACTGTCGTCGATCATCAAAGTGATCGGCGTGGGGGGCGGCGGCAGCAATGCCGTGAACCACATGTACGCCCAAGGCATCAAGGGCGTGGACTTCATCATCTGCAACACCGACAAGCAGGCGCTGGACATCAGCCCCGTACCGGTGAAAGTGCAGCTCGGACCCGAGCTTACCGATGGCCTTGGCGCCGGCTCTGTGCCCGATCGCGGCAAGGACGCCGCCCAAGAGAACATCGATGAAGTGCGCCAGCTCCTCAGCACGCGCACCAAGATGGTCTTCATCACCGCTGGCATGGGTGGTGGTACAGGTACAGGAGCCGGACCAGTGATCGCCAGCATCGCCCGCGAGCTCGGTATCCTCACGGTAGGCATCGTTACCATGCCCTTCCAATGGGAAGGCCGCAAACGGAAGCAACAGGCCATGGCCGGCATCGAGGACCTGCGTCGCTCCGTGGACACCCTGCTGGTGATCAATAACGACCGCCTGCGCGACCTCTATGGCAACCTGAGCCTGGACAACGCCTTCGGTTACGCGGATAATGTGCTCACCACCGCCGCGCGGGGTATCGCCGAGATCATCACCGTCACCGGCAAGGTGAACGTCGATTTCGAGGACGTGAAGACCGTGATGACCAACAGCGGCGCTGCCGTGATGGGCATGGCCGAAGCGGAAGGGGAGGAGCGTGCCTTGCGTGCCGCCCAGGAAGCACTGGCCTCACCGTTGTTGAACGACAACGATATCAAGGGTGCCAAATTCGTGCTGCTCAACATCACCCATGGCACCCAGGAGGTGCTGATGGACGAGATCACCGAGATCACCGACCATATCCAGGATGCCGCAGGTAGCAGCGCGGATGTGATCTGGGGCTATTGCAAGGATGAATCGCTGGGTGCGAAAGTGCGCGTTACGGTGATCGCCACCGGTTTCCAAGTGAATCCGGACACCGGTCTGATCGGTACCGCACCCGAGGCGCGCAAGGTGATCCCGCTCGATGCCGACGTGCCCACGATGATCATGCAGCCGATCGTGAACCCGGTCGCCGTGACACCGAAGCAGTCCGCGACCGCGGTGCCGCCGGTCCCCAGCGAGCAGCCCATGGAGCCGTACTTGAAGCCCGTTGCCCCCGTGGTGAACGAGGCGCCATCCACACCTCCTGTGGTCGCACCGTTCCGTCCGGAGCGCCCTGTGGAGTTCGAGGTGGTGAACAAGCAGCCCGCCGCACCGGTGAGCGATGACAAGAAGGTACACGCGTTGTACGACGATGCGCCTCCCGCCAGCGTGAACACGACGAGCGCCGATAACTCCGCCCAACGTCTTCCACCGGCCGAGCATCAGGCGCGCGTGGAGGAAAGGCTCTCCCGCATGCGTGATCTCACCCTGCGCCTGCGTTCGCCCAACGGCATCAACGACCTGGAACGTGAGCCCGCATACATCCGCAAACGCGTCACGCTGACCGAAGGACCACGCAGCACGGACAGCAGTGTGAGCCGCTATACTTTGAGCGAGGACCAGGACGAGAGCGGAGAGCGCCGCGTAGAACTGAAGAAGAACAATCCGTTCCTGCACGACAACGTGGATTGAGCCACTTCGATCACGCTTTCGCGGGAAAGCGCTCGAAGACGAGTAGAAGATCGCGGGCGGGCAGGGTAACTTGCCCGCCTCTTTCATTCCCCCATCGCCATGGATCTCAAGGAACGTATCGACGCGGACATCAAGACCGCGATGTTGGCCCGCGACAAGGACCGCTTGAACGCTCTGCGCGCGATCAAGAGCGCCATCTTATTGGAGCTGACCAAGGAAGGTGGGCAGACGCAGGTCTCGGAGGAGGCAGGCGCCAAGCTCTTGCAGAAGCTGCACAAGCAACGCGCCGAGGCTGCGGCGATCTTCCATCAGCAAGGAAGGGCCGATCTGGCGGCGGAGGACGAGGCACAGGCCAAGGTGATCGAGGCCTACCTACCCGCGCGCATGAGCGACGCTGACGTGGAAGCGGTGGTGAAAGCGATCATCGCGAGCACGGGGGCCAGCGGCATGAAGGACATGGGCCGGGTGATGGGGGAAGCGAACAAGCAACTGGCCGGCAAGGCGGATGGTGGTGCGATCGCGGCGATGGTGAAGCGTTTACTTTCCCTGTAGCGCAAGGCCTCAGCACATTCTGTCCTTCGGGTCGATCCCCTTCGCGCCGAAGCGCTATTTTGTAACGAACACCATCGCTCCAGACCCATGCGGACCACATCCCTCCTTCTCCGATGCGCTCGTACATGCTCCGCAGCCATGCTTCTGCTCGCTGGCAGCGGTGCGCATGCCCAGCTCCCCTGCACCGCCACCGGCGGCCTCACCACCCTGTATGCCCAGGACAATGGCTTGGATGGCGTCATGTTCGACATCGTAGCGTTGCAGCCAGTGACCATCGAGTGTTTTGATGTTAACTGGAACGCGGGCACAACGAGCATTGCCCTCTACTACAAGACGGGCACCCATGTGGGCTTTGCGACCAACCCCGGCGCATGGACGCTCATAGATACGGTCATGAACCTCACCACCGCAGGGTCCGATCTGCCCACCTACCTGCCCATCGACGTGGATGTGACAATTCCGGGCGGTGCCACCGCTGCGTTCTACGTGACCAACAATTCGACCAGTGACCCTAACGCTGAGTACACCGATGGTACTGTTCTCGGAGCCGTGCTCGCCTCCGATGCGAACATTCAGGTCCTGGAGGGCTCGGGAGTGAGCTACATCTTCAACAGCGCCTTTTCTCCTCGTCAGTTCAATGGCACGGTATACTACACTTCGGCGACCACGGGCGTGACCGATATCGCGGCTGATGTCTTGGATCTTCGCTATGATGCGGATGGCGAACAGATGATCTTGGACCTCCCCGAAGGACAGGGACCCCATTGGGTCAGCATCAGTGATGCGAGCGGCCGCCTTGTACTGGAGCGGCCCGTGAACAGTGAAGGTCGCGTGGCCGTGGATCTTTCCGAACTGGGTACTGGCGCCTATGTCTTCAGCGTTCGGAACGTCAAAGAAGTGCGCACGGAACGTTTCGTTAAGGGATAGATCACTCCCGGTCGTCGATGTTCTCGCGCTTTCCTAGGCCTGGGGCCTATGGGGGGCATTTGGGTCGAGGGGGCGAGGCGGACTATTTTCGCAGTTCAACTCAAGATTTGATGAGATCAACCCTTACACTGCTAGGTGCCTGTATGGCTGTCTTGGGGACCGCCCAATCGTGGACGCAAAAGGCGGACCTTCCAGGAACAGGAAGATGGGGTGCTGTTGGGTTCGCGGCAGCAGGCTATGGCTACATCTGCACAGGAGTAGCCTCTGGCAACCTCACGGATCTTTGGCAATGGGATCCCGTCACGAATATCTGGACGCAGAAGGCCGATTTCCCTGGGGGGCCGAGAAGAGAGGCGGCCGCTTTTTCGATCAACGACATCGGCTACGTCGGTTTCGGCCGAACCTCACCAAATGGGGGCTACTCCAATGACCTGTGGGCGTATGATCCAACCACCAACACCTGGACGCAGAAGGCCTCGTTGCCGGCGCAAGTGCGCGCTACCCCGGGAACGTTCGAACTTAACGGTAGCGGCTACGTCGTTGGAGGGAATCCCAATTCCTCTCCGTACCTCAATGATCTATGGGAGTATGTGCCCACTTCGGATACCTGGATCCAGCATACGAGTATGCCGGCGACCGGCCGCTCCGGGCCTATCGCTTTCGGTGCGAACGGAAAAGGATATGTCGGTTCCGGGAACGACAATTCCGCCAATTATTCTTGCAAGGATTTTTGGGAATGGGATCCTGTGAGCGATAGCTGGTCACAACGTTCAGATATTCCCGGTCAGGAACGTCGTCATGGTTGTGCCTTTGTGATCAGCGGGGTTCCCTATGCCGGTGGGGGTTGGGATGGAACGACCTACTTCACTGATTTCTACAAGTACAACCCGGGAACGGATACTTGGACCCCGATAGCGAACTATGGCGGAGTGGGCGCATATGAGCCGGTGGGTTTCGCGATCGGCGCAAGGGGCTATGCCGGCACCGGTGGGACAAGCGGTGGCGATACCCCTCAGTATTGGCAGTATGCACCTGAGTCCCCGACCATCGGGATCGACGAAGGTTCCACGTCGTGGGATATCCGTCCCTACCTCGCGAACGATCGTATCATCCTCCAAGGCTGGTCAGGCGGTGGGTCGGAGGAGTACTGGATCTGTGATGCCGCTGGTCGTATCGTCATGAGCGGATCCGTCGTACATCCTGAGATCGTCTTGAAGGAAACAACGACCGGCATCTACGTGCTACACCTGGCAGGTAGGAGAGGTGGTGTGCTGGATTGGAGTTTCAGCGTGGTGCGCTGATCATCCAATTTGATATCTCTGCAGGACTTATTCATCTCGAGGATGAAGCAGTTGATGGGGGCTTGAGGAGCACCATCGAGTTGAATTAAGAACGGCGCCATTGGCGCCGTTCTTAATTGGTCAAGCAAGATCGCTCACAAACGCGCCAAGCTGTCCATCAGCTCCTGTTTCTTTCGGCGGCTCACGGCCACGTTGGTGCCGTCGCTCATGATCACCTCACCGCCTTCGCCACGGATGTACTTCTTCACGTGCTTCACGTTGATGAGGTAGCTGTGGTGTACGCGCACGAACTGCTCGGGGTCGAGGATGTCCTCGAACTCCTTCAGCGTACGGCTGATCACCAGGCGCTTCTTGTCCTTCTGGTGGACCACCGTGTAGTTGCTGTCGCTCTCGCAATACATCACCTCGTCCACGTCCACCATCTCCAAGCCGTCGGCGACGGGGAGGGCGATGCGGCGATCGGCGCTGGCGGGGCGGGTCAGGTTCTTTAGCAGCGCCATGAACTGGTCGGGGCTCTGCGGGGTGCGCAGCTCCGCACGCACCTTGTTGATGGCGCCAGCGAGCTCATCGGGGTCCACGGGCTTCAGCAGGTAGTCCAACGCGCTGAAGCGGATCGCCTTCACGGCGTAGCCTTCGTGGGCGGTGGTGAAGATCACATGGGGTCGGTCGGGGCCGATGGCCTGCAATAGATCGAAGCCGGTCTGTTTGCCCATCTCGATGTCCAGGAAGAGGATCTTGGGCTTCACCTTGCTCAGCAGGTCGATGCCTTCGGGCACGTTGGTGGCCATGCCCAACAAAGGCACATCCGGGTGCTTCCTTTCGAGGATGCCGCTAAGGGCGTCGCGACAATGTTGTTCGTCATCAACGATGACGGCGGTGAGTTCGCTCATGGGTGGGGTGGGTGGGAAACGAGGCGAAAAGATAGGCGCCACAGCAAAGCGAAATGACAAAGGCCCCTCCCGGGGCCTCTGCCTTTCCTCCCTAACCCACGCTTAATTCTTGGCCTCAGCCTCCTGCTCGGAGCGCTTCTGCTCGGTCCAGGCGGCCAGTTCCATCGTGGGATCCACGAAGGCGGCCACCTCTTTGCGCACGCGCTTCACCGGGGCTTGTGCCACGGCTTCCTGCACTGGGGCTTGCTTGCTCTCCAAGCGGGCGGTGTGCAGGTGCTCGTAGCCGAAGTCATTGTCCTTGGTGTTGAAGGCGATCTTGCCCACGGGGCCGTCGTACTGTTGTTCGCCCTCTGCGGGTTGGGCCAGCAGGCTCACCTGGAAGTGGAAGAGGAAGTCCTTCTTCGCCTCCATGTTCTTGGGTAGGCGGGTGTCGAACACCAATTCCTTGGCGATGGTACCCGGCAGTTCGAACTGCAGGCGGTACTCATGGCCCAAGGGCAGCTCCAATTGGAACTGGGCCAGGCCCTTGTCCATCCGGTTGAAGGCGGCGCCATCCTGGAGGACAGTGACCGAGGCACCTTCAAGCGGGTTGCTGCTGAGCACCTTGCCCTCGATGCGGAGCACATGGCTGGACTCGTTGGCGGAAGCGGTGATCGCGATGGAAGCGATGGCGGCCTGGGCGGTGAGGCGGAGGAAGGTGAGGGCTTTCATGGTGGTGGGAGGTTGAGAGGGCGTTGTTCGTCGTTGCTGACCCAAAACAACAGCGACCTAGGGGGTAGGGGTGAGGCCCGGCGAGCAAGTGGCGGGTGCGAGGGAGTAGTTGGCGATAGTCAGGGGCTGTAGCGGGGACAAGCGCAAGACATGTTGCTTGCCCCCTGCCCCTGCCCCTGCTCCTGAAATGGAAGAACCCCACGATCCGGGGACCGCAGGGCTCTTTCAGAGAAGCGCGTTGCTATTCGGTAACGAAATTGCCTTCGGGGGTGATCCAGATCCGGGCCATGTCCACCTCCGAGTTCGCGGGTGCCGTAGTAGCGGTTCCTGACGGCGGGCCGCTATCAGCTCCATCGGTGCTGGCGACAGGCGCGGTCGGGTTCAATTCGTTGTTCTCGGTCTGTTCCGTCGCTGGGGCGGTGCCTTGCGGTGCGATGGCTGCTTCCTTGGCGCAGGAGGCGGTGAGGAGGAGGAACATGTAGAGGGCGGCGAAGGTGGCGTAGGCTTTCATGGCAGTTGGTTTTTGGTGGTCATCATTGTTGATGATGGGCCAAAGCAAATCCCGTAAACCGCCGTGCGTATGTGCCGGTGAGCAAGTGGCGGGTGGGAGGGAGCAGGTGGTGGGAACGCGCTGCTAGCCGCTGGCCACAAGCTCTATGCGACCTGACGAAGAGATCTCGTCATCCTAAAGATGCATCAAGCCAGCGGCTAGCAGCGCGTTCTAGTGCGCGTGCATCAATGGCATCTCCACCTCCACTCGCGTGCCTAGGGGAACGTCGATATACCGGAAGCCTGCGGTGCCACCGTGCTGTTTCTGCACCAAGTCGAGGCGGGAGCGTGTGATGGCGGTGCCGAGGCTGGTTTTTTTCGTTGGCGTATCACCCGGTGGCTGTGCCGCCGGTTCCTTCTTGGCGTTACGCCCAACACCATCATCCTCGATGATCCAAAGCAGTTGCTTTCCGCGCGCCTCCACGTTCAAACGGATATGGCCTTTGCCTTCCTTGCCCGCCATGCCGTGCCAGATGGCGTTCTCCACGAAGGGTTGCACCACCAAGGGAGGCACCATCACTTCTTCCGGGTCCAGGGCATCGTCCACCGTGATGGTGAAATCGAATTTCTCCTGCATGCGCTTGCGCTCCAGGTCCATGTAGCCGCGGAGCGTCTCCAGATCGTCCTGCAACGGCACTTCACTATGGCGGCTGTTCTCCAGCACGCTGCGCATCACCCGGGCGAATTTTGTGAGGTAGCTGCTGGCGCTGTCCTGATCGTTCTTCTGCACGTAGGCGTTGATGGAGTTCAGCGCGTTGAAGATGAAGTGCGGGTTCATCTGACTGCGCAGCGCTTGCGTTTCCAGGTGGGCGGCTTCCTTCTCGAAACGCTCCTTGCGGCGCTTGCGGTCCAACCAGAAAAAGATGCCGCCCGCGATCAACACCAAAGCCGCTACGATAAGAAGGAGCCAGCTCCTTGTTCTTGCCTGTGCGGCTTCCAGGCGGGCCACCTCCGCGCCCAAACGCTCACGTTCCACCGCCTGTGCGCTCTCGATGCTGTCCGCGAGCATCTGGGCCTGGAAGTCCGTTTCGATCTGGCGCTTCATCAAGCCCATGCGGAACTGCTCGCGGCCGAGCGAATCGGATGTGGTTTGGTAGAGTTCGTGCATTCGCAATGCGGCCCGTGCATCGTTCCGTTGTTTGTATACCTCGTACAACAGCAGGCTGGCGCGGTTCACCAGGGACAGGTCGCCACGCGCATGGCCGCGGTCCAAGGCCCGTTCACCGTAGCGCAGCGCTTCCGCGTACGCTCCCTGCGCGAACGATAGTTCGCCTAGATCAACGGTCGGGTCCACCTCTTCCAGCCCTTCCTGTTCCGCCAGGGCGTCGCTCGCCTTCAGAAAGAGCAGCGCGCTGTCCGGTTCGGCCAGAGCCACATGGCAGAGGCCGATATCGCGCAATAGCTCGGCGCGCCGCCCGCAGCACCGCCCCGCTCATACCCTTGGGCAGGTCAACGACGGGAGAGGTGCCGCCCACCAACGCCAGTCCTTGCCGGTGATGGGTCAAGGCCGCTGGGTAGTCCTTCGTGCGCATCCGAAAGCGGCCCATACGGTCGTGGAACCGGGCGATATCCGCGGCCACACCCCGTTCTTCCGCGCGCTTCAACCCGGCCGTGATCAGCTCCAGCACTTGTTCGTCCTGGGCGGTGATGTCGTAGGTGGTGATCAGGAGATCCATGGCGCTCATGGCACCGCCCGCGTCACTCACCTCCTCGAATACGCGATAAGCGTTCTGCGCATGATCGAACGCCGCGTCCAGACCGATGCGCGCGGCATGGCGCGCTAAGGCCAGCTCGGTATACGCTTCGTTGCGCTTGTTGCCCATCGCCCGGTCCATTTTCAGCAAACGCTGGCAGGCCTGGATGGCCCCGCGGTGATCGCCGAAGCGGGTGCGCAGTTGTTCTTCCTCCCAGAGCATGAGCCGCATACCCGCCGAGTCCTTCACTGTTGCGAAGGCTTTCCACCCTGCCTCCATCACGGCGAGCGCACTATCCCGGCGGCCTTCTTTCCAATGGGACTCCGCGAGCCAGTAGTGGACGTCCGCGGTCCGCCCACCCATGCCTTCCGGCGCTATCGCGATCGCGCGGCGATACGCAGCGCGGGCCTTGCCCTCGTTCAGTTCCGAACCATATAGGAAGGCATCGCGGATATGGAGTTCCATCAGTAGGCTGTCCGCTACGCGCACCTCTCCGGCATCCGAACCCCGTTTCACGGCTTCCACCTCGGCGATCATCACCGCTATGGCAGCATGCGCCTGTCCGGTCGGAACGGAACCGTTGGACAGGGTGCTCGCCCGCGCCAACAACTCCTTCAGGTCCGCGCCTGTGGCCGAAACCACCGGAGGCAGGGCACAAGTGAACATGCCCGTCAGGACCCATCCACATGCGACCCTACGAACGGCCGTTGAAGGTGACATGCCCCGCATGTGGCGAAGGTCGGGCGGAACCATGTCCGGTCCACGCACGGCACTCCCCCCGATTTTCAGGGATGGATCGACCAACTACCGGTCCGGATCGTTTAGCTTGGCGTCCCTCTTACCAAGGACCTCGGGGTGGAACGGTGGTGACCGGGAACTCTCGGGATGGAACAACGATCGACCGGACCTATGCGGACCTTACTATTCGATACCGCGCATCAGACCCGACGGCCGCGTGCGCGGTACGTTGGTAGTCTGCTCACCGCGATCCTCCTCTTCGGGCCCGCCACATGGGCGCAGCAAACCTTGGTCCGCGCGGACGGTTCGCAGCTAAGCGGTCAGGTCCAGCGGATCTCGGGGGATCATGTGGATTTCGTTGTGGCCGGAGGACGGTCCACGGGGACGACCAGTGTACCCTGCGGCGAAGTACTGTGCATCGTGGATGGTTCGCTCCGGGTACATACCCGACCCTGTGGCGGCAACGCGGGCGACCTGGCAGGAAACGAGCCGACCTGTAACGCCTTGTTGCGTAATGACAACCAGGTGCTGAAGGGCACGATCACGCGGTGGGCGGACGACCGCTTCACCATCCGCACCGGGAGCGGTGATGTGAACGTACCCCGCAGCGACGTGGCGGGGGTGCTCTCTCCAGGGCACGTGGAGTTCTCCCTTACCCCCGAGCGGCTCCGTGCGCTCATGGCGAACGGCTCCGTGCTGAACGCCCTGAACGATGCGAGTAAATGCCCGCCGGTGGCCGCACCGCGCACCGTGCAGTACTCGGAGAAATGGATCGCGCCAAAGTTCGAACGTGCGGCGAGCGAAACCGCCTCAGAGGACCTCGACTTCGCCCGCTTCAAGGACGTGGCCCTGGAGAAGACCAAGCGGCTGAGCGGTTATATTGAGCAGATCACCAACAAGGAGCTCAGCAGCATCGTGAAGGACAAGGCGGTGGACCAGGCCATCGGGCTGTTCGAACGGCCGGATAACATCGTGCATGTGTCCAACGCCACAACAGGCACCCAGAAGGAGCATCTCATCACGCGGTACCTCGGCAGCCATCTGCGCATGCTGAACTACGATCTGGTGAAGATCGAATGGGCCGACATCCAGTACGCGAGCGACTTCGAACTGCAGATGGACGGTAGCTACACCGCAGTGGTTTCCATCCAGCAGCGCTTCACCGGCATGGTGGATGGGGAGGTATACTACAGCGATGTGACGAACAAGAACGTGCAGATCAAGCTGCGCACCTACGAAAAGGTGCAGGAGGGCCGCACCACGGTGCTTTGGGACGTGTTCCTCGGCGACATCGGCGTGGTCTCCACCAAGACGGAATGATGCGCATCCTCGCGATACTCTTCGCGCTCGTGTTTTCGACACGGGTGGTCGCGCAGACCGCCGACCAACAGTACGAGCTGTGTGTCAAACAGTTCGATGAGTTCCGCGACCGCTTCAACGGGCTGTTCAAGGGTCTTGTGCCGCCCGGTGTGGATCCGCCGTCGCGTGAAGCGCTGCTGCATAGTGTGCTCAGCGATGAGGTCACCAAGGCCGATCAGGACGCTTTCGTTCAAGCGGTGTTGTCCACCGTTCCACCCATGGTGTTGGAACTGGATGGACCGCCCTGGCTCGCGCGCGTCACCTGCCGCACATGGACCAACGGCGATACCACGGACATTGCCCTCTGGCTGGTGCGCGAGCGCGTGGGTGCCGCGCGGAAATGGTCCATCCTCGGCACCGACCTTGCGCGGATCAACCCGGGTACGCAACTGTACATCGATTCGAAGAGCCACGAGTACGGGTTCATCGATCTGCTCCGGGTGGACGATGGTGGGCATCCCGGGGTCTATCCCTACATCGGTCCGCCGGGCATCGCGGGTCTCTTCGAACTTCAGGAGGCCTTGCTGCGCTCGGAACTTCAGGTGCTCGGCATCAAGCGCATCGAAATGCACCTGTTGCAGTTGCCGGGCTGGTTCCTGTTGGTAGAGTACCGCCCCACGCCCGTCCGAGCCAAGGACTTCGAGCCCTCCGGCTGGAACATCACCAAACTCACGCGCATGCCGGACGTTGACAAGACCGCTTACCTCTGGCATCAGGTACTTGGCCTGTGATCCCATGTCCGCTCGTCGCGCCCTGTCGATCCTTTTCATGCTGGCCACGACGGTGGGCGTGGCGCTCCCGGGCGATAGCCTCAGCGTGCGTGATAAGGGCTTGATCAACGCGCTGGCGGAAAGCACCTTCAAGCGTTATGTCGCCTTGCTCGACGAGATCGCCGGGCTGGAGGCCAACGATGATGAGAGCGCGCTCCTTGTCCATGAACTCATCATGAGCGCTTGCGGACCAGGGCGCGACCGCATGTTCCTGCGGCCGGATGTTCGCATCCAGGATAACGTCGATCCCACGAACGGCCCACAGACCGCTGGCAAGGACAGGCCGGTGGAAGAGTACGCCAACGACCTACTCCTTTACTTCCAGAGCCGCGACCCGCTGCGCACGGCCGTGGAAGCCAAGCTGCTGAAGATGCGCGAGCCAGGTGTCTCGGAGCACACCTTCATCCAAGTGCTGTATGAAATGCGGTTCCTCGGCCGTTACAGTTAGTTGACTGAGCCCTATGTCACCCATCGCCGCGTCCTGGAGTTCGTGGCCGAGCCTCGGGCCGGCGGCGGCTGGGACGTGGTGATCGCCTCGGACAATTTCTTCGACCCCTCGGCCACCTTCTCCGAGGCGCTATTGGAGCAAGACCTGGACTCGCTGGCGCGCGCTGGGCGCAAGGACATCAAACAACTAACCGCCGCAGCCGCCGAATACCGTAGTGCGTTCGAACAGGAACAGCAACGCGAAGAGCAACAACGAGCGGAGCGCCGTCTGGCTTTCGAGACCGCCATGGCCGCCGCGCGCGACCAGTTGACCAGTGGTGACTTCGAAGGAGCTACGAACTTGTTGGAGCAGGCACGGTCCCTGGATCCCCTGGCCGTGGACCCCCTCGTGCTTCTGAACGAGACGCGCCGTGCCATGGAGCGCAAACGGCTGAAGGACGAGGCCGACTACGCCTCCGCCTGCGAAGAGGGCGCGGCCTTGAACGGCATGCGCGCATACGACCGTGCGAAGCGGTCCTATGAGCGTGCCCTCGTGGTCAAGCCGGGCAGCACCGAAGTGAAGGCGCTCATCGACGGGCTGAACGCCATTTTGCTCAAGAAGAAGGACCGCGAGAAGTTCCATGCGTTGGGGGATCAGGACAAGGCCTTGGCCCAGGTACAGGCTGCATTGAAGGAACCCGGTCGCAGTGGTGATGTGGAGCTGTTGGTGCTTGAAGCACGGATCCTGATCGCGAAGGGGCTCAGCGGCCAGGCTGTGCCGCTGCTCAATACTGTGCTGCAACGCGAACCCCGCTACCTCGATGCATTATCGCTGCGGGCCTCCGTTCTGGAGAAGAGCAATGTGCCCGATCAGCAACAGGCTGCCGTAGCGGACTACTATTCCTTGATGCTCCACGACCCCTGGTCGCCCTCCTACCACCATCGCCTTGCGCGGTTGCTGTGCCATACCCAGGGGAAATGTGATGAGGCCATGGAAGTGCTGGAACAAGCGAAGACCAAGGCGCCGAACGATGCGGAGACACACTACCAGATGGGTGTTCTCCTGGCGCATCGTGCGCGCCATGCGGACGCCCTCGCACGCTTCGACGGGTCGCTCGAATTGGACAACGCTTGCGCCCGGTGCCACCTCGCCCGCGGCCTCAGCCTGCTGGAATTGGACCGCGCCGCGGACGGTGAAGCTGCGGTAGCGACCGCACAACGCACTGGTCTCTCGGACAGCGAGCGCACGGAGATGACCCTGCTTGCCCAGCAACACCTCTCCAAAGCCAAGGAACTGCAAGGGCTCAATGCCTTCGCCGAGGCCGATCACCATTTCCTGCTGGCCTGCGTGCTCGATCCCGAGCAGAGCGAGAACCGCTTGCTCAAGGCCCGCAATCTGATGCGCTTCGAACAATACTCGGCGGCCATCACCGACCTGGACCGCTACATCGAGAAGGCCGTCACTCCCTTCGTCGGTTTCCTGGAGCGCGGCAATTGTCACCTGGGTGCGGGCAACTACGATCTCGCACTGAAGGATTTCGAGACCATCCTCAGCAACAACGTGGAGAGCATGCGCCAACCCGCCATGTTGGGCAAGGCCCGCGCGTTCTTCGCCAAGGGCGATCCGGCGAACGCGGAATCACTGCTGAAAGGGGTGCTGAAGACCGAGAAACGCAACGGCGAAGTGCTCGCTATGATGACCAAGATCTGTCTCGCCGCCGGTCGGTATGAAGAAGCGAAGGGCTACGGCGAGCAAGCCGTGGACGCCGATAAGATGAGCGGACCGTACGTCTATGATCTGGGGCTCGCTTACCAGGCCATGCTCAATGACAACGCCGCGGTGCGCTGTTTCGAGAAGTCGATCACCCTGGGCTACGATCGTGCCGACGCCAAGAAGCAGGTCGGCCGCTCGGCCATGCTGGTGGACAACTTGAAGGAGGCGCTTCCTGCTTTCGATGAATCCCTGCGCATCCGCGACGATGTGGAATGTGGCCGCTGGCGCGCGCATTGCCTGCGCGAGACCGGCAAGTACCAGGAGGCCTTGGAACAGCTCAATCTGGTGTACGACCGAAACGAGGCGATGAAGCGCGATGTGAGCATCCACGTCGACCTCGCCATGCTCTATGTGCTGAACGAGCGGCTCCCTTTGGCGAAGGACTATCTCGCCAAGGCCGAGGCTTTGGATCCGTTGTTCCGACCTACTCAACTCACCAAGAGCGCCTACCTCTACCGCGCAGGGCAGCAGGAGGACTCCGTCCGTTTGCTGCGCAGTCTGGTGAACAGCGGAGAGGTGAAGGAGGATGACCTGCGCAAATGGCCGGTGTTGAAAGAGGTGATGGCCTCCAAGGCCTATCGAGACTCCAAACGCTGACGCTACGAACGGCGAAAGGCCGATCGCGGAGACCGGCCCATTTGCCTTGAGGTGATCGGATGCCGGTTCACATCGGCACCGCGGAGCTCGTGTTCTCGGAGGCGATCAGCAGATCAGGATCCAGGTCGATGATCCGGGTCTCGCCGGTGGCGGCATCGAACTCCACTTTGCCCATCGGCTTGTCGTAGCAGAGCTCCAGATCGCTGGGCTGGGGTTCCAGTGCGAGGTCGAGTTCCACGCGGGCGGTGCGGTCGATCAGCACCTTCCTTGCTCGGGGCGTTGTGCGTGTCGATCAACATGGTCTTGCTGATGTAGCCGGGGCGATCGAGGGTCAGCGTCACTTGATCGTTCACGGGGATGAAGAATTCGAACTTGCCATTGGCGCGGAGCGAGACATCCATCGTTTCGGTGCCATCGGTCACCGTCATGTGTACGTTCTCCATATCGGCGGCGGCGACCAGCAGGCGGCCTTCGAAGGCGACGAAGGCCTGGGCGTTCGCAGCGACGGTGATCGTGAGGCCTGCGGCGATCATAACGGCTTGCAGCAGGGTGCGCTTGATGTGGGGCTGGAGGTTCATGGTAGTGGGGTTGTTTGGGTTTGGTTGGTTGTTTCTGTTCGACGGGTCAAAACTGCCTCGACCAGCCCCGCTGGCATAGCGGCGCCGAGCAAGTGGCAGGGCAGGGGGAGCAAGTGGCGGCGGGTGGATAGCCTATCTTGTGGAAGCGCCGACTTCATGTACCAACAGGTCCTTTGGAAAGCCGAACGAACATGCTCAAGGCCTGCCTTCTCCTCCTGATGAATCTTGTCTTCGCTGCGATAGCGATGGCGCAGAACCTTGTGCCGAATTGGTCCTTTGAGGATAGCGCCTATTGCACCACCGCCAACAATCCGATCCTGGTCGCTCCACCTTGGTTCAGTGCGAACTATGCGACACCTGATGTGTATAGCATGGAATTGACCGAACCATGTGCCGTGGCAATGGATACCACTGAATTCATCGGCATCGTTTGTTACCAGGACCCTTTGATGGGATACGGTTCGCAGCGCACCTCTGGATGCAGGATCGCGAACTGAAGGAGTACATGGAAGTCCAATTGACCGCACCTTTGGAAGCAGGACACACCTATACGGTGTCCATGGAGATATCTCTCACCGAGTGTTACCGTTACGCTTCGACCAGTAGGTGCATACTTCGCACAAGACACTGTGTTCGATCCCGATCTGGTCGATATGGGGGCGTTACCTGTTACGCCGCAGCGCAGTTCCATGACCCGGGATTTTATACCAGCACACACAGATTGGATCTTATCTTGGGGACACGATGAATGGCAGAATGGTGGAACGGTTCATGGTGATGGATCTTTTACGGATGAAGCGTCTACGAATGTGTTCGCCGTATCGGGGAATATGGCTGAGGCTGCGTACTACTATTTCGACGCGGTCCAAGTGGTCGACATCACCAATCCTGAGAGTATTCCCGAAGCTCTGCTCATTTGTGAACGATCCGAACGGTTTGGGTCTGCTTTGGTCAGGCACGCATGGCATAGACCCAGTGGTTCTTATGGATATGATGGGCCGTGTGGTGATGGAAGTAGTCACAGATGGAAAGGAACGTGCCACTCTAGTCTCCTCAAACTCTTGCTACAAGGACCCATGTGGTGCAAGTATTCAGCAGCCGCCAAGTGGGCAAAGGCGAAATGGACCAGAACGGAGTAGGGCGTTCGCCGCCCGAACTTGGCGCGAGCATCATTGCGCAACACAAACGGGTCGATGAAATGCGGGTTGGAAACCACGCGCCGTCGCCGGAGGCCGCTTTGCGGCGTGCGACCCCTCAGTCCCT
>JADJCS010000022.1 GCA_016703105.1 Flavobacteriales bacterium
GGAGCGCCCCGTGGAGCTCGAGGTGGTGAACAAGCAGCCCGTGCCGCACCTGGTGAGTTGATAACAACACCGCGCACGCCTTGGATGACCTTGCGCCCCCCGCCAGCGTGGGGACGACGAGCGCTGATAACTCCGGCCCAACGTCTTCCACCGGGCTGGAGCATCAGGCGCGTGGAGGAAAGGCCTCCCGCATGGGGAATCTCACCCTGCGCCTGCGTTCGCCCGCATTCCACCAACGACCTGGAATTTGTTTCCGCATACATCCGCAAACGCGCTACGCTGACTGAAGGACCATGCAGCACGGAGCAGCAAGTGTGGAGCCGTGTTACGCGGTACTTTGAGCGGAGGATCGACGAGATTGGAGAGCGCCGCGTAGAACTGAAGAAGAACAATCCAGTTCCTGCGACAACGTGGATTGGCGCCACTTCGGGACTACGCTTTCGCGGGAAAGTTTTCGAATACGAGTAGGAAGATCGCGGGCGGGCAGGGTAACCCGCCCGCCTCATCCCCTCCCCGCCGCGATCCTGGCGAACGCATCGACGCGGACATCGGAAAGACCGCTATGTTGGCCCGCGACAGGGGTAGAATCCATTGAACGCCCAGCGCGATTTCAGCAGCACGGCATCCTTTGAGCCGACTCACCCAGGAGGCTTCAAGTTTCCAGGTTTCGGAAGAGGTGTTTTGCTCCGGCAGAAACTGCGATACCCAACGCGCCGATAATGCGGAAGTAATCTTCCATCAGCAAGGAAGGGCAACGATCTGGCGGCGGAGAGGTCGGCGCATATTAAGCTTATCGAGAGGCTTCACCACCCGCGCGTGATGAGCGACGCCGACGTGGGAAGCGGCGGTGAAAGCGAGATCATCCCCAGCATATCGGGGCCAGCCGTGTGCCGGGCTTATTGCCGGCCGGTGATGGGTTGAATGCTAACCTGGACCTTGGCGCGAAGTTTGATGGTGGCGCGATCGCGGCGATGGTGCTGCTCATTTTCCGGGAAAGCGGCGTAATTTTTTTTTTAACAGTACATCTTGGTCCTTCGGGCCGATCCCCTTCGCGCTGAAGCGCTTATTTTCGCAAAAATTAAACAATACCATCGCTCCAGACCCATGCGGACCATATCCTCCTTCTGATGCTGCGCTCGTATATGCTCCGCAAATATGTTTCCCTGCTCGCGGGCAGCGCGGCGCATGCCCAGCTCCCCGCATCCGCCACCCGCGGCCCTGTAACGACCCCGAAGGCAGCGCTCGGTGACAATGGCTTGACGGCGCGGCCGCGTTCTGGATATCGGTGCGTTGCAAGCTTGCATCTATCGAGGTTTTGATGTTAATTTGAACGCGGGCATGTAAACGAGCATTGTCCTCACTTCAAGACGGGCATCCATGGGGCTTTGCAGGACCAACCTGGCGCATGGACGCCCATAGATACGGTCATGAACCCCACCACCGCAGGGTCCGATACTTCCACCTACCTGCCCATCGACGTGGATGATGAGCAAGTTCCGGCGGTGCCACCGCTGCGTTCTAACGGGACCAACAATTCGACCAGTGACCCTAACGCTGAGTACACCGATGGCTACTACGTTCTCGGAGCCAGTGCTCTGCCTCCTTGGTCGCAGGTATCGTGTTCAGGTCCTGGAGGAGCTCCGGAGTGAGCCATCTTCAACAGCGCCTTTTCTCCCCTTCGTTCCAATGGCACGGTATAACACACTTCGGCGACCACGGGCATGACCGATATCCAGGCTGATGTCTTGGATGTTTCGCTATGATGCGGACATGGCGAACAGATGATCTTGGAACTCCCGAAGGACAGGGACCCCATTGGGTCAGCATCAGTGATGCGAGAGCGGCCGCCTTGTACTGGGCGGCCCGTGAACAGTGAAGGTCGCGTGGCCACGGATCTTCCGAACTAAAGTACTGGCGCCTATGTCGCTGGCGGTCGGAACGTCAAAGAAGTGCGCACGGAACGAGTCCTTAAGGGATAGATGCACCCCGGTCGTCGATGTTCTCGCGCTTTCCTAGCCTGGGGCGTAAATGGGGCATTTGGGTCACCGAGGGCGAGGGCGAACTCTTTTCGCAGTTCAACCCAAGATTTGTTGGTGTCTACCGCACACTGGGAGGTGCCTGTATGGCTGTCTTCGCGGGGGACCGCTCCGGAAACGTGGACGCAAAAGGCGGACCTTCCGGGAACAGGGGATGGGGTGCTGTTGGGTTCACGGCAGCAGGCTGTGGCTGCATCTGCACAGGAGTAGCCTCTGGCGACCTCACGGATCTTTGGCAATGGGATCCGTCACGAATATCTGGACGAAGGGCCGACTTTCCCGGGGGCTGAGAAGAGAGGCGGCCAGTTTTCATCAACGACATCGGCTACGTCGGTTTCACGGCCGAACCTCACCAAATGGGGGCTACTCCAATGACCTGTGGGCGGCCGATCCAACCACCAACACCTGGACGCAGAAGGCCTCGTTGCCGGCGCAAGTGCGCGCTACCCCGGGAACGTTCGAACTTAACGGTAGCGGCACGTCGTTGGAGAGGGAATCCCAATTCCTCTCCGTAACCTCGATGATTCATCGGGGGAGTATTTTGCCCACTCGATAACCCTGGATGCGGCATACGAGTATGCCGGCGACCAGCCCGCTCCCGGGGCCATCGCTTTCGGTGCGAACGCGAAAAGGATATGTTCGGTTCCGGGAACGACAATTCCGACAATTATTCTTGCAAGATTTTGGGAATGGGATCCTTAGTGAGCGATAGCTGGGGTCACAACGTTCAGATATTCCCGGTCAGGAAACGTCGTCACCGTGGTTGTGCCCTTGTTCGACGGGGGTCCCCTATGCCGGTGGGGTTGGGATGGAACGACCTACTTCACTGATTTCTACAAGACAACCCGGGAACGGATACTTGGACCCCGATAGCAACTGTGGCGGAGTGGGCGCATGTGAGCCGGTGGGTTTCGCGGTCGGCGCGAGGATGTGCGGGCACCGGTGGGACAAGCGGGTGGCGATACCCTCGTATTGGCAGTATGCACCTGAGTCCCCGACCATCCGGGATCGACGTGGGTTCCACGTCGGGAGATATCCATCCCTACCTCGCGAACGATAAGTATCATCCTCAAGACTGGTCAGGCGGTGGTCGAGGAGTACTGGATGCGTGATGCCGCTGGTCGTATCGTCGTGAGCGGATCGCGTCGTACATCCTAGATCGTCTTGAAGGAAACAATGACCGGCATCTACGTGCTAAATGGCAGGTAGGAGAGGTGGTGTGCTGGACTGGAGTTTCCAGCGTGGTGCGCTGATCATCCAATTTGATATCTCTGCAGGACCGGTTCGTCTCGAGGATGAAGCCAGTGATGGGGGCTTGAGGAGCACCATCGAGTTGATTAAGAACGGCGCCATTGGCGCCGGTTCTTAGTGGTCAAGCAAGATCGCCTCACAAACGCGCCAAGCTGTCCATCAGCTCCTGTTTCTTGCGGCGGCTCACGGCGACGTTGGTGCCGTCGCTCACGATCTCCCCGCACCCTTCGCCACGGATGTACTTCTTCACGTGCCTCACGTTGATGAGGTAGCTGTGGTGTACGCGCTGACACTGCCTCGGGGTCGAGGATGTCCTCGAACTCCTTCAAACGGACAACATCACCAGGCGCTTCTTGTCCTTCTGGTGTACCACGGGTAGTTGCTGTCGCTCCCGCAGTACATCACCTCGTCCACGTCCACGACATTCCCAAGCCGTCGGCGACGGGGAGGGCGATGCGGCGACCGGCGCTGGCCGGGCGGGTCAGGTTCTTTAGCAGCGCCGCATGAACTGGTCGGGGTCTGCGGGGTGCGCAGCTCCGCACGCACCTTGTTGGGGATGGCGCCAAGCGAGCTCATCGGGGTCCACGGGCTTCAGCAGCTAGTCCAACGCGCTGAAGCCCGGATGGCCTTCGGCGTAGCCTTCGTGGGCGGGTGGTGAAGATCATGGGGTCCGGTCGGGGCCGATGGCCTGCGATAGATCGAAGCCGGTCTGTTTGCCCATCCCGATGTCCGGAAGAGGATCTTGCGGGCTTCACCTTGCCCAGCAGGCTTTCCGATGCCTTCGGGCACGTTACAGTGGATGCCCGCAAAGGCACATCCGGGTGCTTCCTTTCGAGGATGACATAAGGGCGTCACGACAATGTTGTTCGGTCATCAACGGTGTGACGGCGGTGGAGACCGCTCCTGGGTGGGGTGGGGGGGAAACGAGGCGAAGATAGGCGCCACAGCAAAGCGAATTGACAAGGCACCTCCCGGGGCCTCTGCCGTTCCTCCCTAACCCACGCGAGACCTTGGCCTCCCAGCCTCCTGCCTCGGCTCTTCTGCCCGGTCCAGGCGGCCAGTTCCAACAATGGGATCCATCGAAGGCGGCCACCCTCTTCTGCGCACGCTACCAGGGCTTTTTCCACGGCTTCCTGCACTGGGGCTTGCTGCTCTCAGCGGGCGGTGTGCAGGGGCTCGTAGCCAAAGTCCATTGTCCTTGGAGTTGAAGGCGATCTCTTTGCCCACGGGGCGGTCAAAAGTGTTCGCCCTCTGGCCGGAAGTTAGGTCCAGGCGCACCTGGAGTGGAAAGAGGAATCCTTCTTCGCCTCTTGTGTTCTTGGGTAGGCGGGTGTCGAACAACAATTCCTCGGCGATGGTACCCGGCAGTTCCGAACTGCAGGCGGTACTCATGGCCCGGGGCAGCTCCAATGGAACTGGGCAAAGCCCTTGTCCATCCGGTTGAAGGCGGCGCCATCCTGGAGGACAGTGACCGAAGCACCTTCAAACGGGTTGCCGCTGAGCACCTGGCCCTCGATGCGGAGCACATGGCTGGACCCGTTGGCGGAAGCGGTGATCGCGATGTTAGCGATGGCGGCCTGGGCGTGAGGCGGAGGAAGGTGAGGGCTTCGTGGTGGTGGGGGAGGTAGAGAGGGCGTTGTTCGTCGCTGGCTGACCCAAAACAACAGGACCTAGGGGTAGGGGTGAGGCCCAGTCAGGCAAGGGGCGGAGTGCGAGTAGTTGGCGAGAGTCAGGGGGTGTAGCGGGGGAAGCGGCAGGCATGTTGAGCTGGCCCCCTGCCCCAGCCCCCTGCTCCTGAAATGGAAGAACCTCACGATCCGGACCCGGGTACCTCCCGGAAAGCGCGTTGCCATTCGGTAATGAATTGCTTTCAAAGTGATGGATAAGGCCATGTCCACCTCCAGACTTCGCGGTGCCGGTAGCGGTTCCTGACGGGGGGCCGCCATCAGCTCCATCGGCCGCTGGCGACAGGCGCGGTCGGGTTCAATTCGCTGGTTCTCGGTCTGTTCCGTCGCTAGGGCGGGTGCCTTGCAAAGCGATGGCCGCTTCCTTGGTGCAGGAGGCGGTGAGGAAGAGGAAACATGTAGAGGGCGGCAAGGGTTAAAGCGTGGGCTTTCATGGCAGTTGGGTTTGGTAATCATCATTGTTGATGATAGGGCAAAGCAAATCCGTAAACCGCCGTGCGTGGTGCGGTGAGCAAGTGGCGGGTGGAGGAGAGGAGGTGGTGGAAAGGCGCTGAGCCGCTGGCCACAAGCTCTATGCGCCTGATGAAGAGATCTCGTCATCCTAAAGATGCACACGCTTTAAGTGCTAGCAGCGCGTTCTAGTGCGCGGCACCAATGGATCTCCACCTCCACTCTCGCGTGCCTGGGAAACGTCGATATACCGTTAAGCCTGCGGTGCCACCGTGCTGTTCTACACCAAGTCGAGGCGGAAGCGTGAGATGGCGGTGCCGAGGCCGGTTTTTTGTTGGCGTACCCCCGTGGCTGTGCCGCCGGTTCCTTCTGGCGTTACGCCGAACACCAACATCCCGGATGATCGTAAGCCAGTTGCTTTCCGCGCGCGTCCGCGGTAAAACCCGGATCATGGCCTTTGCCTTCCTTGCCGCCATGCCGTGCCAGATGGCGTTCTCCACGAAGGTTGCACCACCAGGAGGCACCATCACTTCTTCCGGGTCCAGGGCACCGTCCACCGTGATGGTGAAATCGAATTTCTCCTGCATGCGCTTGCGCTCCAGGTCCATGTAGCCGCGGAGCGTCTCCAGATCGTCCTGCCGCACTTCACTATGGCGGCTTGTTCTCAGCACGCTGCGCATCACCCAAGCGAATTTTGTGGGGTAGCTGCTTGGCGCTGTCCTGATCGTTCTTCTGCACGTAGGCGTTGATGGAGTTCAGCGCGTTGAAGATGAAGTGCGGGTTGACCGACTGCGCAGCGCTTGCGTTTCCAGGTGGGCGGCTATCCCGAAACGCTCCTTGCGGCGCTTGCGGTCCAACCAAAAAGATGCCGGCCGCGATAACACCAAAGCCGCTGCGGTAAGAAGGAGCCAGCTCCCTTGTTCTTGGCTATAATGCGGCTTCCAGGCAGGCACCTCCGCGCCCAAACGCTCGACGTTCCACCGCCTGTGCGCTCTCGATGCTGTCGCGAGCATCTGGGCCTGGATGTCCGTTTCGGCGGCCCACTCCGCTTCTCAGGCACATGCGGAACTGCTCGCGGCCGAGCGTAAATCGGATGTGGTCTGGTAGAGTTCGTGACGTTCGCAATGCGGCCGTGCATCGTTCCGTTGTTTGTATACCTCGTAGCAACAGCAGGCTGGCGCGGTCCACCAGGGACAGGTCGCCCACGCGCCTTGGCCGCGGTCCAAGGCCGTTCCACCGTGGCGCAGCGCTTCCGCATGCGCTCCTGCGCGAACGATAGTTCGCCTAGACCAACCGTCGGTCCACCTCTTCCAGCCCTTCCTATTCCGCCAGGGCGTCGCCCGCCTGCAGAAAGAGCCGCGCGCTGTCGGTTCGGCCAGGGCCCATGGCGAGGCCGATATCGCGCATTAGCTCGGCGCGCCTGCTCGCAGCACCGCCCCGCTCATCCCCTTGGGCAGGTCAACGACGGGGAGAGGTGCCGACCACCCCAACGACGTCCTTGCCGGTGATGGGTCAAGGCCGCGGGGTAGTCCTTCGTGCGCATCCGAAAGCGGCCCAGACGGTCGTGGAACCGGGCGATATCCGCGGCCACACCCCGCTTCTTCGCGCGCTTCACCCGGCCGTGACCAGTCCAGCACTTGTTCGTCCGGGCGGTGATGTCAAAGTGGTGACCAGAGATCCATGGCGCTCATGGCACCGCCCCGCGTCACTCACCTCCTCGGAATACGCGATAAGCGTGTCTGCGCACATTCGAACGCCGCGTCCAGACCGATGCGCGCGGCATGGCGCCTTTAAGGCCAACTCGGTATACGCTTCGTTGCGCTTGTTGCCCATCGCTGGTCCACGCCAGCAAACGCTGGCAGGCCTGATGGCCCAGGTGATAAGCCGAAGCGGGTGCGCAGTTGTTCTTCCTCCCAGAGCATGAGCCGCATACCCGCCGAGTCCTTCACTGTTGCGAAGGCTTTCCACCCGGCTCCATCACGGCAGGCACCATCCCGGCGGCCTTCTTTCAATGGGACTCCGCGGAGCCAGTAGTGGACGTCCGCGGTCCGCCCACCCATGCCTTCCGGCCGCCATCGTCACGCGGCGATACGCAGCGCGGGCCTTCGCCCCGTTCAGTTCCGAAACCTAGGAAGGACATCGCGGGTATGGGAAGTTCCATCCAGTGCTGTCCGCTCACGCACCTCTCCGGCATCGAACCCCGTTTCACGGCTTCCACCCCGGCGATCATCACCGCTGGCAGCATGCGCCTAACCGGCTCGGAACTGGAACCGTTGGACAGGGTGCCCGCCCGCGCCAACAACTCCTTCAGGTCCGCGCCTGTGGCCGAAACCACCGGAGGCAGGGCACAAGTGAACATGCCCGTCAGGACCCATCCACATGCGACCCCTACGAACGGCCGTTGAAGGTGGGTGAACCGCAGTGGCGAAGGTAGACCGGAACCATTTCGGTCAACGCACGGCACTCCCCGATTTCCTCGGGGATGGATCGACCGAACTACCGGTCCACAATCGTTCAGCCTGGCGTCCCTCTTGCCAAGGACCTCGGGTGGAACGGTGGTGACCGGGAACACTCGGGGATGGAACAACGAATCTACCGAACCTATGCGCGGTCCTTACTACTCGATACCGCGCATCAGGCCAAGACGGCCGCGTGCGTGGTGCGTTCGTTGGTCCGCTCACCGCATCCTCCTCTTCGGGCCCGCCACTGGGGCGAAGCAAACCTTGGTCCCGCGCGGACGGTTCGCAGCTAAGCGGTGTTGGTCCAGCGGATCTCGGGGATGTATGGATTTCGTTGTGGCCGGAGGACGGTCCACGGGGACGACCGTGTACCCTGCGGCGTCTATGCATCGTGGATGGTTTCGCTCCGGGTGCATACCCGACCCTGTGGCGGCAACGCGGGCGACCTGGGGAAACGTGGAGCCGACCTGTAACGCCTTGTTGCGTAACGACAACCCAGGTGCGGGAGGGCACGATAGCGCGGTGGGCGGACGACCGCTTCACCATCCGCACCGGGAGCGGTGATGGCGAACGTACCCCGCGACGTGGCGGGGGTGTCTCTCCGGGACGTGGAGTTCTCCCTTGCCCCGAGCGGCTCCGTGCGCTCGCTGGCGAACGGCTCCCGTGCTGAACGCCCTGAACGATGCGAGTAAGTGCCCGCCGGTGGCCGCACCGCGCCACCGTGCAGTACTCGAGAAGTGGATCGCGCCAAAGTTCCGAACGTGCGGGCGAGCGAAACCGCCTCCAGAGGACCTCGACTTCGCCGCCCGCTTCAAGGACGTGGCCCTGAGAAAGACCACGGCTGAGCGGTTATATTGAGCAGATACGCCAAACAAGGAGCCCAGCAGCATCGTGGAAGACAATGCGGTGGACCAGGCAATCGGGCTGTCGAACGGCGGAGGGGCGTGCATGTGTCCAACGCCCAACAGGACCCAGAAGGAGGAGTATCATCACGCGGTAACCTCAAAAGCCATCTGCGCATGCTGAACCTACGATCGGTGAAGATCGAAATGGGCCGACATCCAGTACGCGAGGCGACTTCGAACTGCAGATGGACGGTAGCTACACCGACCAGTGGTTTCCCCATCCAGCAGCCTCACCGGCTGGTGGATGGGGGGGATACTACAGCGATGCGGACGAACAGAACGTGCAGATCAAGAGCGCACCCACGAAAAGTGCAGGAGGCCGCACCACGGTGGCATGGGACGTGTTCATCGGCGAGATCGTGGCGTGGTCTCCACCAGACGGAATGATGCGCATCCTCTGCGATAGCAATTTCTTCGCGCTCGTGGTTTCGACACGGGTGGTCGCTGAACCGCCGACCAACAGGCACGAGCTGTAAAACAAACAGTTCGACTGAGTTCCACCGACCGCTTCAACGGGCTGTCCCAGGGTCTTGTGCCGCCCGGTGTGGATCCGCCGTCGCGTGAAGCGCTGCTGCATAGTGTGCTCAGCGATGAGGTCACCAGAGGCCGATCGGACGCTCGTTCAAGCGGTGTTGTCCACCGTCCCACCCCATTGTTGGAACTGGATGGACCGCCCTGGCTCGCGCTGCACCTGCCGCATGGACCCAACGGCGATAACGGACATTGCCCCCTGGCTAAAGCGCGAGCGCGTGGGTACCACGCGGAAATGGTCCATCCTCGGCACCAAGAATTCCTTCCGCGGATCGGAAACCCGGGTACGCAACTGTACATCGATTCGGGAAGAGCCACGAGTACGGGTTCATCGATCTGCTCCAAAGTGGACGATGGTGGGCATCCCGGGGTCTATCCTACCTCGGTCCGCCGGGCATCGCGGGTCTCTTCGAACTTCAGGAGGCCTTGCTGCGCCCGAAACTTCAGGTGCTCGGCATCGGCGCATCGAAATGCACCTGTTCGGGACTTGGCCGGCTGGTTCCTGTTGGTAGAGTGCCAGCCCACGCCCGTCGAGCCGAAGGACTTCAGGCCCTCCGGCTGGAACATCACCAAACCCACGCATGCCGGACGTTGACAAGAACGCTTACCCCTGGCATCAGGTAATTGGCCTCTGATCCCGTATGTCCGCCCGTCGCGCCCTGTCGATCTTTTCATGCTGGGCGACGTTGGGCGTGGCGCTCCCAGGCGATAGCCTCAGCGTGCGTGATAAGGGCTTGACCAACGCGCTGGCGGAAGCACCTTCGGGCGTTATGTCGCCTTGCTCGACGAGAACGGCGGGCTGGAGGCCAACGATGAGTGAGCGCGCTCGCCGTCCATGAACTCACTTCGTGAGCGCTTGCGGACCAGGGCGCGACCGCATGTTCCTGCGGCCGGATGTTCGCATCCAGGATAACGTCGATCCCACAAACGGCCCACAGACCGCTGGCAGGAAGGCGGATGGAAGAGTACGCCAACGACCTACTCCTTTACTTCCAGAGCCGCGACCCGCTGCTTTGGCCGTGAAGCCAAGCTGCTGAAGATGCGCTGGAGCCAAAGGTGTCTCGGAGCACCTTCACCCAAGTGCTGTATGAAATGCGGTTCCTCGGCCCAGCCGCCAGTTGACCGAGCCCCTATGTCACCCATCGCCGCGTTCCTGAGTTCGTGGCCGAGCCTCGGGCCGGCGGCGGCTGGGATGTAAAGCGTGGTGATGCGCCCCGGACAATTTCTTCGACCCCTCGGCCACCTTCTCCGAGGCGCCTTAGGGCAAGACCTGGACTCGCTGGCGCGCGCTGGGCGCAAGGACATCAAACAACTAACCGCCGCAGCCGCCGAATACCGTAGTGCGTTCGAACAGGATAGCAACGCGAAGAGCAACAACAGAGCGGAGCGCCGTCTGGCTTTCGAGAGACCGCCATGGCCTGCGCGTTGAGTTGACCAGTGGTGACTTCCGAAGGGCCACGAAACTTGTTGGAGCAGGCACGACCCTGGATCCCCTGGCCGTAGACCCCTCGTGCTTCTGAACCAGGACGCGCCGTGCCATGGAGCGCAAACGGCTGAAGGACGAGCCGACACGCCTCCGCCTGCACAAAGAGGGCGCGGCCTTGGATCCGGCATGCGCTTGCGCATGCGACCGTGCGAAGCGGTCACTGAAGGCGAGCCCCCTTATTGTTCGCCGGGCAGCACCGGGGTGAAGGCGCTCCTCTTGACTGGGCTGAAACGCCACTTTGCCCAAGAAGAGAAGGACCGCGGAAGTTCCATGCGTTGGGGGACCAGGACAAGGCCTTGGCCCAGTACAGGCTGCATTGAAGGAACCCGGTCGCAGTGGTGATGTGGAGCTTGTGCTTTCCGGCGAGGATCGCGATCGCGAAGGGGCCCAGAACGGCCAGGCTGTGCCGCTGCTCAATACTGTGCTGCGACACAAACCCCGCTACCTCGATGCATTATCTGCCAGCCTCCGTTCTGGAGAAGAGCAATGTCCTGTTTCAGCGACAGGCTGCCGTGGCGGGGACTACGGCCTTGATGTCCACGACCCCTGGTCGCCCTCCTCACCACCCATCGCCTTGCGCGGTGCTGTGCCATACCCAGGGAAATGGGATGAGGCCTGGAAGCGCTGGAACAGTCGAAGACCACGCGCCGAACGATGCGGGAAGGACACACTACCAGATGGGGGTTCTCCTGGCGCATCGTGCGCGCCATGCGGACGCCCTCGCACGCTTCGACGGGTCGCCCGAATTGGACAACGCTTGCGCCCGGTGCCACCTCGCCCGCGGCCCCAGCCTGCTGAAATTGGACCGCGCCGCGGACGGTGAAGCTGCGGTAGCGACCGCACAACGCACTGGTCTCTCGGACAGCGGCGCACGAGAGGACCCTGCTTGCCCAGCAACACCTCTCCAAAGCCAAGGAACTGCGGGGGCTCAATGCCTTCGCCGAGGCCGATCACCATTTCCTGCTGGCCTGCGTGCTCGATCCCAGCTGGAGCGATGCTCCGCTTGCTCTCAAGGCCCGCAATCTGATGCGATTCGAACAAGGCTCGACCATGTCCACCTGGACCGCTACATCATGCATCACTCCCTTCTCGAAGTTTCCTGGAGCGCCCGGCAATTGTCGCCTGGGTGAGGGACGACGGATCTCGCACCCCAAAGATTTCCGGGACCATCCTCAGCAACAACGTGGAGAGCATGCGCCAACCCGCCATGTTGGGCAAGGCCCGCGCGTTCTTCGCCAAGGGCGATCCGGCGAACGCGGAACCACTGCTGAAAGGGGTGCTAAAGACCGAGAAACGCAACGGCGAAGTGCTCGCCAGGATGACCGGCATCCGCCCGCCGCCGGTCGGCGAGAAGCGAAGGGGCCGGCAGGCAAGCCGTGGACGCCGATAAGATGAGCGGACCCGTCGTCCATGATGCGGGCTCGCTTACCAGGCCTGCTCAATGACAACGCCGCGGTGCGCTGTTTCGAGAAGTCGATCACCCTGGGGCTGATCGTGCCGACGCCAAGAAGCAGGTCGGCCGCCCGGCCATGCGGGTGGACAACCGAAGGAGGCGCTTCCTGCTTTCGATGAATCCCTGCGCGTCCGCGACGATGTGGAATGTGGCCGCTGGCGCGCTGCATTGCCTGCACGGACCGGTAAAAAGACCAGGAGGCCTTGGAACAGCTCAATCTGGTGTACGACCGAAACGAGGCGATGTAGCGCGATGTGAGCATCCACGTCGACCTCGCCATGCTCTATGTGCTGAACGAGCGGCTCCCTTTGGCGCGACTATCTCGCCAGGCGGAGGGCTTTGGATGTGATTGTTCCGACCTACTCAACTCACCAGAGCGCCCGCCCATAACGCGCAGGCAGCAGGAGGACTCCGTCCGTTTGCTGCGCAGTCTGGTGAACAGCGGAGAGGTGGGGGGAGGATGACCTGCGCAAACGGACGGTGTTGAGAGAGGTGATGGCCTCCGGCCTATCGAGACTCCAAAACGCTGACGCGCTACGAACGGCGAAAGGCCGAAGGCGGAACCAGCCCATTTGCCTTGAGGTTAGATCGGTTGCCGGTTCAACGGCAACGCGGAGCCCGTGTTCTCGGAGGCGACTCACGGATCGAATCCAGGTCGATGATCCGGTCCCGCCGGTGGCGGGATCGACCTCAACGCCGCCCATACGGCTTTGTAGTAGAGCCCGTGATCGCTGACTGCGGGTTCCAGTGCGAGGTCTAGTTCCACGCGGGGGGTGCGGTCGATCGCCACCTTCCTTGCTCGGGGCGTTGTGTGCGCCCGGAAATCGGCAACAGGTCTTGCTGATGTAGCCGGGGCGATGCGAGGGGTCAGCGTCACTGATGGATTCCACGGGGATGAAAGTTCCAACTTGCCATTGGCGCGGGCGAGACATCCATCGTTTCGGTGCCGTATCGGTCACCGTCGTGTACGTTCTCCATATCGGCGGCGGCGACCGCAGGCGGCCTTCTGAAGGCGACGAAGGCCTGGGCGTTCGCAGCGACGGTGACTGTGAGGGCTGCGGCGGTCGCACAACGGCTTGAAGCAGGGTGCGCTTGTGATGGGGCTGGAGTTCATGGTAGTGGGGTTGTTTGGTTTGGATAGTTGTTCCTGTTCGACGGGCCAAAACTGCTTCGACCGCCCAGCTGGGCATCGGCGTGAGCAAGAAATTGGCAGGGCAGGGGGGCAATGGCGGCGGGTGGATGGCTTTTGATCTTGTGGAAGCGCCGACTCCTGTACCAACAGGTCCTTTGGAAGGCCGAACGAACATGCTCAAGGCCTGCCTTCTCCTCCTGATGAATCTTGTCTTCGCGGCGATAGCGATGGCGCAGAACCCTTGTGCCGAATTGGTCCTTTGAGGATAGCGCCTATTGACCACCGCCAACAATCCGATCCTGGTCGCTCCACCTTGGTTCAGTGCGAACTATGCGACACCTGATGTGTATAGCATGGAATTGACCGAACCATGTGCCGTGGCAATGGATACCACTGAATTCATCGGCATCGTTTGTTACCAAGGACCCTTTGATGGGATACGGTTCGCAGGCGCGCACCTCTGGATGCAGGATCATGAACTGAAGGAGTACATGGAAGTCCAATTGACCGCACCTTTGGAAGCAGGACACACCTATACGGTGTCCATGGAGATATCTCTCACCGAGTGTTACCGTTACGCGATCGACCGAGTAGGTGCATACTTCGCACAAGACACTGTGTTCGATCGCACCTGGTCGATATGGGGCGTTACCTGTTACGCCGCAAGCGCAGTTCCATGACCCGGGATTTTATACCAACACCACGGATTGGATCCATCTTGAGGACACGATCGTGGCAGATGGCGGTGAACGGTTCATGGTGATCGGCTCTTTTACGGATGAAGCGTCTACGAATGTGTTCGCCGTATCGGGGAATATGGCTGAGGCTGCGTACTACTATTTCGACGCGGTCCAAGTGGTCGACATCACCAATCCCGAGAGTATTCCCGAAGCTCTGCTCATTGTGAACGATCCGAACGGTTTGGGTCTGCTTTGGTCAGGCACGCATGGCATAGACCGAGTGGTTCTTATGGATATGATGGGCCGTGTGGTGATGGAAGTAGTCACAGATGGAAAGGAACGTGCCACTCTAGTACTTCCTCAAACTCTTGCTACAGGGACCTATGTGGTGCAAGTATTCAGCAGCCGCCAAGTGGCAAAGGCGAAATGGACCCAGAACGGAGTAGGGCGTTCGCCGCCCGAACTCTGGCGCGAGCATCATTGCGCAACACAAACGGGTCGCTGAAATGCGGGTTGGAAACCACGCGCCGTCGCCGGAGCGCTTTGGCGGCGTGCGACCCCTCAGTCCCCTATTTCTATGGCATTTGCAAGGGGTGTTTGAAACGCGTGTAGGGGATGCCGCTCTCCAATACGGCCCAGAGGTGGTGTACGATCTTGGCGCGCACGGCATTGAGCGCGGTCATAGGTGCTTTCCTTGTGCGAGCTTACGTGGATAGTAGGTCTGGAGGTCACCGGGGACTTTCACTGCGTTGAGCGCGGCCATGTGAAAGAGCGACTTGAGGTACTGGTTGGCCTTTTCTGATACTCCTGTGCGTCCCCGGATGCTTGTACCGGAGCTATAGTCATAAGGTGCCAAGCCCGCATAGCAGACCAGTTGCCGTGGATCGGTGAAGCGCGTGAAGCCACGAGTGACCACCAGCAGCTCACCGGACAGCACCGGCCCGATGCCTGTTACGGACATGGCCAGGTCGCGCTTGAGGGAAAGCTGTGGGTCGCTGGTCAAGAAGGCCTCGACCTGCTTCTCCACATAGGCGATCGAACGCGTCAAGGCGGCGGTCGTATTATCGCTGCATCGCTTGAAGCACGCTTTGGCGCGCCCTTGCATGGCTTTGAGCTGATCGCCTTGTTGCATACGGTACTTGGCGCGCTCGCGCACGAACTGGTCACGCGCGGCCAGCAGATGCTCAACTCCTGCAAATGCAAGAAGGTCTCATCCAGAAAACGCGCCTTGTCACCGAAGCGCAGAGCGTATTGCGCAATGCGCCGCGCATCCACCTGGTCGCTCTTGCCACGGGTCATGCCCAGGCTGTTCTTGATGTCCGCCGGATGTGCCAGCCACACCGGCACACCCACGGCCAACATGGTCTTGATCGCCTCGAAGCTATAGGGCCCGGTAGGTTCCAGACACACCAGCATACGGGCACCAGAGCATTGGCCCTTGATCCAACTTCGAAGAAGCTTGCGCAGGCAGCTAGCCTTGTTACTGATGTGTGCCTCTTGCAGGACCTTCCCATCTTGATCGAGCAGCGCCAGGTCCAGGTGCAGCTTACTCACATCGATCCCGATCACCTTCATCATCGTTTACTTTGTGGTTAGACCAAGATCCCTGGAGGGGCCGAGCAATGGCGTCCGACGCTTCAGAACTTTAACAGGCCCGCAGCCTCGATTTCTATATGAGCCAGGACACCAGGAAGCCACAGGTCCCAATAGGGGCATAGGCCCGCAGCCTATCCTCACGACGGTTCACCTGTAGCCTCCCTCGGTTCCCTTCGGAGATCAGTTAGCATCGGCAAGTATGCATGACTTACCTGGTGCAATCCTAAAGTCCTTATGCACTCGGGCGAGCGATCGCCCTCCTCGCTTCGCCGAAGGCTTCGCGAAGGCGCAGCAGGAGGGGAGGTCAATGCAGAAAGCCGCCCCGGTCCCCCGAAGCGGCTCTTTCCGATAGACGTTCTCGTTACTGCATCGCGCTCGCTTGCGTGTCGAGGCGATCTTCTCCTGCGGCATGTTCATGATCGCCCAGTGTGGGGCGGCTTTCGCAGTCCACGAAAGCCACCGCGCCTACTGGACGAGCATAGCTCCGTGGCTGCGCCTCGGGCTGGCGCTCCAGTTCCATGTCGAAACCGACCTTCTCGGTGCGGGCGAAGACGCCATCGGTGCTAGGCGCATTGTGCGTGTCCAGAAGCACCTGCTTGGTCATGTAGCCGGGGCTGGTGATGTTCAAAGTCACCTTCTCGTCCACGGGCACGAAGAACTTGTAGTTGCCGGTGCGGCCCAGCTCCACGTCCATGGTCTCGGTGCCGTCGGTCACGGTCATATGTACCGGGTGCAGGTCGTTGTCCTGCAGGATCACGCGGCCCTCGAAGGCGACGTAGGCTTGGGCGTTGGCAAGATTGCAGAGGGAGATCCCGGCTACGATCAAGGCGGCTTGGAACAGGGTGCGGGTGATGTGGGGCTGGAGGTTCATGGCAATGGGTTTTGTTAGGTGCGTTGTTGTCGTTGGCTGGGACAAAACTCACCATACCCAAAGCCAGAGCGTAGCCCGGATGAGCAAGTGGCGGGTAGGGGGGAGTAGGTGGGGGGAATGCGCTACTGGCTGCTAGCCGCTGGCCACTGGCTCGATGCGACCTGACGAGAAGTTCGCGTCATCCTAAGACGCATCGAGCCAGCGGCCAGAAGCCAAAGGCTGGCAGCCAGCAGCGCGCTAATTCACGTACATCAACGGCATATCCACCTCCACCCGGGTGCCTTGCGGCAGATCCACGTACTTGAATCCTGCCTTTCCACCGTGCTGCTTCTGCACCAGATCCAAACGTGCGCGCGTGATCGTCGTTCCCAACGAGGTCTTCTTCACTGCGGTGGTGGGAGTTCCTTCCGGTAGAGGCGTCTTTTTCGCATGTCGACCCGCACCATCATCCTCGATGATCCATAGCAGTTGCTTCTCCCGTGCTTCCACCTTCAAGCGGATATGGCCCTGTCCCTCCTTGCCCGCCATGCCATGCCAGATCGCGTTCTCCACGAAAGGCTGCACTACGAGCGGAGGTACCATCACCTCTTCCGGGTCGAGCGCTGGATCCACTTCCACGGTGAAGTCGAACTTCTTGTCCATGCGCATGCGTTCCAGGTCCATGTAGCCGCGCAGGGCTTCCAGATCTTCGGAGAGGGACACTTCCGCATGGCGGCTGTTCTCCAGCACGCTGCGCATTACGCGGGCGAACTTCCCCAGGTAGCTGCTGGCGCTGTCCTGGTCGTTGCGTTGCACGAAAGCGTTGATCGAGTTCAGGGCATTAAAGATGAAGTGCGGGTTCATCTGGCTGCGCAGTGCTTGGGTCTCTAGGGTAGCGGCCTCTTTCTCATGGCGTTCCTGCCTTCTTCTCCGGTCGGATATGAACCAGGCTGCGGCACCCGCGAGCAGCAGCAACGCCCCACCGCCGGTGGCCAAGGCACGGTTGCGGGTTCTGATCGGCGCGCATGGATTCGATGGTGCGCTCGCTCTCTAGCTGCAAGCGTTCTCCAGCATAGCGCAAGCTATCGGCCAGTTGTTCTTTCCCGAAGGTGTAGAGCAGGTCGCGCGCGGTTAGCTCACGGGCGTTCTTCTCGTTCTCCAAGCTGTCCTGAACCACTTGGTATTCTTCCAAATAGCGCACGGCCGTCATGCCGTCCCCGATGGCTTTGTGCGCGAGGTAGAGGCACTGGCAGTTGTCGCCACGTTCGGTCAACGCGGCGGCGTCCGTGGCCACACGAAGGCCGTTCGTGCAATGGGTGATCGCTTCCTGTGCTTTACGGCTGTCCAAGGCCACGCGACCCAGGATGGCCAATGTGGCGGCTTCCGTGGGGGCATCCTTCAGTTCACGGCCGATCGACAATGCTTCTTGCAGGATCTTCTCCGCCTCCTCCGGGCCGACCCGTTTCCCGATAGGCGCGCGCTAGACTGTTCAACGTGGGTGCCAGAATGTCCTTCGCCTCGAACTCGCGTTCCAACTCCGCGCTGCGTTCCAACCAGGCGATCGCGCTATCCGGCTGGTCCAGTCGCAATAGCGCACCGCCGATGCTGCGGCCGGAGGTCATCATGCCCTGCCGATATCCTACTTTGGTGTACAGGGCATGGGAGCGCCGCAGCAAGGCCAGGAGGCTTCGGTCTCTCCTAGTTGATCCTTCAAGCTAGCCACGGTGGTGAGCGAAACGGCGATCCCGCGTTCGTTGTTCAATCGCTCCATGATCTCGAGGGCATTTGTAGGCGAAGTCGATCGCGGGACCGATCTGCCCCATGCGCTCGTATACATTGGCGCGGTTGCCCAGGCTCGCGGCCACCATGCGCTTTTCGCCGAGCTGTTCCGCGATCCCGCCGCTTTTGGCGTAGTAATAGATCGCGCTGTCGTTCGAACCCTGGATCTCGTGAACTCTACCCAGACTTCCGAAACAGTACATCAGTCCATCGTTGTTGCGGATACGTTCGTCCAACGCCATGGACCGCCGATACAGTGACAGCGCAGTGTCCATCTCGCCCAAGTGCATGTGGATGACGCCCATGTTGTGCATGGTGGCCGCCATGCCGCGCATCGCTACGGTGTCCGAACTGGTCGCGTACAGAGCGATCGCTCTGCGATAGTGTTCGATCGCCGCGTGGTTGTCACGCCTGGTGTTGGCGATGGTGCCGTAGTCGCGATGGGCAAGTGCCATGGCGATCGTATCCTGCTGCGCGCTGGCCTGGCGCATAAGCTCATCAGCGAGCACATGGGCGGAATCAGGGTCGTCGTACTGGGTCTCGTTCACGATCGCGTGGAGCGTGAGTAGGCGGTCCGGGTCGTTGTGCGCGGCCGCGCGGTAGACTTTCCAGAGCGAATCGAGATAGGGACTCTCTGCGTTCTTGCCATTCACGAGAACGGCAAGGGCAAAGCACAGGAGCAGGGGGGATCGGGCGCATGGCGGTGTGCGAAGGTTCGCCTTCGGACAAACTTACCCCGCTATCCCACTTGCAGCTTGAAGCCAACGCCATGCACGTTCACGATGCGCACACGCGGGTCGTGCTTCAGGTATTTGCGGAGGCGGCTGATGAACACATCGAGGCTGCGGCCCAGGAAATACGTGTCATCACCCCACACCATGTTGAGCACCAGCTCCCGCGGTAGCACCTGATCCTGGTGCAGGCAGAGCAGGCGCAGCACATCGGCCTCCTTGCGGGTGAGCTTCCGATCCTCGGTGGGGTGCTTCAGGTTGAGATCGCGCTGATCGAAGGTGTAGTCGCCCAGTTCGAACACATCGCGTTTGCGCTTATCATCGCCCTTGCCTTGGGTGCGGCGCAGGATGGCGTCAATGCGCAGCGCGAGCTCCTCATGACTGAAGGGCTTGGTGAGGTAGTCGTCGCCCCCGGCTTTGAAACCGGTGATGCGGTCCTCGGTCTGGCTCTTGGCGGTAAGGAAGACGATCGGCACTTGCTCGTTCACGGAACGGATGTCCTCCGCCAGACTGAAGCCGTCCTTGTGCGGCATCATCACGTCCAGCACGCAGAGGTCGTAGCTGTGCTCGTTGAAGTACTTCAACCCCTCCTTGCCATCGCGGCACAGGTGTACCGCATAGCCTTTCCTCTTCAATGCGTCCTGGATCACGAAGCCCAGGTTCTGGTCGTCCTCCACCAGCAGGATGTTCGCTTTGGTATCGCTCATGCTTAGTGCGCCGAAGCCCGGCGTAGGCGTGATCGTGGTGTTCGTCTAAGCCAACGGAAGTTCTAAAATGAAAGTGCTGCCATGCCCGGGTTCGCTGTGTACAGTGATCCGACCGCCGTGGGCCTCGGCGATCTGCCGCACATAGTGCAGGCCCAGACCGAAGCCTTTCACGTCGTGCACATTGCCGGTATGGACCCGGTAGAAGCGCTCGAAGATGTGCCGCTGATCCTGCCTGCCGATGCCGATGCCATGGTCGCGTACCTGGATATGCAGCCATCGCCCATCGTTCTTTGTTCCCAGTTCGATCGTCGGTGCAGCCGGACTGTACTTCACAGCGTTGTCCACCAGGTTGTGAAGAGCGTTGCTGAGATGGACCCGGTCGCCGGATACCACGGTCTCGCTGGCCTGGAGGTCGGAGCGGAGTTCACCATCCCGCTCTTTCAACACCAGATCGAACGAGCGCGATACCTCACCGATGAGGGTGTGCATGTCCACCCGATCGCGCTTCATGCGTGCATTGCCGTCCTCCAGCGTGGTGAGTTGGAGCACGCGCTCGACTTGGGCACGCAGCCGTTCGTTCTCCGATCGGATGATGCCCGCATAAGTGCGCAGGCGCTCCGGTTCGCTCACGATGGCCGGATCGCCGAGCACCTCACTGCTCAATGCGATGGTGCTGATGGGCGTCTTCAGCTCGTGCGTCATGTTGCCGATGAAGTCGTTCTTCATCTCGCTCAGGCGTTTCTGCCGCGCGATGGTCCAAACGCTGTAGGCGAAGAAGATGAACACGATCAGGGTGACGATCGCCGGGTAGATCCAGGTGCTGCGGCTGGCCGGTGCCGGCGACCAAAGTGCGCTGCTGCGGCGGGGGAAATACACACCGAAGTAGTGCCCGTCCTTGTCCAGTTTCTGCAGGTCGGTGTGGGTGCTGTCCGTGGTCACGGAATCCATGCCCACATAGTTTCCATAGACGATGCTATCCGTGAAGCAATCGTAGATGCCGTACTCGAAATCCTCCTGGATCCCGCGCCGCTGGAACTCCTTCTTCAACAGGGCCTCCAGCAGGTAGGGGTGGAGCGTATCGTTGATGGTGACGGCGAAGTAGTTGGGCCGTTCTTCGACCACCGCATCGAACAGGTCGGAGGGGTCCTTGTTGATCGACAGGATCTGCTCGGTGACGTCCGTGAGGGCGATGGTGACGCGATCGCTGAATTGTTTGTCCAGCTGCACCTGCTGCTGGCGCTGCAAGGTGAGCTGGTCGTTCTGTAGGCGGAAGGCGCGGTCCAGCCAGAGTATCTGTGTAAGCACAACGCCGATCACGCTCAGGGTCGCGAGCAACACCAGGGTTCCGAGGCCGCGCCGTTTCATGGTCCAGGTAATAGAGGCTATCTCAAAAATACCCTTTGGGCTCCGCAAGGGTCTTCCGCGCCCATGCTTCGTTGTGAGAAGCCTCACAGAGCGTCCAGCTCTGCTCGGTTCTCACGCCTCGCCTGAACACGAGATCCCTCTTGCTCGTTTCCAAACGCATTTTTGAGATAGCCTCTGGGCAATGTTACAGGTTCACGATCTTGGCGGCCGCTGCGTTAACGATCCTTTGGATCGGCCGCCTATGTCCCTCCTGCACTATCGTCTCCTCCTTTTCGCTCTGGCCGCGGTCGTAGTGGCCGGTATGGGTCTGGACCTCATGGAGGTGGATGCCGCGCAATACGCTGCCATGGCTAGGGAGATGCTGGAACGCAAGGACTACCTGCACCTGTACCACCGTGGTCATGACTACTTGGACAAGCCTCCGTTGCTCTTTTGGCTGTCGGCGCTGAGCTACCAGGTCTTCGGCGTCAGCAATTGGAGCTACAAGCTGCCTTCCGTATTGGCCGCGGCCTGGGGACTGTATGCGCTCTACCGGTTCGTTCTACTGCACTACGATGCTATGCGTGCGCGGAGAGCAACGTTGGTCTTCGCACTAAGTGCAGCGTTCCTGCTCATGACCAACGACGTGCGGTGCGATACGCTCCTCACCAGCGCGGTGATCAGCGCGGTGTGGATGGGCTCTGCCTATCTGGAGCGACGCCGCTGGTGGTCGCTGATCGGTTTCGCGGTCTCGCTGGCCGTCGGCCTTTTGGCCAAGGGCCCGCTCGGAGCTGCGGTGCCGCTGATCGCGCTCGGCGGCGATGCCTTCGTAAGGGAACGATGGCGCAAGTGGATGGACGCTCGCCTGCTGATCGTGCCGGGCGTTGTGCTTCTGCTCCTTTTCCCCATGTTCGTTGGCCTTTATGAACAACATGGTTGGCATGGTGTGCGCTTCTTCCTCTGGGAGCAGAGTTTCGGGCGGATCACCGGCGAGAACCGCTGGAAGGATGATTCATCCGCTTTCTTCTTCCTGCACGAACTGCCGTGGCTCGCATTGCCCTGGACCCTCTTCCTGATCTTTGGGATCTTCCGCGGTTACCGCGATCTGATCGACCCGGCGAGGCGCTATCAGCACGAGCACATCGCATTGGTCGGTGCCGTTGCCGTGTTCGCGGCGCTTTCGTTCTCGCATTTCAAACTGCCGCACTATCTCTACGTCACGCTGCCATTGTTCGCGGTGCTCGCGGCGAACGGCATCGAGGACGCGCCGCCTTGGCTGGTCCGCGCGCATGGGGCGATCTTGGTACTACTTGGTGCGGGCGTCGGGTTCGTTGTCCTGTATTGTTTTCCATCCAACACCGGCATGGTGACGCTGATCGCCTTGGTGATCACGTGCGGTTACGCCATCCGAACCACATGGCAGGGAAGGGGATCATGGGTCGCCGCCACAGGCGCGCTGTTCATCGCGTGCGCACTGACGATCAATGTGTGGATCTATCCCGCCGTTCTTCATTACCAGGCCAATGCCTTCGCTGGACGTTGGGCTGCGGAGCACGGCGTTCCGGAGGATCGCTTCTTCGGTCTGCAAGTGGCGGGTACCGCGCTCGATCTCTACGCCGGTCACCCGGTCCGTTGGTTGTCCAATTTGGAGGAAGCGCGCGCGGTGATCGTTCCTGGCGTTGCGGTCTATACCGATGCGGCCCACGCTAAAGAATTGCGCGCGGCGGGGTTCGTTCCCAAGGACAGCTTGGTGATGCAGGATCACCGTGTGCAACTGCTGAGCCTGGATTTTCTGCTGCCGGGTAGGCGTTCGAAGATGCTGGGGTCCCGCGTCATCTTGGTCTACTAGCAGACCTCTGATCACCTGCTCACAGTTTTTTTTCTGGGCCTCCGAACAAGAGTTCGAGCAATCTGTTCAATCCTGTACGATTTCCCCAAAACACCCGTCCACCGGCGGCCCTAACAAACCATCCCATGCAACCGTTCTCTCCCGGACAATCAGCCCTCAGGGGCTTGTGGCGAACCCTGTCACTCATGCTCGCCGTGGTTCTTGCTACTTCCGCGAACGCACAATCCTATTGCCCTTCCGACGGCGGTTCTGGCAATGTGTTCAATCTGCAGCGCGTGCAGTTCGTGGGTATCGACAACAGCAGTGGTGACAATAATGGCTATGCCGACTTCACGGCGATCAGCGCAACGGTTCAAGCAGGAAATGCCTATTCGATCAGTTTGGACGGGGCGGGGGTCTTCTTCCTTCCGAAACGCTTCCGCGCCTGGATGGACTGGGATCAGAACGGAGTGTTCTCCGCTTCCGAGCTCGTATTCGAAGCAAATGGCTTTGGCCAGCAAAGCGGAACGGTCACAGTTCCAGCTGGGGCGAACCTGGGGTCCACGCGTATGCGTGTGAACACCAGTTCACTCGTCTACCAAGGTGCCTGCGCCAACTATAACCTGGGCGAGGTTGAGGATTACACGGTCATCGTCACCGGTCAATGCGATGCCATTGCGGGCGCGCTTCAAGCAGTGAAACCACTGATCTGTTATGCTGGTGACGAAGCTTTCATTCAAGCCAGTGTGATCGCCCAGCCGACAGTTCCCCCAGGGTACGAAGTCGTATATGTGTTAACGCAAGGCCCAGGACTTATCATCCAGAACGCTGGTGCAGACCCGCAGTTCTTCGTGGGCGTCGGAGACTATACCATCCACACCTTGGTGTATGATCCCAACACACTGGACCTTTCGATCGTTGAGTTCGGTGTTACCACAGGCTTCGATGTGAACGGACTGCTGGTGCAAGGTGGTGGCGCGATCTGCGCCGCCTTGGATGTAGCCGGTGCTCAGTTCAGTGTCACGGATCCGAGCGCAGGCACCCTGAGCGGTGGCGCGGAGGTATGCGGCACCAATGGTGCAGCTACGCTAACGGCGACTGCCAATGGTGATGCGAACGTACCGGCAGGCTACAGCACGGTATACGTGCTGACGCAAGGAGCGGGCCTGACGATCGTGAACGCCGGAGCGGCCCCGAGCTTCGACGTGACCGAGGACGGACTCTACACGATCCACACCCTTGTGTACGATGCCAACACGCTGGACCTCTCCATCGTGGAGTTGGGCGTTACCACAGGTTTCGAAGGGCCGCCGGGGCAAGGGGGGGGGCGCGCCCGCGCCCGCCCGGGCGGGCCCGCCCCGGGGCGCCCCCGCCCGGGCCCCGGCGGCGGGGGGGGGCCGGCGGCCCCGCCCGCGCCGCGGCCGCCCGGCGCCCGGCGGGCGGCCCCCGCGCCCGCGGGGGGCCGCGGGGCACCACAGGTTCGATGTGAACGGACTGCTGGTGCAAGGTGGTGGCGCGATCTGCGCGAGCCTGGATGTGGCCGGTGCCCAGTTCAATGTGAGCAGCCCCAGCGCAGGCACCCTGAGCGGTGGCGCGGATGTGTGCGGCACCAATGGCGCAGCTACGCTAACGGCGACTGCCAATGGTGATGCGAACGTACCGGCAGGCTACAGCACGGTTTACGTGCTGACGCAAGGAGCGGGCCTGACGATCGTGAACGCAGGTGCGACCCCGAGCTTCGACGTGACCGAAGATGGTCTCTACACGATCCACACCCTGGTGTATGATCCGAACACACTGGACCTGACCATCGTGGAGTTGGGCGTGACCACGGGCTTTGATGTGAACGGATTGCTGGTACAAGGCGGTGGCGCGATCTGCGCGAGCCTGGATGTGGCCGGTGCCCAGTTCAATGTGAGCAGCCCGAGCGCTGGCACCCTGAGCGGTGGCGCGAGGGGCGCCGCGGGGGGGGGGGGGGGGGGGGGGGGGGGGGGGGGGGGGGGGGGGGGGGGGGGGGGGGGGGGGGGGGGGGGGGGGGGGGGGGGGGGGGGGGGGGGGGGGGACCCACTGAGCAGCCAGCGCAGGCACCCTGAGCGGTGGCGCGGATGTGTGCGGCACCAATGGCGCAGCTACGCTAACGGCGACTGCCAATGGTGATGCGAACGTACCGGCAGGCTACAGCACGGTATACGTGCTGACGCAAGGAGCGGGCCTGACGATCGTGAACGCCGGAGCGGCCCCGAGCTTCGACGTGACCGAGGACGGACTCTACACGATCCACACCCTTGTGTACGATGCCAACACGCTGGACCTCTCCATCGTGGAGTTGGGCGTGACCACGGGCTTTGATGTGAACGGATTGCTGGTACAAGGCGGTGGCGCGATCTGCGCGAGCCTGGATGTGGCCGGTGCCCAGTTCAATGTGAGCAGCCCCAGCGCAGGCACCCTGAGCGGTGGCGCGGATGTGTGCGGCACCAATGGCGCAGCTACGCTAACGGCGACTGCCAATGGTGATGCGAACGTACCGGCAGGCTACAGCACGGTTTACGTGCTGACGCAAGGAGCGGGCCTGACGATCGTGAACGCAGGTGCGACCCCGAGCTTCGACGTGACCGAAGATGGTCTCTACACGATCCACACCCTGGTCTATGATCCGAACACACTGGACCTGACCATCGTGGAGTTGGGCGTTACCACAGGTTTCGATGTGAACGGACTGCTGGTGCAAGGCGGTGGCGCGATCTGCGCGAGCCTGGATGTGGCCGGTGCCCAGTTCAATGTGAGCAGCCCCAGCGCAGGCACCCTGAGCGGTGGCGCGGAGGTATGCGGCACCAATGGCGCAGCTACGCTAACGGCGACTGCCAATGGTGATGCGAACGTACCGGCAGGCTACAGCACGGTTTACGTGCTGACGCAAGGTGCGGGCCTGACGATCGTGAACGCAGGAGCGGCCCCGAGCTTCGACGTGACCGAAGATGGTCTCTACACGATCACACCCCTGGTTTATGATGCCAACACGCTGGACCTGTCCATCGTGGAACTCGGCGTGACCACGGGCTTTGATGTGAACGGATTGCTGGTGCAAGGCGGCGGCGCGATCTGCGCGAGCCTGGATGTGGCCGGTGCCCAGTACAACGTGAGCAGCCCGAGCGCAGGCACCCTGAGCGCGGATGACGACGAAGTATGCTTTGAAGAAGGTACGGTCACTATCTCCGCCACCCCAATGGTGATGCAGTTGTACCGGCGGGCTATAGCACGGTGTATGTGCTGACGCAAGGTGCGGGCCTGACGATCGTGAACGCAGGCGGACCCAGTTTTAGATAGCGATGGGACTACACCATCCATACGTTGGTATACGACCCGAATACGCTGGACCTGTCCATCGTGGAGTTGGGCGTGACCACGGGCTTTGATGTGAACGGGTCAGGGGCGGCCGCCCCGGGGGTCCGCTGAATTGGAGCGCAGGCACCTGAGGGTGGTGCGGAGTGTGCGGCACCAATGGTGCGGCCACACTCCTGCCACTGCCAACGGGACGGAGTCAGGGGATACAGCAGGTTACGTGCTGACGCAATGCGGGCCTACGACGTGAACCAGGAGCGGCCCCGAGCTTCGATGTGACCGAAGATGGTCTCTACACGATCACACCCTGGTTTATGATGCCAACACGCTGGACCTGTCCATCGTGGAGTTGGGTGTTACCACGGGCTTTGATGTGAACGGATTGCTGGTACAAGGCGGCGGCGCGATCTGCGCGAGCCTGGATGTGGCCGGTGCCCAGTACAACGTGAGCAGCCCGAGCGCAGGCACCCTGAGCGCGGATGACGACGAAGTATGCTTTGAAGAAGGTACGGTCACTATCTCCGCCACCCCGAATGGTGATGCAGTTGTACCGGCGGGCTATAGCACGGTGTATGTGCTGACGCAAGGTGCGGGCCTGACGATCGTGAACGCAGGCGCGACTCCGAGTTTTGAGATTAGCGCGATCGGTGACTACACCATCCATACGTTGGTATACGACCCGAATACGCTGGACCTGTCCATCGTGGAGTTGGGCGTGACCACGGGCTTTGATGTGAACGGATTGCTGGTACAAGGCGGTGGCGCGATCTGCGCGAGCCTGGATGTGGCCGGAGCTCCTGTCACAGCGGTGGAATGTCCGCTGAATTGTGATGCACTTGCAGGCACCCTGAGCGGTGGTGCGGATGTGTGCGGCACCAATGGTGCGGCCACACTCACTGCCACTGCCAACGGCGACGCGAACGTACCAGCGGGATACAGCACGGTATACGTGCTGACGCAAGGTGCGGGCCTGACGATCGTGAACGCAGGAGCGGCCCCGAGCTTCGATGTGACCGAAGATGGTCTCTACACGATCCACACCCTGGTTTATGATGCCAACACGCTGGACCTGTCCATCGTGGAATTGGGCGTGACCACGGGCTTTGATGTGAACGGATTGCTGGTGCAAGGCGGCGGCGCGATCTGCGCGAGCCTGGATGTGGCCGGTGCCCAGTACAACGTGAGCAGCCCTGGTGCGGGAACACTGTCCGCCGAGGCTTCGGAAGTCTGCCTGATCGATGGTGTGGCCACATTGACGGCCGCTGCCAATGGCGACGCGAACGTACCAGCGGGATACAGCACGGTTTACGTGCTGACGCAAGGTGCGGGCCTCACGATCGTGAACGCAGGAGCGGCCCCGAGCTTCGACGTGACCGAAGATGGACTCTATACGATCCACACCCTGGTGTACGATGCCAACACGCTGGATCTGTCCATCGTTGAATTGGGCGTGACCACGGGCTTTGATGTGCACGGATTGCTGGTGCAAGGCGGCGGCGCGATCTGCGCGAGCCTGGATGTGGCCGGCGCCCCGATCAATGTGATCGAGTGCAACACGGATTGCATCGCCGATGCGGGTACGATCGCGGCTGAAGACTTCATCGTCTGCCGTTCGGGCGGTAACGCGACCCTTACCGGTATCCCCGGGGGCAATGCAGTGGTTCCGGCCGGCTACCAGACCGTGTATGTGCTTACCCGCGGTTTCGGTCTCACCATTGTTCAGGCGGGTGCGACACCGGTCTTCACCGTGCAACAACTCGGCCTGTACCGGATTCACACCCTGATCTACGATCCCGCGACGCTGGATCTGTCGATCGTGCAGTTCGGCACAACCACCGGTTTCGATGTGAACGCCCTCTTGATCCAAGGCGGAGGCACTATCTGTGCCAGCTTGGATGTGACCGGCGCCCCGCACTTGGTGGTGGGTCCGTTCCTGTGCTCCATCCTCAATGGCATCTTCGGTGCCGGGCAACAGAGCCCAGATGCGCTGGTGTTGCAGGACGGTACCGAGATCGATGCAGAGATGCTGAAGGCGATCGAAATGGACATGCCTGCCTCGGTAACCGCCGTTTGGCCGAACCCTGTGCGTGATGTGCTGAATGTGGAATTGACCGTGCTGTCTGAAACCCAGTTGGGACTCTCCGTCACCAATAGTCTCGGACAGGAAGTCGCACCGCGCATCGGTATCAACGCTGGTGTGGGTGTTAGCAGAACTACGATCGATGTCGCCGCACTTCCGGTCGGCACCTATTTCCTGCGGCTCTCCGCTGGCGATGGCGTGACCACTGAGAGGTTTGTGAAGGTGGATTGATCCAAGACGTCCGGTGAGGCGGGGCTCGGGAAGCGCGGACGAAAGTCCAAGCGACCTGGGCCTCGCCATTTTCGGGATGTTCATTTCGCGGAGTTCTGACGATCGTGTGACGACAGAGGCGATGCGCGTAACCTGCTTTGCGGCCTCAAAACACGGTTCCATTCCATGCGCCTCGCTACCCTTCTTTCGATCGGCCTTTTGCTGGTGTCCTCCATGCACAGACCACGGTAACAGTTACCACCGGCCCGGCCAACTCCGAGCAGACGTGGTACAGCCTGGCCAATGGCGTCGTCGGTTCAGCACCGCTATCCGAATGGGACCTGGCGTTCGAGATACAGGGATTCACCGCGAGCATCCTCGCCAACGGTGCGAAGGGCATCGTGCTCTACAAGGCGCCTTACGCCACCGTAGACTGGGCGCTCGTCGACACGAACGGCATGAGCACCACCTGGACCACCTCGTACAACAGCGATAGCGATTGGAGCAGCGGCGCCTTCAACCAAGGGCTCACCACCGACGAATTCGATCTGGGTTGGGGCGTGTACAATATGATCACCCATTCTGTGGTGGGTGACAGCTTGTTCGTGATCAAGCTCGCCAACGGGACGTTCAAGAAGATCCGCATCGACGCGCTCGCCACCGGCAGCTACACCTTCACTTGGGCCGATGTGAACGGCGCGAACGAGCAGACAGCTTCGGTGAACAAGGCGGCCTATGCCGACAAGAACTTCGCCTATTACAGCCTGGAGAACAGCACCGCCCTTGACCGAGAACCGGTCAATACCACTTGGGACCTGCTCTTCACCAAGTACACCACTCTCATACCCACGCCTTACGGCGTTTCCGGCGTGCTCAACAACAAGTACATCACTTCGCTCCGCGTGGATGGCGTGGACCCATCCCTCGCGGACTGGACGAGCGCACCGTTCGATAGCGTGATCAACACGATCGGTTACGACTGGAAGACCTTCAACATGCAGACCTTCCAGTACGAGTACGACCAGGACCTCACCTTCTTTGTGCAGGACCAGGCAGGTTCCATCTGGAAGCTCCTCTTCACCGAATACGGCGGGACCGCCACGGGCGATATGACCTTCACCCAGGAACTGGTAAGCGCCGTATCGGTGGATGATCGCGCCACGAACGGCCAGGCGGTGGTGTTCCCCAACCCTGCCACGGACGCGGTGAACGTGTTGTTCGATGTTCCCGCTGCGGAAGCCGTTCTCACGATCCGCGATGTCGCTGGACACTTGGTGCGCACGGATCGCTTCGCGGGTCTTGCGCCTATGTCCACCCGGGTGATCGATATCTCCGGGTTCGGCGCTGGGATCTATTCGCTGCGCATGGAACATGCCCATGGGGCGGTGACTTCGCGTTTGGTGGTGCGATAAGTTCGGTCCGGTGCCGCGGAGGTCCCCTCACCCGTTGGGTGGCGGGACCGTTGGCATCGAAAGCGGTGATCTACCCTGCCGTGACAGAAGGCCCCCACGCAGCGGGGATCTTCGCGGCACGGGACCCGGCCTTGGTCGATCCTACTGGAATGCGCGCCGCTGTCCTTCTCGTTCTGCTCCTGCTCCCCAGCGCACAGTTGTGGGCGCAACACCTCATCCAGGTGTCCGACGCGGTGGATGGCACAGCGGTCCCGTTCGCAGGGCTTGAACTGCTTTCCGCGGATAGTGTGCGTTTGGCCGCGCTCGCCACGGATCAACAGGGACAAGCCCGGCTTCCAGCGGAATTCGGCGGCCCCATGCGGTTGGTCCGCATTACGGCCCTGGGTTTCGCATCGCGTGTGCTGCCGGTCGCTCCGAATGATATGCGGGTGGCGTTGCAACGGGATCAACGTGTTCTTCGCGAAGTGGTGGTCACGGGTCAATATGCGCCTACCTACACCGATCAGGCTGTTCACAAGGTGCGTGTGATCGACGAACGCCGCCTGAAAGCCCTCGCCGCGAACGACCTCAGCGATGCGTTGCGCAATGAGTTGAACATCCGCCTTTCGCAGGACAATATCCTCGGTTCGTCCGTGAGCATGCAGGGCTTGAGCGGGGCGAACGTGAAAGTGTTGGTGGATGGTGTGCCGGTGATCGGCCGCCTCGACGGCGACCTCGATCTGGCGCAGATCGGTGTGAACGGCATCGCACGCATCGAAGTGGTCGAAGGTCCGCTCAGCGTGAGCTATGGCAGCAATGCGTTGGCCGGTACCATCAATTTGATCACCAAACGCATTGCGGGATCCGCACCAACCGTGAAGCTCTCGGCCTACGCCGAACAGATCGGTCGGCTGAACCTCTGGGGCACCTATGCGCAGCGATGGGGTCACCACCATTTGAACGTGAACGCAGGCCGCGACTTCTTCAACGGTTGGAACCCGACGGACCACGGCCTCCCCGAACTGGGCCCGTCACCTGCCGATACCACACGCTTCCAACAATGGAAGCCCCGCGAGCAGTACACCGCCCGCATCAACTACCGCTGGAACGGTGCGCGCTGGCAGCTTGGCTACAAAGGCGAGTATGCCGATGACGTGATCACCAACCGCGGCATGCCACGTACACCGGACCGCGAAACGGCCTTTGACGAACGATACCGCACCGTGCGTGCGGACAACGCCCTTTTCGCCGACCGCTTTTGGAGGGGTGGACGCAAGCTGACCCTGCTCGCCGCCCACAACCGCTATGCCCGCACGCGCAACACCTGGCTGCGCGACCTCACCACGCTCGACGGTGAATTGGTGCCTTCGGAGAGTATGCAGGACACTTCGCGCTTCACGCTTTCCAACGTGCGTGGGGTCTATGCCAGTGCCGGGGACAGTGCCCGGTTCCGCTATGAACTGGGCACCGACCTGAACTACGAGACAGGCTCCGGCGGCCGTATCGCCAAAGACGACCCGGTGATCGGTGACTATGCGCTCTACACCAGCGTGGAATACCGGCCTGTGGAGAAGCTCACTCTTCGCCCCGCGCTTCGCTATGCGTACAACACGGTCTATGGTGCGCCCTTGCTGCCATCCATCAACCTGCGCTGGAGCATGGTACGGAACGTGGCGCTGCGCGCCAGCTTCGCCCAAGGGTTCCGCGCTCCTTCGCTCAAAGAGCTGCACCTGTTCTTCGTGGATGTGAACCACAACATCCAGGGGAACTCGGAGCTACGCGCCGAACGCTCGAACAACTACAGCCTCTCTTTCACCTGGGCCAAGGCCGGAGAGAAGGGTTCCTGGCGCGCGGAGATCAGCGGGTTCTACAACGATGTGCAGGACCTGATCACGTTGACGCAAGTGGATGCGTTGCTGTACACCTATACCAACATCGGCACGTACCACACCGCAGGCGGCACGTTGGGTCTGGGCTGGGAGGATGCACGGTGGTCCTTTACGGTGGGAGGGAACCTCACGGGCCGCAGCGACGACCTCGCACAACAGCAGCCAGAGAACTACCTCTGGGCGCATGAGGCCCGTGCCTCGGGGCAATACACCTGGGCCAAGGGCGGGCTCACCGCGCAAGTGTTCTACAAGTACCAAGGTGCGCTCGCGAACTACATCGCTTTGAGCGATGGTTCCGTGGGCCGTGGAACGATCGCGGCGTACAGCATGGCCGATGCCTCCATTACCAAGTCGCTGTGGCGGGAGCGCATTGGGATCACCGTGGGCGGTAAGAACCTCTTCGACGTGCGCAACGTGAACACCACCGCTTCCGATACCGGTGGTGCGCATACGAGCGGTGGAAGCAGCGTGCCCATGATGACCGGGCGGATCTGGTTCCTGCGTCTCAACGTGGATATCAAAGGGAAGGACCGATGAACGGAGGCCTGCGGAACATGATCGCGTGCATGGCGCTCGCTGGAACGCTCTCCTCGTGCTTGAAGGAGGAGCTACCCGTACCCGCCCGGCCGCGCGGCGACTTGGCGGAAGTGGAGACCTGCATGGGACCTGGCTATCAGGACCAAGTGTGGGTGGACCTGGGCACGCGGTCCGTGCGGAGCACGAATGTGAAGACCGCCTGGGACCTGGCTTTTGAAGGTGCCCCTGACGGATGGCACGTCATGCTCAACGGATCCCGCTTGCTCACTGCTTGGAACAGTGGTCAGCAGGATATCGCCATCGCCACCGATACCACGGGCATGTTCGCCGGACGACGGATCGATGCACCGAGCGGAGCGTTGGACAGCACCGCGATCGGTGATCCGCGATCCACGCAGGATGTGTTCGTGGTCGATCTCGGATTCAACAGTCTTGGCCAGGCCCTGGGCCTGCGGAAGATCCAGTTCCTGGAGGTGAGCTCCGAACGCTATCGTTTCCTCACGGCCGCATTGGACGGCAGCGGCTTGCAGGAGCGCGAGGTGGTAAAGGACCCACAGTACACGTTCACGATGTTCGGCTTTGCCACGGGAACCGTCACCATCGAACCGACCGCGGGCTCCTGGGACCTGGTGTTCACGCAGTACACGCACCAGTTCACCGACCCCTTCATTCCTTATCTCGTTACCGGTGTGCTCACGCCGCCCGATGTTCGCGTGAGCCGCATCCCCGGTGCGGACTTCGCTTCGATCGAGCTCGCGGATACCCTGGCCCATCCCTTCAGCACGCACCGCAACACGATCGGATATGACTGGAAGGTCTATTCCTTCGATGAAGGCACCTACGTGGTCGATCCTTCGCTCGTGTACATCGTACAGGATGCCGAGGGCTTCTTCCACAAGCTGCACTTCGTGGACTTCTACAGCCACCTCGGCGTAGCAGGCTGCCCGCGCTGGGAAGTGGTCGGGCTGTGATCCCTTCTAGAAGTCCATCTCACCGCCGCCGGGTTCTCGCCCAGGCTGTTTTCGACGGAACAAGGAAGCGTTCTGCTCGCCGAATTTCCAGGTGAGCGTGAACCGTACGAAGCGCATCTCCCGTCGGCGGTAACTCTCCTGCGACAGACGGTCCGTTTCCACAATATTGCCCCACTTGCGGGTGAAGAAAACATCGTTGACGGAGAGCACCGCGCCGATCCGTTTGGTGAAGTCCTTCGACAGCGAGAGGTCCACCCCGTACTGCGGGATGGAACGCCCCTGCGCCTGGATCATGGCGCTCTCGTATTCGCCGTTCACCTGGATGCCCCAATCCTTCGGCAAACGGTAGTTGATGAGCAATTTCGCGTTCCAATTGGTGCCCGCGTTCCGATCCCCGCCATTGGCCGTGTTGAGCGCTACGTCCGTGTATTGCACGGTACCGCTCAAGGTGGCCTGCAGCCCGCTCACCGGTTCCACCTTGATCACGTTCTCCCAACCGCCGGTGACGCTGTAACTGCCGTTCACAAAGGTGCTGAGCAGAACGCTCGTGTCACTGGCCAGCGGCGTGCTATAACTCGTGATCGCTCCTTCGGTGTAGCGGCCAAAGGCGCTCGTGAGCCACGTGGCCTTGCCGTTGAGGAAGGGTAGCAAGTGGTTCACCTCCGCCAAATTGCTCAGTTCCGGTGCCAATGCGGGATTGCCGATACGCACGTTCCGGCTGTCGCTGAACATGATCACCGGCATGACCTGCCAGAAGCGAGGTCGGCTGATCTTTCGTGAGAAGTTGATCTGTAATTCGCGCTGGCCATCCTCCCAGCGCCGCACGAGATAGATCGCCGGGAAGAGCGCTTTCAGCAGGTTGTCGGTGCCATCGGGGTAGCGGTATGCGAATTCCTGGTCCTTGTTGAGGATCTCGGTGATGAACATCGTTTGCTCGAAACGCAGGCCGGCCTGCAAGCTCCAACGTTCAGTGAGTTTCCGCGACCAGTTCACGTAGACCGCGTTGGTCAGGTCGGTGATCATGTAATCGTTGGTGAGCGCGCTGTCCTGTACGCTCTCACCGAGCGGTGGTGCGGTAACGAAAACGTCCAACCAGGTGCGGTCCAAACGCACGTTGCTCTTCAGTCCATATTCCCACTTCGTGCGTGGGCTCACCGGGTCAACGAAGTCCAGTTGCCAGGTGATCTGGTCGAAGTACGAACCACCGGTGTTGTCCTGGATGCGTGGGGTGGCGGGATCCGGCGTGCCGTCGGCGGTCGAACTACGCGTATCGAAGGTGGACCGGCTTTCCCGGTCCCAACGGTTGTAGGTGAGGTCGGTGCTCCATTCCTTTCCCTCCTTCGGTGCCTTGTGGCGGAACATCAGCTGCGATGTCAGGCTCTGGGTGTGGCTTTTCGAGATGTTGTGCTGGGTGCCTTGGGAAAGAGTGTTCCCTTCAGCATCGCGCGATGTGTACTGCTGCTCATCATCGCCCTTCATGTCATGTATGCGGAAGCCCTGCGAAAGGCTCAGCGAGCTGCGATTGCTCACCTGCCGGTCAACACCCACGCGCCCGCCGTGCATGAGTCTGCCCGCTTCGCTCGCGGTGGCTTGATCGAAGAAGCCCGTGGTGATACCCTGGCTCAGGTCGGTGCGTGCCGTGGTGCCATCGGTCACATTGTTCCCCGTGTTGAAATTGTAGCTCACGTTGATCCCCCAGCGCCCATCCTTCACGTTGAAATTGAGCCCGGCTTGGTAGCGGTCGTTGGTGCCGACCCCCGCCTGGATCTGCCCATTGTAGCCGGGCTTGGTGTCCTTCTTCAGCACCACGTTGATGATGCCGCCGGTGGTGTTGGCATCGAAGATCACGGACGGGTTGGTGATCACCTCCACACGCTCGATCTCTTCGGCGGGGATCTGTTCCAGGCTCAAGGAGGAGGGGCGCCCATCCACCAGGATCTGCGGGCTTGCGCCACGCATCTGCACATTGCCTTCGAGGTCCACGCTCAGGCCGGGCACATTCTTCATCACATCCACGCCGGTGCCACCCCGTGTGCTCAGGTCCTTGTCCACATGGAAAACCCTGCGGTCCACTTGGAGCACGTTCGTGCTGCGGTGCTTCACCACTTCGACCTGTTGCAGGACATCGGCGTCGGTTTCGAGCAGCATGTTCCCCAAGTCCATTTCCACCATCTCGCGCGTAAGGGCGATCGGCCGCTCCAGTTCCTTGTATCCGAGAAAGGTCACGTGAAGGCGGTAACGTCCCAAGGGCAGTTGTTCCAGGACGAAATCGCCGTTGGGACGGACCATCGTCCCGGTGATCACGCTGTCCTTCCCCTGTGCGAAGAGAGTTACCGTAGCGAACTCCGCAGGCTTCCGGGTACCGGCATCCAGCACTTTGCCGTATACCTTCCCGATGGCAGGCCCACCGCCCGGACGTTGGGCCAGCATTGGTGCGGTGATCAGGAGCCCCAGCGAAAGCAGGGTTGCTGGGAGGCTAACGTGCATGGGGCGCAAAAGTACCCTGTTGCGAGAGGGGGGCATGATCGTTCGAGCGCAACGGGCCGAAGCCGTTCGATCGATCAACATTTTTTCACATCTCGCCCATGGGGATGAGCGAATAAAAAAGCCCCTCCGCCGGGTGGCGGAAGGGCTTTTGATCTTCAGGGTTGAGCTTAATACTCGTCGCGACGCGATCCACCACCGCGATCGCTGCGGTAGCCGCCACGATCGTCACCGCCGCGGTCTCCACCACCACCGCCATTGCCACCGCGGTATCCACCGCGATCGCCACCACCGCTGCGGCCACCACCGCCGAAACTGGGACGGTCACCTTCGGTGCGAGGGCGTGCCTCGTTCACCACCAGGTCCCGGCCGTGGAAGTTCTTTCCATTGGTGCCTTCGATGGCAGCACGTCCGGCATCATCGTTGGCCATTTCCACGAAACCGAAGCCACGGCTGCGGTTGGTGGCTTTGTCCATGATGATCTTCGCAGATGTCACTTCTCCGAACGGGGAAAAAAGCTCGTGGAGATCCTGGTCCTTCACTGAGTAAGGCACGTTGGCGACGTAAATGTTCATGAGTTCTACTGACTGGGTTTTGTTGGTCCTTGCCTGTACCCCCGTGGTCTCGCCAAAGCACAGGGGGGCCTTTGGGCGGAGCGAATGTAGACAGTTTTCGGATCCCGGCAAGCCACGCAAGGGCTGGGGAGCGACCGTTGGCCCGTGCGCCCGACCGCCTAACCATTCGTCACAGGCATCGCTGGCCCGCACATATCTCTTTCCTGGGCGGTGGCGCCGTAAGAACATTGCGGGCCCCTGTTGCCGCGGTCCCGCTCTGCTCACCGAAGCCTTTTGAAGGGTACGGCCTGCTCGGACAACAGCTGCCCTACGCATGGATAGAGCTATTGATACCCGACCTGCCCGCCGTAAGCGATTGATCGCGCTGGGCTGCCTGGGCGGCATCGGCTTGATCGTCATCGCCTTCTGGTCCAGTTCCTTTTCTACCAGCCGTGTGCGCTTGGAAGAGGCCAAGCTCCAGATCGGTACGGTGGAGAAGGGGATGTTCCGTGAGTTCATTCCTGTAACGGGAACGGTGCAGCCGATCCAAACGGTCTTCCTGGACGCACCGGAGGGCGGCACGGTGAAAAAGCGCTTCGTGGAGGACGGCCACATGGTGAAAGCCGGCGAGGCCATCATCGAATTGAGCAATCCACAGTTGCACATGGATGCGATCAACCGCGAGGCGCAGCTGCTCGACCAGCAGAACAACCTGCGCAATACGCGACTGGCCATGGACCAGCAGACCACGCGCTTGAAGGATGACCTGCTGAACCTCGACAAGGACCTGAAGCGGCTGGAGCGTGACCAGAAGATCGATGACCGCCTGGTGAAGGACTCACTCCTTGCGCAGAACACTTACCTCGGCAATAGCGAGAACCTCCAGTACATGCGCGAGAAGCGCAAGCTCGTTGCCGCGAACGTGCGCAGCGATTCGCTCTTCCGCATGAGCCAGGTCGGCTCGATCACGAACAACCTCGCCCTTATCGACCAGAACCTCGCCTTCCTGCGCGAGAACCTGCAGAACCTCGTTATCAAGGCGCCGATCGATGGTCAGCTCAGCGGCCTGAACGTGGAGCTGGGACAAACCAAGCAACGCGGCGAGCGCATCGCACAGATCGACGTGCTGGATGGATTCAAGGTGCGTGCGCGCATCCCCGAACATTATGTGAGCCGCATCAGCATCGGTCTGAATGGAACCTTCACGCATGCGGGCAAGGAACATGCGATCGAGATCTTCAAGGTGTACCCGGAAGTGAGCAATGGCGAGTTCGATGTGGATCTCCGTTTCGTGGAAGCCGCCCCCGAAGGCATACGTCGCGGGCAGACCTTCCAAGTGCGTTTGCAATTGAGCGAGGACATGCAAGCCGTGATGTTGCCGCGCGGCCCGTTCTTCCAGGATACCGGCGGGCAATGGGTGTACGTGCTCGATGCGGAAGGCACGGCCACCAAACGCAATGTGAAGCTCGGCCGCCAGAACCCTGATATGTACGAAGTGCTCGAAGGACTGCAACCCGGTGACCGCGTTGTGACCAGCCGCTACGTGCAATACAATGATGCGGATGAACTCTTGATCCAATAGCACCCACCAGCCTGCGCACGTTGCGTGTTACGCGTTTACGTGTTGCGGGTTCAGCCAACACGCAACACGTAACCCGTCAACACGCAACACAATGAGCTTGCTTAAAACCACCGCCCTCTCGAAGGTCTACCGCACCGACACCGTGGAAACCACTGCCCTCAACGCCGTTGATATCGACATCGCCCAAGGCGAGTTCGTCGCCATCATGGGCCCGAGCGGCTGCGGCAAGTCAACACTGCTCAACATCATCGGCCTGCTCGACTCGCCCAGCAGTGGAAGCTACTTCGTTGCCAGTGAGGATGTGAGCGGTTACAATGAGCGCAAACGTGCTCAAGTGCGCAAGAACACCATCGGCTTCGTGTTCCAGAGTTTCAACCTCATTGATGAGCTCACCGTTGCCGAGAACATCGAACTCCCCCTTATCTATACCGGGCTCGGCAAGGCGGAACGCAAGCAGCGCACGCAAGCAGCCATGGAGCGCATGAACATCGCGCACCGCGCGAAGCACTTCCCGCAGCAACTGAGCGGTGGTCAGCAGCAGCGTGTGGCCATCGCGCGCGCCGTGGTGAACAACCCCAAGCTCATCCTCGCGGATGAACCCACCGGTAACCTGGACAGCGCGATGGGCGAGGAGGTGATGAACCTGTTGACCGAGTTGAACAAGGCCGGCACCACCATCATCATCGTAACCCACAGTTTGCGTGATGCAGGCTACGCACAGCGCACCATCAAGCTGCTCGATGGTAGGGTGGTGGATGCGGCGGTCCCAGCGACCACGCTCCTTTGATCCGCCTCAAGTGATCCTATCGCATCACGCCCTGTCGATCTTCACCGAGGTCATGGTGAGCGATCCGGCCAGGGGCTTGTCGTTGAAGAGCGTGACGCGCTCGTCCGCATTCTTCAGCGCGAGCGTGTAGAGCAGCGGTAGGTAGTGCTCGGCTGATGGGATAGCGAGTTGGAACGCACGACCCTGTGCCTGGTAGTTCACCAAGGAGGCGTGGTCGTCGTTCAGGATGAAGCGGTTCATCTTCTCGCGCGCCTCCAGTGCCCAGTCGTAGCCGTAGGAGTCGGCGTTCAGCTTGTCCCAGGCCACCATGCCCAGGTTGTGCACCATGTTGCCGCTGCCGATGATGAGCACGCCTTTGTCGCGCAAGGAGGCGATCTCCTTCGCCAGTGCGTAGTGTTGCGCCGGTGAGAGGCTGTAGTCGATGCTCATCTGGATCACGGGCACATCGGCCTTCGGGTACAGATGCTTCACCACGCTCCAAGCGCCATGGTCGAGGCCCCACTGGTGATCGAGCACCACGTCGGCACTCTTCACCAATCGTTTCGTTTCCGCAGCGAGTTCCGGACTTCCCGGCGCCGGGTATTGCACATCGAACAGCGCCTTGGGAAAGCCACCGAAATCATGGATGGTCTGCGGATGTTCCATCGCCGTCACCTGCGTGCCGCGTGTCTCCCAGTGCGCACTGACCACCAGGACCGCCTGCGGGCGCGGCACCTCGCTGCCCACCTTGCGGAAGCCGGCCACGAACTCGTTCTCCTCGATCGCGTTCATCGGGCTGCCGTGGCCCAGGAAGAGCACGGGCATGCGCTCCGTGCTCTTGAAGGGTTCTGTGATCCGTTGTAGTCCGCTGAGTTTCATGGCTGCTCCTGCTATGGGTAGTGCTGCTAACGAAAGAAGGAATTTCTTCCGGTCCACGGCTCAGGCCTGCTTGGTGAACTGTACCTCCGCGCTGATCCGCACTTCGTCGCTCACCAACACCCCACCTGTTTCCAGGGCCGAGTTCCAGTTGAGGCCCCATTCCTTGCGGTGGATCTTTCCGCTGAGCGAGAATGCCAGTTTCTCATTGCCCCAGGGGTCGGTGTTCTTGCCCCCGAACTCCACGTCCAGCGTCACCGGCTTGGTGATGCCTTTGATGGTGAGGTCGCCCGTCAACTTGTAGTCGCTGCCGCTCACATGTTCCATGGCGGTACCCTTGAACTCCAGGTGCGGGTGCTTCTCCGCATCGAAGAAATCGGCGCTGCGCAGGTGCTTGTCGCGGTTCTCATCGTTGGTGAAGATACCCGCCGCGTCCATCGTGGCATGGACCTTCGCATGGTGGAAGTCCGTTCCAACGGCTTCGATGCTCGCATTGAACTTCTGGAACGTGCCCTTCACATTCGCTATCATCAGGTGTTTCACCTTGAAAACGATCTCGCTGTGCGAAGGATCCACCGCCCATTTCGTGCGGGTGCTGGTTGTTGTTGCTGTTGTTGTCATGGCTGTTGTTGTTTGATGGGACAAAGGTGCCCGTGTTGCGAGGGTGGGGTTGAACAAATCGGTAGAAGGGTTGCACTCAGGCCACCAGCTTCCGCATCTCTTCCCGGAACTCGGTCGGTGTCGCCCCGTCTTCTTTCTTTTTGACCCCCGGGGGGGGGGCGGCCCCTCCTAGTCCCCCAGGTCCGGCGTCGCGCCAGGGCTTGTCCGTGCCGATCAGCAGGTTCTTCGCCTGGGTCCAATTTGCGCGTGTCTCGAATGCGCGACACGCCTTTGCTGCGGATGTTCTGGGGATGAGGTTGAGGTTGCGCACGCCCGGAAGGCGGCGGGCGTAGAATTCCACCTCGTGCTCCTGTCGGAAGTTCTCCTCCAGGATCCGCAGGAAGTTGCGGAAGGTCTCATTGTGCGTGGCGGGTTGCGATGTCCCGTCCGGATGGAGTTTGCGGCGTTCGGAGCTGATCAGCGTGAAGAGCGTGCTGAGCAGCTGACGCACCACGGCAAGGTCCGGCTCCTGCTGTCCCATTTCGGCGGCGATCATCTCGCAGAGCATCGTTAGTCGTACGAAGCATCGGGCCTCCTTCAGTTGGATGTTGGCGTTGTCGTGGTAGAACGAATAGAGCTGGAAGGTGGTCTCCGGGATGAACTCGCTCTTGAAGCGCAACACCCACATGTCGCAGGCGCCATCCTTCATCGTGGGTTTCACGCGGTGGACTTTGCCTTTGGTCACGAAGCTCACGAACGGCGCGTCCATCACCTCCGTGCGGAAATCGATGAAGTGCTCCAAGCTGCCTTGTGCTGCGACAATGAGCTCCTCGTAATCGTGATGGTGCGGCAGGTTCGCACCGTTGCCAGGCGCTGAACTTCTCAAAGTCCACCCTGAAGATGCGGAAGAGCTCGTTCATGCGGATCCAGGTAGGGCCTCGCAAGCTGCCGACCAACCCGTCATTACCACCCGGCTGCGGATCACTTCGACGCTCATCACGCACGCTGTGTGCCCGATGCGATCGCGCGCCGGAGAGGAAGGCGGCAACAACAGGGTTCCGCCGTTCAGTGATCTTATCGGCAATATCAAGCTTCGGGAATGACGGAGAGCGCGCACGGGGGAGCAGAACTTCGCGCGAACGATACCTTGCCGCATGACAATTCCTGAACCGTTGCACTTCAATGGCAACACATCAGCGTTCACTTTGGGCGTTGAGATGGAGCTTCAAGTGTTGGACGACTTGACATTGCGCCTTACCCCTGAAAGGCCCCGCTCCTGCT
>JADJCS010000023.1 GCA_016703105.1 Flavobacteriales bacterium
AACCCCGGCATGTAATGACTGATGGCCCACGAAACGGAAGCCTCCTTCCCATGGGTGCGGAAATCATCCACGGTAGCGAGACCCGTCAACACATGGGAGAACAGGATATAGAGCACCGTGCAGATCGCCAGTGATCCAAGGATGCCGATCAATGTGCCCGCTTTGGGTTCTTGGCCTCCTGTGCCGCGGTGCTCACAGCATCGAAACCGATGAACGCGAAAAACGATGCCCGCCGCCTGCAGGATGCCCATGATGCCGCCGAACGGATGTGTCACGCCCAGAGGGGTCAGTATACGTCGATGCCGCCGGTGATATGTAGAAATTGTGGTTGGCCGGGTTGATGAACTGCACCACCCGAAGAGGATCGCCCAGGATGACGTCGCCGCGCTTTGGTGACCACGATGATCACGTTGAGCATGGCGCTCTCCTTCGTACCCGGATCAGAGACCAGCGACAGCGACGCGAGGTCCCGGAATGGCCGGTATGTTGGTCGTGCCCGTGGCGATGTCGCCGCGCCGCTCGCGTCGTGCAACGACTCGAAGGGCGAATGGGACCATTCATAGGAATGCGCATACCGAAATACTCCAGCAACGTTTCAGGTACTCGCTCCGGGCAGATGGCCACGGTGGCCGCCCCGATGGCGTATTCCGGGATCGGGTCCCAGCCGATGATCCGGGCGACGAACTCGCCCATGGTCGCGTAAGTATACGTATAGGCGCTACCCGCGACCGGGATCGTGCTCGCCAGTTCGGCATGTGCCACAGGCCCGCGAAGGCACAACCCAATGCAGCCACAATGGTACCCGATCGTCACGGACGGACCGGCACAGTTGGCAGCCGCTGCGGACATGCGCACGAAAGGCCCGCACCGATGATAGCACCAATACCCAGGGCGGTCGGGTGGTCGGAGCCCCTGAGGTTCGTTTCAGTGGGTTCAGGCTCTCGGCATGCGCGCCGGTGAGGTGCTCGATAGATTTTCTGGAGAAGAGTCCGTAGGACATGGGCAGTTCGGTTGCCCGGCCAAGATGCGGTTTTGCCACCATACCCACAACGTGGTGACCGCCATCAACCCGGTCCGCTTCGACCTATGTTGGCGCCGCATGCGCTTCGATGACAACCAGATCCTGCGCTCCTTCAGCGCGGGCAAGGAATGCTCCTTCCGGTGATCGTCGGCCTGGGGATAACTTCCTGGTCCTGATGCTTCGCGGGGCAGCCACAGGCGCAACCCGGACCGCGTGGATTGGACCTGGGCCAGCGTGGTGGATGCGGGCTCGCCCTTCTTTCCGTGGTGGTGCGCGACTATGCGTACATGATCGCATCCGGCACCTCACAGACCGGGACCTGAACTGGTGGCGGGTTTCGTGGTGGTGATGCTTTGGGAATTCAGTTCGGCCCTGGCGCCAGGTCTTATCGGTGGTGGTTTCCTCTTCGCCATCTTCATCCTGAACCGCGACCGCATCGATGCCAGGCGCAGCATCACGGTGATCGCTTTCACCAGTTTCCTGGTTGGCATTTTCCTGGCCGTGATGGCCCATTGATCGTGGTGCTGGTGGGACAGGAAGCGCTGTTCAGCGGCATCAGAGGTCGGCACCAGCACGTAATGGGGCAGCAGCGTCTACGTCGCCTTCTGGACCGTCTACGTGGGATGCTGACATAAACTCTTCGTGGGTTATGCGTTGTTCATCAACCCGACGTTCGTGGTAACCCGCCCTCGTGGGTGTGTTCCAGCGCTCCACTGCTGCGCCGCTGGCGCCGGTCCGCAGTCACTACGGGCGACCAGCTGATCGCAGCCTCCAACGGACTTCGCCTTCGCAAGTGGAACTATTGGTGGCCCGCGCTTTGCTGGCCACCTTCGCGTCCTGGACAGCCCGGTGGAGCATCGCGAACTGCCTGGTGCACGCCTTTAGCAACGGCGGCTCGGTGTTCGATACGCTGCTCTTCAGGAAGCAGGTGATCGTGGGCATCCTCATGCTGTGAGCCCCACACCAGGTGGCAGTGGTTTGGCCGAATTCCTTTTCAACGACCTGCTGGGCATGTTCATTCCGCTCGGACTCGCGCCGACGCTGGCGTTGTCTGGCGATTGATGCGGCTATTGCCCTACATACTGGCAGGTGCGATACTGCTCCCGAGGTGGGTGCGTCGCAACGTGCTGCGTTTGGACGGAAAGGCTAAAGTCGCCCGGATGGCTACTTTGCGCGGACCCCCATCCACCGCATGGAGCGTTTCACAGGTTTGATCGGCATCGCCGTGGTCCTCAGTCTCGCCTTGCTGGCGAGCAACAACCGTCGCGCGTCTGACCGGCGCCTTGTGGTCAGCGGCATCCTGCTCCAGACCGTGATCGCCGTGCTGGTATTGAAGATCACGCCCGTTACGCGCTTCTTCCAGTTCCTGGGGCATGGCATGGTCGAGCAGTTCGCGCGGCAAAGGTGCGCTCCTTCAAACCACGGCGGCATCGCGGTGCAGCAGTTCGATGGCACCATCGCCACTTACACCAGCGGTGGATTCGTTTTCGCGTTCAACATCACCGCGACGGTCGTTTCTGGTCTGCGTGTAAGTAGCCATCCTCTATCATGTCGGGCTGATGCGGCGCATCGTTCAGGTACGTCCCCCGCGCCACCAGACTTCGGCGATGCGCGTGAGCGGGGCCGAAGCCCTGAGCAACGTGGCCAGCGCCTTCGTGGGCCAGGAGTGGAAGCCAGGTGATCCGCCCCTATCTCGCGGGCATGACGAAGATTTATGCTCGCCAGCATGACGGGCAGTCTTGCCTGCACTTAGCCGGTGGCATTCTCGTAGTGTATGTCGGTATGGGCGCGCAGGCCGGATTGGACCTCGCCCAGAAGCTCATCGCCGCGAGTTTGATGGCCGCCCGAGGCGCGTTGGTGATGGCCGGGTCGTGTGGCCCGAGACCGAGCCCAACCAGACCATGGGCAACGTGAAGCTCGAAGTGAAGCCCCCCTATATCAACGTGGTCGACGCCATAAGCCATGGCGCGGGCGATGGGTTCCGCATCGCCATGAACGTGATCGCCATGCTCATCGGCTTCATCGCGCTGATCGCCCTGATGGAAGCTGGTCGCTCCTCATCGGCCATATTTTCAACCCCGACCTGCACCTGAGCCTCAATTGGATCTTCGGCAAGTTCTTCTACCCCATGGCGTGGGCCATGGGCGCCAAGTGCCGATGTGAACAGCGTGGCGACTTTGCTCGGACAGAAGTTATCGAACAATGAGTTCGTCGCGGCCCCAGAACCTCGCGAACAAGAGCGTGCCGGTGATCACTGAGAAAGGACTGCTCATCGCCAGCATCGCCATCTGTGGTTTCGCCAACTTCAGCAGCGTGGGTATGCAGATCGGAGGTATCGGCGAGCTGGCACCGGAACGCCGTGCGGACCTGGCGCGCCTCGGGCTGAAGGCCTTGTTCTGTGGAACGCTGGCGGGGTTATCTCAGCGAGCATCGCCGGGGTGCTGATGTGAGCGTAGAGCGAAGATCCGACATGAGGCCACCGCCCGTTACATTGAGCGTCCTACTCCTTGACCATGCGCACCTGGACCACTCTCAGCTCGACCGCTCTTGTCCTGTTCTGCACAGCCCAGCAGCCAGGTGTGGAACAGGGCAAACCCCCTTCTCCCGCACCTTCAAGAACGCACTGGGCGACAGCACAGCGTGGTCGACGGTGTCCTGCCCACCGATGGACGCCTTGCTCTATGTGGAGGAGGTCCTGCGCACAAGGTGGTCCGCCTCGACGCACAATTGCAGCCCACCGAGGAGGTGGTGTTGAAGGACGTGCTTATGGACGGTGTGAAATGGAACGGGGTGACCCGATCATCCAGGACGGCAGCATGCGCTGTTTACTGGTGAGCAGCACCAAAAAAACACCGACTTCGGTGTGGGCACCATCAGTACCACCGGGGCCCTCGCGCTCACCGGCTTCCGCAAGAGCATCCTTCGACAATGCCTACACGGTGGATGCCGCTACCAGTTTAGGACGACGACCACAGCCTGATCCCATCCTCTTCAGCCTGGGCCTTACCAGCGCCCATCAGGAGCGCCTGGTGCGCTCCCCCGATGGTCAGCATTACCTGCTGAACATGTACAGCCATGGCGGCAAGGACGCCAAGCGGATCTGGTGCGTGTACATGGACGCACAGTTGAACGAAGTGTGGAGCACCACCTTGGAATTCCCCTTCGCCGACGACCGCAGCCGTGTTCTCCGAGATCTCGTTGGCGGACAATGGGAACGCTTCATCCTGTCCTATGCGTTCCGTTGCGACGGGCAGGAAAAGATGGGCGACAAGATGTGCCATGAGATCCCTTAGCACCATCATCGACCAAGGCAAGACATTGAAGAACGTGCTGGTGGATAAAGACTTCGTGAGCAGTGCACGGATCTGCGAACGCAACGACGGCCGCGTGACCCTCGCGCTGCGTTACGGCGCGCTTACCGGGATCCCGGGCAGGTGCTTCACCTTCGACCCACTGGACGCGAAGTTGAAGACCACTCCTTTGGTGGATCAACGCCTCGCGAGCATCCGGAAAGTGAAGCTCACGGGCTTCGGCACCATCGATGGCGACCCGAACAAACCGGCCAGTGTACGCGCCAAGCTGCCCGATGAGGTGGTGGCGGCGATCCCGCCTGGGATGGCGGCACCATGCACGATCGAGACCTTCCTGGAGAACGACTTCCAACTGCCTGCAGGGCGACGCGTGGCCATCCGTCATTTCTGCGGAGCCACCCGCGCCAGCTTCATCGACGCCTCGATACCATCCGCTGGCAACGCACCATGGACCGTGCCTACTTGACCACGGCGGGGCAGGCCTCGAGACGGGTCGGTTTCAACCTGCACGGCACGGGCATCGATTCGCTTCTTCGGCCATACCGCGCGGACTGGCTGGCATTCTTGCCAGTGGCGGAGAAGGCGTGGACAAGGGCAGGGCCTCATTCCCGAACCCGGTGTGCTGAAGGCCGTGCGTTTGGACCGGCAAGGCCAGGTGACCAAAGAAGGTCCGCAAGCCCGATGACCGCTGTGTTCGGGAGCGACGCCACGCATGTGCTGCTGAAGTCCTTCGATCGGGGCACCTCGTACAACTACACGATCCTCGATCTGTCGCAGTTCGGGCTTCAGGAGTAATGCCTTGCACCGCAGAGGCGCTGAGTCGCTTAGGACGCGGGGCAAGATCCGGAGAGAGGCTTGAAGAAGGCGTGAGGGCGATGCCTCTCCGCGAGGACTTTTGCGCGGTCCGGATCGAGCAGGCAGGATGGATGCGCCACCTTGTCCATGCGCGTTTGTTCGTAGCCGCCAGCGACCGCACTTCCACGGCCCTTGCACGCTCGGCACCTTTGCCGCGTGCCCCGGACCCTTCGCCTCCTCCCACGACCACGCTCGTGGAGCGCCTGCAGAAGCGGGTAACCTCGCTCTTCGCGTGGATCGGTCGCGGAGTGATGAACAGCCGCATGAAGGAGCTCACCCTCCTTACCCTGCCCTACCAGGTAGCAGCCGTCCTCACCGCCTTGATCGCCGTGGGTTATGCCAAGCTCTTCAGCATGGTGGAGGATATGCATCTCTGGCTGCTGCAACTCCATCCCGATTGGATCTTCGTGAGCGCGCCGATCTGCTTTGTGTTGAGTTGGTGGTTGGTGCGCCGTTTCGCGCCGCTGGCAGGAGGTAGTGGGATCCCCCAACTCATGGCGGCCATCGAAGTGGCCGATGAGAAGGAGACGGACCGCAGTTGGCGCTTTCTCAACGTGCGCATCATTCTGGTGAAGATCGCCAGCAGCCTGGCCATGGTGCTGGGCGGTGGCGCGGTGGGACGTGAAGGACCCACGCTGCAGATAGCCGGTAGTGTGTACCGCATCGTGCACAAATTGCTCCCACCCTTCTGGCCCAAAGTGAGCCGCCAAGTGATGTTGGTGACCGGCGGCGCTGCTGGGCTCAGCGCGGCCTTCAACACACCGCTGGGCGGTATTGTCTTCGCGGTGGAGGAATTGACCAAGACCCATCTCGCGCAGTTCCGCACCGCAGTGCTCACCGCCGTGATCCTCGCCGGCATGACCGCCCAATGGCTGTTGGGGCCTTACCTCTTCCTGGGATATCCGACGTTAGCGACCGTGGGTTTCTCCTTCATGTATAAGGTGCTCGTTATCGGCCTGGCCGCCGGGGCGATCGGGGCCCTCTTTTGCAAAGCCATCCTGTTACTGGACAAATGGCGGCGCATGTTGAAGGGCAACACGGGCCAACTCCTTTTCGCCGTGGGCTGCGCGCTCGCCTTCGCCTGCACGGTGAAGTACGTGGGCAGCTATTCTTTGGGAAGTGGCAAGCATCCTGCAGAACTACTTGTTCGACGCGCAGGCGATCCCAGCTGGCGGGACATCGTGGCGCGATCCCGGGACCGCTCTTCAGCTCCAGCGCCGGTGGTGCAGGCGGCATCTGCGCCCAGCCTGGCCAGTGGCGCCGCCGTCGGCGGATGGATTCGCCCAATGGTTCGACCAGCCGGGGCGAGCTCAACGTACTGGTGCTCGCCGGTATGACGGCCCTTCCTCACCGGCGTTTCGCGGTCGCCCTTCACCAGTGCGATCCTCGTGTTGGAGATGACCGATCGCCACAGCGTGATCTTCCAACTGATGTACGCCGCCATGGTGGCGAACCTCATCGGCAGCTTCATCGACCGGAAGAGCTACTACGAGCGCATGAAGATCCGCCTGTTGAACGCCATGGGTGTGGGGGTCGCCCCGAAAGAAGCGCCCGAAGGCGGCGGCAGTGGCTTCGGACTGGGGTAGTGGATCGGTCCGTCGGCGAGACGCCGTCCCGCACCGCGTATCTCTTCCGAACTTTGCACCCGAATCCAATGAAGCAATACCACGACCTCCTCCACCACATCCTGACAACGGCACGAGCAAGACCGACCGCACTGGCACCGGCACGCTGAGCTGTTTCGGCTACCAGATGCGTTTCGATCTCGCCGATGGCTTCCCCATGGTGACGACGAAAAAGCTGCATCTGAAAAGCATCATCCACGAACTGCTTTGGTTCCTGGCGGGCGACACGAACATCAAGTACCTCCAAGAGAACGGCGTGAAGATCTGGGACGAGTGGGCCGATGCGGACGGCAACTTGGGACCGGTCTATGGCTACCAATGGCGCAGCTGGCACACGCCCGATGGCCGCACCATCGACCAGATTGCCAACGTGGTGGACATGATCAAGCGTAGCCCGGACAGCCGCCGCTTGATCGTGACCGCTTGGAACCCAGCCGACGTGGACCGCATGGCCCTGCCGCCTTGTCACACCATGTTCCAGTTCTATGTGGCCGATGGGAAACTCAGCTGTCAACTCTATCAACGTAGTGCGGACACCTTCCTCGGCGTTCCGTTCAACATCGCGAGCTATGCACTGCTCACGCTGATGATGGCCCAGGTCTGCGGCCTGAAGCCCGGCGAGTTCGTACACACCTTTGGGGATGTACACCTCTACAACGATCATTTGGAGCAGGCGAAATTGCAGTTGACCCGCGAACCCAGGAAACTGCCTACGCTGGAGATCGATGCTTCGGTCACCGACCTCTTCGCGTTCCGCTTCGAGCATTTCACCTTGAAGGACTACGATCCACATCCGCACATCAAGGCGGCTGTCTCGGTATGATCGTCAGCGCCATCGCCGCCGTGAGCGAGAACCAGGTGATCGGGCGCGATGGCGACCTGCCCTGGCACTTGCCCGACGACATGAGATTCTTCCAGCGGACCACGATGGGGCACCATGTGATCACCGGCCGGAAGAACTGGGAAAGCATTCCCCTCAAATACCGGCCGCTGAAAGGCCGGACCAACGTCGTCGTGACGCGCGCCGCCGACTACGAAGCGCCCGGGGCCCTGGTGGCCGGTTCCTTGGAAGAGGCCCTGGAAATAGCCCGAAAGGCCGGTGAGGAGGAGGCTTTTCTCATCGGTGGTGGGCAGATCTACCGCGATGCCTTCTCCAAAGACCTGGTCGACCGGGTGTACCTGACCCGCGTGCATGCCGAGATCCCGGGAGATACCAGCTTCCCATTGCTGGGAGCGGCTTGGCGTGAGGTATGGCGCGAGGAACACCCCGCGGATGAGCGCCATGGGTATGCGTTCACCTTCCTCCGATGGGAGAAAATACCCGGACCCCCGTGAACGGATCAAACCCGGATCCCGTTGTACTGTCCTAGACCCGAACCAAGCTCGCCACCATGCAACAGAACCATGTGATCGTTATCGCGCTCGCGGCCCTGGCCTTCGCCGGTTGCCGACGGGAGGACAAGACCCCGCTGAACAACGACTACACCGCCGCCATGGACAACAGCCTGGCGGAAGGCATGTTCAACGATGTGCTGAAACAGGCCGATGACGCCGCTGCGGACGGTGGATTGCGCGGCATGATGGATGGTTGCATCGATACCGTCGCGATCGACACCAACGTGATGCCCCACACCATGCTCATCGACTTCGGCCCGGTGAACTGCACCGGCAACGACGGCCGCCAACGCCGCGGCTCGATCCTCGTCACTTTCACCGGACCCTACCGCGCCGAAGGAACCGTGATCACACTTACGCCGCAGAACTACTACGTGAACGACTACCACATCCAAGGCCTGAAGACAGTGACCAACTTGGGCCTGGACGGCGATGGGCACATGCACTTCGGCATCACCGTGAACGGTACCGTTACGGCACCGAACAACGCCTGGACCAGCACGCATCAGGCCCAGCGCGTGCGCACCTGGTTGCAGGGCGAAGAGACGATGACCCCTTGGGACGACGTGTATTTGATCACCGGGACCGGGAACGGGGTGAACCGGCACGGTCTCGCATACACGCTGACCATCACACAAGCACTGCGCGTGGAGATCGGCTGCTGGTACATCGTGAGCGGCAAGCTGGAGATCACCCCACAGGACCTACCCACGCGCTACGTGGACTTCGGCACTGGATCATGCGATGGCTCAGTATCCGTTACCGTGAACGGTACGACTTACTATTTCGGCTGACCCTCGCGCGTTACACTTTTCAAGAAGACCCTCCTTCGAGGGTCTTCTTCGTTTAAGGATCCGCCGCCCGTCCAACCATTCGTCCCTATCCATCCCATCCCCTGCCGTTCATCACGTTCCCCTTGGGGACGGATGGAAGGTGCGGATAGCTTGGCCCTCAAGGTGATCGACCACTTCCTCTCTCCCGTTCATTCGCGTTGCGCTCGGCGAGCGTATGAGCACGAGGACCACACGGTTCAGGGGCTCCATTGAGATGAACTACTTCCAGCGGACCCCGATCAGCTATCGCATCGTGCTCATCAGTGCGGCGGTAATGGCCACGCTGTTCCTCATTCAGGCGTACATGCACCACTACGTGTATGCCGAGTTGAAGGACATGGGCGAATTCCGCTGGTGGCGCGAAGCGCCCGTGCCCTACCTCAACTTTCTGTTCTGGGCCCTGCTGACCCCATTGGTCTATACGATCTTGAAGCGCTGGCCTTTCAGCGAACGACCGCTCGGCCCGGTGGTGCTGATGCACGTCGCCCTTGCCCTTGGCATTTCGGCCTTCCACGAGATCACGACCTCCTTTCTCTACTATGCCATGCTGCACTGGCGAGGTGAGTTCGACTTCAGCGATCCGGAGATGCGGAGCTGGGCCACAAGCGCACTGCCCCCGGCGATCCTATCCCGCTTCATGGAATACGGTGTGCTGATGGGTGTGATCGTCGCGCTCGACAATGCACGCATGATGCGCGAGAAGCAGACGCAACTGATGAAGCTGCAGAACGAACTGCAGAAGAGCCAGCTCAACGCGCTCCGCAAACAACTGCAGCCCCACTTCCTCTTCAACACGCTGAACACGGTGAGCGCCTTGATGGACGAGAACGTGAGCGGCGCCCGCACGGTGCTGAGCCGCCTGGGCCAACTGCTGCGCATCACCCTCGACAAGGAGCAGCGCGACCGTGTGCCGCTCGCCCGCGAGATCGAGCACATCGGCCATTACCTCGGCATCGAGGCGATCCGGTTCCAGGACAGGCTCCATGTGGAATACGACGTGCCCGCGGCTTGCGCTGACGCGGAGGTACCCAGCATGATCCTCCAGCCTCTGGTGGAGAACGCGATCAAACATGGTCCCGGCCTTACCAGTGAGCGCGTTGATATCCGTGTAAGCGCCGAGCGCACGAACGGCCAACTGAACATCACGGTGCGGGACAACGGTCGCGGCTGCAAAGACGTCCTCGGGGCTGTGGCCGGCACTGGGATCGGGCTGCGCAACGTGCGCGAACGGTTGCGCTTGTTGTACAGCGAGGAGGCCAAGATGCAAGTGGTATCCCCCAACGGACATGGTTTCGAAGTAACCCTCACCCTTCCTTTCCGATCCACCGGCAGCAATAGCACAGGACAGGTCCCATGAAACACATACGCACCATCATCGTCGACGACGAACCCAACGCCCGTGCCCGCATCGCGCGCCTGCTCGCGCAGGATCCGGAGATCGAGGTGGTGGGCGAATGCCGCAACGGCCAAGAAGCCGTTGAGTCCGTGAACAGACACCGCCCGGACCTGCTCTTCCTCGATATCCAGATGCCCCAGATGAACGGCTTCGAGGTGGTGCAGAACATTCCGCGGGACCGCATGCCCTTCATCGTCTTCGTTACTGCCCATGACCAGTACGCGCTGAAAGCGTTCGACGTGAACGCCGTGGACTACCTGCTGAAGCCCTATGACGACGAGCGTTTCACCACCTCGTTGACCAAGGCCAAGAAGCACATGGACATGAACAGCAGTAGCCGCCTCACCGGCAAGCTGATGGACCTGGTGCGGGAGCACATGCACGCGAACAGTGAGTTCACCGAGCACTTCACGATCCGTGAGAAAGGGCGCGAGCACAAGGTGCATGTGGACAGCATCGTCTACATGCGCGCCGAGGGCAATTACCTCTGCCTGCAATTGAAGGACCGCCATTTCCTTTACCGCATGACGATGAACGCGGTGGAGACCGAGTTGGACCCGGTCCGCTTCCTACGGATCCATCGCAGCTACATCGTGAACCAATCGCACGTACGCAGCAGCCGGTACAGTGGCAACAACGAGTTCATCTTCACCATGGACAACAACGAACGCATCGTGAGCGGACGGAGTTACAAAGAGCAGATCGCCAAAGTGCTGCAGGAGCAATCGGTTTAAACGCGCCTTTGGCCATTGGCTGTTGGCCAATGGCCGCTCGGCGGGGCTTCGAGATCCGCGTTCTTGGCGTGGGCAATATGCTGGCTAGCGTTCCATGGTGTTCATGAACGCGGCTACTTTCTTCTGCTCTTGTTCGACGGCGATAAGCAGCTTGTCCATACCCCCTGGGGAGATCCATTTGCGGCGCTGAACTATCAGCAGGCGTGTTTGGAGTTCGAAGGCGGAGCCGAGCGCGATCTCCAAGTAGCGGTATTTCTCCTTTTCGCTTCTGCGGGAACTCCCCTCGGCGATATTGGATGGAATGGAACACGCCGCGTCCGTCGCCTGGTCGCGGATCTTGAAACCAGCTTGCGACAACGGGATGCTATCGAACAGTTCGAACAACTGGTCGGCGATGTCCATGCCGAGTTGCCAGACATTCAGCTTCTTGAAGTCCCTCATGGCTATAAGCTTTCACGAACATGCGATCGGTCCACGAATGTGCCATTGGCCCTTTGCCGATCCGTTCCCTTCATGGTGCCTGATGATCGCCGTGCCAAGCCAGAGGCCAAAGGCTAGTGGCCAGTGGCACATTTACCATCCCAGATCCCACGGTCCGTCAATACCGTAGGGTCGCACATGCCATCGCCCGGTACTTTAAGGGCCCCAAACCCTGTTGCCATGCGAACCCCGCTTCTCCTAGTGATCAGCGCTATGCTGCTATGCGCATCCCCCTTCCGCATGAAGGGGCAATACTCCCAACTCGATCTGCCGCGCGAAAGCCAGGCGGCTAGCACCATCCAGCGTATCGGCACTACGGACCTGACGGTGAACTACAGCCGCCCGAGCCTGAAGGGGCGAGCTATCTGGGGCGAAGTGGTGCCGTACGATCAGATCTGGCGCGCCGGTGCGAACGAGAACACCACGTTCACGTGCACGGGCGATATCACCGTGGAAGGCAAAGCACTGCCCGCCGGGACATACGGCCTGCACATGATCCCTACGACGAGCGCTTGGACGGTGATCTTCAGCAAGGACCACACCGCCTGGGGATCGTTCTTCTACAAGAAGGAGATGGATGCGTTACGGGTCGATGTCACCCCGCACCCTGGCCCGAAGACCGAGCAGGTGACCTATGATTTCGCGGATGTGACGAACAATGGCGCCACACTGACCCTGCGATGGGCGGAACTCGAGGTCCCGATCAAGATCGGCGTGGACATCCACAAGGCAGTGATGGCCTACCTCGATGAGAACCTGCACGGATTGAAGTCCTTCGGTTGGGAGGTATGGTACGAAGCCGCGCACTACTGCCACGAGCAGAAGATGGAACCGGAGAAAGCGATGAAATGGGTGGATGCGAGCATCGCGCGCGGCGCCAACTTCGAGAACCAAACCTTGAAAGCGACCATGCTGGAGGAGCAGGGTAAGACCGCCGAAGCGGAGACCCTGCGGAAGGGGATGATCGATGGGGCTACGAACGCGCAGTTGAACACCTACGCGTACACGCTAATGAACCAAGGGAAGAAGGCGGAAGGTGTGAAGATGTTCGAGCTGAACGCGAAGCGCCACGCCGACGATCCCAATGTGCATGACAGCCTAGGCGAAGGCTATATGATGAACGGCCAGAACGACCTCGCGATCAAAGCCTTCAAGAAAAGCCTGAGCATGAACCCTCCGGAGAACGTGAAAGCGAACTCGTTGAAGTGTCTGAAGAAGATGGGTGTGGATACGAGCGCGTGGGAGGGGACGAAGAGTTGAAGCCCGGGCTTCAAGCCCCAAGCTCCAAGCCGCAAGCTTGGTCCAGCTTGAAGCTCGGGGCTTGGGGCTTGCAGCTATTGGGTGGTATCCGGCATTCTACCTTCGGCGCATGCATAGTTCGTTCTCTCGCGCACGACTTACCCTCGTCGCGCTCCTCGGTCTTGCGACCCTCTCCTTCGCTCAACGTCCGCCCGCACAACCCAACGCCGCTGAGATCCTGCACAAAATGCAGAAACTCAATGTGCTCGGCAGCGTCCTCTACATCGCCGCGCACCCGGATGATGAGAACACGCGGCTGATCGCCTGGCTGAGCAACGGTAAGAAGGTGCGCACTGGCTACCTCAGCCTCACACGCGGTGATGGCGGACAGAACCTGATCGGCCCCGAACTGGGCGATGCGCTAGGGATCATCCGCACACAAGAGTTGCTGGAGGCGCGACGCATCGATGGCGGCGAGCAATTCTTCACCCGCGCGGTGGACTTCGGCTACAGCAAAAGCGCGGAGGAAAGCTTTGAGAAGTGGGGCAAGCAGGAAGTGCTGAGCGATGTGGTGCGTGTGATCCGCACGTTCCGGCCCGATGTGATCATCACGCGCTTCCCGACCGATGGCGGCGGGGGGCATGGGCACCACACGGCCTCCGCGATCCTAGCGGCCGAAGCCTTTGATCTGGCCGGTGACCCCAAAGCGTTCCCGGAGCAACTACAGCAAGGACTTGAAGTGTGGCAACCACGTCGGCTCTTCTTTAATGGAAGCAGCTGGTGGCGCAAGGATGTCGCCGAGTTGGCGAAGACCGACCCGGATTGGTTCAGCGTGGACGTAGGTGGCTATGATCCACTACTCGGCCTGAGCTACACCGAGGTCGCAGGACGAAGTCGCAGCATGCACAAGAGCCAGGGCTTCGGCGCAGCGGAAACACGCGGCGAGATGCTGGAGTACCTGCACTTAGAGAAAGGTGATAAGCCGAAGACCAAGGACATTTTCGAGGGGATCGATATGACGTGGGGAAGGGTCGAGGGAGGAAAGCACATTGGGCCAATGCTGGCATCACTTTTTTCGGGATTCGAACCTGCGCATCCCGAGAATAGTATCCAACAGATAACACAGTCCTATAAGGCAATAGGTGGCCTGACTGAAAGAGATGATATTGCAGCAGAAGTGCCATTCGACGTTTGGCATTGGGTAAACTGGTCGGGGTTCCAGCTGAACATGCTTGCAGAGAACTGCTTCGGCGTCTCGTCCGAAGCTCTCACGACCCAATCGATGTATAGCACGAATGATTCGATGAATATCCATTTGCGCTGTCTACCTCGCACATCTGCGGAATTGTCTCTGAGCTGGGGTCAGAAGTCTGGCGGTGATGTACAGGTTCACCCTGTTGGTGTTCGTCCCCTGCTTGATACAACAACCACATTGCTGGTAGCTATTCCTTCTCAACCATTTTGGCTCGAGAAACCCCACGATTTTCTATTCAATGTTGCACCCGAGGTATCTACACTGCCAGTGGTCGAACCTTCTTTCGCACTTGCGTGCTTCTTCAAGGTGCCGACCACAGCACCTGGCTGGAGCAATGCCACGTTTGTTTACAACAAATGGGTCGACCGTGTTGATGGCGAGCGCATTCGCCCGGTCTACGTCACACCTGTGGCGTCGGTGATCCCAAAAACCAATGTGCTGATCGCGCGCGGCGGGCCGCAGCAAGTAGAAGTTGAGGTCGAAGCGCTCACCGACAGCCTCAGCGGTCAACTCAACGTGACCCTTCCCGAAGGGTGGGCCACTACCAAAGACTTGAAACTGGTGAGCATCCCCAAACGCAATGCGCGGCAGAGCTTCACCTTCCAACTGATCCCAATGGAGAACGCGAAGGGGGGTGCCGTGAAGTTCGAGTTCTCCGGATCGAAAGGAAAGTCGGACCGCACGTTGCACGAGATCGACTATCCGCACATCATGCCCCAGGTGTACTACACGCCCGCCAAGGTGAAGGTGATCCCTTTGGATGTGAAGGTGAGCGCTACGCATGTTGGCTACATCAAAGGCGCAGGTGATGAGGTGGCCGAAGCGATCGAACAACTGGGCGCGACCGTTGACGTCATCGAGCCCTCCACCGCCACTTTGGAGAGCATCACCAAGTACGACGCGATCGTGGTGGGCATTCGCGCCTACAACAACAACCAAGGGATGAAAGCTTTCAACCCCACCTTGATGGAATACGTGGAGAACGGCGGCACCGTGGTGGTGCAATACACTACACGCACCAGCGATATGGTGCTGCCCGATTCGCTCATCGGCCCCTACCCTTTCAAACTCACCCGCGACCGTGTGACCGTGGAGGAAGCGCCGCCGACCTTCCTGGCCAAGGACCATCCGCTGCTGAACACACCGAACAAGATCACCACCGCCGACTTCGACGGCTGGGTGCAGGAGCGCGGTCTCTACTTCTGCGGAAGCCTTGATCCGCATTACACACCGCTGATCGCCTGGAACGATCCCGGCGAGCAACCGCTCAACGGCGGCCTCATTGCTTGCGACTATGGCAAAGGGCGATACGTGTACACGGGGATCAGCTTCTTCCGGCAGTTGCCCGCGGGGATACCTGGGGCCTATCGGCTGTTCGCGAATCTGATCAGCAAGCGGGAACCGTGCACAGCGCATTGCCGCGATGCCGGGTCGGGCACGGCATGACAGACAACATGGACGAAGAGCGGCGCGCTTCGCGCCGCTCTTCGTCCTACCCTGGTTGTCACTGCGGGCTTGACCCGCAGTCGCGCAAATCGACCTGATCGATGCACTGGCTCGACTGGACCGTCCTTCTCGCCACCCTCGGTTTCATCGTGGGATATGGTGTGTGGAGGACCCGCAGCACCAATACCGTTAGCCGCTATATGCGCGGCGACAACGAAGACCGCTGGTGGGCCGTGACGTTGAGCGTGATGGCCACGCAGGCCAGCGCGATCACTTTCCTGAGTACGCCGGGCCAAGGTTTCCTCGACGGCATGGGCTTCGTGCAGTTCTATTTCGGTCTGCCCTTGGCCATGGTGGTGATCGGCTGGGTCTTCATCCCGCTCTATTACAAGTGGAACGTCTACACCGCCTATGAGTTCATCGGCAAGCGCTTCGATCATCGCACACGTCTGCTGACCGCGATCCTATTCCTCATCCAACGAGGGCTGTCCACGGGCATCACCATCTATGCGCCGAGCATCGTGCTGAGCAAGGTGCTGCACTGGCCCCTGGGCTGGACCTGTGTGTTCATCGGCGCGCTGGTGATCCTCTACACCACCACCGGCGGCGCGAAGGCAGTAGGTGTGACGCACAAGCAGCAGATGGCCGTGATGTTCGCCGGGCTTTTCGTGGCCTTCGGGCTCATTCTCTACTACCTGAAGGACACGCTGAGCTTCGGCGAAAGTCTGAGTCTCGCCGGTGCGATGGGCAAGTTGAACGTGATCGACCTATCGTGGGACCCGAACGAGAAGTACACGTTGTGGAGCGGCTTGATCGGGGGCTTCTTCCTGCAACTCTCCTACTTCGGCACGGATCAAAGCCAGGTGCAGCGCTACCTGGGCGGCCGGTCGGCTCGTCAGGCGCGCAGTGGTCTGCTCATGAACGGGCTGGTGAAGATCCCGATGCAGTTCTTCATCCTGTTGATCGGGGTGATGGTCTTCGTGTTCTACCTCTTCACGCCTGCTCCCGTGCATTGGAACGAAGCGAACGTGGACGCCTTCCGCAACGCGGGGACCGGACCGCATGGACACTATGCGAGCGCCGATGCCATCGCGGCGATGCACGCACAGAACGCTTCTTTCATTGCGGAGGCGGCGAACAGTTGGGTGAGTGCAAAGCGTAGCGGGACCAGTGAAGAAAAGCCGACGACCGATCTCCAGGTCGCGCTTCAACGTGACGCGTCATTGCGCGGGGAATACACCGAGCAGGTCAAAGCACAACTGCCCGATGCCGAGCCCAACGACAAGGACTACATTTTCATCAGTTTCATCATGGATCACATGCCGGTCGGGATCATCGGCTTGCTGTTGGCCATGATCTTCTGTGCGGGTATGGGTAGCACCAGCTCGCAGCTCAGCGCCCTCGCCACGACGGCTGTGGTGGATGTGTTCCGGACCGGTGGTACGGGCGAACAACAGGTGGTGGCGACCAAGTGGGCGACCGTTGCGTTCGGGGTGCTCGCCCTGTGCTTCGCGGCGGTGTTCTCGCTCTTCGAGAACCTGATCCAGGCGGTGAACATCCTGGGCTCCCTGTTCTATGGTACCATCCTGGGGATCTTCCTGGTGGCGTTCTTCCTGAAGCGCATCGGTGGCACGGCGGTGTTCATCGCGGCGTTGGTGTCGCAGGCCGCGATCCTCATCATCCACTTCACCGGCATCGAGATCGCCTTCTTGTGGTACAACTTGATCGCACCTGCGATCGTGGTGGTGCTGGCACTTCTGCTACAGCCCTTGATGGCCGGTGGCCTCAGGTCAGCAGGCTGAAGGCATCCGCATCGAACAGTCCCTTGTCGCTCACCTTCAGGTGTGGGATGACCAGGAGCGCCATGAACGACAAGGTCATGTACGGCGCGGCCAGCGTGGAGCCGAGGTCTTCCTTCACTGCGCGGTCCATGGCGCTGTACGCATCGGCAACGGTGTAAGCGTCGGCGTCGCTCATGATGCCCGCGATCGGCAGCGGCAGTACGCGGTGCGTTCCGCCATCCGCCAAGCTCACACCGCCGTGGTGCGCGATCACCAGGTTCACGGCCGCGCAGAGGTCGGCATCGTTCGTGCCCACGGCGACGATGTTGTGGCTGTCGTGCGCCACACTGCTGGCGATGGCACCACGCTTCAGTCCGAAGTTCTTGATCCAAGCCGTGGCCACGGGCGCTTCGCGGTAGCGGTTCACCACGGCGATCTTGAGGATATCGTGCGATAGGTCGGGGACGCTCACGCCATCGCTCACCACATCATGCAACATCAGCTTGTTGGTGATGAGTTGTCCGTCGAGCGCTTCGATCACCAAGCGCTCGCGCCCTTTGTTGGCGTACGGAAGTCGAGTGGTCGGCGCGGATCGCAGTGGAAGTTGTTGAGCCGCTTCGTGGATACGCTCTCGATGAGCGTCTCACCGTTCTCCGCCAACAGCGCACCGTTGATGTACGTCCGCTTCACGCGGAATCCGACCAGATCATCGACCACGATGAAGTCGGCGGGATCCCCTACGCGCAATTGTCCGACAGGCAGCTGATAGTGCGCCACGGTATTGGTACAGGCGGCGCGCAGCACGTTGAAGAGATCGTGCCCTGCGGCCACAGCACGCGCGCAGAGGTCGTTGATGTGCCCTGCTACCAGTCCGTCCGGGTGTTTGTCATCCGTGCAGAACATCACCCTATCCGGGTGCGATGACAACAGCGGATGCAATGCATCAAAGTTCTTCGCCGCGCTGCCTTCGCGGATCTGGATATGCATGCCGCACGCGAGCTTGTCCAGCGCTTCATCCAGCGTCACGCACTCGTGATCGGTGCTGATGCCTGCTGCGGCGTACCGCGCGGCGTCCTTGCACCGCAAGCCCGGTGCATGGCCGTCAATGGGCTTGCCGAGGCGCCTGGCATGGGCGATCTTCTTCATCACCTCATCCGCTCCGGTGAGCACGCCGGGAAAGTCCATCACCTCGCTCAAGTACCACACATCCTCGCGATCGAGCAGCGTCCCGACTTGATCCGCTGTTATACGTGCCCCTGCTGTCTCGAAAACGGTTGCCGGCACGCAGCTCGGTACGCCGAAAAAGAACTTGAACGGCACTTGCTTGCCGTTGGCGATCATAAACTCAACACCGGTCGCACCGAGAACATTGGCGATCTCGTGCGGGTCGCTCACCGTGGCCACCGTGCCGTGCGTTACCGCCAGCCGCGCGAACTCGCTGGGCAGCAACATGCTGCTTTCCACATGGACATGCGCGTCCACGAACCCAGGAAGCAAGTATCCGTCGACACCTCCCTTCAACTCGACGATGTCCACGATACGTCCGTCGACGATATTGATCTGTGCGGGAACGATCCTGCGCGCTGGAACGTCGACCAAGTTGCCTCGCAATGAAAAGGTGGTCATGTGGGCAAAGTAGCGCAGCTCGTCACGAAGCGGACCCACCGGATCGAATAGGACGCCTCTTTATGCACCCTTCGCTGCCCGAGGAGCGAGGGCCCCGGAACAGGGCTTTCCAACCTTCACGGTGTCCCTGCTCGCAACAACCCGAACCACTCGTCAAAAAACGGTTTACCTTCGGACCTCGATCGAACCTACAAACGACCCCTGAAAACCATGAGAAAGTTCTACTCCTCGGCCCTCGCCCTCACTTTGGGTTCGCTGGCGGCCCAGGCGCAGCTAGCCCATCCGCAGCTGGCATTGCCCAAATCGCATTCCGCTGCGGACAACGCAGCTTACCAAGCCCCACGACCTGCTGCCAGCCAGGCAGAGGAGCGCGGAACCCCTTGGTACACCGAAGATTTTTCCGGCGGCACTATCCCAGCTGGTTGGACGAACGTGGATGACCTGACCCCGATGGGTGATCCGAACGTGCTCTGGGTCTGGTCCAACGACCCGGCCGCCGTAGGAGTGGCCGCCCTCGGTTACACGCCATCATCCATCTTCGGAGCTACCACACCGGCCAACGGCTACCTGTGGTGCAACTCTGACCGTGGACTTGCCGCAGCTCCCGCATCGGACCACCACACAGTGTTGACCTCCACGGCCATCGATTGCTCGGGGCAGCCCAGCGTGCAACTCTCCTTCCAGAGCTTGATCGGTGTGTTCGACTACGATGCGGCTGACAACGTAAAACTTCGCGTCAGCACGGACATGGTGAACTGGACGGATTACGTTCCCTTCCCCTGCTTGGTGACCGGTGCCGCGTCGCCTCCCTGCACGCGCTGGTCCGCGAACCCACAGACCGTGGAACTGGACATCAGCGCGGTAGCCGCTAATCAACCCACCGTTTACCTGCAATGGGAGTGGCTCGGTGGATGGGAGTATTTCTGGGCCATTGATGATATCCAGCTCGCCCCCTTGCCGCAGTATGAGCGCGTTCTCATCAGCTCCTATGTATCACATGCTGGTGACGGCTTCGAATTCGGCCGCATCCCGCGCACCCAGCTTCCTACCGACTTCATCCTAGGTGCTGCTGCCCGCAATAGTGGAGCCAACCCACAAACGAACCTGGTCCTTACGGTCGATGTGATGGACCCGGGTGGAAATCCCTCTTTCAGCGCAACGCAGACCTTCGCCAGCGTGCTTCCCGGCGACACCGCCACCATGGAAGAACTGGTGACCCTGCCCGGTTCGCTCGCCGAGGGCCTTTACAGTGTTGATGTGCGTGTCTCTTCCGACCAGGATGTGGACGAAGGGAATCCGGACAATGATACCGTGGCCCGCGCCTTTGAACTGGACGACTATCTCTACGGACTGGACGGTATCGGCGTGAGCCCTGGCACACCCGTGCTCACCTCCACTGGATCGAACAGCTTCGGAGACAGCACTGTTTCGCTCGATGACGGGCTCATGCTGTTCACGTTCTTCCGGATCTCCGCACCCACCACCATTTACGGTCTGGAAGCGGCTTTGGCCACCGGTACCGTGGAGGGCGGCCAAGCGGTCTTCACCATCCACACCTATGACGATATCAACGCGACCCCTGAGATCGTGAGCAACACTTTGGCCGAGAGCGGCAACATCACCGTGAACGCTACGGACCTCACGAACGGCACATTGCGTGGAGCCTTCTTCCAACCGGCCCAACTGGCTGCGGGTGACTACTATGCGGCCGCCACACTGTACAGCAATACCGGCGCCACCCATATCCGCATCCTGGACGACAATACAGTTCCGCAGCCGGGCGATGGCAGCTTGATCTACCTCCCGATCCAGATCGGAACGAACGTACCTGGCGTGTACGGCAACGGCAATGCCTTCGCACTGCGCATGGTCCTCGACCCGACGATCTCTGTGGGCGAGAACGCCGAACTGGAAGGAATGCGTGTATTCCCCAACCCCTCCAACGGCAATGTGACGATCGAGACCGGAAGTGTGAAGCCTTGCCAGGTCGAGGTGCTTAACCTGCTGGGAGAAATGGTGGTTAGCGCCCGCTTCCAAGGCCGCACCACGCTGGACCTCACGGACCTGTCGAAAGGTGTGTACACCCTCCGTGTGCTGGATGGCGAAGTGTCCCGCACCGAACGTCTGGTGATCGTCCGATCGCGGTCGCCGTAGTAGTTTGACCGAGGCCGCACGGGAAACCGTGCGGCCCTTCGCGTTCGATTCCACCGTCGGCTTCGTGAAAGGATCCACCGAACCGAGGTCGTCGGCTCAAGATGAGCCGATCCAAATTCGACCGATCAAGGCGCTACCGCCCGCCCTTCCTGTTTTTTCATCGACGCCACATCGATCGGCCTATCGCTTCCGCGTTGTGTTGAACTTATGCATCGGCGCCCATCTTCCCCGGTATTTAGCGCGCGCTAATGCCTCTCAGGGGTCTCTCTGATGCTACCGTTACAGCGAGGTTCCGCGCGCAGGGGAAAGCTGGGGGTCGGTATGAACCACGGACAGGCGCAGGGGTTCCTCGATGCGGGTCTTGTTCATACCCACGTAGCTGGCGTCGCTCTCCGCTTGGGCCAAAGCCATGCTCTCATTGGCTGTCGCCACCGCCTCTTTGTATTTGCCGTTCGCAGCCTGGCACAGTGCGAGCGTATGGAGCGTCCAGTACTTCTTCTCCATACTAACGGACTTCTCCGCCCATGCCAGGGCCTCCGGTAGCATAACCCCCCTGTCCACGCAATAGCGGGCGCAGCGGCCGTAGGTCCCCGCCTTGATCTCGCTCTTGCCCATGGCCTCTTTGATGTTGGCCAGGGCTTGCTCGCTCGCGTCGGCATGGACCGTGAAACTGGCACGGCTATTCTCCCAACGGAGATCCACACGGCTTTGTCATCCTTCACCTCATCGAGGTCGATGGTGAAGGTCTCGGTCCATTCCGCCGCAACTACGGGTGTGACGAAGCGTGCCACATCCTTGGCCTCATCGTAACCGTCAGTCCCCCCTAGTGTGGTGTCACTGTTCAAAATGACGGTCCACTCCTTTTCGTTCGGAATGGTGAACAGGCTGTACTTGCCTTTGGCCACCGACTTGCCCGACACAACGACAGGTCCACTCAGTTCGATGGTGGTACACATGTTCGCACCAGTGCGCCAGAGCTGGCCGAAGGGGACGAGGTCGCCAAAGATCTTCCTGCCTTTTGCGCTGGGACGGCTGTAGTCCACCTTCACGTTGGTGAGACCCACCACTTGTTCCACCTGACCCCTGGGGCTGGGCTGGGGCAGGTCCTGAGCGGCACTGATGATCGGAAGGGCGACGGCAAGAGCGAGAAGAGAGCGCATCATGGTTCGGGTTGGGACCGCGAATTTAGGTGTGAACCCGTGCCGCTCGACGGCATCATCCACATCTGAGAGAGGCCCTTGTCACACACTAAGCGACTGCGGGGATCACGCCACTTTCAACTGGCTCATGCGTGAGCGATCGAACTTCTCACGGGCATAGCTCAATGTTATGCGCAACTCGGTCGGGCGTTCGGAGGAGCTAGGCATTTCGTACATCGCATCGGTCATGATGGCCTCACAGATGCTGCGAAGGCCGCGCGCGCCCAGCTTGTAGTCAATGGCTCGTTCCACGATGAAATCGAGCACCTTCTTATCCAGCGTGAGTTTCACCTTATCCATCTCGAACAGCTTCACATACTGCTTCACGAGCGCGTTCTTCGGTTCGGTGAGAATGCGCCGGAGACTTTCCTTATCGAGCGGATCGAGATAGGTGAGTACCGGGAACCGGCCGATGAGCTCGGGAATGAGCCCATAGCTACGAAGGTCCGTAGGTCCCACGTACTGAAGTAGATGCTCGTCGTTGATCCGGGCGCTCTCCTTGCTGGCACTGTAGCCCACGGCCGTGCTCTTCACCCGGCGGGCAATGATCTTCTGAATGCCGTCGAACGCACCGCCGCAGATGAACAGGATGTTCTTCGTGTCCACCTGGATCAACTTCTGCTCGGGATGTTTCCGCCCCCCTTGTGGAGGCACGTTCACCACGCTGCCTTCCAGCAGTTTCAGCAAGGCTTGTTGTACCCCTTCACCGCTCACGTCCCGGGTGATGCTCGGGGTGTCGCTTTTGCGGCTGATCTTGTCGATCGTCGATGAAGACGATGCCCCGCTCGGCCTTGCTAACATCATAATCAGCGGACTGTAGCAAACGGCTCAAGATGCCTCCACATCCTCGCCCACATAACCCGCTTTCCGTAAGGACCGTGGCATCCGCGATGCAGAACGGGACATTGAGCATCTTGGCGATCGTGCGGGCCAGCAACGTTTTGCCGGTGCCCGTCTCGCCCACCAGAATGATATTGCTCTTCTCGATCTCCACGTCGTCCGTGGTGTTGATCGGCTTCTGTAGCAGGCGCTTGTAGTGGTTGTATACAGCCACGCTCAGCACCTTCTTCGCCTCCTCCTGCCCGATCACCGTCGTCCAGATACCGCTTGATGTCCGATGGCCGCTGCATGATGAGGCTGCCTTCGATCTCCGTGCGCGAGCGTTGGCTCAGTTCCTCGCTGATGATGTTCCTTGCGCCTGCGCGATGCAGCTATCACAGATGTGGCCGGTGATGCCGGCGATCAGACGTTGGTGTCCTGCTTATCGCGGCCGCAGAACGAACACTGATCTCTTTCTTTTCCATGGTGCGATCAACGAGGCGTCACCGCCGAATTCCGCGCAGATACACCGAAGGCCGGGCGGTGGTCCACGGCCTTCGGCCATTGTTTGAGTGATCAGGGTGTTAACCCGATGGAACGGGCGTGAAAGCCCGGGTTACTTGTTGTTCTTCAACAGCAGTTCATCGATCATGCCGTAGGCCTTGGCCTCCTCGGCGATCATCCAGTAGTCACGATCGCCGTCCTTCTCCACACGCTCGATCGGCTGACCGCTGTGCGTACTGATGATATCGTACAGTTCCTTCTTCAACTTCAACACTTCCCGAATGGTGATCTCCATGTCGCTCACCTGGCCCTCGGCCCCGCCCATCGGTTGGTGGATCATCACGCGCGAGTGTTTCAATGCGCTGCGCTTGCCCTTTGTGCCGGCAACAAAGCAGCACCGCACCCATGCTCGCGGCCATGCCGTGCAAATGGTGGCCACGTCCGGATTGATGTATTGCATGGTGTCATAGATCCAGTTGCCTGCGTAAACACCCCCACCCGGGCTGTTCAAATAGATCCGGATGTCCACATCGCTTCGCGTCCACGCTTGGCAAGGAACAGCAACCGCGCACGGATATTATTGGCCACCTGGTCACGCTGTTCGCGGTGCCCAGGAAGATGATACTGTCCATCATCAAATCGGCTGAACACGTCCATCCGCGCCGTTCAACTGCCGCTCCTCGATGATGTACGGGGTCATCGACGCACGGGTGGTTAAGAGTGCAAGAGTGGGGCTGCTGATACCACGGTAGTTGGTGGCGTACCGAGAATTCGTCCTGGGATTGACAGTGCGCAGTGGAGCGGATTGGGGAAGGGGTTTGTGGAGGGTGACCGAGGTGTACCTTCGCGGTGCGCCAAGTTCACGAAACTCATCATAGGTCACCAGTTTTCCTTCGGATGGAGCAGGGTGCGGAAGTGGATAGTGGCTTCTGTTCCACGATGCTTAGTTTCCTGCGCATGCGAGCGGTCTGATCTCGCCGTCGCCCAACAAACGCCCGGCCATGCGCTGGAGTTCCTCTCCTTCGGGCGCGGGCTGCCGAATTGGCCGAACTGGTCCGCGAATAGCGTTTCGCGAAGCGTCCAACTCCTCCCCTTTGGCCCCAGCCCGTACTTTCCCTCGACGATGCGGTCCTCGAGCAGCTAGCGTTCCAGGCCGGTGGAATAGCTCGCGTACCCTGTTTCGACATCGTCCGTGGTAACCGGTTTGCTGGTCTCCATGATCCCAGCGTTTTCAAAAAGCTGTCCGGCAATTCCACGCGCAGGTCGTCCTGGAGCTTCCGCACAAGGCGTTTGAAGATGCAATCTCGCTGTCGCGGCGGAACATGTTCGCCAGTCCGTCCTTCACCTTCGCCCGGAAGCCGACCTCGTCCAACACCGCGTCCTTGCCGTAAACCCAGTCTGACAGTTCCTGGCCGAGCCTCAACAGGCACCATGTTTTATCTCCGCGAT